>NZ_CM179517.1:0-4800000 GCF_058803405.1 Prosthecobacter sp. GW821-HT29F12 | reverse complement strand
TCGAGCTGGATGGCCAAGGCAGCGGCCATTTCGATGGATTTGCGCCAGGAGGTGGATTTCTGGCGTTCGGCATTGATGCGCGCGTTGATTTCATCGTCTGATGAACCACGCACGAGAGTGCGCGAGGCCTGGCGGGCGATGCGGGTCTGCTCCTCCTGGAAGATGTCTTCGCTGATGGATTCTTCGAGCCGGGCCTTGGCGAGTTCGAAGGCGGTGATGGCGGATTTGAGGCTGCCGATGCGTTCGTGGATGCCTTCCAGCGAAGCGTTCTCCACGCGGAGGTTTTCCATGGCCTTCACGTTGTCGGGCGTGGCCAGCAGATCCCAGGTGGCCTGGAGTTCGCCGAGTTCTTTGCGGAACTTGGGCAGGAGAGGCACTTCGTCTGCGCCGTCTGGAACGTTGAAGCGGTCGAGACGCCATTCCATGCCACGATTGACGAAGGCGCGGAGATCATCGCGATCCTGGCGCACTTCTTCAATGACGGCGTCGGTTTCGCGCAGTTCGTTTTCACGCACATCGCGGAGACGGCGCAGACCTTCTTCGCCGAGGGTGAGTTCTTTTTCCGGCGTGAGGCGTACGCGGCGTGGCGGGTCTTTGAGCCAGCCATCGAGTGACAGGGCGCGCTCGTGCTTGTCGAGTTGCGAGGCTTTGTTCACGGCGACGATGCCGCCGAGGAGGTGATCGAGTACTTTGCCAGCCACTGGGTGCTGTGTCTCCAGCATCTCGCGCAGGGAGCCTTTCTCGACCTTGGCAGTGATATTGGCGGCTTCGTCGGGATGGATGAGAAGTTCGTTCGGGCTGGGTGTCTGCTGAGCCTGATCCCACGCGGCACGGAAGTCTTCGGGAATGACGGCGCGGCGGTTCACGCCGAGCACGCTCTCGAGCAGCGGCCACCATTTTTCTGCCGTGGGTTTTACTTCCACGACACGGCCCAGTGCGACGGCTTTCTGACCGCGAGACAGCAAGGCGTTGAGCAGAGGAGAGGGCGAGGCCTGGCCTTCGCGGAGCTGTGTGAGGTCTTTGTGCAGCGCGGATTTGCGAATCTCGTGCTCGGCCAGACGGGCCTCGACGGGGCGCAGCTGCTCCATGGCTTCGTCGCGCAGCTTGATGAAGGCATGGGAGGAATCGCGTGCGGCGGCGAGGGCTTTGCTTTCGTCTTTGCTCTGCATGCCAGAGATGGCGGCGGAGGCATCGGTGGTGTCCTGCAGGCCGAGGCGTGCGGCGTGCAGCGTCCAGTCCTGCCAGTGGCGCAGGTGGGAGCGGATCTGCTCGTGCAGACTCGTGGCGGCAGCTTCGAGGCGGGTGATCTCCTTGGAGACCTCGCGGCGGCGGCGGTCGTTTTCCTCCATGCGCACGGCTTTGTCGCCGAGGGCAGCGCGGGCTGCCTCCACCGAACGGCGCAGGCGGTCACGCTCTTCGAGGGTCTGCTCGTGCGTTTTGCGATTGTCTTCGTAATCGGCCTGTTTTTCGTCCAGCTCTGCGCGGCTGCGCTGGAGGTTTTCCAGTGCCTCTTCGTGCTTCAAGGCATCGCTGAGGTGGGTGTAGAGGGCGGATTCGCGCTTGGAGTTGATCCAGTCTTGATGGTGGGTGGAGATGCGTTTCAGACGCTCAAGCTGATCGTGCATCTTCTCCAGTCGCTCCTGCGCGCGGCGGTGGGCATCGACGCTGGCTTTCACGGCCTTCACATCGGGCATGCCGGGTTCGAGGAGGAACTCGCGCACGAATTTCTCGAAGTTGCTCTCGGGCTCGAAGGCCATCGCGCGTGGGAGGGTCTTGCCCATCTGCTCGGGATCGAAGCCGAGGTGGCTGCGCATGGCCATCTCATCAAGGTAGGCTTTTTGGCGGTCCCATACGTCACCGTTGAGCTCGCGCTTTACGCGGGTGCGGAACTCGTCCTCCTGCAGGAACTGCATCGCCTGAGGTCCGGCTTCGCTGTTGAGGAAGTCCTGCCATGCGAGGCGGCGACCGGCGCAGAACCAGATGGTCGAAGGCTTGGCGGTGGGGCTTTCGTACTCGATGCGCGCGCCCCAGGTCTCGCGGCGAGGCTCTTCTTCGCCGGGTTGCGTGGGCCAGGTGAATTCGAGTGCGGCGAGGGTGACGCTGCTGGGGCGGAGGTAGCGCTCGTGGCCGTCGCGGCCGGTGGTGTTGGTATCGCAGAGGCAGTAGCCACGCAGGCTGCGACCGCTGCCCGCACCTGCGGCGGCTTTGTTGAACTTGCTCTGCTGCTCGCCCAGCATGACGAACTGGATGAGGTCCAGCAGGGCGCTTTTGCCGCTGCCGTTGGCGCCGGTGATGAGTGAGAGGCCGGAGACGTCGATGATCTGACGGTAGCCGTACCAGTTGACCGCGAGGATGCGGCTCAAGGTGATGCGCGACTGGCTCATGCCGGCACCTCCTCAATGGCGCTGCCGTCTTTCGGCGGCTGAAAGGTCTCTGCACGCGCTTGCCATGCAGCGATGTCATCAAACGGAATCACACGCGAGAGGCTGGGCAGGATTTCGATCTGCATTTCCCCCGCCTGCGTCATGCCCTCGGGTTTGAGCGTGCGCACAAGGCGATGCCGGCGCAGACGCACAAGGCAGGACTCGATCTGGGATTTTTCCGGCGTGGCGACTTTGTCGAAATACACCTTCAGCGCGGCCCAGAGCTGATCCACGGTGACGATGACGGCCTCCTGGCTGCCGGTGCTGATTTCATCATCGTAGAGGCGCCACAGCGCGAGGAGCACCAAGGTTTCGTCCTTGTCGAAACGACCGAGGAGAAGGCAAGACTCCGTGCGCGGTCTGGCCTGCAGCAGCGAATTTTCGTCATCGACGATCAACTCCAGTGCGAGAGGCGCGAGGTAGTCCTCCACATGGGTGCGGTAGTGATCGCGTGCGAGCATGTAGAGTTCGCGTCCGCTGCCTTCATCGCCCAGCAGCACGCCTCGGCCGAGCAGCTCAGCCAGCACCTCGCGCAGCGCAGCGCGGTCAGCATCGGGCACATCACTCCAAAAGGAGCGCGGCCAGAGGGGATCGGAGGTGGAGGCGGACATGGGGGCGCAGATGATGGAGGGGCTTGGATGCTTCCTCAACCTTCTCTTGTGATGCCAAACCTCTCAATGCGATGCCCGGCGTGGGTGTCGTGCTCAAGGATGTGCGGTTCCAGGCCGTTGCGGCGGCGGAGGCCGTCCACGGTCCAGCGGATGCGTTTGCCGGCGAGGGCGGGGGCGTGTTCGTAGGCCACGACGGCGAGGAGATCGAGGAGGTCGTCGGTGGTTTCGAGGTGGATGTCTTCGGTGCTGGTGCTGCCTTTTTTTCCAGGGATGAGCTTGGCGACGAGGCGTGCGGCGCGCTGAGGGGTGAGGGCGAGGCGCTGGCGCTCTTTCCAGGCGGCGAGGACGTCGTCTTCGCTTTGCTTGACGGCACCGCTTTGGCCGAAGGTGAGATCGACGGGGGCTTTGGTGCGGCGGGGTTTGTAGAGGGATTCGGTGCCGAAGAAGAAGCGGGTCTCGACACAGCGCGGGGCGAAGTCGGCGGGCTTGGCGCCGAGCTCGGAGAAGCGACCGCCGGCGTGGGCGGTGTTGATGGAGTCGCAGTAGGCTTTGATGATCTCCGGACGGCGGCCGCGAAGCTCGGTCTGGTAGCGGTAGCGCTGCTGGCTGAGGCGGTTGAAGGCGGCCATACGCAGGTCGATGGCCTCGGCACGGCGTTTCAGGCCTCCGAGATCGCGATCAAGGCGGGTGAGGAGGGAGATGGCGAGGTCGTAGGACTCGGTGGAGTCGTAGCCGTAGTGCTCGCGCAGGCCTTCGGAGAGGCGTTCGCGCATGAGCGGATCGTCATGGCGCTCTGCAATGATGCTGCGGGCCTGTTCGATGCGCATGAGCAAGCCGCCGCGACGCAGGGCATCGTAGCAGACCATGTGCTGGCCCTGGCCGAACTCCTCGTAGAGGAGGCTCAGCGTGTCGGCGGCGGTGGCGCTCTGGCGCTGGCGCTGCTCGAAGCTGGTGACGATTTTTTCCACGGCGTGGAGCTGCTCGATGGCGCGTTCGAGGCGCTGGGAGAGGTCGGTGACGGTGGAGCGGAGCTGATCCGGCTGCTTGAGCACGGGATCGAGCACACCGCGCTCCTCCAGGGTCTGGCAGAGGCCGCGCAGCGTGTCAGCGAAGGTTTTCAGCTCCGCCACGCGATCCTCGGCGAGGTCGCGCAGCATGCGCAGGAGGGGGCGCAGGCCGGGGGTGATGACCGCCCAGCGCTCATGCAGGCCGAGGGTCTGGTCTTCCAGCCAGCCGGCGGCGATGAGGCGATTGAAAAACTGACCGGCACGCTGACGTGCATCGCGGAGGGCTGACCCCTCATCTTCGGACAGCAGGGAGAGAGGATGCCGGGCGATGACCTCGCGAATGATCTCGTTGGTTTCGCGCTGGGAGAGGCGTCCAGCTTCACCGGCTTCCTCGACCAGCCGGTCCGCGCAATCCACATAAACCGGCGCAGAGGGCCGGGCGAGGGGGCGGAAGAAATCCGCCGACACGCTGCGGCTGAGTCGGGTGCTGAGAGATTCGGGGAGCATTCAGTCTGCGCATCATGGGGAGGCACCATGCAGGGGCAACTTTTTCGATGAGCGGCGATCTCTGGAATAAAGGAAATCCGTATGCGAAAAAGTGGAGAACAAGTATTGCGTGAGCGTTGGGCGGTTTCAACATAACCGCCCCCTGAGCGTCTAAGCCGCTCTCCTTCCTGCTCCCCCTCTATTTTGATGATGATCCCGACCTTGCTCACCACACGTATGCGGCAGATGCTGCTGTTGTCACTGCTTGCGAGCAGCGTGGGGGAGGTGATGGCCACACCCTACACTTATGACACGGATGGCACTGTAAGCGGGGTGATCACCGAAGGAACGCTGGGCTGGAACGGAACCAACGCCGTGTGGAACAGCGGCGGCAGCCTGATCGCGTGGCCGGGGCAGAACACGGACATCGCGATCTTTGGCGGCGGCACAGCCGGATCGGGTGCGGGCACGGCGGGCACCGTGACGGTGGGCTCGGTGCTGGCCAATGGCATCACTTTTAACACACCCAATGCTGGCAGCTACACGCTCAGCGGAGGAACCATCACCCTGGACGGGACTACGCCCACACTGACCGTGAACAGCGCCACGGCCGTCATCAACAGCGCCCTTGCGGGAACCGCGGGCGTGACGAAGGCGGGAGCGGGGGCGCTCACTCTGGGTGGCACCACTGCGAACACGCTGACGGGAGTCACCTTGGTCAACGCCGGGACGCTGACGCTCAACAAGACTGCGGGGCTTGATGCGATCGCTGACGACTTGACGATAGCTGGCGGTACCGTGGTCTGGAATGCGAGCAACCAGATCGCGAATGCAGCGGATATCATCGTCTCAGGCGGGCAGTTGAACTTTAACAACGCCAGCGAGACGTTTGCCAGCTACACGCAGAGTTCCGGTGGCTGGCTTGCGGCGGGGAGCAACGCGGGCAGCATCTCGGTGAGCGGAGCTTTCAGCGTGACCGGCGGCAACCAGTATGTCGTTAACAGCGGCGGTCAGCTCAGCGTGGGCAGCATGAGTCTGACGGGCGGCAGCGGGCTGCTGGTGGGCGGCAATGGCAGCACGCTTACCACAGTGACCGTTGGCAGCGGCGGGCTGACCCTCAATGGCCGCACCATCCAGCTCAATCTGGCCAGTGTTGCGGGAAGAATGGGAAACAGCCTCAACCTGCAAGGTACTTTGAGCAATACGGGTGGCACCAGCATCATTCAGGCGGACGCCGCCACCACTCCGCTTTCAGGCAGTGTCGCGCAGGTGGATCTTGGGGCAGACCGAATTCTCGACATCTCTGGTGGCAGCCTGACCATCAGCAACTCCCTCACCGTGCTCGGTACTGGCACCACGGTGAAAAGCGGAGTCGGCACCCTGAACTTCGGCGTCACCGCCGGCACCAATGCCATCAAGCTTGCGACCCTCAGCATCACCGGAGGCACCGTGAACCTGAACAACAACGAGCAGTTTCAGGACACCCTGAACATGACCAACAGTGGTGGGCAGATGAATTTCAACTCCAAGACTGAAACCCTGGCGTCCTACACGCAGACGACCACCACCGCCAATCCGAGCAGCCTTACGACGGGCCTGCTCACCGGCATTGGGGGCAACGTCACTTTTACCGGCGCCCTCAAGGTCTCGGGCAATGGATACACCACTTCCGCGATCACGATCAGCTCCAGTTCCAGTCTCAGCGCTGCGTCGGTGGATCTCACGGGTGCCACTGGCGTGGCCGTTCTCATTGGCGGTGTCGGCACAGTGAGCGTCAGCCAGTTTAACATCGGCTCCGGCGGGCTCACCATGAACGGACAGACCATCAACATGAGCCGTGCGGCTGCGGGTCAGTTTGGTGCCAGCATCAATCTTGGTGGTGACTTCACCGCCAGCGGCATCAATTCCATCAGCTATCAGACCTCGGATGGTGTGCTGGTGGCAGGCTCAGTGGGTACGCTGAATCTGGGCGCTTCCACCCGCATCTTTACTCTTAACGACCCTACACCGACCACCCCGCCTACGACCGCTGACGCCAGCGATGCAACGACCATCAATCTTGTCATCAGCGGAAGCGGTGGCATCACCAAGGCGGGTGCGGGCAATCTGATCTTTACCGGTGTCAATTCCAACACCTATACCGGGGATACGAACGTCAACGCAGGCCGGCTTTACCTCAGCAAGACGGCTGGCAGCGATGCCCTGGCTGGCGACCTTTACATCAACAACGGTGGCTATGTGCAGTGGACACAAAACAACCAGCTCAATGACACCAATTCTGACGTGATCATTTCCACCGGCGGATTTGTGGATTTCAACGGCAAGTCCGAAACCTTCAACAACTTCACCAAAAGCGGCGGCACCGTAACGAGCACCGCTGGCTTCATCACCATCAACGGCACCATGACTGTCACTGGTGGCGGCAGCAATTCTCCAACCCTCTTGGAGACAGGAAACCGCTACACCATCAATTCCAACGGCGTGACCACCGCCAATACCGTGACCTTTGCAGGGGCTGGCACCAGCGCTCTGCTGGTGGGCGGGAACGGTGCCACCCGCATCACCCGCTTTGTGGTCGGCAGCGGTGGCATCACCCTGCTGGGTAACACGCTTACCTTTAATCGTGCTTCGGCGACCGGCAATCAAGGCAGTGAATTCGTTCTCCAAGGCACGCTCACTTCCTCCGGCACAAGCCTCATCACGCGCGACACCTCCACCATCGGAGTCACCAATCTCAATCTCAACGGTGCCGAACGCACCTTTGCCATCACCGGCGGCACGACCACGGTGAACCTGAACATCGTCAGCAACAATCTCGAAGAGACCATCGCCGCCACCACTGCGACCGCCACCGCAGGGGGAATCAACAAGACTGGCGCGGGGACCCTCATCCTGAACGAAAACAACAGCTACACCGGGAAAACTACCGTGCAGTCCGGCATTCTTCGCCTTGGCAGCACCAGCATTGCCACCACACCCACGGCCACCACCATCACGGGGGCCATCAATGACTCGGTGTGGCTGGATGTCGCCAGCGGTGCCACCTTTAACAACAACACGGGCAGCACCTACTTGTATGATGGAACCGTCTCCGGCAGCGGCACGGTGAGCGGGAACTTCACCGTCACCGACGGCATCGGGGCAGTCAGCGGCAGCGGTATCATCCGCGCTGGAGGCAGCAGCGATGCCGCCAGCATCGCCACGGCTGGGGACCAGAATGGCACGCTTACTTTTGCCAACAATCTCACGCTTACCACGGGTGCCACACGCCTGGATTTCACCATCACGGGCAGCACTGGAAACGCGGCCAGCAGCTACAGTGGGAATTTGACCACCTGGCTGGCGGCTCTGCCCACCACGAATGTCAGCCTGCTGACGGGCAACCCGGGCAACCACGACCACGTGGAGATCACCGGTGCGCTCACCCTCAACGCAGGCGGCACCATCAGCGTCACCAATGCGGGCTACACACCTGTTTTCGGCGATGTTTTCAACCTGTTCGACTGGGGCAGCCTCACCAACAATGGGTTCAATGCCTCTGCCACGGGCGGGGATCTCATCCTTCCCTCGCTCGGCCCGGGGTACGTCTGGGACACCAGTCTCTTCCTGAGCCACGGGACGCTCGTTGTGGTGCCTGAGCCCGGTCGCGCCACCTGCCTGCTCTTTTCTCTGGTCCTTTTCGCCATCCGGCGGGGCCGTCGCTGGAAGTGACATGTGATCGGCTACTCTGGGGCATGGACGATCCCGCCCTGAGGAGGGCGGTGCGCAAGACGGCCCATTGGACCGGCGTTGTGCTGGGCTGCCCTGATTTTGTCAAAAAACGCCCGCCAACCCATGAAGACACGTCTCCTCATTCCTGCACTCTTCCTCGCCGCCGCTGTGCATGCCGCACCGCCGAAGAAGGACGAGGGCATCGACCCGAACAAGCCGGTCTCCTTCTACAAGCACATCCGCCCGATCTTTCAGGCGCAGTGCAATGGCTGCCACCAGCCGGCGAAAAAGAAGGGCGACTACATCATGACGGAGTTCGTGGCGCTGCTCAAAGGGGGCGAGGAAGGCCATGCGGTGGTGGCGGGCAAACCGGCGGAGTCCAATCTGCTGAAGCTGATCAAACCGGATGAAAAGGGCAAGGTGGAGATGCCGCAGAAGGCTGAGCCGCTGCATGAAACGCAGATCGCCCTGATCGAGCGCTGGATCGCCGAAGGCGCGAAGGATGACACGCCGGCGTCTGCCAAGGCGCAATACGACATGGCGCACCCCCCCGTTTATGTGAAGGCACCGGCCATCACGTCGATCGATTACTCACCGGATGGCAGCATGATCGCGGTGGCGGGCTACCATGAGGTTTTGATCCACAAGGCGGACGGCAGTGGCATCGTGGCGCGTCTCGTTGGTCTTGCGGAGCGCATTCAGAAGCTGGCGTGGTCGCCGGATGGCAAGAAGATCGCGCTTACCGGCGGCAGCCCGGCGCGCATGGGGGAAATCCAGATCTGGGACGTGGCGGCGAAGAAGCTGGAGCTCTCCAAGTCGCTGACGTTTGACACGCTGTATGGCGCGAGCTGGTCGCCGGATGGCAAATACCTCGCCTTTGGCTGCGGTGACAATGCGGTGCGTGCCATTGAGGTGGCTACTGGGAAGGAAACGCTTTTCATGGGCGGGCACAGCGACTGGGTGCTGGACACCGTGTGGGGCGTGGATGGCAAGCATGTCGTTTCCTGCGGACGTGACATGAGTGTGAAGCTCACCGAAGTGGCCACGCAGCGTTTTGTTGATAACGTGACTTCCATCACTCCTGGCGCGCTCAAAGGTGGTGTGCAGGTGCTGGCGCGGCATCCGCTGCGCAATGAAGTGCTCATTGGTGGTACGGATGGCGTGCCTGCGATCTACCGCATGGAGCGCATCACGAAGCGTGTGATCGGCGACAATGCGAATCTCATTCGCAAATTCCCCGCGATGCAGGGCCGCATTTTTGGTGTCGATTTTGCGCCAGATGGCAAGCGCATCGCTGCTGGTACCTCGTATGAAGGAACCGGCGCGGTGAACATTTACGCCAGCGATTACGACAGCAAGATGCCTGAGGCGGTGAAGAAGATCGTCGAAACGGTGAGCGGCAAGGGCCCGGAGCTGGATGCATGGGTGACCAAAGATGTGAAACAGCTCAGCAGCACGGCGATCCCCTGCGGCATCTTCAGCGTGACCTTCAGCCCCGATGGCAAAACCGTTGCCGTTGCGGGTCAGGATGGGCAGATCCGTTTGATCGACGCGACGACGGGTGCCATCGCCAAGGAGTTTGTCTCGGTGCCGCTGGTGAAGGAAAAGATCCTCGCCGCCACGGACGTGATCGTGGATGACAGCGTGCGTGTGGCGATCGAAAAGGATAACAAGATCGAGACTCTGCACACGGGGCCGACGGTTGCCTCCATCGATGTGGAGCCGACCACGATCAAGATCGGCAAGCCGACGGAATATGCGCAGCTGCTGGTCTCTGCGCGCATGAGCGATGGCACGCGTGCGGATGTGACGCGCATGGCAAAGATCACTTCTGAAAATGCCGAAGTCGTGGATGTGAACACACGCGGCATGGTGCGTCCGGACAAGGATGGAGCGACCAACGTGAAGATCTCCTTCCAGGGCAAGACGGCAAACATTCCGGTGAATGTGAGCGGCATGAACGTGGCCCTCCACCCCGACTACGTGCGCGATGTGATGCCCATCATGTCGAAGCTGGGCTGCAATCAGGGCACCTGCCACGGCGCGAAGGAAGGCAAGGCAGGCTTCAAGCTCTCGCTGCGCGGTTACGATCCTGTTTATGATGTGCTTGCCTTTGCGGATGATCTCTCCAGCCGCCGTGCGAACGTCGCGTCGCCTGAGCATTCGCTGATGCTTTTGAAGGCCAGCGGCAGCGTGCCGCATGAAGGCGGCCAGCTCACCGTGCCGGGAGAGCTTTACTATGAGTCTCTCAAAGCCTGGATCGGCCAGGGCGCGAAGCTGGACCTGAAGACGCCACGCGTCACCAGCATCGAACTGTCGCCGAAGAATCCGGTCATCGAGCGCATTGGCGGCCGCCAGCAGCTGCGCGTCATTGCACGTTATGCGGATGGCTATGTCAAAGACGTCACCGCCGAGGCCTTCCTGGACAGCGGCAACGGCGATGTGATCGAAGCCGACAAGAAGGGGCTTATGACGAGTCTGCGCCGTGGTGAGGCGCCGATCCTTGCGCGCTTTGAAGGAGCTTACGCCGCCACCACCATCACGGTGATGGGCGACCGCACGGGCTTTGCCTGGAAAGAGCCGGAGAAGTGGAACAAGATCGACGAACTCGTGGCGCAGAAATGGCAGCGCATGAAGATCGAGCCGAGCGGATTGTGCAGCGACGAGGACTTCCTGCGCCGCATCCATCTTGATCTCACCGGCCTGCCACCGAAGCCCGAAGAGGTGAACGCCTTCCTGGCCGACAAGCGTGACACCCGCACCAAACGCAGCGAGGTGGTGGACAAGCTCATCGGCAATCCTGATTTCGTCGAGCATTGGGCCAACAAGTGGGCCGACATGCTGCAGGTGAACGCAAAATTCCTCGGTGCTGAAGGCGCCGGCGGACTGCGCACCTGGATCAAGCAGCAGGTCGCGGACAACACGCCATATGACCGCTTTGCGTATCGCATCATCACCGCCACGGGTTCGAATAAGGACAATCCGCCCGCCGCTTACTTCAAGACCGTGCGCACGGCCGAAGAGATCAGCGAGAACACCACGCACCTCTTCCTTGCGACCCGCTTCAACTGCAACAAGTGCCACGACCATCCCTTTGAGCGCTGGACGATGGACCAGTACTATGAAACCGCGTCCTACTTTGCGCAGATTGATCTCAAGGGTGATCTTGCTGCGAAGGGCCAGACCATCGGCGGCAGTGCTGTCGAAGGTGCTAAGCCGTTGTTTGAAATCGTGGCCGACAAGAAAGACGGTGACGTGCTGCACCTGCGCACCAACAAGCCTGTCGCGCCTCAGGTGCCGTTTGAAACGGAACTCGTCAGCAAAACGGCGAACACCCGCCGTGAGCAGTTTGCCACGTGGATGACCAGCCCGCAGAATGATTACTTCGCCATGAGCTATGCCAACCGCATCTGGGGCTACCTCACCGGCACTGGCGTCATTGAGCCGCTGGATGACATCCGCGCCGGCAATCCGCCGAGCAATCCTGAGCTGCTGCAGTACCTGACGAACGAATTTGTGCAGAGCGGCTTCAACGTGCGCCACTTGATGAAGATCATCGCCAACAGCCGCACGTACAATCTGAGCCTGGCCACCAACAAGTGGAACGAGGACGACAAGACCAACTACAGCCACGCCAAGGCGCGCCGCCTGCCAGCAGAGGTGCTGTTTGACTCCGTCTTTGCCGTGACCGGCAGCATGCCGAACATCCCTGGCATGCCCAAGGGCACCCGCGCTGCCGCTCTGGCTGATGGACAGGTCAAGCTGCAGGACGGATTCCTGGCCAACTTCGGCAAACCCGCCCGCGAATCCGTGTGCGAGTGCGAGCGCAGCAACGAGGTGAATCTGGGTCCTGTGATGGCGTTGATGAGCGGCCCGACTGTGGGTGATGCCATCAGTGATCCGGGCAACGCCATTGCCAAACTCACCAACGAGATCAAAGACGACCGGCAGCTCGTGGATGCCATCTTCCTGCGCATCCTCAACAGCCACGCGAATGAGAAGGAAATCAACGCCGCCCTGGCCTCCATGCAGGAGCTTGATCCTGAGAACAAGCAGCTTGCCGCCGCGCTCCAGGCCAAGGAAGCCGAGCAGCAGCCGATCATTGCCAAAGCCGAGCAGGAGCGCCTGGCAGCCATTGACGCCGCGAAGAAGGAACTCGAAGCGTACAAAGCCAAGATGGCTCCGGAGATCGCCAAAAAGGAGGCTGCACGCAAAGCCGCCATCACCGCTGCGGAAGCCAAGGTGAAGACTGTGCAGGACACCGCCGCTGCGAATCAGCCGGCGTGGGAAAATTATCTCGATCTCACCACGGAATGGCAGCCGTTTGACAGCATCAAGGTGCAGCGCGCCGCGGGCGTGGACAAACTCGAAGTGCAGCCGGATGGCAGTCTCTTTGCCACCGCACTGCCCGCCGGCCGCGAAACCGCTGGCAACTACATGCTCATCGGTAAAACGACACTCACCAACATCACGGCCATCAAGCTGGAGATGCTGCCTGATGACCGCCTGCCCAGCAACGGCCCTGGCCTCGCACCCGATGGCAACTTCGTGCTCGGCGAAATCACCGTCCGCACAGACCCCATGGACGCCAAGCGCAGCAAGCGCGGTGGTGAAGAGCAACTGCTGAAGAATCCGAAAGCCGACTTTGAGCAGACCAACTTTGTCGTGACTGAAGCTCTCAAGAAAGGCAATCGTGACCGCGGCTGGGCTGTGAGCCCGCAGGGCGGCTTCCGCCATGAGGCCACCTTTGAATTCGCCAAGCCTGTGGCAAATGACGGCGGTTCGCAGTTTACCATCGTGATGACCTCCAACTTCCAGAACGGCAAGTACAACCCGGGCCGTTTCCGCCTGTGGGTCACCACCAGCCCGACAGTCCGCTTTGGCACTCCTGCTGCTGTCGCCGCCGCGCTGAAAGCCGCCAAGCGCACGCCTGAGCAGAATGCGCTGCTGACCCAGCACTTCCTCAACCAGTTCAAGGACTATCAGACGCAGAAGAAGGTGCTCGCCAATGCCCGCAGGCCGCTGCCGGTGGATGCGCAGCTCGTGGCGCTGGAAACCAAGCACACCGATACGCAGAAGCCGATTCAGATTGATCCTAAGCTGGTGCAACTGCGCCGTGATGCTGACCTGAGTCAGAAACAGCTTGGCAACAAGCGGCTCACGGCTGCGCAGGATCTGGCGTGGGCCTTGATCAACTCGCCGGCGTTCTTGTTTAATCACTAAGAGCCTGTTATTAACTTTAAAAAGTGCTGTACACCGGTGAGGGTCAAAGCAATAAGCTTGGGATGGAACCTTCGACCGACAAACCAAGAACTGCCTACACAAGTGATGTCAGCGATGCAGAATGGGATTTTTGCCGTCCCTACCTGGTGCTGATGAAGGAAGATGCGCCCCAGCGGGACTATCCGCTGCGCGAGCTGTTCAACGCGTTGCGTTACATTGTGCGCTGCGGCTGCCAGTGGCGCATGATGCCTCATGACCTGCCACCCTGGCAGAGCGTTTACCAGCAAGCGCAGCGCTGGATGAAGGCATGCTGCTTCGAAGCCATGGCCCATGATCTGCGTGAACTCTCGCGCCTGGCCAAGGGACGCAAGGCCCAGCCCACAGCGGCCATCATGGATGGACGCACACTTCAGTCCTCGCCAGAGAGCGGCGGCCGGGCGGGCTATGATGGCTACAAGCGCCGCAAAGGCAGCAAGGTGCACATTGCGGTGGATACTCTCGGGCATCTGCTGGCGGTGAAAGTGACGGCCGCCAACGAGCAGGAGCGTGCGCAGGTCGGCGAGCTTGCAGCGCACATCCAGCAGTCCACCGGAGAGAATGTGGAGCTGGCCTATGTGGATCAAGGTTACACCGGTGAGGAGCCTGCACGACAGGCACAACAGCACGGCATCAAGCTGGAGGTGGTCAAGCTCTCGGAAGCCAAGATGGGCTTTGTGCTGCTGCCAAAACGCTGGGTTGTGGAGCGCAGTTTTGGCTGGGCGGCACGCTTCAAACGCCTCTCCCGGGACTACGAGCGTCTGGCTTCGACTCTGACTGGCATGCACTGGCTCGCTTTCGCGACCCTCATGCTCTCTTCTCTATTCGGCAAAAGTTAATAACAGGCTCTAAGGCGGTTTGTCAAAACAGCCCAGTTGCGGCGCAACTGGGCTGCCTTGCTTGCCTTTCACCGTCGAGCATTGACTCTAGGCCTCCTCCGTCGTAACTTGCCAGCAAGGTGAGTTCCGAAAAAAAACAGATTCAAGCCCTCCAACCTTTGGCCAAGGTGCCGAAGGCCATTCGCTTGAAGCCTTCCACCACCGATTACGTGACCTTTGCGGCCATGACGGACAAAGTCATGGGAGTGACCGCTCCAAACGGGCCGAGAACGAAGCCCAACGAGCGCATGCTCTGGCTCGCGAATTCGAAATCCTAAGGAAGGCGGATCAAACCTTCGACGAGTTTAAAAAATCGGCACCCGAGTTGCGTTGTGGTACTGAGCATCTGGTCGAATTCGACGCTGAGATTGGACGCGTGTCCAAGATTACCGTTCCACCCAAGTTTGGCCTCATTCCCGCAGTCATCTCTACTCCGCGTGCCAATCTCCGTGATGATCCAGAGGTGCCGGCTTTCAGACAGCAAATTGAATTCATTCATGCCACGCCGCTCGAGTACTTAGAGCGTTGGATTGCCGCGAATGAAGTCTTTGGGGATGACGTCAGGCTGACTTCAGTTGTTGAATGGTCGGATGGCCGCATTTCTTTTTCGATCAGCCAGCCGCAGTATCACGGAGAAGCGGCCAAGCCTCGCGAGATCGAGGATTTTTTCATCGCAGCCGGTTGGAAACGCATTTTGGATGATTCAGGGCACCTGCTTTTTTACAACTACGCCTTCGAGGTTCTCGCGATCGACGCGTTGCCTCGCAACTGCTACATCAAGGATGGCAATCTGCTGCCGTTTGATGTCATCTTGTGCCATCCAAACGCTGCTCTTCAAGACTTCCTGAAACTCTATTGAATCATGCCAGTCGCCGCATCTTCTCCAACCCCCACAGTTATCCTCATCCACGGTCTCGGGCGTTCGCGGCGCAGCATGTGGCTGGTGGGGCTGTGGCTGAGGTTTTGCGGGTATCGGGTGACGAGCATTGGATATCCGTCTCACCGTGTTTCGATTGCGGATGCGGTGGTGAAGCATTTGAACCCGGCGCTGGAACGGCTGGAGATTAAGGCGGGTTCGCAGGTGCATTTTGTGACGCACTCGCTCGGGGGCATTGTGTTTCGGGCCTGGGCGGCGCAGCGTGATCCGGCGTTTCCTCTGGGGCGTGCGGTGCTGCTGGCGCCGCCGAATCAGGGCAGCCAGATCATTGATGAACTGGGTCAGTGGCGCTGGGTACGCTGGCTGCTGGGGCCGGTGTCAGCAGAGCTCGGCACGGATGCAGGCAGCACGCCGAATACGCTGGGGCCGCTGCCTCCTGAGACGGGGGTCATCATGGGAAACAAGGACACGCTGCCGGTTTTTCGGCGTTTGCTGGGCGCGGAATCTGATGGGGTCGTCACGATTGCCAGTTCGCATGGGGAAGGCGAAGCAGACTTCACGCTGCTGCCGACGAATCATGCCACGATCATCCTGCAGCCTGCGGTTTTCCGGGCGGTGCACCGGTTTTTGAGGACAGGGAGCTTTGCGGAGTGAGGGTGGCTCGATGCCAAATCATGTTCAACACGCCGTCGGTGTTTCGCATCATTTCGTCATTCGTGAATCTTAGCGTCTCGATGCCTTGAGATCGTAGGAAGGCTTCTCTTGCTTTGTCGTGCTGCTTTCCTTCGGTGGTGTTGTGCTGTCCGCCATCCAGTTCGATTGCGAGCTTCAAATCCGCGCAGTAGAAATCAAGGACGTAAGGTTCCACCGGATGCTGGCGGCGGAACTTGCGGTTGTTCATTCGGCGGCCGCGCAGGCATGCCCATAGGAGAGCTTCGGGATCCGTGGCGTCTTGGCGGAGCTTGCGGGCGAACTCGATGAGGGTGAGCCGTTCGCCGGTGATTTCATGGCGAATTTCTTCCAAGCGCGTGAGCATGGGGGAAGTACATCATAAGGTGTAAGAAGGCGTCAAGAATGCTTTGGCCCACCCCTCACCCAGCCTCTCCCCGAAGGTGAACATGCAGGCGGTGTGCACTCGGGCACAAGGGTTACATTTTCTCCCGGGCACATAGGTGACACTTTTTTATGGCTGGGGCGGCTCATCCAAGCGCATGCAGCACCTTGTTTTTGTGAGCCTGCGCGCAGGGTGGCTTTCCGAGCGAGGCCTCAGCCGAGCCGGGAAGACGCCCGTAGCGCAGGCTCACAAAACACCGCCCCTCCCATCCTCGGCTTCACGTGGCTTGGCCCCAGCCTGTTTTGGCAGATTTTTATGCCCTTTGACCTTCATGGTGCGCTCATCAAAAACGCCCAGCTCAAGGTCTTGGAACCACACTGCCCAGCGCCCGTCTCCCACCGGCTCCAGCCCCACATCTTCGCCGCTGAGCACCTGTGTGAGATGCACCTCATGGCCGCTCCACTTGATCGTGCCTCCTGGCTTCACTTTGCGCCGGTGCCACTCCTCAGGGAACTCCCGCGCATCAGGCAGTCGCTGAGGATACTCAAGGCTCGATGGCCTGTAGTGTTCCGCAGGTGTGGTCTGGCCCAGCGCCTCGTGCGGGCGCTCGTGGTTGTACTCGCGGCGGAACTCGTCAAAGCAGCGCTGCTGCGCCTTGAGCGTTCGTGCTGGCGGTGATGCGGTGTGCTGTTCCAGCGTGCGATGAAAGCGCTCGTGCCGTCCGTTTTGCTGCGGCTTGCCCGGCTCGATGCGCTCCAACCTGATGCCCAGCCGCAACCACCACACGCTCAGTGCGCTGAGCCCGCCGAGCGTGCGGCTGGCAAAGGGCGGCCCGTTGTCCGAGCGTATCGCGCACGGCATCCCATGTTCCCGGAACGCGCTGATCATGATGGGCTGCACCAGCGGCCCTCCGGTCTTGCTGCCCAGGCACTGGCAGCGCAGAAGGTAACGGCTGCTGGCATCGGTGAGCGTCAGTGGACTGCACTTGCTGCCATCGCCCGTGCGGAACCATCCCTTGAAGTCCACGCACCACACCTCGTTGGGTGCACGTGCATGCCCCAGCGGCTGGCTGCTGGGCACTGCGCTGGCATGCGCGCGTCGCTTGATCGAATTGGACAGCCCATGCCTGCGCAAGATGTCGCTGACCGTGCTCTCCGCAGGATGCGGCCCCACTTCAGACTCGCGCTGCAGCCGTGCCAGAAGCTTTGGCGCGCCCCAGTGTGGCCAGCGAGCCTTGAGCCGCAGGATATGCTCGACGACCTCCAACTCCGTGGCGTTGGGATGGTGATGCGGTGCGCTGGATCGCTCCTGCAATCCCTCCGCTCCTGCCTGCTCGTAGCGAGCGATCCACTTGTAGACGGACTTGCGGCTCACGCCGTATCGCCGGGCCAGCTCCGCTGGCCCATAGCCGCCGCTCAAATACTCGCCGATCATCTTCAACCGTTCCTTCATCTCGTTTGTTTGGTTCCAGGGCATCAGTCACCCTGTCACCCATGTCCCCGGGAGAAAGTGTCACCAACGTGCCCGGAACATACCCATTGCCCTGCCATCGGTGGGGAGAGGGGGATGCGTTTTGGCTCCGACTCACTTTCGAATGGGTATAGCGCACTTCTCCTCTCCCCGCCCCATGCTGCGCTGCTCCATGGCAATCTTCGGGGAGAGGTAGGGTGAGGGGTCAATATTCTACTATTGCATGCCTCACCTCAAGGCGCCGCCAGTTTGGTGACGACGTGGCTCATGTAGGGGAAGAGCTGTTTCTTGCGGCTGACGACACCGGCCATGTCGTAGACGTGCTCTTTGGCCTGCGGGTAGTCGATGGCGTCGATGACGCGCTGGTCTCCGGCCACGAGCAGGACGCTGTGGTGGCGGGTGATGTCGGTGACCATGAGGCAGGCGAAGTGGAGATTGTGCTTGGTGAGCAGGGACTGCAGGGCGCCCTGCAGATCGGCTTCGCGCTTCCAGAATTCGTCGAGGCCGAGTTCTTCGATCTGGGAGATGCTGATGTGCCAGCCGTTTTCTTCGAAGACTTTGCGATCGCTTTCCAGCGCACGGTCAGGTGTGTTCTCGCGCAGCATGGAGCCGGCGGCGAAGAAGTCTTTGACGAACTGGGCGCTGTCGATGCCGCCGATACCGCTGAGCCATTCGAGGATTTCCTTGTCGGTGCTCGTCGTGGTGGGGCTGGTGAGGTGGAGCGTGTCGGAGATGATGCCGGCGCAGAGGCAGATGGCGGTGGACTTGTCCGGTGCGGCCTTGCGCATGCGGTACATGATGCCCACGATGGTGGAGGTGCTGCCCACGGGCTCGTTGATGAAACGGATGGGCTCCTTGGTGCGCAGATTGCCGCTGAGACGATGGTGATCGATCACCTCGATGATTTCAGCCTCATCAGCGCCAGCCACAGCCTGGGCAAATTCATTGTGATCCACCAGCACGAGCTTCATGCGTGGCAGATCGATCAGGTCCGACTTGGAAAAGACGCCGAGGAGCTTCTGAGTTTCTTCGTCGACCACGGGAAACAGCGGCTGGCCGGAATGCTGCGCTGCCGGGACGATTTCGCGCAGCGGGGTGCGTGAACCGAAGGAGAGGAACTCGTGTGTCAGAGCCTCGCCGATGGGGCGTGAGAAACGCAGGAGCTGCGAGGTGCTGGCGGTGTCGTAGGGGGAATAAATGATGGCGACACCCTGCTGTGCGGCGCGTGTCAGGATGCTGGGGGTGGCTTTGAACTTGCCGGTGATGATGAGGCAGCGCGCATTCATCTCGATCGCCAGTTCGTGAATCTCCGGGCGGTCGCCCGTGATCATCACCAGGCGGTTTGCCGGGAACTGCCGGGTGCGTTTGTGCGTGGTCTCCAAGCTGGAGGCTGCGACGACGAGCACGAAATCCTGAATTGTTTCCAGATCGGCGGCGGCACCGCCCAGGATTCCGTCGAGAGCATTGACGATGTTCAGCAGGCTGCTGCGGACTTCACGATTGGCCTGGTCCGTTTTGTCATTTGTCTGCGCCGGCAGAAAGAGCTGCGCGAGCTCCTGAATGGCCGGCATGCCGAGCAGGCGGCCTTCGTCATCGACGATGGGGATGCTGCGGAAGTTGTGATCCATCATCATCCGATACACGGAGAGGAAGGTCTGATGCGGGCTGGCGGTGAAGACATCACGCCGGCAGATGGAGGCGGCGGTGGGCCGGACATCGAGCAGGAGCTTGGGGCCGGGAACGCCTGCGGTTTGCAGCACCCAGTTGGTGCGCACGCTGAGCTCGCCACAGCAGGCGGCCTCGGCCTTCATGCCGCGCACATCCCGCAAGAAGGCCGCATAGCCGATGGCGGAGCAGATGGCGTCCGTATCGGGGTTGCGATGCCCGATCACATGGATCGTGTCCGGAGAGGTGGTCGGACGCAAGGCCGAGGAAATGCGGACGATCAGCGACGAATGATCCGTCGCGGCTGTTTCAGTAGCGGCCATGCGTCAGGCGGTGAAGATGGGACAAGCTCAGGCAAAACCCAGTGCCGTGATGCGGGCATGGACAGCGTCCTTGTTTTCAAGAAGTTCGGCGATGGGGTCCCACTTGCCGGTGGTCAGTGCTTCGAGCGCGGAACCTGGCAGGGTGATGGCGAATTCCTGATCTTCAAAGAACACTTTGCCGGCGGCGACGTCGATGGTGACTTCGAGCTTCGGATTGCGCTCGATTTCGTTGGCCAGCACGCGGATGTCTGCGGCGCTTGCGCAAACGCAGGGGATGCCGAGCGTGGTGCAGTTGCCGAAAAAGATTTCTGCGAAGCTCTCGGCGATGACGGCGCGGATGCCGAAGCGATAGAGGGCCTGAGGGGCGTGCTCACGGGAGCTGCCGCAGCCGAAATTGGTGCCGGAGAGAAGGATGTTGGCGCCTTTGAAACGAGGATCGTCAAGGGGGTGGCCGGTGGGCTTGCCGTCCTTGTCGAAACGCACGTCGTAGAAGGCGAATTCACCGAGTCCGTCAAAGGTCACGCATTTCATGAAGCGTGCCGGGATGATGCGGTCAGTGTCGATGTCCGAGCCAGGAACGTAAACGCCGCAGCCGGTAACTTGGGTGATTTTTGCGAGTGCCATGAGGGGTGCGACAGTAACGGAATTCGGCGTGAGGGCAATGCACATCTCAGCGTCCTTGCTGCTGGATGAGGGCGGTCCGTGCCTGATCGGCCTCCAGGGCGGTCTGGCGGAGGAGTTCGCGGTAGCTGTCCAGCCAGTTGGTGGTGCCTTCGGGGTTCAGCGCCTTTGCTTTTCCGGCCCAAAGGTAGGCGAATTCAGCCTCCTGATAGCGTTTCATGCGGTGATAGTGCATGCCCAGGGCCAGGCGGGGCTCCTCGTAGAGGGGGGCGAGGGTCAGCGCCCGCTGGATGGCCTGAAAAGCGGCGTCGTTTTTGCCAGCGGCGTCCAGGGCGTCCGCCAAGGCGAGCTGGTAGAGGTAATTGTAGGGGTTCAGCGTCGTCGAACGGGTGAGTTCTTTCAGCGAGGCGTCCACGGTGCGGAGGTAGGCATCCTTGGTCATTTTGGAATGGATGGAGTCCATCAAGGCCACGCCATGCTGATAGGCCAGCACGGCATTGCGTGGGTCCATGAGCGTGGCGCGTGCGAAATGACCCAGGGCTTTCCCGGTTTCGCCATCCTTGATTTGGAGCCGGGCATAGGCGGCATAACCATCCGCTGTGCCGAAGATCGCCGCGGCAGCGAGCAGCGCGGCGGAGGCTGCGAGCATGGCGATTTTCATGAGGAAGCGCAGCCCCCAGATGCGGCGGGATTTGAACACCTCGCTCTCAATGCCAGGATTGGCGAGCAGGCCGAGGAGGATGGCGCCGACCAGGGCGGTGATCGGGATATGTCCTTGAAACTCAAACACCGCCTGCACCAGCGTGGCCAGCAATGCGGCGATACCGCCGAGGGTGAGCGCCAGCGCATTGCTGCCAAGCATGCCGGTGGCGGGGAATTTTTCCAGCGTGAACCAGCGCAGGAAACGCAGGCCGTTCAGCAGGTGTGCCAGCAGCACCAGCAGCACCAGCGCCAGCCCGGCCCAGCCGTAATCCGCCAGCGTCTGCAGGTATTCGTTGTGGGCGAAGAGCGCATCTCCCATGTATGGCGAAGACTCCGGATCCCGGTGCGTGATGCTGCCTTCGTAAAACATGCGTGATCCCACGCCGATCCAGGGTGACTCTGCATTCTGTGCCAGTGCGGCGCGCCAGATGTTCACGCGCATGTCCTCGCCCAGCGGGCTGATCAGTTGCCGCCTGACCATGGAGTCCTCATTCACTTTGTAGAGAGCGCCGCCCGCAGCGCCCCCCACCAGCAGCAGGGCGATGATGAGCCACTTGAAGAGCGAACGCTTGGTGCCCCATACGATCCACAGTGCGAGCAGTACAAACACTCCACCGCCGACGCCGAGTCCCAGCATCGCCGCCCGGCTGGCGGTCAGGGCCACACCTGCGAGCATTGATAAAATGGCAAAACCCAGCAGCAGCCGTGAGGCGATGTGAATGCGCGCAAACAGCATCAGGCCTGCCGACAGGAAAGCTGTGAAGGACAGAAACGCGGCGAGGTGATTGGGGTTGTTAAAGAAGCCGCCAATGCGTCCCGGCGGGAAGGAGCGCGAGAAGCCCGGCACCAGATGGAAATCCCATCGCCCTTTGAAATGAACCCAGCCGGCGGTCAGATTTCCCGCCGCCAGGACCAGCAGTACGCAGACGATGCCGAGCCGCCATTTCGAGTCGCTGACAGCGGTCACCGTCAACAAATAGGCCACGAAACCTGCCAGCAGCACGGCGGCGTCCTCACGTGCATAGATCTCCACGGGGGAAGCCCAGGCGCGCCAGCCCACGTAGCCTGCCAGCATGAGCACTGTGAGCAAACACCAGTCACTGGGTTGAAAAGTCACGCGCAGCTTCCAGCGCAGGACGGCGGTCAAACCCGCCAGACCCAGCAGCAGACACCCCGGCCAGAAGAACAACAAGCGCGTCTCCGTGCCGAGCAATCCGGTCACGAACAGGCCGAGGAGAAAAAGAATGAGAGCAAGTTTCTGCATGCAAAAAGCCGCCCGGAGACGGAACAAGCGGAAACTGAACACCGATTCTCCGATGTTGGACACTGAAAAGTTTTCTGACGCAAGCTCATAGAGAGGCGGTTATTAGAGGATGCCGCGTTGTGATATTATTATGATCAAAGCGGACATTTGATGGTTTCGGCACCGTTTGTGGCCGGTGTTATGCTTGGAGCAGGGCTAACCCCTGTTTCGAAAATGCCCTCAAAGTCCCCCAACGCCCTGCGGAGCGGCTCCGCGAGGTGCGCCTGCACCTGTGCTTTTTTTCTGGTCTTCAGCAGCTTGCTATGCCCCTCCCTGGTTCGAGCCCAAAACTGGACTGGAGGTGGAGCAGACAACAACTGGAGCACTGGAGCCAACTGGAGCACCGGAGCCGCGCCGACTGCAGGCAGCAGCCCCAATTTTACAGGCACGACCAGGCTGACGCCTTTCAATGATCTCACCGCAGGCACGAGCTTTGCCGTGTTTAACTTTTCCTCCACCGCCGGCGCCTTCGTGGTCAGTGGCAATGCCGTGCTGCTGGGAGGTGATGCTACTGACAGCTCCGCCACGAAGGAGACCATCAATCTGGTTCTGCAACTGGGCAGCGGGACCAGCCGCAATTTCAACGTTACGAATGCAGCGGGAGAGCTGGAAATCAGCCAGGGGATCGTCAACGCTTCTGGGGTGGCCAATTTGGTGAAGGTAGGCCGGGGGGGGCTGACGTTCACCGCAGCAAACACCTACAGTGGACTCACCAGTGTGCTGGATGGCACGCTGACGATCAGCGGGGCCAATGGCAGCATGGCGCTGGGCACCGGCATCACCGTCACCAATGGGGCGACATTCCGCCTCTCCAACACAGCAGCCGCCAACAACACTGCCCGACTGGCGGACACCCAGGCTGTTTCATTGAACGGCGGCAACATGCAGTTCATCAACACGGGCGGGGCGGCCAATTACAATGAGACCGTCGGGGTGCTGACGTTGGCCGGAGGAGTGAACACTCTGACGAGCAGCCAGGCGGACAGCGGCCAGACTTCGGCGATCACCTTCAGCAGTCTGTCGCGAACCAATGGCGTGGTGAACTTCAGCGGCACGGGCCTCGGTGACGACACGCGCAACCGTATTGTTTTCACCTCAGCCCTGAACAACGACGGCATCATGGGCGGCTATGCCACGGTGGGGAATGAGTTTGCGAAATATGACGCCACGGTGGGTTCGGTGCGCGCCATGCAGGCAGGTGATTACATCACAACGGACCAAGATACCTGGACAGCGACGTCCAATGTCAAACTGACGGCGAGTCCTTCGATGCTGAGTGTCAGCCGGCAGATCAACTCATTGAACCTCGCTCCGGCCAGCGCGTTTGTGATGGATCTGGGCGGGCGCACTCTGCGGGTGGAAAGCGGCGGTTTCCTTTTCAGCGGCAGCCAAAGCGCGGCTGTGCGGTATGGAACGCTGACAGCGGGGGAGGGCACAAACGCGGCAGGCAGCCTCATCATCAATCAAAACAGCGGCGGCATGCTGACCCTTGGCGCACGCATCACCAACAATGGTACGGGAGTGGTCAGCGTGACGAAGGCGGGCACGGGCGGACTCACGTTCATGGAGGACAACACCTACACCGGTGCCACTTACATCTATGCTGGCAGTTTGCGTACGGGCGTGAGTGGCGGTCTTTCCTCCACCTCAGCCTTAATTTTGGGGGACAGTTCCGGTACGGCGGCCGCGCTGGACACCACGGGCACCAGCCAGGCCATTGGTGGACTGCAGGTGCTGGCAAACACCACTGCCGTGAGTGCCATTACTGTGACTGCTGGGGAAACGCTGACTGTGAATGGTGACGTCAGCATAGGTGGCAATGTGGCTGCGAGCGTCACCAACACCACGATGAACGGTGGGGGATCGCTGGTCATCAATGACTCTGGCGGCACCTTTCAGCTGGGGATGGCCACGGGCAACATCAGCTACAACACGGCCATTCTGGACCTCACCGGCATGTCTTCATTCACGGCAAACATGGGGACAGCCAGCGGCGTTTTTCGAGTGGGAGACAACAACACGACGGGGAATGCTTCCACCTCGGTGCTTAAAATGGCGGTGAACAGCACCATCACCGCGAACCGTATCTCGGTCGGCGGTGAATCAGGCGGCGGGACTCAGACTATCTCCTTTGGGGCGGGGGCTACGGTCTTGAACGCAAACACGCTGGACCTTGGCCCGATCGCAGGAGGAGCGCGGGCCATAGGCGCGCTCAGTTTTGCCACCAGCTCCGGCACGCTCAAGATTCGTGCGGCGGATGGCGTCGGGGCGGCCGTCTTGAACGTGGGGCATTCTTTGCTGCCGAGCACCTCCGGAGCGCTCGGGGGATCGTTTGACTCACGGGGCCACAATGCGGATCTGAAACTGAGCACGCTCAATGTCGCCACTCGCGGCGCAGGTGCATCCACCGGGTCGATGACAGCCACATTTGATTTCGACACCGGCATGCTGGACGCCACCACGGTCAATCTTGCGCAGAAGATCAACTCCAACACGGCTTCTGGTGCCATTGCTGGTACCATGACCCTGGGTGGAGGCACAATCACCCTGGGCACGGTCACTCTGGCCAGCAACACCACAGCCACTGGCAGCGCCTCCGCGATTCTGACTCTCAGCGGGAGCAACACGACCACGATCGGCAGCATCACGATGGCGTCTGCCACCACTGCGGGTGGCACCGCCACGGCGGTGCTCAACTTGAATGGCGGATCTATTACTCTCGGTGGAGCCATCACGCGCGCGGGTGGCGCGGGTACCAGCACTGCCACAGTGACGCTTAATGGGGCCACGCTGGACATGGGGGGCAATGCCATCGGCAGTCTGGCGAATGCGATCACTTTCACGGCGCAGTCAGGCATCCTCAAAAACGTGGCCTCCATCAACGGAGCGACGGGTGGCCTGACCAAGACCGGAACGGGTACCCTGGAGCTGCAAGGCAGCAACGGCTATGGCGGCGCGACGCTGATCAGCGCTGGCATCCTGAAAATCGCCACTCTCACGAATGGGGGCGCGGCCAGCACGCTGGGCAGTTCCAGCAATGCGGCGGCCAATCTGGTGCTCAATGGTGGTACTCTGCAATACACGGGAGCGACGACCACTACGGATCGTCTGTTTAGTGTGGGCACAGCCACGGGCAGCGTGATCGATGCGTCAGGCAGCGGCACGTTGAAATTCACCAACACGGGCAGCATGGGATTTAACAGCCAGTTGGGAGCGCGGACATTGACGCTGACGGGCACCAATACGGGTGAAAACAGCATCGCGGCTGTCATAGGTGATAATAGCGGACTCACCTCGGTGACAAAAACAGGGGCAGGCACCTGGGTGCTGACGGGGGCCAACACCTACGCGGGCACCACGACGGTGAATGCGGGGACGCTGATGCTGGACTTCAGTGCGGCGGGTGCGCCGACATCCAATATACTCAGCGGTTCCTCCGCCATCTCTCTTGGCGGTGGCACGCTGAGCATTCGTGGAGGAGGTGGTTCGCCCACGCAGACGCTGGCGAGCCTCGCGCTGACGGCCGGTGCCAACACACTCTCTCTGACACCCAATGGAGCCACCAGTCTGGTCGTGACGCTCAATGGTGCCAGCATTAGCCGGACTGCTGGCAGCACTCTTAATCTGGTGGCCTCGGGCACGGCTTCTTTTACCGCCACCAATGCACTCAACAATTCGGCAGGCATTCTGGGAGGCTACGCAGTCTTCAACGGGGCGGACTGGGCCACGCGAGATGTCTCGGGCAATCTGGTGGCGTTTTCCAACTACACTGCCCTGTCCACTACGGGGGGCGATACGGCGACCAATTATCTACTCACTTCCGGCACTTCCTTGACGGGTGCGCTCACCGTCAACAGTCTCAAAATCACTGGCACGGGGGTGACGCTGGATGGAAACACGCGTGCTATCACCTTCTCCGGCACAAGCGGCGGTCTGCTGTATGCGCCCGCCTTATCGAGCGACACCTACAGCATCACTGGCAGCGGAGTCGTGGGCGCAGGCACTGCCAATGAGTTCATCGTGCAGGTCAGCCAGGGGAGGCTGAGCATTGCCAATCCTGTGGTCAGCAGCACGGCCACTGCTGGCAGTTTGACCAAGGCGGGGGACGGCACGCTGGTGCTCACTGGAGCCAGCCTTTTCACAGGGGCCACCACGGTGAATGGCGGCACGCTGGAAATCAGCGGGACGGGCACTCTGTCATCCAGTGCGGGAAACATCACGGTGGGTGCCGGAGCGACGCTGCGGGTGAACAGCACCAATGCGGCGCAGGCCATTGGGGACAATACTGATGTGGCCGTGGCGGGGACTTTCGAGGTGCGCGCCAATGAGACGCTGGGAGGTCTTTCCGGACTTGGAACGCTCCGCAATGGTGGAAGCACCAATGCGGTGCTCACCGCTGGGAATGGCAATGAGACCAGCAATTTCAGCGGCCTGATTCAAGATGGCAGCACGGGCACGCTGGGCATCACCAAGGCGGGAACGGGTGTGCTCACGTTCGATGGTTCGCTCTCGAACACTTACAGCGGAACCACCACCATCAATGCTGGCACTCTGTCTCTGGCGAAGACTGGCGGTGCCATTGCGGTCGTTGGGAATATCACTGTCGGAGATGGGAGTGGTTCGACGGCTGACATCCTCCTGCTCAGCGGGAGTGAACAGATTCAGGACACCGCCGTGGTCACTTTGGCGGGCAACAGTACTGTTGCTGGAACCGGCACCTTCAGGCTCAATGGCAACACCGAAACGATTGGCGGTCTGTCCAGCGCCGGAGCTACTCAGAACGGTGTGGTGGAAAACGCGCTGGCCAGCACCACCGGCAAGCTGATTGTGAACACCACTTCGGATCAAAGTTTCACCGGTGTCCTGCAAAATGGTACGGGTACTTCTTCGGTTCTGGTCTTTACCAAGGTGGGGGCAGCACAGCAGTCGCTGGCGGGCACTGCGGCCAACACCTACACAGGTGTCACCACCGTGCTGGGCGGTACGTTGAGGCTGAACAAGACGGCGGGTATCAATGCCATTGCTGGCAGCCTGAGCATTGGTGATGGCACCGCTTCCGCCGTGGTGCTGCTGGCAGCAGCCAATCAGATCGCAGACACCACGATTGCCACGCTGGCGGGAACAGGAGCGACGGCGGGCGTGCTGCGGCTGGCTGGCAACAGCGAAACCCTGGCAGGAATCAGCAGCAATGCACTGGTGGGCGGTGGTGTGGTGGAAAACGAGTCTGGTGTGGCTGGCTCAGCCACGCTGACAGTGAACGTGGCCGACAGCACTACGCAGGCATTCAATGGTGTTGTGCGTGATGGCGACGGCGTGGGAACGGACGGCTCGCTGGCGTTGGTGAAAAGCGGCACGGGTGTCCAGGTCATGTCAGGCGACAACACTTACAGCGGGGGCACCACCATCAATGCTGGTACATTGGTGACTGGGGGCGTTGGCAGCGGGCAGGTGGTGAACAACGGCACGCTGGTCATCAATCGCACGAGCGAGGGCACCCTGGCGCAGGCGATGACGGGGACAGGCTCCTTGATTCTCGGCAGCAGTGGAACGGTGGTGCTCTCCGGGAACAGCAACACGTACAGCGGCGGCACTATTGTGGATCAGGGCACGCTGCGTGTCATGAACAGCTCCGGCTCAGCCACGGGCACGGGTGCAGTCACCATCGCCAATGGGGCGACGCTTTCAGGAACGGGAATTGTAGGAGGCGCGACTAGCATCAACGTCGGTGGAACGCTTTCGGTGGGTTACAATGGAAGCGCGGGGCAGACGATGACCCTGAACGGTGGCTTGTTCTCTGCGGGCATATTGCAATTCGATCTCTGGGGCAATGCGGGCGGAGTCAATCCCGGCACCAATGCCGATCTCCTGATCGTGGGTGGGGGTGCCGTGATCCTGAGCGGTACCTTACAAGTCTCAAGCACCGGCATCAGCTCCTGGGCTGTTGGCGACAGCTGGAAGCTCATCGACTGGGGCACTGTACTCCTCTCCGACCGGACAGTAGCCTTCGATACCTTTGTCATGCCCACCCTCAGTGGAGGTCTTACCTGGGACACCTCCCAGCTTGGGCAGACGGGTTACATTGCCATCGCTCCTGAACCTGGCCGGATGATTCTGTTGATGGTCGGGTTGGTGATGCTGGGACTGCGTAGAAAGCGGAGCGTCAGTGTCGCTTAAAGATCTTGCGAATGGACTGTGAGGGGGCTCTCGTCGTTCATGGGACCGGCATTGAATCATCTTATCGAATGCACTGACGTTCTTCAAATCGCTGAGGCGGTCTTTGAACGCGTGTTCCGCAGCGGACTTGGTCAGCCCGGCTTTGCTGTTTTGGTGATGCCTCAGAATCTCAGTTCCCAGGAACTGCGCCATTCCATGACTGTTCTCAAAGAACGACTTTCCGAGCTTCACACTATGAGATGGGGCGAGGCTCTAGAATATCTTTCACTGGGTCGCTTCGACCAGCAGAACAGCACCAAGCTACACCTCGACGGTGCTCCAGAGCGATCGTTTCTCATGCTCGGCTACGAGCCCACGAACGTGCGCAGCGAGTTTCAAATTGCTGACTTCAGCCGCTGCGCATGTGACATGGGGCTGTCTCCTGCGGAGTTTATGAGCCAGCACAATCCTATGTTCAGCGCCGGCGCTGAACTGCTGCGCAACTACGTCTCCAATATCACGAACTGGCATGAGGACTGCCCCCGCATTGTCCTCATCAACAACAGCATTGCAGGGCCAGGAATGCATGGGGCGACCTATGGTGTGCTGCATGGTGCTTTGATTCCGGTGCCAGATCCTCAGGCGTCTCGTATCATCAACTCGACCATGATGGCCCCGGCATGCTTTGTGGCTAGCGACCCTGCGATGCAGGTGCGGGAGTTTGTCTCCACGGATAAAATTTCCGGTCAAATTCTAGGCTAAGCCGGATCACAGCGGCAGCGGCTGGTCTTCGCCGATGACCTTCACTTCCATCTCCAGAGTGACGCCGCGCTCGTGCATGGCGGTATCTTTGATCTGGGCCACGAGGTCGAGGACTTCGCGGGCGGTGGCGCCGCCTTGATTGACGATGAAGTTGGCGTGGACGTCGCTGACGACGGCTTTGCCGACGCTGCGGCCTTTGAGGGCGAGATCATCGATGAGTTTGCCTGCGCCGCAGATTTCGGGGTTTTTGAAAGTGCAGCCGGCGCTGGCACCGACGGGCTGAGAGGTGCGGCGTTTTTGATGAGAGGCGGCGAGCTTGGTGTCGATCTCGGCCAGCGGGGCAGGGGTGCCTTTGAACACGGCGGAGACGACGTAACGCTCTTCAAACTCCGGCACACTGCGGTAGTGGTGGGTGATCTCGGCCAGCGGTTTTTCTTTGATGCTGCCGTCTGTGTCGATGAAGCGCACGCTGACGATTTGGTCGAAGGTTTCGGAGCCCATGGCGCCGGCGTTCATGCGGATGGCACCGCCGAGATTTCCGGGGATGCCTTCCATCCATTCAAAACCGCCGATGCCGGCATTGCGTGCTGCGCTGGCGATTTTCTTGAGCCTTGCTCCGGCTCCGGCGGTGATGAGGTCGCCGTTCACGGTCACGTTTTCGAAATCGCCTTTCGTGTGGATCACTGCGCCGCGGATGCCGCCGTCTTTGACGAGCAGGTTGGAGCCGCGGCCGATGACGCGGATTGGGATCGAGGCCGAGCGCAAGTAGCGCACGACTTCCGCGAAGGACGCTTCATTGCGCGGTTCGATCCAGTACTGCGCGGGACCACCGATGAGCCAGGTGGTGTGGCGGTTCATGGGCTCGTACAGGCGCGCCACGCCGCCGCCGTTGGCATCGAGGATGGCGCAGAGTTTTTCGAGCACGGGCAGATCGCGGGCGATGCAGCGGCCGACTTCGTGAACGTTGCCAGCGCCGAGGGTGATGAGCAGATCGCCCGGGCGCAGGGCGTTGCCCACCTTGTCGCGTGCGATGGGCATCGTGGGTGTGCTGCCAGTCTTGGTGTGATCGTTTTGCAGCTTCACCTCTTCGAGGATCGTCTCGCCACTGACACCGGGGAGGGGCTTTTCGCTGGCAGGGTAAACGTCGGTCACGAAGAGTTCGTCCACATCGTTAAAGCTGGCACCGAACTCCTTTTTCAAGAGCTGCGTGCGGCTGTAGCGATGCGGCTGGAAGAGGCAGACGATGCGCTTTGCATTCAAGCCTTTCGCGGTGGCCAGCGTGGCGGCGATCTCGCTGGGGTGATGGCCGTAGTCGTCCACGACGGTGAAGCGCTCGCCGCTGTGGCGGATTTCGAAACGACGCTTGGCACCCCGGAAGGTGCGCAGCGCGTGCTGGATGGCCTCAAAAGTGACACCGCAACGGGTGGCGAGGGCGATGGCAGCGAGTGCGTTGCTGACGTTGTGCTTGCCGGGAATGCCGAGCGTGGCCGTGCCGAGAAGCTGGTCTTTTTGGTACACTTCGAACTCGGAATGGTCCGGCTTCATCGAGAGGATGTTGGCCGAGAAATCGTGCGAGCGGCTCCAGCCGTAGCTGACGCCTTGGGGCCCGGCACAAACTTCGCTGGCCACGGGATCTTCGGCACAGTAAACCCAATGGGTTCGCGTCTGGCTGAGGACCTGGCGGAACACGGTCTTGATGGCCTCGATGCCGTCATAGAAGTCGAGATGCTCAGGCTCGATGTTCAGCACAATGGCGTGTTCCGGATGAAAGTTCACCAGCGTGCCGTCGCTTTCATCCCCTTCGGCCACAAAGAGCTCGCCCTCGGTGTCCCAGTGCGCGTTGGAACCGAGGATGGGGATCTCTGCACCGACGTAGTGGCTTGGCTTGAGGCCACCCTGGCGCAGCACGTGGGCGGTGAGCGCAGAGGTGGTCGTTTTGCCATGGGTGCCGCAGACGACGACGCCTTTCTTGTTCGCCATGACGGCGGCCAGCGCCTCGGCGCGACGGATGAGGGAAATGCCCTGCTTGTAGGCCGCTTCATAGGCCACGTTGCCGGGCTTGATGGCGCTGGAGTAGATGACCATGTCGCAGTCCTCGACCTCTTTTTCCGTGTGACCGTGGAAGAACTGCAGGCCGAGCTTTTGCAGGCGGTCCGTCTCCACCGTGGTCGCCTTGTCCGAGCCGCTGACCTTGTGACCGAGGCCCAGCAGCAGCAGCGCGAGCCCGCTCATGCCTGAACCTGCGACCCCGATGAGATCGATGCGCATGGGGTGACGGCTTTCTTTGAGGAGGCTGAGGACGGCGTGGGTCATGATGGGATGAGCGCAGAAGCTAGGCCGTGATTCGCGTGGGGGCAAGATTTGTGGTTGGTTCAGCTGACTGAGTTTTCATCAGAGATTGCTCCTCTCGGTGCTAGTCCAGCATAAACAAGGTGCGCGCCTGAGGGCACCGGAAAAATCTTAGCGGGAGCCGACCTTCTTGCGCTGTTTTGCCTTGGCGATCAAATCCTCTGCATTCAGGGGCAAAAACTCCGATTCTGCAGCTGCGATGCCTCCGCTCAATTCATTCCTGAACCACGCCCATTGGCGTTGTTCCGCCTTTTCGCCATCACACTGCAGTTCTACGTCGAATCGAACATTGATGATGCTTTTTGCCATGATGGACGAACCCTGCGCGGCCCACTTAGGATTGTCAAATGCGTGGAGTAGACTGGAATCCCTCCAGACCTCCCGGTCACTGACAAATCCTCCTGCATTTTCCAATCGCCCGAATCACGTGGTTCTGCTCTCATGGTGGCGGGATTGAAAAAATCCCAATCATGAAACCAGACATTCAAATCATGCCGAAACTTTGGGCCAGCATTCCGGAGGCCATTCGCAACCGGGTGGGCCGGGAAGCAGGGACGCAGCGTGCGATCTATGAGGAGGAGCACCTGCTGCTTATTCTCCATCAGCTTCCCGGGCCCGATGATATCACCCGTCGGCCCGCGTTGTTTTGGCGGCAGCCGGACGGTGTTTGGAAATCCAGCCCGGACAACGGAGGCAGTCTCGCGCTGCAAAATCATCTGACGGCGTATGTGGCGAGGCTGGATGAACTGGACAAGCAGGAGCACGCAGCTCAAACGGCCGCCGAGTACCACAAGGTGCTCGAAGCCATCGCTCCTGTGCTGCGCAGTTCGCGCGGCCTGCATCGTGCGCTGCAGCAGGCGCGTGAATTCATCAAAGCAGACCGCGATGTGATCAATCTGCGAGATCAGGCGGCGAGTGTGGAGCGCACTGCAGAGCTGCTGCTGCAGGACGCGCAGTTTGGCCTGAACTTCACCGTGGCGAAGCAAGCCGAGGCGCAGGCGCAAAGCGCGAAGATCATGGCGAACACCTCACACCGCCTGAATGTGATGGCTGCATTGTTCCTGCCGCTGACAGCGCTGACGGGCCTGTTCAGCATGTATGTGCGGGCGGATGTGGCCGACACACCGGCGAACTTCTGGCTCATCGCTGCGGCGGGGGTGCTCATCGGACTGGTGATGAGCGCGTTCGTGGTGGCCAGACGTTAAGGCCTGGAACGCTATGCGGCGGTGCAGGGGGGATGCAACTTGCTACTCTCCGCTCTTTTTTCGTGCCTCCACGTAATTTGTCATGGCGTTCATGTGTTTGACGAATTCAGCGCAATCAATGGCGTCGTCTTTGATCCAACGGCCTTCGCTGTCGAGCGAAGCGACAGCTTTTTGAACCTTGGCGATCAACCCTTTGGCCCTGCTCTTCCATTCCTTGGGAGTCTGGGGGCCGGCGAGATTTTGCTGAAGCTCTTCGCGGCCTTTGGCGAGTTTCTTTTTAAAGTCGTCGATGTTGTCCTGCACCATGTCTGTGAAGGAGTAATGGGTGGGGATATTGCTGCTGTCATAAGTCAGCTCGTAGGTGTCCTTGACGAAGAAGAGGGGCTTGTTGGTCTGCAGTTCGTAGAAGCGGGCGTGGGTGCCGTCGGCCAGCTTGGAGCGTTCGTACCATGAGAGAGCGGGCTGGAGGGGGCGGAGGTATTTGTCATCCCCGGTGAGCACCCAGAGCTGGTGCAGCACCTCCATGGCACCGAGGCTTTCGTAGCCGGTGACGGAGGGGGGCTCGAACTTGCGCGCCCAAACCGGGTGCATGTCGCGGTCATACTGCTGGGCCCAGACGGGCTGCGGCTCGGGCATTTGGGCCAGCAGGAAGAACTCGCCAAGTTTCTTCAAGGCGGTGAGGTAGCGCTCGTCCTTTTCGAGATCGTAGGCGCGGAACAGCACCCTGGCGATCTGCTGCAGGTTGTCGTCGTTGAGCGTGTAGAAGCCGGTGTATTTGATGGCAGGAAAGGTGCGACTCCACGTTTCAGGATAGCTGGCCTTGAGCACTGGAGCTGTGGGGTCCGCCGGGCCGGAGAACTGCTGAGGCCAGGCACCGATGGGAGCCTGGGCCGCGAGCAGGGCGTCGAAGGCAAACTTGGTACAGCGCTTCAATTCGGCATCGTCTTTGCAGGCGGGCTCGTGGACCATTTCGAGGAGGAACAGCAGCGCGGACTCGGTCTTGTTGTCATCAAGGGTGGTGCTGTTGCGGCGTTTGCCGGGCTCCTTGTCTCCGGCATCGAGATCACTGCGCAGGTAATACTTTTTGGCCTTCTCGGGATCGAAATCGAAGTCGCTGTCCCAGCCACCGGAGGCGAGCTGGCATTTGAGCAGTGCCTTGGCGGCATCTTTGGCGGCGGTGAGGAAAAGGTCGTCACCCGTGGCTTGATAGGCTCGCAGCATCACCAGCCCCATCGTCGTCGTGCCTGGAGGCTGGATGGAGATGATGGTGGGCGATTTGGCGTGCTCGACTTCGCCGATCTTGCCCTCTTTGTCATAGGAAGAGGCATAGCCACCTTCGCGCGCGAGATTCGTATGAGCGTAAGTGACAGCCTTCTTCATGGCCGCCGTGATGACGGCGGGATCTGGCAGATCTGCTGCGAGAGCAAACGACGAGGAAAGGGCGAGAGCGAGAAGCGAGCGCATGGTTGGACGCCAAAACGTCGGCTTCAGCTCCACTCCTTCAATCTTTCCGGGAATGGGCAGTTGGCGCAGGCGGAATCGTCCTCGAGGCAGAAGTCCTCATAGATCTGCAGCAGGCCCTGATGGTGGTGCAGTTTTTTGGTGAAGTCGCGGCTGCGCGGGTCCTCACCAAAGAGCCGCAGCACGGCACGGCGCACCTTTTGATTGTCCAGCAGGGCGGGGAGTTCGAGATACTCGGCCCACAGGCGCGTGCGCTCTGGAACGAGCAGCGGGTAGGCGACGTTGGCGAGCATCTCCTGCACGCGCGTTTCGCCAATCAAGGCGACGGGTTTCTCCGCCGTTTCCGAGAGGAGAGTGTAGTGGGTGGCCCAGAAGTCATGGGAGAGCGCGAGCAGGGACTCGCGCCACGCGGCCTGGCTCCAGCGGGTGGCATCGGCGAGAGGGGTGACGATGGAGGACCAGGAACGCAGCAGCGCGGCGAGTGCGCCGAGTCGGCGCTGCGGATGATTGCCGGGGCGGATGGCATTGAGCTTCCAGCGCAGGAGCTGGCGGTCATCCAGCCAGCGCTCCACCCCGCTGCGAAGCTTCCACCATTCGCTCCACAGCTCGCGCAGGTAGGAGCGTGTGGCGGGCTCGGTGTCGTCACTGCGGACGCTTTCGAGGAAGCCGGAGACGCCGAAGAGCCATGCCTCGCGCTTTGCGGCATCAAGCTGGGTGATTTTCTTCAATGGCAGCCGCTGGGAGAGAATGGCGAAGGGCTGCTGGTTTTTGCGATAGCCCAGCGTCTGCGCCAGCGCCTGATAGATCGCCTGCTCGCGACCTTGAGCGGCCACGCTACGGTGCAGACGCTTTGATTTGAGCTCAAGCCGATGCTGGGCAGCGGATTCGATGATGGACTGCACTTGTGAGGACTCCATGTCCCGCAGGGGGACGGCGCAGCGGCCCATTCTGGCTTGAGCGAGGTTGCGCTTGGGCTGGATGCCTTCCGGCAGCATGCCGGCCTGCAGCAGCACTTGTGGTACAGCGTGGTGGGCGCTGTTACGCGTGTAGAAGCGCTCCTCTGGCGCGTGCAGAAAGAGGTGAAGAATGACGCGGTTGAAGTTCTCGTTTGAGCCATGCGTGTGCCGTTCCCAGTCGCGGGCATCGGGATCCAGCTCGATGTCACCGCGCAGGGTTTGACCATCGATCACGATGGCGCAGCCGTTGAAATCCGGCCCGGCTCCGGAATTCCAGACACCGAAATCAGCGATGCGCACCGTCTTGCCATCCGTGGTGGTGAACTCACAGCCAAAGGCGCCGGAGAACCACAGGCTTTGCAGTTCCATCTCCGTCATGGGTTCGGCAAAACCCGGCAGCGTCTCGGCCACGCCGGAGAAGACGGCGTCGCGAAAACGTGCATAGCGGTCGGCGAGCGGGAGCGGCGTCATGGCGGTCGGACACCAAGGATGGTCTGGCGTGGAATGCCACTGGATTTATGATTTCGCAATCCCGCAGGATGAAAGTGAATCCATGGCATCCTGTGCGTATAGTTGCGGCATGACGATTTCCGCGTGGAAACAAGCCGCCGTCGCGCTGGCTCTGTGCCTGCTGGCAGCAGCGGTTTGTCTGGTGCTGCTGATCATGCTGCGACTGCGCGAGGTGGAGCAGCTGCGGGTGCTGGCGCATGAGGAGCAGGAAATCGGGCTGCGCTTCCACCGTGATGGCGCGGCATTGATGCTGGACCTGCACAGCGCGGCGCTGCGGCTGGGCGATGGCGAGGTGAATGTGGGGAAGCAGGACCAGTACGCCGTGCTGTTTGCGCGCAATGAGGCATTTTTCCGCCACCCACCCGTGTCGCTGACCGGTGCGGCGGCCACTTCGCTGGAGGAGGTGCAGAAGGACCTGCGCATCTATGGCGAGCAGGTCCAGTCATGGCTGGCGCTGCCAGACAAGGAGAGGCTGGCAGGCGTCATGCGTGCCGACGAACCGTTCAGGGAACTGCTGCGGGATCTTCAGGCCCTGCGGGATGCCTGCGGATTCCGTCTGCTGGACCGCGTGACCGAAATGCGGGATTCGATGCGGGAGCTGCAATGGCTGGTGGTGACGGCTGCGGCGGTCATGGCACCGCTGTTTGGACTGCTGCTGTGGATGATTTATCGTGGGTGGTTCCAGCCGCTGCAGGAGCAGGCGGCGCAGGTGGAGCATGCGAAAACAGCGCGCGATGAGATGGCCTCTCTGAGCAGTCTTGCAGCCGGTCTGGCCCATGAAATCCGCAACCCGGTGGGAGCACTGAAAAACCGCGCCTATGCGCTGGGGCTGCTGGTGGACGCCGAACTGCAGCCCAAGGTGGCGGCGCAGGTGGCCAGCATGAACCGCGAGCTGGACCGTGTGGAGCACATCGTGGGTGATTTTCTGATTTACGCCCGCCCATCGGAGCCGCGCATCATTTCCTGCGCGCTGGCAGAGCTGGTGGATTTGTTTCATCATGACCACCAGGCGGAGATGCAGCAACGCGGGGTGCGTTTTGAACTGGGCATCGTGGAGGATGCGAATTTTCATGCCGACCCCGAACTGCTGCGGCAGGCGTTGCTGAACCTCCTCCGCAACGCCGCTGATGCCTGTGGCGGACGTGAGGACGGGCGCGTGCTGCTGGAGGCCTTGGCACTGGAGCGCCGCATCGTGCTGGCGGTGACGGACAACGGTCCCGGGGTGCCGGAAGATCTCAAGGAGCGGCTGTTCAAGCCCTTTGCCACGCTGAAGCGCGGCGGGACCGGACTGGGGCTGACCATCAGCCGCAGCATCGCCCGCAGGCATGGGGGTGACCTGCTGCTGGCCTCCACCTCGGCAGAGGGCACGCGGTTTGAGCTGCGCCTGCCGCGTGTTTGAGGCGCTTGCATGGTGGCCCCAGTGGCAGCACCATGATGCATGTCTGAACAGAGCGCACGGTTGCTGCTGATCGATGACGATGACGATTTTGCGTCGTCGCTGCTCACCGTGCTGGAGACGAGCGGTCATCTGGTGCAGCGCGCCAGCGATGGAGCCACAGGAATCCAAATGGCCATGAGTGAGCCGTTTGACCTGGTGATCTGTGACATCCGCATGCCGGGCATCGGTGGCATGGAAGTGCTGCAGCAGCTGCACGCGGCGAAGCCACGGCTGCCGGTGATTTTGATGACGGCCTTCACCACCACGGAGCGTGCGATCGAGTCGATGAAGGCGGGGGCCTTTGACTACCTGCTGAAGCCGTTTGATCCGCCCGAGATGCTGCGCGTCGTGGAGCGAGCGCTGCACGTGTCTTCTGCGGCTGCACGCCCGGTGCCGCTGCGTGAAGGGGAGGCGGGGAAGGCGGCCCTCATCGGTCGCAGCCGCGCGATGCAGGAAGTCTTCAAGCAGCTGGGCAGCTACGCCGCCACCCCGGTGCCGGTGCTGATTTTAGGAGAGACCGGAACGGGCAAGGAACTTGTGGCCCGCGCGCTGCACCTGCACAGCAGCCGCGCCGAACAGCCGTTCGTGGCGGTGAACTGTGCGGCGATTCCGGAGAACTTGATCGAGAGCGAATTGTTTGGGCATGAGAAGGGTTCCTTCACGCACGCGGTGGCGAGACGTGTGGGGCGCTTTGAGCAGGCACAGGGCGGCACCTTGTTTCTGGATGAGATTGGCGACATTCCGCCACCGGTGCAGGCAAAGCTGCTGCGCGTGCTGCAGGAGCGGCGCGTCAGCCGCGTGGGCGGCAGCCAGGAACTGGTGCTCGATGTGCGCGTCATCACCGCAACGCACCGTGACCTGCCTGCCATGATCAAGAAGGGCGAGTTTCGAGAAGATCTGTTCTATCGCCTGAACGGTGCCGTGCTGAAGTTGCCGCCGTTGCGGGAACGGACGGAAGACATCACTACACTGACCCGGCATTTCCTGGCCAAAGTGGCGGCACAGCTCGGCATTGCGGAGCCCGCCATCGAGCGGGAGGCGCTGGAGGTGCTCAAGCAGCAGCGCTGGCCCGGCAACGTGCGCGAGCTGGAGAACGTCACCCGCACGCTGCTTATCGAGGCACGTGGATTTCCCATCTCGGCGGAGATGGTGCGTCGTTTGTTGGAAGCGCCGCCGGCAGACTCGCCGGCACGTACGATTGCTGAGCTGGTGGAGTCCAGCCTGCATGCGGCTCAGGCGGGCACGCTGCCGGGTGGCGCGCTGAACGCGGCGATGGAAGTGATGGAACAGGCGCTGTACGCGAGCGCGCTGCGACTTGCGGCAGGCAATCAAAGCCAGGTGGCCGAATGGCTGGGGGTCTCCCGAGTCACGGTTCGGGAAAAGCTGGACCGGTATGATCTGCTGCCGAAGCGGAGCAAAAAGTGAGTTCAAAAAAGCTTGGCTACCGCTTTGGAAGTTTACACAGGGTGCTTTGAAACTTTACAACACGATGGCTCAAGGTAGCCGCTGCGAAACGACCTCAAGCTGCTGGAGGCCGGTAAAATCAGGCCTTCCAGCGTGTGTAAAGGCTGCTGGCATGGAACTGGCAATATCAATGGAGCAATCCAGGAAGGCTTCGTCGCGGCAACCAACGCAAGGGTCGTTTCCAGGATGAGTAGAAATCCAATCAATCCAACCATCGATAACACCCGCCATGAAAACGAAACTCATGCTTGTCGCTTTGCTCGGCTCTGCCGCATTTGCACAGGCCACGCCAGCCATCTCCACACCGCAGAACAAAGGGCCTCACCTGAACCGCTCTGTTCAGCGGTCTAGCGCAGGCTCTACCGGCCAGAAGGCCGCCAGTGGTCCATTTCTCAATCATCCAGATACCGCTCCAGGCCCACACTAAAAGGTGTCTTCCAGTCGTTCTTGGCTGGTAACGAGGAGACGGCTCATGGGCCGTCTGATAGAAGATGCAGCCGTCGCCCGCAAAGGCGGCGGCTTTGTCATTGAATGATGAAGAGACATTGATCGTGCTGGAGGATCTGAGCCGTCCACAACCCAAATATTGCAAGTGGGAGCATTCTGGCAATCTTCATAGGGAACTTCAGGAGCGCCTCATTGCGTCAACCAGCGTGGAGTCGTTTCTGGATGAGATTCAAATCCAACCAACACAGTCCGATCCTACTACCAGCCATGAAAACGAAACTCATTCTTGCCGCTTTGCTGGCCTCGGCCTCAATCTCACAGGCTGGACCACCGATGACCCCAGCAAAGATCAAACGCCCTCTGCGACTCAGCCAGGTGACGAGTATTTTCGCCCCTTCCGCACCTAGCGCACCCGTCCAGCCCGCCAGTGCAAGCGTTCCCAGCGCGGGAGGTGCCACTAGTGCAGTTGCTCCCGTCGAAGCCCCTGTGAGCAAAAAGGTCCACCTGAACACCTTCCTCAATCATCCGAAAACCGCTCCTGGCCCGAAGTAAGAAGGGACTTCTGAGGTTCATGGCTGGTGTGAGAGATTGCTCATGCACAGTCTGACATTGCATAAGTCTGCCGCCATTCAGGCGGCGGACTTATGCGAGCAAGGTTTGCTCAACGAGGTCTGAACGTGGAGTCCGTTCACGGTTGCAACCGGCTCATGCGGAAATCGAGAATCCCGATCTGCCAGGGGATGCTGCCATATTGTTTGGCCTTGTAGCCTTCGGCATCGACGCCTTGGAACACGAAGCGGAGATTCGCGGGATCGACTTCGAGTGTTTCGTTGTTGCTGCTTCGGATGAGTTCTCCATGGCTGATGCTGGTGGTCCAGGGCTCTTTTTGCGTGACGTTGGCGGTGGAGGTGAAAGGATGATCGCGTGTGGCGGCAAGCGGCTTCCAAGGGCCTTCGAGTTTGTCTGCCAGCCAGGCTTTGTAGTAGCGCTGTCCGGGAGCCATGGCCTCGATGAGGGTGAGGTATTGGTCGCGGCCTTTGAGCTTGTAGGTGTGGGAGGCTTCGAAGAGCTCATCCTTCGTGTCTTGGAGCAGGAGTTCGGGTTTGGACCAGCCGAGCGGAAAGTTGGAGAGGGCGGTTTCGCGCCGCCAGAAATGGCCGTCGTCGCTGGTATAGAAGAGGTGGGCCTTAGTGGCGTCGCAGATGACCCAGAAGTCGATCCATCGGATCTTGTCGCCGCCCTCGGGCAGCGTTTCGATCATGGGCTGCGGCTTGGTCCAGGACTTGGGATCGGCGAGGGTGGACGTGGTGGAAAAAAACGGCCCCATCTTGGGCGCACGACGTTCATCGGCGAGTTGATAGATGAGATACCACTTTTGATGCGGTGTGAAGAAGAACACCTGGGGAGCGCAATGGTATTGATCATGAAAGTCGAGCGTGTGGCGCGTGGCTTTGCCGGCGTCTTTCCAATCGGTGAAGCTGAGGTATTGCATGTCCACCTTGCCCGAGGCGCGCCGGTGCGTGGCAAAGAGATGCCATTTCCCCTCATGAAACACCATCGTCGGGTCTTTGAGCGCCACATCGGGATCGGCTGCATCTGCAGCGGGACCGATAAGCGGGGGCGAGCTTTGCCACTGGAATTCACCCGTGCTCAACCAGGCTGGATCAGCCGCGTGAAGCGTGCCGATGAAACACAGGGAGAGCAGAGCGTGCAGTTTCATACCATGAGTTCCTTGTGGAAAACTTGAGTGAGCTATCACTCTAATTACTTGGCCTGCGGCGGAGTAAGGATGTAGGCGTGGCCATCTGTGGTGAGCTTACATCGGCTGAGCACCGCCACGTAACCGAGGGCATCAGAGAGAGAAATATCGCGGAGGTCGAGAGTGACTTTGGCAGCTACTCCGCCGGATTTGATGAGAATGTTAATGCCCTTCTTGGTGCTGTCGAGCATGCGTGATTTGACGCGCAGAAATTCAACGGCCTCTTCGAGAGTGGCCTCTTGGAATTGTACGGTTGGAAAGATAATGGCCCCGGCATTGCCGAGAACAGGGGGTGTAAATTTGGGCTCTAAACTGGCGGCGATCATGACCGCACGAGCATCCACCCGGTATTTAAGACCGGCGGCTTCCACACAATAACGCAAGGCCACACCGAGAGGAATGTCTTTGAGATCAAGACTGATGGAGGTTTTTACTGCTTTATCCTTGTTGAGAATGAATGACACACCGCCAAACACCGGCGGGGCGGTTTCCTTGTCGAAATCACGGCTTTTGACACGCAGATATTCCACCGCTTCTTCGATTGTGGCATTGTGGAACTGTACGACTGGCAAAATGATCTCATCGAGCTTTTGCTGGAGCTTGGGTTCAGCCGGTGAAATGGCTGACAAAGGGAGAGTGCACAACAGCGCACATGCCAAAGTGAGGAGGAAGCGGCGTGCTTTCATTGTTGAAGAAGAGTCAAGGATATGAACTTCGAGCTAACAGGGAAAGCTTTTTTCAAGACATGAGTTCTGTCAATGAGACCTCGGCAAGGGAATTCACGCGTTTCCATGCGCCGGTGAAATCCAGGTGCTGTGTCATGGGGCCGGGCGCTACGATGCAGCGAATGCCCGCGGCCTTGGCGGCGCGGAGGCCGTTGAGGGAATCTTCGAAGATCACGGCTTCCGCAGGTGCGACACCGAGGTTTTCGGCGGCGTGGAGGAAGAGGCTGGGATCGGGCTTCACCTTGCCGGTGTCATCGACGGTGGAGATGTGGTGGAAATGATCGTGCAGACCGAGCTGGTCCATCCAGGAGTTGATCCACACCCGTGGGCTGCTGCTGGCGATGGCGATGCGCAGGCCGAGTGAGGCGGCCTCTTGCAGGCGGTCCGCTACTCCGGGGAGCAACTGAAGATGCTTGCGCAGTTCGTTCTCGCGCGTCTTGCGTTCGATTTCAATGGCCGCCCAGTCGAAGTCTCGGCCGGTGAGCTGTTCGAGATCACGCTTGGGATCGTAGGTGCCGGTGAGGAAATCGGTGCCGACGGCCTGCGCATAGCGCTCCACGGGCAGCTCATGGCCATGCTGGTCGAAGATTTCTCTCCAAGTGTGGTAACCGGTGCTTTCAGTGTCAACGATGAGGCCGTCGAAGTCGAAGATCACGGCGCGAATGGGTGGGGGCATGCGGATGGATGGCCGAAAGTAGCGAAAGATGCAAAAGATTCGAAAGCTGTGAAAACCGGCGGGCCCAATTTTTATGCTTTTTCGTTTCTTTCGCCCCCAAGGCCATGGCAGCGTGTTGCCACGATGCTCAGCTTGAAACCACCAGTGCCCGAACGAGTGCGAGTATTGCTGGAGTCATGGAGGAATGAGCCCTTGAGCTACACACCGCCACTGGCGGACGGCTTCATCGCCGATGAGCATGAGGTGATGCTGGGCAGAGGGGATGAAGTTTATCGCATGGCATGCGAGGCGCTGGATGCGTGGGTCATGTTTCCAAAGTGGGCGGAGGTCAGCCGTCTGGAAGTCAAAGGCCAGGAGGTCGGGCATATCGTGGCGATGGTGACACGCATCTGCGGACTGTGGTGGGTGAACCCCTGCCGAGTATTGCGGCGCTGCGATTCAAAGCACACACACGGCTTTGTCTACGGCACCCTGCCTGAACACGCCGAGTGTGGCGAGGAACAGTTCATCATTGAGCATCGGGCTGATGGCAGCGTGTGGTATGCGATTCGTGCGTTTTCACATCCGCGTCACTGGATGGCGTGGCTTGGCTTTCCGCTGGCGCGGTGGTGGCAGTGCCGGTTTGTGCGGGATTCGCAGCGGAGGATGGCCTGCCTATGAAAACGGCGGACAAATTCAAATACGAGTGGCTGGCTGGACTGCTGGTATGGGCGGCTCAGTTATGGGCGCTCAAGTCACTGTCTGCGGATAACTATTGGGTTGTGATTTTGCTGCTGTTTTCAGCGATGTTCCTGATGCCGCTGTCGAGACGATTGTGGGATTCTGAATCCCGGCAGACATGGCGGCCTGCGATGGAACTGGGATGCGCAGTTTTGATCGCTGCAAGCTTCATGGCAAACTCGGCTGTTTATGTCATTCCATGGCTGTTGGTTCGTTCGGCAGCGGCGTATGAAGCGATCCGAAATTGCTCAAGAAAGACGCTGAGAGATCCGGCTGAACTGACGCTTTTATCAGCCCGGATATTCCCCGCCATCGGTGCCGCATGGCTGGTGGCACATCGTGCCAACTGGGCACCGTGGGGATTTGACCCGCTGATCGTGTTGCTCACGGCGGCGCATTTCCATCATGCGGGATTCACGCTGCCAATGATGGCGGGACTGAATGCCCGGGCGAATCCGGGATGCTGGACGCGCTTTTCATGTGTGGCGATTTTGCTCGGTGTGCCGCTTGTAGCCGTGGGCATTACCGGCACGCATTTTGGCATGTTGAAGTTTGTTGAGCCTTTTGGCGTGGTGATTTTGGTGATGGGTGCGCTGGGTGTCGCTGCCTCACAGGTAAGGAGAGGCTTGGAGCGGCAGCGCACGATCTGGACAGGCATCGGCTTCCTCCTTTCAGGCGCGTCGCTCTTTGCGGCGATGCTGTTGGCGCTCGGTTTTGGCCTGCGCTATTTGGTTCCAAACTTCGCGCTGACAATGCCGCAGATGTGGGCGATCCACGGGACGCTGAATGCGTTTGGCTTTGGGCTGTGCGGGATCCTGGCGTGGTGCGCTTGGACTACATCAGCCGACAAAACCCTGCTGAGCGTAACGGCGTAGAGTTTCCGGCGCAATGTCATAGCCGTTCGGCCATGATATGATGCCATAGGCAAGAAAGGCTTCCGCAAATGTTGCTGGATCAGACAACGCACGCCGGAGCGGGCCGCCGTCGTTACCGTATTCAGCGAAATCGAGCTCGGTGACATAGCCATCACGAAAACGCAGGCTGACAAGATGAGGGCCGGTCACCTGCAAGGCGGCGACTTCGCATGCTTCGAGAGAAACGGTGGAATCAGACTGGCTGATCTCAGGCATGCCGAACAGTGGCGGCAAATTCAGGCTTGATCAAGCCTCACACGTTCTGAGCGCCCTTGAGCAGATCAAACAACGTGACCATCCCGAGAAGACGTTTTTGCTCATCGACGACCACCGCCTTGCTGACGCCGCTGCGCATCAGGGTGCCGACGAGCACAGGCACGGGGGTGTCGGCGGTGACGCAGAAAGGTTTGGTCAGTGGCAGCGCTTGCAGCTTGTCCACGCAGGTGAGGCCGTGATTCTTGAGCCATTCATAGGCAACGGAGCGGCGCAGCAGGCCAATGACGCAGCCGTTTGTGGTGACGGGATAAGTGCTGTGCGGATGCGCTTGAAACTCCGCCACGGCATCCTGTACGGTGACATTGGTATCGAGGAAGGCGATGTTGCGCGTCATGACATCGGCAGCGCAGGCTTTTCGGGTGGCTTCGGGAATCATGTCCACCGTGTTCTGAATTTCCTCGGGCAGATGGTACTGCTGTGCGGTGCCACGGAAGAGGGCATCCAGCGAGCCGATGCTTTTCGCGAGGGTCTTGAAGGTCTGCCCGTCGATGGCGACGAGTTCGCTGGATTCGGTGGCCTGGGCATCGAAACGCCAAATGCCATCACTCAGCAATGCGCGTTCGCCGAAGTGCTCGCCAGGTCCGGCTGCTTTGACGATCTGGCCCTGGGCATCGGTGATGTTGACGTTGCCTTTTTTGACAGCGTAAAGGGACAGGGCAGGCTCGCCAGCGTGGAAGAGGGAGTCCCCGGGTTCGAGGTGCATCTCGCCGAGAGGCGAGGAGAAACTGGGAGTGAGCAGGTTGATGTCGCGCGGGAAAAACAGTTCGAAGGTCCATTCCGCCATGACGCGCAGCTTGCGGTCAAAGCCTGGGAGCTTCATGAGGTAAATGCTGCGCCACATGAACCAGGCGATGATGCCGGAGAAGCGCATGCCAAACACCTGTGCGACCGCCTTGCGATGGCCGATGGTGGCGAGTTCGCCGAGGCCGGTGAAGCGAAACGGTTTCAAGGGACGCCCTGCAAAACTGGCGGCGATGTTTTTGGCCACGAGCGCCCCCTGGCGCATGGCAAACTGCGCGGTCTCGGGGCAGTTGCCGCCATCGGCTTTGGGGAAGACGGCGCAATCACCCGCCGACCACACATTGCTGAGACCTTTGACCTGGCCGCTGGACTCGACCACGACCTTGCCGCGCTCCACAGGGAGCCCGCCATTCGCGCCGAGGGCCGTGATCTGTGGATGTGGCGCATTGCCCACTGTGCAGACCACGAGCGTGGCGGAAAGAGAGATGCCATCCCCCAGCTGCACGGTGCGTGCTGTGACCGCACGCACGCGGCTTTTGAAGATGATCTTCACACCCATCTCCGTGAGACATTTGCCAGTGTAGGTGCCGAGGCTGTCGCTGAGCATGCCCAGCAGTCGGTCCCCGCTGTGGATCAGCGTGACGCTAGGTTCATCGGGCTCGATGTTTTCGTAGAAGCGGCGTGCGCCTTGGATCAAATCCTGAATTTGTCCGGCGGTTTCCACCCCTGAGTAACCGCCACCGACGATGACGAAGGAGAGCAGTTCTTTGCGCAGCTTGGGATTGGTGATGAGATTGGCCTCCTCCAGGCGGCTGATGATGGCGGCGCGCAGCTTCATCGCATCGCCAACCGTTCGCATGAGGTAGGCGTGCTCGCCCATGCCGGGAATGCGGCTGAGGTCCACTCCGGCGCCGGGTGCCAGCATGATGTGCTCAAACCCCACCGTGACCTGAGGGGTAAACATGCCGCCGTTCAGGGTGATGATGCGGTTTTCCAGATCGATGTGTGTGACCTCGCCTTTCAGCACCTCCGCGCCACGGCAGATCATGCGGATGGGATTGACCACATGCTGCGGTGAGAGCGACCCACCCGCGACTTCCGGCAACATCGGCTGGAAAACCATGTGATTCTCGCTGGCAATGATGCCCACGGTCATGTTCGCCACATCTTCAGTGAGCCGCAGCAGTTCGCGTGCGCAGTAGACTCCTGCAAACCCTCCGCCGATGATGGCTACTTTGAAAATGCGGTCGGGTTGCTTGGGCATGGTCCGCACTTCAGACGCAGGCAGCGAGCCAGCTTGACTGGAAAATGCAGTCTCCTAGCTCATGGAACGCCGCAGCACGCGTTTCATCACCACCAAGGCGTCTCCGGGCATGAGCATCGCGGAGGGGCTGGGATTCAAATCCGTGGCGCCTTCCTTGCGCAGGATGGCTACCGGCAGCATGCGCCCGGCGGTGCCGGTTTCGACTTCCGAGATGCGCTTGTGGACCCAGGGGGAGTCCGCACGGATCTCGATCTCCTCCATGTCGAGGCCGAGTTCGGTGAGGTGGTGGTCGAAGTCGATGCTGGCCTTCGTCTTGCCGCCGATCAGGTCGCGCGTGTTGGGGTGCAGGATCAGGTGGGCGATGCGGTCTGCGCCGATGTGCGCGGGCAGAACGACGCGGTTGGCCCCGGCCTGCAGCAGCTTGCGCTCGGTGGAGGGAACTTCGCCGCGCGCGATGATCTGAATCGAGGGGTTCATGTTACGCGCGCTGAGGGTGATGAAGACATTGGCGGCGTCATTGGGCAGCACGGTGGCCAGCACCCGTGCGCGGCTGATGCCGGCGTGTTTCAGCACGGCTTCGTCGGTGGCTTCTCCCTGGAGGGTGAGGAAGCCTGCATCCCGCACCTCCGCCACGCGGTCAGTCGCCTGATCGACAATGACAAAGGGAATGCCGCCAGCCTGCAGCTGTGAGGCGATCATACGGCCGATGCGGCCGTAGCCGCAGATTATGGCGTGGTTGCTCAGTTTTTCGATTTCGTTTTCCATGCGTTTGCCTCCCAAAGCTCGTTGAATCTGTGCCTCCGTCAGCCACTGCACCAAAGTACCGGTGACAAAAATGATGCCGGTGCAGCCAAAAAGAATCAGGGTGACCGTCCACGCCCGCAGCCAGGGATCGGTGATGGGCACCACTTCGCCGTAGCCGACGCTGAAGGCGGTGATGACGACCATATAGAAGGCATCACTCCACGACCACCCCGCGACCCGGTAGCCCACGGTGAAGACCGCCATGACCACGCCCACGAAGGCAAAGGCATAGAAAACATTGGTCTGCGGGCGGCTCTTGGCGATGGGCATGCGGTTGGGCGGATAGGAAAGAGTAGCGGAAGGCGTGCCAGAACCCGGGGTGGCCGTCGAAGTTCGTCGCTGCTGGCTGAAATGCCGCGTGCGTTCGGGCCGTTTGCATTCCACGTTCCAAACCCAATCTATGAAGCATCTGCTCACCGCCCTCCTGGCCTTCTCACTCCTCGGCTCCGCGTTTTCAGCGGACAAAAAATCCATCGTCATGATCGCGGGGAAGCCCTCCCATGGTCCGGGGCAGCATGAACACAATGCGGGCATCCAGCTGCTGAAAAAGTGCCTGGAGCAGGGTGCGGCAGATCAGGTGGACATCAAATTTCACCTGAATGGCGAGTGGCCCTCCCAGGAGGAGCTTTCCGCAGCGGACACGGTCGTCATTTACTCGGACGGAGGTGGCGGACATCCGGCCCTGCAGGGAGACCATCTGGCCCAGCTCGACAAAGAGATGAAGCGCGGCTGCGGCTTTCTGACGCTGCATTACGCGGTGGAGCCGACGATTGAGAAGGGCGGCAAGGAGTTCATCGACTGGATGGGCGGCTGCTTTGAGATCAACTGGAGCGTGAACCCCCACTGGGATGCCAACTTCAAAGAACTGCCTGCGCACCCAATCAGCTCCGGCGTGAAGCCTTTTGGCACTAATGACGAATGGTATTTCTTCATGCGCTTCCGCCCAAACATGGAAGGCGTGACTCCGATCCTGAGCGATGTGGCTCCTGAATCGACGATGAGCCGCCCAGATGGCGCGCACAGCGGCAACCCGGCGGTGCGTGAGTCCGTGAAGAAGCAGGAGAAGCAGCATGTCGCCTGGGCCTGCGAGCGTGCGGACGGCGGCCGCGGCTTTGGCTTCACCGGTGGCCACTACCACAAAGGCTGGGCCAACAACGAGCAGCGCAAGCTGGTGCTGAACGCGATCCTTTGGACGGCGAAGGCAAAGATCCCTGCAGATGGCGTGGCCTCGACAGTGACGGATGAAGACATGAAGGCTAATCTCGACCTCAAGCCCGGCCAAGGCCTGCCGGAGAAGCCGAAGCCAGCGCCGAAGGCGAAGTAACCCCGCCATTCCGACTTTCATGAACCGCCGTCGTTTCCTGCAAAAAAGCGCGGCGGGCATGCTGGCCGCCAACCTGGCCTCCGGGCAGTCAGCGGCCCCACTGATTGCCTCCATTGATAAAATCACGCTCAAGCATGGGCGTGATGGCAGCGGGCCGTCGTGGTTTCATCCGCGGCCCTGCGTGGTGCCGTCGAAAGACGGGCCGGTGGTGTTTATGACGATGCAGGAGATTCGCGGCTCGGACTTCTTTCTGCCGGTGCATTGGATGGAATCGCGGGACCTCGGCCAGACGTGGTCGGAGCCGCAGCCGGTGCCACCGCTGGGCCGCGACCCGACGACGGATGGGCGGGGCGATGAAGGTGTGTGCGATGTGGTGCCGCAGTATCATGCGAAAACCGCCACCGTTTTGGCCATGGGCCACAATGTCTTTTACAAAGGCCCGAAGTTTGACCGCAACCAGCCGGCGCGCTGCCCGGTGTATGCCGTTTACAAGGACGGCCGCTGGTCGGAGCGCAAACGGCTGATCTGGGATGATCCGCGGGGTGCGAATATTTATACAAACAACTGCGGCCAGCGCGAGGTGCTGGAAGACGGCAGCATTGCTTTCGTGATGTCTTTTGGCGCGAAGCAAACCAGCCGCTCCGCCGTCGGGGTGCGCTGCTCGTTTGATGGTGAAACGCTGGCCATTCAAAAGGTGGGCCGCGAGATCAAGCATGCTGCGGGTCGCGGGCTGCTGGAGCCATCGCTCGTGCGGTATCGCGGGAAGTTTTATACGACTTTGCGGGCGGAGGACAATCGCGGATATGTCGCCGCGAGTGATGACGGACTCGACTTCGAAGAAAAGCAGCCGTGGTGCTGGGACGACGGCACGCCGCTGGAAATGAGCACAACGCAGCAGCACTGGCTGCCGCACAGCGAGGCGCTGCATCTGGTCTATACGCGCAAAGACGCCAGCAATGTGAAGGTGATACGCTGGCGCTCGCCGCTGTTCATGGCGCAGGTGGATCTGAAAACACTGCGTCTCATCCGCGACACGGAGCGCATCGTGCTGCCACTGGAAGGCGATGGAGTGAACGCACCGGATGATGTGCCGTTGATGGGCAATTTTCAGACCACCAACATATCACCGAATGAATCGTGGGTGACCGACGGTGGCATGCTGCCAAAGCATGGCTTCAAAGGCGATCTGTTGCTGGGCAAGATCCGCTGGAGCAGGCCGAACACCCTGGTGTGATGCGCTCAGGCGGAGTAGCCGCCTGAGATGTAGGCGTTGAGCTGCTCGATCGTCATGCGCTGGGTGGCGATGATCCACTTCACGAGATCGCCGATGGACACGATGCCGAGCAGTTCCTCGCCATCCAGCACGGGCAGGTGGCGGATGCGGTGCTCCGTGATGATCTCCATGCAAGTGGAGACGGTTTGATCGGGCCCCACGGTCACCAGGTCCCGGACCATGATGTCGCTGACGGGTGTGTTCTTGGATGATTTCCCCTTGAGCGCCACTTTGCTCATGTAGTCGCGCTCTGAAATGATGCCGACCAGCTTGGTGCCTTCCATCACCGGCAGAGCGCCGATGTTTTTCTCGGCCATCATCTGAATGGCCTGGAAGACGGTGGCCGTTGGCGAGATGGTCCAGATGTCCCGGCCCTTGTGCTCTAGCAGGGTTTTGGCGGCGGTAGGAATTTCCATGGCATTAAATTTGTTAACTGATTTTCTGAAATGGGCGTCTGCTAAGCAAGCTTCGTTTTACGCGCCCTGTCTGGCCGGGGGAAAAGCGGGAATCAGCCAACCTTGGTGCTTGAGAACGACTCGGTGTGTCGTTTCATGCGGTGCCATGAGCACCCAACCCACGCCTCTCTCACGTCGCCGCTTCGTCGGTGCTGCCGGTCTCGTCGCCGGGAGCATGATCACCCGTCCGCTGTTTGGACAGAACGCACCCAGCAACAAACTCAACGTCGCCCTCATCGGTGTCTGGGGTCGAGGTCTCGCGCATTACGACTCCATCGCGGAGGAAAATGTCGTCGCATTGTGTGACATCAACGAGGCGCGCTTTCCAGAGGCGCTGAAGCGTTTTCCCAATGCCACCACGTACATCGACTGGCGCAAGTGTCTCGACCACAAAGGTCTGGATGCCGTCGTCGTCTGCACGCCCGACCACACGCATGCGTTCATCGCCAACTGGGCGCTGAAGCGGAACCTGCACTGCTACTGCGAGAAGCCGCTGGCCATCACGGTGAATGAAGCGCGCACGGTGCGTGCGACGTGGGAAACCAAGAAGGACAAGCTGGCCACGCAGGTGGGCATGCAGCGTCATGCGAACCCGAATTTCAACCGCGTGCGCGAACTCATTCGTGACGGCGCCATCGGAGAGCTGAAGGCCGCTTACGCCTGGGGCAATCGCCAGATCCCGAAGCCCGGCTACTTCCCTGAAGAAGGCGAGCCGCCAAAAGGATTTCACTATGACCTGTGGCTTGGCCCATCGCCGTTCCATCCTTACAATCCGGCCTACTTCTCTGGCGGAGCCGGTGCGAACTGCCTTTCCTGGAACATGTTCTGGGACTTCGGCGCCGGACAGATCGGTGACATGGGCAGCCACACGATGGACCTTCTCTGGAATGCCGTGGACGGAGGCCTGCCGACCTCCGCTGAAGCCAAGGGCGATGCGTACAATTCCGACGTGACGCCAGTGAAGTGTGAATCGCATTTCGAACTGCCCGCCAACGACTGGCGCGGCCCGATCTCCGTCGCCTGGTATCAGGGCGGCGCGATGCCAAGCTCACCGAAGAAACACATCGATCTGACGCAGATCGGCCACGGTGCCATGTTCAAAGGCACGAAGGGCTTCCTCATCGCGGACTTCGATTCACGTCTCATCCTGCCCTACGGCAACGACGCCGACATGAGCTACTACAAGCCGCGCAAGAAGGAGGACATGCTGCCTGACCTCGGGCACTTCCAGAAGCAGTGGTTTGACGCCTGCCGCGATCCGAGCAAGCCCACCGCCTGCAACTTCGGCTACAGCGCCAACATGATCGAGATGATGCTGCTCGGCCTCGTGGCCTACCGCACCGGCAAAAAGATCCAGTACGACGGCAAAACCGGCACCAGCCCGGACACACCCGAAGCGAACGCCTTCATGAAGAAGGAGTACCGCGACGGCTGGAACATCGACGGATAGTTCCACATAAATCAGTTCACGCCCATCAGCCTGGAGCTGATGGGCGGTGAACTGACATTGGTGAGGCAGATGATTTTGGTGAAACGATGCCTGCAACCATCTGAATGATGACCCCATGAAACGCCGTCACTTTCTCACCGCCACTGTGGCGAGCAGCGCTATGGTTGCCGCTGCCGCGCCGCCGGGCGGCATCATCGACTGCCAGAGCCACCTCTTCTTTCCCGAGGTGGTGGACATGATGCGGAAACGCAAAGTGGAGCCGCTGGTGTATGACGAGAAGGGCACCACGTTTCTCAAAATGGGCGACTGGTTGCGCAAGGTGCCATCTCACTATCTTGATGTGAATGCCAAGCTGGCAAGCATGGAGGCCAGCGGCATCGATATCACGATGCTTAGCACCCTCTCGGGCAATGCACGTCAGCTCTTTGGCCTTTCATGAGCGAAGCGCATGACAGCACTCCCGGCGTCATCGGCATGGGCCTGATGGGCAGTGCCGTGATGAAGATGATCGGGGCCAGTTGCGGCTGGGATGTGGATGTCACCCGCTGCATCAATGCACCGACCGCCAACGATGTGTTTGCTCACTGCGATGTGGTATTTCTCTGCCTGCCGAATTCCGAAATCGTTCGTGATGTGCTCCGTGCTGCCACCTTGAAGCCCGGCCAGGTCCTCATTGATACCACGACCGGAGATCCGTGTGAAATGGCCGCGCTGGGGGCTGAACTGAACGCGCAGGGTGTGTACTACCTGGATGCGACGGTGTCTGGCAGCAGTGCGCAGCTGCTGCAGCGCGACGTGCTGGTCATGGTCGGCGGTGACGCCTCCGTGTTTGCGCAATGTCGTGATTGGCTTGATCGTTTTGCGCGCGAGGTGGTGCATGTGGGGCCTTGTGGCAGCGGAGCGAAGATGAAACTCGTGACAAATCTCGTGCTGGGCCTCAATCGCGCCGCGCTGGCGGAAGGACTCGCATTTGCGCAGCAACTGGACCTCGACCTCACGCAAACGCTTGATGTGATGCGCCGGAGCATGGCCTACTCCCGCATCATGGACACGAAGGGAGAGAAGATGGTCACGCAGGACTTCACGCCGCAGGCCAAGCTCTCGCAGCATCTGAAGGATGTGCGTCTTATGCTGGCTGCGAGTGCGATCCCGCTGCCGCTGAGCGAAACGCATCGCCAGTTGCTCGAAAAGGCGGAAGCGCTTGGCTATGGCGAGGCGGACAACAGTGCAGTAATACAGGCCATTCTGAAATCATGAATACTGCCCAACGCTATCTGGTGCTCGTCACTGTTTTTCTGGCACTTGTCTTTGACGGCGTGGAACTCGGACTGATGCCGGTGGCCTCGCTCTCGGTGTCGAAAAGCCTTCTTGGGGCTGGTTTTACGGCGGAGCTCGGGGGCGAGTGGTTTGCGCGCTTCACCGCGGCGCTGATGCTCGGTGCCGCCATCGGAGGCATCACTCTCGGCAGCTTTGGCGATCGTGTGGGGCGCACGCGGGCGATGGGCGTATGCATCCTGTTATACTCTCTCTTTGCCGCGATGGGGGCCTATGCACAAACGCAGGAGCAGATGCTGGCGCTGCGCTTTCTGGTGGGGCTCGGAGTCGGCGGCTTGTGGCCGAATGGCATCGCGCTCGTTTCAGAATGCTGGTCCAGCGCTTCGCGTCCGCTGGTTTCAGGCGCGATGATGGCCGGATTGAACTTCGGCGTTCTGGCGCTCTCTCAGGTGGCGCGGCAGTGGCACATCACCCCGGATTCCTGGCGCTGGGTGTTTCAGTTTGCGGGCCTGCCTGCGCTGCTGGGCTTGTTTGTGCTCGTGGCTTTACCGGAGTCGCCCAAATGGCTGGCCTCTCGTGGCATGGCGAAGAGCCCCGTGACACCCTTGCGTGAATTGTTCCGGCCCGCGTTGATTCGCTTTACGCTGGTGGGCATTTTATTGAGCTCCATTCCCATGATTGGCGCGTGGTCGGCCAGCAAGTGGATGATTCCATGGTCTGACAAGATCGCCGGTGCTGCGCATGGGGACTACAAGGCGGCCACGCAGGGCTGGTGGGCGCTGGGGGCCACGCTTGGCAGCCTGTTGGGCGGGCAGTGCGCGATCTGGCTCGGCCGCCGCCTGAGCTACTGCCTGATCAGCCTGGCCACGGTGAGCATCACCTTCACGATGTTCCAACTGACCGCGCCGCTGCAGGCTTCGTTTCATCCGATCGTCTGTGCTCAGGGTTTTGTCGCCACCTTGTTCTTTGGCTGGCTGGCGCTCTATCTGCCGGAGCTGTTTCCCACGCGTGTTCGTGCCACAGGCAGCGGTCTGGCGTACAATTCCGGCCGTTTTGGCACCGCAGTCGGCGTGCTGGCTGCGGGATACCTCTTCACCGCGCTCGGCGGCGACTACGCACGCGTCGGCGCGATCTGTGCTTTGATTTACGCGCTGGGCATTTTTGTCATCTGGTGGGCGCCGAATACGCAGACGCAAGAGTTGGCCGATTGAGTCCGCATTTGGCGACCGTATGGAGAGGATGCGACCGCTTCTCTTCGCCCTCTGCACTCTCATTTCGACCGCGTATGCGGCTGATCCCGCCCCTGTTTTCAAAGCCGGAGCCGCCACCAGCAACATCACGCCGGAGCTCGGCAGTTCGATCAACGGGGGCTTTCAGGACGGCAAGGCGCTGTACATCCACGATGAACTGAACGCGCGCTGCCTCGCGCTGGATGATGGGAAAACGAAGCTTGTGCTGGTGGTCGCGGACAGCTGCGTCATTGGCCGTGGCATTTTCGATGAAGCGAAGAAGATGGTCAAGGAGGCCACGGGTCTGCCCCCGGAGAACATGCTCATGTCCGCCACGCACTCGCACTCCTGTGGCACCGCGCAGGCCGTGGGCCAGAGCGAGCCGAGCCCCATGTATCAGCGCTTCCTTGCCAAACGCATCGTCGATGGCGTGCAGCGTGCGCTGAACAATCTGGCACCTGCCAAAATCGCGTGGGGCAGCGTGGACGTGCCGCAGCATGTGTTCAACCGCCGCTGGAAAATGAAGCCCGGTGGCATTCCTCCCACTCCTCATGGAGTCATCACCGATCAGGTGAAGACGAACCCCGGTGTCAACAATCCCAACTTGCTTGAACCCGCAGGTCCCACGGATCCGCAGGTATGTTTTATCAGCGTGCAGTCAACGGAGGGAAAACCCATCGCGCTGTATGCGAACTACTCGTTGCACTATGTGGGCGGGGTGGGCCCGGGCCATATTTCGGCTGACTACTATGGTGTGTTTGCCAACCGCATTGGTGAGCTCCTTGGTGCAGACCGGCAGGATCCCCCTTTCGTGGGCATCATGTCGAACGGCACCAGCGGCGACATCAACAACATCGACTTCCGTGGTGGTCAGGCTAAGGAGGGGCCGTATGGTCGCATCAAGATCGTGGCGAATGATGTGGCGCAGGCAGTGGCTGGGGCCTGCAAAACGCTGAAGTATCATGACTGGGTGCCGCTGGGTGTGGCGCAGAAGGAAGTCACTCTGGGCCTGCGCATTCCTACGCAGGAAGAAGTGGAGAAGGCGCGCGCGGTGACGAAGCAGTCAAAGCTTTTCCCACGCATGGAGACAATGGAGCAGGTGTATGCGCGAGAAACTGTACTGCTGGCAGATTTTCCGAAGCAAGTCTCCGCGCCGTTGCAAGTCCTCAAGATCGGCGAGCTGCGCGTATCGGCCATTCCTGCCGAGGTCTTCGTGGAGATCGGCCTCGGCTTGAAAAAGCGTCATCCCCAGACCTTCACAGTGTCGCTGGCCAATGCCTACCACGGCTACCTGCCCACGCCTGAGCAGCACAAGCTCGGCGGCTATGAAACCTGGCGTGCGAGGTCAGCCTGCCTCGAAGTCGATGCCTCGACGAAGATCGTCGCCGGGCTGGAAGAGCTGTTTTCGTCACTTCAATGAAACCTGTCATGAAATCCATCCTGCTTTGCTTCGCTCTGCTCACTGGCACGGCGCCTGCCGCGAACATCGTCATCATGACGGTGGAAGATCCCAACAACTATGAAGCGCCGCGGACGATGCGTGAGTTTGCGGAGAAGGAACTCCGGCCGCTGGGGCATCACGTCACGGTCATTGATGGTGACAAGCCGCAGATGCATCACTTTACCGGTCTCGTCGAAGCACTGAAGGACGCGGATCTGCTGGTGCTTTTCTCCCGCCGCCGCTTTCCACCGAAGGAGCAGATGGCTGCAATTCGTGCACATCTTGCTGCTGGGAAACCGCTGCTCGGTATCCGCACTGCAAATCATGCTTTCCTTCCCAAGCCCAAGGAAGTCGTAGATCCCAGTCTGGCTGCTTGGCCGGAGTTCACGCATGAAGTTCTAGGCGGAGAAAATACAGGCTATGAAATCAAGGGCCTGCCTTACAGCGTCAGAGCGCCGGATGGAGTCAAGACGCCGCTTCTTGAAGGAGTGAATGTGGCGAACATCCGTGGTTATCAGTCGCTGTACCAAGTGTTGCCGCTGGCCGCTGATGCCACGCCGATTCTCATCGGTACCGCGCAGGCCGGAGCCGCCACCCCTCCTCAGCCGGTCGCGTGGACGCGCACGTATGGACCTGGCAAGGCCCGCATCTTTTACACCAGTCTCGGAGCGCCCGAAGACATGCGCAGTGCGGATGTGCAGCGACTGTTGCTCAATGCCGTGGCATGGACTCTGCAGAAATAACGAATCATGAAATTCATCTGTCTTCTCCTGCTCGTCTGCGTGGCCGCTGCCCGGGCTGAAATGCTCGCTGGTGTTGCCAAAGTTGACATCACAGACCGCACGGTTCCGCTGGTCAATGATCCTTGTTTTGCCAAGGCTCTAGTTTTGAAAAGCGGTGGCACCACCGCGGTGGTGATCACGCTGGATGCCGTGGCGGTGGGCGGCATCGGGCGCGTCGGCAACGGTTTCATGACCACCGTGCGCAAGGGATTGCAGCAGGATCTGGGCATTCCGCCCGCAAATGTAGTGGTCAATGCCAGCCACTGTCACGGCATCGTGCGTGGCGATCTGGAGCCGCTCGTTATTCAGGCGGTGAAGGAGGCCATGCAAAACCTCGTTCCCGTAAAGGTGGGCAGTGGCGTGGGTTCGGAGACGCGCATCAGCGAAAACCGCCGCCTCAAGATGAAGGATGGCAGCACGGTGGACATGCGCCGTGCTTACTCGATGCCACGAGATGAAGATGTGGCCAGCGTGGGCCCTATCGATCCGCAGGTCGGCCTGCTGCGCCTGGATCGCATGGATGGCACACCCTTGGCCGTGCTCTACCAGTTCGCCTGCCATCCCATCATGAATCCGCCCAGCAAGGGCTGCTCGGCAGATTATCCCGGCTTCGCTTCCAAGGTCATTGAAGAGGCACTTGGCGGTGGTGCGATGGCCTTCTTCGTGCAGGGCTGCGGTGGCGACATCAATCCGGTGCGCTACAAAGAAGTCACGCGCACTCCGGATGCGGAGCCGCTCGGCACCATGCTCGGTGCGACCGTTCTGGCTGCGACACGGAAGATCGAAACCAAAGGCGATGGCTTACTCAAAGTGAGCAATGCCACCATCGCAGTACCACGTGCGGCGGATTACACCGCACGCATCAGCAACATCGAGGCGGAGCAGAAAAAACTCGTCGCCACGCTCAAGTCCACGAACATCAACTTCAAAAGTTTCCTGCCGCTGCTGCTCCAGCACAAGCTCTGGCCGGACACGCCATCGCACTACTCGCAGAGTTATCTGCACGATCAGTCGCTTGATCGGAAGGCCATCTCACAGCTCGATGCGGACAACCGCCTGCTGGTGGAAAACTACCTCGCCAACATCGAAATCATGGAGCGGCTCACCCGGCTGAATGCAAATCTGGCGCTGCTCAAAATGCATCTGAAACAAACCCTGGCCGCTGGTGAAAAAACGCTGGATGCCGAGGTCTGCGGCCTGCGTGTGGGCGATTTCAAACTGGTGACATTTCCAGGAGAGGTCACGGTTCAGGTAGGCCTGAACATCAAGAAAGTCGCAAAGGATACGAACGCCCATGTCTCCGGCTATACCAACGGTTACATCTGGTACACCCCCACCGTGGAGCAGCGTCTCAATCCTGGCTATGCGCAGGAAGACTGCGATACATTGGTCGCGCCTGAGTGGCAGAAGATCTTTGAGACGAAAGCGCTGGAGGTGTTGACCAACCTCAGCCGATAACCATCCCCAATGAAAACCATTCTCACTCTCTTGTTATGCGCCTGGACCAGCGGGGCCATGGCCGCTGATGAACTGCCAAAGACGCTCATGACCCAGCGCGGGAAACTGCTGGTCAGCGAAGACTTCGCGCCCCCGCTCGCGCCGGTCACGGGAAAGCCCGTGGGATTTGCCAGCGGGTTTACCGGCTGGCGCTACAATGCAGGGCCTGCGGGTGGAAAGTCCGGACAGTGGAAGCTGGCCGAGGGTTGCTTTACCGGCATTGAAAGTCCCGCCGCCAATCATCCCGCGACGGCATCCTTTGGTTTTCAATTCACCGACGCCATCATCCAATGCGAAGTGCGGCTGAACGATGTGCCTGATGAGGGACGCAAGTATCGCTCATTGTTTGTGAAGGCGACGGATGTGAAGGATTATGTGATCGCGCTCAGCATCGGCCCGGGCGGCTTGTTTTTAACGCCCTATGATGCCGACCGCATTAATCCCGCCACCAAGCAGCGGGAGAAGGGGACGACGAGCCGCGTCCTGACTCCGGTCAAACTCAACGAATGGCATACGGTGGTGCTGGAGATCAAAGGCGACGAGGTCGTGGGCACGCTCGATGGCAAGAGCACCACCCTGAGCAACCCACTCATCAGCGTGGCCAAGCACAGCATCATGCTGGGAGCTGGCACCGAGGCCAGCTTCCGCCATCTGCGCGTGTGGGAGGCTCTGCCAAAACCAGACTGGGCGGCGGCCAAGGCGGCACTGCAAGCAGCACCGAAACCCTGATCAAACTTTCAATCCTATGAACCTATCCTTTGTTTTTCGCATAGTGCTCTTCGTTGCAGCCGTCCTCGGATGGCAGCTGCAAGCGGCGGAGCCACCGCACATCGTCATCATGATTGGCGAGGATGAATATCACACTTGGGAAACCTTGCCGGAGTTCGCAGCCAAAGAATTGAAGGCAGCTCCTTATCGCATTACCATCATTCAGGCGGACGCGGCGGACAAAAATCAGTTCCCGGGATTCGTGGAGGCCATGCGTGATGCAGATCTTCTCTTCATCAGTGTACGGCGCCGCACTCCGCCGATGGAGGTCATCAATGCCGTGCGCGCGCATCTTGCCGCCGGCAAGCCGCTGGTGGGAATCCGCACGGCCAGCCATTGCTTTGCCCTGCGTCCCAAGGAACCCGAGCCCAAAGCGGGACTGGCGATTTGGCAGGACTTTGACCCGCAGGTGCTGGGAGGCAACTACACCGGCCACTATGGCAAAGACGCCGCCACGATCACCCTGGTGCCGGGTGCGGAGGCACATCCCATCCTGCGTGGCGTCACCGTGGCTGAACTCGTCGGACACGGCGGTCTGTACAAAAACACACCACTGCAGGCCGGAACCACGCCGCTTTTGATGGGGACGCTGGCAGGAACCGCAACGGAGCCCGTCGCATGGACTCATGCCTACGGCGAAAAGAAGTCCCGCATCTTTTACACCTCGTTGGGGCATTGGGATGACTTCAAGCTGCCCGCCTTCCGGCGCTTTTTGCTCAACGGCATCGCCTGGGCATTGGAGAAGTAAGGCGCCTTTCTCATCTCACGCGCCCATCCGTCCAACGACGAAACCTAAAATGGCAGTGTTGCAGCCTTGAGCATCGCCAATGGCTCGCCATAGAAAGCGGTTCACCAAAACCACCCCGAATATGCGACTTCAAGACCAGGTCATCCTCATCACCGGCAGCACCACCGGCATCGGCGAATTCATGGCGCGGCGCTTTGTCGCCGAAGGCGCCAAAGTCATCCTCCACGGCCGTGACGCGGCACGTGGCGAGGCCTTGTGCCAGGAACTCGGCAAGGACAAAGCAGCCTTCTGCCAAGGAGACCTGGCGGATGCCGCGTATCCGGCCAAGCTGGCTGCCGACGCGATCGCTGCCTTCGGCAAGGTGGATGCGCTGGTGAACAACGCGGCGCTGACCAATCGCGCACGCATCGCTGAGACGGATGCCGCCATGTTTGACCGCATCATCGCCGTGAATGCGCGTGCGCCGATGCTCCTGATCCGTGCCTTGCTGCCTGAATTGAAAAAGAACCGGGGTGTCGTGCTGAACATCGGCTCGGTGCTCGCCCACTGCGGTCAGGCGAATCTGCTGGCCTACTCGATGTCCAAGGGCGCGCTGATGACGATGACGCGCAATCTGGCCGACGCACTTGGCACGGACCGTGTGCGTGTGAACCAGCTCAATGTGGGCTGGACGCTGACGGAAAACGAATACCAGGTGAAACTCGGCGATGGACTCGGCGAAGGCTGGCCTGATCGCCTCCCTGCCTACGCCGTGCCCATGGGCCGCCTGCTCATGCCGGAAGACATCGCTGCGGCGGCCGTTTACTGGGTCGGTCGCGAAAGCTTCCCCGTCACCGGCACCGTGGCCGAACTCGAGCAGTATCCGCTCATCGGCCGCTACACGAATCACGAAGGCGACCCCCTCAAACAACAAGATCACACCAACTAAACCACTATGAAACTGATCCGCTTCGGCAACCCAGGAGAAGAGAAACCCGGCCTTCAACTCGAAGACGGCCGCCGCATTGATGCGAGCGCCTTTGGCAGCGACTACGATGAAAAATTCTTCGGGGGCGATGGGCTGGAACGTCTCGCCGCCTGGGCCAAGGCCAATGCAGCCACTGCCCCGACTGTGAGTGCTGACACGCGCCTGGGTCCATGCATCGCACGTCCGAGCAAGATCATCTGCATCGGTCTGAACTACAGCGACCACGCCAAGGAAAGCGGCATGCCGATTCCGGCTGAGCCCATCGTGTTTTTCAAAGCCACCAGCGCCATCGTTGGCCCGAACGACAATGTGGTCATCCCGCGCAATTCGAAGAAGACCGACTGGGAAGTTGAGCTCGCTTTCGTCATCGGCAAAAAAGCCAGCTACGTCTCCGAAGAAAACGCCATGAGCCATGTGGCCGGCTACTGCGTGCACAATGACTACAGCGAGCGCGAATGGCAGCTGGAGCGCGGCGGTCAGTGGGTCAAAGGCAAGAGCTGCGACACCTTCGCGCCTATCGGGCCTTTCCTTGCCACCAGCGATGAAATTCCTGATCCACAGAATTTGAAGCTCTGGCTCAAGCTGAACGGCAAGACCATCCAGAACAGCAGCACCGCGCAGATGATCTTCGGCGTGAAGACGCTGGTGAGCTACCTGAGCCAGTTCATGAGCCTGCTGCCCGGAGACATCATCACCACCGGCACGCCTCCCGGAGTCGGCCTCGGCTTCAAGCCTGAGCCTCTCTTTATGAAGCCCGGCGATGTCATCGAACTCGGAGTCGAAGGACTCGGCGAGCAGGGGCAGACAGCAGTCGCGGCTGCATGAGTCGGAGGTCAGGCATCCTGCCTGACGATGGTTTGAGGCTTCCAGCCTATGTCAGAAGATCGAAGGCGGGACGCCTCGATCCGCTGACAGGCCGGAGGCCTATCCTCCAGGCGTGACCTTCAGCCGCACAAAACCTTTTCCAACCGTATTCACGCTGACGGTAATGGTGCCGTCTGGGTTCGTCGTCGTTTGTGCCGTTCCGATGTCGTTCCAGTTGAGCAAATCGGCCGATGACTGCGCCTGGATGGTCCCCCACTCCGTGAAGACGGCGCGCGGCCGATAAGTCATCGTCAGCGCGCCATTCTGCACTACGGGTCTGGGCAAGCTGGAGACATCGGTGAGGCCTTCCAGTGCAAACTCAAGTCCGTTGGGAATGCCGTTGTGATTTGAGTCGTCGGTGAAGCTGCCGCTTTGTCCTTGCGATGCGAGCCACTCGGTGAGGGGGATGTTGGGATCAAGGCCGAGGACGGTGGAGATGATATAGTCGTCAGTCAGCGGCGTGATCGCGGTGGACGGATACCTGGCGTTGAAGGCGTCGACGACCATCTGCGCGATCTTGGCGTGGGCGCAGGTGTTGGGGTGGAAGCCGTCTCCAGAGAAAGTGTAGCGAGTGCGAGCATCGGCGTCTGCCATGCGATAGAATTCGATGCCCTTGATGCGGAAGGGCTGGGTGATGAGCGCCTTGGTGAAGTCATAGACGCCGGGGACGAAGCCGATGTTTTGCGATTGCGCATATGCGGCGAGGGTTGCGTTCAAAGCATCCATGGCGGCGGTGACGCGAGCTGTCTTGACGGGGTCGGTGGGATAGCCTGCTTGAATCTTCGGCGTGCAGCCCACGTGTGGCACGCTGACCAGCACGATGGGAATGGTGGCATTCACCTTGCGCACGTAGTCAAGGATCCATTGCAGATTGCCAAGGGTGGTGTTGGTGACCGAGGCGTCCACCACACCGTTGTAGAGATCGGCGTAGTAGCTGTCGGCATCGTTGCCGCCGGCGAAGATGACGACGCGTTGCACGTCGGTGCGAAGCTGGCTTTTGAGCGTGTTCGTCCACCAGAAGTTGTAAATGCTGCTGAGCTGGTCGCGGATGTCGGTGGTTGTGGCACCCGGGAAAGCCCAGTTGAAGCGGTGACCGGTGAGGCGGGGGTCGGAATAGGCGCTCCAGGTGCCAGTGTCGAACCAATCGGTGCGGTGCTGATGCAGAATCTCGATCCAGTTCCGCGCCTGCCAGGAAGCCGGGTTGTTGGGAAAGAGGGCGGGGAATTCGGCTTCGTATTCCTTGGTCAGACTGTCGCCGATGACCAGACACTGCTCCGCCCTGAGCGTGAGGCCCATGAGGAGGAAGAGGAACAGACAACGCAGCATCTACCTGTCTGACGTGCAAAGGGCAAAAAAGTTCACTGTTAAATGAAGTTCATCGGCTTTGAGTTCAATGAACTAGCTTCATTAAAAAATAGGCCAATGTGAGCCACGTGGAATGCATGACTTCCGTGCTAAGCTGGAGGCTTGTACTGGTTCACTCCACCTTCAGCACCCCATTCATCACCATCCAGTGGCCGGGGAAGGTACAGAGGTAGGGGTAGTCGCCTTTCTCTTTCGGGGCGGTGATGTGAATGGTGAAGCTGGATTGCGGATTCGTCATGTCCGTGTAGGCGAGCACATCATCGGAATCCGGCACGTAATGTTTGGCCAGCCCCTGCGGATCGGTGATCATGAGATTGGCGAGATTGCCGATCTTTTGCAGCGTGCCCGGTTTGGCGAGCATCCAGTTGTGCGGCACCACGTCGGGGTTCTTGAAAACGATGGTGAGCTTTTCACCAGTTTTGGCGGTGAGCTGCTTCTGCACGTATTGCAGGCCCAGGGCGGCTTCGATGACGAGTTCTCGGCCGCCTTCGCCTTTGGCCCATGGGTTGGGCTTGGCTGACTTCGGTGCTTCGAGGCCGATTTGCGCGGCGTGATTCGTCTTCGCGATTTTGGCGTAGCCGGGGAACTCGGTGAAGGGTTCGGCCAAAGCGTGTGCGGTGAGGAAGATGTCGTGGCCAGTGCTCACATGGAGATGAATCTGGCTCGCGGTGACGATCTGCGGGATTTCGAGGAAGAGGGTCTTGCCGCCGTCCAGCTTCTGCACGCTGCGCACTTCCAGCGGATCGTGGCCAGGTGTATCAGCATACTTCACAGAATACTCGGGAGAGCCATACTGCGGCCCGTAGCGGTAGTTCCAGCACTGCGCAAAGCAGGTGGCGGGATCGGCATCCTTCACGGGCTGATTGAAGCGGAGCAGCACACCATTGTCGCGGGCTTCGAAGCCGATGGGCACCGGCTTCTCGCCACCAGTGAAACGCACGCGCTGGAAGCAGCCGTCCTTCGGCGTGTAGCTCCCCCAGCCCTGCATGCCGTTCACATAGAGATGGCCGTCATTGGGATTGAAGCGCGCGCACTGCGGGCCGGAGTCGAAATTGCCGCTGATCTTTACGGCTGCTGCCTGCCAGCGGCCTTTGACGTTCTGCCGCATGACGAGCCACGCGCTACCACCGCCGGAAGAGAGGTGAACGAGGTTTCCATCGCCTTTGAGAGCTGCCCATTTCTCGCCCGTGATGAAAGCCTGACTGCTCGCGCTGTTGTCCTCGCCACGTGGCATGTACATCAGCACCGGTTCGGGAGGCTGGCCGTTTTTCGGACCACCTGCGCCGAAGTGCGTGCCGAGATTGTGATCCAGCTCGATCTGGAAGATGGAGGAAGCCGGTGTCCAGTCGCCCTCCTGCCCGCTGGTGGTGAGGAAGCGACCATCCGGCGAGATGCCGAGACCATCCGGATTGCGGAAGCCGGTGCCGAGCACTTCGAGTTTGTCGCGACCCGTGATGCGGCACACACCCTGGTTGCCGGAGGCGAAATACCAGCGGCCCTCTTTGTCGGTTTCCAGTCCGACGATGAAATCATGGCCACCAGGAGAGGTCTGCATCGCATTCGTCACGCACTCGTAGAAGTCCGCTTCGTCATCACCATTGAGATCATGCAGGCAGGTGATTTGATCACGACCGAGGACGTAGAGCTTGTCCTTCACGATCTTCATCCCCAGCGGTTGGTTCAATCCAGTGGCGAAGCGTTTCCAGCGTACTGTTTCGAGCTTCTCGTCGATGCCTTTCACCAGCCACACTTCGCCGGTCATGGTGGCAATCGCCGCGGTGCCATCGCTGAAGAAATCATGCGCGGTGATGAAGAATAGCGTGCCGTAGGGATTGTCGAAGGGCAGTTCGATGGTGTCGGTAGCGAATGGCTGCTGGGTGCCGAGCTTGCCTTTGGTTTCGATCCACTGCGGCCATTGAGAGGTAAAATCCTTTGCCTGCCGGACTTCCTGGCCAAGTACATTCCAGAACGATTCACCGACCTTGAAGATGACGGCCTTGCCCTGCCGGTAGAACCCATCATATTGCCCCTGGATCTTGGTGGATGGCTTTGAAGCCACCTTCCCATCCATTGCGGCTCCGCCCATGAAGCCGTGGCGTGCATCGTTGAGCTTGATGAAGCCGCCGGTCCAGGTGACCGGGAACGAAAGTGTTTCAGGATTGAAGACATAAGAGGTGTCTCCGGCTCGTACGCACACGGCTTTTGGAATGGTGAGGCCCGCACCTTTGAAGACGCAACTGAACACGCTGCCATGATCGCTCGCGGCAAAACGGCCATCCTTCCAAGTCACCTGATCGTTTTGGTTGCCCCAGTGGCCCTGCTGGCCGCCATCGAGGCCGGGGAACTGCGGGATCAGTTCGGGCAGCGGCTTCTGCTTCATGAACTGCAGTGCCTGCTTGCCGTAGAAGTCGAAGACTCGCTCGCGATTCACGAATTCCTGCCAGTGGACGTTGTCCTCGGTATGGAGCGGTTTGAGGTCGGGTTTGAAGGCGGCGGGCGGCGGAGCCTTGGGCGGCATGAGGGCGTCGAGATGATCGAAGTCCCAGATGCCGATGGTGTTGTCCATGCGCAGGCGCGGAGCGGTGCCCTTGCGCGGCTTCATCACGCCGCGTGCGATGCGCACATCGTCAATAATCCCGTCACAGCCGATGCTGCCATCCACAAGGCTGCCGAAAGCAATGCCTCCCGCTTTGGGCGTGCCCTTCATCGGTTGCACCGGTTTTTCAAAGACCTGTTTGCCATCAATCCAAAGCACGACGCTCTTTTCGTCGATGCTGGCAAGAAAGTCGTGCCACTTGCCGTCGCAGACATTCACCTGCGAATCGAAGTCACCACCACGGCCGGGCATGAAGAGCGCGAGCGTGCCGCGTTTCGCATGCGTGTAGAGCTCCCAATGCGTGGCGGATGATTTGGCGTCGGAGGCGATGAGGATGTTGTAGTGATCTTTGCCAGTCAGCATGGCGCGGCACTCGATGGTGAGCGGCAGCGCGCGGAAGGGCTCGTTGTCCTGCTCAAAGTAGCTGCCCTTCAGCGCCTCGCCGAATTCCTTGTTCAAAGAGGGCACGCCCTCGCCGGTCATGGCGGGTTTGGTGATGAAGCTGGTGGCTGCAGGCTTGTCGCTCCAGGTGCGATACTTTGGCTTCGGTCCGGGAGGATTGTCATCAAGCTGTGGCACGAGCCAGGCAAGGCCATCGAGGTTGTCGAGCAGGCGGCCTTCAGCGTCTTCATTCGTGTGGTTCAGGATGCCGATGGGGCCGCTGTAACCGCTCGCACGCACAATGCGCAGCATCTTCACATCTTCGGTGCCCACACCGAGCGGGAGGATCTTGCGACCCTTGGCCTCACCATCGATGTCCATGCCGTTGAGATTGAAGCAAAGCAGATGCGGCAGCATGCGCGGCAGCACTTTGGCGAGGCGGTCCAGATGACCATGGCCATGATGCAGATTGTAAACGATGCCCACGTTCTTAATGCCTTTGGCCTTCAGCGCTTCCACGATGGCAATGGCGTTTTCCGGCTCACCATACCAGGCACCGTGATTGTAAAGCGCCACCTGGCAGCCCAGCGGTGCCGCGGCTTCGCAGATTGGCTGCAGGCGTGCCACCTCCTTCGCCACACGCGCTTGTTGATCCGCTTCATCTTTGACTTGGATTGCACCGCCGTTGCCATTCACCCAGATCTGTGGATGCACACCGTGACGTTTGAAAAGCTCCAACGTCTGCTTCGCCTCATCGTTGAGTGAGGTGGGGAACCACCAGCCCATGAGTTCGATGTGGTGCTTTTTGAGCGCGTTCAGCTCGTCGTCCCACTGCGGGATGTGCTCCTTGCGGTAGTCATAGACGAATTTCTTCACGCCCATTTTCTCCAGCATCGCCGCGCGCTCTTCCGGGCCGCGTTTGCCCGCATCAAATGGCACGATGCACCACGCGGCGAGGTTGGATTTGTCGAAGAGCCCCTCGGCTGCCTGGGATTGACCGAGGGCAGAGGTGATAAATGCGAAAGCGAGGAGTCGGGAGAGCATGGGGAATGTTTACTTAGTGTTGGAATAGGCGGCCCACTGGGCCTCGATCCACTTCGCATCAGGCGCGCCGTCGAAAACGAGGATGCGGTATTTGGAGACGTAGGGTTTGCCTGGCTCGATGGACCAGTCGCCATCCTGCGATGGGGCGATGCAGAGCTGCGGGTTCTTGGGATTCAGGCGCAGGGGCTGCGGGAAGCGGAAGTTTGAGGGATGAATCAAGATCACCATGCCAGTCGGGGCGCCATCGACCTGACCGCCGATGTGGACCCACTTGCCCTTGGTGGAGTCCCCTTTGAGTCGGTCATGGCCTTCGCTGGTGAGCATCGTGACGGCATCGACCGGATTCCAGGCGAGGTTGCCGCGCACGCCGAGACCACCGTAGTGATACTTCGGCAGCTTCAGCGGTTGGTTGCTCGCACAAGTTTGCATGCTGGTGAGGTCGATGATGTTGGCGGGCTTGCCATCGAGTTCCTTTTGCGCCACCGCGACCTCCCAGGTCTCATTGAGAACTCTCTGATCGGGCGTGCGACTGTGATCAAGAAACAGATGCTGGCTGATGAAGCCGCCGCCGTCAGCCCCGCCCCAGCTCTTGTCCAGTTTGTCGAAACGCACCTCGGCGAGGATCTGGTCCCCGCTCTTGTCTTTGCCGTCGCCTTTGCCCTGGTTCCAGAAATCGGGGTGTTGTACATGAGGCGTCAGACCTTGGGTGCCAACGGAACGTGTGTCTTGCGCATCGCCGAACTCCGTCTTCGTCCACGCCATCCAGATCCCGCGATGCCAGCGGTGATCCTCGGGATGATTGCCCGTGACGAGCTTGCCGCTGGGCGAATAGACCGGATGCAGATGCGCGCCGTGTTTGAAGACGGCGGACACACCCTCGGGCACCTCGCCTGCCTCCATCTGGTAATCACAGATCGTCTTCCCACCGCTGCTGAAGTGCAGGACGGAGCCGAGCTTTTCCACCTGGATATCGGCGGAGAAAGAATGGGTGGCCAGAAGGGCGGCGAGGAGAAGGGTTGGCTTCATGACGATGGAACGAAACGGTGCATCAGAAACTCGCAGGCTTTACAAGCGTTCCTGCTTTCACCACGCCGCCCTGCATGACGGCGAGAAGGTTGTCACGGTTTTCGAGAATGGAGATGTCTTTGAGCACGTCTCCTTTCACCACGAGGACATCGCCCAGCTTGCCTGCTTCGAGGGTGCCGATCTCCTTCTCACGTCCCATCATCTTCGCGCCGCCGAGCGTGGCGCATTTGATCGTGTCTAGCGCGGAGAAGCCCACGTAATTCACAAAGAAAGTCAGCTCTTGGGCGTAGGTGCCGTGCGGCGTCCAGGCAAAGCCGTAGTCGCCGCCGAGGCCCATGGTGCCACCGGCCTTGAGGACTTTGCGGCAGCTTTCAGCGCCGGCTTCGAGAGTCTCTTGATGACCGTCGAGCACCCGCTGGGACAGACCGAACTCCTTGCCACGCTGCACGCTGAAGAGCTCAAAGCCGAGGCCGGGGCACATCGGCACGTTGCGCTTGAGCAGCAGTTCCAGGCATTCGTCATCCATAAAGGTGCCGTGCTCGATGGCATCATATCCAGCCTTGAGCGCATTGCGGATGCCCTCGGTGGCACGGCAGTGGCCGGTGACTTTGAGGCCATGATTGTGCGCCGTAGCCACGACGGCGTGCATTTCATCAAAGGTCATGCACAGCGTGTGGTGGTCATTGATGTCAGGAGACGCTGCATCTCCCGTGGGATAGGTCTTCACCCACTCGATGCCGTCTTTGACGAGTTTGCGCACGGCAGTGCGCGCCTGCTCAGGGCCGTTCACGATGAAGACGATGCCTTCCATTCCGATGCGGCGGTAGTCGGGATTCCAGTCCATCAAGCCGCCAGCCCCGCAGATTTCGCGGCCGCTGGTGCTGAGGCGCGGGCCGGGAATCATGTCCTCTTCGATGGCCTTGTTCATCCACACGTCGATGTTGTGCAGGCAGCCACCGCTGCGTGCTGCCGTGTAGCCGCATTCCAGCGCGGTCTTCGCATTCACGGCGGACTGCAGCGTGACGTATTCCACAGGGAACTTGATGTCGAGGTCCTGCAGCTCGGACACATTGAAGTAGGTCAGATGAATGTGCGCCTCAATGAGCCCCGGCATGATCGTGCCGCCGCCTGCATCAATGACGCGTGCCTCAGGCGGAGCCGGAGGGGCATCTGCAGCAGGACCCGCGTAGCTGATCATTCCATCAGTGATGATGACAGCGGCATTTGGAACGGCTGGTCTGCCCGTGCCATCGACGAGCTGGCCGTTGTTGACGACGGTGATGCCTGGTTGGAGCTTCATGGTGCGGAGATGCTATCGCTTCGTCCGGCGCTGGGATAGAACAGAAACGGCAGGGCGTGGAATATTCGCGGCAGCGTATTTGTCGCGATACGCACCCGGTGTGAGGCCTGTGACACGACGAAACTCGCGGGTGAGGTGGCTTTGATCCGCGAAGCCGCAGCGCAGGCTCACCGCCGCTATGGACTCACGCGTATCCACGAGCAGGCGGCAGGCCGTCTGGATGCGCAGTCGCTTCAGATACTGCTGTGGTGGCAGGCCATACTCACGCACAAAGCTGCGCTCAAAGGCGCGTGCCGACATGCCAACCGCGCGCGCCATGTCGGTATTCGTCACAGATTCACCGAGGCGGCGCGTCATGAGGGCGATGACAACGCCGAGGCGGATGTCGCTGCGCTGATCAATTTGCGCGGCATCCAGCGCACGCGTGATGCCTGCGGTGCCGACGATGCGGCCCCGGGCATTGCACACGGGGCGCTTGGTGGTGAAGCACCATGCCGCTGTGTGGTCAAAGCGGCCGACGAGTTCCAGCCGGCCCTGCACTGTCTGCCCGGCCAGCACCGCTTCATCGCCTGCCCGGAAATGCGCCGCGAGGTGCGCAGGCGAGAGATCATCATCCGTTTTGCCGAGCACTTCATCCAGCTGGTGCATGCCATAGTTCAGCAGGAAGGTGTGGTTCACCCAGAGATAGCGGCGTTTCGCATCCTTGATCCATGCCTGCACGTCCGGCAGCACGTCGAAAAGATCGCGCAGTGCATCAATGGCAGATGTGGCGGCAGCTTTGGCTTTCACAGATTGGGAGACTAAGGGGAACGGCATTCGAAGACACGCTGAATCATGCATGCATGAAAAAAGCGGAGCCGCATGCCGCAGCTCCGCTTGTGGGGTGAAATGAAAGCTCCCGATTACTGGCGCACTTCCTTGATGTGCTTGTCAGGCGCTGCGTCGAAGGCGGCCTTGCTCGCGGCATCTGCAAAAGCGACCTGGCGTGTGTAGGTCACGGTGATGGACGGATCGGATTTCTTTTTGCTCAGCGGGCACTGGCCGGCGGTGGCAGCGAGGATGTTGTTGAGGTAGCCCTTGGGAGCGGCGGTGAACTGGGCTTTGCAGCGGTTGCAGCAGACGGCCACGGTCTTCGAGTAGTTGCTGGTGATGGCCGGGCTGGCAGGCTTGCCGGAAATGGGGCAAACAGTGTTCAGCGGCTCGGCGGCAGAGGAAACGCCAGCCAGCAGGCTGAGAGAGGCGACGAGGGTGAGGATGTATTTCATGGTGCGCGTGTTGATATGGGACGTGGAACTCGGATACGAATTCATGGATTCTCCGCAACTGAAACTTTCCCCTCCTCTGGACCGCGGGGCACATCTGGCGGTGCAGGGACGGTTTGACACCCCTCCGCCCAGCGCGTACCTTCCCAACCGTGTGCGTCCCTCGATGGACGCAGACACGGAAAATCGGGTTCACGCCATGACCTGTTCTCTGACACGTGCTCCATGGCTCGTTTTCAATACCTGATGCGATGAACCTCTATGTGAGCAATCTTCCCTACACCCTGACGGATGAGGATCTGCAAAGCGAGTTTGCCCCCTTCGGCAATGTCTCCAGCGCCCGTCTCGTCAAAGATCGCGAGACCGGCCGCTCACGCGGTTTTGGATTCGTGGAGATGCCGGTGGAAACCGAAGCGCTCACGGCGATCAATGCGCTGAATGGCAAGGATGTCGGTGGACGCCCCCTGCGCGTGATCGAGGCACGGCCGAAGGAGGAGCGCCCGCCGCGAAACTTTGGCGGCGGAGACGGCGGTAAACGCGGTCAGGGTGAAAGCTGGGATCGCAACAAGCGGTCTTGATCACCAAGACCGCTCGCGTCACAAGTTCCCCGGCTCCTTACTTCGGCTGATACTTCGGATAACGCTGCTGAAGCTGTTGCAGCATCTGCTTGGCTTTGGCCGAGTCTCCGGCTTTCTCCAAGACCTTGGCGGCTTTGTAGAGAGCGCTGGGAGTGACATCCGGATCGTCAAAGAACTGGCTGGGGACGGCATACTTGGCAGCACCGTCCTTCCATTTGCCCACAGCGGCATCCTTCTGGCCTTCCGCAGCGAGCTTGTCGCCCTGCGCCGCGTAGATGTCGCCTTCAAGGATGAGGAGTTCGGCCTGAAGCCTGCCGTCTTTGACAACTTGAAGCGCTTCCTGAGCCACCTTGTCAGCCTCATCAAACTGTCCTTTGCCGAGCAGGGCGCGGCCTTTGGTCAGCAGCGCACGTGAGCGCGTGGCGCTGTCGGGTTCTGATTTGAGGAAGTTGTCCGTGGCCTGAATGCTGGCGTCGTACTGCTGGTTGTTCAACTGCGCCATGCCGAGGTAGTTCCACACGACGGGTTCGGTGTTTTCCGGGTTCTGCGGCGTGACGGCAAGTTCGAGGAAGCGGGCGGCGCGTTTGAAATCGTCGCTGCTGTAGAGCTTGAGACCGAGCCATTTCAAAATGTTCGGAGGCACCAGACCTTCGGGCTTGGACTGCAGGTAGCTGTCGATGGTCTTGGCCAGATTGTCAGCATTCTGGCGGGCGTAATCGCAGAGAATGATCAGCTGGCTGGACTTTTCGAGGTAGCCCTTGCTGTCGAGTTCAATGGAGCGGCGCAGGGCAGGGACGGCCTTGTCGTAGATCTTCTGGTCAAAGTTGCCCCGGCCGATGCCATAGTAGGCCTGTGCGGCGGCGGTGGTGGTGGGGAATTTTTTCAGCAATGTTTCAAAGGCGGTGATCATGGCCTTCGGATCCTTCTGCTCCATCGCGATGAATCCAAGCTGCAGCCAGGAAAGTTCGCAGGCGTCGGATTTGGGGAATTCCTTGGTGACGAATTCAAAGTCAGCCTTGGCCTTCGGCAGATCGCGGGCATCACGGTTCGCGAGGCCACGGCGGGCGTAGGCCTTGGGGAGGAATTCGTGTCCGGGATTTTCGTTGATGAAACGGGTGAAGGTGCCGACGGCTTCCTGATGGCGTCCGGCCTCACCCTGGGCCCAGCCCATGTTGAAGAGCGTGCCCGGGCGCAGCTTTTCGGGCAGTTTGTCGAGGCTGACATCATTGTAGCTCAGCGCCGCCTGCTGGTAGTCGCCTTTGTTGAAGTAAAAATCAGCGCGGATCAGGCGTGCCAGCGAAAGGTATTCATGATTTGGGTGCTTCGGCGCCTGACGTGTGATGAAGGCGGTGGCGAACTCGCCAAGGTCTTTGTCATTCAGCAGGTAGAAGCAGTACAGCTTCCAGTATCCCGCACTGAAGGCCTCTTCGGTGTCGGGATGGTACTGCTCGATGAGCAGGTAAACTTCGACGGCGCGGGCGTAGCTCTTCCGCATGCGGTAGGCGTGGCCGACGAGCAGCAGCATCTTCGCACGTGAGTCTCCCTGCGGCAGGATCTCGGAGTTCTTGTTGTAGTAGTCGATGACCCCGTCGTAATCGCCCTTGGCAAACAGCGCCTGAATGATGCCCACGAGGGAGATGGCCCGGTTTTGCTCGGTCGTCTCCGGCATGCGCAGCGCCTTTTCAAACATCGCGATGGACTCCTCCGGCTTCTGAAGCTCGGCATAGAGCACCGCCGCACGAATGCTGGCCTCGGCGATGATGGTACGGTCGGCGCTGGTCTTGACGAGTTCGTCAAAAATAGGCAGTGCCTCGGCCTTTTTGTCCTGACCGAGGTAGATGCTGCCGAGCGTGAGCAGCGAAGTTTCGCGGTAAGGATTTTCCGTTTTCACCGCGATCACACTGCTCAAGGCGGCGGCCTGCTTGGCCTTGTCCCCGAGCATTTCATAGGCGCGGCCTTTGTTGTAGGCGGCGGCCAGCCGGACGGCGGCGCTCTTGGTTTTGGTTTCGGAAAAGCCGAAAAACTTGGCCGAGTCGGCAAACTTGGAATCGTTGAACATCATCGCCCCGAGGCGATAGGCGCAGGAGGGGGCTCCCTCGCTGTCCGGATAGCGGTTCACGACTTCCTCGTAATAGCCCGCGGCCTGCTTGAGCTGGTTCTGCTTCATGTAGCACTCACCAATGCGATAGAGCGCGTCCGGCACCTGCCTGCCGCTGGGGTACTGCTGCAGGTACTTCGCATACGACTGCGCGGCCATGCCCCACTCCTGGCGGTCATAGGCCAGCGTGGCAAAGTCGAACATGTCATCATCAGGCCCCTTGGTCCTCGGCGGCGCATCCGGCACGGGCTGTGCCTTCGGCGGGCTCACAGGAATGGCCTTTGGCACATCATCTTCCACCGGCAGGGCACGCGGCGGGGCGGGCTGCTGGGCCATGGACGAAAACGCCACCAGGCAGAAAAGCGCTGGAATGAAACGGGGCGCATGACTGCGCGAGGCGGTTGGGAACTTCGCGGCGGTCATCTCACTTGGGCGTGGCAGCAGGTTGGTCGGCTTCAGGTTTGCGCGTGGCAAAGGCGATGTTCCAGATGCCAGCCTTCTGGCAGGTGTCCAGCACTCGGATCACGTTCTGGTAGGGGGTGCCTTCATCACCCCGCAGGATCACCGCCTGGTCTTTGTAGAGGGCGACGATGTTCTTCAGCTTCACCAGCAGCTCGTCGGTGTTGAACTTCTGGCCGTTGACGAGGATCTCGCCATCCTTTTTGATGTTGATGATGATCTCGCCCACGTTGCGGGTTTCCTTCTCCTTGCCCTCGTCGGCCGCAGGCACGCTGACGTCCATGACCTGCTCCTCCTTGGCATACTGGAAGGTCACGGCAAAGAAAATGACGAGCAGGAACAGCACGTCCACCAGCGGCGCGAGCTGCATGGGCGAGGGTTCGATGGAATGCTGTTTGCGGAAGTTCATCGCGGGTGGTGATCTGCCTGTTTACTGACCGGCCACGGCGCGTGCGGCACGCTTGTACTGCACTGCCAGCAGAGCCATCAGATGGGTCGTCGCAGCTTCCATTTCGGAGATCAGGCGGTTCACCTTGCCACGGAAGATGGCGTAGAACATCAGGGATGGAATGCCGATGACGAGGCCCGAGGCCGTGCAGAGCAGCGCTTCGGACACCCCTTGGGCGAGTCCCAGCTGGTTCGAGCCGCCCACGCCCTTGCCGGAGATTTCATGGAAAGTCGTGATCATGCCCAGCGTCGTGCCGAGCAGACCAAGCATGGGAGCGATGGCTCCGACGTCCCCCAGATAGGCGATGCGGGCCAGCAGCAGGCTGGACTGGCGGTTGCCCTCGGCCTCGGTGACTTCCTTGACCTCTTCAAAGCTCGCGGTCGGATTGCGCGTGGCGAAATCAAGGGTCTTTGAGGTGATGCGGGCGATGCACTCGTTGCGGCGGTTGCACACCGCCAGCAGCCCGAGGTAGTCCTGCTTGCGGATCAGGGCGTCCGCCGAATTCATAAACGCATCGCTGACCACGGTGCCTTGACGCACGGTGAAGGCGAACAGCACGATCATGAAAAACGCGATCATGGAGAGAATGATCAGCGGGTAGGCCATGACGCCGGTGCGCTTCACAAAGCCTTGAAAGGTCAGCACATCCCCATAGGGATTGTCTTCGGCGGGAGCATGCGTGACCACGGCGGCACCTGGAACAGCGGCGGGCGCAGGCTGCTGGGCCTGGGCTTTGAGGGTCATCGTGAAGACGAGTGCCACCAGCACAGCCAGGGCGAAGAAGATTTTTCGATGCATGAGGCGGCGACTGTAAACGTGTGCGCCAGCCTTGCAAGGGGCCGGTGGCTGGCTTTCCCGGTCCCGTCAGGCCAGCAATTCCCGCACCACCTTGCACTCGTTCACACCCGTGAGGCGGAAATCGAGTCCGGCGTATTTGTACGTGAACTTTTCGTGATCGAAGCCCAGGATGTTCAAAATCGTGGCGTGCAGGTCATGCACATGCACCGGATTTTCGGTCGCTTGGAAGCCAAATTCATCGGTGGAGCCATGCGTGTACCCGCCGCGTACGCCCCCGCCCGCCAGCCACATGGTGAATCCGTAGTGGTTGTGGTCGCGGCCGTGCTGCTTGCCGGCATTGGCGCCGGGCGTCGGCAGTTCCACCGCCGGCGTGCGGCCAAATTCGCCGCCCCACATCATCAGGGTGTCATCCCAGAGTCCGCGCTGCTTGAGGTCGCTCATGAACGCGGCAATCGCCCCGTCCGTCTGCTGACCGAGCTTCCGGTGCTCAAGGATTTCGTCGTGATTGTCCCACGGCTGGCCCGCGCCGGTCCAGAGCTGGATGAAACGTACCCCGCGCTCCAGCAAACGCCGCGCGATCAGGCACTGGCGGCCGAAAGCGTGGTCGCCGTACATCTTCCGCATCGACTCCGGCTCCTTCATGATGTCGAAGGCGTCCGTGGCCTCCATCTGCATGCGGTAGGCCAGTTCGTAGCTCTGCACGCGGGCTTCCAGCTGCTGGTCACGGTCCTGCTGCACCAGATTGCGCTGGTTCAATTCCTGCAGCAGGTCCAGCTGACGGCGCTGCTGTTTCAGATCGAGCGAGCCGTTCTTGATGAATTCCACGAGCTTTTCCACCCGGGTGTCCTCAGTATTAATGTAGGCACCCTGATAGGCGCTCGGCAGGAAGGCCGACTGCCAGTTCTTCGTGCGCCGTGTCGGCATGCCGCCGGGGCACATGGCGATGTAGCCGGGCAGGTTGTGGTTTTCACTGCCCAGACCGTAGGTCACCCAGGAGCCCATCGTCGGCCGGTTCAGCCGGCCTTCACCGCTGTTCATCAGGCCAAGGGAGGGCTCATGGTTCGGCACGTCGGCGTGCATCGAGCGGATCACGCACATGTCATCCGCAAAGGCACCGGTCTTTTCAAAGACCTCGCTGACTTCGAGCCCGCACTCACCGCGTTTGGTGAATTTGAAGGGGGATTTGAAACCTGCGCCGGTCGGGCGCTCGGTCTTGAGCACGTTCGGCAGCGGCTTGCCGTCATACTTGTCCAGCATCGGCTTCGGGTCGAAGGTATCCACGTGGGAAGGCCCGCCGTTCATGAAGAAATGCACCACGCGCTTGGCCTTCGGCTCAAAGTGCGGCCGTTTCACCGCCATCGGGTCCATCGTGGCTGCGGAAGCCTGCGAAGTGAACAAGGATCCGGCCGCCATCGTGCCAAAGCCCATGCCCACGCGTTGCAGCAGTTCGCGGCGCGTCAAAAACGCATGCTCCAGATTCGGGGCATGATGGGAAAAGGAGGAACTCATGGGGGTATGAATGATACGTCTCAGCCAGCAGATGCTTTCGCATGATTCCTAGCACAAGAAAGCGCAAAAAAGGAGCGGAAGCTGCTGATTAAATGCCGTCCTTTGTCCGTATCATTTGTACCCCCAATGTCTCTGAATACACGCCATTTTACTTTGGCCGCCTTTGTCGTCGGCTCGTTCTCACTTTCCGCTGCTCCCGCTTGGAAGGACGCGGAGGTCGTTTTGAAGGCCAAATGCTACGAGTGCCACAACCCTAAAAAGACCAAAGGCGACGTCGATTTGCAGCAGTTTGCGGCGGATCCACAGCTCACCAAGCATTTTGAAGTGTGGCTGAAGGTCAAGGACACCATCGAGAACGGCGACATGCCGCCGCCAAAGGCACACCAGATGAGCGATCAGGAGCACACCGCGCTCCTCGGCTGGGTGAATGGCGAACTCGACGCCCTCGCCGCCGCGCAGTCCGGCGATCCCGGCCCTGTGACCATGCGCCGGCTCACCAATGCCGAGTACGACTACACCATTCGCGATCTCACCCGTCACGACTACGGCTTTGCCAAAGAATTTCAAACTGACGGCGGCGGCGGGGAAGGTTTCAGCAACACGGGCGATGTGCTCTTCATGAGCCCGGCGGCGCTGGACAAATACTTCGGGGCCGCACGCAAGGTGGCTGATCACGCCACGATCATGCCGGGCACGGGCATCGTTTTCAATCCACAGCGCATCGGCCTGCGCGGGCCTGAGCAGGTCAAAGCCCAGGCGCAGCAGGCTCTATACGTCTGGTACCAGCAGAAGTCGGCGCCTCATCTGCCCCAGGATGGCGAGGACATGCGTGAGGCGGACTACATGGTCGCCTGCTGGAAGCACAAGCATTTCCAGACGCCTCTCGAACAGCTCGCCAAAGAGACCGGCTTGAAGCTGCCCTTCCTGCAGAACTGGAACAATCTCGTGAACGCCACCGAGCCGAAGTCGCGCTTCCTCGATCTCACCCGCGTTGCCTGGCGTGAACTGCCCGGCCCGGATGCCACGAAGCCCGGCCAGGTGCCGCAGGCGGTGACAGACGGTGCCAAGGCGATCCAGACGCAGTTGCTCTCCTGGAACAATCCGAAAAAGGCCGGAAGCGGCGTGCAGCGCCAGCAGCAGGACGCCGATGGCATCCGTCCTTACCAGATGAACATCGAGGTGAAAGGCAAAAAGCAGGCCTTCCTTTGCATCGGCGATGACGGCGACGGCAACAAAGGCGACATCGCGCTCATCACCAAGCTCGATGTGAAAACCACCAAGGGCCCCCTGATCTACTTGGACTGGCTCAACAAGCAGCTTGCCGAAGACAACAAAGCCCTCGGCGCGACTCCCCCTCCTGCCAATGCAGAGGCTCTAAAGCAGCGCATCGCCGAACTCGAACGCGTGAAGAGCGCCTTCGGCAAACATCCGCAGGGCCGCAAGATCGAGCCCGGGGTGCTCGCCATCGCCGCACCGCTTGTGGTCAATCTGCCGCTGCCGGAAAACGTCACCTGGATCCACGCCGAGGCCCGCCTTGACCTCGAAAATCCCGACATCAATGACGGCACCACTCAATGGGCGCTCACAGCGGACAAGCCGCGGGATGTCACCAAGATCATGCCGGGCATTCTCACCGTCTGGAAAACGCAGACCGATGCGGCTCGCAACACCATGAGGGATTTTGGTGTCATGAAGCAGGCCTTCCCGGACATGTTCGAGCGCCGCCTCGAAGAAGTCGCCAGCAATCTCTACCGCCGCAAGCCCGGCATCACCGTCTATTACTTCAGCGACGATCAGCTCGGGCAGCTTCTCGGCCCCAAGGACCGCGACTATCTCGCGGCCATGAAGAAGGACTTTGGCTACACTGCCCAGCCAAATCTCAATCCGCAGCAGCAGAAGGAGTATGATGGAGCCATGCTCGGGCATCTGCATCAATTTGCCGGCCGCGCCTGGCGCCGTCCGCTTGCCAGCGAAGAAATCCAGAAGCTCGACGCGCTCTACTTTGAAGGCCGCAAGAAGGAGCTCGACCGCGAATCCGCCGCCCGCGAGGTCGTCGTGCGCGTGCTGGTCTCCCCCTATTTTCTCTTCAAGGCCGAGACGCTGCCCATGGCCAACGCCGCTCCCGGTGATGTGAAGCTGAACGCCCATGAGCTCGCCTCCCGCCTCAGCTATTTCCTCTGGGCCTCTCAGCCCGACTGGGAACTGCGCAAGACCGCAGACGATGGCAGCCTCTTGAAGCCTGAAGTCCTCGCCGCAGAGACAAAGCGAATGCTGCGTGATCCGAAAGCGACCGCCCTCGCCAAGGAATTCGCGGGGCAGTGGCTGAAGTTCAACGGCTTCGATGAGAAGAGCACCGTCGATGAGAAAAAGTATCCCGAGTTCACCACCGAACTCCGCAACGACATGCAGCGCGAGACCATCGAGTTCTTCGCTCACTTGGTGCGTGATGACCGCAGCGTCGGAGACATCATCGGTGGCGACTACTCTTTCCTCAACGAGCGCCTCGCCAAATTTTACGGTGTTCCCGGCGTCACCGGTGGTGAGTTTCGCGAAGTCAAAGTCGGCCAGCAGCATCGCGGCGGCCTGCTCGGCATGGGAGCCATTTTGACCAAGACCTCGCGCCCAAATCGCACCAGCCCCGTCGTCCGCGGCGACTACCTCTATCAGGTTGTGCTCGGGTTCAGTTCACCTCCGCCGCCGCCGAACGTGCCGAAGCTTCCCGACAGCGCCGTGAAACCCGCCTCCTTGCGTGAAGCCCTCATGATCCATCGCACCGATGCCGCCTGCGCCGTCTGCCATGAGCGCATCGATCCCCTCGGCTTCGCCCTCGAAAGCTTCGACCCCATCGGCCGCTTCCGTGTCGCTGATGAAACCGGCGGCAAGATCGACGACACCGGCGAGCTCAAAGACGGCACCAAATTCCAAGGTCTCGCCGGACTGCGCGACTACCTCAAAAAGAACGAAACCAATTTCACCGCTCAGTTCTGCCGCAAGCTCCTCGGCTACGCTCTGGGCCGTCAGACGATGCCCAGCGACAAAGCGCTGCTCCGGCAGATGCAGGCTGCGCTCAAGCAGAACAACGGCAAATTCTCAGCCGCCGTGCTTGATGTCGTCAACAGCCGCCAGTTCCTCAACCGTCGCAGCGAACCCGCCGTGGCCGCCAATCAATAAACAAACCGCCTTACCCCTATGAACCTTTCCCGTCGCAAATTTCTCCGTGGCACCGGTGTCGCCCTTGGGCTGCCGTGGTTTGAATCGATCAGTTCCTTCGGAGCCGAAGCGGTCAAAAACAACACCGCACCACGCCGTCTCGCCGTGTGCTTCACTGGCAACGGCGTCAATCCGCATCACTGGGGCGCCACGCAGGGCCCTGCTGGCATGGAGTTCATGAAGTCGCTCTCGCCGCTGGAGCCTTTGAAGAAACACATCAGCGTCTTCAAGGGCCTGTGGAATCCGACCACCGTGGAAGGTGAAGGCGGTCATTATCCGAAGATGAACGTGCTCTGCGGCCTCAAGGTGAAGAAAACCACCACGGACGTCGAAGTCGGCACCACGATGGACCAGCTTGTCGCGGCACAAACGGGCAAGTTCACGCCCATGCCAAGCGTCGTCCTCGGCACCGAGCGCCCCAGCTACAGCACGGATTCCGGCTTCACCTCCATCTACTCCGCCTACATTTCCTGGAGCACGCCCACTACGCCTGCGCCGAAGGAAATCTTCCCGCAGCAGGCATTCGATCAGCTCTTTGACGACGGCAGCAAGCGCAAGCGCGACAAGAGCATCCTCGACCTCGTGCTCGAAGACGCGGGTGCGCTGAAGCCCAAGCTCAGCCAGCGCGACAAACAGAAGCTCGACGAATACCTCACCTCCGTGCGTGAGATCGAGCAGCGCGTGGAGCTGGCGGAAAAAATCAGCCAGGCAGAAACCAAAGGCACCGGCTGGCAGCCCACCGTGAAGGTGCCCACCATGCAGCGCCCCGGCGCCGGCATCCCCACCAGCGCGGAAGATCATCTGCGCCTCATGTTCGACATCATGCTCCTCGCCTTCCAGATGGACCGCACCCGCGTGGCCACGTTCATGATGAACAATGATCTCTCCAACATGCGCTTCCCCAGTCTGGAAGGCATCAGCGGCGGTATTCATGAGCTTTCACATCACGCGAACGACGAGCATCGGTTGGACATGTACCAGCGCGTGAACCAGCACCAGGTGAAGCTCTGGGGCGAGTTCCTCGGCAAGATGCAGGCCACCAATGAAGGCGAGCGCACCCTGCTGGAAAACAGCATGATCATGCTCACCAGCAGCCTCTTTGATGGCAACGCCCACGATTCCCGCCAGCTCCCCGTCGTCCTCGCCGGCGGCGGTGGCGGCACCATCCAAGGCGGCCGCCTCCACGATCACAGCGCCGACCCGAACCGCAAACTCTGCCGCCTCCACATCGCCCTCATGGACCGCATGGGCCTCCACGTTGCCCATTTCGGTGATGCTGAGAACGCCTTGGCGATTTAGCTGCTGGGCAGCAAAGAATTCAAACAGGTCGAGATCGTCTGGCTGAGGCGGATCCCGCCACATTTCATTATAGTATTTTTATGAAGTGATCGGTTGTTTCTGTATCGAAAATAGTCAGAATGTTCTCTAGCCATGAGCGCTTCTGTGTCTGCTGAGGAGGCTCTTTTTCAGGCCGTTTTAAAACGACCTATGGCTCAGCGTAATTCTTATTTGAAGCGGACGTGTGGCGATGACTCTGATCTGCGGCGCCGTGTTGAAGAACGCCTCGCGGCCCGCAACATGTGCGCAGGCTCAACGAGCCAACAGCCTGAGGGGGCGGAGGATGACGAGGAAACCCTGCAACTGGAGCATGACGCCGAACCCGTTCATGAACAGATTGACCGTTACCGGCTGTTGAACGTGATCGGCTCCGGAGGTTTTGGCAGTGTGTGGCATGCCGAGCAGAAAGGTCCCGTCCCCAGACGTGTGGCGCTGAAGGTCGTCAAGCCGGGCATGGATACGCGTGAGGTCATTGCTCAGTTCGAGGCGGAGAGACAGCTGCTGGCTTTGATGGACCACCCCTGCATTGCCAAGGTGTATGATGCAGGGGCGACCCGCGAGGGGCTGCCCTATTTTGTGATGGAACTGGTGGGTGGGATTCCGATCACGAAGTTTTGTGATGAGCACCGGCTGTCCACGGCTGAGCGTCTGCGATTATTCGTGGAGGTGTGCAAGGCCTTGCAGCATGCGCATCAGAAAGGCGTCAGTCATCGTGACATCAAGCCCAGCAACATCCTCGTGTGCAAGCATGATGGCAAACCTCTCCCCAAGGTGATTGATTTTGGCATCGCCAGAGCCACACGACCGATGCCAAACGGGGTCAAGACCCAGCTGCCAAACGATCAGCTGATCGGCACTCCGGTTTATATGAGTCCGGAACAGACGGCGGGGAGCATCGACATCGATACTCGCTGCGATGTCTATGCGCTGGGAGTTCTGCTTTATGAACTGCTCACTGGCAGCACTCCGTTTGATCAAAAAAAACTGCAGGAAGCCGGCGAGCAGGAGATTCGCAGGATTATAAGCGAGGAGACGCCGGCAAAGCCTTCAGAAGTGCTTGCTGCGATGCCTCGTGAGGCAGCCGCAAAAATTGCGGCACGCCAGCAAAGCTCTCCCGCCCTGCTGGCAGCAGCCATGCGTGAGGATCTTGACTGGATTGTGATGAAGGCCATGCAAAAGGACCGCAACCAGCGCTACGAGACGGCCAACGGTCTGGCCATGGATGTGGAAAGATACCTCCTGAGCGAGCCGATTGTGGCGCGTCCGAGCAACAATCGTTATCGGCTGAACAAATTGGTGAACCGCAACCGGCTGGTCTTCACCATGGGTGCTCTGGTGGGGGTGGCGTTGCTCATCGGCATCAGTGTCAGCGGCATGCAAACCTATCGGATCACACAGGTTGAGCATGAGCATGACCGCTTGCGCGCCCTGGCCGAACAGAGTGAGCGCAGAGCCCATGAGGACAAGGAGGCTGCCAGAAAATCTCTGGCCAGGGCCCAGATCTCTCTCGCCGACGCAGCGTATCGTGATCAGGACGGCAGCACGATGCAGGCCGCGCTGCTGGCAGTACCGGCAGAGCTGCGCGACTCGAACTGGCACTACCTGATGGAGAAATCAGACACGTCCTTCGCCAGCATTCAGGTGCCCAGTGGTGCTGCTGTGGAGCGTGTGCTGCCGCATCCCATTCAGGCGGGAGTGTTCATCATGGTGTCCTCCGACTACTGGGTGTCGATCACGAAAGTCGGATCTGCTGCCGCTCAGCTGAGTTTCCAGCTTGGTTTTGAAGATCGCTCCACCCCGGATTTTTGCCTGACCATTTCACCGGACGGTGAGCAGCTTGCGGCGGCCAAAATCAGCGGCGGAGGCATCGTCATTCACAATCTCAAGGATGGCAAAGTGATCACTCGTTGGGAAGATGCTGGCACCGATGCGTTGCTCTTCAGTCCAGATGGACGACGTCTGCTGGACATTGCTCACAACGGGCCTGCTCACATGCGGCTGGCGCAAACGGGCGCGGTTCTTTGGACTGCGGAAGGAGCCGAATCCATGGTTCTCGCTGCTTTCGATCCAACGGGTCGGCAGCTGGTATGCAACAAAGCCACGGGCGGGCAACGGCTGCAGATCATCAATGCCTTCAATGGTGCCGTGCTGCGTGAATTGAGCGCGCCTCGCTCGCGCCTCACGGCACTTGCCGTCAGCCCGAATGGTCGTCAGGTTTTGACGGGTGACCAACGCGGTTTCGTGCGCTCCACGGAGCTCGGCACCGGAAACATCCGTTACGAATTTCGCGCCAATGATCGTGCTGTGTCCTCACTGGCTTTTGCGCAGGATGGCAGGCAGTTCATCACCCTATCCAATCTCTCCGGCGGCCGTCAGTCCATCCAGGTGTGGGATGCTTCCGCCGGTATTTTTCTTCAGCCATTGCTCAACGCAGGCAGCATCGGAAGAGAACTCTGCGTGCATCCTGTCTCGGGCGAGATAATCGCCACGGGTGCCACTGCCAAAGCCTGGCGTCTGAAAGGCCTGAACGAGGAGTTTCGCCTGTCAGCCCGCGATTTTGCCAACACCTGCTTCTGGAGCAGCGATGACCTGGTCTTTGCTCATGGCACGAACACCGGCATTGATCTCATCGACCTGAATGACGACGCGTCCCGGAGTCATCCGCTTTGGCGATCGGCAGATAAAAATGCCCGCCTGGTCACTGCCAGCATTGATGGTTCGAAGGCTGCGGTCGCATCTTCCAGCAAGGCTGGCTCTGACATCCAGCTGCTTCGACGTGACAAGAACCGCGTCGAAGAATTGCGGCATCTCACGGCTCCCGGAGGTCTGCTCTTCATGCACTTCGATCCCTCGGGTGAACGTCTCCTCGTCCGCGCGGCCAGTGCCTTTTATGTCATCGATGCCGGGTCCGGCCATACCACCACCATTCCCTGGGACAAATCTTTTGCCGTTCGTGAGGCGGAATGGGTCGGGACTACGCCGCGCATCGTCGCACTCCTTGCCGCCAAGACCTCACGCAGTCTTCCGGGCTCGGAAGACCGGCTGCTGTTGTTCGATGCCACGTCGGGCGAGTGTCTGCAAACCACCCTCAATAGCAGTGTCATCAATGCCTTGGCAGTCTCGCCGGACGGCTCCCTCTTCGCTGAAGGCGGGGCCGATCGCATGGTGCGCCTGCGCGACACCCAGACACTCGCCATCAAACAAGAGCTGCGTGTGCATGACGGCCCCATCATGGCGCTCGCGTTTCATCCCGCACGTCCCATTCTCGCCACAGCCTCCGAAGATCTCACGATCAAACTTTGGAATCTCGCTGATGGCAAACTCATCGAAGAGTTGAGTGGTCCCGTCGGCCCGCCTCGTCAGCTCGTTTTCAGTCTCAATGGCCGACGCCTCGCATGTCTCTCGGGTGATCGTTCCATGCGTATCTGGAATCTGGACGCCTTTACGGAGTCAAAGAAGTCGGATTAACCATGGCTGCAGACGAGAGGCTCTAAAAAAGCACCCGATGACAAATAAAATCCCCCAACCCGTGCGTCGTTTGTCAAACTGACCACGGATGCCGCCCACTGAAGCCACCCTAGCCCGACTCCATGCCGACTACGCCGTCAGTGCGTATCGGTTTGCCTGGTCGGTGACGAAGGATGAATCGCTGGCGCAGGAGGTGGTGCAGGAATTGTTTCTCAAGCTCGCCCGGGACGCTGCGGTGATCACCACCGCGCAGTCCGAGCGCGCCATCATCTTCACGCTCACGCGCAATCTCGCGCTCGATTCCTTGCGTCGTCGCTCCACCCGTGAAGATGTGTTGGAGAGATTCGCAGACGAATCACCCGGCTGGTTTCTGCCTGCCGCTGATGCCGAGGCCGAGGAAACACGCGCTCAAATCACCGCTGCACTCGCCGCTCTTCCCGAGGAGCAGCGCAGCGTCATCCACCTCCATGTGTGGGAGGAGCTGGGCTTTCGCGAAATCGGTGAACTGCTCGGCCTTCCCACCCAGACCGTCGCCAGCCGTTACCGCTACGGCTTGGAAAAACTGCGTGCCCAAAAACACACCCTGGTATGAACAAAGACATCGAATCCACCCTCCGTACCCAGCGCTGGCGCGACCCTCCGCCCGCCTTCCTTCAGCGTGTTTTGGAAGAAGCGCTCCAAGTCTCGCGACAGCGTCCTGGAGTGCTCCAGCCCTCTGGAGCTTTGCGCGAACCGCAAAACGTCCGAAAGCGCCCAAGGCCCGGCACACTCCAAAACACTGCCACGCCGAAGTTCTTCCTCCGCCTGCTCTCCTCCATCCCTCGCCCCCTCCGCCTGCCACTCGCCGCGTGCTGGCTGCTGGCCTTCTTCTTCCGCATCACCACGCCCGAGGCCATTCCGCAATCCACCCTCAGCAGCTACGCCAAGCTGCCCCCGATAACACCCGCGCAACTCCTCGCCAACCGCCAACAAATCGAACAGCTCGCCCATGAACTCCTCCACCCCCGGCACCAAGGCCCCATCCCGCCTTTATAGCGTTCGCTTTGCCCGCTGGCTGGCCCGCCTCGTGTGGAATCGTCGCATGGGTTGGACGCTCGTTTGTCTCATCTCTCTCATCACCGTTCTCTGGCAGTGGGAAAACTGGCGCAGCGCGAGAGAGCTTGCGGCGGTTCATCGCCGTATGGTGGAGCGGCTGGGCACGGGCGATCCGACAGCCCTCATGCCGCCGAAGGTGACCGATGAAGAGAACTACTTTGCCAATCCAGTCTTCGAAAGCTGGCTGCATGTGAAGAAGCCAGGCACGCTGAGCCTGAGATACGTTCCTCCACAAAACGCACTGCTGCCGAAGGACTTCATCCGCCCGGAGATCACCAAATCCAAGGATGGCGAAGGCGATAGGCTCGATCTGGTCACCTGGATCAAGAACCGGGGTATCAAGGCTCCTGAGTTACCGGCCACGGTCCTTGCCCGCGAACTGGGAGACGGCAATGGCCTGCTGCCCAAGCTTGCTGAAGGGCTGAACAAACCTTTCTCAGTCATCAAACCGGGCCAGCGGGAGGCCTTGGAGGCCGTCGGAAACAATCCCTGGCAGGCATCCTTTCCCGACTTCCTTGGACTGAACGACTTCCAGCTTCAGCTTGGCCTTCATCTGCGCAGCGCCGCCTTGGCCGGAGATGCTGCAAAGACGGTGAGCACGGCGCTGATCATGTTGCGCATCAGTGAAGGAATGGCGCGTGGCGGTATGGTCGGGTGCCTCGTTCCTCTGGCCGCCCATGGCATCACGTTTGACGCTTTGCACGAGGCCCTCGGCCATCCAGTCTGGACGGAAGAGTCGCTGGGCCGTCTGCAGGTGCGGCTGGGCCAGTTTGATGATTTGCAGCAGTATCAATCCGCTCATGGCCAGGAAATACTCGGCATGTTTTTCCAGCTCGAGTATTTGAGAAAGCACCGCCACTTGCTGGAGGACATAACCAACCGATCCTTAAAGACGCCGTTCTTGGAGCGAATGATAGAGGATGCATTTTATTATGTCATGGTGAATGGCCCCATCGGCTGGCATGATGCAAACGTCGCCTTTTACGCCGATTGCATGCTCGATCAGCTTGGACCACCCGGCCCCGAAGCCTGGCTTTCGTCAGGTTCCAGAGCGGAAATCGTGCAGCGTCGGAGCAAAGCGGAAAACTCATGGCCCAATCCGCGCCGCATCCTCGGAGCCATTGCCATTCCGCAAATCGGTGATATCACGCAAGCCGCCGCCGAGAGACTCTTCCACCGCCGCTGCCTCATCATGGCCTGTGCCTTGGAGAAGCATCGCCTGAAGCACGGCAGCTTCCCCGAATCGCTCAATCTGGTGAAGACCGACCTGAAGCTCTTCCAAGTCACCGATCCCGCACGGCCCACACAGCCGCTGGGCTATCGCCTCGAAAAGGACGGCTACCTCCTCTGGTCCGCAGGACCCGATGCGAAGGACGACGGCGGAACTAAAGACAAGGACTGGCTGTGGCGCATGAAGCGCGAGCCGTGAGCCTCACTCCTTCGTGATCGTCTCGTCGAGATTGAGCAGCACGCGCGCGACCAGGGTGTGGGAGTCGATTTCACCAGGCTTGGGCTGGTGGCGCTTGAGCATGTCCACTAGCAAAGCCGTTTCTTTGGAGCTTGGCTGGCGGCCGGTGCAGAGCTGGAAGCCGTAGGCGATATGGGAGGCATCATCGCTGCCGCCTTCCTTCCACATGCGTTCACCCAAGGCTTTGGCGGCAGCCATGCTCATGGTTTCGTTCAGCGTCATCAGAGCCTGCAGCGGAGTGTTGCTCTTCGAGCGGCGAATGCAGGCGCTCTCGCCATTGGGTACATCAAAAGTGCTCAAAAAAGGATACGGCGTGCTGCGGCGGCGAAAGACATAGACGCTGCGGCGGAACTGGTTCTCATCCTCATCCACCTTCCACGGGAAGGGCGCATAACTGGCAGGCTTCTCAAACAGATACGCCGGTGCAGGCGGCATCACGGGCCGCCCGCCGATGGCTGGATTGAGCAAACCACTCGCCGCGAGCTGGATGTCGCGCACGACTTCGCCCTCCACACGGAAGCGCGGACCACGCGCGAGCAGGCGATTGTAGGGGTCACGCTCCAAAAGCTGGGGCGTCACCTTGCTGGACTGCTGGTAAGTCTCGCTGCTGGTGATGAGGCGCAGCAGGTGCTTCGTGCTCCAGCCATGCTCCATGAAATCAACCGCAAGCCAGTCGAGCAGCTCGGGATGGCTCGGCGGCGAGCCCTGCGTGCCGAGGTCCTCGGCAGTCTCCACCAGTCCAGTACCGAAACAGGCCTGCCACACGCGGTTCACATAAGCCCGGGCGGCGGTGGGCGATTTTTTGTCCACCAGCCATTTGGCAAAGGTGAGACGCGAGCCATCCGCATTCTTCGGCAGCGGATTCAGCACCGCAGGCACACCGGCGGTCACTCGGTTGTCGGGTTTGAGGAAATCACCGCGCTTGAGCACCGAGGTCATGCGCGGCTCCGCGCGCGGATCCAGCGTCAGGGTGGTGGTGCCTTCAGGATGCTGCTTCCACAGCGATTCAATTTCGTCATTCACCGGCTGCCATTCCGCCACGGTGGTGCGGAAGACGCTGAACTCAGCTTTTTTGCCATAGAGCGGATCAGCCTCGGCATTCGGCGCATCCGTCACACTGATGCGATACCGTCCCAGGTTCATCGTCTGCAAATCATCGCTGTTCCAGCCGCCGTGCTTCATGCTCAGCGTCACGCTCAATTCGCTGTCAGGCTTGAGTTCCACGGGTTTCTCCAAAACGAAGACCGCATTGCGCGGCACATTGCGCCTGCCAGGACCCGCATTGATGCCCCAGGCAGTCTCCACTTTGCCATCAATCGCATACGCGATGGGTCCCGTGACACGTTTGTCCTTTTTCACATCCTGGTCGCGGGCAAAGGGGGCGAGCGGTGAGTTTTCCGGTTCGCCATAGTCAGCAGTGGCTTTGACAAATTTCAGCTTGGTCATCTTGCCGTCGATCTTCATCTCAGCCTGAAATTCCGTGAGCGCCGCCGTGCCCTTTTGCGAACGCCCCGGGCCATACGCAGGCAGGTTGGGGTCATTCATCAGCTCCAGTCGAAAGGCGCTGATGATTCGTGGCGCAGCGGGAGCGCTCGCATCATGAAATCCCTTCACCGCAAACTTCACATCACTCTTCGTCGGAGCATACCCTTGCGCGAGGATGCTCCCATCCGGCTGACGCAGCGCCTTCTCTCCCCCTGAAGGATCGTCCTCAAAGGCCAGCGTGTGCCACTGCGGCTGCGCGGCTTTCACAGCAGCCACCCATTCTTTCATCCGCTGCTGCCAGTCAGAGTGGTCATGCTTCAGCTTGGCTTCCAGCTCCGCCGTGCGCGTGAGCACCTGCGCGCGCTGCATCTGCTCGCTGGCCGTGTACACCACGCGCCAGGGCTCGTTGTCATTGTTGAGGTAGGCAAACATGCGGTAGTACTCCTCCTGCGAGATGGGGTCGTACTTGTGGTTATGGCACTGCGTGCAGCCAATGGTGAGCCCGAGGACGCTTTTGCCGATGGTGTCCATGCGGTCAAACATCGACTCCATGCGGAACTGCTCCGGGTCCACGCCACCCTCCTCATTCACCATCGTGTTGCGCAGGAATCCGGTGGCCACGATCTGATCCTGCGTGGCCTGGGGCAGCTCATCGCCAGCAAGCTGTTGAATGATGAACTGATCATACGGCAGGTCGCGGTTGTAGGCGCTGATGACCCAGTCACGGTAAAACCAGATGAAGCGCATCGGGTCCTTTTCGTAGCCGTTGCTGTCTGCGTAATGCGCCGCATCCAGCCAGTGCCGCGCCCAGCGCTCACCAAAGTGCTGGCTGGCAAGCAAGTTGGAGGTCAGCCGTTGAATGCTTCCTGCGGGATCCTGTTTGTATGCGATGGCAAAGCCCGCGGTTTCCTGCGGCGTCGGCGGCAGGCCGGTGAGATCCAGGTGAATTCGGCGCAGCAGCGTTTCAGGAACTGCGGCGGGCGAGGGCTGCAGCCCCTCTTTCGCCAGACGTTCGCGGATAAAGGCATCGATGGGATGCTTTGCTCCCGCAGGCACGGGCGGCCGCACGGGCGGCTTGAAGGCCCAGTGGTCAGTTTTCCGCTCGATGCTCACGCTCGCGCTGTCAGGCCAGACCGCACCCGCATCGATCCATTCCTTCAGCTTGCCGATCTCCTCCACGCTCAGCGGGTCACCCTTGCGCGGCATGCGCATTTTGGGGTTCGTGCCCAGCACCGCATGCATCAGGCGGCTGTCATCCGCCTTGCCGGGGACAATGGCCACACCAAAGTCTCCGCCCTTCAGCGCGCTCGGTTTGTTGTCGAGCCGAAAGGCCGCCTCCTGCTTGTGCCCGCCATGGCATTGATAGCAGTGATCGCTGAAGATCGGCTGGATGTCCCGAACGAAATCGACCGCCGCAGAGGCACGTGCGGTGAGGAGCAGCAGGAGAAGGGCAGGGGAGCTTTTCACGAGAGGAGTACGCACATCCCGCATGCGAAATCACCGCCTGCCGCATGGAGAATGCTGTCGGGCGGTAGCCTTAGCACCCGCTCAGCGGACTTTGGCATCGGTCACCACAGGCGCTGGCGTTGTTTGGGCGGCAGTCGTGACGTCGGCTTTCGTGCTGTCTGCCATGCCCAGAGGTGTGGCAATGGCGGGCGTCTTCTCGCTGCTCACGGCTGCGGACACCTCCCCGCTCGGGATGGATTTCTGGATGAACGGCCACACAAAAAACCCAATCACGGTGAGAGCCGCCAGGTTCAGCACCACCGCCATCATGACACGGCTGCCGGAGGATTTTTTCAATGCGGCGGGTGGGGCGTCAGCTCCAGCGGTGGACTTCGCAGCGACAGGGCCCGCAGCCGCAGCAGTCACGGACTTGGTCGCCACGGGCTTCGGCTTTGGCACACCCGCAGGAGCCGGGATCGACACAACGGAAGCAACAGCCACAGGCTCATCCAAATGAACGGCGACAGCCTCAACCACCTGACCATCCCCCGGCTCCACAGCCAGAACAGCCATGGGAATCCCAGGTTGAACGGCCGCTACGAGCGGCGTGGTCTGGGCTCCCGGTGCCATCACAGGCGCCTGCTGTGGCATGTAGGCAAAGCCGGTGTGCATGCTCAGCATCAGCACATCCAGCGCCTGAGCCACCGACTGCGGGCGCTGCTGCGGCGCTAGATTGAGAAGCCACGCCAGCCAGTCGCGCAGCGGCGGGTCTAGGTCCGGCCGCAGGTGGCTTAGCACATGGCTCGCGTTGAAGGCCTGCCAGTCCCGCATGATCTCCTCCACCGTCGTCCCTTGGGCCGGTGCGGTGTTGGTGGCCATGCAGAACAAACTGCCCGCCGCTGTGAAAAGATCGCTCTGCGTCGTCGGCGTGCCGCCCGCGTGCAACTCCGGTGCGCGAAACCACAGCGTCTCCGGCGGTTGCGTCTGTCGTGCCAGCGTGAGGCCCCAGTCCTGCACCTGCAGAAACAAGCCGCCGCCAGGATGATCGGCGATGATCAGATTGCTCGGCTTCGGGTCGCCATGCGGCTGGCGCAGATGCTCGCCCACCAGCAGCGCATGCATCAGCTGCACCGCCAGCGCTCGCAGATCAGCAGGCGCGGGCCTGCGCTCAGCGGCAAAGTTCCGTCCGTTCATCCCCGGCATGAATTCAGACACCAGGGCAAACTCTTCCTCCGTAGGCAGCAGCGTGATCAGTCCCGCGATCTGAGGATGCCGCATCTGCATCAGCGAAGGAGCCAGCAGTTGCAGGCGCTCCCGATCCAGCGGATTCACCGTCTCGTGGTCCTGCAGCAGGACCTTGATCAGCACCTTCCGTCCCGTCATCGTCTCCACTCCACGATACACTTTGGCAGAGGGCCCGGCGGCGATGATCTTTTCGGGCTGAAAGTGGTCGGGATACATTTTTAGCGACGATTTCTACCAGAATGGCAAACATCCGGGGTCCAAAGCAAGACTAGATTGGCGTACTTGCACGCCGCCACATCTGCCCCAAATTCGCCCCATGATGAAACTCGGACTCATTGGCTGTGGAAAAATGGGCGGCGCGCTCCTGCGCGGCGTGGAGCAGGCGCTTGGCAAAACCAGCCTGAATGTGGCGCTCAGCGATGTGATGCCCGAGGCCGTGAACTCCCTCCGCAAATGCCTCGCCTGCAAATCCATCACCGGCACACCGGCGGAAATCGCGGCGGTATCAGACGTGATCATCCTCGCCGTGAAACCCGGAGACATGAAGTCCCTGTGCGAGGCCCTCTCCCAGGTCAAAGGCTCCCGCCTCTATCTCAGCATCGCCGCCGGCGTTTCGCTGGCCAATCTCGAAACCTGGCTCGGCGGCAAGCAGCGCGTCATTCGCAGCATGCCCAATACCCCTGCACTCGTCGGAAAAGGAGCTGCTGCCTTCGCACGCGGTAGCAAGGCCACCGCTAAAGACGCCGCCCTCGCGGAGAAAATTCTCGGAGCCGTCGGCACCGCAGATGAAGTCGCCGAAAAACTGCTCGATGCCGTCACCGGCCTCTCCGGCAGCGGTCCCGCCTATGTTTACACCGTCATCGAAGCCCTCGCCGATGGCGGCGTCCTCATGGGCCTGCCACGTGCCGCAGCCCTGCGCCTCGCCGCCCAAACCGTCGCCGGTGCCGCAGAAATGGTCCTTACCAGCGGCAAACACCCCGCGTCCCTGCGCGATGAAGTCACCAGCCCCGGCGGCACCACCATCGCCGGCCTCGAAAAACTCGAGCAGCACGGCCTCCGCCACGCCATGATCCAGGCCGTCCGCGCCGCCACCGAAAAAAGCAAAGCGCTCGGAGCCTGATCGTAGGACAGGCCTCCGGGAAGTACGATAGGCACTCCTGCCCGTCGATCAGCGCCCCCGCAAGCTCCCGCGTCCACGTTTAGCCTCAAACCGACCAGCGATAGCGCCAGTCCGTTGAAGTGATATGAAAGGATGGCTTGCGAACGGCTGACCTTGGAGAATCCCTGGGACCGTGATCACTACGCCAACGCAGATTTTACGATCCGAGCGAGAACCCAGTTTTGTAGGTGTAACCAATAAATGCGAGCGTCGCACCCACTATAGCAGCGATCAGCACCACCAGCGGTGCGGCGATCACACGGCGCTTCGCCAGCACCGGCAGAAAGCCCAGCACCAGCCACAGGCCGATCTTGATCCAGGCCCACACCGGCATCGTGCCCATGATGCCAAGCTTTGCCAGCATGCCGAATCCGGAGACAATGCTGATGACCAGACCGATGCCATGCCACATCATGGCCTTCTTGGCACCTTCGCTGGAGAACAGACCGCCAAAGCCAATGAAAACAAGGATCAGGCCGATGAGATGCAGGTAATGATAGAACGGGAGAGACATAGCCGAGTCTGTGGCCCAAAGATACGCGACACACAAGTACCGTAATGTTCAGAAATTGCCCGTGTTGCCGCAAGGAATAACCTGAATACACAGAACCAGCCCCTCATTTTCTCTGATTTTCCGAATCTTTTCAGTGCCTCCTGCCGGTCAACTCTCTGTCCTCCATCCTGATAGAGAACATATCTTGGCACAAAAAAGGCGGCCCGCGTGGTGCGGGCCGCCTCGAAAACAATCCTTTTGGGAGAATCAGCCCGCCTCAGCAGCCGTCGTCTTGGCTTCGGCCAGCTTGGCGGCACGTTCGGCCAGTTCGATGTGGAACTGCTCCGGCGTCGGCGCCTCGCCCGTGGTGCGGGTGCGGGCGAACCAGTCGGCGAAGATTTCGCCGTCCTTGCGCTCCGCTTTGAAAGCTTCCAGGAAGGCGCGCACCTTCACCGGCACTTCTTCACCGAGGACGGTCTTGTACTCCAGGCCGGCCAAGCGGTTGCCGCGGATGCTGCCACCCACAAACATCGCGTACTTGTTCGGCGAGCGACCCACAAAGCCGAAATCGGCGTTGTAAGGGCGGCCGCAGCCGTTCGGGCAGCCCGTCATGCGGAAGAGGATCGGCTCGTCTTCGAGGCCCAGTTCACGCAGCGCTTCGTCGATCTTGTCCATGAAGCCCGGCAGCACGCGCTCAGACTCACTCAGAGCCAGGCCGCAGGTCGGCAGGGCCACGCAGGCGTGGGCCACCTTGCGGGCGCGGGTCATGCCGTCCGCGTGGATGACGCCATGCTTGGCCAGGATGGCGTCCACGGCGTCCTTTTGGTCGGGCGCCACGTCGGCAATGATCATGTTCGTGTTCGGTGTCACGATCAGCGGCAGGTCCAGCTCTTTGCACAGCTCCACAAAGGCGCTGCGGTAGTGCGGGCCGTTTTCACGGTCCACAATGCGGCCCATGCTCACGTGCACGGCGCAGTAGAGCTTGCCGTCACCCTGCTCATGCCAGCCGAGCTTGTCCTCCACACTGTCAAAGTTCAGCTCCTTCGGCGGGAAAGTTTCAATGCCCGGCAGGCGGCGCACCACTTCGGCGCGGAAGCCGTCGAGGCCCATGGTCTGCACGGTGTACTTGAGACGGGCGTTTTTGCGCTCGGTGCGGTTGCCGTGATCACGCTGGGTGGTCACGATGGCTTCGATCGCATCCACCACGTTCGCACGCTTCGCATACAGCAGCGGCTGGCCCAGGAAGGGGCGGGTGCTCAGCTGGCCGTGGCTCATGCCAAAGCCGCCGCCGACGGTGATCGTGTAGCCTTCCACAGCACCGTCCACCACGTGCGGCACAAGGCCCACGTCCTGGGAGAAGATGTCCGCATCGTTGCAGGGCTGGATGGCCACGCCGATCTTGAATTTGCGCGGCAGATAGACCTTCCCGTAGATGGGGTCGTCACCTTCGGGAGCCTTCGTCGCCTCACGCACGGCAGGATTCACCTCCGGATCATGAGTCCACTCAGGCTCCAGCTTTTCGCCATCGAGCCAGATGTCCGCATAGGCGGAACTCCGCCACAGGAAGCGCTGGCTGATTTCCTCCGTAAGCTTCTGAGTATCAGCGTGCACGGCATCCTTGATCGGAGCCGCAGGGCCCATGGTGTTGCGCACCACGTCACCGCAGGCACCCATGGTGCTGAGGCCGCTGTGGCAGACATTGGAAATGACTTCCTTCAGGCCGCCTTTGAGCACGCCGTGGAGCTGAATGCCTTGGCGGTTGGTCAGGCGCATGTTGCCAAAGGCCTTGGTGCACAGGTCGTCATGGATCATCCACTGCTTCGCGGTGATGCGGCCGCCGGGCATCTTGCTGCGGATCATGAAGCTCCAGGCCTTGTCCAGCTTCGCCTTGGTACGTTCGGCGCGCACATCGCGGTCATCCTGCTGGTAGGAACCGTGGTGCTTGAGCAGGATGTTGGAGTCCTCCGGGATGTTCGGGGTGCTGGTATCAGCGAACTGCTCGGCCAGCTGGCCACGGAGGCCTGCTGAGGCGAGTTTGATGTCTTCGACGGAGGCTTTGCTCATAAAGGGTGGTTTGGGGGGCTTTCAGTCTCGGCTAGGATACTTTGAATGCAAGCCTTGAGGCCAGGCCGTCATTCTGAAAAATCATGGTACGGGATGCGTGACAAACGGGAGTGAATAGGATTACATTCTCTTTGGAAATGAGCAGGCACCCTACTCGCATTCTTCCAGTGACAGCCGCCATGCTCTTGCTGCTGGGCGGCTGTGTCAAAAAAACCGAGTACGATGCTCTGCAGATCGAGAACCAGACCCTGCAGACCCGTGTCGATGAGACCAACCATCTCCTGGAGCAATCACAAGCAGATTTGTCCTCCCTGCAGGCACAGATGCAGCAATTTGCGGCGGTACAGGCAGCTTTGAAAAAGACCCAGCTGGAGCTCTCCCAGACGCAGGAGGAGCTCAAGGCTCTCAAAGCTCAGTTTGACCGTTTCCGCACCCAGCGCCGCAGCGCCATGGTCGGCAGGAAGTTTCCCGTGCTGAATCTGGACGATGGCAAAGTCCTGCGCGACGCCGAGATCACCGCCGTCAGCGCCGAGGATATTTCCCTCCGGCACGCCGACGGCCTGGTCAGAGTCGCCTTCGCAAAAACCACCCCGGACCTTCGCTGGGAGGCCTGCTACGATCCGATGGAGGCCGCAGAAAAATCCCGCGAGAAAATGCTGCTCCAAGCCCGCGAAACAGAGTTGCGGCTGGCTCGTGAGCAGGCCGGTTCCTCCCAGACTCCCGCCTCGGAGGCCACCATGCCGGCCCGCAACGTGGTGGATATTCTCCGCTCTCAGCTTGCCGCACAGCGTCAGGCCTTGAACGCAGACTACTACGCGCTCGCTGCCAAGAACCCCGGCGCCATGCGCGGCGTGGTGTGGAATTCCTCCCAGCCGGAGGCCAGCCCCTTGCTCAATACCCTTTCCGGTAGCCGCGCTGTGCTGGGCATCAGCCGCCTGCAGGCCCAGCGCGACGCCATTCTGGCCACCCTGCAGCAGCTGCGTCAGCTCGACCCCTCCGCTCGCTGAACGCACGGAATCCATAAATTAATCTAGGCAAACCGCCCGTTTGATCGTTCCATGTCGCACTCAACCATGAAATTCAGCCTTCTCTTCGCTCTTGTCCTGACCACCACCGCTGCTTCTGCGGTCGATTACAAAACGCAGATCGCTCCCATCTTCCGCACCAAGTGCTATGCCTGCCACAGCACCACCAAGAAGGTCAAAGGCAAGCTGGCACTCGATGATGACAAGCTGCCCGAGCAGATTGGTGCGGGTAAAAATATCATCCCAGGAGATGCCGCCAAGAGCACCATGTGGGTGAACTGCACGCTGGCGGATGATGACTCGGATGTGATGCCTCCGGAAGGCAAGAACAAGCTCACCGCTGCCGAGCTCGACGTCTTCAAAGCCTGGATCAATGAAGGCGCCAGCCTCACCGGCGGTGGCGCAGCTCCTGCTGCCGCCATGCCCGCAGCAGCCGGCGGCGTCCTGAAATGGACCAACACCGAAGGCAAGACCATCGAGGCCGAATTCGCAGGACTTCAAGGCGACAGCGTGCTCCTCAAAATTCCCTCCACCGGCGTCACGCACATTCTGGCACTCAGCAAGCTCTCTCCCGAAAGCCAGGCCCAGGCCAAAGCCGCGGTGAAATAATTCATGAAGCGCGCCGCGTGCATCGTCGCATTCAGTCTCTTCCTGCTGCATGGCGCGGCAGTGGCGGAGATGCGTTCCTGGACGAATACCAGCGGCCAGATCATCGAGGCCGAAATGGTCGGCGTGAATGTCGCCCAGCGTGCGGTCAAAGTCCGCCTGAAGAACGGCGCGGACTTTGAGATCGCCATCGACAATCTCAGCCCTCCAGACAAGGCCTATGCCAAGGACCATTGGCTGGCCATGCAGAATGCTCCGGCAAGCACCGCCTCCGGTGGCCTTTCGGAAGCCTCTCTCAAAAGCCTCCCCGAATCTTACCGCGCCCGCTTTCTGCCCGCCACTCGCCTGCAGGCCATCCGCCTTGGCGGAGGCACTCCAGAGATGGATGCCGCCGTGGTGACTTCCCTGAACCTGTTTAAAACCAGCCAGAACCCCGACGGCTCCTGGGGCCGCAGTAACAAAGGCGCGATGAGCGGCTTCGTGCTCCAGTGTTTTCTTGGCCACGGTGAGACACCAGATTCTCCCGAGTATGGAGACACTGTGATGAAGGGGATCATGTACCTGATCGAACTCGGCCGGAAGAACCCCAGCGGCATCTTTTCCGAAAAGTGGGACGCTCAACCCGGCGGCTCAGGGACCTATGAACATGCCATTGCCACCACGGCAGTCGGCGAAGCCTACATCACAGCACGACTGGGCTCCAAAAGGCTCCCGGGTTTGCGTGAGTCCTTTGATACCGCCATCAAGACGATCATCAGCCAGCAAACGAAAAGTGGCTCCTGGACCTATGGTGGCAAGACCCTCGTGTACAATCCCGATGGCGGTGCAGATCTGTCCTTGGCCAACTGGCATTTCCAGGCGCTCAATGTCGCCAAGGCCACCGGCTTGAAGATCGACGGGCTGGAGTCCTGCATCAAAAAAGCGCTGTCATACATCGACTCCGTTCAAACCAAGGACGGTGGCTTTGGCGGCGCCAGCCGCGAAGCGCATTACAATCAATGGAGCCTCAGTGGTGGCGCTGCGGCAGGCCATCTCATGCTGGCTGGAAAAAGCACACCAGCCGCTAAAAAAGGCGTCAAATTCATCTCGGGCTTCCTCCAGGCCGAGCCACCGGACTGGGAAAAAAACTGCAATCTCTACTGCTGGCATGGCTACAGCAATGCGCTCTTCCTCAACGGCGGGGCTGAGTGGACGACCTTCGCCTCCCAGGTCATGCCGCAAATCCTCGCCGCCCAGCAGCCGGACGGCTCCTTCAAACGCGGTCGTCCCAACTGGCCTGCCGCCGATGCCGCTGATGCGACATATCGGCAGGCTCTCTGCACCTTGATTCTCGAAACCTTCTACCGCTGAGCCTGCGGTACGATTCAGGCCAGGACAAACATCGTCTCCGCCACCCGCTGTCCATTGATCTGCAGCTCCACTCGGTGCCTGCCTGAGTAATGTTTCCGCGTCGTGAAATCGCGCACGACCTGCGATTTGACGAGTTCGATTTCAGCGTGCGCTGGCAGGTCGATCTCGGTCCACTTGAAGACCTTCTCCGCGCTCCCCCCGCTGGCCTTCACGTAATGCACCACGTAGTCGATCGCGAGTCGCTGCGCACGGCTTGAAGTGGAAGTGAGCGCAGCCGTCAACGTAAGCCGCTGCCCAAGTTCCAGGCGTGAAGGAGAAGCCGCCAGCTTTGCCGTGACCTCCGCCTTTTTGCCAAAGCCAAAGAGCTTCAGCGCACGCGGATGCCCGCGCTTGATCAGCGTTCTGCAGGCATGCTTCGCGATCCACTTCAGATGCTCTCGTTCAAGATCCCACGCTTCGAGCCGCTGCAAAACATAGTCGTGATGATCCTTCGTGATGTCATTCAGATGATTGGCTACCGAACGGCGCACAAACAGGGAGTCATCATCCTTCAGCGCCTCCAGAATCTTCGCCGTGGGCTCGGGGTCTCGCACCAGCGCCTGCAACCGCATGCCCCAGGGCAGGCGCGGCCGTGATCCCTCGCTGGCCAGGCGGCGCACCTTCTCATCCGGGTCCGCCGTCCATGCGTGCATCTTTTGCAAAGCACGTTTTTGATCCGCCAGAATGAATGGTCGCACCGCAAACTCCGCCGAGCCAAAGACCGTGAAAAACCTCAGCGCCTCCATCGAGAAATCGAAATCCTCAAGGCCGTACGTCGCCACGAAATCGCCGAGGAAAATCGTCACGAATTCATGCCCGATGCGCGGCGCGAGCTTCTGCAGCGCCCAGACCTTTTGCTGATACGTTCCCGGCAGCGCCGCATCCACGGCCACCGCACACTGATGCACGCGCTGCATCAGTGTGCGGCCTTCAAGCCCATCGAGCACTGACCGCATGAAATCATCCGCACGAAACTCCGGCGCGATGCTGGCGAGTTCCTTGGCGATGGCCCGATAGCGGGCGGCATCAAACCATTCTTTGAGCTGTGGCGGAGGGGAAGGTTCAGGAGGCATGATCAGCAGCAGCGCATGTGGGGCAGATTGGTTGGTTGCACGTTGGCGGCTTCTCGCCCAAATCGCAAGGATGCCTGCAACTTCCCGCCGTCTCCACGCCTTCACCGAGTCCGTCATTCGCGCGATGACGCGCCTCTCCAATCAGCACGGCGCGATCAATCTTTCCCAGGGCTTTCCCGATTTCAATCCACCGGAGGAACTCCTCGCCGCACTGGAGCGCGCCACCCGTGGTCCGTTCCACCAATACGCCGTGACTTGGGGCGCGCCGCGCTTCCGCCAGGCCCTCGCCAAAAAGATCACCCATTTCTCCGGCACCCCCGTTGATCCAGATCAAAACCTCGTAGTCACCTGCGGCAGCACGGAGGCCATGATGTGCGCCATGATGACCTGCTGCGAGCCCGGAGACAAAGTCATCGTCTTCTCACCCTTCTACGAAAACTACGCCGCTGACGCCATCCTCTCCGGGGCCGAACCCATCTACGTGCCCCTCCGCCCGCCGCAGTTCGGCTTTGATCCCGATGAACTCGCACGCGCCTTTGCGCAGGGAGCCAAGGCCATCATCGTCTGCAATCCCTCAAACCCCACCGGCAAGGTCTTCACCCGCGCCGAGCTGCAGTTGATCCTCGATCTCGCCGAAAAGCACGATGCCTTCGTCATCACCGACGAGCCCTACGAGCACATCGTCTATGCACCGCATGAACACGTGTACATGCACTCGCTTCCCGGCGCTGCAGAGCGCGTCATCGTGTGCAATTCACTCTCCAAAACCTACTCCATCACCGGCTGGCGTTTGGGCTATGTGCAGGCCGCGCCGCACATCATCGCGCAGGCGCGCAAGGTGCACGACTTCCTCACCGTCGGCGCCGCCGCCCCGCTTCAAGAAGCCGCCGTCGCCGGACTCGAACTCCCCGACAGCTACTACCACGGCCTGCGCGATCTCTACACCGAGAAGCGCGACATCTTCCTCAATCACCTCCGCGCTACCGGCCTGCCCTTCACCGAGCCCCACGGCGCATACTACGTCCTCATGGACATCTCATCCCTCGGCTTCCCCACCGACACCGAAGCCGCCGAATGGTTCGTACGCGAAGTCGGCGTCGCCGGCGTCCCCGGCTCCAGCTTCTTCCGCGAACCCGAACACCGCTTCATCCGCTTCCATTACGCCAAGCAGGTTGAGACGCTCAACGCGGCAGGGGAGAAACTGCTGAGAGTGAAGCAGGGAAGGTGATGCGTTTGCAAAGTTTAAAATGCCTTGTGAGCCTTCCGCCATTTAGGTAGGTCGGTGTACAAACACCATTGACCAGGACAAACCCGATCGAGATAGCGGACTAATTTTTTTGTGATTTCTCTCGGTGTTTCTTAGCAAGATTCCACCCATGGACAGTCCCATATTGGTCACCATCGTCCCTTCGGGAAACATGATGTCAGCATCTTCTTCCAGCCTTTGCTTGATAGGCCTTATATCCTTTGGGGCTGGGAAAAGTTCATTCGTGTCAAGTTCGTCTGCGGATAGAAAATCGGGCTCTATATAGTACGTGCGAGTGTCTAAAGTGTATGATTCCGAAGACGCCTTTTGAGAGATAGAGTGCTTGCACGCTGGCATCCCAATCACCAAGGCCAAGAACAATGCTTCAAACAACAGGTGGTGTTTTCTCGCCATGGGCGTGAATAAAAATCCATTTCAGCGATCAAGGCAATGCTGCAAGCGCGAGGCGGATTTCAAAGATTCGCCGCATACGCCTGCAGCTCCCGATACTCCACCAGAATCCGCTTCACCGCCGCCACCGTTGCTTTCACCTGCGCATCCATCGGCGCCAGCGCAGGCGTCTCAAACACAATCTCCAGCGCATGCGGCCGCTGCTCCGGCGGAGCGCTGAGAATGCCCAGATAGCCTTCCTTGATGATGCCGCGCGAGGCCAGGAAGCCATCGATGATGTGCTGCTCGTTGCGCGGCAAAAACTCACTCGCCGCCTGCAGCGCCGGCTCCAGCAAATGCTCGCTCAGCAGCGCGCCGCTGACGAATCCATAACAGCCGTCAGACGTGTCATCGGAGTGCAGCGAGATGATGCCGTCGTAGCGCTCACGCCGCAGCTCGGCTTCCAGAAAGACGACCTCAGGCTCAGTGGAGCCAAACCAAAACTCACGATTCAGATCCAGCCCGCTGTGGCTGTGCCGCGTGCCCAGCGTGCGTCCCGAGGGGTTGCAAATTGGAAAAAAATGCAGCTCATAGTCATGCAGTTCCTCCGGCCTCTCAGCAGCCCACTCGATGAGTTCATGCGTGGCCAGCGTGCCCGCCTCTTCATCCCCATGAATGCCCGCGAAGATGCCGATCTTCATGCCATGGCCCGTTTTCACGGGCTTGCTGACACTCTTGGGGAGGAAGCTGCCTTGTTCTCTGGAATCCATTTCAATCATCAGTCATGAGGCCGGAAGCGCATGGTCCACGCTGAATCGCATGCCTGCCCGCGACCTGCAAATGGGATGAAAGCGTCAGGGTTTCAAGCGCTGACTTCCATCATCATCCAGCACCCCAGTCATCGGTCGTCCGGCATGGCCTGCTGAAATTTCAACATCACCCTTGACGAATCGCCAAAGGTGTTGAAAAATCAACACTCATGTGGGACGAAAAACATTCCAATGAGTTGAGCCGCCGCGAGCGGCAGGTGATTGAAATCGTGATGAAGCACGAACGGGTTTCCGCTCGTGAGATCGAGGAGAAGCTGCCGGACGCGCCGACTTACTCGGCGGTAAGATCGATCTTGCGCCTGCTCGTCGAAAGAGACCTGCTGGTGAAGACCCAGGAAAACGGACGGGATTGGTTCTCGCTTCCTGTCTCGACCAAGAAGGCCAGGGCGGGCGTGCTGACTCGAATGGTGAATCAGCTGTTCGACAATTCTGTCGGCGAGGCCGCACTGGCCCTTCTTGGACAGCGAAATGTGAAACTCAGCGCTGAAGAGGCGCAAAAGCTTATTCAACTCATCGAGGAGGCACGCAAGCCATGAACACTTTCATCAATCATGCTCTGCTGACGCTGTCTCTGCATAAAGGTCTGGCTCTCCTCGTTTCCGCCTTCATCACCAGCGCTGCAGTCTTCTGCGTGGCAGCGGCGGCTGCCATGGGGCTGCGACACCGCTCCGCCCGGTCACGCAGCGCGGTTTGGCGGCTGGGTGTCGTGGCGCTGTTGATTGTCGGCGCATGGAGGCTGATGCCCGATCTGACGCCGCCAGTGGCTGTCATGGAATGGCAGGTGGACGTGACTCCGGTGCTTCAGCTCGAAACGACCGTGGTGGACCTGCCGCTCTTCGAACTTCCGGAGAAAAGTGCATGGGAAAAGATCGCAGATGGTTTTGACAGATGGGCGGTGTGTTTCTGGCTGGGCATGGCGGCACTGTGGTTCTGTCTCCGTGTAGTTGGGGTGTTGTTGGGTCTGCGTGCCCTCAGCCGGCGCTGCAGTGCCGCATCGCGAATGATGCAGAAAATCGGCAGCGAAGCCGGACTGCCAGACGGGACGGCATATCGGTTGGCGAGTGAGCTGACGTCACCCATGCTCACAGGCTGGCGCAAACCCGTCATCTGGCTGCCCGCCGAATCCGCCTCGTGGGATGAGAGCCGCCTTAGCGCAGTGCTTCGACACGAGGCCGCGCACTGGCAGCGCGGTGATTGGCTGTGGCAGTGGCTCTCTCAGGCCGTGCTCTGCCTCTGGTGGTGGCAGCCACTGGCCTGGCTGGCGCGGAAACAACTCCGCATCGAAACAGAGCACGCGGCGGATGACCTGGCTGTGAGCGACGCCGAGCATGCGCCGGAGTATGCACGCACTCTCGTCGAAATCGCCGCAGGCCTGCCCTCACGCATGAAAAGCGGTCTCGGCGTGACCATGTTCGGCAACGACGGTGTGAAGCAGCGCGTGCAGGCCCTCATCAAGACAAACCGCTGGCGCGGTCGCATTGGCATGGGCGCTCTGAGCGTGCTTGCAGTCGTTGTTGTTTTGCTGGCGGTGCTGGCGGCCACGAAGGTGGAATTCGTGCCGCAGCAGCCGGTGTATCGCAGCACGGCAAAGCTGGTCTCGGGCATAAAATTGGAGGCGAATGATTCCCTCAGTTGGCAGGAGCAAATGCAGGACTTTTACGGCACGATCATCGAAACGCTCGAAAGCTCGCAAATGCAGCACAGAGCGGCGGAGCGTGTGCGCGTTTTGAATCCCAAGCTGGCGGATCACAAAGTGGAAATCCACGCATCCCAGACCAAGGGCAGCGGCATCATTCAAGTCATGGGGACGGGTGATGATGCGAAGTATACGCATGTTTATCTCGATGCGCTGCTGGATGAGTTCATCGCCTTTAGACAAAGTGTTCGCGAGCAGGCGCAAGGGAAGGTCTTGAAGACGTTCTTGGAGGAGACGGTGAAAAAGCGGAAGATGATGGAGGATAAAATGGAGGCCCTGGAAGTTTTTCAGCGTGAAAACAACCTGACCGCCGTCACCAATGGCAACGACAAGGCGGCGCAGCTTCTAGGGACTCTCCAATTGCAGCGGGAGCAGGTGCGCACCGAAATTCTGGATCTGGAACTCGCCGAGACGGACATCTCGGCCTTCTATCAGTCCCTGGGCAGGACTTCGGAACGTCATTTATCGGAGATGGACCAGATTTATCTCAAGACGCAGGCGGAGATCTTTGTGCTGCAAAACGATCGCGACTATCTGCTGAAGAGCCACAAGGCGGATCATCCCGAAGTGGTCGCTGTCGATGAAAAAATAGCCAGGGCGAAGCATCTGATCGAGTCAGCTTCGCAGCAAATTCAGCAGGGCCTGCAGGCAGGCATCCTCTCCCTGAAACGCAAGCTGGATATTCTCGACAAAAAAATCGAGGAAGAGCGTGCCGTTGCTTTGGATCTGGGATCCAAGATAGCGAATCATGACAAACTCAAAACTCAGGCCGATACGGCCCGGGAGGCCTATCAAAAGGTCTCTGAACGTTTGGAGCAATTAGCAGCGATGCCTGTCAATCAGTCCGATTACGTCACCATCATGGAGCGTGCCTCACCCGCCACCGCCCAGACCACCAGCAGCATGCTCCCCATCTGGAAGCTGTGGACGCCGGAGAAAAAAGCTGAAAAACAGATGGATGTGAAGAAAGCCAGGACGGCGCAGGCCACCGTGAAATGAACCATGCCTCCGAAGCTGGTTCAAGCGGGTGGCTCAGGCCTGACTCAGGAAGATGGAAACTTTGTTGAAACCCAGCCTCGGGCTGCGTTTGTTCCGTCCTGCTTTTTACCCATCCATGAGACTCCTCTCACTTACCACTCTCCTTGCTGCGCTGGCATGTACTGCCCGCGCTGAACTCAAACTCCCCGCCATCATTGGCGACAACATGGTTCTGCAGCAGAAGCAGACCAATCCGCTCTGGGGCTGGGATGCTCCCGGCACCGAAGTGACGGTGAAATTTGGGGATCAAACCAAGACCGCCAAGGCCGGCGCCGATGGCAAATGGACCGTGAAACTCGATCCCGTGCCTGCCAACGCGAAACCCGCGACGATTTCGATCAAAGGCACCACCGCCAAGGAGCTCAAAAACGTGCTCGTCGGCGAGGTGTGGATCTGCTCCGGGCAGTCCAACATGCAGTGGAATGTCGGTTCCAGCTGGGATTCTGATCTGGAGATCGCCACCGCGAAGTACCCGAACATCCGCCTCATCACCGTGCCCAACGTGGGCACTCAGGAGCCGCAAAAGGACTTCAAGGGCGAGTGGAAAGAGTGCTCGCCTGCAACAGTCGGCGGCTTCAGCGCCGTCGGCTTCTTCTATGGCCGCGTCCTGCACAACATGCTCGACGTGCCGGTGGGCCTGATCAACAACGCCTGGGGCGGCAGTGCTGCCGAAGCCTGGGTGAATCGCGGCGAACTCGAAAAAGACGCCCGCTTCAAGCTGCTGATGGAAAACACGAAGAAGAACGAGGCCTTCCTCATTTCCCCCGCAGCCAAGACCAAGTATGACGCCGATCTCGCCAACTGGAAGAAGCAGGCGGATGAAGCCAGGAAAGCCGGCAAACCCTTCACCGCCCGCGCTCCTGCCCCACCTGATGCCTGGCTGCGCGGCAATGCCCGCCCCGGCAACATCTACAACGGCGCACTCCTCCCCACCATCGGCTACGGCATCAAAGGAGCCATCTGGTATCAGGGCGAAAGCAATGCCGGACGTGCCTACGAGTACGCCAGCCTCTTCCCCTTCATGATCCAGAACTGGCGCAATGAGTGGAAGCAGGGAGATTTCCCCTTCTACTGGGTGCAGCTGGCCGACTTCATGGCCGAAAAAACCGACGCCGAGCAGGCCACCGCCAGCTCATGGGCCGAATTGCGCGAGAGCCAGACGAAAACCCAGAACGCCATCAAAAACGGCGGCCAGGCCGTCATCATCGACCTCGGTGAAGCCAATGACATTCACCCGAAGAACAAGCGTGACGTGGCCGAGCGTCTCGCCCGTCTGGCGCTCGTGAAGGACTACGGCATGAAGCTGCCTTATCGCAGCCCCGAGTTCAAAGCCGCCGAGTTCGCGGGAGACAAAGCCATCGTGACCCTCGACACCTTCGGCAGCAGCCTGCGCACGGTGGATGTTCCGGAAGTGAAGGGTTTTGTGGTCTGCGGCGAAGACAAAAAATGGGTCTGGGCCCAGGCGAAAATCACCGGCAAAGACAAGCTCGAAGTCAGCGCCAAGGGCGTCGCCAAACCCGTGGCTGTCCGCTACGCATGGTCCGACAATCCTGTCTGCAATCTCTACAGCATCGACGGCCTGCCAGTGACACCCTTCCGCAGCGACGACTTCGAAATGCTCACCAAGCCGAAGCAGTAACTGACAGGCTTCGCCCACCGCGAGGTAGGGCGGCTTGTCCTCAAGCCGCCTCCGAGCGTCTCCACGCTCGCTTTCCGTAAATCTGTAACGGAAAACGCTATCACATGATTCACGGAGTCCCCCGGCCTCAAAGCCGGGGGATTCTTATTTTCGGGTCACCGCTGACCACACGGCACGAAACGGCCAGGAGATCACAGAAAAGACAGCCCCGACCACACCAGAAATCAATCGTGCAGGCAGCAGCAGCAGGCGCATCACCGGGCGCACCACGCCTTTGACCGCTGCATTTTTCTCATAAGCCAGGTGCACCAGGATGATGCCAATGATGCCGGCAAATTTAACCGCCTTCGCAATGTGGTAATGTCCACCCGCCTCGCTGATGAGGCTGACACCCCCGATTTCAACGACCTGTTTGACGCTCTGGTCCCAAAAGAGTTCCATCCCCAGCAGCAGACCCACAAAGCCCACGAGCAGAAACGCCGTGTGTTCCAGCCAGGGCTGCCGTGCCAGCAGTTTGATGCAGTAACCGGCCACCAGTCGAAGTGTGATGATGCCGAGTGTCACGCCGACATAAACCAGCACCTTGCTGTCACGTGCGAAGGCCACGGCGGCAACGACGTTGTCAAAGCTCAGGCTCAGATCGAGAAAAGCGATCATCGCAATCGTTTTGCCAAAGCTGTGCTGGGCTGCCTTCACCGTCCCGTCCTCATCACCTTCCTCCTGCTCCGCAAAATGCGCGCACATCAGCCACACGAGGTAGAGCGCACCCACCAGCATCAGCCAGTGGTTGTCCATGATGATGCTGGCGGTGAGCAGCGCCACGATGCGAAAGCCATAGGCCCCGATGTAGCCGATGTTCATCGCCGTCTTGCGCTGCTTTTCATCCAGATGGGATGCCATCGCGGCGATCGCCAGCGCGTTGTCCACGGAGAGCAGCCCCTCGATCAGAATCAGGGCGAGTACGACGGGCGCACCGTCTTTGATTGTGGTCCAGACGTCGGTGGCAGCGAGAAATTCGAATATCATCAGCCCGCAAGATGGCGGACGCATCCCGGCTTTCCAGTACCAATTGGAGGCAAACAAAAAACACCCCGTTTCGGAATGCGAAACGGGGTGTCAGCAGGGGTGACCTGAAATGATCAGTTATGAGTAGGAGGACTCTACTCGGTGCGCCACATCCCGGTAGCCGTAGTCGGCGTTGTAGATTTCCTTCAGCGCGTCGAGGCTTCCCGCCTTGTCGCCCATTTTTTCCAGCACGTTGGCCAGCTCGTAGAGCACCTCTTTTTTGGTGGCGTCCATGACGAGAAGCTCCTTGGAGGCCTCCAGCAGCGAGGTTTTGGCCAGGTCGTTCATGTTTTTGCGCTCAAAGCAGCGTCCCAGCATGAGGATCGCCTTGATGCGCATGTTGGGGTTCGACTTCGCCTGCTGCAGCTCCGGCAGCGCCTCGCCGTACATGCCTGCGTTGAAATAGGCCTGACCCAGTTCGTAGCGCAGTCCTTTGTCGGTCGGGTTGCGGTCCACACGGGTCTTGGCCTCGCTGATGACCACGCTCGCACGCTGGCGGCGGATTTCGGCCAGCTGCGCGCGTTTGTCGTCAATGTCGGGCGCATCAGGATCGTTTTCGATCTCGCGCTCATAATCCGCGATCTTCTGTTCCTGCACCTTGTCGCGCAGGATTTCCACCTTGCGCTGCAGGGCCACGTCACCGGCGTTCAGAGTCAGGGCGTAATCGTAGAACATCAGCGCTGTATCAAGCTGGCCGAGGCGCTCATACAGATCCGACATGCGCTTGACGATGACGATGTTCCCCTGGTCGGCGTTGTACTGCTCGATGGTTTCTGCCAGGAACTGCTCCATCTGCTCCTGCGTCATGCCCTGGCGGCTGAGCATTTCCAGCTTGGCGGCCTCGCCGGAGTCCTTCATCGCATCCTTGAAGTTCGCGGAGCCCCAGCCCTGATTTTTGATGGAGCTTTGCGCGGCGGCGTTCTTTTCCCCCTGCTTGGCTTCCATGTCACGTGGATTGACCACGGAGATCAGGCGGTACACCTCGGCGGCCAGCTCCGGCTGCTTGTGCTCCATGTAGTGCTGCGCCAGCTTGTGCATGTGCTTGGTGTTCTCAGGATGGCCTGCGCGGATGGTCTCCAGGGCAAACGCGGCCAGATCCGGGAAATTCATCTTCATCGCGATTTCATAGAGCTGCTCGTTCGCGTTGAGGTTGAAGGGGTCCTTGCGGAACACGTTCTCTTCCATGTCCGCGATGGCCTCGGCCGGCTCTTTTTTGGAGCTGGGCTTGAAGCCGCCCAGGCCAAAACTGAACTTCTTGCCGCCGCTGCCACCGGTGGCTTCGCCTTCAGCGCTGCGCAGCAGTTTGCGGCCGTCCAGAAATCCGACGTTGGCCGTCACGATGGGCAGCACCTGGTCGATCACATAATCCCAGTTTTTCCGCTCGGCGGAGATAAGGGCTTTCTTCCAAAGGGCTTGGTACTTGGGGTCGAGTTCTGCTTCCTGAACGATCATAATGCTTGGGGTTCTTGACGTGTTTGAATGAAAGTGGGCGGCGGTTATTTTTTCCCGCCGCCAAACCATGCGGCGATGCCACGCAGCTCCGCACCCGTTCCTTCTGTCAGACCCTTCATGCTGAATCCGTGCTCAAAGAGCACCATCCAGACAAAAGTGGCGACGAGGAAAGCGAGGGTCCAGAGGACTTTGGAGAGAATGCGCATGCCAGAATTTTGAATACTCTATGAAGAAAAGGGGGGAATCGTCCAGCACGGAGTTACGCAGATGAAAAATGGCAGGCGGCTTCATTCCTTCTCAAACAATAGCCGCAGGCTGTTTAAGCATACCACCACCGTGCTGCCCTCATGCGTCAATACGCCCAGCGTGAGGGGCACGATGCCGAACAAGGACGCCACCGCCATCACGATCACGCTGCCCAGGGAAATGACCAGATTTTGCTGAATGATGCGCCGTGCTTGCTGGCTGATGCGCCGTGCGGACAGCAGTTTTTCGATCTTGTCCTGCATCAGCACCACGTCGCTCTGCTCCAGCGCGGCGTCGCTGCCTCGCGCACCCATCGCCACGGATACGTAGGCGGCCGCCAGGCTCGGTGCGTCGTTCACACCATCCCCGATCATCGCCACCTTGTGGCCGGCCAGCGTCAGTTCCCGGATCGCGGCCACCTTGTCCTCCGGGTGCAATCCGGCGCGCACCTCGGCGATGCCGAGTTTCTCCCCCACCTCGATCGCCGCCGCCCGGCGGTCTCCGGTCAGCATGATCGTGCGCACGCCATCGGCAGCCAGTTTTTCCAGCACGGCCCGGCTCCCGGCCCGGATCTCATCCTTCAGCAGCACCCGTCCCACGATCTGTTCATGCACCACCCAGACCTCGCTGAAGCCCAGCGGTGCGTCCGGCACCCCGGCCAGCACCTCCCCCAGGGCGCTGTCTTTGACGAGTTCGCGCCTTCCCACGTAGCTCAGCCCTGCGGCGGTGCGCCCACGCAGCCCCTGGCCTGCGATGGATTGAAACTCGGCCAGTTTTTCCATCACGATGCCCTGCGCCTCGGCATATTGCGTGACCGCACGCGCGATGGGATGGTTCGAATTCGCCTCCAGGCTCGCGGCGATCCGCAGCACGTCCTGCTCCCGGCCTGCGGGAAAGCTTTCGATCTTCGTCACCTTCAGCTCGCCTTCCGTCAGCGTCCCCGTCTTGTCCATGGCGATGACGTCCACCTCCGCCAGCTTTTCAATCGCAGCACCGCCACGAAACAGCACGCCGCGCCGCGCCCCCCAGGCGATCGCCGCCAAAATGGCCGAAGGTATCGAAAGCACCAGCGCGCACGGGCTCATCACCACCAGCAGTGTCATGGCGCGGTAAAACGAGGACTTGGATGCCGCGGTGTTTTCCAGCGGCGAAATGCCAAAGCCCAGCCACCACACGAAAAACATCAGCGCCACCACCCCCAGCGTGAGCAGCGTGTACCGCGTGCCAAAGCGGTCCGTGAACCGCTGGCTCGGCGCGCGCAGATGCTGCGCGGTCTGGATCATCGTGATGATTTTTGCCAGCGCGCTTTGCGTGGCCAGTCGGTCCACACGCACCTGCACCATCCCCCATTGGTTCAAAGTGCCCCCGTAGATGGAGGCACCCTTCTCCTTGGCAATGGGCAGCGCCTCACCGGTCAGCGTCGACTCATCCGCCGCCGTCGAGCCCTCGATCACCGTGCCATCCACGGCGAAGAGCTCGTCCGGCTTCACCACGATCACATCGCCCACCTGCAGCGTCTGCACGCCACGGTCAGCCGTCGTCCCGTCGGGTTGCAGCACATGCGCAAATTTGGGGGCCGCCTTCGTCAGCGCATTGATCTCCCGGTGCGTGCGGAACATCACAAAATGCTCCAGCGCACCCGAGGTCGAAAACAGGAACAGCAGCAGCGCGCCTTCCTCCCACGCGCCGATCGACACCGCACCTGTGGCCACGGCCAGCATCAGGAAATGCACATCGAGCCGTCCCTCGCGCATGTTTTCCCAGGTGTCCTTCGCCGCATCCCAGCCGCCGGAAATCAGCGAGATGGCGAACAAACTTTTTGGCAGCCAGGCCGGTGCGGAAAAGAAACGCTCGGTGATGTAGCCCGCCACCAGCGTCACGGCACACAGTCCCGCCTGCAGCGCCAGCACGCGCCACTCATTGTCGCTCTCCTGCTCCATCTCATCCGGCTCCGGCCAGGCAAAGTCGCGCCATTTCCAGAACTTCGGCGCCGTCGGGCAGGAAGGTTTTTCGAGCACAAAGGCCCCGTCCGCCTTCTGCTGCACATCCAGCATGCCGCTGCTCGGTGGCACCTGCCCGTTTTGCTTCAGCCACCGGGCGTCCACCGCCCGCAGCACCTCGGAGAGCTTCGCCTGCAGCAGTTCGCCATCCACCTGACCCAGGGTGGCCATCTCGACTCGTTTCGACTCTGGATTCAACCGGATCGATTCAATAGCCGGCTCTTCCATCAGGAACTCGGCCAGCGCTGTCATCCAGGTGGATGAGTCGGGAGGGGCAGGTGTGGAATTAGGCATGCGCGTGAAAGTGAATCACTACGAACAAGCAAGCCGCGTGACAACCTCTACTTCTTCGCACATCTTCTGCACATGATTCGCAGTCTCATCGCCGGATCGCTGCGTGTGTTCTCCGGTTCCGTCGCCCGCTGGCAGGGTTGCGCGCCGGAGCTGGTGCAGCGGGTTTACTTTGCCAATCACACCAGCAACCTCGACGGGCCAGTGCTCTGGGCCTCGCTGCCTGCCCCCGTCCGCGCAGTCACGCGCATGGTCGGTGCCAAAGACTACTGGTCGGTCGGCCGCGTGCGTCCCTTCCTGGCCTGCCATGTGTTCAATGCCGTGCTCATCGAGCGCAAAAAGCCCACACCAGAGGCCAATCCGCTGCTCGAAATGGTCCAGGCCATGGGAGACCGCCACTCCCTCATCCTCTTTCCCGAAGGCGGCCGCCAGAACACTCCCGAGCCGCAGCCCTTCAAGCCCGGACTCTTCCACCTCGCCAAAAAGCGGCCCGATGTGCAGCTCGTCCCCGTGTGGATGGAAAACCTCAACCGCATCCTCCCCAAAGGCGAAGTCCTGCCCGTCCCCGTTCTCGGCAGCGTCACCTTCGGCGAGCCCATCCGCCTTCAAGAGGACGAATCAAAGCCCGACTTCCTCATCCGCGCCCGCGAAGCCGTACTGAAACTGCGCCAGCATTAATCCCGTACGTTGGGTGTGTTTGGCGCGCATGGCATTCCTACGCTCCACGAGTCTCTCCGCCAAACCGCCCGACTCTGGAGGTGCCGAGTCGCTGTGTCGCTCCCACACGTCCCCAGAAGCAATCACCTCTTGGCGATCGGCGGCAGCCTCTCCGCCAGCCGCGCCCGCAAATCCTTCAGCACCTCCGCATGCTGCGGATCACTCGCCAGGTTCGCGTACTCTTGAGGATCATTCTCGTGATCGTATAGTTCAACGCCGCTCTTGCCCTCATCCCACTCCGTGCAGCGCCAGCGCGCCGTGCGGACCGTCCGCCCCCAAAATTCAGCATTCGCACCCCGCCGCGCCTGAGTGAAAGCCCCCTCATGGATCGCCCCAGCGGGATCATTCAACAACGGACGCAAACTCAGCCCCTGCACCTGTTTGGGCGCAGGAACCCCACAGAGTTCACAAAGCGTGGGATAGACATCCAGCAGCTCGATCAGCCCCTGGCTCTGCCGCCCGCCCGTCTTCATGCCGGGCGTGTGCATAATAAACGGAACGCGAGCACTCTCTTCAAACAGACTGCGTTTGTGCCATAGGCCGTGCTCACCCAGATGCCAGCCGTGGTCGCTGGTGAAAAGGATGATCGTGTTGTCATCCAGCCCCATCTGCTTGATCGCCTCCAGCAGCCGTCCGGCCTGCGCATCGACGTAGCTCACACAGGCCAGATATGCACGGATGGCCGCCCGTCTCTGCTCCGGCGTGGTGGTCAGCGCATAACCCGGCACCGCCCCATTCCGCGCCGGCGCAGGGATGTCCGCCTCGTCATCGGCCGGAGCCTCCGGCAGCGTGATGCTCTCCAGCGGATACAGGTCAAAATACTTCGCCGGAGCCACCAGCGGCAGGTGCGGGCGATGAAATCCGACCGCAAGAAAGAACGGTTTGTCTTTATCACGTTTGCCCAGCCATTCGATGGCCGTCTTGGCGAAGTTGCCATCCACTAGCTGATCATCTTCGCCAGGAATTTCCTGCCAGCCGAGTCCCTGCTTCTTGCCACTCTTAACCTTCACGCTGCTTTCACGCTTCGGTGGATACGGCAGCTCGTTCTTGAACGGCGTCCCAAAGTCCCACGCCTGCGGATCGTCCATGCTTTCCAGGCCAGTGGGCACCCCGAGATGGAAAATTTTCCCGCAGCGCGCCGTGGCATAGCCGTTGTTGCGGAAATGGTGCGGCAGCGTCAGCACCTCGGGAATGTTCGTGTACAGATTGTCCTCGTTGTTCGTGACCCGCGTCGTGTTCGGCCGCAGCCCGCTCATCATCGACGAGCGCGAAGGATTGCAGTGCGGAAACTGGCAGTAGGCCCGGCTGAACAGCACGCTGCGCTTCGCCAGCGCATCCAGATTCGGCGTCTTCGCCTGCGGATGCCCATAACAGCTCAGCGTCGCCGCCAGATCGTCCGCCATGAGCAGCAGGACGTTCGGGCGCTTGGTTTCAGCGGAAACTGACCACGTCGTGCACAGCAGGCATGAAAAGATCAGCAGCAGAGGTTTCAAGGAGGATTGGCTCGGGCGCATGCCTCGCTAAACGCTGCGCTGGCTTCCGCCTATCGGCCTACTTCAGCTCCTTGATCCGCACATTCCGATACCACACACGCAGCGCTTCATCTTGAAAAGCGATGTGACCCACGTTCGGCCGGTCCGCCATCTTGATGTCGTCCAGGCTGGCATCGATGACCTGCTCCCCATTGAACACCACCTTCACGCTGCGGCCTTTGACCGTGATCGTATATCGGTTCCACTCACCAGCGGGTTTGACCATGTTCTTGGAAGGGCCAATGCCACCCACAATTCCGCCGCAGTCATGATGCCCCGGTTTTTCGAGACCATAGGTGTCCAAAATCTGCACCTCAAAGCCCGTTTTCACCGGCTCCTTCATGTCGCCCACGCGCATGAACACGCCGCTGTTGCCCTTGGCGTTGATCTTGAATTCCAGGTCCAGCACGAAGTCGCCGTACAACTTCTCCGTGGCGATGTAGGCATCATACCGCTGCCAGCCTTTCTCTCCCTCACGCGGGTGCAGCGAGACACTGCCATCAGCCTCCACGACCCAGTTCCCCGTCGTTTTCCAGCCCGCGAGGTCCTTGCCATTGAAGAGCGGGACGAAACCAGCCGCGTCCGCCGCAGGGTGAAGATCTTCAGCGTGGACGGAGGCAGCAAGGCAAAGGCAGGCAAAGAGAGAGGCAAGTTTCATGGTGGTCAGCTTCAAACGGTCCGTCTCAGCCAGATAAATCCCCGTTTGACATCAAGGCATCCATTTGGAACATATCAACGTATCCTGATACGTTGATCCGTTCTATTTCACCCTAACCCGAACCCACGACACCCACACCTCATGTCCGACTATAAAGTAAAAGACATCGCCCTCGCCGACTTCGGCCGCAAAGAACTCGACATCGCCGAGAGCGAAATGCCAGGCCTCATGGCCACCCGCGAGAAGTACGGCCCCAAGAAGCCCCTCGCTGGCGTCCGCATCACCGGCTCCCTGCACATGACCATCCAGACCGGCGTGCTCATCGAGACGCTCAAGGAACTCGGTGCTGATGTCCGCTGGGCCTCTTGCAACATCTTCTCCACTCAGGACCACGCCGCCGCTGGCATCGCCGCCACTGGCACCCCTGTCTTTGCCTGGAAAGGTGAGACCCTCGAAGAATACTGGTGGTGCACCTGGAAGGCCATCATCTTCCCAGGAGACAAAGGCCCTCAGCTCATCGTCGACGACGGTGGCGACGTCACCCTCCTCATCCACAAAGGCTATGAAATGGAAAACGGCGACAAATGGGTCGATACTCCTTCCGACAACCACGAAGTGAAGGTCATCAAGGACCTCCTCAAGGACATCGCCAAGAACCAGCCCGGCATCTTCCACACGATCGTCAAAGATCTGAAGGGCGTCTCCGAAGAGACCACCACCGGCGTCCATCGCCTCTATGAAATGGCCAAGGCAGGCAAGCTGCTCTTCCCAGCCATCAACGTGAACGACAGCGTCACCAAGTCCAAGTTCGACAACCTCTACGGCTGCCGCGAATCCCTCCTCGACGGCATCAAGCGTGCCACCGACGTCATGATCGCCGGCAAAGTCGGCGTCGTCTGCGGCTACGGCGACGTGGGCAAAGGCTGCGCCGCCGCTCTTCGCGGCATGGGCGCCCAGGTCATCGTCACCGAAATCGACCCTGTGTGTGCCCTTCAGGCCGCCATGGAAGGCCATCGCGTGATGCCCATCGAAGACACCCTCGGCTACGGCGACATCTACGTCACCACCACCGGCAACAAGGACATCATCACCCTCGCCCACATGGAGAAGATGAAGGACCAGGCCATCGTGTGTAACATCGGTCACTTCGACAACGAGATCCAGGTCGACAAGCTCAACGCCCGCACGGACGTCAAGCGCCTCAACATCAAGCCCCAGGTGGACAAGTACACCTTCCCGGCTGGCAACAGCATCTTCATGCTGGCTGAAGGCCGCCTCGTGAACCTCGGCTGCGCCACCGGCCATCCGAGCTTCGTGATGAGCAACAGCTTCACCAACCAGACCCTCGCTCAGATCGAACTCTGGGAAACCAAGGACACCCGCCCCGTCGGCGTGACCGTGCTTCCGAAGAAACTCGACGAAGAAGTCGCCCGCCTCCACCTCGCCAAGATCGGTGTCAAACTCACCGTCCTCTCCAAGGAACAGGCCGACTATATCGGCGTCCCCGTTGAAGGCCCCTACAAGACCGATCACTACCGCTACTAAAGTAGCCCGGTTGCGCCGCAACTGGCGCAAGACACATCACAACCCCAAAACCACGAGGGCGGCCAGCAATGGCCGCTCTTTTTTTGTCCTCAGGTTTTACACTCCATGAACTTCTGGATGCATGCGCCAGTGCACAGAAAACCCTCTCATTGCCTGCATGGCAACGATTCCTCCTTCATGATAAAACCGAGCAGCGCGTCATCCACTGCTCCTCAGGCTGCCAATCCTAGCTCTTGCGGCCTGCGGGCGCCGGCTTGGGCTTTTCCTTCTTCGGCTTTTTGACTTCCTTTTTGTGAGCGTTGTTGCCTTTGGCCATAATGATATGCGTGTTGTTGGGCGCTCATGATTGTGGCCGATCCGCATGCGTCTTGCAAGATGTGGCTGGCGACATTTTGCCACCTTTGGCTAAAGGACGGAATGAGGGCGCAGGCATCCATGGCGCTGCCAGCGTCCTGGCTGTTGTTAACTATTTCTCGTCGCTCCCGCTAACCTTCGCATTCACTTAAGATGCGGATGTTCATACTTGGGGATTGCTTGTTGTAATGACTGGCTGAGAATAGATGTATCGCCCATGACACATTAATCATCCTTGCCTCAGCTCGGTCATGAAGATACCTCTGCTCTCTCAATGTCCAGGCACCCACCCCGCTGGCGGCTCTCATGAGTTAAATCCGCCACTGCTCTCTCGTCAGCGTGAAGAAAACAGCCTGAAGGCACGGTGGCAATGAAACTCTCCCGTTGCATGCCACCATGGTCAGCGGTGTTGTTCCCGCTGGCGGCGCTTGGCATGCAGTGGCTGTGCTGGTCTTGGCTTCAGCCATTTGTGTGGTTCTTGTTCTATCCGGCCGTTTTTTTCAGTGCTTGGAGGGGGGGCTTGCGTGGCGGACTCTGGGCGACGGCCTTCTCCGCGCTCATCGTGTGGTATTTTTTCATTCCAACGCAGCGCTCATTCATCTTCCAAGACTCCCGCGCCTTCCTTTCTGTGGTCATGTTTGCAGGCATGGGCGTGCTTTTCGCGCTGGTGCATGAACGACTGAAGCAGTCCGGCCGGCAGGTGACGGATGCGCTGGCTGCCGTCCGCGCTGCCAACGAACAATTGGAGTCCCGCGTCCAGGCGCGCACGCTGGAACTCACGGCCAGTCGTGAATCAAACCTTCTCAGTGAAGCGCGCATGCGGGGCATTGTGAGCTCGGCGATGGATACGATCATCAGCGTGGACAGCACCCACTCCATCATGCTCTTCAATGAAGCAGCCGAGGAGATGTTTCGCTGCCCTGCGGCGGAGTCCATGGGACGGCCTCTGAGCAGGTTCATTCCTCACATGCCCGTGCTTCAAGTGGATAAGGCCGGACACTCAGCTCCTGTCGCCCCCTCCAAACGCCTTCTGGAACCATTGGAAGGTGTTCGCGCAAATGGGGAAACGTTTCCGATCGAGGGTTCCATTTCACAGGTCGAAGTGGCAGGACAGACAATCTTCACCGTCATTCTCCGCGACATCAGTGAACGTCAAAAGGATGAAGAAGCGACCGCGCTGCTCGCCGCCATCGTCGAGTCCTCGGCCGATGCCATCATCGGCAAAGATTTAAACAGCATCGTGACCAGTTGGAACAAAGGTGCTGAAGCCATGTTCGGCTTCCCGGCCAGTGAGATGCTGGGGCATTCGATCACGAAAATCATCCCACCGGACCGGCACAACGAAGAAGACCTGATTCTGTCCCGCATCAAGAGTGGCAGGCGGATGGAGCATTTTGAGACCATGCGGCTGACCAGGTCGGGTGAGCAGATCGCGGTCTCCGTCACTGTGTCGCCCATCAAAGATTCCCATGGCAATGTCATTGGGGCTTCCAAGATCGCACGTAACATCACAGAGCAGCAGATGGCGAAGGCTGCGCTGCGCCAGAGTGAAGCACGCTTCGCGAAGGCCTTTCAGTCCAATCCTGCGGCCATGTGCATCACCACCATCCGCGATGGCCGCTTCATCGAAGTCAACGAGCGCTACTGCCAGCTCTTCGATTTCACGCGCGAAGAGCTCATCGGCCAGACTTCTGTGTCCCTGGAGCTCTGGGGTGAGTCCGCAATACGTTCCGCAGTGATTGAGCAGTTGCGGGCCCAAGGCAGAGTTCGTGATTATGAGACACATTTCTGGCGCAAGGGCCGGCAACGTCTGGAGGCCCTGATTTCGATGGAGCAGATCGACTTTCCCGGTGAAAACGAACCCGTGGTCATTTCCATGTTTGCGGACATCACAGAACGCAAGCGCGCCGAATCGGCGCTGCGGGCCAGCGAGGAATGGCTGCGCCTGATCACCAACCTCGTCCCGCATGGCATCTTTGCCAAGAATGCCGCAGGTCGTTACATCTTTGCCAATCCTGCCTTGGCCGAGGCCTGCGGCCTTTCCCTCGAAGATGTTCTGGGCAAGGACGATTTTGCCCTCGTGTCTGACCAGGCGCAGGCGGAGGCTTACCAGGCGGATGACCGTGCTGTCATGGAGTCTGGCGTCACAAAGTTTATTGCCGAAGAGTACAACACGGATTTGGCAGGTCGTACGCGCGTTCTTCAAACCATCAAGATGCCCTTCACCGTGCCCGAAACGGGCGAGCGCGCGGTCTTTGGTGCATGGGTGGACATCACCGCGCGCAAGCGTGCCGAGGAAGAGGTCCAGCGCTTGAATGCAGAACTGGAGCAGCGGGTGGTCGAGCGAACCGCACAGCTTGAAACAGCCAATCGCGAGCTGTGCCAGAGCCGCGCAGAGCTCAAAAGCCTCTTTGAATCGCTGCCGGGTTTGTACCTCGTGCTCACGCCGGAATTTAAAATCGTGGCCGCAAGCGACGCCTATTTGGCGGCCACTCTGACCACCCGTGAAGGCATCGTGGGACGAGGACTTTTCGAGGTGTTCCCAGACAACCCGGATGATCCGGAGGCCAACGGAGAGTCAAATCTGCGGGCCTCGCTCAACCGTGTGCTGGCCAACGGTGTCGTCGACACGATGGCCATCCAGAAATACGATGTCCGGCGCCCGGATGGCGTGTTTGAGGAGCGTTACTGGAGTCCTATCAACTCTCCCGTGGTCGGTGCCGACCACAAGGTCCAGTACATCATCCATCGCGTGGAGGAGGTGACCGAGTTTGTGCTCAGCAAGTCACGGGCCGCCAGCAGAGACACGGAATTTAACGCCCGCATGGAGCAGATGGAGGCGGAGATCTTCCAGAGTTCTCAAAAGGTGCAGGCGGCCAACCAGCAGCTCGAAGCCGCCAACAAGGAGCTCGAGTCCTTCTCCTACTCCGTGTCTCACGATCTGCGCGCTCCGCTGCGTGCCATGGATGGCTTTTCCCGCGCGGTGCTGGAGGACTATGGCTCTCAGCTGCCTCCCGATGGTCTGCGCTATCTTCAGGTCATCCGCACCAGCGCCCAGCGCATGGGCAATCTGATCGACGACCTGCTGAGCTTTTCGCGGCTGAGCCGGGCGACTCTGAGCAAACGAACCATTGATGCCCGCAGACTCGTTCAGGACGCTCTGGAGGATCTCAACGCTCAGCGGGTCGGGCGGGACATCCAGCTGATCATGGGCGAACTTCCCCCGTGCGAGGGAGATCCTGCCCTGCTGAAACAAGTGTGGATCAATCTGCTGTCCAATGCCATCAAGTACACCCAGAAGCGCGAATCCGCAGTGATCGAAGTCGGTTGCAAAACGGACGGCCCCGTCAGCATCTATTTCGTGCGTGACAACGGCACCGGCTTTGACATGCGCTACGCCCATAAACTGTTCGGCGTCTTCCAGCGCCTGCACCGTGCGGAGGACTACGACGGCACCGGTGTCGGACTCGCCATCGTACAGCGCGTCATCCACCGCCACGGCGGCAGGGTCTGGGCGGAATCTGCAGTGGATCAGGGAGCCACATTTTATTTCACTCTAGAAAGAACCACCCCACCATGAATGCAACACACATCGTCGAAATCCTGTTGGTCGAGGACAGCCCGGAAGATCTGGAACTGACCCAGCGCGCTTTGCGCAATGCCAACCTTGGCAATCGCATCCAGATCGCCCGCGATGGGGCGGAGGCGCTGGACTTCATCTTCTGCGAAGGCCCTCATGTGGAGCGGAGGATTGAGGACACGCCCAGACTGATCCTGCTCGACCTGAAGCTGCCCAAGGTGGACGGGCTGGAGGTGCTGGAGCGCATCAAAGGCGACCCTCGCACCAAGCACATTCCCGTCGTTGTTCTCACCTCTTCCAAAGAGCAGGTGGATGTCGTCAAAAGCTACCAGCTCGGGGTCAACAGCTACATTGTCAAACCGGTGAACTTTGAAGGCTTTACCGCCGCCGTGCAGGAGCTTGGCATGTACTGGCTCCTGCTCAACCAGCCTCCCAAGTTGGAAAAATAGCATGAACCAGCCATTACGTGTTCTCCTCGCAGAGGACAATCCCAACGACTCCGAGCTGGTGCTCCGCGCCTTGCGCCAGGCCGGCTTCGATCCGGACTGGACCCGCGTTGAAACGGAGGCGGACTTTCTGGACCGGCTGATGCCTGATCTGGACATCATCCTCTCAGATTACGAAATGCCGACCTTCAACGGGCCGCGCGCCTTGGAACTGCTGAAGCAAAGCGGCTATGACATTCCCTTCATCATCATCTCCGGCACCATCGGTGAGGATGTGGCGGTGGAGATGATGCGGCTCGGAGCCACCGATTATCTGCTCAAAGACCGCCTTGTCAGGCTCGAAATCTCAGTCAGGCAGGCCTTGGAGCAATGGCGTTTGCGCAGAGAACGCTCTAAGGCTGCCGAGGCGCTGAAGCAAAGTGAGCAGGAACTGCGGAAACTGACGGCGGAATTGGAAATCGAACGAGCCCATCTCACTGCGGCGCAGACCGTGGCCAAAATGGGCAGCTGGGACACCGATCTCTCCACGCTCGCCGTGACCTGGTCTGCCGAAACCTATCGCATCTTTGAAGTCACGCCCGGTCAGTTTCAGCCGACTCACCAGAACTTTTTGGAGCTCGTCCATCCTGACGACCGCGAAAGGCTGGATCAGGCTTTCAATGAGTCGCTCAATCAGCAGTCCGTGAACTCGCTCGAGCACCGCCTCCTCATGCCCGACGGCCGGATCAAGTTCGTTGAGGAACAATGGCAGGTTTTCCATGATGACCAGGGCAGGGGGCGCCGCGCACTCGGCACCTGCCGGGACATCACCGAACGCAAACAAGCGGAGGAGGAGCTTCGTTGGAAAACCGCGTTTCTCGAAGCCCAGGTCTGCGCCTCCATTGATGGCATCCTCGTGGTGGACCAGCAGGGCCGGAAGCTCCTGCAAAACCAGCGCATGGTCGATATTTTCCAAATCCCCCGGCAATTTGCGGACGACAAAGATGACAGCGGCCAGCTGCAGTGGGTCACCGCGAGGACAGTCAACCCCGAGGCCTTTGCCGCACGTGTGCATCATCTCTTCACTCATCCTGAGGAGATCGGCCGTGATGAGGTGGAGCTCACAGACGGCACTGTGCTGGACCGCTACTCATCCCCGGTGGTCGGCAAAGAGGGCCAGTACTACGGCAGAATCTGGGCCTTCCATGACATCACCGCGCGCAAGAAAAACGCCACCGCACTCCTGGAATCCAAACGTTTCCTCCAGTCCACGCTCAATGCCCTGACCTCCCATATCGCCATCCTGGACGAGCATGGTACCATCATCGAAGTCAATGAGGCCTGGAACCGGTTTGCCAGCGAAAACGACTTCAGGGGGGCGCACCGTGGCGTCGGAGACAATTACCTTCATCTGTGCGATGGTTCTTCCGGCAGATTCTCCGAAGAAGCCGCCCAGGTGGCCTCCGGCATCCGTGCCGTCATGGCCGGGAGGCAGGCGGAGTTCCACCTCGAATACCCCTGCCACAGTGCCAGGGAGCAGCGCTGGTTTGTTGTGCGCGTCACCCAGTTCGGCGGCGAAGGCCCGGTGCGCGTCGTCGTGGCGCATGAAAATGTCACCGAGCGCAAGCTGGCCGAAGATGCGCTGCGCGAGAGCGAGGAGCGCTTCCGCCAGATCGCCGAAACCATCCAGGAAGTTTTCTGGATCACGGACACGACGAAGCAGCAGATGCTTTACATCAGCCCGGCCTATGAGCGCATTTGGGGCCGTTCCTGCGCCAGCCTGCAAAGCAATCCGCACAACTGGCTGGAGGCCATTCATCCGGACGACAGGAAGCGCGTACTGCAGGCGGCCACCACCCAGCAGGCGGCTGGCACCTACGATGAGGAATACCGCGTCATCCGTCCCGATGGGGCGCTGCGTTGGATACGCGACCGCGCCTTTCCCTTGAGCAATGGCGCAGGGGAGGTGTACCGCGTGGTCGGTGTGGCGCAGGACATCACCGAGCGCAAACGCTCCAGAGATCAGCTGCGTGAGCAGGCATCGCTGCTGGACAAGGCTCGTGACGCCATCCTGGTGCGCCATCTCGAACATGGCATCACCTACTGGAACAAAAGCGCCGAGTTGCTCTACGGCTGGACGGCTGAAGAGGTCAGAGGCCGTCAGACCGGCGAACTCCTCTACCGCGATCAGGCCGCCTATGAACAGGCCATCGCTGCCGTGCTCAGTCATGGCGAATGGAACGGTGAGATTCAGCAGATCACCAAGGCAGGCGGTTTGCTTTTAGTCGAAGCACGCTGGACGCTGGTGCGTGATGAGGCGGGTCGTCCGCAGGCCGTTCTGGCCATCAACTGTGACATCACGGAGAAGAAAAAGCTCGAGCAGCAGTTCTTCCGCGCCCAGCGCATGGAAAGCATCGGCACGCTCGCCGGCGGCATCGCCCACGATCTCAACAACGTCCTCGCTCCGATCCTGATGTCCATCGAGCTGCTGCGCATGACCAGCCGCGATGAGCGCGCTAAATCAGTGCTTTCCACCATTGAGACCAGCGCCAAACGCGGTGCGGACATGGTGAAGCAGATCCTTTCCTTTGCCCGCGGCGTGGAGGGAGAGCGCATGGTCATCAATATCCGCCATATCATCCAGGACATGCAGCATCTCGTTCAGGACACCTTCCCGAAGCAGATCGTCTTTCGTGCGGAGCTGGACAAGGAGCTGCCCTTGTTCTCCGGCGATCACACCCAGGTGCATCAGGTGCTGCTGAACCTCTGCGTCAACGCCCGCGATGCCATGCCCAACGGCGGCACCCTCACCGTCACCGCCACCACTCTGCAGCTCGATGACAACTACGCCGGCATGTCTCCAGGCGCCATCCCGGGGCGCTACCTCAGGGTCAAGGTGACGGACACCGGCACCGGCATCCCCCCGGAAGTGGTGGACAAGATATTCGATCCCTTCTTCACCACCAAGGAGCATGGCAAAGGCACCGGGCTAGGGCTCTCTACCGTGCTCTCCATCGTCAAAAGCCACGGCGGCTTTCTCAACGTCTACAGCGAGCCCGGCAACGGCACCACCTTCAGCATCTGTTTTCCTGCCATGGATGCCCCGGAAGGTGCGGCCACGGGAATCCAGGAAGACACGCACCCTCGTGGAAACGACGAACTGATCCTCATCGTGGATGATGAAGCCGCTGTGCGTACCATCACCCAGCAGACACTGGAGACCTACGGCTACCGCGTCCTGGTCGCCGCAGACGGTACTGAGGCGGTCGCGCTCTATTCGATTCATCGCTCAGACATCGCCGTCGTCGTGACGGACATGATGATGCCCGTCATGGGAGGGCAGGCCACCATCCAGGTTCTTCAAAGGCTCAATCCCAATGTCAAAATCATCGCAGCCAGCGGACTCGCCAACGATGGCAGTTCAGCTCGGTCCGCTGCCATGGGGGTGAAGCACTTCCTGCCCAAGCCTTTCACGGCCCAGACCATTCTGACAGCCCTGCATCAGGTTCTTAACGAGCACCTCTCTTGAAGCTTGATCAATAGACTGACACGCTCAGTCTGGGGTGTTAATGCGGCCTGAAGGGCCGACGGACTCAGCCCAGGGCGCAGCGGAGCAAGCCCTGGGTCATGCACGATGGATCCTTTCTACCGAAGTTCGCGCCCTGGAGGGGCGCGGGAGATTGCCCGCCAATCCCAGACATGCTTCTAATCATGCCGACTTCCTCAGGCCCCGCCCGTCTTCCTGCCTCCCAGACCCCATGCCTGGGCATAATGATGCGCCAGCCGCAGCTTCTGCGCTGCCTTCACCGAAATGACAAAGGGATACAGCGCCGGCTCGCCAAGGCTGAATGAGATCTCGTTGAGCACCGAGGAAAGGCACATCCAGCGCTGCAGCCACGCCAGAAATTCACCATCCTCGGCAGGCGTGGCAGGCAGCATGGCTGGAAGTGCTCCCGATTCCGCCGGCAGGATCACCAGTGGCAGCGCGATGAACTGTACCTGGATGCCCAGGCTCTCACAGGTCTCAAGCCCGTCGATGATTTGCAAATAATGCGCCCAGGTCTCCGCCCAGTCTTCCCACGGATGTGAGGAGGCATAGGCGGTGATGTAGTTCTGCCCCCAGTCCCCGGGAGCACCGTTTTGATAATAAGTGCTCAGTGCTGCTGCGTAATCGATCCACTCATCCCCGAAGCGTTCACGAAACGCCAGCCTCAGCGGGTCATCCCACGCCAGCTCAGACAAATTTCGCTGCCACAGGTAGTGCGCACTTTCATGACGGAAGTGTCCCAGCAAGGTGCGGCTGCTTTCGCCCAGCTGCTGCCGGTTGAACTGACGGTACGTGTCATCCGCTTCTTCCAGGTTCACCGTGATCACCCCATTGAGATGCCCCGTGGTCACCGCAGGATTGGACAGCGTGCTCACGATGTCAAAAGCCAGCCCGTTCTTGGGATCGTCCTTCTTCGAAGGCAGGCCGATCCCCAGGCGCAGTAAAGTGTAGATCAGCCGCCGCTTCGCCATCTCCATCCGCGCCCACAGCATGCGGTTCCTGTCCGCGCTCAGATCGGGGATCGTACGGTTCATGCGGCAGGCCACACAGAGCACCGCCGTGGCGCTGGCCGGCAGCAGCCAGTTGCAGACATTGTGCTTCACGCCGTTCTGGCAGCGCTTCATCGCGCTGTCGGGCCGCACACGTTGCATCGCACCCCGTTGCGGATCATAACCCACATCGCTGCTGCACTTCAAACAGCGTGAGCTGCCGAAGAAAAGCACATTGCCGCACTCACAGGTAAATCGTTGCATTAAAGTGAGTCTCTCCTCGACGCGAATGGGGCGATTGTCATGTGAAGGTTCATCGCCCCTGCTTCTTTGCACGGATGTGAAAAAGCTGCTCCGTCTTGTTTTGGATTTTTCTTCACGGGAAGATGACCACCACTCTTGATTTTCCCCCAGCGTGTTCTCAGCGGATTTAACTATTCTCCCAACGGCGAATCTTGGATCAAAGGCATCGAGTTCCGTCGTCTGAACGTGCCGTAATAAGGGGTCACGCAAGAATGGCACTCAGTTATGGCGTTTTCCAAAAACTGATTTCCAGAAAGCGAGCGTGGAGACGCTCGACGGCGGCTTGAGGACAAGCCGCCCAACCTCGCGCCGGGCGTTCGCATGCCCAGCGCAGGTGGGGCTGGCTGTCCTCAGCCAGCCGCCGTCGAAGCTCATGATCCTCGATCAAGAAACAGCCCGCTAAACGGAAATGTGTTTTGCGAACCGCTATAAGGCGAAGTGTCGTCTGTCCGGGATACTGGACACTCTCTTTCACCACCCCGCCACCTTGCCCGCACCAGCCCCAAAGGGGCTGCGGAGTCAGCCCAGGGTCAGCCGAGCCGAGGCGAGGCGACCCTGGGTATGGCAACACGCATCAGGAAGCAAATCCAGCGCTTTCGCCACACACCACGGCCACCAGCAGCGTCTTCCATAAGCTCCGCCTCGCGAATAGCGCGCCGCCAGCTCCAAAACTCACAATCAACACCATTAACTAAGTGCCATTCGGATCACGCAACGACACGTCCCTTCAGCGGCGCCCTTGCATCCTTTGCCTTCGGATTCATCGCCGTGATGCTGCTGAGGAAGCTGATCGTCACACTATCCCCGTCGAACTCACACTTCACAGTATCACTATGCGGTGTCTCATAGTAGCGCCACCGCATGACCAGCGTTTTGTCATCCGTCCACGCCGCGCTCGCGGCAATCTTGGAAGGCACGGGCTTCTTCGGCATCCCGCCAGAAATCAGACGCGGCGGCGTCCCCGGGAAGGCCGCTTCGCCACGCTGCCAGGACTCAATCCCGCACGTGATCGTCTGATCGTCGGCGGAGAAGGTGCAGGCCCCGTCACCAAAACTGAAAGCTGCGGTGTTGAGGCCAAGCGCGTTGCCTTCGAGTTTGAATTTCTTGCCGATCGCCGCCGGTGAAGTCTTGCTGCCCTGCTGCGGCGCCAGTGCCAGCGTCTTGAGCTTGCTCAAATCACCAGCCTTCGGCTCCTTGGCATTGATCGCAGGCAGCAGGTGCTTCCACACCAGATCCAGCTGGCCCTGCATGTTTTTGTTCTCACTCGTCATCACGATCACCGCATCCTGCTCCGGCAGCACAATCGTGAACTGGCCAAACGCTCCATCGCCACGGAAGGCCGTGCCCTGGCAGCGCCAGAACTGGTAGCCATAGCCCTGCAGCCAGTCGTTCTGCGCCTTCGGCCGGTCCTTCTTGTCCCCGCCCGGCTGCTGAATATGGAAACGTGTGGCCTCTTCAATCCACGCCGCAGGCAGCAGTTGCTTGCCGTTCCACTGACCCTTTTGCAGCAGAAACTGGCCAAACTTCGCCAGCCCCTCCGTCTGAATGCTCAGCCCCCAGCCGCCCGTGTTGATGCCATGCGGACACGTCTCCCATTTCATTCCTATGATGCCCAGCGGCGCAAACAAGCGCGGCGTGAGGTAGTCGAGCACCGTCTGGTGCGTGACCCGCTGCACGATGGCCGAGCACATGTACGTCGCCGCACTATTGTACATGAACTGCGTCCCCGGCTTGTGCGCGAAGTTCTGCGCCAGAAAGGTCCGCGCCCAGTTCTCCTCTTTGACCACCACGCCCGTCGGCTCCTTCTCATTGCCGGTGGACATCGTCAGCAGATCCTTCACCCGCATCGCCGCTAGGTTCTCGCTGATCGTCGCTGGCAGGTCATCGGCAAAAAACGACACCACCTTGTCCTCCACACTCAGCTTCCCTTCAGCCACCGCAAAGCCCACCGCCGTGGAGGTGAAGCTCTTGCTCATCGAGTACATCGTGTGCACGAATTCCGGCCCATACGGCTTCCACCACCCTTCCGCGATCACCTTGCCATGCCGCAGCATCATGAAGCTGTGCAGTTCAAACTTCTCCCGCTCGATGGCATCAATGAAATCAAGAATGCCCTTGGCCGCGACACCCTGCTCCTCCGGCACGCTGCGTGCGAGCTGGAGCGTTTTCTCCTCGGCGAAAGCCTGCGGTATCCACAGGCTGAACGGAGCAAGGCTGGCGTGTTTGAGAAAAGAGCGGCGTGAGGTGGTCATGGGCGGAGACTACAACGGTGTGTGTGAAAATGACAAGCACTCCTCAAGCCGACGGCTTGGCCGCCTCCGTCTTCACCCCGCTCATCGGTCGAAAGGACCCGTCTGCATTTTGGCGTTGGAAAACCCTTTGCTTCACAGCAGCCCTTGCCATTCTGCGCGCTTCCATCCCGCATGCATCCGGACATCTCCCCCATCGCCGCTGATCTTGGCATTGCGCCAGAGCATCTCATTCTGCACGGCCGACACATGGCCAAGGTCAGTCTCAAGGCCCTGCACAATAAACCGCAGCGCGGCAGGCTGATCCTCGTCTCCGCCATCACACCCACACCGGCGGGCGAGGGCAAAACAACGGTCTCCATCGGCCTCTCGCAGGGTTTGAAAAAGATCGGGCAAAGCGTGGCCTTGGCGCTGCGCCAGCCTTCGATGGGTCCGGTGTTCGGCCGCAAAGGCGGTGCCACCGGCGGCGGCAAAAGCACCGTGCTGCCCGCCCATTCCATCAATCTGCACTTCACCGGAGACTTCCACGCCATCACCTGCGCGCACAACCTGCTCTCCGCCGTCATCGACAATCAGCTCTTCCTCGGCGAAACGCGGCTCTCGCCCGACCGTGTCCTCTGGAAACGTGTCATGGACATGAACGACCGTGCCCTGCGCATCGTGCGCACCGCCGTGGGCAAACCCACCGAACGCGTCACCGGTTTCGACATCACCGCCGCCTCCGAAATCATGGCCATCATGTGCCTCGCCGAGTCGCTGCCGGATCTGCGCCATCGTCTCGAACGCATCGTCGTCGGCTTCACCGCCGAGGGCGATCCCGTCTATGCCAAGGAATTCCGCGTCACCGGCGCCATGATGGCCCTGCTGCGCGAGGCGCTGCCGCCCAATCTGGTGCAGAGCGTCGAAGGCGTGCCCGCCTTCCTCCATGGCGGCCCCTTTGCCAACATCGCCCACGGCTGCAACTCCGTGCTCGCCACCCGCATGGCCCTCGCCCATGCCGACTTCGCCGTCACCGAGGCCGGATTCGCCTTCGATCTCGGCGGGGAAAAATTCATGCACATCAAGTGCCGCCAGAGCGGTCTCGCACCTGGCGCCATTGTCATCGTCGCCACCGTGCGTGCGCTCAAGATGCACGGCGGAGCCGCCCTGGACCAGCTCACGCAGACCGACACCGCCGCCCTGAGCCGCGGACTGGAAAATCTCGCCGCACACCTCGACAGCGCCGCGCAGTTTCAGCGCCCCGTCATCGTCGCGGTCAACCAATTCACCAACGATTCCCCGGAAGAACTCGCCTTGGTTCATGAATTCTGCCGGTCTCGCGGCGTTCCCAGCGCCACGGCCAATGTCTTCGGGGAAGGGGGCGCAGGCGCGGTCGAGCTCGCCGAAAAAGTGCTCGCAGCTCTGACGCCGGAAGTCCCGCAGCTGCCCTTCCTCTACCAGCCAGACGACAGTGTCGAAACCAAGCTCACCGCCATCGCCACCAAGATCTACGGCGCCGATGGCGTGCTGCTCACCGATGAAGCGCGGGCCAAGCTGGCGCTCTTTGCCCGCAGCGGCTTCGACAAACTGCCGCTCTGCATGGCCAAAACCCAGGACTCCCTCTCCGACGACGCGAAAAAGCGCGGACGCCCGCGCGGCTTCACCATCACCGTGCGCGATTTCGAAATCGCCAACGGCGCCGGATTCCTCGTCGCCCTTACCGGAACCATGATGCGCATGCCCGCGCTGCCAAAGATCCCCGCCGCCGAGCGCATCCAGGTCACGGATGACGGCATCATGAGCGGCATCTAGCGATGTCTTGCCGTCCCGGGGCGCACGCTCTAGTTTGCACTGCGCATGATTTTGGCCCGCACGTTCATCATTGGTTTTCCGTTGCTCATTGCAGCGGTGGCTGCGTGGGCGGTGCATGAGTCCAGACTCAGCCGCACGGATCGTGCCGGCGGTGTGGTCGTCATGCTCTCGCAGAATGAGCCGGCTCTGAATCCTTTTCTCCCCGCCACGGAGATTGAGCGGGAGATCACCGATCTCGTGCATGAACCCCTCATCCGGCTGGGCCCAGACGGCACCTTGCAGCCCGGGCTGGCGGAGTTCTGGCGCTGGACGCAGGACGTGACCTGCTGGTTTGCGGATGAAGCCACCGCCAAGCGCGCACAGGAGCTGCTCCAAGCCCAGATCGGTGAAAAAAACCGCTGGCCCGAGTGGCATCTCAGCTCGGCCCGCGTCCTGCAAAACCGGCTCCTGCTGAGTTTCTCGGAGCCCAACGCCGCTGGCGTCCGTCAGGCATTTGAAGTCGTCGCCGGCCTGGATCTCAAGCCCGTCGTGTTCTGGCGCATCGAGCGCCGCACCCCGCTGCGCAAGTCTTGGGACCGCTTCATGGCAGGCTCCTCGCAGGCAGGCCTGATCCAGCGCGTCTGGTTCGATGGGGCAAACGCCTGTGAGATCGTCGTGGCGGGGGATTCGCACCGGCTGCTCGAAGACCTGCATCGTTTCCTCGACGCCAGTGAAAAAGAACCCGCCTCCATCAATCCGCTCGCTGAAGTTGGTGCCTTGAGCGAGCCCGTGCTCGACCTCGACATCCGCCCCGGCCAGCTCTGGCATGATGGCAAACCCGCGACGGCAGAAGATGCCAAAGCCACGCTCGAATTCCTCCGCGCCAACGACTGGTCGCTGCCCAATCGTGAAGCCCTCAGCAACATCCAGACCCTCGAGTCACAGAACAACGGTTCCCGCCTGCATGTGTCATTCCGCCGCCGTCAGGGCACCGCTCTCTGCGTTTTTGTAAATCTGCCCATCTTGCCCGCTGAGTGGCTGCGTGCTCATCCCGCAGCTCAGGAGTCTGATTTCGCGCAGCATGCACCGCCAGGGGCGGGCACCCACCGCATCGCTCTGCGGGACCCCCGCTCGCTTCTGCTCAAGCCAGTGCAGGAGGACAAATCGGTGCCGGGATTCTTGTTCAACTTCTCCGCTTCACCGTTGGTGACGCAGATTGGCATGCGCACTCATACCGTGGATCTGGTATGGCCCGCGGCTGATCGCACCCAGCTGGAACGGCTGCGTTTCACCCCGCCCCGGCAGCGCCTGGTCGTGCTTTGGAACACCCGCCACGAAGTTTTGCAGCACCAGCGCTGCCGTGAGGCGCTGGCCCTGGCCACGGACACGGATGAACTCATCCGCACCCTGCCAGGGCGGCTTGGCCACGTGGATGCCAGCCTGTTCGCTCCCGGCCTGTGGTTCAGCACCCGCGCAAAGAGCCCGCCGTTTCAGTTGGAGCAGGCACGTCACATCCTCGCCGAGGCAGGTTGGAAGCGTGATGACAAGGGTGTGGCGCGCAATGCTGAGCATCCGTTTCGATTCACCCTGCTCGTTCCGGCTGGCGACACTCTGCACACGCGTACCGCAGACCTGCTCGTGGCCCAGTGGCGGCAGCTCGGAGCCGAAGTGAAGATCGAGCACGCCCCTGAAGCCCAATCTCTCTCGCAGCGTCTGCACGAGCACCGCTTTGACGCCGTGCTGCTGGACCAGCGTTTCGAAGTTTCCTGGGACCAGCTCCCCTGGTGGCATTCCTCACAGGCCAAAACCGGAGGCAGCAATTTCTGCGGCATTGCAGATCCGCAGATCGATCTCCTCCTCGAAGCTCTCTCCGCTGAATTCGATCCCGATCAGGTGCCAAAACGCGTGCGGGAGCTTGAGTCAAAGCTGCTTCCTCTTCATCCCTTGCTCACCTTGTTCACCACCCATGACGAAGCTGCCGCCATGCCGGGCCTTCATGCGCAGGCTTCCACGGGCGGCCCTGTCTCCAACTGGACGCTGCAAAGTCTCATGCTCCCACCGAAGCACACGCAGCCCGCTCCGGCACTCAAGCTCCAGCTGCGCTCCCGTGATGAAGAGCCGGAGGTCCAGCGGCCCAAAACGCCGGCAGATCCCATCAGCAAACTCCAAATGCGTCTTCCGGAATGATGAGTCTGCAGCCATTCTCATTGCCGCCCCGGTGGCTGCCATTGCGCCTGCTCCTCGGCGGCATGATCGCCGCAGGGCTGGTGCTGCTCTGCATGCGCCACTTCCCGGTGGCACCCTCTGCGGACTTCTGGGCGCGCTGCGGCTCCAGCCTCATCGTGCTCGCCATCGCGCTGCTGCTGGCGCTGTGCATCGGAGTCTTCGTCGGGCTGCGCGCCCGCCAGATGGGCCCGCGCATGGAGCGTTTCACCGCGCTGCTGGGCCGTGCTCTCGCCTGTGTCCCCGTGGTCGTACTGGTCTGGGGCTTCATCAGCGGCTGGATCGGCCGTCTGGGCTGGCCGGTCGAATCGCTGATGCCTGCACAGTTCCCAGGCGGGCAGGACTCCCGGCAGATGCTGCTCGCCCATGCCCTCTGGGAATTTCTCGCCCCGTCGCTGATCCTGGCGCTGCCCCTGTGTGGTGAAATGATTCACGCAGTCATCATGAATGGCAGCGCCGTGTTGGATCTCGATTTCTCACTGCGCGCTCGCGGAGTCCCCACAGCATCGCGACTGTGGCTTCATCATCTCAGCCAGTTGCGGCCCCTGCTGCGGGTGCGCCTGCAGTCCTTGTGCCTCATCGCCCCGGTTTATCTCATCATCATCGAGGACGCCCTTCACTTCATGGGCTGGGGAGATGGGATGGCCCAAAGCCTCCGTGCCGCTGATGCCCCCGGCATCGCTCTGGGATTCGCCAGCATCGGAGTCATGCTGGCCCTCTTATGCGCGTGTCTGCGCCCGCTTCCGGGCAGGCTAAAATCCGCCGACGCCTTCGTGGCCACGCTCGCGTGGCAGCCATGGCTCCTCTGGGCGCTCGGCCTGCTCGCGCTTCTTCCTTCCTCCTTCATCGCATGGATCATTCTCTGGATGGCCGTGCTCCTGTCCGGCTGCGCAGGCTGGCATCAGGCCTGGAACCGCATCGAGTCAGAGCTGCCCATCGATGCCGCCCGCGTCTGCGGCGCTACGGACTCCATGATCTGGCGCAATCACATCGCGTTCATCCTCTTTCGCATGCTCACCGCCTGGCTCTGCACCGTGCTTGCACACACCCTGCTGGGCATGGCCGCCGCCTGCGCCCTGCTCCCCCGGCTGATCGATGCCTTGAGCGCGCCTCTCGCCAAAATCTACCGTCCGCTCGCCATCGCCTCGGCGCAATCGGCCATGCAGACGCTGGCAGATCCCACCGCGCTGCTCCAGTCCGGCGCCTGCATCGCTCTTGCCGCCTTGTGTTTGATCCAAGTCAGCCGCATCGTACAACCTCGACTCTCCTGAGCCCATGTCCGCCGAAGCCACTCCTCCCAAAGATGCCCCGCTGCTCTGCATCCGCGATTTGCAGATCGAGTTCAGCCGCCATGACGCCGCGCCCGTGAAAGCCGTCAAAGGCATCAGCCTCGAGCTCAAGCGCGGCGAATCCATCGCCCTCGTCGGTGAAAGCGGCAGCGGCAAAAGCGCCACCGCTCTCTCCTTCGCCCGCCTCCTCCCTGAGCCGCCCGCCAGCATCTCCGCACGGCAGATGACATTGAACGGCCACGAAATTCTCGAGATGAACGAGCGCGAGCTGCGCGCCATCCGTGGCAAGGAGATCGCCTACATCTTCCAGGAGCCCACCACCTCCCTCAATCCCGTCCTCACCATCCGCACCCAGATCGGCGAGGCCCTCGCCCTCCATCGCCCCGATGTCCCCAAAGCCGGACGCGATGACGAAATCGTCAAGTGGCTCGACAAAGTCGGCATCGTCGATTCCCGCAAACGTCTCCACGCCTACCCGCACGAGCTCAGCGGCGGCATGCAGCAGCGCGTCATGATCGCCATGGCCCTCTGCACCCAGCCCAAGCTCCTCATCGCCGACGAGCCCACCACCGCGCTCGACGTCACCATTCAAAAGCAGATCATGGACCTCCTCGCCCAGCTCCGCCGGGATCTCGACATGTCCATCATCCTCATCACCCACAATCTCGGCATCATCCGCAGCGTCGTGGACCGCGTCGCCGTCATGTTCCGTGGCGAGATCGTCGAAACCGGCCCCGTCGATGAAGTCCTGCGCAATCCGCAGCACGCATACACAAAAGCCCTCCTCGCCTGCGTCCCCCGCATGGGCCCCAAGCAGCCCCGCCTCAAGGCCATCGACTACACCCTGCTCGACGCATAATCAGCATTGCACCCCACCGTAGGCTCATGCTAGCCTCCGGCCATGAAAGCCTGGCTCATCCTCTTTGCGATGGCAGCGCCGCTCAGCGCGCAGGTGGTCCTGCCGTCCACCGGCAAGAAGTTTGAGACCCGCACCATCAATGGCAGCGGCGGCACCAGCGGCGTCAGTGTCAACGCCACCACCAAGCCCGCGCCCCCCACCAAGACCAGGCTCACCTCCTACTTTCGCCTCGGCGAGCCCCGCCAGTGGAAGAGCACCGATGGGAAATCCCTGCTCGGCGCCATCATCATTTTTGAGGATGCCGTGATCGAATTTGAAGCCGCCACTCCCGCCGCCGCCCGTGAAGCCGCAGGCAAAGCGCCACCACCCAAGATGCCCGAAAAGCCCACCCTCATCCGCGAGGGCAAAATCCGCCTGCTGGTGAACCAAAAACCCGTCGAAGTTCCTCTCGAACGACTGAGCGATGAGGACCGCAAGTACGTCGAAGATCTGAACGCCCGGCTCCCCAAGTGATCCATTTTATGAAACACACCACCACCACCCTCATTCTCCTCACGGCGGCTCTGCTGCCCGCCTGCAGCGTTCTGACCGACAAATCACCCCCCAAAACCGAGCGTGAAATGGAGGAAGAAGCCCGCCGCACCCACACCGTCCCCGACACCCTCCGCGATCCCCGCCCCGAAATGCCCCCCATGGGCCCCCTCTCCATGCCCATGCGCTGATCCCCCGTAGGAGGATGTGCTCGCGGGCCTGAAGGGCCGCTGGACTCAGCCCAGGGCGCAGCGCAGCAAGCCCTGGGTCATGCCGTTTAACCCCTCTTCAGCGAAGGTCGCACCCTGAAGGGGTGCGGGAGATCGTTCGCCCCTCCCCAAACTCACTTCTCGAATCCTAGGCCTTTCAGACCTCATGCTGTGCGGCAGCGTGAGGGAAGACAAGAGGCATTGATGACCGCCCCCCCGGCAGTCAGCCCTCCCTGTGTCAGGTAAGAAACGCCTCCCCATTTGCAAAGCGGCCGCTTTCCCCCATCTTGGCCGCCCTTTATGCCCGAACTCGACAAGACCTACACGCCCGCGGAAGTCGAAGCCCGCTGGTATCAGCGCTGGCTGGACGACAAATGCTTTGAAGCCGACCCCGCTCGTGTGAGCGCGGCCCGCCCGGCCTACTCCATCGTCATCCCCCCGCCAAACGTCACGGGCATCCTCACGCTCGGCCACGTCCTGAACAACACCATCCAGGACATCCTCGCCCGCCGCGCCCGCATGCTCGGGAAAGAAGTCCTCTGGCTCCCCGGCACCGACCACGCCGGCATCGCCACCCAGAACGTCGTCGAAAAGACTCTCAAAAAGCAGGGCGTCATCAAGCACCGCGATGACCTCGGCCGCGAAGCCCTTGTCGCCAAAATCTGGGAGTGGAAGGAAAAGCACGGCGGCATCATCATCGAGCAGCTCAAAAAGCTCGGCGCCTCCTGCGACTGGTCCCGCGAGCGCTTCACCTTTGACGACGACTACAACGCCTGTGTCATGCGCGTGTTCGTGGACCTCTACAAAAAAGGCCTCATCTACCGCGGCAAACGCATGGTCAACTGGTGCCCCTCCTCCCTCACCGCCCTTAGCGATGAAGAGGTCGTCATGAAGCCCCAGAACGCCATCATGTATCACTTCAAAGTCGAAGTGGTCGAAGCACCCGGCACCTGGCTCACCATCGCCACCACCCGCCCCGAAGTCATCCCTGGCGACACCGCCATCGCCGTGAATCCCAAGGACGAGCGCTACACCCACCTCATCGGCAAGCACGTCCGCCGCCCGCTCCCCGTCGAAAATCAGGAACTCCTCCCCATCATCGCGGATGAGCACGTCGATTTCACCTTCGGCACCGGCGTCCTCAAGGTCACCCCCGCGCACGACAAAGCCGACTTCGAAATCGGCCAGCGCCACAGCCTGCCCGTCATCGACGTCATGCACCCGAACGGCGTGCTCAATGACCTCGCCGGCAAAGACCTCGCCGGCATGGAGCGCTTCGCCGCCCGCAAACGCGCCGCCGAGCTCCTCACCGAAATCGGCAGCCTCGTCAAAGAAGAGCCCTATCAAAACAATCTCGGCTTTTCCGAGCGCGCCGACGTGCCCATCGAGTCACGCCTCAGTGAACAGTGGTTCCTCAAATACCCCAGCGTCAAAGAATCACAGGAAGTCGTCGCCAACGGCGAAATGAAATTCCACCCCGAGCGCTGGGCCAAAACCTACGACCACTGGATGACTGGCCTCCAAGACTGGTGCATCAGCCGCCAGGTCTGGTGGGGCCATCGCATTCCCGTCTGGTACAAAAAAGGATCCGACCGATCCGCCCTGTCCGACGGCACCGTTCACTGCGGCACCGAGCCACCTTCCGATCTCGAAAACTGGGAGCAAGACCCCGACGTCCTCGACACCTGGTTCTCCTCCTGGCTCTGGCCCTTCGCCACCATGGGCTGGCCCGAAAAAACCGCCACGCTCAAAGCCTTCTACCCCACCACCGACCTCGTCACCGGCCCTGACATCATCTTCTTCTGGGTCGCCCGCATGATCATGGCCGGCTTCGAGTGGATGGGCGAGCTGCCCTTCAAGAACGTCTATTTCACCGGCATCATCCGCGACAAACAAGGTCGCAAAATGTCGAAGTCCCTCGGCAATTCCCCCGACCCTCTGGAACTCATCGCCAGCTTCAGCGCCGACGCCCTGCGCTTCGGCATCATGCGCAGTGCACCATTGGGCCAGGACATCTGCTTCGACGAAAAGAACGTCGAGCTCGGCCGCAACTTCTGCACCAAGCTCTGGAACGCCGCACGATTCCGCCAGATGCAGGGTGGCGAAACCGAAACAGAGATCAGCGCCGCTCTCCTCAGCAGCGACGACAAGTGGATCCTCCTCCGCCTCAACACCGCCATCGCCGAAGTCACCGCCGCCCTCGAAGACTACCGCTTCAGCGACGCCACCGCCACCCTTTACCGCTTCTTCTGGAGCGAGTACTGCGACTGGTACATCGAGGCCTCCAAAGCCGTGCTGCAAGGCACCGACGACAAGCGCAAGGCCAACACCCTCGCCGTCATCGACTTCGTCCTCAGCAACACCCTGCGCCTCTTCCATCCCTTCATGCCCTTCATCACCGAAGAGCTCTGGCACGGCATGGCCTTCAACACCGATCTGCCCGCAGACCAGGGCGGCAACAGCATCATGTTCGCCAAATGGCCCAAGCCGCTCGATGCCGATGAGCTCGCCTACTTCGGCATCCTTCCCGAAGACGAAAAAGCCGCCAACGACAAATACGAAGCCGTCAATCTCGGCCGCGGCCTCAAGAGCACCTTCAACATCAACAAGCGCGTCCGCTTCGTCCTCAAGCCGAACGCAGAACTCCCCGCCCACGAGATCGAAGTCCTCCGCATCCTCCTCAATGCCGAGCCGCTCGATGTTGACGCCTCCTTCTCCCCAACGCAAGGCACCCCCAGCGCCCTCACCCCGCTCGGCACTCTCTTCCTCCCCCTCGATGGCCTCATCGACGTCGAAGCCGAGCGCGCCCGCATTGGCAAGGAAGTCGCCAAAGCCGAGTCCGAACTGGAAAAAGTCACCGCCAAGCTCGCCGACGAAAAATTCACCTCCAAGGTCCCGCAAAAAGTGCTCGACGAGCACCAGCAGCGCAAAACCGACTGGCAGGAGAAGCTCGCCAAGCTCAAGGAGATGATGTCCGCACTCGGCTGACCTCAAAGTTCCCATTTCAGCCTCTAGTGCACGTGAACCCATCCAGGTTCATATGCAGAGGCGCACATCAAAGGCGTCAGCAAAGTGGTCCGCACACTCCGTGTGCGGTTCTGGGCAGTCGCACATGCAGGAAGCCTGACAGAGTGTACCCCGTAGGCGACTACCTGCGCCAGCCTTCGGCATGTACGCCTTCTGCGAATCCAGGGCAGCCCAAGCGGCTCTCCCTCTCCCCGCCCCTATCATACGACGGCAATAGAATTTTGCTTCGGGGAGAGGGCCGGGGTGAGGGGACGACGCAGCCCCTTCCTCAGCATAGGACGACCCCTCACCCTGACCTTTGACTTCGTCTATCTTCGCTTGGCAAGGGTTCCCCCCCAAGATCGTCTTGGGCATCGCCCTACCAGCGCCTTTCACCACCATCAGAGCGGCACATCTTTCATCTCACGACGCCCCAGCGGCTCTTTGCCATCCACGCAGAAAAAGTCGGCCCGCAGCCCAATAGCTGGTTAGGGACACGTTGTGCGCGTCCCTAGAATCCATCGTCCCAGCTCCACCTGCCGCCCAAGCCGCTCCCCCTTTCCTCAAGCCTTCGCCTCTCACGCCCATGCTGGCAAACCATCCCTCCAAAGCCGCGTCGATGGAAAATGCATCTCTCGCGTCTTCTTCCTCATAAAGCGCGTAGCGCTGACACAACGGTAGCCGTGGGCGCCAGCCCACGGTACACGGCATCATAAGAAGACACCATTCGCGGAACCGCGTAGCGGTGACACAACCCGCCGCAACGCCTCCGCGATGACGTTCATCGGCCGACCTCTGAGCTCGTAGTTCGGGCTTCAGCCCGTTCCGGAAGATTGGCCACTGCAAACGCAGGAGCCTCACGCTCCGCGCCGCCCCTCCATTTCCTGCATTCACAGGTTAAATTTTAGGCTTGCTACGCAGTTAAGGCATGATCATGCTCGGATAAATCCCCGATTAACTCGAACCCAACACACTCATGCTCAAGCTCCTGAAACTGTCCTTCCTGCCCAAGTCTCCCGATTACGGCCTGCTCATCCTGCGCGTCGCCCTCGGTTTTTCCATGCTGCTTCTCCATGGTCGCGGCAAGCTGCTGAACTTCTCCGCCACCGTGGAAAAATTCCCCGCCTTGTTCGGACTCCCCGCCAACGTGAATCTCGACCTGGCCATCTTCGCGGAGGTGGTTTGCTCCACCTTGCTGATCGCCGGTCTGTTCACCCGTCTCGCAGCCCTGGTGCTGGCCGCCACCATGGGCTCCGCCTTCTTCTTCGTGCACAAGTCAGCGCTGGTGGGAGAGCACAGCGGCGAACTCGCCATGGTCTACCTCATCGCCTACGTCACCCTTCTCTTCACAGGAGCCGGCAAATTCTCCGTGGATCGCGAATAATCACCTCTTGAATCCCACCAGCCCACCAGCCCACCAGCCCACCAGCCCGGCAGCCCGGCAGCCCGGCAGCCCACGCTGCCGGGCCCTGGGGGGGCGTAGGATGGGTATGGCGATAGCCCGCCCGTCCCTCAGCGCAAGGCAAGCGTCTTGCACACACGCACGCCCCCGGCGCTGGTAGGGAACCGCTGCTGCGGGTCCCAAATTTCGGGTCTGCAACATGGCAGGCTCCAAAAAAGGTTCGCCGTCCATGCCGCCATCAAAGGCATGCCGCTCGCGTGGCATGAAGCCCCTCGCGCGCCACTCTCGACCCCCATCTTTTCTTGCATTCCCCGGCAGGCGGTGAACCGTCACCCTCTTATGGCAAAGGTGACTCTCGGCCTGGTGCAAAGCCGGGCATTTTCAAGCAAGGAAGAAAGCGTGCAGCAGCATGAACGTCTCATTCGTGATGCCGCAGCCCGTGGCGCGCAGATCATCTGCCTGCAGGAACTCTTCAATACTCCCTACTTCTGCATCACGCAGGACACGGAACTCTTCAATCTCGCCGAAGCCGTCCCCGGCCCCACCACAGACAGACTCGCCCCCCTCGCCAAGGAACTCGGCGTTGTCATCATCGTCCCCCTCTTCGAAAAACGCGGTCCCGGCCTTTACCACAACACCGCCGCCGTCATCGACGCCGACGGCACCGTGATGGGCAAGTACCGCAAGATGCACATCCCCCAGGACCCCGGCTTCGAAGAGAAGTTTTATTTCACCCCCGGAGACCTCGGCTACCGCGTCTGGGACACCAAATTCGGCCGCATCGGCGTCCTCATCTGCTGGGACCAGTGGTACCCGGAAGCTGCACGCCTCACCGCCCTCATGGGCGCAGAGATCCTCTTCTACCCCACCGCCATCGGCTGGCTGCCCAGTGAAAAGGCCGAACTCGGCAAGGCCCAGCACTGCGCCTGGGAGACCGTCCAGCGCGGCCATGCCGTGGCCAACGGCTGCTACCTCGCTGCTGTGAACCGCGTCGGCACCGAGCAGCAGAGCGAATTCTGGGGCCAGAGCTTTGTTGCAAATCCTTATGGAGAAATCGTTGCAAAGGCCTCCGTGAGCGATGAAGAGATTTTGATCGTGCCGTGTGACCTTTCTGCGGTGGAAGATTTCCGCCGCATCTGGCCTTTTTTCCGTGATCGCCGCATTGACACCTACGCTCCCCTGACCAAACGCTACATCGATGAGTAACGCCTCCTATCCCCAAAACTACCGTCTGCCCGCCGAATTCGAGCCGCAGGAGGCAATCTGGCTCTCCTGGCCCTCCAACAAGGAAAGCTGCCCCAAGACCTACCACAAGCTGCAGGACAAGTTCGGCGAGATCGCCAGCGTCATCTCCCGCTATGAGCGCGTGCGCATCAATGCCCCGATGCTCAGCCACATGAACATCCGCCTCAGCATCGCCGACAACGAAGGCGATCTCAGCCAGGTGGATCTCTACGAGAACGCCACCAACGACGTCTGGTGCCGTGACCATGGCCCGATCTTCATCAAGCACAACGAAACCGGCAAGGTCGCCATCACCGACTGGGAATTCAACGCCTGGGGCGGCAAGTTCCCGCCATGGGACCTCGACAACGCCATCCCTGAGAAAGCGGCCGCCGCTCTCAAGATGGAGCGTTTCACCTCCAAGATGATCCTCGAAGGCGGAGCCATCGAAACCAACGGCAAAGGCACCCTCCTCACCACCGAGGCCGTCCTCCTTAATCCCAACCGCCATGGCGGCAAGCCCGGCAACAAGGCCGAAGTTGAAAAAGAACTCAAGGCCATGCTCGGTGTCAAAGACATCGTCTGGTTCAAGAAAGGCATCGAAGGCGACGACACCGACGGCCACATCGACGACATCGTGCGCTTCATCCGTGAAGACGCTGTCATCTGCATGGTCGAGCCCCGTGACTCCGACCCGAACCACCGTGTGCTCAAGGACATCCGCGAGCGTCTCGACGACGTCAAAGCCCCCGATGGCGGCAAGCTCGAGATCATCGAAATCGAAATGCCCCAGGCCATCGAAATGAAGGACTGGCGCCTCAGCCGTCTCCCCGCCAGCTACGCGAACTTCATGATCATGAACAACGCCGTGCTCGTCCCCCTCTTCGGTCACAAGAAGAAGGACGCCGCCGCCGAAGACAAGATCTCCGAATGCTTCCCCGGCCGCGAAATCATCTCCATGATGGCCAAGGATCTCGTCACCGAAGGTGGCGCTTTCCATTGCATCGGCATGCATCAGCCGAAGTAAGCAGTCAGGCCCGCAAATTCTTGAATATTCAGCGCCCTAAAACAGTGGCGCTGAATATTCATAATGAATAAAAAAGACCCTAAATAAAGCGGCTTCTCCTTACAAAGACTTACTTGGAGGTCGTTTTCGGTCGGGTACGTTCGTGGCTCTATGATGGCTCCACGAAATCATGACCTCTCCACCTTCTGCCGGGTGACAGCTGCGCTGTCGGCGCTGCTGCTGCTCGCGGCCTGTGCACTGCCTGAGGACGCCTTTAAAAATTACTCGGCAGCCACCAAGGTCAGCCAGTGGAACAGCGTACTGGATGCCCTGGGCGGCGGTAGTGTGAAACGTGCGGAGAGCGCCAGCAACGTTCCGCTCTTCAATGGGGCCGTGTCCATGAATGTGCCCACTCATTCGGGCTCCATCAATGACATCTCCCGCTTGTTCGCCGGCATGGACTCGTCCTACAGCCAGACTGCTGCGGTCACCGCGCACAAGCAGCGCATGGACAGCCTGTGGGCCGCCCACCAAAACCTCCGCCGCGGCCCCTTGCAGTCTTGGGCCAGTGAAGAGATTGGCGACATCAGGAATGCCAACGCCATGTTCTACCCCTTCAGCGGGCCGGACTTCCTCTTTGCCAGTGCCCTCTTTCCGTCAGCAGAAACCTACGTTCTCTGCGGTCTGGAGCCTGCCGAACCCCTTCCTCGGCTGAGCGATTTGTCCCAGTCCGAAATCGACTCCGGCCTCACCGGTCTCCACAACGCCGTCGCCAACATCATGCAAAACGGCTACTTCATTACCACCGAGATGCGCAGCAATCTGCAGGCCACCCGCTTTCGCGGCGTGCTGCCCCTGCTGATGGCCTTCATGTCACGCACGGGTCACACGGTGGACTCCGTGGATACCGTTCGTCTCGATGGCGCGGGCAATGTCACGCTCTCCGGTTCCTCAGGAAACACCGGCCTCATGATTCGCTGCCGCAGCGGTTTCGGTTCCTCCAAGCGCGTTTTTTACTTCCGCCAGGATCTCTCCAATGGCGGCGTCACCCCCAGCGGACCGTTCCTGACCTTCGTTTCTCGCCTGGGCCGCGTCCCGGCCTTCTTGAAAAGCGCCTCCTACCTCATGCACGAAAGCGGCTTCTCCAACATCCGCGACTACCTCCTGCGCCACAGCAGCGCCATCGTGCAGGATCCCTCCGGCATCCCTTTCCGTGACTTCGGCCGCTATGGCTGGAATCTCTGGCTCTACGGCAACTATCGCGGCACCCTGGAGATATTCTCCGGCCACCAGCAGCCGGATTTGGTCGCCGCCTACTCCTCCGGAAGATACCCTGTGAAGCCGCTGAACTTCGGCATCGGCTACCTCATGAACCCCCAAATGACCAGCCTCATGGTGGGCCGTCCGACCCGCTGAAGCCGGAAAGGCAGACTTTTGGTTGACGTCACTCTCTCCTCGGCTAGTATCGCGCCCCAATTTTTCCCCAGAACTCATCATGGCTACCATCTGTCAAATCACCGGCGTCGGCGTTACTCGCGGCCACCACATCCATCGCAGCGGTAAAGCCAAGAAAGAAGGCGGTATCGGTCGTCACATCACCAAGCGTGTGAAGCGCGTGATCCTCCCTAACCTTCGCAAGAAGCGCATCTTCGTTCCTGAGCTCAACAAGTTCATCGACGTCAAGCTCAGCGCCCGCGCCCTCAAGACCATCGACAAGAACGGCGCTTACAACGTCCTCAAAGGTGCCGGCCTGATCTAATCAGTCACCCTTAATTTTTCCCACGGGCGGATCTGGCAACAGATCCGCCCTTTTTCGTGCCCCCGTAGGATGGCTGCAGCGTGCAGTTGTGTGACCAGGCGCACATGAAGCATGCCTCGGCCGTAAGATGGGTGTGGCGACAGCCCGCGTGTCCTTCGAAGCACGCAGTGCGAAGAATGGGCCCGTCTGTCAGCGCATGATAAACCGCCAAGGCATCAATCCTCCCCAGCCTCAGGTGGCAGTGAACTAGAGCGTTTTAGTTTATGACGTGTCCGCTGAATCAAGTGCAGCCAAAGCGGGTCTCCCTCTCCCCGCCCCTGGCACACGAAGAAACCGAATACTTTACTTCGGGGAGAGGGCTGGGGTGAGGGGCTCGGTTTTATGCCCATCACGATGGCATCAGTTAAGACCGCTATAAGATTTAAAACGCTTAACGATGATGCCCAATCGAGGTGCTTCCATGAATCCCCACACCCGGAACCACGCCCGTACGCGTGCTCGATTGTCCGAGCGGCCCGAAGATCACCGGCAGATGGTTGTTCAGATCCGTATACCCCAGCGTCGGGCTCCAGCTCACGTTGGGGGAGCCATAGAAGTTAAGTCCATGCCCCTGCGGCACATACACGCCACCGCTGCCTGCACCAATGTTGGTAGTGCTGGGGCTCCAGCCGCGATTCCGGTACATCCCATGTCCATGATAGCCCCCGCCATAATAATACGCTCCCATCTGCCCTAGCCCCAGCACGGGTGCCAGGCTCTGCATGTAGCCGCCATTCGGCTGCTGCACATACACCACCGGCTGTTGCGCCGCATACTTGGCCTGCGCAGCGATCATGGCCTCGGCCATCTTGGTTTCGCGTTCGCGTCTGGCCTGCACCGCCGCCTTGCGTGCCTCCGCCTGCTCTTTCTCATACGCATCGGCTTTGTAGGCGTCATACCCCAGCGCATGGCGCATCGGTTCGGACAGATCCGAAAACAGCACCTTCGCCACGCCCTTGCTGTGCGAAAACAACACCCCGTCCGGATCACGTTTCATGATCTTGCAACGCTCATACGTTTTCCCTTGAGCCGTTTCGATCGTGGTTGGCTCTCCTGCACTCGCACAAATCGCGAATCCCAATTGAAGCGTGACAATCAGAAGTGAGAACGTTTTCATAATAGTTGTGGATTTGACTCCAAAACGCCACTTTTGCCAGCTTTTAATGCTTCATATAACTGAAGCAAATCTCTCAATGGTGGTGATGCATGCCACCGAAGCCAAAGCCCCCGCCGCCTATCCCGATGTGAATCCCGTGCCCGATATTCCATTGGCCGCTGATTATGGGACCATAGCTGCCTCCATAATAACCGCCGTAGCTCGGGTAGTAGCCCCCAGAAGGATAGCCGCTGTAGTACGGGTAGCTCCCATACGAATAGCCGCCATAAGGGTAGCCATAGCCATAGCCGTACCCGGAATAATACCCGCTGCCCGAGTACCCATACGGGTAGCCAAAGCGCGAATAGCTGCTCCCACTGTAGGATCGCCCACCCACCGCCGGACCCGTGATAGTCGTCCCCACCCACGAAGGAGATGCAGTGCCCCCGGCCGAACCTGACGTCGCCGCGATACGGCTCGCGGTCGCCAGATAGCTCGCCTCCGCCATCTTCGCCTCCATCAGTTGCTCCTGCATCGCGATCTCCCGCAGCTTCTGCCGCTCCTGCTCCGCTTTGCGCAGCGCAGCCTGCTCCTTCTGATATTCGGCCTCCGCCTTCGGATCGTAGCGGAATTCACTCCTCAGGCTCTCAGGAAGCTCTGCGAAGGGGATTTTAGCCGCGCCATTCTTGTGTGAGAAACTCACCCCGTCCGGGTAGATGTGCAGCACCCGGCACTCGTAGAATGACCTGCCATCACGTGTCGTGATCGTGCCGTAGTTCTTCGGAGCAGCGCTGGCCGGAAGCACGCTGAGCAACAGGGCGGCGAACAGAACAGATCGTTTCATGAGAGACCTCCAAAAAGGGATGTTCAATACGACAACGAAGGCCGTGCCGCCGTTGCATCTAAATTAAACGTCAAAACTCAAAAAACATTCAGCCCCGAGGTCCTAGACCATCGGGCAGCTCAGCCAAAACGTGGTCGTGTTGTTCTCAGAGGCCACGCCCAGCTGTATGTTCATCTGATGGCTCAGCATCGCCGCAATCGTCAGCCCCAGGCCGAGGTGATTGCTGTTCTTGGAACCATGAAATGGACGGAAAACCTCCTGAATCTTCTCCGGGGCGATCTGGGATCCCGTGTTGCTCACCAGAATGTCCACCCGGCGCTGTTCAGCCGGGGTGATCGTGCCCGGGCCGCAAATCTTCAGCGCACAGCGGCCACCACCCTTGGCGGCGGCTTCAGCGGCGTTTTTCAGCAGCTCGGTCAGGATGTCCTTAAACTTCGTCGGATCCACCAGGATCGGCGGCAGTCCCGCCTGCACATCCGCCTCAAGCTGCACGCCCTCCTTCTGAAACGGTTCCATCACCGCACCTTCGATGACCGGCAGGTACTCGTTCAAACCAAGCGACTGCGGCGTGATCTTCGCACAGCCGCCGGCGGAGCGAATGCGCTCGCTCAGATTGGTCACACCCAGGGATGCCTCACGGATGTGCTGCATGTTTTCGCTCACTCCCGCATCCAGATCGTCCGTCATCAAAATCAGGCTGCTGAAGCCCTGGATCACCGCCAGCAGGTTGTTCAGCTTGTGGGTCAGCCCACGCAGCAGTTCCTGGTGAAAGCCTTCGCTGTGTTCTTGGCCGAGATTGAGAGTCGTGGGGAAATAAAACTGCATGGCAAAAAGGGGGCGTGGACAGGCCGGAGTAATGCAGTCGGGCAGCCGCGGTGTAAACGCGAATTTGGCGACTTCTTCTGCGCCGAAGGCGCTCTTTGCTGGGAGCGCCAGTATTTTACTGGCCGAACAGGAAACGGTTGGCAGCGCGCAGCCCCGGCCGTCAGCGTGTGCATGCGTCGTTCTGGCTGGGCGCATGGCATAGGGGGTGCAGCATTGCACTGGCCACCCCACTCCACAAATCCTCCCCCGAATTCGCTATAAAAACTCGCATCCGCAGCGGCATCTCGCCACTGTCTCACCCCATGGCACTCCTCGAAGTACGACACCTCACCAAGCGCTGGCCCACCGGGCGGCTCGCTTTGGATGACGTCGGCTTCGAAGTCCGCGAAGGCGAGATCCTCGGCCTCCTCGGCCACAACGGCGCCGGCAAGAGCACCATCATGGGCATCACCCTCGGCATGGTGCGGCCAGACATCGGCGAAGTCCGCATCGGCGGCCGCAGCGTTCAGCAAAATCGCGGCGCAGCCCTCCAGCAAATCGGCGCCATCTATGAGGCCGCCGTGTTTTACGATTACCTCAGCGGCTGGCAAAACCTCCGCGTCCTCTGCTCCCTCTCCGGCTGGTGGGATGAGGCCGAGGTGAAACGCGTCGTTCAGATGGTCAATCTCACTCGCGCCATCCAGCAAAAAACCGCCACCTACAGCCACGGCATGCGCCAGCGCCTCGCCTTGGCCCAGGCCCTGCTGCCCCAGCCCAAGATCCTCCTCCTCGACGAGCCCACCGACGGCCTCGATCCCGAAGGCATCCGCGAGTTCCGCGAGCTCATCCTCCACCTGCGCAAGCACCACGGCATGACCATCATGCTCAATTCCCACCTCCTCGGCGAAGTCGAGCAGATGTGCGATCGCTGCGTCATCCTCAAGGACGGCAAAAAAGTCTTCGAAGGCCCCGTCCCCTCGCAGGAAAAATCCCGCCGCATCTTCCAGCTCGACACCAACGACATCGGCCTCGCCCGCGAAGTTCTCGACCGCTGCGGCGCCACCATGGACAAACACGGCATAGTCGAAGTCCCGCTCAACATGGAGCCGCATGAACTCGTCACCGCCCTCGTGAATGGCAAAGTGCAGGTCAACACCTGGCAGGCGCACCGCCGCACCCTCGAAGACCTCTACATGGGCCTCTCCTCCAAATCATGACGCTCTTCTTCCAGCAGTGGTATGGCGAGCTCCTGAAGCTCTTCGCACGCCGGCGCACCTACATCGGCTTCGGTGCCTTCATAGCACTCGAGATCCTCATCCTGCTCCTCATCAAAAAATTCGGCATGGGGCCGATCCAGAAAGCCATCGTCGGTTCGGGTCAGAGCTTCGAGTACTACTTTTCCGCGCTCACCGTGGCCAGCACCATCATGGGCTTCGCCATCTTCCTCCTCGGGGCCTTGTTCCTCACACTCGTGGCCGGCGACATCGTCGCCAAGGAAGGGGAGGATGGTCACATGCGGCTGCTGCTCGCACGGCCTGTCAGCCGCTTCCGCCTGCTGCTTCTGAAATACCTCACCTGCAGCGCCTACGCGTTCTTCCTCGTGCAGTTCTTCGCATGGACTTCATTCCTCCTCGGCCTCATCCTCCGCGGCTGGGGCGGTGGTTACTTCGCCATCGTGCCCGAAGTTTCCGTCGTCGCATTTTACGACTGGGGCCCCGGCTTGCAGCGCTACGCACTGAGTTCTCTCTATCTCGGACTCAGCATGACGGCGGTCAGCAGCATCGCGTTTTTTCTCTCCTGCTTCCGCATCAAGCCCGCCGCCGCCACCATCGGCGCTTTGACCTACATCCTGGTGGACTTCATCATGCGCAACAGCGGCTTCATGGACAACTACCAGCATCTGCTGGTCACCAAGCACATGGCCTCATGGGGACGCATCCTCGCGGAAAACATCGACTGGCCCCTCATCTGGCGTGGCTACGCCGTCATCTTCGCCGTAAACGTTACGCTCTTTACCCTGGGCTACGCCGTATTTGAATCCAGAGACTTAAAATCATGAATGTCATCAACAACATCCGCCAGCTTCGTTCCTGGAGCACCATCAACAAAGGCGCCCGCTGCGTCTTTGTGCCCACTATGGGCGCTTTGCATGATGGCCACGCCGCGCTCATCCGCGCCGCACGCGAGATCGCCGGCCAGAACGGCAATGTCGCCGTCAGCATCTTCGTCAATCCTCTCCAGTTCGGTCCCGGCGAAGACTTTAGCAAATACCCGCGCACCCTCATCGAGGACCTCAGCATCTGCCGTGACAACGGCGCGGACATGATCTTCGCACCCAAGGCCGATGAACTGTATCCCGCAGATCGCAGCATCGCCCTCTACGAGACCAGCCTCTCGCAGCGCCTCTGCGGTGCCAGCCGCCCGGGCCATTTCGAAGGCGTCTGCACCATCGTCGCCAAGCTCTTCAACCTCGTTCAGTGTGACGACGCCGTCTTCGGAAAAAAAGACTACCAGCAGTTCGCCATCATCCGCCGCCTCGTGCGCGACCTCGATTTCAATGTCGTGCTGCATGCCATCGACACCGTGCGTGAAGCAGACGGCCTCGCCATGAGCAGTCGCAATCGCTATCTCAGCCCCGAAGAACGCGCACAAGCCCCCGCACTCCGCACCGCGCTCGTGGCCGCCCGTGATGCCTGGAAAAACGGCGAGCGTGAACCCGCAGCTCTGGAGCGCCTCATCACCCAGACCATCCAGGAAAAAGCCCCCACCAGTCGCATCGATTACGTGGCCGCCGTGGATGCCACGACTCTCCAGCCCGTCTCCGCCACCACCGAGCTCGTCGTCATTGCCGTCGCCGTCTACTTCGGCACCACACGTCTCATCGACAACATCGAATTGAAGTAAGCAACGAATCGCTGAATAACACCATGCACCTCAGTTCCCTTCAGGATAATCTCTGCGGCGTTCCAGCCTCTGCGGTGTAAATCAGTATCTCAGTAAGGCGGCCCTCCAGTCCGTCGGTTCTCCATTCTCCATGTCCGAACCCCATTCCAGCCACAGCGCCGAAGGCTACGACCTCGAAGTCGTCCGTAGCGTCTGGAGTCTCGCCCAGGTCATTCCCGGCAATGACCCCGAAGTCTGGCGCAAAGACGAATTCGGCGCCTGGATTCACCGCACCGACTACTGCAACCGCCATTCCGACTTCGGCTGGGAAATCGCCGACTACGGCTACAGCCGCCGCAGCATGGGCCTCGCCTCCCTGCGCCCCATGCAGTGGCAAAACTATCTCGACTTCATGGTCGCTGCCCGCAATCAAGCCGTCGTCACCGCCGACGGCCTCCGCAACGCCCGCCGCCTCTTGTAGTAGAACCATCGAGAAACGGTATCTGGGTGACATGAACAGCATTCGTTTAATGATATGCATCGTGTGCAGTGAACACTGAGCCGCCAGCGCCCGTGCCAGCTTTTTGGAACCGAAGCGAAGCGGAGGTAGACAGCCGCAGGCTGCCCGAAGGGTGAGCGCAGCGAATCAATGCGGTCGCGCAGATGCAAGGCGCAAGCCTGCATCGGAGCCACCGCTTTCGCGGGGTAAAGAATGCGCTTCGTCCTTAACCCGCCCTCCAGTTTGCGAAAGCGACTTCGCGCCCAACTTTACCGCACACATACCCGCTGTGCTTCGTTTCCCAGACGCTGTCGCATTCGTATCAGTGCCACGCCATAATGCCCAGCTTCAGGCGATCAAAGCGCATCGTGCCCTGCACACTGGCTTCCTTGTCTGACTAACGCATCTTCCCACACTTCGCTCCGCATTACACCAGCTCCAACGGAGCTGCGGATTACAGCCCAGGGTCAGCCGAGCCTCAGCGAGGCGACCCTGGGTAGTGCCAAAACCACCCGGGAAGCAAACCCAGCACTTCACCGCACCCAGAGCTCACCAGCAGCGTCTGCAACCAGTGCCGCCGCAGATTGGCTCCGCTGTCTGACGACGTTCCAATGCCACCCCAGCCTCCGATAACCACCCATCACGGAATGGCATTCCAGCATGCCATGCTTTTCACCTGAGGATGCATCACGCCAAACACGCTCTCATTAGGCCGTGATCGATACTTCAAAAATCAACAATCGATTGTTCGACAATCGTCAATCACTCACGCCCGCAGAACTCCTGAGCGCCGCAGATTGACGATTCATCCTGCGCACTCTTGCTGTAGCACACGCTCCCGCCTCTACAGATCCCGAAAGTCCGCCCCCCGCGCCTCGTTCATACAGCAGCATGCTCCGTCCCGCCTTCATCGCGCTGCTCACCACAGCCACCCTTCACGCCGCAGGCACCGACTTCTCCAAGGACGTCTATCCCGTCCTCCAGCGCGCCTGCTTCGAATGCCACGGCCCCGAACACCACAAAGCCGATCTCCGCCTCGACACCGCTTCTCCGCAACACCTCAAAATCGGCTCCGATCTCCTCCGCCGCGTCGCCCTGCCCAAGGAAGACAAAGACGCCATGCCCAAACGCGGCGACCGCCTCACCGCCGCCGAAATCTCCCACCTCCGCGACTGGATCACCGCCGGTGCCCACTGGCCCAACAAACTCGAAACCCTCAAACACTGGAGCTACATCCCGCCCCAGCGCTCCGCCTTGCCCGCCGTCAAAAACCAGGCATGGCCCAAGAACGAAATCGACCGCTTCATCCTCGCCAAACTCGAAGCCAGCAACCTCACTCCCTCGCCCCCCGCCTCTCCCGAAACCCTCATCCGCCGCCTCTCCCTCGACCTCACCGGCCTCCCACCCACCCCTGACGAAGTCGCCACCTTCACTCAGGAGTACATCCAGCATCCAGAATCTAGTATCGAGCATCTAGCCGATCGCCTCCTCGCCTCCGATCAGTTCGGCGTCCGCTGGGCCCGCCCCTGGCTCGATCTCGCCCGCTATGCCGACTCCCACGGCTTCCAGCGCGATGACCTGCGCGAAGTCTGGGCCTGGCGTGATTGGGTCGTGAACGCCCTCAATGCCAACATGCCCTTCGATCAGTTCACCCTCGAACAAATCGCCGGCGATCTCCTCCCCAACGCCACGCCCTCACAAATCATCGCCACCGGCTTTCACCGCTGCACTCCCACCAACGTCGAAGCCGGCACCGAGCCCGAAGAAAGCCGCATCAACCAAGTCATCGACCGCGTCAACACCACAGGCGCCGTCTGGCTCGGCACCACGCTCGAATGCGCCCAGTGCCACAATCACAAATACGATCCCTTCTCCCAGCGCGACTACTACTCGCTCCTCGCCTACTACAACAACACCGAGAAAGAAGCTGAACGCACCAATCCCACCACACCTGGCTCCATTCAGTTCAAAGGCTCGCCGTTCAAAATCAGCGACCCCGGCGGCGATGCGCAGCGCGCACAGCTCGCCGCGCAGATGAAGACCTTGAATGCTCAGCTCGCCGCTTATCAAAAGCAGGTCGCCAGCACCGGCAAACCTGTCGACAAAAACGCCTCATCAAATGCCCTCAAAGCCCTCAAGCCTACCGCCTTCATCACCGAGAGCGATGCCGAATCCGAACTCCAGCCCGACGGCAGCGTCCTGCTCACCGGCCCCGCCCCCGACAAAGACACCTACACCTTCGAAACTGACCTCACCGCCGGCGAGCTCAGCGGCCTCATGCTCGAAACCCTCACCCACGCCTCCATACCCGGAGAGGGGCCGGGCAGGGGAGGGGTCAATCGCCCCAATTTCGTCCTCCACTCCTTCGACTGCACCCTCACCACGCCCGATGGAAAAACGCAGCCGCTGACCTTCAAGACCGCCTACGCCGACTACTCGCAGAAAGGTTACGATGTCACCAGCCTCGTCACCAAGACCGGCAAAAGCGCTTGGGCCATCGGCCAGCGCTTCCACGAACCGCACTGGGCCGCCTTTGAACTCCAGCAGCCCGTGGCCATCACCCCTGGCACCAAGCTCAGCATCCGCATGGCGCAAAATTTCGGCAATGGCCTCGTCATCGGCTGCCTGCGCATTTCCAGCATCGCAGGCAGTGTCGCCGCCTGCCTCCCCGAAGTCGAAGAGCCCGCGCCAGTCGTTCAAAAGGGCCGCAAAGGCAAAGCCGCCCCCGCACCACTCTCCAAAGACCCCGCACTCGCCAAACTCGAAAAACAAAAGATCGCCCTGCAAAAGCAGATCACCGCCCTCGCCGCTCCCACCACCGAGGTCATGCGCGAACTCTCCCAGCCGCGCATGAGCACCATTTTCAAACGCGGCGTTTACACCGATCCCGCCGATCCCGTCACCGCCTCCGTCCCGGCCATCTTCAACATCAAACTCAGCGGCCCGCCCAACCGCATCACTCTCGGCAAATGGCTCGCCAGCCGCGACAATCCCCTCGTCGCCCGCGTCACCGTCAACCGCTGGTGGGCCGAACTCTTCGGCACTGGCATCGTCTCCACCCTAGAAGACTTCGGCATTAAAGGCGCCGTTCCAAGCCACCCCGAACTCCTCGACTGGCTCGCCACCGAGTTCATCGACAGCCGCTGGAACATGAAGCACCTCCTCAAGAAGATCGTCACAAGCGCCACCTACCAACAGACCAGCTCCATCCACGCTCTGGCCACCCAGTCTCCGTCTCCGGAAATCATAAATCATAAATCAAAAATCATAAATCCCTCCGCCTCCTCCATCGACCCCTCAAACTCCCTCCTCTGGCACGGCCCCCGCTTCCGCCTCGACGCCGAAGCCATCCGCGACAACGCCCTCGCCATCTCCGGCCTCCTCAATCTCAAGCAAGGCGGCACCCCTATTCGCCCGCCCCAGCCCGACGGCCTCTGGCAGAAAGTCGGCGGCCAGCAGTACAACTACGTCGTCAGCCCCGGAGCCGAGCAGTACCGCCGCGGTCTCTACGTCGTGCTCAAGCGCGGCTCACCCTATCCCAGCTTCATGAATTTCGACGCCAGCGCCCGCATGGCCTGCGTCGTCCGCCGCTCCCGCAGCAACACCCCCCTCCAGGCCCTCACCCTCCTCAACGATCCCGTTTACGTCGGTGCCACCCGCGCCTTCGCCAAACGCATCATCGCCGAATCCTCCAGCACCGACCTCGACTCCCGCCTCCAGCACGCCTTCCGCCTCGCCCTCGCGCGCGCACCGCAACCGCGTGAACTCACCGTCCTCAAAACCCTCTGGGAAACCCAGTTCGAAACCGCCAAAACAGACCCCAAAGCCACCCAGGAACTCAGCTCCGGCGTCGAACTCCCCAAAAACCTCCCCCCCGCCGAATTCGCCGCTTGGTACGCCGTCGCCAGCGCCATCCTCAATCTCGACGAGTGCATCACCAAAGGCTGACGCCAAGGTTGAACGACCCTCAGCCCATCAAAGACCATTCATCGTCCGTTTGGGAGATTAGCTGCACAAGGCCACGCGCCAGCTTTTGGAGTGCGGTCGCGCAGATGCAAGGCGCAAGCCTGCATCGTAGCTACCGCTTTCGCAGGCTATTAAATGGCCTCCGTCCTCAACCCTCCATCCAGCCACCCAAAGCGGCGTCCCGCCAAATCTGCCGCACGCACCACACGCACCGCAGTCCGCAGCGTACGTATTGTAGTCCCGGCTTTAGCCGGTTCCGGACGCGCCACCCAGCACCTCCTGTCACACCATATCCCCCACGCTCTCCCCACACCCGCAAACCCCGGGCATGAGCACCTTTCGCCAAAAATCGGCTGGTGATGGCGTTCTTTGTGCGGCTACCTTACCACCGCGATGCTTCCCAACGCACCCACACCCTGCCCGCACTGCTCCTCGCACGAGGCGCAGCCCGCCGCTGCGGCCGTGAAGGAAACCCTGCCTCCCGCCGCCTACATTTGCCCCATGTGCGAGGGCGTCCGTTCCGACAAACCGGGTGCTTGTCCGATGTGCGGCATGGCTCTGGAAAAAAATCCGCTCGCCCATCGCAACGAGCCCGAATGCTGTGGCGATGGCGGTGACGATGAAGTCAACGACCTCTGGTGGCGCGTCCGCTGGAGCACCGCCATGACCGCCCCGGTCGTCCTGCTTTCCATGGGCATGGACCTCCCGTTCATCCGCGACATCCCCCACGAAGCCTCCGGCTGGATGCAGTTCGTCTGGGCCACGCCCGTCGTCTTCTGGGTCGGCTGGCCGCTGCTGGTGCGTTTTGCCAGTTCGCTGCGCACCCTGCGCTTCAACATGTTCACGCTCATCGGCCTCGGCGTGCTCGCCGCATGGCTTTATAGCACCGTGGCCTTGGCGCTGCCGAACCTGCTTCCCCACAGTGCCACCCACGGCGGCATGGTGCTCTACTTTGAAAGCGCCGCCGTCATCACCGTCCTCGTGCTGATCGGCCAGCTCCTCGAACTCCGCGCCCGCAAGGCCACCGGCTCCGCCATTCGCGCCTTGATGAATCTCGCGCCCAAAACCGCCCTGCTCATTCGCAACGGCGAGGAAATCGAGACCCCCGTGGATGACATCCAGATCGGCGATGTCCTCCGCATCAAACCCGGCTCACGCATTCCCGTCGATGGCAGCGTGACCGAAGGCAGCTCCACCGTGGATGAGTCCATGCTCACCGGCGAATCCATGCCGCAGAAAAAGGAGGCAAACGCCGCAGTCACTGGCGGCACGGTGAACGGCAGCGGCACCTTCCTCATGCGTGCGGATCGCGTCGGCGCAAACACCCTCCTGAGTCAGATCGTGGAAATGACCGCCAAGGCGCAGTCCAGTCGTGCGCCCGTGCAGCGTCTCGCAGACCGCGTCTCCTCCTGGTTCGTTCCCGCAGTCGTCGGCGTGGCAGTCCTCACCTTCCTCCTTTGGTGGCAGTTCGGCCCCCAGCCCTCCTTTGCCTTTGCCGTGGTGAATGCCGTCGCAGTCCTCATCATCGCCTGCCCCTGCGCCCTCGGCCTCGCCACACCCATGGCCGTCACCGTCGGCCTCGGTCGCGGCGCTCAACTCGGCGTGCTCATCAAGAACGCCGAAACACTCGAGCGCCTGCACGAGATCGACATCGTGATGCTCGACAAAACCGGCACTCTCACCGAGGGCAAACCCTCAGTCACAGAAGTCTTCCCACTCCCCGGTCTCTCCGCCCGCGATCTCCTTGCCTGCGCCGCCGCCGTCGAATCCATGAGCGAGCACCCCCTCGCCACCGCCATCGTCAACGCCGCGAAGGAACGCAACATCCCCATCGCTGCTGTCACCGATTTCCAGTCAGTCACCGGTGGCGGCGTGCTGGGAAATGTCGGTGACAGCGAAGTCTTCATCGGTCAGGAGTCCTTCTTGAAAAAGAACGGCGTCTTCGTCAGTGCCGAATGCCATGCCCAATCGGTGAAAATGCAGGAGGAAGGCTGCACCGTCGTGGTCGTCGTGCTCAACGAGAAGCCCCTCGGCCTCATCGCCATCAAGGACAAGATCAAAGACTCCGCCCCGGCAGCCATCGCGGCGCTGCACGCGCTCAATTTGAAATTGCAGATGATCACCGGAGACGCCCTCGCCACCGCGCAGCGCGTCGCCAAAGATCTGAACATCGACGAAGTCGCCGCCGAGGTCTCGCCCAAGGAAAAACTGCTCCACGTCTATCAGGCACGCGGCAAGGACCGCCATGTCGCCTTCGCCGGAGACGGCATCAATGACGCTCCCGCCCTGGCCGCCGCCGATGTCGGCATCGCCATGGGCAGCGGCACCGAAGTCGCCATTCAAAGCGCCGGCGTCACACTGGTGAAGGGAGACCTCCGCGCCCTCCATCAGGCCTTCGCCCTCAGCCACGCCACCATGAAGGTCATCCGCCAGAACCTCATGTTCGCGTTTCTATACAACGGCCTCGGCATCCCCCTCGCCGCTGGTATCCTCTATCCCTTCACCGGCTGGCTGCTCAATCCCATGATCGCCAGTGTCGCCATGTCCTTGAGCAGCGTGTCAGTGATTCTCAACAGCCTGCGCCTGCGCCAGTTCAAGTGAGAATGATTTCTGCCTTGCTGGCATCACAAGGCTTGCCCGTATCGTCGTTCTCTGAAACATTGCCCCCGTATTTCCTCTCCACTCGTGAACCCTGATCCGGCCAAGCCAGCTCCACCCTCCTCCTCAAACGAGGATGCGAAGTTCATGCCACCCGCTGAGGCACCGACAGGAATGATCACTCTGGGCCCGGAGGACATGACCATCGCGATTCCCAATCTCAAGCCAGTGACCCCGCCGGTCACACCCAGGCCTCCCGTTCCCGAGCCACCCACCGGCAATATCACCCTGGGCCCCGAAGACCAGACCATCGCCATCCCCAATCCCAGCCGCAGCCTGCCAGCGGCCACGATGGGCAGCGGATCGAATCAAAAGTTTTCGGCCCCCTTGGACACCGGCAGCATCACGCTCGGTCCGGAGGATCAGACCATTGCCATCCACACCGGCAAACCGGGTACACTGCCCGGTGCCGCCACCCTACCCGGCGCGTCCACCATGCCCAGCCACGGCGGCCTCCCTGCCGCCACCGCGGGTTCCATGGCCTCCATGGGCACCACGTCCAGGCCGCGCTCCCACATGGAGTCCCTCACCGGCAATGACGGCTGGATCGGCGATCGCTACCGTTTGCTCGACAAACTGGGCGAAGGCGGCTTCGGCGTCGTCTATCGTGCCGAGCAGGTGAAGCCCATCCACCGCATCGTCGCCATCAAGATCGTCAAGGCCGGCGTCACCTCCTCAGACATCCTCGGCCGCTTCGCCATTGAGCAGCGCACGCTCGCCATCATGGAGCACCCAAACATCGCCCGCATTCTGGACGCGGGCGAGACAGACATCGGCGCTCCCTTCTTCGTCATGGAGATGGTCAAAGGCCGCTCCATCACCAGCTACTGCAAGCAGAACGATCTCAATCTGCGCCAGCGCCTCGCCCTCTTCATTCCGGTCTGCCGCGCCGTGAATCACGCCCATCAAAAAGGCATTATCCATCGCGACATCAAGCCCGGCAACATCATGGTCATGGACGAAGCCGGCAAGGCCGTCCCCAAAGTCATCGACTTCGGCATCGCCAAGGTTCTCGAAGGCGAAGGCTCCGGCCACACCATCGCCACCGGTGTCGATCAACTCGTCGGCACCCCCGGCTACATCAGCCCGGAGCAGATCGAAAACGGCAGCTCGCATGTCGATACCCGCTCAGACGTCTATGCCCTCGGCGGCGTCTTCTTCGAGCTCGTTTGCGGCCGCGCCCTCATCACCCCTTCGGACATCGCCGCAAAGCCCATCCACGTGCTCCTGCGCGATCTCGCGGAGAAAGATCCCCCCAAGCCCTCCACCATCGAGCCCTCCGTCCAGGGAGACCTCGACTGGATCGCCCTCAAGGCCCTCGAACGCGACCCCAACCGCCGCTACGGCAGCGCCGACGATCTCGCAGACGACATCACGCGCTACCTCAGCTTCGAGCCCATCACCGCGCGTCCGCCCAGCAGAAGTTATCTCATCGCCCGGTTCGTTCGCCGTCACCGTGTCGGCGTCGCCGCCGCCATCGCCATCTCCCTCGCCGTCCTCATCGGTGGCATCACCAGCACCGCCTTGTACTTCAAAGCGGAGCGCAACCGCATCGAAGCCGAGCTCGGCCGCGAAAACCTCAAAAAATCCTTCAGCCGCTCCGACGAGCAGATGGCCCGCCAGTTCACCGAGCGCGGTCAGTACAACGACGCCGTCGCCTATCTCACGCGCTCCTTGCGCACCGATCCCACGAACGAGCTTTCCTCCACCAATCTCCTCTCGCTCCTGGCAAACGTTCACCTCATTCGTCCAGACACCGCCCCGCTGGCCCTGCCCGAAGGAACCGTGGAAGCCGCCAAGGTGGCCGTCAGTCGTGAGACAAACAAGGTCATCGCCGCCGCCTTCATCAAGCCCAAGGCCACCCCTGGCCAGGTAGCCGTGCGCGCACCCCGCCGTGAAATCATCTCCATCTGGGACATGAAAACCGGGGAGCGCACCGATCACCCCGTCCCGCCCGGCATGGAAATCACCTGCCTCGATGTCACCCCAGACGGCCAGCAGGTCGTCGTTGCACGCGACGATGGCAACGTCGAGCTCTGGACCCTCAAAGACGGCAAGCGCCGCACTCTCCAGCCCCGCCTGCCCAGCCTCGTCACCTGCATCGCCTTCTCCGGCAATGGAACCAAGCTCCTCGCCGGCAGCGAAGTCGATCCCGCCGACATGGGCTCCATCCACCTCTGGGATCTCCGCCAGCCGCAGGACCCCGCCGTCGTCATGCAGCAAAAAGGCGCCGTCGGCGAGATCGCCGTGGACAACGACGGCGTCTTCGCCGCCTCCATCTTCAGCGGCAGCCTCATCGACCCCAAAGGTCCCGATGGCGCCGCCACCACCTGGGATCTCCGCCTCGGCAAGGCCGTCGGCGATCCCATCGAGGTGGACAAAGGACTCCTCCATGTCGCCATCGAGCCCGTGCAGGAGTTGGTCGCCCTCGGCATGAGCAAAGGCGAAGTCTTTGTCGGCAGCTTCCGCAATACGGGCGAGGTCCTGCCACCTCTGGTGCATCCATCCTCCGTGACTTCTCTCGCCTTCAGCGCCGATGGCCAGTCCGTCGTCGTCGGCGACGGCGGCGGTTACGTCCACGTCTGGAATCTCAGCAATGGCCAGCTCCGCTTCCCCATCCGCAAGCATGACGGCGAAATCATCAAGGCCATGCCTGCCACAGACACCAGCCTCATCACCACCGTCTCAAGACATGGCGATGTCAGCGTCTTCGACGTTCAAACCGGAGCCCTCCTCTCCTCCCACATCGATCACACCGTCAAGGACGCCAAATTCACCCGCGACGGCTCCCTGCTCGTGATGGCGCCCGGGGGCAATTCCTTCGTTCAGGCTTGGGACGTTCATGAGCGCATGTCCGGGCGCAAATTCGTCGATGTCCTCGACAAAAATCTCATCACCCGCATCAAAGGCCCGGACAATTCGCCCGAGCAGCTCCGCTACTCCGAAGCCGGCGGCGCCAACCGCAAAAAGACCATGTACGCCGCCGCAGATCCAGACGGCACGGTCTTCATCTACGACGCCAAAACGCTCAAGCCCCTCGGCAAGCCCTTCCACCATCCGCCGGCCGTCGGTGCCGTCACCCTGAGCCAGGATGAAAAACTCCTCATCACCTCCGGCCGCGATCGCGCCGTGCGCGTCTGGGACATCGCCACCCGCCAAAACATCGTCACCATGCAGCACCACTCCTATGTGCCGGTGCTCGCCCTCAGTCCCGATGATCAGCGCCTCGTCACCGTGACCGATGAAGGCGAACTCCGCGTCTGGGAGCTCCGCACCGGAGACTGCCTCACCCCCGGCATCCGCGATACCCCCCGCACTAGCGATGACGAAGAAGGCATCGTCGTCGCCCGCGTTTCAGATGACGGCAGCAGCGTCCTCTTCCGCGTCGCCGGCCACGGCTTCTTCAGCGCCGCCATGCCCCCCAAAGGCACCGCCTTGCCCGAGTGGTTCCTGCAGCTCGCCGAAGGCCTCGCCCGCCTTCGCCTCACCCCGGCAGGCAACATGGAAGAATTGTCCTTGGAGGACTACGAAGCCGCCGTCGCCGCCATTCCCAAAACGCCCGCCAAAGGCGAAGAAACCGCCGTCACCTGGGCTCGCTGGCTCCTCGCCACCGCCTCCACCCGCCCCCTCTCCCCCTTCGAGCGCCAGTCCTTCGACGACTACCTCGCCTCCCTCAAGCAGCAGGGCTCCCCCGCCGCCGCCCGCGAGCTCCTCCGCTTCCGCCCCAAAGACCGCGACGCCGCCGACCGCGCCAAACTCCTCGTCCCCGCCCTCCCAAAGTAGTCCAGTTGCGCCGCAACTGGTCCGGAATCCGCTCATCCGCTCATCACGCTCCCGCCCACCCAGCGTGAAGTAGTCCGCACTCTCCGAGTGCGGTTCCCTGCAGTCAGCAGACAGCCCGCGTGTCCTTCGAAGCACGCAGTGCGAAGAATGGGCCCGTCCCCGAGCGTGTCAAAAACACTCAAAGCTAGGCCTTCCCCATTTGGACTGGCTTTAGCCCGTTCCTGGAGCTCCGCATCGCCCCTGATCTGACACCAGCCAGCGCACGTTTTGTAGTACCGGCTTTAGCCGGAATCTGGGAGGCGCAGTTCGTGCAAACGGCTCCCCCTGTTACACTCCGCTCCACAATCTACCCGCCTTGAGTTCAGGTGCTTCGTAGCTTTAGCGAAGAAGGAAGCGCAGCTACCGCTTTCCGCAGGCCGTATCAGTTCACGCCCACCACCTATCCATTGAGCGCACCATCTGGCCAGTCGCGTCGCACACATCATCACCACTGCTCATCACGCAGTTGGATTCTGTTCTTGAAGGCCAAAGGCCTTCCGTATTTCAGCCCAGGGATGCCGAGCTTTAGCGAGTGCTTCCCTGGGTAAGCCCGCACCCACCGGAAAGCAAACCCAGCACTCCGCCACACCCCACGCTTACCAGCAGCGTCTACAAAGAGCCCCGCTGCACACATTCCTTCCTCCACGACCTCGCAAACCCAGCGCCCATCGTGCAGTCCCGCCGCCTATAGGCGGTTCCGGATAAACAGAATCCTTTTTTGCGCCTTTTTGCGGCCACCTCAGCCTCCGTCATTCGTCATTCTTCATTCGTCATTCCAACCCTACCCCGCCACCACCGCCGCACGCGCATTCTCCTCCGCGCCCGTCTTCTGCAGGTAATAATCATAGTCCCCCGCATACGCCGTCACCTTCCCATCCACGATGTGCAGCACCTTCGTCCCCAGCGACCGGATGAAATGCACGTCATGGCTGATGAAAACCAGCGTCCCCTCAAACTTCTGCAGCGCCAAAATCAGCCCCTCGATCGCCCAAATATCCAAGTGCGTCGTCGGCTCGTCCATCAGCAGCAGGTTCGGCGGATCCACCAAGAACTTCACCAAATTGACGCGGCTCTTCTCACCACCGCTCAGCACCCGGCACTTCTTGTGCACGTCCTCACGCTTGAACAGGAACGACCCCAGAATGCTCCGCGCCTCATCCTCACGCAGCTCCGGCGCCACACGCTTCAGCTCCTCCAGCACACTGCAGTCCGGGTCCAAAGTATCCGCCCGGTGCTGCGAGAAATACCCCAGCTTCACATTCGTCCCCAGCTTGCGCTCACCCTTCTGAAACGGCACCTCGCCCGCCAGAATCTTGATCAGCGTTGATTTCCCAGATCCGTTCGGCCCCACCAGCACCGTCCGCTCCCCACGCTCCACTTCCAGGTCCAGGCCCTTGTACACCTGCTTCGTCCCATACGCCTGATGAATGTCCGTCAGCGCGATCAGCCGCTGCCCGCTCCGCTGCGGCTGCGGGAAATTAAAGCGGAAGCCCTTCCGCAGCGGCCGCGGCTTGTCCAGCTTCTCCATCTTCGCCAGCTGCTTCTCACGGCTCTGCGCCTGGGACGCCTTCGACGCCACCGACCGGAACCGATCAATGAAATCCTGGATCTGCTCGATCTCCTTCTGCTGGTTCTTGTACGACTGCATCGCGCGCTCGTAGTTCTCCTCGCGCTGCTTCAGGTAGTCACTGTAGTTCCCCTGGTAGGACTGCAGCTTGCCCTCCTCGATCTCATACACCTGCTGCACCAGCTCATCCATGAAGTCACGGTCATGCGAGATGATCAGCAGCGCCCCCGGATAATTTTTGAGGTAATTCCGGAACCACATCAGCGACAGCAGGTCCAGATGGTTCGTCGGCTCATCCAGCAGCAGCAGATCCGGCTCCATCACCAGCAGCCGCGTCATATGCGCACGCATCACCCAGCCACCGCTGAACTCACGCGCCGGCCTCGAGAAATCCTCCTCCTTGTAGCCCAGTCCCTTCAGGATGCGCTTCGCCTTCGCCTCCGTCTGCGGGTCCTGCAGCGCATCATGCTTCGCATGCGCCTCAAAATACTCCGGGCTCGAAACATCACCCACAGCCTCAAAATCGCGCAAAATCTTCTCCAGCGCCTCAATCTCCCCCGCCTTCCCCGTCGCCACCTCCAGCACCGTCTCATTGCCAATCGGCTCACTCTCCTGCGGCAGAAATCCCACCGTCGTCCACTCATCCCGGATCACCTCACCCGCATCCGGCACATCAGTTTTGAGGATCAGCGAAAACAGCGTCGACTTGCCCGCCCCATTCGGCCCCACCAGCGCCACGCGCTCTCCATAGTTGATGGTCATGGATGCCGCGCTGAACAGCGTGCGGGCATTGAAAGTCTTGGTGACGTCGCGAATGGTAAGCATGGGGGCAGATCAGCTACCTCACCCCACGCCACTTGCAAGGCCAAGCATGCCCCCCGCTCACCTCGCTCCGCCGCACACCAGCCCCAAAGGGGCTGCGGATTTGAGCCTAGGGTCAGCCGAGCCTCAGCGAGGCGACCCTAGGTTCCGGCACAACCCGCTTGGAAGCAAACCCAGCGCTATTGACTCACGCAGCGCCCACCAGCAGCGTCTGCAACCCGTGCCGCCACGCGCCCCAGCTTCCTGTCTCATCCTTTCAGTTGTGATTCCCTTGCCATTCCTAGGACCTTCCGCTTTGATGAGCACATATCTTTAGGAAATGTCACGACATGGCAAGAAAAGCAACTAGCGATCCCACTGCAACCTCTTCCGCCGACCTCGGCTTAGACGCCAAACTGTGGCTCTTGGACAAACACTGCCGCGGGGTGGATCGGCTTCAGCCGGTTCGTGTATGTCGCCAGCAAATCTGATCCCTCTCTTTAATTTTCGCCTATTAACTATATGACAAGTATTACAAGGTTCGAAATCACCAAGCTCCATGGGTATAAAAATGTAGACTTACGTCTGGAAGATAACACGCTTATACTGGTTGGGGAGAATGGTGCAGGCAAAACCACTATTCTTCATCTCTTTTACTATTTACTATCCGGACAGTGGAGTTCTATCGCACGCTACCAGTTTGAAGAAGTTGCGATGACAATTGGCAACAAGAGGCACGTATTAAAATACGCGGATTTCGACAAGCCGTTGAAGAGGATTGACCACCAGCTTCTTCGCCGGTTACCGATAAATGTGAGAAGTCGCATCATGTCTCTCATGGAGCAAAAAGAAGGGCGTCTCTTCTCACCAGAGATTGAAAGGATTTGCGCAGAATACGGTGTTCCTCTTCATCATTTGATGAATGAAATGGAGCTTTTTGACCCAGAGACGGGCAAAGATGCAGAATCCCTACGAAAGGCGCTTGAAGGAATACGGCGTTCACTAAAATCGCAACTGCTTTATCTGCCTACCTATCGTCGTATCGAACAAGAGTTAAATTTGATCTTCAAGGGTATAGATGATCGAGATCTAAGGGGGCGTCGTGAATTGCTTAACACTCGGCGAGGAGATGACACCTTTGTGGAACTGATCGAGTTCGGCATGAAGGATGTGGCAACCGATATTGAGCGAACTCTAGAGCGCCTAACCTCATTCGCCCGCGAAAGCCTCAATAATCTCACGTTTGGCTACCTTGGTGACATTGTTGAGCGACAATACGCTAACATTGATATAAGCATCATTAAAGGAGTATCCGATCAAACTATAGACAGCATACTTAACCGAATTCAGGAGCATATTCTATCTTCTGACAACAAGCAGCACCTTCGAGAAATCATCACTCAAGTAAAAACCAAAGCAGTCGACAAGCAAGGCGAGCATACACAAGTTATATGCCACTACTTTTCTAAGTTGATGGCATTCCAGAAGGAAATGGAAAAGAAGGAGGCTCAAATAACAAAATTCTGTTTAGTCTGCAGTGAATATATGGTGGATAAAGAATTCAAATACGACACTACCAATTTCAAGTTTTCGATACTTCCGAAGGGATTTCATACAAAGGCTGGGGCCATTGAACTGCACCATCTTTCATCAGGCGAGAAGCAAATTGTTTCCCTTTTTAGTCACCTCTATCTTTCCGGAGGCACTAGTTACTTTGTTTTAATCGATGAGCCCGAACTTTCGCTCTCAGTTCCTTGGCAGCGAAGGTTTCTTATGGATATCCGAAACGGAGATTTTTGCAGCGGCCTTGTTGCTGTAACGCACTCTCCATTTATTTATGACAACGAGTTGAAACGTTACGCCCACGGACTTGGGGAGTTCATCGCTTAATAGTATCCGGCAATGACAATGCTTCACATCCATGCAGCAGCGCTTAGTGCGAAAATTGCAAGTTATCATGAGTTTCTATCACGATACTCAGCGACGGCGAAAGTAGTTTACGGTTTCGTTGAGGGGAAAGACGATCCCTGCTTTTACCGGGGTTTTATCGACCATTGTCTCCCCGAAGATTGGGAGGTCGAACTTTGGCCTGCTGGAAATCGAGATCAGGTTTACCGAGTTCACGCGGACATGGACTGGAAGCGCTTCCAGAAACAAAGAGTATGCTTCTTTGTAGATCGAGATCTTTCTAGCCTCATTCCTGAGTCATTGACAACAGGCGATAACATTTACGTTACTGACAATTATTCAATTGAAAACGATTTGGTTAAAAGAGGCGCGTGTCGACGAGTACTTACTGAGATATGCGGCCTGGGCACCCTTGATCACGGGGAGCTAGATACTGTCTGTGATCTTTTTGAATCGGAGTTTGAAAAATTTCTTACTTCGATGGTTCCTACAATGGCTTGGATATTACATTGGCGGAGGTGTGGTAAACAGGCAACATTAAACGACATTGCCATGAAGGACCTTTATTCCTTCTCGGAGGGGTATGTGTTATCAAAACCAAATCCGAAAGGCAAAGTGAATGCCGTAAGTTATATTCACGAGCAATGCAAAGTCGTGCACGATTCGTCAGTGGATGTTGCGCCACTGGAAGCCGAGTTCCGCAAGGGCGGCGCATATCGTAGCTTTACCCGAGGGAAATATGTTTTTTGGTTCCTTGTCGAATTCTGTTGTTCAGTTCGAGCAAGCGCCAAAAAACACTTCAAGAAGTCAAAGAAAATCCCCCCCATGAATGTGACGTTTTCTGCTGCAAATGGAATGACGATTATTGGCAACCGGGCTCGTATCCCGAATTCGCTCAAGGCCTTTCTAACCAAGAACTACTCTGAATATATTGCTTCTATTGCCGCTTAAAATCTAAAAAGATGCTTGGTAAAATGCAGAAAGCTGGAGTCAGGGTGCAAATACTTCACAAAATAACCGCTTCCCAAGCTCTAAACTCAGTCATTCCCTTGCCAAAACCAAGCTCAATGTGCCCTTCGTAGCTTGTGTCCTCCGTAGAGTAGCGAAGGGCGAAGAACGTCCCCATCCCGTTTCCCCCTTTAGACAAACCACTGTCAACGCGCCTTCGACATGCCCCGGAGACGTGGCCTTGCCTCCGCCTCTTTTTCTCTTATCTTGCATCCACGGCAGTGACTTGACGGTCATCACGGACACCTCCGCACTCCCCATGAACGCCGAAGACTTCCATTGCTTCCGCAGCGACCCGCTGGTGCGCTGGCGTGGCATTGCCGATGTGCTGGAAGCCCGCCCTGAAGCTTGGGAGTGGGCGCTGGCAAACATCGAGCGCTGGCTGCAGCAGGGCCGCCTACACCCGGCACCACTGCTGGAGTGGCGGCAGCGGCTGCTGGAAAGCCGGAACGAGCGCACCCGGCGGGAGGCACTGCTGGAAGCCCTGCGCATTCCACCCGTGGATGCGCACCAAGACCAGCTCCGCTCCTGCTCACCGTTTGTGGGCGGGCCGTTCCGCGAAGCCTCTGTGCCTGCGCTGCCCGCATGAATCTGGGCTCGCTTCAGCATCTGGTTCGCTCGAAATGAGGCGCGCCTCAAATGATCAGTAGCCACGATAGTAGCCCGGGCCCGGTCCATAATAAGGCCGATTGTAATAAGGACGGTTATAGTAAGGCCCATAGCCATAGCCCGTGTTGTAGTACCGCCGCTGGTCTTGCGAGTTGCCGATCGCGTTGCCTGCGAGAGCTCCCAGGCCGGCGCCAATCGCCGCGCCTTCCAGGCCGCGTCCGCTTTGATTGCCAATGATGCCGCCCACGGCCGCACCTCCCAGGCCGCCGATCACAGAGCCGGTTTGGGCGTTGGGCCCGGTGGCGCAGGAGGCCAGAGAAACCACGGCCATCGCGTTAAGAATGAACGTTTTCATAAATAAGGGTGTTGGGTTTTGATAAAGTGAACAACGCCACAGCGCTGCCCTGTAAAAAAATCGCACCTCGCTTCCACCGCGGTCGTACTCCACCGCAGAAGCCACACCGGAAGGCCGCTCAATGAAGCCCGTTTTCCACTCCTTCAAAAACCGGACAAGCGCAACACCCAGCCAACACAACCACCTCCCCTAGCTCTTGTCTCTGTCATTCCTTTGCCCACCATTCCTTTGCCAAAAACCAAAGCCCCATACCCACTGCCAGTGATCGAATGACCATCCAGAATCCAAATTTTCCGCTGCCTTGATGAGTGTCAGTCCGTGGTTCCAATCCCTCTCTGTCTCACCCCCAAGCACTCCTCTCAGTCATTCCCTTGCTCACCCATTCCTTTGCTAAAACCAACGGCTCCACACGCGCCACCCAGTCACCGAAATAACCATTCCAAGATTCAGGATTTTCTGGATGCCTTGATCAGCGTCTCATCAGCGTCAAATCAGCGGTTAAAAAACTCGGCTCATCATCCCACAACTCCCGCCTGAATTCAGCCCCATTCCATTGCTCTCCATTCCCTTGCTAAAACCAAAGCCCCACACACGCAATCCACGGTCTGAATAACCAACAGTGTGGTGTGCCGAAACTCCGGACAAACCACCGTCAACAACGGTCAACCATCGTCAACCACTGTAAACTTCCCCTCGGGTCACCGCGACGACGCCAAAACCGTCCGAGGCGTATGCTCCGTCAAAATCTTCGACAGCGGCACCTCCACCGCGTTCTCTCGTCCCAAAAACTCCAGCAGGATCCGCACACGCTCCACACCCGTCAGCATCGCATTCACAATCCCCTTCATCCCCCGCATCGGCCCTTCCGTCAGCTCCACGGTGTCACCCACCTTCACACCCACCTCCACCTCGCAAATCTCCCGGTCCTTCATCTCCTCCTTCAGCGCCGCGATGGCCGAGTCCGGCACCGACGTCAGGTTCCCCCCGAAATCCACCACCTTGATCACACTCTGCGAGTACTTCACCGCCCGCATTGAATCATTCGGAATGAACCGCGCAAAAAAGTAGCTCGGAAACAGCGCCTCCACGAACCACACCTTGCCCCGCCGCGTGTTCTTCTGAAACCGGATGCGCGGGCAGTACGTCTCCACGCCCTCCAGTCCGACCATCAGCGAAGCCGCGATATGCTCGCACTTCGGGCGCGTATGCACCACGTACCAGGCTGGGATGGTTTCTTTTTTTTCTTTCATGGGTGAACAATGATTCAAACTGCCCCTCCACAACGCCGAGGCAACCACAATCCAAGATATAGCAAGAACGGCAGCAAAACATCAGGCTGTCGCGAAATACGGCGTCCTTTCAGTCCCTTCCGTCCTTTGTGTCCTTCCGAACAGGAGTCACGCCCCCGCCTCCACCCGAACTCCACCACTTCTTCCGGCCTCCCCTCTTTTTTGCGCCTCTTTGCGGCCATCCAAATCCGTATTCCCCCGCATCCAACAACGGGTTTGCGCACCAGCAGGGTCTGCGCCACCTGTGCCACCCCTTTTTTCCCGCCTTCCGCGCATGTTCCGAGACCTCTACGACTACCTCTACCACCTGGCCCCCACCGGTGGCATCCCGCTGAAGGGCACCGGCATCGTCGTCGCGCTCGCCTTGATCCTCTCCCATGGCTGGGCCCTCAAAAACACCGCCAAGACCCAGGCCTTCCTCAAAGCCTTCCCCCGCACCTACTCCTGGGGCGTCATCCTCCTCACCATCGACTTCCTCTGGAGCGAGTTCGCCCTCGTCAACATGGACATGGGTGAATTCTTCAACATGCGCGACAAGTTCATGATGATCGTCGCCGGCGGTTACGTCGCCGTGCTCATCTACGTGAAGGAATTCCTCGCCGTGCGTGCCCTCGGCGCCCTCCTGCTCCTCGTCGCCGGCCCCGTCCTCACCGCCGCCTTTCTGCAGCCCCAGGTCAGCCGCCTCCTCATCCCCATCCTCGCCTACGTCTGGATCATCGTCGGCATGTTCTTCATCGGCATGCCCTTCCTCATGCGTGACTGGGTGAACACCCTCATCTCCAAACCGCAGCGCTGGAATCTCGCCGTCTACGGCGGCATCGCCTACGGCATCGTCCTTCTTGCCGCAGCGATCCTGTTCTACTGATGCACCCGCAGCCCCGTGTCCTCGTCATTCGTGGCGGCGCGATAGGCGACTTCATCCTCACGCTCCCGGCGCTCCGCCTCCTGCGCGAAACCATCGCTGGCTGCCATCTCGAAGTCATCGGCTATCCCGCCATCGCCGAACTCGCCCGCACCGCAGGCCTTGCCGACTCCATCCGCAGCCTCGAGCACCGCACCATGGCCCCGCTGTTTGCCAAAACAGCCCCCATCGACGAAGCCCTCGCCGAGCACCTCCGCAGCTTCAATCTCGTCGTCTCCTTCCTCTACGATCCCGACGGCCTCTTCCGCGCCAGCATGGAACGCGTCGGCGTCAAAACCCTCATCGAGTGCTCCCCCCTCGTTAACCCCGACGGCCCCCACGCCTCTAGGCAGCTCGCCAAAGGCTTGGAAAAGCTCGCCATGTATCTGGAAGACGACCACCTCCATCGCGCCCATTTTCAGCGCCAACCCCACAACCAACATCGCATCGCCATCCACGTTGGCAGCGGCTCCGAAAAGAAAAACTGGCCCCTCGACCGCTGGCTCCAGGTCGCCAACGAATTTCCCAACAACGAAGTCATCTTCATCACCGGCGAAGCCGAACAAGAGCGCGGCATCCAGCCCACCGGTCGTCCCATCTGGCACTCCCTCCCCCTGACCGAGCTCGCCACCCGCCTCAGCACCTGCACCACCTTCCTCGGCCATGACAGCGGCATCTCCCACCTCGCCGCCGCCTGCGGGGTCCCATCCCTCCTCCTGTTCGGTCCCACCGATCCCGCCATTTGGTCACCACCCCAGCCCTGGGTCCAGTTTTTGCGGAATCCGACACACCAGTTGTCCGATTTGTCCGTCCACGAAGTGAAATTGGCCGCCGCGCAAGTTGTTGCAAAATAGTAACGTGTTAACTTCATCAAAAATCATGTCTGACGAACCTCACACCGCCCGAATCAAAGCCTTCCTCATCCTCGGCGCACCCGGAAGTGGCAAGGGGACGCAAGGCAAGGTATTGGGCAGCATCCCCCGCTTCCACCACCTCGCCTGCGGTGATGTCTTTCGCTCCCTCGACACCCGCACATCCATCGGCCAGAAATTCGTCGAATACTCCAGCCGCGGTGAACTCGTCCCGGACGATGTGACTGTCGAACTCTGGCACGCCAACCTCAAGCAACGCATTGATTCTCATCAGTTTAAACCCGAGATCGACTTCCTCGTCCTCGACGGCATCCCCCGCAATGTCGAGCAGGCCCGCTTCATGGAACCCCACATCGAAGTCCTCAAAGTCTTCCATCTCTCCTGCCCCGACCGCACCGAACTCGCCCGCCGCCTGCGCAAACGCGCCCTCAAGGACAACCGCTTCGACGACGCCAACGAAACCGTCATCCAGCAGCGCTTCGCCACCTACGAGGCCGAAACCAAGCCCATTCTCGACTACTATGCCGGTGATCGCATCCTCGACATCGATGCCAGCCAGGCACCCGCCAAGGTGCTCTACGACATCATCGGCGGCGTCATGCAGCTCGAAGCGTGGAAAGAATTGGAAAAGATGAAGGTCTAGCCGCAAATCGATGCGAGTTCTTTTCATTGGCACCGGCGACATCGGCCTCCCCTCGCTGGACTGGCTGCTCAGCACACCCAAGCACACCGTCGTCGGAGTCATCACCCAGCCCGACAAACCCGTGGGCCGCAAGCAGGTGCTCACCCCGCCACAGATCAAGGTGCGCGCCCTTGCAGCAGGACTCACCGTCCTGCAGCCCCTGAAAATCCGCCACGCCGTGGAGGAACTGAAAGCCTTCAATGCCGACGTGGCTGTCGTCATCGCCTACGGTCAGATTTTATCGCGCGCCGTGCTGGAGGTGCCGCCTCTCGGCTGCCTGAACGTCCACACCTCACTGCTGCCCCGCCATCGTGGCGCAGCGCCAATTCAGGCCGCTATCCGCGACGGGGACACTGAAACCGGTGTCACCATCATGTTCATGGATGAAGGTCTCGACACCGGCGACATCCTCCTGATGCACCGTGTTGCCATCGCTTGCGATGAAACGGGAGGAAGTCTGCATGACAAGCTCGCGCAGCGGGCACCCGCCGCGCTCGAAGAAGCCCTCGATCTTCTGGCCACTGGGAATCCTCCGCGTGAAAAGCAGGACGAATCCAAGGTCACCCACGTCCGCAAACTGACTCGTCAGGACGGCCGTCTCGACTGGACCCGTCCCGCCATTGAACTCGATCGCCTCGTTCGCGCCTTCACACCCTGGCCTGGAACTTCCTGCCTGTTCAAGGACACGCAGATGAAAATTCACCGCGCGCAGGTCATCGCCAATGCAGATGCTTGTCCTGCACCGGGCACGATTGTGAGCGCAAATGCCGACGGCATTTTAGTAAGTTGTGGCAACGGCCTGCTCAATTTGAGCGAGGTCCAAATAGAAGGCGGCAGACGCTTGTCTGCCGCCGACTTCCTGCGCGGACACCCGCTGCACGCGGGCGATGTGCTGCACTGAGCTGCTTATTCCTGCAGGAAGACGAAGACGCCTTTCTTGTTGCCGATGACGACGTCCATTTTGCCGTCCTTGTTGACGTCTCCGGGAGTGACCTGGGTGCCGACGCCGCTGTTGTCGTCGATTTGATGCGGGATGAATTTGGCTTCTTTACCTTCGCGTTTGATCTCGAACCAGTAGAGCACTGGGGCGGCATTTGGCTCATCGTCCTTAAGGGGGCCGTGGGCCCAGCGGCGCTTGCCGGTGACGACGTCCATGATGCCGTCGCCGTTCATGTCGGCGAGCTGCATGGCGTGGAGCTGGCTGAATTTCACGCCCACCGGGCTTTCTTCGACGGTTGCTCCCATGAGCTTGTGCTCGGCGAATGTGCCGTCGGCTTTTTGCTCGAACCAGCCGAAGCCGTAACCGTGCGCGTCGTAGCTGCTGATCACATCGTTGCGACCGTCGCCGTTCACATCGTAAACGAGGATGAAGGAACCGCCGCGGCCACCTGCCGTGGTAAAGAGCTGAGGATGAAAGACCCAGTCGCTGTCGGCCTTGGTATCTGCGGGTTGTTCGCGCCAGCCTTCCTTGTCGAGGATGTCAGGGCGGCCGTCGCCATTCACGTCGCCGACGCCATAGCCGTGGGTGTAGCGGAAGTACTTCTTGTCGTTCTCCGGTGATTTTGGGGTGATGGGGCGGAAGCGGGCTTTGCCGAAGGGATTGGACCAGTCGATCTCGGCATAACCAAGCTGGCCGCCGGTGTGGCAGATGAGTTCGGGTTTGCCGTCGCCATTCACGTCTTTGAAATCGGGGGATTCGTTGTCAGTGACGTCGAAGATGGTGTGGCGCGTCCATTCACCGCCTTTGTTCTGCGGATTTTCGAAAACCCATGTCTCCTTGCCCGGCCAGGAATAGGCCATGATGTCGCTCCAGCCGTCACCGTTGAAGTCATAGCTGTAGGTCAGGAAGAAATCGCTGTAGCCCTTGGCCGGATCGTAGGGCTCTTTTTCGAACTTGGGTGCAAACTCAACCCGTTCTTTGAATTCGGGGCCCTTCCAGATGAAGCGGCCTGAGCAGACGTCGTTCTGACCGTCATGATCGAAATCCGCAAAGTGCGCGCCTTCGGCTACAAATTCCTCGGTCAGGGTGAACTTTTTGAACTTCAAATCAGCCGCGCACAAGGGCAGCGCGAGCAACAGGGTCGGGATGAGCAGTTTGGTCATGGTGAGTGGAATGGAACAGAGTTGGAGGGAGCGATCTTGCAGGCCTGCGGCATCAGCCGAGAAACTTCCCGGGGTTCAATATGCCGTTGGGATCAAGAGCCGCTTTCAAACGCAGGTGGGTTTCGTGCGCCGCAGGAGACACTGCCTCACGCCACCAGCGCTTTTTAGCGATGCCGATGCCATGTTCGCCGGTGATGGCGCCGTTCCAAGCGATGACCTGATGGAAGAGTTTGTCGAGAGCGACTTCGGCGCGTTCGCGAATCGCGGGATCTTCCATGGTCGGCACCATGATGTTGACGTGGATGTTGCCATCTCCGGCGTGGCCGAAGCAGGCGACGGGGAAGCCGGTTTCGCTTTGGAGGGTCTCGGCGAAATCGACCAGATCCACGAGGCGACCGCGTGGCACGACGATGTCCTCGTTCAGTTTGATCAGGCCGGTGTTGCGCAGGCTGTAGCTGAATTCTCGGCGCAGTTTCCAGAAGGCTTCGCAGGCTTCATCGCCCATGGCTTTGTTCAGGCAGATGCAGCCGAGGCTTTCCACGAGTTTCGCTAGTTGGTCGATCTCGCCTTTGACCGAATCAGGTTGGCCATCAATTTCCACAAGCAAGTGGGCATCTCCTTCCGGGGTGACGGAGGCGCCGAGATACTCTCGGGCGGCACGCAGGGTGAACTTGTCGGCGATTTCGAGCGCGCTCGGGAGGAACCCGCTGCCGAGGATGCGCTGCACGGCATTGGCTGCTTCGGCGAAGGAGTTGAAGCCTGCGGAAAGCATCGCACGCATTGGGGGATGAGGGATCAGGCGCAGGGTGGCTTCGGTGACGACACCGAGCATGCCTTCGCTGCCGACCATGAGGCCGACGAGGTCGAAGCCTGTTTTGTTTTTGTGGCAGCGTCCGCCCGCCTTCACGATGGAGCCATCTGCCAGAACCGCTTCAAGGCCGAGCACGTAGTGACGAGTGACGCCGTATTTCAGGCAGCGCGGACCGCCCGCGTTGGTGGCGATGTTGCCGCCGAGGGAGCATTCTTTGAGAGAGGCGGGGTCCGGTGGATAAAACCAGCCGAGCTTGCGCACTTCATTTTGCAGATGGCCGGTGATGACACCGGGCTCGATCACCGCCACGCCGTCTGCGAGGGTGATCTCTTTGATCTTGTTCATCCGGGCGACCGACAGCGCGATGCCGCCCTGCAAAGGCACGCAACCGCCTACATAACCCACGCGTGAGCCCTGCGGTGTGACGGGAATCTTATTTGCGTTGGCAAAGCGCAGCACCTCGGAGACTTCGGCGGTGGATTCAGCATGAACGACGACGTCAGGCGGGTTCGAGGCGAACCATTTGTCCGTGCTGTGAGTGGCGATGTCGGTTTGCGTGATGGAAACGCGGTCAGGACCGAGAAGAGAGGTGAGTTGATCGGCGAGGGAGGCCATTCTCCATCATTGCTGCGAACTGAGGAAACAGCAAGATGCGGCCAAGATCAGGCGGATGTTTGGCAGCGGGTGACGTATGATCGAGGTCATGTCCCCGCTCATCGAAGTCACGCATCCACGCGGCATTTATCTGCCGGAGGCGGATTTGTGGCTGGATCCGCATTTTGGGAAGGAGAGGGCGTTTGTTTCGCATGCGCACAGCGATCATGTGGCGCGGCATGGGCTGACGATTTGTTCGGAGATCACGCATCAGCTCATGGTGGTGCGGAAATCGGTGAAAAAAGCAGGGAAGGTGGTGTCACCACAGATGCGGGAGGTGTTTAAATGGGAAGGCTGGGAGATGAGGCTGCTGCCTGCGGGGCACATCACGGGTTCGGCGATGCTGCATCTGACACGCAAGGCGGACGGAGCGACCTTGCTTTACACGGGTGACTACAAGCTGCGGCAGGGGCTGAGTGCGGAGCGCTGCGAGCTGATGCAGGCGGACACGCTGATCATGGAGACGACGTTTGGACTGCCGAAGTATCGCTTTCCATCAGCTGAAGATGTGATCGCGCAGATGCTGGTATTTGTGCGTGATACGCTGCGTGATGGCGGCATTCCGGTGCTGCAGGGGTACTCGCTGGGAAAGGCGCAGGAAATTCTTTGTGCGCTGGGAGATGAGGGGCTGCCGGTGATGGTGCACCCGAGTGTGGCGCAGATCACGGAGGTGCTGGCACCGCATCTGGGGAAGCTGCCGCCGTGGCGGCTGTTCAAGGCCGACGAGGCCGCAGGGCATGTGCTGGTGTTTCCACCGGGATCCAAACTGGATCTGCCGAAGATGCGGACGGCGATGCTTTCAGGCTGGGCGATTCAGCCGAGCGCCAAGTATCGGTATGGTGTCGATCTGGCGCTGCCGCTGAGTGATCATGCGGACCATCCTGAACTGCATGAAACGATTGAGCAGGTGAAACCAAGGCGCATTTACCTGGTGCATGGTTCGACGCGTGAGTTTGCCGCAGAGCTTCGTCTGCGCGGGCATGATGCGCGGGCGCTGGGGGCGGAGGATCAACTGGAGCTAAACCTGTCAGGTCACTGACTCAATTTTTTGCCTGCGGGCAAAGAAGACGCGCGCGCTTTCCATGACACCGTAGGCGGTTTCCTGGGGCGTGAGTTCGGCGGTCTTGATGCGCAGGTCGGCGAGGCTTTTGTAGAGCGGTTTGCGCTCGTTTAGCAGGCGTTCGAGTTTGGCCTTGGGATTTTCCTCGCCGTTGAGCAGCGGGCGGTTGGTGTTCATCGCTGTGCGGCGGGCGAGGCGCTCCGGATCGGCGTCCAGCCAGACGATGTAGCCGAGATGACGGAGGATGGCCAGATTGCGTGGCTGGGTGACGATGCCGCCGCCGGTGGCGATGACGCAGCCGCGTTTGCCCAGCAGCGAACGCAGGGCGGCGGATTCATGCAGGCGGAATGCGGCCTCGCCTTCGGTGGCGAAAATCTCAGGGATGCTTTTTCCGACGGTATCGGCAATGAGGTGATCGGTGTCGACGATCTGGAAGCCGATCATCTGCGCGACGATGCGGCCGACGGTGGTCTTGCCCGAACCCATGAGGCCGATCAGCACAATATTGGGCTGGCGGGACGGGGGCGTCTCGCCGGAGGTTTGAACGAGATCGAGGATGGAGGAGGCGAGGTCGGGATCGTCACGCAGGGCATCGAAATAGCTGGCGTACCGTGGCGCCCAGCCGGTGGCATGCAGCTTGGTGTTGGAGACGCGCTTGTGGCTCCAGCCGCGTTTGCGATTGGGGTCAGGCTCGCGTGTTCCGGGAATTTTGACACCAAAGATGGAGCACAAACGCTCCACACACTGGCGCTGCGTCATCTGGGCATCGTCGACGATGTTGTAGATGCCGCTCAGGCGTTGCGTGACGAGATGCACGAGCGCGCTGGCCGCATCATCGGCGTGGATTTGATTGAGGATGCGGCCCTGGCCGTGATTGCCTTCGATGGCGGCCTTTCCTTCGAGTAGGTTCTTCAAAACAAAGGAGCGCCCCGGACCGTAGATGCCGGCGAGCCGGGCGACAGCGCCCTTAGAATAGAGAGCGATGTTCTCGGCCTCGCGCAGCAGGCGGCCGGTTTCGCGATCAGGATCGGCAAAACTGGTTTCGTCGACGATTTCACCGTCCACCTGAGGGTAAACGCTGGTGCTGCTGGTGTAGAGCGGAAAAGCCGAGGGGAAGGCCTGGGTGAGATGGCGCATGCCATCGACATACACGGACTGGTACATCTCCGCCCCACCACGGCTGGAACTGGCGCAGTGGATGAGGGTGTCGATGCTGCCGGCGCTGAGTCTGGCAGCGAGTGCGAGGACATCGGCACTGTTTGAAATATCGCAGGACTCCGTGCGCCAGGGTTTGACCGTGGCGAGGCGTGCGGCGGATTCTGGCGAGTGCGTCAGGCCGATGACCTCATGCCCGGCGGCATGAAGGAGATCGGCGACGCGCTCGCCCACGAATCCACATCCTGCGATGAGCACTTTCATGGCTGGCGGTGTTTCTGGTAGTAGGCGACGATGCCTTTGACGACGCCCTGCACGTAGTCCTCGATGGCGCTGGTTTGCAGCCGCCCGGCGATGAGGGTGCGACCGAGGAAATGACCACGCAGCAGGCGGTGGTAGGTCTCCTCGTTGTTCATGACGTAGGGTTCGAGGTAGACGACGGGGCAGTCATAGAGCCGATTGGCCAGCAGGTTCCGTGCATAAACATAGGAGTTTGTGCCGATGCGCCGGGCATTGGGGGTGGTGTAAACGTAGGCTGGCAGGCCGGTGGCCAGACGCATGCCATTGGCGACGGCTTCGGCAAGCGGGAGCTCTTCCTGATGAACGCGGGAGAAGAGGCGTCGGAACATTTCGAAGCGCACGTCCTGCTGCTCGAGTTCGAGAGGGGAGTAGCAGCCGTTCACGAGCACATGCATGTGATTCATGGGCGAGAACTGCGGCGCGGTGGCATCGCCCCAGGCTTCGGCATTGAAGTGCAGGCAGAGCACCACGTCAGGCTTGATGGTGGCGTTGACCTTCTCGCCGCGCGCGTGGATCTCGCTCACGCGGTAAAAGAGCTTTTCGCTCTGCCACTGCACGGTGAGGATTTTCGCATCTCCGGTGACCCCGGTGTAATTTTCCTGGGGCAGAGGAAAACCGGCATCGACGAGGAGCTGACGCGCCTGGATGACGAAATCAGAGGGGCGCTGCTGGGTGACGGGTTCGGCACGATCACGCACGAGGGAGACATTGGCACCGAGAGCCTTGAGGCGTTCGGCGAGGACTTGCGCGGTGGTGAGGGTGAGATCGCCCTCCTGAATGGATTCGCCCGGGGCAAAGCTGAGCATGCGCTCCTCCATCTGGGCGTAAGCGCCGCCGATGTGTCCGGGGTCGATGGCGATGTGAATGTCGCTGAGCAGAGGGCGGCCTTTGAGAGGGGACATTTCAGCCGCAGCTCTCCAGGTGCGCGTGCCTGGCAGCGGGGCTTCGGAGCGGGTGGCAAAGGCGATGCGGGCTTCCGGTTTGAGAGGGTCACCTGTCTTGATGACCGCGCCGTCGGGCTCCAGCTTCCACGGTGGAGGGAAGGGGGAGCCGTCGGAATAGACATCCCGCATGGCGGCCTCGAATTCGCTGCGGGTGAGGGTTTGATGAAAGGACTGCAGCTTGAGCCAGTCGGGCTTGGTGCCGAGGGGGCTGAGGCGGTCCAGACGTGCCGGGGGTGGGGGAGGCGCGGGCTGTGCTGGTGCGATCGTCGGGACCGGAACGGGGGTGGGTGCCGCCTGTGGGGGGGTGGCAGGGGCAGCGGGTGCGGGCGGCGCGGGTGGATTAGCGGGGGCTGGAGGAGGCGCTGCCGGCGCGGGGCCCGGTGTCACCTGGGCGGGCGTCAAAAGAGGCGCCGGGGTGGGTGCGGGCACAATCGTCTGCGCCCTGCCCGGCGTCACCATTACGGACGCGAGCATGACCGGCAGCGCGCAGCCACACAGCATTCGTTTCATCATCATAAAGTGCATCCTAGACTTGATCCCCGGCTTCATCATCTACTAAGTAGCGCCACGATGAATGACAACACGGTTGACGGTGCGGATGGACTCTTTCGCCTTCTCTTTTTGGGCGATGTGGTGGGTGAACCGGGGCGCAAGGCGGTCGGGCTGCTGCTGCCCGTGCTGAAGGAGGAGCTGAAGCTCGACTTCATCGTGGTCAATGGTGAAAACTCAGCGGGGGGGCGGGGCATCACGCCGAAGATCGCCATCAGCCTCATGCGTGCCGGAGCCGCCGTGGTGACGAGCGGAGATCACATCTGGGACCAGCGGGAGATCGTGCCGTATCTGGCCGATGAGCCGCGCATGCTGCGGCCGATCAACTACCCTGAGGGGACACCGGGCAACGGCTATGTGGTGCTAGAATCGAAGAAGTGCAAAGTGGCGGTGGTGAACCTGCAGGGGCGGACCTTCATGAACCAGCAGCTCGACAATCCTTTCCCGGCCATCGCCGCTCTTGTGGAAAAGCTGCGCGAGGAAACGCCGGTGATCTTCGTGGACTTCCATGCCGAGGCCACGAGCGAGAAAGTGGCGATGGGCTGGCATTTGGATGGCAAAGTTTCAGCCGTTGTCGGCACGCACACCCATGTGCCGACGGCTGACGAGCGTGTGCTGCCGAAGGGCACCGCCTTTCAAAGCGATGCCGGCATGTGCGGCCCGATGGACAGCGTGATAGGCAGCCAGATCGAGCCGGTGCTGGAGCGCTTTCACACCATGATGCCCACGCGCTTTGGCGTGGGGAGCGGTGCGGTGCGGGTGAATGGGGCGCTGATCACGATTGATCCTGCCACGGGCAAGGCGCTGAGCATTGAGCGGGTGGCGCGGACGTGGCATGAGTGATGAGATGTCTCATGCGATGCCTTCGCGCTGCCGTTGCTGGAGGATGAAATCCAGGCCGCAGGCGAGCTTTTTGGCCATGGGGGATTTCACATCGACTGCGCGCCAGAAGGGGGTGATTTCAGCTAGCGGTTTGCCGTTTTGATGCTGCTCCCAAGCGAGTTCGGAGGCGATGCGCAGGAAGATGCCGGCGGTGAGAGGGCAGGTGAAATCTGCGTGATGAGCGGCGGCGAGATCTTCCCGCAACTGCGGCATGGTGCGTGATTCACCCGGGGGAATCTGGGCCACATAGGCGGCCACCACGGCGGGGGTGGGGATCAGCATCTTTTCGCCTTCAGTATGTCCGGCATAGGGCTTTCCCAGCCGGGAGACGGAAGGCTTAGGCGGATGGGCAAACTTTTCGCTCCAGGATTTCGCCATGGTGAAATTATTTGAGTTTTGCGAGGGCTTCCTCCGCCAGTTTGCGGGCTTTGAGCTGATGGTATTTGGTGCTGGCGGCTTCGGTGAAATCAGACTTGGCGGCATCTGTGCTGCCGAGGGCGAGGTGGGCGCGGCCGCGATTGTAGAGGATGTAGGAATCGTCGGGGGTGAGCGGGAGGGCGGCGTTGTAGGCTTCGAGGGCTTCGTCGGCACGACCGAGGAGGAGGAGGGTATCGCCACGACGGTTCAGCGCCTTGGCGGTGAAGGGGATCTTTTTCTCATGGTCCGGCGGCAGGCAGTCGCGCAGGGCTTGGAGGATGAGCTCGCAGGTGATGGCGGCGGTTTCGACGGTGGGAGAGGTGGTGGTGGCATCTTTGAGGTCTTCCTTCACGTGATCCAGCAGTGCCTCGATGGGTTGAGAGGCATAATCACCGGGGCCTTTGGTCTTTGCATATTGCTGCAAGGCTTCAACGCATTCTGTGGCCTTGCCTGAGGAGGCCAGCTTTGAGATCTCCTTCAAGGTCGGAAGTGGTGGTGCAGGCGGTGAATCAGGAGCGCGTGGTGAAGCAGGGGCGGGTGGAGATTTCACAACGGCTACTGCTGCCATCGGCGGCGGCGGTGAGGGAGCCTGACCGGCGAGGAAGATGTCATCGCCAACGAGGCGTGAGTATTCTGCGGGAATCTGCCCGCCATTGGAGCGTTCGAGCACGCCGGCGCGGGTGCGTTTGAAGACCTGCTCGACTGTCAAACCGGGGGTGCGCAGGTTTTTGAGGAGTTCTTCGGTGTAGAGGCCGTTGGTGCCATCGCCATCGAGGGCGGTTTGTCCGGCATCGGTGGCAAAGGCGATGAGTGATCCGGCGGGCGGCTTCATCTCGCTGAGGCCGCCGGGGTTGGTGGCGTCGCGGGTGCGTCCGGTGCGTGCAACGGCCGTGGTGCGGCAGGCATCGAGGATGACGAGATTGCAGAGCGCTCCGGCGGATTTCATGTCGGCCACGGCCTGCTCGACGTTGAAGAGTTTGGTTTCTGCGAGCAGGCGCAGGGTGACATCGTCGGCTCCTTCAGATAAATAGCCGGATTTGATGGGGAGCAGGTAGTTTGAGCCCGCCACGGAGATGCCATGGCCCGCGTAATAAAAGAGGCCGACTTCGGCACCAGTCAGAGTGGCGCGGAACTCCACCACGGCGCGCAGCAGTTGATCGCGCGTGACGTCATGTTTTTCGATCACTGCGAAGCCGAGATCACGCAGGGTTTTGGCCACGGCTTTGGCGTCGTTGCCGGTGTTGCGCAGCGGACCCACGGCGGCTTCGTACTTTGCATTGCCAATGACGAGGGCAGTGCGTGCAAAGGGCTTGGCGGGTGCGGCATGCGTTCGCAGGGCGAAGGCGGCCAGCAGCAGGAAGCCAGCGAGGCGGAGGCAGGAGGGCATGGACGCATTCTGCAATCGAGAACGAACTGGTCAACTTCATGGAAGGGAGCAATTGGTTGACCTGGCGTGCAGTTCCCGCATCATCCGCCCGATGAAGTCTGCCCTGCCCGCCCTGATGCTTGTCCTCGTGAGTTGCAACGCCACGTTGAAGCCTGACGCAGCTTCTGCGCCGCTCATTCCCGGAGATCCGTCCGCGCCTTCGCAGGTGACGCCGGATGAGGCGATGGCGATTGCGCAGCGGTTTGCGAATCACACGTGGCGGCCGTTTGCGAGGAACATTCTGCACGGGAAGGACAAGGCGGGCGTGCTCGTCAACACACCGGATGTGACGCACGAACCGCAGCAGAAGCGCAAGGGCTGGTGGGTGCCGGGGGAGATGAACAGCGGGGTGCCGTACAAGTGGGGCGGGTTTGATGATCCGGCTTCGTTTGATCAAGCCATTGCGAATGGCAGCGCGGGCGGTGATGTGTCGTCGCCGGAGAAACGGCGTGCTGACAATGCGGCTGTGAGCGCGCAGGCTGCGGGGGTGGATTGTTCGGGATTTGTGTCGCGCTGTCTGAAACTGCCGAGCGTGCATGACACCAGCCGGCTGCCGGCGGTTTGCACGGAACTCGGAAGCGCGCAGGAGTTGCAGCCGGGGGATGTGCTGAACATTCCGCACCGGCATGTGATTCTTTGTGCCGGATGGTATGATCCGCAGCACACCTGGATCTACTACTATGAGACGGGCGGTGCGCCGGACTACTGGAAGCCTGGACTGAAGCAGGCACCGCTGGATGCGCTGCTGGCGCTCGGCTACAAGCCGCTGCGTTACAAGGGCATGGCGCATGAGCTGGTGCCCAGCGGCAAGCAGCCGAAGGAAGTGCTGACGCGGGCGGTGAAGGCGAGCGCGATTGTGGTGGAGAATCCTACGGTGGGAGAGCCGTGATGGATTGTTTGTGGAGTTGACGTTGAGTCAGGCCGCGTGGCAGCATGCGCGCTTTACCAACCCGTCCATGGAATCCACCCTTCGTCCCACCCGCACGCGCTATGGCGTGATCGTTTTTGCCGTGATGCTTGGCATCATTCATTACATCGACCGGGTGTGCATTTCGAAGGCGCGGCCGTTCATCCAGCAGGATCTGGGGTTTGATGACACGCAGATGGGCTATGTGTTCTCGGCATTCACGCTGGCGTATGCGCTATTTGAGATTCCGGGTGGATGGCTGGGGGACAAATGGGGGCCGCGGCGGGTGCTGCTGCGTGTGGTGATGTTTTGGAGCGTGTTCACGGCGGCGACGGGTTATGCGTGGAATCTGGCGTCGATGACGGTGTGCCGGTTTTTGTTTGGTGCTGGTGAGGCGGGCGGGTTTCCGAACATTGCGAAGATGTTCAGCGTGTGGCTGCCGGAGCGTGAGCATGGAGTGGCGCAGGGCATCACGTGGATGGCGGCGCGCTGGGGCGGTGCCTTCACGCCGCTGCTGGTGGTGTGGGTGCTGGGCTATATCAGCTGGCGGAACACCTTCGTGCTGTTTGCCGGACTGGGCGTGGTCTGGGCGATCTGTTTTTACGTGTGGTTCCGGGACAATCCGAAGGACCACAAGGGGGTGAATGCAGCGGAGTGTGAACTGCTGGAGGAGGCGCAAAAAAATCTGAGCGGCGGGCACGCATCGATCCCGTGGAAGCGGCTTTTCACGACGAAGTCGGTGCTGCTGCTATGGGTGTATTACTTCTGCATCAGCTACGTGTGGTACTTTTACATCACCTGGATGCCGAAGTACATGGAGCTGGAGCTGAAGATGGACATGAAGGACACATGGACTTCGATCTTGAACGGTCTGCCGCTGTTCCTTGGAGGGATCGGTTGCTTCATTGGCGGAATCGTGGCGCGGCGTATGTCAGCCAAGTCAGACAGTTTGAGCCGGGCGCGGCGCACGATCGGCGTGCTGGGCATGCTGGCGGCGGGCGGGATGATCATCCTGGCCACGACACTGAACAATCCCACGTATGCGATGCTGGCGCTGGGCTTCTCGGGTTTCTTCAATGATCTGTCCATGCCGGGTGCCTGGGGCGCGTGCATGGAGGTGGGTGGCAAGCTTGCGGGATCGGTTTCAGGAAGCATGAACATGATCGGCAATCTTGGCGGTGCGCTCGGTGGCGTGGCGGTGCCGTGGCTGATGAACCTGACGAACCAAAGCTGGGACAAGGTGATGTATGTCGCCGCAGCCACCTACCTGCTTGCGGCACTTTGCTGGATGTTCATCGACAGCGATGAACGGCTGGAGGAGAACTGAGGGCACTTAAGCCCACGGAGAGGACAGCTTTGCAGGCAAGAGTGCTCGCATCACTTACTTCTTCTCGGTGTCCGATTTGCCGCCTTTGATTTTCTGCAGCTCATTTTCGATGCGTTTGCGGGCTTTTAAATCGGGGGTCTTGAGGGACTCGGCGCGTTCGAGGTAGTTGAGGGCCGTGGCTTTGTCACCGAGGGCCTGGTGGGTGAGGCCGATGTGTTCGAGGATCTCGGCATCTTCCGGAGTGATGGGCTGCATGAGGGCTTCGGCGCGCTGAAATTCCTTGAGGGCGCCGGGGAAGTTGCCCTTTTTGTAGTGGAACCAGCCGAGGCTGTCGATGTAGGCGGGCTGGTCGGGCATCAGTTCGTTGGCCTTGGTGATGAGTTCGCCCGCTTTGTCGAGGTGCGTGCCGACATCCAGCCACATATAACCGAGGAAGTTCATGGTGTTGGCGGCGGCCTTGGCTTCTTCGCGCGGAGTCAGTGTGATGGATTTTTCCAGCATGCGTGAGGCGTCTTCGTAGCGCTCGAGGCGTTCGAGCGTGATGCCGTACTGATAATAGAAGAGGTGGTCCAGCAGCTCGTTCTGAGTGGAACTGGCGAACTGCTCGGCTTCGGCGAAGTGCTGCACAGACGGGCCCCATTCTTCACGGGCGCGATGGGCGATCGCGAGCTGGTAGTGGACGAGGGGATGATCGGGAAACAGGCGCACGCTGCGCTGGCCGACACGCACCATGTCATCGAACTTCTGTGTCTGGAAGAGCTCCCAGCCGAGTTTGACGTAGTCGCCGATCTCGCCGCCGCCGTTTTGAATGGCGGCCTGGAGGTGGGCGATGGCTTTTTCGGGCTGCTTGAGTTTGTCGTACTCACTGGCCAGGAGGCGCTGCATCTCGGCGTCGTCTGGTGCTTGTTTGACGATTTGCTCCAGGGTGGTGAGCGCCTTTTCTTTTTGCTCGGAGGCCACGTAGAGGCGGTAGAGCAGTTTGCGGGCGTCGAGGTTGTTGTATTCGGCCGCCAGTTTTTCACAGAGCTGCCGGGCACGGTCGGGATCGTTGGTCAGGAGATACTGACGGGCGACTTCGAGGGTGACTTGCTCGGCTTCGGCTTTGCTGGCCGTTTTGAGGGCATTTTCAAAAAACGGGGCCACGCGCTGGCGGTACTCCGTGGCGAACTCGGCCTGGCCGAGCGGCCAGACGCGTTCGGCGGTGTGTCCCGTGGCCAGCCAGTACTGCGGATCGCGGCTGTTCTGATTGGCGGCCTGCGTCATGACGGCGATGGCCTTGTCACGCTCGTTGTGGGTGAGGTGCAGCATGACGGCGGTCTCATAGACTTCGGCATGCGTGGGAAATTTGGCCAGGGCTTCGGCCACGGCCTTGGCGGGAACGTCGTCTTTGACGAACAGGTCCTCCGGGGGGTAGGTGCTGGCGAAGCGCGCGAGATTGAGCAGCGGCGCGGGAGTGCGGGGGCTGGCACGCACGGCATCCTCGAGGATTTTGACGGCAGCTTCTCGCCCTTGGAACTGCATGGCAATCCCGGCGGTATGTGCCGCCAGATCGGAATTGCCCGGGTCAGCTTTGAAAACGGCCAGATAATGATCCAGCGCCTGCCTCAGTTTCCCGGAGGCTTCGAACTGGAGCGCGGCAGTGTAATGCGCCAAAACATCCGCCCTGGAGGCAGATGCTGGAGATAGTTGCAGGTCTGATGTGTCTGCCGCTCTGGCTCCCAAGGACAGGTCCGCTGGTGTTGCAGCATAACCTGAGAGGAGGGAGCCAAAGAAGGCGGCAAGACCCATCGTGAGACAGGGCCGCAGAGCCCTGCCAACCGAGCCGTACCCGGGCATGACAAAGCTTCCTGCGTCTCGATACCATCGAATCGCACTGCGGAGAGGAGCCATGCCGGGAAGGCTAGCGGTTACGACTTGTAGCGCAAACGCTTCTTGTGACGGTTCGCGCGCATGCGCTTCTTGCGCTTGTGCTTGTTGATCTTCGTTTTTCTCCGCTTTTTGAGCGATCCCATGTTCGTGTTCTCCTGTTGTGTTGGCGTTGATCTAGTGGACGACTTTATTTAGAGGGTATTCCACAATACCCTCGGCCCCCAGCGACTTCAGCCGTGGGATGATGACCCGCACGGTGGCTTCGTCGATGACCGTTTCCACGGCCACCCAATCCTGGCTGGCGAGAGTAGAAACGGTGGGCGAGCGCTGGGACGGCAGGCATGCGACCACCTCCTGCAGCTGTTTCGCGGGTACGTTCATTTTGAGACCGACCTTGTGGCGGGCCTCGAGCGCACCTTTGAGCAGCAGCACGAGTGTCTCCATTTTCTGCCGTTTCCATTCATCACGGGCGGCAGGTTTGCTGGAGACAAATTGGGGGTAGCTTTCCATCAGCGTGTCCACGATGCGCAGCTTGTTCGCGCGCAGGGACGAGCCGGTTTCGGTGATGTCCACGATGGCATCCACCATTTCGGGCACCTTCACTTCGGTGGCACCCCAGCTAAATTCGACCTCGGCTTCGACACCGTGTTTGGCGAGGTATTTCTTGGTCATCTCGACCGCTTCGGTAGCGATGCGCTTGCCCTGCAGGTCCTTGACGGACTGAACGGGGGAATCATCCGGCACGACGAGCACCCAGCGGGTGGGCCAGGAAGTTGCCTTGCTGTAGCGCAGGTCGGTGATGACTTCGACATCCGCGTTGTTTTCCACGATCCAGTCGCGGCCGGTGATGCCGCAGTCGAGGAAGCCGTGATCGACATAGCGTCCGATCTCCTGTGCGCGCAGCAGGCGGAGCTCCAGCTCGGAGTCATCCACTGAGGGACGGTAGGAGCGGGAGGAGACGACAATGTTGAACCCCGCACGCTTGAATAATTCAAGCGTCGGCTCCTGCAGGCTGCCTTTGGGCAGTCCCAGGCGGAGGATATTCTTGGGTTCGGACATGGTTGGGGGAAGGGGGCGCGCATCCTAGTGGCATTTTTTCGGCTGGCGAGGGGAAATTTCACGGCAAAGCCTTCCGCCAGTCCAAAGCGGCCTTTTTCAGGCGTTCAGCGGTGTCTTTTTCGGTCTTTGCGAGGTTGGTGGTTTCGTTGGGATCTTTGCCGAGGTGGTAGAGTTCGGTTTGGGTGCCGTCTGCGTTGACGAGGAGCTTCCATTCTCCGTCGCGGATGGCGACGTTGGGAGATTTGGAATCTGGCTCTTTGGGGTAGGGGAAGCCTGTTTTGACTTTGCCTGCCTCGCCGGGTTTGCGGCCGTATTCCCAGAGGAGAGGCTTGTGGCGCACGATTATTTCCCCGCGCAGGGCGGCGCTCATGTCTTCACCATCTTGATCGGCTGCGGGAGCTTTGATCTGAGCCAAGGCGCAGAGGGTGGGCATGAAATCGACGCTGCTTAAGACGGTGGTGTCATTCACTGCGCCTGCCGGCACCGTGCCGGGCCAGCGGACGATGAGCGGGGTGCGGATGCCGCCTTCGTAGAGGCTCCATTTCATGCCGCGCAGGCCCTTGGTGCGGGTGTGTTCCAGCGTGGGCTCGGGGCCGTTGTCACCGCAGAGGAGGATGAGGGTGTTCGGGGGAAGTGAGTCAATGAGACGGCCGATCTGGCGATCTGTTTCAACGAGCACATCGCGGTATTTCGCCGGGAGAGCGCGGTCATCCTTTCCCTCGCTGGGGCGATAGGGGGTATGAACGTCATCGAGCCATAAATTGACGAAGCGGGGCTGGGTTGAGTGCTGCTGCATGAACTTCAGCGTTTCGTCCACCATCCAGCGTGTGCGTTCGTGCCGCGGCACCTGCTGGGGTTCGCGCTTGGTTTCCCAAGGAGTTGTTTTCAAGCCGAGTGCTGCGGCGGGCTCCGGGCTTTCGTAGGTGCCGAGGCCGACGTCGTAGCCATAGGCGGTGAATTTGGGGGCGTCCGTCACATCGCGGCCGCCGCCGAGGTGCCATTTGCCTATGTGGGCGGTGGCGTAGCCTGCTTCATGGAAGGCACGCGGCAGGGAGGGCGCGTGCGGATCGAGAAAATCTGCCTGCTCGCATTCATGATTGCCCGCCTTGGTTTGCAGGTAGCTCGTGATCCGCCAGCGTGCCGGGAACTGGCCGGTGATCATGGCACAACGTGACGCAGAGCAGATGGGGGAGGCCACGTAGAACTGCCGGAACTGCATCCCTTCTTTGGCCAGCTGGTCCATGTGAGGTGTCGGCACCTGCCCGCCAAAGCAGGAGACATCGCCCCAGCCCATGTCATCAACAACGATGCAGAGGACGTTGGGTCTTTCTGCGGCGGCAGAGCTGAGGAAAGCAGTGACGAGCACTGAAAAAAGGAAACAACGCATGATGGGGGATATAAACGGGGGCCTTGCAGCGCCTTATCCTGCACAATCCACCAGCACCTATCCTGCCCGCACTGGCAAGCCGGAGGCTTGCTCTACGATGAAATCCACATTGACGCCCCCGGTTTGGGGAATACTCTCCCCGCTCCACAAGACGCATCATCAAATCATGATTCGTCCATATAACCCATACGACCACCATCATGTCCCGTAGCTACATCTTCTCGTCCGAGTCCGTCGGCGAAGGCCATCCTGACAAAGTTTGCGACACCATTTCTGACGCCATCCTCGACGCATGCCTTGCGATCGACCCGAAGAGCCGCGTCGCCTGCGAGACCTTTGCGAAGAGCAACGTGGTCGTCGTCGGTGGTGAGATCACCATCCCGAAGCTGCAGAACAAGAAGAACGGCACCACCAAGCCGATCGACGAAGTCATCAACGTCGGCAAAGTCATCCGTGACGCTGTGCGCGGCATTGGTTACACCAATGACGACGACGTGTTCCACGCCGACAAGCTTTTCATCAACAACTACCTGACCATCCAGAGCCCGGACATCGCCCAGGGCGTGGACGCTGCTGAAGCCGATGGCAAGAAGACTGCCGAGCAGGGCGCTGGTGACCAGGGCATCATGTTTGGCTTTGCCTGTGACGACACGCCGGAGCTCATGCCTGCGCCGATCATGTATGCTCACCGCCTTGGCCGTGAGCTGACACGCATCCGCAAGGCTGGCAAGCTGGCCAAGTGGCTGCGCCCTGACGCAAAGAGCCAGGTCTCCGTCGAATACATTGATGGCAAGCCCACGCGCATCGTGAACGTCGTCATCTCCACGCAGCACGCTGCGGATGTGAGCCACGCCGAGATCGAGAAGTTCTGCATCGAGCAGGTCATCAAGAAGGTGCTGCCGAAGGAGATGCTCACGAAGGAGACTGAGTATCTCATCAATCCGACCGGCAAGTTCGTCGTCGGTGGCCCCCAGGGCGACAGCGGCCTGACCGGACGCAAGATCATTGTGGACAGCTACGGCGGCATGGGCCGTCACGGCGGTGGTGCCTTCTCCGGCAAAGACCCGTCCAAAGTGGACCGCAGCGCCGCCTACATGGGCCGCTGGGTTGCCAAGAACGTGGTGGCCTCGGGCCTCGCCTCCAAGTGCGAAGTCCAGTTTGCCTACGCCATCGGCCATCCGGAGCCTGTGAGCGTGCACGTCGACACCTTCGGCACCGGCACCATCGGTGACGAGAAGATCCTTGCTGCAGTGCTGAAGGTCTTCTCCTTCAAGCCGGCCGACATCGTGAAGCAGCTCAACCTGCTGCGTCCGATCTACTCGAAGACCACCAACTACGGTCACTTCGGCAAGATCGACGACAAGGACCTTACCTGGGAACTGACCAACAAGGCAGACGCCCTCAAGAAGGCAGCGAAGTAAGCTGACATTAGGCCTTTGCCCAAGCATCAATAAAGACAAAGCCGCGCAGGGAAACTTGCGCGGCTTTTTTCTGCCAGCTAAGTGGAGTCTGCTCGTTAGATAGATCCAACCTCGCCCTTGCCCATGTCTGAAATGCGTTTCAATCCCATCACGCTTGACTGGGTTGTCATGGCTCCGGAGCGGGCGCTGAGGCCGGATGATTTTCATCCGCAGGCGGCGTCGCATCTCACGCGGCCGCCGCACCGTGATGACTGCCCTTTCTGCACCGGCAATGAAGCGATGACTCCTGCGGAAATCGCCCGCGTGGCAGCTCCGGATGGTTCCTGGCTGGTGCGTGTGGTGCCCAACAAGTTTTCCGTTTTCGATGCCACGCTGGATGTGCAACGGAAGAAGCATGGGACGTTTCGCTCCATGTCCGCCTCCGGGGTGCATGAGGTGGTGGTGGAGCATCCACGGCACGATCTTGACCTCGGAGAGATGGATGCGGCGCATTTGGTGATGGTGCTGCGAATGTACCGGGAACGCTATCAGGTGCTGCGCGGCCATCCGATGGTGGAGAGCGTCGTTATATTCAAAAACCAAGGGCAGCGCGCGGGCAGCTCCCTGGAGCACTCACATTCTCAGATCACGGCAGCGCCGGTGCTGTCTTCGCAGGTGATCATGCGTTTGCAGGAGGCGCGGCGTTTTCACGAACTGGAGGGCGGGTGCTTGTACTGCGCGGTGCTGCACGAAGAGCTGCTGGCGGAAGAGCGCATTCTCGAAACCGGAGAGGCGTTTGTGGCCTTCATGCCCTATGCGGCACTGTCGCCCTATCACACCTGGGTTTTTCCGCGCAAACATCAGGTGGCATTCGATGAGATCAGCGATGCGGACATCGAGGAACTGGCGGGTGTGCTGAGCCGCCTGCTGCGCCGACTCAAGGCAGCTGCAGGTGCGCCGGACTATAACTTCACGATTCGTTCCGCGCCCGTGGGAGAAGTTTCCGGGTGCTTCCACTGGTACATTTCCATCGTTGCACGCATCTCGCAGCTTGCGGGCTTTGAACTCGGCAGCGGCACCTACATCAACAGCATGAGGCCCGAGCGCTGCGCCGAACGTGTGCGCGGCATCGTGCTCTAGCGGGGCACCAGCCAGGTGTGTGCCAGACGGTCATGCAAACCGCGGCCACGTGTGGCGATGGCGGCGAGGACGAGAGCCAGGGACAGAACGGTCATGCCGATCAAACCGATGACTCGGATCACGTCTTGATCACCGGCCATCTGCATCAGTGGAGCGTCGAACATGATCACCAAGGGCAGCAGCAGGATGGGTGACCAGGCGATGAGGCTGCGCCACAGCATGCGCAGGCGGGTGGCATCAGTGCCGTCATCTTTGACCACTGCGATGCTGAGGATGCGCATTATCAGGCCGCCGCGAAAAGCGACGGCGCAGAACAGGCTCAAAATGGCGGTGACAAGAAGATACACACCGAGCACGGAAGCGGTGACGAAGTCCATCGTTTGGTGTTTGCCAGCAAAGCCCAGTTCCTTTGTTCGCTCTGCGACACGGGTGTCCAGCAAAGGTTGCAGCAGGGCTTTGGCCTTTTGAAAATCCTCTGGTGTGGGTGGTGGGTGGCCATGAACGATTTTTTCCACACTGGCTCGCACAGGAGGAGGCAGGATGCTGCGCCCGATGGGGGAATCCCACTGCTGCGGATCTCGCACGATGGGGCAGTAAGTGCCGGCGATGTAGGTTTCCATGGCGGCTCTGGCCACGGGTGCCGGAATGTTTTCCAGTCCTGGCTGCTGCTTGTCTTTGAGCATGTCCTCATAGGACATCATGCAGCCACGTATCGCGGAGAAGGCTGGATTTTTGGCGGCCCATCCTTTGTAGAATGACATGCCGAGCGCCATGAAGGCGGTCAGGAACAACGATGGCGCGACCGTGCCAATGAGAAGTGCGAAACGCCGCCAGCGCGAAACTTCCGCAGGCAGCTGCGTCAATGCGCGAAGCTGCACCACGCTGCCATGGAGATCCGTGGCGCTCTTCAGGCTGAGCAGCGTCTGACGGGCCTGGATGGGCAGTGGCACCGGCATGTTGAGTGCCGTGGCTTCCTGCAATGTCACCATGCGCCCTTGAAGAGCGGCGATGGCAACCTGGTTCAGAAAGGCTTGCGGGGTCACTGTACCTTCGCTTGCAACGCTGACGCTATCCGGGGCGGGAAAGTCGAGCAGCTTTGCCCGGCCCTCCGAGGTGATCCAGACACGATCCAGCGTGAGCGTGTCCGGCAGTGAGCCCGTTTGCGTGGCGGCGTAAAGTTCAGCCGCGAGATCGTGGAGCCAGTGGCGAACGACACGCCAGGACTGTGGTTTGGCGACAAGGCTCGTCAAAGGGGTGCCGCTTGCGGCTTCGTAGGCGTCCCAGGATTCGCTTTCGCCGCGCTCGCCTTGAAGCCAGCGAAGGCGGCCCGGGCGGGCGATGTTGCGCTGCACCTGTGACACTGGTGGTGAGCCGGAAGGCGTCTGGCGAATCCAGACCTTGCGCAGCAAACGGGTGTCATAGCCGAGCAGCATCGTTTGAGCATCAGTGTGTGAAAGCGTGGCGATGACATGAAACGGGCCGATCTTGCGCATGCCGTCCGTTGCTGGGACGGTGCTCTCAGTTTGCGCCATGGCGACACGCGGCTGATATGCCGACTTCTGAATCACCCGTGTGCCGGTCCATAGATCGTGGAGTCCAGCGAAGCCGTTTTGACGACGAGCCGTCACGAAGAACAGCAGGAAAAACAGGATCTGAATGACGATCCACGCATAACTCCAAGCTGTGATCTGAGTGACATCCATCGTGCTGTAGCGGAAGATTTCCACAATGACGAGGGCCTGCAACAACACCGAGCGCATGAGCGCGCGCGGAATGCCGGGTGCGCTGCGGTTCAGCCTGGCCACGCGCAGGCCCACGAGCGCCTTGCCGATGGAGGCACCCCAGACGCCTTCGCTGATGCCGAAATACAAATGCCGCGCCACGAACATGCCCAGAGTGAGCCAGAAGAAACTCCAGGTGTGAATGAACTTGGGGTTGAACATATCCATCGGTGAATCCACAAAGAACAGCGGGACGACAAAACTTGCCGCGCTCAGGATGAAATGATCGATCACCGCAGCGGCAAAGCGCAGACCCAGAGTTGCAGGTGTGGGGGCGATGGAGGCATAGGGCAGCAGTGCCTGCTGCAATTCGTGGTAGCTGCTGAAGCGCTCGGTGGCCTGCTTGTGCAAGCAGCGCAGCACGATGCGAGCGAGCCCCTGGGGCATGTCCGGCCGGTATTGCAGCGGGGACGGCGCGGCTTTTTCCAGTGAGTTTGCCAATTGCTGCACCATGTTTTTGCCTTCGAATGGTGTGCGTCCGGTGAGGAGGTAGAACAATGTCACGCCGACGGAATACATGTCTGAGCGCACGTTCAGCTCCTCGCCGCGCAGTTGCTCCGGCGAGCAAAACGCCGGGGTGCCGAGAAAGGTGCCATCCATCGTCTGCATGGAATCGCCCCGGCCTGCGGTGGAGATCGAGAGGCCGAAGTCGCCGATCTTCACGGTGCCGTCCATGTCCTCGAAGCAGTTCGCTGGTTTGATGTCGCGGTGCAGGATGCCGACGGAATGCGCGGCCTCCAGACCTGCGATGATCTGCAGCACGGCGTCCACGGCGGCACCGACGGCCAATGGACCATAGCGCTGAATGCGATCCTGCAAGGTGCCACCCGCGATGAGCTCCATGGCAATGACCGGCGTGTCATCGATTTCCTCCGTGCCGAAGACATAGACGCTGTTGGGGTGATTGATCGAAGCGGCGAGGCGTCCTTCGCGCAGGAAGCGCGCACGTGCGTCTGGTGAATCGAGCTGATGGCTCAGCACTTTCAAGGCCACGCGGCGTCCGCTGGACAGCTGCTCTGCGGCATAGACCGCGCCCATGCCACCGCGACCAAGCTCACGCTCGATGCGGTAGCCACCAAAGACTTCGCCAATCTGAGGCAGGGCATGAGGTTTCGGCTGAGCGATGAGCATGGTCGCTCCTGGATCTGTGGGCAGCGCGCTGCTGAGCAGGCACGCAGGGCAGAGGGATGCGGGTGCATCGGCAGGCAAGGTGGCGCCGCATTGAGGGCAGGTTTGGGCAGGAGTCATGGTGTGGGAATGGTGGGTTCACTGACTTCCTGAAAGCTTGGGGCCGGCGAGTTACAAAAAACTTCAACTCCGCAGCACCGCCACCAGATGCCGCATCTCGGCATCGACCTCCTCCGGCGAATCCACTGTCTCTGCAATCTCGGCACGCAGTACCTCGCGATAACTTTGCCGCAGGCGATGAATGGCGACTTTCAGCGCGCCTTCGCTCATGCCGAGCTGCTGCGCGATCTGCCCGCGATCCGGGCCTGCGCCGCTGAGCGTGCCTTTGAGCACCTCAAAAGTTTCGGCTTCACCCTTGGCTGCAAATTCGGCGCGAAGTTTTTCCACCGCACGAGCCAGCAGCTCCATGGCCCAGCGGCGGTCGTAGAGCGTCTCGGCATCGGACTGCTCCGCGGGCTCCAGGGCGTAGCGGGCCTCGGCATCCAGAGCGTCCCATTCCACCAGCCTCTGCCCGCCGCCACGCTTCTGCGTCTGCGCGCGATGCCAGTCATTGGCGAGGAAGTTTTTCAAGGCGCCGAGGAGGTAGGAGCGAAATTTTCCGCGTGCCGGATCGGCGGCGGCATGTGTTTCCAGGAGCGAAAGGAAAAAGGCCTGGGTCAGGTCCTGCGCATCATGCGGTGCATGGCCGCGCCTGCGTACAAAGGCATACAGCGGGTACCAGTAGTCCTGGCAGAGCGCGGACATAGCCCGGTGCATCCGTGTGTCATCCCCACCCTGCTGGGCGGCGAGTACGAGGCTCCAGCGGGTGGTGTGAAACTCACGTGCGCCGGGAGCGATGGAGTCGTTCATGCTGATTCATACCACGCCGGATACGCTCAGCACAAGACGATCACCGATATTTGCCATTTTTTTGAATCCAGAAGAAAGGGGCAGACGCATAAGGAGGCGTGAAAAGTGAAGTCCCTGCGAATAAACCCCAAAAACGAAACCTCCTCTGGCAGGCTGCCGTGATGATGAGGCAGTGGTTTGACTCCGACTACCGCCCGCCTGACTGGGAGGGGGACGACAAGCTGACGGACGGGATCGACTGGCGGCGCTGCCTGCCGTTCATCGTGCTGCATCTGGGGTGTCTGAGCGTGCTGTGGGTGGGATTCAGCTGGGCGGCGCTGGTGGCGGCGCTGCTGCTCTATGCGCTGCGCATGTTTGCCATCACGGCTTTTTACCACCGCTATTTTTCGCACCGGAGCTACCGCACCTCACGCGGGATGCAGTTCTTGTTTGCGGTGCTGGGCAACACCTCCTGCCAGCGCGGGGCTTTGTGGTGGGCCTCGGTGCACCGCCATCATCATCAGCATTCGGATGAGGTGCCGGACGCGCATTCGCCACGGGTGCGTGGCTTCATCTGGTCTCACATCGGCTGGCTGACCAGTCCCAAAAATTTTCCCACGGACTACAGCCGCATTCGAGATTTGGAGCAGTTTCCTGAGCTGGTGTTTCTCAACCGGCATGATCAGATCGTGCCGGTGCTTTATGGGGCGTTCCTCTGGTTCACGGGATGGCTGATGGAACGCTATGCGCCCGGACTGGGGACCAACGGTGCGCAGATGTTTGTGTGGGGATTTTTCATCAGCACGGTGATCCTGCTGCATGCGACGTTTTTCATCAATTCGCTGGCCCATGTCTTTGGCTCCAAGAGGTTCAAGACGGATGATGACAGCCGCAACAGCCTGCTGCTGGCGCTGCTGACTCTGGGAGAAGGCTGGCACAACAACCACCACCGCTATGCGGGTTCTGCGCGGCAGGGTTTCTTCTGGTGGGAGATCGATGTGTCCTACTACCTACTCAAGATGCTTTCCTGGATGGGATTGATCTGGGACCTCAAGGGTGTGCCGCCCAGCGTGTATCGTGAGGCGGCGCAGCTCAAACAATCAGCCCAAACTCCCGGCGCATGAAACCTCGACTGGCCATCATTGGGACGGGTGTCGCAGGTCTGGGCTGTGCACACTTTCTGCATCCGCATTTTGATCTGACGATCTTTGAGCAGAACGATTACGCGGGCGGGCATACCAATACTGTGACGGTGAACGAAGCGGGGCGCGAGCTGCCGGTGGACACGGGCTTCATGGTGTTCAATTACGTGACGTATCCGCTGCTGAGCCGCTTGTTTAAAGAGTTGGATGTGGCGACGAAACCGACCTCGATGTCCTTCAGCGTGGCGCATTTGCAAAGCGGCATCGAATACAATGGCACCTCGCTAAATCATCTTTTTGGACAGCGCCGCAATCTGATCAGTCCGCGGTTTTGGAAATTCATTCTTCAGATCAATCGATTCAATGCTGAGGCCGTGGCGGCGCTGAATGAGGCGCGCTTTGCCCGCATGACGCTGCGAGAATACGTGGAGGTGAGGGGTTATGGCAGTGATTTCCTCAATCTCTACATCATCCCGATGGGGTCCGCAGTGTGGTCCACGCCGCCGGAGCTGATGCTGGAGTTTCCTGCGCTCACGCTGATCCACTTCTGGCACAATCATGGATTCCTTGGACTGAACACGCAGCATCCGTGGCGTACGGTTACGGATGGGGCGCGTTCGTATGTGAAGAAACTGACCGCGCCATTCAAGGATCGTATCCGGCTGGGTGCGCCTGTCGTGAAGGTGGAGCGGGATGAGAATGGCGTGAAGGTGTTTCCTCGTGATGGCGAGGCCGAGGTTTTCGACAAGGTCATCTTCGCGAGTCATGCGGATCAATCGCTGCGCATGCTGGCGAAGCCGACGGATCTCGAAAGAGAGCTGCTGGGTTGTTTCAAATATCAGCCCAACATTGCCACGCTGCACACGGATGAAAGCTTCATGCCCAAGTCGAAAAAGTGCTGGGCGTCGTGGAACTACCGCATCAAGCCGACGGCGGGCGGCGGCATCGATCCGAGCACTCATTACTGGATGAACAGCCTGCAGGGTGTGTCTGACAAGACGAACTATTTTGTTGCGATCAACGCTGCGGATGAGATCGCCCCGGACAAGGTGCTGAAGCGGATCAATTACGAGCATCCGCTCTTCGATCTGGCCGCCATTGATGCGCAGAAGAGGCTGCCCGACCTGAACAGGCTTTCACCAGAACAGAGCACGTATTTCTGCGGCAGTTACTTTCGTCATGGGTTCCATGAGGATGCCTTTGGCTCGGCGGTGGCATTGTGCCGTGACCTTCTCGGAAAGGAGCCATGGTGATGCAAACCGAATCCGCCATCTATGAATGTGCGGTGATGCACTACCGGCTGCAGCCGAAGGTGCATCGATTCAATTACAACGTCTTTTACCTGTGGCTGGATCTTGATGCCATCGACGATCTCTCTTCGAAGCTGCGCTGGTTTAGCCGCAACCGCTTCAACCTGTTTTCCTTTTATGACCGTGATCATCTTGATCTCGGTGCGGGGGATGTGAAGGCGAACATCCTGAAGTATCTGGCGGACAACGAGGTGGATACTTCGCGCATCGCCAGCATTCGTCTGCTCACTTTTCCGCGGGTGCTGGGGTATATCTTTAATCCTGTCTGCTTTTATTATGCCTTTGATGCCGCCGGAGAACCGGTGTGCGCGGTGGCGGAGGTGACGAACACTTTTCATGAGCAGAAGCCTTACCTTTTGAAGGAGTGTGATCGTGCGCAGCGCTTCCGCCTCATCACGCCCAAGCATTTCTATGTGTCGCCGTTTTTCGCACTGGATCTGAGCTTTGACTTCAAGTTGCAGGTGCCGGGGGAAAGGCTGGAGATTCACATCGACGACCGGAAGGAAGATGATCGCATGCTGCTCACTTCACTTACTGGCAAGCAACGACCGCTGACGGATGCCGCGCTGCTGCTCTGCGCGGTGAAGTATCCGCTGCTCACGCTGCGCGTCATTTTTCTCATCCACTGGCATGCGCTGCGGCTGTGGCTGAAGCGCATTCCCTGGCACCGCAAATCAGCCGATGCCGGGTTGCAACTCGGAGTCCTGCGTCCCCACGAATCCATCGCCCCCTACAAACCATGAACGACACCATCACCTGCGACACCGACATCTCCGTCTCCACACCTGAGGCGGCGAAGCCTGGATTTTATGAGCGGCTTTTCATGCTGTCGCTCAAACCCTTCGTTTACGGGGGGCTTCGAATGGTGCACCCCGATGGTCGTGCGCATGTGCTGGGGGAGCATGGCGCCCCGGTCACGGCCGAGATGCGCATCCGCAGCCGCGATTTTTTCAAGCGCTGCGCCTTGTTCGGCAATGTGGGTTTTGGCGAGGCCTATGTCGATGGTGACTGGGAGACTGACGACATCGCGGCGGTGATCGAGTGGTTCATTTTGAATCTCTCCAAGACCCAGGGATCGCGCAGTTCCTCCGGTAAGGTGGCGTTTGTGAACCTGCTGAACTTTGTCAATCGCGTGCAACATCTGCTGCGGCCCAACAGTGTGAGCACCAGCCGGCGCAACATTGCCGAGCACTATGATCTGGGGAATGAGTTCTACTCGCTCTGGCTTGACGAGACGATGACGTATTCGGCGGCGCGTTTTGAGCATCCGGGGCAGCCGCTGGCGGATGCGCAGTATTCAAAATATGAGGCGCTGTGCCAGAAACTGCAGCTCAAGCCGGGAGACCATGTGCTGGAAATCGGCTGCGGCTGGGGAGGATTCTCATGCCATGCGGCAAAGCATCATGGGTGCCGCGTGACAGCTGTCACGATCTCGCAGGAGCAGCTCAAGTATGCCACCGAGCGTGTGGCGCGTGAGGGGCTGGCCGATCAGGTGGAAATTCGCCTGCAGGACTACCGCCATATCACAGGCCAGTTCGACAAGATCGCCTCCATCGAAATGCTGGAGGCGGTGGGCGACAAGTATCTGGAAACCTACTTTGCGAAGTGCGCTGAAGTTTTGAAGCCTGAGGGGCTGCTGGCCTTCCAGATGATCACCGTGGCGGACTGCCAGCACAAAGATCTGCGCAAAGGCGTGGACTGGATTCAGAAGCACATTTTCCCGGGATCGCTGCTGCTCAGCGTGGGGCGCGTCAACGAAGCCATCAACCGCACCAGCGAGCTTTTCATGCACGGTTTGGAAGATCTCGGCACATCGTATGCCAAGACACTGCGGGTGTGGTTTGAGCGCTTCAACGCCCGGATCGCCGAGGTGAAGGCGCTCGGCTTTGACGACCGCTTTGTCCGCAAATGGAACTTCTACCTGCAATACTGCGAGGCCGCTTTTGCCTCGCGGAACATCAGTGTCGTGCAGGCCGTGTACACCCGCCCGAACAACGCGGCGCTCCATCGCACTTTTTGAACATCATGATCTGGCTTCTTCGAATCTTCTTTGTCGTAGTGCTGGTGTCCATGCTTGGTGTTACGAGCTGGGCTTCGCAGCAGTGTGCGCTGTGGGCCATCCCGGGTTCGGTGGGCGGTCATCCGTGGTTCATCGCCACGCTGTTTGACACCTACTGGGCATTTCTGACCTTCTACTGCTGGGTCGCTTACAAGGAGCGCTCGTGGATCGGCCGCATCGGCTGGCTGCTGGGCATTCTGCTGCTCGGCAACATCGCGATGGCGGTGTACATGCTCATCCTGCTTTTCCGTGTGCCATCGAATGCGCGCATGGAAGACATCCTGCTTCGAAAAGCATGACTGAACCCATCCAGCGAGAATCATTGTGGCGACGCTGGGTGGTGAAGCCGGTCGTTGCGCAGCTGGCGCAGGGGACGACGCCTGCCAAGATCGCGCAGGCCATCGCCTTTGGTGTCACGACGGGCGTCTTTCCGCTGCTTGGCACCACGACTGTGCTGGCACTGGGTGTGGGCGTTGTTTTGAAGCTGAACCAGCCGGTGCTGCAGGTGTTTCGTGAGCTGACGTATCCGCTGCATCTGGCAAGCATCCTCCTTTTCATGCGTGCCGGTGAGTCGCTCTTCGGTGCTGAACATGTGCCGCTTTCGATTCCCATGATGATGGAGCGCTTCTTTGCCAGTCCAGGTCAGTTCATGGCTGAATTCGGCATGATCGGACTCTACGGTGTGGTCGTCTGGCTGCTGCTCGCACCGCTGCTCATTGGCGTGGTCTTTTTTGTCAGCAAACCCCTCGTCGAGAAACTCGCCAAACACCTCAACTTCTCCAAACATGATGCATGATTTCTGGTTCCTGATGGGCATAGGCACGGTGGTGGCATTCCTGCTGTTTGCGCTAACCTGGCTGCTGAGCTTGAAGCTGAACAACTTCAGCTTTGTCGATGTGACGTGGTCTTATGCGCTCGCTGTGATGGCACCGCTTTACGCATGGCTGGGCGGAGGATTCACGGAGCGTAAAATCATTGCTGTGACAATGGGAGTCTTGTGGAGTGTGCGGCTTGGGACGTATCTTTTAATCCGAGTCAAAGGCCACCATCCTCACGAGGACGTGCGCTACGCCGTGTTGCGTGAAAAATGGAAGGACGGACTGGCGAAGAACTTCTTCTTTTTCTTTCAGGCGCAGGCTTTGCTGATCGTGCTGCTGGCGGTGCCCGTGCTGCTGGCGTGTTTGAATCCAGCTCCGCAGTTGAACCTCATTGAAATGGCCGGAGCCATTGTGTGGCTGATCGGTCTGACTGGCGAGGCCTTGAGTGATGCGCAGATGAAGAGGTTCAAGGCTGATCCTGCGAGCAAAGGCAAGGTGTGTCAGGTTGGGCTCTGGCGCTACTCGCGGCATCCGAACTACTTCTTTGAGTCCGTCGTGTGGTGGGGGTTCTGGCTGTTTGCCTGCGGTTCACCGTGGGGCTGGGCCACGGTGTATGCCCCGGCGCTGATCCTGTATTTTCTGCTGCGTGTCACCGGCATCCCACTCACGGAGGAATGCGCCGTGAAGAGCAAGGGCGACGCCTACCGAGAGTATCAGCGCACCACGAGCGCCTTTGTGCCATGGCCGCCGAAAAGTTGAATCCAGTCTGTTTCCAAGGTCGCACAACTCCCCAAACCGCATGAGCACCATCAACGCCATTCTCGCCAAGAACATTCTCCCGGACAGCATGATCCGGATCGGCATCCGCCAGCGGCTGGCCGAGACGCTGAAGGAGAACAAGCAGCCCACCGCCGAAGCCCAGCGCGCCGCCCTGATGCGCTATGTGCAGGATCTCAAGCAGATGCCCGTGGCCATCGCGACGGATGAGGCCAACGAGCAGCACTATGAGGTGCCCACGCGGTTCTATCAGCTCGTGCTTGGCAAACACTTGAAGTACAGCTCGGGTTACTGGCCGGATGAGAAAATCACCTTTGATGAATCCGAAGCAGCGATGCTGCAGCTGACCTGCGAGCGTGCAGAGCTGCAGGATGGGCAGCGCATTCTCGAACTGGGCTGCGGCTGGGGTTCGCTGTCACTGTGGATGGCGGAGCATTATCCGAATGCGCAGATCACCAGCGTTTCCAACTCTCGCACGCAGAAGCTGTTCATCGATGCCGAGGCGGCAAAGCGTGGCTTGAAAAACCTGACCATCATCACGGCGAACATGATTCACTTTGAAGGTCTTGGTGAAGGCATCTTCGACCGCTGTGTCTCGGTGGAGATGTTTGAGCACATGAAAAACTACCAGGAGCTGCTGCGCCGTGTTTCCACCTGGCTGAAGCCGCGCGGCAAGCTCTTCGTGCACATCTTCACCCATCGCGAATACGCCTACCACTACGAGGTGCGCAGCGATGACGACTGGATGGCGAAATACTTCTTCACCGGCGGGCAGATGCCCAGCGATGACCTGCTGCTCTATTTTCAGGACGACTTGAAGATTGAAGACCACTGGTGCGTGAGTGGTGAGCATTATTCCAAGACGAGCGAGGCCTGGCTGGCGAACATGGATGAGCACAAGGCGGAGATCCTGCCGCTGTTTGCCGAAACGTACGGCAAAGAGCAGGTGACCAAGTGGTGGGTCTGGTGGCGCTTGTTCTTCCTCGCCTGCGCCGAGCTGTGGGGATACCGCGGCGGTGAGGAATGGATCGTTTCACATTATCGCTTCATCAAACCATGAAAACGACACTGACACTCGCGGCTGCCATGCTGATGGCGGGGCATGCATTCGGAGACTTCACGGAACTCGTGAAACAGGGCGATGGGTATGATGCCCAGTTCAAAGCGGAGGCGGCGCTGCAGTACTACCTGCCTGCTGAAAAGCTGAATGCCAACGACGCATCGCTGCTGGTGAAAATCGCGCGGCAGTATGTTTACCGAATGGCAGATCTCTCGGGCAAAGCAGATCAACTGAAGTCGGGGCGCACCGCGCTTGCCTATGCCGAACGTGCGGTGAAGCTGGCCCCCAAGGAGTCTGATCCGCATCTCGCAGTGGCCATCTGTCTTGGCAAACTCTCACCGCTGCTGGGCAACAAGGAAAGCATCGAGGCGTCATACAAGATCAAGGCGGAGGCGGAGACTGCGGCGAAGCTCAATCCCAAAGACGACTTTGCCTGGCATCTGCTTGGGCGCTGGAATCAGGAACTGGCGCAGATCGGCGGCATGACGCGAGCCGTGGCCATGATTGTTTACGGGGCGCTGCCCAGTGCGTCTTATGACGAGGCGGTGAAGTGTTTTCAAAAGGCCATCGCTCTCAATCCGAACCGCCTTATCCACTACGTCGAACTTGGGCGCACCTACGCGCTCATGGGACGTAATACGGAGGCGAAGCAGTTCATCGAAAAAGGGCTCGCGATGACGAACCGTGATCAGGATGATCCGGGGACGAAGGAGCGTGGGCGCAAGACACTGCAAAGCCTCTGATAGCGCTTTCCGTCACTTGCCCGCTTTCGCTTTCATGGGTGCCGCCTGGCCATCTCCTTCCACGTCAGGAAGGAACATGGTCAGCAGGCCCAGCAGGGGCAGGAAGGCACAGAAGTGGAAGACGAAGTTGATGCCCTGATGGTCCGCCAGTTTTCCCAGTACGGCGGCGCCGATGCCGGCGATGCCAAAGGCCAGGCCAAAGAACAGGCCCGCGATCATGCCGACTTTTCCGGGCATGAGTTCCTGAGCATACACCAGGATGGCTGAGAAGGCCGAGGCGAGGATCAAGCCAATGATGACGGTCAGCACCGCCGTGAGGGCCAGCCCTGCATGCGGCAGCCAAAGGGAGAAGGGGGCGGCACCCAGAATGGAAAACCAGATGACGCGCTTGCGGCCAATGCGATCTCCCACGGGGCCACCCACGATGGTGCCGACGGCCACGGCAAAGAGGAACAAGAACAGGTAGTACTGCGAGGTCTGCACCGAGACATGGAAGCGCTCCATGAGGTAGAAGGTGTAGTAGTTGCTCAGGCTGACGAGGTACACGTACTTGGAGAAGATCAGCATGACGAGGATGGCCATGGCAAAGGCAATCTTGCCGGATGTCGGGCGGGCTTGAGCGGTGGCTGAGCGTGCTGATTTGCGCTGAATGCGGTGCAGGTTCCGCGCCTGCCAAAGGCCGATCTGCCACAGCACGAAGACGCCCAGCATCGCGATGATGGAGAACCACGACAGGGCTGCCTGACCATGGGGAACGATGAACCAGGCTGCCAGCAAGGGGCCGATGGAGGAGCCCGCATTTCCGCCCACCTGAAACAGGGACTGCGCCAGGCCGCGCCGCCTGCCCGCTGCCATGTGGGCGATGCGCGATGCCTCGGGATGGAAGATGGCGGAGCCGGAACCCACCAGCCCGGAGGCGATGAGGATGGCCGGGTAACTGTGCGCTCTGGAGAGAGCCAGCAGGCCGATCAAAGTCAGACCCATGCCGACCGGCAGCGAGTAGGGCAGCGGCCGCTTGTCCGTGATGTAACCCACCAGAGGCTGCAGCAGGGAGGCAGTGACCTGAAACGTCAGCGTGATGTATCCGAGCTGCGCAAAGCTCAGTCCGTACGTTTCCTTGAGCACCGGATAGATCGCGGGCAGCAGGGCCTGGATGGTGTCATTCAGCATGTGGGAAAAGCTGATGGCGAAGAGCAGCGCGAAGACGGTCTCTTTTGCGTCCGGCGCTGCGGTGGGAGTGATCGCGTGAGGTGGTTGGTCCTCGATCATCGTGTCATTCATAAGGACCGCGACCTTTCGCCTGAAGGCTGGCGGGCACAATCTGGCAGGCTGGTGCTAGGAGGCCTCTGGCTGGTATTTTTCTCGGATTGCGTCGCGGAACTCGCCGGGTGTCTGTCCGGCATGACGGCGGAAAAAACGGGTGAAATAGGAGGGGTCCTGGAAGCCCGTCTGGTAGCCGATTTCGGAGACACTGAGATCCGAGTGGAGCAGCAGGCGCTTGGCATCCAGCAGGCGGCGCTGGCGGATGAGCTCCCCGGCGGCATGGCCGGTCTCCTGATGGATGACGTCGTTCAGATGATTGACGGTGATGCCCAGTTCTTTGGCATACGGTGCCAGAGTCTGCCATTCCCGGAAGTGGTGCTCCAGAGACAGATGAAACTGGCGGGCCAGCAGCGCGGCACGCGTAGTCTCCTTGACCGAATGCTTCTGCGCATAGAGACGACCGGCCTGGATGAAGAGGATGCGCAGCGTGGCGCGTAGCACCTCCTGCACGCCGGATTGAGCGGAGTCGTATTCCTGCTGCAGTTCGGCAAACAGCGCGGTGATGCGTGCGGCTTCCTTCGCGCTCACTGTCAGCCATGGCGTGACGCCCGAGCTGAAGAAGAAGGGCAGGTCAAAGAGCATGCTGGGCGGTGGCGCGTGATGATCAAAGAACTCCTGCGTGAAGGAGGCCACCGTGCCCTGCGTCTGCGCTGCGGGGCGGATGGTGTGCACCTGGCCGGGGCTGAGGAAAAACAGCGTCACGCCGGCGACGTCGTGATCTCGGAAATCGTGCATGAGCCTGCCTGCGCCGGTGATCAGGAAGATCTGGAAGAAATCATGGAAATGCGGGATCAGACGCTGGGGCTCTTGCCTCATGGAGAATTCCAGCGGCATGACCACAAAGCCCTCTGAGCGCAGCCGGTCCTGGCCGTACACGCTCATTTGCAGAGAGGGGATGGTGCGGCGGTTCATGGGGGTGGAGGAGGCGCTGGGGGAGCGAACATGGATGTTCGTTCTACGCTTGAGACGATGGCTGGAGGATGCGGAAACTACTGACAAAAAGAGAGGCTGTCGCCCGAGCCGGACAACACGGAAAAGCCTCGATCGATTTCGGTCAATTCGTTCGCGCCAGGCAGCTTTATGGTTTCGCGGCCTTCAGGGCCATGGTGGCGGCCTCATCCCAGTCATGTCCGCTGGAAAGGATCTTCCCGTCCTTGCCGATCACCACATAGGTAGGTACGCCGCGCACCTGGTAGGCATTGGCATCCCGTGCGCCTTTGGCCTGAATGGCCATGGGGAAGGTGAGGTCTGGATGCTTTAGCAAGTACTCCTGCACCTCCTCCTTCGGGTAATGAGGCGAGCCAAGAGCGATGATCTCAATGCCATCCGCACCATGCTTTTCCCAAAACTTCTGCACTTTGGGAAAGCCTGCCAGGCAAGGTCCGCACTCCATGCCCCAGAAGTCCAGGATGCGCACCTTGCCGCCGGCCTGCGCCGCCAGCGGCTCACTGTGAATCCACGTCCCCACATGGATCTCCGGTGCGGTCTTGCCGGTCAGATCGAGCGGCGGTGCCGAGCTGAATTCCGGGGATGCTTCCGCCGGCAGGTCCAGCCGCACATTCTGCATGCCGGCCTTCAGGCGGAACTCCTCCTCCTCGCTTCTGTCCTTTCCGACGGTCTTGACCCGCAGAGTCAGCCAGCCCTGCTCCAGGCCGACGAGTGCAAACCGCCCTTCCTTGTCCGTCATCGTCTTTCGATCATACCTGTACGAATTCACCTCGGCGCCCATGACCGGATTGCCGCGATGATCGTGCACGATGCCGGAAACCTTTGCCACGGCATCTGGCAGCACCAGGCGCAGATCGCTAGCCGGCGCCTTCGCAGAAAGGGTGACGCTGCGTGAGACCACATCCGTCCTTTGCTGCGCCACCACGCGCAGTGGTGCCGCGGCCAGGTTCTCCACGCGGAAGCGTCCCTGAGCATCCGTCACCACGGATTTGTTTACCGTAGGCTGAGCATCGCCATAAATTCGAATCTGCACACCGGCCACGGGGCTGCCTGCCTTGTCCACCACGGTGCCCGCGATTGACTCACGCACCGCAGTGAGCACCGGGTTCCACTCCAGCGCCTCGCCAGGTTTGAGATTGTGATCGCGCAAGGTGGCCTTGCCATAGCCCTCGGCATACGCAAACAGGGTCACCTCCTTCACCGCCTTTGGCACCCGGGGAATGTGAAAGGCTCCATCCGGGCCCACCCGGATGTGATGTGGCACCGGGCCGCCGATCAAATCGAAGAGCACGTCATATGCCACCTGCAAGCTGGCTCCGGCCACAGGCTTTCCCTGCTCGTCACGGATGACGCCGCTAATGCTCGCGAAGCCGTCAGTTTGCAGTCTTACCTTCGCGCTGCCGCCGGCCTTCACCGAGGTGGGTTCGGAGAGGCCTGTGTCCGTCCAGGCCAGCACTGCCAGGGTGTTTTTTGGGTCGTTGACGGTGAAGCTGAAGGTCCCTTTTTCGTCCGTGGACTGGGGCATGACAAAGCCGCCGCTGCGGTCGCCCATCAGTGCCACTCCGGCCCCTGGCGCAGGTCTGCCGTTCTCATCGATCACTACCCCCGTCACCGTGTTACCAGCTTTCTTCGGCCGCAGGCGGAAGGTGATCTCCTTGCGCTCTCCTGCTCCGATCTGCACTGGCACTGCGTCATTGGGGCCGGGAGGCAGATGCGTGGGCGGCCCCATGCGCTGTGAGCGGTAGCGCAACTGATGCGTGCCCGCCTTCAAGAAGAAGGTGATGGGGCTTTCAATCTCCTTTTCCGTTTCCGCATCCAGCACTTTAGCCGTGACAATCCCTGGGCGCGTCAGCACGAGATCTGGTGCGGTGGTGGCTGGGCCGGCACCCACCTGGAGTCTTTCCAGCGTGTCTCCAATCCATTTTTCCTCTTCTGAGCCCGGAGCTCGGTAGATAATTTTGTAAACCGATGGCGGCACCTGCTTGAATTCAAAACGGCCCTCCGCATCCGCCACGCTCCGCTCCCCGTAGGCGGTAGTATAAGGGCGCAGATCTTCCAGTAAAAACAGGTCGCAGCCCGCCATTGCGGTGCCGTCTGATGTGACGATTTTGCCGCGCACGGTTCCGCCCTGCACCAGATGGCGCTCGTGCTCCACACCGGTGGCACGGAGGGACTTGGCAGAGTATGGATCGTGCCTTTCCGGGAGCTGTGCCAGCCCCTCCGCGTTGTGTTGGAGGTAGACACTGGCCCCTTGCGGCAGGCCGGAAACGACGCAACGGCCCTTGGCGTCGGTTCGCGCCTCCCACCCTACTTCGGGAAGATGGGGTACGCTATACATGGGTGTGAACATGAACCCGCGCGTGTCCTGCGGCATGGCGATATCCGACGCCCACACCTTCACTCCTGCGGCAGGGGAGCCATCCGGTTTCAGCAAGCGCAGACGACACTCCGCCAGAGGAAAAAGCCGCAGAGACACTTTGCGGGTCGCCTCGGCTTCCGGCCCGGCAGCCGTGAAAAGCACCGCCGCCGTGCCAGTAACCCCGACGTCTTTTTTGCGGGCCAGGACTGTGCCGTAACGCTGTCCGCTGCCCGGGCGGTGGGGCACGGTCACTTTGAGCCGGCCGTCCGCAGCCGTTTTTCCAGTGGCCAAGATCTCATTTTGAAGGGCCTCCAAGTTGTAGTTCGACTGCAGTATGACCAATACCTCCGCCCCCTCCACTGGCTTCCCGTCCGGTGAGTTCACCTCGCAAACAAGTTCCATGGGTGAGGCTGCGGGCTCAGCCCGTCCCACCACGGCACCCAGACCAGCGACCAGAGTCGCCACAAGAAAAAGGCTTAAACGCAACATGCCCTGGAGTTTAGGGTCTCCAGGGCATGCAAGTCACGCTCTAAATAATAAACTTACACCAACGCCTTGGCCACAGCTTCGGCGGTGATGCCGAGCTGCTTGAAGACGGTGTTACCGGGGGCGCTGAGGCCGAAGCGATCGATGCCGATGATCTGGCCCTGAGTGCCGACGTATTTCCACCAGAGGCCGGAGACGCCGGCTTCGATGGCGATGCGCTTGGTGCAAGCGGCCGGAAGGACGGACTCGCGGTAGGCGGCGTCCTGACGGTCAAAGCGCTCAAAGCATGGCAGGCTGACGACGCGGACGCCGGGCTTGCCCTTGGCGCCTTCGACGGCCCACTGGACTTCAGAGCCGGTGGCGATGACGATGGCTTCGAGGGGGGCGGTTTCCTTCACCAGGATATAACCACCTTTGAGGGTGCCTTCACGGCGGGTGGCTGCGCTGGCGATGCCCTGATGGGGCAGATCTTGACGGCTGAGGGCGAGGAGCGTGGGGCCATCGGCGCGGCTGAAGGCTGCGGCGAAGGCACCGGCGGTTTCTTCGGCATCGCCGGGGCGGATGACGTCGAGATTTGGGATCACGCGCAGGCCGCTGACGGTTTCCACGGGCTGATGGGTCGGGCCGTCTTCACCGACACCGACGGAGTCGTGGGTGAAGATGTAGGTGACGGGCAGGCGGGAAAGCGCGGCGAGGCGGATGCTCGGGCGGCAGTAGTCGGCGAAGACGAGGAAGGTCGCGCCGCTGGGGAGGAACAGACCGTCGTAGGCGATGCCGTTGCAGATGGCGCCCATGGCGTGCTCGCGGATGCCGAACCAAATGTTGCGACCGGTTGGGTTGGTTGGACCGAAGTCGCCCATGCCGGTGAGGTAGTTCTTGGTGGAGCCGAAGAGGTCGGCGCTGCCGGTGATGATGTGAGGCACCGCCTTGGCGATGTGATTGAAGATCTCGCCGCCGCTGTTGCGGGTGGCGGCCTTGCCTTCTGCCGGATACTCGGGGACGAGCTTGAGCAGGTCCCCGGCCTTCAGCGAGCCATGACGTGCGGCGTCGAGTTCTTTGGCCAGCTCAGGGTTGGCAGCGCCCCAGGCGAGGAAGACTTTGTTCCATTCGCCATGGATGGCGGCGCGCTTGTTTTTCAGGTCGGCGAAGTAGGCCTTCACCTCGTCGCTGACGTAGAAATGGGTGCCCTCAGGCAGGCCGAGGCCTTTCTTGGCGGCATCGACGAACTTGGCGCCGCCTTCGCCGTGGGCCTTGGCGGTGCCGGCGACTTCGGGGATGCCTTTGCCGATGAGCGTGCGGGCGATGATGATCTTGGGCTTGCCATTGTCGCCCTTCTTGGCGTTTTCGATGGCGGTGGAAATGGCGTCGAGGTCGTTGCCTTCAATGACCACTGCGTCCCAGCCGAGGGCGGAGTAAATTGCCAGGGTGTCCTCGTCCTGCGTGACCTTGGCCATCGCATCGAGAGTCACATCGTTAGAATCATAGATGAGGATGAGGTTGTCGAGGCGGTTGTGACCGGCGAAGGCCACGGCTTCACGGGCCACGCCTTCCTGAAGGCAGCCGTCGCCTGCGAGGACGATGATGTGGTTGTCGATGATCTTGTGGTCGGCGGTGTTGTACTTCGCCGCCGCCATTTTGCCGCTGAGGGCAAACCCGACCGCATTGCCAATGCCCTGGCCGAGCGGGCCGGTGGTGCACTCGACACCCACGGTCTCAAAGGACTCCGGATGGCCGGGGGTGTGGCTGCCGAGCACTCGGAACTTGGAGACTTCATCGATGGAAAGGTCATAGCCGCTCAGGTGCAGCCAGGAGTAAATGAACATGGAGCCGTGGCCGGCGCTGAGGATGAAGCGGTCGCGGTTGAGCCACTTGGGATCGGCAGGATCGCACTGGAGGGTTTCGCCGAAGAGGACGGCACCGATTTCGGCGCAGCCGAGGGGCAGGCCGAGGTGGCCGGAGGAGCACTTGTGCACGGCGTCCATGGCGAGACCACGGGCTTCGTTGGCGGCTTGAGCGAGGAGGGTTTTATTCATGTAGAGAGGTTCAGGGTCAATGAGGGTCAGAAACAGCGCCAGATGCGGCCAAGCGCGGGACGCCTTCCTTACTGGCGCAGGGGTCGGTTTCAAGGTCGAAAACTGGGGGGAATCGGTCATCATCACCCCTTGCCAGAATGAAATTTGCCCCGGATGGTACTGCGTGAACAAAGGCAACCTCCCTTTCTGGCTCGCCGGAGCCGTCCTGCTGTACATCGGCTGGATCGCGTTCGACATGCTGCGTCCGGTCTCGGGCGGGGGGACGGGGCACACCACTTCCATCAGCGCTGTGCGCCTGTCGAAGCTGCCTGTCCTGGTGGAATTTTACGCCGACTGGTGCGGCCCCTGCAAAGTCGTGGGTCCGATGGTGGAGGAACTGGCGCAGGAACTGAAGGGCAAGGCGGTGGTGATTCGCATCAATGTCGACGAAGATCCTACACTGGCGCGTGATCATGGAGTGGGGCCCATCCCCACCTTTATCGCATTCAAATCAGGGCGGGAAATTGGGCGGGAAATCGGGGGCATCCCGAAGGAGCGCATGCGGCAGCTGCTGGGGCTGTGAGCTCCCTTTGAGGAGGGACTACTTCTTTTTGTTCTTCTTCGCCTTCTTGGCCGGAGGCTCACCCGCATTATCGACGGCAGGCTGGCTGCCGGTCAGATCAGCGAGCAGACGTGCGACGTAGCCATTGAAGCGGGGATCGGGGGATTCGCCTTTGGCGGGGAGTTCTTTGAGCTGGGCGGCGATGGGCTGGGCCTTGTCGCCGAGATCGCTGATGGCATTGAGGGCACTCAGGGAGGTGAAGACATCGTGCTGGCTCCAGTTGGCGAGGCTCACGAGGGCAGGCAGGGCGGCGGCGCGCTCGGCATCGCTGCCGTATTTGGCGAGGGCCCAGTTGGCGACGACTTGGACGTAGGTGGAGGTGTCGCGGGCGGCTGCGGTCAATTCCTGTCGCGCTGCCTCGACTCCATCCTTGCCGCGCATGAGGATGCCCATGGCGGACCAGTAGCGGATGGCGCTGTCTTTGTCGGCAAATCCGGCTTTGAGATCTGCCATGGCGTCAGGCTTCATGGAGGAGGCTGAGCCTGCGGCTTTCAGGATGCGGGCGAGGGGATACATGGAGTCATCGTGAGCCATGTCGTAGGGCGTGGTGCCTTCGGCGCGGTGGTGCATCTCGCCTTCTGCCACCATGCCGGCATCGCGGATTTTCAGCGCGAGGTTTTCCTGTGCGGTGCGCATCTTGGCGAGTGTCGCTGCGTGCTCGGGCTGAGCGGCGAGGTTGTGGACTTCATCGGGGTCGCTTTGCAGGTCGTAGAGTTCTTCGGGGTCCTTGGGTGTCTTCCAGAAGATGGACTGCTCAGGGGTGAGCTTGCCGGCATCGTAGAGCTGCCGCCACACGCGGGTGCTGGGTGTTTCAAACTGGTAGTTCACATGCTGGCCCTGGGAGAGGTGGGGCATGTAGTTGCGGAGATAAACGAAGCGGCCATCCGTGACGCTGCGGACGCAGTCGTAGCGCTCGTCCATGCGGCCACGGAAGCCGTAGACGAAGGGCTGCGGCTCGGTCTGGAACTTGCCCGCAAAAGCGTGGCCCTGCATCCATTCCGGAGGCTGCACGCCGATGAGGCTGAGCAGTGTGGGTGCGAGATCGACAAAGCTGACGAGGCGGTCTGACTTCACTCCGGCGCCGTATTCTTTGGGCGCGAGGTGTTTCCAGTTGGGCGGGAAATAGACGACCATTGGCACCTGCAGGCCGGAGTTGCAGGGCCAGCGCTTGTTGCGGGGCATGCCGCTGCCGTGATCGGCGTAGTAGAAGACGATCGTGTCCGCCGCGAGGCCTGCGGCTTCGAGTTCTTTTAAACGCCTGCCTGCGGAGGCGTCGGCGAGCGTGACTTGATCATAATACTGCGCCCAGTCTTGGCGCACTTCGGGGATGTCGGGATGGTAGGCGGGGACGCGGACTTTGGCGGGATCATGAATGGCGACGTGAGGGCGTTTGCGGAGCTGGCTTTCGTGGCTGCACTGCTCGTTGAAAATGGCGAAGAAGGGCTGGCCGTCCTTGCGGTTGGTCCAGTGCGCCTTGCCGTTGGACTCATCCCACACGCCTTCGGGCTTTTGCAGGTTGTAGTCCTCTTTGTTGTTGTTGGTGCAGTAGTAGCCTGCTTCGCGGAGGAACTGCGGATACATCTTTGTGCCTTTGGGCATGGCCACCATGCTGCGCATGTGCTCGCCGCCGGTGGATGGGGAGTACATGCCCGCGATGATGGTGGTGCGTGCTGCAGCACAGACTGGAGCGCAGGACCACGCGTGCTTGAAGAGCATGCCCTTCGCGGCCAGCGCATCCACATTTGGGGTGTCCGCATACGTGTCGCCATAGCAACCCATGTGCGGGCCGTGGTCCTCACTGGTGAGCCAGAGTATGTTGGGGCGGTCGGCGGCAAATGACGAGACCGCGAAGATGAATGATGAAAGGATGATGCGCAGCTGCTTCATGGGGCGGGTGGAACGATGGCGGGTGCGGCGATCCTTCACGTCAATGTGCGTGCATGGAGAAAGCCGCCGCCGGGATTGTGCTGCGCAACCCGTGCGGATAGACATGATCGCCAGCGGGCGATTTCTATGCGTCAATCCCTGCCATGACTCTCCGCCACGAACTTCAGGCCGAATACGCCCGCTACCGCACCCGCCGCTGGTTTTTCAAAGACTGCGGCGTGGGTCTGGCGAGCATTGCGGCGATGGATCTGATGTCGCGCACGGCCAGTGCGGCTGCGCCGGTGAGTCCGCTGGCGCAGAAAAAGCCGCATTATCCTGCGAAGGCGAAGCGGGTGATCTATCTTTTCATGGGTGGTGCGCCGAGCCATCTGGAGCTGTTCGACAACAAGCCGGAGCTCTCGAAGTGGGATGGCAAGCTGCCGCCGCCGGATCTGCTCAAAGGCTACCGCGCCGCGTTCATCAATCCCAACAGCAAGCTGCTGGGGCCGAAGTTTAAGTTTGCGCGTCATGGGCAGAGCGGTGCGGAACTGAGCGAACTGCTGCCTCACACGGCGAAGATGGCCGATGATCTCACGATTGTGCGGTCGATGAAAACGGACGCTTTCAATCACGCGCCGGGGCAGATTTTGATGAGCACGGGCTCGCAGATTTTCGGACGGCCGAGCTTTGGGGCGTGGACGCTGTATGGTCTCGGTACGGAGAATCAGGATCTGCCGGGCTATGTGGTGATGCAGAGCGGGCAGAAAGGCCCCAGCGGCGGCATGAGCAACTTCGGCTGCGGCTTCCTTCCCACGGTCTATCAAGGCGTGCCGTTTCGCAGCAGCGGAGAGCCGGTGTTGTTTTTGAGCAATCCGGAGGGCGTCAATGACGCGACACAACGGGACACGCTGGATGTCCTGAAGCAGCTCAATGAAGAGCGGCTCAACGTGGTGGGTGATCCTGAGATCGCGAGCCGCATCAACAGCTTCGAGCTGGCCTATCGCATGCAGCAGACGGCGCCGGAGCTGATGGACATCAGCAAGGAACCCAAGCACATCCTCGACATGTATGGTGCGAAGCCGGGTGAGGCGTCCTTTGCCAACAACTGCCTGCTGGCGCGGCGGCTGGTGGAAAGCGGCGTTCGTTTTGTGCAGCTCTTCCATGAGGCGTGGGATCACCATGGTGGCTTGGTGAATGGTTTGAAGACGCAGTGTGGTCTCACGGATCAGCCTTGCGCCGCTTTGCTGCGGGATCTGAAGCAGCGTGGTCTGCTGGATGACACGCTTGTGATCTGGGGCGGCGAATTTGGTCGCACGCCGATGGTGCAGGGGGGCAATGACGGGCGCGACCATCATCCGAACTGCTTCAGCATGTGGTTTGCCGGCGGTGGCATGAAGCCCGGGCTCACGCTCGGTCAGAGCGATGAGTTTGGGTTCAATGTCACCGAAGATCCAGTGCATGTGCACGACCTGCACGCTACGCTGCTGCATGTGCTGGGCTTTGATCACACGAAGCTCAATCAGCGCTTCCAGGGCCTTGATATGAGGCTCACGGGGGTGGCTGGGGAACTGGTGACGAAGATGCTGGCGTGAATGGAGGTCGGCCTTCCAGGCTGACTATGGATCGAGGCGTTTGGCCTTTGATCCTCCAGACGAAGGCGAGACGCCTCGATCCGCTGACAGCCGGGACGGCTATCCTCCGATCAGATGCCATACCCCGCTCGATAGGCCTTGTGGATGATGGCGTCGGCTTCGGGGGTGTTGGGGGATTTCATCGCCTTGGTGTCCCATTCAACGCGTTTGCCGAAGCGAACGGCGAGGAGGCCGACGAGGAGGGATTCGGTGAAGGGGGCGGAATACCAGAAGCCGGACTTGGCATCCAGCGGGTTGCCGGTTTTGCAGGCTTCGAGGAATTCTTTGCGGTGACCGCTTAGGCAGCGGGGGATCGTTTTCGCGGGGATGACGAACTGCTGCATCTTGGTCTCGGGCACGATGCGCGGAGTGCCGGACCAGCCGCCAGCGAGGATGCAGCCTTTGTCGCCGACGAAGTAGATGCCGTTGTCGCCGAGGTTGCGCGTTTCTTCGAGACCTTCCGGGCGGGGAGGCAGTTTGCCGCCGTCATACCAGACCATTTTCACGGCGGGGCGGTCGCCTTTGGCGGGGAAGTGGTAGGTGATGATGCTCCAGATCGGGTAGGACTGGTTGTTGTTCGGGCCGTTCTCGGCTTCGACCCAGTCGGGGGCGTCGAGATCCAGCGCGTAGAAGGCGGGGTCGGCGTTGTGCACGGCCATATCGCCCAGCGCACCGCAGCCAAAGTCCCACCAGCCGCGCCATTTGCGCGGGCAGAAGTCTGGATGGTAGGCGCGTGCTTTGGCCGGGCCGAGCCAGAGGTCCCAGTCGAGATTTTTGGGCACAGGCGGTGTGTCGGTGGGGTAGGCCTTGCCTTGGGAATCCCAGAATTTGCCGGGGCGGTCGGACCACACATGCACCTCGGAGACTTTGCCGATGGCACCCGCTTGGATCCACTCACGCGTGAGGCGGATGCCTTCGCTGGCGTGGCCCTGGTTGCCCATTTGAGTGACGCGTTTGGTCTCTGCTGCCACATCGCGCATGGCACGTGCTTCGGCGATGGTGTGGGCGAGAGGCTTCTCCACATAGACGTGGCGCCCGGCGCGCATGGCCATGATGCTCGCGGGTGCGTGCACATGGTCGGGCGTGGCCACGAGGACGGCGTCGATGTCCTTCTGTTTGTCGATCAGTTCGCGGTAGTCGCGGTAGAGCTTGGCATTCGGGTATTTTTTGATCGTGCCGGCGGAGTGGTCGAGATCCACGTCACAGAGTGCCACGATGTTGGCGAGGCCTGAATCATCCAGATCCCTGATGTCGCCACCGCCCTGCCCCCCGATGCCGATGCAGCCGAGATTAATTTTTTCACTCGGTGGAGTAAAACCGGTACCACCAATGACGTGCCGAGGCACGATTTGAAAGCCGAAGACTGCGACTGCGGTGGATTTAATGAACTGACGACGAGGAAGCTGGGACATTTTTAGAAAACGCAAAATAAAAACAAGGTCTTGCGTAGAGTCTGCTCGCAGGCTCGTATTAGTCCTTATGAAACGACCTTGGAAAGACATCTCCGTACCCCTCCGCGACGGGATGATTCATTGGCCCGGAGACCCCGAGTGCCACATCAAACGTGTGGTCAGCATGGACGACGGTGCAGTGTGCAATCTGACGCACCTGAGCATGAGCGCCCACACGGGAACGCACATGGATGCACCGCGACATTTCATCGCCGATGGATTGACGATGGAGCAGATGCCACTGGAGCCCGTGATTGGCCGCTGCCGCGTTTTTGAGCTGCTGGACTGTGAGGATCAAATCACGGTGGATGACCTGAAGAAGCTCAAAATAGCCCCGCGCCAACGCGTGCTGTTCAAGACGCGCAACTCGACGCGAAGCTGGGCGATGAACGAGTTCGACAAGGACTTCGTCTCCATCCGTGCGGACGCCGCGCAGTACCTCGTCGATCAAGGCGTGGTGACCGTGGGCGTCGACTACCTCAGCATCGGCGGCTTCAACAAGGACGGTGTGGAAACCCATCAGATCATGCTCGGTGCTGGTATCTGGGTGATCGAAGGCCTCAATCTGGCCGAGATCAAATCCGGCTACTACGAGCTGATCTGCCTGCCGCTGAAACTGGAAGGTGCCGACGGTGCTCCGTGCCGTGTGGTGCTGCGCTAACCCGCGCGCCGCTTCATCTGATCGCTCGCCTGGTCGAGGATGCGGCGCTCCTCGGCGGTGAGGCTTTGCATGCCTTGATGGCTGATCTTGTCGAGGATGTCATCGACGGTGGGAGTGCTGCTTTTTTTCGCGGGCTTCCGGGTCTGCGGCGGTGACCGTTTGGGCAGGGAGGGGAGCTTCAGCGCGCCTGTTTCGTAGCGGATGAAAGCGTAGGCGGTGCCGACGTTGGCGGCGAGGAGGAGGAGTGAGGACCAGTCGCGGCCGCCAATACAAACGAGAGCATTGATGCCCACAAAAACGGCGGCGAGCACCCAGGCCTCGACGGCGAGAATGAAGACGTTGAGCTTCGCATTCGGATACAGCGTGGCGAAGGCGATGAAGACGCCGAACTCAAGCTGCGTGATGCCCATGCAGGCGAATCCACGACCACCGGCGAGGGAGATTAAAGTGACGAGCAGCGGTGACACCAGCAGCAGCAGGAGCAGCAGCCGGACAAAGGCGCGGCGGCCCAGGTGGCGCTCCACAGCTTCGCCAAAATTCCAGAGCAGGAGGCAGCCGACGAGTGTCCAGAGACTGGGAGGATTGACGAAGATGTAGGTCAGAGGCGTCCAGAGATGGAGATGACGAAAGGCGCTGTCGTAAGTGAAGACAAAATGCCCCATCAAGTCGTAACCGAGCACCGCGGTGATGACCATGCTCGCAGCTCCGGCGAGTGCGATGATGGCGGCGAGATAGACAGGGTGCGTTTTCCACCAAGTCAGCGGGAGTCGATCTTGAGATTCGGGGAGCCAGGAGTTGAACATGAGTTTTGATTTCTACTTACGCACACGATCGACGAGAACGGCGCAGAGGATGACGAGGCCGAGGACGATTTTCTGGGTGTTGCTTTCGACGTTGGTGAGGTTCATGCCGTTTTGGATGACGGCGATGATGAAGGCGCCGATGAGGGTGCCGGGCATGGTGCCGCGGCCTCCGCTGAGGCTGGTGCCGCCCACCACGACGGCGGCGATGACGTAGAGCTCATACATCTGACCGTAGGTGGGGGAGCCACTTTTGAGCAAGGAGGCGGTGACAACACCGCCGAGTCCGGCAAGCAGTCCGCACAGGACGTAGGCGATGAGGATGACACGCTGCACCGGCACGCCGGAAAGATGCGCGGCTTCCACATTGCCGCCGACGGCGTAGAGGTTTCTGCCGAGGCGGGTCTGCGTCATCACGATATGAGCGGCGGCGTAGAGCAGCAGCATGAGGACTACGGCGTTGGGCAGGCCCAGAAGATCGGAGCCGCGTCCCAGCCGGGCGAAGGAATCCGGCACCTGATAGACGGATTGATTTTCGGCGAGCCGATAGGCAAGGCCGCTGCCCACGAGCATCATCGCCAGCGTGACGATGAAAGGCGGCATGCGCAGGCGGGTGATGAAGGCACCGGAGAGCAGGCCGCACACACCGCACAAAGCGATGCCACCGAGTCCGGCGGCGAACATGCCAGCGGCTCCGGCATGCACACCGCCGCAGAAATCACGGACGATGATCGTGGTGATGACTGCGGAAAGGGCGATCAGGCTGCCCACGCTTAGATCAATGCCGGCGGTGATGATGACGAGCGTCATGCCGATGGCGAGGATGGCGATGACAGCGATCTGATTGGCGATGTTGAGCAGGTTGTCCGTCTTGAGGAAGACGGGCCAGGCATGGGGCCGTGGGCGCACCACGCGGGCGTTTTTGAGCGCGGGGAAGTCGGCAGGAAGATCGCTGAACACGAGCCAAGATGCGGTGGCCTGATTGCAGGCGATCACATCGATGCCGCCCGATGCGGCGGCACGCAGCAGCGCGGCGCGTGCGTCCTTGGGTTCGCCCTGGATGATTTCAGCGCGGGAGCCGAGTTCTGCCTGGAGAGCTTTGGCGAAGGCGGTGTCTGCGGTGGTCGGGCGCACGACGATAAGGACTTTCGCGTTCGGGTTGATCTGGGAGACGACGTCTTTGGCTGCGGCAGCATTCTGCGGGTATTGCCGGGTCCAGGTGGCGATGCTGAAGAAGACGCACAGCAGCAGCAGTGCGATGAGCATGCCGGAGCCGGCGAGGTGGTGGCGGATGAAGGCAGGGAGTCGGCTCATGCGGAAAGAACGATCATGAGGGGCGGAAGAATGCAGTTCAAGGCCAGAGACGTTCATGATTGACCCCCGGCTGCGTTTCAGGGTAACCTGCGGCACTTATGAAAACGCGCTTTTTTTCTTTGATTGTCCTGCTGCTGGCCGCCACCCATGCCCGCGCCGACTGGGTGCTGGTGCAGAAGACTGACGCGGACGGCAAGGAGACCGTGGTCACCACGAAGATCAAGGGAGAGCAGGCCCGAGTGGACATGGGAGACAAGATGTCCGCCATCCTGGGGGCTGAGGGCATGGTCATGATGATGCATGCGCAGAAAATGATGATGAAGATGGATCTGGCGACGCTGAAGGCCTCTTTGGAAAAGACGGGAAAGGCCCCGGGGGGCCAGACGGCAGCCAAGCCCGTGGCGACGGGGCAGAAGGAGAAAGTCGGCGAGTGGAACGCGGAGATTTACACTTGGGAAGGTACGCTGGGCAAAGGCCGTTTCTGGGTGGCCAAGGATTTCCCGAAACACGCTGAGATCAGCGCCATCAGTGACAAGCTCGGCAAGGTGATGGGCGGCGCGGTTTCCGGCATTTCACCGCAGGCTTCGGATTTCGACGGCATGGTGGTGAAATCCGAGATGACGATGATGGGCAAGAGTGTGGTCTCTCACCTGGTCTCAGCCAAAGAGGAGACGGTGGCTGCGGAGGAGTTTGTGCCGCCTGCCGGCTACAACGAAATGAAAATGCCCGGCGCGCCGAAATGAGCTACGGCGTCAGCACACACGCGTAGGCGGCGGTGTTGGAGCCGGGCATGGAGATGACCACGGGCTGCTGTGTCTGCCGCACGGCCAGAGTTCCAAGGACAAGCTGCAGGGCGCTGCTGGCCCCCATGCTTTCACCGAGGACGTACTTCGGACTGAGCACGGCGTCCCAAGTCCGCCCGGACCAGGCCGCGATCTCTGTGTGGTCCAGTTTCGAGATCCCGGTGCGGTCATTGATGAGCGTGGCCGGGCCTTGGCAATGCACCAGTGTTTGCGCAGCAAGTTCCGGCAGCAGGTCGCCGCGCTCCTGCCAGGAAAGGTAGCCCAGCGGGCCAATGATCTCGCTGACGCGTGGCCCGCCGCCACTGGCGGAGAGCAGGAGTGCTCCTGCACCTTCGGAGCCGATGAGCTTGGGGTGATAGTAGGTGAGCGCCTCAGCACTGAGCCAGTCGCATTCTTCCGCGGCGATGAGCAGGCAGTCCTCCACGATGCCGCTGCCGATCCAGAACGCGGCGGTGTCGAGTGCTTCCATGATGGAGTTTGGACTGCCTAGCAGCGTGCTGACCGCGCCATCAACTCCGAGGAAGGAGGCGACATGCGAGGCGGGCGCGTTGAACACGGTTTCAGGAAAGATCAACGGGCTGGCTTGGGCGGGATTTTGCAGCACCTCGTCGTAAAAGCGGCCGGTGTAGTTCACGCAGCCATTCATCATGACAAAGAGAATGCCCAGGCCGGGGGGCGGCGCAGAGGGGTCGTGTCCGGCATCTGCGAGTGCCTCCAGAGCCGCAGCCACAGAGTATCGGGTGATGGCGCTGGAGCGGCGCAGGCGCGGATGGCGCGCGACTTTTTCCGGCGGGGCAGGGGGGGCAAAGCGGGATTCGCAGGGCCAGTTCCGAACATCGCCGGGACGGGCGCAGGAGCGGGAGGGCAGCGGTGTTCCCGCCAGCACGGCCGCGTGCATGGCGGCGGCACTCCAGCCGGCAGAGCTGACGGCGCCGACACCACGAATGCGGATATTACGCGCGTTCATGCGGACCTCCTTTGCAGCACAAGTGTTGCATTGGTGCCGCCGAAACCGAAGGAATTCGTCAGCGCATAGTCGAGCGAAGCGCGCCGGAACTGGCGCACCAGATCAAAGTGAACAGCGGGATCGATCTCGCGCACGTTCAGGCTCCCGGGCAGCCACTGCCCCTGCAGGGCCATGAGGCAGATCACGGCTTCAACCGCTCCAGCGCCGCCGAGCAGATGACCCATGGAGGACTTGGTGGAGCTGACGGGAATCTTGGACACGGCATCACCCGCCCAGGCGGCGATGGCCGAGGCTTCAGCCACGTCGTTGAACGGCGTGCCGGTGCCGTGGGAGTTGATGTAGCCGATTTGAGCGGGTGAAACACCGGCCTGGGCGCAGGCCGTGGTCATGGTGCGGATGGCGGCTTTGCCAGCGGGATCCGGCTGCGTGAGGTGATGTAAGTCGGTGGCGGTGGCATAGCCGGAGACGTTTCCCAGGGCCGCGCTTTGGCGGACTTCTTCGGCTTCCAGCAGCATGACGGCGGCGCCCTCACCGAGTGCGAGGCCATCCCGCTGGGCATCAAAGGGGCGCGGGATGCCGCTGGGTGCGAGGGCGTGCAGGGTGTCAAACCCGGCAAACACGAGCTTCGCGAGCGCATCGTAGCCGCCTGCGAGCACGCGTTTGGCGCGGCCGGAGCGGATCATGTCCGCCGCCCAGCCGATGGCGTTGGCACCGGAGGCGCAGGCATTGGAAACGATGATGACCGGGCCGCGCCAGCCAAACTCGGCGGCGATGCTGCTCATCTGGCGCTGCGGCTGGTAATACTCGGCACGCGAAAGCTGGGTGGGGACGCGCGCGGCATCCTGATGCGCGTGTTCGAAATAGGCCTCTCCCAGAGGCATGGCCCCGGCGGAGGTGCCGATGACCATGGCGTCGATGCCTTCCATGTTCTCCCGGCCTGCCTGTGCCAGCGCCTCGCGGATGGCCATGAGCAGCATGCGCGTGCCGCGATCAAAGTAGGTCTGTTTGTGGGCGGGGATGCGGTGGAAGAGACTTTCTGCGGGCAGATCCACCACTCCGGCGGTTTTGGCGATGAATTCGCGGGTGTCGAAGAGATCGACCGGTTTGAAGGCGGTTCGGTCCGCTGCCAGCGCCTCTTCATTGGCCTGCCAGCCCATGCCCAAGGGTGAAACTATCCCCGCTCCGGTGATGGCGATGTTCTGACTTAAAGGTGGAGGCACTAGGGAAGACAGGATGAGATTCGTGGTGTGGAGGGTTGAACTGCTAACGCAAGTGTTCATTCTACCGCACGGCGCGGCCTATGGTTTACGCTTCGCCGCAAGGACTGCAAATGTTTGGTGAACGCTGGGATCGTATTGTGGCTGAGCGCGGCGCGCAGGCGGCTTTGTATCTTGCTGACGGACGTGCCACCACGTTTCGCGAGCTGGATGCCGAGGCGCGTGCCTTGAAGCCGACCGGTGATTACGTCTTGGTTCAGGGCGAGGTGCCACAAATTTTGCGCCTGCTGCTGGCGGGGTTTTTGTATGGTGTCCCGGTGCAGCTGGTGGAAAAAGACCGCTCCCGCCGCATTCCCGCCAGCCCGCCGCCTGCGGGTACGGCCCTGATCAAGCAGGCCGTGGGTGGCTCGGGGGTGCGCCGCTGCCAGTTTTTCACGTTTGATCAAATCGCCGCGGATGTGGACCGGCTGCATGCGGCGCTGGATCTCGGCTCACGCGGCACGGGGGTGGCGGCGATTTCCTGTGCGCATTCCTTTGGTCTGACGACGACGGTGCTGCAAACGCTGCTCAACGGGGTGCCCACCTGCTATGCGCCGCAGCCGTTTGCGCAGCCCTTGACGGAGGCGATGAAGCACCACCGGCGGGTGTTTCTGCCAGGAGTTCCAGCTTTGTGGAAGGCCTGGCTCAGGGGCGATGTCTGCTTTGACAACATCAGTCTGGCGATCTCCGCCGGATCTCCGCTCACGCTCGATCTGGAGCGCATGGCGCTGGAGCAGCATGGACTGAAGATTCACAATCTCTATGGGACGAGCGAGTGCGGTGCGGTGTCTTGGGATGAGACGCTCGATTTGCGTGAGGATGGTCGTGATATCGGAGCCCCCCTGCCGGGTGTGCAGACGCAGACCGATGCCGGGGGGCGTCTGGTGGTGACCAGCAGCTCCGTGGGGCTGGGGTATGATGACCAGCTGCCGCAGGAGAACTATGGGGCCGGGGTTTTCACCACCAGCGATCTGGTGGAGCGGGAGGGAGACCGCCTGCGCTTTGAGCGATGCACGGGTGCAGGCATCAATGTGGCGGGCCGGAAGCTCAGCCCCCTCGAGATTGCTGAAAAAATCATGCGGGCATCGAAGCTGGACCAGGTGACCATTTACGGCGCACAGAGCCGCGATCCCGAGCGCTGTCAGGACATCGTGGCGGAAGTCTGCCTGCCTCAGGCGGAGATTGATCCCGCTTTTAAAATCACGGCCTGTTCATTGCTCGCACCTTGGGAAGTCCCGCGTAAATGGATCGGCAGACCATGAACACCCGTTTACCATCCAGTGCCCTAAGGCGCATCACCCGGCTTTGCGCCAGGCGCCATGAGCGTTTTTATTCGGTGGTAAAGCTGCGTTCTGATCCCGTTTATGCCGCAGTCACCCAAGAACTGCTGGGCTCGCCGCTGCCGGTGCTCGATATTGGCTGCGGCATCGGCCTGCTGGCGTTTTATCTGCGTGAGTCAGGGTTTGCGCCTGCCATCGCCGGATTTGATTACGATGCGGAAAAAATCTCCTGTGCTCATGGCATGGTCTCGCTCAGCGACTGTGAAGGGCTCAGCTTTATGACCGGGGATGCACGCGCCGGACTTCCGGAATGCAGCGGGCATGTGGTGATCTTGGACATCCTGCAGTTTTTCACGCGGCAGGAGCAGGAGGCGCTGCTCAAAGTGGCGGCATCGCGCGTGGCGCAGGGGGGGAAGCTGATCATCCGCACCTGCCTGCAGAACGAGTCCCTGCGCTTCCGCATCACCGTGGCGGGAGACTGGCTGGCCAAGCTGACCTTTTGGATGAAGGACGCACCGGTGTGCTACCCGGACCGTGCGTTATTTGAGTCCGTGCTGGGCGCCGCCGGACTGCAGGTGCGGGTGCAGCCGCTATGGGGCGGCACGCCGTTCAACAACCATCTCGTCGTCGCTGAACGCGACTGAGGCCGGCGGCACGCAGGGAAGGCCGCTCGCAGCCATCATGGAAGCGACGGCCTCGGCCACTTCGACAGCCACGGGGGTTCCTTCATGGATCAGAACGATGGCACCTGCTTTCAAGCGGTGGGCGATGCGGCGGGTGATGGTGGGCACGTCTGTCAGCACGCCGTCAAATCCCCGCGCGTTCCACAGCATCATGCGCAGGCCCAGGGACTGGGCGATCAGTGCGGTGAAAAGGTTGTGATGGCCTGCGGGCGGGCGGAAAAAGCGCGGCGGCTGACCCGGGCAGAGGGCGGCCAGCGTCTCCTGGCAGCCTGCGATCTCGCGCCACAACCTGGCGGGGCGGAGCATCCAAAAGGTGGTGGCAGGATGCGTCTGCGTGTGGTTGCCGATTTCGTGGCCGCGCATGAGGATTTCGCGCACGAGCTGCGGATGTTCTGCGGCACGTTCGCCGACAAGAAAGAACAGCGCCTTGATGCGGTGACGGTCGAGGATGTCGAGAATCGCCGGGGTGTGCTTGGGGTGCGGACCGTCATCGATGGTGAGCAGCACCGGGTTTCCAGCCGGAGGCAGTTGTTTGATCATGCGGCCGAACAAGGCGCAGCGTGGCACCAGGGTGCCGATCATCATGGTGGTCAGGACGGTGCAAAACAGCAGCGCCGCCGCCAGAGGCTGCCCGCGCCCGATCAGCCAGATCACCACCGGTACAGGTCCGAGGGCCAAGGCGAAGCGAAAGTACGCACGCCGCAGGGCGCTGGCACGGACGGCCGCATTCATGCCGGATCGCGGGTGACGAGCGGTTCAAAGACAAACCATTGGTCCCAGTGCTGCAGAAGAAACTTATGCATCACCGGGAGCCAGGCGGCGCTGATCTCGGCGGCCTTGGCCTTGCGCCCGCCTTCGAAGAAAGGTTTGCCAATCTCAATGCGGTAGGCAAGCCGCCCCCTTCGGGTGAGGAAGACCGGGTAACAGGGCACGCCGGTCACCTCTGCGAGCACGAGAGGTCCACGCGGGATTTTAAAGGTCACGCCATCAATGTGGGCCAGTGAGGGGGTCACCTCACCCAGGACACGGTCGCCCTGCACGCAGACGACTTCACCTGCGAGGAGCAGCCGGCACAGCTCCATGCCGAGATGGCCGCCGGGTTCGTTGTAATGAACGTGGAGATTCGGCTCGCGGCCTTCTTCGTCACACAGCTCCTTGCTGCGCAGCTTTTTCAGCGAGTCCGAGGCCTCCGGCATGCGGACGGTATGGACGGGCCGGGTGAATTTGCGTGCGAAGAGGCTGGCACCGATGTCGTAGTTGCCGGAATGCACGGTGAAGATCAGGGCGCCTCCCGGGTGTTTTTCCAGATCCTCGAAGTCGCCTTCGCCAATGATCTCCCAGTCGATCTTGCGCTGGAAATGCAAATACCAAAGGCGGTCAAGATAGGTCAGCGAAAACTGGAGGAAGACCTGAAATCCTGCCAGACAGCTGGAGCCTTTGCCGGGAATGAGGGCGCTGAGATTGGCACGTATGGCCTCCCGCGGCTCCACCGCCAGGATGTAAGCGATCAAGGAGATGGGATAGGCGAACAGCGTGAAGACCGGTGCAGGCACCCAGCGCATGAGAGACAAGATCGCCTGGGTCCAGCATGCATCATGCAGACCCATGCGCGGGGGAGGGGGAGGCGCGGTCGGCTCGTGAGTTGCAGATTCGGCGGATGGCATTATTTAGAGGCGTACCATGGATGGGATGAAACGTTCTGTTTCGACTGTCACACCCGCTCCGACAACTGACTTTTTCAGCACTTGCACGCATGAATTCCTCCAACACCGATTACGACGTGGTCATCATGGGCGGTGCTTTCTCCGGCGCGTCGGCGGGAATGATGCTGAAACGCGAGCATCCGGAGATGAGAATCCTCATCGTAGAGCGCACGGTGCAGTTTGACCGCAAAGTGGGGGAAAGCACTTCCGAAGTGGCGGGCTGCTTCCTCACCCGCGTGCTGCATCAGGGACACCATCTGAGCGCGCATCACTACCAAAAGCACGGTCTGCGCATGTGGTTTTGCAAGACGCCTGAGGATGATGTGGGCTGCCTCACCGAGGTCGGGCCGCGCTATCAGTCACGGCTGCCCACTTTCCAGCTGGACCGTGCCATCCTTGACGAGCATCTGCTGAAGGAGGCCTGTGATTTCGGCTGCGAGCTGCTGCGCCCGGCCACGATCAAAACCATCACGCTTTCGGAAGACGAGGCGCCGCACACGCTGGAAATCATGCCGCAGGAAGGGCAGATGCGCACGGTGACCACGCGCTGGCTGATCGATGCCTCCGGCAAGGCTGCTGTGCTTTCCAGGAAACTCGGGCTGCATCAATCCTTGGAAAGCGAGCACCCGACCTCCTCCATCTGGTGCCGTTTTCGCAATGTGAACGGGCTCGACAGCTTCAAGAGCCGAAAGATGCATCCATCGCTGATGAAGGATGTCAGCCAGCTCCGCACCACGGCTACGAATCATCTCATGGGTCATGGCTGGTGGTGCTGGATCATCCCGTTGTCCGATGGCAGCTTCAGCGCCGGAGTCACGTGGGACCGGCGGTTTTTCACACTGCCGGAGGGGCCTTCGCTGCTGGCGCGCCTGCAGGCGCATTTGATGACGCACCCGATTGGCCGGCTGATGTTTGAAAACGCCGTGCCGGATGCCGATGACACCTTTTACTACAAGAACCTTGCGTACCGCTCCGAGCGCATCGCGGGAAACCGCTGGGTGATGGTGGGTGATGCGGCCGGATTCATGGATCCGCTCTACAGTCATGGGCTCGACTTCTGCGGCCACACGGTGTCTGCGGCGGTGGATCTGGTGCAGAAGAATCTGGCGGGTGAAAACACGCAGGCGATCACCGATTACTTGAACACGGCCTACCCGCGCAGCTACCGCATGTGGTTCAACTCCCTCTACAAGGACAAGTACTCCTACATGGGCGACGCGGAGCTGATCAATGCGACGTTTCTGCTGGACCTCTCCGCGTATTTCCTCGGCCCGGTGCGGGGGGTGTATGACAATCCGGATGATGAATGGATTCACATGCCGTACGAAGGGAAGGCGGGTGCATTTTTTGCCGGCTTCATGGCATTCTACAACCGCCGCTTCGTGCACCTCGGGCAGGAGCGGCGCCGCAAGGGCATCTATGGCCGCGCCAACAACGGGCACGTCTGGATGCCGTTCATGAGCCTGTCGCCAGACCACACCGCCGCGCGGTTGCTGTGGGCTGGGATCAAGGTCTGGATCAAGGCGGAGATCACCACCTGGCTGGCACCCACTGCGGCCAGAGAGCCGGTGATGGTGATGGAGAAGAAGCCGGTGGAGGCGTGACCCTCACTCCGCCACGAAAAACATCCCCGCGAACGTGTTGGGGGTGAACTTGGCGTCTGGTTTGGGATCCACGAGCATGTTGGAGATGTCGCCGTCGAGGTAGAGGGCATCTTCGCAGCCGAGGTGCTGAAAGAAGCGGGTGAATTGGTGAAACGTCACGCGGCCTTTCACGGCGTCTTCGCGATCGCTCATCACGAAGAGGATCTGGCCGTCTTTCCTGCGCACGCCCACGGCATTGCGCAGGCGTTTGTTGGGGGAGTTCACCTGGAAGGCGGGGTGGATCACGCCTTGGCGCAGCATGAGCGGGCCGGACTGCGTGGCGAGGCGCGGTTTGAGTCCGCTTTTGGCAAATTCCGCCGCTTCCATCACGCCTGGGCCGGTCTGGTCGTCGAGGTAGAAGACGCCGTTGGGCTTGAGGAAGAAGTTGCCCTCGCCTGCGTTCAGATTCAGCGGCACCAGCTCTTTGCCGGCGCAGATGGTGAGGCCGCAGGGTTTCGGGCCGCGTTCGTAGATACCAGCGTTGGTGGCGAAGATGATCTGTTTGTTGCGCGCGGCGAGCTGCCGGCGCAGGCCGTTGAAATCTCCCAACGGCTGGCCGTTGTCACCCAGCCAGGCGAGTTGAAGGCGCGACCAGTCGGCCTTGTCCACGCGGTAGAGGTGATAGCGCCCGCCTTCGTAATCCACCGTCTCAGCGCCGTGCAGGTGGGATGTGAGGGTGGCACAGCCGAAAAGGGTGAGGAGCCAGCGGGGAAAGATCATGCGACAGGATGCTGAATTCAGGCCATCGCACAACCATCTTGAACCCGGGGCGTATTGCCCCATGATGCCCCTCACATGTCCAGCAGTCTAGGCACCCTTTTCCACATCAGCACCTGGGGCGAATCCCATGGCATCGGCGTCGGCGTCGTCATTGACGGCTGCCCGCCACGCATCCCCCTCACCGTGGAGGACATCCAGGCGGAACTCGACCGCCGCCGGCCCGGTCAGAGCAAGATCGTCACGCCGCGCAAAGAGGACGACAAGGCGGAGATCCTTTCCGGCGTGCTGGATGGCCTCACGCTAGGCACGCCCATCGGCATTCTGGTGCGCAACACAGATCAGCGCCCCTCGGCCTACACGGAGATGCAGCAGGCCTACCGCCCCAGCCACGCTGATTACACCTACGACGCCAAGTATGGCATCCGCGCCGTGTCCGGCGGCGGACGTTCCAGCGCACGCGAGACAATCGGCCGCGTGGCTGCCGGTGCCATCGCGCGCAAGGTGCTGCAGCATTCGCTCAAGGGTTACGAATGCCTGGCTTACGTGAAGACGGTGCAACACATTGAAGCGAAAGTGCCCGTGGGCGCGGAGCTCACTTCGGCAGTGATCGAATCCAACATCGTCCGCACTTGTGACCCTGTGGCGGCGGAGCAGATGATCGAGCTCATTGAGAAGATCCGCAGCGAAGGCAACAGCGTGGGCGGCATCATTGAGTGCGTCGTGCGCGGCGTGCCGACGGGGCTTGGAGAGCCGGTGTTCGACAAGCTGGAGGCGGATCTCGCGAAGGCGATGATGAGCCTGCCTGCGACCAAGGGATTTGAAATCGGCAGCGGCTTTGGCGGCACGACGATGACGGGCCTGGAGCACAACGACGAATTCTACATGGACGGTGACAAGGTCCGCACTCGCACGAATCGCAGCGGCGGCATTCAGGGCGGCATCAGCAATGGCGAGGAGATCGTCTTCCGCGTGGCCTTCAAGCCTACGGCCACCGTGCTGCGCGAGCAGAAGACCGTGACCAACACTGGCGAGGACACGACCCTCTCCGCACGCGGCCGCCACGATGCCTGCGTGCTGCCACGCGCTGTGCCGATGGTGGAGGCCATGGTGCATCTGGTGCTGGCCGATCATTTCCTGCGCCAGCGCGCGATGAGGGGGTGATGGGATGCGATGGCTTGCCTGGCTCTTCACCGGCACGACGTGCCTGGCTGGCTATGGCGGGCCGTTGCCGGAAATCGCGGTGGGAACCGGCGGGCGGGAACTGGTGATCCAGAGTGTGCCGAGGCTCCCTGAAAAGGGAGATTCTCAGACGTTTCTGGTCGGCACGGTCACGGAGGTGGCTGCGGAGGAAGACCGCCAGCCGCAGCAGACCCGGCTCGCGGAGTCCTGCATGCTGCGAGTGGATTCCGCCTATGGGTATCTGGACCAAATCGCGGGCGTTGAAACGGCGGTGCTTCAGGCCAGCTACGAGCAATCACCTTACGTTCCAATTGATGAAGACTGGGGCAGGTTGTGGCATTTCAAGAAGGGGCAGAGGCTGATTGTGATTCTTCACCGGAGTGAAGGGTCGCCGTGCTTTGATGTGCAGGAGCTGATGGTTCTCGATGAGCGCACGGCTACGCTGCCGGAGATCCTGCGGCGGACTGCGATGTTACCGGAGGAGTTTACGGATGATGATCTGGAGGTGCTCAAGGTGGCTTCGCCCTTGTTGCATCGGCGATTTTTTGCCGAGAGTGCCGGAGCGCGTGCGATGCGTACCGAAGGGGCAAGGCGGATGCGTGATTGGATGATGGCAGCCGCAGGCATTTTCGCGCTGGTCGGGCTGGGGGCCTGGGGCATTCGCAAAAAGAGGAAGTGATCTGGGCAAGGCGGCGTTGGCGGAGCCATCCTGATGCAGGGCAGGCTGTGTGGGTGTGTCTGGCGCGTGATGGTTCCGCGTCATCCAGAGTCCGCGACGCCAAACGAGCTACTCTGGAGTGCAAAGGGCCATGGGCGTTGCCGTACGCTGGTGGATGGGCTGTCGCCACACCCAACCTGCTATGAGGGCTCTGTCAAAGATGTGTTGTTGTTTTCTTTGTCTTTCGTTTTTTTGGGACCTCTGCGGCGAGTGATTCGCCTCGTGTCGGGGGTGGGTTGTTGATGGGATTGGTGACGGCTTCCTCCAGCTAGGGCGCCTGGACTCAAGCGCTTTCCATCCTGCTATCCGCACGTGATCTCTGCGGATCAGTGCATGTTACTTCATTCGTTTGCGGCTGGAGGAACGGGCGGCGGCTCCATCTACGAGCCGGTCAGTTTCCACTGACCAGGTTGGGTGTCGAGCGCGCCGCGCCGTTCCAAAGGGTTGTCTCGGGGGAAAGGGGTGTCTGTGTTGGCGAGGGCTGTGTCTTGGGGCTTGATGTCGCGATGGGTTCACTCGGGTTTGGGGATGAGTCACTTCGCGTGCTCACCAGCACCGCGTCATGCGGCCGTCTTTGCTGCGATGAGTCCAAGGGCCTCCAGCGTGCTGCGTCCGGTGTTGAGCCGCCAGAGGTCCACGGCAAGCTCGCGCGCCAGGGCCACGGCGATCTTTTTCTTGCTGGCCGGAGCTCTGCCGCCATCGCCCTTCAGGCGCTCCACCACTTTGAGCAGCCGCTTCCATCCGGGCTGCAGCCGGATGAACCGCCACACCGATTCCACCAGCGCATGCCGCAGCCGGGGATTGCCATGTTTATTAATGCCGCCCTGCCTGCGTTTGCCGCCGCTGCTGTGCTCGCTGGGACACAGCCCGGTGTAGCTGCTGACCTGCCGCCGGTTGTTGAACCGGGTCCAGTCGAGCACTTCGTTTTCGATGATGCGTTCGGTGAGCGCTCCGAGCCCCTTGGGCCGCGACGTCGCCGCCGTGGCCCGCGCTTCGATCTCTGCTTCGCGCTGCGCGATGAGTTCATCAAGCTTCACGAGCACCTGGACAAGCGGCTCAAGCAGATCTTTGAGATGCTGCGGCAGCCGTTTGCTCAGCGCACTCCACGCGCCCTTGCGCCACCAGCGGCCGCTGACCTCATGCCCCTGGCTCATGCCATGGCTGCGGCCCATCGCGCCGAGGCGGCGCACCTCCCGCACAAAGCCTTCGCGCTGCCGTGTGATCAGCCGCCGCTGCTCCTGCTCCACCTCCGGCACGCGCACAATGGCCAGCGCGTGCTTGTTGCCGGCTTCATACCGGGCGAGGGCTTCGGCAAGTTCGCGCGCATCACGGCTGTCGGTCTTCACCCGCTCACCGTGCCGGTCCCAGTCCTGCGGGCGCACCACATGGCAGGTGATGCCCTGCGCCGCGAGCTGCCGCTGCAGCGTGTAGCCAAAGGGTCCGGCCTCGTAGCAGCACACGATGCGTTTGGCCTGGCTCTTCTGCTTGACCACCCAGGCCACCAGTTCCTGCGGCTTCATGCGCTGGGCGGGCTGCACGGTGGCGGCGTCGGTCTTGCGGCAGACCACGTGCTGGCGCAGATGCACGTCGATGCCGGAATGAATGATCTCGGGCAGCGGCGCAGACTGCGCGGCCGATGTCTCTGGCTTCACAGCGATGCTTGCGCCAGCCGGTTCCTTGCGGCTCAACGTCGTCTTCGCCGCTTTGCCGCTCTTGTTTGTCTTGATGCTTTGGGTAGTTTGCTTGGCCATGTGGGTGGTGTGTTCAGGGTTGCTTAACACTTCCTTCTTATCACCGATCCGCTTCGGTGACTCCGCCCACATGGTATCTACAGCAGAGGCTGCTTGATCCGCTCTCTCTTCAGCCACCGCTCCGCGACAAACGCCAGAAAAGCCCCGATGAACCCACCGCACAAATCAGCCGTCCAGTCCCACGCATCACCGCCGCTGCGACCCGGGGTGTAGGTTTGATGCCACTCGTCAAAGCCGCCGATGGCGCCGCAGAACAGCACCGAGGCGAGAATGGCGACCGTCGTGGCTCTGGCACGCCCCGCGAGGCGCAGGCTGAGCAGGAAGCACATGCCGCCGGCAGAGAAAAAGATCGTGTGTTCCAGCTTGTCCACGCCTTCAAAACTCGCAGGGGATGGCAGATGCGTTTGGGAGGACAGCCAGAACAGCAACCCGAACCACAGCACGACCAAAAAACGCCACAGGGCGGGAGAAGAGAGGAAGCGGGGCAGTGGCATTGTGCGCGGTGTATAGCAGACTTAGCACCCATTTCCATTTCAAGAAGATCACGATCTTGCTCCGCACATGCCTTCGATGGCGCCTCCATCCCTGCCCCACCTCCCACTCTTTGCGAGAGCGACCCATCCTTCCGCCTCCTGCAAAGCGATAGACAACCCCGGGGCTGCGCGTTAAACCTCGCCCGACCACTACAACCATCCTTCATGAAACTGCACCTCGCTCTCGCCGCCTTGTTCGCCGCCCTTTCCTTCGCCAGCGCGGAAGAAAAAGAAATCTTCAACGGCAAGGACCTCACCGGCTGGGAAGGCAACAAGGACCTCTGGAGCGTGCAGGACGGCACCATCACCGGCAAGACGCCGGCAGCTCCTGCGGATCCGGCAAAGCCCGACGCTCCGGTCAAGAGCATCCTCAAGCACAACACCTTCCTGGTCTGGAAAGGCGGCACCGTGAGCGATTTCGAGCTGACGTTTCAATACCGCATCGAAAAGGGCAATTCCGGCGTGCAGTACCGCAGCAAGGAGCTCAATGCCGGAGAAAACGGCCCCATCATCAGCGGCTACCAGGCTGACTTCGAGGCCGGCAAGACCTACAGCGGCATCCTCTACGAAGAGCGCGGCCGTGGCATCCTGGCCAAGCGCGGTGAAAAGACCGTGATCAAGCCCGCCGCCGACGGTAGCAAGAAGGCCGTGGTGGAAGTGACCGGCAGCGTGGGAGACAGCGCCGCCATCCAGGCCAGCATCAAGTCCGAAGACTGGAACGAGTACCGCATCGTGGCCAAGGGCAACCATGTGCAGCATTTCATCAACGGTCAGCAGACCATCGACGTGACGGATGAAGACACCGCCAACGCGCCAAAGGAAGGCCTCCTGGCCCTGCAGATCCACGCCGGCCCGCCGATGGTCGTGCAGTTCAAGAACTTCAAGCTCGTCGAAACGAAGTAGTCGTGCTTTGTTAGCCCCATCATGACCCGCCTGCTTTTCTCCGCGCTTCTCCTGCTCACCAGCGGCCTTGTCACCAAGGCCGCTGCAGACACCGAATACCTCGTCGTCAGCGGAGGGCCTGCGTCACGCGGGTTTGAGGATTTGCGCCGGCCCGGAGAGCAGCACGACCGCTGGTGGGGCAACTTCATCCGCACCGCCCGCGTGCGCATGCAGGAGATCCACAAGACCGTCCCTGCCAACACGCGCATCACCTGGCTGGTGTACCGGGACGCCTACGTGCGCCGCGCCGCCGCCGAGCACCAGCCGCTGACGCAGAACGTGGAATCCGTGACCAAGGCCTACCCCTACATCCATCTCGTATGGTTCCGCAGCACGCAGGAATTGATCAACTACATCAACAACGGCCAGTCCGGCCGCGGTAATCTCAAGATCTCCGGCTTCGAGTACTTCGGCCACTCGAACAAGTACAGCTTCATGTTTGACTACAGCTCGGACGTGTACGCCACCTCCACCGCGTGGCTGCATGAGAACGATCTGCGCAAGATCAGCCGCTGGGCCTTCAGCGGCAAAGCCTACTGCCAGAGCTGGGGCTGCCACACCGCCGAGAGCTTCAGCAAAGCCTGGAGACGCGCCACCGGCACCACCATGATCGGCGCCCAGGGCAAGACCGACTACTCCGACATGCACCTCCGCGACTGGCACGTAGGCCTCTCCAGCGGCGCACGCTGGGTGCGGTAACCACGAAGGACATCAATCCATCATGGTCCAAGCGTGTGCTTCAACGCATCAGGGATGGTAGGGAGGCGTTGTGCGCGTCCGTAGAATCCTTCGTCCCAGCGTGGGCTGCCACCTCATCGCTCCCCCCTTTTCAAACGCCTCCGCCTTGTGCTGTCGGAGGGTTTCAGGATGGCGCATCTTTTTGATCACCTGCGAAGCGACAGACCCGAAATCACGGACCCGCGCAGCGGTTCCCTACCCGCTCTGCGGCACACGCTGTTCTGGATGGCAGGGATGCGCTGTGCGCGTCCCTAGAAGACTTCGTCCCAGCTTGGGCTGCTGTCTCATCGCATGCGCCCTTTGAAAAGCTCCCGCCCGCCGTTGGCGCTGATGATTTGCACGACTTGTAGCGTTCGCACGCTCAACTCCGAAGCCTTATCAAACTCACCCCTACTACTACACACCCCACACAAACGTCACCGGCTTGTCGATGTCCGGGTGCACGCTGTGGTGCACGGGGCAGCCGAGGGCGGTGGCTTCGAGGAGCTTGCGGTCGGGGTGGTCTTCCGGCAGCGGGATCTGGATGGTGATGGGCAGGCGCACGATGCGGCGCGGGCTGTCCTCGCTCATGTGCTTTTCCACGCTGACCTTCATGCCGACGATGTCGTAGCCCTTCTGCTGGGCCTTGATGCCGATGACGGTGGCCATGCACGTGGCCAGCGCCGTGGCCACGAGGTCGGTGGGGCTGAAGGACTCGCCTTTGCCGTGGTTGTCCACCGGCGCATCGGTGATGAACTGGTTTTGCGATGGGCCATGCGTGGCCCGGCAGCGCAGGCCGCCTTCGTAATCGACGCTGATGGAGACGGCCATGGCGGGGGACGGTGAAAAATTACTGCGCGGTGAGGACGCCGTTCATGATGGCGACGTGTCCTGGGAAGGTGCAGAAGTAGGGGTAGTCACCGGCGGCAGGCACGGTGAACTCGATGGTCTCGCTGCTGCCGGGCTGAAGCAGCTTGGTGTGGGCGAGGATGTCCGGGGAGTCCGGGATGTAGCCTTTGTCCACCAGCGTCATGGCGCCCATGGCGATGCCCATCATCTTGTCCTTGGTGCCGAGCTTGCCGATCACGATGTTGTGCGGCTGAGGCAGGGTGGGGTGGGTGTTGGTGAAGGTCAGCTTGATCTTCTGGCCGGCCTTGGCGCTGATGGTCTTGGTGTCATAGGCCAGCGGGTTGGAGGGGTCCGGCTTGATGGTGATTTCAAGCACAGGCAGGTCAGCGGCGGCAGCAGCAGCAGCAGGAGCCGGAGCGGCGGCGGTACCAGCAGCAGGGGCAGGAGCAGCGCCGGGGGCGGCTGGAGCAGCGGCAGCCGGAGCAGCAGTCGCGGCTTTCGCTTTCGGACGCAGAGAGCCCAGGCCGTCAAAAATAAAGGCCAGCACCCACAGCAAAACAGCCCCGCCGAGAACTGATCCGATGATCAGATTGATAACAGACCAGATGGAGGAGGATTTTTCCGAAGTAGAGGAGGGCGCGGACATGGGCTAGTGGGTGGGGATTGAGCCCCCATCAGAGCACAGCAGCGCCTGAAAGCAACCGCCGTGTGCCTTACGGCTTCGCGCCCGCCGTCACCTCCGCCATCGCCCGACCGATCTGGGGTGAAATCAGGTCCAGCAGGTCATTGTGATGCCCGCCGGGAACGGCGTAAAAAGTCACCGCCTGCGGGTGGGCCGCCGCCAGCTCCGCCCCCATGCGCACGGGGATCACCTCATCCTCCGCGCCGTGAAAAATCACGAACCGCGCCCCGGCACCGGAGGCCACGTGGCGCAACGATGCGCGGTTGTTGAAGCGGTGCTGGTTCAGGTAGCACAGCGGCCAGCCGAGCACGATGCGGCCCATGTCCGTCATCGTGGTGAAGGGGGACATCAGCACCCCGCGCCGGATGTCCAGATCATCCGCCGCCATCAGGGCCGCCGCAGAGCCTAGGGAATGGCCCAGTACCGCCAGACGGGGCTGCAGTTCGGCCTGGGTGGTGTGCAGGTGCCTGGCCAGCGCCTCCACCGCCGCCTTGCCGCTCTCCCGGATTCGCGCCGGGCTCGGGGTGCCCTCGCACTCGCCATAGCTGGGATAATCGACCAGCAAATACGCAAAGCGGTCATCCCACGCGTTCGTGTCATAGAGCCAGTCGAGCGCCAGCGAGCCATTCCCGGCAAAGCACAGCCAGAGCGTCTGCGGCAGGCCGCTGGCAGGTCTGATCGGTGGGATGTAAAAAGCCGTCTGATGCCCCTGAGACGTCTCAAAGTGCACGCGCTCTCCTTTGTTGGCTTGCAGCATGCTCTCATACTCCGCCCGGTAAGGATTCGGGTGGTAGATCAGGCTGGACTGGCAGCTGAGCAGAAAGATCACCGGTGTGAGGATGAGTATGGCGACGAGGCGCAGCAGGCGTTTCCAGAGAGGCATGGGGATTCAGTCCGGGGAATAGGTTTTAGACTTCACCTTCCCGTTCTCGAAAACCAAAAAAATACCCTCGCAATTCGGTTCCGCTGAATGTTCCGGATGCATGAAAAACGTCAGGCTTTTCTCTTCATCAATGATGATCTGCGGCTTTTGGCGGGGGCCGCCTTCCGGGTAAAACTGCGTCTGCAGGGCCATGACCTCCTCCCGTGTCATGCCCAGCCGGATGCCTTCGTAGAAGCCTTTGTAGCTGCGGTAGCGGGCGTCCATCCACTCCGGATGCATGGCATACACCACCAGCCCGGCCGGGGCCAGCGTCATCAGGGCGATAAGCACCAGCAGCACCTTCAGCCCCCAGCTGCGCACCCGGAACACGGTGATCAGCATGATCACCGTGGCCACGGCACCGAGCACAGCCAGAATAACGATGGGATGGGTGGAGGAACTCATGCGCCTGGCATGCTGAGTGATGCAGCAGGGAAAGGCGATCAAAAAAATAGTCCCTCCCCTTCCCGCTTCAGCCCGATTTCAGTACCACCGAAACAAGATCGCATGGCGATGTACTCGTGAGCCATGCAACCTGCCGATTCCGCCACCACGTTTGAAGCCGCCGTCACCGACGCCGGGATGACGGTGCAGGGCCTAAATGCAGCCACCGCGCTGGCGCAGATGGAGGCCTTTTACCGCGATGTGCGGGCGGAGAACTGCATTCTGGATGAAGAGGGCGACACCCTGCACTGCCAGTGGGGTGTGAACGGGCAGGGCACTGAAAAAACCTTCCAGCTCGAGTTTTCCCGCCATTTCATCGAACCTGGAGACGAAGATGAGGACGGCATGAGCGAGCTCTCGCTGACCCTGACCTACGCTGCTGACCCAGACCTGATGGGTCTGGAGCCCGGCACCTGCCAGTGCAGCCTGCCCTCAGAGCTGCCGGAGTTTGAAAAATCCATCCGCGCCAGCCCGCCTTTCCAGACCCTGGCCACGCTCAAACCGCAGCAGACGGCGCTGGCATGGTGGTTGACGTGACACCTGCGGCAGGCCCCATCTGCTGCTGATAGCCCCGCCCGGATGCGGGGCGGGATTCGTATCCATAATGGGACGCGCACCAACCACCTCCCCTCAAGCCATGAAAACCATTCTCGCACTCATTGATTTTTCCGATGTCAGCCCTCAAGTCCTCGAGCAAGCCGAAGAGCACGCGAGAGCGTTCGGAGGGAATGTGGTTCTCGTCCACGTCGTGCCGCCGGAACCGCTGGTGGTGGATTTTGAGCCGCCCGCTGTCCCGCCGGACGTGTTCAAATCACGCCAGCAGCAGTTGTTCCTCATGCGCGACACCTTGATCGATCACGGGGTGCAGGCCACGGCGCAGGTGTTTGGCGGCCTGCTGCTGGAAACCGTGCTGGACCAGATCGCAAGCATCGCCCCCGACATCATCCTCATGGGCTCCCATGGCCATGGCGCGCTGTACCATCTGTTCGCCGGCAGCGTCACCACCGGCGTCATCCAGCATGCCAGCCGCCCCGTGCTGGTCATCCCGAGCGTGCCCGCCCCGGAGACCCATCTGGTGAAAATGGCCGCCAAGAAAGCCCAGCTCGCGCGGGTGGGCCCGCTGGGCGGAGTTCCTGCGCCGATTTGATGCAGGACTAAAAGGAGGATTGTTTGCTATCATCCCCCGCCGCCGCCCACCATGCCTGCATCCGGCGTGGTCATTCTGGCAGGATCCAGCGCCTCGTTCAGCTCCGCCTCTGTGATGCCCAGCTCTGCAAGCTGTTGCAGGCAGAGCTCGCGCACCGGTGTCCCCGTTTTGGCGCTCTGCTTCGCGATTTCAGCGGCCTTGTCATAGCCGATCTTGGAATTCAAACCGGTCACCATCGCGAGGCTGTGCTCGATGAAATTCGTGCAGCGCTCCCCGTTCGCCACGATGCCGTTCACACAGCGCGTGGCGAAGAGCGCCGTGGCATTTGTCAGCAACTCGATGCTTTCCAGCAGCGCGGCGGCGAGTGAGGGCATCATCACGTTCAGCTCCAGGTTCCCGTTGGCGGCGCACCAGGTGACGGTGGTGTCGTTGCCCATGACCCGGGCGCACACCTGCATGAGGCTCTCGCACATCACGGGGTTCACCTTGCCGGGCATGATGGAACTCCCAGGCTGAGTGGCAGGAAGCATGATCTCGCCGATGGCACACTGCGGGCCGGAGCTGAGCCAGCGCAGGTCATTGGCGATCTTGAAGAGGCTGGTGGCCACGGTCTTGAGCTGACCGCTGACTTCCACGAGGGCGTCCTTCGCCGACTGCGCCTCAAAGTGATCCTGCGCCTCCTTGAAAGGCAGGCCGGTTTTTTCAGCGAGCAGCGGTATGGCGCGGGCGGGCATCTCCGGGTGGCTGTTCAGTCCCGTGCCCACGGCCGTACCGCCCAGGGGCAGCTCCATGAGGGCGTTCAGCGCCTTGTGCACGCGGCTCACCGCCAGCTCCGCCTGCCGTGCGTAACCCCTGAACTCCTGCCCTAGGCGAACTGGCGTGGCATCCATCAAATGCGTGCGGCCGATTTTGAGCACCTCCCAGAACTCCTCCGCCTTCGCCGCCAGCGAATGCTGCAGCGTTTCCAGCGCCAGAAGAAGCCTCCGGTTCAACTCCTGCGCCACGGCGATGTGCACCGCCGTGGGAAAGGTGTCGTTGCTGGACTGCCCCATGTTCACATGGTCATTCGGATGCACGGGGTCCTTCGCTCCGAGGGGCCTGCCGACGATCTGGCAGGCGCGGTTTGCGACCACCTCGTTCACATTCATGTTCGTGCTCGTGCCGGAGCCGGTCTGATAGATGTCGATGACGAAATGCGCATCGTGCCTGCCCTCCGCCACCTCCAAGGCCGCCTGCTCAATGAGCGCCGCATTGTCCTGCGGCAGCAGTCCCAGTTCCTCATGCACACGCGCCACCGCCCATTTGATAAGCCCATAGGCGTGAATGACCGGCAGCGGCACACAGCGCCCGCTGACGGGGAAATTGAGCACCGCCCGCTGCGTGCTCGCGCCATAGAGCGCCTCCGCCGGCACGGCCATCGCCCCCATGCTGTCTGTCTCGGTGCGCGTGTTCATGGCAGAGGATACGCACGTCATGAGCGGAGGGGAAATGGCATTCACCCACCTTCCTCACCTCACCGGCGTCCAGCGCAGGCGGTAGAAATAACTTCCGGCGGTCTGGGTGGGCTGGAACGTGTGGGTGAAGGACGGGGTGGTGTCCGCAGTGCGGAAGGTCTGCTCAGGGGTCCAGGGATTGACCAGATTGGGGGAGCTTTCGAGGGTGTAACTGACGCGGGGATCCAGGCTGGAGACGTCCAAGAACACCTGTCCGCCGCTGACCCTGGGCACCACGGCAGGCCCACTGCCAAGCTGGGCATCCCAGGCCAGTCCGTATGAGGGGCTGCTCGAATTCACGGTGACGACGAGGACGTACTGGCCGGGCGGGAGATTGTAGCAAAAGAGGTGCTCCACATTGTCCACGCTGCTGGTGGAGGAATAAAGCGCGGTGGATCCGGGCGTGAAGTTGGTGGAGGCGTAGAGCTTCAGATTGAGGTCTGACAGAGTGCTGGTGTACGAGCCGGGAAAACCAACAACCGTGCGGTGCCAGGTGACAGCTGCGGAGAACGTGGTGGCGTAGCGCCCGACGGGGATGCTGAAGAAATAACGCCGGCCCGAAGAGTTGGTGGTGCTGGTGGAAAAATCCCAACCGCGTGAGGGAGATTCCGCACTGGTCGAAAACGCATGCTGGCCCGCCTGCTGGATGTAGTAGGCGTTGCGGATGTTCAGCTCGCCAGCGCCGAAGACAGCGTCATACGGTGTGGCATCGGACTGGCGCACCCACTGCGGCAGATTTTGTTTCGATGCTCCCGCCAGCATCTGCGCCTTGATGACCTGGGGCTTTTCCGCGTTGGTGTTGCCCAAGGCCACGGCGGACTGCAGCAGCGCCGCTCCTGCGCCTGCGATGGCCGGTGCAGCATAGCTGGTCTCCCCGACATTGACCACGAGATCGGGCTTCATGCGTCCGGAGCCATCCGTGTTGGTGCCGCCCAGGCTGTGGACGCCGGAGCGGAGGCCGGCGGTGAGGGCATGGTAATTGTTCCCCAGCAATGGTGGCAGCGCCCCGGTGTTATTGTCCAATGGCACGGTGACGATGCGGCCATCTCGATTGATGAGAAAGTCCAGACTCCGCAGCAACTGCGGGTCCGTGGTGGCGTCCGTGGTGCCTTTCCAACTGTGATTCTGCACCCGCCCCGGCAGGACTTCCGGGCCGGAGCCGGTGTAGATCCGGTTGATTAAGTCGAGCGCAGTGTAGTTGTGGATTTCCGTGGCTCCCTGAGCGATGCCGGTGCCATTGGCATAATAAAAGGAGGCCACAGACTGCGCATGGCTCAGCACCACCCCTGCACCGGACTCGGCGAAAAACGTTTTGCCGGTGTATGGACCGGCACCGGCAAACGAGCCGGGGCCGCCGTCCTGCGGCAGGTAGTTGGGCGGCGAGGTCTGATCATTGGCTTCGGACTGCATCAACACGATGCCTGTGCCAGTCGGCACAGCAGCCCCCAGCTCGGCGGCCAGCTGGGTGTAGCCGATGTCATCCCGCCAGTCCGCACGCACTCCCACCTGCGCCGCCAGCAGCAACACAGCAACCACGCAGAGGCGTGAGAATGGGGAAGTTTGGAGAACTGAGGGAATGATCACGCGGTGTTTTAAAGACAGCACTGACGCGCTGGCGTTTATCTAAAAGCAAAAAAGACCGCCAGTTGCACACCGGCGGTCTTTTGATTGAAACAACTTTGCTACTTTCAGAGCTGGGCGAGTTACTTCACCTCGGCCAGCACGCGCTTGATGTCAGCGGCCTGCTGGTCGGTGGCGGCCGAGTAGTCCTGCCAGACCACTTTGCCATCCTTGATGAGGAAGCAGCTGCGAGAGGCGAGTGAGAGCAGGCCTTTGAGCATCTTCTTCACCTTGAAGGCTTCGACGATCTTGCCTTCTGGATCGGCGATGAGGTCGTAGGGCAGCGTGAACTTGTCCTTGAACGCCTTCTGCGACTCCGCCTTGTCAAAGCTCACGCCGAGCACCTGCACGCCTTCTTTGGAGAGATCCGCAAAGGCATCCCGCAGGGAGCAGGCCTGCTTGGTGCAGCCGGGAGTGTCAGCCTTCGGGTAGAAGAAGACCACCGTCGGCCCCTTCTTGTACACATCGGCGAAGTTCACCGTGGCACCGTCCTGGTTGATGCCAGAGACCACCGGAGCGGGGTAGCTGACCTTTTCGCCTTCGCCAGCGTTGGCGGTTCCAAAGAGTGCGCTGAGCATGGACATGGTGGTAAGAAGGAAGAGACGCGTTTTCATGAGGGGCTACGGTTGGGATGGGTTATTCGATGCTGACTTTGATGCCGGGGATGGCGGCGCTGAGTTCTTTTACGCCGGGCTTGGTGGCCTTGGACTGCCAGAGATGGACATTCTTGAGGCTTTTGATCTTGGCCAGGTGCTTCAATCCGGCGTCCGTGATCTCGGTGCCGTAGAGATTCAGGGTCTCAAGTTTTTTCAGACCAATGAGCGATTCGAGGCCAGCATCGGTGATTTTCGTCTGGCGCAAATCGAGCGACACCAGGCGCGGCATCTGGCCGATCGTCTTCAAGGCGCCGTCGGTGATGATGGTGCGCCCCAGATCCAGTTGCACGATGTTTTCCTTGAGCGGCAGAATCTCGGCCACCTTGGCATCATCGCACTTCGAGACTCCCGTGAGGAAGTCCACCCGCACCAGCGGGCTGTCCACCTTCACCGGAGAGACCTGGGCACCGGCGGCCTTCGCCTTGGCCAGCACATCGTCAGACAGGGGCTTTACCTCTTTTTCAAGAGCGGCATAAAACAGATCATGCGGACGCGGCTTGTAAGGCTTCGCGGATTCCGTCATCGCTCCAGCGGGCATGCCTTCCACACTGCCCACCCAGCCGCCGAAGTCCGCGCCTTCCTCGATCCACTTCTTGAGCAGGGCGATTTCTTCCTTCGTCATGTCTTCACCCTTGGAGGGCATGTGGCCGTCGTCGTCCTTTGGCAGCGTCACGGACTCATAGATGCCGCTCTTGTCGGGGGCGCCGGGCGTGAGCACCGGGCCGTTTTCACTGCCTTTCAGAATGGCCCAGGAGGCATCCAGCCGCAGACCGGCCTTGGGCTCCTTCTTCTGGCCGTTTTCGACATGCGGAGCCTTGTGGCAATCAACGCATTTCTTAGTAATGACGGGCAGCAGGTCTTTTTCGAAGCTGACCGCTGAATAGGCTGAGGACGCAATCAGGCAAACGCTGATCATGCAGGGGAAACGAAACGTCGGGGTGGACATGAGGAGGGATGAAGGTGATAAGAACGGGATCGCTCGCGAGGCGCGTCAGCTCGCAAGATTTGGACAGGGATAACGCTTGCTTGTTCTCCTTGTTGCAGAGAATTAATGACAACCAACTTAGGACAATGAGCACACCTCCAAACGCCACGGCCCCCTCGTCATCCAAAGTCCAGATTGAAGCAGACACTCTCTTACGCCGCAATACTCTGGCCATCGTCATGGGTGGTGGGGCAGGCACGCGTCTTTTCCCTCTGACTGAAAACCGCGCCAAGCCCGCCGTGCCCCTCGCCGGCAAGTATCGCATCGTCGATATCCCGATCAGCAACTGCATCAATTCCGGGCTGCGCCAGGTGTACGTGCTCACCCAGTACAACAGCGCCTCGCTCAACCGCCATCTCGCCCGCACCTACCGCTTTGATCAGTTCACCCGCGGCTTTGTGGAGGTGCTCGCAGCGCAGCAGACTCCCGATGGTGAGCGCTGGTACCAGGGCACTGCCGACGCCGTGCGGCAGAACCTGCGCTACTTCCTCGAAGGCGACTACGACTACTACCTCATCCTCAGCGGGGACCAGCTCTACCGCATGGACTACCGCATGCTGATGCGCCAGCACGTCGCCACCAATGCGGACATCACCATCGCCACCATCCCGGTGGATGCCGAGGCCGCCACCGGGTTTGGCATCATGCACTCGGATGAAGAAGGGCGAATCTACGAGTTCATCGAGAAACCGAAGGACCCTGAAGTCCTCGAAAAGCTGCGCATCCCGCCTGCCACTTTGAAGACCATGGGCATTGATCCTGCCGAGTCGCGCTTCCAGGCCTCCATGGGCATCTACCTCTTCCACCGTGATGTGCTCATCGAGTGTCTCGACAACACGCTCAACGATTTCGGCAAGCACATCATCCCCACCGCGATCAAGAACAAGCGCGTCTTCAATTTCAACTTCCAGGGCTACTGGGAGGACATCGGCACCATCCGCAATTTCTTCGACGCCAACCTCGACCTCTGCCGCCTGGTGCCGCAGTTCGACTTCTTCGAAAGCTCCGCTCCCATCTTCACCCACGCCCGCTTCCTGCCTGCCACCAAGATCAATGGTGCCACCATTCGTGGTGCGCTGATCGCCGACGGCAGCGTGCTCACGGACGCCCACATTGAAACCGCTGTCATCGGCCTGCGCGCCAAGATCGAGCCCGGCACCACCATCCGTGACTGCATCATCATGGGTGCGGATTACTACGCCGGTGCCGTCGGCACCGATCCGAACCGCCCGCCTCCCGGCATCGGCCGCAACTGCCGCATCGAGCGCGCCATCATCGACAAGAACGTCCACATCGGCGACAACGTGGTCATCACTCCCGAAGGCAAGCCGGACAACATGGACGGCGAAAACTTCTACATTCGCGACGGCATCATCTGCATTCCGAAAGACGCCATCATCCCGTCCGGGACGTGGATCTGAGGCGCCCAAAAAAGTCCTAACACCTTCAGAAGCGGATGCGTTAAAACCGTATCCATGCAGCTTGCCGCCAATGTTTTTCTAGCGCTGGGCCTGTCCCTTGCCGCCGCGTTTTCCCAGTCCCCTGAACTCCGCACCTTCACCAATGCCCAGGGCAAGGCCGTGCAGGCAAAGCTCGTCGGCGTCAATGGTCCCAACGTAACGCTCGAGCTGGCCTCGGGGCAGAAGTACACCTTCGCCATCACGTCTCTCTCCGCCGCCGATCAGCAGTACATCAAATCGGCCGCCCTGCCTGCCGCAGCCGCTCCGGCAGCTGCAGTCCCTGCCAAGTACACCTTCAAGCCCGGCCCCAACGACAAACTCGAGCCCGCTGCGGTCAACGAAGTCGTCGGCCAGCCGTTCTTCGGCGAGGCTCCGCTCTGGACCTCCTCCGCCGAGGAAATCGCCGCCAAACTGAAAATCCCCCAGGAGTCTAAGACCAAGACGGCCAGCAGCTACCGCGCCTACACCAAGGACGACTACCAGCTCTTCGGCGCGCATCCCTACTCCGTGGCCATGTATGCGGAGAATGACAAGGTGACCAGTTTCTCCCTCGTCTTTGCCAACAAGGGCGACCTCTTCAGCGCCAAAGGCGGCGGAGAGATGCACTTCGACAAAGACACCCCGCCTGCCGAAGCGGAGAAAATCGTGAAAACGGCGATGGACAAGGATCTGACCGCGATCGCCGCTGCGCTCACCAAGAAACTCGGGGCACCAAAGGAAGCGCGTTTTGGCGAAGGGCCAAGCGGCATTGGTCGCCTGACCGTGCAGCGCTGGGACTGGCGCGGGCATGCCATCCTCCTGGCCGAGGCCAAGGGTGTGTATGTCGGCGTGCAAATTGTCACCACCGCCTTCGCCGATGCCGGTGGCAAGGTGGAGGACACCACGGACAAGATCATTCGCGCCCAGGTGCTGGCCAATCTGGAAAAGCGTTCGAACGGTGACGTCGTCATCGGGGACATACCCATGGTGGACCAGGGCCCCAAAGGCTACTGCGCGCCCGCCACCGCCGAGCGCGCCATGCGCCATCTCGGGGTGCCTGCGGACATGTACATCCTTGCCAACGCCGGCAATTCCGACTTCGGCGGCGGCACCACCGTCTCCGCACTCCTCGAAGGCATCGCCCCTCAGATCCGCAACAAGCGCCGCTCCTTTGACGCCTGGAAAGGTGAGCTCAAGCTCAAGGAAATCGCCAAATACGTCGACAAAGGCGTGCCGCTGATGTGGTGCCTTTACAGCACCGACAAGTTCAACGAAACCGCCAACCAGCGCACCAAGGAGCGCAAGGAGGTCACCAATTGGACCACCTGGAAGACCAAGGTCACAGCAGAATCAGCCTCCAGCCAGCTTTCGGCGGACACAAAGTTCGGTCATGTCGTCCTCATCGTTGGCTACAACAAGGACACCAACGAAATCGCATTCAGCGACAGCTGGGGAGAAGACTACAAGGAACGCTGGATCACCCTCCCCGAAGCCGAGCGAGTCTCCGCCAAGGAGTTCTACGTCGTGGGATTTTGAGACGGGGGCTGTACTTCTCTGAGCGTATGGCAACAGCGCGCTTGTAGATTTCATGTGGGCGGAGTCACCGATCCGCTTCAGTGACTCCGCCCACATGGTATCTACGAACGGATCTCCGCATCTCAGCTCAGTTGCGGGACAACTAAGCAACCTGCCTTTACTTCAGCGGAAACCACCACATCAACAGCGCGGTGAGGAAGACGTTCGCGAGGGCGAGTTCGAAGAACACTTTCCAGCCGAGGGCCATGAGCTGGTCAAAGCGGAAGCGGGGCAGGGTCCAGCGGATGATGATGAAGAAGACGATGAAGGCGAAGACCTTGGCGAAGAAGGTGCCGATGTGCAGCAGGCCGGTGTAGAGCGGGGTGGTGTCCGGCGTGTAATGCAGCTGCAGCGGGATGATTTTCTCCAGCAGCGGCCAGCAGGGGATGCTCCAGCCGCCGAGGAAGAGCGTCACGGCCATGCCTGAGCCGATGATCATCGCGGCGTATTCACCCATGAAGAAAAGGGCGAATTTCATCGAGCTGTATTCGGTGTGGTAACCGGCCACCAGTTCCGTTTCGCACTCGGCAAGGTCGAAGGGCAGGCGGTTCGTCTCGGCAAACATGGAGACGGTGAAGATGACGAAGGAGATGACGATGGGGATCAGCAGCACCCAGCGTGCGACGCTGAGGCCTTCGCCCCAGAGCGGCAGCAGCAGCCAGCCGTTCGCGTCCTGGAAGGCGGACATCTTGGTGAGGTTCAGTTCGCCGAAGATCATGAGCACCGGGATGATGGAGAGGCCCAGCGAGATTTCATATGAGATCATCTGCGCGCTGGCGCGCACACCACCGAGGAAGGGGTACTTTGAATTGGAGGACCAGCCGGCGAGGACGATGCCATACACGCCGAGGGAGGCGATGGCGAAGGTGAAGAGGGGTCCGATGCTCAGGTCTGCGATCACCATCTTGACCGGTTCGGCGATGCCGAGGAAGGACAGGTTCAATTCACTGCCGAAAGGAAGCACCACGCAGGTGAGCAGCGCAGGCACCACCGTCATGCAGGGGGCCAGCCAGTAGTAAAACTTGCGCACATGGGCGGGCACAAAGTCTTCCTTCAAAATGAACTTCAGTCCGTCTGCCGCCGCCTGGGCCAGCCCGCCGATGCCGAAGGGCTGCCAGTCTTTCTTGAAGCCCAAAAGCGTCAGCGGCACGCCCACGCGGTTTGGACCCACGCGGTCCTGGATCACCGCGGAGATGCGTCGCTCAAAGTAAACCGCGATCGAAACCAGCGGGAGGATGACCAGGAAAGTGAGAAACACGATCTTCCCCACCGAGACGGCGAGCGCAATGAGATCGAAAGTGGCGAGCGTGGGAGTGAACATCGGCAGGGCGATTATCAGGACGCAGCGAAGAGCAGCAACCCGATTTTGTGAAAAATTTCACAAGCGCCTTGTTTCGCCGTCATTGGGCAGGCTTTTGGGCATCTCACTTCACCGGATCGGTGAAGGAGCGCGGTTTCGGCGCAGGTCGCGTGCCCTGCTCATCTCCCATCGGTGCGATGTGCTCCGCGATGCGGAAGACCGCGAGGATCAGCTCCACCGTCACGCGGGCGACGATGAGATAGAGCAGGAAAGCCGCCGGGGCGACGATGATGCCCCACCAGCTGTAGAACAGCCAGGAGATGGCATACATGAGGGCCGCCAGCAGGCTCAGCACATACAGCATGCGCACAAGGTGCGGAGTGACGAAGCGCTTGAAGGAGAGATCCAGCACGAGGTCGAGCACGGCGCGGATCTGCTGCCACAGGCTGGAAAGCGCGGAACTGGAGGGGGGCTCGGCATTCATGGCGGCAGAGTAGGCTCTGGCCCTGCGGGCGCAACCCGCCAAATGCGCCGGAAGAGGGAACCTTGGGGCGGCGTTGGAATACTGGTTGCGTGTTTTGACAACCGCAGGCAGAATCCGCGCCTCTTTTTCCGCCCTGTGGCCAGGTGCATTAACAGAGAAGTTCATCGACAACCCAACACCGTCAAAGTCATGCCTGCGAAATCCAAGAAACCCGCAGTTAAGAAGCCCTCCGCCAAGCCCGTGAAAAAGGCTCCTGCCAAGGCGGTGAAGTCGAAGAGCAAGCCCGTTCCAGCCAAGGCCGCCAAGCCGGCGGTCAAGTCCAAGAGCAAACCCATTTTGAAGAAGGCGGCGCCGAAAAAGCCCGCCCCGAAGAAAACCTCCCCCATGCCTGTGAAGAAAACCGCCCCGACAAAAGCTGCCGCCAAGACACCTGCCCCCGCCAAAAAAGCCGCCACGAAAGCCGCTGCTCCCGCCAAGAAGGCTCCTGCCAAAGCTGAAAAGCCCGCCGCCAAGGCTGAGAAGCCTGCTGCCAAAGCCGCTCCCGCCCCAGCGCCAGCACCTGTGAAGGCCGCCCCTGTCGCCGCTCCGGCTCCGGTCAAAGCGACGAAGCCCTCCAAGAACACGCCCGCCCCGCTGGTTCCCAAAGGCCGCACCTCCGTTTCCACCACCGGCACGCCACGCTCACGCCTCAATCGTGAAGAAGAAGGCATCACCATCGATATCGCCAAGGGCCCGGTCAAGATGACTCCCTTCCTCAAGAAGCAGAAGCAGCGCCTGATCGAACTGCGCGACGCCTACCTGAACTCCATCGAAGGCGTGGCCAGCGAGACCATCCGCAATGAAAACGGCGACTCCTCCGCCTTCGGCATGCATCAGGCTGATGCTGGCAGTGACGCCTATGACCGCGACTTCGCCCTCAGCCTCCTCGGCAAGGAACAGGACGCCCTTTACGAAATCAACGAAGCGCTCAAGCGCATCGAAACCGGCACCTATGGCCTTTGCGAAGGCACCGGCGTCGATATTCCTGAAGAGCGCCTGGAGGCCATGCCCTTCGCCCGCTTCTCCGTCACCTATCAGGAAAAGCTGGAGCGCAGCCAGATGAGCGGCCGCTGGAGCCGCCCAGTACACTCCCTCTTCGGCCTCGACAATGCCGACGACGCCTCCGACGACGACAAGGACGATGATGACGCCGCTCCGAGCTCTTCGAACAACAACTCAGGCGAATCGCTTGACTTCTCCAAAGAGTGACCTAGCCTCTGCGCCCCAAATTTATGCCGCGAGAAATCATCACCCTTGAATGCACCGAAGCGAAAGCCGCAGGTATGCCGCCCTCCCGCTACGTGACCACGCGCAATAAGAAAAGCGTCCGCACTCCGGGCCGTCTTGAGAAGGTGAAGTTTAATCACTTCATGAAGAAGCGCACCCTTCACCGCGAAACCCGCTAATTTTTACCCCAGACTGCCATGCAACCGAAGACCAAAGAACGCATGTCCAACTTCCGTCGCGCGAATCGCAAGATGCCGCGCCGCCGAGTGGACATCCCGGTGGAGAAGATTTCCTACACCAATCCTGAGCTGCTCGCCCGTTTCACCACGGAATCCGGCAAGCTCATCCCCCGCCGCATCACTGGTCTTCCAGCCTGGCTGCACCGCGTGGTCGTCCGTGAGATCAAGCGCTCCCGCGCTGTGAACCTCATGGCGTGATTTTCCAGGGTCTGCCCGTAAAGGGTCCCTTTTGATCTGCTTCCCACTGTTGCATCACGCGGCAGTGGGAAGTTTCATTTCCAGCCTCGTCCATGTCCGCCCTTACCGACACGCAAAACGAACGCGATGAACGCCGTCTGCCCATTGATCGCGTGGGCGTGCGCAGCCTGCGCTTTCCTCTGAGCATCCGCGACCGTGATGCCGCCGTGCAGCACACCGTCGCCACCGTTTCCCTGGCCGTCGACCTGCCGCACCAGTTCAAAGGCACTCATATGAGCCGCTTTGTGGAGGTGCTGCATGCCCACGGCAAGGAACTGACCGTCTCCAACATCGTCGCCATGCCGCGTGAGCTGATGAAAAAGCTCCATGCTGACAAGGCGCACGTGGAAATGCGCTTCCCGTACTTCCGCGCCAAAAAGGCTCCGGTCTCCGGCGCTGAGGGTCTGCTGGACTACGGTGTGATCTTTGAAGTGAACACGGACAAGGAGAAGACCGACTTCGTCCTCACCGTGGAAGTGCCCGTGACCACGCTTTGCCCCTGCTCCAAGGCCATCAGCGCCCGCGGTGCGCACAATCAGCGCGGCACCGTCACCCTTGCCATTCGTTTCAGCGATCCCGTCTGGATCGAAGACCTGCTGGAACTGGTTGAACAAAGCGCCAGCAGCGAGCTGTACAGCCTCCTCAAGCGTCCCGACGAAAAGTTCGTCACCGAAGCCGCTTACGACAATCCTGTCTTCGTCGAAGACCTCGTGCGCAACATCGCCGTGAAAGCCAAGGCGCATCCGCGCATCACCTGGTTCCGCGTTGAAGCAGAGAATTACGAATCCATCCACAATCACAACGCCTGGGCGGTGATTGAAAGCCACACATCGCCATCATGAGTTACGTCACCGCCGTTCTGCCCACCGACCAGCCACCGCTGATGCACCAGGCGGTCGATGAGGCCGTCCGTCTGCTGCGTGAGGGTGAAGTCGTCGCCCTGCCCACCGAAACCGTCTATGGCCTCGCGGCCAACGCGCTCGATGCGGAAGCCGTGGCGAAAATCTTCGAAGCCAAGGAACGCCCCACCTTTGACCCGCTCATCGTCCATCTGGCCAGCAAGGAGCAGATTGATCTCGTGGCCGATGTGCCGCCTGAGATCGCTGTGACGCTGAAGAAAATGGTCGAGCGCTTCTGGCCCGGCCCCCTGACCATCCTGCTGCCCAAGAAGCCGATCGTTCCCGACCTCGTGACCGCCGGGCTGCAGACCATCGCTGTACGCGTCAGCTCCAATCCCATTTTCCGCCGCGTCATCACCGACCTCGGCAAACCCATCGCCGCCCCCAGCGCGAATCGTTTTGGCTCCATCAGCCCGACGTCCGCCAGTGCCGTGCTTTCGGAACTCGATGGCCGCATCCACCTCATCGTGGATGCCGGCGCCTGCATGTTCGGACTGGAGTCCACCATCATCAAGATCGAGCCCGGCAGCCCGAAGATGTTCATCGACATCGTGCGCCCCGGCCCCATCACGGCAGAGGATTTGAAAGCCTATGGCAAGGTGCGCTACACTACGCGCACCGTCGTCGATGAAGCCACCGCCGCACCCGGCCAGCTCGCTTCGCACTACGCGCCGAAGACCCCGCTGCGCCTGCTGGAGCGCCCTTCTGATTTCATCCCCGAAGAAGGCAAGCGCTACGCCCTCATGAGCTACCGTGGCGAAGAAAAGGACGGCTACCTCAATCTCTGCGAATGGGAGGAAGTGATGATGCTCAGCCCCGGCAATGGCAAGCTCCCAGAAGCCGCCGTGCGCTTCTTCTACGTCCTGCGCGCGCTCGACAAGCTCGGCGTCGATGAAATCATTGCAGAACCGTTGCATGAACATGGCATGGGAATCGCCATGATGGACAAACTGCGGCGCGCAAGCGGCCGCTACTCCTCATGAGCGAAGAAAAAAAAGACTCCAACTCTCAAGCACGGTCCACCGGGATCGTCTCCATTGCCATCCTCTGCAGCCGCGTGCTCGGCCTGGTGCGGGATCAGATGCTGAACGGCTTCTTCGGCTCCGCCTTCACCGGCATCTTTACCGCCGCCTTCCGCACGCCGAACATGCTGCGTGACCTGTTTGCCGAAGGCGCGCTCTCCACGGCCTTCGTCACCACCTTCTCCAAGAAGATGAAGACCGAGGGCGACGAAGCCGCCTGGGTGCTCGGACGCAAGATGATCTCGCTCTCGATCTGGTTCATGAGCATCGTGGCCATCGCGGGCGTGCTGCTCTCGCCGATCATCTTCCGCATCCTGACGCCCGGACTCAGTGAAGAGGCCAAGGTGCTCGGCATCTGGCTGGCGCAGATCATGTATCCCTTCATCGCGCTGGTCTCCGTCACCGCGCTGGTCATGGGCATGCTGAATTCGAAGAAGGTGTTCTTTATTCCCGCCGTCGCTTCGGCATTTTTCAATCTCGGATGCATTGTCGGTGGCGTCATCCTCGCATGGCTCATTGATCCTGGCTTCCGCCATGGTCACGTCAGTGAAAAAGGTCTCACCGGTTTCGCGATCGGTACCTTGATTGGCGGTGTGCTGCAGCTCGCCGTGCAGCTTCCCTCGCTCCATCGTGTCGGGTTTCGTTTTCGCTTCGACTTCGGCTGCAAAGACCCTGCGGTGAAGGAAGTGCTGCACCTCATGTGGCCTTCCATGCTCGCCGCCAGCGGCACCCAGGTCGCGGTGCTGCTCAATTCTATCTTCGCCTCCTACACACCGGGCAAGGAGTCGGCACTCGCCTGGCTGGCAAACGCCCAGCGCCTTCAGCAGCTTCCACTGGGTCTCTTCGGCGTCGCCGTGGCCACGGTCACGCTGCCCATGCTCTCACGCCTTGCCACCGAAGGCATGACACCCGCGTTTCGTGCTGCATTGGCCAAAGGACTGCGGCTGGTGCTCTTCCTCACGCTGCCCTGCGCCGTTGGCCTCACCCTGTTGTCACAGGAAATCATCTCGGTCATTTTTGAGCACGGCAAATTCAATGCGCAGGACGTGCAGAACACCGCCGCACCGCTGCAGGCCTATGCCTTTGGCCTGATCTTCTACGCCGCCATCAAGGTGCTGCAGCCCGCGTTTTACACCATCAACCGCCGCTTCATTCCCATGCTGGTCAGCATCGGCGTCATCGTGTTCACGGCCACGGTGAACTCCATCACCGTCTTCGTCTTCAAGTGGGATCACACCGCGCTCGCCTGGGCCACGGCGGTTGGTCTCTCGCTCAATTTCCTCACGCTGTACCTCTGCATGCGCAAGTTTGCCTCCGGGCTTGAAACGGGCTCGCTGGTGCAGTCGCTCATCAAGCTGCTCATCGGTATTGCCGCCATGTCCGCCGTTTGTTTCGCGGCCAAGTACACGATCATGGCGAACTGGTCGCACCTGAACTTCATGCTGCGCTGCGCCGGGCTTGGCGTCAGCATCAGCGTGGCCGCCGCCGCCTATTTCGCTGTCACCAAGAAGCTCCAGGTGGAGGAGGCCGGCGAATTTCTCTCGTTGCTAGGCCGCCGCTTTGGCAAGAAGTAACCGGCCATGCCGCTCCAACGCTTCTGGTTCCAGGTTGCCGCCTTCCTCGCCCTCGTCTGGGCCGGTGTGGGCGTGGTCATGTGGGTGACTGAGGACTCGGTTTTTTCGTCCGAGAAGACGCTGGCGCTCATGGCGAACGCGCCGTGGCTGGCGGATGAAGATCTAGCTGAGTCGCCGCGCAAAGCTTACTTGGACAAGGTCATCAACTCCGTCATCAAGCTCGACTTCAACCAGCGCAGCGAGATGCGTGAAGACGGCCTGGAAACCATGGACCACTTTTTCAAATCGCTGACCGATGAGGAAAAAGGCCGGTACGTGAACCGCACCGTGGAAGAAAACTTCAAGGCCGTGATGAAGGGCTTGGAAAAACTGCCCGCCGAAGATCGCCGTCGCATCATCGGCGGCATCCAGCGCGAGATGAAAAAGAAGGCTTCAAAGAACCCCGAAATGCAGATGATGCTGGATCAGAGTCCGGCGGATTTTGAAAAATCCTTCACCAAGGACATGGGCCTCTTCTTCAAGGAATCGCCGCTCTCCATGAAGCTGGAAATGGCCCCGATGCTGGAAGGCATGCAGGGGCGGATGCAAGGCATGCGGATGCGGTAAGTTCCCCTGTTCCTGCGGAACAGGGGATCTCTTGTTGCGCAGCAACAAGGCTATTTCTTCCACCCCATCGGCTGCGTCCAGGCCATTTCTTTCTGCCCTTCGAAAGAGGGATTTGCATAGGGCTTGGACGAGGTGATCACCGCGCGGAAATACAGCTCTTTGCCGCTGGGTTTCCACACGACTTCTTCGCCTTCAATCGTCGCGAGCGTCTTGCCAATGTCGTCCGAATACAGCAGGCGTGGTGGATGCAGATCATCGGCCACGGGAGGAGCGGGGCGGGTGGTTGGGTCGTAACCTTGCAGCGTGCCGCGAATCTGCGTGCTGTAGGTGACTCCGGGCTCCTTGTGAATGCGGATGCGCAGCTCGCCATCATTGAAGCTCACATCATCCAGAGTGACGCCGGAAGAGGCATAAAAGTCGCCCGCCTTCATGGCTTTGACGATCTCGGCAGGATCGAGCTTCGATGCGCGCACCATCACCCAGCCACGGCCGGGGCCGTTTTCCTCACCGTGATAGCGGTGGGAGTCATCCGTGCCCACGCCATAGAGTGGCGGTGCTTTGAACTCGGCGATGCGCAGCGTGTTGGCCACGTCCCAGATCTTTTCATGGCCCATGCGCGAGGCATCGCCCGGGTAGTTGATGGTGGGGTGGCCGTTGTAGATTTCCCAGAAGTTTTCCTCCAGCACTGAGGCGAGGTCTTCGGCTGAGAGCGCCCATTTGAAGTTCGGGTGATTGATGTGCGAGAGCATCGGCACGCCCAGGCGCTTGGACTGTTCGTTCACCATCTGCAAATTCGCACGCATCACTTCCTGAATGCTGCTGAGGTCTTTGACCGGCTTGATCACCTCCTTCAAATTCACGGCATTGAGATGAATTGGGATCTCGCCGAAGCCCGCGCTGATCTCTTCCGCCTGGACGAGCGAGAACTTCCCTGGCACCTCAAACTTGGGCCGGTACTCCTCCAGCTTCTTCAGCCGCACTTCGGTCACGCCGTCTTTTACACGCGTCGTCACCCATTCATCACCGAAGCGGGCGCGATACTTTTCCATCGTGGTCTTGCCCAGAATCCGGCGGCGTTTTTCAATAGCGGGCTCACTCATCCACACCTCTTTCGCCTGGAGTATGTTGTGGTCGGAGATGGCCAGGAAATCGTAGCCATGCTGCTTGTACCAGTCCGTGATCATCTCCGGAAAGTCATTGCCGTCGCTCCACAGGGAATGCGTGTGCGTGTTGCCCTTGTACCAGCGCGTCTGCTGGGCGGAGGCGGTGGAGATCAGGCTGAGGACAAGAAGACTGAAGAGGATTGGACGCATCACAGACGAACGCATCGAAACCACCGCATCTCACTTGGAATTTCGTGGTGCGATAACGATGGCATTGCGCACCGCCCAGCCGGGTTTTTCAAACTGAACGGCCCCCGATTCGCTGCGGCACCACAGGCCGGTGGAAGGACCGCCATCGAGATTGAGCGCACGGTTTACCTTCATCTCGGTGATGATGCCGGGAATGACGAGGATGTGGGCGAGTTCCAGCAGGCCGGTGCGTTTGGCGGTGCCGATGGCCCAGCGGCCTGCGGCATCCGTCATGATGAAGGTGCGGTGGTTGCGCGGTTCTTGTTCTTTGCCCGGTGGCACCGGCCATACGCGTCCCTCACTGACCAGCCACGGACTGCACTGCACGAATTCGCTGATGTCTGCCGCGTCTTGGAACTCGTTGCTCCATACGAGGGAGGTCTTGCCCTGCCTGCCCATCAGCCCGCCCACCCATTCTCCTGCGATGAATTTGTCGCTGCGAGTTCCTTCGGCGATTTCCAGCCCTACCGGGCCAAAGTTTCCACTGACGTTGAAGTAGCCGCCGTTGCAGACGGCCAGGGCTTTCCTGGCGTGACCGATTTCATCCAGCGACCAGGCGGTTTTCAGATTGTCATTGGCCACCACGTGCAGTTCGCACTGCTTCTCATCAAACACGACGAGCCTGATTTCCGCCTTGGCAGGCCCGGCGATTTGTTTGACGACATGGAAAGCTCCAGAGCTCAAAGGCTCGGCTTTGGACATGGAGACCAACCGCCACGGCTGTGCCTGAGCACTGCAAGTCAGCAGGAACAGGCAAAGCAGCAGCTTCATGGCATCACTGCTCCACCCGGAAGATGTGCATCGACATGCCGGTGGGGTGCAGCGCCACATAGTTGTCCGCGCCGCACCATTCGTAGGTTTGATTGTGCAGCAGGTCGGTGACTTTGAAGGGGCGGCTGCTGTCCAGGCCGAGGGCCGGCAGATCCAGATGAACCATGCCGATGGCAGGATGATGGGCATCGTGGCTGATGACGCAGAGGATGCGGTTGCTGAAGTCGGGCGTGACCTTGCTGTAGCAGAGCATCTGGCCGTGATCGGCGCCGTGGAAGCTGAGGTTGTCGTAGAGATGCATTGCTGGATTGTCGCGGCGGATCAGGTTCAGCATGCGGATGAAGGACGTGATGTTGCCCAGCTGATTGTAGTCGCGCTGCTTCAGCTCGTACTTTTCACTGTTGTCGTACTCCTCCTTGCCGGGATACGGATCGTTCTCACAGAGTTCGTAGCCGGAGTACATGCCCCAGCAGGATGAAAGGGTGGCGGCCAGCGCTGCGCGGATGCGGAACATCTGCGAATTGGCATTCTGCAGGTGGGCGGGCAGGATGTCCGGCGTGTTGGGCCAGAAATTCGCACGGTAGTACCAGCGCATGTCCGTGCGCGTGAGTTCGGTGGCGTATTCGGTGAGCGACTGGCGGTCTTCGCGCCAGGTGAAGTAGGTGTAGCTCTGCGTGAAGCCCACCTTGCCCAGCACCTGCATCATCTTCGGCTTGGTGAAGGCCTCGGCCAGGAAGAGCACGTCCGGGTCTTTGCGCTGAATGGTGGCGATCAGCTCCTCCCAGAACGCCACGGGCTTGGTGTGCGGATTGTCCACGCGGAAGATCTTCACGCCGCGATCCACCCAGAACTGCACCACGTCGATCAGCTCTTTCCACAGGTTGCGCCAGTCATCGCAATGGAAGTTCAGCGGGTAGATGTCCTGATACTTCTTGGGCGGATTCTCCGCATAGCGGATGCTGCCGTCAGGGCGCTTGTAGAACCACTCCGGATGATCTTTGACGTAAGGATGATCGGGCGAGCAGTTGAGCGCAAAATCGAGCGCGATTTCCAGTCCGCGCTTCTTCGCTTCCTTCACCAGCCATACAAAATCCTTCTCCGTGCCGAGCGCGGGTTCGATGTTGCGGTGTCCACCCGTCGGGCCACCGATGGCCCAGGGGCTGCCCACATCATCCGACCCGGCTGTGAGCGTGTTGTTTTTGCCTTTGCGGGCCGTGACACCGATCGGGTGAATCGGCGGGAAGTAGATCACATCAAAGCCCATGTGGGCTGCGTGGTCGAGACGGCCTAGGCAGTCGCGGAAGGTGGAATGTTTGTCGCTGCGGCCTTCGGCCCCACGAGGGAAGAATTCATACCAGGCGGAGAAGCGGGCGCGCTCGCGTTCTGCCGTGGCGCGCATCGTGTCTGAAGTGGTGGACTGGGAGCGGTCCGGATACTGATCCATCAGGCTCTGCATCTCGTCCGAAAGCAGCACGTCCATGAGATCCGCAGCTTTCATTGATGCGAGCAGATCCGCGCAATCTTCCAGCTGCGTCCCTGCAGTCGGCACGCCGGCGGCGCGTGCGCGCTTGGCGGCATCCCGCAGCAGTCGTGCCCCTTCCTGCGCCTCGATCGGCACATCCGGATCTTTGGCCTGCACCCGCACCGCAAATGTCTTTTTCCAGGAGCGGAAGGTGTCGCCCCATGCCTCAACGACATATTCCCAGCGTCCCGCTTTGGAAAAACTGCACTGTCCATGCCAGCGGTCATTTTCAGTCAGCTTCATCGGCGCTTCAAACCAGCGGCGCGAGCCCGTGAGCCGCCAGCGCAGCACCGCGCTCATCACATCGTGGCCGTCCTTGAAAATGTCACACCACACATCCAGCGGCTCGTCGATCACCCGTTTGACCGGATGCCTTCCGCCATCTAGGCAGGGATAGAAGTTCTCGATGACGACAGTGGGCGCATGGGTGACGGACATGGGGGGAGGGGAAGGTTTGCGGGGGGCGACGTCTGTTTACAGTCGATAGCGGTGGTTTTCAAAGACCTTCCGCTCCTCAGAGCATGTGGAGTTACGTGGGCACGCGCCTGCCTTGGCAAGGGAAACCATTCCAAACCACCGCAAACTCAGGCCAGCAGTGGTCGCAGCATGTCGCAAATCTCCGGCACTCGTACAAACGGATCTTCCTTGGTCTCAAACTCCAGCGTGAACCAGCCCTGGTAGTTGGCGTCGCGCATGATCTGGATCACACGTTTCACATCGCTGGGCTCACTGACGCCTTTGGCGGCACCTTTGCGGCTGATCTCCATCTTGAGCTGCACGTTGACGGCATAGGGGGCGATCTTGGCGAGATCGGCATACGGGTCTTCCGTGTGGAAGTTGCCGCTGTCCAGATTGATGCCGGCCCAGGGGCTCTTGGCGGCCTTGATCATCTTGATGAGGTTTTCCGGCTCGGCGACGATGCCGCCGTGGTTTTCCAGGCCGAGGAAGACACCCTTTTTGGCGGCGTAGTCGAGGCACTCCTGGTAGGATTCGAGGCAGTTGGCCACGGCCTGCTCCTCGCTGAGGTCCTTCGGCTGCGGCCCGGCAAACACACGGATGTGCGGTGCGCCCATGATCGCGGAGTAGTCGATCCACTTCTTCGTGTAAGCGATCTGTTCGCTGAGCTTCTCGCCTTTGGGCAGGGCAAAATTGTTGCCCACGGCAGTGCCGGCCAGCTGCACCCCGCGCAGGTAAGCGCGGCGTTTCACTTCAAGCAGGAAGGCCTCGTCCACATCCTTCGGGAAAAAGTAGCTGGTGACTTCCGCGCCGGGGACGTTGTTGTCGCCGCACCAGTCGATGAAATCGAGGATGCTCCACTGAGGCTTGCCGTCCTTCGGCTTCTGCTCCTTGTCACGCATCCACTGGAAGTACTCGCGGAAGCTGTAGGCTGCGACGCCGAGCTGCATGTGGCTCTTGCCGGGGCGCTTGATGGGCTCAATGGCAGGCAAGGTGGAGACGCTGAGCGCGCCAAGGCTGGTGGAGAGAAAATGACGGCGTGAGATCATGGCGGATGAAAGAACGGATGGAAAAGACAGGATTAACAGACTTCCACCTGCATGAACAAGATTTCTCTTTTCGCCGCCGCCCTCTTTTTCACCTCCCTGGCCCACGCCGAGCCCACCAAGGTCAAGCTTTGGCCCGATGGCGCACCGGGGGCGAAGGGGACGGAGGACAAGGATCAGCCCTTCATCAATGTCTGGGCCGCTGCCAAGGACAAAGCCAATGGGGCGGCTTTCGTCGTGTGTCCCGGCGGTGGTTACGGCGGGTTGGCGGCAGACCACGAAGGCGTGCAGGTGGCCAAGTGGTTCAACGGCCTCGGCGTTTCCGCCTTCGTGCTGCACTACCGTCTCGGCAGTCAGGGCTATCACTTTCCCACGCAGCTCATCGACGTGCAGCGCGCTATCCGCCATGTGCGGGCCAATGCCAAGGAGTATGGCATTGATCCGAACCGTATTGGCATCATCGGCTTCTCCGCAGGCAGCCATCTCACCTCCATGGCGGCCACGATGTTCGATGAAAAACCCGCCGGTGCGACGAATGACGCCGTCGATCAAGTCAGCGCCCGTCCCGATGTGGCCGCGCCGACCTATCCCGTGATCTCCATGATTGAGGACTACGGACACAAAGGCTCCCGCAAAAACCTGCTCGGCCCCGGCGACAACGACGAACTGGCCAAGCACGTGAGCACCGAAACCCGTGTCACCGCCAACACGCCGCCCATCTTCATCTTCCAGACCGATGAAGACACCGTGGTGCCTGCCGAAAATGCCGTGGCCTTCTATCTCGCCTGCCGGAAAAACAAAGTCCCCGCCGAACTTCACATCTACCGCCCTGGTCCGCACGGCGTCGGCCTGTTTCTGGGCGATCCGGTGCTCGGCACCTGGAGCGGGCATCTGCGTGACTGGCTGCGCAATCAGGGCTTCCTCAAGCCGATGAAGCGCACCGCCATCAACGGCAAGGTCACCGTGAATGGCAAGCCGGTGAGCTGGGGCAGTGTCATCTTCGCCTCAGACGATCCCTCCGCACCCGTGGCCTGTGCACGCGTCATGGGTGGAAAATTCAAGCTCGATGAAAAGACTGGTCCCATCGTTGGCAAAGTGAAGCTGACCGTCAGCTACAGTGCCGCTGATGTTCCGGGCTTGGAGACAGCGGATGGCACCGCAACCACGAAGGAGCAAAAGCCCGGCGCGGGTGAGTGGAGTCTCGATGTTGTCGAGGGCGCGAAGGATGTGGAGCTGGCGGTGACGCGTTGAATCTAGAGCAGGCCAAGCACCTCATAGAGAACCACGGCGAGGACGAGCAATGCTCCAGCCATCCAGCAAACGAGTGAAAACGTCGTGCGGGCTCTGGGCCAGCGCCATGCGACGATGCCGGCAATAACCGCGTTGAATGAGAGCCCCGCCAGGGTGGTGCCTGCAATCAGGATAAGGGTCCCGAGCCCGTTGGACTGAGGACCGGTCTCTTTGAAACCGACGATCATGGCGCCGAGCACCACCAGAGCCACAGGGGGTAGCGCCAGGGAGAGAGTGCTGTAAAATCGGGCGAGTGTGAGGAACATGAAATAGCGGGAGCTGTATGACAGCTCCCGAGACATTCAAAAAGACACCGCGCAGCGATGAGCCTCAGAACTTCTTGATAAGCAGCGCGGCATTGTGTCCGCCGAAGCCGAAGGAGTTGCTCAGGACGGCGTCCACTTTGGCCGGGCGGGCGGTGTTTGGCACCACGTCCACGTCCACCTCGGGGTCGAGGTTTTCGACGTTGATCGTGGGTGGCACCACCTGGTCCTTGATGGCGTAAATGGAGGCAATGAGTTCCACGCCGCCGGCAGCGCCGAGCAGGTGACCGGTCATCGACTTGGTGCCGGAGACCAGCAGTCCCTTCGTGGCGTATTCACCGAACACGCGCTTGATGGCGCGCAGTTCGCACAAATCGCCGACGGGGGTCGAGGTGGCGTGGGCGTTGATGTACTGCACATCCGTCACGTTCAGCTTGGCGTGGCGCAGGGCCATCTCCATGCACTTGGCCGCGCCCAGACCTTCGGGATGCGGGGATGTGAGGTGGTAGGCATCTGCCGTGGCGCCATATCCGACCAGTTCGGCGTAGATGGTGGCACCGCGCTTTTTGGCGTGCTCGAGTTCTTCAATGACGACCACACCGGCGCCTTCGCCCATGACGAAGCCGTCGCGGTCCTTGTCCCAGGGGCGGGAAGCGCGCTCAGGGTCGTCGTTGCGCATGCTCAGCGCCTTCATGTTGGCGAATCCGGCCAGACCGCAGGGGCGGATGGAGGCTTCAGCGCCGCCGCAGATCATCACGTCGGCATCGCCGAATTTGATGTTCCGCCAGGCTTCGCCGATGTTGTTGTTGGAAGTCGCGCAGGCCGTGACGATGGCCATGTTAGGCCCCATGAAGCCGTATTCCGCCGCGATCATGCCGCTGGCGATGTTCGAGATCATCATCGGGATGATGAAGGGGGAGACGCGGGAAGGGGACTTCGTCAGCAGCACTTCATACTGGGTTTCCAAGGTGCCGAGACCGCCGATGCCACTGCCGACCATGACGCCCACGCGGTGCGGGTCCAGGCTGTCCGGGTTCAGACCGGCGTCCTTGGCGGCCATTTTCGAGGCTGCCATGGCAAACTGGAAGTAGCGGTCGGCGCGGCGTGCGTCCTTGTGATTGTTGAAGTGTACGGTCGGATCAAAATCCACCACCTCGCCCGCGATCTTGCAGTCGTACTTTTCGGTGTCCATGGACTGGATGCGACGGATGCCGCTCTTTCCTGCCTGGATGTTCTTCCAAAAGTCATCTTTGGTATTGCCGACCGGGGAGATAACTCCCATGCCGGTGATGACTACGCGACGCTCGCTCATGTGTATAAATAGGGGTTGGTTCGAAAGTTCAGAGAACACGGATTGCACGGGGGGGCAAGGGAAAACATGGCAGCGAAAAGCTTGAGACCTGGGTGTTTTGGGTGTCATGCTCAAAGTGTGATTCGTTTGTCATCCTTTCTTGCCGCCGCTCTCTGGCTGACGCTGCCCGCCCAGGCGGCGCCGGATCCTGCCCTCATTCCGCCCGTGATGCGTGAGTGGATGGCGGCTGAGAAAGGCATTGGCAGCATCAAAGTCGCCTTTCAGCAGACCCGCACCACCCCTGCTCTCAAGGAGCCTGTGAGCACCAGCGGTCGTTTTTGGCGCATGACCGACGGCCGTTTTCGCCTGGAACTGGGATCGCCCGCAACGACGATCCTGGTCTTCGACAAGGAAACCGTGCGCCTCAAAGAAAGCGCGGACGCCTCCTGGCAGACCTTGAAGCCCGATGACAGCCGGGTGCGCATCTGGATGAAATTCCTCAGCGGCCGGGAAATGGACACTGAATCCCTGACGAACAATTTCACACTCAAGGTCACCCAGCAGGAGAAGAGCTACACCACCGTGGCCATGATTCCACGGCCGCTGCTCATCAAAAAGTATCTTCGGCAGCTCGACATGCAGATCGAGCCCGGCGGCAGGCGGCTCCTCGGCTTCCGCGTGGTGCAGGGAGACGGCTCCACGCTGCTGCTTAATTTTGGCCCGCCGGAGAAGCTTGTGGGCGATTTAGCTCAACTGTTTAGGCCTCAATAATCCCGGTTCAGCAGGTGGTCGGAAAGCTGGCGCAGCCGCAAGGCGGCGCCACCAAACACATCCAGCGCGCGGTGTGACACCTCGGTGAGGCGGTGCGCTTCTGCGCGGGAGGCTTCCAAGCCCATCAGCGCCGGGTAGGTGCTCTTTTCTGCCGCGATGTCCTTGCCGGCGCTTTTGCCGAGTTTTTCGCTCGTCTGTGTCACGTCGAGAATGTCGTCGATGATCTGGAAGGCCAGACCGGTGGCCATGCCGAATTCATGCAATGCCTGCATCTGCTCAGGGCTCGCGCTGGCGCTCATGCCGCCCAGCTTCACGCTAGTGGTGAGCAGTGCTGCGGTCTTGCCTTCATGGATGAAACGCAGGTCTTCCAAAGGAAGCTTTTTGCCTTCGCCTTCCAGATCCGCCACCTGACCACCCACAAGATGAAGGCTGCCTGCCGTGCGTGCGAGTTCCAGCACCATCACCGCCGTGGGATGAGTCGAGGACATGGGTGTCTTCGTCACCAGTTCAAATGCCAGGGCCTGCAGGGCATCACCCGCCAGCAGCGCGATGGCCTCGCCATAGACCTTGTGGCAGGTCGGCACGCCACGGCGCATGTCGTCGTCGTCCATGCAGGGCAGATCATCGTGAATGAGCGAGTAGGTGTGCAGGCATTCGACGGCACAGGCATTGTAAACGGCATCGTCCGCCGTGCCGCCGCAGGCTTCCGCCGCCGCTAGGCAGAGGATCGGCCGCAGCCGTTTGCCGCCTGCGAACATGCTGTGCCTCATCGCCTGGTGCAGTATCATCGGCCGCGTGTCCGAGCCCGGGATGAGACGGTTCAGCGCTGTATCGACAAACTGGCAGCGCTGGGCGAGGTATTCTTTGAGATCGGACATGGGGTGATTGTGAAGCCGTGAGTCCGCCTCAATTCAAGCGAGATTAACAGAAGAGGGAACCCGGGATAGGGTTCCATCGCCTCAATGGGGGTGCTTTCGCTGATTATGACTAAAGTCATGTAATGCTGGGAGTTGTCGCGAATAAGACAAATCTGTGAAAGATATGCCGATTCATGCTGTCAATAAAAGTGTCTAAATCATTCAACCATGGAGGTTTAAAGGTGGGAGGGGCACGTCCTGAAGGTAAGTATCTCTCCGCCAGTTGGATGGTTTTGGTCGCGGCTGCGATCCTGGCATGGATCAGCCTGATGCCCATCGCCTGGATTGGCTGTCTCATGATCCAAAGCAACATTGTTGCCAAGGCGACGAAGCTGATCGTGGTGGGATTGTTGACGTTTTTCTGGAATCTCTTTTTCCTCAAACGATTGTTATTCGACCTTTATCAGGAGGAGCGTCCTAAAAAGGAAATAGGCCACAACAGAGTGCAAGTCGTCGGAATTCTCGGCGTGCAAGCCCTGCTTGCTCTCATCTGCAACCATCTGGCCGGGTCATTCAATCCTATCGGTATGCAGCAATGGTTTTGGATGCCCGTGGCTGGTTTCGCTGGAGTGCTTTTGAGAAGGCGCCGGCACATGTTTTTGGTGCTGTTCATTACTCTGGCTATCTCCACCGCGCATGAATACACCATGCGTGGCCTGAATCCGGCGGTATTCTGGATGTGCGGCCAGATCTCCACCAGTGTGTTCATCATGGGCTGTTCCTTTGCGATGACGCAGGCGTCGAGGCAGCGCATGAACACGACGCGTCTGGCGGCGGAACTGCGCACCGCCAATGCTCAGCTCGAACTGCAGGCAGAGCAGTCGGCGTTGCTCGCCGTGGAGCAGGAGCGCAACCGCCTGGCGCGGGAGATCCATGACGCGGTGGGGCACAGCCTGACGGTGGTGGGGGCGCAGCTCGATGTTGCGGAGTCTTTGATGAAGCAGGAGCCCGCCCGTGCGCTGGACGCGGTCCAGAAGGCGCAGCGCGCCAGCCGTGAAGGGCTGGCGGAAATCCGACGTTCGGTGGCCTCCCTGCGTGCGACGCCGCAGGAGCAGCGCACGCTTGCCGAGTCGCTGACTTCGCTGATCACAGGTGCTGAACGGCCCGGGCTGAAGCTGGTGTTGCAGCAGTCTGGAAAGTCACGTGCGTTGCCATCTCTGGTGGAGATTTCGCTCTATCGCTGTGCGCAGGAGGGCATCACCAACGCGTGCCGGCATTCGGGTGCGTCGGAAATCGCGGTGCATCTGGATTTTACTTCGGATGCACGCATCATGCTAAGTGTGACGGACAATGGCCGCGGCTTCAGCCGAATCCCGGAAAACAGCCATGGATTGAAAGGCCTGCGCGAACGTGCGGCATTGCTCAATGGTGAGTTTTTCGCAGGAACGGAGCAGCAGGGTGGAGGCTGCTGTCGCATGATCATCCCTGCTTGAACGCATGAACTCACCCATCAAGACCCTTCTCGTTGATGATCAGGCATCGTTTCGTGAAGCGATGCACATCCTGCTTGAACTCGACAGCAGTGTGGAGGTGGTTGCCGAAGCTGCCAATGGCGAGGAAGCCCTGAAAATGACCGCAGAACACATGCCGCAGGTCGTGCTGATGGATCTGCAAATGCCGGTGATGTGCGGAGCAGAGGCCACCCGGCGCATTCGTGACAAGCATCCCGGCATACGGGTGCTGGTGCTCAGTGTCTTTGATCAGGAAAAGGATGTCTTTGAGGCTCTGCGTGCAGGTGCCTCCGGTTACATTCTCAAAAACACTCCGATGCCCCAAATGCTGGATGCCATCCGGGTCGTCGCTGCCGGCCAGACCTACCTGCAGCCCACCATTGCCACCCACGTGGTGGCGGAGTTCAACCGCCTCTCCCGGCCCATCGCGTTGAGTGGTGAGGAACGCCGCCTCGCCAGCATGCTCTCTGAGCGTGAAGTGGAGATTCTCCAGCATCTGGTGCGTGGCATGAGCAACAAGGAAATTGCCTCTGCCCTGAGCCTTACTGAAGGGACCGTGAAGAATCACATGACCCGCATTCTGGACAAGCTGCAGGTGGCCGACCGCACGGGAGCCGCGCTCAAGGCGCGTGATCTCGGGCTGGGCTGAAATTACCGCGCCAGCAGTTCCTCACCGCGATACATCACACGCTCGACCATGCCTTGCAGGGTTTTGTCGAGGAAGGGGGTGTTGATGCTTTTCGACTTCATGAAGCCGCGGCTGAAGGTGGTGGTGCGGGCGGGATTGAAGACGATGAACTCGGCGGCGCCGCCTTCCTTGATGGGAACGGGTGCCAGCTTCATGAGGCGGCGCGGCTCGGCGCTGTAGCGTGTGACGATGAGCTGCCAGCTCAGGATGTCTTTGGCGATGAAGTTGTCGTAGAGCGAGACCAGGGCGCTTTCGAGGCCGGTGATGCCGAAGGGGGCGCTGGCGAAGTCTTGGTTCTTCTCAAACGGTGTGTGCGGGGCGTGGTCCGTGGCGATGACATCGAACCAGCCGTCCTTGAGGCCCTGGAGCAGCGCGGCATTGTCCTCCGGCGTGCGCAGTGGCGGATTCATCTTGTAGTGAGTGTCGTAATCGCCGATGTGCTCATGATTGAACATCAGATGATGCGGCGTGATCTCGCAGGTGACACGAATGCCGCGATCCTTGGCACGTTTGATCGTGCGCATGCCTTCGATGGTGGTGACGTGCTGGATGTTGAGATGCACGCCGGTATATTCGGCGAGGCGGATGTCGCGTGAGATGCAGATCTCCTCGCTGATGTTCGGGATGCCGGGCAGGCCGAGCGCGTAGCTGATCTTGCCTTCATGCATGCAGCCCTTGCCGCTGAGCGCCTTGAGCTCGCAATGGCTGGCCAGCGGCAGGTCGTAATCACGCGCGTATTCCATCGCGCGCCGCAGCACCTGGGGGTTGTCCACGGCGTAGCCGTCATCGGTCAGCATGACGCAGCCGGCGGACTTCATGCCTGCGATGCCGGCGAGTTCCTCTCCCTTGCGGCCCTTGGTGATGGCCCCGCTGGTGTAGATGCCGGGGCCGATGCGCGTGCGGCGGGCGCTTTCCAGCACGCTGCGCACGACGCCCGCGTTGTCGATGGCGGGCGCGGTGTTCGGCATCATGACAAAGCCGGTGACGCCGCCATTGATGGCGGCCTCGGCGCAGGAGGCGATGTTTTCCTTGTCCTCTTGGCCGGGTTCCCGGGCATGGACGTGGATGTCAAAAAGCCCGGGCAGCAGAATGCGGCCGGTGCAGTCGATGATTTCCGCGTTTTCGACGCCGGTGATGCCTGATGCCACGCCGATAATCTGGCCGCCCTCGACGAGCACATCGGCTGTCTGAAGCTGGGGACTGTCTTCGCTGGCGATCTGGGCGTTGCGGTAAAGGCGTTTCATGCAGCCATGATGTCAGGCATGATTTCAGCCTGTGCAAGCCTGTGAAATGAGATCGTCGGAGGCGGGCGGCGCCCGCCCTGCTTATTACTTCTTCCGCACATACAGCAGCACCCGGTCGTGCGTGAGCAGGCAGAGGTCTAGGCGGCCGTCGCCATTGAGATCTAGCGCGGCATAGTCGTGCGGCTCGTTTTCGAGGCCCGTTTTGCCACGGAAATGAGGATCCGTCTCGAAAACACGGAAGTACATGGCGCTCTCCCATTTCTGCCCGGCGGCGGGCCGGAAGATTTCGATCACGCGGCTTTTGGCAGTGTCGATCAGGGCGATGTCATCCACATCTTCGCCGGAGAACGAAGCGGCCATGAGGTCTGAGGGCGTAGTGTCCTTCAATTCGCTGTCAAAGGTGGCCACAGTTTCGAGTTTGAGCGTGGAGCCATCCAAAGGTGCGAGTTGGAAGCTGGTTTTGCCAAGCAGCAGCAGCTTGGTGCTTTTCTCCGCAGTCAGCAGGACGCACTGCTCAGGCGTCATGGCGGGCAGCGCATGGGTGTGGTCCGCGCGATAGACGCGGTCGGTGCCGGCGGTGAGTTCGTGCAGCTTGCTGTGTGTGGCATCGATCAGCAGCACGGAGACCTTGCCGTCCTTGCGGGAGACCAGCGCGCTGTGCAGCTCGGCGGCGGCATCGGGGGCGTTGAACTGCTCCACGATGGTCGCCTTGCCATCGGCATCGACCTTGAATGCGCGCGCCAGCTGCTGATGGGCGATGATAATTTCCGCCTTGCCGTCGCCATCCAGATCGCCCGTGGTCAGAGCGGCGGGTGTGAGTTTGCTCACAAAAGAATCCGGGATGCCTTCGACGCGCTTGTGGGGTGCTTTGGCGTCCGTGGTGCTCAGCAGCAACTGCATGGGGCCGAGATTGGAAAACAAGGCGAGATCGCCACGGCCATCCTGATTGGCATCAACAACGCGGATGCCGTTGATGCGGCCGGTCTTGACGGTGAGCTCCTGAGTGGTGGCGGTGAAGTCTTTGGCTCCGGCGGTCTTGCGCAGCGTGACGAGCTGGGGCTTGGACTTGATCTCGGTGACGCAGAGAACGGCTGAATCGGTGGTCAGGGTGAGCAGGGTTTCTCCCTCTTTGGCCTGATAGATGATCTCGGGGTAAAGCAGGCGGTTGTCCTGCCAGTGGGCCACGCCAATGGACTGCTCTCCGGGGCTGAGCAGCACGAGCTCGGCTTTCTTGTCACCATCCACATCAGCGATGGCCAGGGACTCCACACCACTGAGGATGGGGAACTCGCGCCCCTCTCTGAAGGTGCCGCTGGCGCTGCCTTGAAACAACCAGGCGCGCGCTGCCTTGGGCTCGGACATAATGACGTCGGCATGCCCGTCGCCGGTCAGGTCACCGTAGGCCACGGCACCGTTTTTGGATTCCGTGGGCGGCATGGCATAGCGGATGGTGGCGGCGTGGTCGGAGTCGGGTTCGGCGGCGCCTTGAGTGAGCTTCGCGACTTCCACCATGTTCGTTTCATCCTGGATCCAGGCGACGCCGGATTTCTTGCCACCGAGGCGAATGGCATGCAGCCAGTGGCGCGCGGCGGGGATTTCGAGCCGCCATTCCTCGCCAAAGGTAGTGCCTTCATGCTGCAGACGGACGAGCAGCGCGTCACCGTCCGGGGCGGTGTAGAATAGGTCGGCACGTCCATCGTCGTTGAGATCGGTGCTGGCCAATCCAGCACAGCCGCCTTCGCCAAGGGCGTAGTTCTGCGGCTCAGCCCACTCGCCGGGCTTGGTTTGCAGCAGCACCATCAAACGTGTGCTGGTGAGCAGGGCGATGTCATCGCGCCCGTCACCGTTCAAATCGCGCGCGACGAGCACTTCCGTATCGTCTGCGGTGGAGTCGAGGGTGAACTCGCGTTTGGCAGCCCAGGCACCTTTGTCGTCCTGCATGCGCAGCACGAGTTTGTCCTCATCGGTGAGGAACGCGATGTCCGCCTTCTTGTCTCCATTCCAGTCACCCACGACGAGGGCAAGCGCGGCACGGCCAATGACGAGCGGTTGCTTGTCGAAGCGGGAGACTTCAAGGATCGGGTTCCAGCGGTCAGCGCGGGCGGATTTTTCCGGCGCGCCGGACTGCACGCCGTCCTTGCGCTGCAGGAGAAACTCGATGCGTGCCCGTGAGGCATTGACGATGGCGAGGTCGGTCAGGCCATCGCCATTGAAGTCAGCGGCATGCGGACTGGCGGTGTTCCAGTCGAGTTTTACGATCTCCGGGCCGTCGAAATACAGTGCGGGTTTTTCAGCAAGAACGCTGGTCGCAAAGAGCAACGGCAGGAAAGCGAGACGCATGGCGTGCGATGGGGTGGGGAGCTTACTTGGCCTCGACGGGAGTGGTCAGGTAGTGAACCTGAATGGAGTCCGGATGAGAGTACGTGGTGCTGAGCAGGCTGCCAAAGTAGCGCTCGAAGGTCTCATTGGATGGACGTGCACTGGCATCAAACCAGCCGCCAGCAGCTGCGGCGACCGTTTCTTCGGGTGTCAGGGCTTTCTTGCCGGGGCCTTTCTTTTTCGCGGCCGCCTTGCCCTTGGCTCCAGTTTTGCTTTCGAGCGTGGCGGCGGCTGTAGCGATCGTGTTCATCAGGCGGCCAGCATCCGTGACTCCGACGCCGCTGTAGTTTTTGGGAACGAGCGAGAGGAGATTCTGCACATGCGGATTGTCCCAGACGCTGGGGCCGGATGGATCCTTGATGCGACCCAGGACTTTGTTCAGCGTGTCCTGGCCGCCCACAGAGATGAACAGATACTTGCCGGTGTTGCAGAAGGCGACTTCGGTGGCGGCGTTGGCCGTCTGGGTCAGTTTGAGCGTGTTGATTTTGAAGCCGAGGTAATCGCTCTCCTCAAAGGCGCCGAACCCGGCGCCGACGTAGCGCTTCAGACCTTCGAGCGCGCCGCCGAGCTTGTCGGCATCCTTGATCTTGAAGCCCATGACCTGGCTTTCCTTGGTGCCACTGCCATCCTGCACCTGAATGACTTCATCGGCCAGGCTGCCGAAGAGATCCTCACGGATCTTGAAGCCCAGCTGGCCTTCGAGCTGAGGAATCTGCATCGTCACCATCATCGCCATGGGGCCAAGTTTTCCAATCATGCCCAGGAGGCCGTCATACACCGTGCCGAAATCCATGCGTGAAACACTGGCGGTCAGGATGCCTGCGGGGATGAAGGCGGGCAGCGTCACTTCGTTGCTGGAACCGCGCATCAAGGAGAGAAGTCCCGTGGGCTTCTGCAGATGCAGGATCGTCACGTCCATGCGTGACTGGGTGTCCGTCAATTCTGCGGTGATGGCAAAGGCCTGCAGTTCCTGCGCGCCGAGCATGTCCATGATCATCTTCGGCTTGAAGATGTCGAGTCCGCCGGCGGCAGCCTTCTCCCCGTTCGCTTTCTTTTTGGCCTCCGCAGCCGCGAACGCCTGCTCGCCGAGGTCGAGCAGCCTCACGCCGTTGAAATAAAGCAGCATGTCACCGCCGCCGTTGGTCACCTGGCCGACGCGGGAAAGGTGCTCGCGTGCGGCTCCAGGTGGATCACCGGCGTTGTTCTTCAGGGCGCCGATCATGTATTCCATGAGCGCGTGGGTGTTCGCCTCAATCATCACGTCTCCGACCACCGCCCAGGCCAGAATCCATGGCGCATCCGCAGCGTCAGACAGCGCGGCGATCTGCACACTTACGCCGCCGATGTCTTCGGTGCGGAGCTTGACGTCTGCGTTCTCCTTTTTCTTGGCTTCCACTTCGGCGAGCTTGTGGGCCTCGATCTCCTTCTGCTTGCCGGCGACTTCACACAGCGAAACGTTTGGCGGATTTTTGTCGAACTGGGTGATGTCTCCGATCACCAGAAAGCTCGCCAGCGCACCTGGATAATCCTTGAGTGTATCGTACATCCCGCTGCCGTAGGTGTCCTTGAAGAACTTGTCCCAGGGAGTGTCGCCGTCCTTGCGCATGGGGGCCATCCAGCGTTTGGCTTCGTCGTCCTGCATGAACTTCGCGTAGTTGCTCTTGTCCCAGTCGGTGAGCAGTTCCGGAGTGTTCTTGATGGCGATGACACCGACTGTGTCCTTGGGCATGAGATTGTACCATTGCTCCAGCCGATCGGCGGCGGAGGCGGGGAGGATGCTGGCAAGCAGCAGTGAAAAGAGGATGGAGGCGCGTTTCATAAAAGATGGAAGGAGGCGGATGATACCAAGTACAGAAAAATCAGCCGCCTGTGGTTACAGATTCCGGCTTAATTTTTTCCTGGGGTGGTGCAGGAGGAGGAAGATAGCGGAAGCCGCTGTTGGGATTACGCGGGTCAAAGGCAAAGGCCTCGCGATTTTTCAGAAAGAGCTTCAGCACATTCGAAGGAATCGAAAAGCCCAGGCCTTCGACGCCGACACCGGCGGTCTTCATGTTGTTCACACCCACGACCTCCCCGCGTGCGTTGAAGAGCGGCCCGCCGGAGTTGCCGGGGTTGATCTGCGTCGTGCTTTGAATGTACCAGCGGCCGCCACTCTCGCGTGCACGGATGCTGACGATGCCCTTGGAAACCGAGCGCTCCAGCCCCAATGGACTGCCAATGGCAAACACGTCCTGACCCTGCGTGAGGGCATCGGAGTCGCCCATGGGGACAAAAGGCAGGCTGGCCACGGCAGCGTCGTCGATCTGCAGAATGGCGAGATCAAGGAAGCCGTTCATGGCGATGATCTTCACCTTCGTGAACTGCTGCTTCTCCAGGCCGTCGGGCTTTTTGCGATACACCACCACGGTGATCTCGCGCTCCCCGGCGATGACGTGCTGGTTGGTGATGACGTAGCCGAGCTTGTTGATGATGAAGCCGGAGCCGAGACCGGAGGCCGTTTGAATCTGCACCACGGACTCCGCCACGCGCTGGACGTTCTTTTCCACCGTCATGGCTTCGCGGGCAGGCTCCACGAAGTAGATGTCCTCGCCTTGTACGGCGGCGGTTTTGGTGCCGGATGTGAGGGCTTTTTCCAAAATAGAAATCTCCGAGCGCGGCACGGTCAGGACGGTATGGCCGAGATCCAGCACCACGGCGTCTTCACGGTCCTTGAGCACTTCGCCGCGCAGTTCAGCGCCGTTTTTGAGCACGATCTTGACGTTTTCCGCCGACAACGATGAGGCCGCAAGGCAGGCCGCCACCAGGATTCCGAAGCTCAGGTTGTTTCGCATTACGGATTCAAACTCTAGCGGACGAGTTTGAGGATACGAGTTCTTTTTGCATATCTTGACTCGACGAATCTCCGCGCATCTCATGCACCGATGCCCGCCAACGCTCTCATCTCCGCTGCCCAGACCCTGCGCGAAACCCTGCGCCCGCTGCGCTTTGCCGCGCCGGTCGAGTATGTCTATCAGCCGCTCGACTACGCCTGGGTGCCGCATGAGGCCTACCTGCGCCGCTTTGGCAGCACTCACAAAAAGGTCGTGCTCGTGGGGATGAACCCCGGCCCCTTTGGCATGACGCAGACCGGCGTTCCCTTCGGCGAAATCGCCGCCGTGCGCGACTGGATGGGCATCCACGAGCCGGTGGGCAAACCGGAGCGCGAACATCCGAAGCGCCCCGTCGTCGGCTTTGACTGCCCAAATTCCGAAGTCAGCGGCAGACGCCTGTGGGGCTTGTTTGCCCAGAGGTTCGGCAAAGCGGAAGCCTTCTTTAAAGACCACTTCGTCGCCAACTACTGCCCGCTCGTTTTCATCGAGGCCAGCGGGCGCAACCACACGCCGGACAAACTGCCCGCCGCCGAAACCACCGCCATGGAAGCCGCCTGTGATGCACATCTGCGCGCCGTCATTGCCGCCCTGCAGCCCGAATGGGTGATCGGCGTGGGAGCCTTCGCCGAAGAGCGCGCGAATCGTGCGAAGGAAGCCATGCAGGGCAGCTTCAAAACCGGCCGCGTGCTGCACCCCAGCCCGGCCAGCCCCGCTGCCAATCGCGACTGGGCCGGAGCCGCCACGAAGCAACTGGTGAAGCTGGGCGTGTGGGAGTGATTCATACTTGCCCGACGCGCGGGGTTTTAGCCAGCCGTGCCGCCGCTGCAACAACTCCGCCGCAAGAGCGTTCAAGATTGTATGAACGAGATTCGCAACCTGACGTGCATGCTCGTGTTGATGTGGGGCTCTGTGTCGGTTGGCCACGCGGATGACAAGCTCCCAGCGGCGGCGAATCCTGCCGAAGCTGCCAGGCAAGCTCCGGCGAAAACTGCGGAGCCGGTGAAGCCACCGAGCGAGACGGAACTTCGCGCCGGCATCACCAAGAGCCTGGGCTTTATTGAGAGGGAAGGGGAGGAATGGATGACTGCCAAAAACTGCAACGGCTGCCATCACATGCCGGAGATGCTCTGGAGCCACCGCGAGGCGCAGCGGCGGGGATTTGCCGTGGATGCCAAAAAGTACGAGGAATGGCTGGCATGGGCTGTCGAGCGTGCAACGGACAAGCGGCCGGGGCTTGAAGATGCCGCGCTGATGATCCTGGCCCTCCCGGAGCGGTCCGCGCCTGAATTGACCAAACTGATCGCTGCTGAGCAAAAGCCGGACGGTTCATGGAGTCCCGCCGGGCAGTTTTCCGGCATGCAGAAACGGGGCGCGGGTGATGCGCAGGCCAACGCCCTACGCCTCCACCTGATCGCTCTTGCCACTCCGCAGCCGGCGGCACCCGAAGTTGACGGAGTGCACGCAAAGGCCGCCCCAGCGCTGCAAAAGAAGGACGCGCCCACCACCATGGAGTCGCTCGTTTTCCGCACGCTCTATGCACGCCGCTTTGGCAAGCCGGAGGATGCCCAAACTTTGATCAAAGACATCGTCAAACGGCAGCGCGGCGATGGAGGCTGGAGCTATATCCTTGGCGAAAACATGAGTGACGTTCTCGCCACCGGCCAGGTGCTCTATGTGCTGCAGGAAAATGCTGCGGATTCATCCGCAGCGAACGCCATTGCACGTGCCCAGCTCTGGCTGCTCCAGACCCAGCGCGCAGATGGCAGCTGGCCCATCGACATCACGCATATCAGCCAGATTGACCGCAGCGGCCCTGCCAAAGCGAAATCCTTCAAGGATGCCACCGGCATTTACACCTACTGGGGATGTTCGTGGGCCGCTCTTGGTCTGCTGCAGGGGGTGCCGGTGAAGTAATCCGTTGTGAGTCAATAAGCAGGTCGGTGCTTGCCGCGTGCGAAAAGATCGCCTAATTCTCGCCCCTTATGTCAGCCATCCCCGCCGAATTTTCCGGAGTCACCGCCGTCACCAAAGCGAACGTCTATTTTGACGGCAAAGTCGTCAGCCACAGCATTTTGTTTCCTGATGGCAGCAAGAAAACCCTGGGCCTCATCTATCCCGGTGATTTCCATTTTGGCACCGCCAAGGCGGAGCGCATGGAGATTGTGGCCGGTGACTGCGTCGTGAAGCTTGATGGCGGCGATGCCAAAACAACCTACACGGGCGGACAGTATTTCGATGTTCCTGCCAACAGCGGCTTCGACATCAGCGTCAGCTCCGGCATCTGCGAATACATCTGCTCTTTCCTGGATTGAGCCGGCTTTTATGGGTGGCGTCAGCATCTTCACACATTCTTAACTCACCCATCAAGGGCGTTCACTGGAGGCGAGAACGTTTCTGATGATCCTCCCGCCGTCATGAACGACACGACAGACAAGCCCGGCCTCCACAAGCATTCCACCACCACCCTCGTCATCGCGGCGCTGGGTGTGGTCTTCGGCGACATCGGCACCAGCCCGATCTACACTCTCAAGGAGTGCTTCAGTCCGCACAGCCCGCATCATGTGGCCGCGACGCACGCAAATCTGCTGGGAGTTGTTTCACTGGTGCTTTGGGCGCTGATCGTGCTCGTCTGTGTGAAGTATCTTGTCTTCGTGCTGCGTGCGGACAACAAGGGCGAAGGCGGCGTGCTCTCCCTCATGGCGCTGGCGTCGCATGGCATGTCGGAGGCTTTGAAACGCCGCGCTGTGATCGTGCTGCTCGGTCTGTTTGGCGCTGCACTGCTGTTTGGGGATGGCATCATCACGCCCGCCATTTCCGTGCTCAGCGCCATCGAAGGTCTCAAGGATGGTGGCTTGCTCGGCAGCCCGCCGGCGGACGCTGCTGCCGCATTGTTATGGGACGATCAGCGGGAGTGGCTCATTATGGGCATCACCATGGTGATTCTCATCGTGCTGTTTTCGGTGCAGTTTCTCGGCACGGCACGCATGGGCCGCTTTTTTGGTCCGATCACCGGCCTGTGGTTCGTGTCGCTCGCGGCACTCGGTGTGTCGCACCTGATTAAGGGCCCGGAAATCCTTGCGGCGTTTAATCCTTTGCACGGCTGGCATTTTTTGACGACTGGTGGCCACAAGTCGTTCGTGATTCTCGGCAGTGTGTTTCTGGCCGTCACCGGCGGTGAGGCGCTGTATGCGGACATGGGGCACTTTGGTGCCGGGCCGATTCGCCGTGGCTGGTTCTCGCTCGTGCTGCCGGCGCTGGCATTGAACTATCTCGGCCAGGGGGCCATGCTCATGCAGCAGCCGGATCTGGCGCATGCACCCTTCTTCCAAATGGCTCCCTCCTGGGCCACTCTGCCGCTCGTGCTGCTCGCCACGGCTGCCACGGTGATCGCTTCGCAGGCGCTCATCACCGGCACCTACTCACTCACGCTCAGCGCCGTGCAGCTGGGTTACCTGCCACGCCTCAGCATCCGCCACACGTCGGAACACGCCCGCGGTCAGATCTACATTCCGCTGGTGAACTGGCTGCTCATGCTGGCCTGTCTGTCCTTGGTGCTGGCCTTCCGCAACTCGACGAATCTGGCCGCTGCTTACGGCGTGGCCGTGACGATGACCATGCTCATCACCACCTTCCTGTTTTATTTTGCCGCACGTCACCTGTGGCGGTGGTCGCTGCTCAAAACATTGCCGCTATGCCTGCTGTTCGCCGCCATTGAGATCTCCTTCCTCAGCGCCAACTTGGTGAAATTCTTCGACGGCGGCTGGTTCCCGCTCGTGGTCGGTGTGATCATCTTCACGCTCATGACGACCTGGGCCACGGGCCGCCGACTGGTGCGTGCCTCGATGGAGAAAAGCTCGCTCAGTCAGGAAATGCTCTGCGACAGCCTGAAACGCAACCCTCCCGTCAGCGTGCCCGGCACCGCCATTTTCATGTCGAGCACCAGCGGTCGTGCCCCCATCGCCCTGCTGCACAGTTTGAAGCACTACCGGGCCATCCATGAGCGCGTCATCTTCATGACGCTGATCACCGAGGACGAACCCTGGGTGCCGCCGAGCCGCCGTGTGGAAGTGGAACGTCTCGCTGAAGGTTTCTGGCGTGTGACCGGCCGCTTCGGCTTCATGCAGAAGCCCGATGTGCCGCGCCTGCTGCGCCAATGTTCCAATCAAGATCTGGAGGTCTCGGCGGAGAAGGCGACCTTCTTCCTAGGGCGCGAAATCATCGTGCCAAGCCCGAAACCAGGCATGGTGAGGTGGCGCGAACACCTCTTCGCTTTCGCCAGCAAACTGGCGCAGCAGCCCGCCACTTACTTCCAGATTCCCGTGGGCCGGGTGATCGAACTGGGACAGCAGGTGGAGATTTAAGCCCCGCTTTAACGCATTTTTGACGCCGCACGTCCTGCCTTTAACTCGGCAGGATCCGGTGAGCAGGCATCTTGGCGGTGGAACAACATTCCACCACGCCATGAACGATCTCATCTACCTCGGCCTCACAGTGGCCTGCTTCATCCTCGCCGGGCTCTATGCCCGTGGCTGTGAAACCCTCTAATCCACCCGAGCCATGGAAACCATCCTCGTCGGGCTCATCGCCCTCGCTCTGCTCGCCTATCTCACCGTGGCGATGCTGCGTCCTGAAAAATTCTAACTCGAAATCATCATGCACTCCACAGACTGGCTGCAATTCGCCCTATATCTGGGCCTCCTCACACTCATCACCAAGCCGATGGGTCTGTATCTCATGCAGGTGCTCGATGCTGACGGGCGCCCCTGGCTGGATCCGGTCCTCAAACCGGTGGAAAAGCTCACTTACAAGCTGATCGGCATCGATCCTCAGCGCGAGCAAACATGGCGACAGTACACCTTTGCCATGCTGGCCTTCAGCCTCATGGGCGTGGTGTTCACTTATGCAATCCTGCGTTTGCAAGATGTCCTGCCGCTCAATCCGCAGGGCCTGCCGGCTTTGAGCCATCACCTGGCCTTCAACACCGCCGTCAGCTTCACGACGAACACCAACTGGCAGAGCTATGGCGGTGAGGCCACCATGTCCTATTTCTCGCAGATGGTCGGGCTGACGTTTCATAACTTCACCTCTGCTGCCGTCGGCATTGGCATCGCGGCGGCTCTGGTGCGGGGCATTGCACGCAGTTCCGTGAAGACCGTCGGCAACTTCTGGGTCGATCTCGTCCGCGTCACTTATTACCTCCTCCTGCCAATCTGCGTCGTGTTCGCGATCTTCCTTGTCTCGCAGGGCATGATCCAAAACTTTGACGGCTACACCAAGGTGAAGACCCTCGAAGGGGCAGAGCAGGTGATCGCCCAGGGGCCGATGGCCTCGCAGGTGGCGATCAAGATGCTGGGCACCAATGGCGGCGGCTTCATGAATGCGAACGCCACTCACCCTTTCGAAAACCCGACACCGCTCTCGAATTTCATCCAGATGCTTTCGATCTTCGCCATCGGCAGCGGGCTGACCTACTACCTCGGGCGCATGGTGAAAAATCAGGCGCATGGCTGGGCCGTATGGGCCGCCATGATGGTGTTCTTTGTCGGCGGTGTGCTCGTCTGCGCACACTCTGAAGCCGCCGGAAACCCGATCCATCAGCAGCTCGGCATCGCCGCAGCGGATGGCAACATGGAGGGCAAGGAGGTGCGCTTTGGCATCTTCAATTCGGCGCTGTTTGCCACCATCACCACTGCCGCCTCCTGTGGTGCGGTGAATGCGATGCACGACTCCTTCACCGCGATCGGCGGACTCGTGCCACTGTTCATGATCGAGCTGGGCGAGGTCGTCATTGGCGGTGTGGGCGCAGGTTTGTACGGCATGCTGGTGTTTGTCATCCTCGCGGTCTTCATCGCGGGACTCATGGTGGGCCGCACGCCGGAGTATCTGGGCAAGAAGATCCAGGCCAAGGAGGTCAAGCTCTGCATGCTCACGCTGCTGGTGCTCACGCTCAGCATCCTCGGCTTCACTGCCTGGGCTTGTGTGAGCGAATGGGGCGTCGCCGGTCTGAACAACAGCGGCCCGCATGGCCTCAGCGAGATGCTCTACGCCTACAGCTCCGCCACCGGAAACAACGGCAGCGCCTTTGCAGGTCTCACAGCCAACACCCCTTGGTACAATACCACGCTCGGCATTGCCATGTTCGTCGGCCGTTTCCTCATGATCGTGCCCATCATGGCGCTGGCAGGCTCACTCGCGGGCAAGCAAGCCGTGCCGCCGAGCGCGGGCACCTTTCCAGTGAACGGCGCCACGTTTACCGCGCTGCTCATCGGTACCGTGCTGCTCATTGGCGCGCTCAATTTCCTGCCCGCTCTCGCCCTCGGTCCCATCGTTGAGCATTTCCTCACGGCGCAGGGCCGCTTGTTCTAAACCAGGCAAACAACCACGGAGATCCTGCATCATGAAAGCATCCCTTTTCAGTCTGCTTCTGCTCGCACCTGCCATGGTGCTGGCGGAAAACGACGCGCCGACTGTGGCTTACAAAGGCTTCTTGGACAGCTACTACGGCTACGACTTCAACGAGCCTGTGAACCACCGCAGGCCGGCCTTCCTTTACAACCATACCAGCACCGACGCCCCGGCGATCAATCTGGCGCTCATCCAGGCCGAGCTCAACGGCGGCTGGTACCACGGCAGCCTGGGACTCATGGCGGGAACCTATTCACGGGAGAACCTGGCGGCGGAGCCGAATCTGCTGCAACATTTCTACGACACCTGCGTCGGCGTGGCTTTGAACCGCGGCCGCACCCTCTGGCTGGATGTGGGGGAATTCAACTCACACATCGGTTTTGAAAGCGCCATCTCAGCGGACAACTACACGCTGAGCCGCAGCCTCATGGCGGAAAACTCCCCCTACTTCCTGACCGGTGGCCGCCTCACCTGGAAGCCAAGCAAGAAGTGGGAGCTCGCGTTCCTCGTGGTGGACGGCTGGCAGCGCGTCCGCCCTCTGGTGGGCAACAGCCTGCCCGGCTTTGGCACCAAGGTGGCATGGACGCCGCATGACCGCCTGCTGCTGAACTGGAGCACCTACATCGGCAGCGAGTTTCCAGACGACCAGCGCCGCATGCGCTACTTCAACAACCTGTATGCACACATGGTGCTGAGCAGTGCCGTGAGCATGTATCTTGGCTTTGACATCGGCTGGCAGCAGCGTGCAACCAGCGGTAATAACATCTGGTGGTCTCCGAATGCCATCGTGAGATGGAAGCTGGATGACCACTGGGCCACCGCCTTCCGGGTGGAGCACTACAATGACGCCTCGGGTGTCATCATCAGCCTGCCTGCCAGGACCTCTCTCACCGGCGTGTCCTTCAACCTGGACCGCCAGATAAGCAAAAATCTGCTCTTCCGGGTGGAGATGCGGTACCTGCGCAACAGCTCGCCCGCCTTTCAGCGCGGCGACTCGCTGGCACGCAGCAGCACCTCACTCCTCGCATCCTTCAGCATCCGTTTCTCCTGAGCCGCTCTCATCTTTCTTCACTCACTCATTCATTCAATTCAGCAGGCCACAGGCCACACCACCATGTCACACAAACCCACATCTCTTTTTGATGCTTCCATTCTCGTTCCGGCCATCGGCGAGTCGTTCAAGAAGCTCGATCCGCGTCTGATGGTGAAGAACCCCGTCATGTTCGTCACACTGGTCGGCGCGGTGCTCACCACGGTCAGTATCTTCACCGCCAAGGCGGACCACGGTTTCATCACCCAGCTCAGCATCTGGCTCTGGTTCACCGTGCTCTTCGCCAATTTCGCCGAAGCCGTCGCGGAAGGCCGTGGCAAAGCCCAGGCCGCCAGCCTGCGTGCCGCCCGCAAGGACACCCTCGCACGCCGCTTGAAAAATGGTGTCGAGACCAGCGTGCCTGCGCCCGCACTGGAAAAAGGCGACATTGTCGTCTGTGAAACGGGCGATGTGATCCCCGCTGACGGCGAGGTGATCGAAGGCATTGCCAGCGTGGATGAAGCCGCCATCACCGGTGAATCCGCCCCCGTCATTCGCGAGAGCGGTGGCGACCGCAGTGCCGTCACCGGTGGCACTCGTGTCATCAGCGACCGCATCGTCATCCGCATCACTTCGGAGAAGGGCAACACCTTCATCGACCGAATGATCTCGATGGTGGAAGGCGCGAAACGCCAGAAAACACCGAACGAAATCGCGCTGACTATTCTGCTGTCCGCGATGACGCTCATCTTCCTGCTCGTGTGCATCACGCTGCGTCCCTTTGGCATCTATTCAGGCGTTGAATTCTCCACGCCGGTGCTCATCGCGCTGCTCGTGTGCCTGATTCCCACGACCATCGGCGGCCTGCTCAGCGCCATCGGCATCAGCGGCATCGACCGCCTCATCCGTCGCAACGTCATGGCCACCAGCGGTCGTGCTGTTGAGGCCGCAGGAGACATTGATGTGCTCCTGCTCGACAAAACCGGCACCATCACCATCGGCAACCGCATGGCGTCCGATTTCCGTCCTGCTCCCGGCATTACCGAGCAGCAGCTCGCCGACGCCGCTCAGCTTGCCTCTCTGGCTGATGAAACGCCCGAAGGTCGCAGCATCGTCGTGCTGGCCAAAGAGAAGTTCAACATTCGTGGCCGTGAACTCGCCGCGCCCCATGCCACCTTTGTTCCCTTCACAGCGCAGACCCGCATGAGCGGTGTCGATCTCGATGGCCGCAGCATTCGCAAGGGGGCGGCAGATTCGATCAAAGCTCACATCGAAAACCTGGGTGGTGTTTATCCACAGGAAGTGGTGAAGGTCGTCGAAGCTGCCTCACGCGCCGGACGCACGCCGCTCGTCGTGTGCGAGGGCGGCAGCGTGCTTGGTGTCGTGGAACTCAAGGACGTCGTCAAAGGTGGCATCAAGGAGCGCTTTGCCCAGCTGCGCAAAATGGGCATCCGCACCGTCATGATCACGGGTGACAATCCCATGACCGCAGCCGCCATTGCCGCCGAGGCCGGAGTCGATGACTTCATGGCCCAGGCCACGCCCGAGGACAAACTGCGCCGCATCCGCGCCGAGCAGGCCGAAGGCCATCTCGTGGCCATGACCGGTGACGGCACGAATGACGCACCTGCTTTGGCCCAGGCCGACGTCGGCGTGGCCATGAACACCGGCACGCAGGCCGCCCGCGAGGCCGGCAACATGGTCGATCTCGACAGCAATCCGACGAAGCTCATTGAGATCGTTGAGATCGGCAAGCAGCTCCTCATGACGCGCGGATCGCTCACCACCTTCAGCATCGCCAATGACATTGCCAAATACTTCGCCATCATTCCGGCGATGCTCATGGTCACGTTTCCTGCGATCAGTCCGCTGAACGTCATGGGCCTCGCCAGTCCGCAGAGCGCCATCCTAAGTGCCGTCATCTTCAATGCGCTCGTCATCATCGCCCTCATTCCGCTCGCGCTGAAAGGGGTGCCGTATCGTGCTGCGGGAGCCGCTGCCGTGTTGCAGCGCAATCTGCTCATCTATGGCCTTGGCGGTGTCATTGTTCCCTTCATCGGCATCAAGGCCATTGATGTCATCGTCGCCACCCTCCACCTCGCTTAATACCATGAACTCCCTCTTTGTCTCCCTGCGCGCCACCCTCGTTCTGGCCATTGTCACCTGCGGTGTATATCCCCTCATCGTCACCGGCGCCGCCCAGGCCGGTTTCAAAAGCAAAGCCCATGGCAGTCTCATCACGGGGAAAGATGGTGCCGTGCGCGGGTCTGATCTCCTCGGTCAGAACTTCACCGCCGCCCAGTACTTCCATCCGCGCCCCAGCGCCGCAGGTGCTGGGTATGACGCCGCCAACTCCGGCGGCAGCAATCTTGGGCCCACCTCGCAAAAGCTGAACGATGCCATCAAAGAGCGCATCGCAGCCTACCGCAGCACCAACGGCCTCAGTGACAAAGACGCCGTTCCCGCGGATGCCGTCACTGCCTCGGGCAGCGGCCTTGATCCGCACATCAGCGTGAAGAACGCCGAGCTCCAGGCCGCCCGCGTCGCAAAGGCCCGCAACCTCGGCGTTGAGAAGGTCAAAGAACTCATCGCCGCCAGTACTGCGAAGCCTGATCTTGGCATCTTTGGCGATGCTGGAGTGAATGTATTGAAGTTGAATCTGAGTCTCGATGCCTTGAAGTAACCGCCGAAGGCCATGAATGACGAATACCGTCCCGACCCTGATGCACTGCTCGCGCAGATGCGGCTGGCGGATGCCGTGTCCAAATCCGGAAGACTCCACATCTTCCTCGGCATGTGCCCTGGCGTTGGCAAGACTTATGCGATGCTGCAAACCGCTCGGCAGCGGGTGAAGGAAGGCGTGGATGTTCTTGTAGGCATCGTGGAGACGCATGGTCGTTCCGAGACGGCTGTGTTGCTCGAAGGCATGCGTCTTCTGCCACGCAAGAAGCTCGAACATCGGGGATTCACGCTGGAGGAGTTCGACATCGATACCGTGCTCGCACAACGGCCACAGCTCGTGCTCGTGGATGAGCTTGCCCACACCAATGCTCCCGGTTCACGCCATGCAAAGCGCTACCAGGACGTGCTGGAGCTGATTGATGCAGGCATCGACGTTTACACCACGCTCAACGTCCAGCACATCGAGAGCCAGGTGGACATCGTGCGACAGATCAGCGGCGTGGTCATCTCCGAGACGGTTCCGGATTCGATCCTCGATGTCGCACACGAGATCCAGCTCATCGACCTCAGCGTCGAAAAGCTGCTGGAGCGCATGGCCGACGGTAAAGTCTATCTGGGCGAACGTGCGGAGCATGCGGTGAGCAACTTCTTCAAGGAAGGCAATCTCACCGCGTTGCGCGAACTGGCTCTGCGCTTCACCGCCGAGCATGTGGACCGGGATCTGGAGGACATCCGCCGCGTCAAACGTGTCAGCAGCCCGTGGAAAACCAATGCACGTCTCATGGTGGGCGTGGGGCCGAGTCCCTATGCCGAAAGCCTCATCCGCTGGACGCGGCGCGCCGCCACACGATTGAACTGCCCCTGGCTCGTGGTTTGGGTGGAAGGCTCGCGTGTTCTCACTCCCATCGAGCAGGATCGCCTCACCCGCTCGCTCGGCCTCGCACGCAAGCTCGGCGGGGAAGTCGTTTCCGTGACCGGAGAGAACATCTCCGAAGCCTTGCTGCAGGTCGCCCGCGAACGCAATGTGTCGCAGATTGTCGTCGGCAAGCCGGAGAAGGCAGGCATGTGGAGCAAGTCGCTCGCGGACACGCTCATTGTCGGCAGCGGTGACATTGATGTGTGTGTCGTGCGGCCTCTGGCCGCCGCAGACAAGGCGCGCAACATCGCCCCTTTGCAGGAGCCGCTGCAGGACTCGATCATCGGCGAATACAGCTGGGCCATTGTCTCCATCTTTGCCATCGCCAGCGTGTGCTGGGGGCTGGTGGCATTCACCGGCTACATGTTTGTCGCGCTGGTGTTTTTGCTCGCGGTGGTGATCGCGGCGCTTCGCTTCAGCCGCGGGCCGGTGCTGATGATGGCCACGCTGAGCGCCGTCTGTTGGAATTACTTTTTCATTCCACCGATTTTCACCTTCCACATCAGCAAACCGGAGGACTGGATCATGTTTGGCATGTTCTTCATCGTGGCGCTCAGCATGGGCAGCCTCACTTCACGGTTGCGCATGCGCGAGGTCGCGGAACGCCGCCGACTTCGCCAGACAGATGCCCTCCTGCGTGTCACCCAGAGCGCCGCACTGGCCGCCGAGCCGGAAAAAGGCTTGGCCGAGGCGCTCCGCACGATCAACGAACTGCTCAATGCAAACACCGCACTCATCGTGCGCGAGCAGGATCGTTCGCTGCCGAAGGCCGCGCACAAGGCCAGCAGTTTCCAGCCTTCGCCCAAAGAGTGGGGTGTCGTGGCTTGGAGCTATGAGAACAAGCAGTGCGCCGGCCGCTACACCGACACCCTGCCTGAGTCCTCCGCCACCTGGTTCCCGCTGCAAACAGCCACCGCCACCATGGGCGTGCTGGGCGTGCAGTTTGATGACAGTTCGCGCCTCGACTTTGTCACACGGCAGATGATCGAGGCCTTTGCGCTTCAGATCGCACTCGTGCTGGAAAAGGAGCACTTCATCCAGGCCGTCAGCCACGCAGAGATGCTCTCGCAGTCGGAAAAACTGCACCGCACTTTGCTGGACAGCGTTTCGCATGAGTTGAAAACACCCATCGCCATCATCACCGCCGCGATCGAAGGGATGAACGGTTCACAAAGCCCCTACCTCGGCGAGATCACCACCGCCACGCAGCGGCTGCAGCGTGTGGTGGACAGCCTGCTGCAGATGACACAGCTCGAATCCGAGGTGCTCAAACCCAATCTCGACTGGTGTGATCTGCGCGATGTCATCACCGCCGCGCAGCACGCCATTGGCGCTCCGCTGGCCACTCATGCACTGAGGCTCCAATTGGCCGATGATTTCCCGTTGCTTAAAGTTGATCACGCCCTGCTCACCCAGGCTGTCGCCAACATCCTGCACAATGCCGCCATCTACACTCCCGCAGGAACCACCATTGATATCAGCGCCACGATTCGTGATCAGCGGTTGCGACTGATCATCCGCGATCATGGTCCCGGCCTCCCTGCTGGCGCGGAACGGCGCGTGTTCGAAAAGTTCTACCGTGTGCAGGGATCACCCGCAGGTGGCACTGGTCTCGGGCTGGCCATCGCTCGTGGCTTTGTCCAGGCGCAAGGCGGGGACATCACAGCTCGAAATCATCCTGAGGGCGGCGCGGAGTTTGTGATTGAGATCAATCAAGTGTCCGCTTTCGCTTCACCTTCCAAATGACGGCCCTCATCATCGACGACGAAATCCAGATCCGCCGCCTGCTGCGCATGGCGCTGGAGTCGAAGGGCTACACTGTGAGGGATGCCGAGTCAGGACAGTTGGGGCTGCAAGAGGCGGTCTTTCTCAAACCCGATGTCATCCTGCTCGATCTCGGCCTGCCCGACATGGATGGAGTCGAAGTGCTGAAACGGCTGCGCGAATGGAGCAGCGTCCCTGTGCTCATCCTCAGCGTGCGCGATCAAGAATTCGTCAAACTCGCCGCCTTCGATGCCGGAGCGGACGATTACGTTTCAAAACCCTTCAGCACGGCGGAGCTTCTCGCACGGCTCTCCGCCATCCAGCGCCGCCAGGGAGCCCATGACGCGGCCAATCTGCAGCTAGGACCTCTCGTGCTTGATCCCGTGCATCACGAGGCATCGCTAAATGGCCATTCTCTCAAACTCACGCCCACCGAATATGCTCTGCTAGCACAGCTCGTGCGGCATGCTGGCAAGATAGTGACTTTGAAGCAGCTGCTCCGTGCCGTCTGGGGACCGCAGGCGGAGGAGCAGAGCCAATATTTGCGCGTGTATGCCAATCATCTGCGCAAAAAGCTCGAAGGCTCCACCCTGGAGATCAGAAACGAGCCGGGGATCGGCTACCGTTTGGAGGAGGCTTGAGCGCTGCTTTTACACTTTCTTAACGCCATGGCTGCGGCTGTTTACTGGCGGGCCGTTCTTTTGCGGTGAAGGTGCCCCAAACCAAGACCCACCATGTCTGCCACCGACAGCCCCAGTGCCCCACCATCCCCCACGCCGGTTTCTCTGGCGGAGGTGGGGCAGTATAGCTGTGGGCTTACGCTGGTGTTTGTACTGGCCTCCACCTGCTGGGTGCTGCTGCCTTACACGGGGGATCTCTTTGTCGCGCTGGTCTTCCTCATGGCCATTGTGCTTGCCGGCACATGGTGGAATCGCGGACCGGTGCTGATGATGGCTGTGGTCAGCGCCCTGGTGTGGAATTATTTTTTCATTCCTCCGCAATTCACCCTGCACATCGACAAGCCGCAGGACATGGTGATGTTCAGCCTGTTTTTCGTTGTGGCATTGAGCATGGGGCATCTCATCACGCGGCTGCGCGCGCGCGAGGCCGCACTGGCGCAGCATCATCAGGAGCGTGAGCACCTGTTGGAGCTGAAGCATCGCGCCGAGCTGCTGGCGGAGTCTGAGCGCCTGCACCGCACGCTGCTGGACAGCGTGGCGCATGAGCTGAAAACACCCATCGCCATCATTCGCACGGCGTTGGACGGCCTGGGGCAGGGGAATCCGTATGCCCGGGAGATCGAGACCGCAAACCGCCGCCTGCAGCGCATCGTCGAAAGCTTTCTGGAAATGACACGCGTGGAATCTGAGGCGCTGGAGCCGCAGCCCGACTGGTGCGAAATCGGTGATGTACTGCACGCTGCAACGAAGCCCATTCAGGAAGAACTGGCCGCACACCCTTTGCTCATCACAGGCACCACAGATCTTCCCTTGCTTAGGCTCGACAGCCGCCTGCTCGCCCAGGTGCTGGGCAACCTGCTGCACAATGCCACGCGCTATGCCCCTGCAGGCACCAACATCGAAATCGCAGCTTCGCTTGCCGGCAGCACTCTGGAGATTCGCGTGCGCGACCACGGTCCCGGTCTGCCGCTGGGGGCTGAAGACCAGTTGTTCGAAAAATTTTACCGTGCACCTGATTCACCCGCTGGCGGCACCGGTCTGGGGCTCGCCATCGCACGCGGCTTGATGCGCGCCATGAAAGGTGACATTGAAGCACACACTCATCCCACCGGTGGAGCCGAATTCGTGCTGCACCTTCCCGTGAAAACTCGCAGCGCCGCATGAGCAAAGCCCTCATCATCGACGACGAACAGCAGATGCGCCGCCTGCTGCGCATGGTGTTGGAGTCGCGCGGTTACGAGGTCTGTGAGGCTGCCGAAGGCCAGCTCGGGCTGCAGGAGGCGGCGTTTCATCGTCCCGATGTGGTGCTGCTCGATCTCGGCCTGCCTGGCATGAACGGCATCGAAGTGCTGAAGCGGCTGCGCGAGTGGAGCGATGTCCCCGTGCTCATCCTCAGCGTGCGCGATCAGGAAACCATCAAGGTCGAGGCTCTGGAAATCGGTGCGGACGACTATGTGACAAAACCCTTCGGCACCGCTGAACTCCTCGCCCGTCTCACGGTCATTCAGCGCCGCCGTTTCACGCGCCAGAGCGCCGAGATTGTCGTCGGTGCATTGAAGCTGGACCTGCTGCATCACGAGGCATCGCTTGATGAGGCACCGCTCAAACTCACGCCCACCGAGTTCGCGCTGCTCAAGGTGCTGGCCGAGCACGCGGGGCGCATCGTCACGCAGAACCAAATAATGAAGCAGGTTTGGGCCGGCCAGTCCAGCGATCCGAGCGAAGGCCTGCGCGTGCACATCAATCACCTGCGCAAGAAACTTGGCGAAGCCGGCCCGCGCATCGTCAACGAGCCAGGCATCGGCTACCGCTTGGAAGAGGCTTGATGCTGCTTCCATCATGCGCTGATCAAGCCTGGGCATGAATTCAGGCTTTCCGTCCGGGAACTGCTGTGATTAATGGCGGGATGTCTTCGTCTCCGACCCTTGCTGACACCCCATCCCCACTCATGCGCCGTGCCTGGCTGGTCGTGGGGTTGTTGTTTCCAGTGGCGCTGCTGAACTACCTGGACCGCCAGATGATCGCCTCCATGAAGGTCTCCGTGATGGGCGACATCAAGGACATCGGCAGTGAGGAAAACTGGGGACACATGCTGGCTTCGTTCAAATGGGTCTATGCCATCTGCAGCCCCATCGGCGGGTACATCGCGGACCGCTTCAGCCGCAAGCTGACGATCTGCGGCAGCTTGTTTGTGTGGTCGCTCATCACCTGGCTTACGGGACATGTGGGCAGCTTCAATGAACTGTACTGGGCGCGTACGCTGATGGGCATCAGCGAGGCGTTTTACATTCCTGCGGCGCTGGCCTTGATCGCTGATTATCACACAGCGGGGACGCGTTCACGTGCCATTGGCGTGCATCAGATGGGCATCTACTGCGGCGTGATGGTTGGCGGGTTTGCCGGATTCGTGGCGGATGCGCCTGAGCTTGGCTGGCGCTTCATGTTCGACTTCACCGGACTGGCAGGCATCCTCTATGCTATCCCGCTGCTTCTGCTTCTGCGCGATGTGCCACGGCAGGTGGACACGCAGGAGGCGCTAAGCCCCACCGCGCGCGGCGGCGCTCTTGGAGAACTGCTCTGCAATCGCAATTTCATCCTGCTGGTGTTTTATTTCACGCTGCCAGCACTCGCCGCCTGGGTGGTGCGCGACTGGATGCCGGCCATCCTGCAAAAAGCCTTCGACATCAGCCAGGGCAAGGCTGGCGTCTCCGCAGCGCTCTATTGGCAGGGTGCGGCCCTGCTCTCCGCGATTCTCGGCGGCTGGCTTGCTGACCGCTGGATGCGGCATAGCGATCGGGGCCGTATCTACGTCAGCGCCATCGGCATGATGCTCATCGTGCCCGCCATGTTCGGTGTGGGCAATGCCCCCGCATTGAATTCCTTCGGGCTCGCCATCGCCTCACTGATTCTTTTTGGCGTCGGCTGGGGTTTCTTTGACTGCAACAACATGCCGATCCTCAGCCAGATCGTGCGGCCGCACATGCGCGCCACAGGATATGGTCTCATGAATTTCGTCAGCATGATGTGTGGTGGCCTGGCCGACTGGGGCTTTGGCAAGATGCGTGATCTGCAAGTGCCGCTCAACGTCATCTTTGGCGTCTTCGCCATGGTATGCGTATTCTCGCTCGTTCTCGTGCTACTGATCCGCCCCAGACCGGGAGCATGAGGGCCTACTGAGGTCTGCCGCCGCGATTAAGCTCCTCAAACACTTCGATGAACGCGGCAGCAAGCGCCTGCCAGTCCGCCGCCGTGGTGTCCCAGCCGCTGCTAATGCGCACGACGCGCTTCAGCTCTTCCACGCTGGCACCCAGTGCTGTCACCACGACTGACGAACCTTCCTTGCCCGAACTGCAGGCCGAGCCCGTGGAGATGCTGAAGCCGCGACGCGACAAGCGCGTGAGCCATTTCAGATTGTCATGCGCCGGCATGACCATGAGCGCGGTGTTCCAAAGGCGTGCTGCGGATTCGCTGATCACCCGCAGAGAGTCAAAACACGCAAGCATCTCCGCGATGAAAGCATCGCGCAGCCTGGATTGCGTCTGCTCGACCTCGCTTAAATGCGGGCCGATCGTCTCCAGGGCCGTCACCATGGCTTCAATCGCCGGATAATTTTCCGTGCCTGCGCGCCGTCCGTGTTCCTGCGGACCGCCACGGATGAAGCCGAGTCGTGAATCCTCTTCGGGGAGAACCAGAAATCCGCAGCCCTTGCTGCCGCCAAATTTATGCGCGCTACCGGTGATGAAATCGCACTCGCCAAGATTCGCGGCATCCAGTTTGCCAAGCCATTGCGCGGCATCCGTGTGAAACAGCACGCTATTTTCACGGCAAAGCGAGGCGAGTTCACGCCAGGGCTGCAACGCCCCGCTTTCATTGCTCGCCGCCATCACGGAGACGAGCGCGGGACGCTTGGAAGTGATGAGCTGCTTCAGGTCATCGGCTTGCACAACACCATCCGCATTCACCGGAAGTTCGATCACGTTTCGACGCCGCGCAGCTTCACGCACACTCGGGTGCTCAATGGCGGAGATCACAACAAGGGCATCTGCTGGCAGCGATGCAAACAAAGCGTTGTTCGACTCCGTGGCACCCGAGGTGAACACGATGCGTTCGGCCTCTGCACCCATCAGCGTGCCCAGCCGTTCACGTGCAGATTCAAGCTGCTGGCTCGCCAGCCCCGCGTCGCGATACAGACTCGAAGGATTGTGCCAGTGCTTCTCGCTGGCTTTCAACCATGCCTCACGTGCGGCGGGATGCAGCGGCGTGGTGGCGTTGTGATCAAAGTAGCCGTTCATGCAGCAGTCTTGAAACGGGAGGGCAGCGGGATGTGCAACAGCATCAGGGCAAGCGCGAGACCCATGTACGGCAGCCAGGCATCTCCTTTGCCATTCGAGAGGATGCCATTGACGAAGCCCAGCACGCCGACGCCCTCGCTCAGTGCAAAGACCACGACATTGCCCGCCACAAAACGCCCGCGTTGAGCCGGATCATCCAGACTTAGCACACCTGTTGAAAATCCTCCGAGCAGCAGTTTGCGCAGAAAAAAACTCAGGGCTGCCGCGCTGCCAGCTGCGAGGGCGATGATCTGCCCCAGCGACCTGGCATCACCTTTGGCTGGAGCAAAAGTCATCGAACTCAGCATGACAGCATAAAGGCAGAGCGAGCCGCAAAGCGCGCCCCAGATGATGAAGACGAGAAGTTGAACCTGTTTCATGACGACATCTCCACACGTTGCGGATGGGTGTAAACATTCATCGTTTCGCCACGCAGAAACCCGATGAGCGTCTGGCCCGCCTCCTGCGCGAAATCGACCGCCAGACTGCTGGGCGCGGAAATAGCCGCAACGAGCGGGATGCCACCCGCCAGCGCTTTCTGAATGATCTCAAACGACACTCGCCCGCTCACCAGCAGAATGTGCCGGTCCAGTGGCAGCAGGTCACGTTGCAGCGCATAGCCAAGGATCTTATCGAGCGCGTTGTGACGGCCCACGTCTTCACGCAGCACCAGCAGATTGCCCTCAAGATCAAACAATCCGCTCGCATGCAGCCCGCCGGTTTTGGAGAAAGTCTCCTGCGCAGCACGCAGCTTGTCGGGCAGACTGGCGATTAGTTTCGGTGAGACTTTCCAGTCCCCCTTCACGGCAGGAAACTGCTGAAACACGCTCTCGATGCTCGTCTTACCGCACAGCCCGCAGCTGGAGGCGCTGAAGACGTGGCGCGTCAGCGAGTCCCAGTTTACCACAGCACCACCGAGCAGCACATCGACGATGTTGCCATGCTTGTTGTTGGTGCTGGGACATTGCGAGACTTCCAATATGTCACGCGGGCGTTGCACCACACCCTCGCTGACGAGAAATCCCGCGGCGAGTTCTTCATCATGGCCCGGCGTGCGCATCACCACCGCCACGGAGCGGCCTTCCACACGGATTTCTAGAGGTTCCTCGCGGGCGGTGACATCGCCGACCTCGCTGCTGCCTCCAGCAGTGTTCACCTTGTGCACCTGCACTGCGGCCATGGCTGAATTTTCCGCGGTCATTACGAGGCCTCCATGAAATCAGCGGGCAGCACTCCTGCCGGTACCCGGCGCGGTTCGGCGATGAGGCGCACCATCTTGTCAAAGACGTCGCGCCCACGAATGATCTCGATCTCGACGCGCATGAAGTAGAAAGGGATGTCGGCGACAGGCAGTTTGGGAAAGCGAACAAAGTCTTTCTCCGTGGTGACCATGCAGTGCACGTCACGCCGCACGCAGCGCTCGACGAAATTTTTAAGCTCCGGCCCGCGGAAGCGGTGATGGTCTGCGAATCGGGCGATCACCTCGACCTTTGCGCCAAGTTTGCGCAGCCCGTTTTCAAAACTCTCCGGCACAGCGATGCCGGAAAGAGCGCCCACAAATTTATCACGCAGTCCGTCGATCGGCAGGCGCTCGCCGGTGTGGATGTTTTCGTAATGCATCGCACGGTGGCGGCATTCGATGATTTCAGCGGCGCGGTTGTAGCGGCGGATCTGTTTGACCACATCCTCGCTGTCGCCGTCGGACTTGGTGATGAAGATATAGCTGGCCCGGCGCAGGCTGCGTGGTGGTTCACGCAGGGTGCCGCGTGGCAGCATGTAGCCATTGTTGCCAAACACCGCTGTCTTGTCGATCAGCACGATGTCGTGTCGGTGCTTGAGCTTGAGGTATTGCAGGCCGTCATCCAGCACAAGCACATCGGCGCCGAAGCGCTGAATCGCATGCGCTCCGGCCTTCACACGGTTTTTGTCCACCACGACGGGGATGCCGGGGCAGTTCTTCGCCAGCATGAAAGGTTCGTCCCCTGCGTTGTGCGAGTCCAGCAGCACGTTTTCACCATCAGAGACGATTCTTGGCAGCGGCTCAGGCGGCTTGGGAATAAAGCCCAGGCGTGCGGCCATTTTTTTTGAGAACGGCAGCTTCTTCTGGCGCTTGCTCTTGTAGCCACGGCTGAGGATGCACACGCGGCGGCCATGCTCATGAAGGGCCTTCGCCAGCATCTCCACCACCGGTGTTTTGCCCGTGCCGCCGACGGTGAGATTGCCCACGCTGATAACCGGCACACCCAGGTGATGGTCATGGATGTAGCGGTGACGGTATAGATAGAGCCGTGACCGTACCACTGCTGAGTAGATGCCGGAAAGACCACGGAACACGACCCGCAGCAGCGAAGCGCGGATGCCACGGCGATTGTTGATCACCACGTCGATGACGAAGTTTTCGATGTCTTCCAGGGTGTCTCTCACAGAAGGGTATTGGAGGCGGGAAAGCGCACCTAGTCAACGAGACGCCTTGCTGTTTGCACAGGAGTTTTGTAGCCTCCCAAATATGAAATTCATTTCCTGGGCGCTGCTGGGTCTGATCATGGCATTAAACACCGTTCAAGCCCGCACATTGTCCGAGGCTGCTGCAAGGTACTCCAAGGAGCTCCAAGCCGGGTGCATCGTCACGGCCGAGCGCAGGGGGGACGAGGTAAAATACGCCATCTCCGGAAAGGCTCCCGAGGCCGGGGATGAAAAGCCCGAAAAACTGGTTTTTGAAATTGGCTCCATCTCCAAGGTGTTTACCGGCCTGATGCTGGCGCAGGCAGTGGTGGAAAAGAAAGTCACGCTGGATACAACGATCGGCACCCTTCTGGCCAAGCAGGTGAAGTTTGCAGATCCCCGCGTCGCGGCGATCACGCTAAAGCAACTGGCCACCCACACCAGTGGCCTGCCGCGCCTGCCGGACAATGCCATTGCGGGAGCCTTGGAGGAGGACCCCTATGCCAGCTATGATGGCAAGCTGCTGCTCAACTATCTGGCTTCAGCCAAGCTCGACGGCGAAGCGCCTTTCACCTTCAGCTACTCAAACCTCGGCGCTGGGCTGCTCGGGCATCTGCTAGGAGAGGTGTATCATATGACATGGGATCAGGCGGTGGTGGAGAAAATCTGCCAGCCGCTGGGCATGCAGGACACCGCCTTGTGGCCTCAGACCAAACGGCGGCTGGCCATACCGCATGATGGCGACAAAGAGACGAAACCCTGGCATTTTGTCTCCCTGGCAGGTTGCGGGGCCCTGCGGAGTACGGCGGCGGACATGATGACATTCGGCGAGGCACTGCTCCATCCTGACAAGACTTCATTGAAGGAGGCCTTGGCACTCACCCTGCGGCCGCAGGCTGACTCACCGTCCCAGGGCGGGCAGATCGGCCTGGGGGTGCTGATGGGGAAGTTTGAGGGTGAGATGACCCTGCACCATGACGGCAGCACCGGTGGTTTTTGCTCCGGACTGCAGGTGATTCCAGCGAAGGGAATCGTGCGCGTGGTTCTGATCAACAACAACAGCATCGCTGGCAGCCAGGTGATCGCCGGCACATCCGAGGTCAAGCCGGTGGATCCCGCCACGCAGAAAGAAATCACCCTTCCTGCGGATGTGCTGAAACAGTATCCCGGCGTCTATGATCTCGACCGCGACTTCCGCTTCACCGTGCTGCTGCGTGACGGCCAGCTTTATGTGAACCTGACCGGCCAGCCGTTCATCCAAAGCTTTGCCAAAGCGCCGGATCGTTTCTTTTACAAAGTGGTTCCTGCGGAGATAGCCTTCAACCGTCGTGAAGGGGTGATCCATTCACTGACGCTGTTTCAAAACGGCAACGAACTCACCGCCAGGCGCAGCAGCGCCCCGCCACCAGAGTACCAGCTGCGTCCCGACAAAGAGCTGCAGCCCTACGCAGGCAAATACGATCTGATGGGTTCGAAGGCGATCAGCGTCACCGTGCAGGCCGCAACTCTCTTTGCGCAGCTTGAAGGGCAGCCTGCCATGCCAGTGTTTGAAACCGCGCCCGACCGTTTCGAATACGATGTGGTGAAAGCCGTGCTCATCTTCGCGCGGGATGACAAGAAGCAGATCAACGGCCTCACGCTCCTGCAAAACGGCATGACTGTGCCTGCACCCCGTGTCAAGAGCCCGACCAGTGACCCGAAGCCGTGAGGCGGTTTTCCTTTTCGGCCAGCGCCAGGATCGTCTGGAAGTGCGGGCTCTTGCTTTCGCGGTGCACCACGCTTGTCTCGATCTTTTTAAATCCTGCACTGCTGAGCATGTCGTGCAGATCGCTCTCAGAAAAGCCGAGCCACACGTCGGCATAGAGATCACGTGCCTGCTCAAACTGATGCTTGAGGAGATCCAGCACCACGATGCGTCCGCCTGGCCGCAGAATGGTCAGCGCGGCTTTGAGCGCCTTTTCCGGATTTTGCGCATGATGCAGCGCCTGACTGAGGAAGACCAGATCCACACTCAGCGGCGGGATCGGCGGTGCCTCAATGTCCCCGAGGCGAAATTCGAGGTTCGTAAAACCATGCTTCTGGGCCAGCTCCGCACCATAAGCCACCATCTTCTCGCTGTTATCGACGGCGATTACTTTTTTCGCCCGCTCGGCGAGCAGTTGCGAAAGCGTACCCTCGCCTGCGCCGAGATCGGCAATGACCAGCGGCGGCATGAGTTTTAGCAAAGTCTCGCCCAGCCCCTTCCACGAACGGCCTGGGATGTAGTGACGGCCAAACTTGCCCGCCAGCGCATCAAAGTAGGCCTTCGCTGTTTGTACCCGCTTGCGCAGCACGATTTGCAGCGCCTCCGCGTCCTTGGTCACCTCCCGCAGTTCAGCCCCCGCCGCCTCCAGCAGCGCGAGAAAATGCTCATGGGTCGGCAGATCCTTCGCCGCAGGTTCGTCGAGCTGATACAGGCGGTTCTTGCCACTGCGTCGATCAGTCACCAGACCTGCCGCTTTCAATTTGGCCAGCTGGGCGGAGATATTGGACTGCGGCAGAGACAGGACCTCTTGCAGCTCAGCCACGCTCAGTTCTTCATGCTTAAGCAGCAAAAGCAGCCGCACCCGCGTCGGGTCGGCAATAAGGCTGAGCGATTTGAGTACAGAAGCCAAGGTGAAACCATCGTATCAACGCATCATGATACATCAATGCCAGAATTTCTGGCAGGTGATCAGAGCTTTGACGCCGCCCAGATGCCCGCCTTGCCCTGCTGGGCGCGTCGCTTCAGTTCCTGAAGCTCAAGCGCGTAGTCATTGATCGAGCGTGAATCCGCTGGCAGGCTCGAGGTCACACCCGCCACTCGGGCGTAGCCCTGCTGCACCAGCAGATCCGCCAGATACACCTGCTTCCCGGGGCTGATCTCCACCAGAATCAACGCGTAGTAGCGGCTGAGTCCCGGCACCTCCTCCCAGCGTGTCATCACCGTGAACGGCTGCTGCTTGAGCAGCTGCGTCACATACTGCGCCGCCCTCTGCCCCTCCTCGATCACGCGCTGGCTGCTCACGCCAAAGTAACGCGCCTGCTCCTGCACGCGCTGCGGATGAGTCAGCGAAATGTCCGGTGCGTCCACGAAGTAGAGCACGAAGATGTGCTCGTCTTCTGTGTCGCTCACCTTGATGCGCAGCGTGTCTGCCTCGTTGGCGCGGCTTTCGATCAATTTGGCCTTGGGGAAGATCTTGAACTGCTGCAGCGGTACACGGCTGGCGTCCGCCATCGCCTGACCCACCGGGACATGGGCCACGGCCACAGGCAGCGCCTGCTGCGGCGCGGGACGGCTCTCTTTCAGCAAAACCGCCACGAGTACGATGATCAGCACCAGCACGCAGGTGATGGCGAGATTCAGCAATGTGTCACGGAAAGGCATGCTCATGCGGTCGGGGATGGAGCCTGCCTACTGTCCAGCGTTCAGGCGGGTGCTCAAGCCGCAAGTGCAGCGGCGGTGAGAATGCTGCCTGCCGCCACCCATGAAATCAGACAGGAAAGAATTTGGCAACCCCCTCGTAATTGGTATGACCTCCTACCAATTGTATGACGATTACCCCGCTCAAACCCACCCCTTCGCTCGTTGAGCAGGTCTGCTCACGCCTGGCGCGCCAGCTGCGCGACGAGATCGACTCCGGAGATGGCAAGCTGCCGCCGGAGCGCCTGATGGCCGAGCGCCTCGGCGTGAGCCGCACCGTGCTGCGCGAGGCAACGAAGCGGCTCGAACTCCAGGGCCTGCTCGAAATCCGCCACGGCAGCGGCATCCGCGCAGTGAACCGGCTGCACAAACCGCTGAGCGGTTCCTTGTCGATCCTGCTTCCCGAGCTGCAGGAGCGCCTTCGCCAGTTGAGCGAGGCCCGTGCCGCCATCGAGCCAGAGATCGCACGGCAGGCCGCCTTGAAGGCTAAAGTCCCTGATGTGAAGCAACTGCGGACCATTCATGAGCGCCTGCTCGCGGCTGAAACGCACGATGAAGCCGTGGAGGCAGACATCGATTTTCACCGCACCCTGGCCCGCATCGCCGGTAACGAGATCTTGAAGCTCATGCTCGAATCTCTGGCTGACCTCGGGCGTGAAAGCCGCCGTGTGACGATTGGCAATGTCGGCAGGCAGCGCGCCATCGACCACCACGCCACCATCTTGAATGCAGTGGCCGCGCATGATGCCAACGCCGCCGCCAAGGCGATGAAACATCACATGGACGAAGCCGCACACGATCTGGCTGCCAAAGCGAAAACCAAACGATGAAAACCACGCTCTTCATCCTCCTGGCAGCGGCTCCCGTACTGGCTGTCGATTTCGACCAGGACATCCGCCCGCTGCTGCAGCAGCACTGTGTCGAATGCCACGGCGAAAAAAAGCAGAAAGGCGAGCTGCGCCTCGATGCCAAAATCTTTGCGTTCAAAGGCGGCCACGATGGTCTGGCCATCGTGGCGGGTGACACCGCCAAAAGCCTGCTGCTGCAAAGAATCAAATCCACCGATGACGACGAGCGCATGCCGCCGAAAGGCGAGCCGCTTTCACCAGAGCAGATCGCCTTGGTGCAGGCGTGGATTCAAGCCGGGGCCGTGTGGCCCGAAAACGCCGCCGACAAAGCCGCCGCCGTGGACAAGCGCCTCCAGCATTGGTCCGTGCAGCCTGTGAGAGCAGTCAAAGGCGCCTCCATCGACTCCTTGATCAACGCGAAGCTTGCGGAAAAAAATCTCGCGATGTCGCCCGCAGCGGATCGTCGCACCTTGATCCGCCGCTTGAGCTTTGATCTGGTCGGCCTGCCACCGACACCGGAGCGGGTGGATCAGTTTGTGAAGGATGCAGACCCCAAGGCCTATGAAAAGCTGGTCGATGAACTGCTGAGTTCCAGCCATTACGGCGAGCGCTGGGCGCGGCACTGGCTCGACATCGCCCACTATGCCGACACGCACGGCTTTGAGCGGGATCAACTGCGTCCGAATGCATGGCATTATCGTGACTACGTCATCGAGTCGCTCAACACCGACAAGCCCTACGACCAATTCATCCGCGAGCAGATCGCGGGAGATGTCATCGCGCCGAATGATCCGCAAGCCGTCATCGCCACCGGTTTTCTCGCCGCCGGTCCGTGGGACTTTGTTGGGCAGGTGGAAACCAAAAGCGACATGCTCAGACGCGCCGCCCGTGCGGGCGATCTCGATGACATGGTCACCCAGGTCATCACCTCGACCATGGGCATCACGGTGAACTGTGCACGCTGTCACGATCACAAGCTCGACCCCGTCAAACAAGAGGAGTACTATAGATTGTGGGCCGTGTTTGCCGGAGTGAAGCGCGGAGATCGCGAGGTGGACAGCACGGAAGCAAAACGCATCGCCGGTGAGAAAGCTCGCCTCACGCAGGAGCTGGCAGCAGCGCGTGCCCAGATTGCGAAACTAGCCGGCGAGGGTCTCAATCTTGCCGACATGGTGGGAGCTGGTGTCAAAGGTCGTGGCATCGACCTGCGCACCGGCAATCTGACGACCGGCAAACTCGGCTACCATCGCGACATTCAGACAAACCGGCTGCAACGCATCGAGTGGCCCGCCGAGGTGAAGGACGCAGATCGGTTTGTGTCGTGGGTCTTTGTGCCGGATGGCAAGAATCCGGTGCCCGTGGCCCCCAAACAAGAGGTGAAAGGACTGCCCGCCACCAGCGGTCACACCTGGGACACGATCCGCAATGGCCCGCTGAACGCGCAGCGCAGCACGAAGATCGGTGGCGTGGATTACGCGGAGAAAGAGCACTCCATCCTCGGCTTGCACGCCAACAGCGGCATCACCTTTGATCTCGCCAAGATTCGCCAGAGCAGCGGCCTCGGCGTGATGCATTTCACCGCCACACTCGGCTTCGGTGCCGACGCGAGTGCCGCAGCCTCACGCGCAGACTTCACCGTCTATGTGGATGCCGAGCGCAAGTTTCAGAAGCTTAAAATGCGCAAGGATGAGTTCACTCATCTGGACATCGCCATTCCAGCGACAGCGAAAACCCTCACCCTCATTGCCACCGATGGCGGCGATGGCATTGGCAGCGACTTGCTGTTCCTCGGTGATGCACGGCTTGTGCCCGATGTTGAGCACAGCAGACTCACTGACACTGAGCAGGAGCTGTTGAAACACCTGCGGACACAAGCCGTCAAACTGGACGCCTCGCTCAAAGCATTGCCCGAACCCGCCAAAGTTTACGCCGTCGTCAGCGAAGCAAAGCCTCCCGTGATCCAGGTGCAGCGTCGTGGCAATCCCGAAGACCCGCAGCAGGAAGTTCAGCCCGGGGCTTTTGCCTGGGCTCACCACACCAGCATGGATTTCGGCACGAACGCCATGCCCGAGGGGCAGCGCCGCCGCATGCTTGCTGAGTGGATCACCCATCCCGAAAATCCGCTCACCCGCCGTGTGCTCGTGAACCGCCTCTGGCATCATCATTTCAGCCAGGGCATCGTCACCACACCCAGCGACTTCGGTCTCGGCGGAGACAAACCTTCTCACCCTGAACTGCTCGACTGGCTGGCGGATGAGCTGTTACGCAGCGGCTGGTCGGTGAAGCATATCCACAAGCTCATCGTCATGAGCGCCGCCTATCAGCAGCAGTCCACCTCCCACAATGACACAGCACGTCGTCTGGATGCGCAAAATCGCCTGCTCTGGCGGCAAAACCCGCGCCGCCTGGATGCTGAGTCCGTGCACGACGCCGTGCTGAGCGTTTCAGGCGCTTTGAACCCCACCATGGGCGGCCCCGGCTACCGTGATTTCAATTTCACCGAGGCCTATGCCCCCATCTACGAGTACATCACGCCCGACAAGCCCGAACTGCTGCGCCGCAGCATCTACCGCTTCGTGGTGCGCACCACGCCGCATCAGTTCATGTCCACGCTTGATTGTCCTGATCCCGCCAATCTTACCCCGGCCCGCGCACAAACCACCACCGCGCTGCAGGCGCTCACGCTGAGCAACAATGAGTTCATGCTGCAGCAGGCCGCGAACCTCGTCACCCGCATCGAAAACGAAACCGACTCCCGTGCAGCCGCCATCGGCCGGGCCTTCCTGTTGTGCCTGCAAAGGGAACCCAAGACTGACGAACAAAGCGCCGCCACTCATCTCGTCGCCGAGCAGGGCCTCTTTGCCCTCTGCCGCATGCTTATCAATGCAAACGAGTTTGTTTACCTCGACTGAAGCATGAATCCGCCAGCACCAGCCATGAACCGCCGACAAGTCATCCGAACCCTCACGGGCGCCACGCTTGGTGCCGCACTGCCACGACCTATGGCGGCACAGGCAACCGTCGAAGCAAAGCCGAGGCTCCACGTTTACGACAGCTACCGCTGGCTGCGCGGATTCAGCATCATTCCCTCTTGGGCGGCGCGGATTGAGGATGCGTGGTGGTTTTATGACGGTGCCAGGATGCGCGAGGAAGTGGCACTGGCGAAGCAGGTTCACGCCAACTGCATTCGGCTGTGGATCGAATACACGGCGTGGATTCGCGACCCTGAAAAGGTCACGGCAAACTTCATGGATGCCGTCGCGGCGATCGCCGAGAACGGCATGAAGGTCATGCCCTGCCTCTTTAATCGATGGCACGATTCCAAGTTCGACTATGGCGGCACCTATTCTGAAAACATAAAGCCTGGATGGAGCCAGCCATTGGATTATGTGAAAGCGCTCGTCACACCACTCGCCAAGGATGATCGCATCCTCATCTGGGATCTCTGCAACGAGCCCCAGGCTCACGACTTGAATAGCGAACCGAACAAGCGCGAGTTCGCCTGGCTCAGCCAGATTGCCGCCACCGTGCGTGCTTGCGGCGTCCAGCAGCCCATCACCATCGGCACCATGAACGGTAATCGTGGCAGAACGGGCAATATCGAAACCTTCGCGCCGCTCATGGACGTGCTCTGCGCCCATCCTTATGAGCGCAACCGTGATGACCTGGAAAAACTCATCTCCTCTTATCAGTCGCTGCGCCAGATCCAGGGCAAACCATTGCTCGTCAACGAAACCATCCCCGGCTGCCTCGATGATGCCACTCGCGCCGAGGTGGCGAAGTATTACACCACCTTGCTCAGCGATGCCGGCTTCGGCTGGATGGGTTGGGCCTTGCGCGAAGGCCTCGCGATCTCCACGCGTCGCGACCGTTATGATGGCAATGGCATCAATGGCGAGGGCTTTCATCCTTACTTCACCAAGGACGGCAAACTGCGCCGTGGCCTGGAGTTCCTCACTGAGAAACCCAAGCTCCGCGCGCCCTGGGAGAAGGCGTGACCGTCAAATCAAATGAACCGGGAACAAAACGCATGAGCGTGAAACACACCCTTCTCACCGCCCTGCTGCTCGCGCCGCTGGTCATGCTGCATGCCGAGGAGAAGCCTCTGAGCGCGTGGCAGCATCTCGTACGCACCGAAACTTGGACCGAGAAATGGCCAGATGCCTCCGGTAAAATCGAAACGCGCAATGTTACCGCCGAAGTGTGGACGCAGGCCATGCAGGCAACGCTCGACGCCCAAGGCACGCTGCATATTCCGGCGCAATCGAAGCCCTATTACCTCGAAGGCCCTCTCGTCTTGAAATCTGGACAGAAACTCAGTGCTGATCCGACTGCTGAGATTCGCCTCAAGCCTGGCAGCAACACCTGCATGGTGCGCAACGAGCACATTGTCGGCTTCGCGGACCAGCCATTGCCCGCAGACACCAAGCCCGACACCGGCATCACCATCGAAGGCGGCATCTGGACGACGTTGGCGAATGGCTTGAAGGACAGCAATGGCAACCACCGTGGCGCATCGTCGAAAAAGGATCCCGTGCCCGGGACCCATGGCGTCATCCTTCTTCACAACGTACGTCATGTGACCGTTCGCAATATCAGCGTGCGCCAGAGCCGAGCCTTCGCCGTGCACCTGGCCAACGTGCACGACTTTACCGTCGATGGCGTCACACTGGATCGTCACGGACGCGACGGTGTGCATGTGAACGCTCCAGCAAGCCACGGACTCATCCGTCGCGTGAGCGGTGTTTCGCATGATGACACCGTCGCTCTGAACGCCTGGGAATGGAAAAACTACGCGCCCAGCTTTGGGGCCATTCATCACATCGTCATCGAAGATGTTCACGGCTCGCCTGATGGCATCCCGTCGGCAAATTCCATCCGTATGCTCCCCGGCGTGAAACGCTTCAGCGACGGCACCACACTCGACTGTCCTATCCATGACATCACCGTGCGCGGCATCGCCGACATCAGTGACTTCAAACTCTACGACCAGCCCAACCTCGAAGTGGGACGCGATAATGACGCCAGCGCCGGCATCGGCACCTTACGTGCGCTCGTTTTCGAAAACCTCACCTTCAATCGTTCCGGCAGCATTCAAATCCACGCCAACACCGACGGCCTGACCCTCCGCAACGTGAAGCTCAACTTTCCATTCACCGCGGAGTACCACCTCATCGAAATCGGCCCAAAATCGCAGACCTACAAACACAAGTCAGACGACCCGGCCACCTGGACCGAAATCTTCTCCCCCGACCTCGACTGCACCGTGCGCAGCCTGAGTGTCTCAGGCGTTCGCATTCAAGGAGCAGCGACTGATTTGTCCATGGAGAAGGTCGTCCACGTCATCGAGTTGAAGTCCAACCCTGACTACCCAAAGACCACCCCCAAAGGCGGCTCCGGCAAAGGCATTTGGATTCGCTAACTCACCCCCTTTATGAGCACTCACTCCTCCGGCCCCTCGCGCCGCGACTTCCTCCGGAAAATCGGCGGCGGTTTTGGCAGCATCGCACTTGCTTCCTTGCTGGAGCAGGACATTCGGGCCGCCACCAATCCACTTTCCGCCAAGCGACCTCCCTTGCCGGCCAAGGCACGTGCAGTGATTCAGATTTTCTGTCCCGGCGGCCTCAGCCATGTGGATTCATGGGACTACAAGCCGGAGCTGGCGAAGCGCAGCGGCAAGCCCTTCGATCCTGATGGCAAAATGCAGTTCTTCGCCTCCAAGCCGGGCAACTGCCAGGGCAGCTACTGGCCATTTCGTCAGCACGGTCAGTGCGGACGCTGGATCAGCGATCTCTTCCCGCAGCTCGCGACCTGCGTCGATGACATGGCCTTCATTCACTCGATGCAGAGCAAGAGCGCGCTGCATGGCCCTGCCATGTTCATGGCAAACACCGGCTTCATCCTGCCCGGCTTTCCCAGCATGGGTGCCTGGGTCACCTATGGCCTCGGCAGCGAGAGCGAGAACCTGCCCGCGTTCGTCGTGCTGCCTGATCAGCGCGGCCTGCCGCCGGGAGGCGTGATCAACTGGGGCGCGGGCTTTCTTCCTGCCGTGCATCAGGGGACGACCTTGCAGACCGACGCCGAAAAGCCGCCCATCGCCGATCTGTTTCCGCCCAAAAGCTTCGCGCAACTGCGCGGCGACACTGAGCAGACGAGCCGCGATTTTTTACAAACGCTCAATCGCGCCCACGCCGCCGAACGTGCAGGCAACACAGAGCTCGAAGCCCGCATCGCCGCCTATGAACTCGCGGCACGCCTGCAACTTAGCGCTCCTGAAGTCACCGATCTTCGCGGCGAAACGGATGTCACCAAGCAGCTCTACCAGCTCGATCACGAAGACATCGGCCCCTTTGGCCGGCAGTGCCTCTTGGCACGTCGGCTCGTCGAGCGCGGTGTGCGTTTCGTGCAGATCTATTGCGGTGCGGAAAACACCACAGCTAAAAAAATCCGCCCCAACTGGGACAGCCACGAAGACCTCGTACGCGACCATGGCTACTGGGGCCAGGTGCTCGACACCGGCGCTGCAGCCCTGCTGCGCGATCTGAAATCACGCGGCATGCTCGACAGCACGCTCGTCATCTGCACCAGCGAATTTGGCCGCCAGCCTGCGGCACAAGGCAAGGGACGCGATCACAATCCCGGTGCCTTCACCGCCTGGATGTCCGGTGGTGGCATTCAAGGCGGAACAGCTTATGGCAGCACCGATGATCTCGGTTCCAAGGCCGCAGAAAATCCCGCCTATTGCTACGATCTCCACGCCACCGCGCTGCATCAGCTCGGCATTGACCACGAAAAACTCAGCTTCTACAACAACGGCATCAACCGTCGGCTCACCGATGTGCATGGGCACGTCATCAAAGATATTCTCGCATAACTTCTCGCTGCATTTTCACATGTCCCCACCTCACATCGCCATCATCGACTGGACCACCTCCCCACAAGGTGATCCCGAATCCACCATCGAACGCCAGATCATCGGCGGTGTCGCACACGTCACCCGCACCCTCTGCGAAACCGACGCCGACTTGACCGACGAGATCTGCAGCGCCAACGCCATCATCATCTGGCACAACATGCCGCTCACGGCCAAAGGCATCGCAAAGCTCCAAAACTGCCGCGCCATCATCCGCAATGGCGTTGGCTTTGATAGTGTAGACGTTGCCGCAGCACGCGAGCGTGGCATCGCTGTGTGCAATGTGCCCGATTACGGCACCGAAGAAGTCGCAGACCATGCCATCGCTCTCGCCATGGCGCTTTGCCGGCAAATCCTGCCACTGGATGCCGAAGCCAAGCAGCTCGGCTGGAACATCCGCGTCACGCCGAAACTCCGCCGCCTGAGCACGCTCACCTTCGGTATCGTCGGCCTGGGGCGCATCGGCACCGCAACCGCTCTCCGCGCCAAAGCCCTCGGCTTCCGCGTCATCTTCCAAGATCCCTACCTTCCCAATGGGGCCGACAAAGCTGTCGGCATCACCCGCGTGCGCACGCTTGATGAACTCCTCGCGCAAACCGATGTCCTCTCCTTGCATTGCCCGTTGAATGAAGAAACGCGCCACCTCATTGCCGAACGCGAACTGGCCCTGCTCAAACCCTCCGCTTTTGTCGTGAATACGGCCCGTGGTGGAGTCATCAGGAAGACCGCCATCCTCGCTGCGCTGCGCGAAAATCGCATCGCAGGTGCCGGGCTCGATGTCATCGAAGACGAGCCCCTCCGCACCGCAGACGAAGCCGCCACGCCAAATCTCATCGCCACTTGCCACGCCGCGTTTTGCAGCGTGGAGAGCAAGATCGAAATGCGCAGCACCTCCGCCCGCATTGCACTCGCCGCAGTGCGCAATGAGCCGCTAGAAAATGTGGTGAATGGCGTTTGCTCCTGAGTCGCTCCGTCGTGAGCTGTTCCGACCACACCATGAATCTCCGTTCTTTTCTCGCCGCTTCCCTCGCACTCACCCTCGCTTCAGCCGCTCTGGCCCAGGAAACCAAACCGCTGCTGCACGATCACGTCCTGCCGGTCCTCTCCACGCCAGATTTCAAAACACCGCTGGACTCCAGTTTCAGCATTGCCAAAGGAAAATGGACACCCGAAGGCGGCGTCCTCAGCGTGCTGGATCTGCCTGAGCAAAAGCACATCCCCGTGCTTCATCACAAAGTGGGCCTCTCCAGCGCCACCATCGAGGTGGAGTTCTTGATCGAAGGCCCGGGCAGCTTCCTCGTGGGTTGTGATTCCAGCAAACATGTGGGCCGTGTGGTTGTCGGTGCCGCAGGTTTGAGCATCGCGGAAGACTCCGTGGCGCCCTCTCACACCATTGCCAAGCTGCCGATGACGGTAAAAGCAGGTGAGTGGCACAAGTTGCGCGTCGAATGGCAGGGCGATCAAATGGCCGCCAATCTCGATGGCCAGGAACTGAAGGCGCAGCATCCTTATTTTGCGACACCGAAAGCACGAAGCTGGCTGGCTGCCGGTAAATCCGTGAAGGTGCGCAACCTCAAGATCAGCGGCGAGACGAAGCCATGAACGTCCGGCATCTCTTGAGATTCGCCTGCGTCCTCTTTGTGCTGCAATGCGCCCTCGTGGGTCACATTCGAGCCGCCGAACCCCAAACCCTGCTCGAAGAAATCTTCACCACCGAACTCTCCAAAGATTGGTTCTGGGGTCTCGGCACCTGGACGTCGAAGGGCGGCGTACTGCGTGGTTTTGAATCCGGTCCGCGTCGTCACGGACCGGTCAAAATGCGCAAACTTTCGCTCAAAGACGCCGTCTTCGAATGCGACTTCCGGCTGGAAGGCAAGGCGACCTTTGCCGGCATCATCTTCAATGGTTCGCAGGAGCGCGGGCACATCGTCCACCTTGTCATGGGCACGGACACGCTGCGCATCCTGGCCCATCCGAAAAAGGGCGAGAACGTGGAACTGCTCAAACAGCCCAACATCCTTGCCGTGGGCGGCTGGCATCACGTGAAGATCGAATTCAAAGGCGAAACCATCACCGCCACCATCGATGGCAAGACCATCACCGCGAGCCATCCCTGCATCGCCGAGGAAAAGCAAACCTTCGGCCTGGGCGGGGATTCGGGTGGCCCCGAAGGCGAAAATGCCGGCGCACTGGAGTTTCGTAGCCTGAAAATCACCGGCTGATCTGGCAGCGGCAGCGGATGATCACCGCTGCGATCACCGTCCCGATGAGGTTGGAAACGAGATCCCAGCCCGTATTTTCGTAGCCCCCCACGTTTGTATTGGGGATCGTCAAAACAGCGATGAACTCGATCACCTCGTTCAGCGCCCCGAATCCCATGCCACCCGCAGCACACAAGGTAAGCATGCCAAACGTGGGGCGCACCGCACTGCCATCCGGCTGACGCAGTGCCTTGCTCAAAAGGTGCCAGCAGAGCCCGGTGGTGACGCCAAAGCCATAGGCATGCACGATCTGGTCATATTTCAGCCACTGCGGCACGATCCACCAGCTATATAGCACCGCCTGATCCCCATTGTAAGGCCAGCCGGTGGGCAGGGGGCACAGGCCGCCTGCCATGTGGGCAAGCCCCCAAACCGAAAAGGCCCACAGCAGCGGCGTCGTGAGCCGCACACGGCGATGGACGGTGCTCATGACCCCGATCAAAATGACCATGACCACGATGTAGAAAATGAACTCACGGTTCCCTTGAACAATGGCCCCGATGATAGCCGCCATCATGTAGGCGGCATTGAACAGGATGACTGGCAGCAGCTTCGCGGGAGGGGCAGGGGGCATGCGGTACGCATGCAACGCCTGGCCGGGCCTTTGGCAAGAGCTTCCTGCTACACCGGTTGACTGGCACTCTGTGTGCTGCATCCTAGCACACCCCTCCCGCATGAAATTCATTCTTCCGTTGGCCGCCCTGGTTCTTTCCGCTTCGCCGAGCCAGGCCCAAATCACTCTGGAATCCGTCAAAAGCTTTGCCGACCTCGAAAAAGTGGCCGCGCAACTGGCGCTGCAGCCCTATCAGGCGCCCACGCAGCAGCTCGATCCGTTTTTCGAGGGGCTGAAGTACGATGGTCACCGGCAGATCCGGTTCCTGCGTGACAAAGCCTTGTTTGCCGAGCAGGGAGATGCATTCCGTGTCGAGTTCTTCCACCCAGGCTGGATGTTCAAAAAACCGGTCGTCTTTTACAATATCAAGGACCCCCAGACCGTCGGTGTGCCGTTTGATGGCAGCCACTTTGACTATGGTGACCTCAAGGTGCCTGCGAGCGCCAAGAATCCCGTCGGCTACGCGGGGTTTCGCGTGCTGGCCCCCGACTCCTTGGTTAAGCGCCCCTTCGAGTTCATGGTGTTCATGGGCGCCAGTTACTACCGCGCTGTCACCACGCAGCTCGGCTACGGCATCTCCGCGCGCGGCGTGGCGGTGAACACGATCGGCGGCGAACCCGAAGAATTCCCCGACTTCACCCATTTCTGGTTCAAGGAGCCCAAGGCAGGAGAAAAGTCGTTCAAACTGCTCGCGCTGCTGAATGGCCCCAGCATCACCGGCGCTTATGAATTTGAATCCACACCCGGAATCAGCACTGAAATGAGGATCAAGGCTTCTCTTCATCTCCGCAAGCAGGTCAAGATGCTGGGCATCGCACCCTTTTCGAGCATGTTCTGGTTCGGTGAGAACTCGCATCCGAAACCCTACGATTTCCGCCCCGAGGTGCATGATTCGGACGGTTTGCAGGTCGAAATTAAGGACGGCCCGTCCATCTGGCGTCCGCTGGATGTCAGCCGTGACATGCGCCTGAGCATTTTTGAAACGGACAATCTCAAGGGCTTCGGCCTCGCGGAGCGGGATCGTGACTTCAACAACTTCCAGGATCTCGAAGCCAACTATCATCGCCGTCCGGCGGTGTGGGTGGAACCGGTGAGCGGATTTGGCAAAGGCGCTGTCACCCTCGTCGAACTCTCCAGCGGTGAAGAGACCTGGGACAACATCGTCGCCATGTGGAAGCCGGCGCACCTGCCCGCGACACCCGCAGAGCCGCTCAAAGTCGAGTACAAGCTCCATTGGCTTGATCAACATCTGCCAGGCGCGCTGTGCAGAGTCATCAGTTCACGCCGTGGTTTTGTGATGGACTCAGACGATCATCTGTATGTCGTGGATTTTGCCAAAGGCGCTGAGAACGGCGCCACCAAACCCAAGGACTGGGCACCTGACATTGATGTCGTTCTCAGTGCTGGCGAGGGCAAGGTTCTGGACAAGCGTGTGATGCGCAACAACGAGACCGGCGGCTGGCGTGCCTTCTTCAAGCTCGACATTCCCGAGACCTCCAACCTGCTGGAAATCATGATGGAACTGAAAGACGAGAAGCAGGTCATTTCTGAACGCTGGATGTATCAATGGCGTCGCTAAGTCTCATCGATCTGGGCTGGAACGAGTTCTTCGCGAAACACTTCGAACCGTTTCGCGAGCAGGGCTGGAAACCTGCGCGCCTGATCCGTGACAACAAGATCAGCTACGGAGCTCTGCTTGAAGATGGGACGAACGGCTTCGATGAGTTCGAGGTCATCCTTGGTGGCAAAGTTTATCACGATGCTGAAACGGATGCCGAGCTTCCTGCCGTAGGCGACTGGGTGGCTCTCGAAGTAGGTGGCGAAAACGGTGACAATATCATCCGTGCACGTCTGCCACGCCAGACCTGCTTCTCACGCAAAGCCTCCGGCTTCAGTGCCGAGGAACAGGTGATCGCAGCGAATGTGGATGCCGTGATCGTTGTCACCGATTCCGGGCCTGATTACAGCCTGCGCCGCATGGAGCGCTACTTCACGCTCATCTCCCGCAGTGGTGCGAAAGCCGTCGTCCTTGTCAACAAGGCCGACCTCTATCCCGACAAGCAGAATCAGGAGGCCGCCGAGGCCATCCGTGCCCTCAATGCCGATGCCGATGTGCACGTGACCAGCGTGAAAAAGCGCAAGGGGCTCAAGGTGCTGAAGGACTACCTCAAGCGTGGCCAAAGCGTGGCCGTGATCGGCTCCAGCGGTGTCGGCAAATCCGCACTCGTCAATCTCCTGCTGGGTGAGGATTGGCAGTGGGTGGATGAAGTGAACGAAGTCACCGGCAAAGGCCGCCACACCACCACCGCACGTGAGCTGCTCGTGCTCGACAGGGGCGGCATCCTCATCGACAACCCCGGCATCAAAGAGGTGCAGATGTGGACGAATGAAACCACGCTGCGCGAACGCTTTGCCGACATCGAAGAACTGGCCCAGCGTTGCAAATACCATGACTGCAAGCACGGCACCGATGCTGGCTGCGCCATCCGCACCGCCGTGGAGTCCGGGACCCTGGATGCCGAGCGCTACGAAGGATATCTAAAGCTGGAGGACGAAATCGCCAAGTTGCGCAAACAGCGCAAAAAGCGCCAGATGACCGTCGAACGCCGCAACAAACGCGATCACAAAATCAAGGCGCGTAATCGCGTCGATCGCGAGGATATCGAGCGCGATTTGAAGCCACGCCATTAATCTGCACCCATGCCTCCCCAGCCCCCTCCCACCCGCACCGGCCTCGCCCGCACCGGCCTCGCCCGCGCCATGTCAAAGCTCGGCTTCTGCTCGCGCAGCCGCGCCACCGAACTGATTCGCATGGGCAAGGTGAAGGTGAACCTCGTCGTGCGGAAGAATCCCGAGTTCCCCGTGATCCTCAAAAAAGACGTCATCATCATGGACGACGTCAGCATCAATCAGGCGCCGCGTCTCTACGTCATGCTCAACAAGCCGCGCGGTCTCGTCACCAGCGCCTCGGACGAACTCGGCCGCGAGACGGTTTTTTCCTGCTTTGAAAACTCCAAGCTGCCGCACCTCTCTCCCGTGGGCCGGCTGGACAAAGCCAGTGAAGGCATGCTCCTCTTCACCAATGACAACGTCTGGGCGGACACCATCACCAATCCCGACACGCATCTCGACAAAACCTACCACGTTCAAATCAGCGGCACCATTGATGCAAAGCGCCTCGCGCAGATCAAGGAAGGCGTCGTAGACGAAGAGCAAGGCGATCACCTCTCCGCCAAGGCCATCAAGATCCTTCGCAGTGGCGAAAAGAACATGTGGCTGGAAGTCGTCCTCGATGAAGGCCGCAACCGCCACATCCGCCGCCTGCTTGAAGCCTTTAACATCGAAGTCCTCCGTTTAGTGCGCGTCAAAATCGGCATGCTCGTTCTGGGAAATCTGCCCAAAGGCCAGTGGCGTGAACTCACGAAGTACGAAGTCCTGAAATCACGCGAGCCGCAGGAACTGCGGTAAGCCGCAGCATCACTGCATCAATTGATCCCAGCTCAACTTGAAGCGCGCTAGGTATTTCTTCAGCCGGTCCGCGTCATTCATCTTCGAGCGCTTGGCACGCGAAACCGCGAACAGCTTCCGCCCGGCATCGGAGAGCGTTTTGCTTTCCCGACACACCTGCAAAACAAAATCCAGCTGCGCCAGATCAAAGGGATCAATCTCCTCCCTCTGCGCCTTGGTGAGCAAGGAGTTTTCCCGGCTGGATGCCTGATCACCAGCATCCCGCCAGCCTTCGCACAATCGCGCAGCCTCCGTCTCCACACATTCCACGGTGATCCTGCCTCTGGGGGCCAGCGTGGCCATCCGCGTCACCGCTGCATTCAGATCGCGGAAATTAGCGCTCCACTTAGCATCGGGACTGCGGGCAAATTTGAGGAAGGCCTCGCGCGCTTCCTTGTTCATCCGCACCTGCCGTCGATGCGATTTCGCGAAGCGTTCCAATTCGAAGTCGAGATTCGCAGCAATGTCCTCTCTCCGCTCCGCGAGACTCGGCAGCGTGAAGGTCCACAAGTTGATCCGTGCCAGCAGATCATCACGAAACTTGCCAGCCGCGACCTGTGTGCGCAGATCACGATTCGTTCCCGCGATGAGCTGAAAATCACTCTGCACCGTCTTGTCACTGCCCATTGGCAGGAACGTCTTGTCCTCCAGTGCTCGCAGCAGCATCGCCTGCTCATCGAGACCGAGTTCACCGATTTCATCCAGGAAAATGAGCCCCTTGTCCGCCTCCTTCAGCAACCCAGGCCTGTCCGACTGGGCACCCGTGAAAGAGCCGCGTTTGTGCCCAAAGAGCGCCGACATCGCATGATCACCGCGCAGCGTGGCGCAGTTCACTTCCACAAACCTGCCGCCAATTCCAGCGCGCGAACGTCGCAGATCATAAATGCGGCTGGCCAGCATGGATTTGCCTGCACCCGTTGGGCCCATGATGAGAATGGGCGCTTTGGAGTTCACCGCCACGAGCTCAATCTGCTCAATGAGCTTATTGAAACCCTTGCTCTTCGTGGCGATGCCGCTCTTCAGAAAATCCAGCGTCCGCTCCTGCTCCTGCGCAAAGCGGGTGGAAAGACGGTCATACTTCGAAAGATCGAGATCAATGATCTCATAACGCCCTGAAGCCTTCGCATCACGTCCACTCTCACGCGATGGCGAGGTCTGTAGAAGCCGTGCCGGAATGAAGTTCGCCTCATTCAGCAGGAACCAGCAGATCTGCGCCACATGCGTCCCCGTCGTGAGATGGATCAGGTAATCCGCCTTCTCCGGATCAAAGCTGTACCCACGCACGAAGTCATAGAGCCGCTCATACACTTCCTGCAAATCCCACGGGTCTTTCAGTGGGAACTCATGCACCACCACCGTCGTCTCCGGCGACACTTTCTCGATGTCCGCCTTCACCTGCTGCGCCAGATCCATGAACTTCGGTTCTGCCAGCAGCTCCAGCCGCGAAATCACCAAATCCTCTTGCTGACACATCGCCACCGTGGGCCGCCATTTCGACCATCTTTCCGGCCCTGAGGCACGGTCCAAGTTCGATCCGAGGAATCCAAATGTGATGATGGGTTTCATGCAGAGAGCAGGGAAAGTTACAGCGCGGCTCGAATGGCTCGCAGCAATGCGCCGGTTGGGCGTACAGGATTCACATCAATGGGACGGAGAGAACCATTCCACTCCAGAAGGTTCGCTGGCTTGGCATCAAACACTGCCGTGTTGTCCGCCTCCGATACCATGCACGCGAAGGCCCCGGTTGGTTGCTCAGATACAGCTTCGCAAAACCTCGTCGCGTGAACCATCCTTCAATGAGCCGCCGCACCTCATGGCCGCCGACCTCCGCAGCGATGTCTCCCAGCAATCGTCCAGGCACATACTCCTGCAACGTCACCACCTCCAGCCTGAGCGGTGTACGGATGAATCCCTCCAAAGTCATGGCCACATCGGGAAAAACTTCATTCAGCAGCACCAGGCGGCGCAGATATTCGCCCAAGCTTGCCGGTCCCAGTTTCAGCCCGCCTTCAACGATTGGCGTGTAGCCGTAGCCCGCACCCTTGATCTCATCCGTCGGCTTCGTGACTCGGCGAACATGCGACACAGGGTCACCAACACGTGCCACATCATGCTCCGTGCCTCCGAGCAACAGCTCGTTTAAATTCGCGATCTCCATCCAGAGACCGTGAAGTTCGATCCATGGTTCGATCAGTTTTTGCTCCGCAGCCTGTCGATCACCGAGGGCATCGAGTGTCCTAAATTCCGCTGCATCAGTTCCAGTGCTTGCGCTGAGGAGTGCTGCGGCATCCGCAAGCCTCCCGCCGCTGCCTTGTCCTGGCTGCGTTGCGTGGGTTTCTCTTGGGCTGGAACTGGGGACTGCATCACTCATGAAGTTGGTCTAAAACACATGCAAAGCAACTGACGGAAGCACTCATTGAATTATCGACTGAATACACTATCCAAAAAGATAAAACAATATCCCATTGGAGATAATATTCGGGATTTAAAACATCGCTTTTTGTCCCGAAAAAATAATCTGAAAATTCCTGGAGCCCTTGTTTTACAAGGCTTCCAGCGTCCTCCAGACACCTGGTCCAGAGCACTTGGCACGGCCCTAGCGTTAGGTATTGGCACACACAAACGACCAACCCAAACCAACACCATGGCTAGCAAATCACTCTTTTCGACCCTCCGCGGCGCTCTGGCTCCAAAGGCTGACAGCTTCAATGAAGCCGGTGGCCTGGCCTACCAGCTCAAGCCTCGTCATGCGTTGGCTCAGTATGCGGCCACGGGTTGCCTGAACCGCACCTTTTACGCCACGGCGGAAGATCAGCTCCAGCAGGTGCTGAAGCTGTGTGAGAAAGTTCCGACCGACTTTATCGCCCGCACGGCGCTTCACTGCCGCCAGAAAGGTTTCATGAAGGATATGCCAGCACTGCTCTGCGCCGTGCTTGCCGCCCGTGATGCCGAACGTCTGGAACTGATCTTTGATCGCGTGATCGACGATGCCAAGATGCTGCGGAACTTCGTGCAGATCCTCCGCTCCGGTGTGACGGGTCGTAAATCCCTCGGTTCTCTGCCAAAGCGCCTCGTGCGCCGCTGGTTTGAGACTCGTTCGGACGAGGCCATCTTCCGTGCAGACGTGGGTCAGTCGCCTTCGCTGGCAGACATCGTGAAAATGGTGCACCCGCACCCGGCCACGAAAAGCCGTGAGGCGCTCTATGGCTACCTCATCGGTCGCAAGCATGAGTCTTCGGCACTGCCACGCATCGTGCGCGAGTTCGAGGCCTGGAAAGCCGACCCTGCTGGAGATCCGCCGGACGTGCCGTTCCAGATGCTCACCGCACTGCCTTTGACGGCAGAGCAGTGGCAGGCCATCGCCCGTCGTGCCCCATGGCAGATGACGCGCATGAACCTGAACACCTTCGCCCGTCACGGCGTGTTCTCCATCAAGGAAATCACCCGTCTCGTGGCCAGCCGCCTGCGCCATGAGGAGCAGGTGCGCCGCTCCAAGGTGTTCCCGTACCAGCTCATGGCTGCCTATCTCAACGTCGGCGCGGAAGTCCCGCACGAGGTGAAGGAAGCCCTGCAGGATGCGATGGAGATCTCGGTCTCCAACGTGCCGGTGGTTGCTGGAAAGGTGGTCGTAGCGCCGGACGTGTCCGGTTCCATGCACTCCGCTGTAACCGGTGTCCGCAAGGGCGCCACCAGCAAGGTGCGCTGCATCGATGTGGCCGCCTTGGTGGCCGCCGCCTTCCTGCGTCAGAACCGTGATGCCGAAGTGCTGCCGTTTGAGAATAACGTGGTTCGTGTGTCGCTTAATCCTCGTGATTCCGTGATGACGAACGCGCAGAAGCTCGCATCTCTGCCTTGCGGCGGAACGAACTGCAGCGCCGTGCTCATCGATCTCAATGCCCGCAAGGTGCAGGCGGATCTGGTGATCTACGTCTCCGACAACGAGTCGTGGATGGACACCCCCTATCACGGCCACTTCGGCGGTTCAGCCACCCGCACCATGAGCGAGTGGATGATCTTCAAGCAGCGCAATCCGAAAGCCCGTCTCGTGTGTCTGGACATCCAGCCGTATGCGACCACCCAGGCGCAGGAGCGCGAGGACATCCTCAACATCGGTGGCTTCTCTGATGCCGTGTTCAACGTGATCGCCGCCTTTGCCCGTGGTGAACTCAGCAGCGCCCATTGGATCGGCGAAATCGAAAAAACACCCCTTTAACCCAAACTTTGGAGCCTGGTGAATGCTGGAGCGGACTACATTTCCAACTGTTGCGTCTCTCCAATCCTTGTCACCAGGCTCCATCCAACCCTTTCCAAATGACGGCGAATGCACTGAGGAACTACATTAATCAGTCGGCCGCAGGTTCGATCCCTGCCTGTCATGCGCAAGCATGGCAGTAGCTCAGTCGGTAGAGCAATTGAATGTTTCTCTCCACCTTGTCGCCGTCACCTTTTCACACCTAACCACCATCTTTGGCGAATGCCGGAGCGGACTACATCGAAACCAGCGGGTTCAAATCCCGCCCCGCAGCAATGCGGAGAAGTCTCTCCATCCTTGTCGCCATCTCCTTTCATAAACCAATCACCTCAAATGGTGACGAATGCCGATGGAACTACATGGCTATTCACCCTCCGGTCGTGGGTTCAAATCCCACCGGTCCTACCTTTCCAATTTCACGGGACCGTAGCTCAGCCTGGTAGAGCAGAGAACGTTTCATCAAATCCTTGTCGTCACCGCCAATTTCCAAACAACCATGACCTCCCCATTCCATATCACCGCCGAAGCCGAAGCCTTCCTGCCTGCCCGCAATAACGCAGGTAAACCGATCACCGTGATCGGTACAGAAGCAATTCGCTCCGGCTTTGACCAAACCTGCATCGATCAAGCTCTGAACTCGCGCTCCGCTCCGGGCGTGACCGATCTCGTCCTCAATCCCGACGCGCATGCTGGTTACGGTGCGCCGGTCGGCTGCGTGATGGTTTCGCCAACGCACATCTATCCAGGCCCCGTGGGCGTGGACATCAAGTGCTCCATGTCCCTGCTGCAGATGAACATCCCTGCCGATGCGATCGTTGACAAAGCGATCCGCCGTCAGCTCATCGATGCCATCTTGCTCCGCACCCCCACCGGGGCAGGTCGTGGTCAGCGCGAGGCGAAAAAATCCCGTCGCGTGTCCGAGGCTCTCGGTGTGCAGGTGTGCACCGAAGGCGCGAGCAAAAGCGTGTGCGAAGCACTCGGTATCCCGCCCGAGTGGGCGCTGCGCTGCGAAGACAGCTCTCACCTCGGCCACGATGGAAACATCTCCACCCTGAACGAGCGCCTGGACAAGATGCGCTCCTTCAACGGCTTCGCCGGATTTGAAAACAAGATGATGCAGCTCGGTTCTTACGGAGGTGGAAACCACTTCGGTGAGTGCGAGGTTGTGCAGCTTGCCGATGATCCTGCGATGCGTCAGACCGCCGAGGTCTTCGGCCTGCAGGACAACCATGTCGCCTTCCTCAGCCACTGCGGCTCTCGCGGGTTCGGCAACATCCTTGCCCAGCGTCAATTCAAGTCACTGGAAGGCTTCTTCCGCACCTGGGGGCTGTCCTTTCCTGCCGAAGATAAACAGCTCGTCTATGCTCCGCTCGGTACCCCCGAAGCTGACGCCTATCTCGATGACATGGCTCTCGGGGCAAACTTCGCCACCGTGAACCACATGCTCATCAATGCTCTCGTGCTGGAGGCCTTCCAGGAAGTGCTGCCAGGTACCAAAGGCCAGCTCGTGTACTTCATCAGCCACAACATCGCCCGTCAGGAGGTCGTGGATAACCAGCTCGCCTGGGTGCACCGCAAAGGCGCCACACGCGCCTTCCCCGGTGGCCACCACGCGCTCAAGGATACGCCTTTTGCCAATACCGGTCACCCGATCCTGCTGCCCGGAAATCCGCGCGATGGCTCCGTGGTGATGGTGGCGAAACCCGATGCCGTGAAAAGCTGCTACAGCGTGAACCACGGTGCCGGCCGCTGCATGGGCCGCAAAGCCGCCGCACGCACGCTCGATCAAAAGAACGTTGATGCTGACTTCGATACTCACGACATCCTCTACAACGCCCGCCAGTACCCGATCGACGAAGCCCCCAACGCCTACAAGGATTTCAAAGAAGTCCTCCGCAGCGTCGAAGCCGCCGGTCTCGCTCAGCAGGTCTGCAAACTCAAAGCCCGCTTCGTCATCAAGGACGCGGCAGAGGCGGATGATTGAGCTTATCTAAGCCCGGCCTGCACCAGCAATTCTGGTGCAGGCCGGGCGATGAGAAAATCAAACGGCATGATTCCTTGAACAGTCACCACTGCATTCTTCGGTTCCGCATCTGATACCAGCAGTCTGTCTTCCCTTCGAAACCAAGCATCACCAAATCGTGTGCTATGAAACATAAATCCATGGGCAAGCATGTACTGACGAATTTCCGTCAGGGTGGGCGGCTTGCCAATGAAGGCTGGCTGAGAGGTGACGACGCGCAGAGATTTGCCCACACCACAAACCCCTTCGATTTGCCAGTCGAGAGAGAACTCCTCATTGATGAGCCCGATTCGTTCCAGATACTCCTCCTGCGTCGCAAAACGGGCGGGGCCAAATTTTCGTCCAAACTCGCCTGCGTGAGTGGCCTTGATTACTCGCATGCCCGCAGCCGAAAGCCATACCTCATGTTCCGAGCCGCGTGTCTGGCCGAAACCCTCGGGCAAACACACCTGCTTCAGCTCCTGCGCCATAGCCGTTTCCAGAATGGCAGTGCTGATGCTGTGTCCCGTCCTGCCAATTCAAAGACCCGGATCTGCGCCAGCCATTCGGCTCGCTCAATGGGCTTTTGGTTCTGAAGATATTCAGCCACGCGCTTGCGATCCGCCGCACGCCTTTGATCAATAGTAGCTGTTCCGATCGCCATGATTATAGCCTATCCACCCGATTTTTTTCCGCAATGACCAAATCCACCCCCATCCTCCAAATCTCCGGCGAATCCGGCGGCGGGCAGTTGCTGCGCTCCTCGCTCTCCCTGTCCCTTGTCACCGGCCGTCCATTTCGCATGACCAACATCCGTGGCAAGCGGCCCAAGCCAGGCCTGATGCGCCAGCATCTCACCTGCGTGAAAGCCGCCGCAGAAGTCTGCGAAGCGAGCGTCGATGGCGCTGATCTCGGATCGGTGGAGCTCGTGTTCCACCCTGGGAAAGTCATAGCCGGCGCTTATTCTTTCCCCATTGGCTCCGGCGGCAGCACCACCCTCGTCCTGCAGACCCTGCTGCCCGCGCTCCTGCATGCGGAAGCTCCCAGCACGCTTCGTATCGAAGGCGGCACGCACAATCCCATGGCACCACCATTTGAATTCATCGAGCAGTGCTATCTGCCGGTGATCCAAAGCATGGGCGTGAAAGCCACCGCCACGCTGGAGCGCCATGGATTCATGCAGGCAGGTGGTGGCGCGATTACGGCAGAAATCCAACCCCTCAAAAAGTGGAAAAAGCTCAAGCTCATCGACCGCGGAGATGCGGTGGGAACCTTCGGCCGCGTCCTCCACGCTCATCTGCATCGCGACATCGCCGAACGCGAAATCGCGACGGCCTCCGCTCTCCTGGCATGGCCGGCCACTGACATTGAACTTCGCTATGCCAATGACAGCCCAGGCCCCGGCAATACCATCCTGCTGGGTGCCCGCTTTGCGAACGTGTGCGAGATCAGCAGTGGCATCGCGCAGCAGGGCAAATCGTCTGAAGCCGTGGCCACAGGTGCCGCGAAAGGACTGCGCTCATATCTCGCCTCATCCGCACCCGTAGGAGTTCATCTCGCCGATCAACTGCTGCTGCCCATGGCGCTGGCCGGCGGCGGCGTGTTTCATACCCTGGCGATCAGCGACCACACCCGGACGAACATGGCATTGATCGAGCAGTTCCTGCCCGTGAAGTTCACGGTCGAAGAGCTGGCGCCAGGCGTGAAACAAATCCGCTGCAGTTGATGCAGCCGCCCTCCATCACTCCGCCCACGCTTCACGCAGCAGGCGCAGGTAGTTGCCATGCATGATGTTGGCGATGTCCTCAGCCTTGTAGCCACGCTTTTCGAGCATCGCAGGTATGCGTGAGAGATCGGCGATGGTATCCAGATCCTCCGGCGTCTGCTCGGTTCCATAGCCCCCATCCAGATCCGTGCCGATGCCGCTGTGCAAAGCGTTCCCTGCAAGCTGGCACACGTGATCGATGTGATCGCAAATGACCTCAAGCTTGAGTCCAACTTCCTGCGGTGTCGTTTTTCCACGAACCCAGCCCGGAACCATCATCCACGCATCCAGCGCTGCACCCATGACGCCGCCGCGTGCGATGAGTGCTTTGATCTGGTCATCGGAAAACTGGCGCGGATCAGGAACCAGGGCGCGGCAGTTGCTATGGCTGGCCCACACGGTGCCCTGATGAATCTCCAGCGCCTGCCAGAAGCACTCATCGCTGAGGTGAGTCACATCGAGAATCATCCCCAGCCTGTCCATTTCCTGGATCAGCTCTTTGCCACCGGCGGGCAGAGGCCCCACCTTGTCATGACCCAAAGCATAACGGCACACGCCATAGTGTGCAGGTCCCATGGCACGCAGCCCCTGCTCCCACGCTTTTTCAAGATGCCCCACACTGCGGATGGAGTCCGCACCTTCGAGACTCAAAATATACCCAATGGCTTTTTTCTCGTCGGGAATCGAGGCGTCATTCCAGAGCGTGATCATCTCATCAAGCTCGCGCACATTGGTGATCTGGCGCATCTCACCCGCCTCCTCCATGGCGCGATACCACGAGAGCTGCCCCTGCGTTTCCGCCCACGCCTGCTCCGCAGACATCCACCCTGCGATGGGAGATGGCCCCGGCATGCAACCCGCCAGCTGCGTCGCTACGCAAATGCCCACCTTGCCACGCCGCATGTCCGGAAAGGCGGTGGTGCCACGGGCGCGTCCCTTGCCGGTCATGCCTTCCTCACGACGTCGAATCTCATGTACAGGCAGGCGAAGGTCGCGATTGAATCCGCCGAGGGCGTTGAGGCTGAGGTCGAGGTGAGCGTCGAAGGTAAGCATGGGAGAGAATGACTAACGTGAGCGTCATTCTACGTTGACGCAATCACATGTCATTCAAAGCGATAGCCTGCACCATGCACAGTTCGGATAATTCTCGGCTGAGCCGGGTCTTTTTCGATGCGCTTGCGCAGTTGCGAAATGTGCTGGTCCAGCGCCCGGCTTTCCGGGAAATAGTCCACACCCCACACTTCGTCCGCGAGGGTGTTGCGGTCGATCACCTTCCCCCGGCGGTCATAAAGCAGTCGCAGCACTTTCACATCACGTGGGCTCAGGGCCAGTTCCACCTTGTCGCGGTAGGCGCGCAGCTCTGTTGGCACGATGCGCAGATCGTCCATCGTGAAGTCATCATCCGTCCTGCCACCGCCACGCGATGCCGTGCGGCGTAGAATGGCGCGGATGCGGGCGATGATCTCCTTCACCCCAAAGGGCTTCGTCATGTAATCATCAGCCCCCAGTTCAAGACCGAGCACTGTGTCGATCTCCTCAGCCTTGGCCGTGAGAAAGAGAATGGGCACTTTTTCATCCTGACGGCGGATCTGTTTGCACACCTCATAGCCGTTGAGGCCGGGCATCATCACATCCAGGCAGACGAAGTCGGGATTTTCAGCGCGGAAAAAATCCACCGCCTGCAGGCCGTCGCTGGCGGGGATGACTTGGTAGCCCTCCATGGTGAGCACTTCGCGCAGGGCATCACGCGTGTGGTCGTCGTCTTCGGCGATGAGTATTTTGGTCATGACTGGTTGGGGAGGGTGAGAATGAAGCGTGCGCCGTCGCGGTAATTAGGACACACCGTAAGAGAACCGCCATGCAATTGTGCCAGTTCGCGTGAGATGGTCAATCCGATGCCGGTTCCGCTCACGCCTTCAGCAAGGTCGGAGCGGAGGCGTTCAAAGGGCTCGAAAACCGTGCGGCGCTTGCCGGAAGGAATGCCCGGACCGTGGTCCTCCACAATGATCCGGGCATTGCGCTCATCATGCTCCGTGTGGATTGCGATCCACTTGCCGGCATTCGCGTATTTATCGACATTCGAAATCAGATTTCCGAGGATCTGTTCGATGGCGTCGGGGTCAGCCATGATAGTCTCCGGCCCGTTAAAAGAGGTGACGATTTCAAACCCCTTGGTCTCCAGCAGCGGCTTCCAAAAATCGGCAATGCGCGAAACGGTTTGATCCAGTGCCAGCGGTTTGGGCTGGATGGTCAGTTTGTCACGCTGCTGGCGGGCGTAGTTGAGCACGTTTTGGATCAGGCGGTCCAGACGGCAGGTCTCTGCCTCCACGACACCGAGCTGGCGTTTTGCGATGGTGTCTCCCTGAGATTCCGCACGATGCGCCGCCATTTCAGCATAGAGGCGGATGTTGGTCAGCGGCGTCTTCAGTTCATGCGAGATCTGGTTCACAAACGTCACGCGCTGCTGCGCCACGCGGATCTCACTGGCGCTCTCATGGAAATAGAGCCAGCCCACCACAAAGACGAGCACGATACCGGAACTCACACCGAGCAGAATCGGGAAAAGGTAGGGCTTGGGAAACTCCTCATTCGCGGGCGTATAGGCCATCTCCCATTGTGAAAGCGGCTCCGAACAAGCCCGATGCGCCGCTGGTGGGCGCTCAGACCCGGGCAAACGTTTGCCCCATTCGTGCAGCGGGATGCCTTTCACCGTGGTCAGCATCATGCGGCCCGGCGGGATGGCCAGCCCCGGCTGCGGTAGGCGCTGAAACAAGGAGTTCATCAGCATCTGCGGGTTCAGCAAGGCGCAGCTCAGGCTGCCATCGGCAAACCGGTGCCAGTACATGAAAACGGAGTCGCCCACATGCCAGCCGCTCCAGGACATGGGGGTGTCTGTTTGCACCGGACGGTCGTCAATGTGGTAGCCAAACATCTTGAGGTACGTCATCCACTCGGATGAGCGCCGCTGTAAGGCTGAAAGCTTGCCAGAAACATAAACACGCTGAAACGGCGGCCCCCCATCTTCCAAGACGGATATAAATTGAGGCATGCTGTCCGGGTTGCGCGTGGATTCCAGAATGGCTTTGATGCGGTCCTCGGCTTTGAAAATCTGCCCCGGCTGATATCCGGCCAGACCCTCGAAAGACTCGACTGGAGCGGTTTCCCCCTCGCCAGTCACAGACCATGTCTGGGCAATCCATGGGTGCTTTGCCAGCCGCTGAGACATCAGGCGGGCTGATCCAATGCTTTGCGCACCCCAGACATCCAGCCGATCCGTAAGCTGTCGCATGTCATGCAGAAGATGTTGATCCGCCGAGCTAAGACGCTCAGCCAGAATGGCTTGCATGGAGGCGTCGGTGCGTTTTTCCGCATCACGAATGAGATACGTCCCCAGCCATGCCAGCAGAGCTAGCGGCAGGATCACCAGAATGATGAACAGGATCGTGGAACGGCGTTGAAGCATGCGCGAGATGTAAAATTTAGCCTCGCGATTTATCCGGTCATCTAAAATTTATAAAAACCATAAAAAGAACCGGGGCGGACCTTTTAAAGTCCGCCCCGGTGATTCGTAGAGTTTCCAACAGCCAGAAGGATAACCACACTTGAGAAAAGGGTGATCATGAGGCCCGGGCCGATGCCCGCTTTCCTTTGATCTAATCTGAGCTTCGCACGGATGAAAATAATTGAGTCAGCAGCTTGTGAGTACGTTGTAAGGAAATTGTAAGACGCTTGGGCGGCGGCCCAAAACCGGAAAAAACCGTCTCAAGCCCGGGCTGACATGAACACAAAAAAGGCGGGACCTCATCGGCCCCGCCCTTGGTTGAATCCTTGTTTTGCTAGGTCAGCTTACAGCAGACACTCCGCGATCTGCACCGCGTTCAGCGCCGCACCCTTGAGGAGTTGGTCACCCACGACCCAGAAGCACAGGCCATTGTCCAGAGCGCAGTCCATGCGGATGCGGCCCACGGCGCAGTTGTCACGGCCTGCGATGTCGAGTGCCAGCGGATACTGCTTTGCGGCAGGATCATCCAGAACATCCAGCCCTGGAGCTTTGCTCAGCACTTCACGCGCCGCTTCCACCGTGACTGGCTTCTCAAACTCCGCGCTGATGGCGATGCTGTGCGCACGGAAGACCGGGATGCGCACGCAGGTCACGGACGCACGGAACTTGTCGTGGTGCATAATCTTGCGCCCTTCGTTCTCCATCTTCATCTCTTCCTTGGTGTAGCCGGAATCGAGGAAGGAATCCACATGCGGGATCGCATTGAAGGCGATCTGATGCGGGTAAACGTGAGGCTTGCTGTCCAGCTTCGCAGCGTCCCAGGCGCGGTTCTCACTGGCCCATTCACGGGACTGGTTCGCCAGTTCTTCGATCGCCTGAGCTCCCGTGCCGGACACCGCCTGGTAGCTGGAGGCAAAGATGCGCTTCACACCAAACGCCTGGTGCAGCGGATACAGCGCCATCAGCGAGATCGCCGTGGTACAGTTCGGGTTCGCGATGATGCCCTTGTGCGATTTCACATCCGCCGCATTGATCTCCGGCACCACCAGCGGAACGTTCGGGTCCTGGCGGAAAAAGGAGGAATTGTCCACCACCACCGCACCGGCTTTCACCGCATGCGGGGCAAAGTCACGCGAAATGCCGCCACCCGCGCTGAACAGCGCGATGTCGATCCCCTTGAAGGAATCCGGCGTCAGCTCCTGAATGGTGATGTCCTCACCCTTGAACTTCAGCTTCTTCCCCGCGCTGCGTGCGGAGGCAAGGAGGGTAAGCTGGCCGACGGGAAACTTGCGCTCTTCCAGGCAGCGGATCATCTCCGCGCCCACAGCGCCTGTGGCTCCGACAATGGCGACATTCTTCAGGGTGCTCATGGTATTCTACTAACGGGGGGTTGGTTCAAAGGGGCTGCGATAGTAAGGCCTCACTCGCCGGATGCAAGGGCGGGTAAAGGGCCCGCAGCACCCCTCGTGTCCCCCTCAAAAATCGTCCTCGTTCTCGTTCTCCTGCTCGTCCTCGATCAAAACGCCCCGCATCAAGTTTCCAGCTTAAAGCCTCAAGTCGCTCCTTCCCCAGCGTCAGCATCCCCGGACGTAGTTCGGGCCTTAGCCCGTCCGGTTCCGGCTCTTCGTATTCTAGTCCCGGCTTTCCGCGTCCTTCGTAGCCTTGGCGAAGAAGGAAGCCGGCTCCGGACAAACGTCCCAAGCCACCCTCTATCCACTGCGGGTTGCTCCCGCTCTGATCCGTCCTCAATCCCCCTCCCCAAAAACTCCCGCCTTGACTTCGTGTGATAAATACACATTACTTCGTGTGTGAAACACACCTACGAATACCCAAGAGCCGCACTCACCGTGGACTGCGTCGTCTTCGGCTTCGACGGCGGTGCCCTCCAGGTCCTCCTCATCCGCCGCGGCCTCGCCCCCTTCAAAGATCACTGGGCCCTCCCCGGCGGCTTCGTCCGTGTCGAAGAAACCCTCGATGACGCCGCTCGCCGCGAGCTCGAAGAGGAAACCGGCCTCAAAGACCTCTTCCTCGAGCAGCTCTACACCTTCGGCGCCGTCAACCGCGATCCCCGCGAGCGCGTCGTCAGCGTCGCCTACTACGCACTCACCAAACCCGCCGACCACACTACCGCCGCCTCCACAGACGCCGCCGAAGCCCGCTGGTTCCCCGTCACAGACATCCCCCCGCTCGCCTTCGACCACGCCGAAATCTTCGGCACCGCCCTCACCCGCCTCCGCGGCAAGCTCACCTACCAGCCCATCGGCTTCGAACTCCTCCCTCCCAAGTTCACCCTCACCCAGCTCCAGCGCCTCTACGAAAGCGTCCTCGGCACCGAGATCGACAAACGCAACTTCCGCAAAAAAGTCCTCAGCTACGACCTCCTCATCCCCCTCAAAGAACAACACCGCGAAGGCCCCCACCGCCCTGCCCAGCTCTTCCGCTTCGATCCCGTGAAGTACGAGCGCCTCAAGAAAAAGGGATTCCTTTTCGAGATATGAACACCAGTTTGAAAATCACACCCTATGCGGAGCAGGCACCGGCCTGGCCGCAATCAGGCCGCCATATCATGGCACAATTCGATGCCGACACGATTGTGGTCTATCAGGCATACAGGCCTGCGATTGCTCGCTTCGCTGTCGAACATCAGCGTTTTGGCGGTGAGTTCAGCTTTTCGCGCATGAGCTGGATCAAGCCCAACTTCCTCTGGATGATGTTCCGTTCAGGCTGGGCATCCAAGGAAGGGCAGGAACACGTTTTGGCCGTGCGCTTAAAACGCTCCTTCTTTGATGAAATCCTCGAAGCTTCGGTCGCCTCATCCTTCTCTGCCAGCCGCTATGACAGTCACGAAAAGTGGCAGGAAGCTGTCGCGCAATCCGACGTCCGCCTTCAGTGGGACCCAGATCACGACCCAAACGGCAATTGCCTCGAAAGACGCGCTGTTCAGCTAGGGCTGCGGGGCGAAACTTTGCACCGGTACGGCCAGAGTGATTTGGTCAGCATTGAAGACATCACGCCTTTCGTGATCGAACAACGGGAGAACCTGAAGGAAGGCTTCCAAGGGCTGCAAACACCCTGCGAAGAGATCTATCGCCCACACTCAACCACCGCCGCTCGTGCCGTTGGCATCGACGTATGAATCAAGAAAAAAGAATACTAGGCGGCCTCTACGGCTCGCTCGTCGGTGATGCTCTCGGCGTCCCCGTCGAGTTCGCATCACGTGAGAAACGCAAGCTCGATCCAGTCCTCGGAATGCGGGGCCATGGCACGCACGGCCAGCCCGCCGGAACCTGGAGCGACGATGGCTCTCTGCTGCTTTGCTCCGTCGAAAGCTTGGCCGAAAAAGGCTTCGACCTTCAAGACATGGGCGAGCGCTTCCTGCAATGGTTCGAGCTCGGACACTGGGCCGCACATGGGCTTGTGTTCGACATCGGCAATGCCACCCGGCAGGCTCTGCTCCGCATCCGCCATGGCATTCCAGCTTCAGAAGCAGGAGGTCGCGAACCGTACGACAATGGCAATGGCTCACTCATGCGCATTCTGCCCGTGGTGTTTGCCAATCTCCATCAAGACGAAAGTACTTTCATCACCCGCATCGCCCAGGCTTCAGCCATCACTCATGGACACCTTCGTTCACAGATGGCCTGTGTCTTCCACGGGCTCGTGGTCCGCGAGTTGATGCAGCAAGCAACTCCTCACGAAGCCCTTCATAAGGCCCAGCAGATCTTCCAGCGGCTCTATTCGGACAACGAGGAGCTAGGCACCTTTCGCGATGTGCTGCGTGCGGACCTCGTCTTCCAGCCGGAATTTCACATCCATTCGGGAGGCTATGTCGTGGAAACCCTCACTGCCTCCCTTTGGTGCCTCCTCACCACCGACAACTTCTCTGACTGCGTTCTCAAAGCGGTGAATCTCGGCGACGACACCGACACCACCAGCTGTGTGGCCGGAGGGCTCGCGGGAGTGTTGTATGGTATCGACGCCATCCCCTCCGAATGGCGTCTTGCATTGCCGAGGCTGGAAGATTTGCGCCGTCTGTTTACCGCGTTTCTGGAAAGCAGCAAAACAATTCCATGAACCCGGAAATCACAACACCTTGTGACCGCGCATTGCTGTCCCTCGATGGCCTGTCAGTCGGCGATGCCTTCGGGCAAATGCTTTCGACGTGTGCTCGCAGTGCTCGGGGTGTCATTGAGCGTGATGGTCTCCCTTCCGGCCCGTGGTGGCATACGGATGACACTCAGATGGCCATGGCCATCGTTGAGGAGATGGCGGACCATGGTCAAGTCGCAACTGACTCTCTGGCCTGGCGCTTTGTCAGGCGGTATCAGGCTGACCCGGGCCGCGGCTATGGCAAAGGCGCACGGATGCAGTTGGAAGAGATCGCACGCGGTGCGAGTTGGCGGGAAACTTCAACAGCTGCTTTTAGTGGACGTGGCTCGAAGGGCAATGGCAGCGCCATGCGCTCAGCCCCTCTGGGTGCTTGGTTCGCTGATAATTTGGCGAAAGTCGTCACCGAAAGCTGGCAATCATCCATCGTGACACATGCTCATGAAGAAGGGATCGCGGGCAGCGTCGCGGTGTCATTGGCGGCCGCGATGGCATGGAATACCAGAATGCTTCCATTGGAAAATGCTCGCAAAGCCATCTGGCAAAAGGTTCTGGAGCTTACGCCCGCGGGTGAAACCCACGAAGGCCTTCGAAAGGCTAGTCTCGTGCCCTGGGAAATGTCCGGCGAAAATGCCGCGCGGATTCTTGGTTCTGGCTTTCTCGTTACCGCACCCGACACCGTGCCATTCGCCATCTGGTGTGCGCTTCGCCATCTCGACAACTATCACGAAGCCCTGATCACGACTCTCGAAGGTGATGGAGATTGCGATACCAACTGCGCCATCGTCGGAGGAATCGTCGTCCTTCGAGTCGGGCGTGAAGGGATTCCTCTACTGTGGCTGAAATCACGCGAACCTCTCAAATTAGAATTCAAATGAACCCCGAACAAACCACCCGCACCAGCAAATTTCTCAGTCTGGTCCTGCGGCATCAACCCCAAACCGCCCACATCACCCTCGACGCCGCTGGCTGGGTGAGTGTCGAAGATTTGCTTTCTGGCTGCACCAAAGCCCGGCGTCCCTTGAGCCGTGCTGACCTCGACCACATCGTCGCTACCAATGCCAAAAAGCGCTTTGAGTTCAGCGCCGATGGCACACGCATCCGAGCCAGCCAGGGGCATTCCGTGGAGGTGGATTTGAACTATGAGTCCAAGGAACCGCCTCCGATCCTTTATCACGGCACCGCGACGCGTTTTATCGAAAGCATTCAAGTGCAGGGACTGCTGAAAATGCAGCGCCACCACGTCCACCTGTCGGCAGAAACGAAGATGACCATGCAGGTCGGAGCGCGTCATGGAAAACCAACTCTCCTTACCATCCTTGCGGCGGACATGCATCAGGCAGGCCATACCTTTTACCTCAGCACCAATGGCGTCTGGCTGGTGGAACACGTGCCAGCCAGCTTCATTCAATTTTCATGAACGCTACACTCAAAGTTCTCCAAGCCGACATCACCACCCTCGACGTCGATGCCATCGTCAATGCCGCCAACTCCTCCCTCCTCGGCGGCGGTGGCGTGGACGGTGCCATTCATCGTGCTGCAGGAAAAGAACTGCTGGCCGAATGCCGCATGCTCAATGGCTGCCGCACCGGCGAGGCCAAAATCACCCGAGGCTACAATCTCAAGGCCCGGCACATCATCCACACCGTCGGTCCCGTCTGGAACGGCGGCAAAAATGGCGAGCCCGAAAAGCTGCGCTCCTGCTATGCCAACTCACTGCACATCGCCGCAGAGCACCAGCTGGCCAGCATCGCCTTCCCCTGCATCTCCACCGGCATCTATCGCTTCCCGGCAGATCAGGCGGCGCAGATCGCCGTGGAAACGGTGCGCGAATTCATCAGCAAACCATCCTCTCTGAAACAGATCATCTTCTGCTGCTTCGCAGCGGCAGACCGGCAGCGCTATGAAGCGCTGATTCAAGGACAAGAATCACAAGAATGAAAACAACCACTCTCTATCGCCCTGTTGGTCCTAAGGAATTGAAGCTGATCGAGGATTCAGACTGGAAAGCATTTCCACCACGTCTCCCTGACCAGCCCATCTTTTATCCCGTGATGAACGAAGACTACGCGATCCAGATCGCGCGTGACTGGAACGTGCCCGCATCTGGCTCAGGTTTCGTCACGCGTTTCGAGGTCGAAGCGGAGTATTTGCGTCGTTTTGAGGAGCAGGTCGTAGGCGGTGCCGTGCATCGTGAACTCTGGGTGCCTGCCGAAGAGCTGGAAGAGTTCAACCGGCACATCGTCGGTCAGATTGAGGTGACCAGACGCTTCCCGGAAACAGACTAATACGAGCCTCTCACTTCCATGAATTCATCACCACAAAAGCAAGCCATCCTTGGCTGCCTGCTTGGCACTGCAGTGGGAGATGCTCTAGGTCTTCCTGCCGAGCGTTTGTCTCGCAAGCGCGTCGCAGCAATGAAACTCGGTGAGCGTCATAGATTCATCTTCGGACGCGGCATGTTTAGCGATGACACGGAGCACACGCTGATGCTGGCAGCCGCGCTGATAGAGCATCCAAACGATGCTGCAGCAATGCAACGCGCACTCGGCTGGAAGTTGCGCTGGTGGTTCCTGGCCTTGCCCGCAGGAGTTGGTTTGAGCACTGCAAGAGCCATCCTGCGGCTATGGATCGGATTCCCCGCGGCGAAAGCCGGGGTTCATTCAGCAGGCAATGGAGCAGCCATGCGCAGTGCTATCATGGGTGTGGTGTTTGGCGATGACGCAGCGAAACGACAAGCATTTGCCCTTGCCGCATGCCGTCTGACCCACACGGATCCACGTGCGGAAGAATCCGCGCTCCTGGTGGCGGAAGCAGCTTCCATGGCCGCACAGCATCTCTCTTCGCATGACGCGCTGCCTGTCTTGGAAAAGCTCATTGTCAGTGACGAAATGAAATCGCGCTTTGCAGCATTGAAGAAGGCGTTGAGCACACAGAAGAGCGTGCTGGAATATGCGGAAGAAATTGACTGCGGATACGGCGTGAGCGGCTTTGCACCCAACACAGTTGCAGTGGCACTGTTCGCATGGCTGCGGCATCGCGGTGACTTCGAATCAGCTGTTCGCTCTGTCATCCAGTGCGGCGGAGACACGGATACAGTGGCCGCAATCACGGGAGCCATCTGTGGCGCCGAAACTGGAGAGGCTGGCATCCCGCGTGCATGGATCGACGGTATCTTCGAATGGCCACGCTCGGTCAATCACATCCGACGAGTGGCGCAGGCGCTCGTCTCGGGAAATCGCCGTGCTCCGCGCTATTTCTGGCCCGCTGTTCTGCTGCGAAACCTGTTCTTTCTTGTCATCGTCATCCTGCACGGCTTCCGTCGAATGCTGCCTCCTTACTAATCCATGACCACCAGCCCCCTCCTCACCGATCTCTATCAACTCACCATGGCCGCAGGTTACTGGAAATGCGGCAAGGCGGAGCAGGAAGCCGTGTTCCATTTGTTTTTCCGCAAGCTGCCGTTCTCAGGCGGCTATGCCATCGCCGCCGGGCTCGGGGATGTGGTGAAGTGGCTGCAAGGCTTCCGCTTCAGCACCGCAGAGCTGGACTATCTCGCCACGCTGCCTGGCCGAGATGGCAAGCCACTCTTTGAGCGTGGCTTTCTCGACTACCTCGGCACCCTCGAATGGCGCTGCGATGTGGATGCCATGCCCGAGGGCACCGTCGTCTTCCCCCACGAGCCCCTCCTGCGTATCAAAGGCCCCCTCATTCAGGCGCAGCTCGTGGAAACGGCCTTGCTGAACATGATCAATTTCCAAACGCTCATCGCCACCAAGTCCGCACGTGTGTGTCTGGCAGCCCAAGGCGAACCCGTGCTGGAGTTCGGCCTGCGCCGTGCCCAAGGGCCGGATGGCGCAGTCATGGCCAGCCGCGCCGCCTTCATCGGCGGCTGCGCCTCCACCTCGAATGTTCTCGCAGGCATGACCCACGGCATCCCCGTGCGCGGCACGCATGCCCACTCATGGGTCATGTCCTTCGACACCGAACTCGAAGCCTTCGAATCCTACGCCCAAGCACTGCCCAACAACTGCGTCTTCCTCGTGGACACCTACGACACCCTCGAAGGCGTTCGTCACGCCGTGGAAGTCGGTTATCGTCTACGTGATCGCGGCCACGAACTCGCCGGCATCCGCCTCGACTCAGGCGATCTCGCCTGGCTCAGCATCGAGGCACGTCGCATTCTGGACGAAGGCGGATTCCCAAACGCCTTCATTGTCGCCAGCAACGATCTCGACGAGCACCTCATCGAAAGCCTGAAACATCAGGGTGCAAAAATCGGCGTGTGGGGCGTCGGCACCCAGATGGTCACCGGCGGCTCACAGCCTGCGCTCGGCGGCGTGTACAAGCTCGGTGCCATCCGCAATGCAGCGGGCGATTGGGAGCCCAAGATCAAGCTCAGCGAGCAGGCCATCAAAGTGAACAATCCCGGCATCCAGCAGGTGCGCCGCTTCACCCTCGACGGCGAATTCCGTGGCGATGCCATTTTCGACGAGGAACACGGCTGCCCCGCTCCCGTGGAAATCATGCACCCCAGCGATCCCACTCGCAGCAAGCCCATTCCCGAGGGCGCGACCCACGAAGACCTGCTGCAACCCATATTCAAAGCCGGACAACTCGTCGCCGAACTCCCCACGCTGCCACAGATCCAAAGCCGCTGCCGCGAACAGCTCACGCATCTTCACGCCACAGTGAAACGTCTCCTTCATCCGCACGAGTACACGGCAGGCGTGGAAAGAACGCTGCATGAGCAGAAGCTGCAGCTCATTCAGAAAGCAAAATCGTGAGTGCGTCCCTGAATGCTCTGCTGCCCCTGATCGCCGCCGTGGATGTGTGCTACCACGATCTCGGCGCAACGGCTGCCGCCGTTATGTTTGAAAACTGGGCAGATGACCAGGCCAAGGCGCAGCACCTCTGCCACATTCCTCAAGTGGCCGACTATCAACCCGGCCAATTTTACCGGAGGGAACTCCCCTGTGTGCTCGCGGTTTTGAAACTGCTGCCTCAAGCGCCTGCGGTGATCGTCATCGATGGCCATGTATGGCTGCGGCCCGGCGAGCCTGGTCTGGGATGGCATCTGCACGAGGCCACAAAAATCCCAGTCATCGGTGTGGCCAAGACTTCCTTCGATCAATCTCCACACGCCGCACATGTGTTCCGTGGCGAGAGCATGAAACCCCTCTTTGTCACCGCTGCCGGCATGGAGCAGAAGGACGCAGCACGTCACATCGAGTCCATGCACGGCGCCTATCGTCTCCCCACCCTGCTGAAAAACGTGGATTCGCTCTGCCGCAGCGGCGCTCCAGCAGCAGTGGCCCCAAACGATCCTTCTCCATGAAAACACTCCTCCTCATCGACATCCAAAACGATTTCATGCCGGGTGGTGCGCTCGCTGTGCCAGATGCGGACAAAATCATCCCCCTCGTGAATGACCTCATGCCGCAGTTTGATCTCATCGTCGCCACCCAGGACTGGCATCCCGCGGATCACGCCAGCTTCGCCGCCAACCATCCCGGCAAAAGCGTCTATGACCAGATTGATCTCGACGGCCTGCCCCAGACCCTGTGGCCCATTCACTGCGTGCAAAACACGGAGGGCGCGTCATTCGCTCCAGCTCTCGACACCCGGCGCATCAATCGCGTTTTCACCAAAGGCATGAACCCACGCATCGACAGCTACAGCGGCTTTTACGACAACGGCCATCTTGCTTCCACCGGCATGGGCGAATGGCTGAAGGCCCAAAACGTCAGCGAATTCACCATCGCCGGTGTGGCCACAGACTACTGCGTGAAGTTCACCGTGCTCGATGCCTTAAATGAAGGCTTCCAGGTGAACTTGATAGCTCAGGCCTGCCGGGGTGTAAATCTAGTGCATGGAGATGTGGCACGCGCGTTGGAGGAAATGCAGGCGGCGGGCGCGCTCATCCAGGATTGATCGCGTCAAGCCACCATCGCCTCCCACATCGGGTGCGTGTCGGCAAACATGCGAAAGCGGGCGATCCGGCCATCTCTCAAATCATAGACGTGGGCCACGGCGGCTCTCATGGCTTTGCCGGTGGCGGGAGAGGTGCCACTATAGTGACCAAGTACAACGACACGGTCACCAGTCGCGAACATCTCTTCTTCCGTGAAGGCGAAGCCGGCCCAGCGCCTGGCATTGGCGCGGAAAACATTCTCAATCACCGCAGCAGCTCCATGCCAGGTGGAGCCGCCGGGAAAACCCGCGCTCTGCTGCCAGACGAGGTCGTCGGTGCAGAGCGCGGTGAAGGCTGCATCATCTCCCGCGCGCATGGCACGATACATTTCGCGGATGATTTCGAGCGGGGTCATGACGCGTGATTATTACTGCGCAAGCAAGCCGCCATCAACCTTCAACGATGTGCCGGTGATGAATGAAGCTGCGTCGCTTGCGAGGAAGAGCACCGGATTGGCTATCTCTTCCGAGCGCCCCATGCGGCCAATAGGATGCAGGGAGCGCAGGTAGCTGAGTGCCTCTTCATTTCCATTGCCGGTGAAGCGCGTCATCATGTCAGTCTCGATCGCAGCAGGTGCCACAGCATTCACTCGGATGCCCTGTTTGGCATACTCTAGCGCCGCTGCTTTGGTGAGGCCTTCCACAGCATGCTTGCTGGCCACGTAGATGCTCGCACCAGCCATGCCCACATGTCCGGCCACGCTGCTGGTGTTGATGATGACACCCGCGCCTTGCTTGAGCATGACGGGAATTTCATGCTTCATCGAGGTGATCACACCCCACACATTGATGTCAAACACGCGGCGGTAATCCGCTTCCTTGGCATCAACGACAGCTCCACCGAGCTCGACGCCTGCGTTATTAAAAGCGATGTCGAGTCGGCCATACGTCTCCACCGTTTTGGCCACGAGCGCCGCGACATCCGCCTCCACGGCAACGTCCGCCTTTACAAAGGTGGCTTCACCACCCGCCGCTTTGATTTCACTGACGACCGCCTGACCTTCGGCTTCACGCCGGCCGCTGACGACGACTTTCGCCCCGGCTTTGGCGAAGGCGAGAGCACTGACTTTGCCGATGCCACTGGTGGCTCCGGTGATGAGAACGACTTTGTTTTGGAATGAGGTTTGCATGAGAGTATGGTCTTGAGGGATGGAGTTGAGGGAGTGATGGAATCAGGCTTTGCCGCCGAAGGAGACGTGATCGTCGAAATCGAGAAAATCGAACCAGGTGGCGATGTCTTCACGTGCAGACCCGCCTGCCTTGGCAATCTGCGCACTGATGTACTCGCGGCTTTCATTGTCAGCAGGCACGGCAGCTGCACGGTATTCGCTCCAGTGGGCGATCTCGTAGTCGCTGCGTTTGTGCAGCGCGCTTTTCTCGATCCAGGCGAACATGTCGGCATCCCCCAGTCCCTTCGCCGCTTCGGCTTTCAGTGCCTCATGGTCGATGCCGGTGAAGCTGAGGAAGCGCTGATCCAGCGGGCAGTTGTAGTGATACTCGCCGTTTTTACCGGCGATTTCAGCGCGGCATTTGTCGAGCAGGCGAGGGAGCAGAACGTAGCCGCCGAGGCGGACGCGTGGGCTGCGTGGGGGACGTTGGGTGAGGTCGATGGACATGGTTTTGGGGTTGTTTTTGCGTTGTTTTTTGGGGGATAAAGAAATCAGGCGGCCAGCGCAGCTTCCAGGAAGCCCTTGCTCTTCACGCCGGTGATCGTGTTCACGGGCTGGCCGTTTTTGAAGACGATGAGCGTGGGGATGGCGCGGATGCCAAAGCGAGCTTGCAGGTCGGGGAAGGCGTCGATGTTCACCTTGGCGATGGTGGCACGTCCTGCCTGCTCGGCGGCAAGCTGGTCGAGGATGGGCGACATCATTTTGCAGGGGCCGCACCACTCCGCCCAGAAGTCCACAAGGACGGGCTGGTCGGTGTTGGCGAGGGTGGTGTCGAAGCTTTCAGTGGTGAGGGCGATGGGTTTCATAAGTTAGTCAGGGTAAAAAATAGACCGGTCGGTTTGTTTACGATTCAAAAGCAATCAAGGCGTCAACAATGTGCGCACAAAATTCAGGGCATCGCGCGGAGGGGTGGCATCTCGGCTGATCGCCGAGCGCTGCATGGCTCCGTTCCAGAGATCGTGAATGATGATCGCCATTTCGGCAGGGCGCACAGTTTTGGCGATCTTCTTTTTCTCAATTCCTTCCTGCAGCACCTGCTCCAGAATGGCGATCGACTCGCGATTTCCAGCCGCAAGCACCTCGCGCATCGCCTCACTCATGTCAGCGACTTCAGCCGCCAGTTTGAGCACCAGACAAGGGCACTTCCCCTTCGTTTCCAGCACACGACAGATCGTGCCTTCGCAAAAACTGAGCAGCCGCTTGAGCGGGTCTGGCTCAGGCGTGTCGGAAAGCAGCATCTGCTTTTTGTAGGCCGTGGCATCGGCCACGTAATGCCTCAGCATTTCCACGCCAAACTGTTCCTTGGATTTGAAGTGGTGATAGAAAGAGCCCTTGGGCACCTTCACGGCCTCAAGAATCTCGGTCAGCCCGACTGAATGAAAGCTCTTCTCAAGCATCAGCCCTTCAGCTGCGTCGAGAATGCGTTCTTTGGTCGTCCGGTCACTCATGATGGGTGAATCAGTAGACCGATCAGTCTAATCAGTCAACCGCATTCTTTTATTTCTGCAATCCTGCCCGGTGATGCTATGAAACGCAGTCCCTGCACGCAGTCGATCATTCAATCGCCATGACACTCATCCATCCACACCTCGAAGTCAGCATCGGCACGCAGCGGCTGCGTTTGTTTGATGACAGGCGCCTCGTGCGCGAGTGGCCGTGCAGCACTTCGAAGTTCGGCATCGGCTTCACCGAAGGCAGCAACAAGACGCCGCTGGGCCGTTTTGTGGTGAAGGAAAAGCACGGCGACGGCGCAGAAAGCGGCACCATTTTCAAGTCACGCCAGCCCGTTGGTCGCTGGACCCCTGGCATGGAAACAAAGTCCGATCTCGTCCTCACGCGCATCCTCTGGCTGCATGGCACGGAGCCGCGCAATGAGAACACCTTCCAGCGCTACATTTACATCCACGGCACCAACGATGAAAGCAGCATCGGCCGCCCCGCCAGCCACGGCTGCGTGCGCCTGCGCAATCGCGAAATGATCGAGCTGTTTGATCTCGTGCCGGCGGGGACGCCGGTATGGATCGAGGAATGATCAGTTGAGCAGCCCGAGAGACTTCAGGAACGCATCTGTCTTCGTCATCGTGTCGTCAAAGAGCACCTTGTCGCGCATGAGATAGCCATGCACGCCACCTTCGTTGATGTCTAGTTCACAGCGGTTGCCCGCCTTCAGCATGGCCTCTTGGAAAGCCTTGGCGCCTGCAAAGGGCGTGACAGTGTCGCCGGTGCCGTGGAAGATGATCGTTGGAGGCACGCCCGGGCGGACATGATGCACGGGGGACAGCTCCTGCCATCGCTCGCCGATCTTCGCATTCCCGTAGCCTTCCTTGGAGGTGTCGATGACAGGAAAGAGCAGCACCAGTGCATTGGGAATCGGTGAGATTTTGAGGTCGTCGCTGTCTTCATTCACGTTGTCAAAGAGGGCCGTGGCTGCGGCCAGATGACCACCGGCGGAGCCACCGCTGACGATGACTTTTTGCGGATCAATGCCCAGCTCCATCGCATGCGCACGGATGTAGCGCACGGCGGAGCGCGCATCCTTCACGCAGTCAAAGACGCTGAATCCGGTCTTCGCGCTGTGCAGGCGGTACTGCATGCTGATCCCCACCAGTCCGAGCTTCGCGTAATGCGCAGCGAAGGGGTACATGCGCTGCGGTGTGCCGCCCGTCCAGCCGCCGCCATGAATGATCAGGTGGCAGGCGCGCCTGTCGCCAGCCTTGAAACCTTCCGGCTCAAAAACATGCAGTTGCAGCTCTTTGTCAGCGATCTTCTTGTACGGCACGATTCGCGTGGGTTTCAGCACGGCGGCCATCTGGTCCACCGCATCAGGCGTTTTCGGCTTGGCGGCGGGTTTTTCCGTCGGAGCAGGGCTTTGGGCGTGCAGGGATGTGATGGCAAAAACGAACGCGAAGCAGAGTTGTTTCATGGCAGGTGGCTTGAACGGCCAAAAGGGCGCAGCCATTTCACTCAAGGTTCGGGTCACCGTTCTGCTGTCTCCAGGTGTGCAGCTTCGCGGCCAGTTCCTCTTTCTTTGCGCGATGCACCGGATCTCCGCTCAAATCATGCAACTCATCGGGATCGCTCTTCAAATCAAAGAGCTGCTCCCGTCCCACCTTCGGGTAAATCACAAACTTCCAGCGCTCATCGCAGATCATGCGCTGGGTGTCCGTAAAAACACCGGTGACAAAATCATGCACGCGCTCGGCTTGATGCCGCAGCAGCGGCACGAGACTCTTCGACTGCACAGTGGCAGGAACCGCGATGCCCACGAGATCACACAGCGTGGGGAAAAGATCGTTCAGGTTCACCAGTGCTGCGCTGCGCTCATTCTTCGGCAGGCCAGGACCGCAGATGATCAGCGGGCTGCGGATGCTGTGCTCATATTCGTTCTGTTTGCCCAGCAGCCCGTGGCTGCCCAGCGCAAGGCCCTGGTCGCTGGTGAAAATAATGATCGTTTCATCAGGCGCTGGCAGCGCATCCAGAATGCGGCCCATCTGCGCATCGAGATCCGTGATCATGGCATGGTAGATGGCCAGTTCCTCGCGCACCTCGCTTTCAATGCGCGGCGTCTTCAGCAGCAGTTCATCACGCCCGTCGATGTTGCCGTGGTCAAACGGATGCTTCGGCGCAAAGTTGGCTGGCAGCGGCATTTTCGCCGCGTCATAGCGGTCCTTCATGCCCGCCGGCCATTGGCGTGGATCGTGAGGAAAAGCAAAATTCACATGAAGAAACAGCGGCTTGCCCTTGGGTGCCGTTTGAATCCCACGAATCGCCCCATCAGCGATGTGCCGGCTGTTGTCGGACTGGAGGCCGACGCCTTTGCCGAGTTCAGCCTGGTTGTTTTCATCCTTGAAAGTCCAGCCGCGATACCCCGTGAGCGGCCGACCACGATCATCCATGTCCGGTTGCGTGACACCCTTGCCACCGCCGCTGGAATAAAGCCCGCTGGTGGTGGTGTAGCCTCGCTGCGTTGGGTGGCCATCGTTGTGCCACTTGCCCGTATAGCAGGTGTGGTAGCCTGCCTTTTGCAACGTCCCGCCGAGCGTGGCCAGGCGGGGATCAATCGCGCCGCCAGGATACTTTGGCAGCGCTTTGAAAGCGGGGGTGCCTGTGAGGATCTGCGCACGGCTCACGTGGCAGATGGGGTAGCCCGCATAGGCACGGGAGAATGAAGTGCCGCGAGCGACAAGGCGGTCCAGATTCGGTGTGTCGATCACGTCATTTCCCAGCGCGTGAATCGTGTCCGGCCGCTGATCATCAGCGACGATCAGGAGAATGTTCGGCGCAGCGTGGAGGCTGATGCCGACTATGAAGAAAAGAAGCAGCGTGCGCATTCAAGAATAACGCTGCAAATCATCTCGCCCATCAAGCTTTCGGCCGGTTGCCCAGCGCTGCCAGAAACACTTCGTGGAGGCGCTTGGTGAATGCCGCAGCACTTTCATCCGGCGGGCTGGCCAGTGGCTCTCCCAGCGTGATGCGCATGCGGATCTTTTTATCTGGCAGATGCCACAGCGGCCAGCCCTTGGAAAGGTAGTCGCTGTTGGTTTCGATGAACACCGGCCACACCGGAGCGCTCGACTGCGTGGCGATGATGCCCAGGCCGCCCTGAAGCGTGTTGATGCAGTTTTCCAGCTTCCGCGTGCGCGTTCCCTCCGGGAAAAACAGCAGCCGGTCGCCCTGGCGCAGCGCTTCGATGGAATTCTGCAGCATTTTATGCGCGGGCTTGTTCGGGATAAAGCCCGCCAGTTTGGCTGCACCACGTAGAAACGGATTGTGCATCAACGACGCCTTCAAAATGCAGCGCAGCCCGTGGATTTTGGACAGTATGAAAACGGCATCCCAAAGCGCCGGATGATTAGGTGCAATAATCAGCCCCCCTTTGACATCCTTCAGCGCATCAAAACCGATGTATTCGCACTCATACACACCGCACACGCGCAGGAAGGTGAGGAAAAGGCGAAAGGCCACACTCAGCAGCCACTGGCCCAGGGAGCGGGATTTTTCCACGGGCAGAACCGGCACCAGCACAGCACCGGCCAGCACAAACAACAAGCCCCCGATGGCCCAGTAGATCATGCTCAGCAGCAGCACGACGACATGCCACACATGGATGAGCACACGGCAGAACGTCGGCGCAGGAGCGCATCTTGGTGTTTGCTCTGTGAGTGAATCGTGAATAAGACCGCAGCATGCCATCTTCTGCCGACCTAATTCAAGCGCTTTCCTCCCTTCCGCACGGTTCTGAGTTTTGTTTTATTGACGAGCTTGTAGAGCTGATTCCCGGCACCTCCGCCACAGCGGTGTGGAAGCTCAAGGGTGATGAGGAGTTTCTCCGTGGCCATTTCCCCGGTTCCCCGCTCATGCCCGGCGTGCTGATGATCGAGGCGCTGGCCCAGCTCGGCGGCATTCTCATTCAAACCCGCCCTGGCGAAGCCCCGCTCAAAAACATGCGCCTCACGGCAGTGCGCCAGATCAAAATCCTCGGCAGCATCACACCCGGCCAGTCGCTTCACCTCAGTGGCGCGCTGCAGGGCATGCTCGGCAATCTCGGACAGGTCAGCGGCGAAATCCGTGATGATGCCGGCAATGTCATCCTCACGGGGGCTGTCACACTCGCGGGAGAGAGCTGACTACTTCGGCAGGCGCAGCATGAAACACGCACCCTCTTTGTGCGTGGCATCCAGCGTGATCGCGCCGCCCAGCGCGGTGGCCAGCCTGCGGCACAGGGCGAGTCCCAGCCCGACGCCGGGTGCCGAATGCGCCGCCTGATCGGCGCTTTTGTGAAAGGGGTGGAAAATCCGCCGCTGCTCGCTGCGGGAGATGCCGCCGCCGTGGTCGCGCACGCGCAGCATGGCAAACTTGCCACTCGTGTCCGCCTCCACATGGATCACCGGCTGCGCCGCACGCGGAGCGGCGTATTTGCAGGCGTTGTCCACGAGGTTGAAAAGGATCTGCTCCACCGCCGCCGCGTCCACATGCAGCTCGGTTTTGCGGTCCGTTTCCGTGGCTTGCACCTGCACCGTCATGCCGCAGTCATCGGCACGCTGCTGCAGCCGCGGCAGGATGCGGTCCAGCAGCTCGCCAATCGTGATGTTTTCGGCTCGTGCCTTCGCACTGCCACGCTCAAGCCGGGCATAAGCGAGCACGTTTTCGACGAGATGGCTCAGCCGGCTCGCTTCTCCGGTCAAGGTGTCGAGGTAGGTCTTCCGCTGCGTTTCATCGGTCACCATGCCGTCTGCCAGCATCTCGGAGTAGAGGCGAAACGTCGTCAGCGGCGTGCGCAGCTCATGCGTCACGGCGGAAACGAAATCCGCGCGGCGCTCGCTCAGCGCCACCGTGCCAAACAGTACCAGTCCCACCGCTGCCGCCGCGAGCAGGACACATGCGAGAGCAATGCCCAGAGACCTGCGCAGCGGCGTCCAGAACGGCAGCGGTGGCAGCTGGATGGCTCCTGGCACCAGACGCACCGGCAGTGCGGCAAAGCGCAGCGGATCGTCATTCGGCCGTGTGCCTGCGGTGGCGTTCGCGGCTGGCTCCAGCTTCGCGTCTGGAAACAGATCGGTGATCTCCCGCAGCAGGGCTTCGCGCAGCGCAGGCCAGTCCAGCCACACGCCCTGCACCATGCGCACACCATCCACGAAGGCTTCGCGGGTCAGCATGAGGTTGCTGCCGATCCACACACCTTGAAAGGGACGCGAACTGTTCGCGGCTGGGGCGTTTTTGAGTGGCGGCTGCACAGCGGAAGGAACGCCTGGAGCAGCGGGTGTGGCGGAGGACTCATGGCCCAAAGCTCGGGCGGCATCATCTTGCTTCGGCTTCAAAGGCATAGGCGCTGGAGCCGCCATTTGTTTGTCATCCATCGCCTTTGCTGCCGGTTCTGCGGAAGCGACGAGGCTGGATCCATTGCTGCTGCTTGCCGGCTTCGCGAATTCTTTTTTGAAAGCCTTCCCCGTTGCGGGCTTGGGCTCGGCCGCCTTTTCGTTGGTAAGAACCAGGGCGCCGGCACCTTGCTTCATCTTGATCTGCGGCTGCTGCTTGATCGCCTCTTCGGCCTGCAGGTTGACGGCACGATTACGCGAATAGTTTTCCGTGCTGTTCAGCATCAACTGCTGGGACGCCACCTGGCCCTGCTGGGTGTTCCAGGCCGGGTTGCGTGGAAGATTGGCATCATTGGCTTCAGCCGTCTTGGAATCATCAATGTCAAAGCGGGCCACGCAGGCCATTTCGGCAAGCAGCTGGCGGTTGAGCGGGGTTGCCGCGGCTGGGGCCATGGGGGGCGCACGTCCGTTGTTCCAGGCCGAGGACTCGCGTTGTTGCGGCGGCGTGATCACCTGCACCGGCTTGGCGAGCAGTTCGCGCAATCCGCTCAAGCGTTGCTCGCTGCGAGTCAGGTCATCCGCATTGATGAACTGCGCCAGTGCCAGGGTACGCTCGTTGTTTTGCGGCACCTGCGGGGACAGAACCTGGCCGCGCGTGTCCATCTGAAAATACAGCAGCACATGCTCCGGCACTTCCGCGAGTAGCGGCGATGGCACCAGCACCTCCCCCTTCGCCACATTGTCGTACGCTTTGTTGATCAGACCTTCCGGCGAATGAAACGGCCGGAAATCATAGGGCGGCCGTGCATTTTCTCGGATCATGAGCGCGCTCGCCTGGAAATCGAGCCGCCACAGCGCCAGCCGAACGCGCTCCTGCTGGTCAGCCTCCCGCGCCGCCGTTTCACGCTCACGCTCCAGAGCCAGCGTGTGCCAGCTCACCCACGCCATCGCCGCGAGCAGCAGCCCGAGGCAGGCGATGAAGGTGATCCAGATGTGAAGCGGTTTGCGCATGGGGGAATCAGGTGAGTTGGTAGCCTTTGCCGCGTATGGTGACGATCACACGTGGCGACTCTGCATCATCTCGCAGTTTGTGGCGTAGATTTGCAATGTGCATGTCCACAGTGCGTGTTTCGGTCTGCTGGTTCTCGATGTGCCAGACACGCTGCAGCAGCTCCTCCCGTGAAACGGGCCTGCCGCGATTGAGCGCAAGATAGCGCAGCACATCACGCTCGCGTTCGGAGAGTTCGGCACTCTCGCCATTCTCAAAACGGGCCACGCTTTGCCCGAAATCGATCGTCGCTGCGGTGAGAGTGAGCGTTTCACTCACGGGCTGGCGCTCGGGCGCACGGCGCAGCACCGCCTCCACGCGGGCGAGCAGTTCGCGCACGCTGAACGGCTTCACCACATAATCATCCGCACCCAGCCGCAGGCCGCGCACACGGTCATTTTCTTCACCACGGGCGGAGAGGATGATCACCGGTGTGCCGGGCCGTTCGCGGCGCAGGGCTTTCAGGATGTCAAAGCCGCTCGCATGGGGCAGCACCAGATCCAGCAGCATGAGGTCGAAGGTCGAACTCAGGGCCAGCTTCATGCCCTTCTCACCATCGGTTGCCTCCAGTGTCGTATGACCGGCGAACTTGAGCGCATCCAGGACGCCGCGACGGATCGCGGCGTCGTCTTCAACAACAAGGATGGTGGCGGGCATGGCGAAGTTTAAAGGTTCATTTCTCCCACGCGATGCCTTTTTTCTCCGCCTGGGACCGCAGGGCCTTGGTCATGGCGGTGTCGAGCGTGTCGGCCTTGGCGGACTCTTTGCGCTGCGTTGCCACGTAGGCCTCGCGTTCCTTGTTCAGTGCCAGCACCTGCTTTTGGATTCCCTCACGTTCCGCCATTTTCTTTTCCAGGTAGGTTTTGCGCTCTTCGACGCTCATCTTCTTCATCTCCTCCGGCAGGTCGGCCTCCTTGATCTTCGTGATGTCGAAGTCCTTTTGCTTGCAGGCATCCACCAAATCCCAGCCGGTGTTGCAGTAGTTTGCGCTGGCTTTGCTGACGATGCGCTGGACCTGGGCGCCGGATTCGGCCTTGGCGGCGGCGTTGCTGTCTTGGGCGAGTTGCCGGGCCTTGGCCATCGGTGCCTCTTTGCCGTAGTTGATGTAAGTTTTGTTCAGCTCTTCGTTGAGCTTCACGATCTCCTTGTCCTGCGGTGCTTCGATGTGAACGATGGCCTGGTTCTGGTCGATCACGAGGTATTTGCCGTCCGCTAGCAGCGCACCCTGGTTCCAATGCTCGGCGATGCCCTGGGACTCGCTGCCGCAATGGATCGTGTTCACAATAATGCCCTTCGCGATGGCGTTCTGGCAGCTTTTTTTGGAATCGATGGGACCCTGGGTGAAAGGTTCGTTGCCGGCGATGAAGATCGCCTTGTATACCTTTGAATTCGCATCCCAGGCGAGATCTTTCGTCGCCCGCTCAATCACCGCGCCGCAGTATTCGTCACCACCGTTTGTCGTCAGGGCGAAGAGTTCTTCAGACACTTTGTCCAGATCACGGGTCAGTGGCTGGATCTGACGGATCCAGTTCTCTTCCGCCCGCAGCGATGATTTGCCATATTCATACAGCGCCACCTGCACGATGGGCGTTTTACCGTCCTGCTTCGCGGTGATGAATTCGTTCACCATCTTCCAGAGCTGGGTCTTCGCCTGTTCGATCAGGCCGCTCATGCTGCCGCTGGTGTCCAGCAGCACGGCGATTTGCACCAGAGGGGTGTCAGCGGCGGTTGTTTCGACCTTGGTGATCTCCGCCACGGGGGCGGGCGGTTGAGCCTCTTTGGCAATGGCGAGGCATGCGGACAAGGCCGTGGCGATGAGGATGGATTGCGTTTTCATGGATGTGTTTGTGGATGAGTTGACGGGAGAAATTTCAGCGGATGAGGACGAGCTGGCCGCGATGCTGCAGCAGCAGCTCCCCACGCAGGGCCAGCAGGCTCTGGCGGTTGTCGGCGGCGAGTTCATCGACCAGGCGGCCAAACTCAGGGCTGCCGATCTCGATGGTGCGGTCGGGTGCACGTTCAGCCTTGGCGGCGCTGGCGTCGGTCCAGCGGTTGCCTTTGTTAAAGAGGGCACCGGCCTGGCACTGTTGCACGCTGGTGATCTCAATGGCCTGCATCTTGTCATCGAGGAAACGATTGCGGACGTTGAGCTGCTTGGAACTGGCGGCTTTGGTCAAATTGCCTTCCTGAGAGACGGAGCCGACACCACTGCGCATCTTCATCGCCCGGTCGCTGTAATTGTCGGCGGTTTTGATGGCATTGGCAGGCGCTGCGGCGAGCGAGGTGCCTTCTTCGGCCAGGAAGGCGGTGTATTCCGTGAGAATGCCGAACTGCGTTGAAAGGCGCACGATTTCATTCACCAGCTCCGTGGTTCCACCCGTTGCACCATCGGCACCCAGGTCACGGATCGCCTCGCTGAGCACCGCGATTTTGTTGCTGGCCCAAAGCCGGGCCACAAAGGCGTTTGCGGTGCTGGCCTTGTCGAGATTGAAGGTGAAATCGAATTTTCGTTCTCCCCCGGCGGCGGCGCCGGTGAGCTGGAAATGCAGCGGTGCTTCACCACGGTAGGTGCCGGACAGGAGAATCTGCTCCCCTTCAAACACATCGGGCAGGGGAGAGGGGATGAGATCGCTCACACGGCTTGGATCATCCACCCGCACTACCGGTTTCGTGAGCAGCGGTCCACGCAGACGGTCAAAAACACGGCCTACTTTGACCTCCACATCCTCCTTCGGCAGCACAAACTCCGCGCTGCCTCGGGTATCGCGGGCGATGCGGGAAAGCAGCGGTGTGTTCACATCCACTCCGACGCCGAAGGTGAAGACGCGGCGCTGTTGCGGATTCCCCTTGGCCACCGCCTCACGGATCGCCTTCTCCGAGGTCTGGCCGATGGTGGGCAGGCCGTCGGTGAGGAAAAGGACGATGGGCAGCATGCCTTCGAGCGGCTTCTGGCGCAGCGCCTCGACGACGGAGTCATGGATGTTCGTGCCGCCGCTCACCCGCAGCGCACTGATGTAGTCGCGGGCCTGCTTGGTGGTCTCGGTATTTTTGATCACCGGCTGAGCTGCAAACATCTCAACTGCCTCATTATAAACGATGAGGTTGAAGCCCTCGCCGTCGTTCAGGCCTTCGATCACCTGCAAGGCGGCAGCTTTGACCTGATCGAGCTTGGGGCCGGCCATGCTGCCGCTGCGGTCGATGACGAGGGTGACCTCGCGCAGGATGGGTTTCGCATCTGCCTTGGGCTTGGGCGGGGCGATCATTACGAGGAAATAGCCGCCGCCAATCTTCGGATCTGGATAGGCCAGCAGCGAGGCGGTCATTTCATCTTTGGTTTCGCGTAGCAGAGACACCCGGAAAGCTCCTGGGTCCCTGGTCTCGCAGGAGAGGGTGGCGGTGTTGCCATCCGGCTGTTTGGCCGAGATCTCGTGGCTTGCAGAATACAGCGAGGCGATGCGTGACGTGGATTTGACGCGCATGGAGAGCTTCCACGGCACTGAATATTCCACTGCTTCCGAGCGCGGCAGGATATAATCGAGCCGTGCACCATCGGCTTCGAGCAGTTGCTCATAGGTTACCCGCACTTTTTGCGTGCCATTGGCCGGGACGGGGAACACGCTCGATTTCACGACCGCGTTACCGACAAACTCCAGCAGCGCCGGATCGCGCGTCTGTGCAACGATAGTGTCGTAGATGCGTCGAGCTTCATCACGCGGCAGCAATTTGGCCGTTCCCTCGGAATTGCCGCCCTCAAAGGCGAAGGCCTTCAGCACCGCTCCGCTCGGCACCGGGACGAGCAGTTCGGACTCCTGCGGACGGGCGGTCGGATTACGCAGGGCGATGTCGAGGGTGGTTGTGGCGATTTGATCCGCGATGTCGATGTGGGCATCGACCTGGGTCACCTGCACCGGTTGTGAGTGAATGATGCGCGAACTGGGAGAAATCCAGGCCCGCTGGCGGAAATCCTGCGCAATCAGGGGCGTGGCGATGAAAAAAGCATAAAGAATCGTCTTCATGCCACCATGGTGGTTTAGGCGGCGGCTGGCGTCTGTAAACGCACTGTAAAGGAGTGGAAAACGCCCTGACTGGCCCTGGACAGTGGAGTGAATCGGGCTGCTCAACTGGAACTCCCCCTTGCCAAGCTGGGAAGTCCCCCCATATTCGCGCCCCTTTTATGGACATCTTCATTGGAATTCTTACCGTAGTCGAAGTCATCGTCTGCCTTCTGCTCATTCTCGTCGTGCTTATGCAGCGCCCCCGTCAGGAAGGCCTCGGTGCCTCCTTCGGCGACGCCGCCGCCAGCCAGGTCTGGGGCGCACAGACCACGAACGTGCTGCAGAAGTTCACGGTCTATCTGGCCATCTTCCTTTTTGCCATCACCATCCTCCTGGCCGTGCTTGTGAGCCGTCACCAGACCGGCAGCAAGGCCCCGACTATCTATGGCGATGCCAAGCCTGCGGCAGCAGCCCCGGCGGCCGCAGCCGCCCCAACGGCTGAAGAGCAGGCCAAGGCCAAGATTCTGGAGAAAATCCAGGAAGCCGTGAAAAAGGATGCGGCCAAGCCGGGCGAACCTGCCAAGGCAGCTGAGGCTCCGAAGGCTGAAGCGAAGAACGACGCTCCTGCGCCTGCTCCTGCCAAGACAGAGCCGGCCAAGGCTCCTGAAGCACCCAAGGCCGCTGCACCCGCGCCAGCCGCGACACCTGCACCTACGGCAGCTCCGGCTCCTGCGGCAACACCAGCGCCGACACCGGCTCCTGCGCCCGCAGCACAGCCGAAGTAAGCGGCGGATTGCTTTGAATTTCAGACCAAGGGCACGACGCGAGTCGTGCCCTTTGTCTTTTCAGGCGGGGATGGCATGTGCATTTCCGATAGTGTGCCGTGCGAAAACGGGCTTCACATCATGCGTTGGTTCTGCCTACCATCGAACCAACCATGAAACGTTTCCTTTTCTGTCTCGCACTTGCTGCGTCTTGCGTTGTTCCGCACTCGTCCTTCGCGGCGGAGCCGCTGCGCGTTTTCATCCGGTCGGGTCCGAAGTCCCACGGCCCGGGAGCGCATGATCATCCCTCCTTCCTGCGGGACTGGGTGCCGCTGCTGAATGAGCGGGGGGCGAAGGCGACGGGCGGGGATGCTTTCCCGACCAAGGAGCAGCTGGCTGCAACGGATGTCCTGATTCTGCACCTGGACAGCGGTGGGGACATCAAGATCGGGCAGGAACGGAAGGACTTGATGGAGTATTTGCAGCGGGGAGGCGGCATTGTGACGATCCACGCGGCCTCGGTTTCCAAGGATCATGACTGGTTCAAGGGCATCATTGGCGGGTCCTGGCACCATGGGCAGACGAAATGGCGGGAGGGGCCGATGCATTTGTATTTCACCGACAGGTCGGACAAAATCACGAAAGATGTGTCGAATTTCGCAATGGATGACGAAATTTACTACGACATGGATGTATTGCCTGAGTGCCGGATTCTGGCCGGAGCCTACACCCCAAAACCGGCGGGGACCCGCAATGAGAAGGCGGCGAAGCGGGCGGCGGAAATTACCAAGGGGGGCAAGGAGGTCAGTATCTATGACATTCAGCCGCAGGTCTGGACTTATGAGAAGGACAACTACCGGTCTTTTGTCAGCATTCCGGGGCACTACTATGCGAACTTCAGCCGGCCGAATTTCCGTGCGCTGCTGCTGAGGGGGATCGCGTGGGCGGGGAAGAGGGAGAATGTGGATGAGCTGTGCAAGCCGGAGGAGCTGGGGGACAATCTGCGGTATGTGGAAGGTGGACCCACGCGGCCGGAAAAGGCGGCGGAGAAGCTGGAGGTGCATCCGGAGTTCGACATCTCGCTGGTGGCCAGCGAGCCGCTGATCAACAAGGTCATGAATGTGGACTGGGACGAGAAGGGGCGGCTGTGGGTCTGTGAGACGCCGGAGTATCCGAACGGGCGGCGTGAGCTGAATGTGGAGAAGTGGAAGGACAGCGGCTCATGGACGACCAAGTATGATCGTGATCCGATCGACCGGATTTCGATTTTGTCTGACACGAACGGCGACGGGGTGATGGACAAGAAGCATGTGTTTGCGGACAAGCTGGAACTCGTCACAAGCTTCTGCTTCTACAAGAAGGGCGTCATCGCCTGTGCTGCGCCGGACATCTGGTATCTCGAAGACACGGATGGAGACGAGACCGCTGACAAGCGCACGAAGCTTTATACGGGGCTGGGTACTGGTGACACGCATGCGGTGATCAACAATCTGCGCTGGGGGCTGGATGGCTGGGTGTATGCCACGCATGGGTACAGCTCCGGGCATGTGACCTCGCCGGATGGGAAGCAGGATTTTGGGACGGACGGCAGCGGTGTGGTGAGGTTCAAGCCGGATGGCAGCGCGTTTGAGCAGTATGCTTCGCGCGGTGGGAATACCTGGGGGCTGGACATCACTTCGGACGGGCAGGTGTTTTTCACGCAGCCGACGAGCGGGAATCATTTCCTGCATGTGGTGCTGCCTGAGTATGTGCTGGCGAAGGGCAAGCTGCCCGGGGTGATGGGCACGAATGGGATGCTGCCGAAGGAGCCGACGTATCCGCTGATGTCATGGCCGGAGCAGGCGTATGTGCAGATCGATCAGGTGGGGAGCTATACGGCTGCGGCTGGATGTGCCATTTATGAAGGTGGCGCGTGGCCGTCGAAGTGGAACTACAGCTACTTCACCACCGAGCCGACGCTGAACATCGTGAGTCATTTCTTTGTGGAGAAAGACGGGGTGACCTACAAGGCGCATCGTGAGGCGGGGCGTGAGAAGACGGAGTTTATTCGCAGCAAGGATTTGTGGTTCCGTCCGATTGAGAACCGTGTGGGGCCGGATGGGGCGCTGTATGTGGTGGATTTTTATAATCAGGCGGTGATTCATAATGACACGCGCGGGCCGATTCATGGTCCGGCCAATGCGGCGGTGCGTCCTGACCGTGACCATTATTTTGGCCGCATCTGGAAGGTGCAGCACAAGCAGGCGACGAAGGTGGCGAAGAAGGGCGAAAACCTCAATGCAAGCATGGGCAGCGATGCCCTCAAAGCCTACGAAGCTGCTGAGAAAGCCGTGCAGACCGATGCGGGGCGCGAGCAGGTTCTGAAGGACTACGCGGCTGCCAAGGAGGACTGGAGCCGTTCGGCGCTGATTGCCGCCTGTGCTGATCAAGCGCAGCCAAGCATTGAAGCCGCGCTCGCCCATGGTGGGGCAGAAGCTTTCGTGGCGGCATTGCTTCCAGCGGCTTTGCCAGCTGGTGCTGACAAACTTATCAGTGCCTGTGCCAATGCGGATGCCAAAGCCGATGCGCTGAAAATTGTCATCCTGCAGGGCATCACCCAGCAGTTGAATGATGGGCCTGCGCTTACGCCGGAGCTGACGGCTTCTTTGAAGAAGCTTCTGGCGCAGCCTGCGCTGGCGGCGGCTGCGTTGCCGCTGGTGGTGAAGTGGGACAAGGCGGGTGTGCTGGCGGCGGAGGTGAAGGGGCAGATTGCCCGACTGACGGGGAAGCTGGAGGACAAGGCTGCGGCTATGGGTGAGCGCATTACGTCTGCCAAGGCGCTGATCGGCATCGGTGGTGAGGCGAGTGCTTTGGTTGTGGGGGCTTTGGCGAAGACTGATGTGCCAGTGGAACTGCAGGGGGCGATTATTGCGGCGATGGATGAGAAGGGGAGTGTTACGGCTCTTGTGGGGAACCTGAACGGGCTGAAGCCCGAACTACGTACCCAAGCGTTTGATGCGATTTTGAAGAGGCCGGAGGCTGCGCTGGCGCTGCTGGCTGCTATCCAGAATGGGAAGATTGATCCGAAGGAGATTGGGCCGGGGAATATTGCGCGGCTGCGGACGCATCCGAACAAGCAGGTGGCGAAGCAGGCGAATGCGATGATCGACAAGCTGAACCCGAATGCGAAGGCGAAGAACGAGCTGCTGGCGCAGCTGACGCCGGAGGTGGAGAAGCCGGGCGATGCGGTCAAGGGCAAGGCGATGTTTGCTGCGGCCTGTGCTGTTTGTCATAAGCTGGGTGATCTGGGGCTGCGTGATGTGGGGCCGCAGCTCACGGGCATGGGGGCGCATGGTCCGGCGGAACTGCTGGTGCATATTGTGGATCCGAACCGTGAGGTGGATCCGAGCTTCTGGGCCTGGAACATCACCACGAAGAAGGGTGAGACTCAGGCGGGGGTGATCATCACGGAAAATCAGGCGAGCCTGACGCTGCGCAATCAGGTGGGTGATTTTGAAATCAAGAAGGATGACATCGTCACACGCGAGAATACACGGCGGAGTCTGATGCCGGAAGGATTGGATGCGCTGGGTGCTGAGACGCTGAGGGACATTCTGGCTTTCATCTGCGGTGGGGAGCAGAAGTTCCGTGTGATTGATCTGCGCACTGCCTACAACGCTGACAGCCGTGCCGGCATCTTCGCGAAGGAAGATGCGAAGGATCAGACGGTGACGCTGCACAAGTTTGGAAATGTCACTGTGAATGGTGTGCCGTTTTTCGTGATGGATCCTGAGAAATCGCAGACTGGCGCGAGCCTGATCGCGCTCAAAGGTGGTGGCAAAGGCACGGTGGCGGAGAATTTCCCTGAGAAGGTCGAGATCGCCACGAGTGCGACTGCCGCAAGCCTGCACTTCCTTGGCGGGGTCGCTGGCTGGGGCTGGCCTTTCGGCGGGGACAAAGCTCTCGGGCAGCCCGCGATGACGGTGCAGGTTGAATTCGCTGACGGCGACAAGGAGAGCATCGTGCTCAAAAACGGAGAGCACTTCGCCGACTACATCGGCAAGGCCGAGGTGCCGCTGAGTGATGATGCGGGCGACTTTACCCGGCGCGGACAGCTGCGTTATTTCGCAATCAACTTGAAGAAGAAGGGCGCGCTGAAGAAGATCACGCTGGAGACGAGCGGCAGCATTGTCACGCCTTGCACGGTGGCGATCACGGCGAGCGCGGAACCTGCGAAACTGGGAAGGGCGGCGGCCAAGCCGAAAACGAACGTGGACGTTCGTGCTACGCCGGAAGGCGGGCCCAAAGAAGGTGGCAAGGGTGATGGGCCGCTGGTGGCTGCGACGCCGGTGCAGTGGGAGGCTGGGAAGACGAAGGTGCTGGTCATTGGTGGTGGTTCATCGCACAACTTCGCGAAGTTCTTTGGTGAGACGGATGTGGCGACGCTGAAGGCGGCTGGGTTTACGGTGCATTATACGGAGGACCGCGATCAGGCTGCGGCTGAGCTTGCGAATGCGGATGTGGCGGTGATCAGCGTGAACCGGAAGTTTTTTGACACGGCGGTGTATCGGAAGGCGCTGTTTGATTTCGCGGCTGCGGGCAAGGGGATCATCATGCTGCATCCTGGCACGTGGTATGGGTTTGGCGGATGGCCTGAGCTGAATGCGCAGATCGTGGGTGGTGGTGCGCGGGGGCATGACCGGATTCATCCGTTTGATGTGAAGGCGGTGAAGGCGGATCATCCGATCATGGCGGGGGTGCCAGCGAGCTTCACGGTGGAAGACGAGCTGTACTATGTGAATGCGGAGCCGGAGAAAATTCCTGCGGGCACGGCGAAGATCACCGTGCTGGCTGAGACGAGCCCGAGCGAGAAGTACAAGGCGGGGCATCCGAGCGTGTGGATCACCGAGCATGCGAAGGCGAAGGTGGTTGGCATCGCGCTGGGGCATGATGCGCGGGTGCATGATCTGAAGCCGTATCAGCAGATTCTGACGAATGCGGTGAAGTGGGCGAGCGGGAAGTGATGGTTGAAATTGGAAGGCGAGCTTAGGGCCAGCGACGGTGGGGGATATCTTGATCCCCCAGACTGAAGGCGTGTTTGAGGATGTGCGGGAGCGGTGGGCGGTGCGGGAGCGGGACGAACCCTCTCCGCCAGAACGCTGACGCGTTTCCCGGCGCGCTCTGCCAATAAAGTCTGGCTCATAGCCTTGCCATCAAACGAGTTTGCCGTTTAACATGCCTGCATGAAGTTCCTCATGCCGTGTCTTCTTGGTCTGATGCTCAACATTCTTCCTTCGGCTGATTTGGGCGGGAAGTGTGTCACCATGGGGTCGGATGTGGTCTTTCTGACCCGCGATGTGATTGCCAGCGATCTTCATCAAACAGACCGTTACCCCGAGGTGCAATATGATGATGCCGGGCAGCCTGTCGGATTGAAGTGGCTCGCCAAAGGTAGCAGCACTGTTTTCAAGACAGAGCTGATGGCACGCGTGGGTGGGAAAGCGATCCGGCGGTTTGTGTTTTGGAACGAAGGTGGGAACCCCGATGGTGATGGACTGGTGTGCGTCTGGCTGGGGATGCAAGATGTGGCACCTGGAGGTGGAATGGGTTTCCGTCCATTCCTGGTGTTTAATGGTGATGATCAGGTGGGTTCGTGGGAATCCTTTTGTGCGTATGACAAGCAGGATGGTTTCACTGTGAACCTGGAGATGACCCTCAAAGGCAATGGCGTGATTCATGAACATGCCACGATTCAAGTCAAAGAAGACGGCCCGGTGCCGCTGCGGCTTGAAAGCGGTGGACGAGGCAAGGAGGAGCCCGAGGTGAAACGATACCATTCCACCAGCACACCTCGATGAAATCCACCGTCATCCAACAGGTGCCGCTGCGGCTGATCACGGTGAAGTCTCGGACTTTTCCAGATGGCATTCGTGCGGCGTGGCAGGAGATTGAATCAAAGCGTGCGATGAAGGGGCGGAAGAGCTATGGGCTGATTTGCAGGACCGAGTCTGGGATGGAGTACTTCGCGGGACTGGTGTCTGATGGAGAGCTGGAGGAGCGCGTGACGGGGCTGCCGGTGATGGAAGTGGCGGGTGGTCCTTGTGCGCGGATCAAGCTGGAGAACTGGAGGAGCAAGCTCGACCAGATTGGCGGGTTGTTTGCGCAGATGGCGGAGGAGCATGAGGTGGATTCATCACGGCCGGCGATGGAGTTTTATCGTGGCTTTGCGGAGCTGCATTTGTTGCTGCCGGTGAAGCAGGCGGGTGGGTGATGGTGGGGAGAATGCGATGGGTGGAGCGGAGGTTTGTGTCACCGCTACGCGGTTCGACTGGATTCCACAGACGAGGGCGGCGCGATTCCGTGGGGTTGGCACCCACGGCTACCGTTATGCCAGCGCTACGCGCTTCCGAGATTGGTATGTCGGGGCGATGGGGGAGCCGCGTAAACCCTGCGATTTATGGAGCCTTTGACTTCGTGTTTTGGTGACTGGATCGGAGGATGAAGGGCATGGGTGTTTTCACTGTGCTCAAGGACTGGCGGGCTGTCGCCACACCCATCCTACGATTCATCACCGGCTAATTTCCATGCTTTGCCTTCGGCTGTCTCCGCTTTGCCTCGGCTCTCCGGGAGCCAGACAGAATCAACGCGAGTGAAGTGCATCTATATTGCCACAGAACTAACCTTGTTATTTGAGTCTCAATCAAACGGACTCTGGTGAAGTTCGATGGACATTTTTTGTTGGTCAGGGGTGATTGGAGAGCGCTGACCGACAGACAAGAGTGTCTGTCGTACTTCAGACTTTGAGGAAGAGCTGCCGTTTGTGGAGCCACTGGGCGGTGGCGAGCATGAGGGCGAAGGTCAGGGCGGAAGGGAGCCAGTCGTAGGGGGGAGGTGGGGTGGTGGCTAGGCGTTCGCTGATGGTGCGGAAGAAGCCAAAGCCGGAGCAGAGGTAGAGGGCGATGGGGTTGGCGCCGACCCAGAGGAAGGGGGCGAGGCCGCGGCGAAAACCGAGGACATCGACGAGGGTGTAAAACAGTCCAAGGAGGATGGCGCTCCAACCGGCGGCGACGAGCACGAAGCTGGAAGACCAGATCTTTTTGATGACGGGGAAGAAGGGATGCCATGCCCAGCCGAAGGCGAGCAGGATGAGGCCTGCGGCGATGAGCCCGGCTGCCTTGCGCGGGGGTGATGAGGCACCTGTGATCCATTTGCCTGCGAGCAGGCCGAGCAGTGCTGTGGAGATGGCTGGCAGGGTGCTGAGGATGCCCTCGGGGTCGTGATTGCCATCATACTTGCGGCCTGGAAGCCAGATGCTGTCGAGGTAGTTGGTGAGGTTCATGCCTTCGGCGAAGTTTCCTGCGCCAACTCCGGGGACCGGAACGAAACGGAGCAGGAGGAAGTAGCCGATGAGCAGGATGGCGGCGGCCACCGTCAAGCCGCGGGTCTTCAGAAACAGTGAAAGCAAACCGGCTGCTGCTGAGGCGATGCCGATGCGCTGGAGGACGCCGAGCCAGCGGATTTGATCCCAGCCGTTCTTCACGCCGCCGGAGAAAATGACGCCGAGGGCCACGAGAATGGCGGCGCGTGCGAGCAGGTGGCGGATGGTCGAGACGCGGCCCTCGCGTGCGAGACGGCGTGGCAGTGCGATGGCGAGGGAGACGCCTGCGAGAAAGAGGAAGAGGGGGAAGATGAGGTCGTAGAAACGGAAGCCGGCCCAGTCCACATGCTTGAACTGAGTGGTGATGGTGGTGACGGCATCGGACTGCGGGAATGCGCGATTGAGGATCTGGGAGACGACGGTGGAAAGACCGAGAATCCAGCACATGTCGAAACCGCGCAGGGCATCGAGGGACAGCAGGCGTGTCGAGGAGGCGGAGGGCAAGGGTGTGGCTGGGGACATGGTTGAGGCGAGTCTCAGGAGTCATACGGAGTGGAGATCGCAAACGATCAGGCGGGTTCCGCGAACAGCGCAAAACGGCGGACTGGCGGTATTGTGGCAAAATCCGGCTGAAACACGTGATCCGTTATCGAGTGTCTAGAGGTGGGCGTGAGTTGAGAGGCCTGCGGAAGCGGTAGCGGCGCTTCCTCCTTCGCTCTGCGAGCTACGTAGGACAGGCTGTTCCTCGCTTCGCAACCGCAGTCCAAAAGATTTGCGATGGACGCTGCCAATGAAAAAGGGCAGGTCCGAAGACCTGCCCTGATGTGATTCAATGATGAAGGGTGCGATTACTTCACGATGCCGAGGAGCTCGACTTCGAAGATGAGAGGGACGCCTGGGCCAATGCCGCCGCTTGGGCTGCCGCTGTCGCCGTAGGCGAGATCGGAGGGGATGACAAACTTCCACTTGGAGCCGACGGGCATGAGCTGGAGACCTTCGGTCCAGCCTTTGATGACTTCCTGCAGGCCGAAGGTGGCGGGCATGCCGCGCTCGACGGAGCTGTCGAAGACGGTGCCGTTCACGAGGGTACCGTGGTAGTGAACGCTGACGGTGTCGGTGACGGCGGGCTTGGGTCCGGTGCCTTCCTTGATGATTTCATACTGGAGGCCGCTCTTGGTGGTGGTGACGCCTTTGCGCTTGGCATTTTCGGCGAGGAATTTCACGCCCTCTTCCTTGGCGGCGGCCATTTTCTGCTTCACAGCGGCTTGTTCAGCGCGCTGCTCAGGTGTCATGTTGGCTTCAGCCTTGGCCTTCATGAAGATCTCAAAGGAGGCCATGGCGGAAGTGAGTTCTTCCTCGGTGTAGGCGGGCTTGTCAGAGCCGGGCTTCACGGTGTGGGTGATGCCGGCGATGAATTTTTCGATGTCGATCGGGATGCCTTCGCTGGCGAACTGCTGGCCGAGGCCGGTGCCCATGGAATAGCTGGAGCTTTTCTTGGAGGTGAGAGCGTCCTTGACGCCTTCGGTGAATTCCTTGAGGTCAATTTTCTCCTGCTGCTTGAGGATGGAATTGCCGACGTTTTTGCCGATGAAGTAGCTGACTTTGTCCATGGGGAGGGAGGGGGAGGCTGCGGGTGCGTCGGCCGGCTGCGCGGGCTTGACATCTTGAGCGTGAATGAGTGGTACCGCAGCAAGTGCGGTGCAGAGCAGGGCGATGGTGGGTTTCATATTGGAGGCGCGGAGACTACCCAGTGGCCTCATGCGGTCAATGGCGGCCTTGGCGGGGCGGGAAAAAGCCGTTTGACCCCGCCCCCCCCTTGAAGCACTATCGCCGCCCCTCTAACCAGAACTTATATGCCCGCGAAAATCTATACTGAAAAAGACGCCAGCCTTGCACCGCTCAAAGGCAAGACCTGCGCTGTGATCGGCTTCGGCTCCCAAGGCCACGCCCACGCTCTGAACCTTAAAGAGAGCGGCGTCAATGTGATCATCGGCCTCTACCCCGGCAGCAAGAGCCGCGCAGTGGCTGAAGAAAAGGGTCTCAAGGTCTATGACACCGCTGAAGCCGTGAAGAAAGCTGATGTGATCTTCGTCGCGGTGCCGGACACGAAAATCGCCGCTGTGTTCGACAAGGACATCAAGCCATTCCTGACCAAGGGCAAGACCCTGCTGTTCAGCCACGGCTTCGCCATTCACTTCAAGACGATCACCGTTCCTGCGGACGTGAACGTGATCATGGTGGCTCCGAAAGGCCCAGGCCACATCGTGCGCCGTCAATACACCGAAGGCAAAGGCGTCCCCGCCCTCATCGCCATCTATCAGAACGCTGACAAGCAGGCCAAGAAGATCGCTCTTGCCTGGGCGCACGGCATCGGCGGCACCCGTGGCGGTGTCCTCGAGACCACCTTCAAGGAAGAAACCGAAACCGATCTCTTCGGTGAGCAGACCGTGCTTTGCGGCGGCGCCAGCGCGCTGGTGCAGGCAGGCTTTGAAGTGCTGGTGGAAGCCGGCTACGCTCCTGAGATGGCCTACTTCGAGTGCTTGCACGAATTGAAGCTCATCGTCGATCTGATGAACGAGTCCGGCATCGCCGGCATGCGTTTCTCGATTTCCGAAACCGCCAAGTGGGGCGACGTGAAGGTCGGTCCGAAAATCATCGACAAGTCGGTGAAGAAGCGCATGAAGGAAGCCCTCAAGGACATCCAGTCCGGCAAGTTTGCCAAGGAGTGGATCCGCGAGACGAAGACCGGCTACAAGAAGTTCAACAAGCTGCTCAAAGACGGCGAGAAGCACCCGATCGAGAAGACCGGCGCACGCCTCCGCAGCCTGATGCCGTGGATCAAGAAGCGCGACATCAAGGGCCAGCAGGCCAGCTACTCGTAAGAGTGGTGGAAGACGGTGCCGCTGGCGGGATCGTCAAAAAATCAAGAAAGGCGCGGACTGGAAACGGTCCGCGCTTTTTTATGCCCGCATGTCTGCCTGCGCCTGGGCGGGGGTACGGAAGAGGACCGCAACGCAGAAGGTGACGACGGTGCCAAACATGATGCGCCACGGGAACTCGATGACGGGCACCCAGTCGGCATGTTTCCAGGTGCTTTTGGCATTGAAGAGCTTCAGCACATCGATGTCCAGGCCGCTGAGGTAGGCGACGACGATGAAGCCTGCGAGCATGGCGAGGATATTGCCAAAATCATTGCCACGGGAGCGGGTGAAGAGGCCCACCATGAACACACCGAGCAGCGAGCCGTAGGTGTAGCCGAAGATGCCCAAGATAATGGGAAGGATGCGGAGTGTGGGATTATGTGCGGTGACCCAGGCGGTGCCGAGCGCAACGGAGATGAGCAGGGCGGCGAAGAGAACGGTGCCAAAGCGCAGCACGCGCACGCGGCCTGCGTCTGTGGCGGGCTCGCCGAACCAGCGGAAGTGGAAATCGCGCACGTAGCTAGTGGCGAGGGCATTGAGCGCAGTGCTCAGGGAGCCCATGGCGGTGGCGAGGACGCCTGCCAGCACGAGACCACGAATGCCAGCGGGCATGACGGTGAGGATGAAGTGGGGGAAGACCTTGTTTGCGGAGACGATGCCGGATTCACTGCGTGGCAATGTGAGGTCCGGATTCTGCTGGTAGTAAACCCAAAGAAGGATGCCAATGGCGAGAACGACGAGCGTGATGGGCACATCTGCCAGGCCGGAGAGGATGGTGGCGACGGCGCTCTGCTTTTTGTTTTTGGCGGTGAGCATGCGCTGCACCATGTCCTGGTCTGTGCCGTGCGTGGCGAGAGTGACGAAGGTGGAGCCGAGGAACGCGGCCCAAACGGTGTACTCCTGTTCGAGGATGCCTTTGATGTTGCCCCAGACGCCTGCGCCCTCCTTGAAGCCCCAGTCCCAGAAGAGCAGGTCTTTGTCGCCGGTGAGCAGTTTGGTGGCACCGGCCCAGCCGCCGGGGATGTGGCCGAGCAGATAGAACAAGGAAAAGCCGAGGGCGCAGATGAGGACGATGATCTGAATCACATCCGTCCAGATCACGGCGCGAATGCCGCCGATGGAGGTGTAGAGTGCGGTGGCGAGTGTGACGAACACCAATGCGCCGCCAGTGAGGAAGAACTCCTTGGTGGGAGACAAGAATTCGTTGGGATATTGCAGATGCCACAGCAGAACCAGCAGCATGCTGGGCACCCAGAGTCGTGTGCCGCTGGCCAGCGTGCGGGTGACGAGAAACACGGCGGACGTCAGCCGCCGCGTGCGGGGGCCGAAGCGCTGGCCGAGGAATTCATAGATGCTGACGACATTGTGCCGGTAATAGGCAGGTATGAAGACGGCGCTGACGACCACGCGCGCAAGCAGATAACCGACAATGAGCTGGATGTAGGTGAAATTGCGCAGTGCAAAGCCTTCGCCCGGAGCGCCGAAGAAGGTGCCGGCACTGATCTCCGCCGCGAGGATGGAGGCGAGGACGGCCCACCAGGCAATCTGCCGGTCTCCGAGCGTGAAGCCTTCCACGCTGTCGCTTTTGCTGCGCTGCGACAGACCGATGCCGATGATCAGGGCGAAGTAACCGAGGATGACGATCGCGTCGAGGAGGTAAGGCATGGCGTGTGTGGTGCGAAGTCTCGCTGCAAAGCACCACACACGTCAAGAGAACAGCCTGCGGCTGTGGAAACTAACCCGGGGCGGGGACAGGCCCGTGGTGCGGGTTATTTGGAGACGACGTTGGTCTCCAACTTTGGCAAGGCGCGCACGATGACGCGTTCTTCAACCGAGGTGCCGCGGGGGGACACGATGGTGATTTCCTCGTACACTTTGCCGATGTCCTTGTTGGTGAGCGGATGATGGATCAGCCTGCGCGTGGCAACGGTGGTGTCTCCCAGAGCTTTCACCGTGACGTTTCCAGTCTGTGTGGGAGTGGCGGCGCGAGCATTTTCAGCCCGGATTTCTGCACGAGGGGCGGCGCACTGGGTCAGCAGGATCGTGGAAAGAGTGAGGGCGGAGAAACCGAGGGTGGTGAAGAGGGATTTCATGGTTGGATGAGGGGGCTTAATTTCAGCACGAAGCTGAGGCGGGATTGGACGCGGCAGCGTGGAAGGCGTTCAAAGTTTAGAAAGTATGCATTAGTCATTTTCATATGTGAGAGCGCCGTCTGACCGGATTTTAGTCTTGCTTCACCATCCCATCATCCGCATGATCCTACACGCCCATGCATGAAATACGCCTATCCTTGGTGATGTCAGCTGTCTGCCTGCTGGCGTGGGCTGGCTTGAGAGCCGAGTCGCCGAAGGCGGAGATGGCGAGTGAGAAGGGGCGCTTGATCGCTCTTCATCGGCATTACCAAAGCGCGGCCGCCATGTCTGCCCAGGGGCGGCTGGTGGAGGCGGAGGCGGAACTGCGGGTGATCGTGTCCACCTGCAGGGAGGTGTTTGGCAAGGAGCATCCGGACACGCTGACGAGCCGGAGCGATCTGGCGGCCACGCTGGCCGGGGAGGGCAAGTATGCCGAGGCGGAAAAAGAAAACCGTGTGGTGCTGGAGATCCGCCAACGTGTGCTGGGCAAGGAGCACCCGGACACGCTGCTGAGCCGGAACAATCTGGCGATGACGCTGCAGGAACAGGGGCGGCATGCGGAAGCGGTGCGCGAGTATCGTGCGGTGCTGGAGGTGCGGCAGCGTGTGCTGGGAGAAGAACATTCGGACACGCTGGACAGCCGCAACAACCTGGCGACGGCGCTGAATGACATGGGCAGGCATGCGGAGGCCGAGAAGGAACACCGGGCGGTGCTGGAGCTGCGCGAACGGCTGCTGGGTGTGAAGCATCCAAAGACGCTGGCAAGCTGCAACAATCTGGCGGCGGTGCTGCAGGAGCAGGAGCGCCATGCCGAGGCGGAGCAGGAACACCGCAAGGTGCTGGCGCTGCGGGAGCAAGTGCTGGGAGCCAAGCATGCGGATGTTTTCATGAGCTGTTTCAATCTGGCTTTGTGCCTTGAGGCGCAGGCCAAGCACAAGGAGGCGCTGGTTTTCATGGAGCGCGCGCAGGCGGGCTTTAAAAAAGGCCTGGGTGAGCGCCATCCGTACACTCAAGCTGCAGAAGAGTGCCGGAAGCGGATCGCAGCGGAGATCAAAAAATAATTGTCTTTGCTGAAGGCATTCTGCTGCAAAAGCTCTCGCGCCATGGCAGGTACTCGTTAACATCGGCCCCCAATGTCAGCCGTCACCTTCGTCAAAGAACTGCGCCATAACTGGAAGACCATCGGCGCGGTGGCGCCCTCAAGTACGGCGCTGGCGGAGCGCATGATGGAGTCTGCGGGGGTGTGGAAGTCCAAACGCATTCTTGAGCTTGGCCCGGGAACGGGTGCTTTTACCGGAGCCATTGCCGACGCCATGCCGCATGGTGCGGACTATGTGGGCATCGAGCTGATCGACAGCTTTGTGCAGCAACTGCGGCCACGGTTTCCGAAGATGCGCTTTGAGTGCGCCGGTGCGCAGGAGTTTGATTTCAGCCAGGTGCTGCCAGAGGGAGAGAAATTTGACACGATCGTGAGCGGCCTGCCGTGGACGGCGTTTCCGCGCGGTTTGCAGGAGGCCATTTTGAACAATGTGCTGCCGCACCTCGCGCCGGGGGGATGCTTTGCGACTTTTGCGTACTGGGGATTTCACAAGCTGCCGGGCGGCAGGCAGTTTCGTGCGCTGCTGCATGAGATGACGCATGGCGTGGAAACCAGTCGCATCGTGTGGGGCAATGTGCCGCCGGCGTTTGTGTATCTGGCGCGGAAAAAGTGAGCGGGGTTACTCCGCTTTCTTCTTTTTGCCTTTGCCCTTTTTCTTGGGTGCTGCGGTGGTCTGCTGGTCGTTCTTCGTGGGCATCGGTGCTTTGATGGCCTCGCGCCATGCGATCATTTTGGCGTGGAGTTCCTTGGTTTTTTCGGGCTGCTCGGCGGCGAGGTTCTTCTGTTCGCCGATGTCATCCTTGAGGTTGTACAATTCGAGGCGGCCGTCTTCGAAGAACTCCATGAGCTTCCAGTCACCTTCTTCGATGAGACCGACGGGAGTGGTGCGCCAGGTGTTTTCTCCTGCGCCGAGATAACCGGGGAAGTGCTGGTAGATGGCGTCGCGCTTCAGGTTGGCGGAGGCATCGCGAAAGAGTGGGACGAGGCTCTCGCCATCGAGGGGCTGATTGGCGGGAGGTGTGGCTTTGCTGATGTCGGCGAAGGTGGGGTATAGATCCACGTGGATGGTGGGCACATCGCTGCTGGAGCCGGGTTTGGTGACGCCGGGCCAGCGGACGATGAAGGGGACACGGGTGCCGCCTTCGTAGAGGCTGCCTTTGCCGCTGCGGAGCGGGGCGTTGTCGGTGATGTCGCCGGCTTTTTTGAGGCCTTCGCGGGCGTAGCCACCCACGCCACCGTTGTCGCTGGCGAAAATGAGGACGGTGTTGTCGGCGAGCTTGAGTTCATCGAGCGTGGCCATGACGCGGCCGACGCTTTCGTCCACGCTGGCGATCATGGCTGCGTAGACCGGGCTGTGATGACCGCCGACGGGGGTCTTGTCCTTGAAGCGGGCGGTGATTTCATCCTTGGCATCGTGCGGGGAATGGACACCGAAATGGGGCAGGTAGAGGAAGAAGGGCGCGTCTTTGTGGCGCTGGATGAAATCGACGGCTTTGTCGGTGAGGAAGTCGGCGAGGTATTCGCCTTTGGGGTATTCGACTGGTGGCTGAGTTTTGAAATCGAAGTGCTTGCCCATGGTGACGATGGCCTCGTCAAAGCCGCGCTGCCCGGGATGGTAAGCGTCTTTTTCGCCGAGGTGCCATTTGCCGAACATGCCGGTGGCGTAACCGGCCTGCTTCATGGTTTGCGCGATGGTGATTTTTTCCAGGGGCAGCTGCTGTGCGTTGTCCACCGGGCGCAATGGGCGAGACTCCCATCCAAAGCGGTCGATGCCGCCCACGGTGTAGACACCGGTGCGTGGGGCATACTGGCCGCTCATCAATGCAGCGCGTGTGGGCTGGCAGTTCTGGCAGTGGTGGTGACGCGTGAGCTTCATGCCCTGGGCAGCCAGTTTGTCGATGTTCGGCGTCTCGTAGTATTTGGAGCCGAAGCAGGCGACGTCCGTGTAGCCGAGGTCATCCGCCAGAATGAAAACGATGTTGGGCGCGCGATCTGCGGCGCGCAGGGAGAGGGTGAGGAGGAAGAGGCAGAGCAGGTGCTTCATGGGCCCGTGAACGGCTGGTACAGCCGCGAGATTGCATGATTTCAGCATCGACAGCCGCAAACGGAGCCGCTTTGATCGGCGCATGTCCCGGCTACATCTGATCCTTCCATTCCTGACCGCGCTTAGCTTCGCCGCCGATGTGGCGATCAAGCCCGGTGTGCGTTCGCCCATTTCCTTCAAAGTCTCGCCACAGGTCTCCGACAATGCGCAGATCAAGATGCGCATGCATGCGGCGGAAACGCCGCCGCCCTACGACGTGAGCATGGAGAAGTTCGACATCATCGTGCCGAAGAAGTACAAGAAGGGCGATCCGCATGGACTCTTTATCTGGGTGAGTCCGAGTCCCGCGCCTTCGATCTCGCCTGAATGGGAGGCCGTGCTGGCGGAGAAGAAGCTCATCTTTGTGGGAGCGCATAATTCCGGCAACAACCGCGAAGTCTTTGCACGCATGCGCATGGCCGTGGATGCGAACGACAACATGCGTGAGCTTTACGATATCGACGACAAGCGTGTGTATGTCTCGGGGTTCTCGGGTGGCGGGCGTGTGGCCAGCATGTTGGGCGTGACGTATGCGGACATGTTCACCGGGACCATCGCCTTCATGGGCACGAATTTTTATACGGACATCGTCACCCTGGACAAAAGCGAGGTCTTTGAGGCGCGGTACATTCCGCATGAAGAGATCGCTGCGCTGGCGAAGGACCAGTGCCGTTATGTGCTGGTGACGGGAGAGAAGGATTTCAATCTCAAGAACACGAGCGCGGTGTTTGAGAATGGTTTTAAGAAAGAGGGGTTCAAAGCTGTGGAGCTTATGAATATTCCCGGGCAGGGGCATCAGCCGCCGAAGGCGGAATGGCTGAAGAAGGCGATCGAGTTTCTGGATGCTGGCAAGACGGTGAAGAAGTGATCAGCGTAGGATGGGCGTGGCGGCATTTTGTGTCACCGCTACGCGGTTCCATGACATTTGGATGACGGGGGCGACGCATTCCGTGGGTTGGCACCCACGGCTACGATTGTGCCAGCCCTACGGGCTTTCGGAGAGAGACCTGCGATCCAAGAAGTTTGTGGCGAACTGGAGTGAGCGCATTCAGCTCACTCCAGAAACTCAGCACAAGCTTTTCAATAATGCTTAATCCTTCCTCTTCAACTGCGGGAAGAGAATGACGTCGCGGATGCTTTCGGCGCCGGTGAGCATCATGATGAGACGGTCGATGCCGATGCCGATGCCGCCGGCGGGGGGCATGCCGTGTTCGAGGGCGAGGATGAACTCTTCGTCGATCTTCTGGGTCTCTTCGCCGGCCTGGTGCTCGAGGCGCTCGCGCTGGACGATGGGGTCGTTCAGTTCGGAGTAACCGGGGCTGATTTCCTGGCCGTTGATGATGAGTTCGTACACGTCCACGATGGAGTCGTCTGTGGCGTTCTGTTTGGCCAGGGGGACGAGTTCCTTCGGGCAGTGGGTGACGTAGAGTGGATCGAACTGCTTGGCTTCGATGAGGCGCTCGAAGACGTGCTGGGTGACTTCGTAATCTTCAAAGTTGGCTCCGATCTCAACGCCGAGCTCCTTGGCGCGTGCTTTGCGCTCTTCGGGTGTGTATTCATACCACTTTGGATCGACTCCTTTGAGGAGGTCGGTGTAGCGAGTGCGCTTCCATGGACGGGAGAGGTCGATGGACTTGGTGACGGCGCCTTCTTCGTCTTTGTGCTCGATCTTGAGACCGCCGCAGAAGTTTTCGGCGAGGTGGCAGATCATGCCTTCGACGAGGTCGGCCATCTTCTCGAAGTCGGCGTAAGCCCAGTAGGCCTCGAGCATGGTGAACTCGGGATTGTGACGACGGCTGAGGCCTTCGTTACGGAAGTTGCGGTTGAGTTCAAAGATCTGCGTGAAGCCGGCGACGAGCAGGCGCTTCAAATAGAGCTCCGGCGCGATGCGCAGAAACATCTGCTGATTGAGTGCGTGGAAAAAGGTTTCGAAGGGCTTGGCTGCAGCGCCGCCGGGGACGTCCTGCATCATGGGGGTTTCGACTTCGAGGAAGCCGCGCTCCTGCATGTAGCTGCGGATGGCCGCGACCATCTTGCTGCGGGTCACGAAGATCTCGCGGCTGCGGTCATTGGAAATGAGGTCGAGGTAACGCTGACGGTACTTGATCTCCTTGTCGGTCACGCCGTGCCACTTGTCGGGCAGGGGGCGCAGGGCCTTGGACAGCGGGGTGAGCTTCTTGACGTGGATGGAGTTTTCGCCGCGCTTGGTGACGAAGGTGAAGCCTTCCACGCCGACGAAGTCGCCGATGTCGATGAGCTGATTGAACTGAACGTAGGCTTCGTCGCCCACGTCGCCCTTGCTGAGGTAGCACTGCATGCGGCCGGTGATGTCGCCGATGTCAAAGAAGGTGGCCTTGCCCATCTCGCGGCGAGAGAGCACGCGGCCAGCGACTTGAACCTGAAGCTCTTCGAAATTCGACTTCATCTGCTCTTTCAGAGCGCCGGGCTGATGCGTGGTGTCAAAGCGGCCGCCGAAGGGGTCCAGTCCGGCCTTCACCAGTCCATCGAGCTTTTCGCGGCGGAATTGGAGGAGTTCGGACTCGGAATGTTCTGGGGCTGCGGGCGTCGGTTGCATGGTCGTACGGATGAGTGGGCCGTGTTCATAGCCGTTTCCGGGCGCATTGCCACTGCAAAAGCCGGTCTTGAAGCCCCCGGGGAGAGGCATGCATCCCGCACATCGCTGAGAAATTGCCAATCCATGGCGGACCGCTATCATTCAAGCGCATGAAGCCGTTGATCACGTTGTCCCTCGCCCTGGTTGCTTTTGCCGGTGCTCTGGCTGCCCAGGAGATTCAGAAATTCGCCTCGGACATCACGAACATCACGTGGGATCTGCGCGGCACCGCGAATCTCAAGCACCTGCGATTTGACGGCGAAAAATTCAGGTCTCTCAGCAATGATGGAGAGCCGCAGAGCGCATTCGATCACGCCTTGATCGATGCGGGTGTCTTTCGCTTCGATTATGGCAAATCGAGGTCAGGCTGGTATTTGGTGACGGATGATCTGAAGCAAATCATGTCGGCCTATGTGATCAAAGAGGTCACTTTCAAACCGGAAAAAAGCGGCCAGGCCAAACCCGTGAAGGATTTCCCGCAGGACGTCAAGAATGTGGTCTGGGTCGGGGAGCGTGACCATCTTCCCGCCAAGCTGCGCTGGAACGGGACAACGCTTGAAGTGGGCGTCAAAGACCCGCACTGGCAGGTGAATTTTGTGCAGCCGGTCATCGCCAACCGGCGGGCCTTGGAGTTTCAACTCGACAACAAGACGACGGTCTGGCTCGTCTTCTCAGCCGATGGATCCACGGCATGGTGGCTGACAATCACGGACGTTTTTGGCGGGCACCGGTCAGGACTGCAAACCGCTGACGCCCAAATCCCCGGACTCAGCCCGCGGCAAAACGATCTGGCAAATCACGCCCAGGATCTGATGAAAGCGGACCACCCTATGACTGCAGCAACGCTGGTGCGGGAGCTGGAGCGGAAATGCGCAGGTAACGCAGAAGCGCTGGGACAATTGAAAGCACGCTTTGCGCCTCTCAAGCGGTAGGAGGTTTGAGGCATGCGCTCACCGTTTCTGATTTCGCGTCATCAATGGGAAGAGCTGCTGGCTCGCTTGAGCACTCCTCGCTTTGCGACTGCAAAAGACGCCTGTGGCTTGGAGATTGCCAGACGCTGTCTGGAATGCCAGAATCGGCCCCCATGAGACCGCTGCATGCCGTTTTTCTTTCTCTCTTCGCTTTCGCCAGTCTTGCCCAGGGCCAACAAAAGGAATGGCCTGAGGTGGAAAAATTTGCCACCTCGATCACCAATGTGCTTTGGGATCTGCGGGGGACGAACTCGCTCAGGCATCTGCGTTACGATGGTGAAAACATCTTTCCGGTGACGGGGAATGGCATGAATCAGAATCCGTACAAGGAGCATGCCTTTGTGGATGTGGGGGTGTTCCAGCTCGTTTTCAGCGATACCCGGGCCGCATGGTATTTTGTGAGCGACGACTTGAAGCTCATCACCCCGATCAACATCAGCGAAATGGTGGAGCTGAAAGCCGATGCCGGAACTGCCATCAAGCCGGTGAAAAATTTCCCGCAGGACATTCAGAACATCGTTTGGGTGGGCAGGAATCAGAAAGCCGAACTCAAGCTGCGCTGGAACGGGAAGGAGCTTGAGGTGGGTGCTAAGCAGGATGCGTGGATCGTGCAGAAGGTGGACGCCGTTGTGGCCAACCGCCGAGTCTTGGAAGCTGGCGGCGAAAATAATGTCTTGTTCTGGCTGGCCGTTTCTGAGGATGGCTCCGAAGCCACGTGGCTGACGGTCGACAGCATTTTCGGCGGCCATGCCCGGGGGAATCCAGGCAAGGCATCCCAGACTGCCGCGACCACCGGCCTTACCCCTCAGCTCAATGATCTGGCCAATCACGCCGAAGACCTCATGAACGCGGGTGACAAAATGCGTGCCGCGACGCTTTTGCGTGAACTGGAACGCAAAAACGCCGCCAACAAGGATGCGCTCAAAAAACTGCAAGTCCGCTTCAAGGCACTGAAGTGAGAGGAAGGGATAATGAATGACGTGCGTTCAGGCTCGCCGTCGTAAATTTGGGAGTGAAGGGAATTTCTGTGAAGCAGGCATGCTTCGGGGCTTGTTGTGGACGCTGCTGGTGGAAGCTGAGCGCGGCGGAGTGCTGGGTTTGCTTCCTGGCTTTTGATGACACTACCCAAGGTCGCCTCGCCGAGGCTTCCTCCTTCGCTCTGCGAGCTTCGTAGGACACGCGGCTGACCCTGGGCTGAGTCCCCAGCCCTTTCAGGGCTGAGATGAGTTCGAAAACGGTTTTGTTAAAGAGGGACTCAGTGGAAATGCGATGCGAAGGAAATTTCAGAAATTCGGTGAGCGGGCATTACTTCTGATCGTAAAACGGGAAGAGCTGCTTGATCTCGGCGGCGCTGGGGCGGCGGCCGTATTCGCAGACTTCGAAGGTCTCGGCGTATTTCACGGCCTTGCCTTTTTCTTCACCGTAGAGTTTGATGATGAGGGGGCGGTATTTTTCGGCTTCGCTGCTTTGGCGGGCGCCCCAGCGGCGTTTGAGCCAGGCGCGGCGGGCGACTTCATTGTCGGCAGGTGGGACGTCTTTTGCGACGTATTCGGCGGAGCCGCTGGCGCCGCCTTCGTAGGCCTGGGAGGTGAGCTCGTGGAGGCCGTCGAGTTTTTGCTCGAATGAATCGTCCACGCTGACGGCGATGTCCGGCGTGAAGGGGTAGGGCTTTTGAAAGCCGTCGCTGGAATAGAGGAAGACGGGGTTCTTTTTCAAAAACGGCACGTCAGGAACAATGAAGGGGACGGTGACCATGAAGGCGGCGTCCTGGATCAGCACGCCGACATAGCGATGGTCCGGATGATAATCCCAAGGGCGGTGGGCGATGACGATGTCCGCCTTCCACTCGCGAATGACGCGGGTGATGAGCTTGCGGTTTTCGAGGGAGGGAAGGAGTTCGCCGTCGTGGATGTCGAGGACCTGGGAGGTCACGCCGAGCTTTTTGGCGCAGGCCGCCACTTCTGCGGCGCGGCGCTGGGCCAGAGGGCCACCGGCATCTTTCCAGTGGCCGATGTCGCCATTGGTGACGGACACTAGTTTTACGTGGTGGCCCAGGCGGGCCCATTTCACGGCTGTGCCTGCGGTCTTGTATTCGGCATCATCGGGATGGGCGCCGAAGACGATGATGCGCAGCTTGCCGTCGTTTGGATCCTCCGCGTGGAGGGTGAAGGTGGCGAAGCAGATGGCGAGAGAGAGAAGAGAGCGAATCATGGCGGCAGGAGTACGCCGCCATGACATAGACTCTCTCGGCTCAAGCCTCTTCCGCCTTGGGTTCTGGCAGCATGAAGCCGATGAGGAAACTCAGCACCACGATGGCGGTGGCGACGATGCCTGCGGCTTTGGCCACATGCATGGGCAGCATGGGGCCGCTGCCGGCGAGCATGGGGGCGACGAGATTGGTGGTGACGAAGGCCATGCTGGTGCCGATCATGCGACCGCCGACATTCGTGGCGAAGCTGCCGCCGGTGCCGCGCAGATGCATCGGGAACACCTTGGGCAGGTATTCACCGAAGTAGCTGAACTGAGCGACGGTGAGGAGTCCGCAGACGCCATAGGCCCAGAGGAAGCTGTTGCCGCCCTGCTCAAAGAAGTAGAAGTAAGTCAGCGGCAGGATGATGAGCGCGGGGACCTGGAAGACCTTTAACAAGGCCACGCGGCTGATGCCGACGATGAGGAGGATGGCCAGAGCGATTCGGCCGACGAGGCCGCCCATTTCCTGGTAGAACTGCACGGTGTCGGCCATCTTTTTCACTTCATCGTTGATGGGCTTTTGCTGGCCGAAGTTGGCCTTGATCTGCGCGATGAGTTCTTTGCGGGCGGGGTCGGTGGCAGGGAGTGCATTGAGCTGCTTGTTGAGGTCTTCACCGGCCTTGCGCAGTGGTGCCAAGGCCTTGGACTGCGCTCTCAATTCCGGCAGGCCGGGAGTCACGCGTGACACGGTGACCTGGAGCGCGCCGAAGGCGATGCCGTAGGCGCAGGCGGACAGGGCGGCTGTGACCAGGGTGACGCGGCGGAGCTCGGGGGCAAAGAGGGCGGCGAAGCTGGGGCGCTTGAGCGTGCCTGCGGCTTTCTTTTCCTTCCAGGCCTGGGATTCAGGCACAAATGGCAGGAGCAGTGCGATGGGGATGGCGGGAAGGATGCCCGTCATGAGGAGGTAGCGCCAGGTGGAGGGATCGTTTGATCCGAGACCGGCAGGCAGACCGATGTGCGGGAGATCCACGCCGTGCTTGTTGATCCAGACACTGACGAGCGTGACAAAAACACCGCCGAGCGAGGCGAAGGCCTGCGTGATGCCCATCCACTTTTCCTTCTGCTTTTTATCCGAGAAGACTTCCGCGAGCCAAGTGATGGCGGCGACGAACTCGACGCAGACGCCGATGAAGGTGGTGCTGCGGAAGAAGACGAACATGCCCAGCGAAGTGGAGTAGGCGGCGCAGAAGGGGGAGAAGGAGTAGAGGAAGATGCTCAGTGCCATGATCTTCTTGCGGCCGAATTTATCGACCAGCCAGCCGCCGAGCAGGCCAAACACGCCACCGCAGAGTGCGGCGATCCAGAGGAGATTGCCCACCCAGGTGGTCACGATGGGGTTGTTCATCGGGAGCTTGAGGAGTTCGGCGATGGCCGGGGCCGCTACGAGGGGCGTCATCAGCAGCTCATAGGTGTCAAACAAGAAGCCAATGCTGGCGATGATGATGATGAGCCAGTGGGTGGTGGTGAATTTGGGTGCGGGAGAGGACATGGCGGGTCGATGCTGTCAGGAGATGGGAGGCAAGTCAACGGGCGGCGTGGGCGGAATTCATCAACGGGATTGCCGGTGGGCAGACATCCTACAGGTGTCGGAGTTTGGGCTCGACAAATCCGACATTTGTCGGCAAACTCGCGAAATATGGCTAAAAAATCACTCCCGCCGTTGTCCGCCGCCGAGCAGGCGCTGATGGACATTCTTTGGAAAAAGCATCCGCGCAGCGTGCTGGAACTGCTGGAGGCGGTGAATCAGGGGAGAAGCGATCCGGTGACGCGCAACACGCTGCAAACGCAGCTGACTCGGCTGGAGGCCAAGGGATGGATCAACCGGGATGACTCGAGCCGGAGTCATGCGTATGAGCCGGCGGTGCCGGAACAGCGAGGACGGACCAGTGTGCTGGTGGATTTGAAGCAGCGCTTTTTTGGCGGGAGCAATCTGGCGCTGGTGCGCTGCCTGGTGGAAAGCGGTGACATCAGCGAGGAGGAGCTGGCGGAACTGCGCAAGTATGTGCGCAACAGCACGGGGAAGAAGGGGGAGGAGTCATGAATGCGGAGACGGTCAGCACGCTGAATTTTTTGGTTCACAGTCTTGTGATTGGCGCGGCGGCGTGGCTTCTGGTGCGCTTTGTTATTCGCGATGCGCTGCGGCGCTGCATTCTGGCGAATCTGGCGGTGCTGATGTGTCTGTACACGCCCTTTGACATCAGGGTGCAGGACCTGCTGCCGAAGAAGGAGGAAAGCGTGCCGGTATGGACGCCGATCAAGGAGACGTTCAAGGCGGACTGGAGGGTGAGTGTGGCGCCAGCGAGTGTGCCGAAGGTGGAGGTGGCTGCTGAGAGGCGAGGCTGGGATGTGGATGATGTGGTGAGTGTGCTGCGCTGGTTGTTCTGGCTGGTGACTGTGGCCTTGTGGGCGCGTCTATTGTACCAAAGTGTTCGCGTGCAGCGCTGGGCGTGGCGGCTGCGGCAGCCTGCGTCCATAGAGTACGACAAACTGCCGGAGGACTTGAAGCGAGATCACGTGCGTGTCTTTGACCAGGAGGGGACGCCTTGTGTGGCGGGCTGGTTTTTTCCAGTGATCGCGGTGCCGGTCTCTGCTTTTGGGAAGCTCACGCCGAGGCAGTGGCGGTGGCTGCTGCGGCATGAGGGGGAGCATCTGCGCCTGCATGACACGGTGGTGGTGCTGCTGCAAAACATCGTGCGTGCTTTCCTGTGGTGGAATCCTTTCGTGCATGCGCTCGTGGAGGAATATGCCCGGGCGCGTGAGGAGATGTGTGATGCTGCGGCTGTGGGTGAGGGGTGCGACCATACGGCCTATGCGGACTTTCTGCTGACGTGGGCTGACCGATCTGCGCCGCAGCAAGAGTTTGTGATGGCCATTGCTTATTCACGACCTGCGAAGAGGCTGAAGGTACGGCTGGTGGCGTTGATGGAGGCTCGGGGGGGGAGGAAGAAGCTTGGGGCGCTGTTTGTGCTGGGCTGCCTTGTGTTTGCGGTGGTGGCTCCGCTGATTGCGGCGTCGTTTGGGATTGCGACGGCGGCTGCGCAGGTGACGGTGAAGACCAAGGCGGATGATGGGGCCATGCACACGCGGGCATACAGAGTCAGGCCTGATTTTCTGACGGCGGCGCAGGTGCAGGAGGATCCTTTTGCGCCGGGAAAGGCGGCAGCAACTGATGTCATTACCCGGAAAACCGCCCGCGATTTGCTGGAGGATCGCGGCATTCCTTTTCCTGAAGGGGCCAGCGCTCAATACAACCCTGTGACCGCACAACTGATCGTGCGTCATTATAAGCAGGCACTCGATCAAATCGAATCCATCGTTGACGAGTCTAACAAGGTGACGCCGCTGGTCTATTTTCAGTGCAGATTGATTCAAGCGGGCAGCTATTTTGGGGTGCATGGAGGCATTTTAAAGCCTGATGAAGCCAGGGAGCTTTGGCGGCAGGTGTCGCAGAAGAAGGGCATCGACCTGGCAACCCTGCCGGCTATTACGACCAAGTTTGGGCAGGATGTCACCAACGAAGTTGTGAAGGAGGTGCTTCCTGAGAAGCTAAAAGACGCGACTGTCGGAAATGCTCTCAAACTCATCGGGCCGAGCATCGAGATCGCCGCCCATTTGGCGGGGGATGGCAAAGCGCTGGTCGCTGCAAAAGTGGGGCTGGGCGTTGACCCAGATGGGGTGCATCCGTGGCTGCCCCAAAAGGGGGACAAGCCGGTTTGGGATCGAGTGCAATTTTACACAGCGTCCGCACAGGCGGAACTGGCGAGCGGTGAGACCCTCGTGACGCATCTCGCAACGCCGAAAAAAAACGTCACCGTGCTCATCACCGCCGAAGCGCTGAATCCGACGGGCGAGAAAGCTGCCAGTTTTGAACCGACCGCCGCGCCGCGGTTTTCCAGCGCAGGCATCGATGTGCCGGACAAAAGTGAGAACGAATGGAGTCAGCACGTGTACCGGGTTCCTCCGAATTTTCCAAAAGACAAGCCGCCCATGGAGGTGCTCCAAGACGCAGGCATTCCATTTGAAAAGAACGCCTCGGCGGTGCTCAAGGATGGAAAACTCACGGTGCGCAACACCAAGCCCAAGCTGGATCTCATTGATGTCTGGGTCTGGCAGCTCCATCAGGCTGCGGTGAAAAGGAGCGTTATCGTCACGGTACATGCCGCAGAGATGAAGGGCGATTTTTTGAAGCTGGCTCGAAACTGGATTCCTGTGCCGCCCAGCGATCAAAAGCCCGCCGCCCCCATGGACCCGCCGCCGTTATCCATTGCGGCGTCAGCTCCATCCGAGGATGTGCTGCGACAGTTCACCGTGGCTGGTGTTTTCACCAACGATCAGTTTGCGACGGTGCTGCAGCGGATGGCCGAGAGGGCAGACTATCATCTGAACCTCGAAATCTTGAAGCCGAAAGGCGATCCGGAATCCATGCCGCTGGCGTATGTGCTGCCCGCCTTCATGGGCGGCAGCGGGATGACTGTGGAGGCGCAGATCGGCGGGGATGGAGGCACCCTGAATTTCACGGTCAGCAACGATCCCAACATGAAAAGACGTTTCTCCACGGCATTGAGCACTTGGGACGGACAGACCTTCGTCATGGCCGCCCAGCCGACTGAAGGTATGTCGCGCCTTCTGTTTATCACGGGACAAATGATCGCGAGACCGATCAAAGAAGAGGAGAAGAAAAAGTGAAATCAGGTTTTGCTGCTCATAGGGGCCGCCTTCATCATGCGGCCTTATGTTTCACGACCTGACCTCTGCGCCTGCCACTGATCCGACGAGCATTTACCGCTACCGCGACTGCCTGTATGGGGCGGATATGGTGACGGCGGCACTGAGTGTGGATTTCTTTACGTGGCTGTCGGCGAATCCGTCTTCGCTGGCGGGCATTTGCGGGCACTTTGGATTTACGGAGCGTCCGACGGATACGATGATGACGTTGTTTGCGGCGAATGGCTGGGTGGAAAATGTGGGCGGTGTGTTTCAGGCGACGGAGGTGGCGCGTGAGTTTTTGTGCGCGGGGCCGGTGTGGGAGGTGAGGCCTTACTTTGCCTCGCTGCATGATCGCCCGATTGCGCGCGACTTTTTGGAAGTGCTGAGGACGGACAAGCCGGCGGGGTGGAGTGGTGACAAGGCGGCCTTTGACTGGCACAAGGCCATGGAGCAGGAGGACTTTGCGCGGAAGTTCACGGCTGCGATGGACTGCCGCGGCGTGCTGCTTTCGCAGGCGCTGGCGAAGAAGCTGGATCTGAAGGGACGAAGCTGCGTGCTGGACATTGGCGCGGGGTCGGGTGTGTATGCGTGTGCGATCACGGCGCAGCACAAGCATATGAGAGGGGTCGCGTTTGATCAGGCGCCGGTGGACCGCATCGCGGCCAAATTGATTGAAGAGCGCGGGTGTGCGGAGCGAGTGAGCGTGGCGACGGGCAACATGTTTGATGGCATGCCTGCGGGGTGCGATGTGCATCTGTTTTCCAACGTGCTGCATGACTGGGGCGTGCCGGAAGTGAAGAAACTGCTGGCGGTTTCACATGCGGCGCTGCCGGCTGGCGGGCTGCTCATCATTCATGATGCGTTCATCAATGCAGACAAAACAGGGCCGCTGCATGTGGCGGAGTATTCATGCCTGCTGATGCATTCCACGCAGGGGAAATGCTACAGCACGAGCGAGTATGCAGAGCTGCTGGATGAAGCGGGATTCACACCGGGTGAGTATCATGACACGGCGGTGGCGCGTGGATTCATGACAGCGATTCGACGTTAAAAATTAAATTGTGCAAATAAACCGAGTTGTCGTATCGTCTTAGAGTTCGCTTATGAAATTAATCACTCTGCTTTCCGTCCTCGCTCTCACTGCATCTCTTCGCGCTGAGACCACACTCACCATGACTGGCGTGCACAACTGCTGCGGCAGCTGCGCCAAGGGCATCACCAAGGCTGGCAGCATCGGCGAAGGTGTCACGATTGATGTTCCTGAAAAGAGCACGACGGTGACCATCACATCGAAGAAGAAGGGTGATGCGATGAAAGCGGCTGAGGCGATCATTGCTGCAGGATACTTTGGCAAAATCGAAGGTGGTGAACCTTCCAAGACCGCCAGCAAATCAACGGCGAGCACCAAGCCGGAAGCGAAGATGACCAAGGCCACTGTTTCCGGTGTGCACCTCTGCTGCAAGAAGTGCGAAACGGCCGCTGCCAATGCGGTGAAGACTGTTCCTGGCATCACGAAGAGCGACATCGTCGCGAAGGCCACCTCATTCACTGTCGAAGGCGAGTTCACGAAATCCGAACTGACCGCCGCCCTCAATGCCGCTGGCTTCGCCGGCGACATCAAATAACTACCGCAACCAACAACGAGCGGGGCCGGGGTTTGCGAAAGCAGCCCCGGCTTTCTTTTTGCCTATGAGAGAGGATTGAGACGGGCAACCGGGACGGTCGCGCCACGCTGCAGAACAGAGCGGACGGGAAGGTTGCGCCACGCTGCAGAACAGAGCGGACGGGAAGGTTGCGCCTTCGTCTGCGTGGATTCGACATGGGGCTTGACGATTGGGTGCGAAACGTGGTTTTATCCTGCTTATGAACCAGAAAATCATATGGTCCTGCATCATCGGCTTGATTAGTGTGAGTTTGAATGTTGTGGGGCAGCAGCCGGATAAAGCTGCCAAGGAGAAGATGGAGAAAAAATATCCGTCTCTGCATATCCAGGCCAAGGTCGGCAAGCGAAACACTCCAGTCTCAGGATCGTCCTATATGATGACGATGACAATGACCCCGGAGATTATCATCGAGAGTGCCAAAACTCAGCCCATGGCCTCGGCTTCAGCCACCTTCCTGCTGGTGACCATGGAAACGTCGGCCAAATACGCGCGCGGCCAAGAAGAGCTCATCATTGCGACTTCAGAGACGCAGGGAATCCCTGCGGTGGCCAAAGGCTCGCGTCGCAGCATTGAATTCAAATCATTGTCGACGCGCTATGATTCGGATCGTGACAGCAGCAACGTTGGTGGGCAGGAGTACAAGTATTACATCATGGCCGTGTTTGCCGATGACAATCAGTTCCTGCATTTTGAAACCAACTGCCCTGAGCTGTCGCGGCATCTGCAAGCGCATCCGGAGCTGAGGGTGAAGTTTCTTGGGATGAAGCCGAGGGAGACGTTCAAGACGAATTTCAAGTGATCACAAGGCCGCGCGGAGGATCGCTGTCAGCTCCTCATGCGTGAGTGATACTGGGTTGGCTTTCATGCTGCTGGCGGCTGCTGCTTTGTGGGCGATTTCGTTGAGATCGGTTTCGGCGATGCCCCACTGGCTGAGTTTGGGGATGAGCAGGCGTGCGGTGAGGGCGTGGAGGTAGGACACGGCATCGCCTCCGAGCATGGAATCGATTTGAGCGAACTTGGTGCGGTCTTGCACACGTGTGGAGTTGGCTTCCCAGACGGGGGCGAGGAGTGCGGCGCAGACGGCGCCGTGGGGGGCGTGAAACATGCCGCCGATGGGGGCGGCGAAGCCGTGGACGGCACCGAGGCCGGCATTCGCAAGGGCGATGCCGCTGTTGAGTGCGCAGAGGGCCATTTCTTCACGGGCTTCGAGGTCGTGGCCGTTTTGGAAGGCGCGTTCGAGGGAACGAATGGCGCGCTGGATGCCATCGAGGCAGAGGGCGTCGGTCATGGGCTGGGCGCGGGAGCAGACGAAAGCTTCGAGGCATTGCGTGAGGGCATCCATGCCGCTGGCGGCGGTGACGGAGGGCGGGACATCGGCGGCGAGTTCGGGATCGATCAAGGCGATGCGCGGCAGCATGGAGATGTGGCGCAGGCTGGCTTTGATGCGGTGCTCGGTGCTGGCGATGACGGCATTGCGCGTGGCTTCGGCACCGGTGCCTGCGGTGGTGGGGACGGCGATGTAGGGCAGGGGGGCTGACTCAAGCGGTCTACCTTCTCCGATGACTTCGATGTAGCGCAGCAACCCACCGGGCTGCGTGCTCATGGCTGAGATGGCTTTGCCGGCATCGACCACGCTGCCGCCGCCGATGGCGACGATGACATCGGCGTTGAGTTGTTTGGCGAGCGCGACGCCGGTTTGGATGTCTTCAACGGTGGGTTCGCCACTGGTGGAATGAACGCCGACGTATGGCAGGCGGCCTTCCCATTGTTGCGGGCGGCTGCCGGTGATGAGGAGGGTGCGCTGGCCGAAGCTGCGACATAGTTCGGGGAGTTCGCGGAAGACACCGCGGCCGAAGATGATGCGCTGGGCGGTGGCGAATTCGAAGCGGTTCATGGTCCAGGGCTTACGGATGGAAGGTCGCTCGTGTTTTTGGGAGTCAGAGATACTGAAGCCAGACCGGATTCCGGCTAAAGCCGGTACTACAGAACAGCCGTGGATGGATCGATGACTTGCATGGCTTGAGAGAGTTTGTGCGAACTGCTGTTTACGCGGAAGCGCTGTTCATCGGATTGGCCATCCCATCATTGGAGTCGCGGCTCAGCGTCATGACGCATTCGAGGTGCTTTGTCTGCGGGAAGAGATCGAAGGGCTGCACGGTGCCGAGTTTGAATCCGGCCTCGGTGAAGAGCACGAGGTCGCGCATCTGCGTGGCGGGATTGCAGGAGATGTAGACGACGCCTTTGGGATTGAAGGCGAAGAGCTGCTGCAGGAACTCGGGGCTGCTGCCTGCACGCGGAGGATCGATGATCACCACGGTGTCGGCTCCGGCATGCGGGACGTCTTTGAACACGTGCTGGGCATCTGCGGCGATGAAGCGGCAGTTGGTGAGGGAATTGATCTCGGCGTTGTGCGCGGCTTTTTTGACGGCGGTTTCGGAGATCTCGACGCCGATGACACTTTCGAAGTCGCGCGCGGCGCTGATGGCGAAGAGGCCGCTGCCGCAGTAGGCATCGACGAGATGCTTTGCGCCGGTGGCTTTGGCTTCGTCGATGGCGTGGCGGACGAACTTGGGCAGGATGAAGGGATTGTTCTGGAAGAAGTCGCCTGCTTGAAACTCGAAGCGGACACCGTCCACGTCTTCGACGGCAATTTCATCGGGGCGGGTGAGGACGCCGTTGCTGGCGGCACGCATGAGCAGCGTGGCGCCGTTTTTGAATTCGGCGGAGTTTGCACGGGCGCGCTCGCGCACGGCGGCGAGCTGCGCGTTGAGCTCGGGCATGGCGATGGGGCATTGCTCGACATCGACCATGGCATTGCGGGTGCGGGCACGGAGGAAACCGATGGCACCGATGCCGCCTTCCTTCGGACGCTGGAAGTGAGGCGTGATCTTGGAGCGGTAGCCGTATTGAACGGGTGAGGGGATCACCGGGCACACGGGGTGCTCGATTTTCGCCATGTGCTTGAGCAGCTCCGCCACCTGGCGTTGCTTGGAGAGCAACTGCTCCTCATAGGAGAGGTGCTGGTACTGGCAGCCACCGCACTGGCTGAACAAAGGACACTGAGGTGTGACACGGTTCGGTGAGGGCTCGATGACAGAGACGAAGTCGGCCTCGCTGTAGTTCTTGTGATTGCGGAAGACGCGGCACTTCACCAGCTCTCCGGCGAGCGTGAAGGGAACGAAGACGACCCAGCCATCGACGCGGGCGACTCCCGCTCCTTCGTTGGTGAGGCTTTCGATGCGAACGTCCAGCTCCTGGTGATAGGCGAAGGGATGGGGCGTGAATTTGCGCGGCGGTTGCATGCGTCGCGTCAGGGTTTGGCGGGGGTGTTCATCTTCATGTAGGTGCGGCCTTGGACTTTGCCGGTGGCGGGATCCAGGGTTTCGACCCGTAGTTCTTTCAAGGCATTCGTGCCATTCACTTTCTGCATCTTGGTGACTTCATAGCGTTTGATGACCTTGCTGCTGCGGTCATAGGCGGCCATTTTGGCCGCGCCACCGCTGGCCTGATGAACCCAAACGTCCACGGCGTAGTAGGGGCCTTCCCTGCCGGGGTTGATGACGCGCACGATCCAGCATTTCTGTCCGCTGACGCGGCCCTCGCCCATGAGCTGCGGGTGCGGCCAGTAGAGGAAGCGGAGGGAGAGATCCTCATAATTCAAATCCATGCCGCGCACCTTGCTGCCGAGCTGGCTGGAGGGAACCTGCTTTGAAGTGCCCTTGATCACCTGATACAGCCTGGCGGGGGAGGTGTTTAAATCGACACGGATGGTCTCAGCCGGTGGGTTGGAGAACAGGAAGCTCATGACCTGATTTCCCATGGTGAGCTCCAGAGGTTCGGTGCGGCCGGTGGCATCATCACGAAGTTCACCCTGCAGCTTTTGGTTCTGCCCGGCGTAGCTCTGGCGCACATCGAGCATGATTTCCTCGGCGGTCTTTGGCTGCGCCCCTGCGGCACGCAGGCATGGCGTGAGCAGCAGTGTGGCGAGAAAGATGAACTTCATGGCGGTGCGGGTGAAGGGAGTGATCTGTGTGAGCCGCCCTTTCACAGACGAGGCATTAATTATTCTTCACTGGATCATCCAGCTTCATGTAGGTGCGGCCGATGACTTCGCCGTTGGCGGGATTCAAGGTCTCGATGCGCAGCTCCTTGAGCGTCGTGGCGCCTTCCACTTTCTGCACCTTGGTGACCTGGTAGCGTTTGACGATTTTGCTCGTGCGATCAAAGGCCGCCATCTTGGCTGCGCCGCCGCTGCCCTGATGCACCCAGAGATCCACGGCGTAGTAGGGGCCCTGGCTGCTGGGGTTGGTGACACGGACGATCCAGCATTTCTGGCCGCTGACACGGTCTTCGCCCATGAGCTGAGGGCGCGGCCAGTAGAGGAAGGCGAGGGAGAGATCCTCGTAATTGAACTCCATGCCGCGCACTTTGTTGCCATGCTGGCTGTCAGGCACCACGGACGATCCGCCGGCGCGCACCTGATACAGCGTGGCCGGGGAGGTGTTCATGTCCAGGTGGACGATTTCTGGCGGTGCGTTTTTGAAGAGGAAGCGCATGACCCGGTTTTGCATGGTGAGCGTGAGGGGCTCTGAGCGGCCGGAGGTGTCGTCACGAAGCTCGCCGGTCATCTTGTAGTTTTGCAGGGCATAGCTGTTCTGGACAATGCGAATGATTTCCTCGGCGGTTTTCGGCTGTGCATCCTCAGCACGCAGCATGGAGGCGAGAAGCAGCGGGAGCAGGAAGAGACGTTTCATAAGAGTGGGGGAGATTGGAGACGACACTTTGACATGCGGACGGCGTCCTCTATTCAATGCGCTCAACCATCATGCAGCGCCAGCGCTTTCTCTTTGCCGCCCTGGGCCTGCTCACGCTCTGGCGCTGGGCGCTGCTGCCGACGCTGGAACTCGCGCCGGAGGAGGCACTGGCGGTTTTCTGCGGCAAACGTGGTCAGTGGGGCAGTTTTTTTGAAATCGGGCCGCTGCTGCCGCTGTTTGCGAGGCTGGGCATGCTGTTTGGAGGAGCGGGTGAATTTGGGGTGAGGTTCTTTGCGCCGCTGCTTGCGCTGGGTGCGTCGCTGCTGATTTGGAGGCTGGCGCGTGACTTGTTTGATGAGCAGATCGCGGGCTGGGCGGTGGTGATCGTGAATGTGCTGCCTGCATTCAATCTCGCCGCTGTCACGCTGACGCCAGGGACATTGGCCTGCGTGCTGGTGCCAGCAGCGGCGTTGTGTATGCGCCGTGCGCTGTTGCAGGGAGGAGCTCAGCAGCGGACCTGGTGGTGCGCTGCGGCGTGCGTAGCGGGCACGGCGCTGGCGCAGCCGCCTGCATTGGCCACGATGGCGGCGGTGGTGTGCGTTTTGGGTCTGTCCAAGCAGCTGCGGCTTCACCTGAATAGTACGGGGTTCAGAGGGATCCTGGCTGCATGGTCCGTGGTGGTGCTGGTGTGGCTGATCTGGCAGGGCGTGCATGGCTGGCCGGCGTTTGCGGCGTGGCACTGGCTGCCGGAGTGGCGGGTGATTCCGAATTTGCTGCGCTGGATCGTGCTCGCGTCGCCTCTGCTGCTGGTGCTTTTCGTGATGGCGGTGCGTGCGGGATTTATGAACGGCATGCTGCAAACCCACCGAAGCCTGCCCATGGCGATGCTGCTACCGCTGGCGGGGATCGACTTTTTCTATGGTCCGCATGAAATCTGGCCGGACACGGGAGGCGTGGTGTGGATGCTCTTTGCGGCGGTGCTGCTGGCGCATCGCAGCACGGTCGCCCGGACGGGGGTGATCGAGCAGAAGATCAGCCTGCGCACCATCACGATAGTGCTGGCCGCGCTGCAGAGTGCTTTTTTGCTGCAAACGGACCTGCCGCGCACGCTGGGGCTGACGTGGCGATTTTCATCCAAACCCAGCGCTGCGACTGATGCCGCGCATGCATTCACCGCTGATCCGTCCAAGACTATGCGTGGCTGGCGTGAGAGCGCCAGAGTCGTTTCTGCGGTGCTGGAGCAGGCGGGTGGGGCGGAGTCTTGGTTTGTATTGGCGGGTGACTGGCCGCTCGCGGTCGAGCTGGATCACTACCTGAGCCAGGGCGGGACGGTGCAGTGGCCAGACAGCGATCTGAGCTCATTTGCCGGGCGAAGTGCGCTCTTTGTCACGGAAGACAGGGACGCGAAAGACCTTCCCGATTTGCTCAAGAAGAGGTTTCAGCGCACCGAATTGCTCTCCGTGGCCCGGATCATGCATGCGGGGAATGAGGTGCGATGGCTGAAAATCTTCGCTTGCCACGATTATCGAGCGCCCGACTTTTGACGCCCTTTTCGCCTCCATGTCTTCCTCACCTGCCATTTCCGTCGTCGTGCCGCTCTATAATGAAGAGGACAATGTCGTGGAGATGCAGCAGCAGATCGACAAGGTCCTGGGAGGACGCGACTATGAGCTGGTGCTGGTTGATGATGGATCGAAGGATCAGACACTTGCCCGTGTGCAGCGTGGCCCGCGAGTGCGTGTGATCGTCTTTGAAAAGAACAGCGGGCAGAGCGCCGCCATGCATGCCGGGATTTATGCCGCGCTGGGGGATGTGATCGTCACGCTTGATGGTGACCTGCAGAATGACCCGGCCGATATTCCCGCGATGATCGCGAAGCTGGATGAAGACGGGGGCTATGATCTCGTCTGCGGCTACCGTGCGAAGCGGAAGGACACGACGTTCAAGCGGCTGCAGAGCCGCATCGCCAATTTTGTGCGCTCCCGCTTTGTGGGTGATCACGTGCGCGACACGGGCTGCACGCTCAAAGTCATGCGCCGTGACTGCCGCGAGGCCCTGCTGCTCTTCAATGGCATGCACCGTTTCATTCCCGCGCTGATCCGCAACATGGGCTGGCGCGTGACCGAAATGCCGGTGAACCACCGCGCGCGCATCCATGGCGTGAGCAAATATGGCTTCGGCAATCGGGCGCTGCGTGCGACGATGGACATGTTTGGCGTGCGCTGGTTGAACAGCCGGCGTACCCGCTATGTCATTCGTGAGGAGCGGCGTGGCTGATGCGTTTCTGTTGTTGACGAGACAACTGCTTCGCAGCCATGCTGTGACACAGCACCAAGGATGAACCTACGCGAACAACTGCGACTACTGCTGCCCGAAATCCTGCCGCATGATCCTGCGGACTCGATCAAGGGCACCGAACTCATCCGCCTTGTGCGCTTGCGCCTCGGAGACGGCTACAGCGACGCCACGCTGCGCTACCATTTTTCCATCCTCAGCTACGATCCCACGTCGCCCATCGCGAAGGTTGATCAGGGCCAGGGCTACTACCAGCGGCAGAAGAAAACACTGGGCGGCAGCAATGGAGTCAGCCGCCAGGGGCTGTTCGACAGCGAGCTGGGCGAGAGCGATCAATGCTGGTCGCGCTACCTGCGGATGGTGGCCATCTATGAGCGGCTCTGCCTGCAGCGCTCGCGCTATCCGTTTCTGCTCAACCGCAACAGCAGCGGCACCCCCAGCATGGAGGGTGAGTGGGATATTCCTGATCTTGTGGTCGCGGACTGGGATCTCGACACGGGCAGCGATGATGCGCCGCGATTTGATGCGGCGATGCTCGATCTGCGCCGCCACCTTGGGGGACCCGAAGTGGGGCTGGCCGGGGTGCAGCTCAAGCTCAGCGTGGCGCCGGACACCTTCAGCGCCGACTTTTTCCAGGCGCTCAGCGCCACACGGTGGACGCTGCAGAGCGAGATCGTGATCGCGGAAGGCTTGAATGACGAGGCGCTGGTGGATGCGCTGCGGAGCCTGGGGCATCAGTTTGGCGTTGGCATCAGCAGCCTGGGCGTTCCGCTGACCGTGCTGGATGATTTGCCCTCGGCGAAGGAGTTGCGCGCCATGAGCGCGGCGGAGTTTGAGGCGGTGCACAATCTGCTGCGCATCCAGAAGATCACGCTGCCAACGTCCCGCCCGACGCTTGACTGGTCGGCGCTCAATACGTTGCGGAAGAAGCATGACTCCGTGGCTGATCTGGTGCGGTGGCTGTCTGAGTGTCTGGCGAAGCGGCAGCCGGAGTGGGTGGGCGGGGTGGTGAGGTGAGGACACGACTGCTGCCATGCATAACGCCAAGGAGGAACTGCTTAACGTTCTCAAAGAGACGAGGGAGCTGCTGGTACTTCCAGAAAACGACTTTGCTTGGTCAACATGGGATGACACCGCGGAGGCGTTGTCCGAGTTTGATCGGCTGGTGGCAAACATCGAATCAGATCGCCGCTTCGATCTTTTGGATCTCGTTGTTTTATATGCTCCCACGGGGCCTATTCAAGAAGTGAGTCTTAGCAGCGGTTGGGGACGGGAATTCTGTGATGTAGCAGCACGATTTGACGCGGCATTAGCGGCCTATCGGATGGATCTTCAAATCTGAATCGTCCAATCGTTGTTCCGGCAGGAAGATTGCTGTTCAACTCGGAGAAATGAATTCCTTTTCGCACACGTTGTTTTAAGCCGCATGACCCGTCGTACGTTTCTCACCTCTGCTGCTGCTTTCGCGGCTGCGCTGCCTGCGTCGGGAGCCCTGCGGGGGAAGAAGATGGGGATCGTGATTCATTCGTATTGGAAGCGCTGGCAGGGGAAGTACTCGAATTTGAAGTATCCGCCGTTTGAGCATGCGCTGGATGTGCTGGATCATGTGCGTGACCTTGGCGTGGGCGCGTTGCAGACGCTGGTGGGCGGGTGGACGAGTGAGTTTGCTGGGAAGGTGCGCGCGACCTGTGAATCTTATGGCATGAAGCTGGAGGGCAGCATCACCCTGCCGAAAAATGAGAATGATGTGGGGCGCTTTGAGCAGGAGGTACGCATCGCCAAGGAGGCGGGGGCTGTGATTTTTCGTTCGGCTACCGGAGGAAGGCGCTATGAGCTGTTTTCCAGCGTGGAGGATTTCAAGCACTGGAAGGACGGGGCGTTTAAGTCCATGCAACTGGCGGAGCCTGTGGCGCGGCGGCAGAGGGTGAAGATTGGCATTGAGAATCATAAGGATTTCCATGCGGCGGAGCTTGCGGAGGTGCTGGGGCGTCTGAGCAGCCCGCACATGGGTGCGTGTGTCGATACGGGCAACAGCATCGCTTTGCTGGAAGATCCGATGACGGTCGTTGAAACGCTCGCGCCCTTTGCGGTGACCACGCATATCAAGGACATGGCGGTGCAGGAGACGGCGACGGGTTTTCTGCTGGCGGAGGTGCCGCTCGGAGAGGGCATCCTGGATCTTCCGCGGATGTTTGCCTTATTTGAGAAGTACAATCCTCAGATCGACTACCATCTGGAGATGATCACGCGTGATCCGCTCGACATTCCCTGCCTCAAGCCGACTTACTGGGCCACGTTTCCGGACAAGCCCGGCACGGAACTCGCCCGCACCCTGATGATGGTGCGTGAGCGCAAGGCGGAGAAGATGCCCAAGACCAGCGGGCTCAATCTTGAGACGGCGCTGGAGTTTGAGGAGACCAATATTGTGAAATGCCTGCGTCAGGCGGGGGACAAGTATGGGTTTACGCCTTCGTTGAAGCCGAAGGCTGCGGGGAAGAAGGATGAGCATTGAGTGGCCGCAAAGAGACGCAAAAGGATGCAAAAAACTGAACAAGCCGGTGATTTGCGCGGTGGTTAATTTTTGAGGGTTCTTGCGGGCATTCCTCCTTGCATGCATGATCGAGCGTCCGTGTCCGAACTTCTTCCAACCGCAGCCTCCACTCCTATTCACGACGCCAAGATGGCGTTGCAGAAGTATTTTGGCTTTCGGGAGTTTTTGGACGGTCAGGAAACGGTGATGGCGAGCATCCTGAGTGGGCGTGATACGATGGTGATCATGCCGACTGGGGGCGGCAAATCACTGTGCTATCAGCTTCCGGCGATGGTGATGGACGGTGTGACGGTGGTGGTGAGTCCGCTGATTGCGTTGATGAAGGATCAGGTGGATGCGCTGGAGCGCCGGGGCATTCCTGCGACGCTGATCAACAGCTCGATCTCGCTGGGCGAGCAGCAGGAGCGCATCGATGCGTTGCGACGCGGTGACTACAAGCTGGTCTATGTGGCGCCGGAGCGGTTTCGGAGCCGCGCGTTTACGAATGCGCTGAGGCAGGTGCAGATTGCGCTGGTGGCGGTGGATGAAGCGCACTGTCTTTCGCAGTGGGGGCATGATTTCCGCCCTGACTACATGAGGCTTGGGGAGGCGCTGGCGCAGCTGGACCGGCCGCAGGTCGTGGCCCTGACCGCGACGGCTACACCGGAGGTGCGGGATGATATTTTGCAGACGCTGGCGCTGCGGGATCCGTTTGTGACGATCCGTGGCTTTGAGCGGCCGAACCTGAGCCTGAACATCGTTCATACGAAGTCGAACTCGGACAAGTATGACCGGCTGAAGAAGATCATCACGCAGTTCAAGACGGGCATCATCTACTGCTCCACGCGCAAGCGCGTCGAAGAGGTCGGAGAGGAGCTGCGTTCGTGGAAGATCAAGGTGATCGAGTACCATGGCGGACTCGATGACAAGGAGCGTGAGTCGCGGCAGACGAAATTCATCACGAAGAAAGCGGATGTGGCCGTGGCCACCAATGCGTTTGGCATGGGGATCGACCGCTCTGACGTGCGGTTTGTGGTGCACTTCGATGTGCCCGGAAGCGTGGAGGCCTACTACCAGGAGGCGGGGCGTGCGGGTCGCGATGGCGAGCCTTCGCAGTGCGATTTGTTTTTCAATTTTGCCGATACGAAGACGCAGGAGTTCTTCATTGATGGGAACAACCCGAGCGTGGACATCATCCGCAATGTGTACCAGACGCTGCTGAATGCGGCGGACTCTAATCATGAGGTGCAGGCTTCGATTGATGATATCACGGAGCGTGCTGGTGCGAAGAACAGCATGGCGATTGGCTCGGCTCTGAGTTTCCTGAACCGGAACGACTACATCGAGCGCTTTGACATTCCCGGCAAACGCATCCGAGGCACGCGGCTGCTGCAGCCGACTGTGCTGACGCGAGATTTGAAGTTCGACACGGACGCGCTGAAGGAGAAAGACCGCCGTGACCGCTCGAAGCTCAAGGCGATGGTGGAGCTCTGCTACGATGACAAGGCGTGCCGCCAGGAGCAGATTTTACGCTACTTTGGTGAGAGCGAAAGCACGCCCTGCGGCACCTGCGATGTGTGCCGGGCTGAAGGCGTGCAGCCGCCGCGCGAAGGGGGGGCGGACGAAGTCACCATGCTGCGGCAGGCGCTGAGCGGCATTGCGCGAATGTCCGTGAAGCTGCCGGATGGAACGTGGGAAGGTCGCTTTGGCAAAGGGCGCATCATCCAGATGCTGGTGGGCAGCAAGTCGAAGGAGATCGTGGACGCGGGGCATGACCAGCTCACGACCTATGGACTGCTCAAGGATGTGGGCACGCATGCGCTGCACCCGCTGTTTGCTGAAATTGAAAAGCTCGGTCTCATCGAGACCAGCAGCGGTGAGTATCCCAAGGTCACGCTGACCTCACGCGGTGCGGAGGTGATGAAAAAGGGCCTGAACGTGAAGATGCGCTGGCCTTCGATGCATGCGCCGGTGACGAAGCCGAAGGGCAAGACGGCGATGAACGAAGAGCTGGCCGCGCGAGAGCTTGGGTTTGACGATGCGCTGTTTGAGAAGCTCAAGCGGCACCGCAGCACCCTGGCGGAGTCCGAGGGCGTGCCGCCCTATATTATTTTCAGCAATCAGACGCTGGAGTTTATGACGCGACTGAAACCCAAGACGATTGAGGCGGGGCTCAAGATTCGCGGGGTGGGCGAGAAGAAGGCGAAGGAGTATCTGCCGGACTTCATCCAGATCATCAAGAAGCACGGGTGAGGTCAGATCAGTAGCGCATGACCGGCCGCTTTAGGATCCGTGCTTTTTGAATGATGTCTGCTGGATGCTCCGGGGTGCCGCGATCCATGAAGTTTTCGATGCTGCGAGAGGCATCGAGAATGGAGCGGACCTGGCTGCCGACGGTGGGTGCGGGATTGAGGTAGTCGTCGATACCGGTCACGGCCTTGTAAACGACGGACATTTCGACCACGAAGATGTCGTCCAGGCGGTAGAATTCGCTACCGGTGAGGAGGCCGGAACCTGTCTGGCCAGTGGGGGATGCGGGTGAGGCGGGGTGCAGGGTTTTGTAGAGACGGGCGCGGCTGACGGGGAATTCGAGGCTGCGCAAGCGGCGCTCATAAACCTGACGGCGGCTGTATTCATCACGCGGCAGTGAGCTGCAACCGGCGGTGGTGAGGATGAGCAGGAGGAGCAGGAAAGCGTGACGGAGGTTCATGCGCTGAACGTGACTCCACCACGCAGCGAATCAACCGCGGTCTTCATTCGGTCTTTGCTGCGGTGTTGAAGGGCGTGGCTTCGCTGATGGCGGACAAGGCGGTGAGGGATTGCTGGAGTGTGGTGCCGGCGGGGAGTTTGGCTAGAGCTGCTGTCAATGCTGTCTGTGCTGCACCACCTTCGGGATGCTGAAGGGTGGTGGTGGCGAGGGCGAGGACATCGCTGACAGCGGGATGGGATGAAGACTCGATGAGAAGCTGCTGCGCGTGATGGGCGGCGGGAATGTCATCGAGCTGGATGGCAAGAGCGGCAGTGAGGCGCAGGGTGGCTTCATCGAGCTGCGCGCTGGGAATGGACTGCAGGGTGCGCAGGGCCTGGGAAGGCTGGGCAGCGGAGACTTGCAGTCTGGCAAGGTGCTGCAACGCGGGGGCATCGTCGGGGAAGCGTTTGAGGAAGCCTTCCCACAGCATCGGAGCGGAGGATTCACCGCGCAGCATGATGTCGAGCTGTGTGAGCAGGCGCCAGCCTGCGCGGTCATCGGGCGATGACTGGAGGTGGGTGGCGAGCAGTGTGCGCGCAGCCGCAGGTGCATCGCCGTCTGTCAGCGCCTGTGCCAACTGCACCGGAGAGAAGCGGCCATGCAGGCTGGTGAGCACATCGGTGAGTTCTTTGCCACGCCCGATCTGGGTGGCCAGTGCGTGCAGGCGGGCCAGCACGTGGGTTTCACCGATGGCGGCGAGGCGGAAGTACAACTCGCAGGCGATGCTGGTCAGATGATTGAGATCGGCGATGCTGGCACCTTCGTTCAGCCAGCGGCGATATTCAGGGTCGATGGCTGTTGCCGAGGCGAGCTCTTTCAGCGAGCGCTTGTGGTCGGGGCAGGTGCGGAGCTGGCGCTCAATCCAGGGCAGGAGTTCAGCGGATTCTCCTGCGGCGCGGGTGGCCTGCAGCGCGCGCTGCATGAGGCGTGGCGGGATGGCGTCTGCGGGCTTCAATGCGCGCAGAGAATCGAGGGCGACACGACTGGCCTCGGCATAGCGGGTGCCTTCGAGCAGAAGGGTGCTCTGCAGATCGAGGGCAGCTTCGCGCTCGACCTCAGTGAGGCGCGGGGGCGTGGCACCGAGCCACTCATTCACGACACGCAAGGCTGAGGCTGGACGCCGTGCGGTGAGGGCAGCTTCGGTGAGGTTCAGCACATTTTGCCAAGTGGCGGCGGGAGAGTCGCACACACGCTCATGGATTTCGACGGCCAGGATGCGTTCGTGGGTCGCCATGGCCTGAGAGGCGAGCAGTTCGAGGGCTTCGATTTTATGGGGTTCTTCGATGCGGTCGCCGGAGGCGGAGACGAGGAGCCGGCTTTCGTCGATGAGCGGTGCGTCGGTGCGCGTGAGTTGGACAAACAGCAGCGCGGTGTTCAGCGGGCAGGGCGTATGAAGCGGGCCCTGCTGCACTGTGAGCTGACGCAGCCGCTGCTCAGGCGCCGCCTTCAGCCAGGTGTGCAGTGCCTCCAATTCACGATCTGGAAGCATGGCGAGCTGAAACACGGCTGGCTGTTGCAGATGCTTAGGGGCATGGGCGAGGCAGGAAGCGATGGCGGTGCGTGTGACAGCCAGCTGCGGGTTCTCCTTGGGGGTGGCTGGATCGTTCGCAAGCAGGCGCCAGCCCCAGGCGACGGCGAGCATGGTGTAGGAAAAAATGAGCAGGGAAGCCTGGCGGGAACTGCGTGACATGAGGGCTCGGAAAAGAGGTGGGATCAGCGCATGGCCGCGTGGGCGGCGGGCGGCAGGGACTGGAGGGAGACGGTGGAACGGCAGGCGACTTCGAGATGAACGAGGCCCTGAGCGTCTGCGTTTGCGGTGTAAGGGCGGCCGTTTTCGAGATAGGCGCACTGGCCGCGGGGCTCGAAACCACCGAGCACGATTTCCACGGGACGGAGATCGCGTACCTGGAAGGTGGCGCGGCCTGTGGTCAGCTCAAAGAATGAAACTGCGGTGCTGCATTCCACGAGATGGAGGTGCTGCGCCGGTTTGTTTTTGGTGAGCACCAGTTCGGTGCGCGCGCAGCCCATGGTGTGGATGTAGAGCTGGCCCTGATCCACATTGTAGCCTGAAACTCCCTGGCAGCGGGCCATGTCAGGCAGGTCGGCGGTCACGGGCAGGCGCAGGGTGCGGCAGTCACCGGCATTCAGGATGATCCAGTGATCCGCAGCGGCACGCAGGATGCGGGTGTGCCGGGCATCGCGCACGCTGGCAGCGTAGGCGGCGGTGGTCATGGCATGCAGAGGTTGTTCCGAGCAGGCAGCTAAGGTTTTTTCGAGCGAAGCAAGGCCTGCTGCGGTGCGCACATCTGCGAAGCTGCAGCGGAGGGCGAGGGGCTCCATGCGAAGGGGCGCGCGGGAGCCTGAGGGGCTGGAAATGGGGTCAAAACTGGACGTTGAAGGAAGGCTCTCAACACCCATGGCTTGGCAGTAGCGCACAGCCTCAGCGGAAGGGGCGGCATTGGCAGGCCAGAGCATGAGGCTGACCTCCTTGCCCAGCGGGAGCAGGCGGCGATGGATGTAGCTCATGGAGCCGGCGATCTCGCGCTCCATGTCATGGCGGGTGGTTTTGGCGCGGTCGTTGAGCCTGCTGGTGATGTCGATGCCAGCGGTCCATTGGGATGGACGTGAAAAGGAGTTCGAAGCGGCCTGAACCTGCAGCAATTCAAAAATGCTGCGGGCCACGTGTTCGAGCCGCTCAGCCTGGCCGGACTTTTGGCCGGGCAGCCAGGCACGCATTTCGGCCTCACAAACGGAAACCGTGACGGGCAGAAGATTGCGGCCGAGAATGCGGTCGCGCATGACCTCGGAGCAGAGAGGGAAACCAGGAAGGGTGGAAGGGGTGGAGAAGCCGGTGCTGTCGATGTGGCTGTAAAAGATCCGGCGACCGGTGCGTGTAGTGGTGTCTGGCACGGGGAGGTTGCGGTCGGCGCCGAGCCATTGTGCGAGGAAGGCCGGAAGATCGAGCTGTGAGGAGGCGGCCTGAGCAGCCGGATCAATCCATGCAGCGCCCCAGCTGGTGAGGAAGGCCTGATCAAAACGATGCCCGGTGCCCATAGCATCCTGGCCATAGAGGCCCAGCACGATGCGGGAGTCTGCGGGGGCTGTGAGATCGAGAAAGCCGAGCGAGCGGGAGGTGATCTTCGTGTTCACTCGCAGCAGGGAGGAATCCATGGCGACGACGTTCGTTTTGACGAGGCGTGCTGCAGGCTGGGCGCTGCCTCCGAGGCCGAGATGCTGGAGGGCGAGACGACGTGCGGCGGCGTCCGTCCATGGCATGCCGGTGAGAAGCAGGGGAATTTTCCGGGCACGCAGAGATGGCAGCCAGGCGGCCAGGGTCGTCTGCTGTTCAGCGCTGAGGACCAGAGTGGAGTCGAGGATGACGGCGGCGAAATCGTGGTCTGCTGGCAGGAAGCTGGTGCCAGTGGCAGAACGGAAATCGAGTTCGCAGCCCAGCCATTCCAAGGACTGACGCAGGAGGCGTGAGGTGAGGGTGGCTGCTGCATCGGAGGATTTTTCGCCGACATGCTTTTCATCCCAGCCGTGAAGCACCAGCACGCGGCGGGAGACTTCTTCCAGCGGGCCCAGATTGACGCCGTTCAGCGCCGGAGTGGTGATGAAGGGAACAGCGCCGAGGGAGGTGAGACGCTGCGCGGCTTCGCGGCAGGCGGTGCGGTCATCGGCCGAGGCATACTCCACGGCAAAAACGCGCAGGCCCTGCATCTGAACGGTGCGAATGAGGCGCGTGAGACGCTGGGTTTCCACGATGGGCGTCCAGTCCGCGACGCCGTTTCTGCCTTCGCGGGTGTAAACGCCGAGGGCGAGGAAGCCATTGGCAACGTGCACGGCTTCCACGCCAAGCCCCAGACGAAGATCGAGCAGGAGATGCTTGTCCGGATAACGCTGGCGCAGGGTGGCGGCGAGCGAAAGAACGGCGGTGCGTGCTGCTGGAGTGGTTGCTTCTGCTCCGAAGCTGAGGACGAAGCCGTCGAATCCTTTTTTCGCGGCCGGGTCTGCGAGGGCTTCGATCACCCATGGTACCCATTGAGGATCTGTGGGATCGATGATGCGGGTCTGCTGGTCTGAGGCGGAAGGTTTGGAGGACAACTGGCGGGCTGCGCTCTGCATGGCGGCACGAGTGCCGGTGCGGAAGTGAGCGACGTCGAGCAGCGCGAAGTAGTTGTTTCCCAGGGCATGGCCGGGCTCCATGTCGAGCTGCGCCTGAGGATTCAAAATGGCGAGGTCGAAGGCGGCGAGAGAGCGTGAATCAGGGCGCAGCGATTGATCGACAAACAGGCTGCGATAGGAGGGCAGATCCGACGCCATTACCGGGATTCCCATCAGCCCCAAGAGGGCCACAATGCGGAGTTTCGACAGCAGGCCGGATGAAGAGCGCGTGGACCGGGAGGGGAGTGATGCGGGGTGCATGACAGGGTGCGTTGGGCTTTCAAAACTGCGAACGCTGTCACGGTAGAGTTTCAATAACTGTAAGCAATGCTCTAAACATTGGTTTACAAACAACTTACCTCGCTGACAGAACTCAAAAATCTGTCGCCAAACTCGTCGTCATGGGAATCATGACAGGCATCATGAATGGATCTCCTATTCGCACGTTTGCCGAAGGTATTTTGATCGATCAGCCGTGGGGAAAACTCACCTGGCTGGCCTCGCGGGAGATGGGGAATTCCACCACGATGACCCTGGGGCATGTGATCATCCCGGCGGGACAGACGAACCCGCGTCACAGGCACCCGAATTGCGATGAGATTTTGCACCTTCTTAAGGGCCGATTGGAGCACAGTCTGGGGGTGCAGAAATTCCTACTCAATCCCGGTGACACGATCTCCATTCCTGCCGGTCAGTGGCACAATGCGCGTGCGCTGGATGGCCAGGATGCGGAGATGGTGATCTGCTTTTCTTCGGCGGATCGGGAGACGGAGTTTGAGTGAGGGAGTTCACTTTCATTTCTCGATGCGTAGCGCCTTTGATAATCGGAGTGAATGGCGCAGTGTGCTGATCGTAAGTTTTGAAGATTTTGGGAATGCTGTCTGCTAGCGGCGGATGAGCGGCGGAGCGTTTTGCAGGCGCTGCTGGTGGGCATGGGGTGCGGCGGAATGCTGGATTTGCTTCCCGGTCTGATGATCTTTCTTCGATAATGCAGACACTCAAAATAGGGTTAGTTGAGTTGGATGATTTTTTCGAAGTTGGCAGGTGATTGGAAGCCGAGGGAACTGTGGAGGCGAGTGGTGTTGTAGAAGGTTTCGATGTAGTCGAAAACCATGAGATGGGCCTGGGCACGGGTGGCGGGTATCATTGAACCAAAGCACTCGGCTTTGAGGGTGGCCCAGAACGATTCCATGGCGGCGTTGTCGTAGCAGTTGCCTTTGCGGCTCATGCTCTGGGTGATCTGGCAGAGGTCGAGACGCTGGCGAAAGGCGGCGCTGGTGTACTGGCAGCCGCGGTCGCTGTGGTGGAGCAGATCTGGCAGCGCGGCGGCGGGCCGTGCTTGAAGGGCACGGTCAAGGGCCTGGGTGGTCAGTTCGGTGGCGAGGCTGTCGTGGGTGCTCCAGCCGATGATGCGGCGGCTGCAGAGGTCGAGCTCGGCAGCCAGGTAGAGGAAGCCTTCGCCAGTGGGCAGATAGGTGATGTCAGTGAGCCAGACTTCATTGAGGCGGGTGACTGCGGGGTGCTTGAGCAGATGATTGGGCGACACCGGAGAGGCTTTGTCGGCCACGGTGGTGCGAGGCACGAAGCGGCGTTTTTGCTGCACATAAAGGCCCTGCTGGCGCATGAGCCGGGCGATGCGGTTTTTGCCGTGGCGTGCCCCTGCATGGCGCAGGGCGTGCATGATGCGCGGGCTGCCGTAGGTGCGGCGGCTCGCGTCGAAGGCGGCGCTGATCTGGCCGCCGAGCGTGGCGTCCTGACGGCGACGCTGACGCTGGTTCTTGTGCTGGTGGGCATAGTAACCGGCGGGGCTGATGGCCAGGGTGTGGCAGGCTTCACGAATGTTCATGGCAGGTCGGTGCAGGCGCAGCTGGTCGATCAGTGCGTAGCGTTCGGCGGATCCTGGGCAACGATGGCCAAGGCTTTTTTTAAAATGTCACGCTGACGAATGACGGCGTCGAGTTCACGGCGCATGTCGGCGAGTTGCACGGCGAGCTCCACGGTGCTGGCTGCGCCTGCGCTCGTCCCTGCGGCGCTGCGCGCCTGGGGGCTCGCTACGGCGCAGCCAGCACCGTAAATCTCCTTCCAGTCGCGCAGGTTCCATTGCGAGACGCCCAGCTCGCGGGCGAGCTGGGTGGCAGAGCGCCCCTGCTGCAGCAGCGCGACAGCATCGCGTTTGAACTGCTCTTCATACTGACGTCGCTTCGCTTTGACCTGGGGCGTTTGATGTGTTGCGGATCTGTTCATGCTTTGTGGGAGTTTACCCCTCTTTTCGTGTCTGCATAAACGAAGGAAGGTCACTGATGCATGGCTACCCAGGGTCGCCTCGCCCAGGCTCGGCTGACCCTGGGCTATAATCCGCAGCTCCGTTGGAGCTGGAGTGTGGCGGAATTAAATGCCATCCTTGCCGGTCATCATGACACAGGATCTTGGGCGGCTTGTTCGATGGGGTAATCGAGTTCTTCGCCTGTCTCCATGACGACGACATGCACTTTGTGATCGCTGACCTTGCCGGTGACCTGATAAACCGGGCCATATTCGCCAAAGCTGCGATAGCTGCCCATTAGATCGACGGGCGCTGATGGTGGGGGCCGTGTTCGCATGGGGGACGTCTATTGAATCAAACTCAGCCCTTGGTCACCACTTCGTCGAGGTTCAGGACGAGGTTTGCCACCATGGTCCAGGCGGCGAGTTCGGCGGGATTGAGTTTTTCGTCGGGCTTGGATTCGCCGTAGGTGATGGCTTTTTTGGCTTCCTCGGGCTTGGCGGTGTAGGCGGCGAGCTGCTTCGTGAAGTCCTGGCGGATGATCTCGGCTTCCTGGGCGCTGGGGTAGCGGCCGGTGGCGCTGCGGAAGAGGGCGGTGATGCGCGCGTCGGTGCTGGTATTGGCCTGCATGACGTGCTGGGCGAAATTGCGCGAGGCTTCGAAGAACTGGATGTCGTTCATGAGTGTGAGCGCCTGCAGCGGGGTGTTGCTGCGTTCGCGGCGCAGGCAGTAGCTCTCGCGATTGGGCGCGTCGAACGAGGTCATGTTCGGCGGCGGGGCGGTGCGCTTCCAGAAGGTGTAGAGGCTGCGACGGTAGAGCGATTCGCCGTGGTCCTGGATGTAGTTGCGGGTGTTGCTGCCGCCGAAGCCGACGGGCTCCCAAATGTTTTCGGGCTGATAGGGCTTCACTCCTTTGCCGCCGATCTTGGGGCTGAGCAGGCCGGAGACGAACAGGGCTTGATCACGCACGGCTTCGGCATCCAGACGGAAGCGCGGACCACGTGCGAGCAGGCGGTTTTCGGGGTCTTTTTGCATCGCGAGGTCGGAGCATTGCGCGCTTTGCTGGTAGGTGTGGGAGGTGACGATCATGCGTACAAAGGCCTTCATGTCCCAGCCGCTTTCGCGGAAAGTCACGGCCAGCCAGTCGAGCAGTTCAGGGTGGCTTGGAGGTTCGCCCTGAGAGCCGAAATCGTTGCTGGTTTTCACCAAGCCGGTGCCGAAGAACTGCTGCCACAGGCGGTTCACCTGCACGCGGGCGGTGAGCGGGTGCTGCGGGCTGACGAGCCATTTGGCGAGATCGAGGCGCGTGTAGTCTGGTTGTGCGGGGAGGGGAGGAAAGACAGCGGGGGTGCCACGGGTGACCTTGTCCTTCGGTTTGTCATACTGGCCGCGTTCCATCACAAAGCTGTCACGTTTTTCCGGGAGGTCGGCCATGATGAAGGTGGCGGGGATGATGTCATCCAGCGTCTTTCTTTGGGATTCCAGCGCGAGCTTTTCACCACGGGCACCTTCCACCAGGCTGCGTGCGCCCTGATACTCGTTTTCAAACCACCACTCCTTGAGCCGCGTGGCGTCTTTCTCGGGCCATTCGGCGGGCTTTTTGCCACGCACGAGCGTTTGCAGATCGTTGGGGAGTTCGGCGACACGCTTGCCCTGGTTTTTTTCAATCCACTTGCTCCATGACCACTGCGGATCTTTGGCCGGATCGACACGGGAGGTCATGGCCAGACGGTCCCAGTAAACGGTGCCGCCGAACTGGGTGAAGGCATAGCCGCTGACCTTGAGACCGGGCTTGAGGCCCAGACGTTCTGCGGGCACTTCGAGCTTCACCCATTCACCTGCTTTGGGCAGTTCGCCCATCTGCACTTTCTCAGGTGTACGCACCTGGCCGAAAGGGATCGCGCCTTCCTGACCCCAGACAGCGCGGTGGTTCCAGCCGGCGGTGTGGAACTGGAGCATGATGGCCTTGGGTGGATTGGCGGGGTCGATGTAGCACTGGACGCTGAGCTTGCCGTTTGGCGGGATTTCATACTTGGCGCCGTTGGCAAAAAAGTCCTGCGCCACACCTGTGGCGGTGCGCTTGAGTGCTGCATTACCGCTGAAGACAGGGCCTTTGTCCTTGGTGATGATTTGCGTAGGTTCTCCTGAGAAGTCGGCCTTCACGGGAAATGCATCCTCAAACCACACGAGCTCGCTGTTCTGTATCGGCGGTGGCGGGGTTTGTGTGGCGGGATCGGTGTAGTTCAGTGATTGGATCGTCGTGCGGATCTTCGTCTGTGCGGCGGCAATTTTTTGGTCCAGCTCGGTGATCTGCTTTTTCTGCTCGGCGGTGCTCAGCCGGAGGATGGGCGGGGTGAGGAGGATGTTGCCATCCATGGCGGGATCTGCGGTGCTGTTGAAGAAGGCGTAGAGCGAGTAAAACTCCTTCTGGGAGATGGGGTCGAACTTGTGATCATGGCACACGGCGCAGCCTGCGGTGAGGCCCATCCACACCGCCACCGTGGAGTCTGCGCGATCCACGGCGTAGCGGAAGATGAACTCCTCATTGATGCTGCCGCCTTCACTGGTGGTGACGTTGCAGCGATTGAAGCCGGACGCGATCTGCTGATCGACCGTGGCATTTGGCAGGAGATCGCCCGCAAGCTGCCAGATGGTGAACTGATCGTAGGGCAGGTTGGCATTGAAGGCGCGCACGACCCAGTCGCGGTAAGGCCACATGCTGCGCTCGTTGTCGAGGTGCAGGCCGTGGGTGTCTGCGTAGCGCGCCGCATCGAGCCAGAAGCGGCCCATGTGCTCGCCATAGCGTTCGGATTTCAGCAGGCGGGCGACGACTTTTTCATAGGCATCCGGTGCTGTGTCGGCGATGAAGGCATCGATTTCAGCCAGCGTCGGCGGCAGGCCGGTGAGATCGAGCGTGACGCGGCGGATGAGGGTTTCCTTCGAGGCTGTGGGCGACGGGGACAGGCCTTCTTTGGCCAAGCGGTCTTGAATGAAGGCATCGATGCCGTTTTGAACTTGTCCTTTGACTGCTGGCGGTGGTGCTTTGACGGGGGCTTCGAAGGCCCAGTGCTTTTTGAACTCCGCGCCTTCCTTGATCCAGCGCTGCAGGATCTCCACCTGAGCGGGGGTGATGTGCTTGTTCGACTCAGGGGGTGGCATCACCTCATCCTCGTCTTTGGTCAGGATACGCTGGATGACGGAGCTTGCCTCGGGGCTGCCGGGCTTGATGGGGAACACGCCTTCGATGGCCTTGTAGGCGACTTCCGGGACATCGAGACGCAAATCGGCCTTCCGCTTCTTGGCGTCCAAGCCGTGGCAGGCAAAGCAGTTGTCACTGAGAATGGGCCGGATGTCGCGGTTGAAGTCGAGCTTCGTCGCCGCGGATGCGGTGGCGGTCAGAGCGGCAGAAACGATGAAGGCACGGAAAAGCATGGGGATGGTGTACGAAGCTCGTGCACCCCGGCTTTCCGGCTTCAGCGGCCAAAGAAATAGCCCGTCGCATGGAAAAACACCGGTGCGGCGAAGGCCAGCGAGTCGAGCCGATCCATGAAACCGCCATGGCCCGCGATGGCCCCGCCCCAGTCTTTGACACCGCGATCACGCTTGATCGCTGACATCACGAGTCCGCCGACAAAGCCCATGAGTACGACCAGGGCCGCCATGGCTGCCGCCTGCAAGGGTGAAAACGGCGTGGCCCACCACAGGGCGGCGCCGAGTCCCACAGTCGTCAGTCCGCCGCCGAGAAAACCTTCCCACGTTTTGCTGGGGCTGACGGTGGGGGCGATCTTGTGTTTGCCGCAAATTTTGCCCCACACGTATTGCATCACATCGCTCATTTCGACGACGGTGATGAACCAGAAAAGCAGCTTGGCCCGTTGATGCGGCCAGTCAGGAAGATCCAGCCAGAGGATCGCTGGGGCGTAGCTGATGCAATACACGCAGATCATGAGCCCCCACTGAATTTTGGCGGTGCGTTCGAGGAAGTTCTCGCAGTCGCCCGCCAGTGCGGAGCGCATCGGGACAAACAGGAAGGCATAGACCGGGATCAGGATGAGAAACATGATGTACCACTGGGTCGCCAGAAAGTAGTAGTGCAGCGGGGTGATGATGAAGAAGACCCAGAAGAGCGTCCGGTGATCTGCCGGCTTCGTTGGCGTGAGAGTGATGAACTCGCGCAGCGCCATGAAGGAGCTGAAGAAAAACATCACGGCCGTGCCCACCGGCCCCACGGCCAGTGCTCCGGCAAACACGGCCACCATGCTCCACCAGGCTTTGGTGCGTGCGTTCAGGTTTGCCACCGTCGTCTTGGCAGAGTCCGATACAGCCCGTTTTGCCAGCACCCAGCCGATGACCGAAGCGAGGACGAGTACTCCCAGCGTACCGCCGAGAAGCCAGATGAGAGCCGGATCGGAAAGGAATTTCATACCAAGTGAGAGAGATGGACAGCTGTTTCGTTTGATTTGCAAATCGCTTTAGGCAAGGCACCTCCCAACCCTCATGAAATTGACCCATCCCACCTCCGTTCTAAGCGCAGCCTTCATGCTCAACCTGTGCATGTCCTCCCTGCTTGGCGCGGCCGATCTGGGGCTCAAGAACGGTGACTTCACCACGGGCAAACAGTTCTGGCGTGGGGACGGCACGGTGGTCACGCTGCCGGACGGCAACAAGGTCCTGGAAATGAACTCCACCACGCGGCAGCAGAGCGAGGCGTATCAGGATCTTAAAATTGGCGCGCTGGTCGAAGTGGAGGTGAAATTTCGTGCACGATTCATCGGGGAAAAAGGGCAGATGCGGGCGAGGCTGGTGCGGAAAAGCGGCGGCAGCACCTTGTTCGCTTTTGAACTGCCGTCCGATGGCACTTGGCGCGACATCACCTTCAAACATCAGCGCGACAGCGTGGAAGATGGGCAGACTCTGCTGATCGAAACACTGCCCTACAAAGGGAAGCTGCAGATCGATGATATGTGGGCTGGAGAGCCTGGGACCCATACCTCGGTGCGACCGATTGTCGCCACTCCGACACCAGCACCGAAGCCAGCGCTGATGCCGGTACCTGTCCCGGCAGCCGCTCCGAAACCGGCGGCATCAACGCCGGTCGTGGTGGGCAAGGAGATGAATCCTGAGGTGCCGCTGACGGCCTTGCAGAATTCCATCCCCAAGAATGTGGCGGAAACCGCAGGAGCGCCGGGTTCATTCCAAGAGCAGCATGAGCGGATCGCCAAGGAACTGGTGAAGAACGACTGGATCTGGGCGCCCACGGGGAATTATTCGTCCCTGATCGGTTTCCGGGACAACGGTGAGGTGTTTGACAAAGCCAACAACAACATCAACGGCGACTGGCAGATCGCGAAAGACGGAACGGTTGTATATCGCCGTGGCGGCGGAACGGACCGCTCGCTCATCTGGCTGCTGCGGGTGGCGGCTCCGGGGCGACTGGAGGGCATTGGCGCAGGTGGTGCTGCTGTCGGCAGGTCTGTGACACTGTCACGTGCCATCGATGCCGCTCCCATCATCGCGAAGTTTGCAGGCACGCAATGGACCTGGGGGTCAGGAGGTGTTTTCAAGCTTGAGCCCGACGGCGTGGCCACGCATTCGGCCTGGAACAAAGAGGGGACCTGGGTGGCGATGAATGAGACCACGATTTTCGTGAAGCGTCCCGCCAACGATCCTCCCATGATTGTGGAATTCGATGAGGAGCGCACGCTGGGCAAAGTGACATCCCACATTCCCACCAGCACGACGATTACGCGCATGAAGTAGCCGTCGTTCTGGAGGAACCACTCACACCCATTCATCATGTTTCGTTCTATCCTCTGCCTGCTTGGCCTGTGTGTTTCACTGGGTGCCGCTGAACCGACCACCCACATCTATAAGAAGGCGGGTGAGCGCGAGTTGAAGCTCAGCATCGTCAATCCGCCGGACTGGAAAAGCGGCGATCAACGTCCGGCGATGGTGTTTTTCCATGGCGGCGGCTGGGTGGGTGGCGGGCCGACTCAGTTCACCCAGCACAGCGAGTATCTGGCCACGCGTGGCATGGTGTGCATCCAGGTGGAGTACCGGTTGATTGCGAAGGGCGACAACGGGCCGCCCATCGATTGTGTGCATGATGCGAAGTCAGCGATGCGCTGGGTGCGTGGCCATGCGGGAGAGCTGGGGATTGATCCGAATCGCATCGGTGCCGGAGGTGGCAGCGCGGGCGGGCATCTGGCGGCGTTTGTGGGCATGGTAGCAGGGTTGGATGATCCACAGGACGATGTGAAAATTTCGCCGAGGGCCAATGCGCTGGTGCTGTTCAATCCTGTCTTCGACAACGGCCCGGAGCAGGGCTGGGGCTACGCCCGAGTGAGTGAACGCTTCAAAGAGTTTTCTCCCGCGCACAACATCAGTGCTGATGATCCGCCGACGATCATCTTCCTCGGCACGCAGGACAAGCTGATCCCCGTGGCGGTCGTGGAGCGTTTCAAGGCGAACATGGAAAAGGCGGGGGTGCGCTGTGAAGCGATCTTTTATGAGGGGCAGGGGCACGGCTTCTTCAATCCCGGCAAGGGTGGCAAGATGCAGTTTTACTACGAGACACTGCTGGCCACCGATAAGTTCCTTGCCTCGCTGGGGTGGTTGAAAGGCGAACCCACGCTGAAAAAGCCTGCGGGAACGTGAGTTCGGGCCGCTGTATCAGGCCCCTTGCTCTGGACAGCGCCCAGTGGCATTGAGCAATGTTCTTTCGTTGCAGGACCGCCATTGACAGCGGGGGGATTCCATCGCTAGACAGAGAGACCAACCACCGCATGAACCTGCCGAACAAACTCACTCTCTCACGCCTGATCCTGACGGGTGTGTTTGTGGTGTGTTTTTACATCCCCTGGGCGAACACCATTTCGCTGGCGCTGATCATCTTCGGGATTGCCTCGGCCACTGACTACTTTGACGGGAAGATCGCGCGTGCGCGCGGGATTGTGACGAATTTTGGCAAGCTGTTTGACCCGCTGGCGGACAAGATCCTCATCGCCGCAGCCTTTATCCTGCTGAGCTCAGACAAGAACTTTCCTGAAGCGACGCGGATGCCGGCGTGGATCACCATCGTGATCCTGGCGCGGGAGTTTTTCGTGACCGGAATCCGGCTGGTGGCGGCGGGGCAGGGGGCGGTGCTGTCTGCGGAAAAACTGGGGAAACACAAGATGCTGTGGCAGATCCTGACGGTGATTTATTTCATGATGAGGCAGGCATCGCTCGAACCCATCTTTGGCTTCACGCACCCGGCTTTCACGGCAAGTCCGGATATCGAGCGAATGGTGGCTTTGGCCCTCATCTCTTGGACGAGCCTGCTGACGCTGGTGTCTGGTTTCAGCTACTTTTGGAAGAATCGTCATCTGTTTGACGATGCTTGATGCTTCTTTTGAACTCACAGCCATGAACGCAGAACAACAACTCACCACCCTCGGTCTCACTCTTCCTACCGCACCACCTCGCGGGGGTGTTTACAAACCGGTCGTGATCGTCGGAAACATCGCCTACGTCTCCGGTCACGGGCCGTATCTTGGGGATGGGAAGTATCTCACCGGCCGGGTCGGCGGGGATCTGGATCTTGAAGCGGGCAAGGCTGCGGCGAAGCAGACCGGCCTCGCCTTGCTGGCCACCTTGAAAAGTGAACTGGGCAGCCTGGACCGCGTGAAGCGCGTGGTGAAATTGCTCGGCATGGTGAACTGCACGTCAGACTTCGGAGATCATCCGAAGGTCATCAACGGCTGCAGCGAATTGTTTGGCCAGGTTTGGGGCGAGGAATGCGGCATCGGCGCACGGAGCGCGGTGGGCATGGGTTCGCTGCCGGGGAACATTGCCGTTGAGATCGAGGGCATCTTTGAGCTGCAATAAAAAAACCTGCGCTGGCCAACAGCGCTGGCCAACAGCGCAGGCTGATCAGAGCGGACTGCAGCGGGGCTCAGAACCAGCGTGAGCCGAGGCCCAGTCCGCTGCCCCAGTTGAAGGGCTGGCCAAAGCCATAACCACCACCCCATGGGCGGTTGGTGAAACTGCTGCTGTACGCTGGGCTGCGGTTGTAATACGGGCTGCTGTAGATGCCGTTCGAGTAGTAGGGGTGCAGCTGATATGAGACTGGGTAGGCCGCTGGGCGGCTGTAGATGCCCGTATAGTAGGGACGGGCGGAGTAGCAGCGTGTCCCGGCGTTTGCGCCGCGAATCACATAATAATAGTGGTCCCGGTTGGAGCCAAGGGTGCTGGCTGCGAGATCGCCCAGGGGGCCACATCCTGTGGTTTGGTAGGGCGTGAAGGTGCCGCGATACGGGCCTGAGCCGTTGTAGGCGTAGGGATACTGGCAGGCAGTGAGGGTCAGTGAAAGACCGACGAGCAGAATCACGAGAGAATGAAGGAGCGGCTTTTTCATGGCGAAGTGAGTGCGGGCTTGAATAGCGCACCAATTCCGCCCCGCTGGCAACGAGTAAACGGCCACCCGACGGGGAGTATAATTTCGCCCGTTTTGAGTGGCTCTGAGTTTTATGAATGAACCGCCTGGAAAACTTCAGTGACCTTAGAAGCCAATGATCTGGAAGGGCATGCTGTCGCGGATCTGCTTGTCGGGCGGGGAGCTCATGATCTTTTCAAATTGCTGAGCCCATTCCCGAATGGCGAACTTGGCCTGACCGGTCGGAAACAGCTCCTGAGGAAAGAAGAAGAACAAGGTCTTGGCTTCTTCTTTGTCGGCAAACTCGAAGACGGACTTGCCGGTTTTGGGCTCGGTCAGGACACCTTGAATGGCGATGGTGCCGCGTGAAGGTTTGCCAAGCAAACTGCCGCCGACCATGGGCAGAGTGACGAGATCCACGGCTTCCCGCACCAGCAGTCCTGAGTAGGTGTTGGGTTCCCACTCGATGATGGACAGTTTCAGGGTCATGGCATCCTTGGAAGGGGCATCCACGACGGTGAATCGTGATTTTTTGTTAGCCTTGAAAGCTCTGACAAATTTATCGTGAGCGTAGGTCAGCAGGCCCTTCATTTTTTTGTCGCGCCGTTTCTTGCTGAACTCCACCTGGGTGAACTTTTGCAGCATGGGCCGCAATTCATCGGAGACCACGGGGGCGATGTAGATCGACTTTACCTTTTCCGCAGCGGCCAGAACTTTTTTGTCGGTGGTCCACCAGTTGCCGATGAAAGGCGACCGTTTACGGTTTTCCTTTAGCTCGCTTCCATGTGGGAGCATTTTAGTGGGCTTGACATCGACGGCGGCCACCACGCTTTTGGCGGTACGGCAGGAGATCATCATCCAAGGGATGAGCAGGAAGAGGGAGGCACGGATCAGCATCATGGAACGATACGGGGATACGTTTGAGAAAGGCGGATGGCAAATATTTCATGCTTTAGGCTCAACACAAACTTCCCGCAACATTTGCACCAGTCGTAGGGGGGTGGTAGCTTTCCCGCCCAGTCATGCAGTGCTCCGGCAATTCCGCCGCGCTCTGCCTGATCTCTTCCTTCCAACTTTATGGCATGGCTTTCCTCTCTCGGTTCCTTCGGTGAAATCCTCCGATTCATCATCCTCATTTTGGAGGTGATCCTCGTGTTCAATCTCATGATCGTGGTTCACGAGTGGGGCCATTTCCTGGCGGCACGCTGGCGCGGGCTGAAGGTTGAAAAGTTCTACATCTGGTTTGGCAAGCCGCTCTGGAAAAAGACCATCAATGGCGTGGAGTACGGCCTTGGCAGCATTCCTGCCGGCGGTTTTGTGGCGCTGCCGCAAATGGCCCCGATGGGCGGGCTCGAAGGCGAGGTGAACCAGGAAGGGCTGCCGGCGATCACGCCGCTGGACAAGGCCATCGTGGCTTTTGCCGGTCCGCTGTTCAGTTTCATGCTGGCCTGCTTGTTTGCCGTGGCCGTCTGGGTTGTGGGCAAGCCGGAGAGCGAATCCCACACCACCTCGATCGTCGGGTATGTGGCCAAAGACAGTCCAGCTCAGAAAGCGGGCATTCTTCCCGGGGACAAGATCCTTCAGGTGGATGGTCAGCCGGTGAAGCGCTTTGAAGGACTGGTGGACAGTGTGCGCTGGGGCGTGGTGGCCAGTGAAGGTGACACGATCGCCTTCGAGGTGGAGCGTCCTGGTCAGGGAGTGATGAAGTTCAATGTGGATCCCAAGGCCTGGCCCAGCAGCGAAAAAAAGGCGGAGCCGGCTTCTTGGTGGCGCTCGATCTTCAAACGGCCCGAACTGCGTTCCATCGGCCTGGAAGGCCAGATGACGCCCATGGTCGGGGGTGTTGCTAAAAACAGTCCGGCGGAAGAAGCGGGCATCAAGGCAGATGACCTGGTGCTGCGTGCGGATGGCAGGCAACTGCGCAGCATGGGGGATCTGGGCGATTACATCAAAGCCACGGCGGGCAAGACCATCATGCTGGACATCGAACGTGCGGGCAAGGTCATCCAAATCCCCATCCTGCCGCGCATCCCGGACAAGAACAATCTCAAGGAGGTCACGGATGATCATCAGGAATACCCCATGATCGGCGTGGCCTGGGATGTGGAAGGCAAGCGTACGCCCAGCGTCATCACACCGTGGGAGCAGATCAGCGATGCCGTGCGGCACATGGGCAATCTGGTGTCCAAACTGGTTTCACCGAAGTCCGATCTCAGCCCTGCGCACATGAGCGGCCCGGTGGGAGTGGGCCGTCTGTATTACAAGCTGTTCCAGCATCCGGACGGCTGGCGCCTGGTTCTTTGGTTCAGCGTCGTGTTCAACATCAACCTGGCGATCCTCAACATGATGCCCTTCCCGGTGCTGGATGGCGGGCACATCACCATGGCCGCGGCTGAGGCGATCCGCCGCAAGCCACCGCAGGGCAGGATTCTGGAGTACGTGCAAACCGCGTGTGCGCTGATGCTGTTTGGCTTCATCATTTTTGTCACCCTCAAGGACACAGGGGATTTCTTTGGCGGTGGAGCCAAAGAGGGCAAGGTCTTGAAAATCGAGTGGCTCTCCAAAGAGCAGCGTGGCGCTGCAGGCGCGTAATTTCCGCCGCTTATGCGCGTCCTCATCCTCGTTGAGAACCTTCCCGTTCCCTTCGACAGGCGCGTGTGGCAGGAGGCCTGCGCCCTGCGGGATGCGGGGCACGAGGTCACGGTCATCTGCCCGCAGATGCGCGGCTACACTCAGCCGGAGGAAGTGCTGGAAGGCATCCAAATCTACCGCCATTGGATCAGTGGCGAGGCTGGATCGCTGGGTGGGTTCATCACGGAATACGCCTCCGCTTTGTGGGGGGAGTTTTGGTGTGCCGTCAAAGCCTGGCGGCGCGGTGGTTTTGATGTCATTCACCTGTGCAATCCGCCCGATCTGCTGTTTCTCGTGGCGCTGCCGTTCAAACTGTTTGGTGGCGTGAAAGTCATCTTTGATGTGCATGATCTGTGGCCGGAGATGTTTGAGGCAAAGTTCGGCAGGCGTGGGCTGATGTATTGGGCGGTGCGCATTGCCGAGCGGTGCACGCTTGCGCTGGCGGATGTGGTGATCGCCACGAATCAGAGCGTGCTGAGAGCGGTGAAACAGCGTGGGAAGCTGCGTGAGGATCGCGCCTTCGTGGTGCGTACAGCGCCGAGCCGCATGCACACCGCTGCGCTGCCGGATGAGACATTGCGTGCCGGCAAGCGGCATTTGGTGGGATACATAGGCGTCATGGGCAATGCGGATGGGGTGGACTACCTCGTGCGCGCTGCGGATCACATCGTCAAAACTCGTCGGCGCAGCGATGTGCAATTTCTGCTGATGGGCTCCGGTGCGGAGCATGCGGATCTGGTGGCATTGCGCGACCGGCTTGGCCTGCAGGATTGCCTCAGCATGCCGGGACGGGTCAGTGACGAGTTTTTGTGCCGTGCTTTGCGGACCATGGACCTCGGCGTCGCCTGCGACCCGATCAATGCCTACAACGACCACTGCACCATGAACAAGGTGCTGGAATACATGGCCTTCGCCAAACCGATGGTGATGTTTGGCACCGTGGAAGGCCGCTTCTCAGCGGGTGAGAGCGCGGTGTATGTCATGGAAAACTCGGCTGAAAAGCTGGGCGATGCCATCCTTGCGCTCCTCGACGACGAGCCCCGTCGTCAAATGCTGGGAGCTGCCGGTCATGCACGGCTGACCCAGGAGCTGAACTGGGAGCGGAGCGTGGGGCAGCTGCTGGCGGCCTACCTGGCGGCGTGAGGTGGCTTCTAGTGATTATTTTGCCCTGCGGTGTCTAGGGTCTTGCTAAAACGCCTCTTTGTTCTTAAATCATCGGCATGCACCAGGTGAATGAACATGGGGGGGATGCCGTTCATTTCGAGCCCTTTACTCCGCCATCGACGGAGGAGCTGGATGCATTGATTCCGAGTTACAAGTTTCTTCAGTTCATCGAGCGGGGCGGCATGGGCGCGGTTTACAAGGCGGTGCAGAAGAGCCTCAACCGCACGGTGGCTGTGAAACTGCTGCCGCAGGTGCATCGGAACAAGGAGAGCTTTGCCGAACGCTTCAAACGCGAGGCTCATGCCCTCGCTCAGCTGAATCATCCGCACATCATCGGGGTGCATGACTTTGGTGAAACGCCCGACGGCCAGATGTATTACGTCATGGAGTTCGTTTCCGGCATGGATTTGCAGCATCTGCTCAAGCGCGCGCCACCCGAGCCGAGACAGATACTCACCATCATCACCCAGGTTTGTGAGGCGCTGCAGTTTGCTCACGAGCGCGGCATTGTGCATCGTGACATCAAGCCGGCGAACATTCTCGTCGATGAGCGTGGCAATGTGAAAGTCGCGGATTTTGGCCTGGCCAAGGTCATGGGCCAGCAGGCGGTGGATTATACCGCCACTGGAATGACGATCGGCACGCCGGACTACATCGCGCCTGAGGCCCTTGATCAAAGCAAAAACATCGACCACCGGGCGGACATTTACTCGCTGGGGGTGATGATCTATGAACTCTTCACCGGGCATGTGCCCAAGGGGGTATGGGAGCCGCCCTCGATCCGTTCCGGTGCGGACAAGGGCATCGATGCTGTCGTCAGCAAGGCGATGCAAAACAATCCTGAGAAACGCTACCAGCATGTGCGTGACATGACGCAGGTGCTGGAAAAGCTCTTCAAGAACAGCGACAACTGGAAAAACTTCCGGCGCCCATCCCGGAGCGAACTGGTGAAAGCCATGGGGGAGCCGGTGAGAATCCCCACCGGTGCGGAGACGATCCAGATGCAACCCCGGGTGGCTCCAAGCCGGAGGAGTGCCTGGATGGCAGGGGTGCTGGTGCTGCTGGCCGGAATGGCGGTGGCGTGGCAGGGAGGCTGGCTGACAGCCGGGCAGAGCGGCAGTGCAGCCTCTCCTCAAGCCGCAGAGCCTGCCAAGGCGGGCATTCCGCCGGCTGCACCCGAACAGATGAAACTGGCGGAATGGGTGGTGGCGCATGAGGGTTTCGTGAATGTTAAAACCGACTCAAGTCCTGAAGAGAGGATGGGAGAAGGCTTTGACATTTTGCGCACGACCGACCTGCCTCAGGGGCCGTTCACGATCTGGAGGGTGTCGTTGAGCACGGTTCCCCTCAAGACGGAGGAGGGTTTGAAGGAGCTCGCCCTGCTCGCTCAGGAGGCAGGAACGGTCTCCAACCTCTGCTTGCGAGGGATGGAGGTGCCAGTGGCGGCGCTGGTGCATCTCACGTCCATTCCGAAGCTCAAAAACCTCGATCTATCCTCAACCTCTCTGGTGACGGATGACGCGATGGAACACCTGGTCGCGTGCAAATCTCTTCGTGCCCTGCGGGTCAGCAAAAATCGCATGTCAGATGCGGACGCTATGATGGAAAAACTGGGCCTTATGCTGCCCCAATGCAAAATTTTAAGCACCGATTAACCCACTCCTTCAAACTGACATGAGCAACCATTCCCACATCCGCAATGAAGCTGGTGATGCAAAAACTGGGAACCGGCAGGCCGGGTCCGCGCCAGTGAGCTTGCGGAAAAAAAACATGGCGAAGGTGAAATCCAAGCCTGCGGCGGGCACAGGGATGCCGAGCTGCCTGGCCGTGATGGCAAGTGGTGTGACCGCTGGTGCAGCCCAGCCTCGCGTGAAGGGGCCGGTGGTTCAAGCCGGGGGCAGGATGAAGCTGGCCCGTTCGTCCAAGCCGCTCTTGTTATGGATCGGTGATGTATTGGTTCCCACCGGGTTCGCCACGGTCACGCATGCGGTCTTGAATCATCTGCGTCATGACTGGGAGGTCATCGTGTCAGGGGTCAATTACGATGGTTCACCCCATGAGCTGCCGTATGAAGTCATGCCTGCATGGCAGGGGGGAGACATGTGGGGAATGAACCGCTTCAAGCATCTGTGCACCGAGTTTGATCCCGCCGCGGTCGTCATCAACAACGACTGGTGGAACGTGGCGGAGTTTGCCAAAGCTGCTCCTGAAGGTGTACGAATCATCGGCTATATGCCGGTGGATGGCGGCAACCTCGACACTGCGGCGATGATGGAACTGAACGGGCTCCATGCGGCTGTGTGGTACACGGACTTTGGTCATCGTGCGGCTGTGGCAGGAGGTTTCAAGGGGCGGCGGCATGTGATTCCGCACGGCATCGACACTGACGTGTTCCAACCCTCGGACATGCGTGAAGCACGGCGGCAACTGGGGCTCACGGTTCCGCCAGATGCTTTCATCATTGGCAACGTCAACCGCAACCAGCCGCGCAAACGGCTCGATCTCACGATTCAGATTTTTGCGGCCTGGATCAAGCAGCACAACATCACCGATGCTTTTCTGCTCCTGCACTGCGCTCAGAAAGACACGGGCTGGGATCTTCGCCGCGTGGCCGGTTACTATGGGGTCGCCGACCGACTGATTCTCACGGGGGCGGACGAAATCCGTGATATGCAGGATGTGAGCCGACTGAAGTACATTTACGGCAGTCTGGACGTGCAGATGACCACGACACTGGGCGAAGGCTGGGGGCTCACCACGATGGAAGGCATGGCCTGCGGCGTTCCGCAGATTGTGCCCGACTCTTCCGCTTTGGGCGAATGGGCCACGCCTGCGGTCAAGATTCCGTGTTCGCGCACGCTCTTTCACCCCGAGATCAACACCACGGGAAGCCTCGTGGATGAAACGCCGTTCGTGACTGCTTTGCAGGCGTTGTATCAAAGCAAGGCCGAACGATGCCGTCTTGCCGCTGAAGGACTGGCGCATGTGCGCGGTGAGGCTTTTCGCTGGGAAACCGTGGCAGGACAGTTTCAGGAGCTGCTGCCAGCCGCTCCGCGTCAGGCGAAGCGGCGGCAGACAGCACAGTCCAGGCTGATTAGCAGCAGGACTTGAAAGTCGGAACGGATGCTCCGGCGAGCACCGCATCCAGCTTGTTGAGGCAGCCCGTCCAGCCGTAGGTGTGCTTCTGGCAGCTGTCGTCACTGGGGAATCCGGTCTGGGTGAGATGTAGTTCGGTTTCATCGCCGACGGCCTTGAACTCAAAGGTGACGAGTGACTCGCAGTCTGCCCAATCCTCGTCGTTCTCCCATTTCCAGGTGTAGACGATCTTCGAGGGCGGTGTGATCTCACGGTAAACACCCACGGCAACAACGGCTTTGGAAGTTTCCGGATTGTACGAGCTGGTGCGGTAGCTGCCACCCACGCGGAAGTCGGCGCTGCATTCGATGATGTGGGGAGGACCGCAGCCAAACCATTGCTGGATGGCTTCGGCGCTGGAGAAGGCGGCAAAGACGCGCTCGCGCGGTGCTTTGAAGCGACGGGTGAGATTGAGGGTTTGTTCGGCGACGAGAGTGTTCATGATTTTTTAGGTTTGGTCTGTTCTTTGGCGGGCGGTTCTGGCGGGGCCTGCTCCACGAGGGCGGCGAGTCTGTCGAAGCTGCCTTCCCATATCTGGCGGTGGCGTTCGATCCAGTTCACCGCTTCGCGGAGGGGCTTGGGATTGGCGGAGATGTAATGGGTGCGTCCTTCGATCCGGCGCTTGAGCAGTCCTGCATCCTCCAGCACGCGCAGATGCTTGGAGACGGCCGGGAGGGACATCTTCAAGGGCTCTGCCAGAGTCCCGACCGTGGCCTCGCCCTCGATCAACCGTGACAGCAGTCCGCGCCGGGTGGCGTCAGAGAGTGCGGCGAAAACAAGATCAAGGAGCAGAGGCTGGGGGGCGCGTCTCATGGAGAAACGAGTGGATGCTGCGTGCCGGGCTGGCAAGCGGGCTTACTTCACGCGCTCAAATTGGAAGGGATGATCCTGCTGGGCCCTGCCGTTGTCGAACAGCGTCCAGTTCTGCGTCACATGATCCGCATCCACGAAGGTGATGACGGCGGAGTGCATGTGCTTCTCCGTGTCCACTTTGATCTCGCTGTCCTTGGACAGGTCGAAGGTGAGGGATTTGTCATCGGACTTCACCAGCGTCATGCTGGGCCGGTTGCAGAGCATGCAGTAATGCGTCAGGACCAGTTTGCCGTCCTTCTCATGATAGAGGGTGACCATTTCCTTGGGCGTGTTGGCGAACATGCGTTCCTCGATCGCGCTGCCGCCGGCGATGACACGGTATTGCGTGGTCACCGTCATCGGTCCCTGGCCCATGTCAGCCCTGGCCTGCCAGTCACCGGCGAGCGTTTTCATTTTTTCAAACTCGGGAGAACCTGTGTAAGGTTTGGGAGGTTCGCCGGCGGTGGTGGTGAGTGCGCAGGAGAGCAGGGACAGTGTGATGATAAGCAGATTTGTTTTCATAAGGGTGAGTGGTTTGTAACCGGAATGGTAGTTAACCAAAGGGTTAAATAATGCGAGGGCAATTTTGCGCCGCATCGATTTTTTTTGTGCAGGTCCCGCATGGAAGTGACAATCGGGGCCGGTCCTGTGGTAGGGTGGTGGTGCATGAAAATCGCCTTCGTCGGAGCATCGGGTTATGGAAATGTCGGGGATGACACCTATCCGCTGGTCTTTACGCAGCAGCTGCCCGAGCATGAGCTGGTCATTTACAATTCGGATCTTCCCAAGTCTCTGCCTGAGGATCTTGACATGCTTGTCATGGGAGGCGGCGGGATTGTTTACAACCACGGGAACGAAGGTGGTGCGGCAATGGAGTCCCCGCATTTCCGCTGCATGAAATTCTACATGGATGAGGCGATCCAGCGTCGCATCCCCTGGGGTTTTCTCTCCTGCGGCTTTCAGTTTCAGTTCAACGGCGAAGAGAACGATGTCTCCCGGCTGCGACCTTGGGCCCCTTATCTGCGGCAGGCGCATTTCGTCACTCTCCGTTCACCGCGCTGCGTGTGCATCGCGCAGGAGCTCAGCGGACGTGAGGATGTGGTTTTTGCCCCGGACGCCGCCTGCCTCTACCGGCCTGAAACCGCAGCTTCATGGGATGACATGCGATCCATCACTCTGGTTCCAGCGGGCGCGGTCAATGCGCGCAATGAACTGATCAACCACTACCTGCGACAGTTCGCCGCCAGCGGCGTGTCGGTGACATGGCTGGGGATGGGGGCACCGGCAGATGATCACGAGTTGCTGACGGAGGCGGCGAAGCGTTTTCCGCAGGCGAAGATTATCGCCTCTCCCGGATCACAGTTGGCGTTTGAAACCATTGCACGGTCACGGTTTGTCATCACCGGCCGCTATCATGGCATGGTCTTCGCGCGCACGAGCCGTGTGCCGTTTATCACGCCGGTGGATGCGCCGTACAAAATTCGCATGGAAAACTTGGATGAAAGCATCAGCGCCGCAGCGACTCACTTCGAGGTGCTGCGTCGTTACCTCCCCCGCTGATCACCAGCGTCGCAGAAACTCCGCGAGTTCGGATGCGTCCACTTTTGAGTACTCACGCCCCAGGGTGTTGTCTCGGTTCATGCCAAAGGCGTAATCGGTGGACTGAGTCACATCGTGGTGGTTCTCAGGGTATAGGACTGCCACAGGCTTGTTCTCAAACCAGGCCGCCTGCTGCAGGCTGGACCAGCTGCCCACATAGGCACGGCAGGTTTTGATGAGATTGAGCGTGGCAGGCACGGTGAGGCTGTCGAGCACCGTGATATTGCCCCCCTCGACTGACCGTGCGTCCTCCACGGAATGAATCGTTTTTCCCTTCATGCCAGGGCGGACATAGCTGCGAGTGACCACAAAGACCCTGCAAGGAAGGCGGCGCAGCACCTGCACCGTCTTTTCAATCAACTCCGGCGGCAGGGACCGGTAGGAGGCATTGCCCGCGAAGGGTTGAAAAACAATGTGCCCTTCTGACGCGACATTATCCGGTGCGTCGAATACCGGGACATGGCCGTTGGCAGGACCGCGGATGAGCTGGGCATAATCCACACCGGCAAAGTCGCACAACGCACGGTTGATGTCCGCACCGCGCAGGCCGGCGTTGAAGAACTCCTCATATTTATGCGCGAGATCGTAGAGAATGAAATTCTTCGCATTGCGATGATGGCGGAAAATCTCGATCGAAAACGGATTGTGAGAGGCCATGATCACGGGCACCGGCTGCGTGGTCTCGCTTAGCACGCGGTAGCCAGCGTTCTGATAGCAAACACGAATCACATCGCCGAGACCGGCGGCAAAAAGGGCGGCAGACATTTGTGAAGCAATGGTGCGGGTCCTGACGTTGACAAGGCTCTTCTCATCCCAACCCGTCATGAAGATACTTACGTCACTCCTGCTTTTCTCTTTGTCCGCCAAGGCGGCCGTCACGCTGCCCGCGATTTTCTCCGATCACATGGTGCTGCAAAGCGGCAAGCCGGTGCCTGTCTGGGGCACGGCGGATGCGAACTCGGAAGTCAGCGTGGCCATCTCGGGGCAAAAGAAAACCGCCAAGGCGGACGCGAGCGGCCAGTGGTCGGTCAAGCTCGATGCCTTGACTGCCTCTGCGAAGCCGCAGACGCTGACGATTGGTGACAAGACAATCAATGACGTGCTGGTCGGGGAAGTCTGGCTGGGTTCGGGGCAGTCCAACATGGCGATGACTGTGCAGAGCGCCAAAGAATACCCGGCCAGCCAAGAGGCCGCGAATGTGCCGCTGGTCCGGATGTTTACCGAAGGCAGCGCGGCTGCCGCCACGGCGCAGTCACAGGGCAAAGGCACCTGGGTGATTTGCTCTCCTGAGACGGTGGGGCGTTTTTCCGCCACGGCGTACTTCTTTGGCCGCAATGTCTATGACGTGCTCAAGCAGCCGGTGGGGCTCATCAATTCCTCCGTGGGTGGTACGCCGATCGAGTCCTGGATCAGCCCTGAGGCCCAGCAGGCGAGCGCGGAACTGAAGCCCTTCTTTGAGTCGCTGAAGCAGGACGATGCAGCATTTGATGAAGCCAAGGTGAAGGCTGTTTACGAGCGTCAGGTGACCAAATGGGCCGAAGAGGTGAAGCAGGCGAAGGCGGAGGGAAAACCAGCCCCGCGCAAGCCGCGTGATCCGATCGAAACCCGCAAGCGCAAAGGGAATGTGGGCGGCCTGTTCAACGGCAAGATTTCGCCGCTCATCCCTTATGCGATTCGTGGTGCCATCTGGTATCAGGGGGAGGCCAATACGAACGGGCCCAAGCCGCCGTTTTACCAGGCCCAGCTCACGCTGCTGGCCAAGGACTGGCGCACACGCTGGAACGACGAGTTTCCTTTTGCCTGGGTGCAACTGCCGAATTTCACCCGTGCGGGCGAAGGCTGGCCGATTGTGCGCGAGCAGATGCTCAACGCGCTGAGTACGATTCCGAACAGCGGCATGGCCATCACGCTCGACATTGGTGATCCGAAAAACATTCATCCGGCCAATAAACAGGAGGTGGGCCGCCGTCTCGCGCAGTGGGCGCTGGGTGCGGTGTATCACAAGGATGTGGCTGACACTTCCGGGCCGCTGATTGACCAAGCCACGGTCAAGGGCGGCGCATTTGTGATCACTTTCACGCATGCCAAGGGGTTGAACGCGAAAGGTGACCTGACGGAGTTTGAAATCGCCGGTGCTGACGGCCAGTGGCAGGCAGCTGAGGCGAAGATCGACGGTGAAACGGTGGTCGTCTCATGCAAAGCCGTCGCTGAGCCGAAGCAGGTGCGTTACGCGTGGAAGGACAATCCCGTGGCCACCCTGTTCAACGGCGCGGGCATTCCGGCTTCGCCGTTTCGGAAGTGAGGCTAGGATGAAGGGTCCCTGCCGGGACGCGGAACACCACTTCCGCGCCCCGCAGGGACTTGATCCAACCTAATTCAGATCAAAATTTCAAGGTGCCGCCGATGTAGAAGTTGCGGCCATAGGCGGGGATGATGCCGCTGCTGTTGACGAGGGAGTAGTAGTGCTTGTCGAAGACGTTGTTGAGGCCGGCCATGACGGAGAAGTTTTTACCCACGGGGACTTCGGCGGTGAGATCCCAGGTGGTGTAGGCGGGGATGTCGAAACGGCCGTCGGCGTTGTCGGTGCCATTGTGGCGGGCCATCAAGGTGCCGAGGAAGGCGATCTTCAGGCCGCTCTTGCGTTTGTAGATGGCACCGGTGCGGATGATGTAGGGCGGTGCGTACTGCGGGGTGCCGCCGTTGTTGACGCCGCCGGAGAGACGGGCTTCGAGCACGGAGATGTTGCCGTAGAGATTGAGGGCACCGAGATATTCGCCACGATGAGTGCCGTTGAGGGCATCGAGCCCGCCGATGACATCGAACTGTGCGGCGCCTTCCCAGCCGTAGTTGATGCTGCGGCCGACGCTCTGGATGTTCACGCCGGCGGTGCCGATCTTGTCATCGAGATCAACGAGGAAGAAGGAGGTGTCATAGGTGAACCAGGGTTTGGGATTGCCACGGAGGCCGAGTTCATAGCTCCAGCCCTGGGACGGGGCGACATCACTGGCCGTGCCACCTGCGGCGGGGATGAGCGACTGGCCGAAGGTGGTGGCACGGTAGCTCTGGGAGATGTTGGCATAGACGGCGGTCTGGTTGCCGAGATCATAGGAGAGGCCGAGGCCGAAGAGAGGCTGCTTGTCGAACTTGCTGGCATCGCGCTGGGTGTTCACGGCACCGATGTTTTTGACCGTGATGTTTTGATTGATCATCTCCATGCGGAAGCCGGGGGTGACGGTGAGGCGGCCGAAGGTGAACTTGTTTTCGAGGAAGACGGAGCCGTAGATCACATCACGGGAGGCGACGGTGTTGACGGTGCCGATGTTGTCTGTCGGATAGGCTCCGGTGGCGTCCTTGCGAGGAGAGTGGCACATGTAGAACTGCATGCCTGCGGCGAGTGTGTGGTTTCCGCCCCAGAGTTCGTAGTCGTGGCGGATGCGGGGCTCGACACCCCAGTTGTAGAACTGCTGGTGCTGGATGGCCGTCGTCGGGGCGGTGACGGTGCCAAAGCCGCCCGTCTGACGGTTGCTCCAGCGGTCATAGGCACCGGCCCAGGTTTTCACGCTGAGCTCGGTCTTGCTGGAAAACTTGTGCTGGAGTTCTGCGCTGGCGACGACGCGGCTGAGGTGGAAGCGGTCGGTGGTGCGCACGGTTTGATTGCGGTCGGCGTTGTAGGCTGCGGCCGTCAGGCCACCGGGTTCGCCATGGCGGTCAGAGCCGGCATCGAGGGAAAAAATCCAGCGTGTGTCGGTGGCCTGCTGGTAGATGAGCTTCAGGCGGCCGCCATCGACGTTGAAGTCGCTGTTGGCTTTGCGGAAACCGGTGCCGGAGCGGTGGTTGAACCAGCCGTACCAGCTCCATTTGCCAGCGCTGCCGTCGATGGAGGTGAAGGTGGAGTAGAGGTCGTTGCTGCCAAAAATGTGCTTGGTCTGCATGCCAAACAGGCGGTCCGTGCGTGGCATGGATGAGACGTAGTTGATGGCACCGGCCGGCTGCGGGCCGTAGAGCAGTGAGGCGCCGCCACGTACGAAGTCGATGCGCTGGGTGGATTCCAGCGGCGGGGTCCAGTAGGACTCGGGGTAGCCTTGAGGGTCTGCGGCGATAGGGATGCCATCCTGCAGCATCATGAAATACTGGGCGCGATCTGGCGAGCCTATCCCACGAAAGCCCAGACTTACCAGCGGGGTGCTTTCTTCCGCAGTGATCAGGCCGGGGGTCATCGCAAAAGCCTGGCTATAGTTGTTGGCCTGCACTTCTGGCAGTGCCTGCAAGTTCAAGGAACTCGCTTTCTTGCCCGCATAGATCTTGGTGCCTTCAACCGGGGGCAGGTAGGGTATTTTGACCTGAGGTTCTTCCGGCGCGTCTGCGGTGATAACCATGTTTGGCAGTTCGGTGACGACATCTGAACTCGGTTTGCTTGCTGGATTGCGCACGCTTTGGGATCGAGCATGAGAAGCTATGGCAAGGAAAAGGAGGGCAACGGCAGCTAGCGCGGTTCCAGGGGTGCGGGGGAAATGGGAAGGGGCAATGGGCTTCATCAAAGGTCGGTCTTGAGATTCTGTCGCAGCAGTCTGCGATAGTGAGTTGGATGACTATACGCGCAAGTTTTTTGTGCGACTGAGTCGCAATTGCAAAGTAACAACCATTTCTTGCGCTTCGTGCGAGGGGGGATGTCCCTACAGGGGCGGAACACCACTTCCGCACCCCGCAGGGACTTGATCCAACCTAACAAGGACCAAACTATGAAGCTGTCTCCGATGCGGCGACGTGGCCGCGTTTGGGGAAGAAGCGACGAAAGGCGAGGGCGAAGCCGGTCCAGATGAGGATCATGGTGGCCAAGGTGCACAAGGCGGCGACGGTCTGACCGATGAGGCCGAAGAGCTCGCCGGTGTGGAGGAAACGGGCGTACATGCGCAGGCGGCGCCCGAGGTTTTGCTGCTGCAAATCGTCGGGGCTGGGCAGCACTTTGGCCTGAGCCACATCGAGGTTCAGCATGGTGCGAAGATGCACCTGGCCGCGACCGCCGCGGTCCACCATGAGGGGGAAGGGTGCGCCGGGTTTCAGCGGCATGCGCAGGCTCATGCTTGCCCAGTTTGGGATCTGCTGACGTGCCTGAGCGAGGAGCAGTGCAAGTCCGACGAGGGAAGGGGACGTGGCTGAGGGTCCGCTGCCTTCGCGTTTGCCGCCAGGCCCGCCTGCGGGGCGTTCGCGGGGTGGTGGGGACTCGCTGCCGGTGAGGGTGAAGAGCAGGTTGTTCGCCCAGCCGTAGGACATGATGAGGCCGGTGAGGATGATGCAGAGCTGAGGGAGAGCGCTCCAAAAACCGAAGACGTTGTGCCAGTTCCAGTTGCGCGCGCGGTCTCTGAGCTTGGGATTGAAGAGGATGACAGCGCGTACGCTGGCCCAGCGCCAGTGGCGCGGCCACCAGAGGTAGATGCCGGAGAGAAGCAGCAGGCTGAAGATCAGACAGCCTGCGCCGGTGATGGCCTTGCCCACTTCTTTGGGAAGGCCGGAGCCGGTGAGGAAGCGGTGCCACTCGGTGGCGGCGTGGAAGAAGTCATGCCAGGCGCGGTGGCCCTCGCCGAGAAATTCGCCGGTGTAGGGATTGGCGAAGTAGACGCCCTCTTTTCCGAGGGAAAGTGTGACGGGCATGGCCGGGTCTGCTTTCCAAGTGATGCCGCTGGGATTCAAATCGGGCTTGGTTTCGCGAACCTTGGCCAGCAGCGTTTCGATATCGAGATGTGAGGCACCTGTGGCAGGCGGGGCGACGCGCAGATCACGATTGGCCCAGTCGATGAGCTGCGCCTCGTAGGAAATCATGAGGCCGGTGACGGCCATGGAGAGAATGACCACACCGGTGACGAGGCCTGCGATGAGATGACCCCAGAAAATGAGGCAATGAAAGGTGGGCTTCACGGTTACATTTCCGCCCACTGGCGCAGGAGATTATGATAGACGCCGGTGAGCTGCACGCCGGTCTGTTCAGCCACGGGGTTGTTTTTGAGATCGCGGCCCAGGCGCTGGATGGCGAGATCGAGATCAAAGAGGAGTGATCGCTGGCCGTTGTCACGGACCATGCTTTGCAGCCAGAAGAAGGAGCAGATGCGGGCGCCGCGTGTCACCGGGGTGACGTGGTGCAGGCTGGTGGAAGGGTAGAGGACCATGTGGCCGGGGGGGAGCTTCACACGTTGTACACCGTAGGTGTCCTCGATGCAAAGCTCCCCGCCGTCATACTCCTCCGGACCGGCGAAGAACAGCGTGGCGCTGAGGTCTGTGCGGATGCGGATGGGCATGGTGGGATGCTGGCGGATGGCGTTGTCCACATGTGTGCCGAAGGACTGGCCTCCGGAGTAGCGGTTGAACAACGGCGGGAAAATCCGCTGCGGCAGTGCGGCGGCGTGGAAGAGCGGATTTTTAGCCAGAGCGGTGAGGATCATCTCTCCGAGCTCACGCGCAGCGGGGCTGTCCTCCGGGAGCTGCATGTTGTCCTTGGCCTTGGCAGACTGATAACCAGCGGTGCCTTTGCCATCCACCCAATCAGTGGAGTCCAAGAGCTGGCGCGCATGAGCTACCTGCTCAGCGGTGAGAACATCGGGAATTGCGATGAGCATAATAGGAAGGGGGGAATAGATTAGAACTTGATGCTTGCGGTGAGTGCGGCGGAGCGTCCCGGGCCGGGGACGAACTGACCACCGCCGACGCTGCCGACATAGCGCTCATCCGCGAGATTGTAGATGTTCAGGCGCAGGCTGATCTTCTCGGAGAACTTGTAGCTGACCATGGCATCCAGCGTCCAATAGCTTGGGGCGGTGCGGGCGTTCGCGGAGGAGTCGTTGCTCGTACGCGGTCCCATATACTGGGCGCCGAAGCCGAACTGCGTTTTTTCCAGGAGGGTGTAGGTCGTCCACAGGTTGAAGGTTTGGGGCGGAGCATTCGACAAGGACTGACCGATTGCACCCGCGGCGGTGGAGGCTTTCGTCTCGCTTTCCATGATGGCGTAACCTGCGAAGACCTGCCAATTTTTGGTGATGCTGCCGGTCATGCTGAACTCGATGCCTTGGACCAGCTGATTCCCGCCCAGAGTGGTAATGCCGGACGGGTCCGTGGTGCGGGCATTCGTTTTTTCAGAGCGGAAGAGTGCGGCCGTCAGCGAGAGACGCTCCTTGAGAACGTCCCACTTGGTACCGAGTTCGAAGGTGGAGGTTTGTTCAGGGTCCAGCGAGGAGGTGGCGGCGGTGAGGCCAAGACCCGCGCCGGAAGCACCGTCGATGGTGGGATTGAACGAAGTGCCGTAGCCGAAGTAAATGCTGCCCTGCTTCACAGGCTTGTAGATCAGGGCGGCCTTGTAGCTGAACAGGTCGTCCGCGTTGGCGTATCCGCCGGCAGAGGTGTTGCCGGGTCCGCTTACGGTCGCATACATGTGGTCATAGCGAAGGCCGGCACTGATTTCCCAATGTTTGCCGATCTTCATGGTGTCGAACACATAAGCGGAGACGGTGTAGAGGTATGCTTCGGTCGGAGCCGGGAGGCCGGGGTACATGGTGGTGATGTCCTGGGCGTTTGTGCCGGGAGCGGCGCTGGGAGGAATGTTGATGCCGGTGTTGTACAAGTCGGTGACGGAGGCAATGCCGGCGACGTTGGCATTCTGCTGATGCTCCAGGAAAAACTCCATGCCGGTCACCAGCGCGTGCTTGATCGGGCCGGTGGAGAAGTCGGCCACGAGATTGGTCTGGTTGCCAAACATCTCGGTGAACTGCTGACGACGCTGCAACTGGCGGTTCAGGATCGTGGTGTATTGATTGCCCGGGGCCACGCCAACGTCACGGAGCCGTGGTGCGGTGCTCACGGAGTCGCGGTGAGAGCGCGAGTAGCGTGTGATATTGCGGACGCGCGCGTGGTCGGAGAAATCGTGTTCAAAAATCGCCGTGAAGTGGTCGGTCTGAATCTTTTCATAGTCCACGCCGGGGATGCCGTAGAAGGTGTTGTAGCTGACCCCCGGAGGTGGCTGGTTCTGGTAGCCTGCGAGTGCGGCGCCGGAACCGCTGAAGGTGCCGTTGTTGGGGATCCATGGCAGGCCGTAATCCGGGACGTTGCTTTCCTCCAGCCGCTGGTAATTTAGCATGAAGCGGGTGTCCGTGCCCAGACCAGTGCCCAAGGATGCGGCGATGCCGTAGCGCTCCATCGAGACGTGGTCGCGTCCTGGTGTATCGGCGCTGTGGTACATGGTGTTGAGGCGGAAAGCCGTGTGCTCAGAGAGCTTCTGATTCACATCCACTGTGCCACGGTAGAGATTGCTGGTGCCGCCGCTGACCGTGGTGAGCACGGAGTCTGTCAGATTGGCCATCTTGCTGACGGTGTTGATGGAGCCACCCGTGGAGCCACGACCGACGGTGGAGGAGGACGGGCCTTTGGTGATCTCGACCTGTTCCGTGTTGAAGGGATCGCGGTTGTAGTTGGCGTAGTCGCGCACGCCGTCGAGGTAGATGTCACTGCGGGCGCTGAAGCCGCGGATGGAGAGGTTGTCTCCAGACACTGCGCCGCCTTCACCTGCCTGCATGGAGATGCCGGGGGTGTTTTTCAGCACATCGCGCAGGCTGAAAGCGCCACGGTCTTCAATGACCGCCTTGGGAATGACCGTGATCGTCTGTGGGATGTCGCGCAGCGGCTCCGTGTACTTGGCCGATTGCAGGCGAGTGGGGTTGTAGACCGATCCCGTCGCTTCAATGAGGACTTCGGGCAGCTCGGCGGGAATCTCTTCAATCTGCGGCTTGAGCTTGCTGGGAGCTGCGGTTTGGGCGCTCAGGCTGCCTGCAGCACACAGCAACGAGGTGACGGAGAGAGTTTGGGGGCCTGTCTTGCGAGCAGCGCGGCGGATGCGGGAAGCGAATTTTTTTGGCATGAGAAGGATGATCGGAAAGGGCTAACTAATGCTAATGAGATTCGATTTCATTAGTGAGTTGCGATTAAGTCTCATTTTCAATCCCAGTCAACTATGGAAACTAGCAACTTTTTGCTCAAAACATGCGGTCGTTTGCGATCTGCCAGAGACTGAAAATGGGCCTTGGGATGCTTTGGTGCATCGCCAAGGCCCATTGACCTCCCAGCCCAACCTTTGGCTCAGAATCTGACGGTGGCTGTCAACGCGGCGGAGCGTCCTGCGCCGGGAATGACGTGTCCGGTGCTGCTGCTGGTTTCGATGTAGCGGTTGTCGGCGACGTTGTAGATGTTCAGGCGCAGGCTGAAGCTGTTGCTGAACCGGTAGCTGACCATCAGATCCGTCGTCCAGTAGTCCGGAACGATGCGGGAGGCATTGGCAGCATTGCCGATGACCTTGCCCATGTATTGAGTGCCACCACCTATCTGGAGGTCATCCGTCACATTGTAAGCGGCCCAGAGATTGAAGGTGTAATCCGGCGCATTGGGGAGCGACTGACCGATCTCAGCGGCGATGGAGGAGTTGTTGACCTTGCTGGCCATGTGAGAGGCCCCGGCAAAGACCTGCCATTTTCTGGTCAACTGACCGGCAAGGCCTACTTCCACCCCGTCCACGGTCTGGTTACCCACAGGGGTGGTGATGTTTGCATTGGTGGTGCGGACGTTGCGCTTTTCCGTGCGGAAGAGTGCTGCCGTCAGGGAGAGCCGCTCCTTAAACAGGTCCCACTTGGTGCCCAGTTCATAGGTGGTCGCCTGCTCAGGGTTCAAGCCGGCGAAGGTGTTGTTGCCTGTGCCGCCAGCGGCGCCGTTGGTGGTCAGTCCGAGACCACCGGGGTTGCCGCCGTCGGCCGTGGCATTGAAGGAGGTGCCATAGCCGAAGTAGAAGCTGCCGTAGTCCACCGGCTTGTACACGAGAGCACCCTTCCAGCTGAAGAGATCGTCGTTGTTGGTGGGGCCGGGGTTGCTGCCGCCAAAGATGTCATTGGCACCGGTGTACCAGATGCCATGCTGCACTGCATGCAGATGGTCATAACGAATGCCGCCGCTGACCTGCCAGTGTCTGCCGATCTTGACGGTGTCCATGGCATAAACTGAAATGGTGGACAGGTGGGCTTCCGCCGAGGCTGGAAGATCGGTTGGGCTGATGCCGAACACGGTGGTGTCACGATTCACGTTTGTCGGTCCTACAAGCGGCCCAGTGGCACTGGGATCGAACAAGTCGGTGGTGGTTGTGTTGCCTGCGCGCGAGGCAGTCAACTGCTGTTCATAGGAGAACTCCAGTCCCATCACGAGCCCATGCCTGAGCCGTCCCGTGTCAAATTCAGCATTGAGCAGAGACTGGTTGGTGAGAACGGTGTTGGTCGATCTACGCCGCTGCTCTTCGAGGACCAGGGTGCTGGTGTATTGGTTGCCTGCTGCAGCGCTGGTGTCCCTGAAACGAGGGGCTGTCTGGCGTGCGTCGTAGTGATTGCGTGCCCAGCGCGTTGTATTGCGGAAGCGCAGGGTCTTCGAGAAGTCATGCTCGAAGATGGCCGTGATCATGTCATTCTGAATCTTCTGGAAGTCGTAGTTTCGACGACCGTAAAAAGTGTCGTAGCTGACGGGAACGGGTTGGTTGACATAGGCCCCTAATCCTGCGGCGCTGCCGCCAAAACTACCGCCCGCGCCGGGATTCGGAGTCCAAGGGATGCCGAAATCAGGCATGTTGTTTTCCTCCTGCCGCATGTAGTTCAGCGTGAAGCGGGTGTCGGTGCCAAGGCCAAAGGCGATCGAGGCTCCGATCCCGTAGCGGCCCATGAACACGTTGTCACGTCCGGCGACGTCATTGGAATTGTACATGCCGTTGAGGCGGAGGGCGGTGTGCTCAGAGAGTTTCTGATTCGTATCCACCGTGCCACGGTAAAGGTTGTTGGTGCCGATGGAGGCCGTGGTGATGGTGGTGTCTTGCAGGCCCGCCATTTTGGAGACCATGTTGATGTAACCCCCGGTCGATCCGCGGCCCATGGTGGTGGACGCCGGTCCTTTGGCGATTTCCACCTGCTCCGTGTTCCACGGGTCGCGGTTGTAGGTGCCAAGATCGCGCAGGCCATCCACAAACCAGTCGCTGCGGGAGCTGAAGCCGCGGATGGCGAGGTTGTCGCCACCGCCAGTTCCGCTCACCCCTTCGCCTGCCTGCATGGAGATGCCGGGTGTGTTTTTCAACACATCGCGCAGGGTGAAGGCACCGCGGTCTTCGATGACCTGTTTGGGGATGATCGTGAGGGTCTGGGGAATGTTGCGCGCTGGTTCCGTGTACTTCGGGGATTGCAGGCGCTTGGGGTTGTACAGGCGTCCTTCGATGATCATTTCCTCCAGATCGGTTGGGGTGGCGCCGCTTTGGAGAGAGGGCGGGGCGGGGGATGCGGCGGTTTGTGCGGACAGGCTGCCAGCGGCGCAGAGCATGGTGGTCACAGAAAGCGCTTCTGTACCCGGTTTGCGGGCGCGGCGAATGGATCGGGAGGACGGCTTGGGCATTGGCTGCGAGTGTAATGAATTTCAGATTTTTCTTCGGCGGAGGCCGAGTAAGGCCAGGCCGAAAAAAATCGTCAATCACTGCGGCGGGCGAAGCCTTGCCGTGGACAGAAACCATCCTGCTTAAGCCTGAGAGGAACGTTTTTTGATCCGCTCTGCCGCATGGCTCATCGATTCCAGCACCTCGATCAGCCGGTCCATTTTCTGCAGACCCAGATCCAAGGGCCCGCGCCGCCGCATTTCTGCAGCCGCCAGATCCAAGGCTTCAAGACCCGTTTGGTAGAGGTCATCAGCTTTTGCCAGCAGCGGGGAGCCCTGCTCTGGATCCAGCACATCGAGCAGAAATTCCGCCATGAAATGGGGCTGGTATGCGAGGAGAAGGTTGCAGCCATAGCGAAACAATTCGTGACGCAGGGCATGAAACGGTCCCGCCTCTCCCTGGCTCTCCCATCTGGCGGTGAGTTGCATCGCTTCGTCCACTTTGTCCGTGGCCTGCATGATCCAGTCATCCGCACGAGTGGTGTCCACCGGGGGTGTCTCCAGAAGCAGGGCCACGGCGCGGCAGAAGATGTGGCGTGCTTTCAAGCCGATTTCGGCGGCTTGCAGATTCAGATGTTCCGTGGGCTGGCACAAAGTCAGGGCCTCCTCCGCCACCCGCATGGCCTCCAGCATCCTTGGAGGGGAGATTTCCAGCAGCAGTGCGGCGCGGTTGATCAGCAAGATCGGCAGAAGGGCCATATTCACCGGAAGTCCCTTCGCCACGCTTTCCTCGATCACGGTTTTGCCATGATCCAGCGACAGTAGCGCAGCGTGCAGGCTTTCAGGCGTTGCCTGCGCACGCAGCGCCAGGGATCGGTTCATCCAGGCCAGGGCCAGCCGACCGCGATACTGCGAGTCCTCCTCAAGCGGCAGCTTTTGGAGGTGAAAGATGGCCTCATCAAAGCTCTGCACCGCTGCGGTTAGGTCTGTCGGTTTCCCCAGTCGTGTCAGCACATCTCCGCGGTTCATCCAGCAGGCTGTCAGCAGCCAGCGATACCAGGCGCTTTCCTCAAACGGCAGCTCGCGGCGAATGGCCAGCGCCTGCTCAAAGCAGTTCAGGGCCTCCGGCAGCGCAGCGGCGTCATTGGCCGAAAGCAGTGCAATGCCGCGCTTCATCCAGACTTTGGCGACTGCATTGCGATCGTCAGGAGAGGATTCGTGGGTATCCGGGGGAGGGGGCATTCGGAAGGGCTTCTGGGACAACTTTGGCAGTATCGAAAGCAAGAAAAACATAATGATGCGACTGAGTCGCAATTGCAAGTTGACATGCCATTCTTACGTTTCATCGTCCATTCCTGCCCCGCCTTGTGCAATGACCTCCTCAGTGATAAATCCTCTGCCCGCCATGGGCTTCAACCTTCCAAAGCCAAGAACCGCTGCTGCTGGCTCTGCCGCAAGGGTGGTGCAACGTGGTGGTAACTTGGTGCGTGTGCTCATCACGCTTTCATGGCTTGTGGGCATCACTGGGAGCTTTCTGACCGTGGGCATCATCGGTATGTTTGCCGATGATCTTCCGCCGATTCACCTCAAGACGCTTGAGGATCCCGAAGACACGGAGATGTCCACGGAGGAACTCACCATGACGGAGATGATGGCGATGGGGGAAAAGACCGACGAGACCACTGAAGTCGAACCCGTGGTGCCGGTTGAGATTCCCGAAACCATCGAGACTCCGCCGCAAACCCAGGACCTGCCAGAGATCGCCGAGGCGATGACTATGGAGGACATCTTTGCCGTGCCCACGGCGCCAAAGATCGAGGATGCTCTGCGTCCTGTTGATCCCGTGGTGCGTCAGACTCCCCCCACGCCAGCGCGACCACGCCCGGGTCCGGTGGCCAAAAGCAAAGGCACAGGTGCAAGTTCCACACAGGAAGGGACGGCTGGTGCCACCGGCATGGGCAACAGCAAAGGCACATTGCCGAAGCCGCCCTATCCGGACTTTGCGCAGAGAGCTGGCATGCAGGGCACCGTGCGCTTGGTCGTCGGCTTCGGTCCTTCGGGCTCGGTTGAAAGCGTCAGTGTTGTCAGCACCACCGGTTTTAGCGCACTGGATGAGGCCACCGTGGCCTTCATTCGCCGGAACTGGCGCTGGCAGACGGGCAAATCGCATCGTCACACCGTGCCGCTGACCTTTCGCCTGAACTGAAGGCTCCCCTTCGATTTTGCCCATTTAGATTTCCCATCTCCAATTTTTTCATGCCCATCCTCGCCAACGTCGTCGTCGATCTCTTCCACAAAGGTGGTCCCATCATGTATCCCATTGCGGTCGTCACGGTTGTGGCGGTCTGCATCTTTGTGGAGCGTGTGTTCTGGTGGGTGCGGTTTGCCACCAAGCGCTCCGTCAAGCAGCTGGACGAAGTCTACGAAAAACTGGAGGCGGGAGACCTTGCCCAGGCCATCGCCCTTTCGGCGAAATCCAGCGATCCGGTGGTGCGCATGATTCACCACGGGCTCAATCATCGCCACACCAGCATGCAGGGTGCGCTTGAAGTGGCCGCCGGGCAGGAACTGCGCGATGCGGGCCGCTACCTGAGCGCCATGGACACCATCGTCACCCTGGCACCGCTGCTTGGTCTGCTGGGTACCGTGACGGGTATCATGGGCAGCTTCACCAGCATTGGGGGCAGCGAACTTGCCGTCGAAAAAGTCACCGGTGGCATCGGCGAGGCGCTCATCGCCACCGCAGCTGGTCTCGGCATTGCCATTGGCACGCTGGTGCCGATGAACTACTTCCACTCGCGTCTGGCCGGCTTGAAGTTTGATCTTGAAGCCGCCGCGAACAACGTGCTGATCCTCGCTGTGCAGCACGGTTTTGACAAAGCCACTCCGAAGGCCTGATCCTGCCGTGAAACTTCATTCGCCATTGCCTGAACGAAAGACGCGGCTGGAAATCATTCCGCTCATTGACGTGATGTTCTTCCTGCTGGCCTCCTTCATGATGGTCAGCCTCACGATGTCCAAGCAGCAGACCATCAAGGTCAACCTGCCCGTCGCCTCCTCGGCGCAGTCCGACTTCAAGCCGGACATGATCAATCTCGCGGTGAACGCCACAGGGGATGTGTTTTTCGACAAGGCTGGCATCACGCTGCCTGAGCTGGATCGCAAGCTGGCCGAACGTTTCGGCAAGGACCCCGCCACGCCCGTTTACATCAGCGCCGATGTGAACACACGCTACTCAGACCTCGTGAAAGTGCTCGATGCCGCCAAGCGGGTCGGCTTCACCAAGGTGGCCTTCAACGTCAAACCCGTGAATGCGGCCAAGCCGTCACTCTGAACCATGAAGCGTCTGCTCACCACGCTGCTGGTCGTCATCTCCCTGGGACTCTGCGCCGTTTGCATCGTGCAGTGGCAGCGTGAGGATCGCCTGCGCGGTCACATCCAGGATCTCGTCAAACGGCTCGAAGCCGAAAACGCCCTGCGCATCGAAGCGGAGCGCAAGGTGCGCGAGTATGAAAAAGAAATCGCCCGCCTGACGGAACTACGCGCCGAAGTGGAGGCCCGGCTGGTCGAGGTGTCCCGCGAGTACAAGGATCTTTCCGCCGACTCTGTGGCGCGTGGCATCACCATCGCCATCTATATGCGCGAGCTGAGGCAGCTGCAGCATGGTCTGGAGGCGACGCAGCTCGCGTTTGGCAAGGGTGCGGATGCGATCAAAAGCCACAACAGCGTCGTCACCACGCAGAACAGCGCGATGGAAAAGCAGAACGAGCTGCTCAAGCAGCTGGTGGAAGAGCGCAATGATGCGATTTCCAAGCTCAATGCCCGCACAAGGGAGTTCAACGAGCTGGTGGAGAAGTACAACAAGCTGGCGAAGAGCCGGTGATCCGTGCTTGCCATTCCGGCCCGGCTGCGAAAGACTCGCGCCCGCATGAGCCAACCAGCCACTCCTGACATCACCCGTCTTCGCGATCTGTCGCCGCAGCAACGCCGTTCCGGACTCGCCGCATGGCTGGGCTGGATGTTTGACGGCCTCGACATGCACCTCTACACGCTGGTCGCGACGGCCTTCGTGGCGCAGCTGATGCTGGTGCCGGAGAGCGATCCCACGGTTGGCATGCATGGTTCCATCATCCAGGCCGCGTTCCTGGTCGGCTGGGCGGTTGGCGGCGCGTTCTTTGGCCGCATTGGCGATGTGCTGGGCCGCAGCCGGGCGCTGACACTCACGATCCTGACCTACGCCTGCTTCACGGGTCTGTCGTTCTTTGCGCAGACCTGGTGGCATCTCATGATCTTCCGTTTCCTCGCAGCGCTGGGCATCGGCGGTGAGTGGGCCGTGGGCGCTTCGTTGCTGTCTGAAACGTGGCCTAAAAAATGGCGTCCATGGATTGCCGCCACGCTGCAAAGCGCGGTGAACTGCGGCGTGCTGCTGGCCTGCTTTGCCGGCTACCTGCTGGCGGGCCGGGAGCCGCGCTATATTTTCCTCATTGGCATTCTGCCGGCCTTGATCACGCTATGGATTCGCAAGGCGGTGCCGGAGACCGAGGAGTGGACGCAGGCGCGTGAGGGCCAGGCAGTGCCCAAAATCGGTGATCTGTTCAGCCCTGCCGTGCGCAGTGTGACGTGGCGTGTGATGCTCATCTGCGCCGTGTCATTGACTGCACACTGGACCTTCCTCTTCTGGCAGCAGAAGCACGTGCTGAGCCTCGCTGAAGTCGCTTCGCTCGACAAATCCGGCAAGGATGCCGCTGTCGTCACGGCGCTGATGTGGATCATGTTTGGCTCGTTGATCGGCAACTTCCTCAACGGCGGTCTGGCAAAGATCTTCGGCTACCGCAACACCATCGTCGGCATGATGCTGGCCTACTTCGCCATCATGTATTTCTCCTTCTCTCAGGTATGGAGCTGGGAGGCCACGAAATGGCAGTTTGCCATCATTGGCGCCTGCCAGGGAGTGTTTGGCCTCTTCACCATGTGCCTGCCGCCGCTCTTCCCTGTGCTGCTGCGCACCACCGGCTCCGGCTTCTGCTACAACATTGGGCGAATCGTCGCTGCAGGGGGCACGGTGTTCTTCGGCATTTTCGTGAAGGTCGGCGATTTCCGCACGGCGCTGTTGTATGCCGGCTTCCTTTTCATCCCTTCCGCTGCTGTGGCGATGCTGCTGCCGTCTGAGCCGGAACAGGCTGATGGCACGGCGAGTGCGGTGGATTGATCCGGCAAGCGTGCTGGTCGCTTCACGCGACCAGCGTGTAAAAGGGATAGGTCTTCGAAAAGCCTTCCACGGCGCATTCGCACACAAGTCTGACTTCCTTCTCCGCCTCCATGCGTTTCACGGCGGCGTCGGTGAAGAGGATGTTTTGCTTTTGCGCGGCGGCCACTTTTTCGACGCGGAAGACGAAGTTTACCTCGGGGCCATGGAGATTGAGCTCGTTCATCGTCGGCACGGTGCCGAGCATGGCGGCCCCGAAATGCAGCACGAGACGGAAGGGTGGATTTGCGGCCAGCTGTGCTTCATACAGCTTGGACACGGCCTGGCGCACCTGGATGGCGCTGTCTTCGGTGTCGTCCCAGTAGCAGAAAAATCCGTCACCCAGATACTTCGACATGTGGCCGCCACATTCGTCGATGATCTGGCGGCAGTTCTTGAACCAGCTGCCCGTCATGCGCGGGAACTGCGCACCTTGCAGCGTTTGTGAGAGCTGGGTGGAGCCGATGATGTCTGCCACCATGAGCCAGCACTGTGCCTGGCGGATGTGGATCATCGTCGAAGCCATGACCTGCTGGCTTGCCGGATGCATGGCGCTGAGGATCTCGGTGGAAAATTCCAGTTCGTTGCTGGCGACACGGATGATGTCCCCGTTGTGAAGGCGCACCGACTGCGAGATGCGGCGGCCGTTGACATAGGTGCCGTTCGCACTGCCGAGATCGACCAGCCAGTATTCGTGCTCCCCCTGTGCCTGGATGATGGCGTGGCGACGGGAGACTTCGCTGTCGGCCACCGGGATGGAATTGTCCGGTGCGCGGCCGATGGAGCAGGTGCCATTCAGATCATGGCGCTCCCCATTGGGAAGGCGCAGCCAGGACTGAAGCAGGTTGTTACTCATGGTCAGAATTAACGTGAATTCTGACAAATCATGTCATCCAAGCCAAGAAGCGTTATCAAGAATTATCATCTGGCCAGACCTTGCCCGGGAGAGTTTGGCGGGGAATGTTTATGCATGAACGAAGAGGTCCCGCTTTCACTGCATGCCGTGTTTAACTACGCTGAAGCCGGGCTGTGGTTCACCATCGCTCTCGTGCTGGCCGTTCGGCTGCGGATGAAACGACCCTGGCGCTGGCTGCTGCCTGTGGCCTTTGCGTGCTTTGGCGTCTCCGATCTCATTGAGGTGCAAACCGGTGCGTGGTGGGAGCCCTGGTGGCTGTTTGTACTGAAAGCCGCCTGCGCGCTGGTGTTTCTGCTGGCATGGCGCGCGCATCGGCGGCAGGGAAAGCCCCATGGCTGAATCCCCCTTCAAATTTTGCAGCGACTGCGGCAAGGATGACTGGATCCCAAAGAGTGACCGCGAGTTTGTTTGTGTTGCCTGCGGCTTTCGTCATTTCATCACGCCGATTCCTGCCGCTGTGGCACTGCTTCTCGATGCGCAGGATCGCATTCTCATCATCCGCCGCGCGCATGAGCCTGGCTTCGGCCTGCTCGGTCTGCCCGGCGGTGTCATCGAGCCGGAAGAAAGCGGCGAGATGGCTGCCGCACGTGAAACGCATGAAGAGGTGGGCATTGAACTGCCGGCGAGTGCCTTTACCTATCTTTGCACGCTCAACAATCGCTACCTGTTTCAAGGCTTCACATGGCCCACGCTGGATCTCTGCTACATCGCCCGCGTGCCGGACTTCGACAACGTGGTGATGCAGGCCTCGGAGGTGTCGGAATTCCTGATCTGCCCGCTGGATGAAGTGCCGCTGGATCAGTTCGCGTTTGAGTCAAATGCGGAGGCGGTCAGGCGATGGCGGGCCGGGCGGCCTGCTGCTTGAACTTGCCAGTTCCATCATGGTTGATTATGTTACTGACATGAGTTCCGTGATCGAAATCGAATCCGCAATCAGCAGTCTGCCGAAGAAAGATTTCTGGAAGCTGGCTGAATGGTTTGATCAGGAGAAAGCAAAAAGCTGGGATGAACAGATGCAGGCGGATGCGGAAGCGGGCCGCCTTGATTTTCTCTTCGAAGAAGCCAGCGCTTCAAGGACTGCAGGCCATAACCAACCATGGCCAGCGGATGTATGAAATCGACTGCGTCGCCACGGTTTTGGAAACTTCTCGGGGCGCTTCCAAAGGATGTTCAAGAACTGGCTGAGAAGAATTATCAGCTATGGCGCTCCAATCCGCAGCACCCCTCGCTCAATTTCAAGCGACTGGCAGGAGCAGGTCACCGCTTTTCCGTTCGCGTAGGCGAGCACTATCGGGCCATTGGCTGGAAGCTTGATGATGGTGGCGTTGAGTGGGTGTGGATAGGCACGCATGCGGATTATGACCAGATGCTAAGTCGGTGAGACCTGCCGGGCGGATCAAGTCCCCCAGCTCGTTATAACGCAACAGGCGCATCAAACCAGCGGCCGTGTTCCTTAATGAGGTCGATGAGGCGCTCGACGGCTTCGCCTTCGGGGATGTTGAACTTCACGGCGGTCTTGCCGACGTAGAGATTGATCTTCTCTGGGGCGCCGCCGACGTAGCCGAAGTCGGCGTCGGCCATTTCACCGGGGCCGTTGACGATGCAGCCCATGACTGCGATGCGCACGCCTTTGAGATGACCCGTGGCGGCGCGGATTTTCTGCGTGGTGGTTTGCAGGTTGAAAAGCGTGCGACCGCAGCTGGGGCAGGCGACGTAGTCGGTCTTGAAAATGCGGACGCCGGCGGCCTGCAGGATGTTGTAGCTGATGCGCAGAGCCTGGCCGGGTGCCTCTTCGCCATTCACAATCACCGCGTCGCCAATGCCATCGCACAGCAGCGAGCCGATGTTCGTGGCGGCAACGAGCAGGTTCTCGGTGAAATCATCGCCGCCGGCAGACTGCAGTGTGTCTTTGAGCAGGATCGAATGACGTGGCTGCAATTTGGCGGCGAGCAGGCGATACGCGGCGATGACGGGCAGCTTGAGTCCGTCCTTGATGGTCACGAGCTTTGCCTCGGCACTTTCAAAGAGACTGGCGATGGCGGCATCGTCACGCGGATCGATCTCGACCACGCCGCTGTCTTCGATGACGACCTCGGGTTTGTAATCTCCCAGCTTGTCGATCTTGTGAGCGACGGCGTCCCATTTTTTGCGCGTGGTGAAGACGGGCACGGTTTCGTGGCCACCGGCTTTGACGCCATTGATCGTGAGCACTTCAGTCTCGCGGCGCACGTAGTCGAAGGGATCGTAGCTGACCTGCGGTGCATTGGAGATGTGCTCGAACTGCGCGGGAAGTCCCTCGTTGTAAGGCTTCACCAGCTGCTTCGCCACGGGGATCTCGAAGATGGCGTCTTCGGTCAATGAGACACGCACGGTATCGCCGATGCCGTCAGCCAGCAAAGATCCGATGCCGATGGCGCTCTTGATGCGGCCGTCTTCACCATCGCCTGCTTCGGTGACGCCGAGGTGGATGGGGTAGTTCCAGTCGGAGCCGAGCTGATTGAGGTGCGCGACGAGCAGGCGATAGGCCTCGATCATGACCTTCGGATTGCTGGCCTTCATCGAGAAGAGGAAGTTGTGGTAGCCTTGGGCACGGGCGATGCGTGCGAATTCGAGGGCGCTCTCGACCATGCCGAGCGGCGTGTCCCCATGGCGGTTCATGATGCGGTCGCTCAAGGAGCCGTGATTGGTGCCGATGCGCATGGCGCGTCCGAGGCGGATGCACTCCTTCACCAGCGGCACGAACTGCTCCTCCATGTAGGCTACTTCAGCGACGTACTCGTCATCAGTGTATTCTTTGACGGCGAACTTTTTCTTGTCGGCGTAGTTGCCGGGATTCACGCGGACTTTTTCCACCCACTTCACTGCTTCCATGGCGGCGTCAGGCTTGAAGTGGATGTCGGCCACCAGCGGGACATCACAACCGGCGGCACGGATGCCATCCCGGATGTGCTGCAGGTTTTCGGCGATGATACGCGTCTGTGCCGTGACGCGGACAATCTGGCAGCCGGCTTCGGCAAGGCCGAGTGCCTCTTTCACGCAGGCTGCGGCGTCACGCGTATCACTGGTGAGCATGCTCTGCACCACCACGGGCGCACCGCCACCAATCTGGACATTTCCAACCAAAACAGGGCGTGTTTCGCGGCGTTGGTAATTGTAGAGGTCAGGGCAGTAGCGGAGCAGGGGGGAAGACATGGCGGGTGGTTAGAATGCCGGATTGCAGCCCCGACGCAAACGGGAAGCCGCAGAGGGTGGCATGGCATTACAAGTTTCTTACATGGTTCTTGCCGAGCCAAGGCTGAATGCTACAATTTGATTCAATATGGCAAATATTGTTGTTATCGAAGACCATCCGCCTGTTTTGAAGCTTCTTGCCACCCTTTGTCGGGCTGAAGGACATGAGGTGATGGCTTTCGACAATGGTCGTGCTGGGTTGGAGGCGATCCGAGAGATGGCTCCAGATTTGGCGCTGGTGGACCGCCGGCTTGGCGAGATCGATGGACTCGACATGATCCGTGATGCGCGTGAGGCTTCGCCCAAGACGCGCTATGTCATGGTTTCCGCCTGCTCTGAGACACGCGACATCGTGACTGCCGTGCGGCGCGGCGTCTGTGACTACGTGACCAAACCTTTTGAGCCAGAAGAAATCAAGAGTGCTGTGATTCGTGCACTCAATGAACCTGAAGAGCCCCAGCCGATCTCCCGCCAGAAGCTCGTGATCCTCTGTCCCAAGCAGGCGGCCTGATGGCCCAAGCGGGAAAGAGGCGCATAACATTGAACTTTGAAGTTGGCAGCCGTTGGCGCATTGGTGCCGCATGGAAAACCTCCGTCGTCTGCTTTTTGCCCTTTCCGTGTTCGTGCTGGCCGCGCTGCTGTTTGCGTGGTGGCGTCACGGGAGGGAGGGCTATGGAGTGCTCAATTTGTTGAAGGGGGAAAAGCCGGGACCCACGGCGCTCACGCCACCGAAAAAACCCAAAATCGCGCCAGAGGAGGTGCCGATGCTCAGCCGGTTGAATGACGAGTTTTCCAAAATTTCCGCCACTGTTCTGCCCTCTGTGGTCAGCGTCACCACCAAGACGGTGCGGCCCGGAAAGAGCAGCTGGCATTCCTACTATGGCTTCGTCGGCCCCCGTGATCAGGTGGTGCCCAGCCTCGGCTCCGGGGTGATCATCAGCAAAGAGGGGCATGTGGTCACCAACTACCACGTCATCGAAGGCGTGCAGGCCGCGGACATCCAGATCACCACAAATGCCAATAAAAGTTATCCGACGCTCATTCTGGGGTTCAACAAAGAGCGTGATATCGCCCTGCTAAAAATCGACAGTCCGCGTCTCGATTTTCCTGCGTTGAGTTTTGCCAATTCAGACGACGCCCGGGTGGGGCAGATCGTGCTCGCGGTGGGCAATCCCTTCGGACTCAGCGGCACGGTGACTCAGGGCATCATCAGCGCGCGTGATCGCCATCTCAGCGACAGCCAGTTTGACTACCTGCAAACCGACACGGTGATCAACCCGGGCAACTCAGGTGGTCCGCTGGTGAACATTCGCGGCGAGATCCTTGGCATCAACGTCGCCATTTATCGTGGGGATGCGAGCGTGAGCGCCTGGCAGGGCGTGGGACTCGCCGTTCCATCCAATGAAGCCAAAATGGTGGTGGACGACATTCAGGCCAAGCTCAAGGAAAGTGCGAAGCAGACGAATGGTGTGACCAGTTCCACTGGCAAGGGCTACCTGGGACTCGAGGTCAGCAGCGAACCTGTGGAGATCGATCCCGTGTGGGGTACCTCACGCCGCGGTGCGCTGGTGACAGACATTGGAAACAAATCACCCGCAGCTGAAGCAGGGCTGCGTCAGGGAGATGTGGTGACGAAGTTTCAGGGCATGGCCTTCCGCTCTCCGGCAGATTTGCTGCAGATCATCCGCACCCAGCCCCCTGGCAGCGAGGTGAAGCTCGAAGTCATCCGCAACAACAAGATGGGCGATATCATTGCCCGCCTTGGAGCCAGGCCGGAGGCAGAGCCGTAGCTTCGGAAGACGTACTTTCACCTCATCGCGGTTTCAGCACAAACCGCTGCTTGCTGCGGTTGGTGACGATGCGAAGTTCATTTCGGTGAAACTGCAGGTCGATGCTGCCAGCGCTCCAGGTGTCGAGCAGTGGAATGTTCTGTGCTTTGGCTCGTTGAACCAGTGATTCGGGCAGAGCTGTTTCGACGGCGCGCGCATCACTCCCGCAGAGAATGATCTGCGGCCTCGCCTTGAGCAGGAATTCCGCGCTCGTGGAGAGATCCACCTCATGCTGGCTGCGGATCAGCACATCGCAGTGCAAATCCTCAGAGCTGGAGCAGAGAGCTTTTTCAGCGTGCCAGCCGGTGTCGCTCAGCCAGAGCACGCGCCAGCGGCCGAGCTGTACCATCAGCACCATGGTGCGATCATCAGCGCGGTCGTTTTGCACCTGCTGGGTCGGGTACAACACCCTGGCTTCAATCTGGAAATCCTTGGCATCGGAGACAGTGACACGTTCATCTACATGCAGTTTGCGCAGCGATGGCGGGTGGGGTTCATCAAGCAGGCGTCGCAGTGCGGAGCGTGTGGAGTCACGGCGCCCCGGCTCCTGGGTGCTGCAAAACAGCATCGGCGCGTCAAACGTCGTGATGACCTGCCCTGCGGCACCGATGTGGTCGGCGTCGTTATGACTCAGGAACACGCCCGCGAGAGCATCCACGCCGTTGGAATGCAGATAGGGACGCAGCACGCGGCGGAAGCTGGCTTCACTACCCGTGTCAAACAGCCAGTGGGTCTTGCCGATGCGCAGATGATTCGCCGCGCCGCCATGCGGAACTTCCAGTACGTGCCAGACGGCGGGGGCAGGGGTGAGAGACATGATGGGTTGAAAATGAAAATTCGCGCCAGGCAGGCCGGCGAACCACATGGCACTGGCGATCATTGCCTTCGCCAGCGCCCAATTGACGTTGTTGAAAATGATTTGAGCACCCGTCAAATGCAGCGCGGCTGCGCCGAGGCTCAGACAGGTGGCACCCAGACACAGGGACGACAGCGGAACGAGAACGCAATTGGCAATCACCGCCACCGGAGTGATCGATTGAAAATGCCCGAGGATGAACGGCAGACTGCCGATCCAAGCGGCCAAGGACACGCTCAAAGTGGTCGCGAACCACAGCCGGCATTGGCTCCAGGTGCGCTGCCGCCAACTGGCGAGCGGCGGTGGCAAAAAGGGATCGATCCGGGTAAATGGCAGCAGTCGTTTCAGCAGGGGCGCAGAGCCAATGGTGCTCAGCCACAGCACGCCAAAGGACAGTTGAAACCCCGGCATGAAAAGCTGATGCGAGTCCGTGGCCAGCAGCAGCAGGGCTGCGGCACCGAGGCTGTTTTGCAGGGACGATTCACGATCCATCAGCGTGGCACTCATATAAATGGCCACCATGAACGCCGCCCGTGCCGCCGAAGGCCGCCAGCCGGTGACGAACGCATAGGCAAACACGACGAAAATAACCATCCAAAGCGAGATGCCGCGCGGTGTTCCGATCTGCCGCAACAGCGCCAGCACGATGACTCCGAGGAGGCCCACATGAAGGCCGCTGACTGCAAACACATGCAGCGTGCCGCTGTTGCGAAAAGCATCTTCGATTTCATCATCCGCCTCGGCAGAGACTCCCAGCGCCATGGCCCGGAGCACGGCGACCGTTTGTGGATCTTCTTCGAGGTCCTGGATGAGCTGCCTGCTGATCCAGCGCCTGGAATCTTCCGCACGTTCCAAAAAGGCGCACCACCATTCCTCACCACTGCCGCCGATGCGCTGCATGTGGTCGATGTCAAAACGGGCCACGCGCCCCATGCGCAGGGAGTATACCTGCGCATCGAAGGTGCCTGGATTGGATGCGGTGCGGGGCAGGTAGATGCTGCCGCGGAGTTCATACACGCCAGCACCGGGAAACCGTACGACTTTGGGCAGCCGCACCAGCAGTGTGGCGGTTTGTTCGATCACGATACCTGCGGCTGGAATCTCGATCTTCTGTGTGGTGCACAGCGCATGAGTGCGCTCGTCTGGCGAGGTGTCGAATTCCGGCAGCAGGCTGCAGCGAATCGTTGCTGGCACGGGCTTGTCCTGCTGCAGGAGTGCCAGGCGCAGCGGATGGCGGAATGTTTCGTCTGTGCGTGCTGCATGGATGAAGGCGAAGACCAGCGCTGCACCCGGGATCAGCAGCCATGCGCGACCGCTGAAGAGCGCCACACCTAGTAGCGCCGTGGTGACCGGGAGAAACCACCCGCCATGCGCGGGCAGCCATTCCATTTCAGCGGCGAGGATGCCGCTGACGGCCGCAAGCGCCAGTGTCAGCAGCGGATTGGCCCGGGTCCAAAGCTGGAGCTTCTCGAGCATCGGCAGCTTGAAACGATCAGGCCTTCTCTGCGCCGGCGGTTCCCGCCTTGGCCCGCTGCTCCATCAGCAGCTTGAACTGCATCTGTTCGAGTTCGCTGATGCGGTGGTGCGCATTGGCGCTGTGGCGCGTGTTCGGGAAGTTTCCAATGATTTGCTCCAGCATGTCGCGCGCTGCTTCAAAATCATGCCGGTGCGTCAGATGCACGTCGGCGATGCGAAACATGATGAAGGCGGCATCATCCACCGGCCAGTCCTTGCTCTGCAAATGCTCTTCCAGCACTTTCAGTGCCGTCTGGGGATCACGCAGACGCTCGGCATGGATCTTGGCGATTTCAGCCACAGGGAAGGGATCGTCCGGCTTCTCTTCGAGCATTTTTTCATAGTGCTCGATGGCTCCTTGGTAGTCACCTTGGGCGATGCGGGCCGCAGCTTTGGTCATGTGATCCTGCTCCACCTTCTCGCCGGAAGAGAACACCGCCTCCCCCATCAGATCTCCCAGCCAGGGGATTAAATACTTCACGGCCAGGAGCCCGCCGGACAGCCCCAGCAAAATCACAAACACAAGCTTCATGCCGTCTCCGGCTTCTCTCACGAAACTCCAGATCAAAGCGATGACCAGAAGTACGAGCGTGATGACACAGATGCGGATGACAATGGCAGTGTTCATTTTCGGGATGTAAGACGAGGCTATCAAAACGCCTGTCTGCCGCCAAGCACGAAATTGGCGGCCATCCCGCTCAGCCTCCTCCCAGGGCGCGATACAGATTGGCCTGCACCTGAAACTGCCGCTTGGTCACACCGATCAGCTGCAGCCGCGCCTTCAGGGCGTTCTGCTGCGCATTGAGCACCTCGATGTAGGTGGCCCGGCGCGTACGAAACAGGTCAGCCGCCGTGCCAACGGACTCGATCAGCAGGTGCACCTCCTTGGTCTTCAGCGCCTGGAGATCCTTTAAAATACGGATGAAGGCCAGCTGGTTGTGCACCTCCACATAGCCGTTCACGATGGACTGCTGGTAGGTGTTGAGCGCTTCCAATTGAGCCGCATTGGCATGGTCAAACTCGGCTTGGATCGCCTTGCGGTTGATCAACGGAGCCACCAGCCCGCCCAGCGCCGAATAGGTGGCGGAATGAACGTTGAGCAGGAGGTTGCTCTGGAAAGCCTGAAGTCCCAGCACGCCATTGATGGAGACCGAGGGCAGAAATGCGGCCTTGGCCGCCTTCACGTCCGCTTTTGAAGCCGCCAGTTCAAATTCAGCCCGGCGGATGTCAGGCCGGTTTTTGAGCATGTCAGCCGGCACGCTGGATGACAATTGTGGAAGCGTTGAGCTCATCAGAGATGAACGGTTGCGTGCGATGGGCCGCTGCGGGTCACCCAGCAGGGTGCAGATGATGCCTTCTTGCTCCACGATCCGCTGCTGGGTATCCAGACGCATGCCCTGAAGGTTGAACAACAGCGCCTCAAACTGCTGCACAGCCAGTTCATTGGCGGCTCCGGCCTGTTTTTGGGTCTGCACCGTCTCAAGCGCATCACGCTGAATTTTGATGGTCTCATCGATGTTGATGATCTCAGCATCCAGCGCCAGCAGCTCGTAGTAGGCGGTGGCCAGGTCGGCAATCAAATGCGTCTGAACCAGATTTCTTCCCTCCACGCTGGCGAGCAGGCGTGCGGTGGCGGAGGCTTTTTTGCTCCGCAGTTTTCCCCACAGATCCATTTCCCAACTCGTCTGCAAACCCACCGTGTAGTCCTGGATATCCCGCGGAACGATGCGCCCGTCATAGATGGGTGTGGTACTGTTCCCAGCACCGTCCATGGTGTAGAGGCCAAAACGTTGGATGCCCGCACCTGCCACTCCAGAAACCTTGGGGGCCAGCGCACTGCGTGCGGCGGTGATTTGAGCCTTCGCCATCTCGATGCGCTGGACCGCAATCTTGAGATCGCGGTTGTTGTTCAGCGCCTGCTCAGTGAGGGCCTGCAACCGGGGATCGGTGAAGTGTTTCCGCCACTGGCTGACTCCGGTGAACGAAGCGGTTTTATCCGGTGCCTGCTCCGCTTTTTTACCATGGCGGCGCAGATCTTCGCAGCTGGTGAACATCAGCGTCATGAACGAAACGCAGGTGCTCAGGAATGGCCAGTTCATTTGCAGGGTCTCACGCATGTTCCGGTTCCTTGGATGGTTTTGGGGTTGAAGTGAAGGAGGCAAAAATGACGTAGAGCCCCGGAATGATCAGCATGCCAAACACGGTGCCGAAGATCATGCCGCCGACGGCAGAGGCGCCGATGGTCCGGTTGCCAGCCGCGCCCACACCGGAGGCTGCCATGAGCGGGCTCAAGCCGGCGACAAAGGCGAGAGACGTCATCAAGATGGGCCGCAGGCGCGAGGTCGCGCTCTCCACCGCTGCCTGCAGCGGAGTGAGTCCCTCGCGCTGCCGCTGGATGGCAAACTCGACCACCAGGATCGCATTCTTCCCGAGCAGGCCGATCAGCATGATCATGGACACCTGCGCATAGATGTTGTTTTCAAGACCCATCCACAGCAGAAACACAAACGCTCCGAGCAGACCCGTGGGCAGTGAAAGAATGACCGGCATCGGCAGCAGAAAGCTTTCGTACTGGGCGGCGAGCAGCAGATAAACAAATGCCAGACAGATGATGAAGATGACCACTGCCTGGTTCCCCGCCAGAATCTGATCCCGGGTGATGCCCGCCCAGTCGATGCCGAAGCCTTTCGGCAGTTTTTCCTTCGCCGTTTCCTGGATGGCCTTGATGGCTGCGCCGCTGCTAAATCCGGCGGCTGGTTCGCCATTGATTTCAGCCGAGGTGAACATGTTGTATCGGGTGACCTGATCCACGCCGTAGATTTTTTCCAGCTGCACAAACGTGGAGAGCTGCACCATCTCCCCGAGCTCGTTTTTGACGTGCAGTTTCAGGATGTCTTCCGGTCGTGCGCGGTATTCTGGCAGTGCTTGTACCATGACCCTGTAAAGCTGCCCAAAGCGGATGAAATTGGTGGCGTATTTGCCGCCCAGCATGGTCTGCAGGGCACTCATCACATTGTTGGTGGTCACCCCTTTCTGGGCCGCCATGTCGTTGTCCACATGCAGCATGTACTGGGGAAAGCTGGCGTCGAAACTCGTGAAGGCATTCGCGATCTCCGGCCTGGCGCGCAAGTCGGCGATAAATTTTCCGGCCACGCTTTCCATGTTCTTGAAATCGCCCGTTCCAGTCCGGTCCAGCAGGCGGAGTTCAAAACCGCTCGCATTGCCATAGCCTGGAACGGCAGGGGGCGAGAACAGTTCAATCTTGGCATCTTTGATGTGCCGTGTCCGACGGACAAGTTCGTCCATCACCGCATTGACGGACTCGGTGCGGTCATGCCACCCGGTCAGATTGACCAGACAGGATCCGTAGGTGGAGCCGCTGGCATCGGTGATGATGTTGACGCCTGCCAGTGTGGAGACGGAGGAGATGGCTTTGATCCCCTCGCAGCATTCCTGAATCTCATCCACCACCGCCTTGGTTCGTTCCAGAGTGGAACCCGCCGGTGTGGTGATGCCCACGTAAAACGCTCCCTGATCCTCATTGGGGATGAATCCAGATGGCAGCCTGCCACCTGCGAGGACCATGATGACACAGAAGCCAAGAAGGATACCCCAGCTCAGCAGGCGCCTGCCGGCGATGGCCGAGATCCATCCTGAGTAGGTGCCCGAGACTTTGTCATAGCTCCGGTTGAAGAGACCGAAAAAGCGATTGAGCAGGCTGTTGCTCTTGGGCGCATGATGCATGTTTTTGAGCATCAATGCACACAGCGCTGGGGTCAGCGTCAATGCGACACATCCTGACAGCACGATGGCAATCGCCATGGTGAGGGCGAACTGCTGGTAGAAGATGCCAGAGGGGCCTGACATGAAGGAGGCGGGCACAAAAACTGCAGCCATCACAAGCGTGATGGCAATGATGGCACCGCCGATCTCTCCCATGGCTTCCTCAGTGGCCTGGCGCGGCCCGGCCCCCGTGCTTTCCATCTTCGCATGCACCGCCTCCACCACCACGATGGCACCATCCACCACGATGCCGATCGCCAGCACCAGGGCCAGCAGCGTGATCAAATTCAGCGAGAAGCCCAGCAGTTGCATGAAGAAGAAAGTGCCGACCAAGGACACCGGGACGGCGATGACGGGGATCAAGGTGGAACGCCAGTCCTGCAGGAAAACAAACGTCACCAACGAAACCAGCAGGAATGCTTCAGCCAGCGTCCGCACCACCTCGTGCAACGAAGCATCAAGAAAGCGTGACACATCGTAGCTGATCTCATAGTTCATGCCCTTGAGGAAGGTGGACTCCTTGATCTCGGCCATGCGTTGCTTGATGCTGGCGATGACTTCGTTGGCATTGGAGCCGGGCAGCTGTTTCAGCAGGATGGCCGCCGTGGGCCGGCCGTTGAGCTTGGCCTCCACATCGAAATAGTTGGTGCTGAATTCCACATCAGCGACATCCTTGATGCGCAGCACCTGGCCTTCGTCATTGGAGCGGATGGGGATCTTTTCGTAGTCCTCCTTCGTCTTGTACTTTCCGGAGTAGCGGATCACATACTGAAGATGAGGTTCCGACTTGTCCGAGCTCTCTCCCACCTTACCAGGCGCAGCTTCCACATTCTGCTCCTTCAATGCGGTGAGGACGTCTTCCGCCGAGATGTTATAAGCCAGCATGTTGTCCGGCTTGAGCCACACTCGCATGGCGTATTCCCGGGTTCCCAGAATGTCCACAAACCCCACGCCCTTGATCCGCTTCAGCTCGGTGAAGATGTTGATGTCAGCGAAATTGTACAAGAACATTTCATCGATGTCAGGATTGGTGCTGGTGATGTCGAGATACATCAGCATGGCCTTCTCTTCCTTCGCGATCCTGACGCCCGCCTTGATGATTTCCTCCGGCAGTTCACCCATCACCGTGGCCACGCGGTTTTGCACGTTCACCGCTGCCACATCCGGATCGGTCCCTGCCTCAAAAATGACGGAAATAACGCCGACGCCATCATTGGCGGCCCGCGAAGACATGTACTTCATTTTTGGCACACCATTGATCGATCTCTCCAGCGGAACGATGGCCGCCTTGGTCAGTGTTTCGGCATTGGCCCCGGTGTACTCCACGGTCACATTGACCTCGGGTGGTGCGATGCTCGGAAACTGGGTGATGGGCAGTTGGAACAATGCCAGCAGACCCAGGAAAGTGATGATGATGGATATGACCATCGACAGCACTGGTCTGCGGATAAACTCTTTGATCATTCAGTCGTTCTTTTCCTTGGTTTGGGTGCATGATTTGAGGAAGCGCTGGCCTCAAGGCTTGGCCGCACTGTTCCCTCAACCGTTGATTCACCAGCTCCTGCAAGCATCACCTCGCCGCATAGAACGGCGCTACTTCCTCAAGTGCTTTGAAGTCAGGAGCTATCACCTCGCCTTCTTTCACTACCTGAATGCCTTCAAAGATGATGCGATCCGTGGGCAGCAGACCCGAGTTGATGACATAGTGGTTTGGCAGGCGAAGTTTTGTGTCGATGCTGCGCAACTGGATGCTGTTGTCCGCATTGAGGACGAACACGCAGGTTTTGTGTTGAACTTCAAAGGTGCATTTCTGCGGGATCACCAGCGCATTTTTCAGCTCTGACTGGACCATCACCTTGCCGCTGGAACCATGCTTGAGAAGACGCTCGGGGTTGGGAAAGCTGGCCCGGAAGGCAATGTTGCCGGTGCTTTTGGAAATCACACTCTCCCAAGTTTCGATTCTGCCTTTGTGCGGATGGGTTTCCCCATTGGCCAGTTCCAGCACCACGCTGCCCTGCACGCCCAGATCCTTGCGTCTGGCCAGTTCCAGATACTCACGCTCAGACACATTGAAATAGGCGTAAACGTCGCCGTCATTGGAGATGGAGGTCAGCAGATCGCCCTCAGAAACAAGGCTGCCAGCCTTGGTGCGGATGCGGTTGATGATGCCATCAAACGGCGCTCGCACTTCGGCATAGCTGAGCTTGCGCTCGGCATCGGCCACCGTGGTGCGTGTCTCATCCACTTTGGCCATGGCGGAGTCCAGTCTCGCCTGGGCCATCTCCCATTCCGAGGTGGAGATGATCTTTTTCTCCAGCAGGAGCTGATTGTTTTGCAGGTCGATTTCCGCCATCTTGGCCTCTGCCATGGCGGATTTGAGTCTGGCATTGGACCGCTTAAGTTCCTCTTGATACTCATGGCTGCTGATGGTGAAGAGCAGCTGACCCGCAGTGACCCGCTGGCCCTCATCGACTGGAATTTTTTCCAGATGTCCGTTCACTCGTGCGCGCAGTTCAATGAAGTTGGAGTTCTGAATGCTCGCGACGTACTCTTGGCCATGCGGCACATCCATCACCACGGCAGAGGTGACCGGGTAAGTTTTGCTGGTTTCGTGATTGTCGGCAATGGGTGTCTTGCTGCAGCAAGTCATGAACGAAAGGAGCGACAGGCAGATGACGGCTTTCGATCCGGCACATTTTTCAATAACGTATTCACATGGGATCATGAAATCTATGCATGAGCATTAGCTGTGCCATTTCTCAAAATAGGCCGCTTGCCTATCGAGTGCAGCACGCTTTTTCAGTCCCCTGTGCGGGTTATTTTACACTCCCTCATACCGTACATCGATGCCCGTTGGAATTGTCTAAATTACAGATTTCCAATGAGCTAAATGGAGTGGGCGAAAGCGGGTCCAATTCCTGCAATCAAGAAGGCAGGAAGTATGTAGCGCTCTGCGCCACGGATGGTTGCAACAGCCCGCTACAGTGCAACGTCACGCTCTTCAGCAGACCGGGCATTCGCGCTCGCTCGAAGGGTCACTCGCCTCGCAGGTCCAGGCAAATCACCCGGGGGCCTGACTTCCGCAGCAGATCCTGTGACTGCTGGCGCACATAGAGCAGGCCGTGACTGAGCGCGGGCAGACTCCAGGTGTTGAGCGCATAAAACGGCTGGGCTTGAGCCAGCACTTTGGCCCCGGCCGGACTCAGATCGAGCCAGTGCAGCGAACCGGTTTCTCCGAGGCAAAGGAAGGCGCCATCGGCTTTCAATAAGCTCGAGCGCAGGATGCTGAGACGGGCGGGGGAGCTGCGTCCGGTCAGCTTGCTAAACTCCGCGTCCTCCCACTCGATGTGCTGTTCCCACACCTCCGCGCCGGTCTCCGCATTCACGCAGACAAGGCGCGACTTGGGCTCCGTCTCACCGTCAATCGCATACAGATGACCATCGTGATACACCGGGTTCATCCAGTGGACGCCGAGCTTTTTCGACTGCCAGACTTCCTTCACCTGAAACTCCGCGTCATACTCAACCATCACACCACCGAGCGGCCGGCCCTTCGGGTACGCGGTGGTGATGAAGGCGCGGTTTTTCTCCGGAATGACGACGGGTGAAGTGCCGATGGCCTGGATGTAGTCCTCGCTGCGCCATGGAAACTTGGAATGCAGTTTTCCACTCGCTGGATCAATGCACATGAGGCCGCCCGTGGCCGGGTCGCTCTCGCCGCCTGCATAGATCAGCACCTTCGTCTGTCCATGCAGCTTGGCGGGAATGGGAGACGCATAGCTCGCGCCCCAGGCATCTTCGACGGTCCACACGACCTTGCCGCTTTGCAAATCGAAGGCCGCCACGCTCACGCCTGCTTCCGCAAGCTTCGTTTTACGGTCGCGCATTCCTTCGTTGTCTTCGATCAGGGCTTTTTTGCCGCCGACATTCACGATCACGCGCCCGTCGAGAATCAGCGGCGTGCCGCCCGCGCCGAAGAAATCCTGCGGCACGTTGTATTCTTTGCGCAGATCATGCTGCCACAATGCCTTGCCGGTTTTTAAATCAAACGCGCGCAACTCGGCAGTCACGCCAAACGTCACGACGATGCCATCGGCAATCACCGGGCTGCCACGCGGTCCATTGCCGAAGCCATAGCGATCCTGATACGAGATCGGGTAATCCTGCGACCAGAACCGCTTTCCCGTTTCGCGCTGCAGGCACTCGATGGTTTCCTTGCCTTCCAGAGCATGGAAGATCACACAGTAGTCGCCACTGATGGCGGGAGAGTTGTAGGCCTCGCCCATCTGGACTTCCCACACCATCTTCGGCTCGCCCTGGCCCCAGGTCTTGAGCAAATGAGTTTCAGGCGAGTGAGCATCATTCGTGGGGCCGAGCACCCGCGGCCAGTCGCTCGTCTTTGCCTCTGCCGCCAGCGGCTTCGGTGCCGCATGAAAGGTCAGCCGGTCAAACACCTCCTGCGCAGAGCAGACGTTCAGGGCGAAAAGAAGCAGAAACAGTCTCGACGAATTTTTCATGTCATGCCAAGCTAGCCACAGCTGCGAAGAACGCCACTCTCATGAATCCCATGCGTGAACTTGCCTGGCATGAGCGCCAATTTGTGGCGCTCGTGGTGGGAGGTATTCCCGCCTGCTTCATTGGGTTTATCCTTGGACTCTGGGGAAATGGGATGGGAGGCCGGGAGCTCGATCTCGGCACGGTTTTACTGAGGGGCGGCTATTGCTCTGTGTTTCCGGTCATTTTAGCCTGCCTCATGCCGAGGGTCTGGCTTCCTCCAGTATTGACTTATTTGATTGGGTTCAGCATGGGATTTGGCAGCTCGGATGGGTTTGCGATGTTTTCAAAAATCATCGTGGCACCTGTTCATTGGTTTGAGGGCAGTCACACGATTATTCCACCCCCTGCTTCACATCCCGATCTGCCTTGGATTCTTGGACTGGCGCTCTGGCTGGCTGGACTGGTGTCCATCCTGCGCGGAAGCCCCCGGTTCGCGGCCATGCTCCGAAGGCTGGAGGTTCATCCTGATTAAAGCGGTGGAAGAGCCGATAAAGCACAGCAAAAGCCAATGATCGTCCGTTGAGCCGCCTGAATTCCGGCGTATGTGACGGGTGTAACCCCACCCAACCCCATGCTCATTCCGACCTCTTTCCCCACGTCCAACGGCCCTGCTGAATCCAAACCGCTGATTTCCGAAGAGGGCTGGGTCGTGCAGCACCTGTTTTTTACCATTGATCATGGCTACTGGGCGGCGCTGATGCCGGAAGAGCGCCAGGAGCGGCGTGAGAACTTCACACGTACGATCGAGGCCATCCGCAAGCATCCCGGCACGCAGTTGCTCGCGTTTGCCATGGTGTCGCCCAAGTCGGAGCTGGGCTTCATGCTCATCACACCGGATCTGCACGACTCACAGCGCTTTGAAAAGCAGATCACCCTGGCGCTTGGCCCGGATGTGCTGACGCCTGCCTACAGCTATCTTTCCATGACGGAGTGGACCGAGTACTCGCAGAGCGAAGAAGAGTTCAAGGCGCAGATCGAGAAGGCGGAAAACCTGACTCCCGGCACGGAGGCGTTCGACAAACGTGTGGCGGAATGGAAGGGCCACATGACGAAGTATTTCAACGACCGCCTCTACCCGAACATGCCCGACTGGCAGGTCTTCTGTTTCTACCCGATGAGCAAGCGCCGCAACGTGGGTGCAAACTGGTATGCCAACGACTTTGCGAAGCGCCGTGAACTCATGGGCGGCCACGCCAAAACGGGCCGCAAATACGCCGGCAAGGTGCGCCAGCTCATCTCCGGCTCCACCGGCCTCGACAGCCACGAGTGGGGCGTGACGCTCTTCGCGCACGACATGTTCCAGATCAAAAGCATCGTCTATGAGATGCGCTTTGATGAAGTCACCACCCAGTATGGCGAATTTGGCGACTTCTACATCGGCATCCAGCCACCGACGGGTGAACTGCTGCAGCGGGTGATGCTTGCGTGAGGCGAGATTGGGTGCATCTCTCACTTCCTGTGCCAAATCTGCCCCTCACCATCGCCAATCGTCAGTTTAACTCCCGCCTCATGATGGGTACGGGCAAATTCGCCAGCGGTGAGCTGATGCGGGATGCCATCGTGGCCTCGGAGACGGAAATCGTCACCGTGGCGCTGCGCCGGGCCGATTTGACCGGCAAGGGAGATCCCTTTGCCAACATCCTCGATTTCATCCCCAAGAACGTCCTGCTGCTGCCAAACACCAGCGGGGCGATGAATGCGGAGGAGGCGGTGCGCCTGGCACGCCTGGCCGTGGCGGCGGGGCTGCCCAACTGGGTGAAGCTGGAGATCCATCCCGATCCCCGCTACCTGCTGCCAGACCCGATTGAGACGCTCAAGGCGGCTGAAATTCTCGTGAAGGAAGGGTTCATTGTCCTCCCCTACATCAATGCCGACCCCGTTTTGGCCCGCCGCCTGCAGGATGTGGGCACGGCCACGGTGATGCCGCTGGGCTCGCCCATCGGCTCGCATCAGGGCATCACGACGCGTCGTCAGATCGAAATCATCATCACCCAGGCCACGGTGCCGGTGGTGGTGGATGCCGGAATTGGGGCACCCAGCCATGCCTCCGAGGCCTTTGAGATGGGTGCGGATGCCGTTCTGGTAAATACGGCCATCGCCGTGGCTGCCGACCCCGTCCGGATGGCACAAGCCTTCAAAATGGCGGTGGAAGCCGGGCGCAGCGCCTATGAAATCGGCCTGAGCGAGGGCGCAGCAGAGGCTTCAGCCACCAGCCCGCTGACGACTTTTCTCTACCAGTAAGCAGCTTTGAAAAGGGCTAATTCAGCCTTTCACCAGGTAGGTGAAAGCGATGACGCCGCAGAAAAGCAGACCGGCTGCAAGACACATTCCAGTAAAGATGACCATAATGGTTGGGGATTTAGCGTGAAATAGAGCGTTCGCTAGTAGAAATTTTTTCTTGCGAATGGAGCGCTTTGGGGCAGACTCCGCGCCCCTATGGCAAAAACATGCTGGCTCGAGCGCGACAAGCGCAAACGTAAAACCGTCGAAAAGTACGCTAAACTCCGTGCAGAACTCAAGGAGAAAGGCGACTTCGTCGGTCTCTCCATGCTTCCACGTGATGCAAGCCCGACACGTCTCATCAACCGCTGCCGCGTTTCCGGCCGTCGTCGCGCGTTCATTCGCCGCTTCCAGATGTCCCGTATGACCTTCCGCGAACTCGCCTCCCAAGGGATGATTCCCGGGGTGACGAAGTCCAGCTGGTAGAATTCCGTCCGAACTTGCAGCCGGAAATTTTTCTGGCTGCATGGGGGAGGCGGTGCGTTCTTCTCTGATGCCTACCTACTCCTACATCGCTGACGACCCTGAAAAGGGATGCCCTGCTTGCCGCAGAGGCTTTGACCTGCGCCGTCCGCTCAGCAGGCCTGCGCTAGAGGCATGCCCTCTTTGCAGGCAGCCGGTCAAAAAACTCATTTCCGGTTTTAACACGCCGAAGATCACCAAAACCCTCTCCGTTTCCGACGCTAAGGCCGCCGGCTTCACCATCCTCGAAAAACGATGCGATGGAAATTACGAGAAGCTGTGAACGCCTGATCGCGCCGCTCCATGACTCCTTTGCTCGCCAATGCCTCTGCCGAACTCGTTCGCGAGTGGAGTTTCACCGCTGGTGAAGTCTTCTGGCAGGCTGTGATTGTGCTGATCATCGTACTGCTCAACGCCTTCTTTGTGGCGGCTGAGTTTGCCATCGTCAAAGTCAGGGACAGCCAGCTGACTGCCGCCATCGAAGACGGTATGCGCGGTGCCAAATTTGCGCAGACCGTGACGCGGAACCTGGACGCCTACCTCTCCGCCGGGCAGCTGGGCATCACACTGACCAGCATCGCGCTGGGGATTTTTGGCGAGCCGTTTGTCGCTGTCGTCGTGCAGCCGATGCTGTTTAAAATGGGCATCGTCAACGAGACGGTGATCCGCTGGACGTCCATCGGCATCGCCTATGCCATCGTCACCTTCCTGCACGTCGTGCTTGGCGAACAGACGCCGAAGGTGGTAGCCATCCGCAAATCCATGCAGACCGCGCTGCTGATCGCGCGCCCGCTGCACCTGTTTTACATCCTGCTGAAGCCGGCCATCTGGATTCTCAGCGCCAGCACCAACCTCGTCCTTCGCTTTCTGGGCATCACGGCTGTCTCGGAGCATGAGATCGCCCACTCTGAAGAAGAGCTGCGTCATATCGTGGCTGAAAGCCAGAAGTCCAAGGAAGTGACGGAAACCGAGAAGGACATCCTTCTCAACGCCCTCGCCCTCAATGACCGCTGCGTGCGTGATGTGATGACGCCGCGCAACCAGGTCGTCTCACTCGATGCGGATGAAACCTTTGAGGCCAATCTCAAGATCGCCATCGATTCCAAGCACACGCGCTATCCGCTCGTGGAGGGCCATCTGGACCATGCCATCGGCACCATTCATATCAAAGATCTGCTCAGCCTCATCGGCAAACCGCAGCCGGATCTGCGCAAGATCAAACGCGAGCTGCAGATGGTGCCTGAGATGATGCCCATCGACAAGCTGCTGCGCTTCTTCCTCGACAAACACGTTCACGTGGCCCTTGCCGTTGATGAATTTGGTGGCGCCGTCGGCATTGTGACGCTCGACAACGTGCTCGAGGAAATCGTGGGTGACATTCAGGACGAATTCGACCACGAAGTCAGCGAGTTCCGCCGCATCAACGACAACGAGTTCACCGTCGAAGGCACCTACAACCTCTACGAACTGGCGGATCAGACCGGCATTGATCTCGACAGCGACGAAGTCACCACCATCGGCGGATACGTTACGCATCTCCTGGGCCATCTGCCCAAGGTGGGTGAAAAAGTGGTCATTGAAGAGTATGAGGTGACCACCACCAAGGCGGACCTCAGGCGTGTTTTGCAGCTGCACTTCAAGCGCCTTTCCACCGTGGCGGAAGAAGCTGCGGCGGCTGACGCTGCACCGGAAGGCGTGTAAGACGGCTCACACGAAAGCCGCCGCATGCGCGACGAAGGCATCTACATCCGCCTCCGTGGTACGCCATGAGCACATCAGGCGTGATCCTCCGCCGATGAAGCTGTAGAAAACCCAGCCCCGCTCCTTGAGGCCATCCTTCATCCGGTCCGGCAGCTTGGCAAACACGGCATTGGCATCCACCGGGTAGAGAATCTGCACACCCGGCAGATGGCCGAGTGAATCAGAGAGGCGTCTGGCCAGGGTGTTGCCGTTTTGCGCATGCCTGCGCCAGGTTTCATCACTCAAAATACGCAGCCACTGCGCCGAGATGAAGCGCATCTTGGAGCACAGCTGCCCCGCCTGCTTGCAGCGGTACGCAAACTCCTGGGACAGCTCCTTGTTGAAAAACACCACGGCCTCCGTCACCGCCATGCCGAGCTTCGTGCCGCCGCAGCACAGCACGTCTACTCCTGCACGCCAGGTGATGTCGGCGGGCGCACAGTTCAATCCGGTCAGCGCATTGAAAAACCGCGCACCATCCATGTGAATCGACAGACCATGCTGTTTCGCGACAGCGCCAAGTCCCTTGACTTCGCCCGGGCGGTACACCGTGCCCAGTTCCGTGCTCTGGCTGATGCTTAGTGCCCGTGGCTTCGGAAAATGCACATCGCTGCGGCTTGTCGCCAGACGAATGACATCAGCGGGGTCGAGTTTTCCCAGCGGGCTGCGGGCCAGCAGGATCTTTGAGCCGTGGCTGAAAAACTCTGGCGCACCGCATTCGTCCGTCTCCACATGCGCTTCCTGCGCGGTGATGATGCTGTGGTAGCTCTGGCACAGCGTGGCGAGCGAGAGTGAGTTCGCTGCCGTGCCGTTGAAGACAAAGTACACATCGCAGTCCGTCTCAAAAAAGCGCCGGAACATTTCGCAGGCTTCCGCGGTGGTGGAGTCGGCCCCATAGCTGGGCTGATAGCCTGCGTTGGCCTCTTCCAGCCCCTGCCAGGCTTCCGGACAAATGCCGGACGTGTTGTCCGAGGCGAAATGGTATTTCAGTTCAGCGCTCATGCTTTTGCTTTCGGCTTCCCGTGCCATGCGAGTACGATCCCTGCGAGCAGCAGCAGCACATCGCGCAGGATGAGATCGCGGTAATTGGAGGTGGCGTCCGCATGGCCAAAGCAGCCACAGCGGATGTCGATGCCGCGCCACCATGAGATGCTGATGGCCGCCAGAAAAATCACCAGCGATCCATTCAAGATCAGCAGCCCGCCGGAACGCAGCAGCCCGCTCATGACCGCCAGCCCGGCGAAAATTTCCAGCCACGGCAGCCCCATGGCCAGCCATGCGGCCCAGGGATCTCCCAACAGATCGAAGCTGCGGATGTCATCGAGAAATGAGATCGGATCCGCCACCTTCAGAATCCCCGCGTACACAAAGACGCCGCCGAAAAAGAAATGAAGGAGAAGTCGCAGCATGAGTTCGCCAAACTTACGGCACCAGTTCCGCCATCGGCAACAAAATGATGACCAGCTTCTTGTCTTCGTAGCTTTCTCCCGGCACCGGCATGCCCCGGACGTCCAGTGGGCGCCCCAGCAAGGTGGCAAGCTGAGTGGCAAAACCAGCCTCCGGCGTCTGACCGCCCCCGCCAAAGCTCAGCTGCGCATCATCGTACACACGCATCAGCTCACCGCCGTGCAGCACGATGGGGGATTTGTCGCTCGGTGGGAAGCCTTGGATGGAAACCAGGTTCGCCTCTTCTTCACCCAGCAGCTTGGCGGCATGCAGCGGATCAAGCCGGCGCGCCAGATCACCGGGGTCCATGCGATCAAGAAGTTTGGCATTGATCACGGGCGTCTCCGGGCTGCTCAGACGTGGCAGCTTTTCATGCACATGCTTGTACACCGCCAGGGCCACCGCCTTCATGGCCTCAGGGGTCCAGTGACTGTCATGCGAAAAGTACACCGGCTGCCTGTCACGGAATTCCCAAAGGGCCTCGGTCATGTCCAGCACATTGACGCCCGCCCCTTTCAAATCAGCCAGTCGGCCCGCCTCACCTTTCAAACGCACCACGTCCAGATAGCGGCCGGGGCGGATTTGTTCCGGGTACATCGTGGCACGGTCTGGAATCGTGACCACCAGCAGTGTCGTATCCTGAGCCTTCAGCTGTGCCGCCAGCTTGATCAAGCTGGGCTGCAAGTCGTTGGCTGGGCGTCTGGCATGTGCCAGGCGGTCGAGTTCACTCTGGTCAAAGAGCCAGCCTTCGCGTCCGAGATACACGTTTTTGTTGCCTTCATTCAGGCCATGCATCAGCAGCCATTGCAGTCCGCTGCGCACCGTGGCCGCCGCCAGATTGGTCTTGGAAGCCGTGAACCACGACGCAGCCTCAAACAGCAGCGGCACCGCCAGCAGCAGGGCAAACACACGGATGATGTTCCGCGCCGCCTTGGCGCTCAGTTCCGGCTCGGGCGGCACCACGGTCCGCTTCGCAGGGTCGATTCGGGGCAGCGTCGGTTTCATGACATGGGGGAGGCATGCGTCCAAAGCATTGCCACGGCAAAAGTGAAAATGAGAAGACAGATCGTCGCCTTCCATGGCGCTGGCTCCCGCAGAAAATCGCGCGAATGCGGCAGGCCGATGAGGCAGACCAGCGCGGCAAAAATCGTGAGGACGTGGAAATCCGTCCGCACCCGCGCTTGCTGAATCAGCGTGGGGATTGTCCGCGTCGGAGGTGCGAACAGAGCCTTCAAGTGCAGCCAGGTGTCACCAAATGAAGCCGTTTGCACCAGCGCCCCGATCACGGTGATGACCAGCAGGAGCACAATCAGCCGAATCCAGTTTCCCCGCGTGAAGCGCCGCAGTGTCAGCACCTCCTGCACCGGTTCCGCCACCTTGAAACCAAACATGCCGCCCAGTCCGGCGATCACATCGCCCGCAGAGGTGAAAGCAAAATGCAGGCTGAGCAGCAGCCCCAGAAATCCCATCCACGCCACGCTGGTGCCCAGGCTTTCCGGTCCGCCCCGGAAAGTCATCGTCGCGAGATGCCACAGCGGATCGACCAGCAGCACCCACTTGCCGATTCCGAGGCAAAAGCGCGCAATTCCATTCGCCACGTCATGCGCGGCTGGTCGTGGTTTGACGTACAGTCGCACCGTCAGAGCGACGGGCAGCAGCACAAACAGCAGATGGTGGAGACTGATCAGCACAAGCATGGAGATGGCGGAGGGCAAGACGCCCGTCAATCATGGAATCTTGGGGGGCATTGATCGAAGATGGCAGAGGAAGTGGAAAATTACGTCAGTGAAGCGCTTGTTGCTGCGTTTGAGTACTGTCATGCACGACATCGATCCCACCCTCCCCGAGCACCTCATCCGTCGCGATTTCCTAAAGAAGCTCGCGGCTGCAGGCACGGCTGCGTGGATGACCGGCGCACCGCAGGCCATCTGGGCGAAAACGGGAGAGAAGGTCACTCACCCCCCCGCGAAAGCCGACGCCTGCATCCTGCTCTGGATGGCCGGCGGAATGGCCGCACCCGACACGTTTGATCCCAAAGGCTACCTGCCATTTGAGAAGGGTCTGGAGGTCAAGCGCATGCTCAGCACCTTTCCCGCGATCAACACCAATGTGGATGGCATCAGAATCTGCCAGGGCTTGGAAAACATCGCTCAGGTGATGGACCGCGCCACGCTGATCCGCAGCGCAGTGCAGCCCGACCTCGGCAGCATTCTGCACTCGCGGCACCAGTATCACTGGCACACCGGCTACGTGCCGCCGCAGACAGTGGCATGCCCGCACATCGGCTCCTGGATGGCGAAGGTGCTCGGTCCGCGTAATGCCGTGATGCCTGCTTTCATCAACATCGGGCAGCGGCTCGAAGGGGTGGGCGAAAGCGAAGAACTGAAGGCCTTCACCACCGCCGGATTTTTCGGCAGCGAATTCGGCCCCATGAACCTGCCGTTTCCTGAAGAAGCCGCGCAGTCCGTAAAACCACCGAAGGGCATGGATGCGAATCGTTTCGCCAACCGCGACCGCCTCTTTCGCAAGCTCGTCGATCAAAGCCCGCAGCGTGAGTTTATGAGCGACTACCAGCAGGAGTCCATGCTGCGTAGCATGGACAACGCCTACCGCCTGCTCAGTGTCAAGGAGCGCGAGGCCTTCGACATCACCTTAGAGCCGAAGGAGAGCTACGCCAAGTATGACACCGGCCGCTTTGGCCGTGGCTGCCTGCTTGCCCGCCGTTTGGTCGAGGCAGGAACACGCTTCGTCGAAGTGACCACCGAGTACGTGCCCTTCTTCCAATGGGACACGCACAAAGACGGCCACACCACCGTGGACGCCATGCACAAGGAGATTGACCTGCCAATCTCGCAGCTCGTGCGTGATCTGGAGGCAAAGGGCCTGCTGGACCGCACGCTCATCGTCATTGCCAGCGAGTTCAGCCGCGATGCGCTCATGGAAGGCAAGCCCGGCTCCACCGCGAACGACCAGACCACCTTCAAAGTCGATACGCTCAGCGAGATGAAGCACTACGGCCTGCACCGCCATTTCACCGGCGGCACCAGCGTGGTGATGTTTGGCGGCGGCGTGAAGAAAGGCCACCTCTATGGCGAAACCGCCGATGAACGCCCTCTCATTGCCACCAAAAATCCGGTCAGTGTCATGGACCTGCATGCAACTATCATGACGGCCATGGGCATCAGCCCGAAGACGGAATTCGAAATCGAAGGCCGGCCATTCTACGTGACGGAAGATGGTAAAGGAAAAGCCGTGACGGAAATCTTCGCTTAAAAAGATTGGTGGCGCGGATTTCGTCCGTTTAGGCTCTCCCTTCTTCATGAACGCTCTCCGCCTTTTCTGCCTCGGTGTCACGACTCTCGTCCTGGCCGTTTCCTCATCCATTCGTGCTGCTGATGGCGATGCCGAGTGGAAGAAGGTCAACGACATCATCGAAGGCATTCGCAACCCCAAGGAGAATCCCCAGACGAGTGAAACGGCGCGCATGATGCTGAAGCACAGCCTGACGGATTTTGATGCCACTTATGCAGCCGCCATGAAGTCGGCGCCCACCAATCCTGCCCGCTGGGATGTGGCTCTCTTTGCTGCCATGCTCGGGCATGTGCGCGAGCTCGCCGGTGTCCCGGCGCCTGAGAAGGAAGGCATCAGCCTGGACGACATCGTCAAAGCAGCGGATGCAAAGCCCGAGACGAGATCGCAGGCCAGCCTGACCCAGGTCATGCTCGCGTCTGACTCTGCTGTTGCTCCCGGGGGCGATGCTACTGCCTGGGTCGCCATGGCGGAGAAGCACCTGAAGGCTTTCCCGGAGGAAAAGCTCAACAAGATGGTGGAGGTCAAGCTGCAGGAGGTGAATCTCAAGACCCAGCCGCTGGGGCTGAAGTTCACAGCCGTGGACGGTCGTGCGGTGGATGTGAGCAAGCTGCAGGGCAAGGTTGTCCTCATCGACTTCTGGGCCACCTGGTGCGGGCCCTGCGTCGAGGAACTGCCGACGGTCCTCAAAATTTACAAAGAGCAGCATGCGAAGGGATTTGAGGTCATTGGTGTTTCGCTCGATGCCGACAAAGCAGAACTCGAGGCCTTCCTGAAAGACAAAGGCGTCGAATGGCCGCAGTACTTCGATGGCAAAGGCCCGGAGAACGAGCTGTTCCTCAAGTTCAATCTCGAATCCATCCCCACGATGTGGCTGCTGAACAAGAAGGGCGTGGTCGTGAGCATGACCGCCTTTGAGGGGCTGGAGGAGAAGGTGAAGAAACTGCTGGCTGAATAACATGATGATGGCACGTGCCGCATTCATCGGAGTCATTCGCCTTGCCACCTTCTGAATCTTGCCTTGGAGGCAGTCGTTCAGATTGAGAGAAGTGTTATCCTGGCGATGCGTGACAGGAGTTGAGAGGGGAAGCCGTGATGGAAATCTTCGCGTGAAAAGATTGGTGAGGCGGCGGTCTCCCGTTTAGGTTTAGATATGAACGCGCATCGCCTTCTCTGCATCGGGGTCACGACTTTGGTCCTGGCCGTTTCTTCATTCCTTCATGCTGCCAATGGCGATGCTGAATGGCAAAAGGTGGATGATATTGTCGAAAATCTCAAAAATCCGAAGGACAAACCGCAATCGCGGGATGAAGCGATCGCACTGTTGAAAAAGGGACTGACAGAGTTCGATTCCGCTCATGCGGCGGCCATGAAGGTCGCGCCGGAAAATCCCTCCCGCTGGGATGCCGCCTTGTTTGAGATGATGGTCGGTCGCGCACGTGAAGTCGCAGGGGTTCCGGCTCCTGAAAAGAAAGCCATCAGTCTTGAAGACATTCTCAACGCCGCAGACGCCAAACCTGCAACCAAATCGCAGGCCAGCTTGATGAGCGTCATGGAGGCAGCCGACGCCGCCGAAAGCTCTGAAGGGGACGCCGCCGCATGGCTGGCGAAAGCGGAGAAGCATCTGAAAGATTATCCCGCTGAAAAGATGAACAAGGTGGTGGAAGGCAAGATCAAGAGTGTCAAGGCGGCCGCCGACCTGAAGACCAAGCCGCTTGAATTGAAATTCACCGCCGTGGACGGCCGTGAAGTGGATGTGTCCAAACTGCAGGGCAAGGTGGTGCTCATCGACTTCTGGGCCACCTGGTGCGGACCTTGCGTGGCCGAACTGCCGAACGTGCTCAAGGCCTACAAGGAACTGCACCCGAAGGGCTTTGAAATTGTGGGCATCTCGCTCGACAGCGATAAGGCCGAACTGGAGGCCTTTGTGAAGGAGAAAGGCATGGGATGGCCGCAGTACTTTGACGGCAAAGGCTGGCAGAACGAGATCTCCTCCAAATACGGCATCAATTCGATCCCTGCCATGTGGCTGCTCAATAAGAAGGGCATGGTTGTGAGCACCAATGCACGCGGCGGTCTGGAAGCACAGGTGATCAAACTTCTCGCGGAGTAAGATTATGATTCATCGCGCAGCCGTCATTGCGGTCCTGCTGGCTGCTTCGTTGCTTCATGCCCAGGAATCGGGCGTTAAGGTCGAAAAGAACGTCATGGTGGCGATGCGCGATGGCGTGAAGCTCGCCACGGATGTTTACCTGCCTGCGAGCAGCGCCGAAAAGCTGCCTGTTATCCTCACGCGTCTGCCTTACAACAAGGACGGCGCGAAAAGTTTCGGTGAGTACTTTGCGGCGCACGGCTATGCGTTTGTGGCGCAGGACACCCGTGGGCGCTATGCCAGCGAAGGCGTCTGGCACTGGATGACCGATGATGGCGTGGATGGCACGGATTGCGCCGCATGGATCGCCGCGCAGCCCTGGTCAAACGGCAAGATCGGCATGGTGGGCACCTCGTATGTGGGTGGCACGCAGCATGCGATGGCTTTGGAAAAAGTGCCGCAGCTCACCACCGTCATCCCGGTGGATGCCGTGTCCAACATGGGACGGCAGAGCATGCGCAATGCGGGTGCGTTTGAGATGCGCTTCTGGAACTGGATCATGCTCAATGCCGGCAAAGGCAGCAATGCGGCGCTTGATCCCGCGACTCAGAACGAGCTCAAGGAAATGGCCGATCATCGCTGGGATTATCTCTCGCTGCTTCCATTGCGTCCCGGCTCCACTCCGCTGAAACTCGCTCCAGAATACGAGGACTGGCTCATCCAGGCCATGCGCCACGGCAAGGACGATGCCTTCTGGCGGCAGAACAACATTCTGGCCGATCCCTCACGCTACAAAGACATGCCGGTCTATCTCGTCGGCGGCTGGTATGACTCTTGGGCTGGCAACACCTCTGCCAATTTCCAGGCACTGTCGAAGACGCTCAAGAGCGACGTCTATCTCATCATGGGGCCATGGATTCACGGAGCGCAGAACAAATCGGCGCATGGGCAGGTGGAGTTCGGTGGCGATGCGGCCATTGCGGACCAGCTTGCCTGGCGCAAGGAGTGGTTTGATCACTGGATGAAGGGCATCGACAACAGCGTCGGCAAGGCCGCTCCCTTCGCCAAAAAGGTGCGCATCTTCGTCATGGGCACCGGCGATGGCAGCAAGACCAAGGACGGCCTGCTCAACCATGGCGGGCAATGGCGTGATGAAAACGAATGGCCGCTGGCGCGCATGAAACCCACTCCTTTCTATCTGCATGCCGAAGGCTTGCTGAGCGACGCAAAGCCCAAGGATGAGCGCGCATCAGTGACCTATTCGTTTGACCCCAAGAACCCGGTGCCCACGCTCGGCGGCAACATTTCTTCCGGAGACGGCATCATGCAGCAGGGCGCATGGGATCAGCGTGGCAGTGACAAATTCTGGAACTGGACCAAGCCCATTCCACTCTCAGCCCGCAGTGATGTTCTCGTGTTCCAAACAGCACCGCTGGCCGAAGACACCGAAATCACTGGCGAGATCGAGGTGAAGCTTTGGGCCTCATCCGACGCCCTGGACACGGACTTCACCGCCAAGTTGATCGATGTGTATCCATTCAGCGCTGACTGGCCGCATGGCTTTGATCTCAATCTCGCCGACGGCATCGTGCGTGCGCGTTTTCGTGATTCACTGCGGGAGGAAAAGCTCATGCAGCCCGGCAAGGTCTATCCCTTCACCATCAAGCTCTATCCCACCAGCAACGTCTTCAAAAAAGGCCACCGCATCCGCGTGGACATCAGCAGCAGCAACTTTCCGCGCTTCGATGTGAACCCCAACACGGGCGAATCTCTGCAGCAGCACCGCCGCACGGTCATCGCCACGAACACCATTCACTTCGACCGCGAGCACCCCTCCCACATCGTGCTGCCATTGGTGAAGCCGTAGGTCTGGGTAATCGAGTGCGCGCCAGCCTCCTGGAGTGTTCCAGTCCTCTGGAGCTTTTCGCTGGCCATGGAACGTTCGAAAGCGCCGGAGGACCGGCGCACTCCAAGACGCTCCGCGCTGCATCACACTCCCAGCGCCTCGCGCAGGATGCTCATGCTCGCATTCCCGCCCGTGAGCACACACGCCACACGTTTGCCCTGCCATGTGTCGCGTTGCTTCTTCAGCGCAGCATACGCCAGAGCGCCCGCGCCTTCGGCGATGTTATGCGTTCCCTGAATGATCTCACGCATCGCAGTGACGGTCTCATCATCACTTACTGTGACGATATCATGGGCATAACGCATCACATGCTCCAGCGCATCCCGGTTCGGCGTTTTGCAGGCCACTCCCTCCGCCACTCGCGTCATGCTCGTTTGTTCGACAAACTGCCGCTGCTGAAACGACAAGGCATACGCCGGGGCATGTTCGGATACGACGCCGATGATCTTCGTCTTCAATCCCAGCGCTTCACGCGCTGCGGTCACGCCGCAGAATCCGGAACCCAGACCGATGGGCACAAACACCACATCCAGATCCTTCACCGCGCGAAACAGCTCCAGCCCATACGTTGCCACCCCACGCACCAGCCAGGGGTGGAATGACGGCACCGCATGCAGCCCTTCTTTGGCAGAGAGTTCACGCGAAAACACCAGCGCCTCCTGAAACTCGCGGCCATGCTCGACCAGTTCCGCACCCAGCGAGCGCATGGCGGCGTTCTTCTCCGGGTTGTTGCCATGCGGCACCACAATCACGGCGCGCAGGCCATTCCGTCTGGCTGCAAAAGCAATGGACTGCCCGTGATTGCCGGTCGAGGCAGCGATGACCCCGCGCACCTCCGGCTGCTGACGTTTCAACTCGTCCATATAGACGAGTCCTCCGCGGATTTTGAAGGCCCCAACCGGCGTGTGGTTTTCATGCTTCAACCACAGATCGCAGCCCTGGCCCGCTTCGAGCAGAGGCCAGCGGTACGCCGGTGTTTCGTGGATGTGGGGGCGAATGAGCGCCTTGGCGGCTTCGATTTCGCTGAGGGTCGGCAGTGGCTCCATCTTTCATGGCTAGGCACGAACTCCGAAAAGGCAAGCCCGCAGCCGACGTTATGAGCGGCACCATGAACACGTCCGCCACCTCTCGTCGTCGTTTCCTTCAGACCTCCCTCGCCGGAGCCATTTCCATGCCTGCCTGGGGCGCGCCGCTCGGGGCCAATGGAGATGTGCGTGTCGCGGTGATAGGCTTTCGTGGTCGTGGCGGCGGTCATATCAAGGAACTGCTCAAAGTTCCCGGCGTGCGCTTGGTGGCGCTGTGTGATGTCGATTCCGCCGTCGTGGACAAGAAAGTGGCCGAGCTAGCCAAGCAGAACATCACCGTCAAAACCTACCGTGACTTCCGCGAGTGCTGCGCGGACAAGGACATCGATGCCGTGACCATCGCCACACCGAATCACAGCCACGTGCTCATCGCGCTCACGGCCTTGCAGCATGGCAAGCACGTTTATGTGGAAAAACCCGTCTGCCACAACCTCATTGAGGGCCGCAAGCTCATGGCTGCTGCCACCAAGGCAGCGGCAAAGGGCATCATCGTGCAGCACGGCATGCAGCGGCGCTCCGACCTCGGCTGGGCTGCAGCGATGGCATGGGTGAATGAAGGGCACATTGGCAAGAAGAAGCTCTCCCATGCGCTCGTCCACGGCATGCGCCTCAGCATTGACAAGGTGGACGCCGCCCAGCCACCGCCCGCCACGGTGGATTACAAACTTTGGTCTTCTCCGCGCCCGGAGATGCCCATCATGCGCAAGCAGTTCCACTACGACTGGCACTGGCAGTGGCCCTATGGCAACGGCGACATCGGCAATCAGGGGCCGCATCAGTATGACGTGGCGCGCTGGGCGCTCAACGATCCCGCCACGCTGCCGCAGCGTGTGATGAGCCTCGGCCATCGCTGGGGCTATGTGGATGACGGCCAGACGGCGAACTGCCAGCTCGCCTTCCACCCTTATGAGCCTGTGCCTCTGCTCATGGACATGTTTGGCCTGCCTACAAAGAACATGGACAAAAAAACCGGCGAGCCGCCTTACAAGGGCATCCGCACCGGCAACATCATCCACTGCGAAGGCGGCTACGTGGCCGAGTCCAAGGCCTACGACAACGAGGGCAAGACCATCACGAAGTTTGAGAACTTCCTCACCGGCCCGGATCACATGAAAAACTTCATCGACTCCGTGCGAGCGGGCAAATACACCAAGGACGTGCTGCACATCCGCCACGGTCAGCAGGCCGCTGCTCTCGCGCATCTGGCCAATACATCCTACCGGCTTGGCAAAGCCATGAAGAACGAGGAGATCAAAGAGCGCCTGCAGGGGGATAAGTTTGGTCAGGCTATTTTTTCAGACATGCTCGCCACGCTTGCCGCGAATCAAATCAACACGGAAGTCGAGCAGGTGGTCGTCGGTCCGTGGCTCGATTTCGATCCGGTCAAAGAGGTTTTCACCGGTGAGTTTGCCGCCGAGGCCAACAAACTGGCGCAGGAGGAATACGCCGCCGGATTTGAACTGCCGGAAGTGTGATCCTCACCTCAGCGTGTGCTGCCGCCGGAAATCCTTCGGCGACATCCCCACCACCTGCTTGAAGCGCCGGGAGAAATGGAAAGCGTCATGAAAGCCGAGATCGTCCGCGATCCTGGCCAGGGTGTGGCGGCTCTCCAGCAGCCTGGAACACGCACGCAGCACGATCGCGTCGGCGCGGAATTCGCCAGGACTCTTGCCTGTCATCTGAACAAAGCGTTTTCGAAAGGCGCTGTAGGACATGCCGAGGGATGTCGCGATTTCTTCCAGCGAGGGCGCTCCCAGTTTGCCATCAGCAAGCATGCGCTCCGCAGCCTCCCGCCACTGCAGGGTCTCCGTCGTCTGGTGCTGTGAGGCATCAAATTGGAGAGCATCGGCCAGCCACTGCTGGAAGTGGCAGAGGCGTGACAGAGCCGTCTCATACGGCGCATCCGGTGGCGGTTCGAGGATGCGGCGCAGCCGGTTCGTCCAGTAGGGCAGGGGGCTGAGCTCCAGCACACGGCTGCGATCTCCGGGATATCCGGCAGACTGCCAAGCATCAAAGAGGCTGCCATTGAACCACAGGAAAAGCTCGCTCCAGCACACGCCTTCTTGAGGGCCATAGCTTTGGTCGATGCCGGGTTTTGACCACACCACAGTTCCGGGCTGCATCACGCAGCGCACGCCGGTGTTGTCCGCGTAATCCGCCGTGCCTTCGAGTGTCAAAACCAGCAGGTAGTGCGGTGTGGGTCGCAGGTAGTGCGGCGGTGGTGCATGCGCATAGGTGGCCTGGCTGTTCCACTTCGTGCCGACGAAAACGATCTGCCCGAGATCGCAGTGCATGGGCCGCGTGGCGTTCATGTTCCATGGTCCTGGAATGCTGAAATAGAGATTGGGGTCACGCTCGACGGCCATGACAAAATCTACATGCATGAGGTCAAACATTCAATTTAGAGAAGGTTGGAATGCCCGTATGGGTATGTCAGACAGTCTATGCCCAGCATGCGTCAGCCTGAATTTCATCGCTTCAACCCCTTGCCATCTGCGCTCTTCGCAGTGCTGGGCGCGTATGCATTCGCGCTGCCGGTCATGGCGGTGGATTATGTGAAGGACATCAAGCCCTTGCTCAAGGAGCGCTGCATTTCCTGCCATGGCACCGTGAAGCAAAAAGGCGATCTGCGGCTCGATGCCGGCGCTTTGATTCAAAAAGAGGTTCACCATGATTTGATCGAACGCATCGCTTCCACGGATGAAGACGAACGCATGCCGCCGGAAGGCAAACGTTTGAGCGCGGAGCAGATCGAACTGCTGCGGCAGTGGATCGCGGACGGTGCGCCCTTTCCAAAGGATGAAGTGATTCCCAAGAAGCCTTCCGAGCACTGGTCATTCCAACCCGTGCAGAGCCCACCGCTGCCTGCCTCTGCTTTTGATCATCCGATTGACGCCTTCGTATTCAGCAAACGCGAGGCTGCACCTCAGGCAAATCCGCTGGCGCTGCTGCGTCGTGTACATCTCGACCTCACGGGTCTGCCTCCGACGATTCAAGAGCAGGGGCGTTTCGCAAAATCCGGTGACTTGAATGCCGTGATCGATGACTTGCTCACACGCCCCGAATACGGCGAACGCTGGGCGCGTCATTGGCTGGATGTGGTGCGTTACGCTGACAGCAACGGCTACGAGCGCGATGCGGAGAAGCCTTTCGTCTGGCGCTATCGTGACTACGTCATTGAATCACTCAATCAGAACAAGCCTTTTGACCGCTTCGTTTTGGAGCAGCTCGCGGGTGATGAACTGCCGGATCGCTCCCTCGCATCCGTCATTGCCACCGGCTTCCTGCGCCTCGGGCATTGGGACGACGAGCCGGCGGATCCTGCGGCGGATCGCTATGATCAGCTCGACGACATCGTAAGCACTACCGGACAGGCCTTCCTCGGCCTCACCATTGGCTGCGCCCGCTGCCATGATCACAAGTTCGAGCCTCTGGCCACGCGCGACTACTACAGCCTCGTGGCTGTGTTTAATCCTCTCAAGCGTCCAGCCAAAGGCCGCACGGAACTGACCGTGCCTGTCGATGGCTCCGAGGTCTATGCCTGGAGCGAGAGCACCGCGAAAGCACCGGAGACTCATGTGCTCGTGCGTGGTTCACCCACACGCTTTGGCGACCTCGTTGAGCCTGCTGTCCCTGCCATTCTCGTCAAACAGCAGCCGCAATTTCCATCGGGTGAAAAGACCACGCAGCGCCGCCTCGGCCTAGCGCAATGGATCGCCAGTGAGGAGAATCCGCTTACTGCCCGAGTGATCGTGAACCGCGTGTGGCAGCAGCATTTCGGGCAGGGACTGGTGATGACGGCGAACGACTTCGGGCTCATGGGTGCCGCTCCTTCGCGGCCTGAACTGCTCGACTGGCTCTCGCACTGGTTCATGCACGATGCCGGGTGGTCGTTGAAAAAGCTGCATCGCCTCATCCTCACCAGCCGCGCATGGCAGATGAGCAAATCGTCGGACTCGCTCATGCGCTACCGCCGCCTCGAAGTTGAAGCCATCCGCGACTCCATGCTCGCCGTCAGTGGTCAGCTCAATCCAAAGCGTTTCGGTCCCGCCATGAAACCCGGCATCCCCAAGGCCGCGCTCGAAGCCAACACCGACAAGGAAAAGGTCTGGCAGCCCTCGGACGAGCGCGAAGCTTCGCGCCGCAGCATCTACGCCTTCATCAAGCGCGGCCTCGTCATCCCCATGCTCGAAACCCTTGACCTCGCCGACACCGTTAGCAGTTGTCCACAACGCCAGGTCACCACCGTCGCGCCGCAGGCGCTGAGCCTCTTCAACGGGGAGTTCGTCAACCAGCAGGCACAGCACTTCGCCAAACGACTGAAGCGCGAGGCTGGGAATGATCCCGAAAAGCAGATCACCCTCGCCTGGAAGCTCGCACTCTGTCGCAATCCCTCACCTGATGAACTGGCGAAGATGCGCACCTTTCTGCAAGACCAGCCGCTGGAGCAGGCCTGCCGCGTGATTTTGAATCTGAACGAGTTTGTTTATCCCGAGTAAGACGATGAACCGCCCTCTCACACGACGCGAATACTTGATGCGTGCCACTGGCGGCTTCGCCGGGCTGGCGCTGGCTGATTTGGTGGCGGAGTCCCCCCTCTCAGAAAAGCGCCCGCATTTTCCAGTCAAAGCGAAGCACTGCGTCTTCCTTTTCATGAACGGCGGCCCCAGCCAGGTGGACACGTTTGATCCAAAACCGGCGCTCAAGAAATACCACGGCATGCCTTACCACGGCGATGCCAAGGTCGGCTCCAACGGCCGCGCCGTGGGCCACCTGATGCAGTCGCCGTTTGAGTTCAAGAAACACGGGCAGAGTGGTCTGGAGATCAGCAGCCTCTTTCCACATACCGCCATGCATGCAGATGATCTCTGCGTGATCCGCTCCATGCATGCGGACACGGCGGCGCATGCGTCGGGATGTTTGCAGATGAACACGGGCAGCATCTTCATCGGCAAGCCATGTCTCGGCGCATGGCTTAACTATGGCCTAGGTTCGGCGAATCAAGACCTGCCCGGCTTCGTGGTGATGACCGACCCACGCGGAGGCCCCATCGGCAGCGCCTCCAACTGGACCGCAGGCTACATGCCCGCAGCCTATCAAGGCACCCTCTTTCGCAGCGGCGGCTCCCCCCTCCTCGATCTCGCGACACCGGAAGGCACAAGCGACCGCACCCAGCGCCGCAGTCTCGATCTGCTCAAGTCCTTGAACGAGGAACATCTCAAGCGGCATCCCGAAGAGACGGAACTGATGGCTCGCATTGAATCCTACGAGCTGGCCTATCGCATGCAGACGGAAGCGATGAGCGTGGTCGATCTCGACAGCGAAGACGCTGCCACCCGCGAGATGTACGGCCTCAATGACAAGCGCACCGCAGACTTTGGCCGCAAGTGCCTCATCACGCGCAAGCTCATCGAAAAAGGCGTACGCTTCATCCAGCTCTACTCCGGCGGCGGCCATATCGAGGACACTTGGGACGGTCACAACGACTGCATCACCAACCATACATTGCACGCCGGCGAAACCGACCAGCCCATCGCCGCCTTGATCGCCGATCTCAAACGCTCCGGCTTGTGGGACGAAACACTGCTCGTCTGGGGCGGCGAATTCGGCCGCACCCCGACCAGTGAAGGCGTGGGCAAACCGGGCCGCGATCACGACTGGCATGGCTTCTCCATGTGGCTGGCTGGAGCTGGCGTCAAAGGTGGCCAGGCCATCGGTGCCACCGACGAACTCGGTTTCAAGGCCGTAGAAGACCGCTGTCACGTGAGCGACCTGCACGCGACGATCCTGCACCTCATGGGCATCGACCACTCACGCCTCAGCTACCTGCATCAGGGACTCAATCAACGCCTCACCGGCGTCGAGGACCGCCGGGTGATCACCCGGGCACTGGCGTAAGCAGCCAACTGCGTCGCGATTGCTTTTGTTTGATCAAACGGCCTGCTCGGCACGTTTGGATTGGTCTTGCCGACCTTTCAAAAAGCCGCCGATGCCCGCTTGATGAAACTCCAATTCTTTACCTCTCCATCCATGAAATCGTCCATCATCCTCACCCTGCTTCTTGCTGCGTCTCTGCACGCGCAGACGCCTGCTCCCGCCGTCAAACCTGCTCCGGCTCCAAAGCGTGCGCCCACGGTCGCGAATGTGCCTTATGGTTCGCATGAGCGGCAGGTTCTCGATTTTTACAAAGCGGACTCGCCGAAGCCCACGCCGCTGCTGTTTTTCATCCATGGAGGTGGTTGGGTCGCGGGAGATAAGTCCGGTGTCGGCGAACTCGAAGCCTGCCTGAAGGCTGGCATCTCCGTCGTCTCCATCAACTACCGCTACTCCTGGCAGGCGCAGCTTGCAGGCGTGATGCCGCCGGTGCAGTGGCCGCTGGAGGATGCTGCGCGCGCTTTGCAGTTCGTGCGCAGCCGTGCGCAGGAATGGAACATCGACAAGCAGCGCATCGGCGCCAGTGGCGGCTCTGCGGGCGCCTGCAGCAGCCTTTACCTTGCCTTCCATGATGACATGGCCGATCCCAAGAGCAGAGACCCCATTGCCCGTGAATCCACGCGTCTCTGGTGCGCGGCGGTCAGCGGTGCGCAGACCTCTTTGGATCCCAAGCAGCTCAAGGAATGGACGCCGAACAGCCGCTATGGCGGTCATGCCTTCGGTTTCATGGACCCGAACGAGCGCAAGACGCGCGACACGCGCTTTGCCGAGTTTTTGGAAAAGCGAGAGTCCGTGCTGAAGTGGATCAAGATGTACTCGCCGTATGAGCTCGTCAGCAAGGACGATCCGCCCGTCTATCTCTACTACAGCAGCGCCCCGGCCATCGGGCAGGAGCAGAAAGACCCCACGCACACTTCGAACTACGGCGTCAAACTTCAAGAGCACTGCCGTGAGATCGGTGACGAGTGCGAGCTGGTTTATCCCGGTGCGCCGGATGTGAAGCACAAGAGCATCGCGGAGTTTTTGATTGAGACGCTGAAGAAGTGAAGCCGTATCTTCGAGCAATATCATGGATGATTGTACCAGTCTGCGTGGCTGGTTGCTTGAGTGCGCGGATCGATCCCGAAAGGGTACGGAAAGAAAACCCGATGTTTTATAAACACTGGGTCGAACAGCTGCGGAAAAATGGATTGTCTGATGACGAATTGAAGAAGTTTGGTTTCAAAGAACCAATCCTGCCGACGACTTTGCCCAAGTGAACTATTGGTCTGACTGATTGGTGAATTCAAAAGCGAGAGGATACAATTAGAGCACGTTCTATTTGCTCCATGAAACTCACTCTCTCCCTCCTTTTACTCACCTCCATTGCCTTTGCCGCCGACACACCGGCGAAGAAGACCGAGGCTCCCGCAAAAAAAGCTGCGGCCCCTGTGGCCAAGGCTCCCGCCAAGAAAGTCTATCCGAAGAATCCGCCGCCGACAGTGGCGAATCTGAAGTATGGGCCGGCTGAGCGGAATGTGCTCGATTTCTGGCAGGCGAAGTCGGACAAGCCGACCCCTCTGCTGTTTTTCATCCATGGCGGCGGCTGGATGGGCGGAGACAAGGCGGGCATCGCCGTAGAGCCGTTCTTGAAGGAAGGCATTTCTGTGGTGTCGATCAACTACCGCTACATTTCGCAGGCGCAGGACGTGGTGCCACCAGTGAAGGCACCGCTGACTGATGCGGCGCTGGCTCTTCAAACCGTGCGCAGCAAGGCGGCGGAGTGGAACATCGACAAGACCCGCATCGGCGCCAGTGGCGGCTCGGCAGGAGCGTGCAGCAGCCTGTGGCTGGCTTTCCATGACGACATGGCCGACCCAAAGAGCAGCGATCCCATCGCGCGTGAATCTACCCGGCTTTACACGGCTGCCGTGAACGGACCGCAGACCACGCTGGATCCCAAGCAGATGCGCGAGTGGACGCCGAACAGCAAGTACGGCGGTCACGCTTTCAGCAAGGCGGGAGAGTTCAAGAATTTCGATGACTTCGTTGCGGCACGTGAGCGCATCCTGCCTTGGATCAATGAATACTCGCCCTACGCGCTCGTGACATCGGATGATCCGCCTGTGTATTGCTTGTTCGGCGCTCCTCCGGCCATCGGCCAGGAGCAGAAGGACCCGACGCACACTGCGAACTTCGGCGTGAAACTGCAGGAGCATTGCAAAGAAAAAGGCGTGGCCTGCGAGGTCGTTTATCCGGGTGCCACCGATGTGAAGTATAAGACGATCAACGAATTCCTCATCGCCAAGCTCAAGGAAGCAAAGTGATAGCACCTGACATTCACCACTCACGACTATGAAATTTAATTCACTCACTCTTGGCAGCCTCTTGCTGGCTGTTTGCCTGGTCTCCCGTGCTGAAGATTCCGCCTTCCGGCCGATCTTCAATGGAAAGGATCTCACCGGTTGGTATGGCCTGAACCCTCACTCCGTCGTCAAACTCGAAGGCGAGAAGAAAGCTGAAGCGCTCAAGAAGATGCGCGACGAGTTCGCCAAAGACTGGAAGGTGGAGAACGGCGAGCTGGTCAATGATGGCCATGGCCCCTACGCCACCACTGAAGAGGAGTTTGGCGACATCGAATTCCTCATCGAATACAAAACCGTGGCAGGAGCTGACAGCGGCATCTACCTGCGTGGCGCACCTCAGGTGCAGATCTGGGACAAGTCCCAGGTCTTCGATCCGGCCAAACCGACACGCAGGCCGCACCTCGGCTCCGGCGGTCTGTTCAACAACACCCCGGACACCCCCGGTCGCGATCCGCTGGTAGTGGCGGACAAGCCCATGGGTGAGTGGAATAGCTTCCGCATCCGCCAGATCGGCGCGCGCACCTGGGTGTGGCTGAACGACAAGCTCGTCGTGGACGGCAACGTGATGGAAAACTACTACGACCGCACCAAGCCGCTGCCTGCCAAAGGACCGATCATGCTGCAGACCCACGGCGGCGAGATCCGCTGGCGCAATCTGAAGGTGCGCGAAATTGGCGCGGAGGAGGCCAAGAAGATCCTCGCCGAAGCCGACGCGAAGAAGTGATCTGATCAGTCTAAAATGAAAAAAGCCGCAGAAAAGTCACCTCTGCGGCTTTTTGATTTTTTCGGCTGCGTTACTTGTTCAGCACGAGGCGCAGCGTGCCGTTGTGGACCTCCAGCGACTGGATGCCAGCGAGGAATTTTTGCAGCGCAGGATCAGTCTCCACGTTTTCAGCCACGAGATCCACGCCCTTGAGGTCACCGATCCAGCTGTTTGGCAGCGAGATGCCGCCGAGGCTGAGGTCGTCGAGTTTCAGCGACAGCTTGTGCTCAGCCGAGAGGCTGGTGCCGAAGGTGAAGCGGAGGCGAATCTTTTGGTTTGGCACGATCGGAAAATCTTCCGGGGCGGTGAAAATAACCGCAGCGGAGACCTGGCCTTCGCCAAACTTTACCTGAACAGTCTCGCCGAGCTGCTGCTGGGCGAGATAGGCGTTCACCTCACGCTCGTTGACGACGATGGTGCGGTTTGCCTCATCGGGCGGAATGGCGGCAGGATTGTTCAGGGCCTGCAGCTTGTTGTCGAACTCCGCTTTCTCTGTGGCGGTCAGGCTCACGGGAGTCATGGCGGAGGGGTAGAAGGTTTGCTTGACCCAGTAAGCGCCAGTGGCGGCGGCGATGCCCGCGCAGCCGAGAACGACGGCGAGGGTGATGAGCACGACTTTCTTGGTGGAACGCGCACGCGGTGCGGCGGGCGCAGCGGTTTCAGGGACGGTTTGCATGGTGGTGAGTTTGGATGCTTTCCAGGCAAGAGTATTCATTCTGACTGAAAAATGCCATCTACATGTTCCCCGGCAGTTTGTAAGGCATTGACTCGGCACGTCGGCCTTGGGAACATCTGAAATAACCATGAAATACATACTCGCACTCGACCAGGGCACCACCAGCTCACGCGCGATTCTCTTCAACCACGACGGCGGCATCGTGGCGACGGCCCAGAAAGAATTCCGGCAGATCTTCCCAAAACCGGGCTGGGTGGAGCATGATGCGCAGGAAATCTGGGCCACGCAGGCCGGGGTGGCCTCTGAGGTGCTGCACAAAGCGCGAGCGAAGGCTGCGGACGTGGCCGCCATCGGCATCACGAACCAGCGGGAGACGACCGTGGTGTGGGATCGCAAGACAGGAAAGCCAATCTGCAACGCCATCGTCTGGCAGGACCGCCGCACGGCCTCGATTTGCGACAAGCTGCGCGCGCAGAAGCTCGACAAGCTCATCCAGCGCAAAACCGGCCTCATCGTGGATGCCTATTTCTCTGCTACGAAAGTGCAGTGGATCCTGCAAAACGTCAAAGGGGCCAAAGCCCGCGCCGCCAAAGGTGAGCTCGCCTTTGGCACCATCGACTCCTGGCTGCTGTGGAATCTCACCGGCGGCAAGGTGCATGCCACGGATGTAAGCAATGCCTCGCGCACGATGCTCTATGACATTCGCAAAGGCACCTGGGACGACGAGTTATTGAAGATCTTCGGCGTGCCACGCTCCATGCTGCCGGAGGTGCGGGATTCGAGCGGTGAGTTTGGCACGACATCGCTGCTTGGCGGTTCGATTCCCATTGCGGGCATTGCGGGAGATCAGCAGTCGGCGCTGTTTGGCCAGATTTGCACGAAGCCGGGCATGGTGAAGAACACCTATGGAACGGGCTGTTTCATGCTGATGAACACGGGGGCGAAACCGATCAATTCAAAAAACAAACTGCTCACCACCGTGGCCTGGCGTATCAACGGACGCACCGAATATGCGCTGGAAGGCAGCGTGTTCATCGCCGGCGCGGCGATCCAGTGGCTGCGCGATGGGCTGGGAATCATCCGCCACTCGGCGGATGTTGAAGCGCTGGCCGCGAGTGTGCCTGACACCGGGGGCGTTTACCTTGTGCCTGCGTTTGCCGGTCTCGGTGCACCGCATTGGGATGCCTATGCGCGTGGTACCCTGGTGGGCATGACGCGCGGTACCACGGCGGCGCACATCGCACGTGCCGCTCTTGAAGGCATCGCATTGCAGGTCATGGACATCTTGAAAGCCATGGAGGCCGATGCGGGGATCAAGCTGAAGGAGCTGCGCGTCGATGGCGGTGCCAGCGTGAACAATCTGCTCATGCAATTGCAGTGCGATCTGCTGGGAGTTCCTGTCGTTCGTCCCAAGGTGAATGAAACCACCGCGCTCGGTGCGGCCTGCCTCGCGGGACTTGCCGTGGGCTATTGGAAAAATCTGGCCGACATCGCGAAGCACTGGCAGGTGGATCGTAAATTCAAGCCGGGCATGAAAGCTGCCGCCCGCACCCAGATAACGCAGGGATGGAACCGGGCGCTGGGCCGCGCCAAGGGATGGGAGTTGAAGCAGCCGAATTAATGTGGCAAACTCAAAACCAGAAGCCATGAGCGCCCTGCTTTCCATCCCCACGATCAAAAACCAGACGGTCTTCAACATCGACCGCTGGGAGAAGATCGGGCGTGATCCGCTGGTGCGCAGCTGGCCAGGGAGGGTGGAAACCGACCGGTACGGGAATCCGATTATGATGTGCTACGCCGAATTTTCCCATGGAGGCAAACAAGCTGATATTGCCTTGCTGCTTCAAAAGCACGCGCCTGCTGGCAAAATCACTGTCGAATGTCCCATCTCGACAAGTGAAGGCATCAAGGTCGCGGATGTGGCCTGGATGTCGAAAAAAAGGCTGGTTCAAGTCGGCGGCCGTGTGGCGCTTAAGGGTGCTCCTGAAATTTGCGTGGAAGTTGTGTCTCCTGGCAACAAACGCGGCGAGATCGAGGAGAAACGCCGTTTATATTTTGAAGCAGGCGCGAAGGAGGTGTGGGTGTGCGACCGGCGTGGTCGCTTGATGTTCTTCCTCAAAGATGACCCGGAAACGGCTGCCGCTTCATTGCTCTGCCCGAAAATGCCCCGGTCCGTTAGCGTTGACTGATCATGCGACACACCGCATGGATCAATCCGCCCTGCCCGCTGCTGCCGGAGGAGAACCGGCACTACGATCACACGGACATCGAGGCGCTGAATCATGAGCGTGGGCCGCTGTTTTATGAGACGGCGCTGCACTATGCCCAGAGTCTGTGGCGTGAAGGTTTTCCGGCCAAAAGCATCCTCATCATCAACCGGTCGCTGTCGCTGCCGCTGAGTGCCGATGAGCCCATTCTCGCGAAATGGCCGCTGCCGTATCTGGCGCTGGTGTGGATCATGCAGCACCGGGTTGAGGGCCAGTTCATGGGCAATCCTCGCCGTCACTGGCAGCACCTGGCCACGCGCATGGTAGAGCCGAACAAGGAGCTGCGCACCTGGCGTGCCTGGGCCTGCTGGTATCTTGCGCAGTTGATCCTGCCGGAGGCTGAATTCCCATCGGATCAGAAGCAAATCCGCGAGGAGCAGATCGTGGAGCCCACGCAGGGGCAGATCGCCGAGCATTTGCACCGGCTTTCACCGGCGCGGGATGAGGATGTCTGGCGGCATGCTTTGAGCACGATTCAAACCCACCGCGAGCCGCTCAGCGCCCGCATCCGCCGGATTGGTGCCCACGAGCTGCCCACAGTGCAGCGTCTGGGGCATGAAATCTGGCATGCGTATTATCCCGGCATCATCAGCGTGGAGCAGATCCGCTACATGCTTTCCATCTGGTATCAGCCCGGCTCCATGGCGCATGAGATGCAGGCACGGGACGTGTGGTATGCACTCGTGGAGATCGCCGGGCCGAAGCCGGTCGGTTACATCTCGTTTGAGAAGCTGCTTTTTGAACCGGTGCTCTTCATCAACAAGCTCTACCTGCTGCCTGAAGTGCACGGCCATGGGCTTGGGAGAATCACTCTTCAATGGGCCGAGGACCGCGCCCGCGAGATGCGCTGCAAGGTTGTGCGACTCCGCGTGAACAAACGCAACGCCCCGGCCATCCGCTCTTATCTGCGTGCGGGCTTTCGGTTCACCGAAGACATCGTCAGTGACATCGGCAGCGGGTTTGTGATGGATGATTATGTGATGGAGAAGGCGGTGTGAATGGGAGATCGTCTTTGACACTCATCAACACGCATTCCATCTCACCAAGTGATCCCACTCGACCTCTCTCTCGCTGAAGTTCCCCGCATGCCCGCGAATGCCGCGCGGCTGCTGGGCAAGGAGGGGGTGACGACCGTGGCGGATGTGGTGGCTCTGATGCCATCCCGGCATGAGGACCGGCGGCAGATGCAGGCGCTGGCGTTTCAGGCGGGATTGGTGCCGACGTGTCATCACGTGTTGATCACCAAGACGGGCAACAAGTTCTTTGGCAGGGCGGGCGTGTTTGAGGCGGTGGTGCGGCATGCGACGGGGCTGCTGGGGCAGCAGCTCACGCTGAAGTGGTGGAACATGCCGTTCATGAGCCGGGTGCTGGCGGAGGGACAGGAGCTGATTGTCTACGGCATTATCAAGGACACGAAAGGCCGGCTCAGCATGGCGCATCCGGAGTATGAGATCGTCAAAGGCGGCGCGGATGACGATGCTGGACAGATTCACACCGGGCGCATCACACCGATCTACCGGCTGAAAGGGGCCATGACGCAGAAGGCGCTGCGGGTGGCGGCGTGGCATGTGATGCAGGCGCTGCCAGAGTCGTTTATTGAAGACATGCTGCCAGCGCCGAGCGGGGAAGGGGAGTTCGCGGGCATGTCGCGTTCGAAGGCGCTGCGTGAGGTGCATTTCCCATCCAGCATGGAGAAACTGGAGCAGGCGCGGCGCTACCTGGCGCTGCAGGAGTTCTATGGCTACCAGTTGCGAGTGGCACGAAGGAAGCGGCGGGTGATAGAATCTGGCGGACGCAGGCAGGTGGGCACAGGCGAGCTGCTGCGGGACTTTTTCAACGAACTGCCGTTTCAGCTCACCCCGGCGCAGCAGCGCTGTCTGGACGAGATTCATGCAGACATGGCCTCGGGCAATCCGATGAACCGCCTGCTGCACGGCGATGTGGGAAGCGGCAAAACGGTGGTGGCCTTTGCTGCGATGCTGCGTGCGGTTGAGTCAGGCCGGCAGGCGGTGCTGATGGCACCGACGCAGATTTTGGCTGAGCAGCATGCGCGCAATGCGCGGAAATGGCTGGAGCCACTGGGACTGCGCGTGGCGCTGCGGACGGGATCGAAGCGCGAGGATGGGGATGGTATGGAGCTGATGCGCGGAAAGAGCTCTGCGGGGAAAATGGAGATCGTCATTGGTACGCATGCGCTGCTGCATGACGCGGAGCTGATGCACAACACGGGGATCGTCGTCATTGATGAACAGCACAAGTTTGGCGTGGCGCAGCGGGCGAAGCTGATCCGCAAAGGGGATACGCCGGATGTGCTGGTGATGACCGCCACGCCGATCCCGCGCACACTGACGCTGACGATCTACGGTGATTTGGAGGTGTCCACGATCGACCAGAAGCTACGCGATGGGGTGCAGATCATCACCAAGGTGCGGCCGAAGACCAAGCTGAAGGACGCGGCAAAATTTCTGCGTGAGCAGATCGAGGAGGGTCGGCAGGGCTACATTGTTTACGCGCTGATCGATGAATCGGAAAAGCTCGATGCGGGTGCGGCGACGAAAGGACACGAGGAGTGGTCCAAGCTGCTGGCCCCATGCGAGGTGGGTCTGCTGCATGGCCGGATGAGCGCGGAGGAGAAGGAGGAGGTGATGAAACGTTTTCGCGCGGGCAAGCTGGATGCCCTGGTATCGACAACAGTGATCGAAGTGGGCATCGATGTGCCCAACGCGACGGTGATGTTCATCCACGACGCGGGCCGCTTTGGGCTGGCTCAGCTGCATCAGCTGCGTGGCCGTATCGGCCGCGGGGCGCACACGAGCTACTGCGTGCTGTTTGTGGATGACAAGGACGAGGAAAACCGGCAGCGGCTGGCGATCATGGAGGAGACGAGCGACGGCTTCCAGATCGCCGAGGAAGACCTGCGGCGGCGTGGGCCTGGGGATGTGCTGGGCCATGCGCAGAGCGGGCAGGCACCGCTGCTGTTTGGGGAACTACTGGCAGATACGCGGCTGGTGCGCCTGGCGCGGCAGCTTGCCGAGCGGACACTGGACGAAGATCCGCAATTGCTGCGTCCGGCGCTGGCGGTGTTTCGGGATGAGCCGGTGGTGGCTGAAAAGGCTCAGGCAATGATGCAGTGATTCGGGTTAATTAAATTTGTTTAAAGGAAGGTTTAGTCAAGGTGGCTTGACGATTGATGCTTTTACCCGGTCAGTACCAATAGTCATGCATCCTCTTGCTCCCAGCTGCGCGCCTATGACGCAGATGAACCAAACCGAAACCGTTCGCAAACGGCATCGGCGTGGGAAGCCGAGCATGATCACGATGCTGCGTTTGGCTGTTGTTTCTGCAGCCGCCTTGGGTGTCACGGCGTTTGTGCTGTGGTTAAAAAAGGAGACGCCGCACCCCAGTGCTGCAATTGCTGTTCGTGAATCTCCGTTCGTCCAGGCGCGGAGTTTGAAGTCACCATTGCAGACAGTGCAGTCCTCCGGGCTGGCGGCCTATGGAGTGAAGAAAAATCCCGTGCCGGCACCCGCGCCCGCAGTGGTGCAAGCTCCGTCCCAAGTCCAAGAGCCGGTCGTGAAAAAAGCCCCCCCGGTGTGGCTGCTGGCGGACATCCCCGAGTTTGCGGATGCCAAGAATGCCGGGTTGTCTGCTGCGCAGACGATTGATCAGCTGCGGCAAAGCCTGCGTGAGTCGGGTGCCCGGCAGATGGGCCAGTCGGTGCGTTTTGGGATGCTAAATCTTTCCGAGTTGATGGCCATGGATTCCAGAGCGTGGACGGCGAGCCTGAATACGCCCGTCGCGACTGAGAACCGTGCCTCGGCCATGCTGCTGACCTTCTACCTTACCTACCTTGATCGTGCCGGAAACGGCGCAGGTGTGAAAGCACTGCTGCGAGCCATGGAGCAGGGCATGTCTGAGGAGAGCGCCGTGCGGGAGTTTATCCTGGCGGGGCGCAGTGTGGTAGACCTGGAACGTGAGATGGGGCGGGTGTTTGCGGATGCCGGCGTGGAGCTTCAGTTTACGCGGCGTGGTGGGCTGGCCATGAGGCCGTGACGAATTCCGGGGGAGAATCCTTTTGCCCCGTCTGGTTTTTGCCTTTAATCCGTGGGCATCTCCATGAAAACTTCCTGGCCCATCCGCCTTGTGCGTGCGCTGTTCTTTGCGTTCTCCGTTTTCATTGGCATCGCGATCGCCCTGGGCTTGGACCAGGACGCCTGGGTGGGGGCGCTTAGCGGCGCTGTGTTCATGGGCATGCTGGTGGTGCTGGATGTGCTGCTGGCGCACTTCACCCTGCGGGATTTTTCCCACGCCACGCTGGGGCTTGCGGTGGGGCTTTTCTGTGCGTGGCTGATCACGCGCATCGGCGTGTTCCAGCTCGCCTATTTTCAAAATCACGAGGAGGGCGTGGCGCTGCAAAACGTCGCGGAGATCTGCATCTATGGGACTTTGGCGTTTTTCGGAGTCACGTTTGCGCTGCGCAGTGACCGGGACCAGTTTGCCTTCCTGATCCCCTACATCCGTTTCCGCCGAGACGGCTCTGAAGGTGAACCGCTGCTGCTGGACACAAACGTTGTCATGGATGCCCGGCTGCCAGGTGTGTTTGCCACCGGATTTCTCAGCGGTGCCGTCGTGGTGCCGCGTTGCGTTTTAGACGGGCTCCAGCATCTGGCAGACTCCCCTGACGCTGCGCAGTCTCTGCGGGGCAAGCGAGGGCTGGAGATGATGGAAAAGCTGCGGGCAAGGCCGGAGATGAAGGTTTCCATTCATGAAGACGGCTCTTCAGATGCCTCCGTGGAAGTGCGGCTGGTGACGCTGGCACGTGAGCTGAATGCCCGCCTGCTGACCAATGATGACAACCTCGCCAAAGTGGCTCGACTGCGTGGCATCACAGTGCTCAGCCTGCGCGAACTGGTCGCAGCCTTGAATCCAGAACTCAGCGTGGGCGATGAACTGAGGCTGCCGCTGACCAAACCTGGCAAGGACAAGAACCAGGCGGTGGGCTATCTGCCAGACGGTGCCATGATCGTCGTGAACAACGCCGCTGCGCAGATCGGGCAGACGGTGGATGTGGTGGTTTCGGGCACCCTTCCGACCAGTGCCGGAAGGCTGATTTTTGCTGAGATCAAACCGGCCGCGTGACGCGCCTGCGCTGCAGCAAACCTGCCGAGAGGGCTAGCATCACCAGCAATGCCGACTGCGGCTCTGGAACCATGGTGATGGACATGATGGAGGTCGCGCTGGTGGAGATGCGCGAGGCGTACATGCTGGAGGGATTATCCAAAGGAAGATCGGGAATGTAGGTCCAGCCAAAGGAGTCAGAGCCCTGATATAGGCCGCCTCGATCAAACAGCGCTGCATTGAAATCGCTGCCATCTCCGGTGACGTTGTTGGTGTCGAACATGCCATCAATGCTGTAGTTCACGCCAGCCAGTTTCCAGATGCCGCCGTCATTGACGAACACGCCGCCGCCGGAATCACCGTTGGAAAGGGTGGCCTCTTCGGCGGTGCCACTGGCACTGAATGAGGCGGTGAGCAGATCGCCAATGGCGCTCGAATAAATGCCGCTGACGGTGTTGGTGCCCCAGCGCGCTTTGCCGTCAGGATTGGTGTCCTGCCACCCATGCAGAATCCCACCGACCATCACATCCGTCCCGCGCGGACCGCCTCTGCCGTTGACCTGCATGGTCAGACCTGTTTCAGAGGAACCCGTGTAGAGCGGCGCGTAGGTGGCAAAAGTTTCCTGGATTTTGAAGATGCGCAGGTCGGTGCCAGCGATGTCCCAGTAGCCGACGCCACCATTGGCCGCAGTGTCGATGTTGTAGGTCACATCTGCTCCGCCGCTGAATATGCCGTTTTGTGTGAAGGTGAAGCCCTGAGTGCCGAAATGTTGCGCGGTGATGAAGTACTGGGGTGCAATCATGGTGCCAAGATAGGCGCCGTAAGTGCCTTCATACTGCCAGCCTGAATTGGCAAATGTGCCGGTTGGGGCTGTGGTGTTGTGATTCGGATCGGCGGTGGCTTCAAACACAATCGCACGACATGGTGCTATGCCCAGGCATAACAAGGCAACCACTGCGCACATGATGCGCGAACACATGGAGGCTGAAGCTTTGGAGGCCACGAACATCAAGTAATGTCCCATCATGTTTCTGAATTACCATAAAACTCTGCTGAATTGCCTTAAATTTGTCCCCACAAGCAGCCTCAAAACCTGATTTGTAAATGGTATGACCTTCACTGGGTGAAAACCCGCTCGACACACTGGTCATTTTTGTTATGGATGGCAGGCTTGTGACGCAAAAATGAAAAAAGGTTCATTCATCAACATGCTAGGTGCCTGCATTTTTCCGCCGATCGTCGGCGTGGGAATTTGCTGGGGTATCATCCAGCTTTTGAAGAACCATGAAATGTTTCGTGTGGATGCGGTCACTCCTCCTGTGGCCACGGTCAGCAAGGTGCGCCAAGGCAAGCTGAGTGAGAACAGTGCGGAGATTCGTGCCGCGCTGCCTGTTGATGCGACATTTGACCCGGTACGTCCGCTGCCAGTGCAGCCGAATGCTGAAAAAGCCGCTCTGAGACGTGCGGCTGAGGACGCCAAGGTTAAACCGGCCGTTCCAACGAAGCCGTCGAACGGTGACTCCATGGTAGCCGCTGCCAGAAAATCTGACAAACCCGCTCCTGCCATCGCCTTCAAAATGCCTGTCTGGCGTCCGATCCTTGATCCCATCGAAGATCACTGGACTCGTCTGATGCCGCGCACCGAGGCGCTGCCCCAGGCGTATCAGGCCGTGCTCAACGATGACGCCGCCCACCTTGCCAAAATCATCGCCATGGGCATTTCCCCCAACGAAATGACCTTGGGCGGAGATACGCCGCTGTGTGCCGCCGTGCGCATGGGCCGTGCGGATTGTGTGTATGTGCTGGCGCTAGCGGGGGTGAACCTGAACCAGCCGGCGCATGAAAAGCAGCCACCGATAGCAATAGCCTCCCTGCGCCGGAATGTTCCCGTGTTGCAGGCGCTGCTGGATTTTGGCGTCGATCCCAACACGCGTTTCAATACTCCCATTCAGAAGCAGGTCATTGATCGTTGCACCATCAAGGATCTGCGGAACGCTATGGAAAGCGACCGTGGGATCACCCCCATGATTTGCTGTGCTGCGCGTGGCGATGTGGAAGGCGCGGTCACTCTGATGCGCGCGGGAGGCAAGCCTGGAATGGGCACCACTCGCTATCATCGCTACCCGATCAATTTTGCCGCCACGCAGGGCTATCTGTTCCTCATGCGTGTCCTGCTGGGCCGCGATCCTGAGTCGGAACCGGACACGCTCGTGACCGTCGATCTCTCAAGTCAACGTGCCTGGGTGACCAAGCAGGGGCGCATCATCAACCACACCATGGTTTCCACCGGGCGTGAAGGCTACGGCACACCGGCAGGTCGCTATGTCATCACCGACAAGCACACCTCCCATGTCTCCACCCTCTACCATGTGGCCATGCCCTGGTTCATGCGCTTGAACTGCGGGGCGATCGGCCTGCACAGCGGTTATGTTACAGGTCAGCCAGCGTCTCACGGCTGCATCCGTCTTCCCTACGAGAAGGCGAAGCAATTCTTCAGCCAGGTGCGTGTGGGCGACGAGGTGGAGATTGTTTATTAAGCGGGTCAGTTGTTCCCAAGCCGATGAGCGGCTCCGATATTGCGCTGAAAGCAGCCGTAAACGGCCCGGTCCTACAGTGTTTTCAGCAGCTTGTCGTGGATGCCGTCGAAGCCGCCGTTGCTGAAAACCACGATCACATCGCCTGTGTGGGTTTCCTGTTTCAGGCGATTCACGATGGCGTCGGTGTCTGCTTCAAACCAGCAGGGCTTGCCGCGTGCGGTGACTGACTGCGCCACCTTGGCGGTGTCCAGGCGTTGATCTGCGGCGACCTTTTCGGGATTGGCCACGGCGGCGATCACGGATCCGTCGGCCTCGGTCAGCGCTTCGATCAGTTCATTCTGCAGCACGTTGCGGCGGCTGGTATTTGAGCGTGGTTCGAACAGCGCCCAAAGGCGGCGACCGTCATAGCGCTGGCGCAGGCCGCGCAGTGTCTCGCGAATGGCGGTCGGGTGATGACCAAAGTCGTCAATGATCGTGATGCCGTGGGCGGTGCCACGCTCCTGCTGGCGGCGGCGGATGCCACGGAAACTGCTCAGGCCGGCGCGGATTTCATCATCACTCAATCCGGCAAAACGGGCCGCGCATACGCACATGGCCGCATTGCGCGCATTGAATTCGCCGACCATTGGCACTTCGAACGCGACGCCATTGATTTCAAACTGCGTGGCCTCGGGCGTCACGCCGGTGATCCTGATGCGGAAATCACATTCTGCTCCCAGTCCCACCGTCTTGAGCGGTGCAGGGCACTTGGCGCGCAGGGTGAGGCAGTTGGCGTCGTCACCGTTGATGAGGACGAGGCCGTTGCGAGGCACCGTGTTGAGGAAGCGCTGAAACGAGAGCAGGATCTCGTCGAGGTCGCGGAAGATGTCCGCGTGATCGAACTCGATGTTGTTCACGATCGCGCACTCCGGCAGGTAGTGGAGGAATTTGCTGCGCTTGTCGAAGTAGGCGGTGTCGTATTCGTCGCCTTCGATCACAAACAGGTCCGAGTGCGTGAAGCGTGCGCCTGATTCGAAATTCTCCGGCACGCCGCCGATCATGAAGCCGGGGTTTTTGCCTGCGTGCTCGTAGATCCAAGCCAGCATCGTTGTTGTCGTTGTCTTGCCGTGCGTGCCGCTCACCACAAAGCTGCGTTTGCCCTGGATGACCTCGCGCTTCAGCATCTCCGCCATGGAGACGTAGGGCAGCTTTTTCTCCAGCAGTGCCTCGAGTTCGGGATTGCCGCGTGAGATCGCGTTGCCCACCACATACACATCCGCCTGCAGCGGCAGGTTGTCCGGATTGTAGCCTTCGGTCACAGTGATGCCGGCATCCCGCAGCACATCGCTCATGGGCGGATAAACTTGATTGTCGGATCCGCTGATGGTGTGACCGAGGGCGCGCAGCGCAACTGCGGTGGAGCCCATTGCGGTGCCGCAGATGCCGATGAAATGAATGTGCTTGGGAGATGCCATGGAAAAGAAGCGCACGGTTCAAATCCAGGCGCAGGCTTGAACTAAAGCAGGGCTTTTTGCCCCCTGCTAAAAGAAAGTTCAGTTCGGTGGGAATAATCGCACAGGCGGAGGCTCCAATGTTGCGATGGCTCGAATCCCCGCAGCCAGCCAGAACTAACAAACAAACCAAAATACATCACACCCACCATGAGCACCAAGCACATCATCGCCGCCGCCGCCTTCACCGGTCTCCTTTCCGGCGCCTACGCCGCCCAGACCACCAGCACCCAAAAGGCCGCCAGCCTCGGCGTCTCCATCGAAAAGATGGCGGACAAAGGCCAGCACGCCTGCAAGGGACACAATGCCTGCAAAGGGCAGGGTGGCTGCAAGTCCGGTGACAACGGCTGCAAAGGCAAGAACTCCTGCAAGGGCAAAGGCGGCTGCAACACCATGCCGAAGAAGTAAGCCAAATCGATTCCCGCAGCCATACGCCCACCGCGTGTGGCTGCGGCCAATCTTTAAACATTACACTTGGAATTCCAGAGCATGCCCGCCAACCCTCACAACGGTCACACCGATCTCGGCATCGGTCTCGGCCTCCGTGTGCCGCACTACCGGCATATTCTGGAGAAGAAGCCGGTCTGTGACTGGTTTGAGATCATCTCCGAAAACTTCATGGTCGATGGCGGCCGCCCGCTGGAGGTGCTGGACAGCATTTTGGAGCAATACCGCGTCGTGCAGCACGGGGTGTCGATGTACTTCGGCAATGCCGATCCGCTGAATCGCGACCACCTTAAAAAACTCAAGCGTCTGGTGAAGCGCACCAATACACCCTGGCTATCCGATCACCTCTGCTGGGGCAGTGTGGATGGCCGCTGCTCCCACGACCTCCTGCCCATGCCCTACACCATGAGCGTGGCGAGGCACACCGCAGAGAAAATCAGGCAGGCCCGCGATTTCCTAGAAGTGCCCATCTGCGTGGAAAATGTGAGCAGCTACGCCGAATTCACGCAGAACGAGATGACCGAGTGGGAATTCCTCAACGAAGTCGTTGAGCGCGCTGACTGCGGCATCCTTCTGGATGTTAACAACATCTACGTCTCCTCGCAGAACCACGGCTTCGATCCCTTCGAATACCTCCGTGCAGTGCCGCATCAACGGGTCGGCCAGATTCACATCGCCGGACACACCCGGCTCGATCACGTCATCCTTGATACCCACGATCATCCGGTGCCAGATCCCGTGTGGGAACTCTACGCTGAGGCCATCAAAAATTCAGGCCGCACCGCCACACTCCTCGAATGGGACGACAAAATCCCCAGCTTCGATGATGTGCATGCCGAGGCGCTCAAAGCCAACCGCTACCTTCATGAGCATGCCCACGCCTAGCCGTCTCCGCACCAATGCCGACCTGCGCCAACTGCAACGCACCATGGCTGCGGCGCTGATGCAGCCGCTCACGCGCCAGGATGGCATGCCCGCCTGCACGCGGGTCGATTTCATCACGCCGAACGACCGCATGAGCGGTTTCGAACGCCTTGAAATCTACGCCCGCCAGTACTGGTTCCGCCTGCTCGACTGCCTCTACGACGACTATCCCGCACTGCGCGTTTTCCTGGGCGAGCGCCGCTTTCACCAGCTCTGCCGCGACTACCTCGCGCAGCATCCCAGTGCTTCCTGGACGCTACGTAATCTAGGCTCCGCCCTTCCCACTTTTATTACAGATCTCAACGCGCGTGATGTTGCCCGCGTTGAATGGGCGCAGACGCTTGCCTTTGACGAGGTATGGAAAAAGCCGTTGCGGATCGATGATCTCCTTGGCGCAGACCCCTCCACGCTTCATCTGGGACTTCAGCCCTGCGTCGTGCTTCTGCAGATCGATTACGCGGTCGATCACTTCATCACCGCGATGAAAAAAGCCGACGCCGATGTGCGCGGTTCAGCCAGCCAGGCCATGTCCGAGGCGCCCACACGTGCCAAAGTCGCCAAGGCACCGAAGTTAAAACGCGAGTGTGTGCATCTGGCCGTTCACCGACATGACAACCAGCTGTACTTCAAGCGCCTTGCCCCGGAGTCCTTCGCCATGCTCACGGCATTAAGGGATGGCCTCACGCTCGCGGATGCCATCGAATTCGCTCTCTCCCAAGCCAGTCCCGATACCGACTGGCCTGCGCAGATTCGTGACTGGTTCACCGAATTTTCCCAGCTCGGCTGGTTCACCCAATTTCCCCGCAAATCATGAAGCTCTGGACCCTCGCCAACACACTCCTTGACCGCACCGCCAGTTGCCTGGCAGATCCCTTTTTGTTCGGCATCCGCCTCTATTGGGGCTGGCAGTTTTTTCAGACCGGAAAAGGCAAGCTCAGCGACATCAGCATGCCCACAGCTTTCTTCACCGAACTCGGCATTCCATTTCCAGCGCTGAATGCGTACATGGCGGGCTGCACGGAGTGCTTCGGAGGCTTGCTGCTTCTGGCGGGCCTCTTCTCCCGAGTCACCTGCCTGCCACTGATCTTCACCATGCTCGTCGCCTACGGCACGGCGCATCTGGATGTGGTCAAAACGATCTGGTCAGATGCCGACTCCTTCGTCAGCGCCCCGCCGTTTCTCTTTCTGCTGGCCAGCGTGACCGTCTTCATTTTTGGTCCTGGCAGGTTGTCGGCCGATGAACTTCTGCGTCGGCGAAAAAAAGCGTGAATTGTGGGAATAAACGCTGCGGTCACGTCTCCCACCTGCATACCCGACCCATGAACTCATGGAATCTGCCTTCCAATTCGGCATTGAACTGCCTGCAACCCGCACGATACCTCGACGCGTGACCGACACCGTGCCCAGCTTTGAGCAGATCGTGGACTCCCACTACCAGGGGCTTTACCGCTTTGCCATGAGCATGTGCCGGCGTGAGGCCACTGCGCAGGATCTTGTGCAGCAAACCTTTCTGCAATGGGCAAAGAAAGGGCACACGCTGCGGGATGCCTCGAAGGTGAAGACCTGGCTGTTCACCACGATCTACCGCGAATGGCTCGGCATCGCCCGCCGCGAGAAAAAATATGAAGAGGTCGAATTTGAACCCGAGCAGCATGGCGCCACGCAGCACCATGATGACGGCGAAAATCCGCGCGTGGACAGCGCCACACTGCAAACGGCGCTTGAAGAACTGGAACCCAATTACCGCGCACCGCTGGTGCTTTTTTACCTCAAGGAGCTATCCTACCGGGACATCGCCGAGACGCTGGGCGTTCCCATCGGCACGGTGATGTCACGCCTTTCCCGCGCCAAAGACAGCCTGCGCACCATTTTGCGCCGCCTCGAAGACTCCGCACCCTCCAACATCATCCCCCTATCCGCCTCGTGAACCGCGAAGAAGCCAGACTTGAACTCGATGCCACGACGCTCCGCCCTCAGGATGCATCGCCCGAGGCGCGTGCGACGGCTGAGAGCGATCCCGAACTGGGCGCATGGCTCAAAAAGCGCACTGAGTTTGATGAACAAGTCGCCGGGGCCTTTGCTGCCACCATTCCAACAGGGTTGCGGGCAAGCATTCTGCAAAACGCCAGACGGCCTGCCAAACGCCCCACCCGCTGGGTGCTGCCCACGCTGGTGGCCGCTGCTGCCGCAGTAGTGATCGGCTGGACGATGCTCTGGCCGGTGAGCAACAGCATGCCCGGCTGGCAGGCTGATTCGCTCGCCGCCGTGACGAAAGTCGAGTACGGCCTTTCCAAGGTCGATCACATGTCGCGCGACTTCGAAGCCATCAAAAAAATGCTTGTGGCTGATGAGTCCCCGACGCCGGATCGTCTGCCAGGCAAGGTGGGGACCATGTCTGTGCTGGCCTGCAAGCGCATCCAGATCGGCGGTCGTGCAGCATCCATCATCTGCTTTGAAATTCAGCCTGGCAAAGAGGCGCATCTCGTCGTGATGGACAACACCGGACTCACCGACCTGCCGCCACAGCTTCGGCCCCAGTTTAAGAGCAGCAAGAAATGGAACATGGCCAGTTGGAGCGATGGCAGCCAGACCTTCCTTCTCGCCACCACGGCGGATGAAGCGGTGTTGAAGAAATTGTTTGGGCTGGCGTGAGGTTACGGAACCTCGCTGACCTGCACCTTGGTATTGCCGAGCACCGTGTGGCAGTTCACACACTGCTGGCGCAGCGCGGCAAAGGCAGCCGGGGAGCGCTTTGAATCGTGCTTCTGGAGTGTGGTTTTGAGTTCGGCGAAGGGCCCGTTTTCCCATCCGGCGAGCAGCGGCAGCAGATCGACCATGGTTCCACTGGAAGACTTCTGCCGAGGTGCGCTGGTGATCGACTTGGCAACGCTCGAATGCATGCGCTCTGCCATGGCCAGCGCGGCGTCCCATTCACCGGCCTGCTGCAGCCTGCGCGTTTCCAGCATCTTGCGCTGGGCCGCTTTCATGCGGTGGCTGTTCATGGTGCTGGCACAGGAGGTCAGGGAGAACAGCGTGGCAAAGACAAAGATCCTTTTCATGGGGGCGAGTGAATCACCGTCCTTCGAACCTGTCACGTCCTTTTGCCAGCGCCTCGATCTTGCGGTCGGCGATGCTGCGTTTGAGCATCCAGAAGCCGCAGTCGGGATGGATGAACTTGACCCGGCCTGCGCCGAGCTTTTGCTCTGCAGCTTCGATGCGGCGGGCGATTTCGTCGGCGGTTTCGACGTGGTTCACCTTGATGTCCACAACCCCGAGGCCGACGCCGATTTTGGGATCGAGCTCCTTGAGCGCATCAAGATCAGCGGCGGGCCGATGAGCGAGTTCGAGCACGAGGTGGTCTGCGCGCAGAGAGTTTAAGAAGGTGATGAGCGCGGCCCACTCGCCTTTTTGGATGGTCTGGCCGCCGTAATTACCGAAGCAGAAGTGCACGGCTTTCGTGCCTTTCACCGCATCCAGCACTCGATTGATGCCAGCGGCCGCGATGGGTGCGTCTGCCGGGTTGCCGGGAATGTTGGCTTCATCGACTTGTACGCAATCGCATTGCAAATCGGCTGCCTGTGCAGCCAGGGCGTCGGCGATGGCCATGTGGAGCGCGGCGAAGTCGTTGTAGTGCGTGTCCAGCAGCGTGCGGGCCAGCATATAGGGGCTGGTCAGTGTGAACTTGAACGGGCCACCGGCTACTTTGCCTGCGCGAGTGCAGTCCTCGGCCAGATTGAGGACACCTTCGGTGATGGGCCCGCGCACGACGGCGGCGGGTTTGCTGCGGAAGGCCATCTCATGTTTCGCATGAAATGCGGCGGCATCCGCACGACCCACGCGGCTGTCGATGCCGCCCAGTTTGTGGACGAAGTATTCGATCATGCCGTTGGTGTCGGGATGATTCACATCGAAGCGATACAGCTCTCCATCTGTAGGCAGATCGATGCCTGCCTGGCGCTGCGTGTCGAACACCACGCGTGTGGCATCAATGACGGCGGCTTCGCTGGGCAGCGCGCTGAGCCATTCGGGGACAGGGTAGGAGCCGACGGTGGTGGTCTGGATGGTGGCCATGAGGCAGACTAGTCAGCATCCTCCGGCCTTGGAAGGCGGGAGTGCCAAAATCCAAAGGCAGGCAGGCATCCAACAAGCTTACCGCGCGGACTTCGGACCTTTGCCGCGCACGCTCATTTTGAAGGGCACGCCGGGCGCGGCCCATTCGTCGCGAATGACTTTCTCCAGATAGCGCATGTAGCTGTCGGTGAGTTTTGAGGCACGATTGGCGAAGAGCACGAAGTGCGGCACGGGAATGGCGAAACCTTCAGCTTCATTGACCTGGGTGGCATAGAGCAGCTTGAAGCTGTGCGTGCTGCGGCCCAGGGCGCCGGGGGTGTTCTCGATGGCGTTGGCGAGCAGGCGGTTCAAAGCGCCGGTGCCAATGCGGTTCTGCGAGCCACTGCGCACTTTTTCAATCTGCACGAAGAGCTTGCCGATGTGGTCCTTGTTCTTTGCCGAGATGGCGACGAGCGGGGCGTAGTTCAGGAAGAAGAACTCGCGGCGCATCAGTTCGTCCAGATGTTCGATGCGGTCCTTCTGGTTGCCATCCGGATGAAAGAGATCCCACTTGTTCATGACGAGGATGCAGGGCTTGCGCTCCTCCAAAATGAACTGGGCGATCTTGCGGTCCTGCATCTTCGCTCCGGCGGCACAGTCGATGACGAGCAGGCAAAGGTCAGCACGCTTGATGCTCTGCAGGCTGCGATCCACGCTGGAGATTTCGACGACCGTGTCCAGATTTGCCCGGCGGCGGATGCCGGCGGTGTCGATGAGCTGGTACTGCTTGCCGTTCCAGGTGGCCTTGATGTCGAGGGCATCACGCGTGGTCCCTGGGACATCGCTGACGATGGCACGGTCCGAGCCCAGAATGGCATTCACGAGCGAGGATTTGCCCGCGTTCGGGCGGCCCACGATGGCGAGCTTCAAAGGACGCGTGTTTTGATGCGAGATGGCATCCTCCGTTTCGCTGGATTCCTTTAGGTCGAGGCGCTCGGAGATGAGTGCGACGAGTTCGTCGATGCCAAGGCCATGGGCGGCGCTGACTTCCAGGGTGTCGGGGAAGCCGAATTTGCTGAACTCGCTGGCGTTGAGTTTGCGTTTCGGGGAATCGGCTTTGTTGCAGACGAGAATGACGGGCTTGTTGGTGCGGCGCAGTTCGCGGGCGAGGCTTTGATCGATCGTGGTGATGCCATCGACGACATCGACAACGAACAGCAGCAGATCCGCCACATCCAGGGCGATGGAGGCCTCGATTTGCACCTGATCGGTCAAAACGTCGTCGGTGCTGGCACCGATGCCGCCCGTGTCCATGATCTCAAACCATGCCGGACCCCGGCGGCACTGCGCCGTGATGCGGTCCCGTGTCACACCGGCCTGATCGTGGACGATGGAGATGGTTTTCCCGGCAAGGCGGTTAAAGAGTGCGGATTTCCCCACATTGGGGCGTCCGACGATGGCAACGGTTTTGAGCATTGTTCAGAGAGCACGGTGAGCCCCCCGAGTCAATCATGTCCAGCGGCCTGCAACTGCTTGACACCGTCCGCCAGATTGAGAAAACCCGACAAGGCGGTGAAAGTGGCGGCAAAAATCGTGGGCCAGATGAGCCACTCGGGCTTGAGATCCAGCAGGATCCACAAAATGGCCGCCATCTGGGCAAAAGTGGCGGTTTTGCCAGTCCAGTGGGTGTGGATCTGGAATTTGCCGGCAAAGTGATCAATCAGGAAGGCCCCGCCGATGGAAAGCAGGTCGCGGCCGATGACGAGAATCGGGAACCACAGGGGAAAATGCTGCCGCCAGGAGGTGAAACTCAGCAGGATGATGGCGGCGAGCATGAGTAACTTGTCTGCGAGGGGATCCATGATGGCCCCGAATCGCGTGCGCTGATTGAACCGGCGGGCGATCCAGCCGTCAATCGCGTCGCTGATCGAGGCGATGCCGAAGACTGCAGCCGCCCATTGGCGCAGGGCTTCATTGGGGTGCTCCCCGCGGGCGCTGTCGCCATAGTAGATCACCAGCCCGATGAAAACGGGAATCAGCAGGATGCGGAAAATGGTGATCTGATTGGCGAGGTTCACGCTGCTACGTTCGCGTTTCACGGTTCACGGTTCAAGAGTTGAATCATGAAGTTTGATCGCTTTAGAGTGGGGCATGCCACAAATCGAGCCAGTGGATCTGCTGAATGCCTACTGTGAGGGAGCCTTTCCCATGGGGGAGGATGATGGTTCCATCTCGTGGTACCGGCCCAAGATGCGGGGCATTCTGCCGGTGGCGGAGTTTCATGTGCCGCGCCGGTTTGAGCGCTACCTGAAGCAGCACCCGTTTGAAGTGCGCTGGAACACCTCCTTTGGAGATGTGATCCGGGGCTGCGCCGACCGTGAAAGCACCTGGATCACGGATGCCATCATGGACACCTACGAGGAGCTTCACCGCATTGGTTTTGCGCATTGCGTGGAGGTCTGGCGGGACGGCAAGCTGCGTGGCGGCGTCTATGGCGTGAGCATCGGCGGAGCATTTTTCGGGGAATCGATGTTCAGCCGCGAGCCGCAGGCTTCCAAGGTGGCGCTGACGCACCTGCAATGGCGCCTGCATGAGCGCGGCTACCTGCTGCACGACACGCAGTGGACCACCCCACATCTTGCGATGTTTGGCGGGCACGAAATCCCCTGCGCGCAGTATTTGGAACTGCTGCAGCGGGCGATTTCGCGGAAGGCGACGTTTATGTGAGCTGAATCAGCTCTCGAAATACGTGTAGCCGCGCAGACCTGCCTCGAAGCTTTCCATGATCTCGCGGCGCTCGGTGGCAGTGATGCGCTTGGACACAACGGCGCTTTCAGCGAGGTTACGGAAACGGGTGAGCATGTCCTTGGGATCGTATTCCACATAGGTGAGCACTTCCGCGACGCTGTCGCCTTCGAGTTCGCGGCTGTATTTCACCTTGCCGTTTTCCACGCGGACGCTGACGACATTGGTGTCGCCGAGGAGATTGTGGAGGTCACCGAGGGTTTCCTGATACGCGCCGACGAGGAAGATGCCAAGCATGTACTCGTGGCCCTTCTCGATCTGCGGATCGTGCAGCGGGAGGGTGGAGTTGATGCCGTGAGAGTGGGCAAATTTGTCGATCTTGCCGTCGCTGTCGCAGGTGATGTCGGAGAGCACGGCATTGCGTGTGGGTTTCTCCTTGAGGCGGTGGATTGGCATGACCGGGAAGATCTGGTCGATGGCCCAAAGGTCAGGCAGGCTCTGGAAGACGCTGAAATTGCCGTAGTAGAAATCGGTCATGATCGTGTCGAGACGATCCATCTGGCTGCCATCGTGGTCGCAGCTTTCCTTCATGCTGGCCACCCAGGTGAGGATGTCCCAGTAGAGTTCCTCGCCGTGAGCACGCTCACGCAGGTTGACCTTGCCGTAATTGAACTCGCTGCGCAGCTTGTCGCGGTAGTAGATGGCGTCGTTGTAGATCTCCTGCAGGCGATCACGGGAGGTCTTGGAGGCATGCTTTTCGGCATCCAGGCGCAGCTCATAAAGATTGCGCAGGAGGGGAGGGGCATCCTTGTCGAGATCGAAATCGGCGACGCCCTTGCGCGGCTCAAAACGGTTGATGTCGAGGATGTTGATGATCAACACGGAGTAGTAGGCCACGATGGCACGGCCGGACTCGGTGATGAGATCCGGATGCGGCACGCCGGCTTCGGCGGTGACTTCCGTGATCGCCTCGATGATGTCGGCGCAGTATTCCTTGGTGCCGTAGTTGCTGCTGGCTTCGCTGGCACCCTTGAGGCCGTCGTAGCTGATGGCGAGACCGCCGCCGAGATCGAGAATGCCCATGCGCGCACCTTCTTGAACCAGACCCACGTAAACACGCGCTGCTTCGGTGACCGCCTGGCGGATGGCACGGATGTTTGGAATCTGCGAACCCTGGTGGTAATGCAGCATGCGCAGGCAGTCGAGCATGCCCTTTTCACGGAGGCTGTCCACGACGTGCATGAGCTGGGAGATGTTCAGGCCAAACATGCTGGCATCCCCGCCTGAGCCGCTCCAGTGGCCGGCGCTTTCGGCGCTGAGGCGGAAGCGCACGCCGAGAGTCGGGCGCACGCCCATTTTCTCACAACGATCCAGGATCAAGTCCAGCTCCGTGGGCATTTCCAGCACCAGGATGACCTGCAGGCCCATCTTCTGCGCGTAGAGCGCGAGGTCGATGAACTCCTCGTCCTTGTAGCCGTTGCACACAATGTAGGCTTCAGGGTCGTGCATGTAGCTCAGCGCGGCGATGAGCTCCGGCTTGCTGCCGGCTTCGAGGCCGTAGTGATACTTGCGGCCGTAGCGGGTGATTTCCTCGATGACTTCCTGCTGCTGGTTCACCTTGATGGGGTAAACGCCGCGATAGACGCCCTGGTATTTGCCTTCCTTGATCGCAGAGGCGAAGCCTTCGTTCAGCTCGTCGATGCGCCAGCGCAGCAGATCGCCGAAACGGATCAGCAGTGGCAGCTGGGTGCCGCGCTCGCGCAGACCTCTGACGATGGATGCGAGGGAGACGGACTTGGTTTTCTTGCCGTCCTTGAGTTTGACCACGACCTCGCCGGTTTTCGCGATGTCGAAATACTCATGCCCCCATTCGCGGATGCCATAAAGCTCGGCGCTGTCGTCGGTGGTCCATGTGGGGTTTTTCATTTTCGTGGGCTGGGTTGGAGGGGCTTTCAAGGGCCGCGATTATGGGGGCAAATTTGGAAATGCAAAGCGACATCTCGGAGAGGTGCGGCGCGGCCAAAACGCCCGGGGAGGGCCGGGGCGTCAGTCTCTGGCCCTGCGGAAGGCAAAAGGGATGTAAAGCAGAGAGTAAAAGACGAGGCCAAGACCGATGCTGGTGAGATTGTACCACGGCCACGGTCCGAGTTGGTCAAACAGGCTGGCCTGCACGGGTTTGGAGCACTGGAAAGCGTAGTTGGCGCCGATGGCGTAGTTCACGGCGGCGATCACGGCATACCAGGCCACGGAGAAGGTCATGATGCGCAGCACGGCCCCGGGGCGCGGGCGAACCTTCATGGCGGTGACGACGTAGATCGCTGTGATCGGCACTCCGGCGTGCATGATGAAAAACAAAAAGAAACGCGGGTCTGGAAACTCATAGATCAGGGCGGGGGTCAGCAGTCCCTGAAGGGTGCCTGCGATGCCAAAGAAATACACCACCTCACAAAAAAACGGACGGCGCGTCCATAGGGCGATGCCACCTGCCAGAGTGGCGACATCGCAGTACTGCAGGGGCAGCGCCGTGTACACACTGAGCGAGCCGTAAGTGGCGTGCACTGCCAGTCCCACAGGATACAAGGCCAGCAGCATGGTGCCAAGCACGCGCTGTGAAAGCAAGGACCAGCGGGTGCGGGAAAGCAGCAGCATCACGATGAACAGTACCAGCGTGATGGCGAGCACCGCCTTGTGGGATGGGCCGTAAGGATGAAAGGCGGGAGGCATGGGCTCCATCATACGCGGAAGTTGCGGAAGTCAGTCGGTTTGTGGCATGTTGCGGGCATGTTACGCTCCAATCGTTCTGCGGCCCGCTCTACGAAACAGCTCAGCGGAGGTTGTGCTGTGCTGTTTGGTCTGCCTTTCATCCTGGCTGGTCTGGCCGTCGGTTTGTTTCTCTATTTTCCGGCGATCAGTTCGTGGTGGTCCTCGCGCAGCTGGGTGGAAGTGCCGTGCTGGATTGAGACTGCGGAACTCAAGACCTCGTCTGGTAACAAAGGTGGTACGACTTATCGTGTTGAGGCCAGTTATCGCTATGAGTTCGACCGGCGCAGCTACCATGGCGATGAGGTGAGCTTCTTCGGTGGCTCCGACAACATGGGGGATTTTCAAAAGCAGGCGTTCCAGCAGCTTCAGTCGGCGAAGGGCAAAAAGCGGCCGTTCCGCTGCTTTGTGAATCCATCCAACCCGGAGCAGACCGTGCTGTTTCGGGATCTCCGCTGGGGCTTGCTGCTCTTGATGTCGATTTTTCCGACGCTCTTCCCACTGGCAGGCTGTCTGGTTTCCATCGGTGGCTGGCGGCAGTCGCGCAGGACGACGCAGATTGCGCGGCTCAGAGAACAGCATCCGGGTGCTCCGTGGAGCTGGCGTCCCGAGTGGGTGGGGGAGAACATTTTTCCAGAGCCGAACCCCCTGCCGTTTATTTTGGGAGTCGCCGGCTGGATTCTCCTGGTGCAGCTGCCGCTGGCCCTTGCGGTGATTCTGGGAGGGGAAATCGTCAAATCGGCGCTGGCGCTGCTGACGCTGATTCCCGTCGCGCTTGCTTTGATTCCGCTTCTCTTTGCCTGGAGACGGATCAAGTCACAGATGGCTTTTGGCTGCCCTGTGTTGCTGCTCAAGCAGGTTCCAGTTTCTCCAGGACGTCCGCTGGTGGGCGAGCTGCGGTTTTCCAAGGTGCTTTCTCCTCTCAGCACCCTTTCCGTGCGTGTGCTCTGCCAGAGGCACATCACCCGCAACAGTGGTGACTCCCACGCCACCGCAAAGGAAACCATCTGGGAACATGCCACAACGCTGTCTGCTGCGGAGGCGCGGCGGGATGTGGATGGCGTGGCGCTGCCGCTGCGCATCGACATTCCGCGTGGACTGCCCTGTGCTGCTGTGAACGAGGCTTCCATCGTTTCGACAGAGGGAGAGCAACATGTATGGACGCTGGAAATCAGCTCCAGCCATGGGGGCAGGCCGGTGGTGCTGCCGCTGCCGGTGTTTATTTCGGCGGCTGCGGCCGCTGACGCTGAAAGTGAGGAGGATGCCGCCTCCTCGCAGCCGGAGCCGGCACCTCTGCTTAGCACGGATGATCTTCTCCTGCGCCTGAAGGCCAGAGGCATTGAGATGGAGATGGATGCCGGCGGTGTGCCCTCCTTCATTGACTGTCCTGCTGGGAGGAACCGGTATGTGGGCCTATTTTTGCTGCTTTTTGGCCTGATTTGGTCTGCGGGCTTTCTGTTCATGCAGGCGAAGGGGGCGCCGCTGATCTTCCGGCTGTTCTGGGGCATCACCTCGCCGCTCATTCTCGGCGGCAGCGTATGGACGCTGCTGCACAGCCTCCGCCTGGAGATCAATACACGCGAGCTGCGTATCTTGAACCGTGTGGGGCCCTTTTATTCCTGGCAGGAGATTTTCGAGCCCCGCCACATCACGGGCTTCATCCACGACTCCAACACGCAGGCAGGCAACAAGTTCTACTACCGCGTGCGTGCGGAGACGATCTTCGGCAAAACCAAAACCCTTGTCGATGGCATCACCGAATCCGTTACTGCGGAGACGCTGGCGCGGCGGCTTGATGAATGGCGAAAGCAGAATGATCTTCCGCGCCGAGCCTAGCCCCCATCCCGCAATGCCACGGCAGGATCCACACGTGCAGCAAACCACGACGGCACCAGCGCGGCCATCAGGCAGAGGGCGATGGCGGTGGCACAGATGGCAAAAATCTTCTCTGGATCGATGTGAGCGGGGATGCTGGAGAGGAAATAAATGTCCTGCGGAAAGATGTCGCGGCCGGTGATGTTGGAGATCTGATCGCGCAGCCAGTTGCGAATGCTGAGGAAGAAAAAGCCTCCTGCGAGCCCGGCCACCGCACCGACGAGTGCCACGATGCCCGCCTGGGCGACAAAGATGGCGATGATCTGCCATGCGCGCGTGCCCAGCGCAGTGAGGATGCCGATCTCGCGGCGCTTTTTCACGGTGACGGTGATGGTGGTGTTCATCACGCAAATGGCGGCCACGAGCATGATGAACAGCAGCAAAAACCACATCATCGTCTCCTGGTTTTTCACGGATTCCAGCATCATGCCGTGCTCCTGCTCCCAGGTGTGGTAATCCCAGTTTTCCGGCAGTGCGCCGGACTGGTACATCTTGATCATGACACGATCGGCGTTGTCCGGATCCTTCAGCTCCAGCTCGATGCCGCTAATGTCACTGTCGAGGTTGAAAAACTCCTGCGCGACATGCAGCGGCACGTAGCCACGCTTTCCGGCGGTGTCTTCACGCAGCGTGGCGATGAGTTTGAGGTCCTTTGACAGGATGGTGACGTCGTCGAGAGCTTTGGCGCGCTTTTTCTTGTCTTCATTTTCAGGGATCTCACGGTACTTTTGGATGAACTGGTTCACGCTTTCTGCGGCATGCACGACGAGCGTATCCCCCACCTTCGCACCGATCTCTTTCGCGAATTTGTCACTGAGGACAATGGTGTCGTCCCTGAGATCAAAGTTGCCTTGTCGGTACACGGCCTCACCTTTTTCGTTGATAGTTTTGGTGTCACCCAACGCATCTGTCTTGATGTGCTTCTTGAGCTTCTGCAGCAGCGCATTGTCTTGATCATCGGTCATGCCGATGACGCTGACTCCCTGAAGATTGGCGTCATTTTCAACGACGAGTATGCCGAGGCGGCCCTCTCTTGTTCTATCTGCCACGGGCACGGCGGAAACGACTTCAGGTCGCAGAGCGAGGCTTTTCTGAAGCTCGCGCCAATCAACCGGTTTCGGGCCGCCAGGTTCACCTTCCAGCGCCCCCAAAGGTTCCACCATGGCATGCGGCTCAAAGCCGATAAGCATCTGCCGGTACTCACGCTGCCAGCCACTGAACACGGACATCACAAAGACCAGCACGCCGACGCCGAGCATGACACCGAGCATCGAGATCACGGTGATGACCGAGATGAACGAGCGCGTGGGCCGCAGGTAGCGCAGGGCGAGGAAGAGGGGGGCGCTGGTCATGGAAGGGCTTTTAAATCGTTAGGATAGAGGACGATTCTGATCAGTCCCGCAGCGCCACGGCAGGGTCCACACGTGAAGCCAGCCAGGCAGGGGGCAGAGCGGCCAGCAGGCAAAATGTGATGGAGCCCAGGCAGGTGACCACAATGAACCAGGGTTCGATCTGGGCCGGGATGGTGGCTAGGAACATGCCGGAGTCGGCGTTGGAACTGCCACCACTCAGGACCGCGATGCCCATGCGGATTTCATCTCGGTACTTCAGCACAAGTCCGCTGAGGATGAGGCCCGCCAGCGTGCCGAGGATGCCGACGAAGGCGGCCTGCGAGACAAAAATGCCAATGATCTGGCTCTGCCGCGAACCAAGCGCGGTCAGCACGCCGATCTCGCGCCGCTTCTGGGTCGTGACGGTGATGGTCGTGTTCATGACCGAGAATGCCGCGACGACGGCGATGATCAGGAGGACGATCCACATCATCACACGTTCGTTGCTCATGGCGGCTAGGCGTGCATCGCCCGCATCGGTCCAAAGTGAGGCGCTCCATGTGGCGGGAACGACTCCCGCAGCGGTGAAGCGTTTCATCACCTCCTTGACCTCGCCCGGTTGTTTCAGTTCGATGAGCACCCCGCTGACCTTGTCACCAAAGCCAAAGATCTTCTGCGCCGTTTCCAGAGTGACGTAGCCGTAGGTGCCGGCGGATTCCATCCGCGTGGTGCCCAGCAGCTTGATCTCCATGGGATTCAGCTTGATCTCCTCATAAGCAGCGTGGCGTTTCGTCTCGTCCTGCTCGTCCGAGGCGATGCGGAAACGTTTCACTGCGTTGGTGACATTCTTGGAGGCATAGACGCTGATGGCGTCTCCCGGATGGGCATTGAGTCCGCCCGCCACATAATCGGCACAGACCACACCGCCCGGAGTGAGTTCCAGCACGCCTTCGGCCTTGTGCTTGGCGACCTTGGCCATGTAAAACTTCGCGCCATCCTCCGGCAGGCCGAGAACATCCATTCCTGACTGCTGGCCATCGTGCTCCGCAAACATCGCGCTCCCGATGTAGCTGCTGGCGGCGAGCACGTCTGGCTGCAGACGCACCTTGGCGAGCACGTCGGCTGCTGATTTGGCATCCGTGGGCTTTTTGTCCTGCGGTTGCAGCAGGATGTGCGGCTCTGAACCGATGAGTGTTTTGCGGAACTCACCTTCGAACCCCTTCATGACCGAACTGACCACGATCATCATCAGCACACCGACCGCGACACCGAGGATCGAGATGACCGTGATGACCGAGACAAACGAACGCTTCGCACGCAGATAGCGGCGGGCGAGGAAGAAGGTGACGTTCGAAAGCATGTGGAGCGCAACAAAGCGATGCCCGCGCTACTTCGCAACTGCCGTGATGCCAAACAGAGGCAACGATTTCTGCACGGACTGATACACTCCCCAGCCGAGTGGCACGGTGATCCAGGTCCAGGCAAGGAGGAGGGTGAGAGCTTTCATGGCGAATCAGGTTTGGGCGTTTTCAGCGAGGTGGTGCTTGGGATCGACGGGGCGGACGAGGAGGTTGGAGATCAAACCGACGACGAGCAGGCCGACCATGAGGTGAAAGATCGAGTTGTAGGCCTGTTCTGGCGGCATGATTTTTTTGTTCGCCACTGAAAGGCGGTCCATGAGCTGGGGGCCAAGAATCGCCGCTACTGACCAGGCGGTGATGAGACGGCCATGGATCGCGCCGACCTGATAGCTGCCAAAAAGATCGCGCAGGTAGGCCGGTATCGTGGCAAAACCACCGCCATACATCGTGAGGATCAGCCCGGTGGCCACCACGAAGAGCGTCACGCTGCCCCGGCCCTGAATCCACGGCACGCTGGCATACAAGGCGGCGCCGAGAATGAAGTAGATGCAGTAGATGCCCTTGCGCCCGATCAGATCGGATATGGAGGACCAGAAAAACCGGCCGCCGAGATTGCAGAGCGAGAGCAGGCCAACGTATCCGGCCGCAGCCGCAGGCGTGACCTTGAACATGTCCTGAATCATGGGCGAGGCCTGGCCGAGGATGCCAATGCCAGCGCTCACGTTCATGCAGAGCACCACCCAGAGCATCCAGAACTGCGGTGTCTTCCAGGCAGTGTCCACGGCGACGTTTGCCGTCGTGACCAGTTTTGAAACATGCTCCGTCGGCACCCAGCCAGCAGGCTTCCAGCCTTCAGGCGGCACGCGGACGATCAAAGCTCCGAACAGCATCGAGATGGCATATAGACCCGCCATCACCAGCAGCGCCTCACCGGCGCCGACGGAACTGGCCGTGGCAAAGCTCTTCATCAGTTCCTCCGCCAGCGGCCCCCCGATGAGCGCGCCGCCGCCAAAACCCATGATCGCCATGCCTGTGGCCATGCCCGGGCGGTCAGGGAACCATTTCATCAAGGTGGAAACCGGTGCAATGTAACCCAGCCCCAGCCCGATGCCGCCGACCAAACCATAACCCGCATACAGCAGCCAGAGCTGATGCCAGTGCACAGCGAGCGCCGTGAGCACCAGCCCGCTGCAAAAACAAAGCATGCTGGCGAGCATGGTTTTACGCGGGCCGCTGCGCTCGACCCACTTGCCAAAGAACGCCGCAGACAGGCCGAGCAGGGCGAGGGCGATCGAATAAGCCACGCCGACATCGGCTTCGCTCCAATCACCAGCGCCAGGAGCGGTGATGCCCAGTGCCCTGGCGAGCGGCTTCTTGAACACACTGAATCCGTACACCTGTCCGATGCACATGTGAACAGCGATGGCGGCAGGCGGAACGAGCCAGCGGCTGAAGCCGGGGCTGGCGACGGTGGCTTCACGGGAGAGGAAAGACATGGTTGTAGGTAGTAGGAGGCCGCCGGTGGTTTCCTGGCGGATCGGACAAGGAAAGCTCAAAGATCGACAAGAAACGCCCGGTTTCATACGTTTCGAGCACTGGCCGGTCATTTCACCGGCCACACCCATACCAACATACCTCGATGAAAACACTGCTCACCATCTGCGCCCTCTCCTTCACTTCGGTCGCCATGGCCGCCGACAAATGCCCTATCAGCGGCAAGCCTGCTGACTCCAGCATCACCAGCACCGGCAAAGACGGCAAAACCGTCGCCTTCTGCTGCGAAAAGTGCAAAGCCAAGTTCGACGCCAAGAACAAGTAGTCACTACGGCGCTGAGACGATCAGCGTTTGAAAGCGGAACCGGGAAACTGGTTCCGCTTTTTCATGCTTCAGCGGCGCCGCCCGTCTCGCTCACGCATCTTGCGTTCATAGCCGGCGAGAACGAAATCTTTGTCACGTGCGCGCAGAAGGGCATCATCGAGGGAAATGAAGCCGTGGATGGCAAGATGGGTCACGCTGTCATCAATGGTGTGCATGCCGTCGTTGGCGCCGATTTGAATCAGGCTGGGCAGCTGCTGGAGCCGGCGGGAGCGGATGCAGGAGGCGATGCCCGGATTATTGACCATGATTTCAGAGGCCATCACACGGCCATCTTGATCAAGCCGTGGCATCAGGTTCTGACAGATCACGCCTTGCAGGCAGTTGGCCAGCTGAGATGCCACGAAATCCTGCTGGTCTTCCGGGAAGGCATCCATCACACGCATGACGGTCGAAGGAGCATCCTGGGTGTGCAGGGTGCTGATGACGAGGTGACCGGTCTCGGCGGCGGTCAGCGCTGTGCGGATGGTCTCCAGATCACGCAATTCGCTGACGACGATGACATTTGCGTCCTGCCGCAACGCGCTGCGCAGGGCCTGTGCAAAGGAGTGTGTGTCGCTGCCCAGCTGGCGCTGGCGTATGAGACTGTGCGAGTGTTTGAAAACGTACTCAATGGGGTCTTCGATGCTGACAATGTTGACCCGCCGTGATCTTGAGATGTGCTGCGTCATTGAACTCAGGGTCGTTGTCTTGCCGGCATTGCTGGTGCCGGTGACAAGGATCATGCCGCTGCTCAGGGTGCAGAAGCTCTCCACCGTTGGGCCATGACCCAGATCGCGCAGCTCAGGGATCACCTCGGGAATAAAGCGAAAGGATGCTTCGATACGCCCAAGCACGTAGCAGGCATTGCCACGGAAGCGTCCCAGATTCGCCACCTGAATGGCGAAATCCAGTTCCCAGTCCTGCTCCAGTTTGACACGCTGAGTTTCTTTCAAGACGCCAAAAACCAGGTCGCGAATGTCGCCGACGTCGAGGATTTCATCCGTCAGTGGCTGGAGCTGGCCGCCGATGCGTCCTGTGGGCGCTGCACCCACGCTAAGATGCAAATCCGAGCCGCCTTGGTCCGTGACCATGACAAGATATTCAATGAGATCGTGGGCGCGCATGATGAGAGAAGAGTGCTCAGGAGATGCCGCGCGCGGCGCGGCGGAATTCAGCCTCGTTGCCTATGGAGGCGATGGCTTCAGATTCTGAGATGATGCCCCCTTGGTAGGCTGCAATGATGGACTGGAGGAAGGTACGCGTATTGGGATCGGTGCCGCGGCTCATGTAGTCTGTGATGTCCGCGACGCTTCGTTTCGCGATCCAGTCACGAACGGCTCCACCGTTTTCCAGGTGTTCTGACAGCATGGAGAGCTTGCCTTGGACGTTCGGGACGAGTTTCTGGCACAAGACTCCGATCAGCTGATGTGAAAGCAGGTGCAAACCGATGCCGACTTGATCCGGTGGGAACATGTTTACAAAACGCTCCATCGTGTCAGAGACGGTGGCGGAATGCATAGACGCGAGTACGAGATGACCGGTTTCACAGGCTTGGAGCGCGGTGAAAGCTGTTTCGTGGTCGCGAATTTCTCCCACAAAAATCACATCCGGCGCCTGACGCATGGCGCTGCGCAGGCCACGGGCAAAGGAGGGGGTGTCGCGGCCCACCTCACGCTGGGTGAACAGGCAGCGGTTATTGGCAAAGATGTACTCCACCGGATCCTCGATCGTCACCACGTGACGGGCGATGTTTTCATTCATCCACTGCAGCAGCGCCGCCAGTGTGGTTGATTTGCCCTGACCCGTGGCTCCGGTAACGAGAATCATGCCGTTTTTTTTCTGCGCCCAGCGCTGCAACAGCCATTCCGGCGCGCCCAGGGTTTGCATGGCAGGAATATCTGTGCGGATGCGGCGCAGTACGGCAGCCATGCGGCCCAGCACCTTGTGCAGGTTGACACGGAAGCGTGTGTGCGTGCGGGAGAGCAGTCCAGAGTCACGGTCTGTGTCATTCAGCGTGTCACCGCCACAGGCCTGCCAGAGCCCGGCCATCTGCGGCAGCAGCAGCGGGTCATCGCCAAAAATCATGAGCTGTTCGGCGATCTTCATCCGCGGCACTTCGCCTTCCTGCAGGAAAATATCGCTCGCCTGATGCTCTTCGGCGGCTTGGAGAATGTCGTCGATGGTAATTGCCATGGTTGTAATCAAGCTAGCGGGCACCGCTCAGGTGCTCAACCTCGGTCTCAGGGTTTTGTTACAAGGAATCTGATGGGATGTCCTGTTCTTCGAGCAACTGCCCGCAGTACCAAAGCATGCGCGGCAGATGGAACGGCCCCTTCCACATGCTGCCCTTCAGCTGGGAGGATGGGGAGCCATCCCGGTGCAGGTAGCCAAACCACTCACCGTAGGCCGCGTCGGGAAAGTGAGCAAAACTCCAGTCATGCACCTGCTGGTGCCACTGTGCGTATTTGGCATCCCCGGTGATGTGCCAGGCCAGATGCGTGGCGATAATGGCTTCATTGTGAGGCCACCAGAATTTCATGTCGTGCCAGTATTCCTGCACCGGTTTGCCTTTCACGTCACGGAAATGGAAAATGCCGCCATGCTCCTCGTCCCAGCCGCGCTGCCACATGCAGTCGAGGATCTCCAGACCGAGCTTGATGTAGCTGTTCTCACCACGCTGACGGCCTTCATGCAGAATGAACCACGCACACTCCAGCGCATGGCCCGGGTTCAGCGTGCGCCCGTCGAAATGGTCGATGAGCGATCCATCCGGTGAAACGATCTCCATCAATGCCCCGATGGCCGGTTTGAAGAAGAACTGCTGGATCTCCAAAATGAAGCGGTCCGCCCACTCGGAGCAGCTATGTCCTGAAATTTTCACATCACCCAGGTTGGCGCGAAGTTCCTGAGCTGTGGCAATGCCGATCATCAAGGCACCGATGCTCATCATGGGCCGCGTGTTCGGCTCGATCTTCGGGTGCATCAGCCCCTTCTCGAAGGAGAATTTCAAATAGGTGGCGAAGTCCCTCTTGGCGCGCTCGGCATAGCTTTCATCCCCCGTGGCCTTTGCATAGGCGGCATGGGCGATGGACGCAAACGCTTCACTGAACACATAGCGCCGCATGCGCAGCGGTTTGCCCTCGCGGGTGACGGTGAAGAACAGTTTTCCATCCGTGGAGTAGCCATGCTTCTCCAGAAACGCCAGGCACGATCCCGCCGCCTCGATCCAGTCACTGCGCTTCTCCACATGATTGTAAAGCGTTGAGAGCATCCATGCTGCCCGCCCTTGGAACCAGATGCTCTTGTCCGTGTCCAAGATTGATCCATCGCGGTCCAGGGAAGTGATGATCCCGTCAAATTCACGGTCCATGCCGTGCTTCATCCAGAAGGGCATCACGTCTTTGAGCAACGTGTCGTGGTAGAGCGCCTTCAGGTTCTGGCGATAAAGAGGGTCGGCAACAGTAAGGTTCATTTCGCCCACTCTGGCGGCTCTGCCTCAAACGTCACGCGTTCCTTCGTCAAAGGATGCGTGAAGGTGATGCGCAGGGCATGCAGGCAGAGCGGGGGATCTTCCACCGCCAGGGTCTGGGTCTCCCCGACTTCGCCATCGGCCAGGTAGGCGGCGTCGCCTACGATCGGGAAGCCGAGATGCCACAGATGGATGCGGATTTGATTCGTGCGTCCGGTGAGCGGCCGGGCCTCCAGGAGTGCTGTGCCATCGGCATCGCGCCGCAGCACGCGGAACTCTGTCCTTGCCTCTTGTCCTTCGGCATCGACGGAGCGTCCTCCCAGCTTGCCGGCTTCGCCACTGATGGGCGCATCGCAGGTAAAGGCATCCTGCGGCGGGTGCCCTTTCACGCGGGCGAGATAAAGCTTCTCGACCTCTCCACGCTCAAACTGCGGCTGTACGAAGCTGGCGAAGTGGCGTGTCTTGCACAGCACGGTCACACCGGTCGTGTTGGCATCAAGGCGGTGGACGCTGCGCGGTTTCAACGGATGCCAGACAGTGTTGAGGATGAACTGCAGCGTGTTGCGATTGAACCTGCCGCCCACATGCACCGGCAGCGGCGCGGGTTTATTGAGAATGATAATCGCTTCGTCTTCAAACAGCACACGGATGTCTGCATTCACATCCGGTTCACGCTGGGCAGGCTTCAGGTGCAGGTAGCGCTCTCCGGCACGCACGATTTGATGTGCCGGCACGATCACCTGATCATCCGTCACGATGCGTCCTTCTTCACAGACCGCGAGCCATTGCTCACGCGGGATGTGCGGCATCACATGGCAGAGGCAGTCCAGAATGGTGGCGTGATCACAGGCCTCCGGCACATTCAGCGGCCGTGTTTGGTCATAGGGAACACTGCCCGGCAGCGGCGTCACTGCCTGGCGGATCGCCGCATGGCGCTGCGCCAGATTCTCGCGCTGCTGTTCCTCGGAAGTCTTGAAGCAATACGGGCAGGACACATGCTCCACATAGCGAGGATCTGCCTGCTCTTCGGCGGTGAGCGGAGTCTGGCAGGCGAAGCACTGCGAGGAGGCGGTCTCATGCAGGCCGGGATCGACGCCCACGCGTTGGTCGAAGACAAAGCACTCGCCGTCGTAATGTGCGCTGCCGCATTCTTCGAAGTACTTCAAAATCCCGCCCTCAAGCTGCCACACATGCTCAAAGCCCTCGCGCTCCATGAAAGGGGCAGCTTTCTCACAGCGGATGCCGCCGGTGCAGAAAGACACGATCTCCGCCTTCTTCATTTCTTGCGGCAGGCGGCGCACCGCCTCGGGGAATTCGCGGAAGGAATCGACTCCCGCCACGACAGCGCCTTTGAAAGTGCCAAGCTTCACTTCGTAATCGTTGCGTGTGTCATACAGAATGACCGGGCGGCCTTCATCCAGCCACTGCTTCAGGACCTTGGGCTCCAGGCGTGGTGATGTGTATTTCGCCGGTTCGATGCCCTCGACTCCGAAGGCGATGATCTCCTGCTTGATGCGCACCAGCATGCGGCGGAACGGCTGCCCCGCGCTCTCGCTGTATTTCGGCTTCAAGCCTGCCAGCCCCGGAATGGCGCGCAGCTCATCCACGAGTGCGTCCACATTCTCCCGCAGCCCGGCCACGAACATGTTGATGCCTTCCGTGCTCAGCAAAATCGTGCCCTTCAGCCCCCAGCCTTTGCAGCGTTCCAGCAACTGAGCGCGCAGCTCCTTCAATCCGGAGAGTTCGGCGAATTGATAGCAGGAGATGTTGGTGATCGTGGCGGTGGCTAGCATGGGCAGTTGAAAAAGCACAAGAACAGGCGGACGGCGAGTGCAAACCGCACTTGCCGCGCAGGAATGGAACAGTGGTGCGCAATCGAGATCAAGCTTGCCATTTCAGGCCGTTCCCGCTCCATTCCGGGGGTATGAAATCCACGCTCCTTTTCCTTCTTTCCGCCGCCACCCTGCAAGCCGCCGACTGGCCGATCTGGCGCGGCCCCAATCATGACGGTGTTTCGAGTGAAAAACTGGCTGGCACGGCGGTCAAAAAGGCTTGGGAAGCACAGATCGGCATCGGCTTTGCTTCTTTCACCGTGGCTGCCGGTCGTGTTTACACCACAGGGCATGCGGACGGCAAGGACACGGTCTTCTGCTTCGACGCCACGAGTGGCAAGGAAGTATGGAAGCACTCCTATGCCGCTGATCTTGGCGACAAATATTACGAGGGGGGGACCTCGGCCACGCCGACGATTGAAGACGGCAAGGCGTACCATTTGAGCCGCTGGGGCGATCTGTTTTGTTTCGAGTCCGCCACGGGCAAGGTCGTGTGGCAGAAAAACATCCAAAAGGAAACCGAGGCCGACATCCCGGACTGGGGTTTCGCAGGTTCGCCGTTGGTTGCTGGCAAGCTCCTCATTGTGAACGTTGGCAAAGCCGGTACTGCGGTTGAGAAAGCCACGGGGAAAACCGTATGGACCAGTGACAAGGCCAACTCCGGCTACTGCACGCCGTATCCAATCACAGTGAATGGCAAGGCGCAGGTCGTGCTGAGTTCCGGTCGTGCTTACAAAGGGGTCGATCCCAGCAACGGCAGCGTGTTGTGGGAGCACACCTGGTCCACCAGCTACGGTGTGAACGCGGCGGATCCGATTCTCAGCGGCACGCAGCTCTTCATATCCACCGGCTACAACAAAGGCTGCGCCTTGCTTAATCTCAGCTCCGCCGAACCCAAGGAGATCTGGCGCAGCCGGGTGATGAAAAACCAATTCAACTCCAGCGTGCTGATCGACGGCCATCTGTATGGCAGCGATGGCGATGCAGACAAATCCGCCAGCCTGAAGTGCATCGACTTCGCCACCGGCACGGAGAAATGGAGTGCGGCAGATGTCGGTTTCTGCTCTCTCGTGGCTGCCGATGGCAAGCTCATCGTCCTGACGGCCAAGGGCGAGCTGATCATCGCCAATGCCAGCGCCGCCAAATTTGAGCCCATCTCCCGCACCCCGGTGCTCACCGGCCGCTGCTGGAGCGCGCCAGTGCTTGCCAATGGACATGTCTACGTGCGCAACGCCGCCGGTGACATGGTCTGCCTGAGCGTCCAGTAGGCCGGGTGCCAGGGGCATGCATTTTCTCAATACAAGCTCACAGACGGTCGATTGGTCAGACTGAGCCGATGGTTGGATGCTCCCCTTGCATGAACATCAGCTCTCACCCCACCCAGGCCATCCCGCTCTGGCTCAAGCTCGCCTACACCGCCTTCATGGTGGTTTTGATTCCCGTTTACTGGTACCACTACGGCCCGACGAACTTTCTCTATTTCTGCGACATCGCCCTTCTGTTCGCGCTGGTCGGGATATGGCGGGAAAGTCCGCTGCTCCTGTCACTGCCAGCGGTGGGAATCCTGATGCCACAGGCATTGTGGTGCGTGGATTTTGCCGTGCAGCTCTGCGGCTTCAAGATGACAGGCATGACGGCCTACATGTTTGATGGCACCAAGCCGCTGTTTCTGCGCGGTTTGTCGTTGTTCCATGGCTGGCTGCCCTTCCTGCTGGCCTTTCTCGTGTTCAGGCTGGGCTATGACAGGCGTGCGCTCAAAGGCTGGACGGTATTGGCCTCGGTCTCCTGCCTCGTGGCCTATTTTTGGCTGCCGAAGGCCGGCGCCATGCTTTCGGATCCCAATCTGCCGCGCAATGTGAACTACGTTTTCGGCATGGACGACGCGCACCCTCAGACTTGGATGAGCCCCGAACTTTATCTCGTCACATGGCTTGCGCTGCTCATCTTCGTGGTCTTTGTGCCGACGCATTTTGTGCTGAAGAAAATCTGCCCCACGCCCGAACAAGCCGCCGCCCAACGCGCATGAACGTTTCTTCCCCTCCAACTTCTGAATCCAACTGGCAGCGTGGCTTTTGGAGCCTGATGGGCACGCAGTTTCAGGGAGCGTTTTCTGACAACGTGCTCAAGTGGCTGGTCATCTATCTGGTGATCGCGCAGAAGCTGCCCAAGGAGCAGCTCGACGCGCTGGTGTCGGATTCGGGAATGTATTTCGCCATTCCGTTTCTGCTGCTCTCCATGTTTGGCGGCTGGATGGCCGACCGCTTCAGCAAACGGCATGTGATGATCGGCGTGAAGACGATGGAGATCGGCATCATGATCTTCGCCACCTATGCGCTGGCCTCCGGCAGGATGGGACTGCAGCTCATGAGCATCTGTCTCATGGGGGTGCACAGCGCGTTCTTTGCGGCATCCAAGTATGGCTCGCTGCCGGAAGTGGTGCCTCCTGCCAAGCTCTCATGGGCCAATGGCGTGATCGAGATGCTCACCTTCCTGGCTGCGATCTTCGGCACGTTGGCCGCCGCATGGCTGGCGGAGAGCTTTGCGGGCAAACCGGCGTGGTCGGGCGGCATCCTGCTGGCGCTGGCCATGATTGGCTGGTTCATGAGCCTGGGCATCACGCGCGTGCCTGCCGCGAGCCCTGACAAACCGCTGCGCCTCAACTTCCTCGGCGACCTCTGGCGCGAATTTAAATGGATGCGCACGGACCGTGACCTGTGGCGGGCGAATCTCGGCAACACAGGCTTCTTTTTCATCGCCGTGCTCATCCAGATGAATCTGGTGCTCTATGCGGAACAGGTACTGCACATCAAACCGATGGAAAACAGCGCCTTGCAGGTTGCCCTCGCCGTCGGCATGGCGGCGGGCAGTTTGCTCGCCGGAAAATTGAGCGGGGATCATGTGGAGTATGGCCTCATTCCGCTTGGGGCCTTCCTCATGGCCACCATGGGTTTCGCGCTCGGGCTGGCGGACATCTCCAGATCGGCATTCACGGTCTGCCTCACCCTGCTGGGCATCGGCGGCGGCATGTTCATCGTGCCGCTGGCCGCAGTGCTGCAGCATCGGCCGCCAGCAGATCGCAAGGGCTCGGTGCAGGGCGCGGCCTCGTGGCTGTCGTGGGTGGGCATCAGTGCCGCCGCTTTGCTGCAAAAGGAGCTGAACACCCGTCTGGGCTGGACTCCGGGAGACATCTTCTGGTTCTGCGGAGCCAGTGCGGTGGTCGGCGGCATTTATGTGACGATGTCACGCCCGCAGGCCCTGCCTGCATTGCTCAAACGCTGGACGCATGGCTGAAATCCTTCTGCTTCCATTCGGTAGTGCCGGCGATGTGTTCCCCTTCATCTGGCTGGGGCGGCAGCTCATGGCGCGCGGGCATCGCGTGAGAATGATCACGGCATGCCTGTTTGAAGAGCAGGCGCGCAAAGCAGGTATTGAATTCATTTCGCTGGGGGAAAGGGACGAGTTCGAGGCCATGATCCGTGATCCCCGCATCTGGAAGTCCGGCATCGGCACGAAGGTGGTGTTTGAGTTTGCCGCCAAATCCGTCGAGCCCTATCTCGCCGCCATCGAAAGCTGTGGGAAGGTCGATCTGATGCTGGCTCCCGTCACCGCATTCGCCGGGCGTCTGGCTCGTGAAAAGCATGGCATCCCGCTGATCACCGTGCATCTGCAGCCCGCTGTGTTTTTGAGCGTGCATGAGACACCTCTGCTGCATCCCATGATGCGCCTCTTCAACAAGCTGCCGGTGTGGTGCAAAAAGGTGATTTTTTCACTGCCGAATCCTGTCGATCTCTTCGCGCTGCCCAAGGTGCGCCGCATTTGTGAAGCGAATGGCGTCAAACCACCGCGCAGTCTGTGGCGTGAGTGGTGGGACTCACCGGATGGCGTGCTCGCCTTGTTTCCCGCATGGTTTGCACCGCCACAGCCGGACTGGCCCGCCAATCTGCTGCAGTGGACCTTTCCACTCGAAGATCTGGCGACTGAGCAGACGCTGCAACCGGAGTTGCAGGCGTTTCTGGCGAATGGCGAGCAACCAGTCATCTTCACCCCTGGCAGTGCGAATGTGCAGGCATCACGCTTTTTTGCGGTCGCTGTGGAAGCCGTGAAGCGCCTCGGCTGCCGTGCAGTCTTTGTCACACGTGAGCCTAAGCAGGTGCCGCCGAACTTGCCTGCGAGCATTCTCACGGTCGAATACGCCCCTTTCAGTACGCTGCTGAAGCATGCAGAAGTGTTTGTGCATCACGGCGGCATCGGCACCATGTCACAGGGCTTCGCCGCCGGTGTGCCACAGCTCATCATGGCGATGGCCCATGATCAGCCCGACAACGCCGACCGCCTGGAGCGCCTCGGTGCCGGCATCGGTCTCAGCGTACGTCAGTTCGCAGTGGAGCGCGTGGTCGGCTGTTTGAAACGGTTGCGTGAGGATGTGGCGTTTCGACAGACTTCGCTGGCGTGTGCGACAAAGCTGCGGCAGGACAATGATTCGGCAGCACTGCTGTCCTGGATTGAAACCCGAATTGCCCCCCTCTGATTCCTGCATGAGCCACGTCCTGCTGCTACCCTATGGCACCTCGGGCAGTACCTATCCTTTCATCTGGCTGGGCCGCCAGTTGATGGCGAGGGGACATCGCGTGACGCTGGTCACCGCGCCGAGGTATGAATCAATTGCCAGACAGGCAGGATTGAACTTTGTGGCCACAGGCGGCGATGAACTGGAGCAAATGCTCAAAGCCCCCAGTCTCTGGAAGCTGGGAATCGGACTGGCCACCGCCTACTTGCATGGTGGTCGTGCAGCCAGGGATTACGTGGCCGCTGCGGAGGCGGCCATCGCGCAACACGGTCCCGCCGATCTGTTGATGGCGCCAATGATCTGCTTTGGAGCAAGAGTGCTGCGTGAGAAGCTGAGGATCCCTCTGGTGACGGTGCACCTCTACCCAATGATGATCATCAAGGCGCATCTGCCTCCCATCGTCATTCCGCCGTTCCTTTGGCTGCGCCGGCTTCCTCTTTTCTTGCGCCGGTTCATTCTGTGGTTTCCCAATCCGCTGGACCTTTTTGCCTATCCGGCGGTGAGACGCTGCTGCGCTGAGAATGGCGTCAGGCCACGCAGCTTGTGGAAGGAGTGGTGGGACTCGCCCGATGGCGTGCTGACCTTGTTTCCTGACTGGTTCGCGCCGCCGCAACCAGACTGGCCGAAGAATTTGCTGCAGTGGGATTTCCCACTGGAGGACATGGCGGCCGAACGCCCTCTGGACGATGCGCTGGCCAAGTTTCTGGCCGAAGGTGAGAAGCCGGTGCTCTTCACCGCAGGGACGGGGCACTTTCATGCCAAGGCCTTTTTCGCGACCGCAGCAAAGCTCGTTCGTGAGCTGAGATGTCGCGCCGTTTTCCTCACGCCGAAGACAGACCAAGTGCCCGGAGATCTGCCCGCAGGAGTGTTCGTCTCAGCTTATGCGCCCTTCAGCCAGCTCCTGCCACGAGCACGTGCGTTTGTTCATCACGGAGGCATCGGCACGACTTCGCAGTGCCTCGCGGCCGGACTGCCGCAGCTCGTGGTGCCCATGTCGCTGGACCAGCCGGACAACGCAGATCGCGTGAAGCGTTTCGGCGTGGGTTTGAGCATCAGCCAGGGCCGTTTCACCGTCGAACGTGCACTGCCGCTGCTGCGGCGCTGCCTGGAGGATGAAACCCTGCGTGAAAAAGCCTCTGCCTATGCCATGCGAATGCGCGAGCGGCGTGCCCCGGATGTGCTCATGGAGTGGCTGGAAAAACGCATGCAAGCCCTATGAGCCGCATCGTTCTTATGCCGCACGGCACGACCGGTGATGTGCTGCCTCTGATACGGATCGGGCGGCAAATGCGGGCGCGGGGGCATAGCGTGCTCCTGGTCTGGCTGGAAACGTATCGCGAAGCTGCGTTGCAGGCGGGATTGGAGTTCGTGGCGCTGAAGAATGACGGCTACGAGGAGCTGGTGCGCAATCCTGCCTTCTGGCGGCCGCATCAGAGCCTGAAGCTGACTTATGCCTATGCCGGGCGCTGTGTTCCCAAATATGTGGAGGCCGTCATGGAGGACATCAGCCGCAACGGCAGGCCGGATCTGATGCTGGCGCCGATCATGAACTTCGCCGCGCCACTGCTGCGGGCCAAACTGGGCACGCCGCTGATATCCACGCATCTGAGCACGCTGCAGTTTGTCAGCGCGCATGCCGTGCCGCTGAGCGTGCCGTTCGCGCGACTGCTGCGGCTGCTGCCAGTGCCACTGCGTCGATTCTTCCTCACGAATGTCGCGCCTTACGATCATCACGCCTTTCCTCACGTGCGTCAGTGCTGCGCTGATCAAGGCGTCAAACCGCCACGACGATTGCGCGACTGGTGGCACTCGCCGGATGGTTCCCTGGCCTTGTTTCCCGAATGGTTTGCCCCGCCCCAGCCAGACTGGCCGCCGAACACCTTTCAATGGGACTTCCCACTGGAAGATCTGGCTGATGCCAGGCCGCTGGAGCCGGATCTGTCCACGTTTCTTGCTGCGGGTGCCAAACCCGTCGTCTTCACGCTGGGCAGCCATCATCTGCATTCCCGCCGCTATTTTGAAATGGCGGCTGAAATCACGGCCCGTCTCGGCTGCCGGGCGGTGTTTGCCACGCGGGATGTCCATCAGGCCCCCACCGGCCTGCCCCAGTCTGTCTTCGTGACAAGCTACGCGCCATTCAGCGCCCTGCTGCCCCACGCTGCAGCGTTCGTGCATCACGGCGGGATGGGAACGCTCTCGCAGTGCTTCAAGGCGGGAATCCCACAACTCGTCACGCCGATGGCGTATGATCAGCCAGACAACGCCGCTATCGTGCAGCGGCTCGGCGCCGGGCTGGCGCTGAATCTTGATCAGTTCACCGTCGAACGTGCGCTGCCTTTGCTGCGGCGCTGCCTGGAACAAGACTCCCTGCGCCATCAAGCCGGAGAATGTGCCCGCCGGATGCGTCAAGGGCCGCCTGCCACCACGCTCACTTCCTGGCTGGAGGCCCGATGCGCTGAAGGCTGTCTTCATTCTCCATCCCCGCCATGAAAAAAATTCTAATCATGACTTACGGCAGTTGTGGCGACATCCTGCCTCTAAACTGGCTGGGCAAGCTGCTCCGCGCACGCGGCCACGATGTGACGTTGATCACCACGCCAGACTACGCCTCCTATGCCGCACAAAGCGGACTGAAGTTCGTGGCGACGAAAAATCTTTTGGGAAGGGAGATGGTCGAAAACCCGGACATGTCCAAAAAGCTCGAAGGCACACGGCTGGCTTACCACTACTCCGGACTGGCCGCTGGTGAGTTTGTCGAAGCCGTCGAGACCTGGATGTCCACGCATGGCAGGCCCGATCTCATGCTCGGCCTAAAGTCCTGCTATGGCGCACGATTGCTGCGTGAAAAACTCGGTTTGCCCTTGGTGACGGTGCATCATTATCCTCTGATGATGCAAAGCGCCTATGAGCCCTCCTTGCTCACGCCTGCATTTCGCTGGCTGCGCATGCTTCCTTTGTGGATGAGGAAGTTGATTTTTGCCGCGCCCAACCCTTTTGATCGCCACGCGCTGGCCGCTTTGAGACCCCTGTGCGCCACGCACGGTGTTGCAGTGCCGCGTGACTTGGAGCGCGAGTGGGGGCACTCTCAGGATGGCGTGCTGGCCCTGTTCCCGGACTGGTTTGCCAAACGCCAGCCCGACTGGCCGCAGAACCTGCTGCAATGGCACTTTTCCTTGGAAGACTTGGGCGATGTGCCTCTGGCGCCGGATCTCGTCTCGTTTTTGAAGTCGGGCGAAAAGCCGGTGCTGTTCACTCCCGGGAGCGGGCCGATGCATGCCCATCGCTTTTTCGAGGTCGCGGTCAAGCTGGTTGAGAAGCTGCAGTGCCGCGCGGTCTTCGTCACCCGTCATCTTCAGCAGCTGCCTTCGGTACTGCCTCCCTCCATTCACGCCGTCGAATACGCGCCTTTCAGCACGCTGCTGCCTCATGCCAAGGCCTTTGTGCATCACGGCGGCCAGGGCACGGTGGCCCAGTGCTTCGCCGCAGCCATTCCCCAGCTCATCATGCCGATGGCCCATGATCAGTTCGACAATGCTGACCGGGTGGAGCGTCTGGGCGCGGGGCTGACCATCAGTGTGGACCGTTTTGATGTGCCCCACGCCATGCCCCTGCTGAAGCGCTGTCTCACCGATGAGACCATCCGCCGCCGTGCCGCCCTCTGCGCTGAACGCATGCGCCAGCAGCCGCCTGCCGACCAACTCATCGCATGGCTGGAGGCGCGAATGAGCTCATGAAGAAGATTCTCCTGCTGCCCCACGGCACCTCGGGAGATGTCTTCCCCTTCATCTGGCTGGGCAGGCTCCTCAAGCAGCACAACCACAGAGTGACGCTCATCGCAGCGCGTGCCTTTGAGCGCGCCAGCTTGCGGGCTGGGGTCGATTTCATGCCGCTGGCCCGGGATGACTTTGATGAAATGCTCGCTCATCCAGGCCTGTTCAAAATCATCGAAGGCACCCAAGTAGCACACGGTTATGCAGGACGCGCCACGGGTGACTACGCCGCAGCGATCGAGGCTTGGATGGCCCGCAATGGTAAGCCCGACCTCATGCTCGCGCCCATGACTTGCTTTGGAGCTCGCTTGATCCGCGAAAAACACGGCATTCCACTGGTGACCGTACACGCTTACCCTCTCCTGGTGAACAGCGCGCACGCACCGCCGCTGTTCATCCCCGCGTTTCGCTGGCTGCGCTGGCTGCCTCTGGCCCTGCGCAGGCTGGTGCTTTCAGGACCCAATCCGTTCGACCACTATGCGCATCAGCACGTCCGGAAAGCCTGCGATGATCACGGTGTTCCTGCCCCCCAAAGTTTGCGCTGGGAGTGGTGGGACTCCCCGGATGGCGTGCTGGCGCTTTTCCCCGACTGGTATGGTCCGCCGCAACCGGACTGGCCGCGCAACCTGCTGCAATGGGATTTCCCCCTCGAAGATTTATCTCAGGAAGAGAAGCTGTCTCCAGTATTGAAAACCTTCATGGAGGCCGGTGGCAAGCCCGTGCTCTTCACCGCAGGCACCGGGCACAGACATGCGCGAGACTTCTTCGAAACAGCACTGCAACTCGTCACGCAGATTCAATGCCGCGCCGTTTTTGTGACGCACGATCTCAATCAGCTTCCGGCCTCGCTGCCAGCATCGGTCCACGCCGTGACGTACGCTCCTTTCAGTCTGCTGCTGCCTCACGTGGCTGCGTTTGTGCATCATGGCGGTATGGGAACCGTCGCGCAGTGCCTCGCTGCAGGCGTGCCACAGCTCATCATGCCCATGGCGCATGATCAGTTCGACAATGCTGACCGTGTGAACCGCCTTGGGGTCGGGCTGGCCCTTGGCACACGCGGATTCAAACTTAAGCGCGCCCTGCCGCTGTTAAGGAGATGCCTGGAGGACTCCGGAATACGTCAGCGTGCCGCAGCCTGTGCTGAGCGCATGCGCCAGCGTCCTGATACGGAAAAGCTCGAGCGCTGGCTGGCGCAAAAATGCGAACGCACACAGACTCAAAGCACTTTCACAAGAGGTTAAATTCAGATGATTCCACGCATCATTCACCAAACCTGGGGCAAGCTGGAGATGCCACGCGACCTACGCGAATTTCAGCACTCATGGCGTGCGCATCATCCCGGCTGGGAATACCGGCTGTGGAGTGATGCTGACAACCTTGGCCTGATCCAGCAGCACTACCCGGAGTTCATCGAGTACTTTACCACGCTGACCCCAAACATCCTGAAAGTGGACTTTATCCGGCTGGCTTACATGCACCACCACGGCGGCATCTATTCAGACCTGGATGTTGAGGTGCTCAAGCCTTTTGACCCGCTGTTGGAAGGCTCAAACATCCTGTCTGGTCGGGAGTTTAACGGCATTGGCCAGCGGATGCGTGGCAGCGACTTTATCTGCAATGCGCTGATCGCCTCGCCCGCAGGTCATCCGGTTTGGCTGGAAATCATGCATCTGATGGCATCCCGCTACCGCTTTAAGAGAAGACTGGAGCCTTATTCTGACTATGTGATCGAAATGGCAATGAGGGTGCTCAGTGAAAAACTGGAGGAACGCAGCCAGTCCGTCGGGGACGTCACCATTCATTCTCACGAGTTGTTTTTTCCGGCCCCGCCGACAGAGCGTCTTGTGGAGAACCGCCGCAGGCAGGCTGCGAAGCTGGGTTCCTATGCCATCCATCATTACGAGGGCAGCTGGATTTCTCCCTGGGCCAGGCTGATCTATGCGGTGATCCGTCTGCGTCAGCATTGGGAATCTCGCCGCGCGCTTGGACGTGATCCAACAACGATCAAATAACGGCTTGATTTGAGACCCAGTTGTCGACGTATTCCCAGCATGAGCCGAATCCTCGCCTGCCTGCTGCTGTTCACCGCCTTCCTTCATGCCGATGAGTTTGATCCTAAGGACAACACGATTGTCCTCGGTAAGCGCGTGGGCTTGATCAAGCCCGGCATGTCCGCTACCGACATCGAGCGTGCCTATGGGAAGGACAACCTCAAGCTGCAGAAGATACCCGGTGCAGAGGGTGAGGAAATCGATGGCGCGAAGTTGTTTGCGGACACGGATCGCGAGTTGGAGATCGTCTGGGATCCCGACAACGAGAAGAAGAAGGTCGTGTTCGACATCCGCGTCATGGGCAAGGCCTGGAAATTTGAAAACGGTCTCAAGTCGGGAATGACCGTGGAAGAGGTTGAAAAGATCAACGGCAAGCCTTTCAAGATCGCCGGGTTTGAATGGGACTACGGTGGTTACGCCAACTTTGAAGGCGGCAAGCTGGAGGGGAAGGTGAGCATTCGCTTCAGCCCCACCACAGAAAACATTCCGGAGTATCTCAGCGGCGACAAGCAGCTCTCCTCCGCCGACAAAAAGCTCCGCGCCGCCAAGCCTCTCGTTGACGAAGGCATCTCGGTGTTCATGCGGTGAGCGTGCATATCTCATGCCTCCAGCCTGGCTTCAGCAAGTGAGTAGGGCGTGTGATGCCCTTGACCGCAATAAATTCCGCGTGGTTCTTGGGTGAAAAGCAAGCAACGTTCGGCGGGAAAGAATGCGAGCGAACCGGGCTCTTCGAGCTGGGATTCTGCGGAGATTCGATGACTTAAATGTGACTCGTTCAGTCTCAAGCAGGGCCTGCCGTTGTTAAAACGATGCTGGGATGCGGCAGCGTCCGCTGAGCAAACGCGCCAGCTTTCTAATACAGGAAAACTCGAGATCTGGCTGGCACAAAAATGCAAAAACCCGCAATCTCACGCCGCATCAGCAATATAGTAGATCCTAATGATCCCGCGCATCATTCACCAAACTTGGAACACACCGGAGATACCGCTCCACCTGCTCGATTTTCAGCACTCATGGCGCACGCATCACCCTGGCTGGCAATACCAGTTGTGGACACATGAAGACAATCACCGGCTGGTTCGTGAACAGTATCCCGAATTTGCTGAATTCTACGAACGTCTGCCCGCGCCGCTCAAGATGGACTTCATCCGCGTGGTTTACATGCACAACCAGGGCGGCATTTATGCGGACATGGACTTTGAGGTGCTGCGCCCGCTTGATCCGCTGCTGCAAGGATCATCCATCATGGCCGGAAGGGAAATCAACGGCATCGGCCAGCGGATGCGTGGAGTGGATTTTATTTGCAGCGCTTTGCTGGCCTCGCCCGCCGGACACCCGGTTTGGTTGCAGATCATGCGGCTGATGGCCTCTGAATTTCGCCCCAGGCGGTGGGCTGAAGACTATTCCGCTTATGTGATCAAAAATGGCATGGCGCTGTGTGATCAAGCCCTCGTGGCCCTGCAAATGAGCGGTGGGGACATCACCATTCATTCGCACGAGCTGTTTTTTCCGGCCGCGCCGACGGAGCGTCTCATTGAGAACCGTCGCAGGCTGGCTGCTGAACTCGGCTCCTACGCCATTCATCATTACGATGCCTCCTGGATTTCTCCATGGGCCAAGCTGATCTATGCAGTGATTCGTCTGCATCAGAGCTGGGAACCACGCCGTGCGCTTGGCGGCCCTCCCATGACAATCAAATAACGGCTTGATTTGAGACCATGTTGTCGAAAGGCGGCAAACTGGAGGGGAAGGTGAGCATTCGCTTCAGCCCCACCACGGAAAACATTCCGGAGTATCTCAGCGGCGACAAGCAGCTCTCCTCCGCCGACAAGAAACTGCGCGCCGCCAAGCCTCTCGTTGACGAAGGCATCTCGGTGTTCATGCGGTGAGCGGATAAACTGTGACATCGACGCCCGATGAGCCAATGATGTGATCCGGCGGGCGTTGTGGGTCAGTGAATCCTGCCTGCATAAACGGATTCACATCCCATGCTTCCAGACTTGCTGCTGCAAGCGGGTAAGGCGTGTGATGCACCTGCCCACAGCGGATACCACGTGGTGTTTGGGAAAACAGCAGGTAGCGTTCGGCGAGGAAAAAGGCGAGTGAGCTGGGTTCTGCGAACTGCGATTCTGCTGCGATTCGATAGCGAAAATGTGACTCGGCCAGCGCACCACTTCGCTGACAGTGGTAGTCGATGCAGCCATCGCTCAACTGCGCACTCATGCGGGCGTTTTGATAGGGCAGATGAAAGAAGGTGCCCGCCGTCCAGACTGCGAGCCGCTGGTTGCAATCCAGCGAGTAAAACCACACTCCGGGCCGGCCCTCCTCATCGTGCACGTAGGTGCGCACGTTGAGTTCGAGGAAATCGCTGATGCCGGGCACCGGCGGGCAGAAGCGCGGACGTATGCCCCGCATGTAAAACGGCACAATGGCGAGCCATGTATCGCCTTGAAACGTGTCCACGTACAAACCGGGCGGCAGAGTGCGCTGAATCTCCGCGGCATCCCAGCGCCAGTGTAGGAAAAGCAGGCTCTCCCAGCGCTGATGCATCACATGCGCGCGTGTCGGGCGATCACGGAGGGCGAGACGGGATTCGAGCGTGGGTGTGGCTGGCATGCCGGGATGATACGCTTGAATTCGCACCCAGGCGCCGCTCGGATTCGTTCATCATGCATGCGCTATTGTTCATCGACCCTCGGCTTCCTGCTGCTTTCGCTGCTCGGCCTCATCTCCTGCTCCTCCATGAAACCCGCTCCTCTGCAAACAGTTCCCCACGTCGATCTCAAACGCTATGTGGGTGACTGGTACGTTTTTGCGAACATCCCGTACTCCTTGGAAAAGGGCAAGGTGGGCACGCTGGATCGCTACGCGCTGCGTCCCGATGGCAAAATGGACAACATCTTCCTGTTCCGCTGCGGCAGCCTCGATGCGCCGCTGGAGCAGTGGAAGGGAGTGGCCTGGGTTCACAACAAGACCACGAACGCCGAGTGGCGCGTGCAGTTCATCTGGCCGCTGCGGGTGCCTTATCTCATCATCGACCTCGACCCAGACTACCAGTGGAGCGTGATCGGCTATCCCAACCGCAAACTGGCCTGGGTGCTCAGCCGGAAGCCGGTGCTCGATGAAGCCACTTATCGCGGTATTCTGGAGCGCATGGCGAAGCAGGTCTACAACACACGCTTGCTGGCCAAGGTGCCGCAGAAGTCAGAGTAAACAAAAAAGAGGCAGGACTTTCGCCCTGCGTCTTTGATTGCGATTAGATCAAGCAAACAGCTTCGTCACCGGCTTGGCCTTCACCAGTTCACGCGGCTGGTTGAGATGATTGTAAACAATCGTCTCAGGGTCGATGCCGACGGCGTGGTAAATAGTGGCAAGGAGCTCGGTCGGATGCACGGCGTCTTCGACGGGGGCGGAACCCGTGGCGTCTGATTTGCCGTGAACGTAACCGCGCTTGATGCCGGCACCACCGACGATGGCGGTGTAGCAGTAAGGCCAGTGGTCACGACCGTCGGCGCTGTTGCTGTTGCCGCTGGTCGACACTCCTTTTTCCGGGCTGCGTCCGAATTCGCCGAGGGCGACGACGATGGTTTCATCGAGCAGGCCGCTGGCGTCCAGATCATCAAACAAGGCGCTGAGGCCCTGATCCAGCATGGGGCCGGATTTGTTCTTCATGCGTTCCGTGAGACCTGCGTGATGATCCCAGGAGTGGTTGTCGGAATTCGCAACTTTGGGCCAGATGACTTCGACGACACGCGTGCCAGCTTCGAGCAGACGACGGGCGAGCAGGCAGCTCTGACCGAAGGTATTGCGGCCGTAGCGGTCACGCAGTTTCTCAGGCTCACGGTCAAGCGCGAAGGCATCACGTGCACGGCCGCTGGAGATGAGGTTCAAAGCCTGGCTGTAGTAGCTGTCCAGGCTCATGTCCTTCACCGCTGCTTCGATCTGCGGCATCTGGTCATTGATGGCGTCACGCAGCTTGGCACGGCGCTCAAGGCGCACGCTGAAGAGGTCAGGGCGCAGCTGGAGATCGTCGATCTTGATGCGGTCCATCTTGCCCATGTCGAGGTCATCGCCATCGGGGAAGAGCGTGTAGGGCTCGTAGGCTTTGCCGAGGAAGCCTGCGCCGCCGCCTTTGCCGACGACGTTGGATTCCTGCAACGGACGTGGCAGCTGCACGAAGGGGAGCATCGGCTCCTGCAGCGGCTTGAGGCGCACGATGTTGCTGCCGAAGTTCGGGAAGTCTTTTGCGTTTGGCGGCTCAAGCTGGCCGGAGGGGCTGACCTTGTCCGTCGTGTAGCCGGTCATGATCTGGTAGATCGCCGCCGTGTGATTGAAGAGACCATTCGGCGTGTAGCTCATCGAATTGATCATCGTGAACTTGTCGTTCACCTTCGCGAGGCCCGGAAGGATCTCGGTGAAGTGCTTGCCGGGAACCTTCGTCGGGATCGTTTTGAAGGCGCTGCGCACGTTGTCCGGCACGTTTTCCTTCGGGTCCCACAAGTCGAGGTGTGAAGGGCCGCCTTGCAGGTAGATCATGAGCACGTGCTTGGCCTTGCCCCAGCCCGCACGGCCTGCGTTCGGAGAATTGGCCGCCATGGCCTGGCCACGGAGCACGTTGTTGAGCGTGAGGCCCATCATGGATCCGCCGCCCACGCGCAGGATGTCACGCCGCGAGAAGCCGAGGTTTTTGTCGCAAAGGTCTTTACCGGGAACGCCTGGGATGCGGAACATGGTGAGCTAGGGGTTGAGATGGAAGGTCAATATCGGGGGCATGTACGACAAAGAAGGGTTGATCTTGCCATTTTGGGGGCAGATCGTCGAGGTAGGGCAGGAAAGTCCATGCCGGGGGCGGGGATCATGCTGAACGATGACCGGCGGCTCTCATGGCTTTAAATTCACCTCACTGGGGGTCTGGGTGAGGAATGCTGGGCTCATTTCCTGTCCTGAACGTATATCGCCTTGGCGGGAGAATCCCCGTGCCAAGAATTTGATCTACCAATGAAGATGCGCCTGTGTCACTGCGGCTGCTCGTCGGCAACGGGCGATCGCCGACTGCTTCAGGCTTGCCACCGGATGAGGCATTCGCTAAGCCTGAGTAATGCTGGGCGATTGAACCGGCGGCATAAGCAGGCTGGCTGTTCGGCAAGGACGATGGAGCAAATCCCGCCGCTCCAGGGATTGGGCTGCGGCCAGGAGCAAGCGACTGTTGCTGTGGTGTTGTAGGTGAAGGTGTGGTTGGCTGTCCCGGTTGCTGCTGCATGATTTGCTGCCTGAGTTGCAGGGTGGCACGGTCTGTTCGGGCACCTGCGGAGGCGGCAAGCTGCATCAAGTAACCGTTGTCATAGCGCACCTCGCAAAGTTCTGCACCCATCGCGATACGAATGACCGTATCTTTGCGACCAAGTCCGACGCTTGCTTCTTTGAGCTCGATTCCATGGGCGTTTGGCCGTCCAGCTTTGAGAAGGAACCGCTCATGAGTCTTGACGTTGACGACGGAGACCGTCGGATCACGCCTGTCTCCGTAGATGGAGGCAATAGCCAGATCCTTGGCAAAAGAAGCCTGCGGTACCAAAACAGGAGCTGTCTTGAGGGTGAATGGATTTTTGTTCCACCCTGTCTCATAGCGCTCGACTGCGTAGCCTTTCGGGGGCCGGAATGCTGCGGGCTCCTGTGCCCAGGCCAGGCTGCCTGCAAGAGTAAAAACAAGCGGGAGAAACTTGAAAAAGCAATGAACACCCATGGCACCGGCACGCATGCCGAAGCAATGCGGTTCACGGCTTGATGTCATGACCTGTGGAATCATCCGAGTGATCAGATGCCGCGAAGTTGCTGCTGCTTTGTTGCGCGGATAACTTGTACTCACTGTCAGTAGGTCAATTGAACTGGACCGATTGGCAAGTGACACAAAGTTAACAATAATATATAATGCCTTATAAGAGATGAATCGCCTTAACTTGGAGTGATCTAAGTCGAATAGCATCCGAGTTACACCGGTGTCGAAGACTACATTGAAAAGATTTTGTATCTTCAACGAAAGCGTTGAATTAGCTCGTTTGAGACGACAGCAGATGGATGCTCGATTCGTGACTCATGAACTTGAAGTCACTATCGTTTGTTATGCCAGTGATCCTCCTGACCGGATTGGGGTTGCTCATGCTGGCTGGCAAAGACACTGCGGCGGTGGCGCACAACCGTGATTCGGACACCGCTGCTTCAGCGGATGCGTCTCCTGTCGTGCCGTATGAAGACTCTTCGAGTGCCGCCTTGAAGTTTGAAGAGATTTTTGTGATGCCCGCAGGACCGAAAGGGCTGGAATACACCGCCAAAGCCAGGGCGCTTGCTGGCAAACGAGTGGCTCTCACGGGGTTCATGCTGCGAAACGACAACATCGACCCTGCTATTTTTTTCTTCTGTGAAACACAGCACGCTTATGATGAACGCGAAGAAGGACTCGCGGACAGCCTGCCGCCCAGCTTGGTTCAGGTTATCCTGCCGGTTAAAAAGAACAGCGCACCTGCATGGCGGCAGGAGAAACTGACTCTTTACGGCACGCTGGAACTCGGACCAAGGCAGGAGCAGAGCGGACGCGTCTCCCACGTGCGCCTTCAATGCGATGTGGTCACGGATGCCGCCACTGGGGTCCCGCTAGAGCTTCGAAAACCAGTCGCGCTGCAGCTCGGCAGGGCCATTCCGATCCCGAGCGATCTCGGCGCACTGCCACCCTCGACCACCCCACCCCCTTTCTTCAACCCACGAAGAAACAGAAACAGCACCACCCACCATCCCGACAAACTATGAAGTTACAAAACTCAGGCAAATTAATTGCCGCCATCACCGGGCTTTTCGCCCTTGGCAACGCCTTCGCTGCCCCCACCGTGACACGCCTCAATCCCCCCAGCGCGCTGTTCACCTACGCCGATGCCACCCCTCCCTACATCTCGCGTTTTCTTCCCGCGCAGCGTTTTGACCTCCAGGCCACCATCCAGGCGGATGCAGGCAAGACGATCACCAGTGTCGTTTTCAAGGTCAACGGCACCCCTGTCACAGCGGCCAGCGGTGCGTCCGCCATCACCTCCATCGGTGGTGACAGGTTTAGCGCCACGATTCGTGGATACTCCAACTCAACAGCTGGTGTGAAAACACTCGTAGTCGAGGCTACTCAGAGCGATAGCTTGGTCGCAACCGGCACGGGCAACTTCGAAATCGCCAGCATCACGCTCAATGCCGGTCGCAAGGCGAAGAACATCATCTGGCTCATCGGTGACGGCACCGGCATCGCCCACCGCACGGCAGCCCGCATCGTCTCCAAGGGGGCCTCTCTTGGCAAGTCGAACGACCCTCTCGCCATCGACACGCTGCCGGTCACCGGCATTGTGACCACCCACTCCCTGAACTCCATTGTGACGGACTCCGCACCTGGCGCTCATTGCTATTCCACGGGCAACAAGGCCAACAATGGCCAGGAAGGCGTGTTTCCTGATGACACCACTGACAAGTGGGACAATCCTCGCATCGAGCACATGGGCAGCTATCTTGCCCGCACTCAGGGCAAATGGCTCGGCATCGTGACCACGGCTGACGTGGAAGACGCCACACCAGCCGCCTTCGCAGTGTCCACTCAGGACCGCGGCGCTGGCACCGGCATCTGTGACATGTATCTCGACGAAGCCGCGCTCAATCACAACCTCCACGTCCTGATGGGCGGTGGCCGCAAGTGGTTCCTGCCTCTCAATGGCAGCGCTGGTGCCGGCAGCGGACGTGTCAACAGCTCCACAGCAAGTGGTGGCGACTACGTCGTTCCTTCGGACGTGCAGGCAGGCTGGAGCGTCCCCGCAGGTTCCGTGGATCCTAATCGCAACCTGATCGCCGACTTCCAGACCGCAGGCTTCTATTACGCCCCTGACCTTGCAGGCCTCAACGCCATGACCGGCAGCGAAACCAAGCTCCTCGGCCTCTTCAATTCCGGCCACATGGACGTCAGTTACGACAAAATCGCGCATCGCCGCAATGCCGCCACCATCGCTCCCGGTAGCCTCATCGCCACCTATCCTGATCAGCCCTTGTTGGAAGAAATGACCGACAAGGCCCTCACGGTGCTCAGCAAAAACGCCAACGGTTTCGTCATGATGATCGAAGGTGCCTCCATCGACAAGCAGGCCCACAATATGGACACTGAGCGCTGGGTGCATGACGCCATCGAGTTCGACAAGGCCGTTGCTAAGTGCATCGCCTTCCAGGCGGCCAATCCTGACACGCTCATCATCGTCACCGCTGACCATGAGTGCGCTGGTATTGCCATCAGTGGCGGCAGCACTGTCACCGACGCCGCTCTGCAGAGCACGGCTGTGGGCAGCCTCCAGGGCATCGTCGGCACCTATGACAACGCCAAGTTCCCCGCCTACACGATCGCTGGTGACGGCTACCCGACCACCATGGACGTGGACTATCGCATGATCATCGCTTACGCTGGCAACTCTGACCGCTACGAAACCTGGCGCTCCAGCCCCAGCTACAACGTGTCTCCCCAGGCACGCAACACCACCACCGGCTACTTCGTTACCGGTCAGCAGCCCGGCACCGGCGTGCAAAGCGCCGTCCACACCGCTTCTGACATCCCGCTTTCCGCAGGTGGTCGCGGCGCGGCAGCCTTCACCGGCGTGTTCGACAACACGGAAGCCTTCTTCAAGGCCATGCAGGCCGCGATCGGCGGTTCGAAGTAGTCCATGGATAACCAGTCATTCCCATGAAAAAACTATTTTCTATCGTTGCCCTGGCCGCCATGTGCGCCAGTTCGCAGGCGGCGACCGTGTTGAGCTATTCCTTCACCAGTGACGCCACCCCTTCGGTTTCCGGTGGCTCCTTGGTCGGGACAGTCTCGGCGGCCTACGCCTACATTGAAACGGTCGATGCGAACGGCGACCCGTTGTCGCTGCCCAGCTTCCGTCCAGACTTGACGGCTCCAGCGATCGCAGTTGGAGATCCCTCCACCCGCGGCTACGGCGCTCCAATCTCTGGCAATGCGCTGGACGCGGTGGATCAGGCCGTGCTCTTCAGTTTCACGACTCCGCAGGACATCTCGGCTTTCGCCTTGACTCTGGACAACAGCACCCTTGGCACGCCTTTCGGCACCAATGTGGAGTTCTACGACTCCCAGGACGCGCTATTGTACAGCATTTTGGTGGATCAGACCGTGTCCGGCTTCTCCGTGAACCAGGCGCTTTCACTCACGGGTGTCAGCAAGGTGGTGCTGCCATCGGGCGCGTTCTATGACAACGCCAGCCTGACCGTCGCGGCGTCCGCCGTGCCGGAGCCTTCACGAGTTCTGCTCATGGGGCTGTTCGCTGGCGTGGCGGTGTTCCGCCGCCGCCGGGCTTGATTGATCTGTCACTACGGAATGACCCGGCGGAGCTCGCTCTGCCGGGTCATTTCATGTCCAGGCGGGACTGATGTGACAATAATTTCGCACCTTTCCGCAGGCCGCCCGCCGATCTCATTGCGGCAAGGGTCATGGAGAAGCCGCGTGGAGCCTGGCTCGGAGGGCGAGGAGCGCCTCCGCTGCTTCGGGCCTTGTGCTCCTGCGTCAGTCGCAGCCGCCGCACACGGTGTTGCGGGGTAGGACACTGTCGATGGAGATTTTTCATGTCGGATGGCACATGCTTGGGGCGGGGATCATGCTGCATCCCTCTTCTGGCGGCGAAACGGATGCCAGAGCTGCCCCAAGTAATGTTTCGAAATCGGCTCGTGAATGCCGAAGGCCTCAGGTTCGTGGTCAGGGCAGCGGTAAGTGCCAAAGAGGATGTCCATCAGCGGCGAAATGTTGGCGTAGTTCCCCGCATCGCGTGCCTTGTCGTGGTGCCAGTGGTGCAACGCCGGCGCTCCAAGAATCATGCCCAGCGGACCAATGGGCAGGCGCACGTTCGAATGAATGAAGATGGCCCATAGGCCACGAAAAGCCAGGAACCCGGCCAGCGTCTCCAATGGGAAGCCCAGGACAAACGCAGGCAGATTGATGATGCCCACGGTATAGATTGTATCCAGCGGATGCTCACGATGCGCCGCCAGCCAGTCCAAATGCTCCGCACTGTGATGGATGGAATGAAAGCGCCACAAGAACGGAACGGTGTGCTGCAGCCGATGAGCCCAGTAGATGAGGAAGTCACTCAGCACGATCATCTCAAGGGCCTGCAGCCACCACGACTGTGCCGCGACACCGGCCCGAAAGTGAGCCGGCACGATGCCATCCAGCCATCCACGAAAATGGTTCAGCGCCCAGAATACCAGACCAGTCCAGAGCAGGTATTGCCCGAGCAGGAAACACAGATCTGTCCAGAACGCCGGGCGGAAGAACTTCTGCCCCTCCCGCGCAGGAAACAACTTCTCCAGCGGGCGGAACAGCACCACGAGAAAGAGCAGGCTCAGGCCGGTGGAAAGGATGACGGCGGGAAGGTTCATGGCTTTTGCGCTGGAGGTGCAAAAGGATCGGCTGCCATGGTGTTTGATTCCACCTTGCGAGTTGAAAACACGGGCTGGGTAAGCGCCTTGGAGCTTGGAAGCATGAATTTCTCCTCCGTTTGAGGAAACGCAATTCGACCTTTGGATTGCGAATGGATCACATAGGCCGTCAGCAGCGTGAGAGATGACGCCACCATCATGATGCGGACAAGTTTAGATGGCGTTGTCATGATTGATGGAAAGACTGTCCCAGTAAGAACTGCAGAATCTCCTGGTGGCACTCCAGGACAGTTTGTCATCTTCTTGCAATAACTCTCGTGTGAATGCCATGGAACGTAACGAGCTAGGCACAGGCAGGCTGTTTTCCCAGAAGGCTTCCCACCGTGGTTTGTCATTGAAGCGGTGGCTGTAAATTATGTGGCAACCCGGTATGGGGTCTTTAGGTCGTGCCGTGATATCAATAATCAAACCGTCCGTTGATACCAGTTCCCAGAAAGTCGGATCAAGGACTTCCACTTGATTGGTGAGGTCCATGAGTCGAGCATCAGGATTCACACATTCTTGAAAAGGGTGAAGTTCTGTGCCGGACAGCCATGAGAAATGCAACGAACTCGTTCGGACTATTGAAGGAGGCAGTGAAAAGAGCAACTGCGGAAATGGGGAGGCCAGAGCAACGATCTTATCCGTTCCTGCATCTATCCAGCTCACAATATCGCCGTAGTCCTTGGTGGATGCTGCCATAGCCTGCTCTGGCAAATCACTTGCGAGTAGTGTAAACGCGCATGCCAGCAAGGCGGTGCGAGAGCGTGTGGATGCCCTGATCATGGCTTTACGGGTGGCAGCAGCGGCTTGTCGGCCTGCAAAGCACCTGAGGTGATCGTGGTGCCTCCCGTGAACGATTTGCTGCCAGACATGATCAGAGGACCGCTTTTGGAGCCTGGCATCATGGCCGGATTGGCCTGCTTATGGGCAAACCACGCGCAGCCGATCAATAGCCCCAACGAAGAGCAAACGGCGGCACAACGCAGGCAGAAACGAGCACGCGGCGATTTCATGCCCTGAATGCTACCCGGATGAGTAGATCAGTGTCGAGATCGAATTTCGGGAGCAGCCGCTCTCAATCCTCAAACATGAACTCGTTGCTCATGATGAGCACTTGCGCGAGCTGGCTGAGGGCGCTCTGGGGCCGGGCGCGGCCGATGGGCCAGCGGCTGGCGTCGCAGAAGTCGGCTTTGGAATGGGTGAGCATTTCGCCGGTGTCGGTGCGGCTGATGGTGGGCTGCCAGTCGAAGCTGTCGCTGTCAGTGCCGCCTTCGTTGTGGACGATGAAGCAGAGGGTGTCGCCACGCTTCACATCGGTGGTGAGCTGCACGGGAACTTTTTTGTTCTGCGGGGTGCAAAGCTGCTCGGCCAGGACGCCGGTGCGCGCATTGTAAATCCAAGCGCGGACGCCATCGCCACGGTCGCTGCTGCGGGTCAAAACGCTGTCGATGGAGATCTTCATGTCAGCCGGCACATGCCAGCGGGCGGTGACGATGTATTCGCTGGGGGCGGAGTGGGCGCCGTAGTTGGCCCAGAAGGCATGTCCCCATTTAGGATCTGGGATTTTAGGGCCGGGGCTCCAGACTTTCTGGCCGCCACCGCCACGATCCGTCAGCTGCGTGAAGGCCTGGAACTCGGTGAAGGACGGCTTGCCTTCGGGAGTGCGTGCAAACTTCATCGTGCCGTAGCTCCAGCGGAAGGGCTTCTCGGCATTGAGCGCGGTGGCATCAGCGGCGAAGCGCTGGGCCAGTTCGACTTCATCCGGCTTCGGATCGCGGGCGAGCACGCGGCGGTACATCGCGCGGATGGCTTCAGAGTCGAGCGTGGTTCCTGCCAGTGGCGTGGCTTTGGCGATGGCATCGGCCCGGGCGCGCATGAAGGGGCTGTTCATGAGGAACAGAGCCTGTTGCGGCACGGTGGTGTTGAAACGCTGCGGGCTGTGGCCGTCCGGATTGGCGAAGTCAAACATCGCCGGCACGCTGGCCTGATCATAGCGGTCCACTTTGAGATAAACGGTGCGCAGGGTGTCGGCATCCTTCGCGTTCAGTTCTGTGGCTCGTCCGCCATGCCTGCTGGTGTTGAGTTCGCCAGTGGCGAACAGGATCGCATCACGCATGGTTTCATAGTCCAGGCGCTGGCGGTTGAAGCGGCTGAGCAGGTCATTCTCAGCATCCTTGGTGGTTTTTTCCGGCGTGGCATGGCTGCTTTGCTGGAAGGTGCGGGAGGTGAGGATCAGCGTGTGCAGCTTTTTCAAGCTCCACCCGTTTTCCATGAAGGTGGCGGCAAGGTAGTCCAGCAGATCTGCCTGTACGGGCTTCGCGGTCTGCACGCCGAAGTCACTGGTCTGGGAGACGAGGGGCTTGCCGAAATGCTGCAGCCACACGCGGTTCACAATGACGCGCGCGGTGAGCGGATTGTCCTTGCTGGCGATGTGTTTCGCCAGATCCAGACGTCCGCTGCCGTCGGTGAATTTTTCACCGCCGAACATCGTGAGCCACGCACGCGGTGCTGGATCTCCCTGACGTGCAGGATTGCCGCGGATATAGACGCGCACGTCCTGCGGCTTCGGTTTGTCCACCATCACCATGGCGCGTGGCGGTGCACCGGGATGGGTGCTGTCGAGTTTGGTGCGCTCGTTGTTGAGGCGCACCACGGTCTCGCTGTCCTTGCGGGTGAAGAACGTGTTGGCTCCTTCAACTGGCACTGACATGGGCGAAAGTTTATCCTGCATGAGCTGACGCATCGGCTCCACCTTGCTGTCGAGAATGATGCGGGCGTAGGCCAGTGCGACATCCTTCATGGACTTCGGCGGCGTCTGCGTGAAGGCGGCGGCGATCTCCGGCGTGCAGCCGCTTTCCGGCTTGGCCAGCTCTTGCGCAATGGCGGCTGATTTTGTGGCAAACTCCGCCTCTGGAAGTTTGGCGTAGCGATTCCAGGCAATCATCGTCGCGTGCGGCTTTGCGCTCAGAGCGTAGCGATTCAGGAAGTCGCGCCATTGGCTGGCCACGCGGTCACGCAGCTTGACCTGGCCGGCCTTGCCTTTGAATACGGTGGTGTCTTTGATGTCTACCGAGTCCTGGGCGAATGCGAGGTATTCAGCCAGACGCTCCGGTTTCCTGAACTCGTCATAGACGGTGCGTTTGAAGTCGAGCTCCTTCTTCGCGATCTCAGCCACCTTGGCATCGTAGTCCTGCTGATCTTTTTCATTGGCCGCCTTGCCAATGATGGGCATGGCAGTGTCATCCGGCTCGTCGCTGCTGTTCAGGATGCTGTACATCGCATAGTAGTCGCGGCTCGGGATCGGATCGAATTTGTGATCATGGCAGCGTGCGCAGGCAACTGTGAGTCCGAGGAGGCCACGACCGATGACATCAATGCGGTCATCGGCGATGAGCAGACGGTCATTGATGAAACGCTCACCCACATTGTAGAAGCCCAGCGCCGCGAGATTCGGCGAATTCGGCGTGGCTGCGGTCATGCGATCCGCCGCGAGTTGGTAACTCACGAACTGGTCGTAGGGCATGTCATCGTTCAGGGCATTCACGATCCAGTCGCGATACGTGTAGGCGAAAGGGTAGTAATTGCTGCGGCCAGCCACCTGATAGCCGTTCGTGTCCGCATAGCGCACCACATCGAGCCAGAAGCGCGCCCAGCGCTCGCCATAGGCAGGCTGGCTGAGGAGTTGAGGGATCAGCGTCTGAGGTGAAGGATTCTTCTGCAGCTCCTCAAAAGTCGGCGGCAATCCGGTGAGCGTGAGGTGGATGCGGCGCGTCAGCGTGGCCGGATCGGCAGGCGCGGCGAAATCGAGTCCGGCTGCCTTGAGTTTGGCACCGACGAAAGCATCGATCGGGTTGCCGGTAAAGCCAGCGGGCAGGGCGGGCTTTTGCACCGGCTTGTAGGCCCAGTGCTGCATCGGGTCGGCTTTGGCATGCTCCGCCACAGCAGCCTCTGCAGGCCACGGCAGTCCCATGCTGATCCATTTTTCGATCGCCGCGATCTGTGGCGCAGGCAGCTTGTCGCCCTTCTTGGGCATGGCCTCGACACCTGCCACATGGTTGATAGCCTTGATCAGCTTGCTGGCGCTCGGATTCCCGGGTTCCACAACCTTGCCGTAATCGCTGCCGTGAATGACCGCTGCCCGCGAGTCGAGACGCAGGCCGTTTTGATGCTTGTGCGCGCCGTGGCATTCGTAGCAGCGCTCCGCGAGCACGGGGCGGATGGTTTTCTCGAAAAACTCGATCTGGTCAGGCGGAAAGGACTCGGCAGCCGAGGCAAGGGAACTTGCGACGGCAAGGCCGCCCAAAACGAGAGAGGGAAACTGGAAACGCAGGGTCATGTGGGGGTTCGACTGGGGGATTCTACATCACTTCCCGTCAAAAACCAAACGCGCAGCGAACGTGCCACCTTGCAGGCGGTAAAACGCGGTTTTTGTCACTTGTCAGACCTGATTTGCCTTGAGCACCCGCAGCATGTTGCCGCCGATGACCTGCCGGATGGTTTCATCACTGTGGCCGCGCATGATCATGCCGAGGGTGAAAAGCGGCCAGTTGGACCAGGCGACGCTCTGCTCTGCCTCGATGCTCGTCACGTAGTCGTCCTTCGGCCAGAGATGCTCCCATTTGTCCGCGCTGCCGCCGGGGGCTTTGAGCAGCTTGGCCCGCTCCTCCTTGTCAAAGCGGGAGGTGTAGGCCACGTCGCAGCCGATGGCGGCGTGCTTGGCCCCGAATTTCTTGATGAGATGATCGAGGTGATCGAGCAGGGTGGTGATGTCTCCCTTGCCACCGAGGAAGCGTGGGATGCAGCAGATGCCGACGAGACCGTCGGTGTCGCAGATGGCCTTGATGGTGTCGTCCGGCTTGCCGCGGAAGTGTTCGTAGACGCCGCAGCAGGTCGTGTGGCTGGCCACCATGGGTTTGGTGCTGGCTTTGGCCGCGTCGTAGGCGGTCTTCCAGCCGCTGTGCGCTACATCGGCAATGACGCCGATTTTGTTCATCTCTGCGATGGCTGCGTGGCCGAAATCACTCAGGCCGCCGTCGTGGGGTTCTCCGGCGCCATCGCCCAGCGGATTGCGCCGGTTGTAGGTCACGTGCATCATGCGGGTGCCCAGTTCGTGGAAAATGCGCACAAAGCGCAGCTCATCCCTCACGCTCTCCCAGTCCTGCATCAGCGGCACACCGTTCGTTGTGAAGCAGAGGCCGACGTTTCCGGACTTTTTCAGCGCCACGATTTCATCGGACGTGACCACTTTGGAAAGCGTGGGTTTCAGCAGATCCGTCGCTTTGGTGAAATGCGCGAGGCGTTTGATCAGCCGCAGCGGGTCGCTGCCTTCTTCGCCGGTATTTTGGAAAATGCAGGTCACGCCGGCGGCGTGGAAGGCATCGAGGAATTCCTTGCGCTCGCGTTCATTCGTCGCGTTGCGGTTCATGGACATGGACTCGCGCAGGTCGTTGATCTCGGCGGCGCTCATGCCGGATTTGATTGCCTCGTTCATCGCCTCTGCGTCGATGGCGCAGCGGGGTGCGAAGCCGTAGCTTTCAAAGACGACGGAGCCGAAATGAAGCTCCCATGCGTGGTCAATCTGCGCCTGCGTGGGCTTCAGCAGGCCGAGGGCGATTTCGCGCGGCTTGTCGATGGCCGGATTGCCGGTGATCCACGACTTTTTCGCCTCCTGCGAACGGGCAAGGATGTTGAAACTGCCCGCGCAGGCAGCAAGGGGCAGCGATTGAAGCAGGCGACGGCGTGTGAAAGGAGCGTTCATGCGGGTGAACAAACGCGCCTGGGCTGCTGTTTTAGAGCGGCAAATGCAACGGCTTAGCGACGAAGCTTCTTCTTCAGGCGCATCCAGGTCGGGACGTCGAGGTCCTCACCTTGCACGATCGAAGGTTCGGTGTCCTTGAAGCGTCCGCGGTCTTCTTCACCGAGGCTGAAGGTCTGCTGGCTTTCAGCCGTGGCAGTGGCCTTGCGGGTGAGGACGGCGGTGGCGCTGATGGTCGATTCGGGCTCGGGTTCGTCGAACGAAATGAGGTCGTCCTGCGCAGCAGAGACTTCAGTCTGCAAGGTGACGCTGCGGGCCACGACGGCGGCGAGAGTGGATTCCTTGGTGCTGCGGGCGGCATCGGCGAGTTCCTTCGCGGCAGGGGTGCGCACTGGAATGCGTGCCGTTTCGGGAGTGGAAGCGATCATGGGTGGAGGAGCGAGCTCCTCAAAGGTCTCGAAACCGTCAAAGGCAGGCGGCTCTTCCACATGGGCCCCTGGCAGCTCCACGGGCTGCACTTTGGCGGCTTCAGCCTGGAGGCTGCTCAAAGGAAAGGCTTCACCGACGGCGGGGACGGAGGCGAATTCCTCAGACTTGAAGAGCAAGTCTGGAGGAGACTCCACGGGCGGCGCATACGGGGATGGGGCCTTCTTGGCATGGATCTCGCGTTTGGGAGCCGGGGCAGGGGTTACGACAGGAGCAGGGGCCGGAGCCGGGGCTGCGACAGGGGCGGGCAGCTCAGCACGGGGCTGGAGCATTTCCGAAGGCGGTGCTGCGGTGGCGTGAGCGTTGAGCTGGTTGAGTCCCAGCGAACTGATGAGAGTGACGGCGACGGCGTCTCCCAGCTTCGCATCGACCCCGAGGCCAAAGAGAATGTGGGTTTGGTCCGGCACGTGACGTCCCAGCTGCTTCATGACACCCTCGACTTCGACCAAGGTGAGCGATTCGCCGCCGGCCACGTGGACGAGCAGGTTCTTCGTCTGGTGCAGGAGGCGGCCGGAGTCGATGAGCGGGCTCTTGAGCGCCTTCTTGAGCGCCTCGGCACCGCGGTTCTGGCCGCGGGCTTCGCCGAAGCCAAAGAGGCAGCGACCGTTGGCATTGGCCAGCGCGGAGGTGAGGTCGTCGAGACCGAGTTTCACCAGACCTGGCGTGGTGGTGATGGTGGAGATGGCGCGCAGGCTCTGGGCAATGAGCTGGTCCGCCTGATTGAAGGCTTTCTGAATGCCATCCTTCGGCAAGATGAGCTCTCCCATGCGGTTGTTTTCAAACAGCACGAGGGCATCCGCACGCTTTTGCAGCAGTTCCAGCGCCTCCTCGGCCTGGGCCAGACGACGGCGGCCTTCGAAGCTGAACGGCATGGTGGCGACAACGAGCACCAGAGCGCCGGTGTTCTTAGCGATCTCAGCAATGACAGGGGCCGCGCCGCTGCCGGTGCCGCCGCCAAGTCCAGCGCTGATGAAGATGATGTCGTGATTCTCAATGGCCTGACGAATCTGCTCGCGGGAGAACAGCGCGGCCTCACGTCCGAGATCGGGATCGCCGCCTGCGCCGATGCCCTTCATGAGCTCGGCCCCGAGTTGGATCTTCACCGGCGCCATGGAATGACCGAGCACCCGCACATCCGTGTGCGCGCAGACCAGCGTGGCATCCACGATGCGGTCCAGGGTGATGCGATCGACAACGTTGGAACCCGCGCCGCCGACACCGACGATGCAGATGCGCGGTGCCGCCGTACTGGCACCTTCAGGTGATTGGGAGCGGTCGTATTCTACCATAATCGTGGGTGGTTAAGGTTGGGCTGCTGTTTTTAAATTAAAGTGTGACGGATGAGAGTAGCTCCTGCATTCGTCGGCCAAGGCGCTTCAAGGGGGAGAGAAAAGGCTTCTCGCTGTCAAGAATCTGCGCATAACGAATGAGGCCGATCGGAGCGGAGTATTGGGGATTCTCGAAAGTGGCGGTGATGCCGCTGACGGGAGCCGAACCTGCGCGCGTGACTTTGATCCCAAACACTTCGCGGGCCACCACGTCAACGCCTTTCATCATGCTGACACCGCCCGTGAGGTAAATGCCTGCGCCGAGACGACCGAGGTGATCCTCCACACGCACCTTCACCTGAATAAGTATTTCTTTAGTACGGAGGTTCATGACCTCATTCAAAAACGCACGTTCGATCTCGCCGAGGATCAAGCCAGTGTCGTCCTCGATGCTGAGCATTTCGCCTTCCGGCACCTCGTCATAGAGCACGCTGCCTTCCTCCACCTTGAGGCGTTCGGCGCGTCCGTTCGGGATCTGCAGCGCCATCGAGACATCATTGGTGATGTGGTCACCGCCGAGAGGGACGCAGCCGGAGGCGGTGATCATGCCGTCTTCATACAAGACGTAGTCACAAGTGCCGGCACCGAAGTCGATCATGAGCGCCCCCTGCATTTTCGCCTCACGTGTGAGCACGACCTGTGCCGCAGCGACGGGATTGAAGACGACGTCCTCCACTTCGAGCGGAATTTCACGCACGCAGCGGATGGCATTCTGCACCCGGCCACGGACGCCGTGGATGATGTGGTAATCAGCCTCAAGCACGCGGCCCTCGCGGCCGATGGGCTGGCGCACGGCCTCCTGCCCGTCCACGATGTACTGCCGTGTGACGCTGTGCAGAAAGACATTCGACTGGGGAATGGACACGCTGCGGGCGATTTCCTTCGCTTCCTCCACATCGTCCTCGCTGATTTCCGTCTGATCGTCCGGCAGGCGGTGGCGGCCGCGGTTGTTCAAGCTTTCTATGTGTGCGCCAGTGACGCCGAGGAAGACATTGCGGATCATCACATCGCTGCGGTCTTCCGCACGCACGAGGGCATCGTTCACACAGGTCTGGACCTTTTCGAAATCCACGATCTCGCCTTTGCGCACGCCACGGGAAGGAGCCTGGCCGACGCCGAGAATCTTGATGGCTCCGTCACGCTTGGCTTCACCCACGACGACGCAGATCTTGTGCGTTCCGATTTCAAGACCTGCGTAAATAGTGCTTTTGGCCATGAGTTTCAGCGTGCGGGTGGAGTGGAGGCGGTGTCCGCCAGATTCAGCCCGGTGACATCCGGCGTTTCATGAAAAGTGGCGGGGGTGTTGGTGGTGGCGATCAAATTCAGCGTGGCGAGGCGCCATTTGCGCGCGCGCGCCTCATGCATGACGCGGTCAAAGCGCGCCAGCTGCGGGTCCATGTCATCCACTCCGAAAGTGATTTTGGTGTCACCGTTAAAATGAGCGACGAGTGACCATGGGTTCGGAATTTCGATCATTTCCAGCGTGGGATGGTCATCCTGCTGGCGTTTTTGGAGCTTTTCCATCAGACGAAGCGCCGCGTGAACCTGCATGTCTGGAGATGGCTTGCCGGGGGTGGCTTCGCTGAGGTTCGGGAACTGGATGCGGGGCATCGCGAGATAGTCCCGGGTGATGACGTTGCAGGGCACCAGCGCACCTTCTGCGTCAATCAGGCAGCCTTTGCCGGTCAGAGGGCCCATGAGCTTGTGCTTGGGGCATTCCATCCAGGCCACTGGCAGGCGTTGCACGACATCGAGCGTGAGTTTGCCGTGGTAGTCACGATGGATCACCGCCGACTTCACCTGGGGCAGGCGTTCAATCTTCGCGCGCACTTCGCGCAGGTTCATGGTGAGCAGGTTGGTGGCTTCGGTGAGGCCGGTGGCGGCCACAAGCTGCTGCCGCGTGAGGGTGCCCTCCGTGTTCACCTCCACGGTCTTCAGCATGAACTGTGAATTCTTTTCCAGTGCCTCATGCCACGTCACCCAGCCGATGCCGACCACGATCATCGCAGTGATCAGCCACATGGCCGTGCGGAAGCCGCGGCGGCGGCGCTCCACGGCCTCATGCTCGCGAATGACCGGAGATTCCGGCTGATAGTCGATTACGTGGGTGCCCGTTCCCTTGCGCTTGCGGGAAGGGCGCTTGGCTGATTTTTTCGAGCCATTCTTGGCAGAAGACATGAGCAGGCGTACAAAAAGGCCAGTTCCGAATACATGCGGAATTGGTAGTTAATGGGCCTTAAATAATAGATTCCCAGTCCGATTGCCATAATTATTCGCGAAAAAATGCGACCCCCGTATTCCTAGGGGCTTGGGTTATTCACATTTTTGCGGCGCAATTCGTCCGTTATCCTGCGGCAGATGCGATGTCAGCGTTACTTTCTCACCACCCAGATATTGCGGTAGCGGACCGGATTGCCATGGTTCTGAAGGTAAACCGGACCCGGGCTGGTGGCCTCTTTGTTGGGGGCTGAAGTCGTCGCGCCGGGCAGTTCCTGATTCTCGTGAATCACCACGCCGTTGTGTCTGACGGTGATCTTTGCATTCGCGGACTTCTGGCCGCCGGCATCGTATTTGGCAGCGGTGAAATCAACATCATAGGTCTGCCAGGTCAGCGGCGGCAGGCACATGTTCACCTTCGGAGCGGCGATCTTGTACAACCCGCCGCACTCGTTGTCCTTTCCTTCGAGGGCAAAGCTGTCGAGCATCTGCACCTCGTAGCGGCCTTGCAGGTAGAGCCCGCTGTTTCCCCGGCCCTGACCCCGCGCGTCGGGCATGTAGGGCAGGAGGAACTCCACATGCAGACTGCAGTCGCCAAAGGTGTCCTCGCTGGTGATCCCCTCCATCAAAGCGCCGGTTTTCTCATCCACACGCGAATTGGGGAAACGGTTCACCCCCTTGCCATCAAACAGCACCGTCGCATTCTCCGGCGGCGGGGCACCCAGGGTGGGGGATTCGCGGTTCGTGCGGTTGAGCTCCATGATTTTCAGCCCGTCAGCATTGTTCACCAGGATGCTCGCGCCGTTCACCTCGGCTTTGATGGTGCCGTCTGGCGAAGTAAACGAGGCGGTCTTTTCGTCTGCCGCCCGAGTGCCGCCGACCCGAGTGATCGTGCTCCGGTCTCCATCCCAACCCGCCCCCGGCAGGCCGCCGAGATGGCTCACGGCTTCAAATTTTCCACCGCCCTGCGCCCAGATCTGTACGCCGTAGCTCTTGCCATCGATTTCTCCCACATACTCGCCCTGAATCGCGAAATCCTCGTCCGTCTGTGCCGGATCGGTGAAGGCCTTCGGCTTCGGCGCGGCAGGCTGCTGGGCATGAACGACTGTGGCAAACAGAAGGGCAGTGAGGAGGAGGCGCATGGTCAGGGAATGTGACGAGCGTAACAACTTACGCCAGTTCAAGGAGAGATGCTCCGCAGGTGCTCTGCGAACGCGTCAGCGCTCTGGAGGATAGGGATCGTACCGATCCCCCTCCGGGGCCAAGGGCCACGAGGGCCAAACTGGTGCCATTTGGCTCTCATGGCCCTTCGTGGGTTTGGTGCCAAGGTGCCAATACCTATATATAGGTATTGGCACCTTGGCACCAAACCCTACCAATTCAATGGGATTTTAAACTCACCGTTGGTGTCTTTTCCCTCTGCCCTCAACCGCCGGGCGGAAACTCTTGGAAGGTGCAGGCGAGAAGGAGGGCGGCTGCATGCAAGTGCATTTGGAGGTTTCGCCGTGCTGCTGCGCGGGCATCCATGGTGACTGAGCCATGGGTCGGCTACCCCGCCTTCACCAGCGTCACGAGTTCCTGCAAGGACGCTTTGGCATCACCGAAGAGCATGCGGCAGTTGTCGCGCAGGAAGAGGGCGTTTTCGATGCCGGCGAAGCCCTTGCCCATGCTGCGCTTCATGACGATCACGGTGCCGGCTTTTTCGGCTTCGATGATGGGCATGCCGTAGATGGGGCTGGATTTGTCTTCGTGCGCGGCGGGGTTCACCACGTCGTTGGCGCCGATGACGAGGCACACGTCCACGCGCTCCATCTCGGGGTTGATCGTTTCCATTTCAATCAACTGGTCGTAGGGTACATCGGCCTCGGCCAGCAGGACGTTCATGTGGCCGGGCATGCGTCCGGCCACGGGATGGATGGCAAAGCTGACTTCGACGCCTTTTTTGGCGAGTTCATCCGCCAGCTGCCGCACCTGATGCTGCGCCTGTGCCACGGCGAGTCCGTAGCCGGGCACGATGACCACTCGTCCTGCCATGCCGAGCAGCAGGGCGGCCTCATCCGCCTGCACGGATTTCACACTGCCCGTGGCAGCGGCTGCTGCGCTGGCGGCGGCATCCACTTTGCCAAAGGCGCTGAAGAGCACATTCGTCACGGGGCGGTTCATGGCCTGGCACATCGCCAGGGTCAGGAGAGTGCCGGAGGAGCCGACGAGCGTGCCGGCGATGATCATGGCGACGTTGTCGATGGCAAAACCGTCTGCCGCGACGGCGAGTCCGGTGAAGGAATTCAGCAGGGAAATGACCACTGGCATGTCCGCGCCGCCGATGGGCATGACCATCAGCACGCCGAGTGCGAGCGCGATCACCAGGAACAAGCTCATGAGCACCATGCTGTGCGAGCCTGCTGCCATCATGATCGCGAGCAAGAGGCTGGCCACGAAGAGCAGGCCGTTTAGCAACTGCTGCGCGGGATAGGTCACCGGTTTGTCGAAATGGCCTTCGAGCTTGAAGAAGGCGATGATGCTGCCGGACAGCGATACCGCGCCGATCATCGCTGCGCACAGCATCGACACCACAAACTTCAGGCTCGAATCTGAAGTGAGATGCGCGAACTCGATGGCTGCCACCAAAGCCGCTGCACCACCTCCGGCACCATTGAAGAGCGCCACCATCTGCGGCATGGCGGTCATTTTCACCTTGTAGGCGCCGGCGGCACCCACAGCCAGACCCAGCAGGATGCCGACGAAAATGAGCAGCCACTTCCACAGTGATACGCCTCCACCGTGAGGGCCATGCATCTGCGGCAGCACCGCCAGCAGAGCGAGCACCATGCCCACACCTGCGATGAGATTTCCCCGCCGCGCGGTCTTGGGCGAGGCCAGCAGTTTGATGCCGAGGATGAAAAGAACAGAAGCGAGCAGAAAGGCAAAAGAGGTGATCATGGGGGCGGTTGACTTCGTCTATCTCCACTTTGTTCCGGTTGTCTCACTTCTTGCGTTTAAACATTTGCAGCATGCGGTCGGTGACCATGAAGCCGCCGAACACATTGGCGGAGCCCAGCACGACGGCGGCGAATCCGGCGGCGGATTGCAGGAAGCCGTCGGCCTCGGCAAGCGCCAGCATGCCGCCGAGCAGGATGATGCCGTGGATCGCGTTCGTGCCGGACATCAGCGGCGTGTGCAGCATGGAGGGCACCTTGGAGATGAGCTCGAAGCCGAGAAAGACCGACAGCACGAAGATAACAAAGATGAGCATTTCCACGGTCATGGCAGGTCAGGTGGCGGTGGCGAGTTTGTCGTTCACGATGCGTCCGCCGTGGGTGACGACGCAGCTTTTGAGAATGTCATCGTCCAGGTTCAGCTTCAGCGCCTGCGTCTCCTTGTCCCAGAACTCCGTGAGCAGTGCGGTGACATTGGACGAGTACATCTGGCTGGCATGCACCGGCACGCGGCCCGGCAGGCTGGCGATGCCGACGATCTTCACGCCCTTGCGCTCGATGATCTGGTCCGCCACCACGCCTTCGACGTTACCGCCGCTTTCGACCGCGAGATCCACCACGACGCTGCCTGGTTTCATCGCATCCAGCATCTCGCTGGTGAGCAGTACTGGAGCACGCCTGCCAAACACCTGCGCTGCCGTGATGACGATGTCCGACTCTGCGCACACGCGTGCCATGCCTTCACGCTGGAGCTTGAGCTGGTCATCGGTCAGCGCCTTCGCGTAACCGCCTTCGGTCTGCCCGGTCTCACCCACGTCGATTTTCACAAATTTAGCGCCGAGTGATTTCACCTGCTCCTCAACGACGGGGCGCGTATCAAAGGCCTCCACCTTGGCGCCGAGACGTTTGGCCGTGGCGATTGCCTGCAGCCCTGCGACGCCTGCACCGATGATGAAAACCTTCACCGGCTTGATCGTGCCTGCAGGCGTCATCATCATGGGGAAAATTTTGCCGGACTGCCCTGCGGCCACGATCACGGCGGCATAGCCCGCGAGACTCGCCTGCGAGGAGAGCACGTCCATTTTCTGCGCCCGCGTACTGCGGGGCACAAGCTCCATGCTGATGGCGCTCACTCCGCGCGTCGCCAATGCACGAATCAAGTCTGGTGATTGAAAAGGATCGAGCAACGCGATGAACATTGATCCCTCACGCATGGCGCTCACTTCATCCAGCGTTGGCTTGCGCACCTGAAGGACGACATCTGCTGCGGCCAGCATCGCAGTGCGATCTGTCCGCACTGCGGCGCCTGCTCTCGTATAATCCATATCACTGTGGCCGCAGGAAAGCCCGAGTCCTGCTTCCACTTCGATCTTTGCGCCCAGGGCCACAAGCTTGGCCACGTGCTCAGGCACTAAGGCGGTGCGCGTTTCTCCCGCATGGGTTTCTTTGGGAACAGCGACAGTCATCTGGATGGGAGGACACGAACGATGACAAAGCCTGACACCTGGCCCGCATCATGTAAAGAATGAAAGGAGAGTACGTGGATAGGCTGTGGCCCTAGTGGGCAGAGCTGATCGCTCAGGTTCAGATAAGCTCTCGCAATGGCGCACCCTGATCCACGATGAAGTTGGGCCGGCCCTGATGATCCGTGTAAATCGTATCCAGCGGGACGCCCATGTGGTGGTAGATGGTGGCGGCGAGATCGCCGGGGGTGACGGGGCGTTCATCAATCTGCCCGCCGTCTTTGTCAGAGGCACCGATGACCTGGCCATGACGGAAGCCGCCACCCGCGAGGGACATGGACATGACGTAGGGCCAGTGGTTGCGGCCATCGGTGCTGCCCTGCGTGCCGAGTGTGGGTGTGCGGCCAAACTCGCCCATGGTGATGACCAAGGTGTCTTGAAGCATGCCGCGCTCTGCGAGGTCGCTGACGAGTGTGGTGATGACGTGATCAAACACTGGCAGCAGCGGGCGCAGGCCATTCCAGATGCCGCCGTAGGGCGGGATGTTGTCGCCGTGATTGTCCCAGGTGCCGGAGGCGCCGTGATTGCTGAGATCAATGGTGACGAAGGATGAGCCGCGCTCCACGAGACGGCGTGCGAGCAGCGCCTGCTTGGCCCAATCATGCTCGCCGTAGCGGTCGCGCACTTTTTGCGGTTCCTTGCTCAGATCAAAAGCCTCCTGCGCCCGGCCACCGGCGACGATGTCGAAGGCGGTCTGCGAAAAGCTGTCCATGGCGCTCATCATGCCGCTGGCGTCGATGTCGGCACGCAGGCCGTCCATTTGTTTGCTCAGCGTCTGGCGCGCTTGCAGGCGGTCCATGCTGAGGCCGGAGGGAAGCTGGAAGAGCTTGGTGGCGCTGCTGCCATCGAAGGGATCATACTGCGTGCCGAGATAACCGCCCCACGCGACGTGGGAGCGCGATTTCATGTTTAGCACGACATAAGGCGGCATGGACGGATGATTGGCCCCGCGATGCTTTGCCACGATGCTGCCGAAGGATGGATAATACTTCGCCTTCGGATTCGTGCGCGGCTCGTTGGCGAGGTTCGCGGTCTGCATGACCATGTTGGGCTCGTGATTGCTGAAGCGGCAGTCCACCGAGCGAATGAGCGTGAACTTGTCCAGCATGGCGGCCTGCTTGGGCAGATACTCGCAGATGTGCGTGCCGGGCAGCTTGGTGGGGATCGTTTTGAACGGGCCGCGAATCTCACGCGGGCGGTCAGGCTTCGGGTCCCAGGTGTCGATCTGCGAGGGGCCGCCGGTCATCCAGAGCAGGATCACCGCTTTGCCGCTCTTGGTGGTCTTTCCCTCCGCGCGCAGCTTCGTCAGCGCAGGCAGGGTGAGGCCGCCCAGGCCTGCGAGGCTCGTCTTCAACACCGAGCGCCGGCTGTGGACGACCACGCCATCCCGCACACGCGGGTTCATGAATGTGAATGCATGCGGGGCGCTGTGGCCGGAGCAGGGATGATCGGGGGATGACATCGGAGTTCAATACGCAGGGCCGGGACCAACTCTAACCGCGCACTTCAATTCCTACCCGCATTCACTTAGGCACCTTCAAATACGCGATCAAATCCGCCAGCGACTGCGGCGTGAGAGCGGCTTCGAGGCCTTCCGGCATCAGGGATGTGCCTGTGCTCTGCAAACTTGCGATCTCGCTGCGCAGCACGGACTTCGTCAGATTGCCCGCCATCTTCAGCGTGAGGCTCGCGCTGGTTTCCGTGGCGATCACGCCATAGAGCTGCTCGCCATTTTTGAGCGTGCAATGGTAGGCCATGAATCCCGGCTCTATGATCGCGCTCGGGTCGAGGATGGAGTTCATGAGCTTCTCCGCGTCATGCTGAACCACGCTGCGCAGATCCGGCCCCAGCTCGATGCCCACGCCGTCCAGCTTGTGACAGCTGATGCACACCTGGGCGAACATCGCCTTTCCCTTCGCCGCGTCGCCTGTCAGTTTCAGTGCGGGTTTGAACTTCTCCACCACCGCTGCACGCGTGGCGCTCGTGGCATCCGCAAACACCGCCGCTGCCTGCTTCGCGATTTCCTTTTTCGGGTGTTTCGTCAGCCGCGCGCGAAGTGCTGCATCACATGATTTTGCCTCCGGCCGCTGCAGCAGGGCCAGGGTCCAGGCATCGCTGGAGAGCAACGTCTCGATGATCTGCACCCGCACCGTCGGCGTGCGTTCATTCCAGCCTGCCAGCAGGAATTCGGGTCCGTCCTTCGGCTGAAGCTTTGCCACCAAACGAAGCACTTCGGTGTTTGCTGATTTCTTCCAGAGTTCCGGCAGCAGGGCTTTCACCATCTCGCGATGTTCACGGTCTGATGCCAGCAGCGCCACTGCCGCCATGGGGGGAGCCTCCTTGGCCGCTTTGACATCCTCTGCAGCCGTGTGAAGCAGGTCTGCCATTTTCTTCAATGCCTGCTGAGCTTCCGCCGAAGTCACCTGCTGTGTGAAGGCGGATAGCGAGAGCCCCTTTTCATCAAGGACGGCAAGCAGCTCGGTGGCATGTTTTTGAGCTCCCTGGTGGGACAGCAGCGTGGCGATGGCCCTCTCATTTTTCACTGCCAAAGCGCAGCGAAACAGCATGCCGATGACCTGGTTGTTTTCCGGTGCCGCACTTTCAGGAAAGCGTGTGCAAACACCTTCCAAATGCGGCATCACCGAACTCAGTGCTGCGCCCTGAAGGGACGAACCTGCTGGGACCTCACGCAGCTGTTGCGCCAGCAGATCCGCCGCCCAGTCGCCTTTCAGTTCACCGAGGCTGCAGGCCAGTTGCAGCTGCACTTTCTCGTCCTTGTCGTTCACGAGTTTCGTCAGCGCTTTTTGGAGTGACGATGCTCCCGCACCTTCCCACTCCAACTTCTCTGCCATCTGCAATGCCTGTTCACGCACATGTGGCGATTCATCTGCCAGCAGGTCCAAGCATGCGGTGGTGCTGAGTTTCTTCATGGTCAGCAGTGTCCACGCGGCCTGTGCCCGCGTTTGGGGCTGTTTGGATTTGAGTAGCCCTTCGATGGCTGCCTTCTCATCGCTCCATGCCAGCTGCATCTGCGCCTTGTCACGCTGCCAGCCGTTCGAGGAAGCCAAGTCTTGTTTTGTAGTCCCCCCTTGAGGCGGTTCTGGAGTGCGCGTGATTTTCCAAATCCTGCCCTTGTCATCTCCTTCGCGGTAATGCGGCAGCAGTTCATCCTTGCCGTTTTGCGGCAGCCATTGCGGGTGCTCGATCATGTAGCGGTACATGTCCGCCACCCACAGTGCGCCATCGGGTCCGGTGCGCACCATCACGGGGCGGCACCAGCGGTCTTCGCTGGCGAGGAAGTCCATCTTTGACTCGGCGGGATCGCGAACGGCTTTGAAGGTGACGCCGTCGTCTTCGAGGATGTGATGTTGCACGACGTTGTGGAAGGGCTCGCAGGTGAAGGCGTGGGTTTTGCCATCCTTGAACAGCAAGCGGTCGCGATAGACCTCGATACCGCAGGCGCTGGTGAAGCGGCCCGCCTGGTCGAAGCTGTGAAAGCGCTTCTCCATACTGCTGGCGGGATACACCGATGGATTGCGCGGGAAGAGCTGGTGAATGGGGTCCGGCGGAATGACGTGCGGATTCCGGCGCAGGTAGTGGTCCTGCAGCACGTAGTGCCACAGCGGAAAGCTGTTCTGCACGCCGAACCAGTGGCCCCAGTCATCGCGGGCGCGGCCAAACTGCGAGGGGCCGCTCTGCGGATCAAACTCGCCCGTGTCCGGCTTGAAGCGGAAGTCGCGGCTGCCGAGGTCGATCTTCTCGCCGGTGAGCTTGGATTCAATCTGCGTGCCTTTGTTGTAGCCACCGTGGTGCGCGCCTGCCGCACAGTACACCCAGCCATCCATGCCCCAGCGCAGGCCGTTCACACGGAGTTGCTGATTTCCCGTGCTGAAGCCGGTGAAGAGCACCTGCTTTTCTCCGCTCGGTTTGATGAAGAAAATGTCCGGCGCGGCGGTCACGATGACGCCATCGCGCCAGGTCAGGATGCCGGTGGGATAGCTCAGATCATTCACGATCACCGTGCGCTTGTCGTAACGGTCATCAGCGTTGGTATCTTCGAGCATGACCACGCGTCCGCCTGCCTTGCCGTTGCCATCCATGCCCAGCGGGTAGTCCGCCATCTCGATGACCCACAGCCGCCCTTTGTCATCCCAGTCAAACGCCACCGGATCGAGCACCACAGGCTCTGCCGCGACGAGGTCGATGTGGTATCCTTCACGCACATGCCATTTTTTGGCCGATTCCTCGGGAGAGAGCGGCTGTGAGGCAAGTTCCACCTTCGGCGCAGGCATCGCAGCGGCGGGTTTTTCCAAACCGGTGACTGATATATTTGAGAATTCACCTTCGAGCGGCGCGAGGTCATCACAGCGCTTGCCAAAGAACAACTCGGTCGCGCCGGGTGCGGTGACGGGAAGCTCGGCATCGATCTCCACTTTGCCGTTCAGCATGACCTTCACATGCGTGCCGTGGCGTTCCAGCTTCACCTCATTCCATGAACCCGGGGCGATGAGCGTATGCCCGCGCACGATTTGATTCGCTGCGTTGCCGTTATAGACAAACAGCCTGCCGGGCAGCGAGTCCTTGTAGCTTCCGCCGATGCCCAGATGATCTCCCGGCGCCTGATTGTCGCCCTTGGGTCCGCGGGAAATGAGGTAGGCCGTCACTGCACTGACATCGTTTGCCTTCGAATTGCGGAAACGTAGTGAGGCCGACCAGTCTGCCTGCCCCTGCAACAAGGCCGAGTTCTGCACCTGCGCTTGTTTCGTCCGCTCCTTCCGCGTGACTGCATGCCGCGCGTTGTCCTCAGCCACCTTCGAAATATCCCATAGCTTTGCGATTAGCGAAGTTTCGACCGACCTGTTCCAAATCGTGATTTCATCGAGTCTGCCCTGAAGCCCTCTGCCAAAGAGCAGGGTGTCGTTCACTTTGCCGGCCTTGCCTTCCAGCGAAGGCTTTTCCGCGCCGTCGATGTGCACGCGGACGCGGTCGCCATCACGCGCGAGCACCACCCAATGCCAGTCGTCGGCAAAGAGCTCCTCCTTTGATTCCTCGCCGCCCAGCGTGAGCCGTACGCGGTGACTTGCATCCTGATGCGCTTTCAGGCTGACGCCGAGAGCGTTGATGAGTTCGCCGGTGCGATCAGTCGCGCCGCTTTCATGTCCGAGCCAAAACCAGAGGGCGGCGCTGGCCTGCTTTCCAAGTTTGAGGTTGGAAGTTTCAAGATGCCCGCCCGCGAGGTGTATGGAGCGGTTGATCTTGTCGCGTGGCACCTGGACTTGTTGCGGCCTGAGGGCCGACTCATCACCATATCCCCGCCCTGCGTTAAAGCCTGGAAGCCATAGTGCATGGCCGCCTTTCACGACCGTCCTGGCACCCGTTCGAACTGCACAAAGATCACGAATGCCCGATTGAAAATCGATGAACAAATCGACATGAGAGTCGATGATTGCCGAGGTGTAAGGAGTGATGTCTTCGCTCATGCCCCTGCCGGGAGCCAGATCAAGTTCGCCCACCATCTCGCGCAAGGCGGTGCGAATCTCTTCCTCCGCCCCCACCTCAAGTCCTGCAGTGCGGGCCGGCCATGTGGTATAGCCACCCAGCGCATGCTGCTCACGCGGCGGGATGTAGCCTTCCGCGCCATTCGCCAGCTCGATGTTGAAGTGGTTCTGGAAAGGGGATGTCCATTTGAGCAGCAGACCAGTGAGCGCATAGACTTCATTGGGCAGAGTGGTGATGCCCAGTTCACCCATGCCAGGATTCCCGATGCGGATGGCCTGCAGCTTCACGCTCGTCTTCTGCCTCTCATGCAGGATCAGCGCTTCACGGGCATAGACCTCCTCCTTGTTCTTCGGCACATCGTTTACAATCTTCGCGGCGACGGGGCGTGCCCAGGCGAGGCGCTTTTCGTCGGGGACGCGGTAGTTTAGCTCCAGTGTTTTCTCCACCATGCCGAGGGGAGCGTGATCGAGATACTGGACTGTCTTCAGCGCCTTCATGGCGCTGTCTGCGACAGCGCCGGCGTAGGCGTCGAGGGTGATGTTCTTTTTCTCCGCGCCGTAGTCCATCCACATCTGGTCACCGCTGGTGCCCTGGCTCATCGCACAAACGAAGGCGCCGTTGCCTTCGCCCGGCTGGCCCAGCTTATCGGCCAGGTGTTTGCAGAACAGGCCGTAATAATCCGATGAAATCGGACCACTGCCGAAGTAGTGCTGCGAGTAGTTCGCCAGCACGCCCAGTGGTTTGCCGTCAATCGTTTGCAATGAGATGACGGAGAGCTGCGGATCGACCGGACCGCTGGGGCCGACGACGTCTTTGCTGAGGTAACCGGGGTGCATGTTCGCACGGCCAGTGGGTTCACCAAAGGGATCAACGACCTCCTTGCCGGGCAGTCGAATCCAGCGGCGGTTGTGCGTGTGCTCCCAGTCATCAAAGCTGCCCCAGCCGATGCGTGCGGGCTGCAGCGCCTTGTCCGCCGCCACAATGGCTTCGGCAATTTTTGGCATGAGGAATTTGCCATACTCCGTGTCCTTGCGCGTGCCGAGGCAGCCCATCGCCGCCGGTGCGGAGTGCGTGTGCGTGGCGCTGACCATCATGCGATCCACCGGAATGCCGCACTGCCTGGATGCGAGCGCCTTGGCCTCATCAATGAGCGACTGCTCCATCATGCAGGTGTCCACGATGGTGAAGGCGATCTTCATCTTCCCGTCATCCAGCACAAAGCTGCGCACATGCAGCCGGTCCACGATCTTGTCACCACGTCCTTCGATGAAGCCGCCCGCGATGATCCGTGGGAAAGTCGTGGGCGTGATGTCGATGGCGGAGACGCCTGCGCGGAAGGCCGATTGTGCCTGTGCGGAGATTGCAGCGAGGCCGAGAAGAAACAGGAGGGACTTCATGAGATTGGCTCAAACCAACGCTCATGAAGACCACTTGCTTGCCCGCCTATTAAGCGATCAACGGGCCAATCGCGGGTTCAGCGAGCAGCTTCTGCACTTCTTCGACCAAACCTGCCACCGGCACAGCGCTCTGCGAGCGGGCCAGCAGGTTCTTGATCACAACCTCAGGGTATTCAGCACCGAAGACGATGGCAAATCGGGCCTTGCGATCCTCGGCGGCCTGAAACTGCTTGCCGACTTTTTGAGCGCCAAAGCTGTAATCGATGCGGATTCCTGCGGCACGCAGGGCCTGCACGGCGGCGAGCGCGTGCGGGCGCTGGGCCTCATCAGCGACAACCACGAAGGCATCGATGCTGCTGGCTGCAAGATAGGCGCTGGTGAGCTTCATCTGTGCACCGGGTGTGCGCTTCAGCAGGATGCCGAGCACGACATCTCCCATGGCAAAGCCTGCGGCCGGCATGTCCACGCCGCCGTCGCTCATGAGGGCGCAAAGCTTGTCATAGGTGCCACCGCCTGCGAGAGCGCGGAGGCCGTGCTTGAGATCAAAGACTTCAAACACAACGCCGGTGTAGTAGGCGAGGCCACGGACGATGGTGGCATCAATCTTGATGAACTGCCACAGGCCACGGGCGGTGAGGTTCTCACGCAGCGCAGCAAAGGCCGGGTGGTTCTCATCCGTGGAGGCCATGAAGGCGCGGACTTCGGCGGTCGTGAGGCCGATGAGAGCGAGCTTCTTCTCCGTCTCTTCCGGACGTGCACGTTCGATTTTGTCGATGATGCTCAGGAAGGTTGTGGTGTGCTCCTCGGCGATGTTCTTGTCCGCGAGGAAGGTACTCCAGATTTCGCGGTTGCTCAGGCGGATGATGAAATCATCTGCGCTGACGCCGAACTCACGCACGACATCGATCGCCAGTGCTATCAGCTCAGCGGAAGTCGCGGGCGAAGAGTCGCCGAGGATGTCGGCATTGAACTGGATGAACTCGCGGCCGCGTCCTTCCTGCGGTTCTTCATAGCGGAAGCAGGGGCCGATTTGGAACCACTTGATGGGCTTTTTGAAATCACGCTGACGAGCGGTGGCCATGCGTGCGAGCGAAGGTGTGACCTCCGGGCGCAGGGAGATTTCGCGTTCGGCTTTGTCGAGAAAGCAGTAGAGCTGGTTGGTGATCTCATCGCCGCTTTTCTTGCGATAGAGGTCGGTGCTTTCGACGAGCGGGGCCTCGTACTCCACGAAGCCATAGCGACGTGCGACAGAGCGCCAGGTTTCGGTGATGTAGTTTCGCAGTGCGCATTCTTCAGGGAAGAAGTCGCGAAAGCCTTTGACTGTGCGGAAGGAGGCCATAGAGGGGGCGGGATTCATCTTCATGTGCAACGTGAACGCAACCGGAAATGCGGCGTGGTGCAGAAGTGTCTGATTGCATGCTCTCCGACCTGTTTGTGCGCGATTTCCGCTGCTTCGCCGAGGCGAGGCTGGAATTGCATCCCGATGTGACGCTGCTGGTGGGCAGGAATGCCCAGGGAAAAACATCCCTCATCGAAGCCGCGTGCGTCCTGCTGCGTCTGCAATCACCCAGAACATCCAACCGTGCCGAGATGGTGCGCTTTGGTGCTGCCACGTGCCTGGTGGAAGCGCACTGGCGCGGCAAACGGCTGCGTTATGCACAGTCAGCCACGACACGGCGGTTGGCAGTCGATGGCGCCACCTGTGGCAGATCCGCGGATTATCTGGCTGCCTCGGGTGTGGTGGTGTGGATGGATCACCGCGACATGAATTTGCTGCGTGGTGGTGCGGAGCACCGGCGCCGGTTTCTCGACTTCGCGGCGAGTCAGATGTTTCCCGATTATCTGCACGCGCTGCGTGGTTATGAGCGCGCCTTGCGTGGCCGCAATCATGTGTTGAAGCGGGATGCCAGCATCGCGTGGAAGCAGGCGGACGCCTTTGCACGCGTCATGGACGGCTTTGCCCAAACACTCTGGCAGCGGCGTGCAGAACTGTGCGCCGCCCTGGGCCCTGAGGTGTCACTGGCGCATGCGAAGCTGAGTGATGGTATGGAGAATGTGTACATCACCTATCAGCGCACGAGTGATGCCGCCTTGGGCTTGTTTGAGGCGCTTTTGACGATGCGGGATGAAGAAGCTCGCACGCGTTCGACCGCATTCGGGCCGCACCGTGATGACATTGGGATGCGCTTGAATGATCTGGACGCGACCACCTTTGCCTCGGAAGGTCAGCAGCGGTCGTTTGCGCTGGCGATGAAACTCGCCCAGGCGCAGGTGCTGGAGCACGCCTGCGGTTCGCCCCCCCTGATGCTGATGGATGACGTTTTCGGTGAACTGGATGCCCACCGCCGTCGGGCCCTGCTGTCCTGCCTGCCACCGGGAACGCAGAAGATCATCACGACCACGAATTTGGACTGGGCGGACGCCGACCACCTGGCGGGACGGGTTTTTGGAGTCGAACAGGCCAAATTCAGCCGAATCCGGGGATGAAAAGGGTGGCGTTTGGCCGGAAATGGCCTGAATTTACCAATCCTAAGCTTCTCAGAAACATCCCTTGACGCATTTTCAGGCAGTTTTAGCTTTAAGGTGGGTTAGATTGCCTTGCGCGCGTGGCTTTTCGTGATTCTCAAAACAGTTGGAATTCTCCGTCGCGCATCTGGATTCTGACGCCTGCTCGCTTCAACACTTTTCCCATTTATTCTCAATGTTCGGCAAACTTTTCGGCTTCGTCGCCCAAGACATCGGCATCGATCTCGGCACGGCAAACACTCTCGTCTATGTAAAAGATCACGGCATCGTCCTCAGAGAACCCTCCGTTGTGGCGGTTAAAACCGGCACCAACGAAGTCGTCGCTGTGGGTGACGATGCCAAGCGCATGCTCGGACGAACTCCGGGCGGCATCACGGCCATCCGCCCGTTGAAGGACGGCGTGATCGCCGACTTTCGTGTGACTGAGGCCATGCTGCGCCATTTCATCAAGAAGGTGCAGGGCGGGGGCCGCAAGATGCGCGGACCGCGCGTGGTCATCGCCGTGCCCTCCGGCATCACGGAAGTTGAGAAGCGTGCGGTCAAGGAAAGCGCGGAGCAGGCCGGCGCGCGTGAAGTTTACCTGATCGAAGAACCCATGGCTGCGGCCATCGGTGTGGGTCTGCCGGTGCAGGAAGCCGCGGGCAACATGATCGTCGATATCGGCGGCGGCACCACGGAGGTGGCGATCATCTCGCTCTCCGGCATCGTTTACAGCCGCAGCGTGCGCGTGGCCGGCGATGAACTCGACGAAGCGATCATCAACTACATGAAGCGTGCCTACAATCTCATGATTGGCGAGCGCACTGCGGAAGAAATCAAGCTGCGCATCGGCTCCGCCTTCCCGCTGGGCAAGGAAACGACCATGGAAGTCAAAGGACGCGACATGGTGGCCGGCCTGCCAAAGACCATCACCATCACGAGCCAGGAAGTCCGCGAAGCCATGCTGGAGCCGCTCAATGCGATCATCGACGCTGTGCGCACCACTTTGGAACGCTGCCCGCCGGAACTCTCCGCCGACCTGGTGGACCGTGGCATCATGCTTGCCGGTGGCGGCGCTCTGCTGCGCGGCCTCGACAAATTGCTTCAGGAAGAAACAGCGCTCCCGGTGCATGTGGCGGAAGATCCGCTCAGCGCCGTCGGCGAAGGCACCGGACGGGTGCTCAGTGAGCTGGAATTCCTGCGCAAAGTGAGCACGACCGAAGTCTGATGACCATTTCGTGCTGCACTGTGTCCGCTTGAAAGCATCCGCCGAAAAGCACCGCACCCAGCCCGGAGGAAAGGCCAATCATGAAAAAGCTCAACATCCTCGCGCTTCTGATCTTCGTGGCAGGGCTGGTTGCCGTGTTCACCTTTGACACTGCGACCACCCGGCAGATCCAGTCTCGTGTCATGAGTCTGCTGTCTCCTTTCATCCACAGCAGTGCGGCGATGGAGCAGGCGGCGGAGTCTGCCGTGGCTCCGCAGATCAATCCGGTCGAAATGAAACGGGAAAACGATGAGCAGCGCGTCCAGTTGGAGCGGCTGCGTATCATCCAGCAGAAGTACAACCAGATCATCGAGGAGAACGCCAAGCTGCGTCAGCTCATCGAGTTCAAGCAGTCGGCGCCTTTTAAAATGACGGCTGCCAAGGTGATCCGCCGCAGCTCCAGCACCTGGTGGAACAGCCTGATCATCGACAAAGGTTCACTCGATGGCATCGGCACGGACAGTCCGGTGATCACATCCGTCGGACTTGTGGGTAAGACCTCCACGCTGGCCCCTCACATGGCCAAGGTGATTTTGCTCACGGATGAAATGTGCCGTGTGTCGGCCAAAATCGAAGGAACGCTGGAGCAGGGCATTCTGGGTGGCGAACGTGCCGCGCTGGAGGTTCGCCCTGAGCTGCATCTGCGTTTCCTCCATCGCAACTCGAACATCAACGCTGGTGCGGGGGTTTACTCCTCGGGTGAAGGCGGAGTGTTTCCTGCGGATCTGCTGCTGGGCCGTGTGAAGCGTTTTGAAAACCGTGAAATTTCCGGAGAGGCCGTCATCGAACCCGCCGTTGATTTCTCCACCTTGGATTATGTCTTTGTGATTGAAATGCAGGTTGCCGAGCCCACACCGGAACCTGCAGCGACACCGGCACGCGCCAAGCCCTGAGCCGCCATGTTGTTCCACCCGATCTCCATCATTCTGCTTCTGCTCACCTTCATGGTGCAGGAGTTCATTCCCGGGCTGGAGATCGCCCAGTTTGCCACGCTGTTTCTGCCGGCTGTATTCTTCTTCAGTGCTTCCGTGGCCGCACCGTTTTCGATGATGCTGCTGCTTGCCTTCATCACCGGGTTTGTCTGGGATGCCCGCCATCTGCCCGGAGTCTTGGAGAGCCTCTCAGGTGCGGAGGATGTGTTTGGCACCGGTGCAGACGTTGAACTGGGCGCGGGCAGTCATCCGCTGCCATTTGGCCTCTCCATCGTCCTGTTTGGGATGCTCGGCACCCTCCTGCAGGGCATCCGTCCGTTGTTCAAACGGGGCCGCCTTGAGCTCCCGGTGCTGATGGTTGGCCTGGCGGTCTTTGTGTGGCTGCTGGCGCAGTTTCTCATCATCACTTTCCTGCGGGGTTCCCTGCAGTTTCCGGCAGGCGTATGGACGAAGATGATCACCGACTCCCTGCTTGCCATGCTCGCGGCACCGCTCATCTTTTTGCTGCTTTATTCGCTCGCCCGCCTGTCGAGCTATGAAATCAAATACGAAGGCCTGAGGTACCGTTTCGATGGTCGTTAAATATCGCTTCCGCCTCTATCTGTTCTCGCTCGCCATGATGTGCGGGTTTGGACTGCTTGTGTTCAGGCTGTGGTCGCTGCAGATTGACCGCCGGGAGGAGTTTTCCAAGATGATTCCCGGGGCGAAAAAGGAACGCGCGCGCATTCCCGGTCCGCGCGGAGAGATCAAGGACCGCAACGGCGTCGTCCTTGCCACCAACAAGGCCAGCTTTGAGGTTCGCATCAATCTCGCAGAGGTCGTCACCGAGTACAAGCGCCTCGCCAAGATCAAGAAGGCTGCCGTGCCGGAGATCACCTTTGAAATCTCCGAAAGAGGCATCAAGCGGATGAAGCCCGAACTCGATATTTACAAAATTTTCGAGGACACAATCACCGCCCGCATGATCGAGATGGGGGTCCACAAGGACTACTCGGTGGAATCCCTGCGCGTGCACTACCGCAGCTTTGGTGGCGCGGTGCCGTGGGTGTATCGCGATGATCTGTCCTTCGCTGAATTCAGCCGCATCGCCGAGCACAATCTGGGGCTGCCGGGGGTCACCGTCGCCGAGCGTGCCTCGCGCGTATATCCGCTGAAATCAGTCGCCTGCCACATCCTCGGCTACGTGCGTCTGCCGGATGATCAGCGCGCCTCGGCCGAAGACCGCAAGGGCTGGGACTATTACGTGCCGGATGACTTTGGCGGTGCTGGCGTGGAGAAAAGCTTCGACAACTACCTGCGGGGCAAGCCCGGCGTCCGTGTCATGCAGCGTGACCAGCGCGGCAGACCCGTGGGTGAAGTGGATGAAGAATATGTGGAGCCTCGCAAAGGCAACGATGTCTATCTGACGCTCGATGCACGCATGCAGATCATCGCCGACAAGGCGCTGCGTGATGCCAAGATCGGCCGTGGTGCGGTGGCCGTGATTGATCCAAACTCCGGCGAGGTGCTGGCGATGGTTTCCGTTCCCTCATTCGATCCCAACCAGTTCATCCCCAGCATCCAGCAGTCCGACTGGGATGCGCTGCTGGACAACAAAACCGTGCCGCTGCTCAACCGCGCGGTGAAAGGCCACGTGCCAGGCTCGACCTTCAAAATTCCGATCTCGTTTGCCGGCTGCCTTGCGGGCATCAATTTGAACCACTTCAACTGCAGCGGCAGCGTCACCTATGGCACCAAGGCCATGCAGTGCTGGATTCAGCGCCAGAGCGGCGGCTCTCACGGCACGCTGGGCCTCAGTGACGCCATCAAGTATTCTTGCAACTGCTTCTTCTACCGCTATGGCAATGCGGCGGGGATCGGCAACATCACCAAGGTGGGCAAAATTCTCGGCCTCGGTACACGGACTGGCATTGAACTCGAAGACGAAAGCCCCGGCATTCTTCCCAACCCGGACTGGCTTCGCGCGAACCATCCTGCTGAGCGCTGGAGTGACGGCTTCACCGCCAACACCTCCATCGGGCAGGGCTTTGTGCTCGCCTCCCCCCTGCAAATGGCCTCGGTCAGCGCCACAGTGGCCAATGGTGGCAAGGCCTGGAGTCCGCATCTGCTGAAACGGGTGATGGATCATGACCAGGCGGTGCTGGAAAATCCACCCAGTCTCCGCGGCGATCTTTCTGCCAGCGTGAAGCCAGAGGAGATCGAAGTCATTCGCAGAGGCATGTGGAAGGTCGTCAATGATCCCTCAGGCACGGGCAAAGGAGCCCGCATCACGGGAGTGGAGGTCGCTGGCAAGACCGGCACGGCCCAGAACTGGCGCCTCGACGAGAAGCGCGTGAAGCATGACGACAATCACACCTGGTTCATCTGTTTCGCGCCCTACAAGGATCCCAAATTCGCTGTGGCCGTGCTCGTGCAAAACGGCAAATCCGGCGGTGGTTGTGCCGCGCCCGTGGCGCGCCGGGTGCTCGAACAATGCATGGCTTTGGACAATCCCAACTTTAATGTCCCCATTACGGCGATGGAGCCTGCGGAAGGTCATTTCAATCATATAGCATCCGTCCAATACGCTGACGCTGCGGTGCCAGAGGGCCTCGGCGCGGATGAGGACGGTGACGTGGGCACGGGTGTGTCCGCGCCAGAACCGGCTGATGCTGACGCACCGCGTGGAAATGCGCGGCCCAACATCAAACCGAAGGCTGATTCAGCGGGATCAGCCGGAGCCAGCTCCGGACAGAATGTGCCAAAGGCCGTGCCAGTGCGCAGGGTCGGTATTTTCAACCGGGGAGGTTCCCAGGAAACCAAACCATCCGATTCCGCTCCCAGCGGCGGCGGATTTTTTCGCAAGCTCTTCCGCTGAAGAACTGCACCAATTTCAGGGAGACTTTATATTATGGCATTGACCTTCGTTCAAAGAATCAAAGAACTGCTTACTGGTAAACGCGACATCAAAAGCGGTGTGCGCCTCGTCATCAACTGCGAGAAATTGGAGAACCGCGTGGCCTTGCTCGACAAGGGCGTCGTGGAGGAATACAATATCGAGCGCGTCGGCACCCAGAGCCTCATTGGCAGCGTCTTCAAGGGGCGTATCCGCAACATCGAGCAGGGTCTCAAGGCCATGTTCATCGACATCGGTTTCGACAAAAACGCCTTCTTGCATTTCTGGGACGCCATTCCGGCTGCGCTGGATGCCGGTCTGGAGGAGATCAATCGTGGCGGCAGCAAAAAGAAAAAGCGCATTGAGGCCAAGGACATCCCTACTTTGTACCCGATCGGTTCGGAGATCATGGTGCAGGTCACCAAAGGTCCCGTGGGAAACAAAGGCCCGCGCGTCACCACCAACATTTCTCTAGCCGGACGTTTGCTCGTCTTGATGCCGCTGAACGACACCTGCGGTATCTCGCGCAAGATCGAAGACCCGAAGGAGCGCTCCCGTCTGCGCAAGATCATCGAAAAAATCAGCCTGCCTGAGGGCATGGGCATCATCCTGCGCACCGAAGCCTCCGGTAAGCGTGCGCGTCACATCGTGCGCGATCTGAACATTCTTCTCGACGAGTGGGACCAGATCGTCGCCAAGCGTGACGGACAAAACGCGCCCGTCTGCTGCTTCCAGGAGCCTGATCTCGTCGAGCGTACCGTGCGTGATTTTCTCACCGAGGACATCGATGAAGTCGCCTGTGATGACGCGGCCACCGTCGAGCGCATGCAGCGCATGGCGGCTCACATTTCCGGCCGTGCGAAGCGCCGTATCAACCATTACCAAGGTCAGAGCGCCATCTTTGAGCACTACGGCATTCAGAAGCAGATCGACAACGCCTTCTACCGCCAGGTTTGGATGCCCTGCGGTGGCTACATCGTGATCGATCAAACGGAAGCTCTCGTCTCCATTGACGTCAACACGGGCCGCAACAAAGGGCACAAGGACGTCGACAAGCTCCTGCTTGAAACCAACCTCGAAGCCGCCGCCGAAGTCGCGCGCCAGCTCCGCCTGCGTAACATGGGCGGCCTCATCGTGGTGGACTTCATCGACATGAAACATCGCCGCGATCAGCAGGCTGTGTACAAGCTGATGCTGGACCATCTCAAGCGTGACAAGGCCAAGACCCAGGTCCTGCCCATCTCGCAGTTCGGCCTCATGGAGATGACCCGCCAGCGCCTCAATGAGAGCCTGGGCACCACGCTTTATGAACCCTGCCCGTACTGCAAAGGCCACGGCCAGGTCAAGACGCCGCTCACCATGAGCGTCGAGCTGCAGCGTCGTCTTGTCTCGGTGCTGGGCCGTGCCAAGGAGGACCAAAAGAGCCTCATCGTCATCGTGCATCCCGAGGTGATGACCCGCCTCAAGACCGAGGATGGTGAGCTGCTGGTCGATCTTGAACGCAAGTATCAGGCGCGTCTCACCTTCCGCAGTGATCCTGCACTCCACCGCGAGCAGATCACGCTGACGAATGCAACCACCGGCGAAGAAGTTCGCCCCTGATCTCAGCGGGCAGATCCGCTGACGCTCAACTCATCCAGGTCGAAACTCTCCTGCGCTCCAGCAGCGCCGGGGACGATCACGACCTTGCCGATGTGTTCAATCGTGTCCGTCCAAGAGAAGCTGTTAGCCGCACGTTTCCAGCCTGCGGCCAGCGCTTCGGCATCATCCCAGTCATAGCGCAAGGTGGCTGACGCCTGGCTCCACTCAGGTGAAAACGTGGTCTGCGTCTCGATTTGCCACTGCGCGATGTCATTCGCAAACAGCTCGATCATCACCCGCCCGCCCGCTTTTGATGAACGCACCTGGCAGGTGATCTCGGCTCCTTTGCCGCCGATGATCTGGGTCCAGTCACCCGCCAGGGTTGATTCTTTGGCCGTCACCGGAGAGAGGGCAATGGGCAGCGCCCTGCCGCTGCGCGAAACATGAATGTAACCGCCTTTCACGCCTCCTGTGGCATGATGTTCGAGTTGATCGACGCCCTTCCAGCCTTGGGCACTGGCATCGAAGGAAATCGTCTGTGTCGCGGTGGGATGGATCACCCGCGTGGCAGCCTTCAAGGGGTTTTCTGATCGCGGCAGTTCCTCGTGCACCAAATTGCCCGCGCTGATGGCATACAGCACTGCATGGTCGAGTTCGACTTTGAAGCGCGCAGTCGGGGCCTGCAATGCACCCTTGTTCCATTTCAGCGCCGCATCGGTCACTGACATTGAAACAGGTTCTGCTTCATCCAAGACTTTACCCTGTTCATCTACGGCGAGGACACGCAGGCTGCCACCAGGAGCCACATCGGCAGTGATGCACACCGGTTCCGACGTGAGTCGCAGAGTCCGAGTCAGGACATGAGAGGGCTTATCGGTCTCGACGGGCGTGTAGCCTGCGAATCCATCGGGTCGCAGCGTCGCCAGGCATGGCAGGCAATGACGCTTCCAGCCGGTGTGGGGAAAGTCGTCTCCGCCGTAGAAGATCATGAGTTTTCCTTCTTTCAAAATGGGTGGGCCAGCCATCGCGTAGATGCATTCGCTGTCATAGCTGCCCTTTGATCCGCGTGGAATGAACGGCGTACCTGGGGCCACGCGCTGCCATTGCAGGCCGTCGTGGCTCCAGGCCAGTTCACAATCGACGGAGCGGCCGCTGCCGACGTGGTACATCATGACGTAGCTCAGATAGATGCTGCCGTAACGGAACACCGGCATGCAGTAGGTCTGGCTGGCACGGCCTTCTGCCATGCTGGAGCGCAGGACGAGGCCATCATTTTTCCAATGGATGAAATCATCACTCTCGAAGCGGGAGACGAGCCGTTCTCCGAGATAGAGTTTGGTGAACCACAGGTATTTGCCGCTGCGGTCATCCCAGAACGCATTGTTGTGGGTGTCGCCGTTCTGTGCGCCGAAGCCGTGGGCGGCCAGAGCTTCAGCCCAATGAATGCCATCGGCTGAGAAGCGCACCTGCGGTTTGCCGAGGCCGACATCGCTCACCATTTTGTAGCGTCGTGCGGGATCAGCATCGTGAAGGTCTTTGAACACGCCGACATTGGGGCAGTCACGTGCCACGATGTTGTTGGCGCTGCTGCCGGCAAACTTGTGCAGGCCCAGTTCGGGCTTGTCCCAGTGAACGCCATCTTTGGAGGTGGCGTAGAGCAGATACCAGCCGACATCGTGCACCGTGCTGGGCTGATCCATCTGCGCGATCACTTCCTTGTCGGCCAGAACGCACTTGTACCAGAGTTTGAAGATCTGCTCGTCCTCGTCCCAAATCACATTGGGATAGAGGTTGTTCATTGAATTCTCCCACGGTTTGTCCGCCTGAAACAGCGGATTGGCCGGATGCTTCTGCGGAGTGCCGAGGACAAGTCTGGCATTCACCGCCGCCTCGACCACACGTGAGTCCAGCAGCAGGTGCTTCTGCGCCTGGGGCGCACTCATCGGAACGTCCAGCGCTTCATACCGCTCCCAGTCAGCGTCGTCAAAATGCCACCACTCGCTCTCGAACACCGTGAAGCCGTGCTTCGTCATCACTTGCTGCAGCTTTTCGCGGTTCTTGAAAATTTCGGGCGGCACTAGTTTGAAATGAGCCCCGGCTTTCTCGGAAAAGTCATCGTGCGCTGTCGGCATCGGCAGTTCCACGCCATGGGCATCCACAAGCGTTGCATCCACGGCGGCGCCCCGGTTGTGACGACCGCCCTTGGCGGGATCGGCCACAAAGCGTGCATCGGGCAGCGTTTTCCACATCGCGCGTTGGACGGCGAGCGGACGATAGGCATCCCAGATTTTCAGATTCAGGCCCTGGGATTTTAATTCAGCCTGTACTTTGGCCAGCTTGGCTGCCGTGGCCGGGCGCAGCAAGGCGCGCGCATGCTTGGGATAGAATGCCGTTTTGAAATAATTGTCCGCCGTGGTGTAGCGCAGATCGAGCACCAAGCCATCCGCCTTGGTGCCGATGTCGACCAAGGTTTGCGCTGCAAGGCCGGAGGCCGCGAGTAAGAAAGCGAACAGGGGTTTCATGGCAAAAGAGCGACGGAAACCTTGCGTCCGTCGTCTTCTTAACGCTGGGACACCTTGCCGCCTTCGAGCAGTTTTTCGAGGTTGGGGTCGGGCCGGACGCCCTTTTTGATCGCTTCACCGTATTCAGCACGCGCCTTGTCCCACTGCGGGGGATCCCAAGTGATGTAGAGCACGGCCAGATTGAAATGGGCCTCGCCGTAGGCAGGATCAATGGCCAGAGCCGTCTTGAATTCGCGTTCGGCACGTTCGATCAGATTGAGCTTGGTGGCGATGATGCCGAGGTAATGCCTGCCGCTGGCGTTGTCAGGGCGTTTGGCGAGGCTTTTCTCGAAGTAAGTCATCGCGTCCTTCCAGCGCTCCTGTTTGAAATAGGTGACGCCGAGCGCAAATGAGGCGGGTTCGTTGGTCGGATCGTAGGCCAGCGCCTTCTGCAGGGACACTTCAGCATCGGCATGTTTGTTTTCACGCTGGCGCGTGATGCCCAGACCGATGAGTGCGGTGACGTTTTTGGGTTCAGCCCGCAGCGCGTCCTGGTATTGCTTGGCAGCGCTTTCGAAATCCTTGTTCATGTAGCTTTCGTTGGCCTGGCTGATGAGCTTTTCGACGGAGGTCGGCGCAGGAGGGGCGGCCTTTTTATCACTGTCCGGCGATGCGTTGGCGATGAGGGTGGCCTGCATACCCTTGGGGCCCAGCAGTTCCCGCACGACAGGATCGGAGAAAAGTTTTTCCTCCTCCGGTGTCAGAATCATGCGCGCGTTCTTCATTTCCTCGACCTGCTTGACGAGTTCGTTGGAGGCGCTCTCCATTTTCTGCAGTTCAGCGATCATGAGATCTTTGGCGGCCTGCTGACGATGCTGGGTGCGCAGCTGGCGCATGATGATGCCACGCAGCATTTCATTTTCCTGGGTGAGCTCAGGCGTGGTGGCGATCTTGCCTTCCATGCCGCCCTGCACTTCTTTGAGCTGCTTCGTCAGCTCGGCCACCTGGGTTTGGTAGGTGGCGCTTTCTTTGCGCAGTTCGGCCATCTGACCCTGCAAGCCGGTGAGCTGGCCGCGCAGGGCCACGATTTCCTGGTCCTTGCGGCCGACATCCGCCTTCAGGGTTTCCACCTGCTTCTGAGCGTCGGCGATCTCCTTTTTCAAGCGTTCGTTCTCTGCGATGAGGCGCTTCATTTCAGCGCTGCCGGTTTTCTTTTTCAAACCTTCCATCTCAGTCTTCAATCCCAGGCTGACGGCGCTGGCGGCATCACGTTCCTTGACGGCTGACTCACGCTGTTTCACTGCATCATCTCGCTGAGCGATCGCGTCCTCGCGCTCCTTCACAATCTGGTCGCGTTCCTTGAGCAGCTTGTCACGCTCCTGTTGCGCGGCAGCCATTTGGGTGGTGGCATCGGTCAGTTTTTGTGAGGCCTCCTTGGCAGCAGTTTCCGCGGCTGTCAGTCGCTGGGCATTTTTGCGCATCTCCAGATCCACTGCCATTTTTTCTTCCATCACCTTGGCCAGCTGACCCTGCGCGGCCTGGCCTGCTGCCAGCTCCCTGCCCATGGCGAGGATGCTCTGCTCCAAAGCGCTGGCCTTTTTGCCGAGGGCGTCATTTTGCTGGCGTGCGGTGGTGATCTCGCCGGAGGCCCATTGGTACCAGTTCTGCCATTTGCCGAGATCGATCTGCTGCTGGTTGTTCTGCGCTTCCAGTTCCAGAACGCGCTTCTTGTGCATCTGCTCCCATTGGCTCAGCAGGTCGTTGAGGCTTGGCAGGGAACCAGGGGTGGTAGGAATGGTGACGGCGGGTTGCGCCAGCACGCCGGGAGAGGGAATGGTGGCCGCACTCATGGCGGGGGCCGGAGCCACCGCAGCCGCGGGGGCCGGTGCAGCTGCGGCCGTCTGCGCCTGCGCTTGTGCCTGCAGCGAACGTGACTGCAGGCGCTGGAGAGCATCTTGAATCTTGTGCTGACGTGCAGCTCGCATTTCCGGCTGCCACGTCGGGTAATTCCGGGCGATGCTGTCCATGATCTCGCCAGCCTGTTTGAATTTTGTCTGCGCGAGCGTCAAGTCACCGGAGTTTTCGAGAGCAGCGGCCTCATTGTTGAGGACAAAGCCGCGGAAGTACTGGTCGGCCACTTCGCTGCTGACATCAACGGACTGAGCATGCGACACCGGTGCGGCAAGTACAAGCGCCGCAAAAAGGGTGAGGACGTAAAAAAGGCGATTCATGGAATATTGGGGGAAGGAAAGGAGTTTACCGCTTTGCGGGGTCCTTGTAAATGGTCTTGGCAGCCTGTCTCAGGCCTGCCGCTGGCGCAAAACGGCCACCCAGCGGTCCACGGACTTGCCCGGAGCGTCCTGCAGGGCCCGGCTGTTCTTGTTGCGCTTGTTGCTGACGACTTCCATTCCCAGCGACTCCAGCGCGCGCAGCGCAAGCCGGTGCTCGACATCGAAATAGCTGGTGATGACCAGCATGCCGTCGGGCCGCAGCTTGGCGATGCCCTGGTCGAAAATCTTCTTCCACAGCTCCTGACCGTGCCAGAAATTCTGGTGGCGCATAAAGACCATGTTGAAGTCATCGCTCAACTCCTTGTGCTGATCGATCTTGGTGGCGTCCTCGATCAGAAACTGCGCGGGCAGGTGTCCATGCGTTTCACGAGCCTGCCGGATTTCGCGAATGCGAATGTCCGCACCGATCATTTCGACCTCACCGCCCTGGGTAAGTTCGGAACCGACTTTGATCAAGGTCTCCGCTTCATCGCAGCGCCCGCAGGCCAGATTGAGGATGCGCATGTCCTTCTGCGCCGCAGGCAGATGCGGCGAGAGCGAGTCATGCAGCAGCGATTTCAGCTGCGACATGTCTTCGGCTATCGGAGCGGGCAGCATATCTCAAAACTTCAATTCCTCACCGAAGATCATGCGTGCCGCCTGGGCTACGTCCTTGTCTCCGCGACCGGAAAGATTCACAAGGATGATCTGATCTTTGCGCATGGTCGGGGCCACTTTATGGACTTCGGCGATGGCATGGCTGCTTTCGAGGGCGGGGATGATGCCTTCGACCTGGCTGAGCTCCTGGAACGCGGCGAGCGCCTCGTCATCCGTGGCGTAATTGTAGGTCACGCGGCCCTGCTCATGCAGCCAGGCGTGTTCGGGGCCGATGGCGGCGTAGTCGAGACCCGCGCTGACGCTGTGGGTGAGCTCGATCTGCCCGTCGGCATTGGCCAGCAGCCAGGTCTTGGTGCCTTGAAGAACGCCGAGACGACCGCCTTGGAAACGTGCGGCATGGCGCTCTGGAATGATGCCATCACCGCCGGCTTCGACGCCCGTCATGCGCACATCCTTGTCATTCAGGAAGGGATGGAAGAGGCCGATGCTGTTGCTGCCGCCGCCGACACACGCGACGAGAAGATCCGGCAGGCGCTCCTCGCGCTCCAAAATCTGGCGGCGTGCTTCGACGCCGATGATGCGGTGGAAATCACGCACCATCATGGGGAAGGGGTGTGAACCGAGGGCGGAACCGAGGATGTAATGCGTGGTGCGCACGTTGGTCACCCAGTCGCGCATGGCCTCATTCACCGCTTCCTTGAGGGTGGCCTGACCCGCCGTCACAGCGACGACTTTGGCCCCGAGGAAACGCATGCGTGCGACATTCAGCGCCTGGCGCTCCATGTCCACCTTGCCCATGTAGATGACGCATTCGCAGCCAAAACGTGCGCACACCGTGGCGGTGGCGACACCGTGCTGGCCGGCACCGGTTTCAGCGATGATGCGCTTTTTGCCCAGGCGCTGCGCGAGCAGGATCTGCCCGAGGGCGTTGTTGATCTTGTGGGCGCCGGTGTGCAGCAGGTCTTCGCGTTTGAGGTAAATTTTGGCGCCGCCGAGTTTTTCGGTCCAGCGTTCGGCAAAGTACAGCGGCGTCGGGCGGCCGACGTATTCGTGGAGCAGCCGGTCCAGTTCCTTCTGGAAAGCAGGGTCGGCCTTGGCCTTCTCGTAATGATCCGAAAGTTCAGTCAGCGCCGCCATGAGCGTCTCTGGCACGAACATGCCGCCGTACTGGCCAAAGTGGCCGTGGCTGTCGGGCATCACGGGGAGGGGAAGAATGGAGGCGGCGGTCATGGGGGGATGAAAGTAGATCGAAGACCTGCCCTTGGCAACGTCTGCGCTGGCTTCAGGCAAAGTTACGCTCCCTGCTCAGGAATGGACCGCTCCGCCTTCGAGGGCGGCGAGTTTTTTTTCCAAGGCGCGCACGCGGTCCAGCAAATCAGGGATCTTGGCCGGAAGGCTGAGCATCTTACGGCCTTCCATGAGCGGACGGGCGGGGTAGCCGGTGTAGGCCCCTGCTTCAAGAATGCTTTTGGTGACCCCGGATTTGGCAAAGAACATGACCTTGTCGCCAATCTCAAGGTGACCTGCCACGCCGACCTGCCCGCCCATGGTGACGTAATTGCCCAGGCGGGTGCTGCCTGAGATGCCGGTTTGAGAGACGATGATGCAGTGCTTCCCAAGCGTGCAGTTGTGGCCGATCTGCACCAGATTGTCGATCTTGCAGCCCTCGCCAATCCAGGTGCGGCCGAAGCGGGCGCGGTCAATGGTGGTGCAGGAGCCGATTTCGACATCATCATCGATCTGTACGATGCCGACCTGATCGATCTTCTGATGGCGTCCTTGAACCTGTTCGTAGCCGAAGCCGTCGCTGCCGATCACCGAGCCGCTGTGCAGAATGACGCGCTGCCCCAAGACGCAGTATTCCTTGATGACGGCGTTGGCGTGAATGACGCAGCCAGCGCCGAGTTTGACTCCACGACCAAGATAGACTCCTGCGTGAATGGTGCAGCCATCGCCAAGGCGCACGCCGGTCTCAATGACGGCATTCGGACCGATGCTGACCTTTTGCGGGTCGTAGACCACGTCACTGGCCACCGTGGCGGTGGGATGCACGCCGGGCACAAATTCAATGGCGGGAGGGCCAAAGAAACGAATGACATGAGAGAAGGCGAAAGTGGGGTTTTTCAGGCGAATGAGCGCAAGCCCCTCCCGCGCATCTTCAGCGTCAAGGTCCTCCGGAACGAGAGCGGCGGAGGCACGGGTGGTCTTGAGCGCAGGCAGGTAGCGTGCATTGCCAAGGAAAGTCACTTCACCCGGGTTGGCTTCCAAAATGGAGTTCAGACCGGAGATGATGGATTCCGGGCTGCCCGCAGAGAGTGTTCCTCCGACGAGTTCAGTGAGTTTCTGAAGGGTGATGGAATGGCTCATGGTGCAGACGAATACAGCTACGCTGGAACAAAAAAAGGCACGTCGCAAATGTTTGCGGCGTGCCTTGGAATAACTGACAGCCGCAGGCTATTTTTTGGGTTCCTCAGCCTTGGGTGCCGGAGCGGCGGCGCCTTCTTTCTTGGGCTCGGCGCCTGGAGGTGGCGCATCCTTGTTGAGTTCGACGATGAGCTGATCGGTGAGATCCGTGGCTGCACCTTCCCTGACGTGCAGAATGATCGGCACCGTGGAAAGGCTGACGCCGGTCTTGTCGAAAACGATGTCATAGGCATCCGCCTTGGAGCGGTCACGGACGACAACAAGAATCTCCTCATACAGGCCTTTGCGGATCTGCATGTCTTCCTGCTTGAGTTGCTGCTGACGGCGGTCTGCGAACTCCTGCATTTCCATTTCCAGGGCGCGGATTTCTTTCACTTTTTCGCCCAGTTCAGCGCCGTATTTTGCACGCTGCTCGGGAGTGATGATCGGATCACTGGCGATTTTCTGAAGCTTTTGGGCTTCGGCAGCCAGGTTTTTATACGTGTTCTGACGCTCAGTCATTTCCTGGGCGGCTTTTTCGTAATTGGCCTTGTACTTGTCCGCAGCGGTTTTGGTTTTGTGGAACTCCTGGAAGACTTTGGACATGTCGATCACACCGATTTTGAGGTCGGCGGCCTGAAGAGTGACGGTGGCGAGGATGAGGGCGATGAACGCGCTGCGAATCATAAGTGTGGGATTTTGAATGAGATTGAAGGGGCAGACAAACAAATTTGGCCGAACACGGGCTGTTAGAATTTGTAGCCCATGTTGAACTGGAAGCGGCCCCCGCTGCCTGAGGAAGCGTCTTTGCCGATTGGAACCGCATAGTCAACACGGATAGGACCGACAGGAAGGAAGAGGCGCAGGCCGATACCTGCATCCGAGTAAATCGCACCATTGCCATAGGCGGCCCCGGTGGCCCCCCCAATGGAGCCGACGTCACCGAAGAACACCACGCGCGGTGACTTCTCCGTGTTGGCGGTGATGTGCACCGGAACGGAAAATTCGCTGGAGGCATAGATGGATGTCAGACCGCCGATAGGCTCACCCGTGTTGTCCTTGGGTCCGGCATGACGATAAGTGAAGCCACGCAGATTGTTGGCACCGCCGAGGAACTGGCGCTCAAAAATGGGCACCCGGCTGCTGTTCCAGCTGTTGACGACACGGAACATGCCTTCAAAGCTCAAGATGGTGTCTCCGGGCAGATTGAAATACTGCTGGCCGCCGATGTTTCCGCCATAAACCGGGACGTCTCCACCAAGGCCAGAAATCAGGATCCCAGCTTCGATCTTGTGACCGCTGCGGGTGATAAAGACGCTGTCACGTGTGTCGTGCACAAAGTTCGTGTCGATCTTGCTTTGAATATAGGTGCCGGCCTCCTGGGCGATGAGAGCAGAGGCTCCGCTGGCAATGCTGCCGATTTGGACCTGCTGCAGGGTGTAAGTGCTCTCAATGTAGGAGTGCTCGCCCAGCCGTTTACGCAAACCGGACGAGACTCCGACGTTGGTCTGGTTGAAGAAGTTGGAGAGGTAATAGAGGTTGTGATAGAACGCTTCAACGGTGAGAGCCAGTTCACGCCCAAGGAACCACGGTTCGGTCCAGCTGATGGTGACGTCACGACGGAGGGCACCCGCACGGATGTTGGTGTTGAAACGCTGGCCACCACCGCGGAAATCCTTCCAGTCGCGGATGTCAAAGTTGGTCTGGGTCACCTGGATGAATCCCGTGATGCTGTCGATGGAGCTGAAACCTGCGCCGAAGTTCACCGTGCCGGTGGACTGCTCCTGCACGTTGATGTCCACATCCTTGTAACCGGGGGCGGTGGTGGGCGTGTTGCGCATGTCCACCGAACTGAAGTAGTTCAGGTTTTGCAGGCGGCTCTTGCCGGCCTCGATTTTAACGGTGTTCAGTTCCTCACCCGGGGCGAAGGGAAGTTCACGGCGGATCACTTCATCCTTGGTGACGGAGTTGCCGGAAATGTTGACCTTGCTGATGTAGGACTTGGTGCCTTCGGTGATGTTGTAGGCCACGGCGACTTTGCCGGCACCGGTTTCCAAAATGCTGGTCTCCACACGTGCATCGGCGTAGCCACGGGAGCCGTAGTAATCCTGCACCATCTTTTCATCAGCCTTGATGAAGCTGCCGACGTAAGGGAAACCTGGCTCAGTTTTGATGCCTTGCATCAACACTTCGGTGGTGAAAATGGTGTTGCCGGTGATTTTGACCGCCGAGACGTCATACTTGGCGCCTTCATTGATCACATAAACGAGGTCCATCTGCTTGGATGAAACTGGCTCGCGCCGCACCTCGGTCACCTTGGCATAGACATATCCCTTGTCCTGAAAGGCCTGCTCGATCTTCTTGATGTCTTCCTGCAGGTCCTGATTGCTCAGCTTGCCTTTTTTGCCCCACAAGTTCCAGATGTGGTGCTCCTGAGATTTGATGCTGCCGCGGAGCACTCGGGACTTGATGGCTGTGTTGCCTTCAAAACGGATGTCATGAATGATGCCGCGTGCGCCTTCATCAATCTTGAAAGTCACCGTGGAGAACCCTTCACGGGCGGACGGGGTGATGTCATAGCTTGCGATGACATCGGAGAATCCCTTCTTTTCATACATTTCCACAATCTTCTGCTGTGCAGCGGAAAGCTTGATGTCATCCACCGGGTCGCCCACCTTGACCGCGATGTCCTTGCGCAGCTTGCTGTTGTCGATGGCGGTGTTGCCAATGAAATTGATCTCTGCAATGCCGCCGCGACCGATGATTTCGACGATGACTTTGACGCCGCCGGCCACGTCCACCGCGTGGATGTCGAGGTTTTCCACCGCCCCTGTGCTGTAGAGAGCACGGATGTCACGTTCCACCGATTCATTGCTGAACGGCTGGCCCACACGGGTGGACAGCTGGGTGCGGATACGGTTTTCATCCAGCTTGACCGCGCCTTTGATGACGACTTGCACGTCCTGCACGATTTTTTTTGCCGTAGGTGCCGCCGGGAGGCCCGCTTGTGCTCGTGCCTGCTGCGTTGTGGTGATCAAGAGTGTGACAGCCACTACAGATAAAAGTGTCAGACGAGACAGATGGGAAGTTCCGTGGTTCATAGGCAGGGCAGAGTGAGCAAACGAGATAAAGACTGGGCGGCAAGGCACGCCCAAACTGGAGCATGACAAGCCTGCATTACTGCTTCCGCACCGCTCCACGTCAAGGCGTAAGTTCTAAGGGGCTTCTTGCCATTATTTGAGACCAAAGGATGTATAGGTGGCGGATTGAGGGTTTTCGTCCTTGTATGAGGCCAAAAAATGAAGCTTCCAGCAGCAACTGGAGCAACAGATTCGTCACCAAGCATGTCCCGTTCCAATCTAGGTAATTACATCCAGCTGCATCTGGTCGTGCTGGCATGGGGGCTCACGGCGATTTTGGGCAAGCTCATCCTGCTGCCGCCTGTGGATGTGGTGCTGTGGCGCACAGCGCTGTCGGTGCTCTGCTTTGGGGCGCTGGCCCGCTGCATGGGGTACTCACTTTTGGTGTCCCGACGTAGAATTTTGGCAATGTTGGCTGTGGGAATTATTCTAGGGCTGCACTGGATTTTATTCTTTTGGTCCGCCCGGCTGGCCACCGCTTCTGTCTGTTTGGCAGTGATGCCTACGGCCATGCTGTGGTCCTCGTTGATTGAGCCGGTCATTGATGGCTCGCGGCGCTGGCGGTTTTCAGAACTCCTCGTAGGCGCGGTCATGGTTGGGGCTGTGTGGCTTATCTATCAGGTGGAGTTCCGTTACTGGCTCGGCTTTTCCGTGGCCATCGCCGCCGCCGTGCTGGCCGCTTTCTTTGCCACCATGAGCAAACAGCAGGTCGCCCGGGACACGCACTGGAGCGTCATTGGCTTTTATCAGATGGGCGGTGCGTGCATCGCGGCGTGGATTTCACGGCCTTTCCTGGAAAACGGGCTCCTGCCGGAGCTGCCAGACGCCGCTTCGGCACTTTGGCTCGGTGTTCTTGCCCTGGTGTGCACCGTGGCAGCCTATGCGGGTTTCATGGATGTGCTGCGCCGAGTCAGCGTTTTCACGGTGAATGTCGTCTATAATATGGAGCCGGTGTATGGCATCGTGCTCGCCGCCTGGGTGTTTGGGAAGGCCGAGTACATGAGCGCGGGCTTTTATCTTGGCGCATCCATCATCATCGCTGTCGTACTGGCTTTGCCATGGATTCGGCGCTGGGTGGAAAGGTGAGAGTGCTGGACAGGGTGTGCAGCGTGGGCTTGCATCGGCACACCTGTGAACCGCCTCCGACACATCCTCGTCTCCGCCTCCGCAGGTTCCGGCAAAACCTACCAGCTGGTGCGGAGGCATCTGCATCTGCTCGCGCTCGGGCAGCCGCCGGAGCGCATCGCGGCGATGACCTTCACGCGGAAGGCGGCAGGGGAGTTTTTCCAGCGCATCCTGCAGCGGCTGTCCGTGCTTTCCCAGCACGGGGAGCAGCCGGAGCATTATTTCACGGGCATGGCACCTTTGCCGGAGCATTGGCCGGAGTTTGTGGACCTCCTGCGCAGGGTCACCCAGCAGCTCCATCGCCTGCGCTTGGGGACGATGGACAGTTTTTTCGCCAACATCACCGCCTGCTTTCCACTCGAGCTCGGCCTGCCACTGGGTGCCAGTGTGATGGCCGAAAATGAGGCGGCACAGGCGCGGCGGGAGGCGCTGGACGCCTTGCTGGAACGCATTCATTCCTCGCGTGATGAGCACGCAGGCCGTGCGTTGCTCGAAGGCTTCAAGCAGGCCACCTTTGGCATCGAGGAACGCAGCGCCGCAGGCAGCCTGGAGTCCTGGATCAATGATCACCATGCCACCTGGCTCGACAGCGGAGATGGCTCCCCATGGGGCAGGCTGCCCGGATTGAAGGTGGCAGAGGCCGGAAACCTTACGGCGGCGCTCAATGACCTGCGGGATCGTTTTGTACCGCGCACCGATGAGGGCGCCCGGTTCTTCGACGAATTCCTGGTGGAAGCCTCCGCCTTGGAACCGGGGGCGACACTGCCGCCGAGGGTGAAGTATTTTTTGGATAAAACGACCGCGGTCTGGAAGGATCTCAAGGCTGGCAGGGCGGAAATCGGCTGGGGGCGCGGCAAAAAATCCGAACTCACCGGGGAAACCGCGCGCGCCTGGGGGCGGGTGGCCGGTGCCATTCTTGACAAGGAGCTGGTCTGCCGGGCGCAGCGCACCCAGGGCATGGCGGCTCTCATGGCCTTGTATGAGGCCGAGTATGCCCGGCGAGTGCGTTCACGCGGACGGCTGTCCTTTGCGGATGTCCAGCGCCTGCTGGCAGCGGCGACCACGGACGGCGCGGAATGGGCGGACGGTGAAAGTGGTGACCTGTGGTTCCGGCTCGACGGGCGTTATGACCACTGGTTGTTTGATGAGTTTCAAGACACCAGCCGCGTGCAGTGGAATGTCGTGCGCGGACTCGTGGATGAAGTGATGCAGGATGACACCGGCAGGCGCAGCTTTTACGCCGTGGGGGATCCGAAACAGTCCATCTACCTCTGGCGGCAGGCGGAGCCGGGCCTGTTTGACGATGTTCTACGTGAATGGCCGCATCAGGACCAGGACGGCTTGGAACCGCAGACGCTCAGTCAGTCCTTCCGCAGCGCTCCGGCGGTGCTGGATGCGGTGAATGCGGTGTTTGCAAACCCGGCAGGCATTGAAGCGGTGCTGCCAGGATGTACTGCCGGCTTTGCTTTCAAAGAGCATGTGGCTGCGGAGCGGAATCGGCAGCTCAGCGGTTACGCGGCGCTGCTCAGCGTGTCGAATGAAGAGGGGTTGCGAAATCCCTCCACCACGCCCACGGTGACGGCGCTGCTGAACGAGATCCGCCCTTTGGAGCGCGGGCTGACCTGCGCGGTGCTGGTGCGCGGCAATAAGAACGCCAATGAAGTTGCGGAAGGACTGCGGGCGACAACGGGCATGGAGGTTGTGTGCGAATCGCAGATCCATCCGGCCACGGACAATGCGGTGACGCTTGCCCTGCTCTCGCTGCTGCAGCTGGCGGCGCACCCGGGTGATACCCTGGCTCTGGAGCATCTCAAAATGACGCCGCTCTGGCCCCAGATCGAGCTTCCAGAGCGTGGCTGGCGGCTGACCTGCCATCAGGTGCGTGAATCCGTGTTTGAGCGCGGTTTTGTCGGCTTCACGGAAATCTGGACCCGGCAAGTGCGCGCCCTGCTGCCGGAGATGGATGCCTTTCACGAGCTGCGGCTGCGTCAGTTCGGTGAAATGGCCGCCGAATTTGACGCCGGTGGTTCACGCGACATCGATGCCTTCCTCCAGCATGCGAGGGACATGCCGATGCAGGTGCGCGGCGCGGCGAACGCGGTGCAGGTGATGACCGTGCACAAGGCCAAGGGGCTGGAGTTTGATGTGGTCATCTTGCCGGACCTCAATGGCGATGCGATGGATCACGTGCGGCGGAGATCATTGATTGTGAATCGCGATGCGCAGGGCATTTCCTGGGTTTTGCAGGAGCCGCCGCGCATTTATGCGCCGTTGCATGAGGCTTTGGATGAGGAACTGGAGGTCTCGAAACAGCGCTCGGGTTTTGAGTCGCTCTGCCGTCTGTATGTGGCCATGACCCGGGCCAAACGTGGCCTGTATCTCATTGCTGAACCACCACCGAAGGCAAAAGAGCCATCCATGCGAGAGGCGCAGTTTTTGCGCCGGATGCTGGGTGTTTCGGGTGATTCCGAGGCTGGCGACTCTTATTTGATCGAGTGGCAGACGGGGGACGCGCAGTGGTTTGCCACATCCTCTGTCGTAAAGTCCCGGGCACCGGAAACGGTGGTGGTGTCGCGTCCGCTGGGAGAGCTGCTGCGGGAGTTCCAGCCGTTGGCCAAGCGCGTGACGCCTTCGGGAGAGGAAGATTTCCAGGTGAAGGGCAGCATGCTCTTCAGCGCGGGGCGTGAGCCGGGTCGGAGACTGGGCAATCTGGTGCATGAATTGATGGCTCATGTGGAGTGGTGGGACGCCACTTCGGACATGGCCGAACTCGAATCACGCTGGCAGTCGTCCGGACTGCTGCGAGGAGAGGCGGTTGAAACGACGGCGCTGGCGATGGTGCGCGGTGTGCTGCAATCAGCCGCTGCCCAGTTTGCCTTCGCCAGACCGGCGGCGGACGCACAGGCTTGGCGGGAGCGCCCCTTTGACCTGATCCACCAAGGAAGCTGGATCAGCGGCGTGTTTGACCGGGTTGTGGTCCAGCGTGATTCGGTGCGACTGATTGATTTTAAGACAGATGAGGTGGCGACCGAGGAGTCATTGGCCGAAAAAGTGGCGGGCTATCGCCCGCAAATTCTGCTATACCGCCAGGCTTTGGTGCGGCTGACGGGCTTGAAGTTGGAACAGATCGAATCGGCCCTGCTGTTCACCCGCAATGGCCGTCTGGTGGACATAAAGTAACTTTTTTTGAATCCAGGCCGCGTTTGATAACGCAAAAACTTGTGTGACCGCATTAGCTCTGGCATGGAATCCGCGCATCGTAGCCTTTTCGGAACGATCCGTGCCCAAACCCCTCATGAGCCAGCCAGAACTCAGCGAAGAAGACCTGCTCCAGCGTGCTGGACGTGGGGACTCGCGTGCTTTTGACCAGCTTTATGACCGTATGGCACCGCGCCTCTTTGGTCTTCTACGCCACATGCTGCATGATGAGCGCGAGGCCGAAGACATCCTGCAGGATGGTTTTGTGCTGCTGTGGGAGCGTGCCTCGACTTTTGATCCTGAGCGCAGCAAGGCTTTCACCTGGGCGGTGATGCTCTTCCGTCACAAGGCGATCGACCGCATGCGCATGCTGGGCCGGCGCAACCGTCTGGTGGACAGCGCGGCTTTGGAACACTCCACCTTGGGGGCCTCCTCCACTGACGGCGTCAATGAAGAGGTGGATGCCAATGAGCGCAGCCTGGTAGTGGGCGAAGCGCTGAAGGAACTGCCGAAAGAACAGCGACAGTTGATCGAATTTGCATTTTTGAAGGGCCTTACACACCATGTGATCGCCGAGTCTCTGGGCATGCCGCTCGGTACTGTTAAAACCAACATCCGCCGCGGGCTGCTGCGCCTGCGCGATCTTTTGAAAGGAGGCGCATGATGGACCAGGAACGTTTTGAAGAACTGGCCGCCATGAATGCGCTTGGCATGCTGGAGAACGACGAAAAGCGTGCTCTGGATGGTGCCGTCGCCCGCGACAAAGAGGTGCGCTTGCTCACCTCCGAACTGGAGCAGGTGACCGCGGAGCTGGCTTATCTTGTCCAGCCGGTGGAACCGCCTGCGAACATGAAAAAACGCATCCGTGCCAAGATGCGTGCCAAAGGTCTCAAGGGGGCCGGTGTTTCACGTGGCGTCATCATTGGCGGTACTGGCTGGGCGCTTGCCGCCAGCTTTGCCTTGGCGTCGGTCTGGCTCTGGAAGGAACGTGCCGGCATGACTCAGCAGATCGCCGCCGCCTCACGCGCCATCGCACCCGTGAACAATCCCGCCACTCCAGTGGTGGATGATGGCAAGACGCGCACGCTGGAGGAAGAACTTAAAAAGCGGCGGGATGAATTCGAGGCGCAGAAGCAGGCGCTGGCGAAGGAGATAGAAACGCTGAACAAGCGCGAGACGGAAGCCAAGGCACAAAACGCCAGGCTCACCGCCGAAGTGGCTGCGCTGAAAGAGCAGGAGCAGCAGTCCCAGCTTCAGATCGCCACCCTGCAAAGCAAGGTTTGGGAATACCGCCGGAGCGAGATGCTCGTGGTCTGGGACCAGAAACGCAGCCAGGGCGTGGTGATGCTTGATAAGATGCCGAAGGTGGATCCTGACAAAGATTATCAGCTCTGGGTCGTGGATCCCAGCAAGCCCAACCCGGTGAGTGCCGGAGTGGTGACCGTTGATGCCAAAGGTTCTGTGAAGGCCACCTTTAAACCTGTCGAAGCTGTCTCAGGTGAAGCCAAGTTCGCGCTGAGCATCGAGAAAAAAGGTGGCGTGCCGAAGAGTGAAGGGCAGCTCCTGATGGTTGGGCCGTGAGGCAAGGCGGGTCTTCTGACCAAGCCCAAGCTCCACGACCTGCACCGCCGTCTGCTGTTGCCAGCCGGCGCAAACCTCAGCTCTTCCAGCCACCGCCCATGGCCTTGTAAATGCGCACCCAGGCGGTTGCGACACGGGTGCGGCTCAGAGCGATGTCGTTTTGCGCATTGAGGGCGACGCGTTCTGCATCGAGCACGGTGAGGAAATCAGCGATGCCGTCCTGATAACGTTTGCGCGCCAAAGTGGCGGCTTCGCGGGCAGATGCGGCGGAAGCTTCGAGGTGGTGCAGGCGAATGCGTTCGCGGTCATAAGACGTAAGTGCGTTTTCAGCCTCTTCGAGGGCTAAAAGCACCGTCTGCTCATAGCGAGCGAGCGCGGTATCAGCACGGCGCCCGGCGGCGGCGATCTGCTGACGCACGCGGCCGAGATTGAAGGCGGCCCAGGTAATGCGCGGACCCAGAGTAAAGCCATCCGAATTGCGGCCAGTCAGGGAGCTCAGCGTGGATGCCTCCAGGTCGATGCGGCCGCTGAAGGTGACCCGTGGAAACAAATCCGCGACGGCCACGCCAATCCGGGCGGTTTCAGCCGCCAGAATGTCTTCAGCGACACGAATGTCCGGGCGTCGACGCAGCAGCTCTTCAGGTTTGACGATGCCGATCCGTGCCGGCGCGGAGGGCTGCTTTTTGATGCTTTGCAGCCGGGGGCGGAGCTCAGAGGGGTTTTGTCCGCACAAGACGGCGATGCGATGGATGGACTTGGCGATGTTTTCCTGATGCGTGGGGATTTGCGCCAGCGTGGCGTTCCAGAGAGCGTTGGCCCGGGCGACATCCAGCTGCGTGCCACGGCCCCCTTTGAGGGATGCCTCGGCGATGTTCAGGGCGTCGGACTGATTGCCTGCGTTCTCATTCGCCACCGTGAGCTGGGCCTGGGCCCCGCGCAGTTCCAGGTAGTTGATGGCAATCTCGGACTGCAGAGAAATCAGCAGGTCATGCAGGTTGGCATCCATGGCGCTTGAGTTGGCCTTGGCGGCTTTGACGGAGTTGCGGATGCGCCCAAAAAAATCAAGCTCCCAGTCAGCGTCAAAGCCGGTTCGGTACAACTCGTAATCACGCGTGCGCAGACCCGAGAAGGAGGTGGCTCCATTCCGCACGCTGTCGTAGGTGGAGCCGAAAGTGACAGTGGGGGCGTAGTTGAAGCGCGACTCACGCCACAGGGCACGGGCTTCGAGCAGGCGTGAGCGTGCGGCTGCGATGTCCTTGTTCTGGGCGTCAGCCTGGGCCACCAGCTCATTCAGCGTGCTGTCATTGAGCTTGCGCCACCAGGTGGCATCCACCTCGGCAGCATGCGCCGCATTCGCCCGTGAGGCGAAGTCGGCTGGCATCTTGGGCTGCGGCTTGACGAAACTCGGACCCACATTGCAGCTGGAAACCACGCAAGTGATGAGCAGCAGGGAATTAATGGGCTTCATGAAGCGTAGGGGAGGTTGCGGCTGAGCGGCGTTGTTCACGGCGTTCGACGAAGGCGCGGAGGATGACATAAAACACAGGCGTGAAGAGCAGGCCGAAGATGGTGACACCGATCATGCCAAAGAACACCGCCGTGCCAAGCGCCTGACGCATTTCCGCACCTGCACCCGTGGCGAGCACGAGCGGCAGCACGCCGAGAATGAAGGCAAAGCTGGTCATCAAGATGGGGCGCAGGCGCAGGCGGCAGGCCTCGATTGCGGCATGCACCCGGTCCATGCCCTGGTCCTGCAGCTGCTTGGCGAATTCGACGATGAGGATGGCGTTCTTGGCCGCGAGGCCGACGAGCACCACCAGGCCGATCTGCGTGAAGATGTTGTTGTCCTGCGCCCGCAGCCACACGCCGCCGATGGCGGAGAGCAGACACATGGGCACGATCAGGATGATGGCCATCGGCATGCTCCAGCTCTCATACTGCGCGGAGAGCACCAGGAAGACAAAGATCACGCAGAGCGGGAAGATGTAGATGAGCGTGTCTCCGGCGAGGATCTGCTGATAGGTGAGATCCGTCCACTCGATGGCAAAACCCACCGGCAGATTGTCTTTGGCCAGACGCTCGATCTTTTCGATCATCTGGCCGGAGCTGACGCCCGGCAGCGTGTTGCCGTTGATGTCGGCGGAGTAGTAGAGGTTGTAGCGCTGCACGCGGTCCGCACCACCGGTCTTGATGACTTTGACGAGAGCGGCGAGCGGCACCATTTCACCAGCCTGGTTGCGAATCTTGATGCGGCCAACGTCCGTCGGGTCTTTGCGGTAGGCCGGTTCAGCCTGTGCGGTGACCTGATAGGTGCGGCCAAAAAGATTGAAATCATTTACATAGACTGAGCCAAGGTACACCTGCAGCGCTTCGTTCAGATCAGCCAGGGAGACTCCCATGGTTTTCGCCTGCGCACGGTTGATTTCGAGTTTGAACTGCGGGCTCTTCGCGCGGAAGCCGGTGATGAGAGAAATCAATCCAGGCTCCTGCTGGGCTGCGGCCAGTAGTTTCTGGGTGGCGGCTTCAAGCGCCGGCAGACCGGCGTTATTGAGATCCTGCACCTGGATTTTGAAGCCGCCGGCATTGCCCAGACCCCGCAAAGGTGGCGGGGGCAGCACCAGCACCCGGCCCTCTTGAATGGTGGAGAATTTTTTGCGGATGACGGCCAGCAACCCGTCACCCTTGACTTCGGGATCGTGACGTTTGTCGAATGAATCGAAGACCAGGAAGGCGGCGCCGACGTTGGGCTGGTTGGCCTGCAGCACGGAGGAATAACCGGAGATCGCAAAGGTGTGCGCGATCCCGGGGATCTCACGTGCCATGGCGTCCATGCGGCGCACCACGGCGTCGGTACGCTCGAAGGCTGCGCCGTCCGGCAGCTGCACCAGCACGATGGCATAGCCCATGTCCTGGGAGGGAATGAAGCCGGCCGGCACATCCTGGAACAGCTTGCCAGCGAGTCCGATCAAGGCGGCATAACCGATGAGCACCAGCACGGCCAGACGAATGAGTTTGCCGACCAGCCCGGCATAAAGATCGGAGCCGAATTGGAACACACGGTTGAAACCCCGGAAGAACCAGCCAAACAGGAAGTTCAAGACACGGCTGAACCAATCCGGCGGTGCACCGTGCGGCTGCAGCAGGATGGCGCAGAGCGCGGGACTGAGGGTGAGCGAATTAAAGGCCGAGATGACGGTGGAAACCGCGATGGTAAGCGCAAACTGCCGGTAAAACTGGCCGGTGATGCCGCTGATGAATCCTGTCGGCACAAACACGGCGCAGAGCACCAGTGCCACGGCGATGACGGCACCGCTCACTTCGTTCATCGCACGCACGGCCGCCTCATGAGGGGCGAGTCCCTTGGCAATGTTGCGCTCGACGTTTTCAACCACGACGATGGCGTCATCGACGACAATGCCGATGGCGAGCACCAAGCCGAAGAGGGAGAGATTGTTGAGCGAGAACCCCAGCCACTGCATCACCGCCAGCGTGCCGATGAGTGAAACGGGAACCGCCAGCAGCGGGATCAAGGAGGCGCGCCAGTTTTGCAGGAAGATGATGACGACGAGCACAACGAGAAGGACGGCCTCCATCAGCGTGTGCAGCACCGAGGAGATCGAGGCGCGGACGAACTTCGTGGTGTCGTAGTTGATTTTGTAATCCACGCCCGGAGGAAAGCGCTCCTTGAGCTGTGCGAGCCGTTTGTAAACAGCATCGGCGGTTTCAATGGCGTTGCTGCCAGGAAGCTGGAACACGCGGAGTGAGACGGCATTGTAGCCATCCATGTAGGTGCGGCTGGAATAGTCGCGTGAGCCGAGTTCGATGCGGGCCACATTGGCCAGCCGCACCACATCTCCCTGCTTGCCAGTTTTGAGCACGATGTCACCAAACTCCGCCGCCTTCTTCAGTCGTCCGGGCGCAGTCAGGGTGTATTGAAATTCCGAACCTGTGGCAGCAGGCGGCTGGCCGAGTGATCCGGCGGCGACCTGCACGTTTTGCTCACGAATCGCGCGCACAATGTCACCTGCAGTCAGACCCAGGCCGGCGATCTTTTCAGGATCAAGCCAGACCCGCATCGAGTAATCAAGCCCACCGAGAGAGGACGCCTCCGCCACCCCGGGAATTCGGGCGATTTCGTTTTGAATCTGCAGCGTGACGTAGTTGCTGAGATACGCGACTTCACGTGAGCCGTCCGGACTGAAGAACTGCACGGCCAGTGTGAGGTCAGGCGAGCGCTTGTTGACCATGACTCCCAGACGGCGCACCTCCTCGGGCAGGCGTGAGATGGTGGCGTTCACGCGGTTCTGCACCAGCACCTGCGCCTGGTCGAGATCGGTGCCGAGTCGGAAGGTGACGGTGATCTGCACCTTGCCGTCACTCGTGGAGGAGGATGACAAGTACAGCATGTTTTCGACGCCGTTGATTTCCTGCTCCAGCGGCGTGGAAACGGTCTCGGCCAGCGTGCGGGCATCCGCGCCGGGATAAGCCGCCGAAACCACCACCGTGGGCGGAATGACCTCGGGATATTGAGCGATGGGCAGCGACACGTAGGCGAGGCCACCCAGCATTGTGATGACAATGCTCAAGACGGCCGCGAAGATGGGCCGATCCACGAAAAAGCGGGCGAAATTCATGAGGTGTTACTTGGTGGCCGCCACTGGCAGCATGTCCGTCGGTGTCGCCTTCACTTTGCCGCCATTGCGCACGCTCATGAGGCCGAGCACGACCACGCGATCGTCCGCCTTCAGGCCGCTGCGCACCACACGCAGTCCATCGAGCAGGGGGCCAAGAGTGATGGGGCGATAGACGGCTTTGTCTTCTGCATCGAGCACCCAGACGAAGCTGCTGCCCTGATCATCGCCCACGGCGGAATCACGAATGAGCACGCCGTCATATTCACCGCTGCCGGGAATGCGCACCTTGGCGAAGAAGCCGGGCGCCATCAGACGGTCGGTGTTCGGAAACACGGCACGGGCACGAATGGTGCCGGTGGCGGGATTGAGCTGATTGTCCACGAAATCGACCTGGCCTTTGTGGGGCCAGCCTTCTTCGTTGATGAGTGACATCTCGGCGGGGATCCGTTCGAACATCGCGCTCACACGCTCGCCCTGCTTGTGCATCTGTCGGTATTTCAGCACCGAACGCTCGTCGGCTTCGATCTCACAGTAAATGGGATCAAGCTCTACAATGGTGGTCAGCAGCGTGGTGTTTTGGGTGCCGCCGCTCACAAGATTCCCTTCGGTCACACGCGCATCACTGATGCGTCCGCTGATAGGGGCGCGGATCTGGGTGAACTCGAGATCAAGCTTGGCGGCGCGTAGGGCCGCCTCCGCCGCACGGACACCGGCCAGCTCCCCCGTGGCGCTTTTCAGGCGGCGTTCCGATTCCTCCACGGAGATCGCCTGCCCTTGACGCAATGCCGTGGCGTTTTTGGCTTCGACTCCGGCGAGTTCAGCCGTCGTTTTGGCTTGGGCGAGCATGGCCTCGGCACGTTCGACGATGGCCTCATAAGGGCGTGGATCGATGGTAAACAGCAGGTCTCCCGCCTTGACCTCCGTACCTTCTTTGAAGCTGACCTGGGTGATGTAGCCTGAGACGCGCGAGTGGATCTCCACGCGCTCACGCGCAGTCAGCCTCCCGGTGAATTCGTCCCAGTCCATGAGCCGTTTGGCGATGGGTTTGGCTACGGTGACTTCGGGGGTGGGAGTCTGCTGAGCTCCGCCAGGGCCCTGGGCACCGCGTTTGCAGGAGGTCAGGCAGCTCATCACGAGCAGGCCAGCCATGGCATTCCGCCAGGTGAGAATATGGGGAATCAGGTAAAACGAAGCGCATTGCATGGTCAGACTTACGTACGATGAGGCCTCTAAAATAGTGCATAAGTGACATATCGCTTATACACTAAATGAATGACCAACCTCAATGATCTCCAGCATGTCCGTGAATTTGTGCAGATAGCCGACACGGGAAGCATCTCCCGGGCCGCCAAAGTTCTCGGCATGGCCCAGCCCACGCTCAGCAGGCACCTGGCGGCTTTGGAGGCCCAGATGGGTGCACCGCTCATCCGCCGTGACACCCACACGATGAGCCTCACCACGGCCGGAATGATCGTGCTGTCGGACGCGCGTGAGCTGCTCACTCTGGCGGATCGCATGGGCAGCCGCCTGCGTTCTGAACGTCTTTCCCTGCGCGGCCATCTGCGCATGGTTTCCGTGGTCGATGTGGGCCAGTGGATCGTCTCCCGCGTTCTGTCACGGTTTAAAAAGCTGCATCCTGACGTCACCACGGAACTTCATCTGATCAATCGTCCGACCAAGTTCATCAAAGAGGGCTTTGATTGTGGCATCATGGTCGGTGCGCCCACCGACCGCCGTGTGGCCATCCGAAAGATCGCCCAGCTCAACCGGCGTCTCATTGCGGCACCGTCGTTGTTGAAAAACCACCCTCTGCCCGCCCGTCCGGATGATCTGAACCATCTGCCTTGGCTGGGGATTTTGCAGCCGCACTTTTATTCACGGGACCGGGTCGATCTGGAGCGGGCCAAGCAGGTCAAAAAGCTCAAGCTCGCTCCCGCCATGCTGCTGGACACCGTCACCGCTTTGCGTGAGGCCGCCATTGAAGGGGCCGGATTTACGATTCTGCCGGAGTGGATGGCGGCGCGTGACATCAATGCCGGAAGGCTGGTGCAGCTGCTGCCCGACTGGCATCTGGCCCCCCTCGATCTGCAAATCGCCCATGCCGCGCACGAACACCTGCCGCAGCGGGTGAAAAGCCTCATCGAATTCCTTGAGCAGGAGCTTCCGCTCGAAATCCACCGGCTGGATTTGAATGAGCGGTAGGTTCTGACCCTATTTTTGGAAAACGCCCCCGGCCCTCCAAAAAAATCCATGCGCAACGAGCACGCTCTGTGCTAGGAATCCGGCCCCATGCCGCCTTGCGGCCCGTTTACCCCCATCAAAAAACACCATGCCCAAGCAGACCATTCGTGACCTCGACCTCGCCGGAAAACGCGTTTTTGTGCGCGTCGATTTCAACGTGCCCCTCGATGAGAAAGACGGCCAGATGGTCATTACCGACGCCACCCGCATTCAGGAGACACTTCCAACCATCAAGTTCCTGATCGAAAAAGGCGCCAAAATCATCCTCGCCAGCCACCTGGGCCGTCCGAAAGGCCAGCGTGATCCCAAGCAGAGCCTCGCCCCCGTGGCTCCAGCGCTGAGCGCCCTGATCGGCAAGCCGGTTGCTTTCGCCAGTGACTGCGTCGGTGAAGAGGCGAAGGCCAAGGCGCTCGCCCTCGGCAACGGTGACGTGCTCCTGCTCGAAAACACCCGCTTCCATGCCGGTGAAGAAAAGAATGACGCCACACTGGCCAAAGGCATGGCGGACCTCGCCGAAATCTTCGTGAATGACGCCTTCGGCTCCGCTCACCGTGCGCACAGCTCCACCGCAGGCATCGCTGATTACCTGCCTGCCGTTTCCGGTCTCCTGATGGAGAAGGAACTGACCTGGCTGCACGACGAACTCGAAAACCCTGAGCGCCCCTTCGTGGTGATCCTCGGCGGCGCCAAGGTGAACGACAAGATTGGCGTCATCAACCGCCTGCTTGAAAAGGCTGACACCATCATCATCGGCGGCGGCATGGCCTACACCTTCCGCAAAATCGTCCAGGGCATCACCATTGGCAAAAGCCTCTACAAGCCCGAGTGGGAGCCGATCGCACAGGCCGCCCTCGACAAGGCCAAGGAGCGCGGTGTGAAAATCCTCATCCCTGTGGATGCGATGATCACCGATTCCTTTGACTTCGACACGAAGAAGCTCGGCAACATCAAATTCACAGCTGCAGGTGAAAGCATCCCTGACGGCTGGGAAGGCGTCGATATCGGACCTGAGTCCGTGAAACTCTTCTCCGACGAGATCGCCAAGGCCAAAACCGTCATCTGGAACGGCCCGATGGGCGTGTTTGAGATCAAGGAAAGCTCCAAGGGCACCTTTGACGTCGCTGAGGCAGTCGCGGCCAATTCCAGCGCCAAGACCATCATCGGCGGTGGCGACAGCGTGAAAGCCGTCAAGAAAGCCAAGCTCGGCGACAAAATGACCTTCATTTCCACCGGCGGCGGTGCCTCCCTCGAGCTCCTCGAAGGCAAAGTCCTTCCCGGCGTTGCCTGCTTGAAAGACAAATAATCGCCCCTCAGCTACCAACCCCTTTATTAAACATCCCCATGGCTTTCGTTCCCTTCCGCAAACCCATCATCGCCGCCAACTGGAAAATGCACATGACACCGCAGGAGACGGATGACTTCCTCCGTGCCTTCGCCCGTCTTGTGCCGGACAAAATTCCAGTGCAAATCGTCGTGGCTCCGCCTTTCGTCAGCCTGGCCAAAGCGCAGGACGTGCTCATTAACGCACGTGAGCAGAGCGTTGAACTGGCCGCTCAAAACATGAGCGCCCAGCCAGCAGGTGCTTTCACCGGGGAGATCAGCGCACGCATGATCAAGGAATGCGGCTGCAAGCACGTCATCCTCGGACACAGCGAGCGTCGCAGCCTCTACGGGGAAACCAACGCCATCGTGAACGCCAAGGTGCTTGCGGCCCTCGAAGCCCGCATCCATCCCATTCTTTGCATCGGCGAAACACTCGCTGAGCGTGACAATGGGCAGATCGAACAGGTGCTTGGCAGCCAGCTGCGTGAATCCCTTGCGGACGTGGGACCGCGTCGCATCACCGACTGCGTCATCGCTTACGAACCCGTCTGGGCCATCGGCACCGGTCGCACCGCCAGCCCCGAGCAGGCGCAGGAAGCCCACGCTTACACGCGTCAGGTGCTCGGCGAACTGTTTGGGGACGACGTGGCCGCCAAAATCCGCATTCAATACGGTGGCAGTGTGAAGCCTAGCAACATGGCCGAGCTGATCAGCCAGAAGGATGTGGACGGTGCCCTCGTCGGCGGAGCCAGCATGGAGCCCGGCAGCTTCTGGGAAATCTGTCGTGCTGCTATCGATTATGCGAATGCCAACGCGTAGCATTTTTTGCTATATTTAGGTTTAGTCTTGTAAGCATTCGTCGCATTTGTTCATAATCGAACAAATGCGACGAATCATCCTCCCGATATTCTTGCTCCTCCAGGTGCCGTTGCTGGCACAAACCGCACCGCCTTGGAAGGCGGGTGCCGTGGATGTCGACATCACGCCTGACTATCCGGTTCGTTTGAGTGGTTATGGCAGCCGCACGGCAGAGACTGCCAAGGTGGCGCAGCGGCTCCATGCCAATGCTCTCGCACTGCAGTGGAAGGATGATGCACCTGCGGTCATTGTCAGTGTCGATAACTGCGGTGTGCCCGCGTCTGTCCGTGGCGAGGTGCTCAAACGGCTTGCCACCGGTGGCAGGATCATTGCTGACGAGCGCTTCGCCCTGCATTCAACGCACACTCATTGTGCGCCGATGCTCAAGGGGGTGCTGCCTTTTCTCTTCGGCGAAGATCTGGCTGCAGATCAGGCAAAGCACATTGATCGCTATACCGAGGATCTGACCTCTCACATCGTCAGCATCATAAGTCAGGCCTTGGACAAAATGGTGCCCGCCAAGCTCGAATGGAGTGTGGGCAGGGCCTATTTCGCCTTCAACCGCAGGTTGAAAACAGACGCCGGGTTCCAGAATGCCCAAAATTTCAGCGGGCCGAGCGATCGTGCCCTGCCAGTCCTATGCGTCAGATCTGCCGATGGGAAAAAGCTCATCGCCACACATGCCAGCTACGCCTGTCACTGCACGACGCTCGGTATTGACGAAATTCATGGCGATTGGGCGGGGCTGGCGCATGAAGAGCTTGAATTGCGCTTCCCTGGCTCTGTCTGCCTGATCGCCATTGGCTGTGGTGCAGACCAGAACCCTTACCCACGCAAGGAAAGCCGTTTCGCCATGAATCACGGTGTCAGCATTGCCAAAGAAATCGTGCGTCTTATCAACGGCCCCATGCAGTCTTTGAACGGCCCGCTCAACTGTGCCCAGCGGGAGGTGATGCTGCCGTTCGACAAGCTGCCTACGGTGGAAGAGTGGCGGGCCAAAGCCGCTGACCCCAACAAATGGACGGCCTATCATGCCCGGCAGCATCTCGCCATGCTCGAACGCGGTGAGAAAATTTCCCCTGCTCTCCCTTATACCGTCCAGGTCTGGAATTACGGCAACGACCTGCTCACCATCAATCTGCCCGGCGAGGTGGTTGTGGATTACAGCCTGCGCTTCAAGAACGAATTCGATCCCGCCCGCACCTGGGTCAACAGCTACACCAATGACGTGCCCTGCTACATTCCCTCTCAGCGGGTCTGGGAGGAAGGCGGCTACGAAGGTGCCGGAGCAATGATCTACTATGGCCGTCCGACTCGTTTTGGCTCTGGCATTGAGAACATCATTGCGGGCACTGTGAAACAGCTCGTTCCGCAGGATTTCATCACCCGGCGCCTGCAGCATCCTGCGGCACCCTTGTCTGGCGAGATCAAGCCGAAGTAAGCCGCAGCACGCTTAGATTTTCGCGGCCTTCGCGTCCCGGATAGGCCACCGCAGGCACATGACTTTCCACGACATGAAAGCGCTCAGCAAACAAGGTGGTGAGTTCATCCGGCGAAATGCCGAAGGGAGGCCCAGTTTCCCCAGGATCCATTTCAGGATTGATGAAGAACACCCCCACCAGCAGTCCGCTCGGTTTTAACAAGGAAACCACCGCATCCCGATACTTCGTGCGCCATTCCGGCGGCAGGGCACACAGGCAGGTGTGCTCCACGATGGCGTCATACTGGCCACGGAACTCAAACAGATCCGCGCACACAAAGCGCTCCGCCAGATCAGGGTAGCGCTCCTTGGCGCGTGCTACGGCAGCAGGCGCGATGTCGAGTCCATAGGCGTCGATGCCGCATGACACCAGATGCGCCACATCGTGGCCTACACCGCAGCCAGGCACGAGCACCCTACCTGAGATCTGGTTTTTGGCCACCCATTCCACCAGCGGTGGTGATGGCAGACCTTTGTCCCATGGCGTGAAGTTATCTTGATAGGCCTGATTCCAGTCGGTGATGTTCACTACGGTAGTTTTTCTTTCTGGTGCTTGATCACGCCTTGCAGGGTGGTCTGTCCGGTGTCTCCCGTAAAGGTGACTTTGCTTTCGATGACATCTTTGGCATCGCCTGCGAATGCTTCGTTGATGGTGATGCTGCTTTCGCCGCTGCCTGTGACGGCCTTGAGTTCAAACGTGAGATTGACCTCCGACACATGGCCTTCAAACCGGATAGTCTGCGAACCTTCCGCTCCGAACAGAATGGCCTCGTAGCTGTCCGCACCTTCGTTGTAAGTGATCGTCCATTGGAATGGCTGCGTGTCGCCATTGATCGTGCGCGTCCCTTTGACCACAAAGGAATTGTCGCCTTCCGCAGCGCCGGTCCATTCCTCCTTGATGTCGAGGACATTGTTCTCGCCCTTCAGTTCGCCCGCAGCCTTCCAGGTGCCGATGTAGTTTTTGAAGACTGGATTCGTGCCAAGATCCTTGGCAGACAGGCTGGTGGCAACCAGCAGGCAGAGTGTGGCGAGCAGTGTCTTCATGCGATGATTTCCTGGATGACTTTGCCGTAGCTGATGGGCACGGGGCGGTTGACCACGTCACGAACCTCCGTGTCCGGCTGAATGCCCAGCAGGTGATACATCGTGGCGGCCAGATCATCCGGCTTCACGGGTTTGTCCGCAGGATGCTCTCCATTTTTGTCAGACGCGCCATGCACATAGCCGCGCTTCACGCCACCGCCTGCCAGGAGGGCGGTGTAGCATTGCGGCCAGTGATCGCGGGAGACGTTCTTGTTGATCTTCGGCGTGCGGCCAAACTCACCCACCCATACCACCAGCGTCTCATCCAGCAGGCCGCGCTCATCGAGATCGGTCAAAAACGTCGGAAGTGTCTGCTCCGTGATGGGCATATGGTATTTCTCGATGATTGGGAACATGCGCGTGTCATTGAAGCCATGCGTGTCCCACCCGCCCTCGGTGGTGCTCTGCCCGCCGATACCCTGGGAAAAATTCACCGTCACAAATTTCACCCCTGCCTCCACCAAACGCCGCGCCAGCAGCAAACTCTGGCCATAAGGCGACCGCCCGTAGCCATCGCGCACTTTGTCCGGCTCCTTGGTGAGATCAAAAGCGGCACGCAGCTTCTCGCTGTGCAGCATCGACAAGGCCTTGTCATAGTAGCTTTCGATGCCCCGTGCCTCGGCGGAGTAATCCAGCAGCCGCGTCTGGGAATCGACCAGCTTTTGCAGCTCACGCCGTGCGTTCAATCGCTCAAAGCTCACCCCGCTGGGCAGGCTCAGTTCGGGCAGCGCAAAGCCCGGCGCACTCGGATCACGCAGCACGATGAACGGATCATGCTCCTTGCCTAGAAAGCTCGCCCGTTGCCCAGGCGTCAGGGAGCCATCGCTCACGATGTAAGGGAAAGTGGCCGCGGTCGGGATTTCGCCCTTGAGCGGAGCGATCTTGTCCACCACGGACGAATAGGCCGGAAATAGATCCGGCGAATCTTTCAGACGCTGGTCATCACTCGGCGGCGCATGGCCGCTCAGCGCGTAATAGCCCGCGCTGTTGTGATTCTTCATCGTGTGATGCACGGACCGCACCAGCGTCACCTTGTCCATCACCTTCGCCGTCTTCGGCAGCTTCTCAGAGACCCAGATGCCATCGGCGCTCGATTTGATCGGCTTATGGAAACCCCGGATGCCCTCAGGCGCATCGGGCTTCATGTCAAAAGTCTCCAGATGGCTCGGCCCGCCCCACTGAAAGCAAAAAATCACCGACTTGGCGCGTGCCACGAGTTTCTCGATCCCCTGGTTCTCCGCACCTTGCAGGAATCGCGGCATCGTCAGCCCAAACATCCCCAACCCACCAGCAGAAAGCAGCTGGCGGCGGCTGATGCGGGTGCAGGCACCGGTGGGATTGGTAAGGAAGGACATGTCTGGAGAACTGGCTTGCTACGACTATACGTGCGGGAGTGGTGGGTTTATGCGGCAGACAGTAGGACAACATCAATCGGGCACTTGCGGGGGCTCGTGGCGTGCTGTTGCATGAGTACCATGATCGATGACTCTGCCGCTCGGCGTCCGCTTAAGTCACGCACGACGGCGTGGGCGGGGTTTTTCTCGCGATGGATGCTGAAGGCGGGGCTGACGCCCAATGGGGTCTCGCTGCTGGGCATCGTGTGTGCAGCGGTGGCCGGTGGAGCGGCGTTGATGGTGCCGCAGAGCGCGCATGCGTGGGCATGGTGGCTCGTGGCAGCGGCGGGGATTCAGCTGCGGCTTTTCTGCAACATGATGGACGGGCTGCTGGCGGTGGAGGGCGGCCTGAAGTCCGTGACGGGGGATCTGTTCAATGAGATTCCCGACCGGATTGATGATGCGTTTATCTTGGTGCCACTCGGATATGCGGTGGGCACAGACTGGGGCATCGCGCTGGGCTGGGCGGCGATGGGCGGTGCTATCCTAACAGCTTACATCCGCGCGCTGGGTGCGAGCTTGAGGGGCGGGAGGCATGATTTCTGCGGGCCGATGGCGAAGCCACACCGCATGTTTGCCGTGACGGTAGGCTGCCTATCGATGATGACTATCGATATTATGAATGTGAAAGCACCGCCGCTTATGCTGTGGTGTCTTGTGATTGTGAACGCTGGCATCGTGATCACTTGCTGGCGGCGCACGGCGCATCTCGCAAAGGCCTTGAACCAAAAAAACCCGAAAGGATGAGCGACGCATGAACTCTGAACGACTGCAATTCACGACGGATGACGGGCTGGTGCTGCACTATAAGACGTGGAACGTGGCGGGGGCTTCAAAGGCGCTGGTGCTGCTGCACCGCGGGCATGAGCATGCTGACCGGTGGGACACGGTGGTGCCGCATCTGGTGATGCCGGACACAGCGATCTATGCGTGGGAGGCGCGTGGGCATGGACAGTCACCTGGAAGGCGCGGGCATGCTGCGGGATTCATGGAGTATGTGCGGGATCTGGACTCGTTTTTTCATCACCTGCAGAAGACGCATGGGCTGGTGCTGGAGCGGACGGTGGTGGTGGCGCACAGCGTGGGCGGTGTGGTGGGGGCGGCATGGGTGCATGATTTCGCGCCACGGATTGCTGGCCTGGTTTTGGCGACGCCCGCGCTGGAGGTGAATCTGATTGTGGCCGGTGCATTGACCGGCATCCGGCTGCTGCAGAAGTTGAAGGCGGATGCGACGATCAAAAGCTACGTGCGTGGATCATGGCTGACTCGAGACGCAGGAGCGGCGGCGGTGTATGATGCGGACACTCTCATTTCGAAGGACATCTCGGCAAAGATTCTGGTGGACCTCTTCGACACCGCGAAGCGTGTGATCAGTGATGCGGAGGTGATGGACCGGCCGCTGCTGATGTTCTCCGCCGGAGCTGACAAGGTGGTGAAACGTGAGGCGGCAGACCAGTTGTACGAGAACTATGGCAGCGACCAGAAGACCCACCTGACGTTAAAGGGCGCGCGACATGCGATCTTCCACGATGTGTGCCGGGATGAGGTGTGTGGGGCTATCAAGCGTTTTGCAGAGCGCTGCATTGCGAACTTCACGCCACCCCGGCTGGAGGCCGACTTGTCCCATCCGGTGACGAACGCGGAATTTGCGATGCTGAAGAAACCGCTGCCCTCTCCCTCCCTGCGCGGGCTGTCGTTTTTGATTCAGCGCATCGGCCTGGGCACGCTGGGCAAGCTGAGCGAGGGGATCCGCATCGGCCATGCGACGGGGTTCGATTCAGGGGAATCCCTCGACTATGTGTACAAGAACAAGGCGAACGGTGGACTGGGCATTGGCAAGCTCATTGACCGTGGTTATCTGGATGCGATCGGCTGGCGTGGCATCCGCCAGCGGCGGGCGTGCATGAACCAGGCACTGAAGCATGCGCTCAAACAAGTGCGTGAGTCCGGCATGCCGCTGCAGCTCATGGACATCGCAGGGGGCGCTGGGCGTTATCTGCTGGATGCGCTGGAGGACCAGGAATTTGGCTTTGATCTAAAGGTGCTGTGCCGGGACTGGAGCGAGTCAGCGCTGGATGCAGGCCGTGCGACGGCGCGCGAGAAGGGACTGCAGGAGCGGATCACGCATCTGAAGGGCGATGCCTTTGATGAGAACTCGCTGGCGAGTGTGGAACCGAAGCCATCGGTGGCGGTGGTGTCAGGTCTTTACGAGCTGTTTCCAGAGAACGAAAAGCTGCAGCGCTCTTTGCGCGGCCTCTTCAAGGCGGTGAATGATGGTGGCTGGCTGATCTACACGGGGCAGCCATGGCATCCGCAGGTGGAGATGATCGCGCGGACGCTGACGAATCGGGATGGGCAGTTCTGGGTCATGCGCCGACGTCCGCAGGGGGAGATGGATGCGCTGGTGGAGGCTGCAGGCTTCAAGAAAGAGAAGCAGTGGGTGAATGACTTCGGTATCTTCACGGTGAGTTTGGCGAGGAAACCGAAGAGCGGTGCGTGATGGAGAAGCCAGGACCGGGAAAAAATCTGCGCGCTATGAAATCATATCAATGGCTGCAATCATGCTGATGCAAAACCTGCCGAACCGAACCCCGCGTGAAGCTGGACTTGCATGGCCGGCGATGTGGCGGCTCGCGCTGGCGGGGGCGACGTTTGTGATTGTGTACAGCGGCTGCAACCTGTTCACGCACACGCGGGGGGATGTGCCGACGATGATGTTTGAATGGGAGCGGAGCATCCCGTTCGTCAAGGAACTGGTGGTGCCCTACTGGTCGTTGGACTTCTTTTTCTGCGGGGCGTTTTTTCTATGCGGAAGCAAGACGGAGCTGAATCTGCTGACGAAGCGCCTGATGGCGGTGACGATTCTCAGCGGGGTGTTTTTCCTGCTGTTTCCGCTGAAGCTGGGGCTGCCGAGGCCGGAGCCGAGCGGATGGACGGCGCCGTTTTTCCACGCGCTGTATTTCAATGACCTGCCCTACAATCTGGCTCCATCGCTGCACATCAGTCTGCGGTCGATTGTGTGGGTGTTTTATGGGGCTCGTCTCACAGGACACCTGCGCACGGCGGTGAAGGTGTGGTTCATCCTGATCGGTCTTTCCACGCTGCTGGTGTGGCAGCATCACCTCATTGATGTGGCGGGCGGATTTATCATGGGCTGGGTGGTGGCGGCCCTGATCCCTGACCCGAGGCAGATGGGGACGCGGAATCCCTCGAAGAAATATGCGGTGCGTTATGGAGCGGGCGCGATGGTGTTCGGGGCGCTGGGGTTCGCGTGGATCGGCTTTGTGTGGCCAGCGGTGGCGTGCGGAATCGTGGCGCTGGCGTATGCCACCGGGCTGTCGCGTCTTTTGGGCAAGGAGAACGGCACCCTGTCTCCCTCCGCCGAATGGTGTCTGCTGCCGATCCTGCTGGTGCGGGGCTGGGTGCAGAAGAGGTGGCTGAAGCGGAAGCCGGGCTGGTGTGAGGTGACGCCGGGGGTGTGCTTTGGACGGCGGGTGACGGGCAAGGAGGCGGAGGCGATGGTAAGGGCGGAAGGGCGGGGTGATCTAGCGGTGCTGGATCTGACGGCGGAAACGAATGCACCGACGGCATTTCGAGAGCGGGCGTTTTATGTGAACCTTCCGCTGCTGGATCTGGTTCCACTGAAGCTCGAGCAGATTGAGGCCGCCCTGGGTTTTATCCGTGAGCAGCGGGCGCTGGGGAGGCGCGTGTTTGTGCATTGCCAGCTGGGCTTGCAAAGATCGGCGCTGATCGCTGCCCACTGGGTGGTGGAGAGCGGGGAAGCAGTGGACCTGGCAGTGGCGGTGCAGCGCGTGCGGGAACTGGAGCCAGATGTGGTTATCTGATGACCGAAGTATGACCTCGTCATTTGTCATTCAGACTTCGTTTTTTGCTCCTGCTTGCTCTCGCCGCTGCTCCGCTTACGTAACCCTCTATCATGCCTGATTTCACCACCCCCACCGGATTTAAAGAATGGTCCTTCGTCTGTGATGCCCTCGCGCAGGGCCGGCTCAGCATCATTTTGCGCAAAGGCGGCATCCACGAAGGCCGCGGCGGCTTTGAGTGGAAGCACCGGCAGTTCTTCCTCTTCCCAACCTGGTTCCACAATCAGGCCGAAAAACTCAGCTGGGTGCCCGAAAACACCCAGCGCGACTTCCCGCCCGAAGAGGAACGCACCACCGTCGACATCGACGGCTGCGCCACGCTGGAGCAGGTCTGGAAAGTCACGGACTGGGACAAAGTGGCCGCGCTGGCGCCTCTGCACATCTGGAACGAGGATGTGGTAAAGGATCGCTTCATCTATGACGATGAGACCTGCCTGCATGTCGCTCTCGTCCGTGCCTACAAGCTTCCGCAAAACTGGCACTTCCCCTATGCGAAGAGCTACGGCGGCTGCCGCTCCTGGATCACCCTGCCTGAAGAGGGCCTGCCTCTGGCCGCAGCCGCCACCCCGGCGCTGAGCGACGAAGCCTTTGCCGAAGTGTCAGCGAAGTTGAAAGCGATCATGGGCTAGTCGAGTGTGCCCCACTTGAATCCAACCGACGCCATCCGCCCAGCCCACGTCGAGGTCAGCCTCGGTGCCATTGCGCAGAACTACGACGCCATCCGTGCGCATGTGGGCACGGCGTCCGTCATGCCCGTGGTGAAGGCGAATGCCTACGGCCATGGCATCGTCGAGGTGGCGCGGCACTTGATGAATCATGGCGCGCCCTGCCTGGGCGTGGCGCTGCTGGAAGAAGCCATCGTGCTGCGTCAGGCCGGCATCACGCTGCCCATTCTCGTCTTTGGCGGTGTAGCCACGCGGCAGATCCCCCATTTCATCGCGCATGATTTGATGATGGCAGCGTCCTCCATCGACAAACTGCGCCAGATTGATGAAGCCGCCGCAGCAGTGAAAACGAAGGCGCGCGTGCATCTGAAGATCGACACCGGCATGGAGCGCATCGGCGTGCATTGGTACAACGCGGAGAAGCTTCTGGAGGCCAGTTTAAGCTTCACGAATGTGGAGGTCGCCGGCATTTACTCGCATTTTGCCAATTCAGACGCCGCTGACCTCGCCTCAGCCAAGGAGCAGCTCGCACGCTTTCTTGAAGTGCTGGAGTTTTATCCAAAGCGCGGACTGCAGCCCCCCCAGCGCCACATCGCCAATTCCGGCGGCATCCTGCAGCTTCCAGAGAGCCACCTCGACCTCGTCCGTCCGGGCATCATGCTCTATGGCGTCTATCCTTCAAAGGAGGTGCCGCATACCGTCACGTTGCAGCCGGCGCTGAGCTGGAAGTCTCAGGTGGTGTATTTCAAAGTCGTGCAGCCCGGCAGTTCCGTCAGTTACGGTGGTACCTGGCAGAGCGATCACCCGGTGCGCGTCGTCACCGTGCCCGTCGGCTATGGCGATGGTTATTTTCGGGCGCTGTCCAATCGCGGACAAGTGGTCATTCGCGGTCAGCGCCACCCGATTGCCGGCCGTGTGTGCATGGATCAGTTCATGGTCAATCTGGAGTGGGGCACCGCCTACAATGGCGACGCCGTGACTCTCATTGGTGATGGCATATCCGCTCAGGACGTGGCGGATTGGGCGGGCACCATTCCCTATGAAGTGCTGACCAATATCAACTCCCGCGTGCCTCGGGTGTACGTTTAATGCCTTGCAATCAGCCTGCTATGGCCGCAACGAAGGGCTGGGATGCGACAGCGTGTTCCGCCCGCATTCATGAACCTCATCATCTTCGACCTCGAAACCACCGGCCTGTTACCTTCCCAGCACGAGATCATCCAGATCGCAGCCATGAAGGTGAAGAACGGCAAATGGAACGAGGGGGAATACTTCGATAGCTATGTGCGGCCGGAAAATCGCATTCCGTCCTTCATCACGAAGTTGACCGGAATCACCCAGGCGCAGGTCGCGGACGCTCCCCATCCCGTGGATGTGCTGATGGAGTTCTCCCGCTTCGTCGGTCATGATGCGACGCTCATCGCCCACAATGGCATTCGTTTTGACATGCGTTTCATCGCGGAGAACTGCAAACGCCACGGCATTCCGGTGCGCGAAACGAGCGCCCTCGATTCACGTGATTTCTCCCGCAAAATCTGGGGCGGCAAAGGTGGCCATGGTTTGGACGCGGTTCTGGGCCGCGTAGGCGTGTCCAGCAAAGGCGTGAAGCGCCATGATGCTCGCGTGGACGTGCAACTGCTGGCCCAGGCCGTGCAGTACATGTGGGAGCGTCTCACGACGAGCGTGACCAACTGCCCGGTGGATCTTTCAGTCGGGGTGATCCCTGCGCTGGATCGCGTTTGAGGCAGCGCAGGAACGTGAATCAGACCGCGCGCTCCAGCTTCTCGTCGATGCGGGCCACCAGGGTGTCGAGCAGTTCGCCATTGCCAAAGCGTTCGATGACACCGGCCAGGAAGCCTTCGATGATGAGCTTGCGGCTTTCGCTGTCGCTGATGCCGCGGGCTTTGAGATAAAAGAGCTCCTCGTCGCTGATGGGGCCGCTGGTGGCACCATGGCTGCACTTGACCTGGTCGGCGCTGATTTCGAGTCCGGGCAGGCTCGTCGCCTCGGCTTCGTTGCTGTTCAGCAGGTTGCGGCAGGTCTGGTAGGCGTCGGTGTAATGCGCGCCTTCATCCACGGTGATGAGACCGCTGAAAATGCTGCGCGATTTGCCGTAGAGGGCGTTCTTGTACAGCAGGTCGCTGCTCGCGTGCGGAGCCTTGTGATTCTGCAGTGTGCGCTGATCCACGACCTGCTCGCCGATGGGCAGGGAGACGCTGAGCATGTCGCTGCGGGAGCCTTCGCCGATGAGATCGCTCACGCTTTCGCTGCGGCTGAAACTCGCGCCCAGCTGCACCTGGAAGCTCTTGATGGCGGAATCACGTCCGGCCACGATGCTGGAAAGATGCAGCGCCTGCGCATCATCCGCCAGCTCCTGGCAGGCGGCATAGGTGATCTTGCTGCCACGACCACCGACGAGATCGGCGATGGCGATGCTGAGTCCGCCTTCACCTTCGAGGCTGCGGTAATGATCGACCACGCTGACCTCGGCATTGTCACCGGTGACGATAAGCGTGTGCGGGAAGATGGCGGCATGATCGCCGACCACCCAATGGAAAATTTCGACCGGCTTCTCAATCGCTACATTTTTCGGCACAATGATGACTGCACCTGCTTTCACGTGCGCGAGGTGCAGGGCCGCAAACTTCGCCGACCCCAGCGTCATCTCACGCTGCATGAAGTGCTCCTTCAGCACCTCGCTGTGATCCCGCAGCGCATCCGCAAAGGTCACGCAAACCACACCGGTAGGCAGATTGGCCGTATCAGACTCGACGAGCACGTCGTTCACGAACACAAAGCGTGCGGCACGTTCCTTCAGTCCTTCCGTGGCCGCGAGAGCAGCAGCGGTGTTCGCCGCCGTGGGTGCGTTGGCTGGCGTGTGATCGGCGAGCTCAATTTTCTTCGAGCTGGAGTAGCGCCAGTTCTCGTCCTTGATGCCGGGCATCGGCAGCGTCTGGAATTCAGCCCAGGCTGCTTCGGAGCGTGCAAGGAACCAGCCGGGGGCGGATTTTTCATCGCGCACAGGCACGGTGATTTCGAGGCCGGAAGGAGCGGGCTGATCAGGAGTGGCTTCGGCGGGCATGGAGGGGGATGTGGGAGCGAGGAGCGTGGCAGACATCGAAGGGAAGTGAGAGGTGAAAAGTCAGTGGTTAATGGCGGGCGGCATCTTTGGAACACAACGAAGCCAACCGCGCGGGTGTGATAAAAGCCGCGACAGCGTTTCGGAGTGCGCCGGCCCTCCGGCGCTTTCGGGCGATCACAGGCATGCGGAAAGGTCCGGCAGGATGGAATACTCCAGAGTACCGTGACAAAGTCGGGCATCCCGCAGCTGGGATTCGTTGATGTTCGTTGTTCGTCATTTTTATTTCGTCATGCTGGCGCTAGCCCACGCTGCCTTCCATTTCGAGGTCGATGAGGCGCTTCAATTCCACGCTGTATTCCATCGGGAATTCCTTCACGAGGTCATTGATGAAGCCGTTCACAGACAAGCTCATGGCTTCAGCCTCGGTGAGGCCGCGCTGCATGAGGTAGAAAATCTGATCCGCGCTCACCTGGCTGACGCTCGCCTCATGCTGCGTTGAGTGCTGGTTGCCCCGCACGCTGATGGCGGGGTAGGTGTCCGTGTGGCTGTTGCTGTTGATCAGCAGCGCATCGCACTCCGTGTTGTTCTTGCAGCCCTTGAGGTGCTTTGGGATGTGAACCAGACCGCGATACGTGCTGCGGCCCTGACCGATGGAGATGGACTTGGAGATGACGTTGCTCGTCGTGTCATCGGCGGCGTGGACCATCTTGGCTCCGGTGTCTTGATGCTGGCCGCTGTTTGCCAGAGCGATGCTGATGACTTCGCCACGGGCGCGCTTGCCCTTCATGATGACGCCAGGGTACTTCATGGTGAGGCGACTGCCAATGTTGCAATCGATCCAGCGCACTTCCGCGTCTTCATGCGCGATGCCGCGCTTCGTCACGAGGTTGAAGACATTGCTGCTCCAGTTCTGCACGGTCACGTACTGGATCTTGGCGCCCTTCATGGCGACAAGCTCCACCACCGCGCTGTGCAGTGTGGCGGTTTCAAACTTCGGCGCAGTGCAGCCTTCCATGTACATCACTTCAGCGCCTTCGTCGGCGATGATGAGCGTGCGCTCAAACTGGCCAAACTGCTCGCTGTTGATGCGGAAGTACGCCTGTAGCGGGTGCTTCACCTTCACGCCGGGCGGCACGTAGATGAACGAACCGCCGGAGAACACGGCGCTGTTGAGCGCGGAGAATTTGTTGTCGCCCGTCGGGATCACCTTGCCAAACCACTTCCGGAAGATCTCGGGGTGTTTGTGCAGCCCTTCGGTGCTGTTCACAAAGATGACGCCCTGCTCTTCGACGGCAGCCTTGATGTTCGAATAAGCGGCTTCGGAGTCGTACTGCGCTTCCACACCCGCGAGGAACTTGCGTTCCTGCTCGGGAATGCCCAGGCGATCAAAGGTCTTTTTCACGTCCTCAGGCACATCGTCCCAGGAGCGTTTCGGCTTCTGGCCGTCGCTGAGGTAGTAGCGGAATTCGTCGAACTTGATGTTTTCCAGATCCTTGGTGGCCCAATGCGTCGGCATCGGCTTGTCTTGGAAGACCTTGAGCGCCTTGTGCCGAAACTCCCGAATCCAGTCGGGATCATTCTTCACATCGGCGATGAAATCGACGGTCTTCTCGGTGATGCCGAAGCCGGAGTCGTACTTGTTGCGCTCGGGGAAAGTGAAATCGCCGACGCTGTCGACCTTGATGTCGGAGATGTCGTTGTCTGGGGCGGTGACCATAATGTTAAAGTTTGGCGGGTTTCAGTGCGCTTAAGCTGCAGTAGCCAGTGACTCATCAGTCACCCAGTCATAGCCACGCTCTTCGAGCTCAAGGGAGAGCTCCTTGCCGCCGGTCTTCACGATGCGGCCGTCTTTGAGGACGTGGACGATGTCGGGTTGGATGTAGTTCAGCAGGCGCTGGTAATGAGTGATGACGAGGAAGCCGCGGTTCTCGCTGCGCATGGCGTTCACGCCACGGGAAACGATCTTGAGCGCGTCGATGTCCAGGCCGGAGTCGGTTTCGTCGAGAATGGCGTACTTGGGCTCCAGCATCATGAGCTGGAGGATCTCGTTGCGCTTCTTTTCACCGCCGGAGAAGCCTTCATTGACGCTGCGGCTGGTGAAGCTGCGGTCCATTTCCAGCTGGTCCATGCGGGCGTAGAGCTGCTTGTAGAACCTCACCGCATCGATGTCCTCACCCTTTGGCAGGCGGGCCTTCAGCGCGGCACGGAGGAAATTGGCGTTGCTGACGCCGGGGATTTCGTGCGGATATTGGAATGCAAGGAAAAGACCGGCGCGGCTGCGGGCATCAACGGCCATGTCGAGAATGTTCTCGCCATCCAAAAGGACTTCGCCGCTGGTGACTTCGTAGTCGTCGTGGCCGCAGAGGACCTTGCTCAGGGTGCTCTTTCCAGAGCCGTTCGGGCCCATGATGGCATGGACTTCACCGGGTTTGATCGTGAGGTTCAGGCCTTTGAGGATTTCGCGGCCGGGGATCTGGGCGTGGAGGGCTTTTATTTCGAGGGACATGGAAAGGGTGTTGGGGGCAGGGGTTGGAGTTCAGGACTTCGCCTCAGCGCACTTGGAGCAGGTGCCGTGGATGGCCAGATCCGTGCGGGCGATCTTGGTGCCGGCAGGGAGGTTCCAGAACTTGGCGGGGTCGAAGTCGGTGGTGGGATGCGCGTCAATGACCTTGCCGCAGGTCTCGCAATGGAAATGGATGTGCTCGTGCAGGTTCGCACAGTAGCGGGACTGACCGCGCTCCAGATGGACGAGCTTGATGAGCCCTGCGGTGGTCAGGTGCTCCAGACAGTTGTAAACCGTGGCCAAGGACATGCCGGGGCTGCGGCTTTTCACCCGGTCGAGGATGTCGTAGGCCGTGGGATGGTCCGTGGAGGAGGCCAGGACTTCGAACACCTCACGCCGGTGTGGCGTCAGGCGGACATCCGAACCCAGCACGGCAAGGCGGCAGTCCAGACCGGTAGGTTTGGCAGGAGTGCGTGAGGGGGAGGGGGGCATGACGAATTTAGAATTAGAATGATTCTAACTGTATTGGAAACGCCCGTTTGGCAAGTGGGGATGCCGGTTTTGCTGAAAATTCTTTGCTCCAAAGCACGCCAAAACGCCCGTTGCGTGCTACAACCTGCCCATATGACCCGCACCAATGCCGAAGACCTCCCCTGGACCCAGCAAAACTCCCCTCAAGGCAAGTACGGCCTCGCCCGCAAGTCGCTCTCCATCGCCGCAGGCGGGCAGAAGGACATCGGCACCTGGGCTGGCGGTCATCCTTTCGATCTCGAAATCCAGCGAATTCCAGCGGGAAAGATCAATTTTCCCTTCCATGAGCACACTGCCCAGTGGGAGGCCTACTACATCCTCAGCGGCATCGGTGCGGTGCGCACCCCCAAGGGGCAGGAAGACATCAAGGCAGGCGACTACCTCGTCTTTCCTCCCGGAGAGGCCCATCAGCTCATCAATTACGGCTCCGAAGACCTCACCTTTTTCGTCATTGCCGACCAACCGCAGGCAGATGTAATCCACTACCCCGACTCCGGCAAATGGATGACCAAACCGCACCGGAAAGCCTTCGAAATGCAGGAAGTGGAGTATTTCAAAGGCGAGGAGTAGGCCAATTCCCGCACAAGCATTTGCGGTGTGAAGATCCGGAAATGCTGGCATGCTGAATCATGAAACGACTTCTGCTCTCAGCCTGCCTCGTTCTGATTGCCTCCTGCACACAGCCTGTCTGGGAAGAAAAATCTGCGACCGCGAGCGCCGGGTCTGGAAACTGGGGGCCCGCTCTCACCGTCCTCGAACATCAATGCGTGCACTGCCACGGCGACAACCGCCTCTCCACGATGCCGCCGATCAACGACACGCATGCTTTGTCGAAGCTCATCGGTTCACATTGGATTGTCCCCGGCAAACCGCAGTCCAGCCGCTTCTTCCAGGTTGTCATCTTTCCTGATGAAATCCCCGGGGCCATGCCGCCCAGCGGCCATGCCATTGCCAAGAAGGACGTGCAGATCCTCCGCGACTGGATCAAAGCGGGTGCCAAACTGCCTGCGCAAAACGTGAAACTCATTCCTGTGGGGCCGCTGCCACGCTCGATCTGAATCACACGTGCGGCTTGCCGCGCCCGTGCGCCAGCTCGCGCAGCAGGTCGAGCTGGATCTGCTGCACCTCCATCAGCTTGGTCGCGTGCTGATGCAGCAGGTAGTCCATCTTTTCGTGCAGATGGCGGATTTCGAGCTCGGCCTTCAGATTGATTTTGTAGTCGCCCTCCGCGTGCTGGCGGTCGCGCGCCTCCTGCCGGTTCTGGCTCATCATGATCACCGGTGCCTGCAGCGAGGCCAGAAACGACAGCATGAGGTTCAGCAGGATGAATGGATACGGGTCAAAGGGCTGCTTCAGCAGCACCCCGGCATTGATGACAATCCACAGGGCCAGAAAAAGGCAAAACGAGATGATGAACGTCCAGCTCCCGCCGAAGTCGGCGATCTTGTCCGCCAGCCGCTGGCCAAAGGTGAGTTGCTGCACCTCCTCCGTCTCGGAAAGCGGGCGTTCGCTCAGCACCTCATGTTTGTGCAGGCTTTCCACCACCTCCTCATCCAGTTTCGTCAGATCACCCACCTGGGTTTCCAGCAAATCGCGCATGTATTCCAGCCGCGCCGCGTTCACGGTATCCAGGCTCACCCGGGAGTCGTCGGCCAGTTCTGGGTGACGGACGCGCAGGGTATGCGCAATGTTGGGGCGCAGCTCCCGCAGGACGAAAAGCTTGGTGATTGGCTGTGACTTGCCGGTGACGGCACACACGCCTTGCTGGGCGGTTTTTGGACGGGTGGACTCCATGTCTGACAATACATCTGCGCAGCATTCGTCATTCGGAATTCGTCATCTGCCATTTTCCGCCTACTCTCCTCGCCCGTTTTCGCTCCATGCCGCACATCAGTTATCCTCCAGACCTGCCCATCACGGCCCGCCGTGACGAGATCGTCGCGGCCATTCGCCAAAATCAGGTGGTGATCCTCGCGGGCGAAACAGGCTCAGGCAAAACAACGCAGCTTCCCAAGATGTGCCTCGAAGCCCTGCACGATGTGCGCGGCCAGATCGGCTGTACTCAGCCGCGGCGTGTCGCTGCCATGAGCGTGTCCAAACGCGTCGCCGAAGAACTCAATGTTCCCTGGGGCCGCGAAGTCGGCTGCAAGATGCGCTTCAGCGACGACACCAGCCGCGACACCCGCATCAAGTTCATGACGGACGGCATCCTGCTGGCCGAGATCCAGAGCGATCCCATGCTGCGAAACTACTCCGTGCTCATTCTCGACGAAGCGCACGAACGTTCCCTGAACATCGACTTCCTTCTCGGCTACCTCGTGGGCCTGCTCAAAAAGCGCCCCGACCTCAAGCTGCTCGTCACCTCCGCCACCATCGACACGGAGGCCTTCTCCGCCGCCTTTGGTGGCGCGCCCATCATCGAAGTCTCAGGGCGCATGTTCCCCGTGGATATTCGCTACGCGCCGCTCTCGGGAGGTGAAGACGACTTCGGCTTTATCGACGGTGCCGCCGCTGCCGTCGAAAACGCCCTCATCGAAACCGACGACGGTGACGTCCTCGTCTTCATGCCCACCGAGCGTGACATCCGCGAAACACGCGATCTTCTCGATGGCCGCCTGGGTTCCGGCTTTGAAGTGCTCGCCCTCTTTGGCCGCATGGCCTCGGCCGAGCAGCAGCGCATCTTCCAGCCCGGCCGAAAACGTCGCGTTGTCATCGCCACCAACGTCGCCGAAACATCCATCACCATTCCGCGCATCCGCTACGTGGTGGATACCGGCCTCGCACGCATCAGCCACTACAATCCACGCACACGCACCAAGCGCCTGCCCGTCGAAGCCGTGTCGCAAAGCAGCGCTAATCAGCGTGCGGGCCGTGCGGGCCGTGTGCAGGACGGCATCTGCATCCGCCTCTACTCACAGGAGGATTTCGAGAAGCGTGATCGCTTCACCATGCCGGAGATTCAGCGTGCGAACCTCGCCGAGGTCATCCTGCGCATGAAGGCCTACAAGCTCGGCGAGATCGAAGACTTCCCCTTCATCAATCCGCCCGTCAGCGCTTCCATCCGCGCAGGTTACGATTTGCTGCACGAACTCGGTTCACTCAGTGAAACGCACGAGCTCACGCCCCTCGGCCGTGAACTCGCCCGCCTGCCGCTGGATCCCACCCTGGGCCGCATGCTGTTGCAGGCCCGCACTGAAAAAGCCCTGCCTGAACTTCTCATCATCGCCGCCGGCCTCAGCATTCCCGACCCCCGCGAACGCCCCGAAGAAAAACGCGAACTCGCCAATGCAGCGCACAAAGCCTTCGCCGCACCTGAGTCCGATTTCATCACGCTGCTCAAGATCTGGAACGCCACCCCCGAAGCTTCGGGCGGTTCGCGCAATGCGCTGAGAAAGTTCTGCAAAACAAACTTCCTCTCCTTCACCCGCATGCAGGAATGGCGCGATGTCTGGAAGCAGCTCTGCGATTCCTTCAGCGACGATCTGCGTCAGCAAACGCCACCCGCGACCGACGACGCCATCCATCGCAGCATCCTCGCCGCGCAGCTTGGCCACGTTGCGATGAAGGAGGAGCGCAATCTCTATAAGGCTGCGGGCAATCGCGAAGTCTCCGTCTTCCCCGGCTCCAATCTCTACGAACGCCGTGAGAAAAACGGCAAGGGCAAGCCCGGTCAGGACAAAGGCCGCCAGCCGCCGTGGATCGTCGCCGGTGAGATCGTCCAGACCTCGCAGCTCTTTGCGCGAACCCTCGCCAAGGTAGATCCCAACTGGATCGCCGAACTCGGTGCGCATCTCTGCCAGTTCAAATACAGCGAGCCGCATTGGAATCTCAAAGCCGGGCGCGTGCTCGTCACGCAGCGCGTCCTCATTCACGGACTGGAGGTGAAGCGCCAGCACATCGACTTCCTCAAGGTGGATGCCGTCGCCGCCACGCAGATGTTCATCCGCGCCGCACTCATCGACAGCCAGGAGGTGCCCATCACCCTGCGCTTCTACGCGCACAACAACAAGCTGCGCCAGAAGATCGAAACGATGCTCACCCGCGTGCGCAGCAATCGCGTCTACGCCATCGAGGAGCGCCTATTCAATTTCTATGACGCGCGCATCAAAAACGTCTCGTCCATTCACGACCTCAACCGCTTCGTCAAAGAGCGCATCGACGAGCAGCCAAACTTCCTCTGCGCCACCGAGCAGGAACTCACCGCCGGTGAAGAGTTCGAGGCCGACCTGCAGATGTTCCCGGATCAGGTAGCCCTCGGCAACACCGCGCTCCCTCTCACCTACAACTACCAGCCCGGCGAAGAAAACGACGGCGTCACCGTGCGCGTACCCGCTCAGCTAGCCGGTCATCTCACCAGCGGCCAGATCCAATGGATGGTCCCCGGCATTCGCGAAGAACTCGCCAACGTCATGCTGCGCGCTTTGCCCAAGGTGATTCGCCGCCAGTTGATGCCCATCGATCCCAAGGCCCGCGAAATCGCCGCCGAATTTGATCCCGGCCGCGAAGCCTTCCTGGACGCTCTTGCCGATTTCATCACACGCCGCTATCGCATCCAGGTGCGTGCCGAAGACTGGCCGCCGCAAAGCCTGCCCGCGCATTTGCAGCCGCGCGTCGAAGTGCTCGATCCCAAGAAGAACACCGTCATCGCCGCCAGCCGCGATCTCGACACCATCCGCGGCAGCATGCAGAAGCAGGACCTGCGCTCTGATGCCTGGGACAAGCTGCTGCCACGTGTCGAACGCTTCGCGCTCAAATCCTGGTCCTTCGGCGATCTCCCTGAAACCATCGTCGTCGAAGAACTCAACGGCACTCCCATCCTCGGTTACCTCGGCCTCGTCTTGCGCGAGGGAGAGATCGACGTCCGCCTCTTCCGCACCTCCGCCGAAGCCGCACGCACCACCCCCGCCGCCGTTCGCCAGCTCGCCGAGAACACTTTGAGCAAAGATCTCGCCTGGCTCCCCAAAGAACTCCGCAGCATCGGCGGCGCCACTGCCAAACCGCAGCAGCCCGCCAGCTTTCAGGCCGCCCTCACCCAGCTCAACGCTCCCGCTTCCGCACCCGCATCAAATCTCTCCCAGCAGGCCCACGAGCACATTCTCGCCTACATGCTGCGCTTGCAGCCAACCTTCCCGCTCACCGAAGAGCGCTTCTTCAAACTTTGCGAAACCGTCCGCCGCGATCTCCCCACCGTCACCCATCGCGTCAAAACTCTCTTCACCCAGATCCACGACCTGCGCGCCAAACTCCTCGCACAGCCCAAGCGCTACCCCGGCCTCGAACAGGATCTCGCCCGCCTCATTCCTGCCGATCTCCTCGCCACCACACCGCACGAGCAGCTTCAGCATCTCCCGCGTTATTTAAAAGCCATCCAGATCCGCAACGAGCGCTGCCTCGCCAATCCCGCCAAGGACATCGAGAAATACAACCTCATCGCCGACTTCGACGGCTGGGAGTCCCATGTTCCCAAATCCCAGCACGAAACCTTCCGCTGGATGATGGAAGAATACCGCGTCCAAGTCTTCGCCCAGGAGCTCGGCACCGCCCAGCCTGTAAGCGTAAAGCGTCTGCAGGCCATGTGGGTGTAGCGTTTACGCGCTGCGTTTCTTCACCTCTTTGCAGCGGCGGTCATAAGTCTTCACATCGCCCGCATCAGTAACAGTAAAGTTGCCACCCGATACACTGCGAACCGTGACACCAATGGCGCTCAGGCTGCCCAGTCGTTCACAGTCCTGGTCATAAGTGCGGATCCACCCGCCCTCCACTGTGACAAAGAAGTCGGAGGTATATCCAGCCAGCTCCACCCGGTTGTTGGGCATGCGCCCGACACATTCGCTGTTTTCATCATAAACCCAGATCTGGGATTCTTTGTTCTCGATATTTGAAATGGCCATGGGGTGCCACCAACCAAGCACGGGCCCCCCGTTCAGTGAAGAACAAACTGGCTTTTCATGACGTTGGTATGCCGATGAAATTCGCTGTTCTGTTTACCGCCCTGGCATCCGTCTCCCTCCAAGCCGCCCCCGCCCTGATCCTCCACCACGGCAAGGTCATCACCGTCGATAAAAATTTCCGCATCGCCGAAGCCATCGCCATCGATGCAGATGGGCGCATCACAGCTGTGGGAACGAACGATGAAGTTCTCGCCACAAAAGGAGCAGACAGTCAGGTGATGGATCTCAGCGGCAAAACGATTCTGCCCGGCCTCATGGATTCCCACGTCCACCCAGGCGCGGCGATGACGGAGTTTGATCACGAGATTCCCACCATGGAAACCATCGCCGACGTGCTCGCCTACCTGAGTGATCGCGTCAAAGTCTCCAAACCAGGGGATCTCATCAGCGTCCGTCAGATCTTCATCACACGCCTCGAAGAGAAACGCTACCCCACTCGCGCAGAGCTCGACCGCATCGCTCCCAACAACCCCGTTGTTTTTTCCACCGGCCCGGATTCCATGCTCAACAGCCTCGCTCTCAAGCTCGGCGGTTACAGCCGTGACTACAAAGTGCCGGCAGGCAGCGCCGGCAAAATGGAGGTGGATGCCACCGGTGAACCCACCGGCCTTCTTCGAAGTCTCAGTCACAACGTCAAAGCGCCCACATCGGCCAAATCCGCCACAGCAGAGGACACCTATCGCCGCACCGTCGAATTGTTCCATGACTACAACTCCGTCGGCCTCACCACCGTGGCAGACCGCGATTCCAGCCTCAAGCAGTGTGAGCTGTATCAAAAGATGCTCACCAAGGGCGATCTCACCGTGCGCATGCGCCCCTCTCCCGGCATTCCCAGCATGAGCCTCTGGCCCGCCTGCGAAAAAGCCATCGATGAAGTCATTCAGCATCCGCTGACCAAAGAAGACCCCATGCTGCAAATCATCGGTACCAAAGTCTATCTCGATGGCGGCATGCTCACCGGCAGCGCATGGATGATCGAGCCCTGGGGCATCAGCGAAGCCTACGGCATCAACGATCCTCAATATCGTGGCGTGCAAAAAATCACGCCAGAACGTCTCAAACAGCTCGTCGAAAAAGTCACCGCCTCCGGACTCCAATTCACCGCGCACAGCGTCGGCGATGCCGCCGTGCAGCTCCTCATCGACACCTGCGAAACCGTCGATGCTCAAAGCCCCGGCAGCGTCCGCGCCGCGCGCAGCAGCGTCACCCACTGCAACTTCATGCACCCCGACTCCATCGCCAAGGCCGCCAAACTCGGCGTGTGCATCGACCTCCAGCCCATCTGGCTCCACATGGACGGTCGCACCCTAACCGGCCACTTTGGCGAGTCACGCATGGCGCGCTTCCAACCCCTGCGCGCCTGCTTCGATCAAAAGGTGATTGTCGGCGGCGGCAGCGACCACATGCAGAAGATCGGCTCCTTCCGCAGCATCAATCCCTACAACCCATGGCTCGGCATGTGGACCTCCATCACCCGCAAAGCCCGCAAACTCGACAAGCCTGTGCACATCGAAAACGCACTCACTCGCGAAGAAGCCCTGCGTCTCTACACCAGCAACAACGCCTTCCTCCTCAAGTCCGAGAAAAACACCGGCAGCCTCGAACCCGGCAAGCTCGCCGACATCATCCTCGTAGACCGCGACCCACTGACCTGTCCCATCGACGATCTCGTTCAAACGCAGGTCCTCAAAACCTGGCTCGGCGGCAAAGTCGTCTTCGAGAAAAAGTGAGCGGCCTCTAGAGCCCATCATGCGCTGTAAACGTTCCCAATGTAGAACGAACATCCATGTTCGTTCTCCTTCCGGATCCCGAAGGGATCAAAGAAGTTAGCCAGGGGTAAACTCGCGAAGCGAGTGCCACCCCTGGACCCCATGCAAGCTTAGGCCCTTTTCAAGGTCGCATGCCGAAGGTATGCCAGAAATGTACTTTCTCGCATCATCTATGCCACTACCTCTATCCGGCTCGTCCCACCCGCACCGCGCACCACGCGCACTTGTGTGGTGAGCCGGTCTTTGAGCAGTTCCACATGCGAGATCAAACCGATCGTCTTCCCTCGTGAGCGCAGATTTTCCAGCGCACTCAGCGCTATCTCCAGCGTCTCAGAATCGAGCGTGCCAAAACCTTCATCAATGAAAAGCGAATCAATCGGGTGATGCCGGCTCGCCAGTTCGCTCAACCCAAGAGCCAGGGCGAGACTCGCCAGGAAACTCTCTCCACCCGACAAACTCTCCATCGGCCGGTCCACATTCGCCTGATATAAATCGACGATGCGCAAATCGAGTTCATCACCCTCCGCAGCCATCAGCCGATAGCGCTCCGCCAGCGTTTTCAAATGCTCGTTCGCCAGACCGATCAGCTGCCGCAGCGTGAGAGACTGCGCGAAGCGCGAGAACTTCGCACCATCTGCCGAGCCGATCAGTTCCTTCAGTCGCCCCCACCGCAGCGCCTCGGCCTCCGCCGCCTGCAATTCAGCTCCACCAGCTTCGCGCCGCTTCCGTCCTTCATCATCATTGCGGATCTGTTGCTCCAGCGAGCCGAGTTCCGTGCGCTTGGTCGCAAAGGCATCGTTCAATCGCTGCGCGTTGTTCTCCAACTCGCTCAGGGACTCCACGTCCAGCACGTTCTGCCCTGCAAACGGCTGCCGGCGTATTTCGAGCTGTTCCAGTTTCGCCATCGCCGCTGCGATCTGGGTTTGCAGCGCATTCAGTTTTGTCTCCACCTCACGCCAGATTTTTTCTGCTGTCGCAACGCGCCCTTCATGGTGCTGACGATCTTCACTGAGCGTCTTGCCTCCGAGCAACTCATTCAATTGCGCCTTCAACGCATCCGCCTTGGCACGCAATGTCACACCTTCCGCCTTCAACTCTTCCAGGCGCTTCGTCTTCGCCGCCTGTTCCTGATGGGCAAGCTGGATGTCGCTTTCGATCTTCTGCCGCTCTCCGCGCTTTTGGGTGGCTTCCTGCTGTTTTTTTGAGAAGGCCATTGCGCGTTTCTCAAGCACATCAAGCTCCAGCTCTGCGGCATCTGGCGCAGCAAAGTTGCCCAGCTGCTGTGCAACCGGGCTGCTTTGAATCACGCCGCGCCTCTGCTTCTCTTCATCACTCCACTGCTCCAATATTCCATCCGTTGGCGCCTCCAGCTCACTCACGCGCTTCTGGATCTCCGCGACTCGCTTCCGCTCCGCCACCACCTCCGCTTCGTTCTTCGTCAGCTCACGCTCCAGCGCCACGAGGTTCTGATTTGCCTGCTCATGCTGCTTCTCCAACGTCGTGAGCAGTCTCCGTGCAGCTTGAAGCTGCGATTCAAAATTCGTTTCACCCTGCGCAAATGGATGTTCCAGTGCTCCGCAAAGCGGGCAGGCCTCGCCCGCTTTCAAATCTTGCCGATGCTCATCAAAGCCCGCCACTTGCTCGGCATGTCGCGTCAGCTCCCGCTGGGCTTCCAGAGCTTTGGCGAGTCGTTCCACCTCCGCGCGATCCTTCTTCGCCTTTGCGGTCCTTTCGGCACCTTGTTTGACCAAAGCCACCGCAGCCGACTCCGCTTTGGCTAAGTTCTGCTGGAGCGCCAGCGCCTCCGCATGGCGCTTCCGGCCTTCGGCGAGTTTTTCAAACACACCACGCCATTCGCGCACAGCCACACGCAGTTTTGGTAAAGTTACTCCGAGTTCTGCATCCCCCGCGTTTTTCTTGAGCCACGCTTCAAGAGCCTGCGTCTCATCAGCATGTGCCGCGAGCGCCTTCTCGGCGGCCTCGCGTCGCGCCGCTGCCTCCTTTTGTTCCTTCGCCCACGTTTGATACATCGCACGGCTCTCGCCGAGTTGCCTTTCAAACTGCTCGCTCTGCGCAGCCATGCCTGCCGCCTGCTCCCACACCGGTTCGCGTTTCGCGCGTTGCTGCTTCGCCTCTTCAGCAGCAGCCTTCGTTTTGGAAACTTCAGCACTCAGTCCAGTCTGCGATTGCTGCAGCGCTTGATGCGATGCGGTGATCTTCGCCATTTCTGCCGCGATGCCTGCATGCTCGCGCTGGTCCCGCAGTTGCTGTGCTGCCGCTTGGCTCTCGGTTTGGAGTCGTGCGGCATTGGTTTGGGCCTCAGCAAGACTGCCTTCCAGATGTACGCGGCTTGCATCGTCCAGCACTGTCACCGCGCCGAGGCGCTCCTTCAGCGTGCGTGCGGCTTCATCCTTCGCCTTGTGGGTTTCAAAGGCCAGCATCGACAGATCGCTGTAAATCTCTGTGCCTGTGATCTTCTCCAGCAGTTCCGCACGCTCGTTCGGCTTTGCTTTCAGAAACGCCGCAAACTGCCCTTGAGCCAGCAGCACCGAGCGCAAAAAGCGATGCACATCCAGGCCGGTCTTATCCTCGATGATTCGATCCATCTCCGCTGCCTTCTCGGCCAGAATTTCTCCGGTTGTCGCATTGGCCAGACGTCGCTCCACGGGTTGCAATCTTCCATCCGCCTTGCCACGTGCACGCCGCAGCCGCCAGATTGCCCGCAGCGTTTCACCGCCCGTCTCAAAATCCACTTCGGCCAGGCATTCCGCCGTGTGCCGGCTCATCATCTCATCCGCCCGGTCATTGCCATAGCGCGCCGCACGGCCATACAGCGCCAGCGTCATCGCATCCAGCAGGGTCGATTTCCCCGCACCCGTCGGCCCCGTGATCAAAAACACCCCCGCCGCGCTCAGTGGCACCGCATCAAATCGCACCTCATGCATTCCGCTGAGTGAGTTGAGATTCTGAAGTCGAACGGCTAGGAGGCGCATGAGTGCAAAATATTTTAGCTGGAGAATGGAGCTCAGCTTTATCTCGATAGCAGTTTTTCAAAAAGCCTGCTCCAAATGCTCTTGGGAGGTGCAGGATATGTTTCAGCGGGTATTCCAATCAGCGCTGGGCCGCTGAGCACCGCCCCATTGAGATTTGCTCCAGCATTCAAAGCATTGCTGACAGTGTTGGTCATGGAGCCCCTCGCAGCAATATTCAGGAATAACTCCTGGGGGCCTGCATGATGAATGCGCTGGGCTATCTTTATTGCTTCAACAAAAATGGGTTCTTCGGCAAACTTGAACTCGAACCACTTCCCTTTGGCATTCTTGGCTGAGAAGGTGGTTGGAAGTATGATTTCGGAGGAAATATGCCCAACAAGTACCATTCCGAATGCTTCCGCGATCCAGTCTATCAAGCGGCGGGCCAGCATTTTATCCTGGGCAAGCGACAACACTTCAGATTCAATCTCATCGTTGGTGATGCCCGTTCTTCCGAGAATAGAAACGGCCTGCTCGACTAGTTCGACTGGGATGGCATTCATGACTTTCTGGCTTGTTTAAGCCGATGTGATTGCCTCCCGCATCGCCAGCAGCTCATCAAACACCGCACTCAGCTCCTCACCATCAATCTGCTTTTCCTTCAGCAGTTCGCGGAAAACCTCGCGGGGCTGGAGTTCGCTGAGAGCAGGGCCGGTATGCTCCCAAGTGGAGGCCACACTCTGGGGCAGGTCCGCGAGAACTTTCAAAACTTCAAAGCGCCCGCCCGCAGCTTCGCGGATCTGACGGTCAAGATCGGCCTCCGGGGAATCGAGTTTCACCGTGACCTCTGCCCAGCTTGCCGCAGCAACCTTGTCCAAGTCAGCAGCCAGTGTGGCACGACTGACACTGACACGGGTCAGCAGCCGGGTGGCTGGGATCGAAAGCGTCTCGATTTTCATCCCCTCGGTATCGAGCACAACGACCGATTTTCTGTCCGCAGCTTCAGAGAAGCTAAGCGCCACGGGGGAGCCGCTGTACCTCACATGTTCAAGCCCCGCGACCCGCTGCGGTTTATGCAAGTGACCCAGCGCGGTATAACCAAAGCCCTCAAACACATCCGCGCCCACAGCGCCTAGATTGCCGATGTGGATGTCACGCTCGCTGTCGCTGGTACTCGCGCCGAGCACCGTGAGATGCCCCATCGCGATGATGGGGCGTTTGCCCGCCAGCGCACGGCATGAGCCAAGCTGCGCGGCATAGTGATCACGAATGGCGGCACGCACCTGGCTTTGTACATCCGTCATCGCCTCACCCACGGCGGCCTGCCTCAGATCGCGTTCTCGCAGGAAAGGCACGGCAGCGACGACGGCCTCGCCGAGATCCACGATGTTCTCACCCGCATGGCCAAAGACATGCACCTCGAAGCGCTTCAGCAGTTCACGCGGCGCATTGAGATGCGAGGCGGAGTCATGATTGCCGCCGGTGATGACGGCTTTCACCGTGCGCAAATCGGCAAGGCGTTTGAGGAAGTCGAAATACAAGGCCACAGCATCCTGCGGCGGATTGGCTGCATCAAAGACATCCCCGCTTAGCAGCAGCGTGTCGATCTTCTCGGTGCGCAGTGTCTCGATGAGCCAGTCAAGAAAGGCGGCATGCTCCGGCAGGCGGTCACGCTCGACGAGTCGGGCGCCGAGATGCCAGTCAGCGGTGTGGAGGATGCGCATGCTGTTGAATAGAAAGGGGGCTTGCTCCTGCAAGCACCGTCATCAACAAGAGTCCGTTGGGCGTTCAGCTCACTGATGTGCCCGCAGCAGGGCTCAGTTCCGATTCAGAAGTTTCCGCACTTCATCTTCAGAGTACGCGCTTTTTTTACCTTCGCCCCGGTCGTTGTAGTTTTCGATGATCTTCGGCGCCTTGCCGAGGCTTTTGGAGCGCGTCAGGGCGGACCCGGTTTTGAATTGATTGTCTGCCCCGCTGAACAGGCTGTCGCCTTCGCGGGCCTTCTGGTTGCCAAAGCGGGACTCGCCGGCTTTAAAGCTGTTGTTCTTGCCGAGGGCCTGTTTGTCTCCCAGCGCGTAGGTCATGTCGAACTTTGCCTTTGATTTGCCGTACACGCTCTGGCTTGTCTTGAACACCTTCTGCCCGGAAAACGAATTGTTTCCGGCGAAGTTTTTGGAGTGATGCATCTGCTTTTGAAAATACGAACCTGCGCTCCCTTTGGAAAGCTTCGGGTCAGTCATGTATTTTTCGTACTGGCTGCGCTTGGTCATATCCACTCCCGAAGTGGTGCGCTGCAGCAGCTTTTGTTCGGATGGATCCACCTTTTTCTTTTTCGTAGTGGTCTTGGTGGAGCACTGGCACAGGACAACGCCTGCGCTGAGGCAGATCAGAAGTCGCAGGGTTGAATTCATGGCTGAGTCGTGGTTTTGGCAGTCGTCTGCCGGGTGAGGAACAGGATCTCCTGCTTCACACCTCCCGGCAGGCGGAACTTTGGCAGCTCCGTTTCGATGTTCGTTAGTCTGCCCCAGCTTTGGTAGAGTTCAAAGATCAGTTTTGCCGACTCTACCGGCATCGTCCAGTTCATGCGCATGAGAAAAATCTCCGCCGTTTCAAATTCCTTCCGTCGAATCAGAAAGCGTGCCTGCGCGGCAAACAGTTCAGGCTGCAGCGCGGCGGTGTCTTCCAGTCGCTGCAGAGCCGCCCCCAGCAGCTCATGGGCGAGTTCTGCATGGCCGGTGTCCTCAAAAGCCTGCGCCCACTGGATGGTCTGCGCTCCGCCGGGGAAGGTCAGCCGCAGCGTCTCGCTAAAAAGTTCCTTCACCGCCGTTTCATCATGCAGGGCATGCGCCACGCGCACGGCCAGCGGCAGCTTGCGTCCCTGCTCGCGGAATGTCGGAATGCCGGCCACGATCTCACAGGCGTCCCAGGCCCAGGCCGCACGGCCCGCCTTGAGCATTTCTTCAGCAGCCATCTCGATGCAGGTCCGGTCTTTCTCCTCCACCTTCTGCCAGGCACTGATGAAATCCTCATGCGCTTCCTGCGGCAGTCCCTCCGTGAAGGCGCTCAGCGCCAGCGCGGCCAGCGGTCGGTCCGTGCCCGCCCGCGCCTCGGTGCGCAGCATCGCGGCCCAGCCTGCGGCCTGTTTGCCTTTGGCCAGTCCTTTGAGCCAGCCGTGCATGTCCTTGAGCGTATCTTGATCCCTGGTCGTCGTGCGGAACAGCGCGGCGATCTGCGCCCGCCCGCGTTCGGGCGCCCAGTCAGCCGCTGCCGCCAGCACCTTGAGCTGTTCCAGCCGCAGTGTGAAACGTTCATGGTCACCCTTGATGGTGCGGTCCGCCTGCGTGAGCAGGTTCAGCGCCTCGGCTGCACGGTCATGAGTGCGCAGCCCCGTGGCCAGCGCCACCACGCAGGGCAGGGATTTGCGTTCGACACACAGCGTCATCAGATCCCGCACATCATCCCAGGCACCCGCAGCGGTGGCGATCTGGCAGCGCAGTTTCAGCAGGTCCTGAGCTACAGGGTCCAGTGGCTCGGCGAGAGGCACCTCACGCAGAAGCTTCAGCGCGGCCTGGGGTTGTGCGAGTCGCTGCAGAATCTGACCCCGATGCAAACTGGCCTCGATGTCGAGATCCGTGCCTGCCTGATCATTCGCCACATAGCATGCGTGCAGACGATCCCAGGCGGAGAGCGCCGCCTGATCGTTCTGCATGCGCTCCTGCAGCAGGCCGAGTTCACGCAGGTAGGAAACCTCATGCGGGCGGCGGCGTTCGAGCACCTGGGTAAACTGTTCGCGGAAGCCCTGACGGCGCAGCTCATCCACATTGAAATTACGCGCGAGGAACAGCGCATGCTTCTCGCGCAGCGTGTCATCACCCGGTTGCGGCGGCTTGAGCGGAGGTTCGGCCAGCAGCAGCTTCAATGAAAAGCTCAGCCCCGGCTCGATCTCCATCGACGTTTCACACACGCGCAGCAGCCACAGCGCATAGTCGGGATTCGACGGCGCACGGTCTGGCAGCATGCTGTAAATGTCGATGGCCTCGCGCACAAAGCCCGCGCTCTCCAAACGGCTGCCGAGGTTGCCGAGTGTGTCCACTGAGTGCTCTGTGCGAAGATCGACCGCGGCCAGATGCTCGCGGATCAGCCTCCGTCTTGTGGGATAGTCCACGGCACGCAGCCTGCCCAGCAGGTCATTGATGCGCCATTCGCCAAATTCCGAATCCGAGCGTGGGCCCAGCATCGTGGCCCCGTAGTGCTTGGCCAGGGTGGCGTTCGCGTCTTTAACCACACCGCCGATGCCCTGCTGCACCAGCAGCGCCTCGATCTCCCGCGTTTCCTCCCACAGGCTGCGCAGATGCGGGGGTTCTTCATAGCGTGACGATCCTTGGGGTAGCAGGCTGCCTTTGGCATCCGTCATTTCACGCTGGGAGATGAATGGCCCGGAAAGAAACCGGCCCAGTGATTCGCCACCGGTTTGATCCGCACCCGACAAGCCCGCCACCGCCGCCTTGCGAATGGCCGTCAGCGCTGAAGGCTGGGTGCGTTGCAGCCTGCGCCAGGCATCCTGCAGCGCCTCTCCGCGTTGCTGCTCAGAGCTGGTCATGCGGCTCAGTGAAGACAGGCTCAGCAAAAAGGGATCGTAGGTGGTCCGGTAGTTTTCTGCGGACACCGGGCCGCGCACCGCCACATCGAGGTACTGCCGTGCCAGATCCCAGCGCTCCGCGCTTTCCGCGATGCGTGCGAGAAACAGCGAGTAATCCATTTCCATCTCCGGTGAATTGATCGGCAGGCTCGCTCCGAGTGCCAGTGCCTCCTCATACCGCTGCTTGTCCTGCAGCTTGCGGGTCAGTTCCACGATGGCGGCGTTGCGCAGCACCCGGCAGTTGCCTAACTGAGCGAGGCTGCTGGGTCGGAAGCGGAAACTGTTCACATCCACCAGCATCGAGACACAGGCCTGCAGCAGGCTGGCCCGTGCCTTCAGCACTTCAGGCGACCAGCCTTTTTCACTGGCCCAGCGCACGGCCTCATCCATCCCATGGCTGTGAAGCATCAGCCAGAGCGCCGCAAACTGCGCCTCCAGCGTGGTGGTGTCTGGCAGCACCTTCTTCAGCACCACGCGAAATTCCACGCCTGCGCCCGCATAAAACAGTGCCCAGAGTTTCTCCACTTCATTCGCCTGTTCACTGGTGCTCCATTGATGGATCCACTCGTTAAGTTTCTCCCCACCATGGGAGTTTCGCAGTTTTGCCAGCTCTTCAATCGCCCGCAGTCGAACCAAAGCAGCGTCTTCCGGCAGTTCAGCAAACTCTGCTCTTGGCTGGCCAAGGAACGCTCGCAGTGTGTCCAGTTCCTTGCGCTCCAGACCAGGGGCGAGATCTAGCAGCGAGACAATGTCCCCCGTTGTCACGCCTCCGCCCGTGCGCCGCGTGTCCGTCAGCGGCAGTGGGGCACGCACGCCAGTGGTAGGATAATTGGAGGCCTTCACCGGCGTGGCCAGCACCGCCTGCAGCTGCTTCTCAGCCTCTGTTTCATCGGCAAATCGCAGGCACTTCAGCGCCAGACGCAACCGCGCACGGCCATCCCACGAGCGCACCTGGGTCATCTGCTCATACACTCTGCGTTCCGCCTCATCTTGTCCGGAGCTTTGATAGTACTTCGCCAGTTCCTCCAGCGCTGTCGCATCCTGGGCAAACCGGCTCTCAAGGCGCCGCCTGACGCGGTCTGCCTCAGTGATTTGAAATGTCTGTTCCAGCAGTTCCACCAGCCGTCGCGACTCGGCCGCGATCTCTTTAGGCGGAGCCACTGCTGCGATCTGTTTCTGGAAATAAATGGCCGACTTCAGGTCCGCCACCTTCAGCGCAGCATCACGCAGTTGATCCAGCGAAAACGGCGTATCCGGCGCGGTGTAATACGCCTGCTTCATGCTAGCAAAGGCTTTCACATGATCGCCACCGCGCTCATACACCTGAGCCAGCGCCTCATGATAAAATCCGTCAAATGGATGCCGCTGCACACGCTCCAGAAGTGCGTGCTCCAGCAGCTTCAGGCGGTCGCGCATCACACTCGGTGCCAGTTCGCCGCCGCTTGCGTCAGAAAACGTCAGCCGGTCGATGCAGCGTCTCAGCACTTCACGCCGGCGTTTCACATCGGTCTCACGTTCCAAAATCTGCGCCTGCACCTCCACGTGGTCCGTGATGCGATGCTGCCGCAGCAGAATGTCCGCATAATTTTCCAAAAGCGGTATCGCTGCCGGACCTTCGATCCGCTTCACCGCCTGCTTCCACAGTGCTAGCGCATCATCCGCACGGCGTTGCAGGAAATAAATCTGAGACAGCGCGGAGAGCAACTGCCCTGAGTCTGGAAACTCACGATACGTGCTTTCCAGCAGCTTCGCCGCAGCCATTCCAGGTGGCGGCAGGGGATTGTCGCTCTTCCATCCGGGGCTGCTCGTCTCCGAGTCCACTCGCCGCTCCGACTCCATCAGCAGTTCCGCCAGTCGCAGAGTGTACCGAACGCGTCCCGCAGCATCCAGCTCAGAGAGCCGCCGCAACTGCCGCTCCATCAGCGCATAGTTTTCATCCTCCTGCGCCAGATCCAGTTTTAGCTGCTCCACAACCAGCGAAGCGGGCTGTTTTTTCTCCGTCACAGGATCAAATTCCAAAGCATTCAACAATTGATAAGCATCTTCGAACTGGCTGGTCCGCACCGCCCACCAACAACCGCGAAACCTCGTGGCTTGGGCGTCTTTGGATTTGGGATCAATCTTCCGTGCGCTGGAAATGACTTTTTGTGCGAATTCCAGCACCCGCTCCGGCAGCTTTTCACGCTTCGTGCCTTCGGTGTCATCGCTCGCGAAGCCCGTGCCGGTAAATGCATCGGGCAGCTTGAACTCACCGTTCGTCACCGGCTTGACCGCCGTCTTCGTGTCGCCCATCAGGATCGAGAGCATGCGCTCATCCACATCCACGCGCTCCTCGTCCGTCGTGCTGGCATGCCAGGCCTTTTCGATCCATTCCGCAGCCTCGTCATTCTCGCCCTGTTCGGCGAGCAGTTCCGCCAGATGCAGCCAGGCGCCACGGCTTGCACCAGGTTTCGAAACTGCTTCACGTGCCAGGATGATCGCGCTGTCGAGGTTGTTGCTTGCCGCCAGGAAGGTCGAGGCGTCACTCAGCCGCTTCTGCCGTTCCTCCGGAGTGGGCGCGCTTTCGGTAAATCCGTGCAGCAGCTTGTCTTCCGACACCACATCACGGCGTGCGCGGAAAAATGCCGCCAGATCAAAGACTGCTTCTGCTTTTTGTGGATCGCGCTCCACGCGTGAGCGGAGGATTTTTTCAATGACGGCGTCGAGCGCCCGGGTTTGAGCAAAACTCAAAACCTGCTTTTCCACGTCGGTGGAGCTTTGCATTTCGAGCAGCTTCAACAGGCGCTCTTTTGCACTGTTTGCATCTCCGTTGCGCAAATCGGCCTCGCAACGCAGCAGCACAATGGTAGGAACATCGCTGCCGTCGTTTTTAATGCGCTCATCGAGCAGCTTGGCGGCCTCTGCGGCACCTTCGTGATCCAGCAGGGTTCGAACCAGCTGCCAGCGGTAATCTTCCACCTGGGGCACTGCCTGGACCAGGGCGCGAAGCCAGCGCACCTGCTCATCGGGTTCGACGGTCAGTTCAAAGAAACGGGAGGCATCCAGCAGGGTCTGTTCTGAGGGAGGGGAGGCCTTGGCGGCTTCCACCAAGGTCTTGCGGAGATCCTCCAAGGTTCCAAAGCGTTCATGCAGCCGCACTCGCCTGCGGAAAAAATCAAAATAACGACCGTCTCGGAAGTGCAGGAGGGCCAGCCCGTCGGTGAGCGCTTTGTCAGCTTTGGCGAACTGATCGGCGTGTTCGTAGATGCGGGCCAGGTCGTAGAGCGCATCGAGTTTGCGCTGGGGGTCTTTTTGATCGGCGAGCTTGGAGAAGAAATTCGCTGCACGTTCTGGAAAACCGGCCTGCAAAAGGAGCTGCGCCACCTGGCGGGCGAGGTCGATGTCCTGCGGCTTTTGCAGCGCGGCGCGCTCATATGCGTCGGCTGCCTCTGCATTTCTTCCACTTGCCATGGCCATGCCGCCCAGTTCAATCCACATCTGGGGGGCCTGGGGATCATCGGCTGGGGTGAGTTCAGCGGCTTTTTTGATGAGGGTAAAAGCCGTGGCGGGGTCGGAGAGTTCGCGGGCGACTTCGGCGCGTGATTTGAGAAGGATGAGGTTGTTGGGTGCGGCCTTGAGCAGATTGTCGTAAAGCTGTGCAGCGCGTTTCAGGTCGCCGCTGCGGCGGATGAGGTGGGCTTCGACGATTTTGACGGCTTCAAACTTGGACTTCTCGGCCTGCAGGGAGACGTTTTCGACGAGGAGCTTGGTTGCGTCATGTTTCTCATAAAGGGCCCAAAGGAGGTCCAGGACGCGTCCATATTCCGGTTGTTGCACCAGAAGGGAGAGATATTCATTGGCGAGCTTTGTTTCGCGCTCGGCCCAGGGTTTTGAGGTGGTTTGTGCGTTGATTTTCAACGCCAAAGCGAGGGCCAGCGCCCCTGCAAGGCACCGGAATCTTCGGAACTGACGCGGCATCAACTTCACGGCTTGGACCATAGACGTCTTTGCGGGCTGCGCCAAGCTGCAAGACGTTGCACGGAGTTACTTCAGGAGCTTGGCGAGATCGGGGGCCACTTTGTGGAGTTCTTCGGCGATGATGGCGGCGATGACTTGGGCACCGTGGTCGTTGAGGTGGGTGCGATCGGTGGTTTTGGCTTCGGTGGGGGGGCGGACAACTGGGGGGTTGAATGTGTCGGATTCCGCAATTCCGAGCTTGTTGTGCAGGTTTACGCTGCGCGTGAAGAGGTCGACGAGGGGGACCTGCTGTTCGGTGGCGACTTTGGTGGCGGCGTCGGCCCAGGGTTTGAGTTCGCCGCGGATTTTGTCCTTGTCGAAAACGCGGCGGGTGAGGGAGGTGACGAGGATGGGTTTGGCGCCGATGGCGCGGGCTTCTTCGATGAAGCGGGTGAGGTTCTGAGGGAAGGTGGTGGCGGGGTCGGTTTCGCGTTTGGGGCCTTTGCCGGGCATGTCGTTGTGGCCGAACTGGATGAGGATGTAGGCGGGTTTGGAGTCGAGGACTTTCTTCCAGTTGCCGGTGTCGCGGAAGCTTTTGGAGCTCTGGCCGCCGGCGGCGAAGTTGAGGCACTCGGCGTTGGGGCCGAGGAGTTTGGCGAAGGCGGCTCCCCAGCCGGCTTTGTCGGTGACGGTGGAGTCTCCGGCGAGGGCGATGCGGGTGCGGGTTTCTTCAGCGTGGCTGATGCTCAGGCTGAGGCTGAGGGCGAAGAGGAGGAGTCTGCGGCGGAGCATGGGGGGACTTTAACGTCCGATTTTCTGCCATCTCGCACGGTGAATGGTGCGGCCCATGTGGAGCCAGTCGGTTTCGAAGTCGGTGGTGGGATAGAAGAAGGCGTCGGCGGGCCAGTCGATGCGGGTGAACTGGTGCTCGCGGGTGGCGAAGCTGGCGAGGGCGTCTTCGAAGTAGGGCTGGTCGTCGGTCTTGAGGAGGAATTCGCCGCCGTCGGTGAGGATGCGGTGGAGGCCGTCGAGGAATTCGCTTTGGTTGACGAGGCGGCGGGCGGTGTGGCCTTTCTTGGGCCAGGGATCGGGGCAGAGGAGGTGGAGGCGGGAGACGCCGGAGGTGGGGAGGAGCCAGCCGACGGTGTAGGCGCTTTCGAGGCGCATGATGCGGGCGTTGGGTAGCTGCTGGTTGTCGATCTTGCGCCCGGTTTTGATGACGCGGCCGAGCATGCGCTCGACGCCGAGGAAGTCGCGCTCGGGGTGGTGGGCGGCCATGCCGGTGAGGAAGGTGCCGTCGCCGCAGCCGAGATCGACTTCGAGGGGGCGGGCGGGGTCGGGGAAGATTTCGACGCGCGAGAGTTCGCGGAAGTGATCGGGGGGCGTGAAGAGGGCGGGCACGGTGGATGGTGTGCCGATGAATGCTGGGGCTGGCAAGTGAGGAATTGGGGAGATGGGAGATGGGAGATGGGAGATGTTTGGCGGGGCTTGAGCGGTGGAGTGGGCTGGCTATATTTTGGGGAACCCATTTCCAACCTTTCCTCTCATGCCGATTTACGAGTTCTACTGCCCTGACAACAACAAGCTGTATTCCTTCCTGGCGCGTTCGCTGGCGTATCGGGACAAGCTGCCGGTGTGCCCGGATGGGGAGGGTTTGAGGATGGAGAAGCGGGTGTCGGCGTTTGCGGTGATCGGGAAGGCGAAGGAGGAGTCGGGGGATGATCCGTTTGCGGGGGTGGATGATGCGAAGATGGAGAGCTTCATGGCGGACATGGAGCGGGAGATGGGGAGCATGAACGAGGAGAATCCTGATCCTCGCCAGCTGGGGCACTTCATGCGCAAGATGACGGAGATGATGGGCGACAAGACGCCGCCGGAACTGCGGGAGATGGTGCGCCGGCTTGAGGCGGGGGAGGACCCGGAGAAACTTGAGGAGCAGTTTGGGGGGATGGACGAAGGGGACGCGGGGGATGCGCTGTTTTCACAGATGCTGACGCGTGCGAAGGCTGCGCGGAAACAGCCGATCAAGGACCCGAAGCTGTATGAGATGCGGGATTTTGTGAAGGAGTAGAGGCTGGATGCTGGATGCGCGCTGGCCTCGGACGCCGCATCCAAATCTTAGACCCACTCAGCGCATAGCAGCTCGGCTTGGGCGAGGACGGTTTTGACGGCTTCCTCTTGGAGGTCGGGCGGGTAGCCGTGTTTGTTGAGGATGCGCTTGACCATGACTTTGATTTTGGCGCGGGCGCTTTCGCGGAGGGTCCAGTCGATGGTGACGCTTTTCTTGACCTGAGTGATGAGCTCGGCGGCGATGAGCTTGAGCTTGTCGTCGCCCATGGCCTGTACGGCGCTGTTGTTGGCGGCGAGGGCATCGTAGAAGGCGACTTCGTCGTCGGTCAGGCCGAGGTCTTCGCCGCGCTTGGTGGCGGCATCGAGATCCTTGGCGAGCTTGATCAGCTCTTCGATGATCTGCATCGTTGAGATGGCGCGGTTGTGGTAGGCGTTGAGGGTCTTCTTGAGTTTCTCGCTGAAGATCTGGCTTTGCACGAGGTTGTGCTTGGAGCGGACTTTGAGTTCGTCCTTGAGTAGTTTTTCGAGAAGCTCGGCGGCGACGTTCTTGTGCTTGAGGCCGCGCACTTCGGCGAGGAATTGATCGCTGAGGATGCTGATGTCGGGCTTGGGCAATCCGGCGGCGGTGAAGACGTCGATCACCTGACCTTCGGTGGTGATGGCTTTGCTGACGAGCTGGCGGATGGCGGCGTCGATCTGTTCGGGCGTCTTGCGGTTGGTGCCGCTCTGTTTGTTCAGCGCGGCTTGCAGGGCCTGGAAGAAAGACACGTCATCGCGGATGGCGGTGGCTTCATCGCTGGCGGCGCAGAGGGCAAAGGCGCGGGAGAGTTCTGTGACCACCTGCACCCAGCGCTTCTTGCCGTCGTCCTGCTCCAGAATGTGCTCCTGGCCTGAGGGAATGAGCGCGAGGCGTTCGGTGGGTTTGCCGCTGGTCCATTTGTCCCAGTTGAAGCCGTGCAGCATGTCGCAGGCGATGTTGTGCTTCTCCAGCATCACCGCGATGGCCTGCGCGGTGTCAAAGGTGGGGTTCCCCTGCCCGCCGCTCTCGGTGTAGGTGATGAGAGCCTTCTTGAGCTGATCGGCGAGGCCGAGGTAATCGACCACCAGACCGCCGGGCTTGTCGCGAAAGACGCGATTTACGCGGGCGATGGCCTGCATGAGGCCGTGGCCCTGCATGGGCTTGTCGGCATACATGGTGTGCAGGCAGGGAGCATCAAAGCCGGTGAGCCACATGTCGCGCACGATCACGATCTTAAAGGGGCTCTTCGCGTCCTTGAACTGGTTCGCCAAGTCGCGTCGCTGCTTCTTGTTGCCGATGTGCTTCTGCCATTCGGGGCCGTCTTCGGCACTGCCGGTCATCACCACCTTGAGCGTCTCGGCCTCCCATTCGGGCCGCAGTATGATAAGCGCATCGTAAAGGTCCACGCAGATGCGGCGGCTCATGCAGACGATCATGGCCTTCCCGTCCATGGCCTCCACACGCTTCTCGTAGTGAGCCACCAGATCGGCCGCCACGAGCGCGATGCGTTTGGGGTCTCCCACCAGCGCCTCGAGTGCGGCCCACTTGGTTTTGAGCTTCTCCTTCTTCGTCAGCTCCTCGCCTTCGGTGATCTCCTCAAACTCTTCGTCGATCTTCGGCAACTCAGCGGCGTTCAGACTCAGCTTGGAAATGCGGCTCTCGTAGTAGATGGGCACGGTGGCCTTGTCTGCCACGGCACGCTGGATGTCGTAGATGCTGATGTAGTCGCCAAAGACCGCCCGCGTGTTCGCATCGGTCTTTTCAATCGGCGTGCCGGTGAAGCCGATGAAGGAGGCATTGGGCAGGGCATCGCGCAGATTGCTGGCGAAGCCGTAGGACATCTCGCCGGTCTTTTCATTCACCTTGCCGCCAAAGCCATACTGGCTGCGGTGCGCTTCATCCGCGATGACGATGATATTCTGCCGTGCGCTGAGTTCGGGCATGGGCTCTCCCTTTTCAGCGGCAAACTTATGGATTGTGGTGAACACCACGCCGCCGCTCGCGCGGTTCAGCAGCTCGCGCAGATCCTCGCGGCTGGCGGCCTGCACGGGTGCCTGGCCCAGAATGTCCGCGCAGCGCTGGAACTGGCCGAAGAGCTGGTCGTCGAGATCGTTGCGATCCGTGAGCACCACCAGCGTCGGATTCTGCATGGCCGGATGCCGCACCACGCGGGCGGCATAGAAGAGCATGGAGAAGGACTTGCCGCTGCCCTGCGTGTGCCAGACCACGCCTGCGCGGCGGTCGCCGGGCTTGCCGCCGTGCATGCGGCCGGTCCAATACGCGCCCCCGCTGTCTTTCACACGAGTCTCCTTCAGCATGCCGCTGGCGCGCACGGTTTCCTCCACGGCTGCATTCACCGCGTGGAACTGATGGTAGCCCGCGATGATCTTGTGCAGCGCGCCGTTGTCCGGGTCTTCTTCAAAGACGATGAAATGCTGCAGCAGGTCCAGGAAGCGCTGCCGCTCAAACACGCCGCGCACCAGCACCTCCAGTTCCAGCGCCGTCTTCGGGGCATCGCCCTCGCCATCAATGGTGCGCCATACCTTGAACCATTCTTGATTGGCCGTCAGCGAGCCCATGCGGGCCTGCAGACCATCGCTCACCACCAGCGCTGCATTGTAGTGCAGCAGGCTGGAAATCTCCGACTTGTAGGTTTGCAGTTGCGCGTAGGCGCTCCAGATCGTCGCGTCTTCATCCGCCGCGTTCTTCAGCTCGATCAATCCCAGCGGCAGCCCGTTGACGAAGACCACAATGTCCGGCCTGCGGTTGTGCTGCCCTTCGATCACCGTGAACTGGTTCACCGCCAGCCAGTCGTTCGCCCGCACATCGGAAAAGTCCACCAGCCAGGCCTGGTCGTTCTTCGTGCTGCCATCGGCCCGCTTGTACACCACGTCCACGCCATCACGCAGCATCTTGTGAAAGGCGCGGTTCGTCTGTGTGAGGGAGGACGTCCCCACCCGCAGCACCTTTCTCAGCGCATCCTCACGGGCGTCTTCGGGGATGGCCGGGTTCAGTCGCCGCAGCGTCTCGCGCAGGCGTGCCACCAGCACGACCTCCGCAAACGAATCACGTTCTGCCGAAGTCTCACCGGGCGCAATGTGTGGCCCGTGACCGATGTCATAGCCCAGCTCCCCGAACCATTCGAGTGCCGCGTCTTCGACGATGGATTCGTTGAGGCTCATGGTTCTTCGCCTTTCTCGGGCAAGTTCTTGATCAATTTGTCGAAGTCCGATTCGAACAGCCGGTCCTGCACGATGCGGTATTTCTCAAACTCACTTTCGGCGTGGGCTTGGGCGATTTCGGCGGTCACTTTGCCGGCATCCTGCAAAATTTCCCGGTCGGTCGCGGCGATGAAGCGATTGAGGCGGGTTTCCCAGTCCTGCATGGTCATGGGAATCTGCCGCAGGGCCATGCCTTCGGCCACATCGAGGTAGGCGGAGACGAGGCGTTGCAACTGCGCCATCTCGTTTTCCGTGAGGTAGTTTTTCGCCACGCTGACATCGAACTTCTGAATTTTACCCTGGGGCGCGTCTTTCCAGGAGGTCAGGCCCATGTGGGTTTTGGCCGCATCGGCACGGGAGACAATGACCTCTGCAGCGGTCTGGCCGTGGATGGCCCAGTGCAGCTTGTTCTGCACGGTGGCAAAAAAGCGTTTGGTGGCAGCGGCGGTGACATCGTAGTCGATGGCGGTGGCGTAGATGTCGGTGATTTTCTGGTAGAACTTGCGCTCGCTCAGGCGGATTTCCCGGATGCGCTCAAGCTGTTCCTCGAAGTATTTTTTGCCGAGGATGGAGCCGTCGTTCTTCAGACGCTCGTCATCCATGGCAAAGCCCTTGATGGTGAAGGACTCAATGATGCCGGAGGCCCATTTGCGGAACTGGACGGCGCGCTCCGAGTTCACCTTGTACCCGACGGCGATGATGGCGGCCAGGTTGTAGTGCTGGGTGTCGTAGGTTTTGCCGTCGGCGGCAGTTATCCGAAAATATTGGATAACTGAATCTGCCTCCAGCTCATGGTCAGAAAACACCTTTTTCAGGTGGTAGTTGATCGTCCTGACGTCCACGTCATAGAGCAGTCCCATCATCTTCTGGGTGAGCCAGACATTCTCATCCGCATACACGGCCTCCACTCCGCCCTGGCCGCTTGCAGCCACAAAGGTGAGGTACTCCGCCGCCGAGGAGCGCAGCAGCGAGACTGCGGTGTTCTTTTTGGAAGGACCGCCGGGAGTGGGTTTGCGTTTGCTCATGGTTTCATCTCGGGCCGTTTGGGACTATCCGGCGGCTTCGGAGGGTTGCTTTCCGCCCACCTTCAACTCCCCGCTCAGCAGCTTCGGCAGCAGGGTGTCGCGCAGGGAGGCGAGGGTGCGGGATTGGTGGTGGTTTTGTTGGATGCGCTGAATGAGCGGCTTAGACGTGTGTTCATACGCATCCAATATCTCTTTGCTAGGTTTGAGCACGGAGAAGCCTTTGATGTCCGGTGAACTGAGGCTGGGAAATACCGAACCTGTGGTCTTTTCAAGCAAGCGATTAAGACCAACGTTGATGGTTTGGTAAAGGAAGCTGTGAAACCCGCCCTTGGCTCTAATGGCACAGACACCGCGTCCGATACCGTAATCACCATCGGAAACGACACGCCTGCCAGTCGTTGAGCCGCGCACACAAAAAATCAAGTCACCCTCAGCAGCAAACCTTGTTGCGGCCTCGGTCCATTTTGTTTTCACTGGAAAGTAATCGCCGAACTCTACCGGACCGTTGATTAACGGTATCCCAACGCCATTCGCGTTATAGCTCTCTCCATCAGGAGAAAGCCCCATCATGACAGAGGCGATCTCGTCGAGACGTGCCACTTCCCAGCCAGTCGGAATACGCCCGAGTGGTGAGTCTTGGAAGGAGTCGGGAAAGAGGTGGAGATAAGGGGATTCGAACCCCTTGGCTGCATTCTCTCGGCGAGGGGAGTTGAACCCCTCGCCGTCTAGCTTGGCGCGGACGGGGTCGAAATCCACGAACCAGCTCTGGAACAGCGCCCTCGCCATCGCCTCCAGCGTCGCGTTCATTCGCTGGTTCAACTCGATCTTTTTCTCCATCTCTTCAAGCAGCTCGACGACCTGCTTTCGTGTCTTTGTGATAGGAGGTACAGGGAAGGACAAAAAATCTTCGCGACTTAGCGCGACAACAGCACTGCCGGTTGCTCGTCCCTCACAATAGTCTCGGTATTGAGGCGACCGCAGTATCCAATATAGAAAATCTGATGCCTCGCGACCTGAGTCCTGAAACTCCAATTTGACTGTGTCTTGCGTTAGCCTGCCAGAGGGAACAGAAGAAGGAACTCTTGCTACCGAACCAATCATTTTACCGTCTTTGGTGGCTCCTTTCAGTGAAACAAAGAGGTCGCCGGGAGAGAGCATCAGCTTGGGAGGGCATTCCCCGCCATAGGTTTTGTAGTCTCCTTCACGAAAGCCACCACCCGGATGGATGGAACCGAGCCCAAGCAGTGCCGGACCGGGCTTTCCGACAAGATTTCCTTTGTATGTGGTGCCTCGTTGAAGAGTGACAAAATCTGCAACTGTTGATTTAGCTGCCATAACCCAGCCTCCTCAGGTTTGTTCGGATGGCTTTTTCGAGTTTTGCAGACTCTTTGAACTGCTTCTCTAATTCGACGACAAGTTTGCCCATCTTCTCCTCAAAAGGCTCGCCGTCGTCTTCGACTTCCTCCGCGCCGACATAGCGGCCCGGGGTGAGGACGTAGCCGTGCGCGGCGATCTCGGCGGTGGTGGCGGATTTGCAGAAGCCGGGGATGTCGGCATAAGGCAGTGCAAGTTCGAGGCATATGCCGCGCTTTTCTGCGTCCTTGAGCTGGGCATCGACATCCCTTTTCCAATCGTGGTACGTGCTGACGATCTTCTCGATGTCGTCATCGGTCAGTTCGCGGTGCACGCGGTCGATGAGGGTGCCCATTTTGCGGGCGTCGATGAAGAGGGTTTCGCGTTTGCGGGCGCGGATGAAGTCCCGTTCTTCCTCTGAAGAGGGCATGACGGTCCGCGCTGCCTTTGACCGAGTGAGGAACCAGAGGCACACCGGAATCTGGGTGCTGTAGAAGAGCTGGCCGGGGAGGGCGATCATGCAGTCCACGAGATCGGCCTCGATGATGGCTTTGCGGATGTCGCCTTCGCCGGACTGGTTGGAGGACATGCTGCCATTGGCCAGGACGAAACCGGCCATGCCCTGCGGGGCGAGGTGGTGGATGAAGTGCTGAACCCAGGCGAAGTTGGCATTTCCCTTCGGCGGGGTGCCGAACTGCCAGCGGACGTCGTCGTCTTTGCGGTGCCAGTCGCTGTCGTTGAAGGGGGGATTGGCCATCACAAAATCGGCACGGAGGTCGGGGTGCTGATCGACGCGGAAGGTGTCGGCGTGCTCCTTGCCAAAGTCCGCCTCGATGCCGCGCAGGGCGAGGTTCATGATGGCGAGGCGGCGGGTGGTGGGATTGCTCTCCTGGCCGTAGATGGAGATGTCTCCGAGCTTGCCGCCGTGGGACTCGACGAACTTCTCTGACTGCACGAACATGCCGCCGGAACCGCAGGCGGGATCGTAGATGCGGCCTTTGTAGGGGGCTAGCATCTCAACGAGCAACCGCACGATGCAGGAGGGGGTGTAGAACTGGCCGCCGTTTTTCCCCTCTGCACTGGCGAACTGGGTGAGGAAGTATTCGAAGACGCGGCCGAGGACGTCCTTCGATTTGCTGGCGACATCGGCGAGCTGGATGGAGCCGATGAGGTCGATCAGCTCGCCGAGGCGGTGCTTGTCGAGATCCGGGCGGCCGTAGTTTTTATTGAGCGCGCCTTTGAGCCGGGGATTGTCGCGCTCGAGGGCGTCCATGGCGTCGTCGATGATCTTGCCGATGGTGGGGAGCTTGGCGCTGCCCTGGAGGTAGGCCCAGCGTGCGGCGGGGGGAACCCAGAAGACGTTTTCGGCCTTGTATTCGTCCTGGTCTTCGGGATTGGCCCCGGCGTAGTCGCCTTTGCCATCGACGAGCTTGGCGTGGTGCTCGTCAAAGGTGTCTGAGATGTATTTGAGGAAGATGAGGCCGAGGACGACGTGCTTGTACTCGGCGGCGTCCATGTTGTTGCGCAGCTTGTCGGCGGCGAGCCAGAGCTTGGCCTCGAAGCCGATGGTGGCGGATGATTGGGAGGTGCCGGAGCCGGGCTTGCTGGTTGCTTTTCGTGCCATGTGGGGATTTTCCTATCCAAGCGGGGAATGATTCGGATGGCAAGGGATGAACGGGGGAAAGGGCTTCGCGGGCGATCTCCCGCACCCCTTCAGGTGCGACCTTCGGTGAAAGGGGGCGTGTGATGGGGTGACCCAGGGCTTGCTGCGCGGCGCCCTGGGCTGAGTCCGGCGGCCCTTCAGGCCGCGGGGGAGGGGGGGAGAATTTATGATTTACGATTTATGATTTTTGATTTCGGAGCGGGGCGCGCGGTGTCGGGCGCGAGGCGGAGGATTGAGGCGGCGGTTTCCTTCTTCGCTAATCCATCCTTCGCTAATCCATTCTTCGCTGAAGCTTCGAAGGACTGACGAGCTTCGGAGGACACGAGCTACGAAGGACTAGCCGCCCTAACTGCGATGGGGTGGCAGGGACGTTCGACCGGAGCCGATGTGGACATCGGCGCTCCCAGCCATGAGCTGCGCCGACGCGGCGGTTCCCTACCCGTATGGCGGGAGGGGACTTGTTCCGCAGGAACAAGGCAACTTTGGGGCAATCCTGCCAATAGTGTTCGGCACAGGGTTTGAGGTGGAGTGATGTGACAAAAACGTTGCTGTACGTTTGGGCGAAGGGTGGCATGAAGTTGCTGATGGCTGCAGCCCGAGTCCCAGCCCCCAAGATTGAAGTCGCCCAGCTGCGGCACTGGAAGCTCATCGAGCAGTTCCAGCGTGTGCTCGACGAGGTCAGCCCGCTGCATCAGCCCCACCGCAGCGAGCACGACCCGCGGCGCACCCTCCACCAGCGCGATTACTTCTCGCTGTTTTTGCTCGGCCTGTTCAACCCGGTCATCACCTCCATGCGCGGGCTCTGCCAGGCCAGCAGGCTGCAGCGCACGCAACGCTCCCTGGGCACCCTGCCCGCAAGCCTGGGCAGCTTCTCGGAGGCGCAGAGCCTCTTTGATGCGCGGCTGCTCCAGGCCGTGCTGGAGCGCCTGGTGGCGGACCTTCCCCCGCAGCCCGGTCCCGGCGGCGTGGACCTCGCCGCGCTGCGCGTGGTCGACAGCACCTTGTGGTATGTGCTCCCGCGCATGGACTGGGCCACCTGGCGCAGCCAGTACAAGGACCAGCGCGCCGTGCGCCTGCACATCAAATACCGCCTGGCCGACGGCCTGCCTGCCGGCGGCCTGCCCTCCAACGGGGTTTTGTGCGAGCGCAAAGCCCTGCGCCAGCAGCTCAAGGCCGGGGAGTTCTACATCGGCGACCGCAACTACGGCATGAACTACCGCTACCTCGAGGAGCTCGAGAGCGCCGGGTGCGGCTTTCTCATGCGCCTGCGCCAGAACCATGTCAAGGTGGAGACGCTCCAGGAGCTGCCGCTAAGCCAGCGCGACATTGAGGCCGGCGTCTGCCGGGATGAGCGCGTCATGCTCGGGGAGAGGGCCCTGTGCAGGCGCGGCCCGTTCCGCCTGGTGGTCGTCGACCGGCCGGACATGGAGGAGCCCGTATGGCTGGTGAGCAATCAAACGGCAGAACAGCTCAGCGCCGGGGAGCTCGCCGGACTCTACCGGCAGCGCTGGGAGGTGGAGGGATTTTTCCGCTGGCTCAAATGCCTGCTGCCCTGCCGGCACTGGTTTGCGGAGAGCGAAAACGGCGTGGCCATCCAGATCTATGCCGCGCTGATCTGCGCGGTGCTGCTGACGCGCAGGCTGGGACGGCGGCCGAGCAAACGCATGCTGGAGATGCTGGCCTTTCATCAGATGCAGACGGCCAGCGAGGAGGAGCTTGCCGAGGCGCTGCGGCTTGAGGTGCAGCGCGCCACCCGGGTGCGCAAGCCGCGGCATGGCACGCTGAGCAACTGGAAACCCGCATAGCAAAGGGCAGTGCAGGCGCGCGCGCGCGCCAGGGCTGCGCGTGCCCGGATGCCACGATGTCGCCCACCTCCCACTCCCTGGCCCTTTCACCGCCGCCTCAATTCAAAAATGCTTGGCTCCATTCACCCCTCTATAGCAGACCGCGTGCCGAACAGTACTGGCAGGAATGCCCCTGTTACCGGCTGCTGACGGAGACGGCGCCCATGGCGGGGACCATGATTTCGTCTCCGGGTTTGAGGGTGGAGCCGGAGGGGAGGCGGTTCATTTCGCGGATGTGATCCGGGGTGGTGGTGAACTGGGTGGCGATGGTTTCGATGGTATCGGAGCGATCGACGCGGTAGGCGAGGATGCCGCGGTGGGAGTCGGAGGTGTCGGGGGCTTTTGGAGCGGCTGGGGGTGCGGCGGCGATGGGGGCGGGGGGCGGCGCGGATGGGGGGGCTGAGACTGGGGCGAAGCCGCTGGCGGCTGGGGGCGGGGTGCCGCCGGGGACGCCGAAGCCGGGGAGGGGGACGGTGTCGGGGGATTCGGCGCGTGGGGGGGCGGACCGGGTCTTGGTGGCGACGAGGGTGGTGGTGGTGCGGCCGGGGATTTTGAGGCGCTGGCCGACGATGATTTTATTGACGTCTTTGACTTTGTTGGCGGTGGCGAGGGCGACGGGGGTGATTTTGTGCTTGAGGGCGATGGCTTTGAGGCTGTCGCCTTTTTTGACGGTGTAGTAGAGGGGGGAGCTGACCTTCACCATGGTGGTGGTGACGGGGGCGGAGCCGGTGGCGGGGCTGCCGGTGAGGGTGGGCGGGGTGTAGCTGGCCTGGGTGGTGGAGGAGCTGCCGCTGAGGCGGTGGGGGGAGGGGATGAGGAGGGTCTGGCCGACGTGGACTTCGTCTTCGGTCATGCGATTGAGCTGCTGGATCTCGCCAACGCTGACGCGGTGGGTGGAGGCGATGCGCCAGAGGGTGTCTCCGGGGCGGGAGATGTAGGTGGTGTGGGCGGCGAGATCGGTGCCGCCATCGTAACGGGTGGTGCTGCCTTTGCCGCCGCGCTTGATGCTGCTGACATCGCGCTCGAGGTCGCCGATGCGCATGTTTTGGACGCGGTCGCTGTCGCGGAGGCGGGAGACCTGATTGGTGAGATCGCCGGTGGGGCCGTAGACTTTGGGGGGTGGCGGGGGGCCTGCGGCGGGCTTTTTGGTGGTGGTGGCAGCGGGTTTGGCGGGCGCTTTGCCGGTGGCGGTGGTTTTGCCGTGGGTGGGTGCCTTGGAGAATTTGGTGGAGGTGGGCTTGGGGGGCGGGCCGTAGCCGGGAGGGGCCGTGGGATAGGTGTAGCCGGCGGATGCGGGCGGGTAGGTGTAGCCGGGGGGCTGGGTGTACTGGGGGCGGCCGGCGGGGGCCTGGATGGCGGCGGCGGACTGCCGGGTGGCTCTGGCGGAGGGCTGCTGGAGTCCTGCGCCGGGGGCGGGGTAGCCGGGTGGGGGCGGCTGGGTGAAGGTATTGGTGACTGCCTGGAGCGGGTGAGTGAAAATGACTCCCCCGAAAAGCACGAGAGATCTCAGCACCGAGGATGAAAGGCAGGGTGTCTTCATATGGCTATTGTAGAAAATTCGATTGTTAATTCAATCAAATATTTTATAACTGTGAATATATTTTTTGAAATTTCGCCCGTTCATCGCCCTGAGCCTGCAAACGGTGGTCGCTTTTTTGGCCCTCGGGGGGAGTGTGTATTCGCTGGTGTGGCTGGAGGGGCGGCAGGCGGCGGAGCCTCTGCCGAGGGAGCGATTTTGGAATGAGAGGGCGCCGATTGTGGTGGTGGATGCGGGCCATGGGGGACATGACGGCGGGGCGGTGGCGAACGGGGTGATCGAAAAAAATATGAGCTTGGACATCGCGAACCGGCTGAAGAAGGAGCTGGAGGCGGCGGGGGTGCGGGTGGTGATGACGCGGAGCGGGGACCGGTTTCTGACGCTGGATGAGCGTGCGGCGATGGCGGGGACGCATGAGGCGGCGGCCTTTGTGAGCGTGCACCTGAACACGGACGGTGAGGGGAGCGATGCGGAGGGGATTGAGACGTATTTTGCGGAAGGGAAGGGGCTGATGGCGCGGCTGGTGGTGGCGACTGGCGAGGGGCGAACGGAGGGGGACGGGGCGGAATTTGCGAGCACGGTGCAGCGGCTGGTGTGCGGTGCGACGAAGGCGGAGAACCGGGGGACGAAGGCGCGGGACTACGCGGTGGTGGCGCGGGCGGCGTGCCCGGCGGTGCTGGTGGAGTGCGGATTCATCACGAGCGCGAGTGAGTCGGTGCGGCTGAAGCAGGCGGGGTACAGGGACAAGGTGGCGGATGGGATCGCGCGGGGGGTGGTGCTGTTTTTGCAGAGCCGGGCGGCGAGGGCGGGTGTGATTGCTGCGGTGGCGAAGTAAAATCAGCGGGACAAACGGTGTCTTCCCGGCGTAAATCATGGGGTCTTGCCTGCCTCCCACGACATCGCTGTTTCGAGTACGCGCCGTGCGCTTTATGCGCTGGGGCTGTTTGCGATCGCGTCGGCGGTGTTTTACGGGGTGTTTTCGGCGGTGAAGTATCCGTGGAACTGGAGCGGGGTGTGGCAGTACCGGGAGCAGTTTTTCCAGGGGTGGCTAAGCACGATGGGGCTGTCTCTGGTGGCGATGGTGGTGAGCATTGCGTTTGGGTTTGTGCTGATGCTGGGGCGGCGTGCGCGGTGGCTGCCGGTGCGGATGGGATGCGGGAGCGTGGTGGAGGTGGTGCGGGGATCTCCGCTGCTGGTGCAGCTGCTGATCGGGCATTACATCATCGCGCAGGCGCTGCACATTGATCAGCCGCTGTTTACGGGGATCATTCTGCTGGGGTGCTTTGAGGGGGCGTATCTGGCGGAGATTTTTCGGGGGGCGGTGGAGAGCATCAGTGCTTCGCAGCTTGAGGCGGCGCGTGCGGTGGGCTTTAGCAAGGCGCAGACGTACCGGTTTGTGATCATCCCGCAGGCACTGAGGCGGGCGCTGCCGGGGACGACGGGGCAGCTGGTGTCGCTGATCAAGGATTCGTCGCTGCTCTCGGTGATCGGGATCGAGGAGCTGGTGCAGAAGGTCAAGATCATGAATGCGGCGAACTTTGCGCCGCTGGAGGGCTACCTGCCGCTGGCGCTGGCTTATTTGATCGTGACGCTGCCGCTTTCACATCTGGCGCGTCGATTGGAAGGGAGGTTTGCGTATGAAACTTGAAACGCATGCGGTGACGAAGCGGTATGGCGCGCACGCGGCGCTGGACGGGGCTTCGTTTGCCACGGGGGACGAGGCGCGTGTGATCGCGCTGCTGGGGCCTTCGGGCGGGGGGAAGTCCACGCTGCTGCGTGTGCTGGGGAGTCTGCTGGTGCCGGATGACGGGCATGTGAGCATCGATGCGCGTGCGCTGCCGCATGATGAGGAGGGTGCTTTGAATGAGCGGCGTGGGAATGGTTTTGTGTTTCAGGGGTACAATCTTTTTCCGCATCTCACGGCGCTGCAGAACATCGCGCTGCCGCTGCGAGAGGTGCATGGGATGAGCGAAACGCAGGCCACGCAGCGGGCGCTGGAACTGCTGCACCGACTGGGGCTGGCAGGGCATGAGCATAAAAGGCCGAGCCAGCTTTCCGGAGGGCAGCAGCAGCGTGCGGCCATCGCGCGGGCGCTGGCGCCGAAGCCGCGACTGCTGCTGCTGGATGAACCGACTTCGGCACTCGACCCGGTGATGACGGGGGAGGTGCTGGATGTGATCCGCGAATTGGCGGAGGCGGGTCAGAGCATCATCCTGGCGACGCATGAGATCAGCTTTGCGCGGAAGGTGGCGGACTGGGTGGTCTTCCTCGTGGGTGGGAAGGTGCAGGAGTCATCCACTGCTGCGGAGTTTTTCACGCGGCCGCAGACGGAGCTGGCGCGGCAGTATTTGGAAGGGTTGTCGAAGTACCGGTGATCAATGGCGATGGATACGCGCAGGGTCGGAGGCAGATGCGATGTGATGGTATGAAATCATTCTGCTGCCTCCTTGCCTTGTTCCTTGTATCCGTGAGCGCTCTTCCTAGCTGCAAAAAAGGCCCGGCGGAGAAGATTGGTGACAAGATTGATGATGCCACGGATTCACGCCCTGCTGAAGGAGTGCGTGATGCTGTTGAGAAGGCCACGGGCAAGTAATTGCTAGCTGGCGCGCGTTTCAGCGGATGCGATGGGGATAGCGGAGTTTTGTGTCACCGCTACGCGGTTCCCCGGATTTCGCACAAGCATGAGCGTTGCGATTCCGTGGGTTGGCACCCACGGCTACCTTTGTGCCAGCCCTACGGGCTTTCGGAGACGAAAGTGCTCTAGTTGTTGAGCGCTGCGGCCGAAGTGGGATCGGGGGTGGTGGCGGGGGGCTGGTCGCCGTTTTTGACGACTTCGACGAGGCGCTTGATGCCATCGCGGGCCATCTCGCTGAGGGGGTGCATGCTCTTGGCTTTCAAATACCAGGCGAGCGCGGAGCCGACCTGCTGCTTCTCCTCCTGCTGACGGGCGTTTTCGATGGCGGTGACGAATTCGCTGGCCTTCACACCGAGGTCTGCGCGCAGTTTGCTGAGCACGGGATCGTCAGGGTAGAGCTTGGATTCCTTCTCCACTTTTTCCCATGCGGCGGGAGCGCTGCTGGCGGCCATTTCTTTGGCGCCACCGAGGATGAGTTCGAGGCGGCCCATGTCCTTGAGGACTTTTTCGAGCTGCTGCTTGCGGGTGAGGTCATCGGCGACGGCGGCGATGAAGGGGGCCTGGTTTTCGAAGATCTGGCGGTAGTTGCGCTGGCTGAGGAGGCGGTCGAACTCCATGAGGGCCTGGGACTTCATGTCGGTGGACTGCATCATGTGCTCGCTGAGCTGGGTGACGCGGGGATTGGTGGGCCAGATTTCGGCGGCGGCCTTCATCTCGGCCTCGACGGTCTTGGCGTCCTTGTTGCCCATGGCTGCATTGGCGTTGTTCACGTGCAGATTACTCATGGTCTTGGCGGTTTGAATCGCGGCGAGGGGCTTGGCGTATTCAAAGTCGTCGGAGGAACTGCGGAGTTCCATGACGACGGTTTCGGCGCTGGAATAGTCCTTCATTTCCAGGAAGGAGAGGAGCTTGTTTTTCTTGCGCACGAAGTCGAGCACCTTGGTCTTTTCGGACATGGGGAGGCGGCGGACGCGTGGGAGGTATTCGCCGATGCCGTAGGCTTCGAGGAGGCGGTTGCTGGCGCTGTCGACATCCCGGCGGGCGACGAGGTTTTCGAAGGAGACGAGGGATTCATCGACGCTGCGGATGGCTTCGAGGGAGAGGCCGTCGATCATGCTGACGGTGGGAGGCACGCCGAAGCTGCTGGAGAGGAGCTTTTGGACATCGCTGTTCTTGTCGAGCTGAAGGATGCTTTCGCCGTCGCGGAAGAGATTGGGGTAGAAGCGGCAGGCGATGACGGCGTGCTCAAAACGACGCTGCATGAACATCTGAATGATGAGGGCCTGGAACTGGATCTTGCTGGTGACTTCGGAGAGGCCCATGGCGGTCTCGTTCAGTTTGGTGCGGGCTTCGATTTCAGCGATGCCTTTGATGTAACCGGAGGTGCGGCCGACGGTGGCGCTGTTATTTTGCTGCGTCTGCGCATTGGTTTGCTGCGAGCCGTTTTTGGAGGCGGGGCCGCTTTTGGTGAGCGGGGTGCTGCTCAAGCCCATTTCCGCGTTCCATTCGAGCTGCTTGCGGCGCTCCATCATGGCGGTGTTGGCGAGCTTGCGTTCGTTGACACGTTTCTGGGAGGTCCAGACATCCCAGATGGCATTGGCGACGGCGTTGCAGAGGCCGCCGTCGATTCTGGCGGCACCGGCCTCTGGCAGCATGGCAAAAGCTTTCATGACTTCAGGGCCGCGGATCTGAGCCTTGGTGACGGGGTCGGTGGCCTTGTGCGTGGGGGCGAGGAGTTCCATGATCTGGGCCATGAGATCACGATAAGCCTGGTCTTCAGGGCCGTTGGCCTCAGGCGTGGTGAGATAGGTCTCAAACCGGGAGCGCATGAGGCGGTTGTTGGTCACATTCCAAAGCTTGCCGTTGAAGGAGACGTTCTCCGAGCCGGGATCGGCCATGGGCATGTTGCCGAGAGCGGTCTGCGTATCGGTCTGGCGATCGGCAGCGCTGCCGGGCACCATGTTGTAATTGTTATTGGATGTGGAGGTGGTGTTGGCCGGGGGCGCACCCGCACCGGGGCTGCCTGGGAGAACCTGGGCGGTGGCGGAGAGAAGTCCGGCCAGGGATAGGGCAAAAATAAGGCGCTTCATGACGGTGTGGGATTACGCTTTGATGAGTTCGAGCACTTCGAGCACGCCGGTTTCCATGACGCGCACTTTAAAGATGTAACGCTGGCGGCGCTGAATGTTGGCCCCTTTGTAATCCGGCGGCACCCAGACAGGAAGGTAAGTATTGCCTGCGCCATCGCTGATCTGCAAGCTGAAGAGGCGGCCGTCTGCGCTGCGCCAGTTGTCGAGCCGGTCGTCCACGACGCCCTCGACCTTGTATTCATTGCCACTGAGGGCGGTGGCGTTTTCCATGAACTCACTGGCACTGAGCTCGGTGACGCCTGTCATCGCATCCGTTGAGCGATGCATCAAAGCAAAGCCACCTCCGCCGACGAAAGCGAGAATGGCGATCAATCCCATCCAGTGGGTGGGGCGGACTCCAGATTGGGCACGGCGTGACATGGGTGGATCAGGAAGTTTTGGGTGGAGGGATCAGTAAAAGGCAGGCTAAAAATCGACGACAAACGCTGGCTGTCCAATCCAAGATGAGGCAGGTTGTCATGAATGGGGGGCTCTGGCAGAACTAATATCCGCACTTATCGCGATTCGTTTCAAGGAATCGGATGCGGTACCGGCTGCATGGTGCATTTGGTTTTAATCGGCCTCCTCGGTCTGGCGGTGCTGGTGTGGTGCATCAAAAATCGTGCCTGGGAACTGAGTGTGACGGTGGAAATGCCGACGGCGAAGAAAGCCGAGCCGGAACCGGGCGAAGCGGCCCCCTAACTTTTGTATGCGGGTGACAGGTCTGGGGTCATGGCGCGTCAGGGTGAGCGGCGCTGCTGCCACGGATGTGCACTGGAGTGCCCACCTGGGCATGCTCCCAGATCACTTGCTGGGGCTCGGCAGGAGTGCGGATGCAGCCTTTGCTGGAGAGCTCTCCCGGCTTGAACTCGCCCTGATGAATGCCCACGCCGGGCCAGGTGAGCCGCAACCAGTGTGGCATTTCGTAGCCTTCGTAGCGGGTGCCCGGCGGCTGGGGGCCATGATGCTCCCAGACGCGCCACACGACCACCTCACGCGTGTCCTGCTTGACGAACTTGCCGTAGCGGTTGGAGAACTTCGTCGGCAGCTTTTCGAGCACCTTGAAGTGACCGGTGGGTGTGGGCGAGTTGTTCCGCCCCGAGGAGATTTGGGTGACCACTACGGCCTCCTTGGCTGCATTGAACAAACGCATTTCCTGCCGGGAGAGGTCGATTTCGATGCTGGCCGCCGCCGGTTTCAAGGCTGAGGCCAAGGCCGCGTCGATATGATAAACGGGTTTGGGCAGTGATGGCGTCGATGGTTTGCGCTGCAGCAGTGTGCAAGCGGACAGGAGACTCAGGATCAGCAGAGATAGCAGCCGCATGTAAGAGGGCAGCAGATGAAGCATGGGCTCATTTCCCGCCGCCTTCGTCGATGTCAAAAAATTTTCCGGCCACTGCCCAGGCCAGATCTGTGCGTGGCAGGATGCCGTCTCCGCCGATGTAGTAGCGGCTGCAGATGATATAGTTGTCACGATACACCCCGGTGCTGGTGCCGGCAGAGAAGATGGCGGCGACCTTCAAGCTGAGTGAGCCGGCAATGCCATGCTTCTGCTGCATGTAGGAACGGAACTCGTTCTCGGTGGGATTGGTGAGGGCAAGTACGACGGTCAACGAGATGAGGAGGAAGACGACAAGTCTCATGGCTTGGGCGTGGTGGTTGGGATGGGTGGAGTGGTGGTTGGCTGGCTAGCTGGGGGAGTTGTTTTGGCGTCCACTCGTTTTAGCTCAAACGAGCCGGGGGTGGAGCCTGGAATTTCAATCCATTCGCCGGGTTCGGCCTGCTCGCTGCGCAGGCGCCACTGCTCGCTCTCGATCTCATAGAGAGGGCGGTTGGCCTCCTTCGCTTTCTGTCGCATGAGGAGCATGCGGTCTTCATTTTCGGCGGCCACGGCTTTTTTCACCTGGGTGCCCCAGTCGCCAGCGGGCACTTCACGGATTTGGAGCAGGCCGCGATGATTCTCGCTGACGAGCTGGTTGTTTTTCAAGGTCTGGATTTCCTGCATGCGGTTGCGCATGCGCTCGGTGGCCTCGCTGGCATTTTTGAGAGCCTCCTTGTCCTGGGGTTCGTCACCCCGGTACTGGTAAACATCCAGGCGCATGTTGAGGTTCACTTCGAGAGGCTTTGGTGTGGTGATCGGCACCTCGGGCAGCTTGCAGGCGGCCAGGATGAAAGCAGCAGAGCAAAGGATGAGTCGTTCAGTTGGCCAAAGCATCAGCGGTCTCGGGTTTGCGTGGTTCCTCTTTCCAGCGGTGATCATAGACATTCACATCGAACTTGCGCGAGCCTTTCGGGCCGAAAAATCGCAGGTGACCGCGGCCCTCACGTCCGTAGAAGCGTGCTTTGCCATCGATGTTTTCATACTCGAAATCGCGCAGCGTTTCCAGCCCGATGCGGGTTATTTGATCTCCGATGGTGCCGGTCAGCGCCGTGGGGAGAGATTTGATCAAGTCATTCAGCGCGGCGATGCTGAAGCGGCCATGCGAGCGGTTTTGGAATTCAGCATCGCCCTGATAGAGTTCGTTCTTGTTTCCTGTGGCGACGATCTTGGCCTGAACCTTGCCATCGATCAGGAAGTACTCTGGAAACAGGGTGGTCGTCACGGGCTTGAGATCCACATCGGTGCCGGCCACCCAGCCATCCCAGGTGAAGGTCTCATCCAGGTAGATGTCGAACGCGCCATTGACATAGCCGCCGTAGGCCGAGCTGCCGAAGAGGCCGTAGATGCCGTGCACGTCGTAGGTCACGCTCAGGTGGGCATTTTCAAAGTGGAGCTGCTTCCAGCGCAGCTGGTCGACGGTGAAGGTCTCGGTCAGATTGTTGTTCCGGTCTTTCATGGGCAGATTGAAATGCACCTGCCCTTTCATGCCGCGGAACTCGAGCTTGAGATCCTTGAGTGTGTAATTGTCGGTGGGAATGTTGAATTGGGCATCGAGCTGGCCGCTTTCGAGTTTCGAGGTGAAGCTGAAGGGGAACGGGCGGCTGATGCCTGCGAGCGGTACGCCTTTTGGCGCGATGATGAGCTTGCCATCGCTCACCGCGAGGGTGTCCACCTGCCAGCCCGGGGAGGTGGGTTTTGGCGGTGCGGGCGGGCCAAAGGTGGCATCCGAAATGGGAGCTTCGCCCTTCATTGATTTGCGGTAGTTTTCCACATACCAAAACAGATCTTCGCCCACATAGAGAACGGGGGAGACGATTTCGACGCGGTCAATGCGGCGGTGCAGGAGGCCGTCGAGAGTGTAGTTCACATGGATGACATCCATTTCCGCCACGGTGCGCAATGCTTCGTGAGGGGAGGGGATGCGCAGGCGTGTGAGCTGGATGCTTTGTGGCTCCACGTTTTCCGCGAGGCCGTCCAGATCCAGTGGGGTCTCGTTTGCGGCGAGGTTCACATCAAAACGCACCGGGGGCAGACCGGGGGCGATGCTCATGAGCGTGACGCCGAGTTTCTCCACTTCGATTTTACCTGCTGTCCAGCGCGCTGCGGCGGCATCTGCTTTGGTTTGAACCACTGCTGCATCACCGGTGAACAAAGTCATCAGTGCGTCTCCCGCCGCCACATGACCTTCCGTGATCTTCAATGATTCCAGGCGCTGTGTGCGCCACATGTCCGGCAGCGCCGCCAGCACCTCCACCTCCGCGAAATTCAACACCGGCAAGCTCGAACGTTTGGGGATGCTCATCTGAGCGGATTGAATGCGCAGATGCTGCTTGGATTGCTCTGTCGTGATCGAGAAGTGAATCGAAGATTCCAGGCGTTCCGCCAGCTGCATGGCGATGTCGAGCTCGGCATCCGTCACCGTGAGGGAGCCAAACTGCAGCTGCTTCCACCAGGGCAGGGCGGGTTTTAGAGGTGACTTCACCGGTGGTGTTTCGATCTTGTCAAACCATGGGCCGTTCTCAGGGGTGAAGGCAAAATGGGGGGCGGTGAGCACCAGTGATTCCACCTGCCACAACTCGCGAAAGCTGTCGGGCACGAGTTCCAGTGTGGCGGACTTTGTCTGTGCGAAGGGGTTTGGCTGGATGCCGGCGGCTTTTGGATTCCAACGCAGGGACACTTCTGCCAGTGCCAGTTTTTGCTTCACTGCCGAGCGCAGTCCCTCTGAGGAAACATCCAGCGCTTCCAGGCTGGTGCTCCAGGCCAGATCACCTGTCAGGGGACACAATTCCGTGGGTGTCAGTTTGAGCGTGCCGCCCTGCACTTCCAGTGCATCGATCTTTGCCTGCCAGGCGGTGGACTGTGTGGATTCGCTTTTGGGCAGCAGGGCTGTTTCGAGTTCACGGGTCCATTCGATGGCTGGCTTGTGCAAGAGTCCGCGCTCCACATGCCAGAGGCCGTTTAAATCTTGGGAAGCTTTCAGGTCCATGGCTGCGACATTGATCCCACCGGCTCCGGTCAGGGGCTGAAGGTGCAGATTTTTCAGATGCAGCTCCTGAGTGCCGCCTGAGAGCAAGCCCGCGCTGGAGAGTCTCACATCACGCCCGTCCCAATCAAACTGCAGGCCGCCGCGCAAGGGGGGCAGTTTGGCCCTGAGTGTGGGAGTGAGCTCCTGCAGCCAGGCGAGATCAAAGCTGCCGCCGTGCAGCGAGGCTCTTTTGAGTTCGATCTCTTTTCCGCGCATTTCGGTTTCGAAATGCAGGCTGCTGAACACAGGCTGGCCGCGCCACTGCGCCTGCTGCAGGTCTGTGATCACGGTTTTGAACGAAGGGGATTGGCTGCCGCCGACTTCCAAGGCCTGCACCTTCTGCGTGATGATCACACTGCCAAGGGGCAGCCAGTTATCATCGCGCACGATGAACTTCGTAGGGGCGAGATCCACCAGGTCCAGACGCCAGCGGAAGGAGGAGGAATCCGTGGCTGCCGGGCTGGCGGGTTGAGTTGTTGACGGCAGCAGCCATGCCAGGGGCACGTCCACCACGGCATCCTCCACTTTGAGGCCGCCGAGGTTTCCCTGGTAGAGCTGGCCCCAGCGAGGCCGCCATTCCAAATGGCCCACGCTTGAGATGTGTTTTGAACTGGGCAGGTGAAGGGTGCTCACTTCACGCACGTGCAGGGCTCCGTCCTGCCAGTCCAAGGAGACGACTTCCACCTGCATGTCGCCGAGAAAACGGCGCAGCAATGCATTCGTGAGGGGCACGCGCTGGTGCCATGCCCAGCCGACCAAGATGCACAGAAGGATGATGCCCGTGAGTCCGAGACGCCAAGTCCAGCGCCATAAGCGGCGGAGTTTGGAGAAGGAGGCTGCGGAATTCACTCAGCCAGAGTATCAGGAAGTCGTGGGTTTGCCACGATCTGATTTGCGGTATCGTGCTCGAAATGAGGTGGTTGGCCTGCTGGCGAGGAGGGCTTGCCTGCGAGGATGCCGGGGGCTAAAGTGAAAATTTCATGCGCGTCTTGTGGGTCATTCTTTATTTGCTGGTGGCAACGTGTCTGCTTGCGCATTCGGTGCATACCTCGAATGCGGAGGCGGAGTACAATGCGAAGACGAAGAAGCTGGAGGTGAGTCTCACGGTTTTCGTGAGCGATCTTGAGCTGGCGCTTGTGCGGCAGAGCGAGAAGGAGATGCGAATTGATAAAACGCCTGCGGCGGAGTTTGATGCGCAGATTCAGGCGTATCTGGCCAAGACTTTTGTGGTGACGGATGCGGCGGGGAAGGTGGCAAAGATGGAGTGGGTGGGGAGAGAGATGGAGAAGGAGAGTGAGAAGAGCGGGGATCCGGCGGTGGTGCTGTTTTTTGAGGTGGAGATGCCGGAGGGGGTGCTGGGGGCGATGGTGAGGGATGGGGTGTTTTTGGAGGTGTTTAGGGATCAGGTGAATTTGATGCAACTGATCCATGGCGAGCGGAAAACAGAGATGCGCTTTTGGGGTGACGAGGTGGTGAAGAGGCTTTCGTTTTAATACCATGATCGGTTGAAAACAGGTCTGTCGCTCAGCCGGAGGAGGTCAGTGCAGTCCTGGAGTGTATGCCGCTCTGGCTAGGCGGCGCGCAGTCTGACGCGGAGCCAATGCGCGGCGGAACTGATGGCAGACGCTGCTGGTAATCGTGAGATGTGGCGGAGTGCCCGGTTTGCTTCCCAGCCCTCTACGCCCATACCCAGGGTCGCCTCGCTGAGGCTCGGCTGACCCTGGGCTGAATTCCGCAGCACCTTTGGTGCTGATGGGGAGAGGAACGGGATGGAGAAATGAAGAGCAGCGCGCCGACTGGATCAAACCGGGCTTCAGACTTCATGAAAGTAACCCAAAGATACATTCGATAAGACCCGTTTTAATTGCTCGTGGTATAAAGAGACGGTCTGAAATTAACGAGTGTCTGATTCTTTCTTCCTGGCTTCTGCTTCCGAACGATACATCAATTCATCCCGGGCAAAATCAGCCACAAAACAGGTGTCTTTGATCTCATATCGAATGGTCGCCTTAACTTCGAGGCTGTCAGGTGTGCCGTCTTCTGCTTCGCCATCGGGCTGATAGAGAATTACTTCCATTCCTTCTTCGAGAATCAGTCCGAGAGTATCAAGATCATCCTTTGTTCCCCGGCAAACAAGCGGTGCCGTCCACAGCCCGCCATTTGCTCCGGGGCAGAGCTTGTTAAAATCATGATATATTCTATGCATGGACGGGACAGCCGAAGAAGTGTTTACCCAAAGTACGGCGCGAGGATGTTGCGGGCGACTTTGATGGCTTGCATGCGGCCTTCGAGGGTTTTGCCGAAGGTGTCGTCTTCGACTTCGATGCAGAGGGGGCCGGTGTAGCCGATGCGCATGAGCTCGGCCATGAAGGCGGACCAGTTGATGTCGCCGTAGCCGGGGATGCGGGGTTGGTGCCACTGAAGGGGGAAGTCGAAGCGGCCGACTTCGTTGAGGGCGGCGCGGTTGATTTTGACGTCCTTGGCGTGGACGTGGAAGAGCTTGGATTTGAACTCAGCGAGGGGGCTGAGGGGATCCATGTCCTGGAGGATGAAGTGGGAGGGGTCGTAGTTGAGACCGAAGCTGGGGGAGTCGATGTCGTTGAAGGCGCGGCGCCAGATGGCGGGGGTGGTCATGAGGTTTTTGCCGGCGGGCCATTCGTCGCGGGTGAAGGACATGGGGCAGTTTTCGATGCCGATTTTGATGCCGTGGTCTTCGGCGTACTGGATGATGGGCTGCCAGATTTTGAGGAAGCGGGGCCAGTTTTCATCGACGGTCTTGGTCCAGTCACGACCGACGAAGCCGGTGACGAGGTTCACGCCGAGCTTGGGGGCGGCGGCGATGACTTTTTTGAAATGGGCGACGGCTGCGCGTGAGACGGCGGCATCGGGGTCTAGCATGTTGGGGTAGTAGCCGAGGGCGCTGATGCCGACGCCCTGATCCTGGCAGTGGCCGAGGATTTCCTGGGCCTGGCTTTTGGCCAGGGAGGTGACGTCGATGTGGGTGACGCCGGCGTATTTGCGCTCGGCTTTGCCGACGGGCCAGCACATGACCTCAACGGTGGAGAAGCCTTCGTGGCGGGCGAAGTTGAGGACGTTGTCGAACGAGAGTTCGGGGAGGATGGCGGTGACGAAGCCGAATTTCATGGGGGGAGGATCGAGGATGGGTGGCGAGAAAACGTCCCAGACGGCACTTAATCCAGTGCTATTTCGAGGCGCGGTGCGTTTGCCGCACGCTCAGAGACGGGCGGGCTGACGCCACCCCCATCCCGCGAATGACTTGTGGCCCCTCACCCGACCTCTCTCCGAACGCGCCTTGGGTGTTGCGATATCATCGGCGGGGAGAGGGGATTCGCTTTGGGGCGCGCGACGTTATGAGCCAAGGAGGGGCTGTCGGAAATTTAAAATGCTTCTATTGGGCCTAGTTTTTGGGCACAAAAAAGGGCGGGATGTGAGTCCCGCCCTTTTGGAGTGAATGTGTTACTTGGCTTCGGCAGAGATGTCTTTTTTGCCTTCGAGGACTTTGTCCACGAGGCCGTATTCAGCGGCCTGGGCGGCGGACATGTAGTTGTCGCGGTCGGCGTCGCGCTCGATCTGTTCGACGGACTTGCCGGTGTGGTGGGCGAGGATGCGGTTGAGACGTTTTTTGAGGCCGAACATGTATTCGACGGTGCGCTCGACATCGCTGGCGGTGCCGCGTGCGCCGCCGGAGACCTGGTGGATCATGATGTCGGAGTTTGGCAGGGCGTAGCGCTTGCCCTTGGTGCCTGCGGCGAGGAGGACGGCGCCCATGGAGGCGACGAGGCCGATGCTGTAGGTGCAGACATCGCAGGTGAGGAACTGCATGGTGTCATAGATGGCGAGGCCGGCGGTGACGCTGCCGCCGGGGCTGTTGACGTAGATGTTGATGTCCTTCTTCGGATCCTGCATCTGGAGGAAGAGGAGCTGGGCGATGATGATGGAGGCCATCGTGTCATTGACCTCGCCACCGAGGAAGATGATGCGGTCCTTCAAGAGGCGGGAGTAGATGTCATAGGCGCGCTCGCCACGGCCTTCGGACTCGATGACGGTGGGGACCATGTAACTGGACTTCGGCGCGATGGAGGTGGGGAAATCGGAGGGAAAGTCGGAATATTGGCTGGGGGTCATGGCGGGAATGAAGAGGTGGGGGGGATGATTGTCAACGCGGGACGGAAAAACTGGATGCTGGATGCTGGATGCTGGATGCTGGATCAGGCTTGGGAGGAGGATGCGAGTTTGAGGCCGACGATGCCGGCGACGATGAGCAGAATGCATACGAGGCGCGCGGCGGTGCGGGGTTCATCAAAGATGAAGATGCCGATCAGAGCGGTGCCGACGGCGCCGATACCGGTCCAGATGGCATAGGAGGTGCCGAGGGGCAGGGTGCGCAGGGCGAGGGAGAGAAAGAAGAAGCTGGCGATCATGAGCGCCACTGTGATGAGGCTGGGCCCCAGGCGCGTCCAGCCGGCGGTCTGTTTTAAACCGACGGCCCAGGCAACTTCGAGAAGACCGGCGATGATGAGGTGGAGCCAAGGCATGATGAAAACGAGACTACGCTTCGATGCTTATGTCGAGCGTGCTTTTTTCAGAGCAGCTCCAGGGTGATGTCTTTGAAGGCAATGTTGTGCCAGTCGTGGAGAGGGTCACCGTCGAAGAGAGCGAGTTTGGCTGAACCTGGGGCTGTTTGCGGGGAGATGGAGGCTTTGGAGGACACCTTGGCCGCACGCTGCTTGCGGCGGGTGACGACGTCGTCGCGCTTGGTGCGGACGGCGGCGGCGTCTGAGGTGCGGCCTTGAGCGAGGACTTCCTTTTCCAAAGCATTGAGGACTGCTATGTAGCGATCATAGAGCGGGAGGGAGGAGGCGTCTTTCTGCTGAGCGTAATTCTTTTCCGCGGTGCGGTAGGCGTTGCGCAGAGTGACCACGGACTTGTGCAGACTCGCGGGGTCGATGGAGGGCATGAACTTATGCGTGGTGAAGCGCTGCTTTTCTTCACGCAGGGCGATGGTTTCATCGAGCCGCCCGGCTTTGCTGGCGTCCTGCATCGCGCGATCAAGCGCCGTGACATAACCTGTGCCCAGGGTGTCGAGTTGATCGACATAAGCGGTGTTCACTTCCCGCTCAAAGGCAGTCTGAAACTGGGACTCCAACTGAGCAAGGCGGTAAACGATCGATTCGTTGGCTGTGGCAGGAGGGGGCTGAGTTGGCGTGACTGTGGCAGGGGGAGTGACGGGTGCCATCGCGGGTGGAGTGCTGCTTGTGGGAGCAGGTTTGACCGGCGGCGGAGTGTAGGTGGGTGTGATGGGCTGCGGTTTTGGCGTTGGCTGTGGAGGAGAAGGTGTGGTGGCGATCTTCGGCGTGGGGGCCGGGGGAGGGGGGAGGATGGGCGTCGTTTCGGCAGCCTCGAACGGATTGGGAGGTGTGGCCGGGTGCTGGCGATTGGCGATGAACCAGCCGCCGACGCCGAGCATGAGCAGCGCGGCGAAGACGTAGGGCATCGTCGAGGACGAGGCGGCTTTGGGTGGTGGTGGTTCCTGATAGGGGGCGGGTTTCGGTGCGCTGCGCTGCTGGGTGGAGCCGGGATTGCGTGAGGAGGGGACGATGGTGCGGCCGGGTGTTTGCGGGGGCTGTTTGGGCAGCACTGCGCTGGATTCCTGGCCTGAGATTGCACGAGGCGTGGTCAGAATGATGTCCAGTGCCTGACGGAGTTCGTGGCTGCTTTGATAGCGCTCCTCGCGGTCGTGCTCCAAGGCGCGGCGGATGATGGCGTCGAAGCGGGGATCGATGCTGCGAAATTTCTGCGACGGCATTTTGAACATGCCGCGCGGGATATCTCCGGTGAGCATCTGATACAGCATGACGCCGACGGCGTAGATGTCCGCACGGCCGTCCACATCCGTGCCTAGCATGAGGGCTTCAGGCGCCACGTAGTCGGGCGTGCCCATGGTCATGCCGGTTTGAGTGAGGCCGGAGTTCTGTGCTTTGTCAGAAAGCTTGGCGAGGCCGAAGTCGGCGACTTTGACGCGGCCTTCGATGTCGATGAGGACATTGGAGGGCTTGATGTCACGATGCACGATGCCCTGCTTGTGAGCGTAGCCGAGGGCATCGCACAAATGCGCAGTGATGGCGAGGGCGTGCTCCTGGGGCAGCTTGCCTTCGCGGGCGATCATGCGCTGGACGTCGGTGCCATCGACGTATTCCATGACAAAATAGAGCTGGCCGTCCGAAGTGCGGCCGAAATCATACACGCTGACGATGGCGGGATGATTCATGCGGCCCATGAGGCGGGCTTCGTTTTTGAAGCGCTCGGCAAAGGCAAGATCCTGCCGTTCGATGGCTGGTGGGAGCAGTTTGATGGCGACGGCGCGATCCAGGCTGAGCTGCAGGCCTTTGTAGACGGCACCCATGCCGCCACGGCCGACAAGCATGTGCACCTCATACTGGGGCAGAATTTCCTGCAATTCCGCCGGTGTGGGCGGTTCCCAGCGCCAGCCGCCGCCGGTGGTCTTCGGCGGAGGGATGGGATTGGAGGAATCACTCATGGCAGGGCTAGGGAAGGAGAGGCCGATTTAGCAGCAGATTTACCACCAGAGGTATGAGAAGTTGTCATGAAGCACAAGCATTGAGACGCGGAATGACGCGATGGGTTGATTTCTGTGACAGGCTCGCCTAACTCCGCGCCCCATGAATGAAAGTCTGAAGATCTTAAGCGGCTCCGCCCATCCGACGCTGGCGAAGTCGATTGCCCATAACCTGAACATTGATCTCTGTGCCGCAGAGCTGACGACGTTTCCGGACGGCGAGACTTTCGTGCAAATTCATGAGAACATCCGCGGCGGTGATGTCTTCATTGTGCAGCCCACCTGCCCGCCAACGAACCAGAACCTGATGGAACTGCTCATCATGGTGGATGCCGTGCGTCGTGCGAGCGCCAACCGAATCACCGCTGTGCTGCCGTTTTTTGGCTATGCGCGCCAGGATCGAAAAGACCGCCCGCGGGTGCCGATCACGGCGAAGCTGGTGGCGAACCTGCTGGTGGCCGCCGGGGTGAACCGGGTGCTCACGGTGGATCTGCACGCCGGGCAGATTCAGGGTTTCTTCGATATTCCCGTGGATCATCTGTATGCGGCTCCCGTCTTGATGAAGACCATTCGCGAGCGTGAAATCAGCGATCTCGTGGTGGTCTCCCCTGACGTGGGAGGCATCAAAATGACGCATGCTTTTGCCAAGGCGCTGGGTGCTCCGATGGCGATTGTGGCCAAAAATCGTGTGAGTGCCGAAGAGGTGGAAGCGCATAGCGTCATCGGTGACGTGGCAGGGAAAAATGTTCTTCTGGTGGATGATCTGACTGAAACCGCCGGGACGCTCACTGCGGCCGCCGACCTCCTGCTGAAGCACGGGGCGAAAAAGATTTATGCCGGTGTGTCGCACGCCGTGCTGGGAGAGAAAGGGCGGAATCGCATCGCCAAATCGCCGATTGTCGAGCTGCTGGCCACGAATTCGACCCCGCAGGCGACTGGTGAAAAAGTGACCGCTTTGGACATCGCCCCCCTGCTGGCGCAGGCCATTGCACGCATCCACGGGAACGAGTCTGTCACATCCCTGTTTGACACGCGGGGGTAGGCGTGTATTCTCCGCGCCCTTTTTCCAAAACTTAATCTCCTCCAGTGAGGAACCCCGACCATGGCTAAAATTCTCGATCTCCAGGCAGAAGTCCGCACCCAATCCGGCACCGGCGCCGTCAAACGCATGCGCAAGGCAGGCACCATTCCAGCCGCCCTTTATGGTCGCAAGGTGAAGCCCTCCAGCATCCAGGTGCACGGCAAAACTTTCTCGAAGCTTCTTGAAGGCAGCGCCTCGGACAACATTCTTGTCTCGCTGAAGATCGCCGGAGCCGCCGAAGAGCAGCTCGCGCTGGTGCAGGAAGTGCAGCACGACTACCTCCGCGGTGGCATTCTCCACATTGATTTCCATGCCGTTGCTGCTGATGAAGAAATTCACGCCAACGTGCCTGTGGTCACTGTCGGCGAAGCCAAGGGCGCGAAGCAGGGTGGACTGGTGGAAGCCATCCATCACGAAATCGAAGTCCGCTGCCTGCCGAAGGATCTGCCAGAAAGCATCGAGATCGACGTCACCGGCCTCGAAGTTGGCCAGGGCATTCACGTCCGCGAAATCGCCTTCCCTGCAGGTGTCACCTGCCACCTGGGTGGTGATGTGGTCATCGTCATGTGCGAAGAGCCGAAGGTCGAAGTGGAGCCTGAGCCCACCGCCGCCGCCGCTCCTGCTGCTGGTGCCAAGCCAGCCGCTGGCGCTGCCGCCGCTCCTGCTGCCGGCGCCAAGCCTGCCGCTGGTGCTGCCGCCGCCAAGCCAGCTGCCAAGAAGTAATCTCCGCACCTTTTCCAAGATGTGGCTTCCCGAGCGGAAACAACGAGCAGCGGCGTGAACGCGCCGCGTCTCATTGTGGGTCTCGGCAATCCCGGCGAAACCTACCGAGACACACGCCACAACATCGGATTTATGGTGCTGGACGAAATCGCAAGACGCATGGGAGCCGCTTTCCGCGAGGAAAAGCGGTGGTCAGGTCTTGTGGCGAAATTCACGGGCGGATATCTGCTCAAGCCGCTCACGTTCATGAACGACAGCGGTCGTTCCGTGCAATCGGTGGGGCACTTCTACAAGGCTTCACCCGCGCAAACGCTGGTGGTTTACGACGATGTGGATCTGCCGCTGGGCCGTCTGCGTTTTCGCACCAGCGGCTCTGCTGCAGGCCACAATGGCATCCGTTCCCTCATTTCCTCACTCGGCTCGGACGAATTTCCACGACTGAAAGTCGGCATCGCTCCGGCGGATGGCCGTCCTGCCGGAGAACGCATGGTGGGCCATGTGCTGGGCAAATTCAGCGCCGAAGAGAGGCCTGTGCTGCAAGCTGTCATTCAGCGCGCGGCTGATGCCGTGCTTTCTGCTGTTGATCGCGGCCTGGAAACCGCCATGAATGTCTTCAACCGACAAACCGAATCTTAACCCCCGAAACCACACCACCTATGAACCGCAAATACGAGGCACTCATCGTGCTCGACACCAAAGGCAAAGAAGAAACCGTTGACTCCCTCGTCAGCACCATCAGCAAAGACATGGAAAAGTCCGGTCTGAAGCTTGAGCAGATCGACAACATGGGCAAACGCAAGTTCCCCTTCAACCCACGTCACGTCGAAGGCGGCCACTTCATCAACATCCAGTTCTCCGGTGCTCCTGCCGCTCTGGACAGCCTCCGCGCCAAGCTGAAGCTGAACGAAAACGTGTATCAGCAGTATTACCTGAAGCGCAGCGCGTAGTCCGCCGCGTCGGTGTTTTTTCATCACCCCGGTTTCGCGTTCAGGCGCGAGCCGGGGTTTTGTTTTTTTGGGGGGGGAGCGCAGTGGCGGAGGGCCCCTTTCGCTAGCATGGGATGGCCCCTCACCCTAGCCTTCTCCCCAAAGGACCTCATGGGCCCTGCCATATCTGGAGTGGGGAGAGGGGATCAGCCTTGCGTCCGCGCGATGTTGTTAGGCGGAAGGATGCCAAATCACCTAGAGGCCTTTTGCGAGGGTGGATCCTTGTACGGCTTTTTATATGGAGCGCAGGCGGTGCCGAGAATGGCGCCCGCGAGTGTGCCAAAAATTACAAGGAGCGGCCAGATAAGCGGTCCTCCCGTGTCGCCAGACAACGCAGCCATCACAAACAGCGCCAAGGGAACCAGACATCCGCAACCGAGTGAGCCACGCACGCAGCCAGCGCGACGATTGCGGGGAAGCAGCGAGGGATCAGAGGCTGACTGCGGCGGATGATAAGGATTGAGTTCCTCGCTCATCGCTGGGTGGGACTGCTTCTAAAGCGCCTGCATGGTGGATACCATGGGGCGCTCTGTGGTCGGCAGGTGTGCCTGCGTCATTTCATTACGCGTCCAAGCCAAAGGCGGTGTGGACGACGCGGGCGGCGTTTTCGACTTCGGCTTCGTCAACGATGACGGCGGTCTTGATTTCGCTGGTGGAGATCATCTGGATGTTGATCTTCGCGTCTGCGAGGGCCTTGAACATCTTGGCGGCGACGCCGCTGTGGCTGCGCATGCCGATGCCGACGACGCTGACCTTGGCGATGCTGCTCTGGGTGCGAAGCTGGGCTTTTTCACCGAGGCCGGGGAGTTCGGCCTTGAGCACGGCTTCGGCCTTGGCGAGGTCTGCGCCGCTGAGGGTGAAGGAGATGTCGGTGATGCCGTCGAAGCTGACATTTTGCACGATCATGTCGATCGTGATGTTGGCGGAGGCGATGGCGCCAAAGATGGCGGCGCTGATGCCGGGGCGGTCGGCGACGTCGTCGATGGTGACTTTGGCCTGGTTGCGCTCGAGGCTGACGCCGCGGACGACGACGGACTCCATGCCGGGGGATTCTTCTTTCACGATGGTACCGGGGTTGTTGTTCATGCTGTTGCGCACTTCAAAGCGCACACCAAATTTGTTGGCAAACTCGACGCTGCGGCTCTGCATCACCTTGGAGCCGGAGGAGGCCATTTCGAGCATCTCTTCGTAGCTGATCTCGTTGATCTTCTGGGCGGTCTTCACCACTCGGGGGTCGCAGGTGTAAACGCCGTCCACATCGGTGTAGATCTGGCAGAGGTCGGCCTTGATGGCGGCGGCCATGGCGATGGCGGTCAAGTCGCTGCCGCCACGGCCCAGGGTGGTGATTTCACCGCTGGCGGTTTCGCCCTGGAAACCGGCGAGCATGACGATGTTGCCTTCGTCGAGCATCTTCTTCACGGCATCCGGGGTGATGTTGACGATGCGGGCCTTGGTGTGCACGCCGTCGGTGGAGATGCCTGCCTGCGCGCCGGTGAGGGAGACGGCCTTGCCGCCGAGGGCATTGATGGCCATGGCGGTGAGGGCGATGGTGGTCTGCTCGCCGGTGGCGAGGAGGACGTCCATTTCACGCTCGATGGGTTCGCGCTCTGGGGAGACTTCTTTGGCCAACCGGATCAGGTTGTCTGTGACGCCGGACATGGCGGAGACAACGGCGACGACTTGATTGCCGGCACGCTGGGTTTCCAGAATGCGACGTGCGCAGTTGCGGATACGCTCTGGAGTGCCGACGGAGGTGCCGCCGTATTTCTGGACGATGAGTGCCATGCTTGGGGGTTGGGAAAGGGCGCGGAAAATGGCATGGTGGGGCGGGTGCGCAAGGACGGAGTTTGGGGGAGGGAGGGGAGTTTGCCGTAGTTGGCGGTTGTTTGCGATGGTTGGCGGTTGTTTCCAAAGGGGAGGGGTTTGCGAAGGAGGTGGGTGATGTGGGGGCGCTGATCGACAGACAAGAGTGTCTATCGTACTGCCGGAATGCGCTGCCGAGGGGGCTAGGCGAGGACTTGTTGCTGCTCGCTGGCGCTGAGGGCGCGCCATTTGCCGGGTTCGAGGGCCAGGCGCTCAAGGCTGAGGCTGCCGATGCTGACGCGGATGAGGCGGAGGGTGGGGAAGCCGACGGCGGCGGTCATGCGACGGACCTGGCGATTTTTGCCCTCGGTGAGGGTGAGTTCGAGCCAGGAGGTCGGAATGTTTTTGCGGAAACGGATGGGGGGAGTGCGTGGCGGATGAGCGGGCTCGGTGTCGAGGCGCTGGGCTTTGCAGGGGAGGGAATGGAAGTCTTTGAGGTCGATGCCGGAACGGAGTTTTCTCAACGCTTCGTCGGTGACGGTGCCATCCATCTGGGCGTGGTAGGTGCGGGGATGGGCGTGGCGGGGATTGAGGAGGCGATCATTCCAGCGGGCTTCGTCGCTTAGCAGGAGGAGGCCTTCGGAATCGCGATCCAGCCGGCCGATTGCGTAAACGTCTGGCGGGAAACCGAACTCGGCGAGGGTGCGGTGGGAGGGATGCTCCTGGGTGAACTGGGAGAGGACGTCGAAGGGTTTATAAAAGGCGAGGAGCATTTACTTCGATCTCAGCGTTGCGAGCTGATGCTCAAGTTCGGTGCGGCGCTGTTGGTAGCTGGTCTGTGCCGATTTGTGAGCCTCCCCCTTGAACACGCCCGAGATGCCTGCGAAGAGAGCGAACAGGCCCATGCCAACTGGCACGAAGATGAATATACCCGGCACATCAGGCACTCGCTCCGAACTGGCGAGCGAAGCCATGCTGAAGCACACGGCCGCGAAGAAGATCGTGAACGCGAGGCCAAACCAAGGATTGCCTGGGGGACGTAGTCCCCTGCGGCTGTGTACCATTGAATTCATCTGCTCAATGCCCCATTCACGATCCAATTTCTCGATCTCATTTTGAAGAGCGATGACTTCCAGGCTCTCGGCCATCTTGCCGGTGGTTTCTGCGATCTTGGCGACTTCCTCGGTAAAGATGGAGCTTTCGGTGCGCTTCACCTCCAGGCTGCTCTGGCAGAACTGGCAGGTGACGAAACGGGTGGCGTCGGAGACTTGAAGCGGAGCGCCGCAGTGGTTGCAACGGACGGAGAGCGTTTCCATGCCGCGAGGCTAGCGGGAGGCCTGAAGATTTTCAAGGGTGGTTCCAAAACGCATCACATCTTCTAATGCGAGGCGCTTTTGCTCGAACTCATCCTCTGTCATGCGGCGAGGGATGTGATGGGGTTTGTCGAAGACGAGGGTGACTTTGGAAAAGGGCAGGGGCAGGAGGAATTCATCCCAGGTCTTGAACTGGATGGCGTGGCTGTAGTGCATGTGCACGGGAATGATGGGCACGCCGGTGAGCTGGGCGAGCTTGACGATGCCAGGCTGCACACGGTGCAGGGGGCCGCGCGGGCCATCGGGGGTGATGCCGATCTCGTAGCCTTCACGCGCCTTGGCGGCGAGGGCGATGAGGGCGCTCATGCCTTTCTCGGGCTTGGAGCTGGAGCCGCGCTCGGCCTCGATGCCGAAGCTGGCGCAGACATCGGCGATGATCTGGCCGTCGCCACTTGGGCTGGTGAGAATGGTGCCGGGAACATTGGCGAACCACTCATGGTGCAGCCAGGGGATGAGAAACATGCGGTTGTGCCAGAAGGACCAGATCCAACCTTTGCGGGTGGCATCAAAGACTCCCGCGTCATCCCGCACCTCCCAGCGCAAAGTCGAGCCGATGCAGCGCATGATTCCTGCGATGATCTTGCCTGCGGATTTGATGCGGATTTTAGCCATGAGTGTGAGCGCACTGCATGGCGGTGTTATGATGGATGGTCAAGGTGAGGGATGCCGGATCAGGGCATGAAAAAGGCGGGAGACTTCTCCCGCCGTGGTTGAGTGGCTCAGTCTGGCAGGGCCAGGCTACCACTTGCCCACAAACATGATGCCCATGGTGAGCAAGCCGCCAACGAAGGCACCAATGCCCAGGTTAAAACCCGCCGTGAAGTCCGTGGAACCGCCGACAAGAATGGCGCTGTCCTGAATCGAGGAAGGGAGGTAACGCACCTTGGCCATCGGATCCGTGACAGCGGTATCACTGGCATGGGCGGAGAAATAGTTGGAGGTGACTTTGAAGGTCTGTTTTACAGGGGCGCCGTTTTGCGGGGTGTAGGAAACATCAAACTGGTAGTTGCTGTGCTTTCCTTTGCGCCACTCTCCTCCTTCAATGATGCCGTCCACCGTGACGCCTTCCTTTTCCAGTTTGGCAAGGCGCTCTTTCTCCTGATGGCCATTGTAAGTGAGGAAGGGGCCGGCGATGATTGCAATGGCTGCGAACAGCTTGATTTTGGTGGGCGTTTCCATGTGATTTGGTGGAATTAAGCCGCCGTTTTATCCAAATCACCCGGAAGGTGTCAATACGAATACTCCTAGATTTAAATCCTTAAATGGACTTGACCAACTCAATCACCGACCGGCCTTCTTCGCGGCGGAAATCGACGCGATCGAAAATCTCGCTGATGACATGAAGGCCAAGGCCGCCGATGCGGCATTCGATCGAGGGAGGAGCGACGAGCTTCTGAAAGTCCTCGTTGGTGATGCCTGCGCCGTAATGCTCAATGAGGATGCGAACGGAGTCCGGGCCTGATTCCATGCGGCAGGTGGCGGCACGCTCGGTGCTGGTGGAGCAGTAGGCGTATTTGCAGATGTTGCTCATCACTTCGTCACAGCCGAGAACGAGGAGGCCGGTGAATTCATCATTCAGGCCATGGTAGGCGGACCATGTCTCGATGAACTCACGCACGAGGCGCAGCGTGTCGGGATGGCAGGTGAGAGCGATTTCTTGCGGTGCTGGTGGCGTGTGATCTGTAATCGTCAGGACGGTGGCGTCATCCTGATAGCTGGAGTCGTCGGCGAAAGTGTGCCATTGCTCGACGAGGTGATTTAAGAAGCCCTCGCCGCCATGGGTGTGCTGCATGGCGGCGGCGAAGGCTTTGTCTTCGAAGTATTCGCCGGCGCTGTTCTGTACTTCGAGAATGCCGTCGGTGTAGAGCATCCACTGGCGGCCGGTGCTGAAGGGGAGCGACATCTCCGCATAGCGCGCGGCGCATGAAATGCCGAGCGGCGCATTGCCGGGGGCGGGGACTTCCTTCCAAGCCTTGCCGTCAAACACCTGCGCACCGGGCAGGCCTGCGCAGCAGAGCCAGACACGCCGTGTCTTTGGACAAACGAGCAGGGCATTGATGGCGATGAAGCGGCCTGCTTTCATCACGCCACAAAGGCGTTTGTTCAATGTCGTCATCCATTCGGCGAGATTCATGGAGACGCAGAGATGCGCGGTGGAAGCGATGAGCGTGGTGCCGCGTGCCATGTCGAGAGCTGCGGGCAAGCCCTTGCCGCAGACATCACCGACGCCGAGGAGGATTTTACCATCGTCGATCTGGTGCCAGAAGTAGAAGTCGCCGCCAACTTCGCTGGCGGGCTCGTAGAAGGTCTCGACCGCCACGTCGCCCAGGCGCACCTGGGGCGCGGGAAGGAAGGAGTTTTGGATTTCCGTGGCGAGAGAAAGCTGCTGACGATTTTCGGCTTCCTGAATGGCTTTCTTTTGCGATTCGAGGCGGATGAGTGTGACAGCGATGAGGCTGCCAAAGGTTTCGAATATCTCCACATCCTGCGGGGTGAAGGATGCACCATTGTTTGGATTGATCGCCTGCATCACGCCGAGGGAACGATCCCCATCGAGAAGGGGAATCGTGACCATCGCACGGGTGACGAGGTCGGACTGATCGGAGACTGGGCGAAAGTGACGCGGATCGTTGAGCGCGTCCTCAATGTTGACGACTTTTTGGGTCAAAAAGACATCGCCCGCAATGCCTTTACCTTTGGGGACGCGCACATGCATCGCGTTGATGGGATCAAGCGTGGAGTAGATGCGGAGGTCCTCGCTGGGGCCATCAGGCAGGAGGACGGAACATACCTCGCAGTCCATGACCTCACGCGAGCGCTGCAGGATGTGTCTGGCGAGTTCGACGAGATTTTGAGTGCTGCTCAGGCGGCGTGCGACGTCGAGCAGGACGTTTTGGCGGGAAGTGATGGGCTGTGGATTACTCACGGCGTTTGAAGAGTTCGAGGAGGCCCTTTTTCTTTTCTTCGGGAGTGGCGCTTTCAGGGGGCATGGGAGTGCTGGCGGCAGGTTTGGCTCCAGATTCGAGTTCTTTGATACGCACGGGGTAGGGATCATGGGTGCGGCGCATGTGCTCGATGAGCTGCTCCTTGGTGGGGACGTCATTGGCTTTGCTGCCAAAGATCAGGCGACTGGGTTTTCCGGCGAGGGTGCCGGTGATGTACTCACCCCAGATGACGAGGGCGTTCATCTCTTCCATCAGCGTGTTGATTTTGCGCATGGTGGTGTCGAGGTGCTTTTCCAAGCCGGGGTTTGAGGCCGTGCCACTCCCCGCGAGCAGGCGGTGGAGATCGGTGGTAATTTCTTCGACGCGTGCTTTCAGGCCGGGCTTGCCGTCCGTGCCTGCAAAGGTCTGATTGAGCTCTTTGGAAAAACTTTCGAGATTGGCGAGGATGGCGTCTGCACGAGGGGCGAGGCCTTTGTCTGCAGCGCCCTTGGGCCCTTTGACGAGTTCCTGAATGCCCGTGGCGGTGTCTTCGAGCTTGTCGGCCACGGCATTGATCTTTTGACCGAAGCCGGGTGTTTTGCCGTCGCCGGTGAAGGTGATTTTCAGCTCTTGGGTGAAGGCCTCGATGTTGGCCAGGGAGTCAGTGATTTTTTTGGAGGCATCGCCTTTGCCGAGAGGATCGGTGATCTTTTTGAGATCGGCGGTGATGTCACGGATGTTGGCGAAGATGGCATCCCCGCCGGGGATCATCATTTCCAGCAGGCTGCCGAGGCTGGTGGAGGTGAGCCGCGCGCCATCAGCCAGGAGGCCGTCTTCGTCATCGAGGCGGATGAGCGCGATGTGTTTTTCGCCGAGCACCGACTCCGCACTGATGATGACCTTCAGCCTGGAGGGGATGGGGGCGGGAGAGAAGACCTCGATGTGGACGCGGACGGTGTTGCTCTCAAGGATGCGATCTGCGGGCGCGAGGTGCTCGATGCGATCAACCACACCGATGTGGTCTCCGGCGAAGAGCACGCTGGTATTGCGGTGGATGCCGGTGATGTCGGCAAAATCCACGGAGAAGCGCAGATACGGTTTGCGCCAGGGATCGCCTGAGATGGCGAAGATGAGCGCGCCGAGCAGCATCAGGGAGCAGAGAATGACCAGGGTCGCCACGGTGGCATCTTGCTTGTTTTTCATGGCTTGGAGGAATGAATGGCTGAGCGTGAATACGTGCCGGTTTCGTTGAGGCCCAGAAGTGTTTCGCGGTAAAGCACTTCGCCGGAGTCGTCGCTGCCATCGCCCTGCGGATCACCGTTGATGAACTGCTGGACGGCGGGGTGGGGATGCGCGCGGATTTCTGCGGGCGTGCCGGCGGCGATGATCCTGCCCTGATTCGGGCCGGTGCCGAGCATGATGATGCGTGTGCCGATGCGGAAGACGCTGTTCATGTCATGCGTGACGACCACAACGGTGGCGCCGATCTTTTGGGTGAGGCGCTGCGTGAGTTCATCGACCACGGCGGTCATGATGGGATCGAGTCCGGCGGTGGGTTCGTCGCTGAAGACGAGAGGCGGATCCAAGGCGAGAGCGCGGGCAAGTGCTGCGCGCTTCTTCATGCCGCCGCTGATCTCGGAAGGTTTTTTGTGGCCGTGGCCGGTGAGGCCGACCTGCTCGAGTTTCATTTTGACAACGGTGTCGATCAGGCCGGTGTCGAGCTGAGTGTGCTCATTCAAGGGGAGGGCCACGTTTTCCGCGACGGTGAGGGATTGCAGCAAGGCGCCGGATTGAAAGAGCATGCCGTAGCGGCCGCGCAGCTTGCGCATGGCATCCTCATTCATGGTGGTGATCTCCTGGCCGAAAATCTTGATGCTGCCGGAGCTGGGTTTTTCGGTGCCGATGAGGTGGCGGAGCAGGGTGCTTTTGCCGCAGCCGCTGCCGCCCATGATGACGAAGGTGTCGCCTTCATAGACCTTGAAGCTCACGCCGTTCAGGACTTTCTGGGATCCAAAATGGCGCACGAGCGAATCGACCTCGATGATCGGTTCGCGGGTGGGCTGGTCTGGTGAGGAGTCTGTCATGAATGACGTTTAGTTAACGGCGATTAGCGGAGGGGTTGGGAGAATATTGGAGCGCTGTGTGATTGCGGAGCGAATGCGCGGCGGGGCTCCATGCAGACGCTGCTGGTGGGCGAGAGATGTGGCGGAGTGCTGGGTTTGCTTTCCGGATGGGACGGCCATACCCAGGGTCGCCTCGCTGAGGCTCGGCTGACCCTGGGCTATGTTCCGCAGCCCCTTTGGGGCTGGTGGAGTGAGGTGAGCGGAGGGCCAATAGAGGCGATGGTCTTGCTCAGTGGTGAGCCGTGGGTGGAAGGCCAACGGAGTCCGTGAGAGGGTCGGCGGCTTGACGCGACTCAGCGACAAGTTCCAAAAATGAATGGAACACCGCTTTAACTGAGAGGTGTGCGAGTCAGGCATCAGAAGAAGAACAGGGCGGTGAGCAGGGCGTTGGCGATGAAGACGCTGAGCAAGGAGACAACGACGGAGCGGGTGGTGGCGAGGCCGACGCCTTCGGCACCGCCGGAGACATTCAAGCCGATGCTGCAGGCGATAGTGACGATGAGCACGCCGAAGACACCGCTTTTGAGGAGGCCGATGCCGATGTCACTCAACGCGACATGCTGCAGCGCGTGAGTGACGAAGAAGGCGGTGGACATGTGCAGGGAGAAATGGCCGATGAGCCAGCCACCGGCGAGGCCGACGTAGATGCTGAACACGGTGAGAAGTGGCAGCATGATGACCATGGCGAGAAAGCGCGGGACGATGAGCCATGACATGGGGGGAATCGCCATGACTTCGAGGGCTTCGATTTCTTCCGAGACTTTCATGGTGCCGAGCTCTGCCGTGACGGAGGAACCGCTGCGGCCGATGACGATGACTGCGGTGACCAGCGGTGCGAGTTCACGAATGAGGCTGGAGGAGACGAGGCCGGGGACAAAGGCGGTGGCACCGAGCTTCGCGAGCTGGGCTGCGGACTGCATGGCGAGCACGACGCCGATGGTCAGAGCGGTGAGTGCCGACATGGGCACGGCATGAACTCCGATGCGCACGATTTGAGCAAAGGTGTGGCCGATGCGCCAGCCTCTGCCGCGAAAGGGAGCGACGAAGAGCCAGTAGAGCAGGCTTCCGCACAGTTCGAAGTATTGGCGGAATGCTTCGGTCATGGGCGGAGCTGAAAGGACTAACGTTTGCTGGTCAGGTCGGGGGCATTCAAAGCTGCTTCAACCGTGGGCAGATGGGTGATGAAGTCGCCGAGACGCACGATTTTGAACGAGGCATCCACGCGGCCCTGAATACCCGCGAGCGCAAATTCCGTGCCCGCGCCGCTGGCGTGTTGAAAGTATTCAACCACGACAGCCCAGACGGGGGTGTTGACGAAGGTCACCTTGGTGAAGTCGATGATGAGGCGTTTGACGCCGGCCTTCATCTGCTCGCGCACGACTTTTTGGAATTCGGGCACGGTCGCCAGATCGGCATCGCCTTCGAGTTCGATGACGACGGCGTTGGGGTGGGTGCGAACGGTTGGTTTCATGAGGGTTCAGAGCCAGCCGGTTTGATTGAGACGGCCGGTGAGTTCCATCTGCCGTTCCAATTGAGCGGCATAGAGCGCGGCATTTTCGGCATTGGGTTTGCAGCGGGTGGATTCGTCGAGCGTGACAAGCCGGGCGCAGAGCTGCTCGTAGCTCACGCGTTCAGTGCCGCCCTGATTGGCGTGGGCATAGGCGGCCTGGATGGCTCCGCCGAGTGCGGCACCTTCGCTGGTGCTGAGCGTGACGACTTCGGCATTGAAGCAGTCGGCGGCGATCTGACGCCAGACGCTGCTCTTGCTGCCGCCGCCGGTGAGGCGAATTTCGGTCGGGTTCATGCCGAGATCACGGAAGCGTTTCAAACCGTAGGCAAGACCGAGCGTGGCACCTTCCACGGCAGCGCGCGCGAGATTGGCCGGGGCCATGTTGGTGGGGCGGAGGCCGTGGATAACACCTGTGCCGTTTGGCAGGTTCGGGGTGCGTTCGCCATTGAGGTAGGGCAGGAACATCACGCCGTCCGCACCGACGGGAGCGGTTTTCACGGCGGCTTCGAGCTGGCGCAAATCCCAGCGGAACATCTCGCGCACCTGTTCGGTGACGACGGTGACGTTCATGGTGCAGACAAGCGGCAGCCATTGATCGGTGCTGTCACAGAACGCGGCGACTTCACCCTGGCCATCGACCACGGGAGAGCCGGCCACGCCGTAGAGTGTGCCGCTGGTGCCAAAGCTTGCAGTGACGACGCCGGGCTTGATGTTGCCGGTGCCGATGGCTCCCATCATGTTGTCACCGCCGCCGGCGCTGATGATTACATCGAAGTTCAGGCCCCATTTGACGGCGAGGTCTTTGCGGATGGTGCCGTGCACGGATTTGGAAGAACCGAGCGGAGGCAGCATGGCACGCACGCTGGGATCAATGTAATCGCAGATTTCGTAGGCCCACTCGCGGGTGTTCACATTGAGGATGCCCATGCCGGAGGCGTCGCCGTATTCCATGCGCTTCACGCCGCTGAGCCAGAAGTTGATGTAATCGTGAGGGAGCAGAATGGTTTTCGTCTTGGCGAAGTTCTCGGGCTCGTTTTGCTTCAGCCAGAGCAGCTTGGGAATGGTGTAGCCGGGCAGCATGGCATTGCCCGCGACGGCGATGACGCCGGGCTGGCCGCCGAAATGATGGGCGATCTCCGCACACTGGGCCTGGGTGGAGGTATCGCACCAGAGCTTGGCATGGCGGACGGGTTTGTCGTCTGCGCCGAGAGCCACGAGGCCGTGCTGCTGGCCGCTGACGCCGATGCCGGCGATTTTGGCCTTGTCCTTGCCGAGTTGTTCGAGGCACTGCTGCACGGAGGCATCCATTGCATCCAGCCATGACTGCGGGTCCTGCTCAAGATGGCCTGGCGGCAGGCCCTCAATCAATTCATAGGAGCTGTGGCCGGTGGCCAGGATTTTGCCCGAGTCGAGGTCGAGTACGATGGCCTTAGTGCTCTGCGTGCCGCTGTCGATGCCGAGGAAATACATGAATGGAAGGATGGTTGGGGTCGGCGAAAGGTTTACGGTGGGAAGGGAGGGCTGGTCAAGAGGTCAAGCGTTTAAGAATCGGTCATAATTCGTGCAGATTCAGTCATGCAAGGGAAGTCAATCCTTCGACTGAATGTTCCCTGATTTCTTGATGGCGCGCATGAGCCGCCAGCCGAAGAAGAGAGAGACCGCATAACCCAGAGCGCCGAAGATGGAAACATCGTAGACCAACGGGGCGGCCTGGCGGCTCCAGAGCTCACTGGAGCCGAGAAAGATCGCGGCGGTGAGGATGCCGAGGACGAGGCGATTGACGATTGGGTCGAGGTGGCGGTGATCGATGTGCACCGTGAATGAGCCGTCGCGGAAACGGGCGAGCATGTCGGTGATGTCGCGAGGCAGTGCGGTGAGGAGACGATTCCACACGCGGAAGGAGCGCCGGGCGCGTTTGGCGATGCGGCCGGGCGAGAACCGGCGCAACATGAGGCGCGTGCAGTAGGGCTGCATCAGCTCGGCCAGGCTCACGTCCGGACTGAAGCGGCGCGAGGTGCCTTCCAGCACGATGAGGGTCTTCAGCAGCATGGCGAGTGACGGAGGCAGCACGATGTGGTGACTGCGGATGATTTCGACGAGGCTGCTCAAGGCCGCGCCGACGTGGATCTCATTGAGCGGATGGCCGGTGTAATCGGCCATGAACTCCTGCAAATCAGCACGCAGCTTTTCGCGTGAACAATCGGCCGGCACTGCGCCCAGGCGCAATACTTGCTCGGCCACGAGTTCGGAATCGTTTTCGACGATGCCGAGGAGCAGGGCCTCGACTTCATCGCGCAGATCTTCATCGATGCGGCCGACCATGCCGCAGTCGATGACACCGACGATGTTGCCGGGGAGCAGGATGAGATTTCCGGGATGAGGATCGGCGTGGTAGAAGCCGTCGCGGAAGACCATTTCGAGATACATGTTTGCGCCGCGTTTGGCGAACTCGCCGAGATCGACGCCGGACTGTTGCAGCGCTTCGATGTCGGTGCCGATGATGCCCTCCAGGCGCTGCATGGTGACAACTTGATGAGAGCAGAGTTCGTTGAAGAGCTCGGGGATGCAGACGGTCGGGTCGTCGGCGAAGTTGCGGGCAAATTCCTCCTGATTCTGCCGCTCATAGGTGAGATCGAGCTCGCGCAGAAGGGTGCGGCGGAACTGGCGCACGACAGCCAGCGGCTGGTAGGAGCGCAGGGCGGGCGAATGCTGTTCCAGGAGTTCGGCGAGCGCCTGCACGATCTCGACATCCGTGGCGGCCTGTTCGGCCACGCCTGCACGGCGCACTTTGACGACGACGCTATGACCGGTGTGAAGCCGGGCGGCGTGGACCTGGGCGACGGAGGCGGCGGCGAGAGGGGTGTCTTCAAAGCTGGCAAAGAGCTGCTCGATCGGCAGGCCGAGTTCGGCTTCAATCGTCGCACGGGCCACGGAGGAGGGGTCCGGTGGCACGTTGGCTTGCAGCTGGGAGAGCTCCTCGGTGAGTTCAGGGCCGAGCAGGTCGGCGCGAGTGCTGAGCATCTGGCCGAGCTTGATGAAGGTGGTGCCCAGCTCCGTGAGGGCCATGCGCACACGCGCTGCCTGCGTCACGCCGATGGTAATCGACTGGCCATCAGCGCTTTTGAGGCGATCCTGCAGCCAGGCGTATTTGAAGCCGCCAAACAAATCCGCCAGACCATACTTGCCGAGCACGGCGGCGATTTCCGCGATGCGCTTGGCATAGCGTTCGAGACGGGCGAGGGCATCAATCTTCATTCTAATACAACCTCCACACGAATAAGGGGTCTGACAATGCGGAATGCTCACTCTTGGCTGGCGGTTTTGGCAGGCTTAGGTATCCATGGGCATGAGCACTCCCAAAATTCTCGCCTTTGCGGGCAGCACCCGCAGCGCGTCGTATAACAAGCAGCTTGTGCGTTTTGCGGCGGAGGCTGCACGTGCCGCCGGGGCCGAAGTGACGCTGGTGGATCTGCGCGACTACCCGCTGCCATTGTTTGACGGAGATCTGGAAGAGCAGCAGGGGCTGCCTGAGAACGCGAAAAAGTTGAAGGCTATCTTTCTTGCACACGATGCCCTGCTGATTTCTTCACCGGAGTACAACAGTTCCATCACCGCCGTGCTGAAGAACACCCTGGACTGGGTTTCCCGTGGTGAGACGGATGACGAGCCCGCGCTTGCGGCCTATCGTGGCAAAACGGCTGCTTTGATCAGTGCCTCGCCAGGTGCGCTAGGCGGATTGAGGGGGCTGGTGCATCTGCGTGCGATTCTGGGCAACATCGGCGTCATTGTTCTGCCAGATCAGGTGGCTGTGTCCAAGGCCTATGAAGCCTTTGATGAAAAGGGCGGGCTCAAGGATGAACGCACGGCCAAGCAGGTGACAAAGGTGGCGCAGGGGCTGGTTGAGTTTTTGAAGAAGCACGTGGCTTGAAGGGCGCGCAGGCAAAGGCGTTGATCGTGAGTTTTGGAGCTGGCGGCACGCTGACCGCGCGGCGGAGCTCTTTGCAGACGCTGCTGGTGGGCGTTGTATGTGGCGAAGGCGTTGGGTTTGCTTCCCGGTCGGTGCGTGCTGACCCAGGGAAGCACTCGCCAAGGCTCGGCATCCCTGGGCTATATTACGCAGCCCTTTCAGGGCTGGTGTGGGCGCGGGTGGAGTGGGGGAAGAGACAGGTGTTCTTGCATTAAAGCGCCGAGTGACTGGAGGCACGGACCGACGGCAACTTGTCTTAACTGAGTGCCATTCATGCCTGGGCTACCAGTCAAAAAACAGCCGCGCATAGACGGTGCCGGAGCAGACCCTATAACTGGAATCCTCCTGGGTGGAGGAGGACTTGGTGTAACTGCCGATCACGTCCAAGGCGAGGTGTTTCAGCGGCTGCCAGGTCACGGTCATGGTGGGGGGCCAAAGGGTGTCGGTGCGGACGACATGGATGAACTGTTCGATGGAGTACTGCACCGAGGGTGTGAGGTAAAGCCTGTGTCCTTTGAAAGGCACAAAGGTTACGCCCAGGTTGAAATTGTGCTTGTGCCTGTTGGGCACGAAATCGGTGGGGCTGCCGTTGTTCTGATAGAAGTACTCATAGCTCCAGGAGGGAGTGAACCATGGCCGGCAGAGCCAGGAAAACTCCGCTGCTGCCCTATAGGTGTAAGAGTCCAGCGTGCGTGCTCCGGTTGCGCGGTTGAACAGGCGTGAAAACTCCCAGCTCAGGGGCAGATTCATGTCCAGCTTCTTATCGAAGAAGGTGCGGTCATAGCTGAGCATCTGCTGAAAGGTGCTGGAGGTGAAATCCTCCACGGCATTGTCTGCCCTGCCGTAGTAGAACCACGATTCATCAAAGCTGTTGGACAGCGTCCAGTGTTCACCGAAGTCCGCTTCGATGGAGATGCCGGCAAACTGGGCGTACTGCGTGTCCGACTGCGCATCCTCCTGGGTGTTGAAGACGTTGTTTGTCACTGAGAACATGGAACTCGTGCGGAGCTGCATGGAGAGAATCTGGCTGAGTTTTTCATACCATCCCATGCCAGCGGAGGCGGCCATCGACTGAACATCCTCCTGATCTCCGGCCATACCAGACCGATGGAAATTGAGCCGGGGCAGCAGGCGGAGACGTGACTGGATGATGTTGGAGCGGTGCGGACGAGTGGCCGCTTCCAGGAGGTTTGTCAGGGCGGCCAGCGACAGAAGAATGATGACCTGGGTGCGCATTCTTAAAATCAGCTGACCTGAGGTTCGGATGTAGGGTGCTATGCTCCGGTTTATTTCTTTTTGGAACCGGATGCCAGCGCTTGTTTTTCAATCAAGCGCTTGGTTCTTTGCTGCTGAGACAGCATGCCGATCCGTTGGAAGCTGCCACCTGCGGTCAGATCTATGCGCCGCTGGAATGCCATGATTTTGGCCTGAGGCGGAGATTGGCGACGATTACCGACTTTTGCCGGCCCCGGCAGTTGCTTTCGTGCCGGGGCCACGGGTGCGTTCGGACTTGATGGGAATGGGGGCGAGCTTGATGGTCTCGACTTGAACAATGACGGGAGGAGAGATGCTGGATGTGTCCTGTGCGGATTCGGCTTCCGCTCCCGCTGGCGGATGACGCAGGGATGCTACCTTGGCCTGCAGTTCGGCAAGTTCGCGGCGGGCGGCTTCAATCTGGCCGGGAAGCTCCGCGTGCTGGCCGTTCGTGGGCGCGGCGGATTTGGGGTCTTCCTCGTGGGAGGAGTTGCGTCTGGGAGGGGCCATTTGCGATCCGCCCTGAGAACTGTTGGACTGTGCGTCGCGGTAGCGCTGCTCGACAGCAGCGAGGCGTTGTCTGGCATCGACAAGCTGTTGTTTCGTGGCTGCGAGATCCTGATTGAGCTGTTCCAATTCGGCGCGCTGTGCCCGGGCATCTGCAATGCGTTTGGTTTCGGCGGCAAGTTCGGCAGCGCTTGCTGCGATGCTTTTTTCACAGGCGGCGAGTTCGGCCGTTCGGATGGCCAGCTTCTTTTCACATGAGGCCAGGTCCTCCTGCAGGCGTTCCAGTGAGCCTTCGGCGGCTGCGCCTTTCTGCTCCAAGGACATGAGAAGTGCTTCGAGATCTTTGACGGCGGCCTCTTCACGCTGATGTTTGACAATGAGCGCTGTGCTGGCGGCGTTGAGCGAGGCGTGTTTGGCCTCCTCTTCCACGATGCGCTTTTCATGTTCAATGATCTGCTGACGGAGGGAGTTTAACAATGACTCGTCCTGTTCGCACTCATCACGCACCTGTTTGAGGCGGGCCTCGGCCTCGTCTTTTTGAGCCGCGAGATCTTCAATCTGCTGCTGAGCTTCGGCTGCTGTGGCGGTTAGCCGCTGGACCTCGGTGGACTTCTCGTAATGCTGGGCATTGAGACGCTCGAGGGCGGCAGTTTTGTCTGCGTGCTGGCTGGTGAGGGCGCTAATGGTCTCAAGCCACTCGCGATGGGCGGCTTCAGCCTGCTGAACGGCGGCTTTCGCGGGCGCGAGTTTTTCTTCCTCCGCCTGCAATGATTCCACGCGGGCGAGATGCAGGGCGCGTTCCTTTTCAGCGCGCTGCTGCCAGTCGCGCAGCTCTTTTTCAGCGGCGGCAACCTCGGATTTGAGCCGTGATTTCTCCGCTTCCAAATGGGCCACGGCTTCCACAAGGGCGTTGTCGGGAAGCACCGGGGCGGGTGGAGGCGAGGGAGGGGCAGGTTCGGGAGCTTCTGGAACTGGCGTTTCTGAAGCGGGTGCATCAGGTTCAGGAACGGGAGCCGGAGGGGCAGGCTTGGAAACAGCAGGAGCGACGGGTGTTTCTACGATGGACGGGCTTGTGGCCGGATGTTCAAGATCGAGCGTGCCAACGAGCGGGCCAAAGGCGATGGTGTCACCATGGAGCAGGGTGCAGCTGAGCTGGCGCTCCCCATTGACGAAAGTGCCTGTGGAGGATTTCAGATCGAAAACCTGCAGGCTGCCGTCAGCGTTTTGCACGATTTCAGCGTGGCGAGGTGAGATGCCCTCGTCATCGACCACAATGTCATTGTCCTCGTCACGTCCGAGGGTGATGTGTTCCTTGAGGGGAACCACCACTTCTTGTCCGTCTTCGAGAACGAAAGTGAGTTTGGCCATGTGGGATTCTACGTTTAAGCGGCGCAGCAAAGTCGATGAATTGCGCGGAATCAATCGGGCATTTGTATCCAAGGCAAAATGAATGCAGGATTAGTGCCTCAATCCGCCGTTTTTTTGGTCATGCGATCGATGGCCGCCTCAAAATTTTTGAGCTCGGTGTGGGCGAGATCAGCCTGCTGGCGGAGTTCGCTGCGCTGGCGTTCTGCCTCGGCGATGTCGGCACGCAATTCGGCGAGCCTGCGTTCCAGTTCGCCCAGACGTTCACGCCGCTTTTCCTCTTCGGCCTGGGAGATTTCGATGTTGTGCAGCAGGGCGTGATGACGCTCCTGCTCCTGCCGGATTTTAGCCTCCAGGTGGCGGCTCTGCTCACGCATCATGGCTTCAGCCGAGAGATTGCCGCGCTGCGGTGATTCGTGGCGTGTGCGCTCAACGCGAAGTTGTTCGAGGCGGGACTCTTCGCGCTGAACGCTTTCACGCAGATGGCTGAGGCGCGAGCGCAGGGTGGTTTCCTGTGTGGTGCCGGGCGCCACCGTGCTGCTGGTGCGGGCTCTGATGGGGACTTCGGCTGTCACAGGTTTGATGATGGCATTCGTACCACGAGGCGGTTCAGGTGTGCATGCATGCGCCTGGGTGCGTGCGGTGGTGATGAGTTCGTGGAGCCCAGCCTTCTCCCTTTCGATTTCATGCCAGAGGTCCCGTGCTTCGGCGGAATCCTGCGGCAGCGTGGCAAGACGGGCATAGAGTTGATCCATGGCCTCCTGCCAGTCACGCAAAGGCTGGAGGCGGGACAGGAGATCCGCGAGTTCGCCACGGGCGGCTTCGAGGCTGGAAGTGAGTTGCTGCTGCTGCGCGGCGTGTTCTTTTTCCGCCTCGGCGGCCAGCTGGCGGACTTCCTCGAAACGAGTGCGGTGGCTGCGCTCGGCAGAGCCAAGCTGTGTGAGCTCGGCCCGCAGATCATTCTCGCGGGCGTGCAGGACTTCGATGCGGCCCTTTGCGGCACTTTCATCCCCTGAGAGTGCCTTGATGACGGATTTTTGCTCTGTGATCTTTGCTTCAAAGGCTGCGGAGGTGACTTTAACCTCTGCAAGGCGGGCTTGCTCGGCGGCGAGTTGAGCCTGGGTGCCTGTGAGTTTTTGCGTGGTTTCTGCGAGTGTCAGGCACTGCTGTTCGAGTTCGGCGCGGCGGGCTTGAGCTTGCTCCAGCCTCTGCGTTTCGGCGGCCAGTTCGGTGCTGCGGGCGGTGAGGTCTCTCTCACGTGCAGCGATTTCATTATGAATGCTTTGAAGGGACTCCTCGGCTTGCTTGCGTGAGGCGAGAGCTTCGCCAGCCGCCGTGGTGGCCTGCTGGTGGGATTCCCGCAGCGTGACAATGCGGGATTCGAGATCGCTGACTGCAGCTGTGGAGCGCTGATGATCCAGTTTAAGGGCTGCAATGGCCGTAGTGAGAGTGGCATGCTGTGTCTCAGCTTCATGGCACTGGGTGCGGGCCTGCAGGAGTTTTTCCTCGGTGCCGATGAGCTCATGGATGTGTGCCTCGATTTGGGCGCGCTGATGGGCAAGCTCCTCGAGCTTCTTTTCGGCAGCTTTCAACTGGTCGGCACGGACCTCGGCGATTTCCCGGGTCTCTCTGCCGCGAGCTTCGAGCTCGGCGATCTGGCGGCGCAGAGTGTGGAGAACGGTTTCGTCACGTACGCTTTCAGCGCGGATTTGCTGGAGGTGGGCCAGCGCTTGATCCCGGTGGGTGGCGAGTGCCTCGAGTTCATGCTTGAGCGCAGCTTCGTCCTGATTGAGACGCTGCAGATCGGCGGCTTTCTGCTCATGCTGGGCGGTTAGGCGCTGCAAGGCGGTGGTTTGCTCCTCGTGCCGGGTGGTCAGGGTTTGGATGGACTGGAGCCACTCTGCATGCGCTGCCTCGGCAACATGAACCGCTGTCTTGATGGGGGCCAGGCGTTCCTCTTCCGCGCGTAGAGATGCCATGCGGGCAAGGTGAGCGGCATGCTCTGCTGCTGAGCGGGCCTGCCATTCACGCAGTTCTTTCTGCACAGTACTTAATTCGGATTCGAGACGTGCTTTTTCGGGTTCAAGCCGAGCGGTTGTCGCTTGAAGTTCGGTCCGCTTGAGCGCGGTAGAGTCCTGTTTGCCGCCTCGGTTGCGTTTGCGGGTCGCGATTTTGCCGGCTTTGACCGGCTGGTCGATGGTTACCGCCTGGGTTTCATCTCCTGCTGGAGCAGGGGCGGTGGCGCTGCCGTTGACTGAATGACCGGAGAGATCGAGCACGGCAGTGAGCGGACCGAAGGCCAGCTGGTCGCCATGCAGGATGGTGCGGCTGCGGATGCGCTCGCCATTGACGAAGGTGCCTGCGGTGGAATTGGAATCAAACAACTGGATGGTGCCGTCCGCGTTGTGAACCAGTTCGGCATGGTGTTTTGAGATGCGCTCGTCATCGACGACTACGTCGTTGTCTTCCCAGCGCCCGACGGTCATATGATCCGCCAGGGGGACCACGATTTCCTGGCCGTCATCGAGTACAAAAGTGAGTTTTGCCATGGCGTCTGAGGATGTCGAGACTGCGGGAGATACGAATGAAACCCGATTTCGTGTCTTGAATCAATGTTGCAATTGTTTCGATATCGCAATCGTGTCCGGCCATGCATTCTGAAGCCGAAGCCCACCTGTCCAAGCGCTGCCCGGTGATGCGCCGTCTGATCAAGGCCCATGGCCCATGCCTGCTGGTGCCGCAAAAACGTTCGCCGTATGAGGCGCTGGTCAGCGCGGTGGCGCATCAGCAACTGCATGCAAACGCGGCGGAGGCGATCCTGCGACGGTTCAAGGCTTTGTTTCTACAGGTGCGCTTCCCAAAGCCTGAACAGGTGATGGATGCCTCGGATGAGGCGCTGCGCGGCTGTGGGTTTTCCACGGGGAAGATGCTCGCCATTCGTGACATCGCCGCGAAGACGATCAGCGGACAGATTCCCAAACGTGCGGCGGCGCTGAAACTCGATGACGAGGAATTGATCGAAAGGCTTGTCGCGGTGCGCGGGGTGGGGCGCTGGACGGTAGAGATGCTGCTCATTTTCACCCTCGGCAGGCCGGATGTGTTTCCCAGCGATGACTTCGGGGTGCGCAATGGCTGGAGGGTGGCGAAGAAGCTCGATGAAATGCCGAAGCCGAAGGAATTCCGTGCTCTGGCGGAACGCTGGCAGCCACATCGGACCCTGGCGGCGTGGTATCTGTGGCGGGCGGCGGATGCGGCGAAGCTCTGAGGGCCTGGGATGGCGCGCAGAAACGTGTCATTGCTAATAGGCCTATCGGCGGCTAAGGAAGGGGCACATGTCTTTCAAAGCTCTCGGCCTCGACCCGAACATCCTCACTGCCATCGAAGAAGCCGGTTACACGGAACCCACCCCCATCCAGGCTGCGGCCATTCCGGTGGTCATCCAAGGTGGAGATGTGATCGGCATCGCGCAGACCGGCACCGGCAAGACGGCGGCTTTCACCCTGCCGATCCTGACTCGTCTGACTTCGAATCCCGTTCCCCAGGGACAGCGCCGCCGCACGCGTGTGCTGGTGCTGGCACCCACGCGTGAACTCGTGGCGCAGATCGAGGAGAACGTGCTGGCCTACGCCCGACATCTGCCGCTGAAGATCGCCAAAATTTATGGTGGTGTCGGCGAAAAGCCGCAGAAGGACGCGCTCCGTGCCGGAAGTGACATCGTCATCGCCTGCCCAGGCCGGTTGCTTGATTTGATGGAGCAGCGCTGCGCGGATTTTTCGCAGCTCGAATACCTTGTGCTGGATGAGGCCGACCGCATGCTGGACATGGGCTTCCTGCCGGACATCCGCCGTGTGATCAATCAACTGCCGAAGAAGCGGCAGACGCTGATGTTTTCCGCGACGCTGTCGAAGGAGATCGAAACGCTGACGCATGAGTTTCAGCGTGCACCGAAGATCGTGCAGATCGGCAAGCGTGCGAATCCGGCGGAGACGGTGACCCAGCTGGTTTATGAGGTGCACAAGCATCTCAAAATGCCGCTGCTCTCGCACCTGCTGAAGGATGAAAAAATGCAGATGGTGCTGGTCTTCAGCCGCACGAAGCATGGCGCGGACAAGATCGCCAAAAAGCTGGAATCAACCGGCGTGAAGTGCGCCACGCTGCATGCCAACCGCTCTCAGAACCAGCGCCTGCGTGCGCTGGATGATTTCAAGACCGGCACGGTGCGCGTGCTCGTGGCCACCGACATCGCCGCGCGTGGCATTGATGTGGATGGCATCTCGCACGTGGTGAATTTCGACTTCCCGCACATCGTGGAAGATTATGTACACCGAATCGGCCGCACGGGCCGTGCGCAGGCCATTGGCGATGCGATCAGCTTCGTCTCCCCGGATGAACTGCCCGATGTGCGCAAATTGGAGCGATTTATCAATCGTGGCCTCGTCCGCAAAAAAGCGGAAGGTTTCGATTACAATGCTGCACCCCAGCCCTTTATCGATGAACGGCCGGAGCGCCGGGAACAGCGCTCATCGCAACAACGCCGCCCGCAGGGTGGTGGTGGTCGCCCGGGTGGCGGCGGTGGTGGACAAGGCGGAGGCCGTCCTAGTGGATTTGGTGGTGGTCGCCCAAGCGGCTCAGGTGGTCAGGGAGGCCAGGGTGGTGGTGGACGTCAGGGGGGCGAGCGTCGCTCTTCGGCGGGCCCAGCGCCTCGGCAGCCAGCCCAGATGCCGCAACAAAACACGACTCCTGATGGCGCACGGGGTCTGTGGAAGCGGCTGACGGGGAGGTAGAGTTTAGAGCGGGTGTGGCGACAGCCCGCCCGTTTACAAGCGCATGGTCCTCAGAGGCGGGCGGTTTGGCGAAGTGCCGTGCATGCGATTGAGAGATCACACGTGCCAAAGACGCCCAACCTACGTTCACGGATCACTTCGCAAACCAGCTCTTCGCGAGCGGGTTCGTGGCGAAGAACTCCAGCAGTTGCTTCGCGACTTTTTCGCGGCCGCTGTTGCTGGGGTGGGTGCCGTCGGAGCCGAAGTCGTCTTTGGTGTATTTGAGGTCGTCGAGTTTGCGGCCTTTTTCGCCGTCGGACCAAAGGTAAGGGCCCCAGAGGAGGAGAGGGGATTTGGAGAGGGCGAGGGATTCATCACCGTTCATCTGCTGCTGAATGAGGTGACGCACTGCAAAGGCACCTTCATAGGCGTAGGGCTCGGGATTGAGGCCGGTGGTGGCGTAGCCGGCGTAGATGCGGCTGCCGAGATAGGCGATGCGGAGATTGGGGAAGCGCTCTTTGAGGAGGTGCAGGACTTTGATGGTGTCGGCCTCCAGCGTGGCCAGATGTTCGGTCTTGGAGCCGGAGGGGCCGGCGTTGGCGAGCTTGACCCAGGCGACCTGAACCTGCTGCGGGCTGACATCGGCGATTTTCAGGCGGTTCATGGCTTCAGGCCACGGGCGGCCTTCCGGCTGTGACCACGCGGCCATGGTCTGGCCACCCTGTGCGCAGTCGACGATGGTGAGTTTGTCGGACTTGCGTGAGTCTTTGTCAGCGATGCCTTTGAAGAAGGAGAACTCCTGAGTGGCGTTCGACATGCTGATGGAAACCAGCGCGATCTTGCCAGAGTCGGAGGGTTTGCCCTCGGCATCGAGCGGTTGGATCTGGGAGAGGGCGGCATCGGCTGACTTTTTCAGCGACTCAGGCGGTGTATTGCTGCCTTTGCCGTAGAGACCGCCGTCTTCGCCTTCGTACGTTTCTTCGGCGGTCATGTCGGTGAGGGGCTTGAGTGAATCAGGTGCTTTGCGTTGATTTGCCGGGCGCCAGCCGCCACCGCCGCGATTGCCGCCACGGCTGCGGACTTCTTTGGCATGATCGAGATACTTCTGATCGGCTTCGCTGAGCTTTTCGCCGCTTTGCTCGCGCCGGAAAAGATCTTGGGCTTTCTGCCAGTCGATGCCGTCTGTGCCTGCACCGGGGCTGGGATTGGAGCTGGAACTGGAGGAGGGTGGTTGGCCGCCATTGCGCTTGGCAAAGGCTTCGCGTGCCTTGGCGAGGTAGCCTAGTTCATCGCCATTGAGCTTTTCACCAGCATTTTCACGCTGGTGCAGCTTCTGCGCTTTCTCCCAATCGATGCCGTCCTGCCCCTGTGGCGGCAGATCACCGTTTCCACCCTTTTTCTGTGCCTGTGCATCGTGGGCTGCGCGAGCCTTTTCAAGGAAGGCGTTTTCTTCCGCGGTGAGCGTGGCGCCGCCCTGACGTTTTTCGAACAGCTGGTGGGCTTTGTCGAAATCGACGGGCGCGTCGGCAGACTGGCTGCGCAAGTGCGCGGTGCCGAGGAGGGAGGCCAGGGCGAGGAGGATGGTTGTCTTCATGGTGAGCGTGGAACCCCGCAGCGCTCGTTTGGATGCACTTCCAATCCGATTTAGCGACAGGGTGGAGGGAGCAAAGGGGCAAACGGCGTGCAGATCATATGAAAAAGCTTTCATCGGATGCCTCAGCGAAGAGGCTGCGTGGGGGCCTTGCGTTTTTAGTCTTGTCTTGAACGCGGCCAGCCTTCAGCCTGACCGGCTTTACGCCATGTCCGATCCCAACAGCACCCGTCGAGTCGTCATTGCCAGCTTCATCGGCACCACCATCGAGTGGTATGATTTTTTCCTTTATGGCACGGCGTCGGCGCTGGTGTTTAACAAGCTGTTCTTCCCGAACTTTGACCCGCTGGCGGGGACGATGGCGGCCTTTGCGACGTATGCGGTGGGCTTCTTTGCGCGACCCGTGGGAGGCATTGTCTTTGGTCACTTTGGCGACAAGATCGGTCGCAAATCGATGCTGGTGACGACGCTCATGCTCATGGGGGTGGCGACGGTGCTGATAGGCCTGCTGCCGACGTATGCGCAGGTCGGTGTCTGGGCGCCCATCCTGCTGGTGCTGCTGCGCTTTATTCAGGGATTCGGTGTCGGCGGGGAGTGGGGTGGTGCGGTGCTCATGGCCGTGGAGCATGGGGCCACGGGCAAGCGCGGGTATTATGCGAGCTGGGTGCAGGCCGGGGTGCCGGTGGGATTGCTGCTGGCGAACGCTGTCTTTATGATCGTGTCTTCCATGAATGAGGCCGCCTTTCTTTCCTGGGGCTGGCGGGTGCCCTTTTTGCTGGGCGTGCTCCTGCTGGGGGTCGGGATGTTTATCCGGCTGAAGATCATCGAGAGTCCGGTCTTCACCCAGGCCAAGGCGCAGGACGCAGGGCCGAAGGTGCCGATTTTTGCCGTGCTGCGCGATCACCCGCGCAACGTGCTGCTGGCCATGGGGGCGCGCTTTGCGGAGAACGCCTTTTTCTACATCTTCACCGTGCTCGTGCTCAGCTACGGCTCGCAGCAGCTTGGGATGCCGCAGGCCACATTGCTCAATGCGGTGCTCATTGGTTCCGCGGTGCAGTTGGTGGCCATTCCGTGCTTTGGGGCGCTGTCGGATCGTATCGGTCGGCGGCCGGTTTATCTCGGTGGGGCGTTCTTTCTGCTGCTCTTTGCGTTTCCGTTCTTCTGGTTGATCGAGACGCGGCAGATGGGGCTGGTGATTTTGGCCGTGGTTATTGGGCTCATCGGCCACGCGGCGATGTATGGCCCGCAGGCGGCGTTCTTTTCCGAGCTCTTTGGCACCCGGGTGCGCTACAGTGGGGCATCGCTGGGCTATCAGCTGGCCTCGCCGCTGGCAGGGGGGATGGCGCCCCTCATCGCCACGGCGCTGCTGGATCAAACCGGTGGCAAGCCATGGCTGGTGGCGGTGTATCTGATTGTCATGGCAGTCATCACTTTGGTCGCGGTTTGGCTGGCTGAGGAGACGAACAAGAAGGCGCTCTGAGGCGGCAGGGGCGTCCAATTTGGCCCAAAAAGTGTCCGCCAGAGTCTTACGAACCAGTTGCGCTGCGTCCTGTTTCGTCTCCCTTGCGAGTCCTACCATGAACGACGCTTTCCCTGACATCCCCAAAATTCAGTACGAAGGACCCAAGAGCCGCAACCCGCTCTCCTTCAAGCACTACAACCCTGACGAAATCGTCGGTGGCAAAACGATGCGCTCGCAGATGCGCTTTGCGGTCGCCTACTGGCACGCGATGCGCAACACGCTGTCCGATCCCTTCGGTGGCGGCACCGCCCAGCGCCCGTGGGATGACGGCAGCAACTCCGTGGCCAATGCGCAGCGCCGCGTGTGGGCCTGCTTTGAGTTCATGGACAAGCTTGGCGTGGACTACTACTGCTGGCATGACCGTGACGTGGCACCTGAGCTCGACACGCTGGCCGAGAGCAACGCCGCCTTTGACGCTGTGGCCGATGAGTTGGAAAAAGCGCAGAAGCAGACCGGCAAGAAGCTCCTCTGGGGCACGGCCTGCCTTTTCTCCCATGCGCGCTACTGCCAGGGGGCATCCACGAGCCCGAACGCCGGTGTCTTTGCCTATGCCGCCGCTCAGGTGAAGAAGGCGATGGACGTGACGCATCGCCTCGGCGGTGAAGGCTACACCTTCTGGGGTGGTCGCGAAGGCTATGCCACGCTTTGGAACACGGACATGAAGCGTGAGGTCAGCCACCTTGCCCGCCTGCTGCACATGGCCGTGGATTATAAAAAGAAGATCGGTTTCACCGGCCAGTTCTACATCGAGCCGAAGCCACGTGAGCCTTCGACTCACCAGTACGATTCGGATGCAGCGGCCTGCTTGAACTTCCTGCGCGAGCACAATCTGCTGGAGCACTTCAAGCTGAACCTCGAAACCAATCACGCCACACTCGCGGGTCACTCCATGCGTCATGAGATGCAGGTGGCCATCGCTGCCAATGCGCTGGGTTCTATCGATGCAAACACCGGTGACACCCTCATCGGCTGGGATACCGACCAGTTCCCGACCAACATCTACCTCACCACCGAGATCATGCTGGAAGTGCTCAAGATGGGTGGCCTCACCACCGGTGGCCTGAACTTCGACGCCAAGTGCCGTCGCGAATCCTTTGAACCTGTGGATCTCTTCCACGCCCACATCGGTGGCATGGACGCCTTTGCCCGTGGTCTGAAGATCGCGCACGCAATGATCGAAGACGGTCGTATCGACGCCTTCATCAAGCAGCGCTACAGCAGCTACGACAGCGGCATCGGTGCGAAGATCGAGAAGGGCGAAGTCGGCTTCGCTGAACTCGAAGCGCATGTGCTTGCCAATGGTGAGCCGCTCCTCGGCAGCGGCCGTCAGGAGATGATGGAAAACCTGGTGAACGACTATCTGTAATCCGGGGACAATGCGTTGATTCCATTCGTGAGGCGGTCGGCAACGACCGCCTCATTTGTTTTGGAGATGGAGCCGTGTGTTGCGTCTGGACGTGATTTGCAGCAAGCATCGGCATGGCCAATGCGGCACAGAATCACGATGAACAGGCAACGAAGTGGGCGGAGGCGCTCGCGGCGTTGAACGGCGCTGAATTCATTGAGCATCTGCGTGGCTGCCGCTGGTTTGGTGGGAAGGCGCAAACGCTAAGCGGGGTGCAGGTGGTGGAGGCTCTTTCTTTGGGGGATGCGGGGCGGATGATTCTGCTCCAAGCCGATTACGACGGAGCGCCTTCCGAGACTTATCTTTTGCCGATGCGGCTGGCTGAGGAAGACGCTGTGTTGGTTGATGCGCTGGAGGATGAATGTTTTCGTGCGGCATTGCTGGAGATCATCGTCGGTGAGCAGCTTGTCTGTTGTGGCTCGGGGGAGTTGGTGGGAATTTGCGGTGAAGCTTTCAAAGCGCAGTCGAAGGAAATGACGCAGCTACTGCCTTCGCGAGTGCTGAAGGTGGAGCAGAGCAACTCGTCCATCCTTTACGACGAGCGGTTTTTTCTGAAGCTCTACCGCAGGCCGGAGCTGGGTGTGAATCCTGATGTGGAACTGCTGCGTTACCTCAGTGAAGAGGGGCGATTTGGGAATGTGCCCGGCTATTGTGGAGTCATTGAATACAGGGTGCCGGGTGCCGAGCCGCGGGTGCTGGCGCTGCTGGTGACGAATGTTCCGAATGAGTGCACGGCATGGACTTCGACGTTGCATGCACTGGCTCGTAAGCATGAGGTGGATGAAATCATGGGCGGCAGTGATCTTGAACGAGTGCGGTTGCTTGGAGTGCGCACGGCGCAGATGCATCTGGCGCTGGCTGCGGAGACTGAGGATGCGGACTTTGTGCCAGAGGCGTTTACTGCGGCGTATCGAGAGGCGCTTTGCCAGTCCATGACCGAAACCACGCGGAGCATGATGGCGCTTCTTGAGCAGAAAGTGAATGCATTGCCTGGGGGCATTCGTGACGAGGCGGTTGATCTGCTTCAGCGTGAGCAGGAAATCCTGCAACGTCATTCAAGACTGATGGAAGGGCAGGTGAATGCCATGCGCACTCGGATTCATGGGGACTACCATTTGGGGCAGGTGCTCGACACTGGGGATGATTTCATCATCATCGATTTTGAGGGAGAACCTGCACGACCGTTGAATGAGCGGCGCACCAAGCACTCGGCTTTGCGTGATGTGGCGGGCATGCTGCGCTCCTTTGATTATGCGGCGCATACGGCGATGGCGCAGGGAACCGCCGGACTGGAAGATTGGACGGAAGGTGTCAGACGGGAGTTTTTGAGCGCCTATCTGGCGACGGCAAGGGGGGCGTCCTTCCTGCCTAGCAACGAGAAGGAACAGCGCATGCTGCTGGAGGTCTGCCTGCTGGAGAAAGCGGTGTATGAAGTGTGTTATGAACTGAACAATCGTCCCGACTGGGTTGGCATTCCTTTGCGTGGCATCACGCGCATTCTGGACCGGAAGGCAGAGCGATAGTTTAGTTCTTTTTAGGCTCGTCCTTTTTATCTTCCTTCTCGTCTTTCTCCGGCTTGGTGAGTTCGCGCATCGGATTGGCGGGCTTGTCGTCCTTGTAGAGCTGGAATTTGCTTTTCACGGGGCGGCGAGGCCAGAAGTTGTTTTCGATGTCGGTGTCCACGAGTTCCTGGCGGGGATCGAAGGTGACGGATTTCAGTTCCTTCTTGGTGAAGAGGAGCTTGGCGGATTTCTCGGTGTTGAAGCGCCAGATTTCGGCGGGGAGCTTGAGTTCTTCGCTGCTGCCGTCGGTGTAGTCGACTTTCAAAATCACCGGGGTGACGAGGCCGCCGACGTTGCTGAATTCAATGAGGTAGAAGTTGTGCTTGGTTTGCAGCAGTGCGGGATCGATCTTCTCCTCCTTGAGTTCCTTGATGAGGGATTCGAACTTCTTCTTTTCGCTCGGGAGTACGGTGGCCTTGTCATAGCTGTCGTAGAAGTCCTTGAGTTCGGGGTAGCGGTCGATGCGCTTGGAGAGCGAGTAGTTGCGTTCGCGGGTGAGGGTTTTGGGCAGTTCGTCCTCCTCCTTTTTCTTCTTGGGCTTTTCAATGGCGGGATCCCGTGAGTCGAGCTGCAGCCACTTCACTTCATCGATGGAGACATCGACATGATCGGTGCTGTAAAACCAGCCGCGCCAGAACCAGTCGAGATCGACGCCGCTGGCTTCCTCCATGGTGCGGAAGAAGTCGGCGGGAGTGGGGCGTTTGAACATCCAGCGCTTGGCATAGGTCTTGAAGGCGTGATCGAAGGCTTCGCGGCCGAGGATGTGCTCGCGCAGGATGTTCAGTGCCACGGTGGGCTGGCCGTAGGCATTGGGGCCGAGATCGGCGATGGATTCCGAGTTGGTCATCACCGGCGCGCGATCCTTGAGGCGCATGTAATCCGTCATGCCGCGTTCGTTGCGGCGGTGCTTCCAGTCGTTCTCCCATTCTTCTTCGGTGAGGAATTCGACGAAGGAGTTCAGGCCCTCGTCCATCCAGGTCCACTGGCGTTCGTCGCTGTTGACGATCATGGGGAAGTAGTTGTGACCGACTTCATGGATCACCACTCCGATGAGGGCGTACTTGGTCTTTTCGGGATAGGTGCCGTCCTTTTCAGGGCGCGGGCCGTTGAAGCAGATCATTGGGTATTCCATGCCGCCGATGGGACCATTGACCGACCACGCGACGGGATAAGGGTATTCGAAGGTGTAGCGTGAATAGACCTGGATGGTGTGTGCGATGGCGTGCGTGGAATACTTGTCCCACAGGGGCATGCCTTCCTTGGGGTAGAGCGACATGGCCATCACGGGCTTGCCGTTCACCTTGGCGCCTTCGACGGCCATCGCATCCCAGATGAATTTGCGTGACGAGGCGAAGGCGAAATCACGGACATTGTCCGCCTGGAAGATCCAGGTCTTCTTGCCTTTGGGCTTGGATTTTTCCGCAGCTTTGGCCTCGTCCGGTGTGACGATGAAAAGGGGCTTTGTCTTTTCGCTTTCGGCCTGCTTCAGGCGGTCGCGCTGGGCTTTCGTCAAGACGGCGTCTGGATTTTGCAGTGTGCCTGTGGCGGCCACTAGGTGGTCATCCGGGACGGTGAGGCGCACGGTGTAGTTGCCGAACTCGAGGGTGAACTCGCCGGTGCCGAGGAACTGTTTGTTGATCCAGCCCGCATAGTCTGTGTAGGCCGCCATGCGTGGGAACCACTGCGCGATGGTGTAGATGGTGTTGCCGTCTTCTTTGAAGAATTCGTAACCGGTGCGGGCATTGATGCGTTCGCAGTCATTGATCGGGTAGCTCCAGGCGATCTTGAAGACGAAGTCGGCTCCGCCAGCCAGAGGTTCGTTCAAGTCGAGGCGCAGCATGGTTTTCACCACGGCATGGGGCAGGGGATTGCCCTTGGCATCGGTGAGCTTGCTGATCTTCATCTCGCCATCGTAGTCTTCGTAGGCCAGAAGGCGGTCAAGTGCGGAGTAAGTGATTTTGGACGGATCAATGCCGCGCTTGGTATTCGGCACGGCACGCGAGTCTGCGGTGTGCGAAAGGAAATTCTGATCGAGCTGCACCCAAAGATAGGTCAGGGGATCCGGGGAGGCATTGTGATAGGTCACGGTGGCCTCTCCGGTGATGGTGCGTTTCACATCGTCCAGTTCGACGCTGATGTCATAGTCGGCGCGGTTTTGCCAGTAGGCTGTGCCGGGAGCGCCGGAAGCATTGCGCTGCGCTGAAGGCGTGGGGATCGTGGGATCAAGCTGCTGAAACTTGCCGACCGGTGCGCCGGACTCGGCAGCGGAAAGGGTGAGGGCGGCGAAAAAGACAAGAATGAGCAGTTTCATGAGAAGGGCGATTCTCCAAATGGCGGAGCCAAAGGCAAGCGCATCCTGCCCACTAGATCTTGCGAGGCGTGGCGAGTTTCTTCCACTTGCCTTCGTTTCCTGCTTCTGATTGCATCAGCCTATGAATTCATCCGCAGACACTCTTTCCCGTCGTGACGCACTCAAAGCCACCATCGCCTCCGTGGGACTCAGCGCCCTGGCCTTTGAGCCTGTTCGCGCAGCCCCTGCCGCAGCACCGGACGCGCGGCGTGGAGCGGTGAAAAAGTACAAGATGCTGAAGTCCATCAACCAGTGGGCCTTTCCGTATCCGGAGCGCATGACGCTGCGCGAGTGCATGCAACTGGCCAAAGACGCGGGATTCGATGGCATCGAGCTGAACTATGACCTCGACAATGATCTCTCGCCCAAGCATGGCACGGCGGATTATGTGAAGATCCGCAAGATGGCGGACGAGATCGGCATTCAGATCAGCGGGCTGTGCTCATTCCTGTTCTGGCCGTATCCGCTGACGAGCAATGATCCTGCGAAGCGGTCGCAGGGCATGGAGCTTGCCGGGAAGATCGCCCAATGTGCGCATGATCTGGGCGTGGAGAATGTTCTCGTCGTTCCGGGTGCGGTGCACATTCCATGGCGCACGGATCATGAACCGGTGGCGAATGATGTGTGCGACCAACGTGCGCGTGAGGCCGTGGGGCAGCTTGCGAAGCAGGCGGAGAAGCTGAAGGTCTGTCTCAACATCGAGAACATCTTCTTCAACGGCTACCTCATGACGCCGATGGAGATGAACGCCTTTGTGGACAGCTTTGGCAGCGAGCACGTGCGCGTGCATTTTGACACGGGAAACATCAGCATGTTTCAGTTTCCCGAGCACTGGGCCAAGGTGCTGGGCAAGCGCACGAAGAACGTGCACCTGAAGGAGTTCACCAAAAAGGGCACCGACTTCAGCCTCGAAACTTTCCGTCCGCTGCTCGATGGCACCACTAACTGGCCTGCGGTGACGGATGCGCTCGCAGACACCGGATATGAAGGATTTCTGACCTTCGAATACTTCCATCCGTATGCCCACTATCCGGAGGCGCTGATCTACCAGACCTCGGATTCGCTGGACCGCATCCTAGGCCGCAAAGCATGAGCTGGGAAACGATCGCGCTGCTTTTTTTTGCCGGGCTCAGTGCCGGATTTATTGATGCCATTGCCGGCGGCGGCGGTTTGATTTCCGTGCCGGCATTGCTGTGGGCGGGACTGCCACCGCAGGTGGCGCTGGGGACGAACAAGATGCAGTCCACCTGGGGTACGCTGATGGCAGTGCGGAAGTATGCGAAGGCGGGGTTCATTTCCTGGCAGCAGGTGCGGCTGACGGTGCTCATCACCTTTGTCTCCGCCATGACTGGAGCATGGGTCGTGATGCTGATCCGCAACGCAGTGCTGAAAATGATCGTGCCATGGATGCTGCTGTGCATCGCGGTGTATGTCCTGCTCAGTCCGGGGCTGGGGCGCACCGCCGCGAAGGCGCGGCTGAGTCTTGGTGCTTTTGCATGTCTTGCAGGAAGTGTTCTCGGATTTTATGACGGCTTCTTCGGTCCTGGCACCGGCACCTTCTGGACGATGGCCTGCATCTCCTTGCTGGGGCTGGAACTGACGCGTGCCACCGCCTTCACAAAAGTGGTGAACCTGGCCAGCAACATGGCCTCGTTGATCATCTTCGTCGTTGGTGGGCGAGTGAATTACGAAATTGCGGGCGTGATGATCGCCGGGCAGCTCATTGGCGGGCGGCTGGGGGCTGGTATGGCGATCCGTCATGGGGCGCCGTTTATCCGCATCATCTTCATCACCGTGGTGCTGGCGATGGTGGCGAAGTTGCTGTGGGATCAGTTTGGCTGATGGCGCGCAATTCAATGAATCCACCTAAAAGTGCAGGGCGTATTTGCCTGACACTCTCCCATGCCTATGATCGCTGCTCCCATGTCAACCGTTCAAACCACTGCCCAAGGACGTCAGTTTCCCAAATTCGATCTCTCACGCCTGCTCGGCACCGTGTTCAAGCCCACTTTCGGGCGCAAGATCTGCATCCTCATCGATCTGCCAGATCTTGCTGAAGCCAAGGATTATGCGTTTTTGAATAATCCTGAACGCCCCATTCAAAAACGGGCGCATGATCACTTTTATCTGGGGCTGAAAAACGGTGTGGCCGAAGAGCTGGCGCTGAAGGGCGGCGAAATGTTTGCCTACAAGCAGACCACCGGCAGCAATCTCGATCTGCCTGATCTCTGCGTGGATATGAGCGGCAATGAACTGAGTCTGGAGAAGGACGTTTATCCGAACTACGACATCATTCTCTGCATCTCGACTTTCTCCGCCACTGCGCCGCTGACGGCGTTTGCGAAGCAGTATGGCTTCCGTGGTGCGACGCTTCATGGCGTGAACGATGTCATCCTCAATTCCGGCCTCGCTGTCGATTATGAAATGGTGAGCATCGATGCCGAAAAGCTGCGCAAGGCGATGACTCGTGCGGATGCCGTGGAAATCGATTTCACCGTGGAGAACGGACCCGACATGACGGTGCGTCTTGAACTGAACCGTCAGGAAGCGCAGAAGAGCCACGGGCTCTGCCAGGGCGATACGCCAGACATCGCGAATCTGCCGGCCGGTGAAGTTTACTTCGTGCCGACAGGGGCGGAAGGAACCTTCCCGCTGAAGTATGAGGACGGCACGCTAGGCAAGCTGACCGTCACGGGCGGTTGCATCATCAAGGCGGAGCTCATCGCGGGCAACCAGAGCACGATTGATGCGCACAATGCCAAGCTGGCCGATGATCCCATGACGGGTGTGCTTGGAGAACTTGGTTTTGGCACGCAGGTGCTGCCGGTTTCGGGCGCAGACATCCAGGATGAAAAGGTGCTGGGTACCTGCCATCTGGCCACGGGTCGTGACGATCATCTGGGCGGACACATCACCCCTGCGCAGTTCAAGCGCCATCAGAACGCCACGCATGATGACATCCTCTTCGCGCCACACAAGACGCCGAACTTTGACATCAAGCAGACTCGCATGTTCCGCGATGGCGTGGTCACGGTTTTGAATGAGCACTTCCAGCCTTCGAAATATTTGCTGGAAGCCCTGGCTGCCGAGTAATTTAGGCGTCCAGCCCTGATCAATCCAAGGCTGGAAGCCTCTGTCCGTTGTCAGGCTGGAAGCCTGACCTCCATCCATATTCATGAACATTTACGAAACCCGTCGCCTGCTCGACGAATACCTGCTCTTTCATTATGGCCAGCCTGCGGAGGTGCTGCCATGGGAGAGCGGGCCGCGTGAGGCGCTGGGATTTCCGGTGCGCACGGTGATGGAGCTGATCGATCTGCCGCGCACGCCTTGTGAAGCTGTGGCGCTGGATCTCGGCTGTGCGGTTGGGCGGTCGAGTTTTGAGCTGGCGAATTTCGGTGTCAGCGTGCTCGGTATTGATTATTCGCAGAGTTTTGTGGATGCAGCGGCGGCGCTGGCCCGCGATGGCAGCATGAGCTATGAGCGAGTGGATGAAGGCAGTGCCAAAACGCCGCTGGTGGCACGCGTGCCAGAGAATCTGCGGCGTGATCGCGTGCGCTTTGAGCAAGGGGATGCGATGAATCTGCGTAGCGACCTTGGCGACTACGACATTGTGCATGCGGCAAATTTGCTGTGCCGCCTGACCGATCCGCTGAAGTTGATCGAGCGTCTGCCAGAGCTTGTGCGCCCGGGAGGGCAGCTGCTGCTGACAACGCCCTGCACCTGGCTGGAAGACTTCACACCACGTGGGAACTGGCCGCAGGGCTCGACGCGGGAGTGGCTCACATCCCTGCTGGAGCCGCACTTTGATCTCGCCAAGACCTGCGACATGCCGTTTCTGATCCGCGAGCATGCGCGGAAGTATCAGTGGAGCGTGGCGCTGGGGATGAGGTGGCGGCGGAAAGTCGAGGATGCGTGAGTTTGTGAGATTGATTCCCGCCTGCGTTTACGTCTAGGCTGGGTGATCATGAAAAACGCGTTGTTATTTGCCTCCCTCCTTGCCGCCTCTGTGCAGGCGCAGACTCCGAATTTTAAAGAACAGCAGATCGATGATGCTGTGGGCATCGGCTACGGACTCGCAGTGGCGGATGTGAATGGCGACGGGCGCACCGACATCCTGCTGGCGGACAGCAATGTGATCGTCTGGTATGAGAACCCGACGTGGAAGAAGCATATCATCGCTGAAAAACTGACGGAGAAGGATCACGTGTGCATCGCGGCACGTGACATCAATGGCGATGGCAAGTGCGAGATCGCCGTGGGGGCCGGGTGGAATCCGGGCGACACGGTGGGAAGCGGAGCCGTGTTTTATTTGATCCCGCCGACGGATCGCACGCAGAAATGGGAGCCGGTGAAACTGGCGCATGAGCCGACCACGCACCGCATGAAGTGGGTGCGCAATCGTGCCGGACGCTTTGACCTCGTGGTGGTGCCGCTGCATGGCCGCGGCAACGACAAGAATGGTGAAGGAGCCGGCGTGCGCGTGCTGGCCTACCACATGCCGGATGATCCGCACAAGGAGTGGAACACCACGCTGGTGCAGGGGACGATGCACAAGACGCACAATCTCGACATCATTCCCGCACCGGGCGCGGAGGCTGAAAGTCTGCTGCTGTGTGGACGCGAAGGCGTGGTGCGGCTGGATCAATCTGACAACGGGTGGAAGGAGCACTGGATCTCAAAGCATCCGAAAGACTCCACTGATCTCCTTGGGGCGGGTGAAGTGCGCTATGGAGCATTTGCGGGCGGGCAGCCGTATGTCACGACGATCGAGCCGATGCATGGGGACAAGCTGGTGATTTACACACCGAAGCCGGAAGGACCCAAAAACGGGGAGTGGCAGCGCCATGTGATCAGCGATCAACTCGTCGATGGTCATGCCATCGCCACGTATGACCTGCTTGGCCTGAACAATCGTCAGATCGTCGTCGGCTGGCGTGCGCAGCAGAAGGTTGGCAAGGTGGCGGTGAAGTTGTTCTGGACGACGAAAGAGGATGGCAACGGCTGGCAGGAGGCTTTCATCGATGATGGAGGCATGGCCTGTGAAGATGCCGTTTGCGCTGACTTGGATGGCGATCGCGATTTGGAGATCATCGCTGCAGGCCGTCGCAGCAAGAATATCAAGATTTACTGGAATCAGCGAAACCAGTGAAAATTTAAACTGGCTTCTAGCTCAAGCTCATGGGTTGCATATGCATGCTATGTGCTCCTAGAATTGTGATCGCTATGAGAGTCACTCGTCTTTTCATTTCTGCCGCCTGCGCACTGCTCCTGAGCCAGTGTGCCATGCCGGAGTTTTCCTTGTTCTCTTCGCGCATTGAAATGGTTCGTCGGCCCATGACGATCATGCCGCCGCTGGCATCCCAACCGGTCATGTATGTGTGGCATGGCAGCAGCAAGCCTGGCCCGCTGAGTGTGAACATCGATCTCAGCGAACAGAAGGCTTATCTTTTTAAAGGCGGTGAAAACGTCGGGTGGACCTACGTCGCCACCGGGCGCAGCGGATTTGCTTCGCCCACCGGTACGTTTCGCATCATGGAAAAGATCGTGGACAAGCGTTCGAACCGTTACGGCGTCATTGTGGACAGCAACGGCGATGTGGTGAACAGCAACGCCACCGCGGGTGTTTCGCGCATTCCACCGGGCGGACGTTTCGTGGGTGCCAGGATGCCCTACTGGATGCGGATCACGGGTTATGGTGTTGGGCTGCATGCAGGCGCGATTCCCAATCCTGGGTCCCCGGCTTCGCACGGGTGCATCCGCCTGCCGCGCGACATGGCCGAGACGATCTACCAGCACGCGCCTGTCGGCGCGCGGGTGACGATCATGCAGTGAGGATTGGCCAGGCCGTTTACGATTATTGGCCGGCGCAGTTAGCTTTTCACTGCTTCGGCCAGGATCTCTTCAAAGCGCTGCAACCAAGTCTGCGGACTGGCTTCCCGAAGCAGCCACTGACGCCCTGCGCTGCCAATGACGAGACGCTCTGTAGCAGGTGTGGCCTCCATGGCCAGCACATCCTGAACGATGCCATGAACACTACCCGGCTCATGGTGCAAGCCAGTGACGCCATGCTGTACGATCTCGCTCAAACCGCCTGATTTAGCGGCGAGCACCGGTTTGCGATAATCATACGCTTCATAGACCACGAGGCCGAGAGGCTCCCACCATGTGGAAGGCACGATCACCGCGCGGCAGCGCCGCAGCGCCTCGCGTTTGGTTTCCCCGCCCGTGTGGCCGAGCTGGCCGATGTAGGGATTGGTGCGGACGCGCTGCTGCACGGCATCGCTGAGCGGACCTTCACCGGCGATGTGCAGCAAGGGGGTCTTTTTGCCAAGCTGCGCACGCAATTCGTCCCAGGCATCCAGCAGTGGAATGACGCCTTTGGTTTCGACCAGACGTCCAAGGAAGAGGTAGTAGCCCGCATCTTCCGCCACAGGGGGCTGAGGCATTGCATCCCAGGCATGACGCAGGGTGTGAACCCGCGCCTCAGGCAGTGAACCTGAACTGACCAGTTTCTGCCGCATGAAATCTGAAATGGCGATCCACGCCTTCACACTCTTCAACCAGCCGCTGCGGTGAAGGGCCTTCAGCATGACCGCGAAGAGGGCGCTCTTCACCACCGACCCCTGCCACGCACCCGAGAAAACCTCTTTCCAGTAGCTGCCGTAGAGTGCGTCCTGCACAATCTTGCCGTCCGCCTGCAGAGTCCCGCCGACTGAAAACGGGCGGTAATTATGCAGATACTGCACCACGGGAAGACGACGCTCCAGAGCGGCATGGTACAACGATGGAGAGCCGACCGGAAAGATGTTGTGAAACAAGGCAACACCCGCGCCACTGGCATCCAAGGCCGCCTCAAACTGCGCGCGCGAATCCTTGTTGTAAAAGAGCCGCTTTGCCTGCGCGGCAGCTCCTGGAGCGCCTTCGCCTCTCCAGTCCGCGCTGTCGAAGAAGCACCGCGACATGGCATGCTGAGCGCTCAGGTGCTGGAAGATGCGGTCCACGCTCATCTCTTCGCCGCCAGGGGAAAGGTAGCGGTTGAACACCTGTAAAATACCCGGTGTCATTGGTGATCCCTCATTTCGTCGTAGTGTCGTCGCGCCCATTCCTCCAGCACGTATAGCATCCAAACGCGCTGACTCAACGGCCATGCTGCGGTGGAGTTCAGGCTGCCGCTGAAATATTTTTCACAAATCTCCCTCTTCTGCTCCTCATCCACCCAGCCGCGGTCACGGCAGCGCTGGGAGTCCAGCGTATCGCGGATGCGCTCCTGCCATTTGGGCAGCCGCATCCATTTCATCAGCGGGAGAGTGAAGGTTTTCTTCTGGCGGTCATCATAAATCTGCGGTGGCAGGAGGCTGCGGAAGGCCTCGCGCAGCACGCGCTTGCCGCCCCGTGTGTCCAGTTTGCACTCCGGCGGCAGCCTGCCCGCCAGCGCAAAGATCTCCTTGTCCACCAGTGGCACACGCAATTCCAGCGAGTGAGCCATGCTCATCGCGTCATTGTCACGCAGCAGGGTGTTGGCCAGATAGGTCTCCGTTTCACGCAGCAGCAGTTCGTGCAGCCACGAGTCTTGGGACTGCGGTTCGGATACCGGGGGAGATGGCATTTTGAACTCTCCATGCAGAAGTCGTGCCACTTGTTCAGGCGGCATGATGGTGCGGCCAAAGGACTGCCATTCGCGCACGTTGCGTCCGGCACCGCCCATGGCGTAAAAAAGCATCTTCCATGCCTTATGTCCTCGCGCGGCCTGCGGCAGCATTGCATCCAATCCACGCACCCAACTGCCTGCGGCAAGCAGCGGCGACTTCGCCGCCACGGCGATGAGGCGGTGGTAATTGTAGCCTGCCCACCATTCGTCGGCACCCAGTCCGCTGAGCGTCACCTTGACCTCTTTGGAAGCCAGCCGCGACACCAGCCAGGTGTTCAGCGCATCGCCCGTCGGCTGGTCCATTTGATCAAAATAGCCATCCAGACTCGACTCCAGCGAAGCAGCCGTGAGTCGTTCACGGACGAAATCGCAGCCGAAATACTCCGCCGTGCGCCGTGCGGCATCACTCTCGTCCGGCACCCCCGCGTTTTCTTCGTAGCCGATGGAAAACGTTTTGATGTGCTTTTGGCCCGCCTCGCGCATGCAGGCCACCAGAAGGGTTGAATCCAGCCCACCGCTCAAGAAGACGCCCACCGGCACATCGGCAATCAGGTGGGCCTTCACGCTTTCCAGCACGCCCTCACGCACCATGCGGCGCTGCTCTACCGGGTCATGCACCCAAGACTCGCGCCCGGGCCAGGCAGGCTGAAACCAGCGTCTCACCTCGGCCTTGCCACCACGCCATGTGAGCAGGTGACCCGGGGGCAGGCAGCGCAGGTCATCAAACATGGTTTCCGGACTTTGCACCGCGCCCCGCTGAAAATACTGCGCCAGGGCAACACGAGAAACCTGGCCGCCACCGCCGAGTTTGCGCACGGCACGCAGTTCAGAGCCGTAAATCAGCTCTCCATCAGCACTTATGCGATAATACAGCGGTTTGATGCCAAAGTGATCCCGCGCTAGCACCACCGATCCCGCTTCCGCATCCCGCCAGGCGATGGCAAACATGCCGCGCAAGCCCGCCAGCACCTTCTCAACTGGCGCACGTTCCAGCAGGGCCCCGAGCACTGCCGTGTCTCCTGAGGATGGCAGTTTTACTTCGCCGAGGCCGGCGCGCAGTTCGCGGAAATTGTAAATTTCGCCGTTGAAGGTGAGCGTGAATCTTCCGCCCCCAAACGACATGGGCTGCCGGCCGTGATCGCTCAAATCCAAAATCGAAAGCCGCTGGAAGCCCATCCACCAGTCTGCACCTTCCGCCTCTGCGCTGTCATCCGGACCACGATGCACGATCATCTGCAGAGCCAGCCTGCGCAGGGCGCGCTCGTCTTCACGCCAAGGCGTGTTTGGCGAACGAAACCAACCGAGAAAACCGCACATGATAAGTCGAAATTAAAAAAGTGGCCAAATCCTATGATCGAGTCACGCTCACCATGACACCATTTTACTGGTTTCAAACAGGAAGCATTTGCACCATCAACATCCGGCATTGTATAAATCTAACATGAACTTCCGTCCTTCCCGGATCATTCTGGCCATGTGCTGCACGATCGCGCACACTCAACTGGCAGTGGCCGAGGACGCAGCTCCCCGGCCGTGGAAAGACACGCAGGGTCGGATCATCCAAGCCACTCTGGTCAGCAGCAACGCCGACAGCGTCACCTTGAAATTGGCGGACGGCAAAGAGCACCAGTTGCCTCTCACCCGCCTGTGTGCCGAAGATCAGGCCTTTGTGAAGAGTTTGGCTGCGCCAGCTCCATCCACCGCGCAGGGGACAACGCCTGCCGTGACTGCTCTCTCTTTGAACCGGGTTCCCATCGAGAAACGCACGTGGCCTGAAAACGTCGTGGTTCCGACGAAGTCCATTGAAATTCAGGTAATTGAGGAGAATGTGGCGGCGCGAAAGTGCGTGTACCGGTCTGAGGGATTTGAATTCACCGCGCAGGCCAAACTCATGCCCAGCGTGATGAAAGAAGTGGCGCGGACTTTTGAGGCCACGAAGACACTCGTCTCGTCAATGCCCTGGGGTGTGGTCTGCCGTCCACCTGAGGGTTTCGAACGCTATCAGGCCGAGCTGTTTGAGACACGGAAGGATTACATCGCCGCCGGTGGGCCTGAAAACTCCGGTGGTGTTTACATGAGCGGGGACAAGATCTTTCGTGTGCCGTTTCCCAGCATCGGCCTCAAGCTGCTGGGCAAGACCTACGCCAAGGACGAGAACTACGACGGGGGCACCCTGATCCATGAGATCACCCATCAGGTGATGGACGCCTACCTGACCTTCCTGCCCGTGTGGGTGATCGAGGGCACGGCTGAATACACGGAAATGCTGCCCTACAACGCCGGCAAATTCCGCGCTGACGCCCACCAGAAAGGACTGAAAGACCACATTCAGGAGATGCAGAAGCGTGGGTATGCCATCGAGATTGGCAATCTGGAAGAACATCTGAAGATGAACCGTGGCACCTGGTCTGGCATTGCCAACACCACCAATCGCAAGATGGGGGAGCTCTACTTCCGCTCCGTGCTGGCGGTGTACTTCTTCTGCCATCTGGATGGCGACAAGAAAGGCACGCGGTTCATCAAGTTCATGGACGCCGTCTATGGCGAGACCGAAGCTCTGCGCACCTTTTTCAAAGACCCCCGCGTCAAGCATCTTGAAGGCGGCCGCTTCAGCTACCCGACGAACTTTCCGCCGCCAGACATGAAGTCCGAGACCGCGCCGTTCAAGCATCTGGACCTGCTCATTGATGGGAGAAGTTATTCACAGATCGCGAAGGAGATGACCGAGGCTTACAAGGATATCGGGGTCAAAATCTCAGTGAATTGAGCTGAGGAGCCGAAAACCGGCAAAACAGCCCCTTCTTGGGCGCGATTTCACGTCTTTTCCACCCCCTGCGTTTGACGCACCGCATCGACTGTGCAAGATGCCGCGCTTTCCGGCCCCGCGATGCCGTTGCACTGGCCTGCCAGCCAGTGGTTCCTTCGCCCTGAAAGCGCCCAAATCATACGCTTTCTCCCTCCCAACCTGCCGCACTCGTCGTCCGCACCCGGATTTCGTCATTTCTTCCCTCCCCCATGCCCAAAGACACCACCATCCATCGCATCCTCGTCATCGGTTCCGGCCCCATCGTCATCGGCCAGGGCTGTGAATTTGACTATTCCGGCGTCCAGGCCTGCAAGGCCCTGCGCGAAGAAGGATATGAAGTGGTGCTCATCAACTCGAATCCGGCCACGATCATGACGGATCCGGAGTTCGCCTTCCGCACCTACATCGAGCCCATCACGCCCGAGATGGTGGAGAAGATCATCATCAAGGAAAAGCCGGATGTGCTGCTGCCCACGCTGGGCGGCCAGACCGCGCTGAACTGCGCCATGTCCCTGCACCGTGCAGGCACGCTGGACAAGCATGGAGTGCGCATGATCGGTGCGAAGCCGGACGCCATCGAGAAGGGCGAGGACCGTCTGCTGTTCAAGAACGCCATGCTCAAGATCGGGCTCGACCTGCCGCAGTCCGGCGTGGCACACACGATTGAAGAGGCCCGCGCCATCGCTGAGCAGATCGGCACCATGCCGCTCATCATCCGCCCTGCCTACACGCTGGGCGGCACCGGCGGCGGCATCGCCTACAACAAGGAAGAATTTGAAACCATCACGGCCAGCGGTTTGGATCTCTCGCCTGTGACGGAAGTGCTGATCGAGGAATCGCTTCTCGGCTGGAAGGAGTTCGAAATGGAGGTCATGCGCGACAAGGCGGACAACTGCGTGATCATTTGCTCCATCGAAAACTTGGACCCCATGGGCGTGCACACGGGTGACTCGATCACCGTGGCTCCCATCCAGACGCTGACGGATCGCGAGTATCAGATCATGCGCGATTTCTCGTTTGCTTGCATCCGCGAGATCGGCGTGGAGACAGGGGGCTCGAACATCCAGTTCGCTGTGCACCCGGACACGGGCCGCATGATCGTCATTGAGATGAATCCGCGCGTCAGCCGCAGCTCCGCGCTCGCCTCGAAGGCCACCGGTTTCCCCATCGCGAAGATCGCTGCGAAGCTCGCAGTTGGCTACACGCTGGATGAACTGAAGAACGACATCACCCGCGAGACACCGGCTTCGTTTGAGCCGTCCATCGACTACGTGGTGACCAAGTTGCCGCGCTTCACCTTCGAAAAATTCCCCGGTGCCAACGAAACGCTGACCACGCAGATGAAGTCCGTGGGCGAGGCCATGGCCATCGGCCGCACGTTCAAGGAGTCTCTGCAGAAGGCGCTGCGCAGTCTGGAGATCAAGCGTTTCGGCTTGATCGGCGACGGTGCGGACAAGGAAGTGGATGACGAGACGCTGACCTCAAAGCTTACGGTGCCGAATGCGGAACGCATCTTCTTCCTGGGCCAGGCCTTCGCGAAGGGCTGGAGCGTGGATCGTGTGTTTGAGCTGACGAAGATTGACCGGTGGTTCTTGAGGCAGATTGAGGACATCGTGAAGGAAGACTTGCTCATCCCCAGCCAGTCTGGCGAAGCATTGATCGCCCAGATTCCTGAAGCTGAACGCACGGAGGGAAAGAAGGCGGAAGTGCTCGCCGCAGCGATGCGCAAATGGAAGCGCATGGGTTTCTCTGACAAGCAGATCGCCCACTCCTTTGGTGTGGATGAGAAGTACATTCGTGCCGGTCGCATCAAGTATGGAGTCGTTCCCACCTACCGCCTTGTGGACACCTGCGCGGCGGAGTTCGAAGCTTACACGCCCTACTACTACAGCACCTACGGCATCGAGGACGAAGTGCGGGACAACGACCGCAAGAAGGTCATGATTCTGGGTGGCGGGCCAAACCGCATCGGGCAGGGGATTGAGTTCGACTACTGCTGCGTGCATGCGTCCTTCGCCCTGCGCGAGCTTGGCTTTGAGACGATCATGGTGAACTCGAATCCCGAGACCGTCTCGACCGACTACGACACCAGCGACAAGCTCTACTTTGAGCCGCTGACGCTGGAGGATGTGCTGAACATCTACGAGCGCGAAAACCGCCACGATCAGGTGCTCGGTGTCATCGTGCAGTTCGGTGGCCAGACGCCGCTGAATCTTGCCAAGGGACTCGAAGAAAATGGTGTCCGCATCATCGGCACCTCGCCGAAGAACATTGAGCTCGCGGAAGACCGCAAGATGTTCGCCAAGCTGCTCGACGATCTCGGTTTGCACCAGGCCCCGAGCGGCACTGCCACCTCGCTGGAGGAGGCCCTGGCCATCACTGCGAAGATTGGTTACCCCAGCCTTGTGCGCCCCAGCTTCGTGCTCGGCGGTCGTGCCATGCAGATCGTTTACAGCGATGCCGAACTGACTCACTACATGAAGAACGCCGTCGAGGCCACGCCGGACCGCCCCGTGCTGGTGGATCGCTTCCTCGAAGACGCCACCGAAGTCGATGTCGATTGCATCAGCGACGGTGAGACCACCGTCATCGGTGCCATCATGGAGCACATCGAAGAGGCGGGCATTCACTCCGGAGACAGCGCCTGCGTCATCCCGCCCTTCAGCCTCAGCAAGGAGATGCAGGACCGCATTCGCGATGCCGCGAAGAAGCTGGCCAAGGCCCTTGGCGTGCGCGGTTTGATGAACATGCAGCTCGCCGTGAAGGGCGATGATTTGTATGTCATCGAAGTGAACCCGCGTGCCTCCCGCACCGCGCCTTTCGTCAGCAAGGCCATCGGCGTGCCGCTGCCAAAACTTGCCGCCAAGATCATGGCGGGTATGACGCTCAAAGAACTCGGCTTCACCGAGGAAGTGATTCCGAAGCATCACAGCGTCAAGGAAGCCGTCTTCCCCTTCAGCAAGTTCGCCGGCGTGGACATCATCCTCGGCCCGGAAATGAAGAGCACCGGCGAAGTCATGGGCATCGACTACGATCTCGGCATGGCCTTCGCCAAGAGCCAGATGGCCGCGGGAGGCACCCTGCCCACGAAGGGCAATGTCTTCATCAGCGTCAAGGAAACCGACCGCCCCAACGTTGTGAAAATTGCCAAGGGCTACGCCGACCTCGGCTTCACCCTTTATGCCACCAGCGGCACCGGCGGCGTCATCAAGGAAGCTGGCATTGCGGTGAACATCCTCCCCAAACTCGCCAGCGGCCAGCGCCCGAACGTCATCGACCTGATGAAGAACAAGGACATGGCCCTCGTCATCAATACCCCGAGCGGCAAAAATCCCCGCGAGGATGAGATCAAAATCCGCACTGCTTCCATGCAGAACCGCATTCCGATCATGACCACGCTGCGCGGTGCTGATGCCGCGCTGCGGGCGATCAAGTCGCTGCAGGGCACCGAGGTGCAGGTGCGGGCGCTGCAGGAGTATCATCAATAATCCTGCCGGGTCTCATTTGATGGCTCTCTAAAGCGCGGACGAAAGTCCGCGCTTTTTTCGTTTCTGGCCGGCACCGCCATTTGGAGTTCTGAAACTTCGATGCTCATCCTCTGGCCGGGAGCCAAATGCCTGAGGTGACGCATTCATCGTGTTGGAGTCAAAAGCGCCACAAAATGATAAAGAAAAGGCTCGCGCCTTAGATTGACATCGTGCGGCTAAATTTCTTATAAACATCAATCGCGAATTCCATCAATCACAACGCTGCCCAAGATCATCTTAACGAACGACCAAGGATGGCTGACATCCAATCTCTGCATGGTCTCGTTCATTGGCAATGGTGGCCCCTGCTTTTGATCGCGTTGATGGGGCTATTGTCTTATTTCCCCATGGTGCAGGCTTATGTATGGGCCATCGATGACTATCCTTTGTCGCAGATGGCCCGGGTGGGAGGCGTGGAATATTTGGGCAATGCCTTTCAAGAAAGAGGCATCTGGCGCCTTCTCCAGCATGGCCTGGTCGGATGGATCCTGAATTGGGGGCCGTGGCTGCCAGGGCTTCTCGCCATCTGCTTGCATATATTGACGTGCCAGTTTTTCTATCTGGCTTTCCGCCGTGTGTGCGGGCATCAAGATGGCGTGCTGGTGCTGGCAGTCATCGCGGCTTGTTCGCCTTTTGGATTCCAGGCGATCATCTGGACGTCTGCCTTGCCCTATGTTCTGAGTTCACTGATTTTTTGGGTGTCCCTCTGGATGTTTTTGCGAATCCATTTCATTCCAAACTGGGCCTGGTTGATCTGGGGACCGATTTTTGCAGCCTCTTTGCCGGTTCATGAACACCTGCTCTTTGTTCTGGCCTTTGTGGCGGTCGCTGCATGGCTGATGAATCCACAGCCAAACTCGTGGCGGACTTGGTTGAAACCGTCCATGCGCTGGGTGCCGCCGCTAACGGCATGCGTGTATCTTGCTGGCTACGTCCTGTTCAAACCGCAGGACCATCTCCTATATATGGAGCCTCATTTTCACTGGCCGGCTTTGCTCAGTCCGCTGGGCAATCTCTGGCAGTGGCTGGACATTTGGGCTCCTGTCTTCAGCCCGTCTCTCTGGCAGATAGCCGCCAGTGAATGGCCTTTGGGATGGCTGGGTTTGGGCCTTTGCCTCTTGGGAGGAGTTGCCGCCTTGTGGATGAGTCCTGCGGCTCCGCAACGGTTCAAGGAGATCGACAAAAGGCATGGCAAAAGGGTGATGATGACCATGGTGATCTTGTTCTTGCTGGCCAGTTTGATCTATGTGCCAGCCGGAGGATTTTCTCTGGACTCACGGAAGCGGTACCCCTTGTTTTTGTTTCTGCTCGGCGGCGGGGGTATGGCCGTTTTGACATTAGGGAGGGGAGTCATACTGGGTTGGCCACATTGGCAGAAAAGGGCTGTTATGAGCTTGTTGGTGACGGCTCTGATGCTGGGGTGCTGGCTGCATGCCGGCTTGTGGAGAGCAGAGGCACGGGCGACGCGTCTGTTGTCGGATTTTCTGGCTGCAAATCCAAGTTATCACCAAGTGTATGCCAGCAAATTGGTGGACCCCGCAAAGCTTTCTCCTGCGACATTGCGTCTTCATGGCCAGCCTTGGATTTTAACCCTGTATGTCAGCCAGCCCTTTGCGATGGACCATCCCGGACAGGCACAACCTGTCATCAAAGATGTTCCCAGCCCTGGCATTCCTTCAATAAGCTATGACTACAGGCGTCGGGAGTGGACAGCCTTGCCTTCTTCCGTTGTTCCCTGAGGCGGGCTCAATTTTTTGCAGCTCATGGGCCTGGAATTTTTTGGAGCAGCTCAGTTTAACAATGGATAGATGACGGAGTGAACCTGCATTATGGAACGGACATGAACGACCATCCTCTTCAAGCCCTTCGCAACCAGCTCCTCAGTCTGCACAAGCTGCTCATGAACTCAGAACGGTCTGCGTATGAGAAAGAAGGGAATGTCATCGAGTCACCGATGCAGTTTCTGCAACTGCTCATGGAGCATGAGCGCTTTGCGTGGCTGAGACAGCTCTCGCAATTGGTGGTGATGATGGATGAGGCGATGGAGGAAAAGCCGCCAATCACGAAGGAGCGGAAGGATGTGCTGGTGGCTGAGGCGCGGCATTTGCTCATGGGCTCGGAGGAGCCGGGGAGTTTTGCGGTGCGTTATGCCAAGGCCCGCGAGCATGCTCCCGCAGCCGCCGTCGCACATGCGGAGATCTGCAAGAGTTTGGGATAGTCAGGCTGGTGCCATGCGGCGGATGAAGGGAACGCGGATTGGCTTCGCCTGTCTCGCAAGCTCGGCTCTTTGTCCGCACTCCCCTCGATCAGCTCTGCCACGCTTCTTTCATCTGCTGAAACATGCAGTTCTTCAATCCAGGCAAAGACATCGTTAACCCTCCAGATGCACTGCGATTGGCTTACGGTGCTGAAGATCACAGGGTGCATGGCCGTATGGCAATGGAAGCCCCGTTCGCAGCCACCCATGAATTTCACACGCATCCCTCTCTCCCGGTTCCTCGCTCTGTCTGTCTTGTTTTTTGTCTCAACGGTCTACGCCCAAAATGAGGACGTAATGGCGAAGGTGCCGCCCTCGCTGGTGCCGGCGGAGCTTGTTCCGGACACGCGGGCTTTGTCTGCGGATGAGGAATTGAAAACCTTCCAGGTGGCACCGGGCTACCGGGTGGAACTGGCAGCCAGTGAGCCGCTGGTGGGGGATCCGATCTTTGCGCAGTTTGGTCCGGATGGGCGGCTCTGGGTGGTGGAGATGCTCGGGTACATGCCGGACATCCAGGGCAATCATGAGGATGAGCCGGTGGGCCGGATCGTGATTCTCAAGGACACCGATGGCGACGGGCGCTTCGATCAAAGCAAGGTCTTCCTCGATCAACTCATCATGCCCCGCACGGTCCTGCCGATTGGCGAAGGCGCGCTGGTGGGCGCACCGCCGATGCTGTGGTATTGCCCGGACAAGAATGGCGATGACAAGGCGGATGAGAAGATCGAGGTGGCGAAGGATGCTGGGGCACAAACCATCCCTGGCCGCCCCGAACTGGCGAACCCGGAACATGGCGCGAACTCGCCGCTTTGGGCGCTGGACAACTGGATCTACTTTGCGGAATACGCGGCGCGTTTTCGCTGGCGTGGCGCGGGCGCTTTCGAACGCAGCCTTTCATCCATGCGCGGACAGTATGGGCTCAGTCAGGATGACTTTGGCCGTCTCTTTTACAACTTCAACTCCGGCCACTTGCAGGGCGACATGTGGCCCTCTCATTACCGTCTGCGCAATCCGCACTATGAGAGGTCAGGAGGCCGTATCAGCCCGCCGGTGAACCAGGCCGTGTGGCCTATCCGTGTGACCCCCGGCACGAACCGCGCCTACATTCCTGAGAACATGGCGGGTCACAAACTGAAGAACTTTACCGCCGCGTGCTCGCCCTGGATTTACCGGGGCGATCTATTCCCGGCGGATGCTCTTGGCAATGCCTTCGCCTGCGAGCCGGCTCTGCATCTCGTGAAGCGAGACATTGTCACCCTTGAAAAAGGCAGGCTCGTGGCGCGTGAAGCCTACCATCAGCGTGAGTTTCTTGCGTCCACGGATGAGCGCTTTCGTCCTGTCAGCATGACCACGGGACCCGATGGAGCGCTTTACGTGGTCGATTTTTACCGGGGCATCATCCAGCACCGCATCTCCCTCAGTCCCTATCTGGAAAAGTATATCCAGGAGCACGATCTGGTGAATCCACGCGGCCTGGGAAGGATCTGGCGCATCGTTCCTGAAAATGCCAGGACACGTCCTGCGCCCAATCTGGCGAAGCTTGGCAATGCAGAGCTTGTCCCCATCCTCGCTCACACCAATTCCTGGCACCGGGAAACCGCCCAGCGCCTGCTTGTCGAGCGTGCGGATGCAGGGGTTGTCCCCGCACTGGAAGCTCTCACGCACAGCGATGCCGCTCTCGGCCGCATGCATGCCTTGTGGACGCTCGATGGCATGGGCAAGACCACCTGGCCGGTGATCGAGGCAGCGCTCGCTGACGTCGATGCCCGCGTGCGCAACAGTGCCGTGCGCATCGCTGAAGTTTTTCTGGCCGGGGAAGGGCGCGCCGCTGTGGTGACCAGGCTCATCGCCCTCTCCGCCACCGAACCGGATTCGCAGGTGCAGACTCAAATTGCCCTGACGCTTGGCGATTGCCAGGACTCAGCGGCCGATCTGGCCATGGCTGCGATGGCCAGCCGCGTGCCCGACCACCCCTATCTGACCGACGCCATCCTCAGCGGGGTCAAAGGCCGCGAGCTGGAACTGCTGGAGCATTGCCTTGCCACTGGAAGCGGCAAGACTCTGGTCCCAAGCCTGGCGGGCTGTGTGGCCAGCGAACGCAATCCAGCCCGTGTCTCACGGCTCCTGGCGCTCGCGGAAAAGGCTGATGCCACGCCTCGCAAAACGCTGCTGGCTGGCTTCACCGCCAATGCGGCGGACTTCACACGCCGGAAGGTGAAGCTCGAAGCCAGACCTGCTTTTCTCGACACTCCAGGCACCGAAAAGGTGGCGGACATGCTGACCTGGCCGGGCAAGCCTGCGCCCGCAGGGTTCAAGCCGCCGCGCCCGCTGACGGCTGATGAGCAGAGCCGTTTTGAGATGGGCAAGGCGCTTTACTCCGGCATCTGCGCGGGCTGCCATCAGCCAAGTGGTTCAGGCCTTGATGGCATCGCCCCACCGCTGATTGATTCCGAATGGGTCAATGGCTCGCCCGACCGGCTCAGCCGCATCGTCCTCCACGGCGTGCGCGGCTACATCACGGTCAAAAAGAGGCGTTACCAGCTCGACATGCCTCCGCTGGGCGCTTTGGGCGATGAACCTCTGGCGGCCATTCTCACTTATCTCCGGCGTGAGTGGGAGCATGGTGAGGAGCCCATCTCACCGGACTTTCTCAAAGCGGTCCGCGAAAAGGAAGCGCGACGCACCGATTCCTGGACGGAACAGGAGCTGCTCAAGATTCCGTGACCGAGAGTCTCGCCGCTTTGCACCTTTCGGCGTTCTCCAAAACAATAGGCCCCGGAGCCGCATCAAGCAGCTCCGGGGCCGTGACTTGCTGAAAGGAGCAAGGCTCGCTTAAGCCCAATGCCGTTAAGCAATGTTGACGACTTGATATAGAGGGGCAGCGGTGATGGAAGTAGGTGAGGTCATGCGCGGCCAGTCCTTCACGGACTGGCGCACCTTGCGCTGACAACTTCTGGCACGTCTTGGAGGCAGCGCATATGCGGCGATTTGAGCCCGCACCCGCCGCACTAGCTCGGCTTGCGAGGACTGGTCCATCAACCCCTGCGCCGAGCTGAGCACCAGCCACAACGCCTGGGTGTGCTCAAGACAGATGCTCAGGCTGATGCGCATCACTCCGGCGGCCTGCACCTCGCCCCCGGCTTGTGCGGCCGCCGCCAGGCGTTCTTCTGCAACCAGTGTGCAGGCCATGAGCAACGCAGCGATCTCCTGCTGTGCCGTCTCCGGCGTATGGCTTTGCAGCAGTCCGTTGCGCGCCACCTGCAGCTTGAGCTCACGGTAGAACACCTCCTGCTCCCAGCGCCGTGCATAAAGTTCGAGAACCTTCTGCGCCCCGGCCTGCTCCACGCTCAGGCTGGTCCACAGCCGCACCTCCACCCACTTGTTTTGCATGCGGCTCCACACGCGTCCGCGCACTTCGCGCACCACCAGCGTTTTGAGCACCCGGCGCCACTTGACCTTGTCACACAGGCGCACCTCCACCATGGCAGAGCCGTCGTCCAGCGGCATGCGCACCGCGGCGGCGAGCTTGTCTTTGACCCGCACCAGATAGTGTTGCGCCCTGGCCGTGTCGCATTGCTGCTGCAGCGTGTCGAGCACCGATGCATACCCGTAGAGGCGGTCAAGGATCAGCAGGCAGTGCTGCGGCAGAGCCTGCAGCAGCGGCAGGCTCAGTGCCTGCTCGCTCTCCCCATCAAGCCCCAGCGTGGCGTGCAGCGGCGCATGGGTGCCCAGCTCCACGAGCGCGGACATGCGGATGTGGGCGAAGGCGGCGCTGCCGCTGCGCGTCTGCATCTTGGTGATGCGTTCAAGCTGCTGTGCAGTGTTGGTCACGTTCCAGCGTGTGCCGTCGATGCCGAGGAGCCGCAGCCCCGCAAAAAAGCAGCTCTCATGCAGCTGCGCATCAGCCAGCGGCCGCAAGGTCTCGCGCATGATGAGCAGGAAGATGTCCCCGCCAAGCTGCTGGCGGCGCTGGCTGAGGGCGGAGTCACTGAGAGTCATGCCGAAAAAATGGCGCAGACATTGGGAGAAGCGACCGGCAAAAGGCAGCGTGTGCGCGATGAGGCCAACGATGATCTGCCAGGTGAAAATCTTGCGGCGGGGCCCCTGGTGGCGTTCCAGGTCGGCAGTCTCAAGTTCATCCCTGCTCCATTGCAGCAGCCTGAGAATGCGGCTGACGAGATCAACGGGCTGGTCGTGGGCAACAATAGCATGGCATGGCGGGGGCATCCCATGTCAGTTAACCATGAAACAACAATGTACAGTAATTATAGCTTAACGGCATTGCGCTTAAGCCAGTGCCTCTTTGCAATACTGCACGCACTTCTTCACCTCAGCGATGGCGTCAGACCCTTCGGGGATCTTGTATTCCAGCTCGATCTCGGCGGGGAAGGTCCACTTTTCCTTTTTCATCAGCTGCAGCACTTCCTTGATCGGGGTCTGGCCCTGGCCCCATGGCACGTTACCGCCGTCGGCAGTGCGGTCCTTGAGGTGGAGGTTCGTGATACGGTCGTGATACTTCTCCAGAACAGGGATGGGTGACTTGCCCTTCGTGCCGGCGACGTAGTGGCCGATGTCCACGTTCAGCCCGATGTACTGGCCGAGTTCCAGGATGGAGTCGAACTTGTCCATCTCTGGCAGGTTGTTGGTGTGGTTGTGAAAACCGACCCAGATCTTGTGCTTGTCCGCAAACGGGGCCACGCGCGCGGCGAGGATGGCATTGCGCTCAGTGGTCACGGCGGTGCAGCCCAGGGCCTTTGCCACAAGGAAATTGAACTCGATCTCCTCATCCGACTGGCCAAAGCCCATCTTGTGGATGTGGATGTTCACGCCGGCGTCGTTGTACATTTTCCGCATTTCGGCGCACTTGGCCAGCTGTTGCTCACGCTCGGTGTCGGTGATCTTGCCGCCTTTGAGGCCAGCGAAAAGCTGGGTCGGTCCGCCCATGAGCTCGGTCTCGCTGAGGCCGTCATCGAGCAGCGCCTTGAGCGTCTCCTCGGCGGTCTTCGCCATGCTGCGGTAGCTGTAAGTGATGCAGCCGATGCGCACGCCGTTGAAGACAGAGTTCGGCTTCTCAGCGGCAGAGGCGAAGCGAGGAAGCGTGAAACCGGTGGCGGCGGCGACTGCGGTGCCAAGGAAGGAGCGGCGGGAAAGCGGGTTTGATTTCATGGGAAGGTTGGATGGAGGCGGGGAGTGGAGAGTGGCAGAGCGGGGGGCTGGCCGACTGCCGAGTCCAGTGACGCATCCTTGCTGCCCGTTGAGAGATCGGCAAGAGCTTTGAATAAAGACGAGGCGATTCGGTGGTGCGCCATATCTTTAATTTCACTGCGGTTTTCGATCTGGATGTGACAGTCTCGTGGGAAGCGAGGGGCATCGTTGCATTGGCTCGACATGAAGGCGTTGCAGAAGGTCGAGTTTGGGTCAACGTCCTGTCCCCCCCCAAAAAAAAATCAGAATGTTATGCCATCGTCAGGGCCACCTTCAGGCCCTCGCAGCTCTTGCTTGTGCCCTCATGTTTGGAGCGCCTGCTCCTCTTCGCGCCGCCACCCTGTTATGGGTGGGGGATGTGGATGCTGCTTGGAACACGAGCAGCGCTGGAAATACCAATTGGTCAACAGATGCGCTGCCGGCCGCCAGTGGTGACACGCTTACTTTCGGCAGTGCCGGAACGAGCGGGACGAACTTGAACAACGACATCACCGGCTTGTCGATCGCAGGCCTGACGTTCAATGCAGGTGCTGCTGCGTTTACGCTGGCTGGCAATGCCCTCACCTTGAATGGCAGCCTCACGAACAATTCATCCAACCTGGAGACACTGGGCATGGCGGTTTCTCTGGGGGCGTCCAGCTCCATCAACGCCACCGGCGGTGCCATCACCTTCAATGCTGCCCTGAGCAGCGCAGCGAGTGATCTGTCCATCACGGGTTCAGGCGCGATCACTTTCAGCGGGCTGAGCTTTGCCTCCACGGCAAACAAGATCACGTCCACGGGGGCGGATGTGCGTTTCATCGGGGACAGCAGCATCGCCGCTGATGTGCTGATCAGCAGCGGCACGATGAAGCTGCAGTCGGGCACCCAGATCTTCAACAATGGTATGAAGGTGGACGGCGCGAGCAGCGTGCTCAATTTCACTGGGGCAACCGTCACAGTGAACGGTATTGGCGGCGGAGGTTCGGGCGAGCAGGACAGCCTGGAGATTCTCAATGGCGGCACGCTCAATGTGAGTGCCGGAACGGTGGATCTGACGCCAAGCCGGTTCTGGATGCAGGCGGGTACGCTCAACATTACCGGCGGCACGATCAACATGAACAACACGCTCATTGCCCAGAGCAGCAGTGTCATTGCGCGCATCAATGTTTCCGGTGGGACTCTGAGCCTGGGGGGCGGTAATCGTTTCGCCAACAACGGCACGGCCATTTTAACGGTCAGTGGCAGCGGGGCTGTCACCTGGGCGGTCAATGGCACAGGGTTGTCTGAGAACGGAACCGGAAGCATCATCATGGATGGTGGCACGCTGAACATGACCAGCTCTGGCACCACTTACCTGTTTCTGAACGGCGGCAATGGTGCGGGCTTCAACACGGCGGTGACCAGCAGCATCGCCTTCAATGCCGGCGTCTTTTCCACGCGCGGCTTCGCCATGAACACCGGGGCGAATTCGACCAACCGGCTGGCCGAACTGCGCTTCAATGGCGGCACGTTGAAGGCCACGGACAACAACAGCGCGACGAATTTCATTCCCAATTCCGCCAACCTCACCTCCAAAGTGCAGGCCGGGGGTGCGGTCATCGACACCAACGGATTCAGCATCAACATCGCCGACAACTTGGAGCACGACAGCGCGCTGGGTGCCACGGCCGACGGCGGCCTGACCAAGAACGGCCTCGGCACCCTGACGCTCAGCGGAGCGAACACCTACACCGGCACCACCACGGTGAATGCAGGTGCTCTGGCCATCGCCAACAACACGGGTGGCACGGTCACCTACAGCGGACTGATCAGCGGTCTGGGTGGCACCCTGACGCTTAGCGGAGCCAACACGCTGAATTTCACCGGCGGCATCTCGATGACCAATGCGGCCAGCCCCCTCACGGTGACGGGCAGTGATGTGAGGATCAACAGTGATGGGGTCTTCAATGCAGCCTCAGTCACGGTGAACGGCGGCGGCGTGCTGCGGTTTCAATCGGGCACGCAATCGTTTGTGAAGGGGCTGGTCGTCAGCGGTGCCGGGAGCATCCTGAGTTTTGAAGGTGCCAACGCCACCCACAGCGGCACGGGGGATGGGAATGGAAACAACGGTCTTCAGCTTGATAGCGGAGCCACCATGAATGTCTCCGCCGGCACCGTTGTCTTCAACAACAGCAACCGCGCTTTCATCCAGACCAGCACCATCAATGTGTCTGGCGGGGCACTGACCCTTAACAACGCGCTCTTTGCGCAGGGCACGGGCACCGTTTCGAATGTGAATGTCTCAGGCGGCACCCTGACGCTGGGAAGCAATGTGCGCTTTGCCAACAATGGAACCGCGACCCTGACCGTGAGCGGCACAGGGGCGGTGACGTGGGCCAATGGCAGCTATGGACTCTCTGAAAACGGTGCGGGCAACGTGATCATGAACGGCGGCACGCTCAACATGACGAGCTCAGGTTCCAGTTATTTCTATCTCAACGGCGGCAACCAGCCAGGGGTCAATTTGTCCAGCATCGTGAGCACCATCTCGCTGAATGCAGGCATTCTCTTCACGCGTGGCTTCGCGATGAACACCGGGGCGAATTCGACCAACCGGCTGGCCGAACTGCGATTCAATGGCGGCACGCTGAAGGCGACTGACAACAACGGTGCCGGCAATTTCATCCCTGACTCGGCCAATCTCACCTCCAAAGTGCAGGCCGGGGGTGCGGTCATCGACACCAATGGATTCAACATCACCATCGCCGACAATTTGGAGCACGCCACCGCATTGGGTGTTGCGGCCGATGGGGGCCTGACCAAGAACGGCCTCGGCACCCTGACTCTGACTGCGGCCAACACTTTCACGGGCAAAACGACAGTGGCTGCTGGAACCCTGGCGCTCAGCGGTGCGGGTGCCGTGGCCTCAAGCCCATGGATCGAGGTCAAGAGCGGCGCCACGCTCAATGTCACCGCTGTCACGGGTGGCACCCAGACCCTGAGCAATCAGGTGCTCAGCGGCACCGGCAGCGTGACTGGCACGGTGGTCATTGGTGCGGGGTCGATTTTGAAACCGGGCGGCTCCACGGATGGTTCACTCAGCGCGGTTGCCAGTGCAGGGGACGGCCTCGGGACCCTGACTTTTACCAATCTCGCGCTGGCCACGGGCGCAAGCAGTGGCAGTCCGCGTGTCCTCCTCACCCTGGGTGGGACGAGCAGTCATGCCGCTGATCCCACCGTGGCCGCCCAAGTCACCGCCTTCAAAGACACGGCCACTGGAGGATTGTATGACTCCATCAAGGTCACAGGCGCGCTCGGGCTGAATGCTGGCAGCACGATCAAAGTGGAACTGGCTGGCGGGTACACTCCTGGTTGGGGCGATGTCTTTAACATTGTCGATTGGGCCACCCTGAATCTCAACGCTGACGGCACCAGCGGAGCCTTCACCACAGCTGATCTGGTACTTCCCACCCTGGGCAACGGATGGTTCTTCGCCACGGATCAGTTCCTTTCCAACGGCATCATTTACGTCGTGCCAGAGCCTTCGCGCATGCTGCTGCTGGCAGCGGGTCTCCTGCTTCTGGCACGGCGCAGAAAGCGCTGATGCTCGCGGGATGCATCTGTCAGTTGGATGGATTCATGGCCAAGACTTTGCATCTCGCGATTGATCCAACGACGCCCCGAGCTAACGGAAGAGCATGACCCTCACGCTTCCCAAGTGGTTCGATCTTCACACGCATTTCCGCCAAGGCCCCGCGATGGGCTCGTATGTCCAGGCGCATCTGGACATGGGTTGTGCAGGGGCTCTAGCGATGCCGAACACGCAGCCGCCCGTATCGCGAATTTCAGGGGCGGCGCAGAGCGATGGCTGGTCCATTGAGAGCTACTCGGCGGAGTTGCGGGCAGCGGGAGCGGATGCCTTTGAGCAGCTCATCGTGCCGCTGTACCTGACGCGGCAGACCACGGCAGCAATGATTGCGGAAGGTGCGTCGTCGGGGCTGCTGCGGGCCTGCAAATACTACCCGCCGCACGGGACGACGAATGCGGAGCACGGCATGCCGATGGATGACCTGATCGGCGGCGAGGTGCTGCGGGCGATGGAGGAACACGGCATTGTGCTGTGCATCCATGGGGAGCAGCATGCGCTAAGCGGGCCCGACTACATCGACGCGCAGCAGAATGCGGAGACGCGGTTTTACACGGAGCGGATGCCGCGCTTGATCGCGGCGCATCCCAAGCTGCGGATTGTGTGCGAGCACATCACCACACGCACCGCAGCGGAGTTTGTGGCGCGCGCGCCGGAGCATGTGGGCGCGACGATCACCCCACAGCATCTGCTGTACACGTTGGGGCACCTGATCCAGGGGCTGAAGTACCATCTCTACTGTCTGCCCATTGTGAAGTTTCGGGATGACCGCGCAGCCTTGCGGCAGGCGGTTACGACTGCGGGGCAGACGAAGTATTTCGCGGGCACGGACAGCGCGCCGCACACGACGAAGGCGACGGCCTGCGGCTGCGCGGCGGGCTGCTTCACAGGAGGCTGTGCGCCGCAGCTCTACGCGATGGCGTTTGAAGAGGCGGGCGTGGATCTCGGCACGGCTGAGGGGCGGGCGCTGCTGGAGCGTTTTCTGTGTCTCAATGGGCCGGCGTTTTATGGCTTTTCGTCATCGGAGAAAAACTTCCAGATGGAGAAGGGTGCGCAATCAATGGCACTGCTGGAGACACCTGCGGGGCCGGTGACGCCGCTGCCGGTGGGGATGGGCATGGAGCTGACGTGGCGGATGGTGGGGTGATGCAATGCCTGCGCTACTGAGAATGCGCCCAGCTTGTCATATGAACGCGTGTGTGGGATCACTCAGCAGTCTCCACGTGATCTATGAAAAATTCGTTCCTGCTGCTAGCTGCCTCGGTGTCTTTTCTTTCGTGCGATGCTTCGGCGGATGAGGCGCTGGCGGGGAAGATGCGGGCCTTGTTTACAATGGCGGATGTGGATCACAACCGTGCGCTATCCACCGAGGAGCAGGCGCGGGCGGTTGAGTTTGTGAAGAAGACCTATGGCGAGCAGTGGGCGCTGCAGATCGAAGGGATGCTGAAACGTGCTGCGGTAGACAAAGTGGTGACGTCTGAGAGCTGGCTGAAGCAGGTTGGGGAACACACGCGGCCGGTGGAGAAGAAGACCGAGAAGCTTGCGATGAGAGATGGAGTCAAGCTGGCGACGGACATTTTCCTGCCGCGTGGGGAGGGGCCCTTTCCGGTCATCCTCGCACGCACGCCTTACAGCCGGGTGAAGGGCAGCGGGAGCGGAGCTGGCTTCACTGCTGCCGGTTATGTTTTCATCATTCAGGACATGCGCGGACGCTTTGATTCCGAAGGGGAAAACATCCCCTTCATCGGCTGCGGCTGGGGTGAGCATCAGGATGGCATGGAGACGGTGGAGTGGATCAAAAAGCAACCGTGGTGCAATGGCAGCATCGCCACCATCGGTGGTTCGGCAGGAGGCATCACGCAAAACCTGCTGGCAGGCGCGGCACCCGGTGCCTTGAAGGCGCAGTACATCAGCGTGGCGCCGGCGGACATGTACACGGACGTGAGCTACATCGGCAGCGCGTTTCGCAAGGCTGACGTGGAGAACTGGACGCAAGGGAACAAGTTTGATCCGAGGGCGCTCTCGATCATGCACGAGCACCCGAGCTACGATGCCTACTGGCGCGGGAACGACACGAACACGAAGTTTGAGGTGATGAATGTGCCCGCAGTGAACATCGGCGGTTGGTTTGACATGTTTGCGCAGGGGACACTTGATCAATTTGTGGGACGGCAGCAACGCGGTGCGCCGGGCTCCAAAGGCACGCAGAAGCTCATCATGGGACCCTGGCATCATGGCATTGGGCAGATGCCTGCCGGGCAGCTTACCTTTCCGAATGCGAAGCCGCCGCAGCAGTACAACTCGGGCCGCTGGTTTGACCATTACCTGAAGGGCATCCAGAACGGCATCGAGAAAGAACCTGCCGTGGCCTATTACGTGATGGGAGACACCAGCACGCCCGGCGCTCCGGGCAATGAATGGCGCTATGCCAATGACTGGCCCATCCCGGCGAAGGAGACGCCTGTGTATTTCATGGCGGACAAAAAGCTGGCACTGGAAGCACCCGCCTCAGGAGCCGCCCACCACGAGTACACCTTTGATCCCGCCCGCCCATGCCCCACCATCGGCGGCAACAACCTCACCATCGAGCGTGGGCCGATGGATCAACGCAAGGTCGAGAGCCGCGAGGACGCTTTGGTGTTCACTAGTGAGGCGCTCGACAAGCCGGTGGAAATCACTGGCCGGCTATGGGCGAAGATCTTCGTCTCCTCCAGCGCGGCGGACACGGATCTCTCCGTGCGCATTTGTGATGTGTATCCCGACGGCCGCAGCATGCTCATGGCCGAAGGCATCCAGCGGTTGCGCTACCGCAAATCCCGCGAGAAGCCCGAGGCGCTGACGCCCGGGCAGATCGAGGAAGTCACCGTCGACTGCTGGTCCACCAGCCTCATCGTCAACACCGGCCACCGTGTCCGTGTGATGATCACCTCCAGCAACTTCCCCCGCTTCGATGTGAACCCCGGCACAGGGAAGCCCTGGCGCGATGACGGTGAGAATGTGAAGCAGACGAACCGAATCTACTGCGATGCCGAGCATCCGTCACGGTTGCTGGTGCCTGTGGTGAAGGAGGGAGAGTGATTTAAAGAGCGCTCACAAGCCCAGATCACCCTCTGCCATGATGGTGTGTTTGGGGGCTTGACGGAGGGCCTCGGGGAAAAGGAAGAAATGGCAGACGTGCTGGTTGCGGCAGAGGATGGCGGGTGGCGGATCCCAGGTGAGATCGGCCGGGAAGGCGGCTGCGGTGACGATGAGGGCACCTCCGGGGAGAAGGCCGGGTTCTTTGACGAGGATGCCTGTCAGGGCGTACAGCTCAGATCTGTCTTCTTGGGTGGTGAAAGCTTCCAGCACATCCCAACTGCGCAGGCCGCGCACGAGGCGCGGGCTGACGAGGAGGTAGGAACTGAGCAGGCCTGCGGCATCGACGAGGCCGAGGAAATGATACTTGCGCGTGGGGGCGCTGCAAAACCACCGCAGGTACTCGGGGGTGATCCATTTCTCAATGCGATCTGCGCGCTGGTAGGGGCGTGCGATGGCAGTGACTAGGGCGGGATCTGTCACCACGCGTTTGTCCGAAGGCAGGGAGGGCCACCAAGAGTGGCCATACACACACGAAGCGAGTCCGGCGGGGAAGAAGCGACGAGTGACAGTCTGCTCCGCGCGTGCGCCCATCTTGAACAGGGCCTCCTGAACTCGAGGGCTGGGCGTGGAGTGGATGATCATGCGCTGCGCTGCAATCTCACGCTGCTGCAGAAAGACCATGGCCGCCGCCTTGGGGAACTGCCCGTCCATGCAGAAGGTGGTGGCATACACGGTCTGACAGATCTGTCCCTGCCAGGCATGCAGGGCGGGGATGGAACCGCCGTAGGCGACCAAGCGCCCTTCCGCATGTGCCCAGCGCCCGCGTTCAGGGTTGATTGCTGCGGCGGGGTTTTCATCCCACCAGTGGCGCAGGCGCTGCTCCCAGCTGTGGCCGTTTTGCGGGGGTAGCTGCCGGTTCAGAAACTCGACCAACTCCGACCGTGCCGCAGGGGTGTCGGGGTAGGGGCTGATGTCGAGTTTTGGCATGAGGTTCGCTGGGAATTGCTAAGATCCACCAGCAGACCCGTCATTCAAGTGGCTTGATTCAATATGAAATTTATTAAACGTGCCATGTTACCCGCGTCACAAATTCCGGGGCAACCGCCCTTGTTGCGGGGTCCGCCGACAGAAACTCCTGATAATGAACGCGCCGCTTTGCCGTCCGGTGGTTCCTGCATTGATTAGTCCACGTACACAAACTCGTTCGAGTTCAGCAGGGCAAGGCAGTAGTCTGACAAAGCCTCACGAAAGCCGGGAGTGAGGGAGGTTTGTTGGTGCAGAAATTTCTGGCCGATCTCCAGCTCCTGCGCCGTGGGCCGGCGTGAGAGGCAGCGCAGTGTGGCGGCGCTGATGAGGGCGGTGGTATCGGAGCCGTGCTGTTCATTCAACTGTGCGGTGATCTTTGCAGCGATGCTGTGGGCGAAGTCTGAATTGAGCAGCATGAGGGCCTGCGTGGCGGTGGTGGAGGCATTGCGGCGGGCGCAGGAGATCTGGGCATCCGGGCGGTCAAAGAGCTCGAAGAGCGGGTGGCGCAGATTGCGCCGGGCGAAGCTGTAGATGCTGCGGCGGGAGTGCTCGGTCACGTCCTTGGTGGCCTCGGCCTGGCTCTTGATTAGCGTGCTGCTGATCTCCTTGGGCAGAGGCAGTTTCACGCCGGGGCCGCCAGTTTTGAGATTGAGCTGACCGCTGACGCTGAGCATGGCATCGCGCAGCATTTCACCGGTGAGGCGTGTCGGGGCGGGCCTTTTTTGCTGATAGGTCTGTGACATTACGATGACCTTGTGCAGGCGCTTGAGGCTCCAATTTTGGCGTGGCAGTTCGGCGGCCAGCCAGTCTAGCAAGGCGGGATTCGTGGGGGCTTCACCCTGATGACCGAGATCGCCAGGAATAGCGGCCAGCGGTTTGCCACAGTGCTGCTGCCAGAGGCGGTTGGCCATGGTGCGGAGAAAAAGGGGATTGTCTTTGCTGGCGAGCCATTGCGCGAGTGCGACGCGGTCGGCCTGTGGTGGAGTAGGGCCGAAGACGCGGGGGATGGCGGGCAGAATCTCGGGGCCGGGGCGTTTGAAATCACCACGCACGAAGACGGTGCTGGCGGGAATTCCTTCCGTGAAGACGCGAACGGCGGGGCCGAGAGGCTTGCTGTTTTTGGTCAGCACCGTGTTGTCGAAGAAGGCGCGCAGGCGGTAAAAGTCGGCCTGGCTGATGGGATCGTAAGGATGATCGTGACACTGGGCGCAGCCGACGGTGAGGCCGAGACCGACCGCGCCAACGGTGGTGGCGATGTCATTGAGCAGGACGTGGCGGCGCTCGCTTTGATTGTTGAGGTCGGGCATGTCCGGGCAGGAGAAGAGGAAGCCGGTGGCGGTTTCGTCCCCCATCAAGTCTCCGGCGATCTGATGCTGCACGAAGGCATCGAAGGGCATGTCGCGATTGAGCGCGTCGATGACCCAGTCGCGGTACTGCCAGGCGCGGTTGCGCTCAGCATCGTATTCGAAGCCATCGGTGTCTGCGTAGCGTGCGAGGTCCAGCCACCACTGCGCCCAGTGCTCGCCGTAGCGGGGGGAGGCCAGCAGGCGGTCGGCTAGTTGCTCGATGCTTGATTCTGGATGCTGGATGCAGGCTTTCGAAAAGGCTGCGACTTCCTCGGGAGTGGGCGGCAGGCCGGTAAGATCAAACGTGATACGGCGGATGAGCGTGGCGGGATCTGCGGGCGGCGATGCAGGCTTGGCGAGATCGTCGATGCCTGTTTTGCCGGGTGTGGTTTGCAGGGGTTTGAAAGCCCAGTGCTCTTGATCCTTCGCGGTGATCTTTGGCTCATCCTTCACGGGATCGGCGGAGGCGTGAATGGAGACAGCGCGTGCCTCATGAACTCCAAGAACCATGCTGACGAGCACACCAAAGACCGCGCCAGCACGCGCCAGCGAAGCCTTCGTTATTCTGCCTTCGTTATTCGTCATTTAAGCGAGGATTCCCTTCACGACACCGCTGCCTTCCACGCCGGTGAGGCGTTGATCGAGACCATTGAGGCGGAAGGTGAGGCGCTCATGATCGATGCCGAGAAGGTGCAGGATTGTGGCGTGGAGATCGTGGATGTGGACTTTGTCCTGCGCGGCGCGCAGGCCGAATTCATCCGTGGCACCGTGGATGTGGCCGTGCTTCACGCCCGCCCCCATGAGCACGGTGGTGAAGCCCCAGGGGTTGTGATCGCGGCCCACGCCTTTTTCGCTCATGGGCATGCGGCCGAACTCGCCGCCCCAGATGACGAGGGTGTCCTCCAGCAGGCCGCGCTGTTTGAGATCGCGCAGCAGACCGGCCACGGGCTTGTCAGTGCGGGCGCAGTAGTCGGTGTGATTCTTGAGCACGTTCTCGTGCGCGTCCCAGCCGTTCGTATCGCCGGAGTAGAGCTGCACGAAGCGCACGCCGCGCTCGATCATGCGCCGTGCCAGCAGGCAGCGGGTGCCGAACTCGCGCGTGGTGGCGTCGTCGATGCCGTAGAGTTTTTTGGTGGCCTCGGTCTCGCGTGAGATGTGCACCGCTTCCGGTGCGGCGCTCTGCATGCGGAAGGCGAGCTCGTAGCTGCGGATGCGCGCATCCAGCTCGCTGTCCGCCGCGTGCTGCGCGAGATGCTGCGCATTCATTTGCTGGATGAGATCCAGCGTGGCGCGCTGGCGTGCGTTGCTGTGCGGGCCTTGCAGATCGAGAATGGGGCTGCCGCCTGCTCGCATCGTGGTGCCTTGATAGGTGGCGGGCAGGAAGCCGCTGCCCCAGGCGGGTGGTCCGCCCTTCAAGCCACCGCCGGGATCTGGCATGACGACGAAGGCGGGCATGTCGGCGTTTTCAGTGCCGAGGCCGTAGGACACCCAACTGCCCATGCTGGGCCTGCCCATCTGAATGGAGCCGGTGTTCATCTGATAGACGGACTGCGGATGATTCACGCTGTCGCCATGGCAGCTGCGGATGACGCACATCTCGTCTGCCAGCTCCGCCATGTGCGGCAGGAAGTCGCTGACCTCGATGCCGCTCTGGCCGTACTTGCGGAAAGGTTTGACCGGCGCGAGCAGCGGATTCTGCGCGACCTTGCGCCGCGTCTCGACGGCGCCGTAGCTGTCTGGCAAAGGCTTGCCGGCGTGGCGGATGAGTTCGGGCTTTGGATCAAAGAGGTCCACATGGCTCGGCCCGCCGTGCATGAAGAGCCAGATCACGCGCCTGGCCTTCGCTGGGAAGTGCGGCTGCGAATCCGCCATGAGATCCGACAGCGCCACGCTGGACAAGCCCATGGCCGTGCTGCCGAGGAAGCGGCGGCGGGACAGGGCTGCGAGGGCGCTGGACATGGCGTGAAGACGTTGGCAGTGGGCCCGTTCTAGCGGGTTGCGTGGAAAACGTCAAGACTGCCGGGAGGTCATCCTCGCTGCTTGAGCACCTACAGCATTCTCTGCATCCACAGCACATCCAGCCAGCGGCCGTGCTTGTGGCCGACTTCCTTGAGGTGGGAGACTTTGACGAAACCGAATTTGGCATGCAGGGCGATGCTGCCCGTCTGATCCGCATCGATGCCGCCGAGGACGGTATGATGACCGATCTTTTTGGCGAGCTCAATGAGCTCTCCGAGGAGCAGGGAGCCGAGTCCTTTGCCTTGATGCTCGTGGTGCAGATAGACGGAGTCCTCTACGCTGTGGCAGTAGGCCTGGCGCGGATGAAAACGGCTGAGAGAACCCCAGCCGATGACGATTCCATCTTCCTCGGCCACGATCACGGGATGCTCCGGGCCGTGCGCGTCAAACCAGTCCTGCCGTTCCTGGGTGGTACTGGGCACCGTTTGATAGGTGCAGGTGCTGTGCTCCACGTAGTGGTTGTAAATGGCGTTGATGGCCGGGAGGTCTTCAACGGTGGCAGGGCGGAGGGTGGCGGACATGAGGCAGGAAGCTGTAGGTGCAGGACGAATGGCAGGTGCGGCGGCGTAGCGCAAGCCTCCGGCTTGCTGGGTTGGTGCGGTGGCGATCAGCCCGCTCTGTTTTCAAATCTTGACTCGGTGGCGGGGAATCTCCATTCTCGCGACCCTCAGTCAGAATTCACCAATCACTTAACGAACACATTTATTTATGGCCATCAAAGTCGGAGTCATCGGAGCAGGCGGCATGTTGCAGTATCACGCGGCGGGGTTCCGCCAGGCAGGCGCGGAAATCGTGGCCGTGGCCGATGCGGCCCCCGGAGCAGCAGCCAGGGCGGCCGAGAAGTATGGCATCCCCACATCGTATGAATCTGTGGAAGCCATGCTGAAGGGCAGCCCGGAGATCAAGGCGGTGAGCGTCATCGTCCCGAACAAATTTCACAAGCCGCTCGCCATCCAATGCCTCAAGGCCGGCAAGCATGTCTTTTCTGAGAAGCCGCCGGCGCTGAACGCGAAAGAAGTGAAGGAAATCATCGCTGCTGCGGAGAAGGCCGGCAAGAAGGTGCTCTTCAACTTCAACAACCGCGCGCGTCCTGAGTCCCAGGCGATGATGAAGTACATCAAGGACGGTGTGGTGGGCAAGATCAACTCCGCGCAGGCCAAGTGGATACGCCGCACGGGCATCCCTGGCTTTGGCGGCTGGTTCACCACCAAGGAACTGGCTGGTGGTGGAGCGCTCATCGACCTGCTGCACATGGTGGATCTGGCCATGTACTTCATGGGCTACCCTGAGCCTGCCCACGTGATGGGACAGGTCTTTACGGACTTCATCCAGGACAAGCAGTTTAAAGGCCCCTGGGGCATCCCTGACCGCGTGGGCGGCACCACCGATGTGGAAAACGCCGCACACGGTTTCGTGACCTTCAAGACCGGGCAGGTGCTCAGCCTTCAGGTCTCCTGGGCAGAAATGATCAAGCGTGAGGAAGTCTCCGTGGTCTTCCAGGGCACCAAGGCCGGAGGCAAGGTGGAGCGTCTCTTCGGCATCGATGGTCTGGACAACACCGCCATCGACACCTGCGAGCTCTACGTGCAGGAAAACGGCAACAGCGTGAACCGCAGCATCACCGTGCCAGCCTGTGAAGACATGGGCCGCATCGGTTCCGCCGCAAACTTCATCGAGGCCATCGAAGGCAAGGCACCCGCCCTGAACACCCCCGAGCAGGCCCTGCGCCTGATGCAGGTGATCGACGCGATCTACGCCTCCGCCAAGAACGGCAAGCCCGTGGCGATCTGAGTGATTGAGTGATTTGTCAAAGCGGGGAGAACGAGCGCAGGCTTGTTCTCCCCGTTTTGTTTTGAGATGATCCTGAGTCATGAAAAAGCTGACGCCTCTTCTACCACGTCATCGAAAGGCGGCGGGCTTTGCCCCGTCGGGGCTTATTGAGATGCTGCTCCTGGCCTACATCGTGGCGGCTGTCTTAAATTTGGCCTTGGGAAACTGGATCTTTGCGACGGCAATGCTGGCACCGTTGGCCGGGCTTTTCTTCTGGATACAGTACACAGACCAACGGGACCGCTGCAGAGTTAACGATCAGGTTCGCGTGAGCATGGGACCTCATGCAGGGATGGAAGGCGTCATCGTAGGAGCGAATCAAACTGGAACGAGATTCACGGTGCAGATCTCTTCTTCGGATCATCCTGATCCCCTGGACTTTTCCGGCTATCAGCTCACGAAGATGAAACCGGTGGTTCCATCATCCTCGTGATCGTTTAGACACGCAATCTTCCAGAAAAAATCCAATTGGCTGCATAAGTCGCACATCGGAGGTGTCTTCTCTTCAAACAGCATCATGGACTCGCATCTGCATCTGCTCTCACGCTACCATCGCCATGGCGATGCGGCTGCGTTCGGAGTGCTGGTGCGGGAGCATGCGGGCATGGTCTTTGCCACGGCGAAGCGGGTGACCGGAGACGCGGCGCTGGCTGAGGACGTGGCGCAGGAAACGTTTCTCGAACTGGCGCGCAGCGGCCAGGGCACGGTGCAGTCTGTGGCGGCGTGGCTGCACCGCGTGGCCTGGCGCAAGGCGTGCAACATGACCAGGGGGGAATCGCGCCGCAGGCGGAATGAGCAGCTGGCGGCCGCGGAACGGCAGTCGGACAATTTCGAACCGGCGTGGGAAGATCTGGAACCGCAGATCGATGCCGCGCTGAATGATCTCCCCGCTGCGCTGCGGGAGCTGCTGATGGCGCATTTCCTTGAAGGCCGCGCACAGCAGGAGCTGGCCCTGAACATGGGAGTGAGCCAGTCCACGGTGTCGCGTCAGCTTGAAGCGGGAGTAAGCGAGCTGCGTGTGCGCCTGCGCAGCCAAGGCGTGATCTGCGGCGCGGGCCTGGCTGTGCTGCTAGGCGCTCAAAGCGCGCAGGCATCGCCCGCATCGCTTCTTCATTCCCTCGGCAAACTTGCCCTCAGTGGTGCCGGTGCTGGCAGCACGGCTTCGACCTCGGCCATCACTTCCACCGCCCTCATCACCATGAGCACCACCACCAAAATCCTGCTTGCCGCCACGGCTGCCGCAGTCCTCACCGTGCCCCTGGCACTGCAGCAATGGCCTGTGAAAAATCCGCGCCAGCAGATGGCTCCGGCAAAACCGCCGGTGCAGGTCCAGCAGGCTGCGGCGGGCCCGCCGCAGCCTGCTGCAGGCCCACGCCATTACCGGCCCGCACCGGTGTCCGCAAAGACAAGGCAAAGGGTGGACGCCATCTTGAAACGCCACGCCGGCATGTCAGCAGAGCAGTTGAAGAAGAGCAAGGAACTCAATCAGCTCATGGATCTCTTCATCGCTATGATGAATGCGCCGGAGTTTCAGTCGCGCTTTGAGGAGCGCATCGCGGCTCTGCCCGCCAGGGGAGAGCGCGGCATGGTGACCATGAATTTCAACCTGCTTGATGATGCCAAAAGCCGCGCCTGGCTGGAGGCTGCGGTTTCGGAGGATGAAGAGCTCATGCAGGAATGGGTGCTCAACACTCTAGACGATGCCATCTTTGAGTTCGCCTTCGATCCCGACCTCGAACGCACCAGCAACGGGGTGAGCGTGCTGCCCAAGCCCGCACCAGTCGCGAAGCCTGTGGAAACGGATGAGTGAGGCATGTGCGAAAAAAAGCGATGCCAGCTCACACCGGCATCGCCTCATGATTTCAGATCTGCCCTTACGCCAGTCCGCCGCGATCGCTGCTGAGTGTGGCATCGCCATACTTCGCGCGGGTCGTGGGCGTGTAGTCCAGCGGGGTCCAGGCGGCGTTGTTGGCGGAGGAGGCGACGACAGCTTCGATGAAGGCCATGCCGGCCACGCCTTCTTCGATGGTCGGGTAGTCCATGTCCAGCGGGTTGGGGGTGGTGCCAGAGTTCACAGCACGGACATGGTTGGCAAAGTTGCGGTAGATGTTCGCGAAGCCTTCCAAGTAGCCTTCGGGGTGGCCGGAGGGGGTGCGGGTGGCGGCGGCGGCGGCGCTGCCGAGGTAGCCCAGGCCGGTACGGTAGATCTGCTTCGGCTTGTCCAACGAGGTGACGATCATCGTGTTGGGATCCAGCTGGGACCACTCGATGCCGCCGAGGGAGCCATAGACGCGAAGGCTGAGATTGTTCTCACAGCCGATGCTGATCTGGCTGGAGTGCAGCACACCTTTGGCACCGTTGGTGAAGCGTAGCAGCACGTTGCCATCGTCTTCCAGACGGCGACCTTCCTTGGCCAGGAAGATGGTGAGGTCGGCGGCAAGTTCCTTGATGTGCAAACCGGTGACGTATTCGGCGAGATTGATCGCATGCGTGCCGATGTCTCCCATGCAGCCAGCGGCGCCACAGATGGCGGGGTCCACGCGCCAGGAGGCCTGCTTCTGCCCGGTGTTTTCCAGCATGGTGGCCAGCCAGCCCTGCGGGTATTCCACCACCACTTTGCGGATCTCGCCGAGCTTGCCTTCTTCGATCATCTGCCGGGCCTGGCGCATGAGCGGGTAGCCGGTGTAGTTGTAGGTCACGCCGTAGAGCTTGCCGGTGGCCTTCACGATCTCCGCCAGTTCCTTGGCTTGGGCGAGGTTGAAGGTGGCGGGCTTGTCTGAGAGCACGTGGAAGCCGGCCTCCAGCGCGGCTTTGGCGGCAGGGAAGTGCAGGTGGTTCGGCGTGACGATGGAGACGAAGTCCATGCGCTTGTCCGCAGGGAGGGCGGCCTCGGTGCGGATCATCTCTTCGTAGTTGGCGTAGCAGCGCTCGGCGGGCAGGAAGAAATCGGCACCGCTGTCCTTGGAACGCTGGGGGTCTGAGGAAAAAGCGCCGCAAACGAGCTCAATCTGCTGATCAATCGATGCTGCGATGCGATGAACGCCGCCAATGAAGGCGCCGCGTCCGCCGCCGATCATGCCATAACGAATTTTCCGGCTCATGGGAGAACAAAAAGAGGGTTGGGTGTCTAGGGTGAGAGTGAGAGGCGAGTGTGCGCAGGGGGCGGGGGTGGGTCAAGTGCATCCGCTTCTGGTGAGGAGTGTGTCTGAATACCTAAAGAACACTCCTCTGTCTGTGGACACATGCGACTGCCTTTGGTTGAGCTATTGATGCTTGATTGCGCCTCAATGAGAAAATTGGCGTTTATTTTTTCCAGTTTGCAGTTCAGATGTATTATTATCGATGGTGCGAAAAATGTATGTTAAATCAGCTCAAAATGTAGCAGGATAAAAATATCGTGCATTGTCATAGTCAAAGCAGGTGGTGACTATTCGAAGTCCTTGTAGGCCACATATGTCTCAGCGAATGCTGGATGCAAGGAGGGCAGAATGCCTGCAAATCGAGAATTTCGGAGTCCAAACTTGTTCAGTATCCTAATGACTAAGTTTTTAGGATTGCCACTCCCTGCTCCCACGACAGTGTATCCGCGGGCTAGGAAGTATGAGCGTGGAATGGATGAGAGGTGAGCTTCCAGCTCGTTATATCCCTCCAAGGTTTCACCGCCGAGTCTGAGATACTCCCAATTTGGAGTTGAAAAGATGATGCGTTGCCGGGCAACAGATTCGAGCGCCTTTACAGTCTCGAAAGCAACTTCGCTTGGCAAATGTTCGACGATTTCACAGGCCAACACTGTGGACCAAGCTCCCGCCAAAGGAGCTGGCAGGATGTGATGCATGACATTACGGTACACCCCTGTTTTTTGACATCTTATGACATTTGGCAAAAAGCCATCGATGCCATCAACCAGCGGCGGTTTCTGCATTCCGGCTTCCCAAAAATTGGTCTGGATCAGTTGCCCCCACCTTCCGTAGCCACAGGCTACATCTAATACGGAGTCACCCTTGAGAAGGGGTATAATAACAGGGTCTAGATAAGTTGGTGAAGAACTCACAAAGTATTATGATCGACACAAAGGTCCGCTGCAAGAAGTCCCTAAAGTGGAAGCGCGAGAAAAATATTTTCCAGCACAAAAGCCCGAATGGCCATGGAACCCCACGTTTGGTTCGGTGAGTCTTGTAACTTGCCACGCTGAAGCAGAATAATTCACTGGTTTTAATTCATTAGAGCATATCCGGGCACAAAAAACCCCGGAGAGGGTAGCCCAACGCGCTCAGGCGGCCTCTCCGGGGCAATTGTCGTCGAAACACCGCAGAGCGGTGCGCATGGCGACAAAGGGTTATGCGGCCATCAGGGCCGGACCGCTGTGCTTCATGCGGCTGCGAAACTCCGTGGGGGATTCATCAGCGATGCGGCGGAAGCTGCGGTTGAAGTGGGACAGGCTCTGGAAGCCGACGTCATAGGCCACTTCGGTGATGCGGGCGGCGGGCTTCATGAGCATGCGCTTGGCCTTTTCCACGCGGGCGCGGTTCACGAAGTCCGTGAAGGTCAGGCCGGTGGCGCGCTTGAAGAGCTTGCAGAAGTGGAAGGGGCTCACGTTCACCGCGCTGGCCACGGCTTCGAGGGACATCGGCTCGGCCAGGTGGGCATGGATGAAGGTCTTGGCATTGCGCACGGCTTCGGGCTCATGCGTGGCGGTGGCAAACAGCATGCGGTGCGCGCTGTCTCCCAGCTGAAGGGCAAAGGACTGCAGAATGGCCACGGCGGCCTCATAGCGTGCGGGCTCCATGACGGGGGCGTGTTCAAAATGCACCTTGGCACCGCGGATTTCTGCGGCGGTGCGGTTGTCATCCAAGAGCGCCTTGGCCACAGGGGCGAAGTTTTCGGCATTGGCAGGCTGGAGGCGTACGGCACCAGTGAGCATGATGGCGATGGTGTTTTTTCCTACGCGCACAGGGACCTGCGTTTCCACCACACCGGCCACGCCCTTGCGGGTGATGATGCTGTCGATGGGAGAGTCATCCTTGGTGGCTTCCAGACTCAGCGGCAGGCTGGTCAGCGTATGGAAGGCCTTCTGGTAGTGCTGAAACAGTTCGCTCTCCGCGAGGTTCTGGATGAAACGTTGGCGGGGGGAGGTGTGGGCAGTTGAGGTGGTGTTCATAGCGCGTTCGTGGTTTGTGTTCACGGCTGCTATGATGCCCTCCCGCAGAATTTGCGATATTGTCGTCCGATACGGTACGTGCCGTCGTGTACGACCGCAATTTTGGCATAGTGGTTTCCAGTAGTGCTGACTGTCCCTTGCGCCGGGTGCGTGGATATTGCTGTGTGGTTCAGTCCGTTATGACCTTAGGCCACCGAAATCCTGAGGCCAGGTTTTGCTGGCCGAGGGAATTCCATTCACGCCCGGCATCAGGCAGACATGCCCGGTGGTCTTCCTCGCTGCTCAGGAGCCCTGGCACACATCACCGTCAGGTGCCGACGTCTACCTTACATTTTGCGGCGGGGTTGTTCCACACATGCATCACGGCATAGCTCCGCCACGGACGCCAGGGCTGTGACAGTTCTTCAGCCTGCTTTGCGGTGACGCCGCCCAGATTGTTGCGCACGGCGATGTCTTCTTTGGGAAAGGCGTCCGGCCAGCGCAGGGCGCGCATGGCGACGTAGTGGGCGGTCCAGGGGCCGATGCCGGGGAGGGCAACCAGTTGCGCGATGGCGGCCTCGGGATGCGCGCCGGGGTCGAGCTGGAGGGCGCCGGAGTGGAAACCTTTGGCCAGTGCGAGGATGCAGGCGGCGCGGGTGCGGATGATGCCGAGGCGAGCGATGTCATCGACGGTGGCGCGGGTGACTTTCTGCGCCAGGGGTGTCAGCCGTGTCAGCTCAGGAAATGGGGTCTCGATTTTTTCACCGTAGGCTTCGGCATAGCGGCAGGCGATCTTGGTTGCGGCCTGCACGGTGATTTGCTGGCCCAGGATGGCGCGCACGGCCAGTTCAAAGCCGTCGAACGCACCCGGCACGCGCAGGCCTGGATTTTGGGTGACGCTTTTTTTCAGCGTGGCGTCTTGTACCAGATGGGCCGCGATGATGTCGGGACGCGCGGTGAGATCAAACATGTGGCGCAGGCGGCCCAGCAGCGCGGGAAGGACGGGCGTCAGTGAGTGGGTAAACTCCACCTGCAGGGCATTCTTCTCCGGCGTGTTCGACACTTTGATCCAGCCGGTGTGGTCGCCTAGACGCACGGTGCGCGAATAGGTGCCATCGGCGACGTACTCCACTTCGCGGATCGTGCGTGCGGCGAGAAATTTGAGCATGCTCTGCCAGTCATAGGGCGGGCGGTAGCCGAGTTGCAGCGTGGAGGTGTTGGCAGCATGCATCCTACCTGGATGTTCGACGGCTTCTTTGCGCAAGCGGGTGGGCGGCATGCGGTAATGGCGGCTGAAGGCGTCATTGAACCGGCGCAGGCTGGAGAATCCGCTGGCGAAAGCGATCTCGATCACTGGCAGCTGGGTGTCAGTCAGAAGTTGCTTGGCCAAAAGCAGACGTCGGGTTTGGATCAGCCCGATGGGCGAGACGCCGAGCTCCTGCTGCACGATGCGGCGCAACTGGCGGGAACTGAGGCCAAACTGCATGGCGATTTCTTCGAGACCCGCGCCTTCATCCGCCAGGCCCTCGTCTATGCGATGCATGATCAAATCCGCCAGCCGATGCGCATGATCCACCGGCGCATGCCCCGGAGCCAGCTCCGGCCGACAGCGCAGGCAAGGGCGAAAGGCGGCCTTCTCCGCAGCCCCGGCATTTTCAAAGAAGCGGCAATTCTCGCGCTTTGGCACCTTCACCGGGCAGATTGGGCGGCAGTAGATGCCCGTGGAGGTGACGCCCACGTAGAACACACCGTCAAAGCGTGAGTCACGGGATTTCAGCGCGGTGTAGGCGGCATTGTCATCGATCAGGTTCATGGAGTTCAGCAGGCTAGTCCATGCAGCTCGTCCGGACTGGCCGTTTTCGGACATAAGGTTATTTTATCTTCATGTCCGAAAATGGCCAGCAACCGTTGCCAGAGCGCGCCATGATCTGGCCGAAGAAAACCGCACTGACATGACATCTTCCATCTATTCCTACAAAACCATGCCTTCTCCGGTGGGGCAGCTCACGCTCGTGGCGAATGATCACGCACTGGCGGCGGTGCTATGGGAAAACGATGATCCGAAACGTGTGCGCCTTGGTCCGCTGCATGAGGACAGCCTGCATCCAGTGCTGCTGGAGGCGGAGCGGCAGTTGCAGGGCTACTTTGCGGGGAAGCGAGAGAGGTTTGAACTGCAGCTCGACTTCAAAGGCACGGAGTTTCAGAGGCAGGTCTGGCAGGCGCTGCTGACCATTCCTTTTGGAGAGACGCGGAGCTACGCACAGATCGCGGAGCAGATCGGCAACCCCAGTGCTGTGCGCGCCGTGGGTGCGGCCAATGGCAAGAACCCCATCTCGATCATTGCGCCCTGCCACCGTGTGATTGGCTCCAATGGCAAGCTGACGGGGTTTGCGGGTGGAATGGAAGCGAAGGCCTTTTTGCTGAAGCTGGAGTCGAAAGATTTTGTCCTGCAATAGCTGCGAACATCACGGCACCATTTCCACGCGCACCTCCACCGCCGCGCTGCGGCCTTGATCGTCCAGCACATGTACGCGCCATTTCCCGGCGGCTGCGGCCCACATGACGGGTGTGGAAGGATCGCTGGCTCCGAGAAAGCGGGGGCCGGCAAACCAGAAGACGCGGTTCACGCCGGGGGCGGTGTCTGCACGCAGCGGGATCTTCTGCCGTGACGCATCGGAGGCTTGCAGGGTGTAAACCAGAGCGGCGCGTGGTGAGACGATCTTCGGCACCGCGCCTGCATCAGCCGCAGCAAGTGATTCGGCGTTTGCTTCCAGTGGTGGCGGTGTTTTGCGCGGCACACCGGCCAGCTTGAACATCTCCAGCAGGTCCGGCGGCCAGAACTCGAAGATCTCGTGTTTGAGGGGGCGTTTGCCATCATCACGTGCGACGCGCAGGCCGCTGGCGGCATCGATCAGGACTTCGCGATGGATATCGCAAGGCGTGATGGGTGATACGCCGGGAATGAATCCACCCTGTACACGATGCTGGCAGTGGGGTGTTGGCAGTTGCCCGGAGACCGCGCACAGCTCAACGTGCGAGATACCTGCGGGCGGCTTTTCGCGTTTCATGGGGAGGCGAAGATGCCGGAATGTTTCAAACAGCAGCGGCGCGGCGCACTCGCGGGCGATGAAGGCCGGGTTGGCCTTGCCATTGAAATTACCGATCCAGACTACGAGCACATACTCGCCGCGCATGCCTGCGGCCCAGGCGTCACGAAAGCCGTGCGAGGTGCCCGTCTTCCATGTGACCGAGGGATCGTCCATGATCATTTCGCCTTCGCGAGTTCGCAGCATCTCGCGTGTCAGGTAACGCGCCTCCTCGGTGAGGAGGGGTTTTGTTTCTGCAGTCTGTTGTGATTTGAAATAATTCAGCCGTTGTGCAGTGCCATCGCTTGCCATCAGCGCATAGAGTTCGGCCAGTTCTTCCATCGAAACCTCGCCACCGCCGAGCGGCAGTGACAGCCCGTAATATTCCGCTGGCTGAGGCAGTGCCACGCCCGCCTCTTTGAGAAAGCCGTACAGGCCGGGTGCATCCAGCTGTTGTGCCAGAGCGACAGCGGGAATGTTGCGGCTGTGATACAGCGCATCTCCGGCGGAAATGGGGCCGGCAAAGTTGCGGTCAAAATTCTCCGGGTTGTAGCTGCCAAAGGACATGCGGCCGTCGCGCAGCAGCGTGTGCGGATGGATCAGCCCCTGCTGCATGGCCAGTGCATAGATGAAGGGCTTCAACGCCGATCCGGGCGAGCGCCTCGCCAGCACCCCATCCACCTGGCCTTGAATCTTGCTGTCGAGAAAGCGGCTGGAACCCACATAGGCCAGTACCTCGCGTGAAGGCGCATGCACCAGTAGCGCGCATGCATTGGTGATGCCCACCTCACGTTTGCGCTGCACGTAATCATTCACCGCATGCTCCACACCCTGCTGTCGGTTGGCATCCAGCGTGCAGCGCAGCGTTACCCCGGAGCTGGCGCGATCTTCCACCGGCTTTCCGGCAAACAACCGCCGTGCCAGATGCGGGGCCTCGCGTGGCACGGGCTGAAGCTGCCGCAGCGTGAACGCCGCATCCAAAGGGTCGGCCGGCTGGCCGCGTTCTTCGCGCAAACGATCCCACAGCCGGTGCTGTGCGGCGGCCAGGCTCGCATTGTCACCCCTCGTGCGTGGCCGCCGAGTCGTCGGACTTTGGGGAAGCACAGAGATCGCCACGGCCTCGCGCAGTGTCAGCTCCTTCGCCGGTTTGCCGCACCACAGCAGGCCCGCCGCGCCCACGCCTTCCACATTCCCTCCATAAGGTGCCTGATTGAAATAAGCCTCCAGAATGTCGTCCTTCGAGTGGTGTTTTTCGATCTGTACTGCACGCAGCATCTGCCATGCCTTGCCCCAGGGGGTGCGTGTGTGCAGATCGTAACGCAGACGTGCGAGCTGCATGGTGATGGTGGAACCACCGCCGCGTGCCGAGCCTGACACCACACCCCAAGCCGCACGCAGCATCGAGAGCGGATTCACTCCCGGATGATCGTAAAAATGCCGGTCTTCCAGCGTCAGCGTCGCTTCAATCAAGGCAGGGCTGATCTCCTCCAGCGGTGTGTAGCGGCGATACTTGCCATCTGGCGTTAGCGCGAGATGCAGCAGTCTCCCATGGCGATCTTCCAGCGTGCGCGAGAAACGAAACTCGGGCGGGTACAGCTCCGGCTGCGGAAGCAGCAGCCAGACCACCGCCAGCAGCAGCAGCGCCGCGCCCGACCAGCGCAGGAAACGCATTCGCAGCAGAGGGTGGAGCGTGTGCATGGCCGTTACTCCACATTCACTTTCCCGCCGCCGTCGCGGCCTTTGGTGCCGCGATCGTACATGCTCTCAGCAAACACCGGCGGGATCACGTAACTGCCTGCGGCGATGGGTTTGATGCGATAGCTGAAGGTCTTCACTTCGCCCTTGCCCAGGCGGCAGAAGAACACGTTGCGGTCTTCGCGCACATCCACGTAGTCCGCGCCGGGCATCGTGCCGCGTCCGGGTTTGAGGCCGTTGGGCTCCAGTTCAAAGCTGCCGGGCATCAGATCCAGCACGGCGATGTTGCTCAGGGCATTGGGAGAAATGTTGCGCACGGTAAGGCGCACCAGCGCACCTTCACCGACCTTGAGCTTGGCCACCGCCTTGCCATCCGCTCCGAGAATTTCGCGGAAGACTTCCAAGCCATCCGCGATGCGCTGAGTCGGCAGGCCCGTGTCGAACCCGGCCTCCGTCACCTGATAAAACGCACCCAGATCGCGGCCGCCACCTTGCGCGAGTCCGAAGCGCAGTGCACCAGCCTGCGCGCTGAAGCTGCTCTGGATCAGTCCGGTGGTTTCCGGCACCAGCGGGATGGGGGTGCCGCCTGCGCGAGACACTTCCGTCAGCGAGACACGCACGCCCGACTGCTTCGCGAGATCCGAGTAGGCCTTGAGCGCGAGGATCGTGGAGGCGGCGCTGATGGTGTTGAAGCGATTGCGTGCCAGCGGCTCGGTGACGATGGCGAGGTCATCATAGCCAAAATTTCCTGCCAGTTCCGGGAAGTGCTTGCAGGCCACGGCGAAGCCCTCCGCCTGGCTCACCTGCGGATCGAGATAGTACCAGCCGTTCCATGCGCCCAATGCCTTCCCTTTGCGCACTGCGACCCAGTAGTCCTGCATCAGTGTCACCGCTTCCGGGCGCTTTTGCAGCAGGGCATACGTGCCTGCGAGATACGCGGCGGTGAGATGACTGCGCCATGCCTCTTGATGTTTCTGGCGCAGGTTGTCGCGCAGGTTTAGCACAAAGGTGGAGGTGTTCTCCCCCTGCCGTGTGAGCAGATAAATCGCCGCCGCCTGGATGGCCGCGTCATCGAGGCTGTCCACCTGGCTGCGTGCCATCTGCCTCATGCGATTGCGCGCACCTTCGAGCAGTGCGGAGGGCACCGCATGCCCTGCATCCCGCGCTTCCGTGAGGAAGCGTGTCACATAGACCGAAAGGTAGTCCATGCCGGAATCGGCATCTGAATCCCAGTAGCCAAAGCCGCCGCTGGAATTCTGGCGGCTGCGCAGCAGGGCAAACGCGTCATCCAGCTGCCGTGCGGACTCTGCTGCATCAAAACCAAAGTCCACCTCCTTCGCCAGCAGCAGGCGTGAGACGGCACGGCTGGTGATCTGCTCGGAGCAGCCATAGGGATACTCGTGCAGGTACGACTCCAAACCACGCGCAAGGCCCAGCGGCAGGGCGGACACGTTCGCGTTCAGTTTGCGATACTGCGGGAACATCTCGCGCGTGATCTTCACCTCATGCGTCTTCTCACGGAAGTAACCGCTCTGCACGTTGGTGATGAAGGGCGCTGCAGGCCGCACGCTCAGCGTGGCACGCCGCAGCACCACCTGACCGGCGGCTTCGGCTTTGAAGGTGATCTCCGCCCCGCCGAGTTCCTCTTTCACCCGAATGCGGAAGCGCACCGTGTCTTCCTTGCCTGCGGCCACATTGACCGCGCCCTGCGGTGAGGCGATGACTTCAAGATGCGGCGTGACCTGTGCCACGATGCTGATCGGCGCATTCGCTTCTGCACCTTCGAGATTGTTCGCCACGGTGAGCGAGGCCGTGAATTCATCTCCGGGCGCGGCAAAAAACGGTACATTGGGCGTCAGCACCAGCGGGCCGCGCACGATGCTGCTCGTTTCAGCGCGGCCCACCGCATCCTCAGCTACGGCGATGGCCATGACGTTGAGTTTGCCGGCGAAGTAATCCGGCACCGTGTAGCTGACCTCCTGGCGTTCGGGGCCTGCAGCGATCAAGCCCGACCAGAACACCACCGGCGGCTCCTTGCGGCGCTTGAACGGATTCAGATTCAAACGCAGCGGCTTGTCGGCGTCACCCCCAAAGGCCTTGTTCTGCGCAATGAGAGAGAACTCCGGCAGGATCAGGTCCATGAGCTGCTCCGTCTCAACTTCGAGCGCGCGTTTGCGGTTCAGGTAGGCAAGCGGGTCCGGCAGCTTGTAATCCGTGATCTGGTGGATGCCCGCATCCACGGCATAGATGACGATGCGGCATGGCTTCGCAGTCTGGTAGCCGATCTTCATGACATCCCCCGGCTTCACTTTTTCCGGTGCATCGATCTTCACCTCGATGCGTCGCTTGTCGGGATTTGCCACGAAATGCTCCACCGCATAGCTCAGCGGTGAGGTGAAAATTTCCTTCGAATCGAGCGCCCGCACAAAGGACGCATTCACATACGCGGAGCCCTCGATGTCATTCGGCACCGTGATGTGCTGCACGCTGGATGTTGTGCCCGCCTTGAACCATTGCCAGTCGAGCACACGCTCGCGCTCGATGGTGATGAGGCCCGCGCCGGTGTAGGTGGCACTCAGGCTTGCTTCCAAAGCTTCACCGCTGTTCCACGTGCCCCGCGCCAGTTTGATGCCCAGCTCCGCGTCACGCTCCATGCTGCGGTCAAGGTCTCCCTTGCCCACCACGGTGAACGCTGTGGCGCATACGACATTGTTTTCCGGGTCGCGCAATTCGAGGCGGAACTCGCCCGCCGCATTCGTGGGCAGCGCGTAACTGGCACCTTCCGCCGGCAGAGCAAAACGCGCCTCCGAAACCATGGATTCACGCTGCGTCGAGACGTAGGCGTAGCTGCCGCTTTCCTGCTTGGTGAGCACGGAGACGTGTTTGATCTGCATCAGACGCGCCATGAGATCCTTTGGCACATAGGGTTTCAAATCCGGTCCCACCGCCATGAAGCGTACATTGGCCGCCGTGTCCTTGCCGAGGTAGTCGAGCTTGGCATCCGGCTTGTAGCCAATGACGTACGGCAGCGCGGCCACGAGGAAGTTTTTCCCACTGCGCACACTGCGTCCGCCATCAGCTTCAAAGCCTTCGATCAGCAGGCTCACCTGAAAGCAGCTCTTGTCGAAACGCTCCAGTGCCAGGTCAAACTGCGCCGCGCCGGTGTCATCCGTCGTTTGCTCGCCCAGATTGATCTTCTGCCCGGCCTCCGTCTCCTCGGTGTCTTCCGCTTCCGGCAACCGGTTGTGGAAGATGAAATCGGGGAATTGCGCAAAGGCGAAAGCCCCCGGGCTCAATTCCATGCGCGCCTTGAGCAGACGCTTGGCCGCTGGAAAGCCAAACAGGGTTTGCAGAGACACGTCCGCCTTGATGTCACTCGGCCGCAGCCATCCGGCGAGTTCGTTGCCGGTGAGCGTCACATCGATCTTCATGCGGTCCGGCTGGAAATCCTCCACCTTGAACAAGCTCTGCCCTAGGCGGATGCGTTCATGCAGGCCTTTGACCAGATACAGCCGCGCAATGTAGCGGCCCGTGGGGTCAGACTCATCAGTCTTCATCTTCACATCCATGAAACCGTCTGCGGACAGCACGATCTTCTGGGTGTCGATCACCTCGTCCTTCGCATTGACCAGATCCATCTCCAGCAGCAGCCCCGCGAGGCCCGCTGCCCAGTCACGGCGCTTGAGCACCGCACTCACGTGGATGTCATCTCCGGGACGATACACACCGCGTTCCGTGAATACAAAAGCCTCCAGCGCCTCCTGTTCCGAAGCCTGCACGCCGCCGATCTCGAAACGTGAGAAATCCAGCAGGCGGTCGGGACGATCGAACGGCAGGAATGACAAATCATTGCCCAGCGTGGCGACGATGGCCACAGGGCGCTTCTCCCGCTGAAAATTGCTGACATCCGGCAGCAGCACATGGCCGTCGGCGGTGGTTTGCTGCAGCAGATACTCACCGTTTTTTGCCATCACCGTGATCACGGCACCGTTCACCGGCTCGCCACTCTGGATGCTCTGTACAAACACATCGCGCGAACCATTCGCGTTCGTTTTGACCATCAGGCCCAGATCGGTGACGAGCACAAAGCGGTTTGTCGTTGCTTGTCCCATGACCCGCCAGTCGTCCTCCACGGCATCGCCCTCCATGCTCTTCTTGCTTTCTGGCGTAGGTTGCACGCCTTCCGCGGTGAGGAAAAACAAACCGCGTGAAGCATCCGCATCGGCGGGATCCGGCGCCTGCAAGGCGCTGGCGAAATCGATCACCGAGTAGCAGGCCTGAAACTCGTTCTTCATGGCCACCGGCTGCACGCGGCGCAGGAAGTGGGCGATGTTGGATTCATCAAAGCTGTCGTTCATCGTGAAGAAGGGATTGGCGAAATCGCCTTCCGTCATCACCACGAGGTGGTTCACCTGCCGCGCAGGCACCCGCGCCATTTTCACCCGCAGAAACGGCACGCCGCGTGACTGCAGCGACAGCTTGCGTTCGCCATTGAGGGCCAGGATGCCGCCCTTGCCCAGCAACTGCACTTCCTTCGGAAAACGTGGTGCGGATTTAAAGGTGCGATACTCCCGGCTGAGCCGGAAGCCGCCCAGCGCCTCCACTCCCTGCGTGATGCGTACAAACAGCCGCCCCTGCTTCTCCGTGAGAAATTTGAAGGCATGCCGCGTCGTCGCCGGGTGATCATCGCTCAGTTCCAGTTCGACCGGTTTCAATGACACGGGCGCATACTGACGCAGCACATCCTCCGTCACATCATATTCCCTGGGAGGGACGCGCCTGCCATTCACATCCGTGATCCGAAAATTCGGCGGCTCCTGCCAGACACCGAGATGCTTGAGCAGATTCTCCGTTGAGACATAGCCCTCAGTGTTGATGAACAGAAACTGCTCCGGCTCGCCATCATCGGCTTTTAAAATCTCCGTGTTCGCATCGGCGATCTTGAAGCCGCTGTCCACATCCGGCACGCGCACCTTGGAGATGATGTCCGCTGTCAGTGAACTGCCGCCGACCGTGCTGGTGAGTTCCTTGTGAAGCGTGATCTTCACGAAGTCCTCCTTCACCGGCACCTGGATCCGCGCGGTGCGGATCCAGAACTCGCGCTGCAGCTTTCCTTCCGTGACCGAGAACAGCGCATCGGGCTTCTGCCCTTTCCAATCGAAGATTTTCGCGCCACCCACGACCTCCAGCGAGACCAGTTGCTCGATCTGCGCCCTGTCGAGCGGATGCGTTGAGCTGAGACCGACCACGACGTTTTGCATCGAAGGATCACGTGGATCGATCTCAAATTCCGAACTGGTTACTGCGAGCACCAGCGGCTGCGTCTTCCCCTTCCAGACGGGTTCCTTCACCATCACTTCCTTGGGCAGCTGAGCCGGGTCAAGCCGCACAGTGTACTCCTGACCAGCCGGCCAGTCCTTGGCAGGTGTGAAGACCAGCAGCTTGTCCGTGCTCCAAGTCCACACGCCTGAATGCGCAGGGGTGAGGCTGACGCCAGGCGCTGCTTTACCCACAGCATCAAGTTTGGCCACCGAGACATTGAACTGGACCGTCATCGGCTGTGGCTGCGGTTTATTTTTGATGATCGGCGTGAGCGCCGGCATCAGGAGCAGCCCCTTTGCCTCACGCACATCAACCCGCACCTGAGGGCGAGGCCGATGCGCGTCCCTATAGTGGCGTATCTGTGGCACGACGAGAAACATCAGACCGGTGATAACGATGGCTAGGGCGTAGCAGCCGGGATGTTTCCGCACCTGGTCATCCGCCGCATAGGCAAGACGCGGCACCCAGCTAGGCGGCTGGTAGTGAAATTGCCCAAACAAAGCACGCATCAAGCGCGCAACCCATGAACCGGAGGAGTCGGACATATATGTATAAATTGGTGACTGAGAGTAATCGACCGGCCTTTCGGCGCTCGGGGAATCTTGAGGCAAAAATTGAAAATTATTCCCTTGATTCTGTCCCGGGAGTCGGTCGTCCAGTCCCGGTAGTCCGGTGGTGATAGGGGCGAAAAATCAAGACCGCCGGCTCCGCCCGACTGTGGGTGGCGGACAGGCAGAACTGCAGCGATTCGGTTGATCAGAAGCTTTCCATGCGATTCCTTCAAGACGTGTAACTTCGATTCCCATTTCATCAAGGTACTCACAGAGCCCTCATGCAATTCACGCACGCCACCGGCAGTTTCATGTCCACACGCTGGACGTTGGTGCTGCGTGCAAATGCCGAATCGCCTGAAGGCAGGGCGGCGTTGAGCGATCTATGCGCCGCGTATTATCAGCCGGTGTTTGTTTTTCTGCGACGGCTGGGATTTGATGCGGATGCGGCGCGTGATCATGCGCATTCATTCTTCGCTCATCTGCTGCAGCGCGGGTTTCCGGGCCCGGACCCGGAGCGCGGCCGGTTTCGCAGCTATCTGCTGGGTGCGGTGAAATACTTCGTCAGCGGATTGCAGACTCATGCGCGCCGGGCAAAGAGGGGCGGCGGCATGGTGCATGAATCCCTGGATGCCGAGGTGGACGGTTCACCTGCGCTCATGATCGGAGACCCCAACATCATTCCCATGGCGGAGGCATTTGATCGTGAATGGGCCGTCGCTGTGATGAACCGTGCGGTGGCCGCGCTTGCTGCGGAGCATCTGGACGGACGGGAAGGGCAGTTTGAAGCGCTGCGGCCCTGGCTGATGGGAGACGAGGTCGCATCCCACGCAGAAACGGCGCGCGCTTTGGACATGAGTGAAGGGGCGGTGAAAGTGGCCGTGCATCGCCTGCGCAAACGATTCCGCGAACTGCTGCGGCATGAAATCGCCCAGACGCTGGATGAGCACGAAAATGTCGAGGACGAACTGCGCTACCTTTGTTCCGTGCATGGCTAAATCTGTGTAACATTTCACGGCGCATCTTCAAGGAACAGGCATGACACCCAATGCATCACATCCCTGCTCTCAATGCGGTCAGCCCATTCCGGAGGGCTCTGCCAATGGGCTCTGCCCGCGCTGTGTTTATGCCAAGGCCCTGGCACCCACGGTGGACGGAATATCAGGGCCTCATGAGCCACCGAGTTTGGAAGCCGTCCGTGCGGCCTTCCCCCATCTGGAAGTCTCCTGCCTGATCGGCAGCGGCGGGATGGGCGCGGTGTTCAAAGCACGCCAGCCGCAGCTCGATCGTTTTGTCGCTTTGAAGATCCTGCCCGAGGAACTCGCGGGGCAGCCTGGCTTCTCCGCACGCTTCCAGCGCGAGGCGCAGGCGCTCGCAAAGCTCAGCCATCCGCACATTGTGACCGTCCATGACTTCGGACAGTCGGGCGGATTCTTCTACCTCCTCATGGAATTTGTGGATGGGGTGAATCTGCGCCAGTTGATGCAGACCAAACGGCTCACGCCCAGGGAGGCGCTCAGCATCGTGCCACCTGTGTGCGAGGCGCTGCAATGCGCGCACGATCACGGCATCGTGCATCGCGACATCAAGCCCGAGAACCTGCTCATCGACAAAGCAGGGGTGGTCAAGATTGCTGATTTTGGCATCGCGAAGATGATCGGCGGTGAGGAGGGAACATCCGCATATGACAATGAGTCGCGAACCAGTGTGCCCGGTTCACTCCCCTTCGGAACCCCGGATTACGCCGCGCCGGAGCAAGCGAATGGCACCGCCGATCATCGGGCGGACATTTACTCTCTCGGTGTCGTGCTCTACGAGATGCTCACCGGCGGGCGGCCGAAGGAAAAAATCGAGATGCCCTCAAAGCGTGTGCAGGTGGACGTGCGCATCGACGAGATCGTGCTCCGGGCGCTGGAGCGGGTACCGGAGCTGCGCTATCAGACGGCGGCAGAATTCCGCACGCAGGTGGAGGCTGCGGTGCATCCACTTGCCGGTTCCCAGCCCGCTAACAAAAGAAAGAATGGCTGTCTCCGTCTGCTGCTCATAGCGGGTGTGATTCTGCTGGCGTTGTTTGGCCTCATGTTTGTCATCTATCTGGCATCGCGTGTCGAGGCTCCGCCTGCCCATGCAGGGCACAAAGCTGCGGCCTTTGGCCCCGTCATTGAACGCATCATTCACTTGCCTGAGGGGGCTCCGCATGAATCCTTTCTCGATCTCGACACCGGGAAGTTCGTGGCGGCGCCCGAGGATGTTCTCAAGGCCATGAAAATTCGTTTCACCCAGGTGCAAACGTCACCTGAAGTGGAAGCTCCGATCCGGCAATGGGCGGAAGAAACGGGTGCTGACCTCATGGTGGTCAGCACGGAGCCTCGCATCACGCTGGTATGTTTCGGTGGATCACTGGCATTTCCAGATCTCTCCTTTGCGAAAGCGGAGGCAGGGCAGGTGATGCTCATGGCTGATCGCTCAGCAGACTCCAAGGAACCCACGCCTTCATTTGTGCGTTTCGACCAGCCTGAACTCGATCCGGACGGTGCCGTGAAAGCCGTTCTATTTCAAACTCAAGACAGGAAGGCCGGCCTGTTGCAGGTGGTTGGATTTGCGGACAGCTCCAATCGCATCAAACTGCGCTACAAGCTGCTCGCTGATTCATCCGAGCCTGCAGCGGGACTTGCCGAGAGCAGGACGCGCACATTTCCCCTGCATCATACCTTTGCCTCCGATATCATTGCCAGCGGGCTGGGTGCCATCCTTCGGGATGGACCCGGACATGAGGCCAGGCCGACACCCGATAATCAACAAATCATGGTGACTGCGCCGGGGGACATCATGAAACGTGTGCAAACTTTCATCACCGTGATGGATTGGACGGACGCGATGCAGCGCGGCCCTGATTACCAATATCCACGCGACACCGTGATGCATACGGCTCGCGCATTCTTTTATGCATGCTCCATTGAAGATGAGGTGGCGGTGTTTGACAATCTGCTCTCGCCCAGTGTGCTGGCCGAGCTGAAACACGACACCAAGAGCAAGGAGTTTGAAAACTACCAGATGGGCGGGATTCCTGACTCTGCGTGGGAGAAATCATTGCGTGCAGACTGGCCCGGAAAGAAGGAAGTGATCCGGCGGTTCATACGTGCATGGAATCGCTACCCGGTGAAGCGCATCACCGAGAGTTCAGGCATTGCCCTCGGATTCGGCATGAAACATTTCTGCGATGTCACGTTTGAGGGCGCCCCCAGAAGCTCTTACAAGGTCATGATTGAACCCGTGCGAACACCGGAAGGCGCAAAGCAGGATTCCTTTTTCTTCAGCAGCCTGCCTCCATGGTGGAGTGAAGAACCGCGCTGAGACCACGGCTTGTTTTCTCATGAAAAGGCGAAAATTTTCGTGGGTTCCAGGCCCCGCTGTCGTGATACCCGATGAAGTTCTGTCCAACCTTTCATCCACACTCACATGAAGACTTATTGTTTCGCACTTCTGCTGCTCGCCTGCGCCGGCCATCTGCCCGCCCAGTCCAATTCCGAGAAATCGTCCGGCCTCAAACCTGACGTTGGATGGACCAAGAATCCAGACCCCGATGGGAATGTCAGGCTTCCACCGGGGACTTTGAAAGACATCGTGGAATTTATCGAGCACGATCTCATGCCCACATGGACCGGCCACGTGGGAAACATGCCAAACATTCTGATGTCACAGGAGGTGGGGAATCTGGAAATTCCCGGAGGACTGACGCTGCACCGCGTTTCACCTTTGCAGGCAGTCGTCCTCGCTGCAGCAGCGGCGAATTGCAGTTTGGAACCCATTCTGGACCCGACTCCTGCGGCTGACGGCACCAGGAGTTCACCCATCCTGGGTTACCGAATCACTCAGACTAAAACGCCCACGCCCGAATCTGCGAATATCACCCTTCCAACCCCCTCCACGGCATCTGCTTCGGGACCACCGACAAAGGACTCTGAGCCGGTCATCCGTATCTATGCCGTCGGAGCTGTCCTGCATGCGGGATCTGAGGATGAACTCAAACGCGATGAGGCCATGTTTCAAGTAGTCCTGCATGACGCTTTGGATAAATCGGATCCGGACTCGCCTCCTCCCGATCTTACGCTTCACTCACAATCCAAGACACTGATTGTCAAAGCCACCGCCGCTCAGCAGGAGATCGTGGATCAGGTGATCAAGGCTCTGAAGGAAAACAACGAACTCACGACCCGCCCCGCAGCCATAGTCAAGCCCTGAACAAGCAATCCCGTTGTGTCCCTCCCGCTGACAAATTCATGTCCAGCAGCAACGAGCGCGCACCTCGTGGACGAGGCAGTGAAAACCTCCGAAACAACAGTGCCGCATGCGGAGGCGTGGACGTTTGCCGATGTGCCTCGGCTGACCGCCGCGCTGAAACGAGGCGATGAAAAGGCCTTCGAATGGCTCCACCACGCGTGGGCTTTGCGCATCAACCGTTACTGCTTCGCTCTTGCTGCGGGCGATGAAACCCTGGCCCATGAAATCTCGCAATCCGTCTGGCTGCGAATCGTCCGGCACGTTCGTGTCCTGCCAGATGAAGCGGCGCTATGGAGCTGGATCGCATGTTCCGCACGGCATGCCGCATCCGACTTGCGCCGCAAAGGCGGGCGCTATTTGCGGGCCTTGGTTCGCTTTGCCACCTGGTGGAGTTCGGATGCCTTCGCTGACACTTCCGCGACTGACAGCCTGATGAACGCGCTTGAGGTGGCAATGGGCAAGCTAAGCGCCATTGAGCGGGACATGGTCGAGGCCCGCTACTTCTCCCGTGAGCCGCTGGAGGTGGTCGCCACCCGGCACGGCATTACCACTCGTGCCGTCGAAGGCAGGCTGGCACGCATCCGCGACCGGCTGCGGCTGCTCATCGCCGAAGAACTTCAACACTCCAACTCATGAAATCAAATTATGAAAAGCTCAACACTCTGCTGGATGAGGTTCTGCCTTCGTCCCTCGGAAATTGCGGGCCGTCCTGCGCCGAATTATTGGATCTCCTTCGCCGCGAAGGCCGGCGTCGGCGCAGTCGCACAGCGTGGGTGGCAGTCATGGCGCTGATCCTCACAATCGTGCTTTGGAAACATGCGATGCCCACAAAGACTTCCCTTGCTCAGACACCGTCAAAGCCTGCTCCGCTCGCGATCCGGCAGGTGAATGACGAGCAGCTTTTCGCTCTGCTCGAAGATACTCCTGCAGCCCTCGTCAGCCTTCCCGATGGCACCACCAAGCTCCTTATTCTCAATCCATAGATCACTCCTCACGAGTTTAAAAAATGAGAAATCCGAATGCCAAAGTCTTCACCCGGAACCGTGTCGTCATGGGCATCCTGGTCTGCATCCTCATTCTGCCGCTGGGATTGAGCACGGGCCGGATGGAAGCCTCCATCGGTTTTCTGATCTGCCTCCTCATCATCATTGGCGCAGTCCATCTCATGAAACGTTCCACCGAACGTCCGTGACAAAGCGGGATCAGCACAAACGCTTATGAAACTGCAGGCCAATACCAGCTCTTTTCACACGGTGCTCATGCTGTTCCTTGTCACACTCGCCGTCAGGTCCATGGAGCCATCCACGTCCGTAAATGGCTGTGGGCCTCTTCTTAAGCTCGAGCAGGTATCCAAAGTACACGCTCGCGCCGCAGACAAGAATATCACGCAGCGTGGCATGATCCATGAAGCAGACTTGGATTTCGTCATGTGCGCGCTCATTCTATGGGGTTGCTAGGCGCTTTTTCCTCTTGAGTTTGGGGTGAAGAAAATCAGCGCCACCGAGCAGGTGTGGCGCAAAAAGACCTGGTCGCAGAAATATGTTTTTGTTCGTCCGGTTTTGACGCTGATGGCGAGATACATTGATCGTCCCCCTGCGTTTGTTTCTTCTCCTGATGAATCGTCCGTTTCTGCTTCTCGCCGCCCTGTTGTCTGCCTATTCACCTTCTCTCGCCGCAGAGGCCCAGAGCCGCGCCGTGATGGATCAACGTCACAAAGCTTTATTTCAGGAGACTTGTGTTTCATGCCACGGCCCGGACAAGCAGAAGGGGAAGTTCCGTGTGGACGATCTGCCGTTTGAGATCAAGGACATCGAAACCGCGGAGAAGTGGCAGAAGGTGCTGAATCAGATGAACTCGGGCGACATGCCGCCGGAGGATGAGAAACAACCGGCCAACGCTGCGAAGGCCGATTTTCTCGATGACCTGGCTAATGTGATGGTCGCGGCACGGCGCACTTTGGGAGATCAGAATGGTGTCATCACCATGCGGCGGCTGAACCGCCGTGAATACAAGAACACGCTGCGGGAACTGCTCGGCGTGGACGTCAATGTGTCCGATCTGCCCGCAGACAGCGGTGCGGGTGGCTTTGATACGGTGGGGGCAAACCTCTTCATGTCGGCAAACCAGTTTGAGCAGTATCAGCTTTTGGGACGCGAGGCGGTGGAGGAGGCCTTTGCATGGCAGGCGGCAGCGGGCGTGGAGAAAAAGCTGCACTACGAAGCCGAGACGACGACCCCCATTGTGAAGAAGTTCGTGGAGTATCAAATCGATGCCAAAGTCCGAGCCGAACGCTGGGTCAAAGCCGTGGAGGAAGCGGCGGCCAAACCTGAGAACAAGGACATCGTCGCGAAGATCCGCAAGGAATCGAAGAACGACAGCATCTTCCGCCGCGAATGGGCCCGGATTCCCGGCGCACCCAATCCACGTGCCTTTGGCTTCGACAAGAAAGGCGAGAACGACGCCGATCTCGCCAACGATTCATTGGGTGCAGGCTGGCTGAAGTATCACCAGTATTACATGGCGCAGCCTGCTGTGGACAAGGGGGCCTACCTCGGCACGCAGACACGACATCCGGCGGAGCTGAACGTGAACTACATCGAGCTGCTGGTGCCCTTTGACTGGCCGGTGGGTGATTACATCGTGCGTGTGAAGGCCGCAGCAACGAAGGACGCACCACCAGAGCGTCGCTTTCTCGACTTCGGCATCTATGCGCGGACGGGGCGAGTGATGGCAACGCATGAGATCACCGGCACGATCGAAAAGCCGCAGGTGATCGAAATTCCGCTGACTCTGACGCGCAGCAACATGACGCGTGAGAATCGCCTGCTGTTTGTCCGTGAAAAGGGCAGCTGGGACACCAATGAAGAAGGCGGTCGCAAACGTGCCGAGGCGGTAAAGCGCAATGGCATCGGGCCGGAACTCACACTGTGGGTGGACTGGATCGAAGTCGAACGCGTGCCGAAAGTCGACAAACCCAAGCCTCCCGGCATTGCGGCGCTGAGCATTCCACTGGATGACAAATCGCCTGCGCCTGCCGCGCCCGAACTGCGCACGGCGTTGGAGCGATTTGCCACGGAGGCCTTCCGAGGAACAACGCCGCCGAAGGCCTACATCGACCGCCTGCTCAGCCTGTATGACGTGCGCCGCAAGGCGGGAGACAAACATAGCGCAGCGCTGAAGGAGACGCTGGCCGTGGTGCTGTCATCGCCCATGTATCTCTATCTCGCAGAGCCTTCACCCGACGAGAAACGCCGGCCTCTGACAGGAATGGAACTCGCCACCCGCATGTCCTATTTCCTTTGGAGCGCGCCGCCGGATAAGCAGCTGCTGGATCTGGGGCGGAACGGAGAATTGCAGAAGCCGGAGGTGCTCGCCGCGCAGACGGAGCGGCTGCTCAATGATCCGCGTTCGGCAGATTTTCTCGAAGCCTTCACGCATCAGTGGCTTGGCCTGGACCGCATCGACTTTTTTGAGGTCAATCGTTCACTGTATCCGCGCTTTGACACCGGCACAAAGGTCGCGGCCAAAGGGGAGATCCACGAAACCATGGCGCACATCATGCGAAACAACGCAAGCCTGCGCGACCTCCTAAAGTCTGATTACGTGATGATCAATCGCGTGCTCGCCCACTACTACGGCATCTCCGGAGTGAAGGGGGATGGCTATGAAAAAGTGTCTCTGCCCAAGGACTCTCCACGTGGTGGCTTGCTCGGCATGGCGGCCATCCACTTCATGGGTGGCAATGGCGAGCGCACCAGCCCCGTCGAACGCGGTGCCTGGGTGCTGCGCAAGCTGCTGCATGACCCGCCACCACCCGCACCAGCCAACGTCCCCGCGATCACGCGCCTCGCGGGCAAGGTGCTCACCACACATGAGCGATTGCTCGCGCATCAGGAAGACCCGCAGTGCGCGAGCTGCCACCGCAAAATCGACCCCGTCGGCTTTGGCTTGGAGAACTTCGACGCCGCCGGACAATGGCGCACCGAAGATAGTTACATGGCCATTGACGCAAACGGCAAGCCTGACCCAAAGAGCAAAAAGACCTGGACCATCGAAGCTGCCGCCGCGCTATACAAAGGCCCGGCGTTCAAAGACTTCTTTGGGCTGCGCGACATCATCGCCTCCAAATCAGACGCCTTTGCCCGCAGCTTCAGCGAGGCCCTCATCGAATTCGCGCTCGGCCGCCCGCCGGGCTTCCGCGATCAACCACTCATTGCCGGCATGATTCAGCAAGCCGGTAAAAAAGACCTCGCCATTCGCGAGTTCATTCACGCATTGGTCGCAAGTCAGGAGTTCCATACGAAGTAATCTCTCAACGAAAAAGCATCATGAGCACCTCACCCATCCGGCGCCGCCACTTCCTTCAATCCAGCACCGCGCTCATTGCCCTGCCGGCACTGGAGTCTCTCGGCTTCCGTCGCTTTGCCTCGGCGGCTGCTCCAGCAGCTCCACCAAAGCGGCTGGTCTTTCTCGGCTTCGGCTGGGGGATCACGACAGAGAGCTGGTTTCCGGACATCAAACAACCCGGTGCGGATTACACCCTGCCTGAAGGATTGAAGCCGCTGGCACGGCACAAGGCGGACTTCAGCGTCGTGCAGGGGCTTTGGAACAAGTACAGCAATGACGGCCACTGGGGCAGCACCATGTGGCTCACGGGGGCGAATCGCTTTGGCGAGCCGGGACAAAACTTTCACAACAGCATCTCCGCAGATCAGGTGGCGGCGGCAAAGCTCGGACTCGACACGCGTTTTGCCTCATTGCAGCTTAATGGTAGCGAGAACGCTGAAGCTTCAGGGCATGGCCCCGGGCTTTCGATGGCATGGGATGTCAGCGGCAAACCCATTGGCGGGCACAAGGGCCCCGTGGAAGCCTACCACCGGCTCTTTTCCAAAGACACCACGCCCATCGAGCAGCAGAAAGCCATGCTGGCGCAGAAGCGCAGCGTGCTCGACACGGTGATGGAGAATGCCCGCGTCATGCAGCGCGGCCTTGGCAAAACGGACAAGGGCAAGCTCGATGAATACTTCCAGGGCATCCGCGACATCGAAACACGTCTGAGCAAGGACGAGCAGTGGATCGGCGTGCCGCAGCCCAAGGCACCCATTCCTGAGCCAGCCCCCGGCCTCGCTGGAAAAGAAGAGATCAAGATCATGTATGACATCATGCTCGCGGCGATGCAGACAGACAGCACCCGTGTGCTCACCTACCGCCAGCCGGTCAGCACGCTGCTCACAAGCATCGGCATCAAGGTGGCCCCGCATGACATGAGCCATTACCACTCGACCATGGGTGAAAAGTTGGAAGCTTCCAAGCAGCGCGACCTCACGCAGAGCGATCTGCTCGCGGGATTCATCGACAAACTCAAAGCCACCAAGGAAGCCGACGGCAGCCGTCTCTTTGACAATATTGCCCTGGCCTACGGCAGCAATATCCGCACCGAGCACAGCCTGGACAACTGCCCCACGCTGCTCACGGGTGGTGGCGCAGGCATCAAGCTGGGCCACAACATCGTCGCGCCGAAAGACACGCCGCTGTGCAATGCGTGGCTGACGCTCCTCCATGGTCTGGGCGTGAACGTCGAGCGCCATGGAGACAGCTCCGGCGTGCTGAAAGAGCTCATCGCCTAGACTCACTCACCCATTTCATGAAGCCGTTTTTTCTCGTCGCCGCATTGCTGCTGGCAAATCTCCACGCCGCTGACATTGAGCTCACTGAGACGCTTCAACTGCCCGAATGCCACAGTCTCGGCTGGGTGCGGGCAAATGCGCAGGTGAAAGGCCAGAAGAACTGGAATGGTGTGCTCGATGAAGCCAAATGGGGTGCGCCTTCACCACAGCAGGCTGTTGAAAGAAGCTGGGACTGGAAACTCACCGATGAGCAATGGCAGCAGGCCGTGAAGGAAAAAGGCGAAGGCAAAAAGGAGGATGTGAAGTTTGACCTGTGGGTGCCAGAGCAGACCACCGTGGCAAAAGGCATCGTCGTCATCTCCGGCCACGGCAGCGGCGAGGCGCTTTATAAACACCCCGAACTCCGCAAGATAGCCCGCGAGCTGCACCTCGCGATTTTCAAATTCGTGGGCAATCCCATGCAGCGCGGCTTCTGGCCACGCAGCCTTCTGTATGAGAGGCTGAGGACCTTCGGGCAAAGAGCCAAGCACCCTGAGCTCGAAAATGCGCCGCTCTTTCTCTACGGCCACTCGAACGGCACCGGCTTCTCGGCCATCTTTCCCGCCGAAAGCACCCGAGTTTGGGGCTGGGTTTCCATGCGTCCCGGCACTACGTATCAAGTCTATCAACCCGGTGCGGCACAAATCCCCGGCCTGGTGATCTTTGGCGAGGATGATGCCTTCTTTGCCCGGCCCTCAAAAGAAGAAAACATGGGAGTGGTCGAAGCTATGCGGAAGAAGCACAACGCGCTGTGGAATTATGCCGTCGAACCGAAGACTGGGCATGGACCTGGCGACAAAACCTGGCCGCTGGTCTTCTCCTTCCTGCGCCATACCTTCGTCGCCCGCGTGACTGCAGATGCTGATCCGCTCAAAGGTCCGGTGAAGCTCACTGCGCTGACGGTTGAGAGCGGATCTCTCGGGAAAAACTGGGATGCAAAACAAGGGGGATATCAAACCCTGACCACGGGACCTTTTGCCTCATTTGCCGGAGACAAAGCCACCGCCTCCTGGCTCATCAATGCCGACTATGCGACCGACTGGCAGATGTTTCAGCGCGACGGCAAGATCACCCGGCCGTGAAGATTGGGAGACATTTCCCGGTGAGTGCGTTCGTTTAGACTGCCTTCCACTTACCCACCATGATTTCCCGCTCACGTTTTCTTCTCTCTCTCGCTGCTGCAGGCCTGTGCACTTCTTCCTCTTGGGCTGCTGACAGCGTCAAAATTGTCCTCGTCGCCGGCAAGGTGAAGGAGGTGGACAAGGTCGGGCATCATGATTACCTCGGCGGCTGCCGCCTGATGCAGGCGCTGCTGAAGCAGACACCGGGAGTGGATGCGGTGCTGGTGAACGAAGAATGGCCTGCCGATGAGAAGGTGTTTGAGGGCGCGGCTGCCGTGGTCTTTTACACCGATGGCGGCGGCAAGCAGGCCTACCTCGCCTCACCGGAGCATGTGGCCACCGTGCAAAAAATGGCCGATGGCAAGACGGGACTGGTGAACATTCATCAGGCGGTGGAGTTCACACCGGCTTTTGCGCAGCAGTCGATGAGCTGGATCGGTGGTGTTTACAATGCGCTCTCAAGCCGCGGCCACTGGGACAGTGTGCATGACACCTTTCCAAAGCATGCCATCACGAGCGGTGTCACGCCGTGGAAGATCAATGACGGCTGGCTGAACCACTTCCAGTTCCCAGCAGAGATGAAAGGCATCACACCGCTGGTGTGGTCGGGCAAAGAAAAACTGGGTTCACCTGAAGGTGGCGACAAGGACGTCGTGGCTTGGACCTATGACCGCCCAAGCGGCGGACGCTCATTTAGCTTCAGTGGGCTGGATGCTCACTCAGCCTGGGAGCAGGCAGGCATGCGCCAGTTGGTGATTAATGGCGTGCTGTGGTCAGCGGGTGTGCAGATTCCAGCTGCAGGTGCCAAGTGTGAAGCAGACAAAGCGCTGATTGATTCTTTTCTGACGCCTCGTATTGCGCCGCCGAAGAAGGTGAAGGCTGAGGCGGCTGCGACGCCAGCGGTGAAGTAGGAAGCCAAGATCCGGCTACTCCAGCGCTCACGCGAGCGCGAAGCGTCTTGGAGTGCGTGCGGCAAGCCTGGGCGCGACGCCGCTTTTCGCAGGCCGGACGGCGGGATGGGAACTGTGAATGTTCAATACCCCGCGAAAGCGGTGTCGATGATGCAGGCTTGCGCCGTGCATCTCTGCCACCGCACTCCAAGACGCTGACGCGTTGATTGAATGCCCGCAGGCGGGAGAACAAACACGGACGTTCGTTTTACTATCAAGGTTACCGCGAGCGAAACACCTCGCTCATCAGGCACTCGGTGAGAAGAGTGTTCAGGCCGAGGCCCTGCTTTTTCACTTTGTCGTGGAGCTTGTCGATGATGAAGTCATCGTTGAGCTCCATGGTTCGGCCGGTGGTGTAGGTGAGGATCTGGCGGATGAGGTGCCGGCTGAAAAGATCGGCACGGGTGCCTTGGATGAGTTTCTTGAAGCTGGCGAAGTCGGTGTAGGTCTCGCCTGAAGGGAATTCACCAGTCGTGTCTATCTTGGGAGCAGGGGCCTTTTTATTGGTCTTCGGGTATGTGCTGCGCCAGCGGCCGACGGGATCGAAGGATTCGAGACTGAAACCGAGCGGATCAATCTTGCGATGGCATTCGGCGCAGGCGGCATCGGCGCGGTGTTTGGCAAGGCGGTCGCGAATGGTGGTGGCTCCGCTGACATCCGGATCAATGGCGGGTACGACATCCGGTGGTGGTGGCGGCGGCACGCCCAGAATGTTTTCTGTGACCCACACACCGCGTGTCACAGGCGAGGTCTCAACACCGTTCGCGCTCACAGTAAGCACGGCGGCCATGCCCATGAGGCCGCCACGATGGGCATTGCCTTTGAGGCTGACCTTTTGGAAACCATCGGCGAGGCGCAGGGTCTTCTGCTCGGGCAGTTCGTAGAGTTTGGCCAGCTTCTTGTCCACGAAGCTGTGGTCGCAGTCGATGAACTGAATGACGGAGCCGTTGGTCTTCAGCAGATCGCGGAAGAAGAGGTTGGCCTCGGCTTTCATCGAGGTGGGGAGATCCTCCGCATAGTAGGAGCGCACCACCTCGCGCGGCGGCGGCATGCCGCCGAGTTCACGGAGGTTCAGCCAGCTGTCCAGAAAGCCGTTCACAAAGCCGCTGATGCGTTCATCGGCGAGCATTCGCTGGATCTGCTTTTTCAGCTCGGCATCCTGGGTGAGTTTGCCGGACTTGGCTGACGCGAGCAGCGCTTCATCTGGCGGGGCGGCCCAAAGGGCAAAGGAGAGGCGGGAGGCGAGATCGTAGGGGCTCAGCGCTTTCGCGGACTCTTCGGTGATTTCGCTCAGGTAGAGAAAGGAGGGCGAGCAAAGAATCAGTTTCAGCGCATCCAGCGCGGCCTGGCGCGGTGTGGCTTTTTCGGCCAGCCGTTTGTCGTAAAGAGCGCGGATGGGCTTGCTGTCTGCATCGGTGAGCGGACGGCGATACGCTTTTTCCGCAAAAGCCTGGAGTTGCTCCATCGCATGCTCTGCCTGGAAACCGTCTTTGCCAAAGACTGCGATTTCTTCAGCCCCGCCTTTTTCTTCAGGCACCGGGCCGTTGATCTTGATTTCGCTGATGCGGATGTGCGGGAGCTTGCCTTCCAGCAGAATGTGGGCGCGACCGACGCCCGAGGATCCCGTGTCCGCCTTGAATTCGTCCTTGTAGCGTTTGTTGATCGTCACCACGGATGCCCGCGATTCATACGGACCATTCGGGAAGATGAAGCGCGGTGTCTGCCCGGCCTCCAGCCACACGCGGAATTTGAACCAGGTGGGCGTATTGTCCGGCACCACGGCGCTGGCGAGAAGCGGCTCAATGGCCTGCGGGTAATGGATGTGGCCTTTGGTCACATCTCCCGGAACGACCCCGAGGATGAAGGGTTCAGAAAAATCGATGCCAAAGATGGTGGGATCGTAGTGCGTGTCCCGGTGCATCGCAGCAGCCTCCACCTCGATGTCATAAAGACCGGAGACGGGCACGCCCTGCTTGAAGTCTTCGATATGGCCGTAGCCGCCCTGGCGGGTGTCGGTGTTCGGCTGCTCGTAAAGACAGAGGTAGCGGAAGTTGAAGGCTGACTTGTGCGAGCCGGTCAGCTCTTCGTATTGCACAAAGTGGCTGTTGAAGCGCCAGCTCTTCGGCTCGGTCGCCGACTTGCCGAGTCGCGTCTCGACGAGGCGGTTAGCAGACTGAAAGTATTGATCCACGAGAAAGCCCGACGTCACCAGCGACTTGCCGATGTTGTCCATGTGCTGGCTAGTCTTTTCCTTCGGGAAATCGGCCGTGAGGCCCAGTGTGTCCACCCGGCGGCCAAACAACACGGCAAGAGTGTTCTCATACTCCCGGCTGGAAAGGCGGCGCATGACCGTGCGGCTGCCAGTGCTCTGGAATTTGCCATAGGCGGCCACCGTGCCCTCGCGCAGCGCGCGGATCATGGCGAGGCGCTCGTCATCAGTGGGCTGATCCGCCTTTTTCGGCGGCATCTCTTTCAGGGTGAGCTGGTCGATGATGTCACGCGCATCGATGAGATCCGGAACGGACTTCAGAGGCAGCGCGAACTTCTCAAAGGCGCGATCGCCCTTTTGCACATCCGCGTCATGGCACTCCAGGCAGTATTTGCCGAGGAACTGCTGCGCGAGCTTTGGGGCATCGTCAGCCGAATGAGCCGTAGTAAGGAACGCGAGACAAAGCAGCGCGCTGAGACGCGTGGTCGGAGCTATCATGCTCATCACGCGAAACGCCCGGTGCTGTTGCCAAAGGAATCCGTTTCCACGCCCATCTTCTGCGCGATGTCCACGAAGAGATTGCAAAGCGGCACCTTGTTGATGCCCTCACGCGGCACTTCGCGGAATTCGCCGTGCTTGTAGCCGCCGCCCGCGAGGATGATTGGCAGGTCGGAGTTCTTGTGTGAATTGCCATCGCCCATGCCGCTGCCGAAGAGCACCGTGGTGGAGTCCAGCAGGGTGCGTTCGCCATCATTCATCTTCGAGAGCCGCGTGATGAATTTGCCCAAGTGCTCGATCTGATACTTCTCCAGCGTGATGAGGCTCGCGATGGCTTCCGGGTCATTGCCGTGGTGAGAGAGGCCGTGCCAGTCTTTCTTGATGCCGAGATGCTGCGGCATGAAGTCACCGCCGATTTCCAGCGTGGCGATGCGAGTGCTGTCCGTCTGCAGGGCCAGCGCGATCAGCTCATACAGAATCGGCAGGTCTTCCACGGCGTTGTGATTCGCGGGCTTGTCAAAAGGGGCCTTGGGCTTCGGCTGGCTGACCCAGCGCTGACGCAATTCCAAGCGCTTCTCCACGTCGCGCACGGAAGTGAGATACTCATCCAGCTTGTCCTTGTCCTCCTTGTTCACGCGTTTGGAGAGGCGGTTGGCCTCGTCCATCACGGAGTCGAGAATGGATGACTGCACCCGGTTTTCCTGCACCCGGCGCGCCTGACGTTCCTTGGAGTCACTGACGAAAAGCTTCTCAAACAACTGCGACGGATTCGTGACGGGAGGGACACGCACGCCCGACTTCGTCCATGCGATCTGGCAGCCGCCGTGAATGCCGCCTTCCGAGCCGACGGTCAGCGAAGGAAACCGCGTCTCGAAGCCGATCTCGTCCGCGAGATACTGATCGATGGTCACATTGCCATCCGGGCGGTTTTGCGCCTCGGAGTTCAGCACGCCGGAAAGAAACGAGTGCACCGCGAAGTGCCCGCCTTTCACGCCATGGTCCAGGCCACGAAAGACCGTCATCTGGCTGCGATTTTCCCACAGCGGCTCCAGCAGCGCGGTTTTCTCATAGTCGCGGCCCTTGGTGGTCGGAAAGAGCTGCTTCGTCTGATAGCCCAGCAGATTGCCTATGGCCACAAATCGACGCGCTCCAGCACCTGCTCCCTTGGCGGTCTGGATGGCGGAATTTCCACCCACAGTGCCAGCCATGAGTGAAGGGAGACCTGGCAGGGCGAGGGAGGTGCCCAGAGATTGGAGAATGAAACGGCGTCTGTTCATGATTTGGGGGTCTGACTACTACGTAGCCAGAACACCCCGAGTTGCAGCAGGAAACACGCCCTTTTACTCGGATTTCAGCCCCACCGTGTTGACCGCGATCACGCGATATTGGTGCTTTTTACCTGCCTCAGGCTGTTTGTCGGTGAAACGCATCTCGACCAAGGGGTTTGTGGGGGTGTCGCTGTATTGCAGGCCTTGGAATACCGGACGGCCAAAGGGATTCTTCGGCTGCTCCGGCACGGTGCCGATCTCTTTGCCATCGCGCTCGATGATGAAATGGGCCAGACCGCTTTCGAGATCGGCTTTTGCCTTCCAGGTAAGCACGTTGTCTTTCACCTGCAGCCCAGTTGGCGCAGGCGGCGGGGTGGTGTCGGGGACGGTGGTGTCTTTGACATAGACCTCCCAGTCCTTGGCGACCGCCTCATTCGGCAGCCAGACGGCCTTGTCTTTTTCGCCCGTAAACTTGGCAGCAGGCACGGCTTCAGTGCCCAGCAGCGCAGCAAGCCAGGCGTTTTTCGTCGGCATCGGTTTCAGCGCGCCGCCGTTCTTTTCAGGCAGTCTTGCGGTGAGGCAGGCATCCAGCCAGCGGATGGTGAAATAGCGCTGATTGCCGCACTCATGCGTGGTCAGTGGGTCCACTGACACGCCGATGAGACCACCCTTCGCACGCACGGCGGTGAAGAACGTTTCGTTCGAAGCCCAGGCTCCGGCAAAGCGCCCTTCCTTGACCGTCACACCTTCCTTGGTGCCCAGATTGCACATGATCGGCACCCCAGCGACTGCTTCAGACAGAGTGTAGATCTTGATCGTGGGCCGGGCCGGATTGGCCTCCAGCATCGGCACGCCTGAGCGCAAGCACGCCGCCGCCACACGCTCAGGGTGCAGCAAAGTCATGCCTCCCGCCCAATGACCGCCACCACTGTGCCCCCACAGCGCCCAAGGCACCTTGGCAAGTTCGGGATGCCCGGACTTCGCGCCGAGATCAGAAAGCGCCTTCTGAAACGCCGCATCCGATCCATTGCGCGGATCACACCACATCTGGCAGTCTGCCTTCTCCGGCTGCTCATAGGAGGGGGCCAGCAGGGCGCATTCATGCTTTCTGGCCAGCGCCTGCCAGTGCAGGTCATAGGCACCGGTGAGACCAGATTTGCATGAACCTTCACCACAACCGTGCTGATGCACGATCACCCCGCGCAGGGATTTCACACCTGGCGGCACCCACACAGTGTAATTGACCGGAAAGATCAATTCCCCCGGCTGGGTGGAGGCCTCATAACGCACGCGGTAGTAGGGCGGATCAGCCGCAGGAAAAACATCATAGGGTGGCTGCTGCGCAGACAACGAAGCTGTCAGCACGAAAAAAGAGAGAAGGGCAAGGGATCGCATGGAAGCAAACCAACAGGGAATGAAGTGAAAAAGTTGCAAGCGAGACGAGAAATCACTGTGCAGCGCCCGTTCTTCCTGCCCCGCCCGATCCAATTTCCCACCCACGACTCATGAGACCTGCAGCACTTCTATCCCTGTTCATTTTCGCCGCCGCTGCTTCCGCTGAGGACGGCTTCACCTCCTTGTTCAATGGCAAAGACCTCACCGGCTGGGATGGCGATCCCAAACTCTGGAAGGTGGAAAACGGCGAGGTCATCGGCACCTGCACCGGGCCAGATGCCATGCCAAACAACTCCTTCCTCATCTGGCGCGGCGGCCAGGTGAAAGACTTCGAACTGCACGCCATCGTGCGCGTCGAGGGCGACAACAACTCCGGCATTCAATACCGCAGCCGCGAGCTGCCGGAGGTCGCCCCTTGGGTCATCACCGGCTATCAGATCGACATCCATCCCGCCACCGAACACACCGGCATGACTTATGAAGAAAAGGGACGTGGCATCTTCGGCCTCAATGGCACCAACGTCACGCTCGATCCCGCCGGCGCGCTGTGGAAGCTCTCCACGCACGAACCGGTGAAGGTCGATGTCTCGCAGTGGAACGAGTACACCATCATCGCACGCGGAAACCACTTGGTGCACAAGATCAACGGCAAGACCACCTCTGAGCTCACCGACTACGATGAGAAGAAGCGCGCCCTTTCAGGTCTGCTGGCCATTCAGCTGCATCGTGGCAATCCGAACAGCGTGCACATCAAAGACCTGCGACTCAAAGTGCTCGAAGTCACAGAACCTTCGACCTTTGATCCCGCAAAACTTCCTGCCGGTGCTGTGAAGATCGAGAAGCCGCGCACGAAGAGCCCGCAAGGCACCGGGCCTGTCGTGCCGCCGACGAAGAAGTGAACCGCACGCTTTATGAAACGCCTGCTCGCTCTCATCCTTCTTTCGTCACTCTCCATGAGTGCTCCGTTATTTGCCGCGGAGCCTCCCAACATCATCCTGATGATGGGTGATGACCACGGCTGGGAGGAGACAGGATACAACGGCCATCCCCATGTGAAAACGCCGGTGCTCGATGACATGGCCGCGACATGTTTTCGCTTCGAAAACTTCTACGCCGCACATCCGAGCTGTTCGCCCACACGCGCCAGTTTCATGACGGGCCGTCACCCGAACCGCATGGGCACCTTCAATCCCGGCTTCTCGATCCGGCCGGAGGAGATCACCATCGCTCAGATCCTCGCCAAAGCCGGCTACCACTGCGGCCACTTCGGCAAATGGCATCTCGGTCCGGTCAAAGCTTCTTCACCAACGAGCCCTGGTGCCATGGGATTTCATGAGTGGGTCTCGCACGATAATTTCTTCGAGTTGAATCCGTCCCTCTCACGCAATGGTGGGCCGCCGGAGGTCATCAAGGGCGAGAGTTCCGACATCGTCATCGACGAGGCCATCAAGTTCATCGACCGCGCCAGCAAGAACCAGAAGCCCTTTTTCACCGTGGTGTGGTTTGGGTCACCGCATGAGCCTTACAGCGGGCTGCCGGAGGATCTGGCGCTGTATGATGATCTGCCGGCCAAGTACAAAGACAAAAAGGTCAAGCTCACCTCGAATGAAACCGGCGGCCCGACCACACGCCCGCAGGGTGAAGTGTTGCGCGAACGATATGCCGAAATCACGGCGATGGACCGCTCCATCGGCACGCTGAGAAAGCATCTCGCCGCCAGCGGCCTGCGCGACAACACACTGCTCTTTTACTGCGGCGACAACGGCACTTCTCCAGATGCCTCGCTCGTTCTGCCGCATCGCGGTGTGAAAGGTCAGGTCTATGAAGGCGGCGTACTCGTCCCCGGCCTCATCGAATGGCCCGCGCGCATTCCGCAGCCGCGCAGCACGAAAGTCCGCGCCACCACCAGCGATCTCCTGCCCACGCTCTGCGCCCTTACCGGCCAGCCGCTGCCGGACCGCCCAATCGATGGCACCGACCTTCTGCCTGCGATTGATGGAAAAATGACTGAGCGCCCCAAACCGCTGTGGGTCTGGCAATTCGATGCCGCCCATCTTAAAAAGAGCGAGCCCTACATCGCGCCCGCACTTCAAGAAGGCACCACGCCCCTTGCCAAGAAGGCAGGCGGCAAAGCCACACGCGACTTCAGCAATTTTCGCCATACCACCATCACCGACGCCGATTACCTCGGCCCACGTGCGATCATCGACGGCCATTACAAACTGGTAGTGCATGAGCAGAAGAAGGGCGGGGCAGTGAAACAAGAGCTTTTCGATCTCGCCACAGATCCTGCTGAAAAGACCAGCGTTTTTGATCAACAGCCCGACATCGCCAAAAAGCTGCAATCCGAACTTCACGACTGGCAGCAGTCCGTGCTGCACAGCCTCACCGGTGCGGACTATCGCCAGTAGGGATATTGCCCGTCTCCAAAATTTATTGTCCGGTTTCGCTCCCCGCCGCGAGATACCACACCGCAATCCCACGTTTGCTCCCACCTGTTATGACCAACCCAGCCGCTTTTCTCTTCACCCTCTTCTCGCTCGCGACCTTCGCGAGCGCCGCACCACTCGTCTATGAAGGCACCGAAGGGCCAGGCAAAGGGAAACACATTGTCTTCCTCGCAGGGGATCATGAATACCGCTCTGAAGAGTCGCTGCCGGCCATCGCGCGTCTGCTGGCGAAGCATCAGGGGTTCAAGTGCACGGTGCTTTTCGACATCGACAAGGAAGGGGACATTGTAGCGGGCGAAGTTGCCAACATGCCGGGCATGGAGGCGCTGGACACGGCCGATCTCGCGGTGGTCTTCCTGCGCTTTCAGCAGTTCCCGGCGGAGCAGATGAAACACTTTGACGCCTACCTCGCCCGAGGCTGTCCGGTGGTCGGGCTGCGCACGGCCACGCATGGCTTCAAGACGACGAAGGATGATCCTTACGCGAAGTATTCCTTTGATAGCAAGGTCAGCGGCTATGAGCTGGGCTTTGGCCATCAGGTACTCGGGCAGACCTGGGTGGGCCACTACGGCACCAATCACAAGCAGAGCACGCGCATCGCCATCGTGCCGGACAAGGCCGCGCACCCGATTCTGCGTGGTGTGAAGGACATCTGGGTGCAGGCAGGCGGCTATGTGGGCAAACCGACGGATGGCGAGATTTTGACGATGGCCCAGCCGCTGAACGGCATGACGCAAGATTCTCCTGCGGATGCCACCAAGCCGCCAATGCCCAGCGAATGGACGCGCACCTACAAGTCTGCCTCCGGCAAAACAGGCCGCGTTTTCACCACGCTGTACGGCACATCGGAAGACATCACGAATGAAGGCTATCGCCGTATGATCGTGAACGGCATCTTCTGGGCGCTGGGCATGGAGGATGCGATCAAGCCGGACCTCGATGTTTCTTTCGTCGGCCCTTTCAAGCCGAACACCTTTGGCGGCGGTGCCTATGCCCATGGCGTCAAACCCGAAATGTATGCGGGCTTCACATCGCAGATTCCAGCGAACAACGACACGAAGCGCACCGTCAATAAATCAAAGCCAGAAGAAAAGCCGGCGACGAAAGCCGATGCCGCCGCCGCTAAAGTCTCACTCACCACGGGCAAGCCTGCACGCTACGTCCGCGTCGAACTTCCCGGAGACAAACGCACGTTGACGCTGGCTGAAGTTGAAGTCATGAGCGGTGGCAAGAATGTCGCCAAAGGCGGAAAGGCCACCCAGTCCACCACGGCAGGCGGCCCGGCGGAACGTGCGCTGGATGGCAACAAAGACCGCGACTGGGGCAAGGGCGGACAGACACACACCAAGGAGAACCTGCCAAACACCTGGTGGGAAGTGGATCTGGGCGCAGATTTTGCAGTGGATTCGGTGGGCATCTGGAACCGCACGGGTTTTGAATTCCGCCTCGATGGCTTCACGCTGAAACTGCTAGATGCAGGGCGGAAGGAAGTCTTCGTGATCAGCAATGTGTCCGCGCCAGAGTCAATGGTGATCGATGTGAAGAGCGGCGGCAAGACGAACTACCTGACCTATGACGGCAAGCCGGGCAAGCCTGCGCAGAAGAGGTCCGGCGGTGGCGGCGCTGCTCCTGTGAAAGAACCTGAACTGGCCGATGTGCCTGCAGATTACAAAGACCCTGCGCCTTTCGCCTTTGGCAAAGGTGATGTCGTCGCAATCCTCGGCAATGGCCTGCCTGACCGCATGCAGCACGATGGCTGGGTCGAAACGCTGCTGCAAAGCCAGCTTCCTGATCTGCAGGTGCACTTCCGCAACATGAGCACCAGCGGCGACCGCCCGAACAACTACCCGCGCAGCAGCGGTGCCACGCACATGACGGACTACCTGCGCCATGTGAAGGCAGATGTCGTGTTCGGCTTCTTCGGCTACAACGAATCCTACGACAACAAGCCGGAGGAGTTTCAGAAGCAGCTCGTCGAGTTCGTGAAGAAGACCCGCGGTAGCAAGGCGAACGGCAAGTCCTTCCCGCGCATCGTGCTCTTCAGTCCCATCGCGCATGAAGACACGCACAACGTGAACGTGCCGGACGGCAAGGCGCACAATGCCCAGCTCGAAGCCTATACGAAGGCCACTGAGGCAGCGGCAAAGGAAGCAGGCGTTGCGTTTGTGGACCTGTATCATCCTTCACTGGAGCTGTTCAAGGCCGCCAAGGAGCCTCTCACCATCAACGGCGTGCATCTCTCCATCGAGGGAGATCGACAGCTCGCGGAATTCATCGCCAAGGCGCTGCTCGGCAAGCAGGTGAGTGCCTCACCTTCCATGGAACCGCTGCGCGAGGCCGTGATGGACAAGGAACTGCACTGGTACAACCGCTACCATGCCTCCGACGGCAACGACGTCTGGGGCAGCCGCTCCACGCTGAGCTTTACCAATGGACAGACCAACGCCGTCGTGCTGCAGCATGAGCTTTCCATGCTCGACGTCATGACCGCGAACCGCGACGAGCGCGTGTGGGCCCGCATCACCGGTGGCGACAAAAAAATCGACGACAGCAACGTGCCGAAACCCGTGCCCGTCATCTCCAACGTGGGAGGCGGCAGCAAGAGCAGCAGCGCGCAGAAGGAAGGCATCCTGAAATACATCAGCGGTGAAGAGGCCATCAAACACATGGCGGTGAAAAAAGGCTTCGAGGTTCATCTGTTCGCTGATGAATCGCGCTTCCCGCAGATCGCCAACCCGGTGCAGATGCAGTTTGATTCAAAAGGCCGTCTCTGGGTTGCCGCATGGCCGACCTATCCGAAGTGGGAACCGCTGAAGGAAATGAACGATGCTCTCGTCATTCTTCACGACGACAACAACGACGGCAGCGCTGATCGTGCCACGGAATTTGCCCGTGTGCAAAATCCGCTCGGCTTCGAGTTCTGGAACGGCGGTGTGCTCGTCACCCGCCAGTCGGAGATCCTCTTCCTCAAGGACACCGATGGGGACGACAAAGCGGACGTGCAGACGATCATGCTCATGGGACTCGACAGCTCAGACTCACACCACGGCGCAAACAATCTCATCTACGGTCCCGACGGTGGTCTCTACTGGCAGAGCGGTGTGTTCATGCAGCACAACCACGAACATCCCTGGGGCCCTTCGCTGAACACCGGAGCCTCCGCCATGTATCGCTTCGATCCGCGCCGCTTCACCATCGCCAAGCATGCGGACAATTCGCCGAACCCGCACGGCACCTCGTTTGATTCCTGGGGCTACCAGTACGCCACCGACGGCACCGGCGGCCGCGCCTATCAGGTGCGCCCCGAAGGCAACGGTTTCAAAATGTATGAACTGCTGAAGAAAGAAGTGCGCCCCGTCACTGCCTGTGAGGTCGTCAGCAGCACGCACTTCCCTGAGGCCATGCAGGGAGACTTCCTCATCTGCAACGTCATCGGCTTCCTCGGCGTGAAGCACTACCATCTCGAGCGTGATGCCGACAAGGGCACCGTTTGGGGAGAACCCGCAGGCGACGAACTCACCGTAAAAGTCACACAGGCCGATGGCACCGTCACCGAAGAGACCTCACGCGGCTTCCTCATGAGCGGAGACAAAAACTTCCGCCCCAGCGATGCCGTCTTTGCACCCGATGGCTCGCTCTACCTGAGCGACTGGCACAACGTCATCATCGGCCACATGCAGCACAACGTGCGCGATCCCAACCGCGACCACAAGCATGGCCGCATCTACCGCATCACCGCCACGGGCCGCCCGCTGCAAAAGATCGTTCCAATCGACGGCCAGCCGATTCCCGCGCTGCTGGAAAACCTCAAACATCCCACCGATGGTGTGCGCCACCGCGCCCACATCGAGCTTAGTGAGCGTGACACCAAGGAGGTCATCGCCGCCACGCAGGCCTGGATGAAGCAGTTTGATCCGAACAAGAAGGAAGACGCGCATCATCTCCTCGAAGCACTGTGGATTCATCAGCAGCACAATGTTCGCAATATCGAGCTTCTCGGCCAGTTGCAGAAGTCGCCTGAGTTGCACGCACGCAATGCCGCCAACGTCGTGCAGCATCTCTGGTTCAACGTCGAAGCCTCCATGCATGGCGGTGTCATCGCCGCTGAAGTGGAAGAGAAGGCGAAAAAATCAGGCGTCCTCAGCGACACGCCGGAACTCACCACCATCCGCGTGGCCACACTGCCCGAGCGCATGATGTATGACGTGAAGGAGCTCAACGTGAAAGCCGGCAAGAAGGTGAAGCTCACCTTTGCCAATCCCGACTTCATGCCGCACAACATCCTCCTGGTGAATCCCGGCAAGGTGGATGAAATCGCCATCAAAGCCATGGCACTTGGTGCCAAAGGCTTCGACACCGGCTTCATCCCCGAAAGCCCCGACATCCTCTGGCACAGCAAGCTGCTCGACCACGGCAAAGAAGAAGTCATCGAGTTCACCGCGCCCGCCAAGCCCGGCGACTACCCCTACATGTGCTCCTTCCCCGGCCATTACCTCATCATGCGCGGTGTGATGCACGTGAAGTAAACCATTCGTGAATTTACACATCAGGCTCTCTTCTTGAGAGCCTTGCAGCCAGCATCCTTCGTTGTCCGGTTTTGCTCCGAAATGTGAGGTGAATCCGTGCGTTCATTCAAGCCTTCCACCCTATGATCAAGCCCGCCGCTCTCCTTCTTACACTGGCGACTCTCGCTTACGCTGCTGATGCGCCGAAAACGCCGGCTCGCAAACCAGCCATGGCGATCAACCCGCTGGATGCAAAGAACACAGACACGGGCAAGCCTGCACCACCTGAAGACCCGGCGCTGGCGAAGTATTACATGGAGGAAAAAACCGCACCGCTGCCACCGGTGACAGCGGCCGTGGATACAGCGCTACCGCTTGCTCTGGCGAAGGGCGATCACGTCGTGTTCATCGGCAACACCCTGTTTGATCGCGGCGCTCAGTTTCCGCATTTCGAGGCAATGCTGCTGAAGGAGCACTCAGACAAGCAGCTCGTGGTGCGTACGCTGGCGTGGTCGGCTGATGAGGTGGATCTGATGCCGCGTCCGACAAACTTCGGCACGCTGAACCAGCACCTGTTTGCGCAGAAGGCGGATGTGATCTTCGCGGCGTTTGGATTTAATGAATCGTTCGGCGGGCTGGAGAAGCTGCCGGATTTCAAACTGCGGCTCACGGCGTTGGTGCAGGAGCTGAAGACGCATGCCTACAACGGCAAGACGGCGCCGCATGTGGTGCTGGTGTCGCCCATTGCCAATGAGAACGTGACCGGCGTCCCGGCGGCGGACATGAACAACGCACGGCTTGCCGCCTACACCAAGGCGATGGGTGAAGTGGCTGCAGCGGAGAAAGTGGGGTTCGCCAACGTGTTTGACCCTATGCTGCCAGCGATGAAGGGCCTCACCTTCAACGGCGTTCATCTGGAGGATAAGGGTTACGCGGTGTTTGGCGACGCGCTTTACCGCGCCACCTTCGATGTCAGCGCCCCAGAAACCACGCCCGAACTGCGTGCGGCCATCGCGGACAAGAACCGCCAGTTTTTCCAGCGCTACCGTCCGTTAAACGGCTTCTACTACACCGGCGACCGCAACAAGGACTATGGCTACCTTGATTTCCTCCCGGCGATGCGGAGCTTTGATGTCATGGTGGCGAATCGCGACCAACGCATCTGGGCCATCGCACAGGGAAAGAGCTTCGCCGGTAAAAAAGTCGATGACTCCAATGTCCCTGCCATGCCCGAGACAAAGGAGAGCAAAGGCGCAAACGAATGGATGACGCCGACGAATGAACTCGCCGCTTTCAAAGTTGATCCCCGCTTTGAAGTAAACCTGTTCGCCAGCGAAGAGCAGTTCCCCGAAATTGCGAACCCCATTCAAATTCGCTGGGACACACAGGGCCGCATGTGGGTGAGCACTTCGCAGGCCTACCCGCATCTCTACCCCGGTCAGGAACCCAAGGACCGCCTCATCATTCTCGAAGACACGAACAACGATGGCCGGGCCGACAAATCAACCGTGTGGGCAAACAACCTGCACATCCCGCTGGCCTTCGAATTTGGCGACGGCGGTGTCTATGTTTCCGATGAACCACATCTCACCTTCCTCAAAGACACGGATGGCGATGGCAAGGCGGACTTCAGCCGCCAGGTGTTCACCGGTTTCGGCACGGAGGACTCCCACCACGCACTGCATGATTTTGTGTGGAGCCCGGATGGCGATCTCATCATCCGCGATTCGATTTTCCTCCACTCCCAAATTGAAACTGCCTACGGCCCCGTGCGCCTCGACAACTCCGGCTGGTTCCGTCTGCGCACCGACACGCAAAAGCTCAGCACCTTTGGCAGCTACCCGAGCACCAATCCCTGGGGCGTGACCTTCGACGACTGGGGCCATCACATGGCCAGCCATCCCATCTTCGCCAGCGCCTTCCACGCCACGAATCCGCCCTACCCCGAGCAGCATCCCGGCGCCGGAAAAATGCCCGCCTACTCCGGCACCTGCGGCCAGGAGTTTGTCGATTTCGATTTCTGGCCCGAGGAACTTCACGGCGGCTTCATCAAGGCGCGCTACAAACCCACGAACAACATTGAGATGCATCAATGGATCGAGATGGACGACCACTATGAGGAAAAGAAACTCGGCGATCTCATCTTCTCCACCAACCTCAGCTTCATCCCCACCGATGTGAAAGCCGGCCCGCGTGGCGACTTCTACATCTGCGACTGGTACAACCCCATCAAAGGCCATGCACAGTACTCGCTGCGTGACCCACGCCGCCTGCGCACCAGCGGCCGCATCTGGCGCATCGTGCCGAAGGGAGTAAAGCTCGCCGAACCACCCACAGTGGCCGGTGCACCGATTCCCGCACTGCTGGATCTTCTAAAGAGCCCGCACTACCGCTGGCGCTATCAGGCCAAGCGCGAGTTGCATGAACGCTACGCCGCTGAGGTCAAAACCGCGTTGGATGCCTGGGTGGCAAAGCTAGTCCCCAAGGACGCACGCTTCCGTCATCATCAGCTCGAAGCCCTGTGGACCTACCGCACCCTCAGCACAGAAAACACAGCCTTGCTCAAAGAACTGCTCAACTGCGACGAACATCACGCACGCGCTGCCGCGACAACTCAACTGCGTTACGTCGATCTGCCGGATCGCATCGCGCAACTGCAGGCCCGCGCCAATGACGACAATGGGCTCGTGCGCATGGAAGCCGTCATCGCCGCAAGCTACATCGGTACGCAGGACGCGCTGGATGCCGTGCTCGGTGTTCTCGACAAACCCATGGGCGAACACCTGACCTACGCCGTCCGCACAGCGCTCGGCAGCGAGGCGCTCTCGCGGCACTGGAAAGACAAGGAGAACGAGAAGATTGCCGCATTTATGGAAGCCTTCGCCGCCGCCTACAAACGCGGTCCTTTCGAGAAGAAAAAGACCGTCGAAGAAACAGCTTTCGACAAACAACCCGGTGTCGCCAAAATCACCATCAACTGCGTGCGCGAACGCATGCTCTTCGACAAAACCGAATTCAACGTGAAGCCCGGCCAGCCGGTGAGCCTCGTCTTCAACAATCCCGACGCCACAGCCCACAACCTCGCCATCTGCCAGCCCGGCAGCGTGGAAGAAATCGGACTCGCTGGCAACGAGATGGCCAAAGACCCGGAAGGCATCAAAAAGGATTTCATCCCACTGACGGACAAAATTCTGCACCACACCAAGCTGCTCAATCCCAACACCACTGAAACCCTGCGCTTCACCGCACCAAAATCACCCGGAGACTACCCTTACCTCTGCACCTTCCCCGGCCACTGGGTGATCATGCGCGGAGTCATGCATGTGAAGTGAAGGAGGGTCCTCTTCTATCGTCAGCTTTTCTTCGCCTTTTTTGCTGCTTTCTTAACTGCCTTTTTCTTCGTGGATTGCTTTTGGGCAGGTGGAGGCGCTTCAATCGCGATATCTGCGCTCAGATCGATTCCAAAGATCGCAGAGAGATCGACACCAGCTAGATCACCTTCAGAGGCGGATAGATCGGTGATAGCGGCGCTACTCGCATTGGAGAGCAACTCGGCTTGATCCACGCCACGCAGGGTGAAGAGCAGCTCCGGTCTCGTGTCGAGCAGCACTCCGACTCCGTAGAGCACGGCGGAGACATGCTTGCACATGTCCGCATGGTCGGGACAGGAGCAGATGAAGCGAATCTCTTTTGGCTTCGGAAACAAGCCTTCGTCGGGATCGGTGAGCACCTTCATCAAGCCATCTCCGAGTTTTCCCGCGAGCAAATCCAGCATGGAGCCGATCTGCCCAGCGCTCGATTTCACGATCTGCTGCCACTGCTTCTTTGGCAGCGGTTGGATGGTGATGCTCGTGTCATAAAGTTCTGATCCCGCCACCACCGCGCTGAGCTTGCCTGATTCGATCTGCAGGTCGTACACCTTACCCTGTCGCAGGTAGCTGCGTCCACGCGGAAGCCGCGACTCATAGTCCTGATACGACTCCAGATTGCGGCACCAGGACTGCCCCCAGAATGTCGTGCTCAGTTTTTTCTGTCCCGCTGGAGCCGGCAGTACTTCAAATTTTTCCCCACGCTTCTTTCGCTTCGCGATCTCGCGCTGCACCTGTTTTTTTTGTTCTTCGACATCTTGGTAGGACCACCACATGGAGTTTTTTACACGACAGCTGAGTTCACATCAAGAGCGACCAAGCTCAGCAATTCCTCCGCACCCATGTCGGTGAGCAGTTTTTCGGCGCCGCCGTCGCCGGTGATCAGGTCGTGGGCGAGGCTCATCTTTTCTTCGATCAGCGCGTCGATTCGTTCTTCAATAGTCCCCTGGCAGACAAATTTGTGAACCATGACGTTCTTTTTCTGCCCGATGCGGAAAGCGCGGTCGGTGGCCTGGTTTTCGACGGCGGGGTTCCACCAGCGGTCGAAGTGGATGACGTGGCTTGCGGCGGTGAGATTGAGGCCGGTGCCGCCGGCTTTGACGCTGATAACCATGAAGGGCGGACCATCGGGCTGCTGGAAGGACTCCACTAACTGCGGGCGCTTCTTCACGGCAGTGCCGCCATGGAGGATGAGGCCCTCACGGCCAAAGACGGTGGCGAGGAAGCGGGCGAGTGGATCGCAGGTTTCCTGGAACTGCGTGAAGATGAGCGCGCGTTCGCGGCGTTCGGCGAGTTCACTGCAAATTTCCGCCAGGCGCGTGAATTTGCCACTGTCTGCGGGGTTCCATGCACCGTCGCCGTTCCAATGGCTGGGATGATTGCAGATCTGTTTGAACTTCAGCAGGAAGCCAAGCACGAGGCCCTGGCGCTTGATGGGTTCCATCTCCTTGTCAGCGAGCATTTTGGCGAGTTGATCGACGAGTTTGGCATAGATGGTGGCCTGGCGTTTGGTGAGGCCGCAGAAGGCCTTGGTTTCGATCTTGTCGGGCAGGTCGGTGATGATGCTGCGGTCCGTTTTCATGCGGCGCAGGATGTAGGGCTGCACCAGTTTGCGCAGCGGTGCAAAACCGGCGCTGCTTTTGGCGCAGCGTTTCACCGCATCCGCAAAGGCAGCGGAGCCGCCAAGCAGGCCAGGATTAAGAAAGTCGAAGAGGCTCCAGAGATCGCCGGGACGGTTCTCCACGGGTGTGCCAGTCAACGCAATGCGTGTAGGTGCAACCAAGCGCTTCACGGCCTTCGTGCTGGCGCTGCCGGGATTCTTGATGGCCTGGGCTTCATCGAGGATGACGACGCTCCAGGGGTGCTGCTGCCAGGATTCGGTGCGTTGGAGGAACTGGTAGGTGGTGAGCATTGCATCGCAACCGCGTAGGGCATCGGCAGGGTGCTGCACCGCATGATCGATTGCCTCACGCGAGGTCTGCGAAGGATGTGCGATGAAGAGCCTTAAATCAGGCGCAAACTTGGCGACTTCGGCCTTCCAGTTGCCCACGAGTGAGGCAGGGACAATCAGCAGGCCGGGCGCTCTCGTCTCCTTTTGTCGTGCCAGCAGCAGCGCGATTACTTGGAGTGTTTTGCCGAGACCCATGTCATCGGCGAGGCAAGCGCCGAGGCCGAGGCGGGACATAAACTGGAGCCAGGCGAAGCCTTTGAGCTGGTAGGGGCGGAGGGTGGCGCAGAGATTTGACGGCGGTGGCGATGTGGCGGGATCGCGCATTTGCTGAAGCACTGCTGCGAGGTTCTTGCCTGCCACGATGGTACTCCAATCGTGCACAGCTTCGGTGCTATCTTCCTCCACGCTTGCTAGACGCGGATCAAAGCCAGCCAGCAGCCGCATGCCGTCGAGGAAACCGATGCCGCCTTCGCCGGTGGCATGCTGAACTCTTTCCCAATGCGACATCACCTGCTGGAGTTGGGCACCATCGACTTCGATCCAGCGGCCGCGGAGTGAGACGAGGCCGGTGTCGGCGCTGAGGAGTTTTTCCCATTCGGCGTCGGTGAGGGGTTCGCCTTCAAAGCTGGCGGCGATTTTGAAGTTCAGCAGGGCTCCGGCATGGAGGGAGGATTGCTTGGGGGCATCAATCGTCACGGAGACGGCGGGGCGCGGGCCTTTGCCGCTGCGCCACCAGTCGGGGAGCTTCATGACGATGCCGCTCTCTTGAAAGACTGCGGTTTCGCGCAGAACGCGGAAGGCTTCCTGGGGAGACATGGCCATGGGTTGAAAGAGGCGCTTTGTTTCCAGCCACTCGCGGAGGAGTTTGGATTTTTCGGCGGCGGTGCGCACCGGAGCCAGGAGGGCATTGAGAGCGGTTTGATCTTTCTGGCCGGAGTAAAGCTGCAGTGCACGTGCGAGCGGCAGGTGCTGGGGCTGGCCGGTGGCGCTGAGTTTTTCGGTGAAGGTGGCCAGGAAGGCGAAGGGGCGCTGGGTGTCGGTCTTGTTTTCGGCGAGGTGGAAGGTCACGCGGCCGACGACATGCCAGGCGGGGCATTCTTCGCGAAGCCAGGCCTCCACGCCCTGCGTGGCAAGCTGGGCGATATGCTGCGCGAGATCGAGCCACCAGCGTTCGAGAACCTCGGCGGTGAGGTATTCTGCGCCAGCGAAGGGTGGTGCTGCGGCCATGAAGTCGGTCAGGGAGGGGGCGGGAATACTCAGGGCATCCTTGGTCTGGCAGAGGCGGGTGAAGAACTGCTGGGCAAACTCCCGGAGCCATTTCCAGGGGGGCTCCAGTTCGGCGGTGAGCAAATCGGTGCTCAAAACGCGGAAAATGGCGCTGGGAGAGCCGGCGGCGGCGATTTTCCTGTCCGTCGCCGATTCCGCCACGCCTTCGTGGGAGAGAAAACCTGCGGGGGTGAGGACGGGGGCGAGCATGGGCTGTGTTTGGACGAGGAAGGGTTGTCAAACAAGGAGTGGGAATGTGGAAATTCAGCAATCCTCGTTTCCCAAAGGCCACTGTCCATGCTATCGCTCCGGTTCCCCCGCCGCTGACCGGCGTGGGCCTCAATTCCTCGCATGTCCAGCCTCATCACCGACCTTCCCATTCTGCTCCGACCGTTCGACGCACGCACCCGTCAGGAGGCGGAACGCCTTGCGGACGATGATGCCGTGAGGGGACTGGAACTGCTGGAAGATGAAATGATGGCCGAAGTGCGGCTGGATGACCGCCCGGCGCAGGTGAGATGGCTGCGTGGCGAGCATGGCTGGCACGGCGAGACCGACGTGGATGATGATCAGGAATTGGAGAATCTGGCCCTGTGCACCACGCTGGTGGCCGTGCAGCGGCGTGAGGCCCGTGGCACACTGCCGATGATTCCGGTGGAGGAAGAGGACTTTGAGCACCTGCTGACTGCCAAGCTTGAGCGTCCGCTCACACCTGATGAGGAGAATTATCTGAGCAAGATGGAGAAGCGCTACGAACGTGTGCGCCTCACCGGCAAGATTTTTGACCAGGACATGGTGCGTCTGCATCCGAAGTGGGCGATCCAGAGCCTGGAACCCGTGGCGCTGTGGCCTGAGCCGCCCAAAACCCTGCGTGAGTTCTGGAACTACATCGCGCTCGCGCTCGCTGACAAAGGACTCGCGGTGCCGGCCTTCCTGCGCGGCATGTCCGACATCGACGGCACCCGTGAAGCCCTGCGTGAATGGCGGCACGCCAGCACGGTGCCCACCTGGCAGAAGCGCATCCGCGAATTCATTGATTCACGTCAGGATGACCGGCAGACCCACCGCCAGCCGCCGCGTGTGTGTGATTTCCGCCTGCTCATCACGGTGAATGATGCGCGTCTGCAGATGCGTCTTGAAGGTGAAACGCCATCCCCGTACACCACGGTCGATGCCGCGCTGCTCGACAACCTGCGCCGGGAACATCGTGATGGACGCATCGTGACTTCGGGCACCTCGGAGCTGCTGCTGGTCTCTTGCCTGTCACAGAGCGATGAGAACTGGAATGACTCCTTCCGACTGGAATCCAAACATCATGCGCTATGGCTCGCGACGCTGTTCCAACAGCCTGCGCTGCAGGAGCGCATGATCACCCTGGATGAACTGCCTTTCCAGCGTGTGGCCGAGCCTCTGAGCTGGGTGGCGCGCCTGAGCGAGAACGGCCTGAATCTGACCCTTCAGCTCGAAACAGCGGACGGAACTCCCGCTCCGCTGCCGCTGCGCATTCTGCGCGGGGTGCAGACCTTGTTCCTGAGCTCGGATACTTTGTTCACAGGACCGGTCTGGTTGCATGATGAGTCGCGCATCGACGCGGGTGTCACCATGCCGCTGGAGGCACTGGCCACCGCCGAGGGCATTTCCTTCATGCGTGAGATCGACATCCCGGTGCCTGACGCGATCAAGAGCCGTGTGCGCCATGAGGACCTGCATGTGAACATCACCGCCGCCTGCCTGGCCAAGACCTCGCACTCCGGCGGCGCTGAGTTTGTCACCCTCAAGGCCGAGGCGGTCGATGGAGAAGGACGTGTGCGTGAGATGCTGCGCTTTTCCGGCTGGCAGCCGGTGGATGAAAAAAAAACGACTGAATCTGACGACACCATCGTCTGCCGCGACCGTCGTGCCCTGCGCGACGCCGAAGAGCTGATGAACCAGCTGCGCCGCACCTGGGACATGGAAAATGACGCCTGGCGCGTGCGCATGGCGAAAGATTTCCCGGATGTGTTTCATGCCTGGGCCGGGAAGCTCCCCGAGAACGTCAATCTAAAGACGGATGAAAGCCTGCAGACCATTCTTGCAGATCCGCTGATTGCGCGCGTGCGGATCGAGGCCACCCAGGCCGGCAGCATTGACTGGCTGGACCTGCGCCTGGTTTTTGACATCGAAGGGATGGACCTCAAACCCGCCGACATCCGGCGCCTCATCGCCGCGAAGGGCGAGTTCGTGCGTCTGGCTGATGGCAGCTGGCGCCGTGTGAAGCTGGAGCTCAGCGATGAGCAGCAGGAGATGCTCGACCGTCTCGGCATCGACCTCAATGAGAACAGCGACGAGGCCCATCGCCTGCACTGGCGGCAGCTCGCGCAGGAGAATGCAGCGGAGATCGTCAATCCGAAAGCCTGGAGCAAGATCGTCGAACGCATGGAAGAGGCGAAGCTCGATGCGCGCCCTGACGTGCCCGAGGGGTTGAACGTCACGCTGCGCCCTTATCAGGTCGATGGTTTCCATTTCCTGACCTACCTCACCTCGAATCGATTCGGCGGCATCCTGGCGGATGACATGGGTCTGGGTAAAACCCTGCAGGCCATTACGTGGGTGCTGTGGCTGCGCTCACGCAAAAAAGCGGACGGACCGCACCTGCCCGTGCTGGTGGTCTGCCCGAAATCCGTGCTCGATGTGTGGGCGCTGGAGTTCAAGAAGGGCTCGCCGGATCTGCGGGTGCTCGTGCTGCATGACCGCGATCTGTTTGATCTGAACCTGGTGATGACGCAGATCGACGTGGTGGTGATGAACTACGCGCAGATGCGTGGTTTTGATGGCGAGCTCGCCGCCGTCCGCTGGCTTGCAGCGATTCTCGACGAAGGCCAGCACATCAAGAACCCGGACTCGAAGGCCGCCAAGGCAGCGCGCCAGATTCGCGCCGACAACCGTCTGGTGCTGACGGGGACACCGCTGGAAAACCGCCTGCTCGATCTTTGGAGTCTGATGACCTTTGCGACACCCGGAGCCCTGGGTGAGCGCGCCTACTTCCACCGCCACTTTGACCGCCGCAAAGATCCGCGTGCCTCAGAGCGCCTCGCCGCGCGTCTGCGTCCGTTCCTGCTGCGCCGCACGAAATCCCAGGTGGCCCGCGACCTGCCTTCCCGCAGTGAAGAAAACCTGCTCAGCGAGATGAGCGGCCGTCAGGCAGAGCTCTACAAAGAGGAGCTGGCCCGTGCGCAGCACATGGTGCTGAACAGCTCCGGCTTTGACATGGTGAACCGCCGCCGCTTTGCCATTCTGCAAGCCCTGACGCGCCTGCGGCAGATCTGCTGCCATCCGGGCCTTGTGGACAAAACTGCGGAGAATGAAGAGAGCGCCAAGCTCACTTCCACTCTGGAAGTGATCCAGGGGCTGCATGATGAAGGCCACAAGGTGCTGCTCTTCAGCCAGTTTGTCTCCATGCTGAAAATCATCCGCACCAAGCTGGAAGAAATGAAGCTGCCTTACCACTGGCTCACCGGGGCCAGCACGGACCGTGCGGGAATCGTCAAAGCCTTCCAGGAAGATGAAAACGCCAGTGTGTTCCTGCTGTCCCTCAAAGCTGGTGGCAGCGGTCTGAACCTGACCGCCGCTTCCTACGTCATCCTCTATGATCCATGGTGGAACCCCGCCGTGGAGAATCAGGCGATTGACCGAGCGCATCGTATCGGCCAGACGCAGCCTGTCATGGCCTACCGCATGCTGACGAAGAGCACGATCGAAGAGAAGATCATGACCCTGCAGCACAAGAAGAACCTCATGGTCAACAATGTGCTGGGCGAAGGCGGCTTCACCAACCTGCTGGAGAAGGAAGACTTCGACTTCCTGTTTGATATTGAGGCGGAGCGGACTGTGTAGAGGCGGCTAGATCAGCGCCTGACGGTTTTCCTTTGAGCGAACTGACACGATAACAGTCTTTGAAAAGCAGAGGTGACGGACCGCGCCCATTGGGCGGTTTAAGCCGATGCGAGAGCGGAAGGACCATGCATGGAGAGCCTCAATGGAAAAAATGCATGGCCTGTGGTGCTCCACTGATGTGTGGTGGCAGGAGGGCAAGCCGGCCTGATAAGTCGTAAGCTTGGCGAGAGATGGGGGGCGGAAAAAGCCCTGTTTCCTCATGCTTGGTGCGGGCTGGCGTCCTCATTGGCGATGAGAAAAACCAACCTGAACGACCGGAGGTTTTTCTTGTCGGGTTTCTATTGTCCGATTAAAAAAGCTTATGATGACGCCATTCGCTTCAACGATCAATGTCTGCCCACGCCAACAAGCGAAGCTTTGCATGCGAGGATCAAGACTCCTCCCTGCGGTTCTGTTCGTTGTCTTCCTCACCGCCCTATGCGCTGCTCCGCCTCCGGAGCTGGCGGCGTTGCAGCAGCAATATGCATTTGTCGTCGCGGAACGAGTGACCAGCCCTTATAACACGGGCATTGAAGCGCTGAACACCAAGTTCCTCATTGCACTCACCAATGCCGGTGATGAGGCAAAAAAGGCAGGGAAGTTGCCTGAGGCACTGGCGATTGAGGAGGACAAGAAGCTCATCGCGAGCAAGCAGCCGCTGCCTGAAAAAGATGATGAGAAGACACCGGCTTCCCTGATAAAACTGCATGCCGTTTACCGCCTGGAGTCGGCGAAGCTCGCTCGGCAGCGCACGGCCGCCCATGCCGCCCTGCTGCCAGCCTACACAGCGAAGCTGAAAGAGCTGGAGAGCATCCTGCTCAAAGGGGACCGCCTGGAAGATGCGAAGGAAGTGATGCAGTATCGTGAGGGATTGGGGGCAGCGCCAACGCCATCCGAGACGGGAAAAGAGTTCGTCAACAGTCTTGGCATGAAATTTGTGCCGGTGAAGGGCACGAAGGTGATGTTCTGCATTCATGAGACGCGCTTCAAAGACTACGATGCCTATGCGGCGGAGGTTCCGGGCGTCAACGACGCCTGGAAAGATCAGAGCGTCAACGGTTACACCCCCGCAGAAAACAAAGAAGAGCATCCCGTCGTCCGAGTGAACTGGGCAGACGCCCAGGCGTTTTGTTCATGGTTGAGCAAGAAAGAAGGCAAGACCTACCGCCTGCCCACGGATCAGGAATGGAGCTATGCAGTTGGTATCGGACGTGAAGAGAAGTGGAAGCAGGGGACGACTCCTGCCACGGTCGTCAAAAACCAGACGGATCTCCCCTGGGGCAGCAAGTGGCCGCCACCGAAAGGGGAGGGAAATTTTTCGGACCAGAGCCGGAAGACTAAAGCACCCAACAGCGAGGCGACTTATCTCGATGGTTATGACGACGGTTTCCCAACCACGGCACCTGTCATGAGTTTCAAGCCAAACAAGCCAGGCCTCTACGATTTGAGCGGCAATGTGTGGGAATGGTGTCAGGACTGGTATGACAATACACAAAAGGACCGCGTACTTCGGGGAGGTTCGTGGAGCAGTCCTAACCAAGGTGATCTGTTATCTTCAAATCGTCTTCACAACACCTCTGATCTGCGCTTTGCTGACCGTGGCTTCCGTGTGGTGCTGGAACAACAGGCTCCGTGACGGGCAGGCTCAGGCAGGAGGATTCGAGAGGCTTTCCGCGCATGGTGCCTCACGCGATCAATCGTGGGCGCTGCCCATCTGTGGCGCGGCAGCGTTTTGTGCCGCTGCTGCGCGGTTTAACAGCGACTCCGTGGGTTTGCACCCACGGCTACGATTATGCCAGTCCTCCGGGCATTAGGAGGGGGGGAATCAAGCGTTATAGAATTGGCTGGTATGATTTTACCAAAGCTCAAGCGATGCTTTGCGAGCATGGCCTGGTCCAGACTAGGCGGTGTTTGAATGACTTGGCTAGGCAGGCGCTTTGCGTTTTGGAACCGAAGCGTAGCGAAGATAGACAGCCGAAGGGTAAGCGAAGCGAATCAATGCGCGGCCCTCCGACGCTTTCGAGTGCCTCATGGACTGCGTAAAGCTCCACAGGGCTGGAGCACTCCAGGACGCTGTCGCGATCTCCAGAATGCCGCGGCCTGACTCAACGCCGAGGTTTTTCAAACACGACCAAGTTCGGACACGTTATTGCAGGGCATGCGAATCTTGGACAGCCGGTGATGTTGATTCAAGGGATTCGCATGGATACATGGGCATCTGCTTTGTTCTGCACCCTGTTGTCATAAACAAGCCCTTCGTTTCCTGCTTTTAATGGCTCTCCGATTTTCATCTCGACAAGTTTTGCTGAGTCGTGGCATACAGAGCAATCAGTCCACATTCCGTGTCAGGCGCTTCATTGTGAAAATCCCACCGGGAGCACTTTTTGCTTTTGGGAGGACTTCGGCCCGAGAGCGAATTCAGTGCCCCGAACGATCAAGTCGCCCAGGGTTACAACCGAACGTCGGCGATCTTGCCTGCTGAGTCTTGGCAGGGTTGGCTCGATGGGGGAACGTCGAAGGCAGTTGCTTACTGATTGAAGATGAACTGCCGGGTGTTGATCAGTGCGTAGATCAGGTCCTCCACAGTGCTGAGGCCCTTCTCCTGGGCCTGAAGGCAGAGGTCCTTTTCCCTGGCAGTGGGCATGCGGGAAAGCACGGCCATATAAACGGCATCAATTCTTTCGTCGGCAGACCGGGCCCTGCCCACGGTGAGCATGAGCTGGCTGTAGCGGTCAACGATTTGCGGCAGGAGCTCTCCATTCATCAATGCCAGAGCCTGGGGAACGGAGGCTTCACTGTTGCTGTTCTCAATGAATTCCCGGTCGCTCTGGCCAAATTCGCGCAGGAAATGACCGCGCGGAGCGGGGCTTTCGATTTCCGCAGCGCGCAGCCACTGCTGGGACTTCCTGGCCCGCGAACGGAAGTAGTCCCGCCACTGCTTCCGGGGGATGGCATAGTACGTGGCCTCTTCGCTCCAGGCCTTTATCTCAGCTTCGGCGGCCTCCGCCTTGGTCGTCTTGATCTTGCCATCTTCAGGGGACATCGTGTGCTCGTCGTTGGCAGCGCCGGCCGCCTGCATGCCGGCACTGGGGGTGGATTGAATGGGAACCTTCCGATTGGGTTCATAAGCAATGGTCTCGAAGGGCTTGCCGGTGACTTTCTCGAAAAGCTTTTTTTGGCCGGGAATGATCACGTCCGTCATGACAGTACGGCGGGCATTGTTATAAAGGGCCGTGATCTCACGGTTGATGGATTTCACTTTCGCATTGCACTCAGCAGCGCGGGTGATGGCAGTCGTTTTTTCAGGTCCGGTGAGTTTGGCGGCGATGGATTGGTATTTTTTGGCCTCATCGCGGGCCTCCGCCATCAGCTTCTTCATGGCTTCCAGACCTTCCGGTTGCTCCTGGTACTTCTTGGCTGCCGCTTGAATGCTCTTGAGCGTCTCAGCCGGATCGGCGATTTTTCCCACCGCCAGCCTGCGCTGCTCCAAGTATTCGCGGGCGGTCATGTTTAGCATGTCGGGATTCGGGTTGATCAGCGTCACAAAGCTGTCCCACAATTGCTCGGCGGTCATGCGGCGCAGCAGCGGGCCCGTGAAGTGGCAGGCAGTCCCAGGCGCCAACTCCTCGTGGGAGGCCTGGCGCTGGTAGGTGCTCGTGTTGAAAAGGATGCGCAGATACGCCTTCATGTCGTAATTCAGGCTGACCATCAGCTTTTCAAGATGGCTCAACAATTCGGGATTCACCGCCACGGTAGTGTCCGTGAGATCGTCGAGCGGCTCGATGAGGGCGAGGCCGAAGGCCTTTTTCCACAGGCGATTGACCACGACCTTGTTGAAGCGGTCGTTGGCGGGATTCGCCAGCCAGCGTGCGTAGGCCTGGACCCGTGTTTCACCTGGCAGAGGAGTACATGCATGGCCCGTCATGGCTGCCGCTTCGACGACGGATTGGGGCTTCGCATCATCATACCTGTAATCCTTTGGCAGAGTGAGCTTGCGCCTCTCGTCAAAGGTCACCTTGGGATAGTGCGGGTTGCCACGATACAGGGCCTGATTGAATAAACGCTCAGCCTGGTGCAAGGCCTCCTCAGCCTCCTGGCGTGCCCGCCTCACTTTCTCCACCTCCGCCCAGTAAGCGAGGCGTTCGGCCTCAGCAGCCGTGTTTTTGGGCCATTTAGGCTCTTTGAACATGGTATGAATGGCCATGTCTTGATCACGCACAAGGTCGCTGATGCCGCCCGCGACACCGCCGCCGTAGTCTCTGATCTCCGCGCCATAGGTGAAGGCGGCCATCTCGTAGAACTGCTTCTGTGTCCATTTGTCAAAGGGGTGGTTGTGGCACTGGGCGCATTCGATGCGGGTGCCCAGGAAGACGCGCACCGTGCTTGCCGTGTTGTCCAAGGGCATGCCACGATCACGTTTGTAGTAGCCAATCGCACCATCGGACCAGGCCTTGCCCTCTCCGGCGATCATCTCCCGCACGAACATGTCGTACGGCTTGTTGCTGCGCAGCGCATCCTTGACGAAATGAACATACGCTGGGCCTGTGCGCTGGGCCTTGGATTGTACCCGCAGCACATCCGCCCAGTAATGGAAGTAGTTCTGCACATAGCCCTCGGAATCGAGGAGCTTGTCGATCAGTGCCGCCCGCCTTCCCTCTTCGCTGGAAGCCAGAAAATCCTCAGCTTCACGCGTGGTGGGAATGCGGCCCACCACATCCAGATAGATGCGGCGCACGAAAACATTGTCATCCGCCGGGGCGTTGGGCGTCAAGTTGTTAGCCGCCCAGTCCCGCGCCAGAAGCGCGTCAATTTCAGCGGCGGCGGCGGAAACTGCGGTGTCGGCCCGGGCGAGCGTCCCAAGCCAAAATGTGGCGATCATTGAACATGCCAGAAGGCTTCTCATGCGAGGTGAAACGCAGGATCACGCCCTGCTGTTGCAGACGGTTGCGTCGTCCCAGAACTATGAGTTGGGAAAAGCATCAACTTCAGCGCGGTCCCACTTTTGGAAAACATGGGGTTCTGCTATTGCAATCGCCGTCATTGAGGCAATGAGGTGCGGTGGTTTAGGGGACTCAAGGCTTGTCGCTCCGCTCCTGCGTCCTTGGCTGAGTCCATGGGTCTTTCAGACCCAGTGAGGCGAGGCGTTTTGACGAAGGGCGGCAGGGGGGCATGGCGGCCTACAATGAAGGCAGCGAGATCATTAGTTGCCGCGTGTTCTGTACGATGCATAATCAGACGCTCCGTGCGCACGCTCCTGTAGCTCAACGGTTAGAGCAGGGGACTCATAATCCCTTGGTTGCGGGTTCGAATCCCACCGGGAGCACTTCATTTTCGTCCTGCCTTGCCCGCCTTGGTGATTGTGTTATTGTGATGCACCCGCTCCTGTCTCAAGGCAGGTATGGCAGAGGGGGGGATTCTCTGATGCTACCAGGCCTTGGACCGCCATTAGCGGGGTTGCTGGGGTGGGGGCAAAGGAAATTCATCGGTTCTTGTGTGCCTTCCAAATTCGTAAGATCATGGGGACAATGAAAAAAGCCACGATCTATCAACTGCTTCCGACTTTCATTGTGGGGGGGGTGTTGTGCGCTGCTGGCATGTTCTGGTCATCTTTCGAAGACAAAAAGTCCTTCACGGTGGCGGTCAATATCTGGCCGGGCATGGAGGCGATGCTGATGAGGACGCAGTCGAGAAAACTGCAGAACGAGAGGATTAATTTTGTGGAAATGTCCTGGTCTTCCGCAGCCACCGGGGCCTTTCGCCTGCGCGTGGCGGATGCGGCGATCGTGACGTTGGATGAACTGCTTCGGCTGGAGGATGACGGTGCCAGGCCGCGTGCGGTTTTAGTGCTGGGGATTTCCGCCGGCTCTGACACCATTCTGGGGCACCCAGGCCAGAAAAGCATTTCTGACCTTCGGGGAAAAAGAGTGGGCGTGGAGCTGAAATCTTCAGGCGAACACCTGCTGCTGCATGCATTGAAAAAGAACGGCATGTCGATGAAGGACATTCAGGTGGTGCCACTGAACCAGGCGGAAACTGAAACGGCGTATGATGACACAGATCTGGATGCGGTGGTGACAGCGGACCCATGGAGCCTCCGGCTGAGAGACAAGGGGGCCGTGGTGCTGTATGATTCACAGGAGGTGGGACTGGAACTCAGCCGGGTGCTGGTGGTCAGTGAAGATGCTCTTAAAACCTATTCAAAGGAGGTTCAAACCTTGGTGTCATCTCATCTCAAACATGTCTTAAAATCAGGGGAAATAGATGCGGGTGCAGAAGGACTGGATGTCATACTGCGTCGTGAGAACCTGACGCCGGAGCAGTGGGACAGGGCTGTGAAATTGATCCATGCGCCGGATGTGGAGGAAAACCTGCGGCTGATGAATCCAGACGGCGGAGGGCTTGTGAAGTGCTTGAAAAAAATGGCGGCAGACATGCGGCGGGAGAACTTGCTGGCGCATGATTTTAAAATGGAACCGCTGCTCAACTCCACCTTTGTCCAAAAAAGCAGGCCATGATATTCCACTCCTTGCAGTTCAGACTCTCGGCGCTGGTCTTCGCTTTTGGCCTGCTGCTGATCGGCATGTCCATTCTCAGGCAATATGACCGGGATGTGAAGTCTCATGTGCAGCAGGTGCGTCTGGACGCCTATCAGGAGGGCACGCGGCTGGCCGGCTTGTCACAGCATTTCTTCAGACGACGGCTGCCTCAGTCGGCGGACTTGGCGATCAGCTATGCCTCGGTCCAGCCGGACCTGAAACTGGGCGTGGTGGTGGACGGGAAAGACATCATTCGCAATGCCACGCGGAAACAATGGCGCGGAGTCTCCCTGTGGTCCTGCCCACTGGGTGTTTCGCCGGGGGTGATCAAACAGTCCAAAGAAACGCCGGAAGGGGTGCTCGATGAAGATTTGGAAAACGGAAGACTGACCGCGATTTTCCCCTTTCGGGATGTCATTGGGGAAATGAGCCAGGGGCTCGTGATTCTGGAGTATGATTTGAGCGCGGTCTTTGCGGCGGCGGTGAATCACGCGATGCACGAGTCATTGGTCCAGGCGTGCCTGCTTGCCGGGGGATGCCTGCTGCTGTGGTCGCTGCTGCGTCTGCTGGTCACAGAGCGCGTCAAACTGATCGTGGAACAGACGAAGCACATCGGTCCCGATGAGATGATTCTCAAGCCCATTGATGGAGGCGATGAGCTGGAGACGATTTCGAGGAGCATTGCCGATGCCGCGAGAAAGTTGCAGGACTCGGAATGGCGCTTCAGTCAGATCGCCTCAAACATGCAGGATGTGTTTTGGGTTGCACCTCCGGATCCCCAAACACCGGTCTATGTGAACAAAGCCTATGCGGAGCTTTTCGCCCGGCCGGTGTCTGCTTTGCTGACCCATCACTGGGACTGGCTGAGAACGGTGGCGCGCAGAGACCGCAGCGTGGCCTTGAGAATGCTGCGCCGATTGCGCAGTGCCCCCGGCGAGGCTGAAATCGAAATACGTGTGAATGTCAGCGGCAGAACCGAATGGCTGAGGTGCCGTGGCTTTTCCACCATGAGGCATGGCACGGAATCTGAAAAGCTGCAGGTGGCCGGGATCGTCAGCATCATCACGGAGCAGAAGGAAATGGAAAAGTATCTGATCGAGACGGCGGAAAATGAACGCCGGCGCATTGGCCAGGATTTGCATGATGATGTCTGCCAGCGTCTGGCTGCTGCTCAGTTGAAAAGCGGAGTGCTGGGCGGCATTCTGAAACGTGAAGGTCATGCGCAGTCCACTCTGGCGGCTGACGTGGCGCGGGAGCTGGCAGAGGCTTCTGAACTCACACGCGGCTATGCGCGCGGGCTGGCTCCGGTGGCGGTAAGACCGCAGGAACTTCCGGACGCGCTGGACGACCTGCGCAAATTTCTGGAACGTGCTTTTAACATCCGGTGTCACATAGCATGCGAAGAGGTTTCGCATGTCCTGAAGACCGAAGAGGCGGCGCTCATCTATCGCATCGCGCAGGAACTGGCCACGAATGCGGCCAAGCATGGGCGATCAACCTGGGTGGACATCAGGCTGGCGATAGCTTTGGGCTGCCTGCGCCTTGAAGTCTCCAACGACGGTGTGAGCTTCAATCCGGTGGAAGGCGCGCGCAGCAAGGGCATGGGACTGTACATGCTGCGTCAGCGAGTGGATGCACTGGGTGCCGTTTTGACTTTTCAACCGCGCGAAGTAGCGGAAGGTGGGACGCTGGCAATTTGTGAAATGCCACTTGCAAGCCGCTGACATATCAAGTTTCAAACCAACATGAGCACTTCCCAACCCAAAACTCCTGAAACCCAGGGCGCAGCGCGGAAACGTGTGGCGCTTCTGGACGACCACACGATGATGAGAAATGGCATGAAGGTGTTCATCGACAGCCTGCCGGATTTCGAATGCTGCTGGGAGGCGGCGGACTGCAAGACGGCGCTGGAAAAGGTGGAGTCTGACATGCCGGACATCCTGCTGGTGGACATCACCCTGCCGGACCGCAACGGGCTGGAGTTCATCAAGGACGTGCATTCAGTGCATCCAGACTTGATCATGCTGGTCGTTTCGATGCATGACGAGGCCTACTATGCCCACCGAGCCCTCAAGGCAGGTGCCAAAGGGTACATGATGAAAAACATGGGCTATGATCTCTATGAAGCGGCCCTGCGGAAAGTGGCCTCCGGTGGAAGCTGGCTGAGTGACGTGGTCTCAGAGCAGATCCTCAAGGCTTACACCAGCGGCACCAAGCCCCGTATGGAGGGCGGGCTGGATGCACTGACTGATCGTGAGTTTGAAATTTTCCAAATGATGGGAGATGGACGCGGCACGCATGAAATTGCCGAGTCTTTGCGGATCAGCCCCAAAACCGTGGACGTGCACCGCATGAACATCCGCACTAAAATGAAGCTGGAGGATGGAGCTGCGGTGACGCGTTTTGCCATCCGCTGGGTGGAGTCGCGAAAGCTCGGGCAAGGCTGAGCTGCGGCTACTTTTTGTGCCGAAAACCGACGATGCGCGCCTTGCCGGGCTCAACGTCGTAGAGCTTGGAAAGATCCTGCAGCCGCATCAGCAGCCACGGGGTGAGAAGGTTGGAGCCGTTTTTGGTGAAGAGGATGTCGTCTGCCAGATAGGTGGCTGAATGCACGGCGCGGCCGTCCGGGGTGATGAACATGAGCACGTCACCATAGCGGTAGGGGGGCTCCACCTTGTCGAAATCCTGTTTCACCAGACTGGTGGCGAGGCGTGTGTCCAGCAGGAAGTGCTGGGGATTGAGGTTGAAAAAATTCAAGCTCGTCCAATGACAGTCAGGCAGGCGCCCTTCGGCGGTGTAGCTGATGTCCGGATAGGTGTAGAGGAGTTTGCGTGGCAGCGGCGGCAGCAGATGAAGGATGTCGAGATGTGAGAGACCCTTGGTTTGAAGGATGGCGCGCATCAGCGGCTCCAGCTCTTTTTGACGCAGGCCAAGACCCGTGGACCAGTAGTTCAGAAGGTCGGGGATGGAGTCATCCTGCGAGAGCTCCAGCTGGGCCATCAGCGTGCGCACCCGTGTGAGCTTGCGCATGATGAAGCGAGCTTCAGCCACGTTTTCAGCCTGACTGAGCAGGAGTGGTATGTCTGCGAAGACCAGCGCATTGCCTGCCTTGTAGGAGAGGCTTGAAATCTTGCTGACGATGGAGGCGGAGAGTCCGGATTCGCGGGCCCATTCCTCCACCGAATCTGTCAAAAAGAACACCGGTGAATACTGGAATGCATTGGCCGGACTGCGTGCAAGGTGGGTGTAAATGATCGCTCTATTTTCCGGGGTCAGATTTTCCAAGTCGGTGGCGGAGGGAAAGACATAGGCATGTTGTGAGTCTTTGACCACGCGCTTTGGTGACAGAATCTGATCAAGCCTTTCCTGAGGCATGCCGGCGCTTCTGAGCAGAGTCTCGATTTGATCGAGCTCAGTGATGTCAAAAACCCACTTCGTGGTCGTGCTGGGAAGTGGAAACTTCTCCACCACATAGTCGGGTGCTTCGAGATAGAAGTAATAGTAGCTGACACGCCCCCACGGTCCGCTGGCACAGGCGTAAAGCTCATTCTGAGGGAGAGCAGAGCGGTCTTCAGCGCCAGCGTGCGCACTGGCAAAGATCACCAGCAGCAGAATGACGGATGATAGCCTGGCAATGGCATGAGCGAGATGCGGGAACTGATTGTTTCGGCAGGGAGAAACGACAAATGCAGGCGATGAAAATGAATGCATGCGGGGCGCAGATATGGAGCAGTGGGTTTGGATGACAGGTGCCTCAATTTCATGAGGCTGACCCAATGAAACGCGCATGAACCCAACGTTGGATCATGTGCAATTCAACCGGGTTTAGAGTTCAAAATCATCCGTTTTTAGAACCATAAGCAAATCCTTCAGATGCAACTCTGCCAATAGTGTATTTCCGGACACGGGCAAACTGCACTGATGCGCAAGCCACGACCCCAATAGGCAGAAAGAATCATTCAGTCAGAATGAGCGGGTAATAACGGAGCTGTGCCCGGCAGCCCTTCCCAACCCACCCCATTCATGAAAGCAATGATACCCCATGATAACCGTTTTCACGGCATTAATTTCCACTCCGGCGCCGGAGTGCAGGCACCCCGGGTCGGGCGCTCGCTCCTGGCGTTGCTGATTGGGATTTTGGTGTTGTCGCTGCTCGGGAGCGTCAACGCACAGACTCACAGCGCCATCGGCAACTGGACCTTGAACAACAATGGCAACTGGAGCCTGACCACCAACTGGGGCAACCTCGATCCTGGCACCGACTACCCCAGCGGCCAGGACGCTTTTGCAAACTTCAGCACCATCAACATTTCCGCCAATCGCACAATCACGCTGGATGTGCCGGTGACACTGGGGGATCTGAGCATTGGTGACAGTTCAGGCGAAAACAGCTACACCATTCAGAGCGGTACGCTGACATTTGATTCCTCCGGCGGCATCTCGACGATCACCAAAACCGACGGCGGCGGCACTGACACCATCTCCTCCGCCATCGTGCTCCACAATGAGCTCGACATTACGAACTACGACACCTCCAACGCTCAGGGACTGAACCTCACCGGCGTCATCTCCGGTGGCACCGCCGGGCAGGTAACCATCAAATATAGTGATCTGTCGCCGTCTGGTGCGAATGGATCTTTGAACTATTTGTATCTCAACAATGGGAGCAATTCCTTTCAAGGGCAGTTGGTGATCGATTCGGGCCTGTTGCGATATGAGGCGAACCCGCGCGCAGCCGGTGCCCGGGGCGTGGGCAATGAGACCATTGCCATGGGCGAGGGCGGCATTGATTTGCGCGACCAGGATTTCAACTATCAGTCCGATGACACGGAAATATTCATGATCGCCGGACGCGGGCCCAACGGTCTTGGCGCTTTGCGCAACACCTCGGGAACAGCATTCCTTTCCCACCTTGTGGTCACGGATGATGCAGTGCTGAATTCGCAGGGAACGATCGTTCTGGAGAGGCGGCTCAATTCGGCAGGCAATGCAGGGATCGCGCCCATCCTGGATTTCGGCGGCAAGAATCTGACCAAGATCGGCAACGGTGAGTTCATCATTCGCGGCGTGGATGTGCTGAATGCAAACGGTGCCTCACTGACGGTGAATGAAGGTGAGGTGCGCTTCGAATCCCGCGGGCTGCTCAGCGGCACTGGCGCCTCCACGGGCATCAATCTGGACGGGCTCACGGTGAACCTGGCCTACAACCGGAATCCTTATGACAACTTTGATCTGGCCAACGGCAGCCGCACGACCTCGGATCTCTTTGGAGTCAATCTCTTCCAGACGGCCATTCAGGGCAATGCGGTCATTGATGCGCGTTTCTCCGTGGGTTCCTACTGGGGCGTCAGCGTCGCCAATACAGGCACCCTGGCGGAGCAGACCAAGGAAACGCTGACTTTTGACAGCATGACCTTCAACTTCAACAACGGCGTGTTTCAGCGTGAGGGGAACGGGGAGGTAGGGCGCACGTTTGACCACATCTTCACGAACGTCACGATCAATCTCGTTGGCGGCGGCATCGGTCGTGATGCGGCCGGCAATGGCAACCTTTTTGACCTCAGTGGCGGCTCCGGCAGTTACAACAGCACCACCGGCACCTTCGACCACCCGGGTGTGACGGAGTTTGCCGGTGTCTTTGACAACACGACCGGAGGCAACGCCGGGACGGGGTTCACCGTTCGTGGTTCCCGCGAGCTGCGTGTCACGGGCAACAGCACGAATTTCAACGGGGACATTCTCATCAAGCAGCCAACCTTTCGCTGGATCAGCAATTCCTTTGACCGCGGCAATGGCGGTCAGGCGGCATCCGTTTATTTCAACATGTCTCTGGCGGGCGCGGATGGCAGTCTCAATCAGGCAAACTCCATCACCCTCACGCGCTGGGGATCGCTGGCCTTGCTGAACAACTCAACCAACGCGGTCTATGCCAGTGCGAACAACGACGATCGCCTCAATGACGCGGGCTTCATCAATCTGCGCGATGGCTACCTGCTGCTGGAAACTGACAGCACAGTCACCAATCATGAAAACTTTGGCCATGTGGTGGCGGACTACGGCACCAGCGTCCTCTACATCGACACCCGCGCCGGTGGTCGCTTTGACGGTTCGTTCCAAACCTTCACGCGCAACAACGGAGGAGTGCTCAAAATCTACGACACCAACCCGTCCCACACCTGGGGCACCGGAGGGGGCGATGATCGTATTGCCATCAATGACACCACCGGCCTCGTCACTGTCGGCGCCAATGCGCCGGGCACCACCTCCCAGAACATTGTGGTCGGATTGTTTGGCGGCGTGGTTCCCACCCTGCAGACGCCCACCATCGGCAGCTACACCCGGCCGCTGGAATCCGTGCAGGGCAGCTACATGTACAGCACTGGCGGCACGGGGCTCATGACCCTCGACGGCGGTTTTCTGCGTCCGCTCACCGCTGCGGAATATGACACCGGACTGAATCCGACCGCCGGCACCAACTGGCTCGTCAATCGTTACATCGCTCCTGTCACCGGGGTGGAAAACTACGGCGACGTGAACAATTACTCAGGACGCAATGTGACCACGGACACCGCCATCAACTCGCTGACCGTGAGCTTTGATGCCGTGGCATCCTCACAGGTGGTGGGGACGTCCACCAAGGACTACATCATCATCGAGCAGGGAAAAACACTCAAGATCAACTCGGGTGTCATCAACTTTACCAGCTTCGTCGAGGCCAACAATGCGAACATGGAAGGCGTGATTCGTGGCGGGTTCCTCGACATGAACGGCGGTGTGGCGTTGATCAATTCCAATGCCCTCTGGCATGACCTCGACCGTGATACGGTGAACTGGTATGAATTCATGACGGGCAACAGCTCCTACATTCGGTCTCACATGGTGAATGTGACGGATTTTGTGCGCACCGGGCGCAACACGCTTTATCTGGACACCTGGAACACCTTCACCGGCAACATCTACAGCAGCGACCAGGGGGCGCTGGATGTGCGGCACACGGGGGCATTGGGTGCGGGGGGCATCGGCCGCGAAGTGCAGATCGGCGGAAACTCGGCATTGATTCTTGAGTACGGCACCAACATCAGCGGCATCAATCTGCGTGCGACCAACACGTTTCAAGGTTCTCCCACCGTTCTGCGGGCTGAAGGGTCCACCCACAGCACCTGGGGTGGCGATGTGATTCTGGATGTGGCGGACGCTGCAGGCAGTTCAGAATTTCAATCCTACACCATCACCGCCCGCAACAACGGGACACTGTCGGTTTATGGAAACATCTACACCGACAACAATGCGAGCCTGACAGACAGTGATCCCTACGCCGATCCTCCCACTGTCACCACCAACTTTGGCGAGGCCTACACGTTCAATCTGCGCGGCCAGTTCCGTGACGTTGCCACCGGGAATCTGGGCACAGATCCGGCGAATGCCGCCATCACCTCCATCTTTCGCACCGGGGACTCTGCCACCCGGCTGGATGCAAATCACTCGCTGCGCTTTCAAATGACGGGCCACGATGAGGGCAATGTGAATGTCTTTCAGCAGTGGGATGCCACGGGGCGCCTGGATCTCAACCGAGGCTACTTCCGCATTCTGTATGATCCGAATGCCGCCGGCAATGACGGCACCGGATTTCTTACCGACGGGGCGGATGCGCTCATTCAGGGCAATGACTATTGGACTCGTCTGGCGCTTGGGGCCGATGGTGCCGGAACCAACACCTACCACACGCATCTGCTTCTCACGAAGGACGGTCAGGTGCTGAACTGGTCGAACCAGATTTATGTGTACAACAACAACCGCGACGGTACGATCAGCATCGGCGGTGAAAACACCAGCGGTACGGTTTACATCGGTTCCCAGGACGGGGCGGCCAGCTACACCCTCTATTATGAAAACCAGGGTGGAGACCGTGACCTGCGCTTCCTGCAGACACGCGGTGGCAGCACGGTGGTCAACGCGCGTCTTTTTGACAATGGCACGAGCGTGAACTCCAGCGCCACAGTCATCGGTCCAGGCGCGGTCATTTTCAATGCAAACGCCGTCGGCGCCTCCAACGTGGAGCGCTGGAACTTCATGGGCGGTGAGGCCGTCTGGCAGGCGAATCCAAGCAGCGGCAGCCTGCTGGGGGACAACCGCTTCGCCGTCTCCACAGCACAGGCTTTGTTTGGCGGTGGGGCGCTCACGTACATCGGAGATACAGTGGCCAATCGCACCGAGAATCTCACGGGCAACTTCCGACTTCTCAATGGTGAATCGGGCATCAGCGTCATCGCTGGTGCGGGCCGCACCAACACGCTCAATTTTGGTGCGGCGGCTGCGGTCTTTACCAAAAATCAGGGCGCCACGCTGCGCTTCACGGAGAGCGGTCCGGGCACCGCAGCCATCACCCTGCAGGCCACGGGACTCACCAACACCGGCATCATGTCTTATGCCACTTATGGCACCACTCCTGGTGTGGTGACCGATTTCGCGAGCAACGGGGCCTCAGGTGCCATCGGGGCCTTCAGCGGCTATGTGACCGGAGCTGCCGCTGGTGATTTCGTCAGCGGCAACACGGTGGACGTCACCAACGACGTCAGCTTCAGCACAGCATCCGCTCCGGACAATCTCCGCTTCAACGCACCCGTGAATCTGACGCTGGACGGCCAGACGATGACGCTTGGCGGCGGGGCAGTTTTGATCACCTCCAACAACAGCGGAGCCACCAGCATCAGCGGTGGCGTGCTCACCAGCACCTTCGATGCCAATCTTGGCGGTGCAAGCACCGTCAGCGATCTGATGATCCACAATTATGGAACAGGTTCACTCACCATTGGCGCGACCATCGCCGACAGTGGTGCAGGCAAGGTAAACCTTGTCCTCGGCGGCACGGGCACCACCATTCTCACTGCGGCCAATACGAACACCGGTGAGATCTATCTCAACAACGGTGTGCTGAGCATCTCCAGTGAGAGCAATTTGGGCGCCATCAATGGCAGCATTGTCGATCTCACCCGCGTGAGCAACGGTGGCAATGGCAATTCAGGCAGCACGGCCGCCTATTCCGCCAACACGAATGCATCCATCGTTTTCACCACGGCCAATGCGCCCACCACCGCTGGCGTGGGCACCTTCAATTCCAGCACGACCGTTGTCACCGCCACGTCATTGACCAGCGGTGGCTCCGGCTACACCACCGGAGTTTGGGCAAACTTGAATGACCCGAACAGAACGACCGAAAATCCAGCGGGAGTCTGGGCCATCCTCGACAGCGGAAACCTTCACTTCAACGGCGGAACTCTTGCGGTGACGCAGGATGTCACGCTGAATGGTGCGCGCACTTTGTTCCTGGGTGCGAATGGAGCCTCTCTCGATGTGGCAGCGGGCAAGACCCTCACCATCAACGGCTACATCACCAGCGAGATCAGCCAGATCAATGCGGCGAATGGTTACACGGCCAATCAGCTTGGGGGCGTGGATGATCCCGCGAGCAATGGCAATCCCGACATCGGCGATCTGATCATCCAGGGCGGGGGCACCGTGGTGCTCACCGGCGCGCCTGACAACACCATCCGTGCCAACATGCTCAACAGCTACGGCGGCATCACCTGGATCAACAATGGCACGCTAAAGATTGCCGGTGATGGAAGCTCCGCCTTTGGGGCGCTGGGCACCAATCGTTCGTTTATCGACGGCACTATCATTGGGGGGGACGGCACGCTGGAATTCTCCACCACTTCTGATCCCTCCCTCTATGAATGGCTTACCTTTGGTGGCACCGGCTATGAGGGCCGCGGCGCTGTACTGACCACCGGCACCGGGCGTGTGGTGAGGCTCAATGGCCAGATGCAGGTGGACAGCCCGACTCTCTTCAACCTCGTCAGCACCACCTATGGCTACATCCGGCTGGGTGAATTTGGCGGCGCACTCTACGGCAGCGGGGACATCCTCCGCACCGGGGCCAATGAATTCGGCTTTTATCTCAATGCCCCGGACTGGACTGGCCGCTTCCTCAGCGGCAGCGGCACCAGCCGTGTATCCGGCGCGGGGAACCTCCAAGGCATGACGGGCATGGAGCTGGACAGGAATTCGTTCTTCTTGTACAGCGGCGGCAGCACCAGCATCGACGAATTCCGTGATCGTTTGAATGACAATCTGGTGATCACCAGCAACGGCTACACACGCATGCGCATCGAAAACGCTGCAGGCGTGTTCTCCGGTGAGGAAAAGGTCGGCGTCGTCAATGTCACCGGCGGTGTCTTTGGCATTGAATTCGCCCTGGGCGGTGACGTCATCAATGGGGCTGTGCGTCTGCAAGGTGACTATGCAGCCTGGCACTTCACCGACATCGTACGCAATCCGGGCACCATCGTCATGGTGCGCAACTTCGATCCCGGCATGGACATCTCCTCAGGTGTCACGGATCTGGCAAACCGTGCTCTCGTGCTGGTGGACAATGCACCCACACTCAGCGGCACTGGTGATGGCACCAACGGGAACACGGCCATCCTCGCGGGCTTTTTTGGCGGCACCCGGCCGACGCTGCTCAACACGACCACGGGCATCGCGTGGGATGAGGACCGCACCTCACGCTTCCTGATGACTTCGGTGCTCAGCACGAATCCGATCACGGGTGCGCCGGTGTATTACCTGCGTCCGCTTTCGGATGCCCCCGGCTCCACTGACTACAAGATCGTCAACGATGCCGGCACCACCGCTGCCACCGCCGGGCCGCTGGATCTCACCACGGCAGGCATCAATGCGGATCAGAACGTGCGGTTTGTCGGCATCACCGATGACGCCATCGGCCATGGCTTCACCTCCCGCATCAACTCCATCCTCACGCTGGATACGCTGCTGGAGACCAATTCAGTGACCTTTGCCACCGATGCGACGGCAACCAACGTCAACGGGGCCGGCAATCAGGTGAATCTGTTCATGACTCAGGGCGGCACCTTGAAGATCAACTCCGGGGTTCTGATGTTCGCCAACATGGGAACGATGGACAGGCTGGGCAACAGTTCAAACACGGGAATCAATCTCGACATCAACAACTACATCATCGGCGGGAACCTCGACTTCAATGGCAAGGAGGCGATCATCTATGCCGGCAGCGAGTGGGCGCAGTACAACGTCTCCGGCAACACCGCCTACAACAACACGGATACTGACAACACCACCGCCATCATCCGCACCAGCATCTACAACACGGGTGGCAACGGCTTGACGAAGACGGGCGCCTCAAGCGTGACTCTTGAAGCCGCCAACTACTACACCGGCGACACCACCGTGAACTATGGCAACCTCTACGCCCGTCATGATCTGGCACTGGGCCAGAGCACCCGGATGAACGTCACCGGCGGCGGCAACTTCATCCTTGGCTACAATGCGCGCATCATGGGCGTGGACCTCTACGTCGGACAGCTCTACGGCAACAATCTTGCCCTCTATGCGGAAGGTGATGGCGCCGAGTGGGGTGGGAACGTGATCATCGACAATGTGGACTCGACGGGCAGCGCCGGCGGCATCACTCGTAATTTTGTGCCGCGAATTGAGGCCGCCTCCTCGAACACGGTCTTCCACATCAATGGCAATCTTTATGGCGGAGACACGGTGGTGATGCCAGGCGCGCAGGCCACCTCCCGTGTGTTCACCACCTACACCGGTGCCTCCTACACCACATTGGACTTCATGGGGCAGATCCGGGACAAATCCACCGGGGCGGTGAACCTCAGCGGCGGGGACACGCTCAATGATGCGCTGCGCATGGAAGTGGCGGCGACCACCGACACTGCCAACGTGCATCTCTACCAGCAGTATGACGCCGCGGGGCGGATCAGCATCGTGCGCGGGGTGCTGCGCTACATGGGCGCCGGCAATTTCTACACCGACGCGGCTGCGCTGGCGCTGGACCCGAACAGCGAACTCTCAGGCTTCCAGATGGGCGGACGTTCCCTGATCGACAGCAACGTGGGCATTGGTGCTGCGGACGTTTCGTTCTTCCTGCACAATGACGGCACCACGTTCAACCTTTCCAGCTGGAATGTGGGCGTGGACACCACGGATCCTGACAACAGCCTGGGCAACAGCAACTACGGCTTTGGCAACACCACCGGCAACACCAGCCTCGGCGGTGAAAACATCAGCGGCACCATCACTTTCGGCACCGGCACCGGCAGCATCCGCTTCACTCAGGCGGATACTCTCTACAACCGCAATCTGAACCTCTATGCGGCCCGCGGCGGCACGGTGGACATGAAGGTCAACTTCCTCGACGGCGGCAGCTTCGTAAACTCCTCCATCACCAAGGTGGGAGCGGGCACGGTGCGTCTTCTCGGCTCCAGCGCCGGGGACAGCACGGTGGAGGCGCTCAAGATGCTCGGTGGTACTCTGGTGCTGACCGGCTATGATGTGAATGCCAGCCGTCGTGTCGGCAATGGTGCTGCGCTCACGCTCAGTGGCGGCTATCTCATTGTGGATGCCACGGCAGGAACGGCCCAGGAGGATTTCAGCGATCTTACACTGAATTCCGGCGGCTCGCGCCTTGCTGTGCGCGGCAATGCCACGGTGAACATCAACTCCTCCATCACGCTGAATCCTGCTTCAGGCGTCACCATGGCACTCGTGGAAAACAGCGGCGGCGTCATCAACATCTCCGCCCCCGGACTCACCACCACGGACGGTGAACGCTTCGGCTACTGGGCGGTCTACGGCAATGTGCTCGGCCAGATCACCGACTGGGCCGCACGCGAAGGCACCACAGGCGTGAAGGCCTTCACCGCCTATGACGTCAACGCGTTTGCCAGCGGCAACAACACCGAGGTGACAACCTCGGCGAACTTCGTCGCCGACACCGCCACCAATTCGATCAAGTTTGGTGCTGCCGCGAATTTGAATCTCGGCGGGAACACCCTGACCGTGGAAAACGGTGGCATGCTCGTGAGCTACGCAGTGGCAGGGGCGGTGAACATCTCCAACGGCACGCTCACCCGGAACGGGGCGGGTGACATTCTGCTGCACAACTATGGTGCCGACATCACCACCATCTCGGCAAACATCACCAACAGCGGGGCTGGTGTGGTGAATCTTGTGACAGGCGGAGTCGGCACGACTGTGCTCAGCGGCAACAACAGCTACACCGGAGACACTTACATCAATGGAGGCACGTTGCAGATTTCCAGTGAGTCGGCTCTGGGAAGCATCAGCGGCTCCATCGCCCGGCTGGTGCGTGAGAACAACGGCTCCAACAATGGTGCCAGCAAGACGAATTCGGCGCTCTTCTTCCTCGGCGGTGGCAGCGGTTCAGGGGCAGCCGGTGTATATACCACCAACAGCAGTCAGAACGTGACAACGACGACGCTCAATTCGGGGGGCAGCGGCTACACCAGCGGCGTGTACGTCAACACGCTCTCGGGGGGAACCGGGAATGCAGGCATCTGGGCCATACTCGACAGCGGCAATCTCCACATCGATGGCGGCACGCTGGCTGTGACTGACGACATCACCCTGAATGGCGCGCGCACCATCTTCCTTGGCGCGAGTGCGGGAACCTTTGACATCACTGCCGGCAAATCGCTGACCATCAACGGCTACATCACGAGTGATGTGACCGATCTGATCCCCGGAGATGACAATCCGATCGAAGTGACCCGTCCTCTCGTTGGTGGCCTGGCTGTCGAAGGTGGCGGCACTCTGGTGCTCACGGGGGCGCCGGACAACACGGCGCGTGAAAACATGTACAATGGCTACAACGCTCTGACCTCGATCAACAACGGCACCATCAAAATCGCCGGTCTGGCCTCCTCGGCGTCCAATGCGCTGGGCACCTTCAGCGGCTGGGTGGACAGCACCTACATCGGGCCGAACGGCACGCTGTTGATGAATGTGACCAACGCGGATGTGGGCCTCTATGAATGGCTCACCCTGGACGGCCAGGGCTACCAGGGCGGCGGCACTTTCCAAAGCGTCACCGGCAACACCGGCACCACGCGTGCCTACTATCTGCGCGGTCAGATCAATGTGCTCAGCGATGCGGTCTTCAACCTGCGCAACGGCAGCAACATCTACCTCAACAACGGCGGCGGCGAAACCTACGGATCCGCCAACATCATCAAGATCGGCCAGGGTGAATTCCGCTTCTATTCGAACGAATCGAATTTCACCGGCAGCTACATCAACGCCTCCGGGACCGTCCGCGTGTATGACGCCGGGCGCATCATGAGCATGGCCAGCATGACCCTGGAGCGAAACAGCTTCCTTGGCTTGAACGATGACAACACCAGCTCGGATGAAACCCGCAGCCGTCTCGGAGACGACATGCCCATTTACACCAACGGCTACGTCCGCATGCGCATTGAAGGATCCGCAGGCGTGTTCTCCGGCATCGAAAAGCTGGGCGCCGCCAATGTGATGGCCGGCCAACTGGGCATCGAGTTCGACATGGGCGCGACGCTCGCTGGCGGTGTGCCGGTGCTGAAAGGAGAATACGTGGGCTTCCACTACACGGAGATCGTGCGAAATCCCGGCACCAGCGTGCAGTTGCGTCTGCTTGATCCCGGCACCTCCTTTGCCGACAAGAATTTCAACGCCGCCGTGCCGTCTAATGCCAATGGGAACATCGCCGTGGTTCAGGTGGATGTGCTGCCCACTCTTAGCGGCACGGGGGATGGCAGCAATGGCAACGCCGCCGTCGCCGTCGGCTTCTTTGGCGGTGTGCGCCCTAACTGGTTCAATCTGGCGGGGACGGGCAGCATCTTCAATGAAGACTACATTGCCAATCGTCTGGTGACTGTGGACACCAACAGCGCGGGCGACCACTTTCTGCGTCCGTTGCTTGATTCAGAATACAAGGTCGTGGGAAATCCGGACACCGCGCAGACGACCTCCATCAAGCTGGAGGACCAGGGCATCAGCGCTGATCAGAACCTCAAGATCGTCGGTGTGACCAGTGACGGCCTCGGGGTCAATGAATTTACCAGCCGCCAAAACTCCCTCCTCACGCTGGGCTCGGTGGCTGCGGATTGTGCGCTGCCCAGCGGCATCACCATGGTCGTCAACTCCCTGACCTTTGCGTCTGAATCTTTCGGCAGCGGGGTTAATGGCAACGGCAACTGGACTTCCTTGATCATCGCAGACGGCGGAACGCTCAGGATCAATTCCGGCATGATTCAGATGTACAACACCGGCGTGCAGAACATGCAGGGCACCGCCTACAACGCGAACAACAACATGGACATCCGCAGTTCCCTCAACGGTGGTTCCACGGACTTCAACGGCATGGAGGCTCAGTTCAACATCGGCAGCATCTGGGCGCACTACAACACCACGGACGCCATCAACGCCTACAGGGCGACAGACTTCGACAACAACTACTTCTACATGAACTCCAGCATCGTGAATGCCACCGGCCTGGTAAAGTCCGGCGGTGCTTCGCTGTTCCTGGACGCACCCAACTATTACACGGGACTCACCACCGTGAGTTATGGCAATCTCTATGTCCGCCATGACAAGGCGCTTGGATCCAGCCCTCAGCTGCAGGTTACCGGCTACGGCAATCTTGTGCTCGGACTCGGCTCACGCATCACCGGGGTTGATCTCTACATTGGCGCCATCGGCGGCGTTAACAACGCGCTCCAGATTGAGAATAATTCTGTCTGGGCCGGCAATATCATCATCGACAATGTGGACTCCGGCGGTGCCACCGCCTATGCCCGCAGCTTCCTCCCGCGCATTTTCAGCAACACCACCGGTCTTGCCAGTATTGATGGGAACATCTACGGCGGCTCCACCGCCATCGGCTACGGCGCACGCACCGACTCCCGCATCTTCAGCACCTACACCGGCGCCTTCGGCCTGCTCTATCTCAACGGCGTGGTGCAGGACAATGCGGCAGGTGCGCTCACAGGCCCGATCGACATCTACAACCAGTCACAGGTTCTGCGCATGGAAGTCACCGCCAACAATGATGAATCAGCGGTGCAGATCGGCCAGCAGTACAACGCCGCAGGCCGGATCAACATTGATCGTGGAGCGCTTTATTTCTCCGGCAACGGCGATTTCTACACCGCCGCCGCCGCCGCCACAGTGAACTCCGCCCCCTTGAATCCGATGATCGGCCTGCAGATGGGCGGCAGATCGCTCACGTCAGACAACGGCCGCGGTGCGGCGAACCTGTCTTTCTTCCTGCTCAGTTCTGGCGCGAATTTCAACCTGAAGTCCTGGCAGGTCGGGGTGGATACCAGTGATCCGAACAACATTGCCGGCAATTATGTTTACGGCGAAGGCAACACCACCGGCAACACCACCCTCGGTGGTGTGAACACCACCGGCACAGTGAGCTTCGGAACTGGAGACGGCAGCATCCTGTTCACGCAGGCGACCACGGCTTACACCCGTGACCTCGGCTTGTTTGCCGCCACGCATGGCACAGTGAACCTCAATGTGAATCTGGTGGACGGTGGCAGCCTTGTGAGCTCCTCCATCACCAAGCAGGGCGGCGGGCAGGTCAATCTTCTCGGCTCCAGTGCAGGAGACAGCACGGTGGAAGGCGTGAACGTGATGGGCGGTATTCTTGCCCTGGCCGGTTATGACACCAATCTGAACCGTCGTGTGGGCAATGGTGCCTACCTCACTCTCGCGGGCGGCACCCTTGCCATGGATGGCAGCGGTGCCTCGTTCGCGGAAAACTTCGGCAGCCTCAAGATCAACCAGGGCGGCAACGCGATCGCCGTCATCGGCAATGGCGTCAGCAGCTTTGGCACGCTCAGCATTGCGGGCTCGTCCATCACCCGTGCGGCGGCCGGCACCATCCACTTCCAGTCCATCGGCGGTGGCATCATTAATTTCTCCAATGCCGCCATGAAGAGCAAAGCACGCATCGGTTCCTACGCGACTTATGGTGCCAATGCATCCAACACCGCCTTCGCCACCGACTGGGCGGCGACGGATGCCGCGGGCAACGTCGTCGCCTACACCGGCTACTCCGCGAACAGCTTCGGCGCCGGTTTGCAGACGGACGTCCAGAGCGCCGGGCTCACCGCTGCGGCCACGAATTCGATCCGCTTCAACACGGCGGCGGGCACGATCACCAGCGGCACGCTCGTTCTGAATGAAGGCGGCCTTCTCATCACCAGCAACTACACCACGGGCACCCCCATCGCCGCAGGCGTGGGGCTGACCACCGCCGGCAGCGGGATCGACTTGCTGATCCACAACTACGCCACCGGCGAGGTCAACTTTGACGGCAGCATCACGGGCGCGCAGAACGTCGTGTTCACCGGCACCGGCGAGCTGGTCTTCACTTCACCGAGCAGCATCAGCAGTTCTGTGGTCAGCAGCACCACGGTGAACAATTCCTACACCGTCACTGTGGGCAGCACGGCCGGACTGACGGCGGGAATGGATGTGAGCGGGGCGAACATCGCCGCAGGCACCAAGATTCTGAGCATCACCAATGGAACGACTCTTGTGCTCACCAAACTGGTGACCGGTGTCGGCACCAACAATCTGACCTATTCCACCACTTCCTACACCCCCGCAAACACCTACACCGGAGCCACCCATATCACTGGATCGGCTGTTGTTTCGATCAACAATGTCGGGGCGTTTGGTTCCACCTCCGGCTTCCTGCTCAACGGTGGCACGCTGAATTATTCGGAGATCGGCTCCACCAGCGCGGCGCTCACGCAGCACATCACGCTCGGCGGCAACAACGGCATCATCAGTGTCTCGGATGCTGGCAGCACCCTGGTCATCCGTGGGGCGGCGAATCAGATCTCTTCTGAGACCAACAACATCATCGCCGCCTACGGCACGAACAATCCCAACGCCGGCGGCTTGCAGATCGTGGGCTCAGGCACCGTTCAGTTCGGCGACCGCAGTGGATTCTTCAACAGCACCACGGAAGATTTGCTGGGGTTGGTGAATAATTACACCGGCCTGACGATTCTCGGAGACGGGGTCAACGCCCTGCGCGTGGACATCCAGGGCAAGGGCAACAGCAATGCCCAGTATGTTCCATTCGGCACCACCCAGTCCTGGGCGGATGGCACCATCATCAAGAACAACGTGACGGTTGAGTTCTCCATGGTTCGCGATGCTTCGCGCACCGGGCAGCTGCGCTTCCGCGAGTGGTTCCAGATCGGGGAGCAGGCGGGTGATCAGATTCTGTTCGACGGCAGCACCCAGCGTCAGCCCACGTTTGACGGCATTCTCAACATCATCGGTGATCTGACCTTCCAGACCCAGGGCAACCGCTATGGCGATGCCGGCAGCACCGGCAACTCCGAATTTCTCATCAATCCCAATGAGGGCGGCATCATGGGCACCGGCAACATCATCAAGCTGGGCGACGGCAACCTCCGCTTCTACACCCCCATGCATGAGTGGACAGGGGATCTCGACATCCAGGATGGCTTTGTTGGCCTGCAGATGAACTCCGGCGCGATTTTCAACCCGACCGGCAAGATTTACTTTGGTGATTCGACGGGGGTCCAGACTTCCTCGATTCAGATGCGCATCGAAAACCGTTACTATGGAAACAACACGGTTGGCATTGATGCGCCGAACATGGACTTGACCGTTAACCGTGACATCATTGTGCGGGATAACATCAAGCAGCTGGTCAGCATCGCTGCAGGCTATCTGCCCACCGGCGGCATGATTCATTTTACCAATGAAATCAACGTGGGCAGCGGCTCATCAAGCTATGTCCGCTTCTATTATGAGGACACCAGCAACCTGGATGCCAGCCTCACAGGCCATGTGCAGCAGACGGTCTTTGACATAACAGGGAGTATCATCGGATCCAACGCCCTCTACCTTGATGGTAACAATGCTGGAGCCCTGGCCAACAACGCGACTTTCACCGTCTGGATGCGCGGAAACAACTCGGGATACAGCGGGGTGATCACCATCGGCAATGACAACGGCATCACGTTCAATCCGGGGCGTAATGCCACTCTGCGTGTCGGCGACCAGGCCGGACTGAGCGAAGTGACGGTATTTGGAACCGGTGCCTCGATCGGCTTCCGTAACTATGGCACCCTGCAGCTCGCTGGAAACAGCATGACCTTCACCAAAAATTTCCTGTTCACTGGAGGGACTGGTCTGGCGACTTCTGCGGGCATCGAAAACGCCTCTGACACTGCGGCGACGATCACTTTTGATTCGGGCACACAAACGGGGCCGTCTTATCAGGACGTCGGAGTCGGCTTGCGTGACGGTATGGCTTCAGGGATCTTCGGCTCAGGCTCTGCGGCGCTTACCGTGGTGAAAACCGGTGCAGGAGACACCGTTTTTGGAGCATCCACGGGGGGTGGCGCTGTTGCTGACGCGTTCAGCAACTACACCGGCAACACGCTGGTGCAGGAAGGCACCTTGTATGCCGGATCAAACAACTCCTTCTCGCCGAATTCTCGTTTCATCGTCAGCAGCGGTGCGACTCTCAGTCCTTACTGGGCGGAGGCTGGCAGTGGCTTCGAAGTCACCATCGGTTCTCTCGCAGGTGGAGCAGGCTCTGCGGTGAACATTGATCAGTCCACGCTGAGCATCGGTAAAGACAACACGTTTGATGCGGACTTTGCCGGGGTCATCAGCGGTTTTGGAAGCCTCAACAAGGTCGGCGGCGGCGCGCAAACCCTCTCGGGGGTGAACACCTTCTCTGGCAATCTGGCGGTGGTTCAGGGGGCCCTCATTGGCAGCAATAACAGCGCCTTTGGGGATGTCAGCAATACCATCAGTCTGGGAGGCGTCACTTTTGTCGGCACTCATCCGCTGGATGCCAAAGTGGAGCTGCTGCTTGCGGGCACCGCCACCGACGTGGTGAACCCCGTCAACATGAATTCTTTTGATGGCAACGACGAAGGCATCGTGGTGATCGGCACCCGCGAGACCAGTGGAACCTACGGTTTTGGCACGGGCGGTACGGTGTCCCTTTATCAGGATATTTCGACCAATGTGTTTTTTGAGGCAGATGGAACCTCCATCTTCAAGTTTGGGGATGGTGTGTACAATGCAGGGAGCAATGCTGTGACGAATGTGGTCAAGATTGGAGCTGGTACGGTGGAGCTCCATGCGTCAAACAGCTACGGCATTGCTGGCACCGCCGGCAGCGCGATCGACGGAGGCACCGTGATCCGTCATGGCACCATCAGCATCTTCGACAACTACGCTCTTTCCTCCACCGTGGTGGAGCTGGGAGACACGCGGTATGACCTGAACAGCGCCTATCTGGCAACGACGAGCTCGCTCATCACCAAGACCACCGGCAGTTTTGATCCCGTGGGCAATGGCGCCAGCGGAGCGGGCAGCGGAGCCTTCCTCAATGTCAATGCCGTGGTGGATGGGGTGACGATCACGGCTGCGGACGTGGGCAAGCGCATTCTGGTGAAGAACGAGAGCGACCACCCCGAGTACAATGGAGTCTATCAGGTCGTGAGCGTGGATGGCAGCTGCGGCCAGATGAACCTGGTGCGCGTGGCTGACTTTGATACCACGAGTGAAATGCGCTATGGCTCCAGCATCGCCATCACCGGTGGTCTGACGCAGGCGGGGCTACAGTTCTTCCAGGCCTCTTCGGATGTGGCCAGCGTGAACACCGCCACGACAGATCCGGTGCACTGGCTGCAGGACATTGCGGACGCCAACCTGGCCCTGCTGGCCGCCAATGGTGGCATGGACATTCTCAATGACATCGACATCAACGACACCAACGGCAGCGGCAGCACGACCCTTGGCGGCACCTTCACCAGCGGCACCACTTACTTCGCTGGCAATGTGACGTTGCAGCATTCCACCCTTCCGGGCGTGGACAACATCCGCGAGCTGACACTCGTTTCCTCCTCGAATGATGATGCAGGGGGCGGTGAAAAGGGTGTGGTGATCTCCGGCGTCATCTCTGAAGCTTCTCCTGGGGATGTGCTGAGCGTGAACAAGCAGGGCTCCGGCACGGTGACCTTCACCCGTGACAACACCTACACCGGCAAGACCACCGTCACCGAAGGCACACTGGCGCTTGCGGGAGACGGGGCGGTGTCTGGCACCAGCTGGATCGAAGTCAACAATGGAGCCACGTTTGACTTCTCCAACACCAATGCGGTGGACATGACCTTCGACGGGCCCGTCAGCGGGTCCGGCACCGTGGTGACAGGAGCTGGCAGTCTCATCGTCGGCACCAATGGCGGGGCCGGAGTCCTGCGGCCCGGCATGTCTTCGGCCCCATCCAGCATCGGCACTGCGGGAGACCGCATCGGCGTGCTGACCGTGGATGGCAACGTTGTGCTCACGGGCAGCACCAGCGGTGTGAATCGTCTGACCCTGCAGATGGGTGCCGCCAACGGGGCTGACTATAATGACGCCGCCAACATCTCGATGCACATGGGGGCGGGGGATTTAAGCACCTATCTCAATTCGCAGGGCAGCTTCTATGACACGCAGACCGGCGGCAATCATGACCGCCTCGTGGTCACCGGTTTCGTCACCCTGAATGCAGGAGGTCATGTCGCATTTACCAGCAGTGGCACGGATTACCAGCCGGTGATGGGGGATGTGTTCAATCTGATCGACTGGTCCAGCCTGACGAACAACGGCTTTAATTTAGGGAGTGATGGTTTCAATCATCGCGGTGGCGGTCTGCTGGGAGATCTGGAGCTGCCTGATCTAAGTCTCTCCGGGCTGTTTTACGACACGAGCCTCTTCTCCAGCTATGGCATTATCGTGGTGGTTCCCGAGCCCGGGCGGATGATGCTGCTGCTCTTCGGCCTGACCGCCCTGTTCTGCGGCCATCGCCGCCGTCGTTGATCTTAATCTTGGGGTTGCAGCTGGTTGTTGAGGCAGCGTTGGACAAGCCTGCGGGCACATGAGTGATCATGCGCCCGCAGGCTTTTTTCTTGTGCATTCAGGGGTGGGCGCGCTGGTATAAAGTCGCAGGGGATGATGATACATGGTAAAGCCAGGGGGGTATCGCTGCAGGCTGCGGATATTTTATTTTCCGAGTGAGCATCCTGCTAAGAGAGTTCTGAAAGAGGAAGGCGCTGAGATGCAGGCATCTGCATCACAATGAGTCCGTACGAAGGCGGAAACATCGGCCGGGGCGGTCAAAAACGTGAAGGTAAGCAAAAGCTGTATCCAAAATTAAAATGAAGCTTGGCAGGTTTGCACGCTCAGGACGCACACATGCCTCAACCACGGCCCCATAGGCAAAAATAATCCAATCGGACAAAATGCAGTCAAACAAAAGAACTGCTGTGAAATCGCTCGCAGCCAATCCGTCCAGATCATGAATACATCATCCATACAAAGTATATCATCGCAAGGAAGTGTTGCGGCCTCTGGCAGCAAGCTGCGCCGCCGTCGTGCGGTGGCTCTCATCACAGTGCTCAGCGTGCTGGCATTGGCCATGGTGCTTCTCACCGCACTGCTCAGCGCCACGCGCGTTGATTACAACTCCACCGTGGCGCAGGTGGAGATCGCCAAAGGGCAGTTGCATGCCGACTCCGTCATCAATCTGGCCATCAGTCAGATCCAGCAGGGGGTGCACCAGGACACTGCCGCTTCGGGGGTCGAAATCTGGTCTTCCCAGCCGGGAATGATCCGTCAATACAAGCAGGACGGCACTCTCCTGCGCGGGCTCAAGCTCTATTCGGACAGCAAAATGGTGGCGACGACCGAGACGGAGATCGCGGCAGACACACCGCCGGCAGACTGGGACAAGAAGCCTGCGCAATATGTGGACCTCAACGAGCCTGTCGCCCGCCTGAACCCGAGCTCCCCCACCGGGCCACCCCGGATGTTTTTCCCGATCATCGATCCACGCGCCTATTCACAGACCGCGAGCCGTTCCGTCGAGGGCTTCAGCTACTCCACCTTTGCGAATGGCACCTCAGGCCCGACTCTGGATGGAGTGGTGGCGCCGACCAGCGGGGGTGATGAATCCCAGCAGCGTGTGCCCATGCCGGTGGAGTGGCTCTACATGCTCAAAGATGGCACGTTGGGCTATCTTGATAATACTGGAAAATTTGTGAGCAGCGGCGGCGGTGGGCAGACTGCCACCCGGGACAATCCCATGATCGCCCGCGTGGCCTTCTGGACGGATGATGAATCCACGAAGATCAACATCAACACCGCAGGTGAAGGCACCCCCTGGGACACCCCCCGGCTGTTTCATGAGCGCGATGGCGAGTGGGCGAAGTATCAACCCATGGCCTATGAGTATCAGCGCTACCCCGGCCACCCGGCCACGGTTTGCATGAGCACGGTGCTGTTTCCCGGCCAGAACATGAATCCGCTGGTCACAGACACGACGGCCTTCGCCAAGGCGCTCGCCTACAAGGAGGCGATCTATGACCTCATGCCCAAAATCCTCCCCGGCGGCTCCAAGGCGGGTTCCGTGCTCGTGCCGGTCAATCACACCTTCTCCCCAACCAACTTTCAGGCGGTGCAGGACGCCCTTGGCGAGCGCTTGTTTCCCAGCGTGGATGAATTTTTGCTGCGGTCCACCCCGCAAGGAAACGGCCAGCGCAATGAGATCAATCTCGGCACGAACCAGATCTGGGCGGGATTGCAAAACTATGAGGTGGTGGAGCGTCTGCGCCCGTTTTTGACCACGCGCAGCCGTGCGTCCGAGGCCAATCCGTTTGGTTATCCCAAGATCAGCATGTGGCCGGTGAACCGCACCAATTCCACACGCACCCGCACGGTGTTTGACAACTCCATCGTGAACTGCGCCCAAATCGCCGGGAAAGATTATTTCTTCACCCGGCAGGATCCCCGCAGCCAGACAGAGCTCTCCAGCATTCCCCGCAACACCCAGCTCTTCACCTATCTCATGAATCTGACGGGCCAGCCCATTCCGGGCTTTGGCGCTTCCAATGCCTCCTTCCTCACCAAATACGGCGACAACCGCCAGCAGATCCTGGTGGAAATCTTCGACTACATCCGCTGCACCAATTTGTACGATGACAACATCGCGGAGCGGAATGTCGGGGCCAATCCATCGATCACCGGATTGCCGGATGCGCGGACGACATCCAGTTCCGCCGGCATGGCGGCCGGGACGTTCACGCCGATGCGTGATTCGAACGGCAACAGCTTCCCTGGTCATGGCCAGGTGATGCCGACCGTGATGCCGAAAGGCAAGGACCAGGTGTACCGCGGCATGGGCCGCTTTCTCACCATCAGCGAAGCTGGCCTGCACTTCATTGCCTGTGCGCAGGGCACCAACCAGGCGGGCGGAGTCAGTGCTCCCAAAATCACGCCCAAATCAGCGCCCGGCTACACGCCGCCGACCTGGCGTGGAAGTGGCAGCGACACCGTGCTGGGATGGGACAACTCGGCTAACTGGTATTCCAACTTCCCGCCCCTGAGCGCCAACAATCAGAAGCCCTCCAATGGATTCTACAAAACCAGATATCCTACCACTCATCAACTCGAAGGCCACAATGGAGACCAGACAGGGCACCCCGGTTACAACCCCATGAACTGGAACTGGACGCTGGACACTGACACCCCGCTGGCGAACGGCGTGAAGCGCGTGCAGGCCACCTTCCTGCTGGAATGGTTCTCCCCTTCGGCCGGATGGGCGCTGATCAATCCTGACATCGCCATCGAGATCGACGCGAGTTCGCTGATGGCCGGGGGCAAACGCATGTTCCCCGTGAACAATGGCATCACGGTGGTCCGCCCGTTCAAGCACATGAGCAACGCCTGGGGCGTTTACCAGCGCGGCGGCACGATTTCGTATCGTGCCTTCCTGCAGGAGCGCAAGCTACCCGCCGTGGGAAGAGGAGTAAATGGCTACACCGCCGGCAGCATATTTTTCGATGACACCAACATACCAGCGAATGACAGCCAGGCGCCCTACAGCGGCGGTGTGCACTATTCCTATTATTCCAACCGCTCAGGGGCGCTGCAGAACTGCAACCAGTACAATCTTGTCAGCGACTTCATCGACGTTGCGGGCGGCGATAACGGACGGATTCCATTCTCCGGTGGCACCGTGGTCGTGAAAATCCTCAGCAACGATGCCAACCCCCAGGTGCTGCAGACTTTCAACTTTTCTTTCCCGGCTGCGCAGTTTCCGTCCCCTTTCCTGGCGACCAAAAGTGAGGACACGACCTATGGCACCAATTCGGATGGCTCCATCTGGGTGCACCAGCCTGTGCCTGCCCCTTACTGGTGGGCCTTTCATTCCGACGGTGCCCTTGGGCGCGACAAAACGGGTCATATCAGCAAGATCGCCGCTGTTCCCTCCTCCCGCATGGGCGGCAGGTTCCGCTACATAGGCAATGAGATCGGAAACTATGGCGATGTCCCCTTTGGGGGCACCTATTACCGAGGCAATTTGGTGGTTCCTGATGACACCCTGCAATCTCTGGTGCTGCGCCACGGAGATCCGCGCCTGACCATGGGCCAGTATGTAGTGCCCGCCACCGAGTTCGAACAGCACCGGCTGTACGGCAAGCAGCGTCTCGCTCACAACATCGTCCTCGCCAACTGGAGCCAGGGCCCCGGTCTTGACCGCGGTGAGGATAAAAAAGGCTGGCGACTGGTCAAAGATGCCCCCTACAATGCGGGCTTCCTGCCTGATCATCCTTACACTGCATCCACTGGAGCCGGATTGCAGAAGTATGGCGACTTTGACCGTGGCATCGCGAACCAGACCGACGGGGCCTACATCAACAAACCGGATGAGGGCAACACCTACAGCGTGACTGCCACCAATGGCCAGCAACTGGTGCCCTACTTCTCCAATTCCTGGGTGTCCTGGCTCGGGGGCTCAACGTACTTTTCACCCAACCGGCAGGTGTCTTCGCCGGGGATGTTTGGTTCTTTGCCCACGGGCGTGCAGGACTCTGGTGGTTCAGGGGGCATGCGCCGTGAGCCATGGCGCACCCTGCTGTTCCGTCCACAAACGTGGAGTAGCAAGCAGGGGCAGCAGTTTCACATCGGCGCCCCCAAGCTGCTCAAAGGCTACGGCAAAACCGGCTTGCCCATCCAGGGCATCGATCCGCCCGACTATCTCTTCATGGACTTCTTCTGGATGCCCATGGTCGAGCCCTATGTCATCAGCCAGCCGGGATCTTCGGCCGGCAAGATCAATCTCAACTATCAGATGGCCCCCTTCCGCCATATCCGCCGGGCCACAGGCTTGGCGGCCATCATGAAAAGCGAGCTCATCACAGCCGTGCCGGTCAAAGATGCCAACATCTATCTCACTCGTCCTGGCGGTGCACCGGCAAATCAGACGGAGTCCTGGTTCTGGAAAGAGGACACCAGTGCGCAGGGCAACAAATACTGGCACCGGCAGATCGACATTGATGCGACTTTGAAGCTGTTCGACGAGCGCTTCAGCTCCGGGTTCGCCTTCATTTCTCCTGCGCAGATCTGCGAGATGTATCTCCTGCCAAAACCCATCAATAGCTCCGACAGCCTCGTGCCAACCAGCTGGCCGACGACTCTCAGCGCACTGCTGAAGCCCACTGGCAACAGCATTCTGGCGTTCTGGGAGAACCACGCTCTGACCGCCGACAATCTCAAGGAGCGCCCCTACACCAACATGTATCCGCGTCTCACCACGCGCTCCAACACCTACCAGATCCACATGCGCATTCAGACCATCCGAAAAGCGCGCTCGGCGGATCCCGCGCAGTTTGTCACCGGCGTTGACACCATCGGCTCCGAGTACCGTGGTTCGGCGGTGATTGAGCGCTATCTCGACTTCAATGACCCGGCTTTGGACAAGTCCAAAAACCTTGATTACGCCACCGGCAATCCGCTTTCCAAACCGTCCCTGGATGATCTGCACCGCTTCCGCGTCCTTTCGCAAAAACGTTTTGATCCTTGAACCCTACACCACATCGAACTCATGAAAACAATGGCCAAAAGCAAGCGCTGTATCCGGCGCGTCAGCCGCCTGTCAGCCGCCTTTTCGCTGGTGGAGGTGACCATCGCGGTCGCCATCGCCGCGCTGGGCTTCCTCACCTTGCTGGGGTTGCTGCCGCAGGGAATCAACATGGCCCGCAATTCAGCAGAGATGTCTGTGGGATCCAAAATCATGCTGAAGCTCAGTGGCGAGATGCAGTCCATGGCCTGGAACAGGATCACGTGGACGGGCTACGGGCCGCTGCGCTACTTCACGAATGAGGGACGGGAATTGACTGTGGCCAACACGAGTCAGGAAGACCTTGCCTCCTCGCTCGCTTTTGTGGCCTCGATTTATGTGCCGCAAAAGCCGCTGGATGTTTATCTTCCCGCAGGCGCAAGCGGCAGCGGAAACAGCGCGGCAGAATCCTACTTGCGACGGGTGAAAATCTGCATCGCCACATCGGCCGACCCTTCCTTCGATTTCAATTCAGCGTCCCCTCTGCGCATCACTTCCGCCAACACGCTCATCGCCAAGATGGGGGACTGAGGCCGCAGCCAGTTGCAATCCACATTCTGACTTATGAAACCTCTCCATCTCAAACAACGGCGGCATGGATTCACCCTGATCGAAGTGTCTCTCTCCATGGTGATTCTTTCGATCATCCTGCTGGTCTCGGTTCAGGTGCTTGGCCTGACTCAGCGTGCGTGGAAGCGTGGTGTGGCACGCGTCGAGCAGTTTCGCGAGGCTCGCATGGCCTTTGACAGCATCACGGAAAATCTCCGCCAGGCCATCTTAAACACCTACCAGGCCTATCAATACAACACCGGGGACAAGCCCACTATTCCTACATCGCAGAGTCAGTCTCCCACAAAATACATCCGCCAGTCGGAACTCCAGTTTGTGACCGGCCAGGCTCAGACCTTGCTTCCCGGAGCGCAGGCATCGCAGCTCGTGACTCAGGCGATGTTTTTTCAGGCGCGTCTGGGTCTGAGTGACCGGGTGGGATACGAGGGACTCAACCGGCTTCTGTGTGGACGGGGTTACTTCATCATGTACACCGGCAATGATGCCTTTCGTCCCCAGCATGTGACCACCCAAAGCATGCGCTTCAGGCTCTGGGAATACCGTCCGACGGCGGAGGAGAACACGGTTTATTCGGTCAAACCGGGCCAGTGGTTCCTCAAGGCGCCCGCCAGCGTCATCACCGCCGCTGAGACTCTCACCACGCCTGCGGACACCCGGCCCATCGCGGAAAACATTCTCGCCCTGATCATTTCCCCTCAGGTGACCGCCGATGACGCGGCTTTAAAAAAGACCACCCCGTGGTGGATCGCGCCGAATTATGCCTATGACTCCACGCAGCTTCTCAATGTGACCACCGACAGTCCGCAGGGGACGCAGCATATGCTGCCTCCGAGAGTGGCGGTCACCTTGGTGGCCATTGATGAAGCCTCCGCCCGAAAACTGGCGCTGAAGTATCCTGACACCATGCCTCAGCTGATTCCCCCCGGGGCCTTCACTTTGGCGGACAACAAGCAGCAGGATCTCAAGAACCTGGCGACAAAGCTCCGCGCCGAGCAGCTCAACTATCAGGTTTTTTCCACAACCATCAGCATGCGTAATTCGAAATGGGGCCTTCTCCGATGAAAACAATCTTTCCAGCTCAACATTCGTCCTCCCGCTTGGGCAGGCATTCTCATCCTGCCGGCTTCAGCATGGTGGAATTGGTCATCGTTGTTGCCATCATGGTCATGCTGATTGCCGTGGCCACGCCTTACACTCTGGGTGCCTTGCAGTCCGCCAATCTCACGTCTGCAGGAGACACCCTGATGCAAAAGCTCGCCATGGCCCAGCAGCGATCTCTGACAGAGAACCGCCCAGTCGGCCTGGATTTCTACTACTACAGCGAGGACAACGTTCAAGGCTGCCATGCCATCCAGATGATATCCTACAATCCTGCGACCAATCAGGTCACGCAGCTGGAGCCTCCCGTTTACTGGAACAAGCTGAGCGTGGTGATTGTTGAAGGAGCTCTCTCTCCCATGTTCAGCACCAATCAGACGCCGCTCAGCACGGGGCAGGCCACGCAGAATCCCTTTAAGTCGCTTAACGCGACGTATTATCGGGTCATTTTTTATCCGAATGGTTCCACGAGTCTGCGGGTGCCGCTGCGCACCGCTTATCTCACTCTGATTTCCACCAAGAGCTACAAAGCAGATCTTTCCAAGGCGCCTCCTGATTACTATACGGTGCAGATTGACCCTGTCACCGGGCGCGGACATTCGTACCGCCCGTGATTTGCTGGAGAGCGGATACTTGATCTCAAGACAAGGCGCCACAATGCTGATGCATAAGTGTGGTTGCGATCTGAGCTCGACGACATGCCATCGAGGCGAAAGCGTGCAAAGATGTGGAAGCCAGGCTTCTCTTTTGTGCCCGGTGGCGATCATGTGTTTGCCCCATCAGGGGGCTGCCTTGGACTTCGGCAGGAATGGTCGGTGGCGTGCACCTCGATAAAGCGCCGCCCGTGGAATTGCTGTTGAACCAAGCATTTTGGAGAAATTAAGTGCGGTGTGGTCAAGTCTCGTTAATGCAAGAAGTGTCAACTCAGAAACCCTTGGGGCGGACTCGAATCCCACCTAGAGCACAACTGGTGAACATCGGCATTCATTGCGTATGATGTCGATGACATTTGAGCTACCGCAACGCACTCTTTGAACCGGAACCGCATGGCCACCACGAGCGAAACACCTCCCAACCGCAAGTCTGAAGCCGGGTTGTTTGATCTGGCCATGGCCGACGTGACGACCATGGACTCCATGGACCCGAAGTGTCTGCAGAGTCCTGAGCAGGCCGGGGAGATCATCGGGGGGCGCTACATTCTGCGCTCTGTTCTTGGTGAAGGTGGAACGGGACAGGTGTGGCGTGCCGAGCAGACGGAGCCGGTGAAGCGGGATGTGGCGATCAAGATCGTCCGCCCTGGACTGCTGACGCAGCCGGTGGCGGCACGGTTTGAGCGGGAGCATCAGGTGCTGGCGCGGATGGAGCATCCGAACATCGCCGCCATATTTGATGCGGGAGAACTGCCGGATGGGAGAACGTATTTTGTGATGGAGGTGGTGTCAGGCGCCGCCGTCACGCTGTGGTGCCAGAAGCGGAAGCTGCCGGTGAGGGAACGGCTGGAAATCTTTGTGCAGGCGTGCATGGCAGTGCAGCATGCGCATCAGCGCGGCATTCTGCACCGGGATCTGAAGCCCTCGAATGTGATGGTGGTGGAAGTGGATGGCCGGCCGCTGGTGAAAGTGATTGATTTTGGGATCGCCAAGGCGCTGGAAGGTGATCTGGCAGGAAGAGAGGATGCGACCCTGTGCGGCATGGTGCTGGGGACTCCGCGCTACATGAGTCCTGAGCAGGCCAAACTGAACGGCGAGGATGTGGACATCCGTACGGACGTGTATGCACTGGGGGTGCTGTTGTATGAACTGCTGACGGGTACAACGCCGATTCCCGCTGAAGAGGGCCATGAACCGCCGCTGCCCGAACTGCTGGAGCAGGTGCGCCACAACGAAACCGAAATGCCCAGCCAGCGTGTGCTGCGGCTGCCGAAGCCGGTTTGTTCCAATGCCAGAGCACTCTCACGGGAACTGCGCGGTGAACTGGACTGGATCGCGCTGCGGGCTTTGCAGAAGAACCGTGAGTTGCGGTACCCCACGGTGCTGAATCTGGCGGAGGATGTGCAGCACTACCTGCGCGATGAGCCCGTGTCCGCCGGGCCGCCTGGAATCACGTATCAACTTAAAAAATGGCTGGTGAGAAATCGCGGTGCGGTGAGCACAGCGGCGGCGGTGGCGGTGTCACTGGCTGGAGGCATGGTGGCCACCTGGTGGGCGCTGGAGCGGGAGGAAGTACAGCGGCAGGAGGTGCAGCGCCAGATGCTGGAGGCGCGGAGCAAGGCTGACCTAGCGCTGCAGGTCGGCGCACAGCTGAAAGACCTGATCAACAACGCGCGCAAGCATGTGAGCGCAGGCATGAACACGCAGCTGCTGCGCAAGCTGGCAGACGAATATGCCGAGGGCATGGCGCGGTTTGCGCAACAGCCCCGAGCTGAAGCGCAGCTCGCGGAGCAACTGGCCCATCTCTATATGGCGCTGGAAGAGTCCGCGCGTGCTCAGCCCTGGCTGCAGCGCCAGTGGGAACTGCTGAAACAGACCGAGGGAGAGAATTCTGAGGCCGCACTGCATGCCCTGTACACCTTGGGATGGAGGTATTTAGGAGAGGGTGAGCCGGAAAAGGCGGTGAAGGCCCTGCGTGAGGCGCTGGCAGGTTACCAGACGCTGCCGATAAACCAGGGGCAGGTGCGCGATCAAATCCTGCGGGTGCGCAAGGAACTGGCGCGGGCGCTTTCGCGCTGCGGCCAGCGGCAGGATGCGGCGGCGCTGATGGCCGAAGTGGTGGCTGCAAAGGATGACTCCGACCCTGCGGAGAAAGCCGTGTGGATGCGGGATCATGCGGAAATTCTGAAGTTCGCAGGCCGCAAGACTGAGGCCGTGACCGTCCTGCAGCGTGCTCTCGATATCCTGCCTGCTGACGACAGCACGGCGGACCCGCGGGTTTATCTCATGTCCATGATGGCGGACCTGACGGGCAGGCCGGAGCATTACAAGCAGACGCTGGTGGCATCTGCCGAACGTATTCGAGTTTGTGAAGAGCAAGCCGGCGGTGATTACTCGCGACTGCTTAACGCCCTGATTTTACATGCCACGCTGGCCTGCAAGGTTTCCGGGTGCCCCGGTGGTGAGGAAGCTGCGCGGCGAGTGCTGGCCATGGCACAGTCTGCAGGGCATGAATCGCGGCTGGCGGACGCCTGGATCGCGCTGAGCGAAACGCTGAGGATCAAGCGCCAGTTTCGTGAGTCGGAGGCGGTCTTGCGCGATGCGATTGCTGAAGTCAGCAAGACCAAAGCCGAGAACTGGCGTTTGCTGGAACTGCACAGGCGTCTGGGAGATCTGCTCACGGCCCGCAGTGATTTTGCCGCAGCGCTGGCCGAGTATGAAACGGCCGCCGATGGGTGGTTCGACAAACCTTCCTCGGGACGGCCACCGGAGAAGGAACGGCTCATTTTTGTGAGCTTCATCAGCTTTTGGAAACTGGCTGCGGAGGCGAATTCGCCCGTGGCTGACGAACACGAACTGGCGGAGTGGGAGCGCAGGCTGGAGGAGTGGAAGGCTGCACGGCCAACCACCGCCTCTGCGCGGGGGTGACGAAGTGCTGCCGCGGCGAGCGGCGCACTTTAGTCCCGGTTGAAGAAGCGGCCGATGGATTTGCCGGCACGCTGAAACAAATTGGGCTCTTCCTTGGGGGCGGACTTTCTGCGGGAGGAGGAACCGGCCACGGATGACGAAGGCGACTTCCATTGCGGCTCATCAGGCTTGTCCATCAAAGCCAGGGAGGCAAGGGTGGGGCCATCGAGCAGGCCATTGGGAAGGAGTCCGTTTTTGGCCTGGTAGAGAATGATGGCGTTGTGCGTGCCTTTGCCCTCCTTGCCATCTTGGGTGGAGCTGTAGAGGGACTTCTCTTTCAGAATGCGCTGCACTTCATAGAGCAGGTGACGGCGACCAGCCTCAGAGTAGGTGGTTTGCGGTGGGGTAGGGAAAATGCGGTCGATGGACCAGAATCCTTCCGGGGGCTCCGAGACGGGAGGCTGGATCATCGTAGCAGGAGGCTGTGCAGCGGCGATCGCAGGTTGTGCGGGTGCAGGCATGTCCTGCGTCACCGGTGGCACCGGAGGAGCGGGTGGTGTTGCCGCCGTCATAGGAGTTGCAGGAGGTGGTGCCACCGGAATTGCCGGAGGTGTGACTGGAGTGACGACCGCCGGCGCCGGAGCAGCAGGTGCAGCCGCCAGCATTGGCGCAGCAGGATCGGAGGGGGGCGGGGCAGCGTCCGGCGTTGGAGCCGCAGGTGCTGCCGTCACGGCAGGAGCAGGCTGGGGAGTGGTGGATTTAAAATAAAACGCGGCACCGGCTGCGAGCACCGCCACGGCAGCGGCGGCATAGACCGGGGTGCGGCTTTTGTGCTGGACCTTCGGCTGGATGAAGGGCTGGGTGGTGACGTTGGTATTGGATTTTAAGCCGAGCAGCTCGAGGAGCTTGCCAGCGCTGGGCGGGCGCAGATTTGGATCTTTGTGAAGACAGGCGGCGATGACGGCCTCCCACTCCTTGGGGATGCGGTCGCTGGCCTTGATCTCCAGCTCTTCACGCCTTTCACCCATGGTGGAGGGGATTTTGGAGGTGAGCTGGGAAGGGATGTCTCCGCGATAAAAGGGCGGCTTGCCGGAGAGCAGTTCATAGATCGTGGCACCGAGGGAGTACACGTCATCGGTGGGGGCGGGGCGCTCTCCCATGGCCTGCTGCGGGCTCATGTAGGGCAGGGTGCCGCTGACTCCGAGCTGGGAAATGGAGAGCCTCTGCATGGTGTCCGAGATGCTGCGGGCGATGCCGAAGTCGGCGATCTTGGCCGTGTCATCCAGGCTCATGGCCATGATGTTGGAGGGCTTGAGGTCGCGGTGGACGACCTTGCGCTGAAAGTGCGCGTAATCGAGCGCCTCGCAGACGCCGGGGAGCCATTTGGCCACCTGCTCAGTGGTGAAGACTCCATGGTCGGTGGTGGCACGCAGTTCGGAAAGCGTTTTGCCATCCACAAACTCCATCGAGATGGCGGCCTCATCCTCATCGTCCACAAAGTCGTAGATGCGGACGATGTTTGGATGGGAAAGCTCGAGGCCACGACGGGTCTCGGTTTTGAGTTCTTTGACCGCTGAGGGATCGAGACCAATGAGGCTGGGGAGAAACTTCAGAGCCACGGGCCTCTCAAGTTTTAGGTCGTCAGCCAGCCACACGACGCCCATGCCGCCACGGCCCAGAACGCGGGACAGGCGGTAGCGATTGAAATAGACAGCGCCTGCCGCCGGAGTGCGGACCTTGATCGTTTGATCAAAATCTTCTGCCGCGCCTGCTGCCGGACTGCTGGAGGGGGGGATGTCCATGAAACGAGAATTGAGCGAGGCGCTAATTTATGCCGGTGAACAGGAGTGTCATTTAACTTTTACTGTAGCGGGAGGTGGTTTGACCGCTTGGTGGGCGGTTTTATTAGAGGATTTATGCGAGCTACTCGGCGAGCCAGGCGAAAACGTTGTCCTCCCAGGTGGAGGGATTGCCGTCTTTGCCGGCATGCCAGACGAGGACATCCTGCTGGATGTTCTTGTCAGGTGCTGCAGGGTTGGGAATGCGACCGTCGCCATTGAAGTCAAAGCTGACGAAGAAGTGAGCGGCTTTGAGTTCTTTCAGGGTCTTGGCGGAGAGATCCCAAGGTTTGAAGTAATTGACCTGTGAGGGGTTCAATCCCTCATCAACACCGGCAATGGCGGCGACCATGGCCTGATTGATGGGATAGACAGTCTTCTCATCGAACGCAGTTCCGACTGGCAAAGGGTAGCCGTGCTGGTGCGAGTGGAAGTCACGCAGGGCGCTGATGATTTTGCGGCATTGGTCGCGCATCACCGAGGTTTCCGAATAGTCTGAACGCGAGTGTTCTGGCGGTGTGGGTGCGTTGTTCGTAACCTCCTTGCTGCGGTTCATTTTCAGGGGTGGTGTCCACCACAGGTAGAGCAGGAAGAGGCAGCCTGCGCCGAAGAGGAGGAGCATGAAGGCAAGCAAGAGACGCTTGGGTGAAGGGGTGCTGGGTTGGGTAGTGTGTTCCATGGACCGAAGTAGCCGACTTCTCCATGCCATGTGACAAGGAGCAGAAGAAATGGAGCCCTTTGGAAAGGCCGTGCCATACCCCATGACGCCCCCCTGCCACCGCATGCATGCGGTGGCCGCGGCGTGACATGACGGGCCCCAAAGAGCCGGAGCGGAATCAAAGATGGGAGCTGGTGAGGGAATTTCCTCCGGGCTTTGGCCCGGAAGGCTTGGCTGCCTGCCAGCTGCCGCTGGCACGGAGGCTGTTGCCTGCGGGTTTGGGCTCTTCTCCGCCAACTCCTTGGGCCGCTTTGTGACCGCCCAGCTGGGGAGCGCTGTTGGTGCGTTTGAGCATCTCGGCCACGCTGGGAGCTTTGGCCAGACCTTCCTTTTGCACTTCGACTTCCACCTCCACATCGGCGTCGAGCTCCTCCAGATCAGAGACTACCAACTCGTCGTCGGCAGCCTTGACGGTGAGATCTCCTTCCTTGCTCTTGGCGGCGATCCTGGCCTTGGCCGCCTTGGGCTGGTCGTTGCCCTGGGCCAGATTGTCCTGATTGGGGACTGCGGGCGCCATGTCTGAGGGCGGAGGATGATTGAACTGGCCGGGGGGAGGTGGAGCGGGGTGGTTCGGGACCATGCCTGCGAGGGCAGGATTTGGCTGGACCGCGACGGGCTGATTCTGCACGGCGTTGTTCTGCGCCGCGACAGGCTGATTCTTCGCAGCATGACTGGCCACCGCCTCACGAGCGTAGGCGCGTGCGTCCGTCTTGAGCTCGTTGCTCAAGGCATTTTCGGCGATGGTGTCCAGCTGCTTTTGCAACTGGCCGATGCGCTGCATGGCCTCGAATTTCTTTTCGCCATAAAATTCCTGGCGCTTGGCCGTTCCTCCGCTGGCGAGACTGCGGACGAGAGAGCCTAGCTTGTTCTTCTGCAGGCCGGCCTGCTCTTTTTCGTAATGGGCCACCTTGTCCTTCAGTTCCTTGAGCTCCCGGGTGATGGCCTGCGCCTGCTGTGCATCCGCGCCGAGATGAGAGATGAAGGCGGGATTGCTTGTCATGGCCTGCTTGGCGACCTCAAGCTGCTTGGCATAGATGGCCGCCTCGGCATTACGCGGGGCTTGGGGCGCGGTGTTCTGGTCACGCACGAGGAAGTTCCCCGGGACCTGCTGGGCGTTGAGTTCGTAGCGTTTGGTCTGGATCGCCACGGCACCGAGATAGGAGGTTTTCGGCACATCTGAGAGATTGGCGGCGTTATCGACGTCCGTGTCCTCAATGTTGCCGCCCAATTTTGCCTGCACCTGGGCCTGCTGGGCAGCCATGGCCGCGTTGTAGGTGTCATCGTTGAACTCAGCCACCACCTTGATGGCTCCCCCTGGCTGCTTGAGTTCGTTTTGCATCTGCACCAGACGGCCGCATGCGCTCTCGATGGCGGCATCGCTGAGCTTGCTGATCTTGTCCGGCGCGGGCATGTTTTTGAGCGTTTCGCGCAGGGTGTCCGGGTCCAGGGCCAGGATTTTTTGAGCGGTCTCCTGATGCATCTGCTGCGGCATCTTTCCCACTACTTTCGCGCGCATGCCCTTGGGCATGCCCTGGGTGGTTTCTTCGAGGCTGCGCTCTGGGAAGGCCAGGTCGTTGTCGATGCCGGTGACCTTGTTGTTCTGGTCCACAAACATGTTGCCGCAATGGCGGTCAATCTGGCCGGTGAGATAGTCCACGGCCTCCAAGTCCGCGAGGCCACGTTGGAGTGTGGGATTTTTCAAATCCACCTTGAGGCTGTAATCCTTTTTCTCCCCGCCTTCGTTGAAGCGGTAGGTGCCGGTGATGCCTGCTCCGTCGCCTTGAATGCTCACGCCGACGACATCGCCCTCCCTGGTCACTCCGAACGTTTCTTCAGCCAGAATGTTCGTGCCAAGAAGCTGGTCCACCTGACTGGAGGCCACGCTGCGAGCCAGCAGGCCACGGTCTGCGGGAGTCGGAAGTCCAGGATCGAACAAATCGACGGCGGCTCCTTCCACCTTGCCGAGGGCTGCGGAGGCTGCCGCGGCTTCCTGGCTGCGCTGTTCCAGACCAGGCAGCGCAGCCTGCATGGCTGCGAGCACCTGCTGGGGATTCATGGCGTCCACGCCATCGCGATCTGCTGCAGGGAGGCCGCTTTTGAGTGCTGTCACGGCAGCCGACATCTTGGTCTGCAGTTCCTCAGCGTTGTCATTTCCCTCTGCCGCCTGGGCGAGGGCGGCCGTCAGTTCACCGCTGGCCTGGTTGATGCCGGCGATGACTCCGGGCAACCGCAGGCTTTCGGCGGTGGATGTCACAAGTTTCTGCCCATCAAACTGGTACTTGGCAAACCCCACGGTTTCCCCGCCTTTGCCCAGCGCCGCTCCATCGAGACCGGTGAGCATGAATGTTTCGTTGGCCTGTACTCCTGCGATGGCGTCGGGATTCGAAGCCATGTGAAAAGTGTCGAAGTTAAGAGGGGTGGGCGGCTTCGGAATGGGCATGGCGTAGATGGGGGTAATCAGCCTGAAATTAGCCGCCGCATTTCAAACTGTGACACACGGGCGAAAATGGCGTCACAAATCAGCGCTGACGGGCTAGCACCACGCAGCGCCTCTCCAAGCATGTTTTCATTTCTCAAATTCCTCGTCGCCGTCGGCATCGCCACCTTTGGCATCTGGTATGTGTTTCAGTATGACAGCATCAATGAAGTCACGGGAGGGGTGGCCTTCTTATGTGTGCTGGGGGCGCTGGTGCTGCTGAAGTGGCAGCCGGATTTTTCGAAGAAGGACTACATTGTGAAGTACAAGAATCTCAAGTGGCTGCCGGGGGAGTTCACGCGGCATTGGCTGATCACGGGAGACACGGGAGTGGGCAAGACGACCTCGGGCTTCAATCCGCTGCTGCACCAGATCAGCGTGAGCCGGCCTAACTGGGGTGGACTCATCCTCGGGGCCAAGGGGGACGAGCATTTCTTTGCGCTGGAACACTTCACCGGCCATGGGAGGCCGGAGGCGGTGTGCGTGCTGATGGTGCGTCCGGACCGACTGGACCGCAAATGGCAGCCCAAGGAGCGCTACAATCTCGTCTCAGATCCGCGGCTGCCTTACACCACGCATGCGAAGAACCTCGTCGATACGGGGGCCTCGTTAACGGAAGGGGAGCAATCTTCCTTCTTCAAACCGGCGGCACAGCAGGCGCTGACCTGCGCGTTTGAGCTGCTGGAAACTCTGGGCAAGCCGGTGAACGTGCTGCGTGCCTACGAGTTCCTCACGGACAAGTCGAACATGGAGGCGCTCTTCAACGAACTGCTGGATGCGGAGAGCACGCCGGAGCGCATCAAGCTGGCGAAGTATTTTGATCAGACCTTCCTGAATGCGCAGGCGGCAGAACAGAAAGAAGGACTCGTGGGCACGCTGAAGGTAATGCTGGGCTTCTTCACGCATCCGGACATCGCGGAGATCTTCTGCTCCGACCTGCCCAACACCATCGATATCACCGATGTGGACAAAGGCCGCGTGTTCTGCACGGCCATGCCGCAGACCTTCCAGACCGAGCGCCGTTACATCAACACCTACATCAAGCTGCTGTTCTACACGCATGCGATGATGCGTTTCGACAAGCCGAAGAAGGAACGCAAGACGGAGAACCTGCTCATCGCGCTGATGGATGAGTTTCAGGCGCTGGCCACGGCGAGTGAGGATGGTATTTCCGACCACAACGTGATCGACCGACTGCGTGCGGCAAACTGCTGCCTCATCCTGGGCATGCAGAGTGATGCCTCGCTGTTCCCCGTGCTCGGCAAGGAAACCGCGCAGGTGCTCACACTGAACTGCCGCTCGCGAATCGCGTTCCGTCAGCCGGACCCAGAAGGGGCGCAGGCGGTAGCGGAATTCATTGCGAAGGTGGAGACGAAGAAAGTTTCCAAATCCTCCGGCTTCCTGGGCAAAGACAGCAGCAAGACCGTGAACAAAGAATGGGACTACGAAGTGCAGCCCGGCGAGCTCATGAAGATGCCGGACGCCACCGCCTGGATCATCCACCCGTCCAAAAAGAAAGTCCGCATGCGCATTCCCGCCATGGATGGCGCCGGGAAGATTCCTGACTGGTGGAAGTGATCCAGTCCGATAACCACTCGTCTCCAAGAACTCTCTGACCGTAGTAAAAATCAACCAACCATGCCGTCCCTCACTCCGCTTCTAGCCAACTTTAATGCCAACGAACTCACGCTGCTCTCCAGCTTTGGAGACTCGCGCTCCTACCAGCCGGGCGATGTCGTCATCCGTCAGGGGGATGAAAATGACCATCTCTATCTGGTGCTGAAAGGGAAGCTGGAAGTGCTGCAGGAGGTGGATGGCGCTGATCAGGTGGTGGCAGTGCTGGAAGCTGGTGATTCGCTGGGCGAGGTGAGCATCTTCGACCCCGGTCCGGCCAGCGCGACGGTACGTGCGGGATCCGAGGCTGAAGTCTGGCTCATCACACGTGACAGCTTGGAGCGTCTGCACGCGGCCAATCCGAAGGTGGCCTACCGACTTCTGACCCGCATCACCACCTGCCTTTCCAAGCGCATGCGTGACATGAATGACAAGCTGGTGGATCTGGCTAACCGCTGAATTTAAAGCTGTGCAACCACACGGCAAACCCTCCCCCGCCAGAATAGTGGGGGCTGAGGGGCCTACTTTTTCTTGTGGCGGATGAGCGGCAGCGCCAGGCGATCCAGAGGGCTGGTGGTCCAGCGGCCACCGAACTGGGGGAGTAGCATGACGGCCTGCCGTTCGGGTTTTGGAGTTGCGCCGAGTTTGAGCTGGCGTGCAGGCGGGGGGTTGGGCTGGCCGGGGCTGGGCTTGGAGCTTATTCCCCAAGTCTGCCCGCCGGGGTCGGAGGTGATGGAAGAGTCGGTTGGGAAGTTGTTCCAGGAGGCGCTGAACATCTGGATCACGCGACCTCGGGGATCGGCCCAGCCGATGCGGCCGTGCTCGGCCTCCAACCGAAAGTGGAACTGAGGGCGGCCTGCTTCGTCTTCTGAAATGGCGCTGCAAAAGATGACGCGGTATTCGCCGGGGGCCAGCACCAGACCCGCAGCTCCGGGCTTCATGTTGGCACCGAGACGGTCCTCAAAAAGCTGACGGTCTTTGTAGTGGATGAGTTTCCAGCCCGTCAGATCGACAGGCTGAGAGCCCGGGTTGTGAACTTCGATCCAGTCCGGGGTGTCGCCAAGGGCGGTGCGCAGGGTGCCGCTGTTTTTCGGCTGGACTTCGGTGACGACCGCGGGTGGTTCAGCGGCGGCAGGCATCCAGGCTTCGAAGTCCCAGGGGCTGCCGTCCGACCACGAAAAGGGAGCGCCCGTTTCCGCCTGCATGCCGCCGGTCCAGACGTCGGAGTGGATGCCATGCTCATCGAACAACTGGCTCAGCTCTGCCAGTTCTGATGCGGAGTGTACGCTGGCCAGTTCGACATCGGGCATGTTCTTCACCTTGGCCTGCGCCTGAAGCCATGTCATGCGGCCATTGAGGAGGGAGAAGGTGCTGTTCAGAGGGACCACAGCGACGTTTTGGAGCAGCGGTGCTTCTGCCGGGCGCATTTTTTGCAGCACCTGCTTGTTCACTTCGTCGAACAAATAGATGAACCCGGTGGTGACGATGACGGTGGTCATCATGGAAATGATCGGCCGCTTGACGATGGTGCGCTGGATAGCAGGCTGGGTGATGCGGTCGGAGGCCTGTTTGATGGCTTTCTTGAGCTCTGCAGCGTTTTGGTAGCGGTCAGCCGGACTTTCGCGCAGCGCTTTGGTGATGATCTTATCCAGTGCAGGAGGGCTGCCGGCTTTTTTGGAGGGGGGCTCAAAGACGCCGACCGGAAAGTGGCCGGTGATCATTTCATAGAGCGTGACGCCCACGCTGAAAATGTCCACGCGGTGATCGACCGAAGCATTCGGCCGGCGCTGTTCTGGCGCGGCATAGACGGGGGTGCCCATGATGAGGGAACTGCGGGTCTGTGCCGTGGTGGTGGATTCCGCCTTCACCAGCTTGGCCAGGCCGAAGTCCGCCACGCGCACGCTGTTGCGTCCGTCGATGAGGATGTTTGTGGGCTTGATGTCGCGGTGAATGACGCCGTGGTCATGGGCGAACTGCAGTCCTTCACACACCTGGGCGATGATTTCCAGAACGCGGGGAAGGGGCAGCTGCTCCTGCTTCAGGATTTCAAAGAGCGAGGTGCCATGCACGTACTCCATCACGATGAACAGGTGCCCGAGGGCATTGCGGCCAAAATCATACACCGCGACGATGTTTGGATGCTGCAGCCGGGCCAGCAGGCGTGCCTCACGATGAAATCCGTCCACGAAGAGCGCATCCTTGCCGAGGTCCGGTGGCAGGATCTTCACCGCCACACGGCGCTCGAGAGAATTTTGCATGGCGGAGTAAACGGCACCCATGCCACCGCGATCAATGAAGCGGAAATCAGTGTAACCGGGGAAGCAGGACTCGAGTTCTTCCGCGAGCGGCGGCTCCCAGTCTGTGGCCTGACCGCCAAGCACGCCTTCCATGAGGCCGACGGGATTGAGACCCTGCAATACGGAAGATCTTGCCTGAGTGTGGGAGTTGTCACCGGCATCCGGTCCGGGTGAAGTGGCACTCATCAGTCAGGGATTTCGCAGGAGAATATTTGCAGAGTTTGAGACCGCGCTCGGGCGTGCAAGAGAAGTTGAGGCAGTGACATGCCTGAGTTATCCGAACAGCCGTCTTTGTGTGACTGATTTTTTTCGACTTCCAGAGTTTCAAGAGCGTAAAAAAGTGCTCTCAGATAACAGTGCATGGCCAAGACTCCTCCAACTCATCATGGTGCTTTCCCAGTCACTCGCTGGAGCATGGTGCTGGCCCTGCGCGAAGGGGGGGACGTGGGCAAAGGTCGGCTGGCGCTGGACGAATTGTGCAAGATCTATTGGCGTCCAATTTACTCGTATGCGCGCTTTCAAGGGCTGTCTCCGGCGGATGCAGAAGATCTGACGCAGAGTTTCTTTAGTTTCGTATTAGAAAAAGCTTTATTTACCACGGCAGACGCGGCGCTGGGCAAGATGCGGAACTATCTTCTCACGGCTTTCAGCCGGCATATCAAGCACTGGCAGCGGCAGGCCTCGGCGCTGAAACGCGGCGGGGGCAAAGAGATCTTGTCCATTGAAGCTTCGCAGGCGGAGGATGAACTTTCCATTCAGCCACCGGACCATCGTACTCCTGAGATGATCTACCAGCGCATGTGTGCTTTGCGCATCATTGAGGCAACGGTGGAGCAACTGGCTCAGGAGCAGGAAGCGGCGGGCAAGAAGGATCAGTTTCAACTTCTGCGCCCCAGGCTGGATCCGACCCTGGCGGGGTCGGGGAACGATGCCGAGCTCGCTGCGCGGCTGGGCATGAGCCATGACGCCGTGCGCCAGTCCATCTCACGTTTGAGAAAACGTTTTCGGGAAATCATGCGGGATCTGGTGGCTGGCACGCTGGCCGCACCGACCGATGAGATGGTGCAGGAGGAGCTGACGGCTCTGCGCAATGCTTTGGTGAGCCGGGAATAGGCCGCGGGAACATGGGGGGCGAATAAATCCTGTCACAGCAGACGGCGGTTTGGTTACTACACGGCCAGCAGACGGTGTTCACGCGCCGCGAGCTGAACTCCAAAACATCAAACTATTCATCACCCACAGAAATGAACTCCATTGCCATCACCACTCTTGGCACCAACATCCTGCGCTTCACGATGCCACTCGCCGCCTCCTCCAGCGACCTGACCAGCAAGTTCAGCGGCATCATCAACATCCTCAACCTCGTCGGCCTGGTGCTGGCCTTCGGCGGCCTGCTTTTCTCGGCGGTCATGTTCATGATGGGCAACACTGAGCGCGTGCTTTACGGGCTGGTGGGCGCCGGCATCGGTGGTCTCGCCTTCATCATCACCAAGGTCATGTTCTCCACCGCAGGCGGTTCCAGCGACGTGGATTCCATCGACATGGGCAACTAGTTCCCTGGCAATGGAGCTCTCTCCCTGATGTGCCCGGCATGGGCATATCAGGGCTGGGAGGCCGTTGTCACTTTTCGGCGATCAGACCATGGAACAGCAAGGCGTCAAACTGCACGAAACCAACGAAGGCCGCGATTCCCAGCAGGGCATCGCCGGTTTCGAAGGGGCCAACGCGCTGTGGTTTATCCTCGCCTTCGGCATGGCGCTGATGATCTTCCAAAAGATGGCCAATGCGCCGGACGCCAACATATCGGTGGCCATCCTGGCGGCCTCAGTGCCGCTGATGCTGGTCTCGCTCTATTGCTTCGGATTGAAGCAGGGGAAGCCGCCCTCCTACGATGTGGAACTGTTTGAGTGGCTCATTATCAAGGCCGCCAAAGCACCCTACTTCGCCCCAAACAAGGTGGAGCCCATCGCCCTGCCATGGGTCGATGATCCCACCAAAGACCCTCCTATTTAATCCTCCCGGATGGCGAAGTTCATCAATTCCTACCTCGACGAGGATCTCATCATCTATCGGGGGCTCCAGCGTGGCGGTGCCATCGGCAAGGGGTATAACATCGAAATGCCTGACACGGAGAACACGGACGCCAGCTGGCTCATGTCTCTGGAGGACAACCTGCGCGTGCTGCTGCGTATGGTGCGACCGGAACTGAGGCTGCAAGTGTCATGGAGCGTGGACAGCGACTACCGCAAGGAGCTGGAACGATACCGCCAGAAGACAGAGGAGCTGCCGCAGGACCGCTGGTCCACCCGGCAGCGTGAGGAGCGCTACCAACGCTACGATAAAAAAATCCGCGAGCACAAGCTGCGCCGCGAGCATCTGCAGTTTTATTTTACCTCACGCATCCAGGGCAAGACCATGGGCGGAGGGCGGCAGTATTATGAAGAACTTCTGCAGGCCGCCAAGCGCGAGCAGGGTGAGCTGGAGGAGGCCCTGCGCCAGCAGTTTGGCAGCCTCGGCGGTCGCGTGATGCCCATGAATGACATGGAGCACTTCGAGGCATTCTACCGCTACTTCAATCCGAGCGCGTTTGAAAACGAGGCGCTCAAGCTCGAAGACCTCTACGATCCGAGCAAGACCGTCTGCGACATGTGCTTCAACAGCGAGGCGGCCCCGGTGCGCATGGGTTCCTCCACCTTCAAGATGGACGGTTTCTACCAGGGCATCTGCGTGGTGAAGAGCATGCCGAAGTTCACCTACATCGGGATGATGCGCACGCTCACGCAGCTGGACATCCTGGACTACCAGATCATCACCAACATTGAGGCCGGGGATGTGGAGAAGGACCGCATCGCCACGGAAGGCAAGGTCGCGCGACTGGAGCGCGGCAAGATCACGCCCTCCCTCGAAGCGACGCTGCTGAAACTGCGCACCCGTATCCGGCGCCTGAGCACGAATGAAGTGGTGCCCTACCGCATGCACCTCATCGTGCGCGTGTGGGACAAGGACGCGGATGTGTGCTCCAGCAAGCTCTCGGCGATTCGGAATTCCATTTTGAAACTGGGCGGCGCGCAGTCCTATGAGCCCACGCTGCCGACGAGTGTGCGCAACTACTGGCAACTGTGCATGCCCGGCTGGAGCTGGGCCAACTACAACGACTTTAAGCTGTATGTCGAGGACGTGAATCTCGCGGACATGCTGCCCATTTCAAGCACGCCGACCGGTGACCTCGATGAAGCTGAGGCGATCTACGACGGCCCGCGCGGCGCGCTGGTGGGAACGACGACTTTCGTTGGCAAGGAAGGTGCGATGCGTCCGGAGCACGGCATCATGTTCGGAGCGTCAGGTGCTGGGAAATCGGTCTTCACCATCGACCTTCTCACGCAGACGGCGCCGTATTACGATTTCACGGCGATCGTGGAAGAAGGGCTTTCCTACAACCTCTTCACGCGGCTCTATGGCTGCGAGCCGATCATCGTACAACCGAACGGGAATCTGACGTTCAATTACTTCGACACGCGTGGTCTGCCGCTGAGCTCCGACCAGCTCGGTGGTGCCACAGCGGTGGCGCATCTCATGGCCGGCCCTCCGCCGGACATCGACAAGGACCGAATCCGCCAGGCGCTGCTGGCCAAGCAGATCGAACGCCTCTACATCGACCAGTTTGAAACCTGGGCGAGCCACAATGCCGAAGGCCGTGCCGAGGCCGCACGCCGTGTGGCGGTGGCCGACGAATGGCGCAAAAAACGCATGCCCAGCGGCACAGTGCTGGCGGATGCGTGGATGGATTTCCGCTCCAGCCTCATGGAGGGGGACACCATGGCCACTGAATTCGACCGTATGGCGGTGGACCCCGGGCTGCTGGAAGATTTCCTGAACAATCCGGGCAACCAATGGGACCTGATGAGCATGGCCTACACGCTGATGAAGGCGGAGGACATGCCGACGCACAGCCAGTTTGTGGAGCTGCTGAATCTGGAAAGCCGGCAGCGGCGTGCGCACCCGGACATCGGCCTGCTGCGCATGCTGCTGGAGCCGTGGAGTCGAACCGGCCGCTACGGGGCCATTTTGGATGGTGTGAACAATGTCAGTCTGAGCGGCAAAGTGGTCCACTTCGAGCTGTCGTACATTCCCGAGTCTGCCAAGGAGCTGCGCACGGTTGCCGCGTTCCTCATCACGAATGACCTGCGCAAAGAAATCATGAGCCGCCCGCGTTCCACCCGCAAGCGCGTCATCCTGGAGGAGCTTTCCGCCTTCCTCGCGATGCCGGACGGGGACCGCATCACGCGTGAGTACTATGAGCGTATGCGCAAGTATTCCTGCTGGGTGTTCTCGATCATTCAGCAGTTCCAGCGCATCAAGGACCACCCGGTGCGCTCCTCCGTCGTGGGCAACTCGCGCATCATGTTCATGCTCAAGCAGCCCGACCAGCGCGATGTGGAAAGCATGAGCGAAGGCTTCCGCATTCCCTCCATCACCAAGAAGCAGGTGACGAGTTTCCCAGATCCCTCGGAGATGAAGTCCGACCCTTATGGCTCCTTTGTGTACTACCACGAGGCCACCGGCCGGCCGCGCATCGCCATCGGCCGGCATCAGGCGTCCAAGGAGATGATCCTGGCCTCCGCCACCTCCGGGGAGGCCTTTGAACGCCAGAACGCCGAGCTCAAAAATTACGGCGGCGACGCCTACAAGATGATTCTCAGCCAAGCCAAATCGAAGAAATGAAAACGACCATCCTCATCTTTCTTGTGAGCATGTCCTCGCTGCTCACCGCGTGCTCCAATGCGGGCGGCGGCGTGAACAAGGGGCTCGTCGGTGCCGCCACCGGTGGCATCCTCGGATCCATCGTGGGCGACCGCCTTCTCAAGAGCAACAACAACGGCAGCAGCAGTTCGTCCTCCACGACAGGAGGCACCACGACGACGACGAGCAGTTCCAGCGGCGGGAGCGGTGGCGGTCTCAGTAGTCATGCTGGTCTTATCTCCGGGGCCGTCGCGGGCTATGCCGCCGGTGCCATCTCCGACTCCATGGCGCAGAACGAGGTGAGGCAGAAGTATCTCGACGGGTACAACAAGGGCCGCAGCGATGCCATCAAGGACCTCTACTGGCTCAAGCGCGATGCCGAGCGCCCGAGCAGCGGTGACGGTGTGCAGCGCCGCTATTACGAAGTGCCCGTGCCAGAGCATGTGACCACGGACGGCGTGCTCGTCGAGCCGCGCAAGGTCGTCATCGAAGTCGTTGAGTAAGCCTTTTGTCCATCCACCCACCCACCACAGCAACATCATGAAAACATCCGCATGTTTCGCCCTCGGGCTGTTTCTGTTCAGCCACAGCGCCGGTGCCCAGTCGCCGGTGCAGGAAGTCATCGACAACGCGCTCATCCAGCAGACGAACACGAACACGCAGAGCATCATGAGCATGCTGCAACAGCAGCTGGATGAGGCGCAGAAGCAGTCGCAGTCGCTGACTGATCAGCTGACTCGCATGGGAGATCCGGCCACGGTCAGTCTGCCATTGCTGGATCTCATCAAACAGGACATCACCAAATCTGCGCAGGCGGCCGCCAATGGTGCGGCACGGGAAGACCGCATCCGTGCCACGACGGGAGCGGAAGCCTTTGGCGACAAAGCCTACGGACTCGTCGCCGCCGTCAATCCGACGGTTACCTTCAAAGATGGCGAGACTGCCAACCGTGATCCCTCGCTATACAAACTCCAAGGTGCGCTCAGTGGTGACCTGGAGGCGCTGGCGCAAAAATCCCGCGAGGCGGATGAGCGCATCACTGCGCTCGAAGAGCAGCGCCCCGCGCTGTTTGATCAGCTGAACTCCGCCTCCGATCTGGCCAGCATCTTGAAGCTGCAGACCGCGATCAGCACCACCGATGCCCTGATTGCCAGCGCCAAGGCCGATGTGGCGAAGAGCAAGCTGGACTACGACGTGCTGATGGAAAAACTGAAGCTGCAGGCGCAGGTGGAAGCCAAGGCGAAAGCCGAAGAGCGCAATCTGGAGCGCAAGCACACCGCCGAAACGGCCAAGAACAGCTCCAGTTCCGGCAGCGGTTCATCTTCCGCCTCCGGTTCGACGACGACGAGCCCCTTCAGCAATCTGGGCTGGGGTAAAAAGTAACAAGGGGCCTTCGGATTTTTCACCTTACACGCCGCCATGAACCCACTGAACAACATGCCCATCCTTGCCGCCGGCCAGGGATTTGCCGGGGCGTTCGGTCTCATGGACACGTTTTACACCGATCTGCAGAACACCTGTGCGGACATCTTTGATGCTCTGCAGATCTTCGCTTTCACGCTCGCCTTTCTGGGACTGCTGATGATTGCCTACAAAGGGATCATGGGAGGCAGCTTCGAGGGGGCCTTCGGGCAGATACTGACCATGGGACTGGTGTGTTCCATCATGCCTTTTTTTCCGGAATTTCTTGTGGTGGATGTGCGCACGGCGCTTTCGGACGACCTGCTGTCCTCACTGGGAGTGGACCCCATCGGGTTGTTTGAAAACTTTGGGGACAGTTTTAGCGACATGGACATCGACACCGATCCCAGTTCTCTCATGGGGCTGATTATCGATCCGCTCGCGATCATCGACTACATCGCCAACATCATTGCCGCGTTCTGCATGATCATCATCGGCCTGATCTGCTATGTGGTTTTCTTCTTTGCCTATCAAGTGCAGATCATGGCCTTGTACATCGGTGCGGCGGCGTCGCCGATCTTTTTCGGCATGCTGTTGTATGAAGACACCAAGGGGACGGCCCAAAACTATTTCATGGGACTGCTAGGGATTTGTTTCTGGCCGCTGGGCTGGGGGATCGGCCTCATGCTTTCGGACGCACTGCTGACCATCGGCATTGATATCATCACGATGATCTGTGCCACGCTGAACCTCGCTGGCTTTGGCGTTGGGGTGGAGGTCATCGGCATCTTTGTGCTCGTGATTGCGGTGGCCATCTGGATCATGTTTGTGATCTTCAAGGCGCCGGGATTGATTCAGAAGGCCATCCTCTCCGGAGCGCAGATTGGCACGGCCTTTGCGGGTCAGGCGGTCAGTGCTGCGATGGGTGGTGTGAGCGCGGGCGGAGCGGTGGCGAGTTCGGTGGTCGGGATGGTGCCTGGCGGCAGCACCGCATCTTCGGCGATCAGCGGTGCCACGGGCGCGGTCACCGGAGTGGGCAATCAAATAGGAGGCCTGGCAGGAGGGGAATGACATGAAAGGCGTGGCTGACATTTTTATCTCCAAGGAAAAGCTGGCGCTTTTCTGGTTCATGGTGGCCTGCGGCTGCCTGGCAATCACCGGCTGGTATGTGTATGACGTGGCGGTGTCCAGCCGTGGCAGCATGCTTTACGTGCCGATCGAAAAATCCTTCGTCTATCTGGATCGTTCCTTGCAGCAGCAGGATCTGGACGAGCTAGTGGACTACCATGCGCGGCTCGCGCTTGAAACGTTCCTCAACCGAGGACCCAAGGGGGCTCTGACAGGAGAGCGGCTTCGATTGCTTTATGCCGGCGCTGGCATGAACCAGGTGGAAAAAGAACTGCAGGAATCGTATTATGATTTTCACACCCGGCACATTCATCAGGTGATGGAAGTGGGCCAGGTGCGTGTGCAGCACTTTCCCAATGGCGAAGCTGAAACCGTGGCGCAGGGTCAGCTAGTGCGGGTGAGTCTGGATCCCACGACCAATGAGGCGGTCAATCAATCCTTCGCAGTCACGGCACGGCAGACGTGGGAGAGGAATCAAAACCTCCGGGACAGCCGGCGCTTTCCCTTCGTCTGCACGAACATCGAGTACTCCATCACTGCAACCTCCAACATCGAGTAATCCCCAGACCCATGTCAGCACCGCAAGAGAAAAAGCGCAGCGCCATTGACACCCTGATCATCAGGGATCGCACCGCCGTGTTTTGGTTTCTCGTGGCCTGCATGGTGGGAGCGGCCTGTGCGGGCTATGTCATGCTCATGTCCGAGACGCTGAGGAAGCGCCCGCCATTTGTGGTCATGGACACCGCTGGTGCCTACTACGTGCCGCCGGGGAATGTGTACATGGAGATGACGCCCATGCACATCCAGATGAGCAGCATACTGGCGGAGACCCTGCTGGAACGCAATCCGCAGGGGCTGATCCACGAGGAACGCCTGGCCAAACTGTGCTGGGAAAATGAGAAGCAGGAGACCCCGGGACTGACAGAGATCCGCAAGGAGGTGCAGAAAGAGCAAAAGTACTTCCAGAGCCAGAAGGTGGACCAAACCTCCCTTGTGGAAAAAACGGAGATCAAGGCGGCGACCAACACCCGCGTGAAGACCGTCACCACGGGACTCATCCACCGCCGCAGCTTTTTCAGCGGCAAGGAGAAGCAGGAGACCTACCGATTCACGCTCACCGTTCTCTGGCATCAGAACACGAACATCAACGACAACAAAGGCTTCCCCTCGCAGGTGGAGACCTTGGGCAAACTTAGCCTGGAGCCCATCAGCGAATCATGAACTCACGCACTTCCAGCTGGCTTCGCCTTCTTCTCGTTTGCGTCTTCCCGGCGGCCCTCAAGGTGTCCGCGCAGGTGCAGCCCGGTCGGGAACTTGTGCGCCTGGACCCCAAGAACCTCGTTCACGACATCGCCATCAACAGCAATGTCGCCACGACCATCACCTTTCCGGAGAAGATCAGCCTGCTCACGGGCTATGGCCTCGTCACCGATCCTGCGCAGGTCAATCAGATGACCAGCACGAAGGTGGGGATCGTGCATTATGAGAACGTGATCGGGGACACGCTCGTTGTCCGTCTCGTCAAACCCGGTGAGCCCTGCCACGCGACGGTGCGCACCACGCGCAACATCTACCTTCTGCGTTTCACTCCTGCGGATGAGGCCAACCTTGCTGTCATCGTCTCCCCTCCGGTACCTACCAATAGCGCAGTGGAAGTGACGCAGGAAAAAGTGGTGGAGTCCCGCATTCAATACAACGCGGAGGAACTTGTGGGCATGCTCAGCAAGGTGCGCAATCGCAAGGCGCTGGAGCCGCTCAATCCGAGCCTTTTTGCTGGCTGGCAGGAGCGCAATGGACTGATGATGACCTCCACCGCGAAGGATCTTGTCACCACGATTTATGAGATCCAGCGCAGCCCGGCCAAGGACCTCACAGTCTTCCGCTGCTGGCTGACCAATAACGGCGCCAAGGAGTTCGATTTCGATCCTGCAGGCACCAAGGTGCGTGTCGGTAGCCGCAGCTATGACTGCCAGTTGGTTGACTGCGCCAACACTGTCGCCCCAGGTCAGCGCGTCGCCATGGATGTGGTGCTGCAGGGCGGTCCGGGCGGGAGCCGTGAAGGGCTTTCCATCAATCAGGATTTCCGCATCGAACTGCCGGAACCCGGGCGTCAGCCGGTGCTGCTGCCGCCGCTTTCCAGCGCGGACGCCGCCGAACTCGATGCCGCAGCTGACGGCAAATAACCCGGAACTTCTCCCACTGCCATGATGCAACAACTTCAGAAACCGGCCGTGCAGATGATGCTGCTCGTTGTGGTGGTCGCCATCGCCGGGGTGGCCTTTTATTTCAGCAAGCAGCCTGCGGCTTCAGTGAACGCCCCGCCGACGGCCAAACCCACCAAGGATGGCAAGCCACCCGCCGAGGTCACGCTGGTCGCCGAATCAAAGACGGTGAACCTCGGGGAAAAGCGCACGGCCATGATCGGCAGTGACCAGCAGGTGGAGCGCTTCGTCGTTCCTCCGAAGAAGCCCGCGCCGCCAAGCCTGATTTCATCCAGCTCCGGCACGCAGAAGAATAAAGCGGACAAGCCGCCGCCCTTTCCCAAGCTGGTGCACGTGAGCAATGCTGTCTCTGAGCCCTTTGTGCCGACGACGCCGAAGCTTTTCGCTCCGCGAGGCATCCTCATCAAGGCGGCGCTGGTCATCACTGTGGACTCTTCGTCATTGCAGACGCCGGTGCTCGGCCTGGTCACGGAAGACATTTACTGGAACCGTCAGCTCGTTCTTCCTGCCGGCACGCAGGTGCATGCCAAGGCCAGCAAAGGACGCATCCGGGATCGCATCGAGGTCGCAGGCGGTTTCACCTTCATTTGGGAGGATGGCCGAGAGTACAGCATCGGTGGCGTGGCCCTTGATCACGAACGTCTCAGTGATGACACCTATGCCATCACCGACGGCTCCGCCGGCATCAAAGGCGTTATCGTTCAAAACGATCAATACGCGCAGGTGAAAATCCTCATCGCCGAAGCATTGCAGGGCATCATGAACAACAACCGGCAGCAGTTTCAAAGCATCTATGGACTCGTGCCGCAGAACAACACGACCAACGCCGCGCTCGGCGGTGGTGCGCAGGCCGCATCCGCGTACTCGAAGCTCCTGACCACGCAGCTTGCCCAAGATCTTGATTTCGTCCGTGTCGCCGCCGGCACTCAGTTCTACATTTACACCACAGACGTGTTCGAGCCGGAGATGGCCAGCATCGCCGGACTGAAACAAAAGAACCAGCCGATCAACAGCTGGCAGCTCGACGAGGAGCTCTACGCCAAGGCCCAGGCGGAGAATGCCGCCCAGAGCCAGCAGAGCGCCGTGGCGAACGCACAAGCCGAAAAAAACCGCCAGCAGCAGGCGACGGCTGATCAGATCCAGGAGGTGCGCGCACTCATCTCCAAGCCTTCGGACACCGCAGCAAGCCCCACCGCCGTTTCCACAACTCCCACTCCCAGCAGCAGCAAACCATGAACCGCAAGCTTCTCGAAGCCAGCCTGCCCTGTGCCGCCTTGATCCTGTGCGCTCTTCTCACAGCGTGTAAATCGAGCAGCGTCAAACTCTCTGAAGATCCTCTGGTGCGTCCGGCCGATGATCCTGAACTGGCCTACATCCCCACCTACAGCAGAAACGTGCTGTCCGACTGGCCTAAGGGCCGCTCACTGGATCCGCATGATGTTTCCCGCGTCCGTCTCGGAGAGCAGGTGCATGCCTACCACCTTGGCCGACTGCCCAGCAAGGACCGCCGCGAAATGCACGAGGCGCACACCGTGTACCGGTTGGAACAGCCCGCGCGCTGGGACACGCGGCTGCCTGCCACGCCGATGGATTCGCGCGGTGTCGTGCTCGGCATCGTTGATCCAGCCCGCAAGGACATGCCGGACGACACCCTGATCAAACAAGAGCGTGAGGCGCTTGCGGCCAAATCCATCAGCCTGCGCAAATCGATGACGGATCTCGATCAACTGCGCACTCAACTGATGAAGAAGAAGAGCGAGTTTGAGCAGGCGGAAAAGGGCGTGGCCGACATCAAGGACTTCCTCGAAACAACCCTTCAGGAACGCACCGCCCTCAGTGAGCAGCTCAAGCAGGCGCAGACACGCATCGATGAACTGGAGCAGGCCGAGCGGCTGCGCATCCGCAACTCCAGCCAGGGACTGTTCCAAAAAAAATAGTGCCATGACGCCCCCTGTTGACCTAGCCCATATCCAGGCGCTTCCCGGCTTTCTCGAAGAACGCATCATCGGGCAGGGGCACGTCATTCCCAAAGTGGTGCCCATCGTGCAGAACGGTGAGCTGGGGCTGAGCGATCCTGGACGCCCCAAGGGCACCTTTCTTTTCCTTGGTCCCACTGGTGTCGGCAAAACCGAAACCACCCTGCTGCTGTGTGAACATATTTTTGGTGATGTGCAGAAGCACTGCATCCGCCTCGACATGTCCGAGTATCAGAACCAGGAGTCTCTCCAGCTCCTGCTGGGCCAGAATGAAAACAGCCGGGGCAACATTGGCCGCTTTTATGACCGCGCTGAAGGGCGGGGCTTCATCCTCTTTGACGAAATCGAAAAAGCACACCCGCGTGTGCTCGACATCTTCCTTCAGGTGTTGGATGCAGGACGCATCACCGTCGCCAACGGGGAGACGCTGAATCTCTGCAACTTCTACATTGTGGCCACTTCCAACATCGGAGCTGAAGCGCTGATGGAGCTGAAGAACAGCCCCATCGCCACGGTGGAGCGCTTCATTGAGGATCTGGCTGCGGCGGAGCTCCGGCCTGAAGTGCTGGCACGTTTCAATGTGCGCTGCGTGTTTCAAAAGCTCGGCTACGATTCCCAGAAGCGAATCGCCACGATCATGCTGAACAAGGAGCTCAAGCTCCTGAAATCCAAGGGCTACAATCTCACGGCGGGCAAGGGCGTGCTTGAGATCATGGTGGCGAATGGAGTGGAGCCCCGGCTCGGCGTGCGCCGGATGCGCAGCACGGTGGAGACTTTTTGCCGCGAGGCGTTGCGCAACGCGCTGCTCAGCGGCCAGCAAACCAACGGAACCCTTGTCGCCCAGCATGGTCACCTGGTCATCGATACTTGATCACTACCACACTCACCGGAATGAGGTGAGGCGCTATGCCTTCACCCTGCTGTTCATGGCCGGTGCGCTGTACACCGGGCGCAATGCGGCGGCGGTGGCCGGGTTCCTGGCCCTGCCGGTGCTGTATGCCTACAACCGATGGGGCGAGCCCTGGCGCAAGCGCGGCGAAGAAATGATGAAATCCAAATCTAGAAAATGAAGCACCTCCTCACGATTTTTTGCGCCCTGATGCTGGCCGGATGCGCCTCGCAGCAGCCTGCCTACCTGAATGATGACGATGTGCTGCCGGTGGCCACAAGCGTTCACTTCTGGGTCTATCACGACAAGAAAGGCTGGTTCCAGTCCAACATCCACATCAAGCGGCTGCCGCGTGAGATGACCGGCAAAGAGGTGCGTCTCTGGGCTGAAGGCGTGGGCAAGCGCGACGCGGGCAAGCTGTGGACGCACTACTACGTCATGGCGGATCTGCCGGAAGGGCACTCGCTGGGGCCGGTGCTTGTTTCGCACGTGCACTCCTTTGGCAAGCAACCCCTCAACGTGGCTCCTTAAAAAACTCAATCTTTAACCATATGCCTGAAGAACAAGAAGAAGCTGGAATCGGAGAGTCCCTGGGCCAGGGCGTCGGATCACAAGTGGGTGGTGCTGCTGGAAAAGCCGTGGGTACGGCGGGCGGCAAGGCGGCTGGCAGTGCTGTCGGTGGTGCCATTGGTACCGTCGTGCCTGTCATTGGCAATGCCGTCGGCTCTGCCGTGGGACAGCAGGTCGGCGGTCAGATTGGCGGCCAGATCGGCAACCAGGTGGGTTCCGAGGTCGGTGGTCAGGTGGGCGGAGCCGTGGGCGGCGCGGCTGACACGGCGGTGGACGGTGCGGTCAGCAGCATTGGTGGGGCAGGGGGCGACTCCGGTGGTCCCGGCAATATCCTCAGCAGCGTGGGCGGCATGGGCGGTGGTGGTGATCTTCTTGGCAGTGTCACCAGTTTGGCGGGTGGGGGCGGAGGTGCCGGTGGTGGTATCGCCAGTCTGGCAGGTGGCCTGGGTGGAGATCTTCTTGGCAGCGTGACCAGTTTGGCAGGTGGGGGCGGAGGTGCCGGTGGTGGTATCGCCAGTCTTGCAGGCGGTCTCGGTGGCGGCGGCGGTGGTGTCGCCAGTGTCATGGGCGGCCTGGGCGGCGGCATCGGTGGCGAGGGGGAGGAGCCCGGGATGGCCGAAGGTCTGGGTCAAGGAGTTGGCTCCAGCATTGGTGGTGCCGTGGGCAAGGCCGGCGGGCAGGCTGTGGGCAAATCTGCCGGGGGAGCCATCGGCGGCGCTGTGGGCAGCGTCGTGCCCGTGGTGGGAAATGCCTTGGGAGCCAGCATCGGGCAGCAGATTGGTGGGCAAGTGGGCGGCCAGGTGGGCAATCAAATCGGCTCCCAAGTGGGCGGCCAGATCGGCGGGAGCGTGGGCAAAGGTGTGGACGACGGCGTCAAAACGGTGCGCATGAGCCTGGAGGAGGAAGGCTACAAGATCGGCGGCGGCATGGGGCAGGGACTCGGCATGGGCAAAGGCATGAAGATGTGATTTTTTGCGGCGACCACATTATCTGCACGAATTCTCGGCACACCTGATCCCGGTCCGGCTAATCAGCTTAACCTTTTCTCTCTAGCCCATGCCTGAAGACACCGACAAAAAAGGCGGACCTGTGATTGGTGCGCAGCGCCCCACACCGGCCCCCGCACCGCAGCAGGAACCAAAACAGCCTGCTCAGCAGGCATGGGTACCGGCCCAGCCTTCCCAAAAAGCCCAGGCTGCCGATCAACAGCAGCCGCAGGCACCTGCGGAGCAAGCGCAAGGCGCTCCCGCCCCTGCTGTGCAAGGCCCGGGAACGCAGGTCACCTACCTTGGGAGCACGACGCAGGCCATTGGACAAAAGCCCATGACAGCCACCGAGAAATTGCAAGCCGGCATGCAGGGCATCCTTTCCGGTGCGGGTGGCTCCAAGGAAGGGCAGATGATCGGGGAAGCGGTTGGCCAGGGCATCAAAAACCTTTTTGGCCAAGGTAAAAAAGACGGCGCTGTAGGCACGCAGGTGGGGCCGGGACGACTCGGTCCCAACGCCACAGAGGCTGCTCAAGCGGGCGGGCCGATCATCGGTGGTCACCGGGAGCAGGGTGCCAAGCAGGAAGCCGGCGGTCTGGACGTTGGCGGCAGTCTTGGCAAAAAAGTCGGCGGCATGCTTGGTTCAGCCGTGCTTGGTGAAAAAGGCAAGTCCGTGGGACAGATGCTCGGCAAGATCGCAGGCAATGCTGCCGGACAGGCGGCCAATGTGGCCATCGATCACGCGCGCGGCATTGGCGGAAACATTGGCAGTGCCATCGGCGGAGCCATTGCTGGCGAAGAAGGCGCTGCCAAAGGCAAGGAGTTGGGCAAAAAAGCAGGCTCTGGAGTGACAAGCGTTCGTGACACACTGGCCGCGCAGGGGGTGGATCTCGGCCCGAAACAGGCCCCCGGCAAGCATGGGCACGGCATCAAGTAAGCCATGCCTACTCCCAAAAAGACCGATGGTAGACGCGATCTCGATGGAGATGGCGACATCGATCTGGCGGACGACCCTTCACGCGATCTGGACCACGATGGCCGCATCGAGAGTGATGACCGTGAGGAACTGGACATCGATGCGGACAACGACATCGACGCCACCGACCGCACGTTGGGGGCCAAGCAGAGCGTCGGTGCTGCACTGGGCATGGGGAAGGCGGGGCAAAGCAAGCAACAAGGGGAGTCGCAAGGGCAGTCAACCGCAGGCCCCAAGGCGCGCTGAGCAACTGCCGGCCGTCGGAATGGTGTGGCGGGCTCAGCTTCCGCTGGCCAGCAGGGCTGCCAGAAGTTCGTCCACCTGCATGGTGGCAATCGCGGATGCTTTGTCACTCATGGCGTAGGGGAGGATCAACTCGCGGCCATGCAGCATGGAGCCGCAGCTGTAGACGACATTGGGCACGTAGCCTTCACGTTCATGGCCTTCGGGGGAGAGGAGCGGCGCGGACAAACGGCCGATTACTTGTGTCGGATCCAGCAAGTCGAGCAACACTGCGCCGATGCAGTATTTGCGCATAGGGCCGACACCGTGGGTGATGACAATCCAGCCGGCTGGCGTTTCGATGGGTGATCCGCAATTGCCAATCTTCACGGACTCCCACATCTCCGAGGGACGCAGGATGATCTGGGGATCGCTCCAGTGGTGTGGGCTGTCGGAGAACATGATGAAGAGGTTCTCATCATCCTGACGCGAGAGCATGGCATACCGGCCGCCGATGCGCCGGGGGAACAGGGCCATGCCTTTGTTTTGAACTGCCGTGCCGTTGAGCGTGAGCACACGGAAGTGCAGGAAGTCCTGCGTCTCGATGAGCTGCGGCAGGATGGCCCTGCCATTGTAGGCGGTGTAGGTGGCGTAATACATCACCGAGCCGTCGTCCTCGATGAAACGGACAAAGCGGGCATCCTCTATGCCGTTGGTCTCGTTGGGCGAGACAGGAAAGATGATGCGTTCGCTCAGGGCGAGCTTGGAGGAGAAGTTCAGCTCGTAGTTCGAGTCAGCAAGCCAGCGGAAGCACTCCAATGCGCGGCGGAGATCGCGGCTGACGGATTTGGATTCACGACGCACACGCTGCACGCTTTCGTCGAGCTCATGAAGGGTAAACGCTTCAGCCAGCGGATCCATCACGGCGGTGGCATAGCCGTCCACGAAACCCATTTCCTGGAGTTTTGTGATGAAGCGGGATTTTTTATACGTGGGATTGGGCACCACCTCCGGCAGCGCGACAAAATTTGAGACAGGCTCAACACTGAGGGAACCATCCGGGGCGATGATGCCGGCGCGGAACTCGATGGAAGAGATGTGGCCCTCACCCGTGGCGCGCAGGCTCATGATGAAGCGCAGTCCGCCCTCGATCACTCCGCTCTGATCAGGATGCGGCACCATGGAGGGATTGAACAATGCGGCGGACTCCAGCGCGTATTCGCCGGAAAACAAGGCACCGATGAGGAGCTGGCGGACGCGTGAGAGCGTGGGCTGCGGGGCGATCTGCTCGCGCACTTTTTCATAGTGAGCGAGGAGGAGGGATTCGATGTCGAAGTGGCGTGAGGCAAATTCCGCGAGGATGGCCTGCAATTGCAGGTCGGCCTCTGCTTCACTCAGTGCAAGCGCTCGAGCCAGGATGTTGGCCCGGATCTGCGGTTTGCCCGGGATGAAGGGGCGAATGATGACGCGACCGCATTCAGGCTGCAAGGTGATGTCATGGCGGCGAATGGTGACTGAACTCATGAGGCGGGTGGCGATGTGATCAAATGTTCCGCGCAGTTCATCTCCGCGAGAGCGAGGTGGAAGGCGAGGGTGGACTCAGCGCCCTGGTTTTCATTCACGCGGTCGTGGTGGAGTCCATCGCCGCAGCCGCCGGTGGTGGAATCGTAGAGAGGCAGGCCGAGGTCATTGCGACCGAGGAACCATTCGAAGGCGCGTTTGGCCTCACGTGACCAGGAGGCATCCTGGGTGGCGCGGGAGGCTTCATTGCACGCGGCGATCATCGCTTGAGCTTCGAGAGGCTGTTGGTCGAAGTCGGCACGGGCACCATCGCGGTGGTAGAAGCCATTGCTGCCGATGGGGCGGAAGCAGCCGGATTGCGTCTTCTGAATGGACACGAGCCAGCGCAGCGACTTGAGACCGATCTCCAGTGCGACCGGGTCTGGCATCCACTGGCCGCTGAGGATGAGCGCCTGGCAGAAGCGTGCATTTTCATACGTCACGCTGTCTTCAAACCATGGCCAGTGCTCCGTGGCGCAGGCGTTCCAAAGCGACACGAGGCGGCCGGTGAGGGTCACGCGCATGGCGTTGATGGCCGCATTGCTGGGGAAGCGGCGCAGGTATTCGTGAATGCCCAGCAGGGTGAAACTCCAGGCCCGAGGCGAAGTGAAATCCATCACTGCGGTGAGACCGCGCTCAAACAACTGGGCGGAGAGACGGCTGTGGCCCTCATTGCGTGAGCGCCCCGCGCCATTGCCTGCGGCCCAAAGCGCACGCGCGTGGCTGTCTTCACTGCCGGCGGCTTCGAGCCACTGGCGACCATGGCTCATGAAATTGCGAAAACGTCCGCTCTCGTAGTCGAGCGCCGCCGCAAGAAAGGCGAGGTAGCTGGTAGCGAGCCGGCCGAGGTTCTCTGCGGGCGGCTGGCCGCCCAGTTCATCCAGCATGGTGCAGAGGATGAAGGCGCGCGCATTGTCGTCCGTGCAATAGCCTTCATGGAAGTTTGGCACGTTGAAAATGGCGTGCTGAAAGATGCCGGTGCCGTCGCTCATGCGCACGACGTGGTCCAGGCGCAGAGGTGGCAGCTCGTAGGGCCTGTTGCCCAAGGTCCAGCCGGCGAAGGCTGTGCGTGGTGCCGTTTTGCGGTCTGCCCGCGCATGCTGAAAGGATTCCAGATAACGCTGCGCCACGGCAGGCCAGATCATTGCGCGGCCCAAGGCGTGGGCTTCATGGCGGATCTTTTCCATGCGTGCGGGATCATCGAGCAGTCCGCAGACACCTGCGGTGATGGCCGCCGGATTCCGGAACGGCACAAGAACGCCTCGTCCATCCGCCAGCAGTTCCTGTGCGTGCCAGTAGGGCGTGGAGACGACGGCTTTCCCGGCGCCAAACACATAGGCCAGCGTGCCGGAGGTCACCTGCGCTTCATTCAGATAAGGCGTGAGATAGATGTCCGTGGCGCCGATGAACTCCTTGAGATCATCCAGTGAGACGAAGCGATTGTAAAAGATGACGTGCTCCTTCACGCCGCGCTCTTCGGCGAGGCGTTCGAGGCTCAGGCGGTAGCGTTCGCCCTCATGCGCGATGAGCTGCGGATGGGTGGCCCCAAGAATGAGGTACACGACGTTTGGATGCTGCCGCACGATCTCCGGGAGTGCTTCGATCACATGCTCGATGCCTTTGCCTGGCCCGAGCAGGCCAAAGGTGAGCAGCACCTTGCGGCCTTCGACGCCGAACTGCTCCTTGTAGCAGCTTGAGTCCATCAACGGCATGTCCGGGATGCCATGTGCAATGATGTCTATTTTTGAGTCCGGGACGTGATAGGTCTCACGCAGAATTTCCGCGCCTTTGTGCGCCATGACCACCACGCGGTCGCTGTGACGCACGAGTTCATCCATCACCTTGCGCTGTGAGGCGTTCGGCTCGCGCAGCACGGTATGCAGCGTGGTGACCACCGGCATGCGCACTTCCTTGAGCAGCGTGAGGAGATGACTGCCCGCCTGGCCGCCGTAGATGCCGAACTCATGCTGCACGCACAGAACGTCTGCGTTGCTGAAGTTCAAAAAGTCCGCCGCACGACGGTAGGAGTCGAGATCCTTCTCCAGCAGCTCGAAGCGTACGCGCTGCGGGTAATCGTAGCCTTCCACTCGGTCATTGACGGCTCCGACAAAACAATCTGTGGAAGGAGAAGCAGAAGCGACAGCTTCACTCAGATCATGGGTGAAGGTCGCGATGCCGCAGAGCCGCGGGAGGTAATCGCCGAGAAAGGCGATGCGCTGCGGCGAAATGGAAGTGCTCAGGATAAACCTCTCAATGGCTGCGTCATTCTGCAGCAGACAGCCTGGGCTGCTGATAAGCAACCCGGCTTTGTATAAATTAGGCTGGGTATCACCGGCCGATCAGAATCAAGACACCTGCAACGAGTGCCGTGATGGGCACCAGAACGTTGAGCTGTCCGAGGTTGAAGCCGAAGACACCGCTGAGTCCGACAAGGAGGAGATAGATGGCAAGCGCGAGCATGCCGTAGCTTTTGGTGATGGTCATGGTCGTTGGGGGTTCAGCTTTTGCGGCCTTGCATCAGCAGCACGACGCCACCAATGAGGGCGACGGCTCCGACGATGGGAGGCAGAGGAATGGTGTGCTGCTTTTCCGCCGTCACCTGAATGGGGCCGAGGTCGATGGCCTTCTCCGTGGTGGTGTAGGTGAAGCTTTGGTAAGCGAAGGCAGCAACGCCGAGAATGATGAGCAGAATGCCGAAGATGGCGGGTGTTTTCATAAAATGGACAGTGACTTAGAGGACGCGGCGGCCTTGGATGAGGCGCAGGAGGATGAAGATGACGGCGATCACGAGCAGAATGTGAATGAAGCCGCCGATGGTGGTGCTGGTCACGAGACCGAGCAGCCAGAGGACGATGAGAATGATGGCGAGGGTTGTAAGCATGAGATGGGTGTCTTTCCTTGTGGATGGAGAATCTGCCGGGCAGAGCGTTTGCGTGCTGTCCGACCGCGATTCAGCGTGGGTTTAGTTTTTTGCGGCACCAGTTTCGACGACCATGTTGTTGACGACGCTTTTCACGCCGTGGATGTCGGTGACGAGCTTGGTAACGAGATCTATTTCAGCGGTGTTTTTGGCGAATCCGCCCACCATGACAACGCCATCTGTGGTGGCGACGAGGGTTCTGAAGGCGCTGGTGGAACGGTGCGTGAGCAGGGCCATGCGCACCTGGGCGTTGATGGAGGCGTCATCAATAATCTCGGCAAGAGTGGGGCCCGCAGGCTTGCCAGTTACAGTCATCTCATTTTTCACTTCTTTGACGCCTTCCACATCCTGGGCGTATTCGGTGGTCAGGTCTTTCTGCGCCTGGCTGGCGGCGTCGCCAGTGAGTGTCACCACCCCCTCTTTCAACTCCACCTTCGTGTTGTAGGAGCTGACGCTGCGATGAAAGGCGAGCGCGCTTTTCACTTTCAAGTAGAGCCAGGTGTCGGAACTGGCCGGCGGGCTTTCTTTGATTTCAATCTGGTTGGCCACGCTCTTGACGCCCGGCAGACCTGTCACGGTTTCCTGGGCGAGCTGCTTGTGCGAATCGTCATGGACGATGCCGGTCAAGGTCACCACACCCTCTTTGGACTCAGTCTTGATCGCGTCATCCTTGAGAAAGTTTTTGAAGACGTAGGAGTTTTTGGCGGCGGCTTCAATCTGGGAGTCCATCTCGGAAGCGGTCAGCGGTGCACAAGCAAACAGCGCAAAGCAAAGTGCCAACGCACGAGGAACGAAAGGTTTCATAGAATGAGTGTTAAGGCATATGCTGCATGAGTGCGATGGGGTATAACCCTGCCCAGGCTGTGATTCAGGTTGCTCATTGGCCATGCCGAACGAAGTGGCAGCATGATTCTCGATGCCACCTGCAAGCTAGACTACCAGCTCATGGCAGAGGTGCCGGCCATTTTCATGCTGCGTCCGCGCAGCGGCTGGGCGCAGTGGATCATGCGCGAGGAGTTTCAAATCTCCCCACAAGTGCCGGTGGTCGAGTTCACGGATGTGTATGGCAATCTCTGCCAGAGAACCGTCATGCCTCCGGGGGATTTCCATGTCTCCGTGCAGTATCGCGTCCAGGTCGCGGACCGGGTGGATGAAGATATTTATGCGCCGCTGATGCTGGTGCAAAACCTCCCGCCGGACATTCTGCACTACCTGCTGCCCAGCCGTTATTGCCAGTCTGATGAGCTGCCGGCGCAGGCCACGTCCATCATTGGCAATCTGCCGCCGAATTACCAATGCGTTGCCGCGATCCGCACCTGGGTGCACCAGAACATCCACTATGAATACGGGTCCAGCAACAGCTTCACCACGGCGCTGGAAACCTTGAACACACGGCGGGGCGTCTGCCGTGACTTCGCGCATCTGGGCATCGCTTTGTGCCGTGCCATCAATGTGCCTGCGCGCATGGTGGTGGGTTTTTTGCACCAGCTTTCTCCGATGGATCTGCATGCCTGGTTCGAGGCCTACATCGGTGGCCGCTGGTTTACGTTTGACGCCACGGAAAGCATGACGCGTGGCAACCGCATCGTCGTCGCCTACGGCCGCGATGCCGCCGATGTGGCCCTGGCCACGATGTTTGGCAATTTCACGATGCAGAACATGCAGGTCACCGTCACCGAGCACCGTTCGTCATTTCAGTCATAAAAAAGCGTTGCTGCCGACCGGTCTGGTCTGGCAGCAACGCCACTGGTTCAGGCTGATGGGGAAAATTAAGCGGAAAGAGCGGCGCGGTATTCCTTGATGGCTGCTTCCACTGCCTCACGGCTCTGGCCGGTGCGTTTCTGAATGCGGCCCAGCAGTTCATCCTGCTTACCTTCAACGAACTGGAGGTCGTCATCGGTGAGCGTCGCCCATTTCTGTTTGAGGCTGCCTTTGATGATGTTCCAGTCGCCTTTGATTTCGAGTGTTGTCATAGGAGTGAACCTACGGCGCCGGGGTTGCGGCAGCCATGGGGTGTAACCCTACTGCAAGGCATCGAGGCAAAAACAAAGCGGCCTGACTTGCGTCAGGCCGCCTGCGTGAATGCATGTGCAGTGCGCGGTTCAGCGCGGCGTGTTATTGCAGACCCAGCGCGCGCAGCAGAACGGCGTTGATGAGTCCGGTGGTTTGCTGGCCTTGCGACTGCTGGTAGTTGCTGATGGCGCGCATCGACTGCGGCCCCATGCGACCATCAAGGGAGCCTTGATAATAACCCAAGCGGGAGAGCGCCTGCTGAACCCGATAGTCATCGGAGTTCATGCGGTAGGCGTCCTGATTGCGGAACTGCTGTGGAATGGCGCCCTGACTGGGGTAGTAGCTGACGCCTGGACGCTCATAGTAATAAGGCATGTTTGGCGGGCCGTAGTAATAGCCTGGGCCTGCATGACCGTTGCCTTTGTTCAGTTTGAACTTCGTGCTTGGATGCGCGTGATACGCCTGCTGGTCATGATCGTTGTGGGGATTGCCGTGGGGCTGCTCACGACCGTGCTCACCATGGCCGCCATTGCCATGTTGCTGGCCTTTGCCGTTGTTTCCTTTGCCGCCCTTGTCTTTGGCCTGGGTGGCGGGGGCAAGTGAAAGCAGGCCGAAGGCAGTGAGTGCGGCGGCTCCGAGCATGGGTTTGAAATTCATGGAAGTTGTTTTCATGGGGTGTGTGCGAAAGGATTTAATGGAACAGATTTTTGAACTTGCTGCTGAGCTTGCCGAATGAGCGGTCGAGATGGAGGTCATCAATGCTGTCCACTCCTCTGCCTACAGCCTGTGTGCCTTGCTGAGCCAGGCTGGAAAGGCGCTGCTGGATGTCCTCCAGCAAGTGCACCGCACGACTTCTCGGCGGAGGAGGGGGAGTCAGCGCGCGTGCGATGAGGACGGCGGCAATGCCGAGGCCCGCTGCCAGCAGAATGGTGCTGCCCGGGTGCTGGCGCGCGCAGTTTTCAAGCTGGGTGGCGGACTTGGTCATTGCAGAAGGGATGTGAATGTCGGCAGGAATATCAGTGGGGGTGTTCATGAGTGGTCTTTAGGGGAAGTGTTCTTGCAGCAGAGTTCCATGGCTTTGGTGACACCCAGTGACAGCAACACGGGCCGCACGAGCATGGCCCCGACGACGGCTGCTGTGCCAGCGACCCAGCGGGTGGGGAGCATGTTGATAAGTAGCCCCGCACCGACGGCGGCTGCCACGGCCTGGCCGGGTTCTCGCTGTGCAAAGTTCTTGAGGTCAGCCAGTGAGCGCCGGAGGCAGGACTCAGCGGGCTGGAAGGGTTGTTCGTGGTTCATGGACGCAGAGTAGATTGTCCTCTCTTCTGCCACCATGGGGTGTAACCCCACCTTGCGGCAGCGAGTCGGGTTTCACCCCATGGTGAAAGAGCGTGCGTCCGCCGAGACATGAGGTTGTTAATCGAAACCAAGTCCACGTCTAAAAATCCTATGAAAAATTCATTGTTCCTAATGTCCGCCCTTTGCCTCGTGCAGTTTCCCCTGCATGCCCAGGTCACCGTTGTCTCTCCTCCTGCCATACCGGCAGGTGTCGTGGTGGTTGCCCCGTCCACTGTTCTGGTGCGTCCGCTGGACGCCACCGTCATCAGCCGCCAGCTTTCCACGGCACCGAAGGTGGTGATCGTTACGCAGACACCGCAGCCCAGTGTGCAGACCACCAAGACGACCACCGTCGTTGAAACACCAGGCCAGCCACGCCGGGTGTACAATTCAGAACGCAATGTGGTGATCGTGGAAGAGCAGGGACAAAGCCGCGAAATGCCCTTTGTCACGCTCCCTGTGCTCTTTGAGAAGGGCACGGCCAAGCTGCTGGATGAAGAATCGAAAGTCGCGCTCCAGCAGGTCGCGGATGTGATTCTTGCCGTCAGCAAGACGGAGCCCGGCTCCGTCTATGACATCGAAGGTCACACGAGCACCGATGGCACGAACGAAGACAACATGGCGCTTTCAGCCGCCCGTGCCAAGAGCGTGTATGATGTGCTCACCCAAGCCTACGGCATTCCTGCCAGCTCTCTCAGCGCCCATGGTTATGGCGAAATGTTCCCCATGTTTCCCCAGGGCAATGAAGAGCAAATGCAGCAGGACCGCCGCGTGTTGGTGGTGCGTACGAAATAAAGCTCGTCGAGCAAATTCGCACTGACACCCTTGATCCCGCGCCGTGCTTGGCGCGGGATTTTTTTGGTCTATTTCGGAGTCGGGTTTCACCCCATGGCGAAGTGAGGCGTGCACGGTTAACTTTTATCCATGAAAACAATCTACTTCGCCATTCTACTCTCGTCCGCATCCCTGGTCTCCTGCACCAACGGACCCAACGCCCGCAACGGCACTGCCATCGGCGCCCTGGGTGGTGCTGCGGTCGGTGGTATTGCCACACGTAGCATTGGCGGAGCCGCTGTAGGTGCCGGTGTCGGCGCACTGGCAGGGAACTACATCGGTGGCCGCCGTGATCGTCGCTACTACTAAGCTGTCCACCTTCGCCGCCTCACCCTCATGAGCTACCACGCCAGCATTCATCATCTCACCACCGGACGATTCCTCATGGAATGTCTGGTGGAAGGCCACGATTTGCGCGAAGCGGAAAACGAGGCCATTGCCAAAGCGGCGCTCAAATCGCGGGCGCTGCCGCGTGAGATGGACGTGCGGCATCTGCACCAGTGCATGGAGCGGCGGAATCCTGCCGCAGCTGGCGGCGAGCAGCATGCCCTTCATGCTTGAGTCGTTCTTGTGAAAGGTACTGTCATCGTGCTGCAGTCTAATTTCAGGATGATCTGGCAGACACCGCAATACAGACATGGCTGACAAGTTGCAGCATGCGTATATGTCATGCCATGCTCACACGCGCTCCTGATCCTCAGCAGGTTTCAGCCATCGGAAAAAACGCCGCAGGTATTGGCTGGCTGTACTGTCTCACCGCCGTCCTTCTTTTGGCGGGCTGCTCCACCTACAGGCCGACGCGTCCGGGTGAAAAAATTTACCGCGATGTTCTGTTTGCGACGCCCGGCGGGAACAAGCTGCGCATGGATCTGTATGTGCCCCAAACGGCCAAGTCCGCGCCGGTGGTCCTGTGGATGTTTGGCGGATGCTGGAGGTTTGGCAGCAAGGGCTATCACGTTATCATGCGGGATCTTACCAGTGCAGGCATCGCGGTGGCTTCCATTCAATACCGCATGAGCAACCGCGCAGTGTATCCAGCACAGCTGGAGGACTGCCGCGCCGCTGCGCAATGGCTGCGGGATAACGGCGCACGTTATGGAATCGACGCCAAGCGCATGGGAGCGAGCGGGGAGTCATCGGGCGGGCAGCTGGCAGCCCTGCTCGCCGCCACCGAGGGGAAGTCGCGAATTCAGGGAGTGTGCACGCTGTATCCAGTGACCGATCTGATTGAATTGGGGAGCCTGTATGAGAAACACAGCGTTGGGCGAAAACTGATTGAGAAACTGCTCGGAGGGTCGATTGAGAAAAAAATCGATCTGGCTGCTGATGCGAGTCCAGTTTACCACATCAGCCGCTCACTGCCGCCGTTCCTCATCATCCATGGACAACGTGACAGGATCATTCCAGTGGAGCATAGCGAGTGGTTCTTCCGTACCCTTGAAGGAGCCGGGGTCGAAGCCCAGCTCATCGTGGTGCCTGACAAAGGGCATTGGTTTCGGCTGAACAATGAGCAGTTCGCTGAAGTCTCGAGATTTTTCCAAGTGCACCTGGTCAAGGTGGACACCGAGCACTGAGCCTAAAAACGAAGCCGGTGTTCCCATAGAGAACACCGGCAAAATATGAGAGATGAGATGTCTGAGACTGCTTATCGCGCAGCGCGGACTGGCCTGACTTCGAGCTGATTGCTCACATTTTCAGGCCTGCCTGCCTTCATGGCGATCTCGCCGATTCTACGTCGGTCTGCGTCAGAGTTCACATGGCCCCGCAGCGTGGTCTGTGCATTGAGCGTGATGACCTCCACGTTTTTGGCATTGGTTGAGAGGCGTGGGTCAGCCTGGATGCGCTGGTTGATCAGGCTGGTTTTTTGCACGTCACGGAAACTGGCCCCCTGCTTCATCGCGGTGGCTTTGCTGTCAATGCTCGCCTGGGCATTCTGCCTGGAGTTGGGCGCGTGATCAGCCTGCGCCTTGCGATTGACGAATGATTCCTCCCGGAAAGACTGGCGGCTGCTGCCGACCCACTGCAAATGGGGTTCGCCTTTGAGCGTCTTGAGGTTCTCACTCAAAACAAGACCGTTGTGCCTGGTATTGTACCGCAGTGCTCTGGCCTGCAGGATGTAGGTGCCATTGTCACCCATGGCCTGCGTGTCATCCACCACGTGGAGGATCTGCCCTTTAGGCAGGTCCAGCTGCAGACCACTCACCTGACCCAGATACTGCCCTTGGGGGCTTTTGATCGGCATGCCGAGGATGCGGTCAGTCCTTTCGACATGGCCTAGATGAAGGATCTCGGAGTTTTTGCTGCCCGCCTGCCCGTCTAGATAAAACCAGGGTTGCATGCCATGGTGGCGGATGACGGCTGCCACACGTGCCTTGTCGGAGTAGGCGGCCGTGTTGGAAGTTTTGAACGGGGGTGTAGCATCAAAGCGTTCCTTGCTCATATCCAGCCGCATCACCTGCTGGGTTTCATCCAGCTTGAACGCGCGGGGCGGTGCGGAGGTGAGTTTTCCACCGAGACCGAAGAAGCCGCCTGAAGCGATGACCACCTCAACGAGGCGGGCATTTTCCAAATCGGCGGTGATGAACTTGATCCGACCCAGCATTTCATTCTGGTAGTTCCAGACCTGGCGGCCTGCGAGTTCGGTGAAGCTTTGCTGAGGGTGAAGGTTTTGTGGGCGAGGGGTTGATGGCATGTCCAGCGCTCGCAGGCTTCCGCACGAGAACGCCAGGGCGATGATGATAAAAGTGAATGTGAATTTCATAAGTGTCTGTTTCTAACCCGGCTGGCTCTTGATGCAGATGAGCCGGTTCGTTTCCTCGTTGGTCGAGAAGGCACACTAGTCCGCGCCGGCCTGTGCCTGCCATGGGGTATAACCCGTAGGGGTCCAAATGGAGAATCAGAGGGCGGCGGTCAGTTTGTCATCATCTCGATGCGAGCCATGGGTCAGTGCATAGACACGTGTGAATGCCGCCCCAAAGAACAGGATCTGCGCAGAGTAGTACACCCAGACCAGGATGATGATGAGAGAGCCGGCCGCTCCGTATCTGGAGGCAAACGCGCTGCGCCCAAAGTAGAAGCCGAGGAGGAATCTGCCCAGCTCAAACAGCACCGCGGCAATCAAGGCTCCGATCCAGACATCCTTCCACGTGATGGACACATCGGGCACCAGACGAAAAATCAGCGCAAAGAGCAGGGCGACGACCAGCAACGAGATCACATCATTGCCCCAGGCCCAAGGGCCGTCCAAAGCCGGAAACCGCGCATGCAGGCGGCCGCCTGCCACCGCGACGGCTGCGGAAGAGAGCAGGGACACCAGCATGAGAAAGCCCATGACAAACACCATGCCGAAGGAAAAGACGCGCTCCTTTACCAGCGTGAAAACGGGGTGGCGTTTTGAGGACACGCCCCAGATCTGATTCAACGAATCCTGCAGTTCTCCAAACACACCCGAGGCACCGACGAGCAGAATCACAAAGCCTGTCAGAGTTTCAAAGAGACCGGTGCTGGTCGCGGCTGTCTCGCGCAGAATTAGCTCCATCATCTCCGCGCCTTGATTGCCGACGAAGTTTCTGAACTGGCTGACAATTTCAGCGCGCGCTGAATTGCGCTCCACCACGAGACTGAGCAAAGACAGCACGATGATGGAGAGAGGCGCCAGTGAGAAGACGGTGTAGAAAGAAAGGGCTGCGCCCATTTTGGGCACGCGGTGGGCGTCCCACTGACGGAACGTCTCACGCAGCATGACAAGAGCCGTTTTCATGGGCTGTTTACGCTTTGTCACCAAACGCCTGGTCTTTCTGCAGTTCATGTTTTTCTGAAACGCCGTCCCGCAGGAAGGGTTTCAGCCAGATGCGTTCGATGGCCGCGTAGGAGGCCAGGATCGGCAGTGCGGCCAGAGCGCCCGGAATGCCTGCCAGAAGAACACCTGCAAGGAGCCCCAGCAGCACGGTAAGGGTGGACACTCGAAGGTGCTTTCCATAAACTTTGGGCACGATGTAATAAGTCTCGAGCGCATGAAACAGCAGATACAAGCCCACGACGATCAATGACGTTCTGGGAGACACGCTCAGAGCCAGCAGAAATGCAGGCACCGTGGCGATGATGAAGCCCAGGATAGGCAGGACATCCAGCAAGCCGGCCAGCAGCGCCAGCATCAGGGCGCCCGGCACCTTGAGCACGGCCAGCACGATAAAGGCATACACCGTGACGAGCAAGGAGGTGATGAACTGCCCGGTGACATAACCAAAGATAACCTCGGAGATTTCTCCCGATGTGAGGCGCAGCTTGGCACGCTTCAGAGGAGAGAAGAAGGCCAGCAGCCATTCATAGGTCTTGCTGCCATCAACCACCAGATACAGCGCGATCACCAGGATCAGCACCACTTCTGAAATACCGCTGAGCGCGATGCCTCCTGCGGACCAGAAACTGCCCAGCCAGTCGGAGGCCTCGGACCAGTTCGCGCTGCCCACGAGGTGAGTGATGTTGAGACGCATGGCAGTGCTGAGGGGCAGCTGTTTGAAGGCATCATCGTACAACTGCGGAAGAGTGTGGCTGAAGGTGGTCGCCCTGTCGAGCAGCGTGGGAACAATGAGCGCCAGGCTGAAAATCATTAACGTCAACAAGCCGCCGATGACCAGCAACAGGCTGGCCCAGTGCTGCATGCCTTTGCCGTCCAGCCAATCCACGAACGCATGCAATGTCACGGCGAGAAACAGCGCGAGGAACACCAGCAGCAGCAGAGGCCACAGCACGTAGATGGCATAGGCGGTCAGTGCTGCAGCAAACACCTTGATGAAGGTGACCCAGGGAATGTGCAGCTCCACGCGCTGAGTCACATCCTCGAAGGGGACGGGCGGCATGGCGACCTGCTCTGGGAATGCCGCAGGGGTTTGAGTGACGTCGTCTGCGGGCATAGTGGGGGAGTTTTAAAAGAGCGATGACGGGCAGGGGATGAAGGTGCCTGGACTGCCGCATCAGCTGGTTGCGGGTGGATTGCAGGATGGATGACATTGCTCGCAGCCTCAAACTCGACTACCAGCCCTGCATCCGCCATGGGGTGTAAACCCACCCTCTTTTCATGCGGCCTCTTCCAGCATGGTGCACCCGGCAGGGATCGAACCTGCGACCAGCCGATTAGAAATCGGCTGCTCTATCCACTGAGCTACGGGTGCCTCGCCAAACCGGCGCGATCATAAGTCTATCTGCGGCTTGAGCAAGGGCGCGCTTCATTCGGGATGCAAACCGAACATCTGCAGCACCACGCGGAGCATGTCTCCGAGCTTGTTGTCGTAGGGGCGCTCGGGGTGCAGGATGGCCCAGCCGCGCTGCCTGCCGATGGCGGCGAGTTTGCGGGAGGGGTGGACGAGCACGCCGTAGCCGGCGTATTCGAGCAGGGGGAGATCGGCGGCGCTGTCAGAGTAGCTCCAGCTGTGAGCGCGCTCTTGGTCGGTGAGTTCGGTCAGGCCGGGCACGACCTCCTCCATGGCGGCGATCTTGGCCGCGTGCTTGTTGTTCCCGGTCACGAGCCGGGGCATGCCGGGAAATTTGGCACCGACCTCAAAACGCGTGGCGATGCAGTGATCAAACCCGAGGGCGCGGGCGATTTCGTGCGCGTAGAAGTCGGGGCTGGCGGTGTTCAGCACCAGCACGCGGTGCTGGTGCTTGTGGCGGAGGATTTCGGCGCGAAGAGATGGGTAGGCCCACTTGGGCACGCAGATTTCGGCAAACTCCCGTGCGTACCTCGCCAGACGCTCGCGAGGCATGCCGCGCAGGTAGCTCAAAAAGGCGCGCTTGGCGGTGGCGGTGCTGGCCAGGCCACAGGCGCGAGCCAGTGCGACTGGCACGAACAATCCATGCAGCAGCACACGCCAGGGTTCGCGGTGCAGCACGAAGTTGCAGAAGAGCGCCTGCGTGTCGAACGGCAGCAGCGTGTGATCAAGATCAAAGAAAGCGTAGGAGCGTGCAGGCATGACGCAGAGAGTGAGGCGGCGCAGAGCCTAGCGCCGCGTTTCGATCTGGCAAAACATTCCCAGCCTTGACGGATGCAGCGGCGGACGGCAGTGTACGCACCCTTTTTCCCCCAAGACCCTCATGGCCCAAGAAACCACCCTCATCCTGCTCAAACCCGACTGCGTCGCACGCGGCATCAATGGCGAAGTCCTCAAGCGTCTCGAAGACGAGGGTTTCCGCGTCCGTGGCTGCAAGATGATCCAGCTCACCGATGAACTGCTCAAGGAGCACTACTCGCACATCGCGGACAAGCCTTTCTTCCCGGACGTGGCCAGCTTCATGAAGAGCAAGCCCGTGATTGCCGTGGCCATCAGCGGTGAGAACATCATCTCCCATGTGCGCGACCTCCTGGGCCCGACGGATTCCAAGATCGCCCCCAAAGGCACCATCCGTGGTGACTTCGGCACGGACAAGATGACCAACGTCGTCCACGCCTCCGACTCCCCAGAAGCCGCCGCAGTCGAACTGAAGCGCTTTTTCAAGGACGGCGAGATTTTCAGCTATTGAGACGGCGCACATTGCCGCTACACTGCGCGGCGCAGGCATTCCCCCACGCCGCTGTGGTGAAATGGTAAACACAGCAGACTTAAAATCTGCTGGGAGGTAACTCCCTTGCCGGTTCGAGTCCGGCCAGCGGCACTCTGCCTCATGGCGGAGTGAGTCGGGCGCAGGGAGTCCGAAAGTGGAATAAGGTGTGGGCTGGCTGACAACAGTGGCCCGTCCTTCGCTTTTGAGCTGCGGGGGCATTTGTTGCTTTGTGCGATGTACCCAGTCGCTCAGATTTTCGCGCGGAGAGGGTGGGATTCGAACCCACGGTGGGGATAAACCCACGCCAGTTTTCAAGACTGGAGCCATAAACCACTCGACCACCTCTCCTGGTGCTGCGTTGCGGAACGCGAACAGTAGGCAATGTGAGGCAATCTGCCAAGAGGAAGTTTGCATGAGCTGCAAGTCAGGATTGATCCCCGACGAGGGGGCATCCATGGTCATGGCGCATGATCCACAAGACCGCATTGATTGATTCGAGCGCCCAAATCGACCCCGCTGCCGAGATCGGCCCCTATGTGGTGATCGAAGGGCCGAGTGTGGTGGCAGCCGGATGCCGGATTGAGGCGCATGCCCAGCTGGTGGGACACGTGATCGTGGGGGAGGGGACGCGGATCGGACGCGGGGCGGTGATCGGCGGGGAGCCGCAGGATCTGGGCTTTGATCCCGCCACCCAAAGCAGCGTGATTTTGGGCAAAAAGAATGTGATTCGCGAGCACGTGACGATTCACCGCGGCAGCAAGGCGGGAACGGCGACGCGGATCGGTGATGGCAACTATCTCATGGTGGGCAGCCATCTGGCGCATGATGTGGAGCTGGGGGACCGGAACATCCTGGCCAACGCAGTCCTGCTGGGCGGGCATATTCACGTGGGGAACAACACCTTCATAGGCGGCGGGGCGGTGTTTCACCAGTTCCTGAGAATCGGAGATTTTTGCGTGATCCAGGGAAACGGCAGCTTCAGCAAAGACATCCCCCACTACTGTGCCGCACAGCGCATCAACCGTATCACCGGGCTGAATGTGATTGGTTTGCGGCGGCAGGGGTTCACTGCGGAGGAGCGCGGAGCGATTAAAGACCTGTTTCAGCAGCTTTTTTGCGGGGGATTGAACCTGACGCAGGCTGTGGAGCAGGCGCTGACCCAAGAGTGGCCGGAAAAAGCGCGGCGGCTGCTGGAGTTTGTCCAAGCCCCGAGCAAAAAAGGGGTATGCCCCGTGCGTCCCGGACGCGAGGACGACTGAAGCGAAAAAAGTCCGGCTTTTTCTTGTCACCGTGATCCCGGTAGCCTATTTAGGTCGCTCTCATTGCCTGTTTGTGTAGGGCGATGTCCTCTCGTGTTATGATTTTTTCAAAATTTTGCGTGACGGTCCTCGTTTGCGCCTTGGCCATGGCCGGGGCGGCGAACGGGCAATCCCTTCTCGACAGTCTCACGAGCGATCTAAACATTCGTGGTCTAACCACTACGATGGATCCTGAAACGGGTGTCGCGACAGTGACGGGTGATGTGCATATTCATTACGGTGATGTCGAAATGCGCTGCGGCAGTGCGCAGTATAATCAATCTACGGGCGAGGTCGTTGCCAAGGATGGAGTGACGATTTGGCGGGATGGAATGCTTTACCACGGGGATTCGATCACCTACAACTCGATCACGGGTGAGATGTCAGGCCGCAATGTGATCACTGGCATTGGTGCAGGCAACCAACAGAGCATTGCTGGAACAGGCATCACAGCCGGTGGTGGCCCTACTGGCGGCGGGTTCAGAAGGACATCGGGCATGTTTTTCTTCAAGGCGGAGGATTTCCACTCGGGGAGCAAGCTTGAAAACCGGATCGATGCCAAAGGGGTGACGTTTACGTCGCATGATGTGCAGGACCCGAATTACCATCTTCGAGTCAAAGAATTGACGGTTTATCCAGAGGATAAGGCCATCCTCAAGGATGTGAAAATGTACGCTGGGAAAACGCCGTTTCTGTGGCTGCCTCAAATCACCAAATCACTGGATGAAGACAGCAGCATGCGCTTTGGCCCCGGCTTTCAAAGCCGCTGGGGTGCGTTCTTGTTGACCCAGATGGCGGTTGTACATGGAGATCATACCTTCGCGAAATACAAATTTGATCTGCGCAGCAAGCGTGGTGTGGGTGCCGGCGTGGATTTCTTTTCAGCACGTCACAGTGCCAACCGGCAGAATTTTGGCACTCTGAAGCTGTATGGTGTCCGTGACACCGACCCCACAACGAATGCCACCAGTGCCATTCGTTACCCTGTGCCGCAGAACAGATACCGGGTCAATTTTCAGCACCGCATTTACCTTCCGGGCCCGGATGTGAGCACCTGGTATCTTGATTTCGACATCAACAAGATCAGCGACATCCACTTCTACGAAGATTTCTTCTTCAATGATTACCGCACCAATCGCGAGCCTGACAATCAGATCTCACTCATTCACACGAATGAGGCCTACGTCGCCACCTTGATGGCGAAGTTCAAGCTGAACAATTTTTATCGGACGACGACACGTCTTCCCGAGCTTTCCATCGACTTCACCCGCAGGCCTCTGTGGAATTCCGGGGTGTTTCATCAAGGCACCATCACCGCAGGCATCATTGGTGAAATGGTTGGACAGCAGGAAAGGGCGGAGTTGATCCGCCTGCAGGCGCTAGGAGCTTTGGGGCTGCCGAGCGTGATGGGGGATCCACTGGGGACCGCCCCTGCATCCTTCCTCGGCCTCGTGGGAGCGCCACGAACTGCCGCACTGACGCCCGTCGATATCACCCAGGGATTGGGGGTTATTTCCAGCAGACTTGCGCAACCTGGATATGCCCGTTTTCACACGTATCACGAGCTGCTTTACCCGAAGACCTACATGGGCTGGCTGAATGTGACGCCCAGAATTGGTGCCGGCATAACGAGCTACAATGGCATTGTGGGCAGCACCACGGGCCTGAAAAATTACGCACGGGGCATCTTCAGCGCTGGGCTGGATGTCTCTTTCAAACTTTCCAAAAACTGGAGTGATGTGCAGGTTCCATCCTTGGGGATCAATGGAATACGTCATGTGTTCCAGCCCTACCTGAACTATTCGTATCTGGATGCCAGTCAGAATGCGGGGGTTCCTGCCATTGACCGGCTTTCCACGACCACCCGGCCGCGCTCCATTGATGTTCCGCTGTTTACGGCCGTGGACAGTCTCCGCTCATGGAATGTGGCGCGTGTCGGATTCCGCAATCTTTTCCAAACGAAGCGTGACTACATGTCAAGCAACGGGTACGGCAGTTTCTGGGAGACGCCCGATGGTGGCGACAGTCAGACTTACACTTGGGCGGGAATGAACACCTATGTGAACATTTTTGGACAAGACCCTGAATATGGCCGCAGCCTGTCCAATGTGTACAATGAGCTTTTCTGGTCTCCGGTGCCTTGGGCGACGGTGAAGTCAGATCTGCAGTTGCCAATCACCAGCGGTGTCGGTGCCTTTACTGAGGCCAACAACAGCGTGACCTGGATGCTGAGCAAAAACACCTCCATCGAGCTGGGGCATCAATATATTTACGACCATCCTTTCTTCCGTAACAGCAGCTTGGTTTACACACGCTTTTACGCCCGGTTGAACGAGAACTACGGCTTCAACACCTACCACATCTACGAAGCGACCAACGGCATTCTCCAATTCCAAAGCTACAGCTTTTCAAAGGACCTGAGCAGCTGGATTGCGTCCTTTGGGTTGATGTCGCGCAACAATGGCAATGGCATCTCTGATTTCGGCCTTCTGCTTTCCTTCACGCTCAAGGACTTCCCCAAATTCAATTTCGACTTGGACATGGACCCCAATCCTGGTGGTCGCGGTGGCAAGCAATAGGGCTTGCCTGTTGTTTGAGATTATTGGAACCTGGAAAACGAACCCGGGCGGGCATCAAGGCACTCTTTCAGTGGAGCGTTGGAAGCAGTCCTTTCATACGGCGGCAGATTGTCCTACGCAGGTTGAATTGGATGCCTAAAGCCCCATGCTCCGTTGAGAACAAGTCTGTCTGCCGACTGATGGGGCATGTTTGAACATGTGCGGGAGTGCTGGGCGGTGCGTGAGCGTGAGGGATCGGGACGATCCCACTCCGTCAGAACGCTGACGCGTTCGCTGGGCACCTATGGAATGTCCCTCTCGATGGCTTCACACGCGGCTTGGGCTCTTTTCTACTTTGCGTGGCACTGACTGAAGTTTCGGTCAGTTGTAAGAAAGCAAAATCCATCTTCCCTTCGAGGAGGGAAGATGGATGGAGAGTGGCACAAACTGTCAGAGACTCACATCCCGCCGCCGCTACGGGCGAGGAAATTGAGAGCCAAGGTGGCAACAGCGAGAATGAAAACTAACCAGGCAAGAGGCATGAGATGAGAGAGTGAGATTGAGGATATCCGTCAATTTTTCAAGGAATCGGCAACAGTTCGGCTTTGAACTTCTCGTTGGACCAAGTGCCGGTTGCCAAGGAGTGAGTTTCCCAAGCCTGCTTGTTGTCAGCAGGGACCATGATCGGGGATTCGCCAAGGGGATCAGATTTGACAGCATCAGCTCCAAACATCTGAACCACCATCAAAACGGCGGACAGAACAAAACAGATCACCGAAAGCGGGACCAAGCCTGCTTCTGGATCCTTTTCTTCATAGAATTGCTCCGCATCAGCGGCAGCACTGCGCTTGACGGGGGCGCTGGGAGGAGCGGAGATGGACGGGCGCTGCATGGCCTGTGTGGGCTGCAGCTTGACGGTTGCTTTTGGGAGAGGGCTGGCTGCGCCGACTCCGCCACCCACAATGGGGCCGGTGCCGGCTCCAGGTGCTGAAGGAGGACGCGGACCTGCGGTTGGCTTTTGAAGAGGAACGGTAGGGGCGCCGGTTTCAGTGCGCGGAGGTGGCGCGGCTGGATTTTGGGCGAGCGGGCGGGTGGCCGCTGGAAGACCTGCCATGGGCGGAGCGGAAGGACGAGGGGCCGCCGGTGCCACAGGTGCTCCTGGGGGCTTAGGTGCCGTAGGCGGAGCCAGCGGGCGAGCCATCGGAGGGGGCATCGCGCCAGAAGGGGCGGGTGCGGCCGGTGGCGGCGACGAGGCCACGGGAATGGCGGAAGTGGTCTTGCGGGACGGCGGCGACATCGGCGGCGCAGGCAGTTTCACCGGGGCGGTGCTGGACTTGGGCGCAGGCGGAGGCAGCGGCGCGGAAGGCAGCTGAATCGGAGCCGTGGATTTTTTCGACATCATGGGAACCACGGATGTCGTGTTGAAAGAGGCTGGAATTCCGCCTGTGGCAGGGGAAACAGGCGCGGTGGACTCACGCGGCTGGGTGACACCTGCACCTGGGCGACCACGCAGTGTGATGCGCACCGTTTCTTTTTTCAGAGGGACGGCGGCCGTTTTGGGCGTCGAGCCTGACGGTGGTGTTGGGGGCGTGTTTTCGGATTCGCTCATGGTTCAGGACGGAAAATGGATGATTCGGAGAATTCTATATATTTAGCGAATTTCGCCCCCTTGCGTCAATCCCTTTCTCCTGATGCCTTGCAATTGTCGGACCCTTGATCGTTAGTTAATCATCTGGTGATCGGCAACCACGTCCTCCCAGGCCTTTCTAGCATGAAAATTCTTGTCACAGGAGGAGCTGGTTTCATTGGCTCCCACACCGTTGAGCGCCTTATTAATGAGGGGGCTGGGGAAGTCACAATCATTGACAGCTTCAATGACTACTACAATCCCACGATCAAGCGTGAGAATTTGAGGTCCTTCGGTTCGAAAGTGAGGGTTTGTGAGGGGGACATTTCTGATCCGAAGTTTGTCCATGAGACCTTTGATCTGGGCCGTTTTGACGCAGTTATTCATCTGGCGGCCCGTGCGGGCGTGCGCCCCTCCATTGAGCAGCCCGAGCTCTATATTGATACCAACATCAAAGGCACCTTTCACCTCCTTGAGGCCGCTCGCCGCACCGGGGTGAAGCACTTTGTCTTCGCCAGCAGTTCTTCGGTCTATGGGGTGAACAAAAAGGTGCCCTTTGCCGAGGTTGACCCCATTTTGCAAACCATCAGCCCCTATGCCATGACCAAGATGGCGGGCGAGCAAATGTGCTCCAATTACAGCCACCTTTATGGCATTAAGACCGTCGCCCTGCGCTTTTTCACGGTCTATGGTCCGCGCCAGCGCCCTGACCTGGCCATTTCAAAATTCTCCCGACTCATCGAAGACGGCAGACCGATCGATAAATTTGGGGATGGCAGCACCGCCCGAGACTACACCTTCGTCCACGACATCGTCGATGGCATCATTGGGGCGCTCAACTACACCAGCGGTCCCATCTGCGACATCATCAACCTGGGTGGTTCCCAGACCGTCACTCTCAATGATCTAATTGCTACCATTGAGCAGGCGATTGGCAAAAAGGCCGTCATCAATCAACTGCCCGAGCAGCCGGGAGATGTGCCGCTGACTTCTGCCGATGTGAGCAAGGCCAAGGCCCTGATTGGCTTCAAACCCACCACGACCATTGCGCAGGGGGTTCCGGCCTACGTGGAATGGTTCCGAGACATGCGGGCACGCGGCATTGCCGTGTGCTAAAAATGCGGTGCTGAGACCGTGCCCTCTTCGATTTCCTGACGCTTTTTGCGCACGATGCCGTCGGCGATGTCCGTCACCATCTCCTCAAGCAGCAGCCGCAGATGGCTGCCGGGGCGATAATCGGCGGGGGCGATGTGTTTGACGCGGTCGGCAAGGCCGGTGAGCTGGTAGCATTTGCGGAAGCTGCTGCGGCTGGCCTCGTCCGGATTATAAACCGCCACGGCATGGCCGCCATAACGCTTCATCAAGGTGAAGCAGGGGACGTCCGTCGGGCCGTCTCCCACATAGATCATATGCTGGAAAGGGATGGGACGCAGTTCCGGGGCCATGTGATCGTTCACGTCTTCGTGAGGCTCCAGCATACCCTTGTTGATGCGGAAGATGTACTGCGTCTTGGTGGTGTGGCTGATCACTCGTTTGGGGAAGGTGATGCGGCCGTTTTTATCCTCGCCGAACTCACAGCCGAAGATGCGCTTCACAAACGGTGCCAGAGCCGAGCCGTCCAGCAGGGCCTTCAGGCCGCTGGAGATGATGTAATGCTCGATTTTCACACCGAGCAGACGATGCTGGTCGTTCAGCACTTTGTTCAGTTCGTCGAAAAGCTCCGGCACGCCTTTGAAAAAATTCAACTTTGCGCCGAGTTTCTGCAAGTCATCGTTCGTTGGCCGGTCCATGTCGAGGTAGTCCAGCATGCATTTCAGGTAGGCCAGTTCACCGTCGTAGCCCTCCTGATTCACGAGTTCACGGCTGCGCTTCCAGAACTGCTCCGGGTTGATGCCGAAGTGGGGAAAAAGCGTCTCATCCTGCATATACGTCGGACTGAGCGTCTGATCGTAATCATAAATGATGCCGATGGTGGTCTGCTGGGATGCCATGAGGGACGGGGGAAGTTGACGGTGGTTTACAGTCGCTGACGATGGTTGACAGTGGTTTGGAAAACAACCGCCAACAACTGTAAACCGGCTTCCTTCAGACCAGCGAGGCCAGAGCACCGGAGAGTGACGGGTGGACAAAATCGTAGCCCATCTCCGTGGCAACGCGCGGAATCGCTCGCTGCCCGCCCAGAAGCATTTCGTCCGCCATGCCGCGCAGCAGCAATTTGAGGGCGAAGGTAGGCGCATGAACGAAGGCCGGGCGATGCAGAGCCGCTGCCAGCTTTTGGGTGAACTCCGCATTCGTGACGGCCTCTGGCGCGCATAGATTCAGCGGGCCGCTCACGGTTTCGGTGGTGATCGCCTGGAGGAGAAGCTGAACGGCATCATCGATGTGTATCCATGACATCCATTGCTGACCTGATCCCAGCCTGCCGCCGAGGCCGCAGGCAAAGACCCGCCGCAGCAGTGGAAAAGCCCCGCCATCGCGGCCCAGCACCATGCCCGTGCGCGAGGTGATGACGCGCATGCCGAGTGCTCCGGCCCGGTGCGCCGCCGCTTCCCAGCCTGCGCAGACATCCGCCAGAAAGCCCTGACCCTGCGGCGAAGTTTCATCCACGGCATCTGCGCCGCTGTTGCCGTAAAACCCGGCCCCGGAGGCACACACCAGCACCTTGGGCCGATTCTCAGCTTTCCAGGTGCCCAGATGCGCGACCAGGGACTCGGTGAAATCCACGCGGCTTTTCCAGATGCGATCACGTTTGTCCTGCGTCCAGAGGCCCATCAGTGATTCGCCCGAGAGGTGTACCAGTGCATCCAGCGGCGTCTCAGGAAGCGCATACGGTGCCTGTTTAGGCTGCGTCAGGCCCGACCCCGGCCTGCGTGAATACGCGATCACCTCATGGCCTCGGTTGAAGGCACATTCTTTGAGGTGCCTGCCGATGAAGCCCGTTGCTCCTGTGATGCCGATGCGCATGAGAATTATTGAGCAGGGATGGGGACCAGAACTTCATTGCGGCGCATAAAACCCGGTGTCCACGGCGGGTCGTAGTAGGCGCTGAAGGGTGAGCCAGCCTCCTGAAGCTTGTTCTGCTGCATCCAGTCTTTCAGTTTCGCCAGGGCCTGCAGTTCCCGTTCCTTGGTTTGGGAGCCGCTGAAGCGATGCACGGCCACTCGCCGTGGCTTCAGGATGTCCACACTCACCTGGGCAGAGGCGGGGGCGGGCGTGTTTTTCTTGTGCTTTTCAGGCACCACGAAGGCCATTTTCCCATCCACCATGAACACCGGTGTCGTCATGGAGATCTTCTCTTTGGCTGCATTTCCGCCGTCGATGTAGCGGAACAACCGCATGAAGCTGGAATTGTCCGCGTCACGAGAAGTGGTGGCGATTTTGAGCTCGGGATATTCACGAATCTCAAAGGCGCCGTCCGTGCGGATGACCTTGTACGGAGCCGTTTCATAACCCGCACGCGATGTGGCGCAGGCGGCGATGCCGATGGCGCTGACCACCAGACCGCTGATGAGGGCGAGGAACTTTTTCATGGCCGAAATACGCGTGCCATGGATCAACGGGCTGACTTTTCCAAAATGAGGCACCGAAACGAGCGCCCCATTAACGCTGGATGCGTGAGTGAATTGAACTGACGCATCGTGGCGGTGTCTGGCGGTCTGCCTTCGAGGCTTTGAATCCACTTCGTCGCCATGCGGCCCAGCAGGCGGCCCTGCAGATCATATTCGCGCTGGGAAAGTCCATGGCGCTCGGCTTCCTCAATCAACCGGGTGAAATTGATGTGCGTGGTCAGGTCGCATTCACCGAGGTCTGCCAGCACATGGCCGTCTGTCTGGTGCTGCTTGTAACGGCGGATGGTGCCATCGGCGCGGGAGTCGGCGTGGAATTCCTCCGCATCCAGACCGTAGTCGGCGATGAAAATGGCTCCGTGAAACGCCGCCTGCGCGAGGGCGCGAATCCACGCGAGCATGGCCAGATTGATTTCAAGGGTGTGGCCGGTCTCGAGATCGTGGGACAGGTGTTTCACTTCTGCCTCGAGCTCCTCACCGGAGCAACTGCCGGGAATGAAGCGGAAGGACTCAGTGCCGTCGGTTTCGACGAATAATTCCTCCCAGCGTTCGCCGTTCCAGCGGACGAGATGCACCGGAAAGGCATCTGGCAGCTCGTTGCAGAGGAAAAAACCGTGTTTGGGGCCGGTTGTGAGCGAGGAGAGGCTTTCCACCCATTGAACGCGATCACCGAGACGCTTGAACTGAGCTTCACGATATTTCGGGTTTGGCTCCACGATGAGGTAGCGCAGGGGGCTGCCTTCCAAAGCGCTCAATACATCTTCAGCGAGCTGTCCATCATGCGCGCCCTGTTCGATGAGCGTGAAATCTTCGGGTTCTCCCAGCGCCTGCCATTCCTGCAAAGCGTACATGGCCAGCAGTTTCCCGAACAAGGGGCCGACACTGACACTGGTGTAAAAATCGCCTTGGCGGCCGATTTTGCGCGGGCCGGCTCCATAATAACCATGATCAGGATGATAAAGCGCCAGATCCATGACCTGTGCAAAGGGCAGCCGGCCGGATGGAGAGGAGGCGAGTTTTTCTCGCAGAATCTGGGGAAGAGAAGACATTCGATGCACGGGAAAGAACTGGCGCGGATTGTGAAGGACGGGTAGTTTTACCACCCTACTTTCCTACCAAGCCATGTACCGTGATGATCCCGATCCCCAGCCTGTACGCAACTGGCGTGGCGAAGCCGGCCTAAAACTGCCGTTCTACCGCCGTGGCTGGTTCAGTGCGCTCGTGGCCTTTGCCCTGCTCTGCGTTGTGTCAGCGTTTGGCGTTTACAGCGTGATCGTGGCGCCGCTGCGGCGGGATGCGGAGAAGTTTGACCTGGAGGAACTCAAGAAGCTGGAGTCCGCGAGCATCATTTTTGACCGCGATGGTGACGAAATGGCCCGCCTTTACGTGCTGAACCGCACGCCTGTGCCGATCACGGAAGTGCCGCAGCACTTGATTGATGCCCTAGTGGCGCAGGAAGACTCGCGTTTCTTCAAACATGACGGGGTCGATTACATCGGCCTGCTGCGTGCGGTGAAGGAAAACATCGTGGCTCGCGAGGTCACGCAGGGGGCGAGCACGGTCACGCAGCAGCTTGCCAGACAGACGTTCAAGCTGCTGGAACGCAGCTACAAGCGCAAGATTTTGGAGGCCTTCATCGCCCAGCGCATCGAGAAGCATTTCTCGAAGGCGGAGATTCTGGAGCTCTACCTGAACCGCATCTTCTTCGGGGTGAATTTCTACGGGGTGCAGGCGGCGGCACGCGGCTACTTTGGCAAGGATGTCAAGGAGCTGAGCATCGAGGAGGCGGCGACGATCGTCGGCCTGATCAAGAGCCCGAACAACATCCAGCCGATCAAGCACCCGCAGCGCGCGATGAAGGAGCGCAATTACGTGCTGGAGCGCATGTCCATCGAAGGTACGCTGACGAGAGATGAAGCCGCCAAGCTCAAGAAAAGGCCGCTGGTGACTGCACCGCAGAGCACGGACCCGCGACTGAGCTACGTCTTTGATGCCGTGCGGCGTGAGGTCGTGGATCTGGTGGGTGAGGAGCGGGCCTCCATCGGCGGCTTCCGCATCTACACCAGCATTGACCAGGATCTGCAAAAGGCCACGGAGGAGGCTGTCAGTAAACGCATGGCCGAGGTGGAGAAGCGTCCGGGCTACGAGCACCAAACCTTTGCACAGTTTCGCTCTATTTTGGCTGACTACCGCGCACGCATGAAGCGGGGTGAAATTGATCCCGCCACCCCGAAGCCGCTGCCAGAATATCTGCAGGCTGCGGCCTTGATGATCGACAACAAGGACGGCAGCATTTTGGCGATGGTGGGTGGTCGTGACTTTGGTGACAGCCAGTTCAACCGTGCGACGGACGGTGTGCGTCCGGCAGGCACCGCCTTCACGCCGCTGGTTTATGCCGCCGCGTTCAGCAGTCCCGGACTTTATCCGGGCACCAAGGTGGATGATGCGCCGCTGGACAACCGCCGCGTGATGATCGGCGGCCTGACTGGGATTCTGGGTGAATGGGGTGCGGAAGTGGACAATCCGAAGTGGACACAGGCGCCGATGAGTTCGCGCGAGGCTCTGGTACAGGGACGCAACTCCGCGACCATTCGTCTGGGCGAGCGCGTCGGGGTGCCGATGGTCAAGCAGGTGGCGCAGAAGGCGGGCATCACCTCCGAAATGCGCGACTACCCCTCGACCTTCCTTGGGGCCAGCGAAGTGCGGCTGAGTGACATGTGCCTGGCCTATTCCAATTTCCCCACACTGGGCAGCCGCCCACAGAAGCTGAACCTGATTCAGCGCATCACGGACAACAACGACAAGGTGGTGTTTCAAATCTCCGAGTCGGCGCTGCGCAGCGTGCAGAGCATGGACCCCATCGCCGCGTATCAGACGCACACCTGCCTCGTGGACGCGCTGCATCGCGGCACCGGCAGTCCGGCAGTGAGTGATTACAAGCTGGGCGAGTTTGTGGCGGGTGGGAAAACCGGTACGCATTACGAATTCAAGGATCTCTGGTTCTTGGGCTACACCTCTGGGGTGACCTGCGGGGTGTGGGCGGGTTTTGACAAACAGAAGACCATTTTTCCCGGGGCTTTCTCCAACCACATCGTGCTGCCTGTCTGGGTGGACATGGTCAACGCCAGCGCCACGCGGTACATGCCGAAGGACATTGAGCCGCCACAGACGGCGGAGCGCGTGGAAATGTGCCAGCGCAGCGGCATGCGTGCCACGGACTACTGCTACGAAAAGATCAAAGGGCCGGATGGCCGTGAAAAATCCGTGCGATCCACCTACTTTGAGTATCTGCGCCCCGGCACGCCGCTGGAAGGCTTCTGCAATCTGCACACGGGCGAAGGTCTGCCGGTGGAGATCAAGCAGTTTGGCTATCAAAGCCCCGCCAGCGGTTTTGGTGCGGCCCCTCTCATTGCTTCGTCCAACCGCTGGGTCCATATCGAACCTGTGCGCATGAAGGCTCTCACCGTCATTGGTGAAGACCCCTACAATTCCGAGCAGGCCGTGCCGCGCGCCAGCCCAGTGAATGACGACGGCACTCCCATTCGCAAAGCCATTCCGGTGGATGCCGTAGATACCCCGGACGAAGACGCGCCCAAGCTCAAGCTGGCCCCGCCGCCGCCGATGAAGATCGAGCTGTGAGGATTAGCGCAGCAGCATCTTGCCCTTTTCTGGATCGAACTCCTTTTCCCATTTCGCCACGACGAGTGTGGCCAACGTGTTGCCGATAAGATTGGTGATGGCGCGAGCTTCGGACATGAAACGGTCGATGCCGATGAGAACCGCGAGACCTGAAACCGGAATGCCTGTGTCGATGGTGGACAGTGTGGCCACCAGCGTGATGAATCCTGCGCCGGTAACCCCTGCGGCCCCCTTTGAGGTCAGCAGGAGGACGCCAAGAAGAACGAGCTGATGCCAGAGGGTTAGCGGTGTGTTCGTGGCCTGGGCGACGAACAGCGCGGCGAGCGTGAGGTAGATGCAGGTGCCATCGAGATTGAATGAGTAGCCGGAGGGGATGACCACGCCGACCACGGACTTGTCACAGCCTGCTTTTTCGAGCTTCAGCATGAGCTGGGGCAGGGCGGTCTCGGAGGAGGAGGTGCCGAGCACCAGCAGCAGCTCGTCTTTGATGAACACCAGCATCTTCCACAGGCTGAAGCCGTTCCACCGTGCAATACCGCCCAGAACGACGAACACAAACAGCCCGCAGGTGAGATAGACACAGGCGAGCACCTTGGCCAGCTTGATGAGCATGCCCGGACCTTCCGAACCCACGGTGTAGGCCATGGCCGCGCAGGCTGCGACAGGTGCGATGCGGGTGATGATGGCGACCAGTTTGAAAAACACCTCCGAAACGCTGTGCAGCAGGTCGAGCACCGGCTTGCCCCGCTCCCCCATCTGGCAAAGCGCCACGGCGACCAGCAGCGCGAGAAACAGGGCCGGCAGCACCGAATCATCTGTAAACGCCCCCACGAAGGTCTTCGGCACGATGTTCATGAGGAAGGCCTTGGTGCTCGTGTCTCCCGCCTTGGCCTGGTATTCGCCGAGTTTTGTGGATTCCTTGGCGGAGGCGTGATGCTCCACCCCGGCACCGGGTTCGATCACGTTTGCCACCACGAGGCCGATGAGTAGAGCGACTGTCGTGACGAGTTCAAAATACAGCAGGGCTTTCCAGCCCACCCGGCCCACGCGCTTGAGGTCCCCCATGCTGGCGATGCCGCAGACCACGGTGCAGAAGATGATCGGGGCGATGAGCATCTTGATCGCCTTGATGAAAACCTCTGCCAAAGGCTGCAGGTCTGTCGCATTGTAGGAATGGCCAAAAATGACGATCGCATTCGTCGGTGGCCAGAGCAGGCCGAGCAGGACGCCCAGCACGATGCCGATGATCACCTGGACGTAGAGAATTTTGAGCCATTTCATGGGCGCGGATGCTGGCAGGTCCGGCGGCAAAAGCCAAGAGGCATTCTTGCACCCTCCGCCGGGCGTGCTAGGCTTGCAGCCCTCCAAACCACCAATCAGCACGCATCATGGGCAAAACACTCTTCGAAAAAGTCTGGGATTCGCACGTCGTCGGCACCCTCGACAACGGCCAGACACAGCTCCTCATCGACACGCATCTCGTCCATGAAGTCACCAGCCCGCAGGCTTTCGGCATGCTGCGTGATCTGAACCTGAAGGTGGCCTACCCGCACCGCACCTTCGCGACCGTCGATCACATCGTGCCGACCGACAGCCAGGTCTCGCCGTTTTCCGATCCTCTTGCGGAAGCGATGATCCAGGAGCTCAACAAGAACGCCAAGGACTTTGGCATCACCTATTTCAGCCTTTCCAGCGGCAAGCAGGGCATTGTGCACGTCGTCGGACCTGAGCAGGGGATCACCCAGCCCGGCACCACGATTGCCTGTGGCGACAGCCACACGGCCACTCATGGTGCTTTCGGAGCGATTGCCTTTGGCATCGGCACCACGCAGGTGCGCGACATCCTCGCCACGCAGACGATGGCGCTGGGCAAGATGAAGGTCCGCCGCATCAATGTGGACGGGCAGCTGCGCCCCGGTGTTTATTCCAAGGACGTGATCCTCCACATCATCCGCCTGCTCGGCGCGAACGGTGGCATCGGCTACGCCTACGAATACGGCGGCAGCCTGTTTGACGCGATGTCGATGGAAGAGCGCATGACCGTCTGCAACATGAGTATCGAAGGCGGTGCGCGCTGCGGCTACGTGAATCCGGACGAAAAGACCTTCGAATACCTCAAGGGCCGCCCTTACTCACCGACGGGTGATGCCTGGGACACTACTGTGGCCCAATGGCGTGCGGTCGCTTCGGATGCTGATTGCGTTTATGATGATGTCATTAACATCAAGGCCGAAGACGTGCCGCCGACGGTCACCTGGGGCACCAGCCCGGACCAAGCCATCGCCGTGACCGAAAACGTGCCGACTGCCGAAAGCGCCACCACCGAGCCTGGGCGCATCTCCATTCAGGACGCGCTTGATTACATGAAGCTGCCTGCTGGTCAGCCGATCAAGGGCACGAAGATTGATGTCGCCTTCATCGGTTCCTGCACCAACGGTCGTCTCAGCGACTTCCGCGAAGTGGCCAAGTTCATCAAAGGCCGCAAAGTGGCCGCGGGCGTGAAAGCCATCGCGGTTCCTGGGTCGCAGATCGTCGATGTGCTCGCCCGTAAGGAAGGTCTGCATGAAATCTTCAGTGAAGCCGGCTTCGAATGGCGTGGCGCAGGCTGCTCCATGTGCCTGGCGATGAATCCCGACAAGCTTGTCGGCGATCAGCTCTGCGCGTCTTCTTCGAACCGCAATTTCAAAGGACGTCAGGGCAGCACCACGGGACGCACCGTCCTGATGAGCCCCGTCATGGTCGCCGCCGCTGCTCTGACTGGCAGCATCGCGGATGCCCGTGAGGTGTTCTCGATTGCTGGTTAATCTTGGAACCCATTGTTTCGAAAGGCGCGGGTCGTGAGATCCGCGCCTTTTTTATGAAGTGCTTGAATCCAGAATTGTGCCGGAAGCGGATAAGACCAGATTCTTGAAAACTGTGGTTCTCATTTCGGCACTCCTCATTCTCGCATGTCTCGCGGTGAACGCGTGGATCATGTCGCCGACGCGCTGGCAATGGCAGCTTCAGCTGGCGACCACGGAGTTCGGTCACTGGCTTACGCTGCTGTCGCTGCTTTTGATTTATCCCGCCGCGCAGTCCTCGCGCTGGCTGGCGTTGGTCTGCCTGCTGCTCGCCATCGTGTTTTTCATTCCTGCCGTGCAGGCGTCGAGCATTGCAGCGGCGCAGGGGCTGCGCTTCTCATGGCTGCGTTTGTGGCAGCCGGTGCATGCTGAGAAATTCAGCGTGAAGTGTGAGCGTCGTACCTTTTGGCGGGAGGGGGATGAAGCGCTGGATGTTGTGATCTATCGGCCAGTTGGTGTTGAGAAACCGCTGCCGTGTCTTCTTATCGCCCATACCGGGGGCTGGGACAGTGGTGATCCGGGAGAATTTGTCGGAGCCAACACGGAGCTCGCTTCTCACGGCTATGTGTTGTGTTCCTATGCCTATCGACTTGCTCCGAAACACCGCTGGCCGGCGCAGGCTGAGGATACGCGTCGTGCCTTTACCTGGGTTCGCAGTCACGCTGCTGAACTCGGCATCGACGTGAACCGGATCGTTCTCATGGGCCGGTCCGCTGGCGCGCAGATCGCTGCTGCCTGTGCTTATGGCATGCCGGAGCTTGGTGCCTGTGGCTGCATCGACGTCTATGGCACGCCCAACATGCATCTCGCCCGCGAGTGGTCTGTGCCTGACGATTTGTTAAAATCCCTGACTCTGGTGCGCCAGTACATGGGCGGCGATCCGCACGAGGCGACGGAAGGTTATCGTACTGCTTCGGCGACTGAGTTTCTCGACTCGCACAGCCTGCCTACGCTGATCCTTCACGGCACTCTGGATTCTCTTGTCGGCATCGGTCACAGCCGCCGTTTCAGCACGAGCCTTGCGCACCGCGACGATCACTTCTTCCTCGAAATTCCCTGGGGTACGCACGGCATGGACTACTTTCCCTCCACGCCGGGCGGGCAGCTTTCCATGTCGGCCATTGTGCGCTTCATGGAACGATTTGCTCATGATGCTCCGTAGTGGAGGACATGTACCGGATTCTCAGTCTCTTCTGCGCGCTCACCTGCTCCGCCTTCGCCGGAGATCTTCAGCTCACTCTGCCACCTGTCGTGTATGCCACGCCGGATGTGCCGATGAGCATCTACCACGACAACATCGTGCTGACGGAGACTCCCGAGTCCTACCGCTTTGAGTTCACCTGCAAGCTGGGCAAAAACGAAGAACGCCGCTGGACGCTCACACCGAGTGATGCCGATGTGGGTGATCACCCGATTGCCATCACCGTCAAAGACGCTGGCGGCAAAGTGCTGGAGCAGGGAAAGACGATGCTGCACATCTCTCCGCGCAAATCGACTTCCTCCAAGCCGCTGCACCTGCTCATCGTGGGGGACAGCCTCACAAATGCGAGCTTTTACCCGAATGAAATCGCCCGCCTGCTTGCTCTGCCGGGCAATCCCAAGGCCACGCTGCTAGGCACTCATAAACCTGCAGGCGTAAAGCAAGGTGTCGCGCATGAAGGTTACGGTGGCTGGAAGTGGTCTGACTTCCTCACCAAATTCGCGCCGGAGACTCCGGGAGTGGCCGCAGGTCCCGTGGCTCGCAAGGCGACCAGCCCTTTTATCTTTCCGGCTGCGGATGGCAAAACCGGCGTCTTTGATTTGCAGCGCTACTTCAAGGAGCACTGCGGCAACCAGCAGCCCGATGTTGTCACTTTCCTCCTCGGCATCAATGACTGCTTCGGCGCCGATCCGAACAACCCGGATGCCAAGATCAATGAGGTGCTCGACAATGCGGACAAGCTTCTCGCTGCATTCCACAAGGCTGCGCCCAATGCCAAACTCGCAGTGGGACTGACTACGCCGCCGAATGCGCGCCAGGAAGGGTTCACGGCGAACTACAAGGACAAGTATCCACGCTGGGGCTGGAAGCGCATCCAGCACCGGATTGTGCAGCTCATGCTCAAGCGTCTCTTCAACCGGGAGAAGGACGGCATCTTCATTGTTCCCACGGAGCTCAATCTTGATCCTGTCGATGGTTATCCGAACAACAATGGCGTGCATCCCAATCCCGTTGGCTACGCCCAGATTGGCGCGAGCTTCTACTCATGGATGAAATCGAAGCTGTGAAGCGGCAGTTGAACGCCACTACTTCGCCACACTCTTCCTCCACCCATTCGTTCCTTCACGGAACAGCTCGTCCTTGAGCTTGGTCCCCAGGCCCGTTCCCGTGGGCAGCTGCGCCTTCCCGTTCACGATGACGGGCAGCGTATCGACCAGCTTGTCGTAGAACGAGCGGATGTGCGCCCGGACCGTCTCCTGAAACACGACATTGGCCGATGAGGCCGCGAGATGCAGGCCGCTGAACAGCGTGAGCGGGCCGGTGCAGTCGTGAATCGTCGCGGGGACGTTGAAGGTCTGCGCCATGTCGATGACACGGCGGGTTTCGCTGATGCCGCCGTTCCAGGTGGGATCGACCATGCAGTAGTCGCAGGCCTGCGCTTGCAGCACGCTCAAATATTCTTTGCGCCCAAGCAGCATCTCGCTCGCCGCGATGGGCAGACCACTCCGACGACGGAAATCAGCCAGCGTGGCTGCGTTATCGACGCGCAGCACGTCTTCCAGCCAGAGCGGTTTGATCTCGCGCAAAGCTTCGGCGATCCGTTCCGCCGCCGGGAGTTGGAAAAACGCGTGCCCTTCGATGGCGATGTCCATTTTCATGCCCACACGATCGCGAATCTCCCGCAGGGGTTTCATGCCTTCTTCGACATCGGTCCAGGAGATGTGCAGACCGCCGTTACGATGTGCCGCACGATCAAACGGCCACAGCTTCATCGCGGTGATGCCTTCAGCCAGCAGTTCCTCAGCGAGGTCACCCGCGGCAAAATGAGAGGCCCAGTTGTCTTGCAACGGTCCCTTGCTGCCGATGTCGCCATAGCCCGGCCAGCCCGGATGACGTGGAGCTTCCGCAGCACCTGCCAGCGCGCCGTAACTCGGACCGCCGCTCGTATTATACACCGGAACTGCATCACGCACCGGCCCGCCGAGCAGGCGATACACCGGCTGGTTGCAGGCCTGCCCAAGAATGTCCCACAGCGCGAGATCAATGGCCGACAGCGCCCGCATCTCCGCTCCCGGATGCCCAAACGGTGTGCAGCGCTCATAGATGAAGCGCCAGTGCGCTTCGATAGCCAGCGCATCGGCTCCGAGCAGGCGCTCCGCCATCCAATCGTGAATCAACGACGCGATGGCATGCGGTGTGTAATACGTCTCGCCGCAGCCGATGAACCCGTCCTCCGTGTGAATGCGGACGAGCAGCAGATTCGGCATGATGCCGGACGGAATGGCGGTTTCGATGGCGGTGATGCGTGACATGACGTGGGTCAGTGGGTGAAAATCTGGTGGAACATGGCGAATGAAATGAAGCCGTAAAACAAGGCGCACAAGACGAGCGCGATCTTGCGCCACAGGGGCGGCCGCAGCTCACGCGGCAGCAGCGTGGTGTTGAGGCGCAGGATTTGCAGCGCGGAGAAGGCCGTGATGGGTGCGGCGGTGGCACCGAGAATCATGAGCAGCAGTTTGGCATCGCCAAGGAATGCGCCGAAGCACGCGACCGCCGTGAAGCCGAGCAGCAGCAGGCCATAGAGCCGCCCCACCGGCATTTTCTTCGGCACCGCACCGCCTGCCCATGCCATGTCTGCCACCACGCGGGCCAGCACATCCACATTCGTCAGCGTCGTGGAAAACAGAATCCAGAAGCCGTTCATGAGGCCGAGAATCCAGAAGCCCTCCCACAGCTTGCGCATCTCCGCCGCTTGAAATACTCCCGCAGCAACACCGGTGACCTGCATGCCGGGCTGAAACAATGACGAGGCCAGATTCACCATCAGAAACATGCCCACGATGCATCCCAGCATCCACAGGCCGGATTGATCAATGATCGCGTAACGCCACCAGTCGCGCCAGCGCTTCAAATTTTCCGCGTTGATCGGAAACACGCTGCCTACGGGGGCCAATGTCTGCTCCGTGCTCCACACGCCGCCCATGTTGCCCGCTTTGGAAGCCATGCCGAAGCCCTTGTCACGAAACCAGTTGGCGATGGCAAGATTGCCAATGCCGCCGCTGCCTGCGAGCGCTGCAAACACCGCCAGCATCACGAAATCGACCTTCTCAGGAACCACTCCGAACGAGAAGAAGCCTGTCAGCGTGCTGCTCCAGTCCTTGAGCGGCACAAAGGTGAAGTTCACCCACAGCAGGAAACCGAAGATGAAGATGATCATCATCCACGACAGCCGTTCCAGCAGCCGCTCGACCTTTTTGCCTGATGCGAGCACCACGGCCGAGATCAACACGAGCGCCACCGTGATCCACGTCACAGTCGGCGCATCGGCATCCGTCGGTGCACGCCCTTGCAGGATCGCAAACGCCACCCCCGCGCATCCAGCCGCCGCCGCAGGCATGCCGAGCTGCGCAAAGCCTGCGAGCGCATAAAACACCCCCCACGCCCGCGATCCCGGCCGCATCCGCATGAAGCCCGTGAGCACCGGCTCTCCCGTGTAAAGCGTGTAGCGCACCGCTTCGAGATTCAGCAGTGACTGCAGAACAAATGCCAGCGTCGCGATCCACAGCACACTGCGTCCATGCTGCACCACAAACAACGGCCCCGCGATCCACTCGCCCATCCCAATGGCTCCCACGAGGAGAATGGCTCCCGGCCCAATGGTGCGCAGCGCATTGCGCCAACTGAATGGCAGTGGCGCTGGGAGATCGTCCGTCTTCCAAGGAGGAAGACAGCCGTGATTCGGGTTGGATGGGGCAGGTTCCATGAGATTTTATCCACCGCTCTTCAGACAGGCGATGATGGCTGGCCAGCTTGAACACTTTGAATCAGCCCGCGCATGTAGCCATAGGCGAACAAGCGGCCCATCATGGTGTAGCCGGGCTCGCCCTCTTCTTCGCCGTCGAGCTGCGGCACATGATCGGGACGCATGGGACCGGTGAAGCCGATGTCGTGATAGGCGCGCATGGCGGCAACCATGTCGGTGGGGCCGTTGTCATGAAACGTCTCGGCAAAACACTCTGCATTGCCACGCACGTCGCGAAAATGAACGTAGCGGATGTGCGGGCCGAGCCGGCGGATGGCGGCGGGAATATCGGCACCCATCTCTGCAAAGGTGCCCTGGCAGAAACAGATCGCATTGTGCCGGCTCGGTGAGAGGCGCATGAGCCGCTCGAAGTTTTCGACGCTGTTCATGATGCGCGCCTTGCCGGCGAATTCGGCCAGCGGTGGGTCATCGGGATGCATGACCATCGTCACGCCGTGTTTTTCTGCCACGGGGAGCAGTTCGGCAAGCATGCGCTCCAAGTTCGTCCACAGGGCGTCTGCCGTGATTGTTTCGTTGCCAGCCTGAATTGCCGCCGAGTTCAAAGACATGGCATGCTGCGCTTCTTTGAGATCAAAGGCCGTCACCAGCGCTCTGCCACGCTCCCTGGCATCCAGTTTGGTGCGCACCCAGTCGGTGCCGGCCATGAAGTTGTAACAGAGCAGCGGAATTTTCGCCTCGCTCATGTGTTCAAGCAGCCGTTTCTTCGCAGCCATGTCAGTGCCATCATCCTTCCCGAGCTTGATCTTCTCGATGGGCAGATAGCCTTCGATGATGCCCAGCTTTATGCCGTGGCGCTCGATTTGCGCCTTGGTTTTCAGCAGAGGCTCCAATTCTGGCCCTGGATATCGCACCGTAATTTCTTCCACGCCGCACTGGGCCGCGAGGGCCAGATGGTGATCATTGAGCGGTGTGAGGACGGAGGCAAGACGCATGAAAGATGGGTGCGGAGTGAACAAACAACGTGGGTGCTCCCGTAGTTTGTGCATGTCGCTCCGCGCTTTTTCGCTCACCATTCTGTTTACCAGTGCCGTCCTTGCTGCGCCGCCTGGAGCCACGCCGCTTTCGCCTCCAACTCCGCCGAAATCTGTGGCTCCTCATGTGCCGGCGAATTGGAAAGCTGGAACGGCCACTGTCGCGGTGACGCCGCAGAAGATGCTCTGGATGGCGGGATACGCGGGGCGCAAAAAGCCTGCGGAAGGCAAGGTTCAGGATCTGTTTGCCAAGGCGCTGGCTCTTCAAGACGAGCAGGGAAACAAGCTGGTGTTTGTCACACTTGATCTCATTGGCGTGCCGCAGCTTCTGCGTCAGGCCGTGGCGCAGCGTGCGGAAAAGGAGTTTGGGCTGCCGCCTGCCAATCTCGTCATGAACGCATCCCACACGCACAGCGGTCCCTCCATGCGCACCACACCACTGACGGACGCCGAGAAGGATAATCCAAAAGCCAAGGATGCCTGGGACTACACTCAGAAACTGCAAAATGATCTCGTCGGTTTGATTGGCAAGGCGCTTGCAGAAATGCAGCCCGCCCGCCTTACCTGGAACAAGGCGCGCTGCGGTTTCGCCATGAATCGTCGTCGTGACTACACGCTGCCGCCCGACCATCCGAACGCCAACAAGGCGCCCAATCCGGACGGTCCCGTGGATCATGAAGTGCCGGCGCTGCGCATCGAAGCGCCTGATGGCATGCTGCGTGCCACCCTGTTTGGCTATGCATGCCACAATACCAGCCTCGGCTTTTACAACTGGTGCGGTGACTATGCGGGCTTTGCGCAGGAATACCTGCAGGAGCATCGCCCCGGCTTCACGGCCTTGTTCCTGATGGGCTGCGGCGCTGATCAGAACCCATATCCACGTCGCAGCGATGTCGTTCCCGGTGTCACGGATCTGGAGCTTTCCATGCAGCATGGTCGTTCGCTTTCGAACGCCGTTGAAATGGCTCTTGTCGTCAATCCGCGTCCTGTAAATGGGCCGATCCGTGCCGCCTACGAGGAGATCAAACTCAGCTACGCCAAGGCGGGGCGCGCAGACCACGACTACCCGGTGCAGGTCATCAAGCTCGGCAACGATCTCACCTTCATCACGCTCGGCAGCGAAGTCGTGGTGGATTACTCGCTGCGCTTCAAGCGTGAGTTTGCCGGTGCCGCCGGTGTCTGGGTGGCCGGTTATTCCAATGATTACACCGGCTATGTCCCGAGCCTCCGCGTGCTCAAAGAAGGCGGCTATGAAGCTGCGGCCGGTTGGGCGGAAAGCGTGGAAGAACGCATCGCCGACAAGGTCCATGAACTGCACCAAAAACTTTCCCGATAATCCATGAAGACGCTCGCACTCCTCCTCGCATTCACCGTCTCGGCTCTCGCTGCCGAAACTCCGCTTTCGCTCACCCTGCAATCGCGTGCTCCTGCTGGCAAAGCGACGCTGGTGAAAGAGGCCTGGCTGCCCTCCCGCACCGCCATCATCGTCTGCGACATGTGGGATCTGCATCACTGCAAAAACGCCGTGACGCGTGAGGTCGAGATGGCTCCGCGGATGAATGAGGTGCTCGAAAAGGCCCGCAAGGATGGAGTGCTTATCATCCATGCGCCGAGCAGTTGCATGAAGCCCTACGAAGGAACGCCCGCACGTGAGCGTGCGAAGTCCGCACCCGCCGCCGCACGTCTGCCTGACAAAATCGCCGAGTGGTGCAAACAAATCCCGTCCGAAGAGATGGCCGTCTATCCGCTGGATCAAACCGACGGCGGTGAGGACGACGATCCCATCGAGCATGCGGCCTGGGCCAAGGAACTTGCTGCGAAGGGGCTCAATCCGAAAGCGCCGTGGACGAAGCAGATCGACGTGCTGCGAATTGATCAGGAGAAAGACGCCATCAGCGACAGCGGTGTGGAGATCTGGAATCTTCTAGAAGCGAGGAACATCGACAACGTGATCCTCATGGGGGTGCATCTCAACATGTGCGTCTCCGGACGCCCCTTCGGCCTGCGCCAGATGGCGAAGAACGGCAAGCACGTCGTGCTTATGCGTGACCTGACGGACACAATGTACAATCCTGCACGCTGGCCGTTTGTGAGCCATAGCCGTGGCACGGAGCTGTTTGTCGCTCATGTGGAGAAGCGCATCTGCCCCACGATCACGTCGGATCAGATCATCGGTGGTACGCCCTTCGCGTTCAGCGATGTCACGGCGGGCAACAAACGCCTGCAGATCATCCTTCTTGGCGACAGCACCACCGAAGCCAGCATCCCGAAGAAATTTGCGCCGGATGAACCGCAGATCGAGGACACGCTGCGCATCAAGCTGGCCGCCGAAGCCGACCTTCCTCCCTGCGATGTGTACAATGAAGGCGTCAGCGGTGAATTCATCCGCCGGCTGCTCGACACCCGCTACGACAAGGCGGTGAAAACCAAGCCTCAGGCCGATTACATCTTCATTCGCTACGGCATCAATGACATTGCCAAACGGCAGGACTTCAAAACGAACTTTCCCAAGGACTTTCGTGAGCTGCTCGCCCGCCTGCATGCGGACCATCCCAATGCCATGCTCATTCCCATGACGGTCATTCCATACACGCTTGAGAGTTTGCATGCGGACATCAATGACGTCGTCAAGAAGATCGCTGCTGAAGAAAAGCTGACGCTCTTTGACATCGCTCCTCGATACCTTGCGGAATTGAAGAAGGGGCCCGACATGCTGAACTACCGCCGCTACTCGCTCGCAAAGATTCCTGAGAATCTGCGCGGCTTTGCCACGCCTTATATCCAGCCTGGCGCGGATCCCACCGTGGTCGTGCTCGACAATCACCTCGACGGCATCTTTGGCCACCTGCCCGGCTGGGCGAGTGACCGTCATCCGAACCTCGCGGGTTATAACGTCATTGCCGATGAGACGGCCAAGTGGCTGGCGCCGGTGATTCGCGCCCGACAAGGTGGGAAGAAGTGATAAGGCCTGATACCTGCTGAAAACGTGCTTTGAGCGAGGCGGGATGTCTTACAGACGCTGCTTTCGCTGGCTGGATGGCGGGTTCAGGACGAAGCGCATTCTTCACCCTGCGAAAGCGGTAGCTCCGATGCAGGCTTGCGCCGTGCATCTGCGCGACCGCACTCCAAAAACGCTGCCGCGGTGCTATGGTTCAAAAACGCCTTGGTGTAGAGCTCTTCATTCCTGGGTATCACTTTTCGCGTGTTTGGAAAGTGCGGCTGTGTTTCTGTGAAGGCACCTCGACGGTGTAGCTTTTCCCATCGGCACTGACGGCGCAGTGAATGTGCTCGGCGGTGCAGCCTTCGGCCAGATCGCCATGGTTGGCGATCATCGTTTTGTCCGCCGTGTTTTCATGATCGTCGCGGACGTTTTCATGCACTTGATACATCGCCTGGATCGTCGGGGTCGATTTGAGCGCGTCCATGGCGGACTTGCTGGTGCCTTTGCGTGGGCCGTTGTTCATGACGGAAACCGTGGGCTGGAGACTGTGGATGAGCATGGGGTTGTTGCTTACATCCAGGCCGTGATGATTCACTTGATACAGATCCACTGTGCCGACGAGATTGTATGGGGAGACGAGTTTTTCTTCGACATTCCATGACAGATCGCCGCCATCAAAGAAGCGGAAGCTGCCGAATTGCAGCAGCATCACCACGCTGTTGGCGTTGTCAGTTGGGTCGGCTGCTTTGGGTGGCACGGAGCCTTTGAGCGGGTTTTCGGGCTGGTCGGGATAGGGTGGGATGAACTGCTGGTTCGCGCCCAGGCAGCGGAGCGTGAGCTTGGGACTGCCTTCGGCTTGTTTGAGTGGCACGATGGCACCGGCAGCCAGCGTGACGCGCTTTTCGACCTTGGCATCACGATAAGGGCGGCTTGTCAGCGTCCAGCGCATGTCCTGGGCCTTGCCGTCTGGACTGCCATCGGGGAGGCCTTTGTCGTAGAGAGTGCCGACCGGCATCAGTTCCGCCAGTTCGGCCAGACCGCCGAAGTGATCGGCATGAAAGTGTGTGATGATGACGTGATCAATGCGCGTGAGTTTGGCCTGCTCCGTTGCGACTTTCTTGATGCGCTGCGGATCGCGTCCGCCGGGATTGCCTGTGTCGATGAGCACCGACTCACCTGCTGGCGTCACAAGCAGGGTCGAGCCACCGCCTTCGGAGTCGATCCAGTAGATGTCGAGCGTCTTGTCACGCGCGGAAAGAGTGAGGGTGCAGGCAAGCAGGGCGGCGAGGATGGATTTCATGGTGGGTGAAGCGCCTTCTTCACGCTCGAAGAAGGCGCGTTCTCTCATCGCAGATGAATCTACCTCCCGGGTGGGTTCACTTCCTTCACCGTTGCGCCGTGGGTGTCGCTGAGGATCAGGATGGCAATTTTTTCGACGTTACTCAGTTCGGCAGGCTTGAGCATCTGGTAGTCGAGGCCGTTGGCGGGTGCGGCTTCATAAGGAGTGGGTTGCGGTGAACCATTTTCGGGGCCGTTGAGGCTGGCGTAGTCGAAGCGGCCGCGCAGGTCGGTGTAGCCGTCCTTGAAGAAGCGCACGGTGCCGTTGTTCAGGCGTGCGTACACTTTGACGTAGGCCTTCGGCAACGGCTTGTCGGTGGTGGTGTCGCGGGTTTCGAGACGGCCGTAGTTTTCGGAGAGTGTGAGCTTCAAGGTGTTGGCGTGATAGGCCTGGGTCTTGCGCTGTCCTGCTCCGAGGACTTCAACGAGTACGTTCGCTTTGGCGAATTCGGCGGGCAGCGCCAGTTCTAGCTTGGTTTGATCCTTCGGCAATGTCTGCGTGGCTGTTTTGTTCGGCTTGATGATGCTGAAGCGTCCGGCGTCCTGGCTCACGAAAGGATTGCTGCTGAAACTGAACTCGGGGTCCATGAGGTAGTAGTTCAGTGTGACCTCTTCGAGGTTTTTCCATGTGAGGGCGATTGTCTTGTTTTCGACTTTGAAATCAAAGCCAGGCTCGGTGGCGGCGAGTTCGGCCTGCTGTTTTTCGCGATCGGGCTTGTCGCCTTTTTCAGTCTTTGCGGTCTTGCCTTCGATTTCTTCGAGCTGCGTGGACACATCTGCGAACAGGAGCTTCCAGCGCGGCACGGGATGATCGGTATACTTCGCGGCAAGACCGCGTGCGGCGGCGAGATCGCCTTCATAAAAGGCGGCGTAGCACTGGAAGTAGTCGTGCTGGATCTTGGTGGGCAGCTTGGTGGCGTCGACGGTCTTGAAGCGTGCGAGTGCTTCTTCCACGCGGTCTTGCAGGAAGAGAAAGTAGGCCACGCTGAAGTTGTCCATGGCATCCAGCTGCGGCTTGTGCGCGAGGATGGCGAGAAGATTGGTGTACTGCTCTAGCACGGCGGGATTGGCGATGCGCCATTCGTCACCGACGCGGTGGGCGCGCTGGTTGACGAGCGGGGAATATTCGAGCTGCTCATAGCTGCGGCGTTCGATGGGATCGAGCGTGAGGAGCTTGCTGGTGAAATACGGACCGCATGCTTCACCAAAACGTACCTTCAACCATTCACGCAGCGTGGCGGCATCGTTGTGAAGCAGAGCATAGGTGTCGATGGTCTCATCGTCGAGATGGTGCGTGCGCATGTATGCCATGAGCTTTTGGTAGAAGTCCACGCTTTGACGGCAGCGCCACGCGACGCGGGCCAGATCGATGGATTCAAGGTTTGCTTGATCAAGGAAAGTGAAGACCTCCGCTTCGCTGCTGTACTGCGAAACATAATCCCATGAGGCTTTGTCCACCTCGGTGAGTTTCGGCACGACATTGAACTCAAACGGTTTTGCGCCTGCCGTGCTGGCGCTGGTGGCGACGTTGACGGGGAAGTGCGAAAACTTGAGGCCGGCCTTGGCGGGCACGAGCGGGAAGTAGAAGTGATATTCGAAGGTCTGTGTGGTGTAAGGCTCCAGCCGGATCTGGCGAGAGTCGGTGGCCTTGCTGCCGAGCATGGGCAATGCACCCTGCGGGATCTGCAGCAGCACCACGGCCTTCACGGGGCTGCTGGTGGGATTGGTGACGACGATGTTTGCTCCATACGATGCGCCGGTGAGAAATTCGGTGGTGACGTATTTTTCGAACTTCTCATTTCCCTCCATGCGGTAGCGGTCGCTCTGACGGAAGAAGCTTTGGGAGACGAGGAGCTGGCCTTGTGCATTGTTTTCGACAACGGCAGGTTTGATCTCTTTGTGATACATGATGCAGGGGCCGCCTGCGGTGAAAGTGAAGGTTCCATTGTCGGCCTTCGTGCTGTGCTTTGGAGCCTCAAAGGGCAGGTCAAGCACGGCGAGCGCGAGCATCATCTCGGTGAAGGTGCGGCTGGCCTCGGCTACGTTGGAAGAAACAAAGCCGCCCTTGGAGCCAGCGGCCACCCAGGCAGCATAATCGCGCCAGAAAGCGTTCACGGTGACGAGTTCGGCGGTCTGGTCTGTGATGCGCAGCTTGTAGTAGTTGTTCTCCGCCCATTCTTTGGTGGGGCCGAGCGCACGGAAGAAGATGCGAACCTGCTGCTGCGAATCCCTGGCAGATCCAGCGTCGAAATAGAGGAGGGTTCCAGCATGGATGGTGGTGCCGCCTGTGTAGGTGTTGGCACCGCTCACGGCCCAGCCTCCTGTGCCGGATTTACGCAACGCTTCTTCTCGTTCTTGGCCGAGTGCGGTCATTTCCTTGGGCATTTCATCTTTGCCTGAGATGTTCTTTGAGGCCGCAAGCTGCTGAAGTTCAACGGTGGTCAGAGAGCGGTCGTATTTGCGGTTTCCAGGCTTGGCTTCGCTGCTATTGCCGAGATTTCCAGATCCCATTGCTGGTGCCGGCGCGGCAAAAGCATCTGCGGGAGCTGCCGCCGGTGCTGGCATCGGTGACATCGGCGGAGGAGGTGGCGCAGGGTTCAACGCCGCGCCGTAATTGGCGCGAAAGCCCTCCAAATCCCCCTTTTCCATCGTGCGGCCACGTAGTGCCGTTTCAAAGAGGTAATCCTGTTGTTCGGGATTCGGTGGAATCATCTCCCATAGCTCGCGGACATGACGTGCGGCATTCGGAGCTTCGTTTTTAATGCGCTGAGCGAGCAGGATGCGCTCGACGATGTTGAGGTGGGCGTAGGCCCATGGTTCCAGATATGGGGAGAGATCGAGGCCGAGCAGGAACTCATCCATGAAGGTCTTGTCCTTCTTGTTGGCGAGGTAGGGTTTCGCCACGGCATCGAAGAAAGGCTTGTCTTTGCGGGAGAGGAAGAAGTTCAGTTCATGGCAGGCGAATTCACCGTATTTGGCGCGCTTCTCATCTTCTTTGAGCTTGGGCCAGTTCAGCAGCCATGCGAATTCGGCCAGATGGCCGTCATTGCTGAGCGTGGTGAAGAGCGAGTGGATGCCTCCGAGTGTGTCGTAGGTTTCAAGTTCGCTGGTGAGGATGTCGGCGAGGGTGAGAGTCTTGCCAGTTTCGAGTACGGTGATTTCTTTTTTCTGCGTGAAGGGAGTCTTCGGATCAAGATTTCGTGCGAGTCGTTGATCGGCGAACTTGGTGGGAGCTTCTGGCAGTGTGAGGGTGCGCCAGGAGGCGTTTTGCAGGTCTTCGGCGTAAATCTGGACATGCTGACGGTCGCCGAGGGCTTTGCGTTCGATGCGGACGACGCCGTCTTTGTCTGGCACCAGGTTGTAGATAACCGGGGCGGAGGCAGCTAGGAAGTCGAGGTTGGTGCCGCCTTGCGGGCCGCTTTGGGCTTTCATTTTCTGTGCTGCCATTTTGTCGGCGTTGTTGGCAATGCCAGCGGCTCCTCCGCGAGTCATGGCGGCTGACTGGCCTCCGAGCTGAGCGAGTTCGTCGAGATCGGTGCTGCGGATCTCCCATGGATTGAGCAGCAGGCCGGGACGGGTGAGCATGTTGCCGGGGAAGAGCTTGGCGTAACGGCGTTCGAGGATGTAGCGGTACTCATCGCCGATCTCACGGCCAGCGGAGTAGAGATTGGGGTTTCTCGCGGGGGTGCCGGAAGCTGCGCCGAAGCGGGTGAAACCGCCGAGCCCGCCGAAGATGCCGCTGCCGGGGTCAAAGCGGGATGCAGCGAAGTGAACGCGTGCGAAGGGACTGCTGTTGGCGAGTTTGACTGTGATGAACTCCTGGCCGTTTTCGATGCTGAGGATGTGGAGCGGTGTGTTGCCTTTGAGTTCAAGTTGGCGGTGTCTGCCAAGCACCCAGCCACCGAGGGTGTCGCCTTGAGTGACTTTGAGTGTGATCAGCGGCTGGTCAGGGATTTTCAGTGAGTAATCGCCTGGTGTGAGGCCGCTGATGGAGAGGAAGCCGTTTTCGGATTTGAGGAGGGCTCCAAGGTCTGCGGTGAAGGTGCCGGAAGACTGAGAAAGGAGTGAGGGAGGAAGGCTGCCGGTGTCATGAATGGGGACGCGAATGGTTTCGCCCTCCTTGGCGTGAATGGTGGTGGAGAGTGTATCCTCGGCATTGAGCAGCGGCCAGAGTGTCTGACGGCCATTGGGGATTTTGGCTGCGACGGATTCGATGCTGGTGAGTTTACCGAGGTTCACGCGGCCTTGGGCATCAGTGCGTAATGGGATGACCTTGGAGCGATTGAACTCGCGGTGCTTGAAGGTGAAAAGAACCTGCTGATCGGCGATGGGTTCGCCGTTTTTCCCCAGCAGTTCAAAGATGCGTTGCCCGTCAAAGGTGCTGAGGTGGCCGTCGTTGACGGCTTCGGTCTTGTCGATGCCGTTGAGCGTCCAGGTGTGGCTGGCGGTGAGATCTTTCTTGGTGCCACCGGCGCTGACAACATTCACCTTGGCACTGAAGGCCACGGTGAGTGAGGCGAGGCGCTCGGGGACGGTGAGCGTGTGCGTGAGGTCGCTGCCGGCGCTGAGTTTAAGGTCTTTGACTTCGCGAGTGGTGGAGATGCCATCCAGCGTGGTGCTGGTGATGGTGAGCTTCGGTTCAGTGAGGAATTCCGGGGCGAGGTGCACCTCTCCGATCATCAGTGCGGTGCGGACGGCCAGTGTGGCCTCGCGGCGCGAGAGAAGCTGCTCGCGTTCGATGTGAAACTGGGCATCGAGGCGGTAGTCCTCGGCATGATGGGTGAATGACGTGAGCGTGGCGAAGCTGCCGGCGGCATCTCCAATGACAAGGTTCTTTGAGCCGGGTTGATTCGTGAACGGAATGACGATGCGTCCGATTTTTTCATCGCGCGTCAGTTTACGGCCTTCAAACCACGCCACGGCATCGTTCACGGGCTGGTGCTTTTCATCGAGGACGAGGATGAGATCTCCGCTGGGGCCGGCTTGCTGCAGGATGTGGAACTGACCGGTGCGAATGAGAGCGCGGCTGCTGCGACCACTGCCGATGAACTCGATGATCCATGCGCCGCGTTTGCCCTTGAGCTCGGGGAATTTGAAGGTCTGTCGCGTGCGTGCGAACGGGCCAACTTCGAAGGCGTGGGTCTGCTCGCTGTTGGCGACGAGGCCGTCGAGATTGAGATCCGTATTGATCTGGCGCTGCTGAGTTTGGAAGAAGTTGAGCGTGTTCAGCTCAAAGATTTTCACGATGAGCTTCGGAGTGTTTTTGACGGTGACGTCGAACTGGATGTCGTCGCCGGGTGAGAACTGGGGTGTGTTCGTGGCGGGGAACTCGATGTCCACGCGGTCCTTGAGCTGCTGAAATTCGGTGGGTGTGATCAGCGAGGCCCAGTGCTCCGGAGAGCCAATACGGTGAGTGATGAGCGCCTCTGCCAGCACGGGGGTGAGCCATTCTTCAGCGATGTAGGTGGTCCATTGCGCGAGGACGTCGTTGGGATCGGAATCGGGCTTCACCTCGGTGGCAAAGAGGTGGAGGAAGTACTCGCGAACGAGCGGCTCGTCCGTGCTGAGGGGAGGGGAAAGCAGCAGCGGCTCGCTGAGATCGGCGTTGAGGTCGGAGAGTTCGCCGGGGATGACGTCCTTGATGTAGGTGTAGTTGATGTAGTTGAGCTGGCGCGGGAGCTTGAGGTATTCAATGAAGCGGGCGCGGTCATACACGCCGTGCTTGCGATCATGGTCCAGGCGCAGGTAGAGGATGCGGGCTTTGAGGGTGTTTTGGGAGGGCGGCAGTTTTTGTGCGAAGGCCCACACGCGGTCGAGCCAGGCCGCGCGCTCAGCGTTGTCGTATTCCAGATTCACATCCGCGCTGGGGGCCATCTTGCGCAGGCGCGTGTAAACGAAGGCCTGCTGGCCGAGCCACTGCGGGAAGGTTTGCAACAGAGCATCAAGCTGCTCTGGCAGCAGGGCACGATGAATGGGAAGAGAGCCGAAGGTGCGAGATTTGTCCGCCTGAAGGTCGGCAATGATGGCCTGCACGAGATTTGGCACATCAGGGCGCTGGAGCTTGCTGAGCACGCTGCGGCGTTGATCGGGCTTGAGCGGCACCTGATCACGAATGAGGGAAGCCAGGGCTTCCTGGGAGAGGGACTCAAGACTGCGATCGTTGTTCAGCGCATCGCGGAGGAAGACTTCGCGGCTGATTTTGGCGGGATCTAGCTCCGTGGGGAGGTTGGGCTTCTGGTCACGCACCTCCTGCTGGTGGTCGTGACGAATGCCCAGACGCTCAATGAGGTATTTGAGTGTGGCCTGGGGATCGCGTTCATAATCCAGGATGGCCTCGCGATTGAGGATGATGCGACGGGCTTCGTTTTCGTCGGGGACGCGCTCACGCCATTGATTGAGGATTTGAGTGAGCCTGGCATTGTCGCGGAGGTTTTGATAATGGAGAGCGTGGAAGAAGTAGTATTCTTTCGAGCCTGGTACGAGCTCGTCGAGGGCTTTTTCGCGGTCGGCAGCGATGGCGAAGCGCTCGATGAAGCCGATTTCATTTTCGGCAAGCACCGTGAGAGGCAGCAGGAGGGCGAGGACGAGCGATTTCATGGCAGGAAAGCGGGTTGGGGTGAATGATGCGGCGAGCATCACGGCTGAGGCGAGCTTTTATTGTAAAGACTCTGTCAAAGGGGGGAGGCAGGGGGGAGGAGGTCCGGCAAAAAACCGTTTGAAACCCAGGGTGCGGCTACTACTATCCTTACCCCCTTACTTTTCCAGATTCCCATGGCCGACGCTGCAAACAAATACGCCCAGAACGCTCCCGGAGCTTACTATGTTGATGACCAGTGCATTGACTGCGACCTCTGCCGCGAAACGGCTCCTGCAAACTTCAAGCGCGACGACGACGGCGGTCATTCGTTCCTCTACAAGCAGCCTGAAACTGATGAAGAGCGTGCACTTTGCGAAGAAGCCCTCACTGGCTGCCCGGTGGAAGCGATCGGTCGCGACGGCGAATAAGCCTTCAGGGCAGTCATTTTAAAGCACACCGTCATGGCTGACGGTGTTGCCGTATCAGGGCAGGTTGAGCCAGCGCTGGGCCACCACTTTGTCCAGAATTACGCACTGGTTTGACTGGGCGTTTGGCGGAAAGGATATCAGCATGGTGTAGCCTTTGAAACCGGTGGGGCCGGTGCTGGCGAGGTCTCTCTCGATCCACTGAGCCAGAGGGGTGCCACGTTCACAATAAGCGTACACTGAATTGTCGCCACCCTCTGACAGCAGCTTGATGCAGAGGTATTTTTTAGAGTCGGAGAACTCGTAATTGTAATACTCAAACAAGCGCACATAGGACCGTACCAGCACGGGGCTGGTGGGACGTTTGGTGCGCAACTCCTGGAACGACATCTCGCCGTATCCGGTGAGGCTTTCCCAGTCGACCAGAAATTTCCCTTGTGGACCACGCAGCATGGCGATTTCCAGCGAGCCTGTGGGCCTGGTGCCTGCATAACTGAAGTAAAGAATTTCAGTGCCATTGATCTGATAACGCGCCTTGCTGACCAACGCCCCAGGTAATGGATCTTTGGCACTCTGCACTTCATAGAAATTTTTCATCAAGGGGGCAACCCGCTCAGAATGGGCCACCAGAGGAACGCGATCCTTCCAAGATTCCGTTTTCCAATACTGGTCCAGCAGCTGCAACGCCTGAACCACTTCATCGCTGGACTCCAGGAGCGGCATCTCCTTGATGGTGGATTCTGCAGGATGCAGTGAAGCATTCTGACTGGGGGAGTATGCCAGGGTGGTGGAGGCGGAAGACGCGGTGGGCGTGATTGGGGGAGTGGCTTCGCTGCTGGCCGGGAGTTTCGGCAGTACCGAAGGAGTGGGTGGGGTGGTATGGGCCGTCTCAAGGGAGATCCCCAGCTTTTCCAGATCCTGGGCTTTCTTCTCGGCGTATTGGGCCTTTTCGATCAGGGTATTGCGATTGGCGACGTTGAAGAAATAGAATTTCCATCCCACGTACAGGGTCAGCGACAGGATGACGCACAGGGTGATGCAAACACCCATGAAGGCGCGGTGAGAACCGATGGAGCCAGAGGTCATTGATTAAAGAACAATTCAGAAGGAGCTTTCCTAATCATGGCGGGGAAGTATCGCGGGCTCAAGCACTTGGTTGATGCATCTCAGTCCCCGCCTAACAGTTCAGACCCATGAATTACCCCGAAAAAGCCCGCCGCGTGATCCAGCTCGAAATCGACGAGCTGCAGCGGCTGCATGCGCGCATTGACGAATCCTTCGCCCGGGCCATCGAGCTGCTGCTCACGGGGGTCCGCCAGCGGGGCAAACTGATCGTCTGCGGCGTGGGCAAAAGCGGCAACATCGGCCGCAAGCTTGCCGCCACGCTCAACAGTACAGGCGCGACCACCGTGCTGCTCAACGTCGGAGATGCGCTGCATGGAGATCTGGGGGTCATTGATCCGGGTGATCTGGCGATCATGCTCAGCTACAGCGGGGAAACGTCTGAACTGCTGGATCTGCTGCCGCATTTGAAGCGCTTCGACATCCCGATCATCGCCATCACTGGCGGCATGCAGTCCACGCTGGCCAGGAATGCGGATGTGGTGCTCGACGTGCACGTCACGCAGGAGGCCTGTCCCTTGAATCTCGCCCCGACCTCCAGCACCACGACGATGCTGGTCTTGTGCGATGCGCTGGCCATGGCTTTGCTGGAAGCGCGGGGTTTTCAAGCCGAGGACTTCGCGAGACTGCATCCGGGCGGCTCGCTGGGCCGTGCCCTGCTTACGCGCGTGAGCGATGTCATGCGCAGCGGAGAGCAGCTCGCGGTCATCCAGCCTGATACGACCGTGCGTGAGGCCCTTCAGGCCATGACCCGCGCGCGCAGCGGTGCTGCCATCGTGACGAATCCGAACGGCACTCTGGCCGGCGTCTTCACTCATGGTGACTTTGTCCGCGCTTTTCAGAAGAACAACGCCATCGCGGACAAGGCGGTGAACGAGTTCATGACGCCGCGCCCGGTGAGCATCCAGGCCAGCAAACTCGCAGCCGAGGTGCTCGCCACACTCGAAAAAAACCGCATCGACGACATCGTGGTGGTCGATGAATCGGGCACACCCGTGGGCATGGTGGATACGCAGGATCTGACCCGGCTGCGGCTTTTGTGAGGCGTGCTCAGAAGTCCGTCACTTCGCGGTAATGCCGCACGCGATAGCCACGCTTGCGAAAGAGCTCGATCAAGCCGGTGTCCGAGGTCAGGTGTCCGGTGCCTACCAGCACCATCACCTTTTCGCCGCGTTTGAGCATCTGCTCCATACGGTCCATCCAGGAGAGATTGCGGGAGGAGAGAAAAAGATTCATGAGGTCGGGGTACTTCTCCGCCTCGCGGAAGAGCATCTCCTTCAGTTCATCCAGCTGGCCATATTTCCAGGCCTTGATCATTTTTTCGAACTCCTCTTTCACGGAGCTGATTTCTCCCAGAGTTTGCTCCAGGAGCTCGCGCTGCTGCTTTTCACTGAGGGAGGCAAAGAGCTGGAGTTGAAACTCCACCGTCTCCAGTCCTTCGGCAGGCTTGCCGTCCTTCTTTGCACGTTCCTCAAAGAAAGAGTCCACGCCCTGATCCGACTTGGCGCCCAGGGCCGCATACTCTGTGGAGGTGATCATGAGCGCCACGAACCACGGACGGAAGTGGTTCAAAGAGGAATCCTTCAGGCCGTGTTTGGCGGCCCATGTTTTCACGGCCTCCCAGGTTTCCTTGCTTACATTCGTCTCGAGCGACTTGTCTGGTGGATACTGGCCGAGCTGGGACATCCGGCTCGTCAGTTCTGATCCTGAAGCCGCGCCTGGCGGCAGTTCCAGGACAAGCTTGTTTGAATACATGTACGCCGCCTCATAGGCCGGGGCCAGGGGGTAGTCTTTCTCGCGTAAAATGTGAATGGTGCCGCACAGGAACAGGCGACCGCCGTTTGGCCCGTCCACCACCCACACGCTGCCATCACCACCGCCGTCGGCGACAAAGGCCGCTGCATCCGGCTTCACGGCAGGCTTCGCTTCTTCACGTTTGCATGCCACGACGCAGACGCAGAGTGCGAGGACAAGGAGGAAGCGTGGGATCGGCATTGTAACGATTCAAACACTCGGCGGGAGCGGGATGCAACCGGGATGTGTGACATCACTCAAGCCAGCACCGGCTTTACCACGCTGCCAAGCACATCCGTCAGGCGGAACTGGCGGCCTTGGAAGCGAAAGGTGAAGCGTTCGTGGTCGATGCCGAGAAGGTGCATCAGGGTGGCCTGGAAATCGTGCACATGGACACCGTCTTTCGCGACGTTGAAGCCGAACTCATCGCTCTCGCCGTAGGTCATGCCGGGCTTCACACCGCCGCCGGCCATCCAGATGGTGAACACGTAGGGGTGGTGGTCGCGGCCCCACTGCTTGGTGTCCTCGATCTTGCCTTGCAAGAAAGGGGTGCGGCCAAATTCGCCGCCCCAGATGACGAGCGTGTCCTCCAGCAGGCCGCGCTGCTTGAGGTCCTTCACCAGTGCGGCACTCGGCGCATCGGTGTCGGTGCATTGAATCTTGAGCTGCGTGTTCAGATTCCGGTGCTGGTCCCAGCCTGCGTGCATGAGCTGCACAAAGCGCACGCCACGCTCGGCGAGACGACGCGCCATGAGGCAGTTGTAGGCGTAGCTGCCCTGCCGCATCACATCCGGGCCGTACATGTCGAGGATGTGCTTGGGCTCGTCGGAGAAGTCGGTCAATTCAGGCACACTCGTCTGCATCTTGTAGGCCATCTCATATTGAGCGATGCGCGTGGCGATCTCGGGGTCGCCGAAGTCCTGCAGCTTCATCTCGTTGAATCCCGCGATGCCATCCAGAATGGTGCGCTTCACCTCACGGCTCATGCCGTCTGGATTGCTCAGGTAGAGAACGGGATCGCCACTGCCGCGAAATTTCACGCCCTGATACTTGGACGGGAGGAAGCCGCTGCCCCAGTAGAAGTCATAGAAGATCTGGCCGCAGCTGGCCTCCTTGTCGCGCGAGGTCATCACCACAAAGGCGGGCATGTCCTCCGCATCGCTGCCGAGGCCGTAGCTCAACCACGAGCCAATCGCCGGTCGGCCAGCCTGCTCGCTGCCGGTCATGAAAAAGGTGATCGCAGGCGCATGATTCACCTGCGTGGTGTGCAGGGATTTGATGAAGCACAGATCGTCTGCGATCGCGGCGGTGTGAGGCAGGAAGTCACTCACTGTCGCGCCGCTGTGACCATGGCGTGAGAAATTGGTGATTTCGCCCAGCAGCGGACGCGCCGTCTGGCCGCCTGTCATGGTGCTGAAGCGCTTGCCTGCTGCGATGCTGTCCGGGATCTGCGTGCCGTGCATCTTTTTGAGCATCGGCTTGTAGTCATACAGGTCCACATGCGAAGGCGCGCCGTTTTGCAGCAGGTAGATCACCCGTTTTGCTTTTGGCGCGAAATGCGGCAGCGCCGGGGCCATGGCATCCGGCGCCTGTGCTGCAAAGCCTTCTCGTGTCAGCAACCCGCCCAGCGCTGCGCCACCGATCCCCATGGCCGTTTTCCCAAACAGGGAACGGCGGGTCAGGTGAAGGCGATTGGCGTCGAGGGGATGCATGGCAGGGCAGGAAGGTATCGGACTCAATGCCGCGGCTCTTTCAGGTAGGCGTCCAACGCGCGGGCCAGCTGACCGCCCACAGTCATGTAGTTCTCCGCTGTGCTGTTTGGCGTGTTCCAGGCTGTTTCCAGCGTGATTGAAATCGTGCCTTCACCGCCATGCGCACGGGCCCAGCCACTGCTCATGCGGCCGCGTTCCTCCTCCGTCTTCACATACGTGGCATAGCGGTACTTCGGCTCCACCTTCAGAGGTCCCGTGAGGTGCGCCGCTGCCAGATCCATCCAGCGCTGGTAGTTCTCGCGCTGGAGGCCGGTCATGCGCTCAAAGCCGAACGGGCCGAAGAAGTACGGCGCGCGATCCGTGGGGCCGGGATTGTGCAGGTCCAGAAACACATCCAGCCCGTGCGTGGCCTGAATCTCGGAGATGCGCTTCTGTGCTGCGGCCACTTCGGGGTGATACGGTGCGTCCGACCAGTCGCGGTTGTGATCCTGCGGCAGCGACTCCTTGCCTCCCGCTCCGAGGGTCACATTGTCCACGTCCATGATGGGAATAAAATGCACGCAGCAGCGCTTGCGAAAATCTTGAGCCTCCGCGCTCGCGAGCCATTCCACGAAGCCGCGCCCCACCCACGCGCCGCCTGCCTCCCAGGCATGCTGACGCGCATTCACCCACACCTGACGTGGCGCGCTGGGCCTGCCGATGCGGATGCCCTTCACCGGTCGGTCATTGCGCGTTTTGGCGAGTTCAAAGCGCTCTGCTTCCTCTCCCAGCTTCGCTTTCACCCCGGCCAGCACGCTCTCTGCCGTTGCTGGAACAAACGGAGGCCCCCAGGCCAGCCAGAGGCTGGGGCCTTCCGCCTGCACTTGGTACACCGCCACCTTGTCTGCGGTGCGCTCCGCTTTGATGGACTGCTGCCAGGTTTTGCCATCGTGGCTTAGCACCGCCTGATCCGGCTGGCACCAGGAAGAGGCCAGCACGGTGTCAGGACGAAAAGGCCGCGTCTGCCCCTGTACCTCCAGCGTGATCTTCTGTCCTGGAGTAGTGCCGTCCAGCCGCAGGAACCACCAGCAGGGCCAGCCACGCCCTTCATGCAGCGCGGGCATGATGCGCAGCTTTCCCGCCGTCTGATCAAGCGTCACCACCTCCGCATTGCCGCCTTCAAAGTCTGTGACCACCCGTAGCTCTGCATGGGAGGCCACGGTGCCGAGAAACAGGAGAAAAAGAGCTTTAATCATGGGGGCAAACAACGGTGCCAGTGGCTTGACCTGCGCATAAAACTTTTGGCTACGCTTATTCTTCTCACCGCAAAGAGGTCCATTCTGGCGGCCAGCCAATTGCTTTGAGACTTGCCATTGGGGGCAGGTCTCGGCTTAGATGCTTCCATGAAACAGCTCCTTCTCCTGCTCATTGCTCCCGCATGTTTGTGTGCAGCCGATCCCATCGAACTCAAGCTCTGGCCAGACGGCGCACCCGGCCAGATGCTGCCGCATTCCAAGGGGACGGAGGATTTCATCCGCACCAAGGCCGGCAAAAGCACCATCACCGACATTCACGATCCCACGATCACCGTGTATCGTCCGGAGAAACCCAACGGCACCAGCGTCATTGTTGCTCCAGGCGGCGGCTTTGTCTTCCTCTCCGCCATTCATGAAGGCAGCCAGGTTTGCGAATGGCTCAACACCCTTGGCGTCACCGGCGTCCTGCTCAAATACCGCACGCCGACGCGGGATGAAACCGCTCCGCATGAAAAGCCGGTGGCCGATGCTGCGCGGGCGATCGCGCTTGTTCGCGAACATGCCAAGGAATGGAATCTTGATCCGAAACGTGTCGGACTGCTGGGTTTCAGTGCGGGAGGAAACCTGCTCGCCCACATCGCCTGTGACCGCGCGGCAAAGACCGAGTTGCCAGATTTTGGCATCATGATCTACGGCGGTGGTTTCGTGGACTTCAAAGATCCCACCAAGCTCAAGGAGGGCTTCACCGTGCCGAAAGACGCTCCGCCCATGTTCCTCGCCTGTGCTCATGATGATGGCCAGAATCCCACTGCCGCCACCGTGCTCTACCTCGAGTATAAAAAACTCGGCATTCCGTGCGAAGTGCATCTCTTCACCAAAGGCGGACACGGCTTCGGCATGCGCGATAACAAGCAGCCGATCAACGCCTGGCCGCAGCGCTGCGCGGAATGGATGGAGTCCATGCACTTTTCTTTGAGTGAGCAGCAGTTTGATCGTGAGATCGAGCAGGCGGAAAAGAAGCTTCAATCGAAGTTTAGCCAGATGGGCTTGCTCATGAGCGAGATGAAAGAAAAGGAGCTGAACGAGATCACGGTGCAAATTCAGGAAGCCCGCCGTCTGGGGCAGACGGCCGCAGTTGCACGACTGCAGCAAAGGCTGGCCGAACTTGCGGATGCCAGCAAGCAGCAGGTCAAGGATGATTCCCCCATGCGCGCGCGCATCAACGAGGAGCTCATTCAATTGAAAAAAGAAAAGCTCGAACTCGAAGCCCGGCGGCAGATGTTTCTCGACAGTCAATCCGCTCCTAAACAGCCTTGAGTCTTGCAAGACGCCGGGATTTTCGGCTTAGTGCTTGGCATGAAACCGTTTTTGCTCTCTTTGCTGGTCGGGTCATCACTCGTCGCTGCCGATGTTTCTTCGGTGGTGAAAAAGGAACTGCCATCACTCGTTGCTCTCTACAAAGAGCTGCACACGAATCCAGAGCTATCGCTGCATGAGACGGAAACGGCGGCGCGCATTGCCAAAGAGCTGCGTGAGGCCGGGCTGGAGGTCACGGAGAATGTCGGTGGTCATGGTGTCGTTGGCGTGTTGAAGAACGGGGAAGGCCCGGTGATTTTGGTGCGTACGGATCTCGATGCGCTGCCGGTGAAGGAGCAGACGGAGGCCCCCTATGCGAGCACGAAGGTGGTGAAGGACGATCTCGGACGTGAGGTGAACGTGATGCACGCCTGCGGCCATGACGTGCATATGGCCAGCTTTGTGGGAACGGCGCGGGCCCTGGTGAAACTGCGGGATCAGTGGCAGGGGACGATTGTCATGATCGGCCAGCCGGCGGAGGAACGGGTGCTTGGTGCGCGGTTCATGCTGCGCGCGGGATTGTTCTCAAAATTTCCCAAGCCTGACAAGGCCATCGCGCTGCATTGCTCCTCTGACATGGCGCATGGCACGGTCGGCATTGTCGAAGGCTTTGCACTAGCGAATGTGGACTCCGTGGAAATCGTGGTGAAGGGCGTGGGCGGGCATGGCTCGATGCCGCACCTCTGCAAAGACCCCATCGTGCTCTCGTCACAGATCGTGCTGGCCTTGCAGACAATCGTCAGCCGTGAGGTGAGGCCCGGTGATCCGGCGGTGATCACGGTTGGCAGCATTCATGGGGGCACGAAGAGCAACATCATCTCCGACGAAGTGCGCCTGCAACTCACGTTGCGCAGCTACAAGAAGGAAACGCGGCAGCACTTGATCGACTCCATCAAGCGCATCGTCAAAGCCCAGGCCGTGTCCGCCAGCATGCCCGCTGACAAGATGCCGGAGGTGCTCGTGTCAGAAGACAGCGCCACGGCGCTCTATAACCAGCCGGAGCTGTGCCAGGAGGTGCGCGGATTCATCGGGGCGGCCATCGGTGCAGAGAATGTCATCACTCGCGAGCCTGTCATGGGCGCGGAAGATTTCTCCGAATACGGCATGACGAAGGACAAGGTGCCGCTGTGCATGTTTTGGCTCGGCACGCAGCCGCCTGCAGTGGTGGCCGCAGCCAAGGCCAAGGGCACCTCGCTGCCGTCGCTGCATTCGCCGTATTTCAAACCTGTTCCTGAGCCCAGCATCGAGACTGGCGTGACCGCGATGACCTCGGCGGTCATGGGCTTGCTGAAGAAATAAGGCGGGCCGCTTTTACTTCCGGCTGAGCTTGTAGAACAGCCAGCCGCCCATGCCGAGGAAGATCACATTGGGCAGCCACATGATGAGGTGCGGCATCGCCGCAGGTGTGTCATTGAGCGTGTCTGCCAGAATGATGAAAACGATGTAAACCGTGGCCGTGATCAAGCTCAGGGCAAAGCCCGAAGAGGTCTCACGGCGTTGAGCAGTCACCCCCAGTGGAATGCCCACCAAGGCGAAGGTGAAGCAGGCCATCGAAAAGCTGTAGCGTTTACTGAGCTCGGTGAGAGACAGGGAGCGCGTCACAGGGGTCAGAGCTTCGCCGGTGACAGTGTCCTTCCAGGTGCGCACTTCCTCGGCCAGTGCGCTGGTGGTCTTCATGCTGGCATTCACCCGAACGGTGTCTTTCTGCATTTCTGAGAGCGGCAGTTTCAACCACTGCTTGTTCATGGCCAGTCCGCCGAGCTGGCCCTGACCATCGACTGGCACGGTCTCTTCCGTCATGCCTTCCAGTTCCATCTGCAGATCGATCGAGCCGGGAGTGGTATGCAGGGTCGCTTTGTTGGCGTGGATGTAGGTGCTGGCCTCGGAGCCCTTCAGCATGACGATGTGCATGTCTGTGAGCGTCTTGTCATGACGCTTGCTGGTGTAAATGCGGTAGCCGGGCACACGCTCCAGTACCTGGCCCTCTTGGAACAGGGTTTCAGGGTTCTTCACCGCCACCTGATAGAACAGCCGCTTCATGCGGTCCTTCGCCGCTGGCGCGAGGCTCACATTCACCCACAGGCAGATGCCGCTCAGTGCTATGGCCAGGACAAAGACTGGAGCGCAGATGCGCGGCATGGACATGCCGGTCATGCGCAAGGAAACCAGTTCGTTGTCGGCAGACAGCCGGCCAAACACGAGCAGAATCCCGGTCAGGAACGCCCAGGGAATCGTGAAAATGAGCGAGAAGGGAATGACCAGCATCACGAACTCCGCGATCACCGAAGTCGGCAGCTCTGTGTTGCCCAGGAGTTGGTCCAGCTTTTTGTAAACATTGCCCAGCACCATGACGCCACTGAGCAGCGCCACACCGATCAGCGTGGCTGATGCGACCTGGCGGCCAAGATAGCGGTCAAAGATGCGCGGAAACATGTGGTGTGGATACGAGGCTAGCGAGTCTTCAGCAGCGGGCAATTTGAGATTGCCATAGGCTGCTTCAAACGACGGCCTTCTTCACCTTGCCGAAATCTGTGCCAAGGAAGCGCTTGGCAAGGTTCTCCGCCTGTTCGGAATGATCGGTGAGGTAGATGTCGAGAGTGGGTTTCGATTTGGTCGTCCGCAGCAGGCTGCCCTGTTCGAGGCTAGCTTTCACATGCGCCGCGCAGGTGCTGGCGGAGTCCACCAGGCGAACTTTTTGCCCGAGAATGCGCTTCAGCACCGGAATCAGCAGCGGATAGTGGGTGCAGCCCAGCACCAGGGTGTCGATGCCCTTGTCCAGCATCGGCTTCAAATACTCACGCAGCACGGACTTGAGCGCCGGATGATCCGTCCAACCCTCCTCCACGAACGGCACCAAGAGCGGGGTGGCACGCGCCTCGATCATGATGTCTGGCCGCCGCATGGCGATCTCATGCTGATAGGCATGACTGCGGATCGTGCCAGCGGTGCCGATGATGCCCACGCGTTCGCATGTGGCGTCTGCGAGAGTTGCCTCCACCCCGGGACCGAGCACTCCAATCACCGGAACGCGAAACGTGGACTGGAGCAATGGCAGGGCATGCGCGGTGGCTGTGTTGCACGCCACCACCACTGCTTTCACGCCATGGGAGACGAGGAACTGCGTGTCCTCCATCGAGAAGCGCCGGATCGTGTCCGGGGATTTGGAGCCATACGGCACACGAGCCGTGTCACCGAGATAAACGATCGACTCATTTGGCAGCAGATCCCGCAGCGCCCGCACGACGGTCAGTCCGCCAACGCCGGAGTCAAAAACGCCGAGAGGGCTGCTGGCGGTGACGGGGGGACTCATGGTTGGAATCAACTTTTCCGCGTGAGCTCCACAATGATGGCCTTCTGCGCGTGCAGACGGTTTTCAGCCTGGTCGAAGATCAAGTCGGCGTGGGCTTCCATGACTTCCTCGGTGATTTCCTTGCCGCGATAGGCTGGCAGGCAGTGCATGACTAGGGCACCGGGATTGGCGTGCTTCATGAGGCCGGAGTTGATCTGCCAGGGCTTGAGGGTCTCGATGCGGTCGGCGCTTTCGGCTTCCTTGCCCATGCTGACCCAGACATCAGTGTAAACGACATCGCAGGCGCCCACGGCTTCGGCGGGATCATCGACGATGCTGACGGTGTTGCCGGGCACACGATGCATGAAGCTTTCCTGCGGCTGAAACGCCTTGGGGGCTCCGATGACGAGCTCAAACCCGAGATGGACCGAGGCCCAGATCCAGGAGCGGGCCATGTTGCAGTCGCCATCTCCCAAGAAGCAGATGCGTTTTCCTTTCCAGCTGCCGAGGCGTTCCTGAATCGTCTGCAAATCCGCAAGCACCTGGCAGGGGTGCTCGTCATCGGTCAGGGCGTTGATGGTGGGGATGCCGCTGTATTTGGCGAAATCCACCACGTCCTGCTGGGCGAAGGTGCGGATGACCGCGCCATGAATCATGCGGCCCATCACCCGCGCAGTGTCCTTGATCGGCTCGCCACGGCCCAGCTGGATGTCGGCGCTGGAGAGGAACATGACTGCGCCGCCCAGTTCGCGAATGCCTACTTCAAAGCTGACCCGCGTGCGTGTCGAAGACTTGCTGAAAATCAGCGCCCACTGCTGGCCGGTGAGCACCTGAGGTGATGCCTTGCGGTCCTTTTTCAGCACGCAGCCAAGATCGACGATTCTCTCGATTTGTTCCCGGGTCAGTTCTTCGATGGAAAGGAGGTGTTTCATATCATGGCGGGTTTTACGCGAGCTGATCGAGCACGCTCTTGAAGATGGCGAGCCCTTCGTCGGCATGGGCTGCGGTGATGTTCAGTGGGGAGAGCCAGCGCACCACATTGGGGCCGGCTGGAGTGACCATCATGCCGGCATCCAGCAACTGCTGGGCAAGGAAGATGGAGGGCAGCTTGCCGCCGGATTTCGCGGCGATGGCTTCGGCATTGAGTTCAAAACCGATGAACAGGCCGAGCTGGCGCACCTCTTTGATCAGCACATGATTCCAAGTGCACGTTGCGGCAGCGATGGCGGCACCTCGCGCCTTGGCATTGTCACAGAGATGCTCGTCCAAAATCGTGCGCAGTGTGGCGATGCCCACGGCGCAGGCGAGGGGCGATCCGCCATAGGTGGTGCCATGTGTGCCGGGGCCGAGAGTCTTGCTCAGGTCGCGGCGGTCATTGACCCAGAAGGAACCCAGCGGGAAGCCGCTGCCAATGGCCTTGGCCCAGCTGATGCCATCGGGCTGAATTTCATCCCCCGGAATGATGCTGCGCCAGCCGGCCATCTCGCCTGCACGGCCAAAGCCGCACTGCACTTCATCCAGCAGCAGCAGCAGATCTTTTTCGCGGCACAAGCGCTGGGCGGCGCGCAGAAACTCGGGAGTGACTGCGTTCACGCCGCTCTCTCCCTGAATGGGCTCCATCAATATGGCGACCGTCTTGTCGGTGATCGACGCTTCGAGCGCCGCGATGTCATTGAAAGGCGAATAGACGAACCCCGGCGGCAGGGGACCAAATCCTCCATGGATCTTCTCCTGCGCCGTGGCAGTCATGGCGCCGAAAGTGCGGCCATGAAAGGAACCGGTGAAGGTGATGATCTCGTAGCGCCCGCCTGTCTGCTGGCCGTATTTGCGCGCCAGCTTGAGCAGGCCTTCATTGGCCTCCGCGCCGCTGTTGCAGAAGAAGCACTTGCCGGCAATGCCGACGCATTCTTCGACGAGGATGCGCGCCAGTTCGGCCTGCTTGTCGATGCAGTACCAGTTTGAAACGTGGATGAGTGTGTTCGCCTGCTCTGTGAGGGCTTTCACCACAGTGGGTGGGCAGTGACCAAGCGGGCACACGGCCACGCCGCCGGCGAAGTCGAGATACTTTTTCCCATCACGATCCCAGACGTACGGGCCTTCGCCACGCACCGGCCAAACGTTGTAACGACCGTAGTTCGGCAGGACAAACTCCTGCATCAGTTGATCACTCGTTCTCATCTCAGGATTACAAATGGATTTCGGTGCCGATCCCGCCGTCGGTGAAGATTTCGAGAATCAGCGCATGCGGCAGACGGCCGTCGATGAGATGCACTTTGCCCACGCCACCACGAAGGGAACCGAGCGAAGAGTCCACTTTGGGAATCATGCCGCCGCTGATGATGCCGTCTGCTTTCAGCTTGGCGATGGAGGCCTCGTCGAGGCTCGGAATCAGCGTCGCATCATCCTTCGGATCACGCATCACGCCGCGCACGTCGCTAAGGAAGATCAGTTTCGTTGCTTTGAGGCGCTTGGCCAGACCACAGGCTGCGAGGTCGGCGTTTACGTTGAGCGTTTTGCCAGAGGCAAGCTCACGGGCGACAGGCGAAACCACAGGTACGAATTCGCCGGCCACAGCGGCCTGGATCAGCCCGAGCTTGCAGTCGTTGACTTCACCGACCCAGCCGAGATCGCCCTTCATCTTTTCGCCCAGAAAGACTTCCGTGCCGGGAATGCCGACGGCCTTGCCGCCAAAAGCATTGATCTTGGTCACGATCTCGGGGTTGATCACACGGGCGAGAGTTTCCTCGACGATCTTGATCGTTTCGTCGTCGGTGACGCGCATGCCGTTGATGAACTTGGCCTGCAGGCCGGACTCGGTCATGGCCTTCGAGATCGCCTTGCCTCCACCGTGCACGATGACGGGATTGATGCCCACGGCTTCGAGGAAGACGACGTCGCGCAGAAAGGAGTCCACCTGCACGGGGTCTTCCATCGCACTGCCGCCGACCTTGATCAAAAAGGTGCAGCCACGGAAGCTCTGCATGTAGGGCAGGGCTTCAAGAAGTACGGCGGATTTGGTGATTTGAGCGTCGAGTGGATTCATCGCGATGAAGGTGACTGCGTGAACCGATCAAGCGAAGCCTTTCTGGCGTTTCGCATGAACGGCGGCGGAGTATTCCGAGCTGTTGAAATCCACGTATTCTTCGGACAGGTCGCTGGTGTAAACGGTGTAACCGCTGGTTCCGAGATTGAGATCAATGGTGACGGTGAACTTTGGTTCCTTCACGACCTTCTCCAGTTCCGCCACAGGCGTGTGGTTGACGAGTCCGCCTTTGCAAGCCTGCAGACCGCCGAAATAAATGTCGATGAGTTCCTCACGAATTCGCGCGCCGGAATAACCCACAGCGTGAATGATGCGGCCCCAATTTGGGTCGCAGCCATGGAAGGAGCACTTCACGAGGAGGGATTTGGCGACGGTCTCGGCCACCTTGCGGGCATCGGCCAGCGTGCGGGCATTGCGGACGCGGATCTCGACGAACTTGGTCACGCGCTCGCCGTCGCAAACGATCATCTTGGCCAGTTCTAGCATCACCTTGTGCAGCGCGCAGCGGAAGAGCTCCGCCTCGGGCGAGCCCTTTTTGATCGTTGGCGCATCCGACTGGCCGTTGCTCATCACGATGACGGTGTCGTTCGTGCTGGTGTCGCCGTCGATGGTGATGCAGTTGAAGCTCTTCTCCACGGCGTAGCGCATGGAGCGGTGCAGCTCATCCTTGCCGATCTTTGCATCGGTGGTGATGAAGCAGAGCATGGTGGCCATGTTCGGGCAGATCATCCCCGCTCCTTTGGCGATGCCGCCGATGCGGAAGCTGCCTTTGCCGCATGGCACATCGACCGCGAAGGACTTGGGCTGCGTGTCGCTCGTCATGATCGCACGCATGGCATCCTCGGAGCCGTCGGACTTCAGCTTGGCCACCGCGTCGGGTACTTTGACAATGACACGCTCAATCGGCATCGGCATGCCGATGATGCCGGTGGAGCAGACGAGCACCTGGCGCATTTTCACGCCGAGCTGTTCTGCCACGGCCTTGGTCATGGCCTTGGCGTCCTGAATGCCCTGCACGCCGGTGCAGGCGTTGGCATTGCCGCTGTTGGCGATGATGGCACGGGTGTCGCTTTCCTTGATGTGTTGCTGGCAGACGCGCACACAGGCCGCGCGGACTTTGTTCGTCGTGAAGACCGCGTCCGTCGTCGTTGGGCCGTCGGAAACGATGAGCGCCAGGTCAAGGCGGGTGGCTTCAGGATTCTTGATGCCGCAGGTCACGGCGCTGGCGCGGAACCCCTTTGCGGCGGTCACGCCGCCGTCGATGACTTTAAAAGAGACGCGGCATTCGCGTTCGTCGTGTGCTTTGGTCGCCATAAAATTAGACGTACAGCAGGCCTGCGGTGGCTTCAAAGCCGCAGATGAGGTTCATGTTTTGTACAGCCTGGCCGGAGGCGCCTTTGCCGATGTTATCTTCGGTGCTCATCAAGATGAGCTGCCCTGCGCGGGCGTCATAGGACCAGCCGATGTCCACGAAGTTGGTGCCGGTGACGTTTTTGGTGTCTGGAGACTGATTCACCCCCAGCAAACGCACGAAGGGCGCTGAATCGTAGGCCGAATGCAGCGCGGCGCTAATTTGATCAATCGTGACTCCCGGCTGCAGCTGCGCAAAGGTCGTGGTGCAGATGCCGGAATGCGTCGGCATGAGGTGCGGGACAAAAGAGAGCTTCACCTCACGACCGGCGGCGAGAGCGAGTTCCTGGCCGATTTCGCTCAGATGCCGGTGCAGCGGCACGCTGTAGCTGCGCACGCTGTTTTGCACCTCACAGAACAGCAGGGGGATGCTTTCCTTGCGTCCGGCGCCGCTGGCACCGCTCATGCTGGCCACGGCTAGAGGAGATTCCGCCAGCAGGCCAGCCTTCAGCAGTGGAAGGAGAGGCAGCAGAATGCTGGTGGGGTAGCAGCCCGGGCAGGCGATGAGTCTTGCGGTCTTGATCTGCTCCGCGCGTATTTCCGGCAGGGCGTACACGGCTTCATCCAGCAGTTCAGGCGCAGGATGGGCGTGGCCGTAAAATTCCTCATACAGTGCCGGACTCCGCAGACGGAAGTCCGCGCTGAGGTCTATCACCTTGAGTCCCAGCTCCAGCAGGGGCTTGGCATATTCAGCGGATACACCGTGAGGCAGGGCTAGAAATGCGATTTCGGCACCGGCGGCTTTCAAGGCAGCGGCGTCAGGCGCGGTGAAGGTCAGTGAATCGGCCACGCCCACACTGCGGAAGCGCGGAAACTCCTTGGACAGGGCTTTTCCAGCCAGAGAACGCGAGGTCACAGCCACCAGTTCCACGTTAGGGTGGCGCAGCAGCAGGCGCAGCAATTCTGCTCCAGAGTAACCACTGGCTCCTACGACGGCGACTTTGACGGGTGCGGACATATTGCGGGGGGCGGAGTATGGGATGTCATGGGGGCCATGCAACCCTGAAATAGGTCATTTCTCGCCCCTCCAGAGCACGCATCGTGCCGCTTGTCAGCGGGCTTCGCCTCGCGCACTGTCAGCACCCCCATGAGCGATCCCACGCCTGAACCCCCAGAGACCGAAAAACCCAAAGCGCCTGGCAGCCCGGAGGAGATCACGCGCAAGTTGGAGGATTTCATTAAAAACACCCTGGGCGGCCAGGTGCTCTTCACCCGCGTGGAAGGCCCCGGTGGTCGCCCCGCGCCAGAAGGCGAGGAAAAGCCCGTCGAAGAGGCCAAGCCTGACCATGGCCGGGTCTTTGAGTTCAACTACCGCCCGGCCGACATCAAGGCGCACCTCGACCGTTTTGTGATCCGTCAGGATGAGGCCAAAAAAGTGCTCGCCACTGCAGTGTGCGATCACTACCACCACGCCCAGATGCTGCGGGATGATCGCGCATCTGAGTCCGGCGGTGCCAGGCTCGAATTCTCCAAGCAAAATGTCATCATCATCGGCCCCACCGGCGTCGGGAAGACCTACCTCGTGAAACACATCGCCGATCTTATCGGCGTTCCCTTTGTGAAGGCGGATGCCACCAAGTTTAGCGAAACCGGCTACGTCGGCGCGGATGTGGATGACTTGGTGCGTGATCTCGTGGCAAAGGCCAATGGCGACATCGAGCTCGCGGAGCATGGCATCATCTATCTGGATGAAATCGACAAGCTTAGCAGCGGCCCGGAAAGACTCGGGCGCGATGTGAGCGGGCGCGGCGTGCAGACCACCCTGCTGAAACTCATGGAGGAAACCGAAGTGGCCCTCTACGCGCCGAACGACATCCGCAGCCAGATGCAGATGATGTTCGACACTCGCAAAGGCCGCACCGGCCGCGAGGTGGTGAACACACGCAACATCCTCTTCATTGTCAGCGGTGCGTTTGGCGGTCTGGAAAAGATCATTGAGAAGCGCACGAACCGAAAGTCCATCGGCTTTGTTTCCGCAGACACGAAAGACGCCACCTCGGAATATTTGTTCCGCGAAGCGCGCACAAAGGACTTCATTGACTACGGTTTCGAGGCTGAATTCATCGGGCGCCTGCCTGTGCGCGTCGTCTGCGATCCTCTCAGCGCGGATGACATGTTCCAGATCATGAAAAACTCCGAGGGCAGCCTCATCCGCCAGTATGAGCGCGAGTTTGCCGCCTACGGAGTCAAGGCCGTCTTCAAGGACGATGCCCTGCGCGAGATCGCCAGCCGCGCGGAGGATGAAAAGACCGGTGCACGTGGTCTTGTCACCGCCTGGGAGCGCGTGCTGCGTGACTTCAAATTTGAAATGCCCAGCCTCGGTCTGCCGGAATTGCGGGTGGATGGCGCGCTCGTGAAGGAGCCGGAGCAGGTGCTTGCCAAATATCGCGCCGAAGCCGTCAGCCAGTTCAGAGAACTCGGCGCCGCCCATGCGGGTGAGGTCAGAGCTTTTGCGGAGCGCTTTCAGCGCGAGCACGGCTTCCTGCTCGACTTTGACAGCGAAGCCATCGCAGCCGTCGCCGCCCGCGCTCGGCGTGAAGGTCTGCATGTGGAGGCCATGTGCGCGAAGCTCTTCAAAGATTATCCCTTTGGCCTCAAACTCGTCACTCGCAGCACAGGCGCGACGAGCTTTGTCATCACTCCGGACGCCATCGCGAATCCTGACAAGTATGTCAGCGAGCTCGTCGTAAACGCCTGCCGCAGCCAGCCGGAGCCGGTTTCCAACAACAACATTATCGACATCACCCCTGACACTCCTGCCCATGAATCGTAATCATGTCGCCGCCATGTTCATTGGCGTGCTGGTCTGCATCCCGTTGCTGGCCTTGTATCATTTTGGTTATTTCAAAGCCACGGCCGAATGGTTCGCAGTGCTGTATGCGCGCGGTTTTATTTTGCCGGCCGGCGGCTTGAAGCAGATGCTCTGGCTGCAATACGGATACTACACATGCATGGCCTTCATCAGCGCCTGGGTGTGCATTGAGATGCCCTCACAGTGGCGCCGTTTTGCTTTCCTTCTTGGCGGCACCTTCCTCACGACCACTTTTGCCTGCATCATGGCCATGAGCGGCGTTTTGTTTGAGCCCATATCGGGCTCGCTGGCGCTGTGGTTCGCCGGTATCGCTGGCATTGCCGTGGGCGGTTCGGTCAATGCTTACCGCTGCCATGTCATGCGCGATTACTTCGTCGGGCGGCTGTCCACGCGTCTGTTTGAGGAGCTAGCGGATCAAAACAACCCGGCGAAAATGACGGAGCGCCGTGAAATCACCGTGCTGACCTGCCGCCTGCTGAATCATGGGGAGCTTGCCACGGGCATCGAGGCATCGCAGTTCGAAGAGCTGGCCACGCATTTTCAGCGCAGCATTTCAGGCTTTCTCATCGAGCGCGGTGCCTATCTGGATGACTGCAATGCGCGGCAGGTGCGCGTCTTCTTCGGATTCCCGCTCACAGACGAGCATCATGCTTTGCACGCCGTTCAGGTGGCCGCCGTGTTGCGCAACCACGTGGCCACTCTGACGCGGGAGATTGAGCAGCGCTTCGGCAAGAAGGCGCAGATTGGCGTGGCATTCAGCACCGGGCCGGCGGTCTGCGGTCTGTTTGGGGTGAGTCACTTCGAAAGCTTCAGCGCCGTGGGTGATGTGATCGATTTTGCCTCGCAGCTATGCGTCTTGAACGCAGAGTACGGCAGCAAGGTGCTTTTGAGCGCGAGGACGTATGCACTGGTGAAGGACAATGCCGAGGTGCGCCCGATGGAAATGGTCAGCACCGTGGGTTCCAGCCAGATGAGCGAGGTGTATGAACTGCTTGCAGAAAAAGGCACGCTGCCTGAGCCGGACATCCGCGCCCGTGATTCCTTCTGGCAGGGCGTGGTGCAGTATCGCAAAGGCGATCTGAAGCAGGCGCAGGAAAGCTTCCAGAGTGCCGTCATCGAGGGCCGTGAAGATGCTCCTCTCAAGTACTTCATGGACCGCGTTGATCTGGCTCTGAAGGAAAAATCTTCGCCGGGTAAAGAGACACCCAAACATTCGCGCAAGCTCGCGGTGACCTGAGTTTTTTTTGCCGTGCGTATCGACTATCCACCTGCGATCCAGCGACTCGTCGCCCAGCTCAAATCGCTGCCGGGCCTGGGGCCGCGCAGTGCGGAGCGTCTCATGATCTGGCTGCTGCAAAAGAGTGATGAGCGCATCCCCCTGCTTTCCAACACGCTGCTGGAGGCTCGGGAGCGCATCATTCCCTGCGATGATTGCGGGTTCTTCATTGAAAGCGACAGCGAGTGTTTGCTCTGCCACGATCCGCGCCGCCAGCAGCACCAACTTTGCGTGGTCGAGCAGGCTGCAGATGTGTTGCGCATGGAGCGGTCAGGCGCATTTCAAGGCTTGTACCACGTCCTCGGCGGCAGGCTTTCGCCGCTCGATAATGTGACCCCGGAAGACCTGCGCATGGAGTCACTGGTCAATCGCGTGCGGGACCTTCACACCGAGGAAGTCATCATCGCCCTCGGCTCCGATGTCGAAGGGGAGGCCACCGCCAGCTACATTGCTGATCTGCTGCGTCCGGCTGGCATCGCCGTCACTCGCCTGGCGCAGGGCATGCCTGCCGGGGGAGGACTCGACCACGTGGACGAACTCACGCTGTATCAGGCCCTGCACGGACGGCGGAAGATGGGCTAGTGAAAAAATAATTTAGTGTACCGGATTCTTCGCTCGACTTTCGAGAATTGTTTTTAACTGTCGTTCAGTATGAGCCAATACCATATTGCCCGCGACGGTCAGCAGCTTGGAGTTTATTCAGAACAGGACATTCAGGCGGGCCTTGCATCAGGCAGCATCATGTCAACTGACCTGCTGTGGAAGGAAGGACAGGCGGAGTGGCAGCCGGTGAGCGGTATCTTTGCAACGGCCTGGCAGGTGCCGACGATGCAATCTGCGGCATTTAACCCTTATGCGGCTCCACAGAGCAATGTGATCTCTCCTTCGATGAAACCCTCCATGCAACTGGCCTCTCTGGGGCAGCGGCTGGGGGCGGCTGTGCTGGATATGGTGCTGGGTGCCGCGGTGGTGGGCATTCCCTACGGCGTGGGGATGACCAGCATGGCTGGGAGCAGCGGGCGCGGTGAGATGACACCTGGCGCATCAATCGGCCTCGCTGTGGCCGGCATCGCCTTTCTAGGACTGTTGATCTATAATCTGGTGCTGCTGACAACAAGGGGGCAGACGCTTGGCAAAAAATTGATGGGTATTCGCATTGTGTCGCATCCAGACTGCCAGAATGCAGGCTTTGTGAAAGCTGTGCTGCTGCGTGGCTTTGTGAACGGCCTTATCGGGGCGGTTCCACTGCTTGGTTTTTTCTATGCCCTCACAGATATCTGTTTCATCTTTCGTGAAGATCGCCGCTGCATCCACGATTTGATTGGCGGCACCCAAGTCGTCAAATGCTAGGAGCAGCCTCTGCCTCCTGATCACTCCAGCCCCAGCGCTGCCACCTCGTCTTCATCCAGTCCGAGATAATGCCCCAGTTCGTGGAGGAAGGTGATGCGGACTTCGTGGCGGTAAGTCGCCAGATCACCGGCGCACTCGTCCCACAGGTTGTCTAGAAACAGGCGGATCCGCGGCATCTCGTCCGGAGTTTCCGGCAGCCCATCAGTGCGGGAGAGACCTTCAAACAGCCCCAGCAAATCGGGATCTAGATCCTCATCAATATCGATCAGTGCATCCATCTCCGTCAACTCAATGCGGCAGTCTCCTGCCTCGTTGCGAATCTCGGTCGGCAATGAGAGAAGCGTGTCTTTGACGACTTTGGTGGCGATGGCGAGGAGGCGTGGGAATCGCATGATGGTTTACTTGCCTGCTTTCTTTTCGGCGGCGGCTGGCTGTGATTTTTTCTTCAGGGTTTCGAGCTCTTTCTGCTGTTCCTCGGCCTGCTTTTGCAATTGCTGCATGCGGTCCCACAGTTTTTTGAGATCGGCGGGGCTCTCCAAGCCCGCACGGATGTCCTGCACCGATTTGGCAGCAGCTTCGCGGACGGGATCAATGCGAGCATTGCCGCTGGCTAGCAGGGGTTCCAGCACCGCGAGCGCCTTGGGATCGCGCAGTGTGCCGAGGGCCCGGGTGCTGGCGAGCCGCCAGGAGTTGCGCGGGTCCGTAAGTTTGCTGGCAAGGAATTCACGCACTGCATCGCGTTGCGCGTTGGTGGGGCGTCGTGCAAGGAAGGCGACTGCATCGAAGGCGATGCCAGCATCGCGACCACGGAGATCATTGAGGGACTGAAGCCGTGCCAGCAGCTCAGGAACGACGGATTCATCATCCTGAGCGCGGAGCGCCCTGATCGCTGCAAGCTGAAGCGCGCTGTTATAGCTGGTTGCTTTCAGCTGCTTGCGAAGTTCGGCGGCGACTGCGGAATCTCCGGGGCGAGCGCCCCAGGTTTCGATGATGCTGGCGAGAATGTCGGGGTTCTTTTCGCTCTGGGCCATCTTCCACAGGGTTTCCTGCGACTCGGGTGTGTTGAGTGCAGCAAGAGACTGTACCACGCTCCTGCGCACGCGTGCGTCGGGCTGATTGCTGCTGCCTGCGATCAATGCCGCACGGGCTTCGGGTTCGGCGATTTTCGATAGGGCTTTCGCTGCCTCGGCACGGACGGCGTGGAAGGCATCTTCACGCAGGGCCTTGCCAAGTTTGTCGATGTGTTTGCTGTCAAGCGAGCTGATGGCGAGCAGGCGGCCGAGGACATCAGATTGCAGTTGTTTGTCGAGCATGGGGCCCGGTGGTGTGAATGCGACTTTGGCCAGCACGGTGTAGTCGGGATCGATGCGCACCAGTTCCGGTTGGGCGGGCAGGGGGAAATAAAAGTCTTCCACTTCTTTGCTGACCTCTGCTTTGACACGCAGCAGCTCTTTTTGTCCGGGGATGGCAAAGCCAACGGGCAGCGGCACGCGGAAGAGGCGCACCTGTTCGCTGAGCTTCTGAGTCTGCCGAACGGTGATCCGGGCCTGTTTTGAAGCAGCGTCCCATGCATAGTCGATTTTCAATTCCGGCACGCCGCCGTGGAAGAGCCACTGGTCGAAAAACTGATCAAACGAAAGTCCGCTGATTTCTTCAATGACGTCCTGCAGATCTTCGGTGCGGACGATGCTGTTGCGATGGCGCTCTAGATACGTCCGGATGCATTTGCGATACAAATCCGGGCCGAGCTGGCTGCGCAGCATGTGCAGCACCCAGGCACCTTTTGGGTAGGCGCGGGAGTCGAACTGCTGCATCGGGTCGCCATAGTCGCGCCAGACGATGGGGCGGGTGTCGTTCGCTTGAAACACCTGCTGGGCTTCTTTCCAGAGGGCGTATTTCATCGCATCCGCACCGAGTTTCTGCTCCTCATAAAGGAGGGTGTAGTAGCTGGCGAAGCCTTCGTTGAGCCAGAGATGAGACCAGTCACGGCAGGTGACGAGGTCACCGAACCACTGGTGAGCGGTCTCGTGAGCATCGAGTTCGTGCAGGGAACGCAACTGCTCGGTGTCGGAGTTAAACAGCATGTCGGCAGCTTCAAAGGTGCAGCTCGTGTTTTCCATGCCGCCGGCGATGAAATCGAGGCAGTAAACCTGATAGTACTTATCCCAGGCAAACGGCACGCCGATTTCCTTTTGGTAGAATTCGATGATCTTGCGGGTGTCGGTAAAAGCGTTTGCCGCTTGTGCGCTGTGTGACGGAGGAACCAGCATGGCGAGTGGCAGATTTCCCGCCTTGTCCTCCAGCTTGTGGAAGTAGCCAGCAGTCATCGCGATGAGGTAGTTCACATGCGGCTTGTCCTGCAGCCAGTGAAAGGTCGTTAGGCCATCATTGCCGGGCTTTTCGCTTTGTAGTGTGCCGTTGGAGATGACCTGCATGCCCTTGGGCACATGGCAGATGACTTCGCTGGTGAAGCGCTCATTGGGGTAATCGTAGCTGGGGAACCAAAAGCGGTGCTCCTCCGCCTCGCCCTGGCTCCAGACCTGGGTGTCGCCTATTTTGTAGCCCATCTCCGGCGTGCGGAAATACAGGCCGTGATCTGGCTGCACCGCAGAATAGGTGACGGTGACCGTCGCCTCTGCGTCTGGTGCAATCGCTTTCGCGAAGGTGATGATGAGTTTGTCTTCCGTGACCTGATGCTCCGCGATCTGCGCACCAGCGGCCGTGATGGAGGCGATCTTCAAATCCACCGCATCCAGTTCCAGTTTCTCCAAAGGAAGAGCGATCGGTTTGAAACGTAGAGTCGCCGTGCCTGAGATCGTACGCTTGGCAAAATCCGGTGTCACATCGAGCTTCACATGCAGAATGTCCGCCCGGCGATCTCGTGCATATTTTCTGCCCGGAATCAGTTTCAGCGGCTGCGGCAGCAAATGCTTGTTGCAGTGCAGGCATTCGGTGGAGTCGGCGGCGGCCTCCAGGGTCAGCAAGCCGACAGCAAGAATCATAAGGGGGATGCGCATGATGGCGGCGAGCATCCCGAACTGGATGCAGGGTGGCAAGCACAATCAGGAAGGAGTGCCTCCTTGGTGGCGTATTTGGCAGGGACATGCTGACCTTTTCCGACCACAGCCAGGGTTCTTCTCGCCTTCAGCGGCGTGATTTCCTGCGCATTGGTGGCCTGGGGCTGGGCGGGCTCGGGTTGAGTGATCTGATGGCGCTCAAGTCGCTGGCGGCATCCAAAAAATCGCTGCTCAAGGACAAGTCGGTCATCTTTTTGTTCATGCACGGCGGGCCGTCGCAGTTTGAAACCTTTGATCCGAAGATGGATGCGCCATCGGAGATCCGCAGCGTCACGGGCGAGATCAAAACCAAGCTGCCGGGGGTGACGTTTGGCGGCACGTTTGAGAGGCTGGCAAAGCTGGCGGACAAGTTCAGCATCGTGCGTTCCTTCGTCACCGGAGATGCGGTGCATGACATCAAGACTATCGTAGGCAAAGACACGATGAAGGCGAATCTGGGCTCGTTGTACTCACGCATGGCGGGGCCGCTGCGGAAAAGCAGCGCGATGCCGACGAATGTGGCGTTGTTTCCGCAGGCGGTTTCAGCCATGGCAGGGCCTGTGATCAAGCAATTCGGCGACTTCACCTCCAGCGGTGAACTGGGGGCGACTTACCAGCCCTTTGTGCCTGGGGCAGGCAGCGGTGCGCAGGCGGACATGACCTTGAGCATGCCGCAGAACCGGCTGGATGATCGTCGCACTTTGCTTGCTTCGCTGGATCAATGGCAGCGCACCATGGACGGCAGCCAGTCCGTCGCAGGCATGGCAGAATTTCAAACGCTTGCCTTCGATGTGCTGCGGCGCGGTGTGTCGGATGCGTTTGATCTTTCCAAAGAGGATCCGCGCCTTATCGCGCGCTACGACACGGCTGCGCTGCTGCCCAAAGACCGCATCAGTACGCAATGGAACAATCGCGAGCATTATGCCGACAATGCCGCAACGCTTGGCAAGCTGCTGCTCATGGCCCGCCGGTTGTGCGAGCGCGGCTGCGGCTTTGTCACCGTCACGACGAGCTTTGTGTGGGACATGCATGCCGATAACAACAACGCCCCTTGCCGCACCGGGATGGACTACGTGGGACGACCGTTTGACCACGCGGTTTCCGCATTGATCGAGGACATTGAGTCACGCGGTCTCAGTGAAAAAATCATGCTCGTCTGCTGTGGCGAGATGGGGCGCTCGCCCAAGATCAATGTCAAAGGCGGGCGCGATCACTGGGGCGGCCTGGCGCCGCTCATGATCTATGGCGGTGGCTTGAAGATGGGCCAGGTCATCGGGCAATCAGCACGCAATGGCGGAGAGCCCGCTTCAGAGCCGATCACGATTCCCGATTTGATCGCCACCATCATGCATACGCTGGTGGATGTGGGGGAGGCGCGAGTGACCGACGGCCTGCCGCCGAGTCTGATGAGTGTCCTTTCACGCGGTGAGCCGATCCGCGGTCTTGTTTGAAGTTCCATCATGCGTTGCCTCTTTTTCCTATTCTTTCTCCCTGCCATTTTCACGCTCCAGGCGGCGGAATCAGCCACACGCACGTTTTATATCTCCGGCATCGAATGCGGCAGCTGCGTTTACATGGTGCAGCAGTCCATCGCAGAAACGAAGGGGGTGGTGAATGTCACCGTGGTTCAAGCCATCGGCAACTATGCCAGCGTGACCTTCGATCCGAAGGCGGTCAGTGATCAGCAGATCGCCCAGGCCGTGCGTGAAGCTTACCCGCTCCATGGCATGCCCTATCTGGCGTCCCTGAAACTCAGCGTGGCGAATTATGCCAGCAATGCATCCAGGGTGGAGAGTCTCTTTTATGAATGGAGAAAATTTCTGAAACTGGAGGTCGTGGACAAGGCCAAGGGAACCTTGCTGGTGCATTTCCTTCCCTTGGAGGTGGATAAGAAGAAGGCCAGCCCTCGGGGCTGGAGTCTCGCGCAATTGGAGGAGGCCGTCATCAGACACGGCGTGAAATTCACACTGGATCAGGCTGGGCAGTAAGAAATCACTCCGCCTTCTTCTTTTTGCCTTTGTCCTCGCCTTTCTTCTTCTCGCCACCAGAGGTGGCTTTGACCTCGGCATCGGCGGCGGGAATGGCAGCACCGAGTTTGGCCTTGATGTCGCTCATGCCGACTTCTTTGGCAAGGTTGGTCCATTCATACGGGTCTTGGGTGTGATCGTAGAGTTCTTCGGTGCCATCAGCATAGCGGATGTAGCGCCAGTTGGCATCGCGCACGGCGTGGTTGCCTTTGCCGTGCGTGCATATGGCCACGCCGTCCCATTTGGCGGCGGGGTCTTTGAGCAGCGGCATCAGGCTTGCGCCTTTGACATGCTCCGGCACGGGCAGACCGGCGAGCTCGCAGAGGGTGGGGTACATGTTCAGGTAATCAACCGGGGCCGTGCAGGTGGTGCCCGGCTTGGTGACACCAGGGGCGACAATGGCCATGGATGTGCGTGTGGTTTCCTCCCACAGGGCAAACTTCCGCCAGTGCTCCTTCTCGCCCAGATTCCAGCCGTGATCGGTCCACCATACGATGATGGTCTTATCCTTGCGAGGGCTTTGATCGAGTCCGTCGAGCAGGCGTCCCACTTGGTCATCGAGGAATGAAATCGTGGCGAGATAGGCTTGCACCGCCTTTTTCCATTGGTCGCCTTTGATCACGGCGGCATGATCGCCCTCGGGGCCGGCCATGCGCACGCCCGCTTTGGGGATGTCATCGAGGTCATGCTCTTTGGTCACAGGCAGCTTGATGTCAGCGAGTGGAAAGCGGTCATAGTACTCCTTGGGCACATACCAAGGTAGGTGGGGCTTGATGTAGCCGAGGGCGAGGAAGAGCGGCTTGTCCTGCGGCGCGGTCTTCAGCTGGTTGATGGCCCAGTCGGTGGCTTTGTAGTCGCCCATGTCAGAAGGCTTGGCATCCACCGGCCCCCAGTCAAAGTGGCCGCGGTTGAGGCCGTTTATGTTTTCCTCGTGTTCCTGAATGGAGGGAAAAAGGCCCTCCCATTTTGTCCATGAATCGGTGCGTCCTTCGCTGCCGTAGCCGTGGTAAATTTTGCCCCCGCCGAGGGTGTTGTAACCGCTGGCGAGAAAGTGGCGGTTGATGGTGAGCACATCCTTCATCACGCCCTGCGCCGGATCACCGTTGGTGTAGATGCCCGTCTGCCACGGACGCAAACCGCTCATCAAAGCCGCACGCGAAGGATTGCAGGCTGGTGCGGCGCAATGCGAATTGGTGAACGCCGTGCCACGGGCCACGAGGCGGTCGATGTTCGGTGTTTTCGTCTGCGGGTGGCCACCGAGATAGGTCACCCAGTCGTTCAAGTCATCGACGGCAATGAAGAGGACATCGGGTTTCGATTGAGCGACCGCAACAGAGCTGAGCAGCAGGAACAGGGCGAAGAAACGATTCATGGCCCGCCTTCAACGCGGCCATGGTCAGGGTCTTGCAGTGAGGCTTTGCTCAATCGTCGTCCTTTTCAAGACGATAGAGGGCACCATCTTGAGAGAGCAGCACGGGTTCGCCATCGAGATCTGCCGTGACGAGGGTGGGGTTGAACTTGTGTTCCGGGTCCTTGCGATGAAGAACACTGCGGCGGACGGGAAGACCGCTGGCAGGATCGATGCCCAGCGCCCAGACACTGCCGTAGCCCCAGTCGGCGAAGATAAACGCTCCGTCGAGCTGTGGCAGTTTTTGGCCGCGGTAGAGCAGACCACCGATGATGCAGATGCCTTCGCCACGCATGCGGGTGTAGGCATGGACGGGATCGGTAGTTGCCGTGTTCGGGAGATAGCTATGAGCGTGGAAGGCGCTTTTTGCAGGGCCGTCGCGATCACTCCAGCCGTAATTGGCACCGCTTTCGACGCGGTTGATCTCCTCCCAGAGGTCCTGGCCAACATCTGCGCACCAGAGCTGGCCGGAGCGAGCATCAAAGGATAGCCCCCAGGGATTGCGAAAACCGAGGGCGAAAATTTCGGGGCGCACGGTCTGCACTTTGGTGAAGGGATTATCATCTGGGATCGCGTAGGGCAGCTTGCCGCTGCGGCCGTTCACATCAATGCGCAGGATTTTACCATGCAGGACCCATGGGTTTTGCGCCAGACGATAGGGGTCATCACGGAGGCCGCCGTCACCGAGCGCAATGTAGAGACAGCCATCCGGCCCGAAGGCGATGTGACCGCCCCAGTGATCTGCCAGCGGCTGAGGAATCTCCATGAGGACGCGTTCCGTCTCTGGCAGTGCATCAGGGGTGGAGTCCTTGGAGGCGCGCATCTCGCTGATCACCGTGCGGCGGGGGTCGTTTTGCGAGTAGCTGAGGTAAAACAGCCGGTTTTCAGCGAAGCGGGGATGAAAGGCGATGCCGTGCACGCCCTCCTCGAAGAGCACGACGCCCTTCATCTTCTCGCGGAAATCGAGAAAGGGGCGCCACTGGCCGCTGCCATCCAGCCGCACGGCGCAGAATTCACCCCGCTGCATGGCAATGACCTGCTCTCCGCCGGCATCCGGCATGGAGGCCAGCATGACGGGGGAGTCGAATTCACGGTCAAAGGCGAGTTTGCGCAGCACGATTCCCGGCATCGGCTCTTCCGGGATTTCCAGCGGCGGAATTTCCGGCACTGCCGGGACGGGCAGGGGGGAGCCGATTTCTGGAATGGCAGGGTAGCTGAAAGCTGGCGTGAAAAAGGCCGCCAGCGTCAAGGCGGCGGGCAGCCCAATGCGGTGGAATAGGAAATTTTTCATCGGGAGATTGGGAATTCTGACTGCATGGACCATGCCATCCTGACAGCCATGGGTCTTGTTTTGCTCGAATTACATGGGAAGAATGCAGATGGCATGAGATTTTCTGTGACATGGTCTGTCGAGTGCCCCCTGCGTCCTTTGATTCGTGGACTGACCCACGTCCGGACGTGCTGGCTGGGTTTGCAAACCTGATTCTGGCGGATATACGCGCGACAGGCAGCTGTAGACACCCGCGAGAAAGTTTTTCCACGTCTTGCACTCCTCCCATGGCATGCCAAAGATGGGTGCTCCTTTACGATGAGCGACCCAATCAGTCACGAGTGCGGCATAGCAGTGGTGCGGCTGAAAAAGCCGCTAGGATACTTCTATCAAAAATACGGCAACGCCCTCTACGGCTTTGACGCCCTGCAGGCCATCATGACCAAGCAGCGCAACCGAGGCCAGGACGGCATGGGCATCGGCTGCAGCAAGCTGGGCATGCCCCCCGGTCTCCCTTACATGTTCCGCATGCGAAGCACCGAGAGCGTGGAACGCATCGGCCAAGTCTTTGAGGATGAACGCAAAGAGTTCAAACGCATCGCCCGCCGCATCGACAAGCAGCGCAAAGATGAGCGCGACCAGGAAGGGAAGGAATTCGTCTCTTTTGAGGACGATCCGGACGCGATCAAACGCGAGTTCGAGATGGCCGGTGAGATTTACATCGGCCACCTGCGCTACGGTACCAGCGGTGACTTTGGCAAAGGCGCGCTGCATCCTTACATGCGCCGCACCACCTGGCCCACCCGCACGCTGATGGTGATGGGAAACTTCAACCTCACCAACACCCGCGAACTCAACGAGGTCATGATGAAGCGCGGGCAGCACCCCGTTTTCGGCACGGACACGCAGAGTGTGCTCGAAGAAATCGGGTTTCAGCTCGATGAGGCGCACACGAAGCTTTACCACGTCCTGCGTGACTCGGGCATGCCTGGGGAAGACATTCCGCAGCACATCAGCGAGCAACTGGATGTGACCGAAGTGATCAAAGAATCCGCCAAACGCTGGGATGGTGGTTATAGCATCGTCGGCGTCATCGGCAATGGCGACCTCTTCGCCATGCGAGACCCCAGCGGCATCCGCCCCTGCCATTATTACGAGAACGACGAGATCTTCACCATCGCCTCCGAACGCGTCGCACTGATGTCCGTCTTCGGTGTCAATGAAGAGGACATCCACGAAATCCCGCCGGCGCACGTGGCCGTGATCAAAGCGGATGGCGGCATGACCATCCAGAAGTTCACCGAGCCGCGTGAATTCAAGCCCTGCTCGTTCGAGTGCATTTATTTCTCGCGCGGCAACGACTCCGCCATCTACCACCAGCGCAAGGCGCTCGGTGAGCAGCTGGTGCCGCAGGTCGTCAAGGCCATCGACAATGACTTCGAGCACACCGTGCTCAGCTTCATCCCGAACACGGCTGAGACGGCCTACTTCGGTTTCCTCGACGGCCTGCGTAAAAGTCGCCGTGTCGTCGTCAAAGAGGCGCTGATGGACATGCTCAAGCGTGGTGAGTTTGACGAGGCCAAGCTGGATGACCTCGTTTTGCGCAACTGGCCGCGTGGCGAGAAAATCGCCCTCAAGGACATCAAGATGCGCACCTTTATCGCCCAGGAGACGGGGCGTGATGCCCTCGTGTCAGGCAGCTACGACATCACCTACGGTGTGGTGACACCCAAGGACAACCTCGTGGTCATTGACGACTCCATCGTCCGTGGCACCACGCTGAAGAAAAGCCTGCTGCGTATCCTCGCGCGCACCAATCCGAGGCGCATCATCGTGTGCTCCACCGCTCCGCAGATTCGCTACCCCGACTGCTATGGCATCGACATGGCCGAACTCGGCAAATTCATCGCCTTCCAAGCGGCCATTTCACTCCTGCGCACGCGTGGAATGTCGCACATCGTGCATGAGACCTACCTCGCCTGCAAAGCCGAGATGAAGAAGCCGAAGGAAGAAATGCGCAATGCCGTTAAGGCCATCTACGCACCCTTCACCGACGAGGAAATCTCCGCACGCATCGCCCAGATGATCAGTCCTGAGGACACGCCTTGGCATGGCACCGTCGAAGTCATCTACCAGACTATTCCAGATCTCCACAACGCTCTTGGTGCCGAGTATGGCGACTGGTACTTCAGCGGTGACTATCCGACGCCCGGCGGCTATTCGGTGGTGAACCAGTCCTTCATTCTCTATTGCGAGGCCAAAGATGGCCGGGCTCATGAGGCGCTGCTGTAAGTCACTTGAGAATCAGAGCGCGAAGCGGCACGAGGGTAGCCGCCGTGCTCTGTGCATTATTTCCTGACGAGCGAAGCTCTTGGGTCGAGAAATTCATTGAGCCCAAAACTTGCTCAATGTCGGACTGCGGGGCGCACACGCGGTTTCCCGCCTGATATTCGCGGTCAACTGCGGCGCAGTCATCCCTGGCCGGGATCTGGAAGCGAATCCGCTCTATCTGCACTGACTTCGCGAATGGATTGTGGTATTCGAACACGACATTCCTGCCGGAACCGTTCGGCCTCCATCTGAAATCGAGCTGCTTGATTTCGGACTCGGTGAGCTCACGCCATTCCGGCCCCTGGGCATTCGGCCTGGCTTCTGCCGAGGCATTCGATGCCCCATTTTCATTGATATCCTCAATCCGTCGTGACTCGGCCCGCTCCAACTGATCTGCTTCCAAGTAAGAGACAAAGATCCGATTTGCCTTGCCGGAGAAACGGTCCACCAAGACCAATCTGTTATTGAGAGTCACGATCTCCTTTCGGAAGCCAAACCAAAGCAGAGATGCGCCAGTGAGTGCACCGAGGACGAAGGAGATGAAGAGCTTCATGGCTGCGGATTATGAAATAGCATGTGCGCGGATTTTGCGGCAAGGCAAAAATCCGCGAGGCATCAGACGGAGGCCTATAGCAGGCTATTCAGTGCATTTTACACTACGCCAAAGGCGCACACTTCGTTTTTGTTTGCGCAGAGTCTCGTCAGATGAAACTCGGCGCAGAGCGGCGGAGCTTCGCGTTTGAGGATGTCGAGCAGCGGATACTCATCGTGGCCTTTGAATTTGATTGTGACGATGAAGTTGCGCATGCGCTTCTCGCGCAGCCACTCGAGGAGAAGGTCTATGCTGCGCTGAGGTGCGGCGATGACATCGCAGACGAGCCAGTCCACGGTTTGCGGTGGCTTGTATTTGAAGGCGTCGGCCACTTGGAAATGCAGGCGAGGATTGCGCATCAAATCCTCACGCAGCTCTGAACGGTCGATGGCAATGACGTTCGCTCCTCGTTGGATGGGCACATAGCTCCAGCTTCCCGGTGAAGCGCCGAGATCGACACAGGTCTGCCCGCGCTCAATCTGGCGTCCCAGACGCTTTTCGGACTCAACCAGTTTAGTGAAGGCACGGGAGGGGGCGCTTTTGTCATCGGCCAGCGGCACTTCGCCACGGGGGAAACAGGAAATAAAACTGCGCAGAGCATAAGGCTGCGGTGCGAGCGAGGTGGAAACCCAGCCGGTTTCGGGGGAGGTAAGAATGCACTGCACGAGGGAGGTTTGCGCATCAAAGACAGCGTCGGATTCGACCAGGGAGCGCAGCAGCTTTCTGCGCCGCTTTTTCAGGCGTTCCACCAAACTGGCATGGATCAATTCACAGCGGTGCTGCCCGGCTTTGCCTTCACCGTATTGCGGCCAGAGATGCAGACGCCAGGGCTGGTCATCGGGAAACACGTCGGCGATGGCTTCGATGATGCGGTCCGCCCAAGCATTGATGGAAGCGGCATGGATTTCAACGGCGTCAGGCAGTGTCTGGCGCGCGAAGGCGAGCAGCAGTCCTTCCAGCTTAAGATCTGCGGCAATGCCGAGGCCTTCGATTTCGCGTTGTGCAGCATCCGGTGCGGCGCGGCTCAGTTCATCGGCGAGGAACGGCGATGTATCAGGTTCAGCGAGGAAAAGATGCACGCTAGGCTCGAACGATCATGGTTTGGCAGGCGCTGGCTTTGCCGGTGTCGCCTCTTTGAAGGGAGACACGACACCGAGCGTGGACGGCAGGAAGTCATCGGTGCGGAAGCAGGAGGCAGGCAGGCCCTCGGCATTCATGAGATTGGCGCCTTCCGGCCAGCTGGCCCAGGCATAGCGCACACCGATCGGCTGCGGCACGGACTCGCTCCAAACAACGACTTCGCTGCCTTCGATCTTGGCTTTGGCCCATACCCACTTCTGATCAGCTCCGGCGATCTGGAAGCTTTTCGGTTCACCTCCATCACGGGTTTTCAGACCCGAGCCGGTGTGGGTGAACTGAACGCGAATCTTGTTACCCTGAACGACGGAGGAAAGGTAGAGCGGGCCGCAGGATTCGGCGCCGGACTTGCCGTAGTCCTGAGCTAGCGCCAGCAATGCGAGACGTCGGCCGACCTCTTGCTTGTTCTTGGGATGGATGTCGTTTTGCTCGCCGATGTCGTTGATGATGGCGATGCCGCATTTGTCGAGCGTCTGAGCCGTCAGCGTTTGTGCTTCCTGAAGTTCGGCCCAGGTGTCGGGGACGCCGGGGTCTGTGGTCACGGGCTTGCCGTTGCCAAAGTTTGCCAGCTGCACAATGTAAAACGAGAACGCGTCCACCCATTGTTTGCGCCAGTCATTGATCATGGTGGGCAGGAGTTCCTGATACTGGAAGGCGCGGCGTTGGTTCGACTCGCCCTGATACCAGATGACGCCTTTGATGGCGTAGGGAATCAGCGGGGCCACCATGCCGTTGAAGAGTACAGCGGGGTGGTGCGGCGTCTTGGTGGGATCTTCCGGCGGGCGCGGTGCTTGGGGCTTGGCCTTCTTCTGATTGACGGGCAGCTTGGCGTTTTCAGCATCGATTTTCTGCACCTGCGCCTGCCAGTCGGCCTTAACTTTGTCAAAGGCTGCCAGTTCCTTGGGGCCATCCCATTTGGCGACGGCATCTTTCCAATCGGTGAGCAATTCGGCGGCGCAGGGCCGTTCTTCGAGCGCCTCGCGGCTCGTCCAGGCTTCGACACGTGTGCCGCCCCAGGAGGTGTTTATCAAACCGACCGGCACTTTCAGCACCTGATGCAGGTGCCGGCCAAAGAAATAACCCACGGCGGAGAAATTGCCCACATTGGCGCTGGTGGCCTCTTTCCATGCGCCTTTGCAGTCGGTCTGGAGCGCCATGCTCGGGCTGCGTTCGACATTGAACATGCGAATCTGGGGATGATTGGCGGCGGCGATTTCCTCCTGAGCCTTGCCGGCCTGCTGAACGGTCCATTGCATGTTCGACTGCCCTGAGCAGACCCACACTTCGCCAACGAGGACGTTTTTCAGCGTGATCGTGTTTTTCCCTGCCACCACGAGATCGGCGGGCTGGGCATTGGCATTCATGGGGTTCAGCGTGAGCGACCATTTGCCGGTCTGATCCGTGAGCGAACTGTGCGACTGATCACCGAAGGTCACTTTCACGTCTTCACCGGCTTCAGCGGTCCCCCAGACGCGAACGAGCTGTGACTGCTGCAGAACCATGCCGTCGGAGAAAATGGCTGGCAGTTTGACCTCGGCCTGCAGGCTGGTGGCCAGCAGGAGGAGACTGAGAATGGCGTATTTCATGGTGAATTGTCGTATGAGGGCGGGGCCGGGCAAGTAAGCCAAATGTCAGAGCAGGGTGCTGTCATCTGAGCGCTCCAGACGGCCGATCTTCTTTTTGATCGTCTCCAGCAGCACCGTCATTTCATGTACGCTGCGGAAGCACTCTTTCTGCGTCTCCTCATCCGCCAGTCCGGGCACGGCGGGGTGGATCTTCATGAATTGCAGCGCGATGTTTTTGCAGGCTTCGCGGATTTGAGCGATGGCGGCGGGTCTGTCCATACCGTCAGCGTAGAGCGCCCGCCCGCAGGTGCAAGATGCGGATCAGTCTTCGCGCGGCTTCCGCACACGAAGCGAATCCTTGAGGCTGACAAAATCCGAGAGCAGGAAGATCACGGTGAAAAAGGCCAGCAGCACCTCCATCATCGTGACCAGCTTGGCCGGGATGGTCAGCGGCGTGACATCGCCAAAGCCGAAGAAGGAGAAATTCAGCACGCTGAAAAAGAAAAATTCGAAGAGCTGCTCACTCTGGTTCCACGCGGCGTCGATCGAGCTGAAACTCGCCGGTTCCGCCGTTTCCAGGCACCAGTAGTCGAGCGCAAAGGCCAGCGTGATCTGCGCCATGTTCACTCCCATGATGCCGAGAACACGGTGATAGGGCATGTCATCCTGCGTGGCCATCAGGATGTGCTGGAGGTTTTCGACGAAAAAGAAGACTGTCTTTGCGAGTGCAGCCGCCAGCACCACCAGGCAGAACGTGCGAGCGCTCAACCAGTGCGCCCCCCACAGTGCCTGCAGCCCTGCGGCCACCAGAACAATGACCACGACCTCACCGCCCTGGCGGATGACCTGCCTTGCAATGCCCGGTTCATTTTTCATTGCACGGATTTGAGACTTTCTTGCCCCCTTCGTCGAGCGTAATTTCGTCCGGCATTCGCCATTCGCCTTTCCGATTTCTCATTTTACCTCCGCCCATGAATCTCGTCTCCACCGCCATCCGCTACTCCACCTACCTGCTTGCCGTTGCGGGCGTGATCGGCATGGGGTTTGTGCTCCAGACCATCCGCAGCCAGGAAACCAAGATACCGCCACCGCCTGTCCTGCCGCCTCAGAAGAACGCGCCCGATGACATCGCGGCCACCGGCATCCTCGAAGCCAAGGACGAAAACGTCGCCATTGGCGTGCCGGCACCGGGTCTGGTCGAAGCGGTCAAAGTCGCGGTCAATCAAGTCGTGAAGGAGGGCGATGCACTGCTCATCCTGGATGATCGCGAACTGCGCGCCTCGTTGCTCAAGCAGCAGGCGGCCATCGCCATTGCCCAGGCGAACATTGCCATCAACCGCGCCCAGCTGGCGAAGGTGCAGGACATGCTCGACCGCATGACGTCCATCACCGATCAGCGTGCCATCAGCCAGGACGACCTGCGCAACCGCACCAACGACGTGCTCGTGGCCAAGGCGCAGATGCAGGCCGCTGAAGCGCAGCTTTCCTCCGCCAAGGCCGACGTGCAGCAGACCGAACTGCTTATCGACCGACTCACCGTCAAGGCACCGAAGGCAGGCACCATCCTTCAGGTCAACATTCGTGCCGGCGAATACGCCTCCCCGGCGAACAAGGAGCCCGCGCTTGTGCTGGGAGACATCTCCACGCTGCATGTCCGTGCGGATGTGGATGAACAAAACGCCATGGAAGTGGCTTCTGATCGCGACGCCACCTTCTCGCTGAAGAGCGACTCTTCGAAAAGGTTCAAAGCGCAATTCGTCCGCATCGAGCCCTACGTCATCCCAAAGGTCTCCCTCACCGGCGCCAGCACCGAACGCGTGGACACCCGCGTCCTGCAGGTCATTTACAAACTCGACAAACCCAAGGACCAGCCTCTCTACGTGGGGCAGCAGGTGGATGTGTTCATTGCGCGGAAGAAGTGAGCCATTACCCTGAGACGAGCCTAAGGGGGCGAAAGACCGCGCATGATGTCCGCAGAGACTCGTTGAGTCTCCCCGATTTCCACGCATGAATACTCCCCTCAATCATTCGCATGCATTACCTTTCCACCCGCGGCCAGACGAAGCCGCATACTTTTTCTGAAGCCGTTGAAGCCGGGCTGGCACCGGATGGCGGACTGTTTCTGCCGGAGAAGCTGCCGAACATCGCTGACAAACTGCCGGCGTGGTCAAAGCTGACCTATCCGCAGCTCGCGGCAGAGTTTTTTACGCTCTTCGCGCCGGAGATCAGCAATGCGGAGTGGCATCAGCTCACGGCGGAGGCGTACCGGCGCTTTGATTCGCCCGACGTGGCTCCGCTGAAGAAGATCACGGACAAGACTTACGTGCTTGAGCTGTTTCACGGGCCGACGCTGGCCTTCAAGGACTTTGCGCTGCAGCTTCTGGGACTGCTCTACAAACGCCAGGTCGAGCACACTGGCAAACGCCTGTCCGTTCTCGGTGCGACTTCGGGGGACACGGGTTCAGCGGCGATCCATGGCTGTCTGGGGCGCGATGGCATCACGATTTTCATTCTCTATCCCAATGGCCGCGTCGCGCCGTTACAGGAGCGCCAGATGGCCTGCACGGGAGCGGACAATGTTTTCGCCATTCCCGTGCCCGGCACCTTTGACGACGCGCAGCGCGTGGTGAAGGAGACCTTTGGCGACACCGCTTTCGCGAACTCGGTGAACCTCTCCGCCGTGAACTCGATCAACATTGCCCGCGTGCTGGCGCAGTGTGTTTATTACATCTGGGCGTCATTGAAGCTGCCGGAGAGTTCACGCGCTACGGCGGAGTATGTCGTGCCCACCGGAAATTTTGGCAATGTGCTGGCCGGATGGATGGCTCAGCAGATGGGCATGCCCGCAGGTGGCTTCCGTGTGGCTACGAATCAAAACGACATCCTTCACCGCTTCTTCACCAGTGGTGAGTACAGCCAGAGCGACGTGCACCCCAGCCATGCTCCGAGCATGGACATCCAAGCTGCATCGAACTTTGAGCGCTTCCTCTATTACATCCTGGGTCAAAGCTCCGAGCGCGTGCGTGAGGTGATGACGCAGATCAAATCCGGCGCTCCATTCAAGATCGAACTGCCCAAGACCTCCCTGCGCTCCACACGCATGGATGATGATCAGATCGTCCGCGTTATCGCCCAGATGTGGAAGGACTGGCAATATGTGCTGGATCCGCACACCGCCTGCGCCTTCACCGACATGGCGCAGGACCGCGTCAGCGTCGTGCTGGCCACCGCGAGTCCGGCGAAGTTCCCCGAAGTGGTGCAGCAGGCCACGGGCAACGAGCCTACGCATCCGACGCTCGAGGCGCTGAAGTCGAAATCGCTGCAAACCTGGCCGATGGCTGCGGATGTGGCGACGGTGCAGGAGTTCATCCGGCAACGAACAAGTCACTGAAGCAAGGCTTGACGTGCAAGGCGGCAGCTTGGTTTAATACCCAAAAGGCCCCTCATGAAACTACCGTCCCTTTCCTTCGACTTCATCAAATCAACGGACCTTTCCCCCTACCTGACCAAGGGGGTGGATTCGGGCAATGGTGTGACGCTCATGATCGGAGATTTGTACACCTACCTGTTCCTTGGCAGCGGGCCGCTGCTGGTCATCGCTTCTTTCGTGCTGGTGAAGGTCATGTATGGGCGGGTGAAATTCTTTGCGCTGGAATATGGCAACGGTGGTTTCTTTGGCCGCCTCAAGATCATCGGGCCGTCCATCATCCTGGGGGTGGCGCTGTTTTTACTCGGTGGGGGGGCAACCTGGCTGGGATGGCAGAGCATGGGCTATTCTGTGACTCTTAGCGCCCAGGGGCTGCATGAGGTGACGCGCAGCCAGTCCATTCGATATGAATGGTCCGATGCGACGAGCGCTGCTGAGCGCATCAAATCGACGGATTTCTGGGTGGCCTTTGCCAAGGGGGGGGCGCAAATGCCGCGTGGATTTTCAGCAGCGCTACATCGGCGAAAAACTCCAGGACAAGGCGATCACGATTGTCGAGCAGGCGCTGGCCTATTCCAAGGTGCCGCGTCTCAAACAGGACGGCAGTTCTATTTCAGCGCCTTGACCAGCACCTTTGAGTTCCGTCCGCTCTTGTCGTACTTTTCACGACGGCTGAGGGGCAGGGCATCAGGGTCGGTCACGGTGTAGCCCATTTTTTCCTCGAAGAAGCGAAAGGCCTGCGTGCTGAGAGCCACGATGATCTCGCAGTTTCTCTGCCGCGCCTGTTCTTCAGCGAAGGCCACCAGCTTGCGGCCGTGGTTCTTGTTTTTGTGCGAGCGACGCACAAAGAGGCAGGCCAGTTCGGCGATCTTTCTGCCGTCCTCCTCATAAGCATGCACGGCCACGGAGCCGATGGGATTGCCGTCGAGTTCGAGCACGAAGAAGTCTTTGATCTTGGATTGAATCTGGTCGCGCGTGCGTGGCACCAGCGCGGCATCGTCCACGCTCTGCTGCATCATGGAGAGCAGGGCAGGGACGTCGGAGGCGCGGGCCTTGCGGATCTGCTGGTAATCATCCGCATGGATCATCGTGCCGACGCCTTCATTGGAGAAGAGTTCGGCCAGCAGCGCTTCATCCTGAGTGCCATCCACGATGTGAACCCGCGGCACGCCTTCCTGGCAGGCCAGTGCGGCGTAGCGCAGCTTTGAGAGCATGCTCACGTCATGCTTGGAATCCTTGCGCTTGTGCATCTCCTTCGCTTCCGCGACGGAAAGCTGCTCCAGGCGGGTGCCATCGGCGGCGGTGATGCCGGACTCGGCCACGAAGATGACTTTCGCCGCCTGCAGGGCGATGGCGACCTCCACGGCCACTGCATCAGAGTTCAACCGCAGCGTGGCGCCTTTGCCGTCATAACCGAGCGGTGGCAGAATGGGGATGATGTCGGCTTTGAGCAGTGCCCGAAGCGATTCTTCATCGACGCGCTCGATGCGGCCCGTGAATTCGAGATCAATGCCATCTATCACGCCCGCTGGATGCACTGCGAGCGCATTGGAAACAGCCACGGGCATTTCCAGTGCGGTCAGATCAGCCATCAGGTCGCTGCACTGCCGCATGATGGCGTCCACCGCGATCTCGATGCCTGCGGCGTCGGTCCGGCCCATGCCGTCGTCATTGTAGAGAGAGATGCCGCGTTTCTCGGCCAGCATGCGCACCTGCGCGCGTGCGCCAAAGACGAGCACGACCTCGATGTTCAGAGATTGCAGCACCGCCACATCTTGGAGCAGGCTGGCAAAGCCCGGCTGCATCATCAGTGCGCCATCAAAGGCGATCACAAAAACGCGCTGCCGGAATTGTGGCACATAGCGCAAGATGCCGCGCAAGTCTTCGAAGCGCTGCTGGGGTTTGGCGGGGTCGTTGTTCACTGTTGGAGTGATCAAGATAGCACAACACCAGCAATTTCGTCCCAAAGTTTGTCGATCTCCTTGGGGCCGTGCGAAGGCCTGCCGGCTTTCGAGAACCAGTAGTCCGCATTCCACTGGTCGCCTTCGATCACATGGAGCAGCGCATGAATCCAGGAACCCATCTTCGTGTGGATGTCCTGGGCGATGTTGTGCGCGGCGTCCCAGTTCCCCTGCTTCGCATGCCAGAGGGCGAGCGCTTCAGGGGAAAGAGCTTCAGCCTGAGCTTGTGTGGCGTTTTTGAGTTCAGCGGCGGTCATTTCAATCGTCTTCTGGAAGCGGCTTGCCCTTGGTTTCAGGAGCGAATGGCAGAACGAGGATGCCCATGAGGAAGATGGCGCACATGGTCATGGCCGCGTAGCGCAGGGGCAGCGCTGGATCCTGGGCAGCGAACTTGCCATAGATGCCGGAAGTGAGGGTGGCGGAAAAGAAGCTGCCACCAGCGGCGGCGAAACGGCCCAGGTTGTAGCAAAAGCTGGTGCCCGTGCTGCGCAGCTTGTTCGGGAACAACTCCGGCAGATAAATGGCGAAGCCGGCGAACACACTCAGCTGCGCGGTGCCCATGAGGAACATCATCCAGCGTGCTGAGATCGGGTCGCTCATCTTCCAATAAACGAGGAAGGTGGAAATAAGTGCGGCACTGAAGCCCAGGAAGAAGGCCAGGCGGCGGCCCAGCTTGGCCACATTGGTGAACAAGGTCATGCCCACGGCGGCACCCATCATGTTCCAGAGATAGGCCACGGAGATGGCGTTGTTCACTTCGGCGGCCACCTTGTCAGGAGCAACGCCCGCCTTTTCAAAGTACTGTTTGAACACCACCTTCTGCAAATCGACGGCGTACTCGCCGATGGCCCAAAGGCCGATCACGCCCGTGCTGGCGATGACAGCGCCCACGAACAGGTTTTTGCGCCAGCGGGCGCTGGCCAGCAGGCTGGCATATGGGGCGAAAATACTTCCCTTTGGCAGCTGGTTGGTGTCCTTGAGGTGCTGCCATGAGGCAGGCTCCTTGAGGTAGCCACGGGTGAAGATGATCATCAGCGCAGGGGCCGCGCCGATGAGGAACATCCAGCGCCAGCCCGATCCGGCGGTAATGGTGTGGTTTGCTTCCAAGGCATCAATGCCGATTTTTGCAAAGCCTGCTGTGATGTTCCCGATGGTGGACAGAATTTGCAGCAGTCCAAGGCACTGGGTGCGCGCGCCATTGGGAACGGTCTCGGCGATCAATGCCACGGCAAGGCCAAACACGCCGCCCACGCCCACGCCGGTGAGGAAGCGGAAGATGGTGAAGTCGAGCTGGGTGCGGCTGAAATAGCTCAGGCCGGTAAAGGCGGAGTAGATCAGGATCGTCAGCGTCAGCATTCTGGCGCGGCCAAATTTGTCTCCCAAGGCACCGAAGGTCAGTCCGCCGACACCCCAGCCGATGAGGAAACAGGCGGTGACGACCTTGCCGAAGGCCTGCAAATCAGGATTCGTCGGCGGCAGCTTCATCAGCTCCACCAAGGCCGGCACACGAGCGAGCGAAAACAGGCGCTGGTCCAGGCAGTCAAAGAACCATGCGGCAGACGCGACGATCAATACAAACCAGTGGTAGCCGGTCAGCTGCTTGTACCAAGGCGCATTGGAATCGGGAAGGGACGGGGTGCTCATGAGAAGCGCGGATGTTGAATGACGTGGAGGAGGATGACAATCCCGAAATCAAAGGAATCATGCCGCACCAGAGGGGCCGTTTCTTTCACCTATTCGTGGTCGGCTGGAGAAGTTTATGAGGCCGGAAAGTGTGGCAGGTACGTTCTGCATGAACTTGCTTGAACAAGCGCATTGAATTTTGACCATTGGCCTTTAAACACTCTTATGCGCAAAAACGTCGCAATCCTCCTACCACTGACGCTTGCCTTCGTTGTCGCGGCCTGCGCCACTTACGACGGCTCTCGCGTGGCACGCTGGGAGTCGCGCTTTGCGCCGGTTCCACCCGGAGCCATGACGCCGGACCAGCTGCTCGCGGAAACGCACATCAAGCTCGACATTATCCCCGCCGGCACGGTGGGCCGCCGCTACTACCGGCCGATGAATCCGCGCTACATCACCATTCACAGCACGCAGAACTACACCGGCAATGCCTATCAGCACGCGCTGGCGCTGAAGCGCGGCGCCCTGCGTGCGACGAAACGCAAGGGGGGCAACCGCATCGGCTTTCTCACCTGGCATTTCACCGTGCAGGATGATATCGCCATCCAGCACCTTCCCTGCCGTGAGCAGGGCGAGCACGCTGATTTCGACGGCGTCGGCAACAATTACAGCATCGGCATCGAAATGTGTGAGCACCATGGCAATGACCTTGGCCAAACCATTGACCGCACGGCGCGGCTGGCCGCGTATCTGATGCGTGCGTATAACATTCCGCTGGATCACGTGGTGCCCCACTATCATTGGCCGCGTGTCGGCGTCAGTCCGCTTCACAAGGACTGCCCGCATTTCCTGCTGGAGAATGGCCGCCCGGGGCAGACCTGGCGGTGGTTTCAGGGACGTGTGCAGTTTCACTACAACCGCATGCTGCAAGGTCCGGCAACGCCGCTGGGTTGAAAAAACATGAATGCGGTCCTGCTCCAGTTTGCTTTTGCTCTCACGGCAGTTTCTGTCTGCTGCGGGCAGAGTGTCGGCGCATGGCCGGAAAAGCCGGTGCCCAGCACGAGCAAGCAGGTCGCCATCCTGGAAGACAAGCGCCTCAATGAAAGCTCCGGTCTGGCGCTGGGTGTTCGTGATCCCTCGATTTTCTGGACCTTGAACGATTCTGGCGGCGAGCCCTGTGTCTTTGCCATCGACCGCGGTGGTAAAACGCGTGCCAAGGTGCGTGTGAGAGATGCGGCGAACTTTGACTGGGAGGACATCGCCTCCGGTAAAGATGAGCAAGGAGCTCCGACGCTCTTCATCGGGGACATCGGCGACAACCTTTTCATCCGCGCGTCTATTCAGGTCTATCAGATCCCCGAGCCTGAAATCAGTACTGCGGGTAAGCCTGTGGCGGAAACTGAAACCGCCGCACCACAGATCTGGCGTGCCAACTATCCTGACGGGAAGTACAACTCCGAAAGCCTGCTCGTGCACCCGCGGACCCGCCGACTTTACGTCCTGACCAAGAGTGATGACGGCAGGTGCGCGCTCTACGCTTTTCCACAGACCTTGCAGCCGAAGGTGAGCATGGTGCTCGAAAAAGTGGCCGATCTGACTTTTCCGAAGTTAATTCGCGCCGGCAAGCGACCGCATGACAACTGCATGACCACTGCGGCATGCTTTTCGCCGGACGGATCACGGATGGTCGTCGCCACCTACAGCAGCCTGTATGAGTGGCTGCTGCCCAAGGAAAAATCACTCGCCGAGGCCCTGAAAGAAGTGCCGGTACGCATCGAACCCGAACTCCTGCGGCAGTTGGAAGGCGTCTGCTATGATAGTGACAGCCGCACGCTGTGGATTACCAGCGAACACCTGCCGACACCTCTGATTCGGATCACACGCTGATCCACTTATTTGACCCACTCGAAAAAGCCCATGGCTTCGAGTTCGCCGTGCAGCCTGTCCTTTTGTGCAGGGCTGAGCGTGGTGTTGGGAAGGCGCGCCGGACCGACATCGACCCCGAGCATGGCCATCACAGCTTTTGCCGCACCCATGTAGCCGTAACTGACAAGGGTGCTGATGATCTGCACTCCGCGGAACTGCTCCCGCTGAGCAGCGGCAAAATCGTTCTGCGCAAACGCGGCCAGCAGGCGCAGGTAAATAGGAGCGGCGAAATTGAATCCGCTGCCGACCGCACCCTTGGCACCCATCGCCAAAGCGCCGAGCATGTGCTCATCGCAGCCGAAGGGCACATCCCAGGCACCATTGTCGGCACGCAGCGCGTACTGGTAGGCCATGAGGTCGGGATTGGTGAACTTGATGCCGGCCAGATTCGGGATGCGCTTGCCTGCCTGCTGCAGGAAATCGGGCACCGGGAGATTCACGCCGGTCATCGAAGGAATATCATAGTAGTAGAAAGGGGTGTCCGGCGCTGCTGCGGCGATCTGGGCCATCGTCTCCACCAGCACCTCGACGTTCTTGGGCTTGAAGTACATCGGCGCCAAAGCTGCGATGGCTGCTGCGCCCAATTCCTCGGCCTGCTCCGCCAGCGCTTTCGCATCGGCAACGCAGTTAGCTCCTACGTGAACGACCACGCGCATGGCGGTGCCCTTCGTGACCGCCATCCAGAATTTGGCCAGGAGATGGCGCTCTTCATAGGTAAGCGAGTGGCTTTCGCCGGTGCTGCCACCGATGAAAACGGTGTTCACTCCTTTCGACAGGAGGAACTCCAGTTGTTTTTCCACGACCTTGAGATTGAGGGAGCCATCGGGATGAAATGGAGTGTGGGTGGCCGTGACCAGGCTGTGCAGGCGTTGGGAGTCGGGCAGGTTCATCATAATGCTCCAAACCTGCGATACACGAAATCCTCTGCAACATGATTCATGGTGGTGAGTTTGTTTGTCCATGCGCGCTGCCTTTTTCATCCTTCTCCTGCTGTCCGCCATGCTTCGTGCCGATGACTGGCCGCAGTGGCTGGGGCCTCAAAGCGACAGCGTCTGGCGCGAGTCCGGCATCATCGACACCTTTCCAGCAGGTGGTCCCAAGGTGCTATGGCGCGCGAAGATCGGTGGTGGCTACACCGGTCCGGCCGTCGCGGAAGGCCGGGTTTATATCATGGATCGCCAGGTGGCTGAGAAGAGCAACGTGCCCGGCAATGCCTTTGCGCGGGGCATCATTCCCGGCACCGAGCGCGTGTTTTGTCTGGATGCGAAGTCGGGTGCGCTCGTTTGGGAGCATCGCTACGAATGCACTTACACGATGAGCTATTCCACCGGCCCGCGCTGCACTCCGGTGGTGAGCGGTGGCAAAGTGTGGACTCTCGGCGCGGAGGGAAACCTCCTGTGCCTTGATGCCGCAAACGGCAAGGTGCTATGGTCGCATGACTTCAAAGCCGAATATGGAGCGAAGACACCGATGTGGGGTTTTGCCGGACATCCGCTGCTCGATGGACAGCGCCTGATCTGCCTCTGCGGCGGACCCGGCAGCGTGGCGGTCGCTTTTGACAAGGACAGTGGCAAAGAAATCTGGCGTGCGCTGGATGCGCGCGAGCCCGGCTACTGCCCGCCGACGATGATTGAGGCAGGCGGTATGAAACAACTCATCCTCTGGCATCCGCAGGCGGTAAACTCGCTTGATCCTGCCACGGGCAAAGTGCTCTGGTCCTATCCATGGGATGTGCGTTTTGGCCTCACCGTCGCCACCCCAAGGCTTGCGGGAGATCTGCTCCTCTTCAGCTCGTTCTACACCAGTTCAAAATGCTTCAAGCTGGATGCCTCCAAGCCTGCGGCCACGCTGCAATGGGAAGGCAAAAGCTTCAGCGAAAAGAACACTGACACACTGCACAGTCTCATCAGCACTCCGTTCATCGAGAACGGTCACATCTACGGCGTGTGCAGCTACGGTCAGCTCCGCTGCCTGAAGCTCGACACCGGCGAGCGCCTCTGGGAAACCTTCGCCGCCACCACCGGCGGCCCTCCCGTCCGCTGGGCGAACGCCTTCATCATCAAACATGAGAACCGGTTTTTCCTCGCCAACGAGCAGGGGGATCTCATCATCGCCAATCTCACGCCAAAAGGTTATGCAGAGACCAGCCGCGCCAAGCTGCTGAAACCCACCACCACCGATCCACGCCGGGCTGTGGTGTGGTCACACCCCGCTTTCGCAAATCAGTGTGTCTTCATGCGCAATGACGAGGAGATTGTATGCGCGTCACTGGCGAAGTAATCCTCTGCCCCGAAGAATTCCCTGCTGGCTGCCGTATGGTTGCACATGCCTTCCGCCTCACCCCAGCCTGTTTGTTCCGGTCCCTTGGACCGACGTGGCTTCATGCGCTTCGGAATCACGGGGTTTGCGAGCCTGGGCTGGCCGGGATTGCTCAAGCTGCGCGCTGAGAATGCCTCGAAGCCTGCGCGTGAACGCACCGCTGTCATTTTGGTGTGGTTGCGCGGTGGTTGCTCGCACCTCGACACCTATGACCCCAAACCGGACATCGGCAGTGAGTATCGTGGCCCATTCAAGACCATCAAAACCAAGGTGCCCGGAATGCAGCTCACCGAGTTGATTCCATTGCAGGCAAAGATTGCCGACAAATTCACCCTGCTGCGCTCGATGACGCACACCGGCGGCGGACATCCGGCTGGATCGCTGCAAATGCTCAGTGGAGATACGGATGCGCGTGACAAACCCAAGCCCTTGCTGCCGGACTGGATGACCGTGGCGAATTTCATGCGCTCGAAAAACAAGCGCGGCAGTCCGCTGCCGAACTACATCGGCGTGAACCCGATCATCAATTACGACAGCTTCACCATCGCCGGACCGGGCTTTGTGAATGCCGCCTATTCGCCGCTTGCGGTGCTGAATGATCCCAGCCGTCCGGATTTCGCTGTGCCAAACGTCGGCCTGTCCGACCCGTCCAAGCTGGCCCGTCTGAATGACCGCATGGCCTTGCTGCACAGTCTCGACAATCTGGAACGCAACGTCGATGCCGCAGGTGAAATGGGCGCGATGGATCAGTTCGAAGCCCAAGCGATGACGCTGCTCACCAATCCGCAGACGCGGCATGCGTTCGATCTCTCCAAAGAAGACAAGCGCACGCGCGAGCGCTACGGCATGCATCGCTGGGGGCAGCAGCTGCTGCTGGCGCGCCGGCTGGTTGAATCGGGTGTGGAAATCATCACAAGCTGCCTTGATGGACCGCAATGTGGTCGTGTGGGCAACTGGGACGATCACGCCGTCAACCACCATGTCTTTGATGCGCTACGCTTCCGTGCCGGAGCCTTCGATCAGGCCGTTTCTGCGTTGATTGAGGATGTGTATGCGCGTGGCCTCGACAAACGCGTGCTCGTTGTGGTCAGTGGGGAGTTTGGGCGCACACCCAAAATCAGCCACGTCGCCAGTTCCGGCGCCGGCGAGGCCAGTGCACCGACGGGTGTCGTGCAGCCGGGGCGCGACCACTGGCCGCGTGCCTTTACCAATCTCTGGGCCGGTGGCGGCCTGCAAACCGGCGGCATCATTGGAGCCAGCGACAAACGCGGCGAAGACGTGGTCGAGCATGCCTGCTCGCCGCACGATTTCCTCGCCACGATTTATCATCATCTAGGAATCGACTCCGCCAAAGAAACCATCAACGACTTCAGTGGCCGCCCCACCCCCATTGTGCCTAACGGGACGCCCATCAAGGAATTGATTCGAGTGTAGGTGAGAGGAGGCAGGGCGGGGTGGCGAAGCAAATTGCCTCACATCCCCTTCGGCATCCACGGATCCAGCTTGCTCACTTCCGCCTTCGCGGCTGAGCTGACAGGGATGCCCCAGGCATCGAAAAATGGACCGAGGTTCTTGTTCGTGATCTTGGAGTAGCGCACGAGGAACTGGTCGCGGCGCTCGTCATCGCCTTTCGGAGCGGGGCCGAATGAGGTGTCGTCAAAGCTGTAGAGATATTTGCGCCAGCTCTCCCAGCCGAACTCCTGCATGAGCTGAATGTAGGTGGTCAGCGCGGTGAAGGGCTCGCTTTTCCAGACCTGCCATTTGTTGGACGCCTTCTTGATTTTTTGGATGTTCTCCTTGCGTGCCTCCTCAGTGATGGCGGTGTGGCCGATGAGCCAGTCTTTCTTCAAGACGGCGTCATAGCAGTACATGCCGATCACGTTGTTGGTGACCTCGCCGGTGCCATCGAAGGTGAAATCGCCACGCTGATGGTTGTGGCCGATTTCGTGGTAGAAACCCCAGCCGGGGAACTTCAGTTTGCCAAAGGTCGTCATCTCCGGTGCGGCGCTCGTCGGGATCATGATGGGATAGCCGCTGTGCATGTAGCCGGCGCTGATCTGCACATCCGCCACGATGCGTTCGGGGCGTTTACGTTCGGCAGTTTGATTGGTGATGTCGTCCTGCGCTTCGACGACCTTCTTCCAGAACTCCATGAGCTGGGTGGGATTGTTGATGGCGCGCGCGACCTCGGTGGGGCAGCTCACGATCATCTTGTCGCAGGCGAGTTCGGCCCACGGGGCGGGGCGCTTTTTGATCTCGCTCCATTTGGTGTCGTCATCCTGGCCGAGAACGAACAGCGGCGCTGGCACGGCGTTTTGAATCGTGGCGGTGAAAGGCTCGTCGTCCTTGGCGCGGCCTGGAACTTCGATGTAGATGAGCCCGCCAAAGGCGCTGGCGGTTTTCGTGGTGGCGGTGGCCAATCCGACGCTGCGGGTGATGTCCGGCGCGCGTTCCCATTTGTCGAGATGGTAAAGCGTGTCGCTGTGGCAGCCGATGCGTACGGCATATCCTTTGTCGGCAAGTTTTTCCGGTAGTGTGACGGTGATGGTGTCGCCTGCCGCTGCGTAGAGGCCGGTGCTGGTCCAGCCAGGGATGCTGGGAGTCACTTTGATCTCTCCCGAGACACGTGGTGCACCCTCAGGCACTTTGCCGGGGAAGGATTCATGCGCGGGATGTGCGGCCACGCCTTCACCAGCGGCAAGACGTAGCACGCGTGTCTCCATGCCGAGGCGCAGGCGCTGCGCCGCATGCTTATCGGCGGTGAGCGGGGACTGAGCTGTCGGCACTACGGCATCGGCGCCTGCGGTGCCCAGTGCGGCAAGTACGGCGGCCTTCAAATTGCTGCGGTCCGGCGGTTGGGCTGCCATGGCGATCTGGATGGCGTTCGTGCCCTGCTTCATCTGCTCAGCCGTCAGCGCCGGGCCGCCGTCGCGTTGCTTTTTGATCGCGCTGATGGCTTCCGAGGCGTTCATCATTTGGGGCAGTTCCGCGCGTGCTTCAAAGCTGCGCAGTTGGTCGAATGCGCTCATGTCCGTGATCGCGATGCCTGCGGGCATCAGCGCCTGATTGAGGCCGTGTGACACCGCCAGGTCTTTGCCGCCGCTGGTCTGGCTGAACGCCCAGCCTGTCATGCCGCCGATGAAACCACCGCCGCCTTTGACATACTCCGCCACCGCCGCGCCCTCTTCGGCGCTGATGATGCCCTGCATGTTGACGATGACGACATCGAAGTCGCGCAGGCTTTTCTTGTCAATCTTGTCAAAGGTCTCCACTTTGAATTCGTGCTGCTTGTACAAATTGACCGCATTCACGCCTTTGAGGCCCAGACGGGGCTTTTCTTTGTTGGCCGCCCAATTCACGCAGTTCTCCATGAGCTTCGCGTGATCTCCGCCTTCACCCCCGGCGAGGTAGCTGTTGTGACCAAAAAGAATGACGCGCCCCTTGGCATAACCTGCCGCCGCTGCGACTGCGATCTCGACCCCATCTTTGTCAGGCGCGGAGAGAATGGGGAATGCCATGTTTCCCCAGATGCCGATGGGGCCCGGCGCACCTGCCTTCGGCACCGATTTGACGCCATCGAGGATTTTGGCGCGTTCGGCATTCACGAGCGCCGGGGGCATCTGCGCATGCAAGACCCCGACAAAGGCGAGGAGGACGAGGGTGGTGGCTGATTTCATGGTTGGGTTGGGAAAATGAGGCTCTAGCGGTAGATCACGACGAGGAACACCAGCGCGTCCCCTTTGCCGGTGTTGACAATGGCGTGCGGCACGTCGGCGCGGTAGGTGCCGGAGTCGCCTTTGCCGAGTTCTTCACTGTTTTGGTCGGATTCAATGCGGACGCTGCCGTCCTCCACGGTCAGGAATTCGCGGGTGCCTTCAAAGTGAGCCTGGCTGCGCAGGGTGCCGCCGGGGCGCAGCGTCATCTCATAAAACTCCACGTCCTTTTCGAGGTTTATGGGGGAAAGAGTGCGGATCTCGCACTGCTTGTCGCTGCGATAGACCTGGGCGCGGTCGCTGGCCCGGATAACCTGGATTTTCGAAGCGCTGGCCTCGGCGCTTTCGATCAACTCCTGCAAGGTCAGCCCAAAGGCCCGGGCGATGCGGAAGGTCACCGTCAGCGTCGGATTGGCCTTCTCGCGCTCGATTTCGCTGAGCATGGAGCGGCTCACACCGCTCGCCGTGGCGAGTTCTTCGAGCGACCAGCCGCGGTCCCCACGCAGTTTTTTGACGCGTTTCCCCAGATTCTCATTGATGGCCTCAGGGCTGGATTCAATAGGGGGGACGGCTTTGGGTTTTGGGGGCATGGGTGTCGGTATAACGGATGAATCTCTTGTAAATTAGAAATAATAGTCACATGCTCAAATCATGATGCGTTGATATGACTGTTGACCTGCCCAGCTAGAACGCTAATTTCCACCATGCCTGCACGACCCAATGTCCGCTCTGAACTCGAAGCCGCCATGCGCCAGAGAATCCTGGTTATTGATGGTGCCATGGGCACGACCATTCGCGGCTATGGGCTGAAGGAGGCCGACGCACGCGGCACCCGCTTCCTGTCCAACGAGAAGGATCTGCTCAACAACGGCGACATTCTTTCCATCACCCGCCCAGATATCATCGAGGACATCCACCGCCGCTTCCTGGAAGCCGGGGCTGACATCATCGAGACCAATACCTTCAGCGGCACCAGCATCGCCCAGGCGGAGTTTTTCAAAGAGGTGCCAGAAGGACGGCGCAAAGATCCTGAGTTCTTCCAGACCGTGCTGGAGGACAAGTTCCTCAACGATCTCGCGTGGGAGATCAATTTCGAGTCCGCCAAGCAGTGCCGCAAATGGGCCGACCTCGTGGGCGAAAAGACCGGGCGGAAACGTTACGTGGCAGGGGCCATCGGGCCGCTCACCGTATCGCTTTCGCAGTTCCCAGACCTCTCCGACCTCAGCTTCCGCTACGTGACGTTTGATCAGGTGAAGGAGGCGTACAAACACCAGGTGCGTGCCCTCATCGCCGGTGGGGTGGACACTTTGATGGTCGAGACGATCTTTGACTCCCTCAATGCCAAGACCGCCCTCGTGGCGATCCGTGAGGTATTTGCTGAGGATCAGGTGGAGCTGCCTGTACAGATCAGCGCGGCTGTCGGCCCCGGTGGTGAAACGATGATTTCCGGTCAGGTGACCGAGGCTTACCTCAATGCCATGCGGCATGTGAAGCCGCTGTCCATCGGTCTGAACTGCTCCCTTGGGCCGGACAAGATGCGCCCCTTCCTGGAGGAGCTTTCCTCGAAGGCTGACTGCTTCGTCTCTGCCTATCCGAACGCCGGCATGCCCAACCCGCTGGCACCGACGGGCTTTGATCTGCTCCCACCAGACATGGCCGCCTATGCTAAGGACTTTGGCAGCAGCGGTTTCGTGAACATCATGGGCGGATGCTGTGGCAACACGCCGGAGCACATCGCCGCCATTGCCAAGGCGGTGGAAAACCTCCCGCCGCGTCAGGTTCCCGCTGACCCGCACACGATGCGCCTCAGCGGCTCGCAACCCTTCGTGTTTGCCCCAGGTGCTCCTGCTGCAGACGACCCGGAGGCCAAGCCCACCCGCCCGCCTTACCTCATGATCGGCGAGCGCACGAACGTGGCCGGATCTCCAAAGTTCGCCAAGCTCATCAAGGAGGGCAAGCTGGAGGAGGCTGTGGCCGTGGCCCGTCAGCAGGTGGAGAGCGGCGCCAATGTGATCGACGTCTGCATGGATGAAGGTCTCATCGACGGCGTGCCCACGATGACCAAATTCCTCATCCTGCTCCAGACCGAGCCGGAGGTGAACAAGGTGCCCATCATGGTGGACTCCTCCAAGTGGGAGATCATCGAGGCCGGTCTCAAATGCCTGCAAGGCAAGGGCATCGTGAACTCCATCTCCCTCAAGGAAGGCGAGGAGAAGTTCAAGGAATACGCCCGCAAGATCAAACAGTATGGCGCAGCCACCGTGGTCATGGCTTTCGATGAGCAGGGCCAGGCCGCCACGTATGAGGACAAAATCCGCATCTGCGAACGCGCCTACCGCATCCTCGTGGATGAAGTCGAGTTCCCGCCGGAGGACATCATTTTCGACCCCAACATCCTCACCGTGGCCACCGGCCTGGAGGAGCACAACAACTACGCGCTCGACTTCATCAACGCCACGCGCTGGATCAAGGAGAACCTCCCTTACGCCAAGGTCAGCGGCGGCGTCAGCAACATCAGTTTCAGCTTCCGCGGCAACAACAAGGTGCGCGAGGCCATGCACAGCGTGTTCCTTTATTATGCCATCAAGGCGGGCATGGACATGGGCATCGTGAATGCCGGCATGCTCGAAGTGTACGAGGAGATCCCCAAGGACATGCTCGAAAAGGTGGAGGACGTAATCCTCAACCGCCGCCCGGATGCCACGGAAATTCTCGTCGATTACGCCGAGCAGTTCAAAGGTCAGGCCGGCACCACCAAGAAGGTGGAGATCGACATGAGCTGGCGGCAGGGCCCTGTGAGCAAGCGTCTCGAACACGCCCTGCTGCGCGGCATCACGGACTTCATCAATGAAGACACCGCCGAAGCGCTGGCGCAGCTCGGCAAACCTCTCTCTGTCATCGAAGGTCCCTTGATGGATGGGATGAGTGTCGTGGGTGATCTCTTCGGCGCTGGCAAAATGTTCCTCCCGCAGGTCGTGAAAAGCGCCCGCGTGATGAAGCAGAGCGTGGCCTACCTGCAGCCCTTCATGGAAATCGAGAAGGCCCGCAGAGCACGTGAGCGCGCACTGCTGCTCGAAGTCGCCGCCAAGACCATCACCGCCCTGGAAAGCGGCAGCTCCGTCTCTGTGGTCGAATCCTTCAGCTACACGCCCAGCAGCGGCCTGAGCCTCGAAGAGCGCCGTGCTGAAGTGAAGCTCGCTGCCGAACTCGGCGCTGTGTTTGAAGTGGAGGGCGAGGCCGCCCTGCAGCAGAAACTCGAAAGCCTCCGTAAAGACGCTTCGAATTCCGACCGTGTCGTTGCCCCTTTCCTCAATCATGCGCAATCCACGGCTGGTGGTGCCGCCGGTTCTGCCAATGGTCTGACCGCCGAAGACCTGATTCCTGCCGAGGCAGCCAAACAAGGCGGTGGCAAGATCGTTCTCGCCACCGTCAAAGGCGACGTGCATGACATCGGCAAAAACATCGTGGGCATCGTGCTGGCCTGCAATGGCTTCGAAGTCACCGACATGGGCGTCATGGTGCCCTGCGACAAGATTTTGGAAAAGGCGCTCGAAGTCGGTGCCGACGTGATCGGCCTCAGCGGACTGATCACGCCTTCGCTGGATGAGATGGCGCATGTGGCCAGTGAGATGGAGCGTCGTGGCTTCAAGCAGCCGCTGCTCATTGGTGGTGCCACCACCAGCCCGGCGCACACCGCCATCAAGATCGCGCCAAAATACAGCGGCAGCATTGTGCATGTGCTGGATGCCTCCCGCAGTGTGCCTGTGACGACTTCTTTGCTCAGCGAAGATCAGCGTGAAGCCTTTGTGGCCAGCAACGAAGCACGTCATGCTCGCCTGCGTGAGGAGTATGGCAAGAAGAAGGATCGCGTGCTTCTCAGCATCGCCGAGTCCCGCGAAAAAGGAGTCAAGTTCGACTGGGCCACACAGGACATCGCCACGCCGACGTTCCTTGGCACGAAGATCTATGAAGGTCCTCAGCTTGTCGCCGCGCTGCGCGAGTTCATCGACTGGTCGCCCTTCTTCCATTCCTGGGAACTGCGTGGCCGCTGGATCGCTGCCGAGCAGCGTTTCTCCTCCGCTCAGGAAGATGTGGAGATGAAGGGCAAAGCCGAGGCGGAGGCGCTCAAACTTTACAAGGATGCCAATGATCTGCTCGACCGCGTCATTGCCGAAAGCCGGTTCAACCCGCGTGGCATCATGGGCTTCTTCCCCGCCAACGCCATTGGCGATGACATCGAAGTCTACACGGACGAGTCGCGTGCAACGGTAAAAACCACCTTCCACACCCTGCGCCAGCAGGTCATCAAGAAGGACACACCGAACTATGCCCTGAGTGACTACATTGCGCCGAAGGACAGTGGCCGTGCCGACTACATCGGCGGGTTCGCCGTCGGCATTCACGGCGCGGATGAGTTCGCCAAGGAGTTCGAGGCCGCGCACGATCCCTACAGTGCTATCATTGCCAAGGCCGTGGCCGACCGTCTTGCAGAGGCCTTCGCCGAATACCTGCACCAGCAGGCCCGCTACGCCTGGGGCTATGAAAAACCCGGCGAGCTTTCCCGCGAGGAACTCATCAAGGAAAAGTATCGCGGCATCCGTCCAGCGCCCGGCTACCCCGCCCAGCCTGACCATACCGAGAAGCCCATTCTGTTTGATCTGCTCGATGCCGCTGCCAAGACCGGCGTGGAGCTGACCGAGAGCATGGCCATGCATCCCGGAAGCGCTGTGAGCGGCCTGTACTTTGCGCATCCTGAGTCACACTACTTTGGCATCAGCGTGCTGGGCAAGGACCAGGTGGAAGACTACGCGCAGCGCAAAGGCATGACGCTTGCAGAAGCAGAGCGCTGGTTAGGGCCTTGGCTGGGCTATTGAGGCATTACCGAAACCACCCACGGATGCGATCAAGCAGGCCGCGTCCCTGTGGCCGGTGCTGCACCTGCGGAGGTGGTGCCCGGTAACCCATGTGCTCCGTGCAGAAGGGTTTGGGAACCAAGTCGTAAGGCAGGGCGTCTTCATAAGCCATGCCCGCCTGGCCGCAGCCATCGGTGGCCAGCAGGCTGCTCACGCGGCAGAGGGTCACGCGTGAGAGCGGCAGCGTGACCTTGGGCACCTCCGTTTTGTAGCCTAGCGTGACGGCTTTTTTCATTACGTCGGCCCAGATGGGCAGCGCGAGGGTGCCACCGTAGCCGCCTTCGACAATCGTCTGCGGTTTGTCGAGGCCCACCCAGATGCCGCAGCTCACGCGATCTGTGAAACCCGCGAACCAGGCATCCTTGTAATCATTCGTGGTGCCGGTCTTGCCACCCCCGGGTTCTTTGAAACCGTATTCATTGCGCAGGGATGCCGCAGTTCCCCGATCCAGCACCTGGGCGAGGATGTTGCGCATCAGGAATGCCACGCTCGGTGTGATGACCTCGGATTCGAGCACGGGTGTCTGGTAGATGATGTTGCCTGCTTTATCGACAATGCGGTCGATGAGGAAAGGCCGGCGGCGCAGGCCTTGATTGGGGAAGATGCTGATCGCGCTGGTGAGCTGGCGCGGATTGCCGCCGATGTTGCCGATGAAAATCTGCGGCGTGCGTTCGGCCGGCTTGTTGAAGCCGGCGTTGGTGAGCAGATCGATCACACGGTCAATCCCTGCGTAGTTACCTAGGCGAAGGGTCATGGTGTTGCGGCTTTTCACGATGCCATCCGTCAGCGTGGTGGGGCCGAGGAATTTGCCATCCGAGTTCTGCGGACTCCAGCCCGGATCAGCCCCGTCAATTTCACCGGGCTGGATCGGCGCATCATTGATCAGCGTGCCAGGCATGAAACCAGAGGCGATGCCTGCGGCATACACGAAGGGTTTCACCGTCGAGCCGATCTGCCGTTCCCCCTGGGTGGCGCGGTTGTATTTGCTGTGGCGGTAGTCACGGCCGCCTATGAGTGCGAGGATGCCCCCGGTGCTGTTGTCCTGCACCATGAGCGCCGCCTGCAGATACGGCGTTGAGGCAATTTCCTGCGCGCCGTCCCAGGTCTTGTCAAAATCCGCCTTCTTCGGGTGCGCATAGCCATGCTGCTTTTCCACAGCCGTCAGCCGCTTCTCCACAGCCGCTTCCGCAGCGTCCTGCAGGCTTTTGTTCAGGGTGGTGAAGACCTGCAGTCCGCCGTCCTCGATCTCCTGCTGCTCCAAAATCAAATCCAGATCACGCCGCACGGTGTCCAGCGCGTAGCCGCCCTGACTCTGAAACACAGGCTGCGCATGCAGGGCGATGTCCGCATACTTGGCTGCGATCTCCTCCTCCGGCGTGATCACTTTCGTTTCCAGCATGCGCTTGAGCACGGTGTCGCGTTCCTTCAGCGCGCCTTCGTAGTTGCGGAAGGGCGAGAAACGCACCGGGCTGCGGATGATGCCCGCGATCATCGCCGCCTCGCTCAGGCTGAGCTGGCTGGCATGCTTGCCAAAGTAAACCTGGCTGGCCCGCTGCACCCCGTAGATCCCTGGACCGTAGAAGATGCGGTTGATGTAGTGCTCGATGATCTGGTCCTTGGTGCAGGCCTTTTCGATGCGGCGTGCCAGCATCATCTCCACCAGCTTGCGGTGGATGCTGCGGTCATCGAGATCCGGGAAGCTGTTCCGGGCGAGCTGCATGGTCAGCGTGCTCGCGCCCTGCACCACCCGCATGTCCTTGAGATTGCGCAGCATGGCGCGTGCCACGCCTTTGTAGTCGATGCCGCCGTGATCGTAGAAGCGTGAGTCCTCACGTGCCAGCAGGGCTTTGACAAACCATGGCGACACCTCGCTCAGCGGCACGATGATGCGGTTCTCGCCATGCATGCGGCCGAGGACCTCGCCTTTGTAATCCATCACGATGGTCCGCTCCGGCATGTCCCCGAGCTTGGTCAGGTCGTAGGCTTTCGCCAGATGGCTGTAAACGCCGATGATAATCGCCGCTCCAAGTGTGCAAAGCAGCGATCCTCCCATGAGAAAAATCACCCCAAGCCGCTTGAATGACTGCCAGCGCGACAGAGTGGGTTTCGTCGGCTTGCGCTCTTCAGTGGGCTTCTTTTTCATGTGTGCAGGCATCGGGTCGCTGGTTTTAGACCAAAGATCAAGCCTCAGACGATGAACTCGGTGTGAACTTCAATTTCACATTTCATTTGGAAGCCGATCCAGTCGAAATGAAATCGGGCGGCACCCGGTAGATGCGGGTACTCAACTCATCAGAAAGTGCCGCCGAGGTCAGGACAACGGCGTGGGCATCCACCCGGACTTTCAGACCCACCGCATGGGCGATGTGATCCAGGGCGCTGCGCAGAGAAATCTCCCGAACATCGAGGCTGATCTTCTTTTTCTTTTGCTCCTCACTGGCCCCAAGGATGATCACATTGAGGTTCTCGTCGGCAAAGATCCCGAGTTTTTTCACGGCCAGCTTCACGTAAGCCACCGCTTCTTCCAGCGTGGCATCTTTGAATTGGACCTCGCCAAGCATGATCGGTTTGGAGCAATCCGTGATAAACGCTTTCGTGGAATGCAATCCCGCCAGGAGAATCAGCGCGCAAAACCACCCTAAGGCGAAACGAGATCGTGGGTGCATGAATGCTTTCATGGGGAATTCGACCGATCTTATGAAATGCCGCTTCAGAAGGCAATCCTACTTTGGGCGTGACATTTCGCCTTCGGTTCACGTACCCTACGACCGCAACTACTCCATCCGACCATGAAAGCACTCTGCCTCTCCATCCTCATCGTCACCACGTTCGGTGCGTCCGCCGCATTGCTCGAATCACCCCAACAGGGTGGATTGCAGATCCAGTCTCTCAGTTCGCTCAGCTTTGGGCCGGAAGGTCTGCTGCTGGTCGCGGAGCCGGCCACGGCCAGCGTGGTGGCCATTCAGACGGGCGATACCGGACCCAAAAGCGAACGCCTCGCCAAACCTGTGGCGGACATCGGCGCACAGATCGCCGCCGGACTTGGGGCGAAGATGGAGGACATCACGGTCAAAGATCTCGCGGTGAATCCTGCCAGCGGGCGCATTTATCTCGGCGTGCAGCGCCGCCCTGACAACGCGGTGCTGATTGTCAGCGTTGGCGCGGATGGCAAAGTGGCTCCGCTGAATCTCGCGCCCCTGGCCTGGGTGCGCATCACCCTGCCGGGCGGCACTGCCAGCAAGGTCACCAACATCACCGATGTGGCCTTCGACAAAGACCGCGTCTTTGCCACCGGCACCTGCAATGAAGAATTCGCCTCCCGCATTTTCACGATCCCCGTGCCGCTCAAAAACGGTGCCACGGCCAGTGTGTTCAGTGCGGAGACGTATCATGTGGCGCATCGCAAGTGGGAGACCAAGGCGCCGATCCAGAGCTTCATCCCTTACCAATCGAAGGAAGGAACCTTCGTCGTCGGCGCGTTCGCTTGTACGCCGGTGGCCAAGTTCAAGGTGGACGACATTCAGAGCGGAGCGCAGGTCAAAGGCGTGAGCATGGTGGAACTCGGCAGCGGCAACCGTCCTCTGGATCTCTTCAGCTATTCCGACAAAAGCGGCAAGGAGTGGCTCGTGGTGCACACGCAGCGCTTCAAGCAGAACGCCTTTGGCCCCAGCAAGATGTGGGGCGCGCGCATCAGCATGGATTACCTCGATGCCAAGGCACCGGAGAAGACCAATGAAAACGCTGCGCGTCGCGATGAGAAGGAACCCAAAGGCCCCGAGGGCATCGAGATCGTGGATGCCCTCTTTGGTGCTGTGCAGGTGGACAAGCTGAGCGACACCGAAGCCGTGGTGCTGCGAGATACCGAAGGCACGCTGAGCCTCGAAGTGGCAGCTCTGCCGTGAAACGTTGGCTCAGCATTTTGAGTCTTGTCTGCTCTGCGGCATTGGCTGCTGAGGTCCGTGTGAACGAGTCCGGGCAGATCGAGGCCCATGGCCGTGATGTGCGCGTGTTTCGTGGCGATGCCGCCGAACCTCTATTTGGGAGCGTGGTGAAGACGCGTGACAGCGTGTGCTTTGCCGCCGCACTGCCTCTGGCACCGGCAGAAACCTACCGCATCGAGATTCAAACAGCCGACGGTACTTGGAGCACTCAGCGGCTGAAGTTCAATCTTCCGGCGGCTGCTGCGCCGACGGTGAGCATCGCGCCCTCTCCCACCGTGCTGCCTGCCAATGCGCTTAAGCTCTACCTGCACTTCACTCAGCCGATGGAGCAGGGTGTGTTTCTGGATCGCATCACCTTGCAGCGTCAGGATGGCAAAGTGGTGCACGGCGCTTTTCGTGAGACTGAACTGTGGTCACCGGATGGAAAACGTCTCACCCTCTGGTTGCATCCCGGGCGGCAGAAGACCGGTGTGAACCTGAACATCGATGAAGGGCCTGTTCTGCAGGAGCACAGTGAGCATATGCTCAAGATAGCTGGCAACTGGCGCTCGACCACCGGTGTGGTTCTTGGCAAGGAAACCGCATTTAAACTCGCCGCCGGGGCTGTGGATCATATCTGTCCCAATCCGCTGCGCTGGCAGATCACTGTGCCGAAAGCGGGTACTCGTGATCCGCTGGTGGTCAGGTTCGATGAACCGCTGGATCCCTCAATGCTTGTCTCCGCATTGAAGGCGCAACGTGGTGAGGGTGAAGTGGCAGGTGTGGTGAGTGTGGCCGCAGATGCACGCACTTGGTCATTCACGCCAGTGGTGGCTTGGACGCCAGGGGACTGCGTTTTGAAGATCGACCCGCTGCTCGAAGATCTGGCGGGCAACAACCTGCTCGGCCCCTTTGAGGTGGATCGTGATGCGCCGGCGAAAGCGGCCGCTACGACCACGCTGAGCTTCAAGGTGGGCGGATAGAAATGCGCCGAGCCTTCAGGAAATCGAGGAACAGGCTGCAGAGGTCATGCGGCTTGTATTGGCGCTCCAATTGGGACTAGAACTGGAGCTGGACGTGGCTGCCAGCAGGGTGGTCGTGGGAGGGTGGGGTGCGCACTCCTCACTGGGCGGGGGCATAATCTCCAGATTGGCATTGCGCTGCTGCCAGGCGTTGCTGAGTTTATGGACAAGAGTGTCGATTTGGTTGATGTCCTTGGCGGTGACCTGCAGCAGAGGAATACCGAAGCTCGAAAAGATGTCGTCCACCAGATGGCGGTCGCGTGGTTTTCGGCTGGCCTTGCCGGGGCTGTCGTCCTCAAATTCGATGGCCACCATGGGCAGCCAGTCTCCTTTGCGGTAGATAAGGAAGTCGATGTGGCGCTGGCAAATCTTAAGAAAGCCCGCAACGTTTTCAGCATGAAGGATTTCGAACAGGCGCGGCTTGCATTGAATGTGGCAGCGTTGGGCGGTGATGTTCTCTAGGCAGGCATGAAACAGAGCTTCGTCGGACGATAGCAGGGGGTAGGGGGTGGGGGATGTTTCAGGGGAAGAAAGGGGAGGATTAGCAGAAGCGGGCTGCATAACCCATCATTTATGGAAATTATAACCCCATCAACCCGGCATTGGTAAGAAGCATGTAAGATGGCTTGAATGGGATTTTAGCTTAATCTGAAGAATGTTCTATTGAACAGTTGTTGGTTTTCGCGAGAATTGGGTCCGCCAATGCCTGCTAATCGTGCCATTCCTGATTCCCAACCGCTCGTAGACTGGCTGTTTCTCGACCTAAATAGTTACTTCGCCAGCGTGGAGCAGCAGTTGCACTCGGAACTCCGGGGGAAGCCGATCGCAGTGGTGCCGGTGGATTCAGATGCGACCTGTGCGATTGCAGCCAGCCATGAGGCCAAGAAATTCGGAATCAAGACCGGCACCAACATCGGCGAGGCAAGGCGGCGCTGCCCGGACCTCATCACTGTCATGGCCAGCCACGATGTGTATGTGGAATTTCATCACAAGATCATTGAGGAAGTGGAGCGGCATTTCCCGGTGCACGTGATCTGTTCGATCGACGAGATGGCCTGCAAGCTGGATGCGCCGCGCCGCCGACTGGATGCTGCGCTGGAACTGGCCAGGCGCATCAAGCAAGGGCTGCGGGAGCGGGTGGGCGAGTGCATCACCTGCTCCATCGGTCTGGCGCCGAACCGCTTTCTGGCAAAGGTGGCCAGCGACATGCAGAAGCCGGATGGTCTGGTGGTGCTGCTGCTGGAAGAACTGCCGGGACGGCTGCTGGAACTCAAGTTGAGTGATCTGTGCGGGATCGGCCGCCGCATGGAGCCGCGCCTGCATGCCTGCGGCATTCGTACGATGGAGGATCTGTGGGCGGCAGGGCGCGAGACGCTGCACCGGGCCTGGGGTGGCGTGGGCGGAGACCGGTTCTGGCATGGCTTGCATGGCGGCACGACGGAGGATGACGTTCCTCCGGCGCATCGCACCATCGGACACAGTCATGTGCTGGCTCCCGAACTACGCACACCACCGGCTGCGGGCATTGTGGCTCGCAGACTGTTACTGAAGGCTGCGAGCCGGCTGCGCCGCATGAAGTACCGCGCCAGACACCTGCACCTCAGCGTGCGCACGGAGGACGGGCCGCGCTGTGAAGCGCAGGCAAAGTTTGAGGAGGGATCTGACAGCATCGTACTGGCACGCGTACTGGCGGAGCTATGGCAGCAGGTGATGAAGCAGGCGCGCTGGCAGCGGGTGAAAAAGGTCTCAGTGACCCTGTTTGGCCTGGTGGCCGAGGCATCCCCGCGGCAGCTCGAACTTTTCGACGACTCGGGTGCATCGGCACCCAAAGAACAGCGCGAGCAGCTCAGTCGTGTGCTGGATGAGATCAATCAGAAGTACGGCCGCGACTCCGTGGTGATCGGTTTCACACCTGACACCGTGCGCACGTTTTCGGGCACCAAGATTGCCTTCACACGCATTCCAGACCGGGAGGAGTTCAAAGAGTAGATCCTGATGAAGTGAGGGCACAAAAAAGCCGTGGGAGACTCTCCCACGGCTTAACTTGAAGGGCTTGATCGTAGAGACCGGTTACTTGGAGCTAAGCAGGTCCCGGGTGCGGCGGCGGGTGATGATCAGCGTGCCGAGGCCAGCACTCAGAATCAGAAAAGCCGAGCCTGGCTCAGGAATCGAGGCGCATTCGCAGCCGTTCACAGCAACGAGGAAATAAGGGTCGCTATTGACGGCCATCGGGCTGCCAGCGCCATTGTGGGTGTCTGCGGCCAGCGTGAAACCGGAAACCAGCACACCGGGGCCGACCAAGGCGTCCAGATTGAGTTTCCAGAGGTCAGTCTGGGCGATTGGATCAAGACTCGTCAGGATGCTCATGGCGTTGTTTGCCAGGATGTCTGCAGTCGAGAAGTTACCGAGCAGCGAATTGCCGATGCCGTAGATGGAGATGGTCGGGGCCACATGACTCGGGTCGGCGTCGGTCGAGTATTCATTCAGGCCGAAGTCTCCCAGAGTGGCGGACAGGCCGTTGCTCGAGACCAGTTGATCGAAAGCGATGTTCAGTCCGGTAGAGGCTGTCTGGATACCGGGGGCATAGCTCGCATCGTAGAGGCCGATGCCAAAGTCCGTCTGTATGCCGTAAGCATTCTCATAACGGACCCCGAAGCCACCTTGGAAATCAAAATTCACATTTGGATTGGCCCCTGCCGATGTTCCACCATCCAAAGTGAGTGGAGTGAGATTTTGCAGTGCCGTGATTCTGTAGTTTTCGCCAGCCGGAGCATAGGGCTGATCCAGTTCGATGGTCGATGCGGCAAAACCAAGGCTGGTAAAAGCAAGCAGCATGGCCGCAGCAACAGCCTCAATGGGCTTACGTTGCAGCTGGGGAGCAGAGGATAGCGTTTTCATGGTTGCAAATGTTAACAGATTTGACACTCAAACTAGATTCACTGAATCCAAATGAAGGACTGGTGATAATTTATAATTGAAACAATTCTCTGTAAAGCGTTTCAGTTATGAAATTTTCAATTAATTATGCTTAAATGGCGAGATTGCTAAATGAAATGATCGCTTTTTTGCAATTCATTTACAATAATTTACTCATTTATGACAATTGTGACAAAATGATTACACCTCCGAATGAGGGGGGATTTGAGAGGTCATGCGGCTACCACCAAAGAATCGATGGAAAACCGGCATTTTGAGGTTCGGCCGTCGCAATTTGCTCGTGGCAAATGAGGAAGCGGGCGTCTCATTCGACATCTGGACGAAGCTAGATGTCAGTCAAAATGGTGTGGAAATGACTCCTGCCAGTTCTTGATAGTGATTCACGGCTCTATGCGGCTCAAGGACTGATCCAGCGGCAGGGCAAATGAGCTTTCTCTACTCATTTTTATTCTACCGCCTTGACTGTTTCTTTGCCCGTGGTCGCAGTAGGCGGATCGGCGAGAGGGCTGGCTGGCAGAGAACTTGGCGCTGGAGGACCCATGAGTTCCGGCGGGGTGGTGTAGGCGATCAACTGAGTGACCGTGGCAAAGCGATAGCCTCGAGCCGTGAGGTCATCCAAGGTGGCTGGCATGGCGGCGACAGTCGTCTCATGGATATCATGACAGAGGATGATGGAGCCTGGGCGCGTCTGGCTGTGAATGCGATCATACACCTTTTGCGCACTGCGGGGGTGCTGCCAGTCCTGAGGATCCACATCCCAGAGGATGGCCGGGTAGCCGAAGGCTTTTTCGATGCGTGCGCGCTGTGATACACGCACAGCACCATAGGGCGGGCGGTACAGCAAAGGCGCGGTGCCACAAGCTTTTACGATAGCGTCGTGCGTGCGGCGCAACTGGCTGTCCACGCTCTCGGGGCCGAGCTGGGTGAGCAAAGGATGTGACCAGCTGTGATTGCCCACCTCATGTCCTTCTTCCACGATGCGGCGCACCACGTCGGGGAAGGCGGCGGCATTTTTGCCGACCAGAAAGAAAGTGGCATGAATGCCACGCTGCTTGAGCAAATCCAGCAGACGCGGGGTGAGCACAGGATCAGGGCCGTCATCAAAAGTAATGGCGATAAGCGGCAGTTTCGTCTCGCAACGGGTGTAAACGCTCTGGCGATTGGCAGGCAGCACTCGGGGCAGTTTGGCGGTGTCTGGCAGGATGGGCTGTGGGATATCGTCCGCCGGAAGCGCGCGCCGCACCTCGATCTTCAGTGGCGAACCGTTCACCTGCGCGGTGAGCGTGGCAGAAGTGCTGAGGAGGAGGGCGAGCAGGCGCGGCAGAGACATGAGGACCCAAGGTCGTATGCTGTGGAAGCTTTGACAACAGGCCTCGGCTGTTTCTTTGCCTGCTGGGCACCGTGAAAATATCCGCCTAGAAGCGGTAGGTCACCGAGAGGCGAAACATGCGCGGTTCGATGGGGTGTACGTGGACGCCATCGACCGGGGCGGCATCACTTTTAAGCTGGGAGGCATAGTAATAAGAGACATCGTAGTCACTGCGGTTGAGCAGGTTCAGGCAGTCCATGGCGACCTCCCAATTGTTTTTGCGATAGCCCAGGCGGGCATTGACCTGAACAGAATCGCGCGAGTGCACATCGACAACCTGATCCAGCGGCCGTGGCGAGATGTAGCGCATCCGCAGCGATCCAAACAACCCCTGCGCAGCGCCAAGGGTGACGCCGGCGTTCAAGGTGTAGGGAATGGAGTTGGGGACTTTCTGGTTGGACGGATTTTGAGTGATCAGGAACGCGTCCGTGTAGGTCGCTTCGACGTCGACCATCGTCCAGTCATTGGGCCGCCAGTAGCTGGAAAGCTCCACGCCATAGCGCTGTGAAGCCGGGCCGGGGCTGGAGGAGCCGGTGTCGCCCTCATAGATCAGTTCTGAGCCGCTGTGCAAAGTCCAGAACGAGAGCGTATTGACCAGCTTGGGGATGGATTCATTGCGAATGCCAAACTCGGCGCCGTAGGTCCGCACCAAGGGCGTGGCGCGTGTGGAAGGCAGGCCCGTCGCAGGATCGATGGTTGAGATCACCCCACGGGCATCATTGCTGTGAAAGCCAGTGCCTGCATTCAGGTAAAACTCGGTTTCAGCCCAGGGCCCAAAGACGACGCTGAGCTTGGGGCTGATGATGCCGCGTGTGAGGGAGCCTGAGTTTCCTGGGATGTTGCTCTTTGTCACATCAAACTGCATGATGTCTCCCCGTAGGCCCGGGATGATGCGCAGCCACGGGGTGGGCTTGAGCTCCGCCTCAGCGTAAAGCCCCCAGGTGTTCTGGATGATGTCATTGAGGCTGATGGTGTTCCAGCGCTGGCGCTGGGTGGTGTTGTAGAGACCGAGGCCGTTGATGAAGTCCGTGCGCATCTGCACCCCGAGAGTGAAGCGCTGCTCCTGCCCCAGGGCATCCCAGCGCCAGTCGCGTGTGACCTGCCCGCCGACAAACCAGCGGTGGTCCTGCTGCTCGAACTGGTCTCCCTGCACCGGATTGTCCATGAAGAAGGTGAAATCAGAGAACAGATCGAGATCATAGTAACCCGCGTACAAATTGGTGCGGGTCGTGGTGTGGTCGCCTTCGTGCACCCAGTCGAAGGACAGGCTGTGGCGCTGCGAATTGCCGCCATCGGTCGGGTCGAGGTTGCCATAGCGGCCGATGAGACTGCCGATCACGCGCTGCGGCACCTGGTCGGTGGAGGTCCATTTGCCGCGGTAGCCCATCAGCGTGATGTTGACGTTGTCCGTGGCGTCATTCCAATGCCAGCGGGCAAAACCATTCAAGCGAACTGCATTGGCGTGCAGATCCCATGGGCCATTGTAGTACTGATGTTCGAAGGCCACAGTGAGCTGGCCGGCCCCCGCCTTGATGGTGTCTGCAATCAGCGTGCGCTCGTATTGATACTCGCCCAGCGTGGTGCTCAGAATGCCCTGCGGAAGGGAGTCAACCAGCTTGAACCGCGCCGAGCCCGCGGAGCTCAAATCCCCGTGCTGGGCATAATAGGTGCCCTTCCAGTATTCGAGCTGGCCCACCAGTTCTGGAATGAGAAAGTTCATGTCCGCATAGCCCTGGCCGTGGGCGTGGTTTCGCAGATTGACCTGCATGCCATCGACGAAAATGGAGAAATCGTTGCCGTGATCCAGGTTAGTACCGCGCAAGTAGTACTGGTTCGCCTTGCCATCGCCACTGTGCTGGGTGGCGATGAATCCGGGAATGCTCTCCAGCAGTTCGCCGCGCCGGGAAAAGGGCCGCGCCAGCAGTTCCTTGGCGCTGGTCTGGCCTTTCGAAGCCGAGGTGGCGATGCCGATGAGGCTCTCAGCCTTGCCCTCAATGACGATTTCGGGCATTTCGAGCGTCAATTCTTCAGCCAGTGAGCCACCTCCATCGGGAGCCTCTATCGTTGACTGCGCTTGGCTCAGCAGCGGCATCAAGGCGATGACGAGGCTGATTCTGGATAGGCGGAAGACTGGCATTGGAGGAGGGGTTGCGGCAGTTGGGACGACCAGCCGCGGCGGGTTCCCACAAAATGACCGCAGATTTTGCTCTTTGCCGCTCGTTGGCTATGCTGATCCCCTCATGTCCGCCAAATTGACCCGCATTCTTCTTGCCGATGACCACGCCGTGGTCCGCAACGGCTTCCGCATGATCCTCGCTGCGCAGTGGGACATGGAGGTCGTGGGAGAGGCCGCCAATGGAAGGGAGGCTGTGGAAAAAGCCATCAATCTCCAGCCGGATGTGGTGGTGCTGGATGTGACGATGCCCGAGCTCAACGGCATCGAGGCGGCGCGGCAGATCACCAAGGCAGTGCCAAAGGCGCGCATCCTGGCGCTCTCCATGCAGAAGGATTCCGTCTATGTGCGTGAAATGCTGCGTGCGGGAGCCAACGGCTATTTGTTGAAGGACAGCAACGAGAGCGATCTTCTCTCGGCTGTGCGAGCCGTCGCCAATGGCAAAGGATTTCTCAGTCCGGAGGTCAGCGACGCGGTGCTGGATGACTATCGCAAGCATGTCACCAACCCGATCGATCTGCTCTCACCACGGGAACGCGAGGTGCTGCAGATGATCTCGGAGAGCAAGACCAACAAGGAAATCGCCTCCGTGCTGAACCTGAGCGTTTACACCGTGGAAGCGCATCGGGGCCGGATCATGGAAAAGCTCAACTTGCACTCGATCGGTGAGCTGGTGCGTTTCTCCATTCGCAACGGTTTGATCGACTAAAGGATTAAGCAGGTGAATGCCAAGGATTGAGGGGAGCGTGGAAAACTACGGCCGTTTTGTTGTTGGCTTCGTTTGAAGGGCAGGTTCAGATAAATCTCCCACCCTTTAGTCATCCTATTCCTCCTGCATGCCTGCCACTTCCACGACCTCATCCGCAACTTTTTTCAAAGACCTCTCGGCCGGCCTCGTCGTCTTTCTCGTGGCACTGCCGCTTTGTCTGGGGGTGGCGCTGGCGTCCAATGCACCGCTCTTTTCAGGCATCGTGGCAGGGATCATCGGCGGCATTTTGGTGGGAGTTCTCAGCGGTTCACAAACGAGCGTGAGCGGACCTGCGGCAGGTTTGACCGCCATCGTGGCCGCACAGATCGGCAAGCTGGGATCATTTGAGACATTCTTGCTGGCGGTGATGATTGCAGGTGTGCTGCAGATCATTCTCGGTGTTTGCCGTGCGGGTTTCATTGCGGCGTTTTTTCCCACGAGTGTGATCAAGGGACTGCTGGCTGCCATCGGTGTCATCTTGGTGCTCAAGCAAATCCCGCACGTCGTCGGGCACGACCCAGACCCGGAAGGTGACATGAACTTCCTGCAGCCCGACCAGGAGAACACCTTCACCGAAATTTGGTCCGCGATGTTTGACATCCAGCCAGGTGCCGCGCTGGTGGGTGTGCTGTCCATCTTGACGATGGTTTTGTGGGATAAAATCAAGCCATTGAAAAACAGCGTGGTCCCTGCGCCGCTGATTGTGGTGCTGCTGGGTGTGGGGGTCAGCATGCTGCTGAAGCAGTTTGGAAGCGCCGCATGGGTCATCGAAGCCTCGCATCTGGTGCAGGTTCCGGTGGCGAAAGACCTCAGCGCGTTCATGGGCCTTCTGGTGTTTCCGAATTTCTCCGCTCTGGGCAATCCGGCGGTATACGGCGCTGCCATCACCATCGCCATCGTCGCCAGCCTGGAGACGCTGCTAAACCTTGAGGCGGTGGACAAAATTGATCCGCAGCAGCGCAGCAGTCCGCCCAACCGGGAGCTGATCGCACAGGGGATTGGCAATGTCACAGCAGGTCTGATCGGCGGACTGCCCATGACGAGCGTGATTGTGCGCAGCAGTGTGAACATCAATGCCGGCGGCAAAACCAAGCTGTCCGCTTTTTTTCATGGCTGTCTGCTGCTGGGCTGCGTTCTGCTGGTGCCCGGCTTGCTGAACCAGATCCCCCTTGCCGCGCTTGGCGCCATTCTGCTCATGACCGGGCTCAAGCTCGCCAGTCCTAGCCTGGTCAAACAGATGTGGAAGGAAGGAAAGAACCAGTTTCTGCCCTTCATAATCACTGTCGTTGCCATCGTTCTGACAGATCTGCTCATCGGCATCGTCATTGGTCTTGCAGTCAGCATCGGATTCATTTTGCACAGCAACATGCGCCGTCCTCTGCGCAAGTTCATGGAGCAGCACATCACGGGCGACGTCCTGCGCATTGAGCTGGCCAATCAGGTGAGTTTTTTAAGCCGTGGCACGCTCGAGGAAACCCTGCGCAGTGTTCCAAAGGGCGGCCATGTTCTTCTCGATGCGCGCAGCACGGATTACATTGACGCGGACATCCTGAGCCTGATCCACGATTTCCAGCACAAGACTGCCACGGCGCGCGGCATCAAACTCAGCATGGCGGGATTCAAGGACAAATATCCCCAGATCACAGACCGCATTCAGTTTTTGAATTACAGCAGCCGCGAAGTGCAGAGCGGTCTGACGCCGGAACGTGTGCTGGAAATCTTCAAGGAAGGCAACGAGCGGTTCCGCGAAGGCAGGCATCTCACGCGTGACATCGGCCGTTTGGTGGATGCGACTTCCGCAGGTCAGTTCCCCATGGCGGTGGTGCTGAGCTGCATTGATTCGCGCACGCCGGCAGAACTCGTTTTTGACCTGAGCCTGGGAGATGTTTTCAGTGTGCGGATCGCGGGCAACATCGCGCGCGACAAGGTGCTCGGAAGCATGGAGTACAGCTGCGCCGTGGCGGGTGCGAAGATGATTCTGGTCATGGGGCACACCTCTTGCGGTGCGGTCAATGCCGCCGTGGATCTCATTTGCAGCAATCAAACCGCCGCCGAAGCCACAGGCTGTGTCAATCTCGATTCGCTCGTTATCGAGATTCAACAGTCGGTCGATCTCAGCACCTGCAAGCGTGGCAGCGCTTGGCTGCCCGGGGAAAAGGAGGCCTACGCCAATGAAGTCTCACGCCGGAACGTGCTGCGCACCATGCGCATGATCACGGAGCGCAGCAGCACCCTCGCAGGCATGGTTGAAGCAGGAAAACTGGTGCTTGTCGGAGCTTTGTATGATATTCAGACCGGCATGGTTTCCTTTTTCCAGACCCAGGGTTCCTCCAGGTCACCGCTTTCCATACCCATGGTTGAAGCGGTTTGAGTCTTTTACCTCGTCATGTCGTTCACCTTCCTCCGCATCACCGAACGCTACGTGCTGCGCGTTCTCGCGCTGGGTTTCCTGCTGGTGATGGTGCTGCTGGGAACGGCTGGCCTCATCGCCGTTCGCCAGAGCCAGGGCATCCGGCACGGTGTGGAGCAGATGGCGCGGGACCAGTTCCTCATCGCCAGGCTGCGGCAGGATGTGCAGTCGGAGGAAAACACCATGACCGGGGTGCTGCATCAGTTCGCCCAGTTTGAACTGAAGCGTGCCGATCTGGCAAAGCTGCTGCAGGAGCTGGACGAAAGCGACCGCCAGATTTCTCGATTGGGACCCGAGGTGCGATCTCTGGCGGATGCGGAGCTATGGGCGGATCTGGACAGAGGCGTCAAAGCCTTCACTCAGGAATCACATCGGCTGCTGGAAAGTAATGAACCGGTGCAGCGGGACAAGCTGGAGACCCTGTTCCTGCATCACGGCCGGGTCGTCGAGCTGGTCAACAAGCTCATCAAAAGCAGCTCGGAGCATCTGACCAAGACCGAACACCAGCTGGAGAAGCAGTCGCAAGATCTCAGTGATGACTCCACCCTGCTGCTGGGTTCCAGCACCGTCCTGGCCGCGATATGCGCTATTTTGACCATTGCCTTTGCCCGCAAAAGCATCCAGCGCATTCGCTGGCAGTCCGAGGAGCTGAGCCGTGTGTCCTGGCACATGCTGCAGACTCAGGAACAGGCCGCACGACGCTTCTCCCATGAACTGCACGATGAATTGGGCCAGTCGCTGGCCGCCGTGCGCTCCAATTTGACGAAGGGCTCCACCCAGGATCTTCCTTCACTGCGCGCCGATTGCCTGCATCTGGTGGATGAATCCATCGCCAACGTCCGCGAACTCTCGCATCTGCTGCGTCCTGTCATTCTGGATGATTTTGGCCTGGATGCCGGCCTTCGGTGGCTGGCGGAAAAATTCGGGCAGCGCACGCGTCTGCAAGTGGATTACGATTCTGATTTCACGGGACGGCTTGCGGATGAAACGGAAACGCATCTCTTCCGCATCGCCCAGGAGGCTTTCACCAACATCGCACGGCATTCAGAAGCCACGCTGGTGAAGATCCGCCTGGCGCATCGGGGTCAAAATATCATCCTCACCATCGAGGACAACGGCAAGGGCCTGCCCAATCACACCGGAGAAATCATTTACAGTCCCAGCCTCGGCATGGTGGGCATGCGTGCACGCGCACGGCAATCGGGAGGCGAGCTGACCGCCACCAGCGTGATGCCTCAGGGGCTACGAATCGAGGTCGTGGTTCCGCTCCAGACACAGTCCGCCTGAGATGGGCCATGAACGGCAGGCCGCCGCAGGCAGGGGGGGCGCAACGCTGACATATGCACGAGTGTGAATATAACAGGTGAAAATGCCCCTGCTAGCAGTAGTGAAATACCCCTTGATGAAGGGATGGCGCAGCTGCGCTGCACACCCTTTAGTAAGCATCTAAATCTTTGATGAATACGTCCACCCATGTCGGCACCTGTGGCTGTTACGCTGCCAGCCAGGACACTTGCCCGGCAGGAGGGAGGCTTGAGCATCTCCGGCAGGCGGTGGAGCATGCGGCTCATTTCCTGCCGAGTCAGGGGCCTCTGGGTGTTTTCTTGCATTACAACACGCTCCGTTCGTTGCGGCACCTGAGGTTTGAAGATGCAGCCATTGAGGGCGGGAATTTGTTCAAGGCAGAGCCTTTTCTTTCTGAAGAGACCTATCAAACGGAGCGGAGCAGGCGGCGCATTCTCGATGAAGACATCGACGCGGTTCTCAGCTGCGAGCCTGATGCGGACATCCTGTCGGGCAGGCTCAGGCGGCGTGAGCTGAGGCGCGTGATGCTGGCTCCCGGTGTGCGCCGGGTGAACGGCATCAATATTTCCTGGCAGGTGGAGGAGGCGGGCTGGCTGGATTCATTCCGCAATGATCTGCCGGAGTCCTCCGCCACTGCGCTGCGCAGGGATTCCCCTCAGGCGCTCTGGAATGCATGCCTGGCCCGGGTGAAACCGCAGCCAGCACCAGATCCGGTGAGGCCGAAACGGCCCCGCGATGTCGTGCTGGCGCAGCATGGCATCGACATGGATGCGCTCATCCATCCGCCGCTCATCCGGCTCACTGGGGCCTATCTGGACCAGGGCATCGCCTACTGGCCCATGCCGCATCGTGACAAGGGCCTGCTTAGGGCTGTGCGCAAAATCATGCCGCAGGCGTTTGCCATATTTCCGGCGCATCTCAGCGGCGTGCGCGCTGAATTTTTGAGGCAGGAGTCCGCCAATATGGACGCGGACGCCGTCGTGCTGGAAGCGCTCGAACAGCTCGCCGTGCCCTTGGAGCAGTGGGAGGAGTTTGTCACGGAGGAACTGCTCGCGTTGCGTGGCTGGGCGGGCATGGTCCGCATGCTGGAGGTGGATCCCACCCTGGCACCGCATGATCGTGTGCGCTGCTCTCTCTTGGAGTTTCTCGCGCTGCGCCTCACCTACACCGTGGTGGCGCTCAAGGACATTTCCGGCGACACGGCTGCATGGAGCACCACCCCGCTGCCTGTGCCGCGCTTTGATCCGCTGACTCATGTGGCGCGCGTGTTTGATGTATTCCAGTTGCTGGGCATCAGCAGCAGTGAGCTTGCGGCTTTCACGGATGGGGAACTGGCACGGCTTGATCAGGAGATCCGCGCCTGCCATGAGACCGAACGCCGGCGGCTTCTGCATCTGGCCTACGAGCGCAGGCATGAGCGGCGTGTATTGATTCCGCTGGCCAGGCATCGCAACATGCCGTGCATTGTTCCAAGCAGTAATCGGCTGGTCGCACAGGTGGTCTTCTGCCTTGATGAGCGTGAAGAGTCGATACGGCGTGCTCTGGAAGAGGTCGATCCCACGATCGAGACGGTGGGGGTTGCGGGCTTTTTCGGCGTGGCCATCAATTATGCCGGCATTGATGACCCGGGCGGAGTCTCGTTATGCCCTGCGGTCATCGATCAGCAGCATTCCGTGCGTGAGGTGCCGGTGGAGGATGATGCGCATCTGCAAAAGCAGCGTCAGGGATTGCGGCGTGTGTGGGCCGGTGTGGTGCGCAACGGCTTCATCTCCACGCGTACTCTGCTGCGCGGATGGATCAGCACGGCCTGCCTCGGTTTCCTGAGCCTTTTCCCGCTGGCGCTGCGCGTGCTCACACCGCTGGCCTACGGTCGTTTCATCAAGTGGCTGAACCGTGCCTTCCTGCCGGAGCCGAAGACGGAGTTTGCCTTCATGCGTGATGATGAAGCCTCCCGGGGAGCCACCACGGGGCTCATGCGCGGGTTCACCACCCAGGAGCAGGCGGAGTGTGTTTATGAGGTGCTCGGGCCCGCCGGGCTGCATAAGGGACATGCGAGATTGGTGGTCATTCTCGGCCATGGCTCCACCAGCCTGAACAACCCCTACGAGTCCGCCTACTGCTGCCAGGCCTGTGGCGGGCGCACCGGCGCACCGAATGCCCGCCTGTTTGCCCTCATCGCCAATCGTCCTGCCGTGCGTGAAGCCTTGCGCGCCAAAGGTATCGTCATTCCCGAGGACACCTGGTTTCTCGGCGGCTACCACGACACCTGCAATGAGGATATTCATTTCTTCGACATGGATCTTCTGCCTGAGGCCCACCATGGGGATCTAATGCGCGTCCATCAGTCGCTCGACAAGGCGCGCACGCTCAACGCCCATGAGCGCTCACGCCGGTTTGCGGCGGCAGGCTATGACATCACTCCGGAATCCAGCCTGAGGCATGTGCAGGAGCGCGCGGAGCACATCGGCGAGCCGCGTCCTGAGTATGGCCACTGCACCAACGCCGTGGCCTTCGTCGGGCGGCGTGAGGTCACCAAAGGTCTGTTCATGGACCGCCGTGCCTTTCTCGCTTCCTATGATGCCACCAAAGATCCCGCCAATGAAGCGCTGGCACAAGTTGTCGGTGCGGCGATTCCGGTTTGCCACAGCATCAACATCGATTATTACTTCTCCACTGTTGATAACTATGTTTACGGCAGCGGTACCAAGCTGCCGCATAACATCATCGGGCTGGTTGGCGTGATGAACGGTTATCAGGGTGATTTGTGCATAGGCCTGCCGGCGCAGGCGGTCGAGCTCCATGAGCCAGTGCGCATCCTCTTCATTGTCGAAACCACGCCTGAGCGTCTGATGCGCGTCATCAAGGCAGACAATGAGCTCAACGAAATCGTCTGCAACCAGTGGATTCGCCTCGCCACCATGGACCCTGATGACGGGCATGTGGAGGTGTACCGGAACGGTGTTTTTGAGAGGCTTGAAGGCAATGAGGAGCCGCTTCCCGTAGTTGCCAGCTCACTGGCTTGGTATCGCGGCAAAATGGAACACCTCGCCCTGGCCCGCATCGACTCCCGGGCCGCCTAAAAGCCTGCCATATTCCATATGTTTTCATGCCTCTAAAAACCCTGATTCCTCTGCTTCTCGCCACACCTGGCGTGCTCTTCCTTTTGCTGAGCACCGTCTGGCTGCTGGGTGGCACCGTGGCGGAGCGCACCATGGCGAGGACCACGAAGATGGCTTATGCCTTTCTCGCGCTTCTCGTGGTCATGACCGGCTGGCGCATGAGGGCGGAGGGGCTGCATTCCGTGCGCGTGATGCTGGGGGACTGGTTCACCGTGGGGCATTATGGCTATCCGCTGTCCCTGCTGGTGGACGGGCTCTCACTGCCGCTGGTGGGCTTGACCGTGGTGCTGGCCGGCATCGTGGGCTCCTTTTCCGTGCGCTACCTGCATCGTGATCCGGGTTTTTACCGCTTCTTCCTGCTGCTGCACCTTTTCACTTTTGGCGCGCTCCTCGTCTTCACGGCGGACTCGCTGGATCTGCTCATCGTTGGCTGGGAAATTGTGGCCATCACCTCGGTGCTGCTCGTCGGGTTCTTCCAGTATCGGCCTGAGCCTGTGCGCAATGCCCTCTGGGTCTTCGCCTCCTATAGGGTGGCGGATTTGTTCATGCTGCTGGCCATTTTCCTGACGCATCACTGGTTTGGCACCACCTCGTGGGCGGGCTTGTTCAGCGGTGAATGGCCTGGCTGTCAGAGCCTGATTCAGGGCACCAAGGGCACAGTCATTGCTGTGCTGCTTGTGATCGCAGCCGGAGGGAAATCTTCGCAGGGACCGTTCTGGGGCTGGCTTCCCCGGGCCATGGAGGGGCCCACACCTTCCAGCGCCGTGTTTTATGGAGCCATCTCCATTCATACCGGGGCTTACCTGCTGCTGCGGATTGAGCCGCTCATTCACCAGTCGCAGATCGCCACCGGGCTCATCATCATCACCGGTCTGGCCACAGCCTTTCTCGGCACGCTCGTTCACCGCACCTCCGCCGACGCCAAGACCTCGCTGGCCTATGCAGCGCAGACGCAGATCGGCCTTATTTTTGTCGAGATCGGCTTAGGCTGGACCACCTTTGCTGTCATCCATCTGGTCAGTCATGCCATGCTGCGCACGCTGCAGTTCCTGCGCGCGCCGTCCATGCTTCGTGACTATCACCGGGTGCATGCCGCCGCTGGTGGAAAGATGAGCCCCACTGGCAGCCATTACGAATCTCTGCTGTCGCCCGCTTTGCAGCTCTGGCTCTACCGCCTGGCGCTTGGCCGTGGATTTTATGACGCGATCGTGGAGCGCTGGATCGTGGCACCTGTCCAGGCGGTGGCGCGCTGGCTCGCCATTTTTGAGCCGCAGCCGCCCAAAAAGCAGCCGGCGGGGGATACACCCGCACAGGCGGTTGAAAGCACGGTCTCCTGATTCAAGAGAAACGCCATGGAGCACCTTTCATTACCATACATCACCATCGCACTGGCGTCCCTGCTGGGTGGTGTGCTGGCATGCTGGAAGGCGGCGCGTCCGCGAAGGGTTGCGGTTGCGGCAGCAGTGCTCGCTTTCATCTCCTTCCTGGCTGCCGCGTATGAGTCAGGCACTGCGGGGCAGGGGGGGCTGCATGATCCGCTGCTGCCTTGCTTCCTGGCGGATGGTCTGAACGCCGTGCCCATGGCCTTTTATGCTGCGCTGACTCTCTGTGTCGTGGTGCTGGCGCCTAGGCGCGATGCGGCAGAAAGAGCTCCTGGCGGAATGCTGCTCATCTCCCTCTCCATGCAGACGGCTTATGCCGCTGCTGGCTGGATTCCCATGGTGGCGGGCTGGTGGCTTTCCTGCGTGCCGTTTGCGCTGGGCATGTTTGGTGAGCAGAGCGAGAGCCGTCTCACCAGCGGCATCCGTCTGGCCAGCTGTGTGGCCTTGACTGCAGCCGTGCTGCTGCTGGGCAGCGCGTCGGTCAGTGATCTAGCACATGGCGGGAAACTGGTCTTCGGCCTGCTCATTCTGGCGGTCGTTTTCCGCAAAGGATTGTTTCCCCTGCATGCCGGAGTGGTGCAGGCCTTCGAGCACGGGCCGCTGCTGCCCAAGGCGCTGCTCTTCAACGGCCATCTCGGCGTGGTGCTGGTGGCGCGAACGGAGGCTGCCGCGTTGCCGGAGGCTGCCAGGCATGCCTTTGACGTGCTCAGCATTGCCGCCGTGGCCACGGTGGGCATTGCCAGCCTGCGGGCTTTTGCGGAAAAGAAACCGCGGCGGCTGCTGGCATACCTCTGCATCAGTCAGGCGAGTTTCATGCTCGCGGGCATCACCAGTGCGAATGCCGAAGGCATCACCGGGGCGCTGACGCATTGGCTGGTGGTCGCGGCCGCCTCTACGGGACTTATCTGCATCGTGCGTGCCCTGGAGGTACGGGTCAGCAGCAGCGAGGATCCGCTGATGCATCTGGGACTGGCGGCCAAGGCCCCCAGGCTGGCCACATTTTTTCTGATCTGCGGGCTGGCGCTTGTCGGCCTGCCTGGGACGCTGGGCTACTGCGCCGAGGAGCTCATATTTCACGGCATGTTGCAAAATCACCTGGTGGCCGGCATCGTGCTGCTCGTCGCCACGGTCTTCAATGCGATCAACCTGCTGCGCTTGTACAACACCCTGTTTCTGGGTGTGCTGCCAAAGCATGTGATCAACATCCCCGATGCCCTGCCGCGCGAGCGCTGGCCGTTGACCGTCTGCGTGGTTTTTTTGATTTTCGGCGGTCTGCTTCCCAGCACGATCATTGGCTGGCGTGCCGATGCCGCGCAGGTCCTTGAAAAAGCCTTGGGTGTGGAGGATCACTGACCTTCATCATCCCACCAACTCATCAGCATTTGCCGGGCCCGGTAAATGCGGCCCTCGGTGCCTCGCACAGAGCAATTCAGCACTTTGGCGCATTCCTCATGGCTCAGGCCTTCCATGGCGCTGAGCATCAGCGCCGTGCGCAGTTTTTCCGGCAACTGTGCCAGCCCACGTTCGAGTTTTTGCATCTCGCTCTGCCATTCCGCGCTCGCATCTGGGGCATTCTGCGGACAGGGCAGCGGCTGGTCGATGTCGTTGATCGTTGTCGTATTTTCACGCTGACGTGAGGCGCGCGATTTGGCGCGGTCACGGCACAGGTTCAGCGCGATTTGATACAGCCAGGTCGAAAGCTTGGCCCGCCCCTCAAACTCAGGCAGCGCCTGCCAGGCGCGTACAAAGGCATCCTGGCAGACTTCACGCGCATCCTCCACACAGCGCAGCCAGCGGCAGCAGAAGGTGAAAAGCCGCGCTTCATGCTGCCGGACGATCCATTCAAAAGCAGCCATGTCGCCCGCTTGCGCGGCACGCAGGTGCAGAGCCTCCGCTGAATCATCAGCGGAGGCTTCGGCCTGCGGCACTAGCAGTGCATCAATCGCGGGTGAGGCTGTCATGGGTCCACTCCAGAAGTTTGGCGGCCTGCGCGGGACGCAGGTAGCGCTTCATCACAAAAAAATGATCCAGCGTGGCTTTCTGCAGCGCCCCTTGAGCCTTGTTCAACCGCTCCAGGGCCGCATTCATCGCAGCTTCGTCCACTTTGGGCTCACGGATGGTCTGGGCCAGCGCCACATCGGCCAGGCGCACATCATCCTTCAATTTCAGGCGAAGCTTTTCAAACTCCGCTTCTAGCGGTTCCAGTTTCTCATGCTGTTCGGGCGTGATGTCGAGGTGCTCATGCATCCACGCATGCAGATCTGTTGGTGCATGATCGTGGGCGTGGCTTTCACCATGGCGGTGCAGCGTCCAGTCCGTGACCAGCCATGCGGTCCCGCCAGCCAGAGGCGCGGAGAGGAGAACCGAGATTAGCATCCATTTCACTCGTGAGGTCATTGCGGCTTTCCTGTGCGAAACAGTTCCATGGTGGGTGGGGTGGTATGGATGGTATCGCGTGAAGCCAGTGCCCACCCGATCAGGCTCGCAGTCACAATGCCCGTGAGGGCGGCCAGAATCAGCAGCCACTGGACAAAGGACCGCCAGCGTCTGGCCCGGCCATCATCAACCCGTACGCGTGCCATGATCGCTTCCTCCAGTGCGCTCGGCACGGCCGCCGGGGGGGCGGTTGCGGCATGTTTGAGCATGCGACTTAGATCCGAATTGTTCATGGCATGCGATCTATGCACAAAGATTCGCTATTTTTGAATCAATTTCTCACATCAGGGGTCTAAAACGATAACAACACCCGCAGGTCATGAACACCCAGCTCCAACTTCCCTTCCGGGGATGGAGTCGTGCCGAAGAAAGCTCAAAGCACGGCTCAGGGGGAGGAAAAACGCCCCGAATCGGTTTGGTTCTATCCAGTGGCGGCGCGCGCGGACTGGCGCATGTCGGCGTCATTCAAGTGCTCGAAGAGGAAGGCATTTCCATCGCGGCGCTGGCAGGCTGCAGCATGGGGGCCTACGTGGGCTCCTTGTGGGCCGCTGGACTCAGTGGCACCCAGTTGGAAGAGCGCGCCCGCGAGATCAAAGACCGGCCCACTCTGAAAGCTCTCATGGATTTTATCATCCCGCCCTCAGAAGGGCTCATCCGAGGTGAGAAACTGCGCAAGCATCTCGAACGCGATCTTGGCGAAAAGACTTTTGCGGATCTCCAAAAACCTCTGCTGGTCATTGCCACCGATCTGGATCGCCTCACGCCCTATGTCTTCGATTCCGGCATCGTTTCGCACGCGGTGCATGCCAGTTCGGCCATTCCGGCTGTGTGTGCTCCGGTCAGGCTAAATGGTCGGCGTTACACGGATGGCGGTGTTTCCGAGCCCCTGCCGGTGAAGCTGCTCAAAAAACGCTTCAATCTCGACGGCATCATCGCAGTGAATGTCATGCCTGCACCGGAAGAATTCGAATCCAATAGTGATCACACTTTCATGCAGGCCGACAAACCTGCTGACCGCGCCTTTTCGCGCATCTTCCGCACGTTCTGGCAGAAGGTAAACCTGCTCGCCAACGGAAACGTGCTGGACACTTTCCGCCGTGCTTTGATGGCCGCGCAGCTCCACCTCATCAAGAAAGAGGAAGCCGCTGCCGACGTGGTCATCCATCCGCATTTTGCCACTTCGACGTGGCATGATTACGAGAATTTTGAGCAGTACCTGCAGGCCGGTCGTGACGCTGCAACCGCCGCGCTGCCTGCCATGCGGGCCCTGCTTCAGACCGAACCCAACCTCAACCAGGAGACAATCAGCCATGAAATTGCTCCACCACACACCCGATTGGAACTCCACGCCGCATGAGGCATGGCGTGACTGGCAGCTCAAGCAGCTGCGTGATTATCTGCACCACCGCGTGATTCCCTTCAGCGCGCACTACCACCGCGTTTTTGAAGAGCACGACATCCAGCCGCTCGACATCAAATCATTCGAGGACTGGAGCCACGTGCCATTCACTTCAAAGAAGGATCTCGCCAACCCGCGCGATTTTGTGCTGGTTCCGGATGAGGCGGTTCTCCGCCGTGAACCCGGCATGATTTGCACTGCGCTGCTGCATGGTCGTGCTGCTGCGAAGAATAAGGCGGAGGCGGAATTCCGCCCCCTTCTGCTCACCAGCACCACCGGACGTTCGTCGGATCCCGTCCCGTTTCTCTACACGAAGCATGACCTGCATAATCTCGACATCAGCGGCAGCCGCTTGATGCTGGCAGGGCGCTCGCAGCGGGACTTCAAGCACATCAATCTCTTCCCTTATGCCCCCCATCTGGCCTTCTGGCTGGCACACCATGCGGGGCTTGGTTTTGGCACCTTCATGCTGAGCACCGGAGGCGGCAAAACCCTCGGCACCGACGGCAATATCAGGCTCATCGACAAAATCCAGCCTGATATCCTCATCGGCATGCCCACCTTCATTTATCATGTGCTGCGTGAGGCCTATGAAACCGGCAGGCAGTGGCCCCAGTTGAAAAGGCTCGTCCTGGGCGGTGAGAAAGTCGCCGATGGCCTGCGTGCCCGCCTGCGCGATCTCGCCACCCAGCTCGGCAGCCCGGATGCGCATGTCATGGCCACCTATGGTTTCACCGAAGCGAAGATGGCCTTCCCAGAATGTGTCGGCCAATCTCACGAAGCCAGCGGCTACCACCTGAGCCCCGATCTTGGAATCGTAGAGCTGATCAATCCAGAAACAGGACAAGTCGTCCCAGATGGCCAGGCTGGTGAGATTGTCTTCACGCCGCTCAATGCACGGGGCACCGTCGTGCTGCGCTATCGAACAGGTGACATCGCCGAAGGCGGCATGACCTGGGAAAAATGCCCCAACTGTGGCCGCACTTGTCCGCGCCTGCTGGGCCCCATCTCACGCGTGAGTGAAGTGCGCGAGCTGCATGTGGACAAGCTGAAGGGCACACTGGTGAACTTCAACCTGCTCGAACATCTGCTGGATGATCAAAAAGGCATCGCCGCCTGGCAGATCGAACTGCGCAAGCGCCATGATGACCCGCTCGAAATGGACGAGGTGCATCTGCACCTCACCGCTGAACTCGGCGTGCGCGAATCTGAACTCGAACTGGCCGTGTCTCGCCGCTTTCACGAAGCCACGGAGATCACGCCGAACGGACTCCATTTCCACTCAATGTCCGAACTTCGCGATCAGCTCGGCATCGGACGCCTCCTGAAGGAGGAGAAAATTGTCGATCATCGCCCCAAAGCCCAACCCGCCGCAACCCATGTGGCACTCAGCTCCTAACGCCATGAAAACTCCCTCACTTGTCATAGTTGCCGCTGCGCGCACGCCATTCTCGCGCGCCGGAACCGATCTCGCGCATCTCGATGCGGTTGAGCTCGGCCGTCACGCTGTTGCGGCGCTGCTCACCCGCACTAGCATTGATCCGATGCTGGTGGACGAAACCATCCTTGGCTGTGTCGGCCAGCCTCCAGAGGCGATGAATATCGCCCGCGTCATCGCGCTGCGCGCAGGACTGCCGGAATCGAAACCCGCCATGACCGTACATCGCAACTGCGCTTCCAGCCTGGAGGCGCTTACCCTCGCGCACGCAAAGATGTGCGCAGGGCAGGGGGAGGTCTTCGTGGTCGGCGGCACGGAAAGCATGAGCAACATGCCGTTCTATTTCTCACGGCCTGCCGTTGAAAAATTCACCGCGATGAGCCGCGCGCGGGATTTCACCGGTCGTGCAAAAGCCGCGCTGCATTTCCGCCCGTCTGACTTTGCTCCCGTCATCGGCCTTAAACTCGGACTGACGGACCCCGTTTCGAGCTTGAACATGGGACAAACTGCGGAAGTGCTCTCGCGTGAGTTTGGCATCACTCGCGATATGCAGGACGCCTTTGCCATGCGCAGTCATCTGTGCGCCACGCGGGCGAATCACCTGCTCAATCAGGAGATCGCACCCGTTTTTGGTCGCAACGTTGTCGCGACGGACAATGGCATCCGTGCCGACTCCAGCCTCGAAAAGCTGGGCAAACTCAAGCCGCTCTTCGACACGGTCACCGGCACGGTGACTGCAGGCAACTCCAGCCAGATCACCGATGGTGCGGTGGCCTTGCTCGTCGCCACTGAAGAAGCCGCTGCGGCACACAATTGGAAGCCTCTGGGACGCCTTGTCAGCTATGCAGCCACGGGCTGTGATCCTGCACGCATGGGGCTGGGCCCGGTGCGTGCGCTGGATGCCGCACTTCATCGCAGCGGCTGGAAACTGGATGAAGCCGACGTCTTCGAAATCAACGAAGCCTTCGCCGCCCAGGTGCTCGCGGTCATGAAATGCCTCGCCGATCCCGCCAGCGCCCGCCGCGCCGGATTGGAATCACCGCTGGGTGAAATCGATCCCGCGAAGATCAATGCCTGCGGCGGAGCCATCGCCCTGGGCCATCCCGTTGGCGCCACCGGTGCGCGCCTTGTTCAGACCGCGCTCAATCAACTGCATGCCAGCGATGGCAAACGCGCCGTGATCAGCCTTTGCGTGGGAGGGGGGCAGGGGATGGCGGCCTGCCTCGAAGCATTATGAATTTAAAGCTGAACATTCTCATCCAACTCAAAGCCATGAAAACTTTCCTCAACTCCCCCTCAATCATCCACGATCCGCCACACGTGCTGGAGGACATCATCCACGGTCATCCAATGCCGCCGAAGCATTTCCGGCACGAAATCGATTTCGACGGTATCGCCTGGATCACTTTTGATTCCCCCAAATCCTCCGTCAATGTCTGGAACGAAGAGACCCTGCGTGAGTTCAATCATCTGCTTGAAACCATCGAGCACGACACCCGTGTCAAAGCCTTGGTTTTGCGCAGCGCCAAAGAGCGCATCTTCATCGCAGGCGCTGATATCAAGGCCATTCGCACCATGCAGCATGTCCGGGTTAATGATCTCATCTGGCTCGGACAGGCCGTTTTTGACCGGCTGGCCCGGTTGAAAGTGCCAAAGATTGCCGCGATTCACGGCGCCTGCATGGGCGGCGGATTTGAAGTGACCCTCGCCTGCGACTGGCGCATCGCCAGCGATCACGACAGCACCAAAATCGGCCTGCCAGAAACACAGCTCGGCATTCTGCCTGCTTGGGGCGGTTCCACACGACTTTCACGGATTATTGGAGTGCGCAAAGCGCTCGACCTCATCACCACCGGCAAATTGCTCAATGCCACTGCCGCCAAACGTGCAGGACTCGTAAGCCACGTGGTGCCAGCTGAGCGTCTTGAGATACTGGCCCGTCGCCTTGCGAGGGAAAAACGCCCAGTTATGAAGTTCCGGTTTGAAAATGTGTTCTCTCCAGTCATCGGCTATCTTGCGAAACGCAAGGTGCTCGAAAAGACACGCGGGCTTTATCCTTCAGTCACCAAGGCGGTTGATGTCGTCACGCACGCAGTTCATGGCGAGATTGAGAAAGGTTTGCTGCTTGAGCGCAACGCGGTGGCCGAACTGATCAAAAGTCGTGATTCGGCCCGGTTGATCGACCTATTTTTCAAGCGCGAAGAAGCCAACAAGCGACCTGCCACAGGCGGCACGGCGCTGCCCATCCACGACGCCACCGTCATCGGTGCGGGTGTGATGGGGGCTGGAATTGCGCATATCTTAGCTTCGCGTGGCATCCGTGTGCTAATGACGGACGTCACCAACGACAGCCTCGCGCGTGGACTGGAACGGATTCATGGCCTCGTTTCAGATGCCACGCGTCGAAGGCTGGTGTCCAAGGTTCAGGCGCGGGACACGCTGGACCGAATCAGCACGACGCATGTGCCGGTGCCGCTCAACAGGCACCATCTTGTGATCGAGGCTGCAACGGAGAGCATGGAATTGAAAAAGAAGATCTTCGCGGATCTGGCCTCTCGTGTCTCGGCGGACACCATTCTGGCCACGAACACCAGCGCGTTGTCTGTGTCGGATTTGGCAAAAACGGTGCCCCATCCGGAGCGCGTCGTCGGTCTGCATTTCTTCAATCCGGTGCATCGCATGCCGCTGGTGGAGATCATCACGCTGCCAGAAACTTCACCGGACGTGCTGGCCACGGTGGTTAGTTTTGTGCAGAAGCTCGGCAAGACGCCGGTGGTCGTCAAAGACAGCCCGGGATTCCTGGTGAACCGCATTTTGGTGCCCTATTTGATGGAGGCCGTGCGGCTGCATGAAAATGGAATTTCAGTGAAGGACATCGACGAGGCGATGCTGGAGTTTGGCATGCCGATGGGGCCGATGCGCCTGCTGGATGAAATTGGTCTCGACGTGGCGGCGCATGTTGCCAAGACGCTGGCCAGTGCTTTCCCGGATCGTTTTCCGCATACGGATGCTCTCGACAAAATGGTGAACGAAGGTCACCTCGGAAAGAAAACGGGGCAGGGCTTCTACCGTTATGAGAACGGCAAGGAGATCTTGCCCAAGACTCATGCCGATCTGCCGAGGCACGAAAGCATCCAGACGAATCTTGCGCTCCTGATCAGCCAGGAGGCAATGCGTTGTCTCAAGGAGGGCATCGCACGCAACGCGGATGACATCGATCTGGCCATGGTGCTCGGCACCGGCTACCCGCCGTTCCGTGGCGGGCCCATCACTTTCGCCCGGGATACGGGCATCATTGATTATTAAAATCCTCAACTGGAGAACCAAGCCATGAAAACTACTCTGGAAGAATCGAAGCCTGAAGCCAGGACGCAGATCGACACCTCCCGCATGAATGCGGGTCAGCGTGCCGCGCTCGAAATGGCGGAAGCCGCGCGTGATGAACGACGCAACACCGGAATCGCCGCCGGCCTCTTTTTTGGCGAGCCTGACTTTGGCAAACTGCTGCCATTTCCAAAACAAAGCGGGGAAGACCACGATCAGGGAGATGCGTTTCTGCACCGGCTTGAGCGAGTGCTGGATCTCTATGCGGATCCTGATGAAATCGACGCCAAGGGTGAGATTCCTGAGATGCTGCTGAGTGAACTGGCGCGGATTGGCGCCTTTGGCATCAAGATCCCCGTGCGATATGGCGGGCTGGGGCTTTCGCAGACGAATTATTCGCGCGCGGCCATGCTGCTGGGGAGCCGTTGTGGCAACCTCGCGGCGCTGCTTTCTGCGCATCAGTCCATCGGTGCCCCGCAGCCGCTCATCTTGTTTGGCACGGAAGAGCAGAAGGCCAAATACCTGCCGCGCTGCGCCAAAGGGGAGATCAGCGCCTTTGCACTGACGGAAAATGAAGTGGGGTCAGACCCGGCGCGGATGAAGACGACGGCCAGACTCGACGCGGATGGCGAGAACTACATCCTCAACGGGGAAAAGCTCTGGTGCACGAATGGCACGAAGGCCGGATTGATTGTGGTGATGGCCAAAACACCAACACCCGAGAAGCCCAATGCCACCACGGCATTCATCGTCGAGACGAACTGGCCTGGAGTAGAGATCCTGCACCGCTGCCGTTTCATGGGGCTCAAGGCACTCTACAACGGGGTCATTCATTTTGACAACGTGAGGGTGCCGGTGGCGAATGTGCTGGGCGGGGTCGGCCGCGGCCTCAAGGTGGCGCTGACGACGTTGAACACGGGGCGCATCACTCTGCCTGCCGCATGCACCGGCTTGTCGCAGCGCTGCCTCGACATCAGCAAACGATGGGCGCGCTCGCGTGAGCAGTGGGGGCAGCCGATCGGCCGCCATGCAGCCATCGCGGACAAACTCAGCCGCATGGCCGCAGACACTTTCGCGATGGAAAGCATTGTGCGTTATGTCTCGGCGATGGTGGATCGTGACAAGCATGCCGATGTCCGTCTTGAGGCCGCCATTGGCAAGCTCTGGGGCAGCGAAAAATCCTGGCGCATCATGGACGATACGATGCAGATGCGCGGCGGTCGTGGATTTGAAACCGCCGCTTCACTGAAAGCACGCGGGGACGTGCCCGAACCCGTGGAGCGTCTGTTCCGAGATTCCCGCATCAACACGATCTTTGAAGGCAGCAGCGAGATCATGCGGCTGTTCATCGCGCGTGAGGCGCTGGAACCGCATCTCAATCTCGGGGCAGATGCGGTGAATCCCACCCTACCGTGGAAGGTGCGTGCCAAAGCTGCCATGCGTGCCGCAGGCTTCTATGCCACCTGGTACCCGCTGAAGTGGCTGCCGCTGGGCGCTGGAGGCGCGAGGGATTTGCTGCATCCATCCCTGCAGTTCGAGCTCGATGACATCGCCCGGCAGAGCCGGGTGCTGGCGCGGCGGCTGTTCCTTGCGATGGCTCTTAATGGTCCCAAACTGGAAAAGCGGCAGGTGCTACTGGGCCACTTTGTGGATGTGGGCGCCGAGTTGTTTGTTTGGGGCTGCACGCTGGCCCATGCGCAAAGCAAAGTGAACGACTCGTCCATGTCCGAGATGGAAATCGACAAGTTGGTGAGGCTGGTGCGCTTTTTCGGCAAGATGACGCGTGAGCGCATCGCCAGCAGTTACCGGCATCTCAAGGAGAACCTGGATGCCGAGAGCTGGCGGGTCGCGCAGGAAGTGTGAGCGCATTTTGTGCTGGCCTGATGCCTGCTGATGGGTTTAGAACGTGACCGGTTCCACGAACCGGTCACATTCACTTCATCCTTCCCACGCCATGCTCAAAGAATTCAAAGCGTTTATCCTCAAGGGCAACGTCGTCGATCTCTCTACGGGGGTGATCATTGGCGCGGCCTTCACAGGCATTGTCACGGCATTTGCCAAAGGAATCGTTGAGCCGCTTCTGGCGCTGTTTGGCGGAGGTCCAAGTCCGAAGCTGACGATCCCTCTCCGGGAGGTGAGCCTGCAAGTGGCCAAGATGGGAGCGGATGGCAAGCCGCTGGTGCAGGCCGATGGGACGCCGGTCATGGACACGGTGAAAAAGATTATCGAGCTCGATATCGGCAGCATCATCGGGGCGGTCATCAGCTTTTTGATCACGGCGGCGGTCGTGTTTTTTGTGATCGTCAAACCGATCAACAAACTGATGGCACTGACGCGGAAAAAAGAAGCGGACGCGCCGCCTCCTCCTCCGCCTGCTGAAATCGTGCTGCTCACGGAGATCCGTGATCTGCTGAAGAAGTAACCTTTACGGCGACTCTGCTTCTTCGCTGCACTCGACAAACACATGGTGTGGTCGATGTGAAGCGGGCAGGGGGCGAGGAGCTGCCCTTGTTCCACAGGAACAAGGCTGCTTTAGCCGCCTCCGCCGCCCTCTTCTTCGGCGCGCTCGACGAAGCGCATGGCGTGGTCGATGAAGCGGAGGAGGACGTCGTCGGTGGGGCCGTTTCGGTTTTTGGCGAGGATGAGCATGGCCTCGCCCTTTTTCTTTTCTTCGGCCTCTTCGTCTTCGACTTCCATCTTGGCGCCGGCGTAGTCGGAGCGGGTGAGGAGACCGACCATGTCGGCGTCCTGTTCGATGGAACCGGACTCACGCAAGTCGGAGAGCACGGGACGCTGGCCTTTGCGGGATTCGACGGCGCGGTTGAGCTGGGCGAGGACGATGATGGGGACGTTCAGTTCTTTGGCGAGGCCTTTGATACCGGCGGAAATTTCGGCGATTTCGATCTGACGGTTGTCCTTGGCGCGGCGGCTCTGGGAGGTCACGAGCTGAAGATAATCGATCATGATCATCTGGATGCCGTGCTGCTTTTTGAGGCGGCGTGATTTGGCGCGCATCTCCATGATGTCGAGACCTGGGGTTTCATCGATGAAGATCTGCGCCTTCTGCAAATCGCGTGTGGCTTTGGCGAGGGCGTCCTGCTGAGCGCGGGAGAGGAGACCACGAGAGAGGTCCTGCATGCTGAGGCGTGCGCGGGAGACGAGGAGACGACGAACGAGCATGGTGGCGCTCATTTCCAAACTGAACACGACGCAGGGGGTGTTGCAGTCCACGGCGATGTGCTCGACGATGTTCATCGCGAGGGAGGTTTTACCCATCGACGGACGTGCAGCGATGACGAACATTTCACCGCCCTGCAGGCCGGAGCTCATGGCGTCGAGCTTGCTGTAACCGGTGGACAGACCACGCAGCTGGCCGGGATGCTCCAGCATGTACTGGATGCTGTCGATGGCGTCCATGACGTGGGTGGAAAGGGACTTGATGCCCTCCTTGGCACCGACGGATTCACGGACGGCGAGCACCCGTTGTTCGGCATGGTCGATGAGCGTGTCGATGTTCTCGTCCATCTGCTCTTTGCCGTGCTCGTAGGCGTGATGGATGTTCAGCGAGCTGGCGTGGATAAGCTCCCGCAGGATGTGCTTATCGAGGACGATCTTCTTATAATAAGGGAAGTGCGAGGGGATCGGAACGAAGGCGAAGAGTTCCGAGATGGCGGCTGCCCCACCGACCTTGTCGAGGAGGTTTTGCTCACGCAGCGCATGAGTGAGCGTGACGGGATCGATGGGAAGGTTTTTGTCGTAAAACTCCAGCAGCTTTTCGTAGATGGTGCGATTGGCGTCGTGATAAAAGGCCAGTGCAGGGAGATTGACGCGGCAGTCACTGAGGCGTTCGAGGGGATCCTGCAGGAGGCAGGAGAGGACACCTTTTTCGGCTTCGTCACTGAAAGGAAGCGCGCGATTGAAGGAAGCGAGGAGCTCCTCTGCGGTGGGGATTTCGTTTTTCTTTTTGAAGTTCTCCCGCTTTTTGGCAGGCTCAGCAGCACCGTTTGGAGGTGTTTCTGCTGTCGTATTGGGAGTGGAATTTTCGGCCATGGAGGACGTTCAGGATGGAGGGCTGCGGATTTGCGTCAATGGCGTGCTCAATCGTGATGCCGTCAGATTTGGCGTCTTTTGGGGTGATTTCGGGTGTTTTGAAAAAACCGCGTCAACGGCACCCCCTCAGAATTTTGTGTGTGAGAATTTGTGCGACCCAATAATATACTTTCATCAAAAGCTTGATGTGTCTTTGGTCGTGTCGAAAACTGAACACCTCCGGAACTACCGGGTCAAACGCCCCTCCAAATCACAACCACCTATGTTACTTACAGCACTCAAACTTAAACTCGCGGCTCTCGTCGCGGTCGCAGGCATCGACACTGCCGAAATGCCAGGAGCTTCCAAAGAGTTCACGGACATCCTCACAGCCCTCAAGGCTGACCAGGACAAAGTTCAGGCGAACCCTGGCGCCGGCCCAGATGTCAACAAGTCCTTCAATGACGCCGTCGCGAAAGTGCGCGAACTGGCGCAGAAGGATGACAAGGACGCCGTCTATGCTCTTGCCCATTGGGGAGTGCTCAGCGGTGCTAACATCAACGAAGTCGCCGCTCTGTTCCGCAAGGCCGCCGACAAAGGACAGATCCTCGCCAAATCCGAACTCGCCCAGGTGCTGATGCAGGCTGGTGCGCAGAATCCGGATGCCGTGAAGGAAGCCATCAAGCTGATCAAGGAAGCTGAAGCTGCCGACAACAAAGTGTCCCGTCGCATGCTGGCCCAGCTTCACCTGCAGGGCGTGACCGAAGGTGAAAAGGGTCTTGTGGTGGTGGAGAAGAGCCCAGCGAAAGCCAAGGAGCTTCTGGAAAAAGGTGAAAAGGCAGGAGACGGCGAAGCCACTCTCGGTCTGGCACAGATCTACTCCGCCGGAGTGGAAGGAATTCCCCAGGACCAGAAGAAGGCGCTCGAATACCTCATCGAAGCCGGCAAGCAGGGCAGCGCAGTTGCCCTGAGCACCTATGGTGCCCGTCTTCTGAATGGCGACCCTGACACGAAGGAAAGCCCGAAGCTGGTGCAGAAGGATGTGCCTGCCGCACTGAAGATGTTTGAAGAAGCCGCTGGAAAAGGCCTTGCCGCTGCCAACCGCATTCTTGGCCAGATCTATGAAAACGGTGTCGGCGTTGATGGCGCTGATGTGAAGCAGGACGTGACCAAGGCTTTCGACTACTACACCAAGGCCGCCAATGGCAATGACCCCCAGGCACTCTTCCGCCTCGGCAATGCCTTCGAAACCGGCATCATCAAAGACCCTAAAGGTGCTCGCGACAACAAGGACAACATCCTGATCCAGCCAAATCCAAAGAGCGCCCTCGACCTCTATCGTCTTGCCGCCCAGAACAACCTTGCCGAAGCATTCTACAACGTCGGCGTGTATTATGAAACCGGCACGGTGGTGGACAAAGATCCTGCCAAGGCATTCACCTTCCTGATGAAGGCTTCCACGGCTGGCATCGCCCAGGCCATGAACCGTCTTGCTGGCCTTTATGCCAACGGAACCGGTGTTGCTCAGGACGTGGTGGCAGCCGCAGGCTGGTACCAGCGTGCAGCTGACATGGGCTTCGCCCCTGCGCAGATTGCTCTTGGCATCCTCTATGAACAGGGTGCAGGCGTGCGTCAGAGCCGCATGGTGGCCGCAGGCCTCTATGCCGATGCAGCCCAGCAGGGTGTGGCACTGGCCATGCTTCGCCTCGCCAACCTGTATGCAGTCGGTGTGGTTCCCGGCACTCCTGAACTTCCCCGTGCCTGGGCTTATGCCAATCAGGCTGATGAAGTCTCCAAGAAGAGCGGCAACAAGGCTGACATGGATGTCACCGCCAACGTGATCAAGCAGCTCGAAGGCAAGATGAAGCCTGAAGAAATCGCCGAAGCGAAGAAGATCTTTGAAAAGCTTCCGAAGCCACAGGCAGGCGCAGCTCCGGCAGCCCCAACCGTGCAGGATTCCGCTCCCACCAAAGCTGGTGATGCGAAGAAGAAGAAATAGCACTTGTCAAAACAGAGCTCTTTGCTAGTCTCCGGCTCCCCAAATCAGGGGAGCCGGTTTTTTTTAATTTCCGGGGCATTAGCTCAGTTGGTAGAGCGCCTGCATGGCATGCAGGAGGTCAGCGGTTCGAACCCGCTATGCTCCACCAAATCCCGTGCAGTTGAACTGCTGGTGACCCATTGAACCGCAGCCAGCCATTTCCAAAGTTTGAGACCCGACGGCTCTGGAATGCAAACAGAAGATTGACGAGCCTTAAAAGCGACTCGTAGTTCAGATTGCACCGCCCCAAGCAATTTGGCATGGTGAAACAGGCCTGAATATCCACTTCACCATGAAAATGAAACGCACCACGAAAGTGAAGGAACTCAGATTGCAGTTAGACACCCGGATTTTTCCGCTCAATATCCTTGCCGTTTCATCTGGGTTTGTTAACAAATCGACCCACAGCAGGCATTTTATATGAAGTTTACCATCAGCAAAGAATCCTTCCTGGACGCCATCAACCAGGTTCAGCATGTGGTCAGTTCGCGTACCACACTCGCCATTCTCTCCAATGTGCTGCTCAAGGCGAAGGATGGAAGGCTTGAACTCACGACCACCGACCTCGATGTCGGCGTGACTTGTTCGGTTCCCTGCGAAGTCGATGAGCCAGGGGCCACCACACTTCCAGCGCGCCGTCTTGCCACAATCGTGCGCGAACTGCCGTCCGAGGAAATCGAAGTCAAGGTCGACGAAAAAAACGTCGCCTCCATCCGCAGTGGTCCGAGTTATTTCAAAGTACTGGGCCTGACCAGCGAGGAATTCCCCGCGCTGCCCCGTTTTGATGACGCGCGTGAGTTCCGCATCGAGCAGCAGGTGCTGCGCGACTGCCTGCGCAAGACCAGCTACGCCATCTCCACGGACGAAACGCGCTATGTGCTCAATGGCATTCTCTTCGCCTTCAAGGACAACGCCCTGACGATGGTGGCCACGGACGGCCGCCGTCTGGCCATGGTGGAGCAGGAACTGGAGTTCCCCCAAAGTCAGGAGATCGACATCATCGTGCCCACGAAGGCCGTGAACGAGCTTTCCCGCTTGCTGGGAGATTCTGGCGAGGTGGCCATTCGAGTCACCGGTTCACAGGTCGGCTTTGATCTGGGCGAGAGCCTGCTGGTCAGCAAACTCATCGACGGGAACTATCCGAACTACCGTCAGGTCATTCCTGGTGAATCGAAGGAACGTATTCCGCTGGAAAGGGAAGCCTTTCTCCGGGCCATCTCCCGCGTGTCCCTGCTGGTCACCGAAAAATCGAACTCGATCAAATTCATCTTCACGCCCGGAAGCGTGGAAATCGTGGCCACTTCTCCGGATGTCGGGGAAGCACGTGAAACCGTGGCCATCAATTACAAGGGCGTCCCAATCACCATCGCCTTCAATCCAGAATTCGCGATGGCCCCGCTGCGCAATCTGAGCGCGGATGAAGTGCATCTGCACCTCATCGATGAAATCAGTCCCGGGGTGCTGCGCAGCGGCACGAATTTCCTGTATGTGCTGATGCCCATGCGTGTGAATGCCTGATCCTGTTTTTCCTTCCATCCAACACGCCATGAAACGACTCCTGCAGGCATCTTTGCTGATCGTGACCGCCACCAGCTTCACCGCATGCGATGGCCCGAATCCGCCGCCGCCTCCCGGCGGGCGCGGAGGACGTGGGCGTTCTTTGGATGTACCGCCCCGCTATGGAGTGCCACAGGAGCAGACGCAGTATTTCGACGGAGTCGACCTTACCAATCCCAATGCAGCAGCGGTTCAGCCCCCTAATCCCAACGCTCCTGTGACCGGTGACAACGTCACTCCTCCTCCAACGAACGAAAATACGACGGCACCGCCACCCGTGTCAGTGACACCTCCCGGCAGCACACCGACTCCTGCCGCCCCCGCTCCTGCGGAGATTCCCTTCGCCACCCGTATCACCGGCAAGCCTGGCTTTGTGAAAAGCCCGTTTGATCCGAATGGACAGGCCATTGACGTGCGTGACTTCCAGTCCGGTCAAAAGGCCCGCTGCCCCTACACGGGCAAAATTTTCCGTGTGCCCTGATCTTCTGCGCCGCCCGCTTCCTCTCCTGACTTAGGAGCGGGAGCGGGGTCGATTCTGCCGAGGTTTGACTGAGCCGTGTCTGCGGCCTTTCGGATTTGTCCCGTTTCCATCCTTTTTGTGTCCGTCGAACGTTCCATTGCCATCTTCAGTCCCGGTCTACTAGGCGGATCACTGGCCAAAACGATCCAGCAGCGCATGCCTGGTCTGGAAGTCCGTGTCTGGGCCAGACGTGAAGATGCTGTGGAGGAGGTCCGGCAAGCGCTTCCCGGGGTGATCGCCAGCAAAGATATCCAAGAGGTTATACGGGGGGCTTCCATCGCCGTTCTGTGCATGCCGATCCAGTACATGCCGGGCATTGCACAGCAGATCGCCGGATGTGAATTGTCGGATGACTTGATCGTCACGGACGTCGGCAGTGTGAAGGGCGGAGTGGTGGCGGACTTGGAGGCGATTTTCATGCAAACCAAAGCGGCCTTTCTGGGCAGCCACCCCATGGCAGGCTCCCAGCGCACCGGGCTGGCGAATGCACGGGGAGATCTTTTTCACCAAGCGGCCTGCATTTTGACGCCGACCGCGCACACCAAGCCGGAGCATCTGGGCAGATTGCGCACTTTTTGGGTCAAGCTGGGCTGTCGCATCCAGGAAATGACGCCGCAGCAGCATGACCACTGTGTGGCGCGCATTTCGCACCTGCCGCACAGCATGGCGGTGCTGACGACGCTGGCGGCCCTGAGCCAGGACACCCGGGTACTGGACAGCTCTGCGGGTGGTTTTCGTGACACCACGCGTGTGGCGGGAGGAGACCCGGACATGTGGGCGGGCATTCTGATGCAAAACCGCACGGAGGTGATGGCAGCCCTGCAAGATGCCTCATCTGTCATGCGAGAGCTTCTTGAAATGCTCCAGAGCATGGACGAAGTAGCCCTCCGCCGATTTCTCGCGCAGGCCAAAGCCCTGCGCGACCTCCTTCCGGCGGTCTGAAGATCATGGCCAGCCTCAAGTCGAAGAAACTCAAAAGCATTCCCGCCGAAATCACCGTTCCCGGTGACAAAAGCATCTCCCACCGTTCCGCCATGTTTGCCGGACTCGCGAAGGGCACGACCATCATTGATGGCTTCCTGCCCAGCGAGGACTGTCTGTGCACCGTGCATGCCATGCAGGCGCTCGGCGCCACCATGGAGCCTCTGGAGGAAGTGGAAGGCGTGGGTCTCGTGAAACTGGCGATCACCGGCAACGGCATGAAACTGAAAGCGCCGGAAAAGCCCGTCGATTGTGGGAACTCAGGCACGACCATCCGCCTGCTTTCCGGCATCCTTGCCGGGCAGGACTTCAAGACCGAGCTGTTTGGCGATGCCTCTCTTTCCAAGCGTCCGATGAAACGCGTCGCTGATCCTCTCGGTCAGATGGGCGCGATGATCACCGGGCAGGGTGAGAAAATCTGTGCTCCGCTCACGATCACCGGCGCTCCCTTGAAATCGATTTATTACAAGCTGCCTGTGGCCAGCGCCCAGGTGAAAAGCGCCATTCTGCTGGCCGGGCTCTACGCATCTGGCAAGACGACGGTGGTGGAGCCGGTGGCAACCCGCAATCACACTGAGCGACTGTTCACGCACTTTGGCATCAAATGGCTGCGTGAAGACGACTGTGTGAGCGTCTATGGCGGCCAGGAACCCCAGGCCAACGACATCGTGGTGCCAGGGGACATTTCCAGTGCGGCATTTTGGATGGTGGCCGCTGCGGCCACGCCGGGGGCGCAGATCACCCTCAACAATGTGGGGCTGAATCCTACACGAACAGGCGTCATCAACGTTCTTTTGCGCATGGGTGCTCTGGTCACCAGTTCGGAAACGCATTCCGAAGGCGAGCCGCGTGGCAACATCACGGTACGCGGTGGCGATTTGAATGCCACGGTGATCGGTGGGGCGGAGATCCCCAATGTCATCGACGAACTGCCCATTCTGGCAGTGGCGGCTGCGCTGGCCCGTGGCAAGACGCTGATCCGTGACGCCTCCGAACTGCGAGTGAAGGAGACGGACCGCATCGCTGCTGTTGCTTCGAATTTGCGCCTGATGGGTGTTACTGTGACCGAGCATCCGGATGGCATGGAGATCGAAGGCGGAGCCCAACTGCAGGGCGCCACGCTGCCTTGCTACGGTGACCACCGCATCGCCATGGCGTTCTTGGTTGCGGGCATGTTTGCTGAGGGCACCACCACGCTTGAAGGCTCGGAGTGCATTTCAACGTCCTATCCGGGCTTTGAGCGTCATCTCGATCTCTTTCTGAACGGGGACGATGGTGCGCGTCCGATTCCTGTCATGTCCGCCATCCCTCAGCCGATGGTGGATAAAATGAATCGTGACAAATCATGAGCGTGGCGCATTCCGTGATCACGATTGACGGGCCAGCGGCCTCCGGCAAGAGTAGCATTGCGCGCCTTGTCGCCCAGCGGCTGGGGCGCACGTACGTCAACACGGGCAACATGTACCGGGCCATGACGTGGGCGGTGCTACAGGCCGGGGTGAACCCGCAGGATGCGGATGCCGTGCGCGCCGCTGCGGCTGGCATTGTGATCGAATCGCCCGTGGTGGACGGCAAAACGCAGGTCTGCATTTCCGGGCGGACGCTCACGGATGCGGAGCTCAACAGTGATCCCGTCAATCGCGCGGTGTCATTCATTGCCCGCGTTGATGAGGTGCGTGACCGGCTGGTGGCCTATCAGCGTGCGCTGGCCGCCGATGGTCCGCTGGTCATGGAAGGGCGGGACATTGGCTCGGTGGTTTTTCCCGACAGTCCGCACAAAATTTATATTGATGCCAGCGAGGAGGTCCGCGCCAGCCGGCGTGGCGCGCAGGGGCTTTCGGATCAGATTGCCGAGCGGGATCGCATTGACAAACAGCGCAAAAACAGCCCGCTTGTGATCCCTGCAGGAGCCATGGTCATTGATAATTCCCACATCACACTCGACCAGGCGGTTGATCAGGTGATCGCGGTGCTGCAGCTTTCTTAACCGAGAACGGACAATGAACTTCTCCTACTGGTTTGGTCATCGAGTCTTTCGCGAACTTGCGCATGGGTTGTTTGATTACCGCGTGGTCGGTGCGGAAAAACTGCAGTTCTCGGGTCCTGCCATCATTGCGTGCAACCACGTCAGTTTTCTCGATCCTCCGCTGGTGGGAATCGCCTTTGATGAGATGGTTTATTCCTTTGCGCGCAAGACGCTGTTTGATCATCCGCTTGCGGCTAAGATTTTGAGGAGCTGGCAGGTGCTGGCGGTAGATCGTGAAAAACCGGATACGGCTTCGCTCAAGAACATCATTCGATTGCTGCGTGATGGGAACAAAGTGATCATGTTTCCTGAAGGCACCCGCAGTTACGACGGGGTGCCACAATCTGCCGAAGCGGGTGTGGGGCTTTTTATTGCCAAAAGCAAAGCTCCGGTGCTGCCTGTTCGCCTGTTTGGCACCTATGAGGCTTATCCGCGAGGTGCCAAGACCCTGCGACCTGCCAAGATCACCCTTGTCGTCGGCGACCTCTGGCAGCCTGATTTGAAAAGCTACGCGGAGTCTGGCAAGGAGCTGTATCAAGCCCTGGCCGATGAAGTCATGCACCGGATTTCGGAATTGAGAGTGTGATTTGCACTACTCACGTCTGAATTGAAACCAGGAGCGGCGGAAGATCTGAAAGCTGAAATCCCGGGTATTGACTGGGTTTACAAGATTTTCCCGCATAATTTGTTACAGAAGTTTCTTCTTCTGATTAATCTTATTCGTGTAATGGAACAACGTCTGCTTAGAATTTGAAATCCAACTTCGCCCTTCTGTAATGTCTCAGCTCCGATCCTTGATCGTGAAAACCGCACTTCCGATCAAATCGAAATCCGTACCGATTCAAAGCACACAACTTGGGCATGAAGAATTCAGCCCAGAGGGTGGTCCATGGCTGGTGAGGCAGTCGTTTCAGCGGGCGGAAACGATCTGGCTGTCGTCCATGCTGGGGGCGTATTTTCCGTCACTGCCGCGGGTGCTGGACATTCTCAATGAGGGGACGCAGACGAATGTCATGCTCGGTACGGCACCTGGAGAGGTGGTGAGGCAGTATTGCAGCCGGGTGGGACCGCTGCCGATTGGGATCGCCTGTGTGCTGGTGTGGCGGCTGGCGTCGGAGCTTGAGGCCTTGGAATCGTTCCTGCCTGAGGCGGTTTCTTTTGTGGATCCGCTGAACTGCCGGGTGGGGTTGTGGCAGCAGGACTTTTTGCAGTTGTTTGTGGATCGTTTTGAGTCGCGGCCCTTGGGGCGTGCTGAGATTGCTTCGAGAGTGATGCAGGTCTGCGCGATGTTGATCAAAGGCCATCCGACAGAGCCCATCAGTGCGTCCGTGGCGGCCAAAGTGCCGTCTTCATTGCTGACGCACCTGCGAGAGTGGCAGGCAACGGGAAGCACGCTGCTGACGCTGGGGCAGATCAAAGGTTTGATGCTGATGGCGACCGCCGCCGTGACGCGGGGCCTGAGGGGCTCCAACATGATGTCGCAGCTCTTTGCCAATGAGCGCTGGCATCCTTTGCTGCCGTTTCAGAGGACCACCCCGCATGTTTATGGACGCACAGAGGGATCGCGGATGCCTGTGATTTCCGTTCGGCTTTCCCGCCTGCTGGCTCATCGGCACCGGCTGACCGAGATCGAAGTGTTAATGCTGCACAATCGCCTGCGTGAGCAGGCGGCTGCTGTGCCGGTACTGGGGCTGGCGCTGGATCCAGAACATATTTTGCTGCGCCTTCCGGGACTGCGGGAAAGTGCGAATGACTCCAAGATGCTGGACATCCGCCTCGACAGTCTGGCGGAGTTCACTGTGGCGTTGGAATCTGCTGCGGATTGTTTGACGCTGGGACGGTCCCCGGTGGTCATCCGGGAAGCGGTGGAGCCTGGCAAACCCTTTTCGGATTTGAGGGGCGATGTTGAAGAGCAGCTGAGCCGCCTTTGGCAGACGCTGCAGGATGGCACTTTCAGTCTGTCTGGCTACAACATGGAGTCGGTCGGCAATCGGGAACTGCCGGGACAATTCTTTTGTTATCTGGGGAATGCCTTTCAGCGGGTGGGACGCACCACCAGTCCGCCGTCCGCTGCACCCGCAGAGCCTGCCGCACGGGCAGTGCCGCGAGTGCCGATATTGTCACCTTCCCCTCGTGAAACGGAGTCGCAAACTCCTCAGGTGGAAGAAAGTATGCAATCATCTTCCATTTTTCCTTTTAACCAATCACTCGATAAGCTACCGCAACACCCTATGAAGATGATCCTTATCACCGCTGGCAGCGGAGGCACAGGCAAGAGCACCATTGCCCGCCTTATTTACGAACTTGCCAACTTTGAGACGCGTGATGACGTGGCCATGTTCGACTGCGATGCTCTTGGGAACCGGGATTTTCAGAAGATTTCACCCAACAAGATCGAGTCCATGCCCATCGACAACGTGGATTCCATGCGTCGTATCGTGGAAACTGCGATGGATGGGAAGCTTGTTCTGGCGGATCTGCCAGCGAGCTGCCAGGACATTTTGGGGCGTGATCTGAACCCTGAAATCATCCAGAGTCTGCGGGAAGATGACGGATTGCACTGGCTGCCGATTCACCCTGTGACAGCGAAGGCGGCCACTCTGCCGGCCATCAAGCAGTGGCGCTCGGCCATCTTTGGCGAAGCTCCTTCCATTGTGGTGGTGAGTCTGAAAGACGGCCCCGTTTCATCCGATCTGCTGGATGAAATCATCCGTCCGCAGGATCTGGTGCTGCGCATGCCGGTTTTGGATCAAAGCCTCGCGGCTGCTCTGGATGCGTCCAACGCGATGTGGCTTGATATTCTGGAAGGGCGTGTGCAGGACAGTCACCGCATGTTTGGCAATCCGCTGGTGAAGCGTCAGCTGCGCTTCAAACGCAAGGAATGCGAGGATGCTCTTTTCCCGCTGCTGCGCCGCATCATCAAGGATCCGAGCACCGCCAGCTAAGCTGGTGTCATCCATTTCCTTTTCACGATCAGCCCGGTCTCAAGCCGGGCTTTTCTTTTGCCTACTCGTCCCGGCATTTCACGTCCTGCAGGTGCAGGTCCAGAGCCGTGCCGGACATCTGAATTTCCACCAGGGTCAGCATCAAAGATGCCAGCATGAGCAGCAGGCTGATGCCAAAGGTGATCTGGCCACCTGGCTGATGACTGAAGAAAAGCAAGGTCATGCTGACCACGCAGAACATCATGCTCAGCACGCCCATGGACTGCATGTGCTTGATGATGCGGATGCGCTTCCGCAGGCTTCGAATCTGTGCCAGCAGCATGGGCTCCTGGGTGGTCAGCCAGTTTGCATGCAGGCCACGGACGACACTGGCCAAGCCCAGAAAGCGGTTGGTATGTGCCAGCAGCAAAAGAGAGATAGCCGGGAAGAGGAGCGAGGGAGTTGAGAGGGGAAGTTCGGGGAGTGGCATGGATATGCCGATTCAATCGCCCCTGTCGCTGCTCTCATCAAGCCCGGCTCGAATGCGCAGGGTCAGCGGCCTGTCTGCCTAGGCAGATCACTTTCCCTTTCTCAATTCCCGCACACGCGACCAGGTGACACCAGCCACGCACCATACTGTCTGCGCAAGGCGGCCAGTTCACGCTTTGTCTGAGCATAGATCAAGCAGCCGCGGTCGTCGTACATATAAAACACCAGGCCACTTTTGATGCCTACGAAGCAAACAGATTGGTTGATCGATGGGGTGCGGCCCATCTCCAGATTGGCCTTGCCACGGAGAATGCCCTCCACATTCAACCGGGACTTTGCCAATTGCATGATGCTGGTCTCGGGCTGGAAGATGTCTCCTTCACCGGCGTCAATCAGAGGAAGGATCACAAGTCTTCCCTCCATCTCAGGAATCATCTGCTCCAAGTATCCGGCGGGCGTGGTCGGAAGCATCTCCTGACCGCTGTCCCAGGTCTGAATTAACACCACGAGTTCCATGTCCTCGGTGAAGCAGCTCTCGAACAAGGCCGCTCCCCGTGCCACCGCTTGCTCAATGCGCCGGGTGCTTCCATTGGGCTGCACATCGCCCAGCTCAAAGCGCAGTGAATGCTCGCTGAAGCAAAGCTGATCCAGATCAAGCTGCGGATACAGATGCCTGATCAGCGTCCAAGCACGCTGATGGTCTGCCTTCATGAGAGCATTAATGCTAAAGATTAAATCACGCGGTCATTCCCGCCGTCCACCGGGATCTGAGCACCGGTGACTTTGGCGAAGAGAGGGCTGGCCATGGCGCTGACCATGTTGCCGATGTCCTTGGACTTGATCTCCACCTTCATGAGGTTTTTGGTCTTGTACTCCTCGACAGTCATGCCGTAGCGCGTGGCGCTCTTTTGCAGGGCTTCGGGGGTCCAGAGCTTGGTGTCGAAGACGGCGTCCGGGTGGACGATGTTGACGCGGATTTTGTTTGGCGCGAGTTCGAGGGCGGCAACGCGGCAGAGCTGGGTGAGCGCAGCCTTGGAGCAGGAGTAGGCGCTGGCACCGGGTCCGGGGGCTTTGAAGTTGCGGCTGCCGACGAAGATGATGCTGGCATCAATGCCCTGCTTCACGAAGGGGATGACCTTGTTCATCAGCTTCTGATGGCTGGTGAGGTTGATCATGATGGTGCGATCCCAGTCGCCCTGGGCCATGGCATCAAGGTGATCGTTTTTCGGGAAGATGCCGGCGTTGCTGACGACGATGTCGATGCCGCCGAACTCACGGACGGTGAAATCAATCGCGTCCTGCACGGGCTGGTCTTCGGTGAGGTTCACCACGATGCCGATGCCGCCGATCTTCTTCATGATGTCGGGGATGTCTTTATCGATGTCGAGTCCGACGACCTGTGCGCCCTGTTCGGCGAGTGATTCAGCGATGGCGAAGCCAATGCCGGCGGCGCAACCGGTAACGAGAGCGACTTTGCCCTGATGTACCTTGCGTGCGGGGCCTTTGCGTAGTTTGGCCTGCTCCAGATCCCAGTATTCGATTTCGAAGATGTCCTTTTCAGGCAGCGGCTGCCAGCCACCGACGGATTCGCCGAGCTGCACCGTGGCAGCGGTCGATTCAGCGATGTCGGCGACGATCTTGGCGTCCTTCAGGGTGTCGCCAAAACTGACGACGCCGTGGTTTGGCCAGATGGCGAAACGGGGGGCGGGATCGAGCATGGTCTGGCCGCTGGCGTGGCGCTGGAAGTAAGCCGCGTAGTCGTCTGCGTATTGCTGAACGCTGGCATCGAGGTCTGCGCCGATGAAGGCGGGGGCACGCTTGGTGCGGATGCTGTGATCCGGGGTCAGGGGGCCGCGTGTGCCGAAATCGGCCACGGTGGCGAGATTGGCGTATCCCACGGCTTCCGGGGACGCATTGAGGCGGGTGATCTGTGGGAAACCCCGGCGCTTGGAGACGGCCTGGCGCAGTTTTGCCAAAGCCATGAGGTCTTCGGTGGCTGCCGCCGTGGCTGCCTTGGCACCTTTTTTAGCGAGGTAGTCCTCTGCCATCGTCACCATCTCGATGTGTAGCTCGTAGCTTTTGCGGGCGTCGTCATCGAAGGTGAAGAGGCCGTGTTTGAGCAGGACCATGCCCTGGATGCCTTCTTTGCGCAGATCGCGGCCAGCGATGAGGTCGGCGATGGTCTTGGCGAGTATGAAGCCTGGCATCACGTAGGGGACGATGATGACCCGATTGCCGTAGATTTCCTTCACGCGGGCTTCGCCGTCGGCGTTGCAGGTGAGGGCGGAAATGGCGTTTGCGTGGCTGTGATCGACAAACTTGAAGGGCAGGATGGCGTGCAGGATCGCCTCGATGCTGGCGGCGGGCGCGTTGGGGTTGGTCATGGCCGCACGCTGCTGCAGCACCATGTCTTCATCGCTCATGGTGGCGAGTTTGGACATCTTGATGAGAGCCTCCATGCGGACAGGGGAGAATCCGGCGCGCTCGATGGTGGCGAGATCCCAGCCGCTGCCTTTGACGTAGCAGAGATTGACCGGATCACCGAAAAAGTCCTGCTCCGTGACCTTGACTGAGGTATTTCCGCCGCCGTGAAGGACGAGGGCGGGATTCCGGCCGAGCAGACGGGAAGTGTAAACGCGTTGTCCGAGCAGATCGGTGCCGAAAGTGGCGGCTTCTTGGTCGTTCCAGAGGGATTGCATGTGGGGAAATTGGGAGTGCCAGACTTCCGATGGATGAGCCCCGGTGCAAGGGGATTTTCCCTCTCAAACGGGGGCCAGCGCCCGGTTTCGCATCTCTGCCAGAGTCCAATCGTATTCCCGCACCAGCTGATCCACCACATCTCCGCTGCGCATTTCCAGTGGAAGGACTTCCCAGGTGTAGGTTTCCATCTCGATGTGCTGGCATTTGGTGGGATTTTTGGCCAGCCAGTCCATGGCACCGATCAAGTGATCCCGGGTGCTGTCAAAGCCGCTACCAGGCTGGGCATGGATGGGGATGTGGAAATGCACACGCCACTCCTCCCCGAGGATTCCTGGATTGGCCTGGGCAAACTGCAGGGCATCGGGCAGGTCCTTGAAACGGCGCAGGGGTTCATCCTTGCCGTAGCTGGCGATGACCTGGTGGAAGTAGACCGGTTCATCGAAGGCGGGCAGCTGGGCGATATTTTCCGGAGTCGGCTTCAGTTTGAGCGCCGAGCTGAAGTGCAGCTTGCTGAGCCGAATGCCGGCCCCGGTGATGCGCGACAGTGCTTTTTCGGCATCTTCGAACTCGATGGCGAGGTGGCAGGTGTCGTAATTCAGGCCCACGAACTTGAAAAAGTCGCGGTCACCGGGATTGCGGTCGAGGTAGAGGCCAAAAAACTTGAGGGTCTCTCCGCTGGTTTCAAACAGGCCGAGTGGCTCAGGTTCCAAGCCGAGATGCAGGTCATGACCGCTCTTGGTGGCGACCTTTTCGATGTGCTCGCGGCAGAGGCGCAGGTTGGTGAAAATGGCCTGCAGTTCATCGGCGCCGACGCCGAAGGTCTTGTGGGAGCCAGGCAGGGTGCTGACGCTGCCGCTCACGCCGGGCGGCAGCAGCTGGGCCAGGATGTCGAAGAGCAGGTTGGTGTAGTCGAGGCGCTCTGGGGAAGTCCAGTCCGGCAGGAAGACCTGTTCTTTGACCCGGGTGCCGTGGAAGGAGCCGTAAGGGAAGCCGTTGATGGTGAAAACGTAGCAGCCGTTGGCCTCCAGCCAGGCTTTGAATTCGTCGATTTTTCCTGGAGCGCTGAGTTCCACAGCCGCCTGCTGGCTGAGGCGGAGACCGATGCCGTAGGGCTTGCCGCCGCTGACGCGATCCTTGACCCGGAGGGTGTAGTTCTTGAGGCCGCTCCAGGTTTCCTCCCACGTTTCGCCGCGGTGGATGTTGGTGCAGTAGCCGAGATGGATGCCGTGGTTGAGGAGCATGCTGCTAGGTGTGCAGCGCTGCGCCCGCCGTCAAATGAATCGTCGGGCTAGTTGGCTGGAGGTGCAGGGGGCTGTGCGTTTGAGGAACTGATTTTGGAAGGAGCGGCATTTGGAGCCCTGAGGCCATGAGAAGTGTTTTTGGAGGGCGGCTGCGGAGCTGTGGCTTTCGAGTGGCTAGTGGAGTGGGTGAGCAGAACGGCTGGCGAAGGATTACCGGCTCCCGCATTCGAGCTTTTTCTGGTACGCGTGTGCCACCGAGTCCGTCGAAAGCGGTAGCTGCATTCGTTCCTCACTGCGCGACCGCAGTCCATATGGGGGGGCTATGCGTTTTGCGGAGCTGATGTTTGAAAAGACCTGCCTGTGTCAGGCATGCCGAGTACAAAAAACGGGCGTCTGTTTGAGACGCCCGTTTTGATGGAAATGCTGTCTGAGGTCAGATCAAGGAAGGGCCTTGATGGAAATGTCCTTGTAGTAGGTGGTGCTCTTGGGGTCGTGGCCCTGGATGGCGATGGTGCCTTCGCCGAGCTTGCGGCCCATCATGTTTTTCAAGGCTTTGACGGGGTCCCAGCCCTCGGGTTCGGTGTAGTCGACGGTGACTTTGCCGTTGACGGAGAGGACGATGTGCTTGCCTTCGACCTTGATGTTGTAGTCAAACCATTCGCCGTCCGTGCTTGGAGCCAGGGGGACTTTGATGTGCCGGCCGCCTTCGGGTTCCTTCTGGTCAGGAAGCAGGGCGAGAATGTTGACGACGCCGTAGAGGCTGCCGGTCTTCTTGGGGTCGGTGTGGGTGCTGTTGACCTGGCATTCGTAGCCTTTTTCCGGCCAGCCTTTGTCCTGATACTGGGTGTGAAAGTACACGCCACTATTGGAGCCAGGAGTGGTCTTGACCTTGAGCTTCAGCTCGAAGTTCTTGAAGGAGGCATCCCCTTTGTCGCCGACGTAGAAAAGGTGGGCGCGGCCGCCGCTGACCTTGAGTTCGCCGTTTTCGACGGTGAAGACGCCAGGGACTTCTTCGTTGGACTTCCAGCCGCTGAGATCCTTGCCATTGAACATGGAGACCCAACCGTCATCTGCGGCCTGGGCGGAGGTGAATGCGAGCGCCGCGAGGGCGGTAAGTGTGAGTTGTTTGAGCATAGAGGGAACGGTTTAACGTGATGGCAGTGACGTGTCTAGCGAGCGAACTGGAAAGACCCGGGGCTTGCTGGAATCGATGGACAGTTCAGCTGGCCTTTTTGGTCTTTTTCGCGGCAGGAGCGGCGCTGAGGGGGCTTTCAATCGCAGCCTTTTTGACGGCGGGTGCGCTGAGGTGGCTTTGGAGGGCCTCATTGTTGACGCCGAGGAATTTGGCGGTGCGGTCGGCATCTTCGCTGAAATGACGGAAAGCGAGGCGGGAGAGCTCGCGCTCCACCCAAGGAAGGAGCTCAATATCAGGGCTTTTTTCTGCCACGCTAACGAGCATGCTGAGGGCATCGCGCATGCGGGTGACGGTGCTCGACGGATCCATGTGGCGGGCACCTTTGCTGCCGAGGGGAATGTCGGAGGGGAGGAGCACGTCCGAATTGCAGAGGGCGCAGGCGCGCTGGATGGTGTTTTCCAGTTCGCGCACGTTGCCGGGCCAGTCGTAGGCGTCGAGCATGTCGAGCGCATCATCGGTGAAGCGCATCTGCGGCCCGCGACGGCGTGCCGAGAGGCGGTGGAGGAAGAATTCGGCCAGGAGGCGCACGTCTTCGCGGCGCTCACGGAGCGGCGGAATGTGGATGCGCACGACGTTGAGGCGGTAGAACAAGTCCTCACGGAAATTGCCCTTGGCGACTTCGTCTTCGAGATTTTTGTTGGTGGCGGCGAGGACGCGAACGTCGGTCTTGAGCGTCTGGTTGCTGCCCACGCGGGAGTACTGGCCTTCCTGGAGCACGCGCAGCAGCTTGCTCTGGACGGCGAGGGGCATGTCGCCAATTTCGTCGAGGAAGAGAGTGCCGCCGTCGCACTGCTCAAAGCGTCCGACACGCTGGTTCACCGCGCCGGTGAAAGAGCCTTTCTCATGGCCGAAGATTTCGCTTTCGAGAAGGTTGTCAGGGATGGCCGTGACGTTGATGGCGACAAATTCCTTCTGAGCGCGCGGGCTGAATTTGTGGATAGCACCGGCGACGAGTTCTTTACCGCAGCCGCTTTCTCCGGTGATCATGACGGGGGCGTCTGAGCGGGAAACGCGGCCGATGAGCTTGAACACTTCCTGCATGGGCGCGGAGCGACCAATGATGGTTTCCTGAATGGATTCGGTGGGAACCTCGGCAGTCTGGGCGCGGGTGGCCTTGCGCGCTTCAATGGAGGTGAGAGCGCTTTCGACGACGGTGCGCAGCTCGTAGGGGAGGCGTTCCTTGCCCAGCACATCGTAGGCGCCGAGACGCATGGCCTCGATGACGTGGCTGGTGGTGGCGGTGCCGCTGAACAGGATGACCATCGACTGGGGATCAGTCTGGCGCAGGCGTTTGAGGAGTTCGATGCCGGTGGTGCCATTGAGGCGGACTTCCGAGAGCAGCAAGTCGGCGCGCTTCTTGACGTAAGAGGCCAGGGCGTCTTCACCCCGCTCAAAGGTGCTGATGGAAACGCCCGGTGCTTTAAGATGGGCAGCAGCCCATGCGAGGAAGTCGGCATCTGGATCCACGATGATCAGGTGGGTGTCCGGGTTGTCTGGCATTAGGGCGTTATTTTGGGTTGGAACTGCGTTATCGCAGCAATTGGGGGAGAGGTCAACATTCGTCATACGCCCCCGAAGCGGCGGTGGCGCTGGTGAAAGGCACGGATGGCGGTTTTCAGGTCTTCTTTGGAGAAGTCCGGCCAGAGCTTTTCAGTGATGTAAAATTCAGTGTAACTGACCTGCCAGAGCAGGAAATTCGACAGCCGCATTTCGCCCGAAGTCCGGATGAGGAGGTCAGGATCTGGATAGTAGCGGGTGTAGAGATGCTTGCCGAACATTTCGACATCGATCATGGCCTTGTCGAGGTGGCCGCTCTCCACGCTCTGCAGGAGGCTTTTCACGCCGTCGATGATTTCTTCACGGCCCCCGTAGCTGAGGGCCAGAATCAGCGTGAGCCCGGTGTTTTGGGCGGTCGCTTCGATGCAGCGGTGGAGCTCGTTCTGGCAGGACTGGGGCAGGTCATGCAGGCGGCCGATGGACTGGAGCCGGACATTTTGCTTCATCATGAGCGGCAGTTCACCGCGCAAAAAGATCTCCAGCAGCTTCATCAGAGCCTCGACTTCACGTTTGGGGCGCTTCCAGTTTTCTGAAGAGAAGGCGTAGAGGGTGAGGAATTCGACGCCGATCTCGCTGCAACCCTCCACGACACGGCGTACGGTTTCCGCTCCGGCTCGGTGCCCTTCGGTTCGCGGCAGACCACGCTCTTTCGCCCAACGGCCGTTGCCGTCCATGATCATGGCGATATGGCGGGGGATGGGTTTCAGATCATCATTAGGGCGACTCATGCGAAAGGAAAATCTACTGCATGCAGCTGTCTGCGCCAGAAAGTTCTGAGTTCGTACCGCTGTTGTGGCGGATTGCTGGAATCAAGTCGCGCAAGAAGCTGCACATGCGTTAAGTTTTTTGCGCACGATGAATCCCGGCACCACAGCCAGTCTGATCTGCCCGGCCTGCGGCCAGGCATTTCTCTCCATGCAGCAAAGCATGGAGGGCATGGTGCAGTGCCCGCACTGTGCGCACAATGCGCTGCGCAGCCACTTCGGGACGCAGGCCCAGATGGCGGGGGTGGCACAGGTGCGGCGGCGAGTGTCCCAGCAGCAGCCGTTGCCAAGCATGCCTGCTGCGCCGCAGCAGGAAATCCGTGCCCTTTCTCAGCCAGCGGCATGGCCACCCCCGCCGCCGATTCAGGCACCCGCGAACTTCACGGCACGCCAGACGTTGCAGCATTCCCAAGCGCTGATGCCCACGGGGGCGCCGCCACCGCCGGCGGAGGAGTTCAAGACACCGCCGCACTTGCGCAGGTCACCATGGCGCGGGGCGTTCATCCTGCTGGCCTTTAGCGTCGTGTGCGGAGGCGCGCTCTGGTTGTGGTGGGACAGCGTCAACGTACCCGTGGTCAAACCCGTTGCGGATGTGGCGCCAACTTCCGTCAAAACAACCGTGGTGAAGATTGATCCGGTGGTGCCCAAAACGCAGACTGCCCGTGCTGTGATACCTGCTCCAGATGTGGGGGCGGTGACAGCGGACGCCAAACAATTAGTCACGGAATTTTTTGCTGCTGACACCGCTGAACGCCGGGCTGCGTGCATTCATGATGCCGCCAAATACAGCGCGGAGATCGAAGCACAGTTTGGTGCGGTGGGTGACAAAAAAACGGAACTAAGGCTGCTCTCGCGCATTCCCGGCCTGCCGCAAACGCTGCCGGGCGGCCAGCCGGTGCCGCTGTTTAAGCTGGTGACTTCGGTGTGTGCCAATGGTGCGTTGATTCGTCTGGAGACGGGAGCTGATGGCAAGCGCCGCATCAGCTGGCCGCTGCTGCATGAAACGCATGCGGAGGCGCTGGCGAATTTTCTGAAGCAACCACCGGGGCCGGCCGCGTGGTTTCACGTGGGCCTGCGGCCCAGCCATGGACTGGATATTGCAGCGGAGCTGAGGCCGCGATACATCACCTTTGATGTGCAGGTGTCGGCTGGAAGCGAGCCGCATTTTGTGGCGTGTGTGGAGCGTGACACGCCGCTGGGGCGATTCATGAACCGGGAAAGCGAATGGGGGAAGTCCTACCTTGCACGCCTGCTTGTGCGAAGGCTCGACATTCAGTCTGATGCTCCGTGTCTGCTGGTGATCGATTGTGAGGGCGCTCCCGAGCGCTGAAGAGACACGGCGATAGTGGTGGCGGGCTCTGAATGATGAAGAGAATCCGAGATTGTAAATACGTCTTCTGAACGCTGAAGAGGCACAGGCTGTTCGCCTGTGCCTCCGCATGTTGATTCACTGAGTCCGCCGGGTGTTATGAATCCTTGGGCGGCTCACTGGAGCGTTTCTCATCCTCACGGGCGAGCTCCTCCAGAGTCATTTCCCGGGGCGGAAGGTCTGCCGGATCTTCATCAGGCATCTTCGAGCTTTGGTCTTCGCCAAGGTTTTCCACGTCAGGTTTTTCGACCTCGGGTGGCGGAGCGGACGGTTTGGCGGCAGGGGACTGGTAGTCGTCCTTGTCATCTTCATCGTCGTCGCCTGAGGACCAGGGATTGTAGTTCTCGTTGTCCCAGTCGTCTGCGCCTGGCTGCTCCAGTTCCTTCGCATCCTTGTCGATGTCTGCGTAGTACTCAGGGTAGGCCGCACGGTCTTTCTTCTCCATGAAGTAAGCGAGCCAGATGCAGGTCTCATAGAGGACATACAGAGGGCCGGCGAGCACCAGCATGGTGAAGGGATCCGGCGTGGGGGTGACGATGGCCGCGAAAATCGCGATGGCTACGATGGCGTAGGAGCGCGTGGTACTCATCAGCTTGTAGTTCAGGAAGTCCAGCTTCACGAGAACCATGACAATGACTGGGAGCTCAAACGCGACGCCGAACAGCAGGATGAAGCGCGTGGCGAACTTCACGTAGCCATCGAGCCTCCAGCCGTTGGACATGCCGAGGCTTTCATTGAATGTGTAGAAGAATTCCAGGGCCTTGGGCAGCACCACGTAGAATGCGAAGCAGGCCCCGAGCAGGAACAGACCCGCGCCAATACCGATGGCGGGGAAGATGGCCTTCTTTTCCGCCGGTTTTAATCCCGGCAGGACGAACTGCAGGACAAAAAACAGCAGCAACGGAAACGCGAGGATCACCGCTGCGATCAAGGACAGATTCATCACCATGAGGAAGCCTTCCTGGGGTGTCAGAATCTGCAGCATGGCCTTGAGTTCTTCCGGTGTCTTGATGACGCCGGTGGCCCAGAGGGGGTACTTGATGATCTCGAAGAGCTTGTCGTAGAAGCAGAACGTGACGAGCGTGGAAACCAGCAGCGTCATGGCGATGCGCACGATCATTTTGCGCAGGTCTTCGAGGTGATCGAGGAAGGGTTTTTCCTCATCGCCTTTGCCGCCGAGGTTCATGGCGACTTTTTCGCGAACTTTGAATACTTTTTGGAGCAGGCCGGACCACATGGGAATGAGAGGGGGGGGAAGGGGAGTTACGGATGCGCAGGACTACGGCAGTCCTTGGGCCGCGATCCGCGCGAAGAGAGCCAGCGTCAGGGCGTTGGTGATCACATTGGCAGCAATCATCCCACGCAGTTCTCCCGCGCTAACAAACCGCACGTCGCTGATGTGCTCGCTTCCGTCCGGTTCAGGACGGCTGACGACACACACGGGCTTCGCCGTAAACAGATAAACGATCTCGTCGGTAAAACCTTGCGAAGGAAAATACCAGCCGAGGGGCTGGAGGGTGCCCAGATCCGGGTGGAGGGCACAGCCGCACTCCTCACGCAGTTCATTCTGAATGGTGTGGATGATGGACTCACGGGTCACGGCCGAGTCGATCTGACCGGCGGGAAATTCCCACATGGTCTGCATCACCGGCAGGCGCTCCTGATGAACCATGACGAAACGGCCATCCTCCAAAACGGGGGCGATCGCCACGGCGGCCTTGCGTTTCACCACCATCCAGGGGACTTCGGACTTGCGGCTGGGGGTTGTGAAAAAGGCTTTTTCGACACCGACGTGAGGGTTGGCAAACAGCGCCTCGCTGCGGGTTTTCTGCCAGCCCGACTCGGCCCCAGGTGTGTAGATTTCAAAATCCGGGATCTGCATGCCGGTCACTCAGGGGTCAAGGCTTTGCGCCAGCGGGCCAGCTGCGCTTTCACATTCTGTGGCGAAGGGGCACCGATGCCCTTGCGAGCGGCCATGGCGGTTTCCAGGTTCAAGCAGGCGGTCACATCGGCGGCGAAGGCCGGGGAGAAGCGCTGGAATTCCTCCAGAGTCATGTCACCAAAGGCGCGCTGCTGCTCAATGGAGTAGGCCACGAGTTTGCCGATGACTTCATGGGCCTGACGGAAGGGGACGCCATGATTGACGAGGTAGTCGGCCAGATCGGTGGCCAGGAGCATGGGATCGCTTGCTGCGGCGGTCGTTTTGGCGCGATTCACATCCATGCCGGTGATCATCTCGGTGAACACCTGGAGGGCGATGTGGATGGTGTCGATGGAGTCGAAGAGGGGTTCCTTGTCCTCCTGCAGATCGCGATTGTAGGTCATCGGCAGGCCTTTGAGCAGGGTGAGAATGCTCATGAGGTTGCCGATCAGGCGCGCGGACTTGCCACGGGTGAGTTCGGCGACATCCGGGTTCTTTTTCTGCGGCATCAAGGACGAGCCGGTGGTGTGGGCATCGCTGAGGGTTACGAAGCCAAATTCGGCGCTTGCCCAGAGGATCACGTCTTCGCTCAGGCGGGAAAGGTGGACGCCGAGGAGGGAGATGGCGAACAGGAGTTCGGCGACGAAATCGCGGTCGCTGACTGCATCCATGGAGTTCTGCGTCACCGAGGCGAAGCCAAGCTGCTGAGCCACGAACTCGCGGTCGATGATGATGGTGCTGCCGGCCAGGGCGCCGGAGCCGAGGGGCATGACATTGAGGCGTTTGCGGCAATCTGTCAGGCGATCGGAGTCACGAGACAGCATTTCCACGTAGGCCAGGAGATGATGGGCGAAGAGGACGGGCTGGCCACGCTGGAGGTGGGTGTAGCCGGGCATGACGGTGTCGCTGCCGCGCTCGGCGCACTCGATGAGAGCGGCCTGCATGGCGGAGATGAGATCGAGGATGCGGGTGATTTCCGCCCGGCAGTAAAGGCGCACGTCCGTGGCCACCTGGTCATTGCGGCTGCGGGCGGTGTGGAGTTTGGCACCGGCGGGGCCGATGCGCTTGGTCAGCTCTGACTCGATGTTCATGTGGACATCTTCGAGCGACTCCTTGAACTCAAAGTTTCCTGATTCGATCTCGTGGCGGATGGCCAGCAGGCCGGTTTCGATCTGCTGCTGCTCCTCGGCGGTCAAAATGCCCGCTTTGAGCAGGCCTTTGGAATGCGCGATGGAACCGGCGATGTCATGGGGGTAGAGCCTCCAGTCAAACGACACAGATTCTCCATAGCGCTGAACGAGAGCACTGGTTTCCTGAGCAAAACGGCCTTTCCACATAATTTCGAGGGCGCGCAGACTAGCGGCATTCAGAGCCGGTGCAACCCCTGTGGCAAGGGGGCTCAAACAGTTGGTGCGAGCCGACCACGCGCAAAATCTGCATTAAGTCCGCATTTGCCAGAATCGTAGTTCTTGTTAACCTGAATCGACGTTCTGCGACAGAGTCTCAGTTGCAGGACCGTTTTACTTTCATGTACGCCGCCACCCTTGCTGAACTTCCTGTTGGCACAGATGCCATCGTCCAAGCCATGCCCACCGGGCGTTCGGGGCTGACAAGGCTTCGAGAAATGGGCATTGTCCCGGGAACCCGTGTCCGTGTGACGCGTCGTGCGCCGCTGGGCGAACCCATCGAGATCTGTGTGCGCGGCTCGCATCTCTCCATGCGCAATCATGAGGCGGCATTCATCGCCATCTCCCCCGCCGCCGCATGAGCCAGGCCACGACTGAACCGCCACTCATTGCCATTGTGGGCAACCCGAACTCCGGGAAAACCACACTTTTCAACCTGCTTACCGGGTTAAAGCAAAAGGTGGCGAACTACCCCGGGGTGACCGTCGAAAAGAAGATCGGCGAGTGCTACAGCCAGCATGGTAAGAAACTGAGGCTGATAGATCTGCCCGGTGCTTACAGCCTGAATGCCCGCTCGCCGGATGAAGCCGTGCTGCGTGATGTTTTGCTGGGACGCCGACCTGAAACGCCGCGCCCGGACCGGGTGGTGTGTGTGGTGGATTCGGCCAATCTGGAGCGAAACCTTTACATGGTCAGCCAAGTGCTGGAACTCGGCCTGCCGACGATTCTGGTGCTGAACATGATCGACGTGGCGGTGCAGCGCGAGTGGCGCATCGATGCGGCCAAGTTGTCCGAACTGCTCGGGGTCGTGGTGGTGCAAACCCAGGCGGTGAGTGGTCAGGGGCTGATTGAGCTGAAGCTGGCCCTGAGTCGTGAAGACCTCACGCCGCCGAAGTGGCAGAGCGCAAAATTGCCTGAAGGGGTGCGCGTCGCACTGGAACAAAGCCGCGGTGCCTTGTGTCAGACGGGAGCCATCCACAGCAAGGCTTCGTTGCTGGAGCCGTTGTATCTGCTGTCTGATCACGATCCGACGCACTATGGCATCGCTGATGCGCAGATCGGGCGCATCCAGCAGCTGCGTGGCAGCATGGAAGCAAGCTTTCCGGGCTGGGAGGACGAACTCGTCGCCGAGCGTTACCGCAACATCGAAGAGCTCTGTGCACTGGTCTTGAAACGGCCTGACCAGGAAATCGAGACCATTACCACGAAAATTGACCGCGTGCTGCTGCACCCGGTGCTTGGATTCGTGAACCTGCTGCTCGTGCTCGGGTTGCTGTTCTTCCTCATTTTCAAGGTGGCTGAGGGTCCCATGGGCTGGATCGAGGCTGGGTTCGGCCAGATGGGCACCTGGGTGGAGGGACTGATGTCTGCCGGGGATTTTCGTGATCTCATCGTGAACGGCGTTGTGCCGGGGGTCGGTGGCGTGGTCATCTTCCTGCCGCAGATTCTCATCCTGTTCTTCTTCATAGGCATCATGGAGGACACGGGCTACATGTCGCGTCTCGCCTTCATCATGGACTGGGCGATGAGCAAGGTGGGGCTCAACGGCAAGTCGTTCCTGCCCTTCCTCAGCTCGTATGCCTGCGCCATTCCAGGCGTGATGGCGGCGCGAACGATCGATAGTCCCAAAGACCGGCTGATCACCATTCTGATTGCGCCGCTGGCCTCCTGCTCGGCGCGTTTGCCGGTTTATTCGCTGCTGATTGGCGTGCTATTTCCGGTGGGAGAAGTCGGGGCGCTGACCCAGGCGGGGATCATGCTGGGGCTTTATGCGCTGGGCACGTTTGGTGCGTTCTTCTTTGCCTGGTTGTTCAACAAGTGCGTCATGAAAGGTGCGGCGAGTCCGATGATTCTGGAAATGCCGTCGTACAAGATGCCCGCGATCAAGAGCATCCTTCTGCATGTGTGGCAGCGTGCGCGCATGTTTCTGGTTCGTGCAGGGACGATCATCATGGGCATCTCCATCATCATCTGGGCGGCTTCGACTTATCCGAAGACCGACACGGAGGACAAGGCGCTCCAGCTTGAGAACAGCTTTGCGGGTCGTGCCGGCAAGTTGATCGAGCCCGCCATCGCTCCACTGGGCTATGACTGGAAAATTGGCATTGGGCTCATTGGCAGCTTTGCTGCCCGCGAGGTGTTTAATTCCACGATGGGCGTGGTGTATGCCGTGGAAAGCGGAGATGACGACAACCTGACCCCGCTGCGAGACAAGCTGGCTTCGGAGCGTCGTCCTGACGGCCGGGCGGTTTACACGCCGCTCGTCTGCATCAGCCTGCTGGTGTTTTATGTTTTTGCCATGCAGTGCGTCAGCACCATCGCCATCGTGAAGCGTGAGACGGGAAGTTGGAAATGGGCGATGTTTCAACTCGGATACATGACCGGAACGGCGTATGTACTGAGTCTGTTGATCTTCCAGATTGGCAGTGCGCTGGGCTACTAACCTTTTCTCATCATGAACGCAGACTGGCAATCCATCGCAGCGATCGCGGTCGTGCTCGGCACGATCACGCTTTTCATCGTCCGTTCCGTCAAACGCCGGAAGAAACCGGGGTGCGGTGGCAGTTGCGGCTGTGGGAAATGAGGCGCACAATGCGCCATGATAGCGATTGATCTCTGCACGTTTGATTCCAGAGCTGCCGCCAAATCGCCAGCGGCCTTTGCTGCGGTGGTGGTGGATTGCGTGGAGGATTCCTGGGATAATGGGGCAGACCTTGTATTGCTGCCGGAATTCGCCTGGGTGGGGCTGGTGCCTTTGGTTGAGCCTAGAACACTCAAACGGACGGCTGAGGTTTTTTGGGGGGAAGTGCTGCCCGCCGTGAAATCACTGCTGATCCGGCCTGGCAAGGCGGTTGTGCTTGGCACGGTGCCGTTCTGGGATGAGGAGCGCCAGGAATTGCGCAACCGGGCACCGATCCTGGTGGAAGATCGAGTTCTGCATCAGGACAAGCTGCACCTGACGCCGTGGGAATCGGATTTTTCACCGGGGACTGAACTGCGTCTCTGGGAGTTTGCCGGACTGCGCTTTGCGGTGGTGATCTGCCTGGACATTGAAATGCCTGAAATCAGCACGCGGTTGCGCGGGGCAGGCGTGGATGTGATCCTCGTGCCAAGCGCCACGGAAACGGTTTTGGGAATCGAGCGGGTGGGGCGCTGCGCCTCGGCGCGTGCGGTGGAACTGGGCTGCGTTGTCGGTGTATGCCACCTGACCGGCAAAACCGAGGTGAAATTGATCGACGTGAATGTGGGGCGCACCGGGGTTTACTGGCCTTCACAGGCGGCATTTCGTGGTAATCCTCGATGGAGTGAAAGTGAGATCATTGAGAGCGGCATTCACAAACAACGGCTCATGCTTGATCCCAAGCTTTTGCAGGTGATGCGCAGGATGCCGCTGGAGACAAACCCGTCGTTGCTGAAAAAAATGCCAGTTTTCGAACTGGTGCGCGACTGAACCTGCCGAGGTTCAGGCCTTGGCTTTTGCCTTGTGGGCGGCATGTCCGGCCACTTTGGTGTCGGATTTTGACTTGGACGATTTCGACTTGTGGACGGGTTTTTCCTGGTCTGGTCCGACTTTACCCTTCGACTTGGCTTCGTTTTCTTCAGCCCGCTTTTTTTCGCCCTCTGAAGGTGCGATAGGCGCTATTTCGAGGGGCTGCGCGGCCAGTGTGGCTGGAGAATTCAGGGCAGGGGAACCATCCACATCGTCCGTGACTGTGGCTGGCTTTTCTTTCTCGCCAGGTGGCAGGCCACCCTTGGTGATGACCACTTTGGCACCAACGTTCACGGTGTTGAACAGATCGACCACATCCTTCATGCCCATGCGCACGCAGCCATAGCTGGCGGGGTGGCCCAGACGATTTTCTTCCGGGGTGCCGTGGATGTAGATGAAACGGTTGAAGGCGTTTTTATTGGTGGTTTCCATACCACGCAGCCAGAGGATGCGCGAAACAATGGGATCGCGGCCCGGAGCGTTGGGTTTGAGCACCTCGCCGTTCCAGCGGCGGCTTTTCAGCACGGCTCCGGCCGGCAGGCCCTGGCCAATCTTGGCGATGACTTCATGCTGACCCAGAGGGGTCCGGTTGCTACCTTTCTGGTCGCCAAGGCCGAATTTCGAAGTCGAAATGACGTATTGTTTGGTCAATTTACCCTCGCTGTAGATGCCGAGTTTCTGATCTTTCACGCTTACCACCACGTCACCTTTGGGCGGTGAGGTGCACTGACTGAGCGCTCCAGCCAGCAGGACGCTCCCGACGACCTTAAAAAGGCGGTCATTGAATCGGGATTTTTTAGAAGTCCGGCTAAAAAGAAGCATGGGCCAGAAGAATGATATAAGCTAAGATGTTCGCAACTCTGAAATATTACTGTTATCAACGTCGCCAACCGGACACCTGTTTCGCAAGACCCGTGCCATTTGAACGATTGATACTTATCTTGAGACGTTGTTTACCATTCTTCTATTCACAATTCAACCCCCGCAAACATGGACGAATCCCCCCTTCACATCCGCCCGTATCAGGACAAGGATCTGGCGCAATTGCGCCAAATTACCGTGGCGTCCTTTGGCAGTGTCGCCTTGGAGCAGATGCTGGAGCACAAATTTGGACTTTGGAATGAACGCGACTGGAAGGTGCGAAAGGCGAGCCACATTGACGACGACGTGGCGCAGTGCCCGGAGGGGTGTTTCGTGGCTGAGCGAGGCAGCGAGATCCTCGGCTATATCACCACCCGGCTGGACCGGGTGAATGAAAGGGGCCGCATACCCAACATCGCCGTGGTGGAAAGCGCCCGGGGACTGGGGTTGGGACGCCGCCTGATCCAGCATGCGCTGGATTACATGCGTGACGAGGGCATGAAGCTGGCGCAGATTGAAACAATGGCCTCAAATGCCATCGGCCAGCACCTGTATCCGAGCTGCGGTTTTGAGGAAGTTGCCCGCCAAGTGCACTATGCGATGAAGCTCTGACCCCGCCCGTCGGATGTCTGCGGGTTTGCATTGTGGCCCAAACTGGCCGATAAACCCCGCCTCCTACTCTAGAAAACGCTTGTGACCACCCCACGCAGACCCGAACACGCCCCGAAGAAACCCTCCCTTTTCAGCCGCTTTAAAGCAGGTTTGAAACGCGTCATCGGCGGAGACAAGAAGAAGGAGGCGACCCATGCTCCAGCCAAAGACCCTGGCCATTCGAAAGAACATCATCCGGCCACCATTCACGCGCACAAGCGTCCGCATGACGACAAGCCGCGTGAACACGCCCCCCGTCAGCCGCGCGAGCAAGCCGCTCGTCAGCCGCGTGAAGGCCGGCCACCCCGTGAGCGTGGTGACCGTCCGGAACGCCCAGAGCGCCAGGAGCGTGATGGCCGCCGCGGCCCACCGCGTGGGCGGGAGCGTGATGACAAGCGTCCGCCGCGTGGTCCCCGTGAGGACAAGCCAGAACGTGTGAATTACACCTCGGTGGCACCGCCTGCGCCGCCGCCTGTGCCTGAAGGCCCCTACCCGGAAGCCTTTGAAGTGCTGGGGCTCTCTCCAGCGGTGCTGGCCGCCGTGCGTGAAACGGGCTACACCACGCCCACGACCATTCAGGAAAAATCCATCCCCATCATTCTCATGGGCAAAGATGTGATCGGTGCTTCGCAGACCGGCACAGGTAAGACGGCAGCCTTCGCGCTGCCCACGCTGACTCGCATGGGCGCTCCAGGAAAATTCCGTGTTCTCGTCCTCGAACCGGTCCGCGAACTCGCTGCGCAGGTGGTCGAACAATTTGAAAAATATGGCAAGCACACGGGGCTCCGTGTTCTCCTTGTCCATGGCGGCGTTGGTTATGACAAGCAACGCAAGGGGTTGCAGGAAGGTGTCGATATCGTTGTTGCCACCCCGGGACGTCTGCTTGATTTCATGCAGGAGGGCATCGCTGACCTTCGCGGCATTGAAGTGCTGATTCTCGATGAAGTCGATCGCATGCTCGACATGGGATTCCTTCCTGACGTGCGCCGCATCGTTGAAAAGACACCGCCTGCACGCCAGACGCTGTTTTTCTCAGCCACGATGCCGCCGCAGATCAAGAGCCTCGCGGATTTTGCGCTCAAAGATCCTGAAAGCGTCGAAGTGGGCATTCGCTTCTCCGCAGCAGAGACCGTGAGCCACTACATGTATCCGGTGGCCAGCGACCAGCGCATGGAACTGCTGCTGGCGATCCTGAAGCAGACCCATTTCGAGAGCGTCATGATCTTCACCCGCACCAAGGTGCAGGCCGACCAGATCTACTCCGCGCTCAACCAACTCAACGAATACAAGGTGGCCGTCATGCACTCCGACATCGGCCAGCGTGATCGTGAGCGCGCCCTGCAGGGCTTCCGCAACGGTGAATTCGAAATCATCGTGGCAACGGATCTGGCCGCGCGTGGTCTCGATGTCAGCGGCGTGACCCATGTGATCAACTACATGGTACCCGAGCATTCGGAAGACTATGTCCACCGCATCGGCCGTACCGGCCGTGCGCAGAAGGAAGGCGATGCCTTTACCCTCTTCGCCGCTGATGAGCTCATGAACGTGGCCTCCATCGAGCGTCTGATCAGTCAGAAGATCGAGCGCAGGAAGCTTGAAGGATTCAACTACAAGTACACGACTGCCCTGGACGACGAAGATCGCGCACGCGCCATCCTCACCGGCCGGAAAAAGAAGAAGCGACGGTAAAGCGCATGAAAGCCCAGGCTTTGAGCCGCTCGTAATGCAAAGCGGGCGGCGCTGAGTCTGGCCGGCGAATGAACAACGCCCGCAGCATCTGCTGCAGGCTGCGCGGGACGCCAAGCCATGTGACCCGGAGCTTGTAGCGGCGTGCGAACTGAAACACCAGCTGCGCAAACTCGAAGGTGCGGTCATGGCCGCTGCGCTCATAGCTGAAGCGCAGAGCCAGCCGTTTGCAAATGTGGCCACGCTGCAGCTGCTCAATGGCCCAGGCGTAGTCTTCGGCGGTGATCAGGCTTTCATCGAATGGGACAGTCGTCCACGCCTTGCGGCGGATCATACCCATGCTGTTGCTGTAAATGGAACCAAACTTGAGGCCCTTGGCGCGGAGTTCATCCCAAGTGATGGCGTTGCTGTAGAATGGATCGTTGTCCCACTTGGCGCTGACGCAAGCGACGCGGGGATCTTCAAAGGCGGCGAGCATGCGTTCCACAGCGTCATCGTCATCCAGGGTGGTGTGCGAGCTCAGCACCAGCACGAGATCTGTGTGCAGATGCCTGAGGCCGTGATTGAGCACGCGCGCATGATGGTAGGGCCGGGACCATGCAATCACCCGGCCTCCCGCTTGAGTGATCAGCGAGGCAGAATCATCCGTGCTGCCGGTGTCCACACCGAGAATGAAAAGGGGGCGGATGGTTTGCGCCTGCAGTCGTTGCAGCACACGAGGAAGAGTGGCTGCGGAGTTCTTGAAACGGATGAGGACACCGATGGTGGGACGCATGCTGGAGAAGAGGTGAGTGGAAATCTAAATGCGTGAGGAAGTGTTGGCTCCCCCCTCAATCGGGGGCGGTGAGATGATGCGTTGTCAGGGTTTGATTTCAGCTGTGAAGGATCTTTTCAAACTCTTGATTGCCCTGCTGCTCTACGGCGGTTTTGCGCCGTTGCTCGGGGTGATGATGGCATCGCGGCGCGCCTGGCAGCGGGCGTTGTTTGGGCTGATGATTTTCATGCCCACACTGCAGCCGGGAAGATTCACACTGATGATCGGCAGCATCGAGAAGTACCGCGGGCATACCAAGGGCTATGAGGTTTCTCTAATTGAGGTGTTTGCCATCGCCTTGATCATCGCCGTGGCGCAAAGTCCGCGAGATCCGGCGCTGCCGCCGCGCAAAGGGTGGCCGCCAGGAACATGGCTTTATGCATTGTGGACGGTGGTGGGATTGCTCTCCGTAGCGAATGCCTGGGATGCCTCGATGGCGTGGATGGCCTTTTCACGATTTGGCAAAGGCACACTGATCTTCGTGGCGGCGGCGATGTACCTGCGTGATGAGAAAGACCTGCGTGCTGCGCTGACCGGGCTCGGGCTCAGTCTGGTAGTGCAGGCCTGGATCTGCATGAAGATGCGTTACCTGGAAGGTTACTTTCAGATCAAGGGCTGGTTTGAGCATCAGAACCCCATGTCCATGTGGGCGTACATGACGGCCTGTGTGGTTTTTGCCGCCGCTTTGCACAAGGAAGTGAAGGGGCGCCTGCTGTGGCTATGTCTGGCCGCATTTGGCGGGGCGGGGCTGTGCGTGCTGCTTTCGGTTTCACGAGCGGCACTGGCAGCGTATGCCGTGGGGGCTGCCATCGTGCTTGGCATGGCATGGCTGCGCGGCCCCGGGGTGCGCACAGCCTTGTTTTCTGTGATGGGGGTGGTGGGGGCCGTGCTGGTGATGATGTTTGCCATGGACTCGCTCAATTCACGACTCAAGGAGGTCAAGGAGAGCAAGGAAAAGAACGCGGAGGACCTGCGCCCGGTACTCAACCGCCAGTGCCTGGCGATGCTGCACGATTACCCGCTGCTGGGCATCGGGTGGAACAATTACGGCATCGCCAACAGCCGTCCGCTGGGCGCGAAATACAGCGCTATTTTAGAGGAGTGGGACGCCGAGCGCGGCTTTGCCATTGTGGACGAACTTTACTGGGGGAATCCGCTGACAGAAAGCCTCTACTACCTGCTGCTGGCGGAGAATGGATGGCTGGGCTGGTCGTTGTTTCTGCTCTTTGAGGCAGTCACGCTTTGGTGCGCCTTCAGAGCGTGGCTTTACTTTGGGAAAAGCCTGATGGGCTATGTCGCTTTCGGCATTCTCGTGGCGCTGTCCATCTGCTACCTGCATGGGACGGTGGAGCGCATTCTGACGCAGACGAAGAACCTGTCTCACTGGCTCATGCTGGCCGGGATGGTGTCCGGGATGGAGATGAGCCGCAGAGCGGCAGTCCGAAGCAAGAAGCAGCTGCGTGTGCGCTGATCAGAAGGCAAGGGCCGGTCCCTGCTGATTGCGGACATATTTGAGCACGGCTTCGGTGCGTGATCTGACCTTGAGCTTGTGATAGATCGTCTTCAAATAATCACGCACGGTTTCATAGCTGATGCCCATCTCGTAGGCGGCTTCTTTGGCGCTCAGACCTTTCACAAACAGACCCAGCAGTTCATCTTCGCGGTGGGTGATGCCGGGAATGCGGGGCTGGACCTTGGACGCTTTGGTTTGGAATGCTGAGATCACCACGCGTGAAATGGCTGGACTCAGCGGACCTCCGCCGAGCGCTGCGGCGCGCACGGCTTCAAGCAGATGTTCGACAGGTGCGGTCTTCAAAACGTAGCCGCAGGCGCCGGCCTTCAGCGCGGCGAAGACTTGGTGCGGGGTGTCATCGCCGGTGAGCATGACAAAAGCCGTGGCAGGCATGTGGGATTCGAGCATGCTCAAGCAATCAATGCCGGTCTTTCCGGGCAGCTTCATGTCGAGCAGCACTACATCCGGCCTGGAGTCCAAGATGGATGCCACGGCCTGCTCGGCGTTGTTGAAAACATTCAAAAGTTCAAAGCCATGCTCTGGTGTCAGAAGCTTTTTCAGAAGCGCCTGGAAATGCGGATCATCCTCGACGCAGGCGACACGAATGAAGGGTGGGGTGCTCATGATTTTGGAAGCTCAAAAAGGAACACTGGAATTGTGTTACAATGGTACGCTCCGAACGAAACCGGCAGACCGCAAGCCGGGCCGTTTCAAATCAGGCTTTGGAGGCAAGAATGAATCGAGGTTTAGGCTTTGCTAAGCGTGATTCAACTCCAATGCGCCCGATTGCTTATGCTGTTCTGATTTCGCGCTGCTACCGAGACGGCGTCTCAGGCGTAAGAAGGGCTTTTCGACCCACTGATGCATCATCCAGGAGGCCGCAAGTGTGAGGAGAAATGCAAGCGTTCCACGCAGAAGCATGAGTGAGAAATGGCTCATGCCCGCCGGTGAAGGCAGCCTGTGAGCGACGAGGGACAACAGCAGCGCGTGGGTCAGATAAAAGGCATACGAAAGCACGCCGAGCCGGCTCACCCAGCGCCAGTTCAAGAAACGCAGGGGCAGGGCGTCGGAGTAACGGATGACGGCGATGAAGACAGGCATCAGGGCCAGGCCTTGAAGAGTGTAACGCCAAGTCTCGCGAAATGGGACGCTACGGATGACGAAGGTGACCATGAGAAGCGCGAGACAGGAGGGTAGCAGCAGCCAGAGCCAGTGACTGCGTCGAATGCGGGTGGGATCCAAGGCGGGATTTCCCCAGACGGCGAGAGCACAGCCGAAGAGCAGTCCATCAAGCCGCGTGTCCGTGGCATGGCAGGTGCGTGGATGGTGAGCTGAGCCGGAGTTCAGATCAATGGCGGAGAATTGATGCACCAGCAGCATGCGCCATGCGAGCACTGCGGCGCAGAGGGTCATCAGCAGGGCGAACTGATGCCGACGTTCCGGCATGAAGCGACGCATGGCGAGATAGAGGAAAGGAAAGAGCAGGTAGAAATGCTCTTCCACGGCAAGTGACCAGAGGATCTCCGTGGCGGGTGGCTGCACGCCACCGAAGATCTCCCAATAGTTGGCAGCGAAGAGAGCCTGTGCCGTCAATGCCTGGCCATGGAAGCCGCCTGGCAAAACACTCAGGGCTGCGAGCAGGGCAATGACAGCCAAGATCAGATAAAACGGCGGGAGGATGCGCAGGGTGCGACGCAGGAAGAACTGGCGGAGATTGGCACTTCCATGCTTTTCGCATTCCATCCGCAGCAGGGTGGTGATGAGGTAGCCGCTGAGAAAGAAGAAGACGGTGACTCCGAACAAGCCGGGAACCACATGGGAGAGACCGGCATGGCTGAGAAAGACGATCAAGATGGCCACAGCGCGCATGCCATCCAGCGAAGGGATGTGAAACGCGCCCTGGGTGGGTACTTTAAAAGCCATGGTCTGGAATGAGCAGAGGTTGAGGCATGGGCTGCAGCGACTCTTCAGAATCGACTGTCTGGCTCGCAAAGCCCATGGGGGTGCCCCAGTCGGGTTTGGCTGCACGCTGGCCCAGCACCCAGCGATAGACTTCATGGATCTGTACTGCCTTGGCCTCCCAGGAGTAATATTTGCGAACGTGTGCCTGCGCGAGCTCGCCTGCGCTGTGCAGTTGCGCAGGATCTTCGCGCAGCTCCGTGAGCAGCTGGCGCAGGCGGGTGACGATGTCTTCACGAGTGGTCATGGGAAGCACGTAGCCGGTTCCTGGTGGAACGAGCTCGGGCGGGCCGCCGTGATCCAGCACCACGGCTGGGATTCCCAAGGCCATGGCTTCCAAAACGACGCCGCCGCCGAATTCACGAATGCTGGGGAATACGAAGAGATCGCTCTCACGAAGGCGGGCGCCGAGCTGGGCGTGCGGAATCCAGCCGTCCATGCAAACGCCGGCGGTGATGTTCTCGCTTTGCGCCATGGCTTGCAGACGCTCGCGTTCGGGACCGTCGCCAATGATGTCGAGATGTAACGCGCCACTGCGAATCAATGGGGCGGCGGCGGCGATGAGCATGTCCACGCCTTTCAGTGCTACGAGGCGTCCGACAAAGGAGATGCGGAGCGGCTTGGACGGATCTGTGACGGCGGGTGCTTTGGGCGTGAGCGGAAATTTTTCCAAATCGACTGCGTTCTCGGGCATGAAGACGCAGCGGCTGCGAAGCTGTGCGGGCATTTCATGGAGGGTCGTGCGTGAAGCGGTGAGAATGGCGTGCGCGGATTCACGCGTTTGTTTCAAGCCTTGTGAGAAACGGTAGAATGCACGCAGGCGGCCAGCGCCATCGCGTTCCTGCTGACGCAAATCATCAAAGCCCTGCGGCCATGGCACTCCGCCATTCAATGGTCCCAGCACGAAGGGGACGCCGATCTTTTTCAGCCTAGGCGCGATCCAGCTTGCGGTGGTGGGGGAGAGGGGCAGCAGGCGGTGCACGAGATCGAATTCGCCAGCGCGCAGCCTGGGGCCGAAGGTCTGCCAGAGTTTGCGCTCGAAGAATGGATAAACGAGATTGGAGAGCACGGCGTAGAGGCTCCAGCTGAAGCTTCCTTTGCGACTGAACTTTGTGGCCAGACTCCACGAGAGGTGCTGCAGGCGGCGGTTGTTGATGGCGGTGAAGTCGGTGCCTTCCACCATGCCGGCGCGAAGAAAATCATCGCGATTGCGCCACTCGGTGACGATGTGGGCATCGGACTGCGCGGCGATGGCTTTTGCGCAGGACCAGCCGACCAGTGCAGCGCTGGTGAGCGTCGGATTGGCTGCCTCGGCGATGATGAGAGGGCGTATGCGGCGAGGAGAGGTGGTCATTGTGTGGAGCTGGAGGAGCCGATGTTGATGTTCAAACCAATGGGGGCGGCATGCTTTGCTCCGGCGGCGTTGCCTTCATTGGCCGCCACCAGACGCGTGAAGGTATTGACCGCATCATGCAAAAAGCCGCCGGGGGACAAGCTGCCACTGCCGGGCACATAGACGATGTCTCCGGGTTCCAGACGCACATTGGTGGCTTTGCCCTGGATGATGTCTCTGGCATTGACCGTGGCGATTTTGGGCTCGGTCAGTGAGCCTCGCACAATGGTGACATGGGTGAGATCTGCATCAGGTCGGATGCCGAGACCGCGACCTAGAGCGGTGATCAAGTTCATCTCGTTCATGAAGCCCACAGGTCTGGGGGCGGTGACTGCTCCCAAAACGTAGACTTCGTTGGTCATTGAAGACGGGAGATAAATGAAGTCATCGGGCTCAAGATAGATGTTTTGACTGAGATCACCGTCACGAATGAGCTTTTGAAAATCGACGGGCAGCGTTTTACCGCCGCGAATGAGAAAGCTGTGGCTGAGGTCGGCCAGTTCTTCGGTGGTGCCGGTAAAGCTTGAGGCGAAAAGACCTCCGGCCTGCGTGACCGCGTCTAATACACGCATGGGCCGTTTCAAAGGCAAGATGCCCGGAGCATTGACGCGCCCCAGCACCCATACCCGCTGGCTGCTGACCTCACGCAGTGTCAGCGAGACCTGTGGCTGCTTGTAGTAGCGTGTGAGCATTTTTTCCATTTCCTCGCGGAGCTGCGTAGTCGGCTTACCCTTCACATCGATGCCGGGAAGCAGGTCGAAGTAGAGCTTGCTGTCAGGCGTGACGAAGGTGTCTGCACGAGTGCCGGTTTCGCCGATGATTTCGATTTCCAGCTTGTCCCCCGGCCCGAGTGTGTAGGGTTTGGGTGAGGGCTTCAGCCACTCTGGGTGGATGGGTTCCTGGCGCTTGGTCTGCGTGAAGGCGGCATCCGTGGTTGTTTCCTGTGCACGGGCATCAAATTTTTTCTGCTCCTTCATCAGGGAGCAGGCATTGAGCAGCAGAAAGCAGCAGGGGAGCAGAGCGGTGAATCTCATGCGCAAACATCCTTGCTGCATAATCCGTCGACAATCCCCGCAGCTGTGGGGTTGGTGAAAACGCTACTTGGTTTGATCCAAGTATTTGATCACGGCCTCGGTGCGGGAACGCACGTGCAGCTTGGCATACACCGACTTGAGGTAGTCGCGCACAGTGGCGTAGCTGATGCCCAGTTTGTCAGACACTTCCTTTGGCACCATGCCCTCGGCAAGCATTTCGAGAATCTGGCATTCCCGAGGTGTGAGACCCGGCATGCGTTTGCGCACGGTTTTCGCCGGGTTTTGAAACGACTGGATGAGGAGAAGGGCGATTTCCTGGCTGAGCGGGGCACCGCCAGCGCTTGCTTGAAGGATGCCGGCGATGATCTCGGATGGTTTTGAACTCTTTAACAAATAGCCACTGGCACCTGCACGCAGCGCCGCGAACACCCTTTGTGAATCATCATGAATCGTGAGCACCACAAATGCCGTGGCAGGCATGCGCGGTGCGAGATGACGGATCAGATCCATGCCGCACATGTGGGGAAGCTCCAGATCCACGACAACCACATCGGGCCGCGTTTCGAGCAGAGGTTTCGCAGCGGCTTCCGCGCTTTCCCAAGCTCCGGCAAACGCCAGCTGGCCTCCTGGTTTGCTGATGAGCTTCTTTAGAAACAGTCGAAGAGTCGGATCGTCTTCGATGACAGCCACTTGCAGAATGCGATTGGCGGCAGGTGTTGCAGCAGGCTCCAGAGTGGCGATCATGAATCCAATTAACTGAGGGAAATATTGTGCAGCAAATACGTGAACCTTTACTAGCGTAGCTGTGGCAGGATCGGCTGCTGAATGTAGGGGCCGATGTTGGCGCGGGTCCAGCCTGATACGGCACCTTGAAGGAAGGCATTGATCGCCATGTGGAGCAGTTCTTCGGCACGAGCCCAGGGCTTGTCCGCGACAAACAGGATGTCCTTTGGTTCGAGGCGAAAACCCTTGGCGCGCGCGGTGAGCACGTCCTCCATATCCACCACGAAGCGTTCGGGCTTTTCAAAGGAGCCGCGCACCACGAGCACCCGCCGCGTGTAGGCCTTCGGTGTGAAGCCTCCCGCCTGGGCGATGGCGCTGTGGACGGAAGTGTGGGCCAGCAGACCTTGAGTGCCCTGCATCTTTACATCGCCGAGCACATAGATTTCGTTGGAGTTGGAGGAAGGGAAGTAGAGGTAATCCCCCGGCTCAACACGGGCGTTCTGCTTCATGTCGCCGTGCAGAAAGAGCGCCTCCAAATTGACCGGCAAACGGGTCTGCCCGCGCATGACGAAACTGCGGCCGAGGTCTGCGAGTTCCACGGTGTTCTGCTGAAACAAGCCGGTTTCCAAACCACCGGCTTCAGCCACCACTTCGAGAATGGTGAGAGGGCGGTCCAGATTGATGGCCCCTTTTTTCACCACCTTTCCGAGAACATAGACTTTACGGCTCTGAAAAGTGGATGGAGTGACCACCACGCGGGCGTTGCGGTAGTAGCGCCGCAGTTCGGTGACCAGTTTTTCGCGCAGTTGATCCAGGCTCAATCCAGACGCCTGGATGTCGCGTGCCTGCATGTAGGTCAGTTTGCCATCCGGGCCGACCGGCACTTCCTTGCGCTCGAGACCTTCAAAACCGGGCATGTTGATGTTCACCGCATCTCCTGGGCCGAGTGGGAGGTCTGTCTGCGCCCAGGCTGAGGAAAAACTGCTTAGCAAAAGGGCGAACGCCCCAAAGCGAGCCAGTGCGGCGGGGCGCAACTCTGGTGCGCGGTCGAGCAAGGCGGCGATGAGTCTGCAACCCGCGTCACGATACATGCGCAGGGTATCCTGAACCTTTTGTACCAGACATTTTCCGCTGGAACCTGCCCAGATGAGATTGGGAAGCTGCTCAGCAATCAGCAATGCTTCCGGTTGTTCCACAGATGGGAGTTCGATGAGGATCACCACGCCCGGCAGTGTTCGCCAGTGTGCGAGTGCTGCCTGCCATTGCTGTCTCTGTGAGGGAGTCCATTCCCATTGTTCATCCATGCCAATGCGGTATGGGCGGTCGGTGATTTCTCGTGTGATCTTTCCGGGACGTTCAGGTTGATCCACGGCTGCGGTGAGCGTGAGGGCATCCTCGGTGAGCTCTCGTGTGATCATGATGCAAGCCAGACCACGCTGGATGGCGGCATCAGCCAGCAGTCCGATCAGGCGGAAGGCTGCGTTGTCCTCAGCGGCATGCAACACACCGCAGATCATGGCACCGCCACTGGTGGACATTTGCAGCATGGGCTGCAGCCTTGTCCAGGTGCGGAAGGCCCAGGACTCTTCATTTTCAGTGGGTGAATCAAGCTTCAATGGCAGTGCTCCCAGAACAGGAAGACCGGTGGCGCGTTTCAAATCACCGCTGCTGCGGATGTAGCCGTCAAGCAGTGTCAGGACTACAACGATGGCGGCCACCAGCAGAGCACCACCGCCAAATCCACCGGCGCCAGCCATGATGAGTTTTTGTGTTGGCTTTACCGTGCTTACGTCCTGTGCACGTGACATGGAAAACAGCCGGAAGTAGCCTTGCGAATTCTCTTCGTAGAGAGCTGCTTCGCGCTGACGTCCGGCCAGCAGGGCGCGGGAGGTCTCCAGAGTCTGCTTGCGGGATTTGATGTGGGCGTATTCCATGGCCTGGCGTGGAAGCAGTGCCAGGCGTTGATTGATTCCTTCACGCACTGCAAGGAGCTTCGTCAGCTGGTCGCCCATCACCTGCTTTTCAGAGCGCAGACGCACGAGGTCGAGGTATAAACTTTCCGCCACATTGCTTTCGCCGGGTTTGGGCGGTGCATCGGTGCGCATGCCGGAAGATTGCATCTGCTGCTCCAAGGAGTGGAGCTTTTCCATGGATTCGACCACGGCGGGATGCTCGTCGGTGTATCGAACCCGCAGGTCGGCGAGTTCTTTTTTGGCGGTGTCTACTCTTGCTGCATTGGTGTCCACCTTGCCCAGTTCTCGCTCAATACCCAGAATGCGTACGTCGAGGGTGTCGTGGTCGAGCTTCAAGGTCTCATACTTCAGCGTGAAATTGCCCAGTTCAGCCAACCATGCATCCATCTGCTTGTCGGCATCAAGGAGATGGGACTGGCGGCCATAGGCCAGCAGTTCTTCATTAACCTTGAGCAAATCGGCATCGGTGCGCTCAATCTGCTTTTGCAGGAAGGCCTTCATGTTTGAAGCATCGCTGCGCTGAAGCTCCCGTGAGAGCTGGAGCACGGTCTCGGTATAGGCCTTCAGCATCTCGAGCACGGCGTCGGCGCTGACATTCGAGGTCATGCTGATGTTCACAATGTCGGTGTTGCGTTCAGCTGCGACGATCAATCCTGAACGAATCGCACTCTCTTCATAGCGATGGTCCAACTGGATGCCTGTGGCAGCGATGGTGGCGCCCGAGTACATGAGCGACATGAGCGTCGGAATCGTGAGATCCGTCGGTTTGAACGATTCCCCAGAATCCGACTGTCTGAAGGCGGAGGCGAGCTGCTGTTTGATGATCTGGGATTTGACGGTGTAAAGAGTTTCAAACCGCAGCCAGCCCACTGCCAGCATTGCCGCAGAGAAGATCAAACCTGCCAGCAACATCAGCCACCAACGACGGATGAGGGCGTCGATCACACGAAGTGGATCGAATGGGAGTTTGATGGAAGGCGCTGCAGGTTCGGCGGATGCTGCCGCCGACATTGCAGAGGTGGGGAGTTCCAAGGGCTCGATGAGCGCGGGGGCCTCACGCTGCCGGGGAACAACCGGGCTGCTGATGCCGCGTTTGCGATTGATCGCAGTCAGGCTGAAGGAAGTTGGAGGCACTGCGTTCATGAGACACAGGAAAGAGCCGTGGAGATGCCGAGCAACTGGTCCTGGCGATACAAATCACAGGCTACATCATGCAGGATCTGCGTGGTGACGATGGTGCTGCTAGATGCCCAGGCATGTTCCAGGCACAGTTTCGCAGTGCGGTTGATCTCGCGCGGAATACCGCGGGTCATATGATGCAACTGAATCAATGCATCAGCTTCGAACACTGAGCCGTCGGCATGGCCGGCTGCTTTCAAACGATGTTCCACGAAGTTTGCAGTGTCTGACTCGGCCAAAGGCATCAGATGAAATCTTAGTCCGATGCGTTGCTGGATAGCCTGATTGCTGTTTACCAGCCTGCGCAGCGGGGGCTGGCCGATCAGCAGCAGAGTCAGCAGTGGGCGCCCAGCGCCGTTGAAATTGGTCAGCCAGCCGAGCTGTCTGAGGGTTTCTTCAGGCATGTCCTGCGCTTCATCGAGCAGAATGATGACGTGCCGGCCCCGATCAGCCGCGTTTTCACAGAGGGCTTTCATGTGTTCGCAGCGGCGAAACCTGCCTTCGGGCAGATGATCTGCCTCTGGATCGAGCTGAGAGAGGATGGATTGCAGCAGTTCATCAAAGCTGAATCCTGAATTTTCACAGCTCACGACAATAAAGGAGCATGGATCCAGGCTCTGAGCCAAAACAGCACTGGTGAGCGTCTTGCCGCAGCCGATGTCGCCTGTCAGCATGCCCAGGTTCATGGTTTTTTCGCTGGCAAGGTAGAGCAGACGATCAAGGGCCTCTTGATGCTGGGGACTGCGATAATAAAAACGCGTGTCCCATGTGGCCTCAAAGGGTTTTGCGTCGAGCTGCCAATGATGAAGAAAGTCGGACATGTTTCGTGGAGAAACTTCTGCTCCGATACCCCTACCCTCAACCCCCCCAACTGCGGGAACCTGTGAAGGGTTTTTCATAGACCTCCATGACGCGTTTGGCATTGTCGTCCCAATTGAAGCGTCGGGCATTTTGCAGACCCGCCGGAATCAGGGCCTCCCGTTTTTCGCGATGCGAAGCGACTTCCAGCAGAGCCTGAGCCATGTCGCCGACATCTTCGGGGTTAATGATGCGGGCGGCATTGCCGACGACTTCACCCAGCGAGCCGCATTTCGAAGTGATGACAGGGCAGCCGCAGGCCATGGCCTCGATCGGCGGCAGGCCGAATCCTTCAAACAAGGAAGGGTAAACCATGGTGGAGGCCGCACGGTACAAATCAGGCAGCACGGCGTCTTCGACAAACCCAAGGAAACGAATGTCCTTGGCGTGGCGGGAATCCCGCGCTGCCGCGTGAATGTGTTCCGCGCCATGCCAGTCGCTGCCTGCCAACACAAGCTGCCAAGGTGAACCGGTGCTGGTTTTGAACTGATCAAAGGCCTCAATGAGACGAGAGTGATTTTTGGCCGGATGCTCGAGCCGCGACACATAAAGAAAGAAAGGCTCCTGCAACTGCCAGCGCAGTGCCACCTGGGCACAGGCAGCGGCGCGGTCTCCTGGATTGAAACGGGCGTGGTCAATGCCATTGAGAATCACGTTCTGTTTTTGGACCGGCACGCCAAAGTAGTGCTCAATGTCCTGGGCGGTGCTGGTGCTGACCGCAATGATGCCATTCTGCCTGCGGGCAAGATGCTTCACGATGACCCGGCCGTAAATCATGCGGGCGAGGTCGTACTTTTTTTTCACGTGAAACGGGGCAAGGTCATGAATGGTGGAGACGAGGTGACAGTGTGCAGTATGCACCATGCGGCGGTAGCTGGGCACGTGCAGCACATCGATCTGCTGCCTGTCCAGCCAACGCGGCAGCACCTGCTGATGCCACCAGATGTTTCGCACGGCGGGACGCCATTGCTCGTCGACCGGGACTATCTCCATTCTTCCCCGCGCAAATTCGAACAAAGGCAGATCCTGCGCCAGGGCGAGGATGTGAAATTTGACCACGTCGGTGTAAGGCAGGAGCGCCTTGGTGAGGGCCAGTACGTACTGTGCCACGCCTGTTTTGCCGCGCTGGATGACGCTGGTGGAAATCGCGATTTTCATGATGCGAGAAGATGTTCCATTTGTTCGTGACGCAGGGATTCATGCACGACCGGGCTGGCATTGGTGAAGCGCAGGTGGATGTGCTGGCTGGTGGCATGATCCTTCAAGCGGGTCATCAGGCCCAGGCCGCCGCTGTCCATGAGCTGAACTCCGTGCAGATCAATGACGACTGGATTGCGGGCATCAGCAGCATTCTGGATGACTCCGAGTGCGCCACGCCAGAGACCATCCACACTGCTGGTGGTGACGGCGCCGCTCCAGTCGAGATGCAGTGGCACGGTCTTGATGGGAGGAGGAGAAGCAGGTGCGCTGGCATTCAAGATTTTGTTCAGCGCCTCTTCACGGCTGGCTGCCTGAGTGAAGATGGAGTTCAACCGGGTCATTTGCAGCAGTTTGAGTATCGCGGGGGAGACGGTGGACAGCACCAACTGCTTGCCCGACTGGCGACAGCGTTTTTGCATGCGCATCATCAGGCCAAGTCCGGTGCTGTCGATGAACTGAGTTCGGCCGCAGTCGATGATGATGCCTTCTTCTGGGCCTTCGAGGCTGTTCATCCAAGCCTGCTCAATGACGCGCACCTCGGCTGCATCCAGCCGTTCCGGGCAGAAAAGTTCCGGAACGTTCGAAAGCTGTATATCCGAGGCTTTGGCAGGTGTTGGAATGGGTGGTGTGGCGACCGGGATGGTGCGCCTGCTGCTGCGGGTCAGCCACCACTGTTTGACAATCGTCAGTCCGAATACCACGAAATCCGTGGCGTAGCGTTTGAACAGACGCCGTGGCTCCTGCAGCAGCCGGTACAGCCATTCGAGTCCGATCTTTTGCATCCAGAGTGGAGCGCGCTGCATGTGGCCGGCAAGAAAGTCGATCGTGGCTCCGACGCCGATCGTTACCGGTGCTCCGGCACGCTGGAAGTTCATGGCGATCCACTTTTCCTGTTTGGGACAGCCGAAGGACACAAAGAGCAAATCTGGATTGGTGCTGTGAATATCAGCGCAAATGGTTGCATGATCCATTTCATGCAGCGGCTTGAACGGTGGAGACATGACGCCCGCAATTTTAAGGCTTGGATGGCGTTCCTGGACAACCTGTACTGCCTTCTCCGCCACCTCTTTCTTCCCGCCGAGAAAATACACGCTCCAGTTTTTTTCTTCTGCGAGAGCCAGGAGCTTTGGAACGAGGTCAGAACCAGCCACGCGTTCTGGAAGCGCATTGCCGAGCCAGCGCGAGGCCCAGACAAGGGGCATGCCATCGCATACCACGAGATGTGCATCGAGCAAAATGCGTCGCAGATCTTCGTCATACATGGCGAGCGCGGTGAAATCGACATTTGCGGTAGCGATGTAATGAGGTTTGCGCGAGGCAATCATTCCGGAGATGGCCTCCAGAGTCTGATCAGTCGTCACGTTGTCGAACGGGACGCCGAGCATGGACAACGACGGTCCGCTGCGTGGTGTGAATGCTGCTTCAGTTGTGTTCATGGGAGTTCTTTGCCGGCTGGAAATGCTGTGAGTAGTAGCTGCTGAGCTGCTGACCCAGACCGGGCCAGCCAAAGCGTCCGCGACAGGTCTGCATGCCGCGCTCCTCGATTTTCTGGCGCAGCGCTTCGTCATGGAGCATGCGCTCGGTGTAGTGTGCGAACATTTCAGGGGTGTCAGCCAGGAGAATGTCCGTGCCATGGGCCAGATTCAGGCCCTGCGCGCCGATGGTGGTGCTGATCACCGGAGTCCCCATCGCCATGCTTTCCGGAATCTTGAGCCTGGTGCCGCCGCCAATGCGCAGCGGCACGATCTGCGCCCAGGCACGACGATACCATGGCCGCACATCCGGAACGCCGCCTGTCACGGTGACGTCTGGCAGTCTGCTGTAAGCTTTGACTTCTTCGGTCGGTGATTTGCCAACAATCAACACCTGCAGGTCTGGCACCAGCTTTTTCAGACGCGGGTGAATTTCACCAAAATACCAGCGCAGGGCATCCACGTTCGGCATGTAGTCCATGGCGCCGCAATAAAGAACCGTGGGTGCTGCATCTCGGGAGACCTCTGCGGAATTGGGGCTGAAGTAGTCGAGATCGACCCCGTTCGTAACCACTTCTACTGGCACATGGGTGCTCACCTGGGAGCGGATGAAAGTCTCGTCATCCGGGCCGCACACCACCTGCACAGAACTGCGGCGGGCGACCTTGTGCTCGAACCGGCGCAGCTTCCAGACCTGCTCGCGGTAAAGGAGGGATGATTTGATGCCTTTGGGCATGCGCGCGTACTGCTCCTTCTGAAACTGCAGATCCACCCGACTGCGGTCCACGCTCAGCGGTATCTCCAAATGGTCTTTGAGGAAGTACTGCGCCATGACGATGTCGCACACATGCACCATGTCGTATTCATTTTGGTCGAGCATGTTGCCGATGGTGTCGGCAAGCTGAGGCAACCACCAGTGACGGATTGTCGTTGGCAGAGAGTTGAAAAGACGGTCGGGAAACAAGCTTGGCCATGGTGGATGCTCGAAAGGAACGAAGACCACCTTGCGGCAGAAGCTTTCGAAGATGCCGCGATGCTCCACGCGCTCGCCCTTTTCGGAGAGCGCAATCAAATCGATCGTGTGATTTTTGGCCAGCTCACGCAGCAGATGAAACACCCGCTGATAGGTGCCGCGGTCGATCGGGTAGGGGATGTAAGGGTAAACAACCAGGATGTGCATGAGCAGGGAGAACTGCACGTACCAAAGCTGAAATCATGAACGAATGCATCGCCCGCAAGTGGGGGGAAATGGACCTAGGCGGTGTTTGAAAACCCTCGATTGCCCAAGGAAAGCATTTGTGGCATGAGAGAAAACCGATGAAAACACAACGCTTTGCATGGTGGGAGCCGCTCAAAAAGCGACTCAAAAAAATGGTGCTTTGAACATTGGCGGCCGTCCGCGAGCGTCGCTGGATCTTGTTCTTGAAGGCTTGTTTTACCGGCTGCGCAACGCGGGTCCTTGGCGTGACCTGCCCGAATGTTTTGGTCCTTGGCGCACCATCTATGGCTGGCATCGGCAGTGGGCGCGCGAAGGTCTCTGGAAGCGCATGCTCACCATGGTCTCCCGCAAAACCAGGAACCGCATCAGGCTTGTGGATGGCACGCATGTGGTGGTTCATCAGTGTGCTGCAAATCCTGCAGGTGGCGCAGACAAGCAGGCCATGGGCAAAACGCGAGGAGGCCGCAATACCAAGATCATGGCCCTTACTGATGGGCGGGGGCTTGCAGTGAACCTGCTGCTCATCGCAGGACAGGCCTATGAAGGGCACCATGTTCTGCCGCTGCTGGGAAACCCTGCAGGGCTGTGCGTGGTTGGCGACAAAGGCTTCGACAGTGACAAGCTACGTCAGCAGCTTCAACTGCTCGGGGCAACCCATTGCATTCCACGCAGAGCCAGATGTGGAATCCAGCGCAAGGTCAGCCGTAAACTTTACCGACAGCGCTATCGCATTGAGAACTACTTCTGCCGTCTGAAGCGCTGGGCTTGTGCCAGCACTCGGCGAGACAAACTCGCCGCACATTTCCTCTCGCTCATCGAGTTTGCTGCCGTCATCGACTGGCTTCAATACGGCCGATGAGGGTTTTCAAACACCGCCTAGTTAAACCGGTTCCAAAGCGCCGCGTACTGCTGGATGGCAGACGGGGTGGCGTGGCGTTTAGTCCAAAGCATTGTCACCAGCTCATGGAGGAGATGCTCACGAGGATAACGGGTGATGCTTGATGGTATGTCTCGTGCGCGGAGATGGATGAACACGTTTTTCCACAACGGTACTTCAGGGCACTTGTTGGTCTTGCAGGTGGTATAATCCACAGGTGTTGACAACTTGATTTCCAAGCGGCGGCTTTCGAGCTGGAGAAAGATATTCTGGGCGAGCTGAGACAGCGCCGAATGCTGCTGGCGCAATTCGTCGCGCGTGTGGGGTGAGCGCTGAGGATGCAACTTAAACTCCACTCCTGCGGCATGATGAGAAATGAGGGAGGGATCGACTGCGGCTAGCTCCAGAAGCCTGCGGTGGCGTTCTCGGCAGCTCCAATGATAAAGGCCAGCCATCGTCAACACGACATCACCGAGGGCCAGCTGTGCCTTGGCGAGATTACGCCCGACAAAATCGGCGTCTGCGGCGCTGAACTGTTCCTGGGCGAGTCTTTCATTGGCAAACAACAGACCGGAGCAGCGATTGAAGAGGAGCCGTGTGGCTTCATGCAAAGGAATGCGGCTGGCGTCGCGGTGGTGTTCGCATCCGGCGAAAAGGTTGTCTCCGCCGATGATCCAACGATGTCCCATGACCAGATCGTAGTAGAACATGCTGACATGGCTGCGGCGGAGACGTGCGGTAGAAAGAATTTTGAACTCGACATCCAGACCAACCGCATGAGAGAGCGACACCGCGAGCTTGTGCAATGCGGCTTTGAAGAGACGATCATTGATCAATGTGCTGCCGCGGACAAACACGAAGAATTCCATGTCGTTGTAGGGCAGGTCCTGGCCATGTTCGCGCAGTACGCCGCCTTCGCCACGGCCATAGCCGCCGGCAAGCGCAAGGCCTTCGAGTTTGCCCGCCGGGACGATGCGTTCAACACCAGCACGCACGTGAGTGCAGGTTACAGCCAGGTGCTGCTCCAACTTGTCACTGCCATCGATGGTGAAGCGGGCACTCATGCTGGAATGGATTCACGCAGGTATTGCTCAACCTGATCAACGATGGGAGCCATGGCAAAGCGCTCATGAACCTCATGGTAGCCTGTCTGGGCGATGAGCGTGCGCAAATGGTCCTCGGTTTGCAGAAGCAGGATGCGCTCGGCCAACTGAGTGGCGGCTCCAGCATCATAGGTGACGGCGTTCTGACAGTGGCGGAAGAGTTCGCGGCTGCCGCCGGTCATGGTGCCGATGACCGGCAACCCGCAGGCCATGGCTTCAAGTGGGGTGAGTGCAAATGGCTCCTCCCATTCGGATGTGAAAAGCAGGGCATCATGTGCGCGATAGACATCAGGCATTTCTACGGGCGTGGCACTGTGCCATGTGACCGGGAGGGAATTCCCCGCGGCGAAGTTTTTCAGCATGGCCACGTAGGCCTCGTCTCCTTTGCCATAGACATGCAGTTCGCCTGCAAAAGAACTTTTGATGAGCAGGAGTGCACGCAGAGCCGTCAAAATGCCTTTGTCTTCGGCGAGACGTCCGACCCAGAGCCAGTTTTTCGGAGAACGGGTTATTGGTGTGCCTGTAAAATGCTGGGTATCCACCGGGCAGTGGATGACGCCGCCATGCATCACATCGTAGCCCTGCTGAGCTGTGAGCTCGCGCAGGCGGGCGCTGGTGAAATAGAGGCGTTTGAAACGGATTTCGGACACGGGGCTGGTGGGAGCAATTTCATCACAGCGCCGACGGACTCCGCACAGGGTCCAAAGCATGCGCTGCACGCGTGATGCGAATGATCCCTGGCTGCGATTCCACCAGTCGAGCCAGACATCACCCGTGAGACTGCGCAAAATCCAGTGATCACTGACATCATAGACTGTCGGTACACCGCTGCGCTGAAGGGTGAGGCAGAGCGACTTGGACAGGCCTCCCATGCACCAGACATGGACGACATCAGGCCGCAGTATGGTTAGTGCCTCACGCACGATTTGATTGTTGTGCAGTTCGAGATGCTTGAGCGCATTCAATCCCAACCACGGGTGACCATAGTAGCCGTGAATGCGCAGACTTCGATCGACGTGAGGTTCCGCGAGAGGACGGCTGCCTTGCACTCCATGATTGGAAGTGATCACATGCACGTCATGGCCGCGCAGCCGCAGCGCGTCAGTGATTGCAGCGCAGCGCAGTTCATAACCGCCAACGTAGTGAGGTGGATAGAGATTGGTAAGAACGAGAATTTTCATGAGGACACCTCCTGCTGTTCACGCCATCCCTGGTGAAAGCCTGCCAGCTTGCCCCGGCGCTGCTGCCAGCGAATGCGCATGGCGTGAGCGATCTCATGCAGGCGACCATGGGTGATGCACCAGCGCAAGTCATGCCGCACATCGTTGAGCCAGCCGAGGAAGACAGTTTGGGGCCAGTTGAAGACGCCCGGTCGCTGAGACCATGCCTTGCCAATGGCGCGGGCGTCTCCGAAGGAGCGTTTCCAGCTTTGCTGCGGTGTGTAGTTGTGGCTGTGCATCACCACGGACTCCTGGAGGTAAGACACCTTGTAGCCCTGCGCCCGGCACCAGCGTGTGTACTCGTCATCTTCAGCGTATTGAAGGTCTTCGCGAAAGCCTCGCTGCTGCCATACGTCTTTGCGCAACCCGCTGCTGACCATGCTGAAAAAGTGATCCCAGTGCGCGGATTCACGTTCAGACCCAAAGCAGCGGTCGTAGTCACAGGCAAACACCGCCTGGCAGTCGGGGCGTGGAATCTGCCGACCGAAACACGCGGCGACGCGGGAATCCGCGAGTGTTTCTGCGAGCGGCCTCAGCCAGTGATTGTTTTGGGGCGTTGCATCGGCGTTGAGAAAGATGACGCGTTCTGCGCTGGCGAGACGCATGCCGTGATTCATCACGCGGCTGGGATTGTACTCCTGAGGCGTGATTTGGATGAAGTGTGCAGGATTGGCAGCACGGATCAGCTCCTGGGAGCCGTCAGTCGAGCCACTGTCGATGATGATCAGTTCCAGGTTCTGCCAGTTCTGCGAAGCAAGAGCGGGCAATGTTTCTTTCAGCGCCCAGGCTTCATTGAAGGAGCGAATGACGATGCTGATGAGAGGATCACTCATGACAGTTTGGTGGCGAACTGAACTGCTGGGCGGTGAGTTTGACTTTTAGAGCCTTTAAGGTTTTTCGCTTCGACCAATTCTTCGTAAACCCGAGCGACACGAGCGGCGACAGTGGGCACATCATATTCGGCGCGGACATGATCCAGAGCCTCTGAACTGAGGTGACGATGGAGCTTGTTGTTCATCATGAGGGTGTCGATGCCTGAGTGAAAATCGGCGGTCTGATCAACATCGTAGAGCAGCCCTGTCCGACCATGCTCGATCAGCGATGCGGGGCCCGAAGTGCGTGAAGAGAGCACCGGAGTGCCGGCAGCCCAGGCCTCAAGGATGACGATGCCGAATGGTTCGGCGGTCGAACAAAGGACGAACAGACGTGCAGACTGGACAAGGCCGATCAATTCAGCACAGCCTGATTCAAGTCCGCCAGTGAGAAGGATGTCATTGCTCAAGCCCAAACGGGCGATCTCGCGATGGAGTTCTTCGACGACGGCCTGCGTGGTCCCAGCCCCGATGAGCACGAGCATGGCACGTGGATGACGTCGTTTGATGGCCGGAAGCTGTCGCACGAGCCATGGCAAGTTCTTGGCAGGATCAAGACGGGCGACTTTGACGATGAGATCTCGGTCGGCGATCTGCGGGTAGGCTTTGAGCGCGGCCGCGCGGCTGTCCACCGCGTACTGGGCGGCGGGAACTGAGTGTGGCTGCACGATGATGCGCTGCCGGGGATATTTTGCCTGCAGCAGGGCTGCTTCACGAGGATTGCAGGTGAAGACGGCATCCGTGTTTTGCAGCACATGGCGGCTGCGCACGAGCGCGCCGAGGGGCTTGCCCCATTCGAAGCCACCTTTCAGTGGAGCGGTGAGCTGGGCATTCACTTCATCAGGAATATCGAGTGCACCTCCGTGCAAGGTGATGACATGAGGGACGCCGAGAGTTCTTGCTGCCATCAGGCTGATGCCAGCGATTCGATTGAGTGCATGTGAGTGCATCACCTTTGAACCGCTGGCCCGCAGCTGCCGGAAGAGCTCAAACGAAAACAGATTGCCGCCCCATGAAACCAGCGCATCGCGCTTTGCGGCGGAAATTCCCAGCACGGGAACAAAGGCCCGATAGCGCTGAATTTTGGCGCCTGCATCGCGCAGTGGGTCGGCGCCGCTATGACTGGCGTTTTCTGGAGCATGCACCATGGACGAAATGCCGTGTATTTGCAGGCCTTGAACAAGACGTTGCACGGCAGTCTCGGTACCGCCCCACTGGGCCGGATCGTATTTGCGGAGAATGTGGGATGTTTGCATGAGATCACGCGGCCTGAAGCGCGGGTGGATTTTTTCGGAAGGGGGCGGGAAATCGTGAGCGGAGCATCTGGCGCTCTGAAGCAGTCAATGACCAGCACCACACGCAAAGGAGGGAGGTGAGTCCGCCTGCGCTTCCCATGAGGAGAATGCGCAGCCAGGTGTTCTCGATCTGCAGGTCTGGGAAGAACAGCGGTGCGCCCAGAATGAGTGCGGATGGAATGCAGGCAAGCCAGCTTGGCAGCACCGTTTCACGAAACAACTGCCATGGGTGGAGGCTTACATCCCGGGCCACCCAGGGCCAGAGCAGGCACCAGCCGAAGAAGAGGGTAGGAATGAGCGAGCCCACCGCCACGCTGACCACGTTTTTAAATATCAGCGCCAGGGTGATGCTCAATGCGAGATTCACCGCCGCTTCTCCAAGGCCCAGCCACATGAGGCGCCGCTCATGGCCGGACATCATGTAGATGCGTTTGCTGACGCTGTGAGTGAGCGCTGAACTGTAGAACCAGAGAAGCAGCACCTGGGCGACCTGCCAGGTTTCAGTGGCGATGTGCTTGTCTCCCGTGAGCACTTTGAGCAGGGGCTCCAGCTCAAAGGCGCAGAGTACATACAGCGGTGTGGCGATGATGGTGCTCCACCGAGTGCCGCGCTGCAGCAGATCCCGCAGCGCAGAGTGGTCACCGGTGGCATGAAGATGTGCCGCTGCGGGTGACAAGGTGTCCTGCAATTGCTTGGTGAACTGAGCAAACACCTCGGCGACTTTGGCCCCGGCCTGATAGATGGCCACAGCACCGATGGAAAGAGTGGCTCCAAGCACCAGCTGGTCTGTTTTTCCCAAGACGATGTTGGTGGCAGTGCTGATGTAGGCGAAGATGGAGAAGCCCATCGTTTCACGCATGATGGACTTTGAAAACAAGCCCGGCCGCAGCTTCACCTCTGGCATGTGGCGCAGGGCGAAGAAGGCGGATACAAGATCTGGTGCCAGTGCAAAAAACAATGCCGTGAGCATGATGGCCAGCAGGCCCCAGCCTGCGTAAACGGCCCAAGCAATAACGGCCATGCGCAGGAGCATGGCCGTTGTGATGATGTTGTTGACGGTGCTGATGCGCTGCTGACCCCGCAGTATCTCCGGGAAAATGCCCAGAGGGAACGCGAGGCCGATGGCGGCGAAGAAGACGATCAGCACGATGCGAAATTCAGCATGATTGGCAGCGGAAACCCCAAAGGCGTGCACGATCTCATCGGCCCCGAGCGCCACTGTGGCCGCCATGAGAGCGGCAACGCCGAGATAAAAGAAAAGGATGGTGCTCAGCACCTGGCTGAGCTTGTGCCATTCACCTTTGACCGACAGTTCGGCGACACGTTTTTGCGCGGCAAAACCAAATCCAAAATCCAACAAGATGCCGTAACCGAAAACGCTCCAGAGCAGAGACCAAAAGCCAAACGATTCGCGCGGAAGAGCCTGGTACAACAACCGAAAAGTAACCAGTCCAACAACGATGCCGACAAAAGTGCGCAGGTAGTTGGAGATGGCGTTGCTCCAAATGTTTTGTTTGACGGTGTCGTAGGTCATCGTGAGGCCAAAAATCTCGCGGTGAGTCCTGCGCTCAACAATCCCCGCAGCTGCGGGGAATGGGTTTATAACGGGGGCTCAGCGGAGGGAGAATTGGGTATTCTCCCGCACGATTGAAGTGCATCGTCCGAGGGCATGTGCCTACTGTATCAGTTCCTTCCCAACCTCAGTCGGGGGGTAACGGTCAGGCTGCCAGGGCGTGTATGGAAGGCGCGGCACATTTAATGGCCGGCTGTTCCAGAGCTTTTTCCATCAGGCGATGGATGTGAGGAATGTGAGTGATGTCAGGCGGTACATTGGATGAATTGCTGAAGAGCGTCGCGTAGCTCTGGGGATCATAAGGATGGTAGCCATGCATGGCACGGATGGGGCGCTCGCCCATATGGCTGGGAACAATCAGCACACCCTCCTGGACGAGGAAGATGAGTTCCCCAAAACGTCCGTCTGCAAAATGAGCGCGGAAACGCTTCAGTTCTTCTTCTGGCATGATGCGGCCTTCCGGCACGCCTTGCAAAACGAGGGGGATCTTCTGACGTGCCGCGTCGCTGAAAAACCAGAAGCGGGCCATGGTGCTGTCATAAACTACGTTGTAGTCGGTGCCGATGCGCAAACCCAGTTCGTCGATTTTGCTGCGGAGATCCAGATGCTGATCGCAGTTTGCCATGCCGTGGTCGCTGAAGACGTGAAGGTTGACCTCACGGTAGTGCTTTTGAGCCACCGTCATGGTCTGAGTGATCCAGGCTTCGTACTCAGCCAGCTTGGTGTCAATCTCGGGCGATTGATTGCCCACACGATGCAGCAGGCCATCCAACCCGGCCCAGTACTGAAAGGCGAAGTCGATGCTTTCGTCTTCGATATTGGCAATCAGCCGATCACGATTGGTTTTTTCACTCAGATTGGGCTCGGTGACAAAATAGGGCACGCCTTTCTCAACCAGAAGATCAAACACATTGGGACCTTGGTTCATGCCGCGCGGCTGCAGCGGGCTTTTCTTCTCGGTGAAGTCAAACAGATGGATGAGGTGGAATGGAATGTTGTAGAGATCGAAGTAGCCTTTGAACCCCAGAGTCGATTTAACAATCTTGGTGAGATAGCGCCGAACGATGCGGCGGCTGGTCAGTGCTTTGGGGAGCCAGCGAAGCCAGCTCAGGCTGCGGAAAGGAGAGTTCTTTGGATCATGGATGAAGTAGCACCAGTTGTGATGCTCATCTGGCCAGCGGCCGCTGAGGATGCTGGGAACGCAGGTGCTGCTGTAGCCGAAGACGCTTTCGAGCTTGCGGCGGTGAGGCGCGAGCGTACGGAGAAACTGAGGGCGGTCCTTGATGATCTCCCACCCGCAGGCGTCGATCATGATGAAAAGATCCAGGCGTTGTTTCATACGGCGGTAAGTTGAGGTTCCAGAGGCGCGGAGGAGGTCGAGATCAATCGCTCGACTTCGCGGCGGAGCAGAGCGGGACTGAAAGGCTTGGAGACAAACATCGTGGCTGTCTCAAATCCTTGGTACTGGCCCACAGCAAGCTGTCCACGGGAGCTGAGAATAATGACAGGGATGTCGCGTGTCGCGGGATCGGCCTTCAGCATCTGGAGGGCCGCCTTGCCATCCATCACCGGCATGATGTGATCAAGCAGAATGACGCAGGGCTGGTGGCTCCTGGCCAGGTTCACGGCTTCCTGGCCGTCTCCAGCAAGCAAGATGGGATGACCAAGCGGCTTCATGCTGAGTTCTGCCACACGGCGCATGTGTGGCTCGTCATCGACGACGAGTATGGGGCTATCCTTTGGCATGAGACAGGGAGTTTTGGGTGTTGGCGGTGAGCGTCTGCGCACCACGGGTGATGATCATGAAGGTTGCATCGTCCTGCTGGCTGGCGGCATCCACGGCACTGCGGTGCAAGCGGTGCAGGCTGTCGCGTGAAGTGCCGGCATCTGAGGCAGCCGCAGCGGTGCCCTGCAGCCAGGTGTGGAGTTCATCACGGCTTAGAATGCCGCCACCGGAGACCACGTCACTCAAGCCATCCGTGTGCAGGAGCACATGAGTGAATGAGGCGAGGCTGACCGAAAAATCCTGATAGGCAGCATCAGCGGTGACACCGAGCGGCGGGCCATCGGCGCAGACTTCCTGAATCTGACTTCCGCCACTGAGGAGCAGCGGGGCGTGTCCGGCCCCACAGACCTGCAGAGCGAGTCCGTCAGCGCTGATATGAACAAGCTGTGCCGTGATGAACATGTCCGCCCGATCCAACTCGGCAAACATCGCCTTGTTCAGTCGACTCATGAGACGAGATGGCTGCGAAGCCAGATCCAGATGAGAATGCAGCAGGCTGTGAAAAGCGGTGGCAAACAACGCGGCAGGGACGCCTTTGCCCATGACATCGGCCACGACAAACAAAAGACTGCTGTCAGGCAGGAGGATGGCATCCAGATAGTCTCCACCCACCTCGCCCACGGTGGCCAAGTGGGCCGCACAGTGGACGAAAGGGGTCTGCGGCAGCTCAGCCGGAAGCAGGGAGCGCTGAATGTCAGCGGCGATCTGCAGCTCACGCTTCATGAGGCGGGACTGATTGGCTTCATCCCGTCGGTGCAAACCGTGCAGCAGAGCACCAAGAAAATCGCCAAGGCTGCGCACGACATTCAATTCACGTGCAGATGGTTCCCAGCGAGGTTTAAAAACACCCACAGTCAGCACGCCGGCGAGATCACCACCGCTTTCGAGCGGATGCGAAAGTCCGCTGATATGTTCGCCCGCTTTCCGCAGCGGGTCTGCGGTGGCAAAGGTGGTGCTTTCATCAAACCATTGATCCTGACGAGTGACAGCAGCGAGGGTTTCAACGGCATCGTGGTTGCGAAGTTCCAGCAGCGGATCCCATACGATGGTGGAGGGCACACCGCCTACGATGGGGAGCCTGCCTGCTTCGGTGCCTGCCATGCGCAGCACCAAAAAATCTGCACCTGCAAGTTCACGCAGTTCTTCAAGCCAGCGCGAGGCGAGTGCGACGGGTTCCACATCATTGCCGGCATCTGCGATGAGCCGGAAGATGTTGGCAAGTGTTTCGTAACACGAGGCGACCTCGGCAGTCATGAGTTCGAGAGTTGCCTCAGTGTCCTCCTGGGGCTTTGGGGTCGATTTGCGCTGCGACCTCAGACAGAGCACGTTGTGTCCCTTGCCACGAAGGTAGGACACGTGATCGGTGAGGGAGCTGATGATGAAGAGGCCGCGTCCATGATCGCACTCATCGTCTTCCGGCAGCTCCACATGGTCAGGCCAGTCAAAGCCGCTGGTGTGATCGGTGATGCGGACTTCGATGTCGTGCGCAGACAGCACTGCTTCGATGCGCACTGCGAGCAGAGACTGTTCGGGGGTGGCGTAATTCACTGCATTGTTCGCTGCCTCTGCCAGCACCAGTTCCCATTGCTGGCACTCGTCCGGCAGGATCTGCCGATCTGCCAGCCACTCAATGACCGAGCGAACGGCATTGCGCGCATCATCCAGTGTTGCTGGAAAATCGAGCCGAAAGCCATCGAATTGCTGCTGAGGAACTGACATGAGTGATCAATCGTGGATCATTTCGAAAACGCGATGAAGTCTTGTCAGCTCGATCAACTGGCAGACGGCGGAGGAAGGATTGATCAGTTTCAAGCTGGCTCCACGGGCGCGGAGGTTTTTGTTCAGTGTCAGCAGGACACCGAGGCCGGAGCTGTCGATGAAACGTGTCTTGGACAAATCAATGCAGACTTCTTCATGCCCGGGTTTGATCTCAAGATCAAGGCGGTCGCGCCAGAGGCGTGCGGTGGCGGCGCAGAGTTCGGCAGGGGCGGTGATCTGGGCGGATGCGGTGAGTGTCATGGATTAGGTGCAGGTTTGGGTTGAGCTGGTGGTGGGAATGCCATGGTCTTTGCGGGACAGAGGCAATAAAAAGCGAGGCAGGCAGTGCATGAGGATGCGGATGTTCAGCCGCAGGCTGCGATGAATGGCGTAGCATGCGCTGTGCGCGGTGTCGTTGTCAGTGCTGTGCATGCCGTCGTTCATGATGTCAGCGTAGGAGAAGACGCCCGCGGGGGCGTCGAACCACATGCGTTCAAATTCGCTGGTCAGCAGCGCCGCGCGTGCCTGGGAGAGGGGGCGGTTGCCCACGAGGTGCATGTCGCCACGCCAGACGGACCACAGCTCAGGCCAGCGGGAAAACAGACCTGGTGCGGATGTGAGTGAATAAAGACGCGTGCTGGGGCTGAAGCGGTCCTGCTTGTTGGGTGGAGGCAGCACGACCTGCCGACTCTCCAAAGCAGACTGCCATTTCACAATGCGAGTCCAAAGTGCATACAGCAGCGCCAGCGGAGAAGTCAGCAGCATCAGCAGGAGCCCGACAATGCGGGTAAGCCAGCCGCTGCGAACACCGCCAAAAGGCTGATGAGTGAGGTTGGCGAGCAGAAAGTCATCCGTCACCTCCAGGAACGAGCCCTTGCTCCAGTTTTCGATGCCTCCCCCCCAGGCAAAGGAGTTTTGAACATTGGTCAGGGCGCCCACATAAGTGTTCGGTCCCACCCAGCTTTCACTGACGATGGCGTGGCGGTCAATGTAAGCGGCTTCTTCGATGACAGTGCCCGCGAGAATCTGTGCATTGTCTCCGACGATGACCTGGGGGCCGATCCAGACCGGGCCTTCGATTTTTGCCGTGGCTGCAATGCGCGCCCGTGTGCTGACATGCACCTCCGGGGCGATCTCGCGCATGGTCAGGTGTGATTCGGGCGGTGTGCCACGCAGATTGCCCAGCATGATTTCGAACAAGGCTGCAGAGCTCTCCCACAGCGGCTTGTGCGGCATCGACGGCAGGGTGTCCAGCGTGATGATGTTGGGAGCTATTCCCAATGAATCTTTGCCCGTGAAACGCAAGCGCGTTTCCTCAATGCTGGGCTCGCGTTTGACGGAAAGAACGGTGATGGACAATCCCCAGCGTCCGCCTTGATCCACTGCATGCCGAATCTCCTGTGGCCGATCAGCAGCCAGAATGGTGGCATGCTTGACGCCTGCTGCGGCGAGATGTTCCAGCCAGAGGTCCAGCAAAGTACGGCCCAATACGGGCCAGAGAGCGAGAGGACGAATGCGGCGGGCAAAGCCGGCGCATTTACGATAATCCGGGCAGATGATAAAAACGTCCATGGTTACATGCCTTTGCCCAGCACGATGGCTGGAATGGTTTTGAGCAGGATCCAGAGATCACGCAGGAAGGAGTGGCTTTCGATGTAGCGCACATCGAGGGAGACCTGCTCGCCGAAGTCGATGTTGTTGCGGTCGCCGATTTCCCAGAAGCGGCCTTCGCGCTCGCCGACCTGCCACAGGCAGGTGATGCCAGGCTTGGCATGGAGACGGCGGCGGTCGGCGCTGGAATAGAGAGCCGCCTCACGTGGCAGACACGGACGCGGCCCGACGATGGACATGTCTCCCCTGAGCACATTGAGAAACTGGGGCAGTTCGTCGATGGAAGCTTTGCGAATGAAGCGTCCGATGGGTGTGACGCGCGGGTCGTTCTTCATTTTGAAGGTGACGCCTTGAGATTTTTCGTTTTGGGCGAGGAGTTGATTCAGCTTGGCTTCGGCATCAATGCACATGGAACGGAACTTCAGCATTTCGAAGTCACGGCCATTGAACCCGATGCGCCGTTGTTTGAAAAAAACCGGTCCTCCGTCCCGGCGGATCAGCAAGGCGATGACGGTCATCAGCGGTGCGGCAAGGATCAATGCGATGATGCTGATCAAGATATCGAACAGCCGTTTGACGGCGTGCGTGCCATTGACGACTGCGAGCCACATGCAGCGTTTGAAACGCATAGCAAAGCGCATTCTCAGGCGCCCCAGCCGGCTCTGGGCCTTGAGGATGCGCCGCACTTGGGGTTCATCGGAAACGGACGTTTTTTTCATTACGCAGGAACTGTAATGGCGGGCTTTGAACTGTAACCCCCCTCAAGTGGGGGACTGTGAGGTGCACTGCGGCTGGATTCGCCGATGGCACGTTCAAACATTGTCTCTAAACCGGCGATGTAGGCGGGGAAATCGTAGCGTGCGCTGACAAGCCGGAGGCCGTTTTCACCCAGTTGTTTTGCCCGCGCTTTGTTTTGCAACAGGTCATCGAGACCGGCGGCAAATGCATCACGATTCATCCATGGAATGAGATGGCCGTTGAATCCGTCTTTGAGCCAGTCCTTGATGCCACCCGCGTCAAACGCCACGACTGGCAGCGCGTAACGCATGACTTCGAGGCCGATGGTGGCGATCGGCTCCGGCCACACACTGCTGAGCGCGACGACGCTGCATTCGCGGTAGTAGGCCTTGAGTTCTTCCTGCGGAATAAAGCCCTTGAAATGAACACGGTCTTCAAGGCCGAGTTTCCGGCTCAGCTCTTCGCAATAGGCCTTGTGATTGCCATCACCGAGAATGATGCACTCAAACTTGGACTTTACCCGGGCGAGGGATTCCAGCAGCACGTCCACCCCTTTGCCACGAATGATCTGTCCAGCGTAGAGAATGAGATTGCGATCGCTGAAGGAACTGCGCAGGTCGGGGTCGCCCATGCGTGGCACGGGGGCATGGATTTCGATTCGACCGGCCTCGAAACCGTTGTGAAGCAGTTCATCACGCATGTATTCCGTGACCACTGCCATGCGATGAAAGCGACGGTTGAGAGCGATCTCGCGCTGCTTGGCTCGGTAGCTGACCCATTTGAGCGGGAAGCCGCCGCTGTTGTTTTTAACGACACAGGCTCCACAGCCAAACACGCAGTAAAGGGAGGCGGCACGTGTGCAGATTTTGCGGGAGAAGTAATGATACTTGTAGCTGCGCATGCAATAGATGTCGTGATCATGCACCATGCGAACGAGAGGCAGTCCGCTGTCCACCAGGGTCTGAATCACTTCGAGATCAGCCATTTTGTGCACATAGACAGCGTCAGGCCGAAACGCTGCGAGGGCAGCACGAGTCTGTGCGGCGGTGTCGCCTGACAGCGCAAAGCGTTCATTGAACACGCGGCTCCAGCCGTCTTCGTTTTTGCCGGTGCCTGGTCCGTGCAAAATGCCTGTGTGATGGCCTCGTGCGCTGAGTTCTTGAGCGGTGATGAAGGCGTTTGCCTCAGCGCCTGCCAGGGCACCAAACCGTTCGTGGACATATAGGATTTTCATGAGGTGATGGTGGTGGTGCGGAGATGAGTCAGTTCTTCACGCAAGGAGGGTTCGGCCGTGGCAAAACCACGCCTGATCTGCGCGACCAGAAAAGGCTGGTCGGCACGACTGTCGGATTCAGCCAGATGCTCGAGATCGCGGCAGAGAGAATGAATGTGCGTGAGGCCGAAGAGTGAACTGCTGCCTTTCAAGGAATGTGCGGTGCGCCGCAGCGCGGGCTGATCCTGACCCGCCGCGAGCTTTTCGAGATCTGTGATGCGTTCAGGCGTGTCTTTGAGCCAGTTTTCGATCAATTCCGCCGTGTCTTCGACGCTCAATTCATCCGCCAGCAGTTTGACGGCATCTTTGGCGGTGCTGACTTCTTCTTCGGTCCAGCCGCTGGTGTGCTCCGGCTCTTTGGCCGGCTCCAGCACATGAATACGCGCAAGAGCCTCGGTGAGAGCCTTGGCTCGCAACGGCTTGGAGACATAGTCATCCATGCCTGCTTCGAAGCAACGTTCACGTTCACCATCCATAACATTCGCCGTCATGGCGATGATGCGGCAGCGCGGGCGCTGCCAGTGTGTGCTGGCTTCGATTTCACGAATGGCACGCGTCGCCTCGTGGCCATCCATGTGCGGCATGTGACAGTCCATCAGGATGGCGTCATAGGCGCGGGCGGCGAATTGATCGACGGCTTGTTCTCCATCACGGGCCACGTCGGCGCTGAAGCCGTGCTTTTCCAGCATCATGATAGCCATGCGCAGATTGACCTCGTTATCTTCCACGACCAGCAGACGCGGTTTGTAGGCGCAAGATGGCTGGAGCGACTCTTCGTGAGATTTTGCGTTGAGTTCATTTTCAGCCTGCTTTTCAGCCTCAGAGTCTTCACGCACTGGCAGCTTGAACCAAAAACGTGAGCCTAGACCCGGCGTGCTGACCACGCCGATGGAACCTCCCATCAGTTCCACGAGGCGTTTGCTGATGGCAAGGCCCAGACCCGTGCCGCCGAAGCGTCGAGTCGTGGAGCTGTCCACTTGTGAGAATGCCTGGAAGAGCTTGCGTTGCTGCTCCTCATCCATGCCGATGCCGCTATCGATTACGCTGATCTCGATCTGCTCTGCTTCGCCTTCTGGAACGGTCACGCGGTTGACATGAATGCAGATGCTGCCGTGATCGGTGAATTTGATGCCATTGCCGACGAGATTCATCAGAATCTGGCGAAGGCGGCCGGGATCCCCTTTGAGGGCGAGAGGCACATTGGGATCAATCTCTACCTTTAAATCGACGCCGCGTGAGATGGCTTTGTGCTGCAGCAAACCCACGACACCATCGACGATGGAATCCAAGCGGCAGGTTTCATCGACGAGATCCAGTCTGCGCGCCTCGATTTTGGAGAAATCGAGGATGTCTTCGATGATAGTCATGAGTGCTTCACCGCTTTGACGCACGGCATCCACCATTTCATGCTGTCTGGAATCCAATTGCGTGTCGAGCAGCAAGGAAGACATGCCGATGATGCCGTTCATGGGGGTGCGGATTTCGTGGCTCATGGTGGCCAGGAACTCGCTTTTGGCTCGATTGGCACTCTCGGCGGCCTCCTTGGCGCTCACCAGATTCTGCTCCACGCACTTGCGCACGATGAACTGGCCGAGCTGGTTGCCGATGCCGGAGAATGCTTCCAGCAGAGATTCCTCAGGGGCATGTGCATCACAGCTGAACAATTCAAGGACTCCGAGAATGTCTCCCTGGGCCACGATGGGAAACGCGATCGCACCGTGTAAATGGCACTTCTTGGCCATGCCTGAGCGCGGGCACTCTGCGTGTTCCGCCACATCACGAATCCACTGCGGCTGCCCACTGTGCAAGACGATGCCCGGCAACCCGTGGCCGGCTTTAAAGGTTAAAGTCCGTGACAGTTCCACAAAGCCGGTGATGTCTTTGAGCGGTGAATGCCAGATCTCCGCCAGATGCAGTTTCTGCTGATCTGAGTCCAGCATCCACAATGATCCTGCGATCCAGCCGAGCTGGTTACAGATAAGCTGAATGACCTTTGCCGCAGCCTGGCGAATCGAATCCGCCTCGGCCAGTGTGCGACTGGTGGAGAACTGCAACGCACGACGCTGATCTGCCTGCCGGCGCTGGGTGACATCGCTTTCGATGGACATGAAGTTGACCACTTCGCCTGCTTCGTTGCGAATCGGCTGGATTTCGATCGAAGACCAGTATTTCCGGCCAGAGCGATGGAAATTGAGCATCTCCACGCGAAATCCACGCTGCTGCTGCAAGCACTGGTTCATGAAATTGTCCGCGCCAGGATCTGCCTCAGGACAGCGCAAAAAGTCTCCGGGCTGCCGTCCAATGACTTCCTCCAACTGCCAGCCGGTCATACGGGTAAAGCCTTCATTCACCCATTCGATGTGCCCCGCTGCATCCGTGACGATCACTGCGTTGTCTGTTCTTGCAGCGACAAGTGCCAGCTTGTGGGATTGTTCCTCCTGTTCGCGCATTTGGATGCGCTGCTCTGTGAGCTGGCTGGCGAGACGCTGCAAATCCGTGGTCACTTTGCGCTGCATCTGCAGCACCTGAAGCAGATCCAGAGTCTGGTCATGCACGGCAAAGTCCTGGGTCGTCAGGCCCATCTGATGGGCCTGGTCCGGCTCCGTAAGCCAGGGCGAGGCAAGCATGATGCCGCGCCGAGGACGATCGAGGAGCATGACCTGGCCACGCAGGATCACTCTTTGTCTCCGGTCTTCCAGCAGAAAGAGGCGTTCCGGATTGGCACGCGCATGGGCGTCGCAAAATTCTCCTTCGGGACTTTGTGAATGGAAGACATCCTGCAACCGAGCTCCGGGCACTGCCCGCGGGCAAATTTTCAGCAGAGAGGCACCGGACTCTGTGATGATGTCATTCGCATCCCAGGCAAAGTAGAACGGGAACACCCGGGCGAAGTCCCGCATGCTGACATGTCCGTAGTCCAAAGAGCTGGAACTTGCCCTGTTCATGCCGCGAGTGATGTCCAGCGCACTTCGAAGGCATCAGATCCAGCCCAAGTGGCTTTCGATTCGCTTAAATTGACTGCTGGCACAGGTTCGGCGGAACGATGTGATACTAGCACTAAGAAGGAGTTGAAAATTGCGGCATTACCTGCACGAAAATCAATTCCGTGTTTGGCGGCGGGGTGATCTTCAATGCCTTTATTACGAATGATGTACATGCGAAGAGAAGCGGGGTTTCGCAAATATCGCAGTTCATGCCGGGCAGTCATTCCCCGCAGATGCGGGGAATCATCTCATGACAGGCTGATTTATTGACGGCTTGCTCTTGGATTGAGCTTATCAGTCAGGTCCTCACGCGCCACCAAGCGAAGCTGGTGGATTTGCAGAGAGGCCGCAGGTTCTCCTGCTGCCAGAAAGAGGACCAACTGGCGTACATGCTTGGGCAGATCGGAGCTTGGCCATGGGATTTGAATTCGGTGTCGGCCCGGCTTCATCCACGCTCCGGCCCGAAGGCGTGGCCCTGCTGCACTGTTTAAGTCGAGCCGCAATCCCACTTCGACTGCCTCCGAAGCCTCCAAGGTTCCGTCAATCTCCAAGCGATCAAAGGACGACCAATCACGATCGAGGGTATCTAGATGAGCGCTGGCCGCTTTTTGACTGGTGCGTTCCAAGATCATTTGGCCATGTCGCTTGATTTGCTGGCTGTAGACATCCCCCGTGGGTTCTAATGACCAAAAAAAGCCTCCTAATTCTTCGGTGAAATTAGTCAGTATAGGAAACCGTCTCTCAGCAGACTGTCTTGCCATCATGACCTTCGCTGTCCATCCCAAAGGCGGTGAAAGAAGGCCAACCATGGCCAGAACGCGCACGATTACTCGCAGCCACACTGAATGAAACATAGCGGCACTGTTCCAAAGGGTGGCGGCGCCAATCCCTGCCATGCCCCACATGAAATCCCCGATGTCTGCGGTGCGGTGAAACCAAGGTTGTACGATTTCCACCAAGGCGGCCAGAAGAGATGCGGACAGAGCAGCCGATACCAGGCGGCACTTGTTCTTGCGGATGATGGCTCTGCACAAAACCTCCAATCCCACACAGCAGACTCCCATCATGGGTACATGCATGCGGTTGAGGAACTCAGCCCGCCAGCCTGCATTCCAGCCTTCTGGTAGTGGCAGCATGAATGCGAGACCAATCCCAACCAACAGGGATGACCGAACCATGGAAGGCGGAGATATACGCTTCAAACCGGGTGATTACAAAAGGGACGCGGCATACAGATTACTGCGAAGAAAAAGTCTGGCAATTGCCATGATGCCGAAGCAACGAAAAGATTTGAGTGGGAGAATCAAAGGTGTTTTCCACGGCTAACGCGGCGGTATTTATTTGCCACAGTGGTTGCAGAGCAAACCCTGACGACTCTACTATTGCGGGTGAACACGCTTTTGAAAACCGCCCTGCAATTCACTCAGCCCTTATGTTTAATCTGGCTCCTGCTGGGACTTTGGCTGTTGCGGCTGTTTTGGACCCGCCGTTGTGGCAGCTTGTGGATGCCTGCTTTATCCTGGCTGCTGCTCACGGTCATCTCCTGCACGCCAATAGCGTCCATTCTCCTGGCAAATCTTGAGGATCAGATTCCCAAGGTTCAATTGAAGCAACTACCGGCGGCGGATGCGATTCTTTGTCTTGGGGGTGGCGTTGAGCCCTCATTGTCAGAGCCCATGGGATTTCATCTGAAAATTGGCGCTGACCGTCTGAGCACAGCACTCACACTTGCGGCCGCAGGGAAGGCTCCATTGCTGATCTTGGGAGGCGGCGGATATCCGCACGAGGGGCGGATGTTTTCTGAGGCGGATGCAGTTCGTGACCACCTCTCAGCTCACGTTCCTCTCAACACCCAATTGCACAGCATCGGAGCATGCAGTGACACGCATGATGAGGCGATGAAGGTCGCGGCGCTGGTGAAGCAGCGCGGCTTGAAGCGACTTCTGCTCGTCACCAGCGCAAGCCATATGCCGCGTGCCGTGGCCACCTTCAGCAAGGCCGGCGTCCAAGTGATTCCTGTTCCCTGCAACTACCTGAGCAGCCTCAATCATCTGGGCGATCTCCAATGGTTGCATTGGCCCAGCTATCATGGATTTGAGATTTTCGCCTTTTGGATGCACGAGATCATCGGCCATTACGTGTACCTCTGGCGTGGGTGGATTTGAGCAGCCCCAACGCTTGGGCTGTTGGATGGACCAAAGCCTTCTCGTTGCACAAAGGTGTTCTCCAAGTAACTGATCGTACGACCTGCGCTCCCTTGCTGTTCAGGAACAGAAAATCTCTACTCCCGCATGGAATCCGAACCTCACGGTTGCCCGACACCTGTCTTATTTTTGATTCATCGGCGTCCTCAGCTCACCGCCCGTAGTTTTGCGGCTATTCGGCAGGCGAGGCCTGAGCACCTTTTGGTGGCTGCTGATGGGCCGGAAGACGATGCACTCTGCCAGGAGACGAGAAGGCTGGTGAAAGAGGGGATCGACTGGCCCTGCAATGTTCAAACCCGGTTCTCAGCGACGCGCTTAGGCTGTAGAAATGCTGTCTCTCAAGCCCTCGACTGGGCATTTGCCGAACATGAGCGTGTGATTGTGCTGGAGGACGACTGTCTGCCGGAGCCTTCCTTTTTTTGCTTCTGCACGGAACTGCTGGCGCATTACCAGGATGACGAAAGGGTGATGCAGATCTGCGGCAGCAATCTCAGCGGTCATGCCGCGCAGGATGGCTGCAGCTATTACAGTTCGCGTTTCGCCACGATATGGGGGTGGGCGAGCTGGCGCAGGGCATGGAAGCAGTACGACGTGACACTGCAACGGTGGATGGAGCAGGGTTCAAAAGCAGGTTTGGAAGCCGCATGTAAGTTCCAAGGGGAGGCTGCGTGGAGAAAAGAGCTGTATGATGGTGCTTCTACGGGTGCCATAGATACTTGGGATATCGCTTGGGAATTTGCCCAGCAGAATTGTAATGGGATTTGTCTGATTCCATCGGTCAATTTGATTTCCAATCTCGGATGGGGTCTCGAAGCAACGCATACGCATGATGTGCACGACGCACGCGCTTGCATGAAAACTAGCCCGATAGATTTTCCTCTCCGGCATCCTTGCCACCTTGCAGCCTACAATCAGGCTGACAGGAGCTATTTTAATCACTATTGCCGCCGCCCATCCTTGCTCATTCGACTTGGTCGGAAGTTAGTTCGCCTATTGAGGAGAATGATGCGATGAGCGAGGTGCTTCTGAAAGCGAGGGCGCTGGCCTATCGGCTGGCAATCACCACGGTGAAGATTTTGGTGCATCCGCGCCGCCCTGTTTTCTATCGTCTTGCCATTCTTAAACTGGACAGAATTGGCGATGCCGTGTTGTCGCTGGGTGCGGTGAGAAAACTTCTGTCCGTCTTTCGGGAGGATGAGACTCTTTTGATCGTGTCCAGCATGGCAGCCCCCCTTTACCGCATGGAGTTTCCAGCAGCAAAACTGTTGTTGATGCCGGCTTTTTGTGAACGGTTTTGGCCGGACTTCTTGATCCGGATCGTGCGGTATGCCTGGTCGCTTCGTGCCATTGAAGCTGAGCATCTCGTGTGCTTGCGTCATCAGCACTCGGACTATTTGCATGCAATCGCCATGATGATCAATGCCGATCAATGCCATGCCTCCAGATGGGAGGGAAACATGGAGCGTACGAGTTTGTCATTCCCGAGATGTCTGATGAGTTCTTACCCGGCCAAATCGCCGGATGCTTGTTTGGAATTGGAGGCGCATCGTCGTGTTGTCGAGAGTGTCCTGGCCTCCAGTGTAGATATCGATGAGATGATGCCCAAGTTGCGGCATATCAAGGTCGTGGACGGAGACTCGCTCCTTGTATGCCCGGTTGCAGGGGACCCGATCCGCCAGTATCCGGCAGATCTCTTGGCAGAATCCATTCAGTTGTTCCTGCAACAGTGGCCCAACATGCCGGTGCAAGTTTGTTTGCCGCCCGGTTCGGACCAGAAGCATTGGGAAATTGCATTGCAAAACAGGCGGATACCTAGGGTCCAATGGCTTTTTCCAAACGATTTAGAAACTCTGATCAATCTCATCGCCCGTGCACGGATCGTCCTCGCACCAGATTCTGCGCCGTCCCACATCGCGACGGCTCTTGATAAGCCGGGCGTGTTTATCCTTGGCGGAGGGCATTTTGGAATGTTTGCGCCCTGGAGCAAAAGTGAACGTCAAACATGGCTGAACCATGCCAGGGATTGCTACCAATGCCGGTGGAGCTGCACACAGCCCGAACCATACTGTATCACACAGATTGCTCCTGCTGAAATTGCGCGATCTCTATCCGCAGTCATGGTGTGCGAGGCTCTTTAGAGGTGAGATGATCACTCCAGGTAAGGCTGCGGCCTCTCGTTTTGCCTCGTGCATAAATGGAAAGCAGTTTGCGAGCCCACTTGTTATTCAGGATAAGCCGGGTGGTCGGAGTAAAATGGGCGTCGCTAAAGACATGCAGCCCGGGATTGATCTGATAGTAGCGGCAGTGAAGACGTGCCGCCAGAAACTCCAAGGAACGACGCTCGTAAAAAGTGATGTGCTGGCCTGCGTCAAATGCATAGTACCACCAGTCTTTGGAAGGATAAGTGGCCTGGAATGTGAGGGTTGAAAACACCAAGGTCCGGCAGTTGTATTTTTTGAACTGCTGATCAATGAACTCCAGCGGATTGTAAATGTGCTCAAGAACTTCGAATGCGAACAGGGCATCTGCATTGCATGAGCCAGGTGGCTCGAAAGTGCTTGCGAAGAGGTTTGGGCAGTAGGGATCGGTGGTAAAGCAGTCAAACCCCTTGTCTCTCAACAGACGTGTCAGCAGGCCGTATCCACCTGCCAGATCCACATAACGCGCATTGCCAGGAAAGGTAAGGGGCAGAAATGTTTGCAAAAAATGACTGTTCTCGATGTTGCGGGCCACCAAGCCGGTGTCTCCAGCGGAGATGGGTTCCTGATAGGCCTCTTCCAGCCAGTAGGGTGCTTCCGTTTGCAGCAGACCGCAGACTGGGCACGAATAATAACTCACGCTGAGTCGGCCAAGCACGGTTTCACGAAAGGCGAACTCCATCGGAGTTTGCGAAACTGGACAGATGATGTCCGCTGCATTCATGATATTGAATAAAATCTTCTACCGATCAGGGGTGTTCTGGACAAGCTTGAAAAAGCAGTCGGCATAACTCTCGTTGGAAGTGAGGTGGATCGGCTTTTCATAATGGTTTTGGAGAAGACATTGAACTGCGGCCAGGTTTTCATGGCGAACCTCAATGCAGATGGCTTTGGGGCGGAAGCGCTTGAAATCCAAACCGCGCAATACGTCGACTTCTGAACCTTCAACATCAAGGCTGAGGAGATCGAAATCTGGCGGAGTTCCTGTCATCTCGAGCACTGAGGTCAATGTTTTGATGCCCGCTGTGACCAGTTGCTCGCTTGTCGGTAAACCCTGCACTGCAAGCCCCTCCGCTGCACGTTGCCGCTCTTTTTCATCATCCCCCAACACTCCGCATGCCATGGTCATCAGACCGGCGTGTCTCAATTGCAGGTTATGACCTTCCGACTCTGGAGGTCCCAACGCACAAGATACCACGAGTGATTCTGGACGCCTTTGCCGGCATATTGCTGCGAGTTGTGGAAGGGGTTCAATCAGAACACCGCGCCAGCCCTTCATTCGTGCGAAGTAGTAGCTGTTGCTCTGCTGAAAACCATCATAAGCACCTGCCTCTACGAACCAGCCGTCACGTTGCGGTAGCAGCCGCTCGAGCGCGGTGTCGAGCCCGTTCAAAGAGGGGCGTGACAGGCAAGAAATGCCCAGGAATTCAAAAGCAGGCCTCAGCAGGTTCAGCAGGCGATCCCGTCTGGATGAAATGGGTTTGTAGGGAAGGCTGTTCATTTTCAACATTCTTGCTCCAAGGAACCATAGACAGCTGTCGGCCATTTTCCTCCCGAGTGGGGCAAAATACTGTGAGCGCGCATGAAAAGTGAAGTGCACCAGGTGTAGTCGTTTACTGGCCCAAAGCCATGAAAGTCGATCTCCACCAAGCCTTGGGCACGCAGCCAGGCGCAAACGTGTGGATGCCAGTCGGCATTGTCCAGAAGGAGAAACCCTCCTGGCGCGAGAAAGGGCAGCGATGCCTTGGCACTGTCAAAGCGCATCAGACCGTCGATGATGATCACGTGATAGGTTTGCCCACTGCCCAATGGAGCCTGCGCGTAGGCAGGCGCCTCTACAGGACCAATGACGGTCAGGTTGGCTGGAGCACACCGTCTTAAAGTCGCGGCCCATTCGCCCTCCCCTTCGACGGTGGTGACGGATTCGGCTCTTTCCGCCCACCAAAGAGAGCTTTGTCCGCCGCCGTATTCGAGTACGCTGGACTGTGAGAAGTCCAACTGACTGAGGTAATCAAGCGCCGGATAAGTGATCCAAGGAATCGGGCGACCCTGCGCATCTACTGGTAATCCTGTCCTAATGCTTTGCCACTGAGCACGCCGGACCATCAGCGTTTGCAGCACTCGCATCGCTTTGCCTGCTGGGGGGAGGAGACGATGAATCGCGCGTTCAAGAAGAGTCATGGCCGCTTTATCAATCCTTGCTTGCGACCAGACAGGCAAGCTCGTATTTGGGCCTGATGCGGGCTCCTCCTCTCATTGCAAATGTGCAGCACATGGTTTGGATCCTTGTTCCCGTCCATAACCGGCGTGTTATCACGAAGCGTTGTCTGGCACATCTGGAGACGCTTGGTATTCGTGCCTGGGCCAGTGTGCTGGTCATTGATGATGGAAGCATGGATGGAACTCCCGAAATGCTCGGAGAGGACTTTCCATGGGTTCACACCGTGAATGCTGACGGCAGCCTCTGGTGGGCCGGTGCCATCCGGCTCGGCATGCAGACGGCTCTTTCCGCTGGGGCTGAGTGCGTATGCTGGTTGAATGACGACAGCCTTCCGGAGCACGGCAGCTTGGAGCGACTGGTGCAGCTGGCAGTAGAGAGAAAGGCTGTTTGCGGCGGGGTCTGCAGGACTCCTGATGGAGGCTTTGTTTATTCCGGGGGGATCATGGAGAAGCGCTGGCCAAGATCCGCGGCTACTTCCCCAAATTCGACAGAACCTCCAATGCCCGTGGAATGGCTGCATGGAAATATGGTGGCCATTCCTGCATCGGTCTGTGCTCAAATTGGGCTCCCCGAGGGGCGCTGGATCAAACATAACTTTGCAGATGTCGATTTCACACTTCGAGCTCATCATGCTGGTATTCCTGTTCTTCTGGTCCCTTCGGCCGTAGGTGTGGCCGATCGCAATGATACGGCGACTTATTGGTCTTGGGCTGACGCTCGTCTTTCATGGATGGACATTGTACTAGGCTTTCTAAGTCCGAAAGTCTGGTGGTATGCACCAGGCCTGGTGCGCTTCAAAATAGTCCACTTCGGATTGCTGGGCGCGGTAGATTGCGGCTGGCTTTTTTTCAAGGCCGCGGCAATCATTATTTATAAGTGTCTGCCCAGCCAGTGGATGACATTCAGCAGCCGAAAGATCAAAAATTAGACTTCTTTGATGTCCGACGAATCCAAAACCAGTCAGCATCCCCTCGCGGGTTACCAATGGGTGGTCTTTGGGCCTGACTGGGGGCGTCATCCTTCGGTCAGTCAGCACCTCTTCAGTGAGTTTTTGGGATTCAGTCCGGTGCTTTGGGTGGAAACGGTTGGGCTGCGCGTGCCGCAGTTGAACAGGCGTGACCTCTGGCGTTCGGTTCAGAAAATCGTCGATTTCGTGTCTGGAAGGCGTCGTCGTTTTGCCGCAAGCCCTCATGGGCTGACGGTCATCTGCCCACCAACTCTACCGTTCACGAGCATTAAGTTCGTCAGACATCTCAATGCCTGGTTGGTGCGCCGAAGTGTGGCAAAAGCCACACGACAACTTCATTTTCAAAAGCACATGCTCGTAGTCACCACGCCGTCACAGATGGATTTTATCGGCAGGCTGGGAGAGACGCTGAGCATTTACTACTGCGCGGACCAGTATGCCATCTGGCCGGGAATGAATCAGCAGCACATTTTGCAGATGGAGCGCACTCTGATGGAGCGTGTGAATGCCATCGTGGCTGTCTCGGACCTTCTGGCTTCTCAACTGAAACGATCCGGCAAGCCCGTTTACACCTTGAACCAGGGGGTGAATCCGGTCCATTTTTCTCGTTCTCAGCCACTGCAATCCACCGGACATTTTGAGATTGTGTATTTTGGAATGATTGATGAGAGGGTTGATCTCGACCTCATTGTGGCAATCGCCCGCCAATTACCCAAGGCAGCCATCCGGCTCATCGGTCAAGCCACGATCCCTCTCCACAAACTCTCGGGTGTGGCGAATATTCATGTTGAGCCTGCCATGCCCTATGAAGATCTGCCGGAGAGCTTGAACACCACCAATTTGTTCATCATTCCTTTTGTTCTGACTGAACTCGCGCGCAGCTGCAGTCCTCTCAAAATCAAAGAGTATCTGGCATGTGGACGTCCTGTGATCTCTACAGCACTTCCGGAGGCTGAAGGGCTCTCTCAATTTGTCCATGTCGCCAAGGACCGAAACGCATTCGTCAAAGCTGTGGCCGCAGCCTCTGAAGGCCAACTCTCATTCGACATACAGGAAACTCAGCGCTTTATCGAGTCTGAAACCTGGCGGGCCAAGGCTGTGGAGTTTGGTCAGTTCGTGAGTGGGCTCCAAGTGTAAATTTCACCAGCAGATCCCCTCATACTGCCATGAAAGGGTCGATAATTCCCTCCAGCCATGAACATCGATCACGACTTGGTCCGGGCGCGCCAATTTCTCCAGCGTTTCAAAGGGGACGCATTTCTGGGAAACGACAATCACATCACTGGATTGCAGCACCTCTTTGGGGTCTTGCTTTAATAGCTGCGCGAGGTGCGGCATGCGGGCCTGGATTTGCTGCTCGTTGGCACCGATGAGGCGGGAAAGATTGATGTGCGGATCGTAGATGCTTAGTTTGTGGCCGCGTCCGAGCAACGTCTCCGCTGCGGCAACCATGGGGCTGCCGCGCAGGTCGTCCGTGTTCGCCTTGAAAGCTAGTCCAAGGAAGCCGATGCGGCGCTTCGACTTGCCTTCAATCAGGCTCACGAAGAGTTCCTGATGAGCGGCATTGGTGGCTGCAGTATTTTCAAGAAGGGGCAGGCTGAGGTTTTCCTGGCGAGAAAAGGATTTGAGCGCGGAGACGTCCTTTGGCAGGCAGGAGCCGCCGAACGGATTGCCAGGCTTCATGTAATAGCGGGAAATGTTCAGCCTTGTGTCGGCACAAAGCACATCCATGACTCGGGTGCCGTCTTCGCCAAGATGCTTGCAAAGGCGACCGATCTCATTGGCAAAACCCACCTTCAGGGCATGGAAGTAGTTGCAGGAGTATTTGATCATCTCGGCTCCCTCCCAGCGCAGAAGTTCGGGGTTTCCTCCGAGCAGTTCGGAGATTTCAATGGGTACAGGGGATTTGCCGTCCTCATTGCCGATGACCGCGAGCGATGGCTCGTCAAAGTCGCGAACTGCCGTGCCTTCACGCAGGAACTCGGGACAGTAGAAAATTTGCAGACGGCCGCCAGGGATCAGATCCGCCAGCACTTCAGCGACCAACCTGCGAGTGCTGCCCGGCAGCATGGTGCTGCGGAAGATAATGACGTGATCTTTTTGCACTGAGGACAAGGTATGGGCGATCTGCTTCGCGACGGACAGCACAAATTTCAGATCCAGGCTGCCGGAAGGCATGGAAGGCGTGCCCACACAGATGATGCTGGCATCTGACTGCGCGACGGCCTCCGCTGCGTCCAGAGTGGCGGTGATCTTGCCGCTTTCGCTGCCAGACTTAAGCAGCGCGTCCAATCCTGGCTCGACTATAGGAGAGATGCCCTGATTAAAGGCCGCCACTTTCGCCGGATGAAGGTCGACGCCGATGATGCGGTGTCCTTTTTGTGCGAGGCAGGCGGCGGTGACTGCTCCTACGTAACCGAGGCCAAAAACGGAGATATTCATGAAGGTGGTCGAGACGAAATGGGAATGTGCTGTCTGCTTATGGAATGCGGAGGCGTTTTGCAAATGCGAACTGATGGAAGGTTCAGAGATGCTTGTAGACGAGAAGCTTTCCTTTCGCGTTTGGGCCACGGGTGATGGGTTGATCGAAGTCGAGCACCCAGAGGCCGGGCGCGTTGTCGAGCGCACGTCGGAGCTGGCGTTCGTGTTCTTGCCGCAGGTCTTCTTCGCCTGACATATCGATAAAGACACGATTGATGTGAAGCTTGTCGAGACGAGTCAGCAGTTCTGCATCATCATGGCAAGCGAGCGTGTAGCCTCGGCCCATCCAGTCACTTGTGGAGAGTTCTTTGCTCCCGCGATATACGTGCAGAAGTGAAGGGGAGCGCTGAGGGCAGTGGAAGGCGGCGGCGGCGATGATGGCGCCTTCTCCGCGTGGATCGCCGGCCACGAGCCAATAGGCGGGTGGTGTGCCGATTTGAGGCAGTCCGGACGTTTCGACAGCCTGGGAGAAGCCCGAGACGCGCTTTTCAGGCCAGTGCGTGGTAAAGGCGAATGCGGCCAGCAGGATGGCGTAAAATGCCGGCCAGCGGACTTTGCCGAGCCTCGAGCAGATCCAGTTAACCGCAGTGACGGAGGCGATGAGCAGCACCGGCAGCACGGGCAGGAGGTAGCGGGTGCTTAAACCTGCCGGGACAAACAGAATGATGGTGGTGGTGCCGGCTAGAAGGCCGATGCTGGAGGCGAGCAGGGCGGAGGAATGAGGCGAACGGACGATGAAACGCAGACTTAAGCCGAGGCCGACGATGATGCAGCCGAGGAGCCACCAGCCAAAGACTTGAGGCATGGAGGTGCCATAAAAGAGTGCTGCCTCATGCAAATACGTCTGCATTGGCTGATGAATCATGCCCTCCGAGGTGATGTGCGAGGTAAGCAGCATCCAAGGTCCGGCGAGGAGAACCACAGGAAGTGCAGAGAGCCACCACGATGGCTGTTTGATGAGACGCAATTGCCCGGTGAGGAGTGTCGCCACAGGCGGCACAAGGCAGAGTGCGAGAGCGGAGCCTTTCGTGAGGATCGCCATGGCTGCGAGGAGCCCAAAGCCGAGCGCTCGGCGCTTGGTGGGCCGCTGCAGGTAGTCCGTCCATGCGGCGATGGCGAGCAGGCACAGCACACCGAGCAGGAGATCGGACATTACGAATTCGGCCTGCTTGAGCGTGAAGGGCAGAACCGCCGAAAGCAAACCCGCCGCTATTGCGGCGGGCAGCGGAAGGATCCGCGATGAGAGGCGATAGATCAATGTGCCAAACACAGCGGCCAGGACGGATTGGAGTGCGAAGAGGCTTTGAATCGACACGAAGGGCAGCAGCCAGAAGCCGGCGAGCAGATAGTAGCCTGGTGGATAATGCCCGAGTGCAACCTTTGGGAAGCTCTCGTAGTAGTTCTTGGCGAACACCATCGGTGACTGCCGCCAGCCGCCGCCAACGTAGTCGCGCACCATGAGGCTGGTGACGGCATGTGCGGCCTCATCCGGGTCACCACCGAGGTCTGAGGTCCACGCCCCGTGCATGGATTGAAAGCTGAGATGAAACGCCAGCAGCGTGATGAACAAGAACCAGGTAGTCTGGCGGCGGCAACGAGCCTGCCTCGGGGGTGGGGACTGACTGGCGGGAGAGGAATTCATGCCAGAGGTTTTTGTGCCAGCACAAGGTACTGCCCGCCAAGCGGTAGTTTGCAGAGCCAAGGTTCGAGTCCGCGAAGTGCTGCAAGGGGACCGGGGAAGACAAAGCACGAGTCGGTTTCCAAGATTTGGAAACCTGCGGCATGCAAAAGCTTGCGTGCTTGGAAAGGGAAGAGCATCTGGGCGTCTTTATCAAATGGCACGCGACTCATGACAAAGTGCACCGCCGGGTTCCAGCGGTTGTTTTCCCAGAAGGCAAACAGGCCGCCGGGCTTCAGAGCCCGCCAGACCAGCCGGGCGGCTTCCAGGCGCTGCTCTAAGGGGATGTGGTGAAAGACGCCATTGCAGAAAGCGAGGTCAAAGGTTCCTTTCGCGACAGCCGTCTCATCAGCGGTGAACTGGGCTGCTGTCCAAGGGGTTTGCTGGCGGGCTTGTAAAATGGAATCCGCCGAAGGGTCAAACCCCAGGTAATGAGCTACTCCCAGCCCATTGCGCAGGAACTCGGCCGAAGTGCCCGTGCCACAGCCAAAGTCCAGACATGATTCCGGTCGGCAGTCATGCCGCGTCAGTCTGGAGCGCAACCATTGCACCCGTCCCGCTGCATAATACTCTTTTGACTCGCCGGTCAACGCAAGGCCTTGGTTCAGAGCCGCATCGTAGTTAGCGGCGTAGGCGTCAAATTCGGCTGGAGTGGGGGTGTCGGACATGAGGCAAATTGCATCTAGGTTCACACGGGGGGGCTGGCAACTGATTCGATATGAAGCCGCAATTTTGACACAAAAATGTCAACGGGTTGACCTAGAGGGGGCGTGGTGCGAAAATTCATGCCATTGTGTAGACCGCACAATTCTCGGACATTCTTTTTATGCACCTTATCCTCGCAATTAGTCAATACTCCTTTTCTGGGGCTGCAACGAAACCGACACCGCATACTGGAACGCCCACGTCAAGGCGACACCAGAGCAGTGCACATTCCGGCATGGCTCCTGATTTTCTTCCACAGCGCTCATGAGTGCTGCCACACTCCGCGTCCTTCATGTGCTGGACTCCCTGGCTCCCGGTGGGCTCGAAAACGGTGTGGTGAATGTCGCCCGCCGGTTGCATGGCGAAGGATTCGACGTCCACGCCGCCTGCCTGCGGTTTCGCGGTGACTTCGCCGTTCGCATGCCCGAGCCGGACAAAGTCGTGGTCATGGGGAAGACCAGCGGTTTCTCGATGAAGGCCGTACGTGGGCTTCGATTACACATGAAATCGACCGGCGCTCACCTTTTGCACAGTCATAACCTAGGCACGCTGATCTACGCCGCACTGGCTACCTTGGGCGGACGCACACTACCCATTGTCCATGGCGAGCATGGGCAGGTGCAGCGTCAGGACTTAACGGCCAAGCGTCGTTGGCAGCGGCGGATTTTGTTTTCTGTCTGCCGTCATGTGCATGTTGTTTCCAGCAGCGTCCGGGACAATCTGCAAAGTCTGGGGCTGGATCCAGCACGCCGGATCATTGTGACACCGAACGGCGTGGACAGTGATCGATTTTCACCCGCTGAAGCACGCAGGGCTCTTGGCTTCGGCCCCGATGATCAGATCATCGGCATCGTGGGCCGCCTCGTGGCGCTGAAACGGCATCAGATGCTGTTTGATGCCTTCACGCAACTCGCGAAGGAATTTCCGCGTCTGCAGCTGCTGGTGGTTGGAGATGGCGGCGCAGAGAGGGAGCAGATCATCGCAGCGATGCAGCAGCACCCTCTGGCGTCACGCATTCGCTGGGCCGGACATCAGGATGATCTGCCGCCGTACTACCGTGTGATGGACCTCCTGGCCGCGCCGTCGGAGATCGAAGGCCTTTCAAATGCCGTGCTGGAGGCCATGGCGACAGCCGTCCCCGTCCTTGCCCACGCAGCTTGTGGCAATGCCGAGGTCATTGAGGACGGTCAAAACGGCTACCTCTCCCATCTCAACACTGCGGCAGATCTGGCTGCGGCGCTGCGAGCCGCGCTGTCCGCCCCTGCGGAGTTGTGCCGGCGCGGCGCTGCCGCTCGTAACACCGTTCTGCAACGCTACTCCATGGCGGCAATGGCGGAGAGCTATCGCCAGCTCTATCGTTCAGCGGTGAACGGCTCCAAGCTCTGATCGCCTCAGCCGGTGGTGGTCAGCAGTTGGTCCATCGTTTGGCGGACCATGGCTGTAGGTAATCCGTGGTTAGGCCATTGAGCGGCGATGGCCTGGGCGTTAGCTGTGACCACTGGGTGGCTCTTGAGCCACTTCGTGACGTTTTGTTCGAGGGCAAGCTTGAATTCGATGGCGACTTGGGCACGTCGCCGCTCAGGGAGATGGGGTATGACGCGTTGTTCGAATGCGGTGACTTGATCGTGCAATGCAGAGAGCAGGGCTTCGTCGTGTACGCTGACGGGCAGGAACTCCCGGCGGCTGCCAGGCAAGCGTGCAACATAGGAGGAGGGTGCATGCGCGAACTCGGCGAGGGTATGCTCGGCCTGAGTTCGCAGGTCGCCATCGCACTTGGTGACGGCAATGATGTCAGCGTACTCGATCAGCCCACGCTTGACCGCTTGCAGGCCATCGCCGCCGCCAGGATCCACAAGCAGGAGTACGAGATCAGCAATATCAGCGACATGCCGTTCGTTTTGGCCGATGCCGACAGTTTCGATGAGGATGAAATCATAGCCCGCCGCTTCGCACAGCCGCACGGCGGCGCTTGTGGAGGCGCCAATGCCGCCGAGTAGATCCGCCGAGGGCGATGGGCGGACATACGCGGCAGGATGATGGCTGAGTCCGTCCATGCGGGTCTTGTCCCCCAGCAGGCTGCCACCGTTGACAGGGCTGGAGGGATCAATCGCGAGCACCGACACGCGTCGCCCCTGCTGGCAGAGGCGGAGGCCAAATGCCTCGATGAAGGTGCTCTTCCCTGCGCCCGGCGCACCGGTGACCCCGAGCCGGAACGACGGTGCAGCGGGTGGCCCCAGGAGATTGAACAAAACAGCGGCGGCATCTTGGTCAGCCTCCCGAGTGCTTTCGACCAGCGTGATGGAGCGTGCCAGGGAGGTGCGATCACCCCTGCGAATGCCTTCGGCCAGGGCCTGTGGAGACGGGGTGGGGTTCATGATTTTGCCAGGCTGTCGAGCACGCTGTTGGCACAGTCTGGCAGACGCGAGCCAGGTCCGAAGATGGCGGCCACGCCGCTGGCAAGAAGGGATGGCTGATCCGCATCTGGGATGATGCCGCCGACGACCACGCAGACATGCCCGGCATCATTGCGTTGGAGTTGAGCCAGGAGTTCAGGCACCAGCGTGGTGTGGGCTCCGGCCAGGGTGCTGATGCCGATGACGTGGACGTCGTTATCGAGCGCCTGGCGGCACACCTCTTCCGGCGTGCGGAACATCGGCGCGAGGTCCACGTCGAAACCAAAATCTGCGAATGCTCCGGCAACCACTTTGGCTCCGCGATCATGACCATCCTGACCCATCTTCGCGACGAGGATGCGCGGCCTGCGCCCCTGCTGTGAGGCAAAGGCTGCCACGCGTTCGCGCACGGCAATGATTTCCGCATCGTCATTCATGTCCGCACCATACGCACCGGAGACCACTTGCACCACCGCGGTATGGCGGGTGAAGGCCCGCTCCAGCGCGTCGGAGATTTCGCCCAGAGTGGCGCGTACGCGGGCGGCATCGATGGTGAACTGCAGCAGATTGCCTGCACCACTGTTCGCGGCGTCTTCAAGCGTGGCCAGGGCGGCGGCGACACGCAGGGGATCGCGTCTGCTGCGCACCTCCTTGAGTCTGGCGATCTGGGCTTCGCGAACGCTCTGATTGTCGATGCTTCTGATCTCAATGGGGGCGTCGCTGTCGCGTTGAAAGCAGTTCACACCGACGATGCGGTCTGCCCCTGCATCAATGCGACCCTGACGTGCTGCGGCAGCGTGTTCGATGTGCCGTTGCGGGATGCCTTTGGAAATCGCCTCGACCATGCCGCCGGCGTTGTCGATTTCGCGAATCAATTCCAGCGCCTCCGTCGCGAGTGCATCGGTGCGCTCTTCCACTTCCAGCGAGCCACCCCATGGATCGACGACGGCACAGGCGTCCGTCTCATGTTGAAGGATCAGCTGAGTGTGGCGGGCGATCCGGGCTGCTCCGTCCGAGGGCAGGGCGACTGCTTCGTCGAGCGAATTGGTGTGCAGCGACTGCGTGTGCCCGTGAATGGCAGAGAGAGCTTCCAACGTCGTACGGATGACGTTGTTCATGGGGTCATGGCGAGTGAGGCTCCAGCCGCTGGTCTGACAATGGCAGCGCAGGGCGAGTGCCTTTGGCGAGCGGACGCCGAGATCCCAGAGCATCCGCGCCCAAAGGCCGCGTGCGGCGCGGAGCTTGGCGATCTCAGTCAGGTAATCCATGCCTTGCGCCCAAAAAAAGGACATGCGCGCGGCGAGTGTGTTCACATCCACGCCGGCTGCACGTCCTGCCTTGACATAGGCGATGCCGTTGGCAAGCGTGTAGGCCAGTTCCTGTGCGGCAGTTGCTCCGGCCTCATGCATGTGGTAGCCGGAGACGGAAATGGAATTAAACTTGGGCGCATGAGCGGACAGCCAGGCCATGATCTCCGCGACAATGCGCAGAGATGGCGCCGGCGGGTAGATGTAGGTGTTGCGCACCATGTATTCCTTGAGGATGTCATTCTGGATGGTGCCGCTCAGTGCGGAAGCTGGCACTCCCTGCTCCTCCGCAGCCACAATGAAAAAGGCCAGCACGGGCAGGACAGCTCCGTTCATGGTCATGGACACCGAGGTGCGGCCAAGTGGGATGCCATCAAACAGGCGCTGCATGTCCTCGACGGTGTCAATGGCCACGCCTGCTTTGCCGACATCGCCGGTGACACGCGGATGGTCAGAGTCGTAACCGCGATGGGTGGCGAGATCAAAAGCCACGGAGAGCCCGGTCTGGCCTCCGGCAAGGGCATTGCGAAAAAAGGCATTTGTCTCCTCCGCCGTGGAGAAACCGGCATACTGGCGCAGAGTCCACGGCGTCTTCAAATACATGCTGGCATAAGGCCCGCGCACAAAGGGCGGGAAACCAGGAACGCCCCTGTCTGCGTGCTTTGCACCCGTTGGCGGCAGCATCAGTTCCTCGAAGGTGAGGTTGAAAAGCGGTGGGATCGGATTCATCACTGGAAGTGGGTGACACCGACGATGATCCCTGGCGGGCAGGCGGCTGACTGCGCCAAGTCTTCGCCTGCTTCAATTTGTTGCAACTGGCCCCAGGCCGTGCGGGCTAGATCAGCTGTCAAGGTTTCGATCAGATAGCTGCCAGCAGTGGGATCGGCAACTGCACCTAACGCAGCCTCCTCGCGAATGATGTGGCCGACAGCCAGCGCCCGCCAGTGGGCATATTCATCGCCCGCAATCGGACTGATCTCCAGTTCGTCAGCCAGGCCTAAGATGCCCGCGACAGCCTCCACGGTCATGCGCACCAGGGCGTTGGCGGCATCTGCAGCATGATCTCCCTGCAAGCAGATCTGCACGCGGATCAACGGCTCTGGCCGGGTGCAGTGGCGGGCCAAGGCGGTGCTCAGCAGGCGAAAGGCACGGAGCTTGGCGATCGTGCGGAAGAGGGACGTGCCGGATGTCAGCACGACTCGTGCCGGCAGTGATGCATCAGGATTCTCTCGCCAGACTTGAACGAGTGCGGCGAGGGTGGTGGCGATCGCCTCCTTCTCGCCCACCGTTTGGCTGACGGGAATGGTGGCGGCAACCGGTGCGAGTCCATCCACGCCGACGAGTTGCCACGACCTCACTCCATCGCGCAAGGGGCGTGGTGCGGGTGCGTCTGCCGCCTGATAGAGCGGGCGAGGGTTTTCGCGGCCGGCTAGCTCGGGTCCCACTGCTGCAATCCATTCCTGCCAGGTGGCTGGAGGCCAAGAGTCCGCATGTGGAGAGAATGGATTCATGGCCTGCTACCGCTGCTTCCATGCTTTCAGGCGTTCGAGCATGGGGGTGTCTCCCCAAGTCATGCCGGTGACAAGCTTGCGCACGGTAGAGACCATCATCTTGCGATCATCCGAGCAGCGCCACATGACATAGTTCAGCCAGAGTCGGATGGGTTCCTGCGGGGTCGCGGGATCTTGCACCGCAACGGAGACTTGCAGGCGCAGGCGGTCGGTTTGGCTGGCGTTGCTGAGGTAGGCGGTCTGACGCTTGATCACGGTGCGCTGGTCCACGATGGCGGGTTCAAACGGTACCGGCAGGTGTTGCTCAAGCACCTGACGCTCAACGATGTCGAGGATCTGCGGATAGTTGGCAAAGTAGAGCAGGCCGGCACCATTGAGATCGCGATCGGGCACGATGTCATAGTGCACTTCCACGGGCTGGGGTGTGAGCAGGAGCCAGCCTGTGGGTGGAGTTTCGAATGCGTTGTTTTGATCGGCCTCGCGGCACAAGTCGGCGGAGTCTGGCGGGATTGCCATGTCCGGGATCAAGTCCATGCCGGGCTGGCAGGGCTTGGACCTTTTTAACCATTGTGCGCCTTGAAGCATCTTCACAAAAATGTTTGAGGTTCGGAAGTGAGGGGCACCACACTGCGAAGGGTCTTGGGGGGGGGCCGTGATTGGACCACGCAGCAGCCAGTGGTTGCCATCGAGCACACTGCCGCCGCTGGATTTGAGCGACGAAACGATATGGATCTGATCATTCTCGCCAAAAGCAGCCATTGGTGTGGCTTCGCTGAAGTTCACTTCAACATAATAGAAGGTGGCATAGAGGCGTTCGCCAGTGTCATCAGTGAGCAAACGGCTCGGCATGCCTGAGAACATGCTGATGTGCTGCCAGCGAAGGTCGCCGATTAGCTTGAGCAGCGGCGTTTCCCCCAGGTTGTTACGGCCAGTCAGGGGCATGCCGATTTCTGTGGGGTAGTGCAGGAAGCCTTGATCATCGAGCCACATGCTCTGCCGTGTCATTGGTGCTGCTGTCGCGGTTGGTGGAACTGCGACAGCAGGCAAGGGGGCAGCCACGGGCTTTTGCGGCAGACGCTTTTCGAGGAAGATGGAGGCTTTCTTGAGGGTGGCGAAGTGGTCCGAATCCGAGCCCTTCAGTGTGATGCCGAACTCCTTTTCGACGCGGTGAATGTAGTCGAGGAACTGCAGCGAATCCGCCCCGAGGTCGTCCATGACATGGGCGCCAGATTTGATGCGTGCTTCAGGGATTTTGACGACCTGGGCGAATAGTTGACGGAGTTTTTCTTCAATCATGTGGAGAGGGACTCAAAGCACATTCTGGCTACCTTTGCCAATGATTCGGCAGTGCGGCGGAGAGTGCACGGGTAAAGATCTCTTTGCCGAGGTTGTTCAAATGATCCTCATCTGCGAAATGATCAGCGGTCAGGCCGGGAATGGGATTGAGATCCAGGACACCAACCTGCTCCCGAGCCAATGTGGCCACCACACTAGGGTGCATGACATAGGGGCGCGGCATCGGTGCGACGACGACTGTCAGCCGAATGCCTCGTTGCTTCAGCCCCTGCACCAGGTGCTTGAGATGCGTGGTCGGGGCTTCGGACTGGGTGTCCGGCTTGGCCACGAGGGCGCCCTTCATGGCGGCACGATTGAGGATGAACCAGTTCTCTTGGTAGTAGGGTAGCAGCACGTTGAAAAGGCGCGGGCTCACCCGGTTGCGAAGAGTCATGAGGGTGAAAGACTTCCCCAGCATGAATTCAATCAGGCTGTCCGCAGAGGGGGCGTCATGACGCAGATAATACGGCACGTCCGACCATGACACATAATAGGCGCCAAGCTGCGCCTGATTCGTGGGTGCATCCAGCAGATGCACGCGGCCTGTGACGATGACCACGTCTTCAGGCAGCTGGCCTGGCTCAATAAAGTAACGATCCAGCAGGTAGTCCCAGATGGTGGCGTGCGACGAGTCTGGGTAGGCCGTGTAAACGCTAAGTTGCGGGTCTGCACCATGCTGCTTCGCCTCCGCGGTGAAGAGGGTGGGATCCAATCCCGCCTGAGTGATGGAGTTACCGATAAAAAGCACGCGCTGTGGCGGCGCCGCAGCCAGAGTCTTGGCCGTGCGACTTATCTCACGGATGTTTTCGATGTCATGCGAGAGGTGGTGCCCTGATACACAGAACATAACCTCCAGCGCTGCCAGCAGAGCCAGCAGGCTGATGACCACACGCGCCTCTGGGAGTTTAAAAACGGAAGTAAACGAACTCATTGGAACTCGGGGGAGGGAAGAAGAGCAGCAGCAGCAAAATGAATGCATAGCCCGCCGTGCGCCAGCCCCAGGGGACATTGGTGAGCGCCAGCAGATCATGGCGTTTCTCGGCCCAGATTTCATAGGCCATCAGGGGTACAGTGAAGAAGGCCAGGTAGGCATAGCCGAAGGAGGCGAAGTGAGTCCAATGCCAGCTTCGTCCGATGCTGCCCAACAGCTCACCAACCTGCCCGATGCTGCCGCAGCGGAACAGCACAAAGCTCAAGCAGACCAGGTGGAAGCAGCCTAGGACCTTGGCTGCGAGTTTCAAACCAGTGGAGTGCGGGGTGGCCGTAATGCCACAAATCCTGCGCCAAACGGCCTCCGCGCACAGCCAGAGCCCGTGGAAAGCCCCCCAGGCGACAAACGTCCATGACGCGCCGTGCCACAATCCCCCGAGCAGCATGGTGATGAGCAGATTTCGGCAGGTATAGAGCAGACTGCCCTTGCTGAAACTCAGCGGCATGAAGATGTAATCGCGCAAGGCCGAGGAGAGGCTCACATGCCAGCGCCGCCAGAAGTCACTTGGGTTCTCCGCGAGGTATGGATGCTTGAAGTTGGTCATGAGGTCGATGCCCAGCCACTTGGCCACACCTTGGGCGATGGAGCTGTAACCGGAGAAATCCCCATAAATTTGAAACGCGAGAGCATACGTTCCGAGCATGAACTCTGGGAATGAAACCTCCGCAGCAGGCCGGTTGTAAACGTGGTTGGCGATCACGGCCAGGTTGTCAGCAATTACCACCTTTTTGAAGAGCCCTGTGAGAACATGATACAAGCCTTCGCGGAAGGTCTCCTCATTCATGGGCGCGCGCGCTTCCTCAAACTGAGGCTGCAAGCGGTCCTGCCGTTCGATCGGTCCGGCAACGAGCTTCGGAAAGAAAGCCACGTAGAGCGCGAAGCACTCCAAATTGGTCGTAGCCTCGGATTTTTGCCGGTACACATCCGCCAGATAGGAGACTAGCTGGAAGGTGAAGAACGAGATGCCTACGGGCAGCGCGATGCTGACCACCCAGCCGGTCGGACTCTGACCGGCAAGCTTGAGGAGGGCATCAAGGCTCTCCACAAACCAACCGCAATATTTGAAAAAAAACAAGCTGCCCAAATTCCACAGCAGGCCGAGCGAGAGCCATGCGCGCCTTGCGCCTGGTGTGGCTCCTGCCTTGTCAATACGCAGAGCTACACCGTAGGTAAGCAGCGTGGCTGCTGCCAGCAGTCCGAGAAACCTCCAGTCCCAGCATGCATAGAACACATAGCTCACGAACAGCAGCCACAGGTTCTGCGCCCGCTGTCCGAGCCGCCAGTAGACGAGGGCGACAAACCCGAAAAAGATCCAGAATAGATAGCTATTGAACAACACAGCAGCGACAATGATGGGTGTAACAGCTCATTGCGTATCGCAATCTGCCGCGCTGCGCAACTGTGGCCGTGAAGTTTATCGGGACTCGCGCTCTTTCAGCGGCCGAGCATGTGGATGCGGATGCGATAGTTGGTGAATGAACGGAACCCTCTGGCGGCGCTTTTGATGGACTGGATGCGGCTGTTTAGGCCTTCGATAGTTGCATTGGTGATGTGGTGTTTGATGTAGTTGAAGATCTCGCGCCAATGGGCGTCGAAGAGTAGCGCCACCTTTTTGAGTGGCTCAAGCCTGCTGCGCTTCACCGCCCTGCGCCAGGCTTCGTAGAAGCGCTCGGCGGCAGTTGGCAGTGATCCGAACGCAGTGCATATGGCCATCCGCGACAATGCCGGACTCTATTTGCGCGACGGCGACGCCCGCCTGTGCATCTGAGCAATGTTGCGTGAGCCATGTCACGCACGAACCCTGCGGCGACGACGCATGCCAAGAGCAGCAGTCAGCGAACCAGTGAGAAGCCGTCCCTTTTCATGCGATACAAGAGTGCCGCCCGCGAAGAAAAAGTGCCCGTGCTCAAGCGTCGCGGCAGTGCGAATGAGCGCTGCACCTCGTAGCTCCCGTGGGGCACCGTGATGGCTGTCACGAGAGAGTAGTCAAAGTCCATGCCGTACTGCGTGGTGGAGTGGAAGCACATCACGAAGAACGCCGCCACACCGCGTCGGGCTCTTCGAATGGTGATGGAGCTTTTCCTTCATGTCACGGCAATGCAGAGGAGGCTTTCTTTTCAAATCTTGCGCGCAATCCCGCAGGCAGCATCCGTAACACACCGGCGCGTTCGTCACGAGTCATCACGAGTACGGTGCCGATGACGAACCAGGTGCAGGACACAAGTCCGATGACAGTGAGCACGATGTAATCCGGCCGTGCCCAGCGCAGCAGCAATGCGCATGGCGCGAGCACGAGCACCGCGCGGAGCAGAGGCCAGACGAGGAGGCTGGCCCAAATTTGCGCGAAGCTGATGCCGGCCACACGACTGGCAAGCCAGGGCCAGATGAAGGCGCACACGAGGCTTTGCTCGAAGCACGTCGCCCATGCTGCGCCAGGCGCTCCCATCCGGGCGACGAGGTGCCAGCTCAGTGCGAGATTGATCGTCCCGGCGATCCAGTCGATCACCGCCAGGCGCTTGTGCCGCGCCATGGCGAGAAGCAGCACCATGCTCGGTGTCTGGGAGATGTAGAGCGCTTTGGGCAGCACAGCAGGCAGCATCACGGCCCACGCGGCCTCTGCCTGCAAAGGCACCCAGCGCTGGAGAAAGGTCAGCCCGAAGAGCCACATCATCCCAGTACCGAGCACCGCGACCGTCGCACAGGCACGTGATGCTATGCGGAACTGACGCATCAGTCCTTCCTTGTCCCCGCTGCCAACGTAGTGGCTGAACAAACTGAGCAACTGACCGCCCGCAACGATGTGCGCGAGATCGACGAACAAAACTGGGAAGCGATTTCCGAGCGCGTAACCCGTCACTGCAGCATCACCCGCCTGCATGGCGACGATGATCGGATCCATCGTATTGCGCAGGCTTTGTCCGGCCATCATCACATAGGCGACGAAGGAATACTTCAAAATCTCCACCGCCTTCGACTTCTCGAAGTCGCGATAGGAAAACAGCAGCGGCGGCTCGATGCGATGCGCGAAGAACATCATGATCCCGCACTCCATAATGCCACAAGCCGCGTGGATGCAGGCAATGCCCATGAGACCCCAGCCCTTGTTCAGGCTCCACCAGATCAGGCAGCTCGAAAGCATGACTTTGAAGATGGAAGCCTGAGCAATGCGGTCGTAGCGGAGCTGGCCTTTGAGGTAACCTTGGAAAATTTGGCATGCCGTCTGCACCGCGAGGAAGGAGCCAAACGCCAGCACTATGCCGCGCGCCGTCTGTGGCGATCCCATGGTCGGGAACCATCCTGGTGCGAGCCACGCGACGACAAGCGTGATGCCGAACGAAATGACGGCCACAGTGCCAAAGGTCGTGGCGCCTGTTCCGGCCAGGACACGCAGTTGCTCCGCATCCTTGCTGCCGAGGGCACGCGCGAAGAAACGCGGAAATGAAATGCTCAGGCCGAGATCGAGCCAGCCGTATTGTGCAAACACGGCCATCAGCACGCACCACACGCCGTAGGGGCCGTCGCCGAGCCCAGCGACGAGCATGGGTGTCAAAATAAACGCGCTGGCGATCTTCACCACCTGGTCGATCAGGCTCAAACCCGCTCCTGTGGCGATGCGTCGCGCGAAATTCATTGCAGGTGATCGATGCGCACCAGCCCGCGACTCGCTGCAGTGAGATGTTTTTTCCGCACGAGTCGCATCTTTACGTACTCAGGAACAAACTTGCCGACAAACCTGCGAATGTGAGCAGCGAGGCTTTTCTTTGTTGCAGTCTGCTCGGCGGTCACAGTCTCATCACCCGCCTGCCAGCGCGCTGCGTAATCGCTCTGTTTCGGCCATGCGCTATACGGCGCGACGTCGGCAATCTTTTTCGCCCACACCAGAAGCAGCATCTCGTTTGGAGAGTCGAGAAGCGTGCGCACACCCGACTCCGCCGGATCGATTACGCGATGGATTTTGCCATCGCGATTTGAGAACTCCACGAGGAAAATGCGCACAATCTCGAAGCCATTCTCTGGTGAGAAAACTCGGAAATACAACTCCGGGCTGAACTGGTAAAAGCCATGCCCAAGCCACTGGTTTGCCGGCGATGAGCACATGAAGTGCCCGCCGGTTTTCACCAGCGACATGCAGTTCGCAATGGCGTTGGGGAAATGGAACACATGCTCCAGCGTGCCGCCGTCATAGACCAAATCGTAACCTTCGCGCGTTTGATCGCGTGGCAGCGGTTCATTCAGATCATGGACGACCGAGCAGCCCTGATACGCCGAGTGATCGAGGGACTCCACACGCTCCGCTCCGAGCCGCTTAAAGAACGCCTCCGCATAAGGTTCGCGTTTTTGATCCAGACCCGACACATCCGCGCCATATGTCACGCTGAGCTTTCGCAGCCAGTCCTCCGTGAGCATGGAATCTAGCCGCCCGAGGGTGAGCACCGACTTCATCGGCATCCCCTTCTGACGTGCAAACGCCACCAGCGCCGCTCCTTTGAAATCCAGTGCCATTGTTGCTGAAAGCTCGCTTGCTAAACGCTGGGGTGATTGATTTCAACATCCTTTTTCCACTGTTTGATTCCCGTCCTCTCACCATGAGAAATGAATGCCTGTTGACCGCCTCTTCCGCTGCGATCAAAACTTTTCATCAGTCCCATGGTATTCCGATCCCATTTTCGAACGCTCGGGGACAGAAATGCCGCTGTCGGGTTTGCATTCACCAACGCACCATCACCGCGCCCCACGACAAACCGACCCCGAAACCAACCAGCATGACTTGCATGCCGCTGCGGAGCTGTCCCTTCTTGAGTGCCTCATGCAGGGCGATGGGGATAGTTGCCGATACGGTGTTTCCACAGTCCTGGATGCATAACGCGAATTTTTCCACCGGGATGCTCATCTTTTGCCGCAGATGTTCGAGCATGTAGGCGTTGGCTTGATGAAAAACGAAGAGGTCAACGTCAGCCTGGGTGATTCCGGCACGCTGGCAGAGCTGCTCGACGCATGCAGGAACCGTCTCCAAGGTGAAGTTGAACACGGCGGGGCCGTTCATGCTTAGGTTCTGCGGCCCAGGTTTGTCGCCGGCTGTGGTACCGGCAGCAGGCTTTCTCTGGCCGCCTGCTTGCACTATGAGGTGCTCGGCGCCTCGGCCATCCGTGCCATAGACGAACGGGCCTATCGGCGGTTCACCCAAAGTTTCATCGGCACTCACCAATGTGGCTGCCGCTGCATCACCGAACAGCGTGACCACGCTCCTATCAGCGGGATGGATGTGCTTGCTGTAGGTTTCCGCCATGATGAGCAGCACGTTCCTTGCCTGTCCCGTTTCAATCATGCCTTTGGCGATGCCGAGTCCATAGATAAATCCCGAGCAGCCCAGATTGAAATCGAAGGCAGCCACGGTCGTGGGCAGTCCGAGCCGTGTTTGCAAAAGACAGGCCGTGGTAGGCAGGATATAGTCCGGTGACTGCGTGCAGAGCACCAGGGCATCAATGTCATTGCGGCTGCACGCGCCGGAGTCGAACAGCCGGTTAGCCGCTTTCTCCGCGAGATCGGAAGCGCATTCATCTGAAGAGGCGATGTGGCGTGTCGCAATCCCAGTCTTGGCAAAGATTCGATCAGCAGTCAACTCGGGGAATGTTTGTTCGATAGCGTGATTGGTGAGCGTGCGCCCGGGCAGGTAATATTCGATGGCGCGGATGCGTGCGTGGCTCATCATGACTGAAAGCATTGAGAGTGTGTTCAGGCAAGGTGTTTGGCCTGAAGGCCGATTTCAGTCTGCCACGCCCGCAGGGTGGTGGCCGAATCGTCGAAACGGGAACGCAGAACGCGCCGCTGAAGTGCCTCCACTGTGTACACGCAGGACCGCGGAAGCAAGAAGGGACTGGTGGAAGCGGCGAGCGAGCCTGGCACAGTCGTAACGGCAGTAGAAAAGCCAGCGCCCTCGACTGCGAGAAGTGCTTCGGGGCAGATGTCCGATGGCTGGCCGTTTGGAAAGGCGTAGTGGCGGCAACTGCCGTTGTGCTGTTTGATAAGATCGCGGGAAGTGATCAATTGCCGTCGAATTTCATCACGCCCCTGAGACTGGTTGAGGGGAAAATGTTCATGTCCGTGGGCGCCGATCACTGCACCGGCGGACTTGGCTTGGCTGACTTCGTCCCAGGTCATGAACCTGTCGCTGGTGAAGCGGCCCCTGATGTCTGCCCATTGGTCTGCTGACAAGAAATCCATCAACGCATGAGTGAGAACTATGCCAGATGAAGTCGTACATTCTTTAAGAGCGGAAGTTATTCTGCCAATGGCCCGAAGGCGTTGCCGTTCGTCGTTGAGGGAGAACTCTTCGCCAATGCCGGGGAGTCTGCACGATTTGCGGGCAGTGAGGGTCAGAGCGGCCCGAGCGACGAAGGTCGGCAGGAGTGTGTCGGTGCCTATTGCGGATGTGGTTAGATAGATGGTGAAGGGAATCCCCAGGCTCTCCAGCAGCGGGGCAACTAGCGTGGCGTTGTCCTGATAACCATCATCGAAAGTGAGCATGGCACAACGCCTGAGATCAGGCTTGCTTGCTTGCAAGCGCGCATGCAGTTCATCGGCATCAATGAGATGGAAGTGCCGCTTCAAGTGGTGGACGAGTGGCTCGAACTCATCCAGCGTTGTGTGCAGAGCCTGGAGCCTGGTATCGATAAGCTGACGCTGTACGCCGTGGAAGAACAGGATGAGCGGCTGGTACAGGGGGCCGTCGGCGAGCATGCCAACGGCTTTGTTCAGCAGCTTGGTCTTGGAGAGACAGACTAGAGCTTTACGAAGTGAAGGTTGCATTTAGTTGTGGATGCCCGGTCGACACGAGGAGGATGTCAGATTCCAATATCACCACAATTCATGGGCCAGCAGCCACCTTCAACGGGCAGATTCATTCCCTCGGGGGCATGCGCGTAAAAACGCTGAGGTATTATGCGTTTGCGGGCCAATCGAAAAGCAGTGCATGCATCCCGGATACCCGGTGACAAATGTGGAATATGAACGGCGCGAAAACCATGCCTGCGCGCCGTTTTGGTGATTAACCGAACCAGGCCTTGATAGGATTTGGCAGACGCATTCCAAGGCCAGAAATCCATCACATGCAGGGCGCCGTCACCATAGTGTGTGACTAGCGCAAACAACGAGGATTCAGGGGTGCCTCCTTTCACCGCAAACCATGTAAATGGCATTGTTGGATTCAACAAGGCATACCAGCGGAAGTAAGCTGCGTCCCTGACGGGGCCATGGGCGCACTGGTGCCGGGTCGCCTGCCAGGTTTCATTGGCCGCTTGCTGAGCCTCCTCAATCGTAAGTTTCGAATGCATTGAAACAAATGAGGGAAGAGTTTGAGAACTCCTGCCAAGCTTTAGCATGCCTCTGAAAACGCTATAAAGGCTGGCGACTAGAGTGGTGACAACGATCTCACTTCGAATCAGAGTCCACCCCCCATACTTTAGAATGGGAAGCATGGAATCAACCGATGTGGAACTGAAGTTCAACCGGTCGAAAACAAGTGTGTCGGCAAACATGATGACAGAGAGGCTGTGACTTCTAAATTCCTTGGAAACTCTCCACGTTGATCTTGCAGCGGCTAAGTGAGGTTCGCCGTTGATCGAGGTGTTCAATGGAATGCAGCAGTTTATGCCGACAATGACATCTCCTTCGATGAGTTTGACGCCCATCACCCATTCGGAGGACATGCTTGGATTGTCCGCCCACCAATGGTGAAACCTTTTCCTCCAAAACTCTTCCCCTCGGCCGTGATTATCATGGGTTGCGCAAAAAAGAACGGCTTTTTGAAGATCTTCTGATGCGAGTTGGGAAAGCTTCGTCTTAGTTTCCATAAGTTCTTCTCACGCCATGGTAGAAGCTAAATACATGTTTTGCAGATAGGCGCTTCAATAGTTTAAGATCATGCGAGTGACAAGCCACCGTCAACTATAAGAGCTTGCCCCGTGATCCAGCGAGCGCCAGAACTCAGTAAAAAAGCGATGGGCTGGGAGATGTCTCGAGGATGCCCAACACCCAAAGGATGCCGTGCCTGCAGCTTCTCCCATTGATCAGGAGGCAGGCCCGACTGGGCTGATTCAGTCATTTCGGTGACGACGTAGCCTGGAATCACGCAGTTGACATTGATACCCTCGCGGGCCAGCTCTACAGCAAGAGGACGTGTCATCGCCAAAACGCCTCCTTTGGAAGCCGCATAAGATGAAAGGCCGGGATAACCTCGAATGGCGGCGACCGATGAAATGAAAATAAGCCGAGCTTCGGGAGTTGCTCGGACGCGCTTTTGTCTAAAAGCTGATGCCAAACTGAACGAGGATTTGAGATTGATGTCGAGGATTTCCTCCAGTTTGGCCAAATCAAAAAAGCGCAGTGCCTCAGTGTGGGTAATCCCAGCAGAATGAACCAATCCGTGAATGGGGCCTGATTCGGATGCGGTGTCCAGCATCCAAGACGATGTTTGCTCATGCCGGGTAACATCGTAGGGTTTGATCAAGTGGTCTTTCCCATCCATCTGCGACAATGTTTGCCGCAGCTTTTCTTCATCGCGGGCCACCAGAATTACACGTGCCCCCAACTGGCTCAAAAAAATGCATGTGTCCCTTCCAATGCCCGACGAAGCGCCAGTTACCAAAACTGTCTTACCGGTCATGTTCATAGCGTCAAGAGCAGTATTCATTGTCACAGTTCTAATGGGTAAATTATAAGTTGGTAGGTGAGTCGAAGGTCAACGAGGATCGACTCCCTTGGTGCTCCATTGCTTCTGAAGGAAAAGGATCATTTCTTCGTCTTCGGATAGCTTTCCAGAACGATGGGAAGAAGCCATGCCCTTTTGTTGGATTTGAACAATTTTCGTGTCCTCTGCATTCAGAGCTTGCGTAAAAGCGAACGAGTTTTCAAAAAATGAATTGACCAAGCTGCTGGTTTCTTCTGTGAGAGGTCCCGGATCACAACCGAAGAAGTCGAGTGTGTACAGAGTCTCTTCAGCAGACAGAGGAAGAAATTGCTCAAAAATGGCGTTGAAACCAAAAATACTGCTGAAGCCCAGATTGGGGAATACAATGGCATGTTCATAATGCCTGGTGTGATGATGTCTTGATTGTAAAAGCCTGTTAACTCGTTCTGACCGTTTCAGCGCTGCCTCTCCAACTGGCAGATTGAGGCAGCAGTGCGCTCCAAAATATTCGAACGTGGCAGTACCGAGGTTGAGCTGACCAAATGTATCTGGATGGACACAATCAACATGATATGCCTCGGCCGAATTCTCGATCACCGCCTTCCAGTTGGCCGAGACTTTGCGTTGAATGCGACGCCTGAACGGCCCGATGGAGTCGATTAATGGACTCAGTCGGCTCTTCACCGGGGAAATGAAGTCGTTCCACGAGATCCCGGAAGGGTCAATTTGGACAAAAATTAAGGAACCCCAAGTCGCCACATTTAGTGAATGCAGGCGCAAATCGTCCATATCGTTGGGGGTGACATCGCAAAATCTAGGCTTTCGTGGAATGGCGTTAAGCGATCCGTCGTTGCGATACATCCAGCCGTGATACGGGCAAATGATCGGGCCATCGCCACAAGCGTCGGTGCGCAGCTGAGAATGACGGTGGGAGCACGAATTGGCAAAACACCTTAGATCCTCGCCATCACGCTGAACAAAATAGGACTTCCCAAATAACTCAAATGCAAGCCAGGCCGCCTCTCCCTTCAAGTCAAAGGTGTATCCAACAAAGAGCCAGCTGGGAAGGAAAAGCTTCTTCAGCTCCCGCTGATAGACAAGGGGGTCCGTATAGTCATTCGAGGTGAGTATCGGCTTCATGATGAATATTCAATGTGCGGTTGCTTGCTTCATTGGATCTTTCTTTCCAGGGAGGAAAGATCAAAAAATGAATCATGGGCGAAGCGTTCTGTGTCACTACGTTGAACAACAGGACACTCGCATTTGTCTAAAATTAGAGACTCTGTTATTGTCAAACATAGTCATTGAGCTGAACTATTAAAGTTCGATAAGCGGTGGGATTATCATTGGGCCAAGCTCGATAGCTGCCGCACCCCAAGACCAGCCGACTCCGAAGCCTACCAGAAGATAGCGGCGAGATGACGTCTGCAACTGGTCCCGTCTCTCAGTGACCAACGTCAGCGGGATGGAAGCGGAGCTAGTATTGCCGAACAACTTCAAACTGGTGGGGACTTTTTCAGATGGAATCCCCAGCTTATCTCCCAGCGTTTTGAGCATGAATCCATTGGCCTGATGAAAAACAATGTCATCACATTGCTCCAGAGTCCATTCTGCGGCTCGGAGGCATTCGTTAACCAACGGAGGGACTCCTTTCAGGGCGAAAGTGAAGACCTCGGATCCGTTCATATAAACATCCTCCTGAGATCGCACATTGCCGTCAGGTGTTACTTTAGGTTCTCGAGTTTCTGACGTGGACGGAATACGGAAGTGGCCAGCCTCAATGATGATATTCTTTGCTCCTGAGCCGTCCGTCCCGAGGCAGAAAACGGCTTTGCCGCCTGAACCATCGACTGGCCGTTCAACTGCAGTCGCCGTCCCTGCATGGCCAAACAAGGGAACCGTGGCGCGGTCCTTCAGTGGCATGTTAATAGTATCGCCCACAAGCAGAACAGCTCGTTGCCCTTGTTTCAAAAGCCGAGAGATCAGCCACAGTCCATAGGTGTAGCCGGAACATCCTAAGTTGACATCAAAGGCCGTGCATTCAGTGGAAAGGCCGAGCCGGTCTTGTAAAAGACAGGCCGTGGCAGGCAATACATAGTCCGCTGACTGGGTGACAAGAATCAGGTGCGAAATGCTGTCACGAGCCCACCCGAGGTCATTGATGAGGCGATTAGCAGCTTCAAAGCAGAGATCGGATGTGCATTTGGTGCCTGTGCGACGTTCTGCAACTCCTGTGCCTTTGACCAGTCGCTTTGCGTCAATCTCACCAAATGAAGCGGCAAGATCGGCTTCGGTCTGACGCGTTGACGGCACTGCGCAGGCAATACCACGAACGATGAGATTGGACTCGGATGCTTGTGCCATGGGGCAGGCTAGTCTGTCAGTTTGTCGCCGGCCAGCGCCACCAGATCTGCAACGGTACGACACGCTACCAGTGCCACTGGGGCCGGAGGCGAGCCGAATTGCTTGTCAAAAGCGGCCAGAAAAGCAACCACCGACAGGGAGTCCCATGCGGGGATGTCACAAAGAGCTTCGTCTCCCTTGATGGTTCCGGGCGGTGATTCGATTATCTGGTCGATAAGACGGTAGAATTCTGGTTTGTTCATAGTACGAAAAAGTAGCTGAAGTTAGCTGGGGCAGATTCGCAATCAATCAGTTTGTTGGCATGTGTCGCGACTTTGCAACGGCGACACCTTTTTCTGTAGAAAAAATAGTTCAGAGGAGTGAGTTGAATTATTTTCATGGCCCGGCCTGCGGTCGTCTGCAAGCGCCGCTGCATCTGCTCGATCAAAGGGGCGGCGGCAGGCGGCGCTCACTGCGGCAACGGTAGGCAATGCGGCACCCGTTAAGTAGATCTCGTCGATCAGCCGTTTATTTTCTCGATCCGGGCGCTTTTGCCCACCGGTGCGCATTTCAGCCTAGATCGGACCACGCCCGGCAGTTTGCATTGCTTTTTCATGCTCCGCGTAGCGTGTCGAGGCACAATGAGTTCTGCAACCCTCTATACACTCTGAGGCGGCTGGATTTTTTTCCCGCGAAGGCCAGCTTCAGGTAAGTTTGCCAAACTTGGAGTGCAAGTCGCTACAACCACGCTTTTCATGCTGCTCTCAAACACGATGCTTGCGTGCTGAGCTTATTTTCCAGTCCGACCTCTGCACCAGGATGCGTACTGAAACCTTTGGCGATTTACTGCATACTGTTGAGCCTCGGGATTATGTTTTTGTTTTTCGATTTTAATGGGTTGAATGGTGTTGGGTTGTCTGACCCAGTCCACAAACGCCATAGATTCATAACTCTAATCCTGATCTGAATTTCGGGGGGGCGTCTCAGGTTCAGCTCCGTGCTTGCAACGAACGCGCAAGCCCATGAAAGAACTCGGCGGACTGTCCGGTGACCATGTCCAGATCTTGAAAGGACTCCATCCAGCGGCGTGCGGTGAGCCCCATGCGCTCACGACGCTCCGGGTCGCTTCCTAATGTGACCAGTGCTTCAGCCCACGCAGTAGTGTCACGCGGCAGGCTGATGAAGTGCTGCCCCTCGTATCCGAACTCTCCGCCTTCATGTGGGAAGCCGAGGAACCGCGTTGACAGCACGGGCAGGCCTGAGGCCATGGCTTCTAGTACGGCATTGGGCAGGCCTTCGTGAAGGGAAGGGAAGGCAAAGACATCGGCCGCGCGATAAAACTCCTCAACTGTGCTCACATGCTCAAACAAACGAATGTCCGCCACCTTGCGCACCTCCTGCACGCGGCGGTCGAAGTCTTCGGCGAACTGAGCGTAGGCAACTCGATCTTTGTTGGCGACCGTCGGGCGGTTGGCATTGCCCCCAACGAAGGCGAGCACGGCGTCTGTTCTGTGCTCCTTCACCATGCGCTCCCAGGCATTGAGGAGAAAATCGACGCCCTTGCGCCGGGTCGCGCCACCGACGAACAGGACCACGAGCTTGTCTTCTGGTAGCCCCAACTTGCGCCGCAACTGCACCTTTTCCGCAAGGGTGCGCGCGGGCTGGAATCGCTGAGTGTTTACGCCGGTGACAATCACCTTGGCCCAGGACTCTGGTTTGCCTGCCGCCTGGCACAAGGCGCGGGCTGACACTTCACTGTTGGCGTGAATGGCCGTGACCGGCTTGTACCACTGCCGCTCCCTGATGACTCTGATCCAGTCGCGCGGGGAGAATTTTTTCACGGGTTCATGAAACATATGCACAGGCATGACGGAGGCAATCCCTTGCTGGGCTGCCCGGTGGAGGATGCTGGAGCTCAACGGCGTGGCATCCGTCGGCATTAGCAGATGAGCTTCATGATCGGAAAGGGGGTGGTGATCAATGATTTGGAGTGCTTCGCTCAACGACTCTTCATGTCCGTGGCCCGGCAAACCAAACCGCCCGGGTGTGTATCGGTGCCAATAGACACCGTTGATCTGCTCCACATCTGGCATCTCATCCGTTGCGCATGGCATGATCACATGAAAATGAACGCCTCGCTCCCGCCAGCGCGAGGTGTAGCTCAGCACCTGTGAGAAGCCGCCTGCCTTGATATTCTGAGGGTCAGCCCTGCCGCGGGTGGCAAAGTAAATGTGGGTGATGCGGGGCTTCGTGTCACTGGTCATGGGTGCGATTGAGGGTTTCCTCCAATGCTTCAATTTAGGGGGGCGGGAGAGACGAATCATCCATCTCTTACTGTTCCTGCCTCTCTTTATCAACCTCCGTCTGGCTGGACGGGAAGGCGACATAGCCGGACGAGCCCTTGTTTGAGATTGGCACGGCGGGGATGCCGGAGACGATCTCGCGCGGTGGCACATCCTTCACTACGACGGAGTTTGGACCCACCGCAGAATCATCGCCGAGCGTGATGCCGCCGAGGATCTTCGCTCCGCAGCCGAGGTACACGCGATCACCAACCGTAGGGCAGCCGGGTGTCTTGCTCCGCTGGTTGGTCTGGCCAATCGTGACACCATGACTCAGCGTGCAGTCCCGTCCGATCTCGGCGCGGGTGTTCACGACGATGCAACACAGATGTCCGAGGTAGAGGCCCGGTCCGATCTTCGACTCGAAGCTGATGTAGGTGCTGTACTTCACCTGCTGCCGGCGGTGCCAGCAGCGGAATAGATGATAGATCACCCATCGGCTCCACCATTGCGCGCGCAGGAACTTGCACCATCTCATGACGACCGTGAAACGAAAGCCGCTCTCCTGAAACCACAGCCTGAAAAAGTTCTTCCAGCCCACTCCGCCATCGTAACGGAATTGGTCGGCCACGATCAGGCTGCGAAGTTCTGTGAAACTCATGGGAGGTTGCAGTGACATCGGGAGGTGAATTTCTATCAGTGGTCGCTCTTCTCCGCGCAGACGGTCCATCCCAGACTGGAGTGTTGATTCGTGTCGAGGCGATCGATGGCGCGAAAACAAGCCTTTCTTTTGAATCCGAATGCAATGCCCCAAAAGAGGGGCAGGGCGGGCTTTAACCCCTTGGGCAGCACAGAAGCGAGGTACGCTTTCACCGAGCAGTGAAGCAGGGGGCCAAGGACACAAAAATGACCATCCCGCGCCGTTATGGCAGTGATCTTGAATCCGGCTGAGACGAGACAGTCCTCAATACCTTGCCGGGTGAAATTGAAATATTCACGTTTGACGGAAGCTGACAACATGGCTCATGCTGGCGTCTGGTAGCCGAGAAACTGAGTGGCATTGCATAAAATGTAGCCCTCGGCGTAGTCCACCTGATGAGGCATGCCTCGATAGCGGTTCAATGAAAGAATGCGCTCAATATAGTGGCGGTTTCTCTCGCACTCCTTGTTGCCGAGATTCAGCTGGGATTTGAAGACCTCCATCAGCGCACGCTTCTTTTCGATGAAATGAGAGATGTCCACCAGCAGGTTGGGAATGAGAGTGTTCCAGACTTCGTATTGCAGGACCATCCCATCATAGCTTGTGCGACGCAAGGCGTTGTCCAGCGCGACGTTCAGCCGCATGTGATCGAGGTGGCTGTCGAAAATCGAGGGAACACAGATGAGATCGGGCTTCACGTTTGCCATGAGCTGCTCAATGACCTTGACTGAATCTTCCACGACCACCGATTCACCGGCGATGGGAAAGCAATCGACGGGGTGTGCGCGAGCTCCAAGTAGCTCCATCATGCGTTTTGCCTCGGGCACCCGCACAGGATCCTGCCCCCGGCTGAACCAGGTGAAGGTCACTTGCGATCCACCCTCCGCCAGCGCTGACAGCAGACCACCAAGACCGAAGGCCTCATCGTCCTGATGCGGTGCAAGCAGTAGAACGTTCTTGAATCTGGCGGACATGTCGCGTGCCGTGATGCCTTGCGGCCAGGAACCGACGTTGTTTCCCATGAAGCTGCGTGTGTAGCGCAGCAGGTTTTGGACTTTGGTGAACTTCAGCCGGGCATGAAGCTGCGTGAATAGTGACAGCATAACCGTAATTGAGCTGGTTTTTATGGGTGCGAATTTGTAGCCGGCTGGTTTCCAAGGGGCGAAACACTCTCATGCAGCGCTGGATTTGGGGTCATGAAAAACCAGTCCTGAATTCCTCGCCGATCCTCGTTCAAGAGGGCGTCGATCTCGATAAACATCAACTGACGTAGAATGGGAAACTGTTTGTAGTCAAGGCCAGTGTTGGTGAACTGGGTGATCGAGTGCGTGGCGGCAAAAGCTGCGGTGACCGCATCGGTCACTCCGACGCGGAGACAGTCGTGCAATTCGACAAGGATGTCGGCTTCTCGCAGCCATGACACACCACCCTTGACTAGCAGCTCCACTTCATAGCCATCGACGTCGCAGATCAGCAAGGTTTTCCGCGGATCAATTTCACCAGCGAGCGCCTGAAGCTGTGCCGGGTCACAGCGGCCTCTGATCTGAACGCGGGACTGCACATCATTAAGTTTTGTCACGCGCTCCAGAAGCTCGCGGGAATAGTCGCTCATCTCGAAGGCAACGACCTTGGCCTCCGGCACTGCCAGCGCCATTCCCACGGAGAAGTAGCCGTCTGCAGCACCGACGTTGATGATGTGCTGGTACTGCCCCTTGGCGATCAACATCTGAAGCAGCGGATGCAGTTCGTGTTCATAACTGCCCACGATTTTCTGAAACCTGCAGCACGCATAGGCGCCGCTCGGGTATTTCATGCTTTTGAAGGGTCCTTTATGAACTACGTCGCCATAGCTGCCCTGGCTTTCCAGTTTCGCCATGAGATTGCGACGCCGGACGCGCTTGTGCTGATAGCTGAGGAAGTCCATGAACCTGCCAACCCATGAAATGCTTAAAAGTTTCAGGGTAGGGCGGTCTAAAAACTGCCTGATACGCTTCATAATAATAGATGACGTGTGCCATCGGTATTAAACAAAGAGCTGGCGTTGCCAAGGCTGTCCACTAAATTTCCACGTGGGAATTGAAATTCCGGACGTTTTGACGGGGGCAATGACGCACGGGTTATCAAATAATTGATGGAAGACTGGACGCTTGCATTGAATGGTGTTTCGTCCGGCAATCATTTTTCTCATGACACGGCTTAGATCCTATCAATATTTGGCACGTGTGCGTGCGCTGGAGATCCAGTATTGGCCGTTTGTGCGTGAGTCTGCGGGATGGGCAAGTGTTCTATCCGGACTTGTTTCGGCTAAACCCGCAGTGCGCGCTGCCAAACTGGCGCGGGGTATGGAGCTGATGGCTACCCAAACCTCGCAAAACCAGGTGGCGGCGATGCTGCGGAAAAGCCCCGGCTTTGAGTCGCCCGATGTTTGGAGGGAAACAATCGCCAACCACCATCAAAATGGCTTGGCTTTCAGCAAGCAGCCAGCCTTGAGCAGGTCCATCATTCTCAAGGCGCCGGCGGCGAATGGGGAGAAAGGCATCCTGCTGCTGACATTTGAATACAATTGGGCACGCCTGCTTCTCGGGGCAAGCAATGAAGCGCTGCGCTGGATTACCGAACGTTTTCACATCGTACTCTCATCGAGTTCGTCGCCGACAAACTATGCAGCCCTCTCGCTTGCACTCTCACGGATACCCGGCACCGTATTCGTTCAGGCGTGCAACCCGGACGAGTATGAACGCATTGAAAGTTTTCATCCGCGACTGAAGTGTCTGCCCGTGATGCCATGTGATTGGATCATGCCAGACCTTTACAAGCCCAAGCCCATGGCCGAGCGCACGCGCGACATCATGATGGTGGCGTTCTGGGGGCCGGTTAAGAGGCATTGGGAATTTTTCGACATGCTGACGAAACTGCCTGATTCCCTGCGGGTGACGATGGTTGGGCAGTCGGATGGTGTGAGGAACAAGGATGACATGATCCGCATTGCCCGCGACCTTGGCGTGAAACAGGATCTTGAAGTTCATCAGTCCATACGGATTGAGCAGGTGGCGGAGTTGCAGTGCGACGCGAAGGTCTCAGTGATCATGACTCGTCGTGAGGGCTGCTGTGTGGCGGCAGTGGAGTCTTTGTTTGCGGGCAGTGCACTTGCGATGCGTGCTGACGCCCATATCGGCCCCTTGGCATATATCAATGAGCAGACGGGTATGCTGCTGCGCCCGGGCCGAGTGGCAAAGGACATGGCCGCACTGCTGGAGCGTGCGCCGAGCCTGCGGCCGCAGGACTGGGCGAGTCAGAATGTCTCATGTTTTCGTAGCCAAGAGAAACTGAATGCCTACTTCAAACAGGTGGATACTCAGGAAAATAGACCTTGGACAGGCGGCATTGTTCTGCCGATTTGGCGACCACATCCAACCTTCGCTCGTCCTGAAGATCAGGCTGCTCTTCGTCCTGTGTATGCGGAACTTCATCAGCGTGTGCCTGAAGTCTTTCCAGTGGATCTCATCTCTGAGAGCTGGCGGTAGAAATGGAAAAAAAGGGGGGTATTCGCGGTGCCCGATGATGGTTCACCGCCGGTGGCGGTTTCTTTGCGCGATAAGTGTTGGCAGCTGCTTTATCCGGCTGAGCACTCGATAAATGCCAATTTTGTCTTTGGACGTTTTTGAATCACTACCTAGTATCACCTTCACGCCGCACTTTATCTTCTGTGGATTTTCGCATTGCTCAGTTTTTCTTGTTTTTGTACTTTATCCGCCCACAAGATTGGTTGGGGGCGATAGCCGGGACTAATATTATCAAGCCATTGATCTTGGCTTGGATCGTTGCGCTGACGGCGCGAAAAGAAAGGTCGCCCGTCAATGGATTGCTCTCGACGCCTCACGACTGGGTGCTGCTCATCTATTTTATCTATGTGGTGTGGAACGCACCTGATTCGGTGGATGCGTTCAAAAACTTCCTGCCGGTGGTCATATTCTATGTGTTTACCGTGCAATCCCTCACAGATTGGGAGCGGGTTTACTCCTTTCTGAAAACTTGGACGCTCATGATCGTAACGGTGGCGGCAATTGGCGTGGCAAGTCTTTACGGCATCGACATCACCGGGGCTAAGGAGATGACAGAACATAATTTTGGGAGACTTGCCATTGGGACCTGGATGTGCGACAACCCGAACGCTCTCGCTCATACTGTGGTTGTGGCAATCCCCTTGAGTTACTTTTTGTTCTTTTGGAGAGGTGGCCTGAATGGCAGAACGGTGTATTTCCCGCTCTGTGCCGTACTCGTCTGTACGTGCATGTATTACACCGAATCCAAAGGCTCCTTTCTCGTTGGAGGAGGGCTGATCGTTTTAATTTTTGTGATTGGAAGACCCGTGGCAGTCAAATTGTTTGCCGTCTCAACTGCTGCTGTTCTCGGGATCTCGTCGTTGAGTTTTCTTCCTCGAATGTCAACAATGGACAGCCTCAATTCAGAAGAGGGAGTCATGGGACGGTTGATGGCATGGAGGATCGCGAGAGACGTGCTGGATACTAAAAGCACCGGAGAAGGGTGGCTGCAGTTTGTTCCAATGATCAACTGGCAGGGAGAAATCATTCCTAAAAGCACCCACTCCAGCTATGTTCATATTGGTGCTGACCTAGGCTTGTATGGTCTCTTCTTGTTTGTTGCTGGACTTTGGACGGCCTGGCGCACCTTAGTTATGGTCTATCCTATTACCCTCGCTGACGACATCAAGGAACGCTGTCGTCGCAGCGGGTTGATTCTGCTGATCGCCTATGCCGTTTCCAGTTGGATGATCAACCGCCAGTACCACACGGAGTACTTCCTGCTGATCGCCGTGGCCGCTTCAATTCACCGACTTTGCCAAACTGAGGACGCTTTGGCAAAAGCAGAGTCCGCGGAATCGGCGCAGAGCGAAGAGGATGTCTCGGAAAATTTTACCCTCCGCGTACAATTGAAGAATGATCAGTACATGCCTTCCGTTGTTGTGCGTGACGGGCTCAACTCTGAAGGGAAAGCCCCCTTTTGGGTGCGTCTGGACCTGATGGATCTGGCCGCCAGCGCGGGTCTCACTTGGGTCGTATTGGCCATCTGGGATTATTGTCTCGAAAACTTGTGAAGCGATCGCCCTCTTCGGCTTCATCGCGCACTTCGAATTCTATCCAGCCAATGGAGGAGCAGTTTTCGATGGCGGCTCCTCGGCCTCCTCCTCGGCTTCCCAGTTGGAATCGTAGTAACTGGATGAGTAGTAGTAATAGGAGTAGTGGTTGGACCGTTTAGTGAAGTCCACTCGATTGAGGACAAATCCGTAGAAGTGGGCTCCCAGCTTTTGGAGCGCAAAAAAAGCATCCTCGACATCTTTTTTCGGGGTGCTGTCAGATTTAACAACCAAGACTACTCCATCCGCGTGGTTTTGCAAAAACGCAGTTTCACTAAGACCCAATACTGGAGGCGTGTCCAAAACGATGCGGTCAAAATCGTCTTTGAGTTTCTCGAGGATATTCGAAAACACCGCAGTGTTGAGCAGCTCGGTGCTGCCAGGCAGGACAGAACCGCGGGGCAGCAGCCATAGATTTTCGGCGGGAGACTTCTTAATGCACGCTTCGACGGTAGCCGCACCGGTCAGCAGGTCCGTCATGCCCGGGTGATTGACAACTCCGGCCACCTTGTGAACACGCCCTCGCCGCAAGTCACAATCAATCACCAAGGTGCGCTCACCCAAGGATGAAAACGCCCAGGCAGTATTCACTGCAAGAGTGGTTTTGCCCTCACCTGGCCGCGCGCTGGTCACCATCATAACGTGCGTGTCACCTTTAGGACTTTTGTTCAGGATAATGCTGCTACGGATCAAACGGAAGTTTTCCAGCAAGGCATTAGGTGTGGTGGCACCTACCGTGGGAGAACGGTTGACGTCCTCTAAAATTTGCGGGTCAGTGAGCGGTACCAGTCCGATGCCTGGAATCCCCAGGCTGAGTTCAAACTCGTTGAGGTCTGAAACAGATGTGCTGAAGCGCCGGAACAAAAATGGAATCCCGCCAGCGAGGCCAATGCCAAGCATGCACCCAATCATGGCCAGCTTGGATTTGCTAGGAGAAAGAGGGTTCTCGCTGCGAACATCGATGAATCCGCGGAACTCGATGTCAACCGCCCCGGCATCACCCCCGAACTGCAGGCCTTCGATCTGCTTGCTGAGCTCCTCATATGCCTTATCCCAGGCGAGTTGTCCCTTTTTCATGAGATCATAGCCCATTTTTTTCTCGTCGAAAGCCTTGGTGGCGCGGTGATAATCCGGCAGCTTCTCCTCAAGATTTTTGATCTGTTCCTTCGTATGGACGTATTCCAGCTCGAAGGCTTTGAGGGCCACCTCAAGTTCCAACTTCAGTGCGGAAGTCACTTCCCGCAGTTCCTCATTCATCTTGATCATCTCCGGGTGATCATCGAGAAACTTAGTGCGCGTGAGTCGCATCTTTTCCTCCAGCGTGCGTTTCTTCTTTTCAAGTTCTTTCCAGGGCTCGAGGCCGTCAACCATCTCGGGCTGTACCACAACCTGAGTGTTTGTGGTGACTTTGGCGGGGCTTGAAAAGGTGAATGGTGCTGCGGATGCACCTGAACTCCGTATGATTGATCCCGAGGTCAGAGGGTCAGCAGAAGCGGTTGCTGTCGGCAGGCTCGTCAGCAGCGCCAGCATGCCTACATCTCCCAGCACCGATTTTTGATCCTTCAAAATGTCACGCACTCGCGTCATTTCGCCGAGGCGATAACGCATTCTGACCAGCTCCACCGGGACGTTGCTGAGACGTTCAAGCTCAATCTGCGCGCTCGCCAGAGCACTTTCTTCTTCAAATTTCAACTGAGTATCCAGTTGATCGGAAACCTTGGCTCGAACGACGGCAATCTCGTCCACATAGCGTTTGATGGCTTTTTCCCGAAAATCGAATCTTTGACGCATTCGGACCGCCTCATAAGTCTCAGCGATGGCAGCTGGCAGTTCACGCACAATACGTGGTGTGAAACCCATGACACTCAGTTCGAGGTGGGTTGCATCCAAAATTCCGACTCGAACAGCGGGCAGCAGCGATTCACGTACTGTGGAATAGCTTGTTGCATCGTCTGCTAGACCAATCGATTTAGTCGCCTCAAGAAGCAAGTGCCCGCTGCCTAGTTCGAGCATGACGGAACGCATCAAATGGTAATCGATAGAGCGCCCCCCTCCATCAGCAGTTCGCGAACTGTCCACGAAGTGATTGACTCGGAGCAGGGCTGTGGAGGAATAAGTGGGACGGGTATAAACGTAAAAAATCAGGCCAGCCAAGAGGCCTGAGGTGAACAGCAACATCATCAATATCAGATAGTCCTCATAGCTGAGTAGAAAGCGCAAAAAAGTATTGCCATCCACTTTGGGGGCTGAAGTGACTGACTTTTTGTTCGGAGACGGCATGCGGGTCAGAAGAGGTGTGAGGCAAAGATGGCCAGGACTTGCCTGGCAATGATAAGAACTGGATAAATTTCAATGTTTGTTCACCCAGCGCGCGCAGAAGCACGGCAGAGAAACAGGCACGTCAAAAGCCGAACACTTTTTCCGGTACGTGGATGATATCCCCCTCGCCAACCGGTGGATCGTCAACAAGGCCCTGGCTCACTTTGCGAAGGTCAATGGTGGTGCGATGCCTTTTGCCGGAAGCATCTCTCCGTATCACCTCAACGCGCTGTTCATGCGCGAGACGGCTTAGACCGCCTGTAATGAGCAGTGTCTCATAGATGCCAAGCGAACGTCCATCCGTTATTGGCACTAAATGTGTCCCCGGCTGTTTCACCGCTCCAGTGATGTAGACCATGACCTTTGGAGTGGACGACGCCGCTCCAGGCATTGAAGAGAGCTGGTCGCTCTTGCTCATGCGTTCAACCAATACGGTGGCCTTGGTTAACTGGGTGCCTTGCAGGGCTTCTTTGACCCGCTTCTCGGCCTCCGTCAGGGTCAGTCCAGCCACCGAGATACGTCCTGCACGGGGAATGACAATGTAGCCACCTTCACGAACCGGATAGCTGTTGTTAAGGCTCGCATCCTCCTTGACAAACAACTCAAGGTTGTCGCCCGCTTGAAAAACGTCTTTGGCGGCCGGTGGTGTTACCGCGATTTCAGGTTTGATTGACGGAGGCGGAAGATTTCCGTTTTCGCGGTGTGAACACGCGGACAAAATCGAGACAACCAAAAAGAGACAACTGGAAGGAAAACTACTGAGACGGCGAAATGATGGCATAGAATATAGGTATCACCTTTGCAAGGCCATCCACGCGATCAAGCGATGGTGAGAAAAAGTTGCCATGCTGGCAGTAAGACACAATCGGAGGACTGACTGCATTCCATCTATGGGATCATGGGATCTTAATTGGAAATCATGGGAATGACAAATTTGTGATCAATAGGACCACCCGGCAGGAGCCACCCAGACACCTGCATTGTTGTCATTGATGAACTGCTTCAGGGTCGGCTTTGGTTGTACTGTCAGCAAAATGTGATCGAACGATGTGCGGAAGCTTTTAATGTTGGAAAGAATGCTCGGCTTCTTCTCTACTGGCTGCGGTTGTTTGGCTGCGGTCTCTCCGTTGGCTGCGGCATCTCCGGCACGCTGGCCCTCAGTTTGCAGTGCGCGGTGGGAAACCGTGCAAAGCAGGCGGATGTCTCCAATGTATTTAGGGGAAGGTTTGACCCCTTCCACATAAACAAATCGTGGCACAGCAATAGGCAGGTTGTAGGGATAAGTCTTGTACTGGGTGGTGAACTCCGTGACACGTTTGGTAGGATCTCTGGAATCAAGCAGCAGTGTCTTTTTGTCCTTTTCCTTCCAGACACGAATGTGGCCCATGGATGCGAGTTCCTCGTCCAAACTGGCATAATCTCCAGATTTGACGCCACGATTGATGCCTTCCACCTCCAACGTCACCACCACTTCACCTTCAAAATCCACGCGATAAGGCAGCAGACGAATGATGAAACGGGAGAGTTCTCCCACGCCCAGAATCATTCCCGGGGGGGTAGCTTCAAAGGCACCACTATCCGCCGGATCATTGTTTTGTATCAGGCCATCATGGTTCATGTCCGCATCCATATCCAGTTTGGCGATCTGGCGTTCTGAGTCGAGAAAGGAGTTGACACGCTGTCCGAAATATTTGTGGAAACTTGCCGGTACATCCTTGTTGGTTTGCGCCGATGGCGAGTCTTGAGCCTTTAGACCTGTTGCAAATGGAGAAAGTGCCAAGGTGCAAAACCACACCGTCGAGCATGTTAAAAATCGAGTTGGGGAGTACGGGGAGTTCATGGCAGTTATATATACTAAGTGGTTAAGAAAGGAAAGGTACTTTTCGTTGTCGGATTTGGCAGATGAAAATCAAAAATACCGTCTGAGCGTAACGCCTATAAGGTGTTCAGAAAACTGTGCGGGGCTGTTGATCTGATAATCTTCATACTGATAGAACACGGTGCCGGTAAGACGCGTTCCCAGTTGCTGTGTGGCGTTCAGCGTGTAACGCCACCGGTCACTGGCCATCGAATTCTGGTGCAGTTTGTCATAAATAACCGAAGCGCTGAGCTGGGTGAAGTCCAAAGGCTGGTAATGGAGGGCCACCCCAAAGGATGTTCGTCTGCCGGTCTGGTTCGTTATAAGGTTGGTTTCGCTGTCCGCATATTGGACGAATGCATTCCCATATGTCTGGTTGGTAAAGCGCTGGTTAATGCTGTATTGCACGTATCTCGAAAGGATGGATTCGCCGACGACATTGTTATTGAAAACGGTTTCCCCCACTCCGAGCGACTGGGTCGTATTCTTGGATAATGAATGCCTCAAGTCGACGTTCCAAATAAACCGGTTTCCATTCGAGCCGGAGCCAGTATTGAAATATTCACCTGCGCGCCCCAGCCAATTGAGATTTTCCGTCAGCCTTCCTGTTAAGCTCACCAAGGCCTGATGAATGATGGTATTGGATCCACCATACATATACATGTCATACGTAAATCGTGGTGCGAAGGGAATTCGAGAGCCCTCATAACCCAAGGCTGCGCCTAGATGTTCTACACGCTGGTGATTAGTAAATCCATAACCTTGCCAATAATCCATATGCTGCCCAGTAAACCAAAGCCGCCATGAATTGTCAAAGACGAGGCGCGATAAAGAGGCTCCGATGGTGTTTGTAAACCTTACATAGCTTGAATTTTGGAATGAATTGGCCGGCGCGTTTGTTTGAAAACCATAGAAGTAACGGCCTGCCCGGTCATATCCATTGACGTTGGCTGGTCCAAACCAGTTCAAACTTGGCCGACCTGTGAATTCATCGTAAAGCAACACGTCCCAAGGGCCAAAGGTTTTGCTGTAGTTAAGGCGGGTGAGAAGTCCTGGCTGTGATCCGCCGAATCGCATGGCGAAACGATTCGTAAAGGGCAGGTACATGAGATCTGCCACCGCCGAAATGTATATGGAGTCCGATACTCGGACGATTCCACGCACACCGACATCTACGTATCCAATGATGCCGTCCCCTTTGTTTCCGAGGTTGTTGCCATTGTTGCCATTGTAGTCGGACCATAAGGCACCTGCTCCGAGCCACAGTATGTCCAGATAAAGAGGACCTGCTTTGATGGTGGCTAATTCCGGCGCGAATGACCGGGTTAAAAGGCCCAAATTACCATCGACGGTCAGTGAAGTGTTATCCAGCTGGCTGAATTGCACTGTCCACGCATCTTGCGGAGTTAGCCAGCCCAAGGTCTGGTTTACTGGTTTGAAAAAGTTCTGATTGCGTTGGTAAAAATCAGGATTCGAATCCACATAGGGAAACAGACCGGTGGCGGTTTGCTCTCTTAGATCTGGGCCTTGTTCATCGCCTGGGAAGTTGCCCTGAGATCTGGCGTTGTATGGTCCCCACAGCAAAGCACTTTCCTCCAAGGTGGGGAAGTAACCCGGTTCCATTCTGCTGGAAGGCAGTGTTGGCTCAACGAGAGTATTTTGTGCGTTTGATTGGGGTGCACAAACACAAAATAACGCCATGAACAGAGCAGCTGTTGATAGTTGATGTCTGGTCATGAAAGTAAAGAGTTTTTCAGAAGAGTGTTTATGCAAAAGGATGAGGGGGGGGGGAGCTGCTCGATTCACGAATTCCAGCTTTTTGCGCCGGGACTGAATTGTTTGAGAAAGCTAAAATCTGCTAATGCAAGGCAGCGAATGCAATATACGGCGATGCCAATAACGGGTACAACAATAACGAGCAGAGTCCATGCCAGTTTCGTGGCGAGATTAGGGATATTTTTTTTAATGCTCAGTATTGAGGCGATTATGAGAAAAAGATAAATCACCCCCAATGCCCAGTATACCTCTGCACTGACATTATCAGGTGCAAAAGTAAAAAATTTAATCAGGCTGGTCAACATGGCTTATCAAGGTGTGTGTTGATCTTTAGCGGATCGAATGCAAATACTAACTGGTGTGAGTGTGCTGGCAAAGGAAAGCTGGGGATGAATTTAGTAACGCTTCGGGGGGGCGTGTGCTTACAAGAATAGTGATATGAACGCAGAAAAGAGCGTTCGGCAAATCGGAAAATGTCTTGTTTCGAAGATTTAACATTTGAACAAACATATAATTGGGCGACTCTTTGGGAACTCACGGGCAAATTGCAATGCATCGTTGCACACCTGTGAAATACTTACACTACATTTTCGTATGTCAACCCATCAATCTGCTGCACGCTCACGGTTGCTGTTGCCACTTCTTCCAGTTGTATTGTTGGCAAATTGCGCGCCTCTCTACCCCTTTGGTGCTAGCCATAACGGCCAATACTTCGGAGGGCAGGGTAATTCCGCTACTCCGTCAGTTTTTGTCCCCAAAAGTGTTCAGCGTGAAGAGCCAATGTTCAATGGCCATGCTGCGAGTGCCAAAAGGCAAGCCGTTATCTCTTACCCTTGAAACGCTCAAGCGAGCGCCACATAGTGGAATGCAATGCTTGCAAGTAAGATTTAAGCCGGTGGGTTCGCTCTCCAGTGAGTTCCTCTTGCGGAACCTGCAGGACATGGAATCGATTCAACATTGCTTATGAGGACACACTCCAACCCACGTCAATTCGGATTCACCATACTTGAGTCCTGCCTCATGCTGGTGTTGCTGACTGCCTTCTCCATGGTGACTTTTGCTGTCATCAAGAAGGGGCCGACCAGCGTGCCGGACGCCGACAATCCCGAATGGAAGAAAAATGGCGGGGATGAATCCATGAGAACCTCCGTGTCGATGCCTAGAGGTACTCTGTTACCTGACGACCAAGGGGAGCAGACCGGTCTTGGCAGCAGATCGCCTGCTAAATCGCAGCCCGTAGAAAAGCCTCGCGCTCAATGACGATGCGATGGCATTCGACGGTCCAGATCAAACCACTTCTACTGGCCTGACAGGGAGGGAAGTTCCCACACAGATGGGACAGGTGGAGCGCATGGCCGCCCGTATGGGCGGCAAACTGATTGCGGTGGCAGAGCAGGGCGGATTGCTGAAGTGGATATGCCGGTTTTTGCGCAGACTCACGCTGTGGCTGACCGTGATCTATTTTGTCTTTGGGGCTGGGCTCAGTCTTGCCATGCGGTTCGTGGGAGAGCGCAACATCGCCACTGCCTTTTTGCTCTATCTCCCACCGTCACTCTGGCTCATTCCGCTGGTGCCGCTCATGTTCCTCGGACTACTATTCCACCGTCGGTGTCTTATGGCACAGATAGCCATGGGATTTTTGCTGCTGGTCTGGCTGGGCTACCCGCTCATCAGGCTCTCTGCTGCTGGGGGTGCGGATAAGACCGCAGAGATTTCAGTGATGACTTACAACCGAGGTCAGAATATGAGCCAAAGCTTGCAGCCATTCAAGAACTCCACCCATCCTGACATTCTGGTCTTCCAGGAGGCGGCCGGACGAGCGGCGGGGTTCCTGCACTCTCCAGACTACGTGGAGTTTGGCCATGCTGCAGACATTGGGGAGTTCACCTTGCTCAGCCGTTACCCGATTGCAGACTACTCCACTGTGCCCACCGGCGCGAGCCCGAGCAGCGCCAAGGCTGCTCGTTTTGTGATCGATTGGAACGGCAGGCGAGTATCGGTCTATGCCGTGCATTTGATGACCCCGCGCGATGTGCTCAGCTCTTATATGCGAGGTGCTTTCTTGTGGGGAGTCATCGGAGTTCCTGGCACGCCCTGGGCGGCTAAGCGTAGGCAGTCTCAGACATTTTGGGATCAGCAGATCACCGATGCAAACCAGATCCTAGCGTCCGTGCGCGCAGACACCAATCCGTGCATCCTCGCCGGTGACTTTAACGCGCCTCATACAGGCTACATCCATGGGATTCTGTCTATGGAACTGGGGGATGCCCACGCGGCTGCGGGACATGGCCTTGGTTTTACTTTTCCCGGGGTGACGCGCAATCCTTTGAGCTTGGGTGGTCCTTGGATGCGTATTGACTACATTTGGTATGACCACAACTGGGTGGCGGACGACTGCATCACGGAGCCCAAACGTCCTTCACAGCATCGTGCGTTGATCGCGCGCTTGCGCTTGTTGAAGTGAGCAGGGGCTTCCTTGCGATGCCCACTTCACTCGGCATTTTTATATTTGTTATGCATTAACCGGAGTGTCCGCCTCAGCCGCCATCGTCACCGAGGCAAACAGGCGAGCGGCGACTCTGGTACGCAGGCAGTTTGGAAGGTGTTCGACCGCCCATTCTCCGAGTTCATGGACAACATTCATCCAGCCGCTCGCCACCGGCTTTCCATGGCGGTACATCGCGGCCTGGGCAAAGCCATGGCGCAGGAGCAGCCGACGCATCTCCCGGTAAGTCCACTCCTGAAAGTGGAAACATTGCAGGGAGTTGCCGAAGTGGCGAGAAACATCATGCGGCCCCGAGAAACGGTGCGGGGTATCGAAGACATAGACGCCCCCGGGTTTGAGCAGGCGTCGGGCAAGTTTGAAATGGGCGTCCACATCATCCGGGTGAAGATGCTCGAGAAACTGGTAACTGAACAGGACGTCAGCTGAGCCATCTGGCAAATTCAGGTCGTACCCATCATAAACGATCAGTTCCAGGTTGTCCGGCTTGGTCTCCGTCTCGGCACGCTGATCGGAGATGTCAACGCCAATGACTTTCCGGACCCTGCCTGCCACGGCAGCGGCGAGACGACAGTCTCCGGGTGCGAACTCCAAGAACGCAGTGTCCGGTTTGAGGTAGGGAAGCAGCAGCCGCAACTGGGACTGAACTTTGCGCTGACTGGCCTCAGGCGTATCGCGCCGTGTGAGGCGTGGATGGTCTGGCACGCGCTCGAAGAGCTCGCCGTACAAGGTTTTAAACAGTGCGGTGCGTTCGGCTCGGGTGGAACGGCGTAGTCGGGATGCCAGTTCCTTTTCCACTTGAAAGTGATGGCGCAGACGTTCGGGAGTGCGTTCGAGCTTGGAGGACATACTTATGCGGGGGAGTGAAAAGGCGGCTGCGAACGAATATGTCGATGAAACAACTTGTAACAGCAAACTGTGAATGTGTCTTCCGACTTTAAAACAAGCGTGGGCTGCCATACTGCGCTACGGCGCGGCCAAATAGTGCTTTGGTGTGGAAGCGATGTAAAACGTTCTAACACTTTTCGGACTTCTCCTTGGTGCAAAGCTGGCGGCAGTAATTCTCAAAAATCCTGTTCACGGCTGGCCAGCCGAACTTTGTCTCGACAAAGTGGCGTCCGTCCGCACCGATTGTTTCTGCTTTGTCTGGTGATTTAAACAGCGATACGATCTGCGAGGCTTGGTCCTGAGGCGAGTCAGCCAGCAGGATGTTTTTCCCATGCGTTACCGGCAAGCCTTCGGCGCCGATGCGAGTGGACACCACCGGAATGCCTGAAGCCATCCCCTCGAAAATTTTAATGCGCGTCCCGCCGCCCACACGCAGGGGAACGACCATCACCGCCGCCTCGGCCAGGTATGGCCTTACGTCACCCACAGTGCCTGTCACGCGAATGCCTGCTTCCTCAAGTTGTTTAATACGTGGCGGCGGATTGCGTCCGACAATAGTAAAGGTCACATCTGGAAATTCCATACGAACCAGAGGGAGAATTTCCTGAACGAAGAACAGGGTGCCGTCAATGTTGGCCATCCAATCCATCGAGCCGAGAAAGACTAGTGAATTGGGTTTCCGGGGTGTCGTGGACGGCGAGAAAAATTCCAGATCAACCCCTGTTGGCACGTCGCCGAGGATCTTGGTCAACCCAAGCTCTTCACGGAAGACTTTGCAGTCGTCCGCAGACACGGACACCTGGCCGTCCGCCACCGCGTCACAATCCAGCTCCCAACGGCATGTGAGACGCCATTGCTGGCGGAAAATTGCCCGTTTGATGGGATTGCCGGCGGCTTCTGTGTGGCGCTTCCATATCTGGGACTCCACGTTATGCTGGAAAATCATGAGAGGTTTGGCGCATCGCTGCGCTGATCCAGTGAAATGGATCATGGAGGCGAGGTAGTCGGCGACAACGAGGTCGGTCGCATCGTGCTGCGTGAGCCGTTTGATATGGCGCTCCATTTCCGCCGAGCGGTATTTCGCCGCAAAGAACGGGACCTTGCTGAACAGACTGTTGAACAAGACGCCCAGAAAAAACTTCAAGGAACCGTTGACCCAAGGTTCGTATGGTACGGTGATGAGTTCGTGGCAAAACTCCTTCGCACTCTCAACCGCAAGGGGGGAGTCTGCGGCTGTGTGGAAGCAAAGATAGGTGATGTGGTGGTTCTGCTTGAGCTGCTTGAGCATGTTGTAGGTGCGAATGCGGTCACCTCCGTTCAACGGGTGTAGCAGCCTGCAGTTTACCCACAGGATACGGAGCCGTTGGCCCAGTCTTGAACTTGAATCACTCATTTTGAATCTCTCATTTTCGATGAAAATTATTGGCGTAATCGGTCATAGGTTCGCAAGGCGCGCTTAGGCAGTGCCAGCAAAGCTGTGCGCAGTCGGCGTTGCAAAATATAGGCTGGTGAACCGGTGGCGATCCTGCACACTTTCGAAACCGTGTGGTTGAGTAGTACAACGAAGCGGTTGATCTCTGCGGGCAGGTGTACTGACTGGTTCATCTGCTCGACAGAATTGCCGATGAGTTGATAACCGGACTCAAAGGCCGCTTGGCGGACCTTCAGCCCGCCCTGGCCGGCCGGCAGTGACATGGTCTGTACCGAACTGCCGATAATGTCCTCAAGCCAGCACCTGCTGGCATGCAATTCTTCCCGCAGCTCAGAATCTGGCAGGCCTGACAAAGCGCGGTGGGATGCACCGTGCGTGCCGAGATCAAATCCAGCGGCTGCCAGTTCGCGTATTTCAGCCGGTTGCAAAAAATCTTGCCGGTCCCGACAGTAGTTCATCGTGAGGAAAAAAGTCCCACGGACCCCGGCAGCCGACATCAGTTCTGCGAGTTCGAGTGAACTTTTGTGCCCGTCATCAAAAGTGAGGGCGCAGAACTTTTCCGGCAGACTGCCCGGCTGCTTTAAATCTGCGAAAGTACCCAGGGCAAAGCCAGACTGAAGCAGACCGTTCAATTGCGCACGGAAGAGTTCACGCGTTGTGGTGTATTTGAGGTACTGGGCATCGGGGAACCGTCCGTCGGACAACGAATGGTACATGAGGCATGCAAACGCCATGCGGATGATCAGCGTTTGTTATAGGCCATGAGTGCTCCAGAGGCGCACATCAACGATGTAGCCGAACCTGAAAGCACTTCGTCAACGCGCTTCAAAAGCCGCCAGACTGACTGCGGGAGGCTCATGTTCCAAAACACGGGTGAACAATCGAGGTAATCAATTTTGAACTCCGTGAAGCCCTCCTCGCGCAGCAGTGGGATGAGGTCGCGTTGTGGAATAAAGGAGTTTTCCAATACGGGCGCTTCAAAGGCCGTACCGCTTTCCTTGGCTGCCGGACGCAACATGCGCCAGACCGCCTTTGCACCGTTGCGCATGATACGCGGCAGTGAGTAGTGATTGCGAAAGGAAAGAATGATGCGCCCGCCAGGCTTCACGGCTCGGGCGAGTTTGCGGAGACCGTCAGCCGGATCCTGCAAGTAATCAATCAAGCCGATCAGGAGAACCGTGTCAGCACTATTCTTAAACTCATTGAGCAGATCAAGATCACCAAGGTGATATTCGGCATTGGGCAGGTCCATGCCACGCGCCAGCTCAATCATTTTGGGAGAAATATCGATGCCGACGTAGCGCAGCCCTGCCTTGATTGCGGGGGGGGCGAAAACTGCCGGACCCATGCCATAGTCCAGCAAAGTACCTCCCTTTGGGGTGTTGAGGAGCTGACGTGTGACGATATCCTGGCGGCGACTGAAACTCAGTGAACTGACATTGAAAACGGCGGTTTGTGACCGCTCGGTATAGTCCTCCGCGATTTTGTCGAAAAATTCTTGTGCGTTCGCGTGTGTTTGTGGCTGGAGTGAGCTCATCGTTAGGATTATGACTTAATCAAAGTTGCGGATTATTGTTCCCAGCGATGCTCATTGAACACGTGGAGTGATGGTAGAGCTCTCAATGCAAAACTCGACAAGCAATTTGGTTAACCATGCCAGAAACTGCCCGATTGGGAATATGCAATTGAGAGTGTATGATCAATAGGTGTGAGTAAAAGGGATGGAGTTAACTAAATTGGTTAAAATGTGCAGACAATGCACGCAAAAGTCAGACCAATCTTGCCTAATGTTGAAATGAAGTCAAACAAACCAACCCAAAACAAGTATTACAAACCTGACCGGCTCGAATCCGTTCCAAATGGTAATGTCCCTGGAGTGTGAGCATATCGGGCAAGTGCGCCGCTTGTCATCGATTTCTTAATCTAGAGAATACGCATGGATGAAGGAGTGGAAATCATATAGCGATTTCCAAAACTGATTTCCGGATAGCGGAGCAAAAAGTGCTGTACAAAACGTGCGGCAGTGCTTTGAGGATGGTTGTTGAGAGCGCAAGAACTCAGACCTGATGTGGACAACGCCACGCTGGAGCAACTCCAGGCGGCGATGGAGGCCGCGCCCAACAAGCGCAGCTACATCAGGCTGGCCGCCATGCGCTGCCTGCTGCGAGGCATGGACCGTGTGGACGTCTGCGAGACCTTCTGCCGCAGCGAGCGCATGGTTCGGCTCTGGATCATCAAATACAACCATGGAGGCATCGACGCGCTCATCAGCAAACCCACGGGAGGCAGAAGACGCAAGATCGCCCTGCAACGGCTCGAAGAGGTGCTGGTGCCCGTGCTCAAAGACCCCGCCCAGGCGGCCATGGAGCACTGGACTGGCGTGAAGGTCCACGGCTGGCTGCTCGGGCGGCTCCAGGCCGAACTGAGCTACAGCACCGTGGTGCGCTATCTCCATGACCTGGACTTTCACCTGCGCGTGCCGCGTCCCTGGCCGCTGCCCCTGCTGGATGAACCCGAGCGTGAGGCGCAGCGCCAGAGCTTCCGCACGCAGATCGCCACACTGGCCGCAGACCCACAGGTCGAGCTTTGGTTCGGTGACGAGTGCGGCGTGGATGGCGATCCCCGGCCAAGACGCCGGTGGGTGCAGCCGGGCAGCAAGCCCAAGGTGCCGCATCTCGGCAAGCATATCCGCCGCAGCGTCGTAGGAGCCGTCTGTCCGCAGAGCGGCGAGTTCTTCAGCCTCATGTTTGATGGCGTCGATGGCGCTGTCTTCCAGTGCTGGCTTGACGAACTGGCGCGCAGCGTGCCAGCGAAACCGGATCTGCGCCGGGTGCTGGTGCTCGACAACGCCTCCTGGCACAAGGTCAAAACGCTCAACTGGCACCACTTCGAAGCGCTGTTCCTGCCGCCTTACAGCCCGGACTTCAACCCTATTGAGCGGCTGTGGCTGCGCCTGAAGGCCGACTTCTTTGCCGACTGGATCGCACGCAGCGGCGCGGAGCTCGAAGACCGTCTCTGCCACGCTCTCAACCACTTCATGTCATCGGCCTCTCAGACCGCCTCCATCTGCTCGATCCGGAAATGAGTTTTGCGATTTGCTATAAATTGGAACGGTTACCACAGCCAAGGCAATAGTCGTGGGTGTCAAAACAGACTTTGTTCGGAGTCGCTAGCTATTTTTGGACGGCTGCAGGCCGCCACAGACTCAGCGGATCACGTCGGCTGCCTACGTAGGCGAAGAAGGCCTGGGCACAGGTCCACTGCAGCAGCAAAAATCCCGCAGGGATGGTCACCAGTCTGGAGGTAATAGCTGGTCGCAGCATGCCGGTGATGCCGAGTGCATAACAAACTGTCTGGGCGACCAGCAGCAGCCAGACCAGGGGCGTTTTCGGCGCCAGTAGTGTCATCACCAGGATGGCGAGCAGCAGCCAAGGAACACCTAGTCTGGCGTATTTGTGCGAGAGCAGCTGCCACCAGAGCCGGTTATGCCAGGGCAGCAGCCAGCGCGGGTGTCGTTCCAGCATCTGGTAGTTGCCCACCAGCGTCCGGCGTTTTCGGCTTTTTTCTTTGACTGGATCCAGCGTCTGTGGGTCGTAGGCAACAGCCAGCGGTTGGTACATTACTCGCCAGCCTGAGATTGCGATCTGCATCGGCACAATGACATCGTCTAGGATCGTGTCAGCCGCCAGCGGTTGGAACGCCTCCCGCCGGATCGCATAAATGGCACCTGTGCAGCCGATGACAGAATCAAAGCGGCCCTCCCACTCACGTAGTTTGCGTTCAATTTTCCAGTACAGATCCACGCCGCGCCCGCCACCGCTGCTGGAAGCCGCGATTTCCAGCAGGCCGCTTACCGCGCCCACTGCGGGATCTTGCAAGAGGCGTGTCAGTTCCAGCAAGGCCATGCGGTCAAACGACTGGCGCACGTCTGCAAACACAATGACCGGGTGTTGCGCAGCAAGGACGGCCTCGTTCAGCGCCGCCCATTTGCCACGCTGTACTGGGGAAGAGATGACACATACCTCTGCCACGCCAGCGGTCGCAGCCTGGGTGGCGGTGTCGTCTTCACAGCCATCGCAGAAGACTAGGATTTCACGGATGCCGCTCCATTCACATGCGGCGAGGTTGCGCAGGCGCTCCTGGATGCGTGGCGCTTCATTGTGAACACACAGGATGATGCTGACTGCTTGCGGCGGCGGCTGTGCCGAATCGACGGGCCGTGGGCGCAGGCGTGCCAGCAGTCCGATCAGTGCGGCATAGCCAATCTGAACATACAACACAAACAGGAGAAGTAGGGCGATGGCGATCGTCATTGTAGGAGTATTTCAGCACTGACAATCAAGTTGACCGTGCCCGATTCGAAGGCAGAGAGTGCAGCAGTTTTTTCACCTGCAAAGTTTTGATCATGTCTTTCTTCAGGCCATGTTAACCGTAACATCAATGCCGCCATTTTACACTCTGACTGCCATAGTGCACAATGACATGGTTTACCATGCGCGGACATGCTGAAGGCTTTGCACAAATGGCTGATACCTTATTTGTATCAGCAGCTTGCCCGGCCTGCGAAGCGAGTGACCGATGTGATGCTGGCGGTTTGCGATCACTTTGAGCCCTTTCACCACACCGACAAGGCGGGGGCCTTGCGGCGCATGGAGCAGTGGCATGACAAGCTGCCGAGCATCCTGGAGACCGGCTTGGACCATGACGGCCAGAGACCCCGGCATACATTTTTTTATCCGGTAGAACAATACGACCGGGATGTCGTGCAATCGTTGACGGAGCTTTGCGTGAGCAGTCGAAACGAAGTGGAGATACACCTGCACCACGACAAGGACACGGCGGAGAATTTTTGTGCCGCCCTCGAACATGGCAAGGCTGACCTGCGTAGTCACGGGCTGCTGGGCAGCGATGCCGCCGGCGCGCCGGTGTTTGGTTTTATCCATGGCAACTGGGCGCTGGATAACTCCGACCCGGCTGGTCAAGGCTGCGGGGTTCATGGTGAACTTGCCATGCTGAAACAGGCGGGCTGCTATGCTGACCTGACCATGCCCTCTGCGCCGCATCGGACGCAGGCTCCGATCGTGAACCGTTTGTATTACTCCCGAAGCACGCCGAATGGCTGTTCGCATCACCGTGGCACATGGGTCACGGCACTGGGCGGGAGCACGCGTGCTTTGCGTGAGAAGCCGGACCATCTGCTGCTGGTGCAGGGGCCGCTGATGCTGGACTGGGAACGGCGCAAGTGGGGGGTGATGCCACGCGTGGAAAACTCCGATCTCGGTCCGGCCAATCCGCCGACCGTCCGCCGCCTGAAGAACTGGCGCAATGCACGCATCTCAGTGCAGGGTGCAGAAGGGTGGTGCTTCATCAAACTGCACACACACGGTGCACCGGAGAAGAATCATCAGTCTGTGATCGGTGACGCTCGCAGGCGCTTTCATGAGGAATTGCTTCAACTGGCAGTGGAGGAGGACTTCCGCCTGCACTACGTAAGCGCACGAGAGATGGTGAACATTCTCCACGCGGCGGAAGATGGCCACACTGAAGGGGATGCGGGGCCTTGTCGAGACTATCTGTATGCGCCGCCGCCGTGTCTGCAAAAGAACTGACCAATGAATCTGCTCGTCGCCACTAATCTGTTTCCAGATCTGAACGAGCCATGGCGCGGACTGGACAACGCCACGCTCGTGCATGCCCTGCAACAACTGGACCCCGGTCTCAATATTCGTGTGCTGGCGTTTCGCCCGTCGCTCCGGTATTTTGGTGGCGCGTCATCGCGGTTGCAGGCGCGTGCCGAAGACGCCGGTTTGCCGGTGGATTACTTTTGGACGCCCTATGTGCCGAGATTGGGGGGTATGAACCACCGGCTCTTTGCGCATGCGTTTGCCAGGGCGCGAAAAATGCTGCCGCGCGAGTTCTCGCCGCAGGCGGTTCTGGTGCCGTGGCTGTTTCCAGATGCGTGTGGGGTGTCCTTGGAGGCGGCGGCATGGGGCGTGCCTGTGGTGGCTGTGGCGCAGGGATCAGACGTGCACCAGTATCTGGACATGCCGGCAAGACGGCGTGCGATCCTGGCCATGACTCGTCGCGTGAAAGCAGTAGTGACGCGCAGTCAGGATCTGGCGCATCGGCTGATCGCGCACGGAGCAGATGCCGGCAAAGTTCACGCGATTTACAATGGGGTGGATGTTCACACCTTCAAGCCTGCATCACGCAGCGCTGCGCGCATTGCGTTCAATCTGTCCCCGAACGAACGTGTACTGTTGTTTGTGGGCAACTTCCTGCCGGTCAAAGGGCTGGATCTGCTCTTGGCGGCTTTTGCCCGCGTGGTGTCGGCTTCTCCGCAGCCGGTGCGGCTGGCGCTGATCGGCGGGGGGCCGCTGGAAGGTGCCTTGCGCGCTCAGGCGGCGGAACTTGCCATTACGGAACAAGTCTCCTTTCTCGGACGCCAGGGAGTGCCGCAGGTGGCGCTCTGGATGCAGGCGGCTGATGCGGTGTGCCTGACCAGCTACAATGAAGGCGTGCCGAATGTGGTGCTGGAGTCCATGGCCAGCGGGCGTGCGCCTGTGTGCATGGATGTGGGTGGCATCGCCGAAGTGGTTGAGCCGCTGTTGGGCAGGCGCTTTCTAGTTCAGCAGCGCGATGCCGCAGCCTATGCGTCGGCACTGCTAGAAGCGCTGGAAAATCCGCCGGACGAAACCGTGCTACAGCAGGCCACCGCAAACTTCTCCTGGGAGAACTGCGCACAAAAGTATCTCGCCTTGCTGCGTGGGAGCTGACGGTTGGGATCACACAGCCTCGGCAACTCCTGGTCGCACGTCAGAGTTGACGGCGGCTGGATCGGGGACGTCGGCTAGCCGCAGGGCGTCCCCATGCGCATAGTCAAAATCGCTGTTCTTCGTATAGCGCTGCCGGGTGTTTGCCTTCATGCCCCCTCCTAGCACAACGCGCACGGTGTCCAGCAGGATGAGGCTGTCGAAGAGCACTCCTGCGTGCTTCAAATAATAGAGGTCATACTCCAGCTTGCATTTGGCATCGTCTATGGATGCCCCGTACGGATAGCATACCTGCGCCCAGCCAGTGAGTCCGGGCTGCAGCATGTGGCGCTCCTGATAGTAAGGCAGCACACCTGCCAGCTTTGTTACAAATTCCGGTCGTTCCGGCCGTGGCCCTACGAAGGACATCTCTCCGCGCAGCACATTGAGGAGTTGCGGGATTTCATCGATCCGGTACTTGCGCAGGAAGGCACCACCCGGGAAGACACGCGGGTCTTTGGAGATTGAGGACCAGACGGCACCGGATTTTTCGGCATCAATACCCATGCTGCGCAGTTTGTAGATCTGGAACCGTTTGCCAAAGCGTCCCACGCGTTCCTGACTGAAGAACACCGGCCCCTCGGGGGAGAATATGCGCACTATCGCCATGCCCAGCAGCAAAAAAGGAGCCAGCACAACCAGCAGGATCAGAGAGTTAGTGATGTCAAAGAACCGCTTCAGTTTGCTGAAATAGAAGCAGCGCGAGATAGATTCCGACTGAAGCAGCCAGTTCATCGTCACCAGATGCAGGGGCACATAGTTCAGGTGCCGTTCACATATTGATATTAAGCTGCTGCATTGAAAGCCCAGATAGCGCAGCCGTCTGAATTCGTTTCGGGCCTTCTCGTCTTCGACCCGCTTTTCTGTGAAAACAATGCGGTCAAGTTTGTGCCTCCGTATCAGTTTGCGCACATTGCGCAGTCGGCCTAGAAAGCCGTCCTCGGCGTCCTGCTCTTCATCTATGCTGATACGCCCGACTACCTGTACACCGGCCGGACACAGGGTGCGCAGCAGTTGATATTCCTCCAACTCTTCGGCAGTTTCCGCCACGAACGCGATCCGCATCGGGGCGATTCGATGCTTGTGATACATCAGCCAGTGTCCACCCAGGAGCAGCGGATAAGCAAACAGACAGCCCAGAGCCATGAAACCACGACCGATGCGCAGGTCAAAACTCAGATAACCCACCAGAGTGATGATCATGAATGAAATGATGAACGCAAAGCTCAGCAGGATGCCATGAATGAAGAAGGTGGATCTCCGCTGCGATTCGACGGAGTAGAGTCCAAGAATATAAACCGACGAACTGAGGGCTATCGCTCCGGCAAGGATTGGAGCCACATAATCCTCAATATGCCACAGAGCGGTAAACCGCAGGTAGTTCGCAAGCAGGTACGCGCCGATGAAAACAAAGACATCTCGCAGGGCGCGAGTGCCTATCTTGGTCCAGTGACCTGTGGATGAGCTATGCATATATTACAGTCGTGCTAAAGTATAAGCTGAACAGTTAAAAGAACTGCAATTAGGTCAGTCAACGAGTCACAATTACGTTAGTTTGCAAAACTTGTCCGGTGTGTAATTCGGAAAATTCTCCCGTCAAGGCGGGGCTTGATAGGGGGGATTTCACTTTTGAGCTTTCTTAAGCACGTGCAGACCAAGCAGGCCGACACAAAATGAAATGGAGATGGAAAGAGGGTGAAACCAGAAGAGCAGATCCCGGGCCAGATTGAGGTTGCCGAATCCTGACAACGACCATCTTATGCCGATGTAAGCCGCCAGCGCAGCACAGGCGCATAATGTCGCAAGGAGTGAGAAAAACAGCACCCCTTCATCAAGATGGATGAGTTTCCGAGTGATGCCCATTGGGCGGTCCGAACTTTGCAAATAGAGCATGCAGCTGAAAAGGTAGAACTGCGCACCGATAATGCCTGCCAGCAGCAGCAAGGCCTCGCTGTGGAGGTCGAAAATGTGAAATACTCCGGCGATGCTCACTGGACCCGTAAAGAAAGCCGTCACCTGAAGTAGGGTGGTGAGCAGCACGGTCACAAAGCCAAGCAACTCAAACAGCCGCGGTTTTTCGGAAAAAATGAACAGCAGGTGACGCATGCCGTCACGCCAGGTCCGCAGGTGAGCGACGCGCCCCTCCGGTCCTTTGCGCAGTCCAGAGGAAATCTCCACGGAACTTGCGCCTGCCTTGAGGGCTTTGATCAGCAACTCGGAGGCAAACTCCATTCCATTGGAGCGGATTTGCCAGCGCGCAAAAGCCGCTTTGCGAATGCAACGAAACCCGGAATTGCAGTCGGACAGTTTGCCATGGAAGAGCCAGTTGATCAGTGTGGTCAGCACTGGTGTTCCTACCCAGCGGTGCAGGGGAGGCATTGCTCCTGGCTCGATGCGGCCGATCATTCGGGATGCAATCGCCATGTCCGCGTTCCCGTCCTTGGCTGCTCGGTAAAGCGGTGCGGCGTCCGCATAGAGATACGTGCTGTCTGAGTCTGCAAACATCACGTACTCGGCCTGGCTCGCCTCGATACCTCCCCGCAGTGCAGCTCCATAGCCACGCGCTGCCACCGGAACTACACGGCAACCCATGGAAAGTGCAATTTCCCGGGAACGGTCGGTACTTCCGTTGTCGGCTACGATGATTTCATAGCTGATCCCGCTTGGTGTCAGGCTCTCCTTAACCTGCTGAATGCATGTGCTTAGAGTTGCCTCCTCGTTGAGACACGGGAAAACGAAACTCAAATCAACAGCAGGTGCTTCTGAATGGTTGCTTATGTTGTTAAGCGGGAGGGGGCTGCTCATGGGCAGGCTTTGCTGCACCTGAATTCATCAAATGGCAAGCTTCCACTTCTGGGTTTCTGATATTCCACCCTAATAAGAGCATTAACTGCTGAACAGATTTGGTGCAAAGACGTGACTTCTCAGAAGCGAGTTGCGAATAAGTAACCGGCAGGTTCTGCCGGTCAAAATGAGGGTGCATTTCCAGGTGTTTCGGCAAGGATTTATGCGTGAGTGTAGATTCTTGCAATTGGACTTGTGCCGTTTGAACTTGAAAATCGGCAATGCCTAGGCTCCCATCAAGGCACACTCTGGAATTTTTACTGCTTTGCCGTTCAATTATTTCCATCCAATTCATTAACTCAATATGACCGCAAATGTGCGAGGAGCTTTCTTGTGCCGAGGCAGCTGCCTAACAGTCTGACTTATCAAGATTTAGGTGGTATTGCTGGATGTCCATTCAAGGTGCAAGATTTAGTGGGCGTGGCAACCATGAAAATGGTATTGCTTAATATATATTTTTATTTTGTTGGGTTGTCTTAATCCCTAGTGCGTCAGAAAATACTAGCTCGCAGCAGCGGGAGGAGCGGCGTGATGCGCGCTTGCTCTCATCTTGCCCCCGTCAATATTCGCACCGAATGATCGCCAGAACCTACTCAGCCACCCTCGTCGGCGTTGATGCCATGGAAGTGGAGATCGAATCGCATGATGGCGGCGGAACGCCCAAGATGTTCATCGTGGGTCTGCCGGATGCGTCGGTGAAGGAAAGCCGCGAGCGCGTCATTGCCGCAATTTCCTCCTCTGGTTTTATCATGAACGACGGGGTGACCACCGTGAATCTGGCTCCCGCAGATTTGAAAAAGGAGGGGCCCGGCTTTGACCTGCCAATCGCCATTTCGCTGATTGCCCATCGGGCACGCATCCCCATGGCCATTCTGGCGGAAACCGCCATGATCGGGGAACTGGCCCTAAATGGTGAGTTGCGGCCGGTGCGTGGCCTGCTCGCAGTGGCGCTCGAAGCGCGGCGCAAAGGGCGCAAACGGTTGCTGGTGCCGAAGCGTGCCGCCATCGAGGCCAGTGTCGTGGCCGGGATTGATATCGTGGGCATGCAAAATCTGCGTGAAGTCGTGGATTACCTCAAAGGCGATGTGGAAATCGCGCCCGAGCCCTGCCGTGCGACGGAACTGTTCGCCGCAGTCTCCCATTACGACATTGATTTCAATGATGTGAAGGGCCAGGCCGATGCGATTCGGGCCATCGAGATCGCCGTCAGCGGTGGACACGGGTTGCTGATGATCGGGCCTCCGGGCACCGGCAAATCGATGATCGCCAAACGCATTCCCACCATCATGCCCGGCATGAGCGAAGAGGAGGCCATCGAAACCACCAAGATACACAGCGCTGCAGGATTGCTCGGCGAAGCCAGCGCCTTCGTGGCCACGCGTCCGTTTCGTTCCCCGCATCATACCATCAGTGATGCCGGTCTGCTCGGCGGCGGCTCCAATCCAGGTCCGGGTGAAGTCTCCCTGGCGCACAACGGGGTTCTCTTCCTTGATGAACTGCCTGAATTCAGGCGCAGCACGCTGGAAGTCCTGCGCCAGCCGCTCGAAGACGGCAAGGTCACCATCTCACGCGCCGCAGGCTCCGTCACTTTCCCTGCGAAATTCATGCTCGTCGCGGCCATGAATCCCTGCCCCTGCGGCTACTACGGGGATCTCAAACGGGAGTGCCGTTGCGGGTCGGTGGTGATTCAGCGTTATCGTCAGCGCATCAGTGGTCCGTTGCTTGATAGAATCGATCTTCATGTGGATGTGCCGCTGGTTGATTACAAGGCGCTGGCTTCACGCGAGGGAGGTGAAGCCTCCGCGCCCATTCGAAAGCGTGTCGAAACCGCACGTGGCATGCAGCAGGAGCGCTTTGCCAAGCATGCGGGTGTTCATGCCAACAGCAGCATGACGCCACGCCTCATCAAAAAGCACTGCGAACTTGATGCCGAGGCCGCAGGCTGCCTCGAACACGCCATGAGCGAGATGAATTTCAGTGCCCGCGCTCACGACCGCATTCTCAAAGTGGCACGTACTCTGGCCGACCTTGGCGGCCACGAAAAAATCAGCGCCGACAACGTGTTTGAAGCCATCGGCTATCGCACGCTGGACCGTAAGATGTGGGCATGATCGCCCGAAGCGTGGCACCGCAAGACAACGACAGTACCTGACAAATGCCCGCAAGAACCCCGCGTTCATCGCATGTATGTGGTCAGCGAATATCTCCTCCAACCCCACCATGACACGCTCACTCCTCGCTCTTGCCGTTTTCAGCCTGCTGCCGCTGGCAGCTTCCGCACATTCTCTCTGGATTGAAGAACTGCCGGACAATGCCGGTCTCGGCGTGCGATTTGCCCAGTGGGGGGACGAATACGAGGTCTCGCCCGGTCACCTCGATGATTTCACGCAGGTCTCAGGCTGGACGCTTGACGACAAAGGTCAGCCACACCTCTTCGATGTGGTCAAAAAGAAGGATCATTTCTTTCTCGGCAAAGTCGATGGCACCCTGCCTGCCTTTGCCCAGGCGCAGTTCACCGTGCGCAAGCTTCATGAAGACAAGCCCGCGCGTGCGCCCATCTTTTACTGCCGCTGGCAGCCGGAAGGCGCGGGAGCCGGCAAGCCTGCCATGACGATGGATGTCGTTCCCACCGGCAAGCCCGGTGAAGCGCGTGTTTATTTCCGTGGCAAGCCCCTCGGTGGTGTCGAACTGCTGTTCTTCTCTCCCAAAGTCAGCGATCAGAAATTGCAGGCTGATGCCGAGGGTTACGTGCGTGCTCCAGACATTTCCAAGCCCGGCCAGTATCTGCTTGCCGTTGCCCGTTATTCTGAAGAACTGCCTGGCTTCTTCAATGGTGTCCCCTTCGGCATCACCAGCCACAGCGCCTCGCTGTATTGGACAGTCAAAGAAGAGAAGAAGTGAGGCGGGTCTATTTGTCTCCGCTCAAACGGCGCACCCATTGCGAAGGCGGCACGCCTTTCTCCTCCGCAAAAGCGCGGCTGAAGTGCGAAAAGCTTTGATAGCCCACTTCGAGTGCGGCTTCGGAGACATTGCACTTCCCGGTCGCGATGAGGGATGCCGCGTGTTCGATGCGCACGTGGCGCAGCCATTGCGAGAGTGTGGTGCCTTCGATCTGCGTGAAGGTGCGGCTGAGGTAGCTCGGATTGCAGCCGACCGTGGCGGCCAGTTCATCCAGAGAAGGCGGCGCATCAATCTGCGCAAGCATCAGATCCTTGACGCGCTGCACGCGCTCTTGGGCGACTCGCAAAGTGCGGCTGATGGCGCTCCCTGCTTGTTGGGCTGTATCGTTGCGGAAGATGGAGTGGATGAAAAATTCAGTCAGACGCGCCGAGTCGAGCAACTGTCTCGCCTGAGAGCACAAATGGGGTGGCATGGCTCCACGCGCCCAGCCTTCATCCTCTTCAGTCAGCGGCAGCCGCAGCACGCTGCGTGAGGTGCCGCTGATCAGCGGCTGAAATGCATCGCCCACTTGCGAGGTGACGCCTTTTAAGGTCAAACGCAGCCAGGCATCCGGAAACACCAGCGTGAGGCACTCATGGCGGTCTCGACTGGCCAGCCGGCGCGCCATCAGCATCTCCGCCGGACTGGCGCGCAGCCAGCAAGTCGTTCGCGCTGGAATCGTGGTGCTGCTGCCATCCCTCCAGCGCATCTCTGCGTCACCCCGAAAATTGAGATGAGCCACGAGAGCATTTGCAGCCGCAGCATCAACCCAGTCGGCCTCAATTCGCTCGGGCACGGTGGTCCATGAGCGAAAGGGGGCTTCTGGGGCGGCAGCGGGCATTGGTAGTTGGGATTGATACTCAGTCTCAATTTCTCATCACATCACACCTTTGCTAGGGTGGGTTCCAGTTATTTCGACTGTTTAAGATCAGGGGTGCTTGCTTGCGGCCTTCGCCGGGGCTGGGGCGGCGGGCAGTGGTGCCGAATCCACAGCAGGCAGGGCGATGACTTCAGGCGGCGCTTTGACACCTTCGCGGCTCTCCCCTCCTATGGCGATAAGTTTTCCAGTTCCTCCGCTCAGCAGCCGATGAAAATACCGTGGATGAGCGAGCTTCGCGACCGCCACCCAGTTTTCGCCGCGCAGCTCAAGCAACTGGCCGGTAACACCGCTGGAAAACAGCCGCCCTTCATGCGCAACAGCAGCAAAACCAAAACCACCGATTTTCTCAGCAGGCAGCGACGGGCCTTCACTCCATTTGCCGGTTGTCGTATCAAGCACGGAGACAGCACTCGTGGTCTTGTCCTCATCCGTCATTCCTCCGATGGCATAAACCTTCGTGCCAATCGTTTGCACTGCCAGAGCGCGGCGTTTGAACGGCTGCGGATGGCTCTGCCAGGTCGCATCAGTCTTGGCCAAATCGAGGGTGAGATAAGTGTCGTGCCACACAGAGTCCGCTTCGCCCTCCATCCTCCATCCGCCGATGGCGTAGACAGTGTCGCCACAGATGATGCTGTCATGGCTGGAACGGCGCTGGGGCAGTTTTGGCAGGGGAGCCCACTTGCCGCTGGCGATGTCATAGCGCGCCGCTGTCTCGCCGGACCACAGGTCCTGTTTCTCGCCCTTGGCGTTGCGGGCAGCCATGCCGCCGATACGGATCACACCATCCTTGGCCGCTACGAGGGATGCGCCCTGCGCCGGTTCATCCTTCGCCAGTACCTCCCATTTGTCTGAACCCTGCTTCCAGCGAAACAGATCGCCATGCACTTCGTCACGATTGTATTTGTGACGTTTGCCACTATGACCGCCATAGAAATACAAGGAGCCATTCGGCATGCCTGCGGCACCAAAGCTCGCAACAGACAGGGGCATCTCTGGCGGGGTGTCATTCGCCCTCAGGGCAGAAGTGAAGGCGATTAGAAATAGGGAAATCAGTGGAAAAGCTTTCATACAGACACCTGCGATACAGCAGCTACGTTACGCCGCTTGCGTTGGTTTGTGCAATACTGGCGTTAAAATGACCTGAGTGCCGAATGATCGGACAGGCAGGGAATGGTCAAAAACAATTCCAACGCTGCTTTTTCCAAACTTCCTGGTTGTGCGCGGCAAGTTCAGTGATGCAGTTCATGCCATGAAAACGATTTCCATGGTCTTCTTCATGCTCGGTGGCGTTCTCTCCGCTCAAACCAAACAGGACGTGCAGCAGGCCATCACACGCGGGCTGGATTATCTCAAATCACAGCAGAACAAGGACCGCGGCCATTGGGGGATGATAGAAGATCCGGCGCTCAGCGCGCTGGTGCTTTCCGCTTTGATTCAAAATCCGGCGGGGGTTGACACGTCAGACGCCTTGAAACGCGGCTACGATTTTCTCCTCCAGAATGTGAAGCCGGACGGCGGCATCTACTCGAAGGCGCGGTCAAACTACAACACCGCCATCTGCCTCATGGCCTTGGTGCTGTGTGCACGGCCCCAGGATGAAGAGATTATCCGCCGGGCAAGGAACTTCGTGGCACATCAGCAAAACGATGCTGATACCCCAGGCAAGACCGACAACCCTTTCGACGGCGGCATTGGCTACGGCGGTGCTCAGCAGGGCGCACATGCAGACCTTTCCAATACATCCTTTGCACTGGAAGCCTTGTATTACTCCAAGAAGCTCTTCGAAGACACAGGCAAGCCGGTGGAGAAAAAAGACGATCTCAATTGGGACGCAGCCATTCAGTTCGTCTCACGCTGCCAAAATCTGAAAGCATCGAACGACCAGTCCTGGGCAGGCGTTGACAAAGAAAACACCGGTGCGTTTGGCTACACGCCCGTGCCGCAGGCTCCGAGTGGCGGCAAAAAAGACGATGGCCCAGTCCCGATGCGCTATTACGGCAGCATCAGCTACGCGGGCATGCTCAGCTTCATTTACGCAGGTCTCACACCATCAGATCCACGCATGGTCGCTGCGCTCGAATGGCTGGGCAACAACTACACCGTGGAGGAGAACCCCGGCATGGGTGCAGAGGGCTTGTTCTACTACTACCACACGATGGCCAAGGCCCTGGCCACAGCGGGCATCACTCAACTGAAAACCAAGTCCGGTTCAGCCAACTGGACCGCCGACCTTTCCCGCAAACTCATCAGCCTGCAAAACAGCGACGGCTCCTGGGCAAATACTGCCTCCGGCCGCTGGATGGAAAGCGATCCTGTGCTCGTCACCGCCTACACCGTCCTGGCGCTGGAGCAGGTGCATCGTGCCATGAAGTAAGACTTCAGCACGCCGCCTCACGCAGCCAGTGATTCCACTGAATGTGATGCGTGGGCGCAGCTTCCGGGCGCAGACCCAGTCCAGTTCGGAAGTTCCCGGCTTGGTCATAGATTTCCAGGCAGAGAGTTTCCCTGCCGCGCATCTCAAAGCGTGTGACCCAGGCTTGAGCATGGCTCAATTCATGGCGCAGTGTGAGCTGCGAAGTGCCCGCAAAAAACGTGGTGCCACAGCAGCAGTCCGCCCAGTGGGTCGGAAACATGCCGGCAGGTAGAAACACCGCCTCATTGCGCACGCCGATGCCCAGCGGCGCATCTGCCAGCGTCATGGCGCGGATGAGGGGCATCACCGCAGTCTCACGGATCTGCCATGCATGCTGCGGTCCGGCCACGCCTAACGCACGCCGCCGAGAGACGCCTTCCAGACCAGGGAAGGCGCTCGTCGGCAGCGTGCGTCGCAGTCCCCCCCAGAGACTGCGCACGGCCTGGGCGTCTGGCTCTGTTCCCCATACCAACGCAGCATCAGAACCAGCCGGACCAAAGGGTGAGAGGTGCTGCGCCATGGCATGATGACGCACCAAATTTTGAAAGGCAGTGACGTCGCTGCGGTTCGTGACGAGCAGTTTCAGGCAGCCTTCGCCATCGAGATCAAAGAACTGCAGCGCGGCGCTCTGTTGTGCACCTTCCAGCGGCTCCAGTGTGGCGAGCACGCCGCCGAGATTTGCTGTGCAAATCTCAACACCCGTTTCCATGCACACCCAGTCATGTGAATCTGGCACAGGCTCAAACTTCGCCTCTTTAAGCGCCACCGCCGCCGTGACCGGGCTGGAAGGTGCGCACGCCATGAGCCATCCTATTTTGCCCAAGGCCGGCAGCAGTCGTGACCAACAGCCATCGAGCTGCACATACGCGGAACCGCATTCAGCATCATAGCTCCACAGAGCTGGATTCATGCGTTCAATGTCGAAGATGCCGGAAGCGAAACTGAAGGCGATGCGGTGAGAGGAGTGAGCGGGGTTCATGAGGTGGGGTGTGTCACTTTGATATGCCTGCACCAGGTGGCTGCGCTTTCGTTGCTTTGCCGAAATCTGGCGGTCAAATGTGCTGCCAGCTTCGCGTGCGCAAATCAGCGGCAGTCTTCGTCAAGCCGGCGAAAGCGCAGGTGCATGGCGCATGACTAAGGGCGTGCTGCCATGCAATACACCAATCATCACACCCGTCTGAACTCTCGTCCTGAACTCAACCCCGCGCTGCTGCGCCGCATTATGGAATGCCGGCGTCGCAGCCGCAAAGCGCGTACCCATGCGGAAAAAATCGCCATGACAGAGAGGGGGGAACCTCAAGCCCAGGCACATTCATGAGCCGTCTGCGTACCGAGGCTTCACAGCGCTGTCTGTTCTACAATGACTGCGTGCAGGCCCACCTGCTGGGGCTTGACCGCCGCTGCCCATGTTTCGAAGCCTGTGCGGCGGATGAAACCACGGTGGTCATCACGTTTGGGGAAGCCGCTGCGTATCTTGACGGTGCGGAGGTGCGCCTGCGCTGTGGCGAGCGCCTTCGCGTGCCCGCCGCCTGTCCTTTGCGCCTCGTGGCAGCAGAGGCTGCTGATGTGTTGCTGCTCCGAAGCCCTGCCGCCATATGATTTCACAGGGGTTGCGCTCATTTGCGAAATAGTGACGCTCAAATGATCAGGGATGCTGGTCACTGCAAATGAGCGTCATTCTTGGTCATTCCAACGAAAGCGCCACATGCCTCCGCTGAGCTAGAGCGGCGGCCCATGAAATCACCTCCCGCGTTAATACACAAACTCTCTTTGTTCATGCTCGTCTGCGGTCTCTCGCTCGTGGCCCAGGAACATCCCAAGTCCGAACAGGACATTGAAGAACTGGCGACAAAAGAAATCAAAACGCAGAACTCCGCAGCTGGCGCGGTGCTTGCGGAAGTTGTCATCGTCGCCTCCCGTCATGCACAGTCAGCCGCTGACATTCCTGCATCTGTCACGGTGTTGGACAAGGATGCCAACGTGTTCACTCTGGCCACCAGCATGCGCGATTATGCGCGTTACGAACCCGGTGTCAGCGTTCCATTTGGCGTGGGTGGTACAGGCCCGGCGGCAAACTCTCGGGCCGGAAACTCCAGCATCAACATTCGTGGTCTGGATGGCAACCGTGTCCTCATGACAATGGATGGCATCCGTCAGGCGGATCAGTTCACCTTTGGCGGTGCCTACAATATCGGCCGTGACTTCGTTGACGTGGATGCTCTCAAGCAGGTCGAAGTTCTCAAAAATGCTGCTTCTTCACTCTATGGCAGTGACGCTCTCGCTGGGGTGGTTTCCTTCACCACCATCGATCCTGAAGACCTCCTGGCGCTGTCGCCCGGTGGCAGAAACTCCGTGGCACGCCTGACCACCCGCTATGACAGTACGGATGATAGTTGGGGCCACACCATCAGCATGGCACAGCGTGCGGGGAATGTGGAGTTCCTGCTCCATTACACCCGGCGCAATGGCCACGAGATCGACAACCGCGGCGCGGTCCATCCAGACACCAGCACCTACAACGTCAACAACTGGCTCGGCAAAATGGTGTGGCGCCCCTCGGACCGTCACCGCTTCGAGCTCACGGGTGAGTACCTCGAACGCTCCAGTGACAATGATCTCCTCAGTGCGCGTCGTGTGGTGGTGGCAGCCCCCGGGGTTAATTACAACGTGAACTCCCTGCTGCTGAACGACGACCTGCGCCGCATGCGCTTCAGTTTGGAGCACAAGTATGACGCCGCTGGCCTTGGCCTGATCTTCGACAAGCTGACCTGGAACATGTACTATCAGGTTTCCGAAACGCCGGAGCATCAGGTTGAAGACCGTGACCGCATCACCCCAACTCCCCAGGATCGCCTGCGCATTCGTGATTACATGTACCGTCAGGATCACATCGGGGCGAACTTCAACTTCAGCAAAGCCTTCACGACAGGCGCTTTGAACCACACGCTGGCCTACGGCACTGAAATGGTCACTTCCTTTTCCCGCCGCGTGCGTGATGCCACGGAGTACAATTTTACCACGAATACGGTCACAAAGGTCATCAGTCCAGACACGTACCCACTGAAGGACATGCCTGATACGCGCACTTCCCGTGTGGGTGTTTACATCCAGGATGAGATTGCCTGGGGCAGGGATCTGCGTCACCGCCTCACTCCCGGCGTGCGCGCCGAGTACTACGACGTCGCCACGCATTCAGATCCGCTCTACCTGAGCGCCAGTGCCGGTAGAGCACCGCAGGATTTCAACCAGTTCGCCATCGCGCCAAAGCTCGCCTATCTCTTCAGGATCGACGAAGAGCACAGCGCCTACTTCCAGTATTCGAACGGCTTCCGCAATCCGAGCAGCGAAGAACTGAACGCCACCATCACGAACACGGCATTCGGTTATCAGACCATTCCGAATCCGGACCTGAAAAAGGAAACCAGCAACAGCTTCGAAATCGGTGTCCGCCGCAAAGGAAAAGAGTCCTCATGGAACTTCGCAGGTTATTACAATCACTACGAGAACTTCATCAACACCTTCATGCAGGTCGGCGGTACCGGCGCTCCGGGCAATCCGATCATCTACCAGAGCACCAATCTCAGTTCAGCAGAGATTTACGGTCTCGAATTCAAAGGGGACACGACGTTTGGATTCATTCATGAGTCGCTGGGCAATTTCGGTGCCTTCACCAATGCCGCGTATAGCCAGGGCTGGGATGGCCAGAACAAGCAGCCTCTTGCCAGCGTGGATCCCTTCAAGCTCGTCACCGGTCTGCGCTATCGTCGTGAGACGTGGCAGGTGGAGCTGATCTCGACCTACTATGCGCACAAGGGTTCCACCAACTCAACCCCCGCCGGGATCAATCAGTTCAAAACTCCGAGCGCTCTTACCCTCGATCTCGTAGCCCGCTGGCAGCTCTCCAAAAACATCACCCTGACCGCCGGCCTCTACAACCTGACCAATCAGAAGTACTGGTTGTATCAGAATGTGCGCGGTGTCGACTCCTCGAATCCGAGTCTCGACCGTTACACCCAGCCCGGCATCAATGGTCGCGTGGCCTTGTCAGTGATCTTCTAGGACATTTTGAGTCAGCACAAAGGTTGGTGTTGAGTCATTCAAGCGGGCGTGGCGAGTGGTGTCGCCGCGCCCGTTTTTATTTCCGGTCCGGATGCAACAAGATCAGGTTTGCACTTCCGTATTTCACATCCATGATCCTGACGTCTGATGAACCTCAAACCTGCCAGCCGAATTGCGATTCGTGCCGTTGTAAAAACGGTACGCGCCCTTTGGCATGCCTGACACCACGGTTTGAGGACCCTGCGCGAAAAGCGCTCATCATCACGAGACAAAACAATCAGATATGATGCCAGAAGGTAGCCCTCAGACCGGCACCTCCATGAGCCCCCCTGATACCCAACTCCAGCATCATCCCCGGCGCGGCGCGCAGGCGATGCTGCTCTCACTCATCTGCTTTTCCGGCAATGCTTTGCTGCTGAAGGATCTTTCTTCGCATCGCAACATCGATCCCTGGATGTCGATGACCTTCCGCGCCGCCGTCGGGCTGCTGTTGACGATCATTCTCTTCGCCCCCGCAGGCACGCTGAAGCTCCGCCGCTCCTTCCAGAGTTGGTTGCTCGCCTCACGCGGAGTCCTCGGGGCGCTTGGTACCGCAGCCTACTACACCACCATCGGGCCGCTGGGGGCCGGCAAGGCTACCCTCATTGGCAACACCTGGACCATTTTTGCCGCCATCATGGCCGCCTTCGTTCTGCATGAGCGTCTCGGACTCGTGAAGCTCTTTGGCATCCTGCTGGCTCTGACCGGCCTCAGCCTGCTCACCGGACTGGCACCCGGCACGATGGCCCGCTTTGGGCATCACGAAATGATCGCTCTTACCGGAGCGGTGCTCGCCGCTGCCGTCGTCGTCGTGATCCGTCAACTCACGCGCACAGAGACCAGCGCCACCATCTTCTCCTCTCAGTGCATTTATGCGCTGCTGCTGTCCTTGCCGCTCGCTGCTACCCATTTCACGTCGCTCAATACCATGGACGTGGTGCTGCTCACCGCGGCTGCGTTGTGCGCCAGCATTGGTCAGCTGGCCATGACGGAGGGCTTCCGTTTCCTCTCGGTTGCTGCAGGCGGAGCCTTTCAGATGACGGTGCCTGTGGTCATCTCGCTTTCCAGCATCACCCTGTTTGCCGAACCCTTCACCGTCGCGCAGGCGCTCGGCGGCGTGCTGGTGCTCTGGGGCTGCTATCACACCGTCGTGGGTGGGTTCAGCAAGAAGCCCGCCGCCAGCTGACTTAGAAGGCAAAACCCACCGTCACATGCAGGAAGCCGCTCTGCTCCCCCGTGCGGCGGTTGGGGTTGTGCCCGTAGTCGATGCGGATCGGCCCAAACGGCAGCTTGTAGCGCAAACCCGCGCCGATGGCCTCACGGAAGTCTGAGGAATACGAAAGGGGAGACGAGTTGTTGCCTTGGCCCAGGCTGCCGATGTCACCAAAGATCGCGAACTCCAAATTGGTCATGACCTCATACGAAAATTCAGCGCTGGCAAACAGCGCCGAGGTTCCTCCAAGCGGTGTTCCTCCTGGTGTCACAGGCCCGAGCTTGCGCATGCCAAAGGAGCGCACGCTGAATGGACCGCCGTTGAACACACGGCTGTCGATCGGGATTTTGTCCGCCGTAGCTCCCTGGATCGTTGCCAGCTGCGCGCCTGTGGCAAAGCGGAACTTCTTGGTGATCGGGATGTACCACGCGCCTTGCAGATCCGATCGCACAAAGCTCACACCTGAACCCAGGGCATCAGTGGAGCTCTCGATTCGCCCGGATATATACCAGCCCTTTTTGGGCAGCACCGGGCTGTCGCGTCGGTCATACATCACATTGCCACCCACGTTCATCAGTGAGTAGTTCGTGGGTCCCGTCTGCGGCAGGGTCAGTATTTTGGAGCTGACCGTGTTGGCTGTTGTGCCGATGAATAACGAATAGCTTAGCGCCTGATTCACCCGCCTCGCCACATCCAGGCTCAGGGATGTGCCCACTCGGTCATATTCGAAACGATTAAACTGCTCCAGCGCCAGGCGTGTTGTCATGGAATACTGCGAATCAAACACCGCAGGGTTGGTCAGGCTCACAAAGCCCACCGGTCCAGCCATGCTGTAGCTCAGTTCCGCCGCCAGCGTGTTGCCCGTGTCACGCCAGTTCGTGTTTTTATAAGTCACGCCAAACTGCGGTCCGAGGAAAGTATCAAAGCCCGGCTCAAAGCCGATGGTGACAGGCTTGGTCTCCTCGCCCGTGATTCGCAGATTGCCCTCAGCCATGTTGCCATTTTCAGGCAGAACCTTGGTGTCCAGCAGCGCAAACATCCCTGTGTCCAGAGCCCGCTTGAAAAGGAAGTCGGCCTCCTCAGCTTCGTAAATCTGGCCCGTCAGTGGTTTGAATTTCGCCAGCAGCACCCGCTTGGCCCCGCGGCTGAAGGCGTCATGCGTCGTGATCCGGGTGATGCGCACGCGCTCACCGGCCTGCACTCGAAACACCACATCCACCGTGCCGCCTGATTTCCCCAGAGTGTAGTCTGCCGTGGTCGTTGAGTGCAGCCATCCGTGTTCGGCGCAGATCGAATCCAGCCGCTTCTGGATCTGCTGCACACGCGCTTCATTGAAGGGCGTACCACGCGCCTCTGTCATCTCCGCCTGCGTCAGTTTTTCCAGCTCTGGCGGTGATCCCGTGATGGATGCTTGCCCAAAGGTAAACTTGGGGCCCGGTTTGATCTCCAGCGTCAGATCACGCCGCATGTCCGGGCCGGCGGTTGGCGCGGGCAGCAGCAGCGTCTCTGCATTCAAATAGCCTTCGGCGCGCAGGCGCCGCTGCACCAGCCCCGCACCCTGCTGCATGTCCGCCTCCACCCATTGCGGCAGTTTTTTGTCCACGTCTTCACGTTCCAGCGTGGGCTTCATCAGGTACTTCTTCAGCTCTTCCTCGGGCAGCGGCATTTCGCCTTTCAGAGTCACCGTTCCTACTCGTACAGCCTTGCCTGGTTTGACGGCCAGATGAATCCCCCCGGGTTCCATCTTCCATGCCGTTTCAGCGTCCGGCCATCCTTCGCGGATGAAATGCTGCCGCACAAAAAACGCCAGGTCATCCGCCAGCGGTTCACCGGGCGCGCCGCTGCCATTCAGCGTCAGCTGGTCCATCAGCATGCTGCGCAGATCCTCCCACTGTGCCGCCTCCACGCCATCCACGTGAACCGTCGTCTGGCCAAAATGCACTTCATATCCCCATGCGCTTCCCAGCACGCAAAACAGCGCCAGAAAAACCATCAGCCGGACATTCGTCATTCTGTTTTCGTCATTCGTCATTTTACTGTGGGTCCTCATCCATGGCTCTCGCGGCTTTGCCAAATCGCAGCACATACCCCAGCAGTGCCTTCATGCGACCCGACTGCGAAAATCGGCCGATGAACCTCACGCTGGGCGTGATCTCATACATCGCCTGCATGCTGTCATTCGCACGGTCTGCTCCTGAGGGATTGAAAGTCGTATGCAGCCTTGGCGGGTCGGGGCTTACGGTCTTTTTCTTGTGGAAAATTTTTCGGTAGGTCTCGGCGATCACCAGAAACGCCGCGCGCGTCATCGCTTCGCTTGCCATCTGCGCATTGTCGCCTCCCAGCGTCATGCCCGTGCCCAGCAGCGTGACAATGTCCGCTTCGGACAGCGGCGGCGTGCTGGTAAATCGTGTCTTCGGATTCGACGCATCACCATAGACATACAGCGTGATGTCATTGCTTCCCACACGCGACTCCCCACGCACATCAAGCTTTGGCGTGAAGGGGTTGTCCGGATTCATCGTCACCACGCCCTTGGTGATTTTCAGAAGGCTGAACGGCAGTTTCAAAACCATGCGGTCCACATTCGCAAAGCCGGTCACTCGTGGTGCCGCACCCGTGCCGCCCACAACGATGTCTGCCGAGATGGCCCCGTTCATCAGATTGCCCGCGATCACCACCGGATCACGCGTCTTCACCTTCAGGTCAAACGTCCAGTCCTTCAGCATCGGCGGCAGCGCCAGCTTTTGATCGATCTTCGAAGTGGAAGGCGGCGGCGGTGGCAGTTTTTCTCCCTGCTGAATCATCCCCGTCACATTGGGCAAAAGGTTCACCTCCTGGAAAATGCGACCACGCACGGCCTCCACCGTGCCGCTCACTCGTGCCGCCTTCAAAGTTCCCACGCAGGTGATGTCTGCATTTGCACGCACGCTCGAAGTAGGGTTTCGCATCACCAGGGCCTCACGTGCCTCCACCTTCAGATCAAATCGAGGGTCCTGAGTGTTGGCGGCATCCAGCATCCCGCTCACATGCACCTTGCCGCCGGCCAGCATCACTGAAATGTTTTCCAGCGTTACCTTGCGATCATGGGAGTGAATTTTCACGCGTAAATCATGCACGCTCGGCATGTCTGCGCTCACGAAGTCGATCTCCGGCGCATTCAAATCGAGCACCGAGTCAATCAGTGGTGCCTTCACCGTGCCGCCCACGCTCGCATGCAGTTTCAATTTCGCCGGCACGGATCTCACCACATCTGGGGCAAACTCGCGCACAAAACTCAAATCGCTCTCCGGCAGATCCAAGGTGGCCTTTAATGGAAGATCCTTCGCCAGCTCCGGTTGCTTCATCAGTTTCGTCAGCACCACCGGCACCGTCGCCTTCAGCGTCAGAGGTTGCAGAGGCGCCTGCACCACATTCACATCGAGTAGCAGTTCATTCGCCTTCAGCGTCGTCAGCACATCGACCGTGGCGGGTTGAAACGATTTCGGCAGTCCGGGCGCTTTCAGTTCCTTCACACCGATTTTCACCATGGCATCCGTCGTGTCCAGCCGCCCGCCAATCTTCACATCCACGCTCAACAATCCCGGCGGCACACTCTTCACACCCGCCGCAGCCGCGATTTCATGTATTGGCAGCTCATGTGCATTCAGCACCACGTCCATTGGCACGCCATTTGTCACGCCAGTCTGCATCACATCAAAAGGCGCATATGCATGCCCGCTCATCAGTTGCCGCTCCTTTTGCCAGAAGCTCAGCTCGGTCATTCGCGCTTCCTTGTCTGTCACCACGCCCTTGGTGACCAGCTTCCACGGTCCCAGCACCGCCTGCATCGTCTCGATCTGCGCCGTGGTGCCGGCAAAGGTAGTCTTCAAGTTCATATCCGCCGCTTCCGGCATGCCTGCCACCTTCGCCTTCACCACCTGCATCTCCACACGTCCTTCACCGCGCCATGGGCTCGCGTCACCATTGAGGGTCAGCTTCAGCGCAAGACTTCCCGACTCAATGGCGGGCGCTTTCACCGCAGCCAGCAGCGGGTTCAAACTCGTGAGCACCGGCAGTGCGATGTCTCCATTCAGATCAAATCCCCATGGCGCCTTTAGCTTCGCTTGGCCCTTCAGGTCAATGCGGTTCTGCTCATCCACCACGATGCTGCAGGACTGCAATGTGGCGGTGCCATTGGCCACATTCACTTTCACCGTGATCACTGGCAGCGCGGCCCCGCCGTAGCGGCCTTCCGTCACGCTCAAATCTACATCCGCGGTCGCGTTCATCACATCATTCACCTTGAAGGCTGCCTTGCCCGCTGTGGAGATCTTCGCCGTAACCGTTTGCGTCTGCGGTGGCAGCCCCACCGTTTGCATCAAGGCAGCCGGATCATCGATTTGGATCTGCCACTGCGCATTCACCGGCATGGCATCCTCCATCATCATCGTCGCATTCAGATCCACGCGATTTTCTGCGCCCAGCATCAGCGCAGGCATGCTCACTTTCGCCTCCTTTCCATCCAGGCTCACCAGCATCGCGAGCTTGGGCAGTTTGTAGGTTTCAAAACCCAAGTCCGTACCATTCACCTGCGCAGCGACTTGAGTCGGCGTGGCTCCGATTCCCTTGGCACTGGCGGTCAGTTCCACCAAACCATGCGCCGGGGGCGGCTTTGCCAGAAGCTGGGTCACATCGGCGATCTTCGCATTCACCTTGGCCGTCCAAGGTGACTTCATCACATCTTCCGCCAGCTTCGCCTCAAGCTCCGCCACCACTTCGTTCACTCCGCGCACCACCTTCAGCTCCGGTACCCGGGCCACGCCATTTTTGATCTCCAGCGTGGTCGTGATCGAATCCAGCAGGGCACCCGCCGCCCGCACATCCGGAATGCTGATCTTGCCATCTGCGGTCAGCGTCATCGGTTTCAGCGGATCGCCTTCCGCATGCAAATCCACACTCACCGGCCCGAACTCGACTCCCTCCGGCAGCTTCAAGGCCTTCAATTCGCTCGATGCCAGATCCCGCACACGCACATCAGCCTTGGTTTGCAGCGTGCCTCCAAACATGCCGCGTGCCAGGGCCTCCACAACAACGGCTGCTTTGCCCATGCCCACATCGAGTTTCACGCTGGCGGCATCCTTGTCCCACTCGCTCAAATCCACCGCGAACGACTTCAGCTTTCCGCCATATGGCAGATCGAGGCCTGCAACAGTCATCATGTGCTGCCCCCATTGCACCTGCGCCTTCACATTCGCGACACGCAGGTCCCCGGGCTCCATCTTGAATTCCGCGAGTTCAAAAATTCCCGGCATGCCTTCGCCCACCCGCAGGGTCAGACCTCGCACTGTGATCTTTCTTCCGTCTGCCAGCGTCACCTCGGCGTTCACATTCTCGATGTCGATGGCCTTTGGCCACACCAGCGGCGGCGGCTTGCCCGACGACGGCTTTTTCACTTTCACCTCCACCTTGGTGTCCTGCGTCAGCTTGCGCAGATCCAGCGCCACATCCGCATCCTTCAGCACCACGCTCCTGATGATGTCCAGGTTCCGGGTTCGGATGAAAGTCCAGGCGTCATAGTTTACCTCGACTTGCCCGATCGTCGCATGCTCCACCAGCGACCCGCTGGCTTCGATGTGGCTGAGCTTTAAATCCCGCAGGACGGAGCCTTCCACCTCCCATTTGAGATCGATCCCCGCCATTCGTGCTCCGCGGTGGCCGCCATATCCAATCACCCAGCGAAGCAGCGGTTCATGGAAAGTAACGGCTAGTACCAGCAGGACTAGGCCGGCCAGCATCAGTCGTTTGAACCATCGCCACCAGCGGCGGGTCTTTTTGGGGGCGTCAGAAGGCACGCTCATTCGATGCCTTAAATCGCAGCAAGTTCAATGCTAGCCGTGAATCCTTTTACTTTGCCAGGTCGCTTTCTGTCCACAAGGCGGTGCGGTCTGCCGTGGCTGCACGCACGGTTTTCACCTGTTCGGGTGTCACGGCGGGCGCTTGATTGCTGAAATTGGCCCTCAAATAGCTCAGCACATCGGCCACCTGCTGGTCGTTCAGCCCCATGGGAGGCATCGGCAGCGGTGCCAGTTGCTTGAATTCCTCGCCATTCACGCGGATCGGCCCGCTCAGGCCATGAGTCAGCATTTTGATCAGGCGCGCCGGATCTCCGGCCGCCCAGTCGCTGCCGGCGATGGAAGGATAGATGCCCGGCAAGCCCTTGCCCTCAGGCTGGTGGCAGTTCAGGCAGAGCGCGTCATACACCGCCTTTCCCGGATGATCCACCACGGCTGCTGCGCTGGCGATCTTCTTTACATACTCGGCCTGTTTGGCATTGCCGCCAAAAGTAAGCTTTGCCATCACCGGCACATACTGTGGCTTCAGGCTCTTCACCACCTGCTTGAGTGCGTAGTCAATGAACCGGTCCGTCGGCTTGTCGAGCGCCTGCACCGCCACCTCCACGGCCTCGGGCTTGGCCACGTGAGCACAGGACACCACCGCCTCCAGACGCACCCGCGGATTCTTGTCACGCACAGCCTGGGTCAGCAGTTCCAGCGAATCCGTCGCTCTTGCGCCATAGGCCCGCACCCGCGCGTCCTTCGCCTTGAGCAAACGCTTCACCAGGTCCGCGTTCGGCGACTCATGCGATTCATACACACCGCAGACCTCCATCAGCAAATGTTCGTCGTCATTCTTCGCGATGAACTCATCGGCCGCCTTCAGCACCTCCGCCGTCGGTGCATCAAACAGCAGGCGCTTGACCTGGTAGCGCGTCCACCGCTCCGATGATTTCAGCTGCTCCAGCAGTTCCGCCGGTTTCATCTCCGCCAGCTTCGGCTGTTTCACCGGTGCACGGCCCTTGGCCGTGATGCGCCAGATGCGGCCATGCGAGCGGTCACGGCGTGGGTCTGCATAGCTCGCCTGATAGTGTCCGATCACCGGATTGAACCAGTCACACAGATACATCGCGCCGTCCGGCCCGATGCTCACGTCCACCGGACGAAACGAAGTGTCGCTCGATTTCACCAGTTTCGGCAGCTGAGTGCTCTTGAAGCCGGAGCCATCATCTTCCAGGCGGTGCAATTCCACCACATTGCCAAAGTAACCGCCGATCAGCGCGCAGCCCTGGATGTCATCTGGCAGCGCTTTCGTGCCGATGAACTCCAGGCTGTTCGTTTTGGGATTCGAGTCAAACAACGCCCCGGTGGGGTGGTATTCATCAGGATCTGCCAGCGCCACCAGTCCAGGCACGCTGTAATAGCCCACCGGGCGGTCGCCGCTCTTGTGGAAGACCTGGTTGTAGTCGTCAAACGCCACGCCCCAGCAGTTGTGCCCCGCCTTGCCGCCGTTGAAGTAGGCCGCCATCTTCTGTGTTCGCGGATTCAGCTTCCACACCCCCGCTTTTTCCAGCCGTGCCAGCCCCCAGGCCGTTTCCACCCGTGAAAAGGCATGCAATCCCTGCGTGAACCACAACGCGCCATCCGGACCGTGGCAGATCGAGTTCGCGAGTTGATGCGTGTCGCCAATACCGAAACCCGAAAATAGCACCGTCTTCTCATCCGCCTTGCCGTCGCCGTTCGTGTCCTTGAGATGCACGATCTGGTCGAAGTCACAGACATAAACGCCGCCCGCTCCCACCTCAACGCCCTGTACCATCGTCAAACCTTCCGCAAAGCGCGTGGACTTGTCCGCCTTGCCATCGCCATCCGTGTCTTCCAGAATGAGGATGAAATCAGATGGCTTGATGCCCGGCCGGGTCTGCGGATACGTGGGTGAGCAGGCCACATACAGGCGGCCGCGTTCATCCCAGGAGAACTGCGTCGGCTTCGCCACGCCTTCCACCTCAGAAGCGAAAAGGTTCATCTCATAACCTTCAGCCACCTTGAAGGAGGCCATCTGCTGCTCCGGCGTCAGCACCGTCTCCGTCACCACTTTGACTTCAGGCTTCGGCTCATCCTGCACCTTCTCGCCCTTGGCCAGCGCATGAATGCGTGCATCCAGTTTGGCTACGAGCGGCTTGCGTTCTTCAAAGCTCTCGCGCAGCGACGGCGCATCCTGCGCCGGCTTGCCAAACATCTGCGTGACGCGATCACCGTACACGAACGACCAGTTCGCCGGACGCCAGCAGTCGAACCACAAACGGTTCTTTTCCACAATCGCCGCCTTCAGCGCGGTGAGGTCATCTGCCTCACTCGATGAGGCCCCAAGTTGCTGAGCAATCTCCCGCGCCACCACGCGCAGTCCCACTGCATTCAGATGCAGGCCATCGTCGGTGATGCGTGCTTTCGCCGCCGGAATCGACAAAGGAGTGAACAGATCGACAAAGATCGCCCCGCGCTGCTTTGCCACTTCGCGCACCGCCTCGGCATAAGCCTTCACATCCTCATTCCGCTGTGTCAGATCCGGTGCATGGGATGCCGTGGGCTTTTCAAACGGCATTGGCGACACCAGCACCAAACGCTTGGTCTGCGCGGAAAACTGGTCCAGTAGCCGATGATAAGCCGACTTGAACTCCGCCAGCCGCTTCACGCCATCAAACGACTCCGTCTGGCCAAATTGCGCGATCACAATGCCCGCGCCCGCTGCATCCAGCTGCGCCTTCCAGTCGCCGAAATTCAAATCCCGCCACTGCTCATACACCGTGTCGCCCTCCCAGGCCATCGAGCGAAACCGCGGCTGCTTGGCTGCAAAAGCCGTGCCGAATACCGCTTCAAATTCGCCCACCTTCTGCTCGCGCACCAGATTCTCCTGGCCCGCCATGACGATGACCTCGTCCTGCTCCAGCACAAATTTGCCATCCTTGAACGCCTCATGTTTAGCCACCGCAGCTCCCGGATTTCCAAAGCGATTCAGCACATCCTTCTCCTCAGGCACCATCGCGTCCGGCAGGGCTTCAATCGTGATGTTACGGAACGAAATCTGCGCCTTGCACTTGCCGTGGATCTGCAGCGCGATGAGCCCCTTCAAATCAATGCCCGGCTCCCGCTCCGTGTAATCAACCGTGCGCACCTTGTTCACAAACAACTGAATGCGCTGCTCTTCGGCCCGAATCTCATACGTGTTCCACTCGCCCGGCTTCTCGGCTTTCTCGATCAGTTCCTTCGCCGGCTGCAGCAGCATCTTCTTCCGCCGCGATTCATCATACAGGCAGCCCGAGTAACCTGCGCCGATGTCCGCCTGATAGCCGCTCATCTCATTCGGCGGCTGCGGAATGCGCACGCTGCGGAACTGCACCCCGCCGTTCACAAAGCCCTCGGTGCCCTCCAGCTTGTATTCCAGCCGCAGGATGAAATTTCGGTACACCTTCTTCGCCGTCAGGAATTCGTTTTGCGGATTCCCCTCCAGCGACCCGCCCACGATCACTCCGTCCTGCACCCGCCAGACTTTCGTCGTTTCGCCCTCCCAGCCTTTGAGCGTCTTGCCATCAAACAGAGACACCGGTTCGGCGGCGGAAACCAGCAGGGGAAATAGAGCGAGCAGGGGGAGTAAACGCATGGTCGGAAAAAAGGTCGGGGCGGATCAAACGCGGATTCGAGCCGGATGCATGCGCAAAGTTTCTGCAAACATCCCTGCCAGACGTATGTTCTTTATCCCAAACCATGCGCCTGCTCGCCTTCCTTTTCCTTTCCACTGCCGTCTTTGCCCAGACCGAGGCGGATTTCATTACAGCCCCCCGCCAGCTCACCTTTGAGGGCAAACGCTCGGGGGAGGGCTACTTCTCCGCCGATGGCAAGAAGATGATCTTCCAGTCCGAGCGCGAAGAGGGGAACCCGTTTTATCAAATCTACCTGATGGATCTCGAAACGGGCGATCAGGAGCGCATCTCCCCCGGCATGGGCAAGACCACCTGCGCCTGGATCCATCCCGATGGCAAACGCGTACTCTTCGCCTCCACCCACACCGACCCCGACTCGAAAAAGCTGCAAGCCGCTGAGTATGAGGAGCGCAAGAACGCCAAGGTGCGCCGCTACTCCTGGGACTACGACGAGCACTACGACATCTGGGAATACTCGCTCGTGGACAAATCCCTCAAAAACCTCACCCACACCCGCGGCTACGATGCCGAGGGCGACTACTCTCCTGACGGCAAAAAGATCGTCTTCGCCAGCAACCGTCAGGCCTACGAAGGCAAGCTCAGCAAGGAGGACGAAGAACGCCTGAAGATCGACAAACAGTACTTCATGGAGATCTACACCGCCGATGCCGACGGCTCGAACGTGAAGCGCCTCACCGATGCCCCCGGCTACGATGGCGGCCCCTTCTTCAGCGCCGATGGCAAACGCATCTGCTGGCGCCGCTTCACCCCGAAGGGAGATGTGGCCGAGGTCTGGACCATGAACGCCGATGGCAGCGATCAAAAACCCATCACCAAGCTTGGTGCCATGAGCTGGGCCCCTTACTTCCACCCCAGCGGCGAGTACCTCATCTTCACCACCAACCTGAACGGCTTCGCCAACTTCGAACTCTACATCGTCGATGCCGCAGGCAAGCACGACCCCGTGCGCGTCACCACCACCGACGGTTTCGATGGCCTCCCCGTCTTCTCCCCAGATGGCAAAAAACTCTCCTGGACCAGCGGTCGCGGGGCAGGTGGAGCCTCGCAGATTTACCTCGCGGACTGGGACCACGATCACGCACTCACCGCGCTCGGGCTCAAGACCGATCCGCTGGCGGTTGTCGCCAAGACTCCCGAACCCGACTTCTCTGCCACCGCCGCCGAGATCCGTCCCGAAGACATGAAGCAGCAGGTCAGCTACCTCGCCAGCGATGCCCTCGGCGGCCGCCTCACCGGCACGGAAGGTGAAAAACTCGCCACCCAGTATGTCGCAGACGTCTTCCAAAAGATCGGCCTCGCCCCCATGGGCGACGACGACACCTACTTCGACAACTTCGACTTCACCGCCGGCGTCGCCCTTGGTGAGGGGAATGAACTCAAGCTCAACGGCAGTGGTTTGAAAGTCGATGTGGATTGGAAGCCCCTCTCCTTCTCCCAAAACGGCGAGGTCAAACCCGCAGGCATCGTGTTCGCCGGTTACGGCATCGAAACCCCAGACGAAGCCACCGGCAACGATGGCAAAAAGATCGAGACCTACAGCAGCTACGCACATCTGGACGTGAAGGACAAATGGGTCCTCGTCTTCCGCTACCTGCCCGAAGGCATCACGCAGGAGCGCCGCAACGATCTCAGCCGCTACGCCAGCCTGCGCTACAAGGCGCTCACCGCACGTCAGAAAGGCGCGCGCGGTCTCATCGTCGTCAGCGGGCCCAATTCCAAAGTAGTGCAGCAGCTCTCCCCGCTCACGTTTGATGCCTCCCTCGCCACCAGCGGCATCGCCGCCATCAGCATCACCGATGCCGTGGGAGACAAGTTGCTCGCCAGCGCCGGCAAGAACCTCAAGGAACTCCAGGACAAGCTCGACAACGGCGATCTAATGGGGGGAATCGACTGCAAAGGGCTCACGCTCACCGCAAACATCGTCATTCAGCAGGAGAAGAAAAAAGGCCGCAACGTTCTCGGTGTGCTGCCCTACAGCGACAAGCCCGACCCTCACGTCGCGCCGCTCATCGTTTGCGCGCATGTGGACCACCTCGGCAGCAGCGGCGGCTCAAACTCTCGCGCGAAGGGCGATGAAGTGAACAAAATCCACCACGGTGCCGACGACAACGCCTCCGGCACCTCCGCCGTTCTCGAAATCGCCCAGTGGCTCGCCGACTTGAAAAAGCAGGGCAAGCTCACCCTCAAACGCGACATCATCTTCGCCGCCTGGAGTGGTGAGGAACTCGGACTTCTCGGCAGCAACCATTTCGTCGAAGCCTACGCCAAGATGATCAAGGGCGATCCCAACGCGAAACTCACCGGCATGTTCGCCGCCTGCCTGAACATGGACATGATTGGCCGCTTCCAAAAGACGCTCGTTATGCAGGGACTTGGCAGCAGCTCCATTTGGGCCAAGGAAATCGAAAAGCGCAACGCACCCATCGGTCTGCCCATCACCACGCAGAACGACGCCCACCTCCCCACCGACAGCACTGCGTTTTATCTGAAAGGCATCCCCTCCCTGAACGCCTTCACCGGCTCCCATGCCGACTACCACATGCCCAGCGATACGGCGGACAAGATCGACTACGTTAACGCCGTCAAGATTGCCAAGCTCATGGGTCTCATCGCCCGTGGCATCGCCACCACCGATCCCGCACCTGACTATGTCGCCATGGAGGCCCCAAAAAATCAGGGAGCCCGCACCGGCCTCCGCGCCTACCTCGGCACCATCCCCGACTACGCCCAAGGCGACATCAAAGGCGTCAAACTCAGCGGCGTCTCCCCCATTGGCCCCGCTGCCAAAGTAGGCGTCAAAGCCGGTGACATCATCATCAAACTCGGCGGCAAAGACATCACCAACATCTACGACTACACCTACGTCATGGGAGATCTCAAGATCGGCAAGGAAACCACCATCAGCGTGCAGCGCGAGGGTAAAGAAGTCGAAATGAAGATCATCCCCGGCTCACGGGACTGATCCCTACCTGAACATGAATTCCTTCGTGTTCAGCAGCGCCCACGCCACGTCCCTGTTCGCCGCTGCATTGCGTTGGATCACCACCTGCTCGCTCTCGGTCGGCTTCCGTCCCAGCAGCTCCAGAAACATTCTCTCGGCATCGCCCGCCTTCGCTGTCGCTCGACCGATGAGCTTGTCATTCATCATGAAGCGCACCAGCTCATGCGAGAGCGGCGTCCGGCTTTCATCCGTGTATTCGCGCGTGCCACGGCCCAGCATGCGCAGCGGGTGCTCGGGCTCCGGCACCTGTGGCAGCTGGCTGTCGTCTTCAGCCGTGAGCGTTTTCCAGATCACTTCGGAAGGCAGTCTGCGGATCTGCGGTGCCGGTGCCAGATAGCACTCTCTCCAGTTCGAGTTGTAGTCGATGCCGGAACGCCTGTACGCCTCCGTACGCGCCAGGATGCGCTGAAATTCCGCCAGTCGCCCGCCACACCTCAGAAACTCTTCCGTCAACAGCTTGGTCGCTTGGGTGAAATCGCTCGCAGAATTGAGCTGCAGTCCCATCCACGTGGCCGCTCCGCGTGGCGATCCATCAAAACAGCTCCGGTGATAGTGATCAGGCGTGTTCTCTCCATGAAAGCCATGCCACGGCGGCGCATCATCCACCCCGCCCACCGTCATGTCCACCTCCTGCCCCGGCATACCAAACAGTCCGCTCCACACCCGCAGAGACGCCACCATCGCATAGCGCCTGCTCGGCTCTTCCTCCGTCATCCATTTGACCACCTGGACAAGTTTGTCCTGATCACTTCGCAGTTCCCGCGACCAGCCCAGGCCTAGCGTACGCGGTTGTATCACCTCTCCGGGTTTGCCTTTACGGTACTTGTAGTCCAGTGGCAGCCTCATCTCCTTCTGGCCCGTGAAACACGCGGCAAAGGCATAAAACTCGTGCTGCGTATGGTCATTGAAAGGATGGTCGTGGCACATCGCGCAGTATAGGTTCTCACCGAGCACCGTGTAGGCGGCCTCCGCACTCGTGCGCCTCGGATCGCTCTCTCCAGATTCGGCCACATGCCAGCCCCCGATCAAGTGCGCCACGATTTCCGCATATGGGCGGTCTTCCGTCACCGCCTGTCTTAGCCACTCGATGGTTTTGTATTCGTAGTCCTTCACTCGAAACGCCTCGGCCAGCATCCGAAAGCGCACCTCCGCCGCGCCCGGCTCACGTGTCAGCGCATCAGTCAGTTTTGCGTGTTTGTCAGGTGACCTGTCAGCAATGAATGCGTGCACCTCCTCGGCTCGCGGCAGCCTTCCTGCCAGGTCAATACACGCCCGCCGCAGAAAGGTCGTGTCATTCGCCGCCGGTGGCAGCATCGGCGCTGCGCCTGAGTGCGGACTCTTCAGCCGCTTCTCAAACATCAGCATGTAATCATGCATTAGCGCAGCATCCAGTTGGTCGGCCGCCTGCTGGATCGTGTCGGGCATCCCTGCGGGCGAATCCGCCTGCTTGCCTCCTTTCTCAGGCACGCAGGAAATCAACAGGGCGCAGACGGGCAGGCAGCATTTCATGCTGGCTGCAACGGCTGGCCCCCCAAGTTCTTAGAACCTGCCATTCGTGCAAGCTTGCGCAGACCACGGGCCGCGCTAAGAAACACCCCCCATGAAAATCCTCGTTACAGGCAAAGGCGGTCGTGAACACGCGCTCATCACCGCACTCAGCGAATCCCCGCAGAAGCACGAACTCTTCGCGTACCCGGGCAGCGATGCCATCGCCACCTTGGCCACGCGTGTGGATGTGGCCGGGCTTCCAGAGCTGATTACCTGGATGAAACAGAACAGCATCGACCTCTGCATGGCGGGTGAAGAAGCACTGCTCGTGAAAGACAGCGGCCTGTCCAATCTCTGCGCCGAGGCCGGCATCCCGTGCTGGGGCCCCCGGAAAGAGATCGCCCAGCTCGAAGCCTCCAAGACCTTCGCCAAAAAATTCCTCAAGCGCCACGGCATCCCCACCGCAGATTTCACCATCTGCACCACCGCTGCTGAAGCCAAGGCCGCCCTCACGGAAATGCCCATCGTGCTGAAGTTCGACGGCCTAGCCGCGGGCAAAGGCGTCGCCGTCTGCACCGCCAAGGACGAGGCCGAGACCTTCGTCGATGATGTCATGGAAAAGCGCTGCTTCGGCTCCGGCGATCTGCTTGTGGAGAAATGCCTCACCGGCCCCGAGATCTCCATCTTCGCCTCCGTGTGCGATGACAAATACCAGATCCTCATGCCCGCGCGCGATTACAAGCGCATCCGTGACAACGACCAGGGCCCCAACACCGGCGGCATGGGCGCGGTGGCTTCTCTTGAACTCGCAGACCCCGCACTCATGCAGCGCATCGAGCGCGAGATCGTGCAGCCCACCGTGCAGGGCATCTTGAAGGACGGCCTGAAATACCGCGGCTTCCTCTATTTTGGCCTCATGCTCACTCCCGCCGGTCCGCAGGTGATTGAGTACAACTGCCGTTTCGGTGATCCCGAAGCCGAAGCCGTTCTCCCCATGCTGCGCGGTGATTTCGCCACCTACTCGCTAGAAGCAGCGAAGGGCAATCTGCAGCCAGCCCTCATTCAATTCGCCCCCGGCTGGAGCATCTGCCTCATCAGCGCCAGCGCCGGTTATCCCGCCTCGTCGCGCAATGGCGATGTCATCTCCGGACTGGAATCTGTGAGCGGCGCCCGCGTCTATCACTGCGGCACGAAGAAGAACACCGCCGGCCAGTTTGAAACCAACGGCGGCCGCGTGCTCGCTGTCGTAGCTCAGGGGGCGACCCGCGTGGAGGCCCGCGAAAAAGCCTACGCCGAAAGCACCAAGATCACCTTTGATGGCCTGCAGCGCCGCTCGGACATCGGCAAGATGCACTTTGAGTGAGACATTTGGAATTCGACAAAGCGGACCGGTTTGATTAGCATTCAGCCATGCCTGCCACACTTGATGCTGTTGCCAGAGATGCGTTGGTGCTCACTCGCGACGAGCGCCTGATCCTTGCGCGACAGCTGCTTGTCAGCGTGGAGCCAAACGTTGACGAGGGGACGGAGGCTGCCTGGGAGGAAGAGATCGGACAACGCATTCATCGCTTTGATGCTGGGCTTTCCCAGACGGTTCCTGCTTCGGAGGTTTTTGCCCGCCTTGCCGTTATAGCTCCTGGCCGATGAATGGCGGCTTCGAGTTTCTCCCCGAAGCGTTTCGCGAGGTGGAAGAGGCCACTCGCTACTACCAATCCTGCGATCCCGATCTAGGCCTCCGCTTCCGCCAACTAGTCGAAATCGCATGTGTAGCAATTGCCCGTTCACCGCTGCATTGGAATGAGCGGGCAGGTGGTTTCAGGCGGGTGAACTTGAAGGGTTTCCCATATTACGTCGCCTACTTCATACGGGGTGATCGAATCATCATCGCTGCGGTAGCGCATGCGAGCCAACATCCTGATTATTGGAAGCAACGTTCGGGATCAGACCGCTGACTTCCCCATCTTCGCCAGCCTCTCATCACTCTCCAGATGCCCGGCCCAGCCAAAGTGGCATTGAAACTCGAAACAATGCTTCATCTGCTCAAAGGGTCCGGTCCATTCAGGCTTGTTGGATGCGACGGTGATGTCTGAGGGCGCAAATCCCGTGATCGGCAGTCGCTGAATGGCGAAAGCATCGTTAAGCAGCCGGGTCTTTTTCCAATTAAGCCCCATGAGCTGCGCGCTCACACAATCCACCGCCACCGGATGCGTCCCCGCGATGATGACACCGCTGGCCACAGGATCGCATGACATCGGACCATCGCCATCACCGCCGATGATCCCATCCACAATCGTCAGGTAGCGCAGCGGTTTGTCGCGCCGCACGCCGCGCCCGTCGAAGTAGAAGAAGCACTTATGCAGATCCAGGATCATGCGCCAGGCCGTGTTATTGCCATGCCAGTTGCCTGAGCGAACCACCTCCTTGGTGTCTCCGAAGATGACACGCCCCAGCTTCTTCAGCGGCACGAAAAGCTTGGAGAGGAAAAAGCGCCCGAAGAGGATCTTTTTGGCAGTGCGCATCAGCGTGCCTTCCAGCGCCCGCTTGGCGGTAGATTCGGCAAATTGATCTCCACCCTCCGCTGGCGTACCCTCCGTATGGCGCGGCAGCCAGTTCGTGCGCGGCGTGGTTCCCACCAGATTTTTCAGCGCCACGGTGAGACCGACTTTCTTGTGCGTCTTGAGCTTCGGCACATTGATCAGCACGTCCGCATTCATCGGCGTGCGGCAGATGCGGTATTCATGATGCGGGTCGGTATGCTGCCGGTTCGTCGTGGCGAAATCAAACGACGCTCCATACAGCTTGCCCAGGCCAGGATGCCCCAGAAATTCGCTGTCCGCATCCAGATGAATGTCCACAGCCCCGGAGGGATCACTCGGCAGTTCTCGTTTGGCGATGGTCACCCCATCATCAATCGTCCATTCCTCACACCGCATGTCGAACAGCAAAAACGCGACCCCCGGAAACTCCTTCGTGAGATCAGTGATGAGATCATCCAGACGGTGCAGACGGCGGATGGTGGCAAAAGATGAGTCACTCTGTGGCGCATCACACAGCGTCACAGATCCATGTCCCTGCAGCTTCCTCGCGGCCCAGCGCGCGACTTCGCGCACGACGGCGGGATGCGTGATGATCGTGAGCCAGCCCCCTTCATCATCTGGTTTGCTGGCATTGTGCTCCTTCACCCAGTTCGGCTTGATGACCACACGGTCACCCGGAGTGATGAAGTCCGCAGAGAGCTCCAGTGCATTGATCGCGGCTTCAATCTGCTGCCGCAGGGCATCGGCATCGTCATAGCTGGCTTGGCCGCTGAAGACGGAGACTTTGGGGGCGCCGAACGAGGAAGGGGAGAGCGTGTTCACAGGAATCCAGCTATTTAAGAGCGGCACGTTCCCTTTGCAACGCTCCCGCAGCCCTCGAATCTCCCTCATGCAGACATTGATGCGGATCATGTGCGTGCTTTTGACCCTCGCCCTCACGGCGTTGGTCATCGTCATGATCTGGCTGCGGTTTGGGGTCTCGCCCTCCCATTCACTCACGCCGCTCGATCCGGCCTTCGTTCGGCTGACTCCGCTTGAAGTCGCCACCCTGCCTATTGCCACCCGTTTTGACATGCCCATGGGGTCTGAGCACGGCGCCCTCATCTACAATGCCCGGCCTTTTCGCATTTCACGGCACCTTGGCGATGACTTGAACGGCATCGGCGGCGGCAATTCGGATTTGGGCGCTTCGGTCTACGCCTCAGGAGCCGGGCGCGTGGTGTATGCGGGCATTCCAGGACCGGGTTGGGGCAAAATGATCCTCATTGCCCATCGCCTGCCTGAAAGTGATGAACTTGGTCCGGTGATCCAGACCATGTATGCGCATTTGCAGTCGATCCGAGTAGAAGTCGGCCAGCTGGTGCAGCGCGGCGATGAGATCGGCACGGTGGGAACGGCTGAGGGTGCCTATTTGGCACATTTGCATTTCGAAGTGCGGCTTGGTCCTTATGTGAATCCTGGCCAAGGATATGCTGATACTCCCTTGAACCGCGTCGCACCTGAACAGTTCATTCGAGCACATCGGGGTGCTGAAGCAGACTTTCTGAACCCACCGCCAGAAAAAGACTAAAAACCCCAAAAGATGATTTGAAGGAAGCCCATTTGAATCCGTCATTCTTGAAGCTTCTTCAACCCATGCGTTTGACCCGTGCATTTTGCTGTCTGCTTGTCCTGGTGACCACACCAGGGCTCGCTCAGCCAGTGAAATCGACTCCGGCCCAGGTCACCTGCGAGACACTTTGCGGGGAGCTCTTCACTTCGATCCGCATGGAGCCTGACAAGTTGGTGATGCGGCTGGAAGAAGCGCTGATCATCCACGAAGCCTGCGCCGCAGAGATAGTCACCGCCGCCATGGATGCTGTAAATGCAGATCCAGCCCAGGTGCGCAAAATTGTCGAAACGGCGATGGATCTCGCACCCGCTCGTGCAGCCCTGATTACCGCAGCGGTGAAAAACTACACAGCGCCGGTAGTTGTGGCTGCTGCCGAGGAGCAGATGGAGGTCCGTCGCGCCGTCCTGCCCACTGCCGCGCCACCTCAGCCAATGGCGGGAGAGCAGGTGAAGCGTGCAGAACTGCCGTTGCAAACCCGCAGCATTCCCATTGTGGAAGTGCGGCGTGCGGAGCCTGCAGCGCCCATGCAACTCCAGGTGCAAGAACCCGAGTCATCCTTGAAACTGATGGATGTGCCCAAGGCAAAACCGATGAAGTGAGAATGGGGGGCAGTCCCTCCTACTTCGCAGGAATCTCATTCAGCGTGTAATAGCCCACCTTGTGCAGCAGAGGAAGCTTTTCAGTGCTCTTCACTCCATCCAGATGCAACTCATGAATATGGCCTTTGGTCAGTGGCGAGATCGCCAGACGCACGGATTTGCCATCTGCGGCGACGGTTGCGGCGGTGATCTTGGGCAGGATTTCTGAGACTTCATCGCCGCCGTATTGTTCGCGATACGCATACGTAAACTCGCGCATGCTGTAGCTCTTCAAATCACCGGCGGTGGCTGGGTCCACGGGCTGCGTGAAGGTGATCTCAAAGCCGTCCGACTTCGCGTGCATTTCATGCACTTCAAAGGGCGTCTTGCCGGTCCACTCGCACTTTTCAAAGCAGAAGGGCTTTCCACCACGTGCGCCCCAGCCTCGGTCACTGCCTCCGACGAAGACTCGGCCTTCTTCATCCATGCGTCCGCCGATGATGCCGCTGGCAAAGCCGCTGCGGAAGGGAATGACCACCCCCTGCTTGATGCCGTTCACCGTTTCGAGATAGACGCGGCTCAGATTGCTGTGGCTTTGATCCGCCACGAAAAGCTGCTTGCTGAAGGGGCCGAACTTGCCCGCACTGAGATCGCAGATGATGGCGCTGGCGGAGTTGCCGATCTTGCCGTGCACGAGATAAACCGCCGGCGGCAGGAGTTGCTTGATGCGCTCACGTTCCGTCACTATGCGGTCAGGATCTCCTCCTTCGCGTTTGTCTTTGCGGCCTTTGTCACCTTGAAAGGCTTCAGGGATCGGGTCGATCGGACGTGGTCCCATGTTCGGGGCGAGATCATACCAGATGTTGCCGCCCGGATGTCCTTGAAAGCTGCCAGGAACCAGATGCTGCAGCGTGCATGAGCCATGCCACGGTCCTTGATTGTCGCAGTAATACACTTCGCCATCCGCATCGAAACCAATGCCTCCCGGGCTGCGGATGCCGGAGCAGGTGGGCACCATGGTGCCATCAGGTTTGATCCGCAGCGCCCAGCCACGAAACGGCACCGCGCTGCTGAAAGACCCCGTCAGGCACAGAGTCACCCAAAGGTCCCCAGCTTTGTCAAAACGGCTGCCAATGGCGTATTCGTGGTAGTCGCCGGACACGCCCCAGTTGTCGTTCACATTTTCAAAAACATCCGCGCGTCCATCATTGTCGGTGTCCTTGAGCCGGGTGATCTCATAGCGCGTGGTCGCATAGAGATTCTTGTCCTTCGGATTGTACGCAACGCCCAGCACCTCATGCAGGCCCGAAGCAAACAGCTTGTAGCTCACATTGGAGGCATCATTGCTGCCAGCACCGCTGACGATCCAGATCTCACCTCGGCGCGTACCCAGTGCCAGCTTGCCATCCGGCATCAGGTCGATGGAGCCCACCTCCATCGCCGTCTCCTTCGGTGTTTCAAAAGTGGTGATCTTGTAGAAATCAGCTTCCACCGGATCAGCGGCGAAAAGCGGCGTGCAGAGCAGGGAAAGAATGAAAAAGCGTTTCATGGCAGTGCGTGGCGAAAGGATTACTGGACCCACTGGTAGGTGATGGTCATCGTTCCCGCTTTGGCAGGGACAACAAGGTTCTGGCCGGCGAGCTGCGCTCCTTCAGCGGTGATGCGGTAGGGAAGCGGCCCTTTGCTGAAAAAGCTGCCGTCCTTGCTTTCAAACACGCCGCTGCCGATGCGATACCATGCATTGGCTGGGAGCTTGCCACTGACATTGATCGTGCGGATCAGCTTTGCGTTGCCCTCAGGCTTGTTGCCGTTGCCCTCCACTTGGAAGGACTCCTCCACCTCGGCTCCCTGCCACGTATAGCGGAAGGTGGGGCTGCGTTTTGCATCCAGCGAGTAGCCCAGCCAGTGAAAGCCTTCATAGCGTTTGGTCTTGTCCCACTTCGGCCATTCGGCCTCGGGTTTGTCCGTCACAAAAAATGCCGGTGTCACCTCCCCGGTGGGCTGCAGCACATCGTACCCCAGAGGCTTTTCGTGGCCACCACCGCGTGAGTTCCAGTGCCTGGAGGCATCCATGAACGCCCCCCGCCAGATGAGCGCCAGATTCATGCTCTCAGCACTCCACGCAATATTCACTCCTCCAGGATAACCGACTCCAATGCCGCGATTGCCCGCACCTTGAATGAAATTGCGATAGATCACTGCCTCGTCCTTCACCACCAGCGGGATGGGATCGAACTCCTTCTGCTTTTTCGTGCCGCCCTGCCATTTCGGGTGCAGCCACTTGGACATTGGCGTGATTTGCGTGTCCGCGCCTTTCCAGGCCGCATACAGCTCGATCTGTCCGCCGCCTTGGAAATATTCGAGGCGAAACACATGCTCACCCTTTTCCAGTGTTATGCCTGCTTCCTTGATGTCACCCGAAGGGTGAATGCCGTCGTAAGCAAGGATCTCCTTGCCATCGATCAGGATGCGCGAGCCATCATCACTGGAGAGGTAAAAACGATACGAGCCCTTCTTCGGAGCGATGAGCTTGCCGGTAAAGACCACACCGAACTCATTCTTGTAGTCGTCCAGTTTCACCTGAAGCAGGTTGTCCTCGATTTTGCCCTCACGGTGCGGCTTTAATGTGGAGAAATCAGGCAGCTGCTTCCAGTTGCCGAGGTAAAGCGCGAACTGCAGGTCATGCAGCGTGTCTCCCACCGGTGCCACTTTCAGCACGCCGCGCATCGTCAGCGCATGGCCGGGGAAGGTGCAGACATACGGGTAGCTCCCAGCCTTCTCGGGCGCAGAAAAATTAAGGACCTCTTTTTCATGTGGATTGAGCATCTTGGAATGCGCCCAGATGCGTTTGTCGTCGGGCAGCCAGTTGCGCTTCAGGGCCTCCTCCGGCTTTTCCATCTGCTTCATCGCCATGGCGGCGGTGTCGGTTCCCGGCTGGCAGAAGACCAGGTTGTGCGGCAGATCATCCCCGTTTTCAAAAGTGATTTTCACCGGCTGCCCCGGCTGCACCAGCAGTTCGGCAGTGTCGTATTTCATCTGCGCAGTCATCGTCTTGAGCGAAAAGACGGCGGGCTCGACGCCCCGGGCAGTGGCGGCGGCGAGAAGAATGGCGAAAAGCAGGCGGGTCATAAGGAGCGCGTTTAAACGAAGGCGGCGGAGGTTGCCTTGCGAAAAGGCAGCGTCAATGTCCTGAGTTTTATTTCATTCGCACTTTGGGCTTGGCGCATGCCTCGGAATTTGGTTATCTCTCCCCATGCACACTTGGTATCTGCTCAAAGCCTCGGACAAGGAAGTTTATGAAGCCAAAGATCTCGAAACTCTGCGTGGGTGGGCGGCTGACGCCAAGATTTCTCCGCTCGACAAGATCTCCAGCGACAACCGCATGAGCTGGCAGCGTGCGCCGATGATCCCTGAACTGCAGATGGACCTGCTGGTGCAGATGCCGGACAATTACCTTTACGGCCCGACGAACGTGGCGACGATCCAGGAATTCATGGCCACTGGCGAGATCGATGAAAATGTGACCATCATCAACTGCCTCGACAACAAAGAGTCGCGCCTGGCGGATCTCTCCTGGTTTCAGGCCAGCCCGCATCATATTCGCAGCGCCGCCACCACCCTGATCGGCACCGGGCGCCCGGATGAAAAGAGCGGCATGGGAGACGTCATGCAGCAGTCGCGCATCTCCACGCTGGAAAAGCAGGTGATGGAACTGCAGCGCGTGGTGGATGAATGGCAGCAGGCTTACAACGGCCTGCGCCAGCAGTATGTCGAAGCCACCGGCCGCGAGCCGATGTGATCCGTATCAGGCTTCGTCGGTTGTATCGCCGCTGTTCATGCCGGGGAGGTCCTTGGCTTTGTCCGCATAGCGGTCGAAACGATTGGAAAGGATCAGCAGCGTCGGCGCCCACAGGCCGATGAAAATGCCCAGGCGTTCGGCGTGCGCCGCCTGCTCGGGCGTTTCGCCGTTAAAAAACCACCAACTCCAGATGGAGAGGATGACGGAGAGCATGCCCGCTTGGAAGCAGATCGTACTGAGCGTGCGGCAGATGGAAGGGTTCATAATTGAAAGTCTGCCACGCATCAACGCTCCTCGGCAAGCAATCCCCGTTCTCAGCACAAATCCGGCGGACTAAATCGCAGCCGCAGGCGCGTGGTGTATGTGGGAGCTTGAGAGAAGGCCAGGCTGAGGCATATTGTATCCAATGATTTCCCCTGCTGACATCCGCTGCGCGACCGCTCCGGTGAGACCGCGGCAGCCCCGCGTGGCTCCGCACCAGCCGCGTGTGCAGCCGCTGACGGCTCCGCCCGCGATGGAGCCCCCCTGGCATGTCATCCTGCTGGATGATGATTTTCACACTTTCGAATACGTGGTCGAAATGCTGCATGCCATCTTTGGGCATTCGCGAGAGCTCGGCAAGCGCATGGCCGATGAGGTGAACGACACGGGCCGCGTGATCGTGGCCACAGTTCACAAAGAGCTGGCGGAACTGCGGCAGCAGCAGATTGAGGAATTCGGGCCTGATCCGCACGAAAATACACCCCAAGGCCAGGTCTCCATGAAGGCTTTGATCGAGTGCTCGGAGTAGCCGCAGGGCTCAGCTTTTTCCTCGCGGTTCCGGAATGCCGCACAGAATCAGGATGGAAACCACCGACATCACCGCCGCGAGGCAGGCGACGAGGTAAAACGAGCCGCTGAGAGAGTAAATCACTCCGCCCAGACTCGTCGCGATCATCAGCGACCACACATTGCAGAATCCAAGAATGGCCTGCAATGTCGAACGGCGTTCCGTAGGGCAGAGTTCTGCGGTCAGCGTCAGATCGCCCACCCGGTCAAGGAACAGGCCAAAGCCGAGGATGAAGTAAGCGGCGGTGAAGCCGCCAAATGAATGCGTCAGGCTGGACCAGATGCACATGGTGATGCAGATGAGGCGGGAGAGAATCAGCAGCACCCTGCCACCTTTATGATATCCCAGCCAGGCCGCGAGCAGGCTGCCAAGAATGGTGCCGATGTTCTGGAAGGTAACGAAGCTGCCCTCATCCGCCTCCGGTCTGCCTGTGGTATGCAGCGCATGCAGGGTGAGAAATGAAACCACCATCAAATAGCCCATGCCGGTGAAACGTGCTGCGATCAGCTTGAGCAGCTGCGGATGTTTGCCCAGCAGGCCGGGCAGACTGCGCAGATAGCTCCAGTAGCTGCCTGAGTGCGGATGGTAATGGCGTGCCGCCGGCAGTTCACGCATGAACGACTGGGACAACCACGAAAGAAACAAAAAGCCAAACGTGATCAGGTGCAGCACCGCGTAGCCGCGCTGTCCGGGAGCATGGGTGAGCACCTGATGGATCACCGCTCCTGCCACCATGCCAATGCACGCCTGGGTGATGTAGCGCGCGGCCCAGCCTGCGGCGCGGACACGCTCCGGCACCATGCGCGTGACCATTTCCATCCAGGCCACCACACCCACACCGCCAATGAGGCCGGAGACCACCGGCGTCAGCACCACCACGGGCAGCAGCCACGGTCCGGCATCCTGCCAGAACCACAGCACCAGCCCCGTGATGAGGTAGGGCAGTCGTTGCAGCAGACCAAAGCTCATCACCCACAGCTTGAACTTCGTGAGTCGTTCCACCAGCGGTGACACAAACAGTCCCGCCATGGCAAACGCCGCAGGCAGGATCGCCGGCATGATCGCGATGATCGCCGATCGTCCCCCCAGCTGCTCCACCATTTTGGGCATCACCGTCTCCGGCTGCAGAAACGCCACTCCACCCATGTACAACCCGCCTTCCAGGCAGTGGCAGATGAAGTTCCGCCGCACGACCTGCGGGTGATGCTGTTGAGGTGAGACTGCGGTGTCGGGTGGCATCGCTGGAGAGATCGCATCGTGGCGTGGACTGGCCCTAAAGGAAAGCGAATCGTCTTTTACCTTTCATGGGTGCTTTCCCAATCTGAAAAAAACGGTGAGCAGTCTTGCGTTGGGTTCGCTCTGCTGGTTCAATCTCTTCAGATACCAAACCCATCGCACGCCATGACACTCAATCCCAAACTCACCAAGCTGCTCAATGAGCAGATCAACAACGAAATGTCCTCCAGCTATGTCTATCTCGCCATGGCGGGGTGGTTTGAGCGGACTCCTTATGCGGGCTTTGCTCAGTGGATGTTTGCCCAGAGCCGCGAGGAGACCATGCATGCGCTGAAGTTTTACCAGTACCTCGTGGATCGTGATGCCAAAGTGGAGCTGCAGCCCATCGAGAAGCCGAAGATGGACTACAAATCGGTGATGGACGCCTTTCAACACAGCCTGAAGCAGGAAGAAAAGGTCACCCAGCAGATCAATGACTTGTACGAAGTGGCGGAGCAGGTCAAAGACCACGCTTCGAAAAACCTCCTGCTCTGGTTCCTCAATGAGCAGATGGAAGAAGAGAAGACCGTGCGCGACATGCTCGACCGCCTCAAACTTGCTGGCGATGACCCGGCCAGCCTCCTCGTCCTTGACCGCGAAGCGGGCAGCCGAAAGTCCGCAGGCGGTGGTTCCCGCCCCAGCATGGCTGGCGGTGGTGCTTGAGACTGACGCTTTTTACGGCAGCAACTGCATATCCCACGGCCACAACGGTGTGTACGTGGCGGATTCAACCCAGCCGCGCACGTGGTCGTCGCCGCTGGGGACTTCCACATAGCTCCAGGCTCCGCGTTTTTCGAGCAAACGCACCTGGCTGCCGGGTGGGAGCGCAATGACATTGCCGGACGTGATTGTGGCGGCGGTGTAGGCGCTGACTTCGCGCGCCGTGACCACCATCACATCCTTCACGCGGTCTCCCGGCACGGGCCGGATGGATGCGAAAGTGGCGGAAGGGATGAAAACCAGCAGACCGATGATGCTGAAAATCAGTGCAGAAGCACCGCCGCTGCCGCCTTTCTGTGAGGCGGCAAGAATCCAGCGCATGAGCGCCAGCAGAATGATCCATACGCCTGCGGATGCGGCGATGACCCAGGTGTTTTTGTTCAGCAGCAGACTCCACTCAGCCAGCGGAGAGTCCTCACCGAATCGGAAGAATCGCAGCTTTTCATCAAGGTGTCGCAGGTTCTGCCGCACTTCGGGATTCAAAGGGTCCAGCAGCTGCGCACGCTGGTACCACAGCGCCGCACGCCCCATGTCTTCCTGACGGTACCGGGCGTTGGCGATGAGAGTGAAAACCGCAGAGCTCAAGGCGGGGGGCTGCTGCTTGGTGAGTGATTCAGCCAGGTACTGTGCTTGGGTGAATTTGCCTTTTTCCAGAGCCTCGCGTGCCTGCTGATACACTTCATCAGGGGAAGCATCCGCGGCACCGGCATGGAGTGAAAGCGTGGCCAGGGTTGCGATGAGCAGTGCGGTGCGTTTCAGCAGCGGTGACAGTGTGGACAGGATGCGGCTGCGTTCGCTCGCGCTAAGCGCTTGTCCCGAGGTGGGGGCTCCGGTGAAGCTTTGGGTCTCATAACGGCGGATGATCTGCCGCAGTTCCTCGTCCTTCACTTCTCCCGGCTGGCTGCGGTGAATGAAGTGGGCGGCGCGCTGCAGGAAATCACGATCCGCGAGATTGCTTTCCTCCAGCCCATGCCACAATTGCTGCAGTTCGCCCCGCAGTCCGCTCGTTGCTTCGGCTCGATGTCGGCGGAACCACGTGAACAGCGCTACCAGAATCACGAGTGCCGCAGGGATCGACTGAATGGCCCAAAAACGTGCGCTGGTGGTCAGGGGTGGACTGACGGCGGTCGTGCTCAGCCACCGTGCCTTGGCCGGAACGTTCATGAGGATGTCGCTGATCTGCGGCTTGGGCTGCTGCACAGGTGGCGGCTTGGGTGCCTCTCCACTGCCGCTGCTTTCCACACCCGCAGCAGCTGCCGCCATGACGCCTGGCTTGATGCGCAGCGCAATCGGCGGCGTGCGTGCGGCCACGTATTTCTTCTGCGTCGGACTGAAGTAGCTCAGCTCAAACGGTGGCAGCTCGGGATGCACTTTCTCCGGCACAAAGACCATCGAATAACCGATACGGCGCTGCATCGCGGGCGTGAGATTGGGGTCGATCGGGCCGTCCACATTGTAACGCCGCGGGGGGTAGGCCTTCCAACCCTCAGGTGGCATCAGGCCGGGTGCGTTGAGCGCGTCGAAATTGCCTGAGCCATCGATGGTGATGTCCACCGCCAGCGGATCACCCACGCTGAGTTCGTTAGGTGTGGCCGTGGCGCTGATGCTGAAATCACCGACCGCACCGCTGAAGTTTGCGGGCTTGCCCTCGGTCGGAAGCGGCAGAACCTTGATCTTCACCTCCTGGCTTTTAACCACTTGCTTGCGTGGCTCCGCTCCACCCATGATCATGCCAAACGGCAGGCCCCGGCTCATCTGCCTCTGGGTGGTTTCGTCAAACACCTCGTACAACAGCTCACAAGTGGCAGGGCCCACTTTTAGATCTCCAGCATGAAGTGCGGAAAGCGTACTCCGGTAAGTGATGACCACGTAGTCAATGTCGTTGATGCGCTGTGGGTTCTGGTCGGCCTGCTGCGGAAAGCGGGCGATGGCAAAATCACTCTTGTTCACTTCGATCAGGCCGACTCGGCGCAGCATCACACTGCCGCGTGGCACAAACAGGCTGGCACTGATGGGAACCACCTCGCCCTGATAGACCTCCGTCTTGCCCACTTCGATCTGAAACAGCGGTATGGTGGGATCTTCGGCTGCATTGGGAGCAGCCGTTGGCGATTCACTGACGATCAGGCGAACCTCATTGGTTTTGAGGATCTCTCCATTAACAAGCACCTCCTGCGGTGGAATGACAAACTCGCCGGGTTCGTTGCTGGCGACACCCCAGACGAACTGCGAGGAGATGATCTGCTGCGCACCTTGAATGTCGATTTTCTGCCGGGTGGAGAGAGCAGTGGTCAGGCCTACTTGCACCGGGAGTCGCAGTTCGGGTTCTTTTTGGATGATGCCGTTTTGCACGGTGATCACGTAACTGACTTCCTGCCCGGTGCGCGCATGGTCTGGCTGGAGATAAGCGCGCACCGTTGCTGCAGAGGCACTGGAAATGAGGAAAGTCAGGAAGAGCAGAGCCTGCATCAAGATGGAATGAGGGATGCGCTTCCAAGGACGAACTCCCTGAATGCCGGTCATGGCTGCGGACCGTGCCTGGATTGAGTGGGGATGGAGGCTTTGAATCATTCGAGCTTGGAAATTTCGTTCGTCATTGCCGGAGGCGGCGGCTCACCAGTCTTTTTTATTCGGCGGCGGGGTGTGGTAGCGGTTGGTCAGCGGCGCTGTGATCTCGTCCATGTACTGACGGATGATCCCTTCCGCCTCCCCGGGGGTATAGCCGGTGCGCGGGTTGCGTTGGTCAGACAGACCTTCCTTGGCTGTTTTTTTCTTTTCGTCTCCGCCAGGCTTTTCGCCTTCTTTGCCCTTCGTGCCTTCTTTTTCGCCTGGGTTGCTGCCAGCGGCCTGGAGCCGGCCTTCGGGCAATTCTTTGGCATCCTTGCCGCCGATGCCGTCATCAGCCTCCTTCTTTTCACCTTTGCCCTCTTTTTGTTCCTTGGGTTCCCCCTCACCATTAGGGTCGCTGCCTTCTTTGCCTGCTTCTCCCTCGTCTCCCTCTTCACCTTGCTGGCCTTGACCCTTGTCGCCTTTTTGCCCCTTCTTGCCTTTGTCGCCTTTTTTGCCCTGCTTCTCTTCCATCTGCTTCATCACCTCGCGCAGCTGGGCCAGCATTTTGTCCACATGTTCCCGGTTCTCGCGCAGTTCCTTGTTTTCAGGGTCCAGGTCCTGCGCTGCTTCCAGATGGCGCAGCGCGTCGGTCCAGCGTTGCAGCGTGATCTTCGGCTGCTGCTGCAGGCCTCGCACGCCTTGATCATACAGCGTCTGGCCGAGACCGCGGTGCGCTCGTGCACGCAGGGACTTGTCCTGCGTGTGGAGTACTTCGCTGAAATTCTTGACGCTGCCATCGTAGTTGGTCAGGTCATGCTCCGCCGTGGCCAGACCGTAGAGGAGTTCCTCCCGGGAATGCGCGTCGAAGTCCTCGCGTTCCAGCAGCGTTCCATAAAGGTCACGAGCTTTTTTGAATTCCCCGCCCTTGAGTGCCTTGAGCGCATCATCCGGTGTGGGCCCGCTCGTTGAAAAAAGAGCGGCCAGCATTTCTCCTGCTCCAGCGGCTTGTGCAGGTGGTGCAGGTGCAAAGGCGGCAACAGCCAGTGCCAGCACGACCGGGCGTGCGGCAGGGCGGGGCAGGGCGCTGATGATCCAGGCGAGCATGAGCAGGAATATACCCAGACTCAGCGGCCAGGCAAAGCGCTCAATCGGCCTCGAAGTCTGCCGGTTGGCGGACTCTTGCTCCGTCAGACGGTCGAGCACAGGCTGGATGGACTGTCGGCTGAGCGGCCGGGTATCAAGTTTCAGGAAGCGTCCGCCGGTGGCGGTGGCCAGTTGTTGCAGCACACCGCTTTGCAGTTGTGACCGCACCACATTGCCGGCCTCGTCTCGGATGTAATCACCTTCCACCTCAGGGTTTGGAATGAGCGTGCCTGTTTCGGTGCCTACCCCTACGGTGACGACAACGATTCCCGCCGCAGTGAGCCGTTGGATGTAAGGAACGAGGTTTGCATCGGCGTCCCCGCCGTCGCTGAAAATGACCAGCGCGTAATTGCTCTTGGGCAGGCCTTTGATGGCCCGCAGCGTTACCTCCAGCAGATCAGCCAGATTGCTCCCTCCCCACTCGATGATCGTGTGGTCGAAGGCCAGCAACGACTCAATGATGGCGTCATGGTCGGTCGTGAGCGGAGCCTGCAGGTAGGCTCGCCCGGCAAAGGCCAGCAGGCCCACGCGCTCTCCGCTGAGCTCCATCACAAGGTCATGCGCTGCCAGTCGTGCCCGCGTGAGGCGGTCTGGTGGCACATCCCGCGCGAGCATGGACCGTGAGGTGTCGATGGCGATGAAGATGTTGCGCCCCTTGTCAGGAACCTCGAGCTTTTCCTCCCCCCAGCGCGGTTGGGCCACAGCGACGACGAGGCAGGCCATGGCCATGATGTACAAACCATACACCAGCCATGAACGCCACAGCGAGCGGCCCATGACGAGCGCCGGGCGCAGACGCACCGCCGTGAAAAGGCGTTCTGCTTTGGAGGCATGTCCATCCACCAGTAGCTTCATTCCCACCAGCGCGGGAATGAGCAGCAGGAACCAGAGCAGATGTTGATGGGCAAAACTCATGACAATCAGGTGGCGACCGGCTCAGGGGCCGAGTGCAAAACGGTCAAAGACAGCAGCAGCGCGAGAAACAACGCGATGGCGGAAACGGCGAGCGGCCAGGGAAACAGCTCTTCGGTTTCGATGATTTTGTGATGCTCGATTTTGGTTTTTTCGAGCTTGTCGATGGTGCCAAACACATCGCTGAGCGAACTCAGGTTTTGCGCCATGTAGAACTGTCCGTTGCCGATGGCCGCGACCTCTTTGAGCGTCCCTTCATCAAACAACTGCTGCCCCACCGGCGTGAACGTGCCGCGCCGGGGATCGGGGATGCTGTGAATGCCCGGTGTGCCGATGGCGATGGTGTAGATCTTGATGCCCAGCGTAGCCGCCAGTTTCGCTGCATCCTGCGGGCTGAGGCGCCCGGAATTGTTCGCGCCATCCGTCAGCAGCACGATGACTTTGCTCGGCGATTTTTCACGGCGCATGCGGTTGGCCGCGGACGCGATGCCGGACCCGATGGCGGTGCCGTCACCCACGCGCTGGGTCTGCACACGGTCGAGATTGTTGATCAGCCAGTCGCGGTCCAGCGTAAGCGGGCAGGGCAGGTAGGTTTCCCCGGCAAAGGCCACGATGCCGATTTTGTCACTGCGGCGCCCTTTGATGAAGTCCGACATCACGCGCTTGGCCGCCGTAAGTCGGTTCACGGGCTGTCCCCCGATGTAGAAGTCTTCAATCAGCATCGACAGCGATACGTCCACCGTCAGCATGATCGAGATGCCATCCGCTTTCTCCTCTTCGTAGGACAAGATTTTCTGCGGTCGAGACAGCGCCACGATGCCAAAGATCAGGCTGGTTAAAATCAATCCAAAGACGAAGCCGCCAAGACTGCTGCGTGCCGGCCTCCCGAGTTCACCCAGCAGGGAGGCTGTGGGAAATTTGATGGCAGCCCGTTTGCCGCGTGCACCACGCAACATCGCGAGCAGTGGCACCAGGGGCAGCAGCAGCAGCCACAGCGGGTGGAAAATCTGAAATGCAGGAAAGCCCGGTATGATCATGGTTTCTCCTCCTGCATGCGTGCGAGCGCTTGATCGATGAGCATCGTCGATTCCTCTTCCGTACGTGGGGCTGGCATGAAGGAAATCTCGTCACACAAATGAGCCACCGGCTCAAACCGTTCGCGCCACAATCCCTGGGACCTCGGCACCGGCATGCCGGGCTGTCGGTCTGTTTTGCCTTCAAACAGTTCACGTGTTGTGCGCGCTGGCGCCGGCACGGAGTAGCGTTCCTGCAGGTAGCGCCGCAGGATCTGCGAGATCCGGTGGCTCATGTCCTGCGGCGGGATGGTTTGAATGCGTGCGCGCAGTTCATTCAAGGCACGAAAGGCTGAGCTCCATGGCTGCCGCAGAGGCGCTGATGGCGTCTCTTTCGGGCGCACCAGCAGCCAGACGATCAGGGCGATCAATAGACAAAGCAGCAGCACGGTCGCCCAGGGAATCCACCAGGGCGGCGGCAGTTGCACGCTGTCAGGCGGTGGCAGATCAGGATGCGGCAACGGGGGCGGCCCCTGAAATTGCGCCAATAGGATATGCAGGAAGTGCAGCGGTGGCTTCATCCGCGTTTCCTCCTTTTGCGCGAACGAAAATAGGCCTTCAGGGCAGGCGCGTAGTCCTCGTCAGTGCGCACGGTGATGCGCTCCACGCCGCAGCGCCGCAGCAGGTGCACCAGCGCGTTCTGTCGTTCCGCCAGACGTTGTTCATACTGCTCGCGGACGGCCGGATGGGAGGTGTTGACGAGAAATTGCTCCCCGGTCTCCGGGTCTTCGAGGCAGACGCGGCCTGCGTCTGGCAGCGTGATTTCACGCGGGTCCAGAATCTGCGCCGCCACCACATCATGTTTCGCCGCCACAGCCCGCAGACTTTTCTCCCAGGCATGATCGGGGGTGATAAAATCCGAAACCAGGATCACCAGCGCCCGATGGGCGATGCGTTCGAGCGCAAGATCAAGCGCGGGCTTGATGTCCGTGCCGTGCCTCTTGGGTTCATTGTTTAAAATGTCACGCAGGATGCGCAGGGCATGCGGCGCTCCTTTTCGTGCGGGCAGGTAGTGCTCGATGCCGTCGGAAAACAGCGTGAGCCCCACCTTGTCCTGGTTCTGCACGGCGCTGAAGGCAAACACCGCCGCAATCTCCGCCGCACGTTCGCGCTTCGAGTCCTCCTGGCTGCCGTAGTCACCGGAGCCGCTGACATCAACGCAGATCATCACCGTCAGCTCACGTTCCTCGACATATTTTCGCACAAACGGATCGTTCATGCGCGCAGTCACATTCCAGTCAATGAAGCGCACATCGTCCCCGGGTTGGTACTCCCGGAAATCATCAAACTCGATTCCCTGGCCCTTGAATCGTGAGTGATACTGGCCGCCCAGCATCTCCTTCACCATGCCTCGCGTGAGCAGCTCGATGCGCCGCACGCGCTTGAGGATGCGCGTGAGTCTGGCGTCGTTGTCGTTCTGCACAGTTTCCCCGTTCACAGTGTGGGCGGTGTTAAGGAACAGGCAGCTTGTCGAGGAGTGTCTTCACCACATCATCCGTCGTCACCCCTTCAGCTTCGGCTTCATAAGAAAGCAGAATACGGTGGCGCAGGATGTCCGGGGCGAGATCTTTGATATCCTGCGGAATGACGTAGTTGCGGCCGTTCAGGAAGGCCAGCGCCTTGGCGGCCAGCGCCAGATTGATCGTGCCGCGCGGTGATGCGCCGCAGCGGATGAGCAGCTTCAGGTGCGGGGCCAGCGCCTCAGGGTGGCGCGTCGCATGGATCAGAGCCACGATGTAATCGCGGATCTTTTCATCCATGAACAAATCGTTCACCACCACGCGGCTGGCGCTGATCGCCGTCACGTCGGTGACTTGGTTCACATCGAGTTTCGGCGCAGAAGTGGCCATCGCATCCAGCACCATGCGTTCTTCCACGGGTGTCGGATAGGTGACGCGTATTTTGAGCAGGAAGCGGTCGAGCTGGGCTTCTGGCAGCGTGTACGTGCCCTCCTGGTCGATCGGATTCTGCGTGGCTAGCACCATGAAGGGGTCGGGCAGCTTGTGCGTGTTTTCACCGATGGTGACCTGCCGCTCCTGCATGGCTTCCAGCAGGGCGCTCTGCACCTTGGCCGGTGCGCGGTTGATTTCATCTGCCAGCACCAGATTGGCAAAGATCGGCCCCAGTCGCGGTGTGAAGGTGCCGTCTTTTGGATGGTACACCATGGTGCCGATGACATCCGCAGGCAGCAGGTCGGGTGTGAACTGAATGCGCTGGAATTTGGCTTTCAACGTTCCCGACAAAGTGCGCACGGCCAGTGTCTTGGCGATGCCCGGCACACCTTCGAGCAAAACGTGCCCGTTGGTCAGCAGCGCCACCAGCAGGCGGTCCACCAAGGCGGTCTGCCCGATCAGCACGCGGGCGATTTCGGTTCGGAGCGGAGCCACCCAGAGGGAGGCTTTGGCGATGGCTTCCTGATCAGGAACAGCAGGGGGGGCGACGGAGGCGGGCATGTGTGTGTGCGGTACTGGTCAACGGGGGCGTTCCCCACGTCAACTCTCAAGGATCAATGTATTAACGCCCCATGGGCCGGTTTATGTTGCTGGAATTGTAAGACGTTTGGGCTTTCTTGCCTTCAATGACCCTCCAAGACCTCCGTGAAAAAGTCTGTGAAGCCAACCGCGCCCTGGAACCCAGCGGCCTCGTACGCCTGACCTGGGGCAACGTCAGTGGCATCGACCGTGCCTCCGGTCTCTGGGCCATCAAACCCAGCGGCGTGGATTATTTGGAGCTTAAGCCCGCCGACATCGTCGTTCTCGACCTGGATGGCCGGGTGGTGGAGGGCAGCCTCCGGCCCTCCTCCGACACGAAAACGCACCTCGTCCTCTACCGCGAATTTCCCGAAATCGGCGGCATCACACACACACACAGCCTGCATGCCACCATGTTTGCACAAGCGGGTCGCGAGATCCCCTGCTTCGGCACCACGCACGCGGACCACTTTCACGGCACCGTTCCTCTGGTGCGCGCGCTCACTCCCGCAGAAGTGACTCAGGACTATGAACATTTCACCGGGGTCGCCATTGTCGAGCGCCTGCGCGAGCTGCAACTCAGCCCGCTCGAAATGCCTGCTGTCCTGCAGATCCACCACGCCCCGTTCACTTTCGGCAAAAACGCCATGGATTCGCTCAAGAACAGCATCGCCCTCGAAATGTGCGCTCACATGGCCCTCGGCTCTGCCACCCTGAATCCCGCCTTGGGTCCCATCCCCGGGCATATCTTGGAAAAGCATCATTTGCGCAAGCACGGCCCGGGCGCGTATTACGGACAGAAATAACCCAGCCTTCTTCACTGATGAAAACCCGCAAACCACTCTCCCCCATTCGTTTTCAGCGCCTGTTTCTGCTGCCAGGGCTGCTGGCCGCTTATCTCCTGACTGGATGCTCCAGCGAAAAAAGGGACCAGATCTGGCAGACGATCGATCCAGCCGGCTACAAGCATGCTCATAGTGAAAGCTTCAATGGTGCCAGGGCTTTGCGCAGGCCCGAGCCCAGCAGATCCTCGGAGTCCGGCGATATACCGTTGGAACTCAATTAATAAAAACGAGAATCGAAAGGTCTGCGGTTCTAAGCGGTTCGGTCGTATCAAATAAAGCATGGCTTAGTTGGGGGGCTTTGGCGCTGACCCTTATGTTTAGGGGTGATTAGCCCCAGCTTGCCAAACTCAGCTCATTCGACGACCTCACCTGACAAGGTGATTGGACCAAGGCGCTTTGGCTCTGCCGCATTGAAAATCAGCACCTTTGCCGCGGCTTGGCTTTGCGTGGTTGTCACGGGAAGCTTGCTGCTGGCACAGTACTCCCAGACCGCTGGCGCCACCGGCCTCCCACCAGCACACTGGCCGGAAACCAGTCAGGCACATCGTCATCCAGGTCAGGCCCAGCTCGTCATGTTTCTTCATCCACGCTGCCCCTGCTCCCGCGCGACGCTGGGCGAACTGGAACAACTCGTGGCACACTGCCAGGGAAAGTTCAGCGCTCAGGTGTGGTTCATCCAGCCGCAAGGCATGGAGGACGATTGGGTGAAAACCGATCTGTGGCATGCTGCAGCTTCCATCCCTGGAGTGCAGGTGAATGTCGATCATGAGGGCAATGAAGCCCGCCTTTTTCAGGCCGTCACCTCAGGCCAGACTCTGCTCTATGATCCCGAAGGCGGGCTGGTTTTCCAAGGCGGCATCACCCTGGCTCGAGGCCATGCCGGGGACAATCCAGGGAGGGATGCCGTCGAGAGTTTGTTGAAACAAAAAGCCCCCCCCGCCACCAGCCTCCCTGTTTTCGGCTGCGCTCTCGGATGGGTAAACAACCAAAAGGAATGCACAGTATGTCAGCCGTAGCCGCGAACACCCTGCCACAAGGCCACCCCTTGAACCCAGCAACCGCGTTATTGCGTGTTTCCTCCAGCGGGCTGCGTCAGCAAACCAGCCCGCTGGTCGATGAAACTGCGGCCTCTCCATTGGCCAAGAAAGACTCAGCACTGCAACAACATGCGGCAGAGCTGTTTCGCGCCGCAGAGAATGACTTGCACCGGCACACCGATCAGCTCTTTGCCCGGCTCATGATCGTGCAATGGTTGGCGGGAATTGCAGCCGCCTTGTGGATTTCCCCCCTCACTTGGATTGGCGACTCCAGCCAGGTCCACGTCCACGTCTGGGCAGCCATTCTGCTCGGCGGAGCAATCAGCGGTTTTCCCATTTGGCTGGCCTGGCAATATCCTGGCTTGGCCGTGACCCGTCATGTCATTGCCGTCGGCCAGGTGCTGACTTCGGCCCTGCTCATTCACCTGACGGGAGGCCGCATCGAGACGCACTTTCACATTTTCGGCTCCCTGGCCTTCCTCGCCTTTTACCGTGACTGGCGTGTGCTTGCCACGGCCACCATTGTGGTGGCCGCTGATCATCTGCTCCGCGATTTGTACTGGCCTCAGTCAGTGTTCGGCGTGCTGACCGCCAGTTCATGGCGCTGGGTCGAGCACGCAGGCTGGGTGCTGTTTGAGGACGCCATTCTGTTCGTCGCCATCCGCAGGATGCTCCAGGAAATGTCAGAGATTGCCCTGCGTCGCGCCACACTCGAAGGCAGCAACGAGGAAATCGAACGTCAGGTGGTGGAGCGCACGACGGAATTGAACAGGACGCAGGCCGAATTGCTCGAAACCTCACGTCTCGCCGGCATGGCGGAGGTCGCCACCAGCGTGCTCCACAATGTGGGCAACGTCCTCAACAGCGTCGGTGTCTCGGCTGAGCTCGCGACCAGCAAGGTGCGCGAGTTCAGGACCGGAAGTCTGAAAAACGTGGCCGAGCTCTTGCAGCAGAACTCGGCAGACCTGCCTGCATTCCTTACCACTGACCCGCGTGGGAAAATGCTTCCGGACTACCTGCTCAAGCTGGCGGTGCACCTGGCAGAGCCTCAGCAGGCCATCCTGCAGGAAATGGAAATGCTGAAAAAAAACATCGATCACATCAAGGAGATCGTGGCCATGCAGCAGCGCTACGCACGTGGCACCGGCGTCGTCGAGGTGCTTTCCGTGGCCGACTTGGTCGACGACAGCCTCCGCATCAACGCCGCCAGCTTCACTCGTCATGAAGTCAATGTGGTCTGTGAAATCGCCCAGGTGCCGCCTTTGAAAACGGACCGGCATAAAGTGATGCAGATTCTCGTGAACCTGTTGAGCAATGCCAAGCACGCCCTGGATCAAAGTGAGGGCGACCGGCGCATGATGGTGCGCGTGACGCAAAACCAGGAGGGCATGCTGGAAATTGCGGTCATCGACAACGGCACCGGCATCGCCCCTGAAAACCTCAGTCGCATTTTCTCCCATGGCTTCACCACCAAAAAACTGGGTCACGGTTTTGGTCTGCATAGCGGCGCGCTGGCCGCCAAGGAGCTGGGCGGAACTTTGAAAGCTCACAGTGATGGTCCGGGCCTGGGCGCCACCTTCACGTTGACACTGCCATTGGAAAATTAATCCAACCATGACACACACAACCACGACAGCTGCGCATCGGCGCATTTTAGTCATCGATGACAACCGGTCCATTCATGATGACTTCCGCAAAATCCTCGCACCGGTTAGTGCGGCAGATGATGCGCTGGAGGCTGCTGAGGCCGCCTTGTTTGGCTCCCCAGTGCAGGCGCAGGCCGCCAGACAGACTTTCACCATCGACACCGCATCCCAGGGTGAGGAAGGACTGCAGATGGTCAAAAACGCGCAGGCGGAGGGGCTGCCCTATGCCATGGCTTTTGTCGATGTCCGCATGCCGCCGGGCTGGGACGGCATCGAGACCACTCGGCAGATCTGGCAGGTCTGCCCAGACATGCAGATCGTGATCTGCACCGCCTATGCGGACTGCTGCTGGAGCGAGGTGCAGGAGCAGATCAAGCCACGTGATCGCATGCTCATTTTGAAAAAGCCCTTCGATATCATCGAAGTGCTTCAACTGGCCATTTCACTCACGGAAAAATCGCGGTTGCTGCTGGAGTCCAAATCTCATCTTCAGGACCTCGAACAACGTGTGAAAATGCGCACGCAGGAGCTGGAGGCTTCCAAGCTGGCAGCCCACGAAAAAGCATCCCTGCTCGAACTCTCCAGAGATGCCATCTTGGTGTGTGGGCTTGATCATCGTATCACCTATTGGAACAAGAGCGCTGAACGCCTCTATGGCTGGACTGCCGCGGAGGCGATCGGACGCCTGGTGACCGAGATCAAAGACCAACACTCGGAAGTTTTTCAGCAAGCATTCGAAAAAGTCATGCAGGCCGGGGAATGGGACGGTGAGCTGCAACAAGTGGGCAAAGATGGCCGCAAGCTGATCGTTGAAGGCCGGTGGACCCTGCTGCGTGATGCTGCGGGCCATCCACGCAGCATTTTGGTGATCAATACTGACATCACCGAGCGGAAAAAAGTCGAAGAGCAGCTTCTGCGCGCCCAGCGTATGGAAAGCCTCGGCACACTGGCTGGAGGCATCGCTCATGATCTCAACAACGCACTGACTCCGATCATGATGTCCATCGAGCTGCTCAAACTGCATGAGCAGGATGCAATGCGGCTGGGCGTGCTGGCAACCATTGAAAGCAGTGCCAGGCGCGGAGCGGACATGGTGCGCCAGGTCCTCTCATTTTCGCGTGGAGTTGAAGGGCAGCGCGTGGAGGTCCAGGCCGGGCATCTTCTCAAAGGCATTGAAAAAATCGCCAATGAAACCTTCCACAAGAATATCCGGGTCAGCAGTGACATTCCCGCAAATCTGTGGATCGTTCTCGGAGATCCCACGCAGATTCACCAGATGCTGCTGAATTTGTGCGTCAACGCACGCGATGCCATGCCCAACGGCGGCACTTTAAAACTCAGCGCCGGCAATCTCATGCTGGATGAGCAATGTGCGGCGATGATCGCCGGCGCAAAGCCCGGGCCTTATCTCTTCATCGAGCTGGAAGATTCCGGCACAGGCATGCCGCCAGAGGTGGTTGACCGCATTTTTGAGCCGTTTTTCACCACCAAAGAGCTCGGCAAAGGCACTGGGCTGGGATTATCCTCCGCTCTTGCCATCATCAAAAGCCATCAAGGTTTCATCCGAGTCTCCAGTGAATTGGATAAAGGCTCCAAATTTCAGGTGTACCTGCCGGCGCAGATCGTGGAAGGCGCGAGCATGCCGCCCCCGCTGCAAAATGAAATGCCGCATGGCAATGGCGAACTCGTGCTCCTGATTGATGACGAGGAACCCGTGCGTCACATCACCGGACAAACGCTGGAGTCCTTTGGCTATCGCGTACTGCCGGCGGCGGACGGTGTCGAGGCGTCCACCTTGTACGCCACTCACAAAGACCAAATCTCAGTGGTGCTGACGGACATGATGATGCCGGTCATGGACGGGCCTGCGACGATTCAAGTGCTCATGCGCATGAATCCCAAGGTGCGCATCATCGCCGCCAGCGGCCTCAGCGTGAAAGACATGGTGGCCAGGGCGGCAAACGCGGGCGTCACACACTTCATCCCCAAACCCTACACGGCGGAAACACTGCTGAAAATGCTTCACACAGTGCTGAATGCACAGCGCACCTCCTCTCTTTAACCGGATGAAACGAAATTCATTTTCATGCCAAGAATGGCGGCACTCCAGCTTCGAAACCGCCTTGAAGCATGACTGAATTTCACGCCTTCATTCCCGGTTCATTTCCCTCTTGCACCATGGCGCTGGGAGCTGGTTCGACATCGGTGCTGCGTCGCTTCAATTCCTCCGCTGCTTCAGCGCGGGCTCAGCCTGGAGGCGTGCGCTGCCACATGAGTTGGATCCTCATGCTTTTGTCGTTCCTTCTCATCTCTATGGATGTGTCGGGGCAGGAGTCTGCGATTCCTCACACCATCAGTGTGGTGACGGATGACAATTTCCCTCCCTATGTTTTCAGAGACAATGAGGGCCGTCTGCAGGGCATCATCATCGATCAATGGCGTGTATGGGAAAAGCGCACCGGAGTCACCGCTGAGATTCATGGCATGGACTTGAATGATGCCGTGCGCCGGATGAAAGAGGGCGAGTTTGATGTCATCGACGCGATGTTTAAAACACCGGAGCGCACGGCTTATCTGGATTTCGGGAAGCAGTATTCCACCATCGAGGTTTCCATCTTTTTTCGTTCCTCGATCGCTGGCATCAACAATCTTTCCTCCCTGCATGGATTTCCAGTAGCTGCGAGGCTGGGAGACACAGTCGTCAAGCTGCTGCAGGAAAATGACATCACCCCCATGTTGTTGTACAACAACTACGAGGCCATCATCACCGCGGCCAACGAGCGCAAAGTGAACGTCTTCGTCATGGACAAGCCGCCCGCTCAGTATTTTCTTCAGAAGCTAGGCTTGGGATCTGAGTTCAGAATGTCTGACCCGGTCAGCATCGGAGAACTCCACCGTGCGGTCCGCAAAGGAAATACCAAACTTCTGCAGCTGGTTGAAAAAGGATTTGAAGATGTGGGGCCGAAGGAACTCGCCTGGATCGAGAAAAAATGGTTCGGGCAGACTCTGGATGGGCATCCCTATTTGCGCAGCCTGGGATACGCTGCATTGGCAGCCGTCTCATTGGTGACGCTGTTGCTTGGATTGAACTGGATGCTGGCGGGCCAGGTCAGGGTGCGCACACGCGCGCTGCAGGAAAAAGAGGAGCAGCTGCGCCTCTGTGTTCAACACAGTCCTGCTGCCATCGCCATGCTGGATCGTGACATGAAGTATCTCGTGGTCAGTCTGCGCTGGATGCATGACTACCGTCTGGGTGAGCAGTCCGTCACGGGACGCAGCCACTATGATGTCTTTCCCGAAGTGCCGGCCCACTGGATGGAGATCCACCGTCGTTGCTTGGCTGGTGCTGTCGAAAAAAGCGATGATGAAAAATTCGTTCGTGCGGATGGTTCCATTGACTGGATCCGCTGGGAAATCAGGCCATGGCATCAGGCTGACGGCACGATCGGTGGCATCATCATTTTTTCCGAGGACATCACGACGCGTAAGCAGGCCGAACTGGCCCTGTTGGCGAGCGAGGCCGAGTTCCGTACCCTCATTGAGTCAGCCTCTGACGGCATCCTGGTCTCGAACACTGCCGGGCGTCTGCTCGAAGCCAACGCCGCAGTCTGCCAGATGCTGGGCTGCACTCGTGAGGAACTGAGACGGATGGGTTTTGTCGATATTGTTGCTTCCGGAGAGATGGTGAGAATCCTGCCCGAAGTGTCGCAGTTGAGCGAAGGTGAAGTGGTGCGGAGTGAATGGTTGTGCCGGCGTAAGGATGGCTCGCAGTTTCCCGCCGAAGTCGGCTCAACGATTCTTCCTGACGGTCGCCTGCAGTGCATCATGCGTGACATCACCCAGCGCAAAATGGCCGAGGACAAAATTCGCGAGCAGGCCTCCCTCCTGGACAAGGCGCGTGATGCCATCATCGTCTGCAGCCCGGAGGAGCATCGCATCCTGTATTGGAACCGCAGTGCGGAGCGGCTTTATGGTTGGCAGGCCGCTGAGGTTTTGGATCATTCGCAAATGGAACTGCTCAATCGAGATCCGGTGCAGTTCCTTGCCGTCATGAAAGCCGTCATGGCTCAGGGAGAGTGGGCCGGTGAAATGCAGCAGCATGACAAAGAAGGCCGGCTGGTGATCGTCGAGTCACGGTGGACTCTGATCAAGGATGCTCAGGGGCGCCCCAAGTCCATCCTCTCGATCAACACAGATATCACCGAGCGCAAAAAGCTGGAGCAGCAGTTTTTACGCTCTCAGCGCATGGAAAGCATCGGCACTCTTGCTGGCGGCATTGCGCACGATCTCAACAACGTGCTCGCCCCCATCATGATGTCCATCGAGCTCCTGAAGCTTCAGGAGCGGAGTGCTCAAAAGCATGAAATTCTTGCCACCATTGAGTGCAGCGCCAAACGCGGCGCGGACTTGGTGAAGCAAGTCCTGTCATTTGCCAGAGGCGTGGAAGGAAAGCAGCTGGCGGTGCAGGTCGGGCATCTGCTCAAGGAAGTCGAAAAGATCACCAACGAGACTTTTTTGAAAAGCATCCAGATTCGCTGCACCATTCCCGCACCATTGTGGGTCGTGCAGGGGGACCCCACCCAAATTCACCAGGTGCTGCTCAATCTTTGTGTCAATGCACGTGACGCCATGCCCAACGGCGGCCAGTTGAAACTTTCTGCCAGGAACATGCTGTTGGATGGACAATGCGCATCAATGATGCCCGGCGCCAAGCCCGGGCAGTACCTCCACATCCAGGTGGAAGACAATGGCACTGGCATGCCACCAGAGGTGATTGACCGCATATTCGAACCGTTTTTTACCACGAAGGAACTCGGAAAAGGCACCGGGCTTGGGCTCTCATCGGTCATGGCCATCGTCAAAAGCCACCATGGCTTCCTACGGGTGGAGAGTGAACTTGGGAAAGGCACAACCTTTCATATCTATCTGCCCGCGCACATGTCCGAACATGCAGAAATTGAAGCGGCCATCCCGGGAGAGCTGCCGCGTGGAAATCGTGAATTGATCCTCGTCGTCGATGATGAGGCCGCCGTGCAGCAGATCACCAAGCAGACTTTGGAAACCTTTGGCTACCGTGTTTTGCTGGCTGCGGATGGGGCCGAGGCTGTCTCCCTCTATTCTAAACATCGCTCGGAAGTCGCTTTGGTGCTTACAGACATGATGATGCCGGTGATGGACGGACCGGCAACGATTCAGGTGCTGATGCGGATGAATCCAGAGATCTGTGTCGTTGCTGCCAGCGGAATGAATGCCGCCGGCATGGAGGAAAAAGCCGCCAATGCGGGTGTCAAGAATTTCATCCCCAAGCCCTACACGGCAGAAACTCTCCTCAAAACATTGGATGCGGTGCTGCATGCTCAGGTCGCCGCATGATGGAATCCGCTCCCTCATCACTAAAAGAATGCCTGTAACCTCCATCGCTTTGATGCTCAAAGCGGTAGACTCTGCGGATTCGATAGGGTAATTTAAGTGTCATGAATTTTCACACGCTCTAACATACATGAATTATGTTGGAAACGTCCTTCATTGTTCTCAATTCGGATGGGGCTTGTGCAATGGAACAAGCGAGGTGCCCGACCTCAGGACTGAAATTTTTAGAGACATTGAGTGAACGGTCGGGGGGCTGTTCAGGCATGAAGAAATTCACCGCCGCCAAACGTGGTTTGCACCGCATTCGCGGACTCATCGTCGCCTTTTTAATCGCCTGTATTTGCACCTCCGTCTCTGGTCAGCTGCCTGCTCTGCCAGGCAAGATCAGCGTGGTCATGGACGACAATTATCCACCCTATGTTTTCAGGGATGGCGCAGGGGTGTTGCAGGGCATCATTATCGATCAGTGGCAGGCTTGGGAAAAAAAGACGGGCGTCACCGCCGAGATCCACGGCATGGATTGGGGCGATGCCATTGAGCGGATGAAAGCAGGCGAGTTTGATGTCATTGACACCGTCTTCGTGACCGCCGAGCGCGCCACATATCTGGATTTTTCGCGCCCATACGCCACCCTCCAGGTCCCCATCTTTTTTCGAACGACTATTTCAGGCATCACCGGCCTGGCATCCCTGAAGGGGTTTCCCGTGGCGGCCAAAGCGGGCGATGCAAGCGCTCAGCTCCTCCAGGTCAATGGCGTAGGCCCGCTCCTGCTCTACAAAAACTATGAGGCCATCATTGCCGCTGCCAATGAGCGCAAAGTGAATGTCTTCGTCGCGGACAAACCGCCGGCTCTTTATTTTCTCCACAAGCAGGGCTTGGAGGCAGAGTTCAGGATGACGGAGCCGGTCAGCGTCGGAGAGTTTCATCGTGCCGTTCGCAAGGGAAATGCCGGTCTGTTGCAGTTGATTGAAAAGGGGTTCGCTGATGTGGGGCAGGTGGAGTTTTCCCGGATCGAAAAGAAGTGGTTTGGGCAGACATTGGGCACCACCCGGTATCTGCGCTATCTCGGCTACGGCGCCCTGGGGGGCGCGATACTGCTGGCGCTGCTCGTCGGCTGGAATTGGTTTCTGGCCGGGCAGGTGAAAAAGCGCACGCGTGCTTTGCGGGAGCGTGAAGAACAGCTGCGCCTGTACACAGAGCACAGTCCGGCGGCCATCGCCATGCTGGATCGTGACATGAAATATCTCGTCGTCAGTCAGCGCTGGATGCAGGATTACCGCCTCGGATCTCAGTCCATTGTGGGCCGTAGCCATTACGAGGTCTTTCCTGAAGCGCCGCCACATTGGGCTGCAATCCATCAGCGCTGCCTGACTGGCAAGGTCGAAAAATGCGATGAAGAAGCCTTTTTGCGTGCCGACGGACGGACCGACTGGATTCGCTGGGAGATCCAGCCATGGCGTCAGGCGGATGACTCGATTGGAGGCATCATCATGTTCACTGAAGACATCACGGCACGCAAGCAGGCCATGGAGATGCTTCGTGAAGTCGAAACACGGCTGATCAAGGCGTTTCGCAGCAGTCCGGTTGCTTTGACCATTAGCCGCAGGCGCGATCAACGAATCGTGGAGGTCAATGACGCTTTCTCCAGCCTCGTCGGATGGACGCGTGAAGAGGCGGTGGAGCGTTCCATGATTGAGCTGGCCGTGCTTGATGAACCTGTGGCCGCTATGCTCCGCAAGACTCTCGATGAGCATCGTTCGGTTCGCGACATGGAACTTGCCCTGCGTGCGCGCAACGGCGGTGTTCTTCATGCCATCGCCAGCATGGAAACCATCGAGTTCCAGGGAGAGCCCCATGTGGTCGCCACTTTCGTGGACATCAGTGATCGCAAACGCACCGAGGCCGCCCTGACCCAGGTAAGCGCAGATCTTGGCCGCGCCCAGTCCATCAGCCACATTGGCAGCTGGGAATACACGGTGGCGGATGGCAGCATCAAATGGTCGGACGAGCTCTACCGGATTTTCGGGCTGCAGCCACAGTCTGTCGTACTCTCCTATGACCGGGTGCAGGAAATGGTGCACCCGGACGACCGAGGGCGCCATGACGCCTATCTTGCACAGCTTATAAACGCGCGGCCTGGCGCAGTCATCGAGCCGTTTGAATACCGTGTGCTGCGTGCGGACGGGCTGGAGGCTCAGGCGCTCGTGAAGGTGGAGTTGCTCTTTGATGATCAGGGCAGGTCCTCGCGGTGTTTTGGCACGGTGCAGGACATCACCGAACGCAAACGGGCGGAGGAGGCGTTGCGTGAAAGCGAGGCCACCTTCGCCACAGCCTTCGAGAATGCCCCCATCGGCAAGGCGCTCGTCGCTCCCGACGGGCGTTTTTTACGCGTCAATCGGGCCCTGTGTGAAATTGTCGGCTACACCGAATCCGAAATGCTTTCCGTCAATTTTCAGCAGATCACCCACGCGGACGATCTCGAAATGGATGTTGCCAATGTGCAGAAAATGCTCCGTCACGAGATCAAGACTTTTGAGATGGAGAAACGCTATCTCCATAAAAACGGCGGTGTGGTGTGGGTGCTGCTCACTGTTTCGATGGTGGACGACGAGCAGGGGAATCCCGCGTTTTTTGTTTCCCAGATGCAGGACATCACTGGCCGTAAAAAAGCCGATCAGCGCATCCGGCAGCTCAACCGTCTTTATGCCATGTTGAGCGGCATAAATGAGACCATTGTTCGTGAAAAAAATCAGGAGGCAATGCTGTTGACGGCCTGCCGCATCGCGGTTGAAAAAGGCCAGTTTGGCCTCGCATGGATTGGTCTGCTGGATCCTGACACCGGTCGGCTGCAAATCGCCGCACAAATCGGTGCCACGCAGGAAACCCTGGCAATGCTCGAGGCTGTCATCAGTGGTGCGCAGTCCGGCTCTGGCTGTGCCATGACCGCGCGTGCATTGCAGTCCGGCCAGCACTCGGTTTGCAATGACATTGAGCATGATCCTGACGCCGCCTGCTGGCGTGCCGATGCCCTGTGCCGGAGTTATCGCTCCATGGCTTCGCTGCCGTTGAAATCAGGGGGCAAAACCATCGGCGTGTTCAATTTGTATGCCGATACGACCGAGTTCTTCGACGCAGATGAACTGGCTTTGCTGGATGAACTGGCTGCGGATATCGGTTTTGCTCTCGACATCAGCCGGCGTGAGGCAGAATTGCGCGAGGCGGACAAACGCTTCATCAAGCAGCGCAAGACCTTGATCGAACTGACGCGCCATTGGGCGGGTGATGCTGAAGATGCCTTGCTGCTGCTGCGTAAAATCGCCGAAGGTGCGGCTCAGACCCTGAACGTCTCCCGCGTCAGCATCTGGCGCTATAACAGCGACCGCTCCGCCATAAATTGCGTGGATTTGTTTGAGTGGGAGGAGGGCAGGCACTCGTCTGGCATGGAGCTTTCAGCAGCCACCTATCCGGCCTATTTCCGCGCCCTCATCGAACAGGAGATGATCATTGCGGATGATGCCGCCCAGAACCCAAACACCAGTGAATTCGTGGAAGGCTATCTGCAGCCTCACGGCATCCGGTCCATCCTGGATGTGCCCATCATCGTGGGCGGGTTTCGCACCGGTGTGCTCTGCCTTGAACATGTTCGCACGTTGCGGGAATGGACGGCCGATGAGAAAACCTTTGCACTTGCGATGTCCAATCTGGTCTCTCTGGCGCTGGAAGGCGTGGAGCGCAGGCAGGCGGAGACTTCCCTGCGCGAGAGTGAAAAGCGCTTCCGTCAGTTTGCTGAAACCATCGAGGAGGTGTTCTGGATGACGGATCCCACCGGCAGCGAAATGATCTACGTCAGTCCCGCGTATGAAAAAATCTGGCACCGCACCTGCACCAGCCTGTATGCAAATCCGCTCAGCTGGCTGGGCTCAGTGCATCCCGAGGACCGGGAACGCATTGAGCAGGCGACGGCTTCCAAGAGGGCACGCGGAGAGTATGACGAGCGCTACCGCATTCTGCGTGCTGACGGCACTCAGCGGTGGATTCATGACCGGGCTTTTCCCGTGCGCGATTCACACGGTGCCGTGCTGCGCATCGTCGGCACGGCGGAGGACATCACCGAGAGCAAACAAGTGGAGGCCCAGTTGCTGCGCTCGCAGCGCATGGAGAGCATCGGCACGCTGGCCGGCGGCATTGCGCACGATCTCAACAACGTGCTCACCCCCATCATGATGTCCATTGAACTGCTCAAGCTGCAGGAAACCAATGAACGGCGGCTGAACATATTCTCAACGATCGAGACCAGCGCCAGACGCGGAGCTGACATGGTGCAGCAGGTGCTCTCTTTTGCGCGGGGCGTGGAAGGGCGGCAGCTCGCCGTTGAAATAGGACGCCTGCTCCGGGAGATCGAAAAAATCGCCAACGAAACCTTTCTCAAGAACATCCAGGTGCGCAGCAGGATCCAGGCGGATTTGTGGGGCGTGCAGGGAGATCCCACTCAATTGCATCAGGTTTTGCTCAATCTCTGCGTCAATGCTCGTGATGCCATGCCCAATGGCGGCATGCTCAAGCTCTCAGCCAGCAATGTGGTGCTGGACGAGCAATGTGTGGCGCTGAGCCCCGATGCAAAGCCCGGACGGCATGTGTTGATCGAGGTGCAAGACAGCGGCATAGGCATGCCCCCCGATGTGTTGGAGCGCATTTTTGAGCCGTTTTTTACCACAAAGGAAACCGGCAAAGGCACTGGTCTTGGTCTGTCCACCACACTCGCCATCATCAAAGGTCACCACGGCTTCTTGCGGGTGCAAAGCGAGATCGGGGAAGGTTCTAAATTCCAGGTTTATTTGCCTGCAAATGATTCATCAGACACGCAACCGCACGTTCCTGTTGAGACGACGCTGCCGCGTGGCAACGGCGAGTTGGTGCTGGTTGTCGATGATGAAGACACGGTTCGTCAGATCATCAGTCAGACGCTGGAGGCCTTCGGCTATCGTGTGCTGCTGGCGGCGGATGGTGTCGAAGCCTCGACGGTATTCACCGCCCACCAGGAAGAAATAGCCGTGGTGCTCACCGACATGATGATGCCTGTCATGGACGGTCTGGCAACCATCCAGGTGCTCATGCGCATGAATCCTCAGGTGCGCATCATCGCGGCCAGTGGCTTGGGAGTCAAAGACATGGTGGCCAGGGCCATGGGGGCCGGTGTGAAACACTTCATCCCAAAACCCTACTCGGCCGAAACTCTCTTGAAGACCCTGGCCGAGGTGTTGCAGCCTGACTGAACTACTTCTGCTTGGCTTCGTAGCCGGGCAGTGGCTTGCCATCTTCGCCAAGCTTGCCACAGGTCCAGAGCAGGCCGCGGGCGACGAGGTCGAGATAAACGGGTGACTGCATCGTTTCATTGCCATGGCCCAGCGTGGTGCCGAAGACCTTGGCTTTGCCATACTCGTTCACCCAGATCACGTTGTGGTCCATCTTCGTGTCCTCGCCATAGGCCTTGGCCAGCGGGACGAAGTGCTCCCAGAGCTTTTCGTTCTTGTACAGTTCGTCCTTGGCATCGAGCCATTCCGCCGGGAAGCCCTTCATGACCGGATGGCCCTCCGCGATGTTCTTCACGTTCAAATCACGGTTCTTCTCATGGCTCATGGAGGTCTGGCCCACGCACTTGCGCCACTCGTCGGTCTTGGCCGTGCGGTAGCTGTGGGTGGAGCAGTGCAGCATCACCGCCGGGACACCGTTATGGTGTGCCTTGGCGATCCGTTCCACAAACGCCACATCATCCACGCCACCGAAGCATTCGTTGTGCAGGATCACATCATAGCCCTCGGCCCAGTTGTCCTTTTCATAGATCGAGATCTTGTGACTTTTGTCCTTTTTACCTTCCGGCCCTTCTTCATGCACGATGGTGAATTCCACATTCGCCCGGGCGCTGAGCCCCTCGCTCAGGATCAGCTTCTGGTTTTCATAGTCATGGCAGCAGCCGCCGGTGATCATGAGGACCTTGAGCGGTTTCACCTCTTCTTTCGGGGCGGCGACGGCAAACAGGCAGGCGATGGACAGCAGGGAGATGAGAAGGGGACGCATGGCGGCGGATCAGGTTGGAAGGTCGAGTATGCGCGGATTGGATGCCCTGTCTTGCATGAATCTCGATTGCTTGCGGTTCTATCTTGTCCTCGGCATAGGTAATTTGGTAAAAGGGTGGGTAAATTTCTTTTATGAAAATCCGGTTTTTTTTCCTCGCCTTAGCCATGGCATGTTTCGGACAGACCACTCCGCCGGGGGCCGAGGCGGAGAAATATCACCTGATGCTTCTCAAGCGTCCTCAGGCTGGTCTGGTCTATGATCGGTTCTACTCGGCATGGATGGAGACTGGCACGGCGGACTCCCTGGCGGAATTTTTGCGCCAGCGCACCAGCACCACCGCCGATCTGCTCGTGCTGGCAATTTTTCACGACCAGCGTGGCAATGAAGCTGAAGCTCTGAAAGCTTACACTGCGGCCCTGGAGCGCGAGGGGACAAACGCACGGGCTTGGTTCCAACGGGCCAAACTCGAGGCGCGCATGATGAATTTCGAATCGGCCCTGAAATCGCTCACTGCTGCGGAAAAAGGCGGCGCGGATGGAGAACTGGGCCGTGAGATCGGCCAGATGCGCGGGCGCTGGCTGCTGCGCACGGGCAAGCCCGAAGCCGCCTTGCAGGCATGGCGGGATCTGGTGAAAGCTAACGCGGATGACGAAGATCTGGTGGAGGAGGTGGTCGAACTCCAGCTCGACGAAGGCCTCTTCGCTGAGGCGGAGGCGCAGATGCTGGCGTTGATTGCCAGCACCAAAGACCCCTACGCCAAAGCCGTGCGCCAGCTCCGACTGGCCGAAATCCAGCTGCGTGCCACCAAGAAGGACGCCGCTCTCGCCCTCCTGAACTCCACCCTGGCAGACACCGGCCAGGGCACCTGGATCGAAGGTGAAGTGCTCGCCCAAATCGAAACGATGTTTCGTCGAGATGAAAACCTCACCGGGCTGGTCAAGGAGCTGGAAAAGCTGCAGGCCGTCCATCCACAGCGCACCTCTCTGGAGCGGCAGCGCGCACGAGTTTTGGCAGAGCTGGGTGATAAAGACAATGCACTGGCCATCTACGCCGCCCTGTTGCAAAAAACACCGGGCCAGCGGGAGCTGCGCGAGAGCTACCTGGATTTGCTGGCGCGCTTTGAGCAGTTCAAGGAGGCCATCGCGCAAACCAACGTCCTGCTTGAGCAGTCACCCGATGACCGCGAACTCCTCATCCGTTTGGCAACACTGCAAGAGCGTGCAAAGGACAAAGCAGCGGCCAAAACCACGCTGGATAAATTTCTAGCCGCGAAAGACACCGCTGAGTTTGATCACCTCCGCGTGGCACGGCTCTATGAAAGCTGGGAGCGTGGTGACGATGCCGCCCTCACCTACGAGCACATGGTCGCCGCTTTTCCAGAAAGCAGTGCAGCCAAGGAAGCACAGGCCCATTACCTTCACCGCAGTGGCAAACGTGATGCGGCGCTCGCGATCTGGCGTGATCTCGCCAAAAATGGCGATCTTTCCCAGCTGATGGCCGTGGGGCAGGCGCTCATGGCACGCCTTGAGCCTCAGGCAGCTTTGGAAATATTGCAGGCGCGCCAGCCCGAGTTTGCAGGCGATGAGCGTTTCCTCGGGCTGCTGATTAACTCAGCGCTCAGCGCCAAGAAACCCGTGGAGGCCATTCCGTGGGCGCTCTCTCGCGTGCGGGCTGCCACAGACGTCAGCTTTATGGATGATGCACTGCGGCAGGCTGTGACATGTCTGAAGGCAGATGAGCCAAAGTTTGCCGAAACCTTGGCCGCTTTACAAAAGAGCACCCAGACTGTGCAGGAGCGAATCCTGCTGGCCACGCTTCTCGAAGAAAAGCAGGACCACCTGGGCGCGGAGAAAACCCTTCGCGAAATTCCATCGGACCATGCATTGGCAGCGCAGACACGGCTGCTTAAGCTGATGGAATCCCGCCAGGACTGGCTGCGCGCGACGCAGGAGGCGGAAAAACTCATGGCCATGCCCCAGGGCAGAAATTCCACCAACATTCAGCGCCTTGTGGACTTGTCCGAGCGCTCGGGAAAACCAGATCAGGCGCTCAAATGGGTGGCGGAATGGAAGACACTTTCTCCCGGCTCCGCTTCTCCTTGGCTGCGCGAGGCCAAGCTTCTTCAGCTCAGCGGCAAAGGACGCGAAGCTCTGAAGGTGCTTCAGGCCGCCATTCGTAAATTTGAAGACGATGAGTCCGTCGCGGACGCACTGGCCTCCGGCTACATCGAGCAAGGCCAGATGAGCGACGCAGAGCGGGTTTATCTCTCACTGTTTGAAAAGGAGGAAAAGCCGGAGGACAAAATGCGCTGGGTCGGCATCCTCGCGCGTCTGGCCGGCGAGCGCGGCCAGTTGAAGGCCCTCACGGATAAGTTCCTCGAACGGCAGCGCACCAATCGTGCAGATGCGGCACCATGGCTGGCCCTCGCGGAAATCTACCGGGTGGCAGGCAGCACCACGGAGCAGGAGCGTGCGCTGCGCGAGGCCATGCGTCTGCGGCCTGACGATGTCACTCTTGCCATGCAGGTCGCCCATATGGATTTGGAGATGGGCCAGTCGAAGCGCGCCATCGAAGAATTGCAGCGCGTCGCCGGTCGCTCCAAAGGTGGGCGCGTGCAGCAGATGATCGCATCGATCGAAATCGAATTCGGCGATGCAAACACCGGCTACCGCATGCTCTATGAGCTGGCCGGCGGCACGCAGATGGATGCCGATGACGCTATCACCCTGGCCAAAAGCATGACGGCCCATCAGGACTGGAAGCGCGTCATCAGCTTTCTTGAGCCGTTGCTGCGGCGCTTCCCCGAGGACTATCGGCTGGGCTATCTGCAGGCCGTGGCGTTTGAGGAGGAGGGTAAAGCGGACGCTGCCATGTCCCTGTTCATCCGACTCATGGGCCAGTCTCAGGAACTGCCTGCCTTAGCTGCCAAAAGCGCCAGCACTACGATCAAGTATCTGGAAGAAATGGCAAAGCACTACCCCAAGGGATATGCAGACTTGCTGCGTCTCACCAATGGCAGCAGCTATCAGGCTTATAATTATCGCTCGAACTCGATCCGCTTCTCAGGGCAGGGGGCCAGCAAGGCGGTGATGGTTCCCTCCAGCCTGGACGTCCTTCGTTCCATATCAGTGGCTCATGCAGTCACACTCATGAAGGGGGAAGTGGCGCAGAAAAAAGAGGCATGGATTGCTGAGGCCGCAACTGCGGGTGTCTCCGGAGTGCAATACCTCGACGCGCTGGACATAGATCAGTACTATCGCATACGCCAAAGCGCAGATGCCTTGGGAAAATATCCCGATGATGACGTGGTGCTGGCCTATGCCATCAGCAATGGTGAAAACCTCTCTTTTGAGGTCGCTGCGCGTGCATTTGAACGTTTTAAATCCAAATACCCAGATCTAGCCTTTCAGGCCGCCAGAAATGCAGTGATGGCAGACAGTGAAAAAGGCGTCCCTTTGCTCACCGCGGCGGTGGATGCAGTGGAAAAAATGTCGCCGGATGAGATGCGCAGCTCATACGTGGGAAGGTATTATTTGGCACACTTGATTGGGGGTGCTCAGAGCATGGAGCAGCGATCTCCATCTTATTCGCTGCCTGAGTCGCTGAGCCGCCGCATGCTTTCGCTTGTATTGCTTCACCTCGACCATGCCGACCCCAGCATGCCCGCCCGGGTTTACAGCACGGGCGTGCCCAATGCGGCCAACGCCTGCCGTACGCAGAAAGCATGGAAGGAGTTCGTCGCCCTCATGGAGCGCGAGGTGCGGATCTGGACTGAAGATGTTCCCACACGTCAGTCATGGGCGGCTTTCGCCACTCAGTTCAACCGCCGAACCCAGACTCCTGCCGGCGACATGCTCGCCCGCCTGCCTTTTCCGGGTGGGACGACGCTGCCCAATACTCTGGTGCTCTACTTCGGCCGCAGGGACATCTACAATCCGCGTGAGGATGACAAGCTCGAGCCGGAACTGGAGCAGTACGTCGGAGTGAAGCCCTTCATCGATGGCGTCAAGTCTCCGGCGCTGCGTGCCCTGCTGGCCTACAAGGCCGGTGAACGCGAGCGTGTGGAGCGGGAAGTCGCCCAGCTCCTTGCCGCACCGAATCCTTCTGTGGATGACCTCCTGCTCGCGGCCTCATGGTTCAGCATCGAGGACAAGTATGACCGTGTTGCCGAGCTGCTCGTCCGCGCTTCCAGCATGAACATTCCCGCCAGTGTCCGTCCGGCTTTTGACGCCGCCCTGGCGCATGCGGCTTTGAAGCTGAAACCACAGCCAGGCAGCCCACTGCTGGAGCCCGCGCAGATGGCCCTGCGCCGCCTTCGCAGCGCACGCGTGACTTCAGAGCAGAAGGACGAACTGCTCGCCGCTATGAAAAGCCTGCAGATGGGAGATGAGGCCGAGCAGTGGTCCCGCATCGCCATGGTGGCTTCGTCGTCGAGTCAGCGTTCTACCAGCTATGTCAGCAGCACCAGCATCGACACGAAAAAGCTGCTCACGTTGGTCTCCGGCAAGGATGAGGATGCCATCGTGAAGGAGGCCGTCATCCAGCTCAAACGTGCCCTGACGTATGCCAGCAACGGCAATCAAAGCTACGCCGCCAGCCGTGCCAAGGAGATCAAGCGCCTCTTGAGCAAGCCCGGCCTGTTTGAAAAAGTCCAGGCTGTCTTTGATCCCGGGGAAAATGCCACGGTGTCCAAAATGTACGATCAGGCGCAGTTCTTGATCCTCATCGATCACAAGCCCGACGCCATCAAGGTGCTGGAGAAAGTCGTGGAGATGAACCCCAAGCACTTCCAGGCGCGTCTGCACCTTTGCTCGCTGATCGCGGGCGCTGACTCCGCTCGGGCTGTGAAGATGATGAACGATGTCCCTCTTTCCGCCTACCAGCAGAGCGGCATCGGCAGCCTCATCGCCGAAGTCATCAGCCGGGATGACTCCCTGCCGTTTGAGGGCAGGATAAACATCGTCGATGCGCTGGCTGGTATGCTGGAAGCCGCACCGGCTGGGGCGGCGGTCAAAGGCCTGGATTGGATGATCGATCTGCCGGCCATGGTCGCAAACCAGACATATCGGTCTCCTCGTCTGGCGCATCTCTATGCCCGGCCGGGAGCCAGCCACGAGGATGAAGAAGGCTACCTCTCTTCCACATCACCCGAGGCGATGAAACGACGCGAAGTGCATGACCGCATGTGCCAGGCCCTCATGAAGCACCCCGCGCTTGCGGAAGAAGGCTTCCGCCGCTTTGCGTGTTTGACGATCCATGAGGGCAAAAAAATGGATGAACTGGCTGCCACAGCTCGTCGGCTGCTTGAGGCGGCCAGGTCGGCCCCTCGCATCCAGCGCGGCAGCATCACACGCCGCTACGGCTTTTATGAGGAGGTGACCGGCCTCTGGGCCCCCACGCCGGCGGAGTTCCTCATCTGGAAAGGCTGGAAGGAGAATCAGCTGGAACAGGCGCAAAAGGACATCATGCCTCTGGTTGTTGCCGCTCTGGACAGCACGCAGCAGAGCGTTCTGCGCGCGCAGCTGGCCGTATGGTCCTGCCCGCCCGAAGCCTTCGTGCACAATGCCAAAACCTACCTCACCACCGCCAGTCGCGGCGGTTCAAACTACGGGGATGAACCGCATCTGGTATGGCTGGTGGACCGCTGGGTGGAGCGCGGCATCGAAGGCCTGCCGCTGGATGAAATAATCGCTGGCAGCATGAAACAGAACCGTAATTTCAGCGAAGGCTACGCAATCTCCCACTATCTGGGGCTGCGCCAGCAACTGCGCCCCGAAGCCGGCATGGAGCCCTTCTTTGCCCGGATTATTTCCGGAGCCCTCGGCAATGATCAAAGCACCTGGGCCAAGACCATGAAAAGCACCATCGACACACGCTACGGGCGTGGCGGCTCTTATAACAACGCCGCCGCTTATTCGCTGCTGCGGGTCATGGACAGCATGATCCGAAAGCCCGCTACATTTGGCGCCGGATTGCAGATGGCTTCCCTGGTGGGGGCCACGAGCGATCCCAATTGGATGAGCAACAGCAGCTACAGCATGAACGCAGTGATGAAGTCCCCTCAGCATGCTTTTGCAGCACTCGGCACCATGGGCTGGCTGGGAGCTGCCGAGCATGTCAGCCTCCCTGAAGATCCCAACTGCCTGCAGGTGTTGTTCTTCAAAAAGCTGCGGGAAAATCGTGACACCATGCGTGACCTGCGTCCGAAATTTGCAGACATGAAGCAGCGCACCTTTGGGGTGGAGTTCTGTGAGGCCCTCCTGCAGGACGCTCCGGCAGGTCCGCTTTCCGCCATGTTGAAACGCCGTGCTGCGGATGTGGAGAAGATCCCGGTAAAGAGTGGTCCCGCTTTTATGGCCCTCCTCAAGTCGCAGATCATCGCGCTCAACCAGCCTGCCTCTGCGGACCCCGCTCTCGTGAAGGTTCTCGCTCCGTTCCTCGGCGCTGAACAAAAGAAGGCCATGGACGAGATCGATCGCTGGATCGCCACCGAGAGAGTTGAAGACGTGAATGCAACTGCCAGCAGCTATGCGGACAAGCTCAAAGACACTCTGAAAACTCTCATTCCGGGGGATGTCGACAAGGCTCAGAAGCTCTTTCTCCATGGCTGTGAATTGATGGAGGCCCGGGCCTCATCCCAGGCATGGAGCAGCTACGCAGGGGGCAACGGCTGGTTCACACGATCCAATATTCTGGACGAACTCAAGAAAGAGTGGCCCAAGCCGGAAACCATGGCCTTCGTCATGCGCCTCTTTCATGGGGATACCACAGGCAATCTGTCTCCGGACGGCTGGGCGGCCAACAGCGGCTATGGCCAGACCTTGATCGAAATCTGGCGCAACAACGGCGGCAATGCGGCCATGGGACGCGGGGTTGATGCCATGCTCAGCCGTGCAGCAGAGGTCATGCAGGACACGCCTCACACGCTTCTGCCTCTGGCCTTCCATGACTTCTATTTCAAGCTGCCGCAAAGTCAGCGCGTTCCCGCCATGAAGTATGCCGCCAAAATGCCTGCGACCCATCCTCACGCGGCGTTGGGTCGTGAACTCGATTACGCGGGCCGCTTCTTCCTCAGCACGGACAATCAGGCCCGTCAGAATGCCGCCGCCCAAAAAGCCATCGAGGAATTGGGAGGCATGCAGCCCGTGTGGGAGCATCACCGCGCGTTGCTGCGTGCGGACAAAGCCATCCCCCAGGTGCGTCAGGCCCTCGTGCATTTTCTCTCCTACTGGGCGCATGATGACATCGACCCGGAATGCGCGAAGCTGGGCGCCGCCGCCGCACTGGTGTCGATGAAGGAGAAGCGCTGCATCCACGGTTATCAATACGGCTGGATCATGCGCGCCTTCAATCTCCTGCCTGTCGATGCCGCATGGCAGGCCGCCGCGCAGGAGCACTGGGATGCATGGCTGGCTCGTCTCGCCAATGGCGGCATTAGCAAATACCAGCCCTGCGACTGGGTCATCAACAGCATGCTGCGCATGACCGCCCGGGCGAACAACGATGACTGGATGCGCGCCATGCTGCGCCAGCATCACCACACGCTCAGCAACGAGCAGTCCGGCATCGTCAGTCTCATGCTCGGCGGTCAGCCGCAGCTCGCCGCTGAGCATTTCAAGGCCGAGTGGCGCAGCTTCCTGATGGACCCTCAAAAAGAACTGCTCTGGAGCAAAGAGATCATCCAAAACCTGCCTGCCTTCAAAGCCGCCTGTGGCGACCCCGGCCTGGCTTTGCTGGGAGAGATCTACCTTTCCTACATCAAAGATCCCTCCAAGTCCGAACAGGCCGCCATTCAGGGCTTCAAGAATCGCGAAGACCGTTTCAAAGACCTCGCGAAACGCTTCAAGGAAACCAAGTTCACCGATGAAGAAATGCGCAAAGACTGCGTCGAGATCATCTGCAATTTCTACGATGCCGCAGACCTGATCCGCGATGCCGTCGATGAAGTCGCAGCCCAGACCAATATCGAGGCTCTCGCAGCCATGGATCAAACCTGGGAGCACTGGCGCCAGCTCAAGCCCCTGCAGTTCTCCTATGGTTGGAAAGCCGCGCATGGAGATGTGAAGCCCAACATCGCCGCCTATGATCGCGCTTTGGCCGCTCGCTACAGCCAGAGCTACTATCAGCGCTCGGCGGTCAAGGAAACCGGTTGGGGGCCGACATGGGTCGGCGGCTGGTTCTGGTCCCGCGAGTCCGAGGCAGGGCGCACCCCGGACGTCCGCCCCGTCTTGCCTTTCCTGAATTATATCATCACCAAAACCCCCACCGAACTGCGGGAAATGCATGTCGCCGACTGCGTGACGCAGAAATGGCTCATCCACCTCATCCTCAACGAGCCCGCTGCCTTTGACTCATGGCGCAAAGGTCTGAAGGAGGAGGACCGGCGCGATTTCAAAAAGCGCGTTCTGGACCGCTGGGAGATGTGGACCTGCATCCGCCAGTTCTCAGGCACGCAGAAAAAAATGCGCCTCACACCGGAGCAGCGCGCCCAGCTTGTCGTCGCAGTGGCCGGGGATGAATGGTGCGCCGCCATGTATCCCGCCGCTGGCCCTGGCATCCCCAATCTCATCAACGACATCGTGCAAAAAAGCACCGTCTTCAAACCGGACGAATTCGCTCCCGTGGCAGCCCAAATCGCCACCGCACTTCCCCGCATGGGGCGCACCGCCAGCGAGGCCGCAGACCTGCTGGCCGCGAACGGAAAAAACGACGCCGCAGCGCCGCTGTTCGCGCTCGCCTTTGAGCAGGCCCGCAAAGAAAACGAGAAGGACTACGGTCTCGCCGCAGGCTACGCTGTAAAGCAGGCAGAGATTCTTGAGCGCACCGGCAAAAAGCCGGAGGCGCTGCAAGTGCTTAAATCACTCGACGAGAAGCGCTTGGGGGGCGGCGTTAAAAAATCCGTTGAATCCGCCATCACGCGTCTTTCCAAATAGTCCCAAGCAAAGTCTTGTCCCGCACGTCCCTCTCTGGTAAAACCCTCAGCAATTCCGCACGCCATGCCTGCTCACGATCGAATCCTCGCGTTCCTGTCAGCTGTGAAAGCACGTCTAGATCTTGCCTGGCTCGTCCGGGCTTTCTGCGGCTCTCTCCTCGTCATCGGCTCCGCTCTTTGCCTGTGGTGCCTGGTTTGGGTGCTCCGCGGTTACGCTGTGCCCGCCAGCGGTTACATCGCGGCAGCAGTTGCTCTGCCCGTCATGGCTCTGGCCGCCTGGCTCCTCGGTCGTGCCACTCAGCGCAAAGCCGCCCGCATTGCCGATGAGCACTTCGATCTCAAAGACGCCATCAGTTCACATCTGGGTTTCAGTGATGAGCATCGCGAGGGCGAATTCATCGCACTGCAGGCCGAGGCCACTGCCGTGCGCGTGCAGGCACTTTCCCCTCGCAGCATTCCCGTGCAGTGGCCGCGGCGCATGCTCACCATCGCCGGTGTTCTGCTTCTGTCCTGCTTCGTCATGGGCTTCAAAAAAGATTCCCCCATCGTGGTCGAACGCCTCGCACTGGAAACAGAGACCCTGAACAAGAGCGAAGAGATCAACAAGGAGCTCGAAAAGGAAGTCGAGGAACTTCTCAAAACCGCCAGCGATGAGGAGAAGGAACTCCTGCATCCCGACGAATGGCGCAAGTGGGTCAAGGAACTGCGCGAGACCAAAGACCGTAAAGAAGCCATGCGCCAATACGCCGAACTTGAGCGCAAGATCACCGAGGCCGCCCAAAAACTCAGCCAGCGCGACACCGAGCAGCTTCTCGCCAAAGCTGCTCAGGAAATGAAACAGACTGCCGAGCTCAAGCCCATCTCCAAATCTCTCGAAGAACAAAACTACCGCCACGCCGCCGAGCAGCTGCGCCAGATGAAGCTCCAGGCAGATGTCCGTAAACCCGACGAAGCCCAGAAGGAACTCGCCAAACTCAAGTCCGCCTCCCAGCGCATGGCCGCCGCCGCGCGAAACTTCCAGCAGCGCACCGGTCAGCAGGGCAATCAAGGCAAAGGCAATCAGTCCCAGTCCAGCCAGAATCAGAACGCGCAGCAAAGCGGCCAAAACCAGCAGCAGTCCCAAGGCCAGCAGGGCAGCCAGGGGCAGCAGAGCATGGATCAGCAGATGACCGCCCTGGAGCAGTCCGTGCAAAACCTGGAACAACAACTCCAGCAACAGCAGCAGAACCCCAGTCAAAATCAAAGCCAGTGTCAGGCCTGCCAAAACAAAGCCAATCAAGCTTTGCAGAACCTCACGCAGAGCATGTGCCAGTCCTCCGCCAAGCGCGACATGATGAAGAAGCTCCTCTCGCTCGGCCAGTGCACCAGCAAGTGCCAGGGCTTCATGTGCGACAAAGAATGCCAGAGCCTAAGTCAGTGCATCAAACCCGGTGGCAAAAAAGCCGGTTCCGGTTCTGTTGAAAGCCGCCGCGCTGAAAGCGAAGCCACACAGGACAATGGCAACCGCGACCAGCTCACCGGCCAGAAAGGCAGCGGCCCCAGCAACACCAGCATCGAATCCGCCGACAGCGGCAGCGGCCGTGCCACCCGCACCGCAACTCTCCAGGAAAAAGCCTTCCAGCGTCAGGTCGAAAGTTTCATCCAGCGCGAAGACGTGCCCGCCGAAGTCAAAGAAGGCGTCAAAGAATACTTCAAAGGCATCCAGCAGGTCGGCAATGAACAAGCCGCACCGGCCGCGAAGTAAGCAGGTCACGGCTGCTTCAGACATTCACTCGTCATTGGCTCACCACCCACTCACCACACTCTACTCTCATGCCCGAAACTCCCGTTGCTGTTGTTCACTTCAAGGAAACGTTCGAGAAACTCAGAGCTGAAGTTGCCAAATTCATCGTCGGGCAGCAGGACATCATTGAGCAGGTGCTCAGTGCCGTCATCTGCGGTGGCCACGTCCTGCTCGAAGGCGTTCCCGGCCTCGGCAAAACCGCGCTGGTAAACACGCTGGCCAAAGCCCTGCACCTCAAATTCCAGCGCATCCAGTTCACGCCTGACCTTCTCCCCGCAGACATCGTCGGCACTCAAATCCTTGTCGAACGCGGCGGCCAGAAAGTCTTCGAGTTTCAGCAGGGCCCCGTCTTCTGCAACGTGCTGCTCGCCGATGAAATCAATCGCGCCACGCCCAAGACACAGTCCGCCCTCCTCGAAACCATGCAGGAAAAACGCGTCACCGTCGCCGGCACTTCGCACAATCTCGGCTCTCCGTTCTTCGTCCTCGCCACACAAAACCCTATCGAGCAGGACGGCACCTACCCGCTTCCCGAAGCCCAGCTCGACCGCTTCTTCTTCAAACTTTACGTGCCTGTTCCCAGCCACGGTGACTTCATCGAAATCCTCAACCGCACCGGCGGCAAATCCTCGCCAGAAATCAATGCCGTCGCCACCGGCGATGACATCCTGCAAATGGGCCAGGTCGTGCGCGAAGTGCCGGTCGAGGCCAGCGTGCAGGACTACCTCGTCAAGATCGTGCGCGCCACTCATCCCACCGATGTGAACGCAACGGACCGCGTGAAAAAATACGTGCGTCACGGCTCGTCACCCCGCGGTGCCCAGACCATCCTCGCCGCCGCCCGCGTGCGTGCTCTGCTCGATGGCCGCTACCACGTCGCCCGTGAAGACATCGCCAAAGCCGCCACTCCCGCTCTCCGTCATCGCATCCTGCTTTCCTTCGAAGGCGAGGCCGAAGGCGTGAAGACTGACGAAATCATCGCTGACGTGATCGAAAAGGTGAAGGCATGACCCTGACCGATCCAGCCTTCATCCGCCGCCTCGAATCCCTCTACTTGCTCGCACGCAAGATCCTGGGCGGTTCGTTGCAGTCGGATCGTCGCAGCACGAAAAAAGGCGCAGGCATCACCTTTGCCGACTACGCCCAGTATTCCCTCGGCGATGACTATCGCAGCATCGACTGGCGCGTTTACGCCAAGTTCGAGTCACTGCTCATCAAGCTCTTCGAACTGGAGGAAGACGCCACCATCTACCTCCTCATCGATTGCAGCCCTTCAATGGCCTCCAAGCACGAGTACGCCAGGCAGCTCGCCGCCGCTCTGGGTTACATCGCGCTCAACACCCTGGACCGTCTCGCCGTTTACGGCCTCGCAGACCGCCTGCAGCCCTTGTTCGAACCCTCTCGCGGCCGCAATCAAGTCATCCCGCTTTTGCGCTCGCTGGACGCTGCGCAAACCTTCGGCGGCAACACCGATCTCAACGCCTGCGCTCGCGAATTTGAAGCGCGCCACCGCCGCAAAGGCCTCGTCTGCGTCATCTCAGATTTCCTCCTGCCCGGCGGCTACGAGGAAGGCCTCAGCCGCCTGCAATGGCACAAGCACGAAGTCTTCTGCCTCCAAACCCTCGACGACAACGACCTCCGCTGTGAGTGGAAAGGGGACGTGACCCTCGAATGCGTCGAGACAGGTCGCAGCGAACGCGTCACCATCTCCCCGCGCGAGGCCAAACTCTACGAAGACGCCGTGGCCGAATGGAACCTCGGCCTGAAGCAAACCTGCGCCAAACGCGGCCTCGGCTTTCTCTCCACCAACACCGACGTGTCGTTTGAGTCCGTCATCACAGACCTGTTGCGTCGCGGAGGTCTCGTCACATGACCTTCCTTGCTCCGGCATTTCTATGGACCCTGGCGGCCCTCGCACCGCTGGCGGCCATCTATTTCCTCAAAGTACGCCCGCGCAAAAAACCGGTCACCGCCTTCTTTCTCTGGCAGAAGATTTTCACCGAAAAAAAAGCCTCCGCTTTGTTCAAGCGCTTGCGCGATGTCTTCTCCCTCCTCCTCATGGCCCTCGCCTTTGCCGCCATCGCCTTCGCCTTGGCGGAGCCAGATTTCGCCGGAGATGAACGCAAAGACCTCCTCATCGTCGTGGATCATTCCGCTTCCATGTCCGCCAAAGACGGCACCACCACGCGCCTCGAAAAAGCCAGGCAACGCGCCCGCGATCTCATCGCCGGCATGAACGGCACCCAGCGCGCCGCCGTCGCCTCTTTTGCCGAAGTCACGCGCATGCTCGAGCATCCCACTCGTCATCGCAAAGCCCTGCTGGAAGCCGTAAACTCCATCCAGCCCACCGAACTCCCATCCCGCGTTGAAGCCCTTCGCGCTCTGCAACCCGGCGACGAATGGATGAAGGACACTCGCGTCCTGCTCATCACCGACGGCTGCCTCGATGCGCCAGACCGCCTTCCTAACGTCGAAGTCTTGCGCATCACCGACACCGCAAAAAACATCGGCATCGCCCGTGCCGATCTTCGCAGCGTCCCCGGTGGCCCCGCCCGTCTCGGCCTCTTCATCCTGCCCGTCTCCTCCTTCACCGAGCCTGTGAAAACCGACATCACCCTCATGCATGTCGATTCCAACAAGCTGGTAAAAATCATCCCCGTGACCTTGCTTCCCGGTGAAAATCCTGCCATCACACTCACTCTCGATGATGCACCCACCGGCTCCTGGTCGGCCACGCTCGGAATGGAGGATGCTCTGGAGACCGACAACACCGCCTACCTCTACGTGCCACCCCGCCAGCCCGTCCCCGTCGGTGTGTTGGCAGATGATCCCTTCTTCTTCCAAAATGCCGTGAGCGCCTTTGAGCGCAGCGATCAGATGCTCGCCCTCGCAGAAGACACCAAGACCGCTCAGCTCATGCTCAGCAAAGGCAAGGTTCCCGCCGACATCAGCACTGTCGTGTTTCAACCCACCGGCGAATCTTTCGTATGGTCCAAAGTCGGCAACGAAATCGCCGCGCCCGTCCCCAAGGTCCTCGCAAAAGATCATCCACTGCTCCGCTATCTGGATGCCGAAACCATGACCTTCGCCGGTGCCCGCCAGATCACCGCCCCCACCGGCGCAGTCGTGCTCGTCGCTGACGAATCCGGCCCTCCCTTGATCTATCTCATGCGCCAGGGCGCTCAAACCGTCTGCGTCGTGAATCTCGATCCACTCGCCGCTCAGTTCTATCTCAGCGCCTGGTTCCCCGTCCTCATCCACAACGCCGCGGCGCATCTCACCCATCGCGAAGACATGCCGCCCGCCACGCTGCCCACCGGCTCCAGCGCACGCGTCCCCGGTCGCGCCGATCCCACTCCCTACGGCCCCATGTTGACCTCCGGCTTCCACGAAGCCGACTCCTGGACCTTCGCCACCTCCCTCGTCTCACCCGAAGAAAGCCTCCTCAAAAACGACACCCTCAAAGAAAGCGTCAAACCCATCGCCAGCGGCGAAGCCCCCAGCTACTGGCTCCTCGTCCTCGCCCTCGGCGTCCTCGTCGGCGAGTCCATCCTTTACGACAGGAGGAAGGTCGGATGAGCTTCACCACCTTCACCCCACTCCTCTGGCTCCTCCTGCTCCTCGTCGCAGGGTGGGGCTACTGGCGCTCCCTCGTTGACCGCCCCTCAGGCCTGAAGATCACCTCCTTCGCCCTCCGCGTCCTCGGCGTCATCCTCCTCGCTCTCGCCCTGTGCCAGCCGTATGCAGGCGAGGAGACAGACGAGGCACACGTCGTCTTCCTCGTGGACGTCTCTCAATCCGTCGATCTCGAATCCGCCAAAGACGCCCTCAAACAAATCGAGGCCGGCGTGAAAGTCCTGCGTCCTCAAGACACCCACTCCCTCTTCGCTATGGCCAACGGCCTTCGCGACAAGAAGCTCCCCGATTTCACCAAGATGCTCGACGACTGGACCAAGGGCGTCGCAGACGATGCCTTCCGCTCCCACACCCGCCTCGGTGATTCCTTGCTCGCCGCCCGCCTCGCCTTTCCCGCAGGCAAAGCCAAGCGCCTCATCATCTTCAGCGACGGCATCGACACCGAAAACGGCGTGGACGCAGCACTCGAACAACTCCACCATGAAGGCGTGGACGTAAAATTCGCCACCCTCAAAACCTTGAGCGAACCCGAAGCCGCTCTCGTCAGTCTCGAAAGCACTTCACCCTTCGCCTTCCATGGTGAAGTCCTGCGCCTCACCGCGCGTGTCATGGCCAATCAGCCCATGAACACCCGCGTCCGCCTCCTCAACAAAGGCGTCGCCGTGCAGGAGAAAACCGTCGCCCTCAAACCCGGCGTAGATGCCAAGGTCTGGTTCGACACCGAGATGACCACCCCCGGTCCCAGCGTATGGAGCGCCGAGATCATCCCCGAGCGCGATCACTTCCCCATCAACAATCAGGCCACCACCACCATCACCGTCCGTGGCAAGCCCCGCATCCTCGTCATCCATCAGGACGAGAAAAAAATGCGCCCTTTCATCCGCGCACTCAAGGAGCAGGATTTCGATGTCGATCTTCGCGGCAAACGCGGCCTCCCAGAAGGCATGGAAGACATGCTCTCCTTCGATGCCATCGTGCTCGCCAATATGTCCGCCACAGACATGACCCCACGTCAGATGAGCCTCCTTCGCAGTTACGTCTCCGACTTCGGCGGCGGCCTGGTAATGACCGGGAGCGAGAACAGCTTCGGCCTCGGTGGCTACTACAAATCCCCCGTCGAGGAGGTGCTGCCGCTCGTCTCGCGCTTCGAAAAAGAAAAAGAGAAACCCTCGCTCGCCATGGCCCTTGTCATCGACAAAAGCGGCTCCATGTCCGGCCTCCCACTTCAAATGGCCCGCCAGGCCGCCAAGAGCGCCGCCGAGCTCCTCGGCCCCCAGGATCAGATCGCCGTCGTGGCCTTTGATGGCGATGCCCAGATCGTCTGCGAGATGACCCCCGCCTCACAGCAGGGCACCATCCAGGCCGCCATCGACTCCATCGCCGAAGGCGGCGGCACCTTCATGTACACCGGCATGGTCGCCGCCAAGGACATGCTGGACCGCACCACCGCCAAAGTGAAGCACATGATCTGTCTCACCGATGGTCAGACGCAGGAGGCAGATCACATGGGCCTTGTGCAGCAGATGGTGGACAGCGGCATGACCGTCTCCACCGTCGGTCTTGGTGATGGCGCTGCACGTGAACTGCTCGCGCAAATCGCCGAAGCCGGCAAAGGTCGCTACTACGAGAGCAACGATCCCGCGACACTCCCGCAGATCTTCACCAAAGAGACTACGCAGGCCTCCAAAAGTGCCGTGCAGGAAGGCGTCTTCACGCACATCGGCATCACCGAGCATCCCATGCTCGCCGGCTACGAAGCCGAAGGCCTCCCCGTCGTGCTCGGTTACGTCATGACAGAAGCCAAGCCCGCAGCGCAGGTGCTCCTCGGCGCAGAGAACGGCGATCCCCTCCTCGCCGTGGGCCGCTTCGGTCTCGGCATCGGTCTCGCCTACACCGGCGATCTCACCGAAATCTGGGGCGGCGAATGGCTCGCCTGGGACGGCTGCGGCCGCTTCTGGGCCCAGGTCCTGCGCGGCGCTCTTCGCAAGGCAGATGTCGAAGGCATGGAATCCCGCGGCGAAATCCGTGACGGCGCATGGATCATGAAAATCGACCGCCGTGGCGACGATGGCGCTCCCGTTTCCGGCATCCATTGGGCCGCCCAGTCTCTCGATGAAAACGGCAACACCCAGGACGTCACCATCCGCGAAACCGGCCTCGGCCGCTACGAGGCCCGCATCCCCATCGGTACCCGCAAGCACCTCAGCCTCCGCATGCATGACCGCGATCACGACAAGCTCGAGGTAAAACACTACCACGCACCCTATCCCGCCGAATACCGCCTCAATGGCAAGACGCCCGAAAGCCTCGTCTCTCTCGCCAAATACGACACCGCCACCATCACCGCCGGACTCGCGCCCGCCAAACAGTTGCAGCCCGTCGGCCACTGGTTCGCCTGGAGCGCCCTCGGCATGCTGCTTGGCGGCATCCTCCTGCGGCGAATTTGAGTGGAGCACCGCCAAATCGTCGGCATAGGATCACGCTCCCATGAAAATCGTTCTCCTCGACGCCCACACCGCAAATCCTGGCGACCTCTCCTGGCAGCCCCTCGAAGCCATCGCTGCTTGCGAGGTGCATCCACGCACGCCGCTGGATCAAACCATCGCCCGCTGTGCCGGAGCCGAGATCGTCATCACCAACAAAGCCCCTCTCACCCGCGAAATCATCGCCGCGCTGCCAGATTTGAAATACATCGGCGTCACCGCCACCGGCTTCAATGTGGTCGATGTCGTCGCAGCCAAAGAACGCGGCATCGTCGTCACCAATGTCCCCGGCTACAGCACCCCCGCCGTCGCCCAGCACGTCATCGCCCTCATGCTGGAAATGACCAACCACGTCGGCCACGCATCAAAGAGCGTGGAGCAGGGCGGCTGGGTCAAATGCCCCGACTTCTGCTACTACGATCACCCCATCATCGAGCTCTCCGGCCGCACCCTCGGCATCATCGGTTACGGTGAAATCGGCAGCGCCGTCGCGCGCATCGCCGTCGCCTTCGGCATGAAGGTCCTCGCCTCCAAGCGCACCTGGAAAGAGCCCCCTCCCGCTGGTGTCGAAGCCGCAGAAATCGACGACATCTTCCGCCAGTCCGACGTCATCAGCCTCCATTGCCCCCTGACCGATGCCACCAAGCACCTCGTCGGCGAACGCACCCTCAGCCTCATGAAGCCCGAAGCCATGATCATCAACACCGGTCGCGGCCCCCTCGTCGATGAACCCGCCCTCGCCAAAGCCCTCAACGAAGGCCGCATCGCCGGTGCCGGACTCGACGTCCTCTCCGTCGAACCCGCCAAGGCCGACAACCCGCTGCTCACTGCCAAAAACTGCCTCATCACCCCCCACGTCGCCTGGGCCAGCCGCGAATCCCGCGCCCGCCTCATCGACATCACCGCCGCCAACCTGCAAGCCTTCCTCGCAGGCAAGCCAGTGAATGTGGTGAACGGGTAATATTTGGAAGACTCGCTAAAGAGGTCCGGCTTGATCTTCATTCTGGGTGCATACACATACTTCACATGAAAGATGTCGTTCTTCGCCTTCTGTTTCTGGTATTCGGCTTGTTCACTGCAAGCTGTTCTCGCGAACGTGAGATTTCAGGACAAATTTTCGTTGTCACTAAAGATCGTGACAACGTGAAAATGGGGCTGGTAGGGGTTCACGTAGTGACTAAAGCTCAGCTCGAACACATTTGCGTTGAGATATTGAGGGACTACAAGCAGACCCGTCAGGAGTATGAAAAAAGACTGGCTCTAGCCCATGCGGATCTTGATGGGCTGCATCAATTCGAGTCTGCCCTGAATGCGCTCGTGCCGCCTGGCCTCGCCGTGCCAGTGGCAGATCAGTTCAGAGCAGAGATGGAAAGCCGACGCAAGAAGCTGAGGGAGATCGCGGAAACCCAAGTTCCGCGAACTATATTGGATAATAAGGTTCGCCTTTTTGAGAAGCTTCCACCAATCGTCGCCAAGACTGATGCCGATGGTCGCTTCACTCTGAAGGCCGAGGAACAAGTCTGGCTATTGGCGCAGTCAGAGCGTACAGTTGGGAAAGATATAGAGACTTATTTCTGGGCTGATCTTGCCGATCCCGCAACGATGCAGAAGTCAAACGTTGTTCTGCTGTCTAATGATAACCTGATTAAAGAATCAGACGGGCTGGTGAGTTTTCTTTCAGCAGTCTCCGGTGAGTCATCGGCTCCTTTGCCGATGCCAATTATCCAAACAAGCCCAGATCTCACCCAATGGACCAGCGCTGCCATAGAAAAAATCCAGGCAGCCGTAACCGCAGCCAAAATTCGCAAGGAAGCAGATGCCAAGGCGCATGCGATGGCTAAAGAAGCCGACCTGCTGCGGCATATTGCAGAAATAAAACTCGTGGCGGAAAGCTTTGCTGCTACAGCCGAGGCCACTGCCGAAAGGTTAGGACCAGAGGTCATGTCCGCTTTCGAAAAGCGTTTTACTTGGAACGGGTCTGTCATGCGCCGAAGGGGGTTCAAGGATGATCAGATTCACGGTGCTCTCATTCAAGGTGGAACTGTAGTGGCGTGGGGAAACAATATAAATAGCCAGTGCGCTGTCCCATCGGCCTTGAGTGGCGTGGTGGCGATTGCGGCGGGAGATTCTCATAGTGTGGCATTGAAACATGACGGCACGGTGGTTGCATGGGGAAACAACGCTTTTGGAGAAAGTTCTGTGCCAGCGCATTTGAACGGCGTTGTAGCGATTGCGGCAGGCCAACATCACACTGCGGCACTCAAATTGGATGACAAAGTGGTTTCGTGGCCAAGCAACAGCGATGGTAACAACAAAAATCAGGCTGGGCTGAGCGGTGTAGTCATGATTGCGGCTGGTGACACTTGTACTATGCTTCTTAAGCAAGACGGCACTGTGATGGAGTGGGGAACAGATACTGTTGGTCAATGCACCGGGCCTGCGGGATTGAGTGATGTTGTGGCAATTGCCGCAGGAAGTTGGCATAACGTGGCCTTGAAGCAGAACGGCACTGTGGCGGTATGGGGTGGTAATACTTTTGGTCAATGTAAAGTCCCTGTGAACTTGAGCGACGTAGTTGCAGTAGCGGCAGGATGGCTGCATACGGTGGTCTTAAAGCAAAACGGAACGGTATTGGCATGGGGCGATAACAGGGATGGTCAATGTGACGTGCCGTTAGGCTTGAACAATGTGGTGGCAATTGCGGCAGGCAGAAGCCACACTGCGGCATTAAAGAAGGACGGCACAGTCGTGGCATGGGGCGCAAACGATAAAGGTCAATGCACTGTACCAGTAGGATTGAGTGGCGTGGTGGCGATTACGGCAGGCAGTAATCACACCATGGTCTTGAAGCTGGATTAGAAATTCGATCACCGTTACAAAACATTGACTATGAAATCTGAGCCAAAAGAACACCGACTATTTCATTACACTTCACAATTGGAGTATCTCTGTGGCATCCTTGCTCATGGCTTTTGGCCCCGTTACTGCGTTGAGGAGTTCGATTGGCTGCTTGGAGGCTTCACCTGCATGGCATTCCCAATGGTTTGCTTTTGTGACATTCCAATCCCTGCTGCGGGTGCTCACCGTGAACGCTACGGACACTATGCAGTAGCTGTACGTAAAGATCTGGCATCTGTCCATGACATCAATCCCGTGTGGTATATCCGAGAAGAATCTTCAATTAAGCAGCGGGTGGCAGCGCTTTTTGAACATCCGGTACGCACTACGCTCGATAGTATTCCTGTCGCAGTAAAACCAATGCTGCCATTCCTCAAATCTACGATCGGTGTCCAGCCTGATAAACAAGCGATTCGCCCAGGAAGGTTGGAGACTCTTTCATTCGAGGAGGAGCTAGAATGGAGACACACGCCGCTTGAACTCACTCACACCTGGAAATTTGGCTATAACAGAGTGGATGTGAGCGATGCGCATCATGAAGACTCGCGCTGTCATCGTCTCGAAATTGATCACACCGACATTGACTCCATATATGTTCCGACCTTGGCTGAGGTTGAGGTTTTGCTAGCGCAGTTTCCCGCGCTTGATGGGAAAATAACCGCATGGAAAGCTTGAATTTCGAGGCCGTTTAGACTGACGAGCGGCTTCACTCACTCACAGATTCTTGCTGCAATAAAGGCTGCCCAAGCATCAGCCGAAATCGATTCCCAGGATGGAGCTGATTCACTCACTTCCTGTCCGCCTTCCGTTCCTCAAGAGCCATCGGCTCATCATCCACTTATAAGCCGCACCGGCAGCAGCTCGCCAACCGGTGCGGAATCAGTCAATCAAACCTCTGAACTCACAGCGCCGCAATAATCGCCTCGCCAATCTCCTTCGTGTTCACCTTCTTCGTGCCAGGAGCACCGCTGAAGATGTCACCCGTGCGCAAACCACTGTCGATGACCTTCTTCACCGCCGACTCAATGCTCGCCGCCTCAGCTTCCAGCCCGAGAGAGAAGCGCAGCAGCAGCGCCACCGAAAGAATCTGCGCGATCGGATTCGCAATGCCCATGCCTGCAATGTCCGGGGCCGTACCACCGGAAGGCTCAAACAGACCAAAGTAGAGTCCATCACCCTTCGGCTTGCCCAGGCTCGCGCTCGCCAGCATGCCCAGCGAGCCAGCGATCATTGCCATCTCATCACTCAGGATGTCGCCAAACAGGTTTTCCGTCACCAGCACGTCAAAGCTCCGCGGGGCCTTGATCAGCTGCATCGCGGCGTTGTCCACATACAGGTGGGCCAGCGTCACATCCGGATATTCCTTGGCCACTTCCACCATCGTTTCGCGCCACAGCACGGAATTGGTCAGCACGTTGGCCTTGTCCACGCTGGTCACATGCTTGCGGCGCAGTTGCGCCGCTTTGAAGGCCACATGGCCGATCCGCACGATCTCGCTCTTCTTATAAACCATCGTGTCGATCACCTCGATGTCGCCATCTGGCAGCGTCGTGCGGCTCTTCGGCTGGCCAAAGTACATGCCACCGGTCAGTTCACGCACACAAAGCACATCAAATCCACCTTCCACCAAATCCGCGCGGATCGGCGAAGAAGACGTCAGGGCAGGGTAGCAGATCCCAGGGCGCAGGTTGGCAAAGAGACCAAAGTGCTTGCGCAGCGGCAGCAGCGCACCGCGCTCAGGCTGCTCATTCGGCGGCAGCTTCTCCCATTTCGGGCCACCGACAGAGCCAAACAGGATGGCGTCGCTCGCTTCACAGGCAGCGATGGTCTCCGCAGGCAGCGCCTTGCCCACCGCATCAATGGCGGCACCACCGACAAGCTGGTGGTTGTATTCAAAAGAGAGGCTGGAGCGGGCGGCGACGGCGTCGAGGACTTTGAGCGCCTCGGCCATGACTTCAGGGCCGATACCGTCTCCGGGGAGGACTGCGAGTTGATACGTGCGTGACATGGTTGATAGGGAAGGGGGGGCTTTTAGTGGATGCGAATCCCGCCGCTGGCAAGTGGCCTGAAAATACCTGCCGCCAAATTATGGAACCTCGACTACACTTCCTGCCCCCTCTCCTCCACCCTCCCAGCTCCGGCCAACCACCGTCAACAATCGTTAACCACTGTAAACAACCGTAAACTCCCCCGGCAAACCGCAAACTTCCCCATCTTCCCTCAAACTTCCTCTTGCCAAAAAGAGCGTTTATGGTTCCTTCGCGGCCCCACATCCCAGATTATCCCACCGCCTGACAAGTTGTCCGGCCATTCAAACGAACCATGAGCGAAGCAACCACCATCGATTCCACCTCCTTCAAGATCCACGAAAAAGACACCGGCAGCGCCGACGTCCAGGTGGCCCTCTTGACGAAGCGAATCAACGATCTGACGCAGCACCTTGGCACGCATCAGAAAGATCACTCCACACGTCGCGGTCTTCTTCAGATGGTCGCACGTCGTCGCAAGCTGCTTGATTACCTCAAGCTGACCGCCAACGAGCGCTACCAGAAGCTGCTCAAGAGCCTCAGTCTCCGCCGCTAACAGAATTTCACGAGGGGGTGATGTCACGAACATCGCCCCCTTTTTTCTGTTGCAGGCTTCTACACGCATGTCGGCACAGCCGATGTTCATGCTGCATGGTACGCATTGCCGTACCACCGTCGGGCTGAAGCCTGGATGATATTTTCACCCAAACCAAACAAACAACACTAGCCAACCTATGGCCATTCATACACAAAAAATCCAGCTCGGTGCTGGTACCCTCGAAATCGAAACCGGCAAGTTTGCCAAGCTTGCTGACGGCGCCGTTACCGTGCGTCTCGGCGATACCATCGTCCTCGTCACCGCTGTCTCCGCGACGAAAGTCAAAGAAGGCCAGGATTTCTTCCCCCTCTCCGTTGAGTACAAGGAAAAAGCCTCCGCTGCAGGCCGCTTCCCCGGCGGTTACTTCAAGCGCGAAGGCCGCCCTACGGAAAAGGAAATCCTCACCTGCCGTATGACGGACCGCCCATTGCGTCCGCTCTTCCCGAAAGGTTATTACTACGACACCCAGGTCGTCGCCATCCTCCTCAGCGCTGACGGCGAAAACGATCCGGACATCTGCGCCATGAACGGCGCCTCCGCCGCTCTTTGCGTGTCGGACATCCCGTTCGCAGGCCCGGTCGGTGCCGTCCGCATCGGCCGCATCAATGGTGAGTTCGTCGTGAACCCCACCCAGAGCCAGCGCCTCGAAAGCGACCTCGACCTCGTCTACGTCGGCAACAAGACCGAAGTCGTCATGATCGAAGGCGCCGCCAACGAACTCCCAGAAGCCGAGTTCGTCAAAGCCCTCCACTTCGCCCAGGCTGAAGTCGCCAAGCTCGTCGTCGCCCAGGAAGAACTCACCAAGCTCGCCGGTAAGGCCAAGCGCGAAGTTCCTCTCATGCTCGTCAAAGACGAACTCCTCGAAATCGCCTACGCAGTCGCTGGCGATCGCATCGAAGGCGCTCTCTACACCCCTTCCAAAGTGGCTCGCGGCAAAGCCGTCGGCGCTCTCAAGGACGAGGTCGCTGAAGCCATCAAGGCCAAGTTCCCGGAAGCCACCGGCTTCGAAGTCAGCCAGGCCTTCGACTACCTCCAGAAGAAAGCCTTCCGCATCTCCATCCTCGACAAGAAGAACCGTTGCGACGGCCGCGGCATCGATCAGCTCCGCCAGCTTTCCGGCGAAGCCTCCGTGCTTCCCCGCACTCACGGTTCCGCCAGCTTCACCCGTGGTGAAACGATGGCTCTCTCCATCGCCACCCTCGCTCCAGCAGACGAAGCCCAGGAAATGGACACCTACGCAGGTGGCCCGGAATCCAAGCGCTTCATCCTTCACTACAACTTCCCTCCGTTCTCCGTCGGTGAAACCGGCCGCTTCGGTGGTCAGAACCGTCGTGAAATCGGCCACGGTGCCCTCGCAGAGCGCTCCATCGAGCCTGTCATTCCAGCCAAGGAAGTCTTCCCTTACGCCATCCGCGTGAGCAGCGAAGTCATGGAGTCCAACGGCTCCACCTCCATGGCCTCCGTCTGCTCCGGCGTCATGGCCCTCCTCGATGCAGGCGTGCCTCTCAAGCGCCCGGTCGGCGGTATCAGCGTCGGTCTCGTCACCGAGTTCGAAGGCGACAACATGAAGCGCTACCTCACGATGCTCGACATCATCGGCAGCGAAGACCACTTCGGCGACATGGACTTCAAGCTTTGCGGTACCTCCGAAGGCGTCACCGGCTACCAGCTTGACCTCAAGCTCCCCGGCCTCCCTCTGAGCATCCTCGAAGAAGCCATCGTCAAGGCCAAGGAAGGCCGCACCCAGGTTCTCTCCGCCATGGCCCAGGCCATCGCTGAAGTGAAGCCTCTCAGCCCGTATGCCCCGCGCATCGAGATCATCAAGATCAACCCTGACAAGATCGGTGAGCTCATCGGCCCTGGCGGCAAGAACATCAAGGCCATCCAGGCCGAGTCCGGTGCTGAGATTAGCATCGAGGACGACGGCACGGTCTACGTCTATGCCAGCCGCAAGGAAGGCATCGAGCGCGCAGTCGAAATGATCAGCGGCACCTCCCAGGAAATTGAAGTCGGCAAGCTCTACACGGGCCGCGTCGTCAGCACCACAAACTTCGGTGCCTTCATGAACCTCGGTGGCAAGAAGGACGGCCTCATCCACATCAGCGAACTCGCCGACTTCCGCGTCAACAAGACCGAAGACGTCGTCAAGACCGGCGACATCGTCACCGCCAAGTGCATCGGCATCGACGACAAGGGCCGCATCAAGATGAGCCGCAAGGCCGCCATGAAGGAGAAGGACGCCGCCGCCGCCGCTGGCGACGCCGCCCCTGCCGAAGACGTGGGCTAAGCCTCATCCGCCAACAATCAAAACCACGAAGAGGCCGCAGCAATGCGGCCTCTTTTTTGTGCAGTCGTTACGTGGTGCTAACCGACGATGTCGAAGTCTGGCTAGCCTGCCGCGCCGCCTCAGCCGCTGCAGCGGCGGTCACCGAATGGCTGCTCATGCCCTGCTCGGAAACCATCGCAGCGACTCCCGTGCCAAAGCCCTTCATAGGATTGTACCAGAGCTGTTTTCCCGTGGCTGCATCCAGCCCATACATGTAGCCATCCACGGAGACGATCAGCATGCCACCATCCAGCAGCAGGCTCACATAGCTCGTGCCATTGGGGGCCTTCCATTCCCAGATTATCTCGCCGCTCTGACGTTGAAGCGCGGCCACACGACGATTGAATCCCACAAAAACAAGATCAGCGGTGTTCATGATGGCTTGGAGATTAATGGCACCGGCATCAGCTTGTCCAGCCTCCGGCAGCCGAGTGCGAAAACCGCGCCAATTTGGAATCAAAACACCTCCCGGCGATTGTGACGTCACGCTGATCAGCTTCCTCAATGCAGCCTGTCTCAGGGGGCAATGGCTGACGATAAAAGCAGGATTAGTCGAAGGAGTTGCAGCCAGCGCTTCGTTCTGGCAAAACATCCTGCTTCCAATCTGCTCCAACCATGACTTCCCGCCGTTCCTTCATCACCCAGTCCGCGCTCGCCTTCACCGCCCTGTCAGCCAGTCGCGTGCTCGGGGCCAATGACACCATCCGCATCGCTTCCATCGGCCTCGGTGGCCAGGGCTTGGGCAATGCCGGCCGCATGGCCAAGGTCACCGGCGTGGAAATCGCTTACCTCTGCGATCCCGACACGGCAGCTTTGGACAAAGCCAAGAAAGTCTTCCCAAACGCCAAGACCACTCAGGACCTCCGCAAAGTCATGGAGGACAAGAGCATCGATGCCGTCGTCGTCTCCACCGGCAATCACTGGCACGTCCTCGCCTCCATCTGGGCCATGCAGGCAGGCAAGGACGTGTACGTCGAGAAGCCCGTCTCTCACAACATCTGGGAAGGCCGCAAGCTCGTCGAAGCCGCACGCAAGTACAACCGCATCGTGCAGGGCGGCACCCAGCAGCGCAGCGATCCGTTGCAGGAGGAAATCAAAGCCTTCCTCGATGCCGAAACCATGGGGAAGATCAAATACGTGCGCTGCAATCACTACAGCATGCGTGCTTCCATCGGCAAACGTGCAGAGCCGCTCACACCACCCGCCACAGTGGACTATGACATCTGGCTTGGCCCTGCGAAAGATGAGCCCATCTACCGCGAAAAATTCCACTACGACTGGCATTGGAACTGGAACACCGGCAACGGCGAAATGGGCAACTGGGGCCCTCACATCCTCGACGACCTCCGCAATGTCGTCTTCCGTGACAAGGTCGCTCTGCCCAAGCGCGTCATTGCCGGCGGCGGCCGCTTTGCTTGGGATGATGCCGGCGAGACGCCCAACACCCACTTCGCCTACATGGACACCGGCAGCATCCCGGTCATCATCGACTTCCACAATCTCCCCCGCCAAAAAGGCATCAAAGCCCCCGATGTGTACCTGCGCCGCCGCACCGGCGCCTTCCTCATCATCGAATGCGAAGGCGGCTACTACACCGGCAGCCGCGGCGGTGGCACCGCCTTCGACTCTGAAGGCAAAAAGCTCCACATCTTCAAAGGCGACGGCGGCAAAACCCACGCCGCCAATTTCATCGACGCCATCCGCAGCCGTAAGCAGGAGGACCTGAAGGGTGAAGTCGAAAAAATCCACTTCTCCAGCGCCTGGTGCCACCTCGCCAACAACTCCTTCCGCCTCGGCCAGAAGTACAATCGCGAACAAGCCGAGGCTGCCGTGAAAGACTTCCAGCCTTGGAATGATGTCATCGCCGACTTCCACCAGCACCTCATCAAAAACGAACTCGATGCCTCCAAGCTCGACATCAAGATGGGCCCCATGCTCGAAATCGATGTCGCCAAGGAAACCTTCATCGGTGACACCGCCACCCCCGAAGCCCTCGCCCTCCTCACCCGTGAGTATCGCCCAGGCTTCGAAGTCCCGAAGGCCGTGTGATCCTCGGCTGTTTTTGAAGAGCTCTTTGCATACATAGATCTTCTGAAAAGCGCGCCATGACAGTGGCCGCTCCGCTTCACACCAGCACCAAAGGTGCTGCGGAACATAGCCCAGGGGCAGCCGAGCCTCAGCGAGGCGACCCTGGGTTTCCGCCATCAGATCCGGGAAGCAAATCCAGCACTCCGCCGCACTCCACGGCAACCAGCAGCGCTTGCAAGGCACTCCGCTTCACCACAGCAGCGGCCCCAGATGGCCCAGTCCATCCCCACATAAAAAAGAGCGTCAGGAGAAATCCCCTGACGCTCTCGCGTGATTCATGCTGAAGTGACGCTCACTTCGGCACCGCAGGCGCTGCCGGCGGCGTTGATGGAGCGGCAGGAGGCACTGGCGCTGCCGGGACTGCGGGAGCCGCAGGTGCCGGCGTCAGCGCTGCCTTAGCCTTCGCCGCCGCTTCTTCCACGGCCTTCGCTGCTTCAGCAGCTTTCTTTTCCGCAGCCTGTTTGAGGGCTGCGGCTTCTTTTTCTGCGGCCACCTTCAATTCGGCAGCCTTCTTTTCAGCCGCAGCTTTGGCCAGTTCCAAGTCCTTGGCTGCAGCGTCAGCGTTCGATTTGACGGCCTCCTTCACCGCCTCTGCCGCCTTCTTCGTATCCTCGGCGGCTTTGGTTCCTTCCGGGGTCTTTTTGCAGGATGTCATGCTGCCCGCGAGCAGCCCGATCAGTATGAGATGGGTGTGTTTCATAATATGGAAGCACACCGTCTGTGATGCCGCATGCATTACAAGTCGAATGCTGCAAAAGCCTAAATAGGAGCATTAATTCGCATCCAGCGTCAACTCCGTCAGGGCATTCGCTTTGACCTCCACTTCCTTTTCTGCTTTTTTACCACCTTCGCTGCGCACCACCAGCATCTTGCCTGCGGGGATGAAAAGCTTCGCCTCAGCATCATACGAGTAAGTGAGCTTTTTCCGGTTACCTTCGCCATCCTTCGGGCCGTAAATGTCCCAGCTGCCGGGCGTGCTCGAACTGAGTTTCAACGTTCCCGCATTGAGGTTCAGGGCCTTGGTGGCCATCTTGCCCGCCTGCACTTCCACTTCGGCCTGGGCCTTGGCAGCCCCGCGTGTCGCCACCACGAGATATTTGCCGGCGGTGAGGTGGAGTTTAGGCTGCGCATCGTAGCTGTAGCTCGCCTTGGGGCGTTCCCCTTCCGCATTGGCTTCGCCGAACACATCCCAGTTGATTCCCTCAGGCGCAGGGTCCGCTCCTTCGGTCATGACGGCACTCAGGGCCAGTGTGCCGGCATTGATGATGATCGGGATCTCCTTGAGCTTGCCCGCAGTAACTTCAATCTCCTGCTTCGCCTTGGCGCTGCCCCATTCCAGCTGCACCAAGTATTTCCCGGCAGGCAGGCTCACCACGGGCTGCGGATCATAGCTGTATCCAGCCTTGGTCCGGTTTCCTTCGGCATCAGCAGCACCAAAAATCTCCCACGTCACATCTTTGGAAAGCGCATCCGCACCCTCCGTGGTGAGTGCAGAGAGCTTGACCCTTCCAGCCCCCAGCGACACCACCTTTTCCACCGTGGCTCCGGCCTTGATCTCCACCATGACTTTGCCCTTCGCATTGCCCACCGCCACTTCCACCTGGTACTTGCCTGCGGGCAGTGAAAGGGTGGGCTGCGCGTCGTAGCTGTTCGCGATCTTGGGCCGGTTGCCCTCGGCATCGGCTTCGCCAAAAACATCCCAGGCCACATCCTTCGTCAATGCAGTGCCGCCTTCCTCCAGTATGACGGACAGCTTCAATTTGCCGCTGCCAATCAAGACCACAACCTCTTGCGTCTCTCCCGCTTTGACTTCGATCTCTTTTTGTCCCTTGGCGTTGCCATAAGTAGCCACGATCAGGCACGGGCCGGAGGGCAGGGTCATCTTGGGTTGGGCTTCGTAACTGAATCCCAGCTTCTTGCGCTGGCCCTCGGCGTCGGGTGGGGAGAAGAGGTCCCAGCTCACGTCTTTGGCGATGGGCGGCAGGCCTTCGGCGTTGATGGCGCTGAGTTTGAGATTGCCGCTGCCAAGAATGACCTTCACCTCCTGCGGTGTGCCTTCTTTCACAGTCACCTCCACACTGGCGCTGGCGTTGCCGCGCGTGGCGGTCAGCAGGTAGGTGCCCGGAGCCACCTGCAGAAAAGGCTTTGCCTCATAGCTGAAGGAAACCTTGGCGCGATTTCCCTCACTGTCCGCCGGGCCAAAAAGATCCCAGCTCACCTCACGCTCAAACGCCACTCCACCCTCTTTATCATAAGCCACCGCCTTCAATCCGGTCTCGGCAAAGACCACCTCCTTGGTCACCGTTTCACCTTCCTTCACCGACACATCGAGTTCGAGCGACTTCGCCCCCAGCTTCGCGCTCAGGGTGTACTTGCCCGCTTTCGGCAGCTCGGTGCTCCAGTGTCCGCCGCTCCCCGTGGCGATCGCGTTTTCACCGCCGCCCTCCGCAAAGACCTGAAAATTCACGCCTTCGATCAAGGCTCCCCCCGAGGACTTCTTCGCCTCCACCACCAGCGTGGTCACCGGCTTCGCCACCTGCTTCATCGCGGCTTCCAGCGAAGTCTTCAGCGACGCCGCATCCTTGGCCGCAAGGTACATGCCGCCGGTCTTTTTCGCCAGACACTCCAGCCCGGATGACTCACCCGGCTTGAGGTCAAAACCGATCACATGACAGGTGAAGTCGACCCCCAGTCGCTCCAGTTCCTCCGCAGCCATGCAGGGATCTTTGTCACAGGTCTCCACTCCGTCGCTGACTAGGATCACGGACACCTTGGCCTCCTCAAATTTTAAATACTTGGCCGCCTGGATCACCGCCGCTGTCAGGGGCGTCTTGCCTTTCGGCTCCAAACCGGCCACCGCTTTCAAGATCGCTGCCGAGCTCCTCGGCTGTGGCGGCACCAGCAGTTCAATGTCCTCGCAGTCGCCCTTTTTGCGGTGTCCGTAGGCCATCAGCCCCAGCTCCATGTTCGGATCAATCGTGCCCACAATGTCGCTCACCACTTTCTTCGCGATGTCGATCTTCACTCCTCCCGGCACTTGGCCGTACATGCTTCCCGATGCATCAAAGACGATGATCGCCCTCGAGGGAGTCGCCGGTTGCTGCGCCAAAACACCCGAAGTTCCGATGAGCAACGCCCATCCCGTCAACATACTCGTAAGGCAGCGATTCATGCGATGATCTCCTTGGTTTCGTGAAACAGACCCCAAGGAATCGCAGGCCGTTCACAAAATGCCGTCCCAAACTTAAAAAAAAACGGGGGCCTTCGCCGGCTCAAATCAAAGCCTGCAGCTGCTGCAATGCCTCGGCGTTGGCTGCAAAAGCCCCATGCTCCGTCACCAGACCAGTCACCAAGGCCGCTGGCGTCACGTCAAAGCCATCATTGCGCGCCTGAGTTCCAGCCGGGGTGATCAGCACCTCCTCACGCACCCCCGCCGCATTCAATCCGGGCATGTGCGTCACCTCGCGGGCGCTGCGCTGCTCGATGGGGATGTCTCGAATGCCGTCGGTGATCGTCCAGTCAATCGTGCTGACCGGTGTGGCCACGTAAAACGGCACATCATGCGCCTTCGCCGCCAGTGCCTTGAGGTAGGTGCCGATTTTGTTCGCCACATCTCCATGCGCCGTCACACGGTCCGTGCCCACGATCACCACATCCACCAGCCCGCGCTGTAGCAGGTGCCCGGCATTGTTGTCGACGATCAACGTATACGGCACCCCATGCTCTTTAAGTTCAAAGGCCGTCAGCGAGGCTCCCTGTCCACGCGGCCGCGTCTCGCTCACCCACACATGCACATTCATGCCCTCATCATGCGCCTGATAAATGGGAGAGATCGCCGTGCCCCAGTCCACCGTGGCCAGCCAGCCGGCGTTGCAGTGCGTCATCACATTCAGCGGCGCAGAGGCATCGGCCTTCTTCGCTTGAATCGCTCGAAACAATTCCAGCCCATGTTTGCCGATGGCGTGATTCGTCCGCACATCATCTTCACAGATGGCCAGCGCCTCATTCCACGCCGCTTCGGCGCGTTGTTCGATATCAAGCGGTGCCACGACACGCTTCACCCGGTCCAGCGCCCAGCGCAGATTGATCGCCGTGGGCCGCGTGGCATGCAGCACTTCATAGGCCCGTTGCAGCGCCGCATCCGTGGCATCGTCGCGCAGCGCAAAGTACAGGCCAAACGCAGCCGTCGCACCAATCAGCGGCGCACCACGCACCCGCATCACTTGGATGGCCTCGGCCGCATCTTCCATCGTCTGCAGATCACGCCATTCCACCTGGTGCGGCAGAAAGGTTTGATCAATGATGCGCGCGCTGCGTGACGCGTGATCGGCTTCAATGGAGCGGTGCGGCTGTCCGTGAATGTTCATGCAATGGAAATTTCGGCGAAGGAGGTGAGGGCAGGGTGATCATGCTGCGGCACCGGTTTGTTTCCAGGCCGGACCGCGAGCGCCGTGAACATGCCAGCGTTTCGCGCCGCATTCAATTCCTCCACCACATCGCTGATGAAGAGAATCTGCTCCGCCGGCAGGCCGCAATCCGCAGCGATCGCCTCGTAGCTGGCGCTTTCGCGTTTCGACCCTGTCGTGGTGTCGTAATAGCCTGCGAAGTGCGTGGTGAGATCCCCGCGCTTCGTGTGCGCAAAGAAAAGCTTCTGCGCCTGGATGCTGCCGGAGGAGTAGATGCGAATCTCCAGACCCTTCTGGCACCAGCCCGCCAGCGCCAGCGGCACATCATCAAAGATCCGGCTGCGCAGCTCGCCATTGCGAAATCCCTCTTCCCAGATCATGCCCTGCAGCTGCTTCAAACCGGTCACTTTGGCATCCGCTTCCATCAGCCGATGCACCGCCGCCTCCGCCTCGGCAGGTGAAGCAAAGGCTGGCACACCGGCATCACATGCCAGTTGGGCGATCAGCGCCGTCTTCCAGTGCATGATGAGATAAGTTCCCGCATGCTGCCGCGCGTACGGAAACATCACGTCGTGCACAAACGCCAGCGGCGAGACGGTGCCTTCGATGTCCAGCAGGATCAGTTTGCCTCCAAACGTGATCATGCGGCGATGGCCGCAGCCTGCTCAATACGGAAACCTTTGGCGACCATCGGATTGGGCCCGAAGCAAAGCGGCTGATACCCGCTGGCAATCGAATCACCCGTATACAGCGGCGTCCATCCAGCCTTTTCGCGGAAAAGGCGGATCGCACGAATGGTACGGTCGGCACACAGGTCAAACCAGTGCTTAGTGCCCGCAGGAACATTGATGAGATCACCCTCTTCGATCTCGATGGAAAACACCGGGTCCCCATTCTCGGGATTGATGTAGAAAATGCCGTGCCCTTTCACAATGAAGCGCACCTCATCCTCCGCATGGCGGTGCTCCTGGTTAAACTTGTTCAGCATCTCCTGCAGATTGGGCACATCCGGAGTCACGTTCACCACATCCGCCGTGATGTAGCCGCCGCTTTTCTTCAGGGCTTCCACCTCGGGTGCATACGCCGCCAGGATTTCCTCCTGCGTGGCATCGCGGTCGATGCGCCCCGCCACCGGCCAGCGTTCATAATGAATGCCATGGGGCAGAAGAAAACGGCGGATGCTGTCCGCATCGTCGATGACTCGGTCTGCGGAAGGAATGCGGAGGTAGGCCATGGGACAAGTGCTCCTCAAAACGAGCCGAAGAGCAAACGCTTCTGTGTGACGACTTCGAAGAGAAACTCCAGCACCTCGATCTGCCTCCGCGCCGCCGCGAGGTTCTCCCCCCAGGTGTAGAGGCCGTGGCCCGCCATCAGAAAGCCATGGCGCAGCGTGGTCGCAGGATCTTGCAGTCGTGCATCAATCACCGTCGCCAGCGCAGCAATGTCCTGCGTGTTGGGATAAATCTCGATCCACGCCTCACTCTCATGCGTGCCGATTCCCGCGAGTCCCTTCAGCATTTCATAGCCCGCAATCCGCAGCCTCCCGTCCTTCAGAAAATGCTCGCTCAGTACCGTGGCCGCCACCGAATGGGTGTGCAACACCGCGCCCGCGCCGTGTTTCGCCAGCACCGTGTGCAGCAGCGCCTCGGCGGAGGGCTTCGGAAAATCCCCCTCCAACGCCTGCGCATTTTCATCCACCATGACAAACTGGTCGGGCTGCAGTCGTCCTTTGTCGAAACCACTCCCAGTCATCAGCAGCGTCAGCGGTTCACGGTCAGTCACCACGCTGTAATTGCTGCTCGTCCCCAGCGACCATCCGCGATGATGAAAATCCCGCCCGCACTCGATGAGTTCACGGGTCAAAAATTCAATCGTCTCGATGGCGGTAGGCTGAGCTTTTTCAGCGGGCATGATTGAGTGGATGATTCGGACAGTGGCAGACATGTCAAATTCGCTCACGTAGCAGAATCTTCACATCCCACCTTGGGTGTGACGCACGAGCAGCGGCAAAACATCTCGCGGTCATGGAATCGGTGTCCTTGAAGTCGCTTCCGTCCTTTGGGTCCTTCAGAAGCGACACGGCGCTGTCGTTGGCTTTCATCCATAAACCCTGCATCCACCAGGCCGCCTTACTGCACGCTGGACTTCACGAACACCGTTGGTTATTTTTCCCTATGAGCACTCCCACGAATGGCGATCACGATCTGGACATAGCCAAGGTTAACCAGCGCGCGCAGGAGATCGAGAGCAAGCTGCCCAAGCTCAAGAAAGTCTTCGAGCAAACAAAGATCATGCTCAGCATGGTAAAGGATTACTGGGCGGGTTCCTATCGCGAGATCCCTTACTGGGCCATCAGCGCAGTCTCCCTGGCTTTGCTTTACGTGCTCAATCCTGCCGACGTCGTCCCAGACGTCATTGTCGGCGTCGGCTATCTCGACGATGCCACCATCGTCGCCTTCTGTTTGAAACTTGTGCAGCGCGAACTGGAGCGCTACCAAGAATGGCAGGCCGCCCAAGCCAAGGCCGGCAAAGTCGTGGATGTCTAGCAGACTGTCGGACATGGCTCCGCATTGACAGGACTGCGTATGTAGAGAGGCGAGGCTTTTGAAGCGGATCTCAGGGTCGAGAGCAGCGCGGAAGCGTTTTCTCCGCAGGCCGAACTTCACGAACTGGCCTCCTCAAGCATCCGCTTGAGGTGCTCTTAAAGCGTTGAAAATCAGGATGTTTTGCTTCTTAAATGCGAGTAATTACGATAAATGACTAAAGATAAAAGCTGAAAAAATTAGTACACAGGATGTCATGGTCAAAAAAAACGTTTACACAAACAGGTGTTGCGCCTAGTACGTTCGATTGTTGAGATTCAGGCAAAAGTAAGATTCGATCGATTCGTGTCAGTGATGAACCTAGTACTGAGAGCTGTTGAGATTCGATAATAATTCTCGTAAAAAGTATGAAACCAAATACACACCTAAAAATGGTACCTCAAAAGACCATCCTACACTGGGTCGGTAAATCCGACACCCTGCGAAAAATCGTTGGCAGCTCTGTGGCTGCTTTGTTTGCCTTCGGTAGCCTCGCTCCTTTCGTCCAAGCAGGGCAGACTTGGGATGGGGGAAACGCGACAGGCAACTGGGCTGACGCCGCTAACTGGAGCGGGGATGTTCTTCCAAATTTTGGTTCGGGAATCATCTTCGCGGGCACCACTCAGTTGTTAACGAATAACAACACGACAGCGGTTACCACGGGCATCACCTTCGACAACACTGCGGGTGCCTTCACACTGAATGGAAACGCGATCACCAACACGGGCAGCATTATTAACCAGAGCGCCGCCAATGAGACAATCGGCCTGAACGTCACTCTTGGGAACAGCCAGGTTTGGCAGACCACCGCGGCGGGTGCCTTGAACGTGAATGGTACGGTGGCTCTTGGCGCGAATACCCTCACGACCACGGCTGCTGCGGGTTCGATCACCATCGCGGGTGCTGTCAGTGGCGCTGGCGGGTTGATTCAAACCGCCGGCACTTTGGTATTAAATGGCGCCAACAGCTACGCAGGTGCGACCGCCATCAACGGTGGCAAGGTCATTCTGGGAAATGCAACAGCTCTTGGAACTACCGCCGCAGGTACATCTGTGGCAGCAGGTGCCACGCTCGACCTCAATGGCCAGACGATCTCAGAAAACCTCGACATCAACGGCTCCGGCACCGGCGGCGCGGGAGTCTTGGTCAACAACGCGGCAGCCACGGGTGCCACTGTGAATGGCACCGTCAATCTCAGCGGAAACTCCACCATCGGCGTCGCCAATGTGGCCGCCCCGATCACCATTGCCAACACCATCTCTGGTGGTGCCAGCACCCTGACGAAGGTAGGCTCAGGAATCCTCAACTTCACGGGTGCCACTGCAAACACCTACACCGGCCTGACCACCGTCAATGACGGCACCCTCGGCCTCGGCAAAACCGCAGGCGTGAATTCCATCGCAGGCAATCTGACCATTGGTGACTCCGTCGGCGCCGCCAACAGCGCGGTGACCCAGCTCAACGCGGCTGACCAGATCGCCAACACCTCCAATCTGGTCATCAACTCCGATGGTCGCTTCAATCGCAACGGCTTTAACGAGACGATCAACAATCTGACGCTCGCTGCCAACGGAGCCAATGTGGCTGGCGCCGGCACCCTCACGGTTGCGGACATCAGCATGACCGGCGGCTCGATTACCGGCGGCACCACCGTTCTTAATGGTAACATCACCGCCTCCCTCAATGGCGGCACCGCTGCCACCATTGGTGACGTCCTCAGCCTCGCTGCTGGCAACCACAATATCACCGTGAATCCTGGCGCGGTGAGTCCAAATCCGGACCTCAACATCACGGGCCAGATCACCGGCGCAGGTGGATTCACCAAGCTTGGCACCGGCATCGTGCAGACCACCGTTGCCAACAACTACACCGGCCAGGGCATCATCTCCAACGGCATCTTCGTCGTTGCTGCCGGCAACGCCACTCCGTTCGGCGTCGCCAACGCGGCCGCCAATGACACACTCATCAACAGCACAGGCACGGTCCTCCTCCGCAATGGCGCGACCACCGGATCTGAGAACATCACCATCGCCACCAACACTGGCTTCAACAACATGGGGGCCATCGCCACGGAGGCGGGCGGCACGGCAACAATCGGCGGCCAGCTCACCCTGGCTGCAAACTCGACCATGCAGACCAACGGCAACGGTGCCGTCCTGAACGTGGGCGCCGTCAACAAGACCGACTTCACCCTCACCCTCACCCACACGGGCGGCGGCACTGGCACCATCAATATGAATGGTGTCATCTCCGGCAACAACATTGGCTTCAATGACGACCTCGTCGTGAACGGCGTCACCGCCAACCTCAATGCGGCCAACACCTATCTTGGGCCAACGACCATCAACAGCATCAATGCTGGTGATGGAATCTTGAACGCCAACGTGGCCAATGCCCTTCCCACCGCCTTCGGCCGCACAGCGGTCGTCATGGACAGCGCGGGGGCCGGCGGCTCCATCCTCAACATCGGTGGCAGCGCCGGCTTCCCTGCCGGTGCCAGTCAGTCCATTGCCTCTCTTGTCAGCACCCAGGTGTCCTCCAAAGTCACTCTTGGCTCCAACACGCTGACCATCGGTTTTATTACCGGACTCGAGAACGGCACCGACAGCGCCGTCTTCGCAGGTGTGATCAGCGGCGCAGGTGCGCTTACCAAGGATGGCACCAGCCGTCAGATCCTGACGGGTGTGAACACCTACACCGGCTTCACCACCATCAATGGTGGCGTGCTTCAGATCGGCAACGCCAACGTGACCCCCGGTGTCAATTCCGCCCTCGGACCAAACCTCGTGTTTGTGAACGCTGGCAATCTGGACATCAACCTCACCAACGGCGGTGCGATCAACAACACCATCTTCACTGTTGCTGGCACCTCGGTGCGCGGCATCAGCAACGCCGGCATCACCAACACGGTGGCCGGCCCGATCCTTGGCACGGGTGGCTTTGACCAGCTCGGTGCTGGCACGACTGTCCTGACCAATACAAACCTCTACACCGGCCCCACGAATGTGAACGCAGGTGTCTTGCAGATTGGCAACGGCATCGGCGGCTCCATCGCCGCCGCCAGCGCTGTGACTGTGCTCGCAGGAGCCACGCTCAACATCGACCTCTCTGCCAACAGCACCTTTGGCAACAATGTGGCCAATGCAGGAACCATCAACGCCCTGGCCGCGAATATCAATACGGTGAGCGGAATCATCAGCGGTACTGGCGTGTTTAACCAGAATGGCACAGGCCGCACCATCATCACGGGAGCCAACACCTACACTGGCGCCACCACGGTGAACGCCGGCACCCTGCAGATTGGTGATGGCACCACGGCTGGAACATCGATCCTGACCTCCGGCACAGTCACGGTGAACGGCACAGCCACCTTGGCGGTTTTGCTTCCCAATGGAAGCGCGTTCAATAACAACGTGAACCTCAATGCTGGCTCGACCTTCAACACACTGGTTGCTGCTGGCGCAACCAACACCATCGGTGGCAACATCGTGGGCGCTGCAGGCACCAACATCCTCCAGAGCGGCGCGGGCACCGCGATCCTCACGGGCAACAACGCCGGTTTTGCCGGAACAACAACGATCGCGGCTGGCACGCTCCAGCTTGGCCTTGGTGGCGCCGGCGGCACCCTGGGCCTTGGCGCCATCGTCAACAATGGCATCCTCGTCCTCGATGGTGCAACTCAGACTTATGGCAACGTGATCAGTGGCACTGGCTCTCTGGTGAAGCAGCAGGCCGGCACCACCACCACTCTCAGCGGTAACAACACCTACAGTGGTGTCACGACCATTGCGGCAGGCACGGTGATCCTTGGCAACGTGAATGCTCTCGGCACCACGGTGGGCGGCACGTTCGTCGCCGACGGCGCAACCCTGAACCTCAACGGTCTCGCCATCGGTGCGGAATCAGTCCAGCTTGGAAGTGCGGGCGTGGTGGGTGCAACCCTCACCAACACCGCAGGTGCTGCCGCCAGCCTGCAGGGCGCCGTGATCCTTGCCAGCAATGCCATCATCAACACGGTCACTGCTGCGGATGACATCACCCTTTTTGGTGTGGTCAGTGGCAATAACTTCAGCCTCAACAAGACTGGCGCAGGCACCCTCATTCTTTCGGGAGTGAACACCTATGCCGGGGCTACCAACATCACAGGCGGCACCGTCCGGGTTGGCAATGCGTCCGCCTTGGGTTCCGTCGTTGCGGGCACCTTTGTGAACGCCGGCACTTCTTTGGATCTAAACGGCTTCAACATCGGCCTTGAGTCCCTCTCCCTCGCTGGCGCCGGCCCAGGTGATCTCGCAACGGTGGGTGCGCTGCAGAACAGCTCTCTTTCCGCCGCAGTGGCTGACGGTCCGGTGCTTCTCGCTGCCTCTGCTACGATCGGCACGCATGCCGGATCCATCACCCTGAACGGTGTGGTCTCCGGCGCTGTTGGCGCGGACCTCACCAAAGTTGGCGTGGGCACCCTGGTGCTCAACGGTGTTAACACTTATTCAGGCCTCACCAACATCAATGAGGGCATCCTCATCGCGGGCAGCAACAACGCTCTCGGTTCAGTCGTTGGCGGCACAACGGTGGCCAATGGCGCCGCTCTGCAGCTTGCCAATGGCGTCGCCATCGGCGCTGAGGCTCTCTTTATCAATGGTGCTGGAACAGGCGGCGCTCCTGGCGCCCTGACCCAGGCTCTCGGTGGCTCCTCCAGCTTCGCCGGCCTGATCACGGTCCAGACGGCTTCCACCATCAGCACCAACGGCGCAGGCACCCTGACGCTTACCGGTGGTATCGACAAGACCAATGTGATCCTCACCCTCAACGGTGGCGGCACCATCAACATCAACACCGTTGGCATCAGCGGCAATAATGACAACGCCTTCAATGACGACCTCATTGTTGATGCTGCCACGACGGTGAACCTGAACACCGCGAACACCTATGAAGGCCCGACCTTCATCCGCAACGGCTCCACGGTGAACGCCAACGCCGCCAACGCCCTGCCAACGCTCAACGGCCGCACCCGCATCGAAATGGATGCTGGCGTGGGCAACCTGGCTCTTGGAGCCAGCCAGTCCATCGCCTCGCTGAACTCGGTGAACGTGGGTTCCACGGTCAACCTCGGCGCCAACACGCTGACCATCGGCTTTGGCAGCGGCCAGAACACCGATGGCACGGCCGGTGCTAACTTCACCGGCGTCATCAGCGGCGTGGGTGGCAGCATCATCAAGGACGATCTCAGCACGCAGATCTTCTCCGGCAACAACACTTATACCGGAACGACCAGCGTCAACGCAGGCATCCTCATCGCAGGCAGCGCCAACGCCCTTGGTTCTGTCGCTGGTGGCACAACGGTGGCCAATGGCGCCTCCCTCCTGATCGCCAATGGTGTCGCTGTCGGTGCTGAGCCGCTCAACATCAATGGTGCTGGAACAGGCGGCGCTCCTGGTGCCCTGACCCAGGCTGCCGGTGGCTCCTCCAGCTTCGCTGGCCTGATCACGGTCCAGACGGCTTCCACCATCAGCACCAACGGCGCAGGCACCCTGACGCTTACCGGTGGTATCGACAAGACCAATGTGATCCTCACCCTCAACGGTGGCGGCACCATCACCATCAACACCGTTGGCATCAGCGGCAACAATGACAACGCCTTCAATGACGACCTCATTGTTGATGCTGCCACGACGGTGAACCTGAACACTGCGAACACCTATGAAGGCCCGACCTTCATCCGTAACGGCTCCACGGTGAACGCCAACGCCGCCAACGCCCTGCCAACGCTCAACGGCCGCACCCGCATCGAAATGGATGCTGGCGTGGGCAACCTGGCTCTTGGAGCCAGCCAGTCCATCGCCTCGCTGAACTCGGTGAACGCGGGCTCCACGGTCAACCTCGGCGCCAACACGCTGACCATCGGCTTTGGCAGCGGCCAGAACACCGATGGCACGGCCAATGCTAACTTCACCGGCGTCATCAGCGGCGTGGGTGGCAGCATCATCAAGGACGACACCAGCACGCAGATCTTCTCCGGCAACAACACTTATACCGGAACGACCAGCGTCAACGCAGGCATCCTCATCGCAGGCAGCACCAACGCCCTTGGTTCTGTCGCTGGTAGCACAACGGTCGCCAACGGCGCCTCCCTCCTGATCGCCAACGGTATCGCTGTCGGTGCTGAGCCGCTCAACATCAATGGTGCTGGCACAGCTGGCGCTCCTGGTGCTCTGACCCAGGCTCTCAACGGCTCCTCCAGCTTCGCCGGACTGATCACAGTCCAGACGGCTTCCACCATCAGCACCAACGGTGCAGGCACCCTGACGCTTACCGGTGGTATCGACAAGACCAATGTGAACCTCACCCTCAACGGTGGCGGCACCATCACCATCAACACCGCTGGCATCAGCGGCAACAATGACAACCTCTTCAATGACGACCTCATTGTCGATGGCGCCACGACGGTGAACCTCAACGTGGCCAACACCTATGAAGGCCCGACCTTCATCCGCAACGGCTCCACGGTGAACGCCAACGCCGCCAACGCCCTGCCAACGCTCAACGGCCGCACCCGCATCGAAATGGATGCTGGCGTGGGCAACCTGGTTCTTGGAGCCAGCCAGTCCACTGCCTCCATCACCTCCGTCGCGGGCCAGGCTTCCACCATCAATCTGAACGCGAACACGCTGACGATTGGTTTTGGCACCGGTCAGGACACCAATGGCACGGCCAGTGCTAACTTCACCGGCGTCATCAGCGGCACCGGCAGCATCATCAAGGACGAAACCAGCACTCAGGTCGTCTCTGGGATCAATACCTACACGGGTACCACCACCATCAACGGTGGAACGCTGGTGGTGAACGGAACTCACACCAACGCGGGCTCTTACAACATCGGCAACGGTGCCGGCGCTGTTGAAATTCTCGCAGGTGCCACCGTGAACAACGGCGGCCTCAACGGAATCGCACTCGTGGGTGCCAATAGCGTGAATGTTCTGGCTGGTGGTTCCATCAGCGTGGGAGATCCTACGGTTGCAAATGTCGCCTCACGCCTCAGCATCAGCAATCCCGGCAACGTGGCCATCACCATGGCCGCCGGCAGCACCCTGAACGTGGACCTCTTCACCGGTGCCGGCCTCGGCAACAATCAGGGCATCCTTGGCTCCTCCGACCGCCTGAACCTCACTGGCACGCTCGCCTCGGGCGTCAATGGTGGTGTTCTCGTGATTGGCAATCCGCTTGGCCTGACCGGTTTCCGCGGTGGCGACTCTTGGCTGCTGGTTAACATGGCCACTGCAAACGGCCCCGGAAACATCACTGGCACCATCGGTATCAATGCCAATGGCTTCAATGGCCTCAATGATGCCGCCCTTGGCCTCACGCCTACCCAGGTTGGTAATTTCAACCAAGTCTCCGGTGTCTACACCGTGATCGACACGATCACCGGTATCCAGATGTCAAACATCATGGGCCAGTCCGTCCTTTCGGCTGCTGGCAGCATGTTGAGTGACGTCAACGGCCGCCTGTTCTTCCTGCGCGCCGGCTGGGGCGAACGCGGCTATGACGGTAGCCTCAGTGCCTCCATGGAATCAGGCGAAGGAGACAAGGCACCGTCTCTCAGCCCAACGGTCGCCACCGATTCTGATGACTGGAAGGCATTCGTCAATGCGAACTACTCCAATGTCCACGTCTCTGCGCGTGGCCCTCAGCAGGCAGGTTTCAACTCTGACACTTGGACAGGTGGCGTGGGTTTTGAGCGCCAGGTCACCGACAACTTCACCGTTGGCTTCGCCGCCAACTGGCTGGAGTCTTATCAGGACTTCAGCGACGATGTCGGCAAGCTGAGGATGTCCGGCATCGCTCTCAGCGCTTATGGCTCGTATGTGAAGAAGGCATTCTGGGCTGACCTGCTCTACAGCTACGGCAACTTCGACATCGATACCGACCGTAACACAATCGGCTTCGGAGTCGCCAATGGCAATACGAATGCACAGACTCACGCGGTGCAGTTCAACACCGGATGGAACTTCCGTTTCCAGCGCAACACGCTGGTCACTGGGCCGTTCATTGGGGTGGACTACATGCATGCAACGGTTGATGGGTTCAGCGAGTCTAACGGTGGTCTCGCGGCCCTCCGCTACAACTCCCGCAACTATGATTCCCTGATCTCCCGTGTGGGTTGGACGCTCAGCAAGAAGGTTCAGACCGACTTCGCCATGATCACAGGACAGGTTCGCCTGAGCTATGAGCGGCAGAACATCAAGTATGACAATCAGACGAGCGTCAGCTTGATCAACCAGCCGTTCACGCCCAACTCTGCGCAACGGAACCTGGGCCAGGATTACATGGTTGCTGGTGCTGGCCTGAACTTCCAGTTCACTCCTAGGTTCGGCCTCCTGCTGAACTACCAAGGCCAGTTCTTCCGTCAAGCCGTGCAGGCCCACTACATCGGACTCCGCGCTTCATTTAGCTTCTGATCAAGGTTGGTTGAGTTACTCGGGGGGGCAGTGCCGCAAGGCACTGCCTCCTTTTTTATGTTCATTGCCAGCAGTTAAAATGGGATTCCCATGAATCCTGTTGCGGAGCAATTGCTGGAGCTCTAGGCGCGGCGCTGGAAGCAGGAGTCTTTTTACAAGGAGCTCCAATGCAGGTCAACCAGGGCACCCTGCTGGCAGGGCAGTGTACCGAGACGGCGGCGCAGCAGGTGGTCGCTATGATGATCGCCTGTTCGCTGCTGGCCGAGGAGCGTCTGGCCATTGCAGAAGCTTCGCCGGACAAGGCCGTGAGGCAATGCCGGGGCGATGCGCATCAGCTCGGCTCTGTGCCAGGAATACACGGCGACGCTGTTCATGGTGCTGCAGGCTTCGCAGGGGCCTTATGGAGGGAGTTGCTCAAGCCGAACTGGTCAGACGAGTGTGTGTGTCCAGATCGCAGAGGCGGCCCTGCCACCAGACGGTCAAGAATCTGCCAGCGCAAGGTCCGCCGACCCGTGGACAAATGACCACGCATGATGAACCTCTCTTCATCGTTCACCCCCAGACATTTTGCTGTCACGACGAATGCTTGGCGGCATTAGGCGGTGTTTGAAAACCCTCATCGGCCGTATTGAAGCCAGTCGATGACGGCAGCAAACTCGATGAGCGAGAGGAAATGTGCGGCGAGTTTGTCTCGCCGAGTGCTGGCACAAGCCCAGCGCTTCAGACGGCAGAAGTAGTTCTCAATGCGATAGCGCTGTCGGTAAAGTTTACGGCTGACCTTGCGCTGGATTCCACATCTGGCTCTGCGTGGAATGCAATGGGTTGCCCCGAGCAGTTGAAGCTGCTGACGTAGCTTGTCACTGTCGAAGCCTTTGTCGCCAACCACGCACAGCCCTGCAGGGTTTCCCAGCAGCGGCAGAACATGGTGCCCTTCATAGGCCTGTCCTGCGATGAGCAGCAGGTTCACTGCAAGCCCCCGCCCATCAGTAAGGGCCATGATCTTGGTATTGCGGCCTCCTCGCGTTTTGCCCATGGCCTGCTTGTCTGCGCCACCTGCAGGATTTGCAGCACACTGATGAACCACCACATGCGTGCCATCCACAAGCCTGATGCGGTTCCTGGTTTTGCGGGAGACCATGGTGAGCATGCGCTTCCAGAGACCTTCGCGCGCCCACTGCCGATGCCAGCCATAGATGGTGCGCCAAGGACCAAAACATTCGGGCAGGTCACGCCAAGGACCCGCGTTGCGCAGCCGGTAAAACAAGCCTTCAAGAACAAGATCCAGCGACGCTCGCGGACGGCCGCCAATGTTCAAAGCACCATTTTTTTGAGTCGCTTTTTGAGCGGCTCCCACCATGCAAAGCGTTGTGTTTTCATCGGTTTTCTCTCATGCCACAAATGCTTTCCTTGGGCAATCGAGGGTTTTCAAACACCGCCTAGAGCGATTTAAATAATTTCGTATCCGATAAATCCAAGACAGCCTACGCGGCTCTCCCTCTCCCCGCCCCTGATGCACGACGACACCGAATCCTTTTCGTCGGGGGAGAGGGCCGGGGTGAGGGGAATCGCTTTGTATCGTTGAATGGTATGAGCGAATCAGGCTATATAGTATAGCGATTTCCAAAACTGATTTCCGGATAGCGGAGCAAAAGGTGCTGTACAAAACGTGCGGCAGTGCTTTGAGGATGGTTGTTGAGAGCGCAAGAACTCAGACCTGATGTGGACAACGCCACGCTGGAGCAACTCCAGGCGGCGATGGAGGCCGCGCCCAACAAGCGCAGCTATATCAGGCTGGCCGCCATGCGCTGCCTGCTGCGAGGCATGGGCCGTATGGACGTCTGCGAAACCTTCTGCCGCAGCGAGCGCATGGTTCGGCTCTGGATCATCAAATACAACCATGGGGGCATCGACGCGCTCATCAGCAAACCCACGGGAGGCAGAAGACGCAAGATCGCCCTGCAACGGCTCGAAGAGGTGCTGGTGCCCGTGCTCAAAGACCCCGCCCAGGCGGCCATGGAGCACTGGACTGGCGTGAAGGTCCACGGCTGGCTGCTCGGGCGGCTCCAGGCCGAACTGAGCTACAGCACCGTGGTGCGCTATCTCCATGACCTGGACTTTCACCTGCGCGTGCCGCGTCCCTGGCCGCTGCCCCTGCTGGATGAACCCGAGCGTGAGGCGCAGCGCCAGAGCTTCCGCACGCAGATCGCCACACTGGCCGCAGACCCACAGGTCGAGCTTTGGTTCGGTGACGAGTGCGGCGTGGATGGCGATCCCCGGCCAAGACGCCGGTGGGTGCAGCCGGGCAGCAAGCCCAAGGTGCCGCATCTCGGCAAGCATATCCGCCGCAGCGTCGTAGGAGCCGTCTGTCCGCAGAGCGGCGAGTTCTTCAGCCTCATGTTTGATGGCGTCGATGGCGCTGTCTTCCAGTGCTGGCTTGACGAACTGGCGCGCAGCGTGCCAGCGAAACCGGATCTGCGCCGGGTGCTGGTGCTCGACAACGCCTCCTGGCACAAGGTCAAAACGCTCAACTGGCACCACTTCGAAGCGCTGTTCCTGCCGCCTTACAGCCCGGACTTCAACCCTATTGAGCGGCTGTGGCTGCGCCTGAAGGCCGACTTCTTTGCCGACTGGATCGCACGCAGCGGCGCGGAGCTCGAAGACCGTCTCTGCCACGCTCTCAACCACTTCATGTCATCGGCCTCTCAGACCGCCTCCATCTGCTCGATCCGGAAATGAGTTTTGCGATTTGCTATAACTGAATATGCTCTGGATTGAGGCGGTTCCGGAAAAAGCGCCGCAATCCCCCACGCCTTCCAGCACCACAAAAAACCGCCGTGCAGCAGTGCTGCACGGCGGTTCTAATTCAATCAGTTCTGTCAGCCCTGTTTACTTGGCAGGCGTGCCATAGACCTGAACTTCACAGTAGTGGTTCATGTCGTTGCTCGTGTTGCCATTGCTCCAGAGGCGCACATAGCGGGCCTTGATGCCCTTGGCATCAATGACGCGGCCATGGTTGGTTTCCACGTAGGCTGGATCGCTGCCCTTGCCCATCTGGGAGGAGTCGTCGTGGTCGGAGTTCCACAGGGTGGTCACGCCTTTCTTGAACTCAGGATCGTCGGACACCTGCACTTCCACGTCGATGTAGGCCTGGGCCTGCTTGTGGTAGTGCCACATGGCGATCTTGTAGATGTTCGACTCGGCGCCGAGATCGATCTGCACCCACTGTTTGCCGGGCATCAGTTCCACGAAGGAGCCGTCAGCACCGTCGGCGTCGCCGTCGGTCACGAGGCTGAGTTCACCGATGATCGGCGCACTGTCAGAACTGGTGACTGGCTTGCCTTTGGCAAGGTTGGTGGTGCCTTTCGGGACCATGATGGTTTTGACCACCTTGCTGGGGTCGGCCTTCTCAAGGTTCGGCAGTTCAGCAGGCACCGGGGTGCCGATGAACATGGGCTTCGGGAACTCGAGCGCGATCTCGACAAGATCACCAGCAGGAGCTGCTGGGGCGGCTGCTGCTGCGGCTTTCGTTTCTTCTTTCTTGCCGCAGGAGGCAAGGCTAAGGGCGAGCGCGAGGCCCGTCAGGATGTGGAGGGTATTTTTCATGGGGAACTTGGCTGGAGGTTGAGTGAATGTTGAATTTCCGCGGCAGATCACGCCTGGAAGTCTTCGGGCTTGAAGATGTACTTGCCGCCCGCGGCGGTGGCCTCGTAGGCCTTGAGCACCGTGACGCAGGACCGGAAGGCGGCTTCGACGTTGCAGGTCAGGTGCGCGGGGTCTTTGGCCTGCACAGCTTCGATGAAGTTCGCGATATGCGGCGTGTGCGGCTTGACCTTGAGCTTGCGGGCCAGCTCCCATTGGGAGAGGGCCTTGCTCTCGCGCACGTCGGCCACGCTGACGGCACCGTAGGACGGTGGTTTCGGCTTTTCCCAGTCACGGGGATGTTCCCAGAACTTGTTCTTCGCCTTGTCCGCCGCCTTCATGATCGGCGGGTTCTCACCCAGGGCGTATGACTCCCAGTCCTGGCCGGGTTCGGCGTAGAGCTGGTTGCCGTTCGTGTCGAGTTCGGAGATGATCGCCGTGCCACCGATGCCCATGTGCTTTTCATACGCACCTTGGGAACCCGTGGTGGTCAGCACCTGATAGTAGGCGCGCAGGGCACCGGCAGGGGTCTTGAATTCGTAGATGCACATCATGTTGTCAGGCAGTTCGAATTTCGGCCGGCCTTCCGTGCCATCGAAGTAATCCACGCCGCCTGAGGCGATGACCGACACCGGAGTGGACTCATACATCCAGTTGAACATGTCGATCTGATGCGCGCCGAGATCGGAGAGAGGACCACCGCCGTATTTCTTGAAGAAGCGCCAGTTGCGGAACTCCTCAAGGCTGCCGTAGCCGTTCTTCGTCAGCACATCCTGAGGAATCTCGTAGCCCTTCACCGCGCCCTGCGGGGCGCTGCCGGAGACACCGCGGTTCCACTGGGCGTAAGCATGGGTGATGCGGCCCAGCATCTTGCCGGGCTTGATCACGTTGTCGCGCAGGTTGATGTAGCGCGGATTGGAGTGGCGCTGATGGCCGATCTGGAAGATCCCGGGGTTCGCCTTGCCGGCGCGCACCATGTCGCGTGCTCCCTCGATCGTGTTGCTCATCATCTTCTCGCAATACACGTGCTTGCCTTTCTCAAGGCAGAGGCGCGAATACGGGGCGTGCATGAAGTCCGGCGTCGCGATGAAGACGGCCTCAATGGACGGCTCCTTGTCGAGCATCTCGTTGATGTCTTCGTAGATTTTGATCTCGCCTTCCACCTGGTGCTTGTTCTCACCGAGGAAGCCGCCACGCGTCTTCGCGATCGAGAACTTCCAGATGTCACACATGGCCACCCACTGGATGCCAGGAACGTCTTTGGAGGCCACGCGGAGCGCGTTGCCCTGCGCACCGCAGCCGACGAGCGCGCACTTGATCGTGCGGCCTTTTTCGGTCGCTTGCGCGATCGCGCTCTTGCTGGTGGCGAGATAGATTCCGCTGCTCGTCAGAGCACTGGTACGGAGGAAGCCGCGACGGTCCATGAAACGGGACAGTGGCGCTGGGGAAGGGGAGGGAGGCTGGGAATTCATAGGTGCAATCAGGCGTGTGGGTTCACTGCCAATGACGACGTGAAGTCGTGGTTATGCCTTCTTGCGGCCAAGGATGCCGTCGATCGAGAAGGTTTTTGCCTTCGAGGTCACCAGCGCGGCGGCCACGATCAGAATGGAAAGACCGATGTTGCTCACCACTTCCGTGTCATCCGGCAGGGCGGCAAGTCCCAGACCCAGGGAAAGGAAGACCAGACCGGCGGCCAGCAGGCCAAACTCAGTGCAAATGCCAATCGCCACCCAGATGCCGACGGGCACAAGAATGTAGCCGATCGTGGCTGCGAATGCGTCACATGCCCATTGTGGCATGAAGCTGTTGTCCGTCATCAGCTTGGCCAGCGGGCCGGTTTTCTTCGAATAATTGTCCAGACCAAAGCTCACCGTCGGGCCGTTGCCCCAGCGAAACTTGTCAAGACCTGCCATGAACAGGCGCATGCCGACCCAAAGACGGAGCAGAAGATGTGCAAAATCGTAACTGAGGCTGCCGCAGCATTTGGAGGAGGAAGAGTCGGACATGGATAGGGTCTGGGTGGCTGGTTGAAGTGAGGCATTGATTCTGAACCGGGGCCCTTGGAAATCCAGCAAAATTTAGGATGTACATACTTCGCAGACGTGAACGACCACAGTGGGTGGAAAAGCTGGATCGCGCTCCTTTCCGGCAAATGTAACAATTTCAGTGTTGCAGGGGGGGATTCCGTGGCTTCTCGCTCAGCGTGCTTGCCATTCCGAGCATCTCCGCTTAAAAAAGACTGCTTAATTCACTCTTACCGATTCCCATGAGCTCACTCTCGTCTCCCAAACTTCCGGCCCAAGGCATCCTCGAACCTCTTGGTGACGAGGATCGCGACATACTCAGCGGCTACGGCGAATTCCTGCCAGTGCAGCCCGGTCAGCACCTGATTGAGGAAGGCCAGCAGCAAAACAGCCTCTTCTTCGTCGTCTCCGGCAAGTTCCACGCCACCGCCATGCGCGGCGGCCACAAAGTTCTCCTCGGCTCCATCCAAAAAGGTGAAACCATCGGCGAAATCAACCTTCTCGACCCCAATGTCGCCAGCGCCAGCGTGACCGCTGTCGAGTTTTCCCAGGTCTGGCGCATCGACGGCGCCACCCTCGAAAGCTACATCAACGAATACCCGCGTGCCGCCGCCTGGCTGCTCATCGGTGTCGGCCGCACCATTTCTCACCGTCTCCGCGCGGTGAATGAGAAGATCGCCGCCTTCTACAGCGCCTAAGCCATGAAAGTGAGGCGGATTGTTTTGCGCACGATTGAATCGTGCGTTGCAGTCCGCCCTTCACGATGGAAAACTTCCACATGTCCGGCCTGCTGCCCTTTCCTCCTCACACTTGGCTGGAAGCCATCCAGGTCATTTTCCTCCTGTTTGCCGGTCATGCGGTGATGGACTATCCTTTGCAGGGCGAATTCCTCTCCACCTGCAAAAACCGCCACCTGCTCTACAAATTGCAGGATCCCTCCCGCCCGGTGCAGATCTGGCCTTGGTGCATGACTGCCCATTGCCTGATCCATGCCGCCGCCGTCTGGGCCATCACCGGCTGTTTCATTCTCGGCTCCATCGAGTTCGTCCTGCACTGGCTCATTGATTTCGCCAAATGCGAAAACAGAACCACTTTCGTTCAGGATCAGGCGCTGCACTTCATCTGCAAAATCGCCTACGTCGCCGCCGCGATGCTCTACTGAGGTTTCCAGTTCTCCGTTCGCAGTTCACGGTTCCCATGCTAACAACAGGGAACTAAAAACCGAGAACAGCGAAACTTCGTCATGCAGCGCACCGCCATCCTGAACGTCGTCGGCCTCACCACCAGGCTCATCGGCGAGCACACCCCGGCCATTCGCGCCTTCGTTGAGCGCAACCGCTCCACCCTCATCGAGCCCGTCCTCCCCGCCGTCACCTGCACGGCCCAGGCCACCTACCTCACCGGCAGGCTCGCTCGCGACCACGGCGTCGTCGCCAACGGCTGGTATGACCGCGACTACGCCGAGCACCGCTTCTGGAAGCAGCCCGAGCAGCTCATGCAGGGCGAAAAATTGTGGGAGGCCCTCCGCCGCGTCGATCCCCAGTTCACCTGCGCCAAGCTCTTCTGGTGGTTCAACATGTACTCCACCGCGGATATCTCCATCACCCCGCGCCCGCTCTACCCCGCCGATGGCCGCAAAGTCTTCGACATCCACACCCAGCCCATGCCGCTGCGGGACCGCATCAAAAAAGACCTCGGCCCCTTTCCCTTCCGCCACTTCTGGGGCCCCGGCTCCGACATCAAATCCTCCATCTGGATCGCCGAGAGCGCCAAATGGATCGAGGAAAAACACTGGCCCGGCCTCTCCCTCGTTTACCTCCCCCACCTCGACTACAATCTCCAGCGCGTTGGTATCGACATGGAGAAAATCCGTTTCGACCTGCGCCAGATCGACAACGTCGTCGGCGATCTCATCCGCTTCTACGAAACCCGGAACATCAAAGTCGTCCTCCTCTCCGAATACGGCATCACAGACGTCGAGCAGCCCGTCCACCTGAACCGCGTCTTCCGCGAGAAAGGCTGGCTCAATATCAAAGACGAACTCGGCCGCGAAACCCTCGATCTCGGCGGCTCCAAAGCCTTCGCCATCGCCGACCACCAGATCGCCCACATCTACCTCAACGATCCCAGCCTCCTCGCCAGCGTCCGCGCCACCCTCGAAGCCACCCCCGGCGTCGCCCAGGTCCTCGGCAAGATGGAAAAACACCTCGTCGGCCTCAACCACGAGCGCAGCGGCGATCTCATCGCCGTCGCCGACGCCAAAAGCTGGTTCACCTACTACTACTGGCAGGACGACCGCAAAGCCCCCGACTTTGCCCGCTGCGTCGACATCCACCGCAAGTGCGGCTACGACCCCGCCGAGCTCTTCCTCGATCCCGCCATCAAGTGGCCCAAGCTCAAGATCGCCGGCAAGCTTGCCAAAAAAGCCCTCGGCCAGCGCATGCTCATGGACGTCATCCCCCTCGACGCCACCCTCGTCAAAGGCTCCCATGGCCGCATCCCCGAAGACCGCGCCGACTGGCCCGTCCTCATCGGCGACTTCGATCAGCTCCCCCGCACCGGCATCCTCTCCGCCCACGAAGTCTGCAACCACCTCTTCCGCCTCTGCTCCAGCGGCCACGGCTACCCCGGCGTCTCCCGCTAGCTCAAAATCGTCCTCGTCCTCCTACTCGTCCTCGATCCTCCCGCTCCACCGGCACCCCTTGCTTGTGCCTCCCCCAAGCTCTTGGACATTCGTCATTCCGGCTTCGTCATTCGTCATTCTGCCGCCGCCTACCCTCCCGCCGTGATCTGCACCACCTCGATCACATCCCCATCGTTCACTCTCGCCCCATCAATCTCCCTCGGCAGCAGCGCCACCTGATTCTGCTCCACCACCACCGGCTTGCCACCGAGTCCAATGATCTCCAGCAGTGACCTCACCGTCTGCGGTCCATCCAGCTCACGCTTCTCTCCGTTCAAAGTGATCTTCATAACAAAAGTCGTCATTTAAGCCGCCAGGATCGAAGCATCCCAGTCCTTCCACACCGGATCAAGCCCCTGCAGCCGCAGCATCTCCGCCACACTCTGTGGTGATCTCTGATCCGCGATGCCAAACTGCCCTTCGGCACGATTCGACTCCGCCTTCGTCTCCACTTCCACGCGCTTGCCCTTCACCGTCAGGTGCAGGTCATCATTCCCAGCGCCCGTGTAGCCACCCGGCTCCGTATGGCTGCCCGCGCTCATCACCGTGATCCCCAGCGGTGCCAGCGCATCGCGCAGCGGCGCGGACTCACGCGTGCTCAAAATGATCCCCACCTCCGGGAAGATGATGCGGTAGGCGCAGATCGTCTGCACCAGCGCCCAGTCAGGGAAATCCGTCATCGGTGTAAAGCCACCCGCCGCCGGCCGCAGCCGCGGAAACGCCACCGTGAAGCTCGCCTTCCAGCAGTGCTTGTACAAATGCTCCAGATGCGCCGCCAGTCGCAGCGCCTCCAGCCGCCAGTCACTCAGGCCAAACAGCGCGCCAATGCCAATACGGCGAAACCCGCCCGCATAGCCACGCTCCGGACACGCCAGCCGCCAGTCAAAGTCCTTCTTCGGACCCGCCGTGTGCATGTCCTTGTAAATCTCACGGTCGTAGGTCTCCTGATACACCACCAGGCCCTCCGCGCCCGCCTTGACCATGCGCTCATACTCCGGCACCTCCATCGGCCCCACCTCGATGCCGATCGTCGGTACAAACTCACGAATCGCCCGGATGCATTCCTCCAAGTAGCCATCGCTCACAAATTTGGGATGCTCACCCGCCACCAGCAGGATGTTCCGAAAGCCCTGCGCCACCAGATGCTTCGCCTCCGTCACCACCTGCTCGATCGTCAGCGTCACACGCAGGATCGAATTGTTGTCGCGTGAAAATCCGCAGTAGCTGCAGTTGTTCACGCACTCATTCGAAACATACAGCGGCGCAAACAGCCTCATCGTCCGCCCAAAATTCCGCCGCGTGATCATCCGCGACTCCTTCGCCATCGCCTCAATCTGCGCCGGCCCCTTCGGCTCCAGCAGCGCCGCAAACCGCTCCATCAGCGGCGTTTTACGCGCCGGGAGGGCATCAAGCGTGGGAATGAAGGACGTCAGCATGGGTGGGGGGTGGATATAATACGCACCCGCCGCCCCATGCAACGCCGGGAACCACGCCGAAAGCCGAATTCAGCCCCCCCACAGGCGTCGGGGTCTCCCCACCCCGACTTCTCTCACCCCACATACTGCGTCATAAACACCTCATTCCCCTCCGCATCCCGAAACACCCCCAGCAAAATCGGCTCCCCCTCACGCTGCTGCGGCGACTGCAAAATCTTCGCCCCTGCTCCGGCGATCTTCTCTGCCATCACCAGCACGTCTTCATACTGAAAGCTCAGCCCCGTCGGATTCCGCGAGCCATCATGCCCGCCATGCAGCGCGATGATCGCATCCCCAAACCGCAGCTCCGTCCAGAAATCACTCACAAAGATCTCCTCCAGGCCGATCACATCGCGGTAAAACGCCACCGCCCGCTTCATGTCGGCGGCCATCAGCATAAACTTCACTTTCTCGGGTTTCATCGGCGGGAAGATTCGTTGTTGGGTTTCGCTGGGTCTGAGTCGGCCACCTGGCTGTAAAACCGGGCTTTGTCTTGGGCAAAGCCCACCTCAAATCGTTTGCTCAACATCATCATGCCACCCACAGCGATCATCCAGAACAGCCCTCCTCCCAAAATCACCCCCGGGGAAAACCACAGCATCCACGTGTTTTCGATGAACATCTGTGCGGGATCTTGGGCATCGTAATAAACGCCAACCTCATCACCACGCTTAAAATGATCGGACCGCGCCGCCCGCGATGACTGGGCCTTGTGCGCACTTCCCCCCGCATCACGAAACTCCACCACCGGGTAGTAGCTGATCACCTGCTTCGCCTGCGGCGATTCACTCGGGCTCCGCGTGCTCAGGATACCGACCACATCCACAATCACGCCCGTGGTTTTTTCAGAGCCGTAAAGAAACCTTGCCGTGCTGGCGGTCCATATCAGCCCGGCACCTGCAATCAGCGCACCAAAGACAAAAAACCCCCACAGAATTCCCTGCATCGTCCATTTTTCAGGGGCCAGTTCGAACATGAAGGCGATGTTAGTCCCCTCAGTGGGTACGGCAAGTGAAGAACAGCGGGCAAACAATTCGCCGCCTTCCCATTCTCCATTTCCCAGCCCCCTCGCTTGGCGCTTCCGCGTTTCAGGCTACACTCGGCACATGTTAAAAAACATTGTCATTCTCCTGCTCGCCTCGGCGCTGGCGGCTTCGCTCCTACTGCGGCGCGATGTCGGCTCTCACGCGGCACCTTCAGGGACAGCTGACCTTTCACCCTCTCGCCCTGCGCTTCCCCAGGTAAAGCCTCCTGCTGTCCTGCCTTCGCCCCAAGTCCCCACGGTCACACCCACAGAGAAAGGCCCACCTCAAGAAGCCCCCTCCACTCAGCCTCCCTCTCCTCTCAATCCCGTCGCCAAGTTGCTGCAGGAAGCCCGCGCCAATCCCGTGCTCACCGGCACCTCCATCGGCTTCTGCCTCATCGACAGCAAAGGCGCGGTCACCATGGATGAAAACGCCGGCACGGCCCTCATTCCGGCCTCCAGTTTCAAAACCCTCACCACCGCCACCGCTCTGGAAATCCTCGGGCCGGACTTCCACTTCACCACCGAACTCAAATCCACCGCACCCATCCAGGAGGGTGTCATCAAAGGCGATCTCGTCATCGTCGGCGGCGGCGATCCCATGCTGAAGCTCGACGATTTGAAAGCCTGGGCCGCCGATCTCAAACAGCGCGGCCTCGTTCGAATCACCGGCACCATTCGTGTCGATGCCAGCTTCTTCAGCGGCAGCCTCTACGGCGACTTCTGGAATTGGGGCGACATCGGCAACGGCTACGGCAGCGGCGTCGCCGGGCTGAATCTCAACCACAACCGCTACATCCTGATGTTTCAGGCAGGGCCCGAGGTGGGTTCTCCCGCCCAACTGCTCGGCATCAATCTCGAAGTCCCCGGCGCCATCTGGAAGAATGAAGTGACCACCGGCCCTGCCGATTCGGGCGATGGCGTCATGATTCACGGTGGCGAAAACACCACCGCCATCTACCTGCGCGGCACCGTTCCTTTGGGAGCCGCAAAATTCCAAGCCCGCGGTGCCGTGCCAGATCCCGCCCGTTTTGCCGCGCACCACTTCCGCACCGCACTTTTGGACGCCGGCATCCAGGTGGGCAGCCCAGCCACCGGCGCCGGCCCCGCCAAAAAAAGCGGCAGTGGCAATGGCCCTGTCAAAAGCAGTGGCAATGGAGTAGCCACCAGCATCGTCCCAGCCACCGCCAGTCATTCACTGCTCAAACACGACTCCCCGCCTCTGCTCGACATCATCAAAAGCATCCACAAAGTCTCCGACAATCAGGAGACGGAATGCGTCTTCCGCATGCTCGGCTTGAAGGCTGGCAAACCATCCGCTGAAGTGATCCGCGAACACTGGAAAACCCGCGGCCTCGAATTCGCCGGCCTCCGCATGGAAGACGGCAGCGGCCTCTCCCGCGCCGACTTCATTCGTCCCCTCGATCTCGCGCGCCTCCAGTTCCTCGCAGGCACCGGCCCGCAGGGGATCGCATACAAAGCCTCCCTCCTCTCCGAAAACGGCCTCACCTGGAAGATCGGTGCCATGTCCGGCATCCGCACCTACACCGGCTACGCCAAAACCAAATCCGGCGAGGAATACTGCTACGCCCTCATGGTCAATCACTACACCGATGGCAAAACCGTCTCCGAGCTTTGCCGCCTCGTGCTGGACGCGATGATGGGCCTCTAGCTCTCCATGGTTGGGCCATGCCAGCCACTGCTCAGGCAAAACAAAGTAGCCTTGTTCCTGCGGAACAAGGAACGCGCCGCTTCACCCCACCACACACTCATGGCCGTTCGCAAAACGAGCGCGCATGGGGTCTTCGGTTCACATTAGAAAGACAAAGAGGCAAAGACGGCAGAGATGGGATTCATTCTCTGCTCCCTCTGCATCTCTGCCCCTTTGCGGCAAAATCGAACGTCTCATCAACTTCGAAACCGCATGTCGTCGAGAGCTCCATCCGGCCCCGTCGCTCCCTACTTCAGCTCCTGAATCCGCAGATTCCGAAACTTATACGTCTGCCCCTTCTCCCCATGATGCTGAATGGCGATCACCCCGCTCGCATCTTTGTCATCCTCCACATCCGTGGTCAGCACCCCGTTCACGAAAATCTTCAGACTCTTCCCGCGGCACTCGATGCGGTACGTGTTCCAGTCATTGCGTTTGAAGGCATCGCCCGCCCGAGCGCGGAAGGCCGCTTCGCTTTCCTTGTTGCCCTTGATCGGACTCGCAAACCACATGCGCCGCCCTTCATCATACAAGCCGCCGCTCCACTTGCGGTTCGCATCTCCGTCCACTTCCGCCTGATAACCAAAGACCTTGTTCTTCTCCGCATGCGCCCGGAACATGAAGCCGCTGTTCGCCTGGCCCGGAGGCAGCAGAATGTCGCCTTCAAAAATGAAGTCACCGTACGTCTTCTCCGTCACCACAAAGAACTTCTTCTCGCCCGTCAGATGAATCTCCCCGTCCACAATGTCGATCTGGCCCCACTCATACGGGTTCTTCCAGCCCGTCAGCGTCTTGCCGTCAAAGAGTGACACAAAGTCAGCAGCGAAAGCAGGAATCGAGACGGCCAGGGCGAGTACGGCAAGGAGAAGGCGTGGTTTCATGGTGGGCCACGACCAAAGCCATCCTGTCTGGCAAAACAAGAACCTTTGCGTTTTATGTGAGCCGTGCCGAAGCGCGGAGCCATCGGCGCAGGTAGGGCAGACTGTCCCCAGTCCGCCGCCGCCAGAACCCATGCCCTCTTTGGAAGGAATCAGCTTTGTGGGCTTCCAGGTGGAAAACGAATTTCTGCTATCGCCCTGTTGAGACTTGCACAATAGACAGACATCCTTGCCTTGATGGCCAACGGCCTTCCGTCATACAGCGCAGGGGGCCGAGCTTTAGCGAGTGTTCCCCTGGTTCCTGGCATCAGAACCGGGAAGCAAACCTAGCACTCCGCCACACTTCAAGCCTGCCAGCAGCGTCTGCAATAAGCTCCGCCGCAAGTTTGCCGCATTCAGGTGCCGAGTCCACTTCCACAAGGAAGGCTCTTCTTGTCAGTCTATATTGCGCAAGGTGCAATAGACGCACCCTGCTTAACGAAACGCGGGTCAAACCAGTGTCAGCCTAACTGCCACCTTTCAGCTCACCCACCACTTTCGGCACCGCCATTTTGGTGGAGTTGCCAGAGCCGCCGGCCGCGCGGTTGTAACCGCCGCCGAGAGCCTTGTAGGCCTTCACAAACGCATTCAGCTGCTCCTGCTTCAGCTCCACCAGGTCCATCTTGGACTCAAGCGCATCTCGCTGGGTGAAGAGCACTTCGGTATAGTCCGCACGGGCATTGAAGAAGAGCTGGCCGGCGATGCTGATGGAGTCGTTGAGCGCCGCCACCTGCTGGGCCTTGAGATCGTAGCTCTGGCCGTAGTTTTTGATCTGGGCCAGCTGGTTCACCGTCTCGATGTAGGCTTTCAGCACCGTCTGCTGATAGGTGTAGATCGCGCCGATCTGCCGCGCACTCGCGCCGAGGAACGCCGCCTTGATCGCGCTTCGGTTGATCAGCGGAGCCATCACGTTGGCCGCAGCCGCATACATCACAGATGCCGGCGCATTGAACGCCGAGCTCAAGGTGAACGACTGCAGGCCCAGCGCTCCTGAGATGCTCAGAGAAGGGTAGAATCTGGCCGCTGCTGCCTTCACATCCAGTCCGGTGGCCGCCAGTTCCAGCTCTGCCCGGCGAACGTCCGGACGGTTCCTCAGGAGTTGAACAGGCAGTCCGGTGTTGATGCGGCTCAGCATCAGCTGGTCAAAGCCTTCGGACCTGCGTTTGACGGGTTGGGGGTATCGGCCCACCAGATAGTTGAGCTTGTTCTCCGTCACCGTGATCTGCTGCTTGATCTTGAAGAGTCGGCTCTGGTTTTTGAGCACTTCCGCTTCGAAACGGCGCACGGCGAGTTCCGTCACACGTGCGTTTGCCTTCTGCAGTTTCACGGCCTCAAGCGCATTCTTTTGAATCTCAATCGTGCGATTGAGGATGATCAGCTGATTGTCAAACGCCACCAGTTCATAGTAGGTCTGGGCAATCTCTGCCACAATGTTCGTGATCATGAAGTTCCGTCCTTCCTGGGTGCCCAGGTAGCGCAGGATCGCGGCATCACGTTCGTTGCGCAGCTTCCTCCAGATGTCCACTTCCCAGTCAAAGGTCCCTCCGAAGACGAAGTTGGGAGTGTTCGTGGGAATGGCTTTTCCTGCGGCGATCTCGTTTGCGGTGTTGTCCTCCGCAGCTCCGGCTGCCGTGTGGCGACCCACTTTGTCCAGACCTGCTGTGGTGCCTCCTGAGACAAACGGGAGAATAGCACCCTTGCGCGCACGCACTTCAGCCTTCGATGCCTCAATCTCCTGCAGCAGGATGTTCAGTTCCTGATTGTTCTGCAAAGCAGTGCTGATCAGGGAGGTCAGGTTCGGATCCTTGAAGTACTCCCTCCATCCGATCACGCCGGAGTTCTTCGTTCCTGCCGTGTCCGGAAAGTTGGCAGGCAAAGGCGGATCACTCGATGGCAACGGGCCACGATGGAGCACTGAAGAGCACCCCTGCACCAAGACGGTTAGACAAACGAAATTAAATGCTAGGAGTCTGTTCTTCAGGTTTTGCATGTTCATGATGGCCGTGGCCGTACTCTCCAAGTTCACTCAATGGCATGTCATCTTCATCTGGAAGAAGTTTGCCTCGAGCTGAGATCGTGCCGAAGATATAATAAAGTCCCGGAACGACAAGCAGTCCGATAACCGTTCCCAAAAACATCCCGCCCGCCGCCGAGGCACCAATCGTCTTGTTGGCGATGGCCCCCGCACCATGCGCCCTCAGCAGAGGAATCATCCCCGCGATGAAGGCAAAGGAGGTCATCAAAATCGGACGGAAACGCACCTTGGCGCCTTCAATGGCAGCCTCAAGGATGGTCAGCCCCTCGCCGTAACGCTGCTGGGCAAACTCGACGATCAGGATCGCGTTCTTTCCAAGAAGGCCCACAAGCATGATGAGACCCACCTGCGCATAAATGTCATTGCTCAGTCCCATCGCTCTCAGCATTGCAAAGGAACCCATCACCCCGACAGGCAGGGAAAGAATCACCGCCAGCGGCAGTGTGAAACTTTCATACTGTCCGACCAGCACCAGATAAACGAACAGCAGCACGACAACGAAAATGACAACGGCTTCATTGCCCCGCTGCGCTTCGTCGAACGAGAGGCCCGCCCAGGCGATGTCGTAGCCGCGTGGCAGCGATTTCGCCACCTCCTTGATGGCATCGATGGCTTCGCCGCTGCTGAAGCCGTCGGCGGGAGCACCTTGAATGCTCGGGGCCGGATAGGCGTTGTAACGCGTGATTTCGTTCAGCCCCAGTTTGGGAACGAGTGTCATGAAAGCTGAGTAGGGCACCATCTCGCCCTTCTCATTGGCCACATACAAGTCCTGCAGATCCTTCGGCAGCTTGCGGTAATCCGGATGGGCCTGAATATACAGCTTCCAGAACCGGTTGAACAAGATGAAGCCCTGTTCGTAAGTACTGCCCACCATGATGTCGAGATTGTCCATGGCCTTGCCAATGGAGACGCCCTTCTGCATGGCGATCTTGTTGTCGATGACGACCTCCAGCTGGGGATAGTTGGCGCTGAAGAAGGTGAACAAGCCGCGGATTTCTTTGCGCTTGGCCAGCTTCTCCATGAACTCTTCATTCACCTCCTGCAGCTTGTCATAGTCACCGGAGTTGGTTTTGTCCAAAAGACTGAGGGAGAAGCCGCCCGCCGCACCGTAGCCAGGAACCGCCGGCGGCTCGAAGAACTCAATGCGCACGCCCGAGATTTCTTTGCACCGCTCCTTGAGCTCCGCAATGATCTGCGGCGCTGTCAGATGGCGCTCCTCCCAGTTCTCCAGATTGATCAGACAGGTGCCCGAATTCGATCCGCGACCTTCCGTAAGCACTTCATAGCCTGCCAGCGTGGAGACTGATTGAATGCCCTCGATCTCCTTGGCGACTTTCATCAGCTCCCGTGATTTCGCATAGGTTCGCTCCAGAGTCGTGCCCGGAGGGGTCTGGAGAATCGCATAAATCATGCCTTGGTCCTCCGTCGGGATGAATCCGGCGGGCAGTGTCGCGTTGATGAAATAGATCATCGCTGACGCTCCTCCCAGAGCCGCGAATGTCAGCAACCGGCGGTGAACGATCCGCCTCAGCAGGGCGACATACACATTCGTGACCTTGTCGAACCAGTAGTTGAAGATTCCCAGGAGCCACGCAATCGGCCCCCGCGGCTTGTGATGATGATCCGTCTTCTTCAGGATCATCGCACACAGCACCGGCGTCAGCGTCAGCGCCATGACGCCGGAGAGAATAATGGCTGACGCCATGGTGATGGAGAACTGCCGGTAGAAGACCCCGACAGGACCTGACATGAATGTCACAGGTACGAACACCGCTGTCATCACCAGCGTAATGGCGATAACGGCGCCGGCGATTTCGTGGAGCACCATCTGTGTCGCCCTGTAGGGCGATAAAAACGTGCCATGCATCTTGGCATGCACGGCCTCCACCACCACGATGGGGTCGTCCACCACAATGCCGATGGCCAGCACCAGGGCGAAGAGCGTGATCAGGTTGATGTTCACGTCAAACATCTGCATGAGGAAGAAGGCGCCCACCAGGGAGACCGGGACCGCCAGTGTCGGGATGAGCGTGGAACGCCAGTCGCCAAGGAACACAAACACCACCAGCGCCACCAGCACGAAAGCTTCCACCAGCGTGTGCAGCACCTGATGGATGGAGGCGTCCACGAAGCTGGAGACGTCGTAGCTGATTTTATAGTCCATCCCAGGCGGGAATTGCTTCTCCTTGGCCTCTTCCAGCTTGGCCTTGAGCTCCTTGATCACTTCCGCAGCGTTGCTGCCATAACTCTGCTTGATCATGATCGCGGCGGATGGATCCCCGTCGAGGTCGGAATAAAGGTCGTAGAACTCGCTGCCCAGTTCCACTTCGGCCACGTCCTTCAGCTTGAGCAGTTCGCCGTTTTCAGTGGCTCGCAGGATGACATTCCCGTACTGCTCTGCCGTGTTAAATCGTCCTGAATAGACCAGCACATACTCCAGCGCTTGAGACGTTTTGCTGTCCGCTCGTCCTATTCGACCTGGCGAACCGATCATGCTTTGCTCTCGCAGAGCTTTCATCACCTCCTCGCTCGAGACGTTGTAGGCGCGCATGCGGTCTGGCTTCAGCCACACACGCATAGCATACTGACGTGTCCCGAGGATTTTGACGAATCCGACGCCGCGGGTGCGGAACAGTTCCGGGAACAGGTTGATGTACGCGTAGTTGAAGAGAAACTTCATGTCCGCGTTCTTGTCTTTGCTGTAGATGTTCACATACATCAACATGTTCGGCGCCAGGTTCCACACGATGATGCCTTCTCGCACCACCAGCGGCGGCAGTCGGAACGACACCGCATTCACACGGTTCAGCACGTTCACCGTCGCCTGATTGGGGTCGGAGCCCATGTGGAAGAACACCTGGATCACCGCCTCCCCGGAGCTCGCGGCGCTGGACACCATGTACTTCATGTTCTGCACCCCGTTGATCGACTGCTCCAGCGGAATGAGACAGGATTCTTCGAGAACTTTGGCGCTCGCTCCCGGGTAATCGAGCGTCACTGTCACCAGTACGGGCGCTACGTTGGGAAACTGTGAAATCGGCAGTGTTACGATTGAAAGACCACCCAAAAACAGAATGATCAGGGAAATCACGATGGCCAATGCTGGCCTCTTCAGGATATTGGTAAACATGGTCAGTTCTTTTATTCCGCCTTGAGCTTCAAATCTTTGAAGGCTTCTTCTGGTTTGATAAACTTGTACTCTCCTGCCTTCTCGCCGTCCTTGGCCTGCCGCATTCCTTCAAAGATGATCTTGTCTTCAGGCGAAACTCCTGAGCTGATAATGAAAAGGTCCTCCACCTCTTCGACCACGTGCACTCGCTCCTGCTTGATGATGTTGTCCTTTCCGACCACAAACACGTAATGATGGTCTAGGATCTCGAACGTCGATTTCTGTGGCACCAGCAACGCATCCTTGACCATTTTCTTCATGCGGATGTTGCCAGTCTCGCCATGGCGGAGCAGGCGGTCCGGATTCGGAAAATCCGCACGGAACGGAATGGTTCCCGTTTGGTTGTTAAACTCCGCTTCAATGACGTTGACTCTTCCTGGCTGATTGAAGATTTTGCCGTTCGCCATCAGCAGCTCCACTTTCTTTCGCTCGTCCGGTTGCTCTTCAGACATGTAGTCCAGATACTCCGCCTCAGGCACGTTGAAGTAGACCCACATCTCACTGTTGTCGGACAGGGTCGTCAGCAGATCCCCCTCATCCACCAGGCTGCCATTCCGCAGGTGCAGGCGGTCCATCAGCCCCGGAAAGGGGGCATTGATGTTGGTGAAGCCAAGATGCGCTTGGGCTAGGTTCACCACAGCCACCTTTTGCTCCCATTTGGCCTTGGAAATGGCCAGTTCTTTATCAGACACCACCTTGCTGTCGGTCAGCCTCTTGGTGTTTTCGTATTCCACCTTGGCCACTTGAGCCTCGGCCTCGGCGCTGGTCAGTTCTGCCTGGTACACCAGCGGCAGGATCTTGAACATCGGATCGCCCTCCTTGACGAGCTGGCCTTCCTTCACAAAGACGGATTGCAGATAGCCACGCTCCACCGCCCGGAGTTCAATGTTGCGGCAGGAGCGAATCTGACACACGTATTCTCGCGTTACCAGCGTATCCCTCTTGATGGGATTCGTCAGGATCAGCTGCGGCTCCTCTTCTTTCTCCTCGTGCTCAGCCTCCTTGGGGTGGCAGCCGCTAAACAGGAGGCTGGCCGCCAAGCCAGCATAGATAAGTGATTTCCGGGAAGCGAGATGCAGTAATTCCATTCTTGGTCGATACGAAGCCACAGACCCCGGTCTATTCATATACCCTCGACAAGGGGTTTTTGCACCCATCCCCGGCACCACTGGTCGCCGCTGTGTGGAAGGAAGGGCGCCACAAGATAAGACGTAAACGGCCGGTTGGAATGGGTTCATAAATGTTTTAAAATACTGATAAACAATGATGTAACGAGTTATTGGCTCCGGCTTTTTCCAGCGCCGATACTATCCCCCGTTAAGCCCGTCTATAACGGGCGATCTTTCCCCTTAAATCGCTATATTTATGAGCCTCGTTTGATGCCTTGGCCTCATGGCTTGCACGCTCCTTTCAGCGGATCGGCCTCTAGCCTTTGGCCCCCCGCCACACGCCCTCCGTCATCACAATCCTCGGCGCCTCGGGGATCCCTCGCTCATTCTGCTGGTACTGCGTCACCAGCAGATCCACCGCCGCCGCACCCAGAACATCCGCCTGCTGATCGATCCCGGCCACCTCCGCCATGTCCGCCCGCCAGCCCAGCGAGATATGATCCGGTCTGCGCGAGGAGGGCAGGGTGGCCAGCCAGTCTTTCACCAGATGACCTCCATCGATCACCACATCCGGCTTCGCCGTGCGCACCCACTGCAGAAAATCAGTGCGGCTCATCGATTTACGCAGCGCCAGCAGTTCTCCCGGCTTCGCCAGCGGGTGATGCGCCAGAAAACTCGCCGACCACGCTCGAAACATCCGCTCATTGATCGTGCTGCCGCAGTAAAAGCCGATGCGCTTATACCGCTGCTTCTTCAGCATCCGCAGCGCCGTCATCATGCCCAGATAGTGATGGTGATGCACACGGTGCAGCTGCGGCCGCGCATACCCCAGGCCGATCACCACGCTGCTGAATTTCTCCCACGCCATCGACACATGCCCGCGGCTGCGCGACACCAGCGGCGAAAGGATGAACCCCGGAATCCCGCGCGCCTCCAGAATGTCAGACAGCCGCCGCGCCGTCATCCCTCGCGCCGCCAGGTGAAACTCCTCCAGCTGAAAGCCCAGCTTCGCCGCCTGCCGGTGCGCCCCCAGCACCAGTTGCTGCGACCACGACGAACGCTCCATCTCCTGCGAACTCCGCTCCGCCCACACAAAAGCCAGCGTCAGCGGCGCCGCCACACGCCGCGTGCGCCGCATGTGCGTCATCAGCTTCGCGATCTCAGGATCAGGCCGGTAGCCGATCTCCTCCGCCGTCTGCACAATCCTCTCCCTCAAAGCCGCCTCCACATGCTTCCCTCCACGCAAGGCGCGCGAGACCGTCATCTTGGAAATGCCGAGCTTGAGGGCGATGTCGTTCAAAGAAGCGCGTGCCATCCAGCACTCTACACATGCTCACCCATTGAATCCAATGTCGGTGTTGCAGCCGCTGCGTTGCGTCGCTTCACTGCCATGGCCCGCATATTTAACCGGACGTCCGGCCACTCACAAACGTATACCCCGCGAAGAAATCAAAATCATGGAAATCCAACGAAACGGCTCACAACCCTCCGGCAAAGGCCCCGCCGATTGGTTCACTGGCACTGTGCGTATCGATCCACTTTTCCAGCCATCTTCACCCGCACGCGCCGCCGGAGCCTGTGTCACCTTCGAGCCCGGCGCCCGCACCGCATGGCACACGCACCCGCTTGGCCAGACCTTGATCGTCACCTCCGGCTGCGGCCGCGTGCAGCGCCTCGGCGGCCCCATCGCAGAAATCCGTCCCGGGGATGTCGTCTGGTTCCCGCCCGGAGAAAAGCATTGGCACGGCGCCTCGCCCACCACCGCCATGACCCATATCGCCATCCAGGAAAGCCTCGACGGCAAAGTCGTGGACTGGCTCGAACACGTCACCGACGAGCAGTATCAATTCTCTCAACCCAGCTCCTAACTCCCCTCCCGTCATGCCCACCGCCAAAGCCTACTCCGCCTCCAGCGCCACCTCCCCGCTCGCCCACACCAGCATCCCGCGCCGCGACCCCACCGACCGCGACATCGAAATCGAAATCCTCTTCTGCGGCGTCTGCCACTCAGACCTCCATCAGGTCCGCAACGAATGGAGCGCCATCCCCACCACCTACCCCTGCGTCCCCGGCCATGAAATCGTCGGCCGCGTCACCCAGGTCGGCTCCGCCGTGAAGAAACACAAACGCGGCGACATCGTCGGCGTCGGCTGCCTAGTCGACTCCGATCAAACCTGCCCGCAATGTGCGGCCAATCTTGAGCAGTTCTGCCCGCACGGCGTCTTCACCTACAATTCGCCCGACAAACACGGCACCGCCCCCGTCACCTACGGCGGCTACTCCTCCAGCATCGTGGTGGACGAGCACTTCGTCCTCAGCGTCCCCGGAAATCTCAGCCTCGCCGGAGTCGCCCCCTTGCTCTGCGCCGGCATCACCACCTACTCCCCCATGCGTCGCTGGGGCGATCTCAAAGGCAAAAAAGTCGGCGTCATCGGCCTCGGTGGCCTCGGCCACATGGGCGTGAAGTTCTCTCACGCCTTCGGTGCCCACACCGCCGTGCTCAGCACCTCGCCCAAAAAGAAGGACTCCGCCCTCGCCCTCGGTGCGGATGAAGTCATCATCTCCACCGACGCCACCGACATGCAAAAGCACGCCGGCAGCTTCGACTTCATCCTCGACACCGTCTCCGCCGATCACGACATCAACGCCTACCTCAACCTCCTCAAAATCGACGGCACCCTCACCCTCGTCGGCGCACCGGACAAGCCCCTCCCAGTCTCCGCCTTCGGCCTTCTCTTCGGTCGCAAACGCCTCGCCGGATCCCTCATCGGCGGCATCGCCGAAACCCAGGAAATGCTCGACTTCTGCGGCACCCACAACATCACCTCCGACGTCGAAATCATCCCCATCCAGCAGATCAACGAAGCCTACGACCGCCTCCTCAAAAGCGACGTCAAATACCGCTTCTCCATCGACATGGCCTCCCTCAAATCCGAGTAAGTGAAAGTGCGTGGCGTCCTATCAATTCAGGACGCCAAATCAGGCTCTCCCTCTCCCCGCCCCAGGCACACGCCAAAAACGCATCGTTACCTTCGGGGAGAGGGTTGGGGTGAGGGGGCCGACCAAAAGCTCTCGCCAGCATCAAAGCCCCCATTCGTCATTCCTCGTGTTACCGTAACAGAGACTCAATGATTGCATTACGGGCCATTTCCCGTTTAAAACAGCCCTCAACCATGAAATCCGCCCTCCTCGCCACCCTCCTCACCCTCGGCTCCGCCAGCGCTCAGCCGCTCTGGCTCGAAGCCGAATCCTTCTCCACTCCCGGTGGCTGGGTGCTCGACACACAGTTCATCGATGCCATGGGCTCCCCCTACCTCATGGCCCACGGCATGGGCAAGCCCGTCAAAGACGCCTCCACCGAAATTGACCTCCCCGCCGGCACCTACACCCTTTGGGCCCGCACCAAAAACTGGGTCGGCCCCTGGGACGCCAAAGGCGCCCCCGGCCGCTTCGAGATCAGCGTGAACGGCAAAAAGCTCGACCACGAATTCGGCGCCACCGGCAAAGACTGGCAGTGGGAAAAAGCCGTCCCCGTCAAAACCTCCGGCAAAACCACCCTCAGCCTCCACGACCTCACCGGCTTCGATGGCCGCGTGGACGCCATCATCCTCAGCCAAGACGACAGCTTCACCCCGCCCGCAGACCTCGCCGCCACCAACAAGCTCCGTCGCCAGCTCCTCGGCCTCCCCGACAAAGCCCCCGAGACCACTGAGTACGATCTCGTCGTCATCGGCGGCGGCTACTCCGGCATGGGCGCCGCCATCTCCGGCGCACGCCAGGGCCTCAAAGTCGCCTTCGTTCAAAACCGCCCCGTCCTCGGCGGCAACGGCTCCAGCGAAATCCAGGTCTGGGCCATGGGCGGCACCCGCCGCGGCCTCTACCCCCACCTCGGCGAGATCGTCGAAGAATTCGCCGACCGCGCCAGCAACAGCCCCGCCGCCACACCCCAGGAGTTCAACGACAAGCTCAAGGAAGACACCGTCAAGGCCGAAAAGACCATCGACCTCCACCTCAACACCCACGTCTACGGCGTCGAAATGACCGCCGACAAAAAGAACATCCGCAGCGTCATCGGCCTCGACACCAAGACCGGCAAGGAAACCCGCTTCGTCGGCAAGTTCTTCGTCGACTGCACCGGCCACGGCAGCGTCGGCGCACTCGCCGGAGCCGAGTTCATGATGGAAGAAAAAGGCCGCATGGGCATGAGCAACATGTGGGTCATGCAAAACCTCAAGAAGCCCGTCACCTGGCCCGCCACCCCCTGGGCACTTCCCCTCACGCTCGAAGACTTCCCCGAGCCCAAGCCCATGGCTCCCGTCGGCAAAAAGAATGCCGAAAACATGAAAGGCTACGATCTCGGCTACACCCCCGTCCCAGATCCCGAAGACTACGTCCACGGCGAATGGTTCTGGGAAAGCGGCTTCGACAAGCATCCCATCAACGACCTCGAACTCATTCGCGACCACAACTTCCGCGCCGTTTACGGCGCCGTCTCCGCCCTCAAAACCCTCAAGGCAGACAAATACGCCGACTTCGATCTCACCTGGCTCGCCTACATCGGCGGCCCCCGCGAATCCCGCCGCATCGTTGGAGATATGATCCTCAACGGCGAAGACATGGTCAAAGGCATCATCCATCCCGACGGCTGCGTCCCCACCACCTGGGACCAGGACCTGCACTATCCCAAAGAGCAGTACGCCAAAAACTTCCCCGACAATCCCTTCATCAGCCGCGCCGAATTCGGCAAGCACACCGACCGCAAAAACGGCTACCCCGTCCCCTACCGCTGCTTCTACAGCAAAGACATCGGCAATCTCTTCATGGCCGGCCGCACCATCTCCGTCGAGCGCCACGCCCTCGGCTCCACCCGCGTCATGCGCACCTGCGGCATGATGGGCGAAGTCGTCGGCAAAGCCGCCTGGATCTGCGTCCGCCACCACACCTCCCCTCGTGGCGTCTATGAGCAATACCTCGACATCCTCAAAGACCTCATGTCCCAGCCCGGAGCCATGCGCCGAGATGCCCTCGAAGGCTCCCTCTACCTCCCCGCCAACGCCAAAAAACTCCCCGACCTCCCACCTCCCGGCACCTCCGCCGACAGCATCGACCCCAAAAAACTCGAAGGCATCGTCATCGACGACACCGAAGCCGAGCTCACCGGCAAATGGGCCCACGGCGAAGGCCTCAAGCCCTACGTCGGCAAATACTACAGCTACAGCTCCGACCAAACCGCCAGCGCCCGCTTCGCCTTCAGCGTCAAGCAGACCGGCAGCTACGAAGTCCGCATCTACTTCCAGCCCCACGAAAACCGCGCCAAAACCGCCCCCGTCACCCTCCTCACCGCCGACGGCGAAAAGACAGTGACCGTCGATCAAACCAAAGCCCCCAAAGACCCTCAGGGCGCCTACTCCCTCGGCACCTACAAATTCACCGCCGGCGAAGAATCCGCCGTCATCTTCCGCACCGCCAACGCCCACGGCAATGTCCACCTCGACGCCGTTCAAATCCTCCCAGCCAAGTAGCCCAGTTGCGCCGCAACTGGAGTCTGATTCTGAATTCGCGATAATTCGCGGACATTCCTCCCCATTCGCGTTGACTGATCCCAGCCAAGTAGCCCAGTTGCGCCGCAACTGGAGTCTCGACCCCGGAGGGGTCCAAGAAGGTAGCCAGGGGTCAGCTCGCGCAGCGAGCGCCACCCCTGGAAAGCCACATTCCAATCCGGGAAGCAAACCCAGCACTTTCTTCACACGCCGCGCTCACCAGCAGCGTCTGCAACGCTCCACCGCCGCACATCACAGTCTCCCCAAGCCCCACGACTGCCCACTCCAAGGCTTGCACATCAACAGCCACCAAATATCCGCCGTCCTTTCAGTCTCTTCTGTCCTTTCTGTCCTTCCGTGTTGCCGTTGTACTCCATCCTCCACTCAGGCTTGCCCCACCCATTTTTTGCACCCATAATACCCCATGATCGCCACCTATGAATCCATCATGGATGCCGCCCTGCAGCTCACTCCCGGAGATCGTTGCCGGATTGCCGCAGGCCTGTGGGACTCCGTTGGCACACCTCCGCATGAACTTGAAGAAGACGACCTTGAGGCAGTCCTCAATCAACGCGAAGCAGAGCTCGACAAAGACCCCTCTCTGGAAATCAGCCATCAGCAATTCATGGCCCATTTTGCAGCCAGGCGTAAGGCGTGAATCTCTCCTATCACAAGGCCGTTCAGCACGAGGTCGATCAGGCTTGCGCTTGGTATGACGAGCGCAAAGAAAAGCTGGGAGATGAGTTCTTCCAAGAAGTCGAACGAACCTTGGGATTGATCGCCACAACTCCACAGGCATTCCCCCTGGCACCCTTTGGCCGCCGGAAAGCACACTTGAAGCGCTTCCCGTATGCCATCTGCTATCGCATCCTCGCAGATCGAGTGCGCATCCTCACCGTTCGTCACGACAAACGCCACCCCCTTTACGGCGCCCGGCGCAAATAAAGTAGACCAGTTGCGCCGCAACTGGGCATAAGTGATGCGGGCACTCCTGCCTGCAATCCGCCGGAGTCCACGGCTCCCGTTTCATCCCACCGATCCCCGGAGGAGCCGTAGTGAAGCGAAGACAGCCGAAGGCAAATCACAGCCGGTAGCCAGGGGCGAAGCTCGCGCAGCGAGCACCACCCCTGGAAAGCCGCATGCAATCCGGAAAGCAAACCCAGTTTGCCCTTCGTAGCTTTAGCGAAGAATGGGCGCCGTCTTCACACACCGCGCTCACCAGCATGCCTGCCCTTCGTAGCTTTAGCGAAGAATGGGCGTCTGCAACGAACCTCCGCCAGCAAATGGGCCCGCTCTTGCTCATTGTCCCTTGCTGCCAAGTCACTCAGGGGCTGAAATCTGCGTGACAGGCGGCAACTCGGCGCGTGGGAGAAGTGCCGCCTCCACCTCCAGCTCCACCGCCAGCGGTTCAATCGCCTTGAGAAACTCAGGCGGCGGGCAGTAACCATGCGCCTCGATGTAATGAAACACCCCCATTGGCAGCACGAAACGCACCCGCCGGTCCACCTGCGGCACGAAAAGCTCAATCCAAAACTCCCCGTGGAATTTGCCCTTCCCGCAGATCTCGCAGGCATGGTTTCCCATCAGACCATCCATGAAGGCATGATGGTCCGCATAGCGCCGCAGCACCGCCAGATAGCGCGGTTCCAGCTCACCCAGAGCCGGCACCGTGCAGCCCAGCCATCCCACCGAAAGACAGGCCATGTCCTTGTGCATCCATCCGCAGTAAGTCTCCGTGCTGAGGTCTTCGATGTAAGCCATGACGGTGGTTGATCAGTCGCCCAACACCCCGGCCTCAGCAACATCATCCGCATCATCTTCCGCACCACCGGAGCCAGCGGCAACGTCCACTTCGACGCCGCACAACTGCTGCCAGCCACGTAGCCCAGTTGCGCCGCAACTGGAGTCTCGACCCCGGAGGGGATCACAGCCGGTAGCCAGGGTAAGCTCGCGCAACGAGCGCCACCCCTGAAAAACCTAGCGCGCGAATATTCAAACTCACGTGCATCAAGGAGTTTGTTGATAAGGAGCTGAGGTTTACACGAACCTATAAATTTAAACCACAAGCCTCACGGAACTGCCAAGCGGTTATTGTGATGATCCATCCACCATGCCCGAAAACGTGCGGTAACAAATCGAATCGCCCCGGCATTATTGTCAAAAACATCATTTGGAGCAGCATCGCATACCAGTGATATCAATTCAGGCAATGTCCACAATTGCACCCCAATAGTGTTACAGAGACGTTTCCCATCCGCACTCACTCGATAGGTCGTAAGGAGCACCATTTGCACTGGGCTCATCATTTTTATTCCCTGTTCGCGCCACAAACCTGCTTGGCTTCTCTGGATTGTCCACCCGCCAATCAATTCCCGGATGTAGTGCGGCGAAAGTAAGGGGCGCTCAGTTGAACGAGTTTCGGGTGCCTTTGAAGAACCAAGAACAAAAGCATTTTCACCTGGTAAGGCTCTTATTTCTGGAAGGCTACCATGCGCAAATACAGGGTCCAACTCTATAAGAGCGCGCTTTCCTATGAAGTCGATGCCTTGATCACCCGACCCTCGCGTGGCTCGACTACTTACTGCCAATCCGTTCAGGATGGCCGCCCCGACAGCTTCCAAATGATGACCTTGAGTTAAATTAATCAGGGCATTGCGAATCTGGTTATGGCGTGCGATCCGATCAACAAACTGTGCCCCTTTACCCTTTTGACGCAAATAAGGTTGTAATCCTCCGATCTGGTCCACGCCCAATTGGTCCTTATAAACAACAAAACTGGGAAGCGAACATTCTCTATCCAGCATTATTGTTCGTTCTCCGGTGATGTGAGCGACCCATTCGGCTAAGGTTGCTCCAGCAAATCCAGTAGTGACTAAATCAGCTTGCTGGATAGCGTTTAATTGAAAATGAGTTGCTATGAAATCAGTAAGCCTCACAGGTTGCGAGTCTAAGAGAATCGCCCTCGCTGCAGTTTTGAGATTGTTTATTTGATTTGCGGTCGGCATCTCTATCTTTTACGTTTGCCGTCCAATAAGATTATGAGTTTGTCCGCTTGTGACTGTAACTCAATCAACAGATCTTTATTCTGCTTTGCATTGTGCGACAACTCGGACGCAGTTGTTCGCTTCAATGCCCGTATGTATGATTGAAGTCGTTTTACAAAAGCGCCTTCTTTTCGATCTTCAAATAACAGTTCAGCTGTGTCGAATTGCTTGTCTAGCAAAGCTCCTTCGATGTCGTCATCGTCCAACTTGAGCATTTCGCGCAGCTTACGAACAACTGATTCGGCAGACTCAGCAGGTGTTTCTGATTCCTCATTGATAATCGCGCTAATTGGCTTCTGAAGTTTGATAGTCAGATACAAAAAAAATGACTCTTCCGCCTCACGATTCTCGACCCTTTGATCTGCATTAGACCATTCCAGCCATCGCATAATTGAGCCTGCCCGGGCAGCTTCCGCGAAAGCATTGTATGTTACTGAATGGCTTGTTCCGCGCCGTTTCTCAAACTTTCTGTAGTCGCGGTAGAGCGTTTGCGCCTTAAGGTCGCGCCGAACCTCCGAAACGTCTCGACCAAACCGTTCAGCAACCTGTTCAACTGTCCATCCTTCATTGATCAGCCTCCATTGAAACTCATAACGACTTGCTGGCTCCCAACTCTTGGCACCCATCAAGTGGCGCATTCCGATATAGATTTCAGATGCTCGGCGGTATTCTGCAAGGCGTATTTCGTTGCCATCAATTGAAGGGCCTCGCAAGACAAAGCAAGGAAGAGTCTCGAGCGACTGCTTGACTGAAGGAGGAAGGCCACTAGCCTTACGATTGTGCTTGCTAAATATTGTTCTAACGGCTGTTAATCGACGGTTGCCCTCGAGCACAATGTAGTTTTCACCATCCAATGGAGCGACGATCAGTTGTTCGTGCTTCAAAAAACCATTGTACTCAATCGAGCGAACAAGTGAGCTAACATCAAAGAGAGGATTATCTCTCATAAGCCCCTCGACTTTCTCTTGGATACTCGCTTGGCCAATTAAACGTGCAGGAGTATCAAATAAACTCTGGGAACTCTCGAGGAGACGAAGGTTCTGTGGGTCAAGTACGAGTGCATCTGGCGCAATATCTAAGGGGTCGCCTTCTGGAAGTTGAAGCGGCGGCCCGGCTGCCGCGTTCGCTTTTGCGAGCTTCGGTTTCGCTGATTTCGGTTTTGGCATAATTTTGCAGCTAGTTTGAACGGCTACTTTTGGGCGTGCAAGCCTAATGCCTTGCAAAAGCGAGTTGTTTCGTGAGCCAAAGCGAATTGCAATTCATGTCCTCAGTAGGCACATGTAAGAAGCGAAACTGAAGTGAAAATAACAATATTCAAAAGCAAAGCCAAAAAGCTATCGGACGAAAAAACTGTAGGATTGTGGTGTGAAATTAGCCGTAAAACATTGGTTTACAGCTTGGTGTGCAATCGTTTTCCCACCTGAACCAAAAAATCTATTCATTCCTACGCCACCCCTCTCCGCCTGCTAAACAGCCCATACTTCGGGCTGAAAACATACGCGATCACAAAGAACACCCCCAGCACCACAATGATCGTCGCGCTCACGCTCCACCCCAGCGGATACGACAAAAAGAACGCCGCCACCGATCCCACAGCGCCAATAATGCCACCACCCCAAAACAGCGTACGCGCATTGTTCGTCAGCAGATAAACCGTCGCCGCAGGAGCCACCATCAGGCCCACGCTCAGAATGCACCCCACCGCCTGCAGTGATGAAATCAGCACCAGGATCGTCACCGCAAACGTCGCATAGTTTAAGAGCCGCACCGGCACACCCAGGCTCGCCGCAATGTTCGGTTCAAACAGATAGATGAGGAGCGGCCGTTGCAGCGCCGTCAGTGTGATCACCGCAATCGCGCTGATCCCAAACGCGATCCACAAATCCGAATCCGCCATGCCGACAATGCTGCCAAACAGCCACTCATCCAGCTTCTGCCGCATGTCCAAATTCTTCAAAATCAGCACCCCTCCCGCAAACGCCGTCGTGTACAGCACTCCCATCGCCGTGTCCTGATCCAGCCGCGAAGTCCGCGACAAAAAGATCGATCCCAGCCCCACAATCAGCGCCGCAAAAATCGCCCCCGCCAGCGCACTCCACTGCGTCAGCCCGCCGATCAGCACCGCCAGTGCAATCCCCGGCAGCAGCGAATGCGACAACGTCCCAATCTTGAGCGCATCCTTCCGCAGCACCACAAACGCACTCACAAACCCATTGGCAAAACCAATCATCAAACACGCCATCAGCGTGCGCTTGGCGATCGGTTCAGCGAGGAAATCAGTGAAGGTGGACATCGTGTTAGTTGGCGGTGATTTAACCCAGAGTCATCCGTGGCAATTCGCGGACATTCATATCATTCGCATCGGATCTGCTGCCTTGTCTCCCGACGCGGCTGGGCCGCTCGCCCAAAGCCGAAGCGGCGAAGCCGCGGATCGAAACATCAGCGCTCCCAGCAAAGAACTGCGCGCCGCACGGGAGTCCGGGCTGGGAGCGCTGGTTTTTAACCGGCTCTGGGAGCTCCGCCACACGAACACGCGCCGCATTTTCAATCATACCCGCATGCATCAGCACTTCCCTTTGGAGAGGCACCCTTTTGCAGCTTGGTGATGCGCGGCAGAATAATCGGACTGGTTTCAGGAGATTGGCATTCCTTTGCCCACCATTCGTTTGCCAATCAGACCGTTGGCTGATGCCACTCAGCCCCCGAAATCGCATCAGGCCTCGTTCCAGCTTCAAATTCCGGTCTCTGCGGTCTTCGAATCTCTGCGATGCAATGGATTGGTTCAGTCGATTCATAGGCTCAGTCAGTTCGTGGCAGGGCTGAGGCTCACATCCGGTTCGCTGTTGCCATACGCACTCGCAATATTCCCCGGCGTGAACACCTCACCCACCGGCCCAAACGCAATCTGATGTCGGCGAATCAGCAGCACATCATCAAAATTGCCCGTCACCGTTTGCAGATCGTGATGGCTCGCAATCAAGAGCCGCCCCTCAGCCGTCAGCTCTTTAAACAACCGGCTCAGATTCTCCTGCGCCGGCTTGTCCAGACCCGTGAACGGCTCATCCAGCAGCAGCACATGCGCTTCCTGCGCCAGCGCACGGGCAATGAACGCCCGCTGCTGCTGCCCACCCGAAAGCGCGCTGATCTGCCGGTCCTCCAAATCACACAGCTCCATGCTTTTCAGCGCCCGCTCAACGATCTCCGCATCATGCCGCGAATACTGCCGCCACCAGCCCAGGTTCGGATAGCGCCCCATCTCCACCAGACCACGCACCGTGATCGGAAAATTCCAGTCCACATCCCCCCGCTGCGGCAGATACGCGATCTCATGGCTGCTCCGCGTCAACGGTTTGCCACGCCATAAAATCTTGCCCCCGCCACCGGGAATCAGCCCCGCCAGCGACTTCAACAAAGTACTCTTGCCAGCACCATTGGGCCCAATCAGAGCCATGCTCCGACCACACTCCGTCGCAAAGTTGATCTTCTCCAGAGCCCGCACTTCCTGGTACTGCACGCTGAGATCCACCACCTCCAGCCGGTGATGAGGCGTATGCGCGCAACCTCCGCCCCAGCAGACGTGCTCCTTGGTATGGACATGGGGAACGGTGGCGCTCATTTCCATTCAAAGGTAAGTACTTCATCCAAACTCCCCGCCGAAGACCAGCGCGTCTCACTGCGAATCGCAAACCCATCCGGCTCAAACTCCAGCGTGATCGAAGTATCCGGCGTTCCTTTCGCCCACGTCGCGCTCAAAAAAACATCCACACCATCTTTGACCGAGGGCAGGGAGGTCTGCACTTCGATGGGCGATCCTGCAATCTCAGCCATCAATTCCTTGTCAGCAATCTTCACGCTCAGCGTCGTCGGCTTGTGCGCATAACGCAGCCTCAGCAAGGTCTTCACACGCTGCGTCTCCTCAACCTTCACCGCAGCAGTCTTCGTCTGACTCACCGTCCCAGTGAGATGACTCAGCGGCACCGCCAGCACGATGAACGTGAGGGCGAGCAGAAAGATCTGAATGGGCGGAAAACCTCTCATGATATCACCGCCTGTAAAAAAAGCTCCGGTTGGAAATCTCTGCGTTCATCGTGCGCTCTTGAACAACTTCCACATTTTCGCGGCTCTTCTGTGTACGTAGTTCGGGATCGTAGCCCGTTCTGGAGGCCCCGCTTCACCCCAGCTTTGAAACCAGCCAACGCACGTTTTGTAGTGCCGGCTTTAGCCGGAATCTGGAGGTGCTGTGGTGTGAATTTCATAACATGAGTGAGATGCCGGTCTGTCTTCCGTCGCTCGCCGTGCACCTCATTTCACCGGTGTAGCAGCAGGAGCCAGCGCAGCCACAATCGAGCGGACATTGTGAGCCAGCATCGTTTCAAACGTGTGCGCCACCTTGGCCGTGCCATCAGCAATCAGCGGCTCACCAATCTTCACCCCCGTGCTGCGCGCAATCTCCGCCAGCACCTTCGGATTCGCCTGATCTTCAGGAAAGATCGCCTTGATCCCATGCTCACGGATCTCCTCGATCGTCTCCGCCACATGCTTTGATGACGCATCATCACTCCGTCCGATGCCCAGCAGCGAAATCGGCTCAAACCCATACTCCTTGCAGAAATACCCAAAGGCCCCGTGCGCCGTCACCAGCAGCCGATCCTTCTTCCCCACCTTCGCGATCTCCTTCTGCGCCCAGCTCTTGAGCTCTCCGAAACGCTTGCTCGCCGCCTTCGCCCCCGCTGCATACGCGGCCGCATTCGCCGGATCAATCACACTCAGCTCATCCGCCACCACACGCGCCGCCCGCTTCATGTTCTCCGCGCTGTGCCACCAGTGCGGGTCCTCCGACCCGTGGTGATGATGATCATGCTCATCACCATCCTTCTCCGCATGCTCATGATGATGCTCCTCAAACGGGATCGACGGAATCTTGGCCCCAACCTCCACCAGCTTTACTCCAGCGCCCAAGCTGTCGCGCAGCTTGTCCAAAAAGCTCTCCAGCCCTTTGCCAGAAGCCAGCAGCAGCTTCGCCCCGCGCATCTCCGCCAGATCTTTGGGTGCCGGTTCAAAATGATGAACATCCGCCCCCGGCTTCAAAATCTCGACCACCTCCACATTCGCCCCACCCACCTGCTGCGCGAGATCGGCCAAGATGGGATGCAGCGTGGCGACTTTGGTGGCGCCAAAGCAAGGAAGTGCGGCAGCCAGAAAACCAAGGGTGCGGAGAAAAAGCTTCATAAAGAAAAACTAGGATACGAAATTGAAAATACAAATGATTTGCAATTGCAATCAGTTTGCATATAGACCGGGAATCATGCAACACACTTGCACTTTTCCACATCGTCTCCGCCTTGGACTCCTCTTCACCCTTTCCTACGGCGCCCTGATTGCGGAATCCGACACAAAAATCCAGCAGATGTCCACCCCCGACAACCATGTCGAAGACATCCCTCTGGACGAGATGGTCATCACAGCTCCCCTCCAGCGCCCTCTCTTCCAGCAGGCGCAGGCCGCCTCAATCCTGAGCGGCCAGAATCTGACTCTCGCCATCGAACCCAGCCTCGGCCAGACGCTGGCCCGCATGCCCGGCGTCAGCAGTTCCTACTTCGGCCCTGCCTCCAGCCGGCCCATCATTCGTGGTCTCGATGGAGACCGTGTCCGCATTCTGCAAAACGGCCTCAACACCATCGATGCCTCCGCCACCAGCGTGGATCACGCCGTGAGCTTTGACACTTCCAATCTGAAGTCCGTCGAAGTGGTGCGCGGTCCTGCAACTCTTCTCTACGGCTCGAACGCCATTGGTGGTGTCGTCAATTCAATCGATGGCCGCATCGTGGACGAGAAAATCGACGGCACAATTCGTGGTGCCTTGGGCGGACGCTACAGCTCCGTAGATAATGGTTATCTCTCCAGCGTCATGGTCGAAGGCGGTTACAAAGGGCTGGCCTTTCACGTCGAGGCTTTCACACGTGCTGCTGAAGATTTCCGCATTCCCGGCAATGCCCGAACAACCAACGAGCAGACCATCAATCCGCTGCCTCCGGGCGAGACTGAAACACGCAAGATCATGCCCAACAGCAATCTGCGTTCAGAAGGTGTGACCAGCGGTCTGAGCTACATCTGGGACAAAGGTTTCTTCGGCTTCGCCTGGACGGAATTCCACACCAACTACGGCTCTCCTGCCGAGCAGAATGTGGTCATCGACATGCATCAGCAGCGCTTGGATATGCGCGGTGCCTTCTACAAGCCGCTGCCACGCATCAAGGAGATCAACTACAAGATCGCCACCTCCCGCTACCAACACACTGAGTACGACGGCGGCATGCCCTCCACGCTCTTCAAGAACAATGGCTATGACGCTCGTATAGAGGTGAAGCATGAAAAGATCGCCGGGATGGAAGGCGTGGTCGGTTATCAGTCAGACCGCAGCGAGTTCAGCACTTCTGGAAGCGAAGCCTTTCTGCCATCGACGATCACGCAGGCGGATGCCGTGTTTCTCTATGAAGACATCAGCCGGGGGCCGCTGAGCTTCCAGTTTGGCGGACGCTACGACCACATCTCGGTGGAATCTCTCAACAGCGCCGCCTTTGGTCCCGCACTGGCGCGGCGGTTTGACAATCTCAGCAGTTCGGTGGGCATCGTCTTCACTCCGAACGATGAATACGCCGTGGCATTCACCATCAACCGTGCCGAGCGTGCTCCAACGTATCAGGAGCTGTTTGCCAATGGCACGCATGCAGCCACCGGTGCTTTCGAAATCGGCGATCCCAACCTCCAGCAGGAGAAGTCATTGGGCTTTGATCTCAATGTGCGGAAGCGCATCGGCTGGGTCACCGGCAGTGTTGGTGGCTATTACAATCGCTACAGCAACTTCATCGGCCAGTTTCCGACGGGTGTGGTGCATGTGGTCGGAGGTGAGAGCTACAACGAGCTGATTTATCAGGCCACGAATGCTGAATTCATCGGCTCTGAAATGGAGGCCACCTTCCACCTGCTGCATCCCATCACCTCCGAGCCACCCGAGCACCAGAACAACCTGCACCTGCAGCTGCGTGCTGATGTGGTGCGTGCGCGTGACACCAAAACGGGTCTGTCTCTGCCCCGCATTCCACCGTTCCACCTATCCAGCACTTTGAGCATGGAGCGCGGTGCTTTCGGTGCTCGTCTCGAAGGCATCTATGCCGCGCCGCAAAGCCGGCTGGCGATGAATGAAGCCCGGACCAACAGCTACTTTCTGGTCAATCTGACCCTGACCTACCGCATTGTTCAGGGGCCCACCACCCTCGATCTCTATGTCAAAGGCATGAATCTGACCAACGAAGATGCCCGTGAGCACACCTCCGTGCTCAAGGATCGCGTTCCGCTGCCGGGACGCGGTCTCGTGGCGGGTCTTAAGCTGACTTTCTGAGTCGGCGTAAGTAGCCGTCGGGTTAATAAATTATCAAAAATGATACGCTAAACGGTTCTTTTTTCCAAACATGAGATAATTTCCATAGTATTCGGTTGCCGCTAAACCTATATTGAGTATAATTTAGGGTATTCAGTAGACTTTAAAGCCATGGAAGCAACCAACACTCATTCCAAGATGCTAGACACGGGTGCCGTGTTCCAAGCACTCGAAGCACGGCGTGCATGGCGGGAAAATGAGCAGTTGTCCCCCCACTTTTGGGTTCTCGTCAGCGTATTGGGTGACTTGGTGATGGCCATCTTGGCGGCTTATCTGGCTTTCTGGCTTCGGTTCCATACGGTCCTCCGTGAAATCGGAAATTTCGACAGCATGTCGTTTCGTCAGTATGGCGGCCACATGGCGCTTGGAAGCCTGTCGCTCATCCTGGTGCTGGGCTGGCAGGAGATCTATCACAAGAATGTGCTGCTGCGCACCCGCTGGGTGTCGTCCAAGATTGCCAAGGGAGTGCTCGTCTGGACGGCCGGGTTCCTTGCCATCACGCTTGCGCTGAAGCTGGAGCCCAGCATCTCCCGTGTTTATGTGATGCTCAATGGAGCCACCGCGTTGCTGCTTCTTCTGGGCTGGCGCACGCTTTTCATCTCATGCCTGCGCGCTCCGGGCCGCATTGAGGCTTTGCAGCAGCGCACGTTGTTTGTGGGATGGAATGCTGAGGCAGTTTCCTTGTGGAAGACCATGAAGCGGGACCAGACCGGCTCCTTTGACATCATGGGCTGGGTCAGGACTGGCAGTGATGAGGATGGCTGTCCGGTGGACGAAGTCGTGCCATGCCTGGGGGATCTTCACGAAGTCGAGCACCTTGTCAGCACCCACGCCGTGGATATGGTCGTCGTTGCGGATCTGCATGGCCCACGTGAGCAGATGATCAGCCTCGCCAATCTGTGCGAACGTGAAATGATCCAGTTCAAGGTCATTCCTTCATATTTCAGAGTGTTCGTTTCCGGTCTCACCCTCGAAACCATCGCCGGCACTCCGGTGCTGGGAGTCACTCGGCTGCCTTTGGATGACACGCTCAATGTCATGACCAAGCGCATTGTGGATGTTGTGGGCGCCACGATTGGGCTCGTGCTGAGCGCCCCGATCATTGCCTTCTTCAGCGCCGCGGTGTGGCTGGAGTCACGTGGGTCGGTGTTCTATCACCAGCGCCGCTGGGGTTTCAATGGGGTGCCCTTCAGCATCATCAAGATCCGTTCCATGAAGATGAATGCGGAGTCTGCCAAGGGCGCGCAATGGTGCGTCAAAGACGATCCGCGCCGTCTCAAGGTGGGGGCCTTCATGCGCAAGTGGAACATCGATGAACTGCCGCAGTTCTGGAATGTGCTGAAGGGGGAGATGAGCCTCGTCGGCCCGCGGCCGGAGCGCCCTGAGCTCATTGCCGGCTTCAAGCATCAAATTCCTCATTACAATGCGCGCCATCACTCCAAACCCGGCATGACCGGCTGGGCGCAGGTGAATGGTCTCCGGGGCGACACGGATCTCGGTGAGCGCATTCAGTGCGACCTCTGGTATCTTGAAAACTGGAGCCTCTGGCTGGACTTCCAGATCATGCTACTGACCTTCTTCAAGCGTGACAACGCCTATTGAGGATTGAGCGACGATTGCGTGAAAGTGAGCGGCACCAGGTTTCGGCTTGTTCCTCAGTCTTAAGTCTTTAGGTTTCGGCTCAGTCATCGTCCCATGCCGCTCTTCACGGTTTTCACGCCCACCTTCAACCGCGCGCACACTCTTCACCGCGTGTTTGAAAGTTTGCAGGCGCAGACTTGCAGCGATTTTGAGTGGCTGGTGATCGATGATGGCTCCACGGATGACACGCCCGCTTTGATGGCCCGTTACCAAAGCGAAGCCGGCTTTTCCATTCGCTACCTGCGGGAGCCACACCGTGGCGCGCACCATGTGCACAATCTTGCCCTGCGGGAAGCGCGGGGGCAGCTCAGCATCAAGCTCGATTCCGACGACGGCTGCGTGCCAGAGGCACTTGCACGCCTGAAGCATCACTGGGAAAATATTCCTGCTGCCAGGCGTGAATCCTTTTCGGGAGTCACTGGCCTCTGTCGTGATCAAAACGGCCTGCTTGTGGGTTCACGTTTTCCGTCGGACCCTCTGGATTGCTCAGCTGCAGAACTCGAATACCGTCACAAGGTGCGTGGGGAGAAGTGGGGCTTTGTTCGGGTGGATGTGCTCCGCCAGTTTCCCTATCCCGAGGACGTGCCTGGCAACTTCATCCCTGAGTCCTACATCTGGTGCCAGGTGTCAAAGCGGTTTGTGACCCGCCACATCAATGAGGAGCTGCGCATTTATTGGACGGATGCGCCTTCGCTGGTTCATGGTCCCTCCAGTCCACGCACGAATGCCGAGGGGCATCGACTTATGTTCAAGATGGTGCTCGACCTGGAAAGCGGCTGGTTTTTCACCGCGCCGCTGCGGCTGCTGCGGGCAGCAGCGCAATACAGCCGTTTTGCCTTCCTGCGCGGCTTGGGTGTGGCAGAGCAGTTTCGCGGATTGAAATCCTTTGGCGGCCGTCTGCTGTGGCTGTCGGCGCTGCCGGTGGGGTTTGTCCTGTGGAGGCGTGATTGTGTGCGGTTTCCGCAGTCTTGAGGAGCTTAACTGCCGTGTGGTTTTATCCATGCACGGTTTCGCCGCGAATGAAGACCGGAAGCTGTCGTGAGGTGCGCTGCCAGCCAAAGCCGCCAGCCACCAAGGCCTGCAGCGCGTCGGCGAGCTGACGGCCGAATATCTCAGCGTCGGCACGGTAGCAGGAGATGCGTGGGGTGGCGAAGTCGAGCATGGGATCATCCGTGCGGGCAATGAGAGCGATGTCTTGCGGAATACGGATGCCCCTTTTCTGCAACCACGTCAGGGCGAGAAGTGCGTAGGAAGGACGGGCGACGATCAGGGCGTCCACCGAGTTCCGGTGCAGAAAGTTCGTGTCCATGGCGCGTATCAGCCCAGGCACCGAATCTTCATGTCGGATGATGGCAGAGCGCAGGCCTCCGCCGTGCGAGGTGATCGCGGATTGAAATTCGAGCTCGCTTTCCACGTCACCGGGGCGCGAGCCACAGGGCGTGAGCAGAGCGATGTGGCGGCGACCAGCCCGAACGAGAACCCCTACGGCATGACGACAGGCAGCGCCGTGGTCGATATCTACGGACGGCAGGGCGGTGGCAGCCTCGCAGGAGCCTGAGATGACACAGGGAATGCGGTGGCGCGCGAACCATTGATGGGTGCGTGGAGAAGTGTGGACGAGCAGCCATGCATCCGTCGGGTTCTGCGAGACGAGTTTTTCCAGTGCTCTCTCGGGGCGCGTGCTGCCGCAGGCGGCACTGACGTGGGTTTCAATGCGGAGTCCGGCTTTGTCGAGTCTCTGGCGCATGGCCTCAAAGATGCCGGTCTGGAAGGGAAGCCGTGCAGTGTCTAGCTCCGGAAGGAGCATGCAGATGCGTTTTTTCGCTGGTGCTGGAGGTTCGATTTTGGAGGAGTGCGCGATGATGCGCCGCCGCCTGCCGTGGGTGACTTCCACCAGCCCGTCTCTCTCAATCTGCTCCAAGGCCAGCCGGAGCGTTGGCCGGCTGACTCCGACCTGAGCGCAGAGCTCGCGCTCACCTGGCAGGTATTCCTGCCAGACCTGGTCTGCGAGCGCCTGACGCAGCCAGCGGACGGCCTGCACGATGAGGGATGTGGGAGCGCGGAGCGCGGCGGGAGCTTCTGCCGGAGGTTTCATCGAGAGGTAAGACTATTTTACCACTGACTTGATCTTTCGCTCAAGAATCCGCAGTCCATGGTTCGTTTCTGTTCGCAGCACCGACGGCCCATCACTCGTTAAACCGGGGGCCGGATGCGGCGGAAAGTCCTCTCCATTTTAGCTTCATGAATCTTCACTCATTCATTCACTGCTGGTCGCGGCGGCTACTGGTCCTTTCCTTCCTGGCCGGAGTCCTGTTCTCGGCAGAGGGTGCGGACGATGCTGTGGCGATCGGGTCACGACGTGAACTGTTTGTGGACCGCCTGCTGGTGGGAGAGTTGAAAAACACGGTGCTCAAGCTGCATGAGCCGCAGCTCATGCCGCCGGTGCCGCAGCCACGGCCGCATGGAAATTATGCCACGGTGCTGCGGGCGCCGGACAAGTTTCAATTTTACTACCGCGGCGACAAGGATCCCAAGGTGACGTGGAAAAACCAGGGCATCGAAGCTTATCACGATGGTGAGGTGACCCTCTATGCGGAGAGTGTGGACGGCATCCACTGGACGCTGCCGAAGCTGGGGCTGCATGAGCATCCCGCCTTCCCCGAAGGGAATATCATTCTCATGAACGAGTTCATGGTGAATCACAATTTCACGCCGTTCATTGACACGCGGCCCGGGGTGCCTGCGGAGCAGAAGTACAAGGCGCTGGGCGGTCTGGCCTATCAGTCGCATCAGCAGGCGGTGCGTGAGAAGCGTGGCGTCGGCGGCCTGAAAGCTTTTGTTTCACCCGATGGCATCCACTGGAAAAAGCTGCGTGAAGAGCCGGTGATTCCAGAGGCATGGGGCAAATACTTTGATTCGCAGAACTACGCGTTCTGGAGCGAAGCTGAGCAGTGCTACGTTTGTTATTTCCGCCGCTTCATTGGTGGATTGCGCGGCATCGCGCGCACGACCTCGCAGGATTTCATCCACTGGACGCCCTTCGTCGAGATGAAGGCGAATTTGCCGGGCGAGCATCTTTACACGGCATGCACGCAGCCCTACTTCAGGGCACCGCATCTTTATCTGGCCCTGCCCACACGATTCATGGAGAAACGTGGCGCGGCGACGGACATTCTCTTCATGAGCACACGCGGCGGAGAGACCTATGACCGCCTCTTCACACAGAGCCTGATCCGTCCTGGACTGAGCAAGGAGGGCTGGGCGAACCGCGCGAACTACGCAGCGATCGGGATTCATCAGACGGGGGACACGGAGCTGTCGCTGTTCCTCACCAACGGCAGGCGCTATACGCTGCGGCTGGATGGCTTTGTCTCGGTGAACGCTCCGCTGGAAGGCGGCGAGTTCATCACCAAGCCGCTGACCTTTGACGGCAATGAGCTGACGATCAACTATGCGACGAGTGCAGCAGGACAGATGCAGGTGGAAATTCAGGATGCGCAGGGCAAGCCCGTTCCTGGCTTCTCGCTGGCTGAATGTGATCCGATTTACGGTGACCACATCGACCGCGTTGTGACCTGGAAGAAGGAAAGTGATGTGGGCAGACTGAATGACACGGTGATCAAGCTGAGGTTTGTGATTTCCGATGCCGACCTTTTCTCCGTGAAGTTTCAGGAAGCCTCAGGTGCTTCAAACGCTGCTCTGAAAACTGGCGGTTAGGCATGAACATGCCGACTCCTCGCCCCCATGTTGGAAACGTGCCAAACGCGGCAGTTTCACTGAGTGGTATCCACATTATGCGGGAGGCGGTGCTCCATCGATCACTCCAAGTGGAAGGTGTAGCTGACCTGTCTGCCTGCCTTGGTGTGATGGCAGTGGCCTTGGGCGACGATGTATGCTTTTAGCCAAGTCCCATGCACGTCATGCAATTCTTTTCGGCTGCTTAAGCGCCTCGGTCAGAAAATGAATGCCCCGGCACGTGGAAGCGAGAACCGATGTCAGTCTCCGCCTCCCGGTTCGAAAAAACTAAGGCCGCGTCACCTTCACACGCATGAACCGGCTCTGGCCGCCGGTGCCGATGGGGAGGTTGTCGCGAACTCGGAGCGTAGTGCTGGTATCCACCTCGATCGTGGTGCCGGTGGTGGTCCAGCTGGCGGGATTGTTCAGGTCAGTGGTGATTTCCACAGTGTAGGTCACGTCGGTGGCGGCGGGATTGCGGGTGACGGTGAGGCGCAGATTGCCGGTGCTCATGTCCGTGGTGATCGGATGCCGGGAGGGAGTGAAGGGCTCCAGGTTGAGCGCGTACTTCATGAGGTTGGGGATGCCGTCGTGGGCGGGCGTGGCGGAGTCGGCACCGTTGCCGGTGTTGGCGCTGCTGCCGAATTTTGCCAGACGCCAGCTCTCGATGGGTGTGAGCGCGGGGGAGGTGATTTCGATGGTGGACACGCTCAACGCTGGCAGCGTGACCACCCAGTTTGCCAGATCCGCAGGCACCTCGCCCACAAACATGGGCGTGGTGGAGGTGCCCTGCAGGCGGTACACGCGGGCGGTGCCTGAGGCACTGATGCCATTAAATGCCACATCCTGGCTGGTGAAGGAGCGGTTGATGGCGACGATGACGTGGCGGTTTGCGTTCGTGCTGTCCTTGCTGATGTAGGACGAAACCTTGGCGGTGTCGCTGGAGGTGGTGGGGACGCAGACATCGCCGAAGGAGCCGAGGTTGCCGTCGTAGTCGCGGTACATTTTGAAGCCCGCGAGCAGGAAGGGATAGCTGCCGCTCATGGGCCAGAAGCTGGCGGCGTAGATGCCCTTCTGTCCGAAGATGCCGAGGTAGTCGCACTGGGCGATAGTGCCTGCGATGTGGTTGTCGCCGGAGGTGTTGTACTCGGTGATGGCCAGCTTGGTGCCGGGCCAGTCGGCATCGATCTTGTCCTGGATGCGGTTCAGGATGGCCAAGGGCGCGTTCAGGATGTCCCGCGTGATCCAGGAGTCCTCGCGGTAGGTGCTGTCCCACAGGCTGCGAGGATTCTGCACGATGGCGTCGATCTCCGCATTGCTGAGCGTCGTGCCGCGCAGGGCGCCGAGACCCTTGGTGGTGCCGGGCACCACGGCATCGACATACCAGTGCATGTCATACACGTCCACCAGGCGGCGGCCTGCCGTCTGCGAGGCGGCTTTCATCCCGAGCAGGAACTTGTCGGTGAACCACATCGTGGCAGGGAATCCGGGCTCGACCTGCCAGTTGTACATGCCCATGAAGCCGTAGTTCACCGGGCCGAAGATCATGGCGTTCGGCGCCACGTCTTTGATGGCGCTGGTGAGATCGATGGTCTTTTGAATGAAGGTGTCCGAATTCACCGGCGTGGGGGTGATCTCTGGATGGGTGCTGGACCACAGGTCGGGCTCGTTGTCGAGGCTGATGAAGGTGGGGGCCTGGGCATCGCCGTAGATGTCGCCGGTGAACTGACTGCGCAGCGCCCAGATGAACTCGTCCGCATACACATTGGCATCGATGGTGGAGGGTGTGGCGGTAAAGGCGGAGCCTTTGCGATAGATGAAGGATTTGAAGCGCGCGGTGAGGTGATTGGGATCGTTCAGATCCACCGGGCCGCTTTTGTCCGCGGCCACATAGCCGAGCATCGGCACGGTGATGAGCGTGGCCTGGCCATGAGCGCGCAGGTCCGCGACGGGAGCGCGCACGGCCTCGCCGGGCACGGTGCCGCCGCCGAGAAAGTCATCGCTCTGGTAGAAGTAATCGAAGCCTGCATTGGAGGCGTTGTTCTCCCAGTTGTAGGCCGTCCAGCGATTGCCGCCGTAGCGGCCGAAGGTGAGATTGCGCGGCGAGGTGGAGCGCTGCAGCAGGCGATTCCACGTGCCCTGCGAATCATAGCCCAGCACGTCATTGATGCCGTAGATCCATTTGGAAATGGGGCGCGTGTGCGCTGTGTCTGCCGTGATGGTGACCGTGGGCGCGGCGGCTGCGGTGGTGGTGAAACTGGTGCTGGCCGTGGTGCTGAAGCCGAAGGCATCCGTGATTGTCACCGTGACGCTGTACTGCGTGAGCGGCTCGATGAGATCAAGCACAAGGGACTGGCTGCTTTGCCGTGTGCTCAGCGTACGCGTTATCACCTGCCCGCCTGCTTTTTGATAGGTGATCACCGCCGTGCTCGGCCGCTCCGCCGTCCAGGCAATGGTGGCACGACTGCCCGTGATGTCCGTGACCCCGATGGATGAGAGCGTGGGCGGCGTGGTGGGTGCGGGCGGCACGGTGAAGGTGCCGGTGTACACGCCTTGGTTTGGCGCGGCGTTAGTATCCGTGCGGTGACTGGTGGCGATGATGCGGTATTGATACGTCGTGTTGGGCGTGAGCCCCGTGAGCACGGTGCCGTGGGACGTAAGGGGACTCGTGGCGGGGGCAAAGCCGGACCAGCCACTGGGCTCGCATTGGATGGTGGTTGCGTAATTGCCGATGCCGTAGTCCACCTGCGTGATGGCGGATTCATCCGTGGTGAAATTCAGCGTGTACTGCTGGTAGTCTTCGCTGAGGGAATTCGTGGTGAGCGTGATCGCCGGTGGCGTGGTGTCGGGTGCCCAGCCCGCCTTGATATCGGCGAGGCGGAAGTGCGTGGTCACCGCACCGGCATTGTTGTACAGCAGGAAGCCCGCAAAGGCCGGCCACTTCGGCTTCATCTGTTGCAGATCCAGCGTGACGTGGATCCACTGCCCGAACCTCTGCGCGGGCGTCATCTCCAGCCAGCCGGGGATCAAATCGGTGAGGTAGGGCGGATTGTCCGTGAGGCCGCCATCATCGAGATAGGCCATGAAGTTTTCATGCCCCACGGAGTCCGGCTCGAAGTAGATGTCGAACTCGAGGGTGCGGAATTCATTGAGGAATTTCCACTGGCTGTCCCAGCCCAGGCGGCGCTCGGCCAGGCCCACGGCTTCATACAGATTGGTGGGATCAAAGCGCACCTCGATCGCGTGGCCGCTGCGTCCTGGAGCGGTCGCGTTCATGTCCGTGAAGAGCGGACCATTCTGCTCCCAGGCGGAGCGCACCCAGTCGCCCACCAGCGCATTCTGGTAGGCCCACACATAGGTCAGCGTGGGCGGCGCAGGCGGTGTGTAGGTCGGCCCCGGCACGGTGTAGGTGCCCGTGGAAACGCCGCGATTGGGCAGCGCGGCGGGATCGGTGCGGTGATCCATCGCGATGATGCGGTATTGATACGTCGCGCCTGGGATCAAGTAGGGCAGCACGGCGGTGTGCGTGAGGTTTTGGTGCGTGCCCGCGTCAAAGCTGTCCCAGTTGCGCGAGTCATCGGACCAGGTGCGCATGTTGTAATTGCCGATGCCGTATTCAATCGCGCAGATGGTGGGCTCGTCGGTGGTGAAGTTCAGCGTCAGGCTGTGCGCCGTGGCATCATAAGTCGTTGTGCCTGTGGTCAGCACCGGAGCGGTGACATCGTCCGCCCAGCCCAGCTTCACATCGGCCAGCCGGTAATGCGGCGCGCCATTGCCCCAGCTCGCGATCAAGAGGCCCGCGAAGGCCTTCAGTCCCGGCTGCCACTGCGTCAGGTCCAGCGTGATGTGAAACCACTGCCCGTAGCGCTGCCCGCTCGTCATGCCAGCCCAGCCGGGGATGAGATCGATCAATCGCTGGTTGGTGGGCACGTCGTAGTTTCCCGTGGGCCAGAGCAGGATGTCCTCCACGCCCGTGGAATCCGGCTCGAAGTAGATGTCGAACTCGGCGGTGCGCATCTCGTTCATGTACTTCCACTGCTGGTCATTCCCTGGCTTCACATCCTGCAGTCCAAAGGCCCAGTAGGCATTCCCGGGAGCCGGGGTGACCTCGATGGCCGTGCCCGCGCGCCCCGGCGCGGTGCCCGCGAGATTCACATTCACCGGCCCAGCCAAATCCCAGACAAAATGCGACCACGTTCCCTGCAAAGTCCCGTCATACACCGGCAGGTAGTGCGGCTGCGCCGCGCAGGCGGATGAACCCAAAAACAATGGGGCCAGCACCGCCCCCAGCGCCAAACTCAAAACACGAACTATCGAGGAAGACAGCATAAGGACAAAAGACAAAATATGGAATGATCCAAAATGAGTCAACCATGCCGGTGAGACAACCCCGTTGAGGGACATGCCTGCGTTGGCCGATGATGTGCCATTTTGGGCGATGGCGGGGCCATCGCTTCATCATGGGTAGTCCGCAGCTCCTGGAGTGCTTTGTCTGTTTCCAGATGGTACCAAATCCAGCCCGTGGTCAAATGGCGGGCATGATTGAATGCGGTGCCATTCATTTCTCGCGCCTAACCCTGCACGCCGGAGGCTCGCTCTACCATATGCAGGTCGTGCGTTTGCCCATTTTACCGCCGCACCAGTGCGGGTTCGGGATACTCGAAGGTCTTGCCTTCGTAGTTGCGGATGACCACGCGCTGTTCGTCGCGGACGAGGACGTAGTCGGGATTGAGGGGGACTTTGCCGCCGCCGCCGGGGGCGTCGATGACGAATTGGGGGACCGCGTAGCCGGTGGTGTGGCCGCGGAGTTGCTCGATGATGTCGATGCCGTCGGCCACGCTGGTGCGGAGGTGGGAGCTGCCCTGGATCAGATCGCACTGGTACAGGTAGTAGGGGCGGACGCGGCACATGAGGAGCTTGTGGACGAGGCTCTTCATCACTTCGGCGTTGTCGTTCACGCCGCGGAGGAGGACGCTTTGATTGCCGAGGGGGACGCCGTGATTGGCGAGCATGGCGAGGCCGTCGCGCACTTCGGTGGTGAGTTCGCGTGGGTGATTGGTGTGGATGCTCAGCCACAGAGGGTGGTGCTTTTGCAGCATCTTGCAGAGTTCTGGCGTGATGCGCTGAGGCACAAAGATGGGCACGCGGCTGCCGATGCGGATGAATTCGATGTGCTTGATGGCGCGCAGGCGGGTGAGCAGCGCGTCGAGCTTGGCGTCGGAGAAGAGGAGGGGATCGCCGCCGGAGAGCAGCACGTCGCGCACTTCGGTGTGCTTTTCCAGATAGCGGAAGGCGGCTTCGAATTCGGTGTGCAGCTCCTGTTCGCCCACGCCGGAGACGACGCGGCTGCGGGTGCAGTAGCGGCAGTAGCTGGCGCAGCGGTCGGTCACCAGAAACAGCACGCGGTCAGGGTAGCGGTGCACCAGGCCCGGCACGGGCATGTGGCTGTCTTCGCCGCAGGGGTCGCTCATTTCATCGGGGTCTTCCCAGGTCTCTTCGATGCGGGGGATCACCTGCCGGCGGATGGGGCAGCCCGGGTCTTCGGCGTCGATGAGATTGAAATAATGGGGCGTGATGGCCATCGCCAGCTTGTTGCCGGAGAGCAGCACGCCAGCGCGTTCTTCCTCCGTGAGCGTCAGGTGTTCCTCAAGTTGTTTGAGGGTCGTGATCCGATTCTTGAGCTGCCAGGTGGCGCTGTTCCAGTCGGAGGGGGAGATGTTCTTGGCGGACCAATAACCTGGAGCGTAGGAGCGGAACTCCTTTTCAGGCAGCGGTGGGGTGTCGTGCATGTACTGCGGGGATCGGTGGGCGCTGAGGTTAGGCGCGGGTGGGTTGCAATGTCAAACGTCCCCTGCGGGAGTTTGGGTGCATTCCATGCAAATGCCTCGCGGCCTGCGCGCGGCAAGATGCCCGCATAGCATTGATTTTGAGAAGCGGGCAGCTTCCTCCTCACGCCTGATGATCCAGCCCAGGCCGAACTAGTCGAGGTGCGAAACCACGATATAGATACACAGGGCCAGTGCCGTGAGCAGAAAGAGGTGACTGGGATGCAGTTTCATGAATGACTCGTTTCAGGGGCTCCTCATTCTTGGAATTTAAGAGGATGCCTGATGCGGAGCAGCGTGCGTGCCAATGTAAGAAGGCGGCGGCAGGATGGACCAAGGTGAGCGCAAAGGTGTTTGCTGCGCAGCGACTACTCGGCCACACTCGGTGTGATGCCCGACATCGTCCTAGCCACGCTCAACGCCAAATACATTCACAGCTCTTTCGGGCTGCGCTACCTGCTGGCGAACTTGGGAACCTTGCGTGAGCGGGCCTGCATCGCGGAATTTCAGATCAATCAGGCGCCGCTGGAAATCGTGGAGGCGGTGCTGGCGCTGGAGCCGCGCATTGTGGGTTTCGGGGTGTACATCTGGAATGTGGTGGAGACGACGGAGGTGCTGGGGATGCTGCGGCGGTTACGGCCGGAGATCCGGATTGTGCTGGGCGGACCGGAGGTATCGTATGAATGGGACGGCCAACCCATCGTGGCGCTGGCGGATCATGTGATCACCGGCGAGGCGGATCTGAAGTTTGCCGAAGTTTGTGGTGTGCTGCTGGGTGAAGATGCGGCGGCGCAAGCGGCGCTGCCGAAGGTGATGCCTGCCGGACTGCCGACGCTGGAGAAGGTGGTCATGCCCTATGATCTCTACACGGAGTCGGATCTGGCGCATCGCATCCTCTATGTGGAGGCGTCGCGCGGGTGCCCGTTCACCTGTGAGTTCTGCTTGTCCTCGCTGGATGTGCCGGTGCGTGCCTTTGCCATCGATGCGTTTTTGCAGGCGATGCAGGGGCTGCTGGACCGGGGGGCGCTGACGTTTAAATTTGTAGATCGCACCTTCAATCTGCATCTGCCGACGAGCATGGCGATCCTGCGCTTTTTCCTGGACCGCTGGAGGGACGGGATGTTTCTGCATTTTGAGATGGTGCCGGACCGTCTGCCGGAGCAACTGCGCGACATCATCCGCGAGTTTCCTGCAGGCGCGGTGCAGTTTGAGGTGGGCATTCAAACCTTTGATGAGGCGACTTCGAAGAACATCAGCCGGCGGCAGAATCTGACGCGGCTGGAGGACAATCTGCGGTTTTTGCGCGAACAGACCGGCATCCATGTGCATGCCGACCTCATCGTGGGACTGCCGGGAGAGGACGTGGCGAGTTTTGGGCGTGGCTTTGACCGGTTGGTGAAGATGGGGCCGCAGGAGATTCAGGTGGGCATTTTGAAACGGCTGCGTGGTACGCCGATCGTGCGGCATGATGCGGAGTTTGAGATGAAGTACTCGCCGGTGCCTCCTTATGAGATGCTGGAGAACCGGGACATTCCTTTCGTTGAAATGCAGCGCATGCGGCGCTTTGCGCGCTACTGGGATCTGGTGGCGAACAGCGGAAACTTCACCGCGACGCTGGATCTCTTGTGGCAGCAGAATGAGTCGCCCTTTGTCGCCTTCATGGCCTTTGCCGAGAGCTTGTACAAGAAGCTGAAGCGCACCCATCAGATTGCGCTGCCGGTGCTGGCGCAGGCGCTGTTTGATTATCTGACGCAGGAGTGTGGGGTGCCGCGCGAACTCGCTGCCGCGACGATGATGCAGGACTGGAACCGGGTGCCGGGGCGTGAATCGTTACGGCTGAGCGGGGCGAAAGCTGCAGAGAGTGAAGCGCCGAAGCGCAGCACTGCGGGAAGCAGGCAGGCGCGGCATGTGGTGGCGGGGTAGAGCGGGGGGAATGGCCGGCTACTTCTTCAACGCGGCAAGTGCCGCGAGTGATGCCGCCGGCCAGTCGTGACCATAGGAGATGATCTTGCCCTGGCGGTCGATGACCACATAGGTGGGAACGCCACGGATGTCGTAATCGCGCCAGGAGGACGGGTCGTCTCCCTCAGTTGTAATGGGAAAAGTGTAATCGGGGTGCTTGGACAGAAATTCGGTGACTTCCTCAGCCGGGTAGCCGCAATGGGCGATGATTTCCAAGGGCTCATGCTGATGCTCCTGCCAGAAGGCGGCGACCTTCGGCAAGTTGGCCAGACAGGGGCCACACTGGAGGCCCCAGAAGTCGATGATGCGTACTTTGCCGCCTGCTTTGGCGGCGAGAGGTGCCGAGTTAATCCAGGTTTCGACACGCAGGGGCGGTGCCGTTTGGCCGATCAAATTCAGCGGCTCCTTGGGGAGGGAAAAGGGCGGTGATGGATGCTCCGGCAGCCGCAGTTGCAGCGTGGTGGTGCCGGTCTTGACCCGTCTGCCACATTCAAGGTCCTGTCCTTGCGCGTTGCGTGCCGAGGCCGTGACGTGAAACCAGCCTTTGACCAAGCCGGTGAGTTCGAAACGGCCTTGAGCATCGGTGTGGGTCTTGCGGCGGAGCAAGTCTGCAGTGATCTCGGCATCGGCCACGGGCTTGCCGGCATGATCCACTACGGTGCCATTTACTGTGCCGTCGGCATCAGGCATGACCAAGCGTATCTCTTTTGAGGGGACAGTGATGAACTGGTCGATCTCACGACTGAAATCTGCCGTTTCCTGAAACGCGCTGACATACACGCTTCCGGCTACCAGGGGGCCAATTTGGAAAGCGCCATGATCGTCGGTTTTGGTGTTGTTATGCCCACTGGGCTGGTTGTCGCCTGAGTAACGAACATCTGCGCCTTCGACGGGGCGTCCGGAGCTGTCCACCACCGTGCCTGTCACCATGTGTCCGGGCTCTGTCAGCGTGAAGGAAAGCTGCTTCGTCTGGTTCGGGAGCAGTTTCACTTCACGCAGCACTTCACGATTGTACCCGTCAGCGCTGCATGAAATGAACGGCTTCAGTGTTGTCCATAAACGAGGAATCACATAGCGGCCGTCGGCATCGGTGTCGGCTGTCTCCGGAACGAGGTCTGGGATGTCGTCGAAATTGTCCATCAAGCTCACGCGTAAACTCCAATCTGTCCACTGCACGCGCGCGCCTTGGATGGGAAAGCCGCTTTGATCCGTCACGCGGCCTTCGACACGGGCAAAACCGTCGCGTTTGAGCTGGAGGGTTACCGACTGGCCGCGTTTTGCGGGCGTGATTTCTGACATGGATCTGGCACCATCCCAGGCGATGGCGGCGACGCCTTTGGCCTCAGCGGGGACGAGGATCGTGAAGGAACCCTCTTTCGAGGTCTTGACCGGTTCGGGTCGCGACCAGGAGTGTTCGGTGGTGAGCATGACCGAAACGTTTGCGGCTGGAGTTCCGTCAGGACTCAACACATGACCGGTGACCATGTCCGAAGGTTTCACCGGCTGCAGTTTGAATTGAACCGTCTTGCGTTCGCCGCTTTTCACAGTCACCGGGATTTTGAGATGTGATCCGCTGGTGTGGTACTCCTTGGGTGGGACACGTTGCATGCGGTAGTTGACGGTGTGGCTGCCGGCAGGCAGGCGAAAGATGATCGGCTCCTCCACCTTTTTTCCCGTGTCTTCATCGAGGACTTCTCCGGTCACAATGGCGGCGCGCTCAAGGCGGATGTCACCTGCATCGGCCGTTTCTCCTTCTCGCACAGAAATATGTGACTCAGAGCCGATCCACTCGTCGCTGAGCGGTGGGCCGAGGCGGAGCCTGATCTTGTAGCTGGAAGGTGGGATCTGGGTCAGGAGGAAACTGCCGTCAGCTTTCGTCCTGACATCATCGCCATAGGCTGTTTTGTAAGGGCTCGTTTCGAGGATGGAAACCAGCACACCGCCTGCTGGCGCATTGTTGCCATCCACGATGCGTCCGCTCATCGAGCCGGGTTTCGTGAGTGTGATCTTGTGCTCTGCTCCATCGTTCTTTGGCAAGGCGGCTGCATAAATGATATGCTTGTCGTAAGGCTGGGCAAAGCGACTGTCGGCGTGATTGAGGTAGATTGCGGTATCCAACGGCAGGCGGGTGATGACACAGCGCCCGTCCTGATCGGTCGTCGCTTTCCACAGATTGCCAGGGAGCCTGGAGATGTTACCAAATCTAGGGAACTTTTCTCCACGTACGTGCTTGCCGGAAAAGCTGGTGACCCAGACTTCAAGGTTTGCTGCGGGCTGTCCGTCTGGCTGCAGAACCCTGACTTTCGCATCCGCCGAGGGGCCGAGGGTGATTTTAATCGGGGTGGACTGGCCAGATGGGTTGATCAAGTTAACAAGTGCCGTTCCAACTTGCTTGTCCGGTGACACGGCGAGCACCTGTGCGCCTAAAACCTTCCCATCGCCGAGTTGTTCGCACTGGCTGTGAAACCTGCCATGGGCGTCTGTGTGGCCTGAGGCCAGAATCGGATTTTCAATGGCGCGTGGGTTGGTGCATGAAACATAGATTTCCACGTCTGCGGCAGGCGTGCCGTCCGCACGAATTACCTCGCAATCGATCAGAACGGGTTTGGCAGCCTCATCAACGGCAAACAATACCGTGAGAGTCAGGCATAGCATCAGGATACCATAGTAAGTTGTTTTATTCATCTTGCGTCATTACATCAAGAGTCAGAGTCAAATGCAATGCCGGTTATAAGTGAAATATGGGGGCGGCGGGCCAGAATGATGAACAAACAATGGTCAGACGGCGGAAGTGATACTATGGAGTCAAGACACTCTATTGATGATCGCGGGCAACCAGCTCTTTACTCAACTCGACGACTACCCGCGCCTGAAAGTGGTGGGCAGTTTTGAGGAACTGGTCATGACGCCGATGCGTGATGGCATCAACGCCTTGTGCTGGCCGCGTATGCTGCCGGGGGATTTTGGCGAGATCGTGGAGAAGCTGGGGGTGGGGAAGGGGATCACGAGCATCGATGAGGAGCGTCTATTGGCGCTGGAACTGAGCGACGCGGGACGGGTGGCACGCGAGATTTTGCTGCAAGATCAGGAACTGCTGCGCGCCCGCGAGCTGCTGCCAAGCCTCGACTGCATCAACGGCTACGAAAATGAGATCGAGCCCGACCTGCTGCGCACGGATGTGCAGTCCTGGCATGTGGACAGCGCCACTGTGGAGGCGGACACTTATTTGTGCACCTACCTCGGAGCTGCCTCCGAAGGGCTGCGCAATGAGGAGGCGATACGGCGGGTGGATGTGCCTGAAATGCGTGCGGAACTGCGGCAGCTTTATGGCGGAGGTGATGACGTGGGCTTTCGCGAGTTCCTGAACGAAAATTATCTGGATCTGCATTACAAACCGCTGCCGCATGCCCTGCCGTTTTCTTTTGGACTGGGTCCTCTCTGGCGCATCGCCACCTTGTATCCGGAAAGTCCGGTGCCCCCGTGCATTCACCGTGCCCCGGCGACGCTACCCGGACAGCCGCCGCGGCTGCTGCTGATCAGCTGAAGGCTGGACGCAGTATTGCGTCCGGCGTGCAGCGGCGCTAGTCTGGGGGCCAACCAAGCCATGTTAACCCTGCTCCGAGAAATGCTGCACTCGCCAGTGCTGGACATCGTCCAGCGCCTGAAGCATTCCACGGGCATGACGGTGACGGAGCTCTGCACGGCGATGAAGATGAGCTACATGGGGGTGAAGCAGCACTGCGTGGAACTGGAAAAGGCGGGATTTCTGGACACCTGGCGCCGGCCCAAGGCGGCAGGGCGGCCCGAAAAACTGTACCGGCTCACGGCCAAAGCGGACGCTCTTTTCCTGAACTGCGGGCCGCCGCTGACGCTGGATCTGCTGGCAACGGCGGAGAAGGTCTATGGCGAAAGCGCCCCGCCGAAGCTGCTGTACACCTATTTCCAGTCCAAGGGGGAGGCGTGGGGTGCCAAAGTGGCCAAGGCAACGACTCTGGAAGAACGTGCCCGGCTGCTGGCAAAGCTGCGCAGCGCGGATGGATGCATGAGTGTCGTGGAGACGGATGCACAGGGGCGGCTTCTTCTGGTGGAGCATCACCGGCCGCTGCGGGAACTGGCGGCGCGCTACGGCATCGTGGATGAACTGGAGTGTGAATTGATCGAGCGGCTCATGGGCTGCGAGGTGCGTCGTTCGGTGGAAGAAGTGTCGGGTCTGGTACGTGTTACTTTTCACATCAAGACAACAGCGCATTCAGCATGACTTCAGGTAACGCAGGCAGGACAATGGCATGGATCAAGGCAGTGGCAGCAGCAGGCACGTGCCTGCTGGCATCGTGTGGCAGCAGCATCGCTCCGCTGCGGCCCGCCTGGCAGCAGGACCCGAATCTTTTTCATCAGGGCTTTCCTGCTTATCAGGAGCAAATGACGAAGACTCCGCACATGGTCGCACGGATTGTCTATTCCGCGCCGGAGCAGATTGCGCAAATGATGGAACGTCAGGGTGATGTGCCGGATGCGCAGCGCGGATTTGCGCGCATGGGGGATGGCACGGTGGATCTTGCGGTGCAGGACGTGGCTACGGGACAGTGGATTGAATCCTATCTTTGCGGTGGCATTTTGTTTGTGGCGGGACTGCCCCAGCAGGCATACCGCATCGTGTTAAAAAATCGCACGCCGATGCCGCTGCAGATCGGCGTGGGGATCGATGGCAAGGACGCCGAGACAGGTGGTGTGGCATCTCTCGGGCGTGGCAACCTGCGCGTGGAAAAGAGCGGCACACTGGTGATGGATCACACGCCGCGTGGTCCGCTGTTGTTTAAGGCGGTGAGCGGTGATGCGGCCTTGTTTGACACCAGCCCCCAGGGGCGCGTGGGAGTCATTCAACTGGCGGTGTTTCTTGCCTCCGACGCGCCGAGCATCGGGCCGGAAAAACTGCGCGCCAGCCAGATCGCACCTTTTGGACTGTTTCCAATCGGCAGGCCGGAGCAGTATCGTTGAGGTGGTGCGCAGGGAGTTGACAGTTGTTTATCCAGAGCTTGTGGAGTTCGGAGAGCTTGGGTAACTTTGGAAGCTCATGCTTCGTTTTCTGCGCCGTCTTCTGCTGTTTTTGGTCGCCAGTTTTATGCTGGCGGGCGGCGTGTATTTGAACACGACGGCCTTTCATGAGCGCTGGCATGGGTTTGTCACCGGGGAGCTGGCGCAGCATGGGGTGCATCTGAATTTCGAACGCCTGACAGTAAATCCGTTTGGCGGGCTTGTGGCGCGTGGTGTGAAGGTGTTCAATGATGCAAGCAAGCAGCACATCGTGGCGTCCGTGGACCGGTTGAACCTGGATGTTGATTTTGGCAGCCTGATTGAAGGCAGGGTCAAGATTGACGGACTGGAGCTGCTGCATGCAAGCATGGCGCTGCCGGTGGACCCGGAACGGCCCGAACTGACGGTGATCGAGCTGAAGGATCTCAGCGCGCGGGCTTTGCTGGAAGAGCGACAGCTGGACATCCGGCATGCGGAAGGGCTGCTGTCCGACGGGCTGCGCATCTTGATCAGCGGGGTGCTGGAACTGCCGGAGTCCAAATCAGACCAGCCAGGACCCAGTGCGCAGGAGCGGCTGATCGCGATACGCGAGCACCGTGTGCAGATTCAACATGGGCTGGACTGGCTGGCGCGGTTTCGTGCGCCGCATGTGCCCACCCTGAATGTGAAGGTCTCCGGGGCGCTGGACCGCCCTCAGGAACTCAAGGCTGAGCTGCTGTTTCAGGCGGATGGTCTGGAGTTTGAAGATTATGTCTGGAAGGAACTCGTGGCGGAGGCGGAGTATGACGGCGGGTTTGTGGATTTGAAGCGGCTGCATTTGGTGGATCATCTGGGCACGCTGGAGGCGACGGCCACGTGGCGCATCGGTGCGGATCGCCTGCGCTTCCGGCTGACGTCGAGTGCCGACCTGCCGGGGCTGGCACGGGCGTTTTTCAGCAGCGAGCAGCTGCGCGAGGTGGTGTTTTATGAAGCGCCGCAGCTGGCGCTGGAGGGGAACATCTTTTTGAACAAAAAACAGCCCGAGGATTTTCTGCCGGCGGAGGTGACCGGCCGGCTGGACTGCGGGCGGTTTGGCAGTCGCGGGGAGGTTTTCAATTCACTCAGCCTGACACTTGGAGCGAACCCTGAGGGCATCTTTGTGCGTGATGCGCTGCTGAAGCACAAGACCGGCACGCTGGCGCTGGATGTGATGAGGCACCGCAGCCTGGGTTTCCGATACAATCTGGAACTGCGCATGGACCCTACTGTGTTTCTTCCTTTCGTGCTGCTGCCGAAGACTCGTGAAATCATCCAGCGGTTTGCCTTCGATGAGACATCGCAGATCGATGTGCATCTGTCCTGTGCCGGGCCGTCGACCAACATGCGCGAATGTCCCAGTTCAGGCCACGGTGTGCTGCGTCATTTCAGCTACAAGAATGTGGCGTTTGATTCCGCCGAAATGGATCTGGCATTTCTCGGAGACATCCAAAACTATGCGAATGTGCGGGTGCAGCGTCCGGATGGACCGGCGGAGGCGGAGCTGGTGTTTGTGAACGATGATGACAACGAGAAGTGGCTGCGGCTCGTCAATGTGCATACGGTCGCGGACGCGGCGGGCATTGTGCGTGCGTTTGCCCCGAAGGTGGCGGACCAGATCGCGCTCTACCGATTCTCCGCCGGGACGGATGTGACCGCCAACGGCACGATCGGCTACAAGGGGAATCCCCAGTTCAACAACTACAAAGTGGATTTCAAAAACCCGACGGGTGGCGCGCATTACGTGCTGTGGAACGAGGACTATCCGATCAATGCGCCGAATGGAGACATTCACATCATCGGCAGCATGCTGCACTTTGATTTCAACGGCCGCCTTTTTGGGGACACCCTGAATGCCAAAGGCGCGGTGAATCTCACGCCCGGGGTGAGGGGCTATGACGTGGAGGTGAAGGCGGGACGCTTTCCGTATGCTGTGTTTGGCCGCAAGCTGCCGTTTGAGGAGGTGCGGGCGGAGGTGCACAACCGGGAGGGGATTTCCCGGATCGACATCGCGGCAGACGTGCTTGGAGGTGACATGACCTTGAAAGGCAACCTCAACGACAACCGCGAGCCGAACACGTACGATGGTGAGCTGCGCATGAACGCCCTCAGCTTCCAGCGCTTCGCGCAGGTGTACTCTCCGGGGAATGAAAGTGTGGGAGACATCAGCGGCCATTTCAAATTTACCGGGCGCATGAACGACTGGAAGGCGCTGAAGGGCGGTGGTGCGCTGATGATTCTCAATGGCAACCTCCTTGCTCTGCCCGTCCTTGGGCCGCTGACGCCGATCATTGGTGCGTTCCTTCCTTCGCCGATCAAGGGCTACAACGTGGCCAAGAAAGCGGACTGCACTTTTGAAGTGTCGGACGGTTTCATCGTCACTGGAAACATCGAGGCCGAGTCCAGTGCCTTTCGCATTTTCAGCCGCGGCAACGTGGACTTCATCCGCGATGACATCGACTTCAATGCCGAGGTGCGCATGCGAGGCCTGGGCATCCTGCTGTTTCCGGTGACGCAATTGCTGGCCTACAAGGGCTCGGGCACCATTGGTGACACCAAGTGGTCCCCGCGCATCTTTGGCGGTGGCAATAAGGACGAACGAAAACCACCCACTGAAAAAGAGCTGCAGGAAGCGCAGCGCATCGGGGGCAGTCCGGCCCGGCCGAAGGTGCCGCCTTCTCCGCCGAAGCAGCGGCCATTGTTTGGGAATTGATGGGGCTGTTTGAAGGATTTGCTGTCTTCAACGAGCGGACTGTGGCACGGAGGCCGCATGAAAGTAGAACGACTCAAATACGTCATCTGGGCCGCGGACATGAACCGCGCGGTGAATTTTTATGCCGCCGTCTTTGGCGGCACGATCCTCAAGCAGAATGACATCATCAGCGAGGTGTCCATCTGTGACGGCATCATTGGCATCCATGGCGGTGGTGAGGGAAGCCGCACCTGGACCGGGCTCAGCTTTCAGGTGCCGGATGTGATCGAAGGCGCGCAGGAGATTGTCGCCGCTGGTGGTCAGCTCACGCGTGAACCGCAGCCCGAGAATGGCGAGCCGCCGCATCTGGCCATGTGCGTGGACACCGAGGGGAATGAGATCATGCTCACGCGGAAGCGGGCGCATTGATTTTCATGAGGGGTCGAGGTCGGCACCGACGGCTTCGCTCACGTTTCGAAAACCATCCTTTGCCAGCAGCTGGCAAAAACCTTGGTTGATGCGCTTGATGACGCCGGGGCCTTCATAAATGAGGGCGGTGTAGATCTGCACGAGAGATGCGCCGAGGCGGAGTTTGCGGTAGGCGTCCGCTGCGGTGAAGACGCCGCCGGTGCCGATGATGACATGACGCTGGCGATTCATTCGCGTGGCCAGTCCGGCGATGCAGCGGTTGATCAAGTCTTCGACTGGTTTGCCGGACACGGCACCGGGTAACTTTTCCCACGCGTTGCGCGGTGTGGTGAGGCGCAAGGTGGCGGGCTTTCCGGGCGGGAGATTGAAGGAGAAGCCGCGCACGAAATTGAAGGCGTCTGTTTCTGACAGCAGGCGGTCGTGTTCGGCCGGATCGTCGCGTGGGGCGACTTTTAGAAACACGGGGCAGGTGATGTTGAGCGGTTTCAGCAATTGCAGCAGGCGCGTGATGTTGCCGGGCTGGGCAAAGAAGTCTTTCCCACCGGCGGCATTGGGGCAGCTCAGGTTCAGCATGAGATAACCGGCATGGGGATGCACCAGCGAGACGCTGCGCTGGTAGTCGGCGAGGATGGCATCGTCACTGCATGCAGGAGCAACGGGACCGAAGTTGGTTTTGACGATGTTCACGCCGAGCGGTATGCGCATGCGCTGTGCGGCCAGCCGAGGGGCGATGACTTCGGCGCCTTCATTGGGCAGGCCATAGTTGACGATGATGGCCTGATCCTGCGGCAGCCGGAACAGACGTGGCTTTGGATTGCCTTGGGAGGGCTGCGCGGAGATGGAGCCGATCTCGGCGAAAGCGAAGCCGAGATGATCGAGCATGCGCAGCGCGCGCGCGCTTTTGTCCCAGCCGGCGGCGAGGCCGACAGGGTGATCGAACTGCAGCCCTGCGACTTCGCATTGCAGTTCCGGGGCTTTGAACTCCAGGCAGGCCCGGGCGATCTTCGGGATGAAAGGCAATGCTCCTGCAATCCGACAGGCTTCGACTGTCCCATGATGCGCTGTTTCCGCGTCGAGCCTGAAGAGCAGGGGACGAATGAGGGTGGAGTAGAGTGACATGAGGGGGCAAAATGGAGCCGGGCAGAGTAGTCCGAACCACGTGACAATCCAATCTCATCAAGCTCATTGGAAAGCTGCTGACAAGCGCGTGAATTAGTGAATGATCTTTGACGGCAACTACCATGAGTGAAACATCCATCCAAGAAATCATGCAGGCTTACGCCGCCGATGCGGTGGGGTATGCGCGGAGCCAGTTTGGAATCGACTTGGATTACTCCGAGCAGAGCCTGGTCAGCGTTGACAATCTGCTGTCGATGATGACGGCGCAGGGGCTGCTGGCGACAGAAGAGATGTCTGAGGATCGGCAGGATTACATCTGGACTTTGTGCAAGGCGATTGGGGGCTACGTGGGAGAAGTGATCGTAAGGCACATCGGGGCGCAATGGGAGACCGCGGCCAGCGCCGATGGAAGTGAGACGATCAAGCTGAAGGTTGCAAACCGGCTCACGGCCTCCCCACCTGAAAAAGTGTGGAAGCGACTGACCGAGTCTGAGACAGACATGATCATTGGGTACTACCGGGCACTGCAACACATGCTCGGGCTCAAGAAATTTTTGCCACCTGAGCTGGGAGGACTGAGGTGAAAATCTGGCAGTCCGCATCACAACGGAATGAAATATCTTTGAAATACAGCCAGCCTCCCTCGTGAATACTTTTCAGCGTGCTTATCTTGAGCAGAATGGGCTGAGGAAGTACCGCCATGAGGAGTCGCTGGTTTACCGTGAGTGTGAGCGATTGGGGATGGAGGTGGTGCCCTATCTTGCCAAGCAGGTGCAGCGGCGGCAGCTTCCGCTGACCCGGGAATGCTTCATTTGCGGTGACATGGATGCCATGCATGGAGCGATGAAGCATTTGGGCATTGAAGTGCCTGCGCCAAACGACTTTCCGAAATCGTTGGAGCCGTATTTGCATCGTCGAGTCTGGCGGAGTTCTGTCGCGGCGCTGGAATCCGCGCTTGATGGTGGACGCGAAGTTTTTGCCAAGCCTGCTGGTCGTCGAAAGCAGTTTACCGGGCGGGTGTTTCAATCTCCCTCTGATATGTCCTTCCTTTCGAGGGTAAGCCGGCAGGAGCCGCTGTGGTGCTCCGAGATCGTGAACTGGCGGTCGGAGTTTCGCATCTATGTCGTTGGAACAGACATCGTGTCTCAAGACCACTACGCAGGGGATTCTGCGGCAGCGCTGTGCCAGTCCACCATTATCGAAGCCATTCAACAGTTCTCTGCGTCAGGCGAGGCTCCGGCGGCATACGGGATCGACTTCGGTTTGCTCGATACCGGTGAGACAGCCTTGGTGGAAGCGAATGACGGATATGCTCTAGGAGCGTATGCCATTGATGCCAGCAGCTATTCCAGGCTCCTTTTCACTCGCTGGCATCAGCTTGCCCACACCTGAAGACGCCAGCTTACTCCCCAGGCACAAAGAACTCGCGGCGCAGTTTGCTGAAGACGACTTCGGAGGTGCCGAATTTGGGGAGTAGACGGCGGCGGCCGGTGGTGTAGGTGACGTAGACTTCGTCGCGGTAGAGATGCATGAAGGGGGTGTTCACGGCGTTGAAATCGACAATGGAAAAGGCCTTGGTGTAGTTCTGGTAATGGCTGTCGATTTGGACGACATCGCACTTGTTGCGGGTGACGGTAGTGCCGCCCATTGGCACGCTGGGGGCGGTGAACATGGCGACGAGGCCGATGGGCTTGCCGAAGTCACAGAGGGTGGGGCGGCCGATGCCGTAGGTCCATTTAGTGACGGGGGCGTCGAAGTGGAAGAGGTCAGTCTTGGCGGCTTTGCACAGCATGTAGCCGGTTTCGATGACGTTGGAGCGCAGGTGGAGATAGATGTGGGTTTTGTCCTGGGTGATGACGGGTTCGGCGAGGATTTTGACTTCGTTCTTGAGCAGGCGTGGGTCGGGGGTGCCGAGGAGTTCCCAGGTCGCGCCTTGGTCGGCGCTGCGCATGAGGATGTTGGTGAGCAGGCGGGTCTGGCCGTCCTGTGAGTTTTTGATCTGGATGGTGCTGTAAAGCTGGCCGTCGAATTCGACGAAGTCGCAGGCGGTGCTGATGCCTTTGGAAAAGGAGGCGCCGGTGCCAGAGCTGAAGAGGAAGTCGAGATGGCTCTGCAGGGCGGCCTGGGTGAGGTCGATCACCTTATCAGGCTGCTTGGCGATGGTGCAGCGCAGGGGGTGGAGTTCGGACAGCGTGGCGGTGGCGATGTGGTAGTCGCGGTAGAAGGCGCGATAGGCAGAGCCGGGATCGCCTTCCTGGCGGCCGGTGAAGAAGATGCGGAGGGTTTCCTCTCCCAGCGCATGGATCATGGGGGCTGAAACGAAGGTGCCGCCGAGGGTGATAGCGCCGGAGGAATCGCCTGCTTTGGCGATGTCGACCCATTTGGCCGTGGCGGTGGGATTGAGGATGTTAAAAACGGCCATGCGGGCGATCTGCCCGGCCTTGTTTTCATCCGGGGTGGATTCATTGCACTGATAGACGGCGTAGCCGATGCCCTGCACGATGCGCAACCCGGACTGATGGGCGTAAAGCTCCTTCTGGTAGTTGCTGACAATTTGCGCCTTATCGACAAAGGAGCGGGAGGAGACCTGGCCGTCCGGCCGCAGGGTGGGTTCGGCGGCGAAACTGGTGCAAACCAGCGCCACTAGGAGGGGTAAAGGGCGAAAAAACGCGGGCAGCATGGTCTTGAAGTTATCGAGCGGCGTATGGATGTCCAAACGCGTTGCAATTGCCCCTCATTTGGGCCATTCATCACCCCGCCCATGACCCCCAAGATCGACCCCGCCCTGCATCGCGACAAAAAACCGGAATGGATCCGAGTGACGCTGCCGCGTGACCCGAAGTTTTGGAGCACGAAGGGGCTGATCACCGATTTGAAGCTGCACACGGTCTGTGAGGAGGCGCAATGCCCGAACCGCTGGGAATGCTGGAGCCAGGGCTCGGCGACATTCATGATCGCCGGAGACCGCTGCACGCGTGCCTGCGGATTCTGTGCGGTCAAAACGGCCAAGCCTTTTGCGCTGGAAGCCGATGAGCCGCAGCGTGTGGCCGAGGCGACGAAGCGCATGGGATTGAACCACATCGTCATCACCGCCGTGGCGCGTGATGACATGAAGGACGGCGGCGCAGAGCACTTTGCCCGGACCATCGAGGCCGTGCGTGAAGCGGTGCCGACGATTACGATTGAGATTCTTGTGCCTGATTTCAACGGCAAGGACGACGCGCTGGAAGTCGTGATGAAGGCGAAGCCGCACATTTTCAACCACAACCTGGAAACCGTGGAGCGTCTGACGCCGCTGGTGCGCAGTCGTGCGATGTATCACCGCAGCCTGCATGTGCTGAAGCGTGCGAAGGCGATGGCGGAAGAACTCGGCACCAAGTGCGCGACGAAGAGCGGGCTCATGCTTGGCCTGGGCGAGACGGAGACGGAACTGTTTCAGGCGATGGACGACCTGCGCGAGCATGACGTCACCGTGCTGACTTTGGGCCAGTATCTGCGTCCCTCCCCGCAGCATCTGCCGGTGATCGAGTACGTCCATCCGGACACGTTTGAAAACTACAAGCAGATCGCGCTGAAGAAGGGCTTCCGCCACGTGGCGAGTGCGCCGCTGGTGCGGAGCTCGTACCACGCTTCGGATTTCAAGCCTGAGCTGGATCTGGAATAGGCTCGTTTCGAACTCTCGCGGATTATTTGCGGAAGCCGCCAGCCATGCGGTTCCAAAAGTTTGCGAGGGAGACGACGAAGCCAAGGGCCACGATCTCCTGTTCTGAGAACAGGGTTGTCAGTTGCTCATATTCCTGCGCATCGTCATGGACGGTGGCCTTGTGTGTCAGTGCCTCAGCCCAAGCCAGGGCGGCCTGCTCACGTGGAGTGAACAACGGGGAAGTACGCCAATCGGGGAGTTGTTCGAGGCGTGCCTGATCTTCTCCCAAGTGCCTTGCTTCGGCCTGATGAAGTTGAATGCAGTAGGCGCAGTGGTTGATCTGCGAGACGCGGAGTTCGACAAGCGCCCTCAGGTTGGGGACAATGGCGGTTTGGGACAGGTCGCGGGTCAGTTGTCGGAAGCGGGAGGTCAGTTCCGGCTCGATTTGGGAGTAATCAATTCTCATGGGCTGGTTAAAGGGTTCCGGTTTCCAACTGCTGCAGGTAGATGAAGTCGGGCGCTTTGACGCCGGCTTCGGCTCGGATTTGCACAAGCTGGGGGGATTCAAAGAACGTCCTGGCGTCGGCGATGGATGTCCATGCGGAGAAGTGTACGATTTTGTTCGGATCGTCGTGGTAGTTGAGGACCTGATAGGAGCGCTCGCCGGCTGCTTTGCGAATGCCGGCGGCGCGGTCAAAAATGCTTTTCCATGCCGTGTAGTCGGCGACTTCGTGGATGATGAGAACGTGCTGCACTGGGGTGGTGGGTTGAGGTGAGCACACAGTTACAGAGGTGTTGATTCTTGTGGAAATGCTATCAATGCATTAGATTGATGCTCTGAAAGCATGAATCGTCCCTCCATCCATGAGCTTGAATGCTTCGTTGCAGTTGCCGAGGCCTTGAGCTTTTCCAAGGCTGCCGCGAAGCTCAACCTTTCCCAGCCCGCCTTGTCCCGGCAGATTCAGGGGCTGGAGTCCAAGCTGACCGCCCGCTTGCTGGAGCGCAACACGCGGGCTGTTTCATTGACGCATGCAGGGAGGTTGTATCTGGAGGATGCGAAGCAGCTGCTGACCCAGCTTGACCGGGCAACGGAAGTCATCCGCCGCGTGGGGGCCGGAGAACCGCAACGGCTGCGACTCGCCTTTGTGGGGGCCTTGCTGGATGATGGTCTGGTGAGGCTGCTGCAAAAGTTTCGTGCCGAGCGGCCCGACTGTCAGATTCACATGGTTGATATGGCCCCGGCAGAACAACTGACGGCTTTGGTGGGCGGAGAGATCGACGGGGCGTTCATCGGTGCGGCACCTGCCAAAGTTTCCCGGCAGATAGAGACTTTGGTCTGGAAGCGAGAGCCACTGCAGGTGGTGCTGCCGGAGCAGCATGCAATGGCCAAAGGTGCATCGCTGAAACTAGCCCAACTCAAGGCTGAAAGCTGGGTGATGGTTTCTGGGAAGGCCGCGCCGGGTTTTCGAGAGCATGTGGGTGTGCTTTGCAGGCAGGCGAAGTTTCAGCCGAAGGTGGTGCAGGAGTCAGATCGTGTGGCGGCTGTACTGACAATGGTCGCCGCAGGGCAGGGGATCAGTGTCTTGCCGGAGTCTCTGTCACGCTGGCTCGGTGTCGGCGTGGTCTTTAAAAACGTGCGTGAATCGAAAGCGATGCTGACGCACGCCTTTGCATTCAGGCGTGGTGATTCTGGACCTGAGTTGCAGGAGTTTGCCCGGATGCTGGCGGCTCAGAAAGGTTGATGTGGTTTTTGACATGCCATGCGCATGCATTAGGCGGAGACTAATGCAGGGGCGTTTAAAGTGAAAGCGTGTTGCGTGCGCGGCATTTCGCGTTCTCTTCGTACAACCCCAACCCACCACCATGTCCATTCGTCCTCCTGCCGAAGCCTACGAGAAAGTTCCGACTGTCATTTTCCCAGACTCCGCCAAGGCGGCCAAAACGCTGGCGCAGGAAGTGAAGCAGTTGATCGAGACCAAGAACAAGGCGGGCCAGCCTGCTGTGCTGGGCATGGCAACGGGATCAACACCTGTGCCGTTCTATCGCGAGCTGATCCGTCTTCACAAAGAGGAAGGACTGAGCTTCAAAAACGTCATCACTTTCAACCTCGACGAGTATTATGGTCTCAGCGCGGATCATCCTGAGAGCTACTCGAAGTTCATGGCGGAGCAGTTGTTTGACCACATCGACATTCCGAAGGCGAACATCAACCTTCCGAGCGGCACGGTGCCGGGAGACCAGGTCTTCAACCACTGCCGCCAGTATGAGGAGAAGATCCAGGCCTCCGGTGGCATTGATCTGCAGATTCTCGGGATCGGTCGAACAGGCCACATCGGCTTCAACGAACCTGGTTCCAGCCGTGACTCGATGACACGCCGCATCACGCTGGACCGCGTGACGCGCCAGGATGCTGCCAGCGATTTCCGCGGGGAGCAGAACGTGCCGCACTTCGCCATCACCATGGGTGTGGGTACGATTTTGCGGGCGAAAAAGCTGGTGCTGATGGCCTGGGGAGAAAACAAGGCCGTCATGGTGGCCAAGGCCGTCGAAGGGCCGATGACGGAAGTGATTTCGGCCTCCTTCCTGCAGGATCACCCGGATGCGCGGTTCTTCATCGATCACGGTGCTTCCCGTGAACTCACGCGTATCAAGCTGCCATGGCTGGTGGGCCCGGCATCCTGGACACCGCGTGAGACGCGCCGCGCGATGGTGTGGCAGGCCTTCAAGATCAACCGCCCGATTTTGAAGCTCGTGGACGAGCATTACAATGAGAACGGCCTCTCCGATCTGCTTTCCGAGCAGGGGCCGGCTTATCAGCTGAACATCCGCATCTTCAACCAGCTGCAGCACACCATCACCGGCTGGCCCGGCGGCAAGCCCGATGAGGACGACACGTACCGCCCTGAGCGTGCACGGCCGTATCCCAAGCGCTGTCTTGTTTTCAGTCCGGAGCCTCAGGATGCCATCACCGGCATGGGCGGCACGATTGATCGCATGGTGGAACAAGGGCATGATGTGCGCCTGATCTCGCTGACCTCCGGAAGCCTGCGCGTGCCGGACAGTGAGGCGGATAAATTTGCCGAGACATTGCTGGAACTGGCCTCCAATGCGGCCAATCCGGCCACGTGGGCGGCTCAGGTGGCCTATGCGCGGGAGGCGCTGGGCCTGCTGGAAGCGAAGGGCGAGTTCGGCGAGGACCCGCCGCTGCTGCGGCAGCTCAAGGGCCTGATTCTGCGCGGGGAACTGCGCGATGCGGCTCATACGGTGGGTCTGGCCAATGACCGGGTCACCTTTTTGGACCTGCCCTTTTATGAGCACGGTCGTTACCGCCGTTTCAAGAGCACGGATGAGGACCACAAGGCGCTGGTGCGCCTGTTGCAGGAGCACAAACCGCATCAGATTTACGTCACGGGTGACGCAGCCGATCCATCGAGCGTCGCAGGCATCTGCTTCCGCCTGTTGATCGCTGCATTGCAGTCGTGTGCAGGCGAGGAGTTCGCCGGTTCCTGCAGCGTGTGGCTGTATCGGGGCAAGGAGCGTCCGCTGGAGCCGCATGAAATCGACATGGCGATTCCGATGAGCCCCTTGCAAATCGAGCGCAAGGCCAACGCCCTGTCACGTTACGGAGCTCTGTCTTCCCTGGAAAAAGAAGCGCCGGAGACCAATCGCGAAAACGCGCGGCTTTATGATGCACTGGGCCTGGCCGAGTACGAGGCTATTGAGACCTTCCAACGCTGGCGCCGGGTTTAATCCAGTTCTTAACCAGCTACTGCGAGCCTGGCATCGCGGTAGCTGCATTTTCCCAGCCGCCGAAGCTCGTCGCAGTGGGCTTCGATGCGCATGCTCTTCATGCTGGGCTGAAAACCAAGCCGGCGTGTGATGCAGTCATGCAGCAGGGCGGTGTGATCATCCTCAAACTCCACCACTCGATCGCAGTCGAGGCAGATCAGGTGGTTGTGCTGGGGCTTGTCGAGGAAATTGGGGTCGTAGTAGGTCTGGTCACGGCCCAGATCGACTTCGCGCAGGAGACCACACTCTACCAGTAGGGTCAGGGTGCGGTAGACGGTGGCCCGGGAAACGGTGCTGTCGAGTTTGCGCGCCTTCTCCAGCAGCTCCTCGGCTTTGAAGTGGTCATCGGTGGCAAAGGCAGCCTCCACAATGACATCCCGTTGCTTGGTACGGCGCAGTCCCTGGCTGGCCAGATGTTTTTCCAAGCGTTGAGTGATACGTTCGTCCATGTGAGAGGGAGGTTAGCCATGGCAGCGGATCGCGCAAGGCAGGGCTTTTTTGAAGAAGAGGGCGATGAAATGCCGGGTTTTAGGGAAGTTGTGTGAAAAAATGCCGTGTAGGGCTGCGAGCTAAGCTGATGCTTAGTTTGTTATAACAGAGTGAACTAAGCGAAAACAAGGTCGGTGGAGAGATCCCTTATAAAACAGGTACATTTTGCAAAGAAAGCATGCGTGGCGTTCAAATTAATTTAAAATATTTATGGCTTTTATTGTTAATATTGATAAAATTACCCATACTGCCTGATTCCAAGCATGCCTTTACCATTTTCATTCTCAACCCAACGCCAAAGCTCTGAGGCCGAAAGTCCCGCAGAAGCCATAGCAATGGCTATTGCAGAGAAGGTGATGAACCATGCCCCCGGGCATGTCAGCACCGAGCCCCTGCAGGGAGTTCAGGGAAGCACCTTTACGGCCCCCGCGTTGGAAGCCCTGCCGCGAGCAGTTCCTCAATTTCCACGTCAGGCAGCGGTGCATCCAGCCAAGCCGCCTTTCAAACAAGAGCCGGAAGCCGTTCTGCCAGTCGAGATGCAGGTGACAGCCGCAATACCGCCGCCGTCATCCCAGCTGGGAGGTGCCTTGGGCCAAGACTTGCCGGCTCAAATCGATCAGCTGCGCAACGATATCTTTGGCATCGCCATGAACGTGAGCGCCATGAATGACCGGATTGACCGCATGGAGCAGCGGCTTCCACAAGCAGGGCAGTCGGTGCAGGCCGGTATCGTCGCGTTGCGTGGTGAGATTGAAACTTGGTTGGAAAACCACCTCAATGCGGCTGTCGAGCACTGCATGAATCAAATCATCAACCGAGCCAATCCTTCTGCCAACCGTTCCGTCAACTGACCGTCATATACTTGTTATTCGATCTTACACTTTATGAACTCCCTGAGACTCCGTATCCTGTTCCCCCTCTGGCTTTTCGGCTTTTTGCCGGCCATGGGAGCCACCCGAATGATGGGGCAGCCGCTTGAATGGTTCTTCGGCATGACAGGTGTCCTCCTCGGTGGCGGTGTCTTTCTGGCTGCTTATTTGATTTCCGGCTGGCTTCTCAAACCGACGACGGCCGTCATGAAGGGCACCACGGCGGTGCTGCGCGGAGTTCCCCCGGACGCCCAGTCCGCTGAATGGCTGCCGGCCGACTTTTGGAAGCTGCGCTGTGACATCAACATGATCTTTGCCAAGCAGCGCCAGGCACTCAATGCCGCTGAGCAGCATGCCTGCCAGACCGCACAGCGCCTGCTCAATGCCGAGCGCCTGCTGCGTGAGGCCTTCACGGCTCTTCAAGGCCTCTTTGCCGCCAGCGATGAAGGGGTGCTCGTGGTGGATGCCCAGGGCTCCATCATCGCCTCCAACGCCAAGTTGGATGATTTCCTCGGCAAGCCGGTGGAAGAAGTTGCCGGACGGGATTCCACGCGTGTTCTCAATGCGCTGATCGAGCGCTTTGAAGAAAAAGCCGTGATAACCGCCTGGATTGAAAAGACCTCCACCCATCTCGAAGGCCAGGCTGAAACGCCGCCGCTCGTCTCCACGGACAACCGGGTATTCTCCCTGCGCTCCAACCCGATGCGCACGGATGCCGGTGAAGTGATCGGACGCATCTGGATCGTGAAAGACCGCTCCGAAATGCGGGTGCTGGAGAACCAGCTGCGCGAATCGCAGAAGATGGGAACCATTGGGCAGCTTGCCGGTGGCATCGCCCATGATTTCAACAACCTCCTCACGGCCATTCGCGGTAACCTCACCCTCGCCGAACTCACCCCTGCGTCTAACCAGGCCGGAGTGCGTGACAAGCTGCAGAATGCCAACCACGCCACCACGCGTGCGGCGGAACTCGTCAAATCCCTCCTCGGCTATTCACGCCGCAGCACCGGTGTCGCCGTGCGCAAGGCCACCAATCTCAAGCGCCTTCTGGCAGACGTGCAGAACCTCCTCAAGCATAGCGTTGATCCGCGTGTCACCATTCAAATGCGCGGCGGCATGGACGCCTCCTATGCGACTGGAGATGCCACGCAGATCGAGCAGGTCATGCTCAATCTCTGCCTTAATGCCCGCGATTCACTGCCCGCAGACAAAGGCGTGATCGAAATCGCCGTCGAAAACGTCACCCACCGCATGCCGTCGAAATCAGCCGAGAGCAATGAGGCTTCCGACTTCGTCATGCTCGTGGTGCGTGACAATGGCCATGGCATCTCTGAGGAGCACCGTCAGCGCATCTTTGAGCCCTTCTTTACGACCAAGGCTGGCAGCAAGGGCACCGGCCTCGGCCTTTCCACCGCGCAGGACATCGTGCGTGAGCACGGTGGCTGGATCGAGTTCGAAAGCGAAGTGGGCCGTGGCACAGAATTCCGCGTGTTTCTTCCACGACTGCTCAATCCTGAGCAGATTGAGGAGGAGGCACCGATCGACAACGGACCGGCCATCAACGCCCCGATCGGCGGCCAGACCACCATTCTGGTGGTGGACGATGAAGCTCCGGTGCGCTCCATCGCCATGAACATGCTCGGCTTCCTCGGCTACCGCGTCCTGGAGGCCTGTGACGGCCAGCAGGCGCTCGACATCCTCCTGCGCAATCAGGAGAAGGTGGACGCCGTGCTGCTCGACATCTACATGCCCAAGCTTTCCGGCCGTGACACCTTCAAGGAACTGCGTGCTGTCGGCAACGATGTGCCGGTGGTGGTTTGCAGCGGTTTTGTGATCGACCCTGATGAATTTACCATTCTCAGCCAGGGCCGGACACCGCCGGTGGACATCATGCTCAAGCCCTACTCGCTGGACGGTTTGAGCAAGGCACTGGCCAAGGCTGTGCAGAAAAAGCCGGGGGATTCCCCAGTTTTTGAGCTCACCGCCAGCCGCGCACCGCAGCAGGCAGCAATGCTTGTTTCCTGAGCACAAGCGAAATCTGGGGGGGAAGAACTGCCTGCGGGCGGTCATCTTTCCCCTTTTCGATTGCTGCAAAGGCGCTACCATCCGCGCCCCATGATCAAAGTCGGCCTCGTCTCCCTCGGTTGCGCGAAAAATCTTATCGACTCGGAAATCATGATCGGCCACCTCCAGCAGGCTGGCATGGTCATGACACCTGAGCCCGATCTCGCGGATGTACTCATCGTGAACACCTGTTCGTTCATCGACATGGCCAAGAAGGAAAGTGTCGGTGCTGTGCATGACGCCGTGGACCAGCGGGCGGGCTCGAAAAAGCGTGCGCGACAGAAGATCATCGTCGCCGGCTGCCTCTCTCAGCGCTTTTCAACGGAACTGCCGGGCCTCATGCCAGAGGTGGATGCCTTCATTGGACTGGATCAGATCACGCAGGTGGCCCCCATCATCGAGAAGCTCATGGGCACCAAGGATCACGAGCAGGAAAATCTCGTCACCCGCCAGCCGCAGTACATTCCGGATTACGACACGCCGCGCTTCCGTCTCACGCCGCAGCACATGGCCTACATCAAGATTGCTGAAGGCTGCAATCATCCGTGCTCCTTCTGCATCATCCCGCGCATCCGTGGCCGCCACCGCAGCCGGACGCAGGAAAGTATCATCAAAGAAGCGCAGCAGCTCATCGCGAGCGGGGTGAAGGAGATCAATCTGATCTCCCAGGACACCACCTACTTCGGCATGGACAAGTGGACGGAAGAGCGTCCCAAGCCGCGCAGCGGGGTCGATTCCACCAAGGGCGAATCTCTTTCCTCCCTCATCCGCGAGCTCAACAAGATCGAAGGCGATTTCTGGATCCGCCTCCTCTACACGCATCCCGCGCATTGGAGTGACGATCTCATCCAAGCCATTGCCGAGAGCCCCAAAGTGGCGCGTTACATCGACATGCCGCTGCAGCACATCAGCGACCGCATGCTGGGCCTCATGAAGCGTGAGACCGATGGTGCCTATATCCGCGATCTGATCAAGCGCATCCGTGCTGGCATTCCCGGAATCGCCATCCGCACCACGTTCATTGTGGGCTTCCCCGGTGAGACCGAGGCTGACTTCAACGAACTGCTGCAGTTCATTCAGGACACGAAGTTTGAGCGTGCCGGCGTCTTCAACTACTCCCGCGAGGAAGACACCCGTGCTGCGAAGATGGAGGACCAGATCCACCACATGACCCGCAAGGCCCGCTGGAACGAGGCCATGCGCGCCATTCAGCGCAGCATTGAAGGATTCAACACCACGCAGGTGGGCCGCAAGATGCGTGTGCTGGTGGAAGAGCCTGGTGTGGCCCGCAGCGAAATGGACGCGCCTGACATCGACACCACCGTTTTCGTGAGCAAGAAGCTGCCAGTGGGCAGCTTTGCGGACATCACTGTCAAGGAATGGCGCGGCTACGATCTCGTGGCGGCCTAAGCAACCAACGATCACTCAGCGGCCTTGGGCCTGAAACGTTCGGCGACGCGGTCCACACCACCGCGTGGTCCGTTCACTGGCTTGAATCCACCAGCCTCCCAGGTTGTTTTTTCTGGGTAGGGGTAGAGCGGCATGTCGAGGTCGGTTTTGCCATCGATCACGCGCTGGGCGCTGAGGGTGTGAGGAGCTTCGCCTTTTTCGCGCCAGTTCATGACCAGGCCGAGCATGTCGGGCAGTTTGTTGATGCCGGGACCGGGGCCGTGGCTCATGCCGGGAACGATGTAGAATTTGAGGAATGAGGTCGCTTTTTCGAGAGAGCCGAAGTGCTCGATGACACGTTCGTAGTAATCGAGTGAGGCATGGTAGGGCACGCAGGAATCGGCCGAGCCGGAGATCATGATGAGTTTGCCGCCGCGCTTTTCAAAGGGGGAGAGGTCAGGGTTTTCAGCGTTGAGATAGGGGCCGAGTGCTGCGGTGTAGGTGTCGATGTCTTTGCCGAAGTCGAGGCTCTGGAGGTCTTTGTCCTTCCCGAAGACCCACTGGAAAAGATAGAGGTGACCGTGGGCGATTTTGAAGGAACTGCCGAGGGGAATGCCGTCGAAGATGCGTTCGCCGGTGATCGCGTGCGTTGGGCCATCGAAGAGTTTTTTGAGGGCTTTGGCGTGCTTGTCGGTCAGCGTGGGATCTTTTTTTCGCGCCAGTGCGATGACCGCTTCGATGTCTTTTTCGGTGCAGCGCGGGTCGGAGACCAGCTTGCCGGCGGTCTGTGGGAGTTCACGTGCTGCCATGTATTCGTTGCCGGCGGCGATGATGTTTTCCTCCTGCGAAGCGGTGAAGGGGCATTGATGGAAGATCTGCTCGTTCCACAGGAAATAGGCATGCAGCGGAGTGCGGCAGTGGGCGGGGACATTGGCAACGATGCCGTCGTAATCTTCGGGATAGCGCTGGGCTTCCTGAAGCGCTTGCTGGCCTCCGGTGGAGCCGCCGTTGAAGTAGGAATATTCGGGGGAACGACCGTAATAAGCTTTGATGACCTGTTTGGCGGAGACGGTCATGAGGTGGGTGGCACGATAGCCGAAGTCTTTCCAGACATCCGGTTTGCCAATGCCGGAATCCGAGTTCGGGGCGGTGCCCATGTCGGTCGTGGCGACGGCGTAGCCGCGGGCCATGTAGCCCAGCAGGCTTCCGGAACTGATGCGGCCGGCTGCACCGCCGTTGCCAAGGCCGATAAAGCGGTAGTTCCATTTTTCCGCCTCAGGCAGGCAGATTTCCACGTTGATGTTGGAATCCCTGCCCGGAGTGAGGATGAGCTTTACCACCGTGTGTGGCGGCAGGTTTTTGTCTGCAGTGGCGCTGATTTCCTCGGCGAGGACGATTTTCCCAGCGTCGATTGGAAGCTGCTTGAGTGTGGCAAGCCGGTCTGTGTTTTCCGGAGGCGCTGCCAGTGCTGAAATGGAGGCCAATGCCCCGAGAAAAAAGTGTCTGCAAAGCTGCCAGGAAATTCTTGAGGTGGGATGTTTCATAGCTCAGTCACTGAATGATCTGTACGTGTGGAGCTGGATGCGCTCCGATCATGAGCGTGCCGAATCACGGCGTTCCTTGCAACCGCTGAATGAGCTTTCCCGCGAACGAAGCGCGACTCCGAGGAGTCAGCGTCTTCTGGAGGTTCGTTTCCGCGCTTTGGCCTGTGCGCGGAGGGTCTCGTTGATTTCTTCCGGGGTCAGGACGATCGCGTGGCGGATGGTGACTTCCTCCAATTTAGCGACTTCAGCCGGCGGGGCGGACGGCGTTGCTGCTGGCGGATTGAGCGGATTCTTCGGAGGTTCGGTGGCTGCGACGACAGGTGCAGGGGGTGATGGCATTGCCGGGGCAGGAAGCGGAGCTGTATGGGTGGCAATCTCCTTTGGAGGGAGCGCGGGCTGGGAAAGTTTATTATTTTCCGGGGCCGTGAGAATGGCCCGGCGGATGACCGGTTCAGCATCGGGTGCCGGGATGCTGCTCATTGCATTGGCCGATGCCACTAGCTGAGGCTCCGGCTGAGAGGGAGTGACCCTTTTTTCCGCGGGTTGCTTCTCCTCACGTGTGATATTTCCAAGTGAGGGCTGGACTGATGCTTTTGGCTTGAGCTCCACTGACATCGAACTATCCGCTACCACGGGAGGAGTGGGCGATGGTGGGATGGGTGGAGTCTCAACCTCCACCATGGGGGGCTTGTTCACGACGGGCTGGGACGGTGCCGTAAGAGGCGGAATGGTCGCTGGTTTGGGAGCGGTCTCTGCGACCTCCTCCTGCAAGGGGACCGCGACTTGTGGCAGCGAATTCGGCGCCGCAGCAAGCACGCCAGAGCTGGCATCTGGCAAGTCGCCAAAGATCATCCAGGTAAGGGCCCCCAGAAGCATGACCGTGGCAGCCAGGGCCAGCCATGGGAATTTGAATAGGGGAGGAGAGGGACGATGGAAATCGAGTGACTTGAGATCACCACTGACAGGGGCGAGGAGGAGGGTTTTCCTTCCATGATCCACGGGGGTATCGATCTGGTCTTGGTCTTCCGCAAAATCAGAGACGAAACCTGCGCTGGTGACTTCCTGTGAAGCAATCGGGTCCTTGATGGAGTCCATCTCGGCACTGGCTGCGGTCAGGAGGTGGGAGAGCTTTTCCGTGAATTCGGACGGGCAGGGGACGGTGCTGCCGCTCAATACGCACTGCAGGCAGTCATGCAGATAGGCTGCCGCCATTTCAGGCATGCTGGAGGGAAATTCGGCAATCTCGCGCAACTGACCTTCTCCCGTGAGAAGATAGGCCGCCAGACCGATGAAGGCGCGATGACGCTCATCACGGGCGGCGATGCCGCTTGTTTCTTCAACTGGGTTGTATTCCCATGGACTCAGATCGATCAGCCGTGGCTTGCACAGGCTGCGCATCGTTTTGTGCAGGCGGAGTTTCACCACAAATTTTGGCCAGGCTTCCAACCGCTTTTGATGCAGGCGCTCCAGATCGCGGGGGAGGACGGGGCCGTCATAGCCGACACAGAGCTGAATATTGGCCGGATCCAAATCCACGCGCTGAACGCCGGTCTCCGCCGCCTGTTCCAAACCGGCATGGATCTGCCGCAGCAGAGTGATGACTTCTCCGGGATTGAGTGAGCCGCGTTTCGCCATGAGGGCGCTCAGGGACATGCCCGGCTCACGTGCTTCAGAAAGAAAGGCCCAGTCAGGCCCCTTCCAGAGACCTATCATGTGCTGCAGGTTGGTCTGCCTGGCAGGATCTTGGCGCCAGACCTGCGGTGGAAATGCCATGAGGTCGGACTGAGGGGCGATGCGCTCGGGCGGTAGCAGATGCAGGGTGACCGGCTGTTCAGCGGACGTATTGACTGCCGAAATCGTGAAGGGGTGGCAGCCTGAAAGCTCGGGGTTTTGGATCCGGAAACTCGCGCCAAACAGGGTTTTCAGCGGAATTTCTCCCAGCAGCAATGTCTGCAGGTGGGAGACGGGCAGTGTGGAAGGATCTGCCACCAGCAGCAGCTTGGGATTACGCGCCTGCACCAAGGTAACGTAGGAGCAGATCGCCTCGCGAATTTCGTCACGCAGAGACTTTCTCGAAATCGAATGAACTGAGGGGCTTGTCAGGACCGATTTGATGACGAAGCGCAGGCTCGCTGGCAGTTCTGCGATGATGCTGAAGTCATCGGGATTGCCGCCTGGGTAGGTCTGCCCGGTCATGAGCAGAAAGAGCAAACGGCAGGCCTCGTCAACGAATCGCGAGCTGTGCTGGCCAAAGGCCTCGGACCTTGGTTGTGACAGGCCGTAGTCATACAGCCTGAGCTGCAAAAACTCCTCTTCCTGGGTGGCGACCAACACCTGGTCCATGCGTACCGTTGAGAGCAACTGTCCTTGGTCCTCAGCTCTTCCCAAGTCTTGGAGAAGCTGATGCACCAAGGACAGCGATGTCACGGTGGGCAGGGCCCCGCGTCGCTGGACATACTCATGGACGAACTCTCCCTCATTCAGGTCGGTGACGAAATAGGGCAGGCCATCATCAACGCCGACTTCGAGAATCGTCATGAAGGACTGGCCGCGCATGACTGCCGCGCGTTGCAGCAGTTCAAGAGTGCGAAGCTGCAGGCCTTCATCGATCATTTCCGGCTTTATCTCCACTGTGTCCAAGGTTGTCTTGGGCTCGTAAAACCTGTGGAGGAACTTGGATGGACCCCGTGATTTTTGAACCTTCCGGCGTGCACCGGACTTGGATTTGCGTCCTTCCAGCCGTGAGCCAGCCCACTGGCGGCGCGACTGCCAGCTCACGGGTTTGACCCAGCGTCTCATGGTAGGCGGCTGACTTGGGGCAGGAGCCGGAGAGGCTTTGCCGGTGAAAATATGAAGTTCCACCAAGCGGCTGTTTCGCTGATCAAAGGCCAGCATGACCACCTCATCTTGTGCCCGCGGCAACTTGATTGGAGAGCCATGGCGATGCCTTGCCAAGGCGAGGGATCCAAAGAGTTGCGGCCCTTCCATCATAACTCAAACGTGCAGATATGGAGAATTCAGTGAATTGTGTTCCGTAGGGGACATTGTTCTTGAGTATGATCTTTGCGACTCAATGATGCAATGGATATTATATATGATAGATATAAATTTAAAAAGCGAGTTCAGGTATGACTAATATCGTTTTCGAATTAACCCGTGAAGTTCGCCCGAACCTGCTCATGAGTCGTACAATCAGGCTGCTGTGCAGCTTGCTCTCAAGGTGAATCATGGCCATCCTGCCTCATGACACGCACCATTCTTGCGATCGGCGCACATTATGACGACTGTCCTTTTGGCATCCCTGGCACGCTTCTGCGTGCCGTGCAGAAACATCAGCGAGTGGTCATTCTCAGCCTGATCGGTGACTACACGAACTGGCCTCCGGTCAAAGGCCGGGAGCAGGGTCTGCTGGAACTTTCGAAACAGCTCGCAGCGGAGCGTGGCATTGAGATGCGTTTTTTGCCCTACAAGAGCCTGGGCTTCGAGCCGACGCTGGAGACCAAGCGGGCTGTGGCCGACGTGGTGGCAGAGGTGAAGCCGGACACCGCCTTCATGTTGTGGCCACGTGACCGCCATCCTGACCACGAGGCTGCCAGTGCCATCTGCCATGCGGCCTTGTATCAACCGGCGCGCCTGCTCGGGCGCGATGAGGTAAAGACGCCCTCACGCGTGTATTGGTATGACAACGGTCCCGGGCATACGATCGGCTTCGAGCCGGACACCTATGTCGATGTTTCCACCGAATGGCCGGCTGCAAGCGAGTGGCTGGGGAGGCTGATGGCCTACGTGCGCAAGGAAGAGTACGACCCTGCCAAAACGGATGCAGCGATGGAGACGAAGAGCGTGCTTTCCCGGTATCGTGGGCTGGCCTGCGGGGCGAAGTATGCCGAGGCTTTCAAGAGCGTGCGGCCAGTGGTGAATGCGGAATTTTGAAAAACAAAATACCATCCTTTGGATGGTACCCCCGGTAGGATTCGAACCTACGACAAATTGATTAAGAGTCAACTGCTCTACCAACTGAGCTACGGAGGCATGTTTGAAACCAAACAGCGTTGGAAGGGAGGGAGTTTTAATCGTGTCTGGGCTTGGTGCAAGTGAGTTTTATTCTTGAAAGGCAACTTTTGGGTGTTGGCGCACCAACCAGAGGGGCTTAACGCTGGAAACCCGGCATGATTTTGGATGTCTTCCATGCGCGGTCGTGGTATCCCGCCTGCATGCGTGTGCTGGCTTTCATCCTTTTTGCGTCGCTGCAGGCCGTCCTGGCGGCAGATCTTCCCCTGGCAATCACCTTGGCTGGCCAGCCCGGGGCCTACACGATCAAGCGATGGAAGAATGACTGGCCGGGCTGTGAATTTGAGGGTGGCATCGCACAAGGGCGTGTCGCCATCGTCGAACGCGATGCATTGAAATGGCTGCGTGTGAATTTTGCCGTCGGGAAGATTGGTCCTGAAGAAGGTGGTGCGGGTTGGCGGATGCCGTTTGGCCACCATGAGACGGCGGAGCTGAGCTACACGCTGCGCTTCAGCAAGGATTTCGATTTCGTCAAAGGTGGCAAGCTGCCGGGACTGTGCGGTGGTCCGGACAATGTGAGCGGTGGCCGCCGGGCGACAGGGACGAACGGATTCTCAGCTCGTCTGATGTGGCGCAAAGACGGCCGAGGCGAAGCTTACGTGTACCACAAGAATCAAAAGGGTGACTATGGCGACAGCTTTGCCTTTCCTGCCGACTTCCGCTTTCCAACGGAAACACCGGTCAAGGTGAGGATCGCCGTGACGATGAACACCGTGGGCAAACGTGATGGGACTTTGCGTGTGTGGATCGACGACAAGCCGATGGTGGTACGCACCGACATGGAGTGGCGGACGGTGGACAGCTTTGGCGTGGATGGTCTCTACTTTGAAACCTTTCACGGCGGTGGTGATGACTCATGGGCGCCCACACGCGCCTGCTGGGCGGAGTTCGCGGAGATGAAAGTCGGCAAGTAGCGATCTTTCAAACGCCTCCAATTTGAGCATTGACCTCGTTCCTGCAAATCAGGACACTCAGAGCAATCCCAACCCGGAGGTCATCATGAATGAACCGCAATCCCGCCGTGCGTTCCTTGCCGATGTGAGCAAGGGCACCTTGTTAGCCACCCTCGGTCCCGCGCTCGCAGCTGAGTTCGGCATCAGCCATGCTTGTGCGGAGGAAACAAGCGCCGCCTTGAACTTCGGTGACATGGAAGCGCTGGTCTGCTTCATGCAGGAGACGCCGGTGTCGAAGCTGCAGCCTGCGCTTGCCGCGAAACTCAAGGCGGGGGTGTCACTGAAACAGCTGGTGGCCGCAGGGGTGCTGGCCAACGCACGAACTTTCGGCGGTGAGGACTACATCGGCTTTCATACGCTGATGGCATTGCACCCCGCACTGAAGATGGCGGCTTCAATGCCGGACAGGCAGGCAGCGCTGCCGGTGTTCAAGGTTTTGTACCGCAACACCAACCGCATGCAGGAGCACGGCGGGCGTGGCGACGAGGTGCTGCACCCCGTGTCAGCTGGCGACGACAAACCCACGGCGGCAGACCTACATGCCGTGGTGAGGCGCAAGGACACCGCTGGTGCGGAAAAAATCTTTGCCACGATGATGAAGCAAAACGCAGATGACGGTTTCAACGCCCTGCTTGAATGCGTGCAGGACAACCCCGAGGTGCACCGCACGGTGCTGCCGTACCGCGCCTGGGATCTGCTGGATGTCGTGGGCCGCGAGCATGCCACCACGATGCTGCGCATGTCTTTGCGCTACTGCCTGAACTCGGAGAATGCCCGACGCCCCGAATGGGATGAACACAGCAAAGCGCTGTCGAAACTGATGGATGAGTACAAGCTCATGGGAAAGGAGCCGGGTACGAGGTCCATGGAGGACGCCATGGTGGAGAGACTCAGCATGACGATTTTCAGCGGTACACCAGAAGACGCCTCAGGTGCTGTCGCTGCGAGTTTGGCGGAGGGATTTGATCCGCATGAAATCGGTGAGGCGATCTCGCTGGCGGCGAATCAACTGGTGCTGCGGGATCATGGCCGCCCGCCGGAGTGGGAAGCTCCAGGCAAACCGCCTGGCAGCGTGCATGGCGACTCTGTGGGCGTGCATGCAAGCGACTCAGTGCATGCATGGCGTAATCTCTCACAAGTCAGCAAGGGACGGAATGTCTTTGCCTGCCTGATTCTCGGTGCATGGCAGGTGGCGCGTGATCGTGGTGCGGCCACTGGTCAGCACTTTCTCGAATGGGAGCCAATGCCACCGAAGAGATACATCAGTCAGGGCACGGATCAGGGGAAGCTGCTCGCTGAGCTGGATGAAAACATTCGACTGAATCTTCAAGCGCATGCCTCGGGTGTAGTGCATCGCTGTGGAATGCAGGGAATGGACCCTGAGGCTGTGTTCAAGACTTTGCTGCGCTACGCAGTCAGCGAAGATGGCGCGCTGCATGCGGAGAAGTATTTCCAGACAACCTGGGATGAGTTTCACCGTACCCGCCCCGCCTTCCGATGGCGCCAGCTGACGGCACTTGCACGTGTGACGGCTAGTGAGTTTGGCCGTCCGGCACCCGGGCAGGTGGAAGCACGCGAACTGCTGGGGGTGTAAAGAGGGGATTTCAGCCTAGCAGATAAAAAATTACGTGGCGGATGAACGAGTCATCCGCCACGTGCCAATGGGGGGGCTGGCCAGAGAAATCAGAAGAGGCCGAGACGTGTGTTGCTGTTCACATTGAGTGGCAGCCCACGAGTTCCCAAACGAGCGTTCACGCCAGCAGGCCGGGGTGCGGGTCTGGAATGATAATAAGTCTTGTGATTGTGGCCGTAGTAGCTGTTTCCGGGGTAATAAGGACGGGGTGCGGGCGCACGGTGGTAATACCCGGGGCGGGTGGCCACGTAGCCACCAGCATCCACGCAGCTGGACAAGGTCGCCATGAACAAACCAAGAGTGAATAACTGGATGATGTTTTTCATTGGATAGTGGGGTTCTTTCCAATACATCGTTTGAAATTGAATTGTGGTCGTATTTCCGTGCTCACCGGGCCTCGAGCAACTGCACGGCGTCAGCTCCGACGATGCCGTCCGTGTCCTTGGTGCTGATGGTTATGACGGCGCCCTTGTCTGCGGTGAAGGGGAAGACGCCGAGGCTGACGAAGAGCTTGTCGATGGGCGGTGCCTTGCGTTGATTCACGAGCACGGTTTTCGTGCCTTCCGCGTGCTCAATGGTTACAGGCACATTGCTGGCACGGTTGGGTGCAGAGGCATAGGACACGCGCACTTCGTATTTGCCTGTGGCGGGGATTTTCATCCGATAGATGACGCTCTTGGTGCCTTTCTCGGTGTTGGCGTCATGGAGGCTTGAGCCATCGACGGGATTGCCATAGGCGCTGCCGGTCCAGTGTCCGATCTGCTCAGCTTCCTGCTCGCTCATGACAATGCCGGGCAGTTTGGCGGAGCGGATCATGTGGGCGAGTGAGGCGAGTTCGAGCACGGCTTTTTGTTCGAGCAGTTTTTTGCGCAAGGCGGGCACGTCGATGCTTTGCACCGGGGTCTTCGCCTTGATTGCCATGACGGCGGCGAGGCCTGATGCATGGCCCAGCGCCATGTACACGGGCTCCATGCGCAGTGAGCAGTAAGCGATGTGGCTGGCGGAGAGGCAGACGGGTACGAGCAGGTTTTCACACTCGGTGCGTTTGGGCGTCAGGCTGCGATAGGGGATCTGGTAGGGCAGCGCCGGGGTGTCCTGAAAGCTGCCTTCATCACGCACGGTGCCGTCTTCTGCGAGGATGCGCTGGACGATGTGGCAGTCGATCAGGAACGAGCCCATGCCGACGGAGTCGTCTTTGAAGATGTCGGTCTGCAGATCCTTCTGCACCATGACGTATTCGCCGATCATGCGGCGACCTTCGCGCACATAGAGAGCGTAGGGCCAGTGGGCGTTGTCGGCGAATTCGTCTTTGCACAAGCCCCAGGAGTTCGCCTGCTCGCGCAGGTTTTTTGGCACGCGTTCATCATGGCCGAGGAACCACAGCATACCCTGGATGAAGTCGGTGTGGTCCTGCCAGATGCGGGAGCGTGTGGCGGCATCGCCATCGGGGTAGTCGAAGTTTGCGCCGGGATAGTCGGTGGAGAAGAGGCCCTGGGCATTGAGGTCGTATTTGCCATTCGCGACATTGCCGAGATGGAACAAGCGGCCGAAGCGGATGCCGGGGAAGGCCTGGATCAGGCGCAGCAGCAGTTCGTATTTAGCGGGATCGTAACTCGCGGGCTTGGGGAAGGGGACCAGGATGTCTGCGCGCTGCGTAACGCAGATGCGGAAGTTGTAGCTCTGGGTGCTTTTGTCAGCGCTGCCGGGGGCGAGCTTGGGATCTGGGAAGACGCCGTAGATGGGCTTTCCCTGCGCATCGAGACCGGAGATGCTGACCGGTGTGCCGTGGATGTAGCTGGGGGCATTTCTGTCGCCGCCGATGCTGGGGCAATCGCTCTCCATGACTTCGATGGTGCGCGGACGAATTGGCATCGGGTGATAGCCTGCGAGTGGCTCGCCAAACTGGGCGGTGCTTTCACGTCCGACGATGTAACTGACCTTGGCAGCGGCCATGAGATCGCCTTCATAGCTGGCGTCGATGAACTCTTTGCCTTGGTAGGTGGTGCCGTCGGCGGTGGTCAGGCTGGTAATACGTGCGCCTTCTTTGGTGATGGATTTGAGCGACTGCGCAGTGACCACTTTAACGCCTGCACTTTTGAGCATGTTCTGGAAGGCGGCCATGTTCGCGCTCGGCTCGGCATACCACATCGGGGTGCCCGGTTTCGCAGCAGCGGCGAGGGCGAAAAACTCGCGTGGGAAACCGCCGATGGTCTCCTCCTTGCCGACGTCAGAGCGGCAGAGGCCGCCGGTGACCATGCCGCCAATCCACTTGGTGGGCTCGATGACGACTACTGACGCACCTTCACGTGCGGCCATGATGCCGGCGCTCAGTCCTGCGGGAGTGCCGCCGTAAACGACGAGGTCAAAATCTGCGGCAGCGAGAGGCGAGGCGAGACCAAGAAGGAGGAGCAGGCGGTGAAAAAGCATGAGGCGAAAAAAGAGCAGGCGGCAACGCCATGCATCTCTTTTCGCCTCGTCTTTTCAATCGGTGTGCTTACTGCTTGGCAAAGGCCTCGTAGGCTTCGGCAACCTTGCCTTCCTTCTCGTCACCTTTGTGGAAGAGGAAGAGATGGCGCAGGAGGGTGTATTCGCCCTTCTTCAGTTCATAGGCTCCGTCAGGGGCGTCTTTGTCGAGCGACTTGGTGCCGAAGGGATTGGCGGTGAAGAGGCCGTAGGTGCGGACATGCCATGGGGTGGGAAAGCGGAAGCTGGAGGGATGATTCAGCATGGCGACGCCGAGCTTTTCTCCGCCAACGATGCCGTAGTAATCGCACCATTTGGCGCGTTTGCCCCAAGCTGCAGCATCGGTGAGGCCTTCGCTGTTGATGATGTGGCCGCTGCCTTTTTTGTTCTTTTCGATTTCAACGGCCATCTCCGTGGGGACGCGGATGCTGAGGCCGGCGTCTTTTTTGTCTTCAAATTTGGCGGTGCCTTCGGTGGCGAGCAGGATCTGCTTCATTTCGATGCTGCGGGAGCCTTCGTCAGCGCGGAAGATCATGGTGCGCTCTTCTTCGAGGTATTTTTTTCCCGCGGGATCAAGGTAGTCGATGATGGAGACGAGCACGGCGGAGTCAGGTTTGGCCTCCAAGGTTTTGAACTCGCGGTGTTTTTCGCTGCCAAGGTGGGTGGTGCGCTCAGCACTCTTGGGTGAGTCGCCGAAGGTGAGCCGTTCGGCCCAGGACTCCACGCCATTGATGCCCTCGCTGCCAAAGCAGATGCCGCGATGGTGCGGGTGGTCATGCTGCTCGCCTTCGATGGTCTTCATCGGGTAGTTGCGCGTCATCTGTTTGCCTGTCGGGCCGAAGACCGGGGCGAGGTAGGGCTTGTTGGCCTGATCGACGATGTATTCAGCGAAGACCTGTCCATCGACTTTGACGATGGCACCGCCAGAGGCAGTTTTTTCGACGGTGAATTGGGCGGCGCTCGCCATGGAGGCGAGCAGAAGGGATGCAGCGAGGAGCAATTTCATGGGTGAGGCAGTGAACGTTGGTGAGATTGAAATGCTTTCGGCTGAGATCAATCCCAGCCGTGGAAGAATTGGAGCGCAGTCTGGCTCGTGTCGGTGGCGACTTTCTCGACGGCTTCTCCGCGGAGGGCGGCGATGGCGCGAGCGGTGTCTGCCACGTAGGCGGCTTCGCAGCGTTTGCCGCGATGGGGAACCGGAGCGAGGTAGGGCGCATCGGTCTCGATCATGTAGCTGCCCGCAGGCACGAGGCGTGCGGTCTCGGCGATGACGCCGGCATTTTTGAAACTGACGATGCCGGTGAACGAGATGAGGTGACCGCGCTCCAGCAGCGGCTGAGCCTGCTCGAGGGTGCCGGTGTAGCAGTGGAACACACCGCGAAGGCGGTCGCTGAAGGGCAGCACGAGCGCGGTGAGATCTTCCCAGCTTTCGCGATTGTGCAGGATCACGTTGAGTTTCAGCTCTGCCGCGAGTTCGAGCTGTGCGGTGAGCACGCGGGCCTGATGCGCTTTCCATTCATCGAGGGTGAAGCCCTCCGGCGCTGAATGAAAATAATCGAGTCCGATTTCGCCGATGGCGCAGACTTTGGGGTGTCTGGCGAGTTCACGCAGTTCGTTGATCCAACTTTCTCCGATGACCGAATCCGCATCGCAAGGATGTATGCCCACCGCCACACGCACATCCGGCTCGTGTTCGGCGATAGCGAGGAGCTTGCGGGCGTTTTCGAGATCCGTGGCCGGAGCCACCATTCGTGTGACGCCGGCTGCGCGTGCGCGTTCCAGCACGGCGGGCAGATCGCCGTCGAATTGTTTGCTGCCGAGGTGGGTGTGCGTGTCAAAAAACATGCCCTGCGCCTTCGCATCTGGGAACCAGGTGTCAAGCGTGACGAATTAGTCCTTTCCTCGTGCGCCCTGTTCATGATAAATCATACGCATGTCTTTTCGCCGGTTGCTTTTGGTTTTGCCATGCCTGCCAGCGCTTCTAGGTGCTGCGCCGGCGGATTATTTTGGCATTCACGTGATCGATGAACAAACGGGGCGCGGGGTGCCGCTGATCACGCTGAAGACGACAAATCACATCGCATTGACGACGGACAGCGCGGGTTGGATCGCTTTTGAGGAGCCGGGGCTGATGAAACGCGCAGTTTACTTCAATGTTGAAGGGCCCGGGTATGTGATGCCGAAGGATGGGTTTGGTTTTGTTGGTTTGCGGCTAACTCCCGTGGGAGGAAAATCCGTGGAGGTGAAGGTGCTGCGCACCAACATCGCGGAGCGTATGTGCCGACTGACGGGGCAGGGGATCTACCGTGACAGCACCTTGCTGGGGCATGAGGCGCCTCTGCCGAGCCCCAATCTGTTCGCGGATGTCATGGGGCAGGATTCGGTGCAGGTGGTGCCTTGGAAGGGGCGCTATTTTTGGATTTTTGGAGACACAAATCGCCCCAACTATCCGCTGGGCAATTACCACTCCACGGCGGCGTGGAGCGATGCGCCGGACAAGGGCGGGCTGGATCCGGAGCATGGCATCCACTTTGAATACATCACGGATGAAAACGGTGCGGTGGCCAAGATGCTGCCGATGGAGGAACCCGGCGCGGTGTGGCTCTTTGGCATGCACACGGTCATGGATGCCGCGAACAAGGAGCATCTCATGGCGCATTTCTCACGCTGGCGTGATCTGGGCAAACGGCTGGAGCATGGCCTGGCTGAACTGGATGAATACACCGGGCGTTTTCAGCGCACCACGGTGCTGGGGGATGAATTTGACTGGCAGCACCCGCAGGGCAATGCCGTGCGGACCAAAGGAGAGAATGGTGACTGGATTTACTTCTCCACGCCCTTCTGCCGGACCCGGGTGAAGGCGAGCTATGATTCCGTGCTAAACACCTCTGCTTATGAGTCCCTGGCATGGTCGGCGGAGCAGGGAGACTACGTCTGGCAGCAGGCGCAGAAACCGACGACGCAGAAAGACGAGGCAATCCTCATTGCCGCGAAGAAGATGCCCGAGGAAAAGGCGCGCATGCAGGTGGTGGACGCCCAAACAGGCAAGCCGGTGCATCTGCATGCAGGCAGCGTGCATTGGAACAAACACCGCGAACGCTGGATCATGATCGCGGTGCAGGAAGGTGGCGCGGAATCTTACCTTGGGGAGGTGTGGTACGTGGAGGCGAAGCAGATAGAAGGCCCCTGGCGCAAGGCGGTGAAGATCGCCACGCATCCAAAGTACAGTTTTTACAATCCAAGCCATCATGCGTTTTTTGACCAGCAGGACGGACGCCTGATCTATTTCCAAGGCACCTATGCGGAAACGTTTTCAGGTAATCCCATCGCCACGCCACGGTATGACTACAACCAGATCATGTATCGGCTTGATCTGGATGATGAGCGGTTGAAGGCGGCGCGGGTGGAGTAGCGCGGGTAATTCTGCCAACCGGGCGAGGGCAGTCGCGCGCTATCAAGGGATTCGTTCTCCGTGGATTTTCACCCCGACTTCACCGCGGGTGCATACTCCATCGAAAGTATTGTCATCGGTCAGTCTGATTTCCCAGTCCCATGTGTGAACGAGGAGATACTTGCCGCCTTTGTAGCTGAAATTGCCCGTGTCTTTCCAATAGTTGTAGGTGTAGTCCTTGTTGAAGGTCATTTCCATTTTGAGGTCGTTGCTTTGCTTGATGTTCCATTTGCCAACGATCTTGAGCGGGCCTGCCGGGAGTGGCTTGAGACGATCCTGCCTGGCTTTGACAATTTGAGCATCCTCAAGCCGGCCTTCTTTTGTCAACCGTATCACCAATGGGTCCAACAACTTGGAATAAGCATCTTTCAATGGCTGCAGCTTGCGAGTTTTCTCCTGAGACAGTTTCCCCGCCGCTGTGCGATAAGCGGAACGCAGTTTTTTCAAGCCATCCTGAGTGCCTGCATCATCCGTCGAAGGCACGGACTTCGTGGCGGCGATGGATTCAATTTCAGCCTTGTAGGCAAGTGCCTCATCCAGCTTCCCTGTCTTCTGGGCTGAAGCACGCGAGTTCTCAAGGGTCGCCAAATATTTTGCGTTCAAATCAGCCATCGCATTTTCATAAGGCTGAATGACCTGTGCTTTTGATTTCGAATCATAATCCGCCTGCAAGGGGGCTAATTCCGCCACCACTTTTTCCTGAACATCTTGAGCATGAATGTCAGCGAGTGCAGGCATGGATGACAAGAAAAGGATGAGTGCACGAATTGTTTTCATAAGGGTTAGGCTGGATATTTAGGCTTTTCGGTCACTCAGTTTGCTAGCTAAAGCATGGGTTGCGAGGGTTTTAACGCCTGCAAGCATGCGTCATTTCGAAAAGCGCCCATGAACACGCGCGGGGGGGGATGGTTTGATGCAGGTCAGCGCGTGACGAAAAAGGCACAACGCCAGGGCTTCACGCCGCGCTTTGATTCGGCATGCATGGTGGCATGGAATCACTGCAACGCATGGATTGGCTGGCCTTCGTGGGCAGGAGCTTTCTTGGTGTGCTGTCGTGGCTGGGGCAGATCGCCGCTTTGATGGGCGAGCTGATGATCGGATTGAGGAGCGGCAGGTGGAGGCTGAAGCTGGTGGCGCATCAAGTGATGGCGATGGGTTACGGATCGCAGCTCGTCGTGGTGGTGACGGGGGCTTTCACCGGTGCGGTGTTTGCCTTTCAGTCCTATGCGAAGTTCAAGGAGTTCGGCATTGAATCGACCGTGGGTGCCATTGTCTCGGTGGCGCTCTGTCGTGAACTGGGGCCGGTGCTGACGGGCTTGATGGTGTCTGGGCGTGTGGGTGCTGCGATGGCGGCTGACATCGGGACGATGAAAGTGACCGAGCAGATTGATGCTTTGCGCGTCATGGGCGTGCACCCGGTGGATTATCTCGTGCTGCCGCGCTTTCTGGCGATGTGTGTTTCCATGCCGCTGCTGGTGGCGGAAAGCATCGCCTTCGGTTTGATGGCGTCTTATGTGCTCATCGTTTATGGCTTTGATGTGCCGGGCGGCTGGTTCTGGCAGCACACCGTGGATCACACGGAGGCGCTGGATGTGGGAATAGGCATGTTCAAGGGGCTGATGTTTGGCATCATCATCACGCTGATCAGCTGCCATCAAGGACTCATGGCGGAGAACGGTGCCGTCGGTGTGGGGCTCGGTACCACACGTGCGGTGGTGTATTCTTCGCTGACGATGTTGGTGTCGAATTTCTTTCTGACCATCGCGCTGAATTATGTGTCGCCCATGGGCACGGCATCGTGAGGCGGGGAAGAGCGGCCGAATCTCCATGCTTGCTCTTTTTGGCCCGGCCCGATAGCCTGCGCTGAAATTCAACCAAATAAGCACCGCCATGTCCGCCTATCTTGCAGAACTCCTCGGTACAATGATTCTGGTCTTCCTCGGCGATGGCGTCGTGGCGAATGTGCTCCTGAAGCAAACGAAGGGAAACAACGGGGGCTGGATTGTCATCACAGCAGGCTGGGGGCTTGCGGTGGCAATTGCAGTTTACTGCACGAATGCCATCAGCGGCGCGCATCTCAATCCCGCCGTGACGCTGGGTTTGGCCTCCATCGGCAAATTCGGATGGGGATTGGTGCCGGGCTACATCGCGGCGCAGGTGGCGGGCGGATTTCTCGGTGGCGTACTAGTCTATCTGACCTATCTGCCGCACTGGCCTGTCACGCCTTCGGCAGGTGACAAACTGGGGGTCTTCAGCACCGGCCCGGCCATCCGGCATAATGTGAGTAATCTGATCTGCGAGGCTCTGGGGACCGCCATGCTGATGTTTGGTCTTCTTGCGATTTTGTCCCCTGCCAATCTGGTGCCCAATTCAGGCTGGGACAAAGGATTCGCTCCCGCGATCGTCGGGATGCTTGTGGGGGCGATTGGCCTGTCTCTCGGTGGCCCCACCGGCTACGCCATCAATCCTGCGCGCGACTTGGGCCCACGCCTTGCGCATTTCTTCCTGCCGATCCCTGGCAAGGGCAGCTCCGATTGGAGCTATGCGTGGATTCCAGTCGTGGGCCCAATCATTGGCGGGATTGCCGGGGCGCTGGTTTACAATGCGCTGTGGGCGGCTGTGTGATGGCTTCCAAGGGGGCTTGCGCAGTCAGTCGGATCGTCTACTTTCATATTAACATGTCGGAGGATGCAAAATGACCCCGGAGCAATTCGCAGCCCAGATGCGTCAAGCACGCTTGAAGTCGCCCTTGAAAACACGCGCCGAGGCGCTGAAGCAATTTGCCGAGGTGGAGGTTTATTTGCAACGACACGCCTTGCAGCCGAAATCGAAGCCCTCCGACGCTGGGCCGAAAGAAGTGGAAGGTTTTGCCATTTCGAAGAGCTGAGCAGGCCATCAGATGCTTTTGGCTACGAGCATGAGGTGTGGTTTCCAAAAACTGGAAGTGAGAACCCGCGTGTCTTAAAGGCAACCTATGACAATTCTTTCGGAGTCATGCCTGATGGCACAGAAGCAACGCCATCAGGCTACCTTGATCGCCTGAGGCTTCAGAACGAAGTTTTTGGCGATGATATTGAACTCGAAGGAATCGTTGAGCCCAGCTTTGCATTGATTCGGATTGTCACTTCGCAGCAGGCGATCCAAGGACGCCCGGCCGAGATGGAGGAAATTGAGATGTTTTTCAGCCAGCACGGATTTCAGCGCTTTGTTTGGCGAGGGAAAAGCGCCTGGTTCCGAGAGGTTGACCGAGTGATCTGTGCAGACACGCACGGCGGTAACATTCTAGTGACCCATGATGGTGACATGGCCGCAATTGATGTTCCGGTCATGCTGGCTCCCGCTGATTTCAAGCTGGCTGTCGCGTGAAAACGAACTCCAGGGCGAATCACTTGGGCGTGTGAGGCACGAGCACATCCGGTGATTCATTCGACTGCCGCGCACGCTTGGCCATTTCGCGGGCAAACTGCTCCTGGGAGCGGCGTGCTTTGGCGGCGGTGACGTGGATCAGCTGCCAGGTGCCATCGGCCTTGAGAATGCGGCCGCGGGCAGTGTCAGCGAAGTGGACTTCGAGGATGTGCTGCAGGCGTTTGCGCGCCTCACGGTCTTCAACAGGGGTGAGGAGCTCGACGCGCTTGGAAAGATTGCGGTTCATGAAGTCCGCGCTGGCGATGAAGACGGCCGGCTTGCCGCCCTGGCGGAACCAGAAGATGCGGGCGTGTTCCAAATAGCGGTCGATGATGCTGACGACGCTGATGTTTTCACTGATGCCCTTGATGCCCGGGCGCAGGCAGCAGATGCCGCGCACGTTGAGGCGGATCTTCACGCCGGCCTGGGATGCCTCGTAGAGCGCCGCGATCATCTGGCGGTCTTCGAGCGCGTTCATCTTGAGCATGATCTCGGCGGCTTCGCCCTGGCGGGCGCGTTCGGTCTCACTGCGAATCATGGAGACCAGGCGCTCGCGCAGGCCATAGGGGGCCATGCTGAGCTTGCTGAAATGCACGAAGCGTGAGCGGCCGGTGACGGTGTTGAAAAACGCGGAGGCATCAGCTCCAAAATCAGCCCGGCAGGTGAGCAGGCTGATGTCGGTGTACAGCTTGGAGGTGGCCTCGTTGTAGTTGCCAGTGCCGAAGTGCATGTAGCGCGTCATGTGGCCGGATTCGCGGCGCATGACGAGGCAGACCTTGGCGTGCGTCTTTAAACCGGCGACACCGTAGATGATCTGCGCGCCTGCATTGATGAGGTCTGCGGCACGTTCGAGATTGCGGGCTTCATCGAAACGCGCTTTCAGCTCCACCAGCACGGTGACGTGCTTGCCGGCCTGCGCGGCGCGGATGAGCGCGGAGATGATGCGGCTGTTCTTGGCGGTGCGGTAGAGGATCTGTTTGATCGCGATGACGTTCGGATCAGCCGCGGCTTCTTCCACCAGTGCGAGGACGGGTTCGAAGCTCTCATAGGGATGATGCAGCAGGATATCCCCGCGTTTGATCGCATCAAAGATGCTTTCGCCGGGTGTGATGGCGGTGCTGGGGAGGCTGTCCCAGGGCTCGACCTTGAGCTCTTCGAAGCCGGAGATGCTGGCGATCTGAAAGTAGGCGCGCAGATCGAGCTCGCCGGGGATGTCATAAATCTGCGCGGTGCGTGCGCCGCAGAGATCGCGGATGATGCGGGTGTGCTCGCGCGAGGCACCGGACTCGATTTCGATGCGGATGGCGGGGCTCTTCAGACGCTTTTCGAGCACCTGTTCCATTTCGCTGGCGAGGTCGAAGGCGCTCTCGTCATCGACGGAGATGTCCGTGTTGCGACTGACGCGGAAGCGTGCGGGAGCGGAGACTTTCTCCGCAGGGAAAAACTCACCGATGAACAGTGCGACGACATCTTCGAGGTTAACATAGAGGTACTGGCCGCCCTCAGGATCAGGCACCAGAACATGGCGTGGCAGATTGGCAGGAAGCGGCAGGAGCACATGGCGCTTTTCCGAGTGACCATTGTCGCCGCCGGTCACGGTGCAGAGCATGATGATGTTCAGCGCCGGTATGGCTGCACGTGCGCTGGTGTCATCCACCACCACAGGCGAGAGCACCGGGAAGATGTGCTCGTCAAAGTACTCATGCAGCACCGTGCGCTGTGCGGGTGTGAGATCGGTGTTCAAGAGGCGCCGGATGCCCTTCTCCTTCATCATGGGCACGAGCTGCTGCTGGAGGATGTCATACTGACGTGCCACAAAGGCGGCGGCCTGCTGGTGCACCTGCTCCCATTGCTGGGTGGGGGTGAGGCCGGCGTTGTCGCGCACGCGCAGGCCCTGCTCACGCAGAAACTGCAGGGCGCCGATGCGGACCATGAAGAATTCATCAAGGTTTGACGCGGTGATGGCGAGAAACTTGACGCGTTCGAGCACGGGCAGATCGATGCGCGCCACCTCATCAAGGACACGAGAATTGAAGGCGAGCCAGCTCAGCTCGCGGTTGATGAAGTGATCCTCGGTCAGGCGCAGCGGCGGCGGCGCGGTTGATAAATCAGGATTTGGCGAGGATGATGTCATAACCGTAAATTTCGCGGAAGAGATCGCATTTCATATCAATGGCGATCTGTTCGACTGTGGTGTCATCCGCCCCCTGGGTCAGCACGTTGAGCCGGGTGCCTTCGGGGCGGAGCTGGATGGATTTGATGCGCTGCGCGTGACTGCGATCCAGGGCGTCTGCAAGGCGCAGCAGCGCGGCGAGCTTGAGCACGATCATGCGCTCTTCGCGTGAGAGGTCGGAGAAGTGCGCGTGATTCGGCTCAGGATTGTAGCGGCGATGATAGCGGGCCAGCAGGGCGACCATCACGCGGTCATGCGAACTGAGTCCAAAGATCTCAGTGTGCATGAGGATGTAGAGGCTGTGCTTATGATGCTCACGCGGACTGATGAACATGCCGACCTCATGCAGCGTGGCGGCGATGCGGAGAACGAGCTCGTATTTGGCGTCCAAGCCGTGCAGATGCTGCAGCTCACGGAAGAGCTGGCGGGAGAAATTGGCGACGTGGTCGGCGTGTTTTCGATCAGTTTTGTAGCGCAGGCCGATCTCGCAGGCTGCCTGCATGACTTCTTCCTGGAAAATGGCGGTGCGCGAGCCGGAGGTCATCAGATCCAGCATGAGTTCGAGCTGGAAGTCCCCTTCAGGCACCCAGAGCGAATCATCGCCAAAACGACGGGCGAGCGCGAGGTTCGTCTGCAGCGCGGGAATGATGCCTTCACCGCCGGTGTAGTGCACGTGGAGCTCGCGCACGAGTTCGTCGGGATTGAGTCGTGCCAGTTTGTCGGTGAGGCGCGCGAGATCATTCTCCAGCACGCGATGGGCGCCGTGGCGCGCCTTGCCAAGCCGGGGGGCAACACTTTGAATCTCCGCACCGATGGCGACGTGGTGGTCGATTTTCACGTCGGAATAATCCTGCGCGAGGTGATCCACGACGCCGCGGATGTGCTCCTCCAGATGCACCATCTGCTGGCGGGCCTCATCATCCGGTGTGGCGATGGCTTCGCGGGCGCGGAAGATGCCGAGGCGGTAGTTGCTGTAGGCGGCGAGGCGGCCCTGCTGGAAATAGATCGCACGCGTATTGCCGGGGCCGATGTGGGAGACAAAGGTGTTCCCCTTGGCGAGCAGCGGATTCTTCAGCAGCATTCGCTGGGCGATCTGATAGACGAGGCGCGTCATGTTGCCGTCATCGATGAGACTTGGGGCGACGCCGCTGTGAACCTGGAGACGGTTCAGGAAAATCTCGTGATTGACGGCCTCCGCGAGAATGTTGGAGGTGAAGAGCCGCAACTGCGAAGACGGGATGCCATACTCGCGCATCGTCTGAAGATAGTCGCGGAGGATGGCGGCTGCTTGATCGACGGTGTTGCGAGAGATGCTGCGGGCGCGGAAAATGTCACGCGCGACGGGCAGCGGGCGGTCCAGGCTTTCGATGCTGATGAACTGGCCCTTGTCATCCTTCCGGCCGATGACGAGCGAAACCGAAGCCGCACCCACATAAATGACGGCATGTTCTGGCGGCGGATTGAGCGTGACAGGTGGGGTCGCGTCACTCATGGGATGAATACGTGGTGAAGCATTCTTCAGATGTTATTTTCCGGTGCTCCGCATCCATGCCACTGCGCCAGCGGCCACGGCCTGGCCGCCAAGTTTGGCGAGTGAGTATTTGATCCCGCGGGCAAGTTCCGGGATGGCGTAGTGTTCGACCTCTTCCTTGAGCAGGTTCATGTAGAGGTCCGGCAATTCTTCGACCAAACCGCCACCGAGCGTGATGCGGTCTGGGGCCAGCAGGTTGACCACCGCGGCAACACCCATGCCGAGATAGCGAATGGAGTTGCGGAACATGATCATGGCCGCGTCTTCGCCGCTGCGGAAGGCATTGGCGAGAGCTTTGCTGCGGATGTTGCGGAGAGCGCCCTGGGTTTTTTTATCGAGATCGGCAAGCTGACCGCGATAGCAGGCCAGCCCGGCCTGCGAGGCGAGCGCGAGACGGCTGGTGAGGTCTTCGAGTGTCACGGTGCCAAACACCGGGCTGCCGATGTGGGTTCCTGGCAGCAGCAGATTTCCCAGCTCCATGGCGGAGATGGCGCGTCCCATGACCAGTTGGCCGTTGTAGACAAATCCCGCTCCGACGCCCGTGCCGGGAAACACGCCCAGCAGCGAACGCGCGCCTTTGCCTGCGCCGAGCACGTACTCACCATAGGTTCCAGCATCGACATCATTCAGCACCGCGACGGGGCATTTGAACTGGGTTTGCAGCAGCTTGCGCAGCGCCATGTTGGTCCAGCCCAGGTTGGGCGCGAAAAGGAGGATGCCTTTGTCTGGATTCACCAGACCGGGGCAGCCGATGCCGATGCCCTGCAGGCCCTTGGGATCCACGCCAGCCTCGGCGATGGCTTCATGAATGGCTTTGACGATTTTGTTGCGACCCTTGGCGGCGCCATCGGAGCCGTTGGTGGATTTGCGCGCAGAGCCCAGCACGGTGTAGTTGGCATCGAGAACCGAAGCCATCATCTTCGTGCCGCCGAGATCAAAGCCGATCCAGAAGGGGACATTGCGGAGCTTTTTGGACGTCTTCTGAGACGGCTTCTTGGGCGCGGATTTGGTTTTCGCTTTTTTTGCGGGCATGGCGTGGGAAAGACAGCCCCAAGACACACGGGCTTTCGGATGCAGCAAGTGACAATGTGAACGTGAGCCCTCTTACTTGGACCAATGCCTTGCAGCAAAGTTCAGGTACTGCGTCCAGTCGAAATCCGTCACGTCATGTTTGCCGGTGCGGATGTGGTAGCCGATGAAATCGCCGACAGGGGTGTCGATGGCGGGCTGTGCATCCACGACGACGCCCTTTTTGCCGAAGAGGGCGTAAACCGGACTGGCAAACTTGCCGGAGAGGAACTCGCCTTTTTGATCGGCCCAGTGGTCTTCGGCGGCGCTGGCGATGTAGATCGGGCGTGGGGCCGCGAGGGCGATGAGCATGTGCATGTCCACGGGACAAGCGGCAGCGTTTCCGGCATAGTTTTTGTAATTCGGCGTGAACCAGTGTGGGAAGGCTTTGGTGATGATGGCGGTGGTTTCGCCGAAATCGCGCCGCATGAGGGCGGCACCGCCTTCACCGGAATCATTGGAGATGACGATGCCGAAGCGGGTGTCCTGTGCGCCAGCCCAGAGGGAGGTTTTGCCCAGGCGTGAGTGACCGATGACGGCGAGATGCTTGCCGTCGATCTGCGGATCCGTCTGCAGGTAGTCGGCGATGCGGCTGAGCCCCCATGACCAAGCTCCGATGGCACCCCATTCACCATCCTTCCAGATAGTGTTCGCCCCGTCCTTGCTGACGGCGGCGCGGAGGCCTTCCTTCCAGCCGTCGGCGTGGTCGGGTTCGATGTCGCCGTAGTAGGCAGTGGCCACAGCGAATCCGCGTTTGAGGATCATTTCGAGCGGCCAGCGGCTGCTTTCGGTGCCACGGGTGGCCTCAGTGGCGCGATGATCGACGATGTTCTTCTCCTTGCTCTCGCGCATCCAGCGGGTGCTGAGCGGGACGTCGGTTTCGGTGCTGACGGCATGGTTGCCGCCGAAGCTGAGGCCGACGAAGCATGGCGCAGCCTTGGTGGCATTGGGCGTGTAGAGCATCACATCCATGCCTGGCCATGCGGGACGGCTGGGCAGCGAGATGTGAATGAATTTGCGTGTGGCCAGGCCGCCTAGCGCGTCCGTTTTCGTCGCGGTGACTTCGAATTTGGGCTCACCGATGTCGGCGGGTGTTTTGCCATAGACGTGATCTTCGAAGAGTTTGAAAATCTCGGGTCGGCGCTTTTGAGTCCAGTCATCGACGGTGGTAAGCTTCAAATCAGGCAGCGGATCAGTGCCGACTTTGGCTTCGTCGTAGTTCACCCCGGGGCGCGGGGTTTGAGCCAGGGCGGAGGCGGTGAGCAGGAGAAAGAGGGAGGTGCGCATGGTTGGAGAAGACTGAACGAGGCGGGAGGGCCGAATTGTTCGTGCCTTTGCTGATCAGGCGATGTTTGATCGGCGCCATTATATGAACGACTTTTCCGTGCCACCTCCGCTGCCTGCATCGAAGCCTGTGATGTCCCCACGCCATTCACGGCTGGGAGCCATGGTGGCAGTGTGCGTGATCTTCGCCTGCGTGCTTTTTGTGGTGCGGAAGCAGTCGGCGAACAGGGCGGATGGTGGAGCTGAGGTGCATCCGAACCGCATGCTGGAGCTAATGGCGCGTTACATCGTGGGGGTGCAGGGGCTGATGGGAGGGGACAATGCCCTGGGGGAATGGCAGTCAAACTTTGACGATCAATTGATGCAGAATGTGGTCAAGGTTTCCCGTGGAAAGGCAGACGAACTGCGAGTGTTGATCGTGGAAGGCTGCGTGACCCATGCCTGGCCTGCGAAAGAGAAGTTTGATGCGCTGGCAGCCCAAGATGCCGATCTGCAGGCGGATGTGGCAACGCTGGAGCGCATGAAAACGATGAACGGTGAGGTGCAGGAGGATGGCTGGACAAAATTCCGGAGGCGGCATGGCTGGATCGCAGAGCTGGCCCGTGCGCAGACAGGGAATGATGAGGCAAGGCGGGCCGTGACTCAGCAAGGCATGAAGACGGCGGTGGCTTTGATTGGCTTCAGCCTGCTGGGAATGTGCTTGGCGGTGGGTGGTCTGGTGGTGTTGATCTTGGGCATCGCACGCTGGCGGAGCGGGAAGATTTGTCTAACCCTGGCACCGCGCAGCCGGGTGGAGGGAGGAGTGCTGCTGGAGGGGTTTGCCATTTTTCTAGTGCTGTTTGTTTTTCCACCCTGGCTGCTCCGGGTGCTGTCAGTGCCTTTGCCGGGCTGGGCTGCGTATGGGCCTGCCTTGATCGCCCTGTTCATCGGCATGACGTGGCCGCTGCTGCGCGGCATGCAACGTTCTCATTGGCGTGAGGCGCTGGGGCTGCATCGAGGACAGGGATTGTGGAAAGAGCTGGGGGCGGGAGTGCTGGTCTGGCTGGCATCACTGCCGCTGCTGGTGGTGGGGATGATCGCGGCGTCATGGATCATGAAACTCACGGGCGAGTTTCCATCGCATCCGATTGTGGAGGTTTTTGCGGGCAATGGATGGGCGAAATTCGGCGCAATCCTGCTGGCGGTGGTGTGGGCGCCGATTTCAGAGGAAATCACGTTTCGCGGGATGCTGTTTCCCGGATTGTCCGCATGGCTGCGCTGGCTGCTGGGTGCGGTGCTGGGCGCATTCGTGTTTGCGGTGGTTCATCCGCAGGGCTGGGCAGGTGTACCTGCGATCATGGTGCTGGCGTGCTCTTTCTCTTTTCTCCGCCTGTGGCGGCAGAGCTTGATCGCGCCAATGACTGCTCACGCGCTGAACAACGGGATCATGTGCGTGGTGATGCTGCTGCTGTGGTGAGAAGCGGGCACAAAAAAACCGGGCTGATTGCTCAGCCCGGTTTGGGTTAACAGGAACTTGTCCTGCCGTGATTAATGTTCGTAGCCGGATTCGCCGTGTTCGGCGAGGTCGAGGCCCGTGCTTTCCACTTCAGGCTCAGGGCGAAGGCCGACAACGATCTTCACGATGATGGTGATGACCAGGGTGGCGGCGACGCTCCAGCCAATGGTAAGGGCGACGGCCTTGAGCTGGTTCATGAGCAGACCTTCCTTGAGGCCGGCAACGATGGAGTTGGCCTTCTCATCAGCAAACACGCCGGTGAGGATGGCTCCCATCGTGCCACCGACGCCGTGAACACCAAAGGTGTCGAGGGCATCGTCATAGCCGAGGATGTTCTTCAGGTAAGCAACTGCAAGGAACGGAACGATACCGGCAGCCACACCCATGATCATGGCGGAGTTGGCGGTGACGAAGCCTGCAGCAGGAGTGATGACCACCAGACCTGCAACGATGCCGGAGCAGAAGCCAAGGACGGAAGGCTTGCCTTTGAGGATCCATTCAGTGACAGCCCAGACGAAACCAGCAGTGGCTGCAGCGAGCGTGGTGGTCATGAAGGCATTGGAGGCAATGCCGTCAGCACCGAGAGCGGAACCGGCGTTGAAACCATACCAGCCCACCCAGAGCATGCCGGTGCCGATCGCGCAGAGCACCATGCTGTGAGGTGCCATGGGCTCCTTGCCGTAACCTTTGCGCTTGCCAAGGATGAGGCAAAGAACAAGAGCGCTCCAGCCGGAGGTCATGTGAACGACCGTGCCACCTGCGAAGTCGATCGCCTTGATGGCGGCGTTAGGATTGAGAGGACCGCACATCAGGCCCGTCGTGCTCCACACCATGTGGGCGAAGGGGAAATAGACGGCGAACATCCAGAGGGTGACGAAAACCAGCACTGCGATGAACTTCATGCGTTCGGCGATGGCGCCGATGATCAGAGCAGGCGTGATGATGGCGAAGCTGAGCTGGAACATGGCCCACATGGCGTCTGAAATCCACCAGTAGCCGGCACCCGAAGCGTAAGGGGAGACGCCTTCGAGCATCTTATACGACAGATCTCCAATGTAGGCGTTGCCCGCACCGAAGGAGAGGCTGTAACCACATGCCCACCACAGAATGGTCACCAGACCTGCGATGCCCATGCACTGGGCGATGACGGAGAGGACATTCTTCTTGCGGACGAGGCCGCCGTAGAACAGCGCGAGACCGGGGAGGGTCATGAAAATAACCAGCGCAGTGCTGGTCATCTGCCAGGCGTTGTGACCTGGGCCAGGGCCTGCGATGTTGGACTTCCACACTGTGTCACCATCTTTGCCGGCCTGACCATTGGTCACATATTTTTCCAAGTCGAAAATACGTTGCTCAATGGTTGCGGCGGCAGGCTCGGCGGCGGCGGCAGGAGCAGCTGCTGGGGCCGGAGCCGGTGCGGGAACTGCCGCAGGAGGGGCAGCCGGGGCGGGAGCGGCAGCGGGTGCCGGTGCAGCAGTCTGACCTCGGGCGTCGCCGGGGTTGATTGCGAGTGTGGTGAGGGCAACTACCGCAGCAATTGCCATGCTGCGCCAGATTCGAGTGTGGTTGAGTTTCAGCATAAGTCAGTGGGTGGAATTTAGCTCCGATCCAAGCTCAAGCATGGCGCGTGCCAACTTCGCTTTTGTTTTTTTGAACCCCTTGCGTCAAAACAACCGCGCACTCATGCATCGACTCCGGCAGATGGGCACAAAAAAGCGGGTGGAGGACCACCCGCTTTTGAAAACGAACCAGTTATTTCAAGCTCCGCTTACTTGGCGAAAGGGCTGAGGACGATTTTTTTGAAATCATCCGCCAGCTTGGCGATGGCATCCTTGGGTCCGGTGAGTTTCACAAAGATGTTCGACTCTCCGGCTGGAACAATGGCGGCGATGAGGCTGTAGTTCTCACGCGGTGTTTTGGCACCCATGGGAGGGCCGTCATTGTAGGTGCCGGTGGCTGTCACAAGGGTGATCTTCTTGCCTCCGGCGTCGAGTTCCTCACGCTTGGACTCAGGGGTGCCCTGAAACTGCCCCAGCCAGCGTTTGACGTTGGCCTCAGTATCACCACCACCGCCGGGGCCCGGGAAGCTGTAAAACACGGCTTCCACAGGCTTCTCGGCGCCGTCCACTTTGGCAGACAGCGTGCCTGCACGGAACATGCCGGTGCTTTGGATTTCAGCCCAAGGCGTGGCGAACTTGAAAGTGAGCCCGTTGACTTCGAGCTTGCCCTCCTCGCCACGAACGACGGAAGTGAGCGAGATCAAGGCGATGAACGTGGGGATGAGGAGGAATTTCATGGTGGTGCTTTGAGTGGAGTCTGAGTGGCTTGATTACTTGGTGACGTGCATCACACCGCGCATCAGCAGCCAGTGGCCGGGGAAGGTGCACATGTAGGGATAGTCACCGGCTTCCGCAGGGGCGGTGAACTCGATGGTTTCGCTCATGTTGGGCATGACGAGCTTGGTGTTGACCACAATGTCAGGCTTGGCGGCATCCGGGATATAGCTCTTGGCCATGCCCTGGGGATCGGCCAGCATGGCGTTTGCCAGGGCGCCGACGGCGTCAAGCTTGCCGGGTTTGAGCAAAAGGAAATTGTGCGGCTGCGGGGCGATGCTGCCGGTGTTGTTGAGAGTGAGCTTCACCTTCTGCCCCGCTTTGACGCTGAGCTCGGTCTTGTCATAGCCCAGCGGATTCTTGGCGTCCGGCTTGAGTTCGATGGTGGCGACGCTGGCATCCTGGGCAAAGCCGGAGAGTGCGAAGGTTGCGATGGAAAGGATTAGGAGGCGGGTGTTCTTCATGTTTTTTAAGGGGGATTGGCGGGGAAAGCTTAATCGGGCTGTGTCTAGGCGGAATTTCAACTACTTTCGTGGCAGTTGCGTCCAGTATGCTACTGTCTGGCACGAAAGTTTCTTCCCGCCTCCGGCGTAATCACAATGTATATGAACGAGTTTCGCGAAACCTCCCTCGCCGCCCATTCGCTCAGCCGCCGCCAAGTTTTGCGGGGGCTGGGTTCGATGATTTCACTGCCGCTGCTGGAATCATTCGGTGCGCGTGCGTTTGCGGCGACCAAACCGGCGGCCAAGCCCATTCGTGCCGCATGGATGTACATTCCCAATGGTGTGAATGTGGAGCAATGGATGCCCACGGGAGAAGGTGCGAATTATGTGCTTTCGCCTTCGCTGAAACAGATCGAGCAGCATCGCAATGATTTCATGGTGGTCTCGGGGCTGATGCAGGATTTCGCCCGCAGCCATGGCAATGGCGGCGGTGACCATGCGCGTGCGACGGCCACATTCCTCACGGGCTGCATGCCGAAGAAAACCGCGGGTGCAGACATTCATCTCGGCATCTCGGTGGATCAGATCGCAGCGCAAAAGATCGGCCATCTCACACGACTGCCCTCCTTGGAGCTGAGCACGGATGGGCAGCGCAGCTCGGGCAAGTGTGATTCCGGCTACTCCTGCGCCTACCAGTTCAATCTGGCATGGAAGAACGAGACCATGCCGATGGCTCCTGAAATGGACCCACGTCTGGTGTTTGAGCGCATGTTTGGCCTCGGTGCCACAGCAGGCAAAGGGCCGGAAGCGGCGCGCGCGAAACGGATGCAGAAAAGCATTCTCGACACCGTTCTCGACGAAGCAAAAAGCCTGCAGGGCAAGGTGGATGCGGGAGACCGCCGCAAACTCGACGAATATTTTTCGTCCGTGCGCGATATTGAGCTGCGCATCGAGCGGGCGGAGAAGTTTTCCGCACAGATGCCCGATGTGAAAATCCCTGAGGGCATCCCGGATTCCTACGAGGAGCACATCCGCACCATGTTTGACCTGATGGTCCTCGCCTTCCAGACCGACACGACGCGTCTTTCGACGTTCATGCTCGCGCATGACGGAAGCAATCGCAGCTTCCCTGAACTGGGCGTGCCGGACGCGCATCATTCGCTGTCCCATCATCAGAGCGATCCGCAGAAGCTGGCCAAGATTGCGAAGATCGACCAGTTCTATCTGCGTCAGTTCGGCTACTTCCTCGACAAGATGAAATCGGTGAAGGAAGGGGACAGCACGCTGCTGGACAATTCGATGATCGTTTTCGGCGGCGGCATTGGCGATGGCAACCGCCATAATCACGACAATCTGCCGATCCTGCTGGCTGGCCGTGCCGGTGGCACTCTGACACCGGGCAAGCGCATGGTGCTCCCGGGTGAAACACCGATGACGAACCTTTACCTCTCGCTGCTGGACCGTCTCGGCGTGCCTGCAGAGAAGGTGGGAGACAGCACGGGCAAGCTGGAAGTCAGCTAAGTCGAGGGCCTGCGCCCTTTTTCACTTCAGCGCCCGCCGGGGATGAGTGGCCGCTTGATCGTGTCTGGCAGGCCAGGCGTGGACTTGCGAATGCCTGGAGGTGGCATGTTGTTGGAAGATGGGGCGATGGATTTGCCACGGCTGCCATTTTTAGAAATGCCAGGAGGCAGCTCGTCCACTCCGGCGGTTTTCGGCGGCGCTGGACTGGCTTTGGGCACCATTGGCAGGGAATACCAGTGCATCTGCGGGACTGCACTGAGTTCCACCCACTGCTGCGAGCCAAGTTTTTTCCATTCCAACTCTACCACGGCCCACACATGGGTTTCCCACGGCATGCGGACGCGCAATTCCTGGGCAAGGGCGGAATCTTTGTCGAGGAATACGGATGCCTGGAAGGAATTGGGCGGGGCAGGGCTGACACGGAAGGCGTCTTTACGATCCACGTTCGGCACGCCGTCTTCGAAGAAGTGATGGCGGATGATGCCGACATGAAAGCAAGCCTTGCCGGGCATGTAGGTCTGGAAGAATTTTTCCAGCATGCGGTCCTTGAATTCCACAAAGGCGACCCAGTCCACTTTGAAGCCGTCTTCTTTCTCCTCCAGCATGACTGGAACTGAAAACTCCCAGATTTTGTTTTCCAGGCTCAAGATGCAGTGCTTGCCGGAACCGAGTTCGGGGTTGGGGTCCATGCGCACAAACTGAATGCGGTCCACCAAGATGGGGCCGTCAGGCGCATGCGCGTAATAGCGCTCCATGTGGGGTTTCATCATGTCGGCACCGAGCGTGTATTTGAGGCGTTCTTCGAGGGATTTTGCCTGGAGGAATTTTTTGAGTGCTTCCACGGCAGGCTGGGCGGCAGCCGGTACGTCGTCTTCCTCAATGGTGTGGGATTGTGCCAGGCTGGAGGGTGTGGAGGCCGGGGCACCGGGCGACTCCGCATTCATGACAGGTTTGGCGGGCACTTCGAGAAGGGTGCCTGCTGCAGGCGGAGGGGCTGGTGTGGCGGCCATGGGTGCGGTGCCTGTTGCCGACGGGGGGCTGGGTACAACGGCTGTGGCGGTCTTTTCATCCGCTGCAACAGATGCCACTTTTCCAGGCGTGGGTTCTTGAGGATCAAAGCCGACCGTGATTGATGTCGGCTTGGCCTTGGCATCGGAAGAAGTGGAAGGAAGAGGAGCAGGCTTTTCCGCTGTCGTGTTGTTATTGGAAAGCTTGGACGATGTGCCGGGATCTGGACTGGGGATGGGTGGTGTCGGGATGCCGGGCTCGTCCTTGGAGGTCTCTTCAGCCACATCATGCCCGGTCAGGCTGGGGATCAGGCCAGGGAAGTAATCCTTCAAGAGGAATCCGACGAGCGCGAGAAATCCGAGAAGGAAGATGGCCGCGAACGCGAGCCGGATGAAATTGGTTCCGCGTGGGGCCCTCAGGCTGGCAATGCTCCTGCCTGATGGAACGGGTGCCATGTGTGGCGCGGAAGCTGGTTCATGACCAAGGGGGCCACCCAGACTGAGCGAGGGACCACCTGCAGAATGGAGATGCTGTGTGACTGGGGAGATGGGTGCGGGGGAAACATCTCTGCCGAGGAGTGACGAGCCTTGCAGGTTGCTGAGCATTCCTGGCATTCCACCAGGGCCACCCAGCGGCCCCATGTTCGGCAAGGCTGGTGAGCCTGGAATGAAGCGTGACTGATTGGGCAGTCCATTTCCCGAGAGCGCCGCAGGCACATCGAGCGAAGCTAAATTCGGCATTGATGCTGGTGATGCCGGAGGCGAAGACCACGGCGTCTGGCCGGCAGGAACATTCAACGTAGTGCTGAGGGGGGGCTGGCCCGGAGCACGCTTTGGAGGCAGTCCGGTGTTGAGATTCAGTCCTGCGTTAAGACCAGAGGCAGGCATGCCTGTGGCTGGCATTTCTCCCATCAAGGGGGATTGCGGCGCTGGAGGCCAAGTAGGTGGGGGGGGCGGGGCCTGCGCTGCCATAGGGGCAGGGGACCAATGTGGCACTGGTGCCTCTGCGGGCGCAGGCGTGGGTGAAGTGACCGTTTGTCCGCAACTCGGGCACGGACCCGTGACGCCTGCCATTTGAGCAGGTACCGTCAGGATCGTGTGGCAGAAGCCACATTGAAACTGGATCGTGTCCGGATTCATTGGATTAAATGATTATGGTCAATTTCACTAATTATCATTCAAGGATTGGTTTTGACAAATTGAAGTTGGGAAAGTGTCTGGGATATTGAAGCTTGGGAGCTGTTGAAAATCAGGCATATCGGATCATGCCGCCGCCGCCGCCGGTAAAAGCGCCTCCTAGTCGAGGGGCCGTTTCAGGTTCAGCAAGCATCCAGACGCGGCGTTGCTTTCTAAGCTGTAGACGGTGCAAAAATCGACGGCAGACGATGACGCTGAGACCGAGGAGCAGCAGACTGCCAGACATCCAAATGAGTACTGTGGTGAGGCCCTGGGTACTTGGAGGAGCCGCGGGAGCTTTTAATTGGGAGCTGAATTCAGCCAGGGCCTGGTCTTTGTGAGTCTTGCCAGCAGGGTCAGGGGCCAGAGCTTTTTGCAGCCAGAACAGCCGTGTCGAAAGGTGGATGGTGTAGCGACGCAGCTGATCGTGAACATTGCTGGTTTGAAGGGATTCTTTCAGGCATGCCTGAATCGTTTCGCTGAGAAACTCCGTGGAGATCTGGTTGTGGATGGACCTGCTCACAAACAAACGGGTCCGCCAAGGTTCTCCCAAGGGGTAGACCACCAGGCAGGCATCTGATTGCAGCAGGCTGCCGGAGGCGAATTTCTCCAGGTCAACGCCTTCGGGAAGCTTTTGATCATGTCCAATCACCAAAACATACAACTTGATGCGCGCATCCTGGGCATGGAATCCAAGAAGGCGCAGCATGTCATGATTCTGGATCTCCGGAACAAGCTGGTCAGGGTCGATGAGATATTCTTTGGGCAGGCTCTGAGCGCATGCGGCAAGAAATTCATGGGGCACATCTTTGAGGGAAGCGAGCGGCGTAGGCAGTTCCACCGCGCTGGCCGGGCCTTGCGTTGGCAGACCAAGAATGGCTTCGGGGAGAAAGAGCCGCATGTCTTCGGCCTGCAGGCGAGGGGAGAGTTCGCTGTCGCGGTTGTTGAAAAAATGATCCAGCCGGGGACCGCTGGACAAGGGGGTATGGATGAGTTCGTTGATATCAGAGACGGACTCGCCACTCTTAGGCGGCAGAACTCCAGGGCTGTTGCCGCCAGGCAGACTTTCGCGGAATTTCTTAAGCTCCTGCTCACTCCAGCGCGGCAGTGGCAATGAGTGCTCTTCAGCTTTCTCGACAGGCGGGCCATCATCGGCGGACGCATTTCCAACAAAGCAAAGCAGCGTGAGCAGCAGTACTAAGGGAAGATTTTTGGCGCTGGGAGCTGCGGCAGCCATTGCGTCATGAAATGGCTTGATCATGTCTTGGGGCGGGTAGATCAGCCAGAGGCCGTGAGGTGGGCCGATGCCCACTCCTCAAAGGCTGCAGGCCAATGTCAGAAACGGAGTCTGCCATTCCCGCTGCCTCGGGCTGCCATTGCATCGGGCGGGCGTGTTTTCGCAACACTTCGCCCGCGTGAATGCACGAGGCTTCAATGGCCATCCCGAAAGCACCTTTGCTCAGATGGCTGCCGGCGGTTTGCATCATGCGGTTGATGATTTTCGGGCTGAAACATTTTTCGATGGCATATCCCAAGGTGATGCAGGCGGTTTGCGCTGCGGGATCCACGACCAGCACCATTCCAAAATCATTGCGACGGCTGACGGAGTGTGTGTTGAACGCTCCTTGATTGAGCAGCCAGAAGCCCAGCTCTGCGACGCTCAAGTTATTGGGCAGTGTGCCTAAGTAGACGGCAAAAAAGGCTTGGGGGAAGCTGCGTTCAAAATCGTCCAGAATGATCTCGAGGCGCCGGGTGTCTTCCAGTCGCAGACAGTGGGCCGCATCGGTGATCCGCTCCAACCTAACCCATTGATTTCCAAGGTAACTATGAAGTAATGTCGCTGAAAATCCGCAAGCAGAGCAGGTGCTCTGCTCTGAGCGGACGCTTGCTTGGCAGCGCGGACATTTCATTGTTATAGAATATATGGAATATACAACTAATCAAGTTCTATTTCGTCACCGATGACACAGAAAAAATGTTTACACCGGGTGGCCTTTGTGGTGTAACTATAAGTTGATTCAACAATTTAAAAACGAACGCTGATTTTCTCCGGCTTTCATACTCCGAATTCAACGCTCAATTTTCCATCAACTGATCATGAAGCTCGCCTCTACCATTGTCATTCTCGGCAGTCTGCTGACTGCCGGTTCCATTCATGCCAAATGGTCGCGAATTCCGATCATCAAGGAAAAGCCAATCAACACGATCAGCGGTCCTGGAAGCAATGCATCGCTCGACAGCTCGTCTGGCATTGGTCGTGCAGATTCCATTCTTTCCAGTGACATCACTGCGTCATCGACGGTCTCCGCCGGGAAAAGCTTTCTGCTGATCAACCTCGGCAAACCGGTGTTGATTTCATCCTCTTCATTTGTGAACGACGGCATTGAAGGGCGCGCAACGCTCTCTGCAAGTGCTGACAAAAACGGCTGGGCGGTTCTCGAAGAGAAGGTCTTTTCTGCAGCTGATCGCACGGTGGAATTTAAATTCGCCGGGATGCAGGCCAAGTATGTCAAACTTGAACTGGCTCTCTCCAAAGGGGGGATCATCCGCAACCTTCAGTTTTTTGGTGCTGCGACCGACAAAGGTTACGCCGTCAAGCAGTCTGCTGATGGCAAGGGTGGCAAGCCAGCGGATCTGATCAACGGTCTGGGTGGTGCTCGCGTCGTTTACGCAGCTCCGAGACCTGCCAACGGTCTCGACACCGCCATCACCTACAACAAGTTCGCCTTCCCCGAGTCCGATGAAAAGTATCGTACCATCATCTATGACTTCGGCCAGCTGCGCATTCTGAATGAATTCGCCTCCGTTCACTCGCCTCGTCCAGTGCGCTTCGAAGTGTTCGCCTTCGACAATCTCCCCGAAAAAGAAGACTGGCGCGGTCGCATGGCCTTTGACCCAAGTGATTTTGGCAACATTGCTCCAGTGGCGGTGGCCGAGGACACCCGCGGCACAGGAACGCTGAAGGCCAAGCCTGCCAAGGCAGTCAAGACACGCTATCTGGCACTGCGCTGGGAGCCTGAGTTCAACCCGCCGGATTTCCAATGCACTGGTTCCGCTGAAGGTAACGTCATTAACATCGTTACGACCAACACGGTCATCATCACCAATGCTGATGGCTCCAAAACGGTGGTGACTGTGACCGTTGGAGATGCCCATGGTGCAGGTGCTTCCACAAGCGAAATCACTCCTGAAAATGCCGGTCAGATGGTGGCTCAGGGCGAAGCCAAGAGCGGTGACACGACCACAGTCACGACCGCGACTTATGCGCCAGGAGTGGATCCCTCTGCTCCAGGCGCGACGCCTGTCAGCACGACTACGACTACAGGCACCTCAACGGTGACCGTGACAACTCAATCGAATGGTACGGTTGTGACTACCAGCACTTCCACGACTACGGACTCTTCCGGAAATACAACCACCACGACCATCACCGAGAGCAAGGATTCAAACGGTAACACTACTACGACGGTGAACCAGTCCACGACCGACCCCAACGGGAACACCACCACCACCGCCGATAATACCAACACTGGATCGGGCGGAAACAACAGCCAGACGAGTACCACAGGTACCAACGGCGATGGCAACCTCGCTGGTGGCAGTTCTCCATCACCTAGTGGCAACGGCTCAATGAACGCCAACGTGACCAACACGATTTCGACGGCTGCCACCTCGCCTTAATCGATTCGTGATTCATCTCGATCCCGCACTGGTGATGCCGGTGCGGGATTTTTTATGCCTCGGAGCTGCCTGATGAAGATGCCTTGAGAAGCTCTCAGCTTCCTGCCACGCACTTCGGGCATAGGCCGTAGAACTCCAGCTCGTGGTAGAGCCTCTGAAAGCCGGATTCTTTCTCGATCTGCTTCTCCAAGGCTTCTACGGGGCACGCGATGTCCAGCCGCTGGATGCGGCCGCATTGGGTGCAGATAAGGTAGTCGTCATGATGACCGGGTTGCAGGAGGGTGTAATACGCGCTGCGGTCATGGAGGCCCAGCCGCCGGATGAGCCCCAGTTCCTCCAGCTTGACCAGCACCCGGTAAACCGTGGCCTTGTCTGCACCGCTGGTGAGATCAGGTGACTCTGCAATGTCCGCCAGTGAAAGTGGCTGGTGGGAGTGAACGAGGATGGAAAGGACGTTCTCCAGAGCCTTGGTGCGCCGCAGGCCGGCTTCACGTGCACGTTCCATCATCGTGGCCGCCAGTTCACGTGCAGAATCAGCGTCATGATGCTGACAGGTGGCGGAATGGTGGTGGTGGAGCATCGCTTTCGGGGTGGCGGATTTCAGTGCGCTGACATGGCCTGCTTTTTCTGCTGAAACAACCATTCATGCAGATCGGCACGAGGATATACGATGCCCGTGATGCCGTGGCCGGCCCCTTCCAGTTCCGTGTAATTCATTCGTTCGCCACCCGCCTGCTTCACGGCGGCTACAATGGCGCGTGAACGATCGACGGGCACCATGTCATCTTTGTCGCCATGGAAGACCCAGAAGGGGATGGGTTTTAAAATCTCCGCGTTTTTGACATCGCCCCCGCCGCAGAGCGGGACGCAGGCAGCAAAGACCCCCGGATACTTCGCCGCGATGCTGAAGGTGCCAAAACCGCCCATGGAGGAGCCGGTGAGATAAAGACGGTCTGCGTCGATAGGGAGGTGTTCGGTAAGATCGGCGATGAGCGCGAGCAGGTTGTCCGCCACTTGGTTTTTCCAGCCGATGTCGGCGGAGGGGCATTGCGGGGCCAGGAGAAAGCAAGGCTGCTTGGCCAAGTTCTCATCATTGGTCCAGATTTTCGGTGCACCTCCGAGTTGCGATTCGTTGTCGGTGCCGCTCTGGCCGGAGCCATGCAGCCAAATGACCAATGGGTAGCGTTTGGTGCCATCTAGTGAGGGGCTGCCCCAAAGCTGGTAGTTCAGGCCCTGCTTGGAAACGCCTTTCACAAACTGCCCGGTGACCTTCTCGGCGTAAGCCCCCTCCTTCAGGCCTGCATCACGGCGCTTTTCGCGCAGCAGGCTGCGGATGTACTCCTGATCTTCCTTGGAGAGCTTGTCCATCGCCAGCCGGTACTGGTTGAAGTCCGTGCTGCGGCGGATTTTGACCTCCTTGTCGGAGAACTCGACAAGGTTGCCCATGAACTTCGATTTGCCATCGCTGGAAGTCCATTGCCGAGGCGGGTCAGCAGCCTGCGCCCCGGTGAGCAGCAGACCGAGGGTGAGAAAGCGAAGGAACACGTTCATGCCACATGCTAAGCCGCACGCATCTGTGACGGCAAGCACTTTGCATGGCGGGCGGCACCTCAGGGCGTGATACGTGCTCCGGCCTTCTTCATCTCCTCGACGAGCTTTTTGGAGGCATCGTCGATGGCATTTCCGTCGATGAAAATCTGGCAGTACGGCGCCCATTCACGCGGGCCCTCGTTGTCCTTTTTCCACATGCGGTGCAGGGGCGTGAGGTCGGTGATCTGGTTGTTTTCGAGAAAGAGGAACTGCAGCTCCGTCAGCGGCTCCAGCGGCGAGATGTCCTTCACCCCATTGCCTTTGAGTGAGAGCATGGAAAGCCATTTCATGCCGCCGATGCCGGCGATGTTGCTCACCTGATTGCCTTCGAGATACAGCGTCCACACCTTGGGCAGCTTGAACAACGCCGTGGCGTCTTTGATCTGGTTGTTCGCGAGGTAGAGGGAAGTCAGGGACTGAATGCCGCCGAGCGCGGAGACGTCCGTCACCTTGTTGCCAGTGAGCTCGATGTATTGCAGCGCCTTGCACTCGGCCAGCGGCGTGATGTCGCTGATCTGGTTGTTGGAGACATCGAGGAACTGCAGGCGCTCCAGACCTTTGATCGGCGCGAGGTTGGTGATCTGGTTTTCCGGCAGAGTCAGAGATGCCAGGGACTTGCATTTTTCCAGGCCGGTCAGGTCCTTGATGCCTGCCTTCTTGCCTTCAATGATGGAGACGGTCGCCACATCTTCCGCAGTGATCACTTCCTGATTGTCGCGCTTCGCGAACACCTGCTTTCTCACGGCGGCTTCGAGCGCCTTGTCTGGGAAAATGGCCACCGGCTTGGGTGCCGGTGGCTTGGCAGCGGCGGGAGCAGGTGTGGTTGGAGGAGCAGCGGGCTTTGCGGGAGGCGCTGCGGGTTTGGCCGGAGGTGTGGCAGGCTTGGCGGGGGCGGGAGTGGTTGCAACCGGGGGCGGTGCAGGCTTCGCAGGGGCTGCCGCAGGTTTGGTTTCGGGCTTGGCCGGGGGAGTGGCTGCCGCAGGCTTGGGCTCCACCTTGGCTGGAGCTGCGGGTGCAGGCTTCGTCTCTGCCTTGGGGGCCGCCGCCGGTGGGGCGGGTGCCGGTGCTGGCTTGGTGTCTTGAGCGTGAAGACTGAGGGCGAACAGCGCGGGGAGGACGAGTCGAAGTTTCATGGCTGGGGAGATGTTAAGGCCATGATACGTAGAACGCAGGTTGCATGTTCAGCAAAAATCGCCTCTCTCTTGCTGTCATGGTTAACGTTATTGTCATCCTTGAGATCGATCCGGTGAAGATCGATGAGTTCCTTGCTGTCATCCTTGAAAACGCCGCCGCTTCGCGTTTGGAGCCGGGCTGCCTTCGCTTTGAAGTCAGCCGGGACAATGAGCAGTCCAATCTCTTCGCGCTGAGCGAAAGCTACGTGGATCAGGCCGCCTTTGATCTGCACTACACCACCCCGCATGTGGCCAAATGGCGTGCCAATGGGCCGGGCTTTGTGCTCAAGCGCTGGGCCGTCAAAGGCCCGGTCTATTAAGCTCCTGGCTGCGGGAACAGCCTTGCTGAGGCAGATTCGAAGTCACAGATGGCGCGCAAGAGGCTAGCAGTGCGCGATGAAACGCCTTGTTATTCTTTTCGGTCTTTGCCTGGGTCTGGTATCGTTGGCCGCGTGTGCGCACAAGACTGATCCTGAGCATCCTTTTGAAGCGGTGGCCGGTTACGAGTACTTCATGCAGTACGTCAAACCGGTGCTCGAAACCCACTGCCTGGCCTGTCATCGCGGCAGCCATCCTCCCGCCGGACTGACATTGGTCCAGCGCAGCGGTCTTTATGCCCTGCGGAGATATGGACGTGCGTTTGTCGTCCCTGGAGATCCCAATGCCAGCAGGCTGCTTACGGCTGTGGCAGAGGGCGGCAATCACCCAGGCTTGTACCATGGCGGCCCCATGCTCGCCGGGTCGGAAGTGGACATCCTGTATGAATGGATCGAGGACGGCGCGTACTGGCCGGACAACCCAGCGGGCTTTCTGCAGCCACGCGTGGTCATTCCGCGCCAGAAGGGGCTGCTTGAGCGCTGATGTTTACTTACTTGATGCCGATCACCATTGAGTCCGGGCCCACCAGGTGCTCCACACGGCAGTTTGTAAAGCCGGCTTCCTGCATCCAGCCGATGCAGTCCGCGCCGGTGTAGTCAAACCCGCCCGGTGTCTCGATGAGCATGTTCAGGCTCATGAGGAGGCCAAAGGCATTCTCTTTGCGCGCATCGTCGATGATCGAGTCATACACCACCACGGCACCGCCGGCGGGCAGCGCGGCGTAGGCCTTTTGCAGCAGCATGCGCTTCGTTGCCAGATCCCAGTCATGCAGGATGTGACCAAAGAGCAGCACGTCCGCCTTGGGAAGTTCATCGGTGAAGAAACTGCCGCCTGCAAAGCGCACGCGGGCATCCAGTTCGTTGGAGGCGATGTACTCCTCGAAGATGGGGCCTACTTCAGGCAGATCAAAGCCGATGCCTTGCAGATGCGGCTGCGCGAGAGTGATCTGCGTCACCAGATCTCCCTGTGCGGTGCCGATGTCCGCACAGCTTCGATACTCACCCCATGGAAACTTCTGCGCGATGGCCATGTTGGCTCCGCGGCTCACGCCTGACATGGCACGCAAAAATTCGCGCAGCTTGGCCGGATCGGCATAGAGCGCGGTGAAGGGATCATGCCCGCCTTTGGATTCGTTTTGAGGTTCACCGGTGCGGACCGCTGTCGTCAGGCTGCCCCAGAACGGATAGAGACGATGATTGGCCATCTCTAAAATGCCGCCGATGTAGGAGGGCTTGGACTTGTCCAGAAACAGTTCGGTCTCTGGTGTGTTGCGGTAGATGCCATCGCCGTCCCGATGGAGGAAACCTAGCGCCACCAATGCATCCAGAAAATCACGCGCTCCACGCGGATGCAGTCCGAGCCGTCCTTGCAGCGTGGCCAGATCTCCCGGGTGTTTTGCGAGTTCGGTGAAGATTTCCATCTCCACTGCGCTGAGCAGTGTCTTGGAGTTCCAGAAGGCGAGGCCGGTGTGCAGGATGTGATCAGGAGTCGGGTGCATGGGGGGGATGAGTTTTGTCCGATTGTGGCAGAAGGAGTCCAATCGTCATCAAAGATTTTGCCGGGAGCACGGCTGCTCGTTGGCTTTACAAAATGGCGGCAATTTATTCATCGCGTTTGTTGATGTGGCTCCTATCATCGGCCTCATGAAATCGCTCTTGGTTGTCCTTGGTGTTGCTGCTGTCATCGTACTGACCGTCATGGCCGGCTACAACGGTCTTGTTTCCGGTAATCAGGCCGTCGAAGGGCAGTGGGCCCAGGTGCAGAACGTGTATCAGCGGCGCGCTGATCTGATCCCGAATTTGGTGAAGACTGTGGAAGGCGCGGCGAATTTCGAGAAAAGCACGCTCACGGAAATCACCGAGGCTCGCGCATCCGTCGGCAAGGTGCAGGTGAACACCGCCCCGACCGATCCGGCGCAGTTTGAAGCCTTCGAAAAGGCTCAGGGCGCCCTTGGTGGAGCACTGAGCCGGTTGCTCGTGGTGGCGGAGCGTTATCCCGACCTCAAGGCGAATGCGGGCTTCCTTGCCCTGCAATCGCAGTTGGAAGGCACGGAGAACCGCATCGCGGTTGAGCGCGGGCGCTTCAACGAAGTGGTGCAGAGTTACAACACGAAGATCAAGAGCATCCCTGCTGTGTTTTACGCAGCGGCGCTCGGCTTCAAGGAGCGGCCCTACTTCCAGGCGAAACCAGGTTCTGAGGAGCCGCCCAAAGTGGATTTTAATTTCGGTGGCAGCGCTGCCCCCAAACAGCCGTGAACAGACTGGCCTCATCCTGGCTCGGCACGCTGCGGCTCGCGTCCGCCATGCTGTTGCTTGCCGTCACCGCTGTGGCGGCCGCTGAACAGCTGCCGGAAAAGCCCGCGCGATTCTTCAATGATGCCGCGGGCGTCGTGGACCATGGCGTGGCCGATCAGTTGAACGAGCGTCTGGCCCAGTATGAGCGTGAAAGCTCAAATCAACTGCTCGTGGACATCTATTCCCGCATGCTCACTGATTCGAGCCTGGAGGACTACTGCACGCGTGTTTTTGAGAAATGGGGAGTGGGTCGTGCTGATCGTGACAATGGCGCGGTGCTGTTCGTCTTCATTGAAGATCACAAGATGCGCATTCAGACCGGCTACGGCCTGGAAGCCAGCCTGACGGATGCGGAGTGTTTTCGCATCATCGAAGGCATGAAGCCTTTTTTACGTAAACAAGATTACACCGGCGGTGCCAGCTTCGCGGTGGCCGCAATGATCGAGGCGACGAAGGGCGAATACCAAGGCACTGGCAAAACCTTGGCGGAGTCCCATGGCAATCCACAGGTGTGGGTGCTGGTCCTTTTCCTGACGTTCATTCTGTTCGCCATCGGCCTTAATCTTTATTTTCGAATTCGCGGTGACCAACTCTATGACGCGAAGGGGCGGCGTCATGTGCAGGGTGGTCAACCCTGGTACAATTGGAACTGGAGCAGCAGCGGCAGCTGGAGCAGTGGTGGTGGAGGATGGAGTAGCGGAAGCGGTGGCGGAGGAAGCAGCGGCGGCTCCTCATTTTCCGGGGGTGGCGGCAGCACCGGCGGAGGCGGCGCCAGCGGAGGATGGTAACCATGAACGCGAACCAATTCATCGCCACGATTGCAGATCACCAGGTGATCCAGGCGATCCAATCTGCGGAAGCGCAAACCAGCGGAGAACTGCGTGTTTTTGTGACGGACAAAGTCGTTGAAGACCCGATTGCGGAGGCATGGAAAACCTTCGCGCGTCTGAATATGCAAAACACAAAGCAACGAAACGCCGTTCTCATCTTCGTGGGACCCAAGGCACGCAAGTTTGCCATTGTGGCGGATGAGGGCATCCATCACTTCTGCAAAGAGGCGTTCTGGAACCATCTCGCGCATCAGTTGTCCGAAGGCTTTAAAGCGGGTGATTACACCAGCTCGCTCGTGCGTCTGATTGAGGACATTGGTCGTGCGCTAGCGACGCATTTCCCCCGTTTGGGAAACGATGTGAACGAACTGCCGAACGAAGTGCTGCGGGATTGAGGCAGGTTATTTAACCTCAAGTCCGGCTTTCATTTCATCTACGAGCGGCTGGAGGAGGCTGAGCAAAGGAGCCAGTGCATCGGTCAGTTCGCTTTCGGCTGCATCCCAGCCCAGACAAAGGGAGGCACCCTGCACCTGCAGCTCAAGGCCGCGATGGTAATGCAGGCCGTCGCAGGCGCGCACGCCGGGATTCAGCGGGATTTTAAGTGCGTTGAAAGTGTCTTCAATTTGAGTGGCGAGAGCCTCCGGCAGATCAAGCTGATGCCAGACGGTGATCGGCAGCTCCGGCATGTCATGGGTGTAAAAAATCATACGCTGATCACTGTCTCCCAGCCTGGCAAACACATGAAAGCGGCGCCCCTCCTCGCTTTCAGCGAAGCACTCGCTGTAAATAAAAAGTGCGGTATGGGGAATGGAGGGAGGAGTCATTGGAACGAGTGTGAGGCAGCCAGGCAGTGATGCAACCGGAACCCCAACTCATCAGGGCATGAGCCAAGGTCTATTTCCCCACTGCGCGCTTCAGCGCATGCTGCGCTTTGTTGAAATCAGTCACGGCCATGACGCGGCTTTGGCGCGCACGGGTCAGCTCTTCGCGTGCGAGGAGGTATTCGAGAACGACGCCCACTTGGCTAGCCTGGCGTTCCTTGGCCAGCTTGGTCATCTCCTCGGCGGCGGCCACGGCTTCGTCGTTGATCTTGATCTGGTCATTCGCTGACTGCGCACGCGTGGCGGCTTCGACGACTTCGCGACCGACGGCGGCTTTAACCTGGCTGGTTTGCAGCGAGGCGCTTTCTTCACGCGCATCTGCGAGCTTTTGACGCTGACGGTCAAACAAACCGCCAGGGCCGATCTTCCAACCAAGGCCGAGGTAGTAGTCCTGTTGGCTGCCAAAGTTGCCCCATTGATTGCCTACATTGGGGCCACCGCCCAGTCCGCCTGTGGTGTAGCCTGCCTGCACGCTCGGGATCAAGGGGGCGACACGAGCGCGGTCTTTTTCAGCATCCATCGAACTGTGGATGGCCTGCGCGGCATGAATCTCAGGCCGGTGCTGCTGCGCGAGCGAGATCATGGTGGCGACGCCTTTGCCAGACATCATCCTCACCGGAACGAGATCCGACTTCGCGGGACGTAGCACGGCGTCCGGAGTGAGGCGGAGGATTTCAGCGAGGCGAGCGACGGCGAGATCGCGCTGCTCTTCGCCCTGACGAATCGCCAGCTTGGCGCGGCTGATCTGCGATTTGACGCGCAGCAGGTCGGCGCGGAAGGCGGTGCCTGCGGTGACAGCGCCATCAAGCTGTTTGCCGTAGTCTTCCGTGAGCTGCAGGTCGTCTTCAATGATGGTGAGCATGGCCTCGGCGGCGAGCAGGTCATAGTAGCGCTCTACTGATTGAGTCACGATGTCGATGCGTGCCTTTTCCGCGAGGTGCTCGGCGGCGAGAGCGCGCTGTTTGGCGGCGAGTGCGGAATAGTAGATGTCACCGGGAGACCAGTCGATCATGGCACCGGTGCCGACATTGTACTGCTGCTTGTTCGCGTTGAAGACATTACCGGCAATGTCCTGCAAGCGTCCTTCATGGCCGCGATACCCAGCGCCGAGACTCAAGGTGGGCCAGAAACGCTGCCAGGCTTGCTTGGATTCTGCGATGGCTTCATCGTGCTTGACGCGTGCGAGCTGAATCTCGTCGTTGTTGGCACCCGCGAGACGCATGACGGTGCGGAGATCGACGAAGGCGGGGTCGGCGGCGTTGGCCTGCGTCGTGAGGAGAAAAAGCGGAACGATAGACCTCATGAAAAACCAAGAATGCAGTGCATTGCGAAAGAGAACGTATCCCGCGCCCAGTGCGAGTAGGGCTCCAAAGGATGCGAATGCGTAAGTCACAGGCTCTAGAGCCACGCTTTCCCAAAAGGTAGGAATGGGGCTGGCGGAACCAATGCCAATCAGAATACCTGGGTGATGTGAAGAATAAGACTGGTAGCTGATGATCCAGGCTGAGGCAGTGGCCAGTAACAATAGCGATGCCCTATTTCGTTTCTTTAGCTGTGAAAGGTGTTGGTCCTCTGACATAATACTTGGGCTTTCGTGGTTCAGGGCGTCTTGATGCTTACCGGCTGCTTGTCGGTGAGCAGCGTGGTGCCGGGCAGCAGGATCACGTCGTCTGCTTTGAGATCAGGAATCTCGACATTCGTGCCGTCATTGAAGCCGGGCTTCACGGCGGTCTTCATGGCTTTGCCATCGACGTGCTTGAAGACAAAGGCGTTGGTCTTTTCCATGACGAGTCCGGCGACTGGGATGAGAGTGGCCTTGTCGTGTTTATCGACGGCAATTTTGGCCATGGCATACATGCCGGGGCGGAGTTTGAGCTCGGTGTTTTTGAGGTCGGCTTCAGCGAGCATGGTGCGGGTGGCGGGATCGAGCGCGTAGGCGATGCGGGAGATGCTGGCTTCGACGGGCGTGGGGCCGCTGGCATCGATCTGGGCTTTCACGGGTTTGCCGACGGCGACGAGCCCGGCTTCCATTTCGGTGACGGGGATCTGGAGGCGTAGTGTGCTGGCATCGACGATCTCGACGACCTTGCTGGTGTGGGCGTTCACCAGCGCTCCGACATCCACGTGCCTCGCGGTGATGATGCCATCGAACGGGGCTTTGATTTCCGCGAAAGCGAGCATGGTGGTGATGCGGTCCATGCCAGCTTTGGCGATGGCCAGCTTGGCCTCCGCATCTTCAACCGACTGCGGCAGCACGATGTCAGGTGATTTGGCGCGGGCTTCATGCATGCGCTTGGATTCCAGGCTGGCCGCAGCGACTTCGGCTTTGCTCTTGGCGAGGTCCGCCTGGAGTTCCGGCACTTCGAGTTTGGCGATCACCTGACCGGCTTTGACGGCATCGCCTTTGTCCACGCTGATGGTGGCGATGTAGCCGGTGACTTTCGCGTAAAGCACGGCCTGCTGAAAGGGAGCGAGCGTGGCGGGCAAGGCGACCCAGCGATGGATGGTGCCGGTGGTCGGCTTGGCGACAGGCAGTTCCACGGCCAGAGCGGTGGAAGTGAAAAAGAGAAGGATCAGGAAGCGCATGGAAAAAGGGGAATGGGTGTGGAGATCACGCGGGGTCGGTGGGTTCCAAAGTGGCGGTTTTGGCCGTCTTGCTCGCGAGCAGTGCATACACAGCAGGCAGCACGAGCAGCGTCGCCACGGTGGCGAGGGTGAGGCCGCCGATGGTGGCGATGGCAAGCGGGCTGGTCTGTGAGCGGGCGAGGGCCATGGGGATCATGCCGGCGATCATGGCGAGGGTGGTCATGAGGATGGGGCGCAGACGCGTGGTGGCGCTTTCCAGCGCGGAGTCGCGTTTGCTCAAACCGGTGAGTTGGGCGCGATGGGCGAAGGTGACGAGCAGGATGGCATTGGCCACAGCGACACCGACGGACATGATGGCGCCCATGAAACTTTGCAGGTTCAAGGTGGTGCCTGTGAGCATGAGGGCGAGCACCACACCGAGCAGCGCTGCGGGAATGGTGGTGAGCACCATGAGGGCAAGGCGCACGCTTTGGAAATTGGCGACGAGGAGCAGGAAGATCGTCACGATGGCGATGAGCAGGCCCGTCTGCAGGCCGCTTTGGAGTTCCTTGAGCGGCGGCACCTGACCGCGCAGCGTGACGCTGACACCGGCGGGGGCAGGATTGGCCGCGATGATTTTTTCGACCTGCTTGGCGATGACGCCGAGCGGCTGGTCATGAAGATTCGCGGTGATGGAAACGGTGCGGGCCATGTTGTAGCGGTCGTACTGGCCGATGACGCTGCCTTCACTGATCTTGGCGATGTTGCGCAGCGGGACCGGTGGTCTGTTCTGCGCAGTGACAGGCAGGTTGCGCAGGTCTTCGAGGCCTTTCATCAGCGTCTGCGGCACCTGGACCTGCAGCGAATAGCTCACGCCGGTCTTGGTGTCGGCCCAGAAGTTCGGCACGGTGAAGCGGCTGCTGGCGGTCGCGGCCACGAGGCTGCGGGTGGCATCGCTCATCTTCACACCGAGCAGGCCGGCGCGTTCGCGGTCGATCTGCACATCGACGCTGGGATAGTCGAGGGTCTGGCTGAATTGCACATCCCGCAGGTCCTTGAGTTCAGCGAGTTTGGTTTTAAGCACTTCCGCATGCGCACGGCTGGCGGCGAAATCCTTGCCGCTGACGGCCACTTCGATGGGCGTGGGTGAACCGAGGGCCATGACGCGCGAAACGATGTCCGCAGGCTCAAAGGAGAACTGCACCTGCGGAAACTCGGCGGCGAGTCGTGCGCGGAGTTTTTCGCGCAGAGGGGAGATGGCCACACCGCTGCCGTCTTTGAGCTGGATTTGCAGGATGGCTTCTTCAGGGCCGCTGTTCCACTGATGGATGAGATTGACGGGATAGTTCGGCGCATGCACGCCGACGAGGCCCATGCTGATGGAGACTTTGTCTGGACCCGTTTCCTCACCGATGATCGCCAGCGTGCGCAGGGCGATCTGCTCGGTGGTTTCGAGGCGTGTGGCGGTGGGGGCGCGCAGGCGGAGCTGAAGCTGGCCGGCGTCGATCTGCGGGAAGATCTCGGTGCCGATGAAGGGAAGCAGGATGCTGATGGCGAAGATGACGCCGCCGAGGTAGGCGGGAACGAGGATGTGACGCGTGGCGAGCGAGGGAAGAAAAATCCAGCGCAGTGCGGATTCGCCCGCGGGTTTGGCTTTCGCCTCGGTGCGTGGTTTGGAGTGCCACCAGATGTTCAGGATCGGCACGAGCGTGCTTGAGAGCAGATACGAAGCGATCATGCTGAAGCCCACGGCGAGGGACAACGGCAGGAAGAGTGCTTTGGCGGCACCCGTCATGAAGAAGCTCGGCACGAAGACGGCGAGAACGCAGAGCATGGAAAGCGAGCGCGGGCCGATGGTTTCTTCTGACGCATCCAAAACAAGGCGGGCAAGCGAACGGCCTCCTCCCTGTTTCAGGTGGCGATGGATGTTTTCGATTTCCACGGTGGCTTCATCCACCAAAATACCGACGGCGAGTGCGAGGCCGCCCAAGGTCATGAGATTGATCGTGTAACCGCCGATCCACAGCGCGAGCACCGCTGCTGCGATGGCGAGGGGAATGTTCAGGATGACGATGAAGGCGCTGCGCAGATCGCGCAGGAAGATGAGCACCATGAGGCCGGTGAGCGCGGCACCGAGGATGCCTTCTTTGACGAGATCGCGGATGGCGCGGATGATCCAGGGGCTTTGATCAAACTCAAAGGTGACGTTGATGTCCTCAGGACAGGCCGCTTTGAACTTGGGCAGGTTTTGTTTCACCAGTTCGACGACGCTCAAAGTGGAGGCATCACTGCGTTTGGTGACGGGCATGTACACGGTGCGCTTGCCGTTCACCATCGCGATGCTGTACATCATGTCGCTGCCGTCGCTGACTTCGCCGATGTCGCGCACATAGACCGCGCCCTGCTCGGTGACCTTGACCGGCACGGCGGCGAGATCCTGGATGTTTTTGACGATCGCGTTCGTGGGAACGATGGGGAAGCTGTTGGGCAGCGCGAGATTGCCACTGGGGCTGATGGTGTTGGCCGCAGTCATCGCCGCCACGATGTCATCGGGCGAGAGGCCGTAGGCGCGGAGACGGTCCGGCTTCACATTGATCAAAATGGTACGCGCACTACCGCCAAACGGTGGTGGTGCAGAAACACCGGGCAGCGTGGCAAAAAGCGGTCGCACCATGTTGAGCGCAGCATCCTGCATCTGGCCCACGGTGCGGTTGGGATTCTCCGTGGAGAAGACGAGATTGCCCACTGGGACGCTGCCTGCATCAAAGCGCGTGACGAAAGCCCCCGGAGTGCCCAGCGGCATGAAGGAACGCGCGCGGTTCACATACGCGATCGTTTCAGAGAGCGCGGCAGACATGTCGGTGCCGGGATGAAACTGCAGCTTCATGATGGAAGCGCCCTGGATGTTCTTGGACTCCACGTGCTCGATGCCGGCGATGTAGAGGAAGTGGTACTCGTAGTAGTAGGTCAGGTAGCCTTCCATCTGCAGCGGGTCCATGCCGCCGTAGGGCTGCGCAACGTAGATGGTCGGAATGCCAAGCGTGGGGAAGACATCGCGCGCCATCTTTTCCTTCGCCTGCCACGCACCGAGCAGAATCGCCACGACGATGACGATGACGGTCCATGGATGGCGGAGGGCGAAGCGGGGAAGGGACATGCGGGAGAAATGACGAATGGCTGAAAGGGGGCTGGTAACTGACCGGGAGGTCAGGTTCTATCAAGCAACAACACTCACCAGACTAGCCAGTTATTGCACTCGGTGGCAATCCCATAGGCTGGTTTTGTCAGGAACAATTCGCACGATCCGTCTTGCAGCTACGGCGTGAACGCAGGATGTTTAAAGTATGGACCAATCTGAAAATCATCGCGCGCATCGCATCGGCTGGCTGCGTGCCGCAGTTCTCGGGGCCAATGACGGCATTGTTTCCACGGCGAGTTTGATTGTGGGTGTGGCGGCGGCGGAGTCGAGCCAGAGCAATGTGCTGGTCGCGGGCATCGCAGGATTGGTCGCCGGGGAGATGTCGATGGCAGCGGGTGAGTATGTGTCTGTCAGCTCCCAGTCTGATACAGAACAGGCCGACATCGCGCGAGAGCGTCAGGAACTGGCCGAAGATGGCGAGAATGAACACGCCGAACTGGCGGCGATCTATGTGAGCCGTGGGCTTGAGCCAGAACTGGCCAAACAAGTGGCGGTCCAGTTGATGAAGAAGGATGCGCTGGGCGCGCATGCCCGCGATGAGCTGGGCATTTCTGACACGCTGATCGCACGGCCGGTACAGGCAGCGGTTGCCTCGGCGGCTTCCTTTGCCGTGGGCGCCGCGCTGCCGTTGCTCCTCGTCGTGGTGGTGCCTGCATCCGTTCTTTTGTGGACGGTGTCGCTCAGCTCGCTGTTGTTCCTGGCCTTGCTGGGGGCTCTGGCGGCTCGTGCGGGTGGTTCGCCCGTTTTGAAGTCCGTCTGGCGTGTCACGTTCTGGGGAGCTTTGGCGATGGGGCTGACGGCGGGCGTGGGTGCGCTGTTTGGTGCAGTGGTTTAAGTGACTGACGTTTTGCTCAAGCGAAAGCGAGTTGTTTGACGAGACCGATGAGCGCGCAGGCACCGATGACGGGCATGAGGCCGACCTTGAAGCGCTGCATGGCGACGAAGGCGGCAATGGCAAACACGGCGATGAAGGCATCAAAGCCGCCGCTGGCAGGCCACAGCGCGTGGGTGGTGAACTTTACGCCGAGATTGAGAATGACACCGACGACAGCGGCAGTGATGGCCGTGAGCGCGGCGCTGAGGCGCGGCTGCTCGCCGAGTTTTTCGATGTGAGGAGCACCGAGAAAGATGAAGAGGAAGCAGGGAATGAAGGTGACCCAGGTAGTGATGAGCGCGCCGACCGTGGCTCCGGCAAGCGGCGTCATGTCACCCGGATGCTGCCAGCCACCGACGAAGCCGACGAACTGCAGCACCATGATGAGAGGGCCGGGTGTGGTCTCGGCGAGTGCGAGGCCGCTCATCATCTGCGGATGCGAAAGCCAGCCGTGGATTTCCACCGTCTGCTGCGCGACATAAGGCAGTACCGCATACGCACCACCAAAAGTGACGAGCGCGGCCTTGCTGAAGAACAAGCCTTGCTGTGCCTGCGTGCTGCTCCAGCCAAGCCACCCAGCGATGGCGAAGACGGGCAGCCACCAGAGTGTGAGGCACAAGGCGGTGATGGTGAAGGTGCGCGTCCAGGTGGCCTTGGGCGCTGGCTGCAAAGTGATGGATGCAACATCGTCTTTGGCGGCACCGTGTCCTTTGCCAGCGGGGAACTGTTTCGGCAGCAAACGATTGCCTACGTACCCGAGCAAGGCGGCACCGAGCACGATGAGGACGAAGGAGATCTGGAAGAAGTAGATGGCCACAAAACTCAGCGCGGCGACGAACCACAGCGCGGGGCTTTTGAGCGCCTTTTTGCCAATGCGCAGCACTGCCTCTGCCACGACGGCGATGACTGCAGCGAGCAGGCCGTGGAAGATGGCTGCGAGCCAAGGCAGATGCCCGCCCGCCATGTAGAGCCAGCTCAAGCCGAAGAGAATGAAGACGGACGGCAGCACAAACAAGGCTCCTGCTGCGATGCCACCCTTCGCGCCATGCAAACGCCATCCGAGGTAAGTCGCCAGTTGCTGCGCCTCGGGTCCGGGCAGCAGCATGCAGAAATTCAGCGCGTGCAGGAAGTGGGCGTCACTGATCCAGCGGCGCTTGTCGACGAGCTCCTTGTGCATGATGGCGATCTGCCCGGCAGGACCGCCGAAGCTGATGCAGCCGAGCTTGAACCAGTAGCGCAGGGCCTGGCCAAAGGTGGGCATGGAAAGAAGTGTTTCATCGCTGCTCATCAGCGCCTCCATGCCTGAGGTCGCTGTCATGATCAACCAAGGAAGATTTGCCTCAGGCAGCAGCGGGGGGCATTTTCAGCGTGACCGCTTCATCCGTCAGAGCAGGACGTTGTTTTCGGGTTGCAGTTTCGGGGGCAGCTTCTCTTCGCCAAGGATCTCGCGGACATCGATCTCGATGTTGCGGCAGATGGTGGAGATGGGAGTGTCGTTGATGGCGTTGTCGAATGGGTTTTCGCTGAACTCGCCGGTCTGCTCCATGGTGTAAAAGACCCAGGAGATGAGGACCGAGAAGGGAATGGTCAGCCAGACACCGGGCCCGCCCACAACGGCACTGAGATCCTTCAGCAGGCCAAAGGGGAGCAGCAGGATGAAGATGTGCACAAAGATATGGCTGGAGATGCTGTACTGGCGGAAGAGCGGGGTCGTCTTGATGCGTTCGCATCCACCCTGAAGATTGTGGAACTCAGTGACGAGGCGCATGAGTTCGATGTGCTCGAAGGCATCGAGCACGCCCTCGCGCTTCAGCCTGGCAAGGTGTTCGGCATGCACCTTGAGGAGCATGCAGGCGGGATTGTTGAGGCTCTTGAGGTGGTCGAAGTAAACCATCTTGTCGTGCTCCCCGAGGATGCGCTCGAGGCCTTTCTCAAACTCCTCAAGCTCGCGGCGCTCTCCGGCGAAGGTCTTGTGGAGGTTCTGCTTGCTGGTGGCCCAGGGGATGGTGCGGCGCAGCTGCAGGCGGAGGATGTTGATGAAGGCGAGGTGGCGGTAGGCGGCCTCGCGCACTTCCTCAGAGGCGGCGGGAAGACTGGCCTTCAGGTGGGCGACGAAGCTGCGGGAGGCATTGGTGATGCCACCCCACAGGCGGCGTGCCTCCCACAGGCGGTCAAAGGCCTGGTTGTTCTTGAAGCCGACAAAGAACGCCACGGCGGTGCCGATGGTGCCGATGGGCAGAAAGGGAATGGCGATCCAGCGCATTCCCGCGAAACGATAGAGGACAACCGCCAAAGTGCTGATGAACAGGGACTCGATGAAATTTCGACGTGCGAAGTGCCAGAGCAGGATCAAACGGAAGTCTTTGCCGACGTACATGGTGTGCTGATGCGATTTGGGAAGTGATGCTGAGGGCTGCCAGTTCAAAGCACTCTGCATGCCATGCAGGGCCTTTGTAAATGATGGGGTCTATACGATGGCGGACGCGTGCTGCGCGATCAGTTTTTTGCGTCATTCACGTTGTCGGAGATGGCATGGTGCAGCACATCCACCTTTCCGAAGGATGGCAGGATGACGCGGTTGATGAGCTTGAGGGCCACGTTGGAGTCAGGGCAGGGGATTTTTCGCAGTGCTCGGCTTGAATGCGCCAGCCGCTGTCCTGCGATCCGGCAGGGCAGGGAGTGTGCGCGCGCTGTGCGGCTGGAAGCTGCTCCAGACGCAGAAATACGATTCGTCCCGCCTGCAGGCGCAGGGGGATCTGCATGAGATTCATGAAATGAAAAAGAAAAAGGCCGCGATTGACCATACCAGTGCGCCGTCCGTGCGTGGTGCATCGCGGAAAGAGACGCGGACGACGGTGCAGGGTGGACTGCGCGGGCGTGATGAGATCAACTCAACATCGCAGATGCTGGCGGCTTGTTGCGCCGCGCATGTCCAGATGGATTCAGACGGCCTTCGTTATGAGGCCGTCAGCGCTGCAAGAAAACTGGTCTGCGCGGTGAACATGGTGCGATGTGTAATCGCAATACACCTTTTGGCAAGCCTGCAGTACGGTGGATTGGCTTCGCCCGTCTCCCCAAGCCTCGGCTCTCCTGTCCGTCGGCCAGCGGCGCCTTCAGCATGTTTGTGCACGCATGATCTTAAATCGACCTCCAGCAGCACAAAGCTGTCGCTGCGGTGCTGCATTTGGATTTGTAGACTGCCTGCTGAAGCGGAGCGCTGGCCGACGGACAAGAGTGTCAATAGTGTTCGGCACAGGGTTTGAGGTGGAGTGATGTGACAAAAACGTTGCTGTACGTTTGGGCGAAGGGTGGCATGAAGTTGCTGATGGCTGCAGCCCGAGTCCCAGCCCCCAAGATTGAAGCCGCCCAGCTGCGGCACTGGAAGCTCATCGAGCAGTTCCAGCGTGTGCTCGACGAGGTCAGCCCGCTGCATCAGCCCCACCGCAGCGAGCACGACCCGCGGCGCACCCTCCACCAGCGCGATTACTTCTCGCTGTTTTTGCTCGGCCTGTTCAACCCGGTCATCACCTCCATGCGCGGGCTCTGCCAGGCCAGCAGGCTGCAGCGCACGCAACGCTCCCTGGGCACCCTGCCCGCAAGCCTGGGCAGCTTCTCGGAGGCGCAGAGCCTCTTTGATGCGCGGCTGCTCCAGGCCGTGCTGGAGCGCCTGGTGGCGGACCTTCCCCCGCAGCCCGGTCCCGGCGGCGTGGACCTCGCCGCGCTGCGCGTGGTCGACAGCACCTTGTGGTATGTGCTCCCGCGCATGGACTGGGCCACCTGGCGCAGCCAGTACAAGGACCAGCGCGCCGTGCGCCTGCACATCAAATACCGCCTGGCCGACGGCCTGCCTGCCGGCGGCCTGCCCTCCAACGGGGTTTTGTGCGAGCGCAAAGCCCTGCGCCAGCAGCTCAAGGCCGGGGAGTTCTACATCGGCGACCGCAACTACGGCATGAACTACCGCTACCTCGAGGAGCTCGAGAGCGCCGGGTGCGGCTTTCTCATGCGCCTGCGCCAGAACCATGTCAAGGTGGAGACGCTCCAGGAGCTGCCGCTAAGCCAGCGCGACATTGAGGCCGGCGTCTGCCGGGATGAGCGCGTCATGCTCGGGGAGAGGGCCCTGTGCAGGCGCGGCCCGTTCCGCCTGGTGGTCGTCGACCGGCCGGACATGGAGGAGCCCGTATGGCTGGTGAGCAATCAAACGGCAGAACAGCTCAGCGCCGGGGAGCTCGCCGGACTCTACCGGCAGCGCTGGGAGGTGGAGGGATTTTTCCGCTGGCTCAAATGCCTGCTGCCCTGCCGGCACTGGTTTGCGGAGAGCGAAAACGGCGTGGCCATCCAGATCTATGCCGCGCTGATCTGCGCGGTGCTGCTGACGCGCAGGCTGGGACGGCGGCCGAGCAAACGCATGCTGGAGATGCTGGCCTTTCATCAGATGCAGACGGCCAGCGAGGAGGAGCTTGCCGAGGCGCTGCGGCTTGAGGTGCAGCGCGCCACCCGGGTGCGCAAGCCGCGGCATGGCACGCTGAGCAACTGGAAACCCGCATAGCAAAGGGCAGTGCAGGCGCGCGCGCGCGCCAGGGCTGCGCGTGCCCGGATGCCACGATGTCGCCCACCTCCCACTCCCTGGCCCTTTCACCGCCGCCTCAATTCAAAAATGCTTGGCTCCATTCACCCCTCTATAGCAGACCGCGTGCCGAACAGTACTGACAAGAGTGTCCATCGTACTTCCGGAGCGGCCTTCGCTGGTTACCTCAAATAGATGAACTCATTGCTCATCATCAGCGCCTGGCAGAGCAGCGCCCAGGCCTCCTGCTCGCGCTTCGTGGAGTCCTGCTGGGTGGAATTGAGCGAGGCATCGGCGGCGGTGAGATAGTTCTCAGCACGGCGCAGATCTTCGGCGGTGGCTTCACGGGCAAAGGCGAGGCGATAGGCGGCGCGGAGGCGGGCCTCCTTGTCGGCGGAGAGTTTGAACAGGCGGGTGGCGAAGCTCTTTGCAGCGTCGGTGGCGAGGTCGCTGTTCATGAGCAGCAGCGCCTGCGGGGAAACGACGGAACTGTAACGCAGGCCGGTGCTGGTGGAGGGATCCGGATAGTCGAACTGCTGGAAGAGATCGTAGAGATTGTTGCGGATGATTGGCATGTAGAGCGCACGCCGCGTGCTGCCGTAGGAAGTAAAGTCCTTGGAGGTGTGATTGAAGACGAATTCACGATTGCGACGCGGGATGGTCTTGCCGCCGATGGTGGTGTCGAGACTGCCTGCGACCTCCAGGAGGGCATCGCGAATTTCTTCGGCTTCGAGACGGCGCACGGGGAAGTGGTGCAGCAGGAGGTCTTCGGGATCAGCCGCGTAACCTTGTGCTGAAGTGGCGGAGCTTTGCTGATACGTGCGCGAACTCATGATGAGACGGTGCATGTCCTTGAGGCTCCAGCCGTTGCTGGTGAACCAGTGGGCCAGCCAGTCAAGCAATGCAGGATGCGTGGGCTGCTGGCCAAGGAGGCCGAAGTTGTCCGTGGTGGGGACGATGCCCTGACGGAAATGCCAGGACCAGATGCGGTTGGCGATGACGCGTGAAGTGAGCGGGTGCTCAGGGCTCGCGAGCCAGCGGGCAAGTTCAAGACGGCCGCTTTGATTGGCGGGGAACTGCGGCTTGGTGGTGAGTGATGCCTGGGCGACCTGGATGAAGCCGCGTTGCACGGGCTTGCCGAGCGCGAGGTGGCTGCCGCGAATGTGGATGGGCAGCTCTTTGATGATCTTCGGTGCTTCGGCCACGGCGAGCGTGGTGGGCAGATCCGGAAGGTTGCTCTCCGTGGTCATCATCGTGTCCTTCAGCGAGCGCACCTTTTCAGCCACGTCCTTGGGGAAGAGAATCATGGGCTCGGGTGGCAGTGCGAGGAAGCCTGCGGGGGCATCCAAGGCGGCACGTGCCTGATGCAGAAGCGAATCCTCGGCTGCGTCTTTGGGTTCTGCTTTGGCCTCCGCCTTGGGCTTCGCTTTCGGAGCAGGATTGATCTTTTCTGCGGCTGCGAAGATGGCGGTGTAGTAGCCACGCAGAGACTGGACATCGCCCGTCTTGTTGAGCGCGTCCTGCCAGGGCTTGAAGAATGGAAGTGTTTCGTTGGCGGCGAGATAAACGCGGCAGTTGAGCAGGATATGCGGGCGCAGGCCGAGCGGTTCGGCCACCGGGCGCACCTGGCTGAGAGTGGGAGCCTCAGGCAGTTTGGCGGCGGCCATCAGGTAATCCACTGCGTGTTCACGCACCTCTTTGCGCAGGGCGGTGATGGCGGCGCTTTCGGCTTTGGAAACGGCGGCCCTTTGATCCTTGAGGATGCGTTCGGAAGATTTGACGGCGGCAAAGTCATCGAGCGAGCCCACGGGCGCTTCATACGCCGTGCTCAGCGCGCCGATGCGGTCCACGCTGAAGCTTTGCGTGCTCTTGAAGATGGCGGCGAGTGAGTAGTAGTCAGCGGTCGGGACGGGGTCGAACTTGTGATCATGACAGCGTGCGCAGCCAAGGGTGAGGCCCATGAAGGCGCGGCCCATGACATCGATCTGCTCATCGATGACGTCCATGGTGAGCTTCTCCTTGTCCGGTTCGGCGAGGACTTTGGCACCGAGATTGAGAAAGGCGGTGGCGGTGACGTGCTCGTGGCGCTCGGAGAGGTCTTTCGATTCGAGCAGATCTCCGGCGATCTGTTCGGTGAGAAATTGATCGAAGGGTTTGTCGGCGTTGATCGCCTTCACCACATAATCGCGGTAACGCCATGCGGTGCCGAGCGCGATGTTTTCATCGAGACCGTTGGAGTCCGAGTAGCGTGCCACGTCCAGCCAGTGGCGACCCCATTTTTCACCGTATTGCGGAGAGCGCAGCAGGCGGTCCACCACCTTGGCAAAGGAGTCGGGGGCGTTGTCAGCGAGGAAGGCGTCCACTTCCTGTGGAGTGGGAGGCAGGCCGGTGAGATCGAAGGTGGCGCGGCGGATCAGCGTGCGTTTGTCAGCAGGAGCCGCGAGCTTGAGTCCTTTTTCAGCGAGTTTTTCGCTGATAAAAGCGTCGATGGGATTGGAGGCCTCCGCTTTGGGGACGGGCGGCGCCACAATCGGGCGGAAGGCCCAGTGCTTGGCACCCTCCTTGAGATCAATCACACGTGGCGCGCCGTGTTTGGCGGTGGCGACGGCCTCACGCGGGTCTGGCGCACCCATTTTCACCCACTCTTCCAGCGTCTTCACTTCCGCCGCAGGCATGGCGCCTTTGGGCGGCATCTGCAGGTCCTGGTTTTGATAGCGGATGGACTCGATGATGTGGCTCTTGTCGGGATTGCCCGCGACGAGGGCCGGGCCGTTGTCGCCGCCTTTGAGAATGGCGTCGCGGGAATCGATGAAGAGGCCGCCCTTGCCCTTGCCGGACTCGACGGAATGGCACTCGTAGCAGCGCTTGATGAGGATGGGGCGGACGTTCTTTTCAAAGAAAGCGATTTTCGCGTCATCCGCGGGCGCGGACACCGCGGCGCTGCCGAGGGGCAGCGTCAAAAGCAGGGCGATGGAGAAAGCGGCCTTCATGAGACAGCAAAAGTACGGCCAGAAAACAGCACTTCTTGCCGTGGGATTGACTTCGTCTAGCTTGCGGAATGTCTCCTGTCCTCCAAACCCTGGCCGACCTCGTCCGCATCAACAGCATCAACAGCTCCTATGAGGGCGGTCCCGGAGAGGCGGCGGCGGCGGCCTACGTGCGGCGTTTTTTTGAGGAGCGCGGCATGGAAGTGTGGGAGCAGGAGGTGTTTCCGGGGCGCAACAACGTGATCGCACGCGTGCCGGGGCGCGACCCCTCGCGGCGCATCGTCTTCGAGGCGCACATGGACACAGTTTCCATCAAAGGCATGACAATTGACCCCTTTGATCCGGTGGTGCGCGATGGGAAGCTTTATGGTCGCGGCTCGGTGGATGACAAGGCGGGGCTCGCGGCGATGATGCACGCGGTGGCGGACATTCACGCCAGCGGCGAAGCACCGCCCTGCGAGGTGTGGCTGGCGGCGGTGGTGGACGAGGAGTTTTCGTTTCGAGGCGTGGTCAAACTTTGCGACGGGCTCAAAGCTGATGCCGCTGTGGTGGCTGAGCCGACGGAGTTCAAATGCGTGATCGCGAGCAAGGGCGTGCTGCGCTGGCGCATCCGCACGAAAGGAAAAGCGGCTCACAGCTCGAAGCCGCATCTGGGCATCAATGCCATCACGGCGATGTCGCGCATCGTGCTGGCCTTGAATGAGGACCATGAGCGCATGCAGCAGACCCAGCATCCGCTGCTCGGCCCGGGCACCTGCAACGTGGGCGTGATCCATGGCGGTGTGCAGGTGAACTTCGTGCCGGATGAAGCGGTGATCGAGATCGACCGTCGTCTCCTCCCCGGTGAAGAAGTGCCGGACGTGCTGGCGCATTATCAGGTGCTGCTGGATTCGCTGATGAAGCGGCACCCGGACGTGCTGGCGGAAATGGAAACACCGATGCTGCAGGACTGGGCCTTTCAGACCGACGCCCAAGCTCCGCTCGTGCAACTCGCGCAAACCTTGCTCGGCGAGATGGAGCGCGACAATGGCGTCAGCGGCGTCCCCTTCGGCAGTGATGCCAGCAAGTTCTCACGCATGGGCATTCCCACGATCCTGTTTGGCCCCGGCAGCATCGATCAGGCTCACGCCGCGGTGGAATACGTCGAGTGCGCTGAGGTGGAAAAGGCGCTGGCATTTTACACACAAATCGCACGGCGGTTTGTGTGAGGCGACGGGTGGAAGTTGACGGTTGTTGTCGGAGCGGTGCTCAGGTCGTAGGTTGGGGTGTGTTTGGCGCGCTGCGGCAGGCAGCATCCTGAGGCGCCTTCGCCAAACCGCCCGACTCTGGAAGTGGTCGAGTTATGGGTGGCTGCCGCACGCTCACAGACGGGCGGGCTGTCGCCACACCCATCGTACACCCTATGCCATTATCGCGGTTGTTTGAAACCCAAACTCACGAAAATGACTTCCGCAAATGGCTCGGCAGGATGTTCAGCGCTTCGCGGTATTTCGCGACGGTGCGGCGCGCGACCTTGATGCCCTGACCGTCCAGCAGCTTGGCGAGCTTGTCGTCGCTGAGGGGCTTGTGCTTGGGCTCGTTCTTGATGAGTTCGGCGATGGCGTTTTTGACGCTGGTGTTGCTCAAGTCATCGCCTGATTCTGTCTTCACGCCGTGGGAGAAGAAGAACTTCATGTCAAACACGCCATGCGGGGTGGCGATGTACTTGCCGGCGATGGCGCGGCTGACGGTGGTCTCGTGCACGCCGACTTCATCGGCCACGGTGGCCATGTTGAGGGGTCGCAGGAAGTTGGTGCCCTTCTCCAGGAACTCGCGCTGATACTTGAGGATCTGCGTGGCGATGCGGTGGATCGTCTGCTGGCGCTGATGGATGGAGCGGATGAGGAACTTGCCGCTGCGGATCTTGTCGCGCACGTAGTTGCGCACCTCGCCGTTGTTGCCGGGCGCGCTGAGCAGGTCCTTGTAGGTGTTGCTGATGCGCAGGTGCGGCAGGTCGTCATTGGTCATGACGGCCACCCATTCACGGCCCTGGCGCTCCACGACGACATCCGGCGTGACGTAGTTGTTGGAGGAGACAGCAAAGCGCTGTGCCGGGCGCGGGTCCAGCGTGCTGATGAAATCCGCCGCGCGTGAGATCTGCTCCAGCGGCACGCCGAGTTTGCGGGCGAGGATGGGGTAGCGCTTGTTGGCGAGATCATCGATGTATTGATCGACCAGCCGCCAGGCGAGGCTCTGCTTTTTGCCAAGGCGTTCCAGCTGCACCAGCAGGCATTCGCGCAGATCTTCCGATCCGACGCCTACGGGATCGAAGCTCTGCAGCAGCTTTTTGGCGGTGATCAGAGTGTCGATGGGAATGCCGTGGTTCAGGCTCAGGTCATCGATGCGCGTGTTGAGAAAGCCGCGGTCATCCAAATTGCCAATGAGGAACTCCACCTGAGGGGCGAGGCTGGCTTTGGCGTCCGAGGTGTGAAGCTGGGAAAGCAGATGCTCCTGCAGCGTGGTGGGTGCCACGATGGAGTCCATGAGGAACTGCCAGCGCTCCTGGTCATCGCTGCGGCGGGTGGCGGTCTGCTGGCGGCTCTGCTGCCAGTACTCGCGCCACTCGTCATCCATCTGTGTCAGGGCGTCGATGTCACTGTCATCCACGCTGCGATCATCCGGATCATCGGGAATGGCGTCCTGGATGGAAGTTTCCGGCGCTTCGAGTTCGAGTACCGGATTGATTTCGACCTCCTGCTGGATGATCTGGCGTAGCTCCAAAGTGGGAGCCTGCAAGATCTGCAAGCTCTGCTGCATCTGCGGCCCGATGGCGAGCTTTTGGGTCTGTAACTGCTGGAGTCCGTGGTCGGCCATGAATGGTTGTAGGACAGCCAAGCGCCATCCTACCCTTTAAGCAAGCATTCTTCAGGCCAGCACAGCGTTTATTTTCGAATTCGTCAAAAGAATTGCGGCTGGCATAAAAGCAGAAAGCCCAATTGCGGCGGGCTTTCCCAGTTTATCGGGAACCTTCTGGGGCGGGAAGTGCGGGCTGGAAAGCCTCAAGGCACCTCAAAAACCTTCTGCGTGGTGGGGTCCAGCGCCAGGGAGCCGCTTTCGAGCCCGGTGATGTCGAGCTCTTTGTAAGGCGGGTAAGGGCTGATCACACGGCCGGGCTTCGCGGTTTTCTTGCCCTTCAAGAACGACCCAGAAGATCCGCTGTTGGAAGTGGTGGTGGGAAATTCCTTGGGGGTGGATTCGGAGCGACGCGTGGTAGGCGCAGATGTCGGCGGAGGGGCGTCAGGCTTCGGCTCCTTCTTGGGTGTCACCGTGGCAGGTTTGCTTGTCGTCCTGGGGGATGGCGGAGAGTCATCCACCTTCGGCGGAGTGTATTTGCGCGTGGTGCTGGGGGAGGGAGTCTTGCTCTGTGGAGCTGGAGCAGAAGGCGTGCTTTTGCTGCGGCTCGTGTTTGGTTGCACTGGAGCCTGAGCGGTCGGCTGCTGCTGGGGTTGCTGCTGCGGCGGGTAGTTGTAGCGCGGCTGTCCCTGAGGCTGCTGTTGCGGCTGCTGCTGGGGATATTGATAGCCAGGCTGTGGCTGGGTGTAGCCCGAACCGGGAAGGGGATATCCCTGTGGAGACTGCTGCGGGTACGTAGGAACGGCCTGCGGGCGCGGGGTGGAGTCCAGGCTGTAGCCGCCGTTCTGACCGTAGCCCTGCGGCGGGTAGTCGTAGCCGGTGGGATCTTTTCCATAGAAAAGACGGCGTGCCATTTCGCTCATGCGCTGGCCAAACTTCGGCAGAAACTGCAGCGGGCTTTCATACTGCGGTTGGGGCTGCTGCTGTGGATAGCCGTAGCCTTGAGGTGCCTGCTGGTAGCCCTGCGGCGCTTGCTGATAGCCCGGAGGAGGGCTGTACTGCTGCGGATAACCACCCTGCTGAGGATAACCCTGCTGCTGCGGATAATAGCGCTGCTGAGCCTGCGCCATGCCCGTGGAAGCAGAGAGGATGGTGAAACACCAGCCCAGCCCAATGGAACTGATCAGCCCCCTGCGAGTGGTTTGAGAATTCATAATCGTTAATAGTTCTTAAATTCCTGGGAACTTCAAGCCGCAATTTCCGGCTCTCCGCCTCAGGAATGAGGTCACAACTGGATAGACGAATGCGGCTGAAGTTTGTTCAGCCGCATTGCCATTTCTTCGAATCTGTCGTGAACTTCGGCCTTATGAAGCCAGACGGGCGTCGATGTCTTTGTCCAGCCAGGCCCACATGCTGGCGAGGCCTTCGGTGACTTTGGCCTTGGCGGCGGTAAGTTCGTCGGCGCTGAGGCTCTGACCTGCGGCGGGCACGCTGCGGCCAAACATGTAGTATTTGATCTTCGGCTCGGTGCCGGAGGGGCGCACGGCAAAGCTGCGGCCATCGGCAAGGTCTACAAAGAGCATCTTCTCCTTCAGCACCACATCGCCTTCTTCATCGGTGATCTCGTCCTTGCGGAAATCGCGCACCTTGATGACGGCGGAGCCATCCACTTCCTTCGGCGGATTGCTGCCGTAGCTGTCGGCCAGCTTGGCGATCTGCGCGGCACCACTGGCGCCTTCGAAGACCTTGCTCTCGTTGCGCTCCAGGAAGTAGCCCACTTCACAGTACACCTGATCCAGCAGCCCCACCACGGTGAGGCCCAGGCTGGCGGCGTAGGCGGCGAGCTCGGCAAACATGACCACGGCGCCGTTGCCGTCTTTGTCGCGGCTGAAGTCATCGCCCATGTAGCCGTAGCTTTCTTCACCACCGAAGACGAGGAACTTGCTGTGCTTGAGGCGTGCGTTGCGGCTCTCCACGTTGTTGAGGTCGCGGTAGCGGCTCTGAATGTCGGCTGGCAGAGCGGCTTCGTATTTGGAAAGCTTGGCGCTGATCCATTTGAAACCGGTGAGCGTGTTGACGCAGTTGATGCCAAATTTCGCGGCGATCGCGTCCTGCAGCGGGCTGGTGACGAAGGTCTTCAGCAGCACGGCGTGGCTCTTGTTTTCAGGAGTGAGGATGCCGAGGTCAAACATCGTCTTGGTGCGGTACCAGGCCATGAGGGAGCCGACCTGATTGCCGGTGAGCAGCACCATTTCGCCAGCGGCATTGCGCACGCCCACGCCCATGCGGTCGCAGTCGGGGTCCGTGCCGATGATGATGTCCGCTCCTTCTTTGTTGGCCAAGTCGACGGCCATCTGCAAGGCGGAGGCGTTTTCTGGATTCGGGGACTTCACGGTGGGGAAGCGGCCGTCACGCACGTCCTGCTCGGGCACGGTGAGGAAATTGAAGCCGAGCTTTTTCAGCAGCACGGGCACCAGCACGCCGCCGGCGCCATGGAGTGCGGTGAAGACGATTTTGAGCTTCTTCGCTTCTTCCTTCTGCAGCAGCTCGGGCTGCAGCATCATGGTTTCCACGCGGGCCAGATACTTCTGGTCCATGTCATCGGCCAGGGTGGTGAGTTTGCCGCGTTCGGCCTCGGGCAGCGCGGTGTATTCCTCACCCTTGATGGCGTTCACTTCCTTGATGATGCCGGTGGCGTGGGGCTCCACGATACCGGCGCCGTCGTTGAAATTCACCTTGTAGCCGTTGTCATGCGCCGGGTTGTGGGAGGCGGTGATCATCACGCCTGCATCCGCACGTAGCTGGCGCACGGCGAAGGACATTTCCGGCGTGGCGCGGCAGTAGTCGAAGAGGTACACATTCGCCCCGTGATCCATCGCGATCTTGGCGCAGAACTTCGCGAATTCCGCCGAGAAGTGGCGGGTGTCATGCGCAAAGACGAGGCTCGGCTTGCCGCTGAGCTTGGCGTTGGCGCGGAAGTTTTTCAGGTAGGTCACCAGGCCGCGGGTGGCGCGGCTGACGTTGTAGAAGTTCATCGCGTTCGTGCCCACGCAGGGGTGCTCCGGGCGCTGGTCTTCGGGGGCGCTGCCACGCTCCGCCTTGGTGACGATCTTGCCCACCGTACGGCCCCGCAGACCGCCGGTGCCAAATTTAAGCGCCTGGAAGAAGCGGTCGTTCAGCTCCGCCCACTGGCCTGCCGTGGCGAGTTCTTCGATGCTGGCGCGATAAAGCGGGTTGTCGCTGGCGGCGAGGAGGGCACGAATGTTGTCGTAGCTGGCGGCGAGGAGTTGCCCGGAAGAGGCGGCGGCTTGGAGTTGATCGGCAAGGGACATATGAAATATCAATTTGAACCAGTGATTTAAGGAATCAAACGGCAAAGCGCTCAGCGAGTAATGAGGGATGCTTTACAAACGGGGGCGCAGAATTGCACTCGCCAAAAGGAATGCCGCTCTTTAATATCGCCCTCGTTCCCTGCCAGACACACCGCAAACACTCATCTTTTATACGATCATGGGCCTGATGGATTACCTCAAAGGACAGTTCTTGGAAATCATCCAATGGACGGACGACTCACGCGACACGCTCTCCTGGCGCTTTCCGGACGAGGACAAGGAAATCAAGCGCGGCGCGCAGCTCATCGTGCGCGAATCGCAGGTGGCGCAGTTCGTCTATCTCGGCCAATACGGCGACACCTTCGGACCCGGCAAGCACACCCTGAGCACGGAGAACATCCCGATCCTTTCCACCCTCAAGGGCTGGAAGTACGGCTTTGAGTCCCCCTTCAAGGCGGACGTTTATTACGTCACCACCCGCCTTTTCACCGGCAACAAGTGGGGCACCAGCAACCCCATCATGATGCGGGATGCGGACTTCGGCATCGTGCGCGTGCGCGCCTTTGGCACCTTCGATTTCAGGATCACCGAGCCCAAGCTCTTCCTCAAGGAAGTCGCCGGTACGGACAATCACTTCCGCCTGGATGAATTCGCCGACACCATGCGCAGCCGCATCGTCAGCGTGTTCACGGACGCGCTCGCCACCGCCAAGGTGCCCGTGCTCGATCTCGCCACTCGCTACTCCGAGCTTGGCGAAGCCCTGCTGCCCATCATCAACCCCACCACGCAGGGCAAGTACGGCATCGAGATCACCAGCTTCATCCTCGAAAACGCCAGCGTCCCGCCGGAAGTCGAGGCCGCCATCGACAAGCGCAGCAGCATGGGCGCGATCGGCAACCTCAACGACTACGTGAAATTCCAGATGGCCGAAGGCATGGCCAAAGGCGGCGCCGGTCCGGCCGGAGCCGCTGCTGAACTCGCGATGGGTTTTGGCATGGCGCAGAACATGATGGCCCAGGGCGCCTTCAACATGAACCCCGCCGCCGCCGGTGCCGCAGCCCCGGCTGCCGCTGTTGTTCCAGCAGCCGCACCTTCCGTCGATATCCTCACCCCCGCCCAGGTGGCCCAGACCCTAGGCGTCACCGAGGCCGATGTCCTCTCCAGCATCGAAGGCGGCCAGATCAAGGCCAAGAAGATCGGCACGCAGTACCGGATTACCAAAGCTGCGCTGGATGAGTTTCTCGCGCAGTGATGGGGGCGGAAAGCTGACTTGGTGCGGTGTTTTGCACAGTGCCTGTTTCTCAGGAACAGGACCATTTTGTGGTGCGGCATCTCCAATGGGAACATTGGCAGATGAGGCACATAGGCCGGTTGCCATGCCTCTTTTTTCGGTTGCCCATGGCAACCGCGAAAACTGCAACGTATTGCCACCGCCTGCCTGCAGTTGGCATTCACTTGCGCTTTCTTGCACAGCCTTCTGGCCCACGGTTTCCAGTTTCCCACCCTAAGTTCTGGGGGTTGGAAACTGGCAACCAGCCGTGTTTCCTACCAGCGGAAACGATCGCGCAAGGTGGGCTCAGGCTGATGATGGGACAGACCCAGCAGGCATCCGAGCGTGAGGCCGAGGGCGAAGGCACCGAGGACGACCGGGATGGGATTCTCACGTACATACTGCTTGGACTGCACCAAGGTGTCCTCCGCGCGGACGGCGGCGGTGTGGTAGAGGTCTTCGGCGCGGACGGCGGCGGTTTTGTAGAGGTCTTTGGCAGCCTGGGTTGCATCCTTGGCGGCAGCCTGGGTGGCGGCGATGCCGCGCTGTGCAGCGTCCTTGGCAGCCTGCGTGGCGTGATCGGCCAGGTCTTTGGCGGCTTGGGGCAGTTGGTCGAAGGGAGGGGGGCTGGTGTTCATGAGTCGTGTGGGTTGGTTTGTAGGGTTGTCATCCCAAGCTACGCAGTGGGGTGAGTCCGTGCCATGGGGTGAATGCCTCCCCTTGGCTGTCACTGGCAGGATCGCCTCCGGGCATGGAAAAAGCCGTACCAATCGGTGCCCCGAAGGGCCGAGGTACGGCTGATTCATGCATGAGGCTGCGCCGGGACTCAGTCAGACACGCTCCTCTTTTTGGCCTTGCTCCGTGGGGCTGAGCGTCTCCAGGCAGGTCTTGCCTTGGCCGGTGAGCGCGGTGCCGCAGGGTTGGTAGGGAACCGCTGTGCGGGTCCGTGATTCCGGGTCTATGGCGTCGCAGGCTTTCAAAAAGGTGCGCCGTCCCCCGGCAGTGAATGGCAGCAAGGCTGAGGCGCCGGTTGCCAGTTTCCAACCCCCAGAACTTAGGGTGGGAAACTGGAAACCGAGGGACAGAAGACTGGGAAAGAAAGTGCAGGTGAATGCAAACGGCAGGCAGGCGGTGGCAATGCGGTGCAGTTTGGGCGGTTGCCATGGGCAACCGAAAAAAAAGGCATGGCAACCAGCTTGGCGGTCAGGATGCGGACTTTTCCACACGCTCACAGACTGGCGGGATTGTCACCACGCCCATCCTACTTTTCACCTCACCACGGCGCAGTCTGATTCAGCTGCAGCGGCGCGTTGCGGATGAGGAAGAAGCCGTGGAAGGGCTGCACATTGGTGGCAGGGGCTGGCGTGGTCTGCGGCATCCAGGCGGGCGGAGTGGTGGTGCCGTCGAGGTAGTAGCCGGTGTAGCTGCTGGCGTCTGGCGTGGTGTCGCCATCCCAGAGGCGGAAGCGGTCGGCGGCATCCGGAGTGAGGCCGGAGGTGAGTCCATTGACCGGAACAGGCGTGACCACGGGCCAGCCGGGTGCGACGAGCTGGGTGCCGGCGACGAGCGGAGTGACGTAGTTCGTCAGGCGCACTTCGCCGGTGAACATGAGGACGTTGCCAGCACCGCGTACCTGCACCATGGCGGCTTCGTGCGCAGCGAAGGGGCGGGCGTTCATGCTGAGAACGTCGCTGAGCCAGTAGCCGTTGCTGTTGGTGAGGGTGGTGTAGTTGCTGGCGGCAGGGTCGAAGAACAGCACGCGGTCCTCGCTGCTGAAGGCGGTGGATGGGAGCAGTTCACCGAGGGTGTGGTGCTGGCGGACGCTGATGCGCGCATTGGCAAGACCGGCATAAGACTGGCTGGTATTTTGCAGCACGACGGTGTTGCCGGAGCTGCTGGCGGAATCGATGTCGAAGCGCTGTCCGGCCAGCGGGCCGTCCAGGGCTTCGAGGTAGAACGAGCCGGAAGGCAGGGTGATGATTGCCTGCAGCATGACTTCATTGGCGCTCACAGCGGCGACGCGGCCGGTGAAGAAGGCGGCATTGAGCAGCGGCATGCTGAAGGTGCGTGAGCCGGGGGCAAAGGACTGGCGGCTCCAGCCCTGGATACCGGAGGTGACGGTGGCTTCAGCGACGCCGTCGCGGTTCGCATCGAGATCGACCTTGAGGCGGATGTAGCCGGCGTCGAGGCCCTTGAAGACGAGCAGTTTTTCGAGGTTCGAATACGAGCGTGTGAGCGTGCCGTCTGCGTTGATGGTGGTGGTGGCTGCCATCGTGAGCTTCTTCCAGGCGCTGGCATTTCCGGCCTTGCTGAGATCGGTCAGTGTTTCGAGGCTGATGATGAGGTCGTCATGCGTGGCGGTGGGCACCGTCAGCAGGGCGATGAGCGTGCCGGTGGTGGCGTCATGCGTGAGGGCAAAGCGGTTCGGCTGCAGCGGGTTGGCGGGATCGGTGCCCAGAGCGTATTCGAGGAGGTTGGCAATGCCGTCTTCGTCAGGATCTGCGGTGGCGCCGCCGATGTCGCTGCCCTGGCTCCAGGTGGCGAATGTGCTCGCTCCTGGAAGGACGCTGGCGGTGAAGCCGCCGGTGATGATGTAGCGGCGGATGGCCGTGCTGGCTGCGAAGCCGGTGCCGGCAGGAGCGACAATGCCGAGGTCGCGGGTGAGATCCACGCTGGCGTCGGTGGCGTCATCGGTGGATCCTTCCGCACCGGATTCGGCGGCACCCACAGGGCAGAAGCCGGGGCGCAGGGTGAAGAGGCCGGTGCTGGCGCCATTGACGGCGGGGCTGTTGTTGAAGATGAGATCCTGACCCACGTCGTCATCGCCCTCGATCACGGAGGACATCGGGAAGAGACCTTCCAGCGGTGAACCGGTGGTGAACTGTGACGCAGGAATGTGCAGGAAGTAGCTGCCTGGATTCAGGCCTTCGAGGTAGTAGCGGCCTTTGCAGCTGCAGCCCGAGCTTCCCACGCTCACCGGATCATCCACGCCTGGAGTCGCGCCCTGGGCATAGAGTTCGACGTAGATGTTGCCAAGGCTTTCACCTTCATTGCGGACGCCGTCGCCATTGATGTCGAGGAAGATGAAATTGCCCACTGCCACGCTGGACCACAGGCCGAAGTCCACGGTCAAATTGGTGTCGGCATCCGTGTCGCCATCGGTGATGGATTCGGCGCCGCCGGAAAGATTGATGACCGGGCTGAAGAGAGCCGTGCCGGAGCCGCCGGGCTGCGCTCCGTCATTGTTGTTGTCGACGTTGTTGTCCGCGATGGCGGCCGTGCCGCCGGTGAAGAGGTAATCCACAGGAGGCGTGACCTTGACGTAGTAATTGCCGGCGGGCAGGGAGCTGAAGAGGTACGCACCGCTGGAGGTGGTGGTGAAGTCACTGCCCACCTGCACGTCCGCTGCGGTGCTGCTGCCGCCGATGGCATTGTCATCGCCGGTGGTGAAGAGCTGGACGGTGGCTCCGGCCACGCCGGGCTCGCCGCTGTCCTTGAGGCCGTTGTTGTTGGAGTCTTCAAAGACGAGATTGCCAATGGAGAGTGTGAGCACCTGCAGGGTGATGTTGAAGGACTGGGCACAGGCGTTGGCATCCGTGACACGGATGGTGACGGGGAAGGAACCCTTTGCGGTGGGGGTGCCGCTGAGCATGCCCGAGGAGGAGATGAGGACGCCGCCTGGCAGATCCCCGCTCTGCAGAGCATAGGTGTAGGGTCCGGTGCCGCCGGATGCGGTGAGCGTCTGCGAGTAGGAGGCACCGAGATAGGCAACCGGCAGAGTGGCGGTGGTGGGGGAAAGATTCAGGGTCGGGCAGACCGGGGCGAGCGTGTAAGTAGCCGTGCCGGAGCAGCCGTCAGAAGCCGTCGCCTTGATGGTGAAGGCGGTGGAGGAAACGCTGGTGGTGGTGCCGCTGATCGTGCCGCTGCTGCTCAGCGTCATGCCGGAAGGCAGCGTGCCGCTGGCCAGGGTGAAGGTGTAAGGAGTCAGACCGCCTGAAGGGGTGATGCTCTGCGAGTAGGCAACGCCGACCACTGGCGTGGCCAGCGTGGCTGGCGACTGGTTGATGACGGGGCAGATCTTCAGCGCGACCACCGAGCTGCCCTGGCAGCCGTTGGCATCCGTGGTGCGGATGGTGACGTTGACGCCGGTGCCATTGGAGGTGGTGGGCGTGCCGCTGATGATTCCGCTGCTGGCATTGAGCGTGAGGCCCGCTGGCAATGTGCCGCTGGTGACCGTCCATGCTGTATACGGAGCGATGCCGCCATTGCCGGTGAGCGTTTGGGTGTAGGCGGTTCCGACCGTGCCAGGAGTGAGAGTGGCAGGCGTGACCGTGATGGTAGGACATGCCGGCGTGATGGTATAGCTCGTGCTGCCGGTGCAGTTGTTGGTATCCGTGGCGCGCACGGTGAAGCTGGCCGCCGTGGTGCTGGTGGGAGTGCCGGAAATGACGCCCGAGGTGGTGTTCAGGCTGAGGCCCGCAGGCAGGCTGCCGCTGCTGATGGAGTAGGTCATGGTGCCCACGCCGCCGCTGGAGGTGACGGTCTGCGAGTAGGCGCTGTTGACCATGCCATTGGGCAGCGTGGCGGGGCTGACTGTGATGGTCGGGCAGGCGGGGGTCAGCGAGTAGTTGCGTGTGCCGGTGCAGCCATTCGCATCAGTGGCGGTAATGGTGAAGCTGGCTGTGGCTGTGCTCGTTGGCGTGCCTGCCAGCGTGCCTGAAGAGCTGAGCGTCAGGCCGGCTGGTAGGCTGCCGCTGGAAACCGTGTACACATACGGAGTCACACCACCGGAAGCCGTGATGGTTTGCGAGTAACTGGTGCCCGCGGTGCTGGCTGCCAGGGTGGTGGGATTGATGGAGATGACCGGGCAGACTTTAATAGAGATTACGGCGCTGACCTGACAGCCGCGTGCATCGGTGGTGCGCACAGTCACACTGGTGGCGGCACCCGTGGAGGCCGTCGGAGTGCCGGAGATGATGCCGGTGTTCACATTGAGCGTGAGACCTGCGGGCAGCGTGCCGCTGGTGACCGTCCATGCCGCATACGGCGCCGTGCCACCGCTGCCGGTGAGCGTCTGAGAATAGTTGGAGCCCACCGTGCCGGTAACCGCTGTCAGCGGCGCGATGGCCATCGTGGGACAGACTGGCGTGATGGTGTAGCTCTGCGTGCCGGTGCAGCCATTGGCGTCCGTGGCTTTGAGCGTGAAGGTGGCGGGGTTCGGGCTGTCCGGCATACCGCTCAGGGTGCCTGCGGAGCTCAGCGTGGCCCAGGTGGGCAGCGTGCCGCTGGCGACCGTGAAGGTGTAGGTGCTGGCGCCGCCCGTGGCGGTGAAGGTCTGCGAGTAGGCGGTGCTCACCGTCGGCGTCGCTGGCGTGGTGGGAGACAGCGTGATGACTGGGCAGACCTGCACCGTGATCGCCTGCGTGCCCTGGCAGCCATTGGCATCCGTGGTGCGGATGGAGACACTCACGCCTGCTGCATTGGAGGTGGTGGGCGTGCCGCTGATGACACCGGTGCTGGTATTGAGCGTGAGTCCCGCAGGCAGCGAGCCGCTGCTGACCGTCCATGTGCTGTAGGGCGCGGTGCCGCCGGAAGCGATGAGAGTCTGTGAGTAGGCGCTGCCCACCGTGGCCTGCGTGGCGGTGGTCGGCGTGATGCTGATCGTCGGGCAGTTCGGTGCCAGCGTGTAGCTCGCCGTGCCGGTGCAGCCGTTCGCATCCGTGGCGCGCACACTGAAGGTGGCGGAGGTGCCGTTGGTGGGCGTTCCGGTGATCACCCCGGCGGTGCTCATGGAAGCCCAGGCCGGCAGTGCTCCGCTGGCAATCGTGTAGTTGTAAGAGGCGGTGCCGCCCGAGGCGCTGAGAGACTGAGAGTAAGCGACGCCAATGACAGGAGTGGTCAGTGTTGCGGGTGAAAGCGTGATGACCGGGCACACCTGCAGCGTGATGGCGCGCGTGCCCTGGCAGCCATTGGCATCATTCACACGCACCGTGATCGTGGTTGCCGGGCTCGCGGAAGCCGTTGGCGTGCCGCTGACGACGCCGGTGCTGGCATTGAGAGTGAGCCCGGCAGGCAGTGTGCCGGAAGTGACCGTCCAGGCGCTGTAAGGCGCGGTGCCTCCGGTGGCGGTCAGCGTCTGCGAGTAGGCCGTGCCCACCGTGCCCTGCGCCAGTGCCGCAGGCGTGATGGTGACCGTCGGGCAAACCGGAGTGATCGTGTAGCTCAGCGTGCCGCTGCAGCCGTTGGCATCCGTGGCACGCACGGTGAAGGTGGCTGCCGTGGTGCTCGTGGGGGTTCCGCTCAGGACGCCGGAAGGACTCAGCGTGGCCCAGGCTGGCAGCGTGCCGCTGGCAAGAGAGAAGGTGTAAGCCGCAGCACCACCGGACCCGGCGAGTGTCTGCGAGTAGGCGGTGCCGACGGTTGGTGTGGGGAGCGTGGCCGGTGTGAGAGTGATGACCGGGCAGATGATCAGATTGATAATGCGTGTGCCCGAGCAGCCATTCGCATCCGTGGCGCGGAAGGTGAGGCTGACGCCGCCAGCATTGCTGGTCGATGGCGTGCCGGAGATAAGGCCGGTGTTGGCATTGAGCGTCAGCCCCGAAGGCAGGGTGCCACTGCTCACCGCAAAGGTGTAGCCTGCCGTGCCACCGCTGGCGCTGAGCGTCTGTGAATACGACGTGCCCACGGTGCCGCTGGGCAGCGTGCTCGGATTGACCGTGATCGTGGGGCACACTGGCGTGAGGGTGTAGTTTCTGGTGCCGGTGCAACCATAAGAATCCGTGGCGACGATGCTGAAGGTGGCCGCGCTGCTGCTGGTAGGAGTGCCGGAGAGCACACCCGCGCTGCTCAGGGTGAGACCTGCTGGCAGCGCGCCGCTGCCGACGGCATAAGTGTAAGGCGCCAGACCACCCGAGGCCGTGACCGTCTGCGTGTAGGCCGTGCCCACCGTCGGTGTGGTGAGTGTGGAGGGGGAAACCGCGATCGGCAGACAGGTGATGGTGACGAGATAATCTTCCACCTCACCCATGCCGCTGGCACCGACGGAGGTCGGGCTCTGCGTGCTGGTGAGACGGAAGCGCGCGCCGCGCTGGCCGGGAACCGCATCGACGGGCACGATGAAGTTCACCGTCTGCGTCACACCGTTCGTGCCCGTGGCGATGCTCGTGTTCGTGGCGATCTGTTCGCCTGCATCGGTGAAGGAGCCGTTGTTGTTGAAGTCGATCCACGCATTGAGATAACCCGCCGCACCGCTGTTGTTCGTCACCACCACGGTGGCGCTGCCGGCGGTGCCAGGAGTCTGGCTCGGCACGGTCACGCCGTCTTCGTCATCGCTGCCGGTGGTGTCATCTCCCGTGGCGGTGGAATTGAGCGTCGAGACATATTCAGTGTCCGCCAGCGCACCCATGCGCAGATTGGAGCTGGCAAGGCTTGAAGCATTCGCCACGCCGTTCCAGTCGCCGAAATCCGTCGTCGGCACGGCGATGGTGGTCACGTAATCTTCGACTTCACCGGTTCCCGCGATGCCGGTGACGCCGGGGGATGAGACATCCGTCAGGCGCACTCGCACTCCCACGTTCGAGCCCGTCACCGCACCTGCCGGCACGGTGATGTTGAGGTTCTGCGTGCTGTTGCTGGCGCCGGTGGCGACGCTGACATCGGAGGCGATCTGTTCGCCTGCATCGGCGAAGGAGCCGTTGTTATTGTAGTCGATCCACACGTTGAGGAAGGCGGCGGAGCCGGTGCTGTTCGTCACGATCACCGGGATGGTGGCCGGAGCGCCTGCCGTCAGGGTGGGCAGGGTCACGCCGTCTTCATCATCCACGCCGGTGCTGTCGTCACCCGTGGCGGAGACATTGCGCGTGGAGACATATTCCGTGTCCACCAGCGCACCGAGGCGGAGCGTGTTGTTGGCGGTGGATGCTGCATCGCTGATGCCGCTCCAGTCGCCGTAGTCAAGCGGCGGGCTGATGATGGAAACGACGTAGTCTTCCACTTCGCCGCTTCCTGCAGCACCGCCGGAGCCGGGGGAAGAAACAGAGGTCAGGCGGAAGCGCGCACCCAGATTGGTTCCCGTCACCGCATTGGCCGGCACGGTGATGCTGAGGTTCTGCGTGCTGCCGCTGGTGCCGGTGGCGATGCTGACATTGGTGGCGACCTGCTCTCCCGCGTCGGTGAGCACACCGTTGTTGTTGTAGTCGATCCACGCGTTGAGGAAGGTGGCGGAGCCCGTGTTGTTCGTCACGACCACCGGAATGGTGGCCGGTGCTCCTGCGGTCAGGGACGGCATCGTCACACCGTCTTCATCATCCAGGCCGGTGGTGTCGTCACCCGTGGCCGTGAGGTTGTTGTTCGGGGCAAATTCGGTGTCCGTCAGAGCTCCCAGGCGCAGGTTGGAGTTCATCGTGCTCGAGGCACTGGTGAAGGTGGTGAAGTCGCCAAAGTCCGTCGTCGGTGCGGCGATGCTGGCCACATAGTCTTCCACTTCGCCATTGCCGCCACCCGTGCCCGTGGAGCCCGGACTGCTGGTGGAGGTGAGGCGGAAACGCACGCCCAGATTGGTGCCGGTGACAGCCGCCGCAGGAACCGTGATGCTTTGACTGATGATTGAATTGTTCAGTCCGGTCGCGACGCTCACATTGTTGGCGAACTGTTCACCTGCATCGGCGAAGGACCCGTTGTTGTTGAAGTCAGCCCAGGCGTTCAGGAATGTCGTCGAGCCCGTGGTGTTGGTCACGGTGACAGGGATCGAGTACGTCCCGCCTGCGGTCATGGCAGGCAGCGCCACACCGTCTTCATCAGCCAGATTGGTGGTGTCATCACCGGTGGCGGTCGCGTTTTTCGTGGCGCTGAATTCCGCATCGATCAGCGCACCAAGACGCAGGGAGGTGATGACCGTGTTGGAGGCATCGGCAGCGCCGCTCCAGTCACCAAAGTCCGTCGTGGGGCCGACGATGCTGGTGACATAATCTTCCACTTCGCCGGTGCCTGCCGTGCCGGTGGCCCCGGGGTTGGCGACTGACGTCAGTCTGACGCGCACCCCCACAGGCGTGCCTGCGACGGCGTTGACGGGCACCGTGAAGTTGATGGTTTTGCTGGCGTTGGAGGTGCCGGTGACGATGAGGGTGTTCGTGGCGATCTGCTCACCCGAGTCGGTGAGCGAACCGTTGTTGTTGTAGTCGATCCAGGCGTTGAGATAGGCGGATGAGCCGCTGCTGTTCGTCACCTTCGCGGTGATGCTGGCCGCCAGACCTGCGGTGAGAGTGGGGATGGTCACACCGTCTTCATCATCGCTGCCAGTGGTGTCGTCGCCCGTGGCGGCGGTGTTCTTGGTGGCGTCGTATTCTGCATCGATCAGCGTGCCGATTTTCAGCCTGCTGTTGGCCGTGCTGGCGGCGGTGCCGATGCCGCTGAAGTCACCAAAGTCGAGCGTCGGTGCGGCGATGTTGACGACATAGTCTTCGATTTCGCCGACAGCGGCGTTCGCGCCGGTCGGTCCGGGAGAGGTCGGGGCGGAAAGACGGAAGCGTGCGCCCACATTCGTTCCCGTCACAGCAGTAATAGGCACGGTCACATTGATGGTGAACGTCGAGTCATCGCTGCCGGTCGGGATGTTGATGTTGGTGGCAATCTGCTCGCCGGAATCCGTCAGGACGCCGTTGTTGTTGAAGTCGATCCACGCATTGAGGTAGCCGAGCGCGCCGGTGCTGTTGGTCGCCACGACGGGGATCGTCAGCACCTGGCCCGCGGTCATGGACGGCAGCGTCACGCCGTCTTCGTCAGCCAGATTGGTGGTGTCGTCACCAGTGGCGGTGGTGTTCTTGGTGGGAGAATACTCGGCATCGATCAGCGATCCCATGCGCAGGCTGGGGCTCACGCCTTGGGAGGCATCCGCAAAGCCGCTGAAGTCGCCAAAGTCCGTGGTCGGCGCGGTGATGGTGACCACGTAGTCCTCGATTTCACCCGTGCCCACGCTGCCGGAGGTGGCGGGCGATGAAGCCGAGGTGAGCATCACACGTGCGCCGAGAGGCACGCCGGTCAGTGAGGTGGCCGGGATTGTGATGCTGCCGCCGATCGCGCTGTTGCTCGTGCCCGTGGCGATGGCCCCGTTGACTGCGATCTGTTCACCCGGGTCCGTCAACACGCCATTGCCATTGAAATCAATCCAGGCATTCAGATACGCCGTGGCGCCCGTCGTGTTCGTGACCACGGCTGAAATGGTGGCCGGAGCACCGGCGATCATGGTTGGGAAAGTGATGCTGTCTTCATCGTCGCTGCCGGTGATGTCGTCTCCCGTGGCAGTGGCATTGGTGGTGGCCACGTATTCCGTGTCCGTCAGCGCACCCAGGCGCAGATTGCTATTCGTGGTGCTGCTCACGATGCTGAAGAGCGAATAGTCGCCGAAGTCAGTCGTCGGCTGGGCGATGTTGACCACGTAGTCTTCCACTTCACCCACGCCGCCTGCACCGGTGGAGCCCGGTGAGATGTCGTTGGAAATACGTGCGCGCATGCCCAGGTTGGTGCCGGTGACAGCGCTGGCGGGCACGGTGACGCTGATGTTGATGGTGCTGTTCGTGGTGCCCGTCGCCACGGGAGTGTTTGTGGCGATCTGCTCTCCCACGTCGGTGAAGACGCCGTTGTTGTTGTAGTCGATCCAGGCGTTCAGATAAGCGGCGGCCCCGGTGTTGTTGCTGGCGACGACTGGGATCGTGGCCGGCGCACCGGCAATCATGGACGGCAGTGTGACTCCGTCTTCATCATCCACACCATTCAGGTCGTCACCCGTGGCCGTGGCGTCGGTGGTGGCGGCGTATTCCGTGTCAACAAGCGTGCCGAGGCGCAGATTCGTGCTCGCGGTGTTGGAGACGCTTGGCGCGCCGCTGTAATCACCGAAGTCTGTGAGCGGCGCGAGGATGACGACCGCGTGGTCTTCCACTTCACCGATGCCGACGCCGCCGGTGGAGCCCGGGGTTTGCACATTGGTCAGGCGGAAGCGTGTGCCGATGAGCGAGGCGGCGGTGACGGCATTGGCCGGCACGGTGAAATTCAGGGTGACCGTGCCTCCGCTGGTTCCCGTGATGATGTTGACATTGGTGGCGATCTGCTCGCCCGCATCCGTGACGACGCCGTTGTTGTTGTAGTCGATCCAGGCGTTCAGGTATGCCGTGGAGCCCGTCAGGTTCGTCACGGTGACGGGCAGCGTCATGGGCTGGCCCGCGGTCATGGATGGGAAGCTCACGCCGTCTTCGTCATCGCTGCCGGTGGTGTCATCACCCTGCGCGCTGGCGTTTTTGGTGGCGCTGCCTTCAAGGTCCTGCAGCGCGCCCAGCTTGAGATTGGTGCTGCCCGTGCTGTAGGCGTCCGCGAAGAGTGAGAAGTCGCCGTAGTCCGTCGTGGGCACAACGATCGTAGCGACGTTGTCTTCCACTTCGCCGTTGCCACTGGCGCCTGTCGGGCCGGGCGACGAGATGGAAGTCAGGCGCACACGCACCCCTGCGCTGCCCAGCACGGCGCTGGCCGGAGCGGTGAAGGAAATGGTGCGGTTGGAGTTTGAGACGCCGTTGCCGATCAGGGTGTTGGTGGCGATCTGCTCACCCGCATCGGTAAGAGAGCCATTTTGATTGAAGTCGATCCACGCGTTGAGGTAGGCCGTGGCACCGCTGGTGTTGGTCACGTTGACCGTGATTGACCCGGCCCCGCCCTGCGTGATGCTGGCGGGCAGCGTCACACCGTCTTCGTCATCGCTGCCGGTGGTGTCATCACCGGTCGCCGTGCTGTTGGTGGTGGCGGCGGCTTCCACATCGGTGAGGGCCCCGAGGCGCAGCGTGGCGTTCATGCGGCTGCTGGCGTTGCCGAACAGGCTGTAGTCACTGTAATCCGAGTCAGGCGCAGGCGTGACGGTGTAGGCCAGCGCGCCGCTGCAGCCGTTCGCATCCGTGGCGGTCACGGTGAAGTTAGCGGCCGTGGTGCTCGTAGGGGTTCCAGACAGAACCCCTGCAGTGCTGAGCGTGAGGCCTGCAGGCAGAGTGCCGCTGCTCACGGCATAGCTGTAAGGTGATGTGCCGCCGGATGCAGTGAGGGTTTGTGAATACGCGGTGTTGATCGTGCCATTTGTCAGGGTCGCTGGCGTGAGCGCGATCACCGGGCAGATTTGCATCGCTACGGCCTGGGAGCCTGTGCAGCCGTTCGCATCGGTGACACGGAATGTGACGCTCGTGCCCGCGCCATTTGAGGTCGTTGGCGTGCCGCTGATCACACCTGTGCTGGCATTCAGTGCCAGTCCTGCGGGCAGTGTGCCGCTGGTGATCGCCCATGATCCATACGGGGCCAGGCCACCGCTGGCGCTCAGGGTTTGTGAGTAGGCCGTACCCATGGTGGCGCGCGTCGCTGTCGCGGGTGTGACCGCGATGAGCGGACAGGAGGGAGCGAGGGTGTATGACCGTGAGCCGGGGCAGCCGTTGGCGTCCGTGGCCGTGATTGTGAAGGTGAATGAAGCGGTGCTGGTGGCAGTGCCGCTCAGGATGCCCGCGCTGCTCAGGCTCAGGCCGGTCGGCAGTGTCCCGCTGCTCACGGTGTAAGTGTAGGCCGTCGCACCGCCAGAAGCCGTGATGGTTTGCGAATAGGGGCTGTTCACCGTGGCTGCAGTGAGCGTGGCCGGATTCACCGTGACCACCGGGCAGATTTTCAGCGTGACCACCTGTGAACCCTGGCATCCGTTGGCATCCGTGGCGCGCACCGTGAAGGATGCGCCAGAACCGTTGCCGGCCGTGGGGGTGCCGCTGATGACGCCGGTGGTGGCATTGAGCGTGAGCCCGGCAGGCAGTGTGCCGCTGGTCACTGTCCATGAGCCATATGGGGCGGCACCACCGCTCGCGGTGAGTGACTGGGAGAAGGCGGTGCCGACAGTGCCGGTGGTGAGAGTGGTCGGCGTGATGGCGATCGCCGGGCAGGTCATCACCACCGCATAAGTCTTGGTTCCCACGCAGCCGTTGGCGTCCGTGGCGCTGAGGGTGAAGTTGAAGGTGCCGGCGAAGTTCGGCGTGCCGCTGAGGATGCCTGTGGTGGCATTCAGCGTCACACCCGAAGGCAGAGTGCCTGAATTGAGCGCATAGGTGTAAGGTGCCGTCCCGCCTGAAGCCGTGACGGTCTGTGAATACGCAGCGCTGAGGGTGCCGTTGGCCAGCGATGCCGGAGCCAGCGCCACGGTCGGACATGTCGGAGTGATCAGATAGTCTTCGACTTCACCATTCGGCGCGATGCCAAAGGCTCCCGGAGACACCGCCGTGGTCAAACGCACGCGCAGGCCGATCTGCGCCAGCACCGCCGTGCCTGGCACGGTGCCAGTCACATTGACGCTCTGCTGCGTTGCGCTGGAACTTACCGACGCAGCGCTGAGGGCTTCGGACGGATCCAGGAAGTCGCCGTCGTTGTTCCAGTCGATGAAGGCATAGACACTGGCGCTGCTCCCCGTGTTGTTGAACACGGAGACAGGGATGGTGAAGCTTTGACCGCGGGAGAATACGGGCAGTGAGGCGATGGCGTCTTCATCATCGGTGCCGCTCAGGTCGTCACCCGTGGATGTGGCATCAGGCTGACCGTCTGACTCGATGTCGAGCGTGGCGCCGAGACGCAGATTGGTGTCACGATAGTGCGACGGACCACTGTCGTTGTTGGCCGTCTGGTAATTGGCTGTACCGGTGCCGATGCCGGTGTCGGGAAGATCACCCCAGTCACGGTTCCCGGCGATGACGAAGGTGAACTGCTTGGTGGCGGTGGTGGTGGCGGCCACGGTGGGAATGAACTGCACATCATCGATGGCCATGCCGTCCAGGCCATACGAAAACACCATGCTGGAGGTCTGCGGTACGAAGGGCATGTCAAACGTGGCCCAGTTGTCATAGTTCGCGGCGTTCGGGGCCGGGAAGTTCACATTCGCCGGACCAAACAGGCTGGCGGCGGAGGCGTTGTAGCCGGCGATCCACAGCGCATTGCTGTAGAACGGCGGCTGGGCTTCCGTGGTGCTCGGATTGGCAAACGCGCCGCGCATCGCATAGCGCACCCGCAGCGTGTAAGGACGTCCCACGGTGAAACCGCTGACTGACTGCGAGGCCCAGCTGTCCACAAACGGGGAGGCGAGGTACTGCAGGCCGGCTGGCGTTTGACCCAGCAGCGAGTTGTTGGCGTTGCTGTCGTTGATGCCGTAGATCTGCGCCGCCGTCGTTGTGCCGGAGAGGGCGCTGTTGCCGAGCGTCCAGCCGGTCACGCTGGTGCGTGGCGTGAAGGTGATGGCGCTCCACGCATCCGTCTCCACGGAACCATTCGTCACAGTGACGCTGGCCGGGGTGACGAGGGCGTCATCCACCGCGAAGGTGACGACGTAGGTGCCCGGGGAGGTCGGTGTGCCGGAGACCACGCCCGTGCTGCTGTTGATCGACAGACCCGTCGGCAGCGCCCCGGAGCTGACACGCCAGTTTTGATAAGGGCTGCCGCCGCCGGTGGCTGCCAGCGTCGTGGAGGTGTAGGCCGTGCCTTCCGTGCCATTCGGCAGTGAAGCTGTCGTGATGCTCATGGCCGTGGTCACGCTGATCTGGATCGTGGTGAAGCCCTGGCAGCCGCGGGCGTCGGTGGCGCGCACGGTGACGGCGCTGGTGCCCGTGGTGGAGGTGGTGCCGGAGATGACACCGGCGCTGCTCAGGCTCAGACCTGAGGGCAGCGTGCCCTGGGTGATCGCATACGAGTAAGGAGCTGTGCCACCCGCGGCGCTTAAACTGGAGCTGTAGGCCACGCCCGAACTGACCGCCGGAACGGTGAGCGGTGAGATGCCGATGGCGGGGCAGGGGCGCAGACCAAAGTCTATGGTGTATTCATCACTGCCGAGATTGGAGGCACCGGGCTCGGTGGCCGTGGCGAGTGTGAACGGCATGCTGTAAACCGCAGCGCCCACACCCGCGACGACTGCATCTGCGCTGCTGACGAACGAGCCGGCGGTTTGCACGCCGTTGCTGTCGTTGTCGATGCCGTTGTCGAGGAGCACCGAAGTGGAACTGGCCAGCGGGAAGTCGAGGTTGAGGCTGTAGGTGGTCGTGCCGGTGCCGTACTTGCTGGTGAACACGGATTTGTTCGGCGGTGTGATCTTGAGGTAGTAGACTCCGGTGGGCAGCGAGGTGAACTGATAAGCACCGGCCCAGTCCGTGACTGCCGTCAGGGTGGAGAAACCAGAGGCGATGGTGCCGAAGCTGCCCGCCGTCAGCATGCCGCCGGAGCTGAGCACGGAAGCACTGCCGTTGGTCACGGCTTGGTCATCGGCCGAGTTCACGCGTCCGTCCGCACCGGCGCTCCAGATTTCCACCGGCACATTGGGAATGCCGCGTTCATTGGAATCTTTGAGCCCGTTGTTGTTCTCATCAAGGAAGACAAGATTCCCCACGCTCATGCCGCCCGAACCGACGCTGATGGTGTAGCTCTGCGTGGCGAAGCAGCCGTTGGCATCCGTGGCTTTGGCGGTGAAGACGTAGGCGCCGCTGGCGCTGGTCACCGTGCCGCTGACGACTCCTGCGCTGCTAAGGGTGAGGCCGCCTGGAAGTGCGCCCGTGGCGATCGTCCAAGTATAAGGTGAAGTGCCGTTGCTGGAGCTCAGCGTTTGGTTGTAGCTGGCATACTGCGACGTTGCAGGCAGAGTCCCTGGAGTGATGGTGAGAGTGGGGCAGGCGCCCGTGACGATGTAATCTTCCACTTCACCATTGGCGGTGGTTCCGGTGGACGTCAGCGTGGTGGCGGTGGCAAGACGGAAGCGCGCTCCAAAGGTGCCGAGGACCGCCGTGCCGGGTGTGGTGCCGGTGAGGTTGACAGTCTGCTGGCTTGCTGAAGTGCTGACCGCCACGGCGGTGAGCGTTTCACCCGCGTCGGCAAAATCGCCGTCGTTGTTCCAGTCGATGAAGCCGAAGATGCGCGCGGTGCTTCCGCTGTTGTTGAAGACCGAGACCGGAATGGTGTAGGCCTGGCCGCGGTTGAACACCGGCATGCTGGTGATGCCGTCTTCATCCGCTCCATCACCCGTGGCCGTGGTGTTTGGCTGGCCGTCGCCTTCCGCATCCACGGTGGCACCGAGGCGCAGCGTGGTGGCGGTGGCGGTATGGGAGGGGCCGCTGTCGCTGCTGAGTGTCTGATAGTTGCCCGCGCCGGTGCCGGTGCCTGTGTCTGGCAGATCGCCGAAGTCGAGCGAGAAGGCATTCACGGTGATGGCATAATCTTCCACTTCACCGCGCAGGGAGGAACTGCCGCTGAAGCTGGGAGCCGTGGCACCTTCCGTGGCGATGATGCGCAGGTATTTGACGCCGCCGGTCGTGCCTGCTGGCGGATTCAGCGTGGCCGTGACGGTGTTGGCTCCAGCGACGAGGCTGGACGTGCTGAGCGTCACACTTTCATTCGTGTCGAGCACATCGTTGTCGCCGTTCCAGTCCGCAAACACGGCGATCTTGCCTGCCGAGATCGGGCTGGTCAGTGTGACCGGGATGGTCAGTGTGCCGCTGCTTCCTGTCAGCAGTGTCGGCATGACGAGGTCTTCGTCATCGGTGCCGGTGGTGTCGTCCGCCGTGGCGCTGCCGGAAACGGGATTGCTGGTTTCCACATCCGTGGCGTTGGTGCCGATCTTGATCAGCGTGCTGGCGACGCGGGATGCGGACGCAAAGCTCGGGTAGTCACCGAAGTCCACGGTGGAGGCGTTGACTACGACGAGGTAGTCTTCCACCTCACCCGTGCCGACGACGCCGTTGGATGCCGGAATCGTGGTGCTGGCGAGGCGCACACGCAGTCCGAGGTTGGCCCCGATCACCGCGGTGCTGGGCACGGTGAAGTTGAAATTGAAAGCCCCGTTGCTGGTGCCGTTCGGCACGCTGATCTCAGCGCCAAGTTCTTCATCGGCGGTCAAGTTGCCGTCGTTGTTCCAGTCGATCCATGCCTTCAGGAAACCGGCGGAGCCGAAGGAGTTGGTCGCGTTGACGGTGAGCGTGGCGGGGACGTTCTGCGTCAGCGTGGGCAGGGTGGGCACGCCGTCATCGTCCGCACCATCACCCGTGGCGGTGCTGTTAGGCTGGCCGTTGCCTTCGGCATCCACCGTGGCGCCGAGGCGCAGATTGCTGTTGGCGGTATGCGCTGGTCCGTTGTCGTTGGAGAGGGTCTGATAGTTGCCTGCAGAGGTGCCGATGATGGTGTCGGGCAGATCGCCATAGTCCAGCGTCGGGGCGGTGACATTGATCGCGTAATCTTCGACTTCACCCTTCAGGGCTGAGGTGCCGCTGAAGGCTGGCGCGGCGGTGCCTTCGACCGCAATGATGCGGATGAATTTGATGCCAGTGCTGGTGCCGGCGGGAGGACTGAAGGTGGCGGTGACAGTGTTGTTGCCGCCGATGAGTCCCGAACTGGTGAGGGTGACGGTTTCATTGGCGTCCAGCGTGTCGCCGTCGCCGTTCCAATCCGCCCAGACTCCAATGCGACCGAGTGTGACATTGCCGCTGAGTGTCGCCGGAATGTTCACGTTCAGATCACCGCCGGAAACCACGGAGGGAATCACCAGGTCTTCATCATCGGTGCCGGTGGTGTCATCCGCAGTCGCGGATCCGGTGGCAGGATTCACCGGGTCTGCATCGGTGGCGTTGGTGCCAATCTTGATTTCAGAGCTTGCGATTTGAGAGGCGGCGGCAAAAGCGGGGTTGTCGCCAAAATCAGTCACAGGCACATTCGTGGTGATCGACAGCGCACGGGTGCCGGGGCAGCTGTTGGCGTCCTGGGACTGAACGGTGAAGTTCGCTGTGCCGGCGGCGGTGGGGGTGCCGCTGATGATGCCGTCGGTGGAAAGTGTCACTCCAGCAGGCAGGGCACCGCTGGCGATGGTGTAAGTGTAGGCGGAAGTGCCCCCGGATGAGGTCAGTGTCTGGCTGTAGGGCGCACCCTGGATAGCCCCAGGCAGGGTGGTCTGGGTCACTGCAATCGTCGGGCACACCGGAGTGAGGGTGTAGCTGAGAGTTCCGGTGCAGCCGTTGGTGTCCGTTGCTCTCACTGTGAAGGTGGCAGCCGCGGCGCTTGTGGGGGTGCCGCTGATCACACCGACACTGGAAAGCGAGAGTCCGGCGGGCAGCGTGCCAGATGACAAGGCATATGTGTAGGAGGAGGAGCCACCGCTGGCAGAGATGGTGGCGCTGTAGGCCAGACCCACCGTGCCGTTGGAGAGTGTGGCTGGCGTGACTGTGATGGCTGGGCACGATATGGTCGTGGTGTAGTCTTCGGCTTCACCAATCCCGCTCGCACCAATGGTTCCCGGTCCGCTGGTGGAAGTCAGGCGTACCCGCACGCCTGTGGTGCCGAGGCTGGCTGCAGCAGGCACGTTGAAGTTCACGGTCAGGTTGGAGCCCGATGTGCCGGTGGAGACGGCGGTGTTTGTGGCAATCTGCTCGCCTGAGTCGGTGAGCACACCGTTGCGGTTGAAGTCGATCCAGGCATTGAGATAAGCCGTGGCGCCCGAGGTGTTGGTGACATTGACAGTGAGGGCGCTGGAGGTTCCTCGCACGATGCTGGCGGGGACGGTGACACCGTCTTCATCATCAAGACCGGTCAGGTCGTCACCAGTCGCGGTGCTGTCTGCGGTCAGAACACTCTCCGAATCCACCCGTGCGCCAAGGGTCAGCGCGCTGCTTGCAGCACTGCCTGCGGACAGGAAACCCGAATAGTCACCCAAATCGAAGGGCACGCCGTTGTCGAAAGCAGAGCCGTTGATCAGCGAACCACCTGTCAGGGTGACATCTCTGGCATAGACGGACCCTGTGACGATGGAACCGCCCGTGAGAGTGGTGGCCGTGCCCGACTGTACCGCGAGGAAGGTTCCTGAATAGGCCGCTGAGCCTCCGGTCAGGTTCAAGGCTTTGGCACCTGGAAGCAGGTTCACGATGACGTGCTGAGGCAGCACGCCTCCGGACAAGATCATGCCGCTGCTGCCGGTGAAGGTGAACTCCGTCGTCACATTGATGAAGAAATAGTCGTTCGGACCGCCCTGCAGTGTGAGCATGCTGCCGCCGGAGAGCTTGAGGCTGGTCAGGTTGATGACATTGTGAGTCCCATTGGAGCTGATGGTGAAGGGGGCAGTCATGGCCCCGAAGGTCTGGGTGGCGGTCATGGCGGCCACGGTGGTGGAAAGTGTGTATGCCTGCGAACGCTGGGTGCTCAGATCAGTCAACACGGGAACGATGGTGGTGCCTCCGGTCCCCGGAAGCGTGTCAGCATTGCCGAAGGAGCCCGTTTGGGGCGGATGAATCATGACGAAATTGGCCAGACCGCCATCTGAGATGTTCAGTGTCACTCCTGAGGCTATGCCTGTTCCGCCAAAGACGCCGCTGGACGAATTGGACATGGAGAAGGTGCCGTCAGTGACGAACAGGCCAAACTGGCCGATATCGGGATCATACAAGGAGGAATAACCCTTGATGGTGAGCGTGTGGTCTTCCACTTCACCGTTGCCGGTTGTCCCGACCGAACCTGGGCTGCTGGTGGAAGTCAAACGCACTCGCACTCCCACGGTGCCTGGTGCCACGGTGCTCGGCACGGTGAAGTTGATCGTTTTGTTGGTGTTCGATGTGCCCGTTACAATCAGAGTATTGGAGGCAATCTGCTCACCGGAGTCGGTGAGCACGCCGTTGTTGTTATAATCAACCCAGGCGTTCAAGAAAGCCGTGGCGCCAGTGGTGTTGGTGACATTGACGGTGATGCTGTTGGAAGCCCCCTGCAAAATGAAGGCAGGCAGAGTCACCCCATCCTCATCATCCAGGCCTGCGAGATCGTCACCTGTGGCACTGGCATTGGCGTTGGCGGAGTATTCCGCGTCCGTCAGGGAACCAATCAACAAGTTGGCCACTAGATTGCTGCCAGCGGAGCCAAACGAGGCATTGTCGCCGTAATCCACCGCAGTCAGCAATCCGAAGTCGATCGTGTCTTCCAAACTGTCACCGCCCGTGCCGAGATTGCCCGGCTCCGCACCCTGCGTCAGGGTTACGATCGGGCTGTAAACGGCCGTCGCGCGGCCACCCGGCTGCGAGCCATTGTTGTCTCCATCGACTCCGTTGTCGCCAGCAGCAGTGCTGCTGACCACGGAGTACAGTGTCGGCGGTGTCACCGTGACAAAGTATTTTCCGGCCGTCAGTCCGACGAAACTGTAGGCACCCGTGCCATCCGTGATGGTGGTGGCCGCCAGCGTGTCTGCTGCTGTGCCTGATCCCCCGATCGCGTTGTCAGTACCGGGAGTCCAAAGCTGCACAGTCACTCCGCCGATGCCGCTTTCACCACTGTCCTGCAGCCCGTTGTTGTTGACGTCGTTCCAGACCAGATCACCGATGCTCAATGTCTTGGAGATGCCCAGGGTGGCATTGACAATGCCAGAGGTGCCGACGGTGACAGACAGCTTGCCATCGACCGTGCCGTCACTGCCCGCGCCGGAGCCGAGGAACTCACCGGCATTGAGCCAGCCGGTGGGAAGATCTGCCGCCGGTGCGGTGGAGCCCAGGCTCCCATAAGAGGTGCTCAAGACAACTTTGTAGGAGGTGTTGGCTGTGGCGCCGCCTAGGATGAAAGTGCCGTCGCTCTTCACGGGGAAGGAGTCCACGAGGTTGCCAGAGGCATCCACCAACATGGCGTAAATCTGGCCGCTGGCATTGGTGCCCGTGCCGCTGATGATGCCGTCTGCAAGGCCGTTGGGATCATAGTACACAATACCTTTCACCCCCAGCGAAGTCACCGAAGAGGAGATGCCTTCAGACAAGTCCGTGTAGGAGGCGGTGGGCAGCGGCCCCACTTTCACCGCTTTGGGCGAGGTGGTGTCATAATTGTCGATGCGGTAAATGTTAGTGCCGGTGGAGCCCAGGGCATAAAGCCGGGACACACCACCCACCCCGGCAATCTGCACGGAACTGTTGCTGGAGTAGGGGATCTGAGAGTCCACGCTCGCCGTGGTGGCTGCCGGACCCGAGGCATTCATGCCGTTGTCGATGAACTGGTTGAACAATGTGTTGGCGTTGCTGATCACCGTGGAGGTCACCAGCAGGCCATCCTGCGGACGAATGACGAAGTCCCCCCCATTGAAGGTCTGGGAGAGATGGAAAAAGTTGGTGTAATCATTGAAGGCGGGACTGTTCAGGCCCAGGCCCGCCGAGTTCAGATGCCACACCGCCACGTTGTTGCTGAGCTGGCCCCCGGCATAGTATTCACCATTGTAAAAGGCCGCACGGGGGAAGGCGCCGGCGCTGGCCGAGCCCGAGACGGGGCTGCCCGTGTTGAAGGGGACATTTGTGCGTGACGAACCCGTGACCAGCTGGGAGCTCCAGGTCTTGCTGACGTTGTCGTAGGCCGCCGTGTACAAATTGAAGTTGTAGCCGCTGGAACCCGTGGACGTGGCTGCCCAGTAAAACCGCCGGTTGAGCCAGTCCAGCGCCAGACCGTTGATCATCGCATCCGTGGAGCTGGTGTTAAAGCCTGTGGATGCCGTGTTGAGATCCAGAATGCCCGGGGTCACGGACACAGTCGGCGCGGCGGAGTTCGGATTGTAAACCGAGATCTCATCCAGGTAGAAGTGGCCGCTGACGTTGCGGATCGTGTAGAAGTAGTCCCGGAAGTTCGAAGAGGGAGCCACGATGGACGTGGTGTAGTCTTCCACTTCACCATACCCGCTCGCACCGGTGGATCCCGGGCTCGCCACCGAGGTCAGGCGGAAACGTGCGCCCACCGTGCCGACGGTGGCGGTGTTCGGCACATCAAAGTAGAAAGTTTGGTAGTCCCCGGTGGTGCCATCATCCACCACGATATCCGCGATCACCTGCTCCCCTGCATCAGTCACCACACCATTGTTGTTGAAGTCCACCCATCCATTCAGGTAAGCCGGCGCACCGGTCGTGTTGTTGAGTTTGACGGTCACCGCCACACCCGCCTGCCCCTGCACAAGAATGGCCTGCAGGGTCACACCGTCTTCGTCATTGAAGTTGGTGATGTCATCGCCCGTGGCCGCCAGATTGGTGACCGCGGTGATTTCCGTGTCCTCCAGGTCGCCGATGCCCAGGGCGCTTGAGTTGTAGCTGCTGGCATCTGCAAAGCGTGAGAAGTCGCCATGATCGGACGGGGGCTGGACGGTGATGTTGTAATCCTCCACCTCGCCTGTTCCCGAAATTCCGGTGTCACCGGGCGTGGCGATGGAGCTCAATCTGAAACGCGCCCCGATGGCTCCGGTGGCTGCCGCGCTTGGCACCGTGAAGGTGTAGCTGCGGTTGCTGCCGCTGGTGCCGGTGGTCACGACATCATTGACGATGATTTGCTCGCCCACGTCGGTGAGAAGCCCGTTGTTGTTGAAGTCGATCCAGCCATTGAGGAAAGCGTCCGCCCCGCTGGTGTTCGTGAGGTTGACGGTCACGCTCACACCGGACTGTCCTTGAATGACGGTGGCAGGCAGCGTCACACCGTCTTCGTCATCACTGCCGTTGGTGTCATCGCCGGTGGCTGCTGCATTGCCGAGTCCGGAGCTTTCACTGTCCACCAGCGCGCCCATCCTTACCGAGGTCGAAGTGGTGCTGCCGGCGATGCCAAACGAAGAATCGTCCCCGAAGTCCGAAGGCGGCAGGATGTTGGCCACATAGTCTTCCACCTCTCCGTTGCCGCTGGCTCCGGTGGAGCCCGGGCTGCTGGTGGAAGTCAGTCGCACTCGCACACCCACGTTCCCGGCGTTGGCGCCGCTCGGCACCGTGAAGTTGAGGGTTCTGTTGCTGTTCGATGTGCCGGTCGCGATCAAGCTGTTGGCCACAATCTGCTCGCCGGAATCGGTGAGCACGCCGTTGTTGTTGTAGTCGATCCAGGCGTTCAGATAAGCCGTCGCACCCGTGGTGTTCGTGGTGTTCACCGTTATGGAGCTGGCAACCCCCTGAACCAGATAAGCAGGGACGGTGACTCCGTCTTCATCCGCGAGATCGGTGGTGTCATCCCCCTGGGCGTTGACGTCCGTGGTGGCCGAGGTTTCGGCGTCCGTCAGCGCGCCGAGCCTCAAAGTCGAAAGCACCGTGCTGCTGGCGTTGCCAAAGCTCGAATAGTCACCGTAGTCCGTGGGGGATGCCGGTGTCATGGTGTAGGCGCGGTTGGAGGAGCAGCCGTTGGCATCGGTCACAGCAATGGTAAACGAGGCCGCCGTGGTCGCAGTGGGCCTGCCGGAGATGATCCCGGTGCCCGTGTCCAGAGTCAGGCCGGCCGGCAATGTCCCGGTGATGACCGCATATGAATACGGCTGCATGCCGCCCGCCACACTGAAGGTCTGGCTGTAGGCGGAGTTCACCATGCTGGAGGCGAGAGTGGTCGGGCTCAGGGTGATCGCAGAACAAGTCGACACTGTGTAAGCCTGGGTCACGCTGTAGCCACTGTTGTCAGTGGCGCGGAGCGTGAAATTGGAGATCGCTGCACTGTTTGGCGTGCCGCTGATCAATCCACTGGTGGCATTCAATGCGAGTCCCCCTGGCAGAGAACCGCTGTCTACGCTCCAGGCGTATGTGGGTGATGAACGCACGACACTGAGACCGTCGGAGGCCCCGATAAGCTTGAATGAAGAACTGAATGACGTCAGCGTGCCGGGGGCCGCAAACAGCTCAATGGCCTCACCTCCAGCCTGTTCGAAGAAAACGAGCTCAATCACGTGGGTTCCCGCCGACAGAGTCACCGTGCCGAATTTGTCCGTGGTCGCGTGCAGCGTATCGTCGGTAATGACAGCCGTTCCGTCGATCTTGACTCGGGCACCGTCGTCAGAGTTTGTGGCGAAGGTCCAGGCACCCGCTGTCGGGATGGTGATGACGCCCGTGGCTTTCAGGGCAAAATTGTCACCGGGCCCTGCCGGGAAGTCGCTGTCTGTGAAGTGGCCTCCAGTGGAACCGCTGCTGCTGAATGAGATCGTTGATGCAGAGCCCGTCCAGTTGCTGCTGCGGTTCGTGCCGGCCAGCACGGCATCCGCTGCTGCCAGTGTTCCGATCGTGGTCGAGGAGAACGCCTGCTGTACGTCAAACCCGGACTCCTTGGCGCTCATTGTCTGCGAGTAAGCCGTGCCGACCGTCGGCGGAGGCAGCGGGGAGGGGGTGATGAATCTGTAGTTGTAAACCTGCAGCAGCATGGCGGCCGAGCCATTGCAGCCGGAGGCATCCGTTGCAGTGAAGGTGAGGTTTGTACCTGCCTCGTTGGCCGTCGTGGGTGCGCCGGAAATCACGCCGGTGGATGTATTTAAGGCCAGGCCCGCAGGCAAAGTCCCGGAGGTCACCGCCCAGGAGTAGCTGCCATTTCCCCCGCTGGCCCCCAGCGTCAGTGAGTAGGGCCTGCCCACCGCTCCATCTGGCAGGGAGGAAGTGCTGAGCGTGATGCTCGGGCAGGCCAGCGTCGTGACGTAATCCTCCACCTCACCGTTGCCTTTGAGACCGGTGGGGCCGGGCGTGCTGGTGGAGGTCAGTCGCACACGCACCCCTGCGGTGCCGATCGAGGCAGTGGCAGGCACGGTGAAGTTCACCGTTCTGTTCGAGTTCGAGGTGCCCGTGGCGATCACGGTGTTGGATGCGATCTGTTCGCCGGAATCGGTGAGCACTCCGTTCCGATTGTAGTCGATCCATGCATTGAGGTACACCGTGGCACCGCTGGTGTTGGTGACGTTGACGATGAGGCTGCCGGTGGTTCCCGTCACAATGCTTGCAGGTACGGTCACGCCGTCTTCGTCATCGCTGCCCGTGGTGTCATCACCTGTGGCGGTGGAGTTAGCGGTGATGGCCGTTTCGCTGTCGGTCGTGGCACCGATTTTGATGCTGCTGACCGTGGTGCTGCTGGCACTGGTAAAAACGGAGTAGTCACTGAAGTCGGTCGCCGCATTGGCTGTCGTCGCTGCGGCAAGCAAAACGCAGCACATTGAAACGAGGAGACGTGTCGCTTTCAGGCGACACGTCAGACCGGAGAATCGTGATGCGTTTTCCCTCATGGGGTGGCTTTAGAGCAGGGACGGGCGGGTCATGCGGCGGGCGCGGCGAGTCAGATGGGCGGCTGCTGCGGCGAGCAGCAGAAATGCCGAGCCGGGCTCTGGCACCACGGCTGTTTGCAGGCTGAACACGCCTGGGGTCGTGGAATACGTTCCAGGTCCCTGCACGCCGTTGGCCCCGCCAATGATGGCGCTGTTCGCATCGGTCAGCTGCCAGCCGTAAGAATTGCTGCCTGATGGATCTGGAATGACCCAGTTATCGGCCTGATCTCCCACGGGCGAGCCGTCGGTTACCAGCGCCCACTCGCTGCCCGGCACAATGGATTTGGAATTGTAGGCCCAGAGATAAACCGTATCCCCCACGGTGAAGAGATCGGCAGGACTGGCATCAGGTGAATTCGAGGAGCCATCCGGGTTGAAGTCGAAGCCCCCTAAAAAATACTGCCCGACCGGAATCGGCTCCGGATTCCAGCCATTCGCATCCGGATTATACGCGCGATCAAGCACATGCCAGTTGGCCTGCCATTGATCGACGTTCTGATACGTGGGGGTGAAACCGCCCGTAAAAGTCCCTACCTCAAACGAATAAGTGGCATCCAGAGCGTTGCCTGCACTGTCGAAAAGATTGTCGTTAAAGCTGCTGTTCCAATAGACCGAGCTGGCCTGGGCACCGTGGGTCCACGCCAGCGCCACAGCGAGGCAGAGGAGTCTGGGTAGTGTGGAGGTCTTTTTCATCGGGGGTTTTGGGCTGTTGGCGGCGGGGGAAATCGGAGAAACGAGTGCGTCGGGAAGCTTCGGGATAAGGGATGTAATTGAGTTTTAGGTCCTTACATATCACACATATTATAATTATAATAACAACAATGCCAGCAAACAAGTCTGAATTCAGATTTATTTGGAAATCTTGACTGTTTGGGTTTGCCGCTAGTCATGCGCCGCTATGGGAAGGGGCATCTGCTGGCACCCACGTCCCCGCGAGGCTCTTTGGGGCGTATGCCCCGGTGCCTTTGTTCAGCGGTCCCACGCCTGTTCTACCCTTAAGTGCAGAATCTCATGGCGCTGGCCCATGTCGCGGCTAATGGAGCCGATGAAGTTGGAACAAGGCCAGATTTGGAAGCAGGGAGAGAATTACATCCGCATTGTGGAGTGGGCGCGTCTGTCCATCGAGTATAAGGTGATGAAAGACCCCATCTCCAAGCTGGGAACGCTGCACAAAGTCACGAAGAAGGAATTCTGCCGCCTGCTCAAAGGGGCCGTGCTGCTGAAGCCGGACGATCTGCCTTCCGCAGAGGCGCCAGCCGAGGACGAGGACGAGGAAGAATTCTCCGCCGAGCTTGAAAAGGCCATCAGCCAGAGCATTGCAGCGGACCTCCGCTGCATCCTCGATGAAGCCAATGACGGTGATAGCGATTCGGTGCTCGAAGCTCACGCCCGCCTCAAGGACGCTGTCAGCACCACCGATCTCCCATTGCTGCTGGATGCGCTGAAGTCGCCTGACAATAATTTCTGGTCCCGGGAACTCATCGGCGAACTGGTGGCGAAAACGGGCGGTTCTGACTGTCTGGCAGATCTGCTCGAAGCTCTTGCCGCAGGTGTTGCCGAAGGCCATGACAACGATGGCCTGCAGAGCAGCCTCATCATGCTGGCCGAGGGCGAGCCGGAAAAATGCCGTCGGAAGCTGAGCGAACTGCTGGCCGGGCCAAATTTTAAAAATCAAGAGGCTGCCGAGTGGCTCCTGACATTCATCCCATAACCGTCACACCGTCTCAAAGAACAGCGTAAACTCGTGCCGGTTGTAGGTCAGGTGCGTCTGCGCAAACAAACGCAGACCCGCAGCCTTGGACATCGCAACGATGAGACGGAACAGCTCGTTGGGCTCATCCAGTGAATCCACACGCGGCACTTTGAGCGTGAATACAACAAGCCCCCCCGGCTTGAGAAACCGTGACAGCCGGATCACCTGCTCGATGGATTCCTCCGGCGGCCCGTTCATGTCGCACAGCAGCGCGTCATAGGCCGTTCCTGCCTTCGGCTGAAAGGCGGCCACGTCCTCCAGGAAAAACTTCAGCCCGGGCCGGCCATCGAGCCGTTTGTCCAGCGGCGCACGATCAATCGCCGTCACCCGCTGGTTGCGCGCTAGCAGTTCCGACGTCATGCCACCGGGACAGGCCCCCAGCTCAATCCAGTGCGCACCCTCCTTCATCGGCGGCCGGTACAGCAGCAAATAATGCAGCGCCTCGGCGATCTTGGCGCCCGCACGGCTGATCGTGTCCGGTGCATCCTGGTCGATGTATTTGCTGCCGCCGGCGTAGAGCCCGTTCGAGGCACGCGGACTCTGCATGCCGCAAAACAAGCCCTCTTTTCCCACGAGACAAAACAGGGTCTCCGCCGTCGGGTCCTGCTCCTCCACCGTCGCAGCAGCCAGCTTGGGAAACAGTTGCAGCACCCTCCCGCGTAGGTTCGATGCCAGACCTTTATAATACTTGTCCGGAGACGTGGGCTGCAGCGTGCCGATGAAAATCCCCTGCGGTTTGCGTTCGCCAAACTTCTTCAGCAGCGTCTGCGCCGCCTTCTCGATGAAGCCGTCCATTTTCTGCGCATTGCACGGCCAGGTGTGGTCCATCGGCAGATTCCAGCGCGCAAACTTGGCGGCTTCAGACTGGCGGATCGCCGCCGGTGTCGCTGTCTTGATGAGATAATAATCCTGCCCCAGCCGTGTGCTCGATACCGCTCCCATTTGCTTCAGCACAGTGTCGGCGATCCCCCCGAAAATTTCGGGGATGCGCACCAGCCAGGGGCGGGGAGCTGGAGGAGTGGCGGTCGTTTCGCTGTCGGTCATGTCCTCCTGCACTCGCGCCACATTGTCCTGTCTGCAAGCAGAGGAGTGCGGCAGGCTGCGCTCAATCACCGCCTTCGGTGCGGCGTGTCACCCATTCCACCGCAGCACGCACCAGTTCGGGGGCCGTGTGGATGCCGAGCTTCGTTTTGATATGGGACCTATGGGCCTCAACGGTCTTGACGCTGAGCCGCAGATCATGGGCGATCATGCTCGTGCCTCTGCCTTGCCCGAGGAGTTCGAAAATCTCCAGCTCCCGGTCGCTGAGCTTCTCCACAGAGCTTTTGCTGTTGCTCTCCCGGCCCGTCACAAAACTGTTCAGCATCAGCAGGTTTGCCGCAGCGCTGAGATACAATTCGCCACTGAGCACATGCCGGATGGCCGCCACCACCTGGTCCGGCGGGGCCTGCTTCATCAGGTAGCCCCGCGCTCCGGCGCGCAGCGCCCGTTCGGCGTAGAGAGATTCATCGTGCATCGACAGGACCAGCACCGGCAGGTGGGGTTTGAGCACCTTGAGAGATTTCACCAGCTCGATGCCATTGATGTCCTTCAGGGAAATGTCAGCGATCACAAGGTCGAACTCATGGCGCTCCACCAGTCCCAGGGCTTCCGTAGCTGTCTCGGCCTCGCCACAGATGATGATGTCATCCTCATGATCGAGAAGCATCGCGATGCCTTTGCGGAAAATGGGATGATCATCCACGATGAGAATGCGGTGCCGGCAAACTTCCAAAGGAACGGGGTGCTTGGAAGGAGAGGCTTTCATCCGGGGTTCAAAGAAGGAGATTGGATGGATGCCGGCGGTGACTGCTGCCCGACAGCAATCATTGGCAGCACGCAGGATACCCGCGTCCCGTGGTTCTTGCGTCTGCCGATGCTGAAATCCGCCCCGATCACATCCGCACGGTACTTCATCAGGCGCACTCCCATGCCATCGCCCACATGAATGACCTCCGGCATGCCGCACCCGTCATCTGCCACGCTCAAGGAAAGAAGATTATGCCGCAGCCTCAGGCTCAGGGTGATCGAGCGCGCCCCCGAATGCTTCAGCGCATTGGTCACCGCCTCCTGGGCGATGCGATATAAATGCAGCGCCACACTGTTGTCCGTGATGGGGATCATGCGCTCGCAGCGCAGCCGGCATGAGATGCTGCCGTTGCTGCGCGCCGCCAGTTCATGCAGGGCGGAGACCAGGCCTTCGGCATCCATGACCACGGGGTGCAGTCCTTTGGCTATGTCGCGTGAGGCCTCCACGGATTGATGGATCAAAGCCGCCAGCCGTGCGGCCTCCGCCGCCGGCCCCGCGAGATCCTGCGCCTCCAGGGTTTTCGTCAGAGACCGCGCCATCAAGGCCAGCCCGGAGAGCGACTGGCACAGCCCGTCGTGCAGATCCTGTCCCAGCCGGCGCTGCTCCTGTTCGGAGATGTCGATCAGCGCGTTTTCCAGCCTGTTCCGTTCCTCGATCTGCGCCGTCAGTTTCTCATTGGCGGACACCAGCTCCGCCGTGCGTTCTGCCACACGCTGCTCCAGCTCCTTCTTCGTCTGCCGTTGTTCGGTGATGTCCGTGGCCACACCCAGCACCTTGTCGCAAACCCCGGCCTCGTTGAACAGAGGCACCTTCCCCGTGCTGAACCAGCGCACCTGCCCGTCTGCCTGGGTGATTTCTTCCTCAGGAATCTGCAGGGCCTTGCCACTCGACATGACGTCGTGGTCGATTTGCTGAAAATGCGCGATTTGCTCCGGCGTGCGGTTGAAGTCAGCGTCGGTCTTTCCCGCAAGCTTCTCCGCCGTGGTGCCGCAGCTGCGTGCGAGTGCGGCGTTGCCCAGCAAAAATTTCCCCTGACTGTCCTTCACAAAGATCATGCTCGGGGTCGCGTCGATCACCTGGCGCAGAAAGACGCGCTCGCGGTGCAGTTCATCCTCGATCAGGCGGAAATTCCTTTCGCTCTCACTCAGCACTTCGTTGCGCGCTTCGAGCTGCGTGCGGGTTGGTTTCGTCTTCGGCATTTTTTGTGGTCGCGGATCGGCGGGTTTGCCATCGTTCCGCGTGCTGGCACGTGGCGTTGTCGGTGTTCCCGGTTGAGTCTCGCGTGTGCGGGGCACAGCCCTGCTCCGGCGTTTTGCCTGGGCGGGGCCATCCGGCTCGGACTGCCTTGAGGAGGAACGAGGCATGGGGGCAGCCTACTGACTCAGGATTCCGTCTTCAATCTGAATCGTACGGTGCAGGGGCGCTGTATTGGAAGCATGGCTGCTGCTGGGCAGGTGTATTTCCAGCAGGCGTTCCAACCGCTCAGTCTCCTGGCCTTCCTCCATCAGCATGGTCCAGTGCCGTTCGCATCCGCACCAGCGGCAGCAGATTTGCAGTCGTGCCCCGGGTTTGGCATGGGTGCTGATCTTGATCCCGTGCTGCAATGACCAGTGCAGGATTTGCTCCGCCCTCACAGTGCCCAGGCCGGAGATGCTCAGCCGGCCCTGCGCATAGCAGATGCCACGCGGGGCCGCCAGGCAGGTGAACAACGCCAGCCAGCCCATCGAGACAATAAACCAGCCGGACAGCAGGCCGCACAGCCAGCGCTCGGGGGAAACGTACTCACCGCCTGCGGCCCGCCACCCCAGCACGATCAAAACCATGCAGGTCACCAATGCGGAGGCATGGTTGAACTTTTCATGCAGGAGGCGCGTCAGATGTTCATAACGCGCCCGGTGGTAGAGCAGCGGCTCCTCAATCCAGAGGCTGGTCTCGTCGCTGCGCAGCATGGCCGCCGGAGGTTTCAGCATGGGCCTGGGCGGAGCCTGAAGCGGGGCGGCATCCTGCTTCAGCAGACCAGACCGGGAGGTGCTGGAAAACGTAACTCCGGCCAGAAGCCGGGTTGCTGGTAGGGATTTGTTCATGCCGGCCTCCCGCCATCCTAGGCACGCCTTATTCGTTGATACCGCAGTGGTGCCAGTGATGGGCGGACCGGGAGACCAGGCGCACGCTTCCGGTCAGCCTCAAGACCTTTTGGGCCAGTTCAGAACTCGAAATTCTGCCGCTTTCCCGCGGACGTTGCGTGACTGACGTGTCCCCGGTGCGCGTAGCCGTGGCCAGGTCTGGGCGGGCAGGCTCCACCGCCATTTCCTCGATTGTGTAAGTTGCGTTCATGACCATCCTTTCGTTGAGAGTGAGAATTCATTGTCCATGGTATAGCAGGAGATGGCTTCCATCTCCTGCTCCCAAAATTCCTCCAGCCGCTCGGATTCGGCGGGAACAAAGGCCGGCCCCTGGGCGGCATAAATGGACATCAATTCTTTTTCTGCATTCAGCCAGTGCTCGGGTCGCAGATGTGAGCAGCCCTCTTTCTTCCAATGCTTGAAGGCAAGCAGGGCGATTTCTTTGTCGGAGGGATGTGAGCCTTGACTGGAGGTCTCGCTTGATGGGGTGTACACAGGGGCATTCATGGCTTTGAGGGGTAAACGTGAATGAAATGCAAACTGGCGGGTGGCTCCGGCCATTCTGACCATTTCTAAATTCCCCGCAATCGGCTGCGCCCTGCTCGTGGCATCGGGGAAACCCTCAATCATCTGTCATGGCCCAAGGTTGTCCCTTTTGGCAGGCTTGCAGTGGCCTCAAATTTCAACTGCAGGTTTCTTTAATCGGCAGGTTTCTTTAATCCTTTGCGAATCGCATTCCCTTTCTACTCTCCGCGCCCCGCATGTCCGTCAAACTTCGTCTCAATACCGCCACCGCCACCAAAGTCGTCCTCGCCAAGATCGGCAATCCTCTGCGTGAGGAGCCGCTGCAAACCTCCAAGGAGGTTTTTCAGATCGCCGAGGGGGATCAGGAAGCTCTTACCGCACTGTTCCTGAAGCCTTTCAAGGCCTGCATCGCCCACCGCTTCACCCACCATGCCTCGCTCAAGCAGCATGAGGTGAACAATTGCGCCAAAGCCATCTTCGAAGACGAGGATCAGCTGCTGGCCAAGGGCGTTGAGATCGCCCAGCGCCTCTACGCCAAGTCCAATCATCCCAACATCAAGGCCGGCGATCTTTGCATCTCCCTGCTCAAGGAAATCCACATCGAGGGCGAGCTCGTCAACGGCCTCTGCATCCTGAAGAGCGACAGCGTCGTGCCCTTCCTCACCATCACCCCGCGCAACGGTGACCTCCAGCTCAGCACCGAGCACGGCATCAATCCCGACAAGATCGACAAAGGGTGCCTCATCCTCAATTTCTGGGAGGAGAAAGGCTACTACGTCCTCACCTTCGACCGCAGCGGTGGCGACACCCGCTTCTGGGTGCGCGAATTCCTCGGCGTGGAGGCCGTGCCTGACGCCGCCTTCCTGACCAACGCCTACGCCAAGATGGCCGTGTCCTTCCTCGAAGAGCAGCAGCCTGCCAATGACGACACGCCGCCCTGGGAAACCGCCACCGCCGCCAAGGACGCCCTCGAGTACTTCGAAGACCGCGAAAATTTCGACCTCGAAGAGTTCGGTCAAACCGTCCTCAAAAACCCCGACGTCATCGCCAAGTTCGACGAACACCGCGCCCGCATGGAGGAAGAGCAAGGCCAGCCGCTGGAGACCAACTTCGAGATTTCCAAGAAGGACCTCACCAAGGCCAAAAAACGCATCGCCGCCGTCCTCAAGCTCGACACCGGCGTCGAAATCCACTTCAAGCCCGGCAAGAGCGAAAACGACCCTCAGCTTGAGCGTGGTTTCGACGACGACAAGGGCATGAAGTACGTGAAGGTGTTTTATAACAAGGACGTCAGCGCGGGCTAGGCCGCTTCAATGATGGATCCCAAGTCCGACCCCACTTCCCCGCAGCGCCTTTGGAAAATGGGGCGCGTCGTGCTCCAGCGTGAAACCGCGCACCGCGGTGGTAAGACCGTCATTGTGATCAAGGACTTCGCCACGCACCTGCCGCTTTCCGTCATCGAAACGATCGCCAAACGCGTGCGCGCCGCCTGCGGCTGTGGCGGCACGGTGCGTGACAAACGCATCGAGATTCAAGGCGATCAAGCCGCCAAGGTCAGAGCAGTGCTGGAAGCCGAAGGCTTTGAAGTGCGTGGGGTGAAGTGATCACCGCCCTAAGTGCACCCGTGTGTCATACTCAAAGCAGACCTGGCCTGACTCCTGATAAACGTCAAAGATGCGGCGCAGTTCGGCGATCATCTCGTCATGGCGTGGCTGGCCCTCAGCCGGTGCATAAGAACTGGAAAGCAGGCGCCCCTTGAGTCCTTCGAAATCAAAGCGCTGCTCATAGGCAAAGGTGTGCGTGGCATAGTCAACGCGGAAGAATGCACTGAGCGCCGCCGTGGTGACGTTTTCGTGACGAACCTTCGTGTAGTCCGTGCCGAAAGTGATGAGCAGTTGTTCGAACGCTTGCAGGAAAGGCGTGGAGTCGAGTCTGCGCTCATTCCAGATGAGCATGACGTAGCCGCCCGGTTTGAGGATGCGGGTGAACTCCGAGCGGGTCTCCGGCGTGTTGAACCAATGAAAAGCCTGCGCTGCGACGATGAAGTCCACACTGTGCTCCGCCAGCGTGGTGGCCTGCGCACTGGCGCTCACACTGTGGAAATTGGGAAAATGCGCAAGCAGTCGCTCAGCGGCCTCACGCATCTCGCGATTCGGCTCCACGGCATAAACGGCATTGCCAGCGCGCAAAAAGAGCTCTGCAGAAATGCCGGTGCCCGAACCCACATCGGCGATCACGTGTTGAGGTATAAGTCCTGTCTCACGTTGCAGCAGCGGAATGATTTCCGGCGGGTAGCTCGGACGGTAGCGCACGTAGTTCTCCACACGGTCGGAGAAGCGCTGTTCGGGTGTGGATGACGGGGGGTGCATAAGGCCATAATGCCGGAGGTGGGGCGGGAAAACAAGTTGCCAGCACCCTCGCGACTGCTACCGCTGAACTTATCCCACTATGATCGTCGCTCCTAAAATTCGCGGATTCATCTGCACCACCGCACATCCGACCGGCTGTGCCAAACACATCGCTGACCAGATCGCCGTCGTTAAGTCGCGCGGCCCCATCGCCAATGGCCCGAAGAAGGTGCTGGTTGTGGGCTCCTCAACCGGTTACGGCCTGTCCTCGCGCATTGCGGCGGCCTTTGGCTCGGGTGCGGCCACCATGGGCGTGTTTTTTGAAAAACCGGGTGAGGCTGAGCGCTGTGGCACCGCAGGCTGGTACAACTCTGCCGCGTTTGAAAACGAAGCTAAGGCTGCCGGTTTGTATGCCCGCTCCTTCAATGGTGACGCCTTCTCCGATGCGATGAAGACCACGGTCATCGAAGCCATCAAGGCGGATCTCGGGCAGGTGGACTGCGTCATTTACAGCCTCGCCTCACCACGCCGCACGCATCCGAAAACCGGCGAAGTTTTCAAATCCGTGCTCAAGCCGATCGGCTCTGCTTCCTACACCAACAAAAACCTCAACACCGGCAACGGCGTGGTCAATGAAGTGACCATCGACCCGGCGAATGAAGACGAGATCGCTCAGACCGTGGCCGTCATGGGCGGTGAAGACTGGGAGATGTGGATCGACGCGCTGCAAAGCGCCGGCGTGCTCGCCGAAGGCGTGCAGACCGTGGCTTACAGCTACATCGGGCCGGAAGTGACCTGGCCGATTTACAAGAACGGCACCATCGGTCGTGCGAAGGAAGATCTGGAGCGCGTGCAGCGCGTGCTGGACGGCAAGCTGGCCCCGCTCAAAGGCAAGGCCTGGGTTTCGGTGAACAAGGCGCTCGTCACGCAGGCTAGCTCCGCGATTCCCGTGGTACCGCTGTACATCTCGCTGCTCTACAAGGCGATGAAGGCCGAAGGCACGCATGAGGATTGCATCGAGCAGATGGACCGCCTCTTCCGCGAGCGCCTCTACAATGGCAATCCGCAGCCGGATGAAGCCGGACGCATCCGCGTGGACGACTGGGAAATGAAGCCTGCACTGCAGGAGCTTGTGGGCAAACGCTGGGCCGAGGTGAACACCGAGAACCTCGCGGAGCTGGGAGATTTCGAAGGCTACCAGACCAGTTTCCTGCGCCTCTTCGGCTTTGGTCTGGAAGGCGTGGACTACAATGCCGAGGTGGACGTCAGCATTGGCGTGCCATCACTGGCGTAAAACATTCCCATGGAATCGAACCGGCTTGAAGCTTTCAGTGATGGCGTGCTGGCCATCATCATCACCATCATGGTGCTGGAGTTGAAGGTGCCGCATGGCGCCGATCTGGAAGCGCTCAAGCCGCTGCTGCCGGTGTTTCTCAGCTACGTGCTGAGTTTCATCTATGTGGGCATTTATTGGAACAACCACCACCATCTGCTGAAGGCCTGCCGCAAGGTCACGGGCCCCATCATGTGGGCGAATCTGCATCTGCTCTTCTGGCTCTCGCTGTTTCCCTTTGCCACAGGATGGATGGGGGAAAACCACATCGCTGCGCTGCCGACAGCGCTGTATGGCGGGGTGCTGCTCTGTGCTGCCATCGCCTACTTCATTTTGCAAAACTGCATCCTGAAGAATGAAGGCAGCAACTCGAAACTCGCCATAGCATTGGGAAACGATTACAAAGGCAAGCTGTCGCCTTTGTTCTACCTCGCGGCCATTCCAGCCGCGTTTTACCACTCGTGGATTTCCGCCTGCCTTTACGTTTGCGTGGCTCTCATGTGGCTGATCCCCGACCGCCGCATTGAACGTGCGGTGGCCGAGGATGGTGCAGCGTGATTGTCTGAATCAGCCGCCTTTTGCCAGATCCAGAAACACGATGCTCGAAGGATTGCCAACGGCGGCGTAGTGGCCGGTGAAGTTTAAGGCACCGGTTTTGCGATCGACGCGGAACACCGCGACGTTGTCGCCGCGCTGGTTGAGGCTGTAGAAGAACTCGCCGGTGGGGTCGAAGTTGAAGCTGCGCGGGTAGTCGCCGTGGGTCCACTCCTCGGTGACGAAGGTGAGGGTGCCGTCTTTGCCGACGGCAAAAATGCCGATGCTGTCGTGCAGACGATTGCCGGCATAGACGAAGCGGCCATCGGCAGAGACGAGGATCTCGGAGCAGAAGTTGCTGCCGGCAAATCCGGGTGGCAGGCTTGAGATCGTCTGGCGTGAGGTGAGGCGGCCTTTCTCAGGGTCGTAATCAAGCAGCACGATGTTGGAGCCCTCCTCCTGCAGGGAGTAGAGCCAGCGGTTGTTGGGATGAAAGGCAAAGTGGCGTGGGCCATCTCCCGGAGGAAAGGTGACATGGGGAGGATCGTTCGGCGTGAGCGTGCCTTTTTGGTCGTCAAACTTCCACACGAGGATTTGATCCAGGCCGAGATCCACAGACAGCACAAAGCGCCCTGAAGCATCAGACGCGATCATGTGCGAATGCGTTCCATCATGGCCGCTGAAGGCGAAGCTGCCGGGAGGTGCATTCGTAGCTTTCTTCGGCCCGATGGTTCCGGCATCCTGCTTGAAGTCCGTGGCTTCACCCAGACTACCATCAGGCTTGATTGGAAGCACGGACATCGAGCCACCAAAGTAATTCGCCACCAGCAGAAAGCGTCCGGAGGGATGAAGGCTCACATAGGTGGGTCCTTTGCCGCCGGAACTGACGGTGTTCATCAGCGTCAGCTGACCGTCCTTGGGATTGATGGCAAAGGCGCTGACGGAGCCTGCTTCGTTGTCACCCTGATGGTCGGTTTCATTCGTTGAATACATGACTGTCCTGGCGGCATTGAAGGTGAGGCAGTTGGGACTCACGCCAGTTTTGTACAGACCGCAGGGTGTCATGGCACCGGTGCTGCGGTTCACTTCAAAGATATGGATGCCCTGGCCGTTTCCCGGTGGCAGATCCACCTGGGTGGCCTTCATGTTTTGCAGCGGTGAAGTGAAGGTGCCGACGTAGGCGATCAGGGGTGCCTGATCTTTGGCCTGAACGGAGAGAGCCGCACCGGCGGTGAGTGCGGTGCTCAGAAAGGAACGGCGTGAAATGGATTGGAGGTGGGATTGCATGAGAAATGGGAATTACTTGAGGACCGGCAGAATCACACGTGAGGCATGTGTGGCATCATGCCAGATGGTGTTGATGGCAGGCACACCGGGTTCGGTGATGAAATGGCTGATGGGGGCGCCGGTCTGCGGATTCGGCTCATAATAGGGGGCACCAGTGCTGGCGATGGTGATGCGGATGCGGTGGCCTTTGTTGAAGATGATGCTGGTCCAGCCGATGTCCCAGGAGAGCTTGGCGACCTCACCCGGCACGAGCAGCTTCTGATGATCAAAGCCCTCGCGATAGCGTGCGCGCAACGGGTAGTCCACGAGCAGGATGGAGCGGCCATCGGGATATACATCGGTCACGCGCAGGAAGAAGTCGGTGTCCTTGGCGGTGGATGACACGAAGACTTCGGCCTTGATGCGTCCGGTGACTTCGAGCGGCTTGGTCAGCACCTCACTGGTCCAGGTGCGCACTTCGGCCTGTTCTTCAAAGGCTCGCGCATCCTTGGCACCGGGAAAGCCAGCGTAAGGCAGGCTCATGGGATGCGCAGGATCGCTGAGATACGAGGTGCTGGCTTTCTCATTCGAGGGTTTCGCGGCGGCGAGTTTGCCGTCGGATTGCAGGAACCAGTCGGCGGCCTTGCTGGCAGGCGGGAAGTCTTTTTCCTCACGCCACACATTGCCGGGAGCGCCTTCTTCACCGACGGCGCCCATCACGTAGTATTTCACGGTGGTATCCTTTTCGACGCCGTTGTTTTCGCCTTTGAGGTAATGATTGAACCACTTCGTCATGTGCGCATAGACATCGAACATGGCGTTCTCGGGGAAGAGAAGGTCGCCGATCTTGTTCGACTTTGGATAGCCGCCATGCAGCCATGGGCCGATGATGAGCTGTTGCTGGCCGCGTGAATTGGGGCCGCCATGCTGATTGCGCCCGATGAAGCTGGCCACGCTGCCCTGGCACATGAAATCAAACCAGCTGCCGATGGTGAAGCAGGGGTAGTTCATCTTGCCGAAATGCAGGGAGGCGTCTTCGTCCTTCCAGAAATCGTCATAGTCGGGGTGCTGGTCCCATTCACGCAGCATGGCTTCGTTGTCCTTGATGTCGCGTGCCACAGAGCCGCCCTTGATGAAGCGCTGCGGCTTGGTAGCACCGCCGATGCGGTAGCCTTCCTGATAGAGGCTCAGGCCCGTGTCGGTCATGTACTGCGCCACGAGATGCGGCGGTTGGGTGACGGCGAGGTAGTTCTGGGCATAACCCGCCTGCGAGCCGCCATAGGTGCCGATTTTGCCGGTGCACCAAGGTTGGGCGGCCAGCCACTCACACACGTCATAGCCATCGCGCAGCGGCCCCCATTGCAGGCCACGGTAGCCACGATAAACGCCTTCGCTCTCATGGGTGCCGCGGTAATTTACGAGAGCGATTACAAAGCCGCCTTCCGCGAACTTGGCGGCAGCCTTGCGCGATCCGGCGCTGCTGATGTCTGCATAGCGCTGCTCAAAGATGGCGGGAAATTTGCCCTCGCCCGGCGGGAAGAACACATAGGCCGAGAGGCGCTTGCCATCGCGCATCGGGATCATGAGATGCTCTTCACGGACGGGGCCGAAATCGAGCTTGGCGGGAGTGGCGGCGTGCAGGGAGACACAGGCGGCGAAGAATAGGAGAACGTGGCGCATTGGATCTCTACGGCATGAACGGGCGGCACGTTTCATGCACCTGCGTGGACAGGAGATGAATGAACACTGGCGCACACGAGCATTGGATAGGCTGAAGGCCTAGCTTGCAGGCATGAAATGAGCAGGACACCCCATTGCATGCACGCCCACGGGCCACATGTTAGGCGTTCAGACGAGGAACAAAGAACACGATGAGCGCGCTGAGCTTGGACCTTCAATCAAAACACGACGTTGAACCCGCGTCAGTGAACCTGGGCGTTGTCGTCTCGGTGAGGGGGAGCGTGGTGGACGTGCGGTTCGAGCACCATCTGCCGCAGATTCATTCGGTGCTGCATGCGGGTGGCAAGGAAGAGATCATCATTGAAGTGCTGATGCAGCGGGACGCACGGCATGTGCGCGGCATCGCCCTGACGCCGACGCAGGGGCTGGCGCGCGGCATGGAGGTGAAAGATACGGGAGGGCCGCTGAAGGCACCGGTGGGCAAAGGCCTGCTGTCGCGCATGTTCGATGTGTTTGGCAATGTGATCGACCGCCAGGCCCCCCTGGCCGATGTGCAGTGGCGTTCAGTGCATCGTGCACCGCCTACGCTGGCACGGCGCTCCACGAAGTCCGAAATTTTTGAGACCGGGATCAAGGTGATCGATGTGCTGGTGCCGCTGGAGCGCGGCGGCAAGGCGGGGCTCTTTGGCGGAGCAGGTGTGGGCAAGACGGTGCTGCTCACCGAAATGATCCACAACATGGTCGGTCATCAGGAAGGCGTGAGCATCTTCTGCGGCATCGGCGAACGCTGCCGTGAAGGCGAGGAGCTCTACCGCGACATGAAGGACGCCGGCGTGCTGCCCAACATGGTGATGGTGTTCGGGCAGATGAACGAGCCGCCGGGCAGCCGCTTCCGCGTGGGCCATGCGGCGCTGACGATGGCCGAGTATTTCCGTGATGACGAGCACAGGGATGTACTGTTGCTCATGGACAACATTTTTCGCTTCATCCAGGCCGGCATGGAGGTGTCCGGTCTGATGGGCCAGATGCCTTCGCGTCTTGGTTACCAGCCCACCATGGGCACGGAGCTGTCGGGACTGGAGGAGCGCATCGCGAATACGGACACGGGTGCCATCACATCAATCCAAGCCGTTTACGTGCCTGCGGATGACTTTACCGATCCGGCGGCGGTGCATACCTTCTCGCATCTTTCCGCATCCGTCGTGCTTTCGCGCAAGCGAGCCAGCGAAGGGCTGTTTCCGGCCATCGACCCATTGCAGTCGAGTTCCAAGATGGCCACGCCCGGCATCGTGGGAGAGCGGCACTACCAGCTCGCGCAGGAGATCCGCCGCACGCTCGCTCAGTACGCAGATCTGAAAGACATCATCGCGATGCTGGGCCTGGAGCAGCTCTCCCCGGAAGATCGCAATGTGGTGGCGCGTGCGCGTCGGCTGGAGCGTTTCCTGACGCAGCCGTTTTTCACAACCGAGCAGTTCACCGGCCACACGGGCAGGCTTGTAAGCCTGGCAGATGCGCTGGACGGTTGTGAGCGCATCTTGAATGACGAGTTCAAAGAGTACCCTGAGAGCGCGCTCTACATGATTGGCTCGATCGATGAGGCAAAAGAGAAGCTCAAAACTCAGCCGGAGGCGAAGCCCGAGCACGCCGCATGAATCTGAAAGTCCTGCTGCCATTCCAGATTTTCGCCGACAAAAGCGGCGTGAAGCGCATCGTTGCCGAAACTCGGGAGGGATCGTTTGGGCTGCTCCCGCTGCGGCAGGACTGCGTCACGGCGTTGTCGCCGGGCATCCTGGTTTATGAGACGGAGGCAGAGGGTGAAGTTTATCTGGCCGTGGATGAGGGGGTGCTGGTGAAGACCGGGCCTGACGTGCTGGTGTCTGTGCGCCGTGCGATGTCAGGGAAAGATCTGGGGCGGCTGCGCGATTCGGTGGAGCAGGAGTTTTTGGAACTGGATGAAGATGAGCGCAACGCCCGCTCCGTCATGGCGAAATTAGAAACGGGATTCCTGCGGCGTTTTGCCAATTTCAAGCATGCGTGAGAAACCTCCAGTGGCCGACGCCAAGGGCGAACCTACGCTGGCCGAGCAGGTCGGAGCGAAGGCAACGCGGAAGCTCAAGGCACGGCGCCATTCCATCTCGCCGGTATGGTTTGGCCTGGGCATGATGGGCCTCGTAGGCTGGTCGGTGGTGGTGCCAACATTGCTGGGCGCAGCGCTCGGGAGGTGGCTGGACAAACATTACCCAGGCCCGCATTCATGGACACTGGCGCTGCTGGTGGCCGGACTGGTGCTCGGATGTGTGAACGCCTGGCACTGGATCGACAAGGAAGACAAGGCCATGGGAGAGGAGCAGAAGAAAAAGGAGGAAGAAGACAATGAGCAATGACCCATTTCCCATGATGCTGAGCTTTGCCGCCGGACTGATTCTTGGCGCGATCTTTTTTGGCGGCCTGTGGTGGACGATTCGCAAAGGCCTGGGCTCGCCACGGCCCGCCTTGCTGTTTCTAGGCAGCGCGGTGCTGCGCATGAGCGTGGTCGTGGCTGGATTCTATCTTGTCTCCAATGGTCAATGGCAGCGCCTTCTGGCCTGCCTCATGGGTTTCATCATCGCGCGTCTGGCCGTGACCTGGCTGACGCGCAACCAACAGAAGGAGAAGCGTCATGCGTCTGAGTCCTGATGAAATGATTTTCTGGCAGCACGGCTGGTTCAAGCTGAACGGCACCATTGTGTTCACCTGGGGCATCATGCTGCTGCTGGCGGTGGGGGCGAAGCTCATCACGCGCAATCTGACCACGGAGCATGAGCGCTCGCGCTGGCAGAATCTGCTGGAGATCATCGTCACGGCCATGCAGCAGCAGATCAAGGACGTGGGGCTGCGGCAGCCGGAGAAGTTCATTGGCTTTCTCGGCACCTTGTTCCTGTTCGTGGCCACCGCCGCTCTGTGCACGGTCATTCCCGGCTATGAGCCACCCACGGGATCGCTTTCCACCACGGCGGCGCTGGCGGTGTGCGTGCTGATTGCGGTGCCGATGTATGGCATCGCGGATCAAGGGGTGGGCGGCTATCTGAAATCGTATCTGGAGCCCACGTTCATCATGCTGCCGTTTAATCTCATCAGCGAGGTCTCGCGCACACTGGCGCTCGCCGTCCGGTTGTTCGGCAACATGATGAGCGGCGCGATGATCCTGGCCATCCTGCTGACGATCACCCCCTTCCTCTTTCCCATTCTGATGATCCTGCTGGGCCTGCTCACGGGCATGGTGCAGGCCTACATTTTCAGCATTCTCGCCGCCGTGTACATCGCCGCGGCGATGCGCACTCACGAAACCAAGGAACCCGTCAAAACCTAACTACTCAAACACCATGGATGACACCACTCTCATCGCCATCGCCTCCATCATCACTGCGGGGCTCACCACCAGCTTCGGCTGCATGGGTCCGGCCTTTGCCGAAGGCAAGGCCGTGTCCACCGCGCTCACCTCGCTGGCTCAGCAGCCGGACGCCTCCGCCACCATCACGCGCACCTTGTTCGTGGGGCTGGCCATGATCGAGTCCACGGCCATCTACTGCTTTGTGGTTTCGATGATCCTGATCTTCGCCAATCCGTTCTGGAATCATTTCATCACGCAAACCGTCGCCAAGTAACGCCATGCTCATAGACTGGTTCACCGTCGGTGCGCAGGCACTGAACTTCCTCATCCTGGTATGGCTGATGAAGCGCTATTTGTATCAGCCCGTGCTCCAGGCGATTGATGCGCGTGAGAAGCGCATCGCCGCGCAGATCGCCGATGCCACCGCCCGTGAGGCGGCGGCGACGCAGGAGAAGGAGGAATTCCAGCGCAAGAATGCGGAGTTTGACAAGCAGCGCGCCGGCATGCTGGGCAAGGTGGCTGATGAAGCGAAAGCCGAACGTCAGCGATTGATCGAGGAGGCGCGCAAGGCGGCTGATGCGCTCAGCGCGAGGCGGGACGAACTGCTCCGCAGCGATGCCAAAAACCTGCATGCGTCGATTGTCCGCCGGACCCAGGAGGAGGTGTTTGCCATCGCCAGAAAGACGCTGACGGATCTTGCCGGAGCGAACCTGGAAGAGCGCATGGCGGCGGTGTTTGCCAGCCGATTGCAGGCGATGGATGAAAAGGAGCGGGGCAGGCTGGCCGAGGCTCTGAAGAACTCCGCCGAACCCGCGCTCATTCGCAGCGCATTTGAACTGCCCCCCGAACAGCGCGGCGTTCTGCGGCAGGCCATCAATGTCACTTTCTCAGCCGACATTCCTCTGCGGTTTGAAACGGCCCCGGACATTGTGAGCGGCATCGAGCTCAGCGCTGGAGGTCAGAAAGTCACATGGAGCATTGCCAACTATCTGAGCAGCCTGGAGCAGGGCGTCGATGAACTTCTGGCCAAGCCTGCGGCACCTGACCAAATCCCGGCATGAATGCAGCGCCTGAAGCATTAAGCGGCGCGTTTGACCGCCTGTTCGCGAGCCTGAACCATGCGCGCGAGTCTCTGGCTCCGCAGCTACTGCTGCATGAGGTTGGAACCATCACCAATGTCTCGACGGGCATCGCCAAAGTTTCGGGGCTTCCCGGTGTGGGGTTTGACGAACTGCTCGAATTTCCCGGCGGCATCTTCGGCATCGCCTTCAATCTGGATGAGGATGAAATCGGAGTGGTGCTGCTTGGTGACTATGCGGAACTGCAGGCGGGCGATGAAGTCAGGCGAACTGGACGTGTGATGGATGTGGGTGTTGGCGAGGGACTTCTCGGGCGTGTCATTGATCCGCTCGGCCGGCCGCTGGACGGACTGGGTGCGATCACCTGCAGCGCACGCCTTCCCATCGAACGTGCGGCGGTGCCCATCATGGAGCGCTCCCCGGTCACGGTGCCGCTGCAGACCGGGCTCAAGGTGGTCGATGCGCTCATTCCCATCGGGCGCGGTCAGCGTGAGCTCATCATGGGAGACCGCCAGACGGGCAAGACGGCCATCGCGCTGGACACCATCCTCAATCAGCGCGGCAAAGACGTGCTGTGTGTTTACTGCGCCATCGGGCAGCGTGCTTCCGCCGTGGCGAAGGGCGTTGCGGTTCTGCGCGAGAAGGGGGCGCTGGAATACACCGTCGTCGTCGTGACCGAGGGCAACGATCCCTCGGGGCTTGCCTTCATCGCACCCTACGCCGCCACGAGCATCGCTGAGCATTTCATGGAGCAGGGGCGGGATGTACTGATCGTTTATGACGATCTCACCCAGCATGCCCGTGCTTATCGCGAGCTCTCGCTGCTGCTGCGCCGGCCTCCGGGACGCGAGGCTTTTCCCGGTGACATCTTCTACATCCACTCGCGCCTGCTCGAACGCGCCACCCATCTGTGCGAAGAGCGCGGCGGTGGTTCGCTCACGGCGCTGCCGATCATCGAGACCGAGGCGCAAAACATCTCCGCCTACATTCCGACCAATTTGATCTCGATTACCGACGGGCAGATCTACCTTTCGCCATCGTTGTTCGAGCTCGGCGTACTGCCCGCAGTGGATGTGGGAAAATCCGTGTCCCGCGTGGGTGGCAAGGCCCAGCGCGCCACCTACCGCGGCGTGGCGGGGGATCTGAAGCTCGCCTACGCGCAGTTTGAAGAACTCGAAACCTTCGCGCGCTTTGGCGCACGGCTGGATGCAGAGACGCGCAAGACCATCGAGCACGGCCGGCGCATTCGGGCGTGTTTGAAGCAGGCCGAGTGCTCGCCGGTGCCTGTGCCCGCGCAGATCGCCGTTCTGCTGGCTCTCACCGCCGGTCTCTTTGATCCGGTGGCGCTGGAAAAAATGACCGAGGCCCAGCTCTCCGTACAGGCCGCTGCGGCAAGCATTCCGGTCGAGATCACCGCCCAGTTTGAATCCGACCAAAAGCTCCGTGATGAAGATCGTGAGACGATCCTTGGCATCGCCCGTCAGGCGCTGAAGTCTTTCCTGGCTGAAGAGAAACCTAAAGACGCGGACAAAGCATGAGCGACACCATCGCCAGTCTGAAGCGCCAGATCAGCAGCGCGGGTGATCTTCAGTCCGTCGTTCGCACGATGAAGGCGCTGGCGGCATCGAGCATCGGCCAGTACGAGCAGTCGGTGCATGCGCTGGCGGATTACTGGCGCACGGTTGAGCTGGGGCTGAGTGTCTGCCTGCGCCAGGGCGAGCGCTCTGCTGAGTGCCAGCCTTCGAACAACAGCGGCGTGATCGGTGCCATCGTGTTCGGTTCGGATCAGGGGCTGGTGGGGCAGTTCAACGACATCATCGCCGACTATGCGATCAAGACGCTCGCAGCACTTCCTGGCAAGCCGCAGGTCTGGGCGGTGGGTGAGCGTGTTCATGCCCGGCTTGCGGACGCAGGGCTCACGATGGCGGGGCGATTTGCCGTGCCCAATTCGGTCAAAGCCATCACGCCGCTTGTCGCACAGCTTCAGATCCAGAGTGAAACGCAGCGCGCCAAAGATGGCTGTGATCAGGTGTACCTCTTTCACAATCGTCCGCAAACCGGCTCGCTCTATGAACCTGTGAGCCAGCGCCTGCTGCCGCTGGATGAGATCTGGCAGAAGGAACTGACGCAGGTGCGCTGGCCCACCAAGATCCTGCCAGAGGTGCTCAATGAGCTTCCCACGACGCTGCGTTCCCTGATCCGTGAATACCTGTTCATCTCGCTCTTCCGCGCCTGCGCCGAATCCCTGGCCAGTGAAAACGCCAGCCGCCTGGCCGCGATGCAGCGTGCTGAAAAGAACATCGACGACCTGATGGACCACCTTCATGGCAGCTATCACCGTCTGCGCCAGAGCTCGATTGATGAGGAGTTGTTTGATGTGGTCTCTGGCTACGAAGCTTTGGCGAAAGACGGCAGAAACGGGCATGCCATCGTTTCCGTTTGAGCGTTACCGGTCCTAACTCGCGCCGATGCCGCGAATGACGGCGGGCAGGGTCTGGGCCAGGATTTTCAGATCGAGCCAGAAGGACCAGTTGTCGATGTACTTGAGATCCAGTGCGACCCATTCCTCGAAGTTCTTGATGCCGTTGCGGCCGGTGACCTGCCACAGGCAGGTCAGACCGGGCTTCACGCTGAGCCGGCGGCGCTGCGCGTGCTTTTCGATGCGCTGAATTTCATAGACGGGCAGGGGACGCGGGCCGACGAGGCTCATCTCTCCGCGCAGGACGTTGATGAGCTGGGGCAGTTCATCAATGCTGGTGCGGCGCAGCCAGCGCCCAAAGGCGAAGATGCGCGGATCGTTGGTGATCTTGAAGACGGGGCCGTCCATCTCATTGTGTGCCTCCAGTTCCTGGCGCTGAGCTTCTGCGCCCTGGTGCATGGTGCGGAACTTCCACATGATGAAGGGCTTGCCGTAGTGGCCGGCGCGTTCCTGCTTGAAGAAGACCGGGCCACGCGAGCCAAAGCGAATGCCAATGACGGCCACGAGCCACATGGGCAGTGAGAGCAGGAGCAGTATCAATGCGCCAACGCGATCAACGATGGATTTGAACAGCAGTTCCCAGGAGGCCTGCGGTGTGGAATGAAACACCAGCATGAGGCGTCCGCCGAGAACGTCGAAGGTAGGGCGAGCGATGGCGGTCTGGAAGAAGTCTGCGGCGATCCAGGCTTCCACGCCTTCGGTTTCACAGGCCTGCACCGCTTCCTCGATCTTGCTGAAATGCACATGCTGCGCGGCGAAGAGCACACGGCTGATGGAATGCTCATGCAGTGCGGCGACAAGATCTGAAATCGGGCTTTGCATGATGTCGATCTGGCCCACGACTTCGATCTCGGCGCGCTGCTCGGTGGTCATGTTGGCCAGGAAGGCTGCCAGATCGTTCTGGGCACCGGCGATGATGACGCGCTCGCGGCCCTTGCCCGAAGCCATCTGCCTGCGCAGGATTTCACGCTGCCAGGCCTCGCGCAGCAGCAAGGAGAGCGCACCGAGAGCCACGGAGAAAACGACCACGGCACGGCTTTCGACCGACCATTTGAAGAAGACGATGCAAAAGGCGATGCTCATGCCGATGACAGCAAGCGCCTCCGCGAGCTGGCGGATCGATCGCCCGGGTGTCTTGTTGTAAATGTTGGAGTAAAACCCGCGTGCCTCCAGCACGATGGGCGTGAACGGGGCCACGACTGCAATCACCCAGTAGAACTTTTCCATGGGCGGAATCTCAACGGCATCGGGAAAGAAGACCGGCACCAGATCTGCACGCAGGAAATGCCCAAACCAAAGGCAGAACGCCAGGAGCGCGCTGTCGAGCAGTTCGGTGAGCTGCAAATTGATTTCTTGCTTCCGGCCCAGCATAATGACGAGTAAGATACTGAATCTTATTCAGAATTATTAAAATTATACTCCGCCTAGCCAATGGCTCAACTTGTTTCCTCTAAAAACCTGCTTTTCTCCTCCCGTCCTCTTGCCGTTGGGGTTGTGGCGGATTCTGCTGCCCTTGAGCACTTTATCTCCCTGGATGCGGCCTCCCGCGCGAACCTTTGTGACGTGGCTGAGCTGCGGCTGGACCAGCTGCAGATACCTGCGGCGGATCTGCGTGCCAAGCTGGCTGGCAACACCCTGCCGCTGCTGCTGACGGCCCGGCATCCGGCGGAAGGCGGGCAGGGGCCTGAAGACCCGGCAGCCCGTGCGGCGATGATCGAGCCGCTGCTGGATCTCGCCACGTTGATCGACATTGAACTGCGCAGCGCGGCGCAGATGCAGGGCACGATCCAGAAAGCGCGTGCCGCAGGCGTGCCGGTGGTGGGTTCATTCCATGACTTTCAGGCCACCCCGGCGGAGGAGGTGCTGCGCGGCGCGGTGAATTTCGCCCAGCAGGCGGGACTGGATGCCGTGAAGATCGCCACCTACCTGAACACGCAGGGGGATCTGGCGAGCCTCATGAAGCTGGCCGGCGAGACGCACCGGCTGCGGCTTTCCGTCATGGGCATGGGGCCTTGGGGGCGTGTTTCGCGTCTGGTGCTGGCTAAATGTGGCAGCCTGCTGAATTACGGCTTTATTGGTGCTTCGAATGCTCCTGGCCAGTGGCCCGTCGCCCGCCTGAAAGAACTCCTCTCTGAACTCTGAAATGATCCCCCCTCGTCAGTCTCCCCCCTTCCGCCGCGCCCTGCTGGCCAGTCTTCTTTGCGTTTCCATCTCCGGCTGCGGTGATCCCAAGCGTGAGCAGCAGCTGCAATGGAGGGAGGAGGAGATCGAGGCGAAAGCCGCGGCCATCGCCAAGCGCGAGCAGGATTTTGCTGGAGAGAAGCAGATGATCGCGCAGGCTAAGGCGGACATCGCCGCGCGTGAGGCGGCGGTGGCACAGCTGAAGAAGAAGCTGGAGACTCAGCTCGCCGATGAGATCGAGAAAACGAAGAAGGTGCGCCGTGAGATTGAGATCAAAAATCTGCGGGGTTCCATTCCCCAGATCACCGCCGGGCGCTGCATCGTCATTGATCCTGAGAATGATGATGTGCTGTTTGAAAAGAGCCCGGACCTGCGTGGGGCCATCGCCAGCACGACGAAAATCATGACCGGCCTGCTCGTGGTGGAAGCGGGAGACCTCGACAAAGTGGTCACCATTGAACTGGCGGACACCCAGTGTGCTCCGGTGCGCATCGGCCTCAAGGTGGGGGAGCAATACACCCGCCGCATGCTGCTGACCGCCATGCTGGTGAAGAGCTCCAACGACATCGCGCAGGCGCTGGCGCGTGACAATGCCGGCAGCGTGGCCGCCTTTGCGGAAAAAATGGACGCACGTGCGCAGGCGCTCGGCCTGAAGAACACGCACTTCGTCAATCCGCACGGTCTGCCGTCACTCACGGATGAAGATCCCTACTCCACGGCGCGTGATCTGGCGATGATCGCCAAGGCGGCGGACAAGCTGCCGGACATCCGAGCGATCGTGAAGCTGCAGAGTTTCAAGTTTACCAAGCCTGATGGTAAGGTCATCGAACTGGCCAACACCAACCGAGTGCTGCGCACCGCCAGCTACTGCGATGGCATGAAAACCGGCTACACCGAGGCTGCGGGCTACTGCCTGGTGGCCACCGGCGAGCGCAACGGCCGCCGCCGCATCGTGGTCATCCTCAACGACAGCCACGAAGGCGTCTGGCGTGACGCACAGGCGCTGCTCGACTGGGCATTGAAGGCGTGAAATAACATTCGCGGCTTGCGAGTTTCATGGCTTCCCGGCATCATCGCCGCCACTGACCATGAAACTCCGCACCCTCCTGCTCGCCTCCCTGTGTATCGCCGCCACCAGCTTTGCTGAAACGGCCAAGAATCTCGCCATCGACCCCAAGCCGCGTGATGCGGGCTGGATGAAACGGCACGAAAGCTTCAACGCCATTTCCAAAAAGGGCGAGGCGCAGCTGGTGTTTCTGGGCGACTCGATCACCCAAGGCTGGGAAAAAAATGGCAAGGATGTCTGGGTCAAAACGTGGGAACCGCTCAAGGCGGCGAATTTCGGCATCGGCGGTGACCGCACCGAGCATGTGATCTGGCGTCTGCAGAACGGCAACTTTGACGGCATCAAGCCGAAGCTTGTGGTGCTCATGATCGGCACCAACAACACGGGGCATCAAGGCCGCCCGGCTGCCGAGCATGGCGGTGTGGCGTACGCCAGCAGCGCCGAACAGACCGCCGAGGGCGTGAAGATGATCCTCGACATCCTGAACAAGAAACTGCCGGAGACGAAGGTGCTGCTGCTGGGCATCTTTCCACGAGGTGCCACCAAGGAGGATGCGATGCGCAAGCAGAACGTGGCCACCAACAACCTCATCTCCGGCTTCGCCGACAACAAACGCGTCTTCTACATGGACATCGGCAACACGTTCCTGAAGCCCGATGGCACCCTGCCGAAGGAAATCATGCCCGACCTGCTTCATCTCAGCGCTCAAGGGTATCAGATGTGGGCCGACGCCATCGAAGGCAAGGTCAAGGAGCTCATGAAGTAGCTCGGAGCAAGGCAGTCAGTTTCATCACCATCCAAGCATGAAAACCATTCTCATTCCTCTTCTGCTCGGCGCGACGGCGTCGTTTGCGCAGCTGGCCGATCAAGCAACGCCGGCTGACAAGGTCAAGATCGCCAAAGGCTTCAAGGTGGAGCTGCTGTATTCCGTGCCGAAGGCGCAGGAGGGCTCCTGGGTCTCCATGACTCAGGACGACAAAGGCCGCATGATTTGCAGCGACCAGTATGGCGCGCTTTACCGCATCACACCACCGGCGCTGAATGGCAGCCCGGGTGAGACGAAGGTGGAAAAGCTCAGCATCGACTTCGGTCACTGCCAGGGCCTGCTGTATCATGCGGGTGCGCTCTATGGGGTGGTGAATGATGAAGCGTATCAGGGGCGCGGTCTCTACCGCTGCAAGGACACCAATGGTGATGATCAATTCGACACTGTGGAGCTGCTGCGCTCCTTCCCAGGCAAGGCTGGTGAGCATGGGCCGCATGGCGTGATCGCTTCCCAAGATGGCAAGAGCCTGTATGTGATGTGTGGCAACCAGACTCCTGAGCCGAGCTGTGAGACGAGCCTTGTCCCCCGTCATTGGTCGGAGGATCAGCTTTACCCGATGCTGCTGGGCCGTGGCTTCATGCGCGATGTGCTGGCCCCCGGCGGCTGGCTGGCGCACACCGATCTGGACGGCAAGAAGTGGGAGCTGGTGAACACCGGCACGCGCAACACCTACGACATCGCCATGAACCGCAATGGGGACATCTTTGGCTTTGACGCGGACATGGAGTGGGACACCGGCATGCCGTGGTACCGCCCCACCCGCGTGTGCTTCATGCAGAGCGGCGGCGAGTTCGGCTGGCGCACCTGCAGCAAGAAGTGGCCCGCGCGCTGGGAGGACAGCCTGCCTGCCGTGGTGGACATTGGCCCCGGCTCACCCACGGGCGTGGCCTTTGGCTACGGCGCGAAGTTCCCGGCGAAGTATCAGGATGCGCTCTTCATCTGCGACTGGAGCTATGGCAAAATGTATGCCGTGCATCTTTCACCGAACGGCGGTGGTTATACTGGCGTGACCGAGGAGTTCATGAGCGCCTCGCCGCTGCCACTGACGGACATTGAAGTTTCGAAGAAAGATGGCGCGATGTATGTGAGCGTCGGCGGGCGCAAGGTGCAGTCGGGACTGTATCGGGTGACTTACACGGGAGCGGATTCCGTGCAGCCATCCCCGCAGCCTGAAGTAAAGCCGCTGGCACGACGCACACTGGAAACCTTTCATGGCAGGCAAGATCCCAAAGCGGTTGATGCGGCATGGCCTTATCTCGGAGATGCTGACCGCCAAACACGCTTTGCAGCCCGCATCGCGCTGGAGCATCAGCCTATCGCGTCTTGGAAGGACAAGGCGCTCAATGAGACAAATCCCCGCGCTGCCTTGACGGCGCTGATGGGCCTCATCCGCAGCAGCGGTGGTGACAAAGCGCTGCAGCAGCCGGTGCTGGCTGCTCTGAACAAGATCGACTTCAAGGCGCTCAAAGGCCTGGATCGTGGCACACTGTTCCGCGATTACATGCTCGCTTTCACCCGCATGGGCGAGCCGGATGCGGCAACGAAGGAGACGCTGATCAAGCATCTTGCCCCACTGTTTCCCACGAATGATCCGGCCTTGAACCGTGACCTTTGCGAGGTGCTGGTCTATCTGGGAGACGCCAGCGTCGTCGCGAAGGCTGAGCCGTGGGTCAATGGCTCGCCGACACAGGAGGAGCAGATCGACTACGCCCGCATCCTGCGCTTTGCGAAGGCCGGCTGGACGAAGGAACTGCGCGCTGACTATTTCAGCTGGTTCCTGCGCGCTGCGAACTACAAAGGTGGGGCATCGTTTGATCTCTTCATCGGCGAGATCAAGCAGAACGCGCTGTCCACCATGACGGAGGAAGAAAAGCTGGCGATCAAGGATGTGCTGGATGCCAAGCCAGAGGCCAAAGCACCATCCTTCACAGCAAAGCCGATGCAGTTCGTCAAAGCCTGGACACTCGATGAACTTAGCAAGTCGCTGGGGGTTGGGCTGGAGGGCAACCGTAACTTTGCCAATGGCCGCAACATGTTCGGCGCCGCCACCTGCTTCGCCTGCCACCGCTTTAACAACGAAGGTGGGGCCGTGGGTCCTGATCTGACCAGTGTGGCCGGCAAGTACAGCCCGCGTGATTTGCTGGAGCATATCCTGGAGCCCAGCAAGGAGATCAGCGATCAGTATGGCAGCACCGTCTTCACGCTTCAGGACGGCAGCACGGTCATAGGTCGCATCGCCAACATGAAGGAGAACATCATGATGGTTTGCACTAACATGATGGACCCTAATAACTTCACCAATGTCGATGCCCGCAAAGTTGTGAAAACGGAAGAGAGCAAGATCAGCATGATGCCTCCCGGACTGCTCTTCATGCTCAAGGAGGACGATATTTTAGACCTCATGGCCTATCTGCTTAGTAAAGGGAATCCAGAGGATCCCATGTTTGTTAAATAAATATTTACTTAAGTGGCGCCTTCGAAAACAATGGCCCCAGTCCTTACGGACTGGGGCCTTCTTATTACGGTGTTATCTGTGGATAGGTAACTTACTTGGCCTTCTTTTCAGCAGTAGCAGGCGTTTCGCCTTTCTGCTTGGCCCAGCGCTTGCGCTGAGCATCAGCGATTTTCTTGCGAGCAGCAGCGGACATGACGCGCTTCTTTTTGGCTGGCTTCTCACCTGCGGGTGTTGGTGCAGCGGAGGACTTGGAGGAGCCGCCAAGGAGCTGTGCCAGCTCCTGCTGGAAGCCTTCGATTTTTTCTTGAAGTGCAGCGGCGCGGCGAAGTTGGGAGGAGGATAGGATCATTTGTTTTATTTATCAGGGTACAATTTCTTGTTTATGAAAAAGTTAGCCTAAAGTCAAGCGGCGAACTCTAAGTCTATTCCCTGATTTGAAGTTAAAGAGCCTTATCGTAAATGCTCTGGAATACCACGGTGGCATTTGGGTCTATGATAGTTATGCCGTTTTGGTCAAAACGGGCTGTAACTGTCGCTCCTTTGCCTTCCTGCATGTATTTCCAGTTAAGATCCCGGACACGCGCCGCTGCATCTACCATGGCGCAGGTAATGCGGGCGTCTTCAGCGGTCGGATAGAGTCCGGCTACATCGTCCCGGGATTCTTTGGCAAACTTGACTCGGCAGACGGCGACCAAGCCTACAGTCAAACTATCCACTCCGTAACCTATGTAGCCTTTGGTGCCGTCGGGGCGGGTTACTTCGCGGGTAAAGTGGTTGTTGCTCGTGCGTGAGCCTCCGCCCTGATTCCACCAGCGAAAACCACGGTACTGCTGGTCGCTTTCGACTTTGCCGTCAGCACCGACGATTTCGTGACCCTGGTTCACCGGACCTTCGAAATCGGCGGGAGTCACCCAGTTGTTATGGAAGTTGATCGACATGCCGTTGTCGAAATCCACACGCACCTGCACGGCGTCGAAGGCATTGATGCCATCGCGGATCAGGCGCTTCTTCTGGCCCACAGCGGTCAGGGAAACCGGCTTGCTGTGGTAGTAGCTCCAGATCAGGTCTGTCCAATGGGGGCCGACGTAACTGAAGGGGTCGCTGCTTTCCACCCATTTGAAGGTGCTGGTGCTGACTTCGAGCGGTTCTTCAAGATAGGCGGTGCCATAGAGCGGCGCGCCGATGCGGTTCTGAATGTCATCGCGGATGCGCAGGTGGTCGGGGTCGTAGCGCTTGTGCATGTCCACGGCGACGATGAGGTTCCTGGCCTTGGCCGCTGCGATGATCTCGTCCGACTCCTGAATGGAGAGGCACATGGGCTTCTCGGTCAAGACGTGCACCCCTTTGGCCAGCGCGGCGAGAATGGGCTGCGTGTGCAGATGATCCGGGGTGGCCACGGCCATCACATCAAGATCAGGAAAGGCGGCCAGGATGTCATCCCAGGGGGCGTCACCGTGGAAGGCGCGCGGCTCGTGGCCGGTGAGGTCTTTGAAGGCCGCTGCGGCTTTGAGCGCGGACTTTTCGCTGCGGGTGGCGACGGCGACGAGGTCAAATTTGACTCCGGCGAGTTCGCGCGAGTATTTGTCGAGGCCGACACGGGCCAGCTGTCCGGCGATGCCGAAGCGCTGCAAGTCCGCGTAAGCACGCGCGTGAACATCTCCGCCGAACATGCCGGCGCCAACGAGGGCGATCTTGATGGTGGATTCCATGGTGGCTCATGGAACGCGAAGTCAGGCGGCATGCAAGAGGTCAAGCTGATACCGGTATGCCGGGTTCTCATGTTTTGGTGAGCCTGCGCTAAAAGAAGAAGGAATGCGGCTGCAGCCGCGCCAGGAGGGCACAAAAAAACGCGGGAGTCTTGCGACTCCCGCGTTGGATGGTTTCTCGTTGAGAGACGCCTGCTTATTCAGCAGCGGCGGCTTTCTTCTTCGGAGCGGCCTTCTTCTTGGCAGGAGCCTTTTTGGCTGGTGCTGCTTCTTCGGCCACAGGCTCGGCTGCGACTTCAGGCTCAGGGGCCGGGGCGGCTTTTGGCACGTAGGCGTCCACCCACTCGATGTAGGCCATCGGAGCGGAGTCGCTGCGGCGCTGGCCGAGCTTGGTGATGCGGGTGTAGCCACCGACGCGGTCCTTGGAGGCCACGGCGATCTCTTCGAAGAGCTTCTTCACCATGTCTTTGTGACGGAGTGAGGAGAGGGCGGTGCGGCGAGCATGCAGGGTGCCGCGCTTGCCGAGGGTGACGAGCTTCTCTGCGTAAGGGCGGAGGGCTTTGGCCTTGGCCAGTGTGGTGCGAATCCGGCGGTGCTCGATGAGGGAGCAGGTGAGATTCATGAGCAGCGCGTCGCGGTGATCCTGTTTGCGCTGAAGTTTGACGATTTTTCTTCCGTGTTTCATGTCCTAAATGGGTCTGTCTAAAATTCTGTCTGTGATTGATTACTCGTCTTCGTCGTCTGCGTCTGGCAGATGGCTGTCCACGAGCTTGGTGAAGTCGAGGGAGTCGGCTTCTTCATCGTCGTCGCCGATCATGCTGCTGCGGGCGAGGAGGGAGACACCGCCAGGGGTGGCCTCAAGCAGCGCTGGATCGAACTTCATGCCGAGAGACAGACCAAGCTCTGCGAGCTTTTCCTTGATCTCGGTGAGGGACTTCTTGCCGAAGTTGCGGTAACGAAGCATTTCGCCTTCGGTCTTCATGGCCAGCTGGCCGACGCTCGTGATGTTGGCGTTGTTGAGGCAGTTGGCGGCGCGGACGGAGAGTTCGATCTCGTTGACGCTCATGTTCAGGAGCTTGCGCAGCTCGCTGTTTTCTTCGCTCTGAGCTTCCGGTGCGGCTTCGAACTCGATGGCCTTGTCGTCATAGTTGACGAAGACGTCGAGGTGGTGGCGCAGGATGGCGGCAGACTGCAGGAGGGCGTCCTGCGGGGTGATGCGGCCGTCGGTCCAGATGTCGAGCACCAGCTTGTCATAGTCGGTGTTCTGACCGACGCGGGTGTTTTCCACGCCGTACTTCACGCGAGTGACGGGGCTGTAGATGGAGTCGATCGGGATGACGCCGATGGGGGTGTCAACGCGCTTGTTTTCTTCCCAGGTGGAGAAACCACGGCCGACGCGCACTTCGAATTCGCATTCGAACTTCGTTTTGCGGTCCAGCGTGCAGATCACGAGGTCCTTGTTGATGACTTCGTAGTGGTTGTCGTCCTTGATGTCACCGGCGGTGACGGCGCCTTCCTTGTCAGCAATGATGGAAAGCAGGCGGGGCTCCTTGGCATCGCTGTGATGCTTGAAGCGGACCTTCTTGAGGTTCAGGATGATCTGAACGACGTCTTCGAGCACGCCCGGGAGGGTGGTGAATTCGTGTTCCGCACCGCGGATTTTCACGGAGGTGATGGATGCGCCTTCAAGGGAGGAGAGAAGGACGCGGCGGAGGGAGTTGCCAATTGTGTGACCGTAACCTTTGTCGAAGGGTTCGGCAGTGAACTGGGCGTATGTTTCGGTTGCCGTGGCCTCGTTTTTCACAAGGCGGGAAGGCATCTCGAATCGGGCAAGACGTACTGACATAGGATTTGTGTTAACACTAACGGCCGGGTTACCTCCGGGCGAGAACCCTGCACATCTCGAAGAGAGGCAGGCGCGGAGACCAACGGCGAATGGATGACGACTCGCAGGGGGCGGGGAGTATGGAAGCCGCTCTTTAGAATGCAACCGGGAATTTTCGGGGGGAAATGGGCCGGAAACGCCCGGAAAAGGGCTGGTTTCGGCTACTGCTGCGGCAGATTCAGCTCCACCCGCTCCTGGCCTCTCAGCACGATGGCGGGGATTTTCTCTCCGGGAAGGTGGTGCAGGAGCAGATCGCCGATGAGGGCGCTTTCCGTGAGGCGCTGTTTCTGGTCGCTGATCTGAATGATGATGTCGTCCTTTTTAAATCCCGCTTTCTTGGCGGCCGCATGCTGGCCGAACTCGCCCACGTGGAAGATACGCAGGGCCATCTGGGTCTTGTCCAGGCCGAGGGCGGTGCGTTCCTCATCGGGGATGTCGTCCATTTTCATGCCGCCAAAGGCCATCGCCCGCATGGGCCAGGTGCCCACGCGCTTGCCGATGTCTGACTTCAAGCGCCAGCCGGCAGGGAGATCGAGGGTGACGGCGGTTTCCTTGCCGCTGCGCTGGACTGTGGCGGGGAGGGAACCCGAGTCGGGCGAGCGATGCAGCACCCAGCTCACGTCGGCGATGGAAACCAAGGGCTGGCCGTTGAGATGGGTGAAAATGTCGCCTGCTTGGATTCCGGCGGCATTGGCGGCAGAACCGTCTGCCACGGCCTCCACTTTGGCGACCTCGTCGGTGGCAAGAGTGATGCCGAGGGTCTCGATCGACGGCTGCGGGTAGATCCACTCGACCGGCACGGGCTTGTTCTGGCCACGGTAGTAGGCCCGAAAGGCATCGCCCACCATGTGGCAGTGGACGCAACTGGCCACGACTTTGCCGTTCCAGTCGAGCTTGCTCTGGTACTTGCCTGCGAGTGCGGGGAATTCGATGGGCGTCTGGTAAGGTGTGGGTCCGCCCTGCTTGCCACTGAGTGCGGCTTTGTTGGCGGGGTAGCCTTGGTGAATGGCCAGCGCGGCTTCGAGCGCCTTCTTGAAACCGGCGGTGGTTTTGTTCAGCGGGTCCTTTTGGTGCAGCCAGGAGCCATAGCGGCCGTAGATGGTGCCGTCGCCATTGAAGAGGATTGCAGAGAAGGAGAGATCGTAGTCAAACTGGAAGCGGGAGAGGTCGAGTGCGTTGGCATTGATGATGCGCACGCAGACAAATTGATCGAGCAGGGGCACGAGTTCCTGCTCCTCCAGCACACTGGCGTCAATGCCGGCGCAGGACATGCAGGGCAGGCAGCGCAGCACCACGAGCAGGGGTTTGCCGGTGGTCTTGGCCAGACGGAAGCCGCCGTCCACGTCATTCCAGTTCCAGCGGGGGTCGTTTTCCAGCCGGGCCTTGTCACCCCGCACCGCGCCCTCGCGGTCTTTGACGGTGGCGGCGGGTGCGGATTGAATCAGGAGCAGGACGGCGAGCAGCAGGAGTTGCTTCATGCCCGCATTCTGAGGAGTCGGCGGGGCCCAAGGCAAGCCGGGATTTATTTTCTGCCGGTTTTTGGAATGGACAGGCTTTGGTTTTCTCCGGTTAATCGGGCAGCTTTCACCCACGCGCCTTATATGTCTGAAGTCACCGCCATTTCCAAGTTTGCCTGTCCGGCCTGCGGTGCCGAGGCAGTCTGGACGCCTGCGAAGCATGCGCTGGTCTGCCCGTATTGCGGCACGGTGTCTCCGGCTGAGCTTAAGAACGACGGCTCGCTGGTGGAAGAAAATGATCTCGTGGCCATGCTGCGGGCCATTCCAGACGACCAGCGCGGTTGGGCGGCGGTGCGCAAGACGGTGAAGTGCCAGAGCTGCCATGCCATTTCCGTCTTCGATGAAAAGCGGGTGGCGCAGCGCTGCGACTTTTGCGGTTCGCCGGCCATCATCGCCGTGGATGATGTCGGCACGCCGATCCGGCCCGGCAGCCAGCTGCCATTCAAGATATCTGAAAGCCAGGTGCGGGAGGACATCCGCCGTTGGTATGCCAGCCATTTCTGGGCGCCAAACGCCCTCGGGCAGAAAGCCATGACGGACACGCTGCATGGCATGTATCTGCCCTACTGGACCTTTGATGCGCATGCGGAATGCCCGTGGGAGGCGGAGGCAGGCTACTATTACTACACCACCGACAGCAAAGGGAACCGCACGCGGCATACCCGCTGGGAGTATGCGTCCGGTCATGTCAGCAGTGATTTCGATGATGTGCTCGTCCCTGCTTCGAAAGGCGTGCACACGGCATTGCTCGAAAAGCTGCAGCCGTTTCCCACCACCACGGATCTGCTGCCCTATGACCCGGGCTATCTCTCCGGCTGGGTGGTGGAGCAGTATCAGATCGATCTCATTCAGGCGGCGCAGGATTCACGCAATCGAATGGACAACATCCTGCGCGGCCAGTGCACCGAGCAGATCCCCGGAGATACCAGCCGCAACCTGCAAATCTCCCCGGACTACAGCGCGCAAACCTTCAAGCATGTGCTGCTGCCGGTGTGGCTGCTGACTTACACCTATGGCACGAAGACTTATCAAGTCACCGTGAATGGAGCTACGGGCAAGATCGGTGGCGAATACCCGCTGAGCTGGGTGAAGATCACCATCGCGGTCATCATCGCCCTGATCATCCTTGGCATCTTTATGTCTTCGCAGAACTAAGCCCGCGTGAACTTCCGCTTTCGAGAACTGCCCATCGCCATCGCCTTGCTCGCGATCTGTGCGTTTTTTGCCATCAAGGAGCCGGCGTTTCTGGGAGCGCGCAATTTGTCCATGCTGGTGACCGAGCTTTCGATCACCGCCACGCTGGCGATGGGCATGCTGCTCATTCTGCTGCCGGGGCACATTGATCTGTCGGCAGGCAGCGGGGTAGGTTTGCTCGGCGGCATCGCGAGTGTGCTGGTGTTTCATTATCACCTGCCAGCGCCTGCCGCGCTAGGGGTGGGATTTCTCTGCGGGGTTTTAATCTGGATGGCCATGGGGGCCTTCATCGTGTGCGAGCGCATGCCTGCCTTCATTGTCACGCTCGGAGCGCTGCTGATTTTCAAAGGTCTTTTCTGGCTGGTGATCGACAACGCCACCGTGCCGGTGGCACCGGGCGGGCAGAGCAATCTCTACTCGCTCCTCACCACCTACTACCTGCCGGTGCAATTGGGCTGGTTGCTGGCGGCGGGGCTTGTGCTTGCGCTGGTGTTCACTACGCTCAGTGCGCGCAAACGCCGTCTGGAGCATGGCTTTGCGGTGGAGGACAGGGAGATGGCGTTCATGCGTTTGTTCATCACTGCGCAGGCCATCGCGCTGTTTGTGCTCGTCACGGGGCAGTTTCGCGGCATTCCGCTGCCTTCGCTCATTCTCGGCGGGGTGACGCTGATCGTGTATGCGGTGACGCAGCACACGGCGCTGGGGCGGCACCTGTATGCCATCGGCGGCAGCGCGGAGGCGGCCTTGATTTCTGGAGTGCCGATGAAACGCAGCGTGATCGCCGCCTACAGCGGCATGGGGGCCATCGTGGCCATGACGGGCTTCATGCAGACTGCCTACGCTGGCTCATCCACAACCACCGTGGGAGATCTGATGGAACTCGATGCCGTGGCCGCCTGTGTGATCGGCGGTGTCAGCCTGCGCGGCGGGCGTGGCAACGTTCTGGGAGTGCTGCTCGGTGCCCTAATCATCGCCTGCCTGCTCAATGGCATGACGCTGATGTCCGTGCCGCCGGAGAGGAAGTTCATCGCGCGTGGCGTGGTGCTGATTCTCGCCGTGTGGATGGACATGCGGCTCTCCCGGAAGCAATGACGAATGACGAAATCAGAATGACGAATGACTGAATCTCTGCATTCGTCATGCTTAAACATGTCCGCCGCCTCTCAACTCCTCAAACAGCACCTTCAGCAGCGCCAGATGCTGGGGAAGACGCACGTCGCGCTGCGGCCGGGGACGATGGAGAGGCTGAAGGGTGTTGTACGTGAGCCTGTGGTGCGTGCTGCTCCAGTGCCGGAGCCGTCCCGATCTTTTGCTGCGGCACCTGCGCCTGCCGCGCGCATCCTGCGCGAGACTCCGCCGCCGGAAACGAAGAAGGCGGAACTGCTCGAAGTGGCGGGGGAGACGGTCGAAGAAAAGCTCGCGGCTTTGCGCGCGATGGCGGAGACATGGGAGCCTGCGCTTTCCATGAGCAGCCTGCGCAAGACGATGGTCTTTGCCGTGGGGAGTCCGCTGGCATCGCTGATGTTTGTGGGCGAAGCCCCCGGAGCAGAGGAGGAAAAACTGCGCGAGCCGTTCGTGGGTCCGGCGGGGCAGAAGCTCACCGCCATCATCAAGGCCATGGGGCTCGAACGCCGGAAGGTCTACATCAGCAACATCTGCAAATTTCGTCCAGCCATGGACAATCAGGGCAGTGGCAACCGCAAGCCCACCGCCGAAGAGATGCGCGCCTGCGTGCCCTTCGTCCTCACCGAGATTGATCTCATCAAGCCGCTGGTCATCGTGGCTCTGGGTGCCACGGCAGCTGAGGGGCTCGGCATCCCTGGAACGGTCGGCGGTTTGCGTGGAAAGTTTCACAGCACCGGCGGCATTCCGACCATGGTGACCTACCATCCTTCCTATCTGCTGCGGGAAGAGCAAACGGGGGACGGCATTCGTGCCAAGCGCGCCGTGTGGGAGGACATGCTCAAGGTCATGGAAAAGCTGGGCCTGCCGATCAGCGCGAAGCAGCGCGGGTACTTTCAGACGAAATAATCCGCTCCACCGTTTATGAACAAGCACCTTGTCCTACTGCTGGCCTCGGGGGTGTTCTTTGCGCTGGTGTGGCTTAACTGGCAGCCAGCCAGACCCAAGCCTTCTGCTGTGGCTGTAAAGCCGGTCCCTGTAAAGGCTGCTGCTCCTCCTCCTGCGGAAACTGTTCCCACAGATGATGCGCAGCCACCCAAGCATTACCGGCCCAGGCAGGTGTCTGCAGCCGTGCGCCGCAAGGTGGATGACTTCATCCGCCGCTACAAAGACGCCTCTCCCGAGGAGCTGATGAAGAGTGCAGAAATGGTCTCCTTGACGAAGCAGTTTGAGGAGAGGATGGAAGCGCCTGAGTTTCTGAGCGAGTTGGAAAAGCGCATTTCGGCGATCACAGCCGCCCGTGGGAAGGAGCATGGCATGCTGACCATCAGCGGCGGCAAACTCGATGAGCCGGAAGGCCGGGCCTGGCTGGAGGCGATGTTTTCTGACGATGCAGATCTGCTGCAGGAGTACCTTCTCAACAAGCTGGATGGGGCCATCTTTGAATTTGCCTTTGATCCCACCCTGGAAAACGCAGGCAATGGCGTGAAGGTGCAAGGTGCAGCGCCTCCTGCGCCTGCGGCCAACAAGCTGCCAGACTGAGGGCTTGTCTTTCGCCGGCAGTCCGGGTTTAAATCATCGGCATGAAGTCCAAATCATTCTCCCGCCGTGAGCTGTTCAAGCTCGGCGCTGCGGGGGCTGCGGTGCTCGCCAACGCGGAAGTGCAGGGGGCTGGGAAAAAGACGGGTCCCGTGTGTGTGGAAGGCGGCTGCTGTATCACGCCTTCGGGAGATTTTTACAATGTGGAGCGCGGCAATCCGCTGCCGTACAAGCTGCCCATCGAGAAGCAGCGGGAGATCGGCATGGTGCGCGAAACGTGGCAGCTTGAAGTCGTCGCTGATGCAGCGAGCAACGCGAAGATCGAGCGGCCTATGCTGCGCAGCGATGGGACGGCGCTGACGTTTGAAAAGCTCATGGAGATCGCGAAGACGAAGGCGGTCAGTTATTTGAAAGTCATCACCTGCAACAACCTTGCAGATCCGCTGGGCCACGGCCTGTGGGAGGGCGTACCGCTGCGCGATGTGCTGTGGCAGTGCGGCCCGGTGGAAAACCTGCGCCACGTCTGGTATCACGGCCATCACAACGAAGACCCGAAGCAGATCTTCAAATGCTACCTGCCGATGAACCGCGTGTTTGAAGACCCGCCCGGCGAACTGCCGGTAATCCTTTGCTACAAGCTCAACGGTGAATTTCTCACCGGTGAGCGCGGCGGCCCGGTGCGCATGATTGTGCCGGAGGCTTACGGTTTCAAATCGGTGAAGTGGCTGCAGCGCATCGGTTTTACCAACGCGCATCAGTCCGACGACACCTACGCGAACGGCAACAACGACATCAACTCGTGGCTCAAGACCTTCGCGCGTTTTGGCGATCTGCCGGACAAGCTCAGCGCGAAGGATGAGCTCACACTGCATGGCAATGCGCAGGTGGGCATCTCAGGTCTCAAGCAGGTGCAGTACTGGCTGCGCAATGTGAGCACACCGCTGCCTGCGAATGATCCGCACTTCACCCAGGCGCCGTGGCAGGAGGCGCAAATTGTGCCGTTTGATGGCAGCGGCATTGCGGGATTTCAAGGAGCGCCGCTGCATCCGGTGCAGTTTGATCCCACGACGCGCAAGCCGCGCCAGTGGCCGCTGCGGCACACGCTGTGCCGCTGGACGGCGAAACCGGTCAAGCTTGCACCTGGAAAGTACGAGCTGCGCTGCCGGACGATTGATGAAAACGGGAATGCCCAGCCGATGCCGCGTCCGTTTCCGAAGTCCGGGAAAAACAACATTCAGAAAGCGCTGCTGGAAGTGGTGGCGTGATGCCGAGTGCGCGAGGCCTCATTTTCAGTGTGACAACAATGAGGGTGGTGTCCGGCCCGGATGCTGCTCTACTTTGGTCGCATGTATTCATCCACTGTTCCCTGGAAAGTCCTGTCGGCCAATGTCGGTGTCGGAATCCTCACTCCAGGCTGGACGCTTGATGTGGTTTATCCGGACTTTGCGGAGCCGCGGAGTTTCGTTCTGGATGTCGTGTTTGATTCACCCTTTTCGACCATCCCCGTCGTGCATCTCGGCCTCACGGGATTCGACATGGACCGGCGGGAAAGCTCGCGCATCACGGTGAAAGCAGTGAACGTCACCGAGTTCGGCTTTCAGGCGGTCATCTCCACCTGGGATGCGTCGCGGGTGTTTTCAGTGGAGTTCGACTGGCTGGCCATCGGGGCCTGATCACGGCTTGCGAAAGCACCAGGAGCGGTAGGAGAGCTCGCCAGACTTCAGCGCCTCATACACGCGCGCGCCCGGCAGTCCGGCAAAGTCGCGGCCCAGGGAGTGCAGAAACTTGGGCAGTCGCTGGCAGATGAGAGCCTCGCTGCGTACGGCATTGATCTCCATGCCGCGCAGCACCTCGGCGCGGATGTCACGGGTCTGCACGATATCGAGCGGTGATTGGGCGATGGCCTGCTCCCACTCGGCCCATTGATCGCGGAAGCGAAAGTCGGCGTAGAGGAAGTGACCGCCCGTTTTCAGCACGCGTGCGACTTTGGTCAGGAAGCCGGGGAAGTCAGGATAACAGTGTGAGGCTTCGACATTGATCACGGCATCAAACGTTTGCGGCGGGAAGGAGAGGGACTGCGCATCTCCCTGCACGAAGCGGAGGCCCGGCACCTGATGGCGTTTCTTGCAGAAGGCGATGCCGGTGGGATTGAGATCGAGCCCCGTGTAGCTCGCAGGATGCAGCGTGCGCGTGAGCCAGGAGGCGCCGCCGCCATGGCCGCAGCTCACCTCCAGCACGTTCTTGCCCTGCAGATCCACCTGGGTGGCCACGTGATGGTAGAGCTGGATGCAGGCGCGATTCGGTTCGTCTGCGGGGTCGAGCTTCAGGCCCACGGGCGGATCGGTTTCAAAGGCGTAGTTCAAAAACAGCACTTCTTCGCTGCGCAGCCGCCGTGTGAGGTAGGGATACCACAGCTGCCAGATGGCTTTGCGGACCGGGCCGATGGAGAAGAGGCGTTCGAGGAGTGACATGGAAGGGCAAAGCCTGCGAGATGATGGTGGCGGATGCAACTTGCCAGTTGGCATTCGTTGTGCGGGAATAGAACCGCCGCCTGCGCCTCACACCTGGAACTGCATGCTTTGTCCGCCATGAAAGATCGTTCTCACATTCCCTCCAGCGAGGTCACACCTGAGGAGACATTTCTGAACCGGCGCTTCTTCATGAAGTCGGCCATCTGGGCGGGCTCCACGCTGGCCACGGCGGGGCTGTACCGCACCTTCAGTCCACGGCCCGAGGTGGCGAACACGGGAGCCGCCATCGCCACGGTGGCGGAGCCTGCATTGCAGACGGCTCTGGGGGCGGATGAGAAGGTGAACTCGTTCACCGACATCGCGGGCTACAACAACTACTACGAGTTTTCGACGGACAAATCCGAGGTGGCTGCGAAGGCGAAGAATTTTGTGACGGATCCGTGGAGCGTGCAGGTCGGCGGACTGGTGCAGAAACCGCGCACGTTTGATCTGGCGGACTTGCTCAAGTTTGAATCCGTGGAGCGCACCTACCGTTTCCGCTGCGTGGAGGGTTGGTCGATGGTCATCCCATGGGTGGGTTTTCCGCTGTCCAAATTATTGAACCTGGTGGAACCGCAGAGCGCGGCGACGCATGTGGCGTTTGAGACTTATTATGACATCAAGCAGATGCCCGATTCGCGCTATGCCGGCATCGATCTTCCCTATGTGGAAGGCCTGCGGCTGGATGAAGCGATGCACCCGCTGACGCTGCTGGCCACGGGGCTGTATGGCAAGACGCTGCCGAATCAAAACGGGGCGCCGGTGCGGCTGGTGGTGCCGTGGAAGTATGGCTTCAAGAGCATCAAGTCGGTGGTGAAGATCACGCTGATGGACCGCGAGCCGCCCACCACCTGGAGTCTCGCGAATCCGGGGGAGTACGGCTTCTACTCGAATGTGAATCCCAAGGTGGATCACCCGCGCTGGTCTCAGGCGCATGAGCGGCGCATCGGCGAGATGGGCTTACGGCCCACGCTCATGTTCAACGGCTATGCGGAGCAGGTGGCGCATCTGTACCAAGGAATGGACCTCAGCGTGGATTTTTGACCAGTATGACCTTCAGCGCAGACACACGATTTCACCGGCAGCTTTTTGTCTTCAATGGGCTGCTGCCCGCCGTGCTCATCCTGATCGACGGCTGGCGCGGCAAGCTGGGCGCGAATCCGGTGGAGTTCGTCACGCGGGCCACGGGTGTGCTGACGCTGGTCTTCCTCATGCTCACGCTGCTGGTGACGCCGCTGCGAAAAATCTATGGCTGGAACTGGCTGCTCAAGCAGCGCCGCCTGCTGGGGCTCTATGCGTTCTTTTATGGACTCGCGCACCTGCTCACCTATCTGGCCTATGATCGTGACTGGCAGCTGGGAACCGTGGTGGGGGATGTGTACAAGCGGCCCTTCATTGCCATCGGCATGTTCAGCTTTCTGCTGATGGTGCCGCTGGCGGTCACCTCCACCAATGCGATGATCAAGAAGCTCGGAGGCCCGCGCTGGGCGCAGCTGCATCGCCTCACCTATTACATCACCATCGGCGGTGTGCTGCACTACTGGATCATCGTGAAGTCGGATGTGACGTATCCATTCTTCTTCGCGGTGGTGCTGGCGCTGCTGCTTGGATACCGCGTGGTGATGAGCATAAAAAAAGCGCGAGGTGCCGCACCCCGCGCTTCGTGAGACTTTGAAGTTTGCTTATTTCGCGGGAACGGCGTTCCAGACCTTGATGTCGTCAAACCAGCCGCTCTGACCGGCGACGCCGAGTTCGATCTTGGACTTGGTTTCGTGACCAATGCCGGCGGACTTGAGGAAGGCCACGGCCTTGCCATCGATGCTCACGCGCATTTCATCGCCCACGGTTTCCACCACGACGGTGTATTCCTTGTTCTGCTCCAGCTTCACGGGGAAGGTGGCGCTCTTGCCGGCCATGAGCTTGTTCACTTCGTCCTTCTTGGCGGGGTCCTTGCGGAGCTCCTTGATGATCATGTTCTGGCTGCCTTCGCGCTCATCCATGATGGTCACCTTGTCCAGACGGATCTGGGCGCGGCAGAGGTGGCCGTAGTGGGCGGCGGTGTATTTGCGGTCGTCGAATTCCACATCCATCATCGTGCAGCCGTCGAAGCGCATCTTCACCTCGATCACGGTGTCCTTGGTGGGGACTTCCAGGCCATAGACTGCGGCATGCGCGGTGATGACGGACTTGCCATCCTTGGAGGGCTCGTCCTTCACGCGGGTCTGCGTGCCTTTGAGGGCGTTGTTTTCAAAGACGAAGGTGTCCACCACGCGGTGCCAGCGCTTGTCGTGCTCGCTGCCGTTCATGTCATCGGAGAAGAGCAGTTCCTTCTTTTCGGCGATGGGCTTGGAAGGGATCTTGGGAAGGTCAGCAGCAAAAGCCGCAGTACTGATGAGGAGGAAAGGGGCAAGGAGGGGGCGGATGTTCATGGGCGCAAGGTAACGATTAAATTTGGCGAGTTCATGCGCTGAAATTGCCGAACTTAAGTCAGCACTTGAGTTTCATGCCCGTGAAGTGTTTGGTCATTGCCTATGAGCCAACCTGCCTGCCCGATGTGCGAGATGAATGATGTCCTGGACCACGCCGACCGCTATGAATGCATGACCTGCGGTCACGAGTGGCCGAAGGAGGCTGTGGCAGACGAGCCCGAAGCGGAACGCGTGGTGAAGGATGCCTATGGTGCGGTGCTGGCAGACGGTGACATCGTGGCGATGATCAAGGATCTGAAGCTCAAGGGCTCCAATGAAGTGCTCAAGGTGGGCACCAAATCCAAGCCCATCCGTCTGGTGGACGGCGACCACGAGATCTCCTGCAAGATGGACGGGATCGCGATCGGCCTGAAGGCCTGCTTTGTGAAGAAGGTCGTCAGCTAGGCGGCCGGCACGGCAGCCGCATTCAGCTTGGGATTGATCACATGGCGCCACCATGGGGGCAGCAGCACCATGGCGATGGCCCAGAAGTAACCGACCGGAAGCTTGGGGGCTTCGGGCTCGGGGTCCAGGAGGTAGTAGGGCTTCACCGCGATGTGGTGATAGGAGTGGTGGCCGACGCGGAAGGTGATGTAGCTGGAGAAAAAGTGGTAGGTGTCCCAGGAGTGCTCCGCGCCGGTCTTCTCATATTCACCGTTCGTCTTTTGGCGCATGAGGCCGTAGTGCTGGATGTAATTGACCGACTCGAGGACGATGTGTGCGCCAAGAATGTGAGCCAGATAGAACAGCGTTCCGTTCGGGCCTGAAACCAGGAACAGGCCGGTCAGGAGCGCCACCTGGCCCAGGGCGTAGATGAGCATTTTGTTCTTCAGCAGGCCCTCACCATTGCAGCGGCGTGCCTCCATTTTCCAGCAGCGGATCATGCTGCCGGGAATGGTACGGAAGATGTAGGAGTAGATGCTTTCGTTCATCCAGGCGGTGTTTTCATCCTGATCCGTTCCGGCGTGGACGTGATGGCTGCGGATGTGAATGAGCTTGTAGTGTGGGTAGAACAAGAAGGTGGTGAGCAGCCTTTGCGTGATTTGATCAAGCGCGTCCTTCCCATGCAGCAGCTCATGCGCCGCGCCAAAACCGATGCCGCCCAGAAGGCTGGCAGAGGCGATCAGGATGCCAATTTCCATGGCATTGAAACGATCCAGGGACATGGCCAGCCAGACGACTGAGGCCATGTAGAACAAGGCGTAGAGCCGGGTGTTCCAGTGCAGCACGGCCAGATGTGCTGCGGAGAACTCGGACTTGTCAAAGTGAGCGTCATCCTGCCAGCCGGTGATCCAGTCCAGCAGCGGCAGTGCGACCTGCAAAAAGACAATCGGCAGCAGCAGCCACCAGCCTCCGCCCCAAACACCCAAGGCCAGCATGACAAAGAGAGAATGGGGCAAAAGGCAGAAAAGGACGTGGCGGCTTACCGGCTGCTTGGTCTGGCTTTCAGGTGCGGGGGATTCCATGATGGCGGGGTAATTTGGGATGCGACTGAGCCTGAATAGAGATCGAGCCTATTCAGATGGAACCATGCGAGCGTGTGTGTATGACGGCCACTAAATCTTTATTTAGCCGGGCGTTTTCGGGTGAAGGCTGCGTTAGGGTGGCAGCCACGTACTCTCTCGTTTATTGTCTTTTATTATGTCTGAATTATCCACCGCCCCCTCTCCCCAACTCTTCTTTGAAACGATCAATGCTTTTCAGAAATCGGCGGCATTGAAGGCCGCGATTGATCTGGGTTTGTTCACCGCCATTGGCAATACTCCAGCGACTGCCGCGGAGATCGCGACGCTTTGCCAGTGCCCGCAGCGCGGTATCCGCATCCTGGCGGACAATCTCACGATCCTGGGCTTTCTCACGAAGGAGGGGGAGTGCTATGCGCTCACACCCTCATCAGCGGTCTTTCTGGTGCAGAGCTCTCCGGCCTACATGGGGAATGCCGTGAAATTTCTGCATGCTCCTGGCCTGACGGAGGCCTTTGATGATCTTGCGTCCACCATTCGTCGCGGGCGTCTGCATACAACGGAAGAGGGCACCACGGCGGCGGATCATCCGGCATGGGTGGAATTTGCCCGCGCCATGGGACCGATGATGGCACCCACTTCGCAGGGGGCGGCGGAGCTGGTGCCGCTGGACCCAGCCCGCGACACTCGCGTGCTGGACATCTCCGCGAGCCATGGAGCCTATGGCATCGCTGTTGCGCTGAAGAATCCGCGTGCGCATCTCGTGGCGCTGGACTGGGAGGCTGTGCTTGCTGTGACCGAGGAAAACGCGCAGGCAGCCGGCATTGCGGACCGCTTCAGCAAGATCGTAGGCGATGCCTTCACCGTGGATCTCGGGAGCGACTACGATGTCGTGCTGGTGCCGAATTTCCTGCATCACTTCAACATCGAGGACTGCACGCGTTTCCTGAAACGAGCGCATGCAGCGCTGCGTCCGGGCGGGAAAGTGGTGATCGTGGAATTCGTGCCGAATGCCGATCGCGTCAGCCCGCCACCTGCTGCGAGCTTCAGCCTCGTCATGCTCGGCACCACGCCGGAGGGAGATGCCTACACCTTCGCCGAGTATCAGCAGATGCTCACGGCGGCCGGTTTCCGCGAGGCGGAGTTTCATCCGCTGCCACCCACGGCGCAGAGCGCGGTGATCGCGGTGGCGTGAGGAAAATCACTTCGCGCCAGGGACCAGCCGGCCTTCGTCGATCTCGATGTATTCAAACATGGTCTGCACCGTTCCGGGTGGCAGGCCGATTTCTTCGAGGCGTTCGTTCAGGCGCTGGGTGCCGGCATCGCGCCAGCCGCGCTTGGTCATGAAGCCGTTCCAGACTTCGATCTCCTGCTCGGTGGGCTGGCGGCCGTTCGCATAGGCCCAGGCCAGCAGGCTCTCGTCGCTGCCGCCTTTGAGTGTTTCGGCCTCGAGTGCGGTGTAGTCGATCTTGAGGAATTCGCAGCAGCGCCAGTCAAAGCTGCCTTTCGCAGCACCACGCATGGGCTGCCAGCCTTCGGGGAGCTTGCCTGCGGCATTGAGGCGAATCTTGTCCAGCATGCGGCCGAAATAGACCAGGCCGTTCACTTGATCATAAGGGCTGCGGAGACCAGGGATGATTGTGGGGTAGGGGAGGGGCATGATGTGGTAGCAAAGCACGGCCCGCGCAGGCCTTCAAGAAACGCCTGCGTGTGCGCAATGGCCTGAAGCCTCCATTGCAATTTGGGCTTTTTAAAAGTATCGGAAGGCATGCGCAGCCAAAAAGTCAGCAACAGAGCCCCCAGACCCTTCAAGACCAAGAATGATCGGTGGTCGGGCGTCCGTGTCCCCAAGGTGATTTTCACCGCTCCCAAGCCCGCAGTGCCTGCTGTCAAAACCGACGCAGCGGCCGAGAAGCCTGCGGACAAGGCTGCTGATGGAAAGTAAATCGTGGGGGATGTGAGCGGCACGACCTGCAAGCATCATGAGCGCCTCCTCCAATACCGCCGACCTGCTGGGCCACACGCTGACCAGCGGCGGTGAATCGTTGGCGGCGCTGTCAGAGAAGTCGCCAGTGCTGCTGGTGCTGCTGCGGCATGAAGGCTGCACGTTCTGCCGCAATGCCATGTCTGACATCGCGCGACTGCGCCGTCAGATCGAAGGAGCCGGAACACGAATCGTGCTGGGGCACATGGGCACGGCGGAAGATTTCGCGGCGTTTGCCGGGCGCTACGGTTTGGCGGACATCGCTGCTGTGGCCGATCCGCAATGCACCCTGTACAAGGGATTGGGACTGCAGCGGGGTCGCATGCTGCAGCTCATAGGTCCGCGCGTGTTGTGGGTATGGGGCAAATCCACCCTGGCCGGACATCTGCCCGGGAGGATCAAGGGCGATCCGCTTCAGCTTCCCGGGGCGTTTCTGCTGCATCATGGGCAGGTGATCAAAGGCCACACCTATCGCGATGCCTCGGACCGGCCGGACTACGTGAGGCTCGCGACGCCGTTACAGGCGGCGTGAGCTTTTGTATTCACCACCTTTTTGGTTGCCAGTTTGCGGTGGCTGCGGTGATCGTACTTCATGGCAACTCCTGAGAACGTCCAGATGGCAGCAAACTTCGGTCTCTTCATGCTCGGCGTCGGCGCGCTGGGACTGTTCAGCGGGACGACGCTGGGACGCAGTGGCATGGTGCGGCGTGCGGATGCACCGGGCACGTTTTACGCCACCTGTGGCTCTCATCTGGCGGTGGGGGCTTTTTGTTATTTCGGGCAGCATTTCGCGCGGACGGTTTAAAGTGAAGGCCTCATGCTGCGTCTCCTCATCCTCCTCTTTTTACTGAGCCTCCAAGTCTTCGCGCAGAGTCCCGCACCGCGCACGGCGATTGTGTTTGGGGATTCCATCACCGCAGGAGGTGCCCTGCCCAAGGAGGAGCGCGGGCATCTCTGGGTGACGCAGGTGCAGCAGCAGTCGGCGGGCGCGCTGACGCTGATCAATGAAGGCAAAGGCGGGCGTCCGACGAACTCGCTCAAAGAGTTTGAGGCGATGCTCACACGCCATGCGAAGGCGGACGCGCTTGTCATTGCGCTTGGCATGAATGATTCACGCGACATCACCGCGCAGTGCATCCCCAAGGCGGTGGCGAATGTGCGGGCGATGATTGGGAAAGCGCGTGCAGCTTATGGCGCGAAGCTGCCGGTGCTGCTCGTGGGGCCTTCGAATATCAACAAAGCCGCGCTAGGGCCGACGAAGCCTATTGCTAAAGAACGCGAGGCCAAGCTGCGTGAACTCGGCGCTGCATTTGAGAAGCTTGCGGCTGAAACGAAGAGCGAGTTTGTCAGCCTCTTCGGCATCGTGCCGGATTCATCCCTGCTCAAAGATGGCGTGCATCCCGATGGTGCTGGGAATGACGCCATCGCGAAGGTGATGGGGAAGAAGTTGAAGGCGCTGGGCTGGTAGTGGCGCTGCCGCTCATCTGGAGCGCGCGATGCCGGACTTCACGTTGGAGATGGCCTTGGTGATCTTTTCCTGCATCTTGTCTTTGTCGCCCGTGGTCGCGAAGGCGATGGCCTCATCCACGTAGCCGATGGCATCCTTGCGCTGCCCTTCTTTGTTTGGCTTGGCATGCACCAGAGCTTTTCGGGCGGCACGCAGGCTTGTGAGGGGATCTTTGGCAGTCCGGGCGGCTTCTAGATGCCCGAGGGCCGTGCGCATGTGCGGCTGGTCATCGGCCTCGTTGGCTGAAAGAGGTGCGAAGGCAGGGGACAAAACCAAGGCCAGCATCAGCCAGAAAGCGGTTCGGTGATTCATGACGTGCGCGGTTGAGTTGGTCGTCATTATAGCCAGCCGCCTCAAACCGCGTCAATACCCTGATTTACTTCATCATCATCCACAGCGTGCTGGAGCCGTGGCCGGGCGGGAAGTCCACGGGGGTGCCGAGCTTGAGGTAGTCGGCGGAGCGGCGTTTGCCCTTCGCGCACCAGCGGGCGCTGCGCTCCAGGGTGGCGAGATCGAGCTTGGTGCAGTTCGTGGAAAGCAGGATGGCGCATTTTTGTGAGGCCACTTCCAGCGCGGCATTGAGGAGGTCTTCAAAGTGATCCTCCACCTGCCAGCGGCGGCCGTTCTTGCTGCGTGAGAAGGTGGGCGGATCAAGGATGATGGCGTCAAAGCGCTCTCCGCGCACACAGAGCTGAGGCAGCAGCTCAGCGGCGTCATCCACCACAAAGCGGTGCTTCGTTTCCGCGACGCCATTGAGCGTGAGATTGTGCCTGCCGCGATCCAGTGACTTGCGGGACAGATCCACGCTCAGCGTTTCCGCGCCCGCGAGCGCGGCCACCAGCGAGAAGCTGCAGGTGTAGGCAAAGGTGTTGAGCACGCGCTTGGGCTTCAGCGCGTGCAGCTTGGCGCGGTTGAGGCGCTGGTCTAGGAACAAGCCGTGACTGTAGCTGGCACCGATGTCGAGGCCGTAGCGAATGCCGGCTTCTGTGACCACCGTGGTGAGCGGCAGCGAGGCATCGCCGCTGTGCAGCACGGGCGAGACGCGGTCGGCGTTCTTCATCGGCAGGAAGCGGTAAAACACGCGCACGGGCTGCCAGCCGGAATTCGTGCACCACGTGGCCAGCCCTGCGGCCAGTAAATCACGGGCGTCGTCGCTCTTGTAGGAAAGGATCACGTCATCTCCCAGACGCTCCACCCAGCCGCCGGGGCCTGAGGCGAGGCGATGCGCGTTGGTGCCTGCGGCTTCGATCGTTTTACACTGGGCGGGAGTCATCCATGTCACGGATGGAGAGGCAGGACGTAGGTCGGGGGGAAGGTTCACTGCCTCACTCCTGCCGCAGGAAGGGCGGCGAGGCAATCAGAGTCGGCAGGCCCGGCTCAGTCCTTCGGCGGCCACTGCGCGCCTGCGAGTTCCTTGGGCAGCTGCTTGGGATCGGTGGGATAAATGAGCGAGAGGTCGGGCTTGGTCGTGGCACCGGGGAGAAATTCGATTTCCTCGGGTGCGCCGATGATGAGCCAGAGCACTTCTTCAGCGGTGTCGTTAAACACCTGGCGCAGTTGATCCGGGCCGACGTGGACGCCGCCGTGCTTGGGCACGGTGAGGGTTTCATCGCCCACGCGCATGCGGCCGGTGCCTTCGAGCACGAAGTAAAACTCCTCCGCGCGGATGTGTTTATGAAGTGTGTTCGCGCTCATGGGCGGCATGCGCCACAAACGTGCGCCCATGTTTTCGCTGCCGGTGCGCTCCAGAAAGTCTGCGTTCGGGATGCGCATGAGATTCGACAGACGCCAGGTGAGATCATCGGGCGTGATGAGATGGAAGCCTTGCACGGGGTTCATGAGCTTGCAGAAGTATGCGCCGCTTCGCGCTTCCGCAACTGGCCGCAGGCGGCATCGATGTCCGGTCCACGTGCGCGGCGCAGATGGGCCACGGTGCCATGGGCGCGGAGTTCGGTGAGGAATGCTTCCGTTTGCTCCAGGCTGCTCGGCGCATAGGTGCGGCCACGCAGGCTGAGGCCGGTGGCATTGTAGCGCAGCAGATTCACATGCATGCGCCGTCCTTCCAGCAGACGCGACAGATCACGTGCCTGCGCGAGGGAATCATTCACGCCATCGAGCAGGCAGTACTGGATGGTGGTGATGCGGCCGCTGCTGGCCTGATAACGATCCACGGCGGCGAGCACATCCTGCACATCAAACCGTTTACCCATGGGGAGCAGGTCAGCGCGGGTGGCGTCATCCGGTGCATGCAGAGACAGGGCGAGATGCACACCGAGATCCGCCTCACGCAGTTCATCGATGCCGGGCACGATGCCGACGGTGGAGATGGTGATCTGCCGCCAGCCAAAGGCACCGAGTGTGGGCGCGGCGATGCGCTGCACGGCGGCGAGCACGTTTTTGAGATTCAGCATCGGCTCGCCCATGCCCATGAAGACGATGGTGCGCAGCGTGCGGCCGGCTGTGTGTGCCTCACGGCGCAGATGGATGAACTGCTCCACGATTTCGCCGGAGGTGAGATTGCGCTCAAAACCGGTCTGCGTGGTGGCACAGAAGTCACAGCCCATGGCGCAGCCCACCTGGCTGGAAATGCAGCCCGCTGCACGGTCCGGGTGGAAGTCCGGCATCAGCACGGACTCCACGGTGCGGCCGTCATGCAGGCGCAGCAGGAGCTTCGCTGTGCCATCTTCAGACACTTGACGCATGGCGAGACTGGCGGCGGCAGGGGGAAAGGCGGTCTTGAGCTGCTCCTCCAGTTTCTCGGGCCAGAGGAAATCAGCGCGCGTTTTCGGTGGCTGCGCAGCCAGCAGACTCCGGATCACGCGAGGGGCGTGCGCGGTGTTGAAGCCGTGGTCTTGCATCCACGTGCCCAGCTCCTCGGCAGAGAGGTCGGGCAGGGCGCGTGCGATGATGGCGCGGGTGCTCATTTCGATGAAGGGGCTCGTTTTTTCGAGGCCTTGGCCTTGGGATTGAAGGCGAGCGCGAGCTCCACCCAATGACGCAGATCCTGCTCGGAATCGTAGCCTTCCGGATCCACAAAGACATAGCCCTTCATGGGCCTGCCGGTGAAGTCCATCGGCCTGCAGCCAGGACGTTTCAGCGACTCGGCCTCCACGGCAGGATCCAGCCGCACCATGAGGCGTGCCTGCGTCACGCCGAGGCACATCTTGTCATTCACCATGAAGCACAGCCCGCCCATCATCGCTTTTGTTGTGAAGCGAAGGCGCCGGGCGGTGAGCAGATCGGTGATGCGATCCGCAAGTGAAGTGTCGTAAGGCATGGAGGCTCAGCTATGGGGACGGCGGAAGACTTTGCGAGCCTTTTCCACCTTGGCGCGGATGAAGCAACCTTCCGCGTGGTCATTGATGAGACCCATCGCCTGCATGAAGGCATACACCGTCGTCGGCCCGACGAATTTCCAGCCGCGCTTTTTCAGTTCCTTGGAAAGCGCGACGGATGCCGCCGAGGTGGACGCAGTCTGGGGTTCCGCGAGTGTCCGGGCATCCGGCTCATGCCGCCAGACAAAGGCGGCGAGGGAGCCTTCCTGCTTCACCATCTCGCGCGCACGCTGTGCGTTGTTGATGACGGCCTCGATCTTGCCGCGATGGCGGATGATGCCTGCGTCTTGAAGCAGGAGCGCCACGTCCTTCTCGGTGAAGCGCGCCACGCGGTCGAAATCAAAGTCATGGAAGGCACGGCGGAAATTTTCGCGTTTCGCGAGGATGGTGCGCCAGCTCAGCCCGGACTGGAAGCCCTCCAGGCAGAGCTTTTCAAACAAGCGGTGGTCATCCGCCACGGGGAAGCCCCACTCGGTGTCGTGGTAGGCGGGGAATTCCGGTGCGGAGGCGCACCAGTGGCAGCGCGGTTTGCCATCGTCGGCGGAGGTGTGGGTCAGGCTCATGGCGGTTCAGGAGACGAGAAATTGCAGACGCTCATCGGCCATGCCGGGATCGAGCTCGTGGATCTCAGCGGTCACAATGCCCTCGGCGACAAAGGGGTCTTCGTTCACGCGCTGCTGCAGTGCGGCGTGCGTGGTCTGGTGCGCGAGGATGCCGCCACCGAGCCCGGGCTCAAGGCTGCCGGCGAGCAGGAAGACGCCTTCGGCGAAGCCGCGTTTGATCCAGGCCTTGTGGCCGTCCATGCACTGGCCGGCCTGGCTTTTCCTGTCCGTGAACTTGAGGAAGACGATGAACATGAGGGTGGAGTGAGGTGAGGAGTTTGAAGAGGGAAAGATCAGCGTTTGCTGCGGCGGGCGGGCCGTGTGCCGAGGCTGCCGAGCCACGCATGCACACGATGTACCTCCGCGCGGATGAAGGACTCATCGTGGAAGGCCTGCGCGAGTGTGGCGGTGCCCTGGCTCCAGGCCAGCAGGTGCATGGCATGCGCCCTGGATTCGCCCCCGCAGCCGAGGTCCTCGAACTGGCGTTTCAACCAGTCGCGGAAGAGGCTGAAGATCTTGTTCGCATGCGCGAGCGCCGCGTGCTCCAGCTTGGCCAGCTCCGTGCAGAGCGTGCCCACCGGGCAGCCGTGCAGAAGGATCTTTGCGCGGTTCATGATGAGGATGTTGATGAAGCTGCTGATGCGTTCCGCCGCAGTGCAGCCTTCCGCCTCCCACTGCTCCAGCATGCCGCGCGTGCGCCGCAGCCGCAGGTCGATCACGGCTTCCAGAATGTCGTCCCGCGTCTTGAAGTGGAAAGTGAGATTTCCGCGCGTGATCTGCACCGCCGCCGCGATGTCCGCGACGGACGTGTACTCAAAGCCCTTCTGGTAAAACAGACGGTCTGCGGTTTCGATGATCCGGTCTCGTGTGGTTGGGGCGCTCATGCTGGCCTGATGCCGCCGAATTAGGACAAATGTCCTAATGTGTCAAGCACGTGATCCGGCTGCAATTTCCTCTCATGCCCCGCGTTTTCGCCACCATGACCCCGCCCCTCCGTCTTGCCGCCCTGTGTTTTGCCTTCTCGTGCACCGTCCTGCCATCCCAAGCCCAGACGGGAGATGCTGACTACAAGCCGGAGCTGTTTCAGAGTTTGAAGCTGGTGTACTCGGACAACTTTGACGGCCCGCTGAACACGGAGCACTGGGAGGTGCGGCAGGGCACCACGTGGGTGGTGAAGGACGGCGTGCTCACCGGCAGCCCGTCGTCCAAGGAATTTCAGGACAAGAAGAAGGCCAGCGCCGATTCCTCCCACGCGGGGCTGAAGCCCGTGATCTGGCTCAAGAAGGTGCCGGAAAATTTCGTCTGCGCGATGCGGGTGCGCTATGATGCCACGACCTACCAGAAAGGTTTTCCGCTCTTCGACCTCGGCCACCACATCCACACCCTGAGCTTCAGCGAGAAAGCCACGACACTGGCGATCAAAAAGAACGTGGAGATCCTGCCCGTGACGGATCCGCTCTTTGCGCTGAACCAATGGCACGATGTGGTCATCGAGCTGAAGAAGGGCACGATCCTCCTCAAGATCGACGGCAAGAGGCATGTCTTTGAAAGCAAGAACATCGACATGACCGGCCAGGCGCAGATCGACTTTAAAGCCGTCGATTTCGGCTCCTGCCAGATCGACTCCGTGCGAGTGTGGGAAGGGAAGTGAGGCGATGTTTAAGCCAGAGGAAAGCCCGCGAGGTGCCGCAGCTTTTCCGGATTCCAGATGCCGTACACATTCCGCACGCGGCCGTCCACGAGGTCGAATGAATAGGCGCTGTAGATCTGACCGCCGGAGATCATGAGCATGCCCGGCATGCCATTGACGGTGGCGTACTGGCATTCGGTGTCGGTGGGGAGCTTGCGCTGGATGCCGATCAGGAAGCGACTGACGCGATCGGCGGTGCGGATTGGCAGACCTGCGGCTTTCACCTTGCCGCCGCCGTCGTTGTAAACGGTGACGTCCTCCATCAGCAGGTCCAGCAGTTGATCAATCTGCCCGGTGGTGGTCGCGTGGGCGAACTGCTCCACCACGCGCCGCGCCTGGTCATTGGGTGGCTGGGGTGGTGCGGGGCTGGCCAGCAGGCTGGCTTTGGAACGCCGGATGATCTGCCGGCAGTTCGCTTCGCTTTTGCCGACGATGGCCGCTGTGTCGGCATAGCTGTAGTCAAAGACCTCATGCAGCAGAAACACCGCGCGCTCCACCGGACCGAGGGTTTCCAGCATCATCATGAAGGCCATGGTCAGCGAATCGGTGAGGTCTGCCAGGTGGTCCGGCGCGGCATCCGCCGCCGCCACCAGCGGCTCTGGCAACCACACGCCGTAATACTCCTCACGCACATGCCGTGCAGAGCGCAGTTGATCAATGCACAGCCGGGTGGTGGCGGCGACGAGCCAGGCCTTTGGAGATTCGATCTCCTTCGCCTCCTGCTTCTGCCAGCGCAGCCACACCTCCTGCATCATGTCCTCCGCCTCAGACACGCGCCCGAGCATCCGGTAGGCGATGCCGAAGAGCGCGGGCCGGTGGGTGTTGAAGATTTCGATCAAGGTCATCTGGCCGTTTGTTGTCTCTGTTGCATAAGATTGCCCCGGAAGGTCATGTCTGCATGGCAATCTGCCAAGGCATACGCCTGGCATGAATAGCACTCGGTTAAGGCGAGGCATCGTTCTCTTCGCTTGCTTCTGGTGCTGCACATACGAGAACGCGACAGCGTCTTGGAACCGAAGCGCAGCGAAGGTAGACAGCCGCAGGCTGCCCGAAGGGTGAGCGGAGCGAATCAATGCGTGCGGCAAGCCTGGGCGCGACGCCGCTTTCGCAGGCCGGACAGCACGCTCAGGCCAAAAGGAGCATGCAACACCTGGCGAAAGCGGTGTCGGCGATGCAGGCTTGCGCCGTGCATCTTTGTCACCGCACTCCAAGACGCTGTCGCGTGACTCGGGTGCCCCAGACCTCCAGAACACACGACAATGCCCCTTAACTGAGTGCCATTCATACCTGGCTTCTACTTCCCGTGTTCGTCCAGCGGAGTGGAAAGCGGTGCGCCCTTTGGATTTTCCACGAAGGCGATGATGATCGTCTTTTCTGTGCCCGTATTTTTGCCCACGATGTGCACACTGCCGGCGGGCTCAAAGAAGACATCGCCTGCTTTCAGATGCAGCAGCGGGCCGCCTTTGATCTGAAAGTCGAGCTGGCCCTGCTGCACGTAGCCCGTGACCATGCCGGGATGCACATGCGGAGGCGCGCCTACGCCGGGCTGCAGTTCGATGCGTTTGACCACGATCTCCTTGTCCTTCAGCTCGGGATGGGCCTGCTTGAAGATCTCGGTGATCGTCACCGGCGGTTCTTCGGCGGGGAGAATGGAAAGCGAAAGGGTGAGCGAGGCGAGGACGGTGGCGAGAATGCGCGTTGTTTTCATGGATGGGGTTGGTTTGGGTAAATTGAAGTCTTTGAGCTCAAGCAGCGGAAGCCGCGAGCCAGTCTGTGAAACGGGTGGAACCGAGCAGCGGGTTCGCGCCCGGCACGAGGCTGTGGTCATCCACCGGCGTGCCGAAGTAGCCGGCATTCGCATCGGAGATGATCTCACGGGTGTCTCCCTGCGCGGCAAGGTACTGGCGCACCAGAGCATCCATACGGATGGGCTCGGGCCCGGCGAGCTCGACGGTGCCATTCAGCGGCGCTGCGAGCGCGATCTGCGTGACTGCGGCCGCGACGTCTCCGGAGTAGATGGGCTGCATCATGGCGGTGGAAATCCGTGGCACATCTCCCGTCATCGCGGACTGGGCGATGGCGTTCACGAATTCAAAAAACTGCGTGGCGCGGACGATGGTGTAGGGGATGCGGTCAGCCTTGATCAGCGTCTCCTGCGCCATCTTGGCCCGGAAGTAACCGCTGGCCAGCAGCCGCTCCGTGCCGACCACCGACAGCGCGATGTGATGCCGCACGCCGGCGGCGTTTTCCGCTGAGAGGAGATTGCGCCCGGAGGTCTCAAAGAAGGCGAGCACCGGCTTGTCTTCAAACGACGGCGAATTCGCCAGATCGACCACGACGCTGGCACCGCTGAGTGCCTCCGCGAGTCCTTCACCCGTGAGTGTGTTGACCCCGGTGGAGGGGGATGCTGCCACCACCTCGTGCCCGAGCTGGCGGAGATTTGCCACGACTTTGGAGCCAATGAGCCCGCTGCCACCGATCACCACGATTTTCATGTTTGTTTTCATCAGCAGTCCAGACGATCCAGCCGTGGGATCTGTGACAACGGCGGAAACTATTTTGAAAATCATTCGGTCACCGAGGTCGCGGGGGCCGTGGAGGTCGGCAAAAAAAATGACCCGCTGCGGTGTGCAACGGGTCATCTTTTGGAAAGAGAGTGATAGGCCGATGAGGCCCGGCATCATTACGCGCCAGCGCCGTGCACCTGGATCAGATGCACCTGGAAGATGAGGTCGCTGTTGGCCGGGATGTCGCCCATGGCCCGAGGGCCGTAGCCCAGATTGGCGGGGATGTAGAGCAGCCACTGGTCGCCGGGCTTCATGAGCTGCAGCGCCTCCGTCCAGCCGGGGATCACCTGGTTCACGCCAAAGGTGGCGGGGGCACCGCGCTCGTAGGAGCTGTCAAACACCGTGCCATTGGTCAGCGTGCCCTTGTAGTGCACCGTGGCGGAGTCATAGAGCGTGGGAGAGCGCCCGTCTGCAGGCCCGGATGCCAGCACCTTGTAGCGCAGCCCGCTCGGAGTGGAGATCATGCCATCGGTGGATGGCGTGCCGCTGATGGCCGGAGTGGCGGCGGCTTGAGCAGCGGGCTCGGACTTTTTGCCGCTTTCGCAGCTGGTCATGAGAAGCAGGAGTGCGGCGGACAGGGTGAAGGACAATGAAGAGCGTTTCATGGTGGCTGCGTTGGGTAGGGTGGTGCAGGGCCTCGATTGAGACTGGCCCCGTGGTGGCGGAAGATGTGGGCGGGAAACGGCCCGCGCGCAACCGAGATGCGTGGTGCTGCAAGGAGCTGCGAGCGGTGCGGGGGAAGGGAGCATGCTGTGTGGCCTCGCTCTCCAGCGATATGCGAAATGGATTTCTGGGAAGTGAGCGTGGCGACGCCCGACGGCGCTTGGAGGACCAAGCGCCCTACCTCGCGCCTTGCTTGCGCAGAACGAGCGCAGGTAGGGCTGGCTGTCCTCAGCCAGCCGCCGTCGGAGCCCACGATCTTCGAGCAAGAAGCAGCTTGTTAAACGGAAACGAGTTTTGCACAGCGCTGCAACCCGTTGTTGGGGAGGTTTCGTCAGTTGTGTCAGTTCTGTCAGTGCGTTTTGAAAGGGGGAGCCTTTTTTTCAGCGCTCCAGGTGAAGAATTGCATGCCCCACAGTTGCCTTGTGGCTGTGCAACAAGGTGCAGCTCCGCATCTCCCATACCTCACGGGGAGTCTCATGCGCCTTGCGGTTGCGGCGCCTACCTGTTCCACAGGAACAGGGCAACTTTGTCACAAGCTGCCCCCAACCGAGGGGTTTTGTAGGTTTCGGAGGTTTTGGAGGTCCATTTTGAAAAGGGGAGTTATTTTTCTGACCTCCCAGGTGATTGGGGGCTGGAGGTTTTGAGGGTTTTGATGGTTTTGAGGGTTCGTTTTAAAAGGGGGAGTGTTTTTTTACACGTGGGGATTCACGTGCTGGCATGACTCAAGGGTGGGTTGCCATGAGGGAGTTCATGAATGGTATGCCAGTAGATGTCATTGCATGTTACTCACTGGTAATTATAATAGCATAAAGTCACTTTGTTCCTCTGGCTAACTTACAGGTGAAACCTTCCTAGGCGGTGTTTGAAAACCCTCATCGGCCGTATTGAAGCCAGTCGATGACGGCAGCAAACTCGATGAGCGAGAGGAAATGTGCGGCGAGTTTGTCTCGCCGAGTGCTGGCACAAGCCCAGCGCTTCAGACGGCAGAAGTAGTTCTCAATGCGATAGCGCTGTCGGTAAAGTTTACGGCTGACCTTGCGCTGGATTCCACATCTGGCTCTGCGTGGAATGCAATGGGTTGCCCCGAGCAGTTGAAGCTGCTGACGTAGCTTGTCACTGTCGAAGCCTTTGTCGCCAACCACGCACAGCCCTGCAGGGTTTCCCAGCAGCGGCAGAACATGGTGCCCTTCATAGGCCTGTCCTGCGATGAGCAGCAGGTTCACTGCAAGCCCCCGCCCATCAGTAAGGGCCATGATCTTGGTATTGCGGCCTCCTCGCGTTTTGCCCATGGCCTGCTTGTCTGCGCCACCTGCAGGATTTGCAGCACACTGATGAACCACCACATGCGTGCCATCCACAAGCCTGATGCGGTTCCTGGTTTTGCGGGAGACCATGGTGAGCATGCGCTTCCAGAGACCTTCGCGCGCCCACTGCCGATGCCAGCCATAGATGGTGCGCCAAGGACCAAAACATTCGGGCAGGTCACGCCAAGGACCCGCGTTGCGCAGCCGGTAAAACAAGCCTTCAAGAACAAGATCCAGCGACGCTCGCGGACGGCCGCCAATGTTCAAAGCACCATTTTTTTGAGTCGCTTTTTGAGCGGCTCCCACCATGCAAAGCGTTGTGTTTTCATCGGTTTTCTCTCATGCCACAAATGCTTTCCTTGGGCAATCGAGGGTTTTCAAACACCGCCTAGTGTGTTTCCATCCACTCCCGTGGATCCAGACGGTAGTACCTGGCCAGCTCTGCGTACATCTCCGGCCGCTCATCGTACAGCTTGTGTGGTTTCTCGAAGAAGGTCTCGGTGGCCACGGCGAAGAACTCCGCCGGATTCGTGGCGCCGTAGGCATCCAGCACCTTCTCGGTGCCCTCCTCCGTGCGCTGCAGGAAGTCGGCGTAGTTGTCATGGAAGACGTGGGACCACGTGCGGTAGGCGGCACCGCTGGACAGGGCGGGGGCGCCATCGGTGGGACCGTCCTCATGGTCCAGCTGGTGGGCAAACTCATGGAAGGTCACGTTGTCGCCATCATGAATATAGCGTGCTCCGTGAGTCACGGAATCCCAGGCCAGCACCACGGTGCCCCAGTGGGAGGATTCCCCCAGCCGGTGAACCTCTCCCTCGCTGACGATGCCGTGGGCATCTCTGCGCTGGCTTACCGAGCTGAAGGTGGTGGGGTAGAGGTACACCGCGCTCAGCTTCGGATAAGGTCTCCCAGTGCGCTGCACCACCAGCAGGCAGGCCTGCGCTGCCACGGTGAGGATCATGGCCTCCGTCAGCTCCAGCCCGCCACAGCCTTCAAAACGGATCGTCGATATGAACTGCGCGATCCTCTCGTGAAGCCGCAGTCGCAGTTCCTCAGGCAGGTGGGCATACAGCGGTACATTCTCCTGCAGCAGGGCGATCCATTCCTCATGGAAGACCACTGGCTCCTTGGTCTCGATGCCTAACAGTGCCTTCAGTTTCTCCCAGATCATGGGGCGGAGAGTAGTCCATGAGAGTCTGGCTGCCAGAGCATTTGAAAAACTGGCCCATGACTGTGGGGCAGGGAGGTTCTTGTTCCACAGATGCAGCTCTTCCCGGCCATCCAAACTCTACTCCGCAGGGTGGAAAAAATAACTCCCCCTCTCAAAAGGAGCCTCCAAAACCTCCGAAACCTCCAGTCCACCTCCACCTGGGAGGGCAGAAAAAATAACTCCTCCTTTCAAAACGAACCCTCAAAACCCTCAAAACCCTCGAAACCTCCCCACTACATCGCCCGAGGTGGCTGAAAAAAATATTTCCTCTGCAAAACACACCGACGAAACCGACGAAACCCCTCAGGTGGGCAGCATCTGATCAAGTTGTCCTGTTCCTGTGGAACAGGGAGGCACGCCGCGACCATAGGAGCATGAGATTCCTCGTGAAGCGTGGGCGATGCGGAGCTGCACCTTGTTGCACAGCAACAAGGCAACTGTGGGTCAGCCTTCCTGCCACACACACACACAGGCCTGATAGAATTGCTCCCCCTTTTTAAATGCACTGACAAAACTGACAGAACTGACGCTACCGGGTTGTGTCAGTTTTGTCAGTGACCTTGAGATGGAAAATGGATGCAAAGCAGCCCTGTTTCTGGGCTCCGCAATCCCAAGCCCTGCCACACACGCAGGCCAGTAAAAAACACTCCCCCTTTTAAAATGAACCCTCAAAACCATCAAAACCTCCGAAACCCCAGTTTTGTTGGTTTTGATGGTTTCGTTGGTTCCCTTGGACTGGGATCGGGAGATGTTTTTCCGCCGGCCTAGGCGCCATCGGCGGCACGTTCCACTTCGGCGATGTCGATCTTGATCATCTTCGTCATCGCTTCCATGGCGCGGTAGGCACGGGCGGGGTCCGGGTCATTGAGCAGCTCCAGCATGCGTCTGGGCGTGATTTGCCAAAAGAGACCAAACCGGTCCTTCAGCCAGCCGCAGGCCACTTCCTCGCCGCCATTCGTGGTCAGCGCGTCCCAGAGCCGGTCCGTTTCGGCCTGGTCTTCACAATTGATCATGAAGGAAACGGCTTCGGTGAAGGTGAAGCTGGGCGTGTTCAGCGCGTAGTAACGCGTGCCCGCCAGCGTGAACTCCACCAGCAGCACCGTTCCCGCCGCCCCTCCGGGAGTGTCCATGGGCGAGCGTGTGATGCGTTCAATGCGCGAATCCGGCAGCAGCGAGACGTAAAACTGCGCAGCCTCTTCGGCCTTGCCGTCGAATGACAGGAAGGGGGTGATCTTTTGCATGGTTGTTTCGATGAGTGGTTGGCGGGGGGCGTTTCAGCGCACGCTGATAAATCAAAGATCCAGCCGAGTCCATGAGCGACCTGCGGGCGGGCGGGATTAGAATCCCAACCGCTCTCAGACCGGACACCTCACGGGCACCAGGCGTCGAGGGTGTTTTCCACCGCTTTCGCAGCCACGGAGACATCGATCGTGGGATCATCCTTGGCGAGTTCCAGCAGCACCACTTCGGGAATGATTTTCGTCACGGCCATGATGAAGGGCGTGAGCTCGCCGAGGTGGCGCAGGGCGATGTCTGCCAGCGGCTTGTCATCCATGCCCAGGGCGGTGGTGTGCAGCATCTCGTAGGACACGCAGGCCAGGGACAGGGCGGTGTAGTTGTCCCGCAGGATGCGCGAGAGGGGGTGCTTGCGCACCTGTCCATACAGGCCGGCCAGCGCGCCGGTGAGGTTCGTCACGGCTTCCTTCAGGGCCGCGCCCACGCCACCGCCCAGCGCGTGCGCCTGCCGCTCCATCTCCGCCCGCTGCGCGGCCAGGGTGCTGTGCATTTTTTCGATCAACTGGTGGGCCTCGATGTGGCTGCGCACGTCCGCGTCCTTGCACTGCTGGGCAAAGGCGTTCTCGATGTGCTTCGCCATCGCGGCGGTGTCGTTGACGTACATTTGCAGATTCTCGGTCTGGGCGGGACTGGTGGTCATGGAGAGTGGTGGTTTCCAGGCCATCGTGAATGAGAACCGGCGTGGATGGGCGAAACGTCGTGGGTGCGCCCCTCGCGCCCGCGCTTCGGAAAGAATGATCGGCGGCGGTCGTTGATGCTCAAACGAGGCCCCTCCGCCTTTCCAACCGTCTCAGCTCTTCGCTTCCAAACCGCCTTGGCAACTTCGGAAAGCAAACACCATGCGCTGCCTGATCTTTCCTCTCTGTGCGCTCGTCCTCGTCGCTGTCGCTGTGGCTGAGCGCCCATGCTCGGCGGGTGATACGGCCGCTGCAGAACTCGCCGCGTTGATCGACCAGCAGATCGACACACGCCTGCGCAGCGAGAAGGCGCAGCCTGCCGCCATGGCGGATGATGCGGAATTCGTCCGCCGCATTTACCTGGACCTCCACGGCACGGTGCCCACGCTGGAGCAGGCGCGGCGCTTTCTCACCGATGCCGCGCCGGACAAGCGCGCACGGCTGGTGGATGCCCTGCTGGCCGATGAGCGCTACGGCTTCTACATGGCCGACATCTGGCAGGGCTATCTGATGTCCCCGCTCGCGGATGAGATGGCCAAGCGCACGGATCTCTTCCGCAGCTGGCTCGCGGCGCAGTTCAATACACGGCGCTGGGATCAGATCGTCACCGATCTCCTCACCGCCACCGGCAGGATGGAGGACAATCCCGCCGTGACCTACCTCATCGAGGCCCGCCTGCCGCGCGCCGTGCCGGACCTGACCGATCTCACGAGCCGCTACTTCCTCGGCGTGCGGCTGAACTGCGCGCAGTGCCATGATCACCCCGTGGTGAAGTGGAAGCAGGCGGAGTTCTGGGGCCTGGCGGCCTTCTTCACGCAGATCCAGACGCCCAAGCGCGCCAAGCAGGTGTATGAAAAAGGCGTGGTGGATGATCCCACCCTCACGCTCGCCTCCCTGACCCAGGCGGGCAATCCGGATGGCTTTCTGCCGAGCGCGCCCACCTTTCCCGGCGGGCAGCCTTTGTCCGCCGCCGCCGGGCAGACGCACCGCGCCGCGCTGGCTGCATGGATGACCACCCCGCAGAATCCATGGTTTGCGCGGGCGATGGTGAACCGGACCTGGTGGCGGCTCTTTGGCCGCGGCCTCGTGCATCCGGTGGATGACATGCATGAGGGCAATGCACCCAGCCATGCGGTGCTGCTGGACGGGCTGGCGCGCCGCTTTGCGGCCTCCGGTTATGATCTGAAGCATCTGACGCGCGCCATCGTGCTGACCCGCGCCTACCAGCGCACCAGCCAGGGTGTGGCAGGAGATACCACGGGGAAACTGACGGCGCTGTTTGGCCGCATGGCCATCAAGGTGCTTTCCGCAGGGCAGCTCTATGATTCGCTGGAGACGATCTGCGGCTCGCCGGAAAAGGTGTCAGGCATTGACGCCCGGCAGGGCGCACGCTGGGAGTTTGTGCAGTTCTTTGGTGAAAGCGGCGATCCTGATCCCACGGCCTATCGGCGCGGCATCCCGCATCTGCTGCGCCAGATGAATTCCGGGCAGTTCGCCGTCAGTTCGCTTTCCAGCGTGGAGACGGTGTCCGGCGCGGGCTTGCCCTCAGCCGATGCGCTCGCATCCGAACTCTTTCTGAAGCTTCTCTCCCGGCAGCCCACAGCGGAGGAGAAGCGCCAGGCCAGCGCCTTCCTGACCAGCGGCGGCTCCGGCCTGCGCGAGCTGGCGTGGGTGCTGATGATGACGAGCGAGTTTTCACTGAACCATTGAGACCCACCACGATGAAATCCATGATCGACAGGCGGAGTTTTGTGACCACCACCGCAACCGGCGGCGCCGGGATGGCGCTGAGCGGCTGGCTCGGCAGGCTGGCGGCGGCAGCACCGGAGGGGAAGCGGCCCAAGGCCTGCATCCTCCTGTGGATGGCGGGCGGCCCCAGCCACATCGACACCTTTGACCCCAAGCCGGAAGCTCCGGCAGACATTCGCGGGGCGTTCAGCGCCATCGAGACCTCCGTCTCCGGCATCCGCATCAGCGAGCACTTTCCACGGTTTGCGCGGCTGATGCAGCACGCGGCCATCCTGCGCGGCATGAGCACGCAGGAGTCCGACCACAAGCTGGCCACCTACCAGATGCACACCGGCTACCAAAACCGCGCCGGAGCCGTGTCGTTTCCCAGCTTTGGCGCCCTGGTGTCCAAAGAGCTCGGCAGGCAGGATGTGGCGCTGCCCAATTTCATCACCATCGGGCGCGGACCGCAGGAGGCGCTGACCTCCGGGTTTCTGGGGCCGGATCATCAGCCGCTGACGGTGAATGATCCCATCCGCGGGCTGGACTTTGTGGAGCCCGCCGGGGAGCCTGCGCAGTTCCGCCGGCAGCTGGAACTGCTGCAGGGCTTTGATGCGGGCTTTCATGCCCGGTACCAAAGCCCCGCCGCCGACGCGCACCACAAGGCCGTGGAGCGCGCGGTGCGGCTGATGAATTCGCAGCAGAAGGAGGCCTTCGACCTTTCGCACGAGCCTGCCAGCATGCGCGATCTTTACAGCCCGCCTGCCGGTGCGCCCGGCTCCGCGCCTGCCGTCTCCGGTGGCAAGATGGGAAAAATGGTCAGCAGCGGTGCCAGCGCGGGCAGCTTTGGCCAGGGCTGCCTCATGGCGCGCCGCCTGGTGGAATCCGGCGTCCCCTTTGTGGAGGTGGTCATGGGCGATGGCGTGGGCTGGGACACGCATCGCGACAATTTTCCCCGCGTGCGCTCCCTTTCGCTGGAGTGCGATGCCGCCATGGCCGCGCTGGTGACCGATCTGCAAAGCCGCGGCCTGCTGGACTCCACGCTGGTGGTGTGGATGGGCGAGTTCGGGCGCACCCCGCAGTGCACCGGCGGCGGGCGCAACCACTGGGCCAAGGCCTGGAGCACCGTGCTCATCGGCGGCGGCATCCGCGGCGGCCAGGTCATCGGCCAGACCGACCGCGACGGCGCCACTGTGGTGGACCGCCCCATCAGCGTCCCCGACTTCCTTGCGACGATCGCCACCATCCTCGGCATCGACTACAAGCAGATCAACCGTCCTCCTGGCGTGGACCGCCCGATTCCGATTGTGGATACGAGCAAGAATGTGAAGCTGATCAGCGAGCTGCTCTAGGGGGAATGGAAGGCCGTGGGTGAACTTCGTGAAGTGGGAGCGTTGCGGAGCTGCTCCTTGTTGCACCGCAGCAAGGCAACTCGGGGCGGGCCAGCCGTTACCACGTCATGGTAGAAAACAATATTAACCCTCCAAAAACGAACAACTGAAGCTTGACTGGGTAGGTCGCCGGGGCGGAGGAGGGCCGCTTTTTGGGGAGGAAAGGTGGAGGCGACCTCTCAAAACCTCCCCGCACCATCGTGCTCCACCTGAGCAACTCGCACCTCAAAATCATCGTCTTCAGCCCGGTCGCGGAATCCGGGCACAGCAAAGCTGACTGGGGGTAAAAACCAGCGATGGAGTGAAAAATAGAGCAAGAATCGTGCCATCGACCGGTGGTTTTTTCTTGTCTGCGGGGGCTGTTTGGTTAGCATCGGCACCCCAACCAGCCTCCAACCAAGGCTCAAGCACCAACCTACCAACCAACCATGACCCCATCCCTGCTGAAACGCACGGGGAGCGGGGCCGCACGGCATGCCTTTGCCGCGCTGGCCGCGCTCGCTCTCGCCACCACCTCCGCCCATGCCGCCGACGGCTCCACCCTCAACAGCGGGGACACCGCCTGGCTGCTGACCTCCACCGCGCTGGTGCTCTTCATGATGATCCCCGGCCTGGCGCTGTTTTACGCCGGACTCGTGCGGGCGAAGAACATCCTCTCCATCCTGATGCAGTGCTTTGCGCTGACCGCCGTGCTCAGCCTTGTCTGGCTGGCCGTGGGCTACTCGCTGGCGTTTTCAGACGGCGGCAGCATCGTCGGTGGGTTCAGCAAAGTCTTCCTCAGCGGCGTCACGCCCACGTCCGTGCGCAGCGACTGCCCCACCATCCCGGAGCTGCTGCACTTCGCCTACCAGATGATGTTTTTCCTCATCACTCCCGGGCTGTTCATCGGCGCGTTTGCCGAGCGCATGAAGTTCCAGGCCATCCTGATCTTCAGCGTGGTGTGGAGCCTCGTGGTCTATGTGCCCTGCTGCTACGGCGTCTGGCACAAGGCGGGCGCGTTCTTCGGCCTCACGGGCGTGATCGATCTCGCGGGCGGCATCGTTGTGCACATCACCGCCGCCGTGGCCGCGCTGGTAGCTTGTATTATGGTCGGCCCGCGCCGGGGCTTCCCGCATGCGCAGATGATGCCGCACAATCTCGCCCTCACCGTCACCGGCGCAGGCATGCTGTGGGTGGGCTGGTTTGGCTTCAATGCGGGCAGCCAGCTCGCAGCGAACGGCTCTGCGGCCATGACCCTCGTCGTCACGCACATTTCCGCCAGCTCCGCCGCCGTGGTGTGGATGCTCATCGAGTGGCTGCGCAACGGCCGGCCCAGCGTGCTCGGCATCGCCACAGGCTCCATTGCCGGGCTCGCCGCCATCACCCCGGCCTCCGGGAAAGTGGGCCCCGTGGGAGCCCTCTGCATCGGCGCCATCTCCTCCATCCTGTGCTGGCTGGCCTGCGCCAAGCTCAAGCAGCGCTTCAAGTACGACGACTCGCTGGACGTCTTCGGCGTGCATGGCGTCGGCGGCTTTGTGGGCACCATCCTCGTGGCCGTGTTTGGCACCACCTCCTTCGCCGGCGGCCTGGGCGACTTCCACATCGGCAGCCAGCTCGTCACGCAGCTCCTTGCATCGCTTTACACCATCCTGCTTTCCGGCATCGCCAGCTACGTCATCCTCAAGGTGATCGATGTCACCCTCGGCCTGCGCGTCAGCCCCGAAGATGAGAACCAGGGCCTCGACCTCGCCGAGCACGGCGAAGCCGCCTACAACGACTGAGTTCAAACCCATGTCGCGGGAGGGAAGGCGGTGGCAGTAAACACGCCGCCGCCCTCTCCCTCCCCGCGCATGGAGGGCGCTTAAAGTTGCCCTGTTCTTGCGGAACAGGCGAGCGCCGCAACGACGAGCACTGTGAGGGATTCGTGACGCGTGGGAGATGCGGGGCCGAACCTCGTTGCGCAGCCACGAGGCTACTTTGGGCCCAGCCTGCTTGCACCATGGCATGGTATATAAAAGCAGAAGGAGGTCAGACTTCGATCTTCCAAGTCTCCTTGAGCATCCAGCGCCACCCCTCGCTTTTTTTTGGCAAACTCTTCTTCTGAGCTGAGATCCTCATAGAAGCACCAGCCATCTCCTGCCGTGCGGCGATAGCCGGGAAACTCTCCTGCATCCCTGGCGCACAGCAGCCAGCGAAACCTGCCGCTGTTCAAATAGTAATCGGGCGCATGATTAGCAACCAGCAGGAACCCATACCCAATGCCTTCGGAAAAGACCAGAGATTCGGCGTTCCAGGGCGCTGCACCCTGCGATTTTTCTGTGGAAATGCAGATCGGCCAGCGGTTTGCACGCGTCAGAGGATCCGGGCTTGAACGCAAACGTTGCTGCATGAAGGCCAGCCGGGTAGCCTGATAATCGTCCACGAGGAAGCTGACGCAGGTGACTTCGGCGCGGCTCAGCAATTCGCGCAGCTTTTCATAAAAGCCCTTGGGGAAGCACGGCCTTGTACGGCTCTTGTAGTCGGAGCGTGTGAGCTCAAAAGGCGTCTTGGCATCAAAGTCATAGGTATGGCGGCGCAGATCCAGACAAGCCAGCTCCGTGCGAATCAAAAGATCTGTGGATTCTCGCAGGGAAGCCTGGGCCGCCTTCACCTCGGCATACAGCTCGCTTGCCCAGTCTTTGAATGACTGGCTTTCGCGTGCGGTCAGCCAGCAACGGGATTCAGGAGTGGTGTCATCGTAGGCCCAGTCAAAGCAGCGGTCAAAGTCGGCAAGCGGCAGCCAGTTGTCCGGCCATTTGTGGGAGCCTTGGGTGTCCTTCTTTCTCCAACTGCGGAAGTCGTGGACCGAGGGAGGCACGTCCAGCAGCTCCACCCAGATGTATTTCCACACATCACCGGGGCGTTGGATGGCCATCAGCTCGTATACACGGTATGCCTCGGCAGCATCGGCCATCAGATGCCGCAGGGCCAGGTCATGAAGCTTCACCTTGAAGGGCAGGGAAGGATCATTTCTCCAGAAGTGGCAGATGAGATCAACGAGCATAAGAATGCCATTGTGGAGAACGCTGGCACTGGCGGCAAGCCGCAACTCGATGCTCACGTAATACCTGTTCCATTTCACCCTCGCTAAGGCACTTCATTTCCCGTACTCTCCCAACAGCCATGCCCATCCATCTTTCCACCCCATCCCGGCGCACGTTTCTCACTCAGCTTGGCGGCGCGGTCGTTTGTGCTCCGGCGCTGCATGCGGCGGACGCGCAGCGGGTGGATGCGGACCGCATCGCCATTCTTAATGACACGCACATCGCCGCCGGGCACACGGCCAGTGCGGCCATCCCCACGCATCTGCGGGAGACGGTGGCCTGGCTCGTTGCGCAGGAGCGACGGCCGGCGGCGGTGGTCATCAATGGGGATCTCGCCTTGAGCAACGGGCGGCCCGGCGACTACGCTCACTTCGCGCGGCTCATCGCCCCGCTGCGGGAGGCTGGCATGCCCGTGCACCTCACGCTGGGGAATCACGATGACCGCGATGTCTTTTACCAGGTGCTGCAGGCGGAGAAAGCCGCAGAGCCGCCCGTGGTCTCGCGCCATGTCGGCGTCGTCTCATTGGCCAAGGCGAATCTCTTTCTGCTCGATTCGCTCAAAACCGTGGGGCAGGGCGCGGAGGCACGCATCGTCGCGCAGGGGTTGCTCGGCGCGGAGCAGCTGGAGTGGCTGGGCCGCATGCTCGATGCGCACCCTGGCAAGCCCGCGCTCGTCTTCGCTCATCACAATCCCCGCCTTGGCGGCGAGGAAAAGCATTTCCCCGGCGGGCTGGAAGACTCCGAGCCCCTGTGGGAGCTCCTCGTCTCACGCCCGCAGGTGAAGGCGTATGTGCACGGCCACATCCATCATCGGGATCACTTCCAGCATCGCGGCATTCACATCCTGAACACTCCCGCCACCTCCTACGTGTCCAATCCCACCGCCAGCACCACCGGCTGGACGATGGCCCAGCTCACGGATCAGGGTGCGGACTTCACCACGCTGACGCATGCGCCAGACCACGCGTGGAATGGCAAGGTGGAAAAGGCGGTGTGGCGGGCTTGAGCTCCGCTGCCTCCTGAGGCAGAAGGCGGAGCGGGGAGCGTGGAGTGTTATTCCGCAGACGCCTGCGTCAGAGGTCCCACATGCACGGAGCCTCTTTTATCTCCGGCGTGCCGGATGGCCTGCGCATGGTAGAAGGTGTTGTTGTCCATGCTCTGGTGATCGTAAAGGAAGGGCGTGTACAGCTTCGGACTGTACTGCTGCAGCGCCACTTTGTTGTTCATCACAAGAGGGCCAATGACGCCTGGAGCGGATTCGAGCACCGTGCCGGTGTGAACCAGCTGGACCTTGGGGGAATTTGAGCAGGCGGTGAAGCTGGCGGCCAGACCAGTCAGCGCGAGCAGCATATAATGACGTTTCATGGTGGTAAGTGGTAAGGAGTTGAAGATGGAGTTTGAGACTCTCAGTTCTAACATTGGACACCAAGGGATCGAACCCAGCTCAAAGAACGACCTTCCGGTGCACCCCCGAACAGAGGGTCAGGGACTCCATTACCGCCATGCGGACGGCCGCCGATGTGTTCCCCTCCCACCCTTTATCCACCACCTGCTGGCGGGAGCCTCAGTCCGGGATTGCACCCTGGATCAAGGAGTGCGCTGTCAAAGCCCGGCTCCTGCGCCTTTCTTTTCATCCGGGTTCATGATCACGCTGAAATGTTTGGCGACGCATTTCGGACAGATGCCATGGGTGAACTGGGCGGCGGACCGTGAGGCGACGTATTCCTCCATCTGCTGCCATTCGCCCTCTTCATCCCGGATGTCCTTGCAGTAGGCGCAGGTGGGCAGGAGCCCCTCCAGCGTACGTACGCGGGCGCGCAGGGCCTGGGTTTGCTCAGAGAGCTTGCCGCACAGGAAGGTGATGAAGAAGAGGATCGCGAGCCGGATGATGGCATTGATGATGGCCACGGGCAGCGTGTAGGGGATGCCCCAGGCGTATTGGATGCTGAACCGGATGATGCACAGGATGGCCGCCAGCCGCAGGGCGGTGCGGAGGCCGCAGTTCCACGCCATCAGCGCCACGGGGATCACAAACAGGAAGGGAAAGAAAACAATGGGGCCTGCCAGGAAGTCGCTGCAGGCCATCAGCAGGGCAATGCAAAACAGCACCCGCTTGTCATTCCAAGGATACCGTTCGAAAAAGTATTCCGACGGAGGTTGGGACGGGTGGCCATTCATGGCTGTTGCCGCTCAAGAAACATGGGATAGGTGCTGTAAAGGGGCAGAGTCACGCAGGTGACTATGAATCAGTGACTAAGGGAAGGCAATGGATTCCCAAATCTAAACTAAGGCAAGTCTTATCGCGATCTGCTGACAGCAGGCCTGACGCGGTGAGCCGGGGAAGCCCGGGCGCTCGAAACGGACGCGGGCGCTGACAAAGGAGCACCGTCCTTGGAAGGTGGAAAGGCTGGAGATGGGGGCCTTTGCCGGTGATGGGGGCCTTTGCCGGTGATGGTTGGCAGTCCTACCTCTCCTCAAACACCCGCTTGAAGAGAGGGCTCAGCAGCTCCGCGCCTTCCCGGGTGAGGTGGTGGCTGTCGAAGTAGAGGATCTGGTCGTTTTTCAGGACGCCGTAGAGGCCGCGGGGGTTGAGGAAGAGGTCGGCGGGATCGATGACGGTGGCACCCATTTGGGCGAGTTCGGCGAAGGTGGGCTCCAGGGCGGCATTGGCCTGCTGGTGCTTCTCCTTGGCGATCCCGAGGGCGTCGAGGTCGCCGCCGCGCAGGGCGGTGAGGGCGGCAATGCGGGGGACGTCAAAGCCGGGGGCGGGCACGTCCTTGAGCACGAGCACCTGCGCGCCAGAGGCCATGAGCGTGCGCACGGTGGCGATGAGATCGGCCCGGAACTCCGCGGAGGCGGCAAAGGCGTCCCATTTGGCCGTCATGATCACGTGCGGGATGTGTTCCTTGGAAATGAAGGCCACGACGCTTTCGGCCACCTTGGGCGCGGCTTTGCCGAGGCCGAATTCGCCGGGGCTGATGTAGTGCAGCACCGGGGCGGTGGAGTGGAAGCCCGCCAGTACGCCGCGCTGCTGGTGCTGGCGGCAGAGGGTGTCGATGGCCGGGGCGATGGCCATGGCGTGGCTGTCTCCCCAGACGAGGACGCGGATGGGCTGGGTGCCTTTGGCGGAGCCGAGTTCGGTGAAGTTTCCGGCCAGGGCATTGTCCGGGCTGAGGTTTTCGCGGAAGCCATGGCTGTCCCGGCTGGCAGCGTAGGCCAGAGCGCTGGCGGGGAAGCGCGCGGGGAGGCCTTTGAACGCGGACACGCTGAGGGCCGAGGAGATGAACACGCCGGTGACGACTGCCGCGAAGGTGAAGATCTGCCGCCGCTCGCTGAGCCAGCGCCGCTGGCGGAAGGGCGTCTCGATCAGCTTCCACGACAGCACGGCGAGGACGAAACTGGCCAGCAGAAGGCCGATGCGCATGGTGGTGGTGAGCTCGTAGGCGGAGAGGTACTTGGCAAACACGAGCAGGGGCCAGTGCCAGAGGTAGAGCGGGTAGGACACCAGCCCGATGAAGACAAAGGGCCGCCACGAGAGCAGCCGCCCCACGGCGGAGAGCCGGGCATCGCTGGAGGCGATGATGAGCCCCGCGCCGAGGCAGGGGGCCAGCGCGGCCACTCCGGGGAAGCGCGTGCCGCCATCAAACCCCAGCACCGCCAGGCCGATGAGCGCGAGGCCGAGCCAGCCGGAGACCTCCTGCACCAATCTGTTTGAAGGAAAGCGCCCGCGATACACCGCCACCAGCACGCCGATGAGCAGCTCCCACGCGCGCGCGGGCAGCAGGTAGAAGGCCATGCGCTGATTGTGCGAGGAGTAGCTGAGGGCCACGCCGATCACAAGGGAGCCGAGGGCGATGCCCCAGATCCAGCGCATCCAGGTGCGCGGGCGGGAGCGCACCAGAAAGGTGAGCAGCAGGGGGAAGAGCAGGTAAAACTGCTCCTCCACCGCGAGGGACCAGGTGTGGAGCAGGGGCTTGGTCTCAGCGCCGGGATCGAAGTAGTTGCCGTCTTTCCAGAAATGGAAATTGGCGGCCATCACCGCCTGGGCCATGACGGATTTCCCCACACGCAGGAAGTCCTCCGGCAGGCAGAAGAACCACGCCGCCCCCAGCACCGCCACCACCATGCAGGTGAGCGCGGGCATGATGCGCCGGATGCGCCGCTCCCAAAACTGCACCATGCTGAAGCTGTCGGCGGCGATCTCCCGCAGAATGAGCGAGGAGATGACATACCCGGAGATGACAAAGAAGACATCCACCCCCACAAAGCCGCCGCTGCAGCCGAGCCCCGCATGAAAGAGCAGCACCGGCAGCACCGCCAGCGCCCTCAGCCCGTCCACATCAGGCCGGTAGCTGGAAGACGAAGATCCGGCGGAGGCGGCAGAAGGCGTCATGGGGAGAGTGCAGGTGGGCGTGGGGAGGGGAAGGGGGAGCGCTGCCTGCTGTAAACTGGCAGGGCTGGGTCTGCACCTTTTTCCTGCGGGGTGCTGCGGCGCAGGAGGGCGCGCCTGGCAGGACCGGGAGCGGCGGTGAAACAGCCGTGGTACCCGCGAGGCATTACGGTGTCCCCGTTACCATCGAGCACGCAAGTGTCTGCGCTCCTTGGTTGCGCGGGTGCCCGGCCCTGACCTTACGGCAGTGTCGCCGCCGGTGGTGGTGAGGAGGAGACTGCTGGCTGACGAACGAGCGCCGGGCACGGCCCCGCCCTCTCTTCACCCAGCCAGTCTGACAGGTGGAGAGCGGGCGAGCTTACTTAAAGAGTGGGTACAATCTCAGCGCAGCGCGGTGGCGCGGCGGACTTCGTAGCTACCAAGGGCGGGATTCGTGATGGTGTGCACCGCCAGGGGAGCCAGGGGTGTTAAAGGACCCACGTAAACCGAGCCTCTGCCAGCGCCAGGGGCGCCATGCCGGATGGCTTGGGCGTGATAGAAGGCGTTGTCATCCAGACTCCGGTGATCGTAAACAAAGGGCGTGTACAGCTTCGGGCTGTACTGCTGCAGGGCCACGCTATTGATCGTGTAGAGGGGACCGTTGACGCCCGGGGGATGGACGATCCGGGCGGTGTTGACCCACTGGACGCTCGAAGGAAAGGCGCAGGCGGAGAGGCTGGCGGCCACGCCGGTCAGGGCGAGTAGCAGAAAATGACGTTTCATGGTGGTTGGTAATGAGTCGGGAATGCAATTCTGACACGCATTTTTAACAAAAGACTCAAAAAAGATCGAATTAAACTCGGTGCTGGATATCTCGAGTGCCCCTGAAAGTCATGTAGAGGCCACCGCCAGCAGGCCTCTTACTTTCAAGCGTGGTTGATAGTCAGTGCTCCGCGCCCTGCTTCACCGGCTGCGCGTTCCAGATCTTGAGGCCGTCGAGGCAGCTTGGGGCGGGGGCTATAGAAAAGGGGCATGCGATGAGGCAGCTGACCACGCTGGAGCGAAGGATTCCACAGACGCGCCCAGAGCATCCCTACCATCCCAGAGCCACGCGCGCCGCAGGGCGGGTAGGGAACCGCTGCGCGGGTCCGAAGCTTCGGGTCTGCAGCGTCGCGGGCGCAGAAAAAGGTGCGCCGTCCTTGGAATGGGGAAAGGCAGGAGATGCGGGCCGTTGCTGCGAAGATTCATCCCCCTGCTTCTCCTGCTCCGCGCTCCCAATTTGCCAGTTCCAAGGGCATAGGCACAGGAACAGGGACAGGGACAGGGGGAAAAGAAACCGCCTGAGGGCAGGCCGCTGTCGGCGGGAGATACGATAAGCAAGGAGCGGCTGAACCATGAGCAGGCGAGGCCTGCTGCGGTCCCTCGCTTCGCCGCTATGCCCTTGAAGCCTCAGGGCAGGGTTAGACCCCATGGAATGCCCCACCGCCACACTCTAGCCTGAATCATCGACGCGTCCCGCACCTTACCCTTATGAAACGTTTCCTCCCATCTGCCTTTGCCACCTTTGCCATCCCATTCCTGTCGATGGCGCAGACCTCCGCTCCTCCTCCTCCAGACGAAGAAAAGCCGCTGGTCCCTAAAGCACCCGTCCCGGCACCTGAGACGGTTGTGCCTGGCCAGCCTTCTGCCGCAGTGCCTCCTGTGCTGCCTGCCGGCGTGACTCCGGGCAAGCTTCCTGCGGCGGTGCCTCCCGTGACTGGCCTGCCTGAAAAACCTGCGATACCCGGAGCGGATCGCCCGGGCCCTCCCGGCGGTAAACGCCGCGGCCCGCCCGGAGCCAAAGAGGCACCCGGCGCGCCCGAAGACCCAGCCACGGCTCCCGGCAAAGACAGGCCTTCAGCACGTCCGGGTGAAACGCCTGGGACGCCACCCACCCGCGAAAAGGACGGCAGGAAAGACCGCGGAAAGGGACCCGCCAATCGCGGCACGCCCCCGGCCACCCCCGAGACCCCAAGCACGCCCGCTACACCACCCGCCGCCCCCGGCACGCCAGTCACTCCCGGCACACCACCGGTCATGCCCGCCACGCCACCTGCCACGCCCGCGAACCCCGGCACGCCGCCCGCTATCCCCGCCACCCCACCGACCACCACCGGGACTCGTCCTCTGCCTGGCAAAAGGCCCACCGATCCGCAGGAGCGGGGCGGTGACCCTTCCCGGCCCCCCGCGCCCGCCCCTGGCGCTCCGATGCCTGCCGTGACCACGACACCCGAAGCCCCTGGCGAAACCAAACCCGCCGTACGGCCCGAGGCACGCGAGCGTCCTGAGCGCCCCGCCGCCCAGAAGCCCCCTTCCCAGGAGACGGCCAAAGTGCTGGAAGATGAGCCCAAGCGTGACCGTCAGGCGGACGCCGCACAGGCGCGGAAAATTGACAACAAGGAAGATGCCAAGCGCCTCCTTCTTAACATCCTCGGCGCCGGTGCCGCCGCCGTTGGAGTTAACTCCAATGATCGTCGTGAGCCTGACTCAAGGCGTCGCCCCGGCGGCCCCATGCCTGGCTACGGCTACCGTCCTTCCGTCGAGGAAGTGGGCAGAACCCAGCAGGACCGCGAACGCACCGTCTCCAGCATCGTCGAACGATTCCAGGGCCGCGCCCCGCAGGCTGCGCCCTCCGGCAGCCTCCATCGCGAACAAAGAATCTTCCAGACCACGGAGACGCAGCGGCACACCCGCTTTTACGAAGGGAACCGCCGGGTGATCCGCTATTCCTCCATGCAGGAGATCCCACCGGTCATCGTCGCCTCCCAGCAGCTCCAGCGCGTGCAAGTCCTGCCCCAGGCTCGAAGCCCCTACAGCATCAGGCCCCAGGCGCCGCAGCAGGGGTATTACCAGAACGCCATCCCCCCTTCCTACACCACCGGGGATGCGTATGCCGTCTCCTACAGCGTCGATCCGAAATCTGCCATCAGCACGGATGCCATCCTCTTCCGCCAGGGCTCCACGGACTTTGCCGACGCCTATTCCTACGACCTCGTCATCGACATGGCCAACGCCATGAAGGCACCGGCCCTCGCCAACGACACCTTCGTCATCGAAGGCCATGCCTCGGCTGAAGGCGATTATGGGCAGAATCTCCAGCTCTCCCAGGAACGCGCGGAGCGCATCTCCCGGGAGCTCGTGCGTCATGGCGTGAGTGCCGAGCGTCTCATGCCCGTGGGCTATGGTGAAGCCGAAGCCGCCAGTCCGGCCGATGCCGCCGAGGCCGACCGCAGCCTGGACCGCCGCGTCGTGGTCTTCCGCATGCGCTGAAGCAACCTTCCATTCGGGCATCGGGTGTCCGAATGGAATGCTGGGCGTCTTATTCCCCAGATCTTGAGTTCATCGAGGAAGTTTGGGGCGGGGGGCTTTTGAAAAGGGGAACGCGCTGAGGCGACAGACCACGCTGGGACGAAGGATTCCACGGACGCGCACAGCGCATCCCTACCATCCAGAGCCGCGCGTGCCGCAGGGCGGGTAGGGAACCGCTGCGCGGGTCCGAAGCTTCGGGTCTGCAGCGTCGCGGGCGCTCAAAAAGGTGCGCCGTCCTTGGAATGGGGAAAGGCAGGAGATCCGGGCCGTTGCCGCGATGGTTTGCCCCCCCCTGCATCACACGCACGCGCCGACGGCTTGGAACTTCAAAAATCAAAAATCGATGGTTCGACAATCGTCAATCCTCCGGCTCCAGGGCGTCCTGGCCGTGCGTGATTGACGATTGATGAACAAGGATTGCTGATTTTTGAAGGGTGTCCCCCTACTTCACCGCCTCCGCGCTCCAAATTTTGAGATCATCAAAGAAGCCGTCTTTGCCCATGCAGCCGAACTCGACCTTGGACTTCGTCGGGTGGGCGATGCCGGGGGACTGGAGGAAGGCCACGGGCTTGCCGTCGATGGAGGCGCGCATTGTGTCGCCCACGGTTTCGAGCATGAAGCTGTGCCAGGCCTCGGGATCGAGGCTGAGGGGGAAGCTGACGTTCTTGCGGCCTTTCGGCGTCGGGGGCTCGCCGGTGGCGCCTTCGGGCCGGGCCACGGCCAGGCCCTTCTGATCCACGAGGATGAGACGGTCCGCCGCGATGCGCGCCATGCAGAGGTGCCCGTAGTGCGAGCCGTTGAACTTCCGGTCGTCAAATTCCGCCGTCACGGACTGCGCCCCGCCCAGCCGGAAGCGGAACTCGATCACACTGTCCTTTGTCGGGATGTCATTGCCGATCACCGCTTGATGCCCCTTCACCGGCGGCTTGCCATCCTTCGCCGGAGCATCAAAGCGCATCTGTGTGCCTTTCAGCGCGCCGTTCTCCACAGAAAACGTCGGCACCACGATGGCCCAGCCCTTGTCCTTGCCCAGCTCCGTCCGCTCGAAGTCATCGGAGAAAAGCAGCTCCTTCTTCTTCGCGGTTGGCTCGGCGGGAATGGACGGCAGCTTCGGCGCATCGGCAGCGAAGGTGGAGGCGGTGATGAGCAGGAGGGGCGCGAGAAGGCGGAGTTTCATGGGGCAGATGAAACGCAGCTTCCTCGATGGTTTGTCAGAATGTTGCCCCCTGATCCCGTTCCTTTACTGCATGAGGATGGTGGCGAACTGAACCCAGGCATCTGTCTTCGCGATGAGCGCTGACGCCACACAAACGACAGCGTGAGCTCCAAAGGCACCGGCAAACCAGCGGTCGATGCGGCTTTCCAGCATGCATTTGATGCCAAACAGGATCGCCCCCAGCAGCAGGGTGGTGAGGAATGCGCTGAAGCATTCTTCCATCCACGTGCCCGCGTACCAGCCGTTGAGTGCGGGCATGCGGCCCAATGCTGCGGAAACAATGGACAGGGACGCCATGAACATCATCGGACGATGCACTTCGGGACGCCGGCGATACCTGATGCCTACCAGCACGAAGGCACCAAACGCGACGATGCTGCTCAAAGGCACGGTCAAAAACTCCTTGGGCGTGAGGCCAAACACCTTCAGGTCCGGTGGATTCACCCGTGCGGCATTCACGGCGACGAGACAGCCGGTGACGACGATGGCGGCGGCCAGGGCTGTGCCGAACAGACCGAGCGTCATGTGGACGCGCTTGCGGCCGGAGGCAACGAGCAGCGGCTGCACCACGGACAGCAGCATCCAGGCGGTCATCAGCACGGCATGCACGATGAGGAGCGTGCGGATGGGCGGCGTCAACGGTCGCTCGGGGAAGGCCTCCATGTTCAGGTAAAACAGACGGAAGCCGACAACGGTCAGCACCAGCAGGGCGAGGGAAGCCGCCGAGTAAAACAGACGGCTATGATGGGGCTTGGTGAATGACAAGGTATTCATGGAAAGGGGAGGTGATGAGACGAGGGATGCATGGGAAAGTTAACAAGCGCAGCAGGCAGCCTGCTCTGCCAGAGACTCAAGCTCTGCGATCGCGTCAATTCTTTCAGATTCCACAGCGATGGCCGTGCCCAGACGGCGGGCGGCTTCGGTGAATGCGGGCTGGGTGATCAAGCGATTCAAGGCGGTGCGGATTTCCTCGCTGCTGCTGCTGGCGCTCATTCGCAGTCCCGCGCCGTGCTCGACGACGCGCACGGCATTTTCATCCTGATCACGACCATGCGGAATGACGAGCATCGGGCGATGATGGCTCAGGGCACGCATCACCGTGCCGTGACCGCCGTGGGTGACGACCACCGCCGCCTGCTGCATGACGGCATTGTGGGGCGCACTCGGTACGACCACGGTGTTTTCCGCCGGACGCACGGACTCGGGTGCCACCTGCCCGAGCGTCACCAGCACGCGCACCGGAAGCTCCGCCGCGGCATCGATCACTTTTTGCAGCACGCCTTCGTGGGCCTGATAGGTGGTGCTGAAGCATGCGGCGATGAGGGGGCGGGGATCGCTCTCCGGCCATGGCGAGCGCCATGGCTTTGCCCAGGCGGGCTCATCGAGCTGCGGGCCGATGTAGCGAATCTTTTGCGGCAGTTCTTCCACGGGAAAATCGAACGAGCGGCTCGAAGCCAGGAGAAAGCGCGTCGCGACTTCCAACTGCTCCAGCACGGTTTCAATCGGACTGAGTCCCAGCGCGACACGGGTGTCGTTCAGGGCGCCAAGGTGGGCGTCCAGCATCGCGAGCGTGCCCTGGCGAATCTGTGCGTGCAGGGCCTCTTCTTCAGCCGTGCGTGGGGGCGGCAGTCCAGGACCGAATGTGGGCATTCCTTCCAAGGGATACAGGCACAGATTGGCGGAGAGGATGGCCACCGGCTGGCCCCGGCTCTCGCACGCGGCGAGGATGCCAGGCAGCATGTCGCTGGTCACCACCAGATCCGCCGGTTCGCGATCCAGCACGGCGGCGAGGTCACGGGCGTAATCGAGCGATGGACCAAACAGGATCTTGTCCAGCGCGAGGCCGATGCCCTCCTGTGGACTGGCGGCTTCCCAGTCGCGCAGCGGACAGCTCGCCGGTGTCTTGTCAGCCCGGTTTGGCGCGGTCTGCCACGCGTGAAAGGCGATCCCTGCAGCCGCAGCGTCTTCGCGGCTGGCCTCGTCGCTCATCAATCGGACGCGGTGACCACGTTTGTGCAGTTTGCGGGCGACGGTGATGACGGGCGGCAGATTGCCGCCGCCCTCCCAGGTGGTGAACAGGATGTTTTTGGGTTCGGTGCTCATGCGATGGGTGGTGTTGCAGGTTTGAGTGGATGGCGTCTATCGCGGCTCGAGGGCGGCGAGAATCATCTGCCGGACGATCTGCTGGTAGGCAGGGATGGGACGCCCCATGTCGAGGCGTACCAGCTTCCAGACGTAGATGTCCGCAGCGACGACGAGAGCATCCAACGTGGCCTCGCGGCGTGCGGGCGTCAGCGTCTTCAGTCGTTCAGCAAAAGTCTCTTTCAGCCAGTCGCGGTGTCCCTGCCGTCCCACATCCAGCGTGGGCTTGAGGACCGGATGCATCTGCTCCTGATCCAGCAGCCGCAGGACCAGCGGACCCACATCTTCATAGTCCCGCGTCAGGGCATCAATGGCGCTGTTCAAATCGCCGGGGATCACCACGCGGCGCACGGCGACCGACTCGCCCATGTGTTTGTGCGCCACATCCAAAAGGCCCATCTTGCTGCCAAACTTGCGCACCACGGTCTGCACGGTCACCCCTGCATCGGCAGCAATGTCATCGAGCTTGATCTTGTCGAACCACTCCGTTTCAGCGCGCTTGAGGAAAGCCTCAATAATTCGACGGGTGCTGGCCTCCGCCGCCTCGGCACGGGCCGTCTGCTGGTAGTCACGGGGAGGTTTTGCGGCGGTTTTCTTTTTCATGTTAATGTGAGTAACATGAAATAAAACGGCGTCAAATATTTATTTTAGTGTGACTAACATGAAAATAGGAGCTCGTGTTCCGGCTCCTTTCAGGCTGTGGGAGATGCATCGCCATGGCCGCGCATTGTCGAAAAGGACGGGCCGGACGTTGCCGGGCACGTGATGAGCCAGGCTCAGGCTCAAATGAGGCTCAAACCAGGCTCATGAGCCTCTCAGGGGCTCAGGCTCACAGGCTCACTACCTATATATAGGTAGTGAGCCTGTGAGCCTGAGCCCAGACCCAACGGGTGATCCTGAAATGATCCTCTGAACCCACCGCAGCCACCGCCACCTGCCCCGGCGGGCAGCCTCCCACCTTGCCGAACCTCTCGCCAAAGCCCCTGTGAACCTGAACCTGACCCCCTGTGAACCTGAGATGAACCTGAGTCCTACTTCGAGGGTAGGGATTGACTCAGGGGCAGCGAAGCGAGGCAGCTCCGTGCTCCGGGGTTTAGGTTCACGGGTTCAAAAGGGATTCAAAACGGATTTTGAACCCATGAACACAGTCTCCAACGAGGAGACGCAACGCGGCGGTTTCTCAGCTTATTGAGCCTTGCGGGCCGTCTTCTTCCCAGCTTTGTCATCACTCAAAGTGAGTCGCTGCCGGGCGCGGACGACGGCTTGGTGGAGCTTTTGTTCGAGCTGCTTCTTCGGCAGCAGTTGGGTCCAGTAAGTCGCCACGTGGATTCCGCTGCTGGCGAGTTCGAGCAGCTCGACGTGCTCATCGTTCTTGCCCGCGCAGAGGATCATTCCCAGCGGTGCTTCTTCGCCGGGCTCGACGGCGTGGCATTTCAGCCAGCCGAGATACAGCTCCATCTGCCCTTTGTCCGCCGCCTCGAAGTCGCCGAGCTTCACCCCGTGAGATAATCAGCGAGCCGCGATTTGATGTACCGTTTACCCCAAGCGGTTTTCAAATATTTTTCGCGTCGCGTCGCATCAGCGCGACTTCGGCATGCCTCATAATAAACGAGTTCCAAAGGCACACGTCTGGCTGTTGAAGGAACAGCCCCAGAGTTGTGTTCTTTGAATCGCCGACGCAGGTCGCTCGTGTATCCGACGTAGAACTGACGGTCGGCCGTGCTGCGAAGAACATAGACGTAATGGAATGCGTTCATGATGCTTGTCTCTCAGGAGGTCCCCCCATGAGATTATGCGGCCATCGCTAGCAGGCAAAGCTCGCGTTGGGAGTATCTCACGGGGTGAAACTCAATCGCCACCAGCCGTTTGAGTTTCCGATGGTAGAACAAAAGATCGAGGTAGTAGTCCTTGGCATCAATCTGCATCCGCTTCTGCCGCTCCAGGAAGGCAAAGCCGATGCCGAGTTCGAGGATGAAGCTCTCCACCTCACGCAAGATCGCCGCCTCCACGTCCTTCTCGGCATAGGTGTCCTTCAGCCCGAGGAAGTCGAGGATGTAGGGATCGCGAAAGACGAGGTCGGGCGTGAGCTTGTCCTCGCTGCGCAGGGCGGCGAGTTCCTGCTTGATGAGCTTGTCGGGCTTCTTGGAGAGCGCGGTGCGCTCGTAGAGCATGCTCTTGATCTTCTGCTCCAGCGTGCGCGTGCTCCAGTTTTCCATGCGGCACATCTCGGCGTAGAAGTCGCGTTGAAGCGGGTCGTCGAGGTAGATGATGCGACGAAAATGGGTCCAACCCAATTTTGTCCGCAGTGCGGTCAAAATGTTCGGATCGGGGAAAGCCTCTGCAAACTTCACCATCCGCGCCAGGTTCCGCTCACCAAACCCACGGCCGAACTCCGCTTCTAATTTTGCACTCAGTGCGGACAAAATCTGCTCACCATAATCAGCCCGTTTCTCTTGGAGGATGTCCCGGCGAATGCGAGTGCCGATCTCCCAATAGAGGAGTGTCAGACCTGCGTTGACGGTCCGGGCAACGGCTTCGCGGGCCGTGAGGATGAGATCGCGCAGATCCGCAAGCAGCGGCGCGGCAGGGGCGGCGGGTTTGGGAGCGAGCGTGCGAGGCTTGGGCTTGGCGGGCATGGCTCCGTCAGAGTAGCGCGGTCAGGCGGCTTCGGGAAAGGTGAATTGTCTCCGCAGTGCGGAGAGAGTCCACGTGCCATTCTCCAGCGAAAACGTCGCCCCCCAATGGCCCAGCCCTTGTTCTTGCCCAGCTCCACCCGTTCAAAGTCATCGGAAAAGAGCAGCTCCTTCTTCTTCGCCGTCGGCCCCGCGGGCTTGCGAAGCTCGCCGCTCATCTGCTTCTCTTTGGCAACGGCAACGGAAGGCAGCTTCGGCGCATCCGCAGCGAAGTAGGAGGCGGTGAGAAGGCTGGTCAGGGTGAGGAAGCGGAGGTTCATGGGGGAGAGGGAACGCTGTTGCATGGGGCGTATGTAAGAGCACTTCGAAAAGTCGCAGTCTTTGTGATGAGACTCTTAATACTAGGTTTCAAGATTGCTTGCTCGCTAGTCGCCCCAATTTTCAGCCAAAGCCCGGAAGAGACATTACGGCGCTAAACGGGAAACTGTCCCCAGATGTTATAAATCAGTCCATAAGTTGCATGATTGCATTATTTTGAGATTAAAAAACAGCATTATTGCATGCTCAAACAACAAAACTCAGCATAATTGAGTTTACAGTCGAGTAAAACAGTGCAATAAATAACCTAACAACGACCCAATTAAATCATGAATGGCCAAGTCCCTACTCACCTTCTTCGTTTTGCGCGCGAAAAATCAAAAATAAGCCAAGCAAGCTTGGCGCTTGAACTTGGAATAAACGCGAGTGTTCTCTCGAGGCTCGAGGCCTCAGTACAAGCCGACGCAAAGATGGCGGAACGCTATCTAAGTGCGCTTAAATCAAAGCTTGCTGACGATATTATTCGTTTTTACTCCGATCACTGGAGGCATTTGGAACGACCAGATTTTCTCCATCCTGACCGGGCAATCATGTGGGATGCCGAGCGTGCACTACAGACGTTAGAGCATTTTGAAAAAAGTGAGCAGTTCGAGCCAATACTACAAGATCCTCTGACGAAATTGCGCAACCGAATTATCTCTGAAGTGGATTTCATTCGGCAGAAGGAGCATGGCATTTCGTTTGTTGGGGAAATCGGCGTCGGAAAAACAACAGCTCTTTCTTTTGTTACCAACCTGATTACCAAAAATAACGAGAAGACTAGAAGTATATTTCCTACTGGAAGCGGTCGAACCACCGTTTGCGAGGTCGCAATAAAAATTGCCCCCGCCTTTGGTATTGCGGTCGAGTCCTTAACGGAGGATCAGATCAGACGCCTTGTTTCTGATCTTGTTAACGGGCTGAAATTCGGAAAAAACGGACTTCCCAGCGAACTCGAACGTGTCATACGTAGCATGGCAGATCTGCGTCGTGTCAGCGTACCCAGCAAGAAACCATCTGAAAAGCCGACGACGGTCGACAACCTCAAAAAGTTGATCGATGAATTTGGAGATGTCGATGCTGTTATTGGTGAGGTTATGGCGAGGTTGAAACTCGAAAGCCGGACCGAGACGCAGTTGATCTTGTCGCGGGATACCGAAGGAAGCATGGAGTGGCTGTCTTCAAATATTAGCAAAATCAATTACGGTCAGCACCCGCGATTCTCTGTACCCCAGCGTATTACTGTACTTTTACCGTTGGAAGCCTTGAGGGAGACGCCCTTCTTAATCAGTGTTATCGACACAAAGGGCGTCGAGGGAACCACCCAAAGGCCAGATTTGATGGCGCAAATCGAGGATAGCCGAACTGTCACTGTGCTCTGCTGCAAATTCTCCGATGCTCCAGGAGGTGTGCCGCTCTCCATTATACGAGAAACGGTTGATTCTGGGTCGGATGCTATTGCGGCGGAGCGCCTTTGTCTCCTAGTCCTCCCACGCGAAGACGAGGCGCTTAAGATTGTAAACGATTCTGGAGAACCCCCTGCAAACGCTGCTGAAGGATACGCCGTCAGGGAAGCTCAGATTGAGCAGCAATTTGCGACCGATGGTCTGCCAAGTATACCGGTCAACTTCTTTCAGGTTGGCTCGGACGAGCCCGAAAACGTTTGGAACTGGCTAACCTCACGCATTGAGGCCATCCGAGCCGCTAAAGTAGAACGTATCACTCGCCATGTGGCTGCGGCAGACAACTTGGTCACCAATGCGGATGCGGTAAAGACTCGTGAGGCCCGCCGGACCATAGCGGATACGATAGGCAAGGTTGCTGAAAGGTTTCGTAAACTATCGAACGTAGTTCGGCCGGCACATATGACACTTGTTACAGAAGCAAAGAAGACGCACCAGAATTCAATAGCGGCTTCAGTTAATCGTCAGGGTAATTGGGAAAACTTTCCGGTGGCGCACATTCTCGGACAGGGCGTCCGCATTGATTTGAATCTGCGGACTCGAGACACATTTGTGCGTATCGATGAAGCGATTGAGGGGCTGAAAGATAATTTTTCGCACTTAGGTGATGTGGCGCAGTTCCTCGAAAATTTGAAAGATGATATCGAGGAATGGAGAAAAGATTTTTTAACCCGGGTTGCTCTTGCGGGCCGCACTATGTTTAGCCCTTATCTCGATCAGGCGACAGACATGTGGACCGAATGTGAGCAGCGATACGGTGGTGGGGCAGGCTATAGGGTTGACGTTTCAGCAATTTTTCAGGGGCATTTCGAAAATAACGAGGCAGCTATTTCTACTTCAGGAAAGGTGGAGTTGCAGGTTGCTTCGATATGGGAACAGATAGTTGTGAATCCATTGAGAAGGACCTCGGCATATAAAGACGACGAGTGATTTTAACTCGTTGTCTGCAACGAAATCACATTCTGATCACGTCAAGGGGAACCCATAAACGCTCAGGCAGAAGTCTGGCTCCAAAAGCCTCCTCTTAAACTATACACCTTTGTTGGCGAACTTTCGATGCATATTTAAAAGATGTTCTTTTTCGCTTTCTCTCGGATGTCATTACAGAGGGCGAGAACGTCGTTAACATGCTTTTTTGCGTCTTCTGGTGACATTACTACCTTAATTGTACCTTTATGAGCGTATTCGCCTCGATTTTCCGCAAGTTTTCCAAGGGCGTTCTGCCAGTTGGGATTATCGCTGAGAGTGATCGAGGCAGGTGTAAGCAGCTCGCGCAGATAGAGTTTTGAAACTCCATGATTGTTATGAATCGCTCGAGCGAAAGCATCTTTCGATTCTTCTAAAATCGGCTTCAAATAATCAAAGCAGGTTGTTTCGCTATGCGTATTATCATCGTCTATTTTAAGCTTCTGTCCGCTCCAAGCTAACAGCAGAAGAAGCACATTGTTAATCTGGCGTTTAGTTAACCAAGCATCGTAAGCCTGATTCACTACGTGCGAAACTACGCGCTCTACAAAATCCTCAAATGCGCCGTGCGCCAAAACGCAGTAAGCGCGCACGTCCAGTTCGTATGTGTCGGGTGTGGCTGATGGATCGGGGGGGAGGTGAATTGTGACAAATTTTGTCTCCAACTTGGCGAGGTAATCGACCAAGCCAGTATAAAGAAGATCGATTTTGGCGGCCATTAGCGCTCCAGAGGATTGTTTGATTACTCTTTGATCGGTATGGACTTGATTGTTGTTCCGAACGACGAGTTAACCAAGTCACGCATCCTTTTGAACCGTAATTCATACCGGTCATTGGTTTTGGTTGTAGACTCGACAGATGAGCGGAAGTCGGCATTTTCAAACAGGCTTTTCAGCCCTTTAACGAACTTTGATTTGCCACCAGCCAAACTGCTTTTTGGTACAAGTCTCAGGTAATATGCCTCAACTTCAAACAGCACACGATTGAATCGGGACTCCCATGAGCCATCAACGAACTTGCGTCCAACGTACTGCTTGCCCAAAAGGGTTTCAAGATTGTTTATAGCGTGGCTTAGTTCGGCATAAACTTCATCTACTTTGACCTTCATGGTGGACCAGTTATCGGTTACTTGCATCATTACATCGTCAAGGAACTTTTTCAGGTTTCCTCGGTAAAGATTGCCGAATAGGACTATGCCAATAAATCGAAGTACAATCTCGACATCTTTTAATCGCGTGTCTGGGCCTGCCAAACCGAGGACCGAATGAATGGGCTGAACTGTGTTTGTTATAGTAATGAGATGATCTGCAAACTGTCCTTTGTGCAAGACTTGCCGCAACTCCTGGGTACTCAATGGTACAGAGCCGGTGTTTAAACGGTAAAAGATGTCATAGAGCGCATCATCAGACTTAAAGTTCGAGATTACTGCGCATCTTACATCTGCGTTCATGAACTCACGCTCTTCATCTTTGTATTTTGCATCATCTTTTATTTGATCGCCAGTTACACCATTCAGATCCGAGCGAAGTTTTAGGCCCTTCAATTCAGATTTTTTCCAATATCCAATCGTAGGGTCAAGAAAGCCAGCGATCGTAAGAAGACGTTGTTTGCCATCGATCACGATGAACGATTTCTTCTTTCTGGGGTCTTCGGCCAGGACTATTTCAGGAACGGGAAGCCCCACGATTAATGATTCGATAAGTTTACTCCGGCGTGAATCGTCCCACGCATTTCGTCTTTGAAACTTCGGATTCAGGTCGATGTTGCCTTGCTCAATCTGGCTGACGATGGTCGCAATTGTCCAATCTCTGGAGTACACGACAAGTCCGGAGGTTGCATCAGATTCAATATCCTCGAGAACTTCTTCGTTTGCTTCCAAATCGTCCTCAAAAGAATCGAAAAACTCCAGCTGAGAAGGCGGTTTCTTTTGATGGGCGGCCTTTGAGGGGTGTTTTTTCATGTGGGTGATTATAGATATTAAGCCTTCGCGTAAACCTCAGCGCCACTCTCCACGAACTCCTTGCTCTTCTCCGCCATGCCCTTGGCGAGGGCTTCCTCCTCGGAGATCGCCTGCTCCGCCGCGTACTTGCGGACGTCTTCGGTGATCTTCATGCTGCAGAAGTGCGGGCCGCACATGCTGCAGAAGTGGGCGGATTTGGCGCCGTCCTGGGGGAGGGTTTCGTCGTGGAAGGAGCGGGCGGTGACGGGGTCGAGGGAGAGATTGAACTGATCTTCCCAGCGGAACTCGAAGCGGGCTTTGCTGAGGGCGTTGTCGCGATACTGGGCACCGGGGTGGCCTTTGGCGAGGTCGGCGGCGTGGGCGGCGAGTTTATAGGTGATGACGCCGACTTTGACGTCTTCCTTGTTGGGCAGGCCGAGGTGTTCCTTAGGCGTGACGTAGCAGAGCATGGCGCAGCCGTACCAGCCGATCATGGCGGCGCCGATGCCGCTGGTGATGTGGTCGTAGCCGGGGGCGATGTCGGTGGTGAGGGGCCCGAGGGTGTAGAAGGGGGCCTCGTGGCACCACTCGAGCTGCTTGGCCATGTTTTCCTCGATCATGTGCATGGGCACGTGGCCGGGGCCTTCGTTCATGACCTGCACGCCCTTGGCCCAGGCGCGGGTGGTCAGCTCGCCCTGCACTTCGAGTTCGCCAAACTGCGCCTTGTCATTCGCATCGGCAATGGAGCCAGGGCGGAGGCCGTCGCCGATGGAGAAGCTCACATCGTAGGCGGCCATGATGTCGCAGATGTCGTCCCAGTGGGTGTAGAGGAAGTTTTCCTTGTGGTGAGCCAGGCACCACTTGGCCATGATGCTGCCGCCACGGGAGACGATGCCGGTCATGCGGGAGGCCGTCATGGGCACAAAGCGCAGGAGCACGCCGGCGTGGATGGTGAAGTAATCGACGCCCTGCTCCGCCTGCTCGATGAGCGTGTCGCGGAAGAGCTCCCAGGTGAGGTCCTCGGCCTTGCCGTTCACTTTTTCCAGGGCCTGATAGATCGGCACGGTGCCGATGGGCACGGGGCTGTTGCGCAGGATCCACTCGCGCGTGGCGTGGATGTTCTTGCCGGTGGAAAGGTCCATGACGGTGTCGCCGCCCCACTTGGTGGCCCAGCGCATTTTTTCCACCTCTTCCTCGATGCTGGAGGCCACGGCGCTGTTGCCGATGTTGGCATTGATCTTCACCAGGAAATTGCGGCCGATGATCATCGGCTCCAGCTCAGGGTGGTTGATGTTGGCGGGAATGATGGCGCGTCCGGCGGCGACTTCGCTGCGCACAAACTCGGGCGTGATCTCATTCGGGATGCGCTGCGGGAAGCGCTTGAAAATGCCTGGGGTGTACTCGCTCTGCACCTGGGAGGAGCCCACGTGCTGCTTGTCGAGGTCGTTGCGGACGATGTCGCTGGTGAAGTCGGCGATTTTGGCGCGCTTCATGTTTTCGCGGATGGCGATGAACTCCATCTCCGGGGTGATGATGCCGGCACGCGCGTAGGCGAGCTGCGTCACCACTTTGCCCGCCTTGGCCTTCAAGGGCTGGCGCTGGGCATTGATGGGGGCCTTCAGGGGACTGAGGATGCCTTCGCGCTTGGCGGCGGCGTATTCGGCGTGGTTGGCGGTGAGGTAGCCGTTGTCGCGCGGCTCGATGGCGCGGCCGTCGTAGGCTTCCACGTCATTGCGGGCGAGGATCCACTGCTTGCGCAGGCCCGGCAGGCCTTCTTCCACGGTGCCTTTGTAGGCGGGGTCGCCCCAGGGGCCCGAGGTGTCATAGACGCGCACGGGTTCATTCTGGATGATGCGGCCGTTGAAATCCTTGGTGGGGGAGAGGGTGATCTCGCGCATGGGCACCTGCACATCCGGGTGGATCTGGCCCTGCACATAGACGCGGGTGGAGGCGGGGAGTTGCTCGGAGGAATGGGGCTCGAAGGATTCTTGGGCGGCGATCATGGAGGAAAGTTCTTGGTTCTTTGTTCTTGGTTGGGGCGGCTGAATAGCCGGAACTGAGATGAACCTCCGAGCGAACTCCCTTCGGCGGCATGACCCGCATCAGGTTCGGAGGGTTCGGATCGAGGAAGATCCATCTCAGTCCCTGCGGTGGGACGCCCCTGTCGTGACGCGGTTATGGTGCGGCTGGGAGGGCGAAGGTCAAGGGGAAGTGGGCGGGGAGTTGATGGGGGGATGGGGAGGGGGGATGGCCGCAATCCGTTCTTCGCTCTTTGAGCTACGAAGGACAGGAGAGGGGCAAAAAGACGCAAAAAGGAGGGGGACTTGGGGACGGAAAGGTGGAGAGGCGGGAGTATTGGAAAAGGGGGAGAGCGGTGGGGTGGCAGGGGGCGCTGGGACGAAAGAATCTACGGACGCGCACAACGCGTCCCTACCATCTGGCGCGGCGCTTCGGGGTGGTAGGGAACCGCTGTGCGGGTCCGTGATTTCGGGTCGTTGGCTTCCTCAGGCGCTCAAAAAGGTGCGTCGTCCTTGGGGCGTTGAGAATGCGGCAGGGGGTAAGCAGAGGTCCCGGAAAACCTTAGAAACTCGTTGTTTACTATGGTAATTATTGTAAACTTAGATGTTTTATCAGTCGATGTTGCGTTTTCCACCCCATTTTTCCGGCCTTTTCGCGAGTGCCGCCCTGCTGCTGACCGCAGCTCCGGCGGTGCGGGCGGACATCGTCTCGGACTGGAATGCGCTGGCGCTGACTTCGATGACGGGCAATGCGGACCCGCTGGTGGCGCATGATCTGGCCATTCTGGCGGCGTCCATGTACAATGCGGATCAGAGCATTGCAGGCACCTACAACACCTACGGCTACGGCTCTTACCCCGCCCCCGCCATTGGCAGCGCACCCGCAGGTGCGGATTCCCAGGCGGCGATGATCGCGGCGGCCAACACCGTGATGCAGTATCTCTATTCGGGATCGAGCACGGAGGCCAACTCCCTTTACAACAGCCAGCTCAGCGGCATCGCCAACAGCCAGGCCAAGACCGACGGCATCGCGTGGGGCGTCACCATCGCCAACAACTTTCTGAGCGCGCGTTCGGCCGATGGCTCGGCGGATGCCTCCACCACCCCGTACACACCCGTGGGCACCATCGGCTACTGGCAGCAGACCTCCTCCGCCGGCGCTTTGCTGCCGGGCTGGGGCAGTGTGGGCACCTTTGCCATCCCGGGCGTGGGCGGTTACATGACCACGCTGCCGGGCGGCTCGGTCACCTCGTATTTGCAGTCCAGCCAGTATGCGGCGGATTACGCCCAGGTGAAGGATCTGGGGTCAAACTTCAGCTCCACGCGCACCTCGGATCAGACGAATCAGGCCTACTTCTGGGCGGCCGGAGACGGCACGGTGAAGATGTCGGGCATGTGGAATCAGATCGCCCAAACCGCCGCCGCCACGGCTGGCCTGAGCACCGCCGATACAGCACGCCTGCTGGCCACCCTGAATGTGGCCATCGCCGATGCGAGCACCGCCGCCATGACCACAAGCTACGACACGCAGTTCTGGCGTCCGGAAACGGCCATCGCCAACGGCGACATCGATGGCAACGCCAGCACCGTGGTGGATTCGTTTTGGGCTCCCCTGATCAATTCCCCATCATTGCCGGAATACGTCTCGCTGGGAGCCACGATCAGTGAAGCCGCCGCCGTCGTGCTGGCCTCCTACCTCGGCGACAATGTCGCCTTCAGTCTGGGCAGCGACATCAATGGAGACGGGAACATCGACCTGACGCGCAACTTCACCAGCTTCAGCCAGGCGGCGAACGAAGCGGCGATGGCGGGCGTCTATGGCGGCACGCAGTTTCAGACGTCCGTGGCCGACGGGCAGATCCTCGGATACAACGTGGCGAACTACATCCTGGCCAACAACTTCACCGTCGTGCCCGAGCCCGCCGGAGCTGTGCTGCTGGTGTGCGGCGGCTTGTTTCTGCTGGGTGCGCGCAGACGCCGCTAGATCCAGCGCCGCTGGTGCGTTGATTTGCGATGAACCGCATCGCATGTTCCGTTTTTTCCGCCCTCCTGCTGTTTCCCGCGCTGCTGCCAGCGCTCGATGAAGCGAAGCTGGCCGCCATCCATCCCGCCATGGAGGCCGCCGTCAAAGCCAATCAGGCCGCAGGCATCGTCACGCTGGTGATGGAAAAGGGGAAGGTCGTCCACTTCGATGCCGCCGGCATGGCCGACATCGGCAAAGGCCGCGCGATGGAAAAAGACGCGCTGTTCTGGATCGCCTCCATGACTAAATCCATCAACGCCACCGCCGTGATGGTGCTGGTGGATGAAGGCAAGCTCTCGCTCGATGAGCCCGCGTCCAAGTGGCTGCCGGAACTCGCCAAAGTGAAGCTGGCCGACGGCAGCGCACCGGAGAAACCCATCACGCTGCGCATGCTGCTCAGCCACACTGCGGGCATCGCCTTTCCACGCCGTGCGCCATCGGATGGAGCCATCTCTTTGAAGGCCTACGTGGCCTCATTGCTCAAGACCCCGCTCGCGTTTCAACCGGGCAGCGCCTACGAGTACGGCTTCGGACCCACCGTGGCCGGGCGCATCATTGAGCTCGCTTCGGGCATGAAGTACGATGCGTTTTTGCAGGCGAAGATTTTCGCGCCGCTGGGCATGAAGGACACGATGTTCAACCCGGATGACGCCCACCGCGCACGCATCGCCCGTACCTACAAGATGGATGACGAAAGTCATGAGCTTGTGCCCGGTTACAATCCCTTCGTCACCAGCGACGCCAGCGTCACGCACATGACGGAGCCAGCCGGCGGCCTCTTCTCCACTGCGGCGGACATGGGGCGCTTTTACGCGATGATCGCCAACGGCGGCGAGCTCGACGGCGTGCGCATCATCAGTGAGAAATCCGTGAAGGACATGACCACCCCGGTGACTGCGGGCGGCAAGCAGCTCAACTACGCCTGCGGCTGGCAGGTGAACACGGCAACGCAGCGCGTGAACTCGCAGATGCCCGTGGGCAGCTTTGGCCACGGCGGCGCCTTTGCCACGAATGGCTGCATCGATCCGCAGAGCAAGATCGTCACCGTGTATCTGGTGCAGAACGTGCTGGTGCCAGACAGCGGCAAGCCTAAGGATGAATTTCAAAAGCTGGTGATGAAGGCTGCCGGTATCCAAGTAGCGGCACCACCGACAACAAAGAAAAATAAACCTTAAACTCTTTGCGGTATTAGGCGAGGTTCTTGCTTGCTCAAACGGTTGAGGATCAAGTAATCTCGAAAATATCGAATGAGAAAATCAACCGTCACCCGCCGCGCCTTTGTTTCGACCGGCTTTGCCGCCGTGACCGGGGCCTTTTTAGCCGCTGAGGAGCAGGTGATCGCCCCGCTGGGCGTACCCATGCATCAGGAACCGCTGGCGTTTGATTTTGACGCCCTGGAGCCGCACCTCGATGCGGCGACCTTGAAGCTGCACTACAGCAGGCATCACGGTGACATTCTCGAAAAGCTCACGGAGACACTGCAGCCGCTCAATCTGAAGGTGGGCAATGTCTCAGCCCTGATGCCCAACATCCCCCGTCTGGTGCTGCCGATCAACCCACGCAAAACGGTGGTGCGGATGGGCGGCCCACCTGCAACTCTGTCACCTGAAGGCCAGCGTGCTCTCCGGCAGTATGGCGGGGCGCACATCAATCATACCGCCTTCTGGCGTTTTCTGGCACCGGCAGGCTCAGGGCCGGCAGGACCGGAGGGCAGGGTGGCGGAAGCCATTGTCAGCGAATTTGGCGGCATCCATGAATTCAAGACCGCCTTCACCGAGGCCGCCATGAAGCACTTCGGCTCCGGCTGGGCTTTCCTGGTGTACCGCCCGGATGGCAGGCTGGTCATCACCACCATGAAGAATGAGGACAATCCGCTCATGACCGACTTTGTGAAGCCGGAGGAGCAGGGCAGGTTCATTCTGTGCCTGGATCTCTGGGAGCACTCCTACTATTTGAAGTATCGGAACGACCGCAGAAAATACATCGAGGCGTGGTGGAATGTGGTGAACTGGAGTTCTGTGTTGCGTTCCTACACCGTGGCCGCATCCAGGGCGCGGGTGTGACAGGCGGAGGCTGACCGCTCCTCAGCGCGGGGGATAAAGGTCGGGCATCAGCAGCGGGCGCAGCACCATGGGGGTGAGCTCGCGCGGCAGCGGCACCCAGGGGTGGCCTTTGTCATTCTTTCGCAGGCCCCACCAAAGGCGGCCGCCATGGCGCCAGGGATCGATCACGAGGCCGTCTTCAAAACGCTGGCCCTTCGCGGTGACGATGATGCCGTGGTGCTCCTGCCAGGTGTCGCGCTTGGAGGATGTGAGGTGCAGCTCCAGCGTCTTGAGATTGAGGCGGAAGAGGAAAGGGAACAAATCATCCCGCCACTGGTAGCACAGGCCGCGTTTGCGCAGGCCGGTGTTGACGAGGCCGTTGTTCATCCACGGGTGGGCGAAGGGTTTGAAGTCCGCGGAGAGTTTGGCGGATTCCTCGATCGCCGTGGTGGCCAGCCGGTCGGCCTCGCGTGCGCTCACCGTCGGGGACAGCTGCTGGAGATCGTGGCTGAGCTGCCGGGCTCTTTCCTGGCGTGTAGCGGGTGTGCCAGGGCTGACGCAGCAGGTCAGGGCGAGTGCGAGCAGCAATAAGCAGAGGCGCGAAACGGGGAACATGCGGTGAGGGAAAATCAGGACAGCGGGCCGTGGGCGGCTTCATGCAGCGCACGGGCCTGCTGCTGCCATTGCTCACGGGTGGCGCGGTTTTTAAAGGCCAGGAGTTCGCTGAAGGCGCGCTGCTCGTCCTCATTCCACTGCGCGATCTGCCGCCAGGTGCGGATGCCGTGGGCGCGAAGCTGCTCGCTGATGACCTTTTTGATGCCCTTGATCTGCGTGAGATCGTCATCCGGCACGGTTAAGAGGGCTGATTCCCCCTCCTCCACACGGCGAAGCACCTGCGTTTGAATTCGCAGCCTTTCGATCTCTGCCGTCGCGGTGGCCAGACGCTTCTCGCTGTCGGCCAAACTGCGGCGGGCGAGCCCCAGTCCGGCGGGATCGGCCGGTGTCTGCCCTTCGAGTTGGGAGATACGGCGCAGCCAGTCATCGCGCTCCTGCGTCAGTGTGGCGAGGCCCGTCTGATGCGTGCTGAGCTGGCTTTCGAGAGCGGTGATTTTTTCATGCAGCGTGGAGGTGGTGGCCTTGGGCTTCGCCGGAGTGGCGCGTTTGCGCTTGGGCTTGGCGGGGGCTTCTGCCGTCTCGACTACAGCGGGAGCGGGAGCGGGAGCAGAAGCAGAAGCAGAAGCAGGAGCAGGAGCAGGAGCAGGAGCAGGAGCTTCAGCCGTTTCGACAGCGACCGGAGCAGGACGGCGCAGGTTTTCGAGTTCCGTTTGTGCGGAGGTGTGCGCTGCACGCAGGTGCTCGAGATCCGCCAGAAGCCGGGTCATTTCCGTTTCGAGCGACTGTGCGGCTTCGTTGGCCTTGGCGGCCTGATCCTGGCGCAGGCGTGCTTCGCTTTGGGCGGATTTCAAATCGCTGCGCAGAGACTGGATCTCGGCTGCAACTGCCGGGTCTTGCGGTGCTGGGGCTGCGCTGGCGGCCAGGGCGGTGGCGCGGTCGGTTTCAGCCTGGCGCAGGGCTGCTTGCGCTGTTTCAATCTGCGCGGCCAGTTCATCGATGCGCTTCTGCATGTCACTGCCACGCCACTGCCAGCCGAACCACGCAAACAGAGCGGCGGTAAGGCCGAGCAGCGGTGCGAGGTAGAGCAGCAGCCAGAGGAGGGAGGACATCAGTGGGGGGCAGGGAGCGTCAGGTGCATGCGAAGCTGCTCGATCGACTCGGCAGCGAGATCTTCAACAACAGCCGCGGGAATACCTGCGGGAATGCGGCCGGAATGCGCCAGACCGCCCGCCTCGACGAGTTCGCGCGTCACGGGAATGAGCGTCCAGGTGCTGCCCGGCTTGGCGAGGGCAAACATCCCGGCGCTGCCGGCGGCGGGTGGTGGCGGCAGGCTTTTGAGCGTGTGCAAAATGCTGCCGGAGGGCTCGCAGTCGCCGCTCACATGCACCCCGTCACTGAAGACGATGTACTGCGCACCGTAGGCCATGCGTACGGCGGCGATGAGCTGGGCGCGCACCGCCTCTTCGGCGACCTGCCCTGAGACGAAGGCCTTCGTGCCGAACAGGGTGAGGGCGATGAATGCCGGGTCTCGGGGCTGGGCGGGAGCCGGCGAATGGGAGTCGTCTCCTTGCAGCCAGTCGCTGAGTGATGCGCTGTCATTTTGCAGCAGCCGGGCATCAAGCCCGCTCGGCAGATCGTTCTTCCATGACTGCTCGCGAGGGGCGATCTGCCAGTCCACGGGTTTCCAGGCCTCGCCGCTGAAGCTGAGAAAACAGGATTTGCCACCCGCCTTGCCATCCTGCGGCAGCAGGGCGGTGGTGATGGGGCCAAAATCACCGCTGGGGCGGCGCTCCTCACTGACGCGGATTTCATCATGAAGCCGGCGCGGGGCGAAGGTGGACAGGGCGTCTTCGAGAATCTCCTCCTTCATGGCGGCACTGCCGACTTCGCCACGTAGGATGATCTGCTGATCACGCACCGCGATGAAGAGGTAACCCGGCGGCAATCTGGCCAGGCGCTCGCTTTGCGCCTGGGCGAGGTGCTGCTGCTGCTGGGTGGCGCGCAGCTCTTTCAATGCAGGGCGCACCTGCTGCTGCCATTCGTCCTCGCTGACACCCAGCGCGAGCGCTTCAGTGAGCAGTTCGGCGTCAGATTTGCCCAGGTTCAGCTCCTTCCATGACTGGCCGATGCGGGCCAGATAAGCCTGCGCACTGGACTGCGGGGCCGGTACGGTGCGCAGGGTGGTGGAGACGCTGGCGGCTTCATCGTGGTTCTCAGCATCGGTGCCCGGCATGCCTTCGCTCACGCCGCCCCGGAGGCTCCAGGCCTCCTGCACGCTGCGTGCGAGGTCGCGTGCTTCAAAGGCGTTGGCGGTGGTGCCCAGCAGTCGCGCGTGCGCTCCGTCGGCAGCCAGCAAAATCCAGCCGGGAGGGCTGGGAATGACCTCGACCTCGCTCTGCAGACCACCGACCGGATTGAGGGAACGCCCGAGGCCGAAGGAAAGCGGTGCGGGCAGGCGCACCTGATCGCGCACGGTGGTTTCGATCAGGCTGCGGTCCTCCGGGGTGCGCACGCTGCCGGTGAGGCGGGCCTTTTGGCCGTCGAACTCCAGGTGCAGTCTGCCAAGGCGCTTGCTCAGGGCGGGCTGCTGCGAGAGCGCCTCCTGCGCGGCCGTTTCCAGACCCCGCTGCAGGTGCGGCAGGCACACCAGCGCACCGACCAACCAGAGCGCGAAGAGGGTGGCAGCAGAGATGATCCAGCGCGCGCGAGTCATGGCGGGGGAGGTCACGCTTTTTCGGTGAGCATGCGCACCTCGTTGAAGCTGTAACGACGTGCCTCGCCACGCTGATTGGTCTGCAGCAGGGTTTGCGTGCCGGTATCCAGCGAAGTGAGCCAGCCCTCCCCATAGGCCCAGGTGTCGAGGCAGATGCGGCCCGACAGAATGAGGGGCAGTCCGCTCTTCTGGGCGGTGTGGCCGCAGACCAGCGTCTTGCCCGAGAAATGCGGGTGGGAATCATCAAAGCGCCGCCAGAACAGCCAGTCGTCGCTTTGATCCTCCATGGGCAGCATGGCGTTCACATTCGCATGGGCAAAGATATGCGTGTCATTCGTGTGCCAGCGGCGCAGGCGCTGGCTCAGAAAGTCCCAGTGCTCCTGCTGGATGGCGTTCCAGTCCGGGAGGTCCATGACTCCGTAGGACTGCATGGTCTGCCTGCCGCCGACACCATACCAGGAGCCGGGATCAATCAGCTGGCTGCGCGCATCGAGCATGAGGATCTCATGATTGCCGAGCAGCGGAACGAGCTGAACACTTTTTTCCAGCTCCAGCAGACGGTCCAGCACGCCGCGGGTGTCCGGACCGCGGTCCACGTAATCGCCCAGGGTGACGATGGTGTCTTCGCTCTGGGGGGACAACTCCTGCAGCATGAGGTCAAACGCGGTCGAGCAGCCGTGGATGTCGCCAATGACCAGAGTACGTCCGCTGCTGCGTTCACGTGAAGGGAGTTTGACCCTCGTCGTGTGAATGTCTGGGGTGTCGTCGCTGACCAAAATGGGCATCAGTTAATCTTGCGCGATGAGCGCCGGACGCAACCACCGATCATCGTGTTGGCACAATCCCTTTCGCCATGCAAAGTGTGGGAATGCCACCCGCCTCGCAGTCCAGCACCAAGAATCCCGGCCAGTCGTATGTTGAGGGCGTTAAGCCCATCTTTGCGGCCCGTGGGCTGCGCAAAGTGTACCACACCGGAGATCTCAATGTGGTGGCGCTCCAGGGGGTCGATCTTGATTTCCACCCCGGTGAGCTGGTGGTGCTGCTGGGCGCGTCTGGCAGCGGCAAGTCCACCCTGCTGAACATTCTCGGCGGGCTGGACATCCCCACCACCGGCACCCTGCGCTACAAAGGCTGGGACCTCTCCGGCGGCGGCGAGCGCACGCTGACACAGTTCCGCCGCAACTGCGTGGGCTTCGTGTTTCAATTTTACAACCTCATCCCCAGCCTCACCGCCCGCGAAAACGTGGCCCTCATCACCGACATCGCCCCGGACCCGATGAAGCCGGAGGATGCGCTGGACCGGGTGGGCCTGAGCCATCGCCTGGATCATTTCCCATCCCAGCTCAGTGGCGGCGAGCAGCAGCGCGTGGCCATTGCCCGTGCCATTGCCAAGAAACCCGAGGTGCTGCTGTGTGACGAACCCACCGGCGCCCTCGACGTGACCACCGGCATCACCGTGCTGGAGGCCATCGAGCGCATCAATCGGGAGCTCGGCACACTGACCGTCGTCATCACCCACAACGCCGCCATGGCCGCCATGGCCGACCGCGTGCTGCACCTCTCCGACGGGCACATCGTCAAGGAAAGCCGCAACGCCACACGGGTGGACGTGTCCACCCTGCAGTGGTGATCAGGTGAAAAGAATGTGCGTCCCCGCGCCGGCGGACTCCTCGTAGAACTGACCCACGGTCAGCACGCCGTCCACGCGGTCCATCAGGTCTTCCTTCTTCAGCTTGAACATGTCCATCGCCAGTTTGCAGGCGAAGATCTTGCCGCCGGAGTCGGAGATGAGTTCCAGAAATTCCCGTACCGGCGGGATGTCGAGCTTCTCCATCTCCTTGTTCATCAGGTGTGTGGCAAAGGCGGACACGCCGGGGATGGCACCCATCACCGTGGGAAACGGCAGGGTCATCGGCAGGCCGAGCATGGGCATGGCCATGTTCAGCGCGGCATTGCCCACGGTGGAGACCTTCAGGTGATCCAGCGTTTTATTGGCCAGCGCGTTCAGACCGAAGAAGGTGAAAAACAGCGAAGCCTCAATGCCTTCCATGCGGGCGCCGTTGGCCATGATCAGCGCGGGGTAGATGCCATCCAACGAGCCTTTGCTCACGATGATGGACATTTTTTTCACGGGTTGTTTGTCGTCTGGGGTGCTCATGGTCGGAAAAGGTGGGGAATTAAATGCAGCCAACGGGTTTGGGAATGCCGGCAATCTTGGCGGACTTTTTCAGCGGGCCGCCGGGGAAGAGATCGTAGAGTTCCTTCGTCGTCACCACGCCGCTTTTGCCCATGCTGCGGATGGTCAGGGCCGCGCCTTTGGCCTGCTGCTCGCGCAGGTAGCGCACCACCTTCATGTGGGCATCCGTCAGCGCGCCAATTCCTTCCTCCGTGGCGATGGCTGCAGCGATGGCTTCGTTCCACTGGGAGGCGTCGGTGAGGTAGCCTTCCTCGTTCACGTCGATTTCAGTTCCTGCGATGGTCTTTTTCATGATGGTTGGTGTGGTTGATCATTACGCTTCGGCTGGCTTCTTTTTCTGCCGGCTGATGCCCGGCAGCGGCCAGCCGCGAAGCAGGACATTCCAGTAGATGTGGCGGAAGGCCAGCTTGCCCCAGTGGTTCACGCGGCTTTCTTCCAGCAGTCGCATGGGGCCGAAGGCGAAGGGAAACGGCCCTTCGTGCGGCTCGTACTCGTAGTTGAAGTCGATCAGCAGCGCCTTGCCGTTGCCGGATTCGATGAAGCAGTTGGAGTGTCCGTCGAACTCCTCCTTGAGCGGTTTGCCCGCGATGTGCAGCAGAATGTTGTCCGCCAGAGTCTCGCTTTCAAAATGGGCCACGGAGCCCGCCTTGGACGCGGGCAGGTTCGTCGCATCGCCGATGATAAAGACGTCCTTGTACTCGACGGACTGCAACGTGTGCTTTTGCGTGGCGATGAAGTCCAGGTCATCCCCCAGGGCGGAGCGGCGCACGGCCTCATCCCCCATGTTCGTCGGTGTGGTGACGAGCAGGTCATAGGGCACCTCGCGGCCGTCAAAGCACACCAGCTTGTTGTTTTCCTGATCCACCTTCTCCGCCACGAAATCGGTCACGAGTTCGATGCCTTTGTCTCCGAGCAGATGCCCCAGTTTTTTCGATGCTTTCGGTTTGGTGAACGCCCCGGACAGCGGGGTGACGTAGGTCAGCGTGACTTTGTCACGCATGCCCTTCTCGCGGAAGAACGTGTCGGCCAGGAAGGTGAACTCCAGCGGTGCCACGGGGCACTTGATCGGCATCTCATTGATGTGCACCACCACACGCCCGCCGGTGAAGGTTTTGAGCTTCTCGCGCAGAGCGCGTGAGCCATCCAGCGTGTAGAAATCGTGCACGTTCACCCGCCACTTGGGTCCGAGCATGCCTGCCGTCTCCTCCGGTGCCGTGCGACAGCCGGTGGCGACGATCAGCAGATCGTATTTCAGCGTGCGCCCGTCCTTGATCGTGACGGCATGGTCTTCGGGAATGATTTGATCCACCTCCGCCTGCATGAACTCGACCCCTTCCGGGATGAAGTCGCGGGTCTTGCGGATGATCTCGCTCTCCTCATACTTGCCGAAGGGCAGAAAGAGCAGTCCCGGCTGGTAGAGATGCCTGTCCGAGCGGTCCACCACCGTCATGCTCCATTCAGAGGCAGGCAGCCGCCTGCGCAGGTTGTTGGCCATGATCGTGCCCGCAGTGCCGCCGCCGAGAATGAGAAGATGCTTGCTCATGGAGAATTGGAAGGTTGAGTTGCAGTACGTCTATATGCGTGTATGCGTATATACAATAATTAATCCCAACTCATTTTTGTCATTCATGAACTCTCACCTGACCGCCGATGAGCGCGGCATCATCCTGCCCTGTCCCGCCTGCGGCACTGCCAACCGCATCGCCTACGCCAAAGCCGCACAGCAGGGCCGCTGCGGCACCTGCAAGGCGGAACTGCCCCATGTGGCCGTCCCCGTCGAAATCACCAGTGCGTCCGACTTCGCCGCCCTCATCACGCAAACTACGCTGCCCGTCGTCGTTGATTTCTGGGCCCCCTGGTGCGGCCCCTGCCAGATGATGGCTCCGGAGTTTGCCAAAGCCGCCGCCAAGGCCGCAGGCGCGGCGATCCTCGTCAAAGTGAACACCGACGAGCGGCAGGACATCGCCGGCCAGTTCCGCGTTCAGGGCATTCCCGCCTTTGCGCTGATCAAAGACGGCAGGCTGGTCTCACAAACCACCGGCTTTCAACCGGCGGAGCGTCTGCTGGCGTGGATGCGGAGCCAGTGAAGTCTCACTTCCGCCGAAACTTCACGAAGTAGTTCTCCTTCAGCACGTCTTTCACCTCGTCGATCTTTTCAAAGCCGGCGGCGGTGATCTCGGCCTCGAAGACTTCCTGTCCGGCGCGCACGTGGCCCATGACGAAGTCGCTGCTTTCGCCGGGGATCCGTTTAAAGTCGATCAGCACCAGCACGCCGCCGGGCCGCAGCGCCTTGTGCAACGTGGCGAGGCTGGCCTGCGGGAACTCGAAGTGGTGATACACATCGCAGATGAACGCGAGATCGACGCTGGCCTCCGGGAGCTCGACGCTGCGCCCCGTGCACTGGATGGTCTGCACATTCGCCGCATGGGCCTTGTTGGCGCGGGCCTGGATGTGTTCGAGGAAGTTCTTCGCGATATCGACCGCATACACTTTGCCACTTTCCCCGACCGCCTGTGAAAACGGCAGCGTGAAGAGCCCCGTGCCCGCGCCGATGTCCGTCATGGCCATGCCAGGCTTCAAGCCGACTGCAGCGGCGATCTTCTCCCGCTGATGATAAATCTCGCGGCTCTCGGTTTCAAACTTCTGCGTCCACTCCCCGACCTTGAGCTTGGGATCGAGGAACTTGTCGTTGATGCCGGATTTGACACTTTGTTCCTGGGCAAAGGCGTGGGCAACAAATAGAAGGAGGAGTGGGAAGATGGGGCGCATGGGGGCAGATGGAGGGGGGATTGCGTGGTTGTGGTGTTAAATGGATCTATGCCGGAGAACGAACGCGCTTTCAACGCCCGGCCCCGTTTGCTTATCGGGATCGAATCTTCAGCTCCTGGGCTGCCGGCTTTGTCTGAAAGTGCGTGACCTTGCGTTCGAGGTCCTTTTGGAGGCGCGAGCAAACGAGGGTGCAGAGGTCGAAGACCATGCTGTCGGCGATGGCGTAGAAAACGTGCAGCCCGTCCTTGCGGCGGTGGAGGATGCCCGCATCGCAAAGCCGGCCGAGGTGCTTGGAGACATTGGCCTGCGTGGCTCCGCTGGCTTCCACGAGCTGCGTGACGTTGCGCTCACCCTCATAAAGGGCCTGGAGAAGACGCAGCCGCATCGGCTCGGCGAGCAGCTTGAACCTGGCGGCGATCAGTTCGAGCGCCTCGGGCGAGAGCGAGGCAGGGGATATTTTGGGGCGTGCCATGAGAATTGATAAATATAATGGAATAACTATGCGGTTATGTACTCATGTAAATCGTAACCCCAACGCTCCCGCTCTGCAATGGTGGAATCATCGTCCCTCCGTGGGCGACCTTCTCGCCGGGCGGCGGCCATTCAAACCCACCCTCCATCCTCATGAAATCTTCCCTGCTTCAAGCCTGCTGGCCTGTTCTCCTCGCCGTGGTCATCGGTGCCTCACTCGGGGCCACCCTCGGCTACTTCGGTCAATGCACCTCCGGCACCTGCCCGCTCACCTCCACATGGTGGCGGGGAGCGATCTACGGCGGCGTGCTTGGGCTGCTCTTCTCGTTCAGCTCGAACGCCCGCAACGCAGCCGCAGAAAAACAGGGCAGCCGTCCGGCACTCGCGCCGGCCGCCGAGTCCGCCCCGAAAGACTCCACACGCCCTCAATAAATTTCATTCATCACATTCCTATGAAACTCGACAAAGTCACCGTCCTCCTCCTCGCCGTCGGCACCGCATTCGCGGGCTGGGCTTTCTGCAATAGTACCTCGGGTGGTTGCGGCCTCTCCCGGCCACGAGACATCATCCCCATGAGCAGCCGAGCGGGTGGCGAATCCGCAGCTCCCGATTGGGCTCTGCCGGGGCTTGATGGCAAGACAGTCAAACTCTCCGACTTCAAAGGCAAAGTCGTCGTGCTCAACTTCTGGGCCACCTGGTGCCCACCATGCCGGAGAGAAATCCCCGACCTCGTTGCGCTGCATGACAAGTATGCCGATCAAGGTGTGGTGGTCATCGGCGTTTCGCTGGATGAAGGCGGGGCCGTCGGCGTGCAGTCCTTTGCCACGAAGTCGGGCATCCATTACCCGCTCGTCATGGGCGATCAGCAAACCGCCGAGGCGTATGGTGGCATCTCGTCGATCCCGACCACCTTCATCATCGGTCGGGATGGCAGGCTGGCGGGGAACATCAAGGGCGGCGCGAGCCTGGCCGGTTTTGAAGCTGCCATCAAGCCCGCGCTGTAAACGAGCACCCGCACACCCCTGCAAACTATCACCCTTCCTTCAGTCCCTTTCTCTTCATTCCATGAACCGTCGCACTTTTCTCACCACCACCACCACTGCGGCTGCTGCTGCCAGCCACTCTCTCGTACGCGCCACGCAAAATCCACCTCGGCCCGCAGGGCGCCGGGTGACGCTGCTGCACATGGCCGACGCGCACGCGCAGCTCGAAACGCACCCTGACTACCTGCCGGGCGAAATGCCGGAGATTCAGGACATGGGCGGCTTCGCGCGGCTCATGACCGCGATCAAGCGTGAACGCGCCAAGGTCGCAGGTCCAAGTTTCCTCGTGGACAGCGGCGACGCCGTGCAAGGTTCCGGGCCGGCCGCATGGTCGCAGGGCGAAGTCGTCATCGCGCCGCTGAACGCGCTCGGGCTTGATGCGTTTGTGCCGGGAAACTGGGAGGTCGTTTACGGGCCGGAGCGCTTCAAGGAGCTGATGGCAAAACTCACCGCGCCCGTCATCGCCTACAACTTCCATGACACCGCCACGGGCCAGCGCCTCTTCGCGCCTGCCGTCACGTTGGAAAAGGACGGCGTCCGCGTCACCTTCATCGGCATCGCCGATCCGACGACGACCGTGCGCCAGCCGCCCGCGCAGGTGCGCGGTCTTGATTCCACGCGGATGGACGGGCTGCGCGAGTTCGTAAAAGCGACGCGCGAGAAGGAGCGCGCGGATCTCGTCGTCATCATTTCGCACTCGGGCCTCACGGTTTCGCGGCAGCTTGCGCGCGAGATTCCTGAACTCGACGTCATCCTCTCCGGCCACACCCACGAACGCACCGTCGAACCCATCATCGAGGGCAAGGTGCTTATTGTGGAGCCGGGCGCGATGGCATCCTTTCTCGGGCGGCTCGACATCACACTGGGCGAGAAGGGAGGCATCGCCAGCCACGAGTTTCGGCTCATCCCGATTCGTGCTGCCGAGTTTCCTGAAGACGCCAAGGTCAAGGCCCTCGTCGATGCCTCCCTCGCGCCGCACCGCGCGCGGATGAACACCGTCGCAGGACAAACGAACCGGCTGCTCATGCGCTACGACGTGCTCGAAACGAACACCGACGATTTCATCGCCGACGCCGTGCGCGAGGTGACGGGCGCCGACATCGGCCTCACCAATGGCTTCCGCTTTGGCCCGCCGCTGCCGGCTGGCCCGATCACCACCGCTGACCTCTGGAACATGCTGCCGCTCGACACGCGCATGAAGACCGGCACCGTCACCGGCCGGCAACTGCGCGACTATCTCGAAAACGAGCTGGAACTCGTCTTTTCCAAAGACCCGTGGAAGCTCTCCGGCGGCTGGGGGCCGCGCGCCTCCGGCCTCGCCGTGGTCTTCACCGCCAAGAATCCGCCGGGCAAACGCGTCGTCTCGCTCAAAGTGAACGACCGCGAGGTTGACGATGCCGCGCACTTCACCATCGGCGGCTGCGAACGCGACGGCGAACCGCTCGCCATGATCTGCCGGCTGCGCGGCGCGAGCGAGCCGAAGATCGCGCCGCTGAGTGTTCACGAGGCGCTCGTGGAGTATTTGAAAAAGCATCCCGTCATCGCGACCGAGCGTGGTGGGCGGTCGGTCGCGACGGATCTCCCGAAAGTGGTTTTCAGCCAGGACGCCACGCTCACGGGAACGACCAACTGCGTCCCGCGTGCGCTGCGTAAAGTCTGAGGGTCTTGCGGCTCTCGGTCTCAAACTTCTGCGTCCACTTGCGGCCTTGAGTTTGGGATCGAGGATCTTGTCCTTGAGACCGGTCCTCACCCTTGCGTCTTGAGCAGTTCATTGGCGCGGCTTTTGCGGCAGCGTGGCCGGGGGCGGTGCGTGTGATTTAAAAATCAGGCGCAGCATCTTCACGTTGATCACGAAGAAGCGCAAAAGCTGGTAGGGCACAAACGTCCGCCAGAATCGCGTGAGCGGAGTGGGGACGGTGGCGTAGGCGACGGGACTGCTGATGTCGGTGGGTTTCATGGTGGGTGAGGCGGGAAGCGATCACTCGGGAATCAATGACCAGAAGGGGAGGCATTTGGCCTTGTAGATGAACATGTGGTGCAGAAGATGTTTGAGCCAGTGCCCGGCCAGGCCGATTTCCCCCGTGGTATAGGCGAGGTCGCGGCCAAACTCGTAGTGCTCGTAGTCGGGGATGAGCGGATACAGGGTGATCGTGGCGGCCGTGCCGCTGAGCAGTCCTTTGCCTGCGGAGGCGACGCACGCGGCCCCCATGGTGGCAAAAGGTGCGCGATGCAGGGGAGACTCGCCCCCATTGCGGATGCGGTCGGCGATGGAGAAGGCCACCGTGCGGCCCATGATGCCAGCGGTCATGCCCGTGCGTGGAACGGCGGGCGCGACGAGGGTGCCCTTGGGCGAGCGGAGAGGGCGGGAGACCGCATGCGGAGGCGCAAAGGCGATGCCAGCGGCGAAGACATTGGCATAGGTTGGGTTCTGGTAGGTGGCCGGCCAGTCGCGTGGGGACCACTCTTCAAACGGACGCTCCGTGTAGTCGGCATCGACGCGCATGAAGCCGTTCGGAGCAAAGAGCTGCGCCGCGATGTCGGTGCCCGCGCGATTGATGGCCGCCAGCCCGACGCCGCGAAAGGGCGGGAGGAGCATGGCAAAGTCGAACGCGATTTCGCGTTCCAATCCCTCGACGGTCTCATAGGCGAGCCTGCCGGGGCTGACTTGCTGGACATGCGCGCGGTTGATCCACTCGACCCCGCGCTCCACGAAGAGCGATTCTGCAAAGAGACGGCTGGGGGTCACGTAGCCGCCGCGCTTGAGGTGCAGCCCGCCCATGCCGAAGTCCCCGAGTTCGTTTTCGTTGGTCAGGAAAATGATCCGCGCACGTTCGCGCACCTTGTGGCGGCGCAGCTCATGCTCGACATTGAAGACATACTCAAAGGCGGCTCCCTCGCAGGTGCAGGTGCCGTGCCCCATGCCAATGACCAGCGTTTGGTTTTCACCGCGCTTCATGCGGTCAATGCTCTCGCGGAAGGCGCGGGCTGCCTCGACGGCATGATCGGCAGTGCAGACGGACCAGCTGTGGCCTCCATGCGGCCCGAGTCCGGGTGTCGCACCAAAGTTGAGTTTCGGACCGGTGGCATTGATCAGGTAGTCGTAGGTTTCACGGCCAGGGGGCGCCTCGGCCGCGGCTCCGGAAACGGTGTATTCGACATGTGGCCTGGGCAGTTCTTCAGTGCCTTCCGGCCGGATGACGGTCGCCCGCCCCTGCCTGAACTCTATGCCCTGTCGCGCATACACGGGCGCGAGTGGAAAGACCACTTCGCGCCGCTCCATCGAGCCCACGCCCACCCAGATGTTGGAGGGAATCCAGTTCCACTCCGGCTCAGGAGAGATGACGACAATCTCATGGCTGTGCCCGACTTTTTTGCGCAGCAAAGTTGCGGCGGTGTGGCCGGCGATGCCAGCTCCTAGAATGACTGTTTTAGCCATGACGTTGGACGGTTGGATGGTTTCAGTTGGAGACTTGGGGCGGCCCAGGCTGCATCTGGCCCGGCCTGTGATGTTCGGCAAAGCCGGTCACTTCAGCGCGGCATCGAGCTCACGCAGCGCCTGCATGATGCGCTCGTGATGCGCTTTGGTGGCCTCATGCACCTGTTTTTGCTTCGCATGGTCTGCTTTGGCGTGCTGGTGTGCCGAGGTGGGGGCGTTGCCTGCTTTCTCATGGTCGGCAATCTCGCGTTCGTGTGCGGCGATCTCCGCCTCATGCGCGCGGATGCTCGACTCGTGGCTCGCGAGTTCCTCCTGCGCCCGTTTCAAGATGGCGGCGGCTTCCTTGTGATCGGCAGACCACGCGGCGTGGTCGCTTTTCCATTGGGCATGATCCAGTTTGTCCTGGCCGTGTTCGATGGTGGTCGTGTTCATGGTGGAATTCAGGTTGCCCCGTGCTCCACCGTGAAGGGTGGATGCGCACCTTAAGATGCTGGCCGCAGCCTTGCCGTCGCGGTGCAATGCTGGGCCAATCTTGCGGTGCCAGCCACCTACGGCACTTCCTCAGGCGATGAGGTAAGGCAGGTTTCAAACATACCTTCTGCGCGACGTTGTTCGTGGCGGGAAGTCAGAGGAATGCGGGGATGTGCTTCAGGAAGCTTTGACGGGTTGAGATGGTGATCGCTCGTGGATCATGCCATCTTCTACATCCACGATGCGGTCAAAGACATCGAGCGTGCGGTGATCGTGAGTCACGACGAGGACGCCGGCGTTGCGCTCGTGGGCGACTTTGGCAAAGAGTTCCATCACCTGGCGTCCGCGCTGGCTGTCGAGCGCGGCAGTGGGTTCGTCGGCGAGGATGAGGCTGGGGTTGTTGGCCAGCGCACGGGCCACGGCGACACGCTGCTGCTCGCCACCGGAGAGGGCGACGGGCAGGTTGCCGGCTCGCTCGCCGACGCCGAGGTAGTCGAGCAGTTCCATCGCGCGTGCGCGAGCGGCCTTCGGGGCGGTGTCGTTGACTTCGAGGGCGACCTGCACGTTTTCCAATGCGGTGAGAAAGGGGATGAGGTTGGCCTTTTGAAACACGAACCCAAGATGCTGGCGGCGAAAGGCGCGCAGATCGACGAGCGCCTTCGGACCATCAAGCACGGCCGCGCCACCGATCATCACCTTTCCTGATGTGGGAGGATTGATCAGCGCCATGGCTGTGAGGATGGTGGACTTGCCGGAGCCGCTGGGGCCGAGCATGCCGACGATCTCTCCGCGTGCGATGGTCAGCGAGGCATCGCGGATGGCGACGACTTCGGTGTGGCCGCTGCCATACACTTTGCGCAGATGCTGGACTTCGACGGCGGGAGCGCTCATGCGGAGAGGACGGTGTTGGGCTCCACGCGCAGGGCTTTCCAGATGCCGAGCAGGCTGGCGAGCGTGGAGATGACGAGGACGATGAAGCCGAGTGAAATGAGGTCTGACGGCTCCACGACGACGAGACGCGGAAAGTGCGGGAACGTGAACTGCCCGATGCCCCACGCCAGCGCATAACCAAAAGCGCCCATGAGAAGCGACTGCTGCAGAATGAGGCCGCCGATGACGCCATTGCGGGCGCCAATGAGCTTCAGCAGGGCGATGTCGCGAATTTTGTCGAGCGTGAGCGTGTAGATGATCAGCGCGATGATGATGGTCGAAATGATGATCAGAAGAACTCGGAAAAGGCCGAGCTGGCGCTTCGCCTTGTCCACCATGCCGGAGAGCAGCAGGTCCTTTTGCTCCTGAGTGGAGAAAACCGAGATGTCCGGCCAGTTCGCGAGTGTGGCACGAACGGCTGCGGCATCCGCACCAGGCTGCAAGGTCACAAGCACGGCGCTGACCTGCGGCTTCGACAGCGCGGGAATGCTGCCGGAGGGACCGGCAGCGCGATCCAGCAGCAGAGGCTGCAGGCGGCCGACCTCAATGTTCTCCAATCGCGTACGTCGGGCGGCGCGTTCCAGCCGCACCGCTTCTCCCGGCACGTCAGATTGAATCGCCAGCGCATCGCTCACAGTGAAAAAAGTCAGTCCGTCGCCACTGGTGCCAACCATGCCGCGCGTGTGGCCAACGACTTCATAGACGTCCTTGCCGAGCGTGATTTTTTCACCCAAAGGCAGGCGCAGCGACAGATCGGCGATCATTTCATAATGCGCCTGCCGCAGCGCACGCCCTGCCACGAGCGGAATCCACCCGCCGCGATCCTCCGGCCACGCAAGGCCCTGAACCACCATGCGCAGCGGCCTGCCCTGATGCATGCGTTGAATCGTGTGCGACACGAAGCGGCGGGCTCTGGCCACGCCCGGCACCGCGTGCACGCGGTCCTCCAGGCTGGCTGAAATCCGCGAGATCTCCGCAAACGGCCCGCGTGTGCCGCCCTGCACGACCCACAGATCCGCGCCCACACGGTCCACCAGCAGGGTGGCTTCATGGATGAGACCACGATAGATGCCGCCCATGCCCATCACGATCATCAGCAGCAGTCCGATGCCCAGCGTGGTAAACACAAAGCGGCCCGAGTTGTGCCGGATGTCGCGGACGGCGAGGTTCATGGCATCTGAATGAACACCTCCGCGCGCTGGCCGATGGTCCAGTTTTTCGGCAGTTCGTCCACGCGCACATCGACGAGAAACTCGCGCGTCTCGCGGTCTGTCTCGCGGCCGATGCGGGAGACCACGCCAGGGTAGTTTTTGCCGCTTTCGGAACGGAAAACGATGCGCGCCTTCTGGCCGGGCGCGACTTTCGAAATGGCGGTTTCATCGACCCACGCACTCACCCAGATTTCTTCGAGCGAGATGAGTTCCATGAGTGAGCCTCCTGGCACGAGCATGTCGCCCGGTTCGCGAGTGCGCCGGATGATGAGCCCGTCGTAAGGTGCGCGAATTTCCGTGAAGGCCATCTGCTCCTTGCGGTACAGCAGCGTCTTTTCCGCCACCAGCACCTGGGCCTGCGCCTCGGCGATGGTCGCGTTTGAGCGGTCCAGATCAGCCTCCGCCACATGCAGCGCTTCCGCAGCCTTGTCCTCGTCCGTCTGGGAGACAGCGTTGGAGGTTCGCAGGCCGGTCATGCGCTTGTGCTCGAGCCGGGCCTGCACCAGCACCGCCTCCGAGCGTGCCAGATCCGCGCTCACTCGCGCCGCTGTCTGCCGCGCCGCCGCCAAAGTCGCCTCCGCGATGGCCACCTGCTGCTTGATCTCCGCGTCATCGAGCCGCGCGAGCAGCTGCCCGGCTTTCACCGCATCTCCCTGATCCACCAGCACCTCCGCCAGACGCTCTTGAATGCGTGAGCTCACCGTCGTCTTCACGCGCGCTTCCAGCGTGCCGGTGCCCATCACCTCATGCGTGATGCTGTCTTGACTCAGCTTGGGCTCCTCGACGGGCTTTGGAACCACCTTGAACTTGTAGAACGCCACTCCGACCACGGCGATGACTGCAAACCAGGGCAGGAGACGACGCAGGAAGGTGCTTTTCATAAAGTTCGTATCAGCGGGTTGCCGTGCTGAAGGTTCGCCATGAGCCGGCGAGGTTGCGCACTTTGAAGCCATGCTGCACGAGCAGGCGGCATGCGAAGTAGCTGCGCTGGCCGCTCTGGCAGGAGGCGATGATCTCCTTGTCCTTCGGCAGTTCGCCCAGGCGTCCGCGCAGCTCATCCAGCGGGATGTGCACGGAACCGGGGATGCAGCCCTTGGCGCGCTCGTCGGCCCTGCGAACGTCCAGCACGAGGGTCTTGTCAGGATCAAGCGTGGCAATCTCATGCCACTGCGCGAGCGCCACATCTCCGGCGAGCACGTTTTGCGCGGCCATGCCGGCGAGATTCACGGGATCTTTGGCGGAGCCAAACGGCGGCGCATAGGCGAGCTCCAGTTCGGCGAGATCATCCATGGTCATGCCGGCTTTGAGCGCGGTGGCCAGGACATCGAGGCGCTTGTCCACGCCATCGCGGCCCACAGCCTGAGCGCCGAGCAGCTTGCCCGTGCCTGCATCAAAGAGCACCTTCATCGCGATGGGTTCCGCGCCGGGATAATAGCCTGCATGAGACATCGGGTGCAGATGCAGCGCCTGGTAGTTTCTGCCAGCGGCACGCAGCGTCTTTTCGTTCGCGCCCGTGCAGCCTGCGGTGAGGCCAAAGAGCCGCAGCACGGCCGTGCCCTGCGTGCCGTGGTAGGCGGAGCTGCGGCCCATGATGTTGTCCGCAGCGATGCGGCCCTGGCGGTTTGCCGGGCCGGCCAGCGGGATCAGGCTCCACTCACCGGTGATGACATCGCGCACTTCGACTACATCGCCGACGGCATAGATCGCAGGATCGCTGGTCTGCATGCGCTCATTGACGCGGATGCCACCGCGACCGCCGATCTCCAGACCGGCGGCTTTGGCCAGGGCGCTTTCAGGTTTCACGCCCATGCCGAGCACGACAACATCCGCAGGCAGACGGCGGCCATCTTTGAGCACCACGATGGAGGCCCGGGCGGGCTCGGCATCGGTCGGTGCTTCAAAGGCGGCCACGGCGCTGCCGGTGCAAAGTTCGACGCCATGCTGCTTGAGCTCCAGATGCAGCCACGCGGCCATCTCGGGGTCGAGCGGTGCCATGACCTGCGGCAGTGCTTCGACGAGCGTCACGGAGACGCCGCCATGCCGGACGAGCTGCTCCGCCATTTCCAGACCGATGTAACCGCCGCCGACCACCACGGCCCGGGTGTACTCGGTCTCGCTGATCCAAGATTTGATCCGCACCACGTCAGGCACATTGCGCACCACGAAATGGCCCTCGCGCTGGATGCCGGGAATCGGCGGGGTCAGCGGTGCGGCACCCGTGGAAATGACAAGTGCGTCGTAGGGCAGGGCGTATTCGCGGCCATTCGTCAGCTCGCGGACGTTCACCACTTTGGCCTCGCGATCAATCGACACGACCTCGCTGTGCACACGCACGTCGAGGTTGAATCGCGAGTGCAGGCTCTTTGGAGTTTGCACCAGCAGATCCTCCTCATTTGGGATCTCACCGCCGACGAAGTAAGGCAGGCCGCAGTTGGCAAAGGAGACGTGGGGGCCGCGCTCCAGCACGGTGATTTCACAGGTTTCGGACAGGCGGCGTGCACGTGCGGCGGCACTGGCACCACCGGCGACACCTCCGATGATGACCAGACGTTGGGGTTTCATGAGGATTTGGATTGGGTTCTTTCAAAACGTGCGACGAGCGCAAAGACAACGGCCGCCAGCACCACCAGTCCCGCATACCACACCCATTCCGGCAGCGTGGTGAGTTCAGGCAGGCGCTTTTTGCCCAGATCCGCCACCGGCAGGATGTTCGCGGCGATCCAGTCGTAGCACAGCGCATAGGCGGCCGCACCGACGAGCATTCCCAGAAAGCCCACGAGCGCATCCAGCTTGCCGGTGGCGATGGCGGCGATGCCGGTGCCTGGGCAGTAGCCGTAGATCACCATGCCGATGCCAAAGAGCAGCGCGCCAAGGATGACCGCGAGCATATGGGCGGGCTTGATGTGCCAGTTGGACAGCTCCTGCCCGTGCAGGATGAACAGGCCCACGCCACCGACGACGATGGCGGTGAACATGACCTTGAGCACGGTGAAGTCACGAAACAGAAACTGCTTCACGATGACATTGAAGTCCGTGACGCCGCCGCGGTGCAGCAGCACGCCAAAGATGAAACCAAAGAGCAGCCCGGCCCAGAGCAGATTGGAGCCGGTGATGAAGGCGTGAAATGTTTGCATGAGATCAGGATTTGGAGGTGCTGCGGAAGAGAAGGAAGGCGGTGACGATGCCGCTGATGAACATGGCGATGAAAAAGGTCCAGCTGCTCACGGCCAGCTGCAGCGAACCACTGATGCCGTGACCGCTGGTGCAGCCATCCGCCAGCCGTGCGCCGAAAATGATGACCACGCCGCCGATGAAAGCTGCGAGCAGGCGTTTGCCGACGGACGGACCAAAACGCTCGCGCCAGATGGCGGGCACGCTTTCCAGCTTGAAGCTTCCGCTCACCAGCGCACTGGCGAGGGCGCCGAAAAAGGTGCCGAGCACGAACAGGCTGCCGTAGTCCCAGGCTGGCACCGCTTTTTTGGCCCAGTAAGTGTTGGCCGCCACGCCATCCGCGCCCAGCACAGGCAATGCACACGCACCTGAGGCCTGCGCGATGCCGGTGGAGATGCCGATGGGCTTGTCTGCCAGCGTAAAGGTGAGGATGCTGAGCACGCTGATCAGCGCGCCAACGAGGTAAGGATTCCAGCGGTGAGTTTTCATGGTTGGTGGTGGAAAGGGGGCTACTCGAACTTGATGTAGGCGAAGCCTTGCAGCTGCAGATCGATCAGACGCGGGAAGGCGCCGACGACGAGTTTGACGCCGGGCATCAGTTCGGTGGGCTTCACGCCTTTCTGCTGCATCGTGTTTTCACACAGCTCCACCTGCACGCCGCGCTTGATGAGTTCCGCAAGGATCTCGCCGTTCGGGTTGGCCGCATCCACGCCGAGGCGTTTGCGGGCCGCATCATTCACCACGGCGGCGATGCCGGTGCCGTGATAGACGAGATGCAGATGCACCTGGTCGGCGGCAATGCCCTGCTTCTCATACGTGTTGATGAGTTTGCGGGCGTAAAACAGTCCTTTGTTCACGCCATCGTGGGCCGCGTCATTGGTCACCTGATAGACGATGCGCAGGTTCTCGCGCACCTGGATCGGAATGACTTCAGGTTCGGCGGCAGAGGTGGAGACGGTGAGTGCGAGGAGGGTGTAGAGCAGGTATTTCATGGTTGGGATTCGGGCTGCCACGACATGTAGCCGCGGTGGATGTGCTGGATGTTGCGAAAGCCGAGCTGTTTCAGGACGATCACCGCCTTGCGGCTGCGATAGCCACCCGCGCAATACACCAGCACAGGCTTGTCCTTGTTGAGCGCGGCCACCTTGGTCTCGAAGGCTGCGTCGCCGATGGAGATGTTCACCGCGCCGGGCAGCGCGCCGCCTTCAAATTCGCCGGAGGAGCGCACGTCCAGCACCTGCGTCTCGGGGTGGTCGCGCAGCCACGCATTGGCCTGGCCGGCATTGAGGTTGGCACACACGGAGCCGGGGGCCGCTTTGAAGAGACGGCGGTCCCAGTCTCCTTCATACCAGTACCAGCCGAGGATGACGGCGATGAGAATAGCAAAGGTCCAGATCATATTTCGAAGGGGCATGGGGGGATGAAACAGGCGGCTCAGGCACCGCCGAGTTTTTTCACCTGTTGAGAGAGACGTTTGAGGAGGTTGTTGCAGACGTTGTCGCACAGTTCGGTGATGCTCGGATCGGCGATGAAGCAGATTGCGGTCAGGCCTTCACGGCGACGGCCGACCATCCCCGCATCCACGAGCGACTGCACATGGCGCGAGACATTCGCTTGAGTGAGGCCGGTGGCGGCGACGAGTTCGGTGATGTTCTTTTCGCCCTCTTCCAGTGCGCGCAGAATTTTCAGGCGGCTGGGTTCGGAGAGCGTGCGGAACCAGGAGGCGATCAAAGTGAGGGCCTCCTCGGAGACCGGTGGCAGGGATTTTTTGGTGCGTGAGGCCATGGGGGATGGAATGTTTACACGTTGAATCTATATGAATGTTTACGCATATAGTTGCGTAACTGGAACAGCATGAGAGTGGTTCCGTCCACCAAAACCTTGGCCTTTGGCGTGCTTTGAAGTGTGGTGAAAAGGTGCATGGTCAGTTGATAAACTGGCTGCGGACGGCCGGAGAGATGTCCAGCGAAACGATCCGGCCGGGCTGGCCCATGATGACGGGGGAGTGCTCCTTCAAATAGCGGCGCACCGCCTGGTGCGCATCCACATCGAGCACCTGGACATCCATCACATCGCGCATGCGGCAGACGGTGCTTTCCACATCGCCTTCGCGTTCACAGGAGGTGAGGGTGTAGAGCCGGTCCGCCTGCACCGGCTGGCCGTTGATCCGCATGTCGCTGATACGCCGGCCTTCAGGCCTGCCGGCATGGAAGCTGAAAGTGAGTCCGGATGTTCGTGGCACCCAGCCGCCGAAAAGGCGCTTCGTATTCTTGGAGAAGACATTCTCAAGCTCACGCTCGAAGAACTGCTGCAGCTGCGCGCCGCTGACCCTGCCGGTCTTCAGCCGTGAGTTGATCGGATAGTAGTTCCACAGGTCGTTTTCAGTGATGTTCCCCACAGGAATGGGGTAGGCGAAACGGAAGCCGTTGGAGAGCGCGATCTCGGTGCCGCCTGCCGCGCGCAGCGCATCGGCAAGCACGGCGTCCGCAGGCGTCTCCACCGGCGCGTAGCGGAACAGCGGTGACCGGGTGCTGCCAATGACGCGGTTCAGATTGTCGCGATACGGCGCGAGGGATTTTTCCACCAGTTCCTTCACAGCGGCATCCTCCTCATAGTGGCTGGCGCGGAGTTCGATGAGATTCCAGTCCCGCCGTGTGATCCTGCCATCCTGAACGAAGATTTCCAGCTTTCCCAGATGAGAGCCGAAGGCCCCTGCTTCCACCACCCAGGTGCTGCCTCGGATCACCGCCTCTTCCGTGCGTTCATGGGTGTCGGCGGAAAGAATGACATCGACACCTTTCAGGGTTTCCGCCAAAGCAATGGCTTTGGGCAGGCCAATGTGGGTCATCAGTACCACGAGATCGGCCTGACCCTCTTTTTTTGCCTCGTCCACCAGCGGCTGAAGTATGTCTGTCTCTTCATAGTGAATGCCTTTGCTGAAGGACGGGGGCTGACGCATCGGGACATCCGGATCGGTGAAACCGATGAGGGCGACTTTCAGTCCGGCAGCGTTGTGAATGACGTAAGGCTTGAACAGGCGCTGCTGCGTGTCCTCATCACGCATGTTGGCGACGACCGCCGGAGCCGTGAGCTTCTTGCTGATGTTCAGCAGCACCTTTTTGCCAAAGATCACCTCCCAGTTTCCAGGCAGCCAGTAGTCGAGTTTCAGCGCATTGATGGGATCCACCATGGTGACGCCCTCACTCATCGCGACATGTCCGGAGCCCTGGATGGTGTCGCCAAGGTCAAGCGTGATGGTGCCCTCGGGATTGGCGGCGCGGATCTCGCGCATGAGTTTCGCGATACGCGCCACTCCTCCGGCGGTGACGATTTCATCCTTGCCGCCAGCCCAGTACATTTCCGGGTGTTCTTCCAGCTGGCCGTGGATGTCGGCGAAAAACGCGAGGGTGATTTTCTTTTCGGCGGATGGCGTCCCGGCGCGTGAAAAAGAAGCGGATGCCAGTGCCGCGAGAGTCGCGCCGCACATTTTTCGGCGCGTCAGTGTGGAGGAGGGAGTCGTGTGTTGTTGCATGCAGAGGGGGGATTTATCGAAATGAAATGCGTGACGGTCTCATCAATCACGAACCGCCGAGCCCCTTCACCTGATGGGTGAGGCGCTTCAGGAGGTTGTTGCAGACGTTGTCACACAGCTTGGTGATGCCGGGGTCGGCGATGAAGCAAATCACTGTCAACCCCTCGCGGCGGCGTCCCACGATGCCGGCATCGACGAGAGTCTGGGCGTGGCGGGAGACGTTTGCCTGGGAGAGGCCGCTGGCCTCGACGATTTCAGAGATGCTTTTCTCGCCCTTCTCCAGCGTGCGCAGGATTTTCAGGCGGCTGGGCTCGGAGAGCGTGCGGAACCATGAGGCGACCATGCCGAGCGCCTCATCGGAGACGGTGTGGTGTTTTTTCTGGCTGCGGGCGGACATGGCGGAAAAATTGTTTGCGCTGTGTGTTTATATGCGTATAGACTCATATAGTCAAACAAAGAAACACCATGAAAACAAATTCAACCTTCGGGGTCCTGTTCATCTGCACTCTGTTCAGCACGCTCGCGGCGCTGCCCTCCTGCGCCCAGCAGGGCGGTGGGCGCGGGATGCCGCCTGAGGCACGCGAGCAGATCCACACCCTTTTTGACAATCACGCCAGCATCCGCCGCGAGGTGAAGTTCACCGTCGACGGCTACACCGCCGTCACGGAAAGCGATGATCCGAAGGTGGCCGCCGCTTTGAAAAAGCATGTCGGGCAGATGCAGGCTCGGCTCGGGGAAGGGTTGAGCGTGCGCCGCTGGGATCCGGCCTTTGCCGAATACTGCGACCACTATACGGATATGGACCACGAATTCACGCCTACGGCCAAGGGCGTGCGCATGACAGTCAAAGGACGCACAGCAAACGCCGTCAAAATTGCTCAGAATCATGCCAGGGTCGTTTCTGCCTTTGCCGCACATGGGTGGAGCGAGCACGACAAAAAGCATGACGCCGTCACCCGCTAAATTTGCCCCCACCCAAAACTCAACCACACACACTCTCACCATGAAACTCGAAAACGCCATCCGCGCCCTCGCCGGCACCATGATCCTCGTCAGCCTGGCCCTCAGCCACTTTGTGAATCCGAACTGGCTCTGGCTCACCGCCTTCGTTGGCGCGAATCTGCTGCAGTCCGCCTTCACCGGCTTCTGCCCTGCTGAAACGATTCTTAAGAAACTCGGCGTGGGCGGTTCCTGCTGCGGAAAACACTAAATAAGAGGAGCGTTGCACAGCCTGCTTCTGTTAGCCTGAACAAGAATCCAGCCCCGCTTTTTATGACCGTCATGAAACGATTTCTCTCCTTCAGCGTACTGCTCGCCCTTGCCGCCTGTGGCAGGCATGAGGCCGCCCCTCCCGCCACGACAACCCTGCCCAGCGTCACGGTGAAAGTGCAGGTGGCCCGGCTGCAGCCGCATGTGGCGGCCGAAGAAGTCGTCGGCACGGTGCGCTCCAAATTGCGCGCTCAGGTGGAGGCCAAGATCAGCGGGCGTGTGCTGGAATACACCGCCACGCCCGGCGCGGCGGTGAAGGCGGGGGACTTGCTCGCTCTCCTGGAAAACCAGGAAATTCAGGCCAAGGTGGATCAGGCCAAGGCGTTGCTCGATCAGGCTCAGCGTGACTTTGCGCGGCAGAAGGAACTCGTCGCCAGCAATGCCACCACGCGGCAGGACTTCGATGCGGCTGATGCGCGTGTCAAAGTGGCTACTGCGGGTGTGAATGAAGCCGAAACGATGATGGGCTACGCTCGCGTGACTGCGCCATTTGATGGCGTGGTGACACGCAAGCTCGCCGACGTGGGTGATCTGGCAATGCCAGGCAGACACCTGCTCGAAATGGAAGCGCCGACCACGCTGCGCTTTGAAGCTGATCTGCCCGAAGCCATTCTGGACCGCATCACCATGGGGGCGAAGATGCAGGTGAAGATCGCTTCCGTGGCGAAGCCGCTCGATGCCACGGTGAGTGAGATCGCACCGGTGGCCGATCCCGTGAGCCGCACGTTTCAGGTGAAGCTGGATCTGCCGGCGGCGGAGGGGCTGCGCACCGGCCAGTTTGGCCGTGTGGCCGTGCCGATGGCGGAAATGCAGCTGCTGATGGTTCCCAGGGCCAGCGTGATCAAGCGCGGACAGATGGAGCTGATTTTCGTTGTCAAAGATGGTCATGCCAACCTGCGCCTGGTGAAAACGGGCAAGGCGATCAATGGCAGCATCGAAGTGCTGTCCGGCCTCGAAGAAGGCGAGCAGGTCGTGATCAGTGATGTCAGCAAACTCGCCGATGGCCAACCCGTGACGATCCAGCCATGAGCGAACCTTCCCATCATTCTGAGAATCTGGGCGTCGCCGGCCGCATCGCCGCGATGTTCATTGATTCCAAACTGACCCCGCTGGTCATCATCGCCTCCGTCATTCTCGGCGCTGCGGCCATCGCGCTGCTGCCACGTGAAGAGGAGCCACAGATCAAGGTGCCGATGGTCGATGTCATGGTGTCCATGCCCGGCTCATCCGCGAAGGAGATCGAAGAACGTTCCACGCGGCCGATGGAAAAGCTGCTGTGGGAGGTGGCGGGTGTGGAATACATCTACAGCACCTCCCGCGACAGCGAGAGCTTGGTCATTGTGCGCTTTAAAGTGGGCGAGGACCCCGAACGCAGTCTCGTGAAGATCACCGAGAAACTGCGCTCAAACTTTGACCGCATCCCGATGGGAGTCACTGCACCGCTGATCAAACCGAAAAGCATTGATGATGTTCCAATCCTCGCGCTCACCTTCCACAGCGCACGTTACGACCACCTCACGCTGCGCCGGCTGGCGGCCCAGGTGGATGAATCCGTCAAACAGGTGCCGCTGGTGGCGGAAACAAATCTGCTGGGCGGAGCGCGCCGTGCGGTGCGTGTGATGCTTGATCCCGTGAAGCTGGCCTCGCGCAATCTCAGTCCTGCGGGCCTGGTGCCCATGCTGCAGCAGGCCAACCGGCAGTTTCGCGCAGGCGGCCTGACCACCGGCAACAACGAGGTGCTCGTGGAAACCGGGGCCTTCCTGAAAACCGCGCATGATGTGGGCGATGTGGTCGTGGGCGTGTTCGGCGGCAGGCCGGTGTATCTGCGCGAAGTGGCCGAGATCCATGATGGCGGCGAGGAGGCCGTGCAGTACGTACTTCATGGCACCAAGACGGACGAAGAACCTGCCGTCACGCTCAGCATCGCCAAACGCCCCGGGGCAAATGCCATCTCCGTGGCTGACGAAGTGATTCGCAAGGTGGACCTGCTCAAGGGCTCGATCATTCCCGCCGATGTCACCGTGAGCGTCACGCGCAACTACGGCGAGACCGCATCGGAGAAGTCGAACGAACTGCTGCTGCACATGGGCATCGCTGTTTTCAGCGTGGCCATCCTGATCTGGCTGACACTCGGCTGGCGGGAGAGCGGCATCGTTGCCGTGGCCATCCCGGCCACGCTGGCGCTGACGCTGCTCGTTTTTTACCTCTACGGCTTCACTCTGAATCGCATCACCCTCTTTGCGCTGATCTTCAGCATCGGCATCCTGGTGGATGACGCGATCGTCGTCGTGGAAAACATCGTGCGTCATTTCCACCTGCCGCAGAACAAGGGACGGGACTGGTCAAAGATCGCCGTCGAGGCCGTGGGTGAAGTGGGCAATCCCACCATCCTCGCGACTTTTGCCGTGATCGCCGCCGTGCTGCCGATGGCTTTTGTCGGCGGTCTCATGGGGCCCTACATGCGGCCGATCCCGATCGGTGCCAGCGCAGCGATGTTTTGGTCGCTGCTCATCGCATTCATCGTCACGCCCTGGGCCTCCATCCGCATTCTGCGCTGGGGCGGCAAATATTCGAAACTGACGGAAGGCGTCGCGGTGGATGACGGCCACAAGCATCTCGCGTCTGAGCACGCGGAAGATTTCTTCACCAAGCTGTACCGCCGCATGATGGGCCCGCTGATTCATCACACCGGCTGGCGCTGGATGTTCCTCGTCGGCATCACCGTGCTGCTGCTCGGTGCCATGGCGACGGTCGGCCTCGGCTGGGTGAAGGTGAAGATGCTGCCCTTTGACAACAAGAGCGAGTTTCAGGTCATCCTGAACATGCCGGAAGGTACTTCGCTGGAGCAGACGACCGCCGTGGCGCGGGAGATGGCGGCGGCGATCCGCACGGAGCCGGAAGTCACCGACTACCAGATCTATGCCGGCGTTGCCTCGCCCTACAATTTCAACGGTCTGGTGCGCCACTACTTCATGCGCCGTGGCGCCAACGTGGCGGACATTCAGGTGAACCTCGTCGGCAAGCATGAACGCAAGGCGCAGAGCCATGACATCGCCAAACGTGTGCGTCCCGCCGTCGCCGCCATCGCGGCACGCTATGGCGCACGGGTCGCCATCGCGGAAGTGCCGCCAGGACCGCCGGTGCTGCAAACGCTCGTCGCTGAGATTTATGGGCCGAATGAAGCGGACCGTCTGAAACTCGCCGAAGCGGTGAAGAACATTTTCAAGTCCACGCCCGGCGTGGTCGATGTCGATTGGTACATCGAAGCCGACCAGCAGAAGGCGCGCTTCGTCATCGACAAGGAAAAGGCCGCACTCCACGGCATCAGTGCCGCCACGATTTCACAGACGCTCAAAATCGCCGTGGATGGCGAGACAGTCGATCTGCTGCACCAGCCAGAGGAGAAGGAGGACGTGAACATCCGCCTGGAACTGCCGCGCTCCGCCAAGACCACACCGGAGGAGTTGCTCGCGCTGCGCGTGCGCTCTGGCGACGCGAATGCGCTGCCTGAGCCGGGAGCATCTGGCTCGCCGCTGGTGCCGCTGCGCGAACTGGTGAAGGTCGAGCACGTCACGGTGGAGAAGAGCCTCTATCACAAGAACCTGATGCCTGTGACCTATGTCATAGGCGATGTGGCCGGCGTGGTCGAAAGCCCCGTGTACGCCATTTTTAAGATGAACGAGGCGCTCAAGAAAATCGACACACGCGAGTTCGGCGGCAGCGGCGCGGAGTTACAGATCCTCAATGCGGCCATGCCCTTCAGCGATGCTGAACCCGCGCTGAAATGGGATGGCGAGTGGCACATCACCATCGAAGTCTTCCGTGATCTCGGTGCCGCGTTTGGTGCGTGTCTGATCCTCATCTACGTGCTCATGGTCGGCTGGTTCCGCAGTTTCATCACGCCTGCCATCGTGATGATCGCCATTCCGTTCTCGCTGGTCGGCATTCTGCCTGCACATGGTTTGATGGACGCGTTTTTCACTGCCACCAGCATGATCGGCTTCATGGCAGGAGGTGGTATCGTGGTGCGAAACTCCATCATCCTGGTCGATTTCATCGAGCTGCGCATTCAGGAGGGCATGCCGCTGAGCGAGGCCGTGATCGACGCCGGAGCCGTGCGCTTCCGCCCCATGCTGCTGACGGCCATGGCCGTCGTTGTCGGTGCGGCGGTGATTCTTGCCGATCCCATCTTCCAGGGCCTCGCCATCGCGCTCATGGCCGGGGAGATCGCCAGCCTCTTCATCAGCCGCATGGCCGTGCCGGTGCTCTACTTCATGGCCAACAAGCATTCTCATCCTGAACCCAAAGCTTAAAACATTATGAAACCCAACATTGGAACCGTGGACCGCGCGCTGCGCATCATCATTGGCCTCGGCCTCATCGCCTACGGCATCGTCAATCACACCTGGCTGGGAGCCCTCGGTGCCGTGCCGCTGCTCACCGCATTCATCCGCTTCTGCCCTCTTTATGCACCCTTCGGCATCAGCACCTGCGGCAAAGGCGGCAATGGCAAAGGTGGTCGCTGCTGCGGAGGTGGCAAGTGCTGCTGAGCCCCCATTCATATTTCCATGGCACGCTTTCTCATTCCCATCGCCATCGGTGCCGCCATTGGCTCGGCATTGGGTTACTTTGGCCAGTGCAGTTCTGGCACATGCCCGCTTACCTCGACGTGGTGGCGCGGAGCCATCTACGGCAGTGTGATGGGTCTGCTGATGGCGCTTGGCTCGGGGCGCTAACCGGACAGGCCACGCCGCAGTGTCGTTACGACACGAAAAAGCGGCATCCTGTTGCCAGGATGCCGCCGTGAATTTTCTTGGAGCCTTTGGTTGGAAGGTCAGAGGGGACGCTTAGTAGCGACCGCCACCGCCGCCGCCACCACCGTAGCCGCCACGGCCACCGCCGCCGCCGCCACTCTTGCCGCCGCCACCACCACCGTAGCCGCCACGGCCACCGCCGCCGCCACCACCACCGTAGCCGCCGCCGCCTGCTGGACGATCTTCCTTCGGACGAGCTTCATTGATGGTCAGGTTGCGACCGCCGTAATCTTTTTCATTGAGGCCACGGATGGCTTCATTCATGGCGGTTTGGGAGTCCATGGTCACGAAAGCAAAGCCACGAGGACGACCGGAGTCGCGGTCCATCGGAAGGTGGATGTCGGTAACGGTGCCGTAGTCGGTGAAGAGAGCGCGGACGTCGTCTTCTGTGGCGGTGAAGGGCAGGTTGCCCACGTACATTTTAGTATTCATATCGATTTTCTTGAGTTCAGCCAGCCTCAATGAGGGCCTAGTAAGCTCCGTAATCGGATTTAAGAACACCAAAGGAAACGACCTGATGAACGACTTAGCTTAGCCTTTATCAGGTTAACTTGCGAGGTGACACTCGTCCCCATTGGGGGAATAGCAAACGTTAGTTTGGATTTCGGCGAATGAGGCCGGAATGACCAACTTTGCAGCGCTCAGCAGCGCCGGGCAGCGAATGACGAATGGGCTTCCATTCGTCATTCCGCCCCAGACGATCAGTGCATTTCCACATCGCATTGGCCCAAGCCGCCGCGGTAGTAGTTGAACTGCACATTCGGATGTTCAGCGAGCAGCGACATCGGCACGGAGGCATCTGCGAGACGCTTGGAGATCAGAAGTGCGGTGAGCCGCTGACCCAGAGGATTGTCATGCTGGCCGGCATGCCAGACGCTGACTTTTTCAGCCATCCAGGTTTCCTTGGGACCCACCGTGATGGCCTTCTGCGGCACCAGGGTGAGATTGCCACCACCCGATGTCCGGGCATTCTGCATGAGGGTCACCGGATGCAGATCCACGAGACGTGTGGTCAGTTTGCGAAACTCTGCTGGCGGCGGCGGCTCGTTCTTGAATTTGCCGGTGCGCTTGGGTGGATCATTGAAGGCCCAGTTTTTGATGTCGCCCTGACCGCACTGCATCACCGCGCAGCGCACACCACTCTGCCAGCTCTTGATGTAGGCCGCCGTGTCCGCTTTCGGGAAATGCAGCTGTGTGTCCGGCATGCAGAGCTTTTTCTGCATGCGGTCAAAGCAGAGGTCGCGGTTTGCTTTTTCAAACGACAGCGGATGCTCCAGAGTCACTTCCTTCTTCGTGTGCTCGTCATACCACTCGTCCATGCCCCAGAAGTGGCCGTCTTTGATCGAGATGCCGAGATCATTGATCAAACGTGCCACGAGCGGGAGCTGCTCCGTGGGGCCCACGGGGCCGCAGATGCCAGCCGGATTGTCCGGGGTGGCCTGCTTCCAGGCGTGGATGTATTCCAGCGCCTCAGCCAGGTAAAAATCCTCCAAGGTGTCAAACATCACCACTTTGAATCCGGGGCGGGAGAGTTGGCGCAGATCTCGTTCCGTGAGCCGGGCGGCATCATTGATGAGATCATCTTCTAACGTGGTGTAGTCCCACCACTCCGGTGCGATATGGCTGATTTTACGCGGCATGGTATGGTTTGGTTGTTACGGGATATTCAGGGAGAACGCCCGTTTTGCCAAGCTCTCATCATGGGAGGGTAAAAAAATCTCGGGGTGCCGGGGGGTAAGACGATGAGGTTTAGGATGTCCGACCACATCTTGACGGGCGCAGCCTTGACCATGCCGACGCACCGCACTACCTGCCTGCATGGACGAAATGCTCAACCACCCCGATGCCCTGACCCGCCTGCGTTACGTCGTGCACCGCCTGCGCGCTCCCGGCGGCTGCCCCTGGGACATGGAGCAGACCCACACCTCCCTCATCCCCCATGTCATCGAAGAAGCCTACGAGGTGGCCGATGCCATCCGCAGCGGCGATCCGGCCCAGATTTGCGATGAACTCGGCGACATCCTGCTCCAGCCCGTGCTGCATGCGGAGATCGCCAGCGAGACAGGCGCCTTCGATCTCGACACCATGGCGCACGGCCTGACCGAAAAGCTCATCCGCCGCCATCCGCACGTTTTTGGCGACACCAGCGCCGCCACCTCCGATGCCGTGCTGAAGCAGTGGGATGCCATCAAGCGCACCGAAAAAGGCACCGAGCACGAAGGCCTGCTGCATGGCACCGGCAATGGCCTGCCAGCCCTCATGCGCGCGCAGAAACTGCAAAAGAAAGCCGCACGCGTCGGCTTCGACTGGCCGGATGCCACGCCGGTCTTCGCCAAGATCCGCGAAGAAGCCGCTGAACTCGAAGAAGCCATCGCCTCAGGTGACAGAGCTCACATGGAAGAAGAACTCGGCGACCTGCTCTTCAGCGTCGTCAATCTCGCCCGCAAACTCGGCATCGAATCCGAGCCCGCCCTGGCCGCTGCGAATGAAAAATTCACCCGCCGCTTTCACGCCATGGAAACGCATCTGCGCGGGCAGGGACATGAACTCGGCAAGCTCTCGCTGGAGCAGATGGATGCCGCGTGGGATGAGGTGAAGCGCGGTTGACATGCGCATTTAAAAAAGCCATTTTCACCTGTGCAACTCACCATCGACATTGACGACGAACTCTACGCCGGCATCGAAGCTGTGGCGAAGCAGGAGCATTCCAGCGTCAGCAGCGTGGTGAAACATGCACTGAGCCGGCTGCCCACTTTGAAAAATTCTGTCGAGCCACCAGTGAAGGCACCGCATGGATACAGGCTTGCCGCATCGGAGGGAAGACATCCCTTCACGACCGAAGATGTTCTTCTGATTGAGGAAGAACTCTATCTGGATGGCAAAGCATGATCTGGCTTCCTGACGGAAACGTTCTTATTGCCTTGATGATCAAGAGCCACGCAGCATATGGGCGGGCAACGCAATGGCTGGACGCATTAAGCGATCCCTTTGCCACCTGCTCTGTGTCTCAAGGTACCTTGGTGCGTCTGCATATGCACCTGGCTCAAGATCAAAGCTCAGATGCCGCGTGGAGAGCCTTGGCAGAAATCGAAGCTCATCCACAGCATGTTTACTGGGATGGCGACCTTCCTTATCGCAACGTGCCTCATCGTCAGATCCAGGGCCACCGACAAGTGACAGATGCCTGGCTTGTAGAGCTGGCGCGTCGAAACGGCGGCAAAGTGGCGACACTTGATCAAGGAATGGTCGCGACCTATCCAAACGACGCTGTGCTGATCTAAATGGTCATCGAAGATTTCTCATTCCCCAAACTCTGGGCGCAGGTGCGCACGAAATCCTGGCTGTGGCTGTTTCGGCGGCAGCAGATTGAGGAAGGCGGACGGCTGCTTAAGCATGGGGACATTGGTCTCGCGGGGGTGCATGTGTGCGCGGAGAATGAAGTGGAGCTGATCGCGGGCATTGGCACGGGTTTGTTCAATTCCGCCTCCGTCACGGCGCATCTGCGGCTGCGGGAAGACGGCAGCATGGCGATGACCTCTCACTGCACCTGTGCGGTGGGAACCCTGTGCCAGCATGCGGCGGCGCTGATGCTGATGCTCGATCATGAGGAAGGACGCCGGCGCATCGAAGCCATGGCGCGCGTGCGGGAGAAAACGTCTGTTGCCACTGATGACGGATCGGAATCTCAGGTGGAACCGAAGGAGATCGAACTGCCACCGTCAGAACCCAAGCCCATCCTGCTGGTGCGGCGCATGATCGTGGACATGCCGCAGATCACGGCCAAGCGAAACATCGGCGGCTGGGCGCCACGCAGCATCGCCTTCATTCAACCCTGTGCGGAATACGACGACTGCCCGCTGCGCTTGGAAATGCTCGTGCGCAGTCCGGCGCATCAATGGATGGATGAAAACGAGACGCGGCATACTCTGGTGCGCAATCTTCGTTCGGAGCGTCTGCTCCTGACGGACTTGTCCGGCCTGGGTTTCAAATCTTTCTCCGAAGCATTGCCGGGGGCCAAGGCACCGGAGTCCACGCTGGGATTCATGGCGGTGGCGGGGGATCAGGCCCTGTTCTGGTCGCAATTCCTCAAGGACCAGGTGCCCAAGCTGCGTGAGTCCGGCTGGCGGGTGGAGGTGCCGGAGGACATCGGCTTTCAAATTCATGACGCCGGTGAAGACGCATGGTTCACGGATCTCGCGGGAGATCAAGACGGGCGCGAATGGTTCTCGCTCGATCTCGGGGTCGAAATCGAAGGGCGTCGCATTTCGATGGTGCCGCTGCTCGTCGATTGCATCGATCAGGGCCTCACCGCCGCTGTCCTGGAAAAGAATCTTGATCAACGCTTCCTGCTCTCACTCGGCGGTGACAAAGGTGACGTGCTCTCCGTGCCTGCGCATCGGCTGGTGGTGCTGCTGCGTTTCTTTGATGAATTGCTCGCCACGCGGCCCGTGCGCAAGGATGGCAAGCTCCAGCTCGACAAACTGCGCGCCGCACAGCTCGCCACGCTGGATGGCCTGCCGATTCGTGCGCCCGCTGAACTGACCGCACTCAGTCAGCAACTCGGCAGCTTCCGCGAGATCGGGCTCATCACACCACCGGCTGGTTTGAAAGCCAGCCTGCGCGATTACCAGCGCGAGGGTGCCTCATGGATGCAGTTCCTGCGCGAGTTCGGTCTGCATGGCATTCTGGCCGATGACATGGGCCTGGGCAAAACGCTGCAGACGCTCACGCACATCCTGATCGAGAAAGAAAGCGGGCGCATGAAGCATCCCTGCCTCATCGTGGCACCGACGAGCGTGCTGCGGAACTGGATCAACGAGTCGATCAAATTCACGCCTTCATTGAGCCTGCTGCTCATGCAGGGGCAGTCGCGCAAGAGCGACTTCAAGCACCTCAAGCAATACGATCTTGTCGTCACCAGCTTCCCGCTCCTTGTGCGTGATGCCGATGTCATGCAGGCGCAGGAGTGGCACATCGTCGCGCTGGATGAAGCGCAGAACATCAAGAACCCCAAGAGCCTCGCGGCGCAGACATGCAGTGGATTGAAGGCCAAGCACCGTCTTTGCCTCACAGGAACGCCGATGGAAAATCACCTCGGCGAGTTGTGGAGCCTCTTCAATTTCCTCATGCCCGGCCTGCTGAGCGATGCCGACACCTTCCGCCAGCATTATCGCAATCCCATCGAGCGTGAAGCCGATGCGGAGCGGCAGAAGCAGCTCAGCACACGCATCCAGCCGCTGCTGCTGCGCCGCACGAAAGACGCCGTGGCCAAGGAGCTGCCGCCAAAGACGGAGATCCTGCACAGCATCGAACTCGGCCAGGCGCAGACGGATTTGTATGAAACGATCCGTGCAGCGATGGACAAGCGTGTGCGCGAAGCCATCGAGGTGAACGGGTTGGACCGCTCGCAAATCGTGGTGCTCGATGCGCTGCTCAAACTGCGGCAGGTTTGCTGCCATCCGCAGTTGTTGAAGCAGGAGACAGCGCGCGATGTCACTGACTCGGCGAAGACGGCCTTCCTCATGGACGAACTCCTGCCCGAGCTCATCGAAGAAGGCCGCCGCATTCTCATCTTTTCGCAATTCACGGAAATGCTCGCCATCATTGAGGCCCGCTTGAAGAAAGATGGGACGCGTTATGTGAAACTCACGGGCAGCACGAAGGATCGCGAAACACCGATCCAGGAGTTTCAGGCGGGCAAGGTGCCCGTGTTCCTCATCAGTCTCAAGGCGGGTGGCGCGGGCATCAATCTGACGACCGCAGACACGGTCATTCATTACGATCCCTGGTGGAATCCGGCGGCTGAGGCGCAGGCGAGCGACCGTGCGCACCGCATCGGCCAGAAGAATCCTGTGTTCGTCCACAAGCTCATCTGCGAAAACACCATCGAGGAGCGCATCGTCAAGATGCAGCAGAAGAAAGCCGCGCTGGTGGAAGGACTGCTGGCGGGGAGAGCGGACAAACTTCAGCTCACCCAGTCCGACATTCAGGCCCTGTTCATGGCTGAGTGAGGAAGCCCTGCTCGTCCATCTTCACGCCGGGGAGGCTGATGCTGCGATCGTCATTTGGCAGCAGGCCGCTGATGCGTATGCCTTCCGCGTTGGATTCGATGGCGAGGCCTGGCAGCAGGCGGCCGAGGGAGCCGGCTTTGCGGCCGAGTTGCTCGTCTTTGTTATTGGCCGGCATCGGCGGATTGGGAACTTCGGCGCTGATGAGGATGCCGGTGGCTGCATCAATGTAGCCGCGCAGGGAGGTGGTCTGGGGCAGGGGAGACAGGTCGCTGTCGAGGCAGAAGACGAGGCGCTCCTGACCGGTGAGCTTGCCCAGCGTATCGCGGGTGCAGAACGCGACGATGTGCGTGGGGTGGGCCTCGGGTCCGTGATCAATGAACTTGGTGCCGGGCATCACCTGCGTGAGCGCTTTGACAGTGCGGTGGATGATGCTGCCTTCGGGTTCGAGGCTGAGGAAAACATCGCCCGCATGATGCCATTCGATTTCTGCGAGGCGGAGAGCGTTGGCGAAGGCAACTGTGTCTGCCTCGGCGTGGCTCCAGCTTTTGCGTTTGAGGAATGCCTCGCTGCTCAGCGCGAGCATGGCATGGCGCATCACCTCAGCGGTGGCGGCACGTGCTCCCAGAGCCTCGCCAAAATGCACTTCCACGGGATAGCGCAGGTGCTTGGGGCGTTTGGTGAAGAACTTGCCGCCCTGGAAGGAGAAGATGCTGCCGTAGAGGCCGTCGAGATACACGGGCACCACCTGGGCCTCGCCCTGGCGCGCCATGAGTTCGAAGCCTTTGAGCAGTTCGTTGACCATTCCATGGCGGGTGATCTGGCCTTCGGGGAAGAGGCAGACGACCTCCCCTTCCTTGAGAGCGGCGGCCACGGCGCGGATGGCATCCTTGGCACGGGTGGCGGAAATCGGCACGGTTCCAATGAGGCGCATGAGCCACTTCAGCCACCACAGATGGTAGAGTGCATCCCACATGACGAAGCGCACAGGGCGGCGGCTGGCGGAGCCTACGATGAGCGCATCCACATAGCTGACGTGGTTTGGCAGGAGCAGCACTCCGCCGGTGGCGGGAATGCGCTCCATGTGCACGGGCTTCACCTTGTAGGTGAAGCGCACAGCGGCCAGCATGAGGAAGCGCACCAGATCCTGGGGCAGCAGACGCATGATGTACACGGCGGCGGCAAAGGTGGGAATGGCCAGCAGCAGGAACTGGGTGGAGGCCGTCAGCTCCATCCATTTCATCAGGCCGACGATGGCCACCGCCACGAGCGTGCCGAGGCAGTCCATGAGGTTCATGCCGGCGTGAATGCGGGCCTTCTCGTGCTTTTCCGCCTTGTCCTGGGCGAAGGCATAGAGGGGCACCATGAAGCAGCCACCCGCAGCACCGGTGAAGATGATGCCTGCATACATCCAGCTGCTGCCAAGAGGGGCCAGCCCGGACCAGAGCAGCCCGGCCACAAGCCCGAAGCCGCCCAGCGGAATCAGTCCCAGCTCAATGCGATTTCGGCTGACGTGGGAGGCAAAGATGCTGCCGCTGATCACGCCGATGCCGAGAATGCCTGCGACCTTGGCGAGTTCCATCGGGCCGTCGCCATGTCCGGTGTCGGGATGCAGCTCCTTCGTGAGCGTGACGAGGATGAAGCTGAGTGCGTTGGAGATGAACCAGAAGTACGTCACTCCCAGCGCCGCGAGGCGGATGGAGCGGCGGCGGAAGACAATCTTGAGGCTTTCGAAATGCTCCAGCGCCATGCCTTTGCGCCAGTGGACTTCCGTGTGCGAGGGCGTGCTTTGAATGCAGATGGCGGCGACCAGCTCAAAAATGCCCATGATGCTGATGATGATCAGCGGCCAGAGCGCGGACATCCAGGCGTCGCCCGTTTTTTCATACTCGGTGCCATACCAGATGCCACCCGCCCACATGCCGCCGAGAATGCCAGCGAGCATGGTGACCTGCAGCCAGCCGGAAACGCGACCGAGGCGGCGCGAGCCTGCGAGCTCTTTCATGATGCCCATCTTCGCAGGGCTGAGCACCGCAGCCTGAACTGCCAGCACGAAGAAACCAACGAGTGAGATCTCCAGAGAGCCCGGCACACGCTTCATCCACAGCGCCAGCGCCAGCCACACAAAGCAAATGATCTGCATGACCTGCATCCAGACGATGACCTTGCGCTTGGAAAAGCGATCCGACCAGTAACCGGCCAGCGGGGCAAAAATCATGTAGGGCAGCGAAAAGATGGCCCCGAGCCACAGCTCCATGTGGCGGCCCACCCAGGAGTCTTTGGCAATGATGATCGACAGCGCGATCAGCAGCATTTTGACAAAATTGTCGCTGAACGAATTCATCGCCTGCACAAACAGGACGAGAATAATGGACGCCCAGTTACGGCGTGGCAGATGCGGTGCGTTGTCGAGGGCGGCGGAGTCGAGCATGGGTGTCGTTCAATCGACAAAACGCTGAGCCAGCAGAATGTCTGCCGGGAACGTGATCTTGGGGTTCAGTTCAAAATTTTCGATGACAAAAACGGGTGCGCCAAGGTGCTGCACGGCGGAAACTTCATCCGTCACAAGCAGTCCGTCACGCAGCACGGCGTCATAGGCTTTCACGAGCAGATCACGCTGAAACACCTGCGGCGTTTCCATGATCCAGGCGTTCGCACGATCAATGGAGTCAATGATGCGGCCGGTGCTGTCACAGCGTTTGAGGGTCTCAGTCATGGGCCGGGCGCAGGCGACGGCGGCCTGCGTGCGCGCGGCCTCAACGCAGCGGGTGATTTGCGCCACCGAGATGAGGGGACGTGCGCCATCATGCACCGCGACGATCTCGCAGGCAGGATTCAAGGCCTGCAGACCGGCATGCACGGAGAGGTGGCGTTCAGCGCCGCCGATGATGATCTGGGTGATTTTACCGAGGCCGCTGGAGCGCCAGGCTTCGATCTCCGGGCGCAGGGCCTCGCTGGTGACCACGAGGATCTCATCAATGATATCGCAGGCTTGAAAGGCATCCAGAGTGCGCCTGAGAACAGGCACGCCGGACAGAGGCGCCAGGAGCTTGTTGAAGCCCATGCGCCGGCTGCTGCCTGCGGCAACGATGATGGCGGAGGTCATGAAAGCCGGTGAATCATTGAAACGGTGCGCGGCGGGGCAGTCACCGAATTATGCGAGACGTTTGGCGACTTCGGTGGAAATCGACTTGCTGTCGGCACGGCCTGCAACGCGTTCCTGCAGCGCCTTCATCACGCCGCCCATGTCCTTCTTGGAGGTGGCGCCGAGTTCGGCGATGACGGTGTCGACGAGCGTGCCCAGCTCTTCCGTGCTCATGGCGGCAGGGAGGTATTTTTCCAGCACGGCGATCTCGGCCTTGGCGGCTTCCACCGCTTCCGGGCGTCCAGCTTTTTCGGCGCCATCCACGGAGTCCTGCAGTTTCTTGATCTCCTTGCGCACCACGGCCAGGGCATCGGTGTCGCCGAGTTCACCATCCGCGCCGAGTTTTTCGATGGCGGCGTACTTGAGGGCGGACTTCAGATTGCGGATGACGTTGAGGGCCACGGTGTCCTTGGCACGCATGGCATTTTTGAGGTCTTCGGAAATTTGGGAAATGAAGCTCATAAGAAAGGGGCGGCTGGGTTGGTTGGATTGAGCGGCGATCATGGCGTGGCAGGGGCCTTTGTCCAGACGTTAGGAGAGTGAGCGGCGGGGCTTTGGCTTGGCGCAAGAAGAACAAAAATGACCCAAACGACACCAGAGACGTATGGGGCAAATGTTTTGCCACTGTGCGTGCGTCAATTCTGCAACTTTGGCATCCCTTTGAGAAGCATGCATTCCTCGTGCCATTGTGCGTGGGCTAATGCGGCGGCCGGATGGCATGGAATGCTCTTTGCACTCCCCGCCTTGCCGTGCATGGTCACCTTCCTGTGCAATTTCGACATCCTAAACACGACCTTTACATTCCTGACGAAACTGAACCGTGGACCGCGCTGCGCCGGGTGACGCACCTGGGCATCGTTTCCCATCAGGATGATTTGGAAATTGCCGCGTATCACGGGATCACCGAGTGCTTCCATCACAAATCCCAGTGGTTTGGCGGCGTGGTGGTCACCGATGGTGCGGGCAGCCCGCGCAAAGGACCGTATGAATCCTACACGGATGAGGAGATGCAGAAGGTGCGCCTCATTGAGCAGCGCAAGGCGGCCTATGTGGGCGAGTACAGTTTCATGGTGCAGCTCGGCTATCCGAGTGATGACATCAAAAAGCCGAGGCACGCACCAGCCGTGGAGGATCTGAAATTCGTCCTGGAGCATGCCCAGCCGAAGTTTCTCTATCTTCACAATCCCTGTGACAGGCATGACACGCATGTGGCCACCTTTCTGCGCTGCCTCGAAGCCATCCGCGAACTGCCGCCGGAAATGCGGCCTGAGAAAGTGTATGGCTGCGAAGTCTGGCGCAAGCTCGACTGGCTGCTGGCAGAGGACAAGGAGATGCTCTGGGTGGACAAGCACCCGCACATGCTGCGCCCGCTGCTCGGGGTGTTTGATTCGCAGATCAGTGGCGGCAAACGCTATGACCTGGCCGAAGAAGGCCTGCGCCATGCCAACGCGACCTACTTTGACTCCCACACCACGGACAAGACCAGCCTCTTAACTTTTGCGATGGATCTGACGCCGCTGACGAAGGATGACAAGATGTGCCCGGTGGAGTACGCCACGAACTACGTGAGGCGGCTCGAATCTGACGTGCATGACCGCGTGAAGAAGTTCATGTGATCCCATGCTTGATCACATTTTTCTAACCGTCTCCGACATCGAGCGTTCGATCGCTTTCTACGAGCTTGCTCTGGCCCCTCTTGGGATCGAGCATGCAGTCGATTACGATGGCAAGGATGGTCCGGAAGGTCACCCGGATCTCAAAGGATTCGGGCGCGACAACCGGGTTTCGTTCTGGCTCCGCCAAGGAACTCCGCAGCCGCAGGCGGTTCATGTGGGGTTTCTCGCCCGCAGCGAAGGGGAAGTTCAAGCTTTCTACAGGGCTGCCATGGCAACGGGTGCCAGCGACAACGGAGCGCCGGGAGCGAGGCTTTACTACGATCCGCGTTATTATGCGGCCAATGTGTTGGATCCCGACGGTTACAGCTTGGAGGCTGTTTACAAGAGCTGGCAGCATCCAAAGGCATGAGGTGCGCGGACTGCTGGGAGTATAAAAAATGCCAGCCGATTTCCCGGCTGGCATTGAAGTTTGGCGGTTAAGAGCTGACGCTGATTACTCAGCGATCTTGGCGCTCTTGATGATGATCGGTTCCACTGGAACGTCACCGTGGGGACCTTTGCGGCCGGTGGCGACGGCGGCCATGGCTTCAACGACTTCCATGCCTTTGCTCACCTTGCCAAAAACGCAGTAGCCCCAGCCATCCTGGCCAGGATAGTCGAGGAAGCTGTTGTCCTTCAGGTTGATGAAGAACTGCGAGCTGGCGCTGTGTGGGTTGGGCGTGCGGGCCATGGCGAGGGTGCCTTTGACGTTCTTAAGGCCGTTCTTGGCTTCGTTTTCGATCTGGCCGTCCGGTTCCTTCTGCTGCATGTCGGGGGTGAAGCCGCCGCCCTGCACCATGAAGTCAGGGATCACGCGGTGGAAGATCAGGCCGTCATAGAAGCCTTTCTTCACATACTTCACAAAATTGGCGACAGAAATGGGAGCCTTGGCGGCGTCGAGTTCGAGTTCGATGGTGCCTTTGGAGGTCTCCATCACGATTTTTACTGGTTTGGCGTCACTCACGGTTTGGGCTTGGGATGTTCCGGTCAGACCAGCAAACGTGATCACGAGAGCGGCAAGAGTCGGTGCGATTGATTTCATAGTGGGTTGGTAGGGAGGGGAATGAGCCACGAAGGGCTTGATTTGCAATGGTCAAAATCGGATCTCTCGGCGGCGGCGGTCTTGCAGCCGCCTGAAAACAACTCGGCCCGGGAGAACCCAACCAAAATTCTCCCGGGCCTTTAGGTGACCAGAGAGTCCCAACCATGAAGTGACTCTCCAGCTCGTTGTGTGTTTTCTCAGGCGAACCCGAGAAATGTTTGTGAAGCTTGCGCCCCAACTGAGTGTTTGATAGAGCAGCCAGCGGGCCAGACCTGCGCATTTTCTGCTGATTAAACAAATTCCCGGTCAGAAAGTATGGGACCGCGTCACAAAAGGAATTCAAAGGCAGCCAATCAGTGGGGGACTGCTAATCCTCCTGCCACCCAGTGTCTGAAAACAACTCGGCCCGGAAGGACCCAACCAAAATCCTTCCGGGCCTTTAGGTGACCAAGGAGTCCCAACCATGAAGCGACTCCCCAGCTCGTTGTGTGTTTCCTCAGGCGAACCCGAGAAATATTTGTGAAGCTTGCGCCCCAACTGAGTGATTGATAGAGCAGCCGTCGGGCCAAGTTTGGCGGGGAAATTCAGAAAATTAAAATTAATGTCCGAAGGCGGGCATGGTCCTTCATCTGCGGTGGAAATTTGCGTGAGCACTGGCAGAGGGCCAAGGCTCACACACGATGCAGCGGATGTGAATGAAATGCGCTGACAGGCACACAAGCCGGGAGGCTGGTGCTACTTCGGCAGCACGCGCACGATGAAGGATTTCTTCTCGCCGAAGTACTTCGCTGCGACGCGCTGAATCTCCTTGGAGCTGATGTCGGCCATGATGCCGGGGAGCTTCTGGAAGTGATCCCAGCCGAGGCCGTTGATTTCATTCCATGCGCAGACGTCCGCCATGCCGGTGTTGCCCTGCTGGGCACGCAGCCAGGAGGAACGCCACGTGACACGTGCGCGGTCAATCTCATCGGCATGCAGGCCGTTGTCGGCGAGGTCATTGATCTGCGCCATGAGCTCCTTCTCGGCGAGCTTCACTTTTTTGGGATCAGTGCCCACGTAGAAATAGAAAGCACCTGCGCCCATAGCGGCGAAGTTTTGCGCGCCGACATAGTAGGCGAGGCCGAGCTCTTCGCGGATGCGGTTGAACAAACGGCTGCCCATGTCGCTGCAGGCTTCATCAATGAGATTGAGCGCATGCACGTCACGATCTTCAAGGCCGACGGTGCGGAAGCCGACGACGATGACGGCCTGCTCTTTGTCGAGATGTTCGGTCCAGGCGGCGGGTTTGGCGCTGGCATGGTACTCACGGCCCATGGCGATCTGGCGGTTGCCGCGTGGCAGTTTGGCGAAGGCTTTTTCCACCTGCGCTTTGATCACAGAGGCCTTCACATCGCCGAAGACGGAGATGACGCCGTTGCCGGTGGCAAAGCTGGCATGCAGCATGGCGCGGCAGTCGGTGAGCTTCAGCGCGGCCACAGATTGCTCGGTGCCGAGCGCGGTGCGGTGAAAGGGCTGGCCGGCGAAGATTTCACGCCGTGCTTTGCGCATGGCGACGGTGAGCGGGTCTTCCTTCTCTTCGAGGATGTTGGCGATCTGGCGCTTTTTCACCTCGGCCAGCTGGGCCTGAGGCAGGGCAGGATTGAGGATGAGATCGGCCACGAGATCCAGCGCGTCGGTTTCATCGCCACGCATGACATCAGCACCGATCATGTAGCGGTGCGCGTCCGCAGAGCAGATGAGGCTGCCACCGCGATTTTCGAGTTCGGAAGCGATCTCCGCCGCAGCACGTTTCTTGGTGCCTTTGAGCAGCATCTGCGCGGAGATCTGCGTCACACCGGCGGAGAGGTCGGTTTCGGCCAAAACACCGGCGAGGAAGTTGGTGCGCACGCTGATGAGAGGCAGACGCGGATTCTCTCCCACAAGAAGGATGAGACCGTTTTTGAGTTTGAAGCGCTGGATGTCTGGTCGTGCGGAATCGGCGGTGGATTTGGACTTGGTGTCAGCCTCGACATCATCGCCCACGACCACGGTGCTCATGGCTTCAGGGGTCAGGTAGCGCCGTGCAGCATTGCGGATGACTTCCGGCGTGAGGGCTGAGATGGCTTTGAGGAACTGGCGCTGGTAGTCGAGCGAGCCGGAGAGCAGCCAGCCGTTGCCAAGGCTGCCTGCCTGTCCTTTGACGGTGCTCAGCGTGCGCATCTGACCGCTGAGCGTGGCGCACACGGCCTTCTGGAGCTCGGCGCGGCCCGGTCCTGTTTTTTGCAGGGTGGCAATCACTTCGAGCATGCCCTTCTTCAGCTTGTCAGCATCGGCGGGATTGCATTCGGCCTCGACACTGAAGAGCCCGACCTCCGGTGCGCACCAGGCACCGGCCCAGACGTAATGGGCGAGGCTGCGTTTCTCGCGCAATTCTTGGTAGAGGCGTGAGCTGCGGCCGGAGCCCAGCAGGAAGGCCAGTACGTCGAGGGCTGGTTTGTCCGCATGGTTTTCTCCGGGGATCTGCCATCCGAGGGCGATGCGTGTGAGTTCGGTGGTGAAGTTTTTGGCGGCGGAGCGGCTGCCATGCTGGGGCGGTTCGGCGGGCAGCAGCACGGGATCAAAAGCACGGCGCTGCCAGTCGCCAAAGAAGCTGCGCACCGTTTCCAGCACGGCGGCGGTATCGACATCCCCAGCGATGACGATGAAGGCATTGTTGGGCACGTAGTGACGCTGCACAAAACCGTACACATCGGCACGGGTGATCTGATCGAAGACTTCACGATGGCCGATGATGGGGTGGCGCAGCGGATGCTGGCGGAAGGCGGTGGCCTGCATCAAATGCTGGATCGTGCTGCCGGGGTCGTCGTTATCCATGGCCATCTCACGGCGGATGACTTCTTTTTCGCGTGTGAGTTCATCGGCATCGAATTTCGAATGGCGGATCATGTCCGCGAGGATGTCGAGATAGCCGCCCGCGTGCTCGGCAAGGCCGTCGATCCAGTACACCGTGCGGTTGAAGGAGGTGTAGGCGTTGACGTAGCCGCCCAGTGCCTGAATGCCCTGGGAAATCTGCGCCGGGTTGCGCTTCTCCGTGCCTTTGAAAAGCATGTGCTCCACGCAATGCGCGATGCCTGCGCCGGTGTGCTGCTCCTCATGCATGCTGCCGGCCTTGATCCACACCTGCACGCTGACGAGCGGGTGGGCATGGTCTTCCCGGACGATGACCTCCAGGCCATTGGGCAATGTGGTGACGCTGGCATCCAGGGAGGGGACGGAAAGGGAGGCTGCTTTGGCAGACGCAGCACGGGCGAGAACTTTTTTCATGAGGATTTTTTCTCGCGCTCTTCACGCAGCGAGGCAGGGAGGAAAGGGGTGGTGAAGGCGAGCTCGAAGTCGTAGCCGCCAGAGAAGTCTTCGAGACTGTCTCCGTCATTTTTGCCGAAGTAGCCGCAGTCGATCAGGTTGTAGACGATGTTGCCCACGTCTTCTCCGCGCTGGAGGCCCCATTGATCGAGAATGATGGTGGACATGGGGCCGTATTCCTGGAGCACATAGTCACGGAAACCTGCGAGCAGTTCCTGACCGCTGACGTGCTGGTCCTCGGCGTTCTCGTCGCGGAATTTTTTGGCGGCCATGTGCAGCGCATCGCGCACCAGTTCGTAGGCGGCCGGGTGGTAGCGGGGGTCTTTTTGAAACGAGCGCCGGACGGCCTCGCCAAAGGTGATGGAAGTCATGGGCGGACGAACATTGGAGCGGAGAAGGGCAGGGTCAACGCACGGCTTGGGTTGTGGCCACGGCTTCCTGCAGCATGGCTTCGAAGCGCTCGGCCATGCGGGTGGCGCTGAATTCCTGGCGGACGCGGGAAATTCCGTTTTTGGAGAGTTTCTCGCGCTGCTCATCGTCGTTGAGCAGGGCTTCGAGGGCATCGGCCAGCGCTTTGGCGTCGTCGGGCTTGCAAAGCACGCCGCCTTCGGTGGCGGCGATGAGTTCCGGGAAGGCACCGTGGTCAGGCTGCACCACGGGGACACCGCTGGAGGCGGCCTCAATGACGTACAGTCCGAAGGCTTCGCCGTAGGTGGCGGGAACGCTGAAGACGGTGAGGTCGTGGAAGAAATGCACCTTGTCTTTGAAGCTGACATTGGGGTGCCACTCCACGCGTTTCTCCAGCCCGGCGGCCTTGATCTTGCGCTGCAGGCCGGCCACATATTTTTCGTCGATGGGCGTTTTGGCTCCGCCGATGCGCAGTTTCACGCGCGGCACGGTGCCGCGTTTGGCCAGGTCGATGAAGGCATCCACCAAGGTGGTAAGACCCTTGCCGTGGATCATGCGGGCAAAGTAGCCGATTGTGGGCCAGTTTGGGTCGGGAGACGAGGTGGTGAAGGCGGTGGTGTCGATGCCATTGGGCATCACTTTCATCTGCGCAGTGCTTGCATCCAGGCGCTCGCGCATCAGGTCGGCGTAGTAGCGGCTGGGGGCGATGAAGGTGCGAACGCTCCGTGCATTCCGCTGCATGGCCTCCCAGCACTGGGCGCGGTAGGGTTCCGGCAGGGTGTCCAGGAAGCTGTCTTCTCCCTGCAGGGAGCAGATGACGGGAATGCCCAGTTCTTTTTCCAATGCGGGAGCCAGACCGGTAAGCAGGCTGTTGGACAAGGAGATGACATCAAATTTCCCGTGGGCGCGGATCCATTCAAGGAGCTTGTGCCACTCGCCCCACTGGCGGCCTTCGGCGCCAAGCAGCGCTCCCAAGGTCATTTCACCGAGCACCTTGGCGCTGGTCATGCCCATGCGCTTGGAGGCTCTGCGGAGGAAGTCGGGCTTGTTGATCCAGTTGTGGAAGAAGCGCGGCAGCTTGTGAAACCAGGTGAACTTCTGCTGCAAAAACAACGAGATGCCGCCGATCTGCACGGGCAGCTCCTGCGAGCCAAACTCACGGTCCGTGACCAGCGGCAGGTACAGCGGTGCCATGAGCGCATCATGGCCGCGCACGCGCAGGGCCTTGATCAGCGCATGGTCACGCAGGCAGCTTCCGCAGTGGAAATTGCCGGTGCCGGGGGTGAGGTGCAGGATGCGCATGGGAAAATGACGAATGACGAAATCAGAATGACGAAGCTGGAAGGAGGGCAGCTGCCAGAGCTGGAGAGGGATACGCTGGCGGGACCCGGTTCGTCATTCCGATTTCGTCGGGGACAGGCGTTAGGCAAAGGGATTTTTTTGGCATGCCTCAAAGAGGCCATGGGCGGCTCCCGTCGTGGGTTGGGTGTGTTTGGCGTCCTGGACTTTTCACCTCCCCAAGACCTCTTCGCCAAACCGCCCGACTCCGAGGGCGCTTGTATGGCGCTGCGCTCTCTAGATGCTCACAGACGGGTAGCCAAGGTGCGGCAGTGCCAAACATCCTGAGCGAATCATGAAAAAGCCAGAACTCCGGCGAGGGCGTTCTGGCTTCATTCAACATGGGGCATTGCTGCGCAGCGGTCAGGTCTCAGTCAGGCCGCGGGCCATGACGACTTTGCCGGTGCGGACGGTTTCGACGATCTCGAACTTGGTCAGCAGGCGGACGGCGGCGTCGAGCTTGTCGCTGTTGCCGCTGATCAGGGCGATGAGGCTGTCTTCCTGAAGGTCGACGGTCTTGCCGTTGTAGTGCTCGATGATCTGGAGAATCTCGGTGCGCTCTGCGGCGGTGGCGGCGACCTTGATGAGCACCATTTCCTTGGAAACGGCGTCGCGGTCGGTGTGCTCAACGCAGTGGATGACGTCGATGAGCTTGTTCACCTGCATGATGATCTGGTGCAGGCCTTCCGGATGACCGCTGATGCCGATGGTCATGCGGCTGAAGCGGGGATCACGCGTCTGGGAGACGACGAGGGACTCGATGTTGAACCCACGACGGCTGAACACGGCGCAGATGCGGCCGAGGACGCCGGGCTGGTTGTTCACCATGACGCTCAGCGTGTGGATGTTGATGATGTCAGCCTGCAGGGCTGGCTTTTTGTCGGTGGTGGCGGGGATGCGTTCGCTCATGGGATGGATGATTTACGTTTGGTGATTGGTGCTTTGGCGGAAAGGCGGCGCTTGGCGATCTTGAAGTAATTGGCGTCTTTCTCGATGCCGAGCCATTTGCGTTTGAGCTTCTTGGCCGCCGCTGCGGTGGTGCCGGAACCGAGGAAGGGATCGATGACGAGGTCGCCGGCGTCCGTGGAGCAGGCGATGAGTTTGTCGATGAGGTTGAGCGGCTTCTGCGAAGGGTGGCCGCACTTTTCTTTGGAGATGCCTTTGAGGCTGGGCACGCGGAGAATGTTCGTGGCGTACTTGCCGCTTTCGAGGTGGGCGCGGCGGGCGTCTTTGTCCTTGTAGCGCTTGTCGCGGAGGTAGAGCTCGATGGTGGCGGCATCATACGGGATGCGCACGGCGTCCTTGTTGAACTTCACGTCATCGCTTTTCCTTAGCACGAGGATCATCTCGTACTGCGGGGTGAAGCTGTCGCGGCGCTCGTCATAGCCCACCGCACGATCCCAGATGATGAGATCGTGAAACTGGTGCTGCTGACTGAGTCGGGACATGAGGTGGAGGAAGGTGTGCTCGCGTTTGCCTAGCTGGCCGAAGATGAAGGCGAGGCCGTCGTCGCGCAGGACGCGCATGGATTCCGCCACCCACTCATCGCACCAGGCGAGGTAGTCGGCGGCAGTTTTCCATTGCGTGTCCCAGGCTTCATTTTCGAGAACGTTGAAGTAAGGCGGATCAGCGATGATGGCTTGGGCGACGGACGCAGGGAGCTTTTTGAGTTCCGTGAGGGCGTCGCCGTGGATGATGCGGTTGGATTTCATCGAGCCTTCGCCGCACTCTGGCGAGTGCGCTTACGTGATTAGGTCGAACCGGTGGGCTTTTCCATGCGCTGTTTCGGCGCTTCGGTGATCATGTCTTCCAGTGCGGCACCGGCGGGGATCATCGGGAAGACGTTCTCCGTTTTGATGCACTCGGCTTCGATGATGCAGGGGCCGTCATTGTAGTCGAGGGCCTGCTGCAGGACGCGCTCCACATCAGCAGGGCGGCGGATGTGCCAGCCTTTGATGCCGTAGGCTTCGCCGAGTTTGACGAAGTCCGGGTTGCCGATGAGATCGACGCCGCTCTCGCGGTTCTCAAAGAAGAGCTCCTGCCACTGACGGACCATGCCGAGGTAGCTGTTGTTCAGGATGAGGATCTTGATGGGCAGCTTGTGGATGGCGGCGGTGGCCAGTTCAAACAGGGTCATCTGGAAGCCGCCGTCACCGGAGATGGAGACGACCAGCTTGTCCGGGCAGGCGAGCTGCGCACCGATGGCTGCAGGGAAGCCGAAGCCCATGGTGCCGGCACCGCCGGAGCTGAGCCAGTGGTAGCTTTCGTCGTTCTTGTAGAACTGCGCCGCCCACATCTGGTGCTGACCGACGTCCGTGGAGATGATGGCCTTGCCCTTGGTGAGGGTGTAGAGTTCATCAATGACCTGCTGCATGCGGAGGCCGCCCTGCTTCTTGTAAGAGAGGGGGAACTTCTTCTTGTAACCGTCCAGTGTGGCCAGCCAGTCTTCGGTGGGCAGTTTTTCGACCAAGGGAAGGAGATCGCTCAGCGCGGCCTTGGCATCGCCCTTGATGGCGACGTCCACCTTGATCATCTTGTGGAACTCCGCCGCATCGATGTCGATGTGGATGAGCTTGGCGTTGCGGCCAAACATGTTCGGCTTGCCGATGATGCGGTCATCGAAACGGGAGCCGACATTGAAGATGAGGTCGGCTTCGACGATGGCCTTGTTCGCATAAGCGGTGCCGTGCATGCCCAGCATGCCGAGGGACAGCGGGTGCGTTTCCGGGAAGACGCCTTTGCCCAGCAGGGTGGTGGTGACCGGGCAGCCGAGGGTTTCAGCCAGCATCAGCAGTTCCTTGTCGGCACGGGCGATCATGGCGCCCTGACCGGCGAGGATCACGGGGCGCTTGGCACCTGCGATCAGGCGGGCGGCTTCTTGAATTTTAGCCTGATCAATCTTGAAGTTGTCTTCGGGATGGTAACCGGGCAGGTCCATCGGCTCGTCAAACGTGCCGGTGAAGGGGCCCTGGCTGAAGTCCTTCGGGATGTCGATCAGAACCGGACCCGGGCGGCCCGTGGTGGCGATGTGGTAGGCCTCCTTGGCGATGCGGGGCAGCGAATTGGAGCTCTTGATCAGGTAGTTGTGCTTAACGACCGGGCACGTGATGTTGAAGATGTCGGCCTCCTGGAAGGCGTCCTTGCCCAGCATCCAGCTGACGGTCTGACCGCAGAGGACGATCATCGGAACGCTGTCCATCTGCGCGGTCATGAGGCCGGTGATGGTGTTGCCAGCGCCAGGGCCGGAGGTGACGAGAACGACGGCCGGCTTGCCGGTGGCGCGGGCGTAACCGTCAGCCATGTGAACGGCACCCTGTTCATGGCGGACGAGGACGAACTTCATGTCCGTCTTCACGGTCTGCAGCGCGTCAAAGATCGGGATGGCTGCGCCACCGGAGTAGCCGAAGACATACTCGATGCCGAGATCTGCGAGGGTTTTGATGAGCGCCTGCGCGCCGTCCATTTTTTGCTGGCTCATGATGGTTTGGGTGAAAATTGCGATTTAGAGGGTGAAAATGCGATTGAATTGGAAAAAGGCAATTCAAAGTTTGTGCTTTCGAAGCTAAAATGAGCTGTTTATTGCTCTGATTGTTTCAAAAACGTTCATTTTTAGCACAAAAGACCGATTGTTGAGTGCTTCGGGTTGTGAAAATCGCGCTTTTTGGCCGAAGGATCGAATCAATGGGAGAGCGATTCTTCCAGAGGGTCCGGCTTGTCATGGATGGCCAGACGCTCCACGAGGGTGGCGCTGGCTTCGTTGAGGCCGAGGACTTCCACCTCCTTGCCCTCGCGGCGGAATTTGAGCACCACTTTGTCCAGGGCGGAGACGGCGGTGAGGTCCCAGCAGTGGGCGTGGCTGACATCGATGATGATTCTGGTCAGGCCTTCCTCTTTGAAATCGAACTCGCGCACGAAGGCATCCGCCGAGGCAAAGAAGAGCTGCCCGGTGATGGTGTAGGTGCGGCAAGCGCCTTCTCGGGTGCTGCTCACGCGCAGGAGCTGCCCCACCTTCCGCGCAAAGAACAGGGCGCTGAGGAGCACGCCCACCCCCACGCCGAGGGCGAGATTGTGCGTGTACACCACGACAACGACGGTGGAAAGCATGACGATGCTGGAGCTGCGCGGGTGCCGCCGCATGTTCTTGAAGGAGGCCCAGGAGAAGGTGCCGATGGAGACCATGATCATCACCGCCACCAGCGCGGGCATGGGGATCTGCTTCACCCAGGGGCCCAGCACCACCAGCAGGATGAGGAGAAACACGCCGGCAACGAAGGTGGAGAGTCGCCCACGACCACCGGAACGAACATTGATGCCGGACTGGCCGATCATGGCGCAGCCTGCCATGCCGCCGAAGAGCCCGGCGGCGATGTTGGCCAGGCCCTGGCCTTTGCACTCGCGGTTTTTGTCGCTGGTCGTGTCGGTCAGTTCATCCACGATCTGCGCGGTTAGGAGGGACTCCAGCAGCCCCACGGCGGCCAGGCCCACGGAGTAGGGCAGGACGATCCACAGCGTCTCCAGCGTCCATGGCACCTGCGGCCAGAGGAAGACGGGCAGCGCATCTGGCAGAGAGCCGAGATCACCCACGCGGCGCACGTCGAGCTTCAGCAGGATGGCGAGGATCGTCATCACAATGATGGCCACCAGCGGTGAGGGCACCGCTTTGGTAAACCGTGGCAGCAGGTAGATGATGGCCAGCGAACCGGCGACCATGCCATACATCAGCAGGCCCGCCCCTTTGAATTCCGGGAGCTGGGCCATGAAGATGAGAATGGCCAGCGCATTGACGAAACCGGTCATCACGGACTTTGAGACAAAGCGCATCACATCTCCGACGCGCGCCAGGCCTGCGATGATCTGGATCACGCCCGTGAGCAGCGTGGCCACCAGAAGGTATTGCAGCCCGTGCTCTTTAACGAGGGTGATCATGAGCAAGGCCATGGCACCCGTGGCGGCGGAGATCATGGCGGGTCTGCCCCCAAAGATGGCCGTGACCACCGCGATGCAAAACGAGGCGTACAGCCCCACCTTGGGATCCACCCCCGCGATGATGGAGAACGCGATGGCTTCCGGGATGAGGGCGAGAGCGACGACAAGCCCGGCGAGCAGGTCGCCACGGACGTTGGAGAACCATTGATGAGAGAGGGATTTGGAAATCATGAGCGAAGACGAGAAGGGGAAAACCGACAGAGAATCACGGAAGAAGCGAGGCTCCCCACGGCCCGTGTGCCGAGGGACAAGCAGCGTGCAGCACCGCCCGTGGGGCTGATGCCAGAGAGAGTGAATGAAACGCGAAAGCGCTAATCCGCAGGGCACGCAAGCCCGCCGGAACGCAAGGTGCCGCATCAGCGCGCTCTACGGCGGCGTCAGTTTGCGGAGGGGTGGGGAAATGGATTGTACGAGCTTCAGGGTGCCGACACTCGGGAGATGAAACCGAGGCGCAAGCCGCGATTCGGGCTTCAGATCGTCTGCGAATGGATGGTGGCTAGAAAGTGTCTTCGTAAATAGAAGAATGTACCCTGGAGGAAAGATGCGGGGGGCTGTGGCAGGTCGTGAGGTGGGAGTTTTTGGAAAGGGGGAGAGTGAAGAGGAAAGCAGCCCGCGCTGGGACGAAGGAATCTACGGACGCGCACAACGCGTCCCTACCAGCCCTGAGGGGGCGGCTCACGCAAAGGGATGGTAGGGAACCGCTGCTGCGGGTCCGAGATTTCGGGTCTGTCGCGTCGCAGGCACTCAAAAAGGTTCGCCGTCCTTGGTGCGGTGAACATCAGGCTTTTTTTCCGATGGCATGGGACTTCGTTTGATTTGCAAAAGCACTGGCTAGTACAAGACACAAAGCCATGCCGGATGCAGCAGGCGAGACGCCTGTGATTCCCTCACCACCACTCCCAACTCACTCCGAGTGCTGCGGCGATTCCCAGAAGCAAAAGGCTGTGCCAGAACCAGCGGTTGAAGAGCCTGTCCCACCACCGGCGGGACTCGGCTTCCATCGGCGATTCTCCCACGCGTGAGTTTTCCGCCATTCTCTCCGAGCCCAGACGTAGCACCCCAAACAACCCCAATAAGCTGTCCACAACACGGACTGTAAAGACGATGACGTGGCCGATGAGTTCTTCGAGCATGCGGCAGGAAGATGGCCTGGGGCCGACGAGGCTCCAGTATAACACGCAGGCCTTTTTCCTCCCGCCAGGGGTATCCCCCCATCCGGCTTATTTCTTCACCCGGTACAGATTCCCCTCGGTGCGGATCAAGAGATCCGAACCGATCACGGCATACGAGGCGAGGCTGCGTTCGCCGAGGTCGTTTGTGGCGAGGATGCTGAAGGTCTTGCCGGGTTTGACGACGATGCCGAGGCCTTTTTCGTCCTGGAGGTAGAGCTTGCCGTCGGCGGCGAGGAGGGAGGCGGAGATGGGGCCGGTGCAGCGTTCGGAGTAGTGGATGGCGCCGGTCTTGGCGTCGGCGCAGGTGAGGATGCCGTTGTCGGCCACGAAATAGAGTTCATCGCCGATGACGGCCATGCTGGGATTGTGCGGGGCGGCTTTGTCGATGGTCCAGCCGAGGTGGGTGGCGGTGACGTCGCCCTTGGAGGAGGCATCTACTTTGATGGCGTAGAGCACGGGTTTGTCGTAGCCGCTGGAGAGGTAGATCATGCCATGCGCGTAAATCGGGCGCGGGACGACGGAGTACCCCTGATCGTAGTTGAAGTGCCAGATTTCGGTGCCGTCCTTGGGATTGAGCGCGTTGACCACGCCGCTGCCGGGTGTGATGAGCTGCTTCTGGCCGGCCACGTCGATGAGGAGCGGGGTGCAGAAGGAGAATTTCTTTTTGGCTTCGGACTGGCGGGCGAAGGTCCAGCGCATTTTGCCGGTGGTTTTGTCGAGCGCGATGACCTTGGGCTCTGTCTCGGCATCGGCATTGAAGATGAGGAGGTCTTCGAAGAGGACTGGGCTGCTGCCGTTGCCGTGCACGGGTGAGTAGGCGAACTCCTGCGTGCTCCAGAGCGTCTTGCCGGTGGCGGCGTCCAGGCAGGCGGTGCCGAGGTGGCCGAAGTGGATGTAGAGCTTGCCGTCTTCAAAGACCGGCGTCGGGCTGGCGTGGCTGTTTTTGCGATGGGCGCGTGGGGACTTGGCCTGGAAGAGCTCCACGTCCCACACGGGCTTGCCGTTGCTGGCGTCCAGCGAGATGACGCGCAGAGAGCGGTCGGCGGTGGCCTCTTCCTTGCCGCTGAGAGAGACTGCCGAAGTGAGGAAGATGCGGGTGCCCGCGACCACGGGCGAGGACCAGCCAATGCCTGCGACGGGTGCGATCCACGCGATATGCGAGGTGGGGCTCCAGGTGAGCGGCAGGTTCTTGGCGTCTGAGTGGCCCTGCGCGGCGGCTCCGCGGAACTCAGGCCAGCCGGGGGCGGTCGGTGCGGTTGGGGCGGCGGATGAAGTGACAGCCAGCGCAAGACCAGCGGCGGAGAGGAGGGCGTTTTTGGAAATCATGTGGCGCTTCATACGAAGGCTGGAGCGCGTGACGATCAAAAAAAGACGCGGTTTGAGGCTTCGGTGACGCTTGACCTAGATCTCCTGAGCCTAAACAATGACACCATGCAAGTCACGCTCACCGGGCCCATTGAAGCCTTCATTCAGCGCCAAGTGGCTCAGGGTTATAAGGACGTCGATGAAGTCGCGCGTCAGGCGTTTTTGCGCTGGATGAGTGAAGAGTCTGAGGCACCGCCCCACGTTCAAACGCGACTTGATGAAGCGGCGGCAGGGCGTTTCATACCTGGGGATCGATCCAATATCCAACGCATCATCGCCGCCGCCTGATGTCGTTGAGATACGATGAGAGCGAGTATGTGCCAGCCGCTGGAACGCACGCTGCCGAACGGCATCAGTGCCCAGCCGCAGGCTGCCCCGAAGGGGTGAGCTCTAGCGAATCAATGCCTGCGGTAAGCCTGGGCGCTACACCGCTTTCGCGGGCTCTTAATGCTTGCGTTGATGAGCTGAAGCATGATTTTGTGGTTAACAAACCGTCGAGCCCAACGCCATGAGTCGTGTCGCCGTAATCGTTGCCGCAGCATTGCTGGTCTTCGCATGCCAGACCATGGCGGAGCCACCGACAACCACGCAGATCACCGAGGTCACAAAGCTGCTGGATGGACTGTCATCACCGTCAGCGCTGCTTCGTGCGTTTGAGGCTGTCAGGAAGGGAGATCTGTCGGATGTCAGGCGGAAAGCTGCCATGAAACTCTTGGACACAGCAAGAGAGCGCATCCCGAAGCTGCTCCCTTTGATTGTTGAGGGGGCCAGCATCCTTGACTATCCCGGGCTATTGGGGGTGGGTGACACACACTACGCGGACAATCGTGGCAGGTATCCGGGCGCGGGAGACAAGGTTTACCGTCTTGTCATTGGTGTTGCAGTTCTGTCTGAAGAGTATAGCCCTTCGTACATGCTTTATGTGGACTTTGATCAGAAGGGCCAGATTTTGAAAGTGTTGCGGCCCAAGTCGATGGTGACGCTCTGACGAAGGGCGTTCGGCGGTTCGCGAAAGCGGTGGCTGCGGTCGTTCCTCCCTTCGCAACCGTACTTCAGGAGGGCTGACGCGCGGTGTGAAGACGGTGTGTGTGCGATGGCGCTGGGTGGACGGGCTGACAGCCCGTCTCACGTGGCGTGGTTTGATCACACCCCCTCCGGCAGCGCCACGTACGGCTCTTCGTTGAGCACGACTTTCTTGGAGCCGCTGAGGAGCTTGATCCATTCGGCGAGGCAGCCGAAGAAGATGATGGCGACGGCGAGGAGGAAGAAGGCGGTGACGGCGGTGTCGACGTTGAAATTGAACTGCTGGGCTGCCCAGGTTTTCATTTCGACGGGAGTGCCACCCTTGGCGAGTTTGTCGCCATACATTTTTGCACCGGCGATGAAGCCCATGCGCGGGTCTTTGTCGAAGAGCTTGATGTAGCCGGCGGCGAAGGTGGCGCTCATGAGGAAGACCAGGGGGATCACCGTGACGAGGAGGTAGCGGGCTTTGCCCATCTTGATGAGGATGGTGGTGCCGAGGCAGAAGGCGATGACGGCAAGGAGTTGATTCGCGATGCCGAAGAGAGGCCAGAGGGTGTTGATGCCGCCGAGGGGATCGACGACGCCCTGATAGAGGAAGTAACCCCAGGCTGCGACGAGCAGGGCGCTGGCGAAGACGTTGGCGGGGAGGCTACGGGTGTTGCCCAGCGGTTTCCAGATGCCGCCGAGGAAGTCTTGCAGGATGAAGCGGCCCACGCGCGTGCCGGCGTCGATGGTGGTCAGAATGAACAGCGCCTCAAACATGATGGCGAAGTGATACCAGAAGGACATCCACGCCGGGCCAAAGGCGCGGGCGAACATCTGCGCCATGCCAACGGCAAAGGTGGGGGCTCCACCGACGCGGCCAAACATGGTCTTTTCGCCAATGTCGGCGGCCAGTTTCTCCATGCCTGCGACGGTGACGGGGAATCCCGCATTGGAGATGACGCCAACGACTTCGGTGGGCGCCATGGTTTTGTTGATGCCGGCATTGATGGCGAAGTATTCGCCGGGTTGCAGCGCGCAGGCGGCCACGAGGGCCATGAGGGCGACGAGCATTTCGGTGATCATCGCGCCGTAAGCCACACTGCGGATGTCGGCTTCATTGTCGAGAAGCTTCGGAGTGGTGCCGGAGGAGATGAGGGCGTGGAAGCCGGAGATGGCGCCGCAGGCGATGGTGATGAAGACAAACGGGAACACGCTGCCGAGGAAGACGAGGCCGGTACCGTCCACGAACTTGGTGAGCTTGGGCATCTGCAAATCAGGAGCCACCCAGATGACCACCACGGCCAGCACGGCCACGGTGCCGATCTTCATGAAGGTGCTCAGGTAGTCGCGCGGGGCGAGGAGCATCCACACGGGGAGCACGGAGGCGGCGAAGCCGTAGATCATGATGGACCACGCGATGGTCTCGCCCTTGTAGTCGAAGAAGTGTTCGATGCCCCAGGCCTTGAGATTGCTGCCCGCCCACACGCTGACCAGCAGGCCGACGATGCCGAAGATGGTGATGTTGCGCACGCTGACGCCAAAGATGGTGTGACCAAAGCCCATGATGAAGGCCAGCGGGATGGTCATGACGATGGTGAACAGGCCCCAAGGGCTTTCTGCGAGTGCCTTTACGACCACGAGGCCGAGCACGGCGAGCAGGATGGTCATGATGGCGAGGACGGAGACCATGGCCACGAAACCGACCACGGGGTTGACTTCTTCCTTGAGCATCTGGCCCACGGATTTGCCGCCACGGCGGATGGAGGCAAACATGACGATGGCATCATGCACACCGCCGCCAAGGGTGGCACCGATCAAGATCCAGAGCATGCCGGGCAGGTAACCAAACTGGGCTGCGAGCACGGGGCCGACGAGAGGGCCCGGACCGGCGATGGCGGCGAAGTGGTGGCCGAAGACGACCCACTTGTTGGTCGGAACGAAGTCCTTGCCGTCCTTGTGCGTCACCGAGGGCGGGGCGCGGTGTTTGTCGAGCACGAGCACCTTGGTGATGAGCCACTTGCTGTAAAAGCGATAGGCGACCGCGAATGAACACAAGCCCGCCACGACGAGCCACAGGGCATTGATGGTTTCACCTTTGTGCAGCGCGGAGAATGCGACGGAGCCTGCTCCGAGAAGGGAGATGGCGATCCAGATGAGGACTTGGAGGGGCTTGGGCATGGTCTGTGAAAGTTGTCCAGTTGCGCTGCAACTGGATTTGGACAGGGAATTTAAGGGAGGAAAGACGGACTACAACGGTCTCAGAAAGGCTCCAGTTGCGGCGCAACTGGACTACTTTTTGGCAGGCTTTGGCGGCGGTGGGGCGACGTAGGGAGGATTGGTCATCGCGCCGGGAGCGGTTTCTTTGAGGTTTGGTGGGACGTCGGCCTGGACATCGCCCAGCGCCCACTTCACGCCGCCGATGAGGATTTCCTGGAAGGTGGGATTGGTCCAGACGTCTTCGCGGTGGCCCATGGCGGTGTACCAGACTCGGCCGGCACCTTCTTTGCGTGCCCAGGTGCTGGGGTAGGCGGGGCGCTCGTATTCTTTGCCTTCCATGGCAGGGGCGTCGATGACGCTGAGCACGTGGATGTCGGAATTGAAGTCCTTGAGCGAGTACCACTCCTCCATGAAGCCGTAGGTCGCGCCGACTTTTTCGAAGCCGGGGAACTTGGGGTCGGTGACGGTGTTCTTGGCATCCTGCTGCTTGCCGTGCTTGATGAACTCGGCGCCGAGGAAGTGAACGTAGGCGTCCGCTTTTTCGCCGTGGTTCAGGTAACGTTCAGGGCCTTTCTGCGATTCGTTGTCGGTGTGGAAGGTGTCGCTGGCGGAATGCGTGCCGATGAAGCCCTTGCCGCTTTTGACGTAGTCGAAGAGGGCTTGTTTGCCTTCTTTGGTCATGGGCGGCTGCTTGTCGGTGCCTTCGCTGCAGAGATCACCGGTGGTGTAGAAGAACACAGCATCAAACTGGGCCAGGTAGTCCTTGCTGAATTTGGAGCCGTCCTTGGAGAATTCGAACTCCCAGCCGTTCTTGGCACCGAGCTCCAGCAGCATCTTTTCGGCATAGCTGGGCTGGCCGTTTTTCCAGGAGATGACGCTGTGCTCAAAGCCGCTGGACTTGGAGAAGAAGAGAATCTTGTGCTTGGGGGCGGGCGCGGAAAAGGCCACGACGCAGGCGGCGGCGGCCAGCATCAAGGGAGCGGCGAGTTTTTTGATCATGAGGGGCGGATTCTGGCGGGTTTTTGAAAACAAGGCAAGGCAGTGTTGCACGCCTTGTCATTTCCACCGGGCCGAATACGATGGCACGACTGATGCGCTTTCTTTTACTTTTGCTACCTCTGCCACTTTGTGTGCTTCTCTGCCAGTGCGGCTCCAGCGCGGGATCGCGCTGGGAATACAAGTATGCCCCGGGAAAGACGGCCGTCATCATCGGCGGCAGGGCCGTGCCACCGGCCAACGCGCCTGCGGCCGTGCTGCGGGCGATCTCTGCCGGCAATCACATCTGCACCAAGCCCTACCGCCGTGGTGGCGGGCACAGGCACTTTGAAGACAGCGCGTATGACTGCTCCGGCACGACTTCGTATGTGCTGCATGCCGCAGGCAAGCTCAATGCACCCACGGTGTCCGGGGCCTTCCGCAGTTATGGAAGCAGCGGACACGGCAAGTGGATCACCGTCTATGCGCGCAAAGGGCACGTCTTTCTGGAAGTGGCCGGACTGCGGCTGGACACAGGCTACAGTGATGCGGACAGCGACGGCCCCCGCTGGAGCAGCCGCTCACGGCCCACAAAAGGCTACACCATGCGCCATCCTTCCGGCCTATGATTCCCGTCGAAGCCATCGTTTACCGTCCGAACGTCGCCGCGATTTTGCAGCGGGAGAACGGCGACATCTTTGTGGCGGAGCGCATCAACATCAAAGGCGCCTGGCAGTTTCCCCAGGGCGGCATTGATGAGGGGGAGGATGCGGAGACGGCGCTGTTTCGTGAACTGGAGGAGGAGATCGGCGTGAAGCGCGAACTGCTGCAGATCATCCAACGACGGGACGGCTACCGCTATGCTTTTGCCAAGGGGAGGCTGAAGTACGGCATCTACGGCGGTCAGGAGCAGGCCTACTTTTTGTGCCGCTTCAACGGCGCAGACACCGATTTCAATCTGGATGCCACGCATCGCGAGTTCGCGGGGTTCAAGTGGATCAAGCCGTCGGAGTTTCAGATGGACTGGGTGCCCAAGTTTAAACGCCGGGTCTATCGGCAGGTGATGATGGACTTCTTTGGCATCGAGCTGGCCTGAGGGCTTCAATTCAACCCGAAGCGCCGCAGACCGCTCAGGGGCGGAACGAACCAAGGCATCATGGACCGGTGCATGGGGGCGGGGGTGATGTCGTCCGCTGCCTGCACCACCAGAAGGGAGACTTTGAAGCCGTAGGAGCCGTCCGTGCGCCGCTGCGGAGTGCTGGCGACCACGAGGCATTTGAGCATGACCCACTTCGAGTCTGATGTGGTCATGGCGAGCATCGCGGGCGTCAGGGCGGAGCGCTGGATGCGTACCTGGACTTCGGCTCCCAGATCAAAACGCTGGCGTGACCAGAACACGAGGCCGCAGGAAGTGATTTCGCTGAGCTCGACGACAGTCTGCCCGCCCCCGCCGACCGAGTGATTCGGGTTCGCGGAGGTTTCCTGCTGTTGCTGGCCGTGCTTAGCCATACGATTCGCGGAACGACCGCAAAAAGAGGCGCACGGGGCGGGAAAAGTCAAACGACGATGGCCGCGAACGCGGGGGGGGCTTGCACGCCCGCGCCGGAGCAAGTTTATACCACGAGCCAGTGAAAACGGGGCTGAACAGGTTTGTGCACGGGTAGCGCGGTGCTCCGGTCGTAGGTTGGATGTGTTTGGCGTCGCAACCGCTTCTTCGCTTCACAACTCCCTCCGCCAAACCGTCCGACCACGAGGGTGCTCGCACACCCCGATGTTTGCGGAACGCTGATGGACGGGCGGGCTGTCGCCACACCCATCCTACGAATGGCGGGCATGCAAGCATTGGCTGCCCGATTTGCCTTGAAGGCTCCAACTCAAAACAAAGTCTCTTTTCAGAGCCGAACTTTCATCGGCTCCGAAATAGACCCGTTTTTCAATGAATGGTGGTATTATTCGTCGTCAGGTGCGGAGGCGCCTTTGGCGGCAGAGCCTTTCTCTGAGCCGGCGGATTTTTCGGCCTGCTTGGCCTTCACGGCGGCTTCGATCTCGGCATAAACGGTCGCATCGTTGCGGAGGACTTCCTTGGCAGCATCGCGGCCTTGGGCGAGCTGGGTGCCTTTGTAGCTGATCCATGAGCCACGCTTTTGCAGGATTTCGTAATCCATTGCGAGATCGAGCAGTGAGCCGACATTGGAGATGCCCTCATTGTACATGATGTCGAACTCGGCCTCGGTGTAGGGAGGGGCCAGCTTGTTCTTCACTACTTTGACCTTGGTGCGGTTGCCGGTGACGGTGCCGTCGGTGGTCTTGATGGCGCCGATGCGGCGGATGTCCACGCGCACGCTGGCGTAGAATTTGAGGGCCTTGCCGCCAGGGGTGGTTTCGGGGTTGCCGAACATGACGCCGATCTTTTCACGAATCTGGTTGGTGAAGATGCAGCAGGTGCGCGCCTTGGCGATGATGGCGGTCAGTTTGCGCAGGGCGGCGCTCATGAGGCGGGCCTGAGCGCCGACGGTGGAGTCGCCGATTTCGCCTTCGAGTTCCTGACGGGTGACGAGCGCGGCCACGGAGTCGATGACGATGACGTCGAGCGCGTTGGAGCGGACGAGGGTTTCGCAGATGCGCAGGGCTTCTTCACCGGAGCTGGGCTGTGAGACGAGCAGTTCGTCCATCTTGACGCCAAGGCGGCGGGCGTAGGCGGGATCGAGGGCATGCTCCACGTCAATGAAGGCTGCAAGACCGCCGGTCTTCTGGGCCTGGGCGATGACCGTGAGGGTGAGGGTGGTTTTACCGGAGGATTCAGGGCCGTAGATTTCCACCACGCGACCACGGGGGAAGCCGCCGGTGCCGAGCGCCTGATCGATGAGCAGATTGCCGGTGGGGATGACGGTGATGTCCGACTTCACGCCTTCGCCGCCCATGCGGAGGATGGCACCTTCACCGTAGTCTTTTTGGATCTGCTGGATGGCCAGGTCGAGATTGCGACCGCGTGCTTCGGCAAGCTTGTCGGGTTTGGCTGCGGAAGTTTCGGAAGTTTCTTTGGGTGCTCTGGCCATAATCGTGGGTGTTCAGTGTGTAATAAAAAGCTGTTCGGGCGAACAGAAAGCGCATTTAAAGCAGGCCGTAAAGCACTTTTCGTCCTTAAGCAGCGAATATTGTCGCCCAAAGGTGCCAAAAGCGGTGATCCGCCTCAAAGGTTGTCGAGCTGCTGCTGCATGCCGCCGTAAAAGCCGCTCATCATGGTGATGATGCGGTAGGCCACATACATGACGACGAATGCATAGGCGATCTTCGGCAGCCACTGCGCGGCACGCTGCACGGCATCTCCGGCTTCGATGGTCTCCGCAGCGGCCCAGCGGTTCATCTCGTGGTCCAGGGTTCCGGCTTCTTCCGCCGTGGCGATGCCATGTACAAAGACCATGGGGAAGCCATGCACGTCCGCCATGGCCCCGGCGATCGTTTCTCCTGCGGCGATGCGCTGGGCGGCATCCTTCGCGGCATGGCGCAGCAGGCCGCTGTGGGAGGCGCTGCCCGCGAGCTGCATGGACTCCGTCATCCGCATGGAGGCCAGCAGGCAGGCGTGGAACACTTGAGAAAAACGTGCCAGCGCCCAGTGCCGGCGCGCACTACCGATCAGCGGGATGTACCCGAGCCCGCGATCCACCGCCGCCGATTCCGCGCCCAGCCGCGAGAGCCAGCGCCAGATCAGGAAGAGGGACAGCAGTATCAGCCAAAGGATGGCCAGCGGCATGAAGACGCCCCCCAGCGAGTAGGGTTTGTCCTCCATCGTGGATGTGACCATGGTCGGCAGCTCTGGCAGCACGATGCCCAGATGCGCGAGGATCAGAGGATAAATCATCGCCCCGATGGCCTGCTTCACCGCCATGTTCCAAGCTTCGAAGTAGCGCGACAGATGGCTGAAGGCATCCCCCAGGCGTCCGCTGCGCTCTCCGGCGTCGATCAGGGCAAACTCCAGGGCGTCTGAAAATGCACCGCAATGCTCGGTGATGGAGGCCGCGACGCTCTTGCCCTCTTTCAGGCCGAGTTGCAGGCCCTGCAGCCAGGTACGGCGCGCATGGGAAGGCTGCTGCTTGAGCAGCAGTTCGAGAGAGCGGTCCAGATGAAAGTTGGCCCCCACCAGCTTGGCCAGTTCGCGATACAGCAGGGCTTTTTCGGAGAGTTTCATCGGCGGTGTCAAACTAACGCCAGCGCGTCCGTGACAGCGAGTACAAAAAGCTTCAAGACCCCCGGGACGGTTCCCATTGTGTGACACTCTTATTGCTTCTCAGGTTCGTTTCATCGCCTATCATGCGGACCCTTCATGCCGCCGCCCATCGCTCATAAAGAAACGCCCGACCAGCACTGGATGCACCTCGCCCTCGACCAGGCCCAGCTTGGCGTCGGTCTCACCAGCCCCAATCCGCCCGTGGGTGCCGTCATTGTCGCACAGGAAAAAGTCATCGGTCGCGGCTACCACCACAAGGCGGGAGAGCCGCATGCCGAGGTGGAGGCCATCCGCGATGCGCAAAAATTAAACCCCAAGCTGCTGCGCGGTTCCACGATCTACGTCACACTCGAACCCTGCTGCACGCAGGGCAAAACACCGCCCTGCACCGAAGCGATCAAGGCCGCAGGCATCAAGCGCGTGGTCTTCGGTGCGCATGATCCCAATCCCAGCCATCGCGAGCAGTCCCGCAGCATCTTCATGCTTGCGGGCATCGAGGTCACCGCTGGAGTGCTCGATGAAGAGTGCCGGGCGATCATCCGCCCCTTTGCCAAATGGATCACCACCGGCATCCCTTACGTCATTGCCAAGGCCGGGCAGAGCCTGGATGGCCGCATCACTCGTCCAGCGGGGGAGAGCTCACTGATCACCAACGATGCCGCCCGCGCCCACGGCCGCAGACTGCGCATGCGGGTGGACGCCATCCTTGTGGGTGCTGAGACCATCCGCAAAGACAACCCCCAGCTCACGCTGCGAGATGGCAGCGCCGGCAGCGGCAAGCTGCAGCCCTGGCGCGTCGTTCTCACCCGCAGCGGAGACATTCCCCAGCACTCCCAGATTTTTACGGATGAGTTCAAGGACCGCACGGTCATCATGCATGGCAAGGATCTGCCTGAAGCACTTGCCATTCTGGGGAAACACGGCGTGCTTTCCGTCCTCATCGAGGGCGGTGGCATCATTCTTGGCAATGCCTTCCGCGATCAGCTGGTCGATGAGGTCTACTGGTATATTGCTCCGCGTCTTTGCGGTGGTGGCCGTCCCTCCATCGCTGGTCCTGCTTTGCCCGCCTCCATTGAGCTGAAAGACGTCACCGTCCGCCCCATGGGGGACAACGTCTGCTTCCACGGCTTCCCGGTGTGGCCGGGAGAGATGCAGGAATAAAAAGCCGGCTGCTGCTCATTGCGGCTGCTGCTCATTGCGGCTGCAGCAAAGAGCAGTTTCCTTGTCCGTGCAGTGCGGCTATGCGTGCGGCTCATGCCCACTCTTCCGCCTCTTCGTCCCGCTGTTTTTTTTGACCGCGATGGTGTCGTCAATGTCTCCCCGGGGGACGGCTATGTGCTGCGCTGGGAGGACTTTCACTTTGCACCGGGCATCATCGAGGCGCTGGCGCTCTGCCATGAACGCGGCTATGCGACGATTCTGGTGACGAGCCAGCAGGGCGTGGGCAAAGGGCTGATGACTCAGGAGACTCTCGACGATCTGCATGCGCACATGCAAAGCGAACTGGCCCCGCATGATGCTTCACTGGATGGCATCTATGCCTGCACACATCTGGCGGGCACCTGCACCTGCCGCAAGCCGAGCGCGGAGATGATTTTCCGCGCGCGTGATGAGCACGGAATCGATCTGAGCCGCAGCTGGCTGGTGGGTGATCATGACCGCGACATTCAAATGGCCATCAATGCAGGTGTGCCACGCACGGTTCGCATTTTGAGCCATCATGAACCCAAGGTGAAGGCGGATTTCACACTGGCGGAGACGACGGAGTTGACCGCGCTGCTGCGGAAAAAGCTGCCACTGGTCTGAAGGATTACCCTTCCGGCTCAGCGCTTGACCATGGCTGATTCGAGCGCCTTGCGGTAGTTCAGCACGGCGTCGCCGATGGCGGCTGAGACCTGCTGGCGATACGTGTCCGAGGCGACGAGCTGGCATTCGGCGCCGTTGGTGACGAAGCCGCCTTCAAACAAGATGCCGGGGCGTTTGCAGCCGGTGAGCACACTCCACTGCGCACGCTTGATGCCGCGATCGACGAACTTGAAGCGGCTGATGACGCTGGCATGAACAGCGGTGGCGAGGGCGATGTTGGCGGAATCCTGCTTGTTGCCGGTGACGCCGTTGACGTTGTAACCGCCTCCGCGGCTGATCGTGGCGGCGGCGCTCTGCGGCGTGAGCGCCCAGGTTTCGATGCCGGTGGCGGCAGCGCCGCCGGAGTTGAAGTGGAAGCTGAGGAAGATGCTCTTTGGTGTCTGGTTGGCGATGGCCACGCGCCCGCCGAGGGTGATGAAGGTGTCGTTGGCGCGTGTCAGGATCACCTTGAAGCCGCGCTGCATCAGGGCCGCGCGCACGGACATGGCCATCTTCAGGGCGAAGTCTTTTTCGTAGCCGTAAATGCCACGCGCTCCGGCGTCATGGCCGCCATGGCCGGCATCGACCACGACGGTGTCGAAGAACTCGGCGTTCTGGATGTGGCTGGGGTAGAGCACGGGGTCGATCAGCTTGCACAGATCGAGGCGTGAGAAGAGCACCTTGCCGTTGTACTCCATCACCGGAAAGCTGAGGATGAACTTGATGTTGTTGATCAGCATCTCCTGCGAGCCGATCTGCGCCTTGAGGATGAGCTTTGACGAGCCGAGCCAGAAGTGTGTGCCCTGCGTCCGGAAGGTGGTAAAGCCATAGACGGGGTTGTAGAAATTCCGGATGCTCTCCGCCGTCACGTAGTCACGCCCGCCGATCTTCACGATCTCCCAGCCACCATTGGCGGGAAGGACTTCGACGGCTTTGGACTTCTCCGAGCTGGAGGGCTTGTCGTCATCGTCTTCTTTGAACTCGCCCTTCATCGGGGCTTCGTTGTCCTTGGAGGCGGATGATTTCGTGACGTCCTTGATTGGCTCTTCCTTGGGCTTGGGAGTCTCTGTTTTCGCAACGGTCTTGGCAGGAGCGGTTTTTTTGCCGATCTCCACCTTCTTGCCGCCGGTCGTGGTGATGATGACGCGTGGCGGTTTGCTGCTCGTAGACTTCTTGGTGGCCGTTTTTTCCGGCTCTGGCTTCGGCTTGGCCGCCGGTTTTTTCTCCGGCTCAGGAGCTGGAGGGGGCGTTTCGGTCTTGCCGCCGCCGCCGAAGAGCTTCTTGAAAAAGCCCGGCTTCGCATCTTCTGCATGGGCCACGTCGAACGAGGCCGATGCAAGTGCAAGAGCGAGGGTGGCGACGAGGGCCTTGGGGAGTTGGGAGTGCGGTCCGGAAGTCATGAATGGAATGACGGCTATAACGGAGAAAGGCGGGCCTTTATACCCTGAGACGGGGCGGAGCGCAAACGATCTGACGAGCCGGGCCGGGGGTGGTTAGGATTTGCCAAGAAATGCTTAAGATGGTCAAAAGGGTGCTTTCAGCCTTGGCTGGCCCCCGCCACCGCGACCCCGCCCTTGACGGAGCCGCCGCTTTGACCCATTGACCCAGTAGCTATGACCAAAAAACCTGTTGTTCTGATTATCCGTGACGGCTGGGGCATCAACCCCGGCGGCAAAGCCCAAGCCGTAGCCAATGGCGATGCCACCCTGCTGGCCCGCACCCCCTTCCACGACCACCTTTACTCCACCTACCCGATGGGCACCGTCAGCGCCAGCGGCGAGGACGTGGGCCTGCCTGACGGCCAGATGGGCAACAGCGAAGTGGGGCACCTGAATCTCGGCGCAGGCCGTGTGGTCTATCAGGACCTCACCCGCATCAACAAATGCATCCGCGATGGCGAACTGGCCTCGATGCCGGTGCTCGTGGAGGCCTTTGAAAAAGCCAAGGGCAAGCGTCTTCACTTCCTCGGCCTGATCAGTGATGGCGGCGTGCATTCGCATCAGGACCATCTGGCCGCCCTGTGCAATGCCGCCAAGGCTGCAGGCGTGAGCGATCTCATGGTCCATGCCATCACTGATGGCCGCGACACCTCCCCGACGGGTGGTGCTGCTTATATGGCCAAGCTCGAAAAAGACCTGGCTCCGAGCGGAGCTAAAATCGCCACGGTCATTGGCCGCTACTACGCCATGGACCGTGACAAGCGCTGGGAGCGCAACAAGCTCGCCTGGGATGCCATCGTCTTGGGCCGTGGCGAAGTCCGCACGGATCTGCCCAGCGCTGCCGTGCAGGCCGCGTATCCGAAAGACCCGCGCGGGGATGAATTCATGCAGCCCATGATTTTCTCCAACGCCAATGAGCAGCGCATCCGCGATGGCGATGTTATCCTGTGGTTCAACTTCCGCGCCGACCGCGCCCGTCAGCTCAGCGAGGCTTTCCTGAAAGCGGACTTCAACGGCTTCGACCGCGAAGTCACTCCGAAGACTGGTTATTACACCCTCACCGAATACGACGCCACTTACACCGACCTCGGTGCCCGCGTGATCTTTGCTCCTGAGAGCCTGAGCAACAACCTCGGCCAGGTGGTGGCCGCTGCCGGCCTGACCCAGCTTCGTGCTGCGGAGACGGAGAAGTACCCGCATGTGACCTTCTTCTTCAACAGCGGTGTCGAAGAGCCGAATCCCGGTGAAGACCGCTACCTCGCGATCAGCCCGAAGGAAGTGCCCACCTACGACAAGAAGCCGCAGATGAGCGCGCCGGATCTCACGTTTGAAGTGATGCGCCGTCTGGAAAGCTACGACCTCGTCATCATGAACTACGCCAACCCCGACATGGTGGGCCATACCGGCGTCGTCGAAGCAGGCGTCCACGCCTGTGAGACCATCGATCTCGGCGTGCGCCTCATCGTGCAGAAGGTCCTCGAACTCGGTGGCAAGCTCTTCATCACCGCCGACCACGGCAACTGTGAGCTCATGCGCAATCCGGATGGATCACCCAACACCGCGCACACGACGAATCTCGTGCACGGCATCTACGTCGCCGCCGATGCGAACAGCTACACCGTCGCCAACGGCAAGCTCGCCGACATCGCCCCAACGCTGCTCGACATGCTCGGCGTGAAGCCCTCGGCTGAGATGACCGGGAAGAGCCTGCTGGTGAAGAAGTGATGTTTGAATCATGCGCCTTCTCTTCCTCTGCTCCCGCAACCAATGGCGCAGCCCGACGGCGGAGAAGGTGTATCAAAACGATCCGCGTGTGGAAGTGCGCAGCGCTGGTACCAGCGCTTCCGCACGCTGTCGTGTCTCTGAAAAGCTGCTGAGGTGGGCGGATCGTGTGATGGTGATGGAGCACACGCACAAACAGCGGCTGCGGGAGCAGTTTCCTGAGATCGTGCGTGATTTGCACATCGATGTGCTCGACATCCCGGATGATTACACATTCATGAACCCGGAGCTGGTGGCGTTGATTCGGGAGCGGGTGGAGCTGCTGCTGGAGGAAAGTACTCGTGAGCTTTAGCTCACTCTGGGAAACTCCGCGCCTTCCAGAGTGAGCTAAAGCTCACGAGTACTTTGCAGGCGCTTGGACTCATCTCGCGGAGCGAGATGGCTGCTGTATCACGCCGCCTTCCTCTGCGGCAAGAGCTGCCACAAACTCACCACGTGTTCCCAGCGACGGATGGCGATGTCGATGAGGAAGATCGTCAGCAGGGCGAGAAGAAGAGAAGGCCAGAGTTCCTCATACTGCACGGCCTTGGTCGTTTCGAGATTGGGCAGGCGTTTGGTGTCGGTGAGGTAATCGCCGCCGGTGATGCGCGCGGCTTCCTTCAGCAGTTCCTCGTTCACGGTGCCGAGGCTGGCTTCGGTGGAGGGATTGTGAATGAGGCCGGTGGTGACCATCTCGGCACCTACTTGAGCGCGGATGAGATACACGCCGGCCTGCGTGGGTTTGAAGTCTGTGACATACGTGCCCGGCGCATCCTGTCGCAGCGTCAGTTTTTGCACGGCTTTCAGAGGTGCACCCAGAGCATCTGCCGCCACGTGAAACACCTCGGCGGCGACGGTGGCGTTGTTCGCGCGGGTGCCGGCGTCGGCGAGGAGATCGACACTGATGCGTGCGTCATCGCCTTCCATGCGTGCGGAGAGATCCATGAGGCGACCCTGTGGGGCGCGGGCGGTTTCACGCAGCACCTGGGACCAGAAGCGGCCGTAGCCGCTCCAGCGTGCGATCCACAGCGAGGCCCAGCGGCTCTTCGCATCCGAGGTGAAGGCGGTGGCCTTGCCGAGACCGAAGCGCCAGTGCGCGAGCAGGGGATCTCCTGTTTCAGTGACGAGCGGCACCTGCGCCGAAGTGCGGCGTGTGGTTTTCACGTAACCGAGCAGCTCGGGCGAATCCCACTTTTCAAAGCCGGCGAGGATGGGATCTTTTTCCTTCAGCTCAGGCGTGAAGGGCTCCTCACGGATCATGCGGCCGGTGTGCATGAGGGTGTCCTGCGTGAAGATGCGGGTGATGCTGCTTGCATCCATCGTCGAATACGACTGCCCGCCGCCGCTGGAGGCGATGGCCTGCAGCAGAGCCACGTGCGAGCCTTCGCCGATGGCGACGGTGGAAATCGTCAGGCCTTCGCCACGGCACTGCGTGGCAAGTTGTTCGTAGCCGGAGCCTGCGGTCTGGCCATCGGTGAGGATGATCATGTGCTTCACGCGGGCCTTCGTGCGCAGCAGAGCTTCGCGCCCGAGCTGAAAGGCTGGCAGCAGATTGGTGCCGCCACCTGAGGCGATGGCGGCGATCTGACCGGACACGGCATTCGTGGAGGTCAGCCGCGTCATCGGCGCGACGACGTGGGCCTCCGAGTCAAAGGCCCACACGCCGAGGGAGTCGTTGTGGCCGAGCACTTCCGCCGTGGCGATGGCGGCGCTCTTGGCCATCTCGAGTTTTTCTCCGGCCATGGAACCTGAGCGATCCAGCACGATGGCGACGGCGGCGCTTTGCTTTTCTTCTTCGTCGGGGGCCTTGAGCCGCACGGGCAGCGCTTCTTCAATGGGGGTGCGATAGTACCCACCCACGCCGAAGGAACCCGGACCGCCGAGCATGATGAGGCCGCCGCCGAGTTTATCGACGTAATCGCGCAGCGCATTCATGAGCGGCTCGCCAAGCTGGTGCGCAGGAACGTCGGACAGGATGACGCCATCGTAGCCGCCGAGCATTTCAAACGTGATCGCGAGATTGCCCGGCTGACGCATGTCCAGCTCGATGCCTTCCTTTTCCATGGCCTGCATGAGGTAGCGGCCTTCGGCGGCGTCGGATTCGATGTAGAGCAGTCGCAGACGTCCGCGCACATCCACGATGGCGAGGGCGCTGTCATTGCCGGGCAGCGTGTCGCCAGCGATCCCTTCCAGCACTGCGCGGTATTGGAAGGTGTTGCGCGTGGATGGGGTGCGATTGAAGACGACCTCCTGCGTGGCTCCGGGTTTGAGCGTAACGGGGCGCTTTTCCACTTCGATGCCGTTTTCGTAGAGCTTCAGGGTGCCGGTGTCTGCGATGGTGCTCTCAAAGGCCGCCCTCAAACTCAGGCTGGCTCCTTCAAACAGGCGTGTGCGATTCGGCGTGAGCGACAGCAGGCGTGCATCTGGGCGATTCGGGCCCGCCACGGGCAGCGCGTGCAGTTTGATGCCGGAGACAGCCGCTTCACGTGCCGCATCCAGCAGGCTGCCGCGCGTTTCATGGCCATCGCCAATGATGAGGACGTTGCGGCTGGCACCGGGTGGAAACAGAGCTTCCGCGTACTCCACGGCGGCGGCGTAATGGCTGTCGCCACCGTTTTCTTTTTGCCATGCGGCCTGCATGGCGGGCGTGCTGCCTGCGGGCAGGAGCTCGGGCTGCGAGCCGAGTTGCACGACAAAGGAATCAATCCCGCTGCCGAGTCCCGAACGAATGCGGGCGGCTTCGGCGAGGGATTTGCTCAAACCTTCTTCGCCCATGCTCTGGCTGGCATCCACGATGATGCCGAGCGCCTTGCGCCCCGTCTGCTTCACGCGCGCCGGTCCGGCGAGCGCGGCGATGGCGAGCATCACGCCGATGGCGCGGGTGACCAGCAGCAGGCGTTTCCGCAGTCCGGTCATGGGATGCGATGAGCGCGATTCGATCCACAGCAGCAGAGCGACTGCGGGCAGGATGAGCAGAAGGAGTTTTGGCGATTCCCAGTCCAAGGTCTCGGAGGATAGGCTTGCTGACTGTCAGGGCAAGGGGTGTCCGGAAAAAAGGCGGGACGCCTCGATCCGTTGTCAGGCCGGAGGCCTAACCTCCGATGGCAGAGCGCAGCGTAGTCAGCAGTTTTTCGATGTCCTCGGCGGTGGTGTAGCCATGCACGGCGATGCGGATGCGGCCCACCTGATGCATGACGTGGATGTTTTGCGCGAGCAGGGCCTCATTGATGGCGGCGGTGTTTTCGTGTTTGAAAGCCACGATGCCGCTGGAGCAGCCGGGCTGCGCGGCGCTGAGTGCGGTGAGGCCCAGCTCCTTCAATCCGGCATGCACACGGGCGACGAGCGGATCGGCATGGGCGATGATCTTGTCCATGCCCACGGCTTCAAGATAGCGCAGCGAGGCATTCAGGGCATACAGTGCGGCAAAGCTGGGCATGCCGACGGAGAAGCTCAGTGCGCCGGGCTTGATGCGGGCGCTTTCAAAACGATCGGCATCAAAGGCGTTCGCGATGTGGTACCAGCCACCGGCAGTGGTGGTGAGCCGCGCGGCGGATTTTTTTGGAATGCCGATGACGCCCCCGCCATGGATGCCGAGGGTCCATTTGTGCGTGCTGGAAATCATGATGTCTGCGTCCTGGCAATCAAGCGCGACGCGGCCCAGCGCCTGAGTCACATCTACGGAGATGACCGCCTGAGGCGCGAGCTTGCGGATCATGTCGCGCAGCGGGGCGAAGGGGATGCGGTGGCCGTTGTAGAAGCTCACGAGGCTGACCTGCACGAGGGCGGTGCGATCATTGAGCAGCGCGGCGAGATCGGTGAGGTCCAAGGCGCCTTCACGATTTTTCCAAAGGCGTGTGACGGGGCGTGAAGCCTCCGGCGCGGTGAGCCAGGGAGTGGCACCAGCCGGGAAATCGAGATCGGTGACGATGACTTCGTCCTTCGGTGTCAGTTGCAGCGCGTTGGCGAGGAGGTTGTAGGCTTCCGAACTGCAGGAGCAGAAGGAGACTTCATCTGTGCTGAGGCCGAGGTGCCGGGCGGTGATCTCGCGGCAGTCTTCCACACGTGGGAAATGGAAATCGCGCCCGCGCATGCCGAGCGACTTGTGGTGCATGTACTCGGCCACGGCTTCATTCACACAGAGAGGCGGGATGCTCTCGGCGGCGGTGTTGAGGTAATGAATGCCTTTGAGGCTGGGGAAATCGGCGGCGCGGGAAGATTCAGTGAGCATGCAGGGAAGAAACGTCGCTCGCGCCGTTTTTTTCGCGTGGGGAGAGGCTGAATTCACTGAACTGTCCGGGACAGCCGAAGACCGATGTGGATGGCTTTCAGCTCCGTGGCATTGGAAAGGCACATGGCACCTTCGTCTCATGCCCGGCTTCTTTGAAAGCAGGTCTGGCATTTCTGCTGCGGCAGACAGGTTCTCACGCAGGCGAACTACGCGGCGTTCCGGCCGTAGGTCGGTCGTGTTTGGCGTGCAGGACTTTCCGATGCTCTGTCACATCCTCCGCCAAACCGCCCGACTGCGAGGACGTGCGTACGCCACGGGGCCGACAATGCGCTGATAGACGGGCGGGCTTCGCCACGACCGTCCTACGACACCCGCGGCTGCCTGGCCTATTTCCATCCGAAGAAAATGTTCTGCGGCAAACCGAACCTCTCTGTTCATTATTGGCTTCTCATTTCTCACTTCTCCTGCTTCAGAGCGGGCGCGTTTTCGGGCAGCTTGATCGAGGGCTCTCCGCCGAGGTAGCCGAGGGAGGTGAGGAACTCGTCCATCTTCTTCGCGGTGACTTGAATCCAGGGCTCCTTGTTGAAAAAGCCATGCGGCATGTCCGCTGCGGACCACATCTCGGCGCGCACGCCCAGTGAGGCGGCCTTCTTCACATACTCATCGCCACCTTCCTTGAGCTTGTCGGCGGTGCCAAAGAAGAGAATGGCGGGCGGGGTATCCTTGCTGACGAAGCTGTTGGGGGTGATGGCCTCCGCCATTTCCAGCGTCATCGGGCCTTCGCCGGTGGCGCGCTGCTTGAAGAGCGTGGCGATGTTCATGGCCGGATTGAACAGCACCATGGCATTTGGTTTGGCGGAGATGCTCTTGTCATCCGACTCCGCATCATAGGCCGAAACCAGCGCCGTGCAGGCAGCTAGGTGTCCGCCCGCAGAGCCGCCGCCCGCGATGACCTTGGTGGGATCGATGCCAAGCTCCGTGGCATGCCCCCGCACCCAGCGGATGGCGCTCTTGGCATCTTCCACCGCTTTGTCCGGCGTCGTCTTGTGGACATTGAGAATGCGGTAATCCGCGCTGATGGCGACGATGCCTCGGCTGGCCAGGTATTCCGCCTGCGGCACGAATTGCAGATATGACCCGCTCTTCCAGCCCCCGCCAAAGAAAAACACCGCGCAAGGCCGGAGTACTGCGGCCTGCACCTCGCCCTTCGGCGAGAACACATGGAGCTTCAGCTCGCCCTGCGGCGTGGTTTTATAGACGATCTCCTTCGTCGCGACTTCGACATCGGTCAGCTTGATCAAGGGCTTGTTCTTGCCGCCCTTTTGGGCATGCAGCGGCAGGGCGATGGCGAGGAGGACGGGAAGGAGCAGGCGCATGGTGGGGCTGAAACGCTGACGGAGGAGCAAAGTTTCAGCGTGATAGCGGTGCAACAGTCTTCATGCATGACGCGCACGCAATTCTTCGAGAGGTACACGCCGGCCAGGGTGATCCAGCGCCTCGCCGAGCAGAGCTTCGAGAACTTTGGAAGCACGACGTCCAAAGGTGGTTTGAACGGCTGCTTCAACGGCTGAATCGATGTTTGCGAAACTGCCTTGAGCAATTTGTTCACGAAGCAGTGCTTCAGCAGGAGCTGTGAGGGTGATCGTCATGAGGGAAGATGATGGGCGAAACCGTGGCGTGAAAAGAGGTATTCGCCTACTTCAGCGTCTGCAGCCACGCCACGAGATCAGCGAGCCCCTGCGGGCCGATGGCACCTGCGAGGCCGGGAGGCATGAGGGAGAGTTTCAGCTCTTCCTTTTTGGCGATGCTGGATTTCTTGACGGGCGTGGCGGCTCCGCCGGCGATGCGCAGGGTGAGTTCGGCATCGGTTTCACTGATGGGATAGCCGGTGATGGTCTGGCCTTCCTTGGTGGTGACAGTCTGACCGACGAAGCTGTGCTCGATGGCGGCGCTGGGGTAGAGGATGGCGGTGAAGAGGCCTTCGGCGGAGAGCTTGGCACCGATCTGCGAGAGGTCGGGGCCGAAGTCGATGAACTGGCCTTTGACGCGGTGGCAGGCAATGCACCCGGCCTGCATGAACATCTGCGGGCCCTTGGCGGCATCGCCCTTAAGCTTCACGAGTTCGGGCAGCTTGGGGAAGTTTTCCAAACCCTGTGCGGCGGGCAAGGGGAGTGCTTGGGCGGCCTCGTTTCGTACTCCGACATCGGTGCTGCGGCTGAGTGCCAGTGCGGCCTGGTCTTTGAATTCGGCGGGCAGTTTGCCTTCGCTCTGCCACTTGAGAATGGCGCGTCCGCCTTCGCCGCTGAGGGAGAGAGCGTCGATGATGACGTGGCGGACGTCCGCGCGTTTCTCGGGCCAGAAGGCTTGGTTCAGCACGGCTACGGAGGCGCGGTCACTCACACGACCCAGCGCTGCGATGAGGGCTTTGGCGGAGGCGGCATCGGCGGTCTTGAGGAAACGCAGCGCGCCATCGCGATTCGCGGCGATGAGGCGTGCGGCGTTGACGGACTCGGGCGCATTGGGATTCGCGACAATGTAATCGAGCAGTTCCTTCTCGAAGCCGGTGAGGTTCAGGCGCTCGACGAGGGAGATGAACTCCGGTTTGCCGATGACGGGTTTGAGGAGGGAGTCGAGGTGGGCTTTGGCCTCGGGATTGGAGGTGATGGCGTTGCGGTCGAGGAGTGCGGTGGAAGCGAGGGCCGTTTCGGCGTCGGCTTTGAGGAAGATGGTCAGCGCGGCTTTGGCGACTTCCGCGGGATATTTGGTTTGCAGAAGTTGGAGAGCGCGAAGGCAGCGCTGAGGTTGCTTGCGGAAATGCGCTGCTTGGGAGTCGCTGCTGCTCACGAGCTGGTCCGCAATAAAACCGGGGATGCTGCGATCACGATGACGCAGGATGAGTTCAGCAGAGATTTCATCATCATCCTGTTTTCCTGAGTCACCAATCAGGGCAGTCCTTGATTCTTCACGTCCTTCATTGCTGAGCCCTAGCGCTTCGACAATCCACTTATCGTATTTCCGGGACTGGGAGGCAATCCTTGCCCAAAGGTCCCGTGCATCCGTGCTTTGGTCAAACCGAAGCGCAATCGCCGCTTCTCGGCGAACCGCAGGCGAAGCGTCCTCCACGACCTTCGCGATCACCTCACGCAACATCTCGGGATGCGCTTGCTGCAGCAGACGGCGAGCGATGCGGATGGCGGTGATGCGGATGTTGGGATCGGTGTCGGCGAGGGCTTGGGTGAGGCACTCGGGAAGGGTCAGGTCGTGCGGGTTGGGTTTGTCGGAACCGGGATTAATGCGCTCCCACTCATGAGCTGTGAGCAGCCACAGGGCACGGGCGCGATGCTGTGGGACGGATTTGCTGTCGCGGAAGAGCTTGTGAAGCTCGGGCTCAGCTTCGGAGCCGATTTCTTCGAGCTTCTTCCACGCCAGATACCGCTGATCTTCATTCGATGACTTCAAGGCAGCCACGGCTCCTTCAACGCTATCCAGCTTGAAACTCGGCACCTGATACTTCTCCGCCGCTTTCGTCGTCACGCGGAACAAGCGGCCGCGCGTCACATCGCCCATGCCATGGCCACCGACGCCGGGATCGTACCAATCAGCCACGATGAGGGAGCCATCGGGCGCAACAGCCACATCGCTGGGGCGGAACCATTTGTCTTTGGTGCCTTCGAGGATGTTCACGATTTCGGCTTTGTAGCCGGCACCGTCGGGCTGGGTGATGTAGGCGCGGACGATGTTCGGGCCGGCATCGCAGTGGAGGGGCTGGCCGTGGAAGATGCTGGGGAGTAGATCGCCTTCATAGACCTGCATGCCGGTGGGGCTGCCGGCGCCGGTTTGCAGCAGGTTGGGGATGACTCCGGGATCGTTCTGGTGCCAGTGGCGCAGGGGGATTTCGCTTTCCCAGTTGAGGCGCGGGGTCTGCCATCCGGCGCCGGTCATTTCGTCGGAGTAGCCGTAGTTGCCGAACTCCATGACGTAGTTGATGCGCACGCCTTTGTTGCCGTCGTCGTCGTTGTCGGACTGCCACATCGTGCCGTAGCTGTCCACGGCGACTTCCCAGTTGTTGCGGAAGTTCCAGGCGAGGACTTCGACGTTGCTGCCATCGAGTTCGCAGCGGAAGACCATGCCTTGCTGATAGGGGCGGTTGTTCTGATTGGTGCATTTGACGCCGTGGATGTCGGTGATGAGCTTGCCGTCTTTGTCGCAGAGCTGTTTGCCGGCGTTGCCGAAATTGAAGTAGAGGCGGCCATCGGGGCCGAAGTGGAAGGCGTGGATGCCGTGGTCATGCTGCGCGCCGCCGATCTTGGTGAACATGAGTTCCTTGCGATCGGCCTTGTCGTCGCCGTTGTCGTCGATGAGCCAGAAGACCTCGTCGCCGCAGGAGATGAGGGCTTTGTTGCCGAGGACGCAGATGCCGTGGGCGCTGTCCACATCATGGCCTTGGTGGAAGACGGTGGACTTGTCGGCCTTGGCGTCGCCGTCGGTATCTTCGAGGATGAGGATGCGGTCGCCCTCGGCACGTTCGCCGAGGTGCTTGCGGTAGTTCACCACTTCGCAGACCCAGACGCGGCCACGTGCGTCGATGTCGATGCTGGAAGGGCTTTCCATCATGGGCTCGCTGGCAAAAAGCTGCACCTGCAGTTCGGGATGCACGGTGAGCGAATCGACGGCATCTGCCGGATCATGGGAGCTGCTGTCGCTGGCGGTGATGGGCCCGGGATTCTCGGTGTAGACGCGGAACTCCACGCTGGCGCTGCCCTGCTTGGTGCCGCCTTCATCGAGTGCGCCCCGGGCTTTGAAGCGTTTCGTGCCAGCGGGAAGATTGAAGGCGATGATGCTGTTGGCATGCGTGCCGATGCCGTACTCGATGGCTTTGTCGGCACTGCGCAGTTCGGTGCCACCGGCGCTGCTGTTCACCCGCACGTTGTTCCAGCCGGTCTGTGCTGATTTCCATTCGATCTCGGTGAGCTTCTTCTCGCTGCCATCCGCCAGGATGAGGCGTGGCTCGGCCCAGTCCGCCCAGTCGGCAGTGAAACCATTGCCGCCATCCGTGACGACGAGGAAGAGCTCCTTCGCGCCCTCAAGCGAGACATCGATGTCCACGCTGTGGTTCGGCGTGGCGCTGGTGATGAGCCTGGAGTTGAACAGCGGCTTGGGGGCGGCAAGCAGCAGCGTGGGGGCGAGAAGAGCGAGCAGAAGGAGTTTCATGCGAAGACGGAGAGTACGCCTGAGCCTGTGGGAAACTTCAATCCTCAAAAATTAGCTGGCTGGAAATCCTCAGTCCACATCCTCACCCAAATACGCCGCGAGGTGTTTGCGCAGTTCCGTCCTAGCTCGGAAGAGGAGGCTCTTCACGGCGGGGAGGGACATTTTCAAGACGGCGCAGATGTCCTCGTATGGCAGGTCCTGATGACGGCGCATGACGACGGCGATGCGCTGCTTCTCAGGCAGTGAGGCGATGGCTTTGTCCAGCGCCTGCTCCAGCTCGGTCTGCTGGGTGATGTGGTCGGCGCCCGGGGTGCTGTGATCGGTGAAATACTTCGGCGGATCGTCCTCGTTCTCCTGCTCCATGCTCACCTCCTTGCGGCGGGAGCGGCGGCGGGTTTCATTGAAGACGAGGTTGCGCGTGATGGTGAAGAGCCAGGTGGTGAACTTGGCGGTGACTTCGTAGCGCGGGGCGCTGCGCCAGACGCGGATGAAGACCTGCTGCGCGATGTCGTGCGCGTCCTCGATGTTGTTCAGCATGCGGGCGCAGGTGCCGACGACGGCGTTTTGATGCAGCTCCACAAGCTGCTCAAAGGCCTTCACATCGCCCTCCTTGACGCGCAGCATGAGACGGACGCTTTCCTGGTCGGAAGACTCCCCGGCATCGTCGGCTGCTGCCGGCGGTGAATGGGGGAGGGCGTTCCGTTCCGGTTCGGGCATGAGGTAGGCTGGCAGTGTGGCTGCCATGCTAGCGAGGGTCATGCGCAATGTAAACCACGGGAGGTGCGGATTGGTTGCGCGAATATTTGACGGTCAAAGCACCGTCGTTATGCGTAGCTATTCTTATGAGCGACTTAACCTGGGACACATCTTTCCGCGAACTCTTCGAGCGCTGCTCCAAACTGCACCTTGGGGGAGACACCCGTGCGGTCAGCTGGTTCACGGAGGCGGACAAGACCTTTTTGGACGACATCGGCTACACGACCCAGGAGTTTTTCGACTTTGTCGATGATCACTGCCGGTATGGCGCGGAAGGCCCCACCCTGGAGACAAGCCTGCTGGTGGCGGCGGTGCGCAGGGATTACTTCCGCGTGGTGCAGAAGAGCGAGCGCACCGGGAAAACCGTGCCGCCGAGCGCCCTTCCGCCCAAGCCGGCGGCGGTGGACGGCATTCCGTGGCTGCCGCGTTTGATCGTGAAGGCACGCGCCAAGCTGCGCGGAGAGATGGACCCGGACACGATGTACGGCTGCGGCGGAGACCGTGCGTTCTTTGAGCAGCACCGGCTGCATCCCGCTGATTTTTTACGCGTGACGTGGGCGGCAGGGGACGATGACCAGAAGATCATCGACTTTGTGAAGACGGGGAAGATGTGAGGATGGCCGGGCAGAGGTGCCTCGATTTCCGCCTTCGTTTGCCATCGTCTTGGGCTTGATGCCGGTGAGTGGCTCCGGCCGTAGGTCGGCCGTGTTTGGCGTCGAGGACTTGCCGATGTTTCATCTCACGCTTCGCCAAACCGCCCGACTCCGAGAACGTTCGCAGGCCGGTGTGTTTGCCGTACGCTGATGGACGGGCGGGCTGTCGCCACACCCATCCTACGATGAGGCAGGCGCTCCGGCCGTAGGTCGGTCGTGTTTGGCGTCGAAAGCGTGGCATGCTCCACCGCCCTCTCCGCCAAACCGCCCGACTCCGAGGGTGTTCGTTCGCCATGGAGCCTGCCGTGCGCTGATGGACGGGCGGGCTTCACCACGACCGTCCTACAAGAGGCGCGGCGGGCTCCCGCTTACTTTTTCTCCACGCCGCCTTCTTTGGCGACTTCGTCTTTCTTCTGCTGCACGGCGGTGGAGCTGACTTCAAGAAGCTTGGGGGCTTCGCCGCCTTTGGGGACGAACTTCAAGGCGACGCCGTTGATGCAGAAGCGGCGGTCGGTGGGGGTTTTGAAGCCTTCGCCTTCGAAGACGTGGCCGAGGTGGGCGTCACAGCGTTTGCACACGGTTTCGATGCGGTGCATGCCGTGGCTGTTGTCCACTTTTTCGAGGACGCCTTTGGCCTTGGAGGAATCATAGAAGGAAGGCCAGCCGCAGCCGGAGTGGAATTTTTCCTTGGAGGTGAAGAGCTCCGCGCCGCAGCACACGCAGTAGTAGGTGCCTTCGCCCTGCTTCTCGAATTCTTCATAGGCCGCACCATTGGGGCGTTCGGTGCCGCGCATGCGGGTCACTTGGAACTGCTCGGGGGTGAGCATTTTTTGCCAGTCATTTTCAGACTTCACGATTTCGGGTTTGGGCATGGTTTTGGAGTCGGTTTTTGGTTTGTCCTCGGCCTGGGCGATGCAGAAGGCGGCGGCAAGGGCGGAAAGAAGAGCGAGGCGAAGTTTCATGGCGTTGGTGTGCTGATACGTGGGAGATGAGGCGAAGATTGCTTATTCCCACAAAGTTGTGGCTCAATCTTCGTCCTCACGCGCCAGCTGGCCGATGTTCCAGAGCAGCAGGCGGAAGCCGGCGTCGGGATGGCGGTCTGTGGCGGTGGCGTGCCGGCGGAAGGAGGCGAGCAGTTCCTGGCGCTCTGACGTGGTGTAGGCGCCGCCGCGCAGGACGCCCTGATCGGGCATGGTGTTCCATGAATCCGAGACCCATTCCCAGAGGTTGCCGGAAAGGTCATGCAGGCCACGGCCATCTGCACGGAAGGAGCCCACGGGCGCGAGCCCCGCAAAGCCGTCGTCGTATTTGGGGATGGCAATCCTGCCCGTCTTGTCGGCGCTTTTGTCGAGGAAGTTGCCGGATTTGGCGGGTGGCGGCCAGATGAAGCCCCAGGGGTAGATGCCTTCGATGCGCAGGCTGCGTTCGGAGGGATTGTTGCCGATCTCACGCGAGAGATAGGCGGCCATGCTCCATTCATCATCGCTGGGCAGGCGGTATTCCTGATCCGGTTCGAGCAATCCCTGCGCGCGCTCGCGATCCGTCAGCCAGCGGCAGAACTGCTCGGCCTCAGAACGGTTCACCATGCTGACGGGCAGGTCGGGTTCGGCATCCAGCACGCGGCCGTCCACCGGAGGCTGATTGGTCGCCTTGGCGAATTCGGCGAAGTCTTTGCGGCGCGTTTCAATGGTGGCCAGCATGGCTTTGCCGAGGGGCACGAATTTGATGCCGAGGCTGTTCTGCCAGGGCTTGCCAAACACCACCGAGCCGGTGGCCTTCAGGCGCAGATTGAAGCTGATGCTCTGACCTTCCTTGAGCTTGCCTGCGGCCACTTCCGGTTTGTAACCGGGCAGGCTGATCTCGTAGCTGAAGCTGTCTGCGCGCACCTTCGGCAGGGCGAGCGGGGTGCGGCCCATGAGGCGTTCGCCGTCGAAGACTTCCGCGCCCGAAGGTGTGCTGGCGATGTTCAGGCTGCCGAACTTCACACCCACAATTTCACAGCGGATGGCGCTGTGGCCGGGCTTCGGTTTGGAGGCGCCGGGTGTTTGTGGAATGCCCGCCGGACGCCAGGTGTACTCGTGGTCAGAATCCAGGTGTCCGCTCTTGCGATCGTAGGCGGTCATCCATGAGCAAAAGGCGTCAGCTTCCTCCTTCGGGATCACGGCGGCGTACAGGGTGCTTTTGTCCGGCATCGTGACGGGGGTGACCTCGTACTCGGCGGCACCGTAGGTGGCATCGAGGAACTTGCGGAAGAGGTCTGCATTCAGCGGCAGGTCCGCGACGTGGCGGTCCTGCTTGTACGTGAACCACTGGTTCTCCCGGTTCTGCCAGACTTTGGTGGGAGTGGGTGTTTGCGGGCGCGCGGGCAGCACCGGCAGGGGTTTCACCGGCACGGGGATTTCATAGCTCCATTCACGCTGGTGCTTCGCCATGACCAGACCGCTGGCCACGAGGAAGGAGGTCAGGGTGGTGATGATGGCGGCACGGCTGAAACGGCGAACGAAGCTCTCCGGTTTGATGTCGCCGACGTGCTGCAAGGCTTCGGCAAAATCCGAGGCGGTGGCAAAGCGGCGGCTCAGGTCGGCTTCACAGGCCTGGCAGATCACGCGGTTGAGGTCGATCCAGAAGGGCCACTCCTCGTCGGAGAGATTGTCCGGCACCTCGGGGAATTCCATGCGGTCTTTGCCGCTGCTCATTTCATAGAGCACCTTGCCCAGGCTGTAGATGTCCGCCTGCGGTGTGCCGGGGCCTTCCGGTGGCACGAAGCCTTCGGTGCCTACAAAGGTGCGCTCCCCAAAGGCGGCCACGAGGCCGATGTCCGCCAGTTTGCAGACGCCGCCGACGAAGATGATGTTGGAGGGCTTGATGTCACGGTGCGTGAGCCCGTGGTTGTGCATGTAGTGCAGCGCATCGGCCATGTACACGCCCGCATCCCGGCAGAAGAAGGGATCCAGCCGGCCGTGGCGCTTCATGTCCGTGGTCAGCGTGCGCGGCACGTAGGTCTTCACGTCGCTGATGTGCGCGCCGTCCTCGGCATCGTCCGCCAGCTCCATCACGCAGTAGTAAAAGCCGCGCGGTTCATTCCAGCCGACGTGCAGGATGTGCACGAGGCAGGGGTGCCCGCGTGAAATGGGCTCGAACTGCTGGATGCCCTGAAACTCGCGGTGGAAGGTGCGGGTGAGTTCAAAGTCCTCACGCCAGACGATCTTCACGGCACGCAGCGCGCCCGTGACGCTCTGCGCCAGCCAGACTTCGCCATAGGCTCCGGAGCCGATGCGCTTGAGCAGCGTGTAGTCGGGAATGACGATGTCATCCCGGTGCGAAGGCGGGCCGTTTTTATCGCGGCTTTTGACCTTGTCCCGGGCCGTCGGCACCGCGATGGGCGGGGCGGGCAGTTGCAGCTCGAAGGAATCCGCCTCGAGTGCGGCCTCATCCAGGACGGGGGCGTAGGCGTCTTCATCCACGCTCTCGTGGGGAGGCGTATGCTCGGCGGGCAGGTCGGCTGGATCGCTCATGGAGCTGGCGTGGGAGGAGGGTGGCTGCATGAATCGTTCAAGCCAGCGCCCGGAAGTCTCCCACTAAAGCATCGTATTCTCAAGCCCCTGCACTTCTTTCTTCACCAGCGCACCGACCCGGTGCTTGGCCAGATAGACCTGTGCGGCATTGATTCCGAGGGCTTCAGAGGTCTTCTTCACCCCCCAGCCCTTCATCACGTAGCAGTCGAAAATTTGAAACTGACGGGGCGAAACCTTGGCTTTGACGCGTTCCAGCGCGGCGGCGGTGATGTTGTCACGCCACTCGCGGTCCCAGATGTTTTCCAGCAGGTTGTCCTTGTCCTGGGAGAGGCGGTCGATGACCTGACCACTGGTGTCCTCGGTGTCGGCATTGCCCTGATCGGCCAGGGAGGGCTGGCGCTTGCGGGCGCGGAACACGTCCAGAATACGCCAGCGCGTCATCTGCAGCAGCCAGGCCTTGAAGGAGCCTGCACGCGGATCGTACTGGCCCTTCTGCACCTGGCGGGCGATGGCAATGATGGTCTCCTGTACCACATCAAAGGCTTCTTCACGGGTGAGGCCCGCCTTGGTGCCGACGCTGAAAATGAGGCGCCAGTAAGTCTGGTAAAACTCGTTCCACGTTTTCTGATCCTCCCAATTGTTCAGACGCTCGATCAGGCTTTTGCGGGTTTTCTCCCACAAGCCCTTGTCTTTTTTTACGTCTTCCGGAATCGGAATGTCTGGCTCAGGTGCCGGTTTGCTCATTGCCCGGTGACTGTCAACGGATGAGCCCTGCTGTCAAACCTTTGAAACTCAGAGAGCATAGAGAAAATCAGCGAAAGAGACGCCTAATTTGAGCGGGGTCCCCCCTCATGATGCCTCCAAGCGAATTCATGGCATCCATGAAGTCATTTCATCGACCCGGACTCGTTGCGGCGGCATCGTTTGTTGCCATCAGAGGGCGGCGGGTTAGTCTGGCAGTCCTGCGCCGCGTTTGTGGCGTAGTCCTTGCTTTAAAGCCATGCCCGAACTGGAAAATCCCTTTCAAGAGACTCTGCTCTCCCGCCACCGCGCGGAACCCTGCTCCGTGGTCATCTTTGGTGCCACCGGTGATCTCACTCACCGCAAGCTGATTCCCGCCATCTATAACATCGCCGCTGCTGGTGACCTGCCCCCGCAGTTCAAGGTGGTGGGCTTCGCCCGGCGTGACAAAACGGACGAGGTCTTCCGCAAAGAACTCGAAGAGGGCAACCGCCAGAACAGCCGTCAGGGCCACAACGATGAACTGTGGAAGAGCTTCTCCCAGTGCATTCACTATCACCGCAGCGAGTTCGAAGACCTCGAAGGCTACAAGTCTCTGGCGAAACTGCTCGACCAGTTTGACGCGGAACGCGGCACGCCGGCAAACCGCCTCTTCTACCTGGCCTCCGCACCCGAGGCCTTCAAACCCATCCTGGAAATGATCCGGGCCGCCGGGCTTAATGAGGGCGTCAAAGGCAAATGGGCGCGCGTGGTCTGTGAGAAGCCCTTTGGCAAAGACCTCGCCACAGCGCAGGGGCTGAACTCGGTGGTCGCCGCCACTTTTGCGGAAAAGGACACCTACCGCATCGACCACTACCTCGGCAAAGAAACCGCGCAGAACATCATGGTGCTGCGCTTTGCCAACTCCATCTTCGAGCCGAACTGGAACAGCCGTTACATCGATCACGTGCAGATCACCTGCGCGGAGAATCTCGGCATGGAAGGCGGCCGTGGCGGCTACTACGACACCGCAGGCGCGCTGCGTGACATGGTGCAGAACCATCTGCTGCAGCTCGTCTCCCTCGTGGCCATGGAGCCGCCGACCGATCTCAGCGCGGACAGTGTGCGTGATGAAAAGGTGAAGGTCATCCGCGCCCTGCGTCCGCTGGTCGGGCCTGAGGAAGTGGGCAAACACGTGATCCGTGCCCAGTACACCGCAGGCAGCGTGGATGGCACGCCGCGCGTGGGCTACCGGCAGGAGGACCGCGTGAATCCTGAATCCCAGACCGAGCCGTATGTGGCGCTGCGTCTCATGATCGACACCTGGCGCTGGCAGGGCGTGCCATTTTATATTCGTGTGGGCAAGCAGCTGCCGAAGAAGGCCACGGAGATCAGCGTGCATTTCAAAAAGCCGCCGCAGATTCCCTTCGCCACCTCCACGATGCTCAAGAACAGCGAGAACACCCTCGTCATCCGCATTCAGCCGGACGAAGGCATCGCGCTGCGCATTCTTTGCAAGCAGCCGGGACAGGCCATGAGCATCCAGCAGGTGAAGATGGACTTCCGCTATTCATCAAGCTTCGGCAAAGCCAGCCCCGAGGCCTACGAGCGTCTGCTGCTCGATGCCATGGCCGGCGACGCCACCTTGTTCGCCCGCCGCGATGAAGTCGAGAACGCCTGGAAGTTCATCGATGAAATCGAGAAGGCCTGGCACAAGTCCGACACACCGCCGCCCATGCACGAATACCCCGCAGGAAGCTGGGGACCGAAAGAGGCCGATGACCTGCTGCGTGCGGATGGCCGTGAGTGGCGGCTGCTCTAATGTCTTGTTATTTCGGAATCTTTGACCCACATTTGACCTATGACCACCCTGCTTCCTCTCGATCAAATGAGCCGTGGTGAAAAGCTGCGGGCACTCATGGACTTGGAGAACGATCTGTTTCCCGTCACAGACGACAAGTCGCCGCCTTCGTGGCATCTTGAACTGCTGGAGGAAACGGAACGGAGGCTGGCTGCTGGTGAAGAGCAGTTTGTCTCCCTGGAGGAGGTCAAACGCCGTCTGGCCGGCCTGAAGTAATGCGCGTTATTCTTTCTGAAAGCGCCCTTGGCGATTTGATTGCAGGGCGGCAGTTTTATGAAGACCAAGACGAGGACTGGCTCGGTGATTACTTTGAGAAGTCCATGCTCAAGGAACTCGAAACTCTCGAAAGCATTGCTGGCATTCACCGTCTGGTGCATGGCCGGCATCGGTTCATTTGCGGCACTTTTCCTTACGCCATTTATTATCGCATGGAACCCAACGGCGACGCCGCAGTCCTGCGTATCTTAGACTGCCGTCGTGATCCGCGCTGGATCAAACGGGCGCTCAAAAAAACCTGACTCTCCACCACCATGCCTCTCTCCACCATTAACGACTCCGACCTCGACCGCCTTGGTCTCGAAACGCCCATCGGGCGCATTGATCGTGCGCTGAAGCAACTGTGGGAAGGGGACGAGGCCAAGACCCGTGCCTCGCTCATCAATCTGGCGATCTACACCGAAGATGGCTGCCAGCTTGTGGCGGACAACGAACTGCTCGACCACGTGGCCGCCCAGCATGCGTGCCGGGCGCTGCTCATCCTCGCGCTGCCGGAGGCCCAGCCGCCGCGCGCACGGGCCTGGATTCAGGCGCTGTGCCGTCCGTATCAGGGCAAGCAGATCGTCTGCAGCGAGCAGATCAGTTTTGTGCTGGAAGGCGGAGATGCCGCGCAGGTGCAAAACATCGTCTTCGCGCATCTCGACTCCGATCTGCCGCTCGTCGTCTGGTGGCAGGCGGATCTGTCCAAGAACTTTGAAGAGCGACTCTACAGCCGCATCGACACCCTGATCATCGACAGCGCGCGCTGGGAGGATCCTGCAAAGCAGTTTGATGCGCTGCTGGCCGCCATGAACGCGGAAAGCGGCGACTTTGATGTGCGCGATCTCGCGTGGACGCGCTCGCACTTCATGCGCACCGCCCTGGCCGCCTGCTTTCAGGACGCCACCGCATGCAATAACCTCTCCAAGCTGCAGACTATTCGCATCACGCATCTCAAGGGGCAGCGCACCACCGCGCTGCTGCTCGCCGCATGGATCAACCAGCGGTTGCATGCTTCCCTGAGCGTGGAGCTGATCGAAAAAGACAGCGGCCCCGCCCTGCAGGGGCTCGTGCTGGAAGGTGAGGGGGTGCGTGGCGAAGTGCGGCGTGACTGCGACTCCTGCTTTGTGCGCGTCAGCGCCATCTGCGGAGAGCACACGCGTGAAGACCTGCTTCCCGCCGATGTGGACAGCGATGCGGAGCTTGTCACCGAACTGCTCTCCCGCTTTCACGGCAGCACGCTGTACTCCTCCATGCTGCCGTTTGTGCGCAGCATGTTGAAATAACGAACCGCACTCCGCACAGCCAGCCACGCTTTCCGGCCGCAGGTTGGGTGTGTTTGGCGTGTGGTGATTTCGCAATCACGCGCAGGCCTCTTCGCTAAACCGCCCGACTGCGAGGGTGTTCATACGCAGTGGTATTTGCCGTACGCTGATGGACGGGCGGGCTTCGCCACGACCGTCCTACGGCAAGGCGCGGCGCTCTGGACGTAGGTCGGCCGTGTTTGGCGAATGAAGCTCTCCGATGCATCAGCGAGCTCTCCGCCAAACCGCCCGACTGCGAGGGTGTTCGTACGCCGTGGTGTTTGCCGTGCGCTGATAGACGGGCGGGCTTCGCCACGACCGTCCTACGGCAAGGCGCGGCGCTCTGGACGTAGGTCGGCCGTGTTTGGCGAATGAAGCTCTCCGATGCATCAGCGAGCTCTTCGCCAAACCGCCCGACTGCGAGGGTGTTCATACGCCATGGTGCATGCAACACGCTGAGGGACACACGGGCTGTCGCCACACCCATCCTACGAACTGCGCAGAATGCTCTCACGAAGACAACCCTGCCACAAACTCGCTCTGTGAAATAACCGTTCGACACCGGCCTTGGGTGTCGGAAGACTGGCGGCATGCGCCCCTGGCTTCATCTCGCCCGTATCTCCAATCTCCCGACTGCATGGACCAACGTCATTGCAGCATGGCTCCTTGCTGGAGGCGCGCTCCTGGATGTGCGTCTTGCGTGGATTCTGCTTGCGGCTTCGCTGATCTACACGGGCGGCATGATTTTGAATGATGCGGCCGATGTGGAATTCGACCGCGAGCACCGCAAGGAGCGGCCCATTCCCAGCGGGCAGGTGGCCGTGCGCACGGCGTGGATCGTGGGTATTCTGATGCTCTTTGTGGGGGGCGTCATTGCGCTGGGCTATGGGGCCAATCCGCAGATCACCGGGCTGCTGCTGGGAGCCATTGTGTTTTACGATCTCTTTCACAAGCAGTGGGCAGGGTCCGTCATCGTCATGGGGGCCTGCCGGCTGCTGTTGTACCTTGTGGCAGCCTCGGCGGTGGCACCGTTTCAATTTGCCAGCCAGAAGGGTGCCTTGTCCTTCTTCGGGGCCGAATGGCGCTACGAGACAGCCTTTCTTCCGGCGGGCCCTCTGCTGGTGCTGCCGTTTGCCCTGGCCATCGGGTGCTACATTGTCGGCATCACCATGGCGGCGCGGCTGGAGCACAAAAACGAGGACCTGCCCGTGCCGGCTTCCTTGATGGCTTTCGCCCTGCTCTACACACCGGCCATCGTCTGCGCCATGCGGTTTTCTGCGGCGGGTGGCAGCCCGGTGCAGGTGGGGGTTCTGGGCGTGTTTGCCCTGCTGGTGGCCTTTGCCACGCACACCATGCGCAAAGGCGGCCCTGCGATTGGCAAAGCCGTGGGCTGGCTGCTCGCGGGCATCGTCGTCGTGGATGCGCTCGCGATTGCGAATGTCTCGCCGCTGCTGGCGCTGGGCTTTGTGGTGCTCACACCGCTGCTGCGTCTCTGGCAGCGCTGGGTGGCGGCGACGTAGGAGGGGCATGGCAGAGGCCGCACGAGTTCTTGAAACATCTTGTGGCCACAAAGCAAAACCCCTCTCCCCCTCGATGATAGTGCAACGCCCAAATGTTCCTTGGGGGAGAGGCTGGGTGAGGGGAAGTCCCAAGTTGGCGATGGCTGGGTGTCGCCCCCTCACCCCACCCCTCTCCCCGAAGAAAAATCAGCGTTTTTTGTCGAGTGTCAGGGGCGGGGAGAGGGAGAATCTGTTTGGCCGCCTTGACTCTATAAGGCCACGTCATGCTTTGAAATGCCCTGAGACACATCACGGCGCTGTCTCCCCCATCTTCTTGATCACCTGCCTGAGCTGCTTCTGCGTCTCGGCGTCATCGGGCGCGAGTTTCAGCGCGGCTTCGAAGGCTTTTTTGGCGTCTTCGTTTCTGCCGAGTTCGGCGTACAGCAGCCCCAGGTTGTAGAGGGCGTTGAGGCTGCCGGGATCGAGCGCGAGGGCTTTGAGGTAGGATTTGAGGGCTTCGTCTTTTCGGCCCACCTGATCCTGCAGATTGCCGAGATTGAGGTGCAGCATGGAGCTCTCAGGGTCCATGTGCAGGGCTTCCGTCAGCGCGGCCTCGGCTTCCTTGAGCTTCTTGGAGCCTGCCAGGAAGGAGGCGTAGCTGTTCAGCGTGTAGGTGCGCTCCTTGGCGTTTTCCGGGCCTTTTTGCAGGTGCAGCAGAAGCTGGAAATCCACGTCCTCCAGATCTTCCGGCGGCTTGCCTCCCCACTCGACGAGCATGCTCATGCGGTGCACGCGCGCCTTGAGCCGCTTCATCTCGATTTCAAGGCGTGTCTGCGTGGAGAGCTCAAACGCTTTCTCGTAGGCTTTCTCGGCCATGTCGTAGCGCTCCTCCTGCATGAAGTCGTCCCCCAGCGTCACGTATTGGCCGATGACCTTGCGCGACTGATAGCGGTCCCACTGATCCTGGATGGAAGGGATGAAAAACGCCAGGAGCATGACCGAGGCACTGCTCAAAGTGACAAGGTAGGGCCACGCTTTTTTCGTCAGAGAGACTGGGTGTTCGTGCATGGCGTTGAACCTCTTTTAAACATCGGCTTCTTCGTCTTCGGATTCAACCTCTTCCTCCTCGGTTTCCTCTTCAGCCTCCTCTTCTTCGGATTCTTCCTCATCTTCCACCGCATGGGCAAAAGCGGCAAACCAGCCGCCGGCTGCGATCAAGGCTTCAGGCGTGCCCTGCTCAAGGATGCCGCCATCCCCAAGCACATACACAAGGTCGGCATCACGCACCATGCTGAAGCGATGGGCGATGATGATGATCGTGCAGGTGCTCCGCAGCTGGTGAATCGCGTGTTTGACCTCCGCCTCGGTATTGTAGTCGAGGTTGGCGGTGGCTTCGTCGAGTACAAGGATTTTCGGACGGCTCAGCAGCACGCGGGCGATCTGCACGCGCTGGCGCTCGCCCACGCTCAGGCCCATGCCGTTCTGGCCGATCTGCGTTTGCAGTCCCTTCGGCAGACGCTCCACCAAATTTTTCAAGCCCGCCTGCTCCACGACAGTCATCACCTCGGCGTCCGTTGCGTCCGGTTTCTTGTAGCGCAGGTTGTAGGCGAGCGTGCCGCGAAAGATCGCCCCGTCTGCCGCCACCATGCCGATGTGGCCGCGCACGCTGGAGGAGTCGAGTTTGCTCACATCCTGGCCGTCGATGAGGATCTCGCCTTTCTGCGGTTCATAGAGCTTCAGCAGCAGATCCACCGCCGTGGTTTTACCCGCGCCGCTGCCACCCACGATGGCGGTGATTTTTCCCGGCTCGAACGTCATCGAGAGCGAGTTCAGCACCTGATGATCTTCGACGTAGGCAAAGCTCACGTCCTTGAACTCCACGCGGCCATTTTCAATGAGCAGCGGTTTGCCGGGTTTTTCGCCGCTCTTGTTTTCCAGCAGACGGAACGCGCGTGAGATGGAGGCGATGTGCTGCTGCGTGTTCACCCACAGGCTGCACAGCTCGTCGATGGGTGAATACAAGCGGTCGAGGTAAGCGACGAACATGACCACATCTCCGGGCGTGAGCTTGTGGATGAGCGCCAGATAGCCGCCGCAGCCGAGCACCATGGCCGTGGCCAGATGGCTGAGCACGCCCTCCCAGAAGCCGAAGTTGTTCGAGAGCCTGGTGCGCTGCACGTAGTTGTCATACGCACTGCTGGAGATGCGGCGGTATTCCTGCACTTCGCGTGCCTCCGCGCCGCTGAGCTTCACGGTCTTGATGCCTTCGAGCGCGGTGTTGATGCGTGCGCTCACGTCCTCCCAGCGCTCGTAATAGGTGTTGAGCCCGGTCTCGAGTTTCTGGGAGGAGCGCCAGGCGATGATCAGGTAAACGGGAATCAAGGACACCGAGATGAAGGCCAGCGTGGTGTTCTGATAGAACATGATGGCCATGATGCCGAAGAGGCTGATGAACTCCGGCAGGATCTGCTGCGAAAACGCGCCCACAATCGCGCTCACCTCCTCGCTTTGATCGATCTGCTTGGCGATGGCGGCGGGTGCGCGCTTCCCAAAGAAGCCCAGCGGCAGCCGCAGCACATGCGCGAAGGCGCCCTGGATGAACTCCTGCTCGATGTCGCAGTCGAGCTGCGCCTTCTTGTTCTCGGCATACAGCCACAGGATGTAGCTGAGCACATTGATGCCCAGCATCAGCAGCACTGCGTACAGCAGCGTATGAATGGCCTCGCCGGGGGTGCGCTCGGCCACGTGTGCGGGGCTGTGCGGTTTTTTCTCGTGCGTCTTCTTGGTGGGCGGCGGCAGCGGGTGGGGGCTTGCGTGCGCGGCCTGGATTTTTTGGCGGAGGAAATCTTCCAGCGGGCTGTCGCCGGTTTCCAGTTCCTCGCCCGCCTCCACCTTGGCCTTGTCGTTGGCGTGTTTGACGAAGAGCCCCGCGATGTCGTTGATCGCCTCGCGGTAGATCAGCGGCTCCACCAGTCCTGCACCCGTGCTCAGCAGCGTGATGAACGCCACCATCAGCAGCCTGCCGCGATGGGGCGCGACCAGCTTGTAGAGGTGGCTCAGGACATCCTTCTTCATTGACCCGGAGAAACAACGAAGCGCCGCCCGTTTCCGCAACCTGTTTTATGAAGCTGGAGCAGCGCGGGTGCGAAATACGGGCAGGTGACGCGCATCAGAGCGCAACGGTGGCGTTCACCCAGTGCAGCGGGGGCAGGCCGTTGACGGCAGGCAGGCGGTGGGCTGGCTCCGGCCTGAAGCTGTGATGGCCGGCCAGGATCTGGCGCACGGCTTCCAGCTTGGTGGCGGCGCTGCTGCTGCTCGAGACACAGCCGTGGGCTCCGGCCCGCAGGACGCGGCAGGGCTCCAGCTCTGCGTCGTTGCCGGTGACAATGAGAAACTTCAGGCCCGCATGCAGCACCAGCAGATCCTTCACCAGCTCCAGGACACGATGCCCCGGCAGGCTCAGGCTGATGACCACCAGATCCGGCTGCTGCTGGGTGACGGCGGCAAAGGAGCAGGAGGCGCAGGTCACGGCTGCCGCCAGGGTGAGGTCTGGCTGGGTTTCCAGCGCGGCGCGAAAGTCCGCCGAGCTGTCTGGGTTGTTATCCACGATGACGATTCGATCCGGGTTTCTCATTTCAGGCTGGGGTTGGTTCTTGAACGCCGGAAACTCACGATTCTGACATGGGCCAGCCATCAAAGAATTGGAACAAAACCTTCGCTTTGAGTTTCTGGTGCAGCGGCGGATTTTGTCCCGAAGCCGTCTGCGAGTATTCAGTCACCTCATCCAGGAGAAGGGAGGCATCATCAAAATGCTGATGAACATCCGAAAAACTCGAATGAGTGTGGTTGCTGCCTGAAGCCCAGCTCTGACAGTGGAAGTACGACGACGATTTCATGGTTGCTGAATGCCGGTTGGGTTGATGAACAACCCACCATGCGGGCGTTCAGACATTCGGGTATCATCGCTGGTGCCGTTTGCGCTTAGGCCATGGGCCTACCGCTCTGGCCGTAGGTCGGCCGTGTTTGGCGTCGAGCGTGCTTCATCTTCCACCGCCGCCTCCGCCAAACCGTCCGACTGCGAGGACGTTCGTACGCCATGAAGTCTTGCCATACGCTGGTGGACGGGCGGGCTGTCGCCACGACCGTCCTACGATCCGCGCAGCGCGCTGGCCGTAGGTCGGCCATGTTTGGCGTCGAGAGTGATTCATCTTCCACCGCACCTCCGCCAAACCGCCCGGCTGCGAGGACGTTCGTACGCCATGAAGTCTTGCCATACGCTGGTGCACGGGCGGGCTGTCGCCACGACCGTCCTACGATCCGCGCAGCGCTCCGGCCGTAGGTCGGTCGTGTTTGGCGTCGAGGGCGTTTCATCTTCCACCGCTGTCTTCGCCAAACCGCCCGACTGCGAGGACGTTCCTACGCCCCACCATATGCCGTGCGCGTCTTGCCACGCGCTGCGAGGACATTGCTACGTCGGGGGGGGGCCACACGCTGATGGACGGGCGGGCTTCGCCACGACCGTCCTACGAACGCTGCGCTTCTTCTGCAACTGCGCCGCATCACTTCAGCACATCCCGCTGCGTCTCCACCCAGCGCACGGCCTGCCGGATCATTTCCGCACTCGTGACAAAGCCCATCTTCTCCTTGATGTGATCCCGATGAACGGAAACGGTCTTCGGACTCAAGTGAAGCTGCGCGGCGATTTCCTTCGCGGTCTGGCCCTGGCCGAAAAGCTCGAACACCTGAAACTCGCGGTCGCTCAGTTTGGTCAGCGGGGATTCCGTGGATCCACGCGGACGCGGTGTGGCAAAGGAGGCGGCGAGGTGCGCGGCCAGCCGCTCGCTCACATAGACGCCGCCATCCAGCACCTTGTGGATGGCATCCAGCAGCGCATTGCCGGGGCTGTCCTTGCCCACGTAGCCGCTGGCTCCGGCGCGCAGGGCGCGTGCGGCGCAGAGCATTTCATCATGCATGGAGCTGACGATGATCTTCAGCCCGGGGTGCAGGGTCGCGAGATCTTTGATGAGCTCCAGGCCGCCACGGCCCGGCATGTTGAGATCCGTGATGAGCAGGTCCGGCTTCTCCTGAGCCACCAGGGCGAGGGCTTCAGATTCATTCGTCGCCGTGCCGCAGATTTCAAAGCTGGGATAGGCCTGCAGCATGAAACGATAGCCATTGATCACGGCCGGATGATCGTCCACGAGCACGAGGCGGTAGGTTTTTTCGAGGGTGTCTGTGGTTGTCATGGGGTGTTGGGAATGTGCACGGCGATGCGTGTGCCTCCTGCGGGCGGAGCGCCGTGCTCCATCCTGCCGCCCATCATTTCAGTGCGATGCTGCATGATGCGAAAGCCGATGCCGCCGCTTTTTAAAGGCACCTCCGGCAGGCCGCAGCCGTCGTCGTCGATCTCCAGCACAATGAATCCCTCACGGCTCTCCAGCCCGATGCGGATCTCTCCGGCATCCGCATGCTTCAGGGCGTTGTTCACCCCTTCCTGGGCGATCCTGTAGAGATTGCAGGCCGTCGCTTCGCTGATCTCCAGGATGTGATCCGGGCACTCAAACACGCACCGCACGCCGGAGCTGCGCGTGGTGATGTCTGCCAGCGCCTGCAGCGCGTGCTCCAGACCCTGCTCCCACAGGGGCACCGGGGCCAGGCCATGGGAAAGGCCGCGCACCTCCGCCAGAGCTTCACGCAGGCTCTGGCTGGCATGCTGCGCGTGCTCTGCAAAGGCGGGGGCTTTGGCCAGCAGTTCGTCATGCAGGCCGTTGATGGACATGAGCACGGCGGTGAGCTGCTGACCGATGCCGTCATGCAGCTCATGCCCGATGCGCCGGCGCTCGTTCTCTGCGGAATCAATCACCGCGCGCTCCAGCACGGTGCGTTCCTGTTCGCGGTCTGCCAGTTGCTGGGTCATTTTTCGGAATGCCTGGGAGAGCTCATGCACTTCATCGCCCCCTTTCACGGGATCGATGCTGATGGTGCGGCCCTCGCCAAACTCGCGGACAGAGCGCGCCAGCCGCTCCAGCCGGGTGGCCACGCCGAAGTGCAGGATGGCCCAGAGACCGAGGCACATGAGGGCGATCACGGCGGCGGACCACTCCACCCGCTGGCGCGCATCCTGGTGCGCATGCAGCACGGCATTGGCACGGTCATACACCAGCAGGAGCCAGTGCCGGGTCTGCGCAGGGATCTCGATGGGAAAGGCCGCCAGCACGATGAAGTCCCCCTCCGCCAGAGTGGCGGACTCCATGATCTTGCCGGTGCCCTTGCTGGCCCGCTGCCACGCGGTGGCGGCAGGGGTTTCTGCGGCGGAGAGCCCCTCCCACTGCGGGGATGAGCTGGCCAGCACGCGGCCTTTTTCATCCACCACGGCGGCCATGCGCAGCCAGGGCTCATGGGTCCAGTCGGTGAGGCTTTCACTCAGGGCCTTGATCTCCTTCTGCACCAGATGCTGCCGGGCCAGCTGGGTCAGCCGGGCGCCGGTGGCCTCGGCCTGCGTGGTCACATCGCTGAAATTGCGCGCCAGGTCATTGGCCAGGTCCAGCTCATAGTCCAGCCACGTCGCCAGCATGCCCAGCAGCAGCAGCAGCGCTGGGATCAGGAAGCGAAGTGGCGGCGGAAAAGACACTGCGGTGATCGGTTTTTTCTCTCCTGCATCTACGGACACGGATGGACTGAACAGCGGTGCAGCTTCCATCACGTGAAGCCATTCGCGGGGGTGTCCTGACGGTGCGGCGGATTGGAATGGGTGGGTTTCATGGCCGCCGAAAGGTTGAATCCGAGGGGGTGTCCTTCTCAATCACCCCAGCAGGCTATTTCCACGGGTGCCCGGACAGGAGGGACTTTCGCGGACCGAAGGCAGGAGGCCGGGGCAAAAACGCTGCATCCATTGCGAAATCAGGACTCCTGGCTAGAAACCCCCTTTCTCAGACGTTTGCCCTTTCCCTTTGACCTCAAGCGTGGTCGGAGCCAAAGAACCGCCCCCCTTTGATGTTAGAGAAAAAAATCAGGCTAGAGCACACCCACCGAATCTTGTTCACGAGAGAAGTCTTCGCGCCTCGGAACCACACCATTCGTGACCTCCTTCACCTCGACCAGCCGCACAAGCTCCCCCGGGTGCTCGTGTTTGTGGACGAAGCCGTCGCCACGGCCAACCGCGATCTGCTCGACGACATCATGGCCTACGGCCAGGTGCATGCGGACACCTTCACCATGGTGGATGATCCCATCGTCATCCCCGGCGGCGAGCCCTGCAAAAACGACTTCCGCCTGGTGGAATGCTGCTGGGACGCCATCAATGAAGCCGCGCTGGACCGCCACAGCTACGTCTTCGTCATCGGCGGCGGCGCCGCGCTGGACCTCGTCTGCTTTGCCGCCTCCACGGCGCATCGCGGCATCCGCCATGTGCGCTTTCCCACCACCACCCTGAGCCAGGGAGACGGCGGCGTGGGCGTGAAGAACGGCGTGAACTACTTCGGCAAAAAGAACTGGGTGGGCAGCTTCGCCGTCCCGTTTGCCGTGGTGAACGACTTCGCCTTCCTGGAACTGCTGCCCGCACGCGGCCGCCGCAACGGCATCATCGAGGCCATCAAGGTCGCGCTCATTCGCGACCGCGCCTTCTTTGAGCAGATCGAGGCCATGGCCGGAGATCTCGCCGCGCTGAAGCAGGAGGCGCTGGAGCAGGTGATCCAGCGCAGCGCCGAGCTGCACGTGGAGCACATCGCCACCGGCGGCGATCCCTTCGAACTCGGCTCCGCCCGCCCGCTGGACTTCGGCCACTGGGCCGCGCACAAGCTGGAGCAGATCTCCAAATTCACCGTGGCCCATGGCGAAGCCGTGGCCATCGGCATGGCCGTGGACCTCGTCTACTCCCGCATGCAGGGCATCCTGAGCGAAGAGACCTGCGAGCGCGTGCTGAAGCTCATCGAGAGCATCGGCTTCGCCACCTCCTCCCCCCACCTCATGACCCCCGGCCGCTCCGGCGAACCCGCCATCCTCGAAGGCCTCGAAGAATTCCGCGAACACCTCGGCGGCGAACTCACCGTCACCCTCGTCCCCGAAATCGGCACCAAGGTGGAAGTCCACGAGATGAACCGCGTGAAGATCCTGAACGCCGTGGTGGAGCTGCAGAAGCGGGCTGCCTAAAAGTACGACAGACACTCCTGTCTGTCGGTCAGCGCCCACGCCACGTGCCAAAGTGTCCGCATTACTGCCAGCCATTCGCACGTGGAAGCGAGCTGCGTGATCGTGTTGTAACGCCCAAAGAGCGCTGCCCTCCGGCCGTAGGTCGGTCGTGTTTGGCGAAAAAGAACACCCTTCAACACGCAAAAACCTCTCCGCCAAACCGCCCGACTGCGAGGACGTTCGTACACCACGGAGCCAGCAATACACTGACAGACGGGCGGGCTGTCGCCACGGCCGTCCTACGATCCGCGCAGCGCGCTGGCCGTAACTCGGCCGTGTTTGGCGTCGAAGGCTTTCGATGCCCGAGGTTGCTCTCCGCCAAACCGCCCGACTGCGAGGACGTTCGTACGCCATGGAGCCAGCCGTACGCTGACAGACGGGCGGGCTGTCGCCACACCCATCCTACGGTCCGTGTGCAGAATCATACAGGGTAAAGCGTGGCTGCGTGTTCGTGATTTGATGATATGATCCTCAGCATGCAGTACGCCGTTTATGCGGACTTGTCTCGCCGACTTACCGAGCGCGAACGATCCACCCTCTTTGAGGCCCTTGACGCCAACGTACCTGGCAGCGGTTGTGTAGGACTTCAAAAGAGCCGAAATGACGAAGTGTATTTTGTGCTGGAGGCTCTTTCCGAAGCGGCAGCAAGCGCTCAGGCCGCGCACTGCATGAACCTGATTCTTAAAAAGGCCCTGGTTGAAGTTGAGTATGCACTCACCCTGCAGAAGATGCATTCCGCATGAACTGCCAAAACCGCCGAAACCGGGTATTGGCAGTTTCGGCGGTTTTGGCGGTGCTTTTTAAAAGGGGGAGCTTTTTTCGCGTGGAAGCACAAAGCTATTCTTCGTCCTCACGTATACCGTCGAATATTCCAGGTTTGGATTCTTTGGATTGATGCTCACTCACATCGAACCGCAACATCGCCAAGAGGCGTTTGGCATGATCAGGGGCTGAATCATTCGGAGTGACGCACAGAATGATTGGTGCCTTCGCTGATACTGGCATGCCAACAACAATAATAACCATGCTATCAAATCCGTAATCTTTACAGCGGCGGATGCATCTGGCTCTCACGACATCTTTAGAAGCTTGGGGATTTTGAGCGCATACCAATGCAATCGCCGTTTTGGTTTCTGAGCAGCCGATCACAGAAAATCCAAACTGAGAGCGCCGTTCTCGGATTTTCTTGAACTGCCAATGAATCTTTCCAAGCAATTCCTCCCGCTCTGGTCGATCAAACTCCATGAACTGAAGAGAGGCAGTCATCCAGTTTTTTGGTTTCCATTTTTCCAAAAGGCACAGGAAGCGCTCTGTATGGGAACCAAGAACAATACGAGGTTTGGACCCTCGGTCAGCCAATCCCTGCAAACGACGATAATATTGATCCAACTCGTCAGTGTAGGTCCCAATTTGTACGTGTTCGTTTTCTTTTAGAGTGTTTTTTCCCCGGAAGAAAAGACCATGAATAATATAATACATCATGTAATCCAATTCGTCTGACGCTTCCACATTTCGGATCAAGTTTGTGTCGCATCGACGAATTAGGTAATGCAGAAAGACGGCAGGTTTGTCTAAAATATCTACAATCACTCTCAGATCATTAAGTGACACGGACCAGCATCGTTCTGTATTATTAACAAGGCCAATATCAGATAAGCTCCAAATGCTGGAAGAAACAGTGCTGACAAGATCTAGAGTGACATTAATCCGAAACACCCATTGAAAATCTTCGGCTTTCAGAGTGGTTTGTTTTGAATTGCTGCCTTGCACAAGCATTTCGCCTCTCTCCGTGAGCTCAGTCACAAGCCTTTCGGCTTGATTCAAGCCTTTGGCTACTGTCTTTTTGATATCAGTTTTAACCCTCATCGGCCCGCCACGTTTGGCAGCCGGTGTGATGCCACCTGCTTTACATTCTACGACAAGGAGAACATCTCCCAGGCTAATAATAACATCCGCCTCGGCTTGTCCTCCTGTTTTGAGTGGGTAGAATGCTTTCGTTACAATGCTCGACTTCGGAAAAACTATTTGAAACAACCGGGCTGTTTCTTCCTCCAAATATGTGTCTCTTGCCGGCCGAATAGTGTTCTCCCAATAGCTTGGGTTTACGTCACGAAGAGCGTGTGACAAAAAATCATATGCATTTCTTGCGATTTTAAAAAAATTAAAGGCGTAGAATTTTCCCCGGTTTTCAATAAAAGGCTTTTTGTCTGTCAGTGTTTCATTGAGAGGCCAAAATCGAAATCGATCTTCTTTTCCTGCAAACATTGTGTTGTCGCCAAAATGGCAACCGTGAGATATTAGGATAAGTTTTTCTTCGTCGCTGTGGGCATCTGCTAGGAAGCAGTCGGGGGAGCCGAATTCATCAAAAGAGATCTTTGCTTTCTCAATTTGTTCGTGGTGATTTCTCAGAAATTGCCGAAATTCGTCACTCAAATCAGCATCACTTTTCCATTCATCACGCCAAGGCCCGAAAATATTCCTGTAAGGAGCAACTTTCAGATCTGAATCCTGATTGACCCGCTCTTCAATAATGCTTTCAAGACGTTTTGTGAACTGGGAGTAATCGGTGAAGGAAAATCCTGTGAATTTTCGAAATGCATTATCGTGAGGTGTCAGTATATCATGCCAGGTTTGTTCTAGATGTTGCCAATAACCATCGCCCCGAACGTTAAGCTTTTGCAGTCGGAACGAAGTTGACAGTTCAGCGAGGGGATCGTCTTCTTGCGCTGGCATCTTTTTGCATGCTGTGTAGAACACAGTCGAATGGAGACGGATCGTTGCGAGTAGATCGATTGCATTTTGAACATCATCTGCAGACGGAGACGTATTGGGAGAAGAATCGGGCAAGGCCGTGGCAATGCTGCATAGGTATTCAAGATTGACCTCGCTTTTTTTTACATCTTCTTTTTCTGTAATCTTACCGCCAGGGGAAAATAGAATATAGGTTGCGACTCTACCCAGGAGATCCAATCTATTCTTGGTGGTCAGCAACTCGCATATTTTTTCTATTGCGTGCCGAACCTTTAATTCAGCCTCAGCTGAGATGGCTTCCCAATCAGGCCTGATATGATTGATGTCGTCAGTGGATTCTTGTTTTTCACTCATATACGTCATTCCGCGACATTCTGACGAAATGCGCAACTAAAACTGGCTAAAGGAAGGGGCGGTTTGGATGCAGAACGCTTATAGTGTCTTCACACCCTCAAAAAACATCTCCCCCTTTTAAAAAGCACCGCCAAAACCGCCGAAACCGCCAGAACTGGGTTTTGGCAGTTTCGGCAGTTCATCCCGCCTTCGACAATGCGTTCCGGGCCTGTGGGTTAAGATGGTAGTTCGTGGTAGGGCGGCCGCCGAAAGAACTGGAAGGCTGCACGGTGGCGATGAGCCAGCGGTGCTCGGCCAGCAGCTCGCAGGCGGACTCGGCCTCTTCAGGGCGTGCCAGGCCTGCCCATCCCTTCCGCCGCACATCCCTTGCCTTAAACTCCACCGGCAGCCCCGCCGTCCCATCGCACAATTTCTTGAGCAGCGTATGCACGGCGGTGCTCTCGGCCACGGCGCCGGAGGCGAAGACGCGGGCGGCGTGGGATTCCAGGTAGCGGGCCCAGGAGAGGGCGCGCTGCAGGGCGGAGAGGCTGACGTCTCCGCTGGGGTCCTCCGCTGCGTGGATGAGAAGGGCGAGCGCGGGCACCAGCTTGCGGTACTTGCCCAGGTGCGCCTCCATGGCGGGTGCCAGCGTGCCGCTGCGCAGGCGGTGCTCCAGATCGTGCCGCCAGGTGCCAAAGAGCTCCTGCGCCTCGGGCGCAAAGCGGTAGGTGGGGATGCCATCGCGCCCGGTCTTGAGGCCCTTTTGCGTGAGCTGTGCGGTGGTGATGTTTTCAAAGGCGTGAAACACATCCGTGGCCTCCCACTCGGCTTCGCCGTTCAGCGGGCGGTCGATGTCTTCCCAGTGCTTGCTGACGTCCGGCCACACCATGAGCGAGAAGCGCTGCAGGAAGCCATCGGCACCTGCGGTGTGGCCATTGGCCGCACGCACATGGCTGGCAATGACGCCGGGCTGGATGCTGCCCAGCACGCTGAGGGCGCAGGATTCCACGTGCCTGCGACCACGACCGATGCGGTCGAAGGTGAAGCCCTCCTTGCCGCTCCAGGCCTGCAGCAGAAAGGCGCGCAGGGACTGGTTGCCATCCTTTTCCAAAAGGGCGAGCAGGCCCGCGAGCTCATCGTTGTACAGCAGGGTGCCGGTGGGATTGTCCCGCAGGACTTCGCCCAGGGCCTCGATGCTGGCGTCATTGACGATGAAGCGGCGCAGCGGCGTGGCCTCTCCCTCCGCCGGGCCGATGAGCTGCGCGTAGTCAAAGGGCTCGCCATTCTTCGCGGCCTTGCGTGCCTCGGCCTCCAGCGCGCCACGTTTGATCTTCGCGGCGATCTCCGCCGTCTGGCGCTCCAGCTCGCGGCAGTCGTACTCTTTGCAGGCGATGCGCTCCAGCTCCTTCAGCGGGCGCATGGCGGCCTGCATGGCGGGGCTTTTCATCAGCGATGGACTGCCGATGAGCATGGCCCACAGGTGGGGGAACTCCGTGTAGCCTTCGTCCTGCGTCTTGGGCTGGATGCAGAAGCGCCGGCCCGCCACGCTGGAGAGCGCGGCCATGGCGGCCACGGCGGGGAATTCCGGCGGGCACTGCATGCGCTCCGCGATGTCGCTGATCCACGCGCGGAAGGGTTCGGGCAGCCATGCGGTGTCAAAGGGCAGCACCGGTAGCAGCGCCGCGCCCAGGGGCAGCGGACGCGGGGCATCCTCTCCTGTGGAGTAAGCGATGCGTTCCATCTTTTTCAACTTCTCGCGCAGTGCCGCCGTCATCTGCTGCGGGCTCATGTCCGCCTGCCCGGCCATCTCCCCCACGCTGGCGATGAGGCGGCGCTCATACGCGTAGGCGATCTGCCGCGCATGCCACTCCGCCATTTCCAGCCTGAAGATGGAGTGCCTGCCGAGCAGCAGCACCATGGCGGAGCGCACGCCCTCCATCATGGGGCCGCCCATGCGGCGCAGCCGCACCGCCACGCTGTCCGCGCTGATGGTTTCGCCACGGTCGTGCATTTCCAGCAGGGTGTCCCACAGGCAGCGCCGCTCCGGGTCCACAAACGCGTCCGCGTGCGGCAGGATGCGCCGCAGCGCAGGCAGCCACTCCTCATTGCCCTCCAGCAGCACGGCGAGGAGCTGCTCCTCGGAGTCCAGTGCCGCCGCCATGGCTCCCGTCAGTTCAGCAGGTGCATGCATGGTGGTTCAGGCCTGGGGTTGAGGGTTGTGAGTGCGGGTGGTTTGCGCCTGTGCCGTGGGCTGCACGTGAAAGAGCTGCCGCAGCGTGGCCTCCACCTCCGCCAGGTCATAGCGGACGGACTTGCCGATCCGGTAATGCCCCAGCACGCCTGCGCGGGTGAGCTGATCGATTCTGCGGACGCAGAGGCCACAGTGGGCGGCGAGTTGTTTGCGGGTGATCTTCCCGGCCGGAAGGCTGGAAGCGGTGGTGTGTGTCGGTGATGAATGATTCATGCCTCTGTATGAGGCTTGGGTCCGGATTTCAGAAGTCAACGTAAAAAGTGACAGGATGTCAAATTATAGGCTAGCATGGAATAGAGCGTGGTATAATATGGTCTAATGGTAGGAAGACGCTCTGGTCGTAGGTCGGTCGTGTTTGGCGTCGAGGGTCGCCCAAGCTCCACCGCATGCTTCGCCAAACCGCCCGACTCTGGGGGTGTTCGCAGGCCGGTGTGTTTGCCGTACGCTGATGGACGGGCGGGCTTACGCCACGACCGTCCTACGATGGGCGCGGCACGCTGGCCGTAGGTCGGTCGTGTTTGGCGTCGAGGGTCGCCCATGCTCCATCGCGCGCTTCGCCAAACCGCCCGACTCTGGGGTGTTCGCAGGCCGGTGTGTTTGCCGTGCGCTGATGGACGGGCGGGCTTACGCCACACCCATCCTACGGTCTGCTCTCCTACAGCCTCGGCTTCTCCGGCTTGATCGGGGCGTCGGCTGAGCGCACGCCTTTCACCTGCGTTTTGCGTTTGAAGACCTTGTCGCCGTTGCAGGCGTAGAGTTCGTCGAAGTTCGCGCCGCCGAAGACCACGTTGGCCAGCCACTTGCGCTGCGGCTTGGCGATGATGCCGTTCACGCGTCCGGCCTGATCGCAGAACTGAATGCCTGCGTGCGTGGCGACGTAGAGGCGGCCCTTGGTGTCCAGCGTCATGCCGTCGGCGCCGCTTTCCATCAGGCCGTCCGGGATGCGCAGGTGGTGGTAGGGCTGCTTGGCGCTGAGGGTGCCATCGGGCTCGATGTGGTAGCTCCAGATGAACTGGCCGCGCATGTCGGCCACCAGCAGCAGGCTCTGGTCCGGCGTCAGGCGCAGGCCATTGGGGAAGGCGATGCCGCCTTTGTCATTCGTGTCCACGACGCTCTTCTCGCCGTTCGGTTTGATGAGCCACACCTGCTTGTGCGGAGGATCGGTGACGTAGAGATTGCCGTTCAGGCCGACGCAGAGGTCGTTCGAGTCGATGCCCTCGGCGATCACGCTCATCTTGCCGGCTTCATCGTAGGCCACGATCTGCTTGTTGCCGCTGGCGCAGGCAAACAGGCGGCCGTCGGGGCCAAACATGAGGCCGTTGGCCTTGCCGGTGTTTTCAGCAAAGACGGAGACCTTGCCATCCAGCCCCACCTTGTGGATGCGGCTGTTCGGGATGTCGGTGAAGAAGACCTCGCCCTTCGCATTCACCGCCGGGCCTTCGGTGAAGCCGTAGCCTTCTCCCACGAGCTGCCATTCGCTACCAGCTCCGAGCACTTCCATCACGGGTGCTTTCGAGCCCACGCCTTTCGTCACGGTCTTGGGCCAGTCCTTCCACAGCCAGCGCATGGCATCGGGGAAAATGGCGGTGGCATGCTTGCCATTGTGACCGCCGTCTCCCCACACGTGGTTGGATTCATAGCCCGCGAACTCCAGCGCGGAGAGCATCTCCTGGTTGGCGAGGAACCAGTTTCCGCCGGTGCCGTTCGCATCGTTGCTGCCGTCTTGCAGGAAGATACGCAGCGCCTTGGGCTCGGCCTTGCGAATCATCACCGGGTAGTCGTTGCCGCCGCGCTGGTCCACGTAAGTGCCGATGCTGCTGAACACGCGGCTGAAGGCCTCGGGCCGTTCCCACGCGGCGGTGAAGGCGGCGATGGCGCCGCTGCTGCTGCCGCCGATGCTGCGGTCGTTGCCATTGTGGGAGAGGCGGATCGGGCGGCCATCCGGCAGCACGATCTTCTCCACCTCGGGCAGCAGTTCTTCGAGGATGAAGCGCGCGTAGTTCTCGCCCAGGCCGTCGTATTCCACGCTGCGGTTGAAGCGGTCGAGCTGCGTGGCGGGATCTGCCGCAGGCACGCGGCCATGCATCACGAAGACACCGATGAGCACCGGGATCTCCTTTTTCGCGATGAGATTGTCGAAGACGACGGGCGCGAGATTTTGAATGCCGTCCTGGTTCACATGCACGCAGGCGGGTGTGTCGGGCGTGTATTGCTTCGGCACGTACACCCAGTAGTCGCGCACGGTGCCGGGGAAGATCTTGCTGCTCTTGAATTCGAATTTCAGCACATCGCCCTTCGGCACGCCTTCCTGGGGTTTGGAGTCCGGGCCGGGCTGGTAGTCGTCCGCCGCAGGGGACAGAACGGTGAAAAGCAGGGAAAAGGAGAGCAGGAGCAGGCGGGTTGGGCGCATGAGGCGGAGTGTGAAGTGTGTCTGGCGACATGCCACTGCGAAGTTGAAGGGACATTCGTCTTTGCCGCAGAGGAGCAGAGAGGCAGAGGGAGCAGAGAATGGATTCAATCTCTGCCACCTCTGCTCCTTTGCCTCTCTGCGGCAAACTGAGGGGCCTCATGACTTTATAACCGGAAAGGAGTTCTCATCCCCAATGCTGTTCTTGGATATTCGTGCTCATTCGCGTTGGAGAATTTAGAAGTTGCCGCATGGTAAAAGGGTGGAACCCGCAAACCCTCTCTTCGATCAACTCATCCTGCACCTCGACGCGCCGCCGCATGACGGCCCCTGGAACATGGCTGCGGACCAGGCCTGGCTGGAGCAGAGCGAGGTGCCGGTGCTGCGCGTGTACCGCTGGGATCAGCCCACGGTGACGATCGGCTACGCGCAGAATCTGGCCAAGCTGGCCGGGACCCTGCCGCCGTGGCCCGTGGTGCGGCGCTGGACGGGCGGCGGCGTGGTGCTGCATGAGAATGATTTCACGTATTCCTTCATCGTGCCGGCGGTGCATCCCTGGTCCCAGACCAATCCGCTGGACAGCTACCGCCTGATCCATGAGTCCCTGGCTAAAGCGCTGGACGATGGCAGCCGCCTCGCCGGACCGGAAGATTTGATCGAGAACCCGTTCTGTTTTGTGGCCCCCGCCATGCACGATGTGGTGCGCGACAAGGTGAAAGTCGCCGGGGCAGGGCAGCGGCGTGGCAAGCTGGGGCTGTTGCACCAGGGCAGCGTGCAGCAGGTGCTGCTCACCGAGGACTTCTGGCCGCGCTGGGCGGCGCAACTGGCCAAAAACGTGCTGGTGAGAGAGCAGATGACCGATGCCATGCTCGAACGTGCGAATGAACTGACGCAGATGCGTTACAGCCGGGGCTCCTGGCTGAATGAACGGGAGGATGCGCTGCCATGACTTTGGTGTTTGTTTACGGCACGCTGAAGCGCGGCGGGGAAAACCACCGATGGATCGAGGCGCAACGGTTCGTGACGAAAGCCCGCACGGCTCCGCTTTATCGCATGTTTGATCTGGGAGGCTATCCCGGCATGGTTCGCGCAGCTGATGGCGTCTGCATCGAAGGCGAAGTCTGGAGCGTGGACGAGGCAGGGCTCGCCCAACTGGATGTGCTGGAGGACACCGAAGGCGGTGAGTATGAGCGCGTGAATGTGCAGCTTGACGGCGAGCAGGCGTCTCTGGTTGTCGAAGGCTATGTTTACCTGCGAAGCATTCAGGGGAAACGAGATCTGGGGACTTGCTGGTGAGAGGTAGATCGGCCGTGTTTGGCGTCGAAGGCTTTTCGATGTCCGAGGGCGCTCTCCGCCAAACCGCCCGACTGCGAGGGTGTTCGTACGCCGTGGTGTTTGCCGTGCGCTGATAGACGGGCGGGCTTCGCCACGACCGTCCTACGGCAAGGCGCGGCGCGCTGGCCGTAGGTCGGCCGTGTTTGGCGTCGAAGGCTTTTCGATGTCCGAGGGCGCTCTCCGCCAAACCGCCCGACTGCGAGGGTGTTCGGATGCCGTGGTTTTTGCCGTACGCTGATAGACGGGCGGGCTTCGCCACGACCGTCCTACGGCAAGGCGCGGCGCTCTGGACGTAGGTCGGCCGTGTTTGGCGAAGGAGGCTTTTCGATGTCCGAGGACGCTCTCCGCCAAACCGCCCGACTGCGAGGGTGTTCGGATGAGGTGGTGTTTGCCGTACGCTGATAGACGGGCGGGCTTCGCCACGACCGTCCTACGATGGATAGGCGCGGCACGCTGGCCGTAGGTCGGCCGTGTTTGGCGAATGAGGCTCTCCGATGTCCGAGGACGCTCTCCGCCAAACCGCCCGACTGCGAGGACGCTCGTACGCCGTGGTGTTTGCCGTGCGCCGATAGACGGGCGGGCTTCGCCACGACCGTCCTACGATGGATGGGCGCGGCACGCTGGCCGTAGGTCGGCCGTGTTTGGCGAATGAGGCTCTCCGATGTCCGTGGACGCCCTCCGCCAAACCGCCCGACTGCGAGGACGTTCGTACGCCGTGGTGTTTGCCGTGCGCCGATAGACGGGCGGGCTTCGCCACGACCGTCCTACGGCAAGGCGCGGCGCGCTGGCCGTAGGTCGGCCGTGTTTGGCGAATGAGGCTCTCCGATGTCCGTGGACGCTCTCCGCCAAACCGCCCGACTGCGAGGGTGTTCGTACACCGTGGTGTTTGCCGTGCGCCGATAGACGGGCGGGCTTCGCCACGACCGTCCTACGATGGATGGGCGCGGCACGCTGCCGATCACCCCGCACCAAAGAACCCGCCCAGCTTCCGGATGCGTGTGGGGTGGCGCAGCTTGCGCAGGGCTTTGGCTTCGATCTGGCGGATGCGCTCGCGGGTGACTTGGAACTGCTTGCCGACTTCTTCGAGGGTGCGTCCGGCGCCGTCGCCGAGGCCGAAGCGCTGCTCCAGCACTTCGCGCTCACGCGGATTGAGGGTGTCGAGCACGTCCCGCAGTTTGTCGCGCAGCAGGTGCATGGCGGTGAGTTCCATCGGATTGCTCGCCTCCTTGTCCTCGATGAAGTCGCCGAATTCGGTGTCGCCTTCGCTTTCGCCCACCTTGGCCTGCATGGAGACGGGCTGCTGGGAGAGACGCAGCACGGCGTTCACGCGGTCCACGGGCAGGTGGATTTCCTCGGCGATTTCTTCCGGTGTCGGATCGCGGCCAAGCTCCTGCAGCAGCTGCTTGTGCACGCGCATGAGCTTGTTGATCGTCTCGATCATGTGCACCGGAATGCGGATGGTGCGGGCCTGATCGGCGATGCTGCGGGTGATGGCCTGACGGATCCACCAGGTGGCGTAGGTGCTGAACTTGTAGCCGCGCTGGTACTCAAATTTCTCCACCGCACGCATGAGGCCCATGTTGCCCTCCTGGATGAGGTCGAGGAAGGACAGGCCGCGGTTGGTGTATTTTTTGGCGATGGAAATGACCAGGCGCAGGTTCGCCTCGATCATCTCGGTCTTGGCCCGGGTGGAGCCGGCCACGTGCTTGAGCGTGTCGGTGATGAGGGTGCGGTAATCCGCCGCCGTCATCCAGGACTCCTGCTCAAAGGCGCTGATGGCCTGCTGTGTGGCCTCGTTGTCGGGCTGCTCCTTGAGAGCACGCTCCAGGCTGCCGAGATCGGTCAGGCGCTGTTGCAGCAGGGTCACGAAGTCCTCGGTGATCTTGGATTTGAAGTAAAACTTCTCACAGACACGGAAGAACGCGGCGCGCAGGGTTTCAAACTCCTCCTGGCAGGCGGCGCGTTTGCGCGGGCCGGCATCCGTAAGGGTGGCGAAAGCCTTGCTGGTCTTTTCATGCGTCTCGCGCGCCTGGTCGAGCAGCGGCTTCAGCTTCTTAAAGTAAGCATCGCGTTCATCCGCCTTGCGGTCGCTGACGAGGCGGTCAAAGCGCTCCACGCCGTTGCACAGCGCTTCAGCAAACTGCAGGTAGGCCTGGCCGATGAAGCCGATGGTGTGCAGGCACTGGCGCATGCTCAGATCGGCCTTTTCGATGCGCTTGGAAATGTTGATCTCCTGCTCGCGGGTGAGCAGGGGCACCTGGCCCATCTGGCGCAGGTACATGCGCACCGGATCGTCAAACACATCCAGCTTGGCTGAAGCCGCGTCACGTTCTGCGGTGATGCGCTCACGGGCGGCGTTGTGTCGGGCTGCCACGCCATCGACATCGTCGGTGATCTTGATTTCCATCGCACGCAGGCGCGTGATGAGGGCATCCATCAGGTCCGGGGTGACGAATCCGGAGGGCAGGGCCTCATTGATGTCGTCCCAGGTCAGATGATCATGCTCACGAGCCGTGCGAATCAGATCGCGAAGGCGCGCCTGAACGTCTGGAGAGTGGATGTCGTCGTGCGTGGTGTTGGCAAAGTGCGTGATGCCCCCGATCTGGCCACCTTTGGGCGGACGTCCCCGGCGGCGTTTGAGCAGCTGGCCGTCAGGTCCCACCTGGGCTGCGGGCTGCTCTTTGGGCGGATGGATGCGCGGTCTGCCACGGCCACGTTTCTGCGGGCTGGCTTCGTCCTCGACAGCAGCAGGTTCGCCTGCCTTGCCGGCGGCGTTGCGAGAATGGGATCCGTTAAGTGGTTTTTTGGAGACGGCCATACTTACCTCGGTGGGGGTCCGGGACCTGCGTCAAGTCAGGGGGAGAAACTATTCGGGGTGGGTTTCGTACGGTCAAGGCATTCTTTGCGCTTAGCGATGAGTTCTATCTGCTGCTGTTGCAGGCGTTCGACCTCCTCTTCCGGCAGGTCACGCTGGCGTAATTTGGACTCAATGCTCTGGATGAGATTCTTCATCCGCACGAGTTCCAGCGTGTACAGCGCGCTTTTCGCATCTTCAAGTCCGCCCGGCAGGCGTGGGCGTGCCTGCAGCTGGGCAAAGGCCGCCTCCTGCTGGCGCTCCAGCCCCGCCATGAAGGCAAGCTGGGAGGACTCCTCCAGCGGATCATGGCGGCTGTGCACCAGCATGGCCAGCATTTCGGTGCCGGGCACCTCGCGCAGCAGGTCTTCGCAGTCGGCCTCCCGCAGCCAGTACATGATCTCGGCATCGGCCAGAGCCATCTGGCAGAGTGCCAGAGCCGTCTTGTGCTGGGAGGCGAGCAGTTTCTTCGCCTCATCCACCACATTCACGGGGGCGGTTCCGCCAGACTGGCCGCCCTTGGCTTCCTTCGCGGCGCGATTGACCATCGCGCTGAGCTGCTCCCCGGAAATTTCGAGCAAATTGGCCACTTTGTTCACGGCGGTGATGCGCTGGGCCACGCCGGTGAAGATGCTGATGGCCGAGGCCACCTGCTCGGCCATGCGCACGCGCTCCACCATGCTGTCGGATTTGGCGCTGGCTCGCAGGCGGCGGATCTGGTACTCCAGGAAGTCCGTGGCATTTCCCAGCACGGCCTGCAGCGCCTCGGTGCCTTGTTTGCGCAGCAGGGAGTCGGGGTCTTCTCCCTGGGGCAGGGAGGCCACTTTCACCGTCAGCCCGATGGGGGAAAGAATTTGGAAAGCGCGCTCAGCCGCCTTGTAGCCCGCGTTGTCGGAGTCATAGCAGAGCACGACTTCATTGCAGACGCGTTTAAGCAATTTGGCGTGGAGCTCCGTAAAGGCGGTGCCTTGCCCTGCCACCACATTTTGGAAACCTGCTTCATAGACCATGATCATGTCGATCTGGCCTTCACACACGATGGCTTCGCCTGCTTTGGAGATGGCGCGCTTGGAGCGGTCAAAGCCGAACAGCACCTTGCTCTTGCTGAAGAGAGAGGTTTCGGGGGAATTGAGGTATTTGGCGGTTTTGGCCTCAGGATCGAGAACGCGCCCGCTGAAGGCGATCACATCCCCATGATCGTTGCGGATGGGAAACATGAGCCGGTCACGGAAGCGCGGGTAGGTGCCACGGCGGCCGGAGTCCTCATCGCTCTGCACAAAGAGGCCGGCCTCCACGAGCACGCTTTCGGGGATCTTGGCCTTGGCGGCCCATTCACGGAAAAAAGCGCCGTTGGGCGGGGCGTAGCCCATCTGCCAGTTCTTCGCCACCTCGGCGGTGATTCCTCGTGATTTGAGGTAGTCGCGTGCTGGCGCGGCGATTTTGTGCTTCATCAGCAGCTGGTGGAACCATTCGGAAATCTCACGGTGCGCGCGCAGCAGCAGGCTGCGGTGCTTGGCCTCCGCCTCCGCATTGGCATCCCACACCTCTTCTTCGATACGGATCCCAGCGGCGTCCGCCAGGCGTTTGACCGCCTCGACGAATGACAAGCCGTCGTGCTCCATGACAAAACGGATCGAGGTGCCGCCGGCACCGCAGCCGAAGCAGTGGTAGGTGTTGCGCGAGGGGCTGACATTGAAGGAGGGCGTGCGCTCATTGTGAAACGGGCAGAGGCCGAGGAAATTCGTGCCCGCCTTGCGCAGCTTCACGGAACGGCCCACCAGCGCCACGATGTCCGTGGCGGCAATCACTTGCTGGATGGTTTCTTCTGGGATGCGTGACATTTCAGGTCAGAGAAGGTGTTGAGGGGGGGCGTGGCCGCAACTGGTGAGCGACTGCAGATGCAAATAATAGAGGCCGAGGAGCCGGTGGCAGCCCTAGGCGGCATGTCAGCAAAGCGGGGTGTCTTTATTCGCAGTAAAGAAAATCAGAATCAAAAAGTCCCCGGAAATTTACTAACGAACAAGCCATTCCCCGATGGCTCTGAATGAGAGGGTTAGCTCAAAGTAAGCAATAAGTTCAGAAAATAACGGCTTAATTCGAAATGCGAATTAAGCCCGCCTCAATTTGTCTCCCGCAGCCCTCAGTCTATCCAACCACCAGATGAAGAAATCCAGCGTTCTCTTGGACACCTTGCGTCGTCATTTCACGCAGCCAATCGCCACCGCCCTTGCGGTATTTTTTCCTTTCTGGGCCCTTCAGGTTCAAGGGGCCACTTTATACTACAACGGCTCTGACGGACAGTGGAACACCACGGCAACCAACTGGTCCTATGACAGCAGTCTGTCAGACACCGCGAACTGGCTCAATGGTGAGGTGGCCATCTTTGGGGGTGTCCCCGGAACCATCACCGTGGGCGGGCCGATCACTGCGGGCGGTCTGGTCTTTGGCAGCGATGGCAACGTCATCACCGGTGGCACGCTGACCCTGAGCACCGTCGCTGGAGTGAGCTCTTCCGTCATCAATGTGGCCTCCTTCAAGGGGGCCCAAATTGATTCCGTCATCGCAGGATCTTCAGGGCTGACGAAGACGGGCAATGGCACGCTCAGGCTCGGCAGCAATGCGAACACCTTCACCGGGGATGTGGTCATCAACGGCGGTGCTGTCGTCATCACAAATCAGGCTCAGCTTGGAGCGGGCACCACCATCATTTCCGTCAATGGCTTGGCGAACACAGGCAATCCCGGGTACAGCGGCGGCAGTCTTGTTTTGCAGGGCGGGCTTGCAGGAATGACGATCAATCGTGACATCAGTTTGTCAGGCCGTGGCCCAGGGGCCGTCAACAGCAGCGGTGCTCTCATCAGCGTGGGCAACAACACGATCGCCGGAAATTTGGTCATTGGCGGCACGGCTTCCCAGGGGAACGTCATTTCGGCCTATGGCATCACGACGATTTCAGGGGATGTCCAGCTTGGCAACGGCAGCACGCAGACGTTCTTTGGCAACGGCAACTTCATCATCTCAGGTCAGGTGACCAGCTTTGAAGTCGCCAATGACCGGTTTTCCAAAACAGGCAATTCTTATGGAACCACGATGTGGCTGCAAAATGCGAACAACAATTTTGCCCAGTCCCTCCGCATTGATTCCGGCACCGTGCGTGTGTCCACCAACGGCGCTCTGGGGGTGAACCCCAGCACCCAGTCGGTCGATCTCAACAACGGCATTCTGGAAGTCCGCACTGACACACCCGGAGTGGGGAACGCGGATTTTTCGAAAAGAAAAATATTCAACCGTGACTTTACCAACACGGGCATCTTTGTCAGCCGTGATGTCAATGGCAGCGCCATCAACCAGACAGTGACGTTTGGGGAAACGCGGGCCACGGGGACGAATGTCAATTTCCGCATCACGGGCCGGGACGGGTTCAATGTCACCCTGCTGGGTTTGAACAATTCCCCGGCGGGTGTCATGGGAACGGGCGGCGCAAGCAACAGCCTGATTGAAAACAATTCGAACGGCCTCCTCACCCTCGCGACTTCCAGCCTTTGGAATCAGACGGATACAACGGCGCGTACCCTGACCCTTCAGGGCAATGCCGACACCTTGCTGACCGGCAACCTTACCGCCACCGGCGCTGCGCACGTGGTCACCAAGTCAGGAACTGGCACGCTCACCATCCAGGGCACTTCCAGCAATTTCCTGGGCAGCTTCAACATCAATTCCGGCACCGTGGCGATCAATTCTTTCGGTGCGATCAACAGCGGTGCAAGCGGAGCTCTTCAGCTCAGCAGCGGTGCTTTGAACTACCTGGGCGCCGCTGGCACGGGTGCAGGTGAAACCGTCACCAAGGCCATCAACCTGACCAGCACGACGGGATCGGGAATCATCCTGGCCAATCAGACGGGCAGCAGCCCTTCGGCGCTGGTCATTGCGAACAACATTGCGGCCACCGGCGCGGGAATCAAAAATCTCTATCTGGGCGGGGAAAGCACCCTGCAAAACGAGATTCAGGGTGTGATTCAGGACAACACCACCACCAACAAGACATCGCTGGTCAAGATCGGCTCCGGCACATGGCTCTATGATCCATCGGCCTCCAACTATGTGACTGCGGGTGCGGCGGGTGTCACCACCACCGGCGGTGGCGCGGCGCAGAGCAACAGCTTCACCGTTTCCAATGCCTCCAGTCTGGTCGTGGGACAAACGGTCACGGGAACCAACATCCCGGGCGGCTCGATCATCACCGCGATCAATGGCAACACCATCACGATCAACACCACCATCGGCACCGCTGTTCCCAATGCCACGGCACTGACGTTTGGCACGGTGAACAATTTCACCGGCACCGTGACGGTCGCGGGCGGAACTCTCCAAATCAAGGCAACGGCTGGCAGCGGCAATGGTTCCAATGTCATCGACAATGGTTCGGCGCTCATTTTCAACGCAGATCCATTGAACACCAATCAGGTGGCGGGCGGCACCTTTGAGTATCTGGGCTTCAGTGGCGGTGCGCTGACGGAATCACTCGGCGCTTTGACCATGACTGCGGGTGCTGGCACCATCAAGATCACTTCGGGCGGCGGTGCCACGGGTCTGATTTTCTCTTCGCTGGCCACACCTGCTATCGGTACGGGTTTGAACATTATCGGCGATGGCACGGTGACGCTCACGGGAGTTGCGACGAGCACCGCCACGACCCTGACCGGGAATGGTCATGTTTATTTTAACGGCGCTGACTTCGCCCGTTCCAATGGCGGGGTGCTGGTGGCACCCGTTTATGACACGGATGCAGGCTTCGTGACGGCAGGGGCTGCACTCACGGCTGCCAGTCACAATTTGGTATCCAGCGACACGAGCTCGGGGGCGCTTACCATCAGTTCGTTGAAAATACTCGGCAGCCAGACCGTGGACCAGACGGGACTGCTGACGATCAACCTGGGTGCCAACACTTCAGGCGGTATTTTGCAGACGGGTGGCTCGGGCACGATCAGCGGCACAGGCGTGACTACGGGTGGCAATCAGGACCTCGTCGTTCGCGTTGATGGCCTCACAGACTCCCTTCTGATTTCGGCACCCATCACGTCCACAACGACGGGTGGCCTCACGAAGAACGGAGCAGGCACTTTGATTCTCAGCGGAGCGAATGCCGAGACGGGTACGGTCACCGTCAATGAGGGGACTTTGCAGCTCTCAGGCACTGGTTTGATCGGTGCAACCAACGTCAACCTGATGATCCGCCAAGGAGCCACTTTTGATCTCAATGGAGTGAACGTCGGCACAGCCGCATCTGGAACGAATTCAGTCAACGCGTTCAATGGCGCGGGCATCATCACCAACAGTGCTGCGAGTGGGACGGCCACTCTCCGGTTCAGCAATAACAACACCGGCGGTGTCTTCACGGGCCTGATTCAGGATGGCGCCACGGCGACAGTTGCACTGGTGAAGGCTGGATCATCAAGCACCGTGGCACTCACCGGCGCCAGCACCTTTACAGGGCCGGTGACCATCCTCAGCGGAAATCTGGACATTCCGAACATCGCCGACATCGGAGTGGCCAGTGGCATCGGCAAAGGGGATGCGACCAGCGACGCGACCAACGCAGCCAGCCTCATTCTCAATGGCGGCGCCCTGCGTTATGTGGGGACCAACTCCGGCGGTGCGGTCACCGCAACCCAGACCCCCTCCGTCAGCATCAATCGCCTGTTCACCCTGGCCGGCAACGGCACCATCGCCTCCTTTGGCAGCTATGGGAATCTGTCTGCCGGGCGTAACAACAACAATGCGGCGCTCATTTTTAACAACACCGCTGATCTGGCTTTCAGCGGGACCGGTGCGCGCACCCTCACCCTTGACGGTGACTCGCAGGGAGATAACGAAATCGACATCCATCTGATCGACAATCCCAATGGCGGCGCGCTTTCGATGACCAAAAACGGTGGAGGGTTGTGGATTCTCAACCCATCAACCCCGAACATTTATACGGGTACGACCACCATCAATAGCGGGGCTCTGCAGGCGGTTGACGGTGCCGGCCTTTCATCCGGCAGCAATCTTCTGCTCAATGGGGGTGTGTATCAGACTTCCGGCACATTCAACCGGGCCATGGGCACGGGCGCCGGGGAGTTTCGGTTTGCCGCCTACGGTAATGGAGGTTTCTCATCCGGCACTTCCAAGCTGACGGTGGATTTTGGCTCCTTGGGCACACCCGTGTGGGGATCGACCACCAATTTCCTCGGCGCGGGTGCGTTGATTCTCAACAACGCCACCTCCGTTGCGGACGTCGAGATCAAAGGCAATTTTGACCTCGCAGCAGGCATCAGCAAGTCCATCAATGTGACGACGACTGCTGGAAGTGCCACCGTCAATCTGACCAGCGGCACCACGGACGGACTGACCATCGGCCAGGCATTTACTGGCAACTCCAACATTCCCACCGGGCTTTATATCGCAGCCATCAACAGCTCGACTCAGTTCACCCTGAGTTCGGGCACGGGGGTCGTCGCCGCCGCCGCTGTTCCAACAACAGTGACGGGAGAAGGCTGGCGTCAGATTCAGGTGGATGACAATGGCAGCACCAATCTTGATTTTGCCACTGTCTCGGGTGCGATCGGCGGGACGGGCGGCCTTGGCAAGATCGGCAGCGCCGGTCTTATTCTGGGGAATGCCAACACCTACAGCGGCAGGACAGTCATCCGTCAGGATGCAGTGTATGTGACGTCCATTGGTGCCAACGGGGTGACTTCTTCCAGTTTCGGCACAAACGTCGGTGGTGGCATTTTGGAACTGGGCAATCCCGGTTCAAACACCACCGTCAGCCTGATGTATGTCGGTGCGGGAGAAACCACCACGCGCGAGATCGACCTCACCGGCACCACGGGAACCCGGCGCATCGATTCCAGCGGCACCGGGGCGCTGATTCTCACCGATGTGCGAAACAGCACAGGGACCTCGGTGAACACCATCGGTGGTGACAAGACCTTGGAAATTCGCGGCACGAACACGGACGCCAACATGATCACCTCCGTGCTCACTGACAATGCGCAAGGGCTGGGCACGCCTGCCTTTGGGGGCGTGGGTGCCTTGCGCGTGCTCAAGGCCGACGGCGGTGTCTGGATCTTGAACGCCGCCAACACCTATACAGGTGGCACCCGGGTTGACGGCGGTCTTCTCGGCATTGGCACCACCGATTCTCTCGGGGCAGCCGGCCCCACCGGTTTGACCTCCGCTGCGGTGAACAACTCCTCCACGATCACACTGGCGACTGGAACCACGGCCGGTTTGGTCGTGGGCATGAACATCAATGGAACTGGCATTGCCTACGGTGACACCATCGCCAGCATCACCAGTGCCACGACCTTCACGATTTCTGCCGCCCGCACCATCCCCGTGAATGCCCAGTTGGTCTTTGGCGGACTTTTGATGTCGAACGCCGGGATCTTTGCCACCGATCCGGCAGGATTGACGATCTCTCAGCCTGTGATCTTTAACAATAATTCGACGGCCGTTTTCGCCGGTGCAAATCCCATCACCATCAATGGCGATGTGATCAAAAACTCCGGCGGCAATGACAACACCCTGAGCAACAATCTTGAAGGCGGCGCGCTGCTTACCATCAACGGCAATTACCTCAACTTCCAAAACGCGGCTGGCACGCGGCAGTTTAACATCCGCGGCTATGGTTCGACGGTGTGGAACGGGGACATCAAGGACAACGCCCTGCTTTCGACGTCTCTCACACGTCTTGACATTCGCATGGCCAACGAAGCCTCCTTCACCATTGGCAGCGCCACCACCTTGACGGGGGGCATTCTGCTTGGCCAGGGCACGCTTGTTATCGGCAATGTCAAAGCGCTCGGAACTGCGGCCAATGCCCTGATTCTTGATGGCGGTGTATTGACATCAGCGTTTGATCTGACCGGAGTCAACAAGCTGGTAAACGCCGTGACCATTGCCGGTGACCCGGCTGTCATCAATGGCACGCAAAGCATCGAGTTTGGCTCATCAGTGACCAACAACGGCGCCAACCGGGTTTTGCAGAATGATCTTGATGCCGGGTCTGGGGCTGTGCTCACCCTTTCGGGAGGAGTCAATCTTTCAGAATCAAGCACCAGCCGCACCATGGTCATTGCCGGCTCCGGGACGACCAACATCACAAGCGCCATTGTCAACGGCAGCACCGCCACCGCCTCGGCGGTTCTGTTTCAGGGCAACGCTTTGAATCTCTCCGGCACCAACACCTTTGGTGGAGCCCTGACAATCAATCGCGGCACCGTCACCATCAGCGGCACAGGCGGGAGCATCAACTCAGCCTCAGGCATCACGCTCAATGCCGGCGGTACACTGGCGCTGGACAACAGCGGCGGAAACAACGCCGGCGGCCGTGTGAACGGGCGCGCATTCACCTTCAATGGCGGCGCATTGAGCCTGGTCGGCAACAACACCTCTGAATCGATCGGTGTTGCCACCGTGAACAGCATCATGGGAACCATCAGCATGTCCGGCACGGGCAGCAACACGCTGACCTTTGCCACCGCCAATTTTGCGAACTCCGGCTCGGCGTGGGACTTGTCTGGAATCAGCGGATTGGGATCAACCAACAAAGTGAAGATCACCACTTACCAGCAAAGTAACGTCACATATGCCAACGCCATCCTGCCACGCATCATTATTACGGACGACTTCGCCGCTTATGACAGCACCAACGGTGTGGTGGCTTTCACTGCTTACAACAACACCAACAATCTGAATGGTGCGGCCAACGGCGACACGATGAACGTGACCAGTTCGGCCAATGTGTCGTTGTCGCGCACGTTAAATGCTCTGAAGATCAACGGCAGCGGCCTGTCCATCACCAGCACCGGCAACCGTGTGCTCACTTTGACCACGGGGTCTCTCATCAGCACCGGCGGTGACAACACGCTGGCTGTCTCACAGGTGAACCTGGGCGGCAGCGGCGGCTTTTTCCAGGTGCAGGCCGGCACCACACTGCATGTGACCTCCGCTTTGATCAACGGCCAGCTCAGCAAGGTGGGAGCTGGTACTTTGAGCCTTGAAAGCACCAGCTACTACAACAGCACCACCAATGTCATGGGTGGCACCCTGCAGCTCAACGCCGGGCTCAATGCCATCTTCCCGGCAGTCAACAGTCTTAATATCGGCATCGGTGCCACCGTGGATCTCAACGGCAGCTCTCAATATATCGGCAATCTGACTGGTGGCGGGAACATGCCCAACACGGCTGGAACGCTGACCAACACCTCTTTGACCACCAGCACCTTTGTGACCAACGGCGGTGGCACCTTCGGGGGGATCATTTCTGGCGGCATCAACCTGGGCCGCGTCGCAGGTGGCACCCTCACGCTGGAGACGGCGCAGAGCTACACCGGCACCACCTCGCTTTTGGGCGGCACCACCACGCTTGAAAATGATGGCTCGCTCCTCACCACCTCGGCCATTGAAATCAATGGAGCCACCCTGGTCGCCACCAGCAACAGCAGCCTGCAGACGCAGAACAATGACCGCATTGGCGACGGCATCTCCATCACACTTCGGGGGGGCAACATTCAGATCAACGGCCGGGTCAACACGATGGCCACTGAAAAATTGGGCGACATCATTTTGGCGCAGGGCGCCAACAGCATTCAGGCCGCGACCGGCGGCACCGGCACTGCCGGTGCCTTCTCTGCCATGGATCTGACCATTGCCAGCCTGACGCGTTCCGCGGGTTCGACCGTGAATTTCCTGAACTCCACCGCGCTCGGCAGCATTGGCAACGTCCCGCGCATCGTCTTCACGTCTGCGCCCACCACCTATGGTGATGGCGTTCTGGGAGCCTGGGCCATTTCGAACTCCAACGACTACGCCGCCTACAACACCACCAATGGTGTGGGCACGGTGGGGAACGGCGGCTTTGCCGGTTATTCGGCCGTGTTTGGCAGCGGCAACATCACCGACCTTGGAACTTACTCGGTGACTCCGCTGACCACCACCCTCTCTGGCACCACCACCGCCAGCATGCTTCGATTGACCGGCAATTTCACCAACAACATTGCTTTCACCAGCGGCAGCGATGTCCTGAACCTCGAACTCGGTGGCATCTTGCGCACCAACAACGCCTTTGACACCAGCTTTGGCACCACGGCCATCCGGGGTGTGATCACCGCCGGTGGCACGGAAACGAGCGGGACTCGGGAGCTCATTGTTTATAACACCAGCACCTCCAATCCATCGTTTACCAATCCCAATTCTGCCGGTGGCATTGTTGCTGGTTCTCCCGTGGTGATCATGAATTCAACGATTGGCATCCAGCCAGGCATGACCCTGGCCAATGCCAATTTCGCCCCCGGAACCACAGTCCTTTCCGTGGACAGCCTGACGCAGATCACCCTGAGCACCAATGCCACGGCGAATGCGCAAAACCAAACTTTCACCGCGGGTTCGTTTGTCAGCGGCACCACCGCATTGGGATCGGCTCAGATCACGATGAACTCCACCACAGGCATCGCTCCGGGCATGACCCTTACCGGCACCGGCATCCCTGCGGGGACTTATGTCGTGTCGGTGGACAGTCCCACTCAGGTCACACTCAGCCAGGTGGCCACGGCCGCCGGCAGTGCGCTTACTTTCAGCGTCGGCATGAGCAACCTGATCATCAATTCAGTCATCGCAGACAATGGCGCTGGCAACAAAGTGACTTTCGTGAAGTCCGGCACTGGTATTGTCAACCTGTCTGCCAACAACACCTACACGGGCGGTACGGTCGTGGATCAGGGCACGCTCAATTTGATCGGCAGCGGGGTGGTTCTCCCTGCGGGTGGTCTGACCATCAACAACGCGGTGGTCACCATGCTTACAAACGTTGGGCAGATCGATGCATCCAATGATGTCACTTTGGTTGGCAGTTCCACCCTCACACTGGCTGGCGGCCTGGGGCTGAACAACACGCTCAAGAGCATCACATTCAACAACAATGGCGGCTCTGGCACACCCACCATCACGAATCAGACCAACAGCATCCTGACGCTCACTTCCTCCGCGCCGATCACTGTCACCAGCAACAATGCCTCCACGGTTGCTACGATCAACGGCGGCTTCCTGGCCCTTGGCAGCGGAAACAACACCTTCAGCATCCAGGCACCTACACTGAACGGTCAGGCTTATACACAGCTCACTGCTTCACTGAGCATCTCCTCGGCCATCACTGGCACAGGGGCCAAAATCATTAAAACCGACAACGGCCTGCTCCAGCTCAGCGGTCAGAGCACCTTTGACGGCGGAATGCTGGTGCAGGGCGGCGGGATCCTGCTCTCGGCCAGCAGCACCTCCACCGTTCCGAATTCGCTTCTCTCCGGTCCGCTGGGGGTGGGCGCTGTGGCGTTTGCAGACGGCACCACCCTTCTGGTGGACAACAACAGCCGTGCGGTGGCCAATGCCATGAGCTTTGCTGGCAGCCCAATCTTCAACAACACCGGCACCAACTTGCCCACGCTCACCTTGAACGGTGCTCTAAGCTTTGACACCCTGCCCACCACCGGCGTTGTGATCAATATTCCCACGCCCTTTCTCAATGTGGTGCTCGGCGGACCCATTGCCAACATTGGCTCGGTCACTGCCATCGGTGGAACGGGTGCCAACACCGTCAGCAAGACAGGTCTGGGCAACATCACCGGGATTAATCTCAACGGCATCAACACCGCCGCTACGATCGACATCGGTGCATTGAACACCAGCACCTCCTTCTCACTTTTGGTCGATGGGGATGGAACCGGTTGGTTCGAGACGATTAATCTCGGTGGCATCACCTGGGAGTCCACAGTCACAGGCACTGCCTTGTCGCTTACCATCGGACGCGCGGGCACCAGCGATTACTACCCGCTGGCTGTCAACAAGGTGGTTGCGCCGAGCAGCTTTACCTCATCCTTGCTGGGCAACGGTCTGACCGTGACCAACAACAACAATTACGGCCTGCTTCTGGCTGACAACATCGCCTTCAACACGGTCTCCTCCAATCAGGGCCCCACTTTCAATGTGGTGAATGGCAGCACTTCACTGCAGCTTGATGGATTGACCCTCAGCGGCGTGCTATCAGGTGGTCCGACGGGTGCTTCGGCGGTGGTTCTCACCAAATCAGGCGGCGGTGTGCTGTCCTTGACCAATACGGGCAACACCTTTGGCGGTGGCGGGTCCTTCATCGACATCACAGCCGGGTTGATTGCCGCATCCTCCGACGCCGCATTGGGCAATGCAGGCAACATCATCCGTCTCAGCGGCAACAATCTTGGCTATGGTTTCCGTGCCACCGGCACCTTTGCCAGCTCCCGCACTTTCAACCTCAATTCCGCCGCAGGTGAAATTGAAGTGACACAGGGCAACACGCTGACGCTGAACAACGCTTTCACCTTTGCATCTGCCAACAATGCCTTGAGGAAGTATGACCTCGGCACCCTTGAGCTGACATCCCCTGAGACCGGCTGGAACGGGGTCATGTTTGTTCAGCAGGGCGTGCTGAGAATTTCCAATGGAAACCAGCTGGGCAATGCATCGTCCACCACCAGTTCGACGGCGACCACGGGTGCCTCCGGTCAGAGCGTCCTCACGCCGACCGGTGGCACAGCCAATTATGGGGTGGGCCAGCTGGTGTTCGGAACGGGAATTGCCGCAGACACATTCATCACCGCCGTCAGTGGCACGACGATCACTCTCAGCGCCAATACGACTGGGGCGAATCCTACCATCACAACCTCCGCAGGTGGTATCTTGATGTCAAACGTCGGTTCTGCCCTCGAGCTGACCGGCGGAGCGACGGTTGCAGATGGCATTTTCATCAATGCCTCCAACAATGCGACCAACAATGGCATCAACGGTGGTGGAGCCATCCGCAGCACATCAGGGACCAACACCGTGTCTGGTCTCATCACCATCGCGACATCCACGGCAGACGGCCAGATGCGTGCCGTGACCCTGGCGGCGGATGCGGGTGCCACGTTGAACATTACCGGCGGTGTGCTGGGCCAGGTGGGAACGGCTGGCTCCAGCCGGCATGCCTGGGTCGGGATCGGCGGTGAAGGCACCACCAACATCACCACCACAGGCTTCACCAACACGGGAACGCTGGGCATCTACCAGCTTAACAAGTTCGGAACAGGAACGCTGAACATTCAGGTGGCAAACGCCTTTTCTGGCAGGGATGTCATGGTCAAGCAAGGCACCTTGTCCTTGAACGGTACAGGCACCTTCGGCACGCTGGGCTCCGGCCAGGGGTCCGCTCGCACGATCTATGTGCATGACGTTGGAACCCTGGTGCTCGACAATTCCGGCACCAACGTCAGCAACCGTCTTGGAAATGCAGCGCTGAATTTCCAAGGCTCCGATTTCAGACTCATCGGCAGCAGCTCCGCCACCACGACAGAAACGACCACGGGTGCCATGAGCATCAATGCTGGCGCGCTGGTCTTCACGCTGGATGCCGGTGCAGGCCAGCAGCTGAACTTCACCACCGCTGCGGTGACGCGCAATGTCGGCTCCACGCTGCTCATCCGTGCGGACGGTTTTGGCAATGCGGCAGGCGCCAATGTGGCCACCATTCAGGGCAGCACCGCCACCTACACCTTCACGGGCCAGCTGGGAGCCACCGGCACGACCAACAAATCGATCTTGGGCTGGGCCATCGGAGACACCAGCATCACTGGAGCGGGCATTGGATTCGTCACGGCAGACTCCGCCGCTGCAGGCGCCAATGCTGGAACCAACCGGCTGCGTCTTCTGAGTGGTTCCGAACAGGTCACCAGTCTCTCGACTGCTGGTACCAATGTGAACCTGACCAGTGCCGCAAATTTGGCGGCCTCTCTTTCCATCAACTCCCTGCAAATTGGCAGTGGTGGCGGCATCACCCTCTCAGGCGGCGCCGTTCTGACCTTGGAAAGCGGTGCGCTGCTGGTGCAGGCCGGCAACAGCGGAATCTCCGGCACGGGAACTCTCACTGCAGCCAGCAATCGGGAACTGATTGTTTACACGGTTGGAGATCTGACCTTGGGCGTCGCTATCACCGGAACCAGCGGAGGCCTCACCAAGTCGGGCGAGGGCACCCTGACGCTTGCCGCTGGCAATACCTTTACCGGCACGGTCACGGTCAACCAGGGCACGCTGAAGCTTGATGGCACGGATTTCAGCCTGACTTCAAACCAGACGATGCAGCTTCTTGGAGGCAATCTTGACCTCAACGGCACGGTGCAGAACATCAACAATCTCCAGGCCCAGACTGGATCCTTGGCCGTCAATGACGGATTTGCAGCCAATACAGCCGGTTATGTCATCAATACTTCGGCCTCCCAGGCCACCTTGGCGCTGACCACGGCCAATGTGAGTTTCCGTGGTGCCATTGGGAATGGCAATGTGCTGCAGAGCAACATTGCTGTGGTGCGGTCCGGTGCTGCTGGTTCTTCTGTTGATTGGAATCTCTATGGCGACAACACCTACACCGGTGCCACCCTTCTCAACGGCGGACGCACTCAGCTTATTGATGGTGGAAGGTGGAGCGGAACGTCCTCCATTGAAATTTCCAACTCCACTTTGCTGGTCACCACCGGCAATATCACCGTTGAGTCGGTGAGCCTCACAGACCGCATCAATGACGCGGCTAAAATCACTCTGAACGGAGCCATGTTCCAATGGCGCAGCCGAGCCTCGCTCTACAGCACGGAACAACTCGGGGAAGTAACCCTCGGATATGGCAGCAGCATCATTGATTTCGCGGAACCTGGCTCGAATGTGAACCAGTCGGACGTCACCTTCGCCAAGTTTACGCAGGCGGTCGGACAGCATGGCACGGTGAGGTTCTTGAACATCGACGGCAATATTTCCGCCCTGCAGCGCCTCTTCATCTCCAATCTCAATGGCGTTGCCACCACCAACATCGGTGACGGCCTCTCCAATAACATCATCGGCGGATGGGCCACCTTTGAGCGTGAGTTTGCAACCTATACCCCAAGTCAGGGGGTTGGTGGTCTGACCAACAATGGCTATGCAGGCTACTCGCCCAGCACCATTTTCACCGGCACAGCCACGGACAATGTGCGCATCCTGCTGCCAGTTGCAGGATCGACCACGACCCTGACGGCAGACGTCACTCTCAACAGCCTGAACCTTCAGGCCAACACAGGGGCCACTGCCGGCAGCGTGCTGGATCTGGGCGGCAAGACCCTGACGCTGGCCAGCGGCGGTTTGATCGCCTCACCTGTCGCCACCACAGCCTCTGCCAACAGTATCAACATCATCAATGGTTCCTTGACCGCCGGAACCACTTCCAGTCCGGCCGATCTCTACCTCCATGCCCTGAGCTGGCTCAATAATCAGGCGGACAACACCGGCAATGCGGACGTCACCATCTCTGCAAACATCGTCAACAATGCGGCAGGTGGCGCGGTGGCGCTTGTGATTGATGGGAATCAGGGCCGCGGGACTATCAACGCCACCAATGATGTGTTCATCACCGGTTCGAACACCTACACGGGTGGCACCTGGGTGAACTCAGGGCGAATCGTCCTGAACAATGCCTTGGCGGATGGAGTCACGACTTTTGCCGTGCCTGGGAATCTGACCGTATCGGGTGGCTACAGCAGCAATCCGGCGGCTTACACGGACCGCAACACGCAGGTCATTCTGGGGGCTGCCAATCAAATGGCACACACTGGCATCCTGACCATCCAGGGCGGTGCTACATTCGACACAAACAACTTCAATCAGACTGTTGGCGGCGTGGTGTTTAACAACAACGGTGGCAACTCGCCGGTCCTGAACGTTGGCACAGGTGCCTTCACCTTGAATGGCAATTTGAGCGCAACCTCCCAAAACCTCGGGGCGGTTTCACAGCTCGGCGTGGTAATGACCGCCAACACCACCAGTGGCAACGCCACGGTGACAGTCACAAGCACGGCAGGACTGGTTGTTGGTACGCCGGTCATCGGGCTTGGCGTGCCAGCCGGTGCAACGATCGCCTCGATTGTCAACGGGACACAGTTCACCCTCTCTGTGAATGCCAATGCCACCGCCACCACCAACCAGCTGGTGTTCTTCGGACTCGGTGCCGTCGATCTCAACGGAGCGGTTCGCACTTTCGATATCAGTCCTGTGCAGTGGAATGGCGAGGTTCTTTCCCCAACTCTGGCCACCTTGGATATCAGCTCTCCCTTGACGGGAACGGGAGCATCCGGCATCAACAAAACAGGCGCTGGCAATCTGACGTTCAAAGTTGCCAATACATACGCCGGAGCCACGACGATTACGGCCGGCAAGATCACCTACGGCCTCAACGATGCGCTGCCCACCCTGACTGCCCTGACTGTGCTTGCAGGCAGCACCTTGGACATGAACGGTTTCAATGGCGCAGTTGGCTCTCTGGCCAGTGAAAGTGCTGTTGCAGGCGGCACAGTCACCAACACGGCTTCAGGCACTAATTCGACATTCACGGCAGGAGGCGACAATTCCAGCACGACCTTTGGTGGTACGATCACCAACAGCTCCAACTCCACCCTGAACTTCACCAAAGCAGGAACCGGCACTCTGACATTGACGGGTGCCAACACCTATACGGGCCGCACCTGGATCAAAAACGGCGCGCTGAGTGTCAGCACCATCAACAACGTTTCTGGTGGTTCGAGCAGCAGCAGTCTGGGCGCGCAGACCACGGCGGCGAACGGCACATTGTCTCTCGGTTCAGGCGCGGACACTGGCACACTGATTTACACAGGGGCCGGTGAAACGACCGACCGAATTATCAATCTCGCAGGCACCACCGGTGGCGGAGTCATTGAGAATGATGGCACTGGTGCACTGACATTTACCGGCAACACCACCTCCACGGTTTCCGGGGCCAAGTCGCTGACCTTCACGGGCTCGTCCACAGGCATATTTACCTTCACCGGTTCCATTGGGGACACGGATGGCTTCGTTCAGCGCGGTCCGGTGTCGTTGGTCAAGGATGGTGCATCCTCCATGCTGTACCTTTCGGGTGGCAATGCTTATACGGGCAGCACCATCATCAACACCGGAGTCATTCAAATCGCGAGTGCCAGCCCCATCTCCATCATTCCAGATCGTTCTGGCGTGGTGCTGGCGAACACCGCCGGGGTCGCTCTGGATCTGAACGGCAACAGCGAAACGCTGGGATCTCTTTCCGGCGGTGGCAGCAACGGCGGTAATGTCCTGCTGACGGGCACCGGCGCTCTCACCCTGGGCTTGGACAACGCCGACGCGGTCTTCTCAGGCGCCATTACTGGAGGCAGCACAGGTGGTCTTACCAAGCTGGGCAGCGGAACGCAAACTCTGGCGGGCACCACTGACTTCACCGGGGATGTGCTCATCCGCACCTACGGCGGACAGTCGGGCGGTGGGTTGATTCTTTCCGGCGGTGCGGCGCTTGCCAGCTCCGCCAATGTTCGAAATGCGGGCTGGAACACGGTTTTCGGCGTGAATTCGAACCAAACCATCACTTCACTGACCAGCACCCGCAACACCATCCTCGCTCTTGGCAGCGGGGCCACGCTGACCACGACTTACACCAATGGCACCCCCACCATCATCAGTGGTCTGGCGGATTCCGACAACACTTTCCGCGTCATTAAACTGGATTCGAGCACTGCGGGACTGGCTGCCGGCATGCTGATCTCCGGCAGCACCGGCATGACCAACGCAACCGGCATCATCCTGCAGATCATCGATGGCAACAACGTGCTCATTAATGAGCTCCCCGGTGCGACCGTCACCAACATTCCTACTCTGACAATCACTCCCACCAGCGTGCTGAGCAGTGCCATGACAGGGCTCGGGGGCTTTACCAAAAATGGTGCAGGCGACCTTTTCCTGACCGGACTCAGCACCTATTCTGGTGCAACCACGATCAATGCAGGAACGGTCTGGGCGGGCGGCGGCATCTGGGACGGTGCCAGGTATGCCTTCCAAGATGTCTTGAGCGACAACTCTCAGATCGTCTTTGCAAATTCGGGCACTCAGAAGCTGAACTTTGCAGTCAATGCCACCAATCTTACGCCGTTTGAGCGTGTGGGTTCTCTCAGTGGCGGCAACGGCACCAGCACCACCATCAACCTCAGTGCTCTCACCACTGGAGGTTTTGGTGCCGGAACTATCGGCACCAGCATCGGTGCGCTGGCCATCGGCGGGGACAACAGCACCTCCACATACAACGGTCAGATCTTTGGTGCTGGCGGCACCTGGCTCATCAAGGAAGGTTCAGGCACCTTTACTTGGACCAATCCGGTTTCGGATGGCGCTACGTTTGATGGAACCCTCCTGGTTAACCAGGGCGGATTTAACACTTCTGGGGCGTTTGGTCTCGACGCTGCGCAAACCTTGTTCCTCGAAAACAATGGGGGCGTATTCACCTCAGGAGTCACGGTCAATGATACCATCGCCATTCTCCAAGGTGGTGGCAAAGGTGCCTCTCGTGTCTTCCCCAGTGGCAACGTCGGTGGCCTTTATGCAAATTACATCAATGGCGTGGATGGCTTGATCGTGCTCCAGACGGCAGGCATCAGGCTCATCACCAGCACCTCCACCAGCTCCGTTTTCGGGGGCGTCATTTCAGGTGCAGGGGACTTCCAGAAGGACGGTTCATCAACATTGGAGATTCGTGGTGCCAACACCTACACCGGACAGACCATCTCCAACGGCGGCATTCTGCGCATGGGCATCTATAGTGCTTCGGCTGGTGTTGGTGCTCCAGGAACAGGCGGAAACGGCACACTGGCGCTGGGCAGCAGCATTCGCAGCGTCAGTGGCATCTTGGATGTGAACGGCACCTCACAAACCGTCTCCCGTTTTGCTGCCTCATCCACCGGTGGCACCATTCAGCTCGTCAACGGTTCGCTGACGCTCATGGATCAAAACACTCAGACCATCGGGACAGTGTTCACCGGCAATCTCAACAGTGTGATCAACGTCAATTCCACCGTCGCAGGACAAACCTTGTCTTTGACGGGTAGCAGCACGGGCTTTGGTGGCACCATCAATGTGGGAACTAACGCGGCCCTGACTCTCAATGCTGCAAGTGGTGCTTTCAACAGCACGGGGATTAATGGCGCCCGTATCAATCTCAACGGCACCGGCACTCAGCTCACCGTCACATTGGCTGACACCATCGGGTCGCTCGCCGGCACAGGCAATGCGGTGCTTACACTCGGGCTGACCCTCCGCGAAGCTCGCAGCGGTGCGGTCTCCGCCACTGGATTCTCTGGGGCTACAAGCGGCGCAGGTGCACTGGTTCTGAGCAACTTCGGCGGCTTGACACTCTCTGGCAACCTCGCTCACACCGGAGGCATCACGCTCTCGTCGAATTCGACCATCATTCTCAACTATGGTGCAGGAAACAACATCCTGCCATCGGTCGGGGCGCTGACTTTGAACGGCGGCACCATTCGCATCATCAGCACGGGAACTGGAATCCTGGAGTCCGTTGCTTCCACGACCCTCAATGCAGGGGCATCATCCGTTGAATCATTGATCCATTTCAATGCTGAGACCGAGTATAGCCAGCTTTCTGGCTTCGCAGGCATCAATCTGGGAGCCATCACGCGTGCGGCGGGTGGTACCCTGACCGTGGGCACAAGCGCTGCTGCGACAAGTACTGTCAATGGCGCCAGTGGCATCCTCGGCGGTTGGGCCACGTTTGGCGGTGGCACCTGGGCAGTTTCAAACGGAGCGGGTGCTGCCATTTCCGGACTCACCAGCTATTCCACGGACACCTTCGGCACGAATCTCAATACGGACATCACCGCCGCAGGCGCGGTGGCAGGTGCCGGCACGGCGAGCGTTCGTTTTAGCGGAGCAAATGATGCTGACATTACCGGAACGATGGCTCTTGAAACGGGCGGCATTCTTGTCAGCAGCAGCGTGGGCGCACATACCTCCACCATTTCGGCCAGCCTCACCTCCGGCGCCGGCAATGAACTGATCATCAATCAATACAATGTCTTTGGTGATTTGGTGCTCTCCAACGTGGACGGCACTGCCAACACCATCCTCACCACCACCGGTGGCGGGCGTACCTTGCTCACGAACAACATGACCGGCACGGGCGCCACCAACATTGGCTACGGCTACCTCCAGCTTGGCGACAGCACCGCTGGTGGCAGCGCTGCGGGCATGGTGGGCAGCGGAGCCATCCTGAACAATGGCACCCTCGGCTTCAACCGCAGCAACTCGCTGACCATTGCCGCTGTCATCTCAGGCGCGGGCAACCTTGAGCAGCTTGGTTCCGGCACCACCATCATCACCGGCACCAATACCTTCCAAGGCCGGGTGACCGTCAGAGGAGGAATTCTGGAAATCCAAAACAACGCCGGACTTGGGGCTGCTGCCACGGCTGTCACCAACCGATGGGCAAACCTCACTTCGGTGAATGCGGGCGGCACGCTCAAAATCAATGTCGCTGCGGGCGGCACGATCACCGAACTCTTGAATCTCGATGGGGGCACGCTGGCCATCAGCAGCGGAGCAGCGCAGACGCTGTCCGCTCCTTTGGTGTTGAGAAGTGCCAGCACCATCAGTCTCAACTCCGCCTTCAATCATGTGCTCAGCGGGCAGATCATTTCGGCACCTGGAACCGGTCTTACCGTCAACAGCACCATCGTGGGAGGCACCTTGCTGCTGACCAATGCGGCCAACCAGCTGAACGGCACTCTCACCATCGGCGCCAACGCCACCGTTCAATTTGGCAACAACTCTGCTGGGGGCATCGGCAGCCGTTCGGATATCGTCAACAACGGCACTCTGATCACGAACACCAACGACGGCCACCTGGTGCTGGGCAGCAATATCTCCGGCACTGGCAATTTCATCCAGTCTCGTAACACGGTATATCTGACCGCGGACAACACCTACACCGGCACGACCACTGTGGGGCTGCAGTCCGTCAATGCAGGCGTCTCTCTGCGCATCGGCAATGATACTTACACCGGATCTCTCGGCACGGGCGATGTGATTCTGCAGTCCACGACAAGTGGCTCAACCGACCTGCGCTGGCACCTGATTGCAGACACGATTGTGGCCAACAACATCACGCTCAATCCCAACACCGATGGCACCACGGCCCGCAATGCCACTTTGCTGCGCCAAGGGCTGGGCAACATCACCTTGACCGGGAATCTGACCATTGGCTCCACCACGGGAGCTCCCAACACCCAGGTCGCCATTCTTCAATCTGAAGGGGGCGGCGTTCTTTTCATCAACAGCACCCTCGTCAACGCTGACAGCACTCATCTGCTGAACATCGTTAACAACGGCGTCGTGGTGTTTGGCGGCAGCGCCAGCAACACCTACAACGGGGTGCTTTCTGGCAACAACGTGTGGGTCTTCCAAAATTCGGGAGTCACCACCCTCGCCGGTGTCAATACATTCAATAGCGGCAGCACCTACATTGACAAAGGCACGGTCGTCCTCGCCAATGGCGCGGCCATGCACGATGACAATGACACTCACGTTCTGAACGGTGCTACACTGAGCATTGCCAATACGGAAACCATTGGCCAGCTCTACATGCAGCGTGGTGCCATCACTCTCATTGGTGCTGGTCAGACGCTGACCGTCGACGACGGCGGGACTCAGTTGATCGCGGGCTCATTCCAAGGTTCGGGCAATCTGACTCTTGGTGGTGGCAACTTCATGGCCATGTATGGCACCAATACCAACACTGGTGCGTTGCTGCTCGGCAGGCTTTCTGACAACAGCAGCGGTGGAATCCAGACCGCCAACCTCGCCAATGCCATCGGCTCCTTCAGCTCGGTCACACTCGGTGCCGGCACCGGTGCCGGTTCCATTGACTATGTCGGAGCGGGGGAAACCTATGCTGGAAACATCATTCTGGCCGGTACTGCTGCGACCATTACCAGCACTGGAAGCAACCGTATCACCGCCAATGGCAGCGGAGCGCTCATTCTCAGCGGCAGCATTACTGCGACCGCCACCAACACCCTTCAACTTACCGGTCAGACTGGTGGTTACTTCAACCCAATCACCAACCAGATCACGGGTGTCATTTCTCAGGGGGCCAATGTCCTTTCCATCGCCATGGGCAATGTGACTGACGATGACCGCTACGGCATCTCGGGCCGCTGGGCTCTGACCAACGCCGGCAATGATTTTAGCGGAAGCATCACAGTCAATGTCGGCATGCTTGAACTGCAGGGGGATCTTGGCGACGGCTCGGAAAACACCAGCGTCATGGGCAACACCAATGTGGCTCGCAGCATCACTCTCGGCAGCAACAACTTCAATGGCCGCCGCTACGATCAGTATGGGAACGGCGACCAGATTGGTGATGGCGGCTTCGGCCAGGGCACCAACACGATCGCACCCAACAGTGCTGACGTGGGCACCATCATTTTCAATGACCCCAATGCTGGAGTCGCCACCTTTGCCAGCAACATCACCTGGGCACTGGTCACTGCCGCAACCGGGAACACCACGGGTGGCCAGTTGATCAACAACGGAGTGAAGCAGATCATCATCAACGGTGCACTCACCTCTGGAACCACGGGCACGCATAACTGGCTGCTTGATGGCTCCAACACCCTGACCAACACCATTGCTGGTATCATCAGCAATCCTACCACCAGCCAGGCTACGGCGGTGATCAAAGAGGGGGCTGGCACCTGGCGCCTCAGTGGCGCAAACACCTTCACCGGAACTCTCATCATCAACAATGGCACTCTTGAACTCGCCGGTGGTGCGGCAATTCTGGACACTGTCGGTGTGGCTCTCAATGGAGATGGCGGCGACGGCATCTACTCCGGCACCGCGAAGTTGAGAATCATCAACTCCGAAACCATTGCCACCCTGACGGGCGATGTGCTGACTGAGGCTGAAATAGTTTCCGGCCAGACTCTCTCCATCACAGGGGCCAGCAGCACCATGAACGGCTTCTTCTCGGGTGAAGGGAACCTCACTCGCACGGTGTCATCCTCCACTGCTGCGACTTTGACAAGCAGCGCACGCAACACTTACACGGGCATCACCACCATCGGTGCCACCGGTGGTGCCACTGCCAGCGCAGGCATGACCATCTACTATCTTGCCGACGGCGGGATCGCGAGCGGCGTCGGCGCTTCAAGCAATGCCGCAGGAAATCTCGTCTTCGTGAGCAACACTGCGGCAAATCAAGGCGGTATTCTCACCTGGCAGGGCCTGACGAATCAAAGCACCGATCGTCTCTTCACCATGGGACTCGGCGCTCTGGCTGCTCGTATCAATGCTTCCGGCACTCTGATTGGCACCACGGCACCGACCCTCACCTTCAGCAACACAGGCTCCATCGCATTCACCGGCAACGGCGCGCGCACACTCACCTTGGGTGGGACGACGATCAGCGACAATACCTTCAGCCTCAAGATCACCGATCAAGGCGGAGCCACCTCCCTTGCGAAAGTCGACGGCGGCATGTGGGTCATTGATCCCAGCGCGGGGAACACCTACACGGGTGGTACGACAATTACCGCCGGCACGCTGGCCATCCGCGCTGGCAATGCATTGGGAACCGGCACCATCACGGTCAACGGTGCTTCAGGCAATGGCTTGGAAATCCGCAGCGGCATCACCCTCGCCAATGCCTTCACCAACTCCACCGCAGATGGTGGTCTTGGAGTCACCAGTGGCAGCAGCATCATGAGTGGTCTGATCACGTTGTCCGCTCAGCTGCGCCTTTCCGTGGATGCCGGCGCTTCGTTGGAATTCAACAATGCAACCTCCTCGCTCACCGGCGCTGGTACCTTGCTCTTCTTTGGCAAAGGCACTCTCATCCTCTCCGGTTCGAACGGTGCCGGTTGGACGGGGCAGACAGTGGTCCGCGACGGCATACTCCAGCTTGAATACGGAACGAACAACAACAGCAAGCTGGCAGATGGCGCTGCATTGACGCTGGGCACCATCACCGCTCTGACAACAGTAGGTGTGGATGCCAACGTTGCCGGCCAGACCAAGATCCTCGGCACCTCCGGCGGCACCATCAATCTGAGCGGTGGCAGCCATGTCGAAGTGGTGAGTGCCACCACGATCGCTCCTGGCTCAAACGCGGTCACCCGCACCAGCGGCACTTCTGTTCTCCGCATGAATGCCATCACGCGCAATGTCGGCGGCACGATCGACTTCGGTGCTGCGGGCATCGCGCAGGTGGACACGACCAACACGAACGGCATTCTTGGTGGCTACGCTACTGTGGGCAAGACCGATTGGGCGATGAACTCCACCAACGGTGGCGACGGTCCGGTCACCGCATACACTGCCTACAGCGTGAACACGTACGCGGCCACGAACAACGTGGACGTGACTAATTTCTCAATCACAGGCACGGCTGCCAACACTCTGCGATTCAACACAGCCGGTGGCGGCACCCTTAATCTCGGTGGAGGAGTGCTGGCCATGACGGGCGGTGGCCTTCTCATCACCCCCAACGTGAACGCGGGGGATGTCATCATCAGCAACGGCTTCATTCAGAATGCTGCGACGACGGCCGGTCTTGAGACTCTGATCATCCTGCAAAACAGCGCGAGGGCGCTCCAAATTGATGCCGTCATTCAGAACAATACAGGTGCACAGATTCTGACCAAATCAGGCACGGGCAAGGTTTACCTCAATGCCCTCAACACCTACAGCGGTGCTCTCAACCTGAATGAAGGGGAAATCCAGGTGGGCGGCACGGCGGCCGCGCCGACCGTTGCCACCAACGCTTTCCTTGGCGGCTACGGCGTCTCGCCTCAGGGCAACGTCATCAACATGGGGGCCGGGTCGGTGCTTCGCTTCCTCACCACCAATACAGCTGTCTACAACACGGGCACCATCACCGGGGATGGCACGATCATTCTCGACACCGGCAATTCAGGGGTGGTGCTCTTCGACGACGACAACAGCAACTTCTATGGCGACATCGTCGTCAACGGCGGCACGATCCAGATCAACGGGAACAATAATGCACTGGGCAATGTGCGCGGCATCACCACCATCGGTGGTTCAGGCATTCTGCAGTTCAATGACAGCCGTAACACCGGCGAATACATCACTTACAATGATGGTGCCACCGTGACGACCCTTGCAGCTGCAGCGGGCACCTTGAGCGGCAAGCAGACCATGAACAACACGACGGCGGCCGGTCTCACATTCAATATCCCGGTGGCAGCCAATACTGGCAGTGTCGGTCTGAACATCTCTGGCATTGTTTATGCGCAAAATGGTTTCACCAAGACCGGCTCCGGCATCATGCAGATCAGCGCCAACAACTTCTCTGACGTTTATGATGGGTACACCGGCATCAACAAGGGCGCGACTCTCCTCGGTCAGATCATGGTCAACGAGGGCATCCTCTATGTCGGTGGTACGCGTGCGCTGGGGGCTTTTGGGGTTGGCAATGAAACCGTCGTCGCTGCCGGAGCCTCGGTGGATCTGCGTGGTCAGGCGCTCAATCTCGGAGATGACAGCGATCCTTTCCGTGAAATCTTCAAAATCTCCGGCACGGGCTTCAATGGCACGGGCGCTCTGCGCAATTCCTCCGGCACAGGGCAGATTTCCTTCCTGACCCTCGATGACAACGCCACCATCAACAGCGGCGGCACAGTCAATGCGTCAGCCTTCGTGATCGGCACGTATGACACCAATCTTAGCAACGCCAACGGCCTGACTGGGGCGTTTACCCGCAATCGCCCGGTCATCGCAGGCAACAACAAGATCCTCACCATCATCGGAGGTCGCAATGGCACGGACAACATGGTGTTTGCAGACGCAAGCTTCTCCAGTGCGCTCGACAGTCTGGTGATCCGTGGCAGCAGCGTGCGCTTCAGGCATGAAGTGTCCGCTTCGGTTACGGACAACGGTATTCAAAGTTCGGACATCACCAACGGCATCGAAATCGGCTATGGTGGCCAGATTCAGGCGGATGCAACAAACGCAGCACTCGGCCTTGGAGCAAACACGGGTGCGCGTCTGCTCTTTGAAAACCAGTTCAACACCCACAACACGGTGGACATCACCATGAATGGCGTGATCGCCGCTGCCAACAGTGGCTACAATTACCTTCAGCTTGATTTCTTCACCATTCAGGACGGCTCCACCTTTTTGGATGGGAAACTCAATCTGACAGGAACCGCTGATCGGAACATCATCATCTCCGACTCCATTGGCAACTACACCGTCGCCGAGCAGGGCAATACAACGGAATCGCCTGCATCCAAGCTGGTGATTGGCGGGGTGATCCAGGGGCTGGGTGGTTTTACAAAAATCGGGTTCGGCGAGCTGCGTCTGACCGCCAACAATACGTTCACCGGAGATTTGAACGTGCTGCGTTACGGCTACGCCGCCGTGCCTTGGGAAAGCCATACATATGCGATCAACGGCGTGAACTACCCCACTCAGGGATTGGCTGAAGGCTGGGCGGAGTGGGGCCTTACACTCAATGGCATCAACGGCGTGCTTTCGGGTGTGACCACCATCAACCTCCAGCGCCGGGGCATGATCACCCTGGACAATACCAACCGTCTCGATGCGACCTCTGGTGCTACCGGCGGCAACAACAATGACCGCATCAATGACAGCGCCATCACCAATATGAGCAATGGCTGGCTGCGTCTCAACGGTGGCACGGTCAACAACACGGAAACGCTGGGCACGGTCAATGTTCAGTCAGGCACCAACATTGTGGACTTTTATCCCACGGATGGCGCAGGCACCAACATGACGCTCACCATCAACAACCTGAACCGCTCTGCCGGCTCAGTCGTGCGGTTCGTTGATCTGGATGCCACCTCCACCTTCGGCACTGGGGCGGCAGGGGACAGTGTCCGCGTGGCCGTGGGTGCTCTTGGCACCACACTGGTGGGGAACAACACCATCGCCACGGACAAGCAGATCGCCATCGGCATTCTCGGGGGCGTCATTCCACTCGGACTGGACACGGACTTCCGCATCCTGGGCTTCAACAATGCCAACGTCAGTGATCTTTGGAACCAGCAGCGCAACCTGCAATATCTGGGTGGCAGCAACTTCATGACGTATGAGGGCGGCTACCTTCGTCCGCTCGATGACTCGGAATACTTCACGGCCTCCGGCGGACTCCTGGGCAACAGCACCGCTCTGGGTTTGAACCAGAATGTGAGCCTCAATGATCTGGCCACCGTGATGAAAGAAAGCACCGCGATCAACGCTCTGCGCTTCGGTCCAGTCTTTGACAACAATGGTTCCGGCGGCGCAGTGAACAACACCACCGCATTGACGAGCTACACGAACCATCACGCGGTTCTGCTTTATGTGGACGGCACCCTGACCATCTCTTCCGGCATGGTCAGCAGCGCCACTTTTGCAGTGGGCAACACAGCGGATGCTGCCACTTACATTCTGGGCGGTAATCTCGATTTCGGCAGTCGTGAAGCCATCTTCAATGCTCAAAATGGCTATTATCTCACCACCTCGGGAGCCATTGGCACGGGCACACTGCATGTCCGGTCGAACATCATGGGCACAGGAGGTTTGCTCAAGACCGGCTTCGCTCAGCTGGTTTTGGCTGGCAACAACACTTATACCGGCATCACCAGTATCAGTGAGGGGGATCTGCAGGTCACCAATGGTCGCACCGGACTCGGTGCGGGGGGCGATGGCAACGGCGTTGTCATCACAGGCAGCGGCAATCTCAGCTCCACTGCGGGTGTCCAGATCGGCACCGCAACCGCGCGTGAGGACATTTATATTGGCGTGCTTTCAGGAGATCAGCAGATCCTCCGCAATTTCAGCCGCACCTTGAACTATTTTGGCAACATCACCATCGACAACGTGGATCTTGCTGGCCAGACGATTTTCACGCCGCGCATCCGCCTCGATGGCAACAGCAACACCATCATCAACGGCAACATCGTGGGAGGCAACACTGCCATCAGCAATGACATCACGCAGATCGACTCCCGCATTGTCCAGTTCGACACTTCGGGTGAACTGATGCAGGCATTCATCTTCCGCGGCACCTTCGGAGACAAGGCTGATGGCAGCGGAAACGCCATTCCTATCGCCGATGTGATCTCCACTCTGCCGACCCTGGCGGGCGTTCGCACCAACGAGAATGAAGTGCTGCGTGTCAACCTTGCCGCAGGCAACGACCAGACGAGCTTCATCTTCGAGAAGCAGTACAATGCTGCCGGGCGTCTCTCCCTCCTTCGTGGAGACATGTTGATCAACTACGACCCCAATGCTGCGGGCAATGATGGCAGCGGATTCTGGACGAACACCGCCATCAGCCGCATACCGAATGCAGATTCGAACACCACCTCTTTTGCCATCAATGGCAGCACAACGATGCAGGGGTTTGTGATGGGGAATACTTCCAACTTGTTCAGCTCTCTCTTCCTGACCCGGGCCGGTCAGTCCTTCAACATGGCCGCCTGGTCCATGGTTGGCACGGGAGCCAAATACGTGGGCGGTTTGAATGAAAATGGCACGGTGACTTTCGGCACTGGCACAGGCACGCTTGTGACAGGCAGCATTGTGGCCAATCTTCAGGCGCAGAGCGGTGGCACCGTGGTCATCAATCAGGTGATCACAGGCAACACCGGCAGCACCACCGCGCCAAACTTTGGCTTCCTCAAACAAGGTCGCGGAACAGTCATCCTGCAGAACACTGGGCTTGCATCTGCTTCGGATGCCAACTTCGTCCTTGCAGGCGGCACCTTGGTTCTTAACCACAGCGGCACCACGGTGCAGGCACTGGTGGCCAGCCTGAATGCGCGGTTTGACGGCGGCACTGTGATCGCACTGGCCAGCAGTGATGCCAACACAACCACCGCCTTCGCCACCAACAATGCCGCCATCCGGGTGCTGGATTTCACCCTCGGAGGCAATGAAATCGTGGCGCGCACCACCAATGCAGGCACGGCCCGCAACATGACCATCAACATGGGCAATGCCAATGCCAACAACACCACCAGCAATTTCACCCGTGCTCTGGGAGCCACTGCCAACCTTGTCGAGGACAACGCGGCAGGCGGCACCGCTCAGATCACCCTCGACTTCAATGTCAGTTCCACTGCGGCAGCCAAGGACGCCATCATTGCCTGGCTGACCTATGGCTCTCAGCTGCGCACTGCCACAGACTTCGCCATGGTGGCCAGCGCCAGTGGCAATGACGTGGGTTCCTTTGGCACGATTCGTGTCGCGAGCGACTACAACAATGATGTGTCCAGCTGGTCTGCGAACGGCAACATCTCCGAAAACGGTGGTGCTGGCTTCAGCGGCACGCGCGGTTCTGCACTGACCATCAGCACCCTGCGTTTTGACACCAGCGCAGACGGCGTCATTGATCTCGGCAGCAGTGTTTTGACGATTGCCGGCACCGGTATCGCCTCCTCAGGCGGTGCCATCCTGGTGAGCAGCAACGTTGGAGCGGCAAACAAGACCATCAATGGCAGTGCTGGCGCGGCCCTCACGACAACGGGCGGACGTTCCGAGCTTATTTTCCACCAGTTCGGCACCGGCAATCTGAACGTGAACGTGCCTATCACAGGTGCGATCAATGTGACGATCACAGGCCCTAGCACGGTGGACGCCGCCACCATCGGCACCTCCGGTGTCGTGGTGTTCAACGGCGCGAACACCTACACCGGAAAGACCTTCATCAATGGTGCAATTCTCTCCATCAGCGATGTGTCCCAGCTCGGTGTCAATCCTGGCGCGGCCACCGTGGACCAGATCACATTTGGCGGCGGCACATTGCGCTATACCGGCACTGGATATGCTGATCTTGGCAACCGCGGTGTGACTGCAACCGGCGCTGGTGGCACCATTGACGTGGTCGATGGCGCAGCCGAGTTGCGTGTCAGAACCCTGGCTTCCACCGCTCTGTATCGCGGTGACATCGTCAAAGTCGGCGCTGGAACACTGACGCTGGAAGGCACGCTGAACACTGGAAACAATGCCAATTTCCAGGGATTGCTCGATATCCGCGAAGGCACGCTGCGGCTGAACGGGGACAATACCACGGCCACAACCTCTCAGGTTTCCACGATTCTCGGCACCAACAACTCCTTTGCGGATGGCACGATCCTCCGCAGCGGAACGAACCTGGCCATCCAGATGGGAGCGATGAACGGTGCCGTGGACTGGAATCTTGAAGAATGGATCACCTTCAAGGGCAACAATTACGTGACGGTCGGCAGTCTGGATCCGAGTGTCGCCACACCAGCGGGCTTTGCCAACCCGGCCGTTCGCACCGTGAATCTCAACGGCTTTATCACGATCGAGGGCACCACCACCTTTGACGTCCTCAGCGGGCAGACCATGCGCTTCAGCAATGGTGCAGGCTTCCTCACCGGAAACGGTGACATCATCAAGGACGGCATCGGCCAGATGGAGTTCCGCAACAACAGTCCCGACTGGACCGGCAACCTGATCGTGAAGCAGGGCACTGTCTATGGCATGTATCAGGCGGATGTCTTTGGCACCGGCTATTTGACGGGTAAGACGATCACTTTGGGGTCTGCTGACCGCCAGGGGACGGCGCGACTGGTGATCTCGAACCAGGATGTGGTTCAGAATTACATCATTGAAATCAATCATAACATCAATGTTGTTTACAACCCCACCCAGACGAAACAGCTCTCGGTCGAAACCGTCGGCAACGGCGATCTGATCAACATCAATGGAGACATCACGTTGAACGACAGCCTCCTCGTTTACATGAACGACGGCGCCGAGAACGGTGGCAGCCAGAACTACATCAACTTCAACGGCCGCCTTCTCGATGGCACCACCACCAGCGGCAACATCACCTTCTATGGTGACGACGCTGGCGGTGCCAACGACAACACTAGCGGTAGAACCTACAACTACGCCGTGCTCAAGGCCGACAACAGCGGATGGACAGGTGATGTCCGTATCAGCGCCAACACCGGCTACGACCAGGATCAGACCACCATTCTTCGCCTGGAAAACACCAAGGCGCTTACCGCTGCCAACGATGTGGACATGGGATACAACTCCATCCTGCAGACCGGCGGCGGCGCCCGCACCATCGGCTCTCTGAGCACCAATGGCGGCGTCGGCCCCTACATCGGCGACACTGGCGCGATGGGTGGCAGCACCAATGGCAGCACCGAAATCATTGAAAACGCCGCCGCCACCGAAGGCACGCTGACCATTACTCAAAGCACACCGGCCTCCACGGAAGTGTTGTGGGACGCCAAATTCCGTGACGGCACTATGAACAGCCAGTTCTTTGCTCCAGGTGCCAGCCCTACGGCCTCCGCTGCATTGAATGTGGTCAAAGCAGGCGATGGCTGGGCCACGATGACCTTGGACAACGACTACACTGGCACGACGACGATAGCCGCCGGCATCCTGCAGGTGGGGCGCAATAGTGTGGGGGATACGGGAGCCGTTAATGCTGCTGGATTCTCATCCGCTGCTGGCACCACTGTCGCTGGGACCGGCCAGATTCAAGGTGCCGCGACCATTCTTGGCCATCTTAGCCCTGGCGACGAAGCCGGGGCATCCATGGGGACGCTGACCTTTGTCTCCTCGGCCACCTTCGGCGCCACCTCGGACATCACTCTCCAAGCCCAACGTTCCAGCTACACGGCCATGAATACGGTCGGTTACGATACTGCGGGCTACAGCACATGGATCAATGGCATCACCACCGATCCGACTTACAGTCATCTCCTCAATGACCCGGTCACCGGCGCTCAGCACGATCAGATCCTTGTTGGCGGTGCATTGACCATTGTTACAGGCTCCAAAATTACCCTCGTTAACAACGGCTACAATGCCACCGCAGGGGATGTGTTCAAACTCCTCGACTGGAACGGCGCTAACCTGACCTACAATGTCGGCGGGGTCCTCTACAACGGCAGCTACTTGCGCACCGGTGCGGAGACTGGCACCGATCTTGATCTGTTTGAACTCGGGTCCGGCTTCCGGTGGGACGTGAGCCTGTTTGATACGCAGGGCATCATCGTTGTAGTTGTGCCTGAGCCTGGCCGCCTGCTGCTGCTTATGCTTGGCCTGCTGAGCCTGTGCATGCGCCGCCGCCGTCGTTTCCTTTAATAGTGGTCGGCCATTCGTCCTGATGCTGGCTGGCTGAAATGATGCCAGCCAGCTGCAAGGGGCAGCTGGCAGCGTTTAAAAGGAATCCGTCATGCCATTAAAGGCCATGGCTGAGTCAGAGATACGGGCATGCCAGCTCTGCCATGAATCAACAGCAAGGTAAGCTACTTTAGAATTGGAGACTGGCAGCGCTCAAAGAACTGCAAAACCAGCAGTCCAACTGTCACCGGGAACTCGCTTGCGCTCAGTTCGCTTTCTGCCCTTCCGCCCATCGAATGGCGAAATAAGCCAGTTCGCCCGTCTCATTCATCCCCAGTTTTGCACGAATGTTCATTTTGTGAACATCCACGGTTTTGGTGCTGATTCGCAGCGCCTCAGCGATCTGACCTGTGTTCTTCCCTTGGCCGATCAGCACGAAGACTTCAAACTCACGGTCGCTCAGCTCTGAGATGGAATCCTTGGATTCGGCGGCATTGCCGGAGGAAAAAGCTTTCAGGATTTCCTCGGACATTTCCTCGCTGACTGCTATGCCGCCGCTCGCCACACGGTGCAGGGCTTGTTCCAGCACCTTTTGCGGGGCGCTCTTCATCACATAGCCGCGTGCCCCTGCCTTGAGGGCGCGTTGCGCGTAAAGCTTCTCATCATGCATGGAAATGGCAATCATGGGCAGCTTCGGGCGCAGCAGGCGGAGATCCTTGATGAGTTCAAGCCCTGAGCGGTCTGGCAGAGAAATGTCCACGACGAGTACATCCGGTGTGTCCTCGTCCACTTTGCGCACCGCTTCAGAGGCGTCTCCGGCCATCCAGGCAAAAGCCAGATCCGCGGCATTTTCAATGAAGAGCCGCCATCCCTCACGCATCATGGTGTGGTCATCCACGATGGCAATTCGTATGGCGGCTTGTGTGGGATTGGTTTTCATGGGTGCGAGGTTTTCGTGGGCAACCGCCCGTTTTTGCATCATGGATTCTTTAGCGGGATCCGCACAATGGCAATCGAGAAATCCCGTTCGCCTTTTTCAATGGTTCTCTCCAGTGTTGCAGAGAGTGTGCGCAGCCGCTGGCCCATGAGATGCAGGCCCATGCCGTGCCCGTCCAATGCGGTGCGTTCTATAAATGGAGTTCCATCATGAATCACGCTCAACACCACATTGGCATCTTCCATTCTTACGGTGATGGTGATGACATCCGGCTTGGAATGCTTGCAGGCGTTGATGACCAGTTCCTGCGCAATGCGGAAGAGCAGTTCCTGGGAGCTCCCGGTGAGTGATGGGCTCAAATCGGAATAGTCGAGCGAGCACCGCACCATGTATGACTTCTCGGCAAACCCCAGCACATTCTCCAGCGCATCTTTCAATCCGTGATTCTCGATGCCCACAGGAGCAAGCCCCCACGCCATGCTGCGCGCGATCACAGTCGATTCTGAGAGCTCTTCAGCCACCTGCCCGGCGAGGGTGGCTATCTTGCCATCTTTTTCATGGATCATCCCTTGCACGACTCCTGCTTTCATTTTGATCGCTGAGAGTCTTTGGCAGAGATCATCATGCAAGTCTCTGCCGATCTTCCTGCGCTCCTGTTCTGCGGCTTCGAGCACCATGTTTTCCGCCGTCCTGAGCTTGGTCACCGCCCCGGCAAATTCCACGGAGATCATGGAGAGCTCATCATGCCCTTCCAATGTCATCGGGAGGCCGTTCGTGGAGCTGGCGGCTCGCAAAATTTCCACCACTCGGCGCACCCTGCGCGTGATGAGTTCGTCCAGGGCGAACCAGAGCAGCAGGCATGATGCAAGGAGCACCCCGGCCTGCCGCAAAGACTCCTGCCAGGCTTCCTCATTTACCTCGACCAGCGCCATTGTGGCATCGTAGCGGATCAAGATCGCAGCGCGGCTGTTGGATTCGTACGTTTCAAAGAAAGGCACCATCACCACCAGGCTGGTTTTTTCAGCGTTCCATTCAAATGTAGGCGCCATCGTGTCCAGCACAGAAGCGTGCCGCTGCCATTCTGCTGCCAGCGGTGTTTTCAGGACGTCCATCCGCTTCCATTGCATGTGGGTCGAACAGCTGACGATCCCCTCCTTGTTGCATACAAGGCCCAGATCCACGTCGGCAGAAAGGGACACGTAGGCCATCTCGAGTTCGGCGGCACGCTCCTGCTGCTTGCGGGACAGGTGCTGCAGCAGGCCGGCCAGGCGGCTGCCTGTTTCAGTAGCCTCCTGCTCCAGGCGTACGAGCCGGCGGTCTTTCAGCCAATGCTGATTTCTCCAGTTATTGAGCAGAATCATCAGAAGACCAAACGACAACACACTCAGTGTGATGCGGCTTTGGATGGAGTGAAACAGTTTCAAGGAAGCGCCTCCTTCGTAAAGCTGTCATCGATCCATGCACCGCCCGCCGGCTTGGACAAGATGATGCCGGCGCGGATCATCTGATCCTCCATTTGCAGCGCCAGTTGCGGGAGCTGTTTAAGCTTTTCCACATTTTCAGTTTTGTTCAGCCGTCGCAGACGCCCGAGGCATGATGAAAGCTCGGCAGCGTCCAGATTTTCACGTCGCAGGACGGCATCCATTCCCAGGAAGGGTTTGCCTGCCCATATCGTCTCCGCCATTTTTTCCTGAACTTGAAGCAAAGACACCAGCTCTTCACGGGAGGAGCTGCAGGCCCGCTCAGACGCCACCAGCAGATATATGATGGGCACCTTGAGCTGGGTTGAGTCATAAAGGCTGTGAGTGCCGTTGTGAGTCAGCTTGGTCAGCCACGGATCCGTGACTACCACTGCCTCCACCTGCCCGGCCTGCATGGCTGGTTCCATCTCTGACTGAAACATGGGCACCATTTCGACTTCTGTCATCGTCATGCCCACGCTTTCCAGCGCATTCGCCAGAAGGTAGGAGCCGGCGCTGCGCTCTACTCCTACTCGCTTGCCTTTGAGGTCCTGCAGCCGTTGGATTTGAGAGCGCGCCAGAACCGCATCCGCTCCTGCAGACTGGCTCAGCACCTTGAGCACCTTCAGCTTTTGCCCCGCCTCCCGCATTCGCAGTGCGCTGTCCAAGGTCACCACTGCCACATCTGCGGCACCACTGCCAAATGCCCGGACTACGGCGGATGACCAGGTAATCTCAATGATTTGAAAGCGATTCGGTGGCAGGACTTGCAGGTCGCCCGCCACCAGCAGGGGCTCGGCAGCCGGCCACACACCAGGGACGATTCGAAGGCGACTTTTTTTCTCGTGATGCGGGAGAAATGCGGCCGCAAGCAGCAGAATGGCCAGCAAAAGGGGCAGGAAGCGTTGCAGCAATGCCATGGGTTCTTTCATCCTGACAGGATGCAACAACCAGACGCATCATGTCCACTTTTGCTTGCACCAGAGTTCTTCATTTCTTTCTGGCCACGGCGAGAGCCTCCGCTAAACTGAATGCATGGCTAAAGATATTCCCACCGTCTCGCGTCGTCATTTTCTGACTGCCAGCGCCGCCGCGCTAGGTTTTCCCACCATCATTCCCGCCACGGCTCTTGGAAAAGGCGGACGCCCCGCGCCTTCGGAGCGCATCACCGTCGGTGCCATTGGCTGGGGGACGATTGCAGGTGACTGGACGCCCTCCTTCCTCAACAACGCCAAGTGCCAGGTCATCGCCGTGGCTGATCCCATGAAGGAGTACGGCCACTACGGCTACGATGGCAAAAGGACCGGTGGGCGTGAAGCCGGCAAAAAGATCATCGACGCGCATTACTCCCAGTCGGCAAACAAACCGGTCAAGGCCTGTGCCGCCTATTCGGACTTTCGCGAAATGATGGAGAAGGAAGACCTCGATGCCGTGCAGGTTTCCACTCCAGACCACTGGCATGCCTACCTGGCCATCTATGCCGCGCGCAAAGGCAAACATATCTACGGCCAGAAACCGCTGGCCCTCAACATCGCCGAAGGCCGCCGCATGAGCGATGAAGTCGCCAAGGCTGGTGTCACCTGGCAGACAGGCAGCCAGCAGCGCAGTGATCAATACTTCCGTCTCGCCTGCGAGATGACGCAAAATGGCCGCATCGGCAAACTCAAGCGCGTGCGCGTCGGCCTGCCCGGAGGCCACACCAACTGGAATGGCATGGCGGACCAGATCAATCCAGCACCGCTGCCGCCCGACTTCGATTATGAGATGTGGCTTGGCCCTGCCGAGCACATGGACTACCGCCCCGCCTTGCTGCCGCTCAACTGGCGCCACAACTTCAATTTCTCCGGCGGCATGATCACAGACTTCGGTGCGCATCACATCGATATCGCCCAGTGGGGCATGGGCACTCAGCTCAGCGGCCCCGTCGAGCTGCGCAATGTCTCCGGCACCATGGACAAGGCGGCGCTGTACAACACGGCCTCCGAGTTTGCCTTTGAGTGCGTGTATGAAAACGGCCTTGTCATGCAAGTGGCCAGTCCGACGCACAAGATCATGCCTGAAGTGGAGGCCGCGCTGGCCACGCCCAGCGCCAAGAAGCCCTTCGATCACGTCGGCGTCTTGTTTGAAGGTGATGACGGCAAATGGATCTACGTCAACCGAGGCAAGATCACCGCCAGCAGCCCGGACATCCTGCGCGAGAAGACCCGGCCTGAGGAAATTCACCTCTATGAAAGCAAGGACCACACGGACAACTTTCTCTCCTGCATCTACGATGGCAAACCGACGGCGACTCCCATCGAAGTCTCACACCGCAGCATCACCATCGCGCACCTCGCAAACATTGCCCTGCGCAGCGGCAGCACAGGCTTGAAGTGGGATCCGAAAACGGAAACCATCGCAGACAATGCCGCCGCTTCCAGTCTGCTCTCCAAGGAATGGCGCAAGCCGTGGGTGCTTTGATTCAGCGTCTTCTAACACCATCGCATGCCAAAAAATTCCCTGACATCGCACTGGTGCAGCGTCCTCCTGACGATCTTCGTGGTACTTGGGAGCGTCGCTCCCATTGGAATGCGGGCGCAGGATACGATCAAGATCGGCCCGCTCCAGCCCTTGCAGACACTGCCCTCTCTGGGGCCGGCAGTTCCGGTCGCGCCGCAGATGAAAGGCCCGCTGCCCCAGCCTGCCCCTCAGGCAGGAGTTCCGGCAGCAGCTCCGGCAGCAGCTCCGGCAGCCACTTCACCCGAGGCTCCACCGCCAGCAGTCCCGTCTGCCGCCGCGCCGCCGCCATTGCCCGCCAGCAGCACAGTCACCATCACAGCGCCGATTGCCCAGGCGTATCTCTACATCGAGCCCTACCAGACGCGCTTTGAAGTGCTCTTTGATGCGGCCACCGTGCTGGCCTGGCTGGCACCTGAGGCTGCACTGCCGGCGGCGCTCCCGGCCGACCAGCAGAAGCAAATTGTCGACACCATGGCATCGCGTGCCTCGGACTGGTGCTCGTTAAGCGTCGGCGATCAGGCGCTGCAAGTGCCGATGCCCTTGGTGGCGGTGATCAAGGGCTTGCCCGGGAATACTCTGCCCTTGAAAGAGGGGGAAGAAGTGGCCCTGAATCAGGCGCTCGTCGGATTCATGTGGGAGTTTGCCACACCTCCGGGGCCGGATGAAATGAATGTCACTTGGAAAGGCTGGATCAAAGGCACCACCAAGCTGCCGGTGCGTGTCTTCTTTGGCCCCTTGAGCGAGACCGGGGAAATACATTCCACGATCAAAACATTCCGCTGGCGCAATCAGGGCCGCATGCCCCGCCCGGCTCCGCTTGTGGCCGTGCCGCAGATTCCATTGCCGCAGCCATTTCGCCTGCCGCTGGGCGGCATTCTCTGGCTTGTTGGCGGCCTTGCGTTTTACATCTACCTCAAGGTCAAAGATCACAAGCTTCCGGGGGGCAGTCTGCCCTATTTTTTCGTCTGGCTGCTGGGTGGGGTGCTCATGAGCCAGTTGCTCGTACTTCCCATACATACAGGGCCTGCCGCTCAGGCCATTACCCAGGTTGCGGAGGCGCAGAAGATTGTCTCTCCGCTGTTGCGCAATGTCTATCGGGCTTTCGATCATCACGCCGAGTCGGATGTGTATGACGTTCTGGCCCGCAGTGTGGATGGCGAGTTGCTGCGCAAACTTTATCTCGAAACCATCCAGGCCCTCACGCTGGACGGGCGTGAAGGCACCCGTGTCACCATTGCCGAATTCTCCGCCACGGTGGACAAAGTGGAGGCCAATCCCAAGGGCGCAGGCTTCATCGCGGATTGCAACTGGATGGCCCGTGGCATCGTCGGCCACTGGGGCCACAGCCACCCCCGCGTCAATATTTACAATGCACGCGTCACCATCATCCCGGTGAAAGATGAATGGAAGCTCACCGGCCTCGAAGTTCAGGAAGTTCGGCGGCTGTAGGCGGGGAATTTGGTGATAAGCCAGTCTGTCTGCAATGAGACGCCTCCTTGGCTACGTATGACTCCCATCATGCGCCAGTTGCTTCTCCTCCTTGCCATCCCCGTTTTCGCCGCCGATCTCCCTCCGGATAAAGGCAGCGCCATCCCCGAAAGTGGCAAACGCCCCGGTGTCGTCACCGGCAAGGCGTCGCTCCCTTTGCCGAAGCACGATCTTCCTGACGGCTACACCCTCGAAGTCGCCGCTGCCTCCCCGCTCGTCACCCATCCCATCATGGGCTGTCTCGATGACAAGGGACGTCTCTTTGTCGGTGATGCTGTTGGCGTGAACTGGAACAAGGCGCAGCTTGAAGCGAATCCGCCCAACCGCGTCCTCTTGCTCGAAGACACCGACAAGGACGGCAGCTTCGACAAGAGCACCGTCTTCGCTGACAAGATGACCTTTCCCCAAGGCGCCTGCTGGTTGAACGGCAGCCTTTACGTCGGCTCACCACCCGGCATCTGGAAGCTGACCGACACTGACAATGATGGCGTCGCCGACCAGCGCGAAATGATCGTCGGCGGCTTCGACTATACCGGCAACGCCGCCGACATCCACGGTCCCTTCCTGCATCCCAATGGCCGACTCTACTGGTGCCATGGTCGCAAAGGCCACAAGGTCGCGCAGAAGGACGGCACGCTGGTGGATGAATCACTCGCCTGCGGCATCTGGAGCTGCAAGCCGGATGGCAGCGACGTCGCCTGGCACTCCCTCGGCTGCGGTGACAATCCTGTCGAAGTCGATTTCACTCGTGACGGCGACATCATCGGCGTGCAGAACCTCTACTACACCCAGCCACGTGGCGACACCATCATCCACTGGCTCTACGGCGGCATCTATGAGCGCAGCGATCAGCTCAAAGCCATCGCTCATCTGCCGCGCACCCTCGAAACCATGCCCGTCATGTACAACTTCGGCCACGTCGCCGTTAGCGGCTGCTGCTTCTGGAAGAACTATCCGGCCAAGAACCAGGGCGCTCAGCAGTTCATGGTCACCCACTTCAACACCCAGCGCCTCGTCCGCATGGAGCTCACCCCCAGTGGCAGCACCTACAAGGCCGTCGAAAACGAATTCCTCCGCCTCCACAATCCCGACATCCACCTCACCGATGTCATGGAAGACCCGCGCGACGGCTCACTCCTCCTCATCGACACCGGCGGCTGGTTCCGCATCGGCTGCCCCTCCAGCCTCATGGCGAAGTCCGATCTGCTCGGCGCGGTGTATCGCATCAAACCGAAGAAGCCGCAGCTCGCCATCCAGAGCACGAATGACTCTGTCCGCAAAGCCGATCTCCAATCGCAAATCGCAGCGCTGAAGTCGAATGATGAGCACGCACGGCGTCAGGCGTTGGAGTGGACTGCGAAAAATCGGCCGCAGGAAGGTGAGGTTTTAGGCGTGCTGGGACAGTTGCTAGACCAGGAGCTCGATCCTTCATCTGAGCACCTTTTAATTTATGCGCTTCGTCAAATGAAGCCCCCCTTTCACAGTGGTCCTGCCTCGGACCGATATGTGAGCCGTTGGCTGTTGGTTGAATTGGCCCGGCATGGTTCCGACAAGAGTTTTGCCAGCATTATCGAGAGCTCGCTTCCTCGCCTCGTTCCTGAAATGTCACCCCCGCTGGCTGATGCAATCCGGAGATCGCTCGAAGTGATGCCAGATGGCGACCAAATAGCAGCTGCGGCTTTCACAGAATGGCTGAAAGCATCCGACATCACACGAGGAAGAGTGGCATTTATCAAACAGGTCATTTCCGGGCACCTCGCGAAACCATCCGCGCAGTCGCTCATGACTGCCATGCTCGGACATGGCTTGGTGGATGTCCGCATGGCGGCTTTGAGCATCCTCGCTGCTCAGACCAGTGGCATCACCAACGATGCCTGGCTTCCAGCGCTCGACAAACTCCTCGCCGAATCCCCCACACCACAGGTCTTCGACGCCATCAAGAAGCTCAAGTCCCCGCACTTCGACGCCGCGCTCCAAACCATCGCCAACGACACCAAGCGTCCGCTTGCCATTCGTCTCAAGGCCCTCGACTCCGCCAAGTCCGTCAAGCTCACCGGCGAAACATTCACGATGGTCAAAGGCGTGCTCGCTGATGCCGCCTCATCCTCCGCCGCAAAGATTCAGGCCGCAGGCATGATCGCCAGCGCACCTTTGGCGAAGCCACAGCTTCTCGAACTCGCACCGCTGTTTGCCACGCTGGGACCGGTTGAGCTCAAATCGCTGCTCGGCATCGTGCGCAAATCGAAAGACCCTGAAGTCGGCAGCACACTCGCGCGTGAAATCGCGAAAAACCCTGTCATCGCCAGTCAGCAGGAAAGCGTTTACCGCACCGCGTTTAGCGATCTGCCGCCTGAGATTTTTGAAACCATCATCCTGCCAGCTTGCAACGCTGCCGTCGCCGCCTCCGAAGCCAAGAAGCGCCAGCTCGGCCCGTTGGCTGACAAGGTCATCGCCAGTGGCAATGCCGTGAATGGTAAAAAGAACTTCGAGATGGGGAAGGGCACCTGCATCGCCTGCCACAAAATCGGCTCCGCCGGTCGCCCCATCGGTCCCGATCTCTCCCACATCGGCGCCATCCGCACCGAGCGTGATCTGCTCGAAAGCATTCTCTTTCCCAGCAACACGCTCGCCCGCGACTACGAAGCGCACGTCATCGAAACCAGTGACGGTCAGCAGACTTTAGGTGTGATCAAATCCCACACCGCCGAAGGCCTGCTCGTCATCGACATTGCCGGCCAGGAAAAGACTATTGCGCATCAGACCATCGCGGGAGACACCACCCTGATCACCAGCCTCATGCCGCAGGGCCTCGATCAAACCATGCCCGAAGTCGATCTCCTCGACCTCGTTGCCTGGCTGCGAAGCCTGAAGTAATCACACTACTCCGCCAGCAGCATCTGCTTCGCCGCCTGCAGGTGCTTCGTCTGTTCCGGCGGCAGTTCGGGATACTTCAGTTTCATGCTCTTCATCTCGGCCAGGATCGCGGCGCTGACGATGAGGCGCATGTTCTTCTTGTCATCCGCGGGGATGACATACCAGGGGCAGTCTTCAGTGGCGGTGACGCGGATGGCATCTTCATAGGCCTCCATGTATTCCTTCCAGTGGCCGCGCTCGCCCACGTCGCCTTCTTCAAATTTCCAGTTCTTGCTGGGCGTGTTGATGCGGTCGAGGAAGCGCTTCTTCTGCTCATCCTTGGACACGTTGAGGAAGAATTTGAGGATCAAGATGCCGTTGCGGTGGCAGTAGGCCTCGTAGTTGCGGATGTCTTTGAGCCGGTCCGCGAAAAGCTTGTCAATGTTCTTCGTCGTTTGCGCGGGCAGGCGCTGCACCTTGGTCACAATCTCAGGATGCACCCGGCAGACGAGCACCTCCTCATAGTAGCTGCGGTTGAAGATGCCGATACGACCGCGTGGCGGCATGACGCGTGAGGTGCGCCACATGAAGTCATGGTCCAGTTCGTCCGCCGTGGGTCGTTTGAAGGCATGCACCTCCACGCCCTGTGTGTTCACACCGCTCATCACATGCTTGATCGTGCTGTCCTTGCCAGCGGCGTCCATCGCCTGAAACACCAGCAGCAATGCCTGGCGGTCCTGCGCATACATCTTCTGCTGCAGGTCGTCGATCTCAGTGCGGAACTCGGCGATGAGGGATTCATAGTGCGCATCGTCCTTGTACAGATCCTTCACTTTCGTCTTCGCCTTCTTGATGCGAAACGGTTTGCCATCGGGCACGCGGAAATCATCGAGGTCGAGTTTGAGTTTCATGAGGTCAGAAAAGTAGATGGCAGGAATTAACAGCAATGCACCCGGATGAACAGAAGTAACTATGAGGCTGAGGGAATCCTCATGTCGTCTTGACGTTATTACCTCCGGTTTGATCGCCGCGGCCGTGGCCCCTTCAAGATGTCCGAGCAATGCGGGCACAAAAAAAGGGCGGGGATGAACCCGCCCTTTAAATTGATCTTTTCCCTGAGCCGAATTACGCGGCGGTGACAGGAGCCTCGGGAGCGCCGGGGGCCTTTGGCAGGGTGAAGCGATAACGGATCTTGCCACGCTTGGCGGAAGCACGGGCTTTGCGCTTGGTGCGTTCTTTGGGAGTCTCATGCGCACGCAGGCGGCGGACTTCTTCGAGGATGCCGTCCATTTCGAGGCGGGTCTTGAGACGTTTGAGAGCGCGGTCAACGGGCTCGCCTTTACGGATCTGAATTTCGGTCATAAACGGGTCTGGGTGGTTTGGGAAAAGGGCAGGGAAAGTAGGGGAATGAGGCCGGGCGTCAACTGGAATGTGACCTCAAGCGACGAGAGTCTGCTCGCGGTCCGGGCCGATGCCGACGAGGCTGACGCGAGCTCCGGTGAGCTCTTCGAGGCGTTTGAGGTAGGCTTTGGCCAGCGGAGGGAGGTCGGCGAAGTTTCGGATGCCGCTGAGGTCCTGCTTCCAGCCCTGGTGGGTTTCATAGACAGGAACGCAGGCGGCCAGGTCGGCGGCGGTGCTCGGCGGGTAGTGGATGGTCTTGCCGCGGAGTGTGTAGGCGGTGCAGATCTGGATGGTGTCCAGACCGTCCAGGCCGTCGAGGTTGGTGATGGCGAGTTCGTCCGCCCCGTTGATCATGACAGCGTAGCGCACGAGGACGGAGTCCAGCCAGCCGCAGCGGCGGGCGCGGCCGGTGGTGGCCCCGAATTCACGGCCCATGTTGTGCAGCATGTCGCCAATGGCGTCATTTTCAGTGACGAAGGGGCCGCTGCCGACGCGGGTGGTGTAGGCTTTGCCCACGGCCACGACTTTGTCGATCATGCGTGGCGGGACGCCGGAGCCCGTGCAGGCGCCGCCAGAGGTGGTGTTCGAGGAGGTGACGAAGGGATAGGTTCCGTGGTCGATGTCGAGGTAGGTGCCCTGGGCTCCTTCAAAGAGCAGATTTTTGCCAGCTTTGATCGCCTCGTGGAGATAGACCGTGGTGTTGGTGATGTGCGGGGCCAGCGTTTTGGCGGCTTCGAGCATTTCTTTTACGGTTTCTTCGACGGGGACGAGTTCGACTCCGAGTTCCGCGAAGGTGGCATTGTGACGGGCGAGGCGGTCGCGGAGTTCCTCTTCGAAGATCTCCGGCTGTGTCATCAAGATGGTGCGCAGGCCGTCGCGTTCGACTTTGTCAGCATAGGCGGGGCCGATGCCGCGACCAGTGGTGCCGATCTTTTTGTCGCCACGCTTGGCCTCACGTGCCTTGTCCAGGCCGCGGTGGTAGGGCATCACCAGGTGGGCGGTTTCACTGATGAGGAGATTTTCCGGGGTGATGGTGACACCCTGGCCGCGCAGCTTGGCCATTTCGGCGAGCAGGCCGGTGGGGTCCATGACGACGCCGTTGCCGATGACGCAGATCTTATCTTTCCAGAGAATGCCGGAAGGGATCAGGTGCAGAATGTACTTGGTGCCGTTGCTGATGACAGTGTGGCCGGCGTTGTTGCCACCGGCGGCGCGGACGACGACGTCCGTGTTCTCAGTGAGGTAATCAACGATTTTACCTTTTCCTTCGTCGCCCCACTGGGCACCGACAATGATTGTATTAGACATGGATTCTTTTCTTGGGATGGCGGCATGGGGAAGCCGCAAAGGGGTTGTTTTTCATGACGCGCAGACCGTACCATGGCAGCCGGAAGGACCGCTGGAGTGCTCCGTACGGGAGCCAGGTTCGCAAGCGCGTGCTATTTTGGCAGTCTCAGGCTCCCATTTGATTGGCGAAATAAATGGCGGCACCGCAGGCCAGTATGCCAGCTACTCCGAGCAGGGTCACCAGAGCTCCGCCGGGATTTTTTTGCTTCACCTTCGGGCCAAAGCCGGTGCGCAGACGACCATTGTAGGGGAGGCTGCCATAGCCGCTGGAGGGAGTGGAAACTGTGGCGGTCGGGGCGGAATAGGCCTCTTCTTCACCATCGCCCAGGAAAACGCAGTTCACGTTGCCGAGCTGAAATGCACCTCCTGGGGTAAGATTGACGGTTTCGACGCGGGATCCGCCGATTTTGGTTCCATTGGTGGAACCAAGGTCGGTGAGCGTCCAGCTGCTGCCGTCGAAGGTGAACTCACCATGATGACTGGACACAGAATCGTCAGCGATGATGAGCTGGTTGTCATCAGCACGTCCCACGGACATGCGTTCGGCGTCGAGTTCGAGGGCACCAGAGGCACCGTTAGGAGTGGTGAATTGAATACGTGGCATAACAGTGCAGTTCTAGCAGGCCGGGGCTGGGGTGGCAAGAGGGATTCACGGCAGGTCGCTGCGAGCTTGCGCGGGCGGGCGTTCTTGCTAGGAAGGCTGGCAACCATCCCTGCCACCCTCGTGACCCAAATTTTTGAAATCCTCGGTAAATTCGACACTGAAAGCGACTGCCACAAGCTGCTCTACGCTCCCCACCCGCTGCCGCTGAAATATCGCGAAGGTCGGGTGTACAAGATCGAGTTCGAAGGGGATGAGGCGGCGCTGAAGGCTTTTGTGGACAAGGTTTTGATCGATTCCATCAGCCAGGAGGCCCGCATCGGCGGCCAGCCGGCGTTTGAAAAAGCCGCCTTTGTGCTCGAATACGGAATGAAAGGTGCGGCGCTGGATCTGGAAAAAGAAATGATCCTCAATTATTACCGCAGCATCCAGAATCCGGGTTTTGAGATCAAAAAGCTCACCCTGCGGACCCGCATTTATGTCTTTGGAGAAGGTGCGGAGCCGGCTCAGTTCGTGCGTGACATTGTCAATCCTGCCATCCATACGCACGAGGTTCTCAAGGCTGCCTGAGCATAACCTTCACGGCTTTCGATAGCAGGCCTGCGTGAGTGGCGTTTGTGGTTGCTCCATGAACCCGACCACTTCCAACCAACGTCTTCTGTCCCTCGATGCTTTTCGAGGGTTCATCATGCTGCTGATGGCCTCCGGGGGCTTTGGCATAGCGCAGATGGCGGCGGCGCATCCAGGCTCCGTCTGGGAGTTCATCAAACCGCAGTTCGCGCATCAGGACTGGCAGGGCTGCTCCTTGTGGGATCTGATCCAGCCGAGCTTCATGTTCATGGTGGGCATGGCGGTGCCGTTTTCGTATGCAAAGAGGCGTGAGCACGGGCAGTCATTCTTTGGCATGGCCTGGCATGCGCTCTCACGCTCCATCCTGCTGGTGGCGCTGGGGGTGATGCTGGCCACGCGTTCCGCAGACAAGCACACGGTGTTTCTCTTTACCAATGTGCTGGCGCAGATCGGCCTCGGCTATTTCGTGCTCTTTCTCCTGTCTCGCATGGGTTGGGAATACATCTTGTCCGGCATCATTCTGATCCTGGCGGGTTACACCTGGTTCTTCGTCAATCATCCACTGCCGACGTCGCAGGAACTCGCCGCCATCGCGGGCATGAAGGACTCGGCGCATGGAATCCTGCCAGGTTTTGCCGGGCATTGGAACATCCACACCAATGCCGCTGCCGCCTTTGACCGCTGGTGGCTCAATCTCCTGCCGCAGGCAAAGCCCTACCAGTATACCAATGGGGGCTATCAAACGCTCAACTTCATCCCCGCGCTTGCCACGATGCTCGGTGGCGCTCTCACCGGTGGCTTCCTGATGAACAGCCGGAAAACGGACAAGGGCAGGTGCGCCACACTGCTGATCACAGGCATCCTGCTGGTGGTGGCAGGCACGGCGCTTGATTTCAAAATCCTGCCCGTGGTGGGTGCGCAGCTCGATCAATACACGCTGCTGCCAGTGGTGAAGCGCATCTGGACGCCCTCCTGGGCGATACTGAGCGGGGGCTGGGTGCTCATCCTGCTTTCGATCTTTTACTGGCTGGTGGAGATCCTCGGCATGCGGCGGCTGGTTTTCCCACTGGTGGTCGTGGGCATGAACAGCATCGTGATTTATCTTCTGCACAGCCTGTGTGCGGGGTGGATCACCGAGAATCTTCACAAGCACCTGCCGGAGACGGCTTTCCCGGCGTACTGGACGCCGGTCATCGAACGTTGCGGAGTGCTTTTTGTGCTTTGGCTGATCTGCTGGTGGCTGTATAAACAGAAGGCTTTTATTAAACTGTGATCCCCCGATTTCTCCTCCTCGCCGTCTTCACCTGTCTCGTCGCCTGCCAGCACAAGCAGGCCGCAACCACACCTGAATCGAACTCAGAGGAGCAGGAGCGTTATCACAAGGTCGGGCTCATCATGCTGCCAGACCTGCAGCACGCCAGTGCCTGGGAGAAACTCATTCACGTGGACATGGGGGTGCCCGCGAGCAAGATCGACGTGCAGGCTGGGCCGGGCTTCACCACCGTGACCATTCGAGACCTCAAGAACCGGGCGGATGTCGAAGGCGTTGCGCAGGAATTGCGTGCGATTGCAGAGAAGAAGCCCGAGAAGTTTGGCGTGACGAAGGTGGAGGTGCGGCTCAACAGCGCCCCGGCCACGATCAACCCGTTTACGCTGCCTACGGAGTCCGCTCCGGCCACGCCTAATCCGAGCTCGGTTCTCCCAACGCTTTCATTACCGCCGTTCCGCATCGACGGCCGCTGAGAAGTGCGCCGTTGATGGAGACCTGCTCACACCAGTCGCCGCAGCGGTAGAGGCCGGGCTGGATCACACTGGCAAGCGGGCCTTCACCGAGGCGCAGCTGCCGGCTCTCCGGCTGCGCATGACGAATCTGGTAAGTGCGGAGGTGCCGCCATTTGGAGACGACGGCCTCTCCGAACCAGCTGCGCATTTGCTCGCGTACGACCTGCTCCAATTCGGTGCTGGATGGAGCGCCAATGATGGACGCGGAAATGAGATGCCGTCCCGGGGGCGCATAGTGCGGTGAGACGCGAGAGAGCGCGAGGATGCTGTTGACCGGACCGCGGCCATCCCCATCCAGATGAAGGATGGCATCGCCCGGCGGCAGATCATCCGTGGCAAAATACATGCAGGTGGTGGAGCGGCTGGGGAGGAGGGTGGTGTTTTCCACAGGAGGTAACAGCCGATGAGCCACCTCTTCGCTGACCGCGACAATCACATGGTCTGCATGCAGCACTTCGCCGGTGTCCAGAGTGACCTCTCCGGCCCGCACGGCGGCCACCGGAGCATTCAGGCGCAGGCTTCCCGGTGGCAGAGCCAGGGCGAGCTGATTCGGGATCGCCTGCATACCACGTGCTGGCACCGCGCTGCCCGCCCGGTCAAACATGGCAAATAAAAACAGCATCATGCGTGCGCTGGTGCGCAGATCCTTTTCCAGAAAGACCCCGCCAAAAAACGGGCGGAAGAAGCGGTCAATCATGTTTTCAGAGAAGCCAAAGTCGCGCAGGTAGTCTTCTGTTTCCATTTCTGGGAGCTCGGCCGGGGGGGCGCGCAGGCCGAAGACCTCCTTGCGCAGCAGCAGCGTGGTCCATTTGTCACGCAGGGAGACAATGGATTCGTTAAAGTTTTTCAGGGCTGTGAGCGGATGCGCCAGGGGGTCTGCCAAGCGGTGGAAACGATTTTTGACGAAGACATCCGCCCCGCGGTAGATTGGTCGCAGGTCGAGAGCCTCGTAGTCCAGCACTCGCCTGGCCTCAGGATAGGCCGGCAGGAAGATCTGAAAGCCGCGGTCGAGCTGGAAGCCATCCACCACATCCGTGCGCACCCGGCCGCCAACAGCATTGGAGGCCTCCAAAATGGTGAAGGGGCGACCTGCCGCCGCCAGCACTCGGGCACAGGCCAGCCCCGCAAGGCCGGCGCCGATAATTACTATTTTGGGCTGTGCTTCACTCATTCATCCTTAATCAGTCCTGCACTCACCTTGGACATACCTTTTGGCTTTGCAAGCACGGGAGGCATGGCAAGCATGGGGCATGCCAGCCCCCCGCATCCTCATTCTCGGCGCCACCGGTGGCTTGGGCCGCGCCTTGCACCGCCACTTTGACGCCCGTTTTGAAACGCTGTCATGGGGTCGTGCAGATCTAAATTTGGAGCGGCCAGACACCATAAGTAATGCTTTGGCATCACAGAAATTCGATGTGCTGCTCAATGCCGCTGGCATGACCAGTCCAGATGTTTGTGAAGTCGAACCGGAGCGCGCATTTCTGGCCAATGCGGTGGCACCGCAGATCCTTGCTGAATGCTGTGAGCTACGTGGAGCACGCATGATCCATTTCAGCACTGACTACGTGTTCAGCGGGAAGGATCGCGACCTGTGGTGTGAAACAGATGAGACGGTCCCGGCAAACATTTACGGGCGCACCAAGCTGGCCGGAGAGCAGGCGGTGCTGAAGGCATCTCCGGGCGCTCTCGTGGCACGCGTTTCGTGGCTGTTTGGTCCCCACAAACCCAGCCATCCTGACAGCATCATCCAGCGTGCTTTACAGACTGATGACCTGAGTGCTGTGGCAGATAAGATCTCGGTGCCGACGAGCAACGCCGACATCTGCGGCTGGATCGAACAATTGATTGTCCGGCATCCGACAACCAGCGGCGCGCTGCATCTGTGCAACAGCGGCGTCGCTTCATGGCATTCCTGGGCTGAGGCCGCGCTCACGATTGCCGCCCGGCTGGAGGTGCCGGTCAAAACGACAATCGTAAAGCCCATCGAGCTGGCCAGCCTGACGCAGCTCAAGGCACCACGGCCTCTGATGACCGTGATGAGCAATGCGAAATTGAAAAGCCTGCTGGGCGGTGAGATTCGCAACTGGTTCGATGCGATGGAAGAGTATTTGGTGCAGAAGTATCAGCCCCAATGACTCCCGCCTCTGCCATGACCCGCTGCGACATCCTTCATGAGGATCGTTTCCTCATTGTGGTGAACAAGCCACATGGCGTGCTCTCGCACCCGAACCCGAAGGCGGGCAAACCGCATATGGCGGCGTTTGAAGGCAGCTATGATCATGACCGGCGCTGTTTCAAAACAGCGGCTGGAATGGTGTGGCTGCTGCATCGTCTCGATCAGGACACCTCGGGTGTCTTGCTGGGGGCGAAGGATGAAAAAACAGCCGCTGCATGCCGTGCGGCTTTTGAAGCGGAGCTGGTGCGAAAAAAATACCTCGCCCTATGCAGTGGCAGTGCTGCCAAGCCTGAGGGTGTGTGGCTGGATCATCTCATCACAGCTCACGCCAAGCACCAGGTGCGCACGACGGTGCGCCATGGAGCGCGTCCGAATGCAGAGGCGAAATACCGGGTGCTGGAGGCGAATGCGCTCAATCGCGTGGTCCTGCTCGAAGTCGAGCTGATCACCGGCAAGACACATCAGATCCGCGTGCAGGCGGCTTCAAGGCAGCTTCCACTGGTGGGGGATGATGTGTACGGCTCCTTTGATCTGAACCGCAAGCTGCGCAAAGCCATTCTGGCCAAACGGCTCTTCCTGCATGCGCACGAACTGAGTCTGAAGCATCCCGCATCAGGTCAGCAGCTCACAGTCAAAGCACCGCTGCCGCCAGATCTGCTGGCGGTTCTGGAGGCAGCGGGCATGAAGGCGGTTTAAGCGCGCTTGAGCAGGAAGTATTCGATGCCATCAACGAGAGCCTTCCAGCTCGCGTCGATGATGTTGCAGCTCACTCCGACGGTGCCCCAGGTGGCGATGCCATCCGTGCTGGTGATGAGCACACGGGTCTTCGCCGCTGTGCCGGTACCGCCGTCGATGATGCGCACCTTGTAGTCTGCCAGGCGCATGTCCTTGAGCGCCGGGAAGAAGGGCAGGAGGGCTTTGCGCAGTGCATTGTCGAGAGCATTCACCGGGCCGTCGCCTTCATCCACGGTGTAAACACGGCTCTCACCGACTTCGAGTTTGATGGTGGCTTCACAGGTTTCAAAACCATGCTCCCCGCCATGAAAGCGGTGCGTGGAGTGATACTCGATCAGGTTAAACACCGGCTGGTGCTGGCCGAGTTGCTTGCGGATGAGCATCTCGAAGGAGGCTTCGGCGGCTTCGAATTCGTAGCCTTCGCTTTCGAGACGCTTCACCTCGGTAAGGATGGTCTGAACCCGGGCATCGCCCTTGGCGAATTTGAAGCCCATGCCTTCGGCCTTCACCAGCACGTTGGACTGGCCAGACATGTCTGAGATGGTGATGATGCGCTGGTTGCCGACGAGCGTGGGATCCACGTGCTCGTAGGTGCGGGCCAGCTTCTGCACGGCATGCACATGCAGGCCGCCTTTGTGTGTGAACGCAGCCACGCCCACATAGGGCGCGCGGATGTCATGCGGCACGTTGGCGAGTTCATCCACGAAGTTGGCGAGCTCGCGCAAACGGGTGAGGTCGATGCCGAGATCAATGCCCATCTTGATCTGCAGATTGGGCATGATGGTGGTGAGGTTGCAGTTCCCCACGCGCTCACCGTAGCCATTGATGGTGCCCTGCACCTGGCAGGCACCGGCGCGCACGGCTGCGAGGGCGTTGGCCACGCCGACACCGCCGTCGTTGTGCGTGTGGATGCCAACGGGGCGCCCCAGATGGGCGATAACTTTACGGGTCGTGTCCTCAACGAACTCTGGCAGCGCACCGCCGTTGGTTTCACAGAGCACGATGAGATCTGCTCCGGCATCCTGGGCGGCCTTGATGGTTTTGAGCGAGTATTCCGGGTCCTCCTTGAAGCTGTCGAAGAAATGCTCCGCATCATAGAGCACTTCGCGGCCATGCTTTTTCAAGTAGGCCACCGTGTCAGAGATCATGGCAAGGTTCTCTTCCAGGCTGACCTGGAAAACTTCGGTGACGTGCAGGGCCCAAGTCTTGCCGACGATGGTCACGGCAGGTGTTTTGGCATCGAGCAGCATTTTGACCTGTGGATCGTCCTCGACCTTCATTTTGCCACGGCGCGTCATGCCAAAGGCGGTGATCTTCGCGGTCTTCCAGTGGCGCTTGGAGGCCTCTTCGAAAAAGGCGGCGTCTTTGGGATTGGAGCCGGGCCAGCCGCCTTCGATGTAGTGCACGCCGAATTCGTCGAGCTTTTCCGCGACGCGGATCTTGTCGAGCGTGCTGAAGGAGATGCCGGTGCCCTGCGTGCCGTCACGCAAGGTGGTGTCATAGATGGTAACTGGAGACATGTGGGGAGGGGAAATGAAGAGATGAAAGGTGGGTGCAATCAGAAAACAGGCCGGGGTGGCGGTTGCCATGAAGTCCGGGACGCCGAATGCCGGGGGCGCTTTAAGCGCAGGCATGCATGAAAACGGACTCTCCCGGCGGCGTCAGGCGCGGATGAGTCCGAAACTAATTCGGGTGGTTAGGCGAATGTCAGGGCGGTTTCCCATGAGCAGCGCGAGTTTTACGCCGGGGCAGCCCTGCTGGCAAAGGGAAGTTTTCACCTGCCAGGGGCCCTTGACCCGCCTGAGGCCTGAATGTGCGGGAGCTGGGCTTATTATTTGCCCAGCATGCCCTCGAGGCCTGACTGGATGGCAGGCTTGGCGTTGCGCAGTGAGGGCTGCTCCCAGCCATTCGCGGGCAATACCTTGCCTTCGAGAGCGGGGCGCACCTCAAGATGTCTGCGGATCAGCATGTCGGCCATGGTGGCATCGTCATGTTCAGCCATGCGTGCCAGGGGAAGGTCGCTGAGGTCCAGCTTGGGAATAAAAGGCTTCTCAGGAACGACGGGGGCTGCAGTGACTTCCACGCCGGTGTTGCCAGTCGGATGCGAAAGCAGCCAGAGACTCATGGCGCAAACGGAAACCGCCGCCGCCACCATGCCCCATTTGGGCACCAGAAGATTGCTCCACCAGGTGGTGGCCCGCTCCCAGAACAATTCCAAGGACGACTGCTGCAGCATTTCAGCGCGCTGTCTCTGATGAAACTGCTGGAGAAACTTTTCGGTGAACCCTTCCTCAGGTTGTTCGAACCGCTTCAATCGAATCAACCGCTGGATGTCTTCAAACTCATTCATGGCGTGCTGTGGATTGTTGTTTCTTTTCGTGGATGAGGGGCGTTATCACTTAACGAAGTCCTCAAGATAAGTTTGCAGCAGGCGATGTGCATAAAACAAACGTGATCTGACAGTCCCTTCCGAGACTCCAAGTATCTTGCTGATTTCGGCATGCTGGAGACCTTGGACGTCGTACAAAGTCACCACCGTGCGGTGGTCTTCTGACAGCTTCATCATGGCTGCGTTCAACCTTTTTTGCAGCTCATGGATGTTGACCTCGCGCAGCGTGCCCGAGTTGGCCGTGGTGACGCGAATGAATTCGGGGTCGTTCTCGATGCCCGTATCTACATCGTCAAGACTGACTTTGTGATGCCTTCCGCGCTTCTTAAGAAAGTTCAAAGTCATGTTCACCGCGATGGAATAGATCCACGTGTAAAATGAAGACTTGCCCATGAAACGCTTGATGGAGCGGTAGGCTTTGGCAAACACATCCTGCAGCAAGTCGGCGGTGTCCTCGCGGTTCGAGGTCATGTTATAAATCAAACCATAGAGCTTGGGCGTGTACTTTCGCACCAGGTCATCAAAGGCACGCGTGTCACCCGCCTGAGCTTTATCCACCAGGATGCGATCCTCAGCAGAACTGCTGTTGGGCGCGGGCGGGTTCAGCGAAGCGATGGGGGTCGCTGCGGCGCTGAGTGATGATTCTTCCATTAAAGTAAGAGAAACACTCGTTGACTCAAGAGACAAGCATTTCTTATGGGCGCATAAATATCAATTATTTTTGAACGCTCCACAGGTGATCGACACAGATCTGCGACCACGTTTCAAGCTGGTCGCGCATGGCATGCAGCTCCGCCAGAGTGTGGAAGCGCAAGTCCTGGATGGCGTCTTCATTGGACTTCACATCGTCGCTGCTGAGGTCAAAGAAGTGCACCACTCCGAGGTGCACGCTGCCGACTTCCGTCGCGTCGTCATTGATCAGGCCGATGACCTTCTGCGTGTGCGTGCCGCCGATCACCAACTCCTCGGCCATCTCACGTTCGACGCCGTTGTAATACATCGTTTCTCCGAGGCCATCCTGTGCGGTGTCCACCGGATTGATGTGTCCGCCGATGCCGATGGAGCGCTTCGCCACGAGGCGCTTCTCTCCCGAACTGCCGCCGCGTGTGTAGCTCAGATAGCGGCCTTCGTGATGAAAGATGGCATAGGGGATGAGCTGCTTGTGGGAGGGGTCTTTTTCAGCCGCCGGGCGTTCCATGAAGTGATTGGCTCCCGGGGCCAGCATCGCGTGCAAGTAGCGCGTGGCATCGGCTTGGAAGCCTTGAAAACTGCCGAGTTGATCGAAGAGCTGACGGGTGATGACGAGAACGTGTTCCATGTGAAGACCGGCAGAATGGATGGCGGTGCGGGGTGCGCAACCAATCAATCCAGCAACCACACATCGGCGGCGTCTCTCGCCTGCAAATTTTGTCCGGCCTCCAGCCGCAGCAGAGCATTCGAACGGCTCAGGGACAGCAGGGCATGACTCTGCTGCAGGCCGAAGGGCATGAACTGACCTTGGGTGAGTGTGCCGCGCAGATAGTGGGGCCGGTCGCCAGGATTGGAGAGTGCGGTGCCTGTGGTGGCGGGTATGATGCGTGGCTTGAGATGGGAATCCGCTGCTCCCATCATTTTCAGCAGAGCCGGACGCACAAACAGCAGGTAGGTCACGAAGGAAGACACCGGATTTCCGGGCAGGCCGAAGACATAGGTGTGTGCGTCTTGGGCAAAGAGAAACGGCTTGCCCGGCTTCACCTTCACGCGCCAGAGGTCGGGCTCGATGCCGAGCGCTTTGAGCGCGGGCTTGATCTGATCATGATCGCCGACGGAAACACCGCCGCTGATCAATACGACATCATGGGCCTGCATCAGTTCCCGCAGTGTCTCGGTGGTGCTTTGCAGATCATCCCGGCAGTGGGCCTGGGTGCTGGTGCGAATGCCCAGCTGCGCCAGCATACCACGAAGCATGAGTCCGTTGGTGTTGTAAATCTGTCCAGCCTTCAGCGGGCCGGAGCCGGGTGTTACCAGTTCATCGCCCGTGCTCAGCACCGCCACACGCGGGAGAGCATGCACGGAGATTTGATCAAGCCCCTGAGAGGCCAGCAAGGCCATGCGTCCGGGGGTGATCTGCTCTCCCGCTCGCAGCACGAACTGGCCCTGGCAAAGGTCGACTCCAGCGCGCCGGATGTTTTCTCCTGCGGTGACAGGATCGGTGCAAATGATGGCATCCCCTTCACGCCGCACATCTTCCTGCATGATCACGGCATCGGCTCCGGCGGGAACTGGTGCGCCGGTGAAAATGCGAATGGCGCAGCCGCTTTGGAGACGCAGTCCGTCATCCAGTCCGGCTGCCTGTTCGCCCGTCACCTGCAGTGGCTGCGCGGTCGTGCTCTCGGCGGCGACAATGGCATAGCCGTCCATCGCGGATTGATCAAAGGCCGGAATCGGTACTGTGGCCGTCGCATCCTGCGCGGCATAACGATCCAGCGCATTCATTAATGTCGCTTGTTCGGCCGGCAGCGGCTTCACCGCCGCCAGCACACGTGCGAGTGCCTCGCTTTCGGAGATCATCGGATCACAGGCGGCAGTTTGCTCAGATTCGCCTCAGGCTCTTTTTCGGGCGGTGGGGCAGGGGCCAGCGGGGCCTGCCGCAGTGGCGGCGGCGCAGCCTGTGCTGGAGCCGGAGATGGTACGAATGCTGGCTGGACTGGTGCCATCGGCTGAAATGGGGCATCCAGCGGCGGGATCACATCGGCCTGCATCACCGGAGCCAAAGGCACGATGGCACCCGATGCCGTGATCGTGGTGGGCGGTGGCGGTGCATCGCGCTTGACTTGATAAACCACAAGATCGCGCAGCTGTGGCGTGCCCTGCGTGATGTCCGCCGTGATGTAGTTGCCCTTGCGTTCAGGTGTCACCCTGAGCTTTGCATCCGTGCCGTTGATGCCCTGGGAGATGATCTCGGTACCCGCCGGAATGTCCACCCGGTGCTCGCAATTGATGAGCACGTAGTTCTGCTCCGGGTTTACCAGTTCGATCACGCCAATCACCTTGGCCTCGCCGACTCGCTTGTCCTCGGGCGATTTCTTCGAGGATCCAAACTTTTTGGCAAGGTAGCTGCAACTGGACAGCCCCAGCAGCAAAAGAAGGCATAGGTGGCGCAGAAACTTCATGCCCTATTGATGCCGCATCGGCGGCTGGCTGTCCAGCGGCTACCCAAACATGCCCCGTTTCGACCTCAGTCGGGAAGTGGAAGCTTCGCATCACCCATGGCAGCGAAGAATGCGAGGATGCCCCAGCAAATTTTCTGCCCTGGAGACAAGCGGGGCTTGTCGTCATCACCAGTCACTTTTTTCGCCTCGCCAATGAGGACGCCGTGCTCCCAATGGCGCACAGGTTGTTTGGGAACAAAGAGGCGTTTGCCATCTCGTTTGTCCGTAAACCAGGTTCCATCACGGTCGGTTCGCGGTTGTGTGGCGCCATAGCCAGCCGGGACATAGGTCGGCGGATTGCTGGCGACTTGGTGCCATATCTTGAGGCTGTTCCAAGCAGCATCCGGCTTTGAGCGGGAGGCGCACGAAGTGACAAGCACCGAGCACATCAGCAAACACAGCCCCCGCGCAAAGAATGGCGGAGGGCAGGCTGCGTTCATGGCGATGGTTTTTAGATGATGCCCAGCTTCTTCAGCGTGGCGCTCAGCTCCGCGACCTTCTCGGGCTCCATGCCGGTCATCGGCAGGCGCAGCTCATCGGTGCAGTGACCGGCCAGCGCCATCGCCGTCTTGATCGGGATGGGGTTGGTGGACAGCTTCAGGAAGGCGGCGAAGAGAGGGTAGTACTTGGTGTGGATCTTCAGCGCGGAGACGTAGTCGCCCTTCAGGGCCAGTTGCACCATCTCGCTGATCTGCTTTGGAATGATGTTCCCCGCCACGCTGACAATGCCGACGCCGCCCACGGACATGAAGGGCAGAGTGAGGCCGTCGTCGCCGGACATGATCTCGAAGTCCGCCGGAAGGATCTGCTTCATCTGGCTGACGCGCTCAGGATTGCCGCCGGCTTCCTTGATGGAGCGGATGTTCGGGCAGTTTTCCGCGAGGCGGACGAGGACATCCAGGCCGATCTCGATGCCGCAGCGTCCCGGAATGCTGTAAAGCATGAGCGGGAGCTTGGTGTTGTCGGCGATGGCTTTGAAATGCTGGTACAGGCCTTCCGGGGTCGGCTTGTTATAATACGGCGCGACCTGCAGGGATGCGGTGGCACCTGCTGCTTCGGCTTCCTGCGTGAGCTCGATGGCCTCACGGGTGGAGTTCGATCCCGTGCCTGCCATCACCACGCCACGGCCTTTGGAAAACTCGACGGTCAGCTTCACCACGCGGCTGTGCTCTTCGTGATCCAGCGTGGGGGACTCCCCGGTGGTGCCGCAAGGCACAACGCCTGTCACACCATTGTCGAACTGGAAGTCGATGATCGATTTGAGGGCGGCTTCATCGACTTGGCCGTTGCGAAAGGGGGTGACGATAGCGGTGTGGGTTCCTGCGAACATGGGGCGGTGGGGAAAGGGGCGGGATTTGTCGGACTGAAAGCTGGGAAATGAAAACTGAAATTTGGAAATTTAGGGGCGGCGGCCTGAGCGAAGGCACTTTCAGCTCTCAATCCCTGAGTCTCCCGGGCGTTTGTCTGGTCAGATGGTGACGCTTCCCGTAAACACAAAGTCAGCCGGGCCAAACAGGGTCACATTGGTGTACTCGCTCTTGTCCGGCTCTTCGAAGCCGACTTTGAGGGTGTCGCCGCCTTTGACGAGGACGCTGATGGGGCTGGGTTCTCCAGTGAGTTCGTGGTAAATCAGGGCGCAGGCGACCATGCCGGTGCCGCAGGCGAGGGTTTCGTCCTCCACGCCGCGCTCATAGGTGCGGATGGCGATGCTGCCGGGGGCGATGACCTTGGCGAAGTTCGCATTGGTGCCCTTGGGCTTGAAGGCTTCGTGGTAGCGCAGGGATGCACCCCACTCGCGCACAGGCACGACTTCCAGATCGTCCACCATCACCACGGCGTGCGGCACGCCGGTGTTCACGCTGTGCACGGTCAGTCCGGCCCCGGACACTTCGAGGTGCTGGGAGAGCTTGAGGTTGTGCGGGGCGCTCATGTTGATGCGCACATGGCCGCCTTCGAACTCGGCGGAGATGATGCCCGCGAGGGTCTCAAAACGGATCTTGGTGAGCGTATCGCCGTGAAGATGATTCACAAAGCGGCCAAAGCAGCGCGCACCATTGCCACACATCTCGGCCTCGCCGCCGTCGGCGTTGTAGTAGCGCATCTTGAAGTCGCCGTCCGCCGTGGCGGGCTCCACACAGAGGAGGCCATCAGCCCCGATGCCGCGATGGCGGTCGCAGAGCTTTTCGATCTGCTCTTTGGTCAGCGCGATGGAAAGGTCGCGATTGTCCAGCATGACGAAGTCATTGCCGGCGCCGTTCATTTTGGTGAAGGAGAGAGTCATAAGGAGGAAAATTAGAGGGCTTTGACGGCGTCCACGAGGGGCTTCACAAAGGCTTCCACCTTCGCGGCGCAATCGGGGCTGGCACCGTTTTGTTCAATCAACTTTACGATGGCGCTGCCGACCACGACGCCATCGGCTTTGCTGGCGATCTCGGCGGCCTGAGCTGGATTGGACACGCCGAAGCCCACGCAGACCGGCACGTCCGTGGCCGCCTGGATGATGGCCACCTGCTCGGCGATGCCCGAGGCGATCTCCACCTGTGCGCCCGTGACGCCGAGGCGGCTCACATAATAGACAAAGCCTTCTGCGCTTTTGGCGATGCTGGTGATGCGTTCGGTCGAGGAGGTCGGGGCGATGAGTTGGATGTGGCGCAGTTCCGGCGTCGGCTTGAGTTCCACATTTTGCGCAACTTCATCCGGCGGCAGGTCCAGCACCAACACGCCATCGGCCCCGGCCGCTGCCGCGTCGATGTGGAAGCGCTCATAGCCGTAGGTATAGACGGGATTGAGGTAGGTGAAGAGAACCAGCGGCACCTGGGACTGCGTGCGCAGCTTCTTGATCATCTCCAGCACCTTCGGCGTGGAGGCTCCGGCCTTCAGAGCGCGGTCCGCCGCCATCTGATTCACCACGCCATCCGCCAGCGGGTCGGAGAAGGGGACTCCAAGTTCAACGACATCTGCGCCCGCACGTTCCAGGGCCAGTACGATGTCGATGGTGGCGTCCAGTGTGGGGTCCCCGGCGCAGACATAGGCTACGAATGCCTTCTTCTTCTGAGTGCGAAGCTGGGCAAAACGGGCGTCGAGACGGTTGGTGGGGGCTGACATGGGGCGTGGTGTTTAGCATGCAATTCCGCCTTTGTCGAATGTCGGAATGGAAGTCAGTCCGAGCCGGACAGTTGGAATGAGGCGGCGTCGAGAGTTGGAAAGATTGACATGCAAAAAATGTGCTGCTACTTAAATGGCAGCTAGGAATTATCAGTATCTCTTATGCGGGACAGATGTACGTCGGGCGAAATTCGGGTGTTGAAATTTCCGAGCTAAAAACAACATGATTTCAGCAGCCATGCGTTTGATTTTGATCATACTTTTTTTCACTGTTGCCGTTCATGGCCTGCATGCACGCGAGTGGAAAAGTGCCGATGGCACCAAGACTTTCAGAGGACAGATCATTTCATACGTGCCTCCGAAAGTGACGGTGATTTTGGAAGATAAAACTCGCATGACTTTCAATGAAAATTTGCTCAGCGAAGCAGATAAAAGATACTGTTATCTGGCCAATCGTGTTTTGAGCAAATCGTATCCGAGCGTCCCGTACAAGGTGGTTCAGGTCTTGGATGAGGGCCTGCTTGCCAACGAACTGCCAACAGACAACCCCTACTACTCAAACGAATTCATGATGATATGGGGTAAATTTAAAAACACCGTTGCTGACAACGAAGCGTACAGAAGAGATCTTTACTGGGCTGGTTCATATACCTTCACAACTGTAGAAGGTTATGATCGAACAATACGCAGCTTTGCTACTTCCTTGGACAAGGCGGTTGCCATCTGGGAATATCGGTTGTCTCCGTCTGAAAATGGACGCTCGTCAAAGCTCACCAAAGAGAGTCTCACCTCGAGCGGCACGGGTTTTGCAGTGACGAGCATCGGGCATGTGGTTACCAATGCACATGTGGTTGACGGAGCTCAAAAAATCTCCGTGCGTGTGGGTGAAAAGCTTGTGGATGCGAAGCTGGTTGCCATCGATCATCAAAACGACCTGGCTGTTCTCAAACTGGATGCCGCAACGCGGCCTCTTAAAATTGGTGCAGATGACTTTGTGAATCTTGGGGATGAGATTTCTGTTGGAGGCTTCCCGAATCCCGACATTCAAGGGACAAGCCTCAAGCTGACACGAGGGGTGATCAGCGGGATGAAAGGCATCCAAGATGACATACGGCATTACCAAATTGATGCAGCCATTCAGCCGGGCAATTCGGGTGGTCCGTTGTTAAGCGCAAGTCGATCCGTCGTAGGTGTTGTCAATGCTCGCCTCAATGACTCTGTTGTGGCGCTTGCTACAGGAGCGCTGCCACAGAATGTGAATTATGCCATTAAGATTGACTACCTTATCCCTCTGCTTCGAAGCGTCGAAGGATTTGCCGAACAGGTGGCTAAAGAAACCTATCCTTCCGAGGTATCTCTCGGGCAATGCCTTGAATCATCGACATACTTGATTTTGTGTCAGGTGGACGCGAAATGAAGAGGCGTGGCATGGCGAGGCGTTAATTTGCTTTATGCCCGGGCTCATGGCTTGGAACGTGGGCGGTCTTGGCCGCAATACTTGGGAGGTGATCGCGGGTTTGTGGCTGGTGGCGCTCTTTTTGGGAGCGTTGGTATGGCTCGCTTGCATCATCTTTGGAAAGGTTCTGCCCATGCGATCGATGTACTGAATTCGACACTGTCCGGAGTGCGCCACCGACTTCGAGCATTCAGTGCTTGCCATCAACTTCGGAGACGAGCGGTATGAGCGCTGTCCGCATTGCCGCAAATGGCTCCGGACCAAGCCCAGCACCGCCAAACAAATCGCGCCACCCAACCCTCCGGGCTGATGTGACGCGTTAGCTTTCGAGCACTCCAAGCGCTCAAAGGAACCTAGTTCTTGAAATGGTGGGTCACGAACTCCACCAGTTTCTCATCACTCATCGGATTGGAGGTGCTTTGGGAGACGACGGTCTTTTTGAACTGGGGTGTTTCGGCAAGGTGATGAACGAATTGTTCCTGGATCGTGCCGCTGCCGGTGATGTGGATCTCATCCGCGTTCACCAGGTGGTGGTCGATCTCTTTGAAGAACTTGTGGACCAGGGTGATTTCGAGATGGTTCGCGGCATTCTCGTTCGAGTTGGAGCCCGGGCCTGGATTCTTGGCGTGACCAAGGACGGTGAACACAGCGGCGGCGGGATCATAGCCGATGATGGTAGCGTGGTGAGTGTCCATCCAGATTCCGAAACGCTTTTTGATTTTGTCTGACATAGGGGTTCACTGAAGGGTGAATGGCCCGAATAGCAAGGCGGCCCCTCTGGGTAGTACACCCCAGGTAGATGTCACATGGATGCCAGCCCATGCAGGGCCGAATAAAAGGGATGCAGGCATTGGTGAGTGTGGCATTTTTGGGGTATCGACGCGTCCTGTTTGGTGTCGGCTGATCCGAGGCTTTGGCCACCATGAGCACTATTTTTCTTCTCCAGCACGTTCACGAATTCGACGACGGTCACGAAGATGTGAAGCTGATCGGAGTCTTTTCAACCGAGGCATTGGCACGTGCCGCGCAGCAGAGGGTGGCTGATCAGCCAGGATTTCGAGACTTGCCGGAGGGCTTCGACATCAGCGAGTGCGGCATCGATGGTAACATCGGCTGGTCAGAGGGCTATGTGTCCGTTCAGCCAGGTGAGGAGTGATTTGGTATGACAGTAATGCCGCGCAACAAGCCAACGGAGCCGAACTTGGGCTCATTCTCCCCAGAAAGACCGCCCTGATTATTCCATGACAGAAGCCCCGTCAGTAACTCCCCGTGTGGTCGATGCGAGATGGTTGCAGCCCGCTCGACTTATCAAGGCAACCGTCATTCTCAGTGTGGTAATTCTCGCTGTCCTGCTCGCTGCCTTATTGCATCCCGACCCTGAGCCTCATAATCAAGAGGCATTCGGAGCCATTGCCACCCAACTTGGAATCCCACTCTGGGCTTTTGTTACTGTCATTGTTGGTTTGGCTTGGGCACCTCTCCCATTCGCATTCTGGCATTTGAATCGGATTTTACTTCGTGGTCTATCTGAGGGGGAAACCATCAGCAAGTTTGGCATAGTGCGGGCTGTTTTTACAGTGCCAAGCCGCCACCCTGATCTCCGAGTGTCAAGATTGATCGTGCTCTTCATCCTCGGTGGATACATCGCGGCACTGTTTACCTATGCCTACATTGCTGATGAACGTGAACTGCAGCGGAAGCGCAGCGAATTACAGGGCGAGCAAAACGTTGGCACCAATCACCCGAGCTCAGAGCCGTAGATGCGTTTTTTCGATTCCGCCCGTGCCCGCCGATTCGACATTCTCACTAAGTTATGACCCAGCTTAGTCGCTAACCACTTCACCCACCCACCACCTCATCCCCCAGCCTCTTATCAGGCACGAGGTAGCCCTGCACATAATCCCGCACGGCTTCGGCCAGCGGGGTGATCTCGGTCTTGAACCCTGAGCCACGCAGTTTGGTGATGTCCGCGCAGGTGTAGTACTGGTACTTGGACTGCAGGTGCTCGGGCATGTCGATGAACTCGATGTTCGGCTCTTTGCCCAGAGCGGTGAAGATGGCGGTGGCGAGTTCGACCCAGGTGTGGGCTTTGCCGGAGCCGAGATTGAAGAGGCCGCCGGCGCTTGGGGTTTCGGCGAGGTGGAGGGTCATGCGGATGGCGTCCTTCACGTAGAGGAAGTCGCGCATCTGCTCGCCGTCCTTGTAGTCGGGGCGGTGGGATTTGAAGAGCTGAACTTTGCCGGTGGCGAGGATCTGGCCGCAGGCTTTGTGCACGAGGCTGCGCATGTCGGCCTTGTGGTCTTCGTTGGGGCCGTAGACGTTGAAATACTTGAGGCCGACGATGTTCGGCAGCCAGCCTTCGCGCCGGGCGTGGAGGTCGAAGAGGTGCTTGGAGTAGCCGTACATGTTCAGCGGGCGCAGGGCATGGATGTCGGGCATCTGGTCGTCCATGCCGTGGGCGCCGTCCCCGTAGGTGGCGGCGGAGGAGGCATAGACAAAGCGGGTCTGATTGGCGAGCGACCATTGGCAGAGCTGCTTGGTGAACTCGTAGTTGTTCCGCATCAGGTAGTCCGCGTCGCGTTCGGTGGTGGCAGAGCAGGCACCGAGGTGGAGGACGTGGTCAAAATGCCCCAGCTTGCCGGGGCTGTGCAGCACGGCCTGCAGGAGGTCGTTGCCGTCGATGTAGTCGGCAAATTTGAGGGGGACGAGGTTTTTCCACTTCTCGTCGGTGCTCAGGCGGTCGCAGACGACGATGTTTTCGCAGCCCCGGCGGTTGAGCTCCCAGACGAGGGCGCTGCCGATGAATCCGGCTCCGCCGGTGATGAGGATGCGACTTTCCGTGTTTTTCATGAGCCCGTCTGGTAACGGGAAAAACGCCGGGATTCAAGCCGGAGCTTGAGTTTGCCTGGTTCTCCGAAAGTTCCCTTTGAAAATGAACGGCCTAAGCCGCCATGGCCTCGGGCTGCTGAGCGGAGTGCATGGGGAGCTGCTCACGCCAGAGGGCCGGATGCAGGAAGGTGGCCCGCGGGTCACGCTCCCATTCGCCTTCCCAGCCGATCACCGTTTCCATGACCATGGGATGCGGGCATTGGATGGCAGGGTACAGCCACTGCTGATCCGCAACTACAAGCTTGGGGATCAAGGCATTGCCATGATATTCGATTTCCCATCCTAGAAGCAGGGGTTCTTCGTCCGTGAAACCGGCGAGTCCCTTGGGGTGCTCCACCCAGCCGACGAGCCCGCTGCTGTTCAGGGCATCCCAAACTTCACGCATTTCCAGATCCACACGAACGGCAAAACCTGTGGTCTTGGCGGCATGGCCACCATTGACGGGATCCCGGCTGACGAGACCGAACAGAATGCTCGTGGGGCAGTTGTCAGGGACGATATCCACCTGAAATCCAAAGCGGATGGGATGATCCGGCAGCACCAAGCTTCCATAGCTTTGAAGCTGGAAGCCTGAGAATGCGGGATCAGCAGCAGCAGTGGCGATGAGTGATTCCATGGAATTCTAAAAAATTAGGATTAGTTTATTAAAATTGCACTCAGTTATTGAAATTTCAAAGTATTTTATTCAAATGCCTTACTTTTGTCACTCAAAATCTTAAAAACTAACAGCCACAGAGGAGAGCTGAACCGATGCCACATGCGTTAAAATTTCTGTCAAAGTAGCGGATTCCTTGCCGCGACGCTATTGACGAAACTGTTGCGCTTGATACCAAATATACCTCGTGGCACTAGCTTCACCGATTAACTGCGTCGAAACCGACCTGACAGCCGATTTTCGCGATCAATTTCTCCTCACCTACCAGCACATGTTGCTGTCCCGGGTGCTGGAAGAAAAGCTTGGTTCGCTCTATCGGGCGGGCGGTCGTATCGTCGGCGGGGTCTACTTGGGCAAAGGCCAGGAGGCTTTCAGTGCCGCACTGGGCGTCCAACTTCGGAAGGGCCAGGACATTTACGGCCCCCTGATCCGTGACCAAGCAGGCCGCGTTGCCTTTGGAGAGCCGATCATCGACTGCGTCCGCACCTATCTGGGGGCGGTCACCGGCCCCATGCGCGGCCGGGATGGCAACATTCACCGTGGCCGTCCGAAAGAGGGGCATCTGGCCATGATCAGCCACCTTGGCAGCCTGCTTTCAGTCGTGGCTGGCGGGCTCTTCGCCCGGCGTATGGCCGGAACTTTGGCCGACAGCATCGGGGCCACCAGCATTGGCGATGGCGGCACCTCCACCGGGGCCTTCCATGAAGGTCTAAACATGGCGGCGGTGGAAAAGCTGCCCATCATCGTCAGCATCGCGAACAATCAGTACGCCTACTCCACGCCAAACACCCGCCAGTATGCCTGTGAAAATCTGGTGGATCGTGCGGCGGGATACGGCATCGAAGGCGTGACGGTGGACGCCACGGATCTCGCCTCCTGTTTGAAAGCCTTCCGGGCTGCGGTTGACAGAGCACGCGCAGGTGGCGGACCGCAGATGATCGTGGGCACGCTGCTACGCCTGGCCGGGCATGGCGAGCACGATGACGCCTCCTATATTCCTGATACCAAGCGGCAGGGGCCCTCCGCACGAGACTGCCTGCAGGTGGCCGAAGATTTCGCCCGTGATCGCGGCTGGATGTCCTCCGCCGATCTGCGCGAGCTCAATGAAGAGGTGCGCCGCAACGTCGACCAAACCGTTTCCAAAGTGTCCAAAGAACCAGCTCCTGATCCCTTCAAAGAAAACTGGCAGGCCCTGTCCTGCGCTGAGCTTGTGGAGGGACAGCACGAAGCATGAGCATCACTTACCTCGAAGCCATTCGAGAGGCCCAGTATGAGGCCCTGCGCGACGACCCATCGGTGTTTCTCTATGGGCAGGACATCGCCACCTTCGGCGGCGCATTCAAAGCCACGAAGAACCTCAGCAAGGAATTTCCGAACCGCGTTTTCGATGCCCCCATCAGCGAAGACGCGATGGTCGGCATGGCCATAGGCGCGGCGGTGGAGGGTGCGCGGCCCATCATTGAGATGCAGTTCGCCGATTTCTCTTCCATCGGCTTCAATCAGATCGTCAATCAGGCGGCCACACTCTACTGGCGGACGAACGTGCCGTGCCCCATCACCATCCGCCTGCCCTCTGGCGGCACGGCTGGCAGCGGCCCGTTTCACAGTCAGTCCATGGAGGCCATCTACGCGCACTATCCCGGCCTGGTGATCGTTACGCCTGCCACTGTGGAAGATGCCTACTGGATGCTGCTGGACAGCGTGAAGCTGAACGACCCCGTCATCTTCTGCGAACACAAGTTCCTCTACTACCATCTCAAGGCCGACCAGATCGGCGACCGCGAGCTGCCTATCGGCAAAGCGCGCATCGCACGCCCGGGCCGCCACGCCACCATTGTGACGTACAGCGCCATGGTGCATGAAGCCCTGCGCGCCGCAGAGGAGCTCCAGCTTGATGGTTATCAGATCGAAGTCGTCGATCTCCGCTCCGTGAAGCCCATGGATACGGATACGATCCTGGCCTCCGTCGCCCGCACCGGGCGTCTGCTGGCCCTTGGCGAGGCATTCCCCTGGGGCGGCGTCACGGCGGAAATCATCGCGCGCGTCACCACGGATGGCTTCCATCTGCTGGACGCGCCACCGATGCGGCTGAACTCCAAGGACACGCCGATCCCGTATCATCCGAATCTCTGGAAGTCGCATCGTCCCACCACCTCCACCATCGCGGCCGCTCTTCGGCGTTTGCTGCGTAATTAAATCTGCCTCCCCGTTTTTCAGCATTCCGTCATGCGCACCATTCCCATCTTGATGCCTCAGCTTGGCGAGTCCATCGCCGAAGCCACCATCATTCGTATTTTGGTCGAGCCCGGTCGTGTGGTTGAGGCAGGCTGTGATCTCTTTGAAGTCGAGACAAACAAGGCCACCATGGCCGTCACCGCCCCCTGCGCCGGCACCATTGGCCAGATCGTGGCCACCACGCAGACCAGCTACGCCGTCGGCTCCACGCTGGCCGCTTTTGAGATCACGCAGGAAGATGCATTGTCGCTGGGTTTGACGGATGAGCCCAAGCCTGCAGCCTCAACTCAGAGCTCCTCCCGCACGGGTTCAGAAGAAGTCGAAAACCTGCACTTCAAGATCAGCGACAACGACGTCATCTCCACACGCCAGCCCACTGTCGAGCCCGTCGTCGGCGGCCTGCCGGTGCCCGCTGGCGCCACGGGTGCGAGCTACATTTCCCCACGCATGCGTGCCCGCATGCTGGAACTGGGCCTGAACGCCTCCGACCTCGCGGGTGTTCCCGGCACCGGTGCAGGTGGCCGTGTGACCGTCGAAGATTTCGAAGCCTTCCTGCGCGCGCTGGAGCAGCACCGCATGACGCCCGCTTCACCCATGCGCATCGCCGTGGCGGATTCCATGCGCCGCAGCTGGACGCGGCCGCTCGCCACCGTGGGCAGTCCCATCATGCTGGATGCCATGCTCGCGCATCGCAAAAAGACCGATCCCAAGCCCGGCCCCGCGCTCTACGTCATTCGCGCCCTCGCTTTGGCGCTGGCTGAAAACACCGCTTTCGCAGGACGCTTGGTGGGCAATCGCATCGTGCATCCGCTGGCCATCGATATCGGCTTCGCCGTGGAAGTCGATGACGGCGTCATGGTGCCCACCCTGCGTGAAGTGGAAAAGACTCCGCTCGTCAAACTGGTGCCTACATACAACAAGCTCGTCGAGCAGGCCCGTGCGCGCCGCCTTCCAAATGATGTGAAGCGTCCCGGCATCGCCACCGTGACCAATTTCGGCACCTTCGGCATTGTGTGGGCCACTCCCATCCCGCTGCCCGAGCAGAATCTCGTCCTTGGCCTTGGGGCCGGCAGCAAAGTCCCGCACTGGAGTGAGGAAGTGAACATGTTCATTCCCGTCACCGAAGCCGAACTGACGCTGAGCTTTGACCATCGCGTGCTCGATGGTGGCGGCGCCGGTCGCCTGCTCAAGCGCGTGGCTGAACTGTTGCAGAAACCCGAACTGCTCTGAAGTACGACAGGCACTCCTGCCTGCCGGCCAGTGCCCCGCAAGCTCCCAAGCGTTCCATTCTTCCAAATCGCGAACGCCATGCACGACAAACCCACGCTGCGCCAGGTCATGCGGGAACGACTGCGTGCCATGGATGAGGCCACGCGCAGTGAGGCGAGTGTGCACATCGCTGCCCACCTCAAGCACCTCGCCGCCACCTGGCCTGCCGGTGTCACCGTGGCGCTCTTTGGAGGTCTCAAGAACGAACCTGATCTCGTGACGCATCTGCTGCCTGCCTTGCACGCACAAGGAGTCCGCACCTGCTTCTTCCAAATCGAACATCAGGCGCTTCAGCCGCGGCAGGTGCGCTCCGTGGAGGATCTGCATCGCGGCCAGATGAACGTCTGGGAGCCGAATCCGCAATGCCCACACATCGACATCGCTGAGCTCGACGTCATCCTCGTTCCCGGTCTCGCCTTCACCCATGGTGGGAAGCGACTTGGGCGTGGGGGCGGCTACTACGACCGCCTGCTGGCTCATCCCCAATGCCGTGCCGAGCGCATCGCTGTCGCCTTTGATGTCCAGATCGTGGATCACATCACTGTCGAGTTTCACGATCAGCACATCCATCAAATCATCACGGAATCCGGCTTGATCCAGTCGTCCGCATCTTGAATGAGTGATGATCAGTTGAGTGACTCTGGTCTCAGCCATTCGTCATTTTACATTCGGCATTCGTCATTTCTCCTCACATGAAGCTCATTCTCGAAATCGTCAGCTCCGGCACCGCCTACTTGGAGAAACGCAAGATCGACGAAGCCCGGCTGAACATGGAGCATCTGCTGGCCCACGTCCTGGGTTGTCGTCGGCTGGATCTCTACCTGCGCTTCAGCGAGCCCGTGGCGGAGGAGGATCTCGTGACGCTGCGCGAGCTGCTGCGCCGCCGTGGGGAAGGGGAGCCGCTGCAGCATCTGCTTGGTACCGTCGAATTCTGCGGCCACGAATTTGTGAGCGATCACCGCGCCCTGATCCCTCGTCCGGAAACGGAAACGCTTGTCGAACTCGTGCTCAAAAAATGCGCCACCGCACCTGCTCGCGTGCTCGACATGGCCACCGGTTCCGGCTGCATCGGCCTCAGCTTGTCCAAAGCCTGGCCTCTCAGCGAGGTCACCCTGGCTGACATCAGCGAAGACGCCCTCGATCTCGCCCGACTCAATGCCTCGCGCCTCAGCGCCAACGTCAAACTTCTGCGCAGCGATCTCTTCGAAAAGATCACCGGCAGCTTCGACGTCATCGTCGCCAATCTTCCCTACATCCCCAGCGCCGAGATCCCCACTCTCAGCATCGAGGTGAAGCGTGATCCCGTCCTTGCTCTTGATGGCGGACCTGACGGCCTGCGAATCGTGGAGCGTTTTCTGAATGATGCACTGCCGCATCTCAACTCAGGGGCGCTCATCGCACTGGAAGTGGGTCATGATCAGGGTGCGCCGGTGGCGACACGCTGCACGGAGCTCGGCTATTTAAATGCAAGCACAGCGGCAGATCTGGCGGGGATTCACCGGTTTGTGTTTGCGGTGGCTCCTCCAAGTCATCTTGCAGAAGCTGTGCCTTGATGGGTGGTGGCGTAACTGAGGCGCCTTTGAATTTGGCTAGGCCCAAATGAAGCAAGATTCATCATGCATGAAATGACATAAAGTTATCGTACGGGGCATGCTGAAAATTCAAAGGCCTGACCCAGAACTGCTTCAATATCCGAAATACCCCAGGAGGGGATGGATCGGAGTGGATCTCGATGGCACCTTGGCCATGGCTGCCCCCTGCGCTGCGCCGCATTGCATTGGCAACCCCGTACCGCAGATGCTTAAGCGGGTGCAGCATTGGATCCAAACGGGCCGCACCGTCAAAATCTTCACCGCTCGTGCCGGTAACGTTCAGGATGAGGAAAGAATTCATCAATGGTGCACTCGTCACGGACTCCCGAAACTGGAAATTACCAATCGCAAAGATCACAAGATGATCGCCTTGTGGGATGACCGCGCAGTAGGCGTCGTCAGGAATACGGGCCTCCCCATTCTGCCGGGGTCAATGTCCTTGTGGCGGTCCGTGCGTCTGCGCCTGGTACAGATGATAGGCGGCAGTGCTTTTATGGAGGCAGACCGCCGCCAGTTGAAGGATCATTTTCCTGCGGCGAGTGAAGCCGGACGGGAATTGTGCGAATTTGGAGGTTAGGTTTCCACGCTGCCGTGACCGTGGAGCTGCTTCATGGAAATTTACCGAGGCGCTTATTTGGGAGTCACGGCAAAGCCCGGATGTCGTTTGGTGATGCCTTTGTCAAAAGTTGCTACGGTTTTACACCCCATCTCGCGACAACGATCAACGATGAGCTCGTCTGACAAATCCGCGCCCTGGCGAATTGCACGCAAGGCACCACGAATTCTGCTTTCATCCTCAAAGATCAAATTGTGAACGGTTAGCAACCGGCCAAATGCCTCGGCGATCTCTTGCGCGCTCCACTGGTAGATTGTGCTGAGCACCCAGTCGGTCTCAATAAGCACCAGATCTGGAACGAAGAAGGTCGCACCCTTTTTCAGCAGCAGGGTCAGCACAGCCCGCAATTGTGCTTCGTCATCTTGTGCGAGATAGCGCACCAGCACGTTGGTGTCTAACCCTGTCATTTTGACGACTTCTTGAAGCTTTTGGCCGCACCTTGGAGCACCGCATTTTTCATGTCCGCTATGCTGACAGGATTGGTCGGTTTTTTCTTCGGAAAAGTATCGGCGATATCTTTGAAGGTTGCCGACTTTGCCGTGAGGAGAACCTTGCCGTCCTCCAGGACTTCATAAGCTAGAATCGACGAGGGCTTGGCTCCCAGCAGAGTGGCGATAGCCTTGGGCAGCGTCGTCTGATTTTTGGAAGTCAGAGTGGAAGAATAAGTCATGTAAGGAACCTCGCTGATTTCCGTGATTTCGTCAATTTGCATTCCCTCACAGCTCCCCCATCCCACCGCGCTTGATCCACGCGTTCAGCGGCTCGAACTGTGTTACATTGATCGTGATGCCGCAACCGAAGGGGGCGGCGTTCACGCTCTGCAGATCCAGCATGCCGTTCTGGATGTTCAAACTCGCAAAGCCTTGGGCGTGGCGTTGGTACAATCCGGCGTGGGTGGTGAGTACGGCATCCTGGGTGGCGGGGGAGTGCATGCTGAGGCCGCGGAAGTAGTGGTGGCCGTTGCGCTCCACGTGGGTGACACCGAGCAGGGCCATGACGCTGAGGTCCTGCAGCAGAGCCACGGGGCCGACGTTGGCGAGGTCTTCGCCGCTGAGGATGGGGCCGCCGAGAATGTGCGGGGTGCGCTTCTTGAGCAGCGCGGCGTTGGCGAGGCCTTTGACGATGCCTTTGCAGTTCTTGTGACTGGTGCCGCGATAGCCGAGATCGAGGGCGCGGGGAAGATCGGCGAGGGAGCCGTCGCTTTCATCAATGATCATGCCGGGGCCTTCGGTCCATGATTGCAGGGTCGCGGCCACATCATCGTTCAGGGCTTGTGAACGATGCAGCGGCTGCTCGATGAGGAGCAGGTTTTGGAAGAGCGGCGCAAGTGCAGCATCGGCGCTGAGCGTCGCGTAGAATTCGCGGAAAGAAGCGAGGTCGTAGAACTGCTCGTTGCCATCGAGCGTGGCGTGAAAGCCGGCGGTGCAGTTCGCAGTGATGATGCGGGTGATCTCGCGCAGGCGTGGCAGGTCGGTTTCGGGCTTGCCGCAGACTTTGATTTTGAAATAGCGCAGGCCGTAGGCGCGGATGTTTTCCTCCAGCGTGTAGGGCAGTCCGTCATCCAGGGTGCCATCGGCGGCGCTGAGCGGATCGCCGAGGCCGACGGTGTGGCGTGCATTCACATGCGTCAGAGGAGCAGGTGCGATGACATCCGCCACGCGCATGCCGCGCAGTTCTTCACGCACGGCTCCGAGATCAATGCCGAGAACATCCGAGCGCAGCACGGCGTGCAGGGGCTGACCGAGGGCTTTGCACAGGCCGTCGAGCACGGAGCGCTCGATCAAACTCACGCCCAAGTTGGCGAGCAGGGAAGGGACTTCTTTGACCTTCGCCCAGTTGCTTTGTTCCGCGTACAAGTTCTGCCACCAAGTGAAGAAGCCCGTGGGTTTCTCAGCGGCGAGCCGGGCGATGCGCGAGGCATTTTGAATGACGGCGATCATCTCCGCGAGATCGAGCTCGAAGGGCGTGTCCGGATTCTTCGTGAACCACTTCGGCGGCAGGCCCTCGCTCGCGAGTCCGCTCACCGCCTTGCCATCCACGACCAAGTTCGCCGTCACGAAGAGGTGAGGCAGCGCGTTCATGCTGGCGATGCCGTACTTGAACGGGAACCGCGTGTGCATGGGCAGCACGTGGAACTGAAAGGACTCGAGGGTGAAGGTCATGGAGAGGAAAAGACCTTTCAATGCTCATGCGGTCAAGGATTCAAGAGGTGGCGAAATCGATCTCGTTTTCCTGTTCATCCTCGATCATGCCGCTCCGCCACCATCGACTGACGCCGTCGCGCTATGAATCCGGCGCTGAGGGGCAGCGTCGGCGAGGTTGAAAAGCCTGATCATTCCAGCCTACTCCACCAGATACAAAATACGTCCGCAGGCTTCACACTGCGTGAGCTTCTCCGACTGCTTCAGGGACTGGATGACCCCGACGACCACCTTCATATGGCAGCCGCCGCACATAGCGTTTTCCATCGGCACGATGGCGGCATCGCCTTTTTTGGTGAAGATGCGGGTGTAAAGATCAAGGGCGTCAGGATCGATCGGCTCGGCCAGTTTGGCGCGTTCGGCATTGAGATCGTCGAGGCGCTTCTTCACGCCCACACCCCGTTCTTCCAGATTTTTCAGTTCCTCGTTCACCCGGACTTGGGTGGCAGCCAGCTTGGCCTGAGCTTCCTTCAGCTTCTCCTTGGCGGCTTCGAGGGCTTCCATCTGCTCCAGTTCGCCGTCTTCCAGCTTGGTCACATCGGCCTCGTAGCGTTTGATTTCATGGCCGAGGGCGGCGAATTCGTCGTTCTTGCGCGTCTCGAACTGCTGGTCCTGCAGACGCTTGATGGAGGTCTGGCGCGTCTGGACATCGAGCTGAATGTTTTTGATCTTCACCTCGACTTCCTTCATGGCCAGATTCGCGGCATCCACGGCGGCCTGATCTCCCGCGAGCTGCATTTTGGCCCGGGTTTGCATCGTGGGGATGTCCTTGAGGTCTTTCTGCAGGGCACGAATGCGCTGGTCACGTTCCTGAAGCTGAATGAGTTTCGTGATGTCTTGAAGCATGTGCATGGATGTAAGCCGAAACGGCGAAGGAGCACAAGCTCTCTATTGTCGGGTTCGGTGCGGGTTTTGGCCACTTGCCCCGCGAAGAGGGCCGCCTCGAACTTCGAACTGCTTGACCAGACCCTTACCCGGCGAAAAGGTACACCCCTTCCATTTCCTTCACTCCCTCAATCCATTCCCTCGTGAAACCCACTCTTCTCATCCTCGCTGCCGGCATGGGCAGCCGTTACGGCGGCCTCAAACAACTCGATGCGATGGGACCTGCGGGCGAGGTGGTGCTGGATTACTCCGTCTTTGATGCGATCCGCGCCGGCTTCGGAAAGGTGGTCTTCGTCATCCGCCGTGACTTTGAGGAGCTCTTCCGCACCCAGATCGGCTCCAAGTATGCAGGCCGCATCGCCGTGGATTACGCGTTTCAGGATCTGCACGATCTTCCTGCCGGGTTCACCGTGCCGGAAGGCCGCACCAAGCCCTGGGGCACCGCGCACGCGCTGCTCGCTGCCGAGAAGGTGGTGAACGAGCCCTTCCTCATGATCAATGCCGACGACTTCTACGGCCAGGACGCCTTTAAAAAGATCGCCGCAGATCTCGTCCAGCCTCGTCCGCAGGACGGCAAAAGCCACTGGTCCATGGTGGGCTTCTACCTGAAAAACACCCTCTCAGATCACGGCAGCGTCTCCCGTGGCGTCTGCACCTGCGACGCCAATGGAATGCTGAGCACCGTCTTGGAAATGACCAAGATTTTCAAATGCGACACCGGTGCGGAAAACCGCGAGGTGGAGGGCGCTTACGTGCCGCTCACCGGCAATGAAGTCGTGTCCATGAACTTCTTCGGATTCACGCCCGACATCTTCGCGCACCTGCGCGCCGCCTTCGCCGCCTTCCTTGCCGAGCGCGGCACCGAGCTCAAATCCGAGTGTTACGTGCCCGCCCAAGTCGATGCCCTCATCGCCGCTGGTAAGGCCGATGTGCGCGTGCTGGAAACCACCGGCAAGTGGTTCGGCGTCACCTATCCAGAAGACAAGGCGGAGGTGGTGGCCAGCATTCGCGCGCTGATTGATGCGGGAGAGTACCCGCAGTCGCTGTGGGGCTAATCGGCAAAAGAGACGCAGAATCAATTCGTGGGTTTGACATTGCGTTGAATGCCGCGTGGGGGGCTTTGGCCGACAGGCAAAAGCTTCCCTGCATCGCTCATTTGAATCATCAAGACTGCCAGAGAGGTTAAATTTTCTTCGGCGGTCGATTTTCGCTGAAATGCCGGAACTGGCTTCTCTGAAGCGGCAAACGGATCTGGATTCGAAGAAGCCGCGGCGGGAAGCTTGTAGGATTGAAACAGTTCCCATCTGGAGAAGGCGCGGTGGATACCGGAAAAATGCACTTCCATATAAACACTGTCGCCATCCAGTCCGTCATCGTAGGGATCTTCGGTGGGCACGTTCTCAAGGTCGATGTGGCCGGTGAAAAATTTCAAAACGGCTGCATCAGAGTCAGAGATCATCCTTTTGTGCTTTGTGGTCCCGGATTTGGAAACGACAATCGTTTCCAACGATCTTTTCAAAAAGTCACAGTCTAGGATGACAGTCTCTTTTTCACCCCGAAGCCAAACCATGCGGCAGATGCCATCACTTTTATCTTTGGTGAGTTCGGCGAAAGGCTTCAATCCTTGGGATCTCAGCAGAGCATGCCCCCTTTCTTCGTCCGTGGCCCTCGATTCAATGCCACCTATCAGTGCAAAGAGAATCCCCAAGATCAATTTCAGGTTATTCATGGTGCTTTTGCTGCGAGATTTTGTCGCTGTGACTATACAACATGCCACGTTGGGAAGACCAGCGGCCATTTGTATTTGTGCCCTGGAATCAAGGACTTTCAGGACCCAAAGTCACTCAAGCTTTTCCAGCAACCGCTCCACGCTCCGCACCGTCGCGCCTTCGTGAATCGTCAGCGCATCATGGCCTGCCTGCGCCATGCGCGCTGCTTTGGATTGATCCTGCAGCAGTGTGCGGCAGGCGGATTCCAGCTCTGCAAAATCAGCGACCTGCTGCGCGCCTTGGTGCTTCAGCAGCAGATCCACCAGCGGCGTGAAGTTTTCCATGTGCGGACCAAAGAGCACCGGCTTTTGAGCCAGCGCGGCCTCGGCGGGGTTTTGGCCGCCTTCAGCGAGGAAGCTCTTCCCGACCACCACCAGCGTGGCGAGATGCTGCCACGCGGCGAGCTCGCCCGTGGTGTCGATCAGCAAGACGGGCGCACTGGCACTCACGCGTGAGTTGGGCACGCTGCGCAGGGCAGGGGAGATGCCGATGCTTTGCAACTCAGCGCTGATTTCCGCACGGCGCTCCACATGGCGCGGCACGATGAGCAGCGCGAGATTGCGCACCTGTTCGCGCAGACGCAGGAAGACGCGCGCGAGTTCGATCTCCTCTCCCGCATGCGTGCTGGCGGCGAGCAGCGTGGGCTGCGTCTCGGCAATGCCCGCCAGCGCGCGCACTGCATGCAGTTCCTCGATTTTGATGGCAGGCACGATCGCACCTTCGGGATCGTATTTGATGCTGCCGGTGAGATGGATGCGCTCCGCATCGACTCCAAAGCCCTGCCAGCGTGCGACGTCGTCGGCCTCCTGTACCAGGACCTGCTTCAGCATGCGAAAGATCGGCCCGATGAACCAGCTGAACTTGCGGTAGCGGCGCTCGCTGCGCGGAGAAAGCCGCGCATTGACCAGTGAAATGGGAATGCCGAGGCGTGAGGCGCAGGCCGTGAGGTTGGGCCACACTTCCGCTTCGACGAGCACCAACTGCGTGGGCTGAATGCGCTCCAGCATGAGACGGCCCACACCCGGCAGATCAATAGGACTGTAGATGGCCACCACGCGGCCTGCATGCTGCGCCGCCAGCTCTTCAGCGAGCGCATATCCCGTGGGCGTCGTCGTGCTGAGCACGATGCCGAGGTTGGCGTGAGTTTTCAGCAATCGGGTGATGAGCTTCCTCGCCACCCCCACTTCACCCACGCTCACGGCATGCACCCAGAAGCGTTCGCGCTGGGGCAGGGCATTGATGGCGGCCTGGGTCTCACGGGGAAAGAAGCCGAAGCGCTGGGCGAGATCCTGCCAGCGGCCATTGCGGCGGCGCATCTTGCGGATGGCTCCCGGCAGCATCAGCACGAGCCCCAGAGGCAGCGCCAGATTGTAGAGAGTGAGGCTAAGCGCTTTCGATGCCATGCGGAAGTTTGCGCAGCCAGACGATGCGGGTGGAGCCGTAATTGCGATCCGTCAGCACCTCCCAGCCGGGCCAGCTTTTCGTTTCGCGGTTGAAGTGGTGACTTTCCAGAATGAGGTGGCTCTCCGCGTGCAGCAGCGCAGGCAGAGATTCTTCGGCCAGAAGTTTGGCCACGAAGTCGGTGTCCTCATCGCAGTGCGTGTAGGGCGGATCGGCGAAGATGAGATCGAACTGCTTGCCGTCTTTTTCCAGCAGCGGCAGCATGCGGAAGACATCGCTGTGGCGCACCGTGGCCCCTGTGAGCTTCGTCTTGGCAATGTTCCGGCGGATGACGTCGCAGGCGCCTTTGTTTTCATCCACAAACACCGCCGACGCCGCGCCCCGGCTCAGGCATTCCAGGCCGATGGCCCCTGTGCCGGCAAACAAATCGAGCACATGCGCGCCCGGAACGAGTTCGCCCAGCATCGAGAACACAGCCTGCCTCACCCGATCCTGCGTGGGACGAGTGACGGTTTTGGGGACTTCGAGAGCGAGCCCTCCTGCACTGCCAGAAATGATACGCACCCCGTTCCTTTAGCGGTGGGCTGGAGGGATGCAAGAAGGGGCTGCGGCGGGAAGAATGGACCATGGAAAAACACCCGAGGGCATGGGCCGTCGAATCGTCGTGTGCTCCGGCTGCTTGCAGGCTCGCCTTTAACCTAAGTAAAGAATCAGGCCAGCAAGCAAATCAGGCTTCCGCCACACGGGTTTTCTCGACAATAGGTGATTTGGCTATTATCATTAAAGATGGAAAATATGGAAAAAGCTCTTCATTCACCATTTGGGTTCAACGACAGCGTCCCAGCTCACCCCGCGAACCAAAAGGCCAGCACCTTCCCCCTGATTCAGACGGGTTCCATCCATCAGCAAGATCTCCAGCCCTCCCCCATCAATCCCGACTGGATCCTCGAAGGCAACCCGATTGCCCGGGCCACCACCCTGGCGATTGCTCCGGACAGAACGCTTTCCTGCGCTGTCTGGGAGTGCCATGCGGGCAGCTTTAAATGGGTGTTTGGACTGGATGAGATCATCCAGATCCTGGAAGGCGAAGTGGTGATCGAAGAACAGAATGAGGGCCGAAAGGTCCACACCCTGCGCGCCGGAGACACCGCCTTTTTTCCGGATGGCCTGACCACGAAATGGACCGTGTCCAAATACGTGAAGAAGTTCGCCATTCACCGCACCATCCCCCGTTCCTTCTTCTGGCGCCTCAAGCGCAAAATGCGTCACCTGTTAGGCCTCGTGACGAAGGCTGGCATGGGCTGCTACGGTGCCATGATCCACTTTGAGAGTGCCGTGGAGACGCTGAGCATGGCGTGATGCGCCAAAAAGAGTAGAGAATGCACTCTCTTTATTAGTTATGGCGAATTTCTGGCAGGGAACAATTCGGTGGCTTTGCCTGAGAAGGGCAGGTGTTGTCTGAAACTTTCCTCATGGAGGAAAGGGTGCTTCATCCCTTTCCAAATCGAAGGTTCTCACGGAGAGTTTGGCTTTGTATAGCTTAACGCCAGGTGTCATCCTCACAAATGATTGAGCCCGCTGAGCCGTCTCCTTGTCGGCTCGAACTCCGACAATTACCTCAGCAATGGCGCGTTGAGGGATTGCACACAAGTTGATAGGAAATTCTGGCGGTAATCTCTCAATTTTTTTGAGTCCTGAGAACTCCTCGAACGTAACAATGAGGCGTAGCTCACGTTCATGTTTCCAATCGGAAGCTTTTCGAAGCATGATCGATTTGTCTGCTCCTTTGCCTGTCGAGAAATCGACTTTTATCTTATCAGAGCGGTATTCAACCCAATCTAGTCTCTGCAGTCCTTTTCTGGAACCAGAAAAAAACTCATGATCAGATCTGAAACCAACACAATAGCCATGATGCTCGCTCGCATAATGCGCCCACATTGAGCTGTATTTCCAGTCGGAAGTAAAACTAATCATTCCGAATTTCTGACTTGTGGAATGAAGTAATTGTTCAGCCATTGCACGCTCGGTCGCCTCAATGTTTTCCTTGTTGTACGGTTCGCAGCGCAGAGTTTGCCGAACAAGCTGGCGGTCAATCAAATTTTGAATTTTAGCCGGATTCAAAATGGATTCAAAATGGATTCATTCTTAATGCGGCGAATCTCTTCTTGGATTGGCAAAGAAGCCTTCAAAGTTAGATTTTCTCTATTAACAAAACCCAGGCATTCAAAAGGATCATTTAATTCACTTGGCGGCGTGGCTCTTAGGCAGCGGTTATCAAGGAAGTCTTCCTTTTGGGAAGATGGTTTTGAAGGGATGAATTTATAGATGATACTTGGCGCTGGTGTCTGCATTGAGAATGTAGGGGGAACTCCACTCTCAATGTCAAACGCTAAGATTAGGAACTATATAGTTGGTGCGAACCCTATTTGCGCCGCGGCTCACTTCCCATTCTTAAACACATACAGCACGCCATCATCCGCACCGAAAAGCACGTAGTTCCCGGCGACAGCCGCTGACGTCTTCACCGGGGCACCGATTTCGTTGTGCCACACCTCTTTCCCTGTCTTGAGGTCGAGGGCGTAGATGTAGCCGTCGTCGCAGCCGAAGAGGGCCACTTTCCCTGCGCAAATCACGGCGCTGCTGTCGATGCGATCACGGGCACGGAATTCCCAGAGTTGTGCGCCGGTGACGCGGTCGATGGCGTGGAAGCGTTTGTCGCGGCCGCCGACATAGACGCCCTTTTCCCAGATGGCGGGTGCGGCGTAGTACTCGAAGTCGCGCTCGCCGTATTCCCAGACCTTCGTGCCATCGGCGATGCGGTAGGCGCCCACGCGGTTGCCGTAATGGCTGACGTAGATGACGCCGTCGGCGATGGCGACGTTGTTGCCGATGTAGGCCCCCACTTCGATCTGCCGCTCTTCCTTGCCGGTCTTCACATCATGCACGTGCAGCACGCTGTCGCAGCCGCCGAAGACGACCTTGCCGTCGCCCACGGCGGAGCCGCCATTGATGTAGTAGCCGGTTTCAGCGGCCCACTCCTTCACGCCCGTTTTGGCATCGAGGCAATAGATGGAGTAGTCGTAGCTGCCGATGATGATTTTCTGCGCCTTGGTTTCGGGATTCGTCCAGACATTGGCGGCGGCGTGGATTTCGGCCTGCGTTTCAAACTTCCAGACTTCCTTGCCGGTGTCGGCGTTCCTGGCATAGACAAAGCCATCCTGGCAGCCCACGACGACGAGTTCGCCCGCAAAGGCGGCAGCACCGTCAAAGGCGCCCTTGGCCTCGGCCTTCCATATTTCTTTGCCGGTGGCGAGGTCGAGGCAGAAGAATTTACCGTCCTTGCTGCCCAGGTAGACCTTGCCGCTGCGCACGACGGCGCTGGAGACGAGCATCTCGGGCTGCCCCTTCGGCTTGTCCATGAGCTTGAACTGCCAGGCGAGCTCCAGCGGGAACTTCAGCTCGACGGGGGAGGTGCCTGTCATGGCCGCGTTGCCACGGGAGTCCGGCCAGTCCGCCGTTTGGGCATGCAGAAGGGCGGGGAGGAGGAGGCAGAGGAAAAGCGAGGAACGCATGAGTTTGGACTGTGAAACTGCCATGGTGTGCGCTTTGTTGCAAACAAGCCGATGTCTGAACACGATCTCCAACAGCCGCCGCCCATTCCGCCTGACCTGCGGTGTGAGTATGAGGAGCGTCCGTTTCAGAACTGCACGCGCTGCGGCGAGTCCCTGCCGGACTTCCCCGGGGGCTTTCAAATCTCCAAGGCCTACAAGCGCGGTGAATGCGTGATGGAGTATGCGCTGTGCGATCACTGCCGCTCGCAGATGATGGAGGAGTTCTCCCAGGAGTCCAAGAAGCGGCTGGCGCAGTTTCAGGACGAACAGGTGACGCTGGAACGCGGCCTGGAAGCGTGCGCGGTGTGCAATGCGCGGCGCGATGCCCCGGGCATGGAGGATTTTGTGATCACCGGCGTGTGCGAGGGGCTCTCCCTGCTGCACAGCGTGATGATCTGCGGCAAGTGCGGCGACACCGTGCAGGGCTTCATCTCCGTGAAAACGCGCGACACCTGGCGGCGCTTTGTGGATGACAACTTCCCCGGGCCGCCGCCCATGGATTCGCTGCCGGAACCGGTGGCGGTTTATCGCCCTCCGGTGTCGGTGATCTCCAAAGCGTGATCGGAACGGAACTGGAGTTCATCCAGTCCGCGCTCAATGCCCGCAGCTCTCTCCTTCAGGATTGGTGTCTTCCACCTTGGTGGTGGCTTTGAGCTCCTCGAGCAGGGCGTTGAATTTTTTGTCGCGGTATTCTTCGAGGAAGCGGTTTCTCACGTCAGCCTTCACTTCGTCAAACGGACGTGCCACGGATGGGCGGCGGCCGGTGACGGTGCAGACATGGAAGCCAAGCTGGGTGTTGAAGACGGGGCTGATCTCTCCCTCGCCCATGGAGAAGGCGATGGTTTCAAACTCTTCCATGAACTCGCCGCGCTTGAACCAGCCGAGGTCAATCTGCTGCTGGTCGCCGGAGCGGTGCTCTTCCGCGAGCTTGGCGAAGTCTGCCCCGGCAAGAAGCTGGGAGCGGACATCGCGCATGGCTTGATAGATCTCCTGACGGCTGGTCGCGCCTGAGAGGCCTTTGGTGATGTGGGAGGCCTGGATCTCCTCGTCGGTCATGTAGTGCTTGAGATTGGCCTCATAGCAGGCCCTCAGCTCGGCCTCGGTCGGCTCCGGCTCAGGGGCGTAGATTTCCTGCAGCGTTTTGTCCAGCCGGACACCGCCTGCCACGTTCTCGCGGACGAGCGCTTCGTCTTTGACCTGCATGCCGATGTTCATGTAGAACTGCATTTCACCACCGGCCTCGTCGATGAGCTTGGTCAGGCGTGCCGTGACATCCTCTTCGGAGACCTCGGGGTGGCGGCGGCGGCTCTCCTGACCCAAAAGGGCGCGGGAGATGAGGTTGTCCTTGGCGATGCCGCGGAATTCAGGGTCACGCTCACAGCAGGCCACCTGGAGGGTGCGCTCGTAGTGACTTTTGATGTGGCGGAATTCCGCTTCAATGATTTCGTCGTCGATGTGTTCGCCGTTGATGATTAGTGCCATATGGGCCGAACATGGAGCGCGGCGCGGAGGGCGCAAGGTTTGACAACAAACCCGGGGTGGCCTAGATGCAGTCCGCCATGGTTGCTTGGTCCGGCATGAAAACTGCGGGCCGGAATGGCGTTCCTTCACGATGATGAGATTGATCCACTTTTTGATGACAGGGGCGGCCGCAGGGCTGCTGGCAAGCTGTGCAGCGCAGGGAGTGGTGCGTGCCATCCCGGTTGCACCCAATTCCCAGCACATGTACGCCGAGGGTGACAGTGCGCAGGTCATGCCCGTGATGCTGCCAGAGCGGCCCATGCTCGTGGCCACCTCCGGCCCCGCGATCCGTGCCGCCTCCTACCTGCTGCTGGATGCACGCACCGGGCAGCACCTGGCGGGGCGCAGTTTTGAAACCGCACGTGGGGTGGCCAGCACGCAAAAGCTGGTGACCGCCCTGGTGGTGCTGGATGCGGGAAACCTGGACAAGATGGTGCGCGTGCAGGCCTCCGACGTGGCCGTGGAGCCGACGCGGCTCGGCATCCGACCGGGTGAGGTCTACTCGCGCCGTGAACTGCTCTATGCCTTTCTGGTGAAGAGCGCGAACGATGTGGCCAATGCCCTGGCGCGTGACAACGCGGGCAGCATCAGCGCCTTCACGGCCAAGATGAATGCCAAGGCGCGCGCGCTGGGCTGCGCGAACTCCAATTTCAAAAACCCCCACGGCCTCACCGTGGGCGGGCAGTACTCCACCGCACGCGACATGGCCCGGGTGGCGATGGCGGCGTATCGCAATGCGGTGATCCGTGATGTGGTGCGGCGGAAGCACTTTAGCTTCCGGCGTGCGGACGGGCGTGTGTTCACCCTCACGAATACCAATGAACTGCTGGGCGCCATGCCTGAGTGCAACGGCATGAAAACCGGCTATACCGTGGCCAGCGGGCGTTGTTTGATCTCCAGTGCCGCCAGCGGCGGGCGGGAGGTGATCCTGGTGCAGCTCGGCACCAAGACGAAGTACATCTGGGAGGACGCCCGCATCATGATGAGCTGGGGATTGCAGCGGCTGCGCTCCAGTGGCGCCTTCTCAGCGGATGCGTGGACGGGAAATTGACCAACCACAAGTTGCGGCGGTTCCTCCCAGCCGCCAGAGTGTCCACCCTTCATCAACGTCCAGCCAAGAATGCCGGCCACCACCCTCGTTTGTCCTCACTGCGAAAAAACTGTCGAAATCCAGGTTTCATCAGTGACGCGCTCGCGCCCCTGTCCTGAGTGCGGGCAGATGGTGATGCTGCAGATGGCTGAGAAGACCACCAAGACGAAGCGCCGTGCGCTGCTGATGACGCAGAATGAGCCGACCAGCACCCCTGCTCCGAGTCCAGGTCCGGCTGCTTTTCAAGAACCTCAGCCGCTGCCCGGGGATGCCTTTGATCGCATGCGCATGGATCCTGAGATCCGGCAGTTTCGGCGTAAGTTGATGATCGGCGCGGGCGTGGTGGGCCTCATCGTGATTCTGCTCGTGGTCTGGAGCTTGATGCCTTCACCGGCCAAGAAAACTGAATCGCTTGCATCCAAACTGGCCAAAGCGGGGGATGCGAGAGCGCAGAATGAAAACGGTGGAAAGATGGTGCTGCCGCCTGATGTGGCGCTGATGCAGCCTGAAGAGCCAATGCCCCAGGTGAATTCTGGCAATCTGGTGTTTCGCCCACCAGGCAGTGAGAGCCTCAAAACCGCCAGCGCCCTGCCCAAAGTCACAGGCGGAGACCTGGCGAAGCTGGCTGCTGCGGAGGAAGTGATCGGCAAGTTTCTGGAAACTCCCACTTGGAAAGAGCGTGTCATGCTGGTGCGTGACCGCCTGCGCGTGGCGCCGCTGATGAGCTTCTACTATTCGAAGAATGCGGACGGCCCGCAGGCGTTTGATTCCATCGTTGAAGCGAAGGAACTCTCCCCCAAGTTCAGCCAGCATGTGGTGGTTTTCGAAGGTGGTGGCCGGCGCGTTGCCACGGTGGAGCACTCTGCGGCGGGGCCGCGTGTGGACTGGGAGTCCTTCGTGGGTGCAGGTGAGATGGGCTGGTCGGATTTCCTTGAATTGAAGCAGGCCGCCCCCACGCTCTTTCGGGTGTTCGTTTCTCCGGCGGGGCACTTTGAAAATCAATTTGGCAGTCCCGCCAAGCTCCAGTGCTACAGCCTGCGCAACATTTCCGAACCCGGGGCCAAGGTGGTCTATGGCTATGCTGAGAAGGGCGGCCCGATCGCCAAGGCGCTGGACTACCAGCTGCAACTGAGTGAGGACGCCACCGTGCCGATGATTCTGCGGCTCAAATTTCCCCCGGATTCCCCGGTGGATTTTCAGGTCTGGATCAGTGAGCTGGTGCAGGCTGGCTGGGTGACCCCCTGAGAGCTGACAACCAAGATCGGCATCATTTTTCGCAAGATATGCAAGAACCTCAGGGGGGACCCGTATTTCCTCTCGAATCCAGCAACAACACCTCTCCCTCACTTTATGAAAATGCACTCACTCTGCCAAGGCAATCACCTTGATTTGCGCTCCGGTGCCAGCCGTCGTGACTTCCTCTACGTCGGCATGCTCGGCGGCCTCGGCCTGACATTGCCTGAGATGCTGCGCCTGCAGGCCGCGCAGGTCATGCCTGAAGTGGAAACCTTCAAGCCCGTCGCTGATTCGATCATTCACATCTATCTTCCAGGAGGCATGGCACAGCATGAGTCCTGGGATCCGAAGCCCTTTGCCTCGCCTGACTATCGCGGCCCCTTCACCCCGATCAAGACTTCCATCCCCGGCGAATACGTCGGTGAGAAGTTCGCGAACATCGCCAAGATCATGAACAAGCTCACCGTCATCCGTTCGATGACGCACGGTGAAGCCGCTCATGAGCGTGGCACGCACAACATGTTCACCGGTTACCGTCCAAGCCCGGCGATCAAGTTCCCAAGCTTTGGCTCCGTCATTTCCCACGAGCAGGGCAGCCGCAACAATCTGCCTCCTTATGTGGTGGTGCCAAACATGGTCGCTCCTGATCAAGGCACCGGCTACATGAGCAGCGCCTTCGGTCCCTTCGCCCTCGGCAGCGATCCTGCTGACAAAGGCTTCACCGTACGCGATCTCCTCACCCCGAAAGACGTGGATGAGAAGCGCTTTGACCGCCGCCGCAACCTTCTGGGCACCGTGGACGAGCACTTCAAAGCCGTGGAAAAAGCCGACTCCATCAGCGCCATGGACAGCTTCTATCAGGCCGCCTATGGCCTGATCAGCAGCAAGCAGGCCCGTGAAGCCTTCGACCTCACCAAGGAATCCGACAAGCTGCGTGACGAATACGGCCGCAACACCGCCGGTCAGCGCTTCCTGCTGGCCCGCCGTCTTGTCGAAGCCGGTGTCCGTATGGTGTCCGTCAACTACGGTGGCTGGGATCACCACTCCAATATCAAGGACGCCTTCACCGGTCAGGCTCCGAACTTCGATCAGGCCTTCGCCCGCCTCATCACCGACCTTTCCGATCGCGGCATGCTCAAACGCACGCTCGTCATGGTCAGTTCCGAATTCGGCCGCACGCCGAAGATCAACGGCACCAACGGCCGTGACCACTGGCCACGCGTGTTCTCCGTCGCCATGGCTGGTGGCGGCATGAAGGAAGGCTACATCCACGGTGCGTCTGACGCCCTCGGTGGTGAGCCCGACCGCGATGCTGTGGGCCCTGAAGATCTTGCCAAGACCATGTATCGCCTCCTCGGCATCAACAGCGAGAAGCGCATCATGGCCGACGGCGGTCGCCCGATCGACATCGTCAACGGTGGTCGCATCCTCACGGAAGCCCTCGCTTAATTCGAGGTCGCCAACTGATTCAGAGAACCCGGACAGCGATGTCCGGGTTTTTTGTGTCCGCATGGCTAGGACGAATAGATCATGGAGCATCATCCTGTGACCAATACATCCAGGGCGGCCACATCTGATCTCCCTCTCCCCGCCCCTGACACACGACGACGAAAATTATCTCTCTTCGGGGAGAGGGCTGGGGTGAGGGGGGGGGGCTTTCACATGGGATCCCCCTCACCCTTACCTTTGACTTCGTCTATCTCCGCTTCGCTACGGTTCCCCAAAGCATGTCACTGACATTGCGATATCATCGGTGGGGAGAGGGGGTCAGCTTTATGCCTGCCCAGAAACTCTCGGCTCCTTTACACTTCCATCACGCCAGATGCCCCAGCGCCAGCATGCCGTAGTAGGTGTACTCGCAGTCCAGCATGTCATCCGTCCAGTTGCCGTGGAAGCCGCCGGTGGCATCCCAGAGGGAATCGACAAAGTCGAGGCAGGGCTCCTTGAGCCGGGAGTAATCCGCCTGCACGGCATCCAGCGCATGCAGGGCCACGGCGGTGGAGAGCAGGTCGGGCAGGGGAGCAGCGGGCAGGGCCAGGAAGCCGCCTGCGGGCAGGCACTGGCGCATCAGCCAGTCCACGGCCGCAGCGGGCGGGGGCATGTCCATGTGGCGGTGCAGGGCCACCATGGCTGCCGTGGCCGTCGTGGAACCCACGGGGATGCCGGGTTCGTTGGACCATGCGCCATCGGGTGTGCGCAGGCCGCCCATGCATTCCACCAGCCGCCAAGGCTCAGGCGGAATGCCGCCGAGGTCCTGATAGGCACCCCAGGCCAGCAGGCAGCCGTAGGCGCTGCCCTTGGCTCGCTTGGGTGCCTGATGGTAGCCGCCGTCCGGACTGCGAAAGGCCTCGATGCGTGCTGCCAGCGCTTCACGCGAGGCCATGGGAAAATCCTGCATGCCGGCATTCGCCCAGCAGCGCGCGAGGCAGCACAGGTGTACGAAATCCTGCCGCTCCCCATCTCCAAATGGAGCCAGCCAAGGGCGCACATCGGGAATCGTGGCGGCATCCACGGACAGCGCCTGCAGGCCTTCCAGGCCAAACACAGTGTAATAGAGATCCGGCTTGTCGTTGCGATCCAGGAATCCGCCCTCAGGGGACAGGCGCGAACGCAGGAAAGACTCCACCAGTTCCGCCGACTCACCGAGGAGTTTGGGGGCCAGGCGTGCGACTTGCAGCATCTCAAGACGAAAGGACATGCCAAGCGACTTACCCGAAGCCCGCCATGTCGCCAGAAGAAAGTCATTTTCTCGCTTGAGTATTCTGCGGCTTGGTCAAAACTCTCGACCCGGTTGACCCGACTCCTTTGCTCACGTGGCGGAATTGGTAGACGCGCTAGATTCAGGTTCTAGTAAGTAACATTGTGCTGGTTCGAGTCCAGTCGTGAGCACCATCCAGCGGCAACAGTGCCGCCTCGGGTAACCGGTTAAACAGAAAGTCACATGCAAGACGCAGGATTCGTGAGGCAGGCATTTGCGGGAATCGCATCGCGTTATGTGCTGGCGAATCACGTCCTCAGTCTCGGCATCGACTGTCTCTGGCGTCGCACCACGGCCAAACGCATCGCGGAACTGAAACCGCAGCGCGTCCTCGATCTGGCCACCGGCAGTGGAGATCTCGCCCAGGCCATCCAGGCCGCCTGTCCGCAGGCGAAAGTGCTGGGAGCGGATTTCTCGGTTCCCATGATGCGTGAGGCGCAGAAGCGCCACTTCAGCAGCCTCGTCGCCGCAGATGGACTTGCCCTGCCTTTTCAGGATGGCGTCTTTGATGTGCTCACTGTGGCCTTTGGTCTGCGCAACATGGCCTCCTGGCCTGCCGCCCTGAAGGAGATGAACCGCGTGCTGCGGCCCGGCGGCCGCTTGTTCGTGCTCGATTTTTCCATTCCTCGCATTCCTGGCATCCGCCAGTTGTACCTGTTTTATCTCAAGCAGATCATGACCCGCGTCGCCGGGTGGATCACCGGCAAACGCGAAGCCTACGTGTATCTCTGCGGTTCCATCGAACGCTTTCCCTCCGGCCGTGAGATGGAGACTTTGATCTGCGAGAATGGTTTCGCCACTGCGAGTTCACGCCAGCTCACGCTTGGCATCGCTTCGCTGTACGAAGCGGTGAAGTAGAGTTGGCCGCGCAAAGATAGAATAGCGCTGGGCGTTGTGGCGCACTTTCAGGCCGGAGGGCGGAGAAGAACGCGGAGCGTCTTGGAGTGCTCCAGTCCTCTGGAGCTTTTCGTAGGCCACGAGACACTCAAAAGCGCCGGAGGACCGGCGCAGTCCAAAACGCATAGCGCAGGCGGTGACACGTTTTCAAACACCGCCTGGGTTGTTCGTGCGTGCGGCACGCGAAGGCGCTTGCCTCGCAGTTGCAGAGCTTGTGATTGGAGTTATCCCTTCGCATGAACTGGCAGAAAGCTCGGTGGATCCTGGCTGGCCTCGCACTTGTAGCGAGTGTGTGGATGATGTCTGCAGCGCTGAAGATGGACTGGCTTTCTGCGGCCTTGCTGGTGATCGGGAGCATGCTGCTGCTCGTGACGACGGTGCTGCTGCTGGCTCCGGACTCTGCTTTAAAGCTGGCGGAGTGGATAGCGAAGCCGTTCGCGGAGCTGTTCTTTCCCTCCGATGAATTTGAGAAGCCGCCGCTATCCTACAAGCTGGCGCGTCGCTACAGCCAGGAGCGCAAGGTGGACGCTGCGGTGCAGGAGTATGAGAAGATCCTGTTTTACTATCCGGAGGAACGGGACGCGTATCTGGAGGTGATCGAACTGGCGCAGCGCGTGAAGGATGAGGAACTGCGCGAGAGGTTTGAGGAGATGATGAGGCGAGCACTCGCGCCAAGCCTTGGAAGCTCCAAGCCACCCACCACCGTATTGTAGTACCGGCTTTAGCCGGAATCTGGAGCTTGGAATCCAGCGTGTGGAGTACAGAATCCGGAGCCGCCTTAAGGCGGAACTACAATACATGCGCTGCGGACCAAGGAGGTGGCACGCGCTTTCGGGAGCGCAGCGAATCAACCAGGACCTTGCTTTGGTCTTTGTGGCTTGATTGCTTGATCACGCTTTGTCGTGTTTACACCAACGCAGCCGGCGTCTGTTCCTCCAGCTCCTCGATGGCGGTCAGGCGGGCCTGCTCTTCATCGAGGTCTTCGTTGACGGGGATGGTCTCGGCCTGCTCATCGGCAGAGGCTTCGGCATCGCCATCAGCGGCTTTCTTTCGGCGGCCGGGCTGGTTCGGTGCTTCGAGGGCGAGTTCCTGGACGGTTTTGTCCATGGTGCGGGTTTCTTCCGTGGTCATGCGGACGCCCACGGGCTTGCTGACGCCGAACTCCTGCATGGTCACACCGTAGATCACATCGGCGCGGCTCATGGTGCGCTTGTTGTGCGTGACGATGATGAACTGGGAGTTGTCGATGAAGGCGTCCAGCATCTTGAGGAAGCGGCCGATGTTGGTTTCATCGAGAGGTGCATCAAGCTCGTCCAGCACGCAGAAGGGGCTGGGCTTCACCTGGTAGATGGAGAAGAGCAGGGCCACGGCGGTCATGCTGCGCTCGCCACCGGAAAGGAGGCTGATGGTCTGCAGCTTTTTGCCCGGGGGCTTGGCGATGATTTCGATGCCGGACTCCAGCGGATCGTTTTCATCCACCAGCATGAGGTCGGCCTTGGCGGCAGGGCCGAAGAGTTCGCGGAAGTTGTTGTTAAAGAAGCCGCGCACCTGGGTAAACGTCTCCACAAACATGGTCTTCGTGGTCTCGTTGATCTTGGCGATGACCTGCAGCAGCTCGTCCTTGGATTTGACGAGATCGTTGTGCTGGGTGTCGAGGAAGTTGTGGCGCTCTTCGAGTTCTTCGAACTCCTGGATGGCATCAAGATTGACGGGGCCGATGCCTTCGAGCTTCTGGCGCAATTCGTAAACGACTTCCATGACGAAGGCCCAGTCGGGCTGTGCTTCTTCGCCGGGAATGACGACTTCGTCGATGTCCACGGCATCGTCATCACGATTGGAGACGGCGCGGATGACGGGAGCTTCGGCTTCCTCGGCGGCGGGCTCGGCGTCTTCAGCATCTTCGTTGCTGGGTTCGGCGCCATCGGTGGATGCACTGGAGCCTGCGGCATTGGCCGCGCCTTTCTTGCCACGGTTGCGGTTCTTCTTCTGCTCTTCGATGGTGACCATCAGCACGTGGTAGTCAGGCTCAAAGGCTTCGATGTGGAAGCTGTAACGCTCCTGCACCTGATTGATCAGGTTTTCGAGACGCAGATCCACGCGGGTGAGGGCGACTTCGGCGCGGTTGCGGGATTCGTTGAGGCCGTTGAAGCTCTGACGCAGCTGCGTGAGCTGCGCTTCGAGCTGGCTGACCTGCTCAAACAATCCGGCGCGTTCTTCGGTCTTGGACTGCAGGTGTTCTTCGATGGCGGCGATGGTGTCGCGCTGGGATTCGATCTGCTCCTGGAAGCGGGCGTTTTCAGCCTCGCTCTGCTGGATGCGCATGCGCCAGGTGTTGATCTCTTCGGAGAAGCGATTGATGCCGGCCTGCAGCTCCTGCAAGCGCACGCCGAGGGGAGCCTTCTGGCGCTCGATGGAATGCAGCGCGCTCTGCTCAAGGGCGAGTGCGGTGCGCAGCTCGTTGAGGCGTTCGCTGGATTCGAGCTCACGACGGAGGAAGGCCTCCATTTCGAGCTCGAGTTCGTTTTCGAGGGCGCGTGAGGTGGCCAGCTGTTCCTGGGCGATGGCCACGGCTTCTTGGAGCTGCTGGATCTGGCTTTCGGAGCCGCTGATGCGATCCTGAATCTGGTTCTGGTCCCACTCCACGCTTTCGAGCTTGGTGGTGGCCTGCTGCAGCGCACGCTGCACGACGCTGATCTTGCCCTGGAACTGGGAGAAGCCTTCGCGGGCGCGCTGAGACTGCTCACGCAGGGACACTTCCTCGCGCTGCATTTCTTCAAGCTGCGCGGTGATGTTGTTCACGGCGTCTTCCTTCTCCATGTACTGGAATTCGAGCGCTTCCACTTCCGTGCGCAGCTGGCGCACTTCGGCCTCACGGCGCAGCGTGGAGGAACCTTCCTCCTTCGTGGCACCACCGGTGATGATGCCGTCATGCGTGATGAGTTCACCGCGCATCGTGGCGATGGCGAGGTGCGGCATCTCGCGCTTCATGCGCAGGGCGGTGTGCAGATCGTCCACGATGACGACGTTGTGCAGGAGGTGGTCGATGAGGCTCTGCACGCCGGTCTTCACGCGCACCTTGTCCGTGGCCCAGGCGATGGCACCGGCTGGAAGGAGCTCGCGATCTGAAGCGCGGCGCAGGTTGCAGAAATCATGCGGCACCAGTGCGGCGCGGCCCATCTTGTGATCCGTGAGGCGGTCGATGATCTGCGCGGCGAGTTCGCTCTCGGTGAGAAGCACGGCCTGCAGGTGGTCTTTGAGCGCGGCTTCGATGGCGGTGATGTATTCGGGCTCCACTTCGATGCTGGAGGCCAGCAGGCCGCGCACGCCGACGGAGTAGACTTCCGGATTGTCCAGGCCGCTGATGACCTTCTGCGTGCCGGCGGAGAGGCCTTCGCCTTTCTGCAGAAGCTGCTCGATGATTTCGAGGCGTGACTTCCGCTGCGTCAGATTGCGCTGGAGGTCGTTGAGCTCGTTGTTCATCGCATCGCGCTGGCGGCGGCGTTCGATCATCTCACGGGCGCAGTCCTTGGCCTTTTCGTCGAGCTGGTTGCGGGTCTCTTCGAGTTCCTGGATGTTGCGCTGCAGTTCGTCGAATTCGATCTGGCTGGTCTCACGCGCCTGCTGCGCTGTGTGACGGTCATGCGCGAGGGATTCATGGCGCTGGCGGTCGCCGGAGATCTGATTCGTCAGAGACTGGGCACGCGCTTCGCTGGAGGCGATCTGGCCTTCAAACTGGCGGATGGATTCGCGGATGGCGCGGCGGTCGGCTTCCAGGCGGTTGCGCTCCGGGATGATGTTCTGGTGCTGTCCGGCGTGCTCGTTCACGGCGAGCTGGCGCGTCTGGATGTTGTCCGTGATGGCAAGCAACTGCTCATCGGCATTGGCGAGATCACGACGTGCCTGATCGAGCAGGTCTTCGTTCGCGGCGATCTGCTCTTCGTTCTGGCGGATGCGGCCTTCGAGTTCCTCGCTGCGCTCGCGGTTGAAGCCCAGGCGGCCTTCGGCGCTCTGCATCTGCGAGCGGAGTTCCTGCGCCTGCTGGCGTGCCTGGCTGATCTGGGACTCCAGCGCGTGGTAGGCCTCACGGGTCTGCGCGGCTTCCGCCTCGGCGATTTGCAGCTTGGACTGAAGCTGCTCGATCTGCTGTGCCATCATGCGCACCTGGTTTTCGGACTCGGATTTTTCACCGGCAAATTCGGTGTACTGCTTGTGCGCGAGGTGGGTGTCCAGCAGCCGGGTATCTTCGAGCAGCGTCTGGTAGCGGCGTGCCTTCGCGGCCTGACGCTGCAGCGTGCCCATCTGGCGTTTCACTTCCGCCACGATGTCGGCGACGCGCAGCAGATTGGCCTCGGTGTACTCGAGCTTGCGCAGCGCTTCACGCTTCTGCGATTTGAACTTGGTGATGCCGGCGGCTTCTTCGAAAACGGTACGACGGTCTTCCGGCTTGGAGCTCAGAAGCATGTCGATCTGGCCCTGCGCCATGATGGAGTAAGCCGCACGTCCGATGCCGGTGCCGGCGATGAGGTCGTGGATGTCCTTGAGACGGCAGACGGTGTTGTTGAGGCGGTATTCGCTGCGGCCGTCACGGAACACGCGGCGTGTCAGTGCGACTTCATTGAAATCCACTTTGAGCGACTCCTCGCAGTCCGCCATCGTCAGCGTGACTTCGGCCAGGCCCACGGGCTTGCGCTTGTCGGTGCCGTTGAAAATGACGTCCGCCATTTCATCGCCGCGCAGAGCTTTCGCGGAGGTTTCACCCAGCACCCAGCGGATGGCATCGACCACGTTCGACTTGCCGCAACCGTTCGGACCCACGATGCCGGTGACACCTTTGTGGAACTCGAAATGGGTCTTGTCCGCAAAGGACTTGAAGCCGTGAAGGGTGAGGCTTTTGAGATACATGACGGTGGAGAGGCGGAGATGAAAAGGCGGGTGAAGAAATCCGAAGGACGAATGACTTCGCGGTGAGTACTGAGAAGGACTGAACCATTCCGCGCCGGATGCCCGCAAGAGCGAACGCAAAAATCCACGCTATCTTGGGGATCATTAAGACATCTTAAACAAGATGTGGGATTTTTCAGGACGTTTTTCCTGTGAATAATCGTAGCGGCTGTGAACAAGTTTTCAAGGGCGGGGTTTGGGAGCATTCGATGTCACTGACTAGCTATCACGAGAAGGGCTCCCAGAGGGAGCATGGAGATTAGCCGGTGGTGAAGGGAGCGTAGCGACCGAGAACCACCGGATCTGCGCATCATCCATCGTGTGTCTTGGCCGCGCCCTGAAAGGGCGCGAGAAGCGTGCAAACCACGCTGCATTCCCGCTCACCACAAATACCGTTCGTCGTATTCCACCATCCCGCGCTGCAGCATCGCCTTGTATTCCTCCTGAAAGGTCTTCACTCGATGATGCTCCTCCTGGTTCAGCACATAAGCGCGCACTGATTCCAAATCAGGTGCGGCAAACGTGAAGGCACCGTAGCCTTCCTGCCATGTGAATCCGGCCTGACGCAATTCTTCGTGAATCCAGCGTGATGACTCGCTCTTGATCTCGCGCATCACATCGGCCAGGCAGTGAGTGGCCCGCAAACCCGCAGCGATGTGGATATGGTCGCCGGTGCCGCCCACCGCATGCGCGATTCCATTCATGCTGCGGATGATGCCGCCGATGTATTCGTGAACGCGTTTGCGCGCAGTCGGGGCCAGCCAGGGCTCACGGTTCTTCGTGCTGAACACGAAATGATAGTGCAACGAGAGATGCGTCGAAGGCATGTGAAACGTTTTCCGCCATATGCGCTGGAGCGCAATCATCGATTTATGGCGTGCCGGAGGCACGAGAGATATTAGCCGGTGGTGAAGCGAAACCGCGAAGCGGTGCAGCGAGAACCACCGGAATCGCGCCATCCACCGCACCCGAATCACGGTAGCGCCCTTGAAGGGCGCGAGAAGCGATCGTGGGGTCATGCACCCACATTTGCCGGGGGGCATTCGAACCCTTCTCGCGCCCTTTCAGGGCGCATCGCTTAAAGATGCGATAGGGTGGTTCGTATCCGGTGGTTCTCGGTCGCTTCGCTCCCTTCACCACCGGCTAATTTCCGTGCTCCCTCAGGCTCTGTTGGTTTGTTGTCATGTCTTCAGAAGGAGCTGTGGATGAGAATGTTATCTCGATTTCAGGGCGGTCTTTTTTGATCTCGATTCGTTCGACGATGCCTTCGATGATACGGCGTTTGTTCTCGTCCGGGAGCTGGGGCCAGTTGTTGTAAAGGGTGTCAGCTTCGACTTGCACGGCATCTGCGCTGACGCTGCGGACTTTGAAGTAATCAAGTTCGGCTTCAAGTTTGGGAAGTTCGGTCTGGAGTTGTGTGAGGCGGTCGGCCAAAGGTTTGTGATAGCCGCCAAAATCGGCAAGGACGATGTGGCCGTCGAGGTAGAGGCGATGCGTTTTCGCCATTTCCTCGCGCACTTGTTCGATCTCCTGGCGATGCGTGGTGAGCATCTTCTCTTTGTCAGCAAGGTTGCGCTCGGTGGCTGAAATTTGCTCGGCGAGCTTGGCCTTGTTGGAAAACACATCGTGGATTTCACCGACGAACACCTCTTCAAGATCGACCATCGGAATCTTGTTCCGGCAGCCGGTGCAGACATATTTTGGGGTGTTCGGGCCGACATACATCTTCTTGCCACACTCGCAGAACACGAGGCCGGCAAAGAGATGCACGGGCTTGGGGCCGGGGCGCTTCTTGGGAGTCGAACGCCGCTCCTCCAAAAGCTGGTTGGCTTCGTTCCACATCGTCTCGCTGACGAGCGGCTCGCAGGGCACCATACCCCATTCGCTTTCATCTTTGATCTCCCATTTCCACGGGCCGGTGTTGCGTCGCACATTGATCCGGTAGGTTCCCTTGGCTGCCCAGTCTGCAATGCATCTGCCAATGGAAGTGTCGGTCCACTTGGAGTTGGTGCGGGTGCGGTGGCCCATTTCATTCAAGAGCCGGGCGACGGCTCCGAGCCGCTTTTCCTTGAGAAACAGCTCATAGATCAGCTTTCGGATGGCGGCCTCTGCGGGCACCTGCTGTAGCTTTTGGTCCTTCCAAATATAACCATAGGGAGTCTTGCCGCTCAGCGGCTTGCCGAGCTTGGCGCGAATGGCTATGGAAGCCTTAACCCGGTCACCAATTTCGGCCCGCTCCCATTCCGCCATGGCGCTGATGATGGTGAAGAACAGCATTCCTGAGGGCGTGCTGGTGTCGAGTGTTTCCTGGAGCGAGACGAGATTGACCCCCTTGGCGCGAAACCTTTCGGCGAGTTCCAAAAGCTCGCGCGTATTGCGTGCAAGGCGCGCGAGCTTGGAGAAGATCAGCGACTTGATGTGTCCGCGCTCGATGTCCCGCAGCATGCGCTTCGCCTCAGGGTGATCGAGGACGGACTTCCCGGACACGCCCGCCAGATCATAGACCTCGCGCACCTCCCATCCCTTGGACGCGGCATAGTGCCGCGCACGCGCGAGGTGATGTTCCGGGCTTTCGCCCTGCGCTTGCTGGTCAGTCGAGACTCGAATCCAGATGCCGACGGGGATGCTTTGGTCGCTGGGAGAGAGAGGAGGGCTGGCCGCTTTCATGGTGTTCATTAGCACACATGAAAGCAAAATCAAACTGGTTATTCAATCGAAACTCTTGTGTTGGCTTATTTCAACTGGGTGGTGGAAGTCTCATCTCCTCGGAAAGCAGCTTGAACGCGGCATTTTCTTTCGTCGTCCGTTCATCTGGAGTGAGGGCGGTAAAGACTCTTTTGACTCGATAGCCTTTGCGCTGAGTTTCAGTTGGCGTGGGTGCCGTGGGGATGGAAGGTGATTCAACCGGTTGAGGCAGGGCATTGACGAACGCCAGGAACTCCTCCGGCTGAAAATACTTCACACATGCGGCGTCAGCAGCGTCAAGGTACCCGGCAACGGCAGCTTCGATCTGCCTGAGTCGGCGTTCATTCGCGGTGATGACCGCGATCAAATCGAATCCTGCGCGAAGGCATTTCCGCACGTTGCCGACCTCGTGATCGACTGTGGTGGTCACGGAGATCTCGCAGGCGATACGCATGTCGCTGCGAACCAAACCCACATCAATGGTTTCGCGTCCGGCTCCGACTGGCATTTCGAGCATTGCCCGGAATCCTCGCTGTTCGCCCACCGCACGAATTCGATCCTGCAAAATGCGATGCTGATAACCACCCTTGCCAGCCTCTGAAGGTAGGGGAGCAGGCGTGGTTGTTGCTTCGCTTGCGACCGGTGCGGCTTCCGGTGTTGGGATGGGAGGCTCAATCTCAGCCATTGGCGGTTCTGCCATGACCGGTTTGGGCTCCGGCGATGCTTGCTGGCGAATGGCCGCCGGTTCCGATTGCCTGACGCGCTTCTCCTTGGGATGGTTGGCAGCAGCTTCCTCGGCCTCGAATCGTTTCAACAATTCGGCTTCAACCTCTTTGCGTGGAACGGTATAAACTGAGCGAGAAATGTTGATCGCCTCGGTACGACGTTCCGCTGTGGAATCCTCATCAATCTCCTCAGGCAAGGTCACCGAGAGATTGAAATCATGATCGGCTGTTTCAATGCGGCAGATGGCTTGACCGATGGCAAGGGTTTGCAGGTCGCGCGCCTCGAAGTGGGCAAATCCTTCCGCCAGCGTTCGCGCATCGCTGTCACCGACCCGGAACACCACACGCGTGAAGGCGTTCGACAGCACCGAGTTGGCGACATCCTTGTCACGCTCCAGTTGCTTGAGGTCTTGATGGGCGAGCACCAGCCCCAGGCCATACTTGCGCGCGCCAGACAGAATCTCTGTCAGCGATGGCGTGATGAAATGCTGGAACTCGTCGATGTAGCAATAGAACGGACGGCGCTGCGCGGCACTCATCCGGGCGCGGCTCATGGCCATCTGCTGCAACTTGGTCATGACGAGACTGCCGAGCAGGTAGGCATTTTCGCGTCCGATCTGTCCTTGCGGCAGCTTCGCGAGAAAGATTTTTCCGTCGTCCATCATTGCACGAAAGTCGATGCGGTTTTCGCGCTGCGACACCATGTAGCGAATCGGCTTTGGCGAGAGGAAGGTTTCCAGCCGTGTGATGATCGGGCCAATGCTGCGGCTGCTGCCGAGCTGGGGGAAAGCGCGCTTCCAATAGTAGCGAACATCTGGGTCGCTGACGGTTTGCAAAAATTGGTCGCGCCAGGCCTGGTCGATCAGGAAGCGCCGCAAGTCGGCGAGCGTACCGCCTTCGGTGCTTTCGAGGAATGCGAGCACGGCGTTCTGAAACACGGAGTTCATCTGATCACCCCAGCTCGTGCTGAGGCGTTGGAACACGGAGACCAGATCGCTGGCGAGCAGCTGCTTCTCGAAGTCGGAATGCGCCGAGAGGATGTTGAACGGGACAATGAATGACTCGTCCGACGGATCGAACAGCACCACATCGCCAAGACGCTCCGGCGGGATGATGCCAAGCACCCGGTCGATGAGATCACCATGGGGGTCGAGCACGGCGATGCCTGCGCCATTCTCGATGTCCTGCTGGATCATCGAAAACATGAGCGTGCTCTTTCCTGTGCCGGTGCCGCCCAGAATGTGGCAGTGGCGCACCCGCTGCTCGCGGGTCAGCCAGACCTCGGTCTCATCGCCTTCATGGCGATTCATGCCGATGCACACCCGCTCACGATCAGGCCTGGCAACAGGAGCACCTCGCGTGTTGGCGGCGCTGCGAACGAAATGTTTCGACTGCACCGCAGCCGATGGCAGGTGAACCAAGCCGGTCAGTTCGTCCAGATTTAACAACATGCCACAACGACGCGACTGACGAAGCAGCACATCTGCCGCATGCTCAGATGCATCGCAGTCGTCATTGCGCAACGGAACGAATTCATTGGCACCTGGGCGTGTAAAATTTCGCAAGGCTGGTGCCATGCTTCGTACGATCTGCCATGACCGGTCATAGGAGGATGCGACTGCAGCAAGTCTGACCACCGCACCAAACAGCGGCCCTTCGGTCTTTTGCTGGGCTCCTTTCACCAGTGCCGCTCCGTCATCAAAGAACGGCTTGCCATCCGCCTTCGTCACCGCCGCAATCGCGGCATCTGACCACGGTTCAGACAGCGGCGTGAAAATGACCTGATACACCCCGGCCTCTTCTTCTGCCAATGCAGTCAACGCCCCGATCAAGGCCACGAAGGGATCATTTTTCACTGTAGCCAGCGGCAGCATGAACGGTTCACCAAGACCAAACTCAACAGCAACGATTTCAGCAGCCTCGTTGTCCGGCCAAACTTGCGCCAGTGCATCCGTCAAAACCGAAAGCTTCACCTGCGGAAAGTGCGCCTGCATCTGCCGCTGCAAATCCGCCGCGTCCGTGGCATCGACAACCCACTGCACCCATGTCCCGGCTGAGGTGCCAATGATCTCGAAGACCACCGGATGCTCTGACAAGGAAATGCTGGTGAGCAACGGCACCATCGCTTCGCGTGTCATCTGCAAGCCTTCCGGCAGAAGCATCTTCAACTCCACCCAAGCTGATTCATCCCCGCACCAGTTTGGCTCAATCGTGTCGTTGCCAGAGTCCACATCGTCGGCCCGCAACGCGAGCTGTTGATCAGGCTCGCCACGCACCAACGAGCCCAATCGCGCGAGGAAACCACTCACCTTGGTATGGCGCACACTGTCAACACCTGTGCTGAAGCCCTGCAGCCGATGGCCGGGAAACGGCGCGAACGGCGGGCGTGGCGACACCGGCTCTGGAAATGTCAGCACACCACGGCCACGGATTTCCCAGCGCTCGAAGTTCTCGCACAGAAGTTCGTGGACGGACTTCATCGCAGCAGATTTTTAATGCCTTCTTGTCCCGCCTTCGCGAGATGTTCCACCGCCTGTCCTGCTTTTTCCGCCGCCTTCTCCGCCACCATGTCGGCAAAACTTGTCATGCGGTCGGTGAAGGTGGTGATCTGCTGGATGTCGGAGACCTGATGGAACTGCACATCGTTGAACCCTGCTGCAGCAGCAAACTCGCGCACCTTCTCGCGTACGAGGAAATCCACCACCGAGACATACATCCGCCGCGTGTCGTCACGGTAGTAGCTCTCGGCTCGAAACACGGCCTCGTACAACGCGCCGATCACCGGCAGACGCAGCAGCAGATCGTCGAGGCCGTTCCATGAGCGCGCGGCGACCATCACTGTCAGCAGCATGAGCAGGGTGCTGGCAAGTGCGACGCCGCCGATCACCGGGCCGAAGGTGTAAATGTAGCTGGCGGCAAAGGCACCCACCGCCGCCAGAAACACGATGATCTCCCAGCCACGCAGGGAACGCTGGAGCACCGAGCTGCGGCAGGAAAACCACCACCAGCTTGCGCCAAACTTAGCTGAAACGATGTCGAACACCAGCGACTCGCGCCGCACGCGCAGATACTCCCGTCCTGGCGAAAGAAAGCTGCCGTCCTTGTAAATGATCCGCTCCGTGACCAGTTCCGGCAACTGCCATGCCTTGAACCCCTCCTCGATGGCCTCATAAAACTTTGCCGTGTCGCTGGAGAATTCCAGCAGCGGCGTGATCCACTGCGAATACACGTGCGGACGTTTGCGTTTGAAGAAGCCGAACATGATCAGGGTTTCTTTTCCGAGTGATGGAGGATGATGCGCATGCCCTCCGAGGTATGGGTGATCACCAACCTCACCGAGAAAACGCCGTTGACGGGTTTGCGCGTTCCAAGGTTCTGGGCCTGGACGCGTAAATCATAGGAGACCGCGTAGCCATCGCCCTGCGTCGCGTGCTTCACTGTCACATCACCCATGACCCGCTCTTCGACCATGAGGTGCGAATTGTGGTAGGTCGCCTCGTCCTGCAAAATCCAGGCACGGTCCACCACGCCGTTGGTGAAATAGTCCACCTTGTCGGCGTAGTCAGCCACCATCCCCTGCACATCGCCATCGAGGGATTTTTTGTGGTGTGCCGCAACAAAGCGGACAACCATGTCCTTGAGTTTGGGCGCGACCTCGTCGGTGAGCGCGGCTTTTTCTGCCGCCGCCTTGCGCTCTGCCTCCATGGCCGCTGTCTTTTCCGCAGCCATGCGAGCAGACGCGGCCTCTTCCTCTTCGCGCTTGCGGCGTTCGGCCGCCTCGCGTGCCACCTGCACGGCGTTCGCCTCGCGTTCCCGCTTTTGAACAGCCGACGTTTGGTCGTGGCGCAAGCCCGCCTTCGGAGGGGTGAGGGTGCCGCCGTTCGTCGCAGGCAGACGAGCCCACCAGCGGTGGGGCGTGTTGAGTGTCAGCAGTTCACCTTCCGGCTCATCCGTCAACGAACAGACATCGGCGATGATGTCGCCCTCCTGGATGGGGGAGCGGCGCTGCCACAGATACACCGTCGCTTCCTTGCCCTTCCATTCCAGGAAACGCATGACGCCAAGCGCCTCCTCGCGAAGCGGGCCAACAACCTGCTGGTTCAACGGATTGATCATTGGGCGATATACCAGTGCTGCAAGCTGACCGGACTCAAGCGCGCGAGTCACCTCCTTCGCATGTTCGCCGTCCTCCGGCGAATGGGGCATGACGATTTTCCATACCAGATCAGGAAGCGGCTCCACGTCAAAATAGTAGAGGTGCAAGACACCACCAAGTGGGCGCAGCACCACCGATCCATCACGGGTGGAGCAAAGCCGCTCTCCCTCCTTCACGTCCAACGACGGGAAAACGGTCATGCAATCCAGCAGCGGGTGACTGATGGCGAGGCAGCGTTCCAACGTGAGAGGCCACTTTGACTGACTGGCGATTTCCGGCAGCTCGCTACGGCGGATGAACCGGCGCACCTCCCATTGCCACTGTGCCTTGTCCATCAGGGCAGGAACAACCTCGCGTGTGAGCTTCTGCTGGATCAGCGGATCGAGTGACTTCCATTCCTCGTCCTGAGCCGCGTCATCAATCTCCAGGTTGTCGAGATTCAGCATGAGGCGGTCCTGGTTTTGCAGGACAAGCACCTTGGTGTCCTTCCACCAAAAAGGAGTGCCGGATGGCACAATGCCTTTGCGCGGCTTGGGCAGCGTCGTCACACGTCCACCCCGGATGTCGGCCACCCCGTAAAACCTCTCGCCATCCAGGAGCCAGACCGCCAGAAGGCGTTCTCCCGAGGGATTGAAGGAGAAGTGCTCGACCTTGCCCGGCAGGTTCACGTGCCAGAAGGCCTCAGTGCGCAAATCGATCACCTGGACGGCTTGTTGCTCGCGGGCGAGACAGGCGACATAGCGGTCATCAGGCGATAGTGCGAGCGTGGATGCATCCACTCCAGACACCTCACGTTGCTTGAGGAACCGCCACTGCATCGCGCTCGCATGCTCGATGTCCGGCGAAGGCGTGAATGCAAACGCTGGCCGGGGTGCTGCTGTTTGCACTGGTCGCTGTGGCTGAGGCGTGAGTAACGGAGCCACAAATCGCAGTGGCGAGGCCGGGGGCAGCACGATGGCCAGCACCACCAGCAGGGCGATGAGAATCCGAAGACTCCAGACCACCGACGTGGACGGCGGCGAGGCGGGAGTGGCAGGATTCGTCAGTGGGTCCTGGCGCGCGAGGGTGAGGGAGGCGACTCCTGAGCACACCATGCCGTAAAATGTGACCGGCAGCAGTGAAAGGAGGCCAGCGGTGCCCGCCTTGAAAATGAACAACCAGTTCTCCATCAACCTGGATGACAGGGCAAAGATGGAGGCCGCCACCAGAGCTGCCAGAAAAGCTGTCCATGCTCCAAAGCGAAGCGCTGAAGAAGGATCGTTGCCATTCTGAACGGAAACTCCGCCGCCAGCAAACCCGGCCATGCAGGCAATCACCAGCAAAACGAGCAGCAACCATCCTGGTTCAAACACCATCAGTACTCTCCAAGGCAGTGCCAGCAGCATCAGAAGTCCAGCCCCCAGTCCGAGGGCTTCACGACAGCACAGCAATGGTGGAAGCGGTTTCATGACCCTTTGGGATTTTTCTTGGCCTTCGAAAGAATCCGATCTCGTTTCTCCCGCAGCCCCAGACGCTTCTCGGCTCGATCCCACGCCTCAGACGGCAGCAATCCCAAGGCGAATGAAAGTTTTGCGAGAGTCTCAGTGGTAGGATTGCGATCACCTCGTTCGATGAAAGTAATGGCTTGCCGATTGAGCCCGGAAATCTCGGCGACTGCTCCCAATGAAAGGCCGGCGGCGAGACGCGCCTCACGCAGCACATCACTGAGTGCCGCGCACAACGAACTGCAAATCTTGGAGCCATCGAACACGCTACGATTGTAGAAATCACAGTTGACTTTACCACGCTACAATTGTAGCGTGTGTCGAGATTGATCTAACCCTCTCACTATCATGACCTTCCTTCGTAGAATCGGCCCTGATCCACACGCTAACGGACAAAGCTCTGCTGCCGCTGACAACTGCCCAGACATCTGGGAACTTGCGGATGGCGATTTTGCCATCATCGGCATCGACATCACCGATGATGCTAAATCTCTACTACCGGCGACTGCGGGGTGCGGCTGGGACGAACGCATTATTCGCATGCCACGCCGCATCCTTGTGGATGCGAGGAATGACATTCCTGCCAAGTCCTGAGACCCCTGGTTTTCATCGATGCTCCCATGTTATAATGGGAGCATCATGAACGGCCTTTTATCATGGATAGGATCGCATGTCTTCGACCTGATCTCAGCTGTCGGCATCATCTCCAGCCTTGCTTACACGGCTGTGAGCTTCCGTGAATCAACCCGTTCACGCCGCATCGACAACCTTTTAAAGCTCACTCAGCAACATCGGGACATCTGGGGAAAGAGCCAGGGCAATCCGGCTTTGGGTCGTGTTCGCGATCCCAAGGCTGACTTGGCCGAGAAGCCAGTGACCGCCGAGGAGGCGCAATTCGTGACCTTTCTCATCCTGCACATCTACTGCTGGTATCGGGCCATGCTCGACAGGGAGGTGATTAGCCAGGAAGGCATGCAACGCGACGTCAAAGGCCTTCTCAGCCGTCCGATTCCCAGGCATGTATGGGAAGAGCGTAAATCCTTCCTCGATCACGATTTCCAGCGGTTTGTCGATGATCTCCTCAACGAATAAATAGGGGCATCCACAAAAAAGCCCACCTGGACGAAAGTCCAAGGTGGGTGTTTTTTAGTACTCGCTGGGCAGGAGCACCGTGGTGGCAGAGCGGTCCCATTCAGTGATGATCCAGAACTTCACGCGTGTGGAGGAACGATAGGAGGAGAAGAGCCTGGTGCCTTCTTTGAGAGCGAGGTTGTTCGCGTCGATGTCCTCCTGGCCAAGTTCGCCCCAGTCGCCCATCGCATGACGGGCGAGCGCTGATGAAATGTCCTCGGTGGAAACCTCCGTGAGCACTCCTGGTGTGGCGAGGAGCTGGCCAAATGCAAAGCGGGCCGTCTGTGGATAGAGAATGAACATGGTGATGGTCGTCAGTCATGTGTTTTCAATCCAGCAGAGCATGCAGCTCGCCTTCAGTCAGATGATCGGGTTGAGCGCCTTCCTGGGGAAGTGGCACCACCCGGACGAACAGTTTGCTTGCGAGTCTAAGCAGAGCCTTGTCGCGGCCCATGCGTCCCGCCTCGTCCTCGTCGAGCATCAGGATGATGCCGGAGCGTCCTTCGGATGCCGCTACAAGGACTGCTTCCTGTCGTGCCGAAAGGGAGCTGCCCATGATGGACACGACGCGATGAAAACCCAGTTGCCAGAGCTTCATCACATCAAAGAACCCTTCGACCACGATCAATGGCAGCCCTTTCTCCTCCTGCGAAGCGCGGTCGAGGTTGAACACCTCGGCGCTCTTCTTGAAGCCGTTGGGCAGTTTATACTTCGGACGATCTTCCGGCGGTTTACCCGGCCAACGTCCGCAATATCCGACGAGTTCGCCATTCTGGTTGTGAATGGGAATGACGATGCGACCCGACATGGTGCCTTTGGCGCAGAAGCCGAGTCCGAACAGTTCGACCGTCGCCTGCGTGAGTCCACGCTCGGCGAAGTAGGCATGATCCGTCTTGAGGTTCTCCAGCTTGAAGGACAGCGGCACATTGTCGCTCGCGTCCTCGGGTGGTTCCTCCGCCACTATTGCTTCGGTAGCCGATGAAGGCATGCTCTGGGTTTGCGGCGGTGGTTGCTTACGGCGTTGCAGCGGTTGCTCGTGTGCGGACGGAGCCGAACGAGCAGGCGCGCTATCATGACGCTGCGGAGCGGACTCCGCTTTGCCAGCAAGACCAAGGTTGAACCACTGGTCGAGCTTGAGCGCTGCCTCGTGAGCATTGCAGTTCTCCATCTTCGCGACGAAGTCGAGGTGATTGCCGCCGCACTTGCATTGGCTGTTGTGACAGAACCAGCAGTTCTTCGAAAGGGTCACTTTGAAGATGTCCTGACTGGTGCCTTCATGAATCGGGCAAGGGCCTTCGAGGCCGTCGCCATTGCGAACGCTGCGCATGCTGGTCGTCAGACCGTAATGCTCCAGCACTTGTTGAAACGACACGGCGGCTTTGACTGCCGTGAAGTCGATGAATGCTTTTGCCATGGGATGATAATGAGCTGTCTTGGTGTTTGCGGGATGTCTGCGTCATGCAAACACCTCCACGGCTCATGGTATCAGGCGGCTTGAATTGACGGCACTTGACGAGACACCGGTTCCTGTGTTCCAACCGCCTGCGGGTGGATGAATCACCATGTCATTGTAATGAGCCATCTTGAACAGACGCTTCGGCAAACCTGCGTCAGCAATGGCTTGGACAATGTTGTTGAGCCTTTGCTCGGAGATCGAAAGAATCACCACCAAAGTGTTTGGCGGCAGCGAACCCGGCTTCTGGCTGAGCAAGTGATAGGTGCGCAGCTTTTGCATCACGGAACTCTGTCGTTTGTTGCTTCGCGTGATCGGCATCGTGCCACGGTCTGCTTCGACAAGGTAGTGCGTCCGCACGACACGACCATCAGGCTGCTGTGTCTCAAAGGCAAACACCTTGTCCGGCACTACGGTTGCATTGCGTCCGTTGCATTGTTTGACCGACCAACGAAATGGCTGGCGACTTTCCTCACGGCCTTTCGGCTTATCAATGTCATCCGCTGAAATGAAGCTCGCCCCTTGCGAGCCAAGGCAGAGCTGAGTGGCGATGAAGTCACTGACCAGAACGGTGTGCTCAAGGAACAACCGCCCGATGCTGCGGTTCCGAGTCGTCCAGTCCATCCGGTCAAAAGGCATGTTCAAGTCGCGTCGAAGACGACCCGCTCCGCGAGAGGCAAGGCCATAAATAATGCTGTGCGAACCGCCACGGTGATGATAGTCGAGCTGAGCGCGCGGTCGATCCAGGTAGCTGTGATGATAGAGCAGACTGAGCCTGCGAAGCACCTGCTGTTCGCTGCCTCCAGCCAGACGAACAATCCATTCGGATCGAATGAAGCGATGCTCGGCGACAATGCTGAGAATGGTCAGATCGCGCCGGGTGAATTGAAATGATCCAGCGGCATCAGGATCACGCGTGAAGCGCGGGAGCCGCTGCTGTTTGCTCTGCATGCCTTCATTGTAACACGAACGAAGCCTCTCCGGGTATTGGAGAGGCTTCTTGATTCAGGCCGTCACACTCGATGTGATCAAGCTTCCATCGCGGGTCGCCCGGTTCAGTATGAAGTCCGCAGCCTTGCCAGCGTGAGAGGCAGCGTTGATGATCCAACGCTTGTGTACCTTCACACGCAGGACATCGAGCCAGCTTTGGAGGTAGGCAGCGGATTGCTCATGTGCATCGTGAACAAGGTGCGTCTCCATCCCAAGGAAAGCAGCGCCCATCTCGGCAACGAGTTCTTCCTGGGAATACACTTTCCCTCCGAACCCGTCATGCTTGATGAGGCTCTCGCGATTCAACCGGTCTGGATGACCAGTCGAATGACACATTTCATGATAGAGCGTGAGGTAAAATGCCTCGGCGCTATCGAAGCTCGCGAAAGCCGGCATGTGGATCGTGTCCGCTGCCAGCCGATAGCAAGCCACGGTGGTCGATCCTTCCTCAATGACGGGCGGAAGCTGCATCTCGGCAACGACTTGTTCGGCGGCTTGGATGCGTTCATGCGGGCTGAGCTGGGGAATGTTCAGCGCCGCAGGGAACGCGATGCCATCGATCTGCGTCGCGTTGAAGACGGTGTATTCCCGAAGGAATGAACGCTTGCGCTGCGGCTCGTCGGATTCTTTGGCATGTTCACGCTCATTTTGTGAAGGTGAAGATTCGCCCACCTTGATCACATGAGAGCCTCGCTCGCCTTTGCGAACATTGCCGCCCAACTCCTGGGCTTGACGGAAGGTCAGCCAGTATGGCGATGGCAGGTGACGCATTCCCAGCAAGAGCACGTTGATGCCCTTGTAGGTCTTGCCCGAGTGGAAGTTGCGTGGGATGCCAACTTCACGTTGCCACGGACAATGCCAGGGAACGACGCCACGTTCCAAGTGGTCGATGATGATGTCAGTGACGGTCTGATAAGGATCTTTGATCTTTGCAGAGGTGCTCATGGGGCGGTGTTGCTGATGGTCAGATGAAGCCCACCTCGTTGTGAGGCAGGATTCAGACTGACCACCGCGCCTCCTCGGCCCCCGGACTGCTCCTCTATGAGCATATCAAACTCATGCACAGTCTGACAAGGTAGCTGACTCAGAACGACTCCTTGAGCCACCGCTCAAGCTTCTCCTCCACCACGACACGCTTCGTTGCGAACCGCTCCCGACTCCTTTTGATCAGTTTCTCACGCCGACCTTGATTTGTTTCGATGGGAGCCATCAATCGAGCGCGTTGGAAATGCATGGAACCGTCGTATGACTGGCTGCGGATCAGGGTTTCGTAGCGTGGGAGATCGACGAATTGTCGCTCGTGGAATTCCTCGCCGAATTCGCCGTGCAGGTGCTCGGCATCTGTGAAGCCGACTCGGAAGGCGATGAGCGTGCCGACATTGCCGAAGACGGCATCGCGCACCGTGGGCGAGAGCTGAGTGATGTATTGATGACTCAGTGTGAGATTGAGCCGATATTTTCGGGCTTCAGCGAGGATGCTGGTAAAGGACTCAGTGGCAAAGTTTTGGAACTCATCGACAAACAGGTAGAAGTCACGGCGCTCGGACTCGGGTTGCCGGCTGCGGGCCATGGCGGCAAGCTGGAACTGCGTGACGAGCAGCGAGCCGAGCAGGTTCGCTTTGTCGTGACCAATCTGGCCTTTGGCGAGGTTGGCAATGAAGATGCGGCCTTCATCCATCACGAAGGGGATGCTCACCTTGCTGCGCACCTGACCCACGATGTTGCGGATGATGGGGGAGAGCAGCAGCTGACCCACCTTGTTCTGAATCGGAGCGACGGCCTCGCGTTTGAATCGTTCATCATAGCTCTCGAACTCGTTCACCCAGTAGTCCTTCAGAAACGGGTCGCGCACCTGACGCACGACCCACTGCCGGTAGGCGTCGTCGGTGAGCATGCGATTCACGCCAAGCAGGGAAGTGTTCGGGCAATGCGCAAGCGCGGCCACGGCGTTATGCAGGATGTACTCCAGTCGCGGCCCCCATGAGTCGTGCCAGAGGTTCTTGAGCGCACCCACGATGCCGGACGCGATGAGATGCCGGTCGTCGTCGTGCGTCTGCGCAAACAAGTTCAGCCCGATGGGGAAGTCCGCATCACCGGGATTGAAATACACGGTCTGCTCGGCGCGCGACGGCGGGATGTGATCGAGCAATTCCTCCGCGAGATCGCCATGCGGATCGATCAAGCCGACGCCATGCCCTTGCAGAATGAGTTGGAGGATGAGGTTGCGTAGCAGCGTGGTCTTACCCGAGCCAGTTTTGCCGATGATGTAGGTGTGGAAGCGAGCATCGGCCACATCGAACCCGAACGGCAGCTCGCCGCCCCAGACCTCGCGTTTGCCAATGTGAAGGAAATGATCGTTCATGCTGCTCAAGCCAGCCGCCGCTCCTTGATTGATGAGCCAGACGATGCACCCGTGGTGTGGTTGGTGCGAGTCTGGCAAGACACTGGGCAAACGCCTTTTGGGCGAGCCCTGTGGGTAATCAGCGACTGGCTTCGGCGGCTGAATGACCTTGCTATTGTATCAGACTGTTGCGAAAGTCGCTCGCCCGGAAGGCTGGCGACTAAATAATATCCTTGCGAAGCCTACACGCTGATCCACGGTGGTGCATCAGTAGCTCTACGAATCCAATGTCCTCAAACACAGCTCTATCACCTGTTGAGGCGCGCGATTTGAACGACCCTGGCGATGTTGTTTTGAGCAAGTTTAGCTATCAGTTTGGTTATGGCGTGATTCTGCTTTCCGGGATGCTGACAAAGAGATTGTCTTATCGTGCGCTTTGGTGCGAGCAACACGAGGACTTTCTCGCCGAGCGCGATGACGGCCTCTTCGACGCCTTGCAAGTGAAGACGCGAACCTCAGACTCCAAGGCCGGAAAATGGGAGACGAATGACGAAGCATTCATCAAGAGTGTCGCACGTTTTGGCGATTTGGATCTCCGGTTTCCAGATCAAGTCGCAACGTTCAAATTTGTATCAAATACCGGTTACTCCGACTCATCTTCGAAAGACCGAGAAATGTATAGTCCTGTGAAATTGCTTGGTTCAATTGATGGCGTTCTAAACTGGCAATCTCTGCCTGCCACAGCAAGGAAGGGCTTCGAAGCTCTCGTAAGATCGGCTAACCAGCTCCCTGAACTGGTATTCGCAGTGTTAAAACGGATGGAACTTGTCCGTGGGCCGAGTGAGGACGGACTCGATGACGAATTGTGCCAAACGCATATTTCGGCAATCGAAGATTGCGAGGCGATGCCTGCTTCAAGACTAGCCTGTGTGCGGGAATCTTTACGCGCCCTTGTTTTCCGAGCCTCATCGCTGGCCAGTCGAGACCCCAGTAAGAGTTGGGTCGGTTTAATTCGTGACAAGGGTATTGATCCATTCCTACTTGCTAAGCGCTTGGACGTTGCTTCAGCACGTTTGGCAATTCAGGATGCTCAAGGGCCTTCTTTCCGGTATCTGCCTGAACTAGCGTCGCTCGAGTTGGGAAACACAAAGGATAAGCTCACGATACTCGAGAAGAAGCTCGTGCGTGGCGGCTTGGCTGCTCAATTCGAGACAATGCGCAGACGCTCTCTAAGTGCAGAACAGATTCTTCTTGATTTGGTGACTCGGCCTCAAGACGGCCAAAAGGTCTTGGCACAAATTGAAAGTGTGGTTTTAGCGGAGTGCGACGATGCAAAATTGCGGGCAAGTCAGGACCCTGAGCCATATGGAGCCGCAATGCTCATTGACGTTCAGGATCGTCTCAAACGAATTGCTGAGAAAGAACCAACGCATGTGTATCGTCAACCTTCCGACATGCTGATCGGGGTGTCTGGGCTCTTGACATCAAATTGTAAAGTTTGGTGGAGTAACAAGTTTAACATTGAGGGTGAGCTATGAGCCTGACGATTGTGAGAGCAGCTCAGCAGATCGAACATTGCGACGACTTCCATCTGGCCCGGATACTTCTTTTATTGCAAGCCTTGTCGGGTCGATCAGGCAAGCCAGTCAAAGGCATTATGAAGCTGGCGAAGCTCGACTTCCTCGTTCGCTATCCGAGTGGGCTCGCGCGAATGCTGGAGAAGTTGAACAAGCAGAAGCAAGCAGACGAGATCCGAGCACAGGAGGGAGAGACAATAGAGGCCAAGATGATTCGCTTCCGATTCGGACCATGGGATGAAAGGTATCGACGTTGGATCGGCATAATGGCTGCAAAAGGTCTGGCTCATACGTTCGTCGAAGGAAGGACAATCAATGTGAAGCTGACGGCACTCGGAGCCTCGACTGCTGTCGAACTGTTGAAAGCGCCAGAGTTCGAAGCCATTGCCAAGCGTGCGAAACTCGTGGCGTCGAGCGTGGGAGACATGCCTGCGACTCGGTTGAAGGATTTCATCTACGATGTCTTCCCGGAACTCATCTCCATGCGATGGGGGTCAAATATTAATGCTTTATGAATGTGCGCCTTATCGAATTGAACCTTGCCTTTAAAAAGGAGCGCGAGCGGATCGAATTTGCCGATTTCACGTCCTTCCATGGGCAAATGGGTGCAGGCAAATCAACGATTGCAAGGCTGATAGACTATTGTTTTGGAGCAAAGCTCGGCGAGGGAGAGATGACTCCGGCGATGCAATTGGAATTTGTCTCAGCGAGCCTCCAATTGACAGTTGAGAACGTTTCGGTCGTTTTGGAACGTCAATCCCACTCAGATCAAATTCGTGCTCATTGGCAGAAGGATGGTGAACACTTTGAAGTCGTCATTCCGGCTAGAAAAGCAGATGGCGAAATTCTCCCGGGCACTGGTGTGGAAGTGTTGTCTGATCTGATTTTCTATATTGCAGGTCGTCCAGCTCCAAAAGTCCGGCGCAGCAAACTAAACGAGGACTCGGACTTGGAGCGTTTGAGTATACGTGACCTTCTGTGGTACTGCTATCTGGATCAGGACTCCATGGATAGCAGCTTCTTCAACTTGGAGACAGATGGAAACGTTTTCAAACGCCTAAAGAGTAAGGATGTCCTACGTTTTATTGTGGGATTTCATCAGGAGGTGGTGTCCGAACTTGAAGTCCGTCTTGAGCGAATAAGAGCTGACCGATTAAAGGCTGAGGCGGGTGCTACGGCGATTCGAGACGCCTTGACCGCATCTGAGATTGGTTCCGACCAGGAGATTCAGATAGTGCGCTCCCATCTCGAAGCAAAGCTACAGTCGCTGGACGAAGAAATTCGAACAGCAAGGTCGCAGACTGGTCTCACTCGCACCCATGCGATGGACACACTTCGAAATGCTGGTCGAGAACTCTACGCAAGATCTGAGATGCTGGCACAGGCCGCCGAAGATCTGAAGACGTTGATCGCGAAGGACAAAGCACACAAGAACGAGCTTCTCGCGCTATCAACGCGGTTTCGGAGATCGCAATCGGCTAGGGCGGTATTAACTGGCGTTGATTTTCTGGAGTGTCCAAGTTGCAGTGTCACTCTTCCGGCGCGTGATCCGGGCGTATGTAGCGTATGTGGACAGTCGCACATCGCAGAACCGCCCCCCTCGGTGGACGAGGAAGTGCTGGAACGTGATCTGGATTCGCGCGTTGCCGAGTTGAATGAAATTATAGGGAAACATGAGGGTGAGCTTCGAAAGGTAGAGCGGCTTGCAAGAGAAACGGAAAACCAAAAAGCTGTTGGCAATGCCGAACTTGATCGGGTGTCCAGGCTTTACGATTCCGCCTACCTATCTGCCAACCTTGAAATTGAGAAGCGGAGGGCCGCGATTCAACAGGAGCTTGTTGACCTGAAAAAGATTGAGTTCCTCTCTCGTCGCATATTAGAATTAGAAAATGAGGTCGGGGAACTCTTAGCTTCTGAGCAGGCCACTCGCAAAAAATTGAAAGAGGCCAGACAGAAGGCAGAGAGCGATACAAAAAACCTCTCTCGTCTTAGAGTGCTATTCCTCGATTGTTTGGTTCGTGCGAAGATCCCGGGCTTTGTTCCTACTGATGTGGTTGAGATGAAGGCACCACATTTTCTTCCCGAGGTATCATCGGCAGGGAGCGGCGACTTGGCAGTTACTTCATTTGCGAATCTTGGCAGCGGCGGCAAGAAGACTCTGTTCAAATGTTGTTTTGCGATTGCCGTTCATCGGCTGGCATCTGAGATTGGTGCGCTCTTGCCAACTCTCCTGATCATCGACTCCCCAATGAAAAACATCAGTGAGCGAGAGAACAGAGAGCAATTCGAAGGCTTTTTTGAGCTGCTCTACCAGTTATCCAGCGACGAGTTGCGAAACACACAGTTCATTCTGATCGACAAGGAACTCTGCCCTCCTCCAAGCGACTTTGAACCAAAGTTCTTGGAGAAGCACATGCGCCCAAACGCCGTTGGCATTGACCCAAGTCAAAACCCGTTTCCGCCGCTCATTCGATACTACATAGGCAAGTAATTGTGATAGCTCAGGCAGGGAGGAGGGGCATCGGTGGCGGTATTCGTCACCCGTCGTGCCCCCACGTGTTTGGGCGAGGGCCGTCCGTCGATAGACCGGCGGGCCGCAGCGCCCGACTTCACGCGGTTGGTCATTGGCCGAGGGCGGGTAGCCCGGTTCCGGCCATGACCTTTATCCGTAGGTCGATCAAGTCCTTGTCGCCGAAGGAAACCGCGTGAAGTCGGGCGTTGAGCCCGAACACGTGGGGGCACCCGTGACAAGGCCCTGGCGCGAATCGCCGCTCAGTGAGGCCGTGCAATCGTCGTTCGCGCGTCAGCGCTCCGCCGCGATTTTTCGCGTGCCCTACATACCATGTAAATAGGGGTGAAGAGAGGGGTTCGACCGTGTCGCCCAATTCAGAGCGCAGTATCCGGCGTGGCCGTGTCCTTGAGCGTGAAAGTCGCACAGGCGTTGTCGGCCATGCCGGATACTGCGCTATTGAACGAAGCCGCTTCGGCCCATCGCTTGGAAGGCCGGTTGTCCGATACGGGGGAAAGTAACCGCGCGGGCTCGGCCAGGAGGCGGGTTTTTGGCTGGGGCATGGTACTGGCGCTCTGCTGCCGGGGCAGAGTTCCATGAGCACGGTGAGTATCGTGGGTGGTTCAGAACCATGGAAGTGGTGTCAGGCGAGTGAGGACGACAAATGCCGACGGATTGAGACAACGGCACCCCATGCCCATGCGTTGCCGGTTGCCGCGACGAAGGCTTGTTGGTGATTGACGAAGCTGGATTGCGAAATGGATGTTCATGAGCTGTCAAGGATCGCAGGAGCGCGGCTGCCAGGTGGAATGACGATGCGGATCACGACGAGCCGGATGTCCTGGCAGAACGGGCACTTCATTGGTTCGGTCTGCAGACGAGATGGTGCCTGGGGGCTGGCTGTCGTTGCCGATGTGTTCGCCGCTCGTGTGTCCAGCAGTGCTCTGGCTTGTTCGACTCGCCGGGTGCGCCCACGGTTGGCAAGCAGGCCGTAGTGCCTGATCTTGGTGAACCTGGGAGGCAGGATGTGCTGGCGGAACCTTCGCACAAACTCGCTCATGCCGAGCGTCATGGTCTTGTGTTCCGACGCATGAGCGTAGTCCTTGTAGCGGAAACTCACGGTCTGGCTGTGCTCATCGCAGGCCGCGAGACGTGAGTCGCTGACTCCCACCCGGTGCGTGTAGCGCGCCAGATAGGCGAGCACGGTTTCGGGGCCGTTGAACGGGCGTTTGGCATGCACGACCCATTTGCGGCGGCAGATGTCGCGCAGCAGGGCGTCAAACCGGCTGCGCTCTGCCAGCTCCTGGATGTGGCCGTGGAACTCCAGACGGTTCCGCTCATGAAGATCCCGCAGGCCGGAGCAGAACTTGCCGCGATACATCTTGGAAAGAGCGCGAACGGGAAAGAGCCAGTGCTTTTGCGCAGAGACCCATTGGCTGCCGTCGGCTGTCAGTCCGCCACCAGTCACGATGCAATGCAGGTGGTAGTGGTCGTTGAGCGTCTGGCCCCAGGTGTGCAGCACGGCGGTGATGCCGAGCGCGGCCTTGAACCTGTTGCGCCCGAACTCCAGCAGTGTCGTGCTGGCGGCGTTGAAGAGCAGCTCGTAAAGGGCGGTCTGGTTCTGGGCGATGAGCGCGTTGAGCTGGTGCGGCAGCGTGAAAACGAGGTGGAAGTAGGGAATGGGCAGGAGCAGCTCACACTGCCTGCGCATCCACTCCGCGCCGCGTGCGGGCTGGCAGGTCGGGCAGTGGCGGTTGCGGCAGGAATGCGGCACGAAATGCTCGCGCCCACAGCCGGAGCATTGATAAACATGGCCTCCGAGGGCGGGAGTCCGGCATGCCATCAGTGCGCGCAGCGTGCGCCAGTGGTGCGTTGGCATCTTGTGCTGGCAAAGATGCGCGGGCATGCAGGCGCGCAGAACCGCCGCCATGGTCAGCCGCTCATCCTTCGTTGCCGCCACCTTTGAAGCGGGCGGGGAATGCATGGCCGCCTACGCCTGGGTTTTGAGCTGTCCAACGTCCACCAAATCCAGCGGGCTGCGCACATTTTGCAGCCGTATCTGGCTCACATGCAGGTAGGTGGAGGTGGCGCTGAGGCTCCGATGTCCCAGCAGCCGCTGCAGCACGACGAGATCAACGCCGCTCTCCAGCAGATGCGTGGCGAAGCTGTGGCGCAGGCAGTGGATGCCGCCACGGTCAGGCAGGCCTGCCTGGCTGACCGCCCTGCGAAACACCCGCTCCGCTGTTCGCTTGGTGACCGGCCGTCCGGTTGCAGGAGAGGGAAAGAGGCTGCCTTTTGGCCGAAAGGTGCGCCAGTATGTTCGCAGCTCGTCAAGAAGACGGCTCGACAGGACGGTGTAGCGGTCTTTGCGCCCCTTGCCCTGAACCACGCGGATCTGCATGCGCTGGCTGAGGATGTCCTCGGCGCGCAGGTGGCAGGCTTCGCTGACGCGCAGCCCGGCGGCATAGACGATCATCAACAGCACGCGGTGCTTCGGGTTCAAGCCCGGCGTGCTGAACAGACGTTCGATCTCCTCAATGCTGTAAATCTGCGGACGCCTGGTTGAGGGGCGCATGCGAGGCAGAGTGTCCTCGATCTCGCTCAGGGAGCGGCCCAGCACATGCTGGTAAAAGAACCGCAGGGCGCTGACGGCCACGTTGATCGTGGAGCGTGCGAGCCTGCGGACGCGGATCAGGTGCAGCAAATACTGCCTGATCTCGTCGTCGGTGATCTGATCCGGCGGCTTGCGCCAGTGGCCGGCCAGGCGGCTCACGGCGGAGACATAGCTGTCGCGGGTCTGCACGGAATAACCGCGCAGGTCGAGTTCATCAATGAAGCGTTGGCGTAGTGGTGTCATGGGCAGACACCATCACCCGCATGTCGCACAAGATAACCTCTGCGATATGACGCGACACTCGCGTTCCTCCCAGCGCACCGCGTGGCGAAGGCTCCTGGCTCTCCGCGAAGCGGTTTAGTTCAATATTAGTTTCGCGACATGACCCCGCAAAAATGGCTTCAATGCTGGGTTTTTGCCCCGTGCGTGTCCTTGATGAACTTGGGTCGCCTGTAGTTGTTGAGGCGTGTCCTTGATCGACATGCGAGAAAATCAAAAGAGCTGCTTCGCAGCAGCCCTGTAAAAGTCGTGGTCTTGACGGATTCGGCGTCGTGTGGTGTGAATCGCAGTATTGGTGGGTGAGTTTGTGTACCGCTGAAGCGAATCAGAACAGCTTTTTCGCCTCACCGATACGCTTGCGCCAGTAGTACGGGCGGCGTTTGGCATGGGCAATGGCAAGAATGACGACACGTTCCCGCCAGACCATGTAGGCGATGTAGTGTTCGTCAAAGCGCGGAGTGAGATTGGCGCGGCGGATCGGAGGACGGCGGAGATTGTAGAGCAGCGGGTTGTCGAGGATGAGGCTCAAATGCCGGTTAAAGGTCGCATCGAAGGCGGCTGCGAGGGGTTGATCCTGATCCTGTTCATCAAAGGAGGCGTAGTGCCGGATGGTGTCGTAGAACTCGGCCTGTGCAGCGGGATGAATATCGAAGTCGATCCTCATGCCAGGCGCTTGATGCCGAGTTCGGCAAACAAGGCATCGGTGCCATGCTGCAACTCTGCGCCTGAGACGAGAGCGACGCGCCCTTCTTCAACGTCCTTCACACGCTCGGTAATTTCGGCATCCCATGCCGCTTCAACAACGGAAGCATCCTCTCCGACCAAAGGCATGGTGTATTCACTCTGAAGATCACGCAGCAAGTGATCCACCTCGTTGGGTGCGAGGCTGCGGATTTCCTGTTTGATGTGTTCAATGGTGATTGGCATGGTTGGATTGTATCAAATGGTGCCGGGGTTGTCGAGGGGGCGAATCAACGCAGCGAGTCGTCTTCGCGCACCTGCTTCTCCAGATGGCGCAACGCTTCGAGCATCGCTTCCCTCGCCTGCGGTTCGCGTTTCGCCCGGAGGGTGGCGGTGCAGCTTCCCTGCCGGTGCTTGAATTGAATGACCGAAGTAAGGCGAGGGTTTCGAGACGGACTGACACCTTGCTGGGCATGACGAGTCTCAATGCGAGCACGAATGCTGTGGGTGCTCTCCCCTGCCTTGGCGGCAGTGACCAGTTCCTCTTGAAGCTGGGAATCCCCCACCCTGGCGATTCGCAGGGCCATCTCGTAGCCGATGCCGGGCGTGGTGCGCATTTCCTCCTGCAGCCGTGCAGGCAGTTCCAGGATGCGGAGAATGCCACTCACCCACTGCTCGCTCTTCCCTACCTGGGTGGCAAGTTCACGCTGGGTCGCCACGGAATCGGAATCAAGCAGCGCGCGCAGGGTTTCTGCCAGCTCCACAGCACCGATGTTTTCACGCTGGATGTTGGAAATGAGACTCTTAAAACGGCGGGTGATTTCATCATCCGGTTCACGCACGAGCACCTCGACTTCGGCGAGACCGACCGCCTTCGCGGCACGAAAGCGGCGGTGGCCGGTGAGAATGCGGTAGCGGTCGCCGTCCTGTGTGACTGTGATCGGTTCGATAATACCGTGACGGCGGACGGACTCGATCATGTCGTCCATGTTGTTAAAATTTTTGCGTTCGTTGTCTGGATCTTCCTGGAGCCGCTCAATGGATACGATGAAGCGGCCTCGCTTTGGCAGTCCTCCCATGAGGCCGGCTTTGACGAGATCGAGACGACTTTTGCCTTCGGGTAATTTGGTCATGCTGTTGGGGCGGAGACTGCATCAAGTCGAGGTTCATCAGATGAATCCGTGCTCTCTGCTGCCTCCGGGTGGGCCTGCGGCCCGTTACTGAATAATTCCCGCACCTCTTCGACGAGGGCGGCCATGTCCTGCGCGCCTTTGGACAGCGGGCGGTAGTGGAAAATACTGCCACCATTTTCATCCACCTGTGCCATCCAGCCGCAGGAACGAATCTCGCTGCGAGCGGCGGCGATGCCATCATCACGGAGCAGCGTAAGGACACGCTTCCGTAAACCCGGCAGACGGGTCAAATTGCTCAGCACATGCAGCATGTGAAAGTCACTGCCGGAGCGAAGCTTAACGAGGAGCTTGTAGATGCTGGCGTAGCTCCTCACGGCCTTTGTACTCTCAAACGGGACGATGAAGGCATCGGCGGGAAAAATGGCGTTCTCCATGATTGGCGAAATTTGATTCGGCGAGTCGATGACGATGAAGTCAAAGCGGTCGGCGATGTGCTCCTCAGCGAGCAATTGAGTGAGCATGGACGGATAGCCTTCTGTCTGGCTGATTTCGCGTCCGAGGTCTTCGAGTCCATCGGAACTGGCGGCGAACGACAGGCGTTCAAAGCCGGTGGGCTGGATGACCTCGCTGAGCGACTGCTGCTGCGTTAGCGCAGAAACGAGTGTGCCCTCCGAGGTGAGGCCGTCCCCTGCGGCGAGCCACTGGGTGACCTGGGCCTGAGGATCGAGATCCATGAGTAGGACACGATGGCCGTAGCGAGCCAGGCCGCTGGCGAGGTTCATAGCGATGGTGCTCTTGCCACAACCGCCCTTGGCATTGATGACGGTGACAATTTTCATGCGTTGGTTTGAAATGATTGGCTGTTAATGTCGGCATCCCACTGCCAGAAGTCCGGGAGGCCGAAGAATTCACGAAAAGCGTGTGCCTGCGCTGTCTCGGTATCGAAGTGATCGAGCACGCGCTTTGCCCAAGGCTTCGGATCGGCGGCCAATTCGGCTCGTTCGCGCTCACGCTTGACCGTGTAGCGGACGTAGTCGTCCGGGCTGCTGTGTTGCATTTCCGCCTGCTGCTCGTTCAACCAAGCGAGCCATGTCGCACGGTAGGTCTGCTCGTGCTGTTCCCGGCGCTCGGTGATCGTCACGAGCTGAGTATGCAGGCGCAGCTTCTCGACCCGGACGAGGTAGCCATCGCCTAGCTGTCGAATCGCGAGCTGGAGCGATGGGAACGGATTGCGCTGTTCACGCGCCATCTGGCCGATGACGCGCCCCCATTCGGCGGGAGTGTTCTGACCGCCACTGGCGCGGACGAGACGCTGCACGAAGACTTCCGCCACCTGGGCCTCGCTTGGCGAAGGCTCATTCACCGGCTCGCCGCGATTCCCACCATAAGCGGCGTAGAAACATCGGGCGAATTCCCAACCAGAAGTGCCCAAAACTTGGGTCGCCCGTAGTTTTGCGGGTGCGGGCCATCCCTGTTCAATCGCCCGTCGGAGCAGTCCCGCTGGACTCCTTGCCGGAGCCCTAAGCGGCAGCCATGCGATTTGTTCTTCGATGGCTTGTGGGCGATTCTCCCGGATCAACTTGGCAGCCGTCTTCTCGCTGAACCCGATTGCGATGAGTTTTTGCGCAAGCGAAGTGTCAGCCGCCGGTTGCCTGTTTATAATTTCATTTCCTGGTTTCGTTTTAATACTGGTCTGAATTTCCGACTGATCGACTGGTGCGGAAATCTGACCGATGCTGGTCTGCTTTTCTGACTGACCAACCGCTGGTGCGATTTTCTGACCGATCAGGGAATCCGACCAGCGCAGGGCATAAGTCGCGCTGCGGCGTTCATCGAAACGATGGCTGAACACGCCATCGGCCACACGGATGATGTAGTTCTTTTCCAGTGCAGTGCGCACGGCCTTGGCGAGATCGGAACGGCTGCCAATGCGGGCGTAGTTCTGAATGTGCTGGAAGGAGAGCGCCACTTGCTGCCGACGACGGCCATGCTTGGTCTGAAAGCCAATGCTGTGGCGGATGACCGAGCCGACGACCTTGATGACTGAGAGCGGTTCATTGGGAATCACGACATCAAAGAACTCGTTCGGGATGTCGGTGCGATTGCCGTCGCCTTCAAAAAATCCCCGGAACTCGGCAGGCCGGGTGGTGTAGGACGCCCCGCTCCAGTTCAAGGCATAGTGCGCCGACTGACCGGCATCATGCGCAAGTTTCGGTCGTCCCTCTCGAATGCATTCGAGGATGTGACCGGCAAGGGCATCATCAAGAGCATTGCGGATCATGTCGCGGCTCACACCCGCCTTGTGCTCCAGCTCACTGTAGGACGCCTCGATCTGTTCCTCCTGCGGGTTGCCGTTGGTATCGCACCATCCCAGTGTTTTGCGAATGAGGTAGCCGACGATACGAACGACACCACGCGAGAAGTGTGGAATGACCACGTCAAAGAACTGGTTCGGCGTGTAAGTCGTGTTCGAGGTTGGCGGTCTGAAGCCCCGAAATGTCGAAGCCGCCGGGCTGGGTGCCTTGGGTGCAGAGAGGACGATTCGATTTTCCGCAACCGTGTGCTCCATGGTTGTGCGCTAAAGCCGGATTACCGGCTCGGGCTTCGCGGTCTCGACCTTTAGTTCATGCTGCTCCGCCAGCCACTTCACATACCACCGAAGGATGGCATTGATGATATAGCTGCGGCTGCGCTGCTGCTCGCGCGCCAGCCCGTCAATGAATCCGAGCACATCGCTCTCGAACTTCACGCCCGCAGATTTTCGAATGATTTTTTCCATGCCCTCATCTTACCATGAACGTGACACGACCGGTCACATAGCCCTGTGGATAACCTGCGGTGCCTCGAAACTTGGGTCGCCCGTAGTTTTGCACCTTTCTGGTTTCGTCGTATCGTTTCGAGCGAGGCTGCGGATGAGCGGGCAAGATCCCCAGGACAAGGAGGCGGGAGAAACCCTCGATACCGATACAAGGACCGAAGAAGCGCCCGGTCTTTTCATCGTCCTGCCAATAGTGGGCGACGAGGTCAGCAACTAGGCTGCGTGTGATTTGCTTTTCATTCTCGGCGGAAGCAACCGAGTTTCACAGCAGTAGCGCGAGGGTGTTATCCCGGTGCGTCCTTGGTGGACGTAAACGTGTCACGCCTGCGTGCACCGCTACTCCTTACTTGCTATTTCCAGTTCTTCCGTTAGAGACTTGTCTGTCATGTGTTCCAGCTCAAAGAAACGTTCCGTCGCCGTATTCGCCCTTGTGGCGATGATGGTGGTGCAGTTGTCGGGCGGCATTGTCAATTACTACTGCGATTGCACAGGCACGGCAGTCATCACTTTTGATGAGCATTGCCATGGTGAACATGGAGAAGAAGGGCCTCTGGATCATGCGCCTTCAGGACATCAGCATCATGACGAAGACGACCATGATGCCCCAGCGGATTCTGACAGCCATCATCACCACGAGCTGGTGAAAACGCCAACGGATGCGGTAAAGCCGACGGTGGCTGCAGCTCCGACGATTTGCGTTGCTCCTGTTCTTTGGATCGAAATCCCAGATGTGTTCGCGGTTCCCACGAAAAGGACCTGTTTGGTCATTCGGCCACCGCGTGATTATTGCGATCCACCACCGTTGCCGCTGATAGTGGCACGTTCGGTTGTCTTCCTGATTTAAGAAGGTCTGGCTGGCGGGAACCCCGTTCAGCCCTTGCGTGATGTTCCACGGAGCTTTGTGCCCGGATCACACGCTTGTCACTGTGGCGGCAGTTCATTCCGCCAATTCCCGGCATGTCGTTCGTGCCTGGACCGCTTCTGCACTCATGCACCTCCACCTTCTTTCATCATGCACCCCCGTGTACTTCCATTATTTTTACTGATCGCTTCTTATGCCCACGCTGCTGACCCTGGCGGCACCTTGTCACTGTCAGATGCGCTTGCGCTGTCTCTCCAGAAAAACCCGGAACTCAAGTCCTTTGACTGGGACATTCGCTCCGCTGAGGCCCGCCGGATCCAAGCAGGCCTGAAACCAAATCCTATACTCAGCTTTGGCGGACAAAATTTGCCTGGCAGCGGCCCCTACCAGCATGGGACGATCATGGAGCATACACTGGAGCTGAGCCAACTTGTGGAGCTTGGCGGCAAGCGTCAGGCCCGGGTCAATGAAGCGGATGCCGGACGCACCGTAGCGGAGTGGGCTTATCAGGTGCGCCGTGTTGAGGTGCTCAAGAATACGACGCAGGCTTTCATCCAGGTGCTGGCGTCGCAGCGGCAGGTGCAACTGGCCGCAGAAACCGCTGAACTTGCGGAGAAGGTCACGCCAATGACCCAGAAACGTGTGGAAGCGGGCAAGGCGAACGCTGTAGAGGTCATGCGTAGCAATGTTGCCGTGGCTTCAGCAAAGATCGAGCTGGAGCAGGCTAAGCGCATGCTTGTAACGGCCAGAATCAATCTGGCGGCTGAATGGGGATCACAGACGGCCGATTTTGATTCGGTGAAAGGCAGTCTGGAGTCCATCAAGGAAGTTCCAAAATTTTCTGAGTTGATCGCACGCATTCAGAGCAATCCTGAGATTGCGCGCTGGTCTGCTGAGCGCCAAAGACGGCAGGCATCGCTGGCAAAGCAACAATCGCTCGCGAAAGCGGACATCACCCTTTCCGCAGGACCGCGTGTGCTGGGCAAGGCGGAAGACATCTCATTCGTGGTCGGTTTCTCCATGCCGTTGCCTTTCCGCAACCGCAATCAGGGAGCCATTGCCGCCGCCGAGGCGGAAGTGGCAAAAACCGAGAGCGAACGCAAGGCCTCCGAGATGAACGTCTTTACGCAGCTCAATGCCGCTTATCAAATTCTCCTCCGTGCCACGAAAGAAGTGGAGCTGCTAAACAAGGACGTGCTGCCAGTCGCACAGCAGGCAGAGGAGGCCATCCGGCAGGGCTATGAAGCCGGGAGGTTCACCCAGCTCGAAATTCTCGACGCACGCCGCACCCTCATTCAGGCACGCAACCAGAACCTGCGCGCCCTGGCAGACTATCATCAGGCAGTCGCCGAGATCGAAGCACTCACCGCCGCACCCATCACGCTGTCTCGTGCGGACGTGCCCACACCTGCCAAAAGTCGCAATTAAGAATCTTTTCAAACTCATCTCTTCATGAATTACAAAGCCATTATCAACGCCGCCATCATCGCCATGCTGCTTGTCAGCGGCGCATATGTAGCCAAGCGCATCTTGAGCATCGAGGTCAGCACCCACAGTGAAGCCGGCGGACATGGTGGAGCCACCGCCCCAGACGATGCCAGCAAACGACGCGGCCCCCATGGAGGTCGTTACTTCGGCGATCCAGACTTTGAGTGCGAAGTGCAGATTTACGAGCCGGAGGGCATCACGCCGGAGTTTCATGTCTATTTCTTCAAGGACGGCCAGCCCTATGATCCCAAAGACGCTAAGATCGTCATCAAGCTGGAGCGCATCAACCGCACCGATACCATCCAGTTCAAAAGGGAGGCCGATTACTTCGTGGGCGATGGTCCCGTTGTGGAGCCGCATTCCTTCCACGCCTTTGTCAATGTGGCGCATGCCGGGAAAAGCTATGAATGGAAGTTCGACTCCATCGAAGGCCGTGCGGAAATGCCCGAAGAGATCCTTGCCAGAGCAGGCGTCGAAATGCTCAAGGCAGGCCCGGCCAAAATCAGGCAACGCGTGAGCCTACGCGGGCGTGTGCGACTCAATGAGCAGACGCGCGTCAGCATCATCCCGCGCTATGACGGCATCGTGAAAGCGGTGAAAAAGGAGCTGGGTGACATGGTGCAAAAAGGCGAAGTGCTGGCCCTCGTGGAGGGCAATGAAAGCCTCCAGACTTATGAAGTGCATGCCGAAATTGCCGGCACCGTCATTGAAAAGAATGTGAGACTTGGCGAGTTCGCGAACAATCAGCGCACGCTGTTCGTGGTCGCTGATCTCAGCAGTGTGTGGGTGGACTTCATCGTCCATCGCAATGATTTTCCACTGCTCAAGACCGGACAGGCAGTGACTCTTCATGCCGACGAAGGAATCGAGAGCGTGCAGGCCACGCTTAGCTATCTCTCACCTTTCAGCGCTGAGGGATCACAGACCATGATGGCACGTGCCGTGGTGCCCAACCCAAAGGGTGAGCTGCGTCCAGGTTTGTTTGTCTCCGGCGATGTCGTCTATGCGGAAGCGGATGTGCCCGTAGCCGTCAAGGCCAGCGCCCTGCAGACTTTCCGTGACTGGGATGTCGTCTTTGTCCGTGTCGGCACTCTCTTTGAAGCCATGCCCTTCAAGATAGGTCGCCGCGATGCGGAGTGGGTCGAGGTTGTTGAAGGCATTCCCTCAGGCACCTCCTACGCCGCCGAGAACAGCTTCATCATCAAAGCTGACGTGATGAAATCCGGTGCCACACACGACCATTGACCCCTGACCGCCATGATTGATTCCATCATCCAGTTTTCCATCCGGCAGCGCTGGGTCATCCTGCTGCTCGTGCTCTGCACCGCTATTCTCGGTGCCTATAATTACACCCGGCTGCCTATTGATGCCGTGCCGGACATCACCAATGTCCAGGTGCAGATCAACACCGGTGCTCCGGGCTACTCGCCACTCGAAGTCGAGCAGCGCGTTACCTTTGCCGTCGAGAACGCCATGGGTGGCCTGCCACACTTGGACTACACACGCTCTGTGTCACGCTACGGCCTGTCCCAAGTCACCGTCATTTTCAAGGATGGCACCGACATTTACTTCGGACGCCAGCTCATCGCCGAGCGGTTGCAGGAAGTGAAAAGCAAGCTGCCATCTGGCCTGGAGCCCCGCATGGGACCAATCGCCACCGGCCTCGGTGAAATTTTCATGTTCACTGTCACAGCCGATCCCGGTACCCGCAACGAAGCAGGTGAACCCTACACTCCCACCGACCTGCGCACTATTCAGGACTGGATCATCAAGCCCCAGCTTCGCAACACCCCCGGTGTGATCGAAGTCAACTCCATCGGCGGTTACGCGAAGCAGTTTCACGTCACACCCTATCCCGACAAGCTCGCCGCCTTTGATGTGACTATGCGTCAGCTCATGGAAGCGCTGGACCTAAACAATGCCAATGTCGGCGCTGGCTACATTGAGAAAAATGGCGAGCAGCTGCTCATCCGCGCCCCAGGCCAGGCCAACAGCATCGAAGACCTTCGCAGCATCATTGTTGCGCAGCGCGATGGCACTCCCATCCTGGTCAAGGACGTGGCAGACGTCATCCATGGCCGCGAGTTGAGAACCGGGGCTGCCACCGTAAACGGGGAGGAAGTCGTGCTGGCCACCGTCTTCATGCTCGTTGGTGAAAACAGCCGCACCGTTTCCCGCCGCATCGCCGCCAAACTGGAGGAGATCAATCGCACCCTCCCTGAAGGCATCCACGCCAATGCTGTATATGACCGCACCACGCTTGTGGACTCCACTATCGATACTGTGAAGAAGAACCTCTTTGAAGGGGCCACTCTCGTCATTGTCATCCTGTTCCTTCTGCTGGGCAATTTCCGTGCAGCACTGATCACCGCATGTGTCATCCCTCTTTCGATGCTGCTCACCATTTCAGGCATGGTCGGCGCGAAGATCAGCGGCAATTTGATGAGCCTAGGCGCACTCGATTTCGGCATCATCGTTGATGGGGCGGTCATCATCGTGGAAAACTGCATCCGCCGTCTCGCGGAGGAGCAGCATCAGCATGGTCGCTTGCTCACGCGGGACGAGCGTTTCAAAATCGTCTTTGCCGCCACTCGTGAGGTGAGGAAAGCCAGCATCTTTGGCGAGCTTATCATCATGGTCGTCTATCTGCCCATTCTCACCCTCACCGGCATCGAGGGAAAGATGTTCTTTCCCATGGCCTTCACTGTGCTCGCCGCTCTGAGTGCCGCGATGCTGCTGTCCGTGACGTTTGTGCCTGCCGCAGTGGCCATCTTTCTCGGTGGCCGCATCAGTGAAAAGGAAAACATCCTCATCCGTGTCTCAAAGGCTATCTATGAACCGATGCTGCGAGCCGCGCTCGCCGCGCGCAGTGCCGTCGTAGCCGGAGCCGCCGTGCTTGTTCTGCTCTGCCTGCTCCTTGCTTCACGAATGGGCAGCGAATTCATTCCACGGCTGGATGAGGGTGACTTCGCCCTCCACGCCCTGCGCATTCCGGGAACCAGCCTCACCCAGGCCGTGAATATGCAGCGCACTCTTGAGGCAAAGCTCAAGCTGATTCCCGAAGTGAAGGAAATTTTCACCAAGATCGGCACCGCAGAGATCGCCACCGACCCGATGCCCCCCAGCGTCGCCGACTGTTTCATCATGATTAAACCACGCAGTGAATGGGCTGATCCTCACATGCCAAAGTCTGACCTCGTCGAAAAAGTCCTCGCTGCTGCCAGATCCATCCCCGGCAACAACTACGAGTTGCTGCAGCCCATCGAAATGCGCTTCAATGAACTCATTGCCGGTGTGCGCAGCGACCTGGCTGTGAAGGTCTTTGGCGACCAGATGGAGGTCATGGAGGAAACTGCAGGGCAGATCGAAAAGGTGCTGAAAGGGGTGCCAGGGGCCGTGGATGTGAAGCTGGAACAGACCACGGGTCTTCCCGTGCTCACCATCGTCATCAACCGCCCAGTTCTCGCTCGTTATGGTCTCAACATCGCGGACGTGCAGGAGGTCATTGAGATCGCTATCGGCGGTAAACAAGCCGGGCAGATATTCGAGGGTGACCGGCGATTCGCCATTCTCGTACGCCTTCCTGAAAAGCTCCGCACTGATCTGGATGCGCTCAAGCGCCTCCCCATTCCATTGCCGCAAAAGGCCGACAATGGTGCCAGGCTCGCCCGCATCAACTACCTGCCCGAGTCCAGCCTTGCCAAAGCAGACACCATTCCGCTCGGTGAGCTGGCCGACTTCACGCTAGCTCCCGGCCCAAACCAAATCAGCCGTGAGAACGCCAAGCGCCGTGTCGTCGTCACCGCCAACGTGCGTGGCCGTGACATCGCCAGTTTCGTCGGCGAAGCACAGAAACGCATCGCTCAAGAAGTCACCGTGCAGCCCGGTTACTGGGTCAGTTGGGGCGGTCAGTTTGAAAATCTCATCTCCGCCAGCCAGCGCTTGAAGATCGTCGTCCCGGTCGCGTTGCTGCTCATTCTTATTCTGCTGTTCAGCGCCTTCGGTTCCGTCAAAGACGCGCTGCTCATCTTTACCGGGGTGCCTATGGCGCTTACCGGCGGCATCATCGCTCTGTGGCTCCGGGACATTCCACTGTCCATTTCTGCAGGCGTCGGTTTCATCGCCCTCTCAGGTGTGGCCGTGCTCAATGGCGTCGTCATGATCAGTTTCATCAAAAAGCTCATAGCCGATGGCATGGGGCTGGATGAGGCCATTCTCGGCGGTTCTCATACCCGTCTGCGTCCTGTTTTGATGACCGCTCTCGTCGCCTCGCTTGGTTTCGTACCCATGGCGCTCGCCACGGGTCCGGGTGCCGAAGTCCAGCGTCCGCTGGCCACCGTCGTCATCGGCGGCATCCTCAGCTCCACGCTGCTCACTTTGCTCGTGCTGCCAGCGCTCTACCGCATGTTCCACCGAGTCACACCACGCGGTGAAGTCTTAGCCCAACGAATTCTGCCATCCAACATCCCACTATGAATCCGCCACCTCCCACAAGCACTTCCATACGCGCCCTCCTCACACCGGCGCGCTGGAGGGAGATAGGGCGCATCATCATCGTGGGTTTCCTCACGCTGCTTTACTGGCGTGGCCTCCTGCCGCAGTCGGTGCTGTATGGGGCGATCGTGTTAGGTTTGTATCCGCTGGTGAAAACCGGGCTGCGTGACCTCATCCATGAGCGAAAAATTGGAACGGAAATCTTTGTCACGGTTGCCACGATTATCGCCATGGTCGGTGGGGAATACGTCGCAGGCGCGGTACTGATGACCATTATCTTGATCGCCGAATTCATCGCCGAGCTGAACACTGACCGCGCCCGCGCATCGATTAAGGCATTGGTCGGCTCCGTGCCACAAACCGCGCTGATTCGCGCCAACGGCCAGGAGCGCTCTGTCCCCATCAACGTGCTGAAAATTGGTGACACTGTGCTCGTGCGTGCTGGCGAAAAGATTCCTGTCGATGGCACGGTGGTGGGAGGACAAGGTGCGGTGAATGAAGCGCCGATTACTGGTGAAAGCCTGCCGCAGGAGAAGGGATTGGATGGCTCAGTGCTGGCTGGTACGATCCTAGAATCGGGTGCTTTGGACATTCGTACCGACAAGCTCGGCAAGGAAACCATGTTTGCTCGGATCATTGCGCTGGTGGAGGGAGCAGAAGAACTCCAGGCACCTGTGCAAAAGCTCGCGGACAAAGTTGCTGCATGGTTGATCCCCGCCGTCTTTGTCTTCTTACTGGGGGTCTATCTCGTCACGCACGACCTCCGCAAGATCGTCACCTTGCTAATATTCACTTCGCCGGCCGAACTTGGGCTGGCAACGCCACTGGTCATGATCGCTGCCATCGCCCGCGCAGCTCGCACTGGAATTCTGGTCAAGGGTGGCATCTATCTCGAACTGCTCGCCAAGGCGGACGTGATGGTATTCGACAAGACTGGCACGCTCACCGTTGGCCAGCCAAGCGTCGCGGGAATTTATCCGATTGACCCGGCTTTCGACGAGGCCGCGTTGCTCACACTCGCCGCCGCCGCAGACCGGCGCTCGGGGCATCCGCTGGCGAAAGCCGTGGTGGCGCGCGCTCAGGAAATGAAGCTGATTGTGCCGGAGCCGGAGGAGTTCGAGATGATCCGGGGTCGCGGGGTGAAGGCGATGATCGAGGGCAAAAATATTCTCTCTGGAAACGCGGCGCTTCTTACCGAGCATGGCGTCAACGCGCCTGCGCCTGCCTATGAACCGAAGGGGACTACCATCTACATTGCGGTCAATGGCAAAGCGGTAGGGACTCTTGACCTCGCCGACCAAATTCGCGTCGGCGCAAAGGAAGCCGTCGCGCGCTTGAAGGCCACTGGCGTGAAGAAGGTCATCATGCTCACAGGCGACAACGCAAAGATCTCCCAACGAGTTGGAACAGAACTTGGACTCGATGATGTAAAGGCAGGCCTGCTGCCCGAGGACAAGGTGAACGCAATCACCTCGTTGCAGCAGGCCGGGCATTTCGTGGCAATGATTGGTGATGGCGTCAACGATGCCCCGGCGCTGGCCCGCGCGAATGTTGGCATCGCTATGGGCGCGCGTGGCACGCAGGCCGCACTTGAAGCTGCGGACGTGGCTTTAATGACCGACGACCTTTCAAAGATCGTATTCGCCCGCGCCCTTGCCCGGCGTGCGTATCGCACAATCCAGGAGAATTTATACGTGGGTGTCGGCGTGGTGCATGTGCTCGGCATCACGGCAGCGCTCCTCGGTTGGATCGGTCCCGTTCAAGCAGCGATGATTCACCTTGGTCCCGACATCCTAGTGTTTCTAAACTCAGTCAAACTACTGCGTGTCAGGATCGAAACGTAAAAGCCTTTCTACCACGTAACTCAACCTCCCAATTCCATGACAGATATCACACAACTCATTCAAGGCGGTAGCGCCCACGTCTGGCTATATATCCCCGTCGCTATTCTGCTTGGTGCATTGCATGGCCTGGAGCCAGGACATTCCAAAACGATGATGGCAGCCTTCATCATCGCCATTCGCGGCACTGTCTGGCAAGCGGTGCTGCTGGGGCTTTCTGCTGCCATTTCACATTCACTTCTCATCTGGGTGCTCGCTGCGCTGGCGTTGTATTATGGTGGTCAATGGAATGCCGAAAGCACCGAACCTTACTTCCACATTGCATCGGCTTTGATGATCTTCGGACTCGCGGTTTGGATGTACCTGCGCACGCGACGCGAGGTCGCCGAAGCGCATGATCATCGAGACGGTCAAAATCATGGCCACTCCCATGCGGAACCTGTCAAAGCCGAAACTCACGAACCTGATCATTGGCAGGCTCACTCTCACTCGCACGCCCCCGTGCCAAGCCTGTTTGCGGGCGAAACGATAACCGCCGGTGGTCTCATCCTGCCCGCCGGCATGAGCCCGTCCGCAGCTGTGCCTGCAAGCAACAGCAAACAAGGCCCGCACAGAGGCATGCTGCTCGACACCGGTCATGGTTGGCTGGAGGTCTGTATATTTGAAACCGGCGTGCCACCGCGCTTTCGCATCTATCCTTGCAAAGCCTCCGGCGAAACTGTGCCCCTTCCCAAAGGCACACTGCTCAGTATTGAAACCGCACGACTCGATGGCCGCACCCAAAAGTTCGCCTTTGAATCCAAAGACACTTTCTGGGAAGCCACCAGCGAGCTCCCCGAGCCGCATGAATTCCTTGCCACCGTCAGCCTAGGTCATAACGACCATGCCCATACCTACCGGCTGCGTTTCACCGAAGATCATCACGGCCACAGCCATGCCCCAATCGCCGTTGAGGAGCCCGCAGATGATGGCATCGAATATCAGGACGCCCATGAGCGCGCGCATGCCCAGGACATCGCCAAACGCTTCGCCAACCGTACGATAACCACACCACAAATCGTCCTGTTCGGCATCACCGGCGGTCTTATGCCATGTCCCGCCGCATTCACGATTCTGCTTGTGTGCCTACAGGTTAAAAAAGTGGTCCTGGGGTTCTCCCTCGTTGCCGCCTTCAGCTTCGGCCTTGCGCTCACCATGGTGATTGTCGGAGCCGTAGCCGCCTGGAGCGTCAACCATGCGCAGAAGCGTTTCAAAGGCTTCGGCGAATGGATGCGACGAGCGCCTTACATTTCCTGTGTGCTGCTTGTTCTCCTCGCAGCCTTCATGGCGTGGCAGGGCTGGCAAGGATTGCACGGGCATGGCGGTCACGCGCATTAGGTCCATAACAGGCATGAGGCAGACTTTGAAATCGAGACGGCCGAAGTCCAATTTGCGGGATGTCATCAGGTGTCGGATTCATGCGCGTGACTTTGGAGCTGCCCCTGTGGGCTGCAACTTGAACACCTCATCATTCGCGCCTTATTTCCCCACGGCGCGTTTCAGTGCATGCTGTGCTTTGTTGAAGTCGGTCACGGCCATGACACGGCTCTGGCGGGCGCGGGTCAGTTCTTCGCGTGCGAGCAGGTATTCCAGCACCACGCCCACCTGGCTGGCCTGGCGTTCCTTGGCCAGCTTGGTCATCTCTTCGGCGGCATTGACGGCTTCGTCGTTGATCTTGATCTGGTCATTGGCGGACTGCGCACGGGTCGCGGCTTCGACGACTTCGCGACCGACGGCGGCCTTGACCTGGCTGGTTTGCAGCGAGGCGCTTTCTTCACGGGCATCCGCCAGCTTTTGACGCTGACGATCAAACAGGCCGCCGGGGCCGATCTTCCAGCCGAGGCCGAGGTAGTAGTCCTGCTGGCTGCCGAAGTTGCCCCAGCGGTTGCCGACGTTGGGGCCACCGCCGAGTCCGCCTGCGGTGTAACCGGCCTGCACGCTTGGGATCAAGGGAGCGACACGGGCGCGATCTTTTTCGGCGTCCATCGAATTGTGAATGGCCTGTGCGGCATGAATCTCGGGCCGGTTTTGCTGTGCGAGCGAGATCATCGTGGCGACGCCCCTACCGGACATCATTTTGACGGGAACGAGATCCGACTTCGCCGGACGGAGCATGGCATCGGGAGTGAGGCGGAGAATTTCAGCGAGTCGCGCGACGGCAAGATCGCGCTGCTCCTCGCCCTGGCGAATGCCAAGCTTGGCACGGCTGATCTGCGATTTGACGCGCAGCAGGTCGGCACGGAAGGCGGTGCCAGCGGTGACGGCACCTTCGAGCTGCTTGCCATAATCTTCGGTCAGATGCAGGTCGTCTTCGATGATGGTGAGCATGGCCTCGGCGGCGAGGAGATCGTAGTAGCGTTCCACGGACTGAGTCACGATGTCGATGCGTGCCTTTTCAGCGAGGTGCTCGGCGGCGAGTGCGCGCTGCTTCGCGGCGAGCGCAGCATAATAAATGTCGCCGGGAGACCAGTCGATCATGACGCCGGTGCCGACGTTGTACTGCTGCTTGTTCACGTTGAAAACGTTGCCTGCAATGTCCTGCAAGCGGCCTTCATGGCCGCGATACCCTGCGCCAAGACTCAAGGTTGGCCAGAAGCGCTGCCACGCCTGCTTGGACTCTGCTATCGCCTCGTCATGCTTGGCGCGGGCGAGCTGGATCTCGTCGTTGTTGGCACCGGCGAGACGCATGACGGTGCGCAGATCGACGAAGGCGGGATCCGCGTGAAGAATGGAGGCAGTGAAGAGGAGTAGGCCCAAATGACGAATGATTGGAGTCATGGCGTGGGAGAGATAAATTTCGGGTTTCGTCATTTCACGGTGACCGGCTGTTTGTCTGTGAGCAGTGTGGTGCCGGGCAGGAGGATCACGTCCTCTGCTTTGAGATCAGGAATCTCGACATTCGTGCCGTCATTGAAGACGGGCTTCACGGCGGTCTTCATGGCTTTGCCATCCACGTGCTTGAAGACAAAGGCGTGGGTCTTTTCCATCACCAGTCCGGCGACGGGGATGAGGGTAGCTTTGTCGTGCTTTTCGACGGCGATCTTAGCTATCGCATACATGCCCGGGCGAAGCTTGAGCTCGGCATTTTTCAAATCTGCTTCGGCGAGCATTGTGCGGGTGGCAGGATCAAGTGCGTAGGCGATGCGTGAGATGCTGGCTTCGACGGGCGCGGGACCGCTGGCATCGATCTGGGCTTTCACGGGTTTGCCAACGGCGACGAGCGCGGATTCCATCTCGGTGACGGGGATTTGCAGGCGCAGCGTGCTGGCATCGACGATCTCGACGACCTTGCCGGTGTGGGCGTTTACCAATGCTCCGACATCGACGTGACGCGCGGTGATGATGCCGTCGAACGGGGCTTTGATTTCCGCGAAGGCGAGCATGGTGTTGACGCGCTCCATGCCTGCTTTGGCGATGGCCAGCCGGGCCTCCGCATCCTCAACCGACTGCGGCAGCACGATGTCGGGTGATTTTGCGCGGGCTTCGTGCATGCGCTTCGCCTCAAGGACGGCGGCGGCGACTTCGGCTTTGCTCTTGGCGAGGTCGGCCAGGAGTTCAGGCACTTCGAGTTTGGCGATCACCTGACCGGCTTTGACGGCATCGCCTTTATCAACGCTGATGGTGGCGATGTAGCCGGTGACCTTCGCATAAAGCACCGCCTGCTGAAATGGCGCGAGCGTGGCAGGCAATGCGACCCAACGGTGGATGGTGCCGGTGGTCGGCTTGGCGGCGGGGAGGTCCAGTGCCGAAGCGAGGGTGGTGAGGAGGAGGAAGATCAGCAGGCGCATGGGAGTGGCGGAGGATTGAAAACTGGGAACTGAAAATTTTAAATTGGCCTGAGGCTTGGTGTGTTGTCGTGAGAGTTCATCGATTAGCTCTCAAGTGGCTCCAGCGAAGCAGTCTTCGCTGTCTTGCTGGCGAGCAGAGCATACACGGCGGGCAGCACGAGCAGCGTCGCGACAGTGGCGAGTGAAAGACCGCCGATGGTGGCGATGGCCAGGGGGCTGGTCTGTGAGCGGGCGAGGGCCATGGGGATCATGCCGGCGATCATGGCGAGGGTGGTCATGAGGATGGGGCGCAGACGCGTGGTGGCGCTTTCCAGCGCTGCGTCGCGTTTGCTGAGGCCGGTGAGCTGGGCGCGATGGGCGAAGGTGACGAGGAGGATGGCATTGGCGACGGCGACACCGACGGACATGATGGCACCCATGAAGCTCTGCAGATTGAGCGTGGTGCCAGTGAGCATGAGAGCGAGCAGGACACCGAGAAGAGCGGCGGGAATGGTGGTGAGAACCATGAAGGCGAGGCGCACGCTCTGGAAATTGGCGACGAGGAGCAGGAAGATCGTCACAATGGCGATGAGCAGACCGGTCTGCAGGCCGCTTTGAAGTTCTTTGAGCGGCGGCACCTGGCCACGCAGTGTGACGCTGACACCGGCGGGGGCTGGATTGTCAGCGATGACTTTTTCGACCTTTTTGGCGATGACACCGAGCGGCTGGTCGTGAAGATTCGCGGTGATGGAAACGGTGCGGGCCATGTTGTAGCGGTCATACTGGCCGATGACGCTGCCTTCAGTGATCTTGGCGATGTTACGCAGCGGGACCGGCGGTTTGTTCTGCACCGTGATGGGCACATTGCGCAGATCTTCGAGGCTCTTCATCAGCGGCTGAGGCACCTGAACCTGCAGCGAGTAGCTGACGCCGGTCTTCGTGTCTGCCCAGAAATTCGGCACGGTGAAGCGGCTGCTGGTGGTGGCGGCGACGAGGCTGCGGGTGGCATCGCTCATCTTCACTCCGAGCAGGCCGGCGCGCTCACGGTCGATATGCACATCGACGCTGGGATAGTCGAGCGTCTGGCTGAACTGCACGTCGCGAAGGTCTTTGAGTTCAGCGAGCTTGGTTTTGAGCAGCTCAGCGTGGGCGCGGCTGGCGGCGAAGTCCTTGCCGCTGACGGCTACTTCAATGGGCGTGGGTGAACCTAGGGCCATGACGCGCGAAACGATGTCCGCGGGCTCGAAGGAGAACAGGACCTGGGGAAACTCGGCGGCGAGGCGGGCGCGGAGTTTTTCGCGCAGCGGGGAGATGGCAACGCCGCTGCCGTCTTTGAGCTGGATTTGCAGGATGGCCTCCTCGGGACCGCTGTTCCACTGATGGATGAGATTGATGGGATAGCTCGGCGAATGCACGCCGATGAGGCCCATGGTGATGGAGACTTTGTCGGGGCCGGTTTCCTCGGCGATGATCGCCAGCGTGCGCAGGGCGATCTGCTCGGTGGTTTCGAGGCGCGTGGCCGTGGGGGCACGCAGGCGGAGCTGGAGCTGACCGGCATCGATTTGCGGGAAGATTTCGGTGCCGATGAAGGGCAGCAGGATGCTGATGGCGAAGATCACGCCAACGAGGTAGGCGGGAACGAGGATGTGACGGAGGGCGATGGACGGTTTGAAGAGAAGTGCGAGTCGCTGGGGTGCAGATGCCAGAGCAACCGGGACGGTTGCGCTACGGGGATCTGCAACCGGGACGGTCGCACTACGGTGCCACCAGATGTTCAGGATGGGGACGAGCGTGCTGGAGAGCAGATACGAGGCGATCATGCTGAAGCCGACGGCGAGGGACAACGGCAGGAAGAGGGCTTTCGCAGCGCCGGTCATGAAGAAGCTTGGCACGAAGACGGCGAGAACGCAGAGCATGGAAAGCGAGCGCGGGCCGATGGTTTCTTCGGAAGCGTCCAAGACAAGACGGGCAAGCGAACGGCTGCCACCTTGTTTCATGTGGCGATGGATGTTTTCGATTTCGACGGTGGCTTCATCCACGAGAATACCGACGGCGAGCGCGAGGCCGCCAAGGGTCATGAGGTTGATCGTGTAGCCACCGATCCACAGTGCGAGCACCGCTGCTGCGATGGCGAGGGGGATGTTTAGTACGACGATGAAAGCGCTGCGGAGATCGCGCAGGAAGAGGAGCACCATGAGGCCGGTGAGCGCGGCTCCCAGGATGCCTTCTTTGACGAGATCGCGGATGGCGCGGATGATCCAGGGGCTTTGATCGAACTCGAAGGTGACGTTGATGTCCTCGGGACAGGCTGCTTTGAACTTGGGCAGGTTTTGTTTCACCAGTTCGACGACACTGAGAGTGGAGGCATCGCTGCGTTTCGTGACGGGCATGTAGACGGTGCGTTTGCCGTTCACGATGGCGATGCTGTACATCATGTCGCTGCCGTCGCTGACTTCGCCGATGTCGCGCACATAGACGGCACCCTGATCGGTGACCTTGACCGGCACGGCAGCGAGGTCCTGGATGTTTTTGACGACGGCGTTGGTGGGGACGATGGGGAAGCTGTGGGGCAGCGCGAGATTGCCGCTGGGGCTGATGGTGTTTGCGGCGGTCATTGCAGCCACGATGTCATCGGGGGAAAGGCCATAGGCGCGGAGACGGTCCGGCTTCACATTGATCAAAATGGTGCGCGCACTGCCGCCAAACGGTGGTGGTGCGGAGACACCGGGCAGCGTGGCAAAGAGCGGGCGCACCATGTTGAGCGCGGCATCCTGCATCTGGCCGACGGTACGGGTGGGGTTCTCGGTGGAGAAAACGAGATTGCCAACGGGAACACTGCCCGCATCAAAACGTGTGACGAAGGCTCCCGGTGTGCCCGGCGGCATGAAAGAGCGCGCGCGGTTCACATACGCGATGGTTTCTGAGAGCGCGGCGGACATGTCCGTGCCGGGATGAAACTGCAGCTTCATGATCGAAGCGCCCTGGATGTTCTTGGACTCCACGTGCTCGATGCCGGCGATGTAGAGAAAGTGGTACTCGTAGTAGTAGGTTAGGTAGCCTTCCATCTGCAACGGGTCCATGCCGCCGTAGGGCTGTGCGACGTAGATGGTCGGAATGCCCAATGTGGGAAAGACATCACGCGCCATCTTTTCCTTGGCCTGCCACGCACCGAGGAGGATCGCCACGACGATGACGATGACGGTCCATGGATGGCGGAGGGCGAAACGGGGAAGGGACATGGGAGGGTGGGCTGGTAACTTGCGGATACAATGATTCTATCGGTTGGATCAGCCGTGGATTAGATGCCTTAGAAGTCCCAAGCCTGCGCAAGCGCCGATCACGGGCATGAGTCCGACTTTAAGGCGCTGCATGGTGATGAAGGCGGTGATGGCAAGAACAGCGACGAAGGCATCAAAGCCGCCGCTGACGGGCCACAGCGCGTGGGTGGTGAACTTCACGCCTAGATTAAGAATGACACCGACCACCGCAGCAGTGATCGCGGTGAGCGCGGCGCTAAGGCGGGGCTGCTCGCCGAGTTTTTCGATTTGGGGAGCGCCGAGGAAGATGAAGAGGAAGCATGGAATGAAGGTGACCCAGGTGGTGATGAGCGCACCGACGGTGGCTCCGGCGAAGGGCGTCAGAGCGCCAGGCTGCTGCCAGCCGCCGACGAAGCCGACGAACTGAAGCACCATGATGAGGGGGCCAGGAGTGGTCTCTGCAAGGGCGAGTCCGCTCATCATTTGCGGATGCGAAAGCCAGCCATAGTTTTCCACGGCCTGCTGCGCAACATAGGGCAGCACCGCATAAGCACCGCCGAAGGTGACGAGGGCGGCCTTGCTGAAGAACAAGCCCTGCTGCGCCTGTGTGCTGCTCCAGCCGAGCCACCCGGCGATGGCGAAGACAGGCAGCCACCACAGCGTGAGGCACAAGGCGGTGATGGTGAAGGTGCGCGCCCACGTGGCCCTGGGCGCAGGCGGCAAGATGATGGAGGGGGCGCTCTCTTTGGCGGTACCGTGGCCTTTGCCAGCGGGGAACTGTTTCGGCAGCACTTTATTGCCGACGTAGCCGAACATTGCAGCGCCGAGCACGATGAGAACAAAGGAAATCTGGAAGAAGTAGATGGCGACAAAGCTCAGCGCGGCCACGAGCCAGAGCGTGGGGCTTTTGAGCGCCTTTTTGCCGATGCGAAGCACCGCCTCTGCCACGACGGCGATGACAGCGCCAAGGAGGCCGTGGAAGATGGCTGCGAGCCATGGGAGATGCCCGCCTGCCATGTAGAGCCAGCTCAGGCCGAACAGGATGAAGACGGACGGCAGCACAAACAAGGCTCCAGCCGCGATGCCCCCCTTGGCACCATGCAAGCGCCAGCCGAGGTAGGTGGCGAGCTGTTGCGCCTCGGGGCCAGGCAGGAGCATGCAGAAGTTCAGTGCGTGCAGGAAATGGGCGTCACTGATCCAGCGGCGCTTGTCGACCAGCTCCTTGTGCATGATGGCGATCTGCCCGGCAGGACCGCCGAAGCTGATGCAGCCGAGTTTGAACCAGTAGCGCAGGGCCTGGCCGAAGGTGGGCATGGATGGAACTTCGGCGTTCATCGTTTCCTGGTGGTCTTGCTGCGGGTGGAGAGCTGGCGGTGCAACGCATCGAAGCAGTCAAAGCCACGCATGAGGATGTCGTGATCCGTCCAGCCCATCTGCGCCCAGCCGCGAAAGATGGCGAGCAGGCCAGCTCCCTCCTGCGTGCCGTGGCGGCCATCACCCAGATCGGCGTCGTGAATGATGGCTGCGACTTTTTTTAATCCAGAATCGTTGAGTGTGAAGCGTTTGATGAGCGTCTCGAAGGTGCAGTCGTCGCCATGATGGCCGAATTCAACACCGACCATGTCATACGGCAGTGCGGTGGGATGCGCGCTGACATCGGCGGCAAAGACGAAGGCGGCCTTGGGATCAATGAAGCGCTGGATCAGCCACGCCGAGCCGACACGATCCACTTCAGGGCGCGGACGCGTAAGCCAGATGCGCTTCTGGTAGTTTTTGATCGAGAGCGATTTTGATTTTGAGCCTGACGCGCCCCCATCTAGACGGCGCAGGAGCATCTCCACATCTGCCGCTTTTGGACAGTCGAAGAAATCAATCTGCCGGATGGTCTGGAAACGTGAGGCAAGCTTTTCCACCTCCTCCGGGTCTGCCTTCGGTTTTTTTCCTTTCAGCGGCAGCAGCGGGCGCGCGGCTTCGATGACCTCAACGTAGTCCGCTGTGCGAGCCTCTTGAAACATCGTCATCAGTTCGTCATCGCTGACGCCGTCCACATCATTCGCCCGCACGAGCGTGGCGTTGCCGCCCTGCTCGCGCACGCGCTGGGCCAGCCACTGAAAGCTCTCGTAGAGATCCGGCCGGTCGGGCAGTACGGAGGCGGAGGTCTTCAATGACACTGCTCCCATGCGCTTGAGCTGCCGCCAGAGGGAAAGGCGCAAGGCTCCGGTGTTTGGCGGCAGGCTGTAGAGAAGCAGGAGCCAGGAAAGTTCCGTCATTTGAAACAGGTGTTACCAGACTGAAACGAATTTTGCAAGATTAGTCTTGATTATTCCCGTTTGGCACGGCCAGTATCCGCGCAGCGTGCGATCAATCATCATCATTCCTTAAAGGGCCAATCCCATGAAACCAACCACTCTGCTTTTCACCCTGCTTGTTTGCGTTCCTATGTACGCTCCGGCGCTCGACAACGCGAAAATTGAAGAACTGACGGGCCTCAAGGGCACGTTCAACGAATCGGAGAAAGTTTTCAAAGTCACCTTTCCGCGTGGCGATCTCGGCGTCACCATTGATGAATGGAAGATGCCCGCCTTCATGGGTTTGACGACCTGGGCCGCCTTTACCGAGGGCAAGACGGCGGAGGCGATGGTCATGGGTGACTTTGTGCTGATGCAGGACGAGGTGAATCCCGTGATGAGCGATCTGCTGGATGCAGGCCTGTCCGTGACCGCGCTGCACAACCATTTCTTCTACGATGAGCCGAAGGCGTACTTCATGCACATCGCAGGTGAAGGCACTACGGAGAAACTGGCGCAGGCAGTGCGTGCCGGGATGGACAAGGTGAAGAGCATCCGTGCGGCAGCGCCACAGCCAGTGAAGTCGTTTGGCGGCGGGATTCCCGATAAAAGCTCCATTGCTGCCGCGTCGCTTGTCGCCGTGATGGGTGGCAAACCCCAGGAGAAGGACGGCATGGTGAAATTCGTCATCGGGCGCACGGCGAAGATGTCCTGTGGCTGCGAAATCGGCAAAGAGATGGGCGTGAACACCTGGGCTGCGTTTGCCGGGACGGATGACAACGCCGTGGTGGACGGTGATTTCTGCTGTCTGGAGGGCGAACTGCAATCCGTGCTCAAGAGATTGCGTGCTGGAGGCATCAACATTGTCGCCATTCATCATCACATGACGATGGAGGAGCCGCGCTACATCTTTTTGCACTACTGGGGCCGTGGGAAGGCCGCTGAACTTGCGGGCGTGCTTAAATCCGCCCTTGATGTGCAGGGCAAATAATCAGGTCACTGATCCATATGAAAGCCGTGGCGCTGTTCATGGTTCTTATCCTGTTCCAGGGGTGCGCCAGCTCGTTTTTTTTTCCGGAGCTCAGGCCTCTGTTTGCGGGACTGGATGAGACGAGGATGTCCGCCAAATCGAGAGATGCGCTGGCCGAAGCGAAGTTTGATTTCGAGCTGGCGCGCAAAGGCAAGCCTCCACAGTTTGCGCGCTTCATCAGCGATGATCCGCCTGTTGAGCCCAAGACCTATCAGGGGCGGGGCTACAAGCTGATGATCTACAATGGCGGTCCTCGTCTTCGTGTGGGGCCGGCGATTGTGGTAGAGCCGACCATCACTGGTGGCGGCCCTTTCCACTACGATGAGAGCAATGAACAATGGGATTGAAGCCAGGCGACATGGAGGTGCTAACATCTCAATCACGGTCGGTGTTCATTGAACATTCTCTGGTGGGCCTGGCTGCTCCGCCCAATGTGCAAGGCCTGACGGGAATCAGAGTTTATTCAACGAATTCCCCCAAGCCATGAACTGCGACCACCTTATCATCCACAGTGGCAAAGGGGACTCCGGCAAAACGACGGTTGGTCAGCTGATTGCTAGGTCTTGAATCATCTCTCAGGCGACTGAACATAAAAACCCCAAGGCCAATAGCCTTCAATATTTGTGAAATATAGTTTTTTGTCGGAACCCGTGCCTCAGCGCGGCTGTGGATGAGCAAGCAGAAGCCTCGTGGAAGGGTGGGGAGGCATCAGCGAAGCACAGCCAACAGTGGCGCGGTCATGGCGGGCGGAGGAATCGCCTGGCTTGCCATTCGCGTAGCGATGCCAAGCGGGGCGATTGAGGTGGCTTGATGGCCCCACGCACTTGGGATGGCGCAGATGACGAGGTTGCCGAGAGGGCGGTTTGCATCTGGGACATCTGAAGTGCCTCGAAGCCGGCGGGCGGAGATGGGACTGCGCGAAGACGCAGGCTGACCGGAGCCGGGGCTGTGAAACTTGAGGGCGTTGCGGGACACCTCCCGCTCGAAGGGGTAGCGGCGCACGAAGTAGCCGCGAGGGGAAGGCCTTCCCCAACCAAAAGCTCAAGTCCAAGGATGAAAAATACCCAACGCATGGATCGCGAGCGCACCCGGTGTTGCTGCTACTTACTGACTTCTGGATCGTATCCCAAATAGGCCAACAACATCTGCCGATTCTGCTCAGATGGAGGGTTTTTATGCAGTTCCCAATATTTGAGCGTGCCCTTTGAAATCCCCAGTTGGCAAGCCAGTTCCTTCATCGTCAGATTCTCTTTCAACCGCTTGGCCCGCACATGATCAGCAAGGCAGGTCGGGTTCAAATGCCTGTCAGACCGCAGCCACCAACGCCGCTTATAGCGCCCCCGATTGACCAACAACCGCCGTTGATGAAAAGCCAACAAACGCATCCGGGAGCAAGAAGACGGGCGGGCTGATGCCAGCAATGTAGCCTTGTTGCTGTGCAACAAGGACTGTCTCCAAATCGCCCAAGTTTTACGGTGTTTCCAACCGCAGGTGTTTGCGGCGCTTTCCCTGTTCCGCAGGAACAGGGCTACTTTAATACACCGCCTTGCGGTGAAACAGAAAGCTCTCGGCGAGCAGCAAAACCAGCGCGAGCCAGATCAGGCGCTTGGGCCAGGTGCTGAAGGAGGAGGCGGTGATGACGGGGGCGGCGGGCTGAACGGAACGCGCGGCATCCGTGGAGAGGGCGGGGAGGTTCGTCTCGGCGGCGGAGATCAGGGCGCAGGCGCCGCTGCGGTCCTTGCCGGTTTCCCAGCTGCCGATGCGGTTCAGCGCGAGGAGGCCGTGCGCGGGATCGTCGGACACTTCGATGAAGGACTCGCCGTTCCACGCGTGCCATTGCACGAGGCTGTCGGTGTGCAGCATCTCGCCGGTGTGCAGGGTGCGCATGTCGGTGAGGGCTTCGCTGTTTTCGGCGCACCAGTAGAGCGCGTTGCCGAGGATGAGGGGAAAGGAGGGCAGCAGGGCGAGCTGCTCGGACTGCGAGGGTGAGAACGCGGTGACGACGAGGCGCTGGCCGTTGAACTCTCCGGCGGCGAGCACGGGCTCGTTGCCGGCAAACCACAGCGGCTCGACCGAGGCGGGCAGTTTGAGCAGGGTGGTCTGCGTGACGGCGATGCGGCTGCTGCTGGCGCGGAAGAGCAGGGGATGGTCCGGCTGCACGGAACGCACGCCATCATGCGGGATGCTCTTGATGGCGCGTGCCTGCAGCGGGCCGGAGCTGCTCTGCGGTGTGAGGGCGATCACCGGGCGGTCGGTGGGCAGTTCCTTGGGCAGCCAGTTTTCAAACACAAACACGTCGGGCTGCTCCTTCGGCGGCCAGGCCTTGGGGTCGCCTTTGCGCATTTCGATGCGGCCGTTTTCGATGAGGGCTGAGAGCGCGAGCTCGGTGAAGGGATCGGGTTTGTCAGCAAACCACGCGACAGTGAGGGGTCTTGTTTTGGGCAGCGGTGCGGCGAGGCCATCGTCCCAGCCGAAGCAGTCGCCGGCGGTCTTCAGGCGGATCTCCATCTGCTGGCCGCGCACGCCTTCCAGAGGCAAGATGAGAGCGCTGGATTCACCGGGGGCGAGATCGAGCTCGCGGAGCTGAGCGATGCGCCCGGCGATGGAAATTTCGAGCGTGGTGGTGGCCTTGTCCTTGTTGGCGGCGGAGGCGCTGACTTTCACGAAGGCCTCGTAGCGATCACGCGCCAGCGGGCTGTGGCGGATCTGAAAGCCGGTGAGGCCCACATTGAGCGGCTCCTTGAGGGCCACGGGAATCCAATCGACCGCAGTCGTTGAGGACGGCTGTGCATCACTCGCCATCCAGATGCGGGAGTGGGTTTCGAGATCCGCGAGGCGCTGGGCCACGGTCAGTGCCGACTCCGGTTTGCCCTCGATGGGCGTGGGCGTGAGCTCTTCGAGCAGGCGCAGGCATTCGCGGTGGTTGCGGCTGCGGGAGAGCAGCACGCGGGCGCGAGCATCAAAGGCGATGAGGGATACCACGGTCTGGTCTGGTAGCGCGCGGATGCGTTCCTTCACGCGCTGCTTGGCGGCGTCCAGCCGGGTCTGGCCCTGCAGATCCTGCGCGGCCATGGAGGCGGAGCAATCGACCACCATGACGACGGCGCTGATGGCATCGGCGGAGAGATTCCCGCTGGGCCGTGCCAGCGCCAGGATGGCGAAGAGCAGCACCAGCAGCGTGAGCAGCAGCGAGAGCCACTTCTTGATGCGGCGCAGCCACGCGGACTCCTGATGCTCACGCGCGAGCGATTTGAAAAACAGCAGCGTGGAAACCGGCACCCGCTTCGCCTGCCGGCGGAAAAGCCACAGCACCAGCGGGATCAGCGCGAGCCAGAGGAGGTGCAGGTAGCTGGGGGTGAGGAAGCGCACTTGGAATGACTAATGACGAATGTGGAATGACGAATGCCGGAGGAGCCGTGGTGGCTTCGAAGATGGTTGGAATTCGTCATTCGTCATTCTGCATTCGTCATTTTCTGAGTTCATCCAGCGCCTGCTTCAGATGCCCTTCGAGGACATCCTTGCTCACGTAGGCTTCGCCGATTTTGCGCAGCAGGACGAAGCGGATCTTGCCGTTTTCGAATTTCTTGTCGGTGCGGGCGATGCGCATGATCTCCTCGGTGTCGAGATCGTCCGGCAGGCGCAGGGGGAGATCGCAGAGCTTGAGGAGGTTGAGGATGCGCTCGTAGTGATCACTGGTGAGATCGGAGACTTGGGTGGAGAGCCAGGCGGCGGCGCGCAGGCCGAGGCTGATGGCCTCCCCGTGCAGCAGCCGGCCGTAGCCTGCAGCGGCCTCAATGGCATGGCCGAGGGTGTGGCCGAAATTCAGCAGGGCGCGGGTGCCGATGGTCTCATATTCATCGGCCTCAACGATGACGGCCTTGATGGCGATGTTCCGGCGGATGAGGCCGACGATGTCTCCCTTGCCGGCGGCGATGTCTTCGATGGCCTTGAACATGGACTCATCGCGAATGCAGGCGTGCTTGATGATCTCCGCAAAGCCCTCGTTCCACTCGCGGGTGGGGAGGGAATTGAGGGTGTCGAGATCGGCGATGACGTGCACTGGCTGGTGAAAGCAGCCGACCATGTTTTTCGCATTGGGCAGGTTCACGCCGGTCTTGCCGCCCACGGAGCTGTCCACCTGGGAGAGCACGGTGGTGGGCACCTGCACATAAGGAATGCCGCGCTGGTACACGGAGGCGCAGAAGCCCGCGAGATCGCCAATGACGCCGCCGCCGAGGGCGACCACGAAGCTCTTGCGGTCCAGGCCAAAGCGCACCATCTCGCTGAGCACGGACTCGCTCCAGGTGAGGGATTTGGAGGACTCCCCGGCGGGCACGGTGATGAGGTGGGGCTTTTTGCCGGCATCGCGCAGGCTTTGCAGCACCTTCTCAGCGTAGAGCGGGCCCACATTCGAATCCGTGACCACGGCGCAGCTCGTGCGGTCCGGCAGCTTTTTGTTCACCTCTTCACCCAGCGTTTTGAGCATGTCGCGACCGACTTGGACGAGGTAGCTGCGTGGGCCTAGATTGACGAAGACGGGGCGGACGGGCTGGACGGGCGGAGGCATGGAAAAAGTTCGAGGAGATGGGGGAGTGCGTACTCTGCCGCCGGAACGGAATCGAGGCAAATCGTTTGGAAGCAGCGCTCGCGCCGAAACCACGTGATTTGTCGCTTGGCATAATGCCTAGTGGACTGCTGAATGGCGGCGAGGGTGTCCGCCAGAGACGCCTGCCCGGCCAGGTGGGCGCGGATTTCCCGCACGCCGATGGCCTTTTCCGCCGTGGGGGAGAGCGGGCCCAGGGCGCGGACTTCCTCGATGAGCCCGGCGGCAAACATGTCCAGCGTGCGCTGATTGATGCGGCGGTAGAGCGTCTCGCGGTCCCATGTGAGGATGACGCCGTTCACCTGTGGCTCGGCTTGCTCAAACGAGCGCCGCAGGCCGGACTGCGGGCGGCCGGAGAGCAGGCAGATCTCCAGTGCACGCTCCACGTAGCGGGGATTGCGCAGGTTCACGGTGGTGGCGGCTTCGGGATCGCGCTGCAGCAGCCACACGATTTTCTCTCCGGGGCTGAGGTGCTGAAACTGCGCCCGGAGCTGCGGCGAGGCGGCGGGCAGGGGAGAGAGGCCATGGGTGAGCGCCTTGATATAAAGCCCGGAGCCACCCACCACGATGGGCACGCGGCCACGTGCGGCGATGTCCTCTATCTTTGGCAGCGCCAGCGCATGGTAGCGCTGCGCATCGCAGGCCTCTGTGAGGGGGATCACGCCGTAGAGGTGGTGCGGCACGCTCGCCAGCTCCGCCGGGGAAGGCTTGGCCGTGAGGAGGTCCATGCCCGCGTAGAGCTGAAAGGCATCCGCATTCACGATCTCCCCGCCCACGTGCTTTGCCAGGGCGATGGCCAAGGCGGTTTTGCCCGAGGCCGTGGGCCCGGTGATGAAGAAGGTGCTGGCAGGAAGCATTCGGGAGTCGCAGCGGGCTGCGCCTCAGAATTTGCTTTCGATCTTGCGGCCCACGTGCTCGATGCCCTCACCGGTCTTGTGGATGGCGTGGTCCACACCACGGCCCGCACGCGTCATGGGCCCGCCACTGCCACGGCAGGAAGCGAGGGAGAAAACAGCGACAATGAGGAAAGAGGCGATGATTTTCATGGCGGCGCAAACTAGTGCAAGGGGCGGAAAGGCTCAAGCGGGGAGTGAGGGCGCATGATTCGTCCTCGTTCTCCTTCTCGTCCTCGTCCTCGTCCTCGATCCTGCAGCGCCGCTAGGTCTTGAATGCGGAATCTTTCTCCTCTTGCAGAGACGGTGCATGTGTTTCGTTCCCGATGCTTTTCCAGCCCAGCGATCCAAACGCGGGCACCGTGAAAAGGGGGAGAGCGATGGGGCCGCACCGCATGCTGGGACGAAGGAATCTACGGACGCGCACAACGCGTCCCTACCATCCCCTGCGGCGTTTTCGGGGTGGTAGGGAACCGCTGCGCCCTAACTCTTACCCACAACATGAAGCAGCTTCCAGGTTTCGGTCATGTCGTGAAGATGGCGCAGACCTCGCCAGAGGACTTCCATGCCTGGCGGTGGATCGTTCTTGCGATCCAGGTAGCCTCCCAGCCGCGCGATCCAGCGCACCGCCTCGGCGATGCTGGGTGGACTTGGAGTTTTCGTCTTGAGCTGACGCGTGGCCCAGGCGTTTAACACCGCGCACTCCTCGGCCTCCAGCCACTGGGTCGCGGGCTCCTGCGGCTTTTGACGCGCGGCATCGCGCAAGGCCATGAGCCTCCAGGCCACGATCAAGTCCAGGCTCAGCGCCTTGCGCAGTCTCTCCAGGCTGCCCAGACGCCGCGCCTCGCTCTGACAGCCGCTCTTGAGCGTGCGGTGGAACACCTCGATGCCCCAGCGCTTCGCATACCACTGCAGCTGCCGTTGAACCTGCGCCGCATCCCCGCAGGGAATGCTGGAGAGCAGCTTCCAGTGCAACGCTTCGCTGCCTTCCGGCGCGCCAGTCTCCACCGCGTCGATGGCCCAGAGATCCAGCGGTGTGCTCGCACCAAAGAACCGCGCCTTGTCCCGCGGCACCCCCAGCTTCACCGGCGCGCTGCGCAGCACCAGCGTGGCCGTGCGCTCCTTGCGCGTGCCCTGCGCTGGCACCACGATCTCAACACGCGCCAGCTCCGGCTGCGCTTCGAGGTGGTCCCACACCACCTCTCCCGTTTCGTGCAGGCGGCGCGCATGCAGGGCGCGCACGAGCACCGCACATTGCTCGTCGTGCTGCCGGTTGCTCACAAAGAGCTCGTAAAGATCGCTCTCCCGGTCAGCGACGAGCACCAGCCGAGGCTGCCTGCCGGAAGCCGCCTGACGCTGGGCCACGATGGCTTCATAAGCGCTGACCCACCGGTGGCTCTCGCGCTGATCGAGCGCTTTGCGGTTCTTTTGCGCCTGCCGTTGCCGCCGCGAGGGGCCGTCACGCTCGCGCGCCCAGGTGTGGGCATGGAGCACGCCGAGAGCTTCGCCCTGCTCGCTGAAAGCCAGCACGCTGTGCAGCAAGAAGCCCTGCGCGCAGCCATTGCCCTGGCCGATGGGGCCGACACCCTCCGTGCCAGCATGAGTCGTGTGATTGAAGCTCGTCGTGTCAGCCACGGCCAGCACGACCTCATGGCCGGCCATGCGCCCCCAGGTGGCCTCTCGATGACTCTGCCCAATGTCAGCAGCTTCGAGCCGTTCATTGGAGAGCAGACGGTAGGAAGCTTTGGCAGCCGCTTTGCTGCGGCTGCCTTCAGGGATGGAGGCCTGCGGCTGCGCCGCCCAATCTTCAAGCATGATGGCCAGCCGTCGCACAAGACGCGGATCAATGCCACTGAGATGCGCCAGCTCGCGTTGCGACCAGCCCGCCGCCACGGGACTGCCAATACTTTTGCCTTTCGATGACTTTGCTGCTGTCATCTCCCATAGTTTAACCGCACCCGTTTTTGTACAGCGCTCCTTCCTCAAACTTGTGGGTAAGAGTTAGGCTGCGCCGGGTCCGTGATTTCGGGTCTGCAGCGTCTCAGGCGCTCAAAAAGGTGCGCCGTCCTTGGGGCGATGAAAATGCAGGGGGGGCGGCTCGCTCAGACGAGGCCTGCCTGCATCAGGGCTGCCCCGAAGTTGCCGAGTTTCCACACCTAAGCATGGCAACTTGGCAACTCGCGTCGCTGAGGCTCCGCCTGCCAATGGGGCTTCCACTGTTTCCACGGTTTCAACGGGGGAGTGTGTGTCTCCCGCCACCCCCACGGCGCAGACTTCCACGGTTTCCACAGTTTCTGCGGGGGAGTGTGTCTCTCCAGCCCACAACCGTGCGGAGACTTCCACCACTTCCACAGTTTCTGCGGGGGAGAGTGTGAATCAAGCCGATGCCGAGTGGGCCATGGAAGGCTCCGAAGAATGCCAGCAAACCATGGCAACCCAAACCCCCCTTCTGGTTGCCATCCTTGGAGGTGCTTTTGGACTTGAGCGCTTTCATCAGCCTGCATTGCATTGCCACCGTTTTCCAACGGCTGCATCCTGTTGCAGCTTCCTGCGCAGTGTCTGGCACTGGTCGTCAGCGTCGTGGTTGCCGGTTGCCCACCCTAGATTCTCGCGATGGCAACCGGCAACCAGCAGCGGTGGAGCGCAGCCTGCCGATGGGAGGTTGCCACTGTTTCCACAGTTTCAACGGGGGCTGGTGTGAGTTGGTCATGGCATAGTGTTTTGGAGTTTCGCAAAACCCCTGGTAGGATCGCTTCAGATATGGACTGCGGTCGCGCAGTGAGGAACGAACGGAGCTACCGCTTTCGACGTGCTGGTCGGCTCACGTGCATCAGGGATGTTCGAAGGCGGGAGCCGGTTGAGTACCGCAGGCCGGTCAGCCCACGCCTGCCACGAGACGCTCGAAAGCGGCAGCTCCACCCCTTCAGGATTGCGCATTCGCACTCCAAAAGCGCTGGAGCCTTTCAGGCATGGGGTTTTGGAAAATGATAGATACTTCAGGACGTGAATATTCCCATCAAGGGCGGTTTTCATTCCTTGCTGCCATTGTTTTTGATCTCAGCGAAGGCGTGGGCTAGGGCTTTGCTTCCATGACCCTCGACCTCGCCTGGCAGAACTGATTCGTGGAGTGGCTGGGGAAGCCAGTGATGGAAACAGATGGCGGCCAACGAGGAGTTGTTTGTCCACCTGTCATGCTGCGTGTGGACATCCCCCCCCCCGGCGAATGTGGAGAAGTTGGCGAACTTTCTCCCGGGGCCTTGGGTCGGAATGACACCAGCCCCCGTTGAAACGGTGGAAACAGTGGAAGTCATGTGTCGGCAGGCGAAGCCACACCGCCGATGGTTGCCGGTTGCCATCGCGAGAATCTAGGGTGGGCAACCGGCAACCGAGGGGATAAGACAGCCCGAAAATTTGGGGCAGGAAGTGGCAACGGGATGCATGAGGCGGCAACGCAGTGCAGGCCGATGCAATCCATTGAGGCCACGAAAGCGCCAAAGATGGCAACCAAAAGGGGTGTTTTGGTTGCCATGTTTTTTCGCCCCCGCTTCGGAGCCTGCCAGGGCCCACCGGCGCAGGATTGTTCTCACACCAGCCCCCGTTGAAACGGTGGAAACAGTGGAAGTCTCCGCGTCCGCTGGTGGAGGAGAAGGATCATCCTGAGCCGCAGCTTGCACGCCCTGAAATCATGGCAACCAGCAGGAGGCCATAAGTTGCCGTCAGGGTGCGTCCAGTGCAGCCATGAAATACCATGGATTGCCACTCAATGCTACCAGAGGCTTCTGTTTGCGCGGGTTTGCCATTTCTGAAAAGTTGAGTTGCCGAGCTGCCGTGCTTAGGCGTGGAAACCGGCAACTCAGGAGAAGGGGCGGTGGTTTTTGGGGGCAGATGCAGGCCTGCGGAAGTATTCATCATGAGGTTTCCTCACTCTATTTTCTTCTGCCACCCGCATCTCCGCCTTCCGCCTCCTACCCGCTTGCGCGAAGTCGCCACCGCGTGCTAGGTTGGATGAAGCGGCAGGCCAGCAGTGGCTGCTGTCATCTCTGCGCTGCGATCTTCTACTCTCAATCGACCCACGAAGACTCTTTCCCATGCGAACGCCTGCCTTGCTTCTAGCGCTGTCTTTCTGCATCACGGCGGCTCTGGCAGGCGGTTATGCTCCGGATGACTTTCCGAGCTACGCCACCCTTCCCTCGCGGGCAAAGCCGTGGTTCCAGCACCTCGCGGCGGCGCAGGACAATCCGAGCGAAGTCGGCTCGCTGGCCAAGGTGCCGCAGGCCGGGCCTGCCATCGAGGAGCTGATGCAAAAAATCGCCAGCGATCCCGCAGGCAGTCCCGAGCATCTCCGTCTTGTCATCCAGGCCATTCATTGGCGCCGCGGCTTGAGCGCCGCCCATCAGGCCTGGCTGCGCGAGATGCTGCTCTCCAGACTCTCGCGTCCTAATGGACCCGTGGACGAGGTCCTGAAGACCGATGGCCTGCTGCTGCTGGAGTATTCTCCCAGCCCGGACAATGAAGCGGTGCTGGTCCAGTACCTGACCGATACTTCGGCCCCATTCACTTCACCTTATGTTGACAGGCATGCCTCCTATTACGCCATAAAAACGCTGGGCAGGACTGGCACCCTTCGCTCCCTCAGACCGATCATAAAATTCGGAGAAAGTCACTTCTCAGACCCCACAGAAGCAGGCCGAAACCTTTATTATTACGCCGTGGATGCCATCCGACTCATCGAAGGCCGTGCCGCTCCCATGAGTCCCGCGCTGAGCAAGGCCCTGGAAGATGCTTTTCCGTGGTGTATTCCCGATGGTCCGAGCATGGCACGCGCTGAAAAAGCCCTGGCCACCCGCCCGGAGTTCAAGCCCCAGCTCTTCGCCCTTCTCCAAATTCAGTATTTTGAGATCCCCAAATGGGGCGGAAGGGCAGGCACAAAGGCCTTGAGCGCGCTCGCTCTTCGCAGCGATCTCACTCCTGCTGAGCAGAAGTTCATCACCACTGAACTGGAGACCCACGTCGCTCCTGAGGACGAAAGTCCCTTCATCTCCCCGGCCATCCGTCTGCTGGCGCATTATCCCAGCCCTGAACACGAGGCGTTGGTGTTACGCTTCCTCAATCGAGATGCCAAAGACCTCCACGGCGTTAAGGTAGTATTCAACACATTGTCCATCATCGGCGGAGAGAAATCCCTGGCCGCCATGCGTGAGGTGCATGCGAGCCTGAAGGCCAGAAAGGCCGATCAGTTTTTATTGCAGGATCTCGACGGGCACATCACCAACATGCAGCACTGGATCGACCGCGGCACACCCCCGGCTCAGCGTCATTTCTGACCCATTTGGTCTTGGAACCGACACCGGAGCTGTGAGCGCTCACGGCGGCACGGTAAACGTCCCGTCACACGCATCTGCGATCTGCTTGAGCAGGGAGGGCTCGGTGCTGCCGGGCAGGGTTTCTTCGCCGATGCTGATGCAGTGGATGCGGACCTTGTACTGGGTGTGGATGCGCTGGGCGAGGTCCAGCACCATGGCGGGGGTGCCGTCGCTGGGCTGGCCGTCGCTGAGGAAGACGAGGGTGTCGATGTTGCCCTCAGGGAGGACGCGGGTGAGGGCGTGATTGAAGGCTTCGCACATGGGTGTGCCACCGGCGGCCTGGATGCGATCCACAAACTGCACGGCCTGCTTGTGGTTCTTCTCATCGTTCAGCGCCATGCCGCGAGCAGAGAAGCAGGAGTCCACGCGATCCCCAAAGGTGAGGATGCCGTAGCGCAGGCTGGCGGGCTTGTTTTGCAGCGCGGTGAGGAGGTTGCTCATCTGCCCCTTGAGCTTGCCGATGCGGTCGTCGCGGCTCATGCTGCCGCTCACGTCGAGGATGAAGAGCGCGCCTTTGCCACGGATTTCCAGGCCGTAAAATGAGGCCATGTTCACGGCGGGATCCTCCTCCAGAGGCTTGAGCAATTTCTGCAGCTTGAGGAATTCCGCGTAGTCGCTGCGGGGCAGCATTTTCCACGGGATTTTCGACCCCTGCTCGGTGATCCACGCCTTCCATTTCACCGGGTCGTCCACGAAGTCCTGACCGGTGAGCTGAAACAGCGAGGCGTGCACGGCATCGCCGATGGCCTCATCGTTCAGATAGGGCAGGAGGGACTGCAACGCCACGGCACTGCGCATGCCGCCCAGAGCCTCCGCCGCGCAGGCACGCATCACGTGCGCATTGGCAGGCTCCAGCAGCGTGGCCACGCGGGCCACCACGGGGTCCGGATTGTCCTCAAACGCGCCCAGCGCCCGGGCTGCGAGGGCGAGGCGCTCCGGCTCCTTCGCCGCCGAGAGCGGGCCCTTCGCCTGCGCGAGCAGATTCCAGAAAAAGCTGCGCGTCTCCATCAGGTGAGCACCTGAAAAAAACATCAGGGCGTCGTAATCGCAGGCGGGGTGCTTCGTCAGCCAGTCCACCAGGGCTTTGCGCCCTTCGCCCGCAGGCCATTCGGCCACGATCTCCGCCAGGCGCAGCTTCATGCCCAGGCCCACGCGCTTGTCTCCCACGAGGGAGAGCACCGCATCGCCAGCCAGCTTTTGCGCGTACAGATCCTTCAGCGGCGCCAGTGCCTCCTGATCGCCAGCACGGGCGTTTTTCACGAGGCCTTTGAGCACCGCCGCCTCTTCCGCTGCGTGCAAGCCGGTGAGCAGCAGCAGGAATACAAGGCTGGCGAGGACGAGGCGCATGGCGGCTGCGAAGGTGCGGGAGTGAAGAAAAGCCCGCTCAGGGAAGGGGAGTGGCGCATTTTCCAGCCCAGAGTATGAACCTGAAGCCCTCATAACCAAGCCCTAAAGTGAGAACGGAAGGGCAGCGGGGGGAAGGTGAAAGACGAAAATATATTCGTCTTTCTTTCGCAAACAGTCGAAATAGTCTTTGACTGTGCCCCCAATCGTCCTAGTATCGCGCCACTTTTTCGGAACAAAGCCGGGGTGTACTGTCTCCTGACGCCAGTCATGGAGGTTGCCATATCCCGGTTTTCTTGTCGAAAGAGGAGGAGGTTTCTCACCAAACCGCCGCCGGTTACGCTGTTATAGCTCAGTGGTAGAGCACGTCCTTGGTAAGGACGAGGTCGAGGGTTCAAGTCCCTCTAACAGCTCCAGTGGCAGTCCGTGGGGATCTTCGAAACACGACAAACGAACCAGTCCCAAGCGCACCCCCTCAACTAACTCCACCCATGGCTAAAGAAGCATTCCAACGCAACAAGCCGCACGTCAACATCGGCACGATTGGCCACGTTGACCACGGCAAGACCACCCTGACCGCCGCCATCACGACCGTCCTTTCCAAGAAAGGTTTCGCTCAGGCACGTGCATACGACCAGATCGACGCAGCTCCTGAAGAAAAGGAACGCGGCATCACGATCAACACCGCCCACGTGGAGTATGAGACCGACAAGCGTCACTACGCTCACGTCGACTGCCCCGGACACGCTGACTATGTGAAGAACATGATCACCGGCGCCGCTCAGATGGACGGTGGTATCCTCGTCGTTTCCGCCGCTGACGGCCCGATGCCCCAGACCCGTGAGCACATCCTGCTCGCCCGTCAGGTCGGCGTTCCTGCCCTCGTGGTGTTCATGAACAAGGTGGACATGGTGGACGATCCAGAACTCCTCGACCTCGTCGAGATGGAAGTTCGCGACCTCCTTTCCAAGTACGACTTCCCAGGTGACGACATTCCGATCGTCAAGGGTTCCGCTCTCAAGGCCCTCGAAGGCGATCCAGAGCATGAAGCCAACATCCTCAAGCTCATGGAAGCTGTGGACAGCTACATCCCGCTGCCAGAGCGTCCGATCGACAAGGACTTCCTCATGCCAGTTGAAGACGTGTTCGCGATCGAAGGTCGTGGTACCGTCTGCACCGGCCGTGTCGAGCGTGGCATCATCAAGAAGATGTCCGAAGTCGAAATCATCGGCATCCGTCCGACCGTCAAGACCACCGTCACCGACATCGAAATGTTCCGCAAGCTGCTCGACGAAGGTCGTGCAGGCGACAACGTCGGCCTTCTGCTTCGCGGCACGAAGAAGACCGACATCGAGCGCGGTCAGGTCATCGCCAAGCCAGGTTCCGTCACTCCTCACAAGAAGTTCACCGCTGAGGTGTACGTTCTTTCCAAGGACGAAGGCGGCCGCCACACCCCCTTCTTCAACAACTACCGCCCGCAGTTCTACTTCCGCACCACGGACGTGACCGGCAGCGTGAAGCTTCCAGAAGGCGTGGAAATGGTGATGCCTGGTGACAACGTCTCGATCGAAGTCGAGCTGATCACCCCGATCGCCATGGAAAAGACCATCCGTTTCGCTATCCGTGAAGGTGGCAAAACCGTGGGTGCTGGCCGCGTTGCCAACATCCTTGACTAGTCCGCTTTAGTTCGTTTGTCTCGAATCCCGCCGGGTCTGGCGCACAGACCCGGCGGTGATTTCGTCTCCCAGCCGGGAGCGGAACGAGGCGCCGGACTTGCAAATTTGATTCCATCCGTTATCCATTCCGGGAAGTCTTTCTTCGCTAACACAGGTCAGTAGCTCAATTGGTAGAGTAGCGGTCTCCAAAACCGTTGGTTGTGGGTTCGAGTCCCTCCTGGCCTGCCAGCGAAAAATTCCCCGGAAACATCCGCAGAAAACGAAACGCTTCACATGAGTCGCATCCGCAAATACATCGGCGAAGTCATCCTTGAACTCAAGAAGGCCACGTGGCCCTGGGATCCTAAAGAAAAGGGCTTTGCCAAATATCGCGAACTGATTGAATCCACAGTGGTGGTCTTCATCGCGATGATCCTCCTCGGAGCTTTCGTTGCAGCGTTTGACATCAGTTTCAAGTGGGCCTTTGAGGCCGCGCAGAAGCTGGGTGCCTAATTCTCCGTTTCCCCCCACCCACCCCCTTTTCCAAATTCTCTTATGGGAGCTATCCCCGCACCTCGCGACCAGTGGTTTGTCATCCACGTCCGCTCCGGCCTTGAACAGAAGGTCCGTGACAGCATGCTCCGCCGCATTGAGAAAGAGGAGATGGGTGATTACGTCTTCCAGGTTCTCGTGCCGATGGAGCGCGTGGCCGAAGTGAAGAAAGGCAAGCGTTCCGAAAGCAACCGCAAGTTCTTCCCCGGCTACGTCATCGCCAACTGCCATCTCCTCGATGAGCACAACCGCCTGATCGAAAAGACCTGGTACTTCGTCAAGGAAACCGACGGCGTCCTGAACTTCGCCGGCACCAAGGATCACCCGATCTCGATGCGCGCCAAGGAAGTCGAGGCCATGCTGGCCCAGGTGGGCGACAAGGCCGACGGCGCCGTGCCCAAAATCGCCTTCAATCTCGGTGACACCGTGCGTGTGGCCGACGGTCCCTTCGAAAGCCAGAACGGCATCGTCGAGGAAATCGATCCGGAACGCGGCGTGCTGCGCGTGTCCGTCAATATTTTCGGGCGCTCCACACCGGTCGATCTCGAATACTGGCAGGTCGAGAAGGCATAAGCCGACCCGCCGCCCCCTGAATCTCAACTCAAGCAAGCAAGGAACACAAAGACATGGCCAAGGAAATCATCAAACTCATCAAGCTCCAGATCAAAGCTGGTGCCGCCAACCCCGCACCGCCCATCGGCCCTGCTCTCGGTCAGGCCGGTGTGAACATCATGGCCTTCTGCAAGGAGTTCAACGCCGCCACTTCCAAGCTCGGCGGAGACGTCCTTCCAACCGTGATCACGGTTTACAAGGACAAGAGCTTCACCTTCATCACCAAGCAGCCTCCTGCTTCCAACCTCCTGAAGAAGATCGCGAACATCGCCAGCGGCTCCAAGGAAGCGAACAAGATCAAGGTCGCCAAAATCACCAAGGCCCAGCTTCTTGAAGCCACCAAGCTCAAGATCGCCGACCTCAACACTTCCGATCTCACCATGGCGTCCCGCATCATGGCGGGTACCGCTCGCCAGATGGGCATCGAAATCATCGACTAATCACTTCAACCGAAGCAGGAGAACGTCACAGTTCGCCACCACTGCACACCTACCATGCAAAAGAGAAGCAAACGTTACAAGAAAGCAGCCGAGATGGTTCCGGCAGGCAAGGCATTCACGCTTGAAGAAGCGGCCGAGCTCCTGCGCAAACTCCCTGGCACCAAGTTCAACCAGACCGTCACCCTGTCGTTCCGCATGGGTGTGGATCCGAAGAAGAGCGACCAGATGGTTCGTGGCACCTGCCCGCTGCCTCACGGCTCCGGCAAGACTGTGCGCGTCGCCGTCTTCGCCCAGGGCGCCGCTGCTGAAGCCGCCAAGGCCGCCGGTGCTGACATCGTCGGCAACGAAGACCTCATCGCCAAGGTGAAGGAAGGCTTCACCGACTTCGACGTCGCCATCGCCACTCCGGCTGCGATGAATGAAGTTCGCAAACTCGGCAAGCAGCTCGGACCTCGTGGCTTGATGCCCAACCCACGTACCGGCACCGTGACTGAAGACACCGCCGCCGCCGTCAAGGCCGTCAAGGCAGGTCGTGCTGATTTCAAGCTCGACAAGAACGGCAACATCGCCTCCTCCGTCGGCAAGGCTTCCTTCGAAGTGGCCCAGCTTGCTGAAAACGCCACCTCCCTCATCGAAGCCGTGGTGCGCGCCAAGCCCGCCTCCGCACGTGGCCGCTACGTCGAAACCATCACTCTCGCCGCCACCATGTCGCCTGCTCTCCGCATCGACGTGTCGAAGTACGTCAAACTCTAATTTATAGAAGCACTGTATCATGAAAGAACTCAAAACATTGCTCATTGATGACCTTCTGAAGCGGGTCAATGCCTCCCCATTCCTGTTCGTCGTGGATTACACCGGCCTGAAGGTCGCGAAATTCGCCGAACTGCGCAAGCGCCTCAGCGTTGTCGGGTCGGAGATTCACGTCTTCAAAAACAACCTGGTGAAGAAGGCTGCTGAAAAGGCCGGCTATCCTGGTGATCTGAGTGCCCACCTCACCGGCCAGAGCGCCTTCGTGACGGGTGCCAAGGACGTCTTCGGCGCCGCCAAAATCCTCAAGAATTTCCAAGCCGAGTTTGAAAAGCCGGTGATGAAAGTTGGCGTCCTTGACGGCAACCTTCTGGACACCGCAGCCATCAAAGTCCTTGCCGATCTGCCTTCCCGTGAAGTGCTCCTCGCCCAGCTCCTCGGTGTGCTCCAGGCTCCGGCTTCCGCCCTCGCCCGCGTGCTCCAGGCGAAGGTCGACAAAGAAGGCGCTCCTGCTGAGGAAGCCGCTCCAGCCGCTGCCGCTGAAGAAGCCGCGCCTGCTGCTGAAGCCGCCGCACCTGCTGAACAACCCGCGTAAACCCCATTTGATTAGATGGCCCGTCACACGGCCTGAATACCCCAACACCCAATGGTTCCTCGCCGGAGCAAAAGCTTTTGCTCTTAATTTATCCGCAGCTGCGGAACGCGGCGACACCGACAAAATACTATGGCTGACCTGAATAAAATCGTTGAAGAACTGAGCACGCTTACCGTCCTGGAAGTTGCCGAACTTGTGAAATCCCTCGAAACGAAGTGGGGCGTTAGCGCCGCTGCTCCTGTCGCCGCCGCCGGCGCTGGTGGTGCTGTCACTGCAGCTGTCGTGGAAGAGAAGACCGAGTTCGACGTCATCCTGACCGAAGCTGGCACCAACAAGATTGGCGTCATCAAAGAAGTCCGCGGCGTTGTTCCTGGCCTTGGCCTTGCAGAAGCGAAGAAGCTTGTCGAAAGCGCTCCGCAGACCCTCAAGGAAGGCTGCAAAAAGGAAGAAGCCGAAGAGATCAAGAAGAAATTGGAAGCCGCTGGCGCCAAGATCACGATCAAGTAGTCTCACGTTCCTGCTCTTTTCCGCGTGGCGTCTGCCATCATCCGCAGCGCCGCGCGGTCAGGAGCCTTTTCAAGTTAGTGTCAGTCTCAATCCCCTGTTCGTTTCGTTCCATCGCATGCCCGCAACCGCCCGTGATCCCCGCTTGAACCTCCGCAGCCAGTGCTACGGTTCCGGGACACCACGCGAAGTGCCGCCTGCTTCCGACAATTTTTTTGGCCTGAATTCGGGTTCACACCTGGATTCCGGCTGCTTCGTTTTCGCGACAATCGCAAGTAATGCCGGGCTGGCCGCCTGACATTGCTCTTTTGTTGCTTCGCGGAACTCCCCTTCCGCATCCCGTGCCACCGCCCATCGCCCCCTAACCGCCTCATCACTGCCTTATGTCCCAGCGCACCAACTTTGGCAAAATCCACGAAGTCGCCGAGCCCCCAAATCTCATCGAGATCCAGCTCCGCTCATACGAGGAATTTCTCCAGAAAAACATCCTGCCCTCGAAGCGCAAAGACCTCGGCCTCCAGGCCGTGTTCCGGGAGGTCTTCCCGATCACCAGCTATGATGAGAAGATGACGCTCGATTTCGTCATGTACGAAATCGGCGAGCCCAAGCTCAGCTCCCTCGAAGCCATCCATGAGGCCGAGACCTTCAGCGCCCCGCTATACGTGACCTATGAGCTCAAGGACGAGCAGGGTGCGAAGCAGGAACGCGTGTACATGGGTGAAATCCCCCTCATGACGGTGCGCGGCACCTTCGTCATCAACGGTGCAGAGCGCGTGGTCGTCTCCCAGCTCCATCGTTCCCCGGGTATCTGCTTTGAAACCAGCCAGCATCTCAATGGCCGCTGGCTCCACGGCTTCCGCATCATCCCTGACCGCGGCACCTGGCTGGAAGTGCAGTTCGACACGAACGACCTCCTCTACGTCTATCTCGACCGCCGCCGCCGTCGTCGCAAGTTCCTGGCCACCACGCTCCTGCGCGTGATCGGCTTCCCGGGCGATGAGGACATCCTCAAGCTCTTCTACGAAATCCAGGACCTCAAGCTCAAGGACAGCCTTTCCGAAGAAGAAGTCGCCACCAAGATCCTCTTCAAGGACATCCTGGACGGCGAGCTCATCGTCGCACGTGCCTACGAGCCGCTGACCTCCGGCGTCATCCGCCAGCTCATCCAGCTTGGCCACAAATCCGTCAAGGTCGTCACCGCCTCCCCGGACGATCTCCTCATCACCTCCCTGCGCAAGGACACCGCCAAGGATGAAGATGAAGCGCTCAAGGAAATCTACCGCCGTCTGCGTCCGGGCGATCCTCCGACCACGCCGAATGCACGCGCCCTCGTGAAGCGCCTGTTCTTCGATCCGAAGCGTTATGACCTCACCCGCGTCGGCCGTTACAAGATCAATCAGAAGCTCTCGCTGAAGATCGACACCGAGACCCGCATCCTCACCGCTGAGGACGTGATCTCCGCTCTGCGCTACCTCTTCCACTTGCGTGAAGGTCAGGGCATTCTGGATGATATTGACCATCTCGGCAGCCGCCGTGTGCGTGCCGTGGGTGAACTCCTCGCCAACCAGTGCCGCGTGGGCCTTTCCCGCACCGAGCGTCTGGTGAAAGAGCGCATGACCCTGTTCGACGTGAACATGGACACCATGACTCCTGCCAAGCTCGTCAATCCGAAGGCGCTCTCCGCCGTCGTGCGTGACTTCTTCGGCCGCAGCCAGCTCAGCCAGTTCATGGACCAGATCAATCCTCTGGCCGAACTGACCCACAAGCGCCGTCTCTCCGCACTCGGGCCTGGCGGTCTGAATCGTGACCGCGCCGGCTTCGAAGTTCGTGACGTTCATCCGTCCCACTATGGCCGTATCTGCCCGATTGAGACTCCTGAAGGTCCGAACATCGGTCTGATCAACTCCCTCGGCAGCTATGCCCGCATCAACGAATTCGGCTTCATCGAAACGCCGTATCGTCCGGTGAAGGACAGCGTCGTGGCCGAGAAGATCGAGTATCTCACCGCCGACCAGGAAGAGAAGCACTACATCGCCCAGTCGAACAATCCGATCGACGAAAAAGGCAACTTCAAAGGCAGCAAGATCACCGTCCGCTATCGCGGCGAGTTCATCGAAGTCGAGCCTTCGCTCGTCACCCTCATGGACGTGTCGCCAAAGCAGCTCGTCTCCGTGGCTGCCGCGCTCATCCCGTTCCTTGAGCACGATGACGCCAACCGCGCTCTGATGGGTTCGAACATGCAGCGCCAGGGCGTGCCTCTCCTTGAAGGTGAGTCCCCGCTCGTCGGCACCGGCATGGAAGGCAAGGCCGCCCGTGACTCACGCTCCGTGATCGTCGCTGACGCCAACGGCACCGTCGCCGCTGCGACTGCTGACGTGATCATCGTCACCAAGGACGGCAACCTGCCCGTCAAGGACGACAAGTTCCTCGAAAACCCGATCAAGTCCTGCGTGACCGACGAAGACAAGGGCACCCACGTGTACCCTCTCCGCAAGTTCGGCCGCTCCAACGCCGGCACCTGCATCAACCAGAAGCCTCTGGTGAAGCGCGGTCAGAAGATCAAGAAGGGCGATGTCATCGCCGACGGTCCTTGCACCGACCAGGGTGAGCTTGCCATCGGCAAGAACATGCTCGTCGCGTTCATGCCTTGGAACGGTTACAACTTCGAAGATGCCATCACCATCAGCCGCCGCGTGGTCAAGGAGGACATCTACACCTCCATTCACATCGAAGACTTTGAAGTCATCGCTCGTGACACCAAGCTCGGGCCGGAAGAAATCACGCGTGACATCCCGAACGTCGGTGATGAAGCGCTGAAGAACCTCGACGCCCAGGGCGTTGTGCGCATCGGTGCTGAAGTGAAGCCTGGCGACATCCTCGTCGGCAAGATCACTCCGAAGTCCGAAACCGAACTCGCCCCTGAAGAGCGCCTCCTGCGCGCCATCTTCGGTGAGAAGGCCGCTGACGTGAAGGACACCTCCCTGCGCGTGCCCTCCGGCTGCACCGGCATCATCATGGATGTGCGCATCGCCCAGCGCGGCATGGGTGCTGACTCTGAGAAGGAGAAGCTCTCCCCGTCCGAGTACAAGAAGCACATCAAGCAGATCGAAGAAGACTATCGTGCGAAGAAGGAAGACCTCACCGAGCAGCTCACCGAGCGTCTCTCTGACATCCTTCTCAACGAGAAGATCCCTCTCGACATCGTGAACGGTCAGACCGGCGAGCCCCTCGTCGGCGCGAACAAGAAGATCACCAAGACGATGCTTCGTCACGTGGCCGAAAGCTACGACACCATCGAAATCGACCCGAGCCCGATCCGTAACAAGATCTTCGACATCATCCAGACCTTCGAACAGAAGTTCTCTGACGCCGACATGGAACGTGAGCGCAACCTCGACAAGATCGAGTCCAGCGAAGACACCGCCGACAGCGGCGTGGTCAAGCAGGTGCGCGTCTTCCTCGCCAGCAAGCGCAAGCTTTCGGTGGGTGACAAGATGGCCGGCCGCCACGGAAACAAGGGTATCGTTGCCAACATCGTTCCTGAAGAAGACATGCCGTTCCTCGAAAACGGAACGCCTGTTGACATCGTGCTGAACCCCCTCGGCGTGCCATCACGCATGAACGTGGGTCAGGTGCTTGAAACCCACCTTGGCCTCGCCGCCAAGGCCCTGGGCATGAAGATCGCCACACCGGTGTTCGATGGTATCCCTGAAACCAAGATCATGGAATACATCAAGGAAGCCAAGAAGGTTCCTGGGTATGAATGGATGGGCCTCAACGGCAAGTCGAAACTCTTCGACGGCCGCACAGGTGACGCCTTCAGCCTCGATGTCGTCGTCGGCTACATCTACATGCTGAAGCTGAACCACCTTGTCGCCGATAAGATCCACGCACGTGCGGTCGGACCTTACTCGCTCGTCACGCAGCAGCCTCTGGGTGGTAAGGCCCAATACGGCGGCCAGCGCTTCGGGGAAATGGAAGTGTGGGCCCTTGAAGCCTACGGTGCCGCATTCACGCTGCAGGAACTCCTCACCGTCAAGTCTGACGATGTTCAGGGCCGCACGCGCATCTATGAGCAGATCGTCAAAGGCGACCACGCTCTTGAAGCCGGCACGCCTGAGTCCTTCAACGTGCTCATCAAGGAAATGCAGTCCCTCGGTCTTGACGTCAAGGTGCACAAGCGCGCCAACGCCAATGCAGATGTGGAAGCCCTTGAAAACTTTGCCTCCTCGGCGGGTGCCTAACCCTCCTTCCCCCAGAAACCCAGCGCAAAAACCTGCCACCCATCTCCACACATCATGAATGCTGACGCGAGCTTGAAAGAAATCTTCGGGGAACCCCAACACGGCGAGGAGTTCGACTATGTGTCGATCTGCATCGCCTCTGCGGACCGCACCCGCTCCTGGTCCTCCGGTGAAGTTAAGAATCCAGAAACCATCAACTACCGTACGTTCAAGCCAGAAAAGGGCGGCCTTTTCTGCGAGCGTATCTTCGGACCCACCCGTGACTGGGAGTGCGCCTGCGGCAAGTACAAGCGCATCAAGCACAAGGGTGTCGTTTGCGATCGCTGCGGCGTCGAAGTGACCCTCTCCCGCGTTCGTCGCGAGCGCATGGGCCACATCGAACTCGCCGTGCCGGTGACGCACATCTGGTTCTACAAGTGCATGCCTTCCCGCATCGGCCTCATGCTCGACATGACCGCCCGTTCGCTGGAGCGCGTGATCTACTATGAAGACTACATGGTCATCGATCCAGGCAGCACCCCGCTTCAGCGCGGCCAGCTCCTGACCGAAGTGGACCTTCGTGAAGCCGAAGAGCAGTACGGTGCAGACGCCTTCCGCGTCGGCATGGGTGCTCAGGCCATCCGTGACATCTTCGCCCAGCTCAACCTGGCCGAAGTGACCAAGGAACTCGAAGAGGCGATGACCAAGACGCGCTCCAAGCAGATCCGCAAGAAGCTCGCCAAGCGTCTCAAGCTCTGCCAGGGCTTCGCCGAAAGCCACAGCCGTCCTGAGTGGATGATCCTGGAAGTGCTGCCGGTCATCCCGCCAGACCTTCGCCCCCTCGTCCCCCTCGAAGGCGGCCGCTTTGCGACCTCCGACTTGAACGACCTCTATCGTCGCGTCATCAACCGCAACAACCGTCTCAAGAACCTCCTTCAGCTTCGCACACCGGATGTCATCATCCGCAACGAAAAGCGCATGCTGCAGGAAGCTGTGGACGCCTTGTTCGACAACGGCCGCCATGGCCGCCCGGTGACCGGCGCAGGCAACCGCCCGCTGAAGTCCATGTCCGACATGCTCAAGGGCAAGTCCGGCCGCTTCCGTCAGAACCTTCTCGGCAAGCGCGTCGATTACTCCGGCCGTTCCGTCATCGTGATCGGACCAGACCTTCTGCTGCACCAATGCGGTCTGCCGAAGAAGATGGCCCTCGTGCTGTTCGAACCCTTCATCATCCGCCGTCTCAAGGAGATGGGCTTGGTGCACACCGTGCGCTCCGCGAAGAAGATGATCGAACGCCGCACGCCTGAAGTGTGGGACATCCTGGACGAAGTGACCAAGGGGCACCCCGTTCTCCTCAACCGCGCTCCGACCCTCCATCGTCTTTCGATCCAGGCTTTCGAGCCGAAGCTCATCGAAGGTGAGGCCATTCGCGTGCATCCCCTCGTTTGTACGGCCTACAACGCCGACTTCGACGGTGACCAGATGGCCGTTCACGTTCCGCTTTCCATCGAAGCTCAGATGGAAGCCCGCCTGCTCATGCTTGCGCCGAACAACCTGTTCAGCCCTGCCAGCGGCAAGCCGGTGATGAACCCCTCCCAGGACATTCCTCTGGGCTGCTACTTCCTCACCTACCTGCGTGAGTTCCCGAACCAGGACGCCAAGGCCAAGAAGGGTGATGTCGAAGGTCGCGTGCCGATCTTCAATGACGCCCCTGAAGTCGAATTCGCCATTTCCGAAGGCGGCTTGACGGTGAACGACAAGATTCGTTTCCGCAATCCTGACTGGAACCTGCCGAAGCGCCCGTTTGGTGATCCTACCAAGGCTGTCATCGAGACAACCGCAGGCCGTGTTCTCTTCAACGAAACCTGGCCTGAAGGCCTCGGCTTCATCAACACCACCGTCGGCAAGAAGCAGATTTCCGACATCATCTGGCGTTGCTTCCAGACCGTGGGCCAGAAGGAAACCGTCCACGCGCTGGATCGTCTCAAGCAGCTCGGCTTCCGTGAAGCGACCCGTTCCGGTTGCTCCATCGGTATCACCGACATGGTCATCCCGACCGCCAAGGCCGCTGGTCTTGAAAACGCCTACAAGCAGATCGAGGAAATCGAGAAGCAGTATCGCCGTGGTATTATCACCAACGGTGAGCGCTATCAGAAGATCATCGACATCTGGACGCAGGTGGGTGAAATCGTCGCCGACGAACTCTTCCGCACCCTGGAATACAACGAGGGCAAGAAGCACCACAACCCGCTCTACGTCATGGTGAACTCGGGCGCCCGAGGCAACCGTACGCAGATCAAGCAGCTTGCCGGCATGCGCGGTCTGATGGCCAAGCCTTCCGGTGAAATTATCGAACGTCCGATCACCTCGAACTTCCGTGAAGGTCTGAGCGTGCTCGAATACTTCATCTCCACTCACGGTGCTCGTAAAGGCCTTGCCGATACCGCCCTGAAGACGGCTGACTCCGGGTACATGACCCGCAAGCTCGTCGATGTGTCCCAGGACGTCATCGTCACTGAGGAAGATTGCGGCACCGTCAACGGCATCACGCTCTCCTCCATCTATCAGGGTGACGAAGAAATCGTTGATCTCAAGACCCGCGTCTATGGCCGTGTCTCCTGCGAAACGATCCATGATCCCGTGGACAAGAGCATCGTCATCAAGGCTGGTCAGCTCGCTTCCGAAAAAGAAGCCGCTCACCTCGCGAAGATCGGCGTCGAGAAGCTCAAGATCCGCTCCGTGCTCACTTGCGAAAGCAAGCGCGGCTGCTGCTCGAAGTGCTACGGCCTCCACCTCGCCACGCACCGCATGGCGAAGATCGGCGAAGCCGTCGGTATCGTCGCCGCACAGTCCATCGGCGAACCCGGAACGCAGCTCACCATGCGTACCTTCCACGTGGGTGGTGCTGCCACTGCCTCCTTCAAGCAGCCCTTCATCAACGTCAAAAACGCTGGTACCGTCAAGTACACCGACATGCGTGCGGTTACCACGATCGAAGGCACCTGGATCGCCCTTACCAAGAACGGCATCCTCTCCATCCACGACGACGACGGTCGCGAACTCGAAAGCCACAAGCTGGTCACGGGTGCCGTTATCTCCGTCGAAGACGGTGGCAAGGTCAAGAAGGGCCAGCAGGTCGTCACCTGGGATCCATATAACGTGCCGATTATCACCGAGAAGGCTGGTAAGCTGGAGTTCCGCGACATGATCAGCGGCATCACGATCACCAAGGAAAAGAACGAGTCCACCGGCAACGAAGAAACCGTCGTCATCGAGCACAAGGAAGACCTCCATCCGCAGGTCGTCGTGGTGAATCCGAAGACGCACGAAGTTCTCGCCAGCTACACCATTCCAGCGGGCGCCCACTTGAGCGTGAAGAACAACGAGAAGGTCGAAGCTGGTACCACCATCGCCAAGACGCCTCGTAAGGCCTCCAAGACGAAGGACATCACCGGTGGTCTTCCACGTGTGGCCGAACTCTTCGAAGCCCGTAAGCCGAAGGATGCCTGCGAAATCGCCCGTATCGACGGTGTGGTTGAAATCGGCGGTCTGGTCCGTGGCAAGCGCCGCGTGATCGTCACCGACAACAAGACCGGCCAGCAGGAAGAACATCTCATCCCCCGCAGCAAGCACATCTTGCTGTTCAACGGCGACCACGTCAGCAAAGGCGACCAGATCACCGACGGTCCAGTCGTTCCGCATGACCTCCTCGAAATTCTTGGCCCACAGGCTCTCCGCGAGCACTTGGTCAACGAAGTGCAGGAAGTGTACCGCGCCCAGGGTGTGGAAATCAATGACAAGCACGTTGAGATCATCATCCGTCAGATGCTGCGCAAGGTGAAGGTCACCGACACCGGCGACACCGAGTTCCTCTGGGGCGACCAGATCGACCGCGGCGAGTTCGAGAAGGAAAACAACCGTGTTTCCGAAGAAGGCGGCAAGCCTGCAGAGGCAGAGCCCGTCCTCCTCGGCATCACCAAGGCTTCCATCGAAACCGAATCCTTCATCTCGGCTGCTTCCTTCCAGGACACCACCCGTGTGCTCACCGAAGCCGCCACCCTTGCGAAGTCCGACTTCCTGCGCGGCTTCAAGGAAAACGTCATCATGGGTCACCTCATCCCGGCCGGCACTGGCTTCATCAGCAACCGCAACTTCGAACTCCACGAAACCGAGCGCCCTGCGCTGCCTGCCATCGTGGACGAAGACGCTGCGTAAGCCCGCCCGTCCGTTCAAACCTCACCCGCCTCCCTCGGTGCAAGCCGTCGGAGGCGGTTTTGCGTACCGGGGGCGCGGCTTCCGGATCGCTGGACCTCGGCGCCCACGTCCACCCTGAAGCTCTACGAAGGAGTGTCCGAGCACACCCGGCCCCCGGATTTCATGACCCAGTTCACCACCTGGATGGGAGCCATTCTGAAGCCCGTGGAGAAGCGCTGATTCACCTTGGCGCAGACCGTTGCAACATTCCCCGATGAGTGGCTCAGGGGACCGCTGGAGCAGGTGCAGACGAATTGAGGATGGTATCGTCATATCCGCTTTTGCGGCATGAGGTTTCTCCACCCCCAATCAGCAACGTCGATGAACACAATCCTAATCCAAGGCACCTGGAACATCCTCAAGGGCAAGCTCAAACAAGCTTGCGCATTGCTCACGGGTGATGATCAGAAGTATGAAAGAGGCAAGACGGTGGAATTCCTCGGACGCATCCAAAAAAAGACCGGCGAGAAACGCGCTGCCATCCAAAGAACGATGCGCGAGTGCGAAGAATTGCGGCAGCGCATCGGCGGGTGCTAGAGTCTTTGTGGCAGAGGAACGCTTGGTCCGCCTTGGAAGTGGGGCCCCTCACTTCGGCACGATGCCCAGATAATTCCTCACCGTGCTCCAGCCGGGATGGGTGTGTTCGCGACCGTCGTTGGTGCGGAAGTAGAGGGCGGAGGAATGGCCTCCATCGAGATTGAGCGCACGGTTGACCGTGAATGCAGGCATGACGCCGGGGGTGGTGAGCAGCTCGGCAAGTTCACTCAGGGTGATGTCTTGCGCGAGGCCCAGGCACCACTGATTGCCGCCATCGTTGGCGATGAAGGTGCGGGTGCTGCGCTTCTTGGCATCGAGTCCCGCCACGGCCTGACCGCCATCGACCAGGCGCGGTCCGGCCTGCAGGAGTTCACTGGCGCCTTCGGGATTCACATCCGCATTCCACAGCAGCTGGGGATGGGAAGTGACAACGACTGCGCCGGTGAGCAGCGCGCCCGTCTGCCAGGTGCCGGTGCGCTTGCCGCTGGCGATCATGAGGCCCATGGGCTTGAATTCAGGCGTGAAGAAACCGCCGTTCACGCCGGCCACGGCTGCGGCACCGCGCATGCAGTCGGTGAGACGGTTGCCGCCGGACCAGTCTTCCGGCTGGTCGATGACCTTGAGATCAAACTGGCGGTCGTCGAAGACCACGACTCGCATCTGGAAGGTGTGGCGCTCGCGGCCGATTTTGTATTCGATTACCGAGGCACCACCAACGAGCGGCTGGCCCTTGAAATCGGAGATGGCAGTCCAGCTTGCTGTCGGAGCTGACTTGGCAGGAGGAGTTTGTGCGGCCACTTCCTCCACTGCAGGGTAGGGCGGGACGAGGGATGGCTGCCCTGACTCTGCTTGAACGGGCGCGGGAGGTGGCGGCGTGCTGCAGCCTGCCAGAGCTAGAATGAGGATGAAGATCAGCGGGCGCATAAGCTCAGGCCAGTGAGGCGAGTTGTTCCTTCATCGCCGCGAGGGCACGCGCACGGTGGCTGAGCTGGTTTTTCGTTTCGGCAGGCAGGACACCGAACGTGTCCGTGAAACCATCGGGAATGAAAAGCGCATCGTAGCCGAAGCCGCCCGCACCCACTTCCTCCGTGAGCAGACGACCTTCCACGCTGCCGCTCGTGACGTGCAGGACTTCGCCATCACGTGCGAGAACCATGCAGCATTGGAAGCGTCCGGTGAAGCGGATGTCTTGCGGCAGCTTGGCGAGTTCGGTTTTCAATTTCGCGCGGTTGTTTGCGGCATTGGCGGTCTCTCCCGCATAGCGTGCACTGCGCACACCGGGCGCGCCGTCCAGCGCATCCACTTCCAGACCGGAGTCATCCGCCAGCACCAGCAGGCCGGGCACACCGCGGCTGCCGCTCACGGCTTTGATGATGGCGTTGGCCTCGAAGGTGTCGCCGGTCTCTTCATCCAGCGTGACACCGGGATGAGCGCGAAGATCTTCGACCTGCCAATCCTCTCCGAGAATGGCGGCGACTTCTTCAGTCTTGTGGGCATTGGAGGTGGCGAAGACGAGCTGAGGCATGGCCTATGGATGGCGGTGGCGGTGGACGTTTTCAACCGGCTCCATTTATGATTTATGATTTGGGAGCCCGATTTCGACAGGCGGCTTGGCCGTCCGTGAAATCGTAAATCGTAAATCATAAATTCCCGCTAATGCATCAGCGGCTCCAGCAGCCGCTCCTCCGTGATCAGGCCGATGGGCTGCTGGCGTTCATCCACCACGATGGCGAGGCGGCGGCCGGATTTGCGCATGCGCTGCAGCGTGTGCAGGGCGGGCAGGCTGGCGGGCACGGCATCCAGCGTACGCATGTGGTGGCGCACGAGACGGTCCGGGGGGATGACAGCGGGGAGGTCGGTGGTGTCGAGCAGACCGATGAAGCTGCCATTGTCTCCCAGCACCGGAAGCAGCGTGCAGTTTTGCTCACGGGCCACAATCAAAGCCGTGCTGAGCGGGATCTCTGCGGCAAGGGCCATGCTGCGTGCCAGCGGCTGCATGATGTCGCCGGTGTTCAGCTTTTTGTAGTCGAGCACGCGCTCGATGAGATGCATGGCGTTGGCAGAAAGCTGATGCTGGGCGGCGAGCTCCTGCGCCAGCGACTTCAGATCGTCGCGCCCGCGTGTCTGCCGTGCCTCGCTGGGGACTTCACTGGTGGTGGTGCTTTTTTTGCCGGTCACCACGCGAAACAGAGGACGCGCTAGGCCGACGAGATGAACGAGCGGCGAGACACTGCGCATGGAGCGGAAGGGATAGCTGCGAAAGAGCTTCTTGGGCATCACTTCCAGGCCGATGAGAAAAACGGGCAGCGCGAGCGTGAAAGCCAGCACGTAGCCCCACAGAGTCGCATGGTGGATGATGGGAAATGCGACGAGCAGGAAGGCCGCGAGATTGGTGAGGTGATTGGCCACGGTGATGCAGCCGATCAAGGCATCACGGTCTTCCAGCAGCGGCAGCAGGCCGCGTGCGCGGCGGTCGCCGGCACTGGCTGCATGGCGCACACGCACACGGCTGACGGCCATCACCGCGCTCTCCAGTCCGGAGAGCATGAAGGAAAGAGCGAGGCAGAGGAGCAGCAGGAGCCAGGTCATGTGAGAGGGATGAAATTAGCCGGCGCTGGATTCGTCAGAAGGTTTGAGTTTGAGGCGAAGCTCCACCTCCTGAATGCGGGCACGCACGATGCGGCGCACCTTGATGTCCGCGTCGTCAAGGTTGATGCGTTCACCGGGCTTGGGCACATGACCGAGCTGATTGAAAACAAGGCCGCCGATGGTGTCGATGCCGCCGACATCCAGATCGACATTGAGATCGACATTGAGTTCTTCTTTGATGTGATCCAGCCGCGTGCCGCCATCCAGCAGGAAACGACCGCCGCCCAGATCGCGAATCTCCGAGGTTTCACCATGCCAGGGCGCGGCTTCGTAAAGCAGCCAGTCGGCGATCTCACGGCGGGTGATCATGCCTTCCAGGCCGCCGTATTCATCGGCGATGAGCACCGGTTGTTCGTCACGCTGCAGATGGTGCTCCAGGGCTTCGAGCACCGGCATGGTCTCAGGCACAAAGGCTGGCGTGCGCAGGAGCGTGCGCCAGTCCGGACGGTTCGCGAGTTTCCAGGCATTGGTGTCGAGCACGCCTTCGACTGAGTCGGGCGTCTCGCCATACACAATGACAAAACGCCCGGCGGATTTTTCCAGGATGGAGGTCGTCTTTTGCGGTGAGTCCTCGCTGCTCATGAGCGCGAGATCCACGCGCGGGATCATGCAGTCCCGCACGGTGAGGGATTCGATGTCGAGTGCCTCATGGATCATGGCGCTGTCATCGCTGTCCAGCAGTCCCTGTTCCTGGCGCATTTCCACCAGGGTTTCGAATTCATCACGCGTCACCGGCATGCGCATCTTGATGTGCCGGGTGACGAATTTTTGCAGCAGCGCGTCCGTGGTGCGATCAACAAGCAGGGCGAGAGGGTCGATCACGTTTCTCAGCGGGTGCAGCAAACGCAGGCTGCCGAGCAGAACCACCGAGGGATTGCGAGCGGCAAAAAATTTGGGAGCCATATCTCCTAGCAGGACCGTTGCCAAGAATATGACGGATGCTGTGAGCCACACATTCCACCCCGATGCCAGCAGCGGCCCGGTGACAATCCACAGCCCAAGTGCGGCGAGGGAGAGATTCAGCGCCGCAGAAAGCAGCAGAGTGTGGTGCAGCTGTGCAAAGGGATTGGCGGTGATGGCGCGCAGTCTTTGCGCCACGGCGCCTTCACCAGCAGCAAGCAGCTGAGCTTCGACATCGCGCGCACTGTGGATGGCCGTTTCCGCAGCAGAAATAACCGCGAGCAGCAGGAGCAGCGCGAAGTAGATAAGGAAGGCAACAAACAGGGGCATTGAGAGACCTCTTAGTGTGGGTGGTGGCAGCACCGAGGGTCAAGGTGAATTACGCAGTGTTCCAAATGTTCGTTCTTGCCAAAATTGTGACGTACTGATAGCAACGTTTCAACCATGCGCTCCATCCTCCTTACCTTCCTCCTGTGTGCCGCCGCCAGCCTGCAGGCCGCAGACAAACTGAAAGTCCTCATTGTGGACGGTCAGAACAATCACAAGTGGGACATCACCACGCCCGTGCTGCGCAATGCGCTGGAGAGCAGCGGCGCCTTCACTGTGGAGGTCACCACCACGCCGCCCAAAGGATCGCCCAAGGAAGCCTGGCATGCATGGAAACCGATGTTCACCGATTACGCTGCGGTGGTGAGCAACTACAATGGCGAGCCCTGGCCGCAGAATGTGCGTGATGCCTTCACGAAGTATGTGGCTGACGGTGGCGGCTTTGTTTCGATTCATGCGGCAAACAATTCCTTTCCCGAGTGGAAGGAATACAATGAGATGATCGGTGTCGGTGGCTGGGGCGGTCGTAATGAAAAGTCCGGCCCCTGGCTGTATGTGAAGGACGGCAAACTCTTCCGCGACACCGTGGCGGGGAACGGCGGCGCCCACGGCGCGCAGCATGAGTTCATCGTCGAAATTCAGAACCCTGATCATCCCATCACAAAAGGACTTCCCAAGCGCTGGCTGCACGCCAAGGACGAGCTTTACAGCAAGCTGCGCGGCCCTGCCGAAAATGTGGAGGTGCTGACCACGGCGGTGTCTGATCTCACCGCCGTGAACGAGCCGAACAACCTGGTGCTCAGTTATCAAAAAGGACGCGTGTTTCACACCACGCTGGGCCATGCGGACTACTCGATGCTGGACCGCGGCTTTTACACCATCCTTCAACGCGGCACCGAATGGGCGGCCACCGGCAAGGTGGAGCGTACAGCAGCCGTGCCTGCGGATTTCCCCACTGAAACCGCGGTGAGCGTGGTGAAGCTGGAAGGATATCCCAAGCAGGAAGCGCCTAAGCCGAAGGCAAAGTAGTCCGGTTGCGCCGCAACCGGAGTGTCCCAGACCAGTTGCGGCGCAACTGGTCTACTGGGCTGCCAAAATATCCCGCGCGATCTGCGCCTTGAGCTCATCCAGGCTGCTGAATTTCATCTCGCTGCGCAGGTGGCGGGTGAAGCGCACCTCCATGTCCTGGCCATAGATGTCGCCGCTCCAATTGAGCAGGTGGACTTCGAGGGAAGGATCAGCGTCTGCCGCGACGGTGGGCCGGCGGCCGAGATTGGCCACGCCCGGGAACCATTGCTCACCCACACGCGCCTCCACCGCATAAACGCCGAGCGGCGGGAGCTGCTCGTTTTCCACATCGACATTCGCCGTGGGGAAGCCTAGCTGGCGGCCAAGCTTCTGGCCTTCGACCACGGTGCCAAAGACGGAGTACTCGCGCCCGAGAAGCGTGGCGGCTTTGTGGAAATTCCCCTTCGAAACGGCCTCACGGATCAGGGTGCTGCTGACCACCTCAGAGTCGATTTTCAAAGGCGGCACGCCATACACAGCAAAGTCATGCTCCTGCCCCATTTCCATGAGGAGGTGGATGTTGCCTTCGCGCCCATGGCCAAAGCTCCAGGTGTAGCCGACGGAGATGCAGCCCAGCGGGCGTGAGGCGCGCACCAGCTGCTGGAGGAAATCGCGTGCGGGTGTTTTGGCCGTCTCGGCGGTGAAGGGGCAGGCCAGCAGGCAGGAGATGCCCGTTTGGGCCAGAATGAGGCGCTGGTGGCGCGGACCGCAGAGCAGTTTGGGGGCGGAGCCCGGTCGTAGCACTTGCATGGGGTGCGGATCGAAAGTCACAACGACTGCGGTGCCGTGGTGCTGCGTGGCGTGTTCCTGAGCCGCGCGAATGACCTCTTGGTGCCCGAGGTGGATTCCATCAAACACGCCCACGGCAAGAGCGAGAGGGCCGGTAAGTGTGGAAAGGGCGTCGATGGAGCGAAGAACCTGCATGCGTTGGAGCGGTGAGCCATACCAGTAGCCATGCAGAGCGCAAGGTGAAGGGCGTCAGACGCTGCCTTCAGCCTCCGGCTTACTTCATGTTGCTCAAGGTGCTCCAGAAGGTCTTCAGCACGCTCTTCTTGCCGAGGCTGATGCTGCTCTGGACGTCGGTGTGGGCGGTGCCGATGACCTTGTTCATCACTTCACCGTAAGCAGGCATCGAGTTCCAGCCGAGGGAGATTTCTTTGTTGGAGGCGGTGGAGGTGGTGGTGTTCGTTTTCATATGATTCGTAGATTTGAGATTTTTGAGGTGATTTAGGCGATGCGTTTCAGATTTGAATGAAGCTTTGTTTACGTGTGTGATAATCGAGTCACAAAAATGAGAATTAAAAGCCAGCAGGATGGCGAGGGCTGAAGCCAGCATAGTTGCGGCCCTGGGTGCGCCAGCGGGGACCTTCGCCCGTCATCTGGCCGGCGGTGTCCATGCGAAGACCACAGATGGTGATGAAAACATGCTCACCAGGCTTCACCCAGATGGTGATGAAGCGGCCCACGCCTGCTTCGCCATAGTTGGCGAACTCCTTGCTGGACAGGCAGCGATTCAGCAATCCTGCCTTCATAAGGACGTAAGAAGTGCTGCTGCTGCAGTCATAAGCGCTGTCCTCGATGTTGCGATGGCCGCCGCCCAGCACGTAGGGCTTGTTCTGGAGGGTGTTGGCAGCGTAGACAGCGAACTGAAGGGCCTGAGGAGCGGTCTGGCCGACGGAAGCGAAGCGGCCGTCAAAGCGGATCTGAGAATTGCCAATGGCGGGGCGGGGAGCGGCGGCGCGCTGAGCTGCAGCCTGCTGGGCGGCGGCCTGAGCGGCGGCTTGGTCAGCGTAGTAGCGGGCCCAACCAGCGGCGTTGGCCTGCTGCTGAGCGTTCCAAGCGGCCCAAGCCTGCGCATTGGCCTGCTGCTGAGCGTAAGCAGCCTGTGCCTGAGGGGCGGCATAGTAACCGGCGGCAGAGTAACCGTTCTGGGCGTTCGCGGCGGAAGCAACGGCGAGGAGGCTGACGGTGAGTGCGAGGCGGATGAGTGTTTTCATGGCTGCGTGTGTGGCTCTTGTTTCTGCTAGTATTTATAACAGAAATTATAGAAGGTGCAACAACCATATCAGAAATTATTCAAATATTTGTAAAATTGATAAACATATCTGTATAGATACTATACAAAAGACTCATTTTCAGTGAGTTAAAACGGGAGGGGGTGGATCGCATAATCGCGAATTCGCCCTTACAGGCTCACGCTAATCCCAAAAATGAAGAAAAAATGGGCTTCTTTGTTATAATTGGCCGTAAAATACGATCATTATAGAGAAGGCAAAAAATCACTCTTTTCTAATTCTTGCGCATGGAGCGTCTTCTTTGAGAATGGGCCTCCATGAAATCACGCCTGCAGCCTCTTCGGATACCGGTTCTGGCCTTCTTCCTTCTGGCTGCGTGCGGCCGTGGTGCTGAACCGCTGACCACGACTTATTTCTATGACGAGGAAAGCATGCGCTACCTCACCCTGCGGCAGATTACTGCCACGGGCGTGGAGGTGACCATGCGCTGGGCTTCGGAGCCGGGATCGACGGGCATGTGGACGGGGCAGGGGACCCGCAAAGACAATCTTCTTACCTTTGCCGCCTTGGTGGATGAGGGGCAGGATCGCGGTTCGTATTTCATCGCCAAGGGAGGGGAGTCGAAAATGGAGATCCTGTTCAAGCCGGGACAGAAGATGCCACAGGACCCAGGCATTCTGGGCATCTATCGCCGCGTGAGTGATGAGAAGCGGCTGCAACTGGCCCGCAAAGAATCCCAGGCGGCGGATGAACGCCTGAGCGCGGCATTGAAAGAGGCCTCGCACACTTGGTCAGGTGCAGACAAGACGGTGCCGGCTGATTGGAAGGCACGCTGGCCGGCGCTGCTGGGCCGCTGGATGAAAATTGCCTATCAGCCCCCGGAGCCGGCGAAGGCGAAACCCGCACCGCTTTCTGCTGCGGGCAAAGACAAAGACGCGCCCACACCGGAGAAGGATGTCAATTACTGGCTCAAGCTTGCCCAAGTCACAGCGGCGGCCTACGGCTTCATGCAGCAGCCAGCTGTGCTGAAGAGCTCCTCCTGGGATGGGGAGTATGACGATGGCTTTGGCGGGCACGTGAGCATCCGCCGCGCGAAGGACGGCAAGCTGCGTGTGAACCTGAACTGCACGCGGGTGAACGAAAACCAGGGCGCCGATCTGGCCGGCCAGATACCGCCTGAGTCGGTGACCTCCAAGAATGACGAGACCACTGCCACTGCTGTCTTCACCGAGACAGATGTGCCGGAAGCCGCCAAGGAGGTCAGCATCACGCTCAAGCGCAAAGGCAGCTTCCTCTGGGTGGAAACCAAACGCAAAGCGACCCCTCCCGGCAGTTTGTCATGGTTCGACGGCATCTACCGCTGGTCGCCGGTGCCGAAGGAGTGAGGGGCTGTCCGGGCGTAAGTTGGGTGTGTTTGGCGAACTAGACACTCATCAACACGCGAATGCCTCTTCGCCAAACCGCCCGACTACGAGGGCTTTCGCAGGCCCGTGTGTTTGCCGTACGCTCGCAGACGGGCGGGCTGTCGCCACACCCATCCTACGACCACGTCAAAGCCCTTGGGCTGCAAGGAAGCGCACAGATGATGCTCGCCTCAGTGCTCGATCGAAGATAGGGGAGCACATCCTCAGGCCGGCAGCCTGTGTCATCCTTCGCTACGCCTTCTTCGCAGGCTGCCCTGGCGTTTCAAAAAACGACGCGAGCGCCAGCAGGATGGCGGCGCACACGACGCAGGAATCCGCCACATTGAAGGAAGGCCAGGGATGGAAGGGCCAGAAGCCGAAGTCGAAGCGCAGGAAGTCCACGACGTAGCCGTCGAAGAATGTGCCGTCGAAAAGCTTGCCGCCGTCGTGATTGCGGAAAAGGCGGTCGGTGAGATTGCCGAAGATGCCGGAGACCAGCAGCGCCACGGCGGTGCGGCTCAGCTTGCCGGGAAACAGGCCTTTGCCATGCATCACGTAGATGAAGACGAGCGCGGCCAGCGACACGGCGGCGAAGGCGTAGTTCGCATACTGCGTGCCGTTGAACATGCCAAAGGCCACACCGGTGTTGGATGCATGGTGCAGCCAGAAGACGCCGGGAATCACCTCCTGCTCGTTTTCATACAGCCTGAAATGCTGCACGATCCAGTTCTTGGAGAACTGGTCGAGGATGTAGAGCGGCAGCGAAAGGAGCAGGAAGAGGCGGATCATGGAAGAAAATGACAAATGACGAATTCAGAATGACCAATGGTAGAAAGAGGAGCAGAGCGGATTGGCCTCATTCGGCATTCTGCATTCGTCATTGGCGCAGCAATCACGCGGGTTGAAGAACGACCTTGAGCAGGCCTTCCTTGTTATCGTAAAGGCGTTTGAACCAGCCGGCGCCTTCGGCCAGCGGGGCCACGGCGCTGAGCAGCGGCTCCACCTGGATGCTGCCGTCCTGAATGCGGCGGATGGCTTCGGGATACTCACCGGCACAGGAGCAGGAGCCCTTGATGGTGAGCTGGCGGGTGACGACTTCCTGAAGAGGGAAGGGGGTGTTGGGCTGCAGGTTGCCGATCAGCACCACCTGGCCGCCTTTGCGCACGCTGCGGATCGCGAGATCGAGAGGAGCACCTGCGCCCACGACTTCAAAGCTGGCGTCAGCGCCGTCGCCGCCGCAGATCTGGCGGATGTGCATGGCAAGGCCTTCCTGCTTGGCGTTGAAGGTTTCTTCGGCACCCAGCTTGCGGGCGAGTTCCAGACGGCTGTCATCAAGATCCACAGCGATCACCTTTTCCCAGCCGCGTGCTTTCAGCGCCTGAATGACCAGCAGACCGATCAAGCCAGCACCCACCACGACGGCGACTCCGCCATTCGCTTCGTCCGTGTCGTCTTCGACCTCGGCTCCATGGTTGTGCTCGCAGTCATGACCGCAGCCTTCGCCGTGGACGTGCTGGAAGGCCTCACCCACTTCGATGCCATCGGCCAGATTCACCGCGTGCAGCGCGATGGACACGGGCTCAGCAAAGGCGGCCTTCTCATAGGAAAGGTCATCCGGGATGCGGTAGAGGATGCGGGTTGGCAGGGCGATCTTCTCAGCGAAGCAGCCATGGCGGCGGTATTCGCCGGGGGAGACGCCCAGCACCTTGCGGTTCGGGCAGAGATTGACGTAGCCCAGCTTGCACTCCTCGCACTCGCCGCAGTATTCGGTGGAGTCAAAGGTCACGCGGTCGCCGAGGTTCCAGTCGGTCACGCCTTCGCCCACGGCGACGATTTCACCCGCGGCTTCATGGCCCATGACGATGGGCATCTGGCGGCGGCCGCTGCGGCCGTCCATGCCGTGGATGTCGCTGCCGCAGATGCCGCAGGCGGCAATCTTGACCAGCACTTCGCCGGCGGCTGCGGTGGGTTCAGGAAATTCGAGGTCGTAGTTGAACTCGGAGGGGGCGGTGAGGACGAGCGCTTTCATGGGGAGCGCGGACCATGCCCTGAGAGTGGCCGGAGGCAAGGACGTTCGCAGCTCAGTCGTCACCACCCTGCTTGCCGCGACCTTCCTTGATGCCGGCGCGGTGCCGCTTGCCTGCCACGTAGCGGCGCTTCAGGCCTCGGGGGCGGGCGCGGGTCTGGCGGCGGACTTTTTCGCGGTCGTTCTGGATTTCCATCTGCGCGGTCTTGAAGGCTGCCTCCAGGCGGTCGCATAGCTCCTGGCGGGCGATCAGGCGGTTCTGCGACTGGGAGCGCTCGCGCTGGCAGCGCACCTCCAGGCCGCTGGGGATGTGGCGCAGCACCACGGTGGAGCTGGTCTTGTTGATCTTCTGGCCACCCGCGCCGCCGCCGCGAATGAACGACTCCTCCAGATCCTCCTCACGAATGCGGAGTTTCTGCATGCGGGTGCGCAGCGCGGGGTCATCAGGCAGATCGGCCATGCCTCAACATCGAGGCAGCGAGCCTGCACTGCAACTGAGGATGCAGAAGTTGAGATGGCCGCAAAGAGGCGCAAGAAGGAGCAAAAAATAGGGAGATGGTGATGGTCGGCTGCCCGCGAGCAAATCGGTTTGGAAAATCGCGTAAAGCGGCGCAGGCCGCAGCGTGCTTCACCTTTTTGCCTTTTTTGCGTCTCTTTGCGGCCATCCCTCCGGCATTCCCACTTTCCGAAACCTTTGCATCCTGCCCGCATCCCGCTATGGCTGGACGATGGAAGAATACCACCGCCTGCTGCGCAAAGTGCTCGAACACGGAAGCTACCGTGAGGACCGCACCGGCACGGGGGCGTACTCAGTGTTTGGCGAGCAGAGCCGCTACGATCTCAGCACCACATTCCCGCTCGTCACCACCAAGAAACTGCACCTGCGCTCCATCATTCATGAGCTGCTGTGGTTCCTGAAAGGCGACACCAACGTGAAGTACCTGCGCGACAACAAGGTCACCATCTGGGACGAATGGGCGGACGAAAACGGCGACCTCGGCCCCGTCTATGGCGCGCAGTGGCGCCGCTGGCAGGGGGCCCCGGAAGCGGAGACGCACGACCAGATCGCCAGCCTCATCCACGGCATCAAAACGAATCCGTACAGCCGCCGCCACATCGTCAGCGCCTGGAACGTGCCGCACATCGAAAAGATGGCCCTGCCGCCCTGCCACTGCCTGTTTCAGTTCTTTGTGGATCGCGGCCGGTTGAGTTGCCAGCTCTACCAGCGCAGCGCGGATCTCTTTCTGGGAGTGCCCTTCAACATCGCCAGCTACGCCCTGCTCACCCAGATGGTCGCCCAGGTCTGCGACCTCCAGCCGGGTGAATTCGTCCACACCTTCGGCGATCTCCACCTCTACAAGAACCACCTCGAGCAGGCCCGCCTCCAGCTCACGCGCGAATGCCGCGCGCTGCCGGTGATGAAGCTGAATCCTGACGTGAAGGAGATCGACGCCTTTAAGTACGAAGACTTCACGCTGGAAGGGTATGATCCGCATCCGGCGATCAAGGCGGAGATCGCGGTGTGAGGTGTTTGTGGAGCGCGGAATTCATTCCGTAGCGCTCCGAATTCGCTCCAAAGAGTGGTCGCGCTGTAATGTGAAAGATCACCTCTGGCAGCACCTTTTCACGGCGATGCAATCCGCTGCCGGCTTCAAAGGAGAGCCGGGAACGAAGATCCCGCCGTTCACGGAGTTTCTCGTCAATCGGGAAAAGATCCTGCCGTGGATCGCGGAGTATTCACCCTATGCGCTGCTGACCGCCGATGATCCGCCGGTGTATCTCTTCTACAACACGCCTCCTGCCATGGGGCAGCCGCAGGAAAGCACGGCGCACAGCGCGAACTTCGGCGTGGGTTTGCAGCAGCGGTGCCGCAGCCTCCGCGTGGAGTGCGAACTGGTCTATCCCGGAGCGCCGAAGGTGAAGCATGCGGATGTAGCCCCGTATTTGATCGAGCGGCTGAAGGAGAATTGAAACAACAAAAATGCCGCAGCGCGATGGCTGCGGCATGACTTTTGTCCCTAACTTGACGGTTCGCTGCTTACCTTCCCGTCTCGATCATCCGGGCGAACTCGGCGAAGAAGTACTTCGCGTCATGCGGGCCGGGTGCGGCTTCGGGGTGGTATTGGACGCTGAGCACGGGGGCCTCGCGGTGGCGCATGCCTTCCACGGTGCCGTCGTTGAGGTTGATGTGCGTGACCTCGACGTTGCTGGGCAGCGAGGAGGGATCGATGGCGAAGCCGTGGTTCTGGCTGGTGATGGACACCTTGCCATTGCGCAGGTCCTTCACGGGCTGGTTGCCGCCGCGATGGCCGAACTTGAGCTTGAAGGTCTTGCCGCCGTAGGCGTGGCCGAGGATCTGGTGGCCGAGGCAGATGGCGAAGATGGGCTTCTTGCCGATGAGCTCCTTCACTTCCTTGTGGATGTAGTCGAGCGCGGCGGGATCTCCGGGGCCGTTCGATAGGAAAACGCCGTCGGGGTTCTTGGCGAGCACGTCCTTGGCGCTGGTGGTGGCGGGGACGACGTCCACGCGGAAGCCATGCTGGCGCAGGCGGCGCAGGATGTTGCGCTTCACACCGAAGTCATAGGCCACGATGTGGTGCTTGGCTTCAGGAAGGGGATGACGCACGACGCCATCGGCACCGGGTTCGCGATTCTGGCTGGGGCTGGGGATGTCCCAGTCGCCGCTTTCGAGGCCTTCGGGGTCCCAGAGGTAGGGGGTCTTGGTGGTGACTTCCTTGACGTAGTCACTGCCTTCCATGGGCGGGCTGCTTGCAGCCTGCTTCACCGCTTCCTCCGACGTGGCGGTGGTGGTGATGATGGCGCGCATGGCACCGCGGGTGCGCAAGTGGGCGGTCAGCGCGCGGGTGTCCACGCCCTGGATGCCGGGGATGTTCCACTGCTTGAGGTAGGAGTCGAGGCTCTGGGTGCTGCGCCAGTTGCTGGGCACCTCGCAGAGTTCTTCGATGACGAAGCCTCGCACGTGGGGCTGGTCGCTTTCCAGATCGAGCGGATTCACGCCGTAGTTCCCGATCATGGGATACGTCATGGTCACGATCTGACCGCGATAGGAGGGATCGGTGAGAACCTCCTGATATCCGCTCATGGAGGTGTTAAAGCAGATTTCGCCGGTGTGGGTGGCATCGGCGCCGAACGCCGTGCCTTCAAACACTCGGCCGTCTTCGAGGGCGAGGAGGGCTTTCTTCATCAAGGTGGGGCTGGTCATAGCCAGAAGGGCGGGCGGTGCAAGGGGGAAGGGGCGGAATGACGGAGGATGGCCGCAAAGAGGCGCAAAAAGGTGCGAAAAAAGAGGGGGAGCGCGGCGCACATCGTAGGACGGATGTGGCGACAGCCCGTCCGTCTGCGAGCGTGCGGCAAACAACAAGGCGTACGAACGTCCTCGCAGTCGGGCGGTTTGGCGAAGGGGGCCGGGATGTTCGAGTAAACATCGTACGCCAAACACACCCCAACCTACAGCCAGAGCGTGGTGCCGAGGCTACTTCTCCTCCACAATCTCCAATCGCGGAAACAGCGGCACGGGAGCGCCGAGCTGGTGGCCGCTTTGCAGCAGGCCCCACTTGAGGTCGCTGACCTTGAAGCCTTCCGGCAGTGTCCAGCCGATCTGGGCACGGGCGGTGGCCATGGCGGTGGGCATGATGGGATTGAGCAGCACGCTGACGTGCGTGAGCGCCTCCGCCAGTTGATATAGCACGCTGTCCAGGCGGGCGGCCTGCTCAGGGTCTTTGGCGAGGGAGAAGGGCTTGGTGCTGTCCACAAACGCATTCGCATGCGTGACGATCTTCCACGCGGCGGCGATGCCTTCGTGGATGTCCCAGCCGTTCATCTTTTCAAGGTAGAGCGGCGTGGCCTCGGCGACCGTCTGGCGCAGGGCTTGATTGATTTCGTCATCGTAACTGCCGGGTGTGAGCAGGCCATTGCGATACTTCTGCGCCATGTTGATGGAGCGGTTGAGCAGATTGCCCAGGCCGCCGGCCAGCTCCTTGTTGTAGGACATGGAGATGCGCTCGTCGCTGAAGTCGGCGTCGTAGCCGGTGGCGATGTCGCGCATGAGGTAGTAGCGCAGGCCGTCGGGCGTGAAGGTGTTTGAGAGCACGTTTGGGTCGATCACGTTGCCCAGGCTCTTGCTCATCTTCGAGCCCTTCACATTCCACCAGCCGTGGACAACGAGCTTGGGCATTTCTGCGTCGGTGAAGCCGAGTGCGTGCAGCATGATGGGCCAATAGACCGCATGCGCCGGCATGAGGATGTCTTTGCCAATGATCTCAGCATCCGCAGGCCAGATTTTTTCAAACTGCGGCAGGCCTTCGTTGCCCACTTCATCGGCCAGATAGCCGGCGAAGCTGATGTAATTGGAGAGGGCGTCAAACCAGACGAAGTTCACCGAGTCCTCGTCAAAGGGCAGGGGAATGCCCCAGCTCAGGCGGTCCTTCGGACGTGAGATGCAGAGGTCGATGCCGCCAGAGCCTTCGAGTGCATTGAGCACGTCATTGGCGCGGTGGGGCGGGTAGATGAAGTCGGGATTGCCCCGAATGTAGTTTTTGAGCCACTCGGTGTGCTCGCTGAGCTTGAAGTACCAGGCGTCTTCTTCGCGCCATTCGACCTCGCCCCACTCCTCGCCGAAGTTGCCGTCGGGGCCGCGTTCTTTGTCGGTGAGGAACTGCTCCTGACGCACGCTGTAGTGGCCGGAGTAGCTCTTTTTGTAGAGCTGGCCTGCGTCATGCAGTTTCTGGAGCATGGCCTGTACCACTCGTTTGTGCTTGATGTCCGTGGTCGCAGCCCAGCCGTCGAAACGCACGTTCAGCTTGTCCCACAGTGCGGTGAAATGGGTGGTGACTCCGTCCACAAACTCCTGCGGCGTCAGGCCGGCCTTCTCGGCGCTTTTCTGCACCTTCTGCCCGTGCTGATCCACGCCGGTGAGGAAGTACACCTCACGCCCGTTCAGCCGCTGAAAGCGGGCCATGACGTCTGCCAGCACCTTCTCATAAGCGTGGCCGATGTGCGGCGGCGCGTTGGTGTAATCAATGGCGGTGGTGATGTAGTAGGGCTTCATGGTCAGGCTGAGCCCTTTCCATGCCCCCCTTCCTCCTGCAATTCAAGTGTTCCTGCGGGGGAAAGCGGTGCCGCTGGACTCAGCGCACAGCCAGCGACCAAATCAATATCAGAAGCCCAAAGCCCAGATTCGCGAGCAGCACGATGCCCTGAAATCGCCAGAACCGGCGCTGCTCAGAGAGTGCGGCCGCCAGATCGGCGAAGGACTCTGACTTGGTGAACCGGGCAATGTTCAAGGCATACCGGGTCAGTTTCAGCGTGGGATAGATGATGACGTAGGCCACCACAGCAAGTCCAAGACCGAATCCGACCATGTAGCTGATCATGCTCACCAAGCTGCCTGATGAGAACACGTTCTTTGCAGCAGGGCTTCCCGTGAAGAAGACATTGAACAGGAGAAGAATCAGAAAACCTCCGCCGATGATCCACATCACCACGGCGATGAACAGCACCCAGGGCCGGGTGTTCTGCAGCTCCAGCATGACGTCAGACGGCAGCTCTCCACTGCTGCGCGAGATCACCCTGTCCGATGCAGGCGCGGCGTAGGGGTTGAGGCTTTCAGATGGCTTTGAGGCTGGGGATTTCCTGACCAAAGAGCTGAAGGAGGATGCCAGGGCCCGGGGCTGGGGGGCGGGTGAGCTGCCGAAAATTTCAGTCAGTCCCTGCCAGCCGGACATGCCTTCGCGCCAGCCCCAGTCGCTTGGCAAAAACTGGCCGGTTTGCAGGCCTGCCTGAATTTGGGAAGCTTCAAAGGAGCCAAGATTCTGACCTTCGCGGGTGACCTGATAGACGCTCATAGCTACAGGGCCTGTAGCAGCGATCTGTCCCGGATGTCTAGATGTTTTATTGAGATTTGTATGGTGAAATGGCTGTTTGTGGCTGGGGCACGCTCCAGTAGCCAAGGAGCATCTGAAAAACGCGACCGCGTCGTGGAGTGCGGTGGCAGAGATGCACGGCGCAAGCCTCATCGACGACACCGCTTTTCTTCATATCGCTTTAATTTATACGATAGCCTTCTTGGCACATAATACCGTGTGGCCACAAAGCGAATCCCCTCTCCCTGCTGCTGATGGGGCAATGCTCTAGCGGTTCTTGGGGGGGAGAGGTAGGGTGAGGGACATCCCACCCTGTTCGAAAGGTGAGTGCCGCCCCCTCACCCCAGCCCTCTCCCCGAAGAGAAAGTTCCTTTGTTGTCGTAAGTCAGGGGCGGAGAGAGGGAGTTCCCCTGTGGCCGCGCACCCTCCTCATCCCTTCGAAAGAGGTGCCGCGCCGAGGCTTGTAACCGCAGTCCAAGACGTTCCGCGCCTGCGTGAGCGCGGGCGCTTTCGACGCCGCGCTCAAGAACGCATCACGGTCTGCCAATCACGGGTGCCTTGAAGATCACTTCGGCAGCATCGTGAGATACTGGTCGTTCATCTGCTTCACCTTGGTGCGCATCGGGTCGAGCTGTGGTTGCAGCTTGGCGAGTTCGGCGGTGGCTTCGGCGATGATCTTGTCCTTCTCGGGGATTTCCTTGGTGGCGGCGGCGATGGTGGCTTCGGCGTCGGTTTTCTTCTTCTTGGCGCCTTCGAATTCACCGTTTGCCTTCGCGACTTCGGCCTTCTTGGCGTCGAGCACTTTCTGTTCGGCGTCCAGCTTGCCATGGGCGGCGGCGTAGGCCTGCTCCAGCGGTGGCAGGGCGGTCTTGGCGGCAGTGATGGCGGCATTGAGCGGAGCGATCTTAGCGGCAAAGTCTTTCTCAAGCGCAGCCGGTGCGGCCTGCTTCTCGGCGAGGGCCTTGCCCTGGGCTTCGATCTCTTTCTGGATGGCGTCACGCTGCGCACGGGGAGTGGCGGCCTGCTTCTCGGCGGCAGCGAGTTCGCTCTTCGCCTGGGCGAGCTGCTGCTCGGCGGTCTTGATAGCTGCCAGGGCTTTGTTCACGCTCTGCGGATTGTTGGCGGCTTTGGCCACGTCACGGGCTTTCGCAGCGTCGTTACGGGCGTTCTTTTTCGCACCAGCTTCACCTTCGGCGGCCTTGATGGCATTGGCGATGTCCGCCGCGGCTTTTTCAGCTTCGGCGAGCTTGACGGTGAGAGCTGCATCGCCCGCTTTCGCGGCGAGTTCTTTCTTCGCCGCATTCACGGCGTCAGCCGCAGGTTTCTGCTTGGCGCGGGTGTCAGCGAGGGCTTTTTCAGCGGCAGCCTGGGCGGCCGTGGCAGCAGCCAGCGCGGCTTCGGTGTCCTTGGCGGCTTTGTCTTTGTTGGCAAGGTCTGCGGTGGCATCTGCGTGGGCTTTCTTGGCGGCAGCCAGAACAGCGTCTTTCGGCACCACGGCATCCTGCTTGGCCTTCACGGCTTTCTCCGGGGCGGCGAGTTTGCCATTCACTTCCGCGAGGCTCTTCTTTTTCGTCTCGATCACCTTGGCGATGTCCTCGGCGGCTTTTTTGGCGGCGGCGATGGCTTCGTCCTTGGCTTTCGCCGCGGCGGCGATTTCAGCCTCCTTGGTGGTGATGGTGGCCTTCTGCTCGTTCACCTTGGCGGCGGCTGCGGCATCGGCGTCGCGTGTGGGTTTAATGGCGGTTTCGAGGCCGGCCTGCTCGCCCTGCACTTTCTTCAGCGCGGCTTCCAGTCCGGGCTGGGCGGCGGTGGATGCGGCGATGGCTTTTTTAGAGTCCTCAATGCGCGCTGCGGCAGAGACCTTGGCGGCTTCCGCGTCTTTCTTGGCTTCGGTGAAATCGGTGAAGTCAGCTTCGAGCTTGGCGAGTTTTTCCTTTTCGGCGAGCACACCGGTATTGAACTGGGCGGCCTTGAGCGCGGTTGGCACTTTTTGCAGGATGCCGATCTCGGTGCTGGCGGAATTCGCAGCAGTCTGTGCTGCAACGAGGTTGTTTTTGCCGGTGACGGCATTGGACTCGGCATTCTTGATGCGGTCCGGGCCGGCTTTCACCAAGGCAGGAAGCTTCGGCAGCTCTGCCTTCTTTGCGGCGATGCCATCGGCGGTGGCTTTGATCTTGGCGTCGGTTTCGGCGATGAGCTTGTCGAGGTCTGCCGGAGCGGCAGGAGCAGCGCCCAGCTCGGCCTTGGCTTTGGCCAGGGCGGCGGCGAGTTGATCGGCCTTGGCTTTGACTGGGGCGATCTTTTGCTGCTCAGCCTTGGCGGCGGCGAGCTTGCCTTCGCTGTCTTTGACCTTGGCGGTCAGAGCGGCATCACCGGCCTTGGCGGCGAGTTCCTTTTTGGCTGCTTCGAGTGCGGCGCTGATGTCTGCCACGGCCTTGTCAGCAGCGGCCAGTTTGGCGGCTTCTGCAGCCACAGGGGCGAGCTCTTTTTCCTGTGCGGCGATCTTGGCGGACTTTTCAGCGTGGGCCTTGATGGCGGCGGTGCGTGCGGCCTTGTCCTGCTCGGCCTTGGTGCGGGCGGCTTTCAGCGCAGCCAGGGCTTTTTCGTCATTGGCGATCTCGCCGGGGAGGTTTTTGCTGCGCGCTTCGTTGGCGGCGACTTCGGCACGGACTTTGGCCAGGGCTTCATCCCGCGCCTTGGCATCGGCCTCGGCGGCCTTGATGGCTGCCTGAAGAGTCGGGAGCTTGGTGGTGAGTTCGGCCAGACGCTGCTCGGTCTGCACGATGCGCTGGGCGATCAGGGATGGATTGCTGGTGTAGCGGCCGCTCTCACTGAGCGCCGTGGCGCCAAAGGTCCACTGAATGATGTCACCGCGCCAGTTGGCGGAGATGGCGTTTTTGGAATCGAAGAGCGAGACCACCTTGGTCACGAGATCGCCCTGGCTGGGGGCTTCACCGAGTTTGTTGCCATTGATGTCCCAGACGCGGACGAGGCCGTCGTTGCCGGAGGAAACGATCTTGCCATCGGGCGTGAAGGAAACGGACTGCACGCCGCCACCGTGAGCGGCCCAGTTCTTGACCAGCTTGCCTTCGTTCATTTCCCAGGTGCTGATCGTGCCGTCCATGGAGCAGGAGGCGAGGATGTTGGAATCGGCGCGCCATGCAAGGTCCACGCAGGAGGCCTTGTGCTGGCCGAGGATGTAGAATTCACCGCCGTTTTCGGCCTCCCAGACATTGACGTTGCCGTTGCGGTCGCTGGTGGCCAGCAGCACACCATCCGGGCTGAAGGTGGTGCTCATCACCCACTCGGTGTGCTTGCTGATGACGTATTCCTCTTCGCCGTTGGCCGTGCTGTACACTTTGACCTTCTTGGAAGGGCTGCCGATCACGATCCTCTTGTGATCGGGGCTGATATCCGCAGACATGACCTGATCGAACTCCTTGCCGACTTCGGTGATGCGTTTGCCGGTTTTGACGTCCCACACGATGGCGTGGCCGTTTTTGCCGCCACGACCACCGCCCATGATGAGCAGGGAGCCATTGCGGCTGAAGCGCAGGCTGCGCGCGTAGCCTTCGGTGTAGGGGAAAATGCCAACAAGCTGCTTGGTGTCGGTGTCGTACAGCAAGATCTGCTTCGGTGCAGCCAGAGCCATGAGCGAAGTCCACGGGCTGGCGGCCATGGCCGTGATGGCGGTGGTGTGCTGTGTGACGATGACGGGCTCCAGCAGCACGTGCTCCGGCTTGGCGATGGGGCCTTCCGGTTTGCCGCTCGTAACGCTGACTGCCATGTCCACCTTAGGCTTGGCGGATTTCTTGGCGATGCTTGACTTCGTGTCGAGGATGCCGCCTTTGATCCATGAGGCGATGAGATCGAGATCCTTTGGCCCCAGCGGCGCGCCTTCCGGCGGCATGAAGGGCTCTTCCTTCTTGGCGCAGGTGCTCCAGATGCGGCTGCTGTCCACATTGCCGGGATCCACCACAGACCCGCCGCCGCCACCGTTCATGAGGGCACCGAAGCTGGTCAGATCGAGGTCACCCTTCTTTTTATCGGGATTGTGGCAGGAGAAGCATTTGTTCTCCAGCAGCGGGCGGATGTGATCCTGATAGGTGATTTTTTCGGCAGCGTCCTGGGCATGAAGGGACACTGCGGCGAAGGCCGCGCAAGTCAGCGAAAGGGTGGTTTTGGGCATCATAGGTGGATGGCGTCCTGAATTACGCACGTGGGGGGTGAAGACTTTCGTCAGAGGGGAGGTGGCCAAGAAATGTGTCAAGAAGGGCAATCCTGACGTTCAATTTTTTGGGGGAGGAAAGCCTGCGCTAAAGGTATGCGTAGAATGGACGGGGGCGCATCCTTATCACTGGGCTGTTTCCAAGTTCTGTGAGAGTGCTTCCTTTATGGGGATGATCAAAAACGAGAGGCAGCCACTCACCTTCTTCAAGCCGCTGTTTTACGTCGCGGCATTTTTGATGGCCGGGCTTTTGCTGCCTTTTGTCTGGCTGCGGGAGACCCCGTACTTCTGGACGAATGCCAGCGGGTATCCCCTGTGGCTGCGGGATCTGGTGCAGATCGCTTACTATCCGCTCCTGCTGGTGTATGTGGGCTCGCTGTCGTTCCTGAGCTGGCAGCTGCTGTGCCAGCCTGCACGGTCCGTCAGAGGGTTTTGCGTGGAGGCCGTGGTGCTGGGGCTGTTGTGGCTGGTGGTTGCCCTCGTCCTAACGCTGATGCTCGCCAACAACATCGCCAACCTCATCGATGGGCGTCCGCTCCATGATCATTAAATCAGGGGGTAAATGATAGGGCGAGCTTCGCAGCTCGCCCTACGACATACGAAATGGGAAATTCGTTTTACTTGCCCAGCTTGTAGATCGCGCCGTTCCAGTCGAGTACGAGCATCTCTCCGGCGGCGTTGGCGCAGAAGGCGGTGGGTTTGACCAGCACGGTGGGCTTCTTCTTGGGATCAGCGGCAGGCGTCTGCGGGCTGGTGTAAAGCAGCGCATTGCTCACTTCCTTGCCGCTGTCGTCGGTCTTGAGCGCCCAGACTTTGCCGAGGATGAAGTCGCCATACACGTAGGCTCCCTGCAGCTCTGGCAGGGCTTTGCCGGTGTAAACGATGCCACCGGTGATGCTGAGGCCATCGGCGTGGCTGTAGGCGTGGACAGGCTCGATGAACTTCGCGTCGGCGGGCGGGGTGTCGGTCATCAGGGGGAATGCGGCAGGGCCTTCGCGGAAGTTCCAGCCGTAGTTGCCGCCATTCGTGATCCAGTTGATTTCTTCCCAGATGTCCTGGCCCACATCGGCGCACCAGAGGTGGCCTTTGGCGTCAAAGCTCAGGCCCCAGGGGTTGCGAATGCCGTTCGCGTAGATCTGTGGCAGGGCGTTCACGCCGTTCGCATACGGATTGTCGGCAGGAATGCCGTAGGCCTTGGAGTATTCGCGGCTGTTGACGTCGATGCGGAGGATCTTGCCGTACAGCGTGGCGTTGAGCTGGGACATCTTGAGTTCGCCGTTGCGCTTCGAGTTGTCGCCGACGCCGATGTAGAGGAAGCCGTCCGGGCCGAAGACGATGTTGCCGCCGTGGTGGTTCCAGTTCACCAGCGGGATTTCGAGCAGCGAGCGCTCGGTGCTTTCGTCCGCCTTGTCGCCGTTGGCCTTCATCTCGGTGATGACGAGGCGCTTGGGCTTCTGCAGCGTGTAGCAGAGGTAGAAGAGGCCGTTGTCCTTGAACTTCGGGTGAAAGGCCAGGCCGTTGAGGCCTTCTTCAAAAAAGCCGTCCTTCGCCTCCATGCCACGCGGGGAGAGATCCAGGAAGGTCTTGGCTTCCGTGCCCTGCTCGTCCTTCGGCAGGATCAAAATCTGTCCACGTTGGAGTGCGAGGAACTCACGACCACTGCCATCCTCCGGGATCACCACTGCGATGGGACGCTCCGTGGGGAGCTTTTCATAAACACGGGTCAGCTTATGGGTGTCGGCGGCAAAAGCAGCCGAAGTGAGGAAGGCGAGACAGAGAAGGGAGCGCATAGGTTCGAGATAGTCAGTCTATGCGGGCCGAGTCTTGCAGGGCAATGAAGAAAATCTGCATCTAAGTGATCTTCCAGCCGTGGGAGGTCATCTTGGCGCAACGGCAAAGTTTCATTTGCCTTCAATCGGCCAAGAAATAGAATTTAAAGCATGAGTCTGGAAACCCTCATGGAAGAAGCTCGCAAGCTTGGCGAACAGGAACGTCGCCGTCTGGCAGCCTTCTTGACCACGCTTAGAGGGCCTGACGAATCAAGTTTTGCAGAAGAAATGGCCCGCAGGATCGATGATAACTCGCCCGGTCATTGGGTGACGTTGGAGGAATTGAACAAGAGATACGCGGCTGATGCATGATCGAGTACCGACTGTTGCTGGCGCATGAGGTCATCGTGTTTCTCGACTCCCTCAAGTCGGCTGATCGGAAACGATTGATGAAGCGTTTTCTAGAGATCACCAGCTATCCAGCTCGATATGCTGACTACGAAGAGCGTGATGCCGTGGGTCGTCGGCTCGATGTGCATATTCATGCAGGCTACGCCATTGATTATTGGGAGGACTTCGCCGACCGGCACTTGAAGGTGCTCGATGTCAGGCCAGCCGATCATTGACCGCCTGCGGAATGCTTCTATCCTGCGTGTCCCTAATAACCATGAGCAACGCCACCGCAATCACCCCCACACGCGCCCAAGACTTTCCCGAATGGTACCAGCAGGTCGTTCGTGCCGCCGACATGGCGGAGAACTCCGAGGTCCGCGGCTGCATGGTGATCAAGCCGTGGGGTTACGGCCTGTGGGAAAACATCCAGCGCCAGCTCGATGTGAAATTCAAGGCCACCGGCCACGTGAACGCCTACTTCCCGCTGCTGATCCCCCTGAGCTATCTTGAAAAGGAAGCGCAGCACGCCGAGGGCTTTGCCACCGAGTGCGCCGTGGTCACGCATCACCGCCTGGAGGCGCAGAAGCAGCCCGATGGCACCACGAAGATGATCCCCACTGGCGAACTGGCCGAGCCCTTCGTGATTCGCCCGACTTCCGAAACGATCATCGGCGCTGCCTTCGCCCGCTGGGTGGAAAGCTACCGCGACCTGCCGCTGCTCATCAATCAGTGGTGCAACGTCATGCGCTGGGAGATGCGCCCACGCCTCTTCCTGCGCACCGCCGAGTTCCTCTGGCAGGAAGGCCACACCGCCCATGAAACCGCCGAAGAGGCCATCGTGGAAACACGCACCATGCACAAGGTGTATGAGGACTTCATGCGCGATCACCTTGCCATTCCGGTGATTCCTGGCGAGAAGACCGAGCGCGAGCGTTTCCCCGGCGCCGTGCAGACATTCACCGTCGAAGCCATGGTGCAGGACAAGAAGGCCATCCAGGCCGGCACGTCGCATTACCTCGGACAAAACTTCGCCAAGGCTGCGAACATCCAGTTCCTCGGCCGTGACAATACGCGCCAGCTGGCCCACACCACGAGCTGGGGCGTCAGCACCCGCATGATCGGCACGGTCATCATGGCCCATGGCGATGACGATGGCGTCATCATCCCACCACGCGTGGCCCCGAACCAGATCGTCATCCTGCCCGTCACGCCGAAGGCTGACACGCGCGATGAAGTCATCGCCGCCTGCGAGGCGCTGGCACAAACACTGCGCACCCAGTTGTTCGCCGGTGAGCCTCTGCGCGTGCACGTGGACAAGCGCGACCTTCAGGGCGGCGCGAAGAACTGGGAATGGATTAAGAAAGGTGTGCCAATGCGTCTCGAAATGGGACCTCGCGATATCACCAGCCGCAGCGTGGCCGTTTGCCGCCGCGATCAGGGGCCGAAGGCCAAGGAGTTCGTGCCCAAGGAAGAGTTCATCCAGTCCGTGACGGAGCGCCTGCAGGAGATTCAGGACGCGCTGCTCGCACGTGCCACAGCACTGCGTGACGCGAACATGAAGAAGCTCGAAACGCTGGAAGAGTTCAAAGCCTTCTTTGCCGAAGACTCCGAAGGCGGCTTCGCCCTCATGCACTGGGCCGGCAGCAGCGACGATGAAGACACTCTCAGCAAAGACCTGAAAGTCACCATCCGCTGCATCCCTCACGGCGATCAGTTTGCCGAGGAAGGCAAGTGCTTCCTCACCGGCAAGCCAAGCTCTCGCCGCGTGGTGTTTGCGCGGAGTTATTGAGGCATATCGTAGGATGGGTGTGGCGACAGCCCACCCGTCCGTGAGCGTGCTGCAAACTCCAGGGCGTACGAAAATCCTGGAGGTCGGGCAGTTTGGCGGAGAGTGCTGTGGGGCGTGGGATGGATCTGCGCGCCAAACACACCCAACCGACGACCGGAGGCGGCGAATCAGCGCAGCACCTCGCCCTTCGTCACGTCTCCGGGCACATCCAGCAGCATGATCTGATTGATCGTCTTGAACTGGGCGTGGTCGGCCACGCTCCAGACGATCTTCTTGTCACGAGTGACTTCGATGACCTGGGCTTGCTCGCCGATGTGGCCATGGCCGAGATAAACGCAGAAGACGGTGTTGCCATTTGGCAGGCGCTGGCAACCGGCCATGAGGCGCAGGGGGTAGCCGGGGATGTCGTTTTCAGCGAGTTCCCAGACGATGTTTTCTTTGGCGTCCAGTTCACGCACCTGATGGCCATCGCCGCAGGTGATGAGCAGGTGGCCTTCGGGAAGCGGCACAACTTCATGCGGATCTCCAGGAACCTTGATCTGGCGCAGCACTTTGCCGTCGGCATCGAGTTCGACGATTTTGCCTTCGCCTTTGAAGCAGACGAGGTAGTGGCCGTTAGCGAGTTTGCGCGTGCCGCGAAACTGGTTGTGCAGCTTGATCTCAGGAGCTGCGGTCAGCTTGATCTCCTTGGCGATCTTTCCGGCGCGATCCACCTCGATGATGCGGCTGGTGCCACATTCCACGATCATCACATTCCCATCCGGCAGCGGCTGGCAGGAATGGACTTCGACTTTCACATCCGTCGGCGCCTTGTACTCCCACACGATTTTCTTGTCCGGTGTCACCTCCATGGCGCCACTGACAAAGCAGAAGAGGTAGTTTCCATTCGGCAGTTTCCAGCAGTCCTGCGGGCTTTTGCAGTCCCACTGCCATTCGATTTTCCCTTCGGCGGAAACCACGCAGACCTTGCCGCCGCCATAGTCGCAGCAGAGAAACGGATGTGCCGCAGAGGCGGTGGAGACAAGGGCGAAGAGGACGGCGAGGAGTCGGAGCATGGGGAGGGTCGGAGGGTGAGTCCGACATCAACGCATGCCGCAGCGCGTTTGCTTCAACTCATTCTCAGCCACACGGCACCGAAAAATCAGCGGATGAAGTAGCTCAGATTCTCCAACTCCACGGCCAGATCCACGCTGTTCACGACGACATTCTCCGGGACATCGAGGACGGTGGGCGAGAAATTCAAGATGGCCTGGATGCCGTGCTGCACCAGATCATTGACCACGGACTGGGCATTGCTGGCGGGCACGGTGAGGATGGCCATTTTCACATTCTGGCGGCGGATGAATTCGGCCATTTCAGTCATCGGCAGCACGGGCACAGTGACCTGCGGCTGCTTGCGGGGAGCGAGATCAAACGCGGCCGCGACTTCAAAGCCCTCCTTGCGGAAGCCTCCGTAGCGCAGCAGTGCGGAACCGAGATTGCCGACGCCAACCAGAATGACCGGCTGCAGTTTGTTTTGTCCCAGCACATCGCCGATCGTGCCGCTGAGGGCGTCCACATTGTAGCCCAGACCCCGGGTGCCGAGCTGGCCGAAATACGCCAGATCTTTGCGCAGCTGCGTGGACTTCACCCCGGCCGCTTTTGCCAATGCGGCAGACGACACGGTGTCCACCTGGTTCTCACGCAGACGCTGCAGGCAGCGCTGGTAGATCGAAAGGCGGTAGATCGACTTGCGGGGGATGTCTATTTTGGCAGGCATTGGTTGAACAATGTGAAAATTCACCCGAAAGCATCGGATGTCAACCAAGCTAGGCTACCAGCCTACTGCCGTTGCGGACCGGACTGAGGATCTGGGATTGTTCTTACCGGGCCTGCATCAGGAATGCGCTGAGCTGCGGGGATGTGGAGATTATGTTCCAGCATCTTCAGAAATTCGATCAGCCCGGGGGTGGCCTTTTTTTCGTCGTAGAGCTTCTTCAAAATAGCGTAACCCTTGGCCCATGAGTCGGGATCGTTTGCCTGCGCATAGGCAAAGCCGGCGAAGCGCTCGGTGAAATTCAGCCCACCGTGCTTGAAGGAGTTCAAGTAGGCATCGCCAGAGGCTTTGAAGTCCTTGCTGCGGTTCCAGTGCAGGTCTCCCAGCTTTTGCCACAGCCGGGGATTGTCCGGCATGATCTTTAAACCCTCCTCCAGAATGTCCATGCCACGCTTCACATAGTCATGGAACAAGGTGCCGCGCAGTCCCCCTTTCAGCTCTTTGTTGTAGAGGTAGTACGAGGCCGCATTGTATGCCATGTGCCATGAGGCCTCCTCCCAGTAGCGGGCATTGCGCGGCTGGAGCTGCGTCACAAAGCCATAGTATTTGTCCACCTGCGCCCAGTTCACCCGCGTGAACTCCACATGGGCGCGCAGTTGGAAAACAGTGGCGATCAACCCGCGCAATCCGCCGAACGCTGCGGCAAGGCCCATCTGCCCCATGTTGCCCTTCACGCCCAGATGCAGCGGCTCATCCACCAGATGCATCGTGCGCAGATCATGCGTCACCCGCTGCTCCAGCGGCAGTTTCAGCACACCAAAGATCAGCAGCACAGCAGCAGCCTGGAGTTTTCGTTTCATAGTTCCTTCTCCACAAAGACCAGGTGAGTGACGAAGAGGTACACTGTCATGTAAAGCGCCGCGATGCCGGTCATTTCATAGACCGCAACCCAGGGCACGATCTCACCGTTGGCCACGCTGTCCACGACATCGAACTGCGCCAGGTCGGGGCAGATGGTGGCCAGCAGAAAGGTGGCGATGCGTGTGGCGGTGCTGCCGAGATTGGGCTGGAAAATGAACTCGCGGATCATCGCATGGCCATGGCCGATGATGGTGATGCAAAAGGTGATGACGATGGTGAACAGCGTCGAACTCGCGATGCAGGAGAGCAGCAGGGCCACGGTGGTCACCACAGCGGCCTTCAGGAAGATGGCCCACACCGCCCAGTGAAGGTTCCAGGTGAGCCCCTGCCGGGCCACGATTTCACGAACCTGTGCCACCGCCTCGGGCGAATCCTGGTTTTCCGAATGCAACTGGGACACAGCGGAGGCGAACAGCATGGACTGCTGCAACCACAAGATTAGGCTCAGCACGGCATCAATAATCACGAGGCCTGAGGCGATGAGCATCAGCACTCCGATCAGCTTGCCGAGCAGGTAGTCAAAGCGTGGCACCGGCTTTGACAGGATCGTGTAGAGAGTGCGGTCCTCCAGATCTTTCGGCAGCAGCAGGGCCGTGGCCACAATGCCGAAGACGATGCTGAACACCTGCAGCACACCCAGGGACATGGTCTTGAACTGGCTGAGTTGCTGCTCGGGATTGATGGTGGAAAAGCCAAAGCCCATGGCCGCCACCAGCGCGCAAAACAGCAGCAGGAAGGGCAGGATCTTCATCCGCATAAGCTGCGTCATCGTCGCATAGGCCAGCGTCCACACGCGTTTGGGGGAGAAGCGAACTGGAGCCACGGAGGCGGCGGCAGAACTAGGGGAGGCTTGGCTCATGGTTTTTTCGGTTCGTTGGTTGCTTCAATGAACAGGCGTTCCAGAGTCGTACGCGGGTGGCCGCTGCGCAGCAGGCGCGTGCCGCCGCCTTCGGCCTTCACCAGCGCATCAATCTTGGCCAGCAGGTCAGGGGAGGCGTTTTCAAGAACCAGCTCAGTTTGATTTTCCACGGCGATCAGTTCGTCCAGCCGTCCTTCGCGGACCATGCGCCCGTGCGCCATGATGCCCACTCGGTCGCATACCTCCTGCATCTGCTCCAGCAGGTGCGAAGTGACCAGCACAGTGATGCCACGGGAGCGAAACTCGATGATGAGATCCCGGATGATGCGTGAGCCGGAGGGGTCCACACCGGCGGTGGGTTCATCCAGCACGAGGAGCTGCGGCTCATGGATCAGGGCCTGCGCCAGGCCGAGCCGCTGCAGCATGCCTTTGGAATAACCGCCCACGCGCCGAGTGGCCGCATCTTCAAGCCCGGTCAGCGCCAGCATTTCTTCCGCGCGGGATTTCAACTGATCACCGCTCATGCCGCACAGCTTGCCGTAGAAGTGCAGGGTCTCGCGTCCGGTCAGGTGCTTGTAGAAATACGGATTCTCTGGCAGGAAGCCCACGCTGCGGCGGCTGGCCACTTCCGTGCTCGGGATGCCGAAGATGCTGGTGTGGCCTTCAGTCGCATTGAGCAGGCCCAGAATGGCCTTCATCGTGGTGGATTTGCCGGATCCATTGGGGCCGATGAGGCCATAGACCTCTCCGGGTTGCACCGTGAATGAGACATCATGCACGGCGCGAAAGGCGCCTTTGCCAAGGTGGCCTTTGAAGACCTTGGTCAGGTGGTTGACGGAAACGGCGGGCGTGGCGCTCATACGGGTTGGGACAGGTTAATCACGCAGAATGCTGAATCCACGCAAGTTTGGCTCTGCGGCGATGGCTTTGACCTCACGCTGCTTGATGTGCGAGCCCAGGCTGCTCTGCTGGATGTCTTCGAGGAAGGCGTCCAGTTCATCGGCATCCAATGCCTGCGCCAGCATTTCCACGCGGCCATCGGGCAGATTTTTGACCCAGCCCGTCACATCAAAGCCCGAGGCGATGCGCTTCGTGCTGTAGCGAAAGCCCACGCCCTGGACGCGGCCTGAATAGAGAACATTTTTTGCAGTCATCACTTCATCAAAAGTTTCAAGGCGGCCCTGGCTTCTTCGCTGGCCGCTTCAATCAAGACCACGCCTGCGTCACCGCGATTGCGCAGCAGGCTGACAAACCGGCCCTGCGCGGTGAATTCACCTGCGCCCTGGGTTTTGTAGCGCTCCTTCAGGCAGTTCAGCATCGCCTTGTAAAAGGCATCGGCGGAGGACTTGTCCATGAACAGCGTCTGCCATGCCGCGTGGTCGCGTTTTGCCCCGCCATCCGCCGCCCAGGCCAGCAACCGGTCTGCCACGAGTCCGTGCGCACCGAGCGCCGCGTCTTCATCCTTGTTGTAGGTCCGCAGGGCTGTGACGCAGGCGAACTTGCCAAGGCAGTCGTCGAGATATGGCAGCACGCCCTTGAGCTTCACCTCCCCCAGCTGGATTTCCACCGGAGCAGGGCGCTCCTGATCGAGATAGATTTCCGGCTCGATGACTTCCGCCGTGCTGATGGGGGGGCGGCTATAGGCGGAATTGAGCTGCGGGAAACTGCCGGCGCTGTGAAGCGTCTGGGCAAAATCGAAACCCCGATTGAATGGGAACAGCGCCAGCTCCCGCAGGTAAGCCGGCATGGGCACCTGGTTGATGGGATGGTCCGGGTCTTCCGCAGGCAGATCATCCTTCAGCTCGGAAGCCGGGTTTTGCAGTGAGTGCAGGAACCGTGTGAGCGCCGCATCTCCCGAGATCAATGAATCCCGCGCCAGCCGCATGTCAGTCTTCATGGGGCCATGCTGAGGCTGATACAAAATGCTGCCATATTCGCGCAGCAGCTGCCCGAAGGCGATCCCCAGCGGTTCGTTCGAAGTCACCGCCGGACCCGAAGCCGTGGATGGATCAATCGTGAACATGGTCTCCGACTCATCGTCATACCAGCCTCCCAGCTGGCGGGCCAGCAAGGCGGCGCGCAGTGGCAGGGGATCAATCGCTTCAGGAATCCAGCCCAGCGCCGCGAGTCCGCGCGCCAGTTTCTTTCCCTCTTCATTCGGCTGCTGGCGTTTGAGCCAGGCCAGGATGACTTTTTCCACTTCCTCCTGGCTGACCGCGGTCGTGACGAGGGGGAGCGCATGCAGCTTGCGCATTTTCATCATCTCCAAGCCCATGCCCACAAAGTCAGGTGCCACATCATCCTCACCACTCTTGGGTGCCATCTTCGGCACGTCCTTCATGCCCAGCGTGCCGAGCTTCTGAATCAGCTGCGCGTTCTCATCCTTCAGGGCATCATTCTGGCCCTGGAGATATTCGATCTGGCCTTCCAGCAGCACGATCTGCTTCTTGAGGTCTTCCACCGCTTTGTTGGTGACGTCGATCGGTGTCGCTTCTTGTTTTACCGCAGCCACCGGGGGCTGCATGTTCACCGCTGGCGGCGGTTCCGGTTTCATCCCCGCCAGAAACAAAGCCGCCGCACCTCCAAGCGCGAGGAGGATGATCAGCAGGGTGGCCGGGTTGAGCTTCATCATCAAACCATGCAGCGGGAAAACGGTGCGGGCAATATCACGGGCTGTTTTTCCTCGTACTTTTCTGCTTGGCGGAAACCCGATCCAACTCAACATACCCGGTACCGGGCTGAGCCGCCCGCACCATCCATGTTCCGCTGGCGATTTGGCAACCACGACCTCGATCTCACCCATCGCGGTCTCATCATGGGCATCGTGAATGTCACGCCCGACAGCTTTTCGGACGGCGGGCGCTTCAATGATCCCGGCCGTGCCGTGGAGCATGCTTTCACGCTGTTGGCGGAAGGCGCAGACATTCTGGACATCGGCGGCGAATCCACCCGCCCCGGCGCCGAGCCAGTGAGCGAAGCCGAGGAACTGCACCGCGTGCTGCCCGTGATCCGCGCCGTGCGCTCACAAACCAAGGCGCTCATTTCCATCGACACCATGAAGGCCTCCGTCGCTCGTGCCGCGCTGGATGCCGGGGCCGACATCATCAACGATGTGACCGGCCTGCGTGGCGATGCCGCCATGCCCCGTGTCGCTGCGGAATCCAAGGCGGGACTCGTCGTCATGCACATGACCGGCACACCGCAGACGATGCAGGCCCATCCGCAGTACGATGATGTCGTCGCTGCCGTGTCAGACTACTTTGAAAACCGGCTGCGCGTGCTGCAAAACGAAGGCATCGATCCCGAGCGCATCGTGCTCGATCCCGGCTTCGGCTTCGGCAAAACTCTGGAGCACAATCTCACCCTCATGCGCGAGCTGCCGCAGCTTTGCACCCGGCGTCCGCTGCTCGTGGGCATCTCACGCAAATCCACCATCGCCCGCGTCATGCACTCCGAAGCCATGGAAGACCGCTTCTGGCCCACGATTGCGCTGAGTGCTTATGCGCGGGAGCATGGGGCGCGCATCGTGCGCGTGCATGATGTGAAGCCGAATCGCGAAGCGCTGCGGATGATGGAGGCGATTTTGGGTGCTGGTGACTGAGACAACTCTGACCATGAACGACGGCGCAGACAACTCACGGTCATCTCCCAGTTCGTCGGCCATTGTGGCGGTCGTGGTGCTGCTGCCACTGATCTATGCGCTTAGCTTTGGTCCCGCTGCTTTCGTCTTTAACAAATACTCAGCCTTGAAGCCCATGGAGAATGCTGCCCTGGCATTTTATGCACCCTTGTTCTGGCTGCATGAGAATACTTCACTGAAGCAACCATTGCAAAGCTACCTGGAGTGGTGGGAGCGGCTGGCCAGGAAGTGAGCGTGCCCGGGACCATTGCCAATCAGGTCTTTTCTGCCCCGACAATGGATCTGACTTCACACTATTAATAGATGCGCGAAGATTTTCGACATGCACCGGACAGAAATGCCGCAGGCCTCATGGCTCTTCTCCTGGCGCTGCCGTTGGCTTATGTGCTCAGCATCGGGCCCGTGCTGTATTTTATGACAAAGTTCCACGCACCAATGACCGCGAATCATTACGCGGCGGCTTTTTACCAGCCTCTTATCTGGATGCGTGAAAACACTTCGTTCAAACAGCCGCTCGATGCCTATGTCGGGTGGTGGTTGGAAATGGCCATGCGCTGATTTCAGCGGGTGTGGCACACACGCCTCTCATGCGCTTTGGCAAAAACCTCCCTGCAAACGCAGATGTGGAACGAAGGCTGAAATCCAGTCTTGCCACATGCAGACTGTCAATGGCAGAATCTCCCGCGATGGATGACGCCCCCACCAGCAAAAGCTCCAATACAACAGTGCGCGTTGCAATCCTCGCGGTCCTGCCGGTGCTGTACGTGCTGAGCGCAGGGCCTGTGGGCTGCCTCCTTGATGAATTGGCATGGTGCCGCCGGCGCCCGCGGCTGAAGAATGCTGTGTATGCTCTATACAGCCCCTTGAGGCCGCTATTTGAGCATGAATCCCTGGGTCCGCCTTTCCGGCGGTACCTCGACTGGTGGTCTAAGCTGGCCGCACAGCGGAACATGGCTCCGGATCCGTTTCTCCCTGCTGCCCAAGGCTCCGCAGATCCTTTCGCCCTGCCAGCAAATCCTTTAACGGATCAAGATCCAAAATAAGGCACGCCCAGCTTCTTCGCCAGACGCTTCGGCCTGCGCATCGCTTCTGTCATGCGCTGCGCTTCATCCGCACCGCGCAGGTCTTTGCAATCCGGATGAGCCTCAGGGGATTCAATGAGGCCGAGCTGGTGCAGCACATGCGCCGTGCTGTGTTTGTAGGGCGAGGCGCTCATGCGGTCGTCGAGGCGAAAGACGAGGTCTTCGAAGGACTGGAAGGCTTCGAAGAGTTTATAGACGCGCGTGTCAAAGCTGCCGGTGCCGGTCTTGAATTTCTTGTCGGCCACACTGTCCAGCAACCACATGTCGCGGGCAGCGCAGATGAGCGGGCAGGCGCTGACGCCCGCACCGATGAGCAAAGGCAGACCGAGCTTGATGGCGGTGGCGATGCCGTAGTCATCTCCGCTGTGCGGGGAGAAGGGCAGGTTCAAACCTTTGCACATGGCCGCCCAGTAATGGAAGTGCGGCTCGTCGAGCGTGCTGACCTTGCCGCCGACATAGCTCGGGTGCTGCGCGATCTCATGGAACAGCCACGGATCAAACGGCGTGGCCCAGGGCACGAAGGAAGGCTCCAGCGCATGCGCGAGGCCGGGGCGGATGAGATGCTCGGCGATCTGAAAGTAGGCGTCGCGTCGCGGCTCGTTTTCCAGCGTGTTGAGCAGCTTGCTGGTCATGATCATCATCTCGCAGTTGTCATGCTCCTGCGCGATGTCGAGCAGCGGCCAGTAGCGCTCGGCTTTGAACTCGGTGTCATTCTCCGCGCCGCGTGCGGTGATGCCGGTGATGAAGCGCTGCGCGGGAAATTCCGCGCGGAAACGCTTCAGCACTTCGGCATACAATTCATTGCTGAGGTCAAAGATGTACCCGGTGTCCGCGTTGAGCACGAAAACCATCTCCACGCCATAATGCGCAGCGCACTGCTGCATCCATCGCACGCTTTTGGTGAAGCCGTCCCAGTCGGGCTTCTTGTCCTTGAATGGCAGCAGCGTGGCCACGCAGAGGCGGGCCTTCGTGGTGTGATCGACGAGTTCCTCCTCGCTCGTGTAGGCCCAGACCGTCTCGTTCCAGGCGGTGGAGGGCTGCAAATCTGTGGGATTGGAAATGAGGGCGCGTGGGTCTGCCATGCGCTCAGTAGAGCATGACCATTCCAAGGGGCCAAGACGAATTGCGAATGCCCGGGATCGGAAATTCTGATTACCGGATGATCTTCAGCGTGCCCGCTTTGCCCGAAGGCCACGCCGCACCTTCCTTGACCCACTTCGTGAGGATCGCGTATTCATCCTGCGTCAAACGTTCACCCACAGCTGGCATGACACTGGCATGTTGATGGGCGGTCTTCACATTGGCCAGGAGCAGGCTGATCTCCGGATGCCCCGGCACAATGTAGGCCCCCAGCGCACCCGAGCGAACCGCCTCCTTGCGGTTTTCGAGACTCCCGTGGCCGGGCAGCGCCTCGCTGTTGTGACACATGACACATTTGGCCTCCAGCACCGGCTTCACATGGGCCGTGAAATCGACGGGGCCTGTCTTGGCCGCATGGATCGCTTCCTTGCTCAGCACATTTTCACCCATCGGCTTGGTTTCCGAATCAGGTGGTGTGGCGCAGGATGCGAGAGCGAGAACGCAGAGCAGGCTGGAGAGGTGGCGGATGTTCATGGGTGGACTGGAATGCTAAATGATGCCGCATGCAATACGTACGTCAGTGTCTTTTTTGAGGGGTTGCATGCATGACGTGCTCTGCGTTACAAACAATCACCCATGAACCGCCGCCAATTCATTCGCTCCGCTGCCGCACTGCCCTTCATCTCCGCCATCGCTGCAGAGAAGCCCCGGCGTCTTATCCTGCGCTCATCATGGCAGACGGTGAACATCGGTGACATCGCCCACACGCCGGGCGTGCTGGCGCTGCTGGAAAAACATCTGCCAGACGTCGAGGTGTGGCTGTGGCCGAGCAATCTGGACAATGGCGTCGGGGAGATGCTCGCGGCGCGTTTTCCCAAGGTGAAGGTCATTCGCGGTGAGGACGTGAAGAAGTCCTTCGAGGAATGTGACTTTCTGCTCCACGGCTCCGGCCCCTCGCTGGTGGCACAGGCAGATGTGGTGAAATGGAGTCAGGCAACGGGCAAGCCCTACGGTGTGTATGGCATCACCTTTTCAGGTCAGCAGAATCCGAAGGTCATCAAGGACAAGTCCGTCAAGCCGGTGCAAACCATCGACGTGCTCAACGGTGCGAAGTTTGTCTATTTCCGTGATTCCGTGTCGCTGGAACTGGCGAAGAAAATGGGCTGCACCTGTCCGCGCATGGAGTTTGGCCCCGACGGTGCCTTTGCGGTGGACCTGAAGGACGACGCGAAGGCCGAAGCCTTCCTGAAGGCCTGCAATCTCGAAGAAGGGAAATTCCTCTGCTGCATTCCACGCCTGCGCAACACCCCCTACTGGACGCTGCCGGAAAAGAAGGCGGCGCTGGATGAGAAGAAGGACGCACGCAACAAAGCCATGATGGACCACGATGGCAAACCGCTGCTGGATGCCATTGTGAGTGTGATCAAAAACACCGATCTCAAAATACTGCTCTGCCCGGAAGACAAGACGCAGATGAAGATCGGCAAAGAGATGCTCTACGACAAGCTGCCGGAAGATGTGAAAGCGCGCGTGGTATGGCGCGAAAACTACTGGCTCACCAATGAGGCCATCAGCACCTACCGTCGCAGTGCCGGACTCTTTGGCCACGAGATGCACAGTCCGATCATGTGCATCGGCAACGGCATTCCCGCCATCGTCTGCCGCTGGGCGGAGCAGACAAGCAAGGGCTACATGTGGCGCGACATCGGCCTGAACGACTGGCTCTTCGACCTCGACAAGGAGGATGAACTCCAGCGTGTCGCCGCCACAGTACTCGCAATGGCGAAAGACCCTGTCGGATCCAAGGCGAAGGCTGAGAAGGCGCGTGAACTGGTCTTGGGAAAGTTTGCAGCGAGCATGGGTGTTGTTAAAAGTTGTCTGCCATTGGATTGATTCTGAGTTGAATACGGGCGCTGGCTTAGTACAGCAATCCACATTCATGCGCATTTTGGTGATTGAAGATGAACGTCAGCTGGCCCGGCATATCTGCTCGGCCCTGACGAGGAATGGCCATGCCGCCAGCGCATTGCATGACGGCGCTGAAGGTTTGATGTCTGCCTTGAAGGACCCTCCTGAGTTGATCATCCTGGATCTCAACCTTCCGAGCCTGGATGGTTTCAACGTCCTAACCCAGCTCCGCCAAAAACACAGTCCGGCGCGTGTCTTGATCCTGACAGCTCGCGGAGAGGTGGAGTATCGCATCAAAGGATTGAAGGCCGGTGCGGATGATTACCTGGGCAAGCCTTTCTCCATGGATGAACTGGTGGCGCGTGTGGAGGCGCTTGGACGTCGTGCAGCTACACCCGAGGCCAGTGACCTGTTGAAGGTTGGAGATTTGCACCTCGATGTGCATCGCAGGCGTGTGATGCGTGGCGGACAAGACATTCCGTTGTCCCCGCGTGAGTTTGAACTGCTCCAGGTTCTCATGGAGGAGCCCGGCCGCGTGTTTTCACGCATTGAACTGTGTGACCGCGTCTGGCAGCGTGACCATGGCTATGACACGCGCACGGTGGAAATCTTCATCGTGAGGCTGCGCAAAAAGGTGGATGCTGGTTTTGACCACCCGCTCATTCATACCATCCGTGCAGCTGGCTACATGATCAAGGCGCATGGCTGAGGCACTCATTTCACGCTCGAATTTTCATTCTTACATATCATGAATCCTGCAATTCTCTGGCTGCTTCTTCTGACCCTGGTGCCGGGCGGATTGATGGCGCAATGTGCAGTGGAGGGGAAGGTCATGCTGCCCCGGACACGCACCACTCCAGTGATGAACAAGCGCTATGAAATCGTCACGAAGGGCGGTGTGATGACCACCAACCCACCTCTCGCGGTGGTTTATCTTGAGGGTTTGTTTGCAAAGCCGCCAGCACCACAGGTCAAACAAATCATTCAGAAGGATTTCATGTTTTCCCCCACGCTGCTGCCGGTGCAGACCGGCACCAAAGTGGAATTTCCGAACCTCGACGACACCTACCACAATGTGTTTTCCTTCTCTCCTGCGAAGCGTTTTGATCTGGGGCGCTACCGCTCGGATGAGACTCCGATCCCGTCCCAAGTTTTGGACAAGGCGGGGCTCATCACGCTGCGCTGCGATATTCATGAACACATGCGAGGCATCATCCTCGTGCTCGACACGCCTTATTTTGTGGTGAGCGATGCTGATGGCGGCTTCAAGCTCAAAAATCTTCCTCCGGGTTCCTACAAGCTCAAGGCATGGATCAGCAGCCGGACCACGCTGGAGAAACCCGTCACCCTCAGCAGCGGCTCCGTGCTGCGTGTGAATTTCCCGTGAGCCCTTTATCTGCACTGCCGAAGCAGAGCGTCACAGGATTCCGTGCGCGGCTGCTCGTGGGTATGATGCTCCTGGTCTCGGGCATCACCGCAGTGGTTTTGTATGTCGTGGAGCGGAAAGTCGCGGCAGACACGGAGCAGGCTTCACGCATGGCGTATGAAAAGGAGCTGGCAGGCATGCACCGCCTGCAGGAACTGCGGCACGCGGCGCTGGTGGAACGCTGCAGGACGCTGGTTCACCGCCCGCGCATTCATGCCGCTCTGGAGGACAATGCGCTCGATCTACTGTATCCGAGCGCCCGCGATGAACTGCGTGATGTGATGGATGCTGAGGATGAAGTGGGCATTTTGCACGCCACATTCTACCGGTTTCTGGACGCCAGCGGGAAGGTGATCAAGCCTCCGCTGGATGCAGACGTGGGAGACCTCAGCTCGGAGGAGGAATCTCATCTCGCGCTCAAACAGGCGCCGGCATTGCAGCAAACTGGCTACCTGCTGCGCAAAGCGGCAGATGGCGGGGAGACCGTGGATGCCGTGATTGCAGCTCCGGTCATTTCCACCGAGACGCATGAGGTCATTGCGGCACTGGTGCTTGGCTTCAAGCCTTTTGCTGACAAACCACAGGAGGAAGGCATCCAGCGTGCGATCTGGGTGGATGGGCGAATGAACCCGGCGCTTGTGGAGGGGGAGGGGATGTCGGCTCTGGCACGGCAGATGAACCACGCGCTGGCACTGCCAGACACGGCCATCAGCAGCCTGCAGCTTCACGTTTACGGTGTGCCACATCGCGCGTTTTTCATGCGCTTGAATCCAGATTCCATGTTCGCGCCCGCGTTTGAGGTGAGCCTTCATTCTCTCGCGCCTTCGCAGCAGCGTCTTCAGCAGTTGCGCTGGCAGATTGTCAGTGCTGGAGCGGTGCTGCTTCTGGTGGGCCTGGCTGCGAGTCATTTCATCTCCGCACGACTTTCGGTTCCCGTGGAAAAACTGGCCCATGATTCTGCAGTGAATTTCGCCGGTCGTGAGCAGGCCGAAGCCGCGTTGGTGATGACCAACGTGGAACTGCAGCGCTCGGTGCGATTTTCCGCCGATGCCTCCCACCAGCTGAAGACGCCTGTGACAGTGCTCCGCGCAGGGCTGGAAGAACTGATGCAACAGCCGGGGCTTTCCAGCCAGTCGCGCGAGGAGATTGAAGCTTTGATCCGGCAGACCGCCAGGCTTACAAGCATGATCCACGATCTGCTGCTGCTCTCGCGCATGGATGCAGGTAGGCTGCGGCTGGACATGGTTCGAGTGGATCTCTCGCAGCTTGTGGCTTCGCTGGCAGATGATTTGAGCGTTTTGCCAGACGCTGCTGACGTCACGGTGGAAATTGATGTGCCTGATGGTTTGCACGTTCTGGGCGAGAAACGCTACACGGCGATCATCCTGCAAAACCTGCTGGAGAACGCCTGGAAGTACAATGAGCAAGGCGGGCGTGTGCACATCGCGGCCACGGTGGAGCAGTCACAGGTGAGCTTGTGTGTGGGAAACAGCGGTGTCGGCATTCCGAAGCTGGCACAGCCGCATGTCTTCGAGCGGTTTCATCGTGCAGCGGCCAATGAGGGCACGCCAGGACATGGTCTCGGTCTCGATCTGGCGCGTGAACTGGCACGGCTCCATGGCGGCGAACTGAGCCTTGTGTACTCTCATTCTGGCTGGACAGAGTTTAAAGCCACTTTCTTGCTCGCCACCAAGGAGGACTCAGCATGAATCCTGTCTGTTTCATCACAATCATTGCCATTCTCACCTGCTTCATTTCCGCACGTGCCGACGATGTGTTGGATCGTGTCGAAGAGGCGCTGAGCTTCAGCACGCTGGCCGGTGAGGTCCATGGCAAGATCAGCGGGCTGGCCAATCTTGAAGCCTATCGCTTCAGTGGTACTCCTCTGGGATCTGTATTCACCTCCAGGCGCGACTTCTTTAATCCACGCCTCATCATGTTTGCCGATGTGCAGATGGGGCAGCATTTATACGGCTTTGTGCAGTCACGTTTTGACCGGGGTTTCAATCCACGTGACAACACCACGCAACTCCGCCTGGATGAATACGCGCTGCGCCTGACACCCTGGCTTGATGGTCGTTTCAATCTTCAGATAGGCAAATTCGCCACGGTGGTTGGGAACTGGGTCGGACGCCATCAGTCCTGGGAAAATCCGTTCATCAATGCGCCGATGTTGTATGACAACTTCACCGCCATTTATGACGCGGAGATACCCGCCACTGTCAAACAGTTTCTTTCCGGGGCCACGGATGATCGCTATGACTACAATCCGGTGGTCTGGGGACCGTCTTATGCCACGGGAGCTTCAGTCTCCGGACTGATTGGAAAGTTTGACTACGCTGCCGAGATCAAGAACTCCAGCCTGGCCTCACGCCCCGAGTCCTGGGAGCTTCGCTCCATGAACTTCTCGCATCCAACGATCAGTTCGCGCATCGGCTTTCGGCCGGATCAGGCGTGGAATATTGGCGTGTCCTACAGCGAAGGCGCCTATCTGCTGCCGAGAGCCTTTGCCAGTCTGCCTTCCGGTGCAGGGCCGGGTGATTATCATCAGCAGGTGATCGCGCAGGACATCAGCTTTGCCTGGCATCACTGGCAGCTTTGGGCGGAGGTCTTTGAGGCGCGCTTCCAGGTGCCGAATGCAGGCAATGCCGACACGCTGGGCTATTACATCGAGGTCAAGTACAAGTTCACGCCGCAGTTGTTCGGCGCGGTGCGTTGGAACCAGATGCATTTTTCCAGAATGTCTGATGGTGCAGGCGGGGGCTCCCCGTGGTTTCCGGACATGTGGCGAGTGGACGCCGCCACCGGTTATCGCATGACGGCGCATACCCAGCTCAAGCTGCAATACAGCCTGCAGCATGAGAGTGTTTCGTTTCGCCCTCTGTCACACATGCTGGCGCTGCAGCTCACGGTCCGTTTTTGAGGACGGATGCAGGCATGGATGAGCAAGGGGTAAAACGTAACAGTTTGGCAGGATGGTAACAACCACGTTACGGTGGCGATCTTCCTGTTTTGCAGCGGTGGCTTAATAATTCGTGTGTAATTCATCACCACTGATGGTGATGAGAAAAGTCAGCATCCACACACAAACCAACTAGCATATGAAACTCATCCTCCCTTATCAGACGCTTCTGGCCTGCCTCACCCTCAGCGGTCTTTTCCTCTCCTCCGCTGCCCATGCCAAGAATGGAGCAACGGATCCCATTCCCGGAACCAGCAAAGGCGCGGTTAAAACCGGGGGAGCCTCAGGCGGCGGTGGTGGGGGCGGCGGCAAAAGCACGACAACTCCTGTGACGCTGCCTCCTATTCCCAGCACGCCTGTTCAGCCGCTGGTCACGGGAACTTTGACGTTCACCGCGAGCAGTTACAACAGCTCTACCCCGACCTGCGGTGGCACTTATCGCATCGACCCTTACTACCCCACCCTCTCACTCATCACGGTGGACGTTTCGGTCAGTTCTCTCGACACACCTGACGGCTCGCCGTTGTTTATCGTTGTCAATGGCGCAGGCGGCACGTTCTATCCGTTCCTTGGTGGTTCCATGAGTGTGGCAGGTGGCAGCGCTACCGGCTCCTCCCAGATTTACTGCACCCCCGGCTCTTCCATCACCAGCGTTTCCATTGTGGACCTGAATGGCACGGTCATTGCCACCGGCAAGTAATCCGGCACTATATAGAACGTATCCGCAGAGGTCAGCCGACCTCTGCGGATTTTTTATGAATGAGATGGGAAGTTCATCGTTGGCGCAAAAAATTGACGTGTTTGGTCAGGTCAAAATTTGTTGAATGGCAGGAGCCATGCGCATTCTCACCTGCGGTGAGGGCATGAGCCCTCTCCAACACGCCATGCATCTTTTTCCTTCTGGGGGGCTCATTTCATCTTCAAAATCAGTGCCGTCCAGGACAGTGCGTGTTGCTCGGTCCATGGTTGATGAATACTAGGCGGTGTGCGTCTTCGGTGGGCGTTTTAGCGGTTGCTATGAATGGCATCGCGGCTTCGTTTGTCTCTCCTCATGAAGCCGCAGCTACTGCTTTGGGTGCTTCTCCTCACTGTGTCCGCGCGCAGCGGGGATCTGGCGTTCTTCGAAACCAAGATTCGCCCGGTGCTGGTGAAGCATTGTTATCAGTGCCACTCGGTAGAATCAGGCAAATCAAAGGGCGGGCTGATTCTGGACACGAAGCAAGGGATTCGCGCCGGGGGCGATACCGGGCCTGCGGTGGTGCCTGGTGACGCGACGAAAAGTCTGCTGCTGGCGGCGATCAAGCACAGCGATCCAGATCTCGAAATGCCACCGAAGAAGCCAAAGCTGCCGGACGCGGTCGTTGCGGACTTTGAAACCTGGATAAAGGCGGGGGCAGCGGATCCGCGTGAATCTGCAGTGAAGACTGCGGAACGTCCGCCGGTGGATGTGGAGTCAGGGCGGAAATTTTGGAGCTATCAAAAGCCGAAGCTGGTTGTTGGCACGATTGATGGATTCATTCGAACAAAGTTGAGGGAGCAGGGCCTTGAACCCGCGCCTGCGGCGGAACCTGTGGTGGTGCTGCGCAGATTGTATTTCGATCTCATCGGCCTGCCGCCGACACCGGAGCAGGCGGCGGCTTTTTCCATAGATAAACTGGAGGCAACGGTGGATGAACTGCTGCGCAGTCCACGCTTTAGCGAGCGCTGGGGCCGCCACTGGCTGGATGTGGCGCGCTATGCGGAATCCAACGGTCGTGAATCCAATCTGACCTTTCCGCATGCGTGGCGTTATCGTGATTACGTCATCGACGCGGTGAATGAGGATGTGCCCTTTGACCGCTTCATCACCGAACAAATCGCGGGAGATCTGCTTCCTGCGCAGGAAGACGCGGAGCGGGGCCGGTTGCTCATCGCCACGGGATTTCTCGCTCTCGGTCCCAAGGGCCTCAATGAAATGAACCCGGCGCAGTTTGCGGCGGATGTGGCCGATGAACAGCTAGATACCGTGACACGGGCGGTGCTCGCCAGTTCGATCGCCTGCGCTCGCTGCCATGATCACAAGACCGAGCCCTTCAGCATGGAAGACTACTACGCACTTGCGGGCATTTTCAAAAGCACGCAGACCTTCTACGGAAACTGGATCGACTCAGAGAACAACAACCACGGCCATCTCATCCGCCTGCCAGAATTGCCGGGGCAGGTCATCCCAAATCGTGCCGTGACGGCGGACCGTGTGAAGCAGCTCAAGAATGATCTAGCGAAGCTCAACGCCGAGGAGATTGCGCAGAACGCATACATCACCAAAGCGAAGCTGGAGGGCCGCGACATCAGCGCTGAAGCCAACAAGCTTCTGGGAAATGCGATCCGCATCCTATGGACTCGCGGCGGTATTGAAGGACAGCTGGAAACCGTGGATGACCAAGGGCATGCACTGCCCTTGTGCATGGGCGTGCAAGACGCGAAACGCATTCAAGATTCGCAGCTTTATGATCGGGGCGAGATCGCACATCCAGTGAAGCAGGTGCCGCGCGGCTTTCCGCAGGTCATGGGGATCAAGGCGGCGCTGCCGAAGGATCACAGCGGCAGGCTTGAACTGGCACAGTGGCTTGTCAGCCGTGAAAATCCGCTCACCGCCCGCGTGATGGCAAATCGTGTGTGGCGGCATCTGTTTGGCGCGGGAATCATCCGTACAGTCGATAACTTCGGCTTCAGTGGTGAACGGCCGAGCCATCCGGAACTGCTTGATCATCTCGCCCTTCGTTTCATGGACGGCGGCTGGTCAGTGAAGAAACTGATCAAGGAGATCGTGATGTCGGAAACCTACCGGCAGGCTTCCACGCATCGCAGTGAAGCCTTCAACAAAGATCCGGACAACCGTCTGCTCTGGCGTGCTAACAAACGTCGTCTCGATGCCGAAGTGATTCGCGATTCCATGCTCGCGGTTGCAGGTGTGCTTGATACCTCGCGCAGGCCCGGCTCACTCGTGGCGGAGCTTGACGGGCAGTCGGTGTCGCTCATCGGCTTCAACACAAAACTGCCGTCCGATCTCGATGGCTCGAAGCGTCGTTCGATCTATCTTCCTGTATTGCGGGATCACATGCCGGACGTGCTGGAGCAGTTTGACGTGGCCAATCCCAATCTCGTCACGGGTGACCGCGATGTGACCAATGTGCCTCTGCAGGCGCTCTACCTTCTCAATGGTCCCTTTGTGCAGGAACAGGCGGCGGCGCTGGCAAAACGGATTCAATCATCACCCGACCGCGTGCATGCTGCGTTTCAGCTTTGCTTCAATCGACTGCCAAAAGCCAGCGAGGTTGTGCTGGTCGATAAATTCCTTCGCACCCGAGCCGCAGACGAGTTGAAGTTGCTGACGGCATTCTGCCAGTCGCTGTTCGCGAGCGCAGAGTTTCGCTTCGTTGATTAAACACCATGAACACGATCCATACACGACGTGAGATGTTGACGACGCTGTCGTCCGGCATCGGCTGGCTGGCCTTTTCTGCGCTGGCGCAGGCGAAGAGCGGATTGGCAGCACAGCAGCCGCATTTTCCTGCGCGCGCAAAGCGCGTGATCTTCCTCACAATGCGCGGTGGCCCCTCGCATGTGGATCTGTTTGATCACAAGCCGGAGCTGATCAAGCGTGATGGACAGACTGCGAGTTTGGGCCGCGATTCGTCGGGAGCCAAATTGTTTGGCCCAGTGCATCCACTGAAGCAGTTTGGGAAGTCGGGGCAATGGATTACGACGCTGTACCCCAAACTGGCACAGCATGCGGATGATCTGTGCATCATCAATTCCATGCACACCGATCTGCCGAATCATGCTCAGGCCTTCGGGCAGATGCACACGGGCAGCTTTCAGTTTGTGCGACCCTCGATGGGTGCCTGGACACTGTATGGCCTCGGCACCGAGAATGAAAATCTGCCTGGCTTCATCACGCTGAATCCTCCGGCGGACAATGGCGGCGCGCAGAACTACGGCAGCGCTTTTTTGCCGGCGATCTGCCAGGGCACGCGGATCGGCGGATCACAGCTGCCAGAGCTCTATGCCGCGCTGTTAAAAAAGGATGCAACTCCCGGCCCGCCAATGAAGAACATCGCGAATGCCAATATTCCGCGTGACCTTCAGCGGGCGCAGATTGATCTCATTCGCGGCCTGAACGAACGCAAACTGGAGCGTGATGGGGTTCATCCTGAGATCGAAGGCGCGATCGAATCCTTTGAACTCGCCTTCCGCATGCAGAGCGAAGTTCCCGAAGTGCTCGACCTCCGCAGCGAACCGGAGCACATTCTTAAACTGTATGGCATCGGGCAGGGAAAAGATCAGTTCGCGCGGCAATGCCTGCTCGCACGGCGCATGGCTGAGGCCGGAGTGCGCTTCATCGAAATCGCATCTCCGGGGAACTGGGATCATCACAATCGTTTGCGCGAATTGCTGGCCACGAACTGCGCCTCGACAGATCAGCCCATTGCCGCCCTGCTGACGGATTTGAAATCACGCGGCATGCTCAAGGACACCCTCGTCGTGTGGGCGGGAGAATTTGGCCGCACACCTTACGCGCAGAGCGGTGATGGCCGCGATCATAATCACAAAGGCTACTCCATCTGGATGGCGGGGGGCGGTGTGAAAGGCGGCCTCACATATGGCGCGACGGATGAGGTGGGCCACAAGGCCGAACTCAACCCCATGCACATCCACGACTGGCATGCGACGATCCTGCACCTCCTTGGTCTGGATCACACCAAGCTCACGTATTCGTATGGCGGTCGAAACTTTCGTCTGACAAACGTCAGCGGCGAGGTGGCCTCGGGCATTCTAGCCTAAGTTTAGGATTGCACCCGCCCCGCAGTGAGCGGTAATATCGAACCAATCCCCATGCAGGTTTGTCTGTGTGGAGCAGACTGAATCAAACCCCGAAATGCCATGAGCAACGGTTCCTCTGATGATCCTGCATCCTCTGCCAGGCGGCCCGCTGGATGGGGCAAGCTGTTCACAGGCCTTCTTTTGGGAGGAGTTCTTGGCGCCGGTGCTTTGTATGTGACGAAGGTGGATCCATCCTTGCTGGCAAAGGCGACATCGTCAGCGCAACCGCCCGCCGCTGCAGTTCCGGGCGAGGAGGTGGAAGTGCCGGTGAAGCATGAGGGGCTGCCACGCACTCCGTTTGAGAAAGGCATGCTGCCGGCGGACGAGCCGGTGGAGTCGATCAAGATCACACTGGGCGTCGGCACTGGCGGCGCAGCTTTGAGCGAACCTGTGGATGTGCACCTGGGCCTCGGCTTTCCGCTGCGCTTGTATCCGCTGGGTGGTGTGAAACGGGAGCCGTCGTTTGCGGCATTTCCGCACAAGTCATCGCTGGAGGGCATGTCGGATGCCATTCAGCCGGGGCAGATGGCGACATTTGAATTTTCTGCAAAGGATGATGATGCCGGACTCGATGCCCTGCGCACTTCGCAGCAATTGCTGACGGGAGTGAAGTGCGGGGACCTGCAGCGCATTGGCTTTGCTTCGCAGGGGCGCAGTGACTGGGTTCTGGCGGGGTATCGCATTGAGGTGAACGGCAAGCTCTTTGCTGCGAACGGTCTGGTGGATGCACGGGCGCAGGAGAAGCTGGCATCGAGCCGTGCCAGCCTCATGAAACTGCTGCCGGACTATGAGGCGAAGACGAATGCGACGAATCTGACCGAGAAGGAAAAAGCGGAACTCAAGACCACTCATGCGCTGGTTCGCGCTCTCAGCGGACGCGTCGTGGGAGCGGTTCCATGGTTTGAAGAAAGTGATGAAGCTTTGAATGCTGCAAGACCGGCAGGCGCCAAGGTGGAGAACCTGCGCATCACGCTCACAGGCGGCAAAGGACCGCAGCAGGGGACACGTAATCCGGTGTATCTCGTGGCCGGTGCGCGGAAGTTCCTGCTGTCTTCGGAGATGGACCCGCTGCGTGATGTCAACGAGCCTCAGCTTTTTGACCTCGCCGCATTTGAGCTGGCGATGAATCCGCTCACCAAAGAAACTTTGAGTACACCCGGCGTGGGCATCATCGGCAGCGGCGCTCCCACCAACAAAATTCCGGATCGTGCCCAGCTACAAAGTGTGAAGATTGAGGCCGATGGGCAGGTGGTTTATGACAGTGACAAGCAGCCGGAGGATCAGAAGACACTGCCTGAGATCTGGCTCACTCCTGCTGCCTATTACAATGAAGCAGGAGATCTGATGCGGCCAACGGCCACAGCCACGGAGGTGCCGGTGTGGAAATCAGGCATGACGCTCCCAAGCCCTCCTCCCGCAGTGCCATTGCCGCCGGAACCGCCACTGGTGATTGTTCCCCCGATTCCTCCGCTCCCCCCGCCCCCGCTGCTGCCGCCTATGCGCACCATTTTGCCGGGTGGCCTGCCGCCTCCGGGCGGTGGACTGTTCCCGCTGCTCAATGCACTGGCACAATTGCTCTTCCCTCTGCCACCGCCTGCAGCACCCCTGATCAGCGGCGTGCGCATTGCTCCTGCCACACCGATCGTGTGTGATGGTGATGCGGTGACGGTGACTTGGAATGTGGGTGGCAACACTTCCAGCATCGCCTCCTGGCGCGTCGATCTGTTTGCCGTGCTGCCGCACAAAGCCGCGCCGGTGTTGATCACTCCTATGGCGACCAAGATCGGTGGTTTTCCCGGAGCCACGAGTGCCTTGATGCCACCCATCAATCGGGCTGCCATCGCGGGTCTGCTGACGGCGGGTTCCGCGGAGGCGCTTTACCTCTATGTGCAGCCGCGTGTTACCGCGCTGGGCCCCTTGGGGAATGTGATCACTGCGGCCAATGGTTCGCTGCTGCCATTGTTCCCAGCGGGTACGACGACGGCCAATGTGGGGCTGAAACGCGGAGGCATTCTGCCGCCCTTTGGCCTCGGCAATGCACCTGCACCCAGCTTTCAGGTCACACCCACGGTGACGCCGCCGTTTCTAAAATGGCAGGGCATGGCCTTGGCGGATCCGCTGGCCATTCGCAATGCGTGGAGCCTCACAGCCGAGCATGGCAGCCATTTTGGCCTCCTGTTTGCCAGTCATGAAAACATCCCCGGCGCGGTCACGCTGCCCGCATGGAGCACGGCGGCGCGTCCCACTGGCAATGGCAGCGAGATGATCACCGTTCGGTTCGAAGGACTGGTGCCACTGCCAGCGGCTGCCAATGGTCTGCGTGCCGTGGCATACATCGCCTTCGTGGGTGGTTCTTCGCCTGCCACCAAAGCCCAGGTGCTTGCGCGTGCAGAGCTCAGCAGCGGACCCATCCGGCGCAATACTGCGGGCAATGTCATGCCGCTTCCCTTTGGTGCGCAGCCGTTCTTCACACTGCAAACCACCAGCCTGGTGCCAGCAGTTTCCTTGGCCAAATCTCAGCCATTGCTGCTGGTGGACATGCCCTTGCGGTTTGACCGCATGGCGGCAAACAATTTTGTCGGCTACCCGCTCGATCCTGTGAATGGCGCCAGTTATTCTTTCGCGGGTCCGCCCGCCTTCAATTTTCCCGCCTACACCGCCCAGGCCGGCACGGGCACGATGTACGTCACGCTCACCTACATGGTCACGCTGAACACCGCGGATGCGACGGACGCCGTCGGTGTGCTCGGAGTCCGTCTTGTCCCTGACAACACGCCATGAAAACGCTCCTGCCTCTTTTCATTCTCCTTGGGGCGCCGCTGCTGCATGCGGCGGATGGCGGCGTACATGGCCGTGTTTACGGTCAGAATGAAAAGGGCGAAAACCTCGGTCCGGTGGCCCATGCGAAGATCGAATTGAAAAGTGAGGCGGGCGCCGCTTCGTCGACGGTGACAACCAACGAGTACGGCTACTACCAGATCGCCACGCTGGCGGCGGGGGCTTATCGTTACAAGGTCACCGCAGCCGGATTCCGTGATGAAGATGAAATGCGCGGCTTTGCCATGCCGCAGGACACACGCGAGTATGTGCATGACTTCCTCCTCACACGTGAGGCAAAGCCCGGCAGCTCGCCGCCGCAGTCAAACATCGTCCTGCCTGCCGTGCATGGTCGGGTGTATGGTCAGACTGAAAAAGGCGAGAACCTCGGTCCAGTTCCCGGAGCGAAAGTGGAGCTGCTCTCCGGCCCGGGTGGTAAGGTGGTGGCGACTGCCTCGGCCAGTTCCCCCGGCGGTTATTATGAGATCAAAAATCTGCCTCCTGCGGACTACGCCTATCGCGTCACAGCAGCCGGCTTCGCGCCGGAGGATGCGGGGCGCGGTTTCACCGTGCCCCAAGGCACCCTCGAATACGTGCATGATTTCCTTCTTTCGAAGACGCCGCCTAAACGCGAGAAGTGCGATCTGGCCGTTCTCGTCGTGAAACGCATCAGCAGTGGAAACGACCGTTCGAATGATGCCCGTGTGCCGGTGGCGAATGCGCGGCTCGTGCTCCAGCCCGCAGGGAACCTCCCCTCACCGCTCAACCAACCTTTCGTGACGGATGCGAAGGGCGAATACAGCGCGAAGGATCTCGCGGAGGGAAGGTACACCGTCGCTATCGACGCCCCCGAGTGCGAGCCGTTCACCGGAGATTTGACAGTGAAGTGCGACAAGGATGGAAACGTCATCTTTGAACTCAAACCCTGCAATGAACTCCTCCATGGCTATGTGCGCGCCATCGTGAACGAGGGCTGGGGACCGTCGCCACAGGCGAAGGCCGCAGCGGAGCGGGCCTATCAGCGTGCGATGAAGGCGGATGCCAAAGATGGCAGCGTGAACTACGCCCATGCGCTCGCGCTGCTCAGTGCGGGGGATTACCCCGCTGCACAGCAGAGCCTCTCGGCAGCAATTGGCAAGAAAAGCGACAGCACCACCTGGGATCGTGCGTGTGAGGCAAGAGTGTGGATGACCCTGTGCCTGCATCAGACCACCGAGGCCGTTCGTGAAATCCGCTCGCTGGCGCAGAATCATTATTCGACTCGTGCATCCACCCAGGCGGCGAAGGACACGGCGCATGTCTGCGGCATTGGACTGGGTTTGATTCAGGGACCTTGGAAAGATCAGGTGAGCGCTGGTGATGCCGTGCTGCTGGAGCGCGAACTGCTCGCTGCCTTCAAAGGCGACCTCCTGTCCGAATGCACGAAGGCGCGTGACCATGTGGCGGCTGAATACGGAAAGCTCAAAGCTGCGGAGGATGCTGCGCGCAACACGCTGATGGCAGGCATCACGGAGAAGCGCAACGCGGAGATCGCACGTCTGGCGGAGCGGCAGACCGCCATTAGCAAAGAGGTTGCCGCGCTTGATCCCGATATTCAAACTTTGCAGGCCAGTGTGAACCAGTTTGACCAGCAGTATCGCATCCAAGTGGCCGGGTTCACGCAGCAGCAGCAGGCCAATGCGGTGCAACTACAGGTTCTGAATGCGAGATTGCAGCAGATCAACGTTTGTATGGCGCAGGACCAGGTGCGGCTTCAGGGGGCTGCGCAGCAGCAGATGCCGCAATCTCCCACCACGCAGCCGGGCATGCGCCCCGGCATGCAGCAGCCGGGCGCGGGCACGCAGGCCATCATGGCGGAGATCCAGCAGCATCAGGTGGAGATTCAGCAGATCCGCCAGCAGATGCAGGTCATCCAAAACCAGAATGCGCAGATGGGCGCAAACGTGGCGAATTTGCAGGCGCAGTTTAATCGCAATGCAGGTGCTGCACAGACGGATCTGAATCTCAAGCTGCAGCGCCGGGGAGTGCTGACTCAGGAGTTTGAAACTCTCGACCGCCAGCGCACGGCGCCGTTTGATCCCAATGCTTTCAGTACGCCTGAGATTGATGATCTTGTCCGGCGCGGGCGCTCCCTGAAAATCTACCGCGATCTGCCGCTGGAAGTGCGCCGCGAGGAGCTGCTGGATCAGTTTGACTGCGGTGCGGCAAAGGAGCCAAAGCGTCCCGAGAACACAGCCAAAGCGGCAGAAATCAAGGAGCCGGCGTTCATCAGCGCCAGGTCTCCAGCCAAGAATACACCTTCATCAGTGCCCTCTGTCATGCCCGCGCAGCCGGTTCCGGAAAATTCCGGAATGCCTCCGCTCAAACCGCTGCCGCCCGAGGCCACCGCCGTCAAACCTCCGCCCAACGCGGGTGATCCCGCCGAAGTCGTCATCACCAACAACCACACGGGTGCGGTGCGAATTTTTGGTCTGTCACCGGGCGCGGACAATGAGATCTTCGTGCGTTCTCTCGAGGCAGGCGAAGAAGCCATGATCCCCGTCCGCATCGGTCAGACGTTGATCATGCGCCCCTCTGCCGGCGGGCGGGAGCTGCAACGCCACAAGGTGGGCAAGAAACTGGAAGTATTGAAGTTGGGCAGTGCGCCGCAGTAAAGTTGTCCAGTTGCGCCGCAACTGGACTCCATTCCGGCGCGAAGGATCAACTTTACGCGTGTCGACCTTTAAAAGTCAGTTCAGCAATGCCGCTCTTGTCGAGCCCACCCAGACCCAGCGAGACCATCTTCTCATACTGCGCCTTGGTGGCATCATTGAGCGGCAGATGCAGGCCAACGGTCTTCGCCACTTCGGCTGCAATCCCGCTGTCCTTGGCGGCATGCTCGGCGGAGAACCAGCAGTCATGCTCGCGGGCCACCATGTCGGCGCTGTCGGTTTCCAACACGCGGGAATTCGCCCCTGTCTGGCTGAAGACCTCGCGGATCATGTTCAAATCATGGCCGAGCGCGGCGGCGAGCCCCAGGCCTTCAGCAAGACCGGCGGTGTTGATGTTCATGACCATGTTGACGAGGGCTTTCACTTCGGCGGCCCGGCCCGGACCACCGATGAAACGGCGGTTCACACTCATCTGCTCGATCATGGTCTGCACCCGCTGATAGATGGCTTCATCACCCGCCAGCATGAGGTAGAGTTTCCCTTCACGGGCATGGCTGATGGAGGAGGCCATGCAGGCTTCCAGGCTGTGAGCGCCCGCTTTGGTCGCCGCGTCATACACCTCGCGATGAATCGCCGGAGAAAGAGTGGCGCAATTGATGAAAATCTTGTCGCTGGCGTTTGTGAGCAGGCTGTCCCCGCTGCCGAGGAAGATGCCGCGCATCGAAGCGTCGTTGGTCACCACGGTGAAAATGACATCGGCGGCGGCGGTGATGTCGGCCAGTTTGGTGCAGGCTTTGCAGCCGAGTTCAGCGGCCAGATCAGCGGCGGCCTGTGTGTTCACATCGAGAACAGCAGTGATATTGTAACCACAATCTTTGAGGCGGCGGGCCATGTTGGCCCCCATTTTACCGACTCCGACGAATGCAACGGTTTGGGACATGATGGGTTGGGCTGGTTGGGTTTACTTGAACTCAGGATAAAACGGATTGTGGGCTTTTTCTTCGCCGACGGTGGTCATGGGGCCGTGGCCGGGGCAGATCACCGTGTTGTCTGGCAGGGTGAAGATCTCTTTCCGGTTGGTGGCAAGGGCTTCAGCATACGAAACCATGCCGCCGCCCATGCTGGAGGCGAACAGGGCGTCTCCCACGATGGCGATGGGGTGCTTCAAACCGCTGACAAGATAGGTGATGCCGCCCTTCGAGTGGCCCCAGGTGCTGCGTGCCTCAATGCGCAGACCGCCCGATTCCCACGCCTCGGTATCGCTGAGCTGGAAGGTTTTCGCACCGGGGCAGGGTTCCTTCTCATGGACAAAGGCCGTGACGGCACCCTCAGCGGACAATTTGGCGAGATCCATAATGTGGTCCGGATGCGTGTGTGTGAGGAAGATGAGGCTGAGATTGAGCCCCTTTTTCTGGATGAAGTTGATCATGGGGGTAGCATCAGTCCCGGTGTCGAATGCCACCGCGTTTTTCGTTTCTGCGTCCCAAACGAGATATGCGTTCACCGTCATATCGTGGTACGTGGTGTTGAACTGCTCCAGGCCGGACACGTTGACGGGCATTGGACGCCATTCATTATGTGCCATGGCCACAAGCGACAAGCCTTCAAGCTGCAGGTGCGGGGCGATTTTGCGCAGCACAAGGTCATCCACTTTGCCGGATTTGGCAGCGGCAATGTCTTCGACACTGGCGCCGGAGCGGGCGGCGAGGTCGGCGTCATTGATTCCAAGCCCACGCATGGACTTGGCGATCACATCATTAAACAGGTCTTCGAGGGGGAGCAGCATGGGTGGCGAATTCAAGGCGTTCTGACGGCGAAGGCAAGGGCTATGTGCCGCCGACCCGGCACAAACCAAAGCGCCATCTGCCAGCGGCGAGTCCTTGCCTCCTGCAGACTCGCTAGTAACATCGGCCCGCTATGACAGATCTCGACATTCGTGAAATCCATTTTCTCCGCGGACCCAACATCTGGACGAACGATCGTGTGTTGGAAGCCTGGGTGGATTTGGGGGGCCTCAAGGACACGTCTTCAGATATCGTTCCGGGTTTTTCCGAACAGCTCAAGAAGTGGTTCCCGGGCATGATCGAGCACCGCTGCAGCATCGGCGAGCGCGGCGGCTTTTTTCAGCGGCTCGACACCGGCACCTGGCCGGGGCACATTTTGGAGCATGTGACTTTGGAACTACAGACTCTGGCCGGACACACCGTCGGTTTTGGCAAGGCGCGGGAAACCTGCGTGGAAGGCCTGTATAAAGTGGTCATCGAGTATCTGGATGAGGTGGTGGCGGAAGCCTGCATGCGCGAGGCGCGCGAGATCCTCCTGGCCGGATATGCCGGCAAGGACTATGACATCGCAGACGCCGTGGCGCGTATGAAGCGCGTGGTGGACCGCAATGCGCTCGGTCCCAGCACCAACGCCATCATTGCCGCCGCAGAAAAACGCGGCATCCCATGGCGTCGACTTCGGGAGGGCCGCAGTCTGGTGCAACTGGGGCAGGGGGTGAATCAGCGCCGCATCTGGACCGCGGAGACAGATCGCACGGGGGCCATTGCGGAGCACATCGTGCAGGACAAAGATCTGACGCGTACCTTGTTGAGCAAAGCAGGGGTTCCCGTCCCTGAAGGACGAGTCGTTGCCAATCCAGACGACGCCTGGGAAGCGGCTGAGGACATCGGCACTCCTGTGGTGGTGAAACCGCAAGATGCGAATCATGGCCGTGGCGTGTTCATCAACCTCACCACGCGTGAGCAGGTGGAGAGCGCATTTCAAACTGCCTCGACCGAAGGCGATGGCGTCATGGTGGAGCGCTTCATTCCCGGCAATGATCACCGTCTGCTGGTCGTCGGCGGGGAATTGATCGCCGCCAGCCGTGGCGATCACGCGGTCGTCATGGGCAACGGTACCGATACGATCGGCGTGTTGGTGGACACCCAGCTAAACACCAATCCGCTGCGCGGAGTGAGTGACTTTTGCCCATGGTCAAAGATTGACACGGAAGAGTGGGATCCTGCGATTCTCTCGGAGCTGGAGAAACAAGATTACCAGCCCGACTCGATTCCCAATGCTGGTGAGCGTGTGCTGATCTCGCGTTTTGCCAATTGGTCCACCGAGGTCACTGGCCTGGTTCACCCACGCAATCGTGATCACGTCACCATCGCTGCGCAGGTCGCGGGTCTTGATATCTGCGGTGTTGACGTGGTTTGCACGGACATCGCCAAACCCCTAGAAGAACAGGGCGGTGCTGTGGTGGAGCTGAATGCCAGCCCGGGGCTCATCATGCACCTGCGTCCAGCTACCGGCGAGGTGCGGCCCGTGGGGGAGGCGATCGTCAACATGCTGTTCCCAGCTGGAAAAAATGGCCGCATTCCCGTGATCGGCATTACCGGCACTCATGGCAAGACCACCACCACCCGGCTGCTGGCGCATCTGATGAGCGACACCGGAAAATTTCTCGGTGTGTGCCACAGCGGTGGATTGCAACTGGGAGCGCGCCGCGCCTGCACGAACAAGGGGGACCGCACCAGCGGCACGCACGGGGTCTTGCTGCATCCCTGGACGGAGATCGCCATTTGCGAGACCAGTGCTGAATCAATTCTTCTCGAGGGCCTCGGCTACGATCGCTGCCAGATCGGCGTGGTGCTCAATGTGGGCACCGAACACCTCGGACTGGGCTACATAGACACCCTGGAACAGATGACGAAGGTGAAGCGCTGCGTGGTGGACGTCGTGCTTCCAGAGGGAACTGCCGTGCTCAATGCCGATGATGCTCTCGTGGCTGGTATGGCTGAATCGGAGCACTGCCGCTGCAGTGTTATGTTCTTCTCTCGCATGGCGGATAATCCTGGGGTCGTTGCCCATCGCGCCAAAGGTGGTCGCGCTGCCTTCGTGCGGGACGAGGCGGTTTATCTGGCCGAAGGAGAAAATGAGCGCCGTCTGTGCGCACTGAGTGAGGTGGCCATGCCGCTCGCTGGTCATTTTAGCTTCAATGTTCACAACGTTCTCGCCGCCGTGGGCGCCGCATGGGCCTATGGACTGGCTGATCAGGCGATCATTAAAGGGTTGAGCACCTACGAATAAATTCGTAAATAAGGAAGGAACTGGGGTCGAAGTCACGTGTTCTAAAGGCAGCAGAGGTGCTGCCTGAACACGACTTCACTTCATGCCTTACATTCATACTCAGCCCAGTGGTCATTCCTGGCCGTCCTTTCTCTCAGCTTGCAACCCAGTGCTTGGCTGAGGATGAAATCGGGTATTTGCATTCGATTTGCCTCCTCCTCCGGCAGGTCGCTTTTATCTTCGGAATGGAGTCGTCTTGGGATGGAAACCTGGGTGGTGTGCCATGAGCAAACCTTCTCTGGCTCAGCCTGCCTGCTGCTTCACCTTGCCGAACATCAAGCCTCAGCATGGATGCCCGGCTTTGACACCCTCAGACTCGCTGAAACGCTCAAGCTCGATGTCCGCCGCCGGGAGGATGACCTGCTGCGCGAGATCTGGCTGACGTTGCTGAATTGCCCGGTGTTGCTGGAGTTTCCAAGTGCTGAGGAATTGATGGCTGCAGTCAGAATCCGTCGGAACATCGTCGTCAACGCTTCCCGAACCTGCTTGAACTTCCACACATCCGCCATCGAGCGTCCGGTGGACTGCTGGCGTCATTCGGAAGAAACAGGCTTCGTTCTCATTCCCGGCAGTCTTTTGATCGACTCTCTGAAAAAGGCCTGTCAGCCCGGAGTTGGCAAACAAGTGTATTCTTTCTCCTGCAATCGGGCCACCGAGTATGTGATCCTGCTCGCGATTGCCGAGGAGGCCCGGACCAGTCATCCCGAACTGCTGTGCCAGCTGCAGGCTCAGTGGGAGAAAAAGGCGATTTCATTCGAGCAGTTTCAAGATGTCTTCCTCAATGAACTGGGCGCACTGGAGGATCCTCTTCCCATGCACTACTATGTTCCTGGAGATCGCGTTTGGTTTCGCAATCCCGATTCCCATTCGTCGGATGTCCGCGGCTTTGAAGGCTCCTGGGTGTTCTACCTGGGCGGTGGAATGTTCGTGAATTTCTGGAAACGCGACCAGCCTTTTAATCTGCTCTCCAAGTGCGTCGAGATTTATCACTGGAGCCACGCCACTTTTCGAGATGCGCAGGGTGATTTGCAAATGGACGAAAACAAGGTGGACCAGCTCGTGGCAGAGACCCTGGCCTCTCCCGAGAACTCCGCACGCATCTTTGAGCGCATGCACCGCTATCGCGATGGTCGGGGAATCTATGCCGAGGGAGGCTGCATGGATGCCACCCGGGAGACGCCAAAATTTGTGCTGGCGCCACACAGTGATCTGATCCGGTCGCTGCAGGCCTTATAGCCTGATGTAGATCTTGCGGCGGTACATCCACAGCGCCACCAGCCAAAAAGCCACGAAGGTGCAAAATCCAATGGTGACCGGCCTGAGCTCCTGGCCAAAGACATCAAAGACGCGGGTGCCGAAGTGTTTCTGAAGAGTTTCGGAAAACCAGATGTCCAGTGTGTGGCGCATCACATAGAAAGCCAGCGAGTTCACGCCGACGACCAGGAAGGGAAAGGACCAGCGCCGCCATTGCCTGACATCAATGATTTGATACAGAGCCGCCAAAATCAGCAGGCAGCCGCCGCCGCTGAAAAACACCCAAGCCGGAGTCCACAACCGTTTCACGATCGGGCAGATGCCGCCGAAGTGCAGCACAAAACTGAAGGCAAGGCAGGCCACACTCGCGACCATGAGCAGCCTGGCCGGCTGCTCTCCTCGCTTGATCCAGGTGCCTGCCATCAGGCCTAGGATCATGGTGGCGATGGTTGGGATAAAGTTCAGCGTGGTGTAACCGCCCAGATATCCAAGGTAGGGGCTCTCCCGCGGGAACTGGTTGAGCAGCCAGCGGTCAAAGCTCCAGCCCACATTGCGGTTGTGATTCCAGTGCGCAAAAAAGCCGGTGAAATCATGCTGCCAGCCTTCCGGAGTGTTGAAGTCCATCGGATTGGCATGCGGCGGCATGATGGGATAGCAGGCATACATCAGCCATGAGGCGGTCAGGATGATGCCCAACCAGATCCACCGTGTCCGTGTGCAGCAGTAAGCCAAAGCATACACCGCCATGTAACCCAGACCGGTCTGGGTCAAAGTCTCGTCAAAGGTCCAGTGCGTCATGTCACGGTCCACACTGCGCAGGAAAATCCCGAGGAATATCAGCGCCACTGAGCGCCACAGCGCATGCAGTGTCATATGCCATTGCGACTGGCCTTTTCTCGAACGTGCCGAAACAGAGAACACCAGCGACGCTCCGGTCAAAAAGGCAAACGACGGGTGGATCAGGTCGTTCAGTGAACAGCCCACCCATGGAATGTGGGATGAATGATGTCCGAGAAACTGCCAGATCGCGCTGTCGGGAAAGTGCACGGCCACTTCATCGAGTTCCAGCAGACGCAGACCGAGCAGAAACATCACGATGCCTCGATATACATCGAGCGAACCGATACGTGGAGGCGTGGCGGGCGGGGTGTTAACGGAGTTCAAGGTCAGTAGTAGTGCTCCAGCTTGCGTTTGCTGATGCGGTCCAATCTGGCGACATTGGGTATGAGATAGCGCGTGTTCCCCCGGTCCACAACGACCAGCCGCCCATGGCCGAGGGACTGGATGCTTTCATCCGTCTCCACTTCAAAGCTGGTGTCCCCCCGATCCGTGGTGACGTGCCATTCATGACCATTTGCCAGACGTACGATGCGGTGGATCACCTGAATAATGGGGACGAAGTCTCGCCGGGCCAGTGCCTCAAGCAGCAGGGTGCGCGAAGGTTCGGGGAGGCTCTGCGGATCCTCGATGCACAGAATCTCTCGCGCTCCTTCGGACTGGATGGAGATCCAGTGGTCCTTCTCGGTCAGCGGGAACAGTTTGACGGGATGCACATTCGCATGCCGGATGCCGTTGCTGTCCACCAGCGCCAGCCGGCCCTGGCTTTCTTTGGCAAATTCAATATTCAGTGGCTGTGGCGTGCTCATGCGTGGTTCACCTCCAACATGGCCTGATGCAGTCGCGCATAGGTGCCGCTGCTCTCCAGCAGTTGCTCATGAGACCCAATTTCCTTGATGCGGCCTTCCTCGATCACCACCAGCCGGCTCGCCTTGCGCAGGGTGCCCAGGCGATGCGCGATGGCAATGGTGGTGCGGCCTTTGACGAGATGATCCAGCGCCGCCTGGATTTCACGCTCCGTTTCAGTGTCCACAGAAGAAGTCGCCTCATCCAGGATCAAAATGGCCGGATCCACGAGCAGCGCACGCGCGATGCTGATGCGCTGCCGCTCACCGCCAGAAAGCTGCTGGCCACGCTCTCCCACCAGCGAATCATAGGCGTCCGCCAGCCGCATGATGAAGTCATGTGCACGTGCCGCACGCGCCGCAGCGACGATCTCCGCCCGCGTCGCATCCGGCTTCCCATAGGCGATGTTTTCCGCGATCGTGCCATAGAAAAGATAGGGCTCCTGCAACACCAGTCCGAGGTTTCTGCGGTAGTCCATCACATCGACGTCACTCAGATTGTAGCCGTCCACCAGCACCGCACCTTCGCTCACCTCGAAGAAGCGACATGCCAGGTTGACCAGGGTCGTTTTGCCCGCGCCGCTTGGCCCCACGAACCCGACCATCTCACCCGGGGCGATCTTCAAACTGATGCCACGAATGATTTCACGCGATCCGTAGCGGAATTTCACATCACGGAACTCGATCTCTCCACGCAGGCGGCCCACTTTGATTGCATTGCGCTGCACGGGCACGTCCGGCTTCACATCCAGCACATCAAAGACGCGGTGCGCACTGGCGGCCGCCCTTTGCATGGAAGCGGTGAAGCGGCTCATCGAGTCCATGCGCTCGTAGAAGCTGCTGATGTAAAGCACGAAGCCGGTCAGCACCCCCACCGTGATGCTGTCATGCGCCACACTCCAGGCACCGACCGCCCACACGATCAGCAGGCCCAGGTCCGTCAGCAGCTTGATCATCGGCGTGAAGAACGACCAGGTCTTGTTCACGCGGTCATTGGTGTCAAAGATGTGCTTGTCCGCCACGCGAAAGCGCTCGATTTCGCGTTGCTCCTGGGCAAACGCCTTGACCACGCGCACGCCAGGAATGGTATCCGCCAGCACGCTGGTGAGCTGGCTGCCCGCACGACTGGCGGCGGCAAACCCGCCTCGCAGATGTTCGCGCACGCGCTGCACCAGCCAGGCAACAATGGGCACCGGCCCCAGGGCGGCCACGGCCAGCAGCGGATTGATGCTGAACAAGATGACCGCCGTGAAAATGAACTGCAGCACGTCACAGAAAAAGTCGATGAAGTTCACCGAGATGAACAGTGAGAGATGCTCCGTGTCCGAACCAATGCGTGAAATGAGGTCGCCGGTGCGCTTGCGGTTGAAGTAGGTGAGTGAGAGCCGTTGCAGGTGCTCAAACGTCTCCCGCCGCATGCGGCTGGTTACATGCTCGGCTATGCGCGCCACCACGAAGGTCTTTCCCCAGTTCAGCGCCCAGGTCAGCAGCGCGGCCAGCGCCAGTTCGGTGATGAACACATACACTTTGTGCACGTGCACCCGCTCAGTCTGGCTTTGCAGCGGGATCAGTACGTCATCCACCAGAGACATGGTGAGCCACGGCGCTATCATTTGCGCCCCGGTGCTTGCCATCGTCAGCACCAGCCCGAGAAACAGCAGCCGGTACCATGGGCGGGCAAAGCTCAGCAGTCGCAGCAGCGGCTTCCCTGGCGGTATGTATCCTTCGGCATCTTCAGCGGCAAAGATCTCCTCCTCATCTTCCTCTTTTTCATGGCCGCCATTTTCGGAACCAGCCGCCTCACCGCTCAGCGTCCGGCATTGATCACGGAACCGGGCCAAAAAGGCCTCTGCCTGGCGCAGGCAGCCAGAGGTCACACGCCACTGGCCGAGGAGCGTTCCGTTTCCCATGAGGTGCAGCGCAATGGTCGCGCCCATTTCCTCCAGTTGGAATTCCTGCAGATCAGCCAGCTTCCAGGCGACGAATCGCGGCTGGCTCGTGCCCTCATCCTCAAAATGCAGCAGGCGGGTGTTGGTTAGCACGATCAGTCCATGCCTGAAATGCAGCCCTGCATCCAAATCCGTCATCAGACGGGCGATCGTGCGCTCACCGGATGCCAGTTTGGACTCGGCATGCTGTAGCAGAAGTTCGGGAAGGTCTTGTAAAGGTGGACGCGGCAAAATGGAGGCGGATCGTGGAACCCGCCGAAAGTCCGATGTTACCGGAGCTTGTCAAACTGGGGCGGTTATTTCCCAAAACGTGGCGCAGGAATGACTATCCCATCTCATTTCATGCCGATGTTTCCCTTGACCTCCCGCAGGTATGTGGACAATTCCGCGCTTTCCATTCCTTGCTTGCCTAATACAGCTCCATCCAGCGAACTTCGCTCCACCATTGTTCGCAAAATCCTTGCGTTGCGCGGCCCGAATCTCTGGGCGCGTGAGACGGTTCTGGAATGCAAAGTGGAGTTTCCTGAACTGACCGACTACGTCACGAACTGGCGTTCCTGGCTGCTTTCCTGGCTGCCGACTTTGGAGCCGCAGCTTAGCGAAACCAGCGTCACTCCTCAGGCGGAGTCCCTCGCGGCCCTGCTGCAGTCCATCACCCTGCATTTGCAAAGCCGCTCCGATCTTCAGGTCAGTTTTGGCAAGGTGATGCCCACCTCCCAGCCTCTGACGTTTCGCATCATCACCCAGTTTGATGAGGAATCCGTCGCCCGTGCCGCCTTCGAACTCGCCCGGCGTTTGATCGACGCGGCGCTCTTTGGCCAGACCATGGACGTCAATGCGGCCATCACGGAACTGAGTGAGCTCGCTCAGGAAGTATGCCTCGGGCCTAGCACACGGGCCATGGTGGACGCCGCACGTCTGCGGGGCATCCCGGTGCTTCGTCTCACCGAAGGCAGCTTGGTCCAGCTTGGCTGGGGCTCGAAACAAAAGAAAATCCTCGCCGCAGCCACCAGTCAGACGAGTGCGATCGCTGAGGACATCGTGCAGGACAAAGACTTCACTCTGCGAATGCTCAATGAGATCGGTCTGCCGGTGCCGCAGGGCCGGCCTGTGAAAGATGCGGACGATGCGTGGGCCGCCGCCAACGAAATTGGTCTGCCTGTCGTCGTGAAACCTCTGGACGGGAACCAGGGTCGTGGCGTCGCCTTGAATTTATACACCCGCGAGCAGGTAGCCACCGCCTACGCTGCCGCCCGCGAGGAAAGCCGGTCGGTCATTGTCGAGCAGTTTGCCGAGGGGGAGGACTATCGCGTGCTCGTCATCGGACGTGAACTCATCGCCGCCTCCCGTCGTTATCCTGCGCATGTCATCGGCGACGGTGAGCACACCATTCAGGAACTCGTTGCCGAAAAGAACCGCGATCCCCGCCGTGCCGCCGACCACGCCGCCGCCCTGAGCCGCATTCGCATTGATGCCGTCGCCATGGCCGTGCTTGCTGAGCAGGGCGTCACTCCTGAATCGATCCCCGAAAAAGACCGGATGATCCTCATCCGCCGTAACGCCAACCTCAGCACTGGCGGTACCGCCGTGGACTGCACCGCCGAGGTTCATCCCACGATCTGCGCCGCCGCTGTCGAAGCTGCGCAGATGGTCGGCCTCGACATCTGCGGTCTCGACATGATCGCGCCCGATATCACGCAGCCCCTGAGCGCGCGCAATGGCGTCATCATCGAGCTCAATGCGCGTCCTGGACTGCGCATGCACCTGTATCCCTCGGAAGGTGAACCGCGTCCCGTGGGCAAAGCGGTGATCGACACCATGTTTGCTCCCGGCTGCCGAGGTCGCATTCCCATCGTCGCCGTGACCGGGGTGAATGGCAAAACCACCACCACACGCTTCATTGCGCATCTGCTGACTCAAAACCAATGGCGCGTGGGTATGACCAGCACGGATGGTGTCTTCGTCGGTTCGCGGATGATCGACAGCGGCGACTGCAGCGGCCCCAAGAGCGCGCGCAGCGTCTTGTCCTACCCGCTGTGTGATGCCGCTGTGCTGGAAACCGCTCGTGGCGGCATTTTGCGCGAAGGTCTGGCTTTTGACCACTGTGACGTCGCTGTTGTCACGAACATCGGTGCTGGCGACCACCTTGGCATCAATGACATCGATACTCCTGAGCAGCTCGCCGAGGTGAAGCAGTGCATCGTCGCCGCTGTGCCTGCAGACGGCACAGCCGTGTTGAACGCCGCTGATCCGCTCGTCGTGAAAATGGCGGACACTTATCCTCGCAAGACCATCTTTTTTGCTCTGGATGCGGAAAATGCCATCATCGTCCGCCATCGCATTCAGGGAGAGCGCGCCATCTATGTGCGGGATGGGAACATCGTCCGCGCCACCGGTCCGAACGAGGATGTGTTCATGCCGTTGAGCGAAATCCCGCTCACCCATGGCGGGCGCATCGGCTTTCAGGTGGAAAACACCCTCGCCGCCGTGGCGGCTGCATGGGCGCTGGGCATGGAGGACGACCTCATTCGCCAAGGGGCGCGCAGCTTTGTCCCCAGCCTTGATCAAAATGCTGGTCGCTTCAATGTGCTCGATCTGAAGGGCATCACGGTCATCGTTGATTACGGCCACAATGTGGATGCCCTTCGTGCGTTGCTCGACGGTTTGCGCCAGTTTGACAATGCACGTCGCATCGTCGTTTACAGCTCCGCAGGAGATCGCCGGGACAGCGACATCATTGAACAAGGCCGCATGTTGAGCGCAGAATTCGATGAAGCCTGGCTGTACGAAGGCGACTATGTGCGTGGTCGGGAATCGGGCGAGATCATGAAGCTTCTCGCCACCGGCCTGGAAAACGCCCCGCGCACCCGCCGCGTCGAGTCCATTCTCGGTCATCTCAAGTCGGTCGATTTGGCCCTCGAATCCGCACAGGCGGGGGATTTGGTGATGATTCAGGCGGATACGGCGGATGAAACCGTGCAGTATCTCAAAGAAAAGTACGGCGCAAAATGACATCCGGCAGTTTCGGCCTGATGAAATGCTTGCCAGAGCAGGCTGAATTCGGCTACTAGGAGCCTGATCAAGCCATGACCACAACCACCGCCACACTCCTCAGCATCGCCTGCGGCTATCTTTGCGGCTCAGTACCCTTCGGCTATATCGCCGGTCGCTTGAAAGGCATCGACATCCGCCAGCACGGCAGCGGCAACATCGGCGCCACCAATGCCATCCGCGTGCTGGGGAAGGGGATCGGCATCCCGGTTTTCATCCTCGACATGCTCAAAGGCTGGCTGCCTGTCTGGCTGGCGGCAGGCTGGATCGCCCAAACAGGAGCTGCTCCTGAAATAATTTCCGTTGGCAAGGTTCTGACGGGTTTCGCCGCCGTGATCGGCCACATGTTCACCTTTTGGCTTGGATTCAAAGGCGGCAAAGGCATCGCCACCACGGGGGGCGTTTTGGCAGGCATCTCGCCTGTGGGGATGCTCGGCGGCTGGATCGGCTTTCTCACCTTCCTCTTCGCGTTTCGTTATGTCTCCCTGGGGTCAATCGCGGCTGCCGTCGGTGTGCCCACGGCGATGGCCATTCAAATGTGGCGTGAAGGTCATTGGGACTTCGTACTACTCGGCTTTGGCATTGTCGTGATGATCCTCGCCATCGCTCGGCATCGCTCCAACATCCAGCGCCTGCTCGCAGGCACGGAGAACAAGGCCTTCACCAAAAAGAAGCCTCAGCCATGATTCAGTCCGCCACAGTCATTGGTGCCGGCAGTTGGGGCACCGCACTTGCTGCAGTGTTGTCCTGGCGCGGGCTGAACGTTCAGTTCTGGGGGCGCGATCCCGAACTGATGGCGCAGATCCGCGACACCCGCCGAAATGTCCGCTACCTGCCTGATCTGGAACTCCCTTCTCAGGTCACTGTCACTTCGGATCTGAATGCTCTGCAGCCTGCGGACATGCTCGTGTTTGTGATTCCTTCCAAGGCCATGCGTGGCACAGCGGAACTCGTTGCTCAAAGCCTGGCGGCCTCCAAGGCGCGGGTGCTGGTGTCCTGTTCCAAAGGCATCGAACTCGAAACCGGCCACCGCATGAGCCAGCTGATCGGTGAATCCATCCCCGGTGTTCCTCTGGCGGTGCTGACTGGTCCGAATCATGCCGAAGAAGTGGCGCGTCAGCTTGCCACCGCCGCCGTCGTGGCCTGCGCAGATGATGAAATCGCCAAAGCGGTGCAGGCCTGTTTCACGCTGCCGTTTTTTCGCACCTACACCACCGATGATATCATTGGCGCCGAATGGGCCGGTGCGATGAAGAATCCCTATGCCATCGCCTCGGGAATCGCCCATGGCTTGAAACTCGGAGACAACACCCTCGCCGCACTCGTCACCCGTGCGCTGGCTGAGATGGTGCGCCTCGGTGTTGCCGAAGGCGGTAAGGTGGAGACTTTTTATGGCCTCAGTGGCGTGGGAGATCTCGTTGGTACCTGCTACTCAACTCACAGCCGCAATCACCGCGTCGGTGTCATGCTTGGTCAGGGGCGTCCTCTGGATGAAATCATCGCCAGCACGCGCATGGTCGCCGAAGGCGTGCCAAACACCGCCAGCATGCACCGTGCTGCCCAGGCTCGGGGGGTGCGCATGCCGTTGCTCGATGAGATCAACGCCGTCCTTCATCAAGGCAAATCCCCCAAGGAGGGCATGAAGGCCCTGCTTTCACGCGATCCACGGCCTGAGGCCGACTAAATTTCCCATGGCTGATTCAAACGGTTACGAACTTCTCGACAGCGGCTCATTTCAAAAGCTTGAGCGCTTTGGCAGCGTCGTGCTTTCACGACCTTGCGCGCAGGCGGTCTGGCAGCAGACCCTTGCCAAAGCTGACTGGCAGAAAGTGACCGCCACCTTCTTTCGCGACGGCGGCAATCAATGGCGCGGCCGTGACAAGCTTCCTGAGACATGGGCCATTGAGGTCGATGGCACCAAGTTCCAGCTCAGCTCCACCGATTTCGGCCACCTCGGCATCTTTCCCGAGCAGCGTGACCAATGGAGGCGCATCCGCGAAGTCTGCACGGAATATGCCAAGCGCCACAACCGTCCGGCACGGGTACTCAATCTCTTCGCCTACTCCGGTGGCAGCACGCTGGCAGCAGCTCATGCTGGGGCTGAGGTCTGTCATGTGGATGCTTCCAAGGGCATGGTCGATTGGGCGCGCAAAAATGCCGCCATCAATGGCCTCGAAGAAAAACCGATCCGCTGGATCGTGGATGATGTGACCAAATTTCTGGAGCGCGAACTCCGGCGCGACCGGCAGTACGACCTGCTCATCCTCGATCCTCCAAGCTATGGCCGCGGTGCCAAAGGAGAGGTATTCAAAATCGAAAACGACCTGCCACCGCTGCTTTCGCTGCTCGGAAAACTCCTGTCTCCTGAGCCGCTCGGCGTGCTGCTTTCCTGCCATACGCCCGAATTGACGCCCATTTCTCTGCATCACCTCCTCCAGCAGCAGTTTGGCCGCAAGAGTGGTAAAGTGGAGCATGGCGAAATGCAGCTTCGCGGCGCGGCCGGTGTTTTGCCCGTTCCCAGCGGCAGCTTTGCATGGTGGCTGGCGTGATTGAGCATTCGACATTCCGCCTTCGTCGTTCGACATTTCCGCGATGCTTCCGTTCCTCCTCCGCCGCGCCTTCAGCAGCGTGATCGTGATCTTCTGCGTGATTTCGATCACGTTCGTGCTCGCACGGATCACGAAAGGCGGGCCGTTTGACAAGGAGAAGGAACCTCCGCCACACATCAAGGAAGCACTGCTCACGCGCTACAAGCTCAACGGCACTGTGTGGGACCAATACACCGCCTATGTCGCTTCTCTCGTGCGTTTTGACCTCGGCCTCTCCACCCGCTACCGCGACTGGCGTGTCTCTGAGCTCCTGCGGCAGAAGATGCCGAATTCATTCGCGTTGGGAACGCTGTCCTTCTTGATCGCCAGTTGTGCAGGGGTGTTCCTTGGCAGTCTGGCCGCAATGAAAAAAGACACTTGGATCGACCGCTCGGCCATGTTTGGCGCACTGCTCTCCATTTCCATTCCTTCCTTCATCAGCGGACCGTTCCTGATCGCGATCTTCGCGCTCTGGCTTGGCTGGCTGCCAGTCGGCGGTTGGGGCACGGTGTCGCAGATGATCCTGCCCGCGATCTGCCTCGCAGCACCCTACATCGCCTACGTCGCACGCTTGATGCGCAACAGCCTGCTGGATGTGCTGAAAAGCGATTTCCTGCGCACCGCCCGGGCCAAAGGACTCACCGAAACACAGGCCGTGGCCCGGCATGCCATCAAAGTGGCCATCCTGCCCGTTATCACCTTCCTCGGCCCGCTCGCGGCGCATCTGCTCACCGGTTCGATGATCGTCGAAAGCGTCTTCAACATCTCCGGTGCCGGCATGATCTTCGTGAACTCGATCCAGAACCGCGATGTTTTCCTGCTCGGCGGTGCCGTCATCGTTTACTGCGTGCTGCTTGTGCTCTTCAACCTGTTCGTGGACGTGATCTACACGCTGCTGGACAAACGCATCAAACTCTATGCCTGAAGCCGCCGCTCCAGCATCCATCGCACGGCCGGACGGCTGGCAGGTCTTGAAGCGCAACCGCGCGGCACTTATTGCGCTCGGTTTTCTCGTGGGCCTGTCGCTCATTGCCATCGTCGTGCCGCTGCTGCTTCCGGATGAACTGAAATCCACCAGCAGCGCCTCGTTTGTGCCGCCCATGCAGCATGCTGCGGAAACTCATGCCACCCATGTTCTCGGCACGGATGTGAACGGACAGGACATGCTCTACCGCCTGCTCTCCGGTGCCCGCGTGTCACTCGGCGTGGGATTGGTCGGCGCACTGATCAGTCTCTGCATCGGCACGCTCTATGGCATGATCAGCGGCTACGCAGGTGGTCGGATCGATGGCGTGATGATGCGCACGGTCGAGGTCCTCCAGTCCGTACCGCGTATCCTCTTCATCATGATCCTCATCGCCGCACTCGATGACTATGTGAAGGAATGGATCGACGGCTGGCGCCTCGCCGCGCAAGCGCGCAATTGGACGGATCTGGCTTCCAACATCAGCGAGGTAAAGGCCTACTCCAAGGTGTTGGTGATGATTGTGTCGCTCGGCCTCGTGGAATGGCTCACGATGGCACGCATCGTTCGCGGTCAGGTGCTCGTGCTGCGGGAGATGACCTTTGTCACCGCCTCCCGCGCCATGGGCCAGAGCCCCGTGGGCGTGCTTCGCCGGCATCTGCTGCCTAACCTCAGCACCATCATCCTCACCTATCTCACTCTCACCATTCCCGCCGTCATCCTCGATGAATCCTTCCTCAGCTTCCTCGGCCTCGGCATCGAAGATCCTGCTGCAAGCTGGGGCTCACTGCTCAAGGATGGTGCGCAGGTCATCAACCCGCTCGAAAGCAAATGGTGGCTCCTCATTTTCCCCGCTCTCCTCATGTCCGCCAGCCTCCTCGCCCTCAATTTCCTTGGTGACGGTTTGCGTGATGCCTTTGATCCGAAGAGCGGGGATTAGTTCAATGCGCCTGCAGCCAGTTTAGTCCCGTTCCCGCTTCAACTTCCACAGGCACACCTTCGAGGAGCAGCGCGTTTTTCATCGCATCAAGGATGATCGGGCGTGCCTGCTCGACTTCGCTCTCGGGCATTTCGAAAAGCAATTCATCGTGAACCTGCAGCAGCATGCGGGTTTGCAAACCTGCTTTCGTCAGTGCCGCATCGACGTTGATCATCGCGAGCTTGATCATGTCTGCTGCCGTGCCCTGGATGGGAGTATTCATGGCAACACGCTCTGCCGCACCGCGTACCGTGGCGTTGCCGCTGGTGATGTCGCGGATGGTGCGACGGCGGCCGGTGAGTGTCTCGACATATCCGCACTGCTTGGCATCCTCGACGACCTTTTCCATGAAACGCTTCACGCCGGGGAACTGCTTGAAGTAGTTCTCAATGATGGTGGCAGCCTCACCGCGTGGAATGCCAAGGCGCTGGCTCAGGCCGAAGGCTGAAATGCCGTAGATGATGCCAAAGTTCACCATCTTGGCGGTGCGGCGCATCTCGGGCAGCACGCCGTCGAGTTCGACGTCATATACGCGCGCAGCGGTAGCCTGATGAATGTCGAGACCCTGGGCGAAGGCCTCAATCATGGCTTTGTCGCCGCTGAGGGCGGCCATCACGCGGAGTTCGATCTGCGAGTAGTCGGCGCTCATCAGCACCCAGCCTGCTTCGCCGGGAACGAAGGCCTTGCGGATCTCACGACCGAGATCGGATCGGATGGGGATGTTTTGCAGGTTCGGATTGCTCGATGCCATGCGGCCGGTGGCCGCCATCAGCTGATGAAACGTGGTGTGAATTCTGCCTGTCACGCGTGAAACGGCATGCGGTAGTGCTTCGACATAGGTGTTGCTCAGTTTGGTCACCTCACGGTAGTCGAGGATGTCCTGAATGATGGGGTGCAGGCCCATGAGAGACTGCAGCACCTGCTCATTCGTCTGATACTGGCCGGTGGCGGTTTTCTTCGGCTTCTCGATGAGCTTGAGGCGATCAAACAACACTTCACCGAGCTGTTTGGGGCTGTTGAGGTTGAAGGGGCCGCCTGCGTTTTCCTGAATGCGTTTTTGCAACTCGGCGGCTTTCCTGTCGAGTTCGACGCCGTATTCACGCAGCGCCTGAACGTCGATCTTCACGCCATAGTTTTCCATCTTGGTGAGCACGGGCAGCAGCGGGCACTCCACCTTGTCGAAGACATACTGCTGCTCCTTCAATTCAGTGCGCATCTTCGCGGCAAGCTGCCACGTCACATCCGCATCCTCTGCGGCATAGTCGGCCACCTTGCGGGCATCTTCTGCCGCGACATCGGCCATGGTGGACTGGCTGAAGAGATCGTTTTTTTCAGTGCCGATGAGCGCGGTGATCGGCACCGGCGTGTAGTGCAGATACGATTCTGCGAGGTAATCCATGCCGTGGCGCTGATCTGGATCGATCAGCGAATGCGCCAGCATGGAATCGAAAAACGGTCCGCGAACTTCAACACCATGCGCGAGCAGTACGCTGAGGTCGAATTTGAGATTGTGGCCGATCTTCTCGACGCCTTCTTGCATGAGCAGGGCACGGAATTCCTCCAGCACAGCCTTCGCGGCCGCCTTCTCGCGCGGGAAAAGCACGAACCAGCCTTCATGCATCTGCCATGAAAAGGCGATGCCAACGATCTGCGTATCGCGTGGATCGAGTCCGGTGGTTTCGAGATCGAAGCAGAAGGCTTTTAGCTCGGCGAGCCGTGAGATGATTTTCTGCCGCTCCTCCGCTGTCTCCACAAGATGATAAACATGCGGAGTGTCTTCGATGGTGCGGAGCTTGGCGGGGACAGGCAGGGCGGGGGCGGCAAAGAGGTCCGCCGGGGCAGACGATGTTTCAGACGACTGGCTGGCAGCCTGTTCCATTTTCCGACCACGTCCAGCTTTGAATTCCTCACCGTAAAGCCGGCGGCCGAGGGCGTTGAATTCAAACTCCGTGAAGAACGCCTTCAGCGCCTCGTCGTTGTGAGGCTTGATCACAAGATCAGCCACTTGAGCTTCATAAGGCACGTCCACAAAAATGGTGGCCAGTTTCTTGGAAAGCAGCGCGTCCTCCTTGCTGGCTTCGAGTTTTTCCTTCTGCTTGCCCTTGAGCTGATCGATGTTGGCGAGCAGGTTTTCGACGCTCCCGAACTGCTGGATGAGCGCTGTGGCAGTTTTTTCGCCAAATCCCTTCACGCCTGGGATGTTGTCCACGGCGTCGCCCATGAGCGCGAGAATGTCGATGACCTGCTCCGGGCGCTCGATGCCCCAGCGTTCACAGACCTCCTTCACGCCAAGGATCTCCACGTCAGCCCCGGAACGGCCCGGCTTGTAGATTTTGACGTGCTCGGAGACGAGTTGCCCGAAGTCCTTGTCTGGCGTGACCATGAAGGTCTCAATGCCCTCCTTCTCAGCACGCTTGGCCATGATGCCAATGATGTCGTCAGCCTCATATCCATCACGCACGAGGATGGGCACGTTCATGGCCTCCATGAGGCGTTTGATTTGCGGGATGGCCATGCTGATGTCCTCAGGCATTTCCTCACGCTGCGCCTTGTAAGCCGGGAACATCTCATGGCGCGGCGTGGGCGCGGAGGTGTCCAATGCCACGGCGAGATGAGTGGGCTGCTGGTTCTTCAGGATGTCGAGCAGCGTGTTGGCAAAGCCGTAGAGCGCAGACGTGTTCAATCCATCACTGGTGCGGATGGGGGCTTTGATAAAAGCAAAGTGCGCGCGGTAAAGCAGCGCCATGCCATCGAGGAGGAAGAGACGTTGGGACATTTGCCCTCAGACTAGGCGGCATGAGGGCCTGCGCAAATGATGCTCAAGCTCCCTGCAAAGTGATCGCTGCATCTTCCATGGCCCGGCTGGCCTCTGTTTCGTCGTTGACGACCTGCGTGGCACCCAGACGCTTCAGACGCTCCACATCGGAGCTGAAGCGTGCACGGGCCAGCACCGAGATGTCCGGACGATGCTCACGGATCATGGCCAGAGCCTGGGCGTTGACCGTGGCGTCGGGGAAGGTCAGTGCCACCATGCGGGCATGCTTCAACTGGGTAAGCTCCCAGGTTTCCTCGTGGCTGGCATCCGCAAACAGCACGGCCTGCCCCTGGCGCTTGAGTTTTTGCACGGTTTCGGCATTCAGCTCCACCACCAGCGTACGCACGCCGGAGTCGAGCAGCGCTTTGTTGAGCTTTTCGCCCACGGGGCCATGTCCGCAGATGATGGCGTGGTCGGTCAGGCCGCTGATGCGCTGGCGCAGGTTGCCAGCATCGGCCTTGACCGGCTTGCCCCGGCCCCAGCCGCGTTTCACCAGCCATTCGCCGAGCGGTATGCCAAACTTCAGCAGGGCAGGGAGGAGGCCCATGGAAAGCGCGCTCGCGGCCAGAAGCGTCTGCTGGGTGTCATTGCTCCAAAGATGGGCGCTGCTGGCGTTCTGCAGCAGCACGAGTGAAAATTCCCCCGCGCTGCACAGGCCGATGCCTGCCATCAGCGCCTGCTTGTGGGCGAGACCTAGACGACGAGCGATGATGGTGATGATGCCTGCTTTGGCGAGCATCAGTGCCGCTGTAAGCATGCAAATCGGCATCCACAAAACCATGGCAGCCTTCACGTCGATCATGAGCCCGACGGACACAAAGAACAGCGTGAGGAAGAGATCCTTCAGCGGCATCACATCCGCCAAAATGCGGTGCTTGAAGATGGATTCGCTGACAGCCAGTCCGGCGACAAACGCACCCAATGCCAGCCCCAGCCCCAGCAAACCGCCGACGAAGGCCAGACCGACACAACTGCCGATGATCGAGAGTGTGAAAAGTTCACGGCTGCGCGTGCGCGTCACCGCGTTCAGCAGCCAAGGGATGACCCATCTCGCAGCCACGCCCGCCAGAATCACAAAGGCACCACCACGCAAAGCCAGCGAGCCAAGTCGTGGCATGAGCGCCGTGGCAACACCTTCATGAGGCAGGAGCAGAGGCAGGAACAAGAAAAAGACGATGATGAAGAGGTCCTGAAAAATCGCCACGGCCAGCGCCATGCGCGCACCCGGGCTCGCTTCAAGGCCGAGATCTTGAAAGCTTTTCAAGCTCACCGCTGTGGAGCTCATGGCAAGCGCGACGGAGACGAGCACGGCTCCCTGCCAAGACGTGGCAATCAACCCCGCCGAAGCCGCCGCGGCCACCGCCATGCAAAGCCCCATCTGCCAGCCGCCGCCCGCAAACGCGAGCCGACGCAGAAAGCGCAGTTCGCCTAGCGAGAACTCCAGCCCCAGCGTGAACATGAGCAGCACCACGCCAAACTCCGCCATCTGGGAGACCTGCTCGTGCGATTCACCACCGCCGAGGAGCGCCAGCACACCGGAATTGGCGATCAGAACGCCGCAGATGAAATACCCCGCCAGCATCGACTGCCGCAAACGCAGCAGCAGCAGCGAAACCATGACCACGCCCGCAAGCATCAGCGCCAGCAGCGCAAACAGAGGCGGGATGGAGGCAGATGCGATGGTAAATCCCTGGATCATGCAAGAAATCTCCTTCGCAGTTCAGGCGCGGCAGATCAAGTTCTGATGCAGGCATTCGCCTCAAACGTATGAATGCGCTGCGGTAAAGAGATCACTTGCTAGGCGCATAAAAACATCGGACCACTCACGGCATGCCGCACCTTGGATGGCTCCTTCAGACTCCTTGCGATGTTATGCCGTAGCCGCCTTGGTGGATGACATGAACATTCAGGTTTCCCGCCGTTCATCAGAACTGAACTGGAGATTATACAGATTCTGATACACCGGATTGCGGCCCAGCAGTTCCGCATGTGTGCCGCGGTCAAGAATGCGACCTTGGTCCATGACGATGATCTGATCTGCCTCAAGAATGGTGGAAAGCCGATGTGCGATGGCAACGACCGTTTTACCAGTTGATAGTGTGTGAATGGCGTCCTGGATGATTTTTTCGCTCTCGGTGTCGAGTGCGGAGGTGGCTTCATCGAGCAGCAGGACCGGTGCATCACGCAAAATGGCTCGGGCGATGGAGATCCGCTGCTTCTGGCCGCCGGAGAGATTGCACCCGCCTTCACCGACGATGGCATCGTAGCCATTGCTGATCTGCTCGATGAATTCATGCGCATGCGCTTTTTTCGCAGCCGCGATGATTTCCGCCTCGCTGGCATCAAGACGTCCGTAGCGGATGTTTTCGCGGATGGTGTCGTGAAACAAAAAGGTGTCCTGATTGACGATGCCAATGTTGGAGCGCAGAGAATCTTGCGTGATGGATCGGATATCGCGTCCGTCCAGCATGACCGAACCCTCGTCGGGGTCGTAAAAGCGCAGCAGAAGAGAGAACAGCGAGCTTTTGCCGGCGCCGCTGCGACCGACGAGGGCGTAGAATTTGCCGGGATCGAGTTTGAGGTTGATGTTGGTTACAGCCGGAACCTCTTTTTTCTCACCATTGGTTTCTCGATAGTAAAGAGCTGTGTTTTGAAAGCCGATTTCACCACGCGAACGTCCGACATCCACCGCGTCGGGTGCGTCTACAATGTCCGGAGTGCGTTCGAGCAGTTCAAACACCATGCCTGCAGCCACGGTGGTTTTTTGCAGCATCATCTGCACACGGCTCAGTTCCTTCACGGGCGGATAGATCTGCGTGAGCGCCATGACGAGCAGGAAGAAATTTTCCGCTTCAAGTCCACGATCCCAGGCATACACCAGGCCTGCGGCAATGCCTAGAGAGGCGATGGTTTCCACGCAGGGACCGACAAATTCGACGGCTTTGGCCCAGCGCACCATATTGCGAGTCATGCTGGCGTTGGTGCGTTCAAAGCGCTGCTCGGCATGTTTTTCACCGGCATAGGCTTTGACCAGCCTGATGCCCGAAAAGGATTCCTGCATGGCCACCATCAGCTCTCTTGAATCATATTCCTCACGCGCTCCTGATTTTCGCACCCGTTTGCCGATGCGAATAATCGGCAGGAGGCAGGCCGGAAAGACAACAAGTGACATGAGTGTAAAAAACCAATCCTGAGCAAAGAGGACAACAAGGATGGAGATGATAGTCAGGGGGCGTTGCGCAAGAATTTGAATCAGCTGCATGGCATTGCGCTGGACCGTGGCAGTTTGGTTGGTCACAGTCTGCATCAGTTCGCCTGTTTTGGCGGAATTGAAGAAGACCGGAGACTGCCGCATCACGCAATGGAATGCATCATTGCGAAGCTGGTAGGCCACCTTGCTGGTCACCCACGCCTGCATGTAGCTGGAAAGGTAGCCAAAAAAGCCGCGCAGAAAGATCAAAACTGGAATGAAGGAGCAGGCGATCATGACACCCGTCAAACCAATCGGGGTGTCAGCGTCGAGTCCGAACATCTTTGCCAGATTGATTTCACCAATCAAAGGCAGTTCGGTCCCCTCGCCCAGGGTGCGTGTCTTGCCTTTCAAAACCAGTGAGAAGATCAGTTGAAAACCAATCAGCATGAATCCGTTGAAGACGGCGCTGAGCATTCCAAGCAGGACACTCAAAGCGAAACGACCGCGATAAGGAAGGACATACTTCCAAATGGAGGTGAGCGTCTTTTTTACCAAGGCTGCAAATTGAAGGTCTTCCGTAAGGTGCATGAACAATAATGTATCAGGGGGTGGGAAATGCCGGCGTAGCTAGTTACACTAGCTGGTGAAATGCCACCAGCACAAGGTTCAACGCTCGCCGAGATGCTGACGATAGAGAACATCCAGACGGTCCAGCATCGTATCAAGACTGTGATGATTCACGATAAACTCCTGTCCGGCGCGGCACATGGCCTGGGTTCGGAGCTTTTCCTCCAGGGTTTCACGAATGGCGGCGGCAAGCGCGGCGGCGTCATGAGGTGGTACGAGCCGGCCTGTTTCACCATGCTTGATAATGCTGGGAATGCCCCCGACGTCACTGGCTACGACTGGAACTCCAATGGCCAGGGCTTGCAAGCCTGACTGGGGAATGGCTTCGTGGAATGAGGGAATGGCAATGATGTCGAGTGCCCGCAAGATTTCGGGGACGTCTTCCCGGTGGCCTAAAAACGTGAATTGATTACCCACCGAGAACTGTTCGACCACGGAATTCACATATTCAAGCGCTGGTCCTTCCCCGGCAATGATGCAGTGGACATGAATTCCATACTGAGTTTTGAGCAGATGTGTGGCCTCTGCCAGGACTTGAATGCCCTTGGCGGCACGAATCACCGTGATCATGCCAATAAGGGGTGTTTGCGGCGGCGGCAGGCAGGTTGAAAAATCTGCTTTGGGACCCTCCGGGTTGAATCGTTCGAGATCAACCCCTGTAGGCAGGGTTGTGATGCCACCCGGGTCCAGATCGAAGGTGGAAATCAGCGAACTGGTGATTTTAGGGCTGGTCGTAATGATGTGATGACTCCACTCTTTATACATCAGTCGGCTGAGCGACTTGTTCGGAATGGGAACGTCAAAATGGCGGCTGCGGATGATTAGTGGTACTCGTGCGATGCGCGCCGCGAGGGTCAGCATCCAGCCATCCCGTGAACTGTGTGGATTCACGATCTCGATGCGCTGGCGATGCAGCCACCAGGCAAGTCTGAGGACGTGAAACGGCAGCAGGCTGCGCTGGTTGAAGCGCTGGGCCAGGACATGCACCCCAGCCTGGCTGGCGCGTTGATAAATTTGGCTGTCCTCCGGGGCGATCAGCCAGACTTCGCTGCCGCGGCGGCGGAATCCGTTTATTTCCGCCAGAATTCGGTGTTCCTGACCTCCCCAGCCAAGGGAGGCTTCGGAGTGGGCAATACGCCAGACGCGTTTGAGAGAAATTGAATCAGCCATGAAGTCCACGCTGCTCTATTCCTCAAGCAGCATGGAGCCAACACCTTTTTTGGCGTGAAGTTTCAAGTAAAAGTCAGCTTTGCACGGATGCAGTATTTTTATACCGCCGGGCGTTCAATATAGCGTGCATAGATGTCATCGAGACGATCCAGCATGGTGTCGAGACTGTGCTGATTTTCCACCATTTCGCGGCCGGCCCGGCACATCCGCTGGTTGCTTTCCTGCTCGTCGATCGCTTCAGCGATGCGTGTGGCGAGAGCTTCGGAATCGTTCATCGGGAAAATGCGCCCCGTAGTGCCATCCAGGACGATTTCCGGAATGCCGCCACAGTCACTGCCGACCACCGGTGTACCACAGGCCAGCGCCTGCAGGCCTATTTGCGGTATTCCTTCATGCTTGAAAGAAGGAATGCATAGCACATTCAGCGCACGCAAAACATCCGCAATGTCTTCACGATGTCCGGTGAAGTGCACGCAGTCCCCCACACCATGGGCGTTCGCCATGTTGGCGAAAACTTCGATTGGGGCGCCGCCGCCGACGACCACGTATTGAAATTCTCGGCCTGCCTCGCGCAATTTTCGTATCGCAGCAAAGAATACTTCATGGCCTTTCCATGAGCGCAGCACGGAGACCATTCCAATAACGGGTGGTGCCCCAGGTCCGCTTTTCACTGGCAGTTCGGCTTTGGGGCCCTCGGGATGAAACTGCCTCACATCAATGCCGGTTGGCAGCGTCGTGACGCGATCCTCAGGCAGTCGAAAAGTGGTGCGGATATAATCAGTGATTTTCCTGCTCGTCGTCAGCGCATGATCCGCAAGTGTTGTGAATTTATGCCTGCTGATGGTTGGCGTACGATCGATCACGTCTATGTGCCGGGTGCGGAGCAGCAGGGGCACACGGTACAGCCGTGAGGCCAAGCCTGCCAGCCAGCCATCACGGGAGCTGTGAGTATTGACAATCTGGATCCGCTCACGTCTCAAAGTGAGCGCCAGTCGCAGCAGTTCAAGTGGCAGCAGCCTGCGGTCAAAAGTGCAGGCGTGGGTTGTAATGTCTGTCTCTCGAGCACGCTGCAAGATCTGGCTCTTTGGATGCGCCAGCAGCGAAACTGAGCAACCGCGTTGCTTGAAGCCGATCAGTTCTGCCATGACACGGTGCTCCTGCCCCCCCCAGCCAAGGGAGGCTTCGGAATGAAGAATGCGCCATTGGTGGGACTGAGTCGCAGCCATGATTTAAACAGTTGTGGAATGGTTTGTTACCCAGGTTTTCTGGTGAAGAATGCCGAAATATTAAAAACAATAACGCCAGCATGCTAAAAGTATTATGCTTAGAATATCAATGTCATTAAAATGTAATGCTGAGCATCGCAAAAAATATTTGATTATGCTTTCATTCTTTAAATGAGATTCCAAAAAAGTGTCATTAGGGAATCAATTCGTTTTATATTTGATAGTGGCTCTTCATGAATCCGGTTGGTCCTCCTTTTTGGAAAAAAGTTCTCGCAAGCCTTCTGCCTTGCCTTCATATCATGTTTTCACATTTCTGATCTTTACATGACGTCATCAACCATCGGTATCATCGGCTTGGGCTATGTGGGTCTGCCTTTGAGCCTTCAGTTTGCTCGGACTGGCAGCACAGTGCTGGGATTCGATATCGATCCCGCCAAAATCAAAGCCTTGGAGGCTGGTGAGACCTACATCCTCCACATCTCTTCTGAAGCCGTGCGTGCTCAGCGCGATGCGGGGCGCTTTTCCGCCACCACAGACTTTTCTCGTATTTCCGAATGTGAGGCCATCATCATCTGCGTCCCCACACCGCTGGCGAAACACCGCGAACCTGACCTCACTTATGTAATGGACACCGGTCGCGCCATTGCTCCCCATCTGCAGCGTGGCCAACTGGTGGTCTTGGAGTCCACCACTTATCCAGGGACAACGGATACCGAACTCAGGGAGGTTCTGGAAGCTGGTTCCGTCCTCAAAGCCGGGGTGGATTTTCATCTCGCCTTCTCGCCAGAACGCGAGGATCCGGGCAATCCGCAGAGCGATGTGGCGGTGATTCCGAAAATCGTCGGTGGCTTCACCCCTGCATGCCAGAAGCATGCACTGAGTGTTTATGGCCGGGCGATCAAGACTCTCGTCCCGGTGGAGTCCTGTCGTGTTGCGGAAGCGGTGAAACTGACAGAAAACATCTTCCGGGCTGTGAACATCGCCATGGTGAATGAACTCAAGGTTGTCTATGCCGCCATGGGCATCGACATCTGGGATGTCATTGACGCGGCGAAGACAAAGCCGTTTGGCTTCATGCCGTTCTATCCAGGTCCCGGACTCGGAGGCCATTGCATCCCGATCGATCCCTTTTACCTCACTTGGAAGGCCCGAGAATATGGTCAGGAGACTCGTTTCATCGAACTCGCCGGTGAGGTCAACACCGCCATGCCTGCTTACGTAATTCAGCGTGTGGGGGAGGCTCTGGCCTCGCTGCACCTGACCATTCGCGACAGCCGCATCCTCATGATTGGCATCGCTTACAAGTCCAACGTCGATGATGATCGCGAAAGCCCGGCCTATGCGCTTTGGGATCTGCTCGAACAGCAAGGCGCGGAAGTGGATTACCACGATCCGCACGTGCCGGTGATCCGGCCATCACGTGAGCATGCTCATTTTGCCGGACGGCAGAGCGTCGCTCTTGCGGCAGGCACGCTGGCTGATTACGACCTCGTGCTGGTGGCTACCAATCACAAGGCGGTGGACGCAGCGCTCATCGCAGAACACTCGCGGCTGGTGGTGGATTCACGCAACGCGCTCAGTACCCTGATGAAGGGCAAACCCAATTATTTTAAAGCATGAAGGCTCTCGTCACAGGTGGTGCAGGTTTTATTGGTTCTCACATTTCCGAGGCACTCTGTCGCAGAGGTGCGGAAGTCATTGTTCTGGACAATCTTTCTCTTGGCAATCCCGCCAACCTCCATTGGAAACAGCCCGGTGATAAGATCGACCTCGTTGAGGGCGATATTCGCGATCAAGCCCTGCTGGCAAAACTGATGCCTGGTATTGACTGGGTGTTTCATCAGGGCGCGCTTCCCTCGGTGCCGCGTTCAGTCGCTGAACCGCTTGAGAGCAACGCGCAAAACTTGGACGGCACGCTGAACGTGCTGCTGGCAGCGCGCGATGCTGGCGTGAAGCGTCTGATGTTTGCATCCTCGTCCTCCATCTACGGAAACGCAGACGTCCCTGAAAAACATGAAGGACTGCCCGTTCAGCCGCTTTCTCCCTACGCGCTGCAAAAGTATGGTGGCGAGCGCTACTGCCAGCTCTTTTATCAGCTCTATGGCTTTGAAGCCATCGCGTTGCGCTACTTTAATATTTTCGGTCCACGCCAGGCTTTTGATTCACCCTACTCCGGTGTGATCGCGAAGTTCTGCACCTTCATGCTGGAAGGCAAGCCACCCGTGATCTTTGGTGATGGCAGTCAGGCCCGCGATTTCACCTTTGTGGACAATGCCGTCTCCGCGAATTTGCTCGCCGCCGAGGCTCCCGCGGAGAAGGCTGCAGGCAGGGTCTTCAACGTTGCCGCCGGGCACTCCATCGACCTGATCCGCCTCGTGAAAGACATCAACCAGCTGACCGGCCAGGAACTGCAGCCAACGTTCGAACCGGCACGTGCAGGAGACGTTCTGCATTCGCTGGCAGATATCAGTGCCGCCCAGAAAGGATTGGGCTACCAGGTGACTGTCTCATGGGAGGAAGGCCTTGCCCGTACCTTGGATTTCTACCGGGCAATCCAAGCGTGAAGAGGCTCGACCTGATGGAGAAAAACAAAGCCATTCCGACGATCCACTCAAAATAGAATCAGATTAATGACCGTCTTAGTTACAGGAGGCGCCGGTTTTATTGGCGCCAATCTGGTGCGCCAGCTGATTCTGGAAACAGATCACGAGATCGTTAATCTTGACAAGCTGACCTACGCGGGAAATCTAAGTTCGCTGGAGGGAGTGCTCGATCATTCCAGGCACCATTTTGTCAAAGCGGACATCAACAACGCTGCCGCCGTGGAGGCGGTCTTCCAGAACTTTGGCATTAATGCGGTCATGCATCTGGCGGCTGAAAGCCATGTGGACCGTTCGATTGACGGCCCGCAGGAATTCATTCACACGAATGTGATTGGCACGTACAACCTGCTTCAGTCTTCACTGCGCCACTGGCAGGCAAAGCAGGGCCATGAGCGCACGGACTTCCGGTTTCTCCATGTTTCGACCGATGAGGTTTTCGGCTCGCTCAAACCCGAAGATCCTGGCTTCACGGAAACAACCCCGTACAAGCCGCATTCGCCCTACAGCGCCAGCAAAGCTGCATCGGATCATCTGGTCAGGGCCTGGCACGACACGTATGGTCTGCCCGTCGTGGTGACCAATTGCTCCAACAACTACGGACCATACCAGTTTCCCGAAAAGCTCATCCCCGTGGTCATCCTCAAATGTCTGCGGCGCGAGCCGATCCCCGTCTACGGTAAAGGCGAGAATGTGCGCGACTGGCTGGCTGTGTCAGACCACTGCAGAGCACTGCGGATGGTCCTCGAAAAAGGAAGGGTTGGAGAGACTTACAATGTGGGAGGAAACAACGAATGGAGCAATCTTGAGCTGGTCAGAAAGCTTTGCCAGCTCGTGGACGAATTGATCGAGCCTCCTTCCCCCAGTGAAAACCTCATCACCTTTGTCACTGACCGGCCCGGCCATGATTTAAGATATGCCATCGATTCGTCAAAAATTCGCACGGAGCTTGGCTGGCAGCCTCTGGAGTCGAGAGAGAATGGATTTCGTGAAACGGTGCGCTGGTATCTGGAACATCGATCCTGGTGGGAGGATATTCTGATGAAAAAGAATCAGGGATTGCAACGAATCGGTGCTGCCGAAAAAAACATGGCCAACAAGCCCTCCTAAATCACCTATGAAAGGCATTCTCCTCGCCGGTGGCTCCGGATCTCGACTGCGCCCCGTGAGTCAGGCAATCAGCAAACAATTGCTGCCGGTTTATGACAAGCCGATGATCTACTACCCTCTTTCCGTGTTGATGCTCGCCGGAATTCGCGAAATTCTGGTGATCTCAACTCCGGAAGACCTGCCCCTTTACAAGCGACTGCTCGGCAATGGTTCACGCTTTGGCATTCAATTGAGCTTTGCAGAGCAGCCACGCCCAGAAGGTCTGGCGCAGGCCTTTCTCATCGGCGAAGACTTCATTGGCAGTGACGGTGTAGCGCTCGTGCTTGGAGATAATCTTTTCTATGGCCAGGGGTTCTCACCTAAACTTCACGCAGCGGCTGCACGGCGGAAAGGGGCAACCATTTTTGGTTATCAAGTGAACGACCCGGAACGTTTCGGCGTGGTGGAATTTGATTCGAATGGGGATGCCAGATCCATCGAAGAAAAACCCACCCGCCCCAAATCCAACTTTGCTGTCACCGGATTGTATTTTTACGACAACGATGTGGTGTCGATTGCTAAAACGGTCAAACCTTCAGCACGGGGCGAGCTTGAAATCACCTCCATAAACCAGGAATACCTGTCGCGCGGGCAGTTGCATGTGGAGAGGCTTGGACGCGGGCACACCTGGCTGGACACCGGCACTTTTGATTCGCTGCTTGAGGCCGCCCAGTTTATTCGGACGATTCAAGAACACCAAGGATACTTGGTGGCCTGCCTGGAGGAGATCGCTTTTCAAGCTGGCTGGATCGACAAGGAAACCGTGCAGGCTACTGCCGCAGAGATGGGTGGAAACGCCTATTCGCAGTATCTGCTCAGACTCATCTTAACCCACTCACCGGCCTAAAAATGCGTCTCGCCGTCATGCAGCCCTATTTTCTGCCTTACATTGGTTATTTCCAACTGATGGCGGCTGCGGACCGGTTCGTATTTTTGGACGACGTCAATTATATCAATCGTGGCTGGATCAACCGCAACCGTCTGCGCACACCGCAAGGCCCCGCATGGTTCACCCTGCCTTTGATCGGAGCCAGCCAGAACCGGCTGATATGTGAGCTGGACATCAAGCCCGATGACGGCTGGAAGCGGTCTTTGGAGCGCACCATTTCGACGACCTATTCGAAGGCTCCCTGCTATGCTGAAGTCTTCCCGTTGTTTCAGAGTTTTTTGGCTGCCGCCTCTGGGAATTTGGCGCAGTTTTTGAGTCAAAATTTGCAGGAGGTTGCCGCATGGTTGGGACTGGCCACGCAGTTTGTGCCCTCATCAAGCATTTACCCCAAGGGGGAGTTGAAGGGCCAGCAACGCATTCTGGACATTTGCCTGCGAGAAGGTGCCGAGACCTACATTAATCCACCCGGTGGGCGCGAGCTGTATGACTCCCCCGTTTTTACCGCCGCTGGGGTGGAGTTGCAGTTCCTCAAACCGGAGCTGAAAAATCTGCAGCTCGACTCAGTGGGAGACGACGGGCCGGTGCTTTCTATCCTTGATTTGATGATGTACAACTCCCAAGAGTTGCTGCGTCAGGCCGCATGCACTTTCCAGGTGGAAACAGCCTGCCCGACTTCTCCTTTATCATGACTCTTGAAAAAATATTCGCCGAGGTGTTCGCCATCCCTGAGAGCAGTGTCGCGGACACTCTGGAGCTGCGCCAGATCAGCAGCTGGGACTCCATGTCTCACATGTTCCTCATCACTCGTATTGAGGAAATTTTCTCCGTGCAGCTCACAGGTGATGAGATTGCCGACATGAAGAGCGTCGGGGATGCTCGTCGCTCGCTTCAAGCTCATGCCGTCGCTGTATGATCGTCAAAGATAGCGCAGTTTTGATCACCGGTGGTGCTCGCGGCATCGGCCGGCATCTGGCCGAACGTTTTCTGGCTGACGGAGCCCGGGTGGGCGTGATTGATCGTGATGAAGCATCCTGCGCCGAACTGCGCGAGACCTCCGGCGGCCAGATCCAGGCATGGGCCTGCGATCTTACTGATGCGGATGCCGTGGACGTCACCCTGCGGGCCATCTTCGATGCAGGGCTGGTGCCGGACCTTCTCGTCAACAACGCCGGCATCATTCACAGCGAGCCGCTGGTGAACATGCTCTCCCGCACCGAACGCGTTCATTCGCGTGAGGCTTGGCGGCGCGTCATGTCCGCGGATCTCGATTCTGTTTTTTATGTCACCAGCCGCGCCGTTGATCTGTGGCTGGCTCGCCGCCACAAAGGCACGGTCGTTTCCATCAGCTCCATCTCCGCCCATGGCAATCCCGGCCAGTCCGCTTATTCCGCAGCCAAGGCGGGCGTCAATGCCCTGACCCAGACCTGGGCCAAAGAGCTGGGGCCTCTGGGCTTCCGCTTTGCCGCCATCGCTCCCGGCTTCCTGGACACTCCTTCGACGCGCGCCGCCCTGAGCGAAGCGATTATCACCCGCCTTCAGCAGCAGATCCCGCTGCGCAGGCTCGGCGGCGTGGAGCACATTTACCTGAGCGCTCGGCACATTTTGGAAAACGACTACCTCAATGGCCTGATCCTGGATGTGGACGGCGGACTGGTCCTTTAACCCTTGAATCGAATGGCCTTCATTTCGAATCTCCCCATCGCCTTTGCCGAAGTCATTCGCAACCAGCCAGAGCGCACCGCCCTGTGCTATCCTGCCACCGGTGAAAAGGTGACGTATGCCGAGCTCGCGGCGAGCGCCGATGCCACCGCCGGAGTGCTGCACGCGCGTGGATTGCGGCAGGGAGATGTGGCGGCGTTTTTCCACGACAAAAGCCCCGCCGCCTACGCTGCTATGCTGGCCTGCCTGCGGCTCGGCATCATCTATACCAATCTGGATGCGGACAGTCCTTGGGAGAGGCTGCGGAAAATCTTGGGCAGCTGCGAGCCGCGCCTGATCATCAATGCTTTCGAGCAGCTCCCGCATGCGGAGGCTCTGAATCTTGCCGGCCATGCCGACGTGCTGCATCTGCGGCAGCTCCCGCCTGCGCAGGTATCGGCAGAAGCGCTGCCGGATGTGCGGGGGATCAGCGGTGCCTCTCCGGCCTACATCATGTTCACCTCGGGCTCGACCGGCATGCCGAAAGGGGCCGTCATGTCTCATGCCAATCTGCTGCTGTTCATCGCGTGGGGCAGGGACCGTTTTGGCATCACGAATGAGGACGTGCTCACGAATGCCAATCCCATCTATTTCGACAATTCGGTCTTCGACTTCTACACGGCCATCTTTTCCGGCGCCACCCTGGCTCCCATCACCAATGCGCAGGCACGGGATGCCCGCCTGCTGGTCAGACTGATCAATACGGCGAACTGCACGGTGTGGTTTTCAGTGCCCTCCCTGCTGGTGTACCTGCTGACCACGCGTGCGCTGGGTGCGGCGGATTTTCCCAGCATCCGGAAGATCATCTTTGGCGGGGAAGGCTTCCCCAAGCCGAAGCTCAAGCAACTTTTCACGCTCCTCGGGCATCGCTGTGATCTTGAAAACGTTTACGGTCCCACCGAATGCACCTGCATCTGCTCCGCCCACACCATCACGAGTGATGATTTCGAGGACATGCAAAACCTCGCGACGCTCGGACCGCTGGCGCAGAATTTCGATCATGAAATCCTGCCGCTGGATGAGTCAGACCCGCATTTCGGCGAGCTGTTCCTACGCGGGCCGCAGGTCGGCTTGGGCTACTACCGCGATCCCGAGCGCACCGGCCGCGCCTTTGTGCAGAATCCACGACATCAGGATTACGCAGACGTCGGCTACCGCACCGGTGACCTGGTTCGCCGGGACGAGCGCGGGTGGCTCCACTTCAAAGGCCGTGCCGATTTCCAGATCAAACACATGGGCTACCGCATCGAGCTGGAGGAGATCGAGGCTGCCTTGTCCACCTTGCCGGGAGTGAAGGAGTGCGCGGTCATCTATCAGCGCCTGGGAGAAGGCATGGGGCAGATCCTCGGCTACGCCGCCATGCCGGAGAGCGTCCCCTCGGAAGCGCTGGTCCAGCAGGTCGCGGCCATCGTGCCGCCCTACATGGTGCCTCGCCGCATCACTGTGCTGGACACCTTGCCAAAGAACGCCAACGGTAAGATTGACCGCGTCGCCCTCTTGGCCCTCGCTTCATCCCCTTCATGAAACCAATCATTCTCTTTGGCACCGGCAAAATCGCCGAGATCATGCTGTACTTCCTGCGCAATGATAGCGACCGCACCGTGGTCGCCTGCACGGTGGACAGGGCCTACATGCCGGGCTCGGAGTGGCAGGGGCTGCCCGTGGTGCCGTTTGAAGAACTGGCCGCGACTTATCCTCCCGACCAATATGAGGTCCTTGTTGCCTTGGGCTATCAGGACATGAACGAACTGCGTGCCGGCAAATGTGCCGCGGCGCGCGCTCTCGGCTACACGCTGGCCTCCTACGTGCACCCCCAGTCCGGCGTGCCGAAAGATTTGGTGCATGGAGACAACTGCTTCATCATGAACCAGGTCATGATCCATCCCTGCGTGAAGCTCGGCAGCAATGTCTTCGTCTGGAGCGGAGCGATGATCGGCCACCACAGCACCATCGGAGACAATGTCTGGCTCACTTCCTGCGCAAATGTCTCAGGCGTGGTCACTGTGGGTGCCGGTACCTTCCTCGCTGTGAACAGCACCATCGGCCACGGCGTGAAAATCGGCCAGCGCTGCTTCATCGGCGCCAATGCCCTCGTGACTCAGGGCACGGAAGATGATCAGGTCTTCGTGAGCGCAAGCACCAAGCCATTCCGCCTGAGCAGCCAGCAGTTCATGCGCATGTCGCGCTTTTCCGATCTCTAAAACACGATCCGTTTTGCCTATGAATCCTTCCGAACTCAAATTTTTCATCAGCCCGGTCACCAAGCTGCCTCTCACCTTGGATGCCTCCAAGAATTCGCTATCCACAACGGCGGGTGAGCAGTTTGGTTTCCTGGACGGCATCCCCGATTTCGTGCCGGCCGAAGGGCTGGCAGCCAAAGCACGTCAGGCGCAGTCATTCTACGATGACCGGTCTGAAAACTACGACCAGTATCTTCATCTGACCTTTTACACCCACGGCGAAGATGAAGGCGTCGTGCGTAACCGGCTTGTGGACAATCTTGAATTGAAGCCGGATTCCAAGGTGCTCGAGATTGCTGCCGGCAGCGGACGGGATTCGGTGATCATCGCTTCCCGCCTCAACGCCAGCGGGCTGCTCTGCCTTCAGGACATCTCCGCGGGCATGCTGGCCAAAGCGCGAGCCAAGCTCACCGACGTCGAGGTTCCCGTTTCTTACTCCCTTTCGGACGCCACCAGCCTGCCATACGCAGATAACAGTTTTGATGCTGTCTTTAGCTTCGGCGGTCTTGGTGAGTTCCCAGACATCGCCAAAGCTCTCGCTGAAATGGTTCGCGTGTGTCGTCCCGGCGGCAAGGTGGTTGTCGGCGACGAAAGCATCCCCGTGTGGCTGAGAAAAACAGAGTTCGCGAAAATCCTGACCACGACCAATCCGCAATTCATGGCGCCGCTGCCTCTTGAGCATCTGCCAGTGGAGGCACGGGAGGTCTGCGTGCGCTGGATCATCGGCGGCGTGTTTTATACCATCGACTTCCGTGTTGCAGAAGGGGAGCCGTCGGGAAATTTCGATTACCCCATTCCAGGTCCCCGTGGTGGCACCCTGCGCTCTCGATATCTGGGCCAGCTGGAGGGAGTCAGCGTGGAGACCAAAGATCTTGCGCACAAGGCCCGTCTGAAAAAGGGGCTCAGCATGCATGACTGGCTTGAGTCCGTTGTCCATGAGGCCGCAGTGCGCGATCTCCAAGAATGATGTCTTGAATTCATGAGCATCAATTCGACACCCCTGGAATGGCATAAAATCGGGCGCATATTCGGTCCTGCGGAGGGGGCTCCGTGGATGAAAAGCCATGCCCAGGTCCCCACACCTCTCGTCATTGAGAAAGAGGGAGTCTTGCGTGTTTATTTTTCATCCCGCCCAGATCGCGGAATGAGTTTGACCAGTTACGTGGATCTCGACCTGGCAGATTTCACAAAGATCGTGAACGTGAATCAGCAGCCATTGCTTGAACTTGGCCGACCTGGCACCTTTGATGAACACGGGATCATGCCGTCATGCGCTGTTCGCACCGGTGACCTTGTTTACCTGTACTATAGTGGCTGGAGCCGCGCTACTTCCGTTCCTTATACCAATTCCACCGGGTTGGCGATCAGTGAAGATGGCGGCAAAACTTTCCGTCGTGCTGGAGAAGGTCCTGTTCTCGCGAAATCGTTGCATGATCCTTGGTCAGCCACCTCTCCGTTTGTCATGAAAACCGGCGATCAGTGGCGAATGTGGTACTGCGCTGGCACAGGCTGGGTGCAGGTGGATGGAAAGTACGAGCATGTTTATGATATCAAAGAGGCTGTCTCTTCTGACGGTATAGCCTGGACCCCTCTTTGCCGCTCTTCTATTCCAGCGACGGAGGGTGAAGAGGCGCTGACCCGGCCATGGATCATGCCTTTCGGTGATTCGTGGCGCCTGTGGTACTGCCATCGTCGTTCCAAGGACTTCCGGGATGGGGCTGGTGCCTACCGCATCTCATCTGCAAGCTCGCCGGACTTGAATTCATGGACGCGCATCGGTCGTGACGGCCCGGTGGGAGCAGGGGAAAATACATGGGACTCAGCAACACAAGCCTACCCGGCTCTCTTTGAGTTTAACCAGAAGCTCCATATGCTTTACAACGGTAACGACTTTGGCGCGGATGGCTTTGGCATTTGTACAGCTGAACTAGCATCATAAAATGAAGATAGCATTAATTACAAATGCGGGTGGAGGGCAGCTGCAGACATGCCTTTTGGAAGAGAAATTTAGGTCTCGGATTCACGCTGTCATCTCCGATAAAGACGACAAAAATTTGGAAATTGCAAAATCGCATGGCATTCAAAGCTTGATCGCGAGAGGCGAGACCAGTTCTGAATTCAACGAGGCATTGTCGACTCTGATGGATGAGCACAAGTTCGATGCGCTGATCTCTTTCGGATTCACCCGGCTGTTTTCAGCCGCCTTTCTTGCGTCCTTCAAAGGGACTGTATTCAACTCTCATTTTTCGCTTCTTCCGTCGTTTCCAGGGAAGAGGGGGGCGGATTGGACGACAAATGTGCTGCCTCCCAAGGCCATTTTTGAACGTGCGATTCTGTATGGAGCACGGTTCATCGGAAACACGATTCACATTGTGGACCAGTCAATTGATGGCGGGCGGCCTGTGATGCAGTCCTGCCTCCCAGTTCCTTACGAATACAAGAAAAATGAGCTCAGGCACGAGTTGTTCATTCAAGAATGTCGATGCCTGATGCAATTCGCACTATGGTTAAGTGACGGGCGGATTTTGATCTCCGAAAACGAGGCTGTTGTTGCCAATGCTTCATTCGATCAGGGGTGGTACTCTCCGGCGCTCGAAGAGGAATGGATCAAAAGCTTCACGCCCGTAAATCGGGCAGCTTAGGAGCTGTTATAAACAGCCTGTTATTATAAATAGTTTATCAATAGAGTTCATGAGTTTCAATCAAGGCAATTCACTGTTTGTCGGAACGCCGAATATTGGAAATCAGGATGTCTTTCTTTCGCGCACAGTGGATGCTTTAAAGCGCCGCTGGCTCTCCAATAATGGAAAGTATGCGCAAGAGTTTGAGGCGGCTGTATCCAAATTTCTGGGGGTGAAGCACTGCATTGCCATGTGCAATGCCACAGTCGGGTTGGAGATAGCCATTCGTGCGCTGGGGCTTTCTGGCGAAGTGATTGTGCCGTCATTCACATTCATTGCCACGGCGCATGCACTGCAATGGCAGGAGATCACCCCGGTGTTCTGCGACATTGACCCCGTGACCCACAATATTGACCCCGCAAAGGTTGAGGCGCTTATCACGCCGAGAACAACGGCCATCATGGGCGTGCATCTCTGGGGTCGTGGTTGTGATGTCGAGGCACTGCAAAGAATAGCTGACAAGCACGGCCTGAAGCTTCTGTTTGATGCTGCTCACGCTTTTGGTTGTTCGCACAACGGGCAGATGACAGGTGGTTTTGGCAATGTTGAGGTTTTCAGTTTCCATGCCACCAAGTTCATCAACTCGTTTGAGGGAGGCATGGTTACCACCAATGATGATGAACTGGCGCTGCGACTGCGGCGAGTGACCAACTTTGGATTCTCGGGCTATGATCAGGTGGACTGCATAGGCACCAATGGCAAAATGAACGAGATCTCCGCAGCCATGGGGTTGACTAACTTGGAGAGCATTGATGAGTTCATTGCCATTAATCGTGCCCATCATCGCCGGTATCAGGAGTTGCTGGACGGCCTGCCGGGTCTCTCGGTAATGCCCTACGGTGAGGCTGAACGCGGCAATTACCAATATGTGGTCATAGAAATCGAGTCGGACCTCGCCGGTATCAGCCGCGATCTGCTGGTGTCACGCCTGCACGAACAGGGGGTTATTGCCCGACGGTATTTTTATCCGGGCTGCCATCGCATGGAACCTTATCGCACTTTGTATCCGCTCGCAGGGAATCATTTGCCGGAAACAGAGCGGCTTACGCAACGTCTTTTCTGTCTTCCTACAGGAAGCGCCCTCACTGAAAATGATGTGGAATCTGTTTGTCACATCATCGGTAATATCATGTCTGAGGCTCGCAATGGACCTGGGACTCGTGAGCCGTGAGATTCATGAGCTTTTAGCTTGGTGAGATTGCGTCTGCCCGCCGGTGGCGATGGGCGAATGCTGAAGTCTCGGGGCAAAATCTAAAACACGTCACAGGCGGCTCTTGGCTTCCTGTCAGACAGCGACCTGTAGCGACCTGTGTCATCATTGACATCTGGCCGCGCATTTCCAAAGTGAAGTTCCTCGATCGCATGTTGAGGGAGCGTCGGTGATATGAAAACTGAGTTCCGGTTGAGTGGGCTATTGGCCGCCAGTGCATTTGCATCGGCAAGTCACGAACATGCCTCCAAGATGTTTGAAAACTGCTGCGAAATGAATTTATGGCCGACGGCTCATGGCTGGGGTGGATGCTTCCCGAAAGAGTCAGTGTGAAGCAGGAAGTCATTGGACAAGTAAGCGGCATTGCTGCTTCTTTCGTTGCAGCAGGAAAATAAAAACACCACGAGAACATGAATCAGTTGGCGCCAATTGGCATATGTACTTACTCAAGACTGGATAAGTTAAAGCTGACGATTGATGCCCTGAAGCGTAACACTCTGGCAACCGATTCAGAGTTGCACATTTTCTCAGATGGACCCAGGCAAGGTGACGAGGAGAAGGTTGGAAAATTAAGGAGGTATCTTGAGACGGTGGATGGCTTCAAAAAGGTCGTTCTTAATCTTCCGGTCGAGAACAATCAGTTCCAAAACACCCACTTGGCCCATCGCAATTTAACGGAAATGTATGGGAAAAGCATCTTCATGGAGGATGATAATATCACGTCGCCGCATTTTCTTGAATACATGAACAAGGCCCTGGCTTTCTATAAAGATAATCGCCGGGTTTTTTCCATAGGCGGGTACGCTCCTCATGGGGTCTTCGACAAGAAAGCCTCCGCAGATGTGTTTTTCTCAAGGATGTTTTGTCCTTGGGGGGTGGGAATTTGGGCGGAGAGTTTCCAGTTATTTGGCGACATTAACTGGGGCGAAGTGTTTGAGAGGGAAGCTGACAACCAAAGGCTGATCGCGGAATTGTCCTATCTCGGAAAGCATCTATCCAAGAGATTTAAAAGGTGGCGGGACAAAGGGATGAAAGCGGATCAATACCACCTTGCCGGGGATCTGCTCATGACGATAACGATGATTAAGAATCGGATGTTCACGGTGGTGCCTGCGAAATCGTTGGTGAAAAACATCGGTCTTGATGAGTCGGGCCTGCATAGCGGCGTTCATGATGTCCGCTTCGATGTTCCCGTCGATCCCAATTTTGTGCCCAAACAATTCACCGCAGAAGCGGTGGCTAGCAGAAGGCTCTGTGACGAGCAGTATATTCTGAACAGCTATTCAAAAAAGCAAAAAAGCGCCATCCGTTTTTACTATCTGCTGATTCGTGAGATTAAAATCCGTTTCAGCCGTTTTCTAGGATCATCAGATGCTTTTTTGAAGTCTCACTAGGACGCAAATTACAGCTATATCGCTATGCGCTTTTAAGCCTTAAAACCAGAGAGCAGATTGATTGGTGCGATGTTGTTGAACATCCACTTGTTTACACGGCGTTTCAAACGGGAGCTGGAGAGGGTGTTGAACTTTCGCATGCGCCGCTTGGCCGCTCCTTTGTAGTGCAGGGCCAGCGCGCGCACCCACTGGTTGCTCGTGAGATATCGGAGGTAGGGGACGAGTTTTTCGCCTTCTTCGCGCCACTGCACGCGCTTCAGTTTCTTGGGGCCGGGCCAGCGTTCGTAGCCGTCGGCCTCAGACATGGTCTGCTCCAGAATGGCATCATCCCAGACCATCTGGCTGCTGACCTGCTCCGGGTGCAGGCGCCGGTGTTCGCCCAGACCCGTCATGTCGCAGAAGTACTGCCGCGCCGCCAGCCAGTCGGTTTTCACCCAGGTGCGATGAAGATCGGAATCAAACAGGCCGGAGAGGGTGGCTGTTAGACCGGCGATTCCTTCTTTGCGAAACACCGCCACATGCGGGTTGCCACTCGTTCCGTAGTAGCACACCGCTGGCGGAGGCAGCAGCCTTTGGGTGAGGGCCTGCGCAGTGTCAAAGATCATGCAGTCACTGTCGAGATGGAGCGCGGTGTCAGAGCCGCAGGCCAGCATGGCTTCTTTGAGCAGGAACCACCGGCTGAAGCAGAACCGCTCAAAGCCTTCCGGATTGCCGGAGGTGTGGACGTAGGATTTTTGAAAAGCCTCCAGCTCAGTTTGCGGCAGGTCCTTGATGGCGACGAGCGTAACCTCCAGCCGGCCAAACTGCGCATGTGAATGATCACCGATCAAGAACAAGCGCGCGTCAGGATTGAAGACCCGGGTGTTCTCCAGGGAGCAGAGGAGATAGCGTGGGATGGGGCCGCGATGGACGTAGTAGATGTCCGTCGGCGCGTTGTCCGGGGGGCTGGGCGTGGCAGAGTTCATGGGGCCAGGATGCTTTGATATAAACGGCTGTACTGCACGGCTTGAATTTCCGGCGCATGATTTGCATGCGCATAGGCCTGAGCCGCCGCGCCCATCTCCTGCAGGGGCCATCGGCCGGCACGCGACTCTTTGATCAGCCGGGCCAGTCCGGCCGGTTCCTGACTGGGAAACAGCAGGCCGGTGAGACCATGCTGGACTCGTTCAGGGATGCCGCCAATCCGACTCGCCAGGGGAGGTGTCCCTGAGGCCATCGATTCCAAAACGGTCAGCGGACCCGTGTCTCCCTTCGTTGGGCAGATGAAGAGATCCATGGCGGCATAGAGCGCTGCCATCCGGGCCGGGTTGCTCACAGAGCCGAAGGTGCGCAGCGTCAGGCCCGGCAGGGAAGGGGACGCGGGCTCCTGCCCCCAGATGGCGAGACCGAGGCCCCGGCAGTCGATGCTGGCCAGGGCTCTCCAAAGCACGTCCATGCCTTTGCGGTTGTTGTTCCAGGTGGCGCCGACGCCGAGCCAGAATAGATCCTCGCTAAGGCCCAGCTCGGCACGGCTTGCTTCACGGGAGGGGGCGCTGAGAAACTCCGGCCGCACCACATGGGGAATCATCTCTTCTCGTGTTTTAAAGCGGGAGATCAAAGGGTGCATGACGCGGCTCACATAGTCCGAAGGCGCCACCAGCGTGAGGTTGCGGCGCTGTAGCAGCAGTTCATCGCGAGCCCGCAGCAGTGTGGCTCTTTTTCTGCTGCCGATTTCATAGCGGTCTCGGAGGCCCGTGGTGTGCTCGATCCATGAGCAGGCATGGCCTTTGATGGGCCAGAGATCGTGGATGGTCCAGATCAGCGGGATGTGCGGCTCAATCTTTAAAAGGGAGCCGTGGTAGAGATCTGCGGAATGGATGTTGTGCACATGGATCAAGTCCGGGCGTGCTGTCTTGATGGCTTGGTATAAAGCCTGTTCATGCCGCTTGGTGCGCCAGCGCGCCGCGAGGGAACGCGAGAAATTTTTCACCAGTCTCTCCAGCGGAGGTCTCTTCACGGAAGGTGCCAGGGAGCGCTCGGAGACCAGCCCTGTGAACAGCCCCTCTTTTGCAGGAGGTGAAAAATGCCAGCGTTCGATCTGATACTCGGCGCGCTGCGCGAGGTCATTGGCCAGCATGTTGGCCAGTGTGGCGGCTCCGCCATTGATATGGTCGGAGAGCAGAACGATTTTCGGCTTTTTCATACCCCCATGAGATAAGACTTCCACAAGGGGTAGGTGCTCGTGGTGGAGTAGTGCGCTTCGAATGCCGCTCTGGCATGGCGGCCCAATGCCTCGCGCTTGGGGGCGTCATTGACCAGGCAGGTCAGGCAGGCGTGCCATTCGGCGGGCGTTTTGGCGAAGGCAATGGCACCTGATTCGCGGTCCAGTTCCAATGCGCCAGCCTGCGGGGTTGCCACCGTGGGAATCCCGGCCGCCATGTACTGCAGTGCCTTGATAGGGGACTTGCCTTGAGAGAAGGCGTCCACGGGGAGCGGCAGCAGACCGATGTGGAACGTTTCGACCGCCGCAGACTCGCCGCCTTGGCGCCACGGCAGATGGATGTAGGGCGTGGCGGCAGAGAAGTCAGGCTTCTTGCCGCAAAAGACGGCCAGCTCCACCTCGGAGTGCTCGCGCATGATCTGAGCGAGCACTGGCTCCAGCGTTTCCAGGTAGCGCAGATTCACCGGAGCACCTGACCAGCCGATGCGGATTCTGCCGGTGGATTCGGTGGCAGCAGGAGGCGGCCAGTCTGCCGGGTTCAGGGCCATGGGCAGCACCTGCGCATTGGCCCCGAGTGCGGAGAGATGATGGGCGATGTAGTGATTGGCCACGAGGGCCACATCGGCTGCACGAACGATGCTCCGCAGCCGCCGGTTGGTGCGCCAGCGCGTCCACCAGCTATGCTTGCGCCCATGGGGGTGCCAGGTCGCGTCATCAATGTCGAACAGCAGCCTTTTCGCATGGGCTCTGAGGGTCCGCACTTGTGACGTGGAGAACAGTTTTTTCTGCACCAGCACGGCGTCGTAGCCTGCGATCTCAGCAGACGGAGGCAGCGTGCCCGGAGGGGCCACATCATACCTGAGGCCATCCGCCCTCAGCATTTCCAGATACTGGATCACCCGGTAGTGGGTGCTGGCGCAGGACGTATCGCCAAAGGGGAGGACGAGAATTTTCATGTGCGTTGATAAAGGGCGTGGGCGAGCACCTAACCACACTCCGCCACAGGCTCACAGCAATATCGCTCCCGTGAAATCCTTAACGCTAAGTCTCCGGACATCCCTTTCTGTTGAGCAATACACAAGCCATGGCTGGCAGTTTATGAAAGGAGATTCAGGTCCGTTGCTTTGTGGCGGAGAAGGCCGCTCTTCAGGACTACAAATCCAGCTGGCAGGTATTGCGGCAGATGATGACGACGTAGGCGGAGTTCAGGGTCTTCGCGATGTAGGATTTGTAGCCGTTTTGCTCCAAATAGGAGCTGAGCAGCTCCCACATGTAGACGTCCCGGAAAGCAATGTCCTCAATGATGACCACGCCGTCCGGCTTGATCATTCCCAAGCCGAATTTGAGGGTGAGAAGGTTGGCGTGGGCCATGTGGAACCCGTCATCAATCACGACGTCGAATTTCTCAGGTGACAGGCTTTTTTCCAGATCTTGGAAAGTCGACCACTTGGTTTGATCGACATAAAACGTTTTGATTCGATCTTCGGTAAAGAGGATCCGCTTGTCGATGTCGGCACCATAAATGCGCGCATTGGGCATGAAATCCCTGAAAGCTCTCAGGGAGGCTCCGGGCTTGCCCTTTTCGCCCATGTTGGATAGAACATCGATGTTGTTGGTTCCCAGCCCGATCTCGAGCAGCCGGGTCTCAGGGCTTGAGCGGATCTTGGACAAAATGCGTCCATAAATTCGATGGTAATTGTGTTTGGTCGTTTTGTCGCTGCCATGCTTGCCCAGGAGGGCTCCCAGCTCAGCCACATCGACAGGCTCCGTGGCTTCCCGGGCGGAATAGTCAAGATGGCACGCGGGAGTGGGAGCTTTCTGGGAGATGAGGTCGAGAACACCCGCAAAATTTGTCAGCGTGTCTTGATGAATGGCCTGAATTTCTTCGTCGGTGAAATCCTTGTACCGGACGTCATAAATCATGGTCTTGACGAATTTGGCGAGCTTCGGCGGGTTGATCAAAAACCCGCTTAATCTCTTAAAATTCATCGCCGATAATAGTAAATCCGTGCGTCCCATAGAAGGGGCAATAGTTGCTGGATGAAGGGTTTGTCAACCTTTCAGAGCGGGTATTAGAGGTGGCAATCTTCAAGCCTGAGCAGGCTTGTCTCTTAAATGTCGGAAGGACGATATTTTAGAGGGCTGAGGGGGGCAGGGAGAGGAAATTCGCTGCGGCGGTTTTCACCTCCTGAAGCGCGGAAATTTCGTCCGATTTGAAGTGAACGATTTGATGCCGGGTTTTCCAAGGGTGCCAATTGCAGACGGCGGAGTCCGGACCAAACAGGGCCACCGTGGGGCAGCCCGTGGCGGCGGAGAGATGCATCGCTGCGGTATCGACTCCGACAAACAGCCGGGCCTGGTACATCAGCCAGGCCAGATGATGCCAGCGGATTTTTCCTGCGGTGCTCGTGCATCCCGCTCCGATGGCCTGGGTCAGGCGCTCGCCGAGGGCGATCTCCTCCGGGTCCGGCCCCACACTGATGACGATCTGATGATTTTGCGCGATCAAGAATTTCCCCAGACTGGCCCAATGAGCGTCCGTCCAGCGCTTGCGCTGCCAGCGTGTGCCTGGATGAAAAATGACCAGAGGCTTTTCCGGAGAAAGCTCAATGGGCGGCGGACTGGTGCGGCTTTTTTCAAAGATCAGCGGCCCGGGCTCCTGCTGCGGGAGATCGATGAAGTCTTTGGCGTTCAAGAAATCAGCCTCCACCCGGTGGATGAATGACCAGTCGCTCTGCCCCAGGTGAGTCAAAAGCTTTTTCCAGGGCCAGCCGATCTTGTAAACGAAGGCGTTGGCGCAGCGCTTTTTGGCGCCGCTCAATGCGACGACGGTGCGTCCACGGTCATTGTTGCCCAGCTCAATGGCCACGTCATAGCGTTCACGACGGATGGCGGCCTGCAGACGCAGCGCGTGCAGAAAGCTCAGGGCGGAGCGTTTGCTCTTCTCAGGCGAGACAGTGGTGTAGATCTTGTGGATGTCCGGGCAGCCTTTGAGAATGCTTTCCGTGCCTGCGCGCACCACGACGTCGATCAGTGCCTCAGGGAAGGCTTCTTTCACCGCCTTGACTGTGGGGGTCAGCAGCAGGGAGTCTCCGATGTGGCGGAGTTTGACGAGGAGAAGGCGCATGGGGAAAGGGGGATGATGAGGCTCGTTGCAGGGAGCGGCGGCTTGAAACCACTACTGAACGAGCCTCTTCACATTCTCAAGCCTCGCATGGAGATCCTCCCTTGGAAAGAGAAAGGAGCCGTCCGCAGTGCGTGGGGTTTTTGAGTACAGCGAGAGGCCCTGGTTGCCGCAGATGTTGGCGACGTCACGGAAGGCATCTCCCCATGAATCGGGCCCGTGGCCGCCATCCAGATTGATATAGACCGAGTTTCTCGCAAACAGCGCCGTGGCCAGCGCCTGTCCCAGCGGACCGACGACCACCGGTGCTGCTGAAATCAGGGCGATCTGCTCGTCCAACGGGGTTTTGGAAAGCTGGATGGAGCGGCATGAGCCAAACACCCTTTCGACCTCGGCGACCGCTTCGTCTTCATTGAGCAGGTAGCGGTTGGGCGCGTCTTTGCGGGACAGGAACAGCGCGGGGCCGGTTTTGGCTTGGGGACGGTGGAAGTACTCGTTCATGGCCCGGTAGTCCTGCGGGCGGGAGAGGCAGTCGTGCTTCCCGCGTAGCTGGGGGATGTAGTAGAGATCGTTGCACCGTGTGGTGCCGTCTCCGCATTCGATCATCTGATCCGGGGCACCGCCAGTTCTTGTCAGGTAGCGGGACTGCCACTTCAGATGCCCCTTGGCGACGAGGATCTTAAAATCCGGATTCAGCTCCTGCATCTTTTTCTGTGCGGCCAGCCACCGGGGCATGTGCTGAAACAGGAAGTGCCCATGGTTTTCGTGGTCCCGGCCGGAGAGATGGAACAGCGGCATGCTCAGCCGGTTGGCACCGAGGTAAATGGGCTGCCGCACCTTTTTCAGCGGAAGATAATCGAGGCTGGGGCAAACGCGCAGCCACCTGCCGTCTGACGTGAAAACATTGGCCTGATCGCCAACGATGGTGGCGTTTTGGACGCGGTACAGATTGACGGTGGGCCAGCGAATTAGCGTGGACATCGCCGTCTGGTTGTTCAACCGCGCCTCCAGCTCGCAGGAGATTTCCTCCGAGCCTGCTTCGATCAGCGGAATCACCGTGACGTCCTTGGAATTCGCCGGAGCAGATTCGATCTTGGGATAGAGATGAACTGCAGACCGTAGATTCGCATAGAGATCATGTATGCGGCGACGGAAGGATTTCATGGCATGGATGGAGGAGCATCATGGGAGGTGGCTCCCATTCCCCCTTTTTTCACAGGGTTGAAAGGTGAATGGATGCGGCTGAAGTCGATGCGTGAGATGGGCGTTTCCTTCTTTACTACAAAGCAGACAATCCCCCCCGTGCAACCAATTAACAGTTTGCGGATTGTGCCTCGACGTATTCAATTGAATGCCCGTCTTCATGTCATCGATCCCCAACACGCAGAATGCTGCCACTGTCATCTCGTCTTGTGATGCCTACTCAGATTTGTGGCCCCTCTTTTTCCATTTTTTCTTCAAGCATTGGGGGAATCCCCCCTTTCCGGTTTATCTCATCACCAATCACCGCCACTACAAAGATCCGCGGGTGATCAGCATCCCGGTGGGCGAGGACAAGAGCTGGTCTGACAATCTCATCAATGCGCTGAAAAGCATCCCGGAGGAAAACCTCTTCGTCTGGCTGGATGACTTTCTGGTGGATCGCGACATCGACAGCGCTGCAATGACCGCGTGCATTGAGCAGCTCGACCAAGTGGGTGGCAAGTATCTGGCGGTGGACCAGTTCGGTGATCTGGGCGCGCCAGTCGAGAACAGCTGGCTGCGCTTGATCGAAGGGGGCAATCTCCGTGCGGGCCTCAATCTGTCACTGTGGAAGAAGACCTTCCTCAACCAGGTGTTGGAGCCTGCCTGCTCGATCTGGGCTGCTGAAAGCCGCCTGCGCAAGCTCAACCGCGAAGGCGAGGCGGGTTTGTATTACTTGAAAACCGAGACCCCCAAAGTGGTGTCCTATGTGGAGGGTGTCCGAGGGCAGTTCTGGAAACCGCAGGGCATTGCCTATCTGCGGGAGCAGGGCATCAAGGCGAACCTGAAGCGGCGGCCGTTTCCGCCGCAGGGAAATGATTTCCTGTCCAAGTTTTTCAGAAGCTGCTACAAGCGCAGGATGAAATCGCAGTCGGTCAAAGAAGTCCGTGCAGCGTTGGAAGGGAAGGGGCTTGAAGTGCTTCCTTTGCAGGGCGTGTCCTGATTTGACACAGGACGTTGGCAGCAAGCTATTAAGAGATAGAGACCGCATCATCATGGAAGTCGAAACAGACAACTCATCATTTGAACTCCTCGACAGCGGCGGCGGGCGTGTGCTTGAAAAGCTCGGGGCGCTGGTGTCCTCCCGCGCCTGCCAGCCAGCTTGGTGGCGGCGCAAACTTCCTGGAGCGGAATGGCGCAAGGCCGTGGAACTGAAGCGTGAGTTGAAGGAGCCGCTGAAACTGCGCATCGGAACGTTGCGCTTTTTGCTTTCTCCTCTGGGCGGCGTGCGCAGCCTGGCTCCTGAATTGCAGGAACTTTGGGCGAAGGCTGGCGCGCAGTGCTCCGCTTTTGCTGAGCAGCAACGCCGTCCGGCGCGTGTGCTGCATCTGTTTGGCGGGGCCGGTGGTTTCACGCTCGCAGCTGCGCAGGCCGGTGCGGCAGTGGCCCATGTGGATGTTTCGGCAGATGCGATCAAACGCGCGCGTGAGCACGCTGCGCTCAACACGCTGGCCAATCGGGACATCCGCTGGGTGGTGGACGATCCGGTGAAATTCGCGCAGCGTGAGCGCACACAAACGACCCGCTACGATTTGATCGTGATTGATCCGCACACTCCCAAGGATGCCAAGCGTGGCAGCTTTGAGCTCGAGCGTGATCTCGGCGCCTTGCTCAGCACGGTCAGCGGTTTGCTGTCCGACAAGCCGATTGGCGTCCTGCTTTGCTGCCGTCAGGGGGCGGTATCGCCCACGACATTGCAGAATCTCATGCGGCAGGAATTCAACGTTTTCGGCGGTGCCGTGGAGAGCGGTGAAATTTTGCTCAAGGGCGCCGAGGGAGTTCCTGCGGTGCCGAGCGGAGTGTTTGCCAGTTGGCGCAAAGCAGCTTGAGGAAAAGGAGCGTGTAGTTTGTCCTGATCATCTGGCCTTATTGAAGCCAGTGCATGCGCGACTATCAGCGCGGCTTAAGCGCATTTAAATAAGTACGCAATAGAGGGGCATGGGAATGAGGGAAGCTTTACCGGTGGAAATGACAGAGGTGCCAGATCCTTCAACCAGTCTCATTCCTCAACTCCATGAAAATCAAACAAGTGGATCTCCGCCCATCAGGGTTCAGTCTCATTGAACTCTTGGTTGTGATTCTTATCATCGGTTTGATTGCAACGATCATCGTGCCGAATCTGGGGTTTCTTGCAGGAGAGGCGGACAAGGTGAAAGACAAGCGCAATGCTCAAAACATCATGCTGGCCTATACCACAGGTGTGGCGGCTGGTGTGGTCTGGCCTGAAGGAGATGTGGCAACCCAGGTGGCCGCTGTCATCGAGGGGCGAAAACCAGCCAGTGGTTCACTGGCCACCATGATGTTTCAGTCTTCCGTTGCTCCTGACACCGTGCCAGGGACTTATCTCTACATTGGTATCAGACCCAGTGGTGAACTGTTCTTTGATGCATCTGGTGGGCAGAGCCCCGCTGGTCATTGAGTCGAGCGGGGAAATCAAACAGACCGCAACTCACGGTTAAAAACCGCGCAGGGCGGCGTTTAAGCTTCTCCATGAAATGTTTTCTTTTTCTCTCCCTGTGGGTGGTGGCTGCTCACGCGCAGCTCAGTCCCAATGGTGCCACGGCCTCATTCAAAGGCAGTCTGCCGCCCAAACCCACTGCGGCGCTTTCAGCAGAGCAGGAGGCGGGCATTGCCAAAGAGCTGGCGGCGGTGATGAAGGCCTTCCAAACGGTGAAGAAGCACCCGCGTGCAGCTGATGCGGATATCTTTCTCAAGGCGGTGAGCTACGCACTGGAGTTCGACGAGTGGTATGACAAAAAGCCGGAGGACGGAGTGAAAAAGGCGATGGCGCTGCTCGACGAAGCCAAGAAGCGCATTGCAGCACTCGGAAAAAATGAAACGCCATGGATGATTGGTAGCGGGCAGAAGGTGCTGGGCTACTATTCCAAGATCGATGATTCACCACAGCCTTATGGCGTGGAAGTGCCGGAAGGCCTGGAGTTTGGCGCGGGTAAAAAACCGGTGCCCATGTGGATCTGGCTGCATGGCCGCGGTGACACCTCCACGGATCTGCCGTTTGTGTATTCGAAGCTGATGGCGAAGAAGCCGGGGCAGTTTCAGCCGGCGGGCACGATTGTGATTCATCCCTTCGGACGTTACTGCAACGGCTGGAAGAGCGCGGGTGAAACGGATGTGTTTGAATGCCGTGATGACGCCATCAAGCGCTTCAACGTGGACACGAACCGCGTGGCGCTGGCGGGCTTCAGCATGGGCGGCGCAGGGGCCTGGCACATGGGCGCGCATTACCCGGACCAGTGGGCCTGCGTTCATACGGGCGCGGGCTTTGCGGATGTGAAGCGCTATCAAAAACTCACGCCCGACAAGTATCCGGTCTGGTATGAGCAGACGCTCTGGGGTGTGTACGACGTGCCGGACTATGCGCGGAATTTTTTCAATGTGCCGCTGATCAGCTACAGCGGCGAGGTGGATGCTCAGCGCGATTCGGCGGAGTACATGATGGAGGTGCTGGCCAAGCAGGACCTGCACCCACCGCATCTCATCGGCCCTGGCATGCCGCACAAGTACCATCCTGAAACGATCAAGGAGGTGCAGGCATGGATCGAGAAAGAGGTCGCCAAGGGACGAAACTTGTTTCCTGACGAAATCCACATTCAGACCAAGACACCGTTTTATGGCCGCGTGAAGTGGCTCAACCTGCACGGCATGGAGGAGAGCTGGAAGGAAGCTCGGCTGGATGCCAAGGTCATCGATGGGCAGACGATCGAGATGAAGACGCAGAATGTGACCCGCCTTGTGTTCTATCCACCGCCGCAGGCACGGAAGGGCGGGGGATCCCTCCAAGTGAACATTGATGGCACTACGCTGAAACTCACTGTGGGGCCAGAGTCGCCCAAATTTGAGACCTTCATGAGTCCTGGTCCGAAAGTGGCGGGAGCGTTCTGCCGGCTGATCAAGGAGAACGGAGTCTGGCGTGACTTTGGCAATGCAGAACCGTTTCAGCACGACACTCCGGCCGGAGGCAAGCCTGGCGCACATCCGGGGCCGATGGATTCGAGCTTCATGAAGCGCTTTCTGGTGGTGCTGCCAGACGGAAAATCATCTTCTCCTGCGGTGGATGAATGGGTGAACTCAGAGGCGGCGCATTTCATCAAGCGCTGGAAGGGTCTCATGCGCGGCGAAGCCCGTGTGGTGAAGGCCTCGGATGTGGGAGACATCTATGAAGCAGGCAAAACGCAGAGCCTAATCCTCTGGGGCACGCCAGAATCCAATTCCTGCCTCAGGCAGCTTGCCAAATCGCTGCCGGTGCAATGGGACGCAAAGAAAGTGGACATGGGCGGGCAGTCGTTCGACGCGAAGACCCATGTCCCTCTCATGGTTTATCCCTGTCTGAAATCTCCGGGCTTTGAAGTGGTGATCAACTCCGGCCTCACTTTCCGTGAGGCGCATGACAAGACCAACTCGCTGCAAAACCCCAAGCTCCCCGACTGGGCCATCCTGGACATCACGCAGCCGCCGAGTGCCGAGTCTGCCGGCAAGGTCGTGGCTGCGGACTTCTTTGATGATCACTGGCAGGTGAAGAAGAAATAGCACCTGCGCACCCTCATGCCGAACGATTGCGCGGCATGCAGGGGGGCAGCGGTGGGTACAACATGTCGAGTGTTGATTCACGCAGCCATCCGCTGAGAGAGGGCTGATTCACGCCCAACCGCTGGGCGATGTCTTTGCAGCTTTCTCCCAGGCGGATCCGGGAACGTGCGGCGGCGACGATGGCTGCCTTTTCAGCAGGGGAGTAACGTGATGGGCGTGGCATAGTGTTGTCGTGTGTGCGGGTGGCTGAGCCGCCCTTCCATTTAGCAAATCCGAGCCCATCACACCTGTCCTCGCAGTCCCCAAATCGCGCAAAGCAGACGCAATTTGTGCATGCTTGCTAGGCTGCCACGCACAACGCTGCGGGTCTGCCTTCCAGCATCTCCACGCCGGTGAGATCTGCGCCGTAGAGGTCGGCACCCAGCAGGTTTGCCCGAATCAGACGTGTGCCGCTGAGGTCCGCTCCGCATAGGTTTGCGTTGGCAAAATTCGCTCTTCGCAGGTCGGTGTCATGGAAGTTCACCCGGCGCAGGTCTGCACCTAAAAGCTGCACGCCGGTGCATTTGGCTCCGCGCAGGTCCGCTCCTTCAAGATTGGCCAGACTGAGATCGGCGCCGTTCAGATTAGCACCTCTGAGATCGGCCAGACTGAGGTCCGCGCCCCGCAGGTTCGCCAAGCTGAGGTCAGCTCCGTTGAGATTCGCCAGGTGCAGATCTGCCTGGGCCAGATTCACACGGCGCAGATCTGCGCCGCCGAGGTTCGCCTCGCTCAAGCAGGCGGATTGGAGGCCTTCATCCAGGAGAAAGCTGTTCCAAGCGTAGGTCCCTTGTTTCAGAACTTCCAGACATGTTGTCTTTTCCATGCAGCAATTTTCACCCAGTGCCAAAGCCGGTAAAGGGGCGCATTGTAATGTGTTTGTGCGCTGTTTACGCTTTTGTCACACTTGGGCCGCCTTGGGAAGCGACTACAAAAACAGGCGCGTTTCGCAGGTGCGCCGCACGTATCCTTGCATCATGCTCACCTCGTATTTTTCTCCCACCATGAAAACACTCGCACGCCATTTCTTCCTTCCTGCTCTCGCTGCCACGCTTCTGCTCGGCACCGCTGGTGCACGCGCTGCTGCTGGCGGAATTCAAGATGACGGAGCCTTCTTTTCCGAGTTCGCCAAGGTGAACGCCACCGGCACGATCAACGACGTCTCCGCACGGCTGCACAAGGACATCGCCGTGCAGACCTTCGCCACAGTGCCTGAGGACATGAAGGCCACGGTGATTCATCCGGACAAGGCCGCCACCAACCGTGGCTTTTCCCAGTGGGCGGAACAGCTGGCCCGCACCAAGAAAGTGAACGGTGTCTTCATCCTGCTCGTCAAACAGCCCGCGCATCTGCAGGTGGTCGTTGGCACAGACACTCAGCGTCAGGCTTTCACACTGACGGATCGGGTCACGCTGATTCAGCGCATGCTCGAACAGCTGCGGAATAAAAAGAATGATGACGCGCTGATTGATGCGGTGAATTTCATTTCCACGACCATGAGCGCGCATCGCAACGGCGCTGCTGGCCCTGTCAGTTCCAAAGCGCGCTCCTTTCAGAAGGAGGGGGGATCATCCTGGCTTCCCACGATCGGCATCGTGCTGCTGATCTGGGTGGGCTTCAGCCTCATTCGCGGGCTGTTCCGCTCCATGTCCGGAGGCGGCGGTGGTGTCGGCGGCGGCATGGGCCAGCCTGGTTATGGTGGCGGTGGCGGCTTCTTCCAAAACATGATGGGCAGCATGTTCGGCGCTGCTGCAGGAATGTGGATGTATGATCAATTCTTTGGTTCCCACAGTTCGGCTTCTTCCTTCGGGGCTGATCCAACAGACACCTCTCACAGTGACGGCGGCTTCTCCGGCACCGATACCGACTACACCAGTTCCGGCGGCAGTTTTGGCGATGACTCCGGCGACGGCTTCGACGGTGGTGGTGACTCGGGTGGCGGCGACTTCGGCGGTGGTGGTGACTTTTAATCTGCCACTTTGCAGCCATGAGTCGTTACGCCAGCAATCAGGATGTGGTGCGCTTCTTTGCCGCCCACAACATTGAGGTGACCAACGTTCGCCGCGAAGGGGTTGTGCGCCACTTGTGCGTTCAGTCTAGGCCGCTCACACTGCCCATGGATGCCAGTCCGGACGAGTGCCTGCGCCGGGTGCGCGAGGGCATGGCTGCGCCCGTGCCGGCGGAAGGCAAATAGGGCTCACATCAAACTCAGCAAAGCTTCCCGAACCTGGGCCTGCCATTTGCCGAAATAAGCCAGACGGGCCTGGAGGATTTGCAGGTCGGCGAGGGCGTTGGTGTCGCCTGCGCTGAGACGGGAGTCAAAGGCGGGTAGGTCTGCCAGTAGGGCGGTGCGCTCCGCATCGAGTGTGGTGCCGAGGGCCTCGAGCTGCTCACGCAGCCGCATTTCATCCGGTGCCAGCAGGGCCTTGGCGAGTGCGGAGGTGGCGGTCTGTTTGCGCTTGAGAAAAGCAGCGACGCTCTGCAGTGCCGGGCCCAGCTGGCCAAAGAGCGACATCATGGCTTCGTCGATGGGAATGGCACGCCAGGGCACGGCATGCAAATCCAGCAAATGCTTGATGCGTTTCTCGGGCGCCTGAAGTGTTTCGTAGGCGTTGTTGATCTCAGCGGCGTGGGAGGCATCACCACCCGGTTGATCGGGGTGTGCTCCGCGGCTGGCAGACAGCCAGGCTTGCTGCAGCGCCTCGGCATCGAGTGCGGCAATGCGTGGCAGGCCGAGGAGGGCAAAGGCGTTCGACATCGGTCTCAGGCGGAGAAGCTTTCGCCACAGGAGCAGGTGACGACGGCGTTCGGGTTCTTCACCTTGAACCCACCGCTTTGGATGTCGTCGCTGTAATCGAGTTCGGAACCGGAGACGAAGAGCGCGCTCTTGGGATCGATGACGACACGCACGTCGCTGGAGGTGACCATGATGTCTCGATTGGCCGGGCCATCGACCAGATCCATCTTGTACTGCAGGCCGGAGCAGCCGCCTCCGACAACGGCCACGCGCAGGGCGCCGTTTTCCGCGCGGCCCTGCTTTTTGAGCAGGCCAAGAAGACGGTTGGCGGCGTTTGGCAGCACCTTGATGAGCTTTTCATTGCCAATTTTGAAACTGGGGGCGACGGCGGTCATGGGGAGGGACAGATAGCGCAGAGATGAACGAAAGAAAGCAAAGGGGCGAAGTGTCAAGCATGCAGGGGACTTCTATTTTTCCTCATCCGTGGATTATGCTTGCCTCATCAGCCGATTTTTGAGACGTAAGAGGGAGAACTTCAATATCCCCATGAGCGCACTCGAGGCAACCCCTCTCCCCCTGCAACTCTTCACCCTGAAAGATGGGCTCGTCTCCAGTGACAGCGGTCAGGAAGCCGTGAATAACTACGCCGCTGATTTCCAAGGGCTGCGGCACTTTGGACTCAAAGTGGGCGAGTGCCTGGAACTCGGTGCCCCCTGGATGGGGACGCTGCAGGAAGATGATTTCACCCTGAACTTTGCTTATTTCGACGCCGGTACTGATGCCAAAGATCCCGGTGCAGGCGCACACATCGGCGAACGCGTGCCGATGTTTGAACTCCTCACCCGTGCCAATTCCTTGGAGGCATAAACCATGGCTGCATCTATCACACCCTCCCTACGGTCCGCCCTCGAACGTCTGAAGCATGCTGGCTCGGTGAATGGACTGCTGCTGTGCTGGCGGCGGCAAATTCTGATCAACCTGCTGCCCTTTGAGGAGTTTCGCGCCGAGCGTCTCCTTCAGGCCCTGCATGATGCACGCGCGCACTTTGGCAGTGGCGGTGACCGTGACGTGAAAACGTTTTGGTTTGGCTATGAGGGAGTCTTTGTGCTGGCCTTGTTTCAGGGGGAATGCCTGCTGATCACGTTGCACACGCACGCCTCGGAGGTGGACTTTTTGCGCCGCGCCGGACTGACCTTTCTGGAAGACACGCAGCTCTTGGTGGATGCGCTGCTCCAGCCTTCGCCAGACGACGAAATCAGCCGGGTCGAAACACAGCCGCTGAGCAACCTCGACAGCGATGGGCATCCGCCGCAGTCAACCGGCCTGACGAAGATCATCCCACGGTATTCCTGAGGCCTTAGTCGCACCCGGCGGGCGATGTCTGCACAGGGCTCATTGCAGCCATTAGGGGCTTCCTAATGGCGTGCTGATGGGGTGGGCAATCTGGCCTTTCGCTGAAAGGTTTGTCTTTCCCGTGCCGAAATCTCAGCTCTGTTTGCAACCATTCTCCGTACCTATGTCTGACCCAGCCGTTTCTGCCTTCTCACGTCGTCGTTTTCTCAATGCCAGCGGTGGTGCAATCCTCGCTCCGGCAGTTTTCACTTCTGCGGGAAGTTTGCTCGCGCAGCAGAAGGCGGACTCAAATGAGACATTGAAGATCGGCCTCATCGGGTGCGGTGGCCGTGGCACCGGGGCGGCGGCGCAGGCGCTGGGCGCGGATTACAATTCGAAGATCGTCGCCATGGCCGACGCGTTCGACACGCAGATCGAGAACAGCATCAAGAATCTCTCCGCGAGTTTTCCAGATCGCGTTGACGTGAAGCCGGACAAGAAATTTACGGGTCTGGATGCGTATCAAAAGCTCATCGACTGCGGCGTGGATGTGGTGCTGCTTGCCACTCCGCCCGGGTTCCGCCCTCTGCACCTCACGGCGGCGGTGGAGGCAGGGAAGCACATCTTCTGCGAGAAGCCGATGGCGGTGGATGCTGCTGGTTATCGCGTGGCCCAAGCGGCGGTCGAAAAGGCGAAGCAGAAGAAGCTCAACCTCGTGGCCGGTTTCTGCTGGCGCTACTCCACCAGCCGCATCGAATGCTACAAGCGCCTGCATGAAGGTCAGATCGGCGACATCACCAGCATTCTGGCGACTTATTATGCTGGTCCGGTCAAAGTCATGCCGCCTGCGGCAGGTCGTCCTGCCGGGATGGGGGATGTGGAGTGGCAGGTGCGCAACTGGTACAACTTCTCCTGGCTCAGCGGTGACAGTCTCGTGGAGCAGGCGGTGCACAGCCTCGACAAGATCTGCTGGGCCATGAAGGACACTCCTCCTGTCAGCGTCATCGCCACTGGCGGGCGCCAGCGTCAGGCGGAAGGCGGCAACATCTTTGACCACTTCCACTGCGCCTTCGAATGGGATGGCGGCATTCTTTGCCACATCACCAATCGTCAGATCAACGGCTGCCACAACGAAGTCATCGACAACATCCAGGGCACCAAAGGCAAGCTGGTCATCGGCAAAGGTTCCGCGCCATTCATCGACGGCGAAAAGCGCTGGCGCTGGCGCGGTGAGGAAAAGAACATGTACGATCTGGAGCATCAGGCGCTCTTCAATGCCATCCGCAAAGGCGAGGTCATCAATGATGGTGACCGCATGATGAGCAGCACGCTGATTGCCATCATGGGCCGTGAAGCCGCCTACACAGGGCAGAAGATTCTTTGGAAGGAAGAGGCTGCACCTGCGGATCAGGGCGGAGGGAAGGATAAAAAATCCGCGCGTGTGGCGCTGGCGATGCTGTCCTCCAAGCAGGACCTCGCGCCTGACAATCTTCAGTTTGGCGACAAATTTGAGCCCACGCCGATGCCGGTGCCCGGGGTGACGCAGTTCACTTAAGCTCTCAGCGTCTGGTGCGAAGTTCCTGGCGCAGTTGCTCGACTTCATCGAGCAACTGCGTGAGCATTTTGAGGCCGCTGAGATTCATCTCGCAGGCTTCGCGCAGCGCCTCGATGCGGCGCAGCGTGCGTATGGTCTCGTCATCGAAGTCCGGATGGATGATGCCATGTTCCTGATACTGTACGATCGTCTGCGTGGAGACACCGGTCGTCTCGGCGAGGATTTCCAGCGAGTAGGTTTGAGGTGTGGTGTCGCTCATGTCAGGCGCGTGGGTTGAAGGTGGAGGCGCTGCGCAGTTGTTCCCACAGCGTGCGTTCGGCATCGCTGAGCTTGGTCGGCAGCACGATCTGGAGTTTGACGAAGAAATCGCCGCGCTCGGCGGACTTGCCTTTGGGCAGGCCGCGGCCGCGCACGCGCAGGCTCTGGCCGTTTTCGCTGCCTGCGGGGACGCGCAGCTTGATGGAGCCGTCGAGTGTCGGCACGATCACCTCCGCGCCCAGCACAGCCTCCCATGGGGCGAGGTCGAGATCGTGATGCACATCGGCCTCTTCGGTGGTGAATTCGGGATGGGCGGCATGGCGCACGCGCAGGTAGAGGTCTCCGGCCTGACCGCCATTTTGGCCGGGTTCGCCCTGGCCGGGCACTCGGATGCGGCGGCCATCAGTGGCACCGGGCGGGATGCGTACTTCGAAGCTGTGCGTCTGCACCGCACCGGTCTGGCGGTTCACGGTTTGCAGTGAAATCGGCCGCTGGGTGCCGTGCATGGCTTCTTCCAAAGTGACAAGGATGTCGCCCTCGATGTCATGGCCACGCCGCGCGCGGCCTTTCTTCGCGGCCCCGGTGGGGATTTCTTCTTCAAAGCCCTGCGGGAATCCATAGCGGCTGCCGCCACTGAAGTATTGCTCGAAGAAGTCGCTGAAGCCGGTGCCGCCAAAATGGAACTCCTGCTCATGGCCACCTGCTCCCTGCGGGGGCTGCTGGAAATGACCTTCGTCCTGCCAGTTGGCTCCCAGGGTGTCATACTTCCTGCGCTTCTCCGGATCGCTGAGCACCTCGTTGGCCTCGTTGATCTCCTTGAACTTGGCTTCGGCGGTCTTCTTGTCCTTGGCAGTGTCGGGATGGTAGAGGCGGGCCAGTTTGCGGAAGGCCTTCTTGATCTCGTCCGCGCTGGCATCGCGTGCGACCCCAAGGGTGGCGTAGTAGTCTTTAAATTCGGCGGGCATGATATGGAGTATTTACGTCGCGCAGTGACATGTCGTTGTGAATCGTACTGCATTCTTTGCAGTCAGCGCCAGAAGGCCAGGATGGCCGCGCCACCGGCGACTGACATCAGCAGGCCGAGCAGGGCAGGTTTGATGTAAGCTCGGGAACCCAGGGCGATCACAAAAAACATTTTGAAACACAGATTGGCCATACCACCGACGAGAATCATGCGCCAGGCGATGGAGGTCTCAAGGTGCCCCGTGTTGACCAGCCGTGAGGTGGAAAGCGTGATGGCCGACATGTCCGGCAGGCCGGAAAGAAAAGCCGCCACGTACAAGCCTGCGGAACTGTTGTGCTGGCGGGTATAGGCCACGATGACCAGCACCAGTGCATAGAGCAGCCCGAGGGCGACTGCATTTTTCAGTTCGGATGGCGGGTGCTCATCCACCGGTTCCGAGTCGGCATTTTCTGCCAGCCGATGCGCCACGGCGGCGATCAGCCCCACCCAAAACATCATGGCTACGAGTGGCGGCAGCAGCTCGCGAATATGGTCAGAGGCGACGATTATCACCTCTGCCAGCAGACGTACAAACGCCACGGCGGAGGCGATCAAGGCCATGGCAGCAAGCGACATGCTGCCTGCGGAGGAAATTTTGCTGCGACGTGCGCTGCTGGCTGTCGTGGCGGTGCTGGACACCAGCCCGCCGAGGATGCCTGCCAGAGCGGCACCTTTGGAGCCGCCCAGAAATTTTTCAGCCATGTAGGCCGCGAGGCTGATGCCCACGATGAGCACCACGATGAGCCATATGGCGAAGGGATTGAGCACGCCGAGGTAGCCCATCTCGCGGTTGGGGAGCGCGGGCAGAATGACGAGGCCCAGGAGCACGAGGCGCACGATGGCGCGCAGTTCCTCCTCACCGAAATGCCGCACCATGGCATGCAGACCCTTTTTACTTTGGAGCAGCGCCATGACACCACCCGCGATCATCACGGCCAGAAGCCGCTCTCCGAGCATGGTGATGATGCCCACTGCAAACATCACGAGCATCGCCATTTCCGTGGCGAGGCCGGAAACCGGCGGGCGTTTTGCCTGCCGCAGCCAGCTGCCAAGCACGACAATGCAGGCAAATGTGATGAATCCTGCGGCAATCACCCAGCTGCCATAGGCATTCCCCAGCAGACCGGTCAGAGCGCCGAAGAGCGTCAACAGGGCAAAGGTGCGGATTCCCGCGACGCGATTCTGCACCCATTCGCGCTGCAAACCGACCAGCAACCCCAGTCCGATGGCGGTGCCGAGGGATTGCAGCAGTTCCGTGGTTTCAGGCAGCGGGGTGGGCATGGCAGTTAAACGAAGTCTCAGGGAGACTTTACACGGACTTGCCATCGTCGCCATCCCAGTCCAAGAAAAGGACTCCAAGCCACCAACCATGTCCATCTGGAACTACGCCAACCCACAGCTCAAAGACCTCGTCGCTTACGAACCCGGCAAACCCATCGAAGATGTGGCCCGTGAACGCGGCTTGAAGCCGGAGGACATCATCAAGCTCGCCTCCAACGAGAATCCTCTCGGGCCTTCGCCCAAGGCCATAGTGGCGATGCAGGAGGCCGTCAAAGAGGTCAACATCTACCCGGACGGCGCTTCGTGGAAGCTGCGCAATGCGCTGGCGGAAAAATTCGGCCTGGAAATGGGCAACATCATCATGGGCTGCGGCTCCAATGAAGTCATCGAATTCATCGGCCACGCCTTCCTCAAGCCCGGCGACAACATCATCACCGCCGAGCACGCGTTCCTGGTCTACAAGCTCATGGCCAAGGTGTTCGGGGCTGACACCATCGAAGTGCCAGATCCCGGCTACGTGCATGACCTCGATGCGATGGCGGCAGCCATCACGCCGAACACGAAGGAAGTCTTCATCGCGAATCCGAACAATCCCACGGGCACGCTCGTCACCCAGGAGCAGATTGACCGCTTCATGGCCAAAGTTCCCGCGCATGTCGTCGTCGTGTTCGATGAGGCCTACTATGAGTTCCTCGACAATCCGCCAGACACGCTCAAATACGTCCGCGAAGGCCGCAACGTCGTCGTGCTGCGCACGTTCTCGAAGATCCAGGGCCTTGCAGGTACGCGTGTCGGCTACGGCATCGCCAACAAGGAGCTCATAGACGTGCTCCAGCGCACGCGGCAGCCCTTCAATCTGAACTCCATCGCCCAGGCCGGCGCACTGGCCGGCTTGCTCGACGAAGAGCATCAGAACAAGACCAAGGCCATCACCGATGAAGGCCGCGCCTACCTGCAGCAGCAGTTTGGCGACATGGGTCTCGAATACATCCCGAGCTACGCTAACTTCGTCCTCGTCAAAGTCGGTGATGGCAATGCCGTCTTCAAAGCCATGATGGACAAGGGCGTCATCGTCCGGGCCATGGCCGCCTACAAGCTCCCCGAATGGGTGCGCATCAGCATTGGCACCATGCCGCAGAACGAGCGCTGCATCGAGGTTCTGAAGCAGGTGCTTGGGAAGTAGGATTCGCGGAGGTTTTCGCCGCACCAGTGTGAACAGTGACTTGTGAATGCAGCAAATGCGGATTGAATGCCGCATGATGCTGAAACTTTTGCCATCGAAGTTCACGTGGGTGCTTTGTGTTCTGCCCGTGCTGGCAGGCTGTCTGCCCGGCACGATCATGGCCCAGGTTGAAACGGTGAAGCCTGCGATTCCCACCATTGAGCCCGGGTTGGATCTGGCGGTGAAGTGGCCCTGGCAGGTGGAGCCTTCTGATGAGGCTGCTTGGGGCCTGCCTGTTGACGTGCTGGTGGAAGCTCCTGGGGCAAAACCCGGTGGACAAACCGCCTCTGAAACGGGGGCCAAAACGACGCCTGCGACCAAGGTCGCTCCCAAAGGTCCGCCCGCGACGATGATCGAACACGTGGTGGCAAAGGGGGACTCTCTCACCAAGATCGCGCATGCCAATGGCGTGACGGTGGACCAGCTCAGGATTTTCAATCAACTGAAGAACGACCGGATTGTCATCGGGCAGGTGGTGAAAGTCCCAGGGGAGAGTGACATCAAGGTCATGGTCGACGCAGCAGTCGCCGCCGAAAAAGCTGCGGCGAAGGCCCCGGCCAAGGAGAAGCCCAAAAAAGCCCCAAACCCCGTCAAGGAGGAGGCGCCGGTATTGATCGCCACCAAACCCCATCGCGCGCTGCCACCTGCGGCCTGGGGGGCTGCATCTTTGGTGCTCATCCAAGCTTTTCTAGACCGGCAGGGATTCACCATCGGTCCGATTGATGGCACGGCGGGGCCGGTTTATGACGCGGCGTACAAGGCATTTGAAAAAGCCCATCCCGGAGAGCTTCACACTCCTGAAGGCCAGCCCTCCGCCGCTATGAAAGCCATCGGCGGCCCCTACGTCGAGTATGTACTCACGGCAGCGGACATGCGCTGGATTTTACCTCATCCTGGCAGCGCTGCCACAGGCAAGTCGAAGGTCAAGGCCGTGGAGCCGCCACCCACTTTTGAAGAACTGACGCATGAGCCTTTCATGGCCTACCGCTCTGGCTGGGAATGTGTGGCCGAGCGCTTTCATGCGGCCGAGTCATTCCTGCGGCATATCAATCCCGGTATCAAAAATCCCAATGTTCCCGGTGCGGTGTTTCTGGTGCCGAATGTGATTCCATTCGAAATCGAAAATGCGCTGGCCGAGCCGCTTCAGCCTGCGGCTGATCCCGCAGCTCCCATCTCCGCCAGCATGCTGGGCGTGAGCCGCCTGATCATTCGTCGCGGAGATGTCGTCATTGCCAGCATGCCGGTCTCAGCGGCGCGCCCGGGATTGCGTGGTCGCAAGACATGGAAGATTCTGGATGTCGTTGCGCGCCCCCGTCTCTCCAGCACGGGCGATCCTGCTGCCCCCATGACGGTGCCCTACCGGCTGTCTGCCGGTCCTAACAATCCGGTGGGCATTGTCTGGATCAATCTGGCCAAGGGCAGCGATCCCAAACCTCTGCCTTACGGTCTGCATGGCACCAGCATCCCCGGTACGATGACGAAGCAGGAAAGCATCGGCGGCTTCCGCATGACGAACTGGGACATCGCCCGCGCTGTGCGGCTGCTGCCAGCGGGCACCGAATTGAAGTGGGAGTAAAGAGGCGGGGCATCCGCACAGCGCAAGCGTGACGCTTGCGCTATGGATCAGCGCTTCGCGCGGCGTTTGCGGATGGCGAGAACATCCCGCGCCATGCGGAACGAATCGCGGATCAAATGCACGTGACCGCCGGGGGTTTCGTGCCAGGCGATGGATGCCTCCTCAAACTCGCAGCCGCTGTCATGCAGGGCGGCGAGCAGTTCGACGTCAAAAGCAAAGCCATGAATGCGCAATGTTGGGGCGATGCGCAGATAGGCTGCGCGCGGCACGAATTTGAGCCCGCACTGACTGTCGTGAATGGGGACGCGCAGCAACGTGGCCACGAGAGTTCCAAAGATACGGCCCATGAGCCGGCGCTTCCACTGCCGCTGCACCTTGGAGCTGGTTTGATCCCAGCGGGAGGCAAACACCGCTGTCAGGGGGGCTGGTTGCAGGCGGACACGGCGGATGAGATTGGCGACTTCAGTGGCCGAGCAGGAGCCGTCTGCATCCACAAAAGCGAGCCAGTCCACCGGCGGTGCCTGGTCCCAGCCGGCATACACGGCACCGCCTTTGCCCAAATTTTTCGGCAGAAACATCGGAGGGAGCAGGTGCTCGTTCTGGTGGCAGAGGGGAGTGATGATCTCCCTCATCCGTTCGGTCTCCGCCGCATCTGAGCCGTCTTCCACCACCTGAATGCTCACACCACCCAGCGCATGAGTCACCGCGCACAATTCCGTGAGGAACGGTCCGATGCGCCCGCTTTCCTGATAGCAGGGAATCACGAGATGAACGGTGGCTGGTGGCATGAAAGGACTGATGACCGATGTTCGGCAGAAAGCGTGGGGGATAAAAGCTAAATTCGTGGAGGCTGCGCATCTTTTGTACGGCTGCGATGGTCTGGTATTGCGGAGCAGTTGGGTTCTGTGGCTTTATCGTGGACACATCCACCATGCGTTTCCTGCAATTCATTTTCGCGCTGCTGCTGGTGCTGCCTGCCTGCAGTTCGACGAATCGCATGCTCAAAGCGCAGCCTGTAGGTCTGTCGCCGTTTTTTGAGCAGCCATGGCTGGCGCAGGATGCGCGTGCCCAGCTGGGGTTTCAGAAAATCTGGACCACGCCTGATCCGCAGCTGCTCGCGCAGGGAAAGGCGAAGCGAAAGCTCTACATCGCTCCAGTGACGCTGCATTATTTGCGTCCGTTGAACCGGGCGTTTTCTTCCGGCGAGGTCGCCTGGGGCGGGGTGCAGCGCCAGGAGATGGATGTGGCAGTGCGGCTGCGTGAGGAGTTTGTGGCCGCCTTTCGTCGCTCGCCGACGCCGCTCTATCGACTCGTGAACCAGCCCGGCAAGGATACGCTGACACTGCAGCTGGCGATCACAGAACTCAATCCCACCAGCCCGAAGGGGAACGCGGTGGTCACCGTGTTGAAGTTTGTGATCACGCCTGTGATCGGCCTGGCGGCCTATTTCACCAAAGGCAACATGGCCATCGAGGGCAAAGTGGTGGACTCCGTGTCAGGCCGGGCCTTCTTCCAGTTCGCGGACAATGAGAGCGACAAGCTGACTTTCATCAACCTGCGGGATTACCAGCCTTACGGTCATGCCGTTAACACCATCCGCTACTGGGCCACGCAATTTGAGCAGATGACACGTTCTCCGCGGGGATGGAAGGTGAAGGATTCGGGCTCCATCACACTGCGGCCCAATTGACAGCCACCTCTATTTTCTGCCAAACAGCCTGGAGAAGAAGCCTCGCTTGGGCTCGGGTGGTGGCGGAGCAGGGGCCACAGGCTGCGCCTTGGCGATCACGACCGGCCGCGGCTCAGGAGCCGGACCTTCAATGATCACGGTCATGCCCTGAGTGATCTGTTTCACCAGCCGCACCACGTCCCAGTTCGCCGTGCGCATGCACCCATGGCTGGAAGTGCGGCCGATATTCTGCGGCGAGTTCGTGCCGTGAATGCCGATGCCAGGGCGGTTCAAACCGATCCACATGACTCCCACAGGGTTGTTTGGGCCGATGGGCAGTTCGTAAAAGTTGCCGCTACGCACACCGTACTCGAGCACGCTTTTGTCCCAGCGAAAGGTGGGCATCTGTGTGATGCCCAGGATGCGCCAGGTGCCGGGCGGCGTGGCCAGATGGCCGCTGCCAGGGGTAATGGGCAGGCTGGCCAGCAACTTTTCACCATCCCACACATCAAGCACCTTTTCCCGGGTGTCGATCTTGATGACGCGAGTGAGAAATTCCGGCACCTCAGGCAGCTTGGGAATTTCCGTGAGCTCTTCGATGAGGAAGGGCTGCACCGCAGGGACTTTGACCACATCGCCTGGTTTGAGCGCGCTCATCTTTAGGGGCTTGTTGATGAACTCCAGCAACTCCGGAGCACTGTGAAAGCGCTCGGTCAGAAACTCCAGCAGGGAGTCGTAGGGCAGGTACTTCTTCTTGCTCTGCGCGGACGGCTGGCGGGGCACCTCGCCCACAAACTTGAGATCTTCCTCCCGGATGGTGTAGGTGGTATAAATCTCCGGCACGCTGGACACGTCCAACGTGTTGGTTTCGACCTCGCTCTCAGGCAGGCCATGAGAACGCTGGTAGCGCTTCAGCGCCTTCGTGGTGAACTCACCGGGGCGGCCATCCAGCTTTCCGGGTCCGAAGAGCTGGGTGTCCAGAAAGATCTGCAGCCGCAGGATGTCATCAATGGGTTCAGGTGCCTTGGGCAGCAGATTAGGGATCACCGCCGATGCGGAGGCGCAGGCCAGGAAGACCAAGGGAAGAAAACGAGAAAACAGAGGGTTCATAGGGACTTGAAAAGCCTGTCGCAACTGCGGCGGCCTTTCGGGGGCTTAGACTGCAAAGAGTATGGTTACGCACGAGACCGCAAGTGAAGATGCGCTTCACTTGGCAAATGCGCGCAAGAAAGATGCCATGCCAAGGACGGGGCAGTCACTATCCATGACTACTGTTTCCGGTGGTTTGGCTCTGCTGAGCCGGCTTGGTGTCTGCCGGATTTACCCGCGCACCTGTCCGCTGCCATCCACGAGATATTTATAGCTGCACAGCTCTGCCAAGCCCATCGGCCCTCGCGCATGCAGCTTGTCCGTGGAGATGCCGATCTCGGCACCGAAGCCAAATTCGCCACCATCGTTGAACCGTGTGCTGGCATTGTGCAGGACGACGGCGCTGTCCACCTCATGCTGGAAGCGTTCGGCAGCGGCGCGGTCTTTGGTGATGATGCTGTCGGTGTGGTGAGAACCGTAGCGGTTGATGTGCGCGATGGCTTCATCCAATCCGCTGACGGTTTTGACGGCAAGGATAAGGTCGAGGTACTCGGTGCTCCAGTCTTCCTCCTTGGCAGGATGGGCCTCCACGCCGAGGTGCAGCAGTGCCGTGGCATCCGCATGGATTTCTACCCCTGCCTCATAGAGACGCTGTCCTATGAGCGGATAAAAGGTGGCGGCGAGATCCTCATGCACCAGGATGGTTTCGAGGGCATTGCACACGCCGGGCTTCTGACACTTGCTGTTGACGATGATGTTCGCGGCCATGTCGAGATCCGCATCCACATGGACATACACGTGGCACACGCCGTCGTAGTGCTTGATGACGGGCATGCGCGCTGTGGCCACGACTTTTTCGATCAGGCCTTTGCCGCCGCGTGGGATGATGAGGTCGAGGTATTGATCCATCTGCGCCATGTGCTCGACGCTGGCGCGATCGGTGAAGGGGATGAGCTGGATGCTGTCGGGCGGGAGTCCGGCGCGTTCTCCCCCGGCCTGCAAGGCGGCGGCGAGAGCGCGGTTGCTGTCGATGGCCTCGCTGCCACCGCGCAAGATGGTGGCGTTGCCGGTTTTAAAGCAAAGGGAGGCGGCGTCCGTGGTGACGTTCGGGCGTGACTCAAAGATGATGCCGATGACGCCGATGGGGACGCGGACTTTGCGAATGTGCAGTCCGTTGGGGCGGGTCCAGTCGGTGAGCTTTTCGCCCACGGGATCGGGCAGCAGGGCGACTTCACGCACGGCATCGGCCACAGCTTTGAGGCGCTTGGGATCGAGTGTGAGGCGGTCGATCATGGCCTTGCTCAGTCCGTTTTGCTCCGCCCGGGCGAGGTCGAGTGCATTGGCGGCGAGGATGGCATCCTGACGGGCCATGATCTCGTCGGCCATGGCCACGAGGATGGCGTTCTTCTGCTCGGAGGTCAGTTTGACCAGAGCATAGGAGGCGGCACGGGCACGGCGGCCCATGTCGAGGATGGCGGACTTGATTTCGGAATCGGTCATTGAAAAAAGTAGGGGCAGCCGGGACGGTTGCACGGCTGGGATGAATCAGCAACCGGGACGGTTGCGCCAGGTGTTTACTTGGAAGGAACGGCTCCTTTGGGGATTTGGACGTCTTTGCCCTGCAGATGACGGGCATTGAAGGCGAACATGCGCTCGACCAGCGGACCGCTCAGGAAGACGTGGCCCCCATCGGTGCCGGTGAGAAGGGTGGAGGGGACGTGTGCTGCTTTGAGGGCGGTATCAAACTCCGTGGCCTGGGAGTAAGGGACGAGGGTGTCCTTGTCCCCGTGGATGATGAGGAAAGAGGCATCGTCCTGGGTGATATAAGTGACCGGTGAGGCCTTGCGGCCCTCTTCCCGGCGGTCCTTCAGCGGTCCGCCAATGAGCTTGGCCAGTGCGCCCTTGGGATCGTCAGGGTCGATGATGCTGCCTTTGCCGCCGAAGGTGAGGAAATCGGAAGGGCCGCAGAAGTCGAGCACGCAGGTGACGCGGCTGCTTTGGTCCAAATGGTTGCCGAGGTCCCCTTCGAGTTCCTTCACCTCGCCGGTGACGCCGAGCATGCTGACGAGGTGCCCGCCTGCGGAGATGCCAAAAACGGAGATCTTGTCCGGATCGAGGTTGTATTCCTTCGCATGGGCGCGCAGCCAGCGGATGGCGGCTTTGCAGTCAAAAATCTGCGCGGGCCATGGGGCCTGGTTGGTGAGGCGGTAGTTGATACTGGCCCCGGCATAGGGCGTGCCGCCTTTGATGAGTCCCAGCAGCACATCCGCCTCATTCTTGCTGCCAGCTTCCCAGCCGCCGCCATGGATGTAAACGACCAGCGGGTGCGGCTTGTCCGCCTTGGCCTCGGGCAGGTAGAGATCGAGCATCTGGCGCTGGTTGCCTGATCCGACGTAATCGAGATCCCGCACCGCGCGAAAACCGGCGGGGGGAGTGGAAATTTTCTGACATTGGGCCAGCAGTGGGAAGCTGAGAGCCAGAATGAGTAAAAAGCGCATAATGCGGTGTCCTTTAGTCTGGGGGAAGGGGCAAAACAAGGGCCGCCAAGGGGCGGTGAGACAAGTGCGTTGCCACCTTGACGCAAGCTTAACCAGAACTTACTATCCCCGCGATGAAATTCCCCCTCCACGCCCGCCTGCCGGTACTTCTGGCATGTGCCGTTTCATTCCTTGCTTTGACGACTCCATCCTCTGCGCTCTGGCCGTTCTCTGGCAAGAAGGACAGAGTGGTGCCGGTGGACAGCGAGCGTGAGTCGCAGGAACTCGCGGCCTCGGCCATGCTGGCGCAGGCCCGTCAGGCTGAGAATGCTGGCAAAGTCAGCAAGGCGCAGGGCCTGTATCAGGCGATTGTGAAGAAATACGCCTTCACTCCGAGCGCGGCGGAGGCTTCCTTCCACAATGCCGTCATCATCCGCCACAATGGCAAAATGGACGATGCGTTTGACGCGTTCCAGACCTTCATTCAGTCCTATCGTGACAGCCCTCATTTCAGCGAGGCCATTGAGAAGCAGTATGAGATCGCTGAAGAGGCGAAAGGCGGCAAAAAACAGCGCGGGATGCTGCTGATCAGCATGAAGATGAACTCGTCTGAGGTCATCAAATTCTACGAGAAGATCATCAAGAACGCCCCCTTTGGCAAATATGCCCCCCTGGCCCAGTTCAGCATCGCTGAAATCCAGCAGGATCTGAAGGAGAAGGACAAGGCCGTCGCCGCCTACAACAAGGTGGTGGAAAACTATCCTCACACCTCGCAGGCGGCTGAAGCCCAGTTCCGCATTGGTTCCATCAGCAACATCGCTGCACAGCGCAGTGAAGACGCCTCCAACCTGCTGGCCGCACGTGATGCCTTGCGCACCTACATCGCTACCAATCCCGGAGGAGAGCGCAAACAGGAGACTGAAATGATCCTGCATCAGGTCAACACTGCCGAGGCCAATCAATCGCTCACCGTGGCCAAGTTCTACCAGCGTGTGGGCAAAACCAAGGCCGCTGCCATCTACCTCAATGAGGCGCTTAAGTTTGGTTCCCCTGAAGTTTCCGCCCAGGCGCGCACCATGCTTGCTGAACTCGCCGCCGCTGATCCTGCGGGTGTGGAAGATGCCAAGAAAGGACCGGGTCAGGACTACACCTCGCTGACTGCGGAGAACTTGAAGGCGCGTGATGATTATGTCGGTCCGCTGGCTCCGGAGCTTGCCCGCCTCAGCCAGAAACCGAAAATGCGTACGGGAGACGAAGGTTTCGTGCCGATTCCTTTGCAGGAGCCGACGCTGCCGCTCCGTCCCGGTGCCACCACGCCAGGAGCAGGCTCCTTGCTCCCGCCTGTGCCTGAGACTGAAAAGCCGGCATTGCTGCCTGTGCCACCTTCTCCAAGTGTACCCTCTATGCTGCCGCGCGCACCGGGTTCAGCGTTGCCAACGCCGCCAGTTCCGCCCGTGCCCTCCACGACGAAGCCTGCGTCATAATTCTTGCGCGGGCATTGCAGCACTCCATTACTGAGCTGGGTCACTTTTTAAACTATTTGGATGAAATCGCTTTTTCTTCTGCTGGCAGCTGGCTGCCTCCTGCTCTCCGGTTGCGCGGGCTACACCTTGGGCGCACAAAAACCTTCCCACCTCCGCCACGTCACCAAGCTCGCGGTCCCTACCTTTGAAAACCTCACCCTGGAGCCCCGGCTGGCCTCGTTGGTGACGAATGCGGTTATTAAACAGCTGCAAAACCATGGCTCCTATCAGATCGTGGCCAAAAGCGAAGCTGAAGCGGTCCTGCAGGGAAAAGTTTCGAACATCAACCGCCAGCAGTTTCGCTCCGACCTCAACAACGTCCTGCGCAGCTCGCAGCTCCTGGCCACTTTGACCTGTCTGTTTACCGTCACGGACACGGCTACTGGCAAAGTGCTGCATACGGGCAACGCCACTGCTGATTCTTACATCATCCTTGAAGCAAATCTGCAACTGTCAGAAACTCAGCTCTTGGAAGACGCTGCGCAGCGTTTGGCGAACAATCTGGCCGATCAGGTCTCCGAAGGCTGGTAATCATCTGTCCGCACCATGTCGTCGGATCCGGATTCAGCCGCTGAACAGTTAGACGGTGCAGATGATGAGTTGCTTGAACCTGTGGTCGCCACGGGACGTTTGACTGCGGGCCTGCATCTGGTGGCCACACCCATCGGCAACATGCGCGACATCACGCAGCGTGCGCTCGACACCCTGCGTATCGCCGACTTGGTGGCCTGTGAGGACACACGTCATTCCGGCATGCTGCTCAAGCATCATGACATTCGTGCGCGGCTCATTAGCCTCAATGAGCACAATGAAGCACACCGCATTCCCCAGTTGCTGGAGCACATCCGGCAGGGGGGCAGTGTGGCGTTGATTTCGGATGCGGGCATGCCCACGGTTTCTGATCCCGGGCAGCGCCTCGTCGGGGCCGTGGTCGGGGCGGGTCTGCATGTGGAGAGCATCCCCGGTCCCAGTGCCGTCCTCACGGCGCTGGCAGCGTCAGGACTGCCCACCACACCGTTTTATTTTGGTGGTTTCCTTCCTCACAAAAAAGGAGCGCGCACCACCATGCTGACCGCCGCCTTGCAGCGTGACTGCACCAGCATTTTTTTCGAAAGCCCCTATCGTCTGGTCGATACGCTGGCGATCCTGGCGGAGGCGGCGCCGGACCATCGCGTGGTCGTGGCGCGGGAGTTGACGAAAAAGTTTGAGGAATTCAAACGTGGTCCGGCAAGCATCCTGCTATCTTATTACCAAACCAAAACGCCCAAGGGAGAAATCACTCTCCTCATCGCGCCGGTCGATCCCCCCAAGTGGTTGACTTGGTAACTCATTCTCAACACTGCCTATCCCATGGAAGCCCTCGCCAACTGCGCCGTCCTTAACACCACCGACAGCCTTAAACTTTCGATCACCAATCACCTGCGCTTTACCCTGGGGGCCTACGTTGAAACAGCCAGTGAGAATGACTGGTACGTCGCCACTTCGCTCGCGGTAAGGGATCGCGTCATGGAGCGCGCCACCCAGTCACGCCGTCAGCATCGTTCCCAGGGCGTGAGGCGCGTGCATTATCTCTCGCTCGAATACCTCATGGGCCGCCTGCTGGAGAACAATCTACGCAATGCCGGCATCTATGATGCCACCAAAGTAGCGCTGTCAGAAATGGGCAAGGATCTCGACACTCTCGTGCAAAAAGAGCCTGACATGGGACTTGGCAACGGCGGTCTGGGTCGTCTCGCCGCCTGTTTCATGGATTCGCTCAGCACCATGGACCTGCCCGCCATCGGTTACGGCATTCACTACGAGTTTGGTTTGTTCCGTCAGGAGTTCGTCAACGGCAAGCAGGTCGAGCATCCGGATGCGTGGATGCGTGATGGCAGCCCTTGGAAGATTGCACGGCCATCCTATCGTCAGGCCGTCAAGCTCTACGGTCATACTATCCAGAAATTCGACGAATTTGGCCGTCCGCACCACGAGTGGGTGGAAACCAAATGCCTCCTCGGTCTCCCGTGGGACATTCCCATCGTCGGCTATGACAGCAACACCGTGAACGTGCTGCGCCTCTGGCAGGCGCAGGCGGATGAAGACTTCAACTTCAAGGTCTTCAACGAAGGCAGCTACATCGAGGCCTTGCGTGAAAAGGCCATCGCCGAAACCGTCTCCAAGGTGCTCTATCCGAACGATGCCACCGAGAGCGGCAAGGAACTGCGCCTCGTGCAGCAGTACTTCTTTGTCGCCTGCTCGCTGGCCGACATCGTGCGCCGCTTCAAGGGCGGTTACGATCTGCCATGGAGTGAGTTTCCTGCCAAGGCGGCCGTGCAGCTCAATGACACGCATCCAGCCGTCGCCATTCCAGAACTCATGCGCATCCTTATCGATGAAGAGAAGCTCGAATGGAGCCAGGCTTGGGAAATCTGCCAGAAGACCTTCTCCTACACAAATCACACCCTGCTTCCCGAAGCGCTGGAGACCTGGAGCGCGGCGTTGTTTGAGCGTGTGCTTCCGCGTCATCTGCAGATCATCTATGAGATCAACAAGCGCTTCCTCGAAGGGGACGTCGAGGCGCGCTGGCCGGGCGATGGAGAGAAGAAGCGTGCGCTTTCCCTCATCGAGGAAAGCGGCGGCAAAAAGGTGCGCATGGCGCACATGTCCGTGCTCGGCAGTCACGCCACCAACGGTGTGGCCGCGCTTCACACACGCCTGCTCTGCGAGCGCCTTTTCCCGGAGTTCTTTGAGCTGTATCCCGAGCGCTTCCTCAATCTGACCAACGGCGTCACCTTCCGCCGCTGGCTCGATGTGTGCAATCCGCAGCTCTCCTCCCTCATCACCGAATCCATTGGTGCCGGCTGGTTGAAGGATTCCACCAAGCTCATCGCGCTCGACAAGTTTGCCGACGACGCTTCATTCAAGGAAAAATTCCAGGCCATCAAGCGTGGACACAAAGTCCACCTCGCCAAAATCATTCAGGACACCTGCGGGGTCAGTGTCAGCCCTGACGCCTTGTTCGATGTCCAGATCAAGCGTCTGCACGAATACAAGCGCCAGCACCTCAACCTGCTGCACATCGTCACTCTCTATCGCAAGATCATCGCCGATCCGAACTTCGACATGGCTCCCCGTGTCTTCATCTTCGGCGCCAAGGCTGCTCCCGGCTACTACCTCGCGAAGAACATCATCCACGCCATCAATGCCCTTGCGGCCAAGGTCAATCATGACCCGCGCGTGAATGGCAAGCTGAAAGTCATCTACATCCCGAACTACGGCGTCTCCATCGCCGAGCGCATCATTCCTGCGGCTGATCTTTCCGAGCAGATCTCCACCGCCGGCAAGGAAGCCTCTGGCACCGGCAACATGAAGCTCGCCCTCAATGGCGCGCTCACCATCGGCACGCTCGATGGTGCCAATGTGGAAATCCTCGAAGAAGTCGGCCCGGACAACATCTTCATCTTCGGCCTCACCGTCGAAGAAGTCACCGAGCTCTATGCCAAGGGTTACAATCCTTGGGATTTCTACCACGCCAGCAAAGACCTGCGCCTCAGCATCGACTGGCTGGCCTCCGATTATTTCACCGGCAACCAGGACGAATTCAAACCGTTGCGTGACAGCCTGCTCTCCCATGGCGATCCCTTCCTCGTCATGGCCGACTATGACCGCTACGCTGCCTGCCAGATCGAAGTGGACAAAGCCTATCGCGACCAGCCCCGGTGGCAGAAGATGGCCATCCACAACACCGCCCGCATGGGCAAGTTCAGCAGCGACCGCACGATCTTGGAATACGCCAAGAACGTCTGGAATCTGCCGCAGATTGGCGTCTAAAACAGGTTTCTGCCCAAGTGCTTTTTTCTCAAAGCGCTTGGGTGTTCCTCTCTTCAAATTTGTACCGAAGTGGCTTGATCAGCCGCCGGGAATCACATGGCTCTATGCACCGCAAGTGCGGCGCGTGTGTAAGCCCCGCCGCTGCCCAGCGTGGCCACGACTTCCGCCAGCTCCTGCTGCAACTGCTCGCGCCTGACATCATTGGTGAGCAGTTCCAGCGTGGCTTCGGCGAGCGTCTGCGCGTTGAGATCTCCCTGCACGAGTTCCTTCACCACCTCGCGTTTGGCGAGGATGTTGATGATGCCCAGATGCTTGATGCGCACCACCAGCTTGCCGATGACGTAGGTGGGCCAGCTGACGTTGTAGACCAGAGTGTAGGGCAGACCAAAGCAGGCGGCTTCCAGCGTGGCGGTGCCTGAGGCGACGGCTCCGGCTTCGGCGCGCTGCATCAGATCATAGACGGTGCCGGTTTCGATCCAGCGCTTCGCCTCGGGCATGCCGTGTTCGTCGGTCATGTTGCGCATGAATCCGGCCAGCGTTTCGTTGGCGGCGGAAACGGCAAAGCGGGCGTTGGGCACGGCTTCCTTGATGATCTTCGCCGCCTCCATCATGATGGGAAACAGGCGGCGCACTTCGTTGAGGCGGCTGCCGGGGAACCAGCCGACGAGGCCGGGCTCGCGTTTCCAGTCGCGTTTCAGCGTCACCACGCGGTCCACCATGGGGTGGCCGCTGAATTCGGTGCGCAGGCCGCTCTTCTCATAAAACTCCTTCTCAAAGGGGAAGATGCAGATCATGAGGTTGAGCACCTGCGCCATGGTCTTCACACGGCCTTTTTTCCAGGCCCAGACCTGCGGGCTGATGTAGTAAAGGATGCGGCCCTTGTAACCGGCGGTGCGCAGGCTTTTGGCCAGCCGCAGATTGAAGCCGGGATAGTCCACGAGAATCACCGCCTCAGGCTTTTGATCGAGGATGGAGTCCAGCACGGCATCCATCTTCTCTTTGAAGTAGCGGTACATTTTCACCACTTCCCACAAGCCGACAACGCCTGCAGTTTCGACCCAGTCTTCCACGCCTTCACCAACCACTTCACGCATCTTCGGGCCACCGAGGCCGATGACCTGCATGTCGGGTTCCAGGGTTTTCAATTCACGCAGGAGTCCCGCAGCATGGGTGTCGCCGCTGACTTCGCCTGCAATGATGAAGATCCGGTTCATGAGGTGCCCAGCGCAGCGTTCTTTTCGATTTGATCGGTGATTTCCAAAGCGATGCGCACGGCTTCTGCGCCTTCCTGCCCAGTGACGACCGGGCGGCGGCCATGACGGGCGCATTCCACAAAAGCGGCGATTTCCAGCTTCAGCGGTTCGTCCTTCTCCACTTCCACGGCTTCACGCACGATCTGCATGCCGTCTTTGCGATAGATCCAGCCGCTCTGCTCCTGGTAGTCCAGGCTGAGGTAGCTCTCGCTCTGGAAGACGCGGATCTTGCGCATCTTCTCCGGGCTGATGCGGCTGGCGGTGATGTTGGCGATGCAGCCGTTGGCGAACTTGAGGCGCGCATTGGCGATGTCCTCACGTTTGGTCAAAACGGGGATGCCCACGGCATCCACTTGAATCAGCTCCGACTTCACCAAATGCAACACGATCTCGATGTCGTGGATCATCAGATCCAGCACCACACCAATGTCGATGCTGCGGTTCGGGAAAGGGGAGAGACGGTGCGCTTCGATAAAGCGTGGGTTGTCCATGCGCTCTTCAAGCTGGAGCAGCACCGGATTGAACCTCTCAATGTGGCCCACCTGCAGGATGACGCTCTTGGCTTTCGCGAGTTCGATGAGAGCCTGCGCCTCCGAGTAGGATTCGCTGATGGGTTTCTCCACCATCACGTGAATCCCGGCCTGCATCAGCGGTTCGGCGACTTTGCGGTGGAAGATCGTCGGCACGGCAATGGTGGCGGCATCCACACGCTGCGCGAAGTCGGCCAGGTCACTGGCGGCCTGGGTGCCATACTGCGCGGCAAATTCAGCGGCGCGTGCGGGATCGGCATCATACACGGCGGAGAAGGTGATGGCACCTTCGCTCTTCGCGGCGATCTCGGCCATGATGCGGGCGTGGTTTTTGCCAATGGCGCCGACTCCGGCGACTCCGATGCGGAAAGGGGAACTCATATTAAGTGTAATGATAGCGGCAGGAGGCTATTTCAATGCCAGCCTGAGTCACCGCATAAACCAGACGATGCTCGCTGTCCACACGACGTGACCAAAAGCCTGCCAGTTGGTGACGCAGGGGCTCGGGTTTGCCAATTCCAGCGAAGGGGCTGCGTTTGATGTCCTTGAGAAGCTCGTTCACTCTGCGCAGCATGCGGCGGTCGGTCTCCTGCCAGTGTTGATAGTCTTCCCATGCGCGGTCAGAGAAGATGAGATTCATGCTTCCAGATCAGGTTCGCGAACCGTGCCTTTGCCCGAGCGCAGTTGCTCGATGGACTCCAGCAGATGGCGGGCGTTGGCAGGACTGCGCATCAAATGGCTTGTTTCGTTCAGCGCCTCATATTCCTCCAGCGGCAGCATGACGACTGAATGCTTTTCGTCGTGGATGATGACCAGAGGTTCACGATCATCGCAAACTTTGAGAATCGCCTGGATCAGACTTTTATCGGCGTTGGCGCTGGTGATCGCAGTCATGTGAACAATAGAGCACAGCAGGCCGTAAAATCAAAATTTGCCGGGGAACTTCATGCCTGGTGGAAGCTTGGGCATTTTGCCACCGCCACCTCCGAGCATTCCACCCAGACCACCGAGGCCTCCCATGCCACCACCGCCGCCGCCTCCTCCCATCATGCCGCCCATCATCTGGGCCATCATGCCTTTGTTGCTCATGAGCTTCTTCATCATTTCAAACTGCTTGAGGAGCTGGTTCATTTCCATCACCGGGCGTCCTGCTCCGTTGCAGATGCGCTTGCGGCGCTGGCCATTGATGATCTCAGGGCGCTGCCGCTCCTTCGGCGTCATCGAAAGGATGAGCGCCTCGACGTGTTTCATGCGCTGGTCGCTGTCGGGACCGATCATGTCCTTCATCTTGCCCATGCCCGGGAGCATGCCGAGGATGCCGCCGATGGGGCCGAGCTTCTTCATCATGCGCAGTTGCGCAAGCATGTCGGTGAAATCGAATTTGTTCGACTGCATGCGGGCGGCCAGCTTCATGGCCTCCTTCTCGTCGATCTCTTCGGCGGCTTTCTCCACCAGGCCCACCACATCTCCCATGCCGAGGATGCGCTGCGCCATGCGGTCGGGGTGGAAAACTTCGAGCTGCTCGACCTTTTCACCCACACCGAGGAATTTGACTGCGCATCCGGTGACCTGACGCATGGAGAGCAAAGCACCGCCACGGGCGTCACCATCCAGCTTGGTCATGATCAAGCCCGTGATGCCGACGGCTGCATTGAATTTCTGCGCCACGCTCACGGCTTGCTGTCCTGTGGCGGCGTCTGCCACCAGCAGGACTTCATTCGGCTCCACCACGGCACGCACACGCTTGAGTTCCGCGAGCAGATCTTCATCGAGGTCCTGACGGCCGGCGGTGTCAAAGATGGCGATGCCACTGCCCTGTTCCTTGAGCCAGACCATGGCTGCTTTGGCTGCTTTCACCGGATCGGTTTCACCTTCGGCAGGTGCAAACACAGGCACATTGAGCTGCTGGCCAAGCACCTGCAGCTGCTTGATGGCGGCTGGGCGGTAAAGATCCAGCGCGAGGAGCAAGGGGCGGCGGCCCTGCTTCTTGAGCCAGTTGGCCAGCTTGGCGGAAGTCGTCGTTTTACCGGCGCCGTTGAGGCCGGTCATCAGAATGCGCTGCGGGGGCTCCAGATTCAGCGCGCTGGCATCACTGCCCAGCAGTTTGACCAGTTCATCGTGGAAAATTTTGACGATCTGCTGCCCGGGCGAAACCTTGAGCAGCACTTCAGCGCCGACCGACTGCTTGCTGACGGTGTCGACGAGTTCTTTGGCGACTTTGAAATCCACATCCGCCTCCAGCAGGGCCATGCGGATTTCCTGCATGGCATCGCTGACATTGGATTCACTGATGCGGGCCTGGCCGCGCAGCTTTTTAAAGGCGCTTTCGAGTTTTTCAGAGAGGGCGGAGAACATCGGGAGAAAATAAGGGGCGCTGGATAGTCGGCAGCAGCCCACTCATGGCAACTGCGAAGGCGCGACGAATCAAGGCTGTGAAATGGGCGCTGTGGAGGGGGGCATGTATGCCGCCTCAAGGTCAATCTTGAAGCGCCAGCTCACCACCTCGGCTGGCTGGGTGGCATCACGCTGGAAGCTGAGGCTCAGGGCGCAGTCCTCCCGGCGCAGTTTGTAGGGGAACTGGAAGCGTACGATCATCGTGGCCGGGTCATAATCCACCGGCACGGTGCCGAGACCGGCGATGCGCAGCTTGATGCTTTCCGGCAGGATGGTGCCGATTTTTTTCAAATCCGCTTCGATGAGGGGGCGGCGCTCGGTGATGACCGCATCAGGCTTGGGCTTCAGCTGGATGAGCTGTTCGCCTTTGTCGTTCTTGGCATCGGCCACGAGGAATTTATTGGAGCCCACATCACCCCGGCCGCGGAAGCTGGTGGCGAGCTTGAAATTGATGTCGTTGTCGCCATGCACAATGTAGCGGCCCAGCTTGCCGTTGGGCGTGTCCCAGGTGACTTTTTGACCGTTGACGGTGACGAGGGATTCGTAGCCGATCTGCAGCGCGGTTTCCATGATGGCGTCGTCGAAGTTGCCGTAGGGGTAGGCGAATGAGAGGCATTTGGTGTGCAGGTTTTGCTCCAGAAATTCGCGCGAATCTTTCAGCTCGCCCAAGACCCACTGCTGCTTGTCAGCGTCCGTCTTCAGGTTCTTGGGGGGGCTCTTAAGGCTGGCGTGGGAGACGCTGTGACTGCCGACTTCACAGCCGTGCTGCATCATCTCTTTGATCTGCTCCCAGCTCATCGAACGTCCTGCACCGCCGACATAGTTCTTGTAGAGGTAGATGGTGAAGGGAAAGCCAAACTCACGCAGCACCGGATAGGCATAGGTGTAAACACCCTCCCAGCCGTCATCCATCGTGATGACGATGGCCTCTTCGGGAATGTTCTTCTCACCACGCTTCCAAGCCATCATTTCGCTGTAAGAAATGACAGGGATCTTGGAGTCCTTGATGGCCTGCATCTGCGCCCGGAATTTGGGGGCGGCGATGAGCATGGGGCTTCCGCCGCGGTCTTTAAAGTCATGGTAGCCAAGGATGGAGACGACGGAGGATTTGTTGAGCTCAAAGGCCGGGGCCGCCGGGACTTCCGGCGCAGGTGCGGCAGCTTCCAGCAGGGCGGTCTCCTTCAGCTTCTTTTCGATCGCCTGCTCTTCGGCGGTCAGGACCGGCTCCTCGGGTTTGGGCGGCGGCGGTGGTTTCGGGGTGACGCCGCTCTGCTCGGCAAGCCGGCGCAGTTTGGCCTCGATTCGCTTGCACGAAGGCAGCGTGCCTAGAGCGAGGACAACAAGGATGAACGGAAAGACAAAACGCATGGCGCTAAGGATTGAGGGCGGGAGGTCGCGGCCGGGTGATGAGCAGGCTTTTGACGATGAGGTGAGGGCTGGCTTTATCACCGGCGCTAAGCCGCAGTGTTTCGCCGCGAAGGTCGCTGGTCAAGGTGAGGCTGCCGAGTCTCAGGATGCGGAAAGACTGGGCATCCTTGGTCACTCGCTCGACCTCCAGTTCCTTTTCGAGCCTCTGGCCATTGCACTCGATCACGATCTTCAAGGGGGCCTCCAGTTCCGTGCAGGCATAATGCAGCAGGATGTCGTAGGTGCCCGCAGCGATGAATTCGATGCGCCATGCGATCTCGCCGACGGTGGCTGTTTGCGCATCTGCCGGTGCTTTGGGGGTGACCTCTTGAGCCAGCGCGGGTGAAAGGGCGATGAGGGCCTGCTTTTGCTCAATGGGCACCGGTGCTGGCGGTGTGGCAGGCATGGGCATGGTGCCGGACTGCGCCTGCTGGGTGGCGATTAGATCCAGAACTCCGCCTGCGCTGATGATCTGCTGGATGCGGGCGATTTCAGCGGTATACGCCGACTTGTCAGTGGCGGCGGCGGCCTGCCTCTGCAATTCGAGCAGATACTTGCCCAGCAGAGGAATATGCCGTGCGCTCAGTTCCTTCTGGTAAATCGTTTCCATCTGCTGGAGTCGTGCTGCAGATGGAGGTGTGGCGGCGCCAGCTGCGGGTTGCTGGGCTTGGGCATGGCCAGCAAGCAGCAGCACCGTGGCGATCATCAGCAGGTGCTTCATGGCTGCTTCCCTCCTTGGCTCTCAGCCGAGAGCGCCCAGGCACCGGGCGCGGGCCGGCGTTTGCTGGCGGTATTTTCAATGGCGCTCAGTGTGGAGAGGAAAGCCCGCTCCATGGCATTGCGCTGTTGGTCACGAGAGGGCGCGACCACTGCAGCAAGCCCGTGATTGACGAGGACGTTTTGATACAAGCCCACATTCGGCAGAAACAGCAGTGCTGCCATGGTGCCGTCTTTATCGCGGTCCGGGCGGATGAGCAGGCGGAGGGGTTTGTTGCGCAGGTAGCTGGCGGTGAATTCGCGTGCCGTGCGACCCACGGAAGGTACATCCTCTTCCTCGATGTTGAAATGCTTGGCGAAGCGTTTCACTCCTGCCTTGTCGTTCTCATCCACCGGCGCACAATCGATCCACAGCAGGCGCATCATCACGGTACGACCTTCGTAGACCACCTTGAAGCGTTCACCGGAAATAGGCTCTTCATCCGCAAGACGCGCCTCACTGATGTCTTCAAATCCACTGAAGCCCCCACCTGACGTTGTGATGGCATTGATGCCAGTTTGACCCGCCTTTTGATCTGCCAGCCGCTGCACCCGGCGGATTTCGGCATTGATCTGTCCCTTCAGCGCGGGCTTGGTCACGGCGAGATCATTCAATTCGTCGATATACTTGGAGGCGGCTTCGGTCCTGGCAGTTTCGATGGCATCCTTCAGCGTTGTGCTGGCCTGCTTCATCGCGGTGGTCGAGCTGGTCTGTGGGAGAGTGGTTGGGCTTGTGACGGCGGCGTCCGTGACGGGCACCAGGCGCAGGTTGCGAATACGGATGATGTTGGCGGGATATCCATCTGCAGCGGTGAGGCGCAGCGTGACAGGATTCCGGCTGAAAGTCAGCGGCCCGACACGCACCGTGGTGAACGTGGTTTCATCCGTGCTGCGGGTGATTTCAAAAGTGCGGTGATTTTCCGCGGCGATGCCCAGCAGCGTGACTTCATCAAATCCAAACAAGGCGGTCTGCTGTGGCTGAAATTTGGAAGAAGCATAGATGCTGCCAGCCACGGGGGCATCACTCATGTTGGCTTCGAATTCCAAGTGGTAGCTGCCCGGCATCAGGCGGAAATTCTGCCACTCCGCACCGCTGCCGTTGGAGCGCCAGCCGCCCAGCGTTTCGCCTGAAGCCTGGGCCGATCCCATCATTCTGGCCTGAGTCAGGGGCAGCGGCGTGGCGAGGCTGGACACCGTGCCTGCATACAGCGCCTGCAACTGCTCGCGCCGCTGGCGTATGGCGCGCGCTTCCTCGTAGTCACCCGCTGCGGCGACTTCCGTTTCCACTTTGGCCAGCGCGCGCTCGTACTGCTGGGTGAGCAGTTGCGAATCTGCCATCACCTGGCGCATGAATGCCGAGCGTGTGGCGGTGAGTGCTGCCGGCTCCGGTGCGGGCGTCTGCGCCAGCAATGCCGTGCAGGCATGCAGCGTGAGAATCAAAACTGGCAGCGAGAACTTCATCGGGTGGCCGGCACGAGTTCCACGGCCAGCAGTTGCATGAGATTGTCTGTGATCAGCGATTGTGCGGAGAGTGTCAGCGTTCCTGATCCATCGCTGATCTTGAGCGTGCCTGCGCTACGCTCCTCCGGACCCTTGATCGTGGTTTCGATGCTCGTGGTCAGGGTGAAGCGCGCTTCTTTGATCAAAAGTTTGCCCCCCTCCGCAGTGCCACAGCGGTAACGCAGCATCACTTCATATCCGCCGGGCGGCAGCGCGGGCAGCTTCCAGGTGGCGGACGCTCCGACTTTGGACCATCCGGTGATGGCGCCGCCTTCGAGCCGCACGCCGCTCAGAGTGGCAGTGTCGATCGGGAGCTTGATGCGGTCCGGCAGCAGCGAGGTCTTGAGAGCCTGCTCGCGCGTTTGCAGCAGCAGCAGTTCTTTGTCGAGCCGGGCCAGTTCGTTTTGCAAACGTTTGCGTTCATCGCGTGCGGTGATGGCATCGTCGTAGTCTCGCTCGGCGGCGAACTGCTTTTCCAAGGTGCCCAGCGTGGTGATCTGCTCTTTGACCGGTGCCAGGCTGGCTTCGATCAGATCGCGCTCATAGCCCAGGCGCAGCAGGGAAATCTCTGAACTTGCTCCGGGATCATCCGTGCGCTTCTCCGCCATCGGGGCCGACATGGCAAGCCCCGCGCCGACGAGTGCGCATGCGAGAACGAAACCGGGTTTCAAATGGATGATGGACGGGGGTGAAATAAGCTGCCCCATGCTAGCCGGAGCCCACGCTGAAACAAGCCCGAACTCAAGGTCCTGGCATAGGTGTTTTATTCATGGCATGGCGCGCATAAATTCAGGCTGGCGACCCGTGGCGGCCTCTGCCAGCATGGGGGCATGCGTTTCATCCTTGCCAGCCTGCTTCTCTCCCTCACGGCATTCACTGCCGAACCGGACTTTCCCCTCACGGAAGATTCCAAGCCGCAGCCGAGTGCGCCCAAAGGCACCCTCATCAAAGAAATCTACACTGCGAAGGAGGGCAGTCTCTTTCCCGGCACCCAGCGTGAATACCAGATCTATCTGCCCGCCGGGTTTGACAAAACGAAGCCCGCTGCCTTCATGGTCTTTCAGGACGGCGTCATTTACCAGGCTCCTGTCGTCTTTGACAATCTAATCGCGAAAAAGGACATCCCGCCACTGGTCGGCATCTTCATCAAGCCCGGCGTGGTGCCCGCCGCAAATGACAAGGCCCTGCCGCGCTTCAATCGCAGCTACGAGTACGACAGCATCACTCCCACCTACTCCCAGTTCCTGCTCGATGAGTTCTTGCCTGCCATCGAGAAAAAGCACGGCATTCAACTCAGCACGGATCCCAATCACGCCGCCATCTCCGGCAACAGCAGCGGCGGCATTTGCGCCTTCATGGTCGCGTGGCACCGCCCCGATCGCTTCCGCCGCGTCTTCACCGGTGTGGGCACTTACGTTGGCATCCACGGCGCGGACCAGCTCCCCGTCCTCGTCCGCAAATTCGAGCCCAAGCCCCTCCGTGTCTTCCTTCAATCCGGCACTGGCGACAACAACCTCTACTGCGGCGACTGGTGGATGGCCAATCAGATGATGGAACGCAGCCTCACCTGGGCCGGCTACGACGTGAACCACGCCTGGGGCGAAGGCGGCCACAACTCCAAACATGCCTCCCAAATCTTCCCCGACGTCCTTCGCTGGCTCTGGCGCGACTGGCAGACGAACATCGAGATCAAAGCGAACGCGAAAGGGGAGTCAAAGTGGAAGGGGTATGAGGTGGTCGGGGAAGGGGAGTGGCAGTCCAAGGCCGAGATAGATTACCAGTTCAGCATCTCCTCGCAAAACTCCGGGGATGTGTTCATCGCAGGGGCATCCGGGGTCACGGTTCTCAGTCCTGATGGAAAGACACGATATCTGCAACCTGCTATCGAGAACAGCCGTGCTCAGGCCATTGCTGCATTCTCAGGTGATTCGCTCATTGCCACCCGAAGGGATGGCGACAAATGGCTTCTCTCCCAGCTGGAAGCCGGGAAGTGGCATGACATCGCCGCATCCACCGAGACTTCACGGTTTTCGGTCACGCATTCCGGGCTCATGATTTTGAATAACTGGCGGGAGCTCACGGTCGTTTCACCCAATGGAATCGTGTTGAATACCCAGGCTTGCAAAGAGGGGGCTGCTGCCACCACCCTTTCACCAGATCAATCGATCCTTTATGTCGCCGACCAATACGACCGCTATATCCACTCGTACCATTTGCTGCCAGATGGCAAACTCGTTAACAGCGAGCCTTATTGCCGCCTTGAAATCAAGGATGGCGCTCGTGATGCCGAATGCACGGGCCTCTGCGTGGACACCAACGGCTGGCTCTACGTCGCCACCTCGCTCGGAATCCAGGTCTGCGACCAGGCAGGGCGCGTGAACTTCATCATCCCGACACCGAAGCAACCCCTCGACGTGTGTTTCGGCGGCAAAGATCTCAGTGAGCTGTTCATTGCCTGCGGAGACAAAATCTACAAACGCCCGACCAAAGCTCATGGCATCGTCAGCGGCCAGACGGCTCCGGTCAAACCACCGCTGCCAAAGCTCTGAATTTTTTTGGGGGACGCTAAATTCGGCGTGTGAGTCGCTTTAATCGTCGTGCGCCAACCATTCCCTTGTGCAAGGGCGCCCAAATACTCTTTGCAAGGTAGGTTTGCCTCAAACTACCGCAAAAAATGAAGATGATTCAGATTGGAGGCACGTAGTTTGTATGGCACTTAGTCCGCCCCCCAAAAACTGAATGCAGAGTACTGAAGCAGCGCCGTCCAAGTCGAAGACATTTTCCAAGAAAAACCTCCAGCGTGCTGCTTTACTGATCATAGGCGTTCTGCTGGGTGCCGTGCTAATGAAATGGTACGACCGTGCGGAAATGTCCGGAACAGTCACGACCACCACTCTGGGCCACCCCTTGCGTCCAGGGCCATGGGGAGAGGTTTATTCCACGCCATTCACCATCGCCGCTCCGGAGGAGCTGCTGCCAATGCGCAAACTGGAAGAAAATGGCACACGGTGGATCTTCCCCAATGCGCATTACAGCGATGTGGTGAGTTTGCTGGAGTCTACCGGGATGCCGGCCAATCTGCAGGCGGAATTGATGGCGCCCGAGACGCTTGTGCAAACTGCCAGCGGCATGGAAATGCTGCCCTCTTCCAAGACCCTGCTCGCGCTGCCTGCCGGACCGCGCAAGAAGCTCTATCAGGCTCTTTTGCAATATCCTGAGAATCGTGGCCAGATCACCTTCATTCACAAGGGCACGCTGGGAGATCGCTTTGGGGCTTCTCACAACGGCGAGCATACGCTGATGCTCTTCAAGCAGCTCTGCTGCGAGCATGGAGACTACCTGGTTTTCAGCGGCTTGTCCGTCGTCCTCGCCCAGCTGCCGACGTATGAGGAAAAACGGGACTTCATGCGTGGGCTGACCTGCCAGCGGACTCTGACGATGTGGTTCCGCGTCAAACAGGGCATGGATATCAATGCTCTGGCAAACTACTGGGGCAAAGGAATCAAGGGCACCGATGTGCGCACCATCTTCGAATCCATCGCGGATGCTCCGAACGGCGGCACGCTGGGCGTCATCAATGTCCTGCCGCCGCTGCCCTCTTCCCAGATGTTTGTTTATCCCACGCCGGACAATCCTTTGAACGGCCCCGCACCGGTGCGCGACTGCCACTGGACCTCCTTCAACTTTTTTCAGGATGTGCCGGACCAGCAGATGAGTGATCCTGCTCACTTCATGCAGAAGCTGAAGGAGGATTACATTCCTGCCGCCGGGGATCCCCGCTATGGCGACATCGCTCTGTTCTCCAAACCTTCCGGCAACATCGTTCACTCGGCGGTGTATCTGGCAGATGACATTCTATACACCAAAAACGGAGCCACCTTCACCTACCCGTGGATGCTCGAAACCCTGTCGGATCTCCTGAAGCAATATTCTTTTCAGGTGGAGCCGGGCGAAAAACTGGTGGTGAGTTATTTCCGCCTCAAGAACATGTAGGCATGACATCCTTTGATTCACTGCGCCCCCTCCTTCAGCGTCGTCTCGACCTTATAGCCGACCACGCCTTTCGTGACCGCGATCCTGCGGCTCATCTGGAGGCATTGAAGCAGGTCTCGGAGGAGCTCGGGGCCGAGCATCTCAAATTGCGCGCCCAGCTGTCGCCGCGTCTCAATCATTTCCTCACCCAGGCCAGCTTTTCAAAAGCGCTGGAATATCTCGATAGCTCGGAGGGCTGAGCGCGTTGAATGCGGTTCCACCATGAACCGCTTTCTTTTTCTCAAGACCCTGCTGTGCCTCGCTCTCGCCGTCACGGCCAGCGCCGGCGACAAACCCAACATCATCTTCATCCTCTGCGATGATCTTGGTTATGGCGATGTGAAATGCTTGAACCCCGACGGCAAGATCGCCACGCCGAGTTTTGATCGCCTCGCTAAGGAGGGCATGATTTTTACCGATGCGCACTCAGGCTCCAGCGTCTGCACCCCCACACGCTATGGCGTGATGACGGGTCGCTATGCCTGGCGCTCCAAGCTGCAAAGCGGCGTGCTCGGCGGTCTCAGCCCGCGTTTGATCGAGCAGGGACGCCTGACGGTGCCAGCGATGCTCAAGGCCCAGGGCTACTCCACGCATTGCGTGGGCAAATGGCACCTGGGAATGGACTGGGTGCGCACGGGGCCCACGGAGGAGCTGAACATCGAAAAAGCCGAGCAGGTGAACAACGTGGACTATACCAAGCCAATCACCAACGGCCCCACCAGCGTGGGCTTTGACACCTACTTCGGCATCAGCGCCTCGCTGGACATGGTGCCGTACTGCTTCATCGAAAACGATCACGTCGTGGCCAATCCCACCGAAAAAATGAAGCTCGCCATGAACGCAGGTGGCCGCATGAGCTACACCCGCGAAGGCCCCGGCTCCCCCGGCTTCCGTGGTGAAGACGTCCTGCCCACCTTCACCCGTGAGGCGAAAAAAGTCATTGAGTCGAAAGCAAAACAAGGCTCCCCATTCTTCCTCTACCTGCCGCTGAATTCCCCCCACACTCCCATCCTGCCCAGTGAAAAATGGCAGGGCAAAAGCGGCATCAGCCTCTACGCCGACTTCGTCATGGAAACCGACGACGCCATCGGCCAGATCATGAAGGCCACGGAAGACGCTGGCGTCGCCAAGGACACGCTCATCATCGTCACGAGTGACAACGGCTGCTCACCTAGTGCCGACTACCCCAAGCTGCTCGCTGCAGGTCACAATCCCAGCTACAACATGCGCGGCCACAAGGCGGACATCTTTGACGGCGGCCACCGCGTGCCCTTCATCGTGCGCTGGCCTGCGAAGGTGAAAGGCGGCCAGTCCTCCGCACAGATCGTCTGCCTCACAGACTTCATGGCCACCGCAGCCGATGCCGTCGGCGTGAAGCTTCCCGAAACCGCCGCCGAAGACAGCTTCAGCATCCTGCCCGCGTTGCTGGGCGAATCCGGCAAGCCAGTGCGCCAGAGCGTGATCCATCATTCCATCAACGGCTCCTTCGCATTGCGTGAAGGCGACTGGAAGCTCGAACTCTGCGCCGGTTCCGGCGGCTGGAGCGACCCACGCCCCGGCAGCCCCGGCGAAAAAGGCCTTCCCGACACCCAGCTCTACAATCTGAAATCAGACATCGTTGAGAAGGACAACGTGCAGGGCGCAAACCCCGAGATCGTCACCAAGATGACTGCCGAACTCGAGCTGATCGTCACCAGCGGTCGCAGCACTCCCGGTGCAGCACAGCAGAACGCAGTGCCCGTCGTCCTGCGCAAGCCCACGCCTGCCGCTCAGGCGAAAGGCAAAGGGAAGAAAAAAGTGAAGTAATACTCCCTAAGCCTCTCCCTGCTGAAATCACGCAACTTTGTTCGTGCGTTCCCAAACCTTCCCGCTAACCTCGCGACCTCGCTTCCCAAACCAAGCAATTACCATGAGCTACTCCTCACCCAAACTTCACAATGCAATGTGGCCCGGACTCGTCGGAAAAGGCGATGGCGAAGGCCAGGAACCACCGATCAGCCTCGAAAAGATGCTGGATCTGACCGCCGCAGCCAATGTGAACGGCCAGAAGTTTGAAGGCATCGACTACTTCCTCTTCCTCCCTCACACCAATCCCGAGGCCAGCGACGACGAGCTCAAGAAGATCGCCGATCTCATCGCCAGCAAGGGCTTCAGCGTCGGTTCCCTCGTGGCCCCCGTGTGGCCCGGCACCGTCGGTGACTCCGCCATGGGCGACGACGCGCAGCAGGAAAAATTCCTCAGCGCCGTGAAAATGGCCTGCCGCATCGCCAAGATCTTCAATGCACATGGCGTGCGCAAATACGGCGTCATCCGCATCGACTCCGCCGAATTCGGCGTGTCCAAATGGCGTGAGAACCCCAAGGCAAACACCGCCCGCATCGTGGACACCTTCAAGAAGGCTGCCCAGATCGCTGCGGACAGCGGTGAGCGTCTTGCCGCCGAAGGCGAAATCTGCTGGGCCGGCATGCACTCTTGGAAAGACATGCTTGACGTCCTTGAAGGCGTCGGCATGCCAAACGCCCTCGGCTTCCAGGCTGACCTCGCCCACACCTACCTCTACACCCTCGGCTACAATGCTCCTGAGCATGCCCTCCTCAAGGAAGGCTACAGCGACGCCGAGTTCTGGGCCGCTTACGAGAAGATGACCGACGCGCTTCGTCCTTGGACCATCGACTTCCACGTCGCTCAAAACGACGGCACCGTCCACGGCGCCGGCTCGCACGACAAGACCGGCAAGCACTGCCGCGCTGACGATCCAAACGGCAAGCTCGACATCACCAAGGCCTCCGGCTACTGGCTCAAGGACGCCGCCGCCCGTGGCATCCAGCACATCTGCTGGGATGGCTGCATGTTCCCGAACGCCGTGCTCGAAACGCCGGACACCTGGAACAAGATCCTCGCCGCGATGATCAAAGTCCGCGACGCCCACGGCTGGTAACAGCCCGGTGGTCTGATCCACTCCTGAGCGCCGCAGAGTTGCAAAACTCTGCGGCGTTTTCATTCCCACCCGCCTCTCGCATGCATCGTTTTCTTGTCATGCTCCTCATGCTCGCCTCCTGTGTGCGCATGACCGTTTCCGTGAAGCTGCCCGCAGAAATCACCGCAGTGCTGCCGTCAAACTGCCGGCAGGTGCTTTATGTGACGGCCGCAGATCAGCAGACGACGGCGGCGGAGTTGAGGATGCTCGAACGCACGCAGACGAATGACTGGCAGACTGCCGGACCTTCCATTCCCTCCCGCATCGGTCGCAATGGCATGGCATGGGGACATGGCGAGTTTGCGCTCGCGTCTCCGTCAGGATGGCGCATCAAAAAAGAAGGAGACGGCTGTGCTCCGGCAGGCGTTTTTCGCATCACCCAGGCCTTTGGCGATGGACCACAGCCTGGCTTCATCAAGCTGCCGTATCTCCAATGCACGAAGCACCACTGGGGCATCGATGACGTCCGCTCCCAATACTACAATCAGATCGTGGATGATCGTACCGTGGCTTGTGACTGGACCGGTCCCGAAACCATGGTGCCCAGCATCGGCTGCTACAAACTCGGTGCCGTCATTGCGCACAATCCAAGCAACACCCCAGGATTCGGCTCCTGCATCTTCATGCACATCTGGCAGGGGGAGAATGTGCCCACGGCGGGATGCACCGCCATGTCTGAAGCAAATCTACGCAAGGTTCTCGCATGGCTGGAACCCCACGCAAACCCATGCCTCGTGCAGCTTGTTCAGCAGCCCTGACGGATCACCGATGCTCAATCACATCGCTGCTCTTGAACCGCACTTTGGGCAGCGAAGCATAACGGTCATCCGCATGACGATACCCCGCCGGGCACAGCACCGCCGTGGTGAATCCCTGGGCTTCAAGCCCCAGCACCTCGTCATATTTGGCTGGCACAAAGCCCTCCATCGGACAGGTGTCGATACCGAGCAGCGCAGCGGCCGCCATGAACTGACCGAGCGCGATGTACGCCTGCATCTTCGCCCACTCGGACGTCATGTAACCTTGCTCCAGCGTACCCAAGAGCATCTTGCGGAATCCCACCAGTGAATCCGGCGTGCCGCCACGCACCTCGGCGATGCGCATGAGATTGGCGTCGATTTCGACTTCCGACATCGTGCGCCGCGTAGCCATGACGACCAGATGCGAGCAGTCCACCACCTGGCGCTGACGCCATGAATGCCCGCTCAATTCCTCCCGCAGGTCCTTGTCCTGAATGATGATGAACTTCCACGGCTGCAGGCCGTAGCTGGACGGAGTTAGCACGAGCGACTCCTCCAAGGCCGCCCAAGTGTCTTCAGGGATCTTCTTCGTGGAGTCGAAGACCTTGGTGGCGTAGCGCCAGTTGAGGGCGGTGAGAAGTTCGGCAGGAGTCATGGGGTGAGAGACTATGAGGTTACACGTCTCAGGTTTAAAGTTTAAAGTTGGGGAAGCGCGGATGCTGCAGCGCGGACGAAATGCGCCTGTCACTCCGAAGGCCATGGGGGCGTATTGTAGTTCCGGCTTCAGCCGGTTCTGGATAGAGCGTCCAGAAACCGGCTGAAGCCGGAACTACAATACATGCTCTCTGGCCTGCAGAACACCTGCCTCACTCAAGCTCCGGCGGCACATTGCCGTAGGTCCAGGGCTTGCCGAACGGCGGAGCCTTCGGCGGCTCCGGCTTGGGCTCCGCAGCCATTTGGTTTGCCAGCTCGATGCCCTTCTTCGCCATCTGGGTTCCCGCCGTGATTTCGAGATTGGAGTAAGCAGTCAGGCGTGTCTCATAACCGCCGCCATGGGGGCCAAAGGCTTCTTCCGTGGGCACGTAGCCGACGATGCCGTTGGAAAGCTCACACGGGAAGGTGAAGGCGTGGTGGCTGCCCTTTTTGATGTCGAGGCCATACTGCACGAAGTATTCGGCCGGATCGGAAACAAAACACGCGGGCCCCACTTTGATGCACTGCACCTCGCAATCGACGAGGGGCATGGTCTTGTTGAGGTGGTCCAGCATGAGGATCTCTTTCGCAAACAGGTAGTCGGTGCTGTCTCCTGCCACTCGCGGTTTGCTCGCAATTTCAAGGCTCTTGGCAACACGCTGCGCCGAAGGAGGACGGCGTTTGATCTTCAAAACTTCCTGACGCGTCTCGATGGGCGCGGTGGTGATTTTGGGCATGGACAGCAAAACGCGGATGGCCTCCGCGCCGACCCGTCCGCCGACAAGCTGACTCCATTCTTCCGGTTTTGGGCGCTGGCTGGTGCTGAGGTTGTCCACCTGCGTGATGTCGCCACAGGCCCCCTGCATGAAGACCACCGGCGCATGCGTGCCGAGTCCTCCCTGGATGGTTTTTTCGAGGTATTGAATCCAGTTGGCCGAAATGCCGCCGGGATTGGTGGTGGCATGGCAGGCAAAATTCACCACTACACCGACCAGCTGCCCCTGCATGTCCCAGGCGCCGATGACACCGACCTGCGGGTCGATGGGCCCGGCGTATTCGAGGATGTCCGGATTGCCCGCTCCAGGGTGGCTCCAGCTCTGCCCGTTCTTCATGCGCAGGCGGCGGTTGAAGGACACCTTGTCCTCATGGCCAAAGCCGCAGCCCAGTTGCACCGGCACTTTGTTTTGATTGGCCGCCACCACTCCAGCCACAATTTCATGCGTCAGCCGCAGCAGGTAGCCCGGATCGGCACAGGAGGATTCTTCATAGGCCAGCTTCTTCACCAGATCTGAAGCCGTGTCATATTCACCCGGCATGACCATGCCCACGGGGCCGGAACTGTGCGAATGCGAAGCGCAGATCAGCACGGCGTCCCCAGTGATTCCGGTGGCTTTTTCAATCTGCGCGCGGGCGTCCAACACGATCTGCCGTGGCACGACCAGCGAATCGAGCCCGATCACCACCGCCGTCTTTTTCCCGTCATCAAACAGCGCCACCCGCACCTTGCAGGCGTCGTGGAAGGTCCGGTGGAAGCTCTTGCCGTAGCCCCCCGGCTGCTCCATGCCGATCCCCGGCGTAATGTCCCGCTCGGCAAATCCGGCCTTGATGCTGGAGGTGGGGGCAGGGGGCAGAGCGTGCAGCGTAAGGCTGGACAGACCGGCAAGAAGGGGCAGAAAGCGAAGGCGCATGGGGTGTGTACGCTCAAATTCAGCCCCTTTGATGATAAAAAACTTACATTACATCTTGGTGCGGATATTGCATATTACCCATCCTTCGAACTATCGTAGCACCGTTCGTTCCCTACAGATTCGTGCATGCTTCCTATTACATCGCCAAAGGCCAGAAGACACTCGGTCCGTGTTCAAAGGACGACCTGCGCAATTTTCTCGCCTACGGTTCGATCCGGGACAGTGATCTGGTGAAGCGCGAAGACGAGGAGCAGTGGCGTCCCGTTTCATCCCTCCTTGAACTTCATGCCGACGGGCAGGTCGTTGCGGACGGATTGACCGTGCTGCCCACCCGCCGCCGGGTGGCTCGTTATCGTGACTACAACCGCGTGCCCTACAATCAACGCGGTGGCGCGGTGATGCGGCGCATGATCATGGGTTTTCTGTTTCTCCCGCCACTGCTCTGGTGGGCTGCCGTGGCCTTGTATTCAGACCATATTTTCCGCCAGAAGAAGGATGAAAACGGCTACCTCCTCGTCTGGGGCCGCTGGGTGGAGGTGCTGGTCACGGCCATGATCATTGTGAATGCCGTCGCCTGGTGGATGGCCATTGCCTACGCCTCCTGGATTCTGGGGCCGGGCCTTGCCGAGCTGATGAAGGGCCTCGGGGAGGCAGTGGATGTGGTCAAGGGACTGCTCAATGACACCTCAACGAAATGATTTTCTCATGTCTGCCCCGTTGCCGTCATGGCTGGCAATGACTGGATTGACATTTGGTGTGCAGAATTTGGCATCCTGATGCGATGCTGACATCTGCCTTCGGAGCGCTGCGTTGGTTCTGGCATGAAAGCCAGCCACACACTTTCGTTTTTCACCACCACCTTGTTCGCCGTCGCGCTGCATGCCGCCCCTGTGGACACCACGGCCGCTTCCAAGCAGGTCGATGCGCTGCTCGCCAAAAGCTGGCAGAAACACCAGATCAAGCCGAACGCCCTCGTCGATGACGCCACCTTCCTCCGCCGTGTGTATTTGACGGTGGTGGGCCGCATTCCCACGCTGGATGAAGCCCGTGGCTTCCATGCCTGCCAGATGCCGGACAAGCGCGCCAAGCTCATCGATTCACTCCTCGCCAGCGAAGGCTATGTGCAGAACTTTTTCAACTACTGGGCGGATGTGCTCCGTGCTCAGAGCCAGGGCGTTGCCGGCAGCACCACATCGCTGAATTACCTGAACTACCTCCGTGCCGCGCTGCGGGAGAACAAACCGTATGATCAGATCGCCCGCGAGCTCGTCTCCAGCGAAGGCTCCTGCTTCGACACCGGCGCCATCGGCTACTACATGCGCGATCGCGGCATGCCGCTGGACAATCTCTCCAACACCACCCGCATCTTCCTCGGCACCCGCATGGAGTGCGCCCAGTGCCATGATCACCCCTTCGACAAATGGACACAGAAGCAGTTCTACGAAATGGCGGCCTTCACGCACAACATGAGCGCTTCCAGCTACCGCTCCAAGAGCGGAGATGAAGTGCAGAAGATGATCCGCAATGACAAGTCCCTCGACAACGACACCCGCGATCTCATGCGCCAGGCGCTCAATGAGGCGACCCGCTCGCTGCGCGACACCTTGGTGGTGCAAAACAAAGGCCAGCTCCGTCTTCCACACGACTACAAGTACAAGGACGCCAAGCCCAAGGATGTCGTTCAGGCTTCCGTCATGTTTGGCAAGCCCGTGGCGCTGAAGAAGGAGTCGAACACCATTGGCGAATTCGGCCAGTGGCTGACCTCTCCCGAAAATCCGCGCTTCACCACTATCATCGCCAACCGCCTCTGGCAGCGCGTCTTTGGTGCCGGCCTCTACGAGCAGGTGGACGAAATGATGGACAATAGCGTCGCCTCCAATCCCGAGCTCATGCATTTCTTGGAGCGGCAGATGGTCGCGCTGAAATACGACATGAAGGCCTACCTGCGCCTCCTGCTCAACACGCAGACCTTCGCCCGTGAGAGCACCAAGGAGGTCTCCCCCGGCACCCCCTATTACTTCCAGGGCCCGGTGTTCCATCGCATGCGCTCCGAGCAGGTGTGGGATTCACTCGTCACGTTGGTGAGCCCTGATCCCGATCAGCCCAACTGGAGCAGCCGTGAACGCGAACGTCGTGATCTCGAAAACCGCCATCATCTGGCCCAGCTTCTCGACAAGACCGAGGCCCCGCTGCTTTACGAAGCCGCCAAAGAAGTCGCCGCCGCCATGCGCGAGCAGAACAAGGAATTCGACAAGCTGCGCAAAGAGTTGGATGAGGCGCGCAAGACGGACGACAAGGTCAAGGCCCGCGACATCCAGCGCCGCCTGGGCGAAAGCCAGCGCATCCTGCGCGAACAGGTCTCCAAGTGCTTCTACGCCGCCGCGAAAAAGTCCGGCAATCAGGAGATCCAGAAGGAACTCGCCGCCGTCAGTGGTGATGGCCCCATGGAAATGGCGATGATGAATCTCATGGAAGACAGCCGTGTGGACGCCAAGGCGGCACCGCTGGATCCAAGAGTCATGTCCATCATCAAGGCCGACGAAGCCGTGCTTGGCATGAAGGATGAAAAAAGCATCAAGGGCTTCGAAAATTTCCAGCGTTCACTCCACCAGACTTGGAGCCGTGCTGCGGAGCTGCCGTCTCCCGCACCGCGCGGCCACTTCCTGCGTGAGTTTGGTCAGAGCGATCGCGAGATCATCGAAAACGCCAGCGACGAAGCCAGTGTGCCACAGGCGCTGACGATGATGAACGGCTCCCTGCTCAACCAGCTCACCAGCGCATGGTCCACACTCAGCATCAATCTCCGCAAGGCCAAAACCAACGACGAGAAGATCGACACGCTCTTCCTCAGCCTCTACTCCCGCACACCGAACGCCAAGGAGAAGGCCCACATGCTCCAGACCGTGGAGAGCTACGCCTCTTCCAAGACCTTGTGGGAGGACATCACCCTCGCCGCTCTCAGCACGCAGCGTTTCATCTTCGTCGAATAACTCCTGCCCTGCCTCAGCCACACCTCATTTGAATTCACCATGAAAACGCCCAACAACGATCTCTCCCGCCGCGCTGTGCTGACTCGCATGGCCCAGTCCTGCCTCGGCGTCGGTCTGCTGCCCTCCATGGAGCATCTCTTCTCCAGCAAAGCCTTCGCCGTCGGTGAAGGCAGCGCCACCGCCAAGCAGGCTGCTACGGCGCGCAACGTCATCTTCCTCTACATGACCGGTGGTCAGAGCCATCTGGACACCTGGGATCCCAAGCCCGACAACAAGGAAGTCGCTGGTCCAGTGAAGGCCATCAAAACCAGCGCCGACGGCGTGCAGGTCAGTGAATACCTGCCGCGCATGGCCAAGCAGATGCATCACGCCTGTGTCATCAATTCGATGGCCACCAACACCGCCGCGCATGAGCAGGCCAACTACTTCATGCACACCAGCTTTGGCCTGCGCAGCACCATCAAGCATCCCGGCATGGGCGCCTGGCTCAGCTTCTTCCAGGGCCCCGGCAATCCCGCGCTGCCGCCCTATGTGTATGTCGGCAATGACAGCCGTCATCCCGGCGCAGGCTTCTTCGCGAAGAGGCACGGCCCCCTCATGGTGAACAATCCCGAGGCAGGTCTGCAAAACGTCTCCCCTCAAAAAGGCGTGACTGATGAACGCTTCGGCATGCGCCGTGACCTCGCCCGTTCACTGGATGCCGAGTTTCAAGGCAAGTGGGACACGCGTGGCGTCAAAGCCTACTCAGACGTTTATGACGATGCTGTGAAGCTTATGAAGAGCGAAGACCTCGTGGCATTCGATCTGACCAAAGAACCCGACGCCGTTCGTCAGGCTTACGGCAAGGACACCTTCGGCCAGGGCTGCCTGCTCGCGCGTCGTCTCGTGGAGCACGGCGTGCGCTTCATCGAAGTCAGCCTCGGCAGCTGGGACACGCACGTGGCCAACTTCATCAATGTCCCGCAGCTCTGCAACACCCTCGACACCGCCCTCGCCGCCCTCATCACCGATCTGGAGCAGCGCGGCTTGCTGGACAGCACCATGATCGTGGTCAGTTCCGAATTCGGCCGCACGCCCAAGATCAATCAGAACCAAGGGCGCGATCACTACCCCATCTTCTCCTCCGTCATCGTCGGCGGCGGCATCAAAGGCGGCATCAAATACGGCTCCACCACACCGGACGGCGCCGGTATCGCCACAGACAAAGTCGGCCCGCCCGATCTCAACGCCACCATCGGCTACGCCCTCGGCCTGCCGCTCGATCAGGTGATCTATTCCCCCAGCAAGCGTCCCTTCACCGTGGCCGACAAAGGTCAGCCCCTCACGCATCTGTTTGCGTGAGGCTCTAAAGCTCACAAGGAAAACGCCCGGCAGTGTGAACTGCCGGGCGTCGTTGTTTAGATTTGGCGCATCAGGCCTGCAGCCCGATTAGATGGACTTGTAATCCCAGCCCTGGCGGTAGGCCGCACGGGTGATGAGCTTGTTCGCATCCGCATTGTCGGACTCCTGCTTGGCCGCGTCCCAGTTGATCACTTTGCCGGGATTGGCGATGGCCAGATTGCCGAGGAGACAGAACTTGGTCAGCGGCACGGAGTAATCAAAATTGCTGCCGCAGATCTTGTCCTGCTCGATGGCGCGGATCAGTTCGAGCTGTGGTTCGCCTTCGGCCAGCGAGCCTTCCAGCTTCAGTTCGGGCTTTTTGCCACCGAGGAAATCAGCCATCTTGGTGCTCGGGATGAGGCGTGGGCTGCCGCAATAGTCGTCAGTGTTGAGGATCACGCCGGCGTCGCCACGCAGGAGGAAACCGCCCTTGATCTTGTCCCAGTCGCGGTCGGCTTCCAGTTCAGCCGGACGCTCAGGCTTCAGGCTGCCTTCATACCAGTGCAGTTTGATCTCGCCGTATTTTTCCGTCTTGAAGTAGAACACCACGTGGGAGGACTTCGGCCAGCTCACGTCCGTCAGTTCATTGCACTCGGCTTCCATCTTGTAGGGTTCGCCCAAGCCGCAAGCCCAGAAGGGTCCGTCCAGCAAATGGCAGCCCATGTCGCCCATGGCACCTGCGCCGTATTCGCGGTGGCCGCGCCAGGCGAAGGGATGCAGACCATCGGTGAAAGGAACGGAAGGGCAGGCGGCCAGCCAGTGTTCCCAGTTGAATAGATCTTCGGCGGTGTCGACCATGATGTCTTTGCCATCCGGGCCTTTCTTCTTCTCTTTGATCTTCGGCACCGTGCCATTGATGTACTTGGCCTTGGCTTCATTGCCCTGGGGCCAGATGGGGCGGTTCGTCCACACGTGGATTTCTTTGACGTTGCCCACGATGCCTTCGCTCACCCACTGCTTGAGGAAGCGGATGCCCTTGCCGGTGTGACCCTGGTTGCCCATGTTGGTCTTCACGCCCTTCTTCTTGGCCGCTTCATGCAGCTGATTCGCTTCCCAGATCCGGTTCACCAGAGGCTTCTGCACGCACACATGCTTGCCGCGCTTGATGGCTTCCATCGCTGCAGGGTAGTGCGCGTGGTCCGGAGTGGACACAGTGACCATGTCGATCTTGTCGCCCATCGCTTCAAACATCTCGCGGAAGCTCTCGAACATCTTCGCATCCGGGTACTTCTGCTGCGCCTGCTTCAGGCGCTCACGGTCCACGTCACAGATGGCCACGATGTTGGCACCCTTGGCGGAGATGCCCACGTCAGAGGCTCCCTTGCCACCTGCACCACCGATGCCGGCCACATTGATTTTTTTGACGGCACCTTCCTGGCCAATCAGCAGATTGGGGAGAAAAATGCTGCCCGCAGTTGCTGCGGTGTTGCGGAGGAAAGTACGGCGGTTGGGGAAGAGAGAGGGCTTCATTTGGATGGATTGGGGCCGCAAAGATAGCGGATTGGCGCTGAAATACGCAATGGGAATGTCACCTCCCCCAAAAAACGTCTTCACAGAGGAGAAATGCGCCTAGGGCATTGTTTCTGCTTGGCTAAAGACGACTTAATCCCTTACAAGGCTCCATGGACTTTGCCAAAATTGCTTCCGACCTCTCCGGTTTTGTGTGGGGACTGCCCCTCATCATTCTGCTGTTTGGCACACATTTGTTCCTGACCGTGCGCACTGGCTTCATCCAGCGCTTCCTGCCGCAGGCGATCAGGATTTCCTTTTCGCGTGAAAAAGAAGGGGAGGGGGATGTGTCCCAGTTCGGCGCGCTGATGACCGCACTCGCCGCCACCATCGGCACTGGCAACATCGTCGGTGTGGCCGGCGCCATCACCATGGGCGGTCCCGGTGCCGTGCTGTGGATGTGGCTGACGGGCGTGTTTGGCATCGCCACGAAATACTCCGAAGCCGTGCTGGCCGTGAAATATCGCATCACCATGCCAGACGGCAGCATGGCCGGCGGCCCGATGTATGCGCTGGAGCGCGGCCTGAAGCAGAAATGGCTCGGCGTCCTGTTCGCCTTTTTCACCTGCATCGCCGCCTTTGGCATTGGCAACATGACGCAGGCCAACAGCATCGTGGAGCTCCTGCGCGAGCATATCAAACCCGACTCCGATGTCGTGCTGCGCTGGGTGTCTGGCAGCGTCATGGCGGTGCTGACTGCCGCCGTGGTGCTCGGTGGTGTGAAAAGCATCGCCAAAGTCTGCGGCTTTCTTGTCCCGATCATGGCCATCGGCTACGTCATCGGCTGTGCGCTGGTTTTGATCAAAAACTACGCCGCTCTGCCGCAGGCTTTTGCAGACATCTGGAATGGGGCCTGGAGCGGTCAGGCCGCTGTCGGTGGTTTTGTCGGTGCCACGTTGAAGCAGGTGGCGCAGGCGGGGATCGCCCGCGGTTTGTTCTCAAACGAATCCGGCTTGGGCAGCGCACCCATCGTGGCGGCCGCGGCTCAGACCCGCAATCCCGTCCGGCAGGCTCTTGTCAGCAGCACCGCCACCTTTTGGGACACCGTCGTGGTCTGCCTCATGACCGGTCTGGTCATCGTCAGCAGCGGTCACTGGAAAGACGGGCTGCCCAAAGGGGCTCTCACCAGTGCTGCCTTTGGGGATCTGCACGCAGTCGGCCCCATCTTCCTGCTCTTCGGCCTCATGACCTTCGTGTTCTCCACCATCCTCGGCTGGGGCTACTATGGGGAGAAGGCGGCAGAATACCTCATGGGCACGCGCGCCGTGAAGCCCTACCGCATCCTTTGGGTGCTGGCCGTGCTCTTCGGCTCTGTGCAGCCTGCCCAGGCCGTCTGGGACTTTGCGGATGCCGCCAACGGCCTCATGGCCGTCCCAAACTTGATCTGCCTGATCTGCCTCAGCGGGGTGATCGTGGCCGAAACCAAGGCCCACAAAAAAGAACTGACCGGCCGGGGTTGAAAAAATCTGCCCTCGCACTTGCAAGAACGTCGGGTGCCTCTATTCTCTCCGCCCGCCACTCACTGCCTCATGGTGTAATGGTAACACAGCAGATTCTGAATCTGTTATTCAAGGTTCGAATCCTTGTGAGGCAACCACTCCTGCCACAGGCAGGACAGACAAAAGAAAACGGCACGTGCATCTCAAGGACGCAGCGTGCCGTTTTGCTAAAACAAGGGATCAACAACTCAGGCTTTGGCCTGCGCTGCTGCAAGGATCGCGGAATCCAGGCGGGCCAGGCGATGGGCGCTGGAGGCTGACTCAATGCCTTCAAGGGCGCGGTAGGTCTTGCCCACCTTCTTCACGAGACCGCAGTTGGTCAGCTTGAGGATCTTCTCATACGAGCGCAGGCGCAGCATCTCTTCGCCGCCGCTCACCGCATTCTTCAGCTTCAATCCTTCAAAGACTTTCGAAAACAGGGCTTTAAACTCGAAGGTTTCACCGGTAGAAAGTACGTTCACCAGTTCATCGGTGACGTGATCAACTACCCGGCGGGAGAAAGGCGCTTTTTTCGTGACTGCTTTTGTGGTGACCATCTTTCCCTGTACCACAAAAAAGGCTCGCTGTCTCGGAAACCCTTCGCAAATGTCACATTTCTCCTGCGTAAATGCGCATCATGCCGCTAGATACGCATCTTTCGCGCATCGGCTAAGTTTTTTGAAAGAAAATTCAGCTCTTAAGGCTGCCGATTTGCTCTTCTGCGGCCAGGAGCGCAGCAGGCTCACCGGCCCGCGGCCACGTGTGTAGCGCGCTCCCTTGCCGGCATTGTGCTGGGAAATGCGCCGCTCCAGATCATTGGTGATCCCGCAGTACAGCGTCCCGTCCTTACACAGCAGCACATAAAGCTGCCACTTTTTTTTGGCAGGCTTGGCCTTGGCGGCAGTCTTTTTCTTTTTCGTAGGCACGGCGCATCATAGCCGGTGCGGCAGGAAATCAAAACAGCTCGCTGATCGTCGAACCTTCCGTCAAGGCCACAGGCCGCCCATCCGCCGAGGTGTAGCTGATCTCGCGGTAATCGTATCCCAGCGCCGAGTAGATGCTGGCATGAATGTCTGCCGGTGTGATGGGGCGTTCGTTGGGGTAGGCCCCGCTTGCATCCGAACTCCCGATGACCTGGCCGCCGCGCACCCCGCCTCCGGCGAGCACGACGCTGTAGCAGCCCGGCCAGTGGTCACGCCCGGCGTCGGTGTTGATCTTCGGCGTGCGGCCAAACTCACCCATCCAGACGACAAGCGTGCTTTCCAGCAGGCCGCGTTCTTCCAGATCGTCCAGCAGCGCGGAGTAGGCCTGCTCCATCGGCGGCACCAGCCGGTTCTTGAGCCCGTTGAAGTTGTCCTTGTGGGTGTCCCACGTGATGGAGGGGCCGTTCACCGTCGTGACAAACCGTGTGCCGGATTCCACCAGACGCCGCGCCAGCAGGTGGGATTGCCCCCAGCTGTGCCGGCCATAACGCTCGCGCACCTTGTCCGGTTCCTTGGTCAGATCGAAGGCATTGGCAGCCTTGCCGGACTGCAGCATGGTCGTAGCCTGCTCATTGAAGATGTCCATCTGCGCCGTCTGCGTTGACGCAATGGGCCGTGAGGCGGCGCTCATTTGATTCAGCAGCGCCAGGCGCTCTTGAAAACGTGCGGGGGTCAGGCTGGCATCCAGCCCCATGTTCCTCACGCGAAACGCAGCGGCGTTCGGATCATCATCCAGCACATAGGGATCAAATCGCGTGCCCAGGCAGCCGCCAAACTGGCCGGGTGTCAGATACACCTTGCTGTCGCAGTGTGGAAACGGCGTGATGACATACGGCGGCACTCCCTTGCTGAAGCCATCCCGCTGCGCCAGCCAGCCGACAAGCGTGCCTACTCCGGGCAGATCCGTAGGGCTGGGCGTGATCAGCGTGCTGTCCACCCGATAGGGCCGCCCCGTGGTGGCCCAGTGCATGCCGCCATTGTGACTGCTATGCCCGTGATGCACCGAGCGGATCACCGCCAGCTTGTCCATGCGCTTCGCCATCTGCGGCAGCAGTTCCGTCACATGAATGCCCGGAACGTTCGTGCGGATCGTTTTGAATTCGCCGCGAATCTCCACCGGCCCGTCCGGCTTGGGATCCCAAAGGTCGATATGGCTTGGCGCACCGCCATTGAAGATCATGATCACCGACTTGGCCTTGCCCAGCCCGATGCTGCTCTTGTTGACTGAGGCACCCAGCGCTGCGAGCTGGTTCAGCCCCATGCCAAGCATTCCCACGCCACCGGCATGAAGGAAGCTGCGTCGCGAAAGGCGAATCTCTGGAACGGAAGTGCTCACGATTCACAACCTACGGGGCCAGGAAGAAGATCTTGCGAATGCGAAGTTATTTGCGTCGCCTGCTATACCCGCCGCCGCGCTCTCGTATTGCTCTCATGGATCGCCGAGACTTCATCAAAACCACCAGCGCCGTCGCTGCAATGACGGGCGCACGCCGAGTTCTGTCCGCCCCTTCTGCAAAGCGTCAGCCTGACCTCATCAAAACCGAAAACGCCAAACCCGGCGCAAGCTTCCAGCTCACCCGCATGCGGCCGGATGACTCGAAGTCCTACCGCACCTCGCTCATCGAAGGCTACTGCTCGCGCCAGTCGGTCAAGGCCGGTGAAAAGCTCGACATCTTTGTCAGCACCAAACCGGCCGCCAAGTTCACCATCGACATCTTCCGCATGGGCTACTACGACGGCGCAGGCTCACGCCTGATGACCACCCTCGGCCCTTTCGAAGGCAAAGTGCAGCCCGTGCCTGAGATGGCCGACAAACGCCTCCGCGAATGCCAGTGGGAAGCCTCCACCACCCTCACCATCCCCGCCGACTGGCCCAGCGGCGTCTATCTCGGCCGCCTGAGCACTGTTCCGGAAGCCGCCGACAAGCCCTACTGGCAGAGCTACATCATCTTCATCGTCACCGACGACCGCCCCGCCGACATCCTCTTCCAATGCAGCGACAACACCTGGCAGGCCTACAATCGCTGGCCCGTCAATGAATCCCTCTACACCGATCCCCGCGCCGCTCATGTCCCCGGTGTCAGCGTGAGCTTTGACCGCCCCTATGGCAAATACGTCCAGATCTTCGACAACCCGCAAAGCATGGGCAGCGGCGAGTTCCTCCTTTGGGAATACCCCCTCTGCTACTGGCTCGAAAAAGAAGGCTACGACGTCACCTACTGCTCCAACGTCGACAACCTCAATCCCGCCAACCTCGCCCGCGTCAAAACCATGATCAGCGTCGGTCATGACGAGTACTGGGACATGCGGCAATACACGAACGTCAAAAAGGCCATCGCCGATGGCCTCAGCGTCCTCTGGCTATCCGCCAACGACGTTTACATGGTCACCCCTTTCACCCCAAATGCGAAAGGCGCTGCCAACCGCCGCCTCACCCGCGAAACCTGCTACGGCGAATTCCGCGAGGAAGAAAAAGAGGCCTATTCCAAAGTCCTCGGTCCTTTCGAAAACCCCGGCCCGGACGAGCGGGACATCATCGGTGCACGCACCATCGTCCCCTTCAATGGCGGTGGCGACTGGACCTGCGCCAAGCCCGATCACTGGCTCTTCGAAGGCACCGGCATGAAGCAGGGCGACAGCATTCCCGGCCTCGTCGGCTGGGAATTCCACGGTGACCCAGACACCGCCCGCCCCGGCCTCGAAGTCGTCGCTGAAGGCAACGTCTGGGCCAGCGGCGTCCGCCTCGGCAAATACGCCGCCACCCTCTTCGAAGGCCCCAAGAAAAACATCGTCTTCAACGCCACCACCATTTTCTGGTCCCAGGGCCTCAGCGACCCTCCCGGCCACATGATCCCCTGGAGCCACTTCTCCCGCCCCCACGGGCCCGATGAGCGCGTGCAGCGCATCACAAAGAATGCGCTGAAACGAGCGATTGGATGACGACGCAACGACACGCTCTCCTTTTTTGGACTGCGGTCGCGCAGTGAGGCACGAACGAAGCTACCGCTTTCGCAGGCCTCTCTGTGCGCGCATGCGATGAAACATCCGAAAGCCGTCTCGGGTGATTGTCCTCAGGCCGGGCAGCACGCGCGTGCCGCGAGACATTCGAAAGTGGCAGATCTCGCCGCCGCACTCCGAAACCTCACTCAAACACAATCAAGCTCCGCGCCACCTCACCCCTCTGCAGCGCGTCATACGCTTCATTGATCCCCTCCAGCGGATACCGCTTCGTCACCAGCTCATCCAGCATCAGCCTCCCGGACTGATGCATGCCAATCAACAGCAGCAAATCCGTGCGTGGCTGCGTGCTCCCATACAGGCTCCCGCGCAACGTCTTCTCCGCATACACCAGCTGATTCACATTGATGGACGCACGATCCGCCGCGCTCGTGATGCCCACCATCACGCACATGCCGCCCTTCTTCGTCGCATCAAACGCCTGCTCCGCCGTCTTCCCAGAACCATACGCCTCAAACGCATAGTCCACGCCCTTGCCATCCGTCAGGTCCTTGATCGCCTGCACCGGATCGCCCGCGTTGGCGTCCACGTAATCCGTCGCGCCAAACTGCCGCGCATCACCCTCCTTGCGGCTGAATTTATCCACCGCGATGATCTGCCGCGCACCCGCCATGCGCGCCCCTTGCACAATGTTCAAACCGATCCCGCCGCAGCCGATCACCGCCACCGTGCTGTTCGGCTGCACCCGCGCCGCACGCTCCACCGCACCCACGCCGGTGATCACTCCGCACCCGATCAGCGCCGCCTTTTCAAACGAGAACTCCTTGGGAATCTTCACCACTGAGGCCTGCGGCATCGTCGCCAGCGAGGAGAAGGCCGAAACCCCTGCGTAATGCCGGATGCTCTCGCCCGCGGAGTTCTGAAAGCGTGTCGTGCCATCCGGCATCAGCCCGGTGAAGCGCATCGCCGTGCCCATGTCACACAGCGCAGGGCGTCCGCTGCTGCAGTACTCACATTTCCCGCAGGAGCCGCGCCACACCAGGATCACATGGTCACCAACCTCAACGGAAGTAACACCTTCACCCACGGCTTCGATCACACCGCTGCCTTCATGACCGAGGATGATCGGCATCGGCATGGAAAGGTCGCCCTTCATCACATGCAGGTCGCTGTGGCACACGCCAGCGGCTTTCATTCGCACCGTCACCTCACCCTTCTGCGGAGGTAGAACACGCACCTCTTCGATGCGCAGGGGTTGCTTCGCTTCATACAAGACGGCGGCTGGGGCAAGGGTGGACATGGCAGGATGAGAGAGCATTCAGGCGTGCGGGCAAGCGATTCGTTGGGGGGAGTTAAACTGAGCCGGTAGAGCTTGCTTTGACCTGATGGTGCCCGAAGCTGGAGCCCAAGCCTGATGACTTAAACTTATTCCCTAACTTAATGAAACATACCCTCTGCCTGATCGCCGGTCTCTTCACCCTCTCCCTTCTTCCGGCGTCTGCAGCTGATGAGAAAACCTATCCGGCCAAGGATCCCATTCTTAAATACGAGGTTCCTGCCAAATGGACCACTGAAGTGGACCCAAAGGATGGAGACATCGCCATCACTTCCGACGACGAGCGGATTGCCGTGAACATCGTCGAACTGCCTGTGGCAGCCTCCGTGGAGATGATCGAGACCCTGGTGCCTGACATGGTCAAAGAATTCGAAAACCCCAAGCTGGTGGAAGCTGCGAAGGAGCAAACCGCAGACGGCCTGACGGGCTATGTCGTCACTTACACCGCGACCTCTGATGGCAGCCCGGTGGTGATCAACATGGTGCTCTTCAAGGCTGGCAAGGAGCGCTCCGTCCTGGCAAATTTCGTCCTGGATAATCCAGCCACGCTGCCGAAAGAGCAGAACGAAAAATTTGCCGCCTTCATGAAGTCGCTCCAAGGCCTGGCGAAGTAATTGGTCGCAGCTGAAGAGAAGTCAGGGGTGGGGAAATCAGGCACCAAACGGCTGCCTGCCATGCCTGCGCCTGTGCGCTGGCAGTTCATTCATCACTCCACTCCCCGGTTGCAGGCATCGCCGGTCTCGCTGAGATAGCGTCCGCATGTTTTCCAACCGCAAGACATTCCTCCACCTCGGCGCTCTGGCGCTGCTGGGCGTGACCGGTCTCCGGGCGCAGGCTCCGTCTGCCCCCGCACCGGCGGCTCCTGCGCCTGCTGCTGAAACGGTGCCGGACCTGCCGGCGCTGCAGGCGGCGGCGCGCGCCGTTGAAGAAAAGCTGCCTTCACCGGCGGTGCTGCCTCAGACCTATTTCGATCTCACTCCTGTGCAGCGGGATCGCTGGCGGAAGTTTCTCCCACAGACCCTGCTGAAACTCACCCGGCGTGAGCGTGTGGAGATCGTGGTGCTGGGTGATGCGATCCTCGATGGTGCCAAGGCCGAACCCGGCGTGGACCCGGTGCTCAAAAGCTTTGCAGGCGTGTTCGCTAAAAAGCTCGCGGCCCAGTTTTACTACACTGGCGGCGTGCGCGTGGTGCGGCCCGGCGGCAAATTGCGCGACAAGGAATCCAAGGTCATGGGACCGGAGATTTTGATCCAGCCGGTGCAAACCTCCAGCATCATTTCGGCGGCCTCGGCGCTGTCCACCGTCGGATTTCAAGGGCAGCCCGATGTCGTCTTGGTGGCGCAGGGCTTGGAAGACGGGCTGGCTGGAGTCTCTGCCGCAGATGTGGCGGTGGCTTTTCGCAGTCTCTTGGATACCGCGCGCGGCAAACGTCTCGAAGTCATCGTCGCGGGACCCATTCCACAGGCGGCAGATCCGGAGGAGGCCAGCTTGGCGCTCACGCGCGGACCCTCCAGCGTGCTGCGTGAAGCCAGTGCCAGGGCGGATGTCATTTTTTCAGACCTGGGCGATTTGTCTCGCCTGCTGCAGGCACCTTCCGGGGCCAAAGGGGCGGATCAAATCTTCCCGGCGCTCATGCAGGAGTACCAAAGCCTCCTGAACCTCCTCCCTTCCCAGGGCGTGATGACGCCAACGACCGGCATGCATGCGGAGATGGGACGCATCTTGTTTCAGGATGTGATGCAGGGTGCACCCGGTGTCCTATGGAAGATCAGCGCTGCCAAGGCGACGCTTGCGGGGCAGGGGCAGCTGACATTGGAATTTGAACTGGCCAACACCCGGCGCGACCCCCTGAATGTGACTCTGCTGCCGCTGGTGCCTTCCGGGTTAAAGCCCAAGGACACGAATCCCGAAATCGAGCTGGCTGCTGGCGCAAAGCAGACGGTGAAGTTGAGCTATGCCATCACTGACACACGCTTTCTGCCGCTGACCGATGGCGAAATGCGCCTGCCGGTGCTCGTGATCGCGGGCAAACAATCGCGCATCGAGGACATCGTGGTGCCGTTGCGTCCTTTCAGCATCACCTGGAACGCACGCGCTGCCTTCAATCAAGAATCGGAGTTTTCCCCTGAACTCGAAATCGAAAACAGCACCGGATCCAGTCTCTCGGCCTCATGGGAGTCGAACTGGGGTGGTAAATCTCAGGAAGGCAAGATCGCTCTGGAAGCCGACGGTTCGGAAGTTCTCAAGCTGGCCCTGCCACTGCCGGCCGATGGGCGTCTGCCCCTGCGGCGTGTGCTGCCGCTGAAGCTGGCGCTGAACTCCAATGGAGTGAGGCAGATTTTTGATCGCGACATTGAAATCACCCGTAACATGGGCCTCAAAGAATCGGTGCCCCTGACTGCGGCAGATGCCCAGGAGAGCGCCGTGACTCTGCGGGCGGATGCTGACAGCATGAAGCTCTTCCTCACCCTCGATCTGACCGGGGTCAGTCTTGTGGACGACGCTTCCGGCAAGGCGTTTGAACTGCTGCTGAACCTCGACGCTCGCAGCTATGGCGAACGACAGACTCCCGGGGCCACAGCAGCGCTGCGCATCACCGGCAAAGCGGCCGATGGCGATGCGACGGTCGATCCGATCGCACCTTGGGCCTTTGGCAGCGGTTATGCTGCGGTGTTCGAGCCGAAAGAAATCCACGCGGCACTCACCAGCTCCGCAGGCGGTGGCCGCAGGCTCACCATCACCCTGCCGAAAAGCTATCTCTACCGCCACGAATGGGCTTTGGGGAATGGCAACAGCCAGCTGGGCCTGAACGTCCGCTTCAATGGGGGCGGCCGTGGCTATTTCCTCACCCGCAGCAGGCGGCAGGGGGATGATGCAGAAAGTCTGAGCGTCTTGGAATTGACCGACAAACCCACGCAGCGCTGGACGGTGCGCGTGGAGTAGAAGAAAACAAACATGGCTGAAGAACGAGCGAGTAAAAAATTGTGGGACCGTGCAGCGTGGAAAGACGCGAGCTTTTTCCTGACCTACCTGCGTCCCCACTACAGAGTCTTCATCCCCGCGCTCATCGCGCTGGCGATCACGGGCGGCATGACAATCATTTTCATCAAGGAGCTCGCCGCCGTGGCAGGGCGCGGAATCGGTGGCGCCCATGGTCCTGAGTGGATGGCTGAACTCAACCACAGTGCATGGTTCCTGGTGTCCATCGTGGCGGTGCAGGCTGTCATCGCCTTCTTCCGCATCATGCTCTTTGCCAAGGCATCCGAGCGTGCGCTGGCCGCCCTGCGCCTCGATACCTTCAGCCGCATCATTCGTCTGCCCATGGCCACGCTGAATCAGCGCCGTGTCGGTGAACTCGCCTCCCGCCTCGCCAACGATGTCGAGGCCATGCGCGAAACGCTGGTCGTCACCATCCCCATGCTGATCCGCCACACGGTCATGCTCTCACTCTGTCTGGTGCTGATCCTGAACATGTCGGTCAAGCTGTCGCTGTTCATGGTAGGTACCATCCCCGTGGTGATCGTGATGATCGCCATCTTCGGCTCCCGCATTCGCAAGCTGACCAAGCGCGCGCAGGACAACCTCGCCTCCTCCCAGGTCGTGGTGGATGAGAGCCTCCAGAGCATCGTCAGCGTGAAGGCCTTCCGCAACGAGGCCTACGAACTCGCGCGCTATGAAAAAAATCTCAGCGAATACCTCCGCACCGTGCTGCGTGCGGCTGTGCCTCGGGCCTCGTTCATTGCCTTCATCATCTTCGCCTTCAGCGTGGCCTTGATCCTCGTGACCTGGTTCGCCATGCGCATGCTGAACGACGGCGGCATCGGCAAGGAAGAGCTGACTCAGTTCGCCGGCCTCAGTGGCATGATCGCAGCCTCCTTCGTGCAGTTCCCTGAGCTGATCACCCAGATCCAGCGCTCACTCGGCGCCACCGAGCGCGTGCGTGAAATCCTGCGTGATCAAACCGAGCCCGACGACACCGTCGGAGCCTCCAAACAGCGCTTCAAAGGCGAGATCGACATGCACGATGTCAGCTTTGCCTATCCCACACGTCCGGAAGCCATCGTTCTGCGTGATTTCAATCTGCAGGCAAAAGCCGGCCAGCGCATCGCCCTCGTCGGTCCCAGCGGCTCGGGCAAATCCACCAGCGTTTCGCTGCTGTTCCGCTTCTACGATCCGACCACCGGCGAAATCCGCATCGACGGCCAGCCGATTCGCGACATGTCTCTCACCACTCTCCGCCGCAATCTCGCCCTCGTGCCTCAGGAGGTCCTCCTCTTCGGCGGCAGCATCAAAGAAAACATCGCCTACGGCAAGCCTGAGGCCACCGAAGAGGAGATCATCAGTGCCGCGAAAAAAGCCAACGCTCACGATTTCATCGTCAGTCTCACCGAAGGTTATCAGACCCTCGTGGGAGACCGCGGCACCCAGCTTTCCGGCGGCCAGCGCCAGCGCATCGCCATTGCCCGCGCCATTCTCGCAGATCCGGCCATTCTGATCCTCGATGAAGCCACCAGCAGCCTCGATGCCGAAAGCGAACGCCTCGTGCAGGACGCGCTCGACAAGCTGATGGAAAACCGTACCAGCATCATCATCGCCCATCGCCTCAGCACCGTCCGCCGCTGCGATCAGATCCTCGTCATGTCCAGCGGTGCCATCCTCGAACGCGGCACCCACGACGAACTCGTCGCCAAACCCGGCAGCCTCTACGGCTCCCTCGCCAAGCTCCAGTTGGAATAGCCACATTGTGGACTGCCAGCCCTGCGCATGATTGCCCCAGCGCGGCGTGGTCCGCACTCTCCGAGTGCGGTCTGGGCCACTGGTGGCCCTAGCTCCTAAACACCATCGCCGGCTCCAGCTTGCTCACGCGCCAGATTCCCATCAGCGCCGCCAGCGTGCAGATGCACAGCACCACGCCCAGCACGGCAAACGGCACAAACTCCGGCATGTAAAAAGGCGGCTGCTCATTCTTCAGCGCTGCCATCGCGAAGCCGGAAGTGAAGAACAGCCCGATGCCGTAACCAATCAGGCCCACCGTAAACGCCTGCGCGATCAGCATCAGGCACAGCGTGCCATTGGACGCACCCATCGCCTTCAGCGCACCCAGATGCCGCATGTTCTCCAGCACGAACGAGTAAAACGTCTGGCAGCTCACCGCCATCCCCACCAGCAGGCCGATGATGACCGTGGTGCCAAAGGAAATCGGAATACCGGTGTTCTTCACATACCACCACACCGTCGAGACATTGAAGTTGTCCGTCTTTTCTCCGCCACGCTGCTCCCAGAATTCGCCAAAACCCGCTTCACGGTTCACAAACGCCTTCAGCCCAGTTTCGCGCTGAATATCCGCCACCGCTTGGTCCAGGCTCACGCCCTCGCGTGGCGCGCAGATCACCGCCTGCAGCATCTTGCGCTGGGCCGGCACATATTGCAGCGCCCGCTCATACGTTGTCCACACATACGGACCGCCAGTAAAGGAAGTCGCTGCATCCGCGATGCCCACCACCCGTGCCTCCTGGTCATTGAGCTCAAACACATCGCCCACCTTCACCTTTTCCCCGCGTTTGCGTGCCAGTCGTGTCACGCCCAGATCATCAATGATCACCGAATGCGGCAGCCTCAGTTTCATCAGATTGCCTTCCAGCATCTTCGCCGGCGCTCCCGCCAGCGTGTTGGCGTCAATGCCGATGAGCTGGATCATCTTGAAGTTCCCGTTTTCCAATCGCACGCGCTGGATGCCCGAATAGATCGGCGCAGCCCACGCCACGCTGGCCACACTGCGTACGCGCGCCACATCCGTGTCCAGCAGCGGATTCGTCTCATTCACCTGCTCCACCTTTTCCTCCACAACCCAGATCGGCGCCGGGACGTTTTTCAGCGTCGACTTCGTCCAGTTCATCAGCCCGCAGAACACCGCCGTCTGCTGCGCCATCAAAAACGTCGCCACCGCGAGACCTGCCACCAGCATCAGGTATTTCGCCGTGTCACCAAATAGCATTTTCAGAGCAAGGCGGAGCATGGCAGGTGTTACGTGTGGGATTCGCGCCGTGGCGCAGCCATCAGCGGCCTCCGCCAAACAATCCGCCAAGTCCGCTGCTGATCACACTGGTCAGCACGCTTTGGATCTGGCTGCCGCTGGGGTTGTTGTCGTGGATGTGTCCCTGCGGCGTCAGTTTGTCGATGATCTGCGGCAGGAACTGCGTCAGCAGCGGCTGCACCGTGTGCACATGCATGCCCACTTTGCCAGCAAGCGCCTGCAGGTTTTCTTCTCCCACCGCGGCCTTCATCTGCTCGGCATTGATCGGCAGGTTCGTTCCCGTTCCGACCCAGGAGGCAAAAATCTCAGTCAGGCCTGCTTTCTCAAACTGGGCCATCATTCCATTCAAACCACCCGCTTCATTCAGCAGCCCGGACAGCATCGCTGCGGGGTCCATTTTGGCAGAGCCGCCGAGCATGCTGCCCAGCGCGTTTTTGGCGAGTGAATCGAAAAGTCCCATGGTGGCCGCGAGTGTGGGGGAGGGGATGCCAAAGTCAAGGCCCCTCCACCAAAGGAACAATCCGTCAAGGCCCTCCGCCGACGCAAAATCGTCCTCGTCCTCCTGCTCGAACTCGTCCTCGATCACAGCGCCTTCGCCACACCCAAGTCCCACACGCCACACCCGCCACGTATTGTAGTACCGGCTTCAGCCGGTCCGGTCGACTCCCAGATCCCAGCCATCCCCCTCTGCCCGCAACACTTGACCTCCCACCCCCACCCGCTACTCTCTCCACCCCCAAACCCACGAAAAACCACACAACCATGAGCCAGACCCACGAATTCCAGGCCGAAGTCAAACAAGTCCTCGATATCGTCATCCACAGCCTCTACACCGACCGCGAGATCTTCATTCGCGAGCTCGTCTCCAACGCCTCAGACGCGATGGAAAAGATGCGCCTCACCCAGCTCACGGAAAAGGAAGTCTTCGATGCTTCCGCTGCGCTGGAAATCTCCATCACCACCGATGAAGCCGCCCGCACCCTCACCATCGCTGATCACGGCATCGGCATGACCCGCGCAGAGCTCGTCGAAAACCTCGGCACCATCGCCCATTCCGGCTCCAAGGCCTTTGCCGCCGCACTCAAAAACGCCGGCAAGCAAAACGACGCCTCCCTCATCGGCCAGTTCGGCGTCGGCTTCTACTCCGCCTTCATGGTGGCAGACAAAGTCGAGGTCCACACCCATTCCTGGCGCAACGACGGCGAGCACCTCGTCTGGACCAGCGATGGCAGCACCAGCTACACCATCGACGAATCCTCCGAAGAAGCCCGCGGCTGCAAAATCATCCTCCACCTCAAGGAAGACGCCGCCGAGTTCTCCAAGAAGCATCGCGTGAAGCAGATCTTGGAAAAATACTCCAACTTCGTCACCTTCCCGGTCATCCTCGACACCGAGCGCGTCAACACCGTCGAGGCCCTCTGGCTCAAGTCCAAGGACAGCATCACCGACGAGCAGTACACCGAGTTCTATCGCTTCGCCGCCCACGCCTTTGATGATCCCAGCTACCGCCTCCACTTCCAGGCCGAGTCCCCCATCGCCATCAATGCGCTGCTCTTCACCCCCACGCAGAACATGGAAGCCTACGGCATGGGCCAGATGGAGCCCAACGTCGGCCTCTACTGCAAAAAAGTCCTCATCGATCCAAAGCCCAAAAAGCTCCTTCCCGAGTGGATGCGCTTCGTCCGCGGCGTCATCGACAGTGAAGACCTTCCCCTGAACATCTCCCGCGAGTCCATGCAGGACAGCGCCCTCGTCCGCAAGCTCGGTGACGTCGTCGCCAAGCGCCTGCTCAAGCACCTCGACAAGGAAGCCGTCGAAGACCCGAAGAAGTACAATGAGTTCTATGCGAACTTCAGCCGCTTCTTCAAAGAAGGCATCGCCACCGATCACACCAATCGCGATGCCATCGCCAAGCTCCTCCGCTTTGAATCCAGCATGACCGAGCCCGGCGAGACCGTCAGCCTCACCGAATACGTGAAGCGCATGAAGGAAGACCAGAAGGAAATCTACTACCAGGTTTCCACCTCACGCAGCACCATCGAAAGCGGCCCCTACGTCGCCGCCTTCAAGGCCAAGGGCTTCGAAGTGCTCTACATGTTCGAGCACATCGACGAATACGTCATCTCCAGCCTCAGCAAGTTCGAAGACAAAGACCTCAAGTCCGTCAACGCTCCCGACATTGATCTCGGCGACGACACCAGCGAAGGCGAAGCCCTCGCAGAAAGTGACGCCACCTCCCTGTGCGACTGGATCAAAGAACGTCTCGCCACCCAGGTCGAAACCGTCCGCACCGGCAAGCGCCTCGTCGGCAGCCCCGCCCTCGTGCTCACCCCTGAAGGCGAGATGAGCCCGCAGATCCGCCAGATGATGAAGGCCATGGGCAAAGACGGCGACATGCCCGGCTCGAAGGTCATCTTCGAAATCAATCCCCGCCATCAACTCGTCCGCAATCTCTCGGCCCTCCGCGAAAAAGACCCCGAAACCGCCGGCCTCATCACCGAGCAGATTCTGGACAATGCCCTCCTCTCCGCCGGCCTCCTCGATGAGCCCCAGCGCATCATCGAGCGCACGCAAAAGCTGATGGAAAAACTGTCCGCATAGAGTGACGGCTCAAGGTTGTCATTGAGTTCAGAGCATCCTTAATTACTCTCCGGGGGCGTCGCAGGTGCGACGCCCCTTTTCATAGGTGTCATGAGCCTGCGAGCGTTAACAGACCCCTTGCTATGGCTTCGGTCCCTCTGGGATCATCACACGGTGCTGCGCATGTCACGTGAGCAGCTTCAGGCACGCCAGTTGCAGAAGTTCCGGCGCTTGGTGGCCCACGCACAGGCACATTCACCTTATTACCGCTCCATCATCCAGGAGCGGGGCATCGCTGTTCGCGCCTGTGTGCCCACCGATTTTCCGGTGCTCACCAAGCAGGACGTTGCCCTGCATTTTGATGACATCGTCACAGATCGTCGTATCACACGCGCTCGCATTGTCGATTTCGTGTCCCAATCATCGGACGGGAGAAATCTGTTTGAGGGCAAATACCATGTCATGAACACCTCCGGGTCTTCCGGGCAGTTTGCCTGCCATGTGTTCTCCCATGTGTCGTGGATTTCAGCGGCCAGCCTGGGCGTGCGCATTGCGCCTCTGCGCCTGCGGCAGCGCGTGGCCTATGTAGGCGTCACCACCGGGCACTCCGGCGGTGTCAATCTTGCACACTCAGGCAATGAGGGCGCCAACAAGCTCTTTTACCAGATGCGAGCCTACGATGTGCTGCAGCCGATCCATGACGTCATCGATGATCTGAACGCCTTCCAGCCCCGCGTGGTCACCGGGTATGCCACCATGCTCAAGGAGCTCGCTGAGGCCCAGATCCAGGGCAAACTGCGCATCCGGCCTTGGCGCGTGGCCAGTGGCGGCGAGCCTCTCCTGCCGGACGCGCGGGCTCTGATCGAGCGCGCCTTTCAGACCCAGGTCATGAACATTTATGCCTCCACCGAGCATCTCTACATGGGCCTCACTTTGCCGGGCAGTGATGGCATGCATCTCATGGAGGATGATCTGATCTTCGAACTGCATGAAGACCACACCTGCGTGACGAATCTCTTCAACGACACCATGCCATTGATTCGTTACCGGATGAGCGATGTCTTGTTGCCTGACGAAAGACCACGCAAAGACTCATACCCCTACACCAAGGTCCAGGGCCTCGTCGGGCGGCAGGAAAATGCGCTGATCTTCATCAATGAAAAAGGCCAGAGGGACTTCATTCATCCTTTTGTCGTCCTTGATCTGGCCGTGCCTGGCCTTAATGCGTGGCAGGTAATATTGGAAAGTTTGTCTTCCTTTCGGGTTCGTGTCTGTCTTGCAGAAGGCTGCACCGAATCTCAATGCCGCGAAGCTGTCGAGCGGGTCACTCACCACTTTCAGCACATCTTGAAGGAAAAGCAGATGCAGAATGTCGTGTTCGAAATTGAGCGTGTGGACTCTCTGCCCATCGATCCCAAAACAGCCAAATTCCGCCTCGTGCTCAAATCCCCCAATTATCAGGACCTGCCGGGTTAGAGGAGGAATTCTGTGTCCTATAAATCCAGATCAACCAAAACGGTTCTCCCTCTCCCCGCCCCTGACACACCATGGCGGTATGTTCCGGGCACGTTGGTGACACTTTCTCCCGGGGACATGGGTGACAGGGTGACTGATGCCCTGGAACCAAACAAACGAGATGAAGGAACGGTTGAAGATGATCGGCGAGTATTTGAGCGGCGGCTATGGGCCAGCGGAGCTGGCCCGGCGATACGGCGTGAGCCGCAAGTCCGTCTACAAGTGGATCGCTCGCTACGAGCAGGCAGGAGCGGAGGGATTGCAGGAGCGATCCAGCGCACCGCATCACCATCCCAACGCCACGGAGTTGGAGGTCGTCGAGCATATCCTGCGGCTCAAGGCTCGCTGGCCACACTGGGGCGCGCCAAAGCTTCTGGCACGGCTGCAGCGCGAGTCTGAAGCGGGGCCGCATCCTGCGGAGAGCACGGTCAGCGACATCTTGCGCAGGCATGGGCTGTCCAATTCGATCAAGCGACGCGCGCATGCCAGCGCAGTGCCCAGCAGCCAGCCGCTGGGGCATGCACGTGCACCCAACGAGGTGTGGTGCGTGGACTTCAAGGGATGGTTCCGCACGGGCGATGGCAGCAAGTGCAGTCCACTGACGCTCACCGATGCCAGCAGCCGTTACCTTCTGCGCTGCCAGTGCCTGGGCAGCAAGACCGGAGGGCCGCTGGTGCAGCCCATCATGATCAGCGCGTTCCGGGAGCATGGGATGCCGTGCGCGATACGCTCGGACAACGGGCCGCCCTTTGCCAGCCGCACGCTCGGCGGGCTCAGCGCACTGAGCGTGTGGTGGTTGCGGCTGGGCATCAGGTTGGAGCGCATCGAGCCGGGCAAGCCGCAGCAAAACGGACGGCACGAGCGCTTTCATCGCACGCTGGAACAGCACACCGCATCACCGCCAGCACGAACGCTCAAGGCGCAGCAGCGCTGCTTTGACGAGTTCCGCCGCGAGTACAACCACGAGCGCCCGCACGAGGCGCTGGGCCAGACCACACCTGCGGAACACTACAGGCCATCGAGCCTTGAGTATCCTCAGCGACTGCCTGATGCGCGGGAGTTCCCTGAGGAGTGGCACCGGCGCAAAGTGAAGCCAGGAGGCACGATCAAGTGGAGCGGCCATGAGGTGCATCTCACACAGGTGCTCAGCGGCGAAGATGTGGGGCTGGAGCCGGTGGGAGACGGGCGCTGGGCAGTGTGGTTCCAAGATCTTGAACTGGGCGTTTTTGATGAGCGCACCATGAAGGTCAAAGGGCATAAAAATCTGCCAAAACAGGCTGGGACCAAGCCACGTGAAGCCGAGGATGGGAGGGGCGGTGTTTTGTGAGCCTGCGCTACGGGCGTCTTCCCGGCTCGGCTGAGGCCTCGCTCGGAAAGCCACCCTGCGCGCAGGCTCACAAAAACAAGGTGCTGCATGCGCTTGGATGAGCCGCCCCAGCCATAAAAAAGTGTCACCTATGTGCCTGGGAGAAAATGTAACCCTTGTGCCCGAGTGCACAATGGCAAGAATATTTTCCTCGGGGGAGAGGGCAGGGGTGAGGGGGCACGGTCACCCTTAGCCAGCATGATGTGTCTTCATCCACTCCTCACTCCCAAGGGCACCTTGGGCAATTGCCACATCATCGATGGGGATGGGACGAGCCGTGCGTCCATGCGATGTTATGAGCCTGTAAGGCTATAGAAAAGGACGGATCAATCCTTGCTCGCTACCGTTCGCATCAAACCTCCGCTTGCACCTTCGCGCCTACCCGCCTTCATGCCCGCATGATCGCCTTCCTTCGCGGCCTCCTCGCCGAAGCCCTCCCACACCGTGCCACCATCGACGTCAACGGCGTGGGCTACCTCGTCCTCATCCCGCTCACCACCTTCGACAAGCTCCCGCACCCCGGTGAACAAGTACAGCTTCTCACCCACTACCACGTCACCGATCGCGACCACACCCTCTTCGGCTTCATCACCGCAGACGAGCGCGATCTCTTCCGCCTCCTCATGGACCGCGTCTCCGGCATCGGTCCCAAGATGGCCCTCAGCGTCCTCAGCGGCATGCCCGTCGCCGCCTTCAAAGACGCCGTCATCAGCGGCGATGTGAAATCCCTCTCCCGCATCAAAGGCGTCGGTGGTAAAACTGCCGAACGCATCGTGCTCGAGCTCAAGGACAAAGTCGGCGTCGTCGATGCCTGGCAGGCCTCCCGCACCGCCAAAGGCGCCCACGACCCCAAACAGGAAGCCCAGACCGACGCCGTCCTCGGCCTCATCGCCCTCGGCTACAAACAATCCGAAGCCATCAAAGCTGTCAACGACCTCGCCAAACAGCCCGGCATGGAGACCGCCGACAAACTCATCCGCGAAGCCCTCCGCAGCATGAACTAAAGTAGCCTTGTTCCTGCGGAACAGGGGAAAGCCCCCGTTTCACCTCAGCCCTGCAGTGGTCCCCCACGTTGGACATCTGGTGCTTCCCTCTGTTCCACAGGAACAGCACAACTTGCTCTCACCATCAGTGTCGCCATCCCAGCCATAGCCTGGGAGCGCGGGTCTCTGAGCCCGCAGCAGGTCGTCCGCGCATGAAGGATGTTCTTTCATGCTGTCTGTCGCAAGCAAACATGGAACACCAGTGCCGCCATCAGATGGCGCGGCCATCCCAGCCAGAGCCTGGGAGCGCGGGCCTCCGAGCCCGCAGCAGGTCGTCCGCGCCTGGCAGATGTTCTTCCATGCTGTCAGTCACAAGCACACTTGGGACATCAGTGCCGCCATCGGATGGCGGAGCCATCCCAGCCTGTAGCGAGGGATTGAGCGCAGCGACATCCCTCGTAAACGCTCACGTCATCCCCCAAGGCACATGCATCGCGTAGCGATGACAGCACGCATGTCCCTGACCTAACGTCCTCGCCTCGGTGCCCCTACTTCAAACTCTTGATATACAAAATCAGACTCTCAATCTGCCCCTCATTCAAAATCCCCGAATAAATCGGCATCCCCGTATCAAACTTCTCAAATCCCTTCACGACCTTCGCACTCGGATTCGTGATCGACTCCCGCAGATACGCCTCATCCGCTTTAAACTTGCCCTTCTGTCCTTTGGCGATCTCACGCTCGCTGCCATACAGCCCCTTCCAGCTCGGCCCCACCTTGCCCACCAGCGTCCCATCCGTGCTATGGCACGCCATGCAGCCAAACATCTGATACAGCCGCTCGCCTTCCTCTGCCGTCGCCTTCACCGTGGCCACTGCCGCCGCTTTACGCGGCGTCAGGTCCACCTTCAGATTCTCATCAAACCCTTCCTTCTTCGCATCAAACGTCATGAGCTCCCACGGTGAAAAATACGCCGTGTTCTCCGCCTTCAAGCCATCCGCGCTCTTCAGCCCCCAGCCGATCCGCATCTGGTGCACACCCGCCTTCATATCTGGAAAACCCACCAGCACGCTCATCCCATCATTGCTCAGGTACGCGCTGCTCGCCGTCATCCATTCCTGCCCGCTGCTGCCATCCAGCTTCAAATGCGGCGAGCCATAGTCAAAGGTGCGTTTGTAGTTCCAGCGCTCAGCATTGAAGCTGTCCGGATCAGTCGCCAGTTTCGGATCCAGCTTCGCATTGAAGCGCAGCAGCAGCCCCTTGTCCGTCGGCGTCACTTCCTTGAGCAGCACGCGCGGCTTGCCCGTGTAGCGCACGCGCGCCAGACCACTGATCTTCTTCACCACTGTGCCCCACACCTGGAATCCCACCACATAGAGCTGACCGTCCGCCGGATTCACCACCGCATTCAGCGTCGGGAAATCAAAGTTGCGGTTAAAGCTCACAACCGCCGCCTGCGGCTTTTCAAAATGTGAGTTCATCAGCACGCGGAACAGCTCCGGCCGGTTGTAGCCAATGTGGATCAACTCCCCATTCACCGGCCCCATCTTCGCATCCAGCAGCCAAGTCTGCGTCACCCCGCTCGGATTCACTGGATGCGGCAGCCACGTCAGCGGCTCCGTGATCGTCTCCGGATACTTCTCCTTCGGCGCGATCGTCGGCAGATGCCCGTAGAAGTGGTGATCCGAAATGATATGCAGCGGCGTGGACGGCACATAGTTGCCCTGCTGATCGCTCGCCGTCACCAGCCCCGTCTTCGGATTCACCCCAATGAACGGCTGCCGCAAACCATACCCAATCACCTCCATCGACTTCCCATCCGCCGCCACCTTGATCACCGTCCCATTGTGCTTCCCATAGGTCGTCCCCTCCTGCCCACCCTTCGAAATATACAGCTCCCCCTTCGGCCCCAGCTTCATCGAATTCGGAAACTCCCGCGTCTCCGCCGTCTGCGCAAAAAGATTGCAGAACATCTCATACCGGTCGCACTCCCTGTCCCCATTCGTGTCCACCAGTTTCCAGATCCCATTGCGATCAAAAACAAGGATCTCGGCAGATGCGCTGTTTTTGTCCGCTCCATCTCCCATCTTCGATCTCCCATCTCCGGCGGCACGCCTCACAACGATGCTCATCGGCTCATGAAGCCCGCTCGCAAACCTCTTCCACGTCACCTTCTCCAAGTCCCCCTTCAAACCCGAGATCAACCACACATCCCCATCAAACGTCACCCCCGCCGCATCCCCCTGATCATTCAAAAACGCCACATCCGCCAGCCTCACATTCCTCTTCCACGGATTTTCCAGGGGCAGGGGAATCTCATCGATGACATAAGCGTCCGGCTTGGTGGAAAGCGTGGCGGTGGTGGTGATAATATCACTCCATTCCATGATCCCGTTCGACTCCTCTGAGAGAGTCTTCAATGTCTTGTTTCTAGCGCCAGTTTCAATTTCCTGCGGTTGTTCGGTTGGAGAAAGGACCATGTACAAACAATCTTTTTCTGAACTGATGGTGGTCTCCTGGATCTTGGCACCATTGGAAAAAACAATCTTTCCGAATGCCGTAATCTCGCCGCTTCTTGGAGGAGCATCCATCCCGATCATTAACGTCAACGGCTCGCGATGAGGCGCCACGGCGATGTGTCGCTCGACAGAGACGGCGGCATCGTTTTTAACCACCAAAACACGTTCAGTGATCTCTACGTCACCAACCTTGTAAATGAAAGAAATGCTCCCGTCTTTGGCGACAAGGATTGACTCAAACTGCGTATTTGTCACCGGCCCTCTCCCCACCTCTTCCGGACTCGGCGTCGCCTCACGCGGATCCACAAAGCTCGGCTTCTCCCCGACCTGCCATCCCGGATAAATCCCGTTCGCCAGCCACACCTTGCCAATCGGCTTCGGCAGATACTCCTGCCCGTCCTTCGTCTTCTGTCCCGCCACATGATACGAGCCAGGCGCCAGCGCCTCCGCACTCACCGGCGGCTTCCCAGCCTCGCCTTCCCAGATGCACGCAATGCGCAGCAGATCCGTGTCAAAGCACGCCCACAGATTGTGCCCCAGATTCAAAACAATCCCACGCGGCGTCAGATTGTCCTTCGGAAAACCCTCCCCCACCTCCCGCGCATCCAGCACACTGCTGAAAAACGGAAAATCCTTCTCCACAAAATCCCCCCATGGCGAGGGCGTGGCGGGGGCGTCTGTCTTGGGGGCCTTGGCAGGCTTGTCTGCGGCAAGTGTGGCGATGGCAAGGGGCAGGAGCGCGAGGAGCAGGCGAAACTTCATGGTTGGAGAGAACAGGCAAGGCGGGTCGAATCTGTCAATCAGGGAGTGCTCCTCCCATGCTTCGTCCCTTTTCCAGCGCCACCCATCGCACCATGGCCCCCAGCGTGGAGTGGTCCGCACATTCCATGTGCGGTCTGGGCTTGGCAGAACCGCACCTCGGAGAGTGCTACTCACTCCACGCTGGAGCTCTCCGCATGTGGCGGTTTGCATGACGAGACACTTGTTTCCGCCATAGGAAGGTGCCAAAAATAGCCTGCCGTAGGAATCGCGAGTGGACTGGTTGCGGAGCTATGCATGTATGTCTCCATGAGTCTCCGCAGCCTTCTTTCCAAGCTGCCGCCGCGTCCTCGCCTCTATGTCGCCACGGCGATCTATGGCGTGGCCGGTGGCGGGATCGCTGTGGCCTTTCATCAGTGCATCCACCTCCTCTACGGCCGCACGTTTGAAACCTGGGCGGTGCAGTCGCCTGACACGTTTGCCTGGCGCACGCTGGCCCTCATGCTGGCGGCCTCACTGGCCTCAGGACTGCTCCTGCACTTTGCCGGACCGTCTGCTGCTGGCAGCGGCATTCCGCAGTTGAAGCTGGCGTATTGGAAAGAGTTTGGCTGGTCATCTCCCCGCATCATGTGGGTAAAGTTTGTCGCCGGTGCTGTGAGCATCGGCAGCGGCATGAGCCTGGGGCGCGAAGGCCCTTCCGTGCAGATGGCGGGCACCATGGGCTCCGTCATCGCCACGCGGCTGGGACTGGCCAAAGCCAAGCACCGCATGCCTGCAGCGGCGGGCGCAGCGGCAGGTCTCGCAGCAGCTTTCAACACCCCTCTCGCCGCCGTCACCTTTGTGCTGGAGGAAATCATCGGCGATCTCAACAGCCGCTTTCTCGGCAACGTCCTCATGGCCTCGATGATCGGGGCGCTCGTGGTGCATGGCCTGCTGGGCGCAGAGCCGGCGTTTCGGATGGTAGTGACGAACGAACCCGGCTGGCAGGTCTATGTGCTCACCCCCTGGGTGGCTGCCTGCGCCACGCTCGCGGGGCTGCTCTTTCAGCGCGGCAGCCTGAACCTCCGTGGCTGGTCCCATGCACAACGCCGTCTGCCCGCCTGGGCCTTGCCCTCAGTAGGCGCTTTGCTCACTTGGGCCATCGGCATGCTCGTCTGGAAGCAGACCGGGCGTCTCGGCGTGTTCGGTCTCGGCTACAATGATCTCTCAGATGCGCTTTCAGGCAGGCTCGCGTGGGAGCTCGCAGCGCTGCTGCTGGTGGCCAAGCTGCTCGCCACCATATTGTGCTATGGGCTGGGAGGCCAGTACTGTTCGGCACGCGGTCTGCTATAGAGGGGTGAATGGAGCCAAGCATTTTTGAATTGAGGCGGCGGTGAAAGGGCCAGGGAGTGGGAGGTGGGCGACATCGTGGCATCCGGGCACGCGCAGCCCTGGCGCGCGCGCGCGCCTGCACTGCCCTTTGCTATGCGGGTTTCCAGTTGCTCAGCGTGCCATGCCGCGGCTTGCGCACCCGGGTGGCGCGCTGCACCTCAAGCCGCAGCGCCTCGGCAAGCTCCTCCTCGCTGGCCGTCTGCATCTGATGAAAGGCCAGCATCTCCAGCATGCGTTTGCTCGGCCGCCGTCCCAGCCTGCGCGTCAGCAGCACCGCGCAGATCAGCGCGGCATAGATCTGGATGGCCACGCCGTTTTCGCTCTCCGCAAACCAGTGCCGGCAGGGCAGCAGGCATTTGAGCCAGCGGAAAAATCCCTCCACCTCCCAGCGCTGCCGGTAGAGTCCGGCGAGCTCCCCGGCGCTGAGCTGTTCTGCCGTTTGATTGCTCACCAGCCATACGGGCTCCTCCATGTCCGGCCGGTCGACGACCACCAGGCGGAACGGGCCGCGCCTGCACAGGGCCCTCTCCCCGAGCATGACGCGCTCATCCCGGCAGACGCCGGCCTCAATGTCGCGCTGGCTTAGCGGCAGCTCCTGGAGCGTCTCCACCTTGACATGGTTCTGGCGCAGGCGCATGAGAAAGCCGCACCCGGCGCTCTCGAGCTCCTCGAGGTAGCGGTAGTTCATGCCGTAGTTGCGGTCGCCGATGTAGAACTCCCCGGCCTTGAGCTGCTGGCGCAGGGCTTTGCGCTCGCACAAAACCCCGTTGGAGGGCAGGCCGCCGGCAGGCAGGCCGTCGGCCAGGCGGTATTTGATGTGCAGGCGCACGGCGCGCTGGTCCTTGTACTGGCTGCGCCAGGTGGCCCAGTCCATGCGCGGGAGCACATACCACAAGGTGCTGTCGACCACGCGCAGCGCGGCGAGGTCCACGCCGCCGGGACCGGGCTGCGGGGGAAGGTCCGCCACCAGGCGCTCCAGCACGGCCTGGAGCAGCCGCGCATCAAAGAGGCTCTGCGCCTCCGAGAAGCTGCCCAGGCTTGCGGGCAGGGTGCCCAGGGAGCGTTGCGTGCGCTGCAGCCTGCTGGCCTGGCAGAGCCCGCGCATGGAGGTGATGACCGGGTTGAACAGGCCGAGCAAAAACAGCGAGAAGTAATCGCGCTGGTGGAGGGTGCGCCGCGGGTCGTGCTCGCTGCGGTGGGGCTGATGCAGCGGGCTGACCTCGTCGAGCACACGCTGGAACTGCTCGATGAGCTTCCAGTGCCGCAGCTGGGCGGCTTCAATCTTGGGGGCTGGGACTCGGGCTGCAGCCATCAGCAACTTCATGCCACCCTTCGCCCAAACGTACAGCAACGTTTTTGTCACATCACTCCACCTCAAACCCTGTGCCGAACACTATTGGCTGGGAGGCTGCGGCGGCATCTTTTCTCCCACCCTGTTCTTCGGCGGCATGGCAGGGCTCGCGGCCGCTGGGCTCGGCAAACTGGTGCTGCCCCTTCATGAAGGAGATCAGGTCGTGCTCGCCGTCGTGGGCATGTGCGCATGCCTGGGCGCGGTCGTGCGTGCGCCCGTCACCGGCATTCTGATCGTCTTTGAAATGACGCACCAGTTTTCCCTCGTGCTGCCGCTCATGCTCGGCGTCCTCGTCAGCCAGGCCATCAGCCGTCGCATGATGAACTCCAACTTCTATGAAGAAGTCCTCGAGCAGGACGGCCACCACCTCAACCGCATCATTCCTCCGCGCGATCTGGGAGCCTGGCAGCAGCTTCCGGCATCCGCCATCGCCAATTTCCATCCAGAATCGCTCACAGACCTCGGCAGCGAATCTCTGCGCGCCGCCTTCAACCGGCATCCCTACTCAAATTTTCCGGTGCTGCAGGACGGCAAAGTGGTGGGTGTGCTCACCCGGCATGACATGGAGCGCGCTCTGCTTTCCAACGAAGCACCCGAGTTCGAGCCCGCAGTCACCGCAGATCCCCAGGAAAGCATCCGCGTCATCCAGTCCCGCATCATCGACTCCCGCGCTGGCATGGTCATCCTGTGCGATGACAAACAGACACTCCTCGGCGTCGTCACCCTCCACGATCTCCTCCGCGCCCAGCTCGCCTATGGCAATGTGGGAGAGGACTGAGAAACTCAGCCTCGGTGGCTTCATCGCGGCCTGGGCCCGGAGATTCCATGTGCGGTCTGGGAGAGCTGGAGACCGCACTCGGAGAGTGCGATCCACACCGCGCTGGGTTACTCGTATCTCACCGCCGCACACACCATCTCCAGCACCCGGTTCAGCGAAGCCGCCCCGCTTCCCTCCATAAACGCATTCCCCGGAATCGGCTGCCAGTTGTCGCGATCATGCTTCTGTTCCGGCTGCGGGATCCGCGTCAGCGTCGGATCATACTGCCCGTCCTTGCCGCCCAGCTTGTAAATCACCAGGTCCAGCGACGGCACAATGTATAAACAAAAACCACCCGCTCCCGATTTCCAAAACGCATCCTTCGGCGCCCCCGCCACGTGCCCGTCCGCATTGTGCTCAAACTGCAGCGAGAACGGCGTGTGCGGATTGTACGGGCTCCACGTCTGGCATTTCTTGATGTAATCCGCCGGCACAAGCTGCTGATCCTTCCACTTGCCACCATGCGCCAGGCAGTACCCCATGCGCACCGCATCCGTCGCATGCAGCGCCGTGCTCCCCGCGCCATTCGCGTGCGGCATCACATAGTCGCCACGGTGCAGGCAGTAGTCCCACGCGCCCCAGCCCTGCGGTTTCGCCAGCCGCGCATCAATGTAGTCCTTCAGCTCCATCCCGGTCACATGCCGCAGCACGATGCTGGCAATGTGTGGGGAAGGGGAGGAATACGAATACCCGGCCCCCGGATTCGTCCACAGTGGCACATTGAGCGATGACTTGTCCAGATCCTTGATGTTCTGCCCCGGCACCGGCTTCAGCTGCTGCGCCTTCGGGTCACCTTTCACATACCCCGTCGGCGTCTGCCCTTCACCCCAGTAGCCGCCCGTCATGCACAGCAGCTGCCCCAGTGTGATCTCCGCCTTGCGCGGATCATTCAGCGGAAAAGCCTCCGGCAGATACTTCTCAGTAAACACCTTCGTATCCAGCCCCTCAGGGATCTTGTCTTTAAACTCATGCAGCATGATCCCGCACGCGATGCTGCAAAAAGCCTTCCCCGTGGACGCCATGTCCGGATTGCTGTTGCGGCTCGCGCGGCCGAAGTATTTCTCAAATACCAGATACCCCTTGTGCACCACCACGAGGCCCCCGTTTCCCGTGGAGCGCTCCGTCATCACATACGCCGGCTCCAGCTTCACCAGATCCATGCCCCCCAGCTCGCGGCACTCCTTCTCCCCCTTCGCCTCGCGCCAGCCACCCTCACTGTCCGGCGGCGGGAAATAAAGATCAGCAGCCTGCAGCGCGGCAGAGGCGAAAACGAGTGCGGTCAGAAGTCGGAAGCTCATGGTCCATCACCATGAAATGCAGCACGCCATCTGGCCAGCTTCATTTTGCCCAGCTCAAAAACTCCTGCGCACACCGATCAGCACACCCAGCGCATTCAGCCCCGGATTCGGATTCGTCTGCCCTCCGTTGGACATGTGCTGAAACATCGCACTCGCATTCACGGACCAGTCTTGGGAGAGCGTGTGCGAGATGCCGAGCTGGCTGTACCAGTTCAAAGTAAAGTCCTGCCCCTGGCCACCAGGCGCACTCTGCGCATCGATCCAGCCCACCCCGCCACCTGCGGAGCCAAAGATGTTCCACGTTGCGCTCGGGTTCCACCATTCGATGACCCCACCACCGGAAAGCCCGAGGTAGCGGTTCTCAGACCCCGTCTCGATGTAATTCGCCATCGCGGAAAACTTCTGCCTCACAACCAGAGCGGAGCCATTGCGAAAGTGGAATCCAAACCACTCCGGCGTGCGCCAGGAAACGATGAAGGGGATGATGCGATAATTAAAAGTGGTGTCTCCGCCGACCTTCCACAGCATGCCCGTCTCAAATTCAATGGCACCTTTGTCCCAGGGCTTGAGCTCCACAGGTGCTACGGGCGACTTGGAGAAGCCCGTTGTAGAGACAATCAGCGCGCAGGCAAGGCAGGAAAGAAATCGAATCATTCTCAAACCTAAGCCCTTCCCGGCACATTTTCCAGCGAGGAGTTATTTGCCACTGCCTCGTCGCGCTTCATATCTAGCCCCTCCATGCCCGCTCAACCTGCCTACGATCTCCTGTCCCTCGGTGAAGTCCTCCTGCGCCTCGATCCCGGTGAGGGACGCGTGCGCACCTCCCGCCAGTTCACCGCCTGGGAGGGCGGCGGCGAGTACAATGTGGCTCGCGGCGCCCGCCGCTGCTTCGGCCTCCGCTCTGGAATTCTGACCGCCTTTGCCGACAACGAAATCGGCCGACTCATCGAAGACCTCATCCTCCAGGGCGGCGTGGACACCTCCCTCATCAAATGGGTGCCCTATGACGGCATGGGCAAGCGCGTCCGCAATCCCATCAACTTCACCGAGCGCGGTTTCGGTGTGCGCGGTGCCAAGGGCAGCGTCGATCGCGGTCACAGCGCCGCCTCGCAGATCAAGCCCGGCGACTTCGATTTCGATCACCTCTTCGGCACCCTCGGTTGCAAATGGCTGCACACCGGCGGCATCTTCGCCGGTCTGTCCGAATCCACCGCCGAGATCACCATCCAGGCCTGCGAAGCCGCCAAAAAACATGGCGTCACCGTCAGCTACGATCTCAACTACCGCCCCTCATTGTGGCAGGAGCGCGGTGGTTTCGCCGGATCTCAGGCGCTCAATCGCCAGCTCGCCCCCTACGTCAATGTCATGATCGGCGTCCTCAGTGACGAGCCGCCCGTCTCCTCCTCCACGCCCACGGACCCCTCCGACATCTTCGCCGCCGAAGACGCCAAGCTCCGCCCCATGATGTTAAAGCTCGCCGCTCAGTATCCAAACCTGCACACCATCGCCGCCACCCTGCGCCGCGTGCACACCGCCAATGTCAATGACTGGGGCGCCCTCTGCTGGCACAAAGGCAGCTTCCACCGCAGCCGCAACTACCCCCGCTTTGACATCCTCGACCGCATCGGCGCGGGCGACAGCTTCGTCGCCGGACTCATCCACGGTCTCCTCGTGGAAAACGACGCCCAAAAAGCCGTCGACTACGGCGCCGCCCACGGTGCCCTCGCCATGACCACCCCCGGAGACACCAGCATGGCCACCTTCCCCGAAGTCCAAAAACTCGCCGAAGGCGGAGACGCCAAAGTCCAGCGCTAGAGGAATGAAGAACTGAAAGACTCAATCGCCGTGTTAGATCGTGTTAAATAATGTCGTGTCCGGTAACTCCAAGGCCGTCATACCGGTTCTCCCTCTCCCCGCCCCCGATACACGACGACCGCGAAAATTTTTCTTCGGGGAGAGGGCTGGGGTGAGGGGACATCAGCACCGCTCGCCAGCTAGGCCCCCTCCTTGACCAAGTCCCAGTCATTCATTCGTCATTCGTCATTCGTCATTTTCGTCCCTTGCTACCTCCTTCCATCGTTCCCTATTCCTCGCCCCAGCTCCTTCCCTGAATGGCCTCCACTTCCTTCACTCCTCCCCACGTTTACGAGCAGCCTTTTCCGGCCTTCGATATCAACGCCATCGAAACACCCGCCTACGTGGTGGACGTCGCGCTGCTGCGGAAGAACATGGAAAAGCTCGCCCATGTGCAGAGTGAATCCGGTGCTCGCGTGCTCCTCGCGCTGAAGGGGTTTTCCATGTTCAGCGTGTTCCCCATCATGCGGGAATACCTCAGCGGCTGCTGCGCCAGCGGCTTGAATGAAGCGCTGCTCGCCCAGGAATTCGGCAAGGAAGTCCACGTCTATTCCCCCGCCTTCAAACCGCAGGAGATGCAGCAGATCATTCCCATCTCGCATCACCTCAGCTTCAATTCCCTCGCACAGTTTCGGAAGTTCAAGCCCATGCTGGATGCCGCCAAAGCCGCCACCGGCCACGCGCCCAGCCCCGGCATCCGTGTGAACCCCGAGCACTCCGAAGTCGAAGTCTCCCTCTACGATCCCTGCTCCCCCGGCTGCCGCCTCGGCATCCGTTCCGACCTCCTCGAAGACGAAGATCTCACCGGCATCGAAGGCCTCCACTTCCACGCCCTCTGCGAACAGGACAGCGATGTCCTCGAGCGCACCGTCGCCGCCGTCGAACAACGCTTCCCTAAACTGCTCAAACAGGTGCAGTGGGTCAACATGGGCGGCGGCCACCACATCACTCGCAAAGACTACGATGTGGACCTCCTCATCCGCGTGCTCCGCACCTTCCGGGAGAAATGGGGCAAGGACGTTTACATCGAGCCCGGCGAAGCCGCAGGCCTCAACACCGGCTACCTCATCGCCGAAGTGCAGGACATCATCGAAGCCCCCACACCCACCGCCATCCTCGACATCTCCGCCACCGCCCACATGCCGGACACGCTCGAGATGCCCTACCGCCCCCACATCTTCGGCGCCGGCCTCCCCGGAGAGCACCCCTACGAGTACAAAATGGGCGGCACCTCCTGCCTCGCCGGAGACGTCCTCAGCGGCTTCTCCTTCCCCGAGCCCCTCCGTATCGGCCAGCGCCTCGTCTTTGCAGACATGGCACATTATACCATGGTGAAAACCACCACCTTCAACGGCGTCCCCCATCCCGACATCGCCATCTACGATCCCGCCACTCAAGAGTACCGCGTCGTCCGCAAATTCGGCTACCCCGACTTCCGCAACAAGCTCTCGTAGAGCTGGATAAAAGTACTGCCGAGCCTTTAGCTCGCTCTGGAAACGCCGCACCTCCATCGCTCCGCAATCCACAGCACACGTATTGTAGTTCCGGCTTTAGCCGGTCTGGTCGCGTTACCCAGCGCCTGCTGAAGCAGGTGCTGTAAATTCTTCCGAAACTCATTCTCGGAAAGCGCGCGAGGAGATGCTCTCCAGCATGTCGTTTGGAAGGCAATGTAACATTCCATTGGCCGCAGAGGAGCAGGGTGACAAAGGGAGTAGAAAGTAAATTCCGTCTCTGCCACCTTTGCCCCTCTGCGGCAAACCGAATGTCCCCAGGCTCGACCATGCCGGAATGAGTTTGGCGATGCGCTATGATAACGCCCGCTGGGCAGCGAACCAAATTCAACCAAGAACAAAGAACTAGGAACTCCTTCCCGTCACAAAAGCACCAAGTTTGGCCTCAATCGTGTCTGCATAACACTGCATCACGCCGTAATGATACGCTCACCCCCGCCGTACTCACTTCATGCGCCTCCTTTCACTCCTCTCCGTGCTTTCGATCTGTTCCGCCGGCCTTCTGCCTGCCATCGAACCCGTCAAAGCAAAGATCAACCTGCTCGACGTCATCAAATCCGGCAACGTCGAGTACCACGTCAATCCCAAGGCCGATTTCCACGACGCCCCCAAGGACATCTGGACCTTCGACAAAGACGGCACCTTCCACATCAGCGGCCGCGGCTACGGCTACGTCGCCACTAAGGAAAACTTCCGCGACTACCACCTCGTCCTCGAATTCAAATGGGGCACCAAAACCTGGGGCAAGCGCGAGAAAGCCGCCAAGGACAACGGTATCCTCCTCCACGCCTACGGCCCTCACGGCGCTTACTCCGACACTTGGATGGCCAGCATCGAGGCCCAGATCATCGAAGGCGGCGTCGGCGACATCCTCGTCCTCTCCCCCAAACTCGCCGACGGCACCCAGCTCACCACCTCCCTCTCCGCCGAGTACGCGCTCGATCGCGACAAGGAAAAAATCTGGAAGAAAGGCGAGCCTCGTCAAACCGTCACCGCAGGCCGCATCAATTGGAAACACCGCGATGTGGACTGGGCGGACAAAGTCGGCTTCCGCGGCCGCGAAGATGTCGAGTCCCCCTCCGGCGAATGGAACCGCCTCGAAGTCATCGCCAAAGGCGACACCCTCCAGTACTTCGTCAACGGCACAATGGTCAACGAAGCCTTCGACTGCAAACCCGCCGAAGGTAAAATCCTCCTGCAGACCGAAGGCGCGGAAATGCTCGTGCGCCGCTACGAACTCTACCCTCTCGGCGAGTTCAAAGGAAAGTAACTATTCGGGAGCTTCAGCTCCCTCTGGAACGCCCTGAGCCTCCGCTTCGCCTCGCATCACAAAAGCACCAAGTTTCCCCTCAATCATGTCTGCATCATGTGGCCTCCGGCCGTAATGATACTCTCACCCTCGTCGTAATCACCTCATGCGCATCTTCTCACTCCTCCCTGTGTTTTTCGTGTGTTCCGCCGGCTTTCTATCTGCCATCGAACCCGTCAAAGCGAAGATCAACCTCCTCGACGTCATCAAATCCGGCAACGTTGACTACCACGTCAATCCCAAGGCCGATTTCCACGACGCCCCCAAGGACATCTGGACCTTCGACAAGGATGGCACCTTCCACATCAGCGGCCGCGGCTATGGCTACGTCGCCACCAAGGAAAACTTCCGCGACTACCACCTCGTCCTCGAATTCAAGTGGGGCACCAAAACCTGGGGCAAGCGCGAGAAAGCCGCCAAGGACAACGGTATCCTCCTCCATAGCTACGGTCCCCACGGCACCGTCGGCGACACCTGGATGGCCAGCATCGAAGCCCAGATCATCGAGGGCGGCGTCGGCGATATCCTCGTCCTCTCCCCCAAACTCGCCGACGGCACCCAGCTGACGACCTCCCTTTCCGCCGAGTACACGCTCGATCGCGACAAGGAAAAAATCTGGAAGAAAGGCGAGCCCCGCCAGACCGTCACCGCAGGCCGCATCAATTGGAAACACCGCGATGTGGACTGGGCCGATAAAGTCGGCTTCCGCGGCCGCGAAGATGTCGAGTCCCCCTCCGGCGAATGGAACCGCCTCGAAGTCATCGCCAAAGGCGACACGCTGCAATACTTCGTCAACGGCGCGATGGTGAATGAAGCCTTCGACTGCAAGCCCGCCGAAGGCAAAATCCTCCTGCAAACCGAAGGCGCAGAAATGCTCGTGCGCCGTTACGAACTCTACCCTCTCGGCGAGTTCAAAGAAAAGTGGAGCGCCATCCAGGCCAGCGGCGGCAGCGACATCGGCGCCGTGCGCGATGGCCAGTCCAAAGCCCTCTCCCCCGAAGAATCCCTCAAGCGCATCCAGCTCGATGGCGACTACGAAGTGCAGCTCGTCGCCGCCGAACCCCTCGTCCTCGATCCCGTCGAATGCACATGGGACTCCAAAGGCCGCATGTATGTCGCAGACATGCGCGACTACCCCCTCGGCCCGCCAAACCCCGGTGATCCCTGGCTCTCCCGCATCCAGCTCCTCACCGATGAAGATGGCGACGGCCGCATGGACAAGGCCGTCACCTTTGCCGATCACATGGACAACGTGCAGGGCCTCCTCCCCTACAACGGCGGCCTCATCGCCACCACGCGCTCGCAGATTCTTTTCCTCAAAGACACCGATGGCGATGGCAAGGCCGACGAGATCAAATCCCTCATCAAAGGCTTCAATCCCAAGCACGCCCAGCTTCAGGTCAGCGCACCCCGCTGGGGCCTCGACGGCTGCATTCATTTCAACAACGGCCTCGATGCCCGCGAGATCTATCCCGCCGACAATCCCACCGATGTCGTGAACATCCCCGGCAGCAATTTCAAGTGGGACCCTCGCACCGACAAGATCACCCCCACCGGCGGCAAAGGCCAGTACGGCGGCGCCTTCGATGACTACGGCCACCACTTCTACTGCTCCAATCGCAATCCCCTCATGTTCACCGTCATGCCTTACGAGGCCATGCTGCACAATCCCCACGCAGGCATCACGCAGAACTTCGAGGACATCGCCCCCTTCGGCGCGGACACCCGCGTCTTCCCGCTGCAGATCACCCACACCACTGCAGACGCGCATGCTGGCACAAACACCGCTTGTTCCGGTCTGGGAGTCTATCGTGGCCAGCTCATGCCCGAGCTCAAAAACAACGTCTTCGTCCCAGATCCCACCGGCCAGCTCGTCACCCGTTACAAGATCACCCCCAACGGCGCTTCCCTCAAAGCCACCCGTGTTGGCGACCGCACGGAATTCTTCCGCAGCAGCGATGAGTGGTCCCGCCCCGTGAACTTCACCACCGGCCCCGATGGCGCCATCTACATCTGCGACATCTACCGCCGCTGGATCGACCACGCCCGCTTCTTCCCTGAGGAGTTCGTCAAAACCCACGACATGCGCCAGGGCGAAAACGAAGGCCGCATCTGGCGCGTCGTTCCAAAGGGCACGAAAAAACTCGTCACCAAAACTCCCGGCAAATACCACGCCATTCCCGAAGTCGGCTGGGGCGATGTCCCGCCTGAACACGCCGAGCGCGTGGCCTTCCTCAAAGCTCAGACCATCACCGATGCCAAGGAACTCAGCGCTCTCATCGCGAAGTATCCCGAAGACCCATGGATGGCCAGGATGGTCGCCTCCTCCGCCAGCAAGCAGATGGGCCGCATCCTCAGTTCCCTTGGCGATGACTTCTTCAAAACCTTCTCCGAAATCCGCAGCACCACCATCCGCACCTTTACCTTGGGTGCCATCGCCGATGCTGAAGCCGAAGACATCACCGCTCTCCTCTCCCTCCTCCAAAAAGAGCCCGGCAAACTCCTCTGGTGGAAACCCGCCTTGCTGCAAGGCCTCGCCAAGCTTCCCAAAGGCCACGAAGACGCCGCCAAAGAAATCGCCACCCTGCAGTCCGAGATCGACGCAATCATCGCCGACAACAAATCCCCTCTCGACCAGCGCCTCGCCGTCATGCCGCTGCTCGGCCAGCGCAAATGGGATGCCGTCCAGCCCGTCGTGAAGACCCTCCTCACCACCAGCCAGCCGCCGGAGCTCTCTCTCTCCGCGCTCGCCTTGCTGCGGAAATACCCCGCCACCACCACCGCTCCGCTCATCTATGAACTCCTGCCCAAAGCCGGACCCGCATTGAAGCGCGACCTCGTCCCTGTCCTCACCGCCAACGCCACCACCGCGCTCGATTTGTTCAAGCGCATGGAGAAGGGCGAATTCCCCACCGCCTGGGTCGATGTCGAAACCCGCTGGCGCTACCAGCGCGGCACCGGCGAGATGCCCGAGCTTGCCAAGAAACTCTTCGGCGAAGCCAGCAGCGATCGCGCGAAAGTGGTCCAGGACTACATGGTTGCCACCACCATGAAAGGGAACGCCAAAAAAGGTCAGCAGGTCTTCGCCACCATCTGCATCACCTGCCACAAGCACGGCTCCCTCGGCGTCGATGTCGGCCCTCCTCTCTCCGACGTCAAAGTGAAGCCCCCCGAAGGCCTCCTCTCAGACATCCTCGATCCCAATCGCATGTTCGAAGCCCGCTGGAGTGCCTACACCGTCGAAACCAAAGACGGCCGCACCCTCTCCGGCCTCATCCAAAGCGAAACCGGCGATGGCATCGTCCTCGCCATGATGGGCGGTGCCAAAGAAACCATCGCCCGCACCGCCATCAAGGAAATGAAATCCCTCGACCACACCCTCATGCCCGTCGGCCTCGAAGCCGCCATCACCAAAGAGCAAATGGCCGACCTTCTCGCCTTCTTGCTGGGGAAGTAACACAGCACAAACAGTCAGCCTTCCAAGCCACTCGGCGTGAAGTGGTCCGCACTCTCCGAGTGCGGTCTGGAGCCGGCGATCAGATCTAGCGCATCAAACGCATCCAGAGCGGCGTGGTCCGCACATTCCATGTGCGATTTGGACGGGTTCAGCATCAAGCCTTGGATCGCCCCATGGCGTATTGCCAATCTCATTTCCTGAACATGCACCGGCTCTCAAGCCCGTAGGGCTGGCATAATGGTAGCCGTGGGCGCCAGCCCACGGAATCGCATCGTCCCTTCATGTGTCATCCGGCGGAACCGCGTAGCGGTGACACAAACCGTGGTCTGCATTCAACGCTGACGATAACTCCACCCGCGCCCGGCCAGACCATTTTTTCATTCTTAGTTCTGCCATTTGCAGTTCTTCCATCCCGCATCAGCGACAACACAGTTTTTCAAACACGTCTGATAATGGTCGGAGCCGAGCGCACCCCTGGATCACGCCCCCACCGCTCTCTCACGCGCGCATGCCGGAGGCATGCCCGCACCATCCGTGTCACCGCAAACCTGCGCGAACGACAAATCCCGGGTCTCATTGTCTCCCCATCTGATTGTCCCACTTCTTCCTCAGGCTTCTTCCGCCCCTTCTTCCCCATGCCCCTCCTCCGCCATCCTCTGAATTGTCCCGCTTAGCAGCTCAATATACCCATTCACATCCATGCTCTCCGCCTCCGGTTCGCCACGCACGCTGTAAAGCCACCCCTGCTCATACGGATCACTGCGCACAATGCACGCATCCACCTTCAGCTCCGGATTCCCACCCGCAAACGCGCCGTTCATCACGCAATAAACATCCGAAGCCGCCTTGAAGCCCTCCACCCAGCCAATGTTGTCGCCAGGGGCCACAGGACCGCCTTCAGCAGGCTTCCACTCACAGTCCACCAGCTCACCCAGCATCCGCGTCGCAAACTTCGTGAACCCCACCCGCCACAGATTCGTCTCTCCCTCCACCGGCGCCATCCAGTAGTGCGAGCGCGAGTATCGAAAAGTATCAGGGAAACGGGCGGAAAACCGGGCGTGCTTGAAGCGAACAAAATTAAGCATGAAGAAAAGGGGAGGGGAGTAAGAATCGGAGGTCAGGATGGCCGCGCCGTCAAGCTTGCTGCGCAATCAAGCGGTCAAAGCACGTCGCCGAAGTGAAATCGTCCTCGTCCTCCTACTCGAACTCGTCCTCGATTCTTGCACCTCGCCACACCCAGGACACGCACGTCAAGTCAGTCATGTATTGGAGTCCCGCCTCTAGGCAGTCCGGTCGACACCACCAGAATTCGGCTGCTGCATAGCCGCGAAGCGAAATTGGTATTACCGAAAGGACTGACCGACTCGGAAACCTTGTCCTTTCGCAGTCAAGCCAGAGCGTTTTCAATAATTACGTGTCCGCTAAATCAAGGGCCGCCAAAGCGGGACTCCCTCTCCCCGCCCCTGTCTCACGACGACACCGAACTCTTTTCTTCGGGGAGAGGGTTGGGGTGAGGGGGCTTTGTGTCAGCACGATGGTTGGAGTCGAGAGGGCTATGAAATAATTTAGACTGCTTTGCGAGGTATCAATCACCCTTGACGATGAAGCACCTTAGTTCCCCTCACGCCCTCCGCTTCAGCCCCACATACGCCAGCACCACGCCCACGAGGAAATGCACCCCGAGCATGCTCATCGCAATGTCCGGTGTCGCAAACCAGGTCTTCACCAGTTTGTCGATGGGCTCAAAGTAGGCCGTCTTCTCCAGCGAATCGACGATGCCCGACCACCCGTAATGCGCCGTGATAAACGGATGCACCACATGCCCCAGAATTTTCGGGAAGCCCAGCAGCGCACCGCAGAGCAGGACGTTCGCGCAGAGCAGCGTGAGCGAGACACTGTGCGCACGCTCCTTGCTGCCGGAGTTGGCGGAGATACCCAGACAAAGGGCGGCAAATGCAGCACCCGAGAGGACGGGCAGCATCAGCTTGGCCATCCCCGTGCCCGGCAGCACGCCGGAGCCGGAAACGATGTCCAGAAACATCTCCATCCAGATGCTTTGCACCAGAATGATGGGCAGCATGAAGAGCAGGGAACCGATCAGCCATGCGGAAGGTGCCACACCGCCGATGCGCTCGCGTTCATAAATCGCACGTCGTCCGGCGATCTCGCGTGCGCCGAGGCGCAACGCCATGAACATCACCAGCAGGATCTGAATAAGGACAATCATCGACACCGCATGCGCCGCCGGCCAGACCACTTCAATCGAGGTGCTGCCAGCACGCATTTCCTTGAGACCTTTCAAATTGGGCAGCAGCAGCAGGGCTGCAATCGCCGGCGCACCCACCAGCAGCGAGGCGTGCACGATCCACTCGCGTGGGCTGCGACGCAGCAGCGACCAGCGGCGTTTCACCAAATGCTGCGCCTGGCTGAGAATGCCCGGCAGCGGAATGATCGGCCTCACCTCGGCTTCGGCGGGCTTTTTGACCTCGTCCTCGTCTTCGTCCCTGCCGCCCTTCTGCTTCATGATGATCGTGCGGTCCTCATCGCCCGGATCTTCCTCGGCTGCGGAAAGTTTGTCCGCCACGCCTCCACCCAGCTTGAAGGCCGCATAGTACGCATCGCGGTGCTTCATCCAGGAGTCACCCCAGCGCTGCGCGGGGCGCTTCGCCAGACGTGCATAAACTTCATCATAGGTCGGCACCGTGAAGTAGTGCGGCACGGCGCGTGCAGGACCGTGGAAAGCCACATAGCCCTCATGCATCACCACCACCGTGTCATACGCCCCCAGATTCGCCAGCGAGTCCGTCGCGTGAATCACGATGCGGTCAGGCCGGTCCGTGGCCACCAGTCTCAGCAGCGCCTCAAACTCACGCTCGCTGCGCACATCCATCCCCACCGTGAAATCATCACACAGCACGATCACCGGGTCCGCCACCAGCGCCAGCCCCAGTTTCAGCCGCCGCCGCTGCGGCAGCGCCAGCGCCGAGGTGCGCTCCGTCGCGATGTTCTCCAGCCCCACCGTCACCAGCACATGCGAGACTCGGGAGAGCACCTCATCCCGATTCCGTCCCGCCCCGCGCAGCATCGCCGCGCTGATCAGATTTTCACGCACCGTCAGGTGCTCGATCAAGTTGTCGTCTCCCGCTGGCACCCAGCCCAGCTGATTCGCATACAGCGGCTGCTTGATGAGATCACGCTTACCGAAGGTGATCGTCCCTGCCTCAGGCTCCGTCAGTCCCGCGAGAATTCGCAGCAGCGTCGTCTTCCCACTGCCCGATGGCCCGATCAGCGCCAGCACATGCCCGCCCGGAGCCATGAAACTGACCTGTTCCAGCACGCGGAGAGGGTCTTTGCCTTTTCCGGGAACAACATGGGAGAGATTGTTGATTTCGAGCATAATCCCGATCTAACCCGGTCTGGCAGAAAGAGCAAAGTTCAAAATTCTGCCTTCCCTTCGTCCGCCAACGCTTTATTCCTCCGCAACCATGGCCTCCATCCTCCAAGTCCACCCTGCCGACGATGCCATCGTCGCCCTTTCTGATCTCTCCGCCGGCACCGCCCTCTCCCTCAACGGCCGCTCCTGGACCCTCCGCGAAAACATCCCCGCCAAGCAGAAATTCGCCGCCCATGATTTCGCCGTCGGCGACATCGTCACCATGTACGGCGTCACCGTCGGCAAAGCCACCCAGCCCATCGCCACCGGCGCCCTCATCCACACCCACAACGTGGTCCACGCCACCTCCGCCTTCAGCGGCAAGCAGCGCGACTACACCTGGACGCCCCCGGACGTCTCCAAATGGAAGACCCGCACCTTCAACGGCTTCAAGCGCTCCGTTGGCCCCGCCGGCACCGCCAACTACTGGCTCGTCATCCCCCTCGTCTTCTGTGAAAACCGCAACCTCGCCTTCATGCGCGAGGCCCTCACCCGCAGCCTCGGCTACGGCAAAACCTCCCCCTACGAGCGCTTCGCCCAGCGCCTCGTCGATCTCCATCGCTCCGGTGCCTCACGCGCTCAAATCGAAGCCGCCACCCTCGAAGCCGAAACCTCCGCCACCGCCGCCCGCGTCTTCAAAAACATCGACGGCGTCAAGTTCCTCGAGCACGGCCTCGGCTGCGGCGGCACCCGCCAGGATGCCCAGGCCCTCTGCCGCCTCCTCGCCGGTTACATCCACAGCTCCAACGTCGCCGGTGCCACCATCCTCAGCCTCGGCTGCCAGCACGCCCAGGTCAGCCTCTTGGAAAGCGAGATGGCCGCCCTCTACCCCAAACTCGAAAAACCGCTCCTCATCTACGAACAGCAGAAGAGCAAATCCGAGCGCGACATGATGGCCGGCGCCATCCGCGACACCTTCCTCCACCTCGCCACCGCCAACGAACAAACCCGCGAGCCCTGCTCCCTCAGCAATCTCATCATGGCCGTCGAATGCGGTGGCAGTGATGGCTTCTCCGGCATCTCCGCCAATCCCGCCATCGGCCACACCGCCGATCTCCTCGCCGCCCTCGGCGGCGCACCCGTCCTCAGCGAATTCCCCGAACTCTGCGGCGTCGAGCAAAGCCTCAGCGACCGCTGCGTCACCTCCGCCCTTGCCGACAAATTCGTCGGCCTCATGCGCGCCTACGAAGCCACCGCCCAGGCCTGCGGCTCCGGCTTCGACGCCAACCCCAGCCCCGGAAACATCCGCGACGGCCTTGTTACCGACGGCATTAAATCCGCCGGCGCCGCCAAGAAAGGTGGCACCAGCCCCATCGTCGATGTCCTCGACTACGCCGAGCCCATCCGCCAGCACGGCGGCCTCACCCTCTACTGCACCCCCGGCAACGACGTCGAAAGCACCACCGCCCTCGCCGGCGGCGGCTGCAACATGATGCTCTTCACCACCGGCCTCGGCACCCCCACCGGCAACCCCGTCTGCCCCACCCTCAAAATCTCCACCAACAGCGACCTCGCCCGTCGCATGCCCGACCTCATCGACTTCGACACCGGCCCCATCATCTCCGGCCAAAAAACCGTCGAACAAATGGGCGAAGACATGCTCGAACTCGTCATCGCCACCGCCAGCGGCACCTACACCCCCAAAGCCGTCTCCCTCGGCCAGGACGACTTCCTCCCCTGGAAACGCGGCGTGTCGCTGTGATATTTACAGCTAGTTTTCATGGTAGTATTTCCGTCGAACGTCAGCCTGCCATTTCAGGAAAACATCTTTAACTGGTTGGAGAAAGGAGCCGGCAGGGCTTGGGGTTGGCATGGGGTGAATAAAAACATCGGACACCCCATTATCAAAGATCCCTCCTGAAACACCATCTTCTCGAAAAACCAATAGTGGAAGTCCGAGTGAAAACAGAATACCTCCTTCAAGGTTATTCCATGGCGAAGGGTAACTTACATTCTCCGCTTTTACACTGCCATTGGGAGGAGGAAGACCACGGCGGATCTGTATTTCTGAAGCAAACTGTTGTTCGAATCCTAAAATCATACCTCCTGCGCAGTGCTTCGCTATCGTAACAATCTCACGCAGTGGTAATCGCGTTGGGTAATCAGACTGACCCAAAGCACGTGGTTCTAAGCCATACTCGTCCAATGTTGCAAAAATCTTAACCCTAATCAGTTCTTGAGCATCATTCAATTTCGTTGGGCTCGAGACAAATACCGGTATCTTCATAACGTTTTGGGTTTGGGCTATCTATTGGATGGGCGACACGTTTTGAAAACGCGCTTTAAAGTTAGGAAAAGCAAGCTGACTAAATCATAATCGGTTTACGCTTCATTACATTATTTGATCCATTCGGGACAATTAAAACATTTATAGAGGTGCATCAATGACTATCAAATGGATGCCTCACCCCTCCGTCTCCGCATGCAGCGCAATGCAGTTCCCCTCCGAATCCAGCACCTCCGCACGAAATCCATACTCACCAATCGAGTGCACATCCTGCTGCACCGTGCCTCCATTCGCTCTCACCGCTGCCACCGCCTCCTTCAGCCGCCCATTCACATCAAAGTAAATCATGATCCCATCCGCTGAAGGTTTGAAATCCTTCACCACCACCACGCACCCCTGCTGCCCCCCATCCGCCGTCGGCAGCATCGCCGTGGGCACCCCACCAAAGTTTTCCTCCTTCATCTCCCGCCCGAGCACCGCCGAATAAAAACGAATGGCGCGGTCAAGATCGACCGCCGGAATGTCAAACCACACAAGGTTGGGTTTCATGGATATGGGAATTGCTTGTGTTGGTTTTATTGCGCCCGAGTTGTCTTGGATATGTATCTTTGTATGCCATACCAAAGAGAGGACGAAATTCTTATTTCCTCACGACATTTGGTTTCGAGCTGATCTATCGCAATTGCGACTTCCTTATCAATCGCATCGTTATCATCGTATCCCTTGTATAGGACTCCATCATGACGCTCTCGTCTCTTGAAGTCTGAGGGAGATTGTTTGTCGGCATCAGGACCGTAATACTCGCGATCCTCACTTTCTCTCGCTTTAAAGCCTGCTGTTATCATGATGCGATTGACTACGCCGACAAAGGTCTGAAATGGTGTGCTCCATTCAGTTCCGTAAATAGCCATGAATCGATATCTGAGCCCATTCAACGCTGTAAATGGTTCGCGTCTCTTGTCGAATCGTTCGTAATACACATGAGCCTCTTCGGCGCGCTTGCGTTGCTTTTCTGTTTCGCCTTCAACTTTTGGGCGGGATGAACCCTCACCACCAAACACAAGAGGATCTCTGATCGCATCAATGGCATCTCGAATTTCATAGATGCGGGTAAGGACGTCTTCACAGAGTTCTATACGCCTCTTAGCAAAAAGCTCAGCTCGCCATTTCCAGAATCCAAATATTGCAACACCGATACCGACAATCACAGACATGCTGTTTAGCAGTTTTAAAATATCGTCGAAAGACATTGGATTTTTTGGGGCCTAATGGAGGATGATGGGCGCAATATGGAGATGTCGGCGGGTTTATGTCAATGCTGCGGAAGAAGTTCCTGCATGCGCGCGGGACTTCCTGGCTCGCGCTGAAGCCGATGCGTGCCAGTCGCGCCACAGCCGCATGCAGGAAAACCACCTTGCCGTCAAGCCCCCTACCGTCTCTCATAGGCCACCCATGCGCCTCACCCTCTTCGCCTTAGCCCTCGCCATTCCCGCTCTGGCCAAAGACATCCCCATCGCAGATCCTGCAGCATTCGCCGCCGCCGCTCAAACCATAAACGCAGGCGACACCCTGATCCTCAACGACGGCACCTGGGCCGATGCCCAGCTCAAACTCCACGCCGAAGGCACCGAAGCAAAACCCGTCACCATCAAAGCCCAAACCCCCGGCAAAGTCATCTTCACCGGCACCTCACGCATCTCCGTCGGTGGCTCTCACATCATCGTCGACGGCCTCTGGTTTCAAAACCCTACCGCCGAGCAAGTCATCGAACTCCGCAAAGATTCCAAGCAGCTCGCCAGCGACTCCCGCATCACCAACTGCGCCGTCACCAACGACACCCAGCTCACCTCCACAGCCTCCTCCCAGTTCGTCTCCATCTACGGCGCACGCAATCGCGTGGACCACTGCTACATCGCCGGCAAGACCACCCAGGGCACCACCCTCGTCGTCTGGCTCTCCAACGAATCCACAGACCAGGGCAAACACCAGATCGACCACAATCACTTCGGCCCCCGCCAGAAGCTCGGCAAGAACGGCGGCGAAACCATCCGCCTTGGCGACAGCAAGACCTCCATGCAAACCGCCTCCTGCATCGTCGAGCACAACCTCTTCGAGAAATGCGATGGCGAAGCCGAGTGCATCTCCAACAAATCCTGCGGCAACCTCTACCGCCACAACACCTTCAAAGGCGTCTCCGGCACCCTCACCCTCCGCCACGGCAACGGCTGCACCGTGGAGCACAACACCTTCATCGGCGACGGAGCCAAAGGCGCCGGCGGCGTCCGCATCATCGGCGAAGACCACGTCGTCACCGGCAACCGCTTTGAAAACCTCACCGGAGACAACGAACGCAGCGCCATGTGCTTCATGCTCGGCATCCCCGATTCCGTGCCCAATGGCTACTTCCAGGTCAAGCGCGCCAAAGTCACAGGCAACACCTTCATCAACTGCAAGCACAACATCCTCATCGGCATGAGCGGCGACAAAAAAGCCATTCTCCCACCACTCGAAACCGAGATCATCGGCAATCACATCCAGACCAGCAAAGCCGAAGCCTTTGAAATCAAATGCGCAGCAGAAGGCGTGACCATGAAGGACAACAAGACTGGCGCAGAGGCTGTTAACTCTCTTGCTCCAGCTTCGGCGGCAGAGGTGGGGCCGGGGTGGAGGAAGTAGCAGGCATGTTTCGTCGTGCGCGGGCTGGCTAATCGGAGACGAACACCTTAAACGTCCTGCTTTTTGGCCTTCCATTGCCACCACGTATAATGGTAGTCCAGTTCCTCCACTTCATAGGCGGTATTGCATTCATTGCAGGACACCTGATAGGTCCTCCTCTCAAGCTGGAACTCGTTGATGGTGACGTGCCCTCTCTCCTGCAAGCGCTCTGGATTATCAAACATGTCGCACACGCGGCAAAAGCATCCGTCATTGCTCCTGGCGTATTCCATCCGTTTAATCGCATCATGGAGATGCACGGCGTTGTTGATGAGCATTCCTCCCCACTCAATGCCTTCGGTGGTGGCCTTGATCTCCGGAATGTGAACGGCAAGCTTCGAGAGCGCCTCTCGGTCCCAGGAAGCACGAACTTCCGCACAGGCACCGCGTATTCGTGATACATCCCGCGAGGAAAAGTCGGCCAGCATGAGGGGAATGTCCATTGTGAGGAGTGCTGCCATTTCCTTCCGCTGACTGCAAGCACAACGTCCTCATTGGCATGAGGCTGTCGGTGTTGCGCAGAAGCAAGACTGCTTCGATCAGACTTTGCTTTGGCATGGGTATTGGGTATGGCTTGAACGATGCGTACCAACGTCCTCCGCAAACCACTCACCTGCTGCTGCCGCACACCCATGACTGGCTTCTACCGCGACGGCTACTGCCGCACCGGCCCCGGAGACGTCGGCCTGCACACCGTCTGCATTGAGGCCACCGAGGAGTTTCTGAACTTCTCCTATCTCAGTGGCAACGACCTCTCCACCCCTGCTCCCCAGTGGGACTTCCCCGGCCTCAAGCCCGGCGATCGCTGGTGCCTCTGCGTCACCCGCTGGAAAGAAGCCCTCGATGCCGGCTGCGCTCCGCCCGTCTCCCTCTCCGCCACCCACGAATCCGCCCTCGAATGGGTCGACCTCGAAGACCTCAAAGCCCACGCCCTCGACGATCCCGGCGAAGAGTTCGAATGATTGAGTTTCGTCCTCCTACTCCTACTCCTACTCGTCCTCGTCCTCGTCCTCGTCCTCGTCCTCGATCCTTCCGCTCCGCTCTCGCACTGAGTTCCGAATGCCGAGCACGGCACCGATAATCTCTGCTCCTCGCTTCACACCCGCATAGCGCTCCGCAGTCCCGAGACGATGTATTGTAGTCCCGCCTTCAGGCGGTTCCGGTCTCGCACCATCACCGCCCAGCATCTCGCGATCAAACAACCGCGAGATCTCAGCGCGCCGCCTTCACTTCACAGCCACCGTCGCCGGCACCTGGCATCCCTTGCCTTTGCTCCGCTCCAGCCGCAGCAGTTGCGTATAGGATCGGTACTGGTGCCACGCCAGCAAAGCCCCCGCCATCGGCAGCGCCGCAGCACCCAGGGACCATCGGGCAGGAATGAACTTCAGACCACTCATGAGGTGATGCTCCATTCCCAGCACTAGGCGGTGTTTGAAAACCCTCAATTGCCCGAGGAGAGCGTTTGTGGCATGAGAGAAAACCGATGAGAACACAACGCTTTGCATGGTGGGAGCCGATCAAAAAGCGGCTCAAAAAAATGGTGCCTTGAACATTGGCGGCAGGCCGCGAGCGTCGCTGGATCTTGTCCTTGAGGGCTTGTTTTACCGGCTGCGCAACGCAGGTCCCTGGCGTGACCTGCCCGAATGCTTTGGTCCCTGGCGCACCATCTATGGCTGGCATCGGCAGTGGGCACGTGAAGGTCTCTGGAAGCGCATGCTCACCATGGTCTCCCGCAAAACCAGAAACCGCATCAGGCTTGTGGATGGCACGCACGTGGTGGTTCATCAGTGTGCCGCCAATCCTGCAGGTGGCGCAGACAAGCAGGCCATGGGCAAAACGCGCGGAGGCCGCAACACCAAGATCATGGCTCTTACCGATGGGAGGGGGCTTGCAGTGAACCTGCTGCTCATCGCAGGACAGGCCTATGAAGGACACCATGTTCTGCCACTGCTTGGAAATCCTACGGGGCTCTGCGTGGTTGGCGACAAAGGCTTCGACAGTGACAAGCTGCGCCAGCAGCTTCAACTGCTCGGAGCAACCCATTGCATTCCACGCAGAGCCAGATGTGGAATCCAGCGCAAGGTCAGCCGTAAGCTTTACCGGCAGCGCTATCGCATTGAGAACTACTTCTGCCGTCTGAAGCGCTGGGCTTGTGCCAGCACTCGGCGAGATAAGCTCGCCGCACATTTCCTCTCACTTATCCAGTTTGCTGCCGTCATCGACTGGCTCCAATACGGCCGTTGAGGGTTTTCAAACACCGCCTAGAAAAAAGAACAAGGCGGCCGCCGTTTGCAGCAGGATCGCGCCCGCCAGCATCCAGATTCTTTGCGCAGTGATCTGCCACAAGGCCGCCGCCACCATGGAAGAAGCTGCCACCCCCAGCGTCAGCCAGTTGAAAAATCTGGATACCTCGGCGGACTGGAGAAGTGAAAACACCGCTTGCGCCACCAGCATCAGCAGCGCCGTTCCTTCCATCGTGACGGCAGACTGTTTGCGCAGCCGACCGAGCGCCTCCCGGGCCCTGCGCTCGTGCTCCTGAAGTTGTGCATGCGTCAGCAGGGGGCCTCGGCATAGCGGGCAGCGCCTGAGGTTGATCAGTTCCCCTTCAGCAAAGTCTTTGTGGCATGGACGACAGCGATACGTGGTCACAGGCTCAAGGACAAAGGGGTTGCTCCATGGGTTTCCTCTGCATCACCGCCCGCCACTTCCCCCGCACAATCTCAAACGATCTCCGGATCACCCGAAACATCCGCGGCAGCACCAGCCACAGCACGATGATCACCGCGGTAAAAACACACAGCGCCAGCACCGGCTTCAGCAGCATGATGAGCGTCCCCGCCACCACCGTGATGTCTTCCGCGATGCTCAGCACCACATTGGAAACCGGCTCCGGCGAATGATTCGCCAGCAGCCTCGTGCCCGCCTTCGCGCTGTGCGTCGTCAGCGCCGCACCACCCGCCAGCAGCGCGCCGATCACCTCCACATGCGGCGGCAAGTCTCCCAGCGCCTGCATCGCCAGGATCGTTCCACCCACCGGGCGGATCAGCGTATGCACACTGTCCCACAGCGAATCCAGCCACGGCACCTTGTCCGCCACAAACTCAATCGCATACAGCACTCCTGCGGCAATCAGCACCCATTCATGCCCCAGCACTTCCAGGGATTGATACTTCGCCGCCAGATGCAGCGCATCAAACCTCACCAGCATTCCCGTGAGAAACACCGTCAGGTAAAGATTCAGCCCCGCCAGCGAAGCCAGACCCAGCGCGAGCCCCAATTGTTCGAGGATGTGCATGCGTCCTCCTATACCACATTTCATCCATCCCGCGACAAACAAGATTCCCCCCATTTTGGAATCCTGCCTCCGGCAGTTTGAAGTACGACAGACCCTCCTGTCTGTCGGCCAGCGCCCACTCAAACTCCCTCACCCTCAAACCACCCGAAACATCCGATCATCAAACTCACAAACCACTCAAAAAATCCCCCCAGCATCCAGCCCCCTCACCGGCTCTCCAAAAACTCCTTCACCCCCTGCGCCAGCACCTTGCTGATCCCCGGCACCTCCGCCATCTCCTCCACCGTCGCCTTCCGCAGTCGCGTCACCGAGCCAAACGCCTTCAGCAGCGCCGCCTTGCGCGCCTCGCTGATCCCCGGGCAGTCATCCAGCAGACTCTCCGCCACACGCTTCCCCAGCAGCAGCTGATGATACCCATTCGCCCACCGATGCGCCTCATCACGAATGCGTTGCAGCAGCTTCAAAGCCCCGCGTTCATGCGGAATGATCACCGGATGGCTTTCTCCCGGCCGGTACACCTCCTCATGCTCCTTCGCCAGGCCAATGATCGGCAGCGTATGCAGCCCAAGTTTTTGAAGCTCCGCCACCGCCACCCCCAGCTGTCCTTTGCCACCATCCACGATCACCAGATCCGGCAGCGTCACAAATTTCGTGTTCGTTGCCGCCACGCGCTCCAGCGCCTCAGCGGGCTCTTCTTGTGAAAACTCCGCCACATCAGCCGCCACCTTTCGGCCCTCCAGCAGGATGCGCGAAAAGCGTCGGCGGATCACCTCCGCCATGCTGATGAAATCATTCTGCCCCGTCACCGATTTGATCCGGTACCGTCGGTAGTTCGAATTGTCCGGCACCCCGTTTTTAAAGCGCACCATGCTCGCCACGCAGTGTGCCGTGCCAATGTTCGCGATGTCAAAGCACTCCATCACCAGCGGCGCCTTTTCCAGATGCAGCAGTTCCTTCAGCTCCTGCACATCCGCCATCGGGTCGATGCTCCGGATCACCCGCGCCCGCGCCCCGCGCTCAAACGTCCGCGTGGGGATCAGCGTCTTCTTAAAATCCTCCACCATGTCCCGCAGCTCCGCCGCCTTTTCAAAGTCCATCCGCGCCGCCGCATGCAGCATCTCCTCTTCCAGCGCCGTCACCAGATCCTTCGACTTCCCATCCAGAAACTCACAGGCCTGCTCCACCCGCTTCTTGTAGTCCTCCAGCGAAATGCGCAGGATGCACGGTGCTGAGCAGTTCTTGATGATGTCGTTGGAGCAGTGCTTGTAGTCCGCCTCACCCGGCTTCAGCGGGCGGCACACCCGCAGGCCGAATTTCTTGTTCAGCCAGTTCAGCGTCGTGCGCAGCGCCATCCCATGCGGAAAGGGGCCAAAGTAGCGCGCCCCGTCCTCCTTCCGCAGCCGCGTGGTGGAAAGCCGCGGGATCGCATCACCAAAGTGCACCCGCACCAGGTAGTAGCGTTTGTCATCGCGAAAACTCACGTTGTAGCGTGGGCGGAATTCCTTGATCAGCTTGCCCTCCAGCACCAGCGCCTCCGTTTCATTGCGCACCTCATGCAGGTCAAAATCCCAGATGCTCGCGATTAGCGCCCGCGTCTTCCGGTCCGCCAGTTTTGAGCGCGCCGGCGTGAAGTAATTCGCCAGCCGTTTGCGCAGATCCCGCGCCTTGCCCACATAGATCACATTATTGATCCGGTCCCGCATGATGTACACCCCCGGCACATGCGGCACATCACGCAGCTTGGCGACGAGATCAGGTTTCTGGCGGGCGTTGGACATGAAAGCGGTGGGAGAAAGAAGCAGGAAAGGAGGAGGTCAAAGCCGCGCCGTCAAGAGCTCAGGAAAGCGTCAAGGTGGGTCAGGGGCCCAACACTCAGCCACCCCGACCCACCCCGATCACTGAACCGCAACAACCGCTATCAACCACACACCTATTCATACGCTTTCATCCGCTCCCGAAGCCGAAAAAAGTTGCCCCGCCGCGCATCCATATCCCCCAAATTTCCCACGACATCGAAAGCCCCAGCACGCCGTGCTCCGCACTCTACGAGTGCAGTTTGGAAACCCCGTGCCCACCATCACCCCATCATTAATTCGCTGCGCTCATCCTCCGGGCTCACTTCGTTTGTCTACCTCGCTTCGCTAGGAGCCACCACTCCACTAATCCTGAAATTCTGAGATCCTGTTAATCCTGTCCATCTAAACCGCCTCGCACACCATCACTCGATCTACCCCACCACCCGCCACGGATGCACCGCCTCCGAAATCCCCTTCAGCTGCATCGGCGGCATCGGCGCCGCCTTGATAAACGACTTCGCATCCGCATACGTCTCATCATCCATGATGATCTCCCCCGCCTGCGCGATGCTGCACAGCCTTGACGCCAGGTTCACCCGGTGGCCCAGCACCGTGTAGCTCAGCCGCTGGTCCGAGCCCATGCACCCCGCCACCACCGACCCCGTCGCCAGGCCGATCCCCACCTCCAGCGAGTGCTTGGAGACCTCGTTCAGCTCACGCCGCACCCGCAGCATCTCCAGCGCGCACTGCACCGCACGTACCGCGTCCTCACCCGTGCTCTGCGGCGCACCAAACAGCACCATGATCAAATCCCCCACAAATTTATCCACAATGCCCCCGTGCTGGTAGGCCACCTCCGTCAGCGCCGTCATGTGCTCATTCAGCAGGTCGATCACATCCGCTGGCGGCATGTTCTCCGTGATCGCCGTGAATCCACGGATGTCGCAGAAAAGCATCGTCACATGCCGCAGTTCACCACCCAGTGTTCCGCTTTGCGTGATCAGCTGCTCCGCCACGGATCGGTCCGCCACAGCATTCAGCACGCTGCGGTACTTCTCCTGCAGCGCCAGTCCCGCCGCCATCTCGTTGAAGGACGCCGCCAGCTTGCCCAGCTCGTTGTCACCCCGCACCGGCACCCGCACATCAAAGTTCCCATGCTCAATCTGGTGCGTCCCGCTGACAATCTCACTGATCGGCCCCGAGAGCCCGCGTGAAATGTACAGCACCGCCACCAGGGCGATCAGCAAAGACACCACCCCCAGCACACCCACATCCCGCCGCAGTTCCGCCAGTTCATGGTCCATCGCCGCCAGCGGGTACAGATTCACCTGCGCCGCCAGCGGGAAAGGGGAGCCCGGATTCAGCACCCGGTAGTAGATCTGATGACGCACCCCGTGGATCAGCACCGCCATGCCGCGCTGCGTCTTGTGCGTGTGGCGGATCGAGTCCGCAATGTGCGCCGCCACGATCTCCCGCTCCTCCTTGGGAATCGTCGTGCTCACCAGCCCCTCCTCCACCCACACACCGCTCATGATCTCGCCCAGGTCCGAATGCTTCGTCTGCTCATACAGCACCTTCTCCGCCAGCACCTGCAGCGGCAGGCCGAAAAGAATGGCTCCAAGAAACTGGCCGGACTGCGGCTCACGCAGCGGGGTGATGAACACCTCACGCACCTGCTCATTTCGGCTGTCATCGCCATACTCCACCCGCAGGTAGCCCACCTCCTGCTCTTTGAGAATGTCCTCCAGCTTGCGGCCTCCCAGCCACTGCATTTTGCCGGACTTGCGCCGAAACTCCGCGCTGTTGGGGCTCTCCTTCGGCCGCAGCGGTGGCAAAAGATCCCGCACGCCCGAGACGCTTTTCTTCGGTGACACCATGAAGTTCCCTTCAGGGTCGATGAGGGCGATGTACGGCATCTGCGAGAGCGGCAGTCGCGCACCCGGGCGCTCCTTGTCATTATCGCGGTCCTTGTCTTTGCCCTTCTCTTTGTCACCGCCGTTCATGCGTCCCGCTGGCACCAGAGGTATTATCGGTGGCAGTCCTCCTGCGGGCCGCAGTGCGCCCGGCAGATCACTCAGGATCCGGTCATTGGTCAGCATCTCCAGCTGCGAACGCAGGAGCTGCCCGGCCTCACCAAAATCCTTCTTGCCGATCGCCGCCAGCAGCTCCGGCTGCTTGGCGATTCTGTCCAGCACCTTGGACAGCGCCTCGCTGCGCTTTTTCTTCGCCGAGGAGTAGTTGCCGATCTGCGAGTCAAACTGCTCCTCAAACAGCTTGCGGTAGGACTCCATGAACTTCCATTCCGCCAGCACCAGCGTGGCGATCGTGATCCCCGCCACGACGGGAAACACAGTCAGGATGAGTTTGGCGCGAAAGCTGTGAAACCACTTCATGGAGGAATGTCACGAAAGTGACGTGGGTGGAACCCCGCGTACGGTCGCTTGGTTGCTCAGCGCACGCGTTTCATCGTGTAAGTTCCCTTGTCCATCGAGCACTGGTAGCACGCCTTGAACTCATCCCTCTTGATCGTCCCCTCATAATGGTATAGGCCGCCAGCCCAGTTGGGCATCTTGTGCTCGCCTTTGAAGGTGTAAGTGCCGTCCTTCTGCTTCTTCACCATGTGTTCGGCCTTGTAGCTGCCGCTGAGGATCTTCTTCCACGTGGCATGGTAAAAGAATTCGTGGGACGTGGTTTTCGTGGTTTGGGGATTGGGTGCTGAGATAACGCAGCGCAGGGTGCCTGTGTGTCCTGTGGCATCACTGAGCCAGGTGCCTTCCCATTTGCCCTCCACTCCGGAAGTGACCGGTGCCTTTTTCCATGCCGATCGAAACGCAAACCCGCAGGAAGGCAGGACGGATGTCAAAATCAGGCCAAGAGCAAGGCGGAGGAGCAGGGCACGTTTCATGGGGAGGTTGGTGGCATAGGAACGTCTGTCCATCCCCGCCTATTTCGTCCTTCCTCGAAGTGCCGGCCAATTTGCAATTCTCAGTTTTCAGTTCCCAGTTTACAATCCCCACCGCTTGCCCTTCGTAGCACTGCATGATGAATGGTTCCCGTTCTCCCTGGCTCGCAGTGCGAACTAGGCACAACCTTCCTCTTGCCCGCGCCCGTATTCACGATACTAACCCGCTAGAACCATCAACCCCACCCACCCTACCATGGCCCACACCCTCCCCCCCCTGCCGTATCCCACCAACGCGCTCGAACCCCACATCGACCAGCAGACGATGGAGATCCATCACGGCAAGCATCACAACGCTTACGTCACCAATCTGAACAACGCTCTTGCCGGCAAGGCCGACCTCGAAGCGCTGTCCATCGAAGACCTCTGCAAAAACATCTCCAAGATTCCAGCAGACATCCAGGCCCCCATCCGCAACAACGGCGGCGGTCACTTCAACCACACCCTCTTCTGGAACATCATGGGCCCGAACGCCGGTGGCGCTCCTACCGGTGCCCTCGGTGACGCCATCACCTCCACCTTCGGCAGCTTTGACGCGTTCAAGGAAGCCTTCGGCAAGGCTGGTGTCACCCGCTTCGGCTCCGGCTGGGCCTGGCTCATCGTGAAGGACGGCAAGCTCGCCATCACCTCCACCCCAAATCAGGACAACCCCCTCATGGACGGCAGCGGCACCCCCATCCTCGGCTGCGATGTCTGGGAGCACGCCTACTACCTCAAGTATCAGAACAAGCGCCCCGATTACATCGCCGCCTGGTGGAACACCGTGAACTGGAGCGCCGTCGCTGCCAACTACACCGCCGCCCTCGGCTGATTCCCGCTTCCTGACTCCCCCAGTCTTCCCACAAAGCGCGGAACGGCCCAGCCCGTCCCGCGCTTTGTCGCTTTAAACTCGGGATTAAAACGCGAATTCAGAAAAGATGACCGCGAATGGGCGCGAATCAGACTCAAGGGCCGTTCGTGGGCCTTCTCAGTCCTTCGCATTGAACCCAGCGCCGTTCGCCCCTTAGTCTTCCTCACAGCAGGCACTTCCGACATTCGTCATTCCGCATTCGACATTCGTCATTCCCCCCATGTCCATGGTCCTCCATCGCCTCCGCTCCGGCCTGATCTACTCGCAGGCTTTCGCTGAGTTTCTGGAGTCCAAGCACAATATCGAGAGCATCGGCCACCCGGGGGATGTGCTGCATCTCGACTACGTGCGCTGCTCTCAGGGAGACCTCAGCGGCCAGGAATGGTGCCAGCTCACCTGGATCAGCGGCGCACAGGCCCCCACCGATCACCGCCATCAAATCGGCGGCACCGAGGTTTACATCCACAAGCAGGCCATCCGCGGCCTCAAAAACCGTCTCCTTCATTTTGACGGCACCAATGTCGTGGTAAAACAATGACGAATGACGAATGCAAAATGACGAATGAAGCCCGAATGACCAAAGTGCCATTCGCAGCCTCTCGCGTTCACTTCCATCCATTCGTCATTCATCATTCTCCCCTGCTGCCGACACTTGCCGACATCGGAGAAAGCAGCCTCATCCGCAAACTTCGGCAGTCTCCTGGCCAGGCCCCGGCAGCTCCCTGCCAAAACACCCCTCACATTCGCCATATCGTGCCGCCGCACACCAGCCCCAACGGGGCTGCGGAATATAGCCCAGGGGTGCCGAGCCTTGGCGAGTGCTCCCCTGGGTACAGCCGCCACAACCGGGAAGCAAACCCAGCACTCCGCCACACCCCACGCCCACCAGCAGCGTCCTCCACACGCCCCGCCACACCTCTGCCGCGCCCGATAACACTCCAACCGACCAATCCACGCTCAGCCCGCTTCACCGCGCACCACTCCTGCGCCCCTGTCGTTTCGCGCCCTCGGATGTCATTCGCCATTCGTCATTCCTCATTCGTCATTCCCCGCTGATGCCCACCCTAGCCGACATCGGAGAAGACAACCTCATCCGCAAACTCATGCGCGGTGTGAAGCTCGACAGCGATGTCATCGCCGGGGCAGGGGATGACTGCGCCGTCGTCCGCAGTACCAAGGACGAACACACCCTGCTCAAAACCGACGCCCTTGTGCAGGACGTCCACTTCACTCTCGAAACTCCGCCCAAGCTCATCGGCCGCAAGGCCATTGCCCGCGTCGTCAGCGACTTCGCTGCCATGGGTGGCACGCCGCGTCATGCCATGATCACCCTCGTGGCTCCGCCCAGCATGCAGGTTGAGTTCCTCTCCGAGATCTATCGCGGCATGCGCGCCATCGCCAAGGAGTACGGCATCAACATCGTCGGCGGCGAAACCTCGCGCGGCCTCGTGCTCATGCTCTCCATCTCCATGAGCGGCACCGTCCCCTCCAAACGCTGGCTCTCCCGCAGCGAAGGCAAGGCTGGCGATGTCATCCTCGTCACCGGCCGCCTCGGCGGCTCCATCAACGGCAAGCACCTCAAATTCCAGCCCCGCCTCGAAGAAGGCCGTTGGCTCTCCGAAAACGCCCATCCGCACGCCATGATGGACATCAGCGACGGCCTCGCCAAAGACCTCCCCCGTCTCGCCCTCGCCAGCGGCACCCATTATCAGGTCAATGTCGCCTCTCTCCCCTGCAATCCCGGCTGCACCTTCGATCAGGCCTGGGGCGATGGCGAAGACTACGAGCTCCTCCTCGCCGTCAATCCACGTTCAGTGCGGTCACTCCAGGCCAAATGGAGTGCCGCCTTCCCCAAACTCCCCCTCACCATCATCGGCAAACTCGTCCCCCCCGGCGAAGGCCGCCCCCCCGACTTCGAAAGCACCGGCTGGGATCACTTCGCCCTGAGTGCTGACGCATGATGCAATGAAGCAAGAGAATCATGCATCGCAGCTATCGGTCAGTTTGATTCTTCAAGTCTTCGTTTTGGTAATGGGGGCTGCGTCTTTTGGTGTCAGAGATTACTACTCCCTCCAACAAAACCTTCTTGTTGCCCTATTGCTTGGTTTAAGCCTATTGCCAGTCATCGCAGCATTCCGCCGTGGTCCTATGGCTGCGAAAGCATGTGGATTATTGCTGGCCCTCCTGCCCATAGTTTATGCTTATGGATTGATCTCGTTTAACTGGCCAATCATTGTTCATGAATGGTTGAAATTATGACCACCCTACACACCGCCGACGACGCCCTCGCCTGGGGCACCCAGCTCGCGCCGACACTCGTTGCAGGCGATGTCATCGCTCTCTGCGGCACCCTCGGCGCAGGCAAAACACAGATCACCCGCGGCATCGTCGCCGGCATGAACTCCCACGCCGCCGTCACCAGCCCCACCTTCACCCTCGTTCACGAGTACCTCGACGGCCGCCTGCCCATTTTCCATTTCGACTTCTACCGCATGGACTCCGCCGCCGAAGTCATCGGCATCGGCTGGGACGAGTTCCTCACCGAGCCCGGCGTCATCATCGTCGAATGGGCCGACATGTTCCCCGACCTCCTCCCACCCCACACCCGCTGGTTCCAAATCGAACCCCAGCCAGATAGCTCACGCATCGTGACTGAGCGTGCCTTGTGAACATGAGGCTGATTCTGACAGGATTTGGTCGTCGTGATTTGAAATCTCGGCATTGAATGAATGTGAGTGAATCCCTTTGAGAAAATCCTGTGAATTCTGCCATCCTGTTAATCCTGTCCAAATCGGACCTTTGATGCCCACCACACTCCTAGCCCTCGACCTCTCCACCGCCCACGGCAGCATCGCCGTCGTGCGGGGCGATGACGTGCTCTTTCGCTCCACCTTCCAGTCCGAACGTTCCCACAACGCCCAGGTCTTCGCCCCGCTCCGCGAAGCCCTCGCTGCTGCTGGCGATCAACTCACCGGCATCGTGATCGGCAACGGCCCCGGTTCCTACACCGGCGTCCGCATCGCCATCGCCGCCGCTCAGGGCATTGCCCTATCCCGCAATGTCTGGTGCGTCGGCTGGTCCTCCCTCACCGCGCCGGACCTGGATGCTCCCGCCAGTTACAACATCATCGGCGATGCCCGCCGCCAGAGCTTCTACCTCGCCCGCGTCGAAAACGGCCGCCTGCTGCCCGATCTCGAAATCGTCTCCGCCGAAATCGCCCGAGAAAAAACCGCCGATTGCGAAATAGTGTACACGTTCGACGCAAAGTGTCCGCTCGGCCTGTCCCTCCGTTCCGCCAAGCCAGACGCCGCCAAGCTCGCCAAAATCGTCCAATCCTTGCCCGCCGACGAACTCGCCGCCCTCATCGCCCAGCCTCTCATCCCCCATTACCTCGCCGAAGCTTTCATCACCCTTCCCAAGCGCCCCACACCATGACTCCCGAACTCATCTCCAACCACGTTTCCGAATGGGGCGAAGGCCCGATCTGGCACGGCGACCGCCTGTTGTACGTTGATATTGAAACTTATAAGATAATTGCCCTCACCCCATCGACAGGTGAAGAAAAGATCTGGGACGTCGGCCAGCGCGTCGGCACCGTCGTTCCACGCGCTAGCGGCGGACTCGTCTGGGCAGGGGACAACGGCTTCTTCTTCCTCGATGAAGCCACCGGCATCAGCACCCCCATCGCCGATCCCGAGCCCAACCTCCCTGACAACCGCTTCAACGACGGCAAGTGCGACCCCGCCGGCCGCCTCTGGGCTGGCACCATTTGCCTCCAGAAGCGCCCTGATGCATCGCTTTACTGCCTGCATACCGATCTGCGCGTCGAAAAGAAATTCGGCCCGGTCACCAATTCCAACGGCATCATTTGGAACCGTGCTGCAAACACGATGTACTACATCGACACGCCCAGCAAAAAAGTGCGCGCCTTCGACTACGACAACGCCACCAGCGCCATCACCAACGAGCGCGTCGTCTGGGACACCAGCGCCGATCCCTCCTCACCCGATGGCATGACCATCGACAGCGAAGACCGTCTCTGGATCGCCTTCTGCCACGGTGCCAAGGTGGTCTGCTTCAATCCCGCCACCCAGAAGGAGGAGATGCAGATCGACTTCCCTTGCGTCGAAACGACCGCCTGTGCCTTTGGTGGCCCTGATTTGCGCGATCTCTACATCACCACCGGCAAGAAGCCCGGCTTCGTCGAGCCCCTCGCTGGTCGTCTCTTCGTCTGCCGACCCGGTGCACAGGGAGTGCCGTCCAGCGCGTTTGGCGGGTGAACCGACAGGTGAGGAAGCCTTGCTCTATTCTCTGAGGTTTACGGTTGGTAGGTGTTCAGCCTATTGATGTGCTCATTCTCAGTTATTGCAAATCAGTGGACAAGGTGCAGAATGAGCCACCCTTTGTGCGTCAACAGAGCACTTATTATGAAACGAACTTATTGGTGTGTTTCAAGGACGATCCCAAAATTCGTCGTTTTTTCTTTGGCTGCCTGCCTGCTATCTCACTCACAACTGTTCGGTGCGCTGACGGTTTCTCCCACCACCATTGACAACAGCTATGTGGGGCCCTGTGATCTCACCATCACTGGCTTGGACAGCGCAGGGCAGACGGTGCTGGTGCAGGAATACATCGACAAGGACAACAGCGGCACCGTCACCAGCGGAGATACGCTGGTCCGCCAGTTTAAAGTGACCGATGGTGCAGTGACCACCATTGGTGGACAGCGCAACCGTAATGTGCCGGGAGATGAGGACGGAGCCGCCAACGGTCAGGCTCTGGCCCGCGTGGTGTTCCGCGGTACGATTGACACGGGTCTGATTGATGGAGTGCATATCTTTCAAGTTTCTCCGGTTGGCGGAGGGTTCACACCCTTTGCCGCCAACCTGACAGTGAACCAAAAAGACTATGGCGGCAGCGGCATATCGGGAACGGCCAGCCAGCCACACGCGTTTGTGGCTTTTCTGGCCGGTGGATTTCAGGGGGACTTTGCAGGCGTGACCCGTTGCGACGCAGCAGGCAACTACAGCATGAAACTGCCTCCAGGCAGTTACCTGCCGCTGGCGACCAAGCAGGGCTATGTCTTCAACGCCGGAGCTCTTTCGCAAGTGGTGGTGTCTGCAGGGGCGTTCGCCAGCCAGAATCTGCCCCTGATTACCTCCTCTCGGACGATCTCGGGGACGGTGCGGGACGCGAGCAACACGGCCAATGGGATTCCTGCGCTTTTCATGCATGGCGTCACCGACACCGGATTTGCCTCACTGACATTCACCGACACCAATGGCAATTATCAGATTGATGCTCCGGCGACAGCCTGCAATCTGGGGTTTGGCGAGTGGCCCGTAGCACAGCACGGGTTCTTTCCATTGGACAGCACCGAGGGCAGCACCACCACGGTGACCGGCTTCAACATCAACCTTTCCCCAGTCACGGCGCTCGTTTACGGCAGCCTGAAAACCCCCGTCAGCGCGGCTGTTCCTTTTGCCGGGATTGATGGCATGCAGTTTGGTGGTTCCGGCGGGACAAGCCATGCGCTTACAGATGCCAATGGCAATTTCTCCATGGGGGTGACGACAGGAAGCTGGCATCTGACCTCCTCACCTGCGGGTTATCTGGTCCAGTCGCAGACTCCGGTCGTCAACACTGATGGCAGCGCCGTGCTGCAAAATCTGGTGGCCGTGCCGGTGACCGCCCATCTGACCGGGCAGGTCAGGGACAGCTCCAATGCACTGGTGCCCAATCTCCAGATCATTGCGCGTGATCCCAACGCCAGCAGCGGCAACGAGATTAATGCCTTCGCCACCACGGATGCCAGTGGCAATTTCGATCTGGGTGTGTATGGCGGCGGCGGTTCGACCACCAAGGCCTGGCAATTGCAGGTTTTGATCACGAACGGTCCACCTTTATATATTTCCACTACGCCTCAGTTCGATGTACAAGACAGCGTGAACATCACTGGCATCACCTACCAGGTTTACAATGTGACCGCCCATGTCACCGGGCAGGTGCAGGATGAAACCAATTCCCCCATTCCCAACATCACCGCCTATGCCAGCCACTCCACTCTCAACGGGGTTCTCAGCGGCAGCAATGTGGACGGCTCGGGCAATTTCGACATTCCTCTGTTTGGCGGCACCTGGAATCTCGGGCTCAGCAACATCGACGGCCTCGGGCTCATCGTGCAGGACAGCCAGGTGGCGGTGACTGACGGGGTGGACCAGAGCAATGTCATCATCCACGCGTATCACTCCACCACGACCATTGTCGGCACCGTCAAGGACAACAACAACCAGCCGGTGTCTGGCGTTCATGTGGTGGGCACGGCCACCATCAGCGGCCAGACCTACCCCTCCTCCGCTGTCACGGACGCAGGCGGGAACTACTCGCTGGCCGTGTTTTCGGAGAACTGGAGCGTGACGGTCAACGCCACGGATCTCGCCGGCCAGGGCTTCCAGGCGCCGTCGGCTCAAAACGTCTTCGTCAATACCAGCCAGGTGACGCAGAATTTCGTCGTGCAGCCTTCCGTCGGCGGCATGACGCCGCTTATTTCGTTGGAACAGCCTGTGAGCAGCCCTGTGGCAGACGGGGGCAGCAAGTCCTTTGGCGGTCTGAAACTTGGCACCAGCACCAGTCTGACCTTCACCATCAAAAATCCCGGCACAGCCGACCTGACCAGCCTGGTGGTGACCAAGGATGGTGCCAATACTCCGGACTTCATCGTGAACACCACCAGCATGAGCACCACGGTTGCCGCATCAGGCAGCACCACGTTCATGGTAACCTTCACCCCGGGGGGCAGCACCAGCAGCAACCGAACGGCGGCGCTGCACATCGCCAGCAACGTCAGCGGTTCCACGAATCCCTATGACATCAACCTCTCCGGTCTGGGCCTTTCCGCCACCACCGACACCGACGCTGACGGCCTTACCGACTGGGCGGAGTTCCAGTATGTCCCGCTGGGCTTTGACTGGCAGAGCTCACAGACTGCACTGGTGGCCATCCTCAACAATGGGTCCAACGCCGCCGGGCTTTTCAGCCCGTCCCAGGTGCAGGCGCTCAATGTCGGCACTCCGTTGATTCAGAAGAACGCCGGCACCGGCGCATTCAAGCTCACCATTGGCGTGTTGAAGAGCACCAATCTCACCAACTTCCAGCCCTTCTCCTTGAGCTCCGCAGGTGCGACGACAACGATCAACGGCTCCGGCAATCTGGAGTTCAATTTCACCGTGCCTGACAACGCCGCCTTTTTCCGCCTGCAATCGCAGTGATCCTGCCGTCGATGAACAATCAATGTCCAAACTGTCAGCGGCTGCTCTATGACCGGCGTTTGACCCACTGCGGCTACTGCGGAGTTCCGATTCCCATGAGCATGTGGTTCACGACTGAACGCATTGCCGAGATCGACCAGGAGATGGGTGAGGAACATCGGATTGCTGCATGACAGACTCACAAGCTGTGGCCAGGTAGCAGAATGAGACATCCTATGCTTTTCTTCGCGGTCCTGCTGCTGACTGTCCAGTCCGCGCGTGCTGAAGTGACTCCGCAAAAAGTGGATGTGTGCGTCTATGGGGCCACGCCCGCAGGCATCGTGGCTGCTGTGACGGCCAGGCAGGAGGGGTGTTCAGTCCTTATCGTTGAGCCCAGCCGTTGGGTCGGGGGCATTCTCGGTGCGGGGATCAAGCCGATGCAGGACTGCGCGGCTCCGCAGGCGGTGGGCGGACTGACAACGAGCCGTGTTTTCAAGCTGGGGAAACAGCCACCTGCCATCCGCCAGGCCTTCGCGGCGTGGTTGGAGGAGGAGAAGATTTCGGTGCTCTTTGAGCATCGCGTGCAGAAGGTGGAAAGGACCGGAAAAGCGATCACGAAACTGGTGCTGGAACTGGCACAGCCGGACAAGAATGGTGTGCCTGCGCCAAAGGCCACGCAATCTGATGCGGCGGTGGTCGAAGCGAAGGTGTTCATTGATGCCAGCTATGAGGGAGATGTCATGGCGGCGGCTGCGGTGCCGTATGCGGTGGGGCGCGAAGCCAAGGAGGTCTTTAATGAGGAACTGGCAGGTGTGGGGCCGACGACGAACTGGACACCCATCGATCCCTACGTGGTGCAAGGTGATGCCAAGAGCGGCCTGCTGCCGTTGGTGGATGCAGATCATGGATTGCCAAAGGGCGCTGCGGATGATTACACGCAGGCCTACAACTACCGCTTCTACGTGACCCGTGATGCGGCGAAGCGCATCGCGTTTGAAAAACCGGCGGGTTATGACGCGAAGGATTTTGAAGTGGTCGGGCGCTATGTGGAGTACCTGGTGCGCAGCATTGAGGACGAAGGAAAGCTGCTTAAAAAACTGAGGGACATCTTTCCCGGCTGGCTCAACAGCGGCGAGTATAACTACAAGCGTGATTCCTTGGTCACCATCTCTCCGCTGGGAGTGAGCCGTTACTACCAAGATGGGAATTGGGAAGCAAAGTCGCGCATCTGGCGGCAGCACAAGGACTACCTCAGCGGTCTGCATCACTTCCTGAGCACGGACTCACGGGTGCCGGAGAAGTTTCGCGCCGAGACTGCGGCGCTCGGCTTGGATAAAACGATGCATGCTGACACCGAGGGCTGGCCCAATCAGCTCTATGTCAGAATCTCGCGACGCATGCAGGGGCCTTATGTGCTGACGCTGGCGGATGTGTGGAACAAAACGCAGGTAGAGGACAGCATTGGGCTGGCGCTCTACGGTGTGGACATCTATCCGGTGCGTCGCTACGCCGTGGCAGATCCTGACACCGGGAAGATGGGCGTGGCAACGGAAGGCAACATGTTCGTCGGCGGCTCGCAGGGCACGGGGCATCCTTATCCCATTCCGTATCGGGCGATCACGCCGAAGGCGGAGGACTGCAGCAATCTGCTCGTGCCCGTCTGCTTCTCAGCCAGTTACATCGCGTATGCGTCTGCGCGCATGGAGCCGGTGTTTTGTGTGCTGGGTGAGTCGGCTGGCGTCGCTGCCGCGCAGGCGATTCATGCCGGGGTGCCGGTGCAGCAAATTGATGCCAAGAAGCTGCGCAGTCGTCTCCTTGAGCGGGGGCAGATTCTGGCTTGGACAGGCCCGACGCTGCGGCATGAACCGGGCACTATAGAGGCGGGAGAGTGGGACTCGAAGGAGGCTTGGAGCGAGGCCAAACCAGGGTGGGAATGGCTGTTTCCGTTCATTGACACGGACAAGGATGGGAAGATTTCAACGGCAGAGCATGCTGCGTTTCAGGCCTACAAGAAGCAGCACCCGGACTGGGTGAGGAAGCTCAAGGCGGAGAAAGCAGACTAGAAGCACCCTCAATAATTACCGGAGCCTTGCGCCGCACACCGATGTAAACGGGGGAGCGCTGGCGTTCGAGCCACTTGTGCTGGAAGGGGAGTTCGGTGTTGAAGGCGTGGAAGTGCCAGGGGCCGTCGTCGGTGCGGATGGAGTATTGAAGGGCACGGCCGCCGTCGAGGAGGGTGGCGTGCTGGACATTGAGCTTGCGGGCGATCTCAGTGACTTCTCTGACGTTCATGACGCCGCCGTCGCCAGAGAGGACGAAGACGATGGTGCCGTCACTGCGCATGCCGACGAGGGAGCGGTAGCTGATTTTGGAGCCATCAAAAAACTCGTCGGGCTTGAGGTCCACATAGGCGAAGGTGGTGTGGTTCTTCATCACGGAGGGATAGACCTGGCAGCCTTCCTGGATGAGACCGGGGACTTCATTGAGGAGCGACTTGGGCCCGCACCAGGGGCGGCCGTCTTTGACGAAGAAGCAGCCGCTCCAGTCGCCGAAGGGAGGATTGACCTGACGGCCTTCATGGTAGACCCAGCCCATGGGGCGGCCCTTGGGGTCGCGGAAATTGGCGGTGATGGCGAACCAGAGATTGCCATCCTCCATGCGCTCACGGGCGGTGGTGAGGGCAAACTTGGGCTGGAAGGTGGTCATGAAATCGAAGCGATCGGCGGAGAGGGTGACGACCTGGACCTCCGCGCCGAAAACACGCTGGGCGATGCTGGCCAGGGTGCCGCCTGCGCGCCGGACCTTGAGCGTGGCCCAGCGCATGCCGGTCTCGCGATGGCGCTCGATGAGAGCGGCGTCGAGATCTCCGGCGGTCAGAGCGACGGCGGGTTTCCATTCGCCGCGCTTGGTGAGAATTTGGAGCGGCGCTTTGGATTCACGCACGCTGACGGCGACTAGATTGCTGTTCAGATTGAAAAAGACCTCGCCGGCAAGCCAGGACAGCAGCGCGCCGGCAAGGGCGAGCAGCAGAAGCAGCTTGAGGCATCCGCGTTTTCTAATCATGGGGGTGTGGCAGCATGGAGAACAGTGAGTAACGATCAAGAGCCGATGTCATGCCGATGAATGAAGATTGATTCGGGCCCGGCCCTGTTCGAACTTTAAAAGCATGAAATTGAAACTGTTCTCCGCATTGTGGCTTCTCATTTCCTTCAGTCTGCAGGCGCAGACACCCGCTCCGGCACTGACGCTTAAGGCCAGCACAGATCATCCCGACGCCTTGTACAAGGTTGGCGAGACAGCCACCTTCACGATCGAGGCTCTGCGTGACGGCAAGCCGCTGGCGGATGGCAAGGTGGTTTGCGTGCTTTCCAAGGATGGGGTGCAGCACCAGCCGCCGCAGACGCTGAATGTGAAGGACGGCAAGGCGACGGTCATCGGCAAGCTGGACGAGCCCGGCTTCCTGCAACTGCGTGTCACGAGCGACAAGGTCTCGACCATGGCGGCTGCGGGCTATGATCCGCTGCTGCTCAAGCCCAGCATGCCGGTGCCTGAGGATTTTGATGCGTTCTGGGATGCCCAGAAGGCGGCGCTGGCGCAGGTGCCGGCAAAGGCGACGCTTACACCCGTGACAACCGGTGTGCCGAAGGGCGTGGAGGCCTTTGATGTGCAGATCGACTGCCTGGGGAAGCCGGTGAGCGGTTATTTTGGCAAGCCACTGCAGGCCAAGGCAAAGTCTCTTCCGGCGATCCTGCATGTGCACGGGGCTGGCGTGCGCAGCTCGACTCTTGGCAGCGTCTCCTGGGCACTGAACGAAGGAGGGATGCTCTCGATGGACATTAATGCACACGGTCTGCCCAACGGGAAGCCGAAGGAGTTTTACGAGGCGCTGGTGGCGGGTGAACTGAAGGGCTATCCGAACGCGAACCCGCAGGATCGCGAGAAGATCTACTTCAAAGGCATGTTCCTGCGCCTGATTCGTGCGATCGACTTCCTCACGGCACAGCCGGAGTGGGATGGGAAGACGCTGATTGTGTATGGGTCCAGCCAGGGGGGCTTCCAGGCGTTTGCGGCAGCGGGGCTGGATCAACGGGTCTCATTCATTTGTGCAGGGGTGCCGGCGGGTTGTGACCACACCGGCAGCCAGGCCAACCGCATCAGCGGCTGGCCCAAAATCGTGCCCAAAGATGCGGAGGGCAAACCAAACGCCGCCGCGCTGCAGGCGTCGCGTTATTTTGACAACGTCAACTTTGCCATCCGTGCGAAGTGCCAGGGCGCGGTGGTGACCGTGGGCTTTATCGACACGACCTGCCCGCCGACCAGCGTGTATGCGGCCTACAACGCCCTGACGGTTCCCAAGGAAATTCACAATGACATTCTCGCAGGGCATACCAACACACCAGCGGCCAGCAAGTTCATGCAGGCGGCGGCTCTGAAGCATGTGCGGGAGAATCGGCTTAAGTGATTAAGTGGTGCTTGCCGCCACGCATTCGCTAAATGTGCGTTTCTAAGCACGGGATTCTTTCAAAAAACGCAAAAAACGGTGTCATAAAGACTTGGCTAGCATAGTGTTATGCTTCGCCTATGACATCCCGACTCCCACTATTTAAATCCATCGCGTTTATCGCCAGTCTCAGCCTGCTGGGCGTTTCTGGTCTGCCACTTCAGGGCCAGGAGGCCAAAGCCAAGGGCAAGCCTGCCCAAAACAAGAAAGGTGCTCCGCCCACGGCCGCCTCTCTGGTAAAAGACATGAAGGCCTCCGTCGCCTTCATCGCCAAGAATTCCAAGGACATCAATCCGAAGTCCAAGCAGGCAGTGCCATTTTACGCTGCCCTGAAGTCCACCGCGAAGGGGCTCGATCAGCTTGAAAAAGGCATTGCAGACAAGAGCCCTGAGATGCTCAAAGGCCTGGACACCACAGGTGAGGGCGTGACACAGCTTTCCACCACCTGGGCCATCATCCGCGGTGCACATCCGAAGTCCCAGGTGGGCCGCGGTGTGAAATCCCTCGATGCCGCTTATGAAATGTACCTCAGCCATTTCGGTCCTTCCGTTGCCATTCTGAAAAAAGGCGGCAAAAAGGGCAAGCTCACGGACGCTGAACTCGCTGAAATTCAGGCTGCGGGCCCGAAGATGGAAGAGCTGATCGGCAACCTGAAGCAGGCTGCCTCATCCGCGAAACCCAAGTCCTATCAGTCCCGCATGATTGCGGACTTGATCAACCTTGCCACGAAGATTCTGGGCATTCAGGGCACCGACCGTGGCACCTATGCGAAGTATCAGTACCAGACCAGCCGCCTGAGAAACTCGATGGGCGCTTATGGCAACATCTCCCGGTCCTACTACCCGGACTACTACCAGTCCTCATGGGGCAAGCTCACTCCTTTCGTCAATGTGCTGACTTCCATCTTTGGTGGATCGGCTTGGACCTACTATGATGGCTGGAACTACTACGACTCGAGCATCTCCAACTACGGCAGCTACTACGAAAGCACCTCCATCAGCACCTCCATCAGCGTGACTGAAGTCTCCTCCTATGAGGAGTCCGTGGAAAGCTACGAGGAAGAAATCGCTACGGAAGAAGACACCGAAGACGAAGAAGAGATCGACGAAGAGCAGGAAGAAGACGAAGAAGACGACCAGTCCCTCGCTGACGAAGCTGCTGACTGCGAAGACGACGACGACGGCGACGGCATCTCCGACGAAGAAGATGACGATGACGACAACGACGGCATCAGCGACGAAGAAGACACCGACGACGACGGCGACGGCGAGTCCGACGAAGAAGACGCTGACGAGGATGAAGAAGAGGAAGAAGAAGACGACGGCGACGACGACGACTGCGACGGCGCTGCCGATTGCGACGACGGCTGCTGCGAAGAGTAGCCTCCCATAGTGAGAGTTTCTTCCTGAAACAATTCCCAGCGCATGGTCTCCGGACCATGCGCTTTTTTATGCGTGCTGCATGCTGGAGCCATGAGCCTAACAGTCGATCTCAATCAGCGCTGTCTCGGAGCATTTTTAATAATGAGGCATGCGACCAATCCAGAACGGCGAAAGCGGTTCTCCCTCTCCCCGCCCCTGACACACGACATCAAAAAGTATTTTTCTTCGGGGGAGAGGGCTGGGGTGAGGGGCGACAGGCATCCTTCGCCAACTTGGGCTACCCCTCACCCGACCTCTCCCCAAAAGGATGTCCTGGGCTTTGGTATGTTCCGGGCACGTTGGTGACGCTTTCTCCCGGGGACATGGGTGACAGGGTGACTGATGCCCTGGAACCAAACAGACGAGATGAAGGAACGGTTGAAGATGATCGGCGAGTATTTGAGCGGCGGCTATGGGCCAGCGGAGCTGGCCCGGCGATACGGCGTGAGCCGTAAGTCCGTCTACAAGTGGATCGCTCGCTACGAGCAGGCAGGAGCGGAGGGATTGCAGGAGCGATCCAGCGCACCGCATCACCATCCCAACGCCACGGAGTTGGAGGTCGTCGAGCATATCCTGCGGCTCAAGGCTCGCTGGCCACACTGGGGCGCGCCAAAGCTTCTGGCACGGCTGCAGCGCGAGTCTGAAGTGGGGCCGCATCCTGCGGAGAGCACGGTCAGCGACATCTTGCGCAGGCATGGGCTGTCCAATTCGATCAAGCGACGCGCGCATGCCAGCGCAGTGCCCAGCAGCCAGCCGCTGGGGCATGCACGTGCACCCAACGAGGTGTGGTGCGTGGACTTCAAGGGATGGTTCCGCACGGGCGATGGCAGCAAGTGCAGTCCACTGACGCTCACCGATGCCAGCAGCCGTTACCTTCTGCGCTGCCAGTGCCTGGGCAGCAAGACCGGAGGGCCGCTGGTGCAGCCCATCATGATCAGCGCGTTCCGGGAACATGGGATGCCGTGCGCGATACGCTCGGACAACGGGCCGCCCTTTGCCAGCCGCACGCTCGGCGGGCTCAGCGCACTGAGCGTGTGGTGGTTGCGGCTGGGCATCAGGTTGGAACGCATCGAGCCGGGCAAGCCGCAGCAAAACGGACGGCACGAGCGCTTTCATCGCACGCTGGAACAGCACACCGCATCACCGCCAGCACGAACGCTCAAGGCGCAGCAGCGCTGCTTTGACGAGTTCCGCCGCGAGTACAACCACGAGCGCCCGCACGAGGCGCTGGGCCAGACCACACCTGCGGAACACTACAGGCCATCGAGCCTTGAGTATCCTCAGCGACTGCCTGATGCACGGGAGTTCCCTGAGGAGTGGCACCGGCGCAAAGTGAAGCCAGGAGGCACGATCAAGTGGAGCGGCCATGAGGTGCATCTCACACAGGTGCTCAGCGGCGAAGATGTGGGGCTGGAGCCGGTGGGAGACGGGCGCTGGGCAGTGTGGTTCCAAGATCTTGAACTGGGCGTTTTTGATGAGCGCACCATGAAGGTCAAAGGGCATAAAAATCTGCCAAAACAGGCTGGTGCCAAGCCACGTGAAGCCGAGGATGGGAGGGGCGGTGTTTTGTGAGCCTGCGCTACGGGCGTCTCCCGGCTCGGCTGAGGCCTCGCTCGGAAAGCCACCCTGCGCGCAGGCTCACAAAAACAAGGTGCTGCATGCGCTTGGATGAGCCGCCCCAGCCATAAAAAAGTGTCACCTATGTGCCCGGGAGAAAATGTAACCCTTGTGCCCGAGTGCACAGCTTTTGTTCTGTCTTCGGTGGGGAGAGGTGATTCGCTTGATTTTCGCGCGAGGTTATGAGCGAGAAAAGCCACGCCATTATTAAAAATGGTAGAGTATTGCTCCTGAACTGCCACCGACGCGCAGGCCCTGATGTGGCGTTCCTTGCCGGATCATTGCCAGTCCGATGGTCTGGCCTGTGGTGGGATGCTTTGTCACGCTGGTGACTTTGCCGACGGCCTTTTCAATCCAGAGCTCGTCTCCTGCGTTCACTGCCACGTCGGATTCGAAGGCGATCATCTCGCGTGGCATTTTGCCGGTGGTTTTGATGCGTGAGAGCACCTCCTGACCGATGTAGCAGCCTTTGGTGAAGTTCATGGCCCTAGCTTCGAGGCCTGCTTCCGGCGGAAACGTTTCGGTGTTCAGTTCGTGCGGCCAGCGGGGGATTTTTTGCAGGATGCGCCAGGTTTCGAGGTCGGCGTCGGTCAAAATGGGGAGGGCATCGAAGGTGGGAGGGGTGGCGGAGGCAGGGAGCCAGATATCCAGGCCAGGTGTGCCGAAGCGGGATGAGCGCAGGGAGTGATGAGAGAATTCATTTGAGGCATGAACGCTATCCGTGCCACCCCAGACATGCCAGAGCTGCCACTCCTCGGTGACATCGGTGAGTTCCACGTCATCGGCCACGATGTAGCGCTCCAGTCGCATGCCCAGCGTCTCGCGAAGATCGGGTTCGGCGTCCAGCAGCAGGGAATCGCCTTCGGCATGCACAAATACATCTGCAGCGATGCGGCCCTTCACATCCGTCACGCAGGCGTAGAGAGTTTCATCGGATTTGACATGGCGCATGTCGTTGGTGACCTGGCCGTTCAGATAGCGAATGCGATCAGCACCGGTGAGCTTGAACTTGGCGCGTGAGGAAAGATTTACGGCGGCTCCGTGGGTGGTGATCTGCTGGAAGAAACTGGCGGTCATGCCTTATGAATGAGCAGACTGTGCGGCCTCGCAAGCTGGCAAAGTCGAGGGATTGTATTGACTCAACTCGGTGGTGAGGCAGTGTCAGCACTCCTCTCATGCGTACCCTTTTACTGCTCCTTTCTGCTGTTTCCATTTTCAGTTTTGTCCCGGGAGCCGCCGCGCAGGCTCCCGCTGCTGCACCAACGGAAGGAAAGATCCGCGTTGTCACCCGCAATCTGGAGCCATTCTCTTTCGACAAGGACGGCCGCCGTCTGGGCTATGCAGCGGAGTTGTGGGACCAGCTGGCACGTGAGACGAAGCTGGACTACGAGGTCAAGGTGGTGAACACCGCGGCTGAAATCATCGAGGAGCTGAAGAACAAAACGGCGGATGTGGGCGTGGGTGCGATCAGCGTCACGGCCAAGCGCGAAGAAGTCATCGACTTTACGCAGCCCTTCTATGAGTCAGGCCTGCAGGTGCTGGTCAATGGCGGCAGTGGCAGCTTTGCGGACAGCATCTTCTCCCTCATCGGGAATCTCTTTAACGTCGAGCTCATCGGTGCTTTCGCCCTGCTCATGGTGACGATGCTCATCATCTCCCACCTTGTCTGGCGCTTTGAGCATCCGTTGAACGGCGACCAATGGCCGGAAGATTACAAGAAGGGCATGTTGGAGTCCTTCTGGTGGACGATCAGCACGCTGCTCGTCGGTGGCGCTGACAACAAAGGCCCCGTTGGCCTTGGTGGTCGTATCGTGGCCATCGTTTGGATGCTGCTGAGCATCGTGCTGGTCTCCTTGCTCACCGCTTCCTTCACCACGACCCTGACCGTCAACACTCTCAAGGGCGACATCAATGGCCCTGGGGATTTGCCTGGCCGCAAAGTGGCCACCGTCAAGGGCAGTACCGCCGAAACCTGGCTCTCCACCAAGGGGGCCAAAGTGGTGCCCTATGCCACCGTCACCGAATGCGTGGCCGCCTTGAAGAGCAAGGATGTGGACGCCGTCGTTTACGATGCACCCGTGCTGCAATACGAAGCCGGCAAACTGAATGACGAAAAACTGCAGATGGTCGGCCCTGTGTTTGAGCGTCAGAACTACTCCTTCGCGCTGCAGCAGGACAGCACACTGCGTGAGAAGCTGAACCAAGGCCTCTTGAAACTCACCGAACAAGGCGTCGGCAACGAGCTGCGCAAAAAGTACTTCGGCGAGGACAAGTAAGGTCTGATCCTTTGGAATTCACGAAAGAGCGACGGCCACAAGCTGTTGCTCTTTTGCTGGGCGCTGATCAGGCTGTGTGATCAAGCAGCTTGCCATCTCCGGCTTCCTCAGACATGAAACAGGGACGCGCCACATGCCTGCCTCTCCCCCATCCTCTCCTGGTATCTTTGCCACCATCGTGGCGGTGTTTCGGCAGAATCGTGTGCCATGCCTGGTGCTGAATGCGTTCGCCGTGGCTCTGGTGGTCAGCTATTATCAGGTGCCGGCGCTGGCGGGTTTTTGGGAGTCGCTGGGCGCGTTCAAGACGCACTGGTCCTTCGCTTTTTCCTGTGTCTCCACCATGTTTGCCGCGGCACTCATGCCCACGGGCATTCAGCGGATCATGGGCACGCTGCCGAAGGAGGGGGGAGGAAAGCGTCTGCTGCTGCTCATGCTGTTCTGGGGGTATCGGGGCATGGAGATCGATCTGTTTTATCACTTCCAGACCTGGATGTTTGGGGATGCGCATGATGCCGGCACGCTGGTGAAGAAGGTGCTGGTGGATCAGTTCATCATGAGCCCGGTCTGGTTTGTGCCCACGTATGTGATCGCCCTGCGCTGGGTGGAGCTGGGCGGCTCCTGGGCACGCACGCGCCCGACCCTGAACCGCGAATTCTGGACGCGCACCTGCCCGACGGTGCTCATCACGAACTGGCTGGTGTGGATCCCTGCGCTGGCCCTTGTTTACAGCCTGCCTGCGGCGCTGCAGTTTCCGCTGTTTTCTGTGGTGATGTGCTTCTTCATTCTGGTGGTGACGGTGATGACGCAGAGGCGGATTGATACTACGCTCAGTTGAAAACGAGTCCTGAAGGCAAGCCGCCCTTTTCGCGAGATGGGATGGGTATGACAGCGTAGGACGGTCGTGGCGAAGCCCGCCCGTCTATGAGCGTTTTGCAAACAGCCCGGCGTGGGAACGTCCTCGCAGTCGGGCGGTTTGGCGCAGGAGGCGGCAGGCGATGGACACGCGCTCGACGCCAAACACGACCGACCTACGCCCGGAGCGCTGGTCTCGCAACGGTTTGAGAAAACCTCTCCGCCGGGCCCAGCACACAGACCTGGTTTTAATGGCTCGTGGTATGAGACTGAAAGTTGACCAAGGAAGACGCTGAACACACAGAGGCCGGAAGTTGAGGGATGGTTCTGTGCCTTCAGGGGTTTGAATGCGACTTCAGCAGTTCGAGCAGCCGGAGGAGATCGTCTTCGCTGATGTCCACGAAGGAGTCGAGGGCGCGGATGGCGGCGATGATTTCCTCGTGAGTGGGAAGGGATTCATCTGTGGGAGAGCTGGGCTTCTGCGCGGGATGGTGGAAGGCGTTGGGGTAGCGGCGCCAGTGGAAGGTGTAGTTGATGAGTACGGCGAGCAGCACCATGACGAGGGCATTGGTGAGGACGGGGAAGAGCACGAAGCTGAAGCCTAGCTGGTGGATGGCGCTGCCCCCCATGACGGCGGTGAAGGCGGTGGCCCCGCCGGGCGGATGGATGCATTTGAGCTGCTGCATGGCCCCGATGGCGAAGCCCACGGCGCAGGCTGCGGCGATGGCGGGATGAGGGATGCACTGCGCACAGGCGACGCCAATGAACGCGGATATACCATGCCCTGCTATGACCGGCCATGGCTGGGAAAGCTGGCCGTGAGGCACGCCAAAGAGCAGCACGGCGCTGGCGCCCATGGAGGTGATGAGGGCGGCCGCGCCCTCTGTTGGGAGGGCGTAAGTGGAAATGGCAATCAGCGCCAGAATGGCGAGTCCGCCGCCGAGGGTGGAGACGGCTTTTTCAGTGATGCTGACTTCGATGAGCTCGATGCCGAGCCATTGGCGCAATTTGGGAGTGGACACTGACGAGGGCGTTTTTATTGGGCGGTTTCGTCAGCGAAGTCCGTGTCGGAAAATTGGGCGAGATAACACGGCGGGCTGGCATAGCTCGCAGGCTCGTCTTCGATTTCTTGCTCCTTCGCAAGACGGGCTAGCTGGGAGAGCAAGGCATCGGCGACGGGGCCCTCTGGCGCATGCTTTGGAGGCATCACATGGTTGGGTGAAGGTGGTTTCATCGGGAAGGAGTGAGCGGGGTGTTGAGGCCCATGCGGATGGCTGCGAGCCAGCGGTGGCGGTTCCACCACAAGCCGGCGATGAGGGCACCGAGGGCGTATGCGGCCACATCGGCGGGATCTCCTGATGCGTGGGTGAGTTTGGGAATGATCCATTCGAAGAGCAGTGACCAGAACACGAGGTGTCCTGCGATCTCGCCCGGCTGCGGCGGCCCATCCTGCGCACGCAGCCCCAGACGGTGGTGCAGCCAGAGCACGGGCGGCAGCGCGCAGGGGATGAGCCAGAGGTCATTGAAGTGAAACATCATGAAGCCCGGAAGTGCGTGGGGCTTGATGAAGCAGCGATTGATGCCGTAGGCCATGCAGGCGGTCTGGAACAAGGCATCACGGAAGTAGTGGAAACGAGGCATGTCAGCAGAGGGCATAGATGACACCTGCCGCACCGGCAGCGATGAAGAGCTTGATCAGCAGGGTTTTGATGATGAACAGCATGGTGGGAAAGGGGCGGCGGTGTGTCAGCTTTTGGGATGAACGGTTTCCTCATGGTGAAGCCGCTGGCGGGCTGAGAGAATGGCGGCGCGGCCCAGGTAGCCGAGCACTTGGGTCGGCGTGGCGGGATCGACGACGGGAAGGCGGCCGATGTCGTGATCGAGCATCTTGGCGAGAGCGGCGTGCAGAGGTTCGGCGGGATAGGTGACAATGAGATGTCGCGTGCCTGCATCTGCCACCGTATGGCTCTCTGCCTCCGGATGCTGCAGGGCGCGGATGACATCGCCACGGGTGATGATGCCGGTCAGGCGGTGCTGGTCATCGAGCAGGAGCGTGGCCTGCCGTTTGCTCAGCGGATCGTCACTCCTGGCGATGCGTGCGGCGTACTCCTGCAGCGGCAGATGAGCGGGGATGGTGGGGGCTTCGCGGTCCATGACGTCTTGCACGCGGGTGAATTCAAAGGGATCAATGCTGTATTCGCAGGTGATGTGCTGGCCGCGCCGGGATAATTTTTCGGTGAGGATGGAGCGCTTCATCAGGAGCACGTTGACGCCGAAGGAAGTCACGGAGCCCAGCATCAGGGCGGGGAGGAGGTGGTAGTCGGAAGTGAGCTCGGCCGCAAAGATCATGGCGGTGAAGGGGCAGCGCATGGAGCCGCTCATCATTGCCGTCATTCCCACCAGCGCCCACAGGCTGGCATCGCCCACGGGAAGCCACGGGGCCAGCGCGGCACCGAGGGAACTGCCGATGAGGAGGAGCGGGGCCAGCACGCCGCCGGAGGTGCCGGAGCCTAGGGCCGCAGACCAGACGAAGGCCTTGGCCAGCAGCAGGCCGAGCACGGCGGAGCCCATGATCTCGCCTCGCAGGAGGGTATGAATGGCTTCATAACCGACACCGAGCACACGGGGTTCGATCACCCCGCCGATGCCAACGATCAATGCGCCGATGGCCGGCCACCACATCCAGTGGAGGGGCAGTTTTTGAAAGAGATCCTCGAAGCCATACACGAGGAGGGTCAGCAGACCGGCACCGAAACCCACCAGAAGGCCCACCAGCGCCGCGCAGGCCATCTCTGTGCCTGACGCCGGAGCGTGAGCGAGGATGGAGAAAACCGGGTCGCTCCCCAGCAAAACAACGCGAAACACGGCGGCGACACTGACGGCAGTGACGACGGGGATGAAGCTGCGGGGTTTCCATTCAAAGAGCAGCAGCTCCACGGCCAGCAGCACGGCGGCGACGGGGGTGGCGAAGATGGCCGTCATGCCCGCTGCCGCGCCTGCGACGAGCAGTGTTTTGCGCTCGGCCGGGCTGAGAGAAAAGCGCTGCGCAAAGAGGGATCCCAAGGCCCCGCCTGTCATGATGATGGGCCCCTCCGCGCCGAACGGGCCGCCCGTGCCGATGGAGATGGCTGCGGAGAGCGGTTTCAGCAGGGCGACTTTAAGCTGGATGAAGCTGCGCCCGAGCAGGATGGCCTCAAGGGCTTCGGGGATGCCATGGCCGCGAATTTTTTCGGAACCAAAGCGTGCCATGAGGCCGATGATCAGCGCGCCGATCACTGGGACCATGATGACCCACCAGCCGAGATGATGGCCCTGCGGCGTGGCTGGCAGGGACGACAAGCGCTGGTAGAAGGCCAGATTGGTGATCACAGAAATCAGCCAGGACAAGGCATAGGCCGCCAGCGTGCTGATGGCACCCACCACCAGGGCCGCCGCAGAAATGAGAAACACGCGCGGGCAGGTGGTGAAATCGGCCAGCCTGACGTTTGTGTCCGGGCTCGGGGGCACAATATCGGCTGTCAGGCTTGGTTGGACTGGCATTTCGTGAATTAGTATCGTAATGCGATATATGTCAAACAAGGATGGCCCCGAAAATGCTGCACACGAAGGCATGCCCAGACGCAAACCGATCTCCAAATCTCAGTATGAAAACCTAGCGGCGTTTCGATTCGCGCTGAGGAAGTTCCTTCGTTTCAGTGAAGATGCCGCAGGAGGGGCGGGGCTGACGCCGCAGCAGCATCAGGCGCTGCTGGCGATCAAAGGGTATCCTGGCCGGGACCGGGTCACGGTGGGGGAGCTGGCGGAGCGGCTGCAGATCAAGCATCATAGCGCCGTCGGGTTGATCGACCGGCTGGTGCTGGAGAATCTGGTGGAGCGCGATGCCTCAGCCAAGGACCGGCGGCAGGTGTACATTCACCTCACCCCGCGTGGGGAGGGCATGCTGGAGGAGCTGGCGGCCATGCACCGGGAGCAGCTGCGGCTGATTGGGCCGGAATTGAGCAGCCTGCTGCAGAGGCTGGGGCAGGGGGATGCGGGGGCTTAGGCTGCATGGAAGAATGCTGCTGACAATGCCGCGAAATTGTGATGGGATGTGCAAGCGAACGTCGCACGCCCTCATGAAAGTACTGCTCCTCGCCAGTCTGTACATTTTGTCTCCTATGTTCGTGCGTGCGGGAGATGCGGAGCAAAAAAGCGAGCCCTTGCTTCAGCATATTCGTGCCACACTGTCGAAAGGCTGGACGGTCAAATATAAAAAGGATACTTCCTGTCTGACCGTTGAGCGTGATGAACCTGTTTCAGGAGGCTTGGGTCTTCCAAACATGCCTGCTCCTTCCATGGAGAGAGTCAGTCAAATGTATGTTATGCGACCAATGAATAGGTATTCCTTTTCCTTTCGCGTCATGGACTTCGTCACTCCTGCCCAGTATCAACGATGGGTGGCCGAGAACGCTGAAGTGGAAAAAAAGGCACGTGTCATTTATGATGACTTTGAAAAAAGAAGGTTGTGAGGCAAAGGGGGGAGGCTTGAGCCACGCACCGATGAGGATAAAGCGGCTGCGGCACGGCACAAGGAGCTCACGGCCTCGGAGCACGCTCTTCCTGACTTCTATTTTCAAAAGCTCAGCGTCCGGTGGGTGTGGGGGGCGCCTGCGGCTGAAAACAATGGCTGGGTCTCTTTCTACGTGGATGATGACCGCATTCGTGGCGAGTGCGACCAAGTCAGAGAGAAGGTATTAAAGCTGTTCTCAAAATACCAAGATCTGTAACCATGCACTTCCAGAGGCCGGCTGAGATGCTGATTTTTAAATCGGCATTCGGCCCAACTTCCAAAACTTCTCCACGGCTGCGACGAGGCCGGGGGATGTTGTTTTCTTTGGCTTCGACATCGACCTTGAGAGTTCAATGCCGGAGAATTCATCTAGACTAAAGCCGTGGACCAGCTTCTCGTCCGACCAGTTCCACCGCATGAATGATCACAGGCCAGCAAATGGTATTCCTCTACGTTTGTTCGATCCGCGACAGGGCGGCGCGGCGTTCAAGCTGGAGGGGATCCGCGCTGGGTCGGAGTTTTTGCAGCCTCAGCGCTGCAATTATTTCACGGTTCTATGGATTCGGAATGGCAGTGGACGATTCCACGCGGACCTCGCCAGCCACGATTTTCGTGGGCCGGCGCTGTTGTTCTTCAATCCCTATCAGACGTTCTTTTTAGAGCCGGCGTCGGCGCTCGATGGCGTGAGCCTGCAGTTTCATGCCAATTTTTTCTGCATCGAGACTTATCATGAAGCGGTCGGCTGCAATGGAATTTTGTTCAATGACATCCATGGCCGGCCTCTCGTCAGCCTGGACGCGGGCCTCGTGCCGGAAGTAGAGCATCTCCTGTCTCAGATGACGCTGGAACTCCGCACCACCGGCCTGGCTCACGCGGAGATTCTGGTTTCCTATTTGAAAGTCTTCTTGATCAAAGCGACGCGGCTCAAGCTGGAGCAGTAGCAGCTCGAATCCAGCGGAGCATCCCAGAGCCGTCCGCCTGTGCTGGTGCGCCTCACGCAGCTTATTGAAGAGCATTATCAAACGAAGCGGAGTCCCCACGAATATGCAGCGCTCCTGCACATCAGTGCGAAGGCGCTTGGAAGGCAGGTTAAAACGCAGTGGGGCAGGACGCTTACGGAACTCATTCGTGAGCGGTTGCTGAAGCATGCCAAGTGGCAGCTGCTGCACACGCTGCGTCCGGTCAAGGAGGTCGCGTGGGAGGCTGGCTTTGCCGATGAGTTCTATTTCAGCCGGCTGTTCAAAAAAGCCACGGGCATGTCTCCCACCGCCTTCCGGGAGTTTGAGACGACCATTCGAGGCGGGCGCAATCTGTCCATGTAGTGACGCCTTCCGTCCATTGTGCCGGCCCTGGGGTGACTTTAAGTCTCAGGCATGAATACCATTGCCAAACTTCTTCAACTTGCCGCACGGGCCGAACATCTGGGGGTGATCGTTACGCGGATCGGATTGATGGTTGTGCTGCTTTGGATCGGGGGGCTGAAGGCATTCAAGTATGAGGCGGATGGCATCGTGCCCTTCGTCGCAAACAGCCCGCTGATGGGCTTCTTTTACAAGTACCCGGCGCCGGAGTACAAAGGGCACATGAACGCCGAAGGTCAGCTGGTCCCGGCCAATCGGGAGTGGCATCGTGAGAACCGCACCTACCTCTTTGCTTATGGCCTCGGTGCGGTCATCGTCCTCTATGGGTTGATGCTCGGTCTTCATCCGTGGCGGCCGGAGATCGCCGCGCTGGGTGGCTTTCTGGTGGCGATCATGTCCCTCACAACGCTCAGCTTTCTCATCACGACGCCTGAGAACTGGGTGCCTGCTTTAGGAGACACCGAGCATGGCTTTCCCTATCTCAGCGGGCGCGGGCGTCTGGTCATCAAGGACATCATCATGCTGGGGGCCGGAATGGTGGTGATGGCGGACTCCGCACGAGCTTATCTTCGAAAAAAAGGACTCGCATATGAGTAATAAACCACGCGGCCAGTATGAGGTCATCGGCGGCGGGAAGACGCTGGCAGCCTAAACCGGGCCCAAAGGCGTCAAGACTGCCCTGATTGAGCGCAGCGCGGAGATGATTGGCGGCAGCTGCATCAATGTCGCGTGGCCGGCTCGCACCTCCTCATGGCCGTCGGTCAGCCCGAATACGGAAGAGCTGGATCTCGCCGCTGCGGGCTTCGAGACGAATGGGCAGGGATACATCACCGAGAACGCACGCTTGGAGACTTCGCCATGGGCGCGGCTTTGATCTGGGCTCTCCGCTCTACTTCCAAAACTTCTCAATCGCAGCGACGAGGCCGGGGATCGACATCGACCTTGAGACCGCGGGCCTTGATGGCGGCGCCGACTCGCTCACGAAAGCATTGCGAGATGATGCACATGCTTTAATATGTCCTCATCATGAGCCGAACTGTTCAACTCACGGTGCCGATGCCGACCAAGCTGGCCAAGCTGCGTTTTCCCAAGGCGCTGGATGCACGGCTGCAGTTTTTACTCGGTGAGCAAGGTCGAAAAGGCAGGCTCACCACTGGTGAGAAAAAGGAGGCCGAGGGGTTGGTGCAGATGGCCACGACCTTGTCGATTTTGAAACTGGGTGCTCAGGTTAAAGCGTTGAAGGACTGAGCGAACGTCCATCCCTGTCAGCCTGCGCAAGCGTGTGGCCCGCAGGGCAAAGCATCGCTGTGAATACTGCGGATTGTCGCAAATTGGTCAGGCGGCCACGTTTCATGTCGATCATGTAATACCGCAAGTGGCAGGAGGGATGTCCAACATGGAGAATCTTGCGCTGGCCTGCATCCACTGCTCATTGCGGAAAGGAGCGCGGTAGAATGCCCGTGATCCCCACAGCGGGCGCTCTGCGCGACTGTTTCATCCCCGTGAGCATTCCTGGAATCATCATTTTCGCTGGATGGGATTCCGCTTGAACGGCATAACGGCTATTGGCAGGGCTACAGTCGAGGCTTTGAATCTGAACAGCGACGAGCATCAGATCATTCGTACGTTCGAAAAAAGGCTGCGGAGACATCCGCCGCCTGGGCACCTGTGAAATTACCGAAAATCCGCCCTATTTCCAAAACTTCTCAATTGCTGCGACGAGGCCGGGGATGCTGTTTTCCTTGGCTTCGACATCGACCTTGAGGCCGCGGGCTTTGATGGCGGCGCTGGTGACGGGGCCGATGCTGGCGATCTTGATGCCTTCGGGGAGGGCGACTTTGAGATTGAGGAAATGCTCGACGGTGGAGGCGCTGGTGAAGGTGATCATGTCGGCGCCTTCTTCTTTGAGGCGGGCGAGGGCTTCGAGGTTGTCCTCGGTCTCGGCGACGGTGCGGTAGGCTTCGCATTCATCGACGATGGCGCCCATGCCGCTGAGTTCGTTGGCGATGACTTCGCGCGCTTCCTGGGCGCGGACCCAGAGCACCTTCACGTTGTCCATGTCCTGGTGGTCTTTGAAGGCTTTGACGAGGCCTTCGGCGACGTAGTTGCCTTTGTCGGGCATGAGATCGACGGCGAGGTGGCGGGCCTTCACCTTTTCGGCGGTGCCGGGTCCGATGCAGGCGATGCGCACGCCGCCGATGCTGCGGGCGTCGTTGTAGAGCTTGTCGAACATGGTGAAGAAGGCGTCCACGCCGTTCGGGCTGCTGAAGATGATCCAGTCGTAAGTGTGGCAGTCCTGCACGAGTTCGCCGAAGGAGAGCTGATCTTCCACGGGAGCGATGCGGATCGTGGGGATTTCGATGACGTTGGCTCCAAGGACGGAGAGCTGCTTGGTCAGCACGCTGGCCTGAGCGCGGGTGCGGGTGACGACGATCCTTTTGCCGAAGAGCGGACGGTCTTCAAACCAGTTCAGCTGCGGGCGCTCGGTGACGACGTCGCCGACGACGGCCACGGCGGGGGCTTTGAAGCCTGCGGCCTTCACCTTGGCGGCGATGTCGCTCAGGGTACCGACGAGGGTCTGCTGGTGGCTGTGCGTGGCCCAGCGCACGAGGGCGACGGGGGTTTCCGGATTGGCGCCGTGCTTGAGGAACTCGCGGGTGATTTCTTCGATGCGCTCCACGCCCATGAGGAAGACCTTGGTGCCGTCTGCCTGGGCGATCTTGGCGTAATTGAGAGATGTGTCCGGCTTCGTCGGGTCTTCGTGGCCGGTGAAGATGGTGAGCTGGGAGGCGTGGGAGCGATGCGTGACCGGGATGCCAGCGTAGGCAGGGCCAGCGATGGCGGAGGTGATGCCGGGGACGATTTCAAACTTCACGCCGGCTTCATGGAGCTCGGCAGCTTCTTCAGCCCCACGGCCAAAGAGTACGGGATCGCCGCCCTTGAGGCGCGTGACGGTCTTGCCTTCGGTGGTGAGCTTGACGATGAGTTTGTTGATTTCCTCCTGCGAAAGCGTGTGGTCGCCGGCCTTCTTGCCGACGTAGATGCTTGCGGCACCGTCCTTGGCGTAGCGCAGGTGCTCGGGGTTGCAGAGGTAGTCGTAAACGAGGACGTCAGCGGCCTCGATGCATTCCTTTCCCTTGAGCGTGAGAAGTCCGGGATCGCCGGGACCGGCGCCGACGAGGTAACAGATGCCAGGGGTGGTTTTCTTGGTGGCCATGGTGGGAAAGGGGCATGCAAGGTGTCGAAACCACGGCTTACTGCAAGGATGGATGACGGATTCCCATTTACTGAATGGTGGATGAGGTTAAATCGTTAAGGATGCCAACCGTGCCTGCCATCCTCTTAAATCTGCCTGCTGCCTGTGATCCTGCTGAACCGGTGCTGCTGGCTATTTCGGGCGGGAGGGACTCGGTGGCGCTGCTGCACCTGCTGCGGGAGGCGGGGTTCACCCAGCTGATTCTCTGCCATTTGAACCATGGTCTGCGCGGCAAGGAATCGATCGACGATGCGGCATTTGTGCGGCGTCAGGCGAAGAAACTGGGGCTGAAGTGCGAGATCGAGACGGAGGATGTGGCGGCGCTGGCGGAGAAAAGCCGTGTTTCGACGGAGACGGCGGCGCGTGAGGCACGGCATGCGTTTCTGCTGCGCATGGCGGAGAAATATGACGTGTGGGTCGCGCTGCTGGCACATCATGCGGAAGATCAGGCGGAGACGATTTTGGCGAATCTTTGCCGTGGCACGGGGCTGGCGGGGCTGGCGGGCATTCATGCGGTGCAGCGGCTGGACTCGGGCCTGCATCTGGTGCGCCCGCTGCTGCAAGCACGGCGCAGCGAGATCGATGCGTATCTGAAATCCAAGCGCTTCAAGTATCGGGAAGATTCGAGCAACACCTCCCCGAAGCATCGCCGGAACAGGGTGAGGCATGAGGCGCTGCCGCTGCTGAACGATATTTTTGCCCGTGACGTGGTGCCGCAGGTGCTACGGCTGGGCTCGCTGGCGGAGCAGGATGATGATGCGCTGCAGCGTCAGGCCCTGGCATTTCTGATGGCGGACGGGCAGGTGAAGGAGGATCGCTCGCTGGTGATCACGCCGGAGCTGCTGGCGCTGCATCCGGCGGTGTCGTCACGGGTGTTTGCCCTGTGGCTGCGGGAGGCGTGGGAGCTGCCGGGCATCGAGCATGATGTCATTGATGCAGCGATGGGCATGCTGGCGCCGGACGGTGCGGCGAAGATCAATCTGCCGGGGGACAGGCACCTGCGGCGCAAGGCGAAGCGGATGTGGGTGGAGTAGAGGCGTGGCTTTGAAGGAAAGCGTGCTTTCTCGGACGTAGGCTGGGTGTGTTTGGCGGGCAGAGTGCTCGTCATCAAACCAACTTTCCTCAGCCAAACCGCCCGGCTGCGAGGAAGTTCGTAAGCCATGGTGGTTGCGGCACGCTGTTGGACGGGCGGGCTGTCGCCACACCCATCCTACGAATGGCGTCGCGTCTGCGGCTCAGCCTTCCAGCGTGTGGACGAACAGGCCGCTGCGGAGCTTGGGCTCAAACCAGGTGCTCTTGGGGGGCATGATCTGGCCGACATCGGAGATGGCCATGAGCTGATCGACGGTGGTGGGGAACATGGAGAAGGCGACGGTGTGCTCCTTGGCGTTCACGAGTTTTTCCAGTTCAGCAGTGCCACGGATGCCGCCGATGAAGTCGATGCGCTTACTGGTGCGAGGGTCGTCGATGCCGAGGATGGGCTTGAGGAGGCGGTCCTGCAGGATGCTGACGTCAAGCTGGTCGATGGGGCTGGCGTCTTTGGCGGCCTCCCAGTTGAGCTCATACCACTGGTCCTTGAGGTACATGCAGCACTGGCCGGGCTTGGTGGGGGACTTGAGGGTGGTGGGCTTGATCGTGAAGACTTCACCGACCTTCTTGAGGAACTCCTCGCGGTCGTTGCAGTTGAGGTCTTTGACGGCGCGGTTGTAGGGCAGGATTTTGAGTTCGTTGCCGGGGAAGAGGACGCTGAGGAACCAGTTGTAGTTTTCCTCGCCGGTGTGGTTCGGATTGGCCTCGCGGCGGAGCTTGCTGACGCGGAAGGCGCTGGCGGCGCGGTGGTGGCCGTCTGCCACGTAGGCGCAGGGGACCTGGCTATCAAAGAGGCCGGTGAGGGACACGCAAAGGCCCAGGGAGAGGCGCCAGAGCTGATGACGCACGCCATCGGGGGCGGTGAAGTCGTTGATGGGCTTCTCGTCCTTCATGAAGCTTTCAATCAGGGCGCTGATGCCGGGACGCTGGCGGTAGGTGAGGAAAATGGGGCCGGTGTTGGCGTTGAGGGCATCGACGAGGTTGGTGCGGTCGTCCTCCTTGTCCTGGCGGGTCTTTTCGTGCTTCTTGATGATGTCTTTCTCGTAGTCCTCGGTGTGGCAGACGGTCACAAGGCCGGTCTGGCTGTGGCCGGCGATGACCTGACGGTAGAGGTACATGCAGGGCTTGGCCTCGCGCACCAGGATGCCGTCCTTCTGCAGGCGGTCGAAGTTCTCGCGGGCCTTGGCGTAAACAGGGGCGGAATAGGGGTCGATTTCGGGATCGAGATCGATTTCGGCGCGGTCCACATGCAGGAGGCTGAAGGGCTTGCCCTTGGCCAGGGCGGCGGCTTCCTCACGGTTTACCACGTCGTAAGGAACGGCGGCGACTTCGGGGGCGTTTTTCTGGGTGGGGACGAGACCTTTGAATGAGCGGATGCGCATGGGGCGGGATAGAGCGAGGGGGGGCGGTTGTCAATCCACACTCTTGGGTGGAATTGCTTCAAGATTCCAAACAATGGCAGACAAACAGGGGCCGTGTCTCAAGGGACTGGAAAAAGAACCTAGATGAGCTATGAATGGGCTGTGGACGAAGACCTGATGCTTTCAGATTCCGAAAAGCCGCGCTACCTGCTGCCGGAAGGCTGCAAGGACCTGAATGACGTGATTCGGCGGCAGGAGAAGCCTGCTTCTGTGACTGCTGCTGAGTCCATGCTGCCGGTCTGTGTTACGATCTCAGATTTTGTGACGGTGGGGGCTCTTGCCCACCTGCTGCAGGTGAAGCCGTACCGGCTGATTTGCGCATTGATCAAGTTCAAGAAATTCGCCTGTGCCACCTCCATCATCAGCTTTGCCACCGCTGCCAAAGTTTGTGCGTACTACGGTGTCGCGGTGCACAAGGCTGAGAATTTGTGAGCCGATGATTCGGGGATGTGCGCAGGTTCACACTGCACTCTTCGCTGCATTCGCCTCATGATTCTCCCGCGCCACTTTGCGTGCCGCTGACACCACGTGCGTGCAGGCTTCGATGCAGAGCAGGGGCATGGCGTTGGGGACGTGATTGGGCTGGGTTTTGGCGGCGGCGGCTCCGGCCATGGGCTGGGTGGCGGTGAGGGGCCAGAGGATGCGGCGGAGGCATTTGGTATTCGCGCAGGTCTTGCCGATGAGCGCGTGGGCCTGATCATCGGTGATGGTGTTGACGAAGCGGTACATGCCGGTCTGACGGCCAAGGAGATCGCGCAGGGGGACGGCGGTGAGTTTTTCCTGCTCAAGCGCACGCGCCATGCCGATGGCGGCGGGGTAGAAGAAATCGAGCGCTAGGCGCAGTTCGTCGAGGTCGGTGAGATCGAGACGCCACCCGCGATTCAAGGTTGGCGCGGAGTGCAGCGGGCGGAAGGTGCCGCATGCATCGTTCCGGGCGATGAAGAGGGCATCGTGCGCTTCGTGATGGACTTGCAGATCGTCTTTGCCGCGATCTGCGATGTGGCAGAGCGAGTAGGTGCCGTCGGGGTTGGTGGTGATGAGGATCTCGCCGATCTCATCGAGGCCGGAATTCAACCAGTAGGCGAGGGAGGATTTCACCTCGTCGTTGGGCATGCCCTTTTTGTTCTGCACCTGGTGCTTGGCGTCGAAGTCGTGCACCTGATCGAGGATGACGTCTGCCATGAGCGGCTCTATGCCGATGGCGCCGCTGTAGTAGATCTGGCGGCCCTGGAGCTGGTGCGGGTTTTGATGGAAGACACCGCTCTCGCTCAGCGCCTCGCCGACGTCCTCGCGCATGCCGAGGAGGACGGGGATGTCTTGAAAGCTGTGCAGGCCGTCGGCGATGAAGAAGGGGACGACGACGACATTCGGCGCGGTGGTGAGCGTGGCCCAGTCCTTCACAAAGGGGGCCTCCTCCATATACGCGTCGATGACTTCGGCGAAGCCGTAGTGGCCGCCGCGAATGAGGGCGACCTGATCCTGAATGGCCTTGGTGGAGTTTTCGTTCAGGCTGGTGCCGTGGCCGACGATGACGAGGCTGGTCTGATCACGCGGCACATGGGGGGCGACTTCATCGGCGCGCTGAATGAGCAGGCGCGTCATGTTCGGGTGGATGCCCACGGGATCGCAGTAGTGGATCGTTTTGCCGTCTCGCTGCGTGGTGGGGCCGTCGAGCCGCAGCTCACGCGGGAGGACCTGCTGGCAGAAGTAGCCTTCGCTGATGAAATTCGGGACGATGTAGATGACCTCGCTGTCCACCATCTCATACACCTCGCGCATATTCGGCTCCTCTTTCCAGAAGCAGCAGGCGACTTCACGGAAGAGGCTGCGGCGGCGGATGGAGTCGGCGTGCAGATGCGTCGGGGAGCTGGAGTCCGGGTTCGTGGTGGAACCGTGACCGACGATGATGAGGGCGGCGTGAGAGTAAGAGTTCAAGAAGAGATGAAGTGGTGTGTCTGGTTCGTCCTCGTCCTCCTACTCGAACTCGTCCTCGATCCTAAAGTACACGTAGGGTGAGGCGAGGCGGAGAAACTGAAAACTGGGAACTGAGAATTGAAAACTGAAAATTGAAGAGGGGATACGCGGAGTGATGGAGTGGTGCGATGCGAATGGCCCGTGATTACGTCACGGGAGGCGCGGTTGGAAACAATTCGTCATGCGAGTTTCCTCATTTCTCATTCACCCGTGGCGGAAGCGCAGGTCTTTGATCTTCGCATCGGGCAGCTTCTCCTGAAGGCGTTTGAGAATTTTCACTTTCTCCTGCATCAGCGCATGGTGGGCCGTGGGCTGGATGAGGCGGACGCTGAGGATGCCGCGCTCAAAGGTGTCCGGGCGGGTGAGTTTGAACAGGAACGCGCCGACGATCTCCTGCCATGCGGCGAGGATGTCCTCCAGCTTCACGCGGTTGGCCATGCCGGCCTTGGCCATGATCTGCGTGGCCAGGTCTCCCACTCTGAGCGTGGGCAGGTCCATCAGCGGCCCGTCCTCCACGCCGCGCCACGCCGTGATGAGGTTGTGGCGCCTGCGCATGGCGGCGGTGGGCTTGCGTTTGTCCATGGGCGCACCCTAGACGGCAATTGGCGGGTGCTAAATCGCAAATTTCAAATCTCGCATTTCCGGCGGGCCGCCGCTAAAGATGCCCTCCCCCCCCGACCAAACGCCATGTCCGCCGCCACTCTCCCCACCGACCATACCGACCCGATCAACGCGCAGATTCTCGCCGTGAGCGAGGACCGCATCAAGGGCTTCACCCCCACGCCGTTTCAGGACATTGCACAGCTGTGCGGCCTGCCGCTGGAGACGGTGGTGGAGCGCATCCAGGCGATGCTGAAGGCCGGGGTGATCCGCCGCGTGCGTCAGACCCTGCTGGCGAACAAGCTGGCCGAAGGCGCGCTGGTGGCCTGGAAGGTGCCCACGGAAAAGCTGGACGCCGCCTTTGAATTCCTCTTCAAGCAGGACCCCTTCAGCGGCCACGTGGTGCTGCGCTCCACGGACCGCGAGGTCAGCGGCAGCGACTACCGCCTGTGGACCACGCTGAAAGTGCCGCAGGGCTATGACATCAACCAGCATTGCGATGTGCTGGCGAGGCTGATCGGTGCGGAAAGCTACTACACCATGGAAGCGCACGGCATCTTCGCCCTGGGCGTTGGCCATGTGCGCCGCAAGACGCTGGAGCCCGGCGAGCGCGCCGAAGTGCCTGCCGTGATGATGACCACCAACATCGCTGAATTGGATGAGGAAGAGTGGAATGTGCTGCTGCATCTCAAGGGAGATCTGAGCGTGGACGAAGTGGGTCCCAATCCCTGGGAAGGCCGCGCCAAGGCTGCGGGTGTCTCGTTTGAGAAATTCTGTGAAGTCGCCAAGCAGCTCGACAAAAAAGGCGTCATCGGCCGCTTCTCCACCTTCCTGGAGCATGTGAAGCCCAGCTCCACCGGCGTGCGCGTCACGCGCTTCAATGCGCTCTTCCACTGGAAGGTGCCGAAGGGCATGGAAGAACGTGCAGGCGGCGAAGTGGGCCGCCACACCATCATGACCCACGCCTACTGGCGTGAAGGAGGTGAACGCTTTGCCAACGTGAACATCATGGGCGTCATCCACGGCACGGACAAGGAGATGGTGCTCGCTCACAAGGCCGCCATCGACAAGCACCTGGCTGAAGAAGGCATCCCGCTGGAATACACGAACGTGTTCTGGGGCGGCCGTAGCGAAATCAAGCCCAGCGAGATCTCACCGATCGTGTTCAAAGAATGGCACGCGAAGTGGAAGGATGTGGCGGGGCCGGTGGTGTGAGGCAGACTCACAGCCGCTGTTTGTTCATGCTCGCTTTCCTTTCTGGAATGGCGGGTACGAACTGATGGAGCCTTACTGTCAGACTTAATCTGGAAAGGTCAGTATCAGCCAAGCCATTCCGAGCGCGAAAACAGTGGTCATAAGGTTGATCACCACCGCAAACCCCAGAGTCCACGTTCTTGGTGGGGCAACCATTCGCATTCCAGAGATCAATAAACTCAGCAGAAGCAGGCAGGGGAGCACGAGCAGGAGAAGTGGGCCTATGAATTGATCACTGAAAAAGGAAAAGACCGTCTGCAGACTGAATAGGATCCAATAAAGCCCTGGTGCCGCCAAGAATATCACAGTGGGAATCAAGGTGATGTTAGCAGGTTGAGATTTCTTCGTGAGGGGCATTTGATGCTGGCTGATTGGATCAAGGAAGGGCTATGGGAAAGCTTCTCGATCTCGTTTACTCAATAGAAACGCCAGGTGCGGCTCGCGTGAGGATTTCCTCCACCACGGCGATCTTGGAGTTTGCATACGCGTTCATGTCCGGCCAGTCCTGCTGCGCGAGCCTGCGTTTGGCGGACTCGTAGAGCTGCCGGTCTTTGGAGTGGGTGCGCAGCCAGTCGCGAAACATTACATGTCGGGTGTGCTCCACGCAGCCGAGGGTGAAGACATGAATGTGAACGTCCAGGTCCGGCGTGCGGAGCATGCGGTGCTCATGCCAGTCCGGCTCACGCACGCGGAGGACGTAGCCTGCGGCCACCAGGGAATCCAGATAGGCGGCTTCGTTGGCGGAATCTGCGACGAGCACGTCGATGTCGATGATCGGTTTGGCGGCCAGTCCGGGAACGGAGGTGGAGCCCACATGGTCGATGATGAGCGCCTTGGAGCCCAGGGCCTGGGAGATGCACGCGGCATGATGGTCAAACTTCGCCGTCCAGCACGGGTCGTGATCCACGATCACGATCTCGCGCTTTTCGGAACCGCCGATCAGGACTTTGGCGCTTTCAGTATCGGTGGTCATTGGGAGTGCGTTGGTGGTCTGTTCAGTTCGGCTGTGGGAACGCCACTAACATCCATGTGAAGCTGAGCGCTAAAACGGTGGTCACAAGGTTGAGCATCACCGCGAAACCCAGAGTCCACGTCCTGGGAGGTGCCGCAATCAGTCGCATAACTGAGATCAATAAACTCAGGAGAAGCAGGCAGGGCAGCACCAGGAAGACAACTTCGGACAAGAATAGCTCTCCGAAGCCAGGGAAGACTGCCTGAAGACCCAATGCGATCCCATAGAGTACCGGTGCCGCAAAGAAGGCTGCGGTGGGAATCACGGTAATGCCAGCGGGTTGGGTGTTCTGCATCTGTGCTTAAATGGGTGAGTTCATTGATGTAGATCCTTCACCCAGATCAGGCCATACGTGAAGCCAAGTCCAAAGCTTTTCTCAACCAGGAAGACGTCGTAGTCGAGGCTTCCGACTCGGCCGGTGGCAAAGGAGCGTAGCATGCCCGAAACCCCGTAAAACTGTCCGAGGGTGCTGCGAGGCAGCTTGTGGCCTGCTTGGGGATGGGCCAGGACATCGAGTGCGGCATCCATATTGTCAGCGCATTGGAGGAGCCGGCGGCTGAGGGCGACGGAGATGGCAAAGGTGGTGCCATCACGAGCGCCGGCGGCATCGCGCTCGCGCTGATAGTCCGGCAGTGCGGTGCGCATTTCCGCCCAGGTCTGGGCCCGCACATTGAAGGCTGGCTGGTAGGCCGGGTCGAGTCCGGCATCACTCAAGGCGGCGGGCAGTGAGGGCGTCTTGAGCACGGCGCCGGCCGCCACGCGCTCCGGGTCGGCCAAGCCATTGAACGCTGCGACGAAGCCGCTGAAATCCCCGCACCCGTAGGCGGTGGTCGCCACCTCGCGCAGGTTTGATCCGCGCGGAATCGCGACGCTCACGCTGGCCGGGGCGGGGACGTCTTCCATTCTCACGGCAGGCAGCGGTGGGACGACGGCCTTGGGTGGCTTGGGGTTGCAACCGGGAGCCAGCAGGAGAAGCGAGAGGATGGGGAGCAGGAGGCGACGCATAACGTTCCGTGGCATTTTTCAGGAAGGAGGCCCCACATACTTGCCGCTGAATGAGATGCTGACACGACCGTCACGAGAGACAGTCGCTGAGATGGTGGCTGTATCGGAATGCTGATCGTATGTGAGGCTCCTGGCCGTACGAATTTCGCGTGCATGTCCATCCACCTCGGCCGCTGCCGAAATAACGTCTGGCTCGAATGTGTGAGTGGGTTCTCCGAGAGTGTTCCGCAGTTCGGTTTCGTTCGTGATGTTTTTCGTGAGCTGGTGAAGGCGGATGGCCTCCTGTGAAGAAATCACTGCGAACATTTGAGATCGAAGTGACTCGGGTGCGCGACCGGAGCAAAATGGACAGTGATAAATCCGCCACGAACTGCCATCTGCGGACTTCAGGTTGTACTCGTTGAGCTTCGGGTCGAACTCGATCGGGCAATGCTCGTCATGCGCGGCTCTTTCAAGCCAACGGCACTCGCAGAACGGCAGGTCATCGCGGGGCATGCTCATGTCTGCATGGATTTAGAGGAGGGTGTTTTATGACACCATGCGGCAGCTGCCAGTGAGAACACCGATGGGTGAAGTGGGATTGCTCACTTCTTCGGCTGCCTGGGAATGGCGATGGTGGCGGAGTAGTGCCCGGCGCCGTTGGGGGAATCGGCCAGATAGAGAATGAAGCCGCGAGTGGTGGGCTCCAGGGCCACGACGTCGCGGCCCTTGCGCTGGACGATGGTGGCATGGGGGAGGTCCAGGCTGGCAAACTCGGCCCACTGGGCCGGTGTCTTGCGCGGGTTGTTCCAGGGCTTGCCCTTGAAGGTCATGTCATCGGGCTCGGACCAGTGGAGGTGCGTCCATTTCACACCGTCTTGGGTGAAGGTGAACTTTTCGCTGCCGTCGATCTGTCCGGAGATCGTCAGGTATTCATAGGGATCCACCGGGGGCTTGGGGGCGGAGGAGCAACTGCTGAGGATGACGAGAAGGAACAGGGCAGAAGCAACAGCGGGCAGGGACTTCATGGGATGGGCGGAATCGTGCAGGGAGTGCTCTCCGAAGCTATCTTAAACAAGGTTGGGGTGTCCAACCTTTTTGGAACGCGATGGCAAAAGTGACTTTCATGCAGGGCTGCTTGGAAGTTCGACGGGACGTTTGATCAGGGGTGTCTTCTTGCTCCAAAAGCCGCTTGGTCGAGGTCAGTGTCCTCAATGGGACCGCTTCGCAGCTCTGTTTGGAAGGCAGACGATCAACACGACTGCCAGCCCGAGCAAGGCCGCAGAAGCGGAATAGCGGCTCAAGGCCAGGCCACCGTGATCGAGCGGTTTGTCGAGGAAGTCGCCGACGACTGCGCCCAAGGGGCGCGTGAGAATGAAAGCCGCCCAAAACAAGGCCGTGCGTGAGATCTTCGTCCACACATAGGCTGCAGCGACAAGGGCCAGCATCGTGCCAAACACGAGCGCGGCACCCGCGTAGCCGAGGTCAGCGGTGTCTGCCGTCCAATCTCCCAGCGCCGTGCCCAGAGTCTGGGAGAACATGATCGTCACCCAGTAAAACACTTCGGCTTTGGGCGAGCTCACAGTGTCCACGGCCACGGAACCCAGGGCGCGATGCCAGAGCCACAGGGACGCCATCAGCAGCGCCAACAGGATCAAGCTGCCACCGGCATACCCGATGCCGAGGGAGCGTGTGGAGAAATCTGCCAGCGTGGTGCCCACGGTGGTGGTGGCGATGATGGTGGCCCAGTAAAGCAACGGATGGAATTTCCTGGCGCGTATCTGGGCGAACACTGCAATCAGGAACAGGACGGCAAAGATGCCTGTGCTGAGGAAGTAGCCGAGATTCATCGACATCGAAACGGCATCTCCACCTGTCTCACCCAGCGTGGTGGCGAGGATTTTGATGATCCAGAAGACGAGGGTGACTTCCGGCACCTTGCTGAGAACGGTTGGTTTGTCTAAGATCATGGCCGGGATGCGTCTGCGCAAAGCCATCGGCTGCGGCAGGGCGCATGGTTGGGCCGTTTGTGAGTTGATGTTACGGCCTCAAGGAGCTTAGCCTCCAGCCGGAGGTGGTGGCCGCAGTTTGGCTCCAGTTTAAAACCGAGCGCCGGGGGGGCGGTGGTGTGAGCAGGCTGGCCGCCGCGCTCGCAGCGTCGCTCCAGCCTCACGCATAGGAGTGAGATGCCGGGGGGCGTCCTGTTTCATCCATCGCAGGCTGGGCTGGCAAATTCGGTTCCATGAGAACGTTCATGAGGAGGTCGCCGTCCTCAGCCGTGAGCCTGAGCTCCGATGGGAGCTTGCGCATCACTTGCATCGCTTCCTCAAGCAATCCCAGATCCACGTATCCCTCCATCATGTCACATTTCTGTTGGAGTTCCCCGAGAGTTATGGGGGTGGAGGGACCGGTGCTTTGCTGGTTGGGGCTGATCATGTCTTTTCCTTCGGATCACGCGCAAACAATGGACGTTTTATTTAGATTCAGCGGGAACTAAATTATTATAAAGGATCCATAAAGATCGGAGCATCGCTGCTAGAGCGCTTTTACGAGACAGTATGTCAGCAACTCGTGGTTGATCATGCAGTGAGAAGAGCGGAGGCGGGGCAGGGAGCCAATGCCCCCGGCCCGCGCCCCCGCTTTCATTCATTGCAGGCATTTTAGCTATGGAGGGTGTTATTTCTCAGACAGTTTGGCCAACTCGATCTCGATCTCTTTCTCCTTGATGAGATGATAAAGAAGATGGGCTCGGGATGCCAGGCCTGATGACTGGGGGGTAAGTTCGCCGCACTTCTGCCTGTAGTCTGCCAAGATCGCCCGCACTTCTTCGGTTTTTCCCTGGCTCAGGAGATTATCGCATTTTCTGATGAACTCGTCGAGACGCGCACTTTGTGCTCCTGTAGACGCAAACATTTCCAAGACTCGATACGCGAAGATGATCCCTGGAATGGCTAAGATGGCGAAAATCACTCTAAGGCGTCGCGAATGCGGAAGCGTCGGTAGGATAACCAGCAGTGTCAGAGCCAGGAAGAAGAGAGCGATGACAATTTCCATGTGCTTGTTCTGCTTGGGCTCTTGTTCCTATCGAATCAGGAAAGCCTTCGCGGATCAATCAAAAACGCCTTCCCCCTTTCAGGGGAAGGCGTCGAGTGAATCGAAAGATTCGTGTGGCCTAGCTTACGCCACGATCGGCTGCAGGTTGGCTTTGCACCATTCGCCGTTCTGCTTGGTCACGCCATCGGGGTCATCGACGGCGACGTGGGCTTCGTCTTCGCAGATGATCCAGCCGGAGTAATTGCGGGAGACGAGCCACTCGGTGATCTTGTGGAAGTCGAGCTTGCCGGTGCCCATCTGGGCCCAGGGCTCGGCGCCGTTGCCGGAGAAGTCCTTGTAATGGATGTGGTTCACCAGGTGCTGCCACTTGTTGAGGGTGGCGATGACGTCCATGCCGCCGCGGATGATGTGGCCCACGTCAGGGGTCCAGCCGGTGACTTTGGGGTCGAGGCTGCTGAGGACGACATCATAGTCTTCCTGGGTGCGTACGAGGGAGGCGGGCGGGGAGTTCGGGTGGTAAGAGGCCTTGATGCCGAGATCAGCGGCGCGCTGGGAGACGCGGTTGACGTTCTTGGCGATGTTGAGGCGGCGATTTTGCAGGTTGTCTTTGCGACCGCTTGGCAGAGTCACCGTGCCGAGCATGGAGCCGGGGAAGTGTTTGAGGAAATTGAGGGTGAAGTCGGCGGCTTCCTTTTCGTTCGGCGCTTCGGTTTCACCGTCCCAGGCGCAGACGAGGGCGAGGCCGGCGAGCTGCACGTTGTACTTCTGCAGCACGTCCTTGAGCTTGATGGGGTCGATGAAGTCACCGAGCCAGTACTTGGAGCAGCCGAGGGCGCTCTGGGAGATCTCCAGCACCATCGGCTCGATGCCGGTGAAGCCTGCTTCTGAGGCGACCTTGATCATGTGGTCGAGCTTGTTGTCGTAGCCTTTGCCGGTGCCCTGCATGAACCAGGTGTAGACTTCGGAACCGAATTGGATTTTGCCCATGGTGTGAGTGTGGTTGTGGGTTTGCTGTGGAGAAATCACGACGGTCAGTGCGACCGGTGGAGCGGCATTGGAGCGAACGAGCGTGAACTGTAAAGCGGCAAAATGCTGTGGGAGTCTACAGATCAGATCAACACCGCAGAGATGGGAACGCCGCAGAGTTCTTCTGAAACAACCTCTGCGGCGTTCCAGCCTCTGCGGTGTAAATCTCAATGTTTTCCAGGGAGCTACGGCTTCTCCGGGGGTGGGGGCAGGCCGGCGGGAATGGTGGGCTTGTCGCGGTCGCGGATGTCATGGGCGATTTCGGCGATGACGTTGGTGCTTTCACGGCGCTTCGTTTTGGTGAGCTTGAGCGGGATGCGCAGGCTGCCGCGTGAGAGGCCACTGCGGCGGCTGACGACGACTTCGGCATCCAGGACGATGTCGTGCTGCTTCTTGGCATCGAGGCTGACGTAGGGGCCGAGGAGGAGGCTGGCGCGGGTAGAGCCGGGGGGGTGGATGGGCTGGAATTCGGCCCGGCCGGCAAAGCCACGGGGCTCCATGGGGGCATTGAAGCCGTCCGCAGCGCTGAGGCGCATGCTTTTGACTTCAAACCACTGCTGATCCCCAGGCTGACCAAAGGCGTGCAGGCGCATCTGGTAGGGGCCGACTTCCGACACCAAGGCCCCGCCGACGACCATGGCGCTGAGGGCCACGCCGGATTCCGTGGCCTTGGGAATGAACTCCACCCGGAAGGCGCTGCCGCCTGCCGTGGGCGCCGGGGCGCTGGACTGGTAGTCGTAATGCGTGGTGAAGACGTGGACACAGGAGGGCAGCCAGAGGAGGGCCAGCAAGGAGAGCAGGGGACGCATGCGGGCCAAAATGCAGGGGCCGGAGGTGAGAAGCGAGCCTGAAGTGGGAAGAGCAGAAACTTCAGTTTAGGAAAACAATCACTACAATTGACAATATTAACAACGTTTAATATAATTACAATAACATGCCGGTTTCTCGCATTCTCGCCCTCCTCGCTGCTCTTGCCCTGCCTTTCGGCTCGGTGCAGGCGCTGACTTGGGACGAGACGATCAATGGGGACCTGTCTGGCGACGGCAATGCGCCGACGCTCATTGGCACCCTGGACTCGGGGGTCAATTTGTTTTCCGGCACCATGGGTTCGCTGGGGGGCACCGGGCCGCTGGATGCGGATGTGTGGAATTTCACCATCGCCGCAGGCTATTACCTGACGGGGATCAATCTGGTGGATTACTCGGCCCAGAGCGGCAGCCTGACGAACAACTCCTTCATGGCGATCGCCAATGGCGGATCGATCAACATGAGCGATCCCTCCAACCACCTGAGCAATGCGCTTTGGGGCTACGGACAGGATGGCTTTGGGAATACCTACGTCGATCTGCTGTCGCTGCTGGATCTCGGGCCGGAGTTTGGCGGTATCGGCTTTGACGGGCCGCTGCCTTCGGGAAACTACACGTTCTGGATTCAGGAGGGGGAAGACCAGATCAACTACGGCATTGAATTTGTGACCTCACCCGTGCCGGTGCCGGAGCCGGGCAGCCTGCTGCTGCTGGGGGTGGCGGGGCTGTGGTCGCTGCGTCGTCGTCGGCAGCGGTGAAAGGTTTGCAAAGCGGCGCGGCCGCAGCTAAGGCGGGCGGCACATGATTCGGAATCTCTTGTTCGACTGGTCCGGGACGCTGGTGGATGACCTGCCCGGCGTGGTGGGTGCTGTGAATGGCATGCTGCGTGCCGCCGGTGCCGCGGAAATGACGCGGGAGGAGTTCAAGGGGCGCTTTCGCCTGCCGTACACCGAGTTTTTCGCGGAGGTGCTGCCCGGCCTGGCGGTGGAGCGCCTGCAGGAGCTCTACCTGGAGCATTTTACCCATGCGCATGCGGACATCGAGATCCTGCCTCATGCGCGGGAGTTCATCCAGTTCGCGGCCGCCACGGGCCGGCGCCTAGTGGTGCTGAGCAGTGCGCCGCTGCCGCATGTGATGGCCCAGGCGGAGGCGCTGGGCGTGCGGGAAGCCTTTGAAGTCATGCGCTGCGGTGTCATCGACAAACGCACGGAAATCCACACGCTGTTGGCGGAACTGGACATGGCGGCTGCTGAGACCGCCTTCATCGGCGACATGCGGCATGACATTGAGGCGGGCCACGCTGCGGGGGTGGTGACCATCGCCACGTGCACGGGGTATGAGAGCGCCGAGACGCTCATGACCGCCGCGCCGGACATGCTGGTGCCGGATCTCTCACGGCTGCCCGCCCTGCTGGGGGCTCTGACGGGGGGAGATGGCGCCTACCCGGTGTCCACGGTGGGCGCTCTCATTTTGAATTCGAAAGGGGAGATGCTGCTCATCCGCACGCACAAATGGAGCCACCGCTGGGGCATCCCGGGGGGCAAGATCAAACGCGGTGAGTCATGCGAGGAGGCGCTGGTGCGCGAGATCCTGGAGGAAACGGCGCTCACGTTACAAGGCATTGAATTCGTCATGGTGCAGGACTGCATCGAGCCCGTGGAGTTTCAGCGTTCCGCGCACTTCCTGCTGCTGAACTACATCGCCCGCTGTGCAGAGGCGGAGCCGCAGGTGGTGCTGAACGAGGAGGCGCAGGCCTTTCAATGGCTGCCGCTGGCCGAGGCCCTGCAGATGGACCTGAACATTCCCACCCGCATCCTGCTGGATGAGTGCCTGCGCAAGGGGCTGTTGGGTGGAGCGACGAAGGAAGTGCCCAAGACTCCGACACCTGCGGGGACTTCCGCATTGTCAGATCCCAAGCCCCGGCTAAAAACTCCCCACCTCATGCTTCCCCCTGACGAAATCCGCATTGCCGCCCTGCGACTGACCACGCACATCGGTGTTCCCGAAGTGGAGCGGGCTGAGGCGCAGGTGCTGGTGGCGGACGTGACCCTGCGCATCCGCAGGCGGTTCGAAGCGATGAACGATGAAATCACTTCCACGATCGACTACGCCGCCGTCGCCGCACGACTGCAGGCCCTGGCGGCGGAGCGGCCACGAAGGTTGATCGAAACCCTCGCTGCGGAGATGGCTGCCTGCGTGCTGGAGGAGTTTCAGGCGATTGGGGTGACCCTGGAATTGCGCAAACGCATCCTGCCCGACACCGATCATGTGGCCGTGCGTCTGGTGCGTGGCGAGTGAACGAAATGGCGGGGACGGCGTCCAAGACTCCCGATCTCGCCGGTCAGGGCCAGCCTGCCTGTGCACGTGCTCTAAAGCATTCCATCCTGCCAACTCATGAAATCTCTGCGCCTCCTCGTTGCCGCTCTGCTTGCCACCACGCTGCTTAGCTCCTGTAGTTTTGAGCATGCTGATTCACGTCAGCCCACGGTTTCCCAGCAGGATGCCAATGATGTGAGCTGGGGCCTGGCACCACGCAAAGCACGGGGGAACCCGAAGATGCGCTACCAATACAATGCCCGTGCCGAGCAGTCCGCCGCGACCCTGAGCGTGGATCCGGCGGCAACTGCGGCATCGGCCGACAGGGGCTAGTCACGGAGAACATGGAAATCATTGCGGCCACGAAGGCTGTGAGCGGACCGCGCCAACACATCTGCACGGCATGGATCTGTGGGGGCGGGAGATGTGCGCCTGGAGACTGAACGAAAGGTAGGGGGGCTGCGTCTAAGACTTCGATCTTGCCAGCTAGAGACAGCCCGCCTAGTATCGGATCTCGTTAAGAATTCAATTTTGCCAAACAATGACATCTCTGCGCTTCATCTTTGCCGCTCTGCTTGCCTCCACTTTCCTCGTCTCTTGCGGTTCCTTTGAGCATATCGACTCCCGCCATCCCACGGTGGCGCAGCAGGATGCCTTCGATGTGAGCTGGGGGCTGCCTCCCCGCAAATCGCGTGGCAACCCGAAGATGCGCTACCAAGCCCGGGCCGAACAGCCCGCCGCGCCCATGAGTCTTGAGCCTGCAGCACCTGCACCTGCACCGGCACTGCCCCCCGCGCCTGCGCCAAGCCGCGCCGCACCTGCCAGCCCTGCGGTTCCTTCCACTCTTCGCTAGTCGCGGCATGGCAATTGCTTTTTCCTGTTTCAAATCCGCACGACACGTGAAGACCCCGCTTCTGACCTTCCTCCTGGCCTTTGGTTGCCACGCCGCATTGACCGCCCAGCAGATCAAGGCCCCCGAATCCCTCCGGTCCAACACGATCCCCGTGGTGCCGGCCCCGGCCAAGACTCCCTCCACCGAGGAGATCGACAAGCTGGCTGAGGAAGCCCAGAAGGCGCTCTTCAAGTCTGTGGACAAGTCTGGCGGCGCAGCCACCGCCCCCCCCGGCAAAACGGACGTCACCCAGTACACTCCTTACGCAACCACCACCCCAACGCGTCTTCCTGCCCAGAAGCTGGAAGACCCTGCGCTGTGGGCCAAAGATTCGGTGCGGAAGATCGCCGTCATGGAAGTGTCTTTCGGCGGCACACGTGAAACGGTCATGATCGAGCTGTTTCCAAACGACGCGCCGCAGACGGTGAACAATTTCATCGACCACTGCGACAGTGGCATCTACAACGGCCTGGCATTCCACCGTGCCATCGAAGGCTTCCTGGTGCAGACCGGTGATCCGCTGACTTCAGATGAGTCCGCACGTGCCAAATGGGGCACGGGTGGCGAGGACAAAACGATTCCTGCCGAGATCAAACGGCCGCACCGTGTCGGAGCCGTGGCGATGGCCCGTCGCTCTGACAAGGTCAATCCTGAGCGCCGTTCGAATGGCTCGCAGTTCTACGTGACCCTGGGCAATTACGGCGTGCTGGAAGGCAAATACACCGTCTTTGGCCAGGTGGTGTCCGGCTTGGAGACCCTCAAGCGCATCTCCCTCATGCCGGTGGATGCCAACGACTGCCCGGTGGCCCGAATTGAGATCAAATCCATGAAGGTCATCACGCAAAAGGGCCCCATGCAGGTGCCGGCCATCGCTTCGGGTGAAGGCACTCGCTACGTCAAGCCGGATGCGGCGCGCGGCATGGTGAGCCGTTTCTTCCACCGCGTGTGGTGAGAGCTGGGTGGTGTTTTTGATGTGCAGGGGGCGGGCTGCCTGTTTGGAACGTCTCGATGTGAGGAGCGGGAACTGCTCTGCCTGCGGATAGCGGTGGCTGTTCTTCGTGCCTACGAGGGACTATGGCTTTTTAGATTATGCTATGTCTTCGATGGCTCAAAACAGTGTGCGGAGACAAAGGTAATCACCTCACCCCAGCCCTCTCCCCGAAGCAAAAATTCGCTGTCGTCCTTTGTCAGGGGCGGGGAGAGGGAGAACCCGCTTTGGCTACGCTGGATGATATGAAGAAAGGGCTGTTTCTCGCTGCGCGACCGCAGTTCAAAACAGCTCGCATTCCGACGGCAGCGTTCTGACGAATCAAGCTCCCGTTCTACTTCGCAGGCAGCTCAAAGCAGACCGCTTCACGGTCGTTGCGCAGCAGCAGCCAGCGGCCTGCCAGGGTCGGTGGGTTCCAGGTCTTGGCGTTCAGGGCCTCCAGGCGTGACACTTCCTCCAGCTTGGCAGGGTTGGCTTTGACCAGGGCGATGAAGCCCTTCTCCGCCTGCACGAGCATGAGGCTCTCACCCAGGCGAATCTGCTGGCCGAAGCCGTAGCGCCCCTCGCGCCAGCCGCGCTCACCGGTGGACAGATCCACGCAGCAGAAGGTGCCTTCATCCAGCGCGTAGGCATGGGTGCCGAACACGCTGGCGCTGCTGAACTTCGTGCGCGGCGCGCTGGCGGCCCAGATGGATGACACGGTGAGCTTGCCATCGGCTGCGGGCTTGATCTCAAGCAGGTTGCTCTTCAGGCCGTAGCTGGTGGTGACCAGGATGCGCTCCGGCGTCACCTGCACGGGCTGGCAGACTTTGGGAAAAAAGCCCGGCCAGTCAAACTTCCACAGCACCGCGCCGCTGGCGGGATCATGCCCGGTCACGGAGTTGCTGTTTACGCTGGCGATCTGCTCGCGTCCGGCCAGCGTCATCAGCACCGGGGAGCTGTAGCTGCCGCCGTCATCTCCGGCCTTCCATGCCAATTGTCCGTCCTTGCTTTTGTAAGCAATGAGCGTGGCACCGTTGTCGCCGCCGCTGCAGACGATGGTGTCTCCGACGATCAAGGGCGCGGCACTCTTGCCCCACTCCGGGTTTTTGGTGGTGCCACCGTCCTTCAGGACGTCTTGGCTCCAGCGGACTTTCCCGGTGGTGAGGTCCAGACAGTTGAGCAAGCCCTTGGAGCCCATGGTGAAGACCGAGTTTTGCGCCGCATCCACGGTGGGGGTGGAGCGCGGGCCAATGCCGCCCATCGGCTCATCGAAACGTGTCTTGTCGGCATGCGCCCAGAGCAGCTTGCCGGTGGCGAGGTCATAGCAGGTCACGTATTCTTCTTCCCCCCGCTGCTCCTGCGTCAGGGCGCGGCCGCCTGCCACGGAAAAGCCCGCCCAGCCGTCTCCCACCTTGATGCGCCAGACTTCGCGCGGCGGGTGCGCTTTCCAATCGGTCTGCCAGTCCGGCTCAGGCAGTATGCCATCGCCTTTGGCACCAAGGAAGCGCGGCATGTCCGCCACGCCCGCGGGTGTGGCTGAGGGAACCGCCGCAGCGTCTGCACCGCTGTGAAGTTCCGGCAGCACCTCCGCCTTCTGCCAGCGCCAGGCGAGACTCGGAAAAGCAGAGCCGTCGGCAGAGCCATCGTAGCGAATCAGATACTTAAACGCGGCGATGACGGCCATGACTCCCAGGATGAACACACCCAGCCGCTTCAGCCGCACTCCGCGCAGATGCAGCGCCCACCACAGGCCGAAGAGGATCAGCCACAGAGGGATGAGAATCATGAGGCCGCCTGAACGAAAGACGTGATCCGTGGCCCAGAGCCAGGCCAGCAGTCCGCCAAAGAGGAGGGTGAGAAAAAGAGGGAATTTAGGAATCATGGGAGTGAGAGTCGCGTCATTCTACGTCTGGCGCAGGTCATTGGAAATGGCTGGCGTTATTTGGCGTATGTCTCATCCTTCGCCAGTTCCAACCCACTCTCATGAAACAGTTTCTCCTCTCTTTGCTTGCCGCTTCCAGCCTGATGGCCGCAGATCACGTCGTCTATGAACCCGCCGGTGCGGCGAAAGGAAAGCACATCGTGCTCCTTTCCGGCGACGAGGAATACCGCAGTGAGGAGTCCATGCCCATGCTCGGCAAGATCCTCAGCCAGCGCCACGGTTTCAAATGCACGGTGCTCTTCAGCCTTGGCGAGGACGGCACGATCGTCCCCACCAACGGCGCCAGCCTGAGTCATCCTGAGGCGCTGGATTCCGCTGATGCCATTGTCATGCTGTTGCGTTTCCGCCACTGGGATGAGGCCACCAGCAAGAAGTTCGAAGCTGCCGTGAACCGTGGCGTGCCGATCATCGCCCTGCGCACCAGCACCCATGCCTTCAGCGGCTATGCCAAGGACAGCCCCTTTGCCGCGTGGAACTGGAACAATGCCACGGGCGGCTGGGGCAAAAAATTCCTCGGCGAGACCTGGGTGAGTCACTGGGGCAAGCACAAGTTTGAAGCCACCAAGGGCATCATCGAAGCCGCGAACGCGAACCACCCGGTGCTGCGCGGTGTGAGCGATCTTTTTGGCAACACCGACGTCTATGAAGCCGCCCCGCCTGCCGATGCCGTCATTCTCGCCCGTGGTCAGATCCTGCAGGGCATGACCGCCGACACGCCACCGGCCAGCTACAAGAAGGCCACCGCCGCCAAGGTGGAGCAGGACGTGAACTCGCCCATGATGCCCGTGGCCTGGCTGCGCGTGGTGAAGAACGATGCAGGCACGGAAAACAAAATTCTCGCCACCACCATGGGCGCCGCTACCGACCTCACCAACGAAGGACTGCGCCGCCTCGTCGTGAACGGCGTCTTCTGGGGTCTTGGACAGGAAGTGCCGGAGAAGGCGGATGTGAGCATCGTCGGTGACTACCAGCCCACGATGTATGGCTTCGGTGGATTTAAAAAGGGACTGAAGCCGGAGGGCTTTGAGCTGGCGAAGTAGGTGGGCAAAGTACTCGCGAGCTTTAGCTCGCTTTGGAAACCTCGCACAATCTCCAGAGTGAGCTAAAGCTCATGAGTACTCTTTTTCATTTCAGCTCAAACACAAACGGCAGGCCCTGCGCGTTCATCATGGCTTTTTCCTTGGCCATGAAGCGCTCGGCGAGTTTGGCAAAGCTGCCGTCGCTGCGCATGCGGGCGAGGACTGCGTTGACCTTGGTCTTCAGTTCTTCATTGCCCTTCTTCAGACCCACGGCCCAGACTTCCTCACGCAGCGGAGAGAGCAATGCGCGCGTGGTTTCAGGGTGCTTGGCGTGATGGTTCATGATGGAGAGCTGATCGTAGATCCACGCATCGACGCTCGCGTTCACCACTTCCATCACGCAGGACACATCCGCATCGAGGGCGATGATTTTGGCGTCCTTGAGATTTTCCCGCGCCCAGGTCTCACCGGTGGTGCCGAGGCGGACGACGATCTTGCGGCCCGGGGTTTTCAGATCGGCGGCGCTTTGCACTGTGGAACCCTTGGCGACAAGAATCGCCAGGCCTGTCTTCACATACGGCTCGGAGAAATCGATGGACTGGCGTCGCTCCGGCGTGGCGGTCATGGATGAAAGCACGAGGTCGACGGAGCCGGTGCGCAGCGCGGTGATGAGGCCGTCGAAGTTGATGTTGCGAAACTCCACCTCCTTGCCCAAGGCCTTGCCGATCTCGCGCCCCACCTCGATGTCCACGCCGCTGATCTGGCCTGATGAATCGACGAACTCAAAAGGCGGATAGGTGGCGTCTGTGGCGATGATGAGCTTGTTGCTGCGCGTGCAGGCGCACAGGGTGAGAAGCAGGCTGAAGGCGAAGTAGCGAAGCATGGGATCAATCAGGAGTTTAAATCACCGGCATAATCGCTCGGCATGCGCCAGTCGCCACGCGGAGAGAGGGCCACGGAGCCGACCTTGGGGCCGTCCGGAACGCTGGAGCGTTTGAACTGGTTTTGCGCGAAACGTTTGAAGAAGATCGCGAGCCATTTGGCGATGGTTCCGTCATCGTATTTGCCCGCAAAGGCCTGGGCTGCCAGCCAGCGGATTTTTTCCGCGTTGCTGCCATGCCGAACGAAGTGAAACAGGAAGAAGTCATGCAGCTCATACGGCCCGACGGTGTCCTCGGTCTTCTGCTGCAGCGATTCATCCTCCGCGAGCGGCAGCAGCTCGGGGGAGATCGGTGTGTCGGCGACGTCGAGCAGGATGGCGCCTGCTTTCTCGGCAAAGGGGCCGGCGGCGCACCACTCGATGAGGTAACGAACCAGCGTCTTCGGCACGCCTGAGTTCACGTGATACATGGACATGTGGTCGCCATTGAAGGTGCACCAGCCCAGTGCGGCTTCGGAGAGATCTCCCGTGCCGACGACGATGCCGCCGGTCTTGTTGGCGAGGTCCATGAGGATTTGAGTGCGCTCGCGGGCCTGCGAGTTCTCGTAAGTCGCGTCGTGCTGGGTGGCCGAATGACCGATGTCGGCGAAGTGCTGATGCACGGCGTCGTTGATCGAAATGGTGCGCAGTTCGATGTTCAGCGCCTCGGCGAGTTGCTCGGCATTGCCCTTCGTTCGAGTGGTGGTGCCAAAGCCGGGCATCGTGACCGTCAGTGCGGCAGTCGTCGGCATGCCCGCGCGTTTCAGCGCTTCCAGCATGACCAGCAGCGCGAGTGTGGAATCGAGTCCGCCTGAGAGTCCGAGCACGGCGGTTTTGGCGCGTACTTGTTTCAACCGGCGGGCGAGGCCTGTGGCCTGAATGGCGAAAATTTCCTCGCACACTGCTGCACGATCAACCTTGGCCGAGGGCACGAAGGGATGCGCCGAGATGGGACGAAGAAGTCTGTCATCGCCACCAAGGGCTGCGCCGAGACTGAACGTCACGCGGCGGAAGCCGATGCTGCCGGCTTCATCGCGGAAGGCGGAACTCTTAAGGCGGTCGTGCGCCAGATGCTGCAGATCGACATCCGTGACAATGGCGCGCGTCTCGAAGGAGAAGCGTTCTGTTTCTCCGAGGAGAACACCGTTTTCAGCCACGATGCCGTGACCCGAATAGACAACGTCCGTGGTCGATTCACCTGCGCCTGCTCCGGCATAGACATACGCCGCCAGACAGCGTGCCGCCTGCTGCGCCACGAGGTGACGGCGGTAGGGGGCCTTGCCGAGAACTTCGGTGCTGGCGGAGGGATTGGCCAGCAGCGTGGCTCCGGCGAGCGCCAGAGGGCCCGAGGGTGGACTCACCGTCCACAAGTCCTCGCAGATTTCGATGCCGAGGACGAAGCCCGGCACATCCAGCACCTCAAACAGCAGTTTCGTGCCGATGGCCACTTCCTCGTCATTCAAGCGCAGCGTGGAAACATTCAGCGTGTGCGCAGGTGAGAACCAGCGGCGCTCGTAGAACTCGGACGAATTGGGCAGGAAGGTCTTGGGAACGAGTCCGAGGAGTCGGCCTTTGGCCAGCACTGCGGTCATGTTGTAAAGGCGGTCCTGCACGCGGAGTGGCAGGCCCACGACCAGTACGCAGGGCAGATCCAGCGTGGCGTGAACCAGTTCGGCGAGGCCCTTCACGCTCGCATCCAGCAGGGCGTTGGTGTGAAACAGATCCGCGCAGGAGTAGCCGGTGAGGCTCAGCTCAGGAAAGACGGAGAGACGGCAGCCGCGCTGCGCCAGCGTGCGTGCTTCGCGGGCGATGATCGCGACGTTCTTCGCCACATCTCCCAGCACCAGTTCCGGGGACACGGCGGCGACACGCACAAAGCCAAGACGTTCGCGGGTGGTGATCGGGGTAGGGGATGCTTGCGGCATGGGGGAACCTAGCACGGAGGGTTTGGGGTGTGCGAGGAGTAAGTACGACGGACACTCTTGTCTGTCGGTGCCCAGCGCTTCGCTGAAATCCATCGGTTGCAAGTTGCCCTGACGTGTCGCTCCAGCAGGCTGACGCTTTCGTCGATAGATTTCGATTGGGTGCAGGCCTGGGGGATTGCAGAGCGCTGGGCGACAGGCAAGAGTGCCTGTCGTACTACACCAGCATGCGCGCCTTCAGCTCTGGTGTGGGCATCATGCAGGACTCGTCTTTGCCGAACCAGCGGTAGCGGTGGCGGGCGATGAAGTAGTAGGCGGCATCGCGCAGGGCACGTGGCAGGAGTTTGAAAATGAGCGCGACCTTCCACAGGCCGCCGAGAGTGCGGGCGATTTCGAGGGCGGCGTCGCTGGCTTTGAAGGCACCGCGCGGGGTGAGGAAAAGCATGGCATTGGGCGCAGCGGGATCGAGGCCGTGCTGGGTGTAGAGTTGGCTGCCGAGGGGGCTTTGGATTGGGGCAAACTTGATTTTGCCATGAGGATCGCGCTTCAAGATGAACTGGACGCTGGCATCGCAGAGATGGCAGATGCCATCAAAGAGCAGGAGGTGGTCGCGGCTGGGATCGTAGTGGGGCACGGCTAGTCGAGCTTACGACTGTCTGCGGTCGTTGGCACTGAGGAAAACCAAAAGAGGTAGGAGAGGATAAGCAGGGTGCCGAAGCCGAGAGTGAAGCCCCAGGTGCGGGTGTGGGCCATGGGATGAAGAATGTAGGCGGCGATGCGGCTGAGCAGTGAGACGGGGCGGTGAACGAGGTCCCAGCTGTTCCAGCGGTCAAAGCGGCCCAGGTAAACGCCGAAGCCGCTCAGGCCAAGCGATCCCACGGTGACGCACCAGGCGGTGGCGTGGGAAAACTTCCGCGCAAACCAATGCTGGACGATGTGCAGGGACTGAAAACCGAACCAGAGCGCGACGAAGGCAAAGGAGAGCAGCATGAGGAGATCGAGCCACTTGGGGACATGGGCGTTGTGCTCATTGAGATGCATCAGGTCGGTGAGGACGTAGGGCGCATTGGGAAAGAACAGCAGCCAAACCGCGAGCAGCGGCACTGCCAGCACGAGGCGATTGATCTGGCGCAGGCCAAGGCTGAGGCCGAGCGGGATGGCGGCCAGAAAGAGATTCCACAGCATGAAAGCGTAGTAGCTATGTCCAGCAAGGTGCATGCGCACGTTCAGCAGAATGCAGCACCACAGGCAGGCGAGGAGGTTCAGCAGAAAGACGCGGTTGGACATGGCTGGCACAACGATACGCTTCATTGCGCAATCACGGCAAGTGGCGTGCGATTTATGAAGACGAATTCACGTGGGGTTCACGGGAAGTTCATGGAGCGCACCCCATTCTCAAACTGCTGCCTTACGCCGGTTCTTCTCCGCCTTGAGCTGGCCGCAGCCTGCGGCGACATCGATGCCACGACGCTGGCGGATGGTGCAGGGGAATCCGGCTTCCTGAAGAATGCGGTGGAAGGTGTCGGCTGAGCTGTCGCTGCTTTCGCTGCCGGCGTAGCCGTCGGTGTGATTGAGGGGGATGAGATTGATGTGGGCGTCCAGGCCGTGGAGCAGCTCGGCGATGCGGCGTGCGTGCTCAGGCGTGTCGTTGACTCCTTCGATCAAGGTCCAGGCGAAGAAGATGCGGCGGCCGGTCTGGGCATTGTAGCTGCGGCAGGCGGCGATGAGATCTGCCAGTGGCCAGCGCTGGTTGGCGGGGATCAGCTTGGCACGCTCCTCCTCGGTGGCGGCGTGCAGGCTGACGGCGAGATTGTAGGGCCGGTTTTCCGCCGCCATGCGCAGGATGCCGGGCACCACGCCCACGGTGGACACGCTGATCTTGCTGGGGCCGATGTTCAGGCCACGGGTGTCGCAGATGATGTCGAGGGCGGTCATCACGGCATCGTAGTTGTGCAGGGGCTCGCCCATGCCCATGAAGACGAGGTTGCGCAGGCCTTTCTTCTCTCCTTTGGCGCGCACGGCGCGCTGCGCATGCAGCACTTGGGCCACGATCTCGCCGGGGCGCAGATGGCGAACGAAACCCATCTGGCCGGTGGCGCAGAAGACGCAGCCCATGGCGCAGCCTGCCTGGGTGCTGACGCAGGCGGTGTGGCGGCCGGGGTAGCCCATGATGACGGTCTCGATCTCCTGCGCATCGGCCATGCGAAGGAGGAATTTGTGCGTCAAGCCATCGCTGCTGGGAGTGTCCAAAGTGGCGGGGGGCACGTCGAGCGTCCACGAGCCGTCGTTGAGCACCTGAGTGAGCCATTTGCGCAGGGGCGGGAGGAGATCCTCACGGGAGAGGGGATTCGCCATCGCCTTGAAGTGGAGGGTGTTCCAAAGCGTGCCTGCATGCGCCGGACGCAGACCTGCGGCCACGATCACCTCACGGAGCTGGTCAAAGGTCAGGTCATGGAATGATTGTGGCATCAGGTGAGGTAGGGGTTTTCGCGTTTCTCACGGCCGATGGTGGTGTCATCGCCATGGCCGGGGTAGACGCGGGTGGCATCTGGCAGGACGAAGAGCTTCTTAATGATGCCGCTGAGCAGAAGAGATCCGGAGCCATTGGGGAAATCGGTGCGACCGACGCTGTCCAGAAAGAGCACATCACCACCGAAAAGCAGGTTTTGGGAGGGGAGGTGGAAGCAGAGGCTGTCCGGAGAATGGCCGGGGACGTGGTAGAGATTCCAGGTCTCGTCGAGGACTTCGATCTGGCTTTGTCCTTCGAGGACTTCATCCACCGCAAATGGGGGGACTGAGAAGGAACTGCCCGTCACGGCGCCGTAGAGAATCTCCAGCGTCAGTTCGCGCGAATAAGGGGCAAAGGAGTAAACCTTGCAGCCGTGCTCCGCCTTCACAGCGGCGGCATCCAGCACGTGATCGAAGTGCTGATGCGTGAGGAAGAGGACATCCACCTTCACTTTTTGCTGCTTAAGCCATGCGCCTATTCCATCCGGTGCATCCACAAGAATGGTGCCGCCGGGCAGGGTGAGCAGATGGCCGTTCGTGGAGGCGATGCCGCCGGTGTAGGTGATGATTTCAGACATGGAGATGGCGAAAGACGGGAAAGAGGTGGACATTTCAACCCAGAAAAGGCAAAATCTGAACGCAAAACGCACCGCGAGGTTCGTTATAGATCTGGACGACCCCCACCATGACTCGCTTTTTACTCACCCCCGTCGCAGCTGCGGCTACTGCCCTCGCGCTCCTCATTCCCTCGGCGCAAGCGGAGACCAATTTTGGCCAGGTGGCCATGCATGTGGCCTACATGCTGCAAAACCACCACTACTCGAAGCAGGACTTCGACGACAAGGTGTCCGGCGAGATGCTTCACAACTACCTGAACATGCTCGACTTCAAGCACATCTTCTTCACCGAGCAGGATGTGGCGAGCTTCAAGGACAAGTATGAGACCACGCTGGATGACCATGTGCTGATGCGCAATATCAGCCCCGCCATCGAGATCTATGACATCTACAAGGAGCGCGTGAAGGAGCGCGTGGACTTCCTCAAGAAGGCGCTGGAGACCAACAAGTTCACCTTTGACTCGAAGCGGACCATTGAGATCAAGCGCGACAAGGCGCCATGGCCGAAGGACAAGGCCGCCCAGGACAAGCTGTGGCTCGACATCATCGAGGACAACCTGCTGGCCGAGCGCATCGCCGATGAAACGCGTGAGCGTGATGAAAAGAAAAAGGCGGAAAAGGCCGCCGCCAAGAAAGCCGCTACAACTGAGGCCAAGACCGAAGCTGCACCTGAGGCTGGCAAAGTGCCCCCTCCTGAGAAGCCTTCTCCAGATGCTCCCAAAGTTGCCGCCAAGAAGGACAAGGATGACAAGGACCTGACTCCCAAGGAGCGCGTGCTCAAGGATTACACCCGTCTACTTGAGAGCATCGACGAGAACGACACCAAGGACGTGGTGAACTTCTTCCTCTCCAGCCTGGCCACCGCCTATGACCCGCACACCGAGTACATGAGCACGGATGAGAGCGACAACTTCAAGATCCACATGCAGCACAAGCTCGTCGGCATCGGCGCGCTGCTGGGCCAGAAGGATGACGGCGCAGAGATTCAGGGCATCGTCGTCGGTGGTCCGGCTGACAAGCAGGGCCAGCTCAAGCTGAACGACCGCATCATCGCCGTCGCCCAGGGTGATGACGAATTCGTCGACGTGAAGTACCTCAAACTGCAGAAGATCGTCGACATGATCCGCGGTGAGAAGAACACCACCGTCCGCATCAAGATCGTCCCCGCTGATGATCCCTCCGGCAACCGCATCATCGCCATCGTGCGTGATGAAGTGCCGCTGAAGGAGAAACTCGCCAATGCCGAGCTCCTCGTCACGCCTCCGGATCTCGGCAAGACCCTCAAGGTCGGCTGGATCAACCTTTCCAATTTCTATGCGGACATGGAAAACAACACGGTCAGCACCAGTGTGGACGTGGAGCGCCTGCTGCGCCGTCTGATGAAGGAAAAGATCGACGGCCTTGTGCTCGACCTGCGCGACAACGGCGGCGGTTCCTTGGACGAAGCCATCAAGCTCACCGGTCTCTTCATTCCTGCCGGCCCTGTAGTGCAGGCCAAGGACTGGCGCGGCAGCATCACCTGGCGCGACTGCGAAAACGAAAAGCCCGTCTATGACGGCCCCATGATCGTCCTCATCAACAAGGCCAGCGCTTCTGCCTCCGAGATTTTGGCGGCGGCTTTGCAGGACTACCGTCGTGCGCTCATCGTGGGGGACAAGTCCTCCTTCGGCAAGGGCACCGTGCAGACCATCCTCCCCGTGGAGCGTTACATGCCTTTCTTCAGCGACAAAAAAGGCGCTGGCGACCTCAAGGTGACGATCCAGAAGTTCTATCGCATCGCCGGTGGTTCCACCCAGCTCAAAGGTGTTGAATCCGACATCCCTCTGCCTTCGATCCGCGACGTGCTGGACATCGGCGAATCCTCCGCTGAAAACCCGCTGCCCTACGACACCATCCCGCCGCGCAAGTACCCCCTCTTCCGCAAGGATCCGTTCCCGATCGAAGAGATCAACGCACGTGTGAAGAGCCGTGTGGCCGCCAGCCCTGAGTTCCAAAACGTGGTCGAGGAGTCCACGCGTTTGAAGGAAAAAATCGACCGCAACACGGTTTCTCTGAATCTGCAGGAGCGTGAAAAGGAGCGTCTCGACACCGAGGCACGTCGTGACAAGCAGACCGATGAGCGTGCCAAGCGCACCAAGGAAGTGGCTGAGCGCATCAAAGACAACGGCTTCAAGACTTATCACCTCACGCTGGACAACGTGGACAAGCCTGACCTGGTGCCCGAGTCAGCCTTCAGCAAGGAAATGAACTCCGGCATGCGCACAGCCTCCAAGGATGACGACAGCGGCAATGACGAGGCCAAGTTCCCCTACGGCGTCGAGCCTGTGAAACTGGAAACCATCCACATCCTGCGTGACCTCCTTGAGCTTGATCACAAGCCCACCACGGCGGCCAAGGCTGAAGACAAGGCACAGGTCGGCACCAAGCCTCAGGCTCAGTAATGATCATCCTGTCGTCCGGGTTCTTTACCACATTCCACTGGCAGCACGCACCGCATGCAGGTTGGTATCATCACTGTCTCTGACCGTGCCAGTCAGGGTGTCTATGAGGATCTTGGTGGTCCGGCCCTGAGGCAGGCGGCGGAAGGTTACGGCTGGACGGTCGCTGCTGAAGCGATCGTCCCGGATGACCTTCTGCGCATACAGGAGGCGATTCGTTCCTTCTCAGCCCAGGGCTGCGCGCTCATCCTTACCACGGGCGGAACGGGCATCGCCGAACGTGATGTCACCCCCGAGGCCATTCGCGGAATCATGCGCGTGGAGATCCCCGGCTTTGGGGAGCTGATGCGCATGAAGTCCCTCGAACTGACCCCTAACGCCATCCTCTCCCGCAGCCTCGCGGCGGTGGTGGATCGCAGCCTCGTCATCGCGCTGCCCGGGAAACCGCAAGGGGCTGTCGATTGCCTCAGCTTTGTGCTTGGGGCTATTCCGCATACGGTGAAGCTGGCGCAGCGGGTGCCGACGAGTTGCTAAAGTACGACAGACACTCTTGTCTGTCGACCAGCGCACTCGCTAGGAAACATAGCGTGCAAGCCATCTGTCATGCCTTTCCAGCAGGCTGACGCATTCCTCGGACGCTTTGAACTCAGGTGCGCATCAGGGGGTAGAGGGAGCGCTGACCGACAGACAAGAGTGTCTGTCGTACCAAAGCTGTCTCGCGCCGACTCCGCATTTGCGGCTGGACTTGCAGGCGGAGTCTCGATTACAACTCTGTAGTCAGCCAATCCACTCCCATGAAACGCATACCTGTTTCCTCCCGCCGCCAGTTCCTCACGAAGTCTGCCGCTGCCATCGGCTTTCCCACCATCATTCCGGCCAGTGTCATTGGACAGAATGCACCTTCCAGCAAGATCACCATGGCTGTCTTCGGCTGGGGCATGATGGGCCCGAGCAACACTGCCAAATTCCTGCAGGAGCAGGACTGCCAGATCGTGGCCGCGTGTGACATCGACAAACGCAATCTGCAGAAGGCGCTGGACACCATCAACGGCGCTTACAAGAACCAGGACTGCAAGCCCTACCACGACTACCGCGAGGTCATGGCCCGCAAGGACATCGACACCGTGATGCTGGCACTGCCTGACAACTGGCATGCGCTCACCGCCATTGAAGCGGCAAAGAATGGCAAGGACATCTACGGTGAGAAGCCGCTGGCGCGCACCATCGCCGAGCAGCAGGCCATCGTGAAGGCGGTGCAGAAGCACGGGCGCATCTGGCAGACGGGCTCCTGGCAGCGCAGCGAGGACAATTTCCGCATCGGTGCTGAGATCGTGCGCAACGGCCTGATTGGAAAGCTGAAGGAAGTGCATGTGGGCCTTCCAAGCGGGCACAACGACTTTGCCGGCACCAAGGACAAACGCAGCGTCACGCCTCCGCCACCCGAACTCGATTACGAGATGTGGATCGGCCCTGCGACGATGCAGGACTACATCGAGTGCCGCATTCACAAAAACTGGCGCTGGGATTACAACATCGGCGGCGGTCAGTTGCTCGACTGGATCGGCCACCATTGTGACATCGCCCACTGGGGCATGGACATGGACCGCAGCGGTCCAAATGAAGTAAGCCCCATCCAGGTGGACATGCCGCCGCGCACCGACATCTGGAATACCGCAACGAAATACCGCGCCGAAGCCAAGTATGCTGGCGACATCACGATGACCATTGCGGGAGGACACGACGACATCAAGATGGGCACCAAGTGGATCGGACCAGACGGCTGGGTCTATGTGAATCGCGGCGGTGCGTATGACTGCTCAAACCCGGCGCTCAAACAGCTCGTCAAAAAGCGGAAGGACGAGAAGGATCCGAAGAGCGAGATCATCGAAGTGGCGAAGGCACCGAAGCTGGGTGACGACATCATCAAGACACGTCTCTACGAAACCAAGGGACACCATCGCAATTTCCTCGACTGCGTGAAGAGCCGCCAGCCTACGGTGACGCCCGTGGAAACCGCGCACCGCAGCGCGAGCCCGGGCCACCTTGCGCTCATTTCCTTCCTCACCAACCGTGCCATCAAATGGGATCCCGTGAAGGAAGAGATCATCGGCGATGCGGATGCCAGCAAGCTTCTTGGCCGTGAGTATCGCGGTCCTTGGAAGCTGGAGGTGTAGGCGAGTCTTTTCGTAGGTGGGGTGTGTTTGGCGCGCTGCGGTTATTATCGGCCACAGCTCACTTCGCCAAACCGCCCGACTTCGAGGACGCTCATTCGCCGGTGTGTTTGCGGAACGCTCACAGACGGGCGGGCTTTCGCCACGCCCGTCCTACTCCAACTACGCGATCACATCGCGCAGCACGTTGCCGTGCACATCGGTGAGGCGCAGGTCGCGGCCGCTGAAGCGGTAGGTGAGTTGTTCGTGATCGATGCCCATGAGGTGCAGCACGGTGGCCCACATGTCGTAGACGGTGCAGGCGTTTTCGATGGCGTGGTAGCCGAAGTCGTCCGTGGCACCGTAGATGTGGCCGGGTTTGACGCCGCCGCCGGCCATCCAGAGGGTGAAGCCGTAGGGATTGTGATCGCGGCCATCGGTGCCTTGCGCGAAGGGCGTTCGGCCAAATTCACCGGCCCAGATGACGAGGGTGCTGTCCAGCAGGCCGCGTGATTTGAGGTCTTTGACCAGCGCGGCGATGGGCTGGTCCACCTGATGCGCCATGTTGCCGTGGCCTTTTTTGATTTCTCCGTGCTGATCCCATGGATTCGCTGCCTGGCCGCCGCCGAGCTTTTGAGGCAGGCAGCTTAGCTCCACAAAGCGCACACCACGCTCCACCAGACGGCGCGCCAGCAGGCATTGCCGCGCATAGGCGGTGCGGGGTGAGTCGGGCCCGTCCATGCCGTAGAGTTGCTTCGTGGCTTCGGTCTCGCCGGAGATGTCGCACAGTTCCGGTACGGCGGACTGCATGCGCCAGGCCATCTCGTAGTTTGCAATGGCCGCGTCCACATGCACGTCATGTTGGGAGGTGCTGGCGAAGCGTTGGTCCATCGCGCCAATGAAATCGAGCTGCTTGCGCTGCATGTTGCGAGGCTGTCGAGAATGGATGTTTCGCACGGCTTCTTCCACATCCGCCTGAACGATGCTGGCCTGATGTTGCGCAGGGAGGAAGCCGTTGCTGAAGACACCCACGCCGCCATGCGGCACGGTGGCACCACCGCTTTGCAGCACGATGTAGCCGGGCAGATCTCGCGACTCGGTGCCGAGACCGTAGCTGGCCCATGCGCCTGCGCTCGGATAGCCAAGGAAGGGGAAGCCGCTGTGCATGAAGAAATTTCCCTGGGCATGCTCGCTGAACTTCGCCGTCATGCTGCGGATGACGCAGAGCTCATCGGCGACTGTGGCCATGTATGGAAAGAGCTCGCTCACCGGCATTCCGCTCTGGCCGCGCTGACGAAACTCCCAATGGGCGGGCTGCACGGTGCCGTTGTTGTTGAACTGCGTTTTCTTTACCTCCACCGGCATGGGCTGCCCTGCGTATTTTTCCAGCAGTGGCTTCGGATCGAAGGAATCAAGATGCGACACGCCACCGCTCATGTAGCAGAAGATCACGCTGCGTGCCTTGGGGGCAAAACGCTTCGCGCGATTCACCGGCGACTCCGCCTGCATCAGGCCTGCCAAGGCGGCCATGCCAAAGCCGGTGGAGGCATTGGCAAGAAGCTGGCGGCGTGAAAAGGGGGCATTCATCAGGCGATGATGTCTTTGAGTACATTTCCGTGTACGTCGGTGAGGCGCAGATCCCGGCCACTGAAGCGGTAGGTGAGCTGTTCGTGATCAATGCCCATCAAATGCAATACGGTGGCCCACATGTCATAGACGCTGGTGATGTTCTCGACGGCGTTGTAGCCGAAGTCGTCGGTGGCACCGTACACATGACCTCCTTTGACACCGCCGCCGGCCATCCAGACGGTGAAGCCGTAGGGGTTGTGGTCGCGGCCATTGGAACCCTGCGCGAAGGGCGTGCGGCCAAATTCACCGCCCCAGACGACGAGGGTGCTGTCGAGCAAACCGCGTGAGCGAAGATCTTTGATGAGTGCAGCGATGGGCTGGTCGATCTGATTCGCCATCTTGCCATGGCCTTCAACGATGGCGCTGTGGTGATCCCAGGGATTGGCGCCGTTGCCGCCACCGACGTTGTAAGCGAGGGTGCTGAGCTCGATGAAGCGTACGCCGCGTTCGACGAGACGGCGCGCGAGCAGGCACTGGCGCGCGTAGGCAGCTTTTTTGGGTTCGGGGTCATCGAGGCCATAGAGTTTTTTCGTTGCCTCGGTTTCGCCGCTGATGTCGCAGAGATCGGGCACAGCAGACTGCATGCGCCAGGCCATCTCGTAGTTGGAGATGGCGGCCTCCACGTGCATGTCGTGCTGCGTGGTGCTGACGAAGCGGCGGTCCATCGCGCCGATGAAATCGAGCTGCTTGCGCTGCATGTCCTGCGACTGGCGCGGGCGGATGTTGACGACGGCTTCGGCTTCATCCGCCTTCACAATGCTGGCCTGATGCTGCGCAGGCAGGAAGCCGTTGCTGAACAAGCCCACGCCACCATGCGGAGTGGAAGCGCCCCCGCTTTGCAGCACGATGTAGCCGGGAAGATCGCGTGACTCGGTGCCGAGGCCGTAGCTCGTCCATGCACCCGCGCTGGGGAACCCGAGGAAGGGAAAGCCGGTGTGCATGAAGAAGTTTCCCTGCGCATGCTCGCTGAACTTCGCCGTCATGCTGCGGATCATGCAGAGTTCATCCGCCACGCCGCCTACTTGAGGAAACAGATCGCTCACTTCCAGGCCCGACTGTCCACGACGTTTGAACTCCCAGTGCGAGGGCTGCACGGTGCCGTTGTTGTTGAACTGCGTCTTCTTCACTGCGCCAGGCATTGGCTGGCCGGCGAACTTTGTCAGCATCGGCTTGTGATCGAAGGAATCGACATGCGACACGCCGCCGCTCATGTAGAGAAAGATCACGCTGCGTGCCTTTGGTGCGAACTTCTTCGCGCGATGTACAAGCGGCATGTCTGCGATCGCCTGCTCCTGCATGAGACCTGCAAGAGCAGCCATGCCGAAGCCGGTGGAGGCGCGGGAGAGGAGCTGGCGGCGGGAAAGGGGGGAGTTCATTTTGTATCGGTTGGTTGAAGGCGCAGGCGGACTTCGGAAGTGATGTCTTTGTCTATCAAGCCCATCCCGAAAGATGTCACTTTATCCAAAGTGGATTGAGGTCGTTCGACGAAGTCAAATAGCGGTTGGCCAGCGATCTCCGAAGGCCAGATGGCTCGGCTGCCGAAATCAGTGCTGAATGTCAAATCACCGTACAAGGACTCTACTCCCCAGTATTTGGCTAGGTAATCACGCACTTTGTTGCACCCGGCACAGTAGTTGGATGCTTCCACCCAATTAAAATCTCTGGTCACGAACACCATGAACCAGTCATCAATCCAGGGTCCATTGTCAGTGGTGTATTCACCAAAAGCCACAATTTCGCTAATTGGAATCTGCCAGTTGCCGTAGTCTGGTGAGGCATAGATGAGCGTCGAGTCTTCGATGCTTAGTACGCCAGATTTTGGGTTGGGTGTGGTCTTCGGAATCGGCTTTCCAGCACGAGCGTCTTCCATCAGGCGATCAATATCCCTGAAGGTTGAGCGAAACAGCGTTCGCGAAAGAAGGTCCGTGAGAAAGCCCATGTGTTACTGGAGGTAAATGAACTCCTTCAGATTGATGAGTGACTGCGCGAGGCTGGTCCAGGCTTGGAGCTCGGGATCGTCGCTGGCGGTGGCGCGGAGGGATTCGAGCTGGGTGGACTGCTGCTTGCGCTTGGTGTTGAGCTTGGAGAGTTGAACGCGTTGCTCGGCAGTGAGTGTGGCGATGATGTCGGCCTCCGTGATGTTGCTGGCTTCGATGCGGGCGGTTTGGGCGATTTCTTCGGGACTCAGTGCGCGATCATAAAGGCGGGCACGGAAGATGCGGCCGGTGAGGCCTTTGTTGCCAGCAGGAGAACCGTGACGGCAGCCGAGGAGTACCTGGGATGCCTCGGCTTCAAAGAGTGCTGCGGGAGCTTTGCGGTAGGTGCGGCCGTAGGGTTTGCCATCGCGGTAGCCGCTGATGGTGCCATCGGGCTGATACACGACGGCGACATGCACAGGGCGACTTGTTGCCTCGGTTTCAGCGGTGCCCTCAAAGAGTTCGCTGCGGTCAAAGAAATTGCTGCCTGCCACCCAGTGCTGCGGGGTCTTTTCGGCAAAGACGATGGAGTCAAACTGTCCGCCGTCTTTGTGCTGCAGGGTGACGACACCGCCGCCGCGCTGGGCGAGGTTGTCCAGCATGACCCAGGCTTCGAGGGTCTTGGTGGTGAGCTTTTTCGGCAGAGAGCCGGATTTGGCCATCGACTTGCCATCGAGAACGAGCGCGCCTTTTTCGATGTGGGCGGTACCGACGAGTTCGAGATTCATGCGGCCCTTGGTGTCTTTGGCATCTTTGTCAAAAGTCCACTCGGCGAGAGGCTCGGGTGTGTTGAGTGGGGCGGCGGGGAGTTTGCGCTCGGCTTGCAGCTTGATGCGTGCGGGATCAAGGATGGCCGTGATCTGCCGGTTCAAGGTGGCGAGCTCCTGCTCTTGAACGGCAAGCTCCTGGGAGCGTGCGTTGTTTTCCTGCTGCAAGGACGTGAGGTAGGCGAGGCTCTGCTTGACTTCATCCGCCGTGGCTTCACGGGCGAAGGCTTCATGGAACATCTGTTTCACGCGCTGTTCGGCATCGACCTTGCTGGAGCGCAGCGCCCATTCACGGGACCAACGGATGACGTTGTTGTCATTGAGCAGGGTGAGTGACTGCGCGGGGACGTTGGTGGTGTCGCGCTTGCCACGGGTGCTGAAGGGCACGGGCGAATCGAAGGTGGTCAGGAAGGGGTCGAGGGAGTTGCGGATGACTTTGACGTAGATGCTGCGGCGCGGCGTGTTGTTGGCGGTCGATTCGCCGTAGAGTTCGGGTTCGAGCTTGCCGGTCAGAGTGAGGATGGAATCGCGAATGGCCTCGGCTTCGAGACGGTGGATGCTCCAGTGGCTGAGCAGCTTGTTCTCGGGGGCTTTCTGCAAGGCGATGTCTGAAGCCTGCGCGCTGCGCTGGAAGGCCTTGGAACTCACTATGAGTTTCAGCATGGCTTTGATGGAGCCGCCGCTGTCGATGAAACGCTGGGCGAGGAAGTCGAGCAACTCGGGATGCGTGGGCAGGTCGCCGAGCTTGCCGAAGTTATCGACACTGGCGACGATGCCGCGACCGAAGACGTGATGCCAGAGCCGGTTGACGATGACGCGCGCGGTGAGCGGGTTGTTCTTCATGTCCGCCATGTGCTCGGCGAGTTGTAGGCGACCGCTGCCCTTGGTGTTGAAGGGCGTGGGATCGAGGGCGTCGAGGAAACGGCGCGGAATGACTTCTGCGGGTTGTTTGTGATCGCCACGGACAAAGAGCGGAGCGTCCTTGGCATCGGCTTCGATGACGCCGGGCACGCGTGTTGGCATGGGCAGTTTGGCTTCGACTTCGCGGTAGCGGGTCACCAGCTTGGCGGCTTCAGGAATGTCCTTCAGCTGGTTCGGCAGCAGGCCTGCCTGAACAAGACGGTTGAGCGCCTCGGCCTGGCTGTTGCTGAGCGTATTTTTCTGCCATGCCTGGATGACTTCACCGGCGGAGAGCTGCGTGCGCACTTCGGCTGTGGGAGGATTTTTGTCCTTCGTGATGACGACATCGGTGAGGCCAAACCATGAGCGCGCGTCCTTGTTGTATTCGGCCGGCATGTCGGCGGCGGTGGTGATCTGAATGAATATCTCGTCGCCCTTCCAGAATTCGAGATCAAGCGAACGCCAGCCGAGCTTCTCGTCGCGGGGCTCGCTCAGAATCACCGCCTTGTGAATCGTGCCTGTACGCGGGTAGTTTTCCACGACGTACTTGGCCTTCACACCGCCATTGCCAGCGACGCGGAACCACAGCGTGCCGCCTTCGCATTTGAAGCGGTTGGAAAACACGACGGCGCGCTCCTTGGTGGTGAGCAGGTTGCTGAAATAACCACCGGGATAGATCTGCGAGACAATGCCCGTGCCTTCAAGCGCGACGGAAAACTCGCCCGCCTTGGTGAGGCTGACGCCGTTGGTGAACCACTGGTATTTGTCGAGGCCGGGATGCGCGGAGTCGGAGGTGTCGTAGGATACAGTCTTCGGCGCCACCTTCAGCCAGTGCGCTGCCACGGCGTCTTTGATCTGCTGCTTGAGCTTCGCGAGTTCTTCACGCTCCGCTTTGCCTGTGCCGGGTGCATTGACGTCGATGACGGCAGGGTGGGTGCTGGTGAAGATGCCGTAGAGGGAATAGAAGTCGGCCTGAGAGATGGCGTCGAACTTGTGATTGTGGCAGCGGGCGCAGCTTACAGTGAGGGACTGGAAGGCTTTGGTGACCGTGTCGATTTGATTGTCCGTGAAGGTCACCATTTCATCGAGCGAATCGACCGGTGAGAAGCCGTGCAGCACCATGCGCAGCTGAGCTATGCCGATGGCGCTTTCGTTGATGCCGTTCTTGATGCGTGGCTTCGCAAGAAGATCTCCGGCGATGGCTTCCTTTAGGAGTTGCGGATAGGGCACATCATTATTGAAAGCGCGGATGAGGTAGTCGCGATACTGAAAGGCGTAGGGGATGGCGGGGTCGCCTTCGGAGCCGTAGCTTTCAGCGTAGCGCACCCAGTCCATGAAGTGACGGGCCCATTGCTCGCCGAAGTGCGGGGACGCAAGCAGGGCATCGATGGTTTGCTCACCTGAAGGAGGAAGGCCGGTGAGGACGTAACTCATGCGGCGGCGCAGCGTCTGTGCATCTGCAGGCGGCGCTGCGGGAATGCCCTGCTTGGTGAGTTCGGCGTCGATGTAGTCATCGATGGTTTTGTTCGCAGGCTGCTTGGAGACGGGCACAAAAGCCCACCACTGCTTGCGGCGTTCGATGATGCTTTTCCAGTCAGTCTCTTTGGCGATCTCTGCTTTGGAGGGGGCGGTGTCGCGAGGATCAGCGGCGCCCTCACGAATCCATTGATCGAAGTCGGCGATGACTTTGTCGTCGAGCTTGGCCCCAGCCTTCGGCATCTTGAGCTCTTCGTGCTGGTGCTTGATGGTTTGCACCAGCAGAGAGCCTTCGGGATCGCCGGGCTTGATGACATCGCCGGATTCACCACCGGCCTGCCAGCCGGGGCGGGAGTCGAGCACGAGGCCGCCTTTTTTCTTCGTGCCGGTGCTGTGGCATTCATAGCACTCCTGCGCGAGGATGGGGCGGATCTTCGCTTCGAAGAATTCGATCTGCGCAGGCGTGGGCGCTGCGAGAAGCCTGCCACCCAGAAGCACGGCGGCGGAGATGAGGAGAGACTTGTTCATGCCAGGAGCCTCCGGGTGATGTCGGCTGCGGCTTCGAGGCAGAGCTTGCCGGCCTTGTCGAACTGGTCGCGTTTCAGGCGGAAGGAAGGGGACATGACGGTGATGGCGGCAACTGGGTAATGGTACTCGTCCAGGATGGCTGCGGCGACACAATGGATGCCTTCGAGTCCCTCGGCGATGTCCGTGGCAAAGCCTCGCTTGCGTGTTTTGGCGAGGTCGGTTTCGAGTGACTCAGGGGTGGCGAGCGTGGTGGGCGTGTACTGTTTGAGCTGCACGGCGGCGAAGAATTTCTCCAGCTCCGCCGGTGGAAGGTGTGCGAGCACCGCCTTGCCCGGAGCGCAGGAGTACATGGGCACCTGCAGACCGACGGTGCTGCTGACCTTGATCGGCTGCGAGGAGATGCACTGCTCCAGCACGGTCATCTTGTGATTCACGCTGGCGAGAATTTGAGTGGTCTCGCCGGTTTCATCGCGCAGCCATTTGAGGGATTCCAAGGCGCAGACGACGAGGCTTTTCTCGCGCACCACGGGACGGGAGAGGTCGAAGAGCTTGTTGGTGAGAACGAAGCGCTTGTCGTCCTCGCGACGCTGCAGGTAGCCGCGGCTGTGCAGTGTGCCGGTGATGCGGAAGACAGAATTAACTGGCAGATCGAGCTCGCGGGCGATCTCCGTGAGACTGAGTCCGGCGCGGTGGCGGCCGAGGAGTTCGAGGATGGCGAGCGTGCGCTCCGTGCCAGGGGCAAGCGTGTCGTCAGTGAGTGGGATGGCGGCTTCTTTGAGCATTCTGAATTTAGAAACGCTCCCACATTTGGAAAACTATCGGCCAATCTTGATCCGATGTTCATCGCGATTGCATTCTCCGCGCTCTCCCGCATTCTGCGGGGACATGAGTCAGGAAAAAGACCTCACATTGCTCGGACGTTCTGAAAACCGCCTCCCCGCTTCGCCGGATGTGGCTGTGCTGGAAACGTTTCCCAATCGCACGCCGGGACGGAACTACCGCATTCACCTTAGCGCGCCGGAATTCAGCTCGATTTGTCCCGTGACCGGGCAGCCGGACTCGGCGCATCTGGAGATTTTGTACATCCCGGATGCGACCTGTGTGGAGACGAAGTCGCTGAAATTCTATCTGGCCTCCTACCGCAATCATGCGTCCTTCAATGAGGCGATCGTGAACCGCGTGCTGGACGACATCGTCAAAGCCTGTGCTCCGAAGCAGGTGGTGGTGCGTGGCAAGTTTGGCGCGCGGGGTGGCATCCAGCTCACCTGCGAGGCGCGCTATCCGGATCTGGAAGAAACCCTGAGGCTGCCGGAATGAAAACGGTCGTGCTGCTCTCTGGCGGGATGGATTCGGTGACGGCCCTTTACTGGGCGCGTCATGAGAATGAGGTCGTGGGAGCGGTGAGTTTTGACTACGGTGCCAAGCACAACCACCGCGAGATTCCGCTGGCTGCCTGGCACTGTGCCCAGATGGGTGTAAAGCACGACATCATCGACCTCGGGTTCATGAACCAGCACTTTGCGTCCGACTTGCTGAAGTCTGGCGGATCGATCCCCGAGGGGCACTATGCGGACGAGAACATGAAGAAGACCGTGGTGCCCTTTCGCAATGGCATCATGCTTTCCATCGCCTGCGGGCTGGCGGAAAGCTGCGGTGCCGAGGCGCTCGTTATTGCCGCGCATGCGGGGGATCACATGATCTATCCTGATTGCCGCGAGGACTTCATGCAGGGCATGGCCACGGCGATGCGTGAGGGAACCTATGCGCGGATCGAACTGCTGCGACCCTTTATTCATCGCGACAAAGCGGGCATTGCCAAGCTCGGTGAAACTCTGGGTGTGGACTACGGCAAGACGTGGTCCTGCTACAAGGGCGGAGATTTGCACTGCGGAAAGTGCGGCACGTGTGTGGAGCGCATCGAGGCCTTTGTTCTCGCCGGCCTCCATGACCCGACGGTTTACGAGTCGGACGTCTGAGCCGGCGTGGTGACGCGGCGGCGGTGCGTACGGACCATGTTGAGGTCCTTGAGCTTGCGCTGCAGGGTGCGGCGGCTCATGCCGAGCATCTCGGCGGCCACGGTGCGGTTGTTGCCGCTGCGCTGAAGGGCAGTGAGGATGAGATGGTGCTCAGCCTCGGTGATGTCGAGATCGCTCTTCGGCTTGACCGTGGGATCAGTGCTGGCGCCAGCGGGTGCGGTGGCGGCGTCTTTGGCGGCGATCAATGACGGGGCACGCAAGCCGATGCCCAGACCATGCGGATTGAGCAGGTAGGAGGGCAGGTGCTTGAGCATGACGCGGTTGCTGTTGCTCATGACCACGCCGTGCTCGATGGCGGCGCGGAGTTCGCGGATGTTGCCGGGCCAGTCGTAATTCATCATGGCCGGCAGGGCGTCTTCGCCGAGCGGCTTGTAGGTCTTGCCATTGGCCTTGGCGAGTTCCTTGAGGAAGTGATCCGCCAGCACGGAGATGTCGCTCTTGCGGGCGCGCAGCGGGGGGAGCTGGATGGTGACCACGCGCAGGCGCCAGTAGAGATCCTCACGGAATTTGCCTTCCTCCACCATCTTGGCGAGGTCGCGGTTCGTGGCGGCAATGACACGTACATCAATGGAGATGGGTTTGCTGCTGCCGACGCGCTCGATGGTCTGCTCGCCGAGGGCGCGCAGGAGCTTCACCTGGGTGCTGGCGTCGATCTCGCCGATTTCATCCAGAAAGAGCGTGCCGCCATTGGCCTGCTCAAAGCGGCCGATGCGGCGCTCCTGGGCACCGGTGAAGGCGCCCTTCTCATGGCCGAAGAGTTCGCTTTCGAGGATCTGCGGGGACAGCGCCGCGCAGTGCACGGAGACGATGTTCGCCTTGGGGCGGCCGCTGAGATTGTGAATGGCACGGGCGACAAGTTCCTTGCCGGTGCCGCTCTCACCTTCGATCAAGACCGTGGCGCGGGAAGGGGCCACCTGCTGGATGGTGTCGATGATGGGCTTCATCACCTCCGCCTGGCCGAGGATGCCTTCGATGGAGAACTTGCGCTCCACCTGCTGCTTCAGCGCGACGTTTTCATGCTCCAGCGAGCGGCTGTGGAGGGCGCGCTTGATGAGGATCTCCACCTCATCGAGGTTCAGCGGCTTGGTGACGAAATGGTAGGCGCCCCGGCGCATGGCCTCCACGGCGGTGTCCACGCTGCCATAGGCGGTCATCATGATGCAGACCGGCGGCTTGGGCAGGGCCAGGGCGGCATCCAGAAGCTTCATGCCGTCGTCCTCGCCGAGGCGGAGGTCGGTGAGCATGACGTCGATGTGGTCATTGCGGAGGTATTCCATCGCCTCGGCGGCGTTTGAGGCCACGTAGCAGTCGAAGTCATCCTCCAGCGAGAGGCGCAGGCCATCGCGGGTATGCTTTTCGTCATCGACGATCAGAACTGTGGCTTGGTCGTTCATGAGTGAAGGAATGGCACACTATGGAAGGTGAAGGCAGTGGCGGCAATCAGGGAGGTGGAAAAATTGTTGACTGACCGTCTAGTCTGTTTTAAGCCTCGCCACCTTACTCAAAATTGCCATGGGACGTACCTCCACCGCCAAAGACCGCCTGATTGATGCGATGATCGAACTGATCTGGGCGGGCAGCTATGGCAGCACTTCGGTGGATCACATTTGCGAAAGGGCAGGGGTGAAGAAGGGCAGCTTTTACCACTTCTTTGAGTCCAAAACTGAGCTGGCCCTGGCCGCGATCGACCACGGCTGGACCGAGCACCGCAAGGAGCTGGACCAGATCTTTTCCCCCGTGGTGCCGCCGGTGGAGCGCATCATGCACTGCTTCCGCAATTTCCGCCAGGAGCAGGAGGAGTTGTTTGAAAAGCATGGCCGCGTGCTGGGCTGCCCCATCCATTCCTTGGGGGCGGAGGTCAGCACTGTGGACGAGAAGTTGCGTGACAAACTGCAGGAAATACTGAGCCAGTTCATCCGCTACTACGAGAGCGCCATCCGTGACGCGCAGGCGCAGGGCAGCATTGTTACGCATGATGCGATGGCTTTGGCACGGATCGTGTTTGCCTACAGCGAGGGGCTGCTGCTGCACGCCCGCATGTGGAATGACCTCGGCCGCCTGGATGAATTCGAGTCCGGGGCCAAGATCATTCTCGGCGTCAAAGGCTGATGTTATGCCTTTTTTTTGCTTTCAAATTAACCAACTGGTCAACTTCCCACCCCAAAACCAACGCGCCCCGTGAAACTCCAAACCCTCCTCCCATTCGTCCTGCTCCTCGCTGCCTGTGGCAAACCGCCTGCGGGCGGCCACGGCGGCGGTCAGATGCCTCCGGCCCCGGTGACGCTCGCACCGGTTGAGCAGAAAGAACTCGTCGAGTGGGAGGAGTTCACGGGGCGCGTCGAGCCGGTGGAGACGGTGGACCTGAAGCCCCGCGTGTCCGGCTACATCACCGAAGTCCACTTCCAGGCCGGGGCCTTGGTCAAGAAAGGGGATGTGCTCTTCACCATCGACCAGCGTCCGTTTGAGACGCGGCTGCGTGCCACGGGGGCCGAGGTGGCGCGGGCGGAGGCGAATGCCATGGCGATGAAGCGGGAGTTTGACCGCGTGCAGACCCTGCTGGCGGCGAAAGCCATCGCCCCAGAGCAGGCGGAGGCGCGTGAGTCGATGAACCTGCAGGCGAAAGCCGGGCTGGAGGCCGCCAAGGCAGCACAGCACAGCGCGGAGATCGAATTCGAACACAGCTCGGTCAAAGCACCGATCAGCGGTCGCATCAGCCGTGCGATCACCACCACGGGCAATTTCGTCACGGCGGGCACGACGCTGCTCACGACCATCGTCACCGTGGACCCTGTCTATGTGTATGCGGATATCGACGAAAACAGCCTGCTGAAGCTGCAAGAGATGCAACGCAGCAAGACGACCTTCACCAACGGCGACGGTCGTGTGCCGGTGGAGCTCCAGCTTTCCAATGAGAAGGACTTCCCGCACAAAGGGCACATTGAGTCCTATGACAACCGCCTGGATGCAGGCACGGGCAGCATGGTGCTGCGCGCTGAGTTTTCGAACACCGACAACATTCTCACCCCCGGTTTGTTTGCGCGCATCCGCATCCCGATGACGGGCAAGTACAAGGCGCTGCTGGTGGATGAAAAAAGCATCCTCACCGATCAGGCCAACAAGTTTGTGCTGGGGATCGATCAATCCAAAACGCCTGCGCTGTCGGTTTACAAGCCGATCGTGCTAGGGCCGAACATCGACGGCAAGCGCATCATTCGCAGCGGCCTGGTGGCAGGGGACAAGATCATCGTCAACGGGCAGGCGCGTCTGCCTCAGCCCGGCATGCCGGTGCAGCCCACGGAGGCCGCCCCAGCCAAGGAAACGGCGGCCAAGTAACCGCGAAGCGCCACAACCCCACCACGCTTCCATGAACATTTCCCGTTTCTTCATCACGCGCCCCATTTTTGCGGGCGTGCTGTCGCTGCTGATCTTCATCCTCGGCACCATCTCCCTGTTTCAACTGCCGATTTCCGAGTACCCCGAAGTCGCGCCGCCCACGGTCATCGTGACGGCGACGTACCCGGGTGCGAATCCGAAGACGATCGCCGAAACCGTGGCTTCGCCGCTGGAGCAGACGATCAACGGCATCGAAAACATGCTCTACATGTCGTCGCAAAGCACGGCGAACGGCGTGATGACGCTGACCGTGACTTTCAAGATCGGCACGGAGCTGGACCTGGCGCAGATGCAGGTGCAAAACCGCGTGGCCCAGGTGCTGCCCAAGCTGCCGGAGGAAGTGCGCCGCTTTGGGGTGACCACGGTGAAGTCGTCACCCAACATGACGCTGGTGGTGCATCTGCTCTCCCCCAACGAACGCTATGACGAGATCTACCTGCGCAACTACGCGACGCTCAATGTGAAGGATGAGCTCACGCGTCTTTCGGGCGTCGGCCAGGTGAACATCTTCGGCGGTGGCGACTATGCGATGCGCGTGTGGATTGATCCTGACAAGGCGGCGGCGCGCGGCCTGACCTCCGGCGACATCGTGAATGCGATCCGCGAACAAAACATCCAGGTGGCGGCAGGCACCATCGGCCAGCAGCCGACCAAAGAAGCCTCGTTTGAACTGACGGTGAATGCCAAGGGGCGTCTCATCAGCGAGGAGGAGTTTGACCAGATCATTGTCAAAATCGGGCCGAATGGCGAAAAGCTCCGCCTGCGTGATGTGGCACGTGCTGAGATGGGATCGGGAGACTACTCGCTGCGCGCCCTGCTCAACAATAAGCGTGCCGTCGGCATGGGGGTGTTCCAGCTTCCCGGTGCGAATGCGCTGGCTGTCTCACAGGCGGTGCGTTCCTGCATGACGGAGCTGAAGAAGAAAATGCCCGAGGGCGTGGATTATGCGATCGCCTATGACCCCACCGTGTTCGTGGAGAAATCCATCGATGCGGTCATTCACACGCTCATCGAGGCACTGCTGCTTGTCGTGCTCGTGGTGGTGCTCTTCCTGCAGACCTGGCGTGCTTCGATCATTCCGCTGGCAGCGGTGCCGGTGTCCCTCGTGGGCACCTTTGCGGTCATGCACGCGCTCGGCTTTTCCATCAACAACCTGTCGCTCTTCGGCCTGGTGCTGGCGATTGGGATCGTGGTGGATGATGCGATCGTGGTTGTCGAAAACGTGGAGCGCAACATCAGCAACGGCCTCAAGCCGCTGGCGGCAACGCAGCAGGCCATGACGGAGGTGACCGGGCCCATCATCGCCACGGCGCTGGTGCTGTGCGCGGTGTTCATTCCCACCGCCTTCATCAGCGGGCTGACCGGACAGTTCTACAAGCAGTTTGCCGTCACCATTGCCATCTCCACGGTGATCTCGGCCATCAATTCGCTCACGCTTTCCCCTGCGCTGTCCGCCTTGCTGCTGAAAGGCCATGGCGACAAACGGGACATTCTCACGAAGATTATTGACGGGCTGTTTGGCTGGTTCTTCCGGCCGTTCAACCGCTTCTTCGAGTGGTCGTCCAACATGTATGTCGGCATGGTGAAGCGCATCATCCGTTTCAGCGTCATCGCCGTCATCATCTACGGCGGGCTGGTGTGGGCGACGTGGAAAGGCTTTGAAATCGTGCCTGAGGGCTTCGTGCCCGGACAGGACAAGCAGTACCTCGTCGGCTTTGCGCAGCTGCCAGATGGCGCTTCGCTGGACCGCACCGACGACGTCATGCGCCGCATGTCCCAGATCGCCATGGACGAGCCGGGTGTGAAGGACGCCATCGCCTTCCCAGGATTGTCGATTCAAGGTTTCACCATCAGCCCGAATGCCGGCATCGTGTTCGTCGGTCTCGACAATTTCGAAGACCGCACCAAGCCTGAACTGAGCGGCGCTGCGATTGCCAACACTCTCAATGGCAAATTCATGGCCATTCAGGATGCGATGGTGATGATGTTTCCGCCACCGCCGGTCAACGGCATCGGCACCACGGGCGGATTCAAGCTCATGGTGGAAGACCGTGGCAACCAGGGCTACGCGGCGCTTTATCAGGCCACGCAGAAGCTCGTCGGCGCCTCCTACGGCACCCAGAAGCTCACGCAGGTTTACTCCGGCTACACCGTCAACGTGCCGCAGATCGAGGCGGATGTGGATCGTGAGAAAGCGAAGATTCAGGGGGTGCCGCTCGCGAATCTCTTTGAGACCCTGCAGATCAATCTGGGCAGCCTGTATGTGAACGATTTCAATCGCTTTGGCCGCACCTATCAGGTGGTCGCGCAGGCGGAGCAGCAGTTCCGCGACAATCCCAGCGACATCACGCGGCTCAAGACTCGCAACATGGCGGGAGAGATGGTTTCCGTGGGCTCGCTGGTGAAAGTGAAGGAGGGCTTCGGGCCGGATCGCGTCACGCATTACAACGGCTACCTTGCCGCAGATCTGAACGGAGCACCGCTGCCGCCGCTGAGTTCCGGCCAGGCCGAGGAGCTGATCTCCCAGCTGGCCAAAGACGGCCTGCCGGGAGGATTTGAATTTGAGTGGACCGATCTCACCTACCAAAAGATCATCGCAGGCAACACGGCCATCTACATTTACCCGCTCTGCATCCTGCTGGTGTTCATGGTGCTGGCCGCTCAGTATGAAAGCCTGCGCCTGCCGCTGGCCATCATTCTGATCGTGCCGCTGTGCCTGCTGTTTGCGCTGGCAGGTGTGATGATCACCGGCGGTGACAACAACATCTTCACACAGATCGGCTTCATCGTGCTGATCGGCCTCGCGTGCAAAAATGCCATTCTGATCGTGGAGTTTGCGAAGGAGAAATTCGATCATGGCCTGAGCCCCCTGGAGGCGGCCATTGAGTCCTGCCGTCTGCGTCTGCGTCTGCGTCCGATTTTGATGACGTCCATCGCTTTCATCGCGGGTGTGTATCCGCTGGTTGTTTCCACGGGGGCGGGTGCTGAAATGCGCCGCGCCATGGGCACTGCGGTGTTTGCCGGCATGATCGGGGTGACCTTTCTCGGTCTGTTCTTCACACCGGTGTTCTATGTGCTGGTGATGATGGGGCACAAGAAAAAGACTGCCGCTCCTGCCGCTGAGATTCCTGCCGACGCCCTTCCTGTTCCTCATTGATCCCTGTTATGCGCATCCTCCTTTCATTCCTCCTCGCGACCAGTGCCATCGCTCAAATCGGGCCGGACTACGAACGTCCTGAAACGGTGACACCACCGAACTACAAATCCGCCATCCGCTGGCGGGAAACGCGTCCGCTGGACTCACTGCCCAAAGGCGACTGGTGGCGCGTGTTTGGTGATGCCCGGCTGAACGATCTCATGGCGCGCGCCACGGCGCACAACCAGACGCTGAAGGCCGCAGTCGCACGCTTTGACCAGGCGCGTGCCGGCACCGGCATCGCCCGTGCCGCGTTCTTTCCGAGTGCGGACATCAACTCGGTTTTCACCACGCAGCGCACCTCGCCGAACATGCCGAGCGCCTTTCCGCTGAACGGCCTGCATTACGTGGGGCCGAGCTACAATGTGCCGCTCGACTTCACCTGGGAGCTGGATCTGTGGGGCAAGATCCGCCGGCAGGTGGAAAGCGCGCGTGCAGATGCTTCCGCCGCCGCCAGCATGATGCAGAATGTGCTGCTCGGAATGCATGCGGATGTCGCCACCAATTACTTCCGCATCCGCGCTCTTGATGGCGAACTGCAGACCGTGCGTGCCGCCGTCGGCTGGCGCAGGCAGGCGCTGGACATCGCCCGTGCCCGAGTGAAAGCCGGTGCAGGCAGCGAACTGGAACAGGCGCAGGCGGAGACGGAAGTGGCCACCGCCGAGGCGGAGGTGAGTGCGCTGCAGAATCAGCGCGATCAGCTTGAAAACGGCATCGCCCTGCTGACCGGCACGAATCCCAGCGCCTTCAAGCTCGGGGGCAATGCCAGCCTGCTGCCCACACCTCCGGGCATTCCTGTGGGCGTGCCCACCGACCTGCTGGAGCGCCGCCCCGATGTGGCAGCCGCAGAACGCACGCTCGCCTCTGCCACGGCGCAGATTGGTGTGGTGAAAGGGAACTTCTTTCCCAGCATCAAGCTGATCGGTCACGGTGGCTATCTCAGTGGTGATTCGGCCAAGCTTTTCGAGCTCAGCAGCCTCAACTGGAATGTGGGGCCCAGCATCAGCGTGCCATTGCTGGCGGGTGGCAAGAACCGGGCGGCCGCTGAACGCAGCCGTGCTGCGCACGATGAGGCCCTGGCGAACTACCGGCAGGCCGTGCTTGTCTCCTTCAGCGACGTGGAAAACGCGCTCGCTGCGCTGCGCAACCTCAGCACTCAAGCCGAGGCTCAGCACCGTGCGCGTGACAGCGCTCAAAAAGCCGCTGAGATCGCGCATGCACGCTATGAAGCGGGCACGAGCCCCTACCTGGATGTGATCGAGGCAAACCGCTCGCTGCTTGCCACCCAGCGTGCCTGCGCCACGCTCGCCGGACAGCGCTTGATCGCCAGCGTCAGCTTGATCAAGGCGCTCGGCGGCGGCTGGGATCAAAGCCTGCCTGTTACTGTTCCCGTCGCCACGGCAGACCCTGCGGCACGTGGTTCAACCGCCGAGAAGAAAGGCTTCTTCACGAAGGTGAAGGGGTGGTTCAAGAAGGATTGAACCTTGGTTCGAAAGCGCCGATTTCGATTCATACGGAGCACTCGTCCACCTCACTTGGTGGGCTGAGTGCTCTTTCACTTTTTAACTACTTCGCCTGCTTGGGCTTGAAGATGTTGATGCCGGCGATTTGCAGCAGGGCGTTGTTGGTGATGTAGAAAATGTCGGGATCGTTTTTGATCTGGCCAAAGTAGAAGGCCGTGCTGGCATTCGGCTGGGTCGGGGAGAAGAGGATTTCGATCTCACGCAGGGGGCCGTCGAGGCGGCCGGGCTCGCCGAGGACGATCTGAATGGTGAGGAAGGGGGTTTTCAAGGCCTGCAGCGCATCGCTGCGGTCGGCGGCCCAGTCCTGCACTGTGAAGCGTGAGAGGCTGGCGGCGAGCTGGTCGGCTTTGACGCGGTCGAGTTCGGCGGTGATGTCATGGCCGCCGCGTGAGGCTTTCCATTCGGCGGAGACGGGGTTGTAGTCGAGGATCGTGGGGGCAAAGGCACCTTGAGCCATGGTGATTTTACGCAGGGCGAAGGTGGTGAAGCGGAGGGCTCCGAGGCCTTTCCATTTGATGCCGTCGGTGGGCAGGGATGGCAGCAGGGAGGCGTCAATGCGGTAGATGAAGGGCTCGCTGTCGTATTTGGCAAAGAACTGGGTGCTTTCCGCATTGTGGCCAAACATGAGCTTCACCGGCTTTTCACGCTGCGGGGTCCAGGTGACGGTCTGGAAGGGATCGTCCAGGCCAAAGGGAGTCAGGTCTGCGGCGGAATCTGCGGCGAACTGGAGGATTTCATAGCTGTTGAGCGCGTCCAGGCAGCGTGAGACACGTTCGCCGTTGGCGGGGTCCCATTTGCCATGGCGCTGCAGGTACCAGGAGCCGCCTTCGTTGCGCAGATTGATCTCCGGGTGGGTCTTGCTGGTGATGGTGATGAAGTCCAGGTGCTCCCCGTCGATCTGCGCCAGCAGGTGGTCGCGCAGGGCATTTGGACCGACCCAGAGGCCGAGGAGGTTTTTGGCGACGACCGTGAAGGCAGGTTTGCGATAGGCGGTGGTGGCGGTGGTGACCGCCTGTTTCTCATCGGCAGGTTTCTTGACGGTGAACTCGTAGGATTTGCCGCGTGTCTTGGACTCCACGGTGACTTTGATTTCATCGGCATGGGCGGTCTGCGCGTCTTCCTTGGCCGTGGCGGTGACGTCCTTGGCCTCGGTGATTTCGATGTTCAGAATGGTGGAGAGCAGTTCGGTGATGCGCTCTTTGCTGCCGCGTGTTTTGAGCGGTTTTTCGAGCAGCCATGGCGCATGCTCATTTTCACGGCTGAGGACGATCTGCCCTGAGGGCTGGCTCAGGGTGATGCTGGTGATGACTTCGGCCGGCAGACGCAGAAGCTTGGGATCGCGCCAGGAGGCGGCGGGAATCTGCAGGACCATCGGCGCTTCACTTTTGGCGAGGTACCACGCAATGTCTTTGTGGGCGGCATTTGGAATGCCGATGTAAAGGCTGTTTTCGACGGCCGCAGGGGAGCCGAACCAGCATTCGTAAAGCGGTGCATCTCCGGCGAGGAGGCGTACTTTGAAGCGGGGTTTGTCCAGGCCGGTTTTCTGCCACTCAGCGCCGTCAAACTGCTCCGGGTGAATGCGCTCGATCCATTCGACGCCATGCAGGGTGAGAATGAGTGCGGCGACTTTCTGCGGATCTGCCAGATCGTCATAGGGAGCCTCGACTCTCCATGCGTTGCCGTCACGCACGAGGGTGAGCGGCACGTTTTCAGCGGTGAGGATTTCGATGCGGGTGACTTTCTCCCGTTCGAAGCGGGTGGGGCCACGCCGGACCTCACGGTCCTCGATGACAGAGGGGAAGTAACGCTCGATGCCAAGGATGATCGCGCCCATGGCGGCCACGAGCAGAAAGAGAAGGAGAGTGGTGCGTGCGCTCATGCGTCAAAGTCGGTGCTCATGCGGCCCGCCTGCTGGCCCAGACCATGAAACCGAAGCCGAGCACGGCGCCCGGCAGGGTGATGGAGGTGATCCAGAAGATCAGCTCATGCTGCTTGTTGGTGAGCTGAATGCGGTAGGAGTGTTTGGATTTGGCGGGGATGCCGATGAAGCTTTCGCGGTTCATCAGCCAGTTCAGGCCGGCGGCGGCGAAGTCACGGCTGACGGCGAGCATGGTCTGCTTGTCCAGCAGGGTGGCGTTTGAAACCACCACCATGCGCGAGGTGTCCGCGCGCTGGGTTTCGTCTCCCACGGCGCCACGCTCGATGCTGGCAGCCACGTAGATGGGCGGCAGCGTGTCCTCTTCGTCGGCGACGGGCAGTTCCTCCAGAAACTGCTTTTCACCCCAGTAGCGCGGTGCGGCCTGGATCAGCGGCTTGACGCTGATGGACTGCTCCTTGAGCGAGATGTTCTCCGGGATGATTTCCAGGGATTCCGTCTGCCCGGCCAGTGTGATGGCGGAAGAGGTCAGATGGCGGATGAAGGGGACCTCCTTGGCGAATTCTCCCAGCACGGTGAATTCCTTCTTGGGGCCGGTGCTGGTGCTCTCCGCCATCAAGACGCGGTCGCCACGGGGATGCAGGCCGTTGGCGGTGAGGAAGGCGTTGAGGCGTGCGGTTTCACCGCCGGGATCGAGCATGATGAAAATGCCGGCCCGCTTGGACTGCCAGTAATTGTTGAGCATGACGATCTCACGTTCGGAAAAGTCATAGCGTGAGCCCAGGATCATCAGGCCGTCGGCGTCCGTGGGAATGTGGGCGACTTCGGAGAGATTCACCTGAATGACTTCGAAGTTCTGCTGCCTGCCAAGATCAATGGCGGCGTTGTAGGAGTCGCTCTGACCCAGACCGGAGCGGCTGCCTTTGCCGACGACGTAGTAGAACTTGCGCACGCGGCCTTCCACGACGGAGATGAGGGCGGATGAGATGGCGTCTTCACCGCGAAATTCGATGATCTGCTTGTTGGTGCTGGTGCCCTTTTCACGGACCACGAGCTCCTCTTCGGTGATGAAGCGCTTGTTGGCGCCGCAGCGGATGAGCACGCCGTTTTGAGCCAGCGAGAGGCCGGTGTCTGCCTTGAGCTGCTCGGCGCGCTCGATGTCGCGCACGGGATCAATGGAGCGCACCTTGATGCGCTGCCTGCCGTGCAGGTGGTATTCCTCCAGGAGGGACTGCACTTCGCCATACACCTTGGAATCACGGCCAAAGACGATGTTGATCTGCACATCGCGCGTCAGGCTGTCGAGGTATTTGAGGGTGGCGGGGCTGAGGGTGTAGTCCTGGCTGGGGCTGAGATCCCAGCGCCAGTAGTGGTAGTAGTTGAGGCGGTTGACACCCGCAAACAGCGCCAGTGCCAGAAGGACTTGCATGGCGACATTCAGGCCGATGCCGTAACGCTTCGGCATGGGTTTGGCGGCGGCGCTGGCTGGCGGGTTGTTCTGTTCGGAATCCGGCATGGTGTTGGATTTATCGGCTCACGGGCGCCAGCGGCGGAACTCAACCACGTGGTGGGTGAAGGAGAGGAAAAGCAGCGACATGCTGAGGTAGTAAATGATGGGACGGCTGTCGATGAGGCCGGCGGTGAAGATGCGGATGTGCTCCGTGGCGGCGAAGTAATTGACGATGTCCACGATGGTGTCGGAAATCTTGCGGCCCACGACCATGATGAAGATGCCCAGCAGGAAATGCATCAGGCTCAGGGTGAAGGAGATGATGGCGGCGACGATCTGATTGGCAGTCAGCGACGAGGCGAAGCAGCCGACGGCGAGATTGAACATGCCCATCACCACCAGAATGAGATAGGCGCCGGCCATGGCTCCCGAAGGCAGCTCCACCTGTCCGGCGGAGATCCAGTGGGCAAACTTGAAATTGAACAGGCTGGGCAGCCACAGCACGCAGTAGACGATGACGGCGGCGAGGTATTTGGAGCCGACCACCTGCCACGCACGCACCGGCGCGGTGAACAGAGTCTCCAGCGTGCCCAGCTTTTTCTCCTCGGCAAAGAGGCGCATGGTCAGCAGCGGGAAGATGAAGAAATAGGACAGCCAGAACCACATGGCGTGAAAGGTCCAGCTGACGATGGAGCCTTCGCTGGGGGCATTTTCCAGCACGGAGAGGGCCGCGCGGAAGGCGAAACCATTCAGCACCATGACCAGCGCCAGCACCACGTAGGCGACGGGGGAGACAAAGAAGGAGTGCAGTTCTTTCTTGAGCAGAATCCAGAATATCCTCATAGGACGTGGGTGGGAATGTCGGTGGGGGTGCCCGCGTTCATGGAAAGTTCGACGAAGACATCCTCCAGGGTGGGGAGCTGGAGGTGCATTTCGCGGATGCGCCATTTTTCCTTCATGGCGAGTTCCATCACTTGCTCGCGCACGTCGTGATCGGGTTCCACCCGCAGGGTGAAGCGCCGCCAGGGTTGAACGAGCAGATCTTCCTCGTTGGCCTTGCGCACGGCGCTGATGGCGGAGAGTTTTTCCGCCAGATTGCCGGTGCCTTCGATTTCCAAATGCAGCAGCGTGGTGGAGCGCAGCTGGCGCGTGAGGTTCGCCGGCGTGTCATTGGCGCGGATGCGGCCCTGATGGATCATGATCACGCGGTCGCAGGTCTGCTCCACTTCATGCAGGATATGCGTGGAAAGCAGCACGGTGTGCTTGGCCTTCAGATTGCGCAGGAGGTCGCGCACATGGCGGATCTGCACGGGGTCGAGGCCGTTGGTGGGCTCGTCGAGGATGAGCAGCTTGGGCTTGTGCACCAGGGCATCTGCCAGCGCGACTCGCTGGCGGTAGCCTTTGGAGAGATTGCCGATGAGGCGCTTCCGCATGTCGGTGACGCCGGTGAGCTCCATGACCTCACCGATGCGGCGGCGCATGGTCAGGCCGGAGAGCCCTTTCAATTCGGCGCGGAATTTCAGGTACTCTTTGACCCGCATGTCCATGTAGAGCGGGGCATTTTCCGGCATGTAGCCCACGGACTGGCGCACCTGGATGGACTGGTGAAAGACGTCAAACCCTCCCACGGTGGCCCGCCCCGAGGTGGCCGGCATGTAGCCGCTGAGGATGCGCATCGTGGTGGATTTTCCAGCTCCGTTCGGGCCCAGAAAGCCCACGATCTCCCCCGGTTCCACATGGAAGGAGATGTTGTTCACCGCAGTGCGTCCGGCATACTGCTTGGTGAGTTCCTGAACATCAATCATGACTGGGAGGGAGAGGGGAGTGGCTGGGTTATGGTTAAGAGGGTAAATTTAAACCTATGCTCGCCTGAATGACAATTCGCAATGAGGCATTCGCAAAAATGAATGAGCAGAGGGGGATCAACTTGATCCTCCTCCTTCCTGGCAGTGTGCCTCCTACTTCCCCGCTTCGCGGGTGCCGGTGCCTTTGGGCTGCTTCATTAGGCTGTCTCCGAGTTCGGCGCGGATGGTCTCGGCGTGCTTCTGCAGGCGGGCCACTTCGTCCGGATTTTGGGCGGCGACGTTCTTGGATTCGCTGAGGTCGCCGTAGAGATCGTAGAGCTCGGGCTGCTCGATCTTCACCTGCTTGTAATTGACGGGTTTTCCGCCGGTGGCCTTGGGGATGTCTGTGGGCAGGCTGCGGTAGGTGTGGGGGAGCTGCAGCTTCCAGCGGCCGTCTCCGCTGCTGATGGCCTGGAGCTGATTTTGCTCGTAGTAGAAGGCGTAGAAATCGTGCGGGTTTTTGGCGTCAGGCACGCCGGAAACGATGGGCCAGCAGTTGAGGCCGTCGATCTTGTGCTCAGGCAGCTTCGCGTCAATGACGTGGGCGATGGTGGGCAGGAGATCAATGGTCATCATCATGGTGTCCGTGGTGGTGCCGGCGGGGATTTTCCCGGGCCATTTCATGATACCGCTCACACGTGTGCCGCCCTCCCAGCAGGTGCCTTTGCCCTCGCGCAGGGGGCCTGCGCTGCCGGCGTTGTCACCGTAGCTGAGCCAGGGGCCGTTGTCGGAGGTGAAGATGACCCAGGTGTTGTCTTCGAGGCCGTTTTTCTTCAGGGTTTCCACGATCTGGCCCACGGACCAGTCCACCTCCATCATGACATCTCCAAACAAGCCTTTGCCGGACTTGCCCTTGAATTTGTCGCTCACAAACAGGGGCACGTGGACCATACTGTGGGCGAGGTAGAGGAAGAAGGGTTTATTTTTGTTCTTCTCAATGAACTGCACGCCACGGGTGGTGTAGTCAGTGGTGAGGTGTGTTTGATCCTCGGGCGTGACATTTTCATCCACGACCTGGTTGTTTTCGATCATGGGCAGGTTGGGGTAGGCGCCCTTTTTGGCCTGGGGGTGGAAGGGCCACATGTCGTTCGAGTAGGGGATGCCGTAGTACTGGTCGAAGCCGTGCTGGGTGGGGAGAAACTGGGGCAGGGAGCCGAGGTGCCATTTGCCCACGGCGGCGGTGGCGTAGCCCTTTTGTTTCACCAGTTCGGCCAGGGTCGTTTCTTTAGCGCTGATGCCGTGCTTGGCATTCGGACCCAGGGCGCCGTGGATGCCCACGCGGTTCGGGTAGCAGCCGGTGAGCAGGGCGGTGCGGGAGGCGCTGCACACGGGCTGGGCGACGTGGAAATTGGTGAATTTGCGGCCATCGGCGGCCAGCTTGTCGATGTTCGGGGTCTGATAGCCCTGAGCGCCGAAGCAGCCGACATCGGCGTAGCCCATATCATCCATAAAAATAACAACGATATTGGGGGCGGAAGGTTCTGAAAATGCCACCAGAGGGGCGAGGACGAGGGCAAAAAGGGCGGAAAGCAGGGGGCGCATGGTTGAGAATGGTTGGGCGTGAAGGGGCGGTGTCACTCCGCCCTCATGAAAACGCCTGAGAAAACTGCGCACTTCCACACAATTTTTCTGCTTGCTGATTCCTAGCCCTCCTTTATGATCCGCGTCCTTCCCGGACAGAATTAGCGTTTTCACGGCGAGAGTGGGGTCCTCCCCGCTCTTTTTTGTCTGGTGAAAACACGAATTTCATATGATCAGCGAACTCAAAGCCCTCTTCGACTATTACGAGAAAGAGAAAGGAATCGACCGAACCAAAATGGTCGAGGCCCTGTCACAGGCATTGCTCGCCGCCTCCAAGAAAAGCATCGGTCCCGCCCGGGAACTGCGCATCGACATTGACCCTGACAAGGGAACCATCAAAGCCTTCGCCAAACTGATCGCGGTGGAGACTGTCACCAACCGCTGGGAGGAGCTCCCGCTCGAAACGGCCAAGCGCTTCAAGAAGAGCGCCGTGCTGGGGGATGAGATCGAAGTCGAAGTCACGCCCAACAACATGGGCCGTATCGCCGCGCAGACGGCCAAGCAGACGATGCTGCAGCGCCTCCGCATGGCGGAGAAAGAAAATCTGTACGAAGAATTCAAGGACCGCACCGGTGACGTCGTCAGCGGCGTGGTGCGCCGCTTTGAAAAGTCCGACGTGATCGTGGACCTCGGCAAGTTTGAAGGCGTGATGACCTCCAAGGAGCGTGTGTCCACCGAGGACTACACCCCCGGAGACCGCATGCGCTTCTATGTGAAAGCCGTGGAAAAGGACAGCGGCCGCGGCCCTGAGATCATCCTTTCCCGTGCGCATCCGAATTTCGTGCGCCGCCTGTTTGAATTTGAAGTCAGCGAAATCGGTGACCGCACCGTGGAGATCGCCAGCATCGCCCGTGAAGCCGGCTACCGCACCAAGGTGGCGGTGCACAGCGCCGACGAAAAGGTGGACCCCGTGGGTGCCTGCGTCGGTCTGCGTGGCGCACGCGTAAAGAATATTGTAAGAGAGCTGAACAACGAGAAGGTGGACATCATCCGCTGGAAGTCGGACCCCGCCGAGTTCGTGCGTGAAGCCCTCAAGCCGATCAAGGTCCTCTCCATCTCCGTGAACACGGACAAGAAGGAAGCGCGCCTGACCGTCAGCGACGAAGACCTCTCGAAGGCCATCGGTCGCCGCGGCCAGAATGCGCGCCTGACTTCCCGCCTCGTGGGCATGGATCTCGTCATCGAGAAGGATGAACACGCCGCCGAGGTCTTCGAAGGCCAGATGGGCAGCGCGGTGCATCATCTCGTGGACGCCCTTGGCATCACCGAGGATGTGGCCCGCCAGCTGACCCAAGGCGGCATGGGTGATCTCAAAACTCTGGCCACCGGGGTGGATGTCTCTGACATCGCCGAGGTGCTGGATGGCGACCAAGCCCTGGCCCAGCAGATTTTCGACAAAGCCGCAGCACATGCTTCCTCTCCTTCCAAGGAGTAGCCCCTGTGCCGCCATGACAACGATTTCAAACCAACCCCCAACTCACGACCAGCCAGCCTCCCACGCCGCTCGCCCGATCTTCTCATTCTCTCATGCCCAGCAAACCCTCCTCCGCCAAAAAGAGCAAGTCCCCCACCGACGAGGTCGTTGAGGCGGCTGTGCCTGCCGATAGCGCCACTCCCAAAAAAGAAGCCAAAGGGAAGGTGCTGTCGTTGATTGAGGAAAAGAAGCCCCGGAGCAGAGGGCCGGTCAGAGGGGGCAATGCCTTGCCGCCCCTGGGAGCCAAAAAAGTCGTGGAGCCTGTGCCTGAGCCACAGCCCGTCGTCCCCGCCAAGCCCACGCTGGACGAGCGCAAAGCCGCCGCGCTGAACCTCTTTGAGGATGATGAGAAGCCGAAGGTGCGCCGCCGCCCGGTGGACGAAAACGCCCAGCACAACGCGCTGCCGCCCATCTCCCTGCTGAACGACCCCACTCCGCCGAAGCCGATCGTCCCGATCGTGCATGCCCCTCCTGCCGAGGTGGTGGTGCCGGAGTTTGAGGTCAGTGAGAGCGGTGAAAAAATCATCCACCTGAAGCCGCCGATCGTGGTGAAGGATCTGGCGGACAAGATGGGCCTCAAGCCCTTCAAGATCATTTCCGAACTCATCGCGTTCAAGGTTTTCGCCAGCGCGGACAAGGCCATCGACATCGAGATCGCCGAGAAAATCTGTGAGAAGCACGGCTTCAAGCTGGAGCGCGACAAGCGCGAAAAAGGCGGCGGCGTCCACAAGGTGGAAGAAGTCATCGTCGAGCCTGTGGCCCAGGTCGTTGAAGAGGTGGAGGAGGACAAACTGGAGCTCCGCGCCCCGATCATCACCTTCATGGGTCACGTTGACCATGGCAAGACCTCCCTCCTGGATGCTCTGCGCAAGACGCAGGTCACCTCCGGTGAAGCCGGCGGCATCACGCAGCACATCGGCGCCTACTGCATCTGGCACAACGGCAAGCCCATCACCTTCATCGACACCCCCGGCCATGCCGCCTTCTCGGCCATGCGCGCCCGTGGTGCCAAAGTCACGGACATCGTGGTGCTCGTCATCGCTGCCGATGACGGCATCATGCCGCAGACCAAAGAAGCGCTCAGCCATGCGAAAGCCGCTGGCGTGCAGCTCATGGTCGCGCTGAACAAATGTGACCTTCCTACTGCCAACGTGCTGCGCGTAAAAAGCCAGCTGCAGGACATCGGACTCGCGCCGGTGGACTGGGGTGGTGAGATCGAAGTCATGGAAGTCTCCGCCAAGAGCGGGCTCGGACTCGACAACCTGCTCGAAACCATGTCCCTCCAGGCCGAAGTGCTGGAGCTCAAGGCGGACCCCAAGGCGTCCCCTCGTGCCACGGTCATCGAATCCTCCATGGTGGCCGGCAAAGGCCCTGTGGCCACGGTCATCGTCGGCCAGGGCACGCTCAAGGTCGGCCAGGCCTTCATCTGCGGCCCGCTCTGGGGCAAGGTCAAGGCGATCATCAACGACCGCGGCGAGTCCATCAAGGAAGTGCTTCCGGGCATGCCCTGCGAAGTCATCGGCTTCAGCGACATGCCGCATGTGGGCGACGAAGTCGTCGTCATGAACAGCGAGCGCGACGTGAAGAAGCTCAGCGAAGAGCGCCTGGAGGAGATCCGCCAGAAGAAGCTCAACGTGCCGCGCCGCTCCACCCTGGAGCATCTCTTTGCCAGCATCGAGGACAGCAACAAGAAGGCCCTCAAAATTGTCCTCAAGTGCGACGTGCAGGGCTCCGTGGAAGCGGTGGCCAAGTGCCTCACCGACATCAAGAGCGACAAGTGCAACCTCGACATCCTGCATCAGGAAGTCGGCGCCATCAACGAGTCCGACGTCCTCCTGGCCAGCGCCTCGGACGCCATCATCATCGGCTTCAACGTCAAGGTGGAGAACAAGGCCCTCACCGTGGCGAAGCGCGAGACGGTGCAGATCAAGCTCTACTCCATCATCTACGAACTCATCGATCAGGTGAAGGAAGCCATGGCCGGATTGCTCGATCCGATCACCCGCGAGAAGGTCATCGGCCACGCCCGCGTGAAGCAGGTCTTCAAGGTCAACAAGGGCTTCGTCGGCGGCTCCGTCGTCACCGACGGTGTCATGAACCGCAAGCAGCGCGCCCGCGTGCTGCGTGGCGGCCAGGCTGTGTATGACGGCGGCTTTGAAACGCTGCGCCGCTTCACGGACGAAGTCAACGAAGTCCGCAACGGCATGGAGTGCGGCATCAAGCTCTCCGGCTTCAGCGACTACGAAGAAAACGACGTCATCGAGTGCTACGAACTCGAAAAAATCGCCCAAACTCTCTGATCCAGCCCGTCGTATCAGGTTTCAGGTCATGAGCGTGCCATTCACGCTTCTGACCGGAACCTGAAATCTGCCCCCTTTCAACTGCCCCTATGTCCCTCCGAGTCGATAAAGTACGCGAGCTCATTCGTCGTGAGCTCAGCACCATCCTCGAGAAGGATTTCCGCAACGAAGGCTGTCTCGTGACCATTCATGACGTCAGCCCCACGCCGGACATGCGGCAGTGCTTTGTGTACGTGGGTGTCATCGGCAAGCCGCACCAGCAGGACGCCGCCCTGGCCAAGCTCGTGAAGGCCCGTGGCTTCATCCAGCGGGATCTCTACAAGCGCGTGAAACTGCGCAGCAGCCCCCAGCTCTTCTTCCGCCTCGACAAATCCGTCGAGCGTGGCGTGCCGCTGCTGAACATCATCGACAATCTCCCCCCGCCGCTGCCGGATCTTCCGGTGGAAGGTGAGGAAGAGAAGAAGGACGGTGCCGCAGAAGGCAAGGCCGGGGAGTAAGCAGGGAAGGGTATGGGCCGCGAAGCCGCGAAGTCCGTACCAGGAGCGCTGGTTTTTAACCGGCTCTGGAATGCGCTCCGCCACGAGGGCAAACGCCGCATCTCCGCCACCGCCTCCTTCCATGTCCAAGCACCACGGACGCTCGCTGCCTGCCAGTGAACATCTTCAAAATACGGACCAGGCAGTGGAACTCATGTGCCCGGTACAAGTGTCACCCATGTTCCTGTTCAAACCATAATGCCTGGCATGAATGGCACTCGGTTAAGAGCATGAATCGTGGGTTTTGAATGCTGGCGGGAATTGAGCCGCGCGGCGATCTGTACTGGGAGCGCCGGTTTTTAACCGGCTCTGGCTCCTGCCCCCTGAGGTAGAAACAACCCACCCATCTCACGTCAGCCTCATTCGCTTTCGAGGGCACAGGGACATTCGCCCAGAGCCGATAAAATATCGGCGCTCCCAGTGGGCGCTGTTCCCAGCGACGTGGCAGACCAGCGAAAATAACGATCACCCACCTTAACCGAGTGCCATTCATGCCCGGCATCTTTTGCCCTCTCCCCGCCGCTGCCGGATCTTCCGGTGGAAGGTGAGGAAGTGAAGAAGGACGGTGCCGCAGAAGGCAAGGCCGGGGAGTAGGCAGGGAAGGGATGGGCCGCGAAGTCCGTACTGGGAGCGCCGGTTTTTAACCGGCTCTGGCTCCTGCCCCCTGAGGTAGAAACAACCCACCCGTCTCACGTCAGCCTTATTCGCTTTCGAGGGCACAGGGACATTCGCCCAGAGCCGATAAAATATCGGCGCTCCCAGTGGGCGCTGTTCCCAGCGACGTGGCAGACCAGCGAAAATAACGATCACCCGCCTTAACCGAGTGCCATTCATGCCCGGCATCTTTTGCCCGCACTTCGATCTAGGGCGCGTGGCGTTTCCTGTGCCGACTCTGAATTTCCTCCAGCTGTTCCTGGCGGTCCTGATCGTCGAGAACGGGCAGGCCGGCAAGGATCTGGCCTGCCAGGGGATTGTCTGAACGGGCGAGTGCCGACAGCGCGGAGATGGCGTTGCTGTTCGCGGCGGTGCCCGGCTGCCGGAGGTATTGTGCCAGCAGGGCTGACTTGGCGGCTGTCCATTCCGGCAAATGGAAGAGCCAGGGATAACGCAGGCAGGTGCCCCTGAGGCTGTCAGTCTGCGCCCGGGTCAGGACGGCCCAGATTTCTTGGGTGAGGTGCGGGTCGATGCTCACGCGGTCCAGCATCTGCCTGAGGGTGGCATTGAGGGCCTCTTCCTCTTTCTCCTGCAGCGATCGGAGAAACGCCGCGCGGTCCAGCAGGAGCCCCTGGGCGAATTTGAGGGCCTCTGTGCGAGTGCGCTCCGACTTCGCCGTGCGCAGTTTTTCCAGGACGGGGATCAGGCGTGTTTTGACATCGTGGGTGACCACTCCGTGGACGGCCACCAGACGGCGCGTGCTGTCGGTGTCCTCGCCTGGATGCGGGCCGTTGATGGCTTGATGGGCGAGCTTCCGCAGCGCCCAAAAAGCCGCGTCGTCGGAGCCGCTTTGCATCGTTTCTTCGAGGAAGTCGATGGAGTACCACGCCTGGAGGGCTTGCAGGGCCGCTTCGAGGGTCGGATCGGTGTATCCGTGGCTGGAGCTGGTGCCCAGGCTGTCCAGCACCTCCGGCGGAAAGCTGGAGATCACCTGCTCAAGCGCCGCCACGCCCTTGCCGGTGGCCGTGAGAGTTCGAGTCGCCTCCTCCAGCACGCGTCGCGGCTCCCCTTCGAGGCCAGGACCGGCGATCAGATGCATCACGGAGGCATGGGCCGTGGCGGCCAAGAGCCCGGGGAGGCAAATCAGACAGAGCAGTTTCATGGGGCGGGGCATGTCAGGGATGGTTCAACGAGGATGGAAAATGAGCGAAAGGCGAGGGCTGAATGGCGTGCGCCTATTCCACGCACCAGAAGAGCGTGGTCTTGGGGGGAAATGTGTGCCTTCTCCCGACCCAGAGTTTTTCCCGATCCATCACCCGCCTGGGAAACAGCCCCCCGTGCGAAATCATTGACACCTCTTCCGCCGATCCCGTATAAGCGGGGCATGGCCAGCAGCATTCGCCTTCCATCCACGGGTGCTTCGTACCGCCTCACGGCGATGCTGTCGGGTTCGGGCGCGGGCTTCAGCATGGGCCTCATCCTGATCCTGTGCGGGGGCTTGATCGCGTGCTTTGCGGTGCTCAGCGCGCAGATGCGGCAGCCTGCGCCGGTGGTGGCTACCGACCCGCTGTCGGCTGCGGACAAGGCCTTCAACGCGCGGTATTATCCACTGGTCGATTGTCCTAGGTTTGGGTTTGGGACACTGCGGCAACGATTGGGGCTCGAGCGCGGCAACTGGCATAGATACATGGGCCCGCTGCCCTACCTGGACCCGCTTCCTGAAGACCTCCCCACGGGAGATCCTTGCCCCAAGACTCCGCTCTATCCCAAGACGCCCGCGGTCACTCCTGCGGCGGATGCCCAAGGTGCCGCTGAAGTCCGGTGACAGCGGAGTGGTTGTGCCGGGATTGCGTTTCATGCTGCGAGTATTGCGTTCTGCTGATTCATGAGGTCAAAGGGCAGTGGGTGATCCGCCATTTGGTATGACAGACGTGCACGGCTGCCTACGATCCTTCCCCCCTCCATCACCTTTCGACTCCCGTCTTTTTCACACTGCGCATGCCGGTTCCTCCCATGACTCATCCCGGGCTCGCCCGCTGGACCAATCTCTTCAGTCTGTTGGTGATCGGCATCGGGGGCGCGGCCATCGCCGGATGGATCTTTGATGTGTCTTTGCTCAAGCGCATCGTGCCGGGAAGCATCGCCATGAAGTTCAATGCGGCGCTGGTCTTCCTCCTTGCGGGGCTCTCCCTGCGCGGCGCGGCGGCCTGCCGCAGCCTGTGCTGCCGGCGGATGGGGCAGATCTGCGCGGGCCTCGTCATCCTGACCGGCGGGCTCACGCTGGTGGAGCACATCTCCGGGCTGGATCTTGGCATCGACAATCGGCTGATTCAGGAGCCGGCGCGTGCGACGAGCAAGTACACCCCGGGCCGCATGTCATCGCAGACGGCCGTGAGTTTTGTATTCTTTGGCGTGGCGCTCCTGCTTTCCGCCGGCCGCAGGCGTGGCTGGTGGAATGTGGTATCCCGTGCGCTGCTGGTCTGCGTGGCCTTCCTTGCCCTGGCGAATCTGGTGGGGCACCTCTTTGGCTTCGTGTTTCAGGTGGGCATCAGCCAGATCACCGGCATGGCCATTCATACCTCGCTGGGGTTTCTGCTGCTCTGCGCGGGCCTGTATTGCGCCATGCACGAGGCCGGGCAGGCGAAGGACCTTTTGTTCAGCGAGACCACGGGCGGCATCATGGCGCGGCGGCTGCTGCCGGCGGCCATCCTGCTGCCGCTGCTGCTCGGCTGGCTCAGGATGGGCGGGAGGAATGCTGGCCTGTATGATTCGCCCGCCGGGGCGGCGTTCTTCGTCGTCTGCACCCTGGTCTTCTTCACGGTGCTCGTCCTTGCCACGGCACGCCAGCTTCACCTTCAGGACCTCGCGCGGCGTGCGGCCGTGGAGGCGCGTGATCGCACGATCGCGGAGCTGCAGCAGGCGCTGGATGAAGTCCGCACCCTGCAGGGACTGCTGCCCATGTGCGCCTGGTGCAAAAAGGTGCGCGATGATCAGGGCTACTGGGACGATGTGGCCTCCTACATCGCCAAACACACCGAGGCCAGCGTGTCCCACGGCATCTGCCCCGAGTGCAGCAAGGAGCATTTTCCCACGACGCAGCCCGCCGTCACTTCACCGGATGCATGATGCCGGGCATGAATGGCACGAAGTGAAGCGCGATGATCGTGGATTTGGAAAGCGGGGGAAACTGGGACGCCAAGGCCGTCTGTACTGGGAGCGTCGACATTCTGTCGGCTCTGGGCGAACGTCCCTGATGCGTTGATCCATGAGGAAAGGGGGCCAGTCCGTGCATCAGGGGGCCCACGCCGGAGCCGACAAAATGTCGGCGCTCCCAGCAATGATTCCATCACTCGGCAACCTCACCACAATCCGCGTTCACCCATCTTAACCGCTCGCCATCCCCCGCACGCCATCCTTTCTGATCTTTTATCTGGCATTTGCGCCGGCAGGAGTCAGCTATCGGCCCACCTCTTATGCCTGCCCAATACGCCCGTTATCCTTCGCTTGTGGACCGCACTGTTTTCATCACGGGCGGTGCGGATGGCATCGGCAGTGCGCTGGTGGAGCAGTTTGCGCGGCAGGGCAGCCGGGTGGCGTTTGTGGACAAAAACGTGGCCTATGCGCAGGCGACGATCAAGCGCTGCAAGGACGCGGACGTGGCGCATGCGCCGTTGTTTTATGAGGTCGATCTGCTGGATATCGAGGCGCTGAAGGCGGCCTGTGCGGCGGCGGTGCGGGATCTCGGCAGCGTGACCGTGCTCGTGAACAACGCCGCCAATGACGACCGCCACGAATGGCAGGACGTGACGCCCGAGTATTTTGACAACCGGATCCACACCAACCTGCGGCATTACTTCTTCGCCATCCAGGCCCTGGCGCCGCAGATGATCGCCGCTGCGCACGGCTCCGTGATCAACATCGGCTCCAGCAGCTACATGATGCAGGAGGATTTCTTTCCCGGCTACGCCATCGCCAAGTCCGCGGTGGAGGGCATCACCCGCACCATGGCTCGCACCTTAGGCCCCCATGGCGTGCGCGTGAATACCGTGCTGCCCGGCTGGGTGCCCACCGAGCGGCAGCTCACCAAATGGTGGTCGCCCGAAGGAGAGGCGGGCACGATGAGGGATCAGGCGATCAAACGCCGCATCCTGCCGGAGGAGTTTGCGCAGATAGTCCTTTTCCTCGCCGCCGACGATGGCGCCGCCTGCACCGCGCAGCAGTTCATGGTGGATGGTGGTAGGTTTTAGGGAGCATTCAAAAACAAGAACCGTGCAGCCGGAAATCCGTGTGAATGAAAACTAAGGCGACGATCCTCTGCTCGGCAGTCTTTTCTTCTGCCGCCGCAGGATTATCGTTCCTGTTCTGGCAGCTTTACGGCCATGACCTGGACTACGATGTCTACTACAACAGCACCTATGCTTACTCCGAGCACTATACCGAGGGCTTCCGGCTTTTCACCGCCGTCGCTCCGTCCCTGCCTCTTGCAGCCTTGGTCACGTGGCTGCTTTCTTGGATTCGTCGCCGGTCCGAAAGGCCGGTGAGGGCACCTCGGCAGTGATGAGCACGAGTTCCATGCAACGAAGATTTCCACATGAAACGGCGGCTGATCCAGCGTTGTAGGAAACGGTTCCGGCGGCTCCATCACCTGCTTTGGGCCCTTCATTGAATCCTTTCCTCATGCGCCACATCCTCACCACACTCGCTCTCCTGCTGCTGGGTTCCGCCCAGGCTGCGGACACACCGCCGCAGGTCACCGTCAGCAACATCCGCCGCATCTTCCACAACGGGGAGCACAATGCCTTCACGGATCTCGTGCGCTTTCGCGGCCAGCTCTACCTCTGCTTCCGCAGCTGCCCGGACGGCCACATGGTTTTCAACACCGCCTCCGCCATCGTCATGCGCAGCGCGGATGACGGCGCCACGTGGACGCAGGTGCACCGCTTTGCCGTCAAAGACCGCGACACGCGTGATCCCCACTTCCTCGTCTTCAAAGACCGGCTCTTCGTGTACACCGGCACCTGGTGGAGCGGCCCCGGCAGCATCCAGCCCAAGGACTACGACATGAACAAGATGCTCGGCTTCGCCACCTGGAGCGATGATGGCACGAAGTGGAGCGAGCCCGAGCTGCTGGAGGGCACCTTCGGCCTCTACATCTGGCGCGCCGCCGCCTCCGGTGGCAAGGCCTACCTCTGCGGCCGGCGCAAGCCCGGCTACGACATCGGCCCCAAAGGCGAGGGCGACAAGGTGCAGTCCCTCATGCTGGAAAGCGATGACGGCCTCATCTGGAAAAAGCGCGTCTACTTCACCGAAACCGCCGGAGACGAAACCGCGTTTCTCTTTGAGAAAGACGGCAGCCTGCTCGCCATCGGTCGTCATGGCGGCGGCAAGAACGCCCTCGTCATTCGCTCCCAGCCACCCTTCACCGAGTGGAGCCGCCAGAGCCTCGATCGCCCCGTGGGCGGCCCGCTCGTCGTGAAATGGGGAGAGCACACCCTCGTCGGCGGACGCAAGACCACCAAAGAGCAGGGCGCCAAGACCTCGCTCTGCTGGCTCGTCGGCGATGTCCTGCAAGAGTTCGCCGAACTCCCCAGCGGCGGCGACAATTCCTACCCCGGCTTCATCGCGCTCTCAGACAAACGCGCCCTCGTCTCCTACTACTCCAGCCACGAAAAAGACGCCGCAGGGAAGACGATCACCGCGATCTATCTCGCGGAGCTCACGCTGAAGTGAGGGCGTTTGGCCTGTTTGATTTATGGATTTGCGGCCGCTGCGCCTGCGATATGACCAGCAAAGCTTGTGATGAAACTTTTGAAACTGGTCATCTCGCTCAGTCCTGTGAATGCACCGTCGCGTGATGCCGATCTGGGTGAAGCCAGAATGGTTGCGCTGGTATAGAGCTGCTCACGAACGAGCTTTTTGCAAAGGATGTTGTATCGGTCAAGATAGGAAGCCTTCTGAAATTCAGGGAAGACCGCAAAATGTGGACATGCGTCCCGCACGGGGGTGCGTGATTCTGGTGCATCCTCCACGAGCATGAGCCACCCGACGAAGGGCTTTGCCGCTTCTTCGCCAAACGCCTTTTCACGATACGCGGTCCAAAAGTCATGAGCAGTGCCGATGGCCTCTTCGGTGCGGTTGTTGAAATTGTTTCCAAAGGATGGACCCACCTGTGACTTGAACTCCAAAGCTGCAATCAACTTTCCCTTGTTCAGTATCAGCAGGTCCCACAGCTTGGTAGGTCTGAAATACCCGGGAAGAGTCAGGACCTTGCGCTCCAAGTGAATCTCAGCATGCGAGAATCCATTGGCATGAACCAAGTCAGTCACAATCTGAATGAAGCCATCCATGTTCTTGCCGCCAGTGACCGCTCCACGGCTGCCTTGATCCACTTTGCCTGAAACAAGCTGCTTCTGAGCTGCCGATTCACGGCCACCCCAAAAAGCCTTGACCGCCAGCCGAGCCTTCTTTTCGTAGTTTACTAAATCGAGTGCCATGGAAGTCCTTAGTTTGTTGCAATCAGTTCACGCTCTTTGGAACTGAGACCAAACATTTTCGCAACGATTTTATTGCAGGCTGTTTCATCGCCGGATTCCGCTGCCGCAATCAGTGAGTCCTGCACAGATGTAGAAATGCTGGACCATTTTGGGATGCGGATACGGCGAAGGTATTGTGCCTGAAAGCGGAAGCAACCACCTCTCATCTTCGTTGAATAGGTCGCCACAAAGAGCCTTGCCAGACCAGACATCAGTACTGCCTGCAACGCTTTAAGATTCCATTCGTCTGACGTGATGAAATACAGATTGTGATGAGGGTAGAGCAGGCCTTCTTCAAAAACCACATGTGCCCGGCCCTTGATGTCGGGGATCAGGAGTTTCGGCTGACGCGCCAGACTCGGGGTGATCTTGTCGATGGTCCGATACCAGCAACCACCACCTTTCTGCGCCACATGGCGCTTCTTCAAATCTGCGCTGTGCTTTTCAAAATAGCTCTTCAACAGCGGAAATTTCTCAAGATCCACGGCCTTGCCATCATCACCAAAAGGATTGACCACTCCGAGACCATGCCAAGTCACATGACCAGCATCGATGTCTCGTGTCATCACCAAAGGCAGCTTGCGGGACGGTTCTACATCCAGTTCATCCATCTTTCCGATAAAGACACGGTCTGCGCCCGTCGCTACACCGATGCCCACTTTGCACCCAGCTTCTTCGAGCGTGGGGAAGGCAGCTTCCAGACGACGCACCAGGCCAAGTCCCTCCAGCGAGTCCTCTTCAAGAACCCATGGCTCTGATCCGCCCACAACCGCAGGCAGTTCCTTCACCGCGCCATTGAGTTCTTTGCCTGTGCCCTTCAGCTTGCTTACCAGCAGCTTCAGTCCTTCAGCATTGATCTCCGGCCTGTGCGCGACGCGTGTAATGACTCCTTTCTCTCTTGTGATGACCGTGATTGCAGGATACGCCGTCACCTCGGTGGTGAATGCCGGAGTGCCCACCATGTCCACATAATACCGTAGATGGAAGTCACGGCTGACCATCTCTCTGAGAGGCCCGCCATATTTGTTTTTCATCCAGCGGTCGGAACAGATGAAAGCCACTGAACCACCTTGATTAAGCAGGGTAAGCGCTTTCTCGATGAAGGGGACATAGAGATCGGCACGGTCATACATCGTCGAGAACTGCTGACGATACTCAAATAGCAGTTCATTGGGAATCATCTCCTGCCGCACATAGGGAGGATTCCCGACAACCACGTCAAAATGGCCCTGCATTCGCTTCAAGAGGAAGTCGTCCTGATGCAGCCATGCCTTCAAAAGCCGGTCTGCGGTTTCTGCCTCAACGTCCTGCCCAACCAAGAATTCTTTGAGCCTCTGCTTGGTGGAGTGGAAGGTATCACGGTGCACTTCGATTCCCACCAGTGCAGCTTCGAGCTGGTCAGTGTTACGCCTCCCACTCCGGCTCCATGATTTCAGCAGCCGCGAGATTACCCCTTCAAGGAAGTCCCCGTGACCAAAAGAAGGTTCAAGCACCCGCATTCCGCAAAGGTCTTTTTCTGGCGTGTAACCGACAAGGTCCAGCATGAATTCCACAACCTCAGGTCGCGTAAACACGGCACCTCTTTCCGAGCCTGCGCTCAGTGACAGGCGCTCGATTGCACCCGCCAGTAACACAGCGGGATCAAACAGACCTGGAAGAGGGGAATTGAGCGCTGAAATCATGCCGTTTTAAATGAGGCTGTTCGTTGTTCCGTCACAGCACAGAGGTTTGTTCAAAAGAACACTTTATCAACAGCCTTTTTTAAGGCGACAACTATCCTCCGTGTAAACGAGACACATCACTCAATGACCGCATCGAGCTCTGCCATGACTTCCTCGTGCGTGCAGGAGCGGGTTTTGCCGCTCTCACGGCGCTGCACGCGGGCGTCCATTTCTTCGCGCCAGTGCGCTGGCATGGCGAGGGCGCTTTGGAGGACGCTGGTGATGTCGAGGGCGTCGGTGGGCATGCGTGGAGTGTATCAGCCTGCGGCGTGGATTTCAACTGAGGATGCGGCTCCATGCTGGCCGATCCCGGAGCAAGCCGGAGGCTTGCGCTACGGCCAGGCATTCCCGCCCTCGCGCCGCGCCCAGACTGCCACATCTTCCACATTTTCAACGGGGGGTGTGTGCCACTCCCCGCGTCTGCCGGGGAGTGACTTCCACATCTTCCACAGTTTCAACGGGGGAGTGTGTGTTCGCTCACTCCCAGGTGAAGGTGTAGGTTTGCAGTTTGCCAGTTTTGCTCACCACACACTGCTGGCGTGAGACGAGGTGGGGGATGATCTCGCTGTAGAGCTTGGAGGCGGTGAGTGCGCCGAGACGCCCGGGATTGGCGGCAAAGCGGTGGGTGAGCTGGCTCCGGGTGTACACGGCCTGGCGCTGGCCGGGTTTGACACTGTGATCTCCCATGATCTGGGCCAGCAGCCATTCGGCGGTGTCGTCCACCTGAAGGCGGCGGCTCATGCCTTCGAGCTCCATCAGGGCATCGAGACAGGCGTTTTGATGCGCCTCCGCAATCTCCAGGATGTCCGGGGTGATGGTGAAGGGATCTTTGATGCTGCCTCTGGCCCAGCGGCAGGCCTGGAAGATGACGGCGAGCTTCAGGCAGCGGGCGGGGCTTTCATTGAGGCTGGAGAGGAGGTTCTCACTTCCTGTGGTATAGTCTGGTATTGATTCGCAGCGGGCGCGGTTGCGCTGCTGCAGGTCCACCCAGTAGTGTTTGGCGGCCTTGGTGAAGCTGTCCCTGCCCACGGTGCCTTTGAGGCTGGTCAGATTGCGGAAGAGGTCGGCCATGTTTTGCAGGTCGTCTCCTTCCAGGGTTTCCGGCCACCAGATCTGCCGTGCCTGCCGGGTGGCCACGTAGAAGCCAAAGCGGCGGCGCAGACCGCAGCCGGCGGCGATCTGATCCAGCCGGGCCACGCCAAAGGTGCTGCCAATGCACAGGCTCAGCGTGGCCTGCTCAATGTGGCGCTGGGACTCGCCATCGGCGTTGTTCTTGCCTTCACGCAGGAAATTCTGATGCCAGGGTGAACCATCGTAGAGGCCCAGGTAGCGTGCGGAGACCTCTCGCCCGTAGGACTGCGTCTCCCAGCTGCGCAGGATGGCGTTTCCTTCGTCCTCAAACTGCAGGCGGTGGGGCTGCTGCTCAAAGGTGTCAAACAGCGCTGAGTCGCTGGCGTTTCCTCCGATGAGATCGTCCGGTGTGAGGATGTGGCGTGCGAGCTGGACCGCTGGCAAAAAGGTGGTGCTCTTGCGCATGCCTGCGCGGCTGGCCACGAAGTTGAAAATCGTCAGCGGTTTGCGACCACCAAAGCTTAGTGTGACATTGGGAGTGAGAAGCCTGCCACACAGAGCCAGGATGGGGGCCACGATGAGGCCGTCCGGCAGTTCTGAGACATTGCGCGTGAAGTCGCGGTAATCCATGAGGATGGAATCCTCCGGGATGGGATGCTCACGTATTGTCTCACTCTCCCCCGTTGAAACTGTGGAAGAAGTGGAAGTCTGCGCCTTGGGTGTGGCGGGAGAGATACTCACCCCCGTTGAAACTGTGGAGGATGTGGAAGTCTGCGCCTTGGGTGTGGCGGGAGAGACACTCACCCCCGTTGAAACTGTGGAAGATGTGGAAGTCTCCGCGCTCGTGGCCGCAGGTGGTGCTTGCGCGCATCCTCCCGCCGAAGTGTTGGATGTTGCCGTTGTTTTCTCCTCGGCGGGCGGCTTGGGCTGGGGTTTGTACCAGTCGGGCACGGGAGCGTTCACGGGGCGCAGGTAGCTCGTCCAGTCGGCGGAAGGCCGGAAGGCGGGGCGGGCCTGGAGCTCGGCGGTGCCATCCGTGAGGACAGGGGGCGTGGCGCTGGGATTGGAGCTGGAGTTCGAATCGGAGTTTGAATTGGAATTGGAGTCAGAGTTCATGGTAGAAAAGTTGTCGGGTTCAGAGGATTCAGATGAGTGGAGATGTGGATTCATTTTCGGGTGGTGAAGAGGCCGTCGAGGATGGACTGGCGCTCGGCCTCCCGCATTTGGAGGACGTCGCCGAGGTCTTTGCAGGGCTTGGGCAGGAGGCGGGCGATGGCGTACACGCCAGCGGCCTGCAGGTCTGCCAGCCAGGAGGAGGCGGCGTCCATGCCGGCCTCGTCAGCGTCCGGAATGATGTGCACCTCCCTGCCGCGCAGCCGCTCCAGCAGCGCAGAATCCCGCGCAAAGCGGGAGCTGGCGCTGGTGGCGGCGAGGATGCTCCACGCGTGCGGCGTATCCACGAGCAGCATGGCGGCGAGGCCCTCGATGAGGCCCACCGTGCCCTCCACCAGCAGCACGTGCGTGGTTTCTCCCAGCCAGCCCTGCCCGATGAAGGCGCCCTGGGAGACGGAGAGATTGCGCGCTTTGATGCAGGTGCCGTCTCCTCTTTCCAGCGGCTGCCCGTCCAGCCGCCGCGCCTGCGCAAAGGTGCCCTCTGTGATGATGAGGCAGCGGTGCCCCTGCACCCCCGCCACACGGAGAAACCCGTGCCGGTGCGCGAGATCCACCGCATCTGGCAAGATGCTGCGCAGATCCGCCACGGTGAGGATGTCTTCCTGCGTGAGCGGGTGAAACTCCGGCCACTTTTCGCGCAGCCGGGCGGGGTCTTCGGCGGGGGTGGCGGGTGTTTGGGGAGCGGTGTGCTCTGCACGGCTCTGTGAGGAGGAACCGGCCTTGCCGGACCTGTTCTTGCCCGGGGTCTTGTTTCCCGCCTTCCCGCCCGGTGCCATCTCCGCATCCCGCAGATACCCCGCAGGCTTCCCCGCGCTGGTGGTGGCGGCGCAGTGCAGCTTGTGGCGCAGATCCTTTTCCTGCCAGGGCGGGCGGCAGTCCTTGTTCCAGTGGCTGAGCAGGGGCAGGGCCTCCTCCTCGGAGAGGTCAAAGCCGCGCACCAGCGCCACGGCGGCGCGGAAGGCGGCGGCATCCCCCCTCTGCCCGGAGATGGAGACGGGCATCCTCGCCAGATAGGCGCTGGCACGCTCGGTGTTGGATTTCATTGTGTGGTAGAATGTGGTTTTAATGAGCAGGCTAGGCGCTGGGCGTGGCTGCTGCGTTCAAGTCACCTTCCCGGGAGGAGGAGCATGAGGCAGAGGAGGAGGAGGAGGATTTTGCGCTGCCAGAGGCATTCACCTCGTGCTGCAGCAGCGCGGCCCAGACCTTGGCGGGTTCAAAGCGGCAGAAGCCGCGGATCTTGATCATGGGCACCGCCCCGCTGAGCACCCAGGTGTGCAGGGTGCGGCGGGTGATGCCGAGCCGCTGCGCCATCTCCACCTGTGTGAGCAGTTCCACCGGCGGCGGTGGCATGGGGGCTGTCTGGTCGGCGCTGAGGTCTGCGGATGCTGTTTGAATGCTGGATTTCATAAGGCTGTCGTTTTGTTGTAATGAGTTCAATGGTAGTAAGATATGATTTTAACTGGTGCCTTGTGGTATCATGCGGCCGTGCCGGGGCATGGAGATGCCGTTTGGCGCGGAGTCCGCGTGAGGTCGGGCGTGAGTGGTGGGCCGGAGGCCGTTCAGGGCCGCCGGGATTTGTGCCGGGTGCGAATGCCAGAGTTCTTCACTGCCGTCTCGCCGCCATCTCTGCCGGGGGCCGCGTTCTTCACACCGGCCGTCCTCAGGAATGAAGAAAGACTTGGGTCCGGATTTCGAAAGTCAAAAAGATTTTCCGAAAAATGCAGATTCAGCGCACAGCGTTCGGAAAGCGGATGCCAGGAAACGAAAACGTTGCACGGCATTTGGCATGCAACCAGCCATCCTTTTCACCGCGATCCATTCCGTAAAACATTCTCCCCCTACACTCATGATACTCCAAGCCAGATGCGAAATGACCGTGGAAACAACCGTTCCCGCCGCCACCGTGATGATGATCGAGCCCGTGTCCGGCCCTGCGCAGGTCATTCAACACAGCTCGGTGACGATTGATCCCATGACGCCCCACGTCAAAACCGTGGACGTGTATGGCAATGCATGCCAGCGCGTGGTATTGCCCGCAGGCACTTCCGTGATCAAGGCGGAAGTCACCGCCAGCGTGCCCGATGTCATCGATGTGGACCCCTCCGCGCCCTTCACGCCGGTGCAGGATCTGCCGGACAGCGTGCTGCACTACCTGCTGCCCAGCCGCTATTGCCAGAGCGATCTGCTGCTGGATCTCGCCACGCAGATCATCGAAAACGTCACTCCCGGGTATGCCCAGGCCGAGGCGATCCGACAATGGATCCACAACAACATCTCCTACCAGTACGGCTCCAGCGGCCCCAGCACCACGGCCATGGACACCGCCAACAGCCGCATGGGCGTGTGCCGTGACTACGCGCACCTCGGCATCGCGCTCTGCCGTGCGGTGCGCATTCCCGCCCGCATGGTGTCGGGGTATCTGTATCAGCTCGATCCCATGGACCTGCACGCGTGGTTTGAAGCCTTCGTCGGCGGCCGCTGGTACACCTTTGACGCCACGCAGGACCAGCCCCGTGGCAACCGCATCATCCTCGCCTACGGCCGCGATGCCGCAGACACCGCGCAGCTCAGCGAATACGGAAACCTGGTGATGAAAGGCATGCACGTGCAGGTGGATGCCGCGCCGTGAGTTTGGTCTCTACCTTCTCGGATGAGGAATGGCGTTGATTCTTTCATCAGGCGTCCCATCCCGGCATCCAGTTGGCGGCGCTGCTGCGTTTCCTCCAGCATGAACGAGAGCTTCCATCCTGCCTGGCGGAGTCTTCTCTCCGGTTACTCGCTGCCACCCGCCTGGGAGGCCGTCTGGGGCTGGGATGGCCGGGAGATTCAAAAGGTGCTGCTGCACAATGAGGAGTTCGGCAGCAGCGGCTACTGGACGGATTTGAGCGACCACCGCGTGGGCACCATCTCGCACTGGATGCCCATCGCCGAAAATCCCGATCAGCCGCCTCGCCCGCCGGATCGCTGGTCCAACCGCCACGACGGCCTCTCCCAGCCGCCCGAGGATTCCAGCTTCGTGTGGGCCTTCATCGGCGATGACCCGCCCCGCCGCGCCCAATACATCGACGACCACTGGCTCGATCTCGACGGCCACCTCCTCGATGCCCGCGGCCTCAAATGGCTGCGAGATCTGGAGTACACGGATGCCATGGTGCGGGCGTGAGTGGCATGCGGAGTCGGTGACTGGCGGACGCTTATCTAAGCGACGGCCCGGGGCCTCGAAAAGGCGCAGACCGCTCACTTGCGCGGAAGGGAATGAGAGGAGGAGGGGTGAGGTAGTTCACATAGATCGTCCGCAGCGCGGCGACGGCGGAGGGTGAGAGCCGCAGGAAATCTCTGGCATGGGCCGCAGCGAAAGCGACGAGCGGCGCGGGACCGGTGTTGGGGCTGTACTCTTCCCCCGGGTACATGCGGATGCACTCGGTGCTTTTCAGCAGGGTCAGCGTGAGCTGGATGCCAAAGGTCTGCTCAGGCTCGGCCAGGAGCCGCTGCTGCAGCCATTTCGCATCTTGATCTTCCCGTTTCACGAGGTTGATGATCCTGAGCAGGAGCGTCGTGTTTTTGGAGTTGCGGCCTGTGCCCACCACGAAGTCATTGAAGTGCTCCGCATCGGCCAGCAAGGGGCTGCGCGTGAAGATCGCCGCGATGTATTCGCGGCTGGGTTTGATGGGGTAATCGGTCATCTTGCTGGCAAAGCCCTCCGTCCACGCCGCATCGAGCTGCAGGTTCTCACTTTCAGCCAGACGCATGCACGTGGCGAGGAGCTGCGGCACCTGGCCCAAAGACTGAATGAAGCGAGCGACGGGCGTGGTCGAGATCTGGCCTAAAAACCGTTGCTGCTCATCCTCCGGCGTCTGGCGCATGAGTTCACACATATGGAGGACCACCTGCTCCACTTTGGCAGGATGCCGCCGTGCGGCCTGGGCCAGCAGCGGCGGGTACTGCCAGTAGAAAGCATCCACCTTCATGCCCACATCGGCCCATTCCTTGGCGGCCAGAAGGCGGTCCAGCTCAGGCACAAGGTCATCCGCCTCAGCCGCCAGAAACGGCTGCAGCGCCCTGGCAAGACCAGCGTCCAGCTTTGACACATCCGGATAGTCCGGCAGCTCCTTGCGCAGCATCAGCGAGAACGCCCGGCGCTGCGCCGGTGGTATGGCCGCCAGCTCCGCCTGCCGCCGCGTCAGCACTTCACGCAGCAGCTCATCGCGCTTGTCCAGGTCCAGACCATGCTGAAGGACGTTGGTCCGGCTCAGGGCCAGGAGGGCCGCGAAGATCTCGCTGCCCAGCGTTTGCGGCTGGCGCGCTGCCAGCAGCGGGCGCAGCGGCGGCACTGGCTTGGCACTGCTCATCCCATTGTTTTTCCTGAATTCTCGCAGTTGTTCAGTCAGGCTGCTGATCCAGGTGTTGGGCTCGCCGTAGGGCGAGAGGATGTAGTTGCGCCAGCCTGGCGCGTCGGCCAGAAAGCCGAGGTTTTCAGCCAGAGTGATGATCGCTTCAGGTGATCTCAGCATCTCCGATGTCACCAGCTCACGGGCCACCGGAGCGAACTCGTACGGCCCGCAGAGCAGTCCTTCCTCCAAAGCCAGCGGCAGCAGGCAGAAGAGCGTGGGATCACGCAGGGCGCCCTTCAGCCAGTCTGAAAAATTTGGCACGTATGATGTCGTTTCCTCAGGATCAGAGCTGCGGTAGCGCGCTAGTTTGGCATGCCATGCCTTGATCAAGCGCTGCCGCACTACGGGATCGCTGCTGATCATCAGATCACGCAGCATTTTGACACAGGTGATGGCCTCGTCCTGACGCTTCGCTTTGACCAGCAGGGTGAGGTAGCGTGTCAGCGTCTCGGGCACGGCGCCGCGCTTCAGTTCGGCGCGTGCCAGATCGCTTTTGAGCAGAGTCTCGCTCAGGTCCACCCGCAGCGCGCGCCACTGCCACACATTCAGCACCTCGTTAAAGCTTTTCACCGGGGGATACTCCTGTCTCGGGCGCGTCGCCAGCCAGGCGACTGCCGCAGCAGGGTAGTCCGGCTCAGGCACGGTGAAGAGGCGTGCGTAAAGCCGGGCGCCGGTGGCCGCAGGGGAGCCCAGCGCTTGATTGATGAGCGGCAGGAACTCCGTTTCAAAACTCTTGAAGTCCTTTTTCTGCGCGGCGCTTCGCACCAGGATCGTCATGGGGCTGGGCACCGCGATGGAGCCTGGCCCTGCAAAGAGTTCACCACCACCCACAGGATTCAGCCATGATCGCAGCGGCGCCCAGGCCTGCGGATCACGCAGCAGGGCCGCCGCGTGCTGCGCGCATTCGCTGAGATCTCCGCCGTCATGGATGACCAGTGAGGCCAGCGCCGCCAGGGCGGAGGGCTGCTCCTCTGGCAGTCGCAAGAGGGCGCGGCAGAGATCGTCGTGCGCCTGGCGTGCCTCCCTCATGGCCTCGGCATTCGCGCCTTCCACCGTGAAGTGGTCTGGATGATCGCTGGCTTGATTGAGCGGTGGGAAACGCCTGGGCTCATCGGCTGCGCCATACCGCGTCATCTGAATCAGGCTGCTGCAGATGGATTGATTCAGCAGCGGAGCCAGATCGGCGGCATTCTCCGTGGAGTTGATCCAGCGGGTGATCAGCCGCGCCACTGCAGCCCGGTGCGCGGCGGGTTCATGCCCATTCACCAGCATGGCAAGCGGTGAGCCATCATAATCGGAGGCCACCACCGACTGCAGGCGTATCGAGCGCAAGTAGACCAGCGCCGTGGCGGGGTCGTTCTCTACAAGACAAGCGGCGGCATACACTCGTGGCCGGATGGCATTGACGTCACGCCTCGCCATCTCGGTGTACATTTCCCGGGCTGCCGCTTCATCGCCAAAGTTGATGAGGGTGTCTGCGTAGCGCAGCAGTTCGGCTTCGCCGCTGTCAGCATCGGGCTTGATGGCCTGCAGCAGCAGCTTGAGTGCTTCCGGGCCACCCAGCAGAGTCTCCATCTCCTCCCGGGAGTAGGTGCCGCCATCCGCACGGCTCCAGGACCAGCTCCTGCCCACCTCGGCGATGGCAGGCAGATTGCGCGCCTTGAGCACGTCGATCATGCGCTGCGTTGCCTCGTTGAAGCGTGCTTGCTGCTGGTTGTAGGCGGCATTGCGGGAGTAGGGCGACAAATCCGCTTTGGCAAACCGGGCCAGCTGGGCCTGGCGTTCGCTTTCCGCTATCTTCTCCAAATCCGCAGGAGTTCCGATGGTGCTCAGGGCTCTGTGGGCCCTTTCGGTGGAGGCCGGGTGCAGTTCGGCGCCCTCCAGCCTTTGAATGGAAGCGATCACAAAAGTCCGCAGCGGGTCGCTGAGTTTTCCCGTGGAGTGGTCGATCGATTGCAGCACGTATTTGTCGATGCTGCGGAGCTGGCCGGCATCCCGCACCAGTGCGCTGGCAGCGGCCAGATGCTTGAGCGCACCCACCGTGTCGTTCCGTACGCGTGCCAGCCAGGTTGCCAGCATATGGTCAGCCAAAGTCGGCTGGGGCTGGGCGAAGCGCCGCTGCATCTCCTCATCGATTTCTGAAAAATCAGCGAGGCAGAGCTCCAGCGTCAGCCGGACCTCCGTTTCGTAAACCTGGGCCAGCCTGGCGTGGACTATGGCCTGGGCGGGCTCGCGCGACCTGCGTGCCTTTTCCCACCACGCCCCCTCCGCCGCCACTGCGGCCAGCACCGGATGGGTGATGCCCAGCTCAGTCACTGGCTCCGGCAAGGATGCATCTGCCGACACGACCGGGGGCAGGCCTGAAGGTGCTGCCACGGCGGGCGCAGATGTTTTGGCGAGCGCACGCATCAGACGGATGGCATCCTCCAGGTCATTCATCCGAACGGCGGCACCAATGATGGAGATCGCCACTTTGGCTCGTTCGTCCGGGCTGCTCGCAGGCGCTTGCAGGGCCAGATCCACCGCCCGTGCAAGGATGCGCAGCTCCTCTGCCGAGGCCGCCACCACCGAATTCTTTGCCCCTGGACCATCGCGAGGTGGCAGCAGACCCAGCAGCGTGTTGATGGTCTTAGGGCAGGAGGGGATCTGATCCGCCAGCTTCAGCGCCAGTGCCCGCCGTGCCGCTGCCGAATCCGGCTGCGCAGCAGGCGCAGGCACCCCTGCCTCCAGCGCCACTGCCGCATGATACGCCCGGCACGCGGCGATGAAGGACAGATGCGGAAAGGACTCACGAAAAAGCTCCACCTCAGCGTCCAGCACCTCCAGAGGCAGCCTGTCGCCATACACTGCATCAAGCAGCCGCGCCGCATGCAGCGCCAGATCACGTGGGTGGCGGGACAGCACGCCCGGCGGCTCCATGCCCGCTGGATCCAGCAGCACCTCAGGCGGCTCCAGCCCGCCTGCCACCAGCGCCTTTTCCGCCTCTGCACGGCGCGCGGCAGCCACGCGGGGAAGGAGATTTTGCAGATGAGCGAGGGCGAGGTGCTTGGCATCGAGCAGCGTTTCTGGCAGCGCGATGAAGGCTGCCGGCGGGGCGTCCTCCACCTGCGTAAACGCGTAGCACGCGCTGTAACCGATGCTGTTCCGCCGGTAAATGTAGGCACTCATCCGCACTTTCCGGCTGTGCATGATCCCCAGCGTTCCTGGCGGAAGCGCAAGCCCCTTCGGCGAATCGTCATTGTAAACGGGGTGGAAAAACCGGCCGTGGAGATCCCCGCGGAACCTCCCGCCAAACCAGGGCGACTCATCCACCGGCATCTCCGCTGCCTGCGTGATCATCGCCATGAAGGCCGTGACCGCCGCCTCATGCTCTCCCATTTCCTCCAGAGCCACGGCACGCAGGTGCTGCATCTGGTAGTTCGTGGCATGAGCCACCAGCGCCTGGTCCAGCAGGTGCGCCGCGGCCCTCCAGTGCTGGCTGCGCGCCAGCGCATCCGCCGTGGCCAGCACCAGCTCCGGGTCCGCATCCGGCGGCGGCGTGAAGCCCTCCAGCACTGCCAGCGCCTTGGTTTCCTCGTCACAGTCCAGCCGTATCAGGCAGCGCAGCAGCTTCGTGCTTGCAGATTTCTCCAGCTTGTCCACCTCATCCAGCGTGCGCAGCGCCTCCGTCAGGAGGCCGAACCCAGCCTCACGCCGGGCGATCTCCAGCCGCAGCAGCGCGTCCTTCGGGCGCAGCTTGGCCGCCTTGTACACGCAGCGGCGGCTCTCCTCTTCCTCCCCGGCGCGGGCCTGCACCACGCCCAGCTCCAGCCACCCGTAGGCATCATTGGGCTCCTCCTTCATCTTCTTCACCATGGCATCCCGCAGCCCGCGCAGCCGGCCATTCTCCTGCAGCACCATGGCGAGCTGACGCAGGCATTCCAGCCGCGCATGTGGCGGGGAGGGCAGTTCATAAAGCTGCCTCAACACGGCCTCTTCATCATCATAATACCTGCCTTTGCTGAAAGCGCGCGCCAAGGCAGAGAGCGACATGCGGTCCGCCGGATGCCTTTGTGCATTCTGGCGCAGAACCGTGAGCGCCTCGGCATCACGCCCTGCTTCCTCCAGCAGCATCGCCAGCAAAACAGCCTCGCCGGGCCGCGTCTTGCCACCACTCGGCAGAGCCGAAAGCTCCGCAATGACCGAGTCCCTGGAGCCATCACGCGAGATGCTCTGCACGTAGGTGTCAAAGCCCAGTCCCGGCAGAGGACGCACACTCAAAGAGTTGCGTAGGGACGATTGCCCGTGGCCGACCTTCGGCAGAAACAACAGCGCAACGAAGGCGACGACTAAACGTGATGTCATTCCCCGATTCTCAGATGCCAGCTCCTGCTCTGCAAGACTCAAATCGCAACAGGATTGCCCACACCTAGGAAAAGTTCCGCAATGCCTTCTGCACCTACTCCCGCCTGCTCAGCACCCACTCGCCCGCGCGCTCCAGCCGCAGCACGTGCTCATGAAACGGCAGCAGTGTCTCGCGGTGGCCCACGCTGATGAAGCCGATGCCGGATTCACGGAGGAGGTTGTAGAGGCGGCTTTGATTGTTTTCGTCCAGGGCGCTGGTGGCTTCATCCAGGAAGGCGAATTTCGGCTGGCGCAGGAAGAGGCGGGCGAAGGCCACGCGCTGCTGCTCGCCCAGGGAGAGGATGTTCGTCCAGTCGATCACGCGTTCCAGATCTCCGTCCACGCGGGCGAGCACGTCGGAGAGGTTCACCTGCTCGACGATGCGGCGCACGGTGTCGTCCTCCACACTGTTGCTGTGGTCTGGGTAGCGCAGTTGATCGCGCAGGCTGCCGGGCACCATGTAGGGGCGCTGCGGGAGAAACATCAGGTGCTGCAGGGCAGGGCGCTCCAGCGCGCCCGCACCGCCGGGCCACAGTCCGGCGATGGTGCGCAGCACGGAGCTCTTGCCGCTGCCGCTCGCGCCCATGATCATGAGGCTTTGATTTGGGCCCAGCTCAAAGGTCAGCTCATGGGCCAGCACCTTGGTTTTGTCCGGCGTGAGAACGGTGAGCTTGCCCAGCTTCACCGTGCTTCCGGCTTCATCGAGCTGCTGCAGGCTCTCGCGTGCGCTGCGCTCCTCTTCCGCATCGAAGTCATCCAGATCATCCCACAGGATGCCGATGCGCTGCACTCCCGCGAGGTAGGTGCTGAGGTCTTCGAAATTGTTTGCCACGATGGACACCGCGCCGAGCACCTGCGCAAAGGATTCGATCGTCTGCGTCACCACGCCAAAGGGCGCTGAGCCGTTCATGAACATGGGCGCCACGATGAGGATGGGCAGGATGAGCGCGAGGTAGTTGTAGCTGTTGCGGAAGAAGCCCAGGTTGCGGTTCCAGAAGATGATGGTGCGCATGTTTCCCACCACGGCGGAAAGCCGGTGCACCAGGTCCCGGTGCTCGCGCTTCTCACCACGGTAAAACGCGATGGACTCCGCATTGTCGCGGATGCGCACCAGCCCGTAGCGGAAGTCGGCCTCCTTCTGGTACTTGTCGTATTGCAGGGACACCAGCCTGCGGCCGATGACGAAGCACATGAAGGTGCCAAACGCGGCATACACCAGCGCCACACTCACCAGCATGCCGGAGATGCTCCACAGCACGCCAAAGAAACCGATGAGCGTCATCACGGAGTTCACCAGCATCAGTGCGTAGGTGAGGGAGTCGGAGGTGAAGTTCCGCACGTCTTCGCTGATGCGCTGGTCCGGGTTGTCGATGCTCTCGGAGCCGCGCAGGCGGTAGTAGGCGCGGTTGTTGAAGTAGCGCTTGATCAGGTGCTGCGTCATCCATTCCCGCCACAGCAGCGCCAGCGTCTCCTGCGTCCAGCGGAAGAAGACATTGATGAGGACGGCGGCGACAAACGTGGCCGCATACCGGCCCATCGCTTCCCAGTAAGCGTGGGAATTCTTGCTCTCGATGGCCGTCATGAGATCCCGGCCCGCGTAGCTGATGAGAACGATGACGCCAACGTAGGCCACCGAGAGCGCGATCAGCAGGATCAGCCAGCCCCGCGCCTTCGCTCGTCGCTCGGATTTGAAAAACGCCCGGGTGATGGAACGAAACTGCCGCACCGTGTTGCGAAAGTTTTCTTTGGCAGCGATGCGGTTGGCCGGGGTGATGGGTTCATTCATGCAGTCATGCTTCGTTCGTAGCACCCGCCAGTGGCGGCCTTGTGGATGTGGGCGCTATTCACCAGTAGTGCATCTGCGGAGCCGATGGCATGGGGTGTTATCCTACCTCGGGTGGAATGGCCGATGCACAGCAGCATCGCCGCCCATGCGACGACCCTTTACAGCCACAGGCACCTGCGGGCGCGATGTCACAGACATGAAGTTCAAAGCGATCCTGCAAAATCGTTGGGTCTCGCTCATCAGCCAGACGGCCACGGAGTGGGTGGAAGACGGGGCTCTGATGCTCAGTGCAGCCCTCGCCTTCTACTCGGTCTTTTCCATCGCACCGCTCCTGATCATCAGCGTCAGCATCGCAGGCCTGGTGCTGGGCCCCGAGGCCGTGCGCGGCCACCTCGATGAGCAGCTCAGCGGCTACATTGGCAAGCAGGCGGCGCTCGGCGTGCAGAGCATGGTGCAGGGAGCCTCCAAGCCCGCGCAGAGCTGGATGGGTGCGGTGATGGGCTTCACCGTGCTGCTGGTGGGGGCCTCCGGCGTCTTCAACCAGCTCAAGGAAGCGCTCAACATCATCTGGGATGTGAAGGTGACGAAAAAGGTGGGCGTGGCGGGGTTCCTGCGCTCCTACCTGCTGTCCTTTGGCATGGTGCTCGTGCTGGGCTTCCTGCTGCTGGTGTCGCTGCTGCTGAGCGCCGCCATCGCCGCGCTGAACAAGTATCTGAACTACTACCTCGGCCTGCCTGTGGAGGTGTGGACCATTCTGGCCGCTCTCGTCTCCATGTCGCTGCTGGCACTTTTGTTTGCCACCCTTTTCAAAATGCTGCCAGACATGCAGGTGCGCTGGCGGGAGGTGTGGGTGGGCGCCGTGGCCACTGCCGTGCTGTTTGAGGCGGGCAAATACGGCCTCGGCTTCTACCTCGGGCGCGAGAGCACTGCCTCCACCTACGGCGCCGCCGCCTCCGTGGTCCTGCTGCTGCTCTGGGTGTACTACGCCTCCTGCATCCTGCTCTTTGGCGCGGAGTTCACGCAGGTCTATGCCCGGGCCTCCGGCCGGCACGTCAAACCTGCGCCGCATGCCGAACTGATCACCGAGGAGAGCTCAGGAAAGCACCCCATGACTGTGGGCGGCGAGCCTGCGGAGGTGCGGAAAGAGAAGGTGTAGTTGCGCGATCCAAGTTGAACTAAATATGAACTTTGCCGGGATCGGCCCACAGCTTGTCGAGAAAGACCAGCAGCGAATCAGTCCACGGCGTGAAGGCGGCTCGCGGCGCGGTCTCTTCACCCCAGAGCACCTCGTGCGAAACGAAGCCCATCTGCAGGCCGGAGGCTTCGTGGGTGTCGATCACCAGCATGTCCCCGCCAGGACTGGAGCCAATAAAGAGAAGCCCCTCACGCACAAACTCGTCCGGGGTGTCCATGACTCCTGCAGGCGTCTGCCAGCCGATGCATGCGAGGTCGTCCTTCCAAAGCATGTTCATGCCGGTGTCATCCAAGGTCTCCGCCGTAAAGCGGCTGAAATCTTCGGCGAATGGCCAGTGCGGAAAGCGTGATGTGAGCCAGGTGCGGTACTCTGGCTGATCGCTGAGAGTGCAGGTGGTGTTCCAGCGGCTCAGGCTCGTCATGAGTTGATCGGCAATGAGGGGCTTCATGGGGCACAGGGGGCTTAGGTGCGGATGTTGATCTCGTAGCTGATGCCGCGTACCAAGTCGATCAGGATGCAATGAAAACTCCCCGGTGAGTTCGGGATGTGAATGTAGTTTTCGGGACGCGCTGCACGGTCGATGACCAGATCACGCGGTGCGTTGTCCTCAATTTCCCAGCGCCACCAGATGTTTTCGGGCAAGCCTGCGGCCCACTTCTTATCCCTGCCAAGACATGCTTTCATTTTCAGAACATCTGCGAGGGGAAAGCAACAGATGGTCAGTTCCTTGCCGTCGCCATTGAACCGGGTGGAGCGGCCAACCTCGACAACACGAAAAATGGTGGATGGATAGTTGGCCTCGGCGAGCCGTTGCATGAGCTCTGCACTGGGTTTGCCGTCCCGCTTCCAGCTGTCCGTCTTCGTGGCCATGTAAAAGCCTGCCACGAGCAAGGCCATGCCCCCCAAACCGACAAGAAACACGATGCCGAGGAGATTTCGAATGAAACGAGGCTTCGTCATGGTCTGGGGGCACGGCTCATCCATGCGGAACCATGCGATGGATCACACCTCTGTCCAGCACGTGAACTAAGGCATGCTGGGCCCAGGCCTACGGCGCAGGCACGTTCGTTTCAGACGGCGATGCGGCGCGAGGGGCATGCCCGGTCCGCATGTAATGATCGCGCACCATTTTGAGGAGCATGGGCTTGCCCAAGTCGAGAGCCATCTTGCCCAGCAGTCCCAGCAGCACCGCCGTCAGGGAGCGGGATTCTATCTTTTTCGCTGACTCAGCGGCGGCCACAGCTTTCAGGCTGGCACGCGACTCACGGCGTGATCTGGATTTTCGGCTGGAAGGAAGGTAGGAGAGCAGCAGGCCGGACACCGCCGCAGAACCGAGAAACAGTCCCGTGTGATCCTGGTAGGTCTGCTGCAGGCGGCTTCCCACATGCGTCGTGCGGTGCAGGGCCGCACGATGCCCTGCCAGCACTTCACGATTCCGCGTGATCTCGGCGATCAGCTCGTCGGTGGACGGGGATGAGTGGGAGTCTTGGGCCATAGGATGTCCTTCTTGAATTCTTCTTTGGTTTTCTCAAACACACCCGCCTTCAGGCGCGCCTTTGCCATCAGCACAAGCACCACCGCCAGCAGCAGGTGCAGCGCCGTGGCTCCTGCGGTGATCTTGAGCCACACCAGGTCTCCATGCATCCATTCCGCCAGCGCAAACACTGCGGTGAGAATCAGGAACACATAAGCAAACACGCCCACGATGAGCGCGCCCACCAGCAGGCCGGCGATCACGGCAAAGTGTGAGCCCGCCTCCCGCGCCTCCATCATCGCCAGCAGTGCCCGCAGTTGCAGGTGCTTCACCGTGGCCTCAAACCAGCCCCACACATGGTGGAAAAAGCCTGAAGACGAGTCTTGAAACGCATCCGGCGCGAAGGCGTCCGGCGGCTGCGTCTCTGTGCCTGTCTTTGAGGTGGGGCGGGCAGGGGGAGGACTCATGTAGGGGGCGCTGTGGGTACTTCGGCAGCGGGACACAGGCCGGATGTGCGATCCTTTTTTTAAAGTGACTCCATCGAAGCACGCGCACCCCCGGGTCGCTTCCAGTCGCAGGCATGAGCGCACGCTCATCCTTGCGGCGGGTGCCTCTGTAGGTGCTCCCGCAAACATCTGGGAGGGGCTGCATCTTCACCTTGCAGCTTGGCTGCCGTGGTGCTTTGTGAATGCCCCCCGGATGCCAGCCAACTCCACCACCGCCGAAATCGTCGCCGCCATGCGCTCTGCGCAGCGCATCGCCATCGTCGCGCATGTGAGGCCGGATGGAGATGCGGTGGGATCAGTGCTCGGCCTCGCGCTCAGCCTGCGGGCCATGGGCAAGGACGTCATCGCCATGCTGGAAGACGGCGTGCCTTCCAATCTCGCCTTTCTTCCCGGCACCGACACCGTGATTCAGCCCGGCACCGAGCCGCTGAACATCGACCTCGCCATCGCGCTGGACACCGCCACGCATGAGCGCGTGGGGGAGAAAACCAAGGCCCTGCTGGATGCCGCACCGCTGCTGGTGGACATCGACCACCACCCCGCCAATCCCGGCTACGGCGCGCTCAATTACATCGACGCCGCATCTCCCGCCACCGGGCAGATCATTTACAATCTGCTCAGCGAGCACGGCCTGCCCATCGATGATGCCGTGCGGCAGAATCTCTTCATCGCCATCTCCACGGACACCGGCTCCTTCCAGTATTCCAGCACCAATGCGCGCACGCATCGCATCGTGGCCGAGATGATCGATGCCGGGCTGGACACCGCACACCTCGCGAAGCTCATCTATCAGAGCTACCCCGTGCGCCGTCTGGAGCTCATGCGCGACATGCTCAACCACATGGAGTTTCGCGCCGAGGGCCGCATCGTCAGCTGGCAGCTCAAGCAGGAAGTCATGGACGCCATCTCCATGGAGCCCGGCGATACCGAGGGCCTCATCGACACCCTGCGGATGATCGACTCCGTCATCACCTGCGTCATTTTTGAAGACATCCCCGGTGGCAAGGTGCGCGTCAGTTCGCGTTCCAAGGACAACCGCCTCGATGTCTCCGCCGTCTGCGCCCAGTTTGGCGGCGGCGGTCATCGCATGGCCTCAGGCGCACGCATGAAAGGCCCCATCGGCGCAGCAGCAGACAAATTTTTGCAAGCACTCGAACATGAAGTCAGACGAATTGATTAGCGGTGTCCTCCTGGTGGACAAAGACCAGGACATGACCTCGCACGATGTGGTGGCCGTCGCACGGCGCTGCCTGAACATGAAGAAGATCGGCCACTGCGGCACGCTCGACCCCATGGCCACCGGCATGCTCATTCTCGTGCTTGGAAACGGCACCCGCCTTTCGGATCTCCTCATGTCTGAGGACAAGGAATACGTCGGCACCCTCAAGCTCGGCCAGACCACCAACAGCCAGGACGCTGAAGGCGAAGTGGTGGAGGAAAAGCCCGTGCCTGCAGACCTTACTCTTGAGCAGGTGAAGGCCGCCTTTGACAGCATGAAGGGCGATTTTTACCAGATGCCCCCCATGGTCTCCGCCATCAAGATCGGCGGCGTCCCGCTCTACAAGCTCGCCCGCAAAGGCCAGGAAGTGGAGCGCGAGCCCCGCTTCGTGCGCGTGTACGATTACGAGATCACCCGCTTTGAGCCGCCCTTCGTGGACTTCCGCGTCGTGTGCAGCAAGGGCTTCTACGTCCGCACGTATGCGCATGACGTCGGCCAGAAGCTCGGCTGCGGAGCCCACCTCAGCGCCCTGCGCCGCACCCGCTCCGGCCACTTCAAGCTCCTCCCCGGCAAGCACGTCACCTTTGATCAGCTCAAGCAGGGCAAGAAGGACGAAGTCCTCGCCGCCATGCTGACGCTGTATGACGTGAGCAAGCTCCGCGGAGCGTAGCAGGGCAGGGGATAGGCAGGTCATTAAGGAAAGACGCGCCGCAATGGCAAAACGCGGGCGTATTTCAGAGAGGACACAAGGTGTCACCACCCCGCGTTGGGACGAAGGATTCAAGAGACACGCCCAGCGCGCCGTATCAACACAGCGCTGCCTCAGGGGATGGTAGGGAACCGCTGAGTCCTAACTCTTACCCACAAGTTTGAGGAAGGAGCGCTGTACAAAAACGGGTGCGGTTAAACTATGGGAGATGACAGCAGCAACGTCATCGAAAAGCAAAAGTATAGGCAGTCCCGTGGCGGCGGGCTGGTCGCAACGCGAGCTGGCGCATCTCAGTGGCATTGATCCGCGTCTTGTGCGACGGCTGGCCATCATGCTTGAAGATTGGGCGGCGCAGCCGCAGGCCTCCATCCCTGAAGGCAGCCGCAGCAAAGCGGCTGCCAAAGCTTCCTACCGTCTGCTCTCCAATGAACGGCTCGAAGCTGCTGACATTGGGCAGAGTCATCGAGAGGCCACCTGGGGGCGCATGGCCGGCCATGAGGTCGTGCTGGCCGTGGCTGACACGACGAGCTTCAATCACACGACTCATGCTGGCACGGAGGGTGTCGGCCCCATCGGCCAGGGCAATGGCTGCGCGCAGGGCTTCTTGCTGCACAGCGTGCTGGCTTTCAGCGAGCAGGGCGAAGCTCTCGGCGTGCTCCATGCCCACACCTGGGCGCGCGAGCGTGACGGCCCCTCGCGGCGGCAACGGCAGGCGCAAAAGAACCGCAAAGCGCTCGATCAGCGCGAGAGCCACCGGTGGGTCAGCGCTTATGAAGCCATCGTGGCCCAGCGTCAGGCGGCTTCCGGCAGGCAGCCTCGGCTGGTGCTCGTCGCTGACCGGGAGAGCGATCTTTACGAGCTCTTTGTGAGCAACCGGCAGCACGACGAGCAATGTGCGGTGCTCGTGCGCGCCCTGCATGCGCGCCGCCTGCACGAAACGGGAGAGGTGGTGTGGGACCACCTCGAAGCGCAGCCGGAGCTGGCGCGTGTTGAGATCGTGGTGCCAGCGCAGGGCACGCGCAAGGAGCGCACGGCCACGCTGGTGCTGCGCAGCGCGCCGGTGAAGCTGGGGGTGCCGCGGGACAAGGCGCGGTTCTTTGGTGCGAGCACACCGCTGGATCTCTGGGCCATCGACGCGGTGGAGACTGGCGCGCCAGAAGGCAGCGAAGCGTTGCACTGGAAGCTGCTCTCCAGCATTCCCTGCGGGGATGCGGCGCAGGTTCAACGGCAGCTGCAGTGGTATGCGAAGCGCTGGGGCATCGAGGTGTTCCACCGCACGCTCAAGAGCGGCTGTCAGAGCGAGGCGCGGCGTCTGGGCAGCCTGGAGAGACTGCGCAAGGCGCTGAGCCTGGACTTGATCGTGGCCTGGAGGCTCATGGCCTTGCGCGATGCCGCGCGTCAAAAGCCGCAGGAGCCCGCGACCCAGTGGCTGGAGGCCGAGGAGTGCGCGGTGTTAAACGCCTGGGCCACGCGTCAGCTCAAGACGAAAACTCCAAGTCCACCCAGCATCGTCGAGGCGGTGCGCTGGATCGCGCGGCTGGGAGGCTACCTGGATCGCAAGAACGATCCACCGCCAGGCATGGAAGTCCTCTGGCGAGGTCTGCGCCATCTTCACGACATGACCGAAACCTGGAAGCTGCTTCATGTTGTGGGTAAGAGTTAGGCTGAGTCGGGTCCGTGATTAAGGGGCTATGGCGTCTCAGGCGCTGAAAAAGGTCCGCCGTCCTCATCGCAATGAAAATGCATGTGGCGCTCATCTTCGATCCAACCGCTTTCAGTTCTCCCACGGCCTAAGCATGGCTTGCGCATCTCCGCTGCTTTCTTGCCCCTGTGAAAACTTCAGGCGGGCCGCACTGTTTCATCCGCACAGCCCCAACCGGCTGCTTCCACCATGAAACTCTGCTTCCTTCATCGTTACGTGGCGTTGGTGTTGGCCTGGTACTCCGGCCAGATGCTTTTCGCCCAAGCACCTGCGGCTCCGGCCTCTCCCCCGCCGGCAAAGGCTCCGGCGCTCACTCCCGCCCAGGCCGTCCTCAAAGCCCGCCTCGCAGGTCAGGCTCAGCGCGCCAGCCTGCTGGGCAGCGAGATCCACAACGCGGACCTGCGCATTGAAGCCCGCTTTGACGATCTCCTCACCACCCTGCGCGTTGTCAGCGACTCCAAGGACTCGCGCACCAAGGTTACACGCATGAAGGAGCAGACCATCGCCAGCCTGCAGCAGGCCGTCACCTACTACCAGCAGAAGCGCGCCTGGCTGGAAGAGCAGATGGTGCGCCCCACCTTCAATCTCACCCAGACGCAGAAGCAGATGATCAGCAATGACTTCGAAGAGCGCATCGAGAAGCGCGTGAAGCAGATCGTGGATCTCTTCAAAACCTTCCCCAAGCACGAGGAGTTTGAGCGTTACAAAGCCACAGGCATCAACAGCTTTGGCGGCGTGAGTTATGAAGACAGCGAGGACTACCGGCAGAACCTCCGCCTCTCCAGTCATACCACCACCATGCGCAGCAAGCTCATCAAGGACATCCAGGCCAGCATCAATCAACTCGATCAAGAAAACCTCACGCTCGCAGACATGGCCTCCAAAGCCGCCAATCCCGAGCTGGGCGAGGTGTATGGCGATGAACAGCGCAAAAACGAACAGCTGCGCGACGTCCTCAAAGAGAATCTCGAAGCCATCAAGGCCGGGCCCACGGTGCCTGGCCGCCCCGTCAGCGGCCACGAGGCGCAGGCTCTCGACAAGGTCATCAAACACTCCGTCGATTCGTTGCAGGGAGAGTTCACACTCCTCTTCTCACGCTATGCCGACTGGCTCACGGCAGCCTCTGCCCTCAACACACTGCGTGCGGCCGTGGCAAAGCCGTGATGAATGCCTGCTGCGTGCTCTTCATTACCATCGATTGCATGGCTTCAGGAGATGCCTTCGCGTCATTCATACGTCATTGGTGTGATATCACGGTTCCTCACGCCAAATGAGGTCGTTTGAGCCGCGTTTCTCGAAGGCAAACACCCAATCGGCGAAAAAAAAATGCATTTTGATGCACAATGATGTTGCACCATCTCCGACCTGCGTTACTCTCCTAACCCGCAGCGAAAAACGCGGGCTGAGAAAAAGAAGATTGGGAAGCGAAAAGCGGCTCATGAAACTTGGAATCAGAAACGATCTTTTAGAAAACACAGAAGCAGTTTTAGCGAGGCGAAAGCCGAGTGAAGACTGTTAGAAAACAGAAAGCTAAATTGTGCGCTGTGCATGAAAATGCGCAGGCATCTGTGGTTTAAACAGATGCAGTCAATAGAGATCGTCTTGAAAAGAGACGGCTCGAAATTTTTGGAGAGTTTGATTCTGGCTCAGAACGAACGCTGGCGGCGTGGATAAGACATGCAAGTCGAACGGGACACCATGAGTAGCAATACAAGTGGTGTCTAGTGGCGAACGGGTGCGTAACACGTGGATACATTCCGGGAAGCGGGGGATAGCCCAGGGAAACTTGGATTAATACCGCATGTGGTCGAAAGACTAAAGGCAGGGACCGCAAGGCCTGCCACTTCCCGATTGGTCCGCGGCCTATCAGCTAGTTGGCGGGGTAAAAGCCCACCAAGGCTACGACGGGTAGCTGGTCTTAGAGGACGACCAGCCACACTGGAACTGAGACACGGTCCAGACACCTACGGGTGGCAGCAGTCGAGAATCTTTCACAATGGGGGCAACCCTGATGGAGCGACGCCGCGTGGAGGATAAGGTCTTCGGATTGTAAACTCCTGTCATGTGTGAACAAGGCTGTCTCGTTAATAGCGGGGCAGATTGATGGTAACACAAGAGGAAGAGACGGCTAACTCTGTGCCAGCAGCCGCGGTAATACAGAGGTCTCAAGCGTTGTTCGGAATCACTGGGCGTAAAGGGTGCGTAGGTGGCGTGGTAAGTCAGATGTGAAAGCCCGGGGCTCAACCTCGGAATAGCATCCGATACTACCATGCTAGAGTACTGAAGAGGTGACTAGAATTCTCGGTGTAGCAGTGAAATGCGTAGATATCGAGAGGAATACCAACGGCGAAGGCAGGTCACTGGGCAGTTACTGACACTGAGGCACGAAGGCCAGGGGAGCAAACGGGATTAGATACCCCGGTAGTCCTGGCAGTAAACGGTGCACGTTTGGTGTGGGCGCAATCGACCGCGTCCGCGCCGGAGCTAACGCGTTAAACGTGCCGCCTGGGAAGTACGGTCGCAAGATTAAAACTCAAAGAAATTGACGGGGACCCGCACAAGCGGTGGAGTATGTGGCTTAATTCGATGCAACGCGAAGAACCTTACCTGGTCTTGACATGCATTGTGTCTCCGGTGAAAGCCGGATAGGGTAGCAATACCCGCTTTGCACAGGTGCTGCATGGCTGTCGTCAGCTCGTGTCGTGAGATGTTGGGTTAAGTCCCGCAACGAGCGCAACCCCTGTGATTTGTTGCCACCGGCGTATGCCGAGCACTCGAATCAGACTGCCTCGATCAACGAGGAGGAAGGTGGGGATGACGTCAAGTCCGTATGGCCCTTACGACCAGGGCTGCACACGTACTACAATGCCCAGTACAATGTGAACCGAGACCGCGAGGTGGAGGAAATCAATAAAACTGGGCTCAGTTCAGATTGGAGTCTGCAACTCGACTCCATGAAGCTGGAATCGCTAGTAATGGTACATCAGCTACGGTACCGTGAATACGTTCCCGGGTCTTGTACACACCGCCCGTCACATCATGGAAGCTGGTTTCGCCCGAAGTGCATGCGCCAACCGCAAGGGGGCAGTGCCCTAAGGCAAGACTGGTGACTGGGATGAAGTCGTAACAAGGTAGCCGTAGGGGAACCTGCGGCTGGATCACCTCCTTTCTATGGAGAATGTCCGATGGCTCACGCCTGATAACGGACAAGGTCGACACTGACTGCCAGCAATGGCAAAGTGTGTGAATGATGAAAGTCCTCACAAACCTTAATACTGCGAGCAAGTAGTCGCAGCGCACAATTTAGTTTTTCTGTTTTCTGTGCCTTGAGCGGGGGTTTAGCTCAGTTGGTAGAGCGCTAGCTTTGCAAGCTTGATGTCAGGAGTTCGAGTCTCCTAACCTCCACCATCAATGATCAGCGGGCATGTAGCTCAGTTGGTTAGAGCACCGCCTTGATAAGGCGGGGGTCACTGGTTCGAGTCCAGTCCTGCCCACCATTCATTGTGCACAATCTGTTTTTTTGGGAATCATGTTCTTTGACAACTGTATATAGGGTAGAAAACAAATTCAATTGAGCCATCTTGAGAACCGTGAGGTTTGTAAAGATAAGTAAAATTAAGAATCAGGCGAAAACATTTCGGCGCGGTGAAAGCCGCGCTATTCGAAATGGATTTTAACAATGTAAGATTTATAGGGTATGTAGTGAATGCCTTGGCACTAGCAGGCGATGAAGGACGTGGTAAGCTGCGATAAGCTCCGGACAGCCGCAAACTGGCTTTGACCCGGAGATCTCCGAATGGGATAACCTGTAACGATTCATCTCGTTACGTGACGCTCTGAATACATAGGAGCGTCGACGCAATACCGCCCGAAGTGAAACATCTCAGTAAGGCGAGGAAAAGAAAGCGAATGCGATTCCGTCAGTAGTGGCGAACGAAAGCGGAACAGCCTAAACCGGAAGTTTACTTCCGGGGTTCGGGGCCCGATGTGGTAGTTGAAGAGTTAGGTGAAGCGAATGGAAAATCGCTCCAAAGAGGGTGAGAGGCCCGTAACCGAAAACTTAACAACGCCTAGGGATTCCCAGAGTAATACGATCCACGTGGCATTTCGTATGAATATGTGCCGACCACGGCATAAGGCTAAATACTCGCTAGTGACCGACAGTGAACAAGTACCGCGAGGGAAAGGTGAAAAGAACCGCCGTGAGCGGAGTGAAATAGTACCTGAAACCACATACCTACAAGGTGTCAGAGCCGGCTTGTCCGGTGATGGCGTGCCTTTTGCAAAATGAGTCTGCGAGTCAGTCTGTGTGGCAAGCCTAAGTCCTTCTGGGACGGAGGCGGAGCGAAAGCGAGTCCGAACAGGGCGACAAGTCGCACGGGCTGAACCCGAAGCGGAGGCGATCTACCCATGGCCAGGTTGAAGCGTTGGTAATACGACGTGGAGGACCGAACTGGTGAACCTTGAGACGTTCTCGGATGAGCTGTGGGTAGGAGTGAAAGGCTAATCAAGCCCCGTAATAGCTGGTTCTCCCCGAAATGTATTTAGGTGCAGCGTCATGCGCTGATCGAGGGGGGTAGAGCACTGAATGAGCTAGGGGACATACCCGTCTACCAAACTCAATCAAACTCCGAATACCCTCGAATGTAGCATGGCAGTAAGACAGTGGGGGATAAGCTTCATTGTCGAAAGGGAAACAGCCCAGCCCTGCAGCTAAGGTGCCCAAATGCCGCTAAGTGGAAAGGAGGTGAGATTTCATTGACAGTGAGGATGTTGGCTTAGAAGCAGCCACCATTTAAACAGTGCGTAATAGCTGACTCATCGAGAGATCTCGCGCCGAAAATGATTGGCGATTAAGCGGCATACCGAAGCTCTGGATTGTATCAGCTACGGTTGATACAGTGGTAGGGGAGCGTTCTGTGAGCGTCGAAGCGTGAAGGCGACTGACCGTGGAGTTCACAGAAGTGAGGATGCAGACATAAGTAACGTTAAGGGCGGTGAAATCCCGCCCCGCCGTAAACCCAAGGTTTCCTGGGCAACGATATTCGTCCCAGGGTTAGTCGGGAGCTAAGTCAAGGCCGTATGGCGTCGGCGATGCACATTGGGTTAATATTCCCAAACCGGCTATGGTTAAACCAGGACGTTCGTGGAAATTGAGAAAGCATGCCGGCTGAAAGTGGCAGAAGGAGGCGGGGCAACCCAAATCCGGTCTTTTGATCCGACCACCGAGAAAAGCGTTTTGGCCCTTTCCATGGCCGCCCGTACCGCAAACCGACACAGGTGGGTGGGTAGAATATACCAAGGCGAAAGAGTGAAACCTCGTTAAGGAACTCTGCAATCTAGTCCCGTAACTTCGGAAGAAGGGATGCCCTCTTAGGAGGGTCGCAGTGAAAGGGGACAACCGACTGTTTATCAAAAACACAGCATTGTGCCAAGACGAAAGTCCAAGTATACGATGTGACACGTGACCAATGCGGAAAGATTAAGGCAAGGGGTTAGCCGCAAGGCGAAGCTCTGAACCCAAGTCCCCGTGAATGTCGGCCGTAACTATAACGGTCCTAAGGTAGCGAAATTCCTTGTCGGGTAAGTTCCGACCTGCACGAATCGTGTAACGAGTTGTCCGCTGTCTCAACGAGGGGCTCAGTGAAATTGTATTAGCAGTGAAGATGCTGCTTACCCGCAGAAGGACGGAAAGACCCTATGCACCTTAACTGTAAGCTGTCACTGGTCGTTTGGTTTCCATGCTTAGCGTAAGTGGAAGACTTTGAAGCGTAACTTTCGGGTTACGCAGAGTCGTCAATGAAACACCACCCTTGGGTATTGAACGATCTAACCGCAGTCCATGAATCTGGATGTGGGACCATGTCAGCCGGTCAGTTTTACTGGGGCGGTATCCTCCCAAAGAGTAACGGAGGAGCGCGAAGGTTGGCTCAGCGTGGTTGGTAATCACGTGTTGAGTGCATTGGCATAAGCCAGCCTAACTGTGAGACCTACAAGTCGAACAGATGCGAAAGCAGGCCAAAGTGATCCGGTGGTTTAATGTGGAATTGCCATCGCTTAACGGACAAAAGGTACGCTAGGGATAACAGGCTGATTTCATCCAAGAGTTCATATCGACGATGAAGTTTGGCACCTCGATGTCGGCTCGTCGCATCCTGGGGCTGGAGAAGGTCCCAAGGGTCCGGCTGTTCGCCGGTTAAAGCGGCACGCGAGCTGGGTTCAGAACGTCGCGAGACAGTTCGGTCCTCTATCCTCTGTGGGCGCAGGAAAGTTGAGGGGTTCAATTCCTAGTACGAGAGGACCGGAATTGACGCACCTCTGGTGTTCCAGTTGTTCTGTCAAGAGCATCGCTGGGCAGCTATGTGCGGAAGGGATAAGCGCTGAAAGCATCTAAGTGCCAAGCCCATCCCAAGATTAGCTTTCCCTGAAGGATCGTGGAAGACTACCACGTTGATAGGCCACGGGTGCAAGCGCAGTAATGCGTTCAGCTTAGTGGTACTAATCATCCGTTTGTCTTACATTGTTCCATTTTAAACTGAAGCCTGGTTCAAAGGCTCAAGAAGAATTTGATACTCCCTATATGCAGTTGTCAGAGAACACTCCCTGAAGTGTCTCCAGACACTCGGTTCATTGCCTGCCTCATCCGCAGCGCACATGGGCCGCAGTCTGGTGACCATGGCACAGTGGTACCACCCGTTCCCATTCCGAACACGGAAGTGAAACGCTGTTGCGCCGATGATAGTATGGCGAAAGGCTATGCGAAAGTAGGACGTTGCCAGATTAAACATCATCCCGCATCTCGTAAGAGATGCGGGATTTTTTGTGCCCGCGTTCCGAGACCAAACCAAGCACTGCGACCACAGGCCGCAAACCACGGGCGCAGCCCCAGCACCACAGACAACAAACCCGTAGGTCCTCACCGTTCAGCCAGGCGCCGGCGCACGGAACGTCTTCGGACTCGGCCACGCCTGGCTCTTGAAGGCCACGCACAAATACTCGCCCGATGAAAAACCGGCGCGCTCGGCAACTTCCGCCATCGAAAGCCGCGTCGTGCTCAGCAGCTGACGCGCATGCTGCAGCCGCACCTTCAGGATCTCTTCATACGGCGAGCATCCGAAATGACGGCGAAACTTCCGCTCAAACGCCGTCCGCGACATCGGCACCGCCTGCAATACCTCCTGCACACCGATTCCTTCGCATGCATGTTCTCGGATGTACCGCACCGCCGCAGCCAGTTGTGGGTCCGGCACGGCGATTGCGTCCGTGGATTGACGGGCGATCACTCCCAGCGGCGCAATCTTCAGCGGCTTCGTGCTCACTCGCTGGCCGCGCATCATGCGGTCCAGCAATCGGGCCGCTTCAAAACCTGCCTGCCTGGCATTGGGCATCACGCTGGACAGCGGCGGCTGGCAGAACGCGCACAGAAGTTCGTCATTGTGCTGGCCAATCACAGCCACTTCATCCGGCACCTGCACGCTGAGCTCCCGGCAGACATCCAGCACATGCTGGCCACGGATGTCATAGCTCGTCATGATGCCCACGGGTTTGGGCAGCGCCGAGATCCAGCGTGCCAGCTTGCGGCGCTCGCGATTCCAGTTCAGCGCGTCACCGGGCTGGGAATCAAACACATCGCACCCATGCCCCGCACGTTGAAGTGCCGCTACGAAATGCCGCGAGTAGTCGCGAGCCCAGGCGAAACGGCAGTCTCCACAAAAGCCAAACTGGCGGAAGCCGCGCTGCAGCAGATGCTCCGCAGCCAGCCTTCCCAGGGCCGCGCCATCCGCGATCACCGCAGGAAACTCCGGCGCCAGCTCTGCACCACTCACATTCACCACCGGTACGCCCTTGGCTCGCACGGCTTTTTCAATCACTTCATTCTCGATACGGGCGATCACGCCATCGCCCTGCCAGTTGGCAAACCACGGTGCTTCACCGCTGCGGCCCAGCTCCGTGAGATGCACGGCCCATTCGCCATGCGTGCGCAGGTAGTCACGGATGCCCTGCAGCAGTTCACGGGAGTAGGCATTGGAGGTTTCGATCAGCAGCGCCACCGCTGGAAGCTGCGGCTTGCGGCCCTTCGTTCGTTTCGTGGCCATGGCAGAGAGCTTGCGGCAGGCTGACGCAAAATCACAGAAAAATTGTGCAAAGTCGTCTGGAAGCGCAGGCCCGCCCTGTGTTTGTATGTAGTGTAACCATCCACGCCAGCCATGCGCCTTCCACTTTTCCCTCAATTCTTTCTCGTCCTGCTGACATGTCATTTCACCCACATGTCAGCCGGCGGTGCAGACAAGTCCCCGCCGGCCAAAGAAAAGCGCCGCCTCGTGCTGTGCAATGACGGCGGCTCCCTCGGCGCACCGGACATGGAGGCTCCCATCGGCATTGAAGGCCTCGCGCGCGAAGCCATTGACCCTCTGCGTGACACCATGGTGGACACCTTGTACTGGCAGATCGGCGTGGACCCCTGGATGGGCACGGACACGCATCGCCTGAGCGACTGGTATCTGCACCGCACGAAAGTGGGCACCCTGTGGGGCTCAGACCGCGACAAATTCAAGACCGCCTCTGAATGGCGCATTTATGAAAATGCTCACCAGATGATGGAGCAGGGGACTGATCCCGTGGCCGTCGTCATCGAGCACGGGCACAAGGCCGGGCTGGATGTCTTCGTTTCCTTCCGCATCAATGACGGTCATGATTCGCGCCTGAAGGATGGCAGCAAGGACACCAACCTCGTCCCCATGCGCCGTGATCATCCCGAGTGGCTGATCCAAGGCGATGGCTTCGCCAAGTTTGAGTACAACTTCGCCGTTCCCGAAGTGCGCGCTTACACCCTGGCGCTCATCACGGAAGCCATCGAAAACTACGATCTCGACGGCTTCGATCTCGACTTTTGCAGGCAGCCAAAGCTCTTCAAGAATGGCGAGGGCGAGAAGAACATCGCGCTCATCACCGACATGGTGCGCACCGTCCGCACTGCGCTGGATGCACGGGGCAAAGTGCTTGGCCGCAAGCTTCTCCTCTCCATGCGCGTGCAGCCCGAGCTGGATAAAATGCATGACGAAGGCATGGACGTCGCCTCGTGGATCAAGGACAAGCTGGTCGACATCATCATCGTTGGCGATCCCTTCGGCTGGAATTACCGCCTTCCTGTTGAGAAGTACAAAGAACTGGCGAAAGGCACCGGCTGCAAGATCCTCGCGCAAAATCTCTGCGCCTTCAAAGAAGACCGCGGCCGCTCCGCCAGCGTGCTCTTCGGCGAGCGCGACTACTACAGCACCGCGCAGTTCCGCGCCGTGGCCGCACTGCACTGGCAGGCCGGCGCAGACGGCATGTACCTATGGAATCAGCACTGGCTGAAGCATTACCGTGACGCCCAGTTTGACCGCCAGTCATGGAAGGAAATCGGCGATCCCGCCGTGCTCGCCCACAAGGACAAGCATTACATCGTCGGCCCGCAGGAGCGTGGCGGTCCGCTGCCGCTGACTCTCGCGCAGGCTGGGGACAACGTCGAACTCAACGTCGAAATCGCCGACGCCCCCACCGCTTCCGGCGCTCAGGCCACTCTGCGCCTCATGATCGAACAACTCACCACCCTCGATCATATCGACCTCCGCCTCAATGGCACCGTCCTCGACCTGGCCTCCGCCAAGAAGCGCCTCAACTACAACGACTGCTGGCTCGACCTCGATGTCACCAAGCTCATGCGCAAAGGCGGCAACGCACTTGTCATCAAATGCACCGCCCGCAATCCTCATGTGCTCGCACCGCTGAAGGTGAGGCGTGTGGATGTGCTGGTGAACGGACTGGGGAAGTAACAAGGGTGAATCTGCTCTGGCTGGTGACGAAAAAGCCACCTCCTGCGAAATATCCCACCCCTGACCTCCGGCTTGACGCCGTGGGTGCGTAGCCGCATGTTCCCTTCAGGCCCGGCCACTCGTAAGCACTTCCGGCGCTTGTCTTTTATTCCCATGCTTTTTTCGTATGATCTGACCTCGTCGTCCCTGCTCAGCCGGTTTCTGGCGGTGGGTTTTGGGATGCTGGCCGTGCTCGGTTCGCAGGTTCGGGCCCAAGTGGTGCTGAAGGCACAGCCGGTCGTGTCAGTCGAAGACGAGTCGAAAAAGGTGAAGCCTGCCGTGCCGGAAAAGCAGGATCTGAGTGCCTCATGGGCCACGCAGAAAGAGGCACGGGCCATGACCCTGAGCGTGCCGGCACCCCGAGGGCAGATCGTGGACCGTCACGGCATCCCCTTTGCGCAAAACCGCGCCGCCAACTACCTGGCGCTCGTCATGCCCTACATGGATCGCGCCACGGATGCTGAGATCACCAGCTTTGCCCGCACGACCATCGACAAGGTGAATGCGGCGCTTGGCAAGACTTGGTCCCTCTCCGACGAACGCGTGCTGCTTCACTACAAGCACCGCCGTTGGTTGCCGCTGGTCTTTTCCGTGGAAGAAGGTCTGAATGTGGAGATCACCCCGGACATGGAGGCGAAACTCAAGCCCCTTCTTGGCAGCAGTCTCGTCATCCAGTCGGCCTATCTGCGGCATTACCCCCAGGGGGCCACCGCCTGCCACATCATCGGCTACACAGGCAAGACCCGTCCTCTGCCCACCGGTCCCATCGTCGATGGCGATCCCGTGTTTGAAGAAATGGAAGGCCGTGAAGGCATCGAAACCGCCTTCGACACGGATCTCAAAGGCCAGTCGGGCATTGTGAACGTCCTCTTCAGTCCAGATGGCAAGCGCCTCTCCGAGGATGTGCGGCGTGCGCCAAGTCCGGGCCACAACGTGGTGCTCTCCATTGATTATAACTTCCAAAAATACGCCGAAAACGCCCTCAAAAAACACACCACGGGCGGTGCCATGGTCATCATGGACGTCACCAATGGCGACATCCTCGCCATGGCCTCCAATCCCGGCTTTGACCTCAATGAATTCGTGCCCGGCATCCGCCAGAAGCGCTACGATGAACTGACGAAAGATCCGCATCTGCCGCTCTACCCGCGCTCTTTCCGCGGCGAATATCCCCCGGCCTCCACCTTCAAGATCGTCACCGCACTGGGCGCGCTGGACAGCGGCAAGGTGGACGCCAAAACGCAGTTTGACTGCCCCAATGCTCTGGAGATCGGCGACCGCGTTTTCAAGAACTGGAACAAGGAAGGCGAGGGCTCCATGAACGTGGTCACCGCCATCAAGCGCTCCTGCAACACCTGGTTCTACCGTGCCGCGCTTGAGTCGGGCGCTGATTACATCACCAACATGGCCCTGCGCCTTGGTTTTGGCGAGCGCACCGGCATTCCTCTCAAAGCCGAAGGAGAAGGCTTCGTGCCCACCAACAGCTACCTCCTCCAGCATCGCGGTCACAAGATGCTGCCGGGAGATCTGGCCAACGTTGCCATCGGTCAGGGCATGGTGCTGGCCACGCCGCTCCAGGTCTGCCAGTGCATGGCCGGTCTCGGGGACGGAGCACGCATCCCCCAGCCGCGTCTGGTGCTGCAGGTTCAGGACTTGGGCGACCGTGTGGTGATGGCCTACGAACCCAAGGACCGCAGGCGCATCGACCTCAATCCCGAACAGAGGCAGACGGTGATCAGCGGCATGGTGGCCGTCGTCAATGGTGGCGGTGGCACCGGGCACGCAGCGGCCATCAAGCAGGCTGAGATCGCGGGCAAGACCGGCACCGCCCAGTGGCGCATCAACAAAGATCAAAACCTCGCCTGGTTCACCGGCTTTCTGCCAGCGGGCAAGCCCATGTTTGCCTTCGCTGTCGTTTATGAAGGTGAACCTGGTGAAGACATCAGCGGTGGTAAAAAGGCCGCACCCATCGTGAACGAAGTTTTCACCAACATCTTTGAAAAAGCTCCGGCGGACGACCCCATGCTGCTGGCCATGAAGGAAGTTCCGAAGGCCAGTTTGGTGGAGGAGAATTCCGGAGGAGGAGGCGGAGAAAGATCTTCGGAGGTGCAGAATGCCAAGCCGGTCCAGCCACCGCCACCGCCACCCCCTAAAAAAGGCATCGGCGGCTTTTTCAAAAGACTCTTTGGCCGCTAGCCGCCGCCCCAATACACGCATGAACATCCAGCTCGCCATCGTCTGTGACTTTGCCGCCGACTACCAGGGCAAGCTCTGCATCCAGGGCGCGTTTGACACGCTCTGCGCCCAGACCTTTCCCGTGGTGCATCCGCAGTGCTCCATCGCCGTGCGGGCGGTTTTTCAGGCGGAGGACGCCGGCATGCATGAATTCGTGATTCGCTGCGTCGACCCAGACGGCAAGGAATGCCTGCCGCCCATGCCTGCGCAGCTGGACGTGACCTTCCCCTCGTCCTTCATCCCCTTCGTCTCACGCAACATCGTCTACACGCTGCAGCGCTTGAAGTTTGAGCGTCAGGGCCTCTACCGCTGGCTGGTCCAGCATCAGGACGAAACCCTGGCAAGCATCCCGCTGCGCGTGACCTTGTTCGATGAGCGCCGCTCCGCCACCGGCCCAGCAGGCTAGCCCCCATGATCACCTCCAAACCCAAGACACAATCCGAAACCAGCACTCCGGCAGGCACTCCCGTACGGCAGTTGTCCGTGTTCCTGCACAATCGTGTCGGAGCGCTCATGTCCCTGGTCAAGCTGCTCACAGAGCACCGCATCGAAGTGCTGGGCCTCTCCTTGCAGGACACCACCGAGCTCGCCCTCGTGCGCCTCATCCCCAGCGATCCTGAAACCACGGAGATGCTCTTCATTGAAAAAGGCATCCCGCATGTGGTCTTTCCCGTCACGGTTGTTGAACTGCGTGAGACGGACCATTCCCTGCCTCATGCGCTCTCCGCGCTGCTCTCCGCCGAGATCAACATCGACTTCACCTACGCGCTGTTTGTGCGTCCTGCCCAGCATCCCGTCTTTGTGCTCCACCTCGACTCCCCTGAAGTGGGGGCTGAAGTGCTCACCGCCTCCGGCTTCAAGGTGCTGACTCAGGAAGATTTGAGCCGGTAGGGCAGGGGATGACCTGCTCTCAATGGGCTGCAGCAGGTGCCTGGGCATTCTCGAGCCACTCTTCTTTCGTCAGCATGAAAGTGGGGGCCAGTTGCGAAAGAAATGCGCGTGCATCCTCCACCGCATTGAGTTCCTGCATCGGGTCCTCCTGTCCCACTCGCTGCTCCGGTAGCGGCACATAGATGGAGGCCATCGACCAGCGGTGCTGGATGTTGCGGAACACCGCGTCGTAGTAGGAGAGGAAGACGTGCTCGTAGTGGTCGGCGCAGGAGGTGCCGTCGGAGCCGATGTACCAGTAGAAATTGATGGCCCGCGTGCGGACCTTCACCCCCGGCTGGGGCTCCGCATCGCGGAAGATGCGCATCATCATGATGGAGATTTCACGGCCATCCTTCATTTGCAGCGGGATTTGGGTGCGGTCAGTCACGGTCCAGCCCTGGTTCGGCAGACACACCTCCGGGCGGTGCAGGCTGCGCTTTTCAAATCCGCTCAGGATCACCGTGGCCATGATCTGCCTGCCTGCAGCGGACGCATACACATTGCGCGCCAGCCTCACCCCTTCATCCAGCAGGTTTTTTTCATCGGCCGTCATGTCAAACTCACGACCCTGGTAGTCCCCCAGAGACAGCGGGAGGTAGGGCAGCCGCGAGTCATCCGGCCTCAGCTTCACCCCCGGTGCCGCCACATGAAAGCTGATGTCCGTGCATATGCAGATCCCCAGCACCAGCAGCGGCAGCCCGATGGCCGCCAGAAGGTGGGCCAGCGTGCGGCGCGGCTGAGGAATCGCGCAGACCTCACCCGCAGCCAGCGGTTTGCCATGACGCTTGAAATTGGCCTTCATCTCACGTCCTTCCAGCAGCCAGCACAGCGCAAACATGCCCGCCAAGGCGATGCCAAAGACCGCAAAACCCGCAAACGTGTGGTAGGGCGACATTTCCTGGTGGTCCCCCATGTGCCTGCCCACCGCAAAATCAGTTCCAAACAGCTTCGTCCCGGCCACCAGCAGCAGCAGCCGCACCACATTGCCCGCCACCGCCAGCGGCACGGCGCACACAAACAGCAGCAATCGCGAGCGCGGCCGCCTCAGCGCCAGGTAGCCCAGCAGCGCCGAGATCATCATCAGCGCAAAGAGCGAATTGATCCCGCTGCACTTGGCATCCACATCCAGGCTGAAGACATCCCCGATCTGCTTTCCGCTTTCAGCATCCGGAGCGGACTGCAGCGCGGAGCCCTCATTGATCGCCGGCACTCCCACCGCGTTCAGCACCGCTGCAGCCATCGCCGCCGTCTGCGGGCGCAGCGGAGAGGCCAGGGAATCCTCCAGCGGCTGCATCGGCCAGGTGAAAAGCAGAAACAGCCACGCAAAGGAAAGCGTGCGCATCCACGCCGTCCCAGCCACCAGCAGAATGAAGCCTGAAAGCACAAACTGCACCGCCAGAAAGCCCGGGTAGCCTGTGTTGGCCTTGTAGCCGATCCAGTAAAAGAACATTCCCAAGCCGAGGGAAAGCAGCCCCAGCCAGGTGCCCTTCAAGGGCAGGCGGCCCAGCTCCTCGCGCCGCAGCCACACCAGCCAGCCCACCAGCAGCGGCACCAGCAGGCAGAACTGCCAGTCCGCACGCTTGCTCACCCAGCGGCCCCAGCCGATCAGGATGCTCTCACGACTGTCATAGTCCCACTGCTGGTACGGCCAGATTAGAAACAGCAGCACCAGCACCGCAGGAAGCCCCCACAGCACCGCCCGCCGCAGCGTTTCCGGCTGCTCAAGAAGGGGCGTGGTCGAAGGAGTGAAGGTGGACACACTGGGCGTCCGGGTGGAATCTGTTGCCATGACGTGGATTGACGGACAAAGGCTGGCCTTGTTTGTTGATTCTGGCAACCTTCATCGCGTAACGTCACTGACGCATCATTCTCCATGTCCGATCCGCTTCCCCCCACCTCATCCCCTGCCACTGACGCCGAAGACGCGGAAGAGCAGGCTGCCCTGCTCTTTGCGCGCTGCAGCCCCACAACGGCAGACGCTGCGGCCAAGGCAAAATCCACTTCGGGCCTTCCCAAGGAGGGAAATGCACCGAATGTCGTTGCTTCCCACCTGGCCTACCGCCATCTGGTCATCTCACTCAGCACCTCACTCATCATCGGCCTGCTGCTCCTGTTTGCAGGCAGATGGTTCTACTTCGAGAAGATCGAACCCCGGCTTTCCGCTGCCGCCGCCCCGGCTCCGGTTCCGGCACCCGCTTCGGTGCCCACTCCAGCACCTGCGCAATCAGATGCCAAGCTCCGGGAAGAGCTCGCCAAGTCTGCCGAGCACATCGCTGCACTTGAGAAGCAGGTGGACGTCATGCGCCGCGAGCAGCTGCTCATGCAGCAGAAGACCCGGGAATCCCTCGAAAGCATCTCCGCCACGCTGAAAATTCCGGAACTCGCGCCTGCACCTGAGTCCCCCGTGACCAATCAGCCCGGCACCCCGCGCATGGCTGATATGAAACCCCAGGTCACGCCCACCCAGGAGGAGTTCATTCTGCTCAAGGAGCGCAACCGCCTCACGCAGTACGCTGACGAAGCCATCGCCACCGGCATGCGCCGCCCCGTTGAGGTACTCGTCGACTACATGCGGGATCCGCAGCTCCCCCATCTGCATGACGCCGCGCAGGCCGAGTACCTGCGTGCCATCCGGGCCATTCAGCTCCTTCAGCGTGAAGACCCTGGCTACCGTCTCCCTGTGGCCGAACTCTTCAAAGACAGCAGCATTCGCGATGAGGCCGATGTCCCCCCCGCCGCCCTGCTCAAGCTGCTGGCTGACTACAAGCTCTCCTGGGAGGTGCGCGTGCGCGTCTGCTTCCTCCTCCTCGGCAGTCCGCTGCCCGAAACCAACGCCCAGCTCATCAAGTCCATCAAGGAAGACCCCTCCCTCGATGTGGCCAAGCACGCGCAGCTAGCCCTGGAGCAGCGCGTCAAAAAACGTTTCCGCCTCTTCGACATCCCCGCTATCGAGGCGTGGTTCCAATCGCAGGGCAAGTGACCCTGAGAACCCCTTTTCCACCCCTCGCCCGCCACCAGGCGCCATACCGCCCGCACCCATGAAAGCACTCTTCCTCACCAACGAATTTCCCCCTCACATCTACGGCGGCGCCGGCGTCCACGTTGAATACCTCACGCGCGAGCTCGCCAAGCTCATGGAGATCGACGTCCGCTGCTTTGGCGATCAGGCCAGTCATGAGGGCAATCTTCATGTGGAGGGCTTCGGCCTCGACACCACCGGCTGGGACAGCCCCTTGAATTTGAAGTCCGTCTTCGGCGCCCTGCAGCGCTGCCTCGACTTCAACACGCATGGCATCGACGCCAGCCTCGTGCACCTGCACACCTGGTATGCGCACTTCGGCGGCATCCTCGCCAAGCTCAACTACGGCGTCCCCATGGTCCTCACCGTCCACTCGCTGGAGCCTCTGCGCCCCTGGAAGCGCGAGCAGCTCGGTCACGGCTACGACTTCACCGTCTGGCTGGAAAGCACCGCCCTGAAAATGGCGGATGCCATCATCGCCGTCTCCGAAGGCACCAAGGCCGACATCCTCCAGCACTTCGACGTCGATCCCCACAAAGTCCACGTCATCTACAACGGCATCGACCTCGCGGAATACCGCCGCACGGAAGCCCCCGACGTGCTGCGCAAGCACGGCGTGGATCCCGACAAGCCCTACGTTCTCTTCGTCGGTCGCATCGCCCGGCAGAAGGGCATCGTCCACCTCGTCCGCGCCATCCAGCATCTCGATCCCGGCTTCCAGGTCGTCCTCTGCGCAGGCGCGCCCGACACCATCGAAATCAAAGAGGAGATGGAAGCCGCCGTCGCCGCCGCCAGCAAGGTGCGTCCCGGCGTCATCTGGGTGCAGGCCATGCTGCCCTTGCAGGAGAAGATCGTCATGTACTCCCATGCCGATGTCTTCTGCTGCCCGTCCATCTATGAGCCCTTCGGCATCATCAATCTCGAAGCCATGGCCTGCGAGACCGCCGTCGTCGCCAGTGCCGTGGGTGGCATCAAGGAAGTCGTCGTCGATGGCGAGACCGGCATCCTCGTTCCTTTGGAACAGCAGACCGAAAGCCCCTTCGAAGCTCTGCACCCCGAGAAATTTGCCCGCGACCTCGCGGCAGGCATCAACAAACTCATGGCTGACCCCACCCTGCGCAACCGCATGGCCCAGGCCGGCCGTCAGCGTGCCGAAGACCACTTTAGCTGGAAGAGCATCGCGCGGAAAACGCTGGCGTTGTACAAAACTCTGGCGGTGTAGGGCGTTGGTGAGTCATCTGCTCCCAAGGGGTAAAATTGAGCAAAAAAGGAGGAGATGCCACCGGAGGCATGGACCGGTGGTCATTGGCATTCTATGATCTTTTTTTGTTCTAAAAAAATGTAAGCTCGCATTTATTTGCTCGGGCGAATTAAATGCGCCTGAGTTCTAAAGGTTTGGCTCGCGTATGGCAGACCCGTTGTTGTGGACGACGAGGACAAAGTGACCACTGCCAAAGAAACCAGTCGGAATGCGAAGCCCGTAATGAACCATAAGCGCAACACCTCCTTCCAAATACGGCTGGCGAGCATCGCTATTTTGATGCTTCTAATAGCTCTGGCAGCGGTGGCTTACTCCAGCGGGCGGAAAGTGGAGACTGACAGCGACTTGATCACGCAGGATGCAGTGCCCGGCACCATCAACGCGCACTACATGCGGATGTCCATGTCCCGCAGCCTCACCTTGGTGCTGGCGGCTGCTTCGGGCAAGACCACCGAGTTCCGGGATGTGAGCCTGAAAGCCGTCCATGAGGCCGACGTGGCCTTTGCCGCAGCGCTCAAAAATTACGAGGACAGCATCCGGAAGAATCCACAGCAGGACCGGTCGCTGCTGGAGAGGGTGAAGAAAGGGTACTCGGCCTTTAACACCAAGCGCATGGCTTATGAGGCCCTCATTCTGGCCGGGGACCGTGAAGGCGCCTCTGTCTTCCTCGAGCATGAATTGGCTCCGGCCTACCTGCCTGTGCTCCAATCCGCCGAGGAGCTGCTCAAATACAATCACAGCAACAGCATCAGCCTTTCGGGGGCGATCCACCACAGCGTCAGCCACCTGTATTGGGCGGTGTTGGTGGTGATGGTGCTGGCCCTCGCGTGCGCGCTGGTGCTGGTTTTCAACCTGACCACCCGCCGTCGGGAGCTGGCGGAGCTGGAGGAAAATGAGGAGAAATTTTTCAAAGCCTTCAAATCCAACCCCAGTGGCATCGCCATCACCGAGATCGAGACGGGCCGTTTCATGGAGGTCAACGACAGCTACTGCCGGATCATCGGCTTTTCACCCGAGGAAGTGGTTGGGCATACTTCTTTGGAACTGGGCATTTGGCAGAGCTCTGAAGAGCGCCGCCGGAGGTTTGAACCGCTTAAAACCGGTGGCTCCCTGCGTGACATGGAGATGGATGCGATCACTCGGGATGGCAGCCGCAAGGCAGTCAATGTCAATGCCGATCCCATCGATCTGGGCGGACGCAAATGCGTCATTTCATCCGTTGTGGACATCACAGAACGCATGGAACTGCAGCGCAAGCAGGCGCAGCTGGCAGCCATTGTGGAGTCCTCCGAGGATGCGATCATCGGCAAGTCCATCGAGGGCGTCATCACCAGCTGGAACTGCGGCGCGGAAAAAATCTTTGGATACACTGCGGCGGAGGCCATCGGCCAGCCGTTGCAGATTCTGCTCCCGCCCGAGCTTCGGCATGAGGAGGCGGAAATCCTGGCCAGGATCACCCGCGGCGAGACGGTGCAGCATTTCGAAACAGTGCGCGTCTGCAATGACGGGCGGAGGATTTTCATTTCCGCCACCATCTCCCCGCTCAAGGACAGCCAGGGAAAGGTGATCGGAGCCTCGAAGATCGCGCGTGACATCACCGCGCAGAAGCTGGCGGGTGCAGCCCTGCGGGAAAGTGAAGAGCGCATCCGAGTCCTCGGAGACAATCTGCCCAGCGGCATGATGTACCAGCTCGACATGGGCGCAGATGGGACGGACCGGCGCTTCACATACGTCAGCGCCGGCGTGGAGAGACTGCATGAAGTCACCGCCGAGGAGGTCTTGCTTGATGCGAAGGTTCTCTACGGGCAGGTGGTGGCAGAGGACCGGCCCCTGGTGGCTGCACGTGAGGCCGAGGCGCTGGCTGGCATGAAGCCCTTCATGGCTGAACTGCGCATGCAACTGCCCTCCGGGGCCATCCGCTGGAGCCTGTTCAGCTCCGCGCCGCGCCGCGCGGCCAACGGGCATGTGGTGTGGGACGGCATCGAACTCGACATCACCACGCAGAAGCAGGCGGACGAAGCGCTGCGGGAAAAGCAGTCCCAGCTCTTGCTGGCGATGGACATCGCCAAGCTGGCGCACTGGGAGTTTGACGTGGTGAAAAACATCGTCACCGCCGACGAGCACATTTTCCAACTGCTCGGCACCACCTCGGAGAAGGAAGGCGGGGTCTCCATGTCTCCGGAGGAGTACATCCGGCGGTTCGTCCATCCGGAGGATGCCGGGATCGTGGCCCAAGAAGTGGCGCTGGGGATCGCGGCGGAAAATCCGAATTTCGCGCGGCAGTTTGAGCACCGCATCACCCGCAGAGACGGCACGGAACGCGTGATGCTGGTGCGCTCCCAGATCATCATGGACGCGGGAGGCCGGACGGGTAAAATCTTGGGAACGAACCAGGACATCACGGAGCAAAAGCAGGCCGAGCTGCGCATCCGGCAGCTCAACCGCATCTACGCGGTGCTCAGCGCCATCAACCAGACCATCGTGCATGAGAAAGATCCGCAGGCGATGCTGACGAAGGCCTGCCAGACCGCCGTGGAGAAGGGCGGCTTCCGCATGGCGTGGGTGGGACTGCACGACGCCGCCACGAACAAGCTGCAGCCGGTGGCCTCTGCGGGCGTGGTGGAGGGGTACCTGGACCAGCTAAACATCGACCTGAGCGACAAGGTGCGGAGCAGCGGCCCCTCGGGGCGGTGCTTCCTCTCCGCAGAGCACATCACCAGCAACGACATGGAGCATGACCCGCTGATGGCGCCGTGGCGGGAGGAGGCGCTGAAGCGCGGCTACCGCTCCTCCGCGTGTTTCCCGCTCAAAGTCGCGGGCAGGATCGTGGGCGTCTTCATGCTGTATTCGGACAAGACCGGCTTCTTCAACGAGGAGGAAACGCTGCTGCTGGATGAACTGGCCATGGACATCGGCTTTGCGCTGGAGGTGGGCGAAGGCGAGGCCAAACGACTGCAGGCGGAGAAGGAGCTGCGCTGGCGCACCGCGTTCTTTGAGGCGCAGGTTCATTCCGCGATCGATGGCATCCTCGTGGTGAACAACGAAGGGCGGAAGCTGCTCCAAAACAAGCGGATGAACGAGATGTGGAAAATCCCGCCGCCCATCGCCGACGACCCTGACGAGTCCAAGCAGGTTCAGTTCATCCTTGGCCGGATCTGCGAGCCTCAGGTCTTTGCCGAAAAGCTCGCCCACCTCAATGCGCATCCGGATAAATCGAGCACGGATGTCATCGAACTGCTGGATGGCACCGTCCTGGAAAGCTACTCCGCACCCGTACGCGGCAGTGATGGCACCTACTACGGTCGTGTGTGGACCTTCCACGACATCACCGAACGCAAGAAGCTTGAGGCGCAGTTCCTCCGGGCGCAGCGCATGGAGAGCATCGGCACCCTGGCCAGCGGCGTGGCGCATGATCTGAACAACATCCTCACCCCCATCATGATGTCCGTGGCCGTGCTGCGGCTGGGACTGCCAGCGGAAAAGCGGAACAGTCTGTGCGACACCATCGAGTCGAGTGCGGCGCGTGGGGCGCAGATCGTCAAGCAAGTGCTTGCCTTTGGCCGTGGCTTGGAGGGCGAAAAGCATCCTTTGCAGGTCGAGATGCTGATCACTGAGATGGAGCAGATGATACGGAGTACTTTCCCCAAGGACATCACCGTCGAGTGCGTGAATGCGCCGCAATTGTGGCCCGTGCTGGGGGATGCCACGCAGCCGCACCAGGTGCTGCTCAACCTCTGTGTGAATGCGCGTGACGCCATGCCCGAAGGGGGGCGGCTGCGGCTGAGCGCCGCCAATCTCGACATCGATGCCAGTTACGCGAGCATGCTGCCCGACATAGCGCCAGGCCCGCATGTGCTGCTGGAAGTGAGCGATTCCGGTACTGGCATCCCGCCGGAAATCCTCGAACGCATCTTTGATCCCTTCTTCACCACCAAGGAAATTGGCAAAGGCACAGGACTCGGACTCTCCACGGTGCACGGCATCGTCAAGAGCCATGGCGGCCTGCTCAAGGTGGTGACCGAATCTGGCAAAGGGACGACCTTCCAGATATATCTGCCAGCCGCCCCGGATCATAAGGGGAATGCGGACATCTCTGCCATTTCACCTGTTCCGACCGGCCACGGTGAATGCGTGCTCGTGGTGGATGACGAGGTGGCGATCACCCAGGCGGCGCGTGAGGTGCTGGAGGCAAACGGCTACCGCGTCTTGCTGGCCAGCAATGCGACAGATGCCCTCGTCTTGTACACCGAGCACTCGCAGAGTGTTGCTCTCGTTTTGACGGACATCATGATGCCTGTCATGAATGGTGTGCTGTTATTGCGCACGCTGCGGAAAATAAACCCCGGCCTCCCGGTGATCGCTTCCTCGGGGTTGTGCAATCAGGCCCAGCTCGACAGCATGAAATCGCTGGGTGTGGAAGCAGTCCTGCACAAGCCGTACAATTCGAACGTGCTGTTGCGCACGATCTACGGAGTGCTGCATCCGAAGGCGCAAGATGAAACAACCCGCCGGGAGAATGTGCCCAGGGCTGTCATTGATCCCGCGGCTCTCATCTAATACCCCTTCATCATCTCCTTCCGCCCTTCGTTGAACAGGTGCACGCCCTGCGCACCGGCGGCGCGGACTTTGGCGGCGCGAGCATCGTACTGCTCGCGGGTCAGGAGTGTGCTGGGGGCGGGCTTCATCTTGCCGGCGGCAATGAGGCGGTCCTCCTCCGCGGTGCGGTCATGGCCTTTGACGATGGATTCCTCCCCAAACAGCACGGCGCAGCCGCTGCCCTGCGCCAGCTTCACAAACGGCGCGATGTCGAAGTCGTAGCCACCCAGCCCATGCTGGCCCACGACGAGGTAGTCGAGCAGGCCATCCTTCAGCCACGTGTCGATGTCGCAGCCCCAGGTGGCGTACTTCTTCCAGTCAATGCGCGCGGAGAGGCCCAGGTGGCAACCCTTGCGCTTGCCGGCCTCATCCAAAAGCTGGCGCACTTCGCGGATAAAGATGTTCATCATTTCAAAGCGCAGCGGAAACCAGCGCGGATCATCCTGTGGCACGGTGCTGGCCTCGATGCCGTACTTCGCCTTGAAGGCATCGCTCATAGGCTTCTCAAAACCGAAGAACGTGGGGTGGCGCTGGAAGTCGAGGTTGAGGCCGTCGATGTCCTGCTCCGCCACTTCGCGCAGGATGTTGAGCTTGAACTCGCGCACTTCGGGAAAGGCGTAGGACTGGTGATAGCCCGGCTTGCCCTTGGCATCCAGCACGCGGAACTCGGGGTGCTTCCACCAGAAGCTGCCGTTGGCAAAGCGTGGAAACGTGCCACCCCACATGCTCTCCGGGTAGTCGCCATTCATGCGCAGCGATGCATAGCACGAAATGCCCGCATCATGGCAGGCCGCCGCCACGATGCCCAGGGTGTTCTCTCCCGCATCCGCCATGCGCTTCACCGTCTCATGCGCCAGCTTGTCGCCACGCCGTGGAAACTCCGTCATGCCCGTGCCGTAGAGCTCCGTGACCTTGGAGGGATAATTCGAGCAACTGCCTGCAATGACGCACCACTCCATCACCGCGATCTGCGTGTCCTTGTACGCCAGCATCGCCTTGCGCAGATCCTCCGCGCCCTTGTAGCGCCCGCTGTGAAACGAGCTGAAGCCATCGTCATTGGTGATGAGGATCAGCGATCCATTGCGCGGCTTTGGCGGTTCAGCGGAGAAGAGCGAAGCGCTGAGCGCGAAGACGGCGGGCAGGAGAAAGCGGGTCATGGCAAAAGAACGCGGATGGCGGCGGATTCGTTGCGGATGGCGCAGCAAAGCAGTCCAGTTGCGCTTCAACTGGAGTTTTGTCCGGACCAGTTGCGGCGAAACTGGACTACTTTCACGGTGCGGACCGCAGAAACGCAATGATGCTGGCCACCTGCTCAGGCTTGAGCGCATCGCCGAGTCCGGCGGGCATGAGGGACACGTTGCGCAGCGTGCGGATCTCGGCGCGTTTGCGCAGCACGGTGCGCTCCGTGCCGCCGGGGAGTTTCAAGGTCACGCTGGTGGGCGAGTCAGACGCGGCGATGCCGAGGAGCGTCTCGCCGCGCTGCGTTTTCACGCGCAGCGTTTCATAGCCCGGGCGTGCGGCCTCGCTGGGAAAGAGCACATCGCGTACAATGATCTCCGGCGCGCGCTGAAACTCCGCATCCAGGTCCGGCCCCACACTCACGCCGATGCCGTGGGACTTGTGGCAGGCGCCGCAGATGCTTTGAAACAGCACGCGGCCTTCTTCGAGATTTGGCTTCTCCTTCAGCGCGGCCAGCACGGCGGGCACGCGCTTCTCCCACGCGTCATTCTGTTCGGCGCTGGGGGCGGTGGGCGCAGGCACCTCGGCTTGTTGGGGCAGGGGCTTGGTTTCTTCGAGACCCAGGCGCAGGATGTCGCCAGCCTTGCCCGTGGTAACGACCGCGAGGCAGGCGGAGATCTCCCTGGCATCGCCACGGCTGGCGATGATGCCTGCGAGGTTGTTCATCACCGGCTCGCTCTTTCCTGGATTTGCGGCGAGCGCCAGCAGGATGTCCTTTTCCAAATGATAGGCGGAGCTCGCAATCGCCGCATCCATCCACTTGAGCTGCCCATGATTCCGCGCTAGTGCGAGGAGAGCTTCTTGATCGGCACCGACACTGAGCGCCAGCTGCAATGCGAGGTTCGGCTCCAGTTCTTGTTTGAGGCTGAGTGCGCGCGTCGCGGCATCCAACGGCTTGTCATCATTCTTTCGGAGTTGCAGCACCATGGCCTCGCTGGCGCTGAGCTTTGGTTGTGCGTACGGCTCCTTCGCTTCGAGAATCCAGATGCGGCCTCGGTCGTTCCCGTGGGTCACGCCATACTGCTGCTGCAGGTGGCGCGGGATGGCGGAGTAGTCCTCAATGATTTCGCGGTAGAAGTCGCAGATGGCCATGCTGCCATCGGGCGTGCGCGCGAGGCTCATGGGGTGAAACCAGGAATCACGCGAGACGAGAAATTCGCTCTGCTCCTCGCCTTTCACGCGCTCCAGCCGCAACCGCGTGCCGTCCCGCATGATGTCTGCGCGGTGGATGAGACTCTGCGCGGGCTCGCACACGAAGTACTGGCCACGCCACACCAGCGGGCCACAGGCGGAGGTGAAGTAACCGGACGCTGCGGCATCGCTGAGACTGATCTTGCGGTAGAAGGCGAAGTACTCCGCATGCTGCTCGCGCTTGGTGCGCCAGGGGTGCGGTTTGGAGATGGGATAGACGCGCGTGTCATCGCTGGCCGGTGCGTCCAGCAGCGGCGCGGCAGCGTCCGGATTGCGCATGAGGTAGCGCCACGGGATGGGCGTGACGTACAGACCAGGATGCGTCGTGGTGCAGACAAAGCGCTCGCCGCCGGGCGTGAAGGCCATGCCCATCGTCTTGGTGCTGCCGCTCACAGGCTCGATGGCGCTGCCATCTGCGCGGATGCGGAAGTCCGTGGCGGGCAGCTTCACGGGCTTCGCCAGATGCGGTCCTGTGATCTCGCCCCCGGCCCAGCCGCGACCCAAGTAGTACCAGCCGTCCGGCCCGAGTGTGGGCGCATTGATGCCGCGCTCCAGATTGCCCGTGCCAAAGCCGCTGAAGAGCTTCTCATTCACGTCGGCCTTGTCATCGCCATCGCTGTCCTTCAGAAAAACAATGTGCGGCGCACAGGCCACGATGAGGCCGCCATTCGCTGCGGCGATGCCATAACATGGTGGCAGGCGGTCAGCCCACACGATGGCCTTGTCCATCAAGCCGTCGCCATCGGTGTCGCGCAGCAGTTTCACCGTGCCGTAGGTTTCCGCCTCGGCCTTCTTCTTCGCCGCCTCGCTCGCCTGAATGCGCCGCACTTCGAGATCGAGCTGCCCCGTCTTGTTGAGTTCGTCGATGTCGTACTGCCCTTCGACATTGTAGCCGTGCAGTTCACACACAAAGCAACGCCCCTTGTCATCCCAGCAGATGCCCGAGGGCTCATGGATCAGCGGCTCGCTGGCCAGCAGGCGGATCTGAAAACCCGCCGGCACCTGGAATAGCTTGGCGCTTTCCGCCGGAGACAGCGGCTTCGGTGCATCGTCGGGTTTGGGGATCTCTCCATGGGCCGTGGAAAACACGAGCAGACCGAAGATCACGCGGCGGAGGCTGGGGGCATCCAACAAACAAGAAAGGCTGGGCAACATTCAAAAACTACGGGGTTCGCAGCAACAATCTTAAAAACGTCCGCTCCACCGCGCGCATCCAGCACGGGAGAGTGAGCACAAAAAAGGCGGGCCATCGCTGGCCCGCCTTCGTGAATTGTCCGGCTTGGAAACTTACTTCGCCTCAGGCGTCTTGGCGCCTTCCTTGAAGCAGTAGAGGTGCGTGTGGGTGGTCACATACAGCGCACCGTTTGCGGCAACGACGCTGCTGAGGAGGGGGGAGGGGAACTCGATGGTGGTGATTTCCTTGAGCTCCTTGCCTTCGGCGAGGACGAAGAGTTCGCCTTCTTCATTGCCGATCCACACCTTGCCATCAGCAACAAGCGGGCTGGCCCAGATGTGGCCCTTGGTGTCGAACTTCCAGTACTCCTTGCCGGTCTTGGCATCGAGGCAGAAGAGGCGGCCGGTGTAGTCCGCAGCATAAACGAGACCGTCCTTCACCGCAGGGGTGGAGATGGTGCGCTCGATGCCTTTGAAAGTCCAGAGGGCTTTGCCGGTGATGTCGCCCTTGCCTTTGGGGTCGATGCAGCTCAGGCAGCCGACGCCTTCGCCGTGCTCAGGGTCCTGGCCGATGTTCACATACACCAGGCCATCAGCGATGGTTGGAGTGGCGATGATTTCGCTCGGGCCGTCATACTCGACGTACTTGATGGGCTCGCCGGCGGAGTTCTTGCGATACTCCGGTGGGTTGGCGTCATAGCGCCAGAACTCATTGAGGATGTCCAGGCCTTCAGCGTCCTTGTGCGTCTCAGGGGCCATGGAGTAGACCCAGCCGTCACCAGCGGCGAAGACGATCTGCTTCTTGCCGTCCACGTCCACGGAGTTCGGGGAGGACCAGGAGCAGTGCAGCACGCGCTCGGAGGCTACGTGATCCATTTCACCGAGGAGTGCACCGGTTTCGGCGTCCAGCATGATGAAGCTCGGGGAGTTCGGGGAAGGGATGTTCGTGTGGGTCCAGTCCACGCCGTTGCAGGTCGGCACGAAGACCTTGCCATCGATCACCAGCGGATAACCGGCGGTCGCATTGTGCTGGAAGACGCCGAGTTCTTTGTACATGTCATACACCCAGAGGATGTCGGCATCAGTGTCGCCGGGGGTGAGGGCTGCGGTCGGCTTGCCGTCTTTGTCGAGAGGGGCCATGAAGGCGCCTTCGTCCTGCATGCCCTGGTTGCCGTTGGACAGGCCCTTGACGTCGAGGCAGACGATCTGGCAGCGGTTGCTCGGCACGTAGGCCTTTTCGCCGACGATGGTCGGGCTGGCGCAGATGCCGAGGTACTCCCAGTCATTTACCTTGCCGCTGCCCATCTTGGGGGAAACCATCTGCCACTTGAACTGACCTGTGTACTCATCAAACACCATCATGATGCCGCGGTCACCGATGTGCTTGTCGTTGCGCGGAGTCTCGTTGTTCGTGCCCACATACACCTGACCGTTGGCGATCATCGGCGTGCCGTAGGTCTGGGAGCCCAGCTTGGCCACCCAGAGGCAGTTCTTGGTGGTGCTCATGTCGATGTCTTCGGCGCCGGGAGCCTTGTTGGCGTCCTGGGCGTTCGGGCGGAGGCGTCCGGCTACTTTTGGCGCGGCCTTGGGTCCGTACTTCTTGCCGGGACTGAAATCTGTCGGCAGGCCCTTTTCATCAGACACCATGTTGCGGGTGTTGCCGCCACCCCACTGGGTGTAGTCGGCGGCATTCAGCGAGGCCGTGGCAACCAGGGCCGCGGCGAGGATGGGAGAAAGTTTCGTGGTCATGTGGTTTAAAAAACAAACGTTTCGTGGCGCGTTCCGTGGGTGATTACTTGTTGGGGGTGACGCTCAGGTTGTCGAGGAAGACCCGCTTCTGATTCAGGGCCGTGAAGCCAAAGATGCCGGGGGAGCCGTTGGTCTGCACATTGTTGGCAATCTTGACTTCGAGCGTCCAGGCCTCGGGTTCAGGTTGTGACTTGTCCCAGACTTTGGCACGGACGACACCGCTGCCGTCTTTGGCGGCATCCACCCGCGTCTTGAGGGTGTACCAGGTGTTGGCCACCACTTTGAAGGGGATTTCCTGCTTCAAGCGCTCAGGGTTGGAGCTGACCTCAAGCTTGCCGGCATTGCCGCGCAGGCAGATCAGGTAGCGCTGGTTGATGAGGCCGATGTCGGACTTCGCACGGGCGCTGCCTTCCGTCATGACGTCGGCCTGCATGGTGTAGTTCGACAGATGAGACGGGGCGACGAAGACCGTGGCACGCTGGAACAGCAGACGATCGAAGGTCTTGGCAAACACCTTGTTGCCGTTGAGCTCACGCACGTCGAATTTGAAGCGTGCGCCGATCCAAGGCAGGGGAGGGTAGGAGAATTTCACCCCTTCGGTGGGCTGCGTTTCGGTGAGATTGTATTTTTCGAAGTCTTCGATCAGCGGCAGATTGCGCAAAGCACGTCCGCGGATCGTGCCGGAGATGCCTTCGGGGGAGGTGGCTTTGAAAGCACCCGCGCTGGACTTGGCGTCCGCAGCGACTTCGAGCTCGCCGGCGTCGTTGAACTTGCCGTCCATCGTGGCTTTCACTTTGGCGGTCGGCGGGATGAAGGTCTCCCACTTCACGCCTTTGACGTCTTTACTGACAACGAAGCCGTTGGCATCGATGCTGCGGATGCGGAACTTCTGCTTCTCGCCGGTCATGATGACGGTTTCGGCAGGAATGATTTGCAGGGCCACGGCCTTGCCGGCCTTGGGGATTTCCACGGCAGGCGCCTCGTCCACCTTGATGCCCTTGTTCGGAATGGCGAAAGCATAGAGATGCTTTGTGGTGGTCACGTAGAGAATGCCATTGCAGACGCTGGGTGCGCCAAGGCAGTTGCCATCGAGCGTGAGCTCCTGGACGATTTCACCGTCCTTCTCGCCGGGCTTCACCACGACGAGTTTGCCTTCCATCAGGGGGCAGTAGAGCAGGCCGTCCACATACAGCGGGGAGGAATGCAGGTTGGCATTGCTGAGCTTCTTTTTCCACAGGTCGGCTCCGGTGTTGGCGTCGATGGCGTAGAGTTCAGCGCCGTCCGTGAGCTGATAGATCACGTCACCGACGATCACAGGGGAGCTGCTGGTGGCACCAATGGGATTGCGCCACAGTTCAACGCTGGGCTCCAGCGTGGTGGATTCGGTGGCTGGCGGCACGGCCGCAGTGAGCTTCTCCGGCAGCTTGATGCAGGTCATGCGGCCCTTCTCGGAGTTGTCGACGTTTTCATCGCCATGGATGGAGATGAGCTTGTTGCCTTTGTGAATCACCACGGAGGAATTGATGCCGTTTTTGCAGGTCTGCATCTTCCAGTAGGGTTTGCCGCTACGAGCATTGAGGCAGACGATGTTACCGCAGCCGGTGGTGAAATACATCACACGCTTGCCGTCGCGGGTTTCCAGCACCGGCGTCGAGTAGGAGCTGTCCACCGGCGGGCTGACGCCCGGCAGCGACCACCAGGCGAGTTCGCCGGTCTTTTTGTCAAAAGCATACACACGGTCTGCCGCAGGGCCGTCGGCGCCCCAGTTGGAAAAGATGAAGTGGGTGATCACATAGTCACCTTCGATCACAGGGCTGCCCACACGTGCGTTGGGGAAGGTCATGCGGCCAAAGTCTTCCATCAGCGGAATCTCGAAGACCTTCTTGCCGTCGAGTTCATAGCAGAGGAAGCGACCGGCATTGCTGACGAGGTAGATGCGCTTCGTTTCAGGATCGACCGTCGGCGCGCCGATGGAGTAGCGGTTGTAGATCGAATCGCTGAGATAGTCGCTGAACTCATGCTGCCACAGCTGCTTGCCCGTCTTGGCATCCATGCAGGTGAGGGTCTCGATGAGATCCGTCGTCTCTCCTTTGTAGCCCCAGAGGATGACCTTGCCATCCACCACCACCGGGATGCCACGGCTGCGGATGTCCGCAGTCCACGTGGGCTTTTCGTCCAATTTTCCTGCCTTGGTGTAATGCTCCAGGCTCACGCCGTTTTGCAGCGGGCCACGCCAGTTGGTCCAGTCATTCGCTTGGGAGATTCCGGTCAGTGCCAGAGTGGCGGCAAACAAACAGCCGAAGGAGGGTCGGGGACGGTGGTGCATGGATTGGGAGGGGAGGATGGAAAATGAAACATCGTGAGCATGTGACGCGCTTCAATGCGATTTTCATACCTTTCGCACAGGAGGCGTTACTAGCTGTCAATGGGGGATGATGGCAACGCATCATACGCCTGCCATCTTGCAGAAGGCCGACCACAGTTGCGGGCGGAAACGTGGAATCCTCGGTGCATTCCATATTAAACTTTGGCCGTGGCTGCCTTTGAGCCCCCATCAGCGTAGCGGTTGGCATGACCGCTGTTTCAGCACCTGCAAGAATGGCACAGGAATCGACAGTTCAGATTCTTGGAAAGGGGTAAATTGAAGGCGCTTCCAAACCTGTCTCCTTCCTCTCCCTGATCATGACTCTGCCCGTTACACCGAATGCTTCGAACAGTGTCACTCCCGTGCCTCCCGCTGCCACGGGTGCGGCACCGCCAGTTCCGGCCTCGGACTTGGCAAGCCGGCCCTTCAAAAAAACAAGCATGTCTTTGATCAAGGATCATGGGGGCATGATCGCCACTGCCGTTATTGTGGTCGTCATGGCTGTTGTGCTGGGGCTCAAATTAAAGCCTGCAGGACCAGGCGCTGGCTTTGTGAGCGGGAACGGGCGCGTGGAAGCCACCGAGGTGGACATCGCCACCAAGCTGGCCGGACGCGTCCAGAACATTCTGGTGGATGAGGGGGATTTTGTGCAGGCGGGGCAGTTGCTGGCGCAGATGCAGGTGGACGTGCTCAATGCGCAGTACGACGCGGCGAAAGCCCAGCTGCAGCAGGCCATCACCGCCGTTGCCAGTGCCGAGGCCCAGGTGGTTGCTCGGCAGAGTGACGTGGCTGCCGCGCAGGCTGCGACCGCCCAGCGCCAGGCAGAGCTCGGAGCCGCCAAGAGCCGATTTTTGCGCACCAAAGCGCTGTCTGCCAGCGGTGCGATATCCCTGCAGGACCACGACGATGATCTCGCCCGCCTGCACGGTGCCGAGGCTGCGGTGACGGCGGCACAAGCCCAGGTGGCCGCAGCCCAGGCGGCGATCAAGGCAGCGGAAGCCCAGGTCATAGGAGCCAACTCCGCCGTAACCGCGAGCAAGGCGACCGCCGCCAGCATCGAGGCGGACATTCTGGACTGCCAGCTCAAGTCGCCACGAGATGGTCGTGTGCAGTATCGCGTCGCACAACCGGGCGAAGTGCTGGCCGCCGGCGGCAAGGTTCTCAATCTGGTCGATCTCAGCGATGTTTATCTGACCTTTTTTCTGCCCGAGACGGCGGTGGGCAAGGTGGCGCTGGGCAGCGAAGTGCGCGTGATCCTGGACGCGGCACCGCAATATGTGATCCCGGCGCAAGTTTCCTATGTGGCCAGTGTCGCTCAATTCACACCCAAGACCGTGGAGACCGCCACTGAACGGCAGAAGCTGATGTTTCGCGTCAAGGCGCAGTTCGGCCGCCCATTGCTGCAAAAGAATTTGAAACTGGTCAAAACAGGTGTGCCCGGTGTGGCATGGCTGAAACTTGACGCGAAAGCAGCATGGCCGGAGAGCCTGGCGATCAAGGTCCCCCAATGAACCGGGTGCCATCCAGTTCCGTGCATGTGGCCCACTTGGTGGATGTCAGTCTGCACTACGGCAAAACCAGCGCGCTGGCAGGTGTCACGTTGGAGATTCCGGCCGGGCAAATGGTGGGGCTGATCGGCCCGGATGGCGTGGGCAAATCCAGTCTGCTCGCGCTGGTGGCCGGAGCCCGCAAGGTGCAGCAGGGGCGCGTCGAAGTTCTGGGTGGCGACATGGAGGGAGTGCGTCATCGCGAGGAGGTCTGCCCGCACATCGCCTACATGCCGCAGGGGCTCGGCAAAAATCTTTATCCCACGTTGTCGGTGGAGGAGAATCTGCAGTTCTTTGGCAGGCTCTTCGGTCACGATGCCGCCGAGCGCCGCCGCCGCATTGACGAGCTTACGCGCAGCACCGGGCTGCTTCCCTTTTTGTCGCGTCCGGCGGGGAAGCTTTCCGGCGGGATGAAACAGAAGCTGGGTCTGTGCTGCGCGTTGATCCATGATCCGGATTTGTTGATTCTCGATGAGCCCACCACCGGCGTGGATCCCTTGTCCCGCTCGCAGTTCTGGGAGCTGATCCAGCGCATTCGCGACGAGCGCTCCGGCATGAGCGTCATTGTCGCGACGGCTTACATGGAGGAGGCAGAGCGGTTCGACTGGCTGGTGGCGATGGATGCCGGCAAGGTGCTGGCCACCGGCTCACCCGCAGAGATCCTCGCCCGTTCTCAGAGTGAATCACTCGACGCAGCTTTCATTGCCTTGCTGCCAGAGGAAAAGCAGCGCGAACATCGTGCGGTTTCGATCCCGCCGCTTGGCACTGCGAACAAGGATCAGGTTGCCATTGAAGCCTCAAATCTCACCAAACGCTTCGGCGATTTCGCTGCGGTGGACCAGGTCAGCTTTCGCATTTTGCGGGGAGAAATCTTTGGGTTCATCGGGTCGAATGGCTGTGGCAAGTCCACCACCATGAAGATGCTGACCGGCCTGCTGCCGGCCACCGAGGGGCGTGCGATGTTGCTCGGTCATGAAGTCAATGCCAGGGACATCACCACGCGCCGGCGCGTCGGCTACATGTCGCAGGGGTTCTCGTTGTATTCGGAGCTGTCGGTGCAGCAGAACCTCGTGCTGCATGCCCGACTGTTTTCGGTGCCGGAAGTGGAAATTGCCGCACGCGTCGCGGAGATGGCCCGGCGGTTTGGCCTGGCTTCGTTGCTGGATGCCATGCCAGACAGCCTGCCGCTGGGCATCCGCCAGCGCCTGTCACTCGCCGTGGCGATGGTGCACAAGCCGGAGCTGCTGATCTTGGACGAGCCGACATCGGGCGTGGACCCCATCGCCCGTGACACGCTCTGGCAGCTGATGATTGATCTCTCGCGCAACGACCAGGTCACGATTTTCATCTCCACCCATTTCATGAACGAGGCGGGGCGCTGCGACCGCATCTCGCTGATGAATGCGGGCAAGGTGCTGGCCACCGATGCTCCCGCCGCCATTGTGCGCGAGCGAGGCGCCGCCTCGCTGGAGGAGGCCTTCATCGGCTATCTGCAAGAAAGCGATGAGCAGGAGAAGCAGGCGCCCGCGGTCGAAGCGGAGGCTCCACCTCCTTCGGCGGCGCCGGTCACTCGCGCTGGTCGGAAAGCATTCAGCTGGCGGCGTGCGTGGAGCTACAGCTTGCGTGAAGCTCTGGAACTCAAGCGCGATCCCGTCCGCGCCACCATGGCCCTGCTCGGGTCCATCTTCCTGCTGTTCGTCTTTGGCTATGGCATGAGCCTGGACGTGGAAAACCTGACCTATGCGGTGCTTGATCGTGACCAGACCGGCCTGAGCCAGAATTACGCGCTCAACCTGTCCGGCTCGCGCTACTTCATCGAACGTCCGGCCATCACCGACTATGCTGATCTGGATCGACGTATGCGATCTGGCGAACTCGCGCTGGCCATTGAGATTCCCCCCAACTTTGCCAGGAACCTGGAGCGCGGCAATCCCGCCCAAATCGCAGCCTGGGTGGACGGCTCCATGCCAGCCCGCGCCGAGACGGTGCAGGCGTATGTGCATGGCATGCATCAGAACTGGCTGCTGGATGTTTCCCAGCGGCGGCTCGGTCAGAATGCCGGAGCCGGTCCGGCCACCATCGAGACGCGCTACCGTTACAACCCTGATGTGGCAAGCCTGCCGTCCATGGTGCCGGCGGTGATCCCGATGCTCCTGCTGATGATTCCTGCGATGCTCACCGCGCTGTCGGTCGTGCGTGAAAAGGAGCTGGGATCGATCACCAATCTTTACGTCACCCCGGTCACGCGCAGTGAATTTTTGCTCGGCAAGCAGCTGCCCTACGTGCTGCTGGCGATGCTGAACTTCGCACTGCTCACGCTGCTGGCCATCACGGTTTTTGGCGTGCCGCTCAAAGGCAGTTTTCTGACCTTTGCCGTGGCCGCGCTTTTGTTTGTGATGTTTTCGACCGGCCTGGGCCTGTTCTGCTCCACGTTTACCCGCAGCCAGATTGCGGCCATCTTCGTCACCCTCATTGGCACCATCATCCCCGTGGTTCAGTTTGCCGGCCTCCTGAATCCGGTGTCTTCGCTGGAGGGAACGGGCCTCTTCATCGGCCGCATTCAGCCGGCCACCTATTTTCTCAACATCAGCCGCGGCGTGTTCAACAAGGCCCTGGGCTTCTCCGGCCTGCAGCATTCCTTCTGGCCCATGCTGCTGGCGGTGGTGTTCATCATCTCCTTGTCCATTGCGCTGCTGAAAAAGCAGGATGCCTGACCATGCCACTCGCCCCCAACATCTACCGGCTTGGAATCAAGGAGCTTTGGAGCCTGGCACGTGATCCTGTCATGCTCGTGCTGATCGCCTACACCTTCACGGTTTCGATCTATATCGCCGCCACGGCCATGCCGGACACGCTGCACAAGGCGCCGATCGCCATCGTGGACGAGGACGGTTCACCGCTTTCGGCACGCATCGCCGCAGCGTTTTCCATGCCCCGCTTCAGTCCGCCGGTCATGATCTCGCTGTCCGAGATGGATGCGGGCATGGACAATGGCGACTACACCTTTGTCATCGACATACCGCCGGATTTTCAGCGCGACGTGCTGGCGGGCAAGTCCCCGCGTCTCCAGCTCAATGTGGACGCCACCCGCATGACGCAGGCCTTCACCGGCAGCAGCTATGTGCAGCAGATGATCTCCGACGAGGTCAATGAATTCGTCGCGCACTACCGCAGCAGCGCCGCACCGAGGGTGGAACTGGTCCTGCGTGAACGTTTCAATCCCAATCTGGAGCAGTCCTGGTTCGGCTCCTTGATGGAGGTCATCAACAATGTGACCATGCTTTCCATCATCCTGACAGGTGCGGCGCTGATTCGCGAACGCGAGCACGGGACCATCGAGCATCTGCTGGTGATGCCCGTCACGCCGTTCGAGATCATGGTTGCCAAAATCTGGTCCATGGGGCTGGTGGTGCTGGTGGCTGCGACCATCGCCCTGCTCGGCGTGGTGCAGGGGGCCTTGCACGTGCCGGTGGAAGGTTCCGTGGGGCTCTTCCTGCTCGGCGCGGCGCTGCATCTTTTCGCCACCACCTCGATGGGGATTTTCATGGCCACTCTGGCGCGCTCCATGCCGCAGTTTGGCCTTCTCGCGGTGCTGATCCTGCTGCCCATGGAACTGCTTTCCGGCGGCTTCACTCCACGCGAAAGCATGCCGGGCATTGTGCAGCATCTGATGCTCTGCGCGCCGACGACGCATTTCGTGTCGTTCGGCAAGGCGGTTTTGTTTCGCGGTGCCGGCCTCAACGTGGTGTGGCCTCAGTTTCTGGTGCTGATCGGCATCGGTGCTACATTCTTCACCATCGCCCTTGTGCGCTTTCGCAAAACCATCAATGAAATGGCCTGAACCCTTTCAAACGACGGCCCCGTGGGCGGTGTTACTTCTCCGCCGCGGCCTGACGCAGCTCGGCTGCTCCGGCGGGCATGGTGGCGGACTGGCGCTGCCATCTGCGCATCAGCTTGATGAACTTGATGGTGTCCTGCACCGGACGGATTTTGGTCTTTTCGGCACCGTAGATGGTGCTCACGGGCACGCTTTGAATGGTGAATCCGGCGCGGCTGGCCAGCAGAAGCATCTCGGTCTCAAAGTCAAAGTGGTCGCTGCTGCCCATGATGTAGGACACCAGGCTGGAGCGGATGAGGCGGAAGCCGCACTGCGTGTCCGGGATGCGCACGCCACAGGCATTGCTGATGATGCGGGACATCAGGCTGTTCACCATCCGGCGCACAATCGGCATGCCCTTGACGTTTTCAAAGCGGTTGCCCACCACCACGTAGGCGGTGCCTGCGCGTGCCAGCGCGGTGAAGCGGGAGACTTCTTCCGGGGCGTGCTGGCCGTCTCCGTCCAGCAGCATGATATAATCAAAGCCACGCTCGGTCAGGGTCTTCATGCCCGTCTTCATCGCTGAGCCTTTGCCTTGGTTGACCGTGTGCTTGATGACTTCGGCGCCGGCTTTTCTGGCCAGCTCCGCCGTGTCGTCAGGCGAGCCGTCGTCCACCACCAGCACCAGGTCCACATGAGGAAGGGTCCGCTGCACCACATCGGCAATGGCCATCGCTTCTCGGTAGGCCGGAATGAGCGCAGCGATCTTGCACGTGGGGGTTGGGGTGGGGCTGGCGGCCTGCATGAATGAAGTGGGTCGGCAATCTTCCACGGTTTCCCCAACCCTGTCCAACCAGAATATGCCCCCGCAAAGAATTCATCTGGCACGCTGAAAGAAGCCGGGTATGGAAATGCCTCCCATCCTCCCCCCCACCCCCGCGGTTTCCTTATTCCCTTATTCCCTGATCCCACCAGATGCCTTCCTCCTTCACGCTTTCACCCCAGGATCGCGTGCTGGTTTTTGCCCCCCATCCGGATGACGAGGCACTGGGCTGCGGCGGACTGATCCAGCAGGCGGTGGCGCTGGGGGCGCAGGTGCGGGTGGTCTTCCAGACCGATGGCGACAACAATCCCTGGCCGCAGCGCTACGTCGAGCAGCGCTGGACCATCGACGCCTCCTGCCGTCAGCGCTGGGGCGCACGGCGTCGTCTTGAGGCGCAGCGTTCCTTGCAGACTCTCGGCCTGCCGGCGGACGCGGCGTCCTTTTTCGGCCTGCCGGATCAGGGGCTGACCCGGCTTTCGCAGCAGAAAGACGCACGCACCTTGGATCTGCACGTGTCTGAGCTGCAAACCTTCCGCCCCACGCTGCTGGTAGTGCCCTCCCAGGACGACAACCACCCGGACCACATGGGCTCCTACGACCTCATTCAGGAGGCCATGCACCGTGCCGGGATGGACCTGCCGCAATGGGCCTACCTCATCCACCGCCGCTGGTTTTGCCCTGAGGCGGCCGGGCTCACCCTTCATCTCACATTGAAGCAAAAGGCCCGCAAGCTCGCGGCGATCGAGTGCCACGAAACCCAACTTTTCCTTAGCAGCTCCCGCTTTTGCGGGTATGCACGCGATCAAGAAATTTTCATTCCATCCAACCCAGCCTGATGTCAACGCGCTCCCAATTCCTCACCCTTCTCGCCATTTGTACAGTCATGTTCTGGTGGCGTCTCGGGCACCTGCCCCTGATCGACCCGGATGAGCCGTTCTACGCGCAGACCACGACGGAAATGGTGAAGGGGAACGAATGGCTCACGCCCACCATCTTTGGCGAGCGCCAGTTTGAAAAGCCGATCTTCTTCTACTGGCAGTCCATGATCGCGCAGAAGATCTTCGGCCAGACGGAGCTGGCCGCACGTGTGCCTTCCGCCGCCGCCGGCACGCTGCTGGTGTTTCTGACCTGGATTTTTGGGCGGCGCATGTTTTCGCCGCGCGCCGGTTTCTGTGCGGCCGTCGTGCTCGCCACCGGGGTGGAGTACGCCTTCATGTCGCGGCTCATGCTCACGGACATCTTTCTGGCGCTGTGCATCAGCGCCTCCGTTTTCTGCTTCTGGCTGGCCACCGAGGAGGAGGACAAACGCGACCGCTGGATGATCCTGCACTTCATCGCCTCCGCGCTGGCGATGCTGACCAAAGGCCCCGTCGGCTTCCTGGTGCCCACGCTCGGCTCCATCTGCTACCTCTGGCTCACCGGCAAACGCTCTCCCTGGCGCGGCAAAGGCCTCTGGCTTGGCATCGTTGCCTGGCTTCTGATCGCCGGCCCTTGGTACGCCACCATGTTTTCCAAGTACGGCATGGAGTACTGGCACCGCTTCTTTGTGCATGAAAACTGGGAGCGTCTCACCAGCGCCGAGCACAAGCACAGCAACCACTGGTGGTACTACCTCATGATCATGGTGGCGGGCAATCTGCCCTGGATTCCGCTGCTCATCGCCGCCGTGGTGCGCACGGTGAAGGACATCAAAACCGACCGCCGCATGCTCTTCCTGGTGTGCTGGTTCGTGCCCAACCTGATCTTCTTCACCATCTGCAACAGCAAGCTGCCCACCTACACCTTCTTCCTCTTCGTCACCCTGGCCCTGGTGATGGGCCACACGCTCGATCAATGGATCGGCAACGGCTTCCGTGGCAAAGGGGAGCGCCTCCTCGCCTCCGCCCTCGCCGTGCTGCAGACCGTTCTCGTGCTGGGGGCTGCCAGTGCCATCACGCTCATGCTGCCCAAGGACAGCAACGCCTTCATCAAAGACCTGTCCCCGGTCATCTACGTCCTGGCGGCGATCATCAGCATCCCCATGGTGCTCATGCTCCTGCGGCGCACCGTTGCCTGGGCCGGCACCACGGTTCTGGTCACGGCATTCATCATCATGTACATGCAGTATGGGGTGGATGCCAAGGTCATGGAGTACACCTCCACCCGTGGCATCGCCGCAGAGGCCATGAAAGTGCGCCAGCCCGGCGAGCCGATCATCTCCTCCAGCTTCATTGCCCGCGCCGTGACCTACTACACCGGCAGCATGCCTGATGGCGTCATTTTCTTCCCATCCAGGCCGGAGCAGACGCAGCCCTACTTCACCCCACACCCGCCTCTGCACATGCTGCGTGCAGACGTCGGCACGGGTGAGTTTGCCGACAAGTACCCCAGCGTCCTCTGCATCGCCCTCATGCGTGACTGGGACCACTTCCAGTCCAGCGGCTCGGTGCTTAAAGACCGCTGCGAGAAAATCAAGGTCATTGGTGACCGCCTGGTGTTCCGCATCAAGGGCAAGCAGTAGGCGCTGGTCCGATGGGCTGTGGCTGCCAGTGCCACAGCCCCGCATTTCTCCACTTCACAACTCGACAAGCAGGCGCGGTTGCGGTGTAATTCCGCTATTCCAACCTCCTGCATGCAGTCCAAGTCACGAACAGCGCCTGATATTCGCGATCACGAGACCCTACGTATCATCGGCCACGGGGCGTTTGGGGAGGTCTGGCTGGCGCGCAGCGTCACCGGGGTGCTGCGGGCGGTGAAGGTGGTGTGGCGGGAGGACTACGACCGGCCCGAATCCTTTGAGCGAGAGTTTGAAGCGATCAAAAAGTTTGAGCCCATCTCCCGCCGGCATGAGGCGCTGGTGCCCATCCTGCAGGTGGGGCGCAACGACCTTGAGGGCTTCTATTACTATGTGATGGAGCTGGCGGATGACTTGGAGACCGGCCGCGAAATCCATGCCGACACCTACAAGCCCCACACGCTGGGGCTGCAGATGAAGCGGGACAAATGCGTGTCTGCCGATCTGTGCATCAAGCTGGGCGCGACCATTGCCGAGGGGCTGGACTACCTGCACCGCAATCAGCTCATCCATCGCGACGTCAAACCCTCGAACCTCATCTTCATCGACGGCATCTGCCGGCTGGCGGACATCGGGCTGGTGGCCTTGCTGGGGCAGCGCAGTTTTGTGGGCACGGAGGGCTTTGTGGCTCCCGAGGGACCGGGCACGGCAGCCTCCGACATTTTCTCTCTGGGCATGGTGCTGTATGAAGCGAGCACCGGGAAGGACCGGCTGGATTTTCCAGACCTGCCTTCCTGTGCAGAAACGGGTTCCAGCCTGGAGATCTGGCGCAGGCTTCAGGATGTGGTGTGCACGGCCTGTGCGCCCAAGGCGAAAGGGCGTTTTGTCAGTGCGCGGGAAATGGCGCTGGCGCTGCGAGGAGAACCGCTGCCCTCCTCCCGTCGTTTGATGTGGTCGTGGATCGCGGTAGGCTCGGTGGCGCTCCTGCTGGCGGTGGGATTTGGCATGTGGCTGGCGCAGAATCATCGGACGCGCATGCTCATGGCGGTGAACAACAGCGTGCCGCGCCTCAAGATTGTGACGACGCCTCCCGGCGCGGTGGTGTTTGCCGGTGAAGAAAAGCTGGGCGTGACGCCGCTGGAACTGAACCCCGCTGAAGGCGTGCCGGTGATCTATCAACTGCGCCTGCCGGGCTACAAGCAGATCGAGATCGACCACATCGCCCTGGATGAAAAGCCGGCGATGTTTGACCTGAAACTGGAGCCTTCCAAGCTGCCGCAAAAGGGCGAGCGCTGGGTGAACAGCCTCGGCATGGTGTTCAAGCCCGGAGCTGGTGGGCACATCAGCGCGGAGCCGGTGGAGATGAAATTCTTCAAGCGCTTTCTGGAGGCCACCGGCAGATCGTTTGAGGGCAAGGTGGTGCGTTTTCAGAGCGGCAAAGACCAGGAGTCGGCCTATCTTGTCGTCGTTCCTGACGGTGATGCGGAAGCCTTCCGCTACTGGTTGACGGACCGCGACCGCAGCGAGGCCTTTCTGAGTCAGGAACACCGTTACGAAGTGGAGCCGTTCTACTTTGTGGAAAGCGGGCAGGCCGCCGCCGATGACATGCCGGAGGGCCGGGACATGGACAAAAGCGAACAGGGTGAGGAAAAGAACTGGCGTGCGTTTCACCTGCGCGTGGAGCGGCAGACCTATGGCAGCGTGGTGGTGCACAGCCAGCCGGAGAAAGTGCGCGTGTTTCAGCACGATCAGTTTCTGGGCGAGACACCGCTGGAGCTTCCCCGGGTGCGCACCGGACCCGTGGAGTTTGAATTGCGCGAGGAGGGCTTTGCAGATGTGGTGCTGGAAGGCGAGGTGCGGGAAGGGGAGCAGGCGGAGCTCATTGCCGACATGCAGACGCGCAAGGCCGTTACCTTTGGCCGCCAATGGAAAGCGAACAGTCTCGGGATGAATCTGGTGCCGCTGGGGGACGTGATGTTCTCCGCGTGGGAGACCCGCCATCGCGACTACATGGAGTTTTGCAAAGCCACCCAGGCGCGCCGCCCGGGGCGGGTGGACGGCACCAACAAAGGCGGCGGAACACTGCCTGTGGTGGGGGTTGACCGCGAGGAGGCCCGGGCCTTCTGCGCCTGGCTGACGGAACGTGAGCGCAATGCCGGGCTGATCGGCGCGAAGGATTCATACCGTCTGCCCACGGATGAAGAATGGAGCCGTGCGGTGGGCCTGCCGCTGGAGCGTGGTTCATCACCTGAGGAACGCAATGGCCGCATCCGTGGCATCTATCCCTGGGGTTTTGAATGGCCGCCGCCCGAGGACGTGGACAATCTCGCCGACATGAGCGGCGCGCGTAAAGCCAGCCTCGACAGCGCGATTCCCGGCTACGACGACAGATTTCCATTCCTCGCTCCCGTGACCGCATTGCGCCCGAATGATCGCGGCATGTCGGGGCTGGCCGGCAATGTCTCCGAATGGGTGGAAACGGATTACACGCCGCTGCCACCCGCCAAACCAGGTGACCCCGCGAAACCCGTTCTCGGCACCACGCGCGGCGGCAACTGGCGCTCCGCCTCCCAGGATGAACTCCTGGCCTCAGCACGCATGCCCGTGCCGCCGGAAACACGACGGAACACCATCGGCTTCCGTGTGGTGCTGGCGCGTGGGAAATAAGGGCGCTGTGAATCATTTTGCCAATCCCGCGATCAGTGTGCGTCATCGCGTGCCCACGGATGCCCGGCCTTTATTCCCAAGGAGCTGAGGGGCGGACGGCTCGCAGGCACCTCATGGCCGCGTCACCTGCAGGCGCAGGAAGCGCTGCGGATGGGCGGGATCGGTCATCAGATAAAGATCGCCCACGGTCACCGCGCGGGTGTTGCCGGTGCCGGTTTCATTCACACTTGCGCCGGAGGCCAGCACGGTGAAGGCCGCGCCGTTGATGCTTTGGGCAAGGTCGGTCCACGTGGCCGTCAGCGAGTCCACTCCCTGAACGGTGAGCGTGATGTCGTTGCGGTCCAGGTAGCGTGTGAAGGCCAGTTGCAGATGATTGGTTCCGTTCGCGAAGGCTGTGGGCAGGATGCTGATGCCAGCGGTGCTGCCCGTTGGATCGCCGTTGAGCGCGTACTCGATCAAGTTGACAATGCCGTTGCCGTTCGGGTCAGCGCTGTCTGCGGCGTTGCCGGTGTTGCTGGTGGTGTTGAACTTGCTCTGCCGCCATGAGTCGGCTGCCGTCAGGCCCGTCCCGATGAGGGCGATATCAAACGGGTTCTTCGCCCCGAGCAAATTGCTGGCGATGTGAATTGCGGCGCTCCGCGCTCCAACGCCGCCCGGAGTGAAGGTGACGGTGAAGGTGACGCTGCCGGAGCCGGCAGGGATGCTGGTGCCGCTCAGAGAGCTGACGGTGAAGTCGCCGGCGTTCGTGCCGTTCTTGGTGAGGACGAGGCTGGCAAGAGTGAGGGTGCCGGGATTGGTGATGGTGAAGGTCTTGGCAGTGCTGCTGTCGCCAAGCTTCACTTTGCCAAAGTCCACGTTGCCCGCGCCGTCTGTGAGGGCGGTGGTCTGCGTCACCACGATGTCGGGCAAGGGGATCTCATCCGCACCGACCACCGGCGAGGTGGCGCTGCGAGTGTCGCCGTCGTAATCCGTGGTCAGTCCTGCGAGGGGCCTTGCAGCGCCGTTTACCAGCGCGTTGCCGCCGGGGGCGAGGTGCAGGTCTGCGGTGGCGGGGGCGGCGAACATCGCGCTGGAGTAGCTGCCGCCAGGATTGCCGGCGCTGGAGTGGGTGTCGCCGGGGAGGTTGGTCTGCCACTGCGCGTAGCTGATGGGGATGTCGGCGAAAGTGCTGCCATCACCGGCGTCAAAGAAGTTCGCAGCGGTGGTCAGTCCGGTTCCAGCATAGACATTGGAGTCGATGGCCAGCGTGCCAGTGCTGGCGGTCGAAAAGTTGGCCGCATAGTGGCTGCTGCCGGCGGTGCGCAGGTTCAGGAAGATGTTGTTCTTCACCGTGGCGGTGGAGTTGCCGGCATAGCTGAAGGCCCATGTCTCTCGAAAGGTGCCGCCGCTGCCTGTGAGGAGCACGCTGTTGTCCGCGATGAGGGTCGTGCTGCCGGCCGTGCCGTTGTCATAAATGCCGCGCAGGATCTGCGCCGTGGTGCCGGAAGAACCGAGCACGATCATGTTGTTCACCACCGTGACGTCCTGCCCTGAGGTATGCTGGCAGAGGATGCCGTAGGCCAGGTTGGTGCTGCCGGCCGTGTTGCCGATATTCCAAAGGCGGTTGCCTGACACGAGGGTGCTGCCAGATTCAGTGCCAAGAGCGATGCCGGTGGTGGCGCCGCTGGAAGTGAGGTCATGGACGACATTGTTGAGCACCGCATTGGTCCCCAGGCTGTTGACATAAATGCCGTTCAGGGTGGTCGTGCGCGCTGCGGTCTGGTAGAGCGTGTTGCCCGTGATGGTCCAGGAGCTGTTGCCGGAAAAAACGCCGATGCCCGTGCTGGAGAAGTTGAACATGTCGTTGTTGGAGACGGTGTTGCCGCTGTTGGCCACCCAGTCGGAACTGCCGAGGGAACTGACGAGATAGCCGGGAACGCTGGAGGCATCGCTGCGGTCGCGGATCTGGTTTCCCGTGATGGTGTTGCCGTCGTTGCCGGTGACTGAGCCCGCCCGGAAAGTCACCACGCCATAGGGAGTTGCCGAGCCTTCGATCACGCAGTTGCGCACGATGTTATTGCTGGCGTCGTTGGTGAAAATCATGGTGCAGGCGAGGCTGCCGGTGTTGGTGTTGCGGAAGGTCAGGTAGCGCCCGCTGCCGCCGAAGCTGCCGTCCAAAATGATGCGCTGTGCTCCATCAAAGCGGATCAAGCCGCTCGTGCCGGTGCCGACGATGGTGCGCATCGTCGCGCTGTCGGGCTGGATCGTCACGGTGAAGGCATTGGGATAGACGTTCGAACTGGGCGCGTTGAGCGCCACGCTGCCGTCCTCCGTGGTGTCGCTGGTAATGTTCACGGTGAGGTTGCTGGTGAGCGCGCCGTTGTTAATGGCCTCGAAGAGTCCGCCCGCGCCGCTCAGGCTGGAGTAGCTGCCGCCAGAACCGACCGTCACTGTGCCGCCGAGCGTGGACAGGACGCTGTAGCTGTACACGCCGGTGGCGGGCTTGGCGCTGATGTGCTGCACCGGGGGATTGGACGAGGCGGTGGCGGCGGAGGGCCAGGAGCTGAGGTTGTTTGACGCGTCCTGGGCGACGACGAAGTACTGGATTGTTTGGCCCGGGGTCACGACGCCGCCGATGATGAGGGAGTAATCAATCGTAAAGCTGTACAGGCCGCCGCCGCTGTCCGTGCCGGTGACGTATTTCCAGCCATTGTCCGCCGAGGTGTTGCCGACGAAGGCATCGGCGTCCGTGGACTTCTTGTAGTAGAGCCGCGGAGCACTGGCACCGCCAGAGACTGCGCCGCCGTCGTCGATGATGGTGGCCCACCCGGTGAGAACGCGGTTCGCCATGGTGCCGCTGGAGAGCAGCGGGTAGCTGATGGCGGGGGCTGGGTCGTAGGTGAAGCTGCCCGCGTCAGCGCCGATATCGACCGGAGTCAGGCTGCTGCGAGTCTGACCATCCAAATCAGTGGTGACGGAGGGAATGAGTACTCCGTGGCCTTCGGCAGGATTGCTGGACTGCAGGTGCAGATCCACCGCTGCCGCAGCGCCGGTCGCATTGATAAAGCGCGGGTCCGCCACGGTGCTGGATGCATCCTGCCCGGTTGCGGCCTGCCACTCGGCGAGGGTGTTGCAGTCCTGCCCATTGAACAGGCCGAGCACACCGCCGTTGCCAGTGGCGTAGATGATGTTGAAGTCCGAAGTCAGGCCCGGGGGCGGGGAGGCGACGCTGCCGTTGGTCATCGCGTAATGTTTGCCGGTGCCGCCGCTGTTGCTGCGGGCATTGACGAAGATGTTGTTGCGGATGTCGCGGGAGTTGTTCTGGCTGGAGCTGCTGTAAGCATAGGTTTTGGCCGAGCCGGAAGTGGCCGTGCCGCCCACATACACGGAGTTGTGGATGAAGTTTCTCGGATAGTTCGCGCCGTTGTCATTGTCATGAAAACCCCGCACGGTGGCGCCTGTGGCGGTGCTGGCGCCGCTGGCGTCCAGGCCCACGCGCACCATGTTGTTTTGCGCGGTGAAGGTGCAGCCGGAGCCGAAGAGCATGCCGTTCAGCTCCGCTGAAGAGTTAAGGGAGTCCAGATAGAGGCTGTGCACGAAGTTGCGCTCGATGATGTTGGTGCCGCTGATGCCGCCGTCGTAATAGATCCCGGCGACCACCACGGCCACGTTTTGCGCGGGGGTGATGGCCGCGTTGGAGGTGTTGTACAGGGAATGCACCACGTTTTGAGAAATGGTCTGCCCGCTGCCGGTGGAAAGCTGCCAGATGCCCACCACGGAAGCGCCCGTGCTCATGCAGGGAGAGGTCAGATTGCGGACGGTGTTGCCGGAGATGGTGTTGGTGCCCGTGACGGTGACGATGCCGCGCGTCAGGGAGCTGGTACGGGTGCTTTTGTTCATGAGATTGGCCACGGTGTTTCCGGTGATGGTGCAGTTGTTGGTGCCGCCGTTGGAGCAATCGATGCCCGTGAGGAGCTGTCCGGCGCCGCTGAAGGAAGTGCTGGTGGAGGCGTTCAGACTGCTGGCGGTGGTGGTGCTGCCGATGACATTGCCGGAGATGGTGTTGGTGCCCTTGGAGACCTGAATGCCGATGATCGAAGCACTGATGCCCGTGGTGGTGCCGCCGGAGGTGATGGAGCCGATGGCGTTGTTGCTGATGTTCACCGGTACGCTGGTCTCTGAGCAAATGCCGAAGGTCATGGCGCCATCGCCCGAGGTGATCACGGAGACGGAGCCTGTGCCAGTGCCGCTGCCGATGGTGTTGCCCGTGACAGTGCCGATGTCGCACATGCCCGTCTCCACATAGATGCCGGCCCATGCGCCGGGCTGGGTGGCGTCGGTGCTCGCGGTGGACCAGGAGAAGTTTTTGATGACGTTCCCCTGCACGCTGGTGGCGACGTTGCTGGCCACGCGCAGCCAGATGCCCACAAAGTTGTACGCCGCCGTGGTGCCGGTGCTCGTCCAGGCGGTGCCGCCCGCGCCGGCTGCGCTGCCGCCGATGAAGTTTCCGCTGACAGTGTGGCTGTTGGTGGAGGTGTTGCTCAGGTAGATGGCCCGCACCGTGGTGGCCACGCCCGCTCGGCTGGTGGTCTGGTAAAAGCTGTTGCCAGAAATGGTCCAGTTCGTGTTTCCGCTGGTGAGAGACAATCCGCTGGTGATGACGGCGTTGCTGCGGTAGAAATTGAAGATGTTGCAGTTGGTGATGATGTTTCCGCTGTTGTTGCTGGCCGTGGTGGTGCCGGTGCCCAGGGCCCAGATGCCATTGGTCGGTGTGGTGGCACCATCGCGGATGTCGCAGGTGTCCAGTGTGTTGTTGTCATTGCCGTTCGTGCCCGTGGTGGTGCTGAAGACGACGGTGCCGCTGCTGGCGTTGGTGTTCACGCCCTGGATGGTAAGATAGCGCAGACTGTTGTTGCTGCCTTCATTGATGAAGCGCAGCGCCACACCTGAGGTGCTGGTGTTGGCAAGGGTGAGCTGCTTCGCCGTCCCGGTGCCGCCAGGCCGCCCGTCGATCGTGACAAACTGCGCGCCATTCAAATCCACCGTCGCCGCGGTGGTGTTCGAGCTGGAGATGGAGAGGCCCGTGGCACCCGTCTGCGGGCGAAGCGTGAGAGTATTCGTGGCGCTGGCGCCATTCAGTGCCGGGATGGTGAGGGGAAAGGTCTCGACCGTGCTCACATAGGCTGCCTGCAACTCCAGCACGAGCGCTCCGCCCAGCGACTGCGCCTGCACATCCGCGATGGCGGCGGTCACGGAGGCATAGTCACCGGTCGGCCCGATGGTCTTGGTGCCGGAGAGTGGTGCGGCATGTGCAGGAATGGCAATCGCCAAAGCCACCACGGTGAAAAGGATAATGTGAAACGCTTTCATGGTTGGGCGGCCTTAGGTTTAACAGCCGGGGGGGTGATTGTGACCAATGAGAGGGATTACTCAAGGTCAATGATGGAGGCAGGGTTGCCACATTCATAGGTGAAATGCCATATTTTAATCCATAAAACCTTTAGACATGCATCGGTGGGCCACAGGGTCATGATGCTGCGCATCCATGAACCGGCCCCCGTAGAGCTGGAAGCAGACGGGTGTGAGGTGGCGTGCCAGCAAACCGGCGGCTATCCTCAGGCCCATTCGGCATTAAATCTCCGCTTTTGTCGTGTCGCGGGAAGTTTTGCTCGTAGAACTTCGTCCGGCACTCGTTATTCTTTCATCCCCATCATGCAAACCGCGCTCGAAACACCTGCCCACGAAAAAAAGGTCGAACAGACCGAGGCCGGAAACTACTTTGTCTCCAACTACCCGCCCTTCTCATTCTGGAAGCCTGACCAGGTTCCCGTGGTGGAGGAAGTGCTGAAGCAGCCCGCCCCGGCCAACATCCCGCTGGGCGTTTATTTCCACATCCCGTTCTGCCGCAAACGCTGCCACTTCTGCTACTTCAAAGTCTACACCGACAAGAATGCGCAGGAGGTGAAGGCCTACATCGATGCTGGCATGCGCGAGATGGAGCGCTTCACCAGCCAGCCCTATCTGAAGGGACGCAAGGCGCACTTCGTGTATTTCGGCGGCGGCACTCCCAGCTACCTGTCCGTGCCGCAGCTCAAGGATCTGACCAACCGCATGAAGGACATGATCCCATGGGACGAGGCGGAAGAAGTGGCCTTCGAGGCCGAGCCCGGCACGCTCAATGAAGTCAAGCTCACCGGCATCCGCGACATTGGCGTCACGCGTCTGAGCCTTGGCGTGGAAAACTTCGACGATCACATCCTTGAAACGAACGGCCGCGCCCACCGCAGCGGTGAGATCGAGAAAGCCTACCGCTTTGCCCGCACGCTCGGCTTTGAGCACATCAACATCGACCTCATCGCAGGCATGATGAACGAGACTTGGGAGAACTGGAAGGACACCGTCAGAAAGGCGATCGCGCTGCAGCCGGACGCCGTGACGATCTACCAGATGGAGGTGCCCTACAACACCACCATGTATCAGCAGATGAAGGCCGAGGGCAAAGTCACCGCACCCGTGGCCGACTGGCAGACCAAGCGCGACTGGGTCAGCTATGCCTTCGATGAATTCCAAAAAGACGGCTACACCGTCACCAGCGCCTACACCGTGGTGAAGGACCCCAAGCGCATCAAATTCGTCTATCGCGACTCCCTCTGGGAAGGTGCCGATCTCTTGAGCTGCGGCGTGGCCTCCTTCGGCCATCTCGGCGGCGTGCATTATCAAAATCAGGCCGATGTGGGCCCCTACATGCAGGCCGTGGATGCCGGCCAGTTGCCGATCTTCCGCGCCTACCAAACCACGGCGGAAGACCGCTTCGTGCGCGAATTCATCCTCAAGCTCAAGCTCGGCCGCAGCGAGTTCGACTACTACGTCAATAAATTTGGTGAAGATCCACGCAAACACTTCGGCCCGCAGCTCGACTACCTGGCCAAGGAAGGCTTTGCCACGCTGGATGCTGCAGGCGTCACGCTCTCGCGCGATGGCCTGCTGCAGGTGGACCGTCTGCTGCACGATTTCTTCCTGCCGCAGCACCGCCAGTACGCCCGCTATACCTGAAGCCCTCCGACGCAACCGAACGACAACGACGGCGATGAACGAGGCACCCCGGCAGGACGAGGACATCCTGGCACCCCTGATCTTTTTTTACGGCATCGGCAGCACACGTCCGCGCGTGACTTTTGTGGATCCCCAGGATCTAGCCGAGCAGGAGCGCGGCCTGCTGGTGCATGACAAAGACATGACGCCGCGTCTGCGGGATTTTCACGCCAGCGAGATCGATCTGGATGTCGCCGCCCGTGCCCGCATTGGCAACTACCTCGTGCGTGCCTCTGTGCTGCACCGGCACAAGGACGGCATGCCCGTCGAATTCGGTGCCATCGGCATACACCTCGATCTCCTGCCCGAGGAAGCGCAGAAGCTCGTGCTCGAAGGCCTCGTGCCCTTCGGTGCCATCTTGGAGCGCTACCAGGTCCCGCACTCCAGCCACCCCCGTGGCTACTTCCGCATCTCGGTGGATCAGCGCCTCGCCGACCTCCTCGGCGCCACCAGCGGCCAGATTCTTTTTGGTCGCTGCAATGAGCTGCGCCACGGCAGCGGACGAGTGCTGGCAGATGTGGTCGAGGTGCTGCCGCGCCTTATGTAACAAATGGCATTGCGGTTTTAGAAGGAATTTGCTTAGATTTGTGGGATAGCAATGAACCTGCAAATCAACTGCCCCAATTGCCAAAATGTCCTGTCAATCGAACAGCGATTTGTGGGAGGGCAGATGCAGTGTCCCCTTTGCCAGCAAATCTTCGCGGTGGCTCCGCCTCCGGTGGTGCCGGTGGTTCAGGCCCGGCAGGTGGCGCAGGCTGCGCCACAACCAACGGCATCGCGACCCACTGCACCACGACCAGCGGGGCCTCAAAATCCGGTGCGGCCTCAGCCTCCCGGATCCCACCCCCCTGCAAAAACCGTGACGAAGGCCCCGGCCGAGGGGGATGGAATGGCAGTGGCCATGATTGTCGGGTTGATCATTCTGGTGGGTGTCGGTGTGGTGATTGGTGGGTTCTATCTGGCGAGCGGGATGTTGAAAAAGCGCGAGCTGGCCGAAAAAGGCCTCGGCAGTGAAATCCAAAGCCAGCTGGAGGCCAAACGTGCCGCTGCGGCCAAGGTGAAGCAGGAGGAGGAAGCGGAAAAAAACGAGATGCTGGCCTCCTTGCGCAAACTGCTGGCCACTCAGCTCTGCGAGGGCAATGAGAAGGTGGCTGGCGAAATCATGCGTGAAGTGGAGTCGATCGTGGCCGAGGCGGACAAGCTCTATGCCGATGCCGATGCGAATAACGATCCGCAGGACATGAGGGCCTTTCTCGCCGAGCACATGGAGCCGCGCCTGAGAGCCAACCCGGTCATTTTCAACTGGCTCGGAGGCAGGCTGTCGCCCAAAAATTTTAGTGCGATGTTGTTTGGTCAGCAGCAGGCGGTGAAGCCCGAGCGCGGCAAGGTGGCGGACTTCCTCATGGCGGGCAATTACTCCGCCACAGGCACGGGCTTTTATATCTCCAGCCAAGGGTGGCTGCTGACCAATGAGCACGTCGTGGATGAGGCCACCGAAGTTGATATCCGTGGTGCGGATGGTGTCATTCTCCATGCGCAAGTGGTGAAGACAGATGTCGATGGAGACGTGGCCGTTTTGAAAACCAAGGAGCCCACATCCCACTGGCTGCCTGTGGCGGCGCAGGAGGGGACCATGGGCGCGGCCGTATTCACCATCGGCTTCCCCAATGCCGACCTGCAAGGCGTGGAGCCCAAGTTCACGGACGGCCGCATCAGCAGCTTGAGCGGTCTCCGGGATGATCCTGACCACTATCAAATCACCGTTCCCGCACAGCCGGGCAATTCGGGCGGCCCGCTCGTCGATGTGAAAACAGGGGCCGTTACCGGCATCGTGGCCGCCATTCTCAGAGGGCGGGAAAATGTGACCTACGCCATCAAATCTCGGGTGGCGATCAACCTCCTCAAAGGCATCCCGGCCTTTTCAACCACCGCTCCGGTCAAAATTCCTGCCGGTGCCGACATGGAAACGCTGGCTTCGGAAGTGCGTGCGGCCACGGTTTTCGTGATGGTGAGGAAATGACCGGGCCGACTTTGCCTGGGCTGCGCTTTTTTTGCACGGCTGCGCACTTAGTTGGAGCTGGTGGTCAAACCATTTGCGATTTGAGGGTAATGGGGTTTGAGTTGACCTGACCCAATTCGCGCTCTTACCCTGGTTATTTTTTGTCATGAAACGCTCCCTGTTCATTCGCCCCACCTTGACTGCCGCCCTGCTTCTGGCCGGCATTCTGCCTCTCACCGCCGCTCCCAAGGGCACCAAGGGGGTGGAGGAGTTCGACCCGCTCGCTTTCCCGGGCAAGGTCGTGGATGACGTGATCGTCCCGGTCCCGAGCGAAGTTTTCTCCGTGCTCGACAAACTCGGCGAGCCCAACTGGAACGCGGAACTGCGCAAGCAGGACATGCCAACCACCAGCGACCGCACCAAGCTCTCCCTCCTCTTTGGCTACACCGTGGCCGAGGGCTTTGTGGCCGTGCAGGCCGAGGACAAGGAAGCCGTCAAGGACATCGGCCATGACGTCATCTCTCTGGCCAAGAGCCTCGGTCTCAGCAAATCCGTGCTGCCTCACGCCCAGGCCATCCTGGATGCGGCTGACAAGGGACAGTGGAGCGCCATCCGCAAGGAATTCGACCAGACCCAGAAGACCGTGCGCGACACGATGGAGCAGATGAAGGACATGGACCTCTCGCAGTGCGTCAGCCTCGGCGGCTGGCTGCGTGGCACGGCCTCCGTGACCTCCGTGGTGAAGAAGAGTTTTTCGGCCGACCGCGCCGAGTTGCTGAACCAGCCCATGCTGGTGGAGCACTTCGTCAACAGCATTGCCAAAATGCCCGTCAGCACCCGCGATCACGATGTGGTGAGGTCCATCCAAAAGGGCCTGTCATCCGTTCTCAAGCAGATGGAAGGCGCCGTGGACGGTTTCACCAAGGATGCGGTTTCTGACATCGGCAAAACCTGCGACGGCCTGCTGACGGAAATCCTCGCGAAAAAGTAGTCGGTGCCCTTCACCTTCATGATCTCCTCCGAAAGATACCCCCAAATGAAACGCCCCTGGTCCCGCTTTCAAGTTCTCGCCGCCGCCTGCCTGCTGGTGCTGGGAGCCACGTGCGTCTACGCGACCGTGGATGAGTCCCATGACTTTGCCATGGAGGCCGCCACTCCGTTTGTGGAGCAGGGTTTCATCGTGCGTGAAGACTACTGGAACGGCGAGGTGAAGAGCGGACAGAAGCTCCAGATCACCCACCAGCTTTTCAAGGGAAACGAATACGCCTTTTGGCTCGGCACGAGCCAGGAAGGGGTCACGCTCGACATGAAGGTCTACGATGAAAAGAACCAGCCGGTGCAGATCAATGCCAAGTCCGACAAGTTCTACATGAGCGTGCGCGTCAATCCGCCGAAGACCGGCACTTACAAGATCGTCTTTGAACTCAAGTCGAAGACGGATGCCGGCGTGCTCTGGGCGCTGGCCTATGGCTACCGCTGATGCCCGTCGAAACGCTCACTTACGAGACGCCGCAGTTCCTCCAAAAACTGATTGGCAATGACCTCGGCAGTCTGCGGCTGATCGGTGAGTCGTTCGGCGTGAACGTGACCAGCCGTGAAGGCTGGGTGCGTTTGGAGGGCGAGGAGAAACCCATCGCCTCAGCACGTGAGGTTTTTACCCAGCTTGAAAAAGTGCGCCGCAGCGGTGGCGATGTGTCTGCCGGCATGGTGCGTCTGGTGATCGAGAGCGTGCAGCGTGAAATGGGAGATGCCCCTGCGGATGCCATCATGCAGCTGAAACTGCTCGGCTCAGGCAAGCGTCCTCCCGTGCTGGCCAAGACGCGCGGGCAGATCGCCTACGTGCAGGCCATGCGGGAATGCGAAGTGGTCTTTGGCGTGGGGCCTGCGGGCACTGGCAAGACCTATCTCGCGATGGCTCAGGGCCTTCATTACCTCAAAGAAAAGCTCGTGCAGCGGCTGGTGCTCACCCGTCCTGCCGTGGAGGCTGGCGAGGCGCTGGGCTTTCTGCCAGGTGATTTGAAGGAGAAGATTTTCCCCTACCTGCGTCCCCTCTACGATGCCCTCTATGACATGCTGGAGCCTGAGGAGGCGGAGCGCCTCATCGAGCGCGGCAGCATCGAGATCGCGCCGCTGGCCTACATGCGCGGAAGAACGCTTAAAAATGCCTTCATCATCCTCGATGAAGCGCAGAACACGACCACCGAGCAGATGCTGATGTTCCTGACCCGTCTGGGGGAAGGGGCACGCTGCGTGGTCACGGGAGACCCTTCCCAGATCGACCTGCGTCGTCATGTGAAGTCGGGTTTGAAGGAGGCCGTCGAGCTGCTGCAGGACGTGGAAGGCGTGCGTTTCGTGGCTTTTGCCCCGAAAGACATCGTTCGTTTGCCCGTCGTGCAGCGTATCATTGAAGCCTATCAGTCTGGGCGGAGCCGTAAAAATGAGACACAATGGCCCAAACAGGATTGAGGCTCGGGGGAAAGATTCTTGTCCCAGCCCCGATGTATGATAGCTTCATAGCCGTTCCCCCTATTTTTTAACACATGTTCGAGTCCATTCGTCGTGCCCGCTTGCAACGCGAAGGGCTTTCCTGCGGTAAAACCCGCCGAAAGCACCAGGAAGGGGATCTGCTTGACGAGATGCGCACGCATCCTGCGGGCACGGTGGGGGCCTACGTTCTGTTTTTCGTTGGCATCGGCATCCTGATGCGCCTCGGCACACAAGTGGAGGCCGGACTGCCCGCCGTCACCTGGCTGCACATGCTCTATGCTGGGGCCATTGGCTTTGCCATGGTGGTGCATGAGCGCGTGGCGCTGCGGCATGACATCTGTGACAACGGCGTGCTGCTGCTGGTGCTGGGCACCATCTTCACCCACCTCGCCCTGGTGGTGCTCATGCTGGATCTGTCCTTCAGCCAGAGCTGGGGCAAGACGCTCAAGGCCATCGTGCTGCCGCATGCGTTTGGCCCGGTGGTACTGTCCGTGATTCTCGGTCGCCGCATCGGCCTCTTTGGAGCCATCTACGCTACGCTCTTCGGGGTGCTGGTCTGCATTTCGATTTCTGCGCCCACGTACATGGCCACCTCGGCCCTGCTCGGCTTCACCGGAGTGCTCCTCACCAAGCATGTGCGCCGCCGCAACCGTCTCTTCATGGCGGGGCTCTACGTCGGACTGGTGGCCATGGCTTATTCGCTCCTGCTGCATGAGGCCGCTGGCGTCATCATGGAGGAAAGAATTGGCCGCATGGTGGGCCTGCCACTGCTCATCGGCGTCGTCACCGGCATGGCCGTGGGTGGCTTGCTGCCGGTGATGGAAAGCGTCTTCGGTGTCACCACGGATGTGTCCTGGCTGGAACTCGGAGATTTGAACCACCCGCTGATGCGCCGCCTCAGCATCGAAGCGCCCGGCACCTACCATCACAGCCTCGTCGTGGCGAATCTCTCCGAAGCCGCTGCGGAGAAGATTGGTGCCAGCGCCAGCATGTGCCGCGTGTGCGCCTACTTCCATGACATTGGCAAGCTCAGCAAGCCGGAGTACTTCATCGAGAACATGGACCCCTCGGCGAATCCGCATGAGGACCTCACGCCGCGCATGAGTGCGCTGGTCATCATCGCGCACGTCAAAGACGGCGTCGATCTCGCCATCAAGCACAACCTCAACTCGCGCATCATCGACGTCATCGAGCAGCACCACGGCAACTCTCTCGCCTGGTTCTTCTACCGTCAGGCGCTGGATCAGAAAGCCGAGGTGGAGCGTCTGGTGAAGCAGTCCAAGGCCAAGGAAGACGACGTGCCGCAGGTGAGCGAGGAAACCTTCCGCTATCCGGGCCCGCGCCCGCAGTTCAAGGAATCCGCCATCATCTCCCTGGCAGACGCCGTGGAGAGCGCCTCCCGCACGCTGGACAAGCCCAATGCCTCACGCATTGAAACGATGATCGACGACATCGTGCAGGCACGCATGATGGACGGCCAGTTGGATGAATGTGATCTCACCATCGCCGAGTTGGCCAAGATCAAGGCCAGCTTTGCCAAAACCCTGCTCAGCATGATGCATGGCCGCATCAAGTATCAGAAGGCCGTTGAGACCAAGCCTTCAACACAGCAGGCTCATGCAAGGGAGGAGGCCAAGCCCGTGCTGGTGGGCGATGAAGAAACTGAAGCCTCGGCAAAAATCGTCGAAGCCTCCTTTTCCAGCCCCGCTGCTGCCGAGACCGCCCCCGTCAAGAAGCCCCGCAGCCGCAAATCTCCCCCAGCCTCCGCCGCCTGATGCCGCTGCCGAAGCTCCGTATTTATAACCGGCAGAAAGCCCACGCCATCCCGCTGCCCTGGCTGCGGCGCATCGGCAAAGCCGCGCTGCCCGGGTGCCTCGCCGCCCTCAAGTTTCCCGACGCCCCGCTCGCCTCGCTGGAGGAGATCGAGATCACCATCGTCGATGACGCCGACATCGCTCGCGTGCACGCCGATTTCCTCGACGATCCCACGCCCACGGATGTCATCACCTTCCACCACGGCGAGATCCTCATCAGCGCCGACACCGCCCTGAGCCAGGGCACCGAACTCGGCCAGACCCTCGACCACGAGGTGGCCCTCTACCTCGTCCACGGCCTCATGCACCTCGCTGGCTGGGATGATCACGAGCCGGAAGAGGCCAAAGAGATGGCGCAGCGGCAAGAGGCCATCCTGCAAGGAGCATTGGCCGCAAAGAGCCTCAAAAAGGAACAAGAAAACTGATCAAGATCTGATCTGTTTTTTGCGAGTCTTTGCGTCTTTTTGCGGCCAACGAATGCCTTACTGCTCCAGCACCTTCAGCGCATTGCGCAGCAGCGTGAGTCCGGCTTCCTGGCTTTTCTCCGGGTGGAACTGCACGGCCACGAGGTTCTTTTTGGCGATGCCGCTGATGAAGCTGACGCCGTAGTCGGTGCGGCAGAGAGCGAGGGACTCGTCCTGCACGTCCGGGTAATAGGAGTGAACGAAATAGACGTATGTCGGATTCGGCAATCCGGACCATACGGCAGACTGCTCAGGAGCCCACTGGGCGACGTTCCAGCCCATGTGGGGGATCTTGAGGCCGCTGGCTGGGTCGAACTTGCGCACCAGGCCTTTGGCCACGCAGAGACCTTCCACGCCGGGGGATTCCTCGCTGCTTTCAAACAGGAGTTGGTAGCCGAGGCAGATGCCGAGGTAGGGCTTTTCCGCCTTCAGCCAGGCCTGCAGGGGCTCCCATAGGCCGGTTTCCTTGAGGATGCGGATGGAATCGCCAAAGGCGCCCTGACCGGGGAAAATGAGGACATCGATGGCATCGAAGTCTTCCGGTTTGGTGACGAGGTTGGCGTGGGCGTCGATCGCATCAAAAGCATTCAGCACGCTGCGGAGGTTTCCGCCGCCGTAATCAAGCACTCCGAGTTTCATCACAGTACGTCCTTGGTGCTGGGGATGCCGGTGACGCGGGGATCATGCTTCGTTGCAACATCCAGTGCGCGTGCGAGGCCTTTGAAAATGGCTTCGGCCATGTGGTGCGCATCGCGACCACGGCGGATTTCGACATGCAGAGTTGCCAGCAGGCTGGAGGAGAAGGCGCGGAGGAACTCCTCCACAAGCTGGTAGCTGAAGCGGTTTACGCCGCCGATGGCTTCCACGTTTTCAGGCGCGTGATAGCTGAGGAAGGAGCGGCCGCTGAGGTCGAGCGCGACTTCGGCAAGGGTTTCATCCATGGGGAGAAGCCAGAAGCCGTAGCGCACGATGCCCGCCTTGTTGCCCAGGGCTTCGCGGAAGCAGTTGCCAAGGACAATGCCGGTGTCTTCGACGGTGTGGTGGTAATCCACCTCGATGTCGCCCACGCACTTCACCTTGAGGTCAAAGAGGCCGTGCTTGGTGAACAGCGTCAGCATGTGGTCAAAGAACGGCACTCCGGTGTCGATCTGCGCTTTGCCGGATCCATCGACATTGAGTTCGATCTCAATGTCGGTCTCGGCGGTTTTGCGGTGCTGCTTGGCGGTTCTGGCTTGGCTCATTGGGGGAGGGGCAATGAACACGCGTTTCCCCGTAGTGCAACCGTCTCGGTGGCCTCATCACAGGCGTCAGGCGAGCAGGCCCTTCACGACTTTGCCCGCTACATCCGTCAAGCGGTAGCGTCTGCCTTGGAATTTGTAGGTCAAGCGTTCGTGGTCGATGCCGAGGAGGGACATGAGGGTGGCGTGGAAGTCGTGGATGTGCAGGCCGTCCTTCACGGTGTTGTAGCCGAAGTCGTCGGTCTCACCGTAGACGGAGCCTGCCTTGATGCCGCCGCCGGCGAACCAGGCGCTGAAACAGCGCGGGTGGTGGTCGCGTCCGAAGTTGGTGCTGATCTTGCCCTGGCAGTAGGCGGTGCGGCCAAACTCGCCGCCCCAGACGACGAGGGTGTCATCCAGCAGGCCGCGCTGCTTGAGGTCCTTGACCAATGCGGCTGCGGGCTGATCGGTTTCTTTGCAGAGTTTTGGTAATGCACCGGGCAGGCCGCCGTGGTGGTCCCAGTCCTGATGATAGAGCTGGATGAAGCGCACGCCTTTCTCCGCAAGACGACGCGCCTGGAGGCAGTTCGCGGCAAAGGTGCCGGGTGTCTTTACATCGGGGCCGTAGCTGTCGAGGATGTGCTGCGGCTCATCGCTGAGGTCGGTGACTTCGGGGATGCTGGTCTGCATGCGGAAGGCCATCTCGTAGTGGTCGATGCGGTTTTGAATTTCGGCATCGGGCGTAGCTGCGAACTGGTGCTCGTGCAGCTCCTTGAGGCGGTCCAGCATGAGCCTGCGGCTGTCGGCGTTCACGCCTGCGGGATTGCCGAGATAGAGCACCGGGTCCTTCGCGGCGCGGAAGAGCACACCTTGATGCTTCGTGGGAAGGAAGCCGCTGCCCCAGAGGTGGGAGCCGAGCGGCTGGCCGCCTTTGCCCTTGGTGATAAGGACGGTGAACGAGGGCAGATTGGCGTTCTCTGCTCCAAGGCCGTAGCTCAGCCATGAGCCAATGCTGGGACGTCCCGCGATTTGGGATCCGGTTTGGAAAAAGGTCACGCCGGGGCCGTGATTGATCGACTCGGTGTACATCGACCGCGCCACGCAGATGTCGTCGGCGATGCTCGCGGTGTGTGGCAGCAGTTCGCTGAACCAGCCACCGGCCTGACCATGCTGGGTGAATTTGAAAGGAGAGCCCACCATCGGGATGGACGACTGATTTCCCGACATGCCGGTGAGTCGCTGGCCCCCGCGCACGGAGTCAGGAAGCTGCTCGCCGTTTCGTTTGTTGAGCAGCGGCTTGTAATCAAACAGGTCCAGGTGGGAGGGGCCGCCTGACATGAAGAGGTAGATGATGCGCTTCGCTTTCGGTGCGAAGTGAGTGCCGCCGAGCACGCCGTGGTCTGCGGGTTCGGAGCCCTGGGCCAGCAGCTCATTCAAAGCAATGCCGCCGAGGCCCATGCCAAAGCGGTTGAGGAGGGTGCGGCGGTCGATCATCGAGGGGGAAGAATTCATCGAATGGAGGCGGTTAGCGTTTAACGACACAGGCGTCGTGATTTAACAAAGCCTGCGCCAGCACGGCAGCTGCGGCGGCTTCTGGAAGGGGGATCTTGGCGTCACGTTTGGCGTTGCCGGTTTTAAGCAGTTCCTCAGACTCTTTCGGCGCCTTTTTGAAATGGGAGAGCTGCTCCTGATAGAGCTGGGTGCAGATCTGCACTTCCTTGGCGTCGGGCTTGCGGCTGAGGCAGCGGAGGAAGCCGAGTTCGATCATCTTGGGGAGGTCGCCCTTGGTTTCGAGGTGGAGTTTTTCGCCGAGGACGCGGGCGGCTTCGACATACTGCACGCCATTGAGGAGGATGAGGGCCTGGAGGGGGGAGTCGGTGCGTTCGCGTTTGGAGATGCAGACGGCGCGGCGTGGGGCATCGAAGGCGACCATGGCGGGCGGTGGGCTGGTGCGGCGCCAGTTGGTGTAAATGCTGCGACGATAGACGGCATCGCCTGCGCTGGGGCCCATGGGCTTGAAGGCTTCGGTCATTTCATAGGGATAGACCGGCGCTCCACCCATGGTGAGTTTGAGCAGGCCCGCTGCGGCCAAGGCGTTGTCGCGGATCATCTCGGCAGGCAGGCGGAAGTGCGGGCCGCGTGCGAGCCATTGATTCTCGGGATCGTCGGCCATGGTCTTGGCATCGGCGATGCTGCGCTGGAGGTAGACCTTGCTGGTGACGATCTCCTGAATCAGCTCCTTCACATTCCAGCCGCTTTGGATGAACTTCATGGCGAGGTAATTGAGCAGCTCTGGATGCAGGGGGCGCTCGCCCTGGCTGCCAAAGTCTTCCGCCGTCTTCACCAGTCCGCGTCCGAACAGGCTCTGCCAGATGCGGTTCACGGTGACACGGGCGGTGAGCGGATGATCGGGCGCGGTGAGCCACTGCGCGTAGCCGAGACGGTTCTTGGGGGCATTTTTTGGGAAGGGTGGCAGGAAGGCGGGAGTGGCAGGGCCGACCTCGTCGCCGCGTTTGTCATACTCGCCACGTGTCAGCACATAGGCCTTCTTGGGCTGCGGCAGTTCCTGCATGACCATGATTTCCTTCTGTGCATCGGCAAAGGCGGTGACCTCGGCACGTGCCGCTTTGAGTTCAGCGAGCAGCGGTTCCAGCTTGGCATCAAAGGGCAGGGAGAGGTCGCGATTGAAAATGCGCAGGTCATCGACCAAGCCGTTTTTGAAGCCGCGATCCCGCATGCGCTCGCCGAGGCTGATGTTGTCATGGCCGCCGCCGGTGATGTTCTTGGTGAGGTGGTCTTTGATGATGTCCACGGCGGCGAGTTTGCCATTGATGAAGATCTTCAAACCGGAGGCGCGGCTGCTGCCGTCGTTGGTCACGATGACCTGCGTCCATTCATTGAGCGGCACCTTGGCCTGCGTGCGGATGGAGATGGCGTTGCCGGGCCAGAAGTGAATGAGCGACCATTTGATGCGGCCGTTTTCGATGAGGAGTTCATAGCCGCGGCTCGCGGCGTCTGTCCATGCCTGGGAGCGGTGTAGCACCACGGCGCGATCTTTCTCATCCGGGGTTTGCAGCCAGAGGGAAATGCTGAAGGGATCGTGACGTTGGAAGTTTCCGAGCGGTGTGTCCACCGAGTCATCGCCGGTGAACTGGATCGCGCTGCCAAGTTTGCCGGACACGAGTTTGTTTTCACCTTTGAGGATTGCCTCGGGGCCCGGAGGCGGGGCTTTGGCGTCTTTCTTTTTCTGCGCGGGTGTTTTGTCCTTGGCGTCTGCGACGGCCTTTGGCTGAGGAGGAGCGGGCGGTGGTGCGGGATGCAGAGCATCGGCGAGTTTGTTGCCTTTGAGTTCGTCAAAGGTGAAATGGGCGATCTGGCCTTCCAGTGATGCGGGTGCGCCATTCTGAAGATCGAGCGCTGTGTGGGCAGGAATGCCCGAGTTACTCAGCTTCGCCTCCAATGCTTTAACCTTCGCGTTTAGCGCCGCCATTTTTTCCTTGGCGGGTGCGTCCATCATCATGAGCGCGGGCGTGGGCGGGGAAGGGGTGAAGAAGGAATAGAGTCCTGCTTCGTCGATGTTTTGCAGCATGGAAAAGAGGCCGTAATAGTCCTTCTGCTTGATGGGATCATACTTGTGATCGTGGCAGCGTGAGCATTCGAAGGTGAGGCCGAGGAAGGCGGTGGCGACGGTCTGCACGCGGTCGGCCACGTACTCCACGCGGTACTCCTCCTCCACGCTGCCGCCTTCGCTTTCCTGCTGGTGCATGCGGTTGAATGCGGTGGCAAGGATCTGCTCGTCGGTGGGAGTTGGCAGCAGATCGCCCGCGAGCTGCCAGGTGATGAACTGGTCGAAGGGCAGGTTCTCGTTGTAGGCCTTCACCACCCAGTCGCGCCAGGGCCAGACTTCGCGTTCGCGATCCACCTGGAAGCCGTAGCTGTCGGCGTAGCGGGACACGTCCAGCCAGTCCACCGCCATGCGCTCGCCATAGTGAGGTGAGGCGAGGAGGCGAGTGACGAGATGCTGGATGCTTGATGCTGGATTGAACTCATGCTCGGTGACGAAGGCGCTGATCTCCTGAGGTGATGGGGGGAGGCCGGTGAGGTCAAAGCTGAGGCGGCGGATCAGCGTTTCCGGCGCGGCTTCGGGCTGCAGTTTCAAGCCAAGCTCTGACAGCCCGGCGGTGACGATCTTGTCAATGCTCTGATCCATGGTGGATTCGGGCTTCAAGGAGATGAAGGCCCAGTGTGCCTCATACTCCGCGCCTTCGTTGATCCATTGCTTCAGGATGGCGATTTCAGCGGGCGTCAGATCGCCGAGCTTTGACTTGGCCGGTGGCATGTGATCGTCGGCATCGGTAGTCACGATGCGCTGGATCATCTCGCTCACCTCGGCTTTTCCGGGAAGGAAGGCCTTGGCCTCGACGGCGGCATCGCGCTCATCCAGGCGCAGATCGGCTTCACGCTTCTTGGGATCAGGTCCGTGACAGAAGAAGCACTTGTCCGAGAGGATGGGCCGCACATCGCGGTTGAACTTCACCTTTGCCGGGGCAGCCGGGAGCAGAGCGGGGAAGGTGAGAAGGAAAATGAGAAGCCGGTGCATGAGCAAGGGAAGGTGGGGAAACATTGAACATTGAATTCCAGCTGGAGGGAATCGGAGGAGCAATGGGGATTTTGGGGGGAAGCAGCAGTGAATATTAAAACGTGATGGTTCGGCTTTGTGTTTGTTGAACGCGGGTGCGGTAGGCTGCCAGAATAAACGGTGGCCGCCTATGCCTCTTTATGGATGTTTTGTGTCTTATTCTGCTGGGGAAGGAATGAATAGCTGGTAGATGGACGGTGAATTGGCGTATCTGATTTCAGAGACACCGATGCCGATCCGTCGCAAATATTTGAACTACACCACGCCGTGGGGCGTGGATCTGGCGCGCGTGGCGCAGTCGGGCTGGACGCCGTTTTTGATTCATGAGAGCGGGTATCAGCCGGCGTTGGAGGATTGGAATCACCAAGGGGTGGATTCACCCTTCTGGCGCTTCTACTACAATCCAAAGCCGGGCTGCCATCTTGTGTTTGAGGGACGGAAGATTTCACTGGGGCCAAAGTGTGCGGTGCTGATTCCGGCTGACACGGTCTTTGACTGCTGCGGCCCGGTGAAGGCGAGCCACTTCTGGCTGCACTTTACGACAGCACGGCCGGGAGTGACGATGGCGGCGGAACCCATCGTCATTGAGGTGGATGAAGTGCTGCGAGCGATGCTGAGCCAGATGATTGCGACGCATCGTGAACCGCCTGCTGAATTGCGCGATCATCGGCTGCATCATTTGAGCGCGGCGTTGCTGCATACGGTTTTTGCCGGCTTGGAAACGGAGGCGCCGCCGGTGATGCCTGAGCGGCTTGCAGAGGTGCTGGCGCTCATTGCGCGTGCGCCGCATGGCAAGCTGACGAATCCTTTTTTAGCGGAGCGTGCAGGGATGAGTGTGGAGCGGTTCATCCGCGCTTTTCGCGAACACACGGGGCAGACGCCTGCGGTGTATGTGCTGGGCACGCGGGTGCGTCTTGCAGGTGAGGCGCTGGCGCTGACGGACAAGACGATTGAGCAGATCGCCGTGGAGTTTGGTTTTCCGAACCGGCATTACTTCAGCCGCATGTTTGCGCGCCAGGTGGGCTGCGGGCCGGGGGAGTTTCGGGCGCGGCAGAGGGAGAGGAAGGGGAGATAGCGCGGGCAATCTTGACCGCAAAGAACGCGCTCGTTACGGGCAGGATTGCCCGTGGTACTTCAGCTTGGCGCAGAACGATTCAGGACTTGCTATGCCAGCACACCCTTCACCACGTTTCCGGCGATGCCGGTGAGGCGCATGTCGAGGCCTTGGAACTTGTAGTTAAGGCGTTCGTGATTGATGCCAAGGAGATGCATGAGGGTGGCGTTGAGATCGTGCACGTGCACGGGATCGCGGACGATGTTGTAGCTGTAGTCGTCGGTTTCGCCGTAGGTGGTGCCTTTCTTGACACCGCCGCCGGCCATGAAGAGGGAGTAGCAGCGGGGATGGTGGTCGCGGCCGTAGTTGGTGGCGGTGAGCGTGCCCTGGGAGTAGATGGTGCGGCCAAATTCGCCGCCCCAGACGATGAGGGTGTCATCGAGAAGGCCGCGCTGTTTCAGGTCCTTGATGAGAGCGGTGGTGGGCTGGTCGGTGTCGCGGCACTGGCCGCGGATGGCGGCGGGCAGGCCGCCGTGATGATCCCAGCCCATGTGGAAGAGCTGGATGCAGCGTACATCGCGCTCGGCGAGGCGGCGTGCCAGCAGGCAGTTGGCCGCAAAGGTGCCGGGCTTTTTGACATCGGGTCCGTAGCTGTCGAGCACGTGCTGCGGCTCTTTGGAGGTGTCCACCAAATCGGGCACACTCATCTGCATACGAAATGCCATTTCATACTGGGAGATGCGTGCGGTGGTTTCGGGATCACCAAAGGATTCGAAGTCGCGCTGATTGAGCGCGGCGATTTCATCGAGCATCTGGCGGCGCATGGGGCGATCCACGCCGGCGGGATTGGAGAGGTACAAGACCGGGTCGCCGGCATTGCGGAAGCGCACGCCCTGATGCTGCGTGGGCAGGAAGCCGCTGCCCCACAGGCGGTCATAAAGCGGCTGGTCATCGCGACGACCGGTGCCGAAGGAGGTCATGACGACATACGCTGGCAGATCACGATTGGCGCTGCCGAGGCCATAGCTGAGCCAGGCACCGATGCTGGGCCGCCCGGCGAGCTGTGAGCCGGTCTGGCAGAAGGTGATGGCGGGATCGTGATTGATCGCCTCGGTGAACATGGAGCGGATGACGCACATCTCATCGGCCACGGTGGAGAGATGGGGGAAGAGTTCGCTCAGCCAGACGCCGCCCTGACCATGCTGGGCGAATTTGAAGATGGATGGCGCGACGGGGAAGGCCTTCTGCCCTGAGGTCATGGTAGTGAGGCGCTGACCCTGGCGAATGCTGGCGGGCAGATCCTCGGCGCGGTGTTTTTCCATCTGCGGCTTGGGATCGAAGAGATCAAGCTGCGATGGTGCACCGGACTGGAAGAGGTAGATGATGCGCTTGGCCTTGGGCGCGAAGTTGGGGAAGAAGCGCGCGGGTGATGCAGCGGCGGCTTCGTCCTGGAGGAGTGAACCTAGCGCGGCGGCACCGATCGCAGCCGAGGAGTTCTTGAGGAAGATGCGGCGGTTGAGCCGGTCTTGAAATTGAAGGGCGGGATGATTCATATCAGTCGCGGGTGATGACGCGGTCGAGGTTGAGGAGGACGGCTGCTGTCGTGGTGTAGGCGGCGAGTTCGGCGGGAGGAAGCGAGGCATCGGCCTTAGTGGCGCCTTGAGAGATGAGGGCGGTGGCTTCGGCGGGCTTGGCTTGGAATTCGGTGATGCGCTTGCTCAGGCCGGTGGTGAGCTGCTTCAATGCTGCAGGTTCAATGGTGCGGGCAGTGGCGCGCTGGAAGCCGTAGGCGATGCGCTGCTCCGGCGTGGTGCCACCGTGCTGCATCATCTGCTGTGCAAGGCTGCGTGCGGCTTCGACGAAAGTGACTTCATTGAGCAGGGACAATGCCTGTAGCGGCGTGTTGGTGCGGCTGCGCTTCACGGTGCAGATTTCACGTGTGGGCGCATCAAAGAGCAGCATGGTGGGCGGTGCGGCGGTGCGTTTCCAGATGGTGTAGAAGCTCCGGCGGTACAAGCCTTCGCCAGTGTCGGCTTTGTAGCCGCGGAGGTCGCCGTACTTGCTGGTATCATCCCACACACCGTCGGGCATGTAAGGTTTCACACTGGGGCCGCCGATCTTTGGCACGAGCAGGCCGGCCAAGGCGAGGGCCTGATCACGCACAACTTCACCCGGAAGGCGAAAACGAGGGCCGCGTGCGAGGAGGCGGTTCTCGGGATCTTTTTCGAGCAATGCGGGCGTGAGCTTTGACGACTGGCGGTACGTGGCGCTCATGACGATGAGCTTTTGCATGGCCTTCATGTCCCAGCCGCAGCGGATGAATTCCGTGGCCAGCCAGTCGAGCAGTTCCGGATGCACCGGATACTCGGACTGCGTGCCGAGGTTCTCGGTGGATTTGGACAAACCGTAGCCGAAGAATTTCTCCCACGCACGGTTCACCCACACGCGGGCGGTGAGCGGGTTTTCAGGCGAGACGATCCACTGCGCGAGACCGAGGCGGTTGTCGGGCGCGTTCTTCGGCATGGGCGGCAGAACGGCAGGCGTGACCATGCTGACCTTGTCTCCGGGCTTGTCATACTCGCCGCGTTTGAGGATGAAGGCATCGCGCACGGGGCCTTCTTTCATGACCATCACGGAGGGGACGCTGCGCTCGTATTTTTCCAGTTCGGCCTTGGCTGCGGCGAGGGCGTAGTCGGCATCGCGCAGGGGGCTGTCCACACTGGCGCGGTAGTATTTTTCAAGCTCGCTGCGCTGCTGTGGCGTGCGGTTTTCGGTGGGCGTTTTCATCACGGCCAGCACGGCGGCGGGCGGGCCGCCCGTGCCGTCCAGGCTGGCGAGCGTGGGCTCGGCATCGGTGGTGGAAAGGCGGAAGCGGCCCACGTTGTGCCCGGCATAGGTGGACTGATGCAGCATGCGCACGGTGAGCGTGGCACCTGCGGGCACACGCACGGCTTTGTCCACGATGAACATGGCATTGCGCTCGATGCGTTTCTTGGGGTCGTTGCCGTCGATGGCCCAGCCGTTCTTGGGATTATTGTCGAGCAGCAGCTTCACATCGTAGCCTTTTTGCGCGTAGTCCGCCTCGGCGCGGGTGAAGGTGATTTTGACCGGCTTCTTTAAACTGGGGGCGCTGATCTCGCCCTCAAAGCCGGTGAGGACGAAGTTGCCATTGAAGGCGCGGCCCAGGCTTTGATTGGGCAGGGAGGGATCTGGCAGAGCCTCCAGCAGCAACCCGGTGAAACTGCCTTCCGCGAGAGGTGCGGTGACGGTGTAAATGTCAAAGTCGGGATTGCGACCGCCTGCGATCCACGAGGCATCCGGCAGCTTGCGCAAGGCGGCACCGCCTTGGGATTTGGCCTCGGTGATGGGGAGCGCTTCCCACATGGGCTTCTTGGCGGCTTCGGGGTTTTCCATGTCGGCCTCCCAGCTTGCGACGAGGTTGGGCAGTTGGAGCTGGGTCTCGGTGACTTTGGCCTGAGCGGAGTCGATCTTTTTGCGAAGCAGAGCGAGCTGCTTTTCCTCCTCTGCGTCTGGCACGGAGATGATGGGATCGGAATTGCCACCGCTGCGGTTGGAACTGCCCTGAATGGTGCCGCTCTCGGCGATGTTGTTGAAGAAGGCGAAGAGCGAGTAGAAGTCCTTTTGGGTGAAGGGATCATATTTGTGATCGTGGCAGCGGCAGCAGTTCAGCGTGAGGCCGAGCCAGGTGAAACTGGTGGTCTCCACGCGGTCGATGATGTTCTCGATGCGCCACTCCTCAGCGATGATGCCGCCTTCGCCATTGAGGCGGTGATTGCGATTGAAACCGGTGGCCACGATTTGATCGCGCGTGGCATTGGGAAGCAGGTCGCCGCCGATCTGTTCGAGCGTGAACTGATCAAAGGGCTTGTTGTCGTTGAAGGCTTTGATGACCCAGTCACGCCAGGGCCACATGGCGCGGCTGCTGTCCGTCTGGAAGCCATGGCTGTCGGCGAAGCGGGCGAAGTCGAGCCACTGCATCGCCATGCGTTCGCCGTAATGCTCGGACTTCAGCAGGCGGTCCACCACCTTTTCGTAGGCCTTGGGGCTGGTGTCTTTTTCGAAGGCGGCGATTTCTTCCAGAGTGGGTGGCAGGCCGGTGAGATCGAGCGACACACGGCGCAGGAGCGTGGCGCGATCTGCCTCGGGTGATGGGGTGAGTTTTTCCTCCTGAAGGCGCTCGGCGATGAAGGAGTCGATCTCGTTGCGGATGGTGAATTTCGGATCGGTGGTCTTCGGCACCGGTGAACGCTCGGGCTTCAAAAAGGCCCAGTGGCCCTGATACTCGGCGCCTTCGCTGATCCATTGGCGCAGGATGGCTTTTTCCTCGGCGGTCAAAGGCTTGCCGTCTTTGTCGGGCGGCATCACGTCGTCATTGTCGTGCGGGAGTTCCACACGCGCGATGAGCTGGCTCAGTTCGGGCTTGCCGGGCACGAGGGCGATGTCGCCGGACTTTGCGGGCTTGATGGCATTATCGCGCAGATCCAGGCGGAGGTCGCCTTTGCGATGGCCGGCATCGGTGCCGTGGCAATGAAAGCATTTTTCATTGAGGATGGGCCGCACATCGCGGTTGTATTTCAGTTTGGCAGACTCCGCTGTGAGGAGAGCAGGGAAGGCCAGGAGGATGAGAAGGGTGCGGAACATGGTTGGACGTTGTGAGGGTAACGTCTCTCGCACCCCGCCTTTTCGTGGGATTGTGATGCACTATCTTGCTCAGTCGGCCATCTGATCCGCAATTTCCTCCGCTGGGTAAGTCCAGATCTCGCTCAGTGTGGGATGATAATGTGGGATGGCCATGAACTGCTGCACGGTGGCGTGGAAGTTCATGGCGATGACGACTTCGTGGATGAGCTCAGTGGCTTCGGGGCCGACGACACAGGCACCGAGGATCTCGCCGGTTTTCATGTGCGCGAGCATCTTCACGAAGCCGGCTGTTTCGCCCATGACCATGGATTTGCCGTGATCATTGAAGGGATAGCTGGCCTCAAGGAACGGGATGTTGTGGGCTTTGAGTTTTTCGGTGGTGGCACCGACGACGGCGACCTGCGGGTGCGAGAACACGCCGAAGAGGGTGAGGCGGTAGTCGATGTTTTCATCGGCCGCGGCGCCCTGAATGAGTTTTGCGGCATTGCGCGCGGAGATTTCACCCTGCTGGATGGCGATATGCACGACATCGAGCGGGCTGCAGGCATCTCCGGCGGCAAAGATGTGCGGCTGGGAGGTCTGCATGCGGTTGTTGACGATGACCTTGGTTTTATGCAGGGCGACTTTGGCGGCATCCAAAGCGAGGCTCTTCGTGGCGGGCACGCGGCCCATGGCGAGGAGGATTTCATCGACGAGGATCGCGTGGGTGTGGCCGTCTTGGGTGAAGGCAATGCGCTTGCGGCCCTCTTGCTTGGAGACGGAGTTCAGGTGAGTGCCGAGATGAACCGCCATGCCGCGCTCGGTGTAGGCTTTGGCGATGACATCGCTGCATTCGCGATCGAGGCCGGTGAGAAGCTGGGTGTTGCGCTGGAGGAGCGTCACGTGACAGCCCATGGCTTCGAGGTAGTGGGCCATCTCCAAGGCGATGGCCCCACCGCCGAGGACGGCGATGGTTTTGGGTAGAGTGTCAGCATCGAGCACGTCATCGCTGGTCCAGTAACCGGTTTCGGCGAGGCCGGGCACTTGAGGGACGAAGACCTCTGAGCCGGTGGCGATGCAGAAGCTGCGGGCGGTGGCCTGGAAGGAGGCGGAGCCATCGCGTGGCAGGACTTCGACGGTGTGGGCGTCGATAAAGCGGGCGTGACCGCGATAGAGGGCGAAGCGGCCGTCTTCGAGCTGGTCCTCGCGGTAGCCGGCGAAATCGGCGATGAGGGAGCGCTTGCGGTCGCGGATGGTTCGCACATCCACACCGTGGGAGGTGGCTTTGAGACCGAACTCCGCCGCGTGGCGGATGTGGAGCTGGCGGTTGGCGGATTCGATGAGCGTCTTGCTGGGCATGCAGCCGCGCAGGATGCAGAGGCCGCCGAGTTCGGACGCGCCATCGATGACTGCGACACGGAGGCCGGCGCTGTGGGCGGTGCGGGCTGCTGCGTAGCCGCCGCTGCCGCCGCCGATGACGATGAAGTCGAATGAATGGTCTGCCATGGGGAGAAGTGCAGGGGGGATACGGTTTGTGCAAGGGCCTGGCTCCATTTGTCTGATTTCGACCAAACTTTGTTCTTCAAAACACAGACGCGGATTTCGTAGCATTCACGGATCAACCCTTTTACTGCCAACATGAAGACTCGCCGTTCCTTTCTGACTCAGATCATCGCCACCGGTGTCGCGCCGGTGTTTATTCCGGCGCATGTGCTGCGTTCGCAGACGGCGCCGTCGAACAAGATCACGTTGGGGGTTATTGGGGTGGGTTCCCAGGGGACGCATGACATGCGGGCTTTTTTGAATCATGAGGATGTGCGGGTGAGGGCGGTCTGCGACGTGAACAAAAAGAACATTGAGCGTGCGCAGTTGGCTGTGGCGGAACGCTATGGCAGCGCAGATGTGAAGGTGCTGAGTGACTTCCGTGAGCTGAACCGCGACAAGTCGATCGACGCGGTGCTGATGGCGCTGCCGGTGCACTGGCACAGCATCCCGGCGACGGATGCAGTTCTCAATGGCAAGCACATCTACCATGAGAAGCCGATGGGCATGTCGATGCAGGAATCGAAGCATGTGCGGGCGGCGGTGAAGAAGACGGGCGTGGTGTTTCAGTTTGGCACGCAGCAGCGCAGTGATCTGAAATTTCGCTGGGCCTGCGAACTCGCGCGCAATGGTCGCTTGGGCAAACTGAAGGAGATTCAGGTGGGAGTGCCGGGCGGAAAGATCGGACCCGACTTTCCAGAGCAGCCGGTGCCAGGGCATGTGGACTGGGAGCGCTGGGTGGGGCCTGCGCCGATGTCTTCGTTCAACGTGGAGAAGCTCAAGCGCGACAATCATGAGAACATCACGAATTTCTCGCTCGGCATGATTTCATGCTGGGGCATTCATCACCTCGACATCGCCCAATGGGGCAATGGGACGGATGACACGGGGCCCATCAGTGTGGAAGGGGAGGCAACGTATCCTGACAAAGGCGGCTGCGATGCGGTGCTGACGTGGAAGATGCGCATGGAGTATGCGAACGCTGCGCCGATCACGTTTGTGAACGAGAAGAACATGGGCATCGGCCATGGCACGCGCTTCATCGGTGAGAACGGCTGGGTGCATGTGCTGCGTGGCAACATCAAGGCGAGTGATGATGCGATCCTGCGCGATCCCGCGAACAAAGAGGGGGCGATGCCGATCAAACTCATCGCCAGCATCGAGCACACGCGCAATTTTGTAGATGCGATCAAGAACAAGCAGCGGGCGATTTGCGACATTGAAACGGCGGTGAGATCGGACACGCTGCCGCAGCTCACGGCGATGGCGCTGAAGGCGAAGCGCAAGCTGCTTTGGGACCCGAAGTCGGAGACTTTTACGAATGACGAAGCAGCGAATGCGCTCATGAATGCACGGCCGTTCCGTGGGGAGTGGAAGTTGCCGGAGATTGGGTGAGGGTAAACCGAACTTCCGAGTTCGGTTTGAGGGGAGAACGAACTTGGAAGTTCGTTCTACGTCATGTCACCTCCGCTGCCTGACCGCTTCGAACAAGATCGCGGCTCCCGCAGCAGCCACGTTCAGGGATTCCACGGGGGAGTGGAGGGGAATGCGAACGCGGGCATCGCAGGCGGCCATGATATCGGGGCTGGCACCGCGGCCTTCGTTGCCGAGGATGAGAAGGGTAGGCTGGCGCCAGTCGTAGTCGTAGTGCAGCAGTTCGGCTTCGCCGGTGGCGACGACGGTTTTGAGGCCACGGCTGCGGCAGGTTTCGATGGTGCCGAGGCCGGAGACATCCGGCAGGATGGGCAGGCGAAAGGCGGAGCCCATGGAACTGCGCAGGGTCTTGGGAGAGAAGGCGTCTGCGGAGCCGGCGAAGGAAAACAGGCCGCTCACGCCGGCGGATTCGGCGGTGCGCACGAGGGTGCCGAGATTGCCGGGGTCCTGGATGCGATCGAGGCCGAGGATGAGGGGCGCAGGGCAGGCAAAGAGGGCATCCAGTGCCGGCCACGGGCGCTCGGCAATGACGATGATGCCCTGGGTGGAGGTGGTGTCGCTCAAAGATTCGAGGACGGACTCGGAGAGCTGGAAGACCGGGCAGGAGATGCGCTCCAGCAGGGCTAGCTGGGATGCGGAAGGCGCGGCGGCGGTGAAGCAGGCCTGCAATGGGAGGCCTGAGGAGATGCACTCAGCCACGAGGCGTTCACCTTCGATGAAGATCAGGTCGCGCTCACGGCCTTCGCGGACTCTGCGGGCGTGTTTGATGCGTTCGTTGGAGGAGCTGGTGATGAGCATGCGGGGGAGGGGACCATCTATCGGCTAATCCTGTTGTAAATCCATTTGCCGAATGAACTCGGGCGTTTATTATCACAGCCCCTCACGAATGTGCCTGCATAGCTCAGTGGTAGAGCAGCGGTTTTGTAAACCGCAGGTCGTCGGTTCGACCCCGACTGCTGGCTCCATTCGAAACACCTTGTGCCAATAGTTTGATGGATGAAGAGGGGCAAAACGCCCTCTTTCGAAAGGGCCAAAGTCTGGTATTCCGTGCCAGAATGCGCTGGATGAGCCGTTCTCCTGCAGCCAAAACCGCCAGAGGCCGGAATTCCTTCATCTTTGGCCTTTCATGCGGGTGATGAGAAATTCCGGCGCCTGGTGCCGTAACCATCCAGTCCCGGGGTCTGTCTGCACGGGGCATGTTGCCTGCAGCAACATTTCATTTGTTTCAAACAGCCACTGTTTATGAACATCCTCCCGACCTCGCGCCGCCGGTTTCTTCAAGCCGGTGGCATCGGCGCTCTGAACCTCGCCATCCCCGGACTCGTCGTGGGGAAGGACAAGCTGGACGCCTCAGGCAAAGCGGTGGCTTCGAAGAAGCGCTGCATCTTTCTGCTGCTGTGCGGCGGCCCGAGCCAGCTCGACACCTGGGATCTGAAGCCGGACGCACCGTCCGAGATCCGCGGCCCGTACAAGCCCATTCGCACCAAGGTGCCGGGCATGCACTTGAGCGAGCTGCACCCGATGCTCGCCAAGGTGACCGATCAGTTCTGCCTCATCCGCTCGATGACACACCCGGGGCCGATCAACAATCACTTCGACGCGATGCACAACCTGCTCAGCGGGCAGTTGATCGAGCGGGTGAAGCAGGGCGAGCCCGACGGCCTGCCCTATCTCGGCTCCGTGGTGGCCAAGCATCTGCCGAGCGAGGAGAACCTCGTCTCCAACGCCTGGCTCATCAAATGCGTGGGGCCGCCCGTCTTCTGCGCGCCGAACATCGGCTCCGGCGGGTACCTTGGATCTGCGCATGCACCGGTGTTCATCGGCTCCGAGACCAACCATCCCGCGATGCCGAATTTCACGCCGCCGGAGATTTATAACATGGGCGATCCCGAGCGTCTGTGGGAACGGCGCAAGCTGCTGGCCGATCTGGAATCCAAGCTCCTGGCGGACAATCCGCAAGGCAAGGACTGGAACGAACTCCGCGAGAAAGCCTACGACTCCATGACCCGTCCGGAAGGCCGGCAGGCTTTTGATTTGAAGAGTGAGCCGCTGGCCGTGCGCGAACGTTATGGCATGCACCCGCTCGGCCAGAATCTCCTGCTGGCGCGGCGCATGGTCGAGGCAGGCGTGCGCTTCATCACCGTCAATGGCTGGGTGGGTGCCGCGCCGGATGAAAAAGGCGGCGGCCCGCCCAGCTCCAGCTGGGACATGCATGGTGGCAACATGGGCATGGGCAACGCCTTCGGCGGTGGCTCTTATGGCATGAACTTCTGTCTGCCTCGCCTCGATCAAGCGCTCTCCGCGCTCCTCACTGATCTCAAGCAGCGCGGCCTGCTCGAAGACACGCTGGTCGTTGCCGTCGGCGAATTCGGACGCACGCCCATCATCCTGACGCAGGGGCCCCCCGGGCGCCAGCATTGGCCCAAGTGTTTCTCCGCTATCGTCGCTGGTTGCGGTATTCGCGGCGGCGCGATTTACGGCGAATCCGACAAGACTGCTTCCGCGCCGGTGAGCGATCCCGTCACCGTCCAGGATCTCCATGCCACGGTGCTTCATGCCTTGGGTGTGCCTTTGAACGATCTCACCATGAACACCGGCCTCTCCCGTCCGCCTTTCTCCACCGGCAAGCCGGTCATGGGCCTGTTTGGATAGTGTGGTGCAGACTGCGCGGTCAGCGCGAACGCATAAGAAATCAACGTTCTCCCGAACCCGACCGGTCCCCTAGGTTCGCTTTGAGGCTCGAAGAAAAGGTTGTTGCGGTCCGTTTGTCGCTCATGAGACTTCTTCTGGTTCTTCTTGTCACGAATTCACTTTGCGCTGCCGAACTCCGCATCGGCTCGGCCACAGTCAGCATCACGCCGGACAAGCCGGTGGCACTGGCTGGACAGTTTGGCACGCGCATTTCGCAAAGCGTGGAAGCTCCGGTGATCGCCGCCGCCGTGGCGATTGAGTCGGTGGAAGGCGGCAAGGTGGTCGATCAGAGCATTCTCATTTCCTGCGACCTCGTGGCGATCCATCATTCCGTGCTCGCCCAGTTTCGGCAGCATTTGAAGCCGCTGCTGCCCGACTTCGATGTGCGGAAGGTCATCGTGTCCGCCACACACACGCACACCGCGCCGGTGACGTCCGAGATTCCAGAGGAGACGCTGATCACCTATTCGATCCCCAGGGAAGGCGTCATGCAGCCGGTGGAATACACTGCGTTTCTCGTCGAGCGGCTCTCGCAAGCCGCTGTGCAGGCCTGGAAGGGGCGCAAGCCGGGTGGGGTGAGCTGGACGCTCGGGTTTGCCCAGATCGGCGAAAACCGCCGCTCGGTCTTCGCTGATGGCCATGCACAAATGTATGCGAAGACGAATGACGCGCGGTTCCGGCATCTGGAAGCCGGCTCCGATTCGGGGGTCGAGACGCTGTTTTTCTGGAATGCGGAGAAGCAGCTTCAAGCCGTAGCGATAAACATCGCGTGCCCATCGCAGGAAGTGGAGAGCCGTAGCGCGCTCAACGCCGACTTCTGGCATGACGCACGGGAGCAGTTGAAGGCCAAATTGAACCTGCCTGATCTCACGGTGCTCGGTTGGTGCAGCGCGGCGGGTGATCAATCGCCGCATCCGCAGTACCGCAAAGACGCCGAGGCACGCATGATCGCCCTGCGTGGTCTCACGCGGCAGCAGGAACTCGGCCGTCGCATCAGCAATGCCGTGTGCGACACGGTCGATGCTGCCAAGGCTGACATCCGCACTGATGCACCCTTTGGCCACATCGTTGAAGACCTGCCACTGCCGCCGCGCAAGATCCTCGAACGCGAGTATGTGGACGCGAAGAAAAACATCGCGCAATACAGCGTCGTCGAGAAGCCGGACAACCGCGTCATCACGATGCTGAAGCTTGAGCAAGGCATCGTGAAGCGGTTCGAAGAGGCGGACAAGCTGCCGGCTTATGACATGGAGCTTCATGTGCTGCGCCTCGGCGACATCGCCATCACCACGAACACGTTTGAGCTGTATCTCGACTGGGGCATCCAGATGAAGGCCCGCAGCCCCGCTCAGCAGACCTTTGTGCTCCAGCTTACGAATGGCTGCGGCATGTATCTGCCCACCGCGCTCGCCATCGAAGGCGGCAGCTACAGCGGTCTGCCGCACGTGAACAAGGTCGGTCCCGAAGCCGGGCAAATCCTCGTCGATCAAACCGTGCGTGCCATGCAGGCCCTGTTTCCATCACCGGCCTTGGTGAAATAAGGCATGTCGTCGCGAGATCACACTCTTCGCAAAGGTTGAGAAAAGATCATGTCCACGATGGAGATGCGGGAGCGAAGTTCCGCACCGCCTGAACTGGAAAAATGAGCCTTGCCGCCCGTGGCGCGGCGGTCATGCAGAAGGGAGATGTCATGGACATTTAGACCACGCATCATCTCTGCTGTCAGAGGCTCTCCGCCAAGGTGCGTGTCCGGATAGGCGAAGGCCTCCACCCGCACAAACGCCGCCACCCACTGGCCGGCGGTGTCCCGCTGCAAAGGAAACTCGGCCTGCGAGGCATCGACCACCTGCGCCACTCCCTGATCGGTTACAAAACGGATCTGCACATGGGGCCGCTTGACGCTGTCGTTGCCTGTGACAGCCACCTCGACAGCCACCGCCTTGCCAGCGGCATCTCGCCGGACGACGATGCGCGTGAAGCGAAAGGTGCTGTAATCATAAGGTGGCACCACTTCTCCAGCGTCGTTGACCGCCAATGCAGACACCGCTCCGAAAAAGGCTCCCTTTCTGTAAGCGCGCAGAGCCTCCACTTCCGCGCCGGCTGTGTGGCCTGCAGCGTTTGGAACCAGCAGCACATTGCGACCGCGCCCGAAGGTGTTGTGATCTTTGACAAATAAGCCCCAGCAGCGCCTGCCAGTTTTCAGCAGTTCGTCCCACAGCTGGTAGAAGTGCAAGTGCGGCCCCGCGCTGTCGTCGTAGAATCCTTTGCTGGATCCGAAGCCTGAGGTCAGCTGATTCCACACTTCAATGCCCAGCACACGGGGATCAAAATCCAGAAACATCTCATACAGTTTACGGTCTTGGGTGGGGTGGTTGAGCGTGATTCCCCCGCCATCCGCATGCAGCAGTCCGCCGGTGCGACGACCCTCGATGGTTTCTCCATCCAGAGCCGCGCGGAAAACTTCGCGCCAGGGGCGGTTGGTGCCCTGCATCAAGCGACACTGAGTGACCACGAGCTGCTGCTTGTCATAGACCAACTGCGTGTGCAGCTGTGGTTCGGTCGTTCTGAAATAGATCGTGTGACTGCCTGCCTTCAGGGGCCTGTCGTGCACGGGCGCTTTGGCGGCAAATTTGCCGGTGAACTCGCATTCGGTGGCACCTTGGACCGTGAGTTTGGCGAGCCCGCCTTCGGCGATGGACGTTAAAGTCAGGTCCAGCCGATACACGCCAGCCCATGGGCGGGCCTCGTTGAAGACCTGCAGGCCGTCAAACTGATGAACCAGCGGAGATGTGCTGAGCTGCGCAGCACTGAGACTGCTGCCATACCCGGTGGCGAGCAAACTGCCGAGCGAATTGAAATGAAGTCCCGCGTCTGGCATGGAGTGCTGCTCCGCGTTCGGCGCAGCGATGACGTCCGGATGCTTCGACAAGAATGCCTGAGGGAGTGGATACGTGGGCGCAGAAGGATAATAATTGCTGAAGGCAAAGTGGCGGTAGCCCATCGCATAAAACTCCTCACACGATGCCGCCGTCTGCCCCGTATGTTGATGTGACATTGAGTGCAGATAATCGCACTTTTCCCAGTCCACGTCCGCATAGGGGTCATGCAAATCGCCTTCGCTCTTCGTCTCTGCCGCCTGGGCGTCATGACGCAGCAGTGCCTGGGCGCCGTACAAACTGGCCATGGTGGAGAGTATGCGCCTTCGTTTCATGACTCAAACCAACGAAACCACCGCCGGATTGTTTCTGTTGCCGGTTTACGATCGGACATGGATCAACTCTTGTCCGGCATGGTGTTGATCCAGAGGCGCAGCATTTCGAGTTCGGTGGGAGTGATGAAGGGGCCCTTCTTTTTGGGCGGCATCTCCTTGTAGTGGATCAGCTCGATGAGGAGGCTCTTTTTGGCGTTGCCGGGTTTGATGGCGGGACCGGTCACGCCGCCTTCGAGCAGAGCTTCGAGGGTGCGCATGTCCAGCTTGCCATCGCGGCGTTTCGCGCCGTGGCAGCGGATGCATTTCTCTTCGAAGACGGGCAGCACGTCTTTTTGGAAATCGGGTGCGGTTTGCGATTTGTCTTCGGCGCGGGCGTTCACTCCAGCGAGGCTGCCGAGTAGCAGCCCGCTGAAGAGAATTAAGAAGGGTGCCCGCATCACCTGCAAGGTGCTCAGGCCTGGCCGACGACGTTCACGAAGCAGTGGACGTGGGGGAGGACGCGGTAGTTCCAGACGAAGCCGGGGCCTTCGATGCGCCAGGCGTCCCAGCGGTCGTTGCCTTTTTCCGCGTTGTCCTTGTAGAAGGCGAGGCGCAGTTTTTCCATGCCGCCGTTGGTCTTGATGAGCTGCATCACTTCATCGCCGTCTTCCTGGCGGAAGGGGTTGAGGAGCTTGCGCATCACTGTGGCGATGAGAGTGCGCTGAGATTCATCGAGATCGCCGTAGCCGACGCCGGTGGCGGGTTTTTCGACCAGCTTGGGTTTGAGCGCGCCGACGCCGTCTCCTGGGGAGCCGACGATGACGGCCTGCTTGCGCTGGGGCTCGTTGAGCATGTCAAAGACGCTCATGACTTCCTTGGTCTGGTCGTTGTAAACGTTCATGTCGCTGTGGCCGTTGGCGGAGTGGCCGTAGTACATCGGGCCGCCGAAGGCGGTGTTGGGCTGGGAATTGCCATCGCAGCGGAGGGTGAGGTGATGGCCGGCGAAGACCCAGGAGAAGGGATCTTTGCCGGAGGGATCGCCGAAGATGGCGATGCCGTTGCCTTCAAAGGAGCCGCTGCTGTCCCACTTGCCATGGCGGCTGATGCGGTCGTAGGCCTCGTCGCCTGAGAGGATGGATTTGAAGGTTTGCTTGATGAGGTCCTGCTGCGGAGTGGTGAACTGTTCGCTCAGTTTCTTGCCCAAGGGCGCGGCGTTGTGGGTCTTGAGGCGTGTGGGGATGCCGCCTGCTTCTGCACCATGGTCCCAGGGGCGCACCATGGCCGTTTTCTGCTCGACGGTCAGGGTGGCGAAAAGTTCGCGGATGAGTTCTTCGGCGGGCTTGGCGGTACGCGGAGTGTCTGCCGGAGCGGCTATGCCCGAACTCAGTGAGGAGGCGCCCATGACTCCAAGGGCACTGCCGGAAAGCACGCGGATGAAGTCACGACGTCCACGATGCGGTGAAGGGGCGGCGTGCTCGGCGCACTCTGGGCAGACCGGTTGATTCAAATCAGAAGAGGACGGAGTTGGGTTGGAATTCATGGCGGGGACTTATACAGCCGGGGCTTTGGGCATCTTGCTGGTGGCGGGGAGGAAGATCGTTTGCTTCTCAGGGGGGCGCTGGAACCGCGCAAAGAGTGAACGGCCGCGCGAAGGACCGATTTTCCAGATGCGTCCGGAGAACTTGCCGAACACGCACGAGGTTCGTAAAGGGCTAGAATTCAGAGGGTTTGATAGCTTGCAGTTGATACTGTTCCAAAGAACAGTATTAGGTGGGCATGATCAACCCCTGCCAAACTCGCGCTTTGAATCTCCTTTGGCTGTCCGAAGGCCGTTCCTGGATCCGGCATCAGGTGCCGTTCTTGGGCAGCATCATCGCGGGCAGGCCGGAGATTCAGGACGGGCGGGTGGACGGGTGCATCGACATCGACCCCACGACGTTGCGGCTGCCGAAGAATGCGCGGACTTTTGCGCTGAAGGTGAGGGGGGATTCCATGCGCAACGCGGCCATTTTGGAGGGGGACATTGTCATCATGGAGTTTCGGGAGGCGAAGCATGGGGACATCGTGGCGGCGCTGATCGACGGGGAGACGACGCTGAAGCGCTTCGTTATTCAGGGGGGCGTGCCCTACCTCCGGGCCTCAAATCCGAAATACCCGGACCTCATTCCGGCGCGGGAACTGGTGATCCAGGGGGTGCAGATCGCGCTGCTGCGGTTGTCGGAAAGGTGATGTGCCATGATTCTTCACTTTGATGCGGATGCGTTTTTCGCCTCGGTGGAGCAGGCGGCGGATGTGAAACTGCGCGGGCGACCGGTGGCGGTGGGTGGTGAGCGGCGGGGCATCATCGCCTCGGCCAGCTATGAGGCGCGCAAGCTCGGCATCTACACCCCCATGCCGACGGCGAGGGCGCGAAAGCTGTGCCCCAGCCTGATCGTGCTGCCCTGCGATTTTGAGAAATACGAGCGCTTCTCGCGGCTGATGTTTTCGTATGCCTATGACTTCTCGCCGCTGGTGGAGCAGGCGTCGATCGATGAGTGCTACCTGGATCTCTACGGTGCCAAGCGCATGCGGGCGGGGGAGGCGGCGGCGACGATTCAGAAGGCCATCGCCCAGAGCCTGAAGCTGTCGGTTTCGGTGGGGGTGGGGGCGAACAAGCTGGTGTCCCAGATCGCCAGCAAGCTGCGCAAGCCGCATTGCTTCATCGAGGTGGAGCAGGGAAGTGAGCAGGGGTTCCTGTGGCCGCTGGAGAATCGGTGGCTGCCGACGGTGGGGCCGCAGCTGGCCGCCACGCTGAACACCGCCGGGCTCCGCCAGATCGAGCACATTGCCCGAACGCCGGTGGACGAGCTGTCCCTGCTGGTGGGGCAGGGGGCGCCGGTGCTGCATGAGTATGCCATGGGGCTCGACACCCGCCCCGTGGTCTGCGATGCCCCGGAGGCGAAGAGCTACGGCGAGCAAGACACCTTCAGCCAAGACACCACGGATGAGGCTTTCATCATCGCACGTCTGCGAGCCATGGCGGACACGCTGATGCGGCGGGTGCGACAGGACGGGAAAAGTATCCGGACAGTGTTACTTCGGCTTCGTTACAATGATATGGATGAGGTGATGCGCTCGACGAGTCTCGATGAGCCGACGGACCTGGAGCATGATGTCTATCCGCTGATTACCAGCCTGCTGAAGCGCGCCTGGGAGCGGCGTGTGAGTGTGCGGTTGGTGGGGCTGCGCTTTACCAAAGTGTATGAGACGGGAGGACATGCGCTGCTGCCGCTGGAACAGTCTGACATTACGCGGGAACAGTTACATAAAATCGCGGGAGTGGTGGATGCTCTGCGGCATGAAAACCGCAGCATCATGCGGGGGCATGACCTGTGGCTGTCAAAGCACCGGCATACTCCCCGGCAGAGGCTGCCCAAGCCACAGTCTATCGTTGACCTCATTCCCGAAGTGTCGAGTCGAACATTGAAAGAGCGGCCCGGGGTAGGTGTGAAAATAATAACGAATAAATCGTTACACAATGGGCTGCCTGCTTTGAATGTGAAAAGCTGCTACAGCTTCCTCGATTCCACGCTCACCATTCCGGCGATGATCGATGCCGCAGTCGAGAGGGGGATGTCTGCCATGGCGATCACCGATCCGAACCTGCATGCTGCGGTGCCTTTTTTCCAGGCAGCCAAGGCGAAGGGCATCAAGCCCATCATTGGGGCGGAATTGCGCTGTGGCCAGAAGCCGCTGCTGGCCTATGTGAAGAACCAGCGAGGCTATCAGAACCTCTGTCGACTGCTGTCATTTGGTGACGCTAGATGCGTTACTGTTGAGCAAATGCATGATCATGCGGAGGGTTTGATTGTTGTCCCTACAGCTGCTGATTATGTAACGTTTAAGTCGATACGTTATCGGGACAAAAAAGACCTGGTGTTTTTCGATATCCTGCAAAGCATGAAGACGCTGACGCTTTTGCACGAAGCACATTCGGGCAAAAGAAAGGGGGATTTTTCTTTTTACGATTATGGCGTGTTAACGAGTGTTATTTCAGCTGGTGAGATGAAGATTATCAATACTATTCACGCAGAATGTGAATTTGAATTCGACTTCAAAACGTTACGATTTCCTCGTTATCTACCAGCGGATGGGGCCACACCGGCGGCGATGCTGCACCGGCTGGCGCATGAGGGACTGAGGCGGCGGTATGGAAAGCGGTCGCGGCAGCATGAAGCGCAGTTGATGGAAGAGCTTTCGATCATCGCGGAGGTGGGGTACGAGGAGTACTTCCTCATGGTCTGGCAACTGCTGCAAGAGTGTGAACAACTTGGCATCGGTTGGATCACCCGGGGCAGTGCGGCGGACTCCTTGGTGTGTTACGCTTTAGGCGTTAGTAACGTTTGTCCGATTCGTTTCGATCTTTATTTCAAACGTTTCCTGAATCGTGATCGCATGGCGTTACAGAAGCTGCCGGATATTGACATCGACTTTGCGCATGATCGTAAAGACGATGTGGTAAAGTTACTATTGAATCGTTACGGACCCGAGCATGCGGCGATCGTGGGCGGGTTCAATACTTTCCAGGCGCGCTCCGCATTTGGGGATGTGGCCAAGGTATTGGGGGTGGCTGAAAACGAGATCCGGCGGCTGACTGAGCACATGCCTTGGACCGATGCGCGGCATGCGGCGGACGCGGTGGCGCTTTCGCGTGAGTGTGATCTTTCCGCGTGGCAGGAGGAGCCAATGCGCACCGCATTGCTCATGGCCGGAATGATGGATGGACTACCCCGATATGCCAAAATGCATCCCTGTGGCGTGGTGTTGTCTCGGGACCCGATCCGCGACCAGACGCCCACCTTCATCAGCGGCAAGGGGTGGCCGACGACGCATTTTGACATGGATGCGGTGGAAGCGGTGGGCTTGATCAAGCTGGATATTTTGGCGCAGGGCGGACTTGCCGTCTTGCGGGACACCCAGATCACACTCCGATCCCAGGATCAGGCTTTGGATCTTTTGGCGTTGGAAGTCGGAGCGGCGGGCAGCACGGAGTCCCCGCCCCGGGAGGTGGAAGTGGAGCCGTGGAGTGATCCGGGCATTTGGCAGATGATCGCCAGCGGCAATGCGCGTGGAGTGCATCATATCGAGAGTCCCGCCATGATCGGACTTTCCTGCATGGCCGATGTGCGGGACATCGACCGACTGGTGGCCATCGTGTCCGTGATCCGCCCTGGTGCGGCCAATGGCCTCAAAAAAGCACAATTTGCGCGACGGGCGCAGGGGCTGGAAAAGGTGGACTACCTCCACGAGAGCCTGGCCCCGGTGCTGAGATCCACTTTTGGCGTGATCGCCTATGAGGAGCACGTTTTGCAAATCTGCGAGGCCTTCGCGGGGCTGGCCCCGGGCCGGGCGGACGTGCTGCGCCGTGCGCTGGTGAAGCAGGACGCGGCCAAGATTGCAGAGATTGGGGGGGAATTCATCGCTGCGGCGCGGGCACTGGGACGTGAGGAGGGGACGATTCTCAAGGTCTGGGAGCTTCTAGAGAGGTTTGAAGGGTATGCGTTTTGCCGTGCGCATAGCACCGCCTATGCGGTGGAGGCCTATCAGGGGGCCTACGCCAAATATTATCACACTGCCGAGTTCATGGCGGCCGTGCTGACGAACGGGAAAGGATTCTACTCTGCGCTGGTGTACACCCTGGAATGCCGGCGGCTTGGCATTGGATTCCTTTCGCCGTGTGTGAATGTGCTGAGCGAGGCGTTTGGGGTTGAGTCTGTGCGTGCCGAGCACGGCACGCCTGCGCCTTCCATGGGTAAAGCCATCCGCGTGCCGCTGCGCTGCATCAAAGAGGTCGGCGAGGCCATGCTGGAGCGCTGGCGCAGTGAGCTGGGGCGTTCTCCCTTTTTGAATGTGAGGGATTTTTGCCAGCGGGTGCGTCCTGCGGGCACCGAGATCTTAAATCTCATCCGCGCCGGAGCTTTCGACCGGCTGGGGGACACGCGTACGGCGCAGTTCTGGCATTGCCTGCACGCGGCCAGCGACAGCACCGCCGGTGCGGACTGGTTGTTTCGAAACAGTGAGCCGGCGGTTTTGCGGGCGACCTGTCGCGAGGAGCCGACACTGCTGCAGAAGCTTCATGATGAAGCCGAGCTGTTTGGCTACACGGTCAGCGGCCATCCGCTCGATCGCTTTCCTGAGGTGGACTGGCGTACGTATTGCCCCATCGCGGAACTGCACCGCTACCCGAATCAGCGGGTCACGGTCTGCGGGCTCATTGTTGTCACGCGCTCGCATGTGCAGATGAACGGGCAGCCGATGAAGTTTATCTCGATCTGCGACCGCACCGGCATCGTCGAGTGTGAGATTTTCGCCGCCGCCTACCGTGCCTATGGGCTTAATACCGCACGCTATCCCGTAGTGCAGGTCACGGCGGAGGTGAAGCCGTTTGAGAGCGGGCAGGGGTTTACGCTGGAGGTGCGGCGGGTGGAAAAGGCGAGGGTGCGCTGAAATGGGCTACAGTGCAATCCAATCGCATCGGGTGGGTTTGATCCTGACGCAGGATGCCCATTCTCCGTTATTCGTCGTCCTCTTCCCACTCCTGCATCAGGCGGGCGAGCTTGCGCTTGATGCTGACTTTGGCGACGGCGTTGAGGCGGTCGATGAAGAGGATGCCGTTGAGGTGGTCGATCTCATGCTGGAAGGCGCGGGCGAGCAGGCCGTCGGTTTCCACGGTGACGGTTTTGCCGTCGAGGTCGGTGTAGCTGACTTTGATCTGGCTGGAGCGGCGGATGTCGCCGCGGAGGCGGGGGAAGCTGAGGCAGCCTTCTTCGCTGATCTCCTTGGCGCTGCCGAGTTCGAGCTGGGGATTCATGAGCACGATGGGCATATGCTGGGGCATTTCCACTTTCTCGCCGTTGATCTTCATGAAGGTGATGCAGTCGGGGTTGTGAGAGACGTCGATGACGGCGAGCTGCACATCCACGGCGACCTGCGGGGCGGCGAGGCCGACGCCGTTGGCTTCGCGCATCGTTTCCAGCATGTCGGCGGCCAGGGCGCGGATATCGGGCGTGACTTCAGTCACGGGGCGGCATTTGGCACGGAGCACGGGTTCAGGATAGCGGACGATTTTGCGGACCATATCCTTCTTTAATATCACCGGGTTTTCACCGGCTCAAGCCGGGAGTGGTTTTGTCCTTGCCAAGATGTGGCGGTCTCCCTAGCCTCGCGGCCTCCCTATGACTGACACCGCAGCGCAATCATCCATCAAGATCAAACTGTTCCTTATGATGATCCTCGAGATCGCGATCTGGGGGGCGTGGCAGATCAAAATCTTCTCTTATATGACGATGCTGGGGTTTAATCCTGATCAGCAGTGGCTGGTGGGCAGCGCGTTTGGCATCGCGTCGATCGTGGGGATCTTTTTCAGCAACCAGTTCGCGGACCGCAACTTCTCGGCCGAGCGCTTTCTGGCCTTCAGCCACGTGATCGGCGGTCTGGCGCTGATCGCGACGGCGTTTCAGACTTCCTTCTGGCCCTTCTTCGCCTGCTTCATCACCTATTGCCTGCTGTATGTGCCGACGATTTCGGTGACGAACTCTCTGGCTTTTGCCAATCTCAAAGACCCGGCGAAGGATTTTGGTTTCGTGCGCATGGGTGGTACGATTGGCTGGATCGTGGTGAGCTGGCCGTTCATTTTCCTGCTCAGTGAAAAGGCGGGCGCGTCTGAGACGAAGTGGGTGTTTATCGTGGCTGGCATCATCTCGCTCGTGCTGGCCGTGTTCAGTCTGACGCTGCCGCACACGCCGCCGCGCAAGGATGTGGAGGGCATGGATAAAGTGGCATGGCTGAAGGCGCTGAAGCTGCTGGGCAATCCCTTTGTGCTGGTGCTCTTCATTGTCACCTTCATCGACTCGACGATCCACAACGGCTACTTCGTGGTGATCGACGGCTTTCTGCAAAAGGTGGGTATCTCGGCGAACATGAGCATGGTGGTCAGCAGCATCGGACAGGTGGCGGAGATCGTGACGATGCTGATCCTAGGAACGGTGCTCAAGAAACTCGGCTGGAAGACGACGCTGATCATCGGGATCATCGGTCACGCGGCGCGCTTCAGCATCTTTGCCTTCTTCGGCACGCCGGAAAACCAGTGGCTCATCATCGCGGTGCAGGTGCTGCACGGCATCTGCTACGCTTTCTTCTTTGTGACAGTGTATATCTTTGTGGACGCGGTGTTTCCGAAGGACATCCGCTCCAGTGCGCAGGGTTTGTTCAACCTGCTGATCCTCGGCATCGGCATGGTGGTGGCGAGCAAGATCTTCCCGCAACTCGTGGCCAGCTACACCACGGATGGCGTGGTGGACTACCACAAGCTCTTCCTGGTGCCGACGGGCATGGCGCTGGCAGGTATCGTGCTGCTGGCGCTGTTCTTCAAGCCGCCGACGTATGGGCCTGAGGGCGAGGTGAAACATTGATCCCCCTGTTGAAGTCCTTATGAAACGCATCGTGCTGCTCTGTTTCGCTCTGGCCACCGTGGTGCATGGGGCGGACAAGAAACCGAAGGCGATGCGTTTGAAGGGGGATGTCATCTTCGCGGATGACTTCAAGGCTGAGAAGCTGGACGAAAAGTGGGTGTATGCCAAAGGGGCAGAGGCGGCGAAATTTGAGATCTCCGACGGTGCGCTGCTCATGGATCAGGCGGCGGGCAAAGGGGCGGTGATCTGGCGGGCGTTTGAGGCACCGGTGCAGGATGTCTCAGTGCAACTGCTGGTGAAGCCCTGGGCCTGCAGCTGGATTGCCTTCGGTTTCTATGCTCCGGGAGATCGACCTGGGGCGCAGCGGAAGATTAATGTGGCCGTCACTCCGAAGGGGGCAGTGGTGGTGCGTGATGTGGAAAATCAGAAAGTGCTGAAGTCAGCGAACACGCGCATTGAATCCACCGAATGGCGGCGGGTGGCGTTTGAGTCGAAGGGAGACAAGATCACCGTGCAGGTGAATGACCAGGTGGTTTTGGAGCTTAAGACGGAGCTGACCCAAGGTGAGAAAGCCGGGCTGCTGCTGAACCTCTATGGTGGCAAGGGGAGCGTGGATGAGATTGAGGTGAAGAAGTTGAAGTGAGGGCAGGGGGGGCAAGGCACGACTCTTGATCGTGCTTGACCGTTGACCGCGAACTCCATGTCGCTTTCATCGTTGGAGTCTCGCTATTCATTCCTCATTCCTTCTTATGAACCCACCCGGCCTCGACAATCTCCTCACCTGCCTGCGATTTCCTTCTGTTTCCACCGACTCCACGCGGCGTGCGGATGTGCGTGCGTGTGCTGAATGGCTGCTGAGCAAGGTGCGTGAAATGGGGCTGACGGGCGATCTGCACGAGACGCCGGGACATCCGGTGCTGGTGGCGAAGAACAAGCACATCGCCGGACGTCGCACGGTGCTGCTGTATGCGCACTATGATGTGCAGCCAGCGGAGCCGCTGGGGGAGTGGAAGTCACCGGCGTTTGAGCCGACGATTCGGGATGGGCGCATTTTTTGCCGCGGAGCCACGGACAACAAAGGGCAGCTCATGGCGCACATGCAAGGACTGGCGGAAACGCTGGAGAAACACGCGGATGTGCCGGTGAACCTGACGCTGCTGTTTGAGGGGGAAGAAGAAATTGGCAGTCCGAATTTGAAGCCGTTTTTGGAGCAGCATCGGGAGATGCTGAAGTGTGATGTGGTGGCGATTTCTGACACGGGCATGGTGGCTCCAGGTGTCGGGACTTTCACGTATGGGCTGCGTGGGATCGCGTGCATGGAGGCGAAGATTCATGGTCCGGCAATTGACCTGCACAGCGGCATTTTTGGCGGAGCCATCGCGAATCCGGTGACGGCCATCGCACGACTGACGGCAACGCTGCACGATGCGGAAGGTCGCGTGATGATTGACGGCTTCTATGATGGCGTGCGTCCCATCGCCGACTGGGAGCGCAAGGCCTGGGCGGAGCTGGGAGATGGTGATGCGGAGATGCTGGAGTTGACGGGATCACCCGCGTTGTTTGGTGAACCGGGCTACACTGAGCGCGAGCGACGCTGGGCAAGACCTACGGCGGAGGTGAACGGCATTGGTGGTGGTTATCAGGGGGAAGGATCGAAGACGGTGATCGGTCGTGAAGCTTTTGTGAAGCTGTCTTTCCGTCTGGTGCCGGACCAGCATCCTGATCTCGTGCTGAAACGTGCCGCTGAACATCTGCGGGCGCATCTGCCCAAGGGCGTGCGACTGGAGATCACGCCCGGCCATACGGGCATGCCGTATCTGATGGATCCGCATTCGGCGCTCGGCACTGCTGCGCAACGTGCCTTGAAACAGGTGTTTGGTGACAAGACCGCGCTCATCCGTGAAGGGGGAAGCATTCCCATTGTGCAGGCGTTTAAAGACGTGCTGAATGCGGACACACTGCTGCTGGGACTGGCGCTGCCGGACTGCCAGGCGCATGCGCCGAATGAGAATTTTCCCATCGAGAATTTCGTGGCGGGTGTGCGCTTGAATCAGGCGCTGCTGACGGAGCTGGCTTGATTTTTTTCTGCAAACTTTGCAACCAATCCAGCGGGGGTCTGTTTGAGCCGTCGTGCTTAACTAACCAAACACACGCACGACATGAAACTCAAAAAAACACTTCTCTACGGGTTCAGCATCTTGAGCCTGACCTGCCTCTCCACCGCTCAAGACACACCCAAAGGACCGCCGCCAGATGGTGGCCCGCCCGGGGCACCTCCTCCTGGCGGACCTCAGGGTGGCCCGCCTCCTGGTGGCCCCCAAGGAGGCCCTTCTGGTGGTGGTGATCCTGCCGCGCGTGCCGCAGAGCTCATCAAGCGCATGGACACCGATGCCGATGGCAAGGTGAACAAAGACGAATTTGCTGCCATGAGCCGGAAGATGAGCGATGAGCGTTTTGGCCAGATGGATGCCAATGGAGATGGATTCATTGACAAGGAAGAGGCTGGCAAGATGGCGCAGCGTGGGGGTGGCCAAGGAGGTCAGGGCGGGATGCGCCGTCCCGAAGGCGGTCCTCCCGGCGGTGAGGTGGGCGGCTTCCGTCGTCCGCCTGGTGGCGAAGGTGGCCCCCCCGGAGGATCTCCGGGCGGCCAGCCTCAAGGCCAGGGCATGCGCCCGGGTGGAGAAGGTGGTCGTGGACGCGGCATGTTTGGTGATCCCAAGGAAAACTTCAAGCGCATGGATGCAGATGGCAACGGCAGCGTGTCCGAAGAGGAGTATCTCAAGGCCATGGAAAGAATGCGCGAGATGTTCCGCGGTGGTCAGGGTGGTCCTGGCATGAATCGTCCTGGTGAAGGCGGCGGCCCTGGTGGTGCTGGCGGCCCTCCTGGAGAAGGTCAAGGCGGCTTCCGTCGTCCACCCGTCGAAGGCGATGCGCCGAAGGGGCCTGCTCCTGCTCCCGCCCCGGCTCCTGACAAACCGAAGGATCCAGCCTAGTAGCGGGTTCTGATTTCAATCAATCACACTGCGGGATGGCCGAAAGGCCATCCCGTTTTTTTGTGGGGATCAAGCTGAGCGGGAATGTGATGCGGGCACTCTTGCCGGCAACGAGTGGTCATGGCACGCTCGCATTGCAGGCAGGAGTGCCTGCATCATTTGCAAGAGTGCCCATCGTAATTTTTAGAGACCCATCACCTGCTTCAGGTATTGGATGCTCTGGCGTGCGATGGTGGGGGCATCGGGGGTGTAATCGAAGACTTCGACGGAGAGGTAGCCGTCGTAGTTGGTTTCGCGCAGGGCGGCGATGATGGGTTCGTATTTTACTTCGCCCTGGCCAGGGCCGCGGAGATTGGGGTCGTTGGTGTGGAAGTGGACGGTCCACTCCTTGCTGTCGCGAATGATGTCGGGGATGGGCTTCGTTTCATCGCTCATGGCCTTCACATCGAGGTGGAGCTTGCAGGAGGGATGGTCCACGAGCTTGCAGAGGCGGATGGTCTCTTCGGCGGTGTTGAGGAAGTTGGTTTCCTTGCGGCCGAGGGGCTCCATGGCGATGACCACGCCGTATTTACCGCATTCCTCAGCCACCTCACGCACGCAGTCGGCGGCGCGTTTGAAGGCGTCTTCATAGTTCCATTCCGGCAGGATGTTGCGGGCCTTGGGACTGCCCCAGACCATGATGCGGCCACCGGTGGCACCGCAGAATTGAGCGAGGTGCCGGCCAAACTTGGCGGTTTCTTTGCGCTGGAGTGCGTCGGGCGTGGTGATGTGAAACCAGGTGGGCTTTGTCAGGAGCCAGTGCAGGCCGAGGATTTCCAGACCGAAGGATTTGGCCTTGGCGCAGAGGGTGAGGGCCTCCTCCACGGTCAGTTCGCGGGGGTCTTCCTTCAGGGTGAAGGGGGCCAGTTCGATGGCGTGATACCCCGCCGCTGCGGCGTCCTCACACATTTTTTCAAAGGTCCAGTTCTGGTAGGTCTCGTTGCAAATCGCGAATCGCATAGGCGGGCAGGGTGCGCGGCTGCCCGGGCGCGTCAAGATGCCTTGCATTCAGGGGGGCGGGATGTGCTATATTTCCTCATGTCAGTCAGCCGCCTTGCCTTTCTTGTGTTCGCGTTCGCCGCTTCGGTGCATGCGGAGCTGTCTCTCGACGTGCCTGCGATCGAACTGAAGCCGAAGCCGGAGGACGAGGAAGTGGAGACGACCTTCAAGTTCCGCAACAAGGGCGACAAGACGGTCAAAATCCTGGGGCTTGAGAGCGCCTGCAGCTGCCTGAGCGCTGAACTCGACAAGGCTGAGTACAAGCCGGGTGAAGTCGGCACGGGACACGCGTCATTCAAGGTTTCCACGTTTGTGGGAAGGCATGAGAAATTTGTCACGGTCAATACCGACGACCCGAAGCAGCCTGACTGGCAGATCAACTTCATCCTAGATGTGCCGGCGGTTGTGGATATCAAGCCCAAGAATCTCCAGTGGTTGCTTGGTGATACTCCGGCGACCAAGGCCTGCCAGGTCAAATTCGTGGGCGATGAGCCGATGAAGATCATCAAGATCACATCGACCCGTGAAAATGTGGAATTCGACTGGAAGGAGATCAAGGAAGGGCGGGAGTATCTAATTACGGTGAAGCCTAAAAGCACGGAGGAGGTCACAATGGGGGCGCTCAAGATCGAGACCAACAGCACCATCGCCAAATACCGCTACCAGCTCGCCTTTTTCACGATCACCCGGAAACCGGAGGCGCAGCCTGCTGCCGCCACGGCAGAGACCAAGCCCTGATCTGACGCTCTATGTTTTCCATGCTTCGTCAGGCCACGATCCTCATCCTACTCGCTGCCACGGCGGCCTGGGCCACCCGTGAGTGGCATCCCCGTGCGCCGGCGCTGTATCTGGTGGAGGAGCCGCTGCGAAATGACGAGGTCTCCATGCAGGTCATTCAAGAGCGCTGGCAGGGCAAGGTGCTGTGGATCGACGCCCGCATTCAGGAGCAGTATGACGCCGGGCATATTCCGGGTGCGGTGCTGCTGAATGAGCAGCATTTTGAAGAGCAGCTCTTTGGTTTGCTGGACACGCTGCAGACCAACACGAAGCCCATCATTGTCTACTGCAATGCAGCGAAGTGCGACGCCAGCCGCAAGGTTCTCGAACGACTCAAGCAGACACTGCCGATTGAGAACGCTTTTGTGCTGAAAGGCGGCTGGAATGCATGGCAGCAGGTTGCAAAGAAGGAGTAGGAATGGAATTGACGGTATGGGGCGGAGTTCCGTAAAATGGCGGCCTTATGTCACTCCAAGGACTTCTTATCTGGTCGGCGCTCGGACTGGTCGCTGGCATACTTGCGAAACTCATCATGCCCGGCAGGCAGGGCATGAACCCCATCACCACGGTGCTGCTGGGAATCATTGGCAGCATCATCGGCGGCAAGGTGGGGAGCCTTTTCCACTGGGGCGTCGTGGGGGAATTCAGCATCAAAGGCATTGCCACGGCCGTGGGTGGGGCGTTGATTTTGATGTATGTCTGGCGGCTGCTGTTTGGCAAAAAAGGCTGACGCAGTGCTGGTTGCGGTGCGGACGACATCCTCGTAGTCTTGAGCATGCAAATCTTACGTCTTCTTCTGCTGGCCTGCCTGACGGCGCTTTCTGCCACAGGCTTCGCGGCGCCACTAACCGGCCAGATGGCCCGGGTGGGGGTCACCGATTCTGACATTGAGGACATACGGCGCTGGCGCGAGCTGCGGCAGTGGATGGATGAAGCCATCAAACAAGGCGCGGCGGGTCTGATCCTCGACATCAACGTCACGCAGAGCCATGCCCAAGCTGCGCTGTCTCTGGCGGAGGAGGTCGCGCGTTTGAAGATCAAAACTCATGCCTACGTGAACACTTCGGCCATCGGTGGTGGTGCTTTGCTGGCGCTGGCCTGTGATGAGATCTGGATGGCTCCCGGTTCCCGCATCGGGGCGGCTCCGCCCAAGGTGAAGACGGGCGAAGAGCTCTCGCAAAAAGCGCAGGACACCCTGCTGGCCGAGTCGCTGGCCGTGTTGAAAGCCGGTGGGCGCAGTCTGTGCAAGCTCAAGGGGCACCGCCCGGAGATCGCCGATGCCTTTGTGGATCGTGACAAGGGTTTGGTGCTTGGCACCCTGACGCTGGCGGACAAAGGGGAACTGCTGCTGCTGGACGCCGACACCGCCGTGCAGGCCGTGGATGGCAAGCCGCTGCTGGCACGCGCGATCATTTCTGACGTGGAGGCCCTGGCACAAGCTGCCGAGCCGAAGGGAAAACTGGTCATCCTCAACGGTGTCTGGTATGACCAAACTCTTAAAAAGGCGGTGGCAGCCAAGCCTGCACCCGAGGCGGAGTCCAAGCCAAAGAACAAGGAAGCCCCTGCCTTTACCAGCAGCCAAAGCTATGCAGGAAAGGTCGTCGTCATTCCCGTGGGGCAGGATGATCTAATCCTGCCAGCGCGCTTTGAGTTCATGAAGCGCACGCTCACCCGCTGCAACAATGACGGCGCTGAGGCGGTGATCTTTGAACTCGACACGCCTGGAGGACTGGCCTGGGACACGATCAGCCTGATGATGCAGGACCTGCAGAATCTCAAGGCGCGCAGCTTTGCCTTTGTGAACACCCGGGCCATCTCTGCGGGCGCCATGATCGCGATGGCGACGAACACCATCTACATGGCACCCGCCAGCGCCATCGGTGCCTCCACGCCGGTTTCAGGCGACGGCACACCGCTGGCCCAGGCCGAGCGCGCGAAGAACAACTCCGCCTTCATGGGCATGGCCCGTACCGTGGTGCGTGAGAAGGGTCACGATGTCCGCATCATCGAAGGGATGATCGACATGGACCGTGGGCTCAGCATCAACGGGCAGGTGATCATTCCCAAAGGGGAGATCGTGACGCTGGATTCCGCGCAGGCGACGATGCAGATCGATGGCAAGCCGCTGCTGGCCAAGGGGATCGTCAAATCGATCGAAGAGATCAAACAGCTTGAATCCCTGAAGGGGGAAGTCATCACCGCCGAGCCCACGGGGTTTGAAATGATCGCCATTTGGGTCACGCGCTATGCGGCGATTTTGATCCTGATCGGTCTCGCAGGGGGGTATCTCGAAATGCAGACGCCCGGTTTTGGTCTGCCGGGGTTCGTTTCGATCGCGGCTTTTGCGCTGTTTTTCTTTGGGCACTACGTGGCCGGGAGTCTGGCCGGGAAGGAGACGATGGTCGTGGCGGCTATTTTTGTGGCGGGCATCGTTTTGATCGGCGTGGAGCTGCTGGCGGCACCCGGGACGATTCTGCCGGGGATCGCGGGCTTTCTCTGTGTGATGGTGGCGCTGGTGTATGCGATGTCCGGCTGGGAGGTGCTGCCGCCGAGCGGTGCCAGCGCGGACAGCTTCAACCTTGCTGCGTATGCCACCGGGTTCCGTAATTTTGCGCTCGGAGTGACGGGGGCGGCGGTGATCATCACGCTGGTGTGTCTCTGGCTGCCGGACCTGCGCCCCTTCCGCTCCCTGATCCTGCAAACCTCAGCCGGTGGGACCTTGAATGATGCCCCGGCGATGCGGGACGCCATTCGGGCTCAAGTGGGTGACAGCGGTACCGCGCGGAGCGCTCTGCGCCCTTATGGAACCATCGACATCGGCGGACGGCTTATCGAGGCGATGGTGGAAGGGGGCTATCTGCAAAGCGGCAGTGCCGTCCGGGTGCGTGAGGTGAGGGGTGAAAAGATCATCGTGGAAGCGGTTTAATCTCAATTTTTGAGCATGCATTCGCAGGTTTTGGTCGTTAATCTTCCCCAACCAACGCATGTCCAAAAATCTCAGTGCCCTCTCTTTCCGCAAAGGTGTCGAAAAAAACGTCTTTGAACGCATGGTCGATGCCGCCGACAAGGCGGGAACGGCTGAGAAGAATGATGTGGTGCACCAGATGGGGCAGGATCATCTCTTTGGGGATGCCATCACGCTCGGCGCGGTGTCGTTCTATGATTTCCTGAAAAAGGAGAATGAGGGCAAGAAGGTCTTCGTCTGCAACGGCAGTGCCTGTCTGTGCGCGGGGACGCAGGACAAACTGCACCACACGCTGGAGACGCATTTCAAAAAAGAAGAGATCGGGCACATCTGCTGCCTGGGCCGCTGCCACGAGGGCGGGGCGCTGCAGTATCAGGGCAAAAATTACTCAGGACAGAGTGATGAGGCACTGGCCGAACTCGTGAAGACGGGGAAGGGGGATGCGGAAGACCGGTATGCGGTGGTGTCGCATCTTCAACCTGCGCAGCTCACAGCAGAGTTTCCCGGCATCGACGCGTACTACGCGCCGTTCAAAAAGCTCATCGCAGGCGGTGATCGTGACGCGCTGGGCTTGGAACTTAAGGAGAGCGGATTGCGTGGCCGAGGCGGTGCGGGTTTCCCGCTGCACTTCAAATGGTCCTCCTGCCGTGCTGCTGAAGGCAAGGACAAATACATCGTCTGCAATGCGGACGAAGGAGATCCGGGTGCCTACATCGACAAATACCTCATGGAGAAGCAGCCGCACAGCGTGCTGCTGGGCATGATGGTGGCGGGTTGGTTTGCGGGTGCGGAGAACGGCATCCTTTACATTCGCGCTGAGTATCCGGATTCCGTCACGATCATCAACGAAGCCATCGAAGACCTGCGTGCTGCGGGGCTGCTGGGGAAGGACATTTTGGGCAGCGGCTTCAACTTCATGCTGAAGTCCATCAAAGGTGCGGGCGCTTACATCTGCGGGGAGGAAACCGCGCTGCTTGCCAGCCTTGAAGGCCAGCGCCCGGAAGTGCGCACACGTCCGCCGTTTCCCACCATTGAAGGGCTTTTCCGCAAGCCGACCATCGTCAACAACGTGGAGACCCTGGCGAACATCCACGCGATCCTCACACTGGGTGGCAAAGGCTATGCACAAATCGGCACACCGAAGTCCACCGGGCCGAAGCTGCTCTCGCTGGATTCCCACTTTGTGCGCCCCGGGATTTATGAGGTGGCCATGGGCACGCCATTGCAGACGGTGATCGACCTGGCTGGCGGCTTTAAAACGAAGGTCAAGGCTCTTCAAATTGGTGGACCACTCGGCGGCATCGTGCCGATGAGCCACGTGGGCAAACTCACCATGGATTTCGAGTCGTTTAAGTATGAGGGGTTCATGAAAGGCCATGCCGGCGTTGTCAGCATTCCGGAGTCGATGCCGATGATCGAATACATCCAGCATCTCTTCCAGTTCACCGCTGACGAGAGCTGCGGAAAATGCTTCCCCTGCCGCCTCGGCAGCACGCGTGGCAAGGAACTCATCGCCAAGGCGCGGAGCGACAGCAGCTACAAGATCGACCGCGAGCTGATCACTGATTTGCTCGATACGATGGAGCAGACTTCTTTGTGTGCTCTCGGCGGCGGTGTGCCGCTGCCCATCAAGAATGCGCTGGAGCATTTCGGCGCCGAACTCAGTCCCTATTTCAAAGCCTAGTCTTCATCCCAAAACCACCTCTTTTATGGTCAAGGATCTATCCACTCTCACCGCTTTCATTGATGGCGATGCCTGTCAGTTCAATGAAGGCGACACGCTGCTGAATTTCATCGACCGTCATCGCGGGCGCGGGCATGTGCCGACACTCTGTGATGCACCGCAGTTGGAGCCGTATGGCGCATGCCGCGTGTGTTCGGTCGAAGTGGCGCTGCAGGCTGATGGGCCACGCCGCGTGGTGGCCTCCTGCCACACGCCTTTGACGGCGGGCATGCATGTGTTTACCGAATCGCCGAAGGTGCGGAAGCTTCGCAAGAACATTGTCGAACTGGTGCTGACGGACCATCCGCTGGACTGCCTGACCTGTGAGGTGAGCGGCAACTGCGAACTGCAAACCGTGGCGGCGAAGGTGGGCATCCGTGGCGTGCGCTATCCTGCGGGGGCAAATCATTTGGACCGCAAGAAGGATCATTCGCACGCCTACATGACGTCCGAGCTTTCCAAGTGCATCAACTGCGCACGCTGCGTGCGTGCCTGCGATGAAATCCAGGGGCAGCATGTGCTCTCGATGCATGGCCGCGGCTTCAATGCGAAGATCATCAAGGGGCTGGATGAATCGTTTGCGGACTCAGAGTGCGTTTCATGCGGAGCTTGTTCCCAGGCTTGCCCGACTTCGGCGATCAGTGATGTGTTCTTTTCCAAGTCCATTGAGGCGACGAAGAAGACGCGCACGATCTGCACCTATTGCGGTGTGGGATGCAATCTCAACGTGGCCACGAAGGGTGATCAGGTGCTGAGCATTCAGGCTCCGGTGGATGCCGAAGTGAACCATGCGCACACCTGCCTGAAGGGCCGTTTTGCTTTCAAGTTCTACAATCACAAGGACCGCCTGCGCACGCCGCTGATCAAGCAGCCGGATGGTCAGTTCAAGGAATCGACCTGGGAGGAAGCTTACGATCACATCTTCGCCAATCTGACGCGCATCAAAAACGATCACGGCGGGCAGGCGGTGGCGGGCATTTCTTCCGCACGCTGCACCAATGAGGAGAATTACCTCATGCAGAAGTTCATCCGTGGCGTCATGGGTACGAACAACATCGACTGCTGCGCCCGCGTCTGCCATTCGCCGACAGCCTGGGGCATGCAAAAGAGCTTTGGCACGGGTGCGGCCACGAACTCGTATGAGGACATTGAGCATACGCGCTGCATCATGGTCATCGGTGCGAACCCGACGGAAGGCCACCCTGTGACGGGTGCGCGCCTGAAGCAGCACATCATGAAGGGAACGCCGCTGATCGTGATCGATCCGCGCAAGATCGAGCTGGTGCCGTATGCGAAGCATCACCTGCAACTGCGCCCCGGCACAAACGTGGCGCTGCTGAACATGTTTGCCCGCTGCATTCTCGATGCTGGTCTGGTGAAGACGGAGTTCGTGAAGAAGCGCTGTGAAAACTGGGATGAGTTTGAGAACGGGCTGCGTGCGCTGGACCTGCCGGCGCTGGAAAAAATCACCGGCGTGAGTTTAGAACTCGTGCGCGCCGCCGCCATCGAATACGCCTCCGCTGAAGCTGCGATGAGCTTCCATGGTCTTGGGGTCACGGAGCATGAGCAGGGCGCGAAGACGGTCATGCTCATTTCAAATCTCGCGATGATGACCGGCAATATTGGCCGTCCGGGCGTGGGTGTGAATCCGCTGCGCGGCCAGAACAACGTGCAGGGTGCTGCGGACATGGGCTGCCAGCCGCATCAAGGCGCGGGTTATTTCGAAATGGCCGACTTGGAAGTGCAGAAGCGTTATGCTGACTTCTACGGAGTGCCGAGCCCGAGCGAACCCGGCTGGAAAATTCCGCAGATGTTTGATGCTGCCGTCGAAGGCAAGCTGAAGGCGCTCTGGCTCATGGGCGAGGATGTGGTGCAGACTGATCCGGATGCGCATCATGTGCGCCATGCGATGGAGAGCCTCGAATTCCTGGTGGTGCAGGAAATCTTCATGACCGAAACGGCGAAGTATGCCGATGTCATTTTACCTGCGTCCTCCTTCTTGGAAAAGAGCGGCACCTTTACCAATGCTGAACGTCGCATGCAGCGCGTGAACGCCGCCGTGAAGCCGCTTGCAGGCACCAAGCCCGACGGCCAGATCATGTGCGAAATCCTTCAGCGTTTTGGCTTCCCTCAGGCGGACTACACGCCGGATGGTGTGTTGGCGGAGATCGCGCAAATCGTGCCTTTCTTCAAAGGAGCGACCTGGGAAAATCTGGGCATCAACGGCAAGCAGTGGCCGGTGAAAGAAGGCGGTGTGGACACGCAGATCATGCATCAGGAGCAGTTCACCCGTGGCAAAGGCCACTTCCATTTCTTCCCATGGGTGGAGTCCAACGAGTTGAAGACGAACGGTCAGGAGTTCCCCTTCATTCTCACGACGGGGCGCATTTTGGAGCATTACAATTGCGGCACCATGACCCGCCGCACGGGCAACAGTGAGATCGTGACGCAGGACCTGCTTTCCATCAATCCCGAGGACGCGAAGCGAAAAGGCATCCGCACGGGAGACATCACACGGCTTTCCAGCGCGCGCGGTGAGGTGGAGCTGGAAGCCCGCGTCACCGATGAGGTGAAGCCTGGTATTCTTTACACCACCTTCCACTTTCCCGATGCCATGGTGAACAATGTCACCGGCCAGGGCTGCGATGGCGACACCCTGTGCCCCGAGTACAAGGTGGTGGCGGCTGATGTGGAGCTCGTCCGCATGGGCAAGCTGAAGAAGAAGCAGAAGGATGGCTTTGCGCCTGCGGTGGTGTGAACAATCCCTCAAGTTTTGAAAGCATGAGGCATGTCATCACAGGGCTGCTGGTCTTCGTGTTTGGCTGTGCGGTCCTGCATGCCGAAATCTTGACCGTACCCGTGGTGGGTCAGGGCTGGCAGATTAAGTTTGAGGGCCCTGTGCTTGCCGTGGAAAGCCAGGAGTACAAGGCCGATGGGCTGACCTACCGGGGCAATGCGGGACGGTTCAATGTCTCAGCTTTTGTGGGAGAACCGGTCAGAAAAGGCGGCGACAGCAAAGCCTGCCGCGATCACTTCTGGAAGCTGGCCAGCCAGAACCCGATGATTCAGCAGGACAGCGTCAAGCAATGGAGCACGCCCATGTGCGAATGCGTGGAGTCTATAACCAAGGATGAGAGCCTGGGAGAGGAATCGACTCAGGCCCATATCAACTGCTACTTCGAACTGCTGGGCAAATGGGTGGATGTGCACGCGTCGGTCATCTCACCGACGAACGACGACAGGCAGATGCTGAAGAAACTGGGGGAATCTCTCTTTTACTGCACCTTTTCCAGGTTCAAGGGGCCGGGGCAGCAGTTTGATCTGGGCAGCATGGGCCGGGTGCAGATTGATGTGCCTTCGACATGGCGTGCCGGGAACCACTGTGTGACCCAAGGCATCGGAACCGGGGAGCAGCATACACTGTCGCTTTTTTCCATCGCTGACCCCCATAAGAGCTGGCAGATGACCTTTTTCAACAGTTCAGTACGCTACAAGACCCTGAACGACATCCAGCAAACGGCCCAGCGGTTTGTCCCAGCCGGTTCGGTGGAAGGGGAGGGGCAGATGCAGGAAATCAAGCTCAAGCAGGGTGTCGGGTGCCACGCTGAATACACGGACACTTCCCCCGCTGACGATCCCGCTGAAGCAGGGAAATCCAAAGCCGTCTCAACGGCCTTCGTCGCTCCCGTGCCGGATGTTCTCGTCACGATCAGCATCCTTGCCAATGACTCGAAAGACCCTGATTTCCTGGCGGCGATTCAGGCGCTGGGAACGATTGAGTGGGAGCAGGCGAAGGCTCCGAAGGGCCAAGAGTGAACAGGCGAGATGGCTGGGCGGCATGGGGTTGGCATGTCTGTTCACATCCATTTCACACAACGAGCCTTGGAAGGAATGCAATTAAGAGCAGACCGAGTCTGCCGAGAATCTTCATGTCTTGGCCCAGACCATTGTGAGCAGCCAGCAGACAGAGCCAATCCCGGCAGCTATCAGCGGGGATCTGCTGCGCAGCATCAAAGCCGGGTGGCATGGAAGCATGTAACATCTGGAGTCACCCAAACCGCACGCAATAAACGGGAGGCAGATCCGCGCTGAGGCGGTCCCATGAGTCGCCGCCGTTTTCGCTGATCCAGACGGAGCCGGTGGTGCTGCCGAAGGCGAGGGTGCGGCCATTGCCGGTGACATCGAGGCAGTGGCGATAGACCAGATGATACGCATGCTCCTGCGGCAGGCCGTGGCGCAGCGGTTCAAAGGTCTGGCCGCCGTCGCGAGTGCGCATCACACAGAGGGCACCGTCGCAGGCCACGCGTAATTCGTCTTTGATGCCGGGAACAAACCAAGCGGTTTGCGGATCCTGCGGATGCATGGCCACGGCGAAGCCGAAATTGGAGGGGTTGGCATTCAAGATCTCGCGCCAGTTTTTGCCGCCATCCGTGGAGTGGAAGATGCCGTTGTGATGCTGCATCCAGATCGTGTCAGGATCCGCAGCGCTCCAGGCGATGCGGTGCGGATCTTGAATGCCGGGGTCATAGACCAGTTCTGGCGGTACGTATTCCGCACGAATGCCGGTGCCGATGTTGGTCCAGCTTGAACCGTTGTCGGTGGACTCCCACACGCCGCCGCAGGAGACGGCGATGAGCAGGCGGTGGCGGTTGCGGGGATCGACGAGGATGGTGTGAATTCCCGGCCACTCCGCACCGCCGCCCATCCATTTGGCACGTCCGGGATCATTCCACAGGCTTTCGACGAGATGCCATGAGGAGCCGCCATCGAGTGAGTGAAACAGACCGCCGGGCAGCGTGCCGCACCAGAGTTCACCTGGTGCGGCTCCGGCTTCCAGCGCCCAGACTTTTTTAAGGTCCCATGGGATGGGCTGCTGGCTGACGAAATTGACCACGTCTGGCGTGTCCTCCGGTTTGGGTGGGAAGGCCGGACAGGTGCGTTCCTCCCAGCTCGCTCCTGCATCGTGAGAAGCATGAAACTTGGTGCCGAAATGTCCGTGCTCCACTGCGGCGTAGAGCGTTCCATCCCGTGCATCCGGCAGAAGCATGGGCACCTGCACGCCGAGAAACGAATTGTGGGTGATGCGCCAGCCGGAGGCGCTGCGTTCTGCTTCGATGAGTCCTTTGCGGGTGCCGAGGTAGAGTTTCGTGCTCATGTTTTTCATCCTCCTGAGAGTGCCTGCATCACAAAGATTTCCGAGTCCGGCCGCACAGTATCCGCCTGCTTCTGCCGGTCTGTGATGGCGGTGCCATCAACAAACACGACCACATGCTGTCTCACGGCTCCTTGGTCATCCAGCACGTAGCTGCGCAGCGTGGGATGCCGGTTGAACACGGCGTGCAATGCCTCACGAACCGTGATTCCTTCCACCTTGCTTGCAGGTGCTGCGGTCTGACTCGCGAGATTGGCGGTGAATTGGACCGTGGGCATGGCGCGTGTTACTCTGGCAAATCTTCTCCTTGTGTCTCCGGCAGACAAGTGAGGAAAATCAGGCCGAGGAGAAAAAAGCCGCCGAGACAGGTGATGGCGGTGCGCAGGTCCATCGTGGATTTCATCCAGGCGCTGAGCCAGATGAGCACGGGCGCAGCGAGCAGGCGGCCCGTATTGAAACAGAAGCCGGAACCCGTGGCGCGCAGATGGGTGGGAAACAGCGCCGGGAAAAACGCTGCGTAGCCCGCATGGATGCCTTGGGCAAAGAAACCGAACACCGGTAGCAGCAGGAGCAGAAGCGTGTAGCTGCCGACGTAGGATGGGAGCCAGCAAACGATGGGCGTCATGGCCAGTGCGGCGAGGTGCATGATGACAAAGGTTTTCTTGCAGCCCCAGCGTGCACTTAGAGGACCAAAGGCCAGCATGCCTGCGCCTGCGCCTGCCGTTTGAATGAAGCCAAAGGCGATCTTGGATTTGCTGGCCCAAGCGGGATCTCCTGCACGCTTGAGAAAATCAGCGGCGATGTCCTGCCCTGCGACCACCACGCCCCAGAATGTGGCGAGACCGACCATGGCGAGCAGCGCGCCAAAGATGGCACGCGAGCGCCAGCGCGGTGTGCCCAGCAGTTCGCTGAAACTGCCCATGCGTTTGGGCTTGGACTGCCGCGCCTCCTTCCATGCTTCGGGCTCCTTGATGCTCAGGCGTACCCACAGCACCAGCAGGGCGGGGACGACGCCGAGCATGTAGGCGGTGCGCCACTGGGTGCCGACCCACAGGCCGGCGGCGGCGGCGAGCCACAGGCCTGCCACACTGGTGGCGTGAAAAATGCCGCCTGCGCGCTCACGTGCTTCTTTGGGGAAGACTTCGGCCACCAGCGCCGCGCCCACGGCCCACTCGCCGCCTACGCCCATCGCGACCAGAAAGCGCAATGCGCCTACTTCCCAGATCTCACCGGCAAAGGCGGTGATACCGGAGAACACCGAGTAGAACAAGATCGTCAGCGCCATCACCGGATTGCGTCCCCATTTGTCAGCCAGCGAGCTGAAGAGCAGGCCGCCAAAGGTGCCGCCGAGAAGGAAGATGCCGAGAAAGCGCTCTCCCCATACTTTGACGAGTGGATCATCTGCTTTCACATGCAGCAGTTCTGGCAGCATGTCTGCCCGCGTCAGATTGTAGATCTGTCCTTCAAAGGCATCGAAGACCCAGCCGAGTGAAGCGACGAGGAGCACCAGCCACTGGTAGCGGGTGACGGTGGAATACCATTTGGGGGACGCGGAAGACATGAGTGCGGGAATGAGTCAATCTGAAGGCTGAAGAAATGTCGAAGCTGAAATGAGGAAAAGTGTTATGGGAGGGATCTCCTGCCATGAATCTTGAACCATCACCCTGTCAGAGCTGTGGGGCGTGCTGTGCGCACTACCGCGTCTCCTTCTACTGGCAGGAGGCGGTGCAGCGTGGTCTGGAGGAAGGCATGCTGGTGCAGGTGAGTCCGTGGCAAGTTTGTTTTCGAGGAACAGAAGTGAAGCCGGTGCGCTGTGTGAACCTGGAGGGCGAGGTGGGCTCGTGTGTTTCATGTCTCATCTATGAGCAACGAACGACGCCTTGCCGAACTGTGGAGATTGGGGATGAGAAGTGTCTGCAGGCCCGGGCTGCGCATGGGATGGGGGCATTGGCATGAGGGGTGAACTCACAGCGGCATCGTCGTTCCTGGAATGGCCACGGGATACCAGCCTTCCTCGTCGGGCTTCACGGGCGGTTCGGTGGCCCAGGTGATATTGTCGGGGACGAGGGCTTCCTGTGAATTCATGGCCTGCTCCCAGGTGATGACCTGACCGGTGTAGCTGGCCATGCGGCCCATGACGCCCATCATGGTGCTATGCGCCGCGTAGTCTGCGTCGTTGCGGACTTTGCCGGTGCGGATGTTTTCAAACAGCGCATCGTGTTCAAGCTGATAAGGATCTTCCTTGTTGCGCAAACGCTTTCCACCGGGTGGCTGGCCATTGATGAGGAACTTGCCGCCGTTGGCAAGATCGGCCGCGCCTTTGGTGCCGTGGAAGTGCTCGCTGACATCGCGTGCGCATTTGCCGCCAATCTGGCAGCACTGGCTGAGGATGCGCATGCCGCTTTCGTATTCAAACTCGACGGTGTGATGGTCAAAGATGGTGCCGTTTTCCCGGGCACGGCGCACCTGACGTCCGCCCTGGCCCACGGCTTTGATGGGCATGACGCCCTTCATCACCCAGTTGGCCACGTCGAGATTGTGGCAGTGCTGCTCCAGGATGTGATCACCGCTCATCCAGGTGAAGAAGTACCAGTTACGAATCTGGTAGTGCATTTCGCTCTCCTTGGGTTCGCGCACAAAGCCCGGGCGCGAGGTGCCGTTCCAGTACACGCGGCCAAAGACGAGGTCGCCGATTTCACCGGAGTGGATGCGATTGATCATGTCGATGTAACTGGGCTGGTAGCGACGTTGAAAGCCCACGCAGACATTGAGATTCTTTTTCTTCGCCTCCTCCGAGGCGGCGAGCACGCGGCGCACGCCAGCGGCATCCACCGCGACGGGTTTCTCCATGAAGACGTGTTTGCCGGCCTTCACGGCCTGCTCAAAGAGAAAGGGGCGCGGGCCGGGAGGAGTGGTGATGAGAACGACGTCTGCGAGGGCGAAGGCCTTCGCGTAGTCCTCGAAGTTGGTGAACACCTGATCAGGTGGAACATCGACCTGGCCTTCGTGCTTCTCTTTGAGAATATCCAGCGCCGCCTGGGCCTTGCCTTCCAAAGGATCAACCACCGCCACCAGCTTGATGGTGGACCCTGCGGAGAGCGCCTGATTGCAGGCCCCGGTGCCGCGCCCGCCGCAGCCGATGAGGGCGATCTTGATGTCGTTGTCTTTTGGCGCCGCAAACGCATGGGTGGCGGCGGTCAGTGCGGTGGTGGCAAGGAAGGTGCGGCGGGTGGTCATGGCGGTTGGTGGGACGCAGCTGTGAACCGTCCAAGACCACCCAACCTTTCATCTGTCCGCTGATCAACGCTGCAGCCCTGCCCAGGCCTTGCGTTCGGACCAGAGCAGAAAAAGAGCGAGAAGGGAGATGCCGATGAGCATTGGCTGGAAGATGCCATCGCCTGCGACGAAATGATGGAAGGCGAGGATGTTCAGGATGATGGGGCCGAGGCAGAGGAGGCCGAGATTCCGTGTCTTGGGAACGAGGAGGAGAATGCCTCCAATGAGTTCAAACACCTTCACAAACTTCATGTAACCCGTGGGGCCAAAGGCAGCCATGAAGTGGAAGATGGGAGTGTCCTTCGGAAGCTCTGGCATGGGCGCGAGATTGAACAGGACCATGCAGGCGCTCATGATGAACAGAAGTCCGAGGAGGATAGATGCGACTAGGGGGGCGTATTTCATGTGTGGAGAGGGGATTGCGAACTGTACGAATCGGGAATGTTTGAGGCTGTGTTGAATTTTTAGCGGGCATTCATGGGATGAGTCCGCCCTTTCCGAGATGGGCGGCGAGTCGATCAAAGTTTTCTTCGTTGGCCGGGACGCAGATCGGTTTGAAGCGTTCGCAGATTTCGGCGGTTTCAAACTGCATGCACCAGGTCATGTGTGTGCCGGTTCCTGCATCAGCGAGGGTGATGGTCATGCGGAAGTGGGGGGAGATGTGTTCATAGACGATGCGCTCGTATGGGATGATTTCGATGAAGCGGGTGTGATTGGCATAGTCCTTGCCATCGGGGCCGTGCATGGTGAATTTCCAGTCGCCACCGGGGCGGAAGTCGAATTCATCGAAGGTGTTGGTGAAGCCCTTGGGCCCCCACCATTGAGCGAGCTGCTTGGGATCGCTGAAGGCGGTGAAGATGCGGTCGCGGCTTGCAGGGAAGATGCGGGTGCTGATGATCTCGGTGGAATGGTCTGGAAGCTGACTCATGGGAATGAATGACGATTTTACTTGGATGCAGCGGCTTGCTGGAGTGTGGCGATATCGAGCTTGATCATTTTAAGCATGGCCTGAGTGACGCGGGAGCAGAGGGCTGGATCGCTGGAGGCCATGAGGTCTGCCAGCACGGTGGGAACGATCTGCCATGAGACACCGAATTTGTCTTGCAGCCAGCCGCATTGCACGGGCTTGCCACCACCGGCGGTGAGAGCGTCCCAGTAGCGATCGACTTCCTCCTGGGTGTCACACGATACCACGAAGGAGATGGCCTCATTGAATTTGAAGATGGGGCCACCATTCAAGGCGGTGTAGTTCTGGCCGAAGAGTTCAAACTCCACGGTCATCACGGTGCCCACGGGCGGGCATGGCGGTCGGTCTTCGGCTGGCACCTCGGCGTAATGGGTCTTGCGCAGGATTTTGCCGTCTTGAAAGACGGAGATGTAGAAGTCCACCGCCGCTTCGGCGTTTTCATTGAACCACAGAAAAGGGCTGATTTTTTGCATGGCTTTAAGGGGTGAGGTTAAGCAGGCTTTGATTCTGCACTGGGAGCCACGGTGACCATCCAGCCCATGCCAAACTTGTCCTGCAGCATGCCGAAGCGAGAGGACCAGAAGGTCTTGCCAAGAGGCATGTTGACGGCGCCGCCTTCAGCAAGGGCATTGAATGCACGCTCTGTCTCGGCTTCGGTGGGCAAAGCGAGTGAGAGGGAGAAAGCGCGAAAGCCTTTGCTCTCTTCACCACCGCAGCCATCGGAGGCCAGGATCACGCTGCCGCCGACTTTGAAGCTGGCGTGCATGACTTTGCTTTCATAGCCGGCAGGGAGGGTGTCGGGCGGCATGGGATCGGGGCTGTCGCTGTAGCGCAGAAACATCTGCACTTCGGCACCGATAGCGGATTTGTAAAACTCGAGGGCTTCTTCGCAGCGGCCGCCGAAAAAGAGGTAGGGTTGAATGTAAGACTGGGACATAGGAGTGGTCAGGCTTTGGGTTGCATGCAATTGATCATCCAGTTGATGCCGAACTTGTCTGAGAAGGAGCCGAAGTAAGCGCCCCAGAACATGTCCTGAATGGGCATTTCGACTTTGCCGCCCGCTGAGAGAGCGGTGAAGAGACGGTCCGCTTCTTCGCGGGTGTCGGGTTCGAGATTGATGTGCACGTTGTTGCCGGGCGTGCACTTGAAGCCCATCGACTCGGGGGAATCGGTGCCCATGAGAACGTGTTCGCCGAGGGTTGGCAGGGCGATGTGCATGATGAGGTTCTTGTCGGACTCAGCAGCCGGCGGGCAATCCGGACTGGCGGGGATATCGGCGAAGCGGGCGATGTGACCGACGTATTCGGTTTTGAAAACCGACTTGTAGAAGGCGAAGGCTTCTTCGGTGTTGCGCGGGAAATTGAGGTAGGTGCTGACGCGGGACATGGTAGGACAGTGGGTTGAAGTGTTACTTGCTCATGAGTTCAACGAGCTGATCAAATGCCTTGCCCCAGCCGTCCATGAAGCCCATGGCGGCGTGCTTTTCGCAGGCCTCCTTTGTCCAGTGGCGGGCGCGGGCGGTGTAACGGGTTTTGCCATCGGGCAGAGTTTCCCAGGTGAGGATGGCGGTGAAGAAGAGATTGGGATTGGGCTCCCAATTTGGCAGATAGCCGTCGGTGAAGACGAGCTTTTCATTGGGCACAACTTCGAGGTAAACGCCGACATTGGGGAACTCCTGGCCTTCAGGGCTGCGCATGGTGGTTTTGCAAGTGCCGCCAGGGCGGAGGTCGATCTCGCAAGCCGTGGTTGTCCAGGGCTTGGGAGTGAACCATTGGACGACGAGCTCGGGCTGTGTCCAGCCCGCGTAGAGTTTCGCGGCGGGGACTTCGGTCTCACGCACGAGAACGAGTTCGCGTTCGGAGAGGGGGGATTCGATGGGGGAGGGGAGTGGCATGGTGAGATGGAGGTTGGATGCGAGAAACTAGATGCTGGATTTGCGAAAAGCGTAGAAGTGTCGAACGAGGCAGATGATGCAGAGAAGCAGGCAGAGGATGATGAGCGTGGCATGCAACACGGTGGCGGTGGTGACAGACATACCGATGCCAAGAACGAGGCTGAGCCATGCAGCCAGGCATAGAGGGCACTTGGGCAGGAGCGCCAGCACGATTCCGGGGATGAACCAGCCGGCGCAGTGTTTCACAGCGCGCAGCTTTTTCCCGAAGGAGCAATGACAGGCTGTGGTGCTCATGCGGCTTTGGGGGTGGCGCTGCAGCCGCAACATTCTTTGTCGGTGGTGCGGCCGTCGTTTTCGTAGCGGTCATGGCGCTTCACCCAGTCCATGAGATTGCCATTCACATTCTCCATGCGGCCCCTCGGTGTCTGATCGATGAACTGATACGCACCCAGCAGGGCCTCGCCGCCACGGCTGAAGGAGGAGTAGGTGTGGTAGATCTGTCCTTCCGCGTCCTTGTAGAAGACGCTGAAGCCGGGCAGTTCTTCGCAATCAGGGCTGTAGTCCTGGGTGGTGAAATTGTAGGTGATCTTGCCGTCCTTCACACTCTCCGGTGGGAAGGAGACGTGGAAGTCCTGATTGAAGTCGGTGTGCGCAGCGGAGACCCAGCGAAACTTCCAGTCCATGCGTTTGCGGTAGGCCTCCAGTTTGTCGATGGGACCGCGTGACACGGCCACGAAGGAGAGATCGTGGTGTTCAAAGTGCTGGCGCGCGCCATCCACGTGATCACACAGGAAGGAGCAGCCGGTGCAGCCCTCTTCCCAAGCGGGGCCAAACATGAAGTGGTAGAGGAAGAGCTGGCTGCGGCCATCGAAGAGATCGGCCAGCGTTGCCTGGCCGGTGGGAGTGTCGAAGACGTAGGGCTTGGTGATTTTCACCCAGGGCAGTTCGCGGCGCAGGCGTGCCACCTCGTCGCTGGCTTCCATCTGGGCTTTTTCCCTGGCCAGCAGAGCACGGCGTGCCGTCAGCCATTCTTCGGGAGAAACAATGGGGTGGTCTTTCATGGTATGATGGTTTGATTGAGTTCAGTACGGAAGGTGGAGGAGTCTTCGCTGGACTCCGGGCCGGAGAGGTAGCGTTCCCAAAGATTGGGCCCCAGCTTGTGGCCCTGGGATTCGACAATGTCCTGAAAATCTCCCCAGGCCTGGCCCAGTCCTTCATACGGTCCGGTGTAAACGGTACGCACGATGGTGGTGCCGGGGATTACTCCGGGCTTTACCCGGCCCACTGGCTGCACTGCGCCGGACACGGGGACACCGACTTCGAAATTGAAGATGCCGGGAGTCATTCCGAAGTGATGCGCAAAGACGGGGCCTTTGGGCCCGATGTTTTGGGCCTGTGCGGCGGCAATGACTTCGTGGATGGCCGGGCCCATCACTTCCTGAATTTGATCACGCGGCACGGTGATGTGGATCACGGCGGCGGGCTGTGCCTCAGTGAGGATAGGGGCTGTGGGCTGGTCGAGCATGGTGGTTTCTTGTGAGAAGTTTGCGGGTCAAGCTTTTGGGGTGGCTTCCACGACCTTCTTCAAATTGGCGAGGCCTTCGAGAAACTGGTCGCCGCACATTTTTTCGCAGTCCATGAACATGCCCATGATCTTGCCGATGAAGGGTTTCTTGCTCTGCATGGCCCATGTGATCTTGGTGCCGGTGCCTTCCGGGGTGAAGGTGAACTGCACATCACTGGTGCCGGCAAAGGGACGCACGAACTCCAGCTTCATGCTGACCTTCTCGTTGGGGTTGCTCTCGATGAGCTTGGTGCTGCCTTCGCCGACTTCGTTGTTGCCGGACCACTTGTAGATGGCACCGACGCCTTCAGGCGGGCCTTCGAGGCTCTTCTTCATGTTGGGATCAATCTTTGCCCATGGCGACCACGAGTCCCACTGGCGAAAGTCGTTCACGACTTTGAAGACCACCTCAGGGCTGGCGGTAGTGGTGGCGGAACGGGTGACATTCATGTCATCGGACTGGAAAGAGGCGATGACGCAGATGACGGCGATGATGAGGACGAGGCCGAGGAGAATTTTTTTGATCATGGTGTGCGCGTTGTGTGTTGGAATTTGAAAGTGGATTACTTGGCGGCTTCCTCGGAGGATGAGCATTTTCCGAGCATGGCATCCCAGCGCTTTTGCATTTCTTCGGGAGATACTTTTTCGATCTCGTGCTGGAGCATCCATTCATGGCCGAAGGGATCGCGCACGGAACCGCTGCGAAAGCCGTAGAATTGATCGCTGGCTGGCATGAGCGGAGTGGCACCAGCAGAGACGGCTTTCGCAATGGCGGCATCAGCGTTTTCAACCATGAGGCAGAATTTCACCGGGGTGCCGCCGAGTGTTTGAGGGGACTTGTTCCAGGCGGGATTTTCATCCGAGAGCATGAGCAGGCTGCCTTGCAGATCGAGCTCGGCATGGCCGATCTTGCCGGACGAGGCATCGGCGAGACGGAAGCGTTCGGTAGCACCAAAGGCTGCGTGATAAAAAGCGATGGCCTCTTCGGCATTGTGCACGGTGATGTAGGGGCTGAAGGATGGGTAGGCGAGTGTGCTCATGGTGGGTGGTTGGTTGGAGTTGGTGTGTGTTTTGATCAGGACTGGGAGGAGGATTTGACTTCGGCCATGGGGCGGCAGAGATCGGCGATGGGACGGACTTCAATGGTGGCCCCGTATTGGAGGATGGGGCATTCCTGGGCGATGCGGACGGCTTCATCCATGCTGCCCACCGCGATGCGAAAGTACCCGGCGATGGCTTCTTTTGACTCGGCAAAGACGCCGTCGGTCACGGTCGCTCCCTTGGGTCCGGAGACCAGCTTTCCCTCTTCCATCAAGGGCTGTGCGCCGCGATGGATGCCGGTTTTGCCGAGGCGATCAACCCAGGCGTAAAAGTCAGTCATGACGTGCTGGAGTTCAGAGGGAGACATGCCGTGGTTCCAGTGAGTGCCTCGAATGAGCAGCAGGTATTCGTCAGTGGGGTTTTGGGGATTCATGCGGGCGGGGTTTCGTTGGTGATGTCGGAGGCGGTACAGAGTTCAGGATCAAGGGGGCGGACTTCATAATGGAGTCCGCAGGGAAGGGTGGGGCTGTGGGAGAGCAGATCAGCGGCCTCACGCAGGCTGCCTGCGCTGACGAACCAGTAGCCACCCACGACTTCCTTGGCCTCGCCGAAGGGGCCGTCGGTGGTGACGCCCGCCTTGGAGACGTTGGCGCGGTCCGTGCCTAGGCGACTGCCGGGGCGCATACGGCCTGCCTCGATGTGGCGGTTCAGCCACGCATAAAAGTCGGTGATGGCGGTGTCGATTTGCTCCTTGGACTTGTCTTTGTCCCAATGGCCGCGCGAGATCACGAGATAGTCATGGAGGGAAGTTTCAGGGCTCATAGGGAGGGGCGGACGTGGAGCGTTTAGGAATGAATTGTCGGGGTTTCAAAAGGACGACGAACGGGCCAGACGAAAAAGGACATCGAAACAAAATTATTTTTGAGTGGGGTTATTTTCTGACTACAGCGGTTTCACATGCGGCCAGCTGCCGCTCCAAAAAGCTGCGTTCGGAGGTCAGTGCCGCGAGGGCCAGTGCCTTGCGGTAGTGAGCGGCGGCGGCCTCTGCCTGGCCGAGTTCGGCGGCGAATGCACCGCGTGCTGCGTGCAGGGAGAGGTAGGTATCAAGTCCCTGTACGGCTGCAAGTGCCTCCAGCCCGCTCTGCGCACCATGCACACGCCCCACGGCGATTGCGCGATTCAAGGCCACCACTGGCGAGGGCGTAAGCAGCACGAGCTGATCATACAGCATGAGAATGCGTGCCCAGTCGGTGGTTCCATGATCGGTGGCCGTGCTATGGCATGCGGCGATGCCTGCCTCTAGGTGATATTCCGTGAGGGTGTCCCCACGTGCGGAGAGCTGCAGGTGCTGAAGCCCGCGCTGGATGAAAGACTGATTCCAGAGGCTGCGGTCCTGTTCATGCAGGCGCAGAATTCCGCCGGTATCATCGGTGCGTGCCGGCAGGCGAGCGGCACTCAGGAGCATGAGGGCCAGCAGAGCGTGGCACTGCGGCAGGCCGGTGTGCTGATGGGTGGCCAGCAGCTCGGTAAGACGGATCGCCTCATGGCAGAGATCGGAGCGTACCAAGTGCTCGCCACTGCTGGCCTTGTAGCCTTCGTTGAAGAGCAGATAGAGGGAGGTCAGCACGGCATCAAGGCGCTGCGGCAGTTCATGCGCCGCAGGCAGTTCAAAGGGCAGCGCCAGCTCGCGGATGCGCTGGCGTGCGCGTACGAGCCGTTTCGAGATGGCGGCCTCACTGGTGACGAACGCCGCCGCGATCTCCGCCGGACTGAGACCGCAGAGAGTCCGCAGTGCGAGGGCGATCTGCGCCTCGGCGGACAGCTGCGGGTGGCAGCAGACAAACATCAGCCGCAGGGTGTCATCTCGCAGGTTGGCATCATCCGGTGCTGCTTCCAGCGGCACGGCCATCCAGCGTGCCTGCTCTGCCGAGATGCCCTCCTCACGTTCGTTCCAGCGCTGTTCGCGGCGCAGTTGATCCAGCGCCAGATGGCGGGCGGTCTGAGTCAGCCATGCGGCGGGATTGTCCGGCACACCGCGATAGGGCCACGTCTGTAGTGCGCGCACGAGGGCCTCCTGCACCACATCTTCGATCCACTGCAGCCGCTGCGCGCCGAACTGACCAGCCAGTGTCGCGACGAGGCGCGCGGACTCATGCCGGAAGAAATGCTCCGTGGCAAACTGAGCACTAGCAGTCGTGCTGGAGGGTGCGTCAGACATCGCAGATTCGATTATGCAGAGTCGCCACGTGGAGTTCCATTGGCCTGAAACAGACCGTCCACATAGTCGCGGGCGAGTTTGAGATTGTGACGAATCAGTTCCTGAGAGCGGCAAGTTTTGCCGATGAGCATGGAACCTTGCCAGAGGCTGTTGAGGAACCACGCTACTTGAATGGGATCAAATTTGGTCTTTGGCTTGTGCAGTTTCTTGGCGGCGGTGAGGAGCTTGGCGATGTTTTCGGTCCAGAGTTTCAGTTCCTTCTCGCATGCTGCCTGAAACGCCGGGTTTGTGGCGGACATCTCCTGGGACATCATGCCCACCATGCAGACGACGGCATCATCATTGCGCCGCGTGAAGCCGACCATGATGTCAAACATGCGGTGCAGTTGTTCCAGGGGATCGAGTGAGGCGTCCTGCCAAGATTCGGCATAGAGGGCGGTGCCCATGCGGCCCCACCATTCGATGGCTGCGATGCCGAGGGCTTCTTTGTTTTCGAAGTGGTGGAAAAAGCCGCCCTTCGTCATGCCCGCCTCTTTGCAGATCTGATCGACCGAAGTGGCGGAGAAGCCCTGCTGCAGCATAAGGCGCACGGTGGCGTCGATCAGCCGCTGACGAGTGGCGGCAGGATCGCGTTCGCGCTTGGTGCTGGTTGCTTTCTTTGACATACAAACCGGTCGGTATGTAAAAATGCGATGACGAAAGGCAAACTTTTTTGCTGCTTTTTGCCAGGAGATTACCTTCCTGCCTCGCCTACGCACCACAAATATTCCTGGCGGGTTGGGCTGGTCTTGGCGGAGCGGAGGTAGATGCGGTTGCCGCAGATGGCTGGAGTGCTGAAGGATTCATCTCCAAGCTGATTTTGCGACAACAGGGTGAATTTTTCCGGTGTGGCCTCGAAGACGGAGGTTACGCCACCTTTGCTTGTGACATAGATGCGCGAATCGGCCATGACAGGGGAGCCATAAAACTCGCGGTCCACTTTCTCTGACCACAGCTCTTCACCTGTGGGGGATTTCCAGCAGGTGGCGCGTCCGCCATCTCCCACGGCGAAGACGTGGCCGTTCTTCACAATCATGGAGGGCACGTAGGTGCGGGTGACGTTCTCCCAGGCGATTTTGCCTGAGCCATCGGCCTCGACGGCCATCGTGTGATTCTTTGGATAGCCCCCGCCGAGGAAGATGCGGCTGCCATCGGTCACGGCGGTGACCACGGTTTCCTCGGTGCTGCCGTCGATGCTCCAGAGTTTTTTGCCGGTGAGGGGATCAAAGCTTTCCACCTTGTTGCAGCCAGCGAGCACGGCTTGCGTTTTGCCTGCGGCGTTGACGACCGCGGGGGAGGCGTAGTTCGCCACGGGCGGGCGGTCCTGCTGCCAGACGATCTCGCCGGTGAGTTTGTTAAGGCCGGACATTTTGCCGCCGCCGCGATGGTCTGCCGACACGAGCACGACTGATTGATAGATGACGGGCGATGAGCCGAAGCCCTGATGCACCTGGAAGTCGCACACACGGCGCTGCCAGAGCTGCTTGCCGGAGAAATCGAGCGCGGTGGTGAAGATGGCGCCGTTGTTGAGGAAGTTGACGAACAAGCGCTCGCCGTCGCTCACGACATCGGACGAGGCCTGCGAGGAGATTTTGTGGCCCTTGGTGTTGAGGTTGCCGCGATGTACGACGGCTTCCCATTTCTTCTTTCCGGTGGCGCGGTCATAGCAGAGGACGAGCTGCTCCTCGGTCTCCATGTCAGCCGTGGCGAGATAGACATGGTCTGCCACGATGGTTGGCGAGCCATGGCCACGACCACGAACCTCGGCCTTCCATAGGACGTTTTCGCCTTCATTCCATTTTAACGGAAGCTTTTGTCCGGCTGCCGCATGACCATCCATCGTAGGGCCGCGCCAGGCCGGCCAGTCGGCGGCGATGAGGTGGGTAGAGAGGAGCGCGGAAGAAAGCAGGAGGGCGTGGAATTTCATGCAGACGTTGCATAACGCCGCGAAAAGAGGAGTGCTGTCAAAAGCACCCTTGGCCGCACTTATTTCGCAGCGACGGGTTTCATCAGACCGGTGAGGGGATGATGAGTGACGGTGTCCCAGGCGATTTCCTGCAGCAGCTTGTTGAGCTTCGCCTTGTCTTCATCGCTTATGTCACGACCGCCATGCCTACTGGTACGATGAAGACGGACTGCTTTCCCAGCCGCTGGTTGATGCCCTGTACATGGTCCTCGATGTCCTTTGCGTAGCGCATGGTCGCATCGCGGAGTTGTGCGATGTCGGTGGCGTTGTGATCGACCTTCTTTTTCGTGTTGAGAGGATCGACGGGGTTGTACTCATCACTCGGCATCCAGAACTCCTGCACGGTAATGCGCAGCGCGGGATTGTGCTCGCTGCCGAGTTTTACAAACTGTTCAATGGCATCGTCCGGCAGCCAGATGGGGGAGAGGGTTAGTACGTCTACATTTCCGGTTTTCAGCACCTGCTTCACGGCGCTTTTTCTCGGGTACGTCCCAATGCTTCTGCACCGTGGAGCCGCCGATGCTCGACAGGCCCACAGGCTGATGCGCCAGCCCGGCAGATTTTGCGATCTCGTCCACCTGCTTGTAGGTGAAGACATGAAAGCTGTGCCCTCAGGTGGCCACGCGCTGCCCAGTGGTGATCGGCGGCAGCAGGTCACCTGCGCGAACGGTGGATGGGGGCAGGCAAAAGGCGGCGAGAAGGAGCGATGCTTTCATGTGGGTGCAACAGCTGGCTGCTAGAACGACCGTGAGACAAAAATCTACCCTCAAATCGGCTCTCTAAAATTTCAGCATTTCACCCACTGGCAGCGGTTTGTTCTGACGGATGGATTCCTCTGCCACGAGGCAAAGGCCGGCGCTCCAGAGACCGTCCATGCCTGATGCGATGGGCTTTTTGCCGGTGCGTACCATGTCGATGCACTGAGCTATTTCTTCGCGCAGTTCGAACACTTCGCCGCTATGCTTTTCGAGCTTCACCGTTTCGAGCTTTTCGCCGTCGAAGACTTTGAGGAAGTATTCGGGTTCAAGAGTGCGATCTAGCGCGCCGCTCCAAGCGGCCCAGAGCGCACCCTTGGTGCCACTGACTTTGACGGTTTGATGGTGCTCGAAGGCGGCGAGTGTCTGTGACACCAAGGCGTAGCTGCCGTTGGCGTATTTGAACATGGCGCTGAAGTTGTCGAACAGCGTCGGGCGCTGGGGATCGCGGGAGTTCGCGTAGGCGTGGAGTTCCACGGGATCGCCGCTGCTTTCGAGATACCAGCGGGCGAGGTCGAAGAAGTGGATGGGCTCTTCGAGAACCCAGCTGCCGACACGGTTCTGATCGTAGCGCCAGCCGCTGGCGCCCTGGCGGTAGGGTTTGCGGGAGAGTTCGACGAGGACGTACTGGGGATCGCCGATGGTGCCTGCGTCGATGATATCTTTGATGCGACCCCACTGGCTGGAGAGGCGGAGTTCGTGGCCGACGGCGAGATGGACGCCGTTCTGCTGAGCCCCGGCGACGATGGCTTTGCAGTCTTCCAAGGTGATGGCCATGGGTTTTTCCAGGAGGACGTGTTTGCCTTTCGCCATGGCGGCGAGGGCGATCTCTCGGTGCGTATGGCTGGGGGTAACGATGTCGATGATGTCGAACTCGGACTGAGCGATCATTTCGAGGCTGTCCGCAAAGATCTGAGCCTCGGGGTAGAGCCTGCGCGCTTCCTCACGTGATGCTTCTGAGGGCGCGGAAATGGCAACGAGGCGGGCGTCGGGATTTCCTTCGATGGACTGGGCGTGGAATTTGCCCCAGGCGCCGAAGCCGGCGAGAGCGAAGCGAACAGGCGAAGACATATCAATGGCGAGGAGCGGTGGTGAGCGGTGTGACGGGATCTGGAACGCGCCGACCCTGCACTTCATTCAGGCGGCATGTCGGCAGATGCGGCAGGACATGCTTGGCGAAGAGGTCGCACTCTTCGAGATGAGGGTAGCCGCTGAGGATGAAGGCACGCATGCCCATGTCCATGTAGCGGTTGAGCTTGGCGAGCACCTGTTCGGGATTGCCGACAATGGCACTGGCGCAGCCGCTGCGGGCGAGACCGATGCCGCTCCAGAGATGGGGCTCGATGTAGAGATCGGTACTCTGGGCGCGGAGCTCGTCCTGGCGCTTGACCCCGGCGCTCTGACTGTCTTGGGAACGTGCTTTGATCTCGGCCCCTTTTTCAGCCGTGAGTTTGGAAATGAGACGGTCTGCTGCGGCGCGGGCCTCGGCTTCGGTTTCGCGGACGATGACATGGGCACGAAAGCCGAAGTCGATTCTGCGACCGTAGCTGGTGGCTTTTTCGGACATAACGCGCATGGTTTCGGCGATGCGGTCCTCCGTCTCGGGCCACATGAGGAAGACATCACAGTGTTTGGCGCACAAATCCTGGGCTGCAGGCGAGATGCCGCCGAAGTAGAGCAGGGGGCCGCCGTTTTGCTGATAGGGTTTGGCCGGCTCGGTGGTGGGCAGGCTGATGTTGTAGAAGTCACCCTTCCACTCAAACGGACCGTCGGTGCGCCACAGACCCTGCAGGATCTGGATGATCTCGCTGGCTCTGGCGTAGCGGACTTCATTGCTCTCCTTGATGCCGGGCATGTCTGAGGAGATGATGTTGATGCATAGACGGCCTTTGGCGATGTGATCGACGGTGGCGAGCGCCCGTGCGAGCATGGGGGGCCAAACTTCGCCCATCCGCAGGGCGACGAGCTGATTGATCTGCGTGGTGAGCGGTGACATGGCGGCGGCAAAAGCCAAGGCGTCCTGTCCGGCGATCCAGCCGGAGGGAAGGAGGATATTCTGGTAGCCGAGGGCGTCGGCTTTTTTTACGATATCGCCGCAGTGTTCGAAGTTGGAGCGGATGGAGCCATCTGGAATGCCGAGGAATTCATAGTCGTCGGAGCAAAGTGCCGAAAACCAAGCTACTTCACACTTGCGATCAGGGGTGCGAATGGGTAAGTCACTCATGAGAAGATTTTTGACGGAGTGCATTGATCCTGATGGATAGTGATAGATCAACAGGCTTTTTATTCGAATGCGAAAAAACCCAATTGTCCAACGTGAAACGCTCGGAGCTGCTGTGCTGCAGGTTCGCAGCGGCCGTGCGACCTCGCGTACGACTCTGGCCAAGGCATTAGGAATTTCGCCTTCGACGACCGGGTTGTACGTGGATCACTTGATCGCCGAAAAATTTCTGAATGAATCGGGCTTGAACCAAGGACCCATGGGCCGCCCCCGCCGCATTTTGAGCACGCAAGCGGAGGCGGGTTGGTTTGCCGGCTTGGAATTTAATGCCCAGCGCATTCAGGCCGTGGGCGTGGATTTTTCCGGCAGTGTGAAGATGACCTTGGAGCTGCCCTTGCCCGCAGATGTGTTGGCAGATCATGTGATCAAGTCGATTCTCACCTGCGTGGCCCGGTTGGCCGAGGCGATGCAAGGTCCGCTGCTTTCGGTTGGTCTGGGAGTTCCCGGGCTGGTGGATGCGCATGCAGGTGTGGGGTTGTATTATGCATTCATCCCTGATTGGAATCGGGTGCCGGTGGCTGATGAGATCGGGTCCAAATTGAAAGTCCCTGTCATTTTGCAGAACAACCTGAGGGCGATTGCGCTGGCTGAGCGTTGGTTCGGTCTCGGACATGGCTTGAATGATTATGTGATCCTCGGACCTCGGAGTGGTTTTGGCGTGGCCATCGTTCAGGAAGGCAGAGTGATCGAAGGTTCGCATCATGCCGCCGGAGAGGTGGGGCGCTGGCCGTGGCCCTTGATGGGGGGAGCGGGTGACGGCAAGGAATTGCATCATGCATTGAGCGCTCCCGCAACGTGGCGGAGGCTGGCAGGAGTGGATGGACTGGCAACGCTGCCTGAAGATCTGCGAGCAGGTCTCGCGGCAGTTTCTGATTCAGCAGGGCCGGAATGGGAAGCCGTGTGTGCCGACTACGCACGAGTGATTGGCTTGTTGCATATGATCATCGATACCGGGGTTTTCATTCTTCATGGTCCCTTGACGATGCTAGGGGAGCGTTTTTGCCAATCGGTTACAGATACCGCATGCGAGCTGATGCCTGCTTTGCGTGGGGGAGGACTGAAAGTCGTGCCTTCTACGCTGGGGGACAATGCCGGTGCCCTCGGGGCGGCGAGTCTGGCCATGGAGGCCTGGTCTCCTGCCTGAGCATTCCGGTTGCGGGCACAAAAAACCGGGTGTCAGGATTGGTTCCCGCACACCCGGTGAGTGGAGTCTCTTGAAGTATTACTTCTCCAGAGGTTCTTTGGCGGCCTTCCAGCCGGAGATACCAGCGGAGAGGTGTTTCACGTTCGTGTAGCCGAGCTGGCTGGCGGCGTTAGCTGCGGCTTTATAAGCGCTGCAGGCAGGACCACCACAGTAGGCGACGACGAGAGCACCCTTGTCAGCAGGCAGGGCGCTGGCGAGGCTGGAGCCCTGGGTTGCGAAGTCGATGGCGGTTGGCACATGGCCGGCCTTGTAGGAGGCGGCGCCGTTCACGTCGATGACGGTGACCTTCTTGTCAGCAATGGCCTTCTTGAGATCGGCAATGCTGATGTCCGGGAACTCGGCGGCAAAACCGGCGGAGGCGACGAGTGCGAAGACGAGTGCGATGAGTTTCTTCATGATTGGATTTGGGTGGGTTGAGTTAAGTGGTGCGCGTTAGACTGTGCGCGGCAGCGGCCCCGTCTTCCGGGGCAAAGGTTTCAGGTTCGAGAGTATGATGACATCATGCGTGCGAGTGAGATGCAGGAGCCGGCGGGTTTATTCCCGAAAAAAAACAAATTCTGCCCTGCTGCGGCAGCGGCTGGAGCAGGGGAGGCATGGGGGAAACCTGGGAGACATCATGGCAGGCTGTGGATTACAACGTTCCTAGATACGGTTGGTTTTGCCAAAAGATTCAAAAGTTCTTAGAGCGCTGGAATGAAGAGGCGCGCAAAGCCGTTGCGCAGGCGATGCAGGACCGGCGCATTTTCCAGCATCTCGTGTGTGATTTCACGGCTGTGGGCCAGCTTGGCATCCATCTCCGCCGCGAGCCGCTGGCAGAGATCCGCGTCGTGACAGGCGAGGTTGAATTCAAAGTTCAGTCGCAGGCTGCGTGGATCCCAGTTGGTGGACCCAAGGAAGGACCACACTCCATCGATGAGGAACAATTTGGAGTGATCAAACGGCGGGGGGGATTCAAAGATGCGGCAGCCCACCGGCAGCAGATCGGGATATAAGGTCTGTGCGGCCCATCCTACGAATGGGATGTTGTTCTCCGCGGGTGTGAGGATCGTCACTTTCACGCCACGTACAGCACACAGGCGCAGCGCCGCCATGAGAACTGCATTGGGAAGAAAATAGGGGGTGACGATCTTCACCTCTTCACGCGCGGCATTGAGCGCGGCAAAGAATGCCGCTGGCATCACTTCCATGTCCTCGTCGGGACCATCGACAATACCGATGGCCGTTGTGCTGCCCGTGGCGGCCAGTTCAGGGAACCACAGCGGTCCTTCCAAGGATTCACCCGTGCAAAAGGACCAGTCTTCGGCAAACACCCGCTGAATTTGCGCCACGCATGGGCCGGTCACTGAAAAGTGCAGATCATGGACTGCGTGTTTTGGCTTCCGGGCGACCATGTTTCCCTCGCGGATATTCATGCCGCCGGTGAAGGCCGTCTTGCCATCAACCACCAGGATTTTGCGGTGATTACGCAGGTTCATCGTAATCAGGCGCAGGACCAGCCGACTGGGCATGAAGCGGCGTGCAGTGACTCCGGCTTTAGTCAGGGCCTCAACCACTGGCGGCCAGGAGTAGCGTGTGCCAGCGTCATCCACCATGACACGCACCTGCACGCCGCGCTTAACTGCCAGGGAGAGCTCGCTCACAAAGTCTGCGCCGATGCCCGTGGCTTCAAAGATGTAGCTGGCCAGCGTGATGCTTTGTTGCGCTCCACGGATCGCCTCCAGCATGCGCGGCATTGCCTCGTCGCCATCATGGAGGATATCGAGGTGGTTTCCCAGCGTGTGGCTGAAGCGCGAGATGCGGTCCAGCGTGCGTGCCAGCTGCTGGTGCTCCTGCATGGCGCAGCTGTCAGTGGCAGTGACGGGCAGCGGCTGATCTGGCACTGGATCACGCCATGGTTCATTGATACCGCTGCGATAGCGCCGGCCGCTGCGACGCAGAATGTTGATACCCAGCAAAAGGTACAGCAGGGGACCGATCAGTGGTGTGAAGACCACCAGTGCCATCCAAAATGCTGCAGAACGGTAGTCGCGATGCCGCAGGAGCAGATGAATCAGCGCAATGACGGAGCCGACGATCGACGCAATCGCCAGCACCACCGTCCAGAAATTGTGTTCAAACCAAGTCATGGCGCAGCATGCGCGAATCATGAAGAAGTGCAAAGTACAACCCCGACTCGGGGCGTTTCAGGCATGCTCAAACTTGCGCCAATACAGCAATGCAATCGGGATCATGCTAAGGCATTCCTGACCGGCCTTGGCGACGCCTGCCATGGTGTGCGTGCTCCATGCGCCAAGGATGAGGGAAATGGCGATCAAAATGGCGGAGCCAAAAGTGAAGACGGCCCGTGGTGCGATGGTGAGGTGCACGGGGCGGGTTTCCTCACCAAGGAGATCAATGAAGCGTGCAGCGCAGAGAATGAGAACAATGACGGAAAGCCAGCCGTTATCATCAAGCCTGCCGGGAGATAGGTAGTCATAGGCACCGTGAGCTATGACGGCCAGCAGGAAGGTGGCGATGAATTCATCAGCACGGGCGAAGCGGGTGAGCAGCATGCGGTAGAGGCTGTGTGCGCAGATGCCGGTGAGGGAGATATGGAGGAAGTTGGCGGATAGGAAACGCGTCCATGCGACGCTGCCTCCGAAATTCTGGTAGTAGCCGATGTTTTCCTCCAACGAAAAGCCGAGGCCGACAAAAGCACCCGTGAGCAGTGCCAGCCCCGGCGTGCGACGCCACATCAACCAAGGCAGGAAAAGTGCAAAGAGCAGGAGCTTGCAGCCTTCTTCGCGCAGTCCGACTCCCGCGATGTAGTAGATCAAATCATGAGGAAAGGGAGCTGCCGCGGTCATGCCCTGATGGAACTCCTGATAGGCGAGGATGGTGAGCGTGGGCCAAACGCTGGCCACTCCGGCCATGAGGGCGACGATGGGACGCGCCCAGCGCCAGCGTTCGCGGTCACTGTGCTGCACCAGGATGAAGTACCACAGAGCGGCCGCGAAGAAAGCGAGGCCGAGCATGCCATAGGGGATTTCATCGAGACGGTGACGAATGAGGCCATGCCACTGCATCCAAACATCGCCGAGAAGTGAGCCTGCATGGTGCTGGAGCAGGGGAGGGCAATGCTCGATCCATCCGGGCTGGGCGGCGATGGTGCGCAGGAACTTAATATCGTGCTGCGTCACAGCCAGGTGAAGCGCTTCTTCACGCGAGGTGGTGGCATCCGCAAAGTGAAGGCCCTCGGTGTAAAAAGCCTCCATGGCCGCCGGGATGTTGTTGCGGCGCTTTTCTACGCTCCCGAGCAGCTCTGCGGCGAGCATTTCAGGCGGCAAGGCCCGGGCATTTTGCTCGAGCAGCTGCTGTGCCCCAGGATCTCCGGCGAGTGCTGCGGCAAGAAAATTCCGGAACAAACCTGCGGGGGCATCCGTGGTGGCATGCTGCTGGATGAGTTGCGCCACCTCATAGCCGCCAAGCTTTCCCGTCTGAGTGAACATGGGAAACACAGCCTCGTCGTTTTCCTCCACGATCTGAGGGAGTTGGGCGAGAAGCATGCGCAGCCAGAGGGCGAACTGGCGCGGCTGCGGGGTGGGTTCATGCCGCAGGCGGTTAAACTCCTCATGCAAGCGGCTCAATGCGGAGAGGTCGGCTTGACTCTGTTTGGGCTCCCCCTGGCTGACATTGCCGATCACGATCACACAGGCGATGATCATTCCTGTGGCGGTGATGCTGGCGGCGGTGCGCAGCAAAAAGCGACGATTGCGCGTGAGGTGGTGGGTGCGCGCACGCCAGCCATGAAAAAGAGAACGCTTCTCGCTCATGCTGCATTCAAGGGTCCACTTTTTTCCACCAGTCGGGGGTCTGCTCCCAAGGAGCACGCGTTTCAGTCTCTACTTCTGGCATTGTCGTGCGGGCTTCGACTGCAGCTTCTTCCTCGAGTTCCATGAGCAGTTTGATATGCGGCTCCGGCTTGGTGGTGCGCCGCCAAATAAGCCAGGCCCACATGGCAAATGCTCCCAGCAGAAACAGCAGTGTGCCCAGTGTGAAGAGTACAAACCAGTCGGAGGCCTCCACCCACTCCCGTGACACCTTCATCGTGCCGCCATCGGGCCGGGGGAGGAAGGCGAGAAACGCGTGCATAGGGAAAGACTGCTTTAGGGTTCGTTAAAGACGAGGCGCATCGGGATCATCTTGGAAAACTGGAAGCCGTGCTGCTGAAAGAAGGACTGCGAGTCGGCGCTGATGCGGTCAGTCAGCAGGGTGATACGGCGGAAGTGTTTTTCGCGTGCGAATTCGATGGCGTGATCCAGAAGGCGTCCACCATATCCCTGACGACGGTGTTGCGGATGCACAATGACGTCCTCCATGATGAGGACCAGGCCGCCTTCCGCCGTGCTGATGGTGAAGAGCAGGTTGATCATGCCGATGACCTTGTGTTCTGTGCGCAGCACAAAAATGCGGCCGCGGTTGGGCTGCTCCAAGATGAGGCGCAGGCCGTGCTCCTGTTTGGAGCGGTCCGGCTTAAAATCCTCTTCTTCACTGAACAAGGCAAGAAGCAGTTCCACCAACTGTGGCAAGTCTTCGATGGTAGCCGGTTCGATATGGGGCTCAATGTCGGTGGCGGGCATAGTTTACAGAATAACGGGCTCGTGGACAAAGGCAATGCGTTCGATGCATCGACTTCGGCAAGCTGCTCAATCTGTCCCAAAATGAAGCGGATTTTATCCGATGCCTTCAGTCTGGTCCTTCCTATGACTTTTGCATCGCCTCCCGCAAGTTTTCCCAGGCACGACGAAAATCCTGTTTCATTATGTACAGTGTGGCGATTTCCTGGCGGACGTACGCAGGGGCATTGGGGAATGTGGCTACTTTTTCCAGAGTGCGCAGGGCGCCGTCAATGTCGCCCTGTGTCTTTTGAGCTTGGAATAAATCAATGCCACTTCTGGCATCGGTTGGATTGTAAAGCAGGGCACGCTCCAAGGCTGGGATGTTGGTGCCGGTTCCTGGTGCAGTGCGAATGACCGAGGGGAGATAGGGGATGGCTGTTTGACACGCGCGCTGGAAATCGGAATTGCGAGCGTAGTGTTCCGCGAGGGTGCGCCAGCCGTCCTCCTGCCATTTGCGGTTGGTTTCCAGAGCGGTAATGAGCGCTTCTTGATTGCCATACTGGTACCACATGCTGAAAAGGTTCTTCCTTTGCTCTGGATCCAGACCCCTTAGGTCTGGTTGTTGAGCCAGCAGGCTTTTCAAGCAGCGGTCGAATTCATCGCGCGTCTGAACACTTCTCAGGAACTCGAATTTCAATTCCGAAGTTGTGGCCAATGTCCAGAGCGGTTCGCGCAGTTCGGGATGCTGGTAGGAATAACCGAGCATCTGTTGGTAATGGCCGGGTGCTGCTTCTGGATAGCGGCGCAGGAACTCGCGCCAGCCGACGACTGCGTACTGAGGGTCGAAATCGAGCCAGAAAAGGCCTTCGGTGTAGCAGGTCATTGCGTAAGTCGGATCGAGCACACGCGAACGAGAGAAGTCCAGCAAAGCCACTTCTTTCGGCTGGCCGAGGCGCAGGCGCAGACACGCCCTTTCGTAGTAGTAGCGAAAATCCATCGGCGCCATTTCAATGGCCTGATCCATGAGCGGGAGCGCGCCTGCAGGAGAACCGGAGTCGGCCAGTTTTCCCGCCCGGCTTCGCAATGCATTCGCCGCACTCGAGCCCGGCAAAACGGGATGTCCCAGCGCAATGGCCGTCCAAGCCGCACCCAGTGCCAGCAGCAACACTCCGCCCAGCCGGAAGGCCAGACGCTGTGGCATGCCGGATGCGTTTGGCAATCTGCGTGGTCGAATCGCGATTCCCGCCAGCAAGGCCATGAAGAGCGCATAGCCGAGACCATGATTGGGCACATCACCCAGTCCATGGATGGCCCCAAGACCGAAGACGATGGCGGCAGCATTGCGCAGACGACGATCCTGCATGCCTGATTTGCGCTTCTTTTTCTTGCCATACCAGGGGCCGGTGGATAGAAAAATCCAAAACAGCAACAGCAAGGCGGGCAGCACGGTGAGCAATCCGCCTTCTGACAAAAGCCAGAGCAAATCGCTTTCGGGATGAAGGAAGCGGAACCTTGTTGCCGACAAAGCGGAAAATTGTGGGAAAACAGCCTCGAAATTTCCCAGTCCAATGCCAGTCCAAGGTGAATCAAGGGCCATCTTGAGGGATTCGACAAAGAGTGATCCGCGGCCTTTGTCCGAAGCAAAATGAGCAATGCCACCTTCAGTAAGCCGCTTGGAAACGTTTCCGCCTGACATGACAAGCAAAGTGGAGATGATGAAAACCAGAGATGTGGAAACGGCCAGTTTTTGGAGGAAGCCGCGCCGCATGGCAACAGTGCCAAACCAGGCGGTCATGCCAAAGAACAGCAAGATCAGCCCTGCGCGCGAACTGTTCATGAAAATGCAGGTGACAGGCGGAATAAACCCCAGCAGACAAGGTATCCACAAGCGCGATTTGCGCCGATGCGCATCAAAGCCGGTTGCAGCACAGAGCACGCAAGTCATGGCGGCAAGGCTGCTGATGTGATTGCGATTGGCAAAGGGGCCAAATGCATCTCCCCATTCCAAGGGATTGCGCGGCCACCAGGGAATGAGGATCACCTCCGTGCCTTCTAAGATGGAGAGCAAACACAGCAGGATTCCACCAAAGGTGAGGATTTGGATCATGGCCCGACGTTGGCGGTCTGAAAACCCCCGGGTCAGACACCAGGCCAGCCAGGCAATGCAGGTGGCAAAAAGGAGCCAGGCCTCCATCGTTACGGCGGCCTGAGGAGTCAGTGTTTTGGACAGATGGATGTCCCAGTCCTGGACCAAGGAGGTCTGCCATGCTGGAGACTTGAACAGCCAGTTTGACGGTAGAAAGGAGAGCAACGGAGCGAGCACAGCACCCAGCAGGCCGAACAACGCAATCGGCGGTAGTTTGCGCTTGGGCGCAAAGAAGATCAACACCAGGGCCAGCAGAAGAGTGATGCTTCCTTTGGACCAAGCTTCGCGCCCTGCGCCGAACATGCAGGCAGCAACAGGCAGTAAGGCAAAGACATATCCCTGCCATGCGGGACCGGGGACATCATAGCTGCGCTCTTGAGCCGTGGTGCCATCGTCTTCGAAGTCGTCTTCCTGCAAGTCACCCATCCGAGGTGCTGAATCCACCTCTTCGACTTCATCTCCGGCAAGCTGTGGAAGTTTTTTCACTGGCTCTTCAAACTGGTCGGACTCTTTGTTCATGTCGTGACTGAGAGCGGGAGATTGGGGGGCGCTGCAGCAGATTCGATTTCATTGCTGGAGGGTAGAGACTTCCATTTCTCCAGGCAGCGTTCGAGTGCAGGCAGCAGCACATCAAGACGGAGATGCCATTCGGCGAGATCGGTGGAATCCACAGGACGATGGATGGTGAAATGCCTACCTCCGCCCAATGCCAAAATTTCTGGCTGACTGCCGGTTTGAGAGTGCATGCTCAAGCCCATGCGTTCCAGCCCGTGCTGAAACAAGATGGCAAAGCTTGGCAGGTCAGCGCAGCGCTCCACCTCAAAATCCAGCACGCGTCCGTAGGCGCGAAAGAATTCCCGCTGCCTGCGCCGCTCCATCGTCTCGTTGATTTGAGCGCGGAAATTGGACCAGCTCCGAATGTATCCCAGATAGCGGGCTGCACCCAGAGCCAGCAAGAATAAAACGGCACCGACCATTGGCAGCGCGATGCCCTTGATCATCAGAATGCTCAACCCCACTAAGCTCAGAGCGAGACAGACGGCATACATGGCGGCAAGCGCACCACCCTTGCTGTAGCCAAGCAGAATCAGCCGATGATGGATGTGTTCAGCATCCGCGTTGAAGATGGAAACTCCCCGGATGGCTCTTCGAATGATGGCAAACAGGGTGTCCAAAATCGGCACCCCCAGGGCAATAATGATGACCAGCAGCGCGCCGATGATCGATCCTTTGTTCGAAGTGAAGAGAGAGACTGAAGCGATAAAAAAACCGATCAAATAAGCTCCTCCATCGCCTAGAAAAATCTTGGCTGGAGGGAGGTTGAAGATCAGGAATCCCGCCAGTGCGCCGGCCATTGCCAGCGAGACAACCAGGACGTCGGGCTGGCCGCTGTAATAGCCCAGAAATGCCAGGGTCAGGCTTAGAAACAGGCCGAAACCGCCCGCCAGCCCGTCCATGCCATCTATAAGATTGACGATGTTAGGGATGCTCACCAGCCAGAGCAGTGTCAGTGGCAGGCTCCACCATCCCAGAGAAACTGACCCCTCTCCGAACGGATTGCTGAGAATGTCGATCGAAACCCCAAGGGAATACAAAATCAACGCCGTACCGATCTGGCCAATAAGCTTCACTCTGGCGCCTAGAGGTTTAAGATCGTCCACGAAGCCCACGCTGAAAATCAAGGCATTGCAAATCGCCACCGGCAGCCAGCGAGTCCAGCCAAGTCCGCCAATGTAGCCGGCCACCAGCGAGGCCAGACCCACGGCCATGAAAATGGGGGCGCCACCGAGTCGCGAGATCGCCTTCTCATGCAGTTTGCGGCGGGTGTCTGGTTCATCCAGCCCGATTTGTCCACCACGATGCAATATCCACCATGTGCCAAGCGTGGCCACCAGCAATGCACCGCCAAAATAACAGGCCATTTCCAGCCATGAAACATGCCGCGGAGCCCATGGGCCCATGGCGGTGTATTGAATGGCAGGTTCAAACATGCGTGACTGGTGATTCTAGTTGGAAAGCGGCCAGCATAAGCGTTGCCTAATCAGGGATCAAGACTTCAGCGTTGAAGAAGTCTTTTGTTGCAACTTCCAGGAACGCTTCTTGAACTTCTGCCGCGCACCCCTCACCATCGCCAATGCTTAACGACACTATCGCTGCCATTTCCACCGCCTTGGGAGAGGCTGCCATCAGCGTGGTGCGCATTTCCGGCCCGCAGGCGCTGCAAATCGCTGCCAAGGTCGTTCGGTTGCCGGTAGAGGTTATGCCTAGAATGGCGCATCTTGTACCCATTCTGGACACGGACGGTGGTGCGCTGGATCACGGTTTGCTGCTCTACTTCAGGGGGCCCGCAAGTTACACGGGTGAAGACATCATCGAATTCCACGGCCATGGTGGCGTTCTCGTCACCCAACGTGTTCTGGACCGTTGGCTTGCCTGTGGGGCTCGTGCCGCTGATCCGGGTGAGTTTACGCAGCGTGCCTTTTTGAATGGCAAAATGGACCTTACGCAGGCCGAGGCTGTGATGGATTTGATTCATGCACAAAGCACCCTCGCTCTCCGGGCTGCCAATGAGCAGCTCGGTGGTGCCATTGGTCGCGAAGCTGCAGCCATGCAGCAGGAGATCATTCCGGTGCTTGCCCATATCGAGGCCTACATCGATTTTCCAGAGGAAGACATCTCGCCCGAAACGGGGGCCGATCTGCTGCGTCGTATCGATGCCGTGCTCGGGCGCGCGCAAAAACTCATCGCGACTTCCGAGCAGGGGCGCATCCTGCGGCATGGTGCACGGACAGTGATCTCAGGCGCTCCCAATGTCGGTAAAAGCAGTCTGCTGAATGTCCTGCTGGGGTTTGAGCGTGCCATCGTCAGTCCCACCGCAGGAACTACCCGCGACACCATTGAAGAAATCATCCAGGTCCATGGCATCCCGCTGCGCCTCGTGGATACCGCAGGTCTGCGTGAGGCCGGCGACGACATCGAACGCGTTGGCATTCAGCGAACTGAGCGTGAATTGGAACGAGCCGACCTCGTGATTGAAGTTGTTGATGGCAGTCGTGCATCAAGTGGGGCCCGACTGGCGCTCTCGCCCGAAGTTGCCCGCCGCCGTATTCTCATCCTCAACAAAAGCGATCTGGGCATTCATGCTGATTGGAACGGCGAGCTTGGAGCCATCCCTCTGTCCTGTCTGACAGGTGACGGCATTGAACCGCTGCGCGATGCCATCCGCGATGTCATCGCCACTGCGGGGCCGCTCGCTGCGGATCATCCCATCGCCATTAATGCACGGCACAAGGCTGCCTTCGAACGCAGTGCAGAGCGTCTCCTGGCCGCCAGGGCGGCTCTGGAACACAATGAGGCTCCCGAATTCATCGCCCTTGAGATTCGTGAGGCGCTCCAGGCCCTTGGCGACGTCATTGGCCAGGTCGATGTCGAACGCATCCTGGATGTCATCTTCTCCACCTTCTGCATAGGAAAGTGATCCTGGCACCGTTTGACTTCTCCAACCATGAACCGTCGTCATTTCTTCGCCTCAGCTCTTGCTGCCACCGCTGCTTCACGTCTCAGCGCTCAATCCATCGATAAAGCGGCGGCTGATCCTGCCTACGTCATCAAAAACCACGGCATCAAGCACACCGTCATGGGCTGGTGTTTCAAACCCATGGACACGATGGTTCTGGCCAAGCACTGCAAGAACATTGGCCTTGTCGGCATGGAGGGCATTGACAGCAAATACTACCCTGATGTGAAGGCCCTCGGCCTCGATATCTCACTCGTCGGAAGCCACGGCTTCGCCAAAGGGCCATGCAATCCCGAATTCCGGGATGAGGTCGTCACCAAGCTGACCGATTCCATCAACCTCGCCGCCGATGTCGGCAGCAAAAAGGTCATCACCTTCACGGGCATGAAGTTTGAGGGAATGGACCGCGACAAGGCTATCCATTCATGTCTCGATGTCTGGAAGCATGTGCTGCCGCTCGCCGAAAAGAAAGGCATCACGCTGGTTTTGGAGCACCTGAACTCCCGCGACAGCTCCCATCCAATGAAGGGGCACCCCGGCTACTTCGGCGATGACGTGGACTTCTGCGTCGATCTCATCAAAAACATCGGCAGTCCCAACTTCAAGCTGCTCTTCGACATCTATCACGTCAGCATCATGAACGGAGACATCATCCGCCGCTTGCGTCTCCATCAGGACTACATCGGCCATATTCACACTGCTGGAAATCCTGGCCGCTGCGAGCTCGACGAGCATCAGGAGATCAACTACCCCGCCGTCATGCAGGCGCTGCTCGAAATCGGCTACCACGACTTCGTCGCTCACGAATTCATCCCCACCTGGGACGATCCGATTCTGGCGCTGCGCCACGCCGCGATGGTGTGTGATGTATGATTCCTAGGCAGCCTGTAAAAGCTGCCAGGTGAGAACAAACGAAAAAACCCCGCCGAGTGAAACTCGGCGGGGTTGGAAATAGATTAACGAGATGGGATCAGGCTTCGCCAGCGACCTTGCTGATCACCTGACGACCGCGGTAGTATCCGCAGGAGGGGCAGGCGACGTGGCCAGGAACTGAGGTGCCGCATTCTGGGCAGCTCTTGAGGGTGGGCGCCTTCCAGCGGTTTGCGCCTTGACGCATGCGTTGGCGGCTCTTGGATTGTCTGCGCTTCGGATTGGCCATGAGAGTATCGAGGTGGGGTCTGTTCTTCTAATTTAACTTGTTCAAAGCTTCCCATACACCCGGACCCGCACTTTGAGGCTCGTCGGGAGCTGTTTCCAGCACCGGTTCAAACCTGCCTTCGGCGGGACACTGACGAGGATGGACATTGCCAGCATCGCAGCGTGGGTAGCTCGGAAGGGCAAGCAGAGTATCTTCCCGTACCGTATCCGTCAAGTTGATCGTTTCATCCTTTGCAATCTCGACTTCGGAATTGTAGTCGGGCAGATCGACTTGGTAGTCGAAACGTTCCATGCAGGCGCCGCATTCCAGGCTGAAAGTGGCCTCCAGCTTACCGCTGATGAGAAGCTCGCTGCCGTCACGCTCCACATGGAGGTCGTATTTCAACGGGGAGATGGCCTGGATCGAGTCTTTGGGGTCGAGGTCAAAGAAAGCCGGCAGTTCCTGCCCGGAGATGTCCTTGCCGCCATCGGGCAGGGAGCGAAGGTCAATGAAAAAGGGGCGGTGCATAGGGAGATCGGGTGAAAAATCAGGCCTTTTGTAATTTGTTGCAGAGGGCTGCCACCACATTGGGCGGGACGAATTGTTCGATGTGGCCACCGAGCCGGCAGATTTCCTTGACCAGCCGGCTGCTGATGTAGGTGTATTCTTCGCGGGGCATGAGAAAGAGAGTTTCGAGGTTGGGCTCTAACTTACGATTCATGAGGGCAAGTTGGAACTCGAATTCAAAGTCCGACACCGCGCGCAGGCCTCGGACGAGTGCGCAGGCCTGATGCTTGCGGGCGAAATTCACCAGCAGGCCATCGAAGGGCATGACCTCGATGCCAGGAATCTCGGCGGCGGCGCTGCGGATGAGTTCGACACGTTCTTCGACGGTAAAGAGGCTCTCCTTGGCATTGTCGCGGGCGACGGCAATGATGAGATTGTCAAAGATGCCGGCTGCACGCTGCAAGACGTCGAGGTGGCCGTTGGTGATGGGGTCAAAGCTGCCCGGATAGATCGCGCGTCGCATGTGGATGAAGGCCGATTGTAGCGGCTGGGAAGGGGAGTGAAAAGCAAAAGCTCACGCGAGCAGCACCTGCGCCATGGCCAGCTCGCGTGTATGTGTGAGGCTGACGAGGCAGGTGGCTTCACCGGCGTGCTGTTTGGCGGCTCCGTGCAGGAGGATGGAAGGTTTGCCATTGTCCGCACGCACGACTTCGATGTCGGTCCAATTCACGCCTTCCGCCCAGATACCAGTGCCAAGTGCTTTGGCCACCGCTTCTTTGGCGGCAAAACGTGCGGCGTAGTTCATAGCAGGTTCGGCGCAGGCATCACAGTAGGCGATTTCGCCAGCGGTGAAGGTGCGCTCTTTGAAGCGCTGGCCGTGCCGCTCCAGCATCTCGCGGATACGGGACACTTCCACGAGATCGATGCCGATGCCGGTGGCTTTCATGTGGGATCAATTGCGATAGGTCGCCATGACGGCGAGCATCTCACGCACCGCCCCATGCAGGCCGATGAAAATGGCGCGCGAAACGAGGTGATGGCCGATGTTCAGTTCTGCCAAGTGGGGCACGGGCCACAGGGCAGGGAGGTTTTTCGTGGTCAGGCCATGTCCAGCATTGATCTGGAGGCCAAGGGCGTGGCCCAACTCGGCAGCGGCGCAGAGGCGTTCGACCTCGGCGTCGCGTTCAGCGCCGGTGTGGTTGGCAAAGGTGCCGGTGTGGAGTTCAATCATGGCCGCGCCGATTTCTGCACTGGCTCGAATCTGTTCGAGGTCTGGATCAACAAACATGCTGACTCGAGTGCCGTTGTCGCTGAGCGCCTTCACTGTGCGGCGAAGTGCATCACGCTGACCGGCCACATCGAGGCCGCCTTCGGTCGTGACCTCCTCCCTGTTTTCCGGCACCATGCAGACGAAGTCCGGGCGTACCTGGAGCGCAATGTCCAAAATCTCCTGGGTGTTCCCCATTTCCAGGTTCAGCTTGGTGCCGATGCTTTTGCGGAGCAAATAAACATCTGCGTCCTGAATGTGGCGGCGGTCAGCCCGCAAATGCACGGTGATGGAATCAGCGCCCGCCATCTCAGCCGCCAAGGCGGCAGCCAGGACCGAAGGCTCCGCATTGGGGGAATCCGGCATGGCGCGGTAACGTGCCTGACGCAAGGTCACGACATGGTCGATATTAACTCCAAGGAGCAGGTTGGTTTGGGGCATAAGGGCTATGTAGCGCAGCCCTTCCCACCCGCAAGCTTCCGGTCTATGGGTCTTTTGACGTAAAGTTTACAGAAAAATGTAACTGCACTCCCAAGAATTTGAAGTACTCAATCGCTGTATCACGCGACAGCGCGTGAGCATTTACCTATCAATACTCCCATGAAATCTCTATTCTATACTATCCTTATCATTGGTGGTGCCTTTCTTGCATACGACTATTTCGGGGCGCCGCCCGGCAAGAAACTGGTCTTCAAAAGTCTCAATCCTCCCGTGAAGCCCAAGGCTCCGCATGTCAAGCCTGTCGAAGAGGAAAAACCCGTTGTGGTTGTCAAGGAAAGCCCTCCCCCGCCTGTGAAGCCTGTTGCGGTGGAGAAGCCGGTGGAAAAGGCCCCTGCGCCAAAGTCCGAAGCTGCCTCCTCAGGCCCGAAATTTGAACCCATCGAAGCACTGACCGGCAACTGGTTGAAGATTCCGGCGTCCGCCTTTCCTCGGGAGGTGAAGCTGGTGCAGGATGCGATGTTCAAGATGAGCGTGGGATCGAGCAAGATTGCCGCGGGTGGCAAGGCCTATGCTCTGGCTGCAGAGAACGGGGTGCTCACCCTTGCGCCGACCGCCTCTTCGCCTGCTCGCGCGCAATTGCCCATTGATGGCACTGACTTGAAGGCGCAGCTCAATGAGTCCTATGAGAAGTGGAAGATCACGCGCGCGGAGGAGCTCAAGGCCATTGCTGCGACGAAACTGCAGAGTCAGCCCGAGGCATCAACGGCTGATGCCGGCCCTTCCAGCAGCGAAGTGGAAGCTGACGGCAAGCCGGTTAGGGATTCCACCAGCGGTTATCCACTGCTGATTGCCAGCATGAAGCGCGGGCAGATCACCGAAATCAAGCCGGAGAATATCACTAGCTGGCAGGACCCGCAGCCAACCGTGATCCAAGGCAAGCCAGGCTGGGCGGTGAAAGTGGGCTGCAATGTGAAGACAGTGTTTGGGCTGCAACCAACCGAAGCGCAGGCATTGGTGCTCAATGGCAAGGTTGTCGGCTGGTATTACACCGGCTCAGGCGAAGAGGTGCCGTGATGATTTTTTACAACTATGTAAGTTTCCGTTTGCCAGCATGCGATGAGCGTTTACTATCGCGACCCCAAACGGCAAAGGAGCGGTAGTTCAGTTGGTTAGAACGCCAGCCTGTCACGTTGGAGGTCGCGGGTTCGAGCCCCGTCCGCTCCGCCAGTTGGGTTATATAGGCCGCCTTGCATTTTGCAGGCGGCCTTTTTTCTTTGCTGCTGCCTTCACCGGCTTCACCGGGACATGAACTCCGAGAATTTCGAAGCTGCTCAAAACCTTAAAAGCTTCTGATAATACATCATCCTGCCATCAGCCGATGAGGATGGCGTGGACTGCTGATGCTTGTGAGAGACCTTACTTTTTCACTAAAACGCTCTCAAAGCAGCGTTGCTCCTCTGGCAGCATGCTGGCCTTGGGATTGATGGTCTTGATCACACCGAGTGCTTGGTCATGAAATCCGCTGCTGTTGGCAATGGCGGCAAAGACGGCTTGCTGTCCTTCTGTGAGCGGATTGAGATCAATGTACTGCAGATTTTGGATTGCCTGTTGAGTATCATGCAGCCGCCAGCGAGCCAGGGCGACAGTGAGTTTACGCTGATTGTCAGCCGGCTGAATTTTTAGCAAATTAACGGCGTTGCGCAGAGCAAGTTCGATGTTTTTGCCAGCCAGCAGGCTGACGTAGAGATAGGTCTCTACGAAATTGGTGTCATCTGGCCATCGTGTCACCGCCTCTTGAGCGGCCTGAAGCAGAGATTCCGTGCTGCGGTTGGCCCGACACGCTTTGATCAGTCCGGTGAAGGCATCGCGTTCGATACGGGGCGAAGCTGAGGCGCGCTTCGCTGCCTTGATGGCAAGGCGGTAGGCATCCTCGGCAATGTCAAAATGGCCTCGTTCCTCGCCATACCTGGCGATTTGCAGCAGGGCGTCATAGCGCCCGTTGAATTGAGCCGCATCCTTGGCGGCTATCAGCTTGGAACGCAATTCTTCGGTGGGCTTTTTCAAAATGTAGGCAAGGTGCGCTCGGAACATCGCCACCGTCGTGGGATCGAGCACATCTGCGACCTTGGGATCGTTGACGAGGCGCTCCAGATCATCGAAACGCTGCAACATCGTGAGGGCGTTGAGATAGTTTTCCAGCAGGCGTGGATGGGCCTTGGCTTCATTCTCCGGCAGGACGGACAGAACCTGGCGAAATTCTCCCTCTTCAACCAGCCAGCGTATGAACGGCAGCAATTCATCACGCTTTTTGTCCCGGTACTTGGTCGTGGCAGCCATAACGATCTCTTTTTTATGTCCTGGGGACAGCTGAACTTCGCGCTTCAATGCATGTACGTAGTGACCGTCGTTTGCTTTGGGATGGTTTTTGAGGCGGTCGATCAGCCGTGTGGTATCATCAGGCGTCAAAGTGGGCAGGCTGTCGATGAACTCCAAGGTTTGCAGCCCGATCGCGTCATCTGCGGAGGCCAGCTTCCAGAGTGTTTCCATTCCGAGTCCCACTTCAGTCGAATTTCCAGAGATTAGCTGCACTTTGGCGAATCGCAGCGCCCCTTCCTTGTCATCCGGATGTGCCAGTGTGTAGCTGCGCAGCACATTGAGCAGCTGTTTGTTCTGTTCCCGCTGACCCCAGACTTCTTCGGCCAGCTTTATCAGCGCTTCACTGGGCTTCTCCACTCGCATCAGTTGTTCCAGCGCCTGGGAGGCCTCCTTGGGCTTTCCCAGGCCAAGGAGGCAGCGCACGTGGGTCTGCTCGTCAGCGGGAGTGAGAACGTCAAGGTTCTTCAGCTTTTTATAAAAGTACAGAGCGGTGTCACGCTTCATGAGCGTGAAATACTCAAAGTTCAGCCGGATGGCCTCCACGCTCTCGGGAGCTTTCGAATAAGCCTCCTGGGCTTTCATCACCGCACTGACGCCATCTCCGTTTTCCATCATCCGCCGCGCCTCCTTGACCATGCTTCCCGCACGCATGTTTTTGTACGAGTTCTTCAGCGGTCGCGCATAGACGATGCCGAGAATGAGCAGGGAGGTGCAGATGCTCAGGATCACAAAGGCGGCGATCCAGCGCGCCAGCGGCGACTGCCGGTCCCGATGCGCCACGGTCGGAGGTACCAGCCATTCCCAGGCGGCAATGAAAGGCCGCCACAAAATGAAGGGTTTTTGCGTGAGATCTTTGGTGGGATCAATGTTTTGGTTCCAAAGCATGAGTATTGGCGACTGGGGCGCAGAATGTAGGTGTGCTGGAAGCGCCGTCACGTTGAAATTTATTCTGCAACCTGATTGTCAATTTTGGCGTTGAAGGCATCCCGCAACCCGAGAGAATTCAGTTGAAAAGCCCTTCGTACCTCCTAAAGCAGCACTCCGCGATTGAACGTCCGGAGGGGGCGAACAACCAGAACCGCCTCCCCGTGGCGTTCCGTTCTCCCAACCAACCGATCCAACGACGTTATGATCCAAGTTAAGAACCTCATCAAGGTGTTCGGCACCAAAGTGGCTGTCGATGATGTCTCCTTCTCCGTGGAAAAAGGGGAAGTCCTGGGTTTTCTCGGGCCGAATGGTGCCGGTAAATCCACCACCATGCGCATGGTCACCGGCTATTTCAGGCCCACCAGTGGCAGCGTGAATCTTTGTGGGATCGACATGCTTGAAGAGCCGGAGCTGGCCAAGCAGCGCCTCGGCTATCTCCCTGAAAACGCACCGCTCTATTCCGACATGACCGTTGCCAGCTTCCTCGGCTTCTGCGCCGAACTGCGCGGCCTGCATGGCGCGGCGCGAACCAAGGCCATCGACCGTGTCCTCGACATGTGCTTCCTCGACAGTGTGCGCAATCAGAGCGTGGACACCTTGTCCAAAGGCTACCGTCACCGCACCTGCTTCGCGCAAAGCATCATTCATGACCCGGATGTGCTCATTCTCGACGAGCCCACCGATGGTCTCGATCCAAATCAGAAGCATGAAGTGCGCAGCATGATCAAGCGCATGGGCAAGGACAAGGCGATCATCTTTTCCACGCATATTCTGGAAGAAGTCGAAGCCGCCTGCTCCCGTGCCATCATCATTGATCGTGGCAAGGTGGTTGCCGACGGCACGCCCGAAAGCCTCAAGAAGCTGGTTCCCGGCGCGAACACGCTCGACGAGGTATTCCGCAGCATCACCAAATCTGAAACAGCTGTCAAAAAAGCAGCCTGAGATCTTTTAGTTTTTTCACCCCCAATCCAACCAACGCATGAGCAATCGAGCAATCCAAAACACTCTGGCTGTCTTTAAGCGGGAGTTTATGGCCTACTTCAACTCTCCCGTGTTTTATGTCATCGTCGTTATTTTCCTGCTGGCGACGAATGGCTTCACGTTCTTTTTCTCCCGCCTGCTGGACAGTGACGACGTCTCACTGGCCACGCGTTTCTTTGTCTGGCATCCGTGGATTTACACGGTGCTGGCTCCTGCCGTAGGCATGCGCCTGTGGTCAGAGGAGCACCGCCTGGGAACCATTGAACTGCTCATGACGATGCCTGTCTCTCCATGGCAGGCGATTGTGGGCAAATTTCTGGCGGCGGCAGTGATCTGGCTCATTGGTCTGGCCCTCACCTTTCTGATCGTTGGGACCGTGTCCTATCTGGGTGATCCTGACAGCGGTCCTATCATCAGTGGTTATGTGGCGAGCTACCTCTATGCAATGGCATGTCTGGCGGTGACGTCGGCCATCAGCGCCTTTACGCGCAGCCAGGTCGTGTGTTTCATCATCAGCGTCGCCTTCTGTCTGGTCATCGCCCTCATCGGCGATCCTGGCCTGACTCAGACGGTCGTGAACGCTGTCCCGAACGGTATGGAGGGAATCGTGCGATTCATCAGCTACTTCAGCTTCATGGATCACTTTTTTGAAATGACCAAGGGCATCTTCGTCCTGCGTGATGTGCTCTACTTCCTTTCGGTCATCGTTGTGGCGCTGCTGGTGACCGACCTGGGTCTCCGCTCCAAGCGCGCCTGATTTCCCGCCGAGCTTTCCTTTTCAACCAACCTTTTATCTCATCATGAGTGCTTCCAACAAGAACGCCGCAGCCGGTGTCACCACACTGTTGATCATTGCTGTCATTTTTGCCCTCAACTTCCTCGTTGGCGGGGTGGGATTTGGCAATCTTCGCCTCGACCTGACCGAGGACGGTTTGTTTACCCTCTCGCAGGGCACGAAAAACATTCTCAGCCGGATCAACGTCGACGAGCCGGTGACGATCAAATTCTATGCCACGAACGATGACCGGGTGATGCCGAACATCCTCAAGCCTCACGCACGCTCCATCGAGGACTTGCTGCTGGAATACGAGAAGCAAAGCAACGGCAGCGTTTCCTTGGAAGTCATCCATCCAAATCCGGACACGGATGATGAAGACAAGGCGAAGGACGACGAAATTCGTGGCATGCAGGTCAATCAGGAAGGCGACCAGATTTATCTGGGACTCACCGTCCAGTGCCTCGATCGCAAGGAAGTCCTGCCCTTCCTCAATCCTGAAGATGCCACGGCATTCGAATACGATGTGTCCCGTGCGATCTCGAAGGTCATCAAGCCCACCAAGACAGTCATCGGTCTCATGAGCGCCATGCCCATCGGCGGGGTGCCTTCCATGCCGTTCCAGCAGCAGCGCGGACCGGAGGCCTGGGCGATCGTCCAGCAGCTTCGGGCTGACTACGAGGTGCGTGAGGTGCCAATGACGACTGATAAAATCGACAGCGACATCACCGTGCTTCTTGTGGTGCATCCGGCAGACATCACCAAGACCGCAGAGTTTGCCATCGACCAATACCTCCTCGGTGGCGGCAACGTGGTTGCCTTTGTGGATCCGCAGAGCCTGCTCGCTCAGGCCATGAGCAGCCAGCCCAATCCGATGACGGGCCAGCCGGGCAACATGATCAACACTTCCTCTGACCTGCCGAACCTGTTCAAAGCCTGGGGCATCAGCTACCAAAAAGACATGGTTCTGGCGGACATGAACTACAAAGGCAACCTCCAAGGACGCCTCATGCCGACGGCTCTGCAGCTCCCTGGCAAAGCCATCAATCAAGATGACCGTGTGACTTCCGGCCTGCAGTCCTTCACCCTCATCAACGCCGGAGTCTTGAACATTGATCGCAAGGAAGGGCTTGATGTGATCACACTTGCCTCCAGTTCCGAGGCTTCGGAACTCATCGACACGGCAGCGGCTGACAAGCTGCGCCGCGAACCCATGGTGAACTTTACCGCCAGTGGTAAAAAGCAGGTGCTCGGTGTGCGCATCGCCGGCAAATTCAAGACGGCTTTCCCCGATGGCAAGCCTGCCGCGGCGGCTGGATCCAAAGAGACTGGCGGGCCTGAGCAGGATGCCAGCGCCCCAGGAGCAGCTGCAGCAGCGGCGAAGACACCAGAAAAGAAAGCAGACAACTCGCTCAAAGAGTCCAAAGACAGTGAGCGCAATGTCATCCTCTTTTCGGATGCCGACATGCTCTATGATGCCTTCTGCCTGAAGCAGGGTGAACTCGGAGTCGGCCTCATCACCAATGGCGGCAACCTGCCCATGGTGCTCAACGCCATTGAAGTGCTCGTCGGCGGTGGTGACCTCATTCAGGTTCGCAATCGCAAGTCTCCGGTCCGCCCCTTCATCAAGCTGAAGGAAATGCGTGAGACGGTTGAGGAAAAATACCGCCCGCAGCTCATCGAGCTGGAGAAGGAACGTCAGGCACTGGCGGAAAAGCTCAGCAAAGCACGGCCTCAGCTCGACCTGAAGAAGGGTGCGTTGATCGTGGACCAGAGCACCATGAACAACATCAAAGAGATGGAGAAAAATTCGAAGACCATCGACAAGGAGGTTCGGAACATCCGTAAAGAGGTCAACAAGGAGGTGGAGTTCCGCAAGACTCTGATCAAGACCCTCAATGTCCTCGTCGTGCCTCTTTTGGTTGGCGTGGTGGGCCTTGTTTTCGCCATGCAACGCCGTACCCGCACAGCGGCGGCCTGATTTTCATTCAAAACCCGTTTTAAGCACTGTTCTTTTCCTCAACGCCATGAAGAAGATCGTCATCCTTTTGGTTTTACTCGTTGCCATCGTTGGCACCGCTTATTTTCAGTCCAACAAGCGCAACTCGCGTCTGAATCGTTCCGCCATGAACGTGAAATTGCGGGAGCTGCTGTTCCCGGAATTCGACATCAACGGCATCAAAAAAATCCGGATCAAGGAGGACAAGTCTGAGACCACCCTCGCCGTCCAGAATGACACCTGGGTCGTCCTTGAGCGTGCGGGATATCCGGTGGAGAAAGAGAAGCTTCAGACCGCACTGTTGAGCCTCAAGTATGAAAAAATCAAAGGTGGCCGCCATATCGGCAAGGATTCCTGGGGCAAGGTGGGGGTGAATTCTCCCGGCAATGCCACAGCCTCCGGCACGGGCACCCTCGTCGAGTTGTTCGACGAGAAGGATGCTCTGAAATACTCCTTTGTGCTGGGCGGGCAGGTGAACAGCTCCGGCGGGTCCAACAATGATCAGATGCAGATGTTTGGCGGTCCTAAAGGTAACCGCTTCATCCGTGTCCAAGGAGAGGACACGATCTGGGAGATCAATGACCAGCTGCCTGATCTGGTGACCAAGCCAGACGCCTGGCTGGCGAAAGGTTTTTTTGATGTGCAGAAGCTGAAGTCTGTCGAAATCACCGCGGCAAAACCGGCTGACTCATGGAAAGCCTCCCGCACAGATGACAAGGCAGATTTCACTCTTGATGGCGCCGGGCCTGGTGAAAGCATCGACGCTGGCAAGGTCTCACTTGGCACCTTGCTCTCCAGCTCCACCTTCAATGACGTCCTCAGCAAAGACAAAGCCGCCGCCACCATGAAGGACGCCGTGAAGGCAAAGCTGGTCACCTTTGACGGCTTCACCTACAATATCCAGGTTGTGAAACAGGCAGGGCAGGGAGAAGGCGACAAATATTACCTCACCATGAGCGTCAGTGCCGACATTCCCAAGGAGCGCGCCGCCGTGAAGGACGAAAAACCTGAAGACAAAAAGAAAAACGACGAAGCTTTTGCCGAAGAAAAGAAGAAGCTGGAAGAGAAGCTGGCCAACGAGAAGAGATTCGAAGGCTGGGTCTATGAAGTCACGGAATATACTGTCAGCAGCCTTCTGAAAAAGCGATCTGAAATCCTCGCCGCACCTTCTCCGGCGAAGCAGCAGGCTCCTGCCGCAGGTGGAAGCTCCAGTCCTTCTGGACTGCCCGATATCAAGAAGATGATTCCCGGCCTGAACATGGTCCAGCCTCCAGCCGGTTCAAGCAGCTCTGCGGCTCCAGCCGTTCCAGCGGCTAATCCCAACCCACCCATCAGCACGAGCACGCCTGCTGTACCACTGCCAACAGCTCCCAAGACCGAACTCAAGCCGGCCCCGTCTCCTGATGCCAACCCCGCCACGGGCACAAAACCCGCCCAGCCAGCGCCTGACAAGCCGGCAGAGCCCGCCAAACCAGCGGCTGACAAACCGGCAGAACCTGCCAAGCCAGCGGCTGACGCCCCGAAATAAGCTGAAGCAGCAGACTGTTCCAACACGGAGTGATGCCATGCATCACTCCGTTTTTTTTGCCTGCCAGCAGCCCCGCTGATGAATGGTTATGCAAAGCTGTCAGACAAGTCTCCACATCCTCAGGATGGAGAGGCCACTTGCTCCTCCCACCGCGCCAGCAGCCACAGCACATCTGACAAGCGGTTGAGGAAGCGGATGATCTCCTCATTGGGCACATGATCGTCCGTGCCCTGCAGGTCGATGACGTTGCGCTCGGCACGGCGGCAGGCCACGCGGGCGAGATCGGCATAGGCACCGCTCATCACACCGGCTTCGCCGGGCAGTGCCCAACCTTTGAATTTGAGCGCGCCACCAGCCTCCAGCTTGGCCACCCACTCATCCAGCCGCTCGACGTTGGGGGTGGAAATGCGATCGGGATGAGTGGCTGCATAACGGCTTTCATCGCCGGGTGGGGTGGCCAGCTCTCCCATGAGTTCAATGAGCCAGCGCTGCACCTTGGGTACGATTTGCTGCGTCTCCTCGCGTGCAGCGGCGATGCGCAGGGGGCCGAGGGCGGCGTTCAGTTCATCCACCGCACCAAGGGCGTGAACTCGAGGATGGGATTTGGCGAGGCGACAGCCAAACAGCAGGTCGGTCTGGCCTTGATCTCCTTTGCGGGTGGCGATGGACATAGGAAGAGAGCTACGAATTCAGAAAAGGGAAAGACGGCTGAAAGCGATCATTCGTCAGGAAAGCTGCTGGGCGGCGTTTCGTGAAGCGGGGCCGCGATTGGAGCTGGTGGTGGAAGGAGGGTTGTTTTTCCTTTGCGGCAGGAACGTACCGTCCAGCCAAACAGCAGGGCCAAAAGGAGCAAGGCGGCCAGACGTGCGGAGCGTGTGGGAAGCATGGGACGGGGTGCAGTTTCAGCCACCTTTGGCCTGTCGGCGGCGATCCACTTCCCGGCTGGCTCGTTCCAAAGTGAGCAACTCCTCCGCCGTGAGGCTGTCTTTCCCGTGCAGGTTCATTTTATCCAGCAGAGGATTCACCACCTCCTCCATCCACGCTTCCACCGAGTCCAGCTGCCGCTGCGAGGCCAGGGGAACCGTGTCTATTTCGAGTTCGTTTGCCGGCCGTGAACGCGAACGGGCCATGGCCGGTTTGCGCGGCTGCCGGTACTGTGTCGGCTGCCACTGACTGGCGTAGGTCAGAGGTCTGCCGCCATAGCCGAGGCTGCGTGCGTAAAACCAGCCCAGTGCCGCGCCGCCAAGGTGGGCAAAGTAAGCGATCTGCATCCCTTCGGGCAGGATATGAAACAGGATGCCTGCCAGGCCAAAGACCAGCTGGATGATGAACAGGCCCTTGGCCAGTGTCCAAAGGCGCAGATGCACGGGGATGATGAAGTAGATGAACGCAGTGATTTTTTCATCCGGCATCACCACCGCCAGCGCCATGAGCAAACCAAAAACCGCCGCAGAAGCGCCCACGAGGGGCGTGGTCATGTCACCTGTCACAAAACCATTCACGGCCATCTCTGTGGCGGCGCCCACCACGCCGGAGAAAATATAGATCAGGGTGAAATGGCGGCTGCCAAACAGCTGCTGCACCCCACGCCCGGCGAACCACAGCATCATCATGTTCAGGGCAAAGTGCACCACACTGCCATGCACAAACATGTAGGTGAAGAGCGTCCAGACATTGCCACGCATCAGTTCATGCACGCTCACGCCGCCCAGGGGCATGTACATCTCCCCCGTCAGGGGGTGTCGGACCCAGCCGGTCTCAAACACGAACTGCATGACAAACACCGCAATATTGATCCCAAGGATTACGTGGAATGCCGTAAATTCCCGCACCATTCCGGCAACGGAACGTGGCGGTCCTTCACGCATGTAGTCGCGGTCGTACAGGGACATGGGCTGAATGTGCCCGTCTGCGCGCCCTGTGCGAGGTTTTTTTCGCGTTGGCGATGACAAGCGCCGACGGTTCGGTTACGCTTTTCTTACAGTATGAAATCGTCTTCTGAATCCCTGCTCGACGCCGTATCTCAAAGTGGGGCGCATGATGCCGCTGATCTGCTGGAGCAAGCCTCGGGCGAGGATGCCGCCAAGGTGCTGCAACAGCTGAACCCCATGGTGGCTCAGCACGTGCTTGAGGAGATGCAGGAAGAACCGCGGACTGCGGCCATGACGTTTGTGCCTTTGCAAAAGGCCAGGCAGTGGGCCAGCAACCGCGAACATCCCGAAGACAGTGTCGGCTGGCTGATGGAGGAGCCGGTGGCAGTCTTCCGACCTGACGCAAGCGCGCGCGACACCATCGAAGAAGTGCGCAAGCTCGCGAAGAAGGCCTTTATCACCTACGGTTATATCACGGATGAACAGGGGCGCCTGCTCGGCCTGCTGGTGATGCGCGATCTCATGCTCGCCGAGCCGGACGCCAGACTCAAGGATGTGATGGTGCGGGACCCCTTCAAGCTCGACCCCAACATGGAGCTGACCGAGGCGATGAAGCTCGTCGTCAACAAGCACTACCCCGTCTATCCTGTGTGCAGCAAAGACGGCATCCTGCTGGGCTTGGTGCGCGGGCAGACCTTGTTCGAGGCGCGGGCCATCGAAATCAGTGCCCAGGTTGGATCGATGGTGGGGGTGGAAAAGGAGGAGCGACTCTCCACACCGCTGCTGCGCAGCCTGCGTTTCCGTCATCCATGGCTGCAGATCAATCTCGTCACCTGCTTCATCGCTGCGACCGTTGTCGGGGTGTTTGAGGGTACGCTCGGCCGCCTCGTGCTGCTTGCTGCGTTTCTGCCGGTGCTAGCCGGACAGTCTGGCAATACGGGATGCCAGGCACTTGCGGTGACCTTGCGCGGTATGACGCTGGGTGATCTGAAACCGGGAGATGAACGCCGGCTCGTGATCAAAGAGGGTTTGCTAGGTTTGTATAACGGCATGCTCGTCGGTATTTCCGCAGGCATCGGCATGGGGATCTATGCACGCATGAATCACAATCCCAACGCACTCGTGCTTGCGTTCGTGGTGTGGGTCGCGATGACTTTTAGCTGCGTCGTCAGCGGCTTGAGTGGTGCGTTGATTCCGTTGCTGCTGAGAAAGTTTGGCGCTGATCCTGCCACCGCATCCAGCATCTTTCTCACCACCGCCACGGATGTGATCAGCATGGGCACCTTTCTCGGACTCGCGACCTTGCTGGTGCCATGATCATTTGGAGCAGGGAAGAGTGGAGGCAGCGTATGCACGATCATGCAGCGCGCGTTGCCGCACATGCTGACGCTTTCGTGGACCGCCGCAGCCGAGACGCGAAACATCCGGTGCATGATTTTCTCTTCACCTACTACAGCTTTGCGCCAGCGAAGCTCAAGCAATGGGTGCCGCCTTACAGTGTGGGACTGGAAGTCACCAGCGCTGATCTCGAAGCATGCCCTTGGTTGCAAAGTGATCGGTTCGTTTGCGAAAAGGGGTTTCTGCGTGTGGACGAGAGGCGATTCATGCAGCGAGAGCGAGAGTTCGCCGCCTGGGTGGCCATGCTCTGCACGCGCATCCTGGGCAGGGCAGGGAGGTTCACCTGCTTCGGCCTGCATGAGTGGGCCATGGTGTACCGTCAGTCAGTGAAGCAGGTGCGGCATCAAGGCTATGAACTGCGTCTGCCACCGCATGAACTCGCCGCCTTTGTGGAGTCTCTTCCCGTGTGCTGCTCACACTATGATGCGTTTCGTTTTTTTACGTCGGATGCGCGACCGTTGAATGTCCTGCAGCCCACGCTCGATTCTCGTCCTGATCTCGAGCAGGCGGCCTGCCTGCATGCGAACATGGATTTGTACAAGTGGTCTTCCAAGCTCTGGCCCTGGACCGGCTCCGATTTGATCGGCGAGTGTTTTGAACTGGCGCTCAAGGGCCGGGACCTCGACATGCGGGCAAGCCCTTATGATCTGAGCTCTCTCGGCTATGAACCGGTGAAAATCGAAACGGTGGAAGGTCGTGTTCAATATGAGCGTGAGCAACGCGAGTTGGCGGCGGAGGCTGCGGATCTTCGGCGGAGATTGCTCGAAGTCTGCTCGGCGCTTTCACAGATTGTCGTTGCTCATCCGCCGGCCCACTTCCTCGCAAAGTCCGATGAACGTACGCTCGGGCAGGTTTAGCGGGCGGTTCTTGAGGGTTGAGACGATCCAGCGGCGTTTGAGCTTGGCTTTCGGCAGCGGCAGTGCGATCAACTGCCCTGCTTCGATCTCAGCACGCGCAATCCAACGTGCGGCGATCGCCACGCCGATGCCCAGCTTGGCCAGTTCAACCGTGGCCTCGGAGCTGCCCAGCTCAATGAAAGAACTCAGACGCACGCCGTTCTTGAGAAAGTATTCCTGAATCATCGAGAAGTTCATGCTGTTGCGGCTCGCAACAATGAAGGTCTCGTTTGCCGCATCCTTCAGCTTTGGCCGCGTCTGAGCCCAGCGGTGCAGGGGAGAGACGAGAAACTCCAGTTCGTCATCAAAGATGGCGTGGCAGTTCATGCGGGAGACGTCAAGCGGACGCAGGCTGACCGCGAGGTCGATTTCATTGCTCACCAGTCGCTCGATCGTGTCCGGGGTTTCTCCGCAGGTGACCTTGATCTCATAGAGCGGGAAGGACTCTTTGAACTCGCGCAGCACAGTGGGCAGAATGAACTGCGCCGCTGCGGTGGTGCAGCCTATTTTCAGTTTGCCACGCGGCATCTGGTCCAGCGTTCCGAGCACCGCCCGTGCGTGGCTCATGGACTGCAGGATCGTTTCTGCATGTGGCAGCAGCTCGCGCCCTGCATGCGTGAGGTGTACGTGCTTGCCCTGGCGGTGAAACAGCCGGCTGCCGAGGTCTGTCTCCAGGGACTTGATGGCATGACTGACAGCACTCTGCGTGAGGTGCAGTTCGCGTCCGGTCTGCGTGAAGCTGCCGCTGCGTGCCAGGCGGACGAAGGCGCGGAGCTGTCGGGTGTCGATGGCTTGATCCATGAATGCGATTCATACATCAATTGAAAAACATTGCGCCTTGTTTCTGGCGAAATTCTGGCACGTGGCTCGCCTGATGCTGATATGTCGGGGCATGCAGAAGCTCTCCACAGTCCAAAAATCCACATTAGCCGGGGTCGTTCAGCCAGTCCGCATCGGGTTCATTCCCCTGGTTGATTGCGCTCCATTGCTGGTGGCCAGAAAGATGGATCTGTTCCGCAAACACGGTGTGCATGTCGAGTTGAGCTGTGAGGTTGGCTGGGCCACCATCCGGGAAAAGCTGCTCTACGGCCAGCTGGACGCGGTGCACGCCATTGCCGGTCTGGCGCTGGCCATGCGTCTCGGGATAAGCGGTCCGCCATGTCGGGTGGTCGCTCCGTTTGTCTTCAATTTGCATGGCAACGCGATCACTCTCAGCCGGGATCTGTGGAACCGTGGTGTGCGTGATGCCACCAGTTTGAAAAAGCTCATCCGCAGCGCCTTCAGCCGCCGCTTCACCTTTGCCATGGTGTCCCGCTACTCCTCCCACAATTTTCTCCTGCGCCAGTGGCTGCAGGCAGGCGGCATTGATGTTGAAAAGGATGTTCGCATCGTCGCGCTGCCGCCAACGCAGATGGCTTCCAGTCTTGCGGCAGGTCTCATTGATGGTTACTGCGTCGGTGAACCTTGGAACTCCTATGCCGTCGATCAAGGCATCGGCTGGATCGCTGCCACCAGCGAACAGCTAGCCCCGGGGCATCCTGAAAAAGTACTGCTCACCACCGAGCGATTTGTCAGTGCTCATGGGGCAGAGTCCCAGGCGATCATCAACGCCTTGAAAGAGGCCTGTGAGTTCTGTGATGCCAAGGATAACCGCCCAGAAGTTGTCCGCGTTCTTGCCGACAGCGGCTACTTTTCCGGGTCTGAGAAGATCCTGAAACGCTCGCTCGTTGGCCCCCTGGATCTCGGCTTCGACAAATCCGTGGCGGTCACGGATTTCCACATTTTCCACCGTCGTGACGCCAACTTGCCCGTGAGTGAGCGCGGACGCTGGCTGCTCGATCAGTTCATCGCACACGGTCTGCTGACCAGCAGTCAATACACCGATGCAGCCACCGCATTGCACGAAGCGTGGACTGCCGAACTCCAATTTCCCAAAGCCAAAGCAGCCGCCCGCACCCCCGCCAAAAACAACAAACGCTCCAAACTCGTTCAAGCATGAATCCCTCCTCTCCACTCACCCGTCGTTCCATTCTGCGCACCGGCGCCACCGCCGGTCTCGGTGCTCTGTTCTCCGGTCTGCCTCAGGGCTGGATCGGCTCCGCCTATGCCGATGACTCTCCCGAGTCACCCGACATGAAGTTTGGCATGATCGCCCTCACCGATTGTTCCAGCATCGTCGTGGCGCACGAAAAAGGACTGTTCAAAAAATACGGCGTCAATTCCACCGTCAGCAAAGGCGCCAGCTGGGCGGCCATCCGCGATTCACTCACCAATGGGGACATCCAGGCCACGCACATGCTGCTCGGCATGCCGATCGCAAGCACGATGGGACTCGGCGGCGCACCGAAGAAGCCGATGATCGCACCGTGGATCATCAACCGAAATGGTCAGGCCATCACGCTCGCCAACACCTTCAAAGGCAAAGTTGCAGATGATCCGAAGGCCCTGAAGCCCTTCGTGGATGAAGCCAAGGCCAAAGGCAATCCGCTCACCTTTGCGATGACCTTTCCGCCGGGAACGCACGCGATGTGGATTCGCTACTACCTCGCCGCCGGCGGCATCAATCCCGGCGATGCCGCTGGTGCTGGTGCTGATGTCTCCCTTATCACTGTGCCGCCGCCCCAGATGGTGGCGAACATGAAGGTCGGCAAGATGGACGGCTTTTGTGTGGGTGAACCTTGGAATGCAAAGACCATTGCAGAGGACATTGGCTACACCTCCATCGCCACGCAGGGGATCTGGAAGGATCATCCTGAAAAAGTCTGCGCCTTTAGCGAGGAATTTGCCGCGAAGAATCCGAAGACTGTCAAAGCGGTGCTCAAGGCGCTGCATGAGGCCAGTGTCTGGCTCGACAAGATGGAGAACCGCGAAGAGCAGGCGAACATCGTCAGCGCTGCGACCTACATCAACTGCCCGCCCGAGGCCATCCTGGGGCGTCTGCAAGGCAAGTACAACATGGGTGACGGCCGCAAGTTCAAGGACCCGAACTACATGATCTTCAGTGATCGCAACTGCAACTACCCGCAAGCCAAGTATGCCAAGTGGTGGCTCACTCAGCTCCGCCGCTGGGGATTCGTGGATGGCGCGTCCGACTACGAAGGCGTGGCGAAGCAAGTCATGCGCTCGGATATCTACGAAGAGGCCATGAAGGAAATCGGCTACACCCACGGCGGTGTCGATGAAAAGCCCGAAACGCTTTTCGACGGTGTCACCTTCGATCCGAAGTCCGATCTCGAAGCCTATGCCGCATCATTCGCGGTGAAAACTCTCAAAGCCTAACCCCAGACCGCATAGCCGCATTATGCACCTGATCCAACGCTTCAAACTCGAATTCATCCTATTGCCGCTCGGTGCAATATTAGCATGTGGTATTCTTTGGTACGCAATTGCCGGGAAGTCCATGACCACTGAAAAAGTGGATGATTTCGGTGACAAGATCAAAGTCACGAAACGCGCTGGCCTTTCCGCCGATCTCCCGACTCCGGTCGAGACATGGACGGCAAGCAAGCTCTACATTACGGAGCCGTTCGCCAAGCGTGGAGAGTTGGATCAGGGCATCTTGCGGTTTACGTGGATGTCTCTGGTGCTGGTGGTGCAGGGGTACTTCATCGCCCTCATCATAGGCACTCCTATTGGTTTCTTCCTGGGCCTTTCGAAGAAGTTTGCCATCGCATTTGATCCCATCATCCAGGTGCTTAGACCGGTTTCTCCTCTCGCATGGTTGCCGCTGGGAATGATTCTCTTCAGTGGCGTCAAAATCGTGAATGGTGAGGGCCGCACGACCTTTGGAGCCTCTGATGCCGCAGCGCTTTTCACCATCGCCATCTGTGCGATGTGGCCCACGGTGATGAACACCGCCGTCGGCGTGCGTGCTGTGCCGCAGGATTACCTGAATGTGGCCAAGGTGCTCAAGCTCTCCAAATCAAAAACGCTTTGGAAGGTCCTGGTTCCTGCCACGTTGCCATACATGTTTACGGGATTCCGCCTGAGCCTCGGCATCGCCTGGCTTGTGATCGTGGCGGTGGAAATGCTCACCGGCAGACCCGGTGTGGGCGGATTCCTCTGGCAGCAATACAACGCCAACAGCTACGCCCACATCATTCTCTGCATCCTCACCATTGGCGTCGTTGGCTACATTCTCGACCGCCTGATGAGTGTCGTTGAATCGCGGTTCAAGACCGCCTAACCCTCAACTCTGATCCAGATATGCCGCTTATCGAAATCAAAGGTGCCTCCAAAGGCTTTGGGCTGCCGGGCACACGCACGGAAGTTCTCAAGAACATCAATCTCTCCCTGGAGGAAGGGGAGTTCGTCGTCATCGTTGGATACTCCGGATCCGGCAAAAGCACGCTGATCAATCTCATCTCCGGTCTGGTAAAGCCTGATGCAGGCGTGGCCACGATCTCCGGTGAGACCATCACCGGGCCGGGGCCAGATCGGGGCTTGGTCTTTCAGAACTACTCCTTGCTGCCCTGGCTGACGGTGGAGGAAAACATCGCGCTGGCAGTGGATGAGGTCTTCAAAGACTGGACGCCCGCGCAGCGCAAAGAGCATGTACAGAAGTACATCGACATGGTGAAGCTGAAGCCCGCGGCGCACAAGCTGCCGAAGGAACTCTCCGGCGGCATGCGGCAGCGCGTGGCGGTGGCTCGTACCCTGTCGATGAATCCCAAGGTGCTGCTGTTGGATGAACCTTTGAGTGCCTTGGATGCGCTCACTCGGGCGACGATTCAGGACGAGATCAGCGAGATCTGGCGTCAAAACCTCACCACGGTGCTGTGGATCACGAATGATCCCGATGAGGCATTGTTGCTGGCGGACCGTGTCATTCCACTGCTGCCCACCGCCCCCGCAACCCTCGGCGAGCCGATTTTGGTCGATATCGAGCGGCCACGAGATCGAAAGACGCTCAATCACGATCCTAAATTCAAAAAACTCCGCACTCAGCTCATCAACACTCTGTTGGATGCCAAGGGGCGCATGAAACCCAAAACCAGTGTCAAGCTCACGCTGCCAGACATCCTTCCTGAAGATCTGACACACGTGAACTCGTTGCAGTTTCTCAACCGCGCCGGTCCCAGGCGGCGCTCCGACTCCAAACGTGAAGAAGTGGAGGTGGTCGCATGAAATCCTCTCCTCCCATGCTTGAACTGGATCGTCTGTGGAAGACGTACGAGACGCCGAAAGGGCCGGCAACGATCGTCAAAAACTTCAATCTCAAATTGAAGGAGGGCGAGTTCGCCACGCTCATTGGCCACAGCGGCTGCGGCAAGAGCACGGTGCTCATGATGGTGGCCGGCCTGAGCGACCTCAGCCAGGGCAACATGATCCTTGCGGGGCGTGAAGCCAGCGGCCCGGGTCCGGACCGTGGCATTGTGTTTCAGTCGCCCTGCCTGCTGCCCTGGATGACGGCCTTTGAAAACGTCATGCTCGGCGTGAATCAGGTCTACTACACCGCCAGCAAAGCGGAGCGTCGTCACATGGCGGAGTATTACCTTACCATCGTTGGTCTTGGCGATGCGATGCACAAGCATCCCGGTGAACTTTCCCAGGGGATGCGCCAGCGCGTGGGCATTGCCCGTGCGTTTGCCCTGCAGCCCAAAATGCTGCTGCTGGACGAGCCCTTTGGCATGCTGGATTCACTCACTCGTTATGAACTCCAGGAGGTGCTGCTCGAACTGTGGAGGCGCAACCGCATCACGACCCTCATGGTCACGCATGATGTGGACGAAGCCATCTTTCTCTCGGATCGCGTCGTGATGATGACGGATGGCCCCGAGGCCGAAGTGGGTGATATTTTGCAAATCCCTTTCGAGCGTCCACGCAATCGCAAGCAGATCATGGAAGACCCGCGTTACTACGAGTTGCGCGAGCGGCTCATCACCTTCCTCAATGACAAGTCGCACATCCGCCCCAGCCGTGATCCGAAGTTTGTCCCGTCTCCAGACATGGCCGCCGAACTGGCCACCCATGCCCCCAATTTCCCTGCAGCCGCCGCTTAGCCGAATCAACAACACACCCACCCACTACACCCCATGAAAAGGCTACTCCCGCTTTTGCTGGCGACTTCCTCGCTGGCATTCGCCCAAACTCCCGCACCCAAATCCACGGCCCCCGCACCAGCGCCTGTCCCGGGCTTCACGCTGGCCCCTCCGCCGCCCACCTATGCTCCCATGAAGATGGGCAAGCTGACTGTGGATGTGCAGGAAAAGATGCGCTACGAAATCCGTGACAACAACTTCGACTTCAACAGCGCCGTCAACAGTCCGCAGGACGCTGCCTGGCTGCTCCAGCGTTTTCGTCTCGGACTTGGGTATGATTTGAATCCATGGCTCAAGCTCTATGTGCAGGGACAGGACGTGCGTGAAATCGGCGGCAGCCGGGCGCGCCAGATCGGAGTGAACGGCGCTGAAGGCGATGATGTCTTTGATGTCCTCAAGGCCTACATCCAGATCGGCAATCTCAAAAAGGGATTCAGCTCCGTCCTCGGTCGCCAGTTCCTGTCCTATGGCGATCAACGTCTCCTGGGGCCGCTGGAATGGGCGAATCAGGCGCGCACTTTTGACGCCTTTAAGTTTCGCTATACTGCGAGCAAATGGTCTCTTGATCTCTTCACTGCCAGCCCGGTGAACTTTGCCAACAACAAATGGAACAAGTCGGATTTCATTGATCAATCGGATCACCGCAATGCCTTCATGAGCGGAATCTACCTGAGCACGCTCTTTGTGCCCTTCAACACCACCACGGACTTCTATGTGTTTCACAACCGGGATGACGGCACGGCAAACTTCGGCGCACCGACTGGCTCAACGAGCTTTGTCACTCTGGGCACGCTGTGGAAAGGCGATCCGAAGAAGCTGAACGGCTTCGACTATGACACCGAGATGGACTTCCAAACCGGCAAGGTGGGCGGTCGTTCTCTCACCGCCTACGCCGGCCACTGGGGTGCTGGCTACAACTGGCTCAAGCACGCCTGGAAGCCACGTTTTGGTCTGCAATACAACTATGCCAGCGGCGATGGTGATCCTAACGATGGCAAGATCGGCACCTTCCAGAACCTGTATCCGACGAACCATCTGTTCTACGGCTACATGGACACCACGGCCTGGATGAACGTGCACAACCCCCAGGTGAATTTCAGCTTCATGCCGACGCCCAAGATGAAGGTGATGCTGGACTACCATCTCTACTGGAACGCCAACAATGCTGACGCATGGTATCGTGCCAACGGTGCCACCAAAGTTCGCCCTCTCAGCGCCGCCGCCAACAATGCGAGCAGTTTCCGCGGGCAGGAGTTTGACCTCACCGTGAGCTACAAGCTCAACCCTCACGTCGCGTTTCTGACCGGCTACAGCTATTTTATCGCTGGTGATTACCTGAAGCAGACTGGTGCGGCGAGCAATGCCCAGTTTGGTTACGTTCAGGTGCAGATCGACTTCTGATCTGCCGGACCCGCCGCCTGCCGCGACCAGTTTATCAAGCGGCAGGCGACTGGGTTTTTATGCATGAGAGAAATTCATCAATAATATAAAAAACATTCAAGGCGTTCGTGGATTGCCCTAGCACACTTGGCACGGGGAAAGCTCTCATAGAAGGGATAGAACTTCCACCCAACCTCATGAAATTAGCCGATCTCAAAACCTCCGGACACTGGCCCACGCTGTTAACTTCGTTTCTGTACTTTGATGTCAGTTTCATGGTCTGGACCATTCTCGGTGCGCTTGGGGCGCAGATCGGGTCCTCTCTTGGGCTCACACCTCAGGAGAAGGGGCTGATGGTGGCGGTGCCCTACTTGTCGGGTGCATTCATTCGCATCCTGCTTGGGATGCTGGTGGACCGCATCGGTGCCAAGAACACGGGCATCATGGCGCAGCTCATCGTCATCGCAGGCATGACCACGGCGTGGCTCACGGGCCTGCACCAGTTTTCACACACTTTGATGCTGGGAGTGGTGCTTGGCGTTGCCGGTGCCAGCTTTGCCGTGGCGCTGCCTCAGGCTGGGCGCTGGTATCCGCCGCACATGCAGGGGCTGGTGCTGGGCCTCGCAGGTGCGGGAAATGTCGGCGTGGTCATTGATGCGATCCTGGCGCCACGGCTGGCTGTCATTTATGGCTGGAATGCCGTTTTTGGTCTGGCTCTCATCCCGCTGCTCCTGGTGCTCGTCATCTACATCGTGTTCTCCAAGGAGGCGCAGGTGAAGGTGAAAAAGAAGACGCTCAAGGATTATGTGAACCTGCTGAAGGAGAAAGACGCGCACTGGTTCTGCTTCTTCTACACCATCAGCTTCGGCGGTTTCTCCGGACTGGCCGCATCACTCATCATCTACTTCACGTCCGAGTTTCATCTTCAGCCAGTCGAGGCTGGCACCTGGGCGGCGCTGTGCACGCTGGTGGGGGCTCTGGGCAGGCCGGTAGGAGGTGCGCTGGCCGATCGTCTCGGTGGTATTCGCGCCCTGCATGTCTTTTTTCTTGCTGCAGCACTGGCGCTGGTGCTGGCGGCTTGTGCAGGAACGATCGGGCTTTGCGCCTTTGGTTTCTTCCTGGCTTCCTGCGCTTTCGGCATGGCCAATGGCTCCGTCTTTCAGCTGCTCCCGCAGCGCTTTGCCAAGGACATTGGTGTGATGACCGGCCTGGTGGGCTGTGGTGGTGGGCTGGGCGGCTTCATGCTCGCCAGTTCGTTGGGCTTTTCCAAGGGCCTCACGGGCAGCTATCTCGCAGGTCTGCTCGCTTTTTCCACGCTGTGCATTCTGGCCCTTGTCGGCCTCAATTTCGTCAAACTCCGCTGGCGCACCACCTGGGGCGCTCTGGCTGAGGCACGCATTTAGTCCGCACCTTGTTTTTCCGAAGTGATGAAAGTTCTCACCACCAGTCACGGCATGGCCAGAGAAGAAGGGATTCCTTCTTCCGATGCCTTTGCCGTGCGCTCGTGGGATCAAACCGTCATCGCCGTGCTCAGCGACGGCGCGGGCAGCGGCGAACCCGCGCGAGAGGCGGCGCAGCGTGCGGTGAGCTCTCTCATTGAGCATTACAGCGCACGTCCGCGCTCCTGGTCGCCGCAGCAGGCGCTCACCACCTTTGCCCGCATCCTCAATCTGGCGCTGTATCAGGAGTCACAGGTGCGCTATGAACGCACAGAGATGGTGGCCACGCTGGCCGCAGTGGTGATCGAGGGAGACACGCTGCATGGCATCAATCTCGGAGACTCCTCCATCTGGCTCTGGCGTGAAGGAAAGCTGAACACGCTCTCCACCACACACGTGGAGACGGAGCGCTCCCACATCCTCACGCGTGCGCTCGGCATGAGTTCGGAGATTGAGCCTGCCTGTTTCACGCTCACGCTGCAGGACGGTGATGTGGCTTTCCTGTGCTCTGACGGTGTGTCCAATCATGTGTCAAAGGATGAGATCGCCATGGCGCTTTCCCGTCACAGCTCAGCTCGTGGAATTGTGCAGACGGCGCGCCAGAAGGCGAAGGATGAAACGCTGGACGACATGAGCGCCCTTGTTCTCGACATCCAGCAAACCGGCAGACTTCACGCCATGAATGCACGCCCGCTCACCATTCCCGCAGTTTTGAAAAAGGGTGACAAGATCGACGGGTATGAACTCATGCGCTCGTTTCATGGAACCAGCCGCGTGTGGCTGGCTGAAAAGGACGGCCATCGCGTGGTCATGAAATTTGCACCCGTGGAGGCGGTGGACAGCCCGCAGCATCTCGAAGCCTTCACACATGAGACGTGGAACGCCACTCGTGCGCAGTCCGCGCACTTCGTCCGCTCCTACGAGCCGCCGGGGCAGACCATGCGCTACTATCTCATGGAGTTTGCGGATGCGCCAAGCCTTGCCGCCGTGCTGCGCGAGCGCGTGCTCTCGGTGGACTCCGCCATCGCGCTGGGGAAGTTTCTCGCGGAAGCCACGCAGACGCTCCTGCGCCTGGACCTCGCTCATGGTGACATCAAGCCGGAGAACATCCTCTGCATCGGTGACTACACGCGCCTCACCTTCAAGCTTGTCGATCTCGGCAGCGCTGCCGCCATCTTCTCCGTCTCATCACGTGCTGGTACTGCCAGCTACCTTGCACCGGAGCGCTTTCACAGCGTTCCCATCAGCGAGCGCACAGAGATCTTTGCCATTGGTGTCACGCTGTATCAGGCGCTCACGGGCAGGCTGCCTTACGGTCAGATCGAGCGCTTCCAGACGCCTGTTTTCCATGTGGCGAAGCGGCTGTCCAAGATCAATCCGAACATTCCATCATGGCTGGAGGCTGTCATTCACCGTGCCATCGCCATCAAGCCCGCACGCCGCTACCAGCATTACTCCGAGCTGGCGCATGATCTCAATCATCCCGAACGCGTGCAGCCTTTCTATGAAGCGGACACTCCGCTGATCGAACGCAACCCGGTCGCCTTCTACAAGACCGGCTTTTTCATCTTTTTGCTCACCACGATCTGGCTGGCTTTCAGGCTCCTGTCCCAGAAGTGACGCACTTCAATTCCCCCACCGCCGCTAACATGAACTCAGTCCCCGTCATTCCTGACAACGCACCCTTCTCCACCGAGCAGCGAGCCTGGCTCAATGGCTTCCTCGCCGGTGTGCTCAATCGCGGCTCCGCAGCCGCCTCCGTGGTTTCGCCCCAGAAGGCAGCCACCCCGCTCCTCATCGCCTTCGGCAGTCAGAGCGGTAATGCGGAAAGTTTGGCCAAGCGGCTGGCCAGGGAAGCATCGGGTCGGGGTTTTGCAGCGCGCGCTGCAGGCCTCGACTCGCTGCAACCCTCCGACCTTGTCAAAGAACAAAACGTCCTTCTCATCACCAGCACCTGGGGGGAAGGGGACATGCCTGACAATGCCGTGTCCTTCTGGGACAGCCTCAATCAAAATGGCAGCAGTCCGAAACTGGATGGCGTGCAGTACAGCATTCTCGCGCTAGGAGACAAAAACTACGGTGATACTTTCTGCCTTGCCGGCAAGAAGCTCGACACACGCCTCGCCGAACTCGGCGCGAAGCGCATTGTGGACAGGGTTGATTGCGACGTGGAGTTCGATGATCTCGCGAAGAAGTGGAGCTCCAATGCTTTCACGGTCTTGAGCGGAGATTCCGCAGCGGCATCTGCCGCAGTCGTTGGTGCAGCAGAGGTAGAAGAGACAGGCTATAGCAAAAAGAAGCCGTTCCCAGCCAAGCTCATCGCCAACGTGCCTTTGAATACCCGGGGCAGCAGCAAGGACACCCGACACATTGCTTTTTCACTCACCGGCAGCGATCTGACCTACGAGGTGGGAGACGCTCTGGGTGTGTTCGTGCAAAACTGCCCGGAAGTGGTGGATGCGGTCATCGCTGCGCATGCCTTTGATCCGCAGGCGGTGGTAGCGCTGCCTGACGGTGGCAGCGCACCGCTAAGGGAGGCGCTCATCAAGCACTATGAAGTGAGAAACCTCTACGGAAAAAGGCCTGAAGCCAGCCTGACTCTCATGGCGTTCGTGGAAAATCTGCGCAAGCTGCAGCCTCGCCTCTACTCCATCGCTTCGAGCATCAAGAAGCACGAGAATGAAGTCCATCTCTGCGTCGCGGCGGTCCGCTACAGCAGCGATGGAGTGGCTCACAAGGGGGTGGCTTCCACGTTCCTGGCGGATCGCCTGCCGCTCGAAGAGACCACTGGCATCTACTTCCATGCAGCCAATCATTTTCGTCTGCCTGCGGATCTCACGAGGCCCGTTATCATGGTCGGCCCGGGCACCGGCATCGCGCCGTTCCGTGCCTTCCTCGAAGAGCGTGAAGCAACACAGGCCTCGGGAAAAAACTGGCTGTTCTTCGGAGATCAAAAGCGCGCCAGCGACTTCCTCTACCACGACCAGATCATTGAGTGGGTTCAAAAAGGGCACCTCACACGGCTGGACACCGCCTTCAGCCGCGATCAGGAAGAAAAGATCTACGTGCAAACACGCATGCTGCAGGCCGCCACGGAACTCTGGCAGTGGCTGGAGGAGGGGGCACACTTCTATGTGTGTGGTGACGCCAAACGCATGGCCAAAGATGTTGATGATGCGCTGCACAGCATCATCCAAACCGCCGGTGGAAAAACAGCCGAGGAGGCCGCCGCCTACGTCAACCAAATGAAAAAGGAGAAACGCTATGCCCGCGATGTCTATTGAACCACCTCCCGCTGTGCTCCCGATGAACACTGATTTTTCCAGCGAGCAGAAGCGCTACCTCGAAGGATTTTTTGCCGGCATTGCCGCAGGCGGAGTCTCCTTTGGTGATCTGGCGCCTGCACCGGCTGCTGCGCCTGCCGGACCCGCGTTGGATGATCTGACCAAGGAGGAGCGCATCAAACGTGAGCTGCATCCTTTTGACGCCATCGAGCAGCTCGTCATGGATGCACGGTGGAATTCCAAGCCCGAGCCCGAGTCGGTGTTTCGCTACAAATGGAACGGGCTCTTCTGGCTGAATCCTGTGAAGGACGGCTACATGTGCCGGTTGCGCATTCCCGGCGGCATCGTGAAGAGCTATCAGTTGCGGGAGCTTGCTGCCATCGCCCGGGAACTCACCACGGGTTACATTCAGATCACCACTCGGAACAATTTTCAGATCCGCCTCATCGAGCCGAAGAACTGTCCCGAAGTGCTGCGCCGCATCCAGGGCTGTGGCCTGCACTCCAAAGGTGCGGGTGCGGACAACATTCGCAACATCACGATGAACCCATGCGCGGGCTATGATCCGCATGAACTCATTGATGTGCGTCCGCTGGTGAACGAACTCGCCACGCTCATCATTGCTTCAAAGGAATTCTACGATTTGCCACGCAAGTTTAACATCGCCTATGATGGCGGTGGCCTCATCTCGGCGGTGGAGGATACCAATGACATCGGCGCCAGTGCCGTGAAGATCGGCGAGAACAGTGAGGGCATCGAGCCGGGAGTGTACTTCCGCATCGCTTTGGGTGGCGTCACAGGACATCAGACTTTTGCCAGTGACTGGGGTGTCATCGTGAAGCCGGAACAGCTCAATGACGTCATGGTCGCGCTGCTGCGAGTCTTTATCCAGTTTGGTGACCGTACGAACCGCAAGAAGGCGCGTTTCAAGTATGTGATCGAAGACAAGGGCCTGGATGGTGTGCTGGTCGAAGCTGAGAAGCTGCTGAAGTTCAAACTTACCCGCCTTGCGCCTACGGCACCGTGCCAGGCTAAGCGAGAATTCTCCCAGCAGGGGCATTCACACGTTGGCATGTTTCCGCAGAAACAGGAGGGCTTGGTTTACATCGGTGCCAGCGTTCCCGTGGGGCAGATGACCGCCAGGCAACTCGACCGCATTGCAGATCTGGCTGACAGTTATGGCTCTGGTGAGATCCGGCTCACAGTCTGGCAGAACTTCATCATTCCGAACATCAAGGCGGCCTACGCTGCCACGGTGGCAAAGTCGCTGAAGAAGCTGGGCTTTCCCAGCGAGCAGTCGAATCTCAAAAGCGGCTTTGTGGCCTGCACCGGCAACAAGTACTGCAAGTTTGCTGCCACCGATACCAAGGGGCACGCCATCTCCATGATGGAGTATCTCGACAAGCGCGTGAAGCTTGACAAGCCCGTGAACATTCACTTCACCGGCTGCGCTCACTCCTGTGCCCAGCACTTCATGGGAGACATCGGCCTGCTCGGCACCAAGGTGAAATCTGAAAGCGGGGAAGGCTACCACATCACCGTGGGTGGTGGCTTTGGTGAGAATCGCAAGATTGGCCGCCAGATCTTCAGCGGCGTGGCCTTCGAATCTCTCGGTTCCACCCTTGAGGCGATGCTCAAAGGTTATCTGGACAAGCGCAGCGCTGAGGAAACTTTTCATGCCTTCTGCAATCGGCACACGGTCGGTCAACTGCAGGAGGTGTTCAGCTCTGAGTCATGATGTGCGATCTGGAGCGCTCGATCTCAGCCGGCGGCTCTGCCGTCAGCATCATCGACGCGGCGCTTCGCGAGCAGCAGACGCTGCGCACTCCTGTTGCTCTTTTCTCCGACGAATACGATTCTAAATCAGTGCGTGATCGCTTCACGCATCTCATCCCGTTGAGCAAGCCGGATCCCGGTGAGCAGTATGCATTTGAGGTCAATCTGGACGCCTGCACCGGCTGCAAAGCCTGCGTGGCAGCCTGTCATTCCCTGAACGGACTCGATGATGGTGAAAGCTGGCGCGACATGGGCTTGCTCGTCGGCACCCGGAAGCAGCCTTATCTGCAAACCGTCACCACCGCCTGCCATCACTGTGCAGAGCCCGCCTGTGCGGATGGCTGCCCGGTGCTGGCCTATGACAAGGACGTGGTCACGGGCATTGTGAGGCATCTGGATGACCAGTGCATCGGCTGCAGCTACTGCATTTTGAAGTGCCCATATGAGGTGCCGAAGTTCAATCTGAAGCGTGGCATTGTGCGGAAGTGTGACATGTGCCAGGGGCGTCTCGCAGAAGTGGAGGCACCTGCCTGTGTGCAGTCCTGCCCAAACGAAGCGATCAAAATCAAGGTCGTGAAACTCGATGCAGTGCCGGATCGTGGCAGCATCATCACGGGTGCGTTTGATTCAAGCTACACTCGTCCTACAACGACCTATGTTTCTTCGAAACCGCTTCCAATATCCGCCAGACCGGCAGATGCGGGCCGGCTGGATCTTGATCATGGGCATGATCCGCTCGCATGGATGCTAGTTCTCACGCAGATGAGCGCCGGGGGCTTCATCGGTTGCGCCATCGCCATGTGGATGAATTTGATCACCTTGCAGCAGGCCGCCATGACCAGTGCAGCAGCCCTTGTTGTGGGGCTTGCCGGAGTGGCTTTGAGCACGCTGCATTTGGGGCAGCCATTAAAGGCCTGGAGAGCGTTTCTTGGCTGGCGCAAATCGTGGCTGTCCCGCGAGATCATGGCCTTTGGTGCTTTGCCAGCAGGCGGGCAGGCGATCTTTGTGACCTGGTGGCTCGGGAATTTTGAATGGATGCGGCTGGCTGTCACGGGGACTGCAGGCGCAGCCCTGATCGCCGTTTGGTGTTCGGTGATGGTGTATGTGGACACTCGCAGGCCGTTTTGGTCGATGCAGAATGTCGCCGCCAAATTCCTTGGCACGATGTTGCTGCTGGGAGGCGTCTTGTGTGCCGTCGTTTGGAGCTGGACCGGCATGGTCATCGCTTCGTGGGCCATGACATTCTCGCTGGTATGTCGTTGGAGTTTGTCGCTTTGGGAGATTTCCGGCTATCGGCGGGCTTTGGCCGATGAGAACTGTGCCTGGCACAAATCAGCGCGCGTATTGCAGAAACACCTTTCGAAGCAAATCGAAGCGCGGGGGCTGCTGCTCATTGTCACAGGCTTGTTGATCCCTGTTATGATCGCCGCCGGGGCCTCGGTGGGGTGGATGTTGAGCTTGTCGCTGCTGCTGACTTTTGGCAGTCAGTTGATGGAGAGGCGTTATTTCTTCACTGCCGCCGCTGGCTCAAAAATGCCGGGGAACTGAACATGATGAAACTCCCTGCCATCAAGCTGCCGGCAATGACCTTGCGAGAATGGGCCGGCCCTCTCACGGCTGACCTCGTGCGTGAACCCGCGAGGTTTGGCCTCGGACAGGTGCCATCCCACCTGATGCCGGATGCGACGACGACCGCGGTCTGTGGCTTTTGCTCCACCGGCTGCGGGCTTAAAGTCCATCTGAAAGATGGCGCAGCGGTCAATCTCACGCCGGATCCCGACTATCCGGTCAACCTCGGTGCTGCGTGTCCCAAGGGCTGGGAAGCGCTGAGTGTTCTGGATGCTCCGGACCGTGCCAGGATGCCGATTCTACATGGCAAGGAGGTCAATTGGGATACTGCACTTCGTTATTTCTGCGACCAAATGCGCGGCATCCTGGATAAGCACGGCCCAGAGGCCGCAGCCTACCTGAGCACCGGACAGATCATGTTTGAGGAGATGGCCTACCTCGGCGCTCTGGCAAAGTTTGGAATGGGCATGATCCATGGAGATGGCAATACGCGCCAGTGCATGGCCACTGCTGTTACCGCCTACAAGGAGAGCTTTGGTTTTGATGCGCCGCCGTTCACGTATGCTGATTTTGAAGAAAGCGATGTGCTTGTCTTCATCGGTGCAAATCCGTGCATCGCGCATCCGATCATGTGGCAGCGCGTGCTGCGGAACAAACGCCAGCCGCAGATCATCGTCGTTGATCCACGGACCACGGAGACGGCCATGGCCGCCACTCAACATTATGCCATCAAGCCCAAAAGCGATCTCACGCTCCTCTACGGTCTCGCCCATCTCATCATCCGCGACGGCGGCGTGGACACCTCCTTCGTGGAGCAGCACACCAGTGGCTTTGATGACTTTCAGCGCTTCCTCGCGGACTTCCATCCGGCGCGCGTCTCGCAGGAAACAGGCATTAGTGTGCATCGCCTCGTTCATTTTGCGCAGACCATCATCTCCGGATCACCGCGTGTCTCGTTCTGGTGGACGATGGGAGTGAATCAAGGGCATCAAGCCACCCGCACCGCACAAGCCATCATCAATCTGGCACTGATGACAGGGAACATTGGCAAACCCGGCACCGGCGCCAATTCGATCACGGGACAGTGCAATGCCATGGGCTCACGCCTCTTCTCCAACACCACGAATCTGCTTGGCGGGCATGATTTTCGCAATCCACGGCATCGCGAGAAAGTCGCCGCCGCCACCGGCATTCCGGTGGAGCGTATTCCTGACAGGCCCAGCATGGCATATGATCAGATCCTCAAAGCGGCTGACGAAGGCAAGGTGAAGGCGTTGTGGTTTGTGGCCACCAATCCAAGCCATTCGTGGATCGACCAAAACGAGATCAACCGCATTCTCGACAAGCTCGACTTCGTGGTGGTGCAGGACATGTACTGCACGACTGAAACGGCGAAGCGTGCGCATCTGGTGCTTCCAGCGGCGGGCTGGGGTGAAAAGGAGGGCTGCTTCATCAACAGCGAGCGCCGCATCGGGTACAGTCCCAAAGTTCATCGTGCGCCGGGTCAGGCGCTGGCGGATTTTCACATCTTCCGTCTCATCGCCCATTACTGGGGTTGTGATGACTTGTTTCGTGCATGGAGCAGTCCGGAGGCGGTCTTTCGCGTGCTGCAGCGCTGCACGGAAGACCAGCCCTGTGACATCACGGGCATCAATGGGCATGAGATGCTGCGCAAATCCGGCGGTGTGCAGTGGCCATTTTCCAGAGCTCAAAGTTCCAAGTTTGAAGCTTCAAGCTGGAAGGAGCGCCGCTTGTTTGAGGACGGACAGTTTTTCACTCCGGACAAGCGCGCGAAGTTTGTCTTTGATGCGCCGGAAGCCGCGCCGGAACAGAGCAGCAATGAGTATCCGTTGATTTTGATCACCGGGCGCGGCACCAGCGCGCAGTGGCATACGGAGACACGCACTGGGAAGTCCGCAGTGCTGGCGAAGATGATTCCTGAAGAGTTGATGCTGGATCTCAATGCGCAGGATGCTGCCCGTCTCGGCGTACGCGATGGCATGATGGTGCGCGTCATTTCGAAGCGGGCTGAGCTCACGGTCAAAGCACGGCTAACCACCACGGTCTCTCCTGGTGAGGTGTTTTTGCCGATGCATGACAGCCGCGTGAACCAGCTCACGCATGCCTCCTATGATCCTCATAGTCGGCAGCCGAGTTACAAACATTCGGCGGTGAGGGTGGAGAAGTAGCGCCAGTTGCGCCGCAAATGGAGTACGATGGACACTCTTGTCCGTCGATCAGCGCTCACATCATCTCCAACGCTGTCGAACTTCAAAACGCTCTTTCCAGAAGTAGGTTGAGTGTGTTTGGCGAACAAGACATTCTTCATCACGCAAACCCCTCGCCGCCAAACCGGCCGACTCTGGGGGCGTTCGCAGGTCATTGTGCTTGCCATGCGCTGATCGACGGACAGGAGTGTCCATCGTACTTCAGGCGGTGCGCTATTCGATTTTCCGCACGGTCAGCAGTTTCAGCGCTGGCTTGCCATCCTCACGGGCTTGAGCGAGATCCACAGCAAACTCCACCTGCCAGTCGTTCAGTTCTTCGGGATCGATCAGCACCTGGCAGATGCGCCAGGAGGTGTTGTCCTCGCTCGGTTCCACGTAGGTATGGCGGCCGTTGCGGGCTTCGTTGTCGAGGCGGATGCGCTCATGCTCCGCGTAATACGGTTCCATGAGAGATGCCAGGGCTTCGGCGTTGAGTGGGCCGCTGACGGTGCTGACTGCGGCTGGGTAGTTTTCAACGGAGAAGGGGCGCAGAAAGCGGAAGATCTCGGTGCGGATGAGGGCGGTGAATTCGCGTTTGTTGCGTGTGATGTCGGGCGCTTCGGCTGGTTTTTCCTGCGGCTCGTCCGGCTTGAAGTTGGGATCGCGCATACGCTCCCATTCATCCAACAGGCTGGAGTCTGTGCCGCGCAGCACTCCGGCGATCCAGGCTTCCATCTCCTGCACGGGCTCGGTCTTGAAGTTCTCAGGCACGGTTTGCGCCAGCACCTTATGCACGCCGGAGAGATGGCGTAGCAGCACGCCTTCGGCACGGTGCAGTTCGTAGTCGTTGATGTAGTCGCTGAAGGTGCGGAAGTTCTCGAACATCTCGCGCGCGATGCTCTTGGGGCGGATGTTCTCCTGGCCAATCCATGGGTGCGCCTCGCTGAAGGCGTTGAAGGTGCTGTAGATGAAGTCGCGGCAGGGTTTCGGGTATTCCAGCTCCTCCAGCTTGGCGATGCGTTCTTCAAATGGCACGCCTTCGTTCTTCATCGCCACCATGGCCTCGTCCTTCACCTGATCGAGCTGACGGCGCAGGATGATGTCCGGATTTTCGAGGATGGATTCGCACAGCGTCATCACATCCGCCGCATAGGTGGGCGAGGCGGGATCAATGAGCGCGAGGGTGTCGATGAGATAAAGCGAGAGCGTGTAGTTCAGCGAGAAATCCTCCTGCAACTCCACATTGAGCCGCAGCTTGGTGCCGTCCTCATCACGCTGCGCTGTGGGGATGATCTCGATGATCTTGCGCCGCACCAGCGCGCGAAACAGCTCCCAGGCACGCTTCTCGTGCTGTTTCTTCGCGTTGGTTGTTTCGTGCGAGTCTGCAATGAGCTGGCGCATCGCGGCACAGGCATCGCCTTTGCGGCTGAGCACTTGAAGCAACATGCCATGCGAGACTTGAAAGCGCGACATCAGCGGCTCCGGTGCGGCGCTTTGCAGCTTTTTGAAGGTGTCTTCATTCCAGCCCACGAAGCCCTCCGGTGCTTTCTTCTTCACCATCTTGCGCATCTTTTTCACATCGCCGGCAGCCTTCGCCTCCATCTTCGCATTCTCCACCACGTGCTCCGGTGCCTGGCAGACGACGTAGCCCACGTCGTCATACCCACGCCGTCCGGCACGTCCGGTGATCTGGTGGAAGTCACGCGCGCTCAGTGTGGCCACCTTTTCGCCGCCATACTTGCTCAAGCGCGTGAGCAGCACGGTGCGGATGGGCACATTCACGCCGACGCCCAAAGTGTCCGTGCCGCAGATCACTTTCAGCAGGCCGCGCTGCGCCAGTTTCTCCACCAGCACGCGATACTTTGGCAGCAGCCCGGCATGATGAATGCCCACGCCATGGCTGAGATACTTCTTCACTTCCTTGCCATAGGGGCTGGTGAACTTCGCGCCCTGCATCGCTTCTTTAATCGATGCCTTTTCCGCGGCGGTGCAGAAGTTCAGGCTCATCAAATCCTGCGCTGCCTGTGCGGCTTCATTCTGCGTGAAGTGCACCAGATACACCGGCGCTTTGTTGGCCGTCACGAGCTCCTGCAGCGTCATATCCACGGACGTCTGCGCATAGCTGAATTCCAGCGGTACCGGCCGCTCATACGCGGCCACCACGGTGGTCTCGGCCTTGGTCAGGTTGGTGATCTTCTCTTTGAAGAAATCGGAGCCGCCCATTGTGGCGGACATCAGCAGAAAGCGGGAGTTGCTCATCGTCAGCAGCGGCACCTGCCAGGCCACGCCGCGCTCACGGTCGGAGTAGTAGTGAAACTCATCCATGATGACTTCGCGAAAGGGGGCCTCAGCTCCATCCCGAAGCGCGTAGTTTGAGAGAATTTCCGCCGTGCAGCAGAGGATGGGCGCGTTGCGGTTCACCGTGGCATCTCCCGTCGCCATGCCCACGTTGTCAGGGCCGAAGTCGCGGCACAGGGAAAGAAACTTCTCATTCACCAGTGCCTTGATGGGACAGGTGTATACGGAGCGGCAACCTTTCGCGAGGGAGCGAAAATGCAGAGCCAGCGCCACCAGCGATTTGCCCGAGCCCGTGGGGGTGTTGAGGATCACGTTGCGATCATCAAACAGCTCCAAGATGGCCTCCTCCTGCGCAGGGTAAAGCTCCAGGTTTTTCTCCGCCACGTAGTCAAGAAACCCCGCCAGCAGCTCATCATTGGAGCAGTCGGTGGATTTCGGCAGTCGGCGCAGCAGCGGGTGGTCAGTCATCTCCTGCCCATCGCCTGCGACCATCACGCATGCAACCGTCTGACGAGATCAAAACGGGGGTGGGAAGAAACCTGGAGGTGGGCGCATGCCGGGGCCGCCGGGGGGACCTCCCGGGCCACCACGCCGACCGCGTCCCGGAGGGCCTAAGCCGCCGCCGGGAGGACCCCGCCGTGCAAAGCTGGCATCCGGTGTGCCGGCGAACTGACGTGGCACGTAGGGATACTCATCGGTGAGCACGTAATAATAGGTGCCCTTGGGAAATTCAGGCGTCACTCCAAAGCGGCCGTTGCCGGCATCCAGGTCGCCGCTGCCTTCGATGTATTCGTAGTCCTGCACAAAGGACCCATCATACTTGCCACCGGGAGAGCCAGCGGGGCGGGTGCCTGCCTTGATGGCATAGCTGGAATCGAGCTTCTTCAAGGCGCTGTTGCCATCCTGCGCCGTGCTGTAACCCCAGGGGCCATAAATGGGAAAACCATCTGCCGCCCAACCGACGAGCACCATCTTCGGTTTGTCGCCGGCGATTTTTTCGATCATGCCGTTGGGGATGCCGTGGTAGTGGTAGGCCCCATTGGGCTGCACGTGAGCGTTGCTCGCATCGAGCCCGAGATCAATCGCCCCGCCATGCGGTTCATACTGCCAGCCGCTCGCCGGATTGCCCTGCCACCACTCAGCGGCGAAGGGATCAAAGACAACGCCGTTCACCGCGATGCCGAAGGGCTGCAAGTGAAAGGGCACCGGCTTTTCCGCGACCTTCGGATGCAGCGGCACTTTGTAGTCGTAGCTCTGTGGCGCGATCACGTTGGGATTGTGCCGGTTGGGGAACTGGCCGGGCGTGTGATCGGGAATGCCATTGGCCTGGATGCGGCGGTAATGGTCATCCGTGGTGATCTTCACCTCATTCGGAGGCAGTTTTGATGAAGCGGCGAGGCAGGCGGTCACAAGTGCGGTGCTGATCACTTTGATCAGCATGGCAGGAGTGGCAGCGAGGCGGGAAAATCTCATGTCGGGGAAATAACCCCTCGGGCGCGGTTTCGTTACAAAAATAATCCTCCCATGCGTCTCACGATTCCTGCTTGCTTCCGGGGGAGGATTCCGGTTTGCATCCTGTCATGCCAAAGGCTCCACGTCCCCAACCCGACCGCATCCCGCAGGTCGCCGTTCTTGTCGATACTTCGCGGTCTTATGGCCGTGACATCGTGCGCGGCATCCGGCGTTATGTGGCGGAGCACGGCCCGTGGTCGCTGTATCTGGAGCCACGCGATCTGCGCAGCCGTTTCCCTGACTGGCTCAAAGACTGGCCCGGAGACGGCATTCTCTCACGCACCGTCGATGCCGCGATGCTGCGCCAGCTCAAGGCGACGAAGCTGCCGGTGATCGAACTCCGCACCACGGTGCTGCCGCATTCGTTTCCCTTTGTCGGCATGGACAACCGCATCGTGGGCACGCGGGTAGCGGAGCATCTGCGCAATCGAGGCTTCCAACGCTTCGCCTGCTATCTGGACACCGCCGAGGCCTTCTTCGTCGAACGCAGCGAGTACTTTACGCAAACTCTGCGTGCGCATGGCTTCGAGTGCTCCCTGTTCAAATCCGGCGGGGCAGGGACGAAGCGGCTGCGCTGGGATGAGCACCAGCGCGCCTTATCCGAATGGCTGACGTCTTTGGAGAAACCCGTGGGCGTGTTTGCGGTGAATGATCAGCTCGGCTTCTGGCTGCTGGATGCGGCGCGCCGTGCAGGCATCGCCGTGCCGGAGGAGGTGGCGGTTGTCGGGGCGGAGAATGACAACATGCTCTGCGACACCGCCTCCCCACCGCTCTCCAGCGTGCGCTTGCGCGGGCAGGCCGTGGGTTACGAAGCAGCGAGCATGCTTGATGAATGGATGGCGAAACGGCGTGTGCCCAAGCCCGGAGAAAAGCATCTGCTGGCGCCGGGGGACATCGTCGTGCGTCAGTCCAGCGACATCGTCGCGGTCGAAGATCCCCGCATAGCCGAAGCGCTGCGCTTCATCCGCCAGCATGCCACAGAGCAGATTGATGTGACGCGGGTTGCGCGGGAGACGGCGCTCTCACGCAGCGTGCTTGAGCGCCGCATGAAGGCGCTCATCGGCCGCAGCCCGGGGGAGGAGATCAACCGCATCCGCTTTGCGGCGGTGGAAAAACTACTCACTCAGACCGATCTCACGCTCGATGCCATCGCCGCCCGCTGCGGCTTCACGCACCCGCAGTACATGGCCGAGGCGTTTCGAAAGCGTGCAGGCATGACGCCGGGAGAGTTTCGCCGACAAAGGGCGGTGATCTAAGGTGCGGGATCGGCAGGAGGCTGCCGCTTCGATTGAAACAGCTTCACCGCCTTGAGAATCATCGCGGCACGGGAGCCGAAGACGAAGTGATCGAAGTCCGGACGCAGTTCCATGATGTGCAGGCACATTGCCTGCAGGACCATCAGATCAGCCCCCATGAAGGAAATGGGTTTCCGGCTGGCAAAGTAAAACTTCGCACCGCTGCCCACGGCGATTTCCACCTTCGTCAGATCATCCACGCGGCCTTCAGCGAGCTTCTTGCGGTGGCACAGCCAGTGGGAGATGACGCCGTCTTCGATACGGATGGAAAAAAGCAGGGTGGGCAGCACGAACACCGGAAGCAAACATCCCATGCCCACGCAGATTCCCAGCAGGAGCTTCAGATCCAGCGGGCGTCCTTGATGGTGGTTCATGGCACCAATCGCCACGGCTGCCACCGCGCCTATGACCAGACCGGCGATAAAAATAGAGCGTATCTGTTTCCAAGTATTGCCGAATTCAGTGCGCATGGTGGAGCATGCTTTAACTAAATCCTGCCTGAGACGGCAAGAAAAAAGGCGGTTCCGATGAATCGGAGCCGCCCTGTGAAACTGCTTTCAGCGCCTGATTAAGGAACCGACTTCACGCTGGAGAAGATCTTGCCCAGAGTTTCCAGGCTCTTCTCGCTGTCTTTCTTCGAGATCCAGTAGGTGATGGTCAGCACCTTGCCGTCTCCCACTTCGGTGAAGAGGAAGCCGATCACGGCAGGGCCCCACTCCTTGCTCTCGCCGCTCCATGAGATGCGGCTCCACTTGCGGCCGGAGTCTTCAAAGTCTTTGGTTTCTTTGGTGGCGGCATCCACCTTCACCTCATGATCTTCGGTCAGCCATTTGAGGCTTTCCTCAATGACGCTGTCCATCTGCTTCTCGTCGGCCACCACTTCGAGGTAGATCGTAGCCACATTGTCGGCGGATTCGGCGAGGATGCCGTCGTCAGAGGCTTCGGGCTCCCAGGAATCCGGGATGCTGACCGTCGTCGCTGGTTTGTCCTCCGGAAGTTTGACCGTGCCAGCCGAAGCCAGAGCAGGGAAAAGGGTGAGCAGGAGGGTGGCGACGATGAGGGTGTATTTCATGGGATAGAGTGCCGTGGGCACAACATATCGCAGCAACGAGACCCGTGGATTTATCTGCAAGTGGAAATCTGACCGCTTTTTGCAGTCGGTAGGTACAAAAAACGGGGTGGATCACTCGATCCACCCCGGTTCTTTGAAGTGTGTACCAACAGCCATGCAGGAACCACTATCTGAAAATTGCGACTGGCAGCCTTGCGCCGCTTTCGTTGTCTGGTCGCAGATTCCCACATCTTGAAGAAGATGTGTCAGAACGATGTAAAACATTCGCAAGAAAGACGGCTCCACTCGGCAGGGGAATCTGCCTGCTTAGTGAGTCTGCCTAGTTTTGCGCTTTTGCAGCAGTACCTTGGCCACCAGCAGCACGATCACCAGATTGACCACCAGGGCGGACACATGGATGACGCTTGCTTTCTCGTAGATCGCATAAACCTCGGGTGGCAGGTAGATGCAGCCGCCCACGAGAGCCAGCCATTCGGCCCACGCTTTCTGCTTCCACAACCCGTAGGCCTCCGCAAAGCGGATCGTGGAATACAGCAGCGCCATGCCGGCCATCAACCACAGACGCTGGTCGGTGAACGAGGAAAACAGATCAATGAAGATGTGGGGATACTTCCGGGCCGGATTGAGATGCAAATGCTCCACGATTTCGCTGCTCCACACGTGCAGATCCCGGTGCAACAGCCCCAGCAGCCCAAAACCCGCCAGCAGGACAATCGCCCCCTTGGCCGCTTCAATCGCGGCCACTACATCAAGACTTTTGCGCAGGCCGGAGGAGGTCATGCAAAACAATGCGCGGCCCGGTGGTGGCAGCAATGGGTAAGCGGGTGGATCATTTCAGTGATTCATCGTCTTGTCTGCCCTTGAAGGATGCATTGTCCCATTCGTTCAGGGGGCCTTGGTCTTCGTTGTTGAGCTGGATTCTGCCCGGGGAGCGCCAGCTTTGCTGAACTCTTACGGCATGTCTAATCCAGGCTCACTCCACAAACCGCACCGTCACACCTTTGACCTGCACCGCCATTTTGAGGCCGCGCTCCTTTCCCATCACGCAGATGGCGGTGTCGAGGGCATCGCTGGTCATGCAGTCCGGGGCGATCACGGAGCAGGCGATACGCTCCGTGAGTCCCAGTCCGGTCTGAGGCGAGACGATGTGGGAGTAACGAACGCCTTCGATCTCGGTGAACTGGTACAAGTCTCCCGAGGTCGAGACGCCGCAGTTGTGCAGGCGCACGCTCTCCAGTTTTTCTTCCGGTGCGGCGCTGGCAAACTGCCGCAGTTTGATCTCCCAGGCATCCTCTCCCGGTGGTGGATCGCCGATGGCGATGTCTCCGCCCGCCATGACGAGGGCGCGGGTGAGGCCGTGCTCACGCAGCACGCGCAGGCCGGCATCGGCGGCGTAGCCTTTGGCGATGCCACCGAGATCGAGCAGCATGCCTGGCTTCAGCAGCGTGATGGTGTGCGCTTTGGCATCCATCTGCACGGCGCGCCAGTCGGTGGCGGTGAACGCCTGCTGGAGGCGGTCTGCGGGGGGCAGTTTGTGGGTGCGTTTGGTACGCCGCCAGAGGTGGGTGAGATTGCCGCAGGTGATGTCCAGGGCGCCCTCGGTGAGGCGTGCGAATTCGAGGGAGTGCGAGATGAGTTTGAAAAGATCGTCGCTGGCTTTGAAGGGCTTGTTGGGTCCGGCATTGCAGAGCTGCATGAGCTCGCTGTTGGGCTCGTAGTCGGAGAAGACGGCGTTGAGTGCGGCGATGCGTTTGAAGGCGGCATCGGCGGCGGCTTCCGCCTGGGCTTTCGTGTCCGCATGCACGGAGATGCGGAAGGTGGTGGCCATGAGCGGCGCGGAGAAATCAAAGCGTTCCAAGGCCTGCGCTGGAAGGGCACAGAGGAGCAGGAAAAAGGGAAGGATGGAATACACGGAACTCACGGCAGGAGGATCGTATCGACGAAAAACCCGGCCTTGGAAAGGCCGGGGTAGGCAGCGGGATGGGAGTCTCCCATTCCTTGTTTACCAAGCTGGCTCTGCGTGAAGCGCGTCGGAGAGATTCATGGAAGGCGCAGAGACAGGGCGGATGCGGGTCGTGATGGGCTTTGCCAGTCCTTCACAAGCCGTACGGATCAGGGGAATGACGTCGGTATTTCGGCAGCGGACGAGCAGCACGCGGCGCTGTGGCAGACCGTGAAGGTAAATGACGCCGCCGTCATGCTGCTGGACGATCTCCAAGCAATCGCCGCTGCCGGACCGGCGGCCCAGTTCGGAGGCGGCAGACAGGGTGGCATGCGCCAGCACCAGGATGGCGGCGGTGGGTTGTTCGGCATCGCCCGCGCAATCGAGCAGACGCCCGGCGTCATCAGCGATAGCGATCTGAATGACTTCGGGAATGGAGGCGAGGGCGGTGAGTTCCATGGTCAAAGCACAAGGCGGGTTTACGCGGCGAGAGCGTGGGTGGGAAGCTCGTGAGGGGTGGCGGAGGTGCTGTCTGCAGGCGCGGTGCGCAGGCGGAACTGATGCAGCACGGCCTGGGAGATGGCATTCAGCGTGGCCAGCACATTGCGACCGCTGCGTGCGTCCGATTCGAAACTGAGAAAGGGCGTGGGCCGGTTGTTGAAAAGGTACTCCAGGTATTCCACCGGCGCGGCATTGGGCAGGTCACGCTTGTTGTATTGAATCACGATGGGCAGGCGGTCGAGCGCGCTGCCGTTCATGCGCAGGTTGGCTTCCAGGCTTTGCAACGAGTGCAGATTGTCGCGCTGGCGGTCCATCTGGGAATCCGCCACGAAGACCACTCCATCGGCCTGCCTGAGCACGAGTTGCAGCGTGGCATTGTAGGTGATCTGGCCGGGAACGGTGTAGAGATGAAAGGTGGTCTTGTAACCGGGTAGGGCATCCGCCTCGACGGCGAGGAAGTCGAAGAAGAGGGTGCGGTCCTGCGCGGTCGAGAGCGAGACGAGATCGCTGCAGCCATTGGGGTCCAGCTTGGCGTGGATCTGCTGGAGATTGGACGTTTTCCCGCTGAGCGGACTGCCGCAGTAGACGATCTTGAAACTGACGGTGCGGTCGTCGTGATTGATGCTGGGCATGGCGGAGGGGAATGACGAATGGAATGAAATGAAGACCGCAGCCTGACGCTGAACGCCGGGCTTTTAGTCCAGCATGCGGGCGAGTTCGCGGGCGATGAGAGTGATCTTGTCGCGCATGCCGGTGGAGGGTTCGTCATCATGCAGCACGCCGATGATGGATTCCCCTGGGAAGCAGAACGTCAGCAAACGACCACCCGCATTGAGCGTGAAAGTTTCGGCACCTTCAATGCCAATGAGCGGAGCGAGACCGCGCAACTGACGGGCGATGTCCGGCGCCTGGCGCTGGAATTCCACGGCATCCTCCTTGGATAAATCCGCATGGCTGAGCACCTGGGAGCCGTGCAGGCAGACGCAGGCGCTCAGACCCGGCTGCAGGGCCAGCAGTTCAACGACGCGTGGCGCGGCCAGTTTCTCCTCAGTGCCCAGCAGGGCGCGCAGCAGGAGCTGATCCGTCTGGGTGTCGAGCGGGGAAAGACCGAGGAAGGAATGCTTCACCGCCGCCATTTTAGCCGGAGCCGCCGCGAGCGGTGTGGCTTGAGCTGCGGGTGTCCTGAACAAAGCGGGTGCAGCCGGAGCGAATTTGGGTTCTGGTCTGGACTGCGGTGCCGCCGCCTCTGAAAACAGCGGTACATTCAGCGACGGGGAGCTGAACAACCCACGCGAGGCAGGCTGTGGTGCCGGGGCCGCAGGCGTGGAGAACGATGGAATTTCTTCCAGGGCCGGAGCGAAGGAAGGAGTGGGCTGAAACGAAACTGGCGCAGGCGCGGGTGTGGCAAACAGGCTGGAGGCTGGTTTGACCTCGGGCGCGGGTGCAAAAGCAGGGACAGGGGCAGTGGTCTGCGGTGTGGGAACCTGCCCAAGCAACTGGGCGCTGCTAAACCCTGATTCCGCAGGCCCTTTGCCTGAAAGGGGGCCGGTGGAGGAGGAGGCAAAAGGATCGAAGGGTTTCACCGTCCCAGCCAGAGGTGCACTCTGCGGAGAAGCTGAAGGAGCCCCTGATGGCGACGGCGATGCACCGAAGGATTGAAACGCTCCGGCAAGTGGCTGCAGGGGGTTCGATGGCGATGCAGACGCCGGCTGTGCTGAGGGAAATGAGAGTCCTCCCGGTGCTGGAGGCGGGGCCCCTTCGGCGGGTGCAGCAGGAGGAGAAAATCCAAACTGTGCAGGTACGCTGGCTGGCTGAGGGGAGCCAAAGGCTGAGTTGGGAGAGGAAGCTGCCGCAGGCTGGCTTTGGGTAAAGGGAGCCAATGCCGCAGCGAACATCGGAGCTGGCTGCTGGGGTTCAGCGGGGGCAGGTGGAGAAGAAGCAGCGAACATGGGCTGCGAATTCTGATCTGGCTGCTGCTGAGGATGGGGCTGCACCGAGAAGCGGGCAGGGGCTGGGGCTGCTGCCGGGCTGGGACTGCCAAAGGTGGCTGCCGCCGCAGGTGCCGCCGACATGTTGGTGAGCGAGTGAAACACCTCGTTCTGGGGCAGCTTGATCTTGAAGTCGCGCTTCGCGTTGGAGAGCGTGTTGCGGAAACCGAAATCGGAGATGCCATCAATGAGCATGCCGAGTTCCAGCACCACGTTGCCGGAGGCAATCTGTTCGTGCAGCGCGCTGGCCTGCACGCTGGTGGTGATCCACGCGGGGAGAGTGGCCGGGTTGAAGCCCAGTTCTTCCACACTGTAACCGGCTAAAACGGCAGCGAATCCAAGCTTCGCCATGCCTGATGAGCCGGGCGCCCCTGCTGGTGCCTGTGAGCCGAAGGCATTCGTCGCGGGAGCTTGCGGCTGGGAGGCAAACGAGTTTGGCGCGGGAGCTTGTGGCTGTGGAGCAAAACCGTTCGGCGCAGGTGACTCGGCCGGTGGTGGCGCCTCCTTCATGGCAGAGACGAAAGCGGAACCAAAGGGCATTGCGGGGGCCGTGGCCACGTCTGAAGGCGTGGATGCTCGCTGCTGTGCTGCGGGCGTGAACAAGGTGGAAATGGATGCCTGTGGCTGCGCCGTCGCGGAAGACGCAGCAGACCAATTTTCCGCCGGTGCAGGGGCAAACGGGGAAGCGGATGGCGCAGCTGCTGCAGGCTGCTGCTGCGGGCTGCCGAAGAGCGAACCATTTGGGCCACCACTCAATGAGAAGAGAGAGCCTGCCGATGTCGCGGGAGCAGACGCTGCGGGCTGTTGCTGCGGACTGCCGAAGGGCGAACCATTCGGGCTAACACCGAACGAGAAGGGAGATCCCGCTGGTGTTGAGGGTACAGGTGCTTCGGCTTGCTGCTGCGGACTACCGAAGGGCGAGCCATTCGGGCCACCACCGAGCGAGAAAGGAGATCCTGCTGGTGTTGAGGGCGCAAGTGCTTCGGCTTGCTGTGAGGTGCCGAAGGGCGAACCATTCGCGCCACCGCCTAGAGAGAAGGGAGATCCTGCCGATGTTGCGGGAGCAGGTGCTGCGGGTTGCTGTTGCGGGGTGCTGAAGGGGGAGCCATTTGGGCTGCCACCGAACGAGAAAGGAGATCCTGCTGGTGCTGAGGGCGTTGGTGCTTCGGCTTGCTGCGAGGTGCCGAAAGGCGAGCCATTCGGGCCACCGCCCAAGGAGAAAGGAGATCCAGTTGAGCTGGCGGGCGCAGGTGCTGCGGGCTGCTGCGGCGGGCCGAAGGGCGAGCCATTTGGGCTGCCACCCAGTGAGAAGGGAGATGCGGCTGAGCTGGCGGGAGCGGGGGCGGCTGGCTGCTGCGAGGTGCCGAAGGGGGAGCCATTTGGGCTGCCACCCAGTGAGAAGGGAGAAGCGGCTGAGCTGGTGGGAGCGGCTGCGGCTGGCTGCTGCGAGGTGCCGAAGGGCGAGCCATTCTGGCCACCACCGAACGAGAAGGGAGACCCTGCTGGTGCAGAGGGCGCAGGTGCTGCGGGCTGCTGCGGCATGCCAAAGGGCGAGCCATTGGGACTCGCGCCAAATGAGAAAGGCGATGCTGGAGGCTGCTGCGCCGAAGGTTCGGCGTTCGGCGGGCTCATTTGGAAAGGAGTGCCCAGGGGCGATGCGGGCGGGCCGAAGGAAAACGGTGCGGGTGATGGGGCTGCGGCAGGAGCGGGGGCCGCACCATTGACCTCGCGGGCTTGCGCGATCAAACCCGGAAGCTTGGCCGCTGGCAGGGACACCATGCGTGGATCCTGAGGTGAGATGGGCACTTGGAAAAGCGCTGGGCAGACCCGGTAGAGTTCAAAGACAGGCAGCGCCGCCTGTCCGCTGCGCAGGGCGTTTTCCAGCAGGGCAGGTGGCAGGGAAAGAGGCTGCTCCGCAGGCAGCGCCCCCATGCGCACCACTTCGGCTGGGAGCTGGTGGATCACATCGCCGACGGTTAGCGGTGAATTCGTGGGCGTGGCTCCGATGACGCTGAAAGGCGACATTCCTGCGGCTGAATTGATCGGCGGTGCAGCAATCGGTTCGTTGCCAGCTGTTCTGAAAAGTGGATTGCCCCCGACTTGGAAGGGGGATGCACCAGCTGGAAACTGTGTAGGGGGAGACGCTTGCATGGAAGAGGGGCTGTTCGTGCCAGGGCCAGCCATTCTCTGAGGATGTGATCCCGCGAAGTATTGTGGAGGGTCTTGCCCCGGTTCGTTAGAACCGGCCCCTCGCTGGAACAAACTTCGGAACGAAAAACTCATCTGCGGATGTAGCGGCCCGGCTTATCAAAATAGCAAGCCTGTGTGAAAAATCTAGTAATTATAAAGAAATGCCTCGGCATTAGCGTTATTTAACTGAGGTTAAGTATTATTGCCACACAGTTCAAGCATTTTTCAGCGGTTTCACTTATCTGAATCATTGTTAAGCATCCTTGTGGCTATGCCTGTAGGGGTTGCATGGTACTTCGCGCCGAAAAGGAGATGCGGCCCTGTCTTTAATGAACGGATACCGCCTGTCCGAAAAAGAATTTCAGAATCAATGAATTTTCTCTTGCGCAATTCTTCTTTGAAAGCAATATCCCCGCCCGCTCAATCCGAGCAAAACGACCCCTTCGTCTAGCGGTTAGGACACATCCCTTTCACGGATGCGACACGAGTTCGATTCTCGTAGGGGTCGCCACTCTCTTCAAGAGAGTGGCGGCCGAGGAAAATCAGCCACGACTGATCACCGGCAAAACTGCTTCACAATGGTGCCATATGCCATGCCATGGTAGTGCCGGCCCGGGATCAGGCCGCCCCGTCATTGTCACCGGAAAATGAAGCTTTGCTGGACACCGCAGGCGCATCCGCTAGGCATGCAGGCATGTCTTCATCAGGCGGCAAACTTTTCATCACGGGTCATCAGGGTCTTGTCGGACGCGCATTGATGCGTCACTACGCCGGCAAGCCGGAATGGCAGATCATCACCCGCACCAAGGCCGAGCTGGATCTGCGTGACCAGCATGCCACGGACGCCTTCTTTGCGGCGGAGCGGCCGGACCAGGTCATCCTCGCGGCGGCCACCGTGGGCGGCATCAAGGCCAGCTACACCCAGCCGGTCGATTTCCTGCTCAATAATCTGCAGATTCAAAACAGCGTGCTCTCTGCGGCACACCGCTTTGACACGAAGAAGCTGCTCTTCCTTGGCAGCACCTGCATTTACCCAAAGGTGGTGGAGATGCCCATCCGTGAAGACAGCCTCATGACCGGGCCGATGGAGGAGACCAATGCGCCGTATGGAGTCGCCAAGATCGCAGGGATCAAGCTCTGCCAGGGATACAGGCACCAGTATGGGCGTGATTTTATCTGCGGCATGCCGGCAAATTTGTACGGCCCCTTTGATAATTTTGACCCCGAGCACTCCCACGTGTTGCCCTCGCTGATCCGCCGTTTTCACGAGGCCAAGCTGCACAACAAGCCCAGCGTCACCCTCTGGGGCAGTGGCAGGCCGACGCGTGAATTCCTCTTCGTGGACGATCTGGCCTCCGCCTGCGCCTTCCTGCTGGAGAACTACAGCAGCCCCGACATCATCAACATCGGCACCGGCGCGGAGATCAGCATCCGCGATGCCGCAGAGGTCATCAAAACCATCATCGGCTACACCGGTGAAATCCTCTGGGACACCACGCAGCCAGACGGCAATCCGCGCCGCCTGCTGGACGTCAGCCGCATGGCAAACCTGGGCTGGAAGGCCAGCACCGACTTCCGTGAAGGTGTGGCGCGCACCTACCAGTGGTTCCTCGACAACCGGGCCACCGCCCGCGTGTGAACCTGCCAATGAAGTCTAGCTGGACACACCAGCACAACAATGCCAATTGAACCCATGGCCATCCAAGCTTTCCGCCCCGTCCTCATCACCCGCAACACCTGCCGTATTTGCGGCTCACGCAGCCTCACTCCTGTCGTCAGCCTTGGGGATCAATTCATTGGCGGCGTGCTTGCCAGCGCTGATGGCAGCGCCCTCATCAAGCGCAAGGTCCCTCTCGATCTCGTGCGCTGCGACCCTTCGCAGGATGAAAACGCCTGCGGTCTGGTGCAGATGCGCCACTCGGTGCCGCCGAAGGTTCTGTATCATCGCTACTACTATGAGTCTGGCATCAACCAGTCCATGATCGACAATTTGTCGGGCATCACCCAGCTCGTGGAGCAGACTGTCAGCCTCCGCGCCAAGGACATCGTGCTCGACATCGGGTGCAACGACGGCACGCTGCTCTCCAGCTACAAGACTCAGGGGTTGCGCCACATCGGCATTGATCCTTCGGACGTGGCCCTCAAGGCCCGCGCCAAGGGCTTTGAAGTGGTGAACGACTTCTTCTCCGCCCGCGCCTTTAGGAGCGTGCATGCCACGGAGAAAGCCCGCGTCGTCACCAGCATCTCCATGTTCTATGACTTGGAAAACCCGCACGCTTTTGTGCAGGACATCGCCGATGTGCTCGCCACGGACGGCATCTGGATCCTGGAGCAGAGCTACCTGCCAGCGATGCTGGACATCAACAGCTTCGACACCATCTGCCATGAGCACCTGGAGTACTACTCCCTCGCCGTTCTTGAGCGCCTCTTCGGCGATCACGGCCTCGAAGTCATCGACGTGCACCTCAACGATGTGAACGGCGGCAGCTTCCGTCTCGTGGTGGCCAATGCCGGCCAGGTGAAGCCTTCCGCTGAAGCCGCCGCCCGCGTGCAGGACCTCCGCATCCGCGAATTCGAAATGGCGATCGATTCCGACGCCCCTTACGCCGTGTTCCGCGAAAACATCGAGCGCATCCGCGCCGACCTCACCGCCTTCCTGCAGAAAGCCAAGGCCGAAGGCAAAGTGGTCCACGGCTACGGTGCATCCACCAAGGGCAGCACCACGCTGCAGTTCTGCAATGTCACGCCCGATCTCGTGCCCGCCATTGCCGACCGCAATCCGGTCAAGTGGGGCAGCTACACCATCGGCACGCAGATCAAGATCATCTCCGAAGAGGAATCTCGCGCTTTGAAGCCGGACTACTACCTCGTGCTGCCGTGGCACTTCATGCCTGAGTTCCTCAAGCGTGAGCAGGACTTCCTCGCCCGTGGCGGCAAGTTCGTCGTCCCCATGCCACAGGTGCATCTGGTGGGTTGAGTTTTGTCTTTAATCCCGGGGCTGTGCTGAGAGCGACTCATTTCGCGCCGCTCAGCCAGTCCTTGGGAACAAAGATCTGGAGTGCAAGATCGGCAGCGGTGGGATCGATGCTACAAACGAAGCCTGGACCACCCATCCAAAAGCGCCCTTCGGCTTCGCAAGAGGAGTGGGCATCAGAGGCCAAATATGCAAAGCATTGATCCGGCACACACATGGCGATGCTCGTATTCGTGGTCACATTCCAGCGAGCCAGCGTATTTTGAGTGATAAGAAACAGTGTTTCTTTGTCTGGACTGGGCAGTATTCTCAACAGACCGCTTATGCTGAATTGAAACACATTCAGCGGTTTCAGTTCGGGATTTCTGCCGGGAACAAGCTCTGAAAAGTCGAAAGCATATTTTTCGCTGTCATACGTCGTCGCGAAATACCGGCCTTTTATTGTCGCCAGTGTCACAATTTGGTTCTTGGTCAGCAATGTCTTTGTTTTTCCTGCATTGGAGAAGAGCCAGCAGCGATTGCCAAACTCGCCGTATGCATAAGCGCAGAGCCAATCTTCGCCCACGCGCATCATATGAGTGGGTTCTTTGAACCGTTTGTTAATGTGCGTCATGTCCGTGTTGAAGCTGACCCTCTGAGGCCGCCACTCCTGAGTCTCTGAATAGGTGAGCCTGCGAACGAGAACAGCAAGCTTTCCGTCTTGGAGTGTGACGTCGCACATCGGCCATCGTTCCTCCGGAGAGGTGAAGTTATTGCCCAGGGCCTGCCATACGTTCAGAACCTCGCTGGCAGTCACCTTGCCAAACCCTGACTGGGTAAGAGCGGCAGGTATGTGATCTTCAGCCGCCACGTCATGCACGACAGCCCCTGCCCAGCAAAAGATGATCGTCAGCAGATGAAATCTGCGAAAAGCGCATGGATTCATTAGAAGCTGAGGATGTCATATTGGCGGTTGAACTACCAGCTTTTTGCATGACGGCTCGACTATTCCACTCCTACGCCAGTGTGCTTGCGATACGCTGGCAGACGGGCGGGCTTACGCCACGACCATCCTACGATGAGGCGCACATCATACCACGCATTCCACATTCAGTTTGAATCCCGCGCCCTGCTCGCTCGTCTAGCCACACACCCATGGAAGACAAGCCCGAGCCGATGACGAACAGCGCCGCGCTGCGCCGCTTGCTTGTGTTCGCACGCGGGCATTGGCGCATCGCCGCGTGGCAGTTCACGCTGGCTGTGGCGGGCACCTCGCTCATTTTTGTGTTTCCCGGTGTGGTGCGCTGGTTCATGGATGAAATCATCCCGCTGAAGCGCGGCGATCTCATCTGGAGCGCGGGCGGTCTGGCGCTGCTGGCCTTCGCTTTGCGCGAAGGGTTGTTCTACTTTCGCACCCGGGTGAACTGCACCTTTGAGCAGCGCATGATCACGGATCTGCGCAGCCAGCTGCACCGGAAGATCGAATTGCTGCCGCTGCACTGGTTTGACCATCAAAGCACCGGGGACATCCTCACCAAGCTGGCCGACGACGTGCCTGCGACCCAGCGCGTCATCCTTGAAGGCATCGAGCAGGGCTGCACCGCCATGCTGCAGATTCTCATCACCGCCATCGTCATGCTGGTGGCGGATGCGAAGCTCGCGCTCATCGTCCTAGCCCCCACGCCGTTCATCGCCGCAGGGGGCTGGATCTACTCGCGCTGGGTCTCCCCACGCGCCACCGCCGCCCGTGAGGCCACCAGCGCGCTCAATGCCACGCTGCACGATACCATCACCGGCATTCGTCAGATCAAGAGCTTCACTGCCGAAGAGATGCGGCAGTGGAAGTTTCTCGCCGCCAGCCAGCGGCTTCAGGAAAAGCAGACACGCCTCATGGCTGCCTGGGCCTTCTACGCGCCCTCCATGACGCTGCTTGGAAACGGCGGTCTCGTCCTGCTGCTCATGGCCGGTTCCTGGTGGTGTGTGCAGGGCAGCATGACGCCCGGCCAGCTGATGGAGTTTTTGCTGCTCGTGGGCTTCCTTTACGAACCCATCGCCCGGCTCCACGGCGTCAATCAAACCCTGCTCAACGGCCTCTCCGCGGCCAAGCGCGTCTTTGCCATCCTCGACAAGGAAACCGAGGAGGACCTCGATGCCGGGCAGTCGCTCCAATCCATCCGTGGTGAGATCGACTTCAACGCCGTCACCTTCAGCTACCGTATCGAGAAGCCGGTGCTGCACGACATCACCCTGCGCGCCGCACGCCATCAGACCATCGCCATCGTCGGTGCCACTGGCTCGGGAAAGAGCACGCTTTTCCAGCTTCTCACACGCTTTTACGATCCGCAAAGCGGTGCCATCACGCTGGATGGCGTCCCGTTGCAAAATCTCAGCAAACGCTTCCTGCGCCAGTCCCTCGCCTACGTCACGCAGGAAGCCTTCCTTTTCGCGGGCACCGTGCGCGACAACCTCCTCATCGGCAAACCCAGCGCGACCGATGACGAACTCTGGGCCGCCTTGCGCGATGCCTGCGCCGAAGACTTCATCCGCCGCAGTCCCGAAGGACTCGATGCCGAAGTCGGCGAACGCGGCGTCCTTCTCAGCGGCGGCGAGCGCCAGCGCCTCGCCCTTGCCCGCGCCTTTCTCAAGGACGCCCCCGTGCTTCTCCTCGATGAAGCCACCTCCGCCGTGGATGTGAAATCCGAGCACCTCATCCAGGCCGCGCTGGCCAAACTCCGCGCCAACCGCACCAGCCTCATCATCGCCCACCGTCTCAGCACCATCGTGGAGGCAGATGTGATCTACGTGCTGCATCTTGGGAAGATCATCGCCCACGGCACGCATGAAGAGCTGCTGCAAAGCTCCGCGTATTACCGCGAGATGGCCGCGCTGGCGTTTGACGGAGGATAGGCCTCCGGCCTGTCAACGGACTGGGGCTTCCAGCCTGAGTCCGGATCCAAAAACGGAGGCGAGACGCCCCGATCCGCAAGACAGGCCGGAGGCCTATCCTACAAACAAAAACGCCTGAGCGTTTTCACACTCAGGCGTTCGTGGATTCAATGAACTCAGTTCAACTCAGTTCAACTCAGTTCAACTCAGTTCAACTCAGTTCGCGCGGCCGAGGTAGGTGCCGTCTTCGGTCTTGACGCTGATCTTGTCGCCAGGGCCGATGAAGAGGGGGACCTGCACGCGCATGCCGGACTCCGTGGTGGCTTCCTTGTACACGTTGTTGGCGGAGTCGCCTTTCACACCGGCAGGGCTGTCGGTGACGGTCATGATGATGTTCGCAGGAAGTTCGATGCCGGCGACGACGTCATCCGCGAAGACGACGAGGTACTTCTGGCCTTCGATGAGGTAGCCGCGGGTCTTGGCGTCCAGCTTGTCTTCACCGATGAGCACGTCTTCAAACGTTTCAGGGTGGATGAAGTGGTAGCCGTCGCCGTCTTTGTAGCTGAATTCGTGGTTGTCTTTGACGAGGTTCACGGACTCGAGCGACTCGTTGGAAGTCATGCGCAGGTTGTACATCTTGCCGATGGTGATGCTGCGGACGGACATCTGCACGAACGAGGCCATGCGCGGTGGCGTCTTGAGTTCGGTGTCGGTGACGACGCAAACGTCGTTGTTGTAACGGACGGCGTGTCCCTTGCGGAGATTGATAACTGGGGTGGCTGGCATAGGAGCGTGTTTCCTTGGCGAGTTTGGCGTGCTTTGCAAGCGCCGGTTCGCGCCCCGGAAAACCCCGGGGCAGGCATGCCGGACTCCAATCGCATTGATTTTCTTTGTTTTAGGAGCATGATTTAAGCGCCATGAATACCAATACATCGTCGTCTTCCGGCAAAGCCGGAATGTGTCTGCTGTGTGCCACCGCGATCCTGACCCTCACGAGTTGTGATCCTCTCTACTTTGGCCCGGGCTACGGTCCGGGTTACTCGGCCTACGCTCCGGCCTACGGTCGCAGCAACTACCTCTACTACCCGCGCTACTCCACGTACTACCATCCGCAGACGCGGCTGTATCATTATCATAACGGCAGCTCCTGGGTGGCGAGCCCGCGTCCTTTCGGCGTGCCCTCCGGCACCTTCCGCACTTCTCCCTCGGTGCCGCTGCACCTGAACAGCCATCCGCAGTTCCACCATTCAGGCGTGGGGCAGGCCTACCCGCACAACTGGAACGGACCCGGCCACGGGCGCCACTAGCATGGCTTCTTCCGACCGCTGCCGCTGAACCGGTGGCGTGTGTGGAAAGGTGGGAATGAAATCAAAAAGGCGCGGGACCAGTGGGTCCTGCGCCTTTCTTTTTTTTGAAGGATGAGCCCCCGGTTAAGACAGGTTCAGCGCGCCGCCTTCGCAGAGTTCCTTCTTGCCGAAGGTCTGCAGATCGTGGCCCATGGCCTGCGCCACGGACATCCAGAGGCGGTTGTGCGCGGCTTTGTCGAACTTCAGGCTGCGGCCCATTTTGAATCCGCAGCCGCCGCCGATCATGATGTAGGGGATGTTGTCCAGCGTGTGGCTGTTGCCCTTGCCGAGTTCATTGGTCCAGACGAGCAGGGTGTTGTCCAGCATGCTGCCGCCGCCGGTGGCCTCGGGGGTCTCGCTCAGGCGCTTGGCCAGATAGGCAAATTCGCCGGCGAACCAGGTGTTGATCTTGATGAGCTTCTCGTAGCTGTCCTTCTTGTCGTCCGGATCGTGCGAGAGGGAGTGGTGGCCCTCCTGGATGCCGAGCCAGCGCATCTGTGCCATGCCCACAGAGCGCATGTACTGCAGCGTGCCGATGCGCGCCATGTCGTTGGCCAGGGAGTTCACCAGCAGGTCGATCTGAATGCGGCTGATTTGAGGCGTGTTGTCGTTCACGAGCTCGATGCTTGGGTCCACCTGCGGCACGGGGTGGATCAGCTTGCCCTGTTTGTCGGCATCGGCCAGATCCTGCTCCATGCTGCGCACCAGCGTCATGTGCTGGTCCAGCAGCGCCTTGTCGCGGGCGCTGAGCTTGGAGGACACCTTTTTCAAATCCTCGCGCACATCGTCCAAAATGCTGACGAGGCTTTCCTTGTCCTTCATGCGGCCATAGACCTTTTTCAGGATCTGATGCGGGTCATCAATGGGTGCCACGGGCTGGTTGCCACCGGCATAGCTCATGCGCGTCCAGGGGTCGGCACGCTCCGGCACCGCCACGCCAAACTCCAGGGAGCCAAAGCGTGTCTTCGTTTCCGCGCGGCTCTGCAGGAAGTTCTTCAATTCCTGGTCGATGGAAATATTGCTGGCCCAGCCGGCGGGATTGCCGCCGCCGCCCATGATGTTGCCCTTGAGCAGTTCATCGCAGGTGAGCAGGCAGCTCATGCCGCGCATGTGGCTGTCGCCATCGCCCTTCACTTTGTTGGCGATGCCGTGCAGCACCAGCATCTGCTTTTTGAACGGCTCCAGCGGCTTGAGGATGGACTTGAAACTGAAGTCCGAGCCTTCCTGATCCGGCCAGAACTCGTTCGGCAGCGTGCCGTTCGGCGAGAACATGATGATCAGCCGCTGCTTCCGCTGCGGTGCAGGGGCGCCCGTGATGCTGGGCAGTCCCGCAAGGAAGGGCAGGGCCCCGGCAGAGATGCCGAGATCGCGCAGGAATTGGCGGCGGTGAAGGTGTTTCATGGGGGCAGGCTTTTTTTGTCTGAAGGGGGGTAATCATATACCACCGCAGAAGAGCCTATCTAGCACTGAGGCGGGGGCATTGATCATAAATCTGCCGCCCTTCCTGCGCCCCATCCTCCCAGCGCACCTCACGGCACTTCCTTGATCTGAATATGCCGGTACTCCATCACGCCGCGGTCGCCTTCGAGGCCGATGGGGCCGGTGGCGGGGAGTTTGAGGGCGTCTTCCAGCACCTCGCCGTTGCAGGTGCAGTGGGCCACCCCATCCTTCACCTCGACCACGATCTGGTTCCACTCCTGCGGCTTGTACGCCTTCAGCTCCTTATACGGACCCGCCACGAGGTAGTCGCGGCACTGCAGCTGCGGCTTGCGGATGAAGACGCCGCTGTCCGCATTCACGCTGGCGCGGAATTCCAGCTTGAGGGTGAAGTTCTTCGGGAACTCGGCCACGGTGTAGATCTGCCCGGTGAGCTTGTCCATCTCGGTAGGGAAGGTCACGGCAATGACTCCGTCCTTCACGATGTAGCGCCCTGCATCGGCGGCTTCGGTCTTGCCATCGTGCTTAGCGGTGATCGCGCCCGGATTCGGATCATCCTTCTTCGTCTTCTCGCGGAAGCACCAGCCGGTGAGATCCTTGCCGTTGAAGAGCGAGGTGAAGCCCGCCTCCGGCTGCCAGTCCTCCGCATGCAGGGTGGAAACGGCGAGGGCGAGAAGCAGGGCAAGGTGTTTCATGGTGATGAAAAAGCAGTTCACGACGGTTTTCTTCCGCCCGGCCGAAAAAAGCAAAACAAAAGAGCGAACTGATGTTCGCGATTTCGCAAAGGGCGCAGCGGGCCCCGTGCGCGATGGCGCGTATTTGGAGTGCGGTCGCGGAGTGAGGAACGAACGAAGCTACCGCTTTCGCAGGCCGGACGGCAGACAAAAGCCACGAGACCCACGAAAGCACATTCTCCTCGGAATGCGCAGGCTGCATGCCTCACGCTCACCATGAGACGCTCGAAAGCGGCAGCTTCACTCGTTCCTCGCTGCGCAGCCACGCTCCATATTCTGCTGCGAGCACTCACCACCGCCTTACTTCGCCACCACGGTAAAGCCTTCTTTGCTGTCCTTGATCAGCCAGCCGGCGGCTTCGAGTTCTTTCCGCAACGTGTCGGCTGCGGCCCAGTCTTTGGCCTGTTTTGCGTCCCAGCGCTGCTGCGCCTTGGCCTGGATGTCCGCAGGCACATCGGCGGCGGCTTCATCAGCGATGGCAGGCAGCGTGAGGCCCAGAGCCTGGAGCATGAAGTGCAGGCCGTTGCGCGCGGCGGCGGCTTCTTCCGCAGAGAGCGCGGCGGGCTTGAGCTTGTTCAGCACGGCGAAAACGGCGCCGATGGCACCGGGCACGTTGAGGTCGTTGAGCAGCGTTTCCCAGGCTTCGGCAAACGGGCCTCCTGATTTCGCCTCGGGCAGGGCAGGGGAGAGGGCGGCCAGAGCCTTGTCCGCCTTCGCCAGCTTTTGCAGCGCCTGCCGTGCGGAGTCCAGGCTGTGCATGGTGAAGTTCAGCGGCGCGCGGTAGTGGCCGGAGATCAGCACGTAGCGCACCTCCACGGCGCTGTAACCGCGCTGGGCCAGGTCTTCCAGCGTGTAGAGATTGCCGATGCTCTTGCTCATCTTGCCGCCGTCCACCATGAGGTGGGCCACGTGCATCCAGTGGTGGGCAAAGTGCCCGTGTGTACTGCAGCAGCTCTGGGCGATCTCATTCTCATGATGCGGAAAAATGAGGTCCACGCCGCCGCTGTGCAGGTCGAAGTCCTCGCCGAGGTATTCGAGAATCATGGCGCTGCACTCCAGGTGCCAGCCGGGTCGGCCTTCGCCCCAGGGGCTGGGCCAGAAGTTCTCGCCGTCCTCCGGCTTGCGGGCCTTCCACAGGGCGAAGTCGGTGAGGGAATCTTTCGTGTACTCGTCGCTGTCCGTCGCGCTGGCGGCCTCGCTGGCACCCAGGCGCAGTTCGCGGTCTTCCAGGTGGCTGAGCCTGCCGTAGTCTTTGAAGGAGGAGACACGGAAGTACACGCTGCCGTCCGCCGCCGCGTAGGCATGACCACCGGCGATGAGTTTTTCAATCATCGCCACCTGCTGGGAGATGTGCGCCACGGCGGAGGGCTCGATGTGCGGCGGCAGGAGGTTCAGCGCGGCGCAGTCGGCATGAAACTTCTGCGTCCAGCCCTGGGTGAAGGCGGTCAGCGTCTGCCCCGCCTTCTGGGAATCGCGGATCGTCTTGTCGTCCACGTCCGTGATGTTGCGCACGTGCAGCGTCGGCGTGCCGGAGGCCTCCACCACACGGCGCATCACATCCTGCGCCACAAAGGTGCGGAAGTTGCCGATGTGCGCCGGGCCATAGACCGTGGGGCCGCAGCAGTAGAAGCGCAGCGTCTTGCCATCCAGCGGCGTGGTTTCGCGATCGGTGCGTGTCAGGGTGTCGTGGAGCTTCAGGGCGGGCATGGGGGCGTGGAAAATGAATGGTGAATGCGGAATGTCGAGCGCGGGAATGAGCCGAGGTGGGTGGCATCAAGAGGTCCCATGGCAGTCAAAGGGCCGAAATGCGTGATCGAAGCGGAATCGTCCTCGTCCTCGTCCTCGTCCTCGTCCTCGATCCCGCCACCCCGCCACCCCGCCACACCCAGAACATGCGCGCCATGCCAGGCACGTATTGTAGTTCCGCCTTCAGGCGGTTCTGGTCGCGCTACCCAGAATCCAGATTCCGGCTACTGCGCAGCCGCGAAGCGAACCCGGTACTACGGAACAGCGCTGGGTTGCTCGCGGCCGCCTCCAGCATTCCACGCCACCCGCCGATGCCCCTTGACCACGCCCCGCCATGGCGTATCCTGAGGCCTCTCCAAAACGGGGGCGTACTGGTTTCGACGGGTAGCCTTAGTTCGGAGCTGCATGCCGAGGATGATTCGTTGGCCTCGTTAAACACCGGATCAAAAACACAAATGCAAACTCTAACGAGCTAGCACTCGCAGCTTAAGCCCTGCGACATCCTTCAGGCAATGTCTGGTAGCCTGAACGATGCCACTACCAGGCTGGTTTGTTGGCCGGGCGACCGGGTCACAAACGAGATCAAACAGGACGCTGGGTGAAGAGTAGGCTGTCTCAAGCCGCCTCCCACCGAGACCAAAGATGAGACTGAGCATGGAGACGCTACGGGCAACGACTATTCGGACAGGGGTTCAACTCCCCTCGCCTCCACTTCTTTGAGGGTCAAGGAAGTAGCGATGGAATAAGAGGCGAGTAAGACACAGGGTAAGACAATGACGCAGATGGACTTTGATGACTCGCAGCTTCCAATTGGAGAGCCAATTGTGGCGTTCAAAGCGATGGGACTCATCTAACTCTGCCTTGTGGGGGTGGACAAAATAGCTGTGACACGTCATTGATTTGAATGAGCAGTTCCGAGAAAAAAGAGGAAACGAGCGGGAATTCGACGATTTCTGCCAATCTCGTTAATCAAGCGGCAGCAGTTGCAAATTTGGCGCTTATCATGGCTCAATGTGAACGGAACGCAGATTTGGCCTTACTTGATGATGCCACATCCTTGCTTCCTACGGCTCAAAAATTGTTGGAACGGTCGGCATCACAATTGTCCACTCAGCCTTTAAGTATTAATTCGGCTACCGTTAAACAGCTTTACACATTCGACGAACTGTGTGCTGACAAAACAAAGCCAGTTCGCATTGCTGATGATGTGGTGTGGATCCCATTTGCAGAGGATGGGAGCAAATTTCGCGAACTTCTTCGCGCCTGTGCCAGTGCGTCTATAAAAACCCAAACCGAAAAGTGGGACGGGTATGTGGCCAAGATTTTATGCAGCATCGCAATTGAGCCTCCCACAAACCCAGAAGAAATTGATCCAAATGAACTGGAAATTGACAGTCTGCTTCAGACAAAAGGCGATTCCATCGTCAGAATACGGGGGCATGAAGTAAATGAGCTCCTCAGAATTGCCCGCGCTAATATTACAGAGAAGGGAGCGCGAAGTTTGGACTGGGCTCAAAAGATCATCGACAGTTGGCGTAAAACGCTGGCTGCTCAGCTCTACGAATTGTGGCTGAAAGAAGCGCGAGATCCAGGACTCACGAGAGATTTTGTCATTTGGCTAGTTGAGCAAAGAAAACAAAAAAACATTACCAAAGGGGTGCGAGGTAAGAGCTTGTTGGCATGCCCTCCTGATTGAGTCTTTTCAGGCAGAGTTTCGGTCGTAACTGAGGTGAAATCCGCCTTATCAGCCCCTTAAAACGATTGGATTAGGAGAAAAAAACTCGCTGTAATATCGTCTGCCGACATGAGCAATCATCGGCAACATAAGAATCATCCAACTTCTCAGGCCCCGGGCGGACCTGCGAGGATTATCACAAGCCGTCCATCCATTGCAGGGGATATTCCCAAAGGGTTTGAAAAGAGGTTTGAACCTGCATCTCTTGATGAGTGCGAGTTCATTCGGTTGCCCTCGGTTTATGAGCGCTGTCGTCTGACCGGCTTGAGTCGTTCGGCACTGGTATCCACTGCCAAGGCGGCAGGGGCATTTATCTCGGTCCGTCTTCCCGGAAAAGTTCGCGGGGCCGTGCTCATCGACAAGACGAGGTTGATGGAATTTCTGCGCAGCCAGGTCGTGATGGTGAAGGAGGGCGAGAAGTAGTGGATTTCCCGAGCCAACAAAACCCACCACCACCATGAACGGACCACCAAACAATAACGAAGCCGTCGGAATTCCAGTTCCGACGGCTTCAAAAAATTAACACCCACAGCTTTCGAGGACAATGAATGACAAGTTTTCAGAAAATACTGCCGCGTCTGAGGCTGCGCAACCTCCATGTGTAGTGCCGAATTCAAATCCTGAATCAGCGAGGATCTACCCAAGCAATAAGGACCCGCTTGCAGATTGTGGGCCGCCTCAACGTCCCGGCGTTACAAACCGCACGTTGCGTGACAATTGCATCCAATTGCTCAGCAATCCACCACTTGGACTTCGTCTGCGAATTCCCTATTTTAAGCCACGCGAGGAAACTGCACGCAGAAATCCAATTCCTGACGGTCACGGAGATTTTTATCGTGAACGCCTCATCAACGCGGTCGGCGATCAGCCGAAATATCACCAGCCAAAGGAAACTTTCCCCCACGCCTACTTTCCGAATGGGTCTTTCGATCTCATTAACGAGCGCGGTACCATGATCGTTACTGAGGGCGAGTTTAAGGCTTTGTCTCTAGCTGAGGCGGGTTACCCAGCAGTCGCTATCGGCGGCATTCATAATTTCGCGATTGGCGACGCCCTTGTTCCCGAGCTTGAGTTTCTCTTTACTCAATGTGGACCTGTCGTTCTATTTCTTGGTGACGCTGACACGGCTTTAAATCCCCAATTTGCGCATGCTGCGATCAAGTTCCAAAAGCTGGTGGTCGCGAAACTTCCACACACAATATTCAAACTGCCAAGGATGCCGCTGGCTGATCTCGGCCAAATGAAGGGCATCGATGACGCCAGGAAGGTGCTTGGAAAGGAAGACTTTGAGCCATACTTCAAGGACCTTCTCCAGAATGCTCTGGTGCTTGAGCAGGGGACACGCACTGAGGATCTCGTCTTTGAACTGATCAATCGTGAAACGGCTGGGTTGAATATCCTTGTGCAAAAATCCACTCATCAGGATAGCCATGACATTCTCAAGAAACTGACACGAGTTGCAACAGCATGCGGCCCGACCCGTGGCCAAATGGTGGCCCAGATGGCAGTCGATGCTGGGCTCTTGAAAAGCGTTTCGCTCTTTAAGCGGGAACAAAAGGTGCAGGCCCGTAAAGACGCAGGAAAGCGTTCGGAAGAGACAGCCAAAACTCCTCCTGAAATGTACTATTATCCAAAAGGGGCCAAAAACTACCTCTACCGGACCTCCTACGGTTCTTACACGCCCGTAGATCGTAGGGGAGCCACCAACCATTTGGTGAAGTGCGGATTCATGTGCAAAAACTGCGGTGAGAATTCGCTTTCTGAGACAGATTGTTTTTTGACGGATTTGGAAGCTCAGCCAATGGACTGGGTTGGCTCTCTGGCAGGCAGAAAATCCGGCATGCACTGGATCAACCAAAAACGCATTTTGGTTACCACATCACCCGCTTTGGTGCCCCCTCTTCAGGGTGAATACCCGGTTATCCGTGCGTTCGTAACCGGACTTCTAGACTACGATCCTGCAACAGATCCAAACCCTTCGAAGAAGAGTGACGATCCTGTAAATCAAAGCTGCGTTTTTTTCTCCTGGCTGGCGCTTGCTGTCAGGGACCTCTACGTCGATGGCAAATTCTGCCCGGCCCAGGCACTGGTGCTTGCCGGCCCAAAAAGAGTGGGGAAAAATGTCTGTCAGGAAATCATTACCCAGTGTCTCGGTGGCCGCCACGCCTCCCCGTTTTCAGCCATGGTTGGGGAAACCGCTTTCAATGGCGAACTTGTGGGTGCCGAGCACTGGATGATCGCCGACGAGCAGCACGGGAACGGATATGCTGAAAAGCAGAAACTGCAGTCGGCTATCAAGAAGTTCTGTGTCAACCAAAGCCTCTCGTTCAACGCTAAATATAGCGAGGCCATCAGCCTCGATCCATATCGCAGGCTCACCATTTCCCTGAATGATGATGCGGAATCCTTGAGGGTCCTTCCAGACCTCACAGAAAATGGTGCCGATAAGCTGATGAACCTTCACGCTTTCGGAAAACCTTTTCATGGAGAGGGAACCTCCTTCGATTGTTTCGGTGACTGGTGGAAGGTCGTGCTGAGCGAGTTGCCAGCCCTTATTTATGATCTCATCAACAATTTCAAAATTCCGGGGGAACTCCAGGACCGGCATTACCGAGTTGTCTCTTACCATAACGAAGACCTCGTTGAGGCATTGCAATCCACAAAGCCCGAAACCGCCTTTGCTGAGATTGTGCTCCGGTGGCTGACTCCCCAGGTACACATTCATGGAACCGCTCCTTGGCGTGGCACTGCGAGTGCGCTGATTGCTGCATTGAAGGAACGGGGGTGCCGGGAGATCGATGGCGTTGACCACTACAACAAACCCTTCCATGTGGGACGTTATCTCTCCGCCCTGTGTCGAGCGAAGCCGGAAAGCTTTTGCCACGGTGGGGTGGTTGACGGCTACGCCACGTACTTCATTGGCACACGCCTCCCGCCTGGTTCACGACAGCCACTGCCCGGTGAACTGCCTCCTCCGTTGCCACCAACGGAAACGATTTGCCCAGGACCGGATCTGCCACCGCCGCTCCCGCCTGAATAGCAGGGTTCTCAGGTCTGCTGGAAATGGTCAAAGTGGAGAAGTGTAGAGCAATTTCAGATCTAATAGAGGAGAAAAAGAAAAGTTCATGAAATTGAACAATCAATACAAGTCTCTCCAAAGCAAAGATCTCCACTTCTCCACTTCGGCCACTCCTGATTACCCCTACCGTCGCCCGCCCGGAGACCCTCCACCCATTGCACCATCGGTTTTGATTTCATAAAGTGAGCAATTTGGTCCTGTCGTCGCATGAACTCGCGCCTCCTTACCGACTCTGAAAAGAGGGAAAACAAGCGTTTGCGCATCGCTCGCTGCAAAATGCGGGAGAAGCACCTACGGGATGAGGCCATGATCATCCGCATCGGACAGATGCTGCCAAGTGCGGACCTCATGGAGGATGTCCTGAGCCCATTTGAGGCTTTTTCAATGCTGTACCGCCCGCTTCAGAAGGGCAGGGCCATGGAGCCTCTCATCCAGCTCCGTCTTTGCCGCCCAGGGTTGATTGAAGCACAGTCCCCCGTAGATCCTGTGGACTCCCCCCACCGTGTCGTTGAGGCCCCACTGCTGCATCGCTCACGTCGCAGTCGGATTTATCCCTGGCTGGTGCCTCCCGTCCGAGTCTCCCTGCCCGCCGGGATGTCATTGGCTGAACTCAAGGATGAAGCGGATAGTTGGAAGTGCGCCCCCATTGAGCCCTATGCCACGCTTGACCGGCTTCACTCCTTCACCGGCTCCTGGCAGCAGGCGGCTGATCTGGAACTGCAGCTAGGACTGATTACGACCCCCATCCCGGCCGCCATGATTGTAGAAATTGCACGGGCACGGGAGTTTTGGAACACCTGGTCCGCCGGCAGCCACCACCATCAGACCGCTTCAAAGGCAGGGCTGCTGCCAAAGCTGGAAGGCAGCAACTGGGCTTGTTTTGATCACGCCGGGTTGATGGCGCTTCTGCCAGGTGTGCGACTGCCCCGGTCAGTCTGCCGGGATTTCTATATGCTGCGGCTCGAAGGAAGTGTCATCCGACGTGACCACAGGCTGGTCATCTGTTCCCGAAACGGTCACGATCTTGCTATTCACCCGCTTTAGTGGTGGTGCATTGAGCATCAGGCACTTTGCACGTCTGCCCCCTGCAGGCATTGCACCCGGGCCGTTTGTTTGTCCGAGCGATAGTGCCCGCTCATTCACCTCGGGGGTGAAGAGATCTCTTTCCGCAGCTTCTAACATCCAGGCCACCCACGTCATCCCCTCATGGTCTCGATCTTCCTGCACAGGATTTTTCGCTGCGGCAGCAGAAACCATCAAGTGGCGATTAAAATCATCCGCCCCAGGTGGAAGCCCTCCGTCATTCAGATCTTCGATGTACTCCATCGCACGAGCAGCAACTGCGTAGCGAACCTGATCGCTCAATTCCAGAATCTCTTCAGGCGTCCTTGATTGACGAGCCGAAAGCAGATGAACGACCCCATCCAGGCCCTTGTGGAATGCGCTTTTCAGAAGCCGGCGTTCGCGGGATTTGGCTTGGTTTTCGCCTCCGCAAAAGTCACGACGCAGAAGAGATTCGAGCCATGATTCATTGTGAATGTAGCGCTCAATATCAAAATACATGCGGCAGAAAATAAAGATGTTCCGACGCGAAGTAACGACCTCTTTCGCCATTTGATCGTAGGTCATTCCGGCCAGCGCCATGGCTCGAATGTTTGATGCAATGCCGGTCATGCCGTTATGCTGCTGACAGCCAAGCGCATATCGCACCGCCTCGGGAATGAGAGATGAGCCCAGATGATAGCGCACCACCTGCCGGACCACGACATCACGCTCGTCTTCAAGCAATTGCACCCAGGATTGGTTCCCTCCACTGGCAGCGTGCTTTTTGAGGTAATCAGCGACCACCTGATGCCTCCAGTCAGGTGAATAATCCGACCCTTCTTCGAGGCTGCGAGTGATGGGAGCGATCATGGAGAACGCTCGGATACGATTTAGATAATTCCATAAAAAAAACGAGTTACAGTCAGACTGGTCTAGCTGGCGGTTTCATTCTTCCATGGGCTGGGGTGGTAGCGGTACGGTAAAACGGTCTTCAAAGTTGCCGGCGGGCATATCTTAAGCATCACCCAGTTTGCAGAATTGGCCGTTACTGAGACGATGAAGACGCATCAAAAAAGGTGAGCTTCAGGTCAGGGAAATTCACTGGCATTAGTTGTACTCAGGGGATTTGTTCTTCTGAAAAAGGTTTTCGCGATGCCATGCGAGGAATGGTGAGTGTTCAGCGGTGAGCCAACGGAGCTTAATTGGCTGATTGATGGCGAGCCTGGTTAAGATCTCGATGTCGAGGCGTGGGGAGAAGACTGCGGTTCCCAGCTCATCGAATGTCATGAGGCCGCAATCAAAGAGGGCGTCGATATGAGAGCAGAGGAGAAAGCCATTGAAGGCGTTAAGTCGTTCTTGGTCGGTTTCGCATCTGGCCCAGGGTTTGGCGTGGCTGGCACGGAGAAGTTCGGGGACGTCGATGCCGGTGATGGCGCAGGCTCCGCCCCAGTAGTCCATCTGGGCCTTGCGGAAGAGTTCCTGGCCTCGACGCTGTTTGACCAAGGCAAGGACCTCGGTCGTGCTCGGCGGGTTGGCACCGAGTTTGGCGATGTCGACGGCGTATTGCTCTGCAGCCTGATTCGGCAATGACATAGCCAGTTCGGCGGCCCGGCGCAATAGACAGCCCAGAGAGGCTTCCCCTCCTGCTTGGAAGGTGTTGCCACCTTGATGGAGTGATGGCAGGCTACGGACGAGCTCGGCCGTAGGCGGACCTTTAGGGAACTCCACCAGCCAAACCAGGTTCGTTTCGTTTGGTGTGACGTGAGCCTCAGCTTTGTGGCGGGCAGAAAACATAATCACTCGATCCACCGTACTCTCCCGAACGTTTTCCCAGCCGTGGGCGTAGCCGGCTTTTTCGATGAGTGTGCGTTCGAGGGAGTTCATAGCGGTGTAGTTCTTCGGGCCACTGATAGGCGTGAGGGAAAGCCGATGGGGAATGGCTTGAATTCAACATCTTTACCAGACGGAGGTATGGCATGAGACTGGAAATCTCTGAGGGCGGAGTAGTCGATCGCTCCAATGACGAAGTAATCGTTCAGACCACCCTTCACTCGGACGAGATCCCGCTTGAAGTGCTCCTTCATAGGGGCACGCATTCGGCTGTCTCCGAAGCGGCGGTTGTTGGCTTGGACAATGTATGCATGAACATCAAGAGCGGCGGACTCGATGAGGGCGGTAAATGATTCAATGTCTTGATTCCACTCGGGCACAAAAAGGACATCCACCTTGCCTTGAAAATGACTTCGATTCCGGATATCCGTTAGCTCGCTGCAAATAAGCACGCCGAAACAAAAACCTTGATGACTGTACACGGGACGGTCGAGACTAAAAGTAGTCGGTGCCATCAGGAACTTTCTCCGTTTATTTGCCAGTTCTTGGCGTTCGTTCCAAGCCGCTTGCTGCTTGGGTTGAAGTAGGAACAATGAAGTCTCGTATCCGGGGTAGGTCGTTCTGAGCACGATCAAGGCTTCATTATGTAATCCATGTTGATTCGTGGAGTCTTGCCGGTACTCCAGCCCTGCGACCACTGAGATGCCACACCCAGCGAGCCGGTTTACCATCGCCATTGCCCAAGCCCTAGGGAGGCACAGTTCAGGAAGTACGACATAATTCGGATGCGGTTGCGCTCCAATTATAGCGTCTAAAAGATGGGCAAGCCGCCGGTACCTCTTCAGCGAGAGAAGGGGCTTGCCATTAACTGCGCCCTTCCATTCATTGTCTTCGACTTCGAGGCTCGTGATGGCGACTTTCGGCTTCCAGTGCGAGATGTAGGGGATTTTGATCGTTTGAGGGTCATCGCTCTTTGCCTCCTTGATGCTAAGTGGCGTATGCTCGGGCATCCAAGTGCCACGGAAGCCCATGACTACGGAACTGAATAGATTACCATCTTTCAATAACCCTGGTGCACGAGACGTGATTTCACTCACTGGCAATGGGCGGGTCGGAAATGCGAGAGCCGTCCAGAGGGGCATTCGCAAATTGGCTGATGTCCTTAACTCATCCATGGCAGAGAGTCGAAGTGCTTCGCGGATCGCCAGTGAGCGAGGTTTGGAGGGAATATTTTCTGCATCCGCAGTTGCTGAAACCCAAGTGGTCCAATATGGGGCCTTCGCCCAATCGGCACGAGCTAGGCCGCGCGACAGTCTGGAGATCGAGGCGACAGAAGTCGGAAATTCACCAATGACACGAAAAGACTGTCGAATATGTACCAACAACTTTCGGGTCATCACGTTGGCGCTGAATACTGAGCGAAGCACGGCCTCAACGATTCGGATGCCAAGATTACAACAGGCTTCGTCAAAGACATGGTTAATGTTTCCGTCTCTGAGCCGGCATGTCTTGCGAAGAGTCTTTAGAAGTTTGACGAACTCATTGAGGAAATGTTTCGCTTCCTCCCAGTCACCACAGCCAGCCATTAGGCCCACGACACGAGGGTAGTACCGGGAGTAATCAAAGAAGGCAGGCGGTGTAATGAGATGCCTTTGAGCGAGTCCATAAAACTCGTGACGAACTCGTCGCCAGCCTGTGTCTTTGAGATCAATGTCTCGGGCGTGGGCTTCAACATCGCCTAGGAGCATGGCGAAGCCCGATCTGCGAAGCGTCACTGCATCTGCTTTGCGGAGTGCGTCGGCATCCAATGTTGCGTCAGAAGTTACCAGCAGTGCACGGAACGCCATCTCGCGTTCTGAGTCAGGCAGATCTGGTAGGTCACGAAATTCACTGCTCTGTTTGCGAATTTGTTCTTCGATAGGTCCGATCATGTCGATGCCATGCTGGCCTTTGAGCTGGAAAATCTTTTGCTTCTTCCCCACAAACAGCAGCTCCGAACCATCTGCATACTCCAGTGTAATCTTGAGCGACGGACCATCAGAAAATGGTTTCCTTTTTGTGGGTAGGATTGCTGTTGCAAGAGGGCCGAGCTTCTGGCCCAGCCAGCGCATGAATGCTTTCCCATCCGCAAAAGGTCTTGATCGATGGATCACCAGAAATACATCGTCCACATAGCGAGCGTAGTGGGCTGGCTGAATCCGATTCACCAGTCCCCTATCAAATTGGCGAAGGAGAACATTAGCAATGAGCCCCGAAGCCGACAGGCCGACAGGAAGACCTCGGGTGCCCCCGTTGTAATGCTGATGGGAAACCTCGTTCCAAGTGGAAATCGCGGTGATGATTTTCTGCGTGAATCGTTTTTGGGCTGGTGTGAGTGTGAGATCCATCTCGTCGAGATAGTCCTTGTGCAGCAAGAACGATGCATCGACTTGATGGTAGAATCTCTTTAGATCCATCGTCACAGCCACGATGCGGCGACCTTCCTTCAACTCACGTCGCATGGCCTTAAGCCCAGCAGATCGCCACTTTCCATAGGCGGAGAAATAGGGTTGGAACAAATCGGGAGAGAGGAGGTTCAATTTCCCTGTCTCCCCTGGCTGCGAGCCTTTACGGGGACGCCACCTTTTCAGCCTGTTTCCGACTGCATATCGAGTATCAAGCTTTGCTTCATAGAGGTGACCAACCTCAAGAATCCAAAGCGCGGAAATCACCATGAAATCAACAGTGGCATTGATCACCGGGCGAAAATCTGCCACAGCATCTTTTCCCGGCCTGCACTGGCGTTTCCACTGTTCGAGCGGGTCACTCGACTGGTAGTGGATCGAAGCATCTGACTCAACGTCGCCGGCTTTGACTGACTTTGGAATGCACGTCACCGCGCCGAGAAACGAGAAGTCCGTCTGCCACCTGGAACTCCGTTGATTGAGCTTTTTTTGCAATCGGATCAGGTTCGCACTCAGTTTCTGCTCGTAGTCAGCAATCTTTAATCCGTGGGCGCAATTGGTATCTCCAAAAGCATCCTTCTTGGCTTTGCGATAGGCGTTGTAAAGTTGTTCAAGACGGACTTTCATTTTGGCACCTCGGTAAGTTTTGCTTCAACATTTGGAAACCTTCCTTTTGAGTCGGGATCAGGTAGCCACCTGGGTCCTTCGTTTTGGTAGATCACTTTCCATGCAGCGCGGATTGCTCGGATTGTGAGCGTTACTGTCTCCCTCACGAATATCGCGTCAGTCTCGTGGAAAAAAATTTCTTTGACTGTGCCGAACTTGGTTGGTGCAGGACCGGGCTCGCAGTGGACGAACGCATCACGCCGCCATTTGCACTCACCAAACAAGGGATCGAAGACTGATTTGAAAGGTGCCATCGCATTATCCTGTTGGGCGATCATTGAAGGAATATCTTCCAATCGGGCTTTGAGCGATGATCTCTTTCTGTCTGGTTCTCGAAGCTTCTTTAGAGTCGCCTCGTCTGCTTGGGGATTTTCGATGACAAAGGCTGTTACGAGACCGCTGACAAATGATTCCAGAAGGTTGTAGCAGGCAAGGATCACGCTCCGGGCCAAGGATTGGCTGTTCTCGTTGTTATTCGGCCTTCGATTTCGCTGATGGTCATCAGCTATCGCCTCGGCATCGAGAAAAAGGTTGTTCAACAACGCAAGATCACGGGAGAGGTGATACTCGGGGTGACGAATCCCGGCTCCTCTGTATCCTTGAAGAATTACCTGGGCGTAGGGCGGGCATTCGATTTGAGTTCGATGGATGAGCGGGCCAAGGGCGGCTTCCACCTCATGAACTCGGCCGATCTCGAACACGGGCTGTTTGGCTGCCATCCAGGCATCATGTCTGCTGGCTAGCCACAATATGACTGTTTTTCGTTGCTGTTTGCCCCAAACCTCCGTGACCAAGGCTTTGTTGAGTTTCATGAGTTGGCGATCCAGGTCCTCAATCAGCCTCTTGAGCGGCTTTACTTGGAATAGTCGATAGTCAGGCAGATCGTCAACTCGACCTGCTTCCGGACCTAGAATGGCGACGCCAAGCAGCAGCGCTTTGTGCAGCTTCGTGGCTTCTTCGGCGAGGTTTAGAATCTGCGCGGACATGTTAGAGCATATTAAATAATACTATAGCCACAAGAAGCAAACCAACCTGCAGCGTCTTTGGCTGTGATTTTTGAGAATGCCAGACTGATGGCTTGGTCGAGTTGCTCGGGGGTGCGGGCCTCGGCGCTGCGCAGCAGCGCTTTGATCTTGCTCCACATTTTCTCAATGGGATTGAGGTCGGGCGAGTAGGCCGGCAGGAACCGCACCTCCGCTCCTGCTGCCGCCACCAAGCGCAGCACTTCCGGACTCTTGTGCACCGCGAGATTGTCCATCACCACAATGTCACCTTGCTTGAGTGTTGGGCAGAGCACCTGGCCGATATAGGCCACAAAGGCGTCGGTGTCGGCGGCTCCTGCCAGGTGCATGCAGGCCGTGGTGCCATCGAGCCGGATGGAGGAGATCATCGTGGTGCTCTGCCAGCGGCCACAGGGGGCTGCGGCATGCAGCCGCCGCCCACGGGGTGCCCTGCCGCGCAGGCGCGTCATGTTGGTCTTGGCACCGCTCTCGTCGAGAAAGACCAGCCGCCAAGGCTCTAAGCCGCCTTGCCGGCGCTTCCAGCAGCGGCGTGCTTTGCGGACGTCCTCCCGGTCCTGCTCGGCGGCGCGGAGCGTCTTTTTTTATATGTCAGCCCCATGTCCACGAGCACATAATGAATCGCGGGCAGCGTGCACTTCAGCCCCAGAGCGTCGCGCAGTTCGGCCAGCGTCATGTCGGGCTTGCGTTTGAGCTGCTGCCTAATGGTCATGCGGTGCTCAGCCACAATGAGCTTCTTGCGTCCGGCGAGGTGGTGCCGGGACTTGATGCTGCCGGTCTTGCGACGCTGCTGGAGGAGCTTTTTGACCATGCCCAGCGAGACGCGAAAGCGCCGTGCGATCTCATCACGCGTGCCTTCACCTTTGTCATACGCGCTGACGATGCGTTCACGCAAATCAAGGGAGAGTGTTGCCATGCCCAATGCATAGCATATCCCCGCCCAATGGCTACATTATTATTTAAAATGCTCTAGTCTGGATGGCTTAGGGCAGGTGGGCGTAGATTTGGAGGATGGCTGCTTGTATGCGCTAATGTCCCTGATTGGACCTGTCTTCGCGCTTCACAATGGGGATTCGACTGTGGTGGGCGGCAATGGGCGAACGACGCATGCGGCGATGAAACTGGGCACGTCATCGAACACGCTGCTATCGTTTTTAGTTCCGGGAGGCTGGGAAGCGTGGCTCCAGAAATTCGGCGTGCATAACACCCCTCGGAAATTGCGGACAGGCATCAGGCTGAACTCGGCATTCGGAGCATTGACGATGCGTACGGCCAGATGGTTGAGCTGGACCAGCACATCGAACGACTCCCGGTGCTGCTGATACTCATGGAGGACGTTGCCGTTCAAAGTTGCAAATCCACGGCTGATACGGAAACCGCACAAGGACTCTCGAATCCATCCAGCATAGGTCTTGCAGGAAGGCGGGAGAGCGTTTTCAAAAGCCCATCGGGAAGCGCTTGCAGGCAACTTCTCTAGTTGGCCACGCGGGGCGACTTCCCTGAGGCAGCAGGCGGTCTTCAGCATCCAACGGTTCACATTTCGCAGGTTTTCAGGAGATAATTGAAGCGTGTCGTGGGTCAGTTGGGACGACTCAATGTTGAGCCATGGCTCAATCACAGGCTTTACTGCTGCTTCGAGGGCACACATCCAGCCCGTGTTGCAGTCATGGCAGACAAGCTTGGTGACGACATTACCTGTGGCCCGAGGATTCCCATTGGTTTCCCAGCCGCCAGTGCTGGCAAACAGTGCCGGCAGCAGCGGGTCGTTCTTGCGGCCCATGGATTCAGCCAGCCATGCTGGAAAAGCATGCTCCCTACTGCCTGAAGGCTTGCCGCAGAAGATACAGGCGTTATTGCGTCGCTTGCTCATGAGGTGGGCTGAGTGCTTGCGTGCCGGGCGGCAGGAGTCGGGCGGGAAATTCAGGAGGGGTTGGTGGACGCCGCCGCTTTTGGCGCGGGAGTGGCCATATTAGGAGCGCCTTGGAGCTTCACGATAAAGAGGAAGTTGTTCATCAGAAATCTGCCTTCAACAGCCTGCCTTCCTTTGTTTTGCCGCTGAGTCTGTCTCCGAGCAGCCAGGGAGTTCCTTCCTGCATATCCGAAGGCGGATGTGTGGTCGTGGTGAGGATGTACTGAAAAGCAGCGGCCTCAGGCGGAGAGCATTCTTCCATTCTGCGAGCGTAGATGAAGAAGCGTTCGTAGATGACTCGCGCCATGTCGGCCTCCCGTGGGCCATCATGAATAAGGAACCGGGGATGATCACCCTTGCCTTCCATGCTATGAACGACGGCAGCAAGATCGAAGGCCAGCGTCTTGATAGTTTCAAGAGCCGCGCCTCCGAGTTCACGAATCCTCCTCACTGTGGGGTTCAGCCCCCTTTCCCCAAGTTCGGTTGAAGCGCTCACGCTGGTTCCCAAAACAGCTTGGATGACGTCGGCATACATTGCTGAGAAGGGCTTGAGTCGTTTTTCAGCATCCTCTTTCAAGGTTGCCAGTCCAGTCTTTAACTTTAGGATCTTGCCCTGGCCGTCGGACACCTTTTTTGCCAAGTCTGATTCGGCCTTGGTGGCCTTGAGGACATCGTCGATCTCCGATTCGGCAGTTTCCAGAATGGTTATTTCCTTCTGAATCCTTGCAGACGGACTTGGGTGACGTGCGATGGCAGCATTGAGGGCCGCACTTTTCGTGGCAATAGCTGCGGCGAGTTGATCCGCCTGTGATTCCAAACGTGCCTTTTCCGCCTCCTTAGCTTGGAGTGCGGTCGCTCGTTGTTGAGCTTGCGCTTCCAACTCGCCGATTTCGACCATTGAGGTATTTACGTCATCAGGAGACTTTGGGACACATCCTTTGTTTTTGGCGAAAATATAGCTGTTGGGACAATAATTATCGGCCACACGTTTGCCGTCACGCATTCCCTGAGTTTTGATTCGCTCGATGGTTAGAAGTTGCTCATCGGACTGTGCCTTTTCCGCAGGAATTTCCTTTGCCAACGTTTTGATGCGTGAGTCAGCCTCGGCTTTAGCCGAAAGTGATTCTTGAAGCTTTTTTCGTGCGTCTTGAACCTCCGGGCTTTCGGGTTGGTTTTGAAAGTGGTTGAGCGACTCTTGCCGTATGCTTCGCTGGCCAGTGATATGCTTTTGAGCGGTGATTAGATTAGCCAGATCGACGGTGACGGAGGGCACTTTGCTGAGAGTTCGGTCAAGACTTCTCCGCGCTGCAGAAACTGATGATTGCTTCAACGGCAGTTCAGCCTGCCAGCCTTTGATTTGATCCTCAGTTGTGGATATTTCCTGGCGGTTATCGTACTCCCCAGGGTCCAGCAAGCGAAGCACCGCACGCATGATGAGGTGCTGGGCTGTTGCGCTGGTTCGAGGATTGTCCGCCTCACTCAAAGAATCACGCCACGCAGTGATATTGGAGAATCGTGCTTCTTGGTCGCGAGCAATCCAAGGAATCAGATGGCGCCAGGCCTCAGATGGATGAATCTTTGAAAGAGGGCTGCCGCATTCGTTCTCTAAAGCTGATTGGAAAAGCTCGAAGCCGCCAGGAGCAGGATCTTCAGACCATACAGATTCCAAGGCTCCACCCTCAACTGCGAAGTCAGCTCCTAACCCGGCAAGACAGCGCCCCACGATCCATGTCTTTCCGTTCAACCGTATAGATGCGATGCTCCATAGTTCCTTAAAGGATTCAGTTACATGCTTGCATAGGTCATCTGTTCCGAAGTTGGGTTCTGCAAGAAGATGGCGCAGAATGCGACAAAAGAGAGTCTTGCCTGTGGAGTGACCGGCAATCCCATCGCGATACAGGCCTGCCGTGACTTCAGGATCCTCCGGTTCAGCCCAAAGAATGTTAAGACCACGCTGGAATTTGAAGCTGCGAATGCGGGTCTCGTCATTGAGCCCGGCCCCCAAACGACGCATGAGGTGTAGTTCTTGAAACCAAAGAAACGGTTCATGGATGTCTTGATGAGGGTTGATTGTCCTGGCGAACTTTTCCTCAAAAGTCATTTGGTGTGCTCGTTCGTGTTTCATGCGGTTTCAAGGGTGAGAAGCAGAGACTCAATTTCCTTTTGTTCTGAGATTTCGATAGCATCACTCCATTGAGCTGCGATTTGCAGCGCGATGCGAGAATCATCGACCGCTTCGTGGATCGGATTTTCTGGCAAACTGCCAGTCCAACGAATCTTGCGGACTCCTTGCTCACGCCAGATTTTTAGATCTCCGAGGATTGCCGAGCCTTTTAAAGTGGGAATGAAGTCTTTGGTTTCCAGAACTTCTTTGCGGCTCTGCCACCAAGAGACAGGGATTTCTGAAAACAGTTGCTTGCCCTCCTTCTCAAAAACGGCGGGTGCGCTCAACAACCAGTAGGCCTTTCTGAAAGTTTCGAAATCGAGATTCTGATTCAACTGCCTCAGCAACTCCGGCCAAACCACCACCCGGTAATCGTGAACCTTCTTGCGCTGAGGAGCTAGCAGGACAAATGCCGCATCCTGCCAATTTTTCACGATGACAGTGGATTCGGGTTTCGTCGTATGCGGCGGGTGGCAGCAGCTTGGATCGGCTGGCGACGGGTTGAGATGTGTCTGGTAGGCCAATCCCGTGCGGATGGCTTCACCAAGGGCATCGTAGATTTGGAGGATGGTTTCTTTGGTGCGGTAGTGGCCGTGTTTGGCTTCGTCTTTGCGCTTCACGATGGGGAAGGTGTCCATGATGTAGCTGACGGCATGGCGGGGCGTGGGGAAGGCGCGGGTGAGGGCTTCTGGCTGCTGCTGCCATTCGTTCTGGGGGCCGAGGTAGAGGTGGAAGAAGGCGGCGTCCAGCTCGCACCGAAGTAGGAAGCGCCGCTCCTCGTCCCACCGGAATGGCGGCCCGCTCCACCCGCAGTCAGTCGCGAATGCTTCCAGGTCCCACGCCGTATAGGTTAGCTCTAGCACGCGGGGGAGGAGCCAGTCGCGGAGCGATTGCGGATTGGGTATTTCGGGTTGCGTATGGTTGGCCCATGGGCAGGGCTGGGCGTAGGTGGCGGGCGGGAGGACGGGGAATTGGTTGACGTAATGATAGTCAAGCTGCGTGCCTCCAACTTTCTGCCGCGCTGAGTAATCAAAAGCGAAAGCGTTTAAGCAGGCCAACAAGCAGACCATTGAGATCGCAGGCTGTTGGCTCATCATGACTGGCGCTTTGTCCGCTACTCCTGAGAAGGGCAGAACAGCAGCAATCATTGTTCTAAAGTCACTAGTTCGCGCAATACGGCGATACACGGGAAGCCAGCGTCGAGCCTGTTGGCCGACTGTCGTCGCTTCCGCAGCAGCCACTGGCAGCCAATACCGGGGCTTAACTGTGAATGAAGGATCTTGCAGTTGGTCTAGGGGTACATCCGGCAATGCAGTTGATTCCGAATCTTCAGGCTTTGCGTCGTAATCACCGAAGCGATGCTCAAACTGGTGCATCATTTTCGCTTCGTAGAGGGGTAAATACACCTGTTCTTCTCGCCTGAATACATTGCCGTCGAGACACCATCCATCCTTAGCGAGTTCGTGTTGTTGTTTGAACATTCCACTGTCGTTCGACATGTCGAACATCCTGCTGAATCGGACAGACCATGGATTTGGAGCTTCGCCTGAATCAGCTACAAACACCGGCATTCGCCGGTAAATCAATTTGGTGAGCTCAGCGTCCGTGCTGCATCTGAAAATCGGGCAAGTCCGTGTATTGGGGTTCAGGCGAGCGATGTCATCCGCAGACAAAGCGAAAATCGTATCTGGATCTTGAAGTAGCGTTATGTCGCGAAGGAAGAATGCAAACTTTGCTTCGTCCTCACACGCATCATCTGTCCCTCGCAGCGTGAGCAAGCAAAACTTGAAACGAGCATGCCCAATATCACCAAATAGACCTGGGCCACTTTGGAAGTCGAATAAACTCACGACGGCCTTAGTCTCGACGATATCACGGAAGAAATACTTCGTTGTGTCGTCCGTAGCGATCCCAGTTGGAAGCACACAACCAATGCGCCCGGAACCTGATACGAGTGAACGATTGGCCTCGGCGAATACAGGATAGAGGTTCACATCGCCTCTTCCACAAAGTGGATAGCGCCCGCTTGAACGTAGCAGATGACTCTCTCCCTCCGCCTGCCTGCAAGCGTCAATGAATTGGCGGTAAAGAATAGGCTGTTCATTAACTAGACGGTCAATCAGGTGCTTTCGACTTGTTGCGTTTGCCGCGACCGCAATCTCTGGATTCCGTTCGGAGAACCACTCTTTCTCTTGGAGCTTAACTCTCTCCCACGGCGGGTTGCCGAGGATGCAGGCGAAGCCACCTTGGTCGAAGACTTGTGGGAATGCGAGGTGCCAGTGGAAGAATCGGTATTGGCAAGCGAGCGTTTCAACTTCGGCTTGGAGATCGTCGGGCAGGGGCTTGCTTCGGACGAAGTCGCGGAGATGGGCCGTGGTGATACCCCAAGCCGTTTCTGGTTCTTTGTTCTTGGTTGTTTTTGTTTTCGCAGCCTTGGGAGCTGGAAGGGCTGTTGCTTGGCCGAAGAGGTCGTCTTCTGTGTGAAGGAGATGGCCCTCGATGGGAGATGGAAGGTGGGAGTTTGGAGATGGGGAGGATTGGGCTTCGCCTGCGGTGGCGCGGTAGTGCTTTTTGATAACGAAGGCGGCGCACCAGAGGTCGGCGAGGAGTTTGGCGTGGCGGTATTCGGGGGTGGTCTCACTGGTGGTGAAGGCAGCTTCTTTTTGCTGAAGGGCAGTGGGCTGGCTGTCGTCCATGGCCTCGATCTGCGTGGCGGCGATGCGGAGGCGGTCGCGGATGGATTGCTCCTCCTGTTCGAAGAGGGGGCCGAAGCCGTCGCGCTCTTTTTTGTTCCGCTTTTTGAGTTCGGCGCAGGCGGCTTTGTCGTCTCCCTCGATGGCGGTGAAGGTTTCGTCGGGGAGACCGGCGGCGATGAGGTCGGGGGTGGTGCCGAGGAGGCTGTTGCCTGTGCGGATGTGGTGATTGAGGAAGCCGAGGGGCTTGCCGGGATCGACGGTTTCTAGCCAAAGGGCGACGCGGCACAGCTCGACGGCCATGGGGTTGATGTCCACGCCATAGAGGCAGCGGCTGGCGACCTCGCGCAGGGCATGGCGGTAGTCATCAGGGCGGACGGCTCCGTCGGGGGCGCGGAGTTCGGCGAGTTTTTCGGCGAGGCGACGGGCAGCGGCGAGGAGGAAGTGGCCGGAGCCGCAAGACGGATCGCAGACGGTGATGGAGAGCAGGGCGTCGATGGGGCGGTCAGGCTGCGCTGCAAGGCGGTCGGAGATGACAGGATCGAGGGCGGACTTGATGAGTTCCTGGACGAGGGAGTCCGGCGTGTAGTAGGAGCCGGTGGTTTTGCGAGCGTTGCCAGAGGTGGAAGCGTTGTCCGTAATACCAGAGAAGCCGAAGCTGCGGGCGGGGAGATCGAGCTGGGGGACGAGTTCCAGAAGGGACTCATAGACGGAGCCGAGCTCTTCAGGCCCCATGTTGCGGTAGTCAATAGCTCCGCGCTGGCCGGTCTTTTTGTCAAAGAACCAGCGCAGATGCTTCATGGCGGAGAGAAGGTCTCGATTGGTCAAAGAGGCGCTGTCTAGGTCCGAACACTGGGCCTGCGCAAAGAGGCCGCCGAGGGCGGGCAGGCCAAGCCGTGGCTGGCCGGTGGCCAAGGAGGAGAAGGTGATGCGGACGGACTGCCAGAGGTCGCCATGGGGATCGTGGGCAGATTGACGCAGGGAGCGGGTGCGCAAGCGGCGGAGGCTGTAGCCCGTTGCATAAGCCTGGCGGGCGGTGATGCTGGCGTCCTGCGGGTGCAGGAGATCGCGCTCTTCCGAGCAGAAAAGGAACAGGCAGCGGTAGATCAGGCGGAGAAGCTGCTGGAAGTAGTCTTCCTTGGTCAGGGCACCGTCATGGAGGCGCTGGCGAAGTGAATCGTTTTCCCGGTGGGTGATGAAGCCGGTGCCGAGGATGAGGAGCGCTTCCTGCACACCATCGCGGAGGCCATCGCGAATGCGGAGGCCCTGGGCGTGGCCTTCGGATTTCCACCTCTCCCAGATGCAGTCACTAGCAGATGAAGTGGCTGTGCCTGCGCGGGAGGCATGGAGCATGCGCCATAGCGCGGCGAAATCTGCATATCGCTGCTGTTCATCACGAAGGATGTTTTCGAGGTCGAACTCCAGGAAGTTGGGCCGCGTGAGGGTGTCGGCATCGCGCAAGAGGCGGAGGGTCTTGCCGTTGGTGACGATGGCCCAGAGGCTATTGCGATCAGCATTGAGGAACTCTTGGGCAAGCTGATGGGCGGATTTTCGGCGGGTGCCGGAGCCGAGAATGGCAAAGCGTTGATCAGGATCATCAAGGCCAAGATTATGCGGGGCGATGATTACAGGGAGGCGTCCGCCGATGGCCTGGGCGCTGATGGGAAAGGCGCGATCTCCAAGCTCTATTGGGGCCAAAAGCGGGTCGATGTCTACGTAGTCGAGGCACTGGCGGAAAAAACCCAGAACAAAGGTTTGGGTGGTGCTGACAGGATCGAGATCCGTGCGAGCGAGCTGTGGAACGAAGGCCTGCCATGAGGCGGTGGCAATGCGGAAAGCGCGGCCGTATTCATCGTGAATCTTGAGGCCGCGTGGGATGGCATAATCAGCCTCTTTCTGGGCGGTAGCGTCACCGCTGGCCGCACGTTCGAGCAGCTCAGGCACGAAGAGGGTGCCTTCAAGCCGGAGGGTGTCGAACGGGGTGGTATCGGTGAGTTTGCGGCGGCGGGACATTGGGGGAGAATGACGAAATCAGAATGAGGAATGACGAACGGACCGCAGTCAGGACGCGTTGTGGGTGCGCTTTTTTAACGCCTCTTTGAAGTCGCGGATGAATTGATCCAATTCGTCTTCCATCGAGGGAAAAGGAAACACCCGTGTTAAAGAGCCTGTGCTTTGATTAAGTTTGAAATCGGCGCTCATGCTGATCTCTGTCAGTATTTGCTTTGGCAGAGGGCTTTCGGGATCATCCTGGTTCTTGAAGACGATGGTTGTGTGAGCTTGAGACCTGCAGTCCACATCAAGTTTGATCCTTACTCCGCCTACACTTTCGAAAACCACAAATCCAGGAACCCAGATAAATATCCTTTCGAAGGGAGTCGTGTCATGTTGGAATGCTTCAAACAGCCTTTCGGCTCGGTAAGCACCTAAATCATTCATCATGGCGGTCAGTGCCAAGGCTGAATCGTGATGCTGTTTGTCTCGCATCAAGCCGTAAAATTTTTCCATGATTGGTTTGTTCATAAGATTTCGTCCGAGTTTGAGGATCAATTGTTGATACTGACGGAGCACGTGGGTGACCTCATCTGCGGTAGAGGTCTGGCAACATGGTAGCAGCCACCCGTGGTAAAGGTCGCCTTCTGATTCGTCATAGGCGCAAATCACCTTCAACAAGGCATGGACATCCTCGCGCTCCCTCTTTGTCCAGCCGGGTGTTTCAGGATGCTTCTTTTGATTCAAACACAAGTAAACAATGGCATCGCAGGCGTATCCCAGATCCTTGACCTTCTCCAAATAACGCACGAGCTGACGGTCCATGTCCGCCGCGCCATTGATCTTGTTTTCGATGATGATCGCTTTCTTGCTGTCCTCGTCACAAATCAGCAGGTCGATTCTTCCGGCCTCGCGGCAAACTCGTGCGTTGGAGTAGTTGGCGATTTCGATGGCGACCCCGTAGTGCTCCCGTAGGTATTTCAAAAACAGGCGCAGAAAATGATCGCCATGACCATGGCTACCTGCGGGATCGATGATTGCCTGCATGATGTCGCTATGGAGATTTTCTCGATAATAGACGTCGGAAATCAGGTGGAAGAGATTGAACCCCATATCCACCTCTCTGCGCTTCACGCACTCCAAATGCTGATGGCCAAGTCGCACGATCTCATCGTCATGAAGCCATGCAGAGACGATGCCTATGAAGTGCTCATTCAAGGCACTCACTTCGTTGAGCAGTTGGATTTTTGGCTCCATGGTTTGCATCAGATTTTGGAGCATGGTCGGCAGCAATTCATAGCGCATTGGACTTAAGGCCGTCGGGAACTCGAAGAATACCAGGAACTCCATACGATGAATTTCCGCCTAGGATTCCCGTCACGGATACGATGCTTCCAACCACCTGTGGAATGAGCAACTCCTGTCCATCACGCCAACGGCTGAGAAGCTCTTTGGCGACGTCCATGTGGCTTGGTTTGTTGTGTTGCTCATCAGTATAGCGTGAAGCAAAACCCTCAACCACATGGATGGTAATCTCCTGCTTGATTCGGAGACTAAGGGCATGGCAAAAATGTATGGCGGCCAGTGCCATGGATGCTCCAGCCATGATATTCCAATGGCGGGGGCTGCTTCGGTTGGTCTCGGAGTGGAAGCGTTCAAAGTCTCCTCTCGGGATCGGATTGCCGTCTGGATCAAAGGCTCCAGAAAGTGGAGCTTCGAGGATAAGCACGACTGCGGAATCATTCTTGCCGATCCACCTGCAAGTGGATTCCAAAAAACGGCTGTAGTTCAGTGGAGCCTGAAAATCTTGGTCAGTTGGCCATACTGCAGCACCGCATGTTTCCTTGGTCGCAGAAAAGCCAAGATCGATGGCGAGAACCGGCAGCGAGCGAAGGTGCGCCTGATTATCCTTGTTGGTGACTGGCGCGAATCTCATGCCTCTCCTTTGGATTTGGTGTCAGCAATGCGGCTCTGTGCGAGCTGGACGGCATTATGGAGCTTCTGTTCCAACAGCTTCTTGGGTGGCAAAGCGGTGAGGTATTCGGCGACTCGGATGCCGCGTGTGGCGAGTTCGAAGACTTCGATGCGCTCGTCGGATTTCTCGGCACAGAGGATGAGGCCGAGTGGTTCTTCTTCGCCCGGGCGCATCTCGTTCTTCTTGAGCCAGCGCATGTAGAACTCCATTTGGCCGATGTCTGCAGGGGCGAACTTGCCAAGCTTCAGGTCGATGACGACGAGCCGCCGCAGGCTGCGGTGGTAGAACAGGAGGTCGAGATAGAAGTCATCTCCATCGACGACGATGCGTTTCTGCCGGGCGACGAAGGCGAAGTCGCTGCCGAGTTCGACGAGGAAGGACTCCAGATCGCGGAGAATGGCGGATTCGAGATCCTTTTCGGAATAGGTGTCCTTGAGGCCGAGGAAATCGAGCAGGTAGGGATCGCGGAAAACGAGGTCAGGCGTGAGGCGATCTTGTTCGCGGAGATCGGCGAGTTCTTTTTTGATGAGTTTCTCGGGCTTCTTCGAAAGGGCTGTGCGCTCGTAGAGCATGCCATTGATCTTCTCGCGCAAGGTGCGTGTGCTCCAGCGCTCGACGCGGCACATCTCGGCGTAGAAGTCACGCTGGTGCGGTTTGTTGAGCGGGAGGAGGTCAACGAAATGCGTCCAGTTCAATTGTGTCGTCAGTGCCGACACAATCTGTGAATCTGGAAAGACCTCTGAAAATTGAATCATGCGCCGGAGGTTTCGTTCGGCAAAACTGCGGCCAAAATCGGCCTCCAATTGTGTCGCCAATGCCGACACAATTCGATCCCCATAACCGGCTCGCTTCTCCCTGAGGACGTCTAGGCGGATGCGCTCGCCGACTTTCCAGTAGAGCAAAACAAGGGCCGCATTGACGCCACGAGAGACGGTCTCCCTGGCACTTGTGATAAGATTGCGAACGTCACCGAGCAGTAGTGAGGGAACGGCCATTGGAGAGGCCGATTTCAAGATGCGGGAGCGAGATGACTTTTTGGCAGGCATGGCGAAATGGATCAGATGTCGGCAGGAAGGAGAACATACACACCGAGGACATCGACAGGGAGGCAGGGGGTGACAGTATAAGCGCCACGGTCATCTGCTGCCTGACGGACGCGGCGATGATCGGTGAGGAGGGCTTCTGCACGTTGCTGGGCAAGGGATTCGAGGTAAGTAGTCTGGGCTGTGAGAAAATCGAGGGCGGTCTGTATCTCGCGAGTGGCGGCAGCTTCGGTGAGGTTCGATGCGGGTTCGGCGGCGAGCAGGGCGGTGAGGTCGGATTCTGGGAGCCACTGCGGATCGCCACGACCAGCGACAGCGAGGGTGACGCATTCCTCTGCCATCAGCGTGCGGGTGACATCGCGGCGCTTGCTGGTGAGTTGATGGCGCAGGCGGAGGATGAAGATTGTCGTGGCGATGCTGACGGCGTTGGTGACAGTGGCGGAACTGCGGGCGGCGAGCGGGTGCTGGGAGCCAGACAGAGAATCCTCCAACAGGGTGTCGGCGAGCAGGGCGACGAGCGGGTGGGTGCGGTGGATGTAGCGAGCACCCGGCAAGGAAGCCTTTGGGTCGAAGTAGAGCGGGAGGGGCTTCTTGATACCTTCGAGGTCGAGGCGCTCGCGCAGCGCCTGCGGCAGGTGCTGCGGGAGCAGGCGGAAGGCGACTTTGCGGTGCGGCTCCAGCGGGGAATTCAAGCGAGAGCAGGTGTTTACGACGAAGCGCTGGATGTCACTACCGCCACCAAGCAGGGAACGCTGCTTTTCCCATTCAGGAAGCACCTCCTCTGGACGAAGCCGACGCTGGGCAAAGACGGTGCGGTTGGCCTTGGCGTTCTCCATGGCATCGCTCCAATGAGTGTCGAGTGTGGCGAGTTCGGGAGTAGCGGTCAGGTCGCCGAGGTCGAACTCTGTCTGGTAGTTCACCTTGCGGTTCTGTTTGAGCAGGGCGGCCTTGATAAGGGCCTGGTTGATACGCTGGGCATCCGCAGGCATGGGGACGAGAATGCCGAGTTCTTTGCGGATGGCCTCAGCCTTTCGGAGGATGACGTTGAGGATGAAACCATCTACTGGGTTGTCCTGGCCATAGAGCATGGTGGCACGCACTTCGCGGGCCTGCTGGCCGAAGCGATCCACCCGTCCTTCACGCTGCTCATGGCGAGAGGGATTCCAGGCGAGGTCGTAATGAACGACTGCGGTGAAGATGTGCTGGAGGTTGATGCCCTCGGATAGGCAATCGGTGGCGACGAGGACAATGGGTTTGGATGTCTCAAGCCATGCTTCACCGAGCGCAGCAACACGTTCCTCGCGTTCTGGGGATGGATATTCACCCGTGATGGCTTCGACGATGGCATCCTTAAACTCGGTGCCGAGATGCTGGGCGACGTAGCGGGCGGTGGCAATGTAGCGGCAAAAGACCACTGGGCGGAAGCCGTCTTTGAGCAAGCCGCGCAGGTGGGTGACGAGGGCGGCAAGCTTGGGGTCGCCTTTAGCACCGTTGAGGCGATGTGCGGTGGCGATGAGAGCTTTCAGTTTACCCGCTTCATCCTCCATGGCAGCGGCGGGTTCGATGTCGCTCTGGGTGAGTTCAGCGCCTGCGCCGTCGTAGAGGCGTTCATCCTCGTCCTCTGCGAGTTCCATAACGGCAGATGGATCGGAAGTGGACGAGCCTGAGAGACGGGTTTCAAGAGACTTGGCGGCAGCGGCGGGCGACGAGGAAACACAACGCAGGAGGGCGAGTGTGGCGTACCAGATCATGCGGGCGTGCTGGCCATGAGTCTGTTCGGCGCGGGTCGCGAGACCAACGCAGTAGTCGCGCACGTCATCAAAAAAGGCTCCCCATTCGCCAGTGAGAGCGTAGGTGATTTCGGTGGTGAAGCGGCGGGGGAAGACACTGGTGTCCTGCCATTCCTCAATGTCTTTGCGCCGGCGCTGGACGAAGTGACGGGCGAGCTCGTCGCGCAGGGTGCCGCGCTGATCTTTGTCTTCGCGAAGAGCAGAGAACTCAGGGCGTAGGAGCGAGAGCAGATTGTAGAATGCGTCGTTGTCGCCAGAGTGAGGGGTGGCGGTCAGCAGAATGAGGTGGCGGTCGTCATTAGCGGCGAGTTTTTGAAGCAACTCGAAGCGGAGCTGTTTGCCCTGGCCGGTGGCGCAGGTGTGGGCTTCATCCACTATGACGCATTCGGGGGCGATGGAGAGGAAGTGTTCGCGGTGACGCTCGCTTTTGATGTAGTCGAGGCTGACAACGACGAAGGGGTGTTGGTCGAAGAGAGATGTTCCAGGGGGCAGGGAACGTTCGACACGACTCGCGCTCGACGATGTGAGGGCGATGGCGCGGATGTGAAAGCGGTTTTCCAACTCGCCCTGCCATTGGTCCACGAGGTGGGGTGGGCAGAGGATGGCGCAGCGGGTAATCTCGCCACGGTCCAGCAATTCACGCAAGATGAGCCCGGCTTCGATGGTTTTGCCAATGCCGACGTCATCTGCGATGAGAAGGCGCACCACCGGCAGACGCAGCGCCATAAGCAGAGGGACAAGTTGATAGGCGCGAGGCTCGACGGCGATGTTGCCGAAGGATCGGAAAGGGCCGGCACCATTGCGCAGCTTCAGGTGAATGGCGTCACGCAGCAATGTGGCGGCTTGATGGCTGCCATGTCGGGATGGATCGGGTAACGGAAAGGTGGCGGGCTCGGGTGGAGTGAGTTCAAGATCGGGCAGGATGAGGGCGATGTCCTCTTCTGAACCGCCAAGGGGACGAAGGGATAGCGCTTCGGGTGAGGAGCCCGGCTGGACGACCCATTCTCGGCCTCGGGCACGGATCAGAGCACCTGGAGAAAAATCAGCGAAAGCGATGCTCATGCGGGAGGGAAAGGAGTGCCGAAGATGGCGGCGTGTGAGGCGAAGATGGCGGGCCACTGAGCGCTGTCAGGCGGGAAGACGATGACGGTGAAGCCACGGTCTAGAGCGTAGTCGATGGTGGAAGCCGTTGGGGGTGAGAGGAAGACGAGAGCACGAGAGGCTAGATATGCGGCATCTGCGATTGCGTCGCCGCCGTTAATAGGAAAAGCAAGCTGATCGGGCTTTCGCAAATTTAAGCTGGTGAGTCCAGTGAGCCAGACTTGGAGTGGCAAGGGAGTGCTGCCAGTGGTGGCATCGGCTGCCATGGCTGATGCGTGAAGGGGCTGCACGGTGGCATTCGCCAGCGCGGCAAGGAACTTCACCGCACCAGCGTTACGGCGGTCAATAATCTCATGATCGGGCTGGTTGTAGTAGGACAGGAGGCACTGATAGCAGCCTGCCTCGCATTGTATGGCATCAAGTCCGGCATTCGCACCGCCGAGGTCTTTGAGGTGATCAGGGTGGACCTCATTTCCAAAGATCTCGTAGTGCATGAGACTTAACGCGGTGCGTGCGGCCTGGGCAAGCTGGGTGGCATCGGTGGCGAGTCGATTGAGCACGCCTGCGCCGCCCTCAGCAGCCTCGTAAAAGAGCAGCGAGCGCCGCTCCTGCGGAGAGGGCAGGGCTTCGACCACAAGTTCGGCAGACTCGATCTGGAAAGTCTGTTCGATGCCGCGTTTGAGCGCGGCTTGAATGGTTGCCATAGATGCTTGTGGAAGCGGATCTGGCGGCGTGATGATGAGAATGTTGCGGTGGTCTTCGACAAAGGGGACGATGCGCTGGGATGCTGACTGCTTTTCCTTGGGCTCTTCGGAGGCATCTTCGGAGTCGCCTTCGGCATCGGGTTCGTCTTGCTTGCTCCACTGGCCGGTGAGTGGATTGATGTAGAAGCCCAGTTGTTTCTTGTCTTTGCGACGTCGCCAGCCGCGATTGATGCGCCACAGCGAGGCTGCTGGCGAGTAGGTGAGCTTTGCCACGGCCTCATTGCCACTGATGACATCGGCTTCCTGCTTGTCAGGGGCTCCACCGGGACCGGGCAGGAAGCGGTAGGTTGTGATGATGTCGAAGCCCTGGCGCTGGCGATCCTCGTCATTCACCGAAATGCGCTCTACGGGTTTGGTCTCGACGGTCTCGATGCGGTAAAGTTTGTTGACGCGGCTCTCCGAAACGAAAGCATTGCCGCAGTTATCGCAGACGTGGTGCTTCGGCTCGGGGTCTTCCGGTTTACCAAGATGACCATAGCCGCAGCGCGTACAGACGAGTGCATTCAGAGTGGCGAGCCGGGAGTCCGATGTGATGTGGTCGGCTGCGGTGACATTCAGCTTGGCACGCACGACGCGAAACATGCGGCCTTCATGGTAAATGAGACTACGCGGCCCGAACTCGGAGAGCGCAAGAAACCGTGGCCGACTAACCATGCTGCCTGAATCATCCTTACCGCTTTTGGTGCGGCCCTGAGCAGGTATCCAGGCCATCAGCGGAAGGCGTGGAAAGTTGTAGCCGGGCAGGAAACCTTGGCTGGCGAGATAGCGGAATGTATAAAAATCGTTGTTCTGCCCACCGCTGGTTTTGAGGAGGTGATTTCTCTGATTTACTGCGTCTGTATAGCGGCGCTTGGCATCCTCCGAATCTTTTCTGAGCGTGGCGGGACTCTTGTGAATTGCGTAGGCCACGTCCATTTGTTGCTGGGTTGCGTCGTAGAGATCCCGCCAACGTCCAAATGCTTTGGCAAAGGTGTCTGCACTCGTGCGAATGATGTTCTCGACGTACTCCTGCGAGAACCACGCGACTTTTTGTAGTTCATTTTCGACCTGAGCAATCACGTCTTTTGCCGCCGACAACGCACGTTGACCGACGGCAGGATCGGTGATGGCGTCCCATAAGCCGGGCTCTATCGGTTTCTCTCGTTCGTTCAAATTGAGAAGGGGTGCGATACTGGTGTCAATTTGCCTATATACCGCTGCGATCCAGACTGCGTGTAGGTGGCTTTCGATGAGGTCGCGATTGCAGAGATCAAGTGTGGGGGCTTTGACGACGCCGTGAACCATCTCGTCAGAGTGATGGAAGAACCATTGATCGTGAGGACTCATTGAGGCCGCGTAGGTGACGACGAGAGCGGCTTGGCCACTGCGTCCAGAACGTCCGCTGCGCTGAGCGTAGTTTGCCGGTGTGGGAGGAACATTTCGCAGATAAACCGTGTTCAGCGCAGAGATGTCCACACCGAGTTCCATGGTCGGTGAGCAGTAGAGAACCGGCAGGCGAATTAGAGGCCCACTCTGCCCAGACTCGTTTTTCCACCACTCTTTGTCGCGCTGTGACATGCGGAAACGAGCCTCCAGCACTTTGCGTTTATCGGCATCTACTTGCGCGGTGTGCTCATGCGCCTCGAAGTCGAAGAAGTAGTGGCCAGGCTTGCTGATAAGATCCGACACGGACTCATAAAGGTCGCGAAAAAAAACATTGGCTTTGCTGCCATCTGCCCCTGGCGTGTCATTCAGTTTCCAGCAAAGAGCAGTGTCTTTGAGCGCCCAGCCTGTCAGGGTTTTATCCACATTACATCGGGTCGCAAAACCGCATTTTGAAGCAGCCAGAAGGAAGGCGCGGATCAATTCGACAATGATCTCACCGTTCGTTTTTCGCAGACTTTTGGCTTCGGGATAGTTGTCCCATGCTTTTGCATAACGGATCTCACGCACTAGCCTAGATCTGGGACCGCCGCCTATGAGGTCATCGCGTTTGCGTCCTTTGTTGTCCGGTCGCTTGTCGAGGATGAGGTATCTCGAAGTCACCATTTTTTCATCGAAGCCGAAGGACCAGCGTTCCGTGAGGTGACTGGCGATGGTGGGCTTCATGCTGTCCTGCTTGGCAGCGTCGAGATATTCAGACTCCACGCACAAATCACGAAGCATGGCTTCGAAGATGATGCGGCCAAGGGTTGCTCGGGCCGGCGGTGGAAGTTCGCGCAGAAGTTTCCAAGCAGTACCTGTAGGGTCGGTGAGATTGTCTGGCTGCTTGTCGGCAGCAAAGGCATTCTCGTGAGCGGCAAATTCTGCCAAACCTGGATAGTCGATGTGTAGGAGGTCGAGTTGGCGCAGGTTTGGGTTGTTGAAGCGCCAGCCTTTGCGCAGATCCCGAAGCAAGCGGTAGCCGAGGACAAAGCGGGCAGCACGCGAAGCTTCCAATTTGGGTGGACCATAAAGCTCGGGTTCTAACAAGTATTCCGACAAGATGCTTTCGTCGTTCGTCTCAAAGCCAAGAGCCCGGAAGACCTGCACGCCCAGATCACCAGCGAGGAGGCTGCCGCCCTGCTGCTTCAGTGCCGTGAGCAAGCCGGCGCGAATTAGCAGGAGATACAGGAAGTCATTGAAATGACCCGCTTGCAGAGCGGCATCCTGGCGGTTGTCGGTGAATCCAAGTAGCTTGCGTGGATCGAAACTGGCGTTTGTGGGGAGTGGGGTATCGAAGTGCTGACGTAGTAGGGCCAACGTCAGAACCGTAGTGGCCGAGGATCGGCCTTCGCCTGAGAGACTGGAGAGGCGATTGATGTCGCGTCCATGGGCTTGGTGCTCGTACTGGCAATTAAGGCAGAAGCGGAATTTTCCTGGAATGAACCAGAAGTTTCTGCCTCCGCCATGGTGACCACGCTCATTCACTGAGACGGGCAGTGGAACTGCCTCCTTGTAAGTCTGCTTTATCTTGGTCTCGGTTTTGGGCTGCTCTGTCCAGGAGTCTGGGAGATCTTCGATGTTGCCTTGGTAGCTTTGCTCGGGTCGAATGGGGCAGAGAAATCCGAACCGTCGCTGTTTCTCATCGCTGCCGACATCGTCGATCTGGCGTGGCGTGAATTGCGGTGCGTTTTCGGACGACTCCCATACCGGATGATACTCCTGACCACATTCACGGCAGAAGTGGGTGGTGAAAAGCAAGACGCCCTCCTTCTGGCGACCGGGAGCGAAACGCTGGGCATCGAGGGTGATCTGCCTTTCGCCGTCGGGCTCCAGCGTGCTGAGCACTTTGCCAGGGCCGCTGATGAACTGGTGCAATTTGAAGGCAAACAGGGCACGTCCGTCCGGAGTGGTAACCTCCTGTGCAGCGCTGAGAAAGTTTTTCAACGCTTCCGTGGCCCTGGGGACTTCGACATCTGCATCTTTCGCCAGCAATTTCGCAGCCTCAGAAAGACTGCGCGGCCTAGCTCGACGAGGTTTCGACTGATTCCTCATGTCCAGGCCAAGTGTCAATTCAGTCCATACAGCGAGCGGGTCACGGCGGAAGGCGTCAAGTTCCGGCCACGGCCCTGAGGGAACGGCGAGGCGGCTGGCGAGGAGAGGCTTGATTGCGTCCAGTCCCTGAGACAGATCGGTGGTGCGCTCAAGGGTCTCGTCGATGACATCGGTCTCGGTGATGTTTGTTCCAAAGAGCTTGGAGGCCACGGCAGCCACCGTCCGCTGCTGGTCCTCCGCCGTGCCTGAGCTTGACATGGTGGCGGAGGTGCCGATGCAGAGGAGATTGTCGGCCTTGAGTCGCTGGCGAAGTCGGCGAACGAGCATGGCCACATCGGCTCCCTGGCGTCCTCGGTAGGTGTGCAGCTCATCGAGCACGAGAAACTCCAGCCCTTGGCAGTGGTTCACGACCTGCCGATCAACCTCCTCGAAGCGGGTGAGGATCAACTCCAGCATCATGAAGTTGGTCAGGAGAATGTCGGGAGGGTTCTTGGCGAGCGCCGCCCGTTCAGCGCTGCTCTCCTGCCCTGTGTAGCGGGCAATGCTAAGCCCGAGGCTCGATGCTCCGGGATTCTGCATGAACTTGCCGATCTCTTCCGCCTGGCTGTTCGCCAGGGCATTCATTGGATAGACGATGATCGCCCGCGTCCGGGGCGCTGGGTCCGTCTCTTTCTCGGAGAGGATGTGGTGAACGATGGGAATGAAAAAAGAGAGGGATTTGCCTGAGCCGGTACCCGTGGTCACGACGAAACTGCGCTGATTCTGTCCCTTGCTGACCGCCTGGACCTGGTGGGTGAATAGTCGAATGGATTGCAGGCTGGCAATGTCCTTTCCTGCCTTGAATAAGGTGGCGCAGCCCTCATGCAGAGAACCCTCTGCAACGAGTTCTTCAACAGAGAGCCCTCGTTTGTAGTTTGGATTGATCTGAATCAGTGGCTCAGGCCAGTAACGACCAGCTTTGTATTCAGCCTCGACGTGATTTTGAATATCCGTGGCTGCGATCCGCGTGAAGCTCCGGGAGAAGGAGCTATATTGGTCAATCAGGTCGTTGCGAAAGCGGAAGACGTTTTGCATGCGGAAATGGCTAGGCATGCATACTAGCAAGCGACCTTTATCAAAACAAAAGTTTCACCTGCTCTTTCTTGACGGAGATTCTGATGCGGCTGCTGACGGATCTGGTCAGCCAGACCGCCGACGTTTGAGGCCGCAAGTACCACCACGACGGCGAAGATGCCCTACAGGATAGCGAAGAGGCTGCCGAGGAGGGTGAGGGCTGACATGAGGCTCAATAGGGCATTATGATTGTCGCAAAAATGGCGCAAAAGTTCCGAGACTGCAGCCGTTCAATTCACCCGGCAGGTTGTGCCCCAAATCCGACGATGTCGCCCAGGCTAACTCGCAGCTTCAACGGGGCCGCCCTCCGAGGAGGGCGGATAGGCCGCCACGGCTCCGCGCCCAGGTCCGGCATTTCAACGCTTCAACGGGGCCGCCCTCCGAGGAGGGCGGATAGTTGCCCCTACGACTGGGAGCTTGTCGCTTTTCACACGTGCTTCAACGGGGCCGCCCTCCGAGGAGGGCGGATAGAGAGTGGCCAAATAGACGTGGTGGTCGGCCTTGTGCAGCTTCAACGGGGCCGCCCTCCGAGGAGGGCGGATAGGAACTCCTCGTTGCTCGGGTTGTGCCCGAAGTCGTTCGCTTCAACGGGGCCGCCCTCCGAGGAGGGCGGATAGATGTTCGATGGCATCACCGTTACCAACACCAAGCATGCTTCAACGGGGCCGCCCTCCGAGGAGGGCGGATAGGGCAGCTTCGACAAAGGGCTGGCTGCGGAGCTGGTGGCTTCAACGGGGCCGCCCTCCGAGGAGGGCGGATAGTCGGTGGGTGTGATCCAGGCCATGACGATGAATTGAGCTTCAACGGGGCCGCCCTCCGAGGAGGGCGGATAGGTGACTTCTCCGGGATGCTGGAGGACATCACACAGCAGCTTCAACGGGGCCGCCCTCCGAGGAGGGCGGATAGCGAAGAGACCCGCGAGGCCATCCTCGCCCTCGTGCGGGCTTCAACGGGGCCGCCCTCCGAGGAGGGCGGATAGTCTCATCACAGATACCTCGCCATCAAAAGATTTATTGCTTCAACGGGGCCGCCCTCCGAGGAGGGCGGATAGGCGAATAGCTGCGCTGCTTGTCTCCAAGCAAACCCACGCTTCAACGGGGCCGCCCTCCGAGGAGGGCGGATAGTTCCTGACCGCTGAAGAAATCGCCAGCTTCCAAGCTGCTTCAACGGGGCCGCCCTCCGAGGAGGGCGGATAGCCTTCAGCGTGGTTTGATGACACGGTCCCAAGCCTCGCTTCAACGGGGCCGCCCTCCGAGGAGGGCGGATAGGAAGGCCATCAAAAATGGGTTTCTCCTTCGCTGCGTGCTTCAACGGGGCCGCCCTCCGAGGAGGGCGGATAGCGCGTTCACCATTTCGGCGTATTCTTTGCGCTTGCCGCGCTTCAACGGGGCCGCCCTCCGAGGAGGGCGGATAGCCGCCGCCGCTTCACCGACCGCAGAAAACCACCGCAGAGCTTCAACGGGGCCGCCCTCCGAGGAGGGCGGATAGCCAATCGGATTGCGTCACGTAGTCGCCAACAAGGTGAAGCTTCAACGGGGCCGCCCTCCGAGGAGGGCGGATAGGATACCATGGTGGGATTCATCCACCCGCCGAATTTAGCTTCAACGGGGCCGCCCTCCGAGGAGGGCGGATAGCATGAGTTTGCGGACCTCCATTCACATCCCCCCGGTGCTTCAACGGGGCCGCCCTCCGAGGAGGGCGGATAGGATGCGTTTCATGGCAATCATTCCACGGTGTCAATTGCTTCAACGGGGCCGCCCTCCGAGGAGGGCGGATAGTTTTGATGCGCCAGCGGAAGGTGTTGGCCACCCACACTGCTTCAACGGGGCCGCCCTCCGAGGAGGGCGGATAGGCGCTCAAACCCAATCATGCCCTCAGCCATGCACGCATCGCTTCAACGGGGCCGCCCTCCGAGGAGGGCGGATAGATGAGGTAAAACATACGCGCCCTATGGCGCTTCACACAGCTTCAACGGGGCCGCCCTCCGAGGAGGGCGGATAGGAGCGGCTGAGCCTGGAAGCCGCGACCGACAGGAGCAGCTTCAACGGGGCCGCCCTCCGAGGAGGGCGGATAGGGCCAGCGTAGTGGCTTCAATGCCCGAGCCTTTCTCGCTTCAACGGGGCCGCCCTCCGAGGAGGGCGGATAGCCTGCCCCTGCAACTGTCGCCACTGCTCAGCAGGTCGTGCTTCAACGGGGCCGCCCTCCGAGGAGGGCGGATAGTCCTGAGCGCGGAAGGTGGTGAGCTGCTCATTCAAGCCTTGCTTCAACGGGGCCGCCCTCCGAGGAGGGCGGATAGGCGGATGCGGTGTGCCGGGGAAAAAATCAGCGGCCATGCTTCAACGGGGCCGCCCTCCGAGGAGGGCGGATAGCCCTGTTTGCCATGAGACCTGGCGCTCATTGATGGCCTCGCTTCAACGGGGCCGCCCTCCGAGGAGGGCGGATAGAATTTAGACCGCTACACCTTCAACAGCTTCCAGTTCAGCTTCAACGGGGCCGCCCTCCGAGGAGGGCGGATAGCATTGCAGCGCTTAGGCGAAGCCGCCGAAATCCTCGGCTTCAACGGGGCCGCCCTCCGAGGAGGGCGGATAGGCACGTCCCGCACCTCATAGCGCAGCTTGGCCAGGTCGCTTCAACGGGGCCGCCCTCCGAGGAGGGCGGATAGAGGCGTCTGTCCCATCCCGCACGCTCAGGCCACGTACTCGCTTCAACGGGGCCGCCCTCCGAGGAGGGCGGATAGAATCTGCCGCCCTGGGGGCTGTCCGGGTCGGGGTGGCGCTTCAACGGGGCCGCCCTCCGAGGAGGGCGGATAGGACGGTCAGGTTGTCAATACCAAGATCCACGATGAGGCTTCAACGGGGCCGCCCTCCGAGGAGGGCGGATAGCCCACCTACGCCTCCACGCCCATGACCACGCTGCAGCGGCTTCAACGGGGCCGCCCTCCGAGGAGGGCGGATAGGGCGCTGTCCTGGATTGTCATTGATGCACGCTGAGAGGCTTCAACGGGGCCGCCCTCCGAGGAGGGCGGATAGTGGTTTGCCAGTCATGGATTGATTCAGGCGGCCCATGCTTCAACGGGGCCGCCCTCCGAGGAGGGCGGATAGATTGCTTCCGCTTCACGCCACGGCTACCACTATCCATGCTTCAACGGGGCCGCCCTCCGAGGAGGGCGGATAGAAAGCAATCTACAACCGCGTGAATATGCAAACCATGGGCTTCAACGGGGCCGCCCTCCGAGGAGGGCGGATAGTAGCCGAGCCTCTTCAATCTTGCAGGGCACTCCAACAAGCTTCAACGGGGCCGCCCTCCGAGGAGGGCGGATAGAGTCGGCTCCCGGGCCTCGCAGATTCAAGCTTTCCAGCAGCACTTGGCGAGCGGCTGGTCAACAATGATGCTGGTGACGGGGACGACATTAAATAAAAGGGGCGAAAGCGTTGGTTTTCAACGTGCGAGCGCTTGCGGCATCCTAAGACGCCACCGAACCGCTCGCGGTCTAAACTTTGGATATGTAAAAGATCACAAACGAACATGAGTGTTCTACACCACGTAGCACGGCGCATCAAACTTGGAATATGGCAATCCCAACGATGAAATCACCCGGTCGCCACGTCCCTCAGCAGGCCCGAGCGAGACGAATAGCACCTGGTCTTCGTCCTGCTTGATCAGCGATTTCAGTTCACGCTGGAGTTGGACGAGTTCGCGGGGATTCAGATCACACTCGAAAACGGAGAACTGCAGGTGCGTGCCATGATTCTTGCACACCTTGAAGACCTTCTTCAACCGCCTGTCATTGGCGATGTCATAGCACACCAGGTAAGTGTGACGTGAACTGACGATGACATTGCGGTCGGACATGAGGGAAGGGATTTCAAATCGTCATCGGGTGACCATAGGCACATACTCCGGGATCTCTCCCGTCAGATGGCGGGCCAGCAGCCGCGCCTGCAGTTCCAGCACACGGCGATAGCTCACCTTGTAATCGAACACCGGGTGGGTGATCAGGGCGTTCATGCGTTGTTCGTAGGCTTGGAAAAAGGCCTTCCGCCCCTGGGGGCTCAGATTCACGGCATCACCGGCACGTACAAAATGACCGCTTTGGATCATGCGATTGTTGATTGCAGTCAGCACCGTGCTCTCTGCGATGAGTGGGCGAAACTCCTCCATCAGATCCAGGGCCAACGCAGGCCTGCCGTGGCGTGGTTGATGATAAAAGCCGACGTACGGGTCAAAGCCCACTGCCAGAGCTGCGATGGTGCAATCCTTCGCTAGCAAGCTGTAGGCCAGCGAGAGCAGCGCATTCACAGGGTCTGTGGGCGGCCGGCGACGGCGTTGGGTGAAGTCAAAGGTGAATGCCTCCGCTTCGGCCTTACGCTTTTTCTCAGCGGACTGCGTCATCTCCAGTCCCGGGATCTCATCATCGAGATCGTCCTCACCCACCTTGATCATACCGGCGAAGTTTTGAAAATAGAGTGCAGCCGCTGCGCCCTCCATGCCCAACAGCTCATCTAGACCGCGAGCCGACGGCACACGCCCGGCGATCTCCTTCATACCCTGCACGGCTGCGGCGGGCGGCTGCATATGCAGACGCATGAGCATGGTGCGATGGTTCCTGATCTTCGCCTGCACGATCTTTTGGGCCATCGCCAGACATTGCAACGGATTGGACGCTGCGGCGAACTGCCGAATTCGCGTATGCACATTCTTCAGACCATGCCCGCGAGTCAGTCCGTAAAACCAGCCGCCCATGCTGAAGTAGGCCACCGGGATCTCCTGCTCGCACAGTTCCTGCACCGCCTGCGTGCTGAGTTGGATGTTCCCAAACAGCGCCACATGAGTCACGTCATTCATCCGCACCTCGTCGATCACACTGTCGCCATCCTTGATGACCAGCCGCTCCGATTTGACGCCCACGCGATACCCCTGGGTGTTCAGATACAGCGCACGCTCATCGTCGCGTGCGGCGATCAATCGTCGTGGAGAATTCACCACTGCATTCGCGGGAAAGCGGGACGTTTCGGAGGGTAGGGGACGTGCGCCCACCAGCAGCCGCGTCTCATCCGGCAGGCAAACCGGTGCCAGAGAGCAGCGCACGCATTTGGGACTGTTCACCAGCGGCGGCGGGATCGTGGGAGAGGCCGCAACGACCCGCGCCGCAGCGATGCGGTCGATGATCCACGCCTCGATCTCCGTCGTCATCACCAGTCGCACTCGTTGCTTCGTCGCCCGGTAATAAATGACACCCTCATCACAGGGGTAGCCATTGTCGCGCAGGATCAGGATCTGCAGCCCCAGCTGCATCTTGTCAGCATCCCACAGTTCATTTTGGTCCACACCCTGTCTTGGCGCACCCGCCTTGTAGTCCACCGGCGTAACCGACTGCGCCTCGCGAACGGCAAAAAAATCATCCGCACATCGTGCCTTCACTTTCACCTCGATGAGGTCCATTTTGGCCACCACATCGAGCCGCGTCGAACTCATCATGGCTGAGCGTGAATGAATTGTCTCCATGGGAGGCTCCGCATCCTCAGCCGGCGTCATGGTCTCTGCCGCCGCAGTCTCGCCAGCGCTTGGCTCGGCCGAGGCCTGACTCTCTACACCTGGCTCTTCGCCCTCGGCGCTCGCTTTCTTCTTCGCTCGCAGCAGCGCACCTTTGCCCCGGTCCACCTTCTCATGGATCGCCGATCCTCGCGCAGTGTCCGCATTCTCCACAAACACCCCTTCCACCTGCTCGTAATAAAACAGGCGCGGGCAGTAAACAAACTCATTCAGCATCCGAGCCCGCATCGGCTCCTGGCTTTTTTCGGCTGGTTTTATCGTCGCAGGATCGGTCAACGACTCCGCCACCTCCACCATGCGCCGTACCCCAAAAAGATCGAACTCCGGGTGATCCACCGGCTCCGGCAGCGGTTCATAGAGATATTCCGGCTCCCACTTCTCGGGTCGATGCGGGTAAGGAGCACGTGCAGTGCGATAGGCGGGCAGATTCATGATAAGTGGCCCGCAACAGTCAATCCGCGCGGCTTCGTGAAAGTGAATCGAACGAACCATGCTAGCTGCACCAGCACGATTCGTAAAGAAATGTTATGCCCTGCTCCCGTGCTCCAGCTTGGAAAGTTAATCCGAATGGCCTGCTGACTCTACCAGCCCTGACAACAAACCCGCTACCTGTCCGTCTGCGCCAGCCTTTAACGCAAGCCTGGCAAGGCCGCCTCTATTGATGGCTAGGCATGGGTTATTGAATAGGGGCGGAGTTCACGCAGGCTGCTAAAAACCAAGGTGTGTACCTTGCAGCCAGATCGTGCCCTGAATCAGATCACCTCGTTTTGGCACGTAGCCATCCGACAGCGCTGGAGGAAAGACGTAGAGGGGTATTGTGGATCCCGTATTGTTTTCGTCGTGTCGGCACTGAACTTCCAATCGCCAGCCTTGTAATCCGGGTGCCAAACGCACTTTGGCGACTCGCAGGACCTGACCGACCAATTCATGGTGATCATGAAATGAGGAATATAAAGTTCGCATTTCCTCTGTGCGGAAAGTGATGGTCAAATTAGGATCATTGGCTTCATCATGCCGGCCTTCGGCATTCAATTCCGAGCGACGTTCCGCAATCCTCGGCCCATCCTTAATGACAATGGGTTCCGCAGTAAAGCGTTCCAAGGAAAGTGCCAGCCCTGAAAGTCCCACCTTCATGCGTCCACCCCGCCGCCATTCCTCTGCTTCCCGGCCAAACCGTGGGGCAAACAATTCAAGGCCATGACCGGTATCTGCATTAGCTGTGATGACGCCTTCGAAAGGACCATAGCTGTCTTCGACGCCAAAGATTTCCAGGATCCAGGGTGAGGTGTGGCAAAGAATAGGGAAGCCAGAGAGTAAATTCAGCGATTCCTCATGGCGTGGCTTCCCAAGTATAACGGAATAAATCACCTCTCGGCTCGACAGTTCTAGCTGGACCAATCTTCCAAAGTCACTCTGCGGCCATGGAATTTGAAAATCATGCATGGTAGTGGCTTCTTGAGCGGTAAGAGTCAGGAGCGAGATCAACGTCTCACCTTCCAGGCCCAAAGCCGCCCAGTGGTCACCATGGCCAAGCGGTTCGTTCTTGTTGACCTTCTTGCTTCGGCGGGATGATTTCTTCATATCGATGAATATGGCAGACGGTAGGTATCAGAAACGGGCGCAAACAACCCGAAGCCAAAGTGGGAGCCATAATCCAGAGCCAGACGGCTTTGAATCTCCTGCTCAAACTCGAGGGGGATGCTCCGGTGTTTTTATGTCAGCGCCGCAAACAAGCCCATGCCGGTGAACTTACCGCTGCCGATGCAGATCGGGCCAGGGACTTGGATGGTGGTACCAGTCGCGTCTCTCCACGTGATACGGACGTGGAGTTTGCGGTAGCGGCGGTGCTGATCTCCTGCCGCGTATTGGGTGGCAAGGGCGGTTCCGGGCCAGAAACCAGAGGAGCGCCAGTCAAGTTCGGCGTGGGTGGCGAGGGCTTCTGAGTAGCCAGCTTGACGGATGGCTTTGCGCAGGAGGACGTCGATGCGCTCGTCGAGCTTTTCGAGCACGGCGGCTTTTTCCTCTGCCGAAAGCTTGTTGCCGGGTTTGAGTCGCTGACGGAGCTTGCGGGGGTCGTCGTAGCCGGGGAGGATGACGGGGGTTACGGTGGCCCAGGTGGTGGCAGAGCGAAGATAGAGTTTAAGGGTTTCTTTTTCCCCAACTGCTTGTTGCTGGAGGATGGCGACCTCTCCTTTGCTTTCGTCGATGAGTTCGCGTGCTTCGAGCCGTTGCACAAGGCGTTTGAAGATTGTCGTGTCGCCGCCGCCGCGCAGGCTGATCAAAACCCGGCGCACGCTGCTCACGACGAGTGATTTTTCTCGTGGTTCGATGCTAGGCAGCGGAATGAAGGCAAGGCGTGGGCCTGCGACGGCTTGGTGGTTTTCACCTTGGGCTTCTCCGTGACCGAGAACGAGACTGCGGCCTTCTTCGGGGCTTAGCCCGGCGCTACGGAGCAAGTCCGGCTGGCTGGCGGCATGACGCAACATTCCGGCAATGTGCAGGCTGCGACGGGCGGGATCAAAGGCCTTAAAACTGGCACCATCAAGGCTGCGGAGTGCAAAGATGGCGTGGGGAACGGCTGCGGGGTCGGAGTCACGCCTATAGCCCACGACTTGGTAATCCGAGAGAGGCGGAACTGGGGCGAAGCCGTTGGCTGTGACGCGGTTGAGGAATGCTTGATGCCGCTGGGCCAGATCGTCGAAGGTGCCAGGTTTGGGAGCACGGAGTTCGGCTTTGGGGGCATCGCTACCGGGTTGCCAGGTCTCGCCAGGGAGGGATGCGATAGCATCCTCTGGCACGATTGCCGCTGAGGCAACGACCAGATCGACTCCCCAGCCGATGTGAGTGATGGATTCCACGGCTTGGAAAAGTACGCTGCGGTGCTCGTCGAAGCCGGGAGGCAACCCGGCGGTGGGCCAGAGGTAGTGAACGGCACCTTCACAGGGGAAAACCATCGGACGGATGGATTTCTCGGTGCGGTAGTTGGCGATGCTGTCATCTCCTCCTCGTGAAAGGGAGCGGCCCACGAGGTCGCCTGCGTTGTCCGGCACATACAGGCGGTATCCCTGCGATTCGCGGGCCTGCGGAGCGATGATGGCTGGCGGCGTGAGCTGCTCCAGCCACTTCAGGGCGGGTTCGGCATGGCGCAGGCCACGGCGTTCGTTCCATCGTGCGGCGGATGCAGCGACGATGGCCTGATAAAGCCGCAGTGGCGATGGTGGCCACTCAGGCTCCCCATGATCGGCACGCCCGTGGAACGCGCCATCCAGGAAGCGGATGGTGATGCAAATGTGGTCAGGCATGGCGTGGAGCGGTTACTTTTCCTTCTTGGCCTTTGGTTTCTTCTCTTTGGGTTCGAGGTCCTTTTTGGCTCGTTCAGCATCGAAAGGAACTTCCCGGCTTTCTCCGACTCCGAAGGCTTCAGCCGTCGCCTTAGCATATTTCAGGGCGGCGTCATGAGTGACGGTGAACGGCTTTCGAGCGCCATTGGCAAAGACTTCATCAGTCTTGCGCTCCTGGTCAGGATCGGAGACGAGGATGGTGCCTTGGCGCAGGTAGCCACCGGGCAGCTTGGTGAAGGCGACAAGGGCCAGGCCGAGGATGTAACGACGCAACACAAGCGTCGCCGCAGCATCAGAACCAGCATGGATGAGCTTCAAAGCAGCAACGGCGAGAGTGGCATCCCGGCGGATGCCGCCGTCGGCAATGATGCCGCCGTGAGAGCCCGTGGCAGGGACATGAGTGAACCCGGATGTAGAGCGTTCTTTGCGGTCTTTATCATCCTTGATGGGGCCGAGAATGTTTTCGTCGTCATACACTGTGACGGGGCTAGAGCTGCCCCCTGCCCAGTATTGCGCCGATCGGGTCAATTTCCGCACATTATAGGCGCGGATGGTGGAGGCGATCAGACGCGGCATTTTGGCCTGGGTATCGCGGGAATCCCAGACTCCGAACACGAGCGAAGTGGGGGCGATTTTGGCTAAGCTGGCGGCATTTCCATCCAGTAGTGCCTTAAACGCATCCTGGAGTTCCTGTTGCAGGGAAGAACAGCGGACGATTGCATCTCCTGCGCGATGTCCCGCTTCCAAGAGGTTAATTTTCTTGGTTCCGGCGGTAATGACGACTTGGGGGACAAGCGCGGCATGTTCAGGCTCGGCAAAGAGCGGCTCGATGCGGTTGGCCTGGGAGCCGACGCTATCCACGAGGGCGATGTTTTTGCCGTTCAGGTCGCCGTCGATATTGTAGCCACCTTTGAAATCACCACTTGGATCAGCAGCATAGGTAGAAGGGAAAAGCACGCCGTCGGCTCCCTCGACGGGAATCAAAGGCTCGCGTGTGACGATGGCGGCGGGACCATCGGGTTTCAGGTAGTGGTCAAACTGTTCGAGGATGTTGCTCATGGGATGTGTGTTGTGGTTTGGAGTTTGGCAGAAAGGAAGGCTTTGTGTTTGCGCTGGCTAGTCCGGAACCAGTTCTCAAATTGGTATGTTCTGATCTGTGATTCTGGGAGCAGACCAGCAATAGCGGCTGGAAAGAGAAGTAGCTCCCGTGGCGTGCTCCACGTTTTGTAGTTGAAAATGCGTGGCTCACCCGTTGCAATAGGTCGGCATCTCTGAAGACCAACAAAGCAGAGCGCCTCGACAACAGGATTTGCCAGAACGAGCATCTTTTGCGCATCAGTCGAGAAACCAACATCCCGGGAGTGAGTATTATAACCTCGACGTGAATCAAAGTAGAAGGGTTCGCGTTTTTTTGGCTTCTTCGCACGGCTTGCTGGCGGAACAGGCTGCTGCTCGTAAACCACCTGAGATTGGTTAAATGGGTCGGGCGAATCGGGGTCGATTGCTCCGCACATTGCAGCGAAGATAATAGCTTCCTTCATGGAGCCTGCCCAAGTCTTCAATGATTTCTGTTCCCACCAATCCAGGGTAATCGAGATCGGAGAAAAAATGTGAATCGGAACCAGTGCACCTTCTTCATCGTCATCCGAGTCCTCTTCACTAGCATCGTTGAAGTCTTGTGATTTCTCGAATTTGAAATTACGAGCGCAAGCTAGCAGGTCGCGCAAAGTTAGCTTCGTTTCAATCGCGAACTGTAAGCCTTCGAACCAGCCTCGGCTTTCAGCATCTAGTCTGCTCGCGATCTCCATGAGCCCGCAACAGGCAAACATTTGTCCGGGATTGGTCACGTCCACACTGAGTCTCACGGTGTTCATCTATTGGAGGGGCAGAGGTTCGATTTCGGCGCTGGCGGCGTAGTCGGCTGAGCGGAGGAGGGATTCAAGATAGGCGAGGCCCCAGCGGCCAAAGCGGCGCTGGAGACGGGCGAAGCGCTGAGGCACCTCGGTGGCAGCTTTTTGAGTGGCCTCGTATTCGGACTCGGGATCAAAAGTCTCGTCTGCGGGCGACATCGCGAAGTGAGGTCGTGCGCGACCGTGATGGCCGGCGACGAGGTGCAGAACGATGTCTTTTTCTTCGTCTGTAAGAGCTGCAAAGTCGCAGAGAAGATGGGCGTCGGCCTCTTTGTGCTGGCTGGGGGACGAGACATCCAGCAGAGAGCCGAACTCGTGGCGATAGGGATCGAGTCCAGGACGAGGGCGGAGCTTTTTACCGGTGGTTGGGTGCTTGCCTGATTTGGCGAAGCACTCCGATTTGTCGTAGTTGCCAATGCCTTGCTGCCAGTGGCGGCGTCGTTTGCCGAGATCGTGAAGCTGGGCCGCAAGGAGGATGCAGCGGCCCAGCGATGCGGAGAGCCCGAGCTTGGTGACGATATTGCGAGCATGGCTCACCACGTCTGCGACGTGCTTGTCAAGAAAGACGGCGGTGGTGTTTCCCGTGCTATCTGCGCCTGAGGCCTTTCTGGCTTCCAACCAGAGCCAGTATTGAGGCTTTGAGGTTTCTTCATCGACTTCACTGAGATCTTCTTTTTGAATCAGCGTGTCGATGAGCAGCTTGAGGCGAAGACGGGAATATTCTGCGGGAACATCTTCTGAGGCGCTTTTCACGCGAACTCGCATGGCAGGGCCGTCGAGAATATCGGCAACGTCGAGTGTGCCAGGTGTTTCCGGTGCAGCAGCCTTGCCCTCAAGCAGACCGCTTTCCGAAAGTCCACCGTGGGGCGGAGCCAGCAGCAGGGTCGCGTCGTGCAGCAGGGCTTCATTATCCTTTTCCGCGAGTTCAGCGAGAGAGTGGGAACGGGAGACTTTGCCATCATTTGAAACCAGCCAGGGGCAAAGAGTGGCGGCTTTGTCATGGCCGAGACGTTTCACGATTTGGGCGAGTTCATCCCGCACACGATAGGAGGACGAGCGCAGCAGTTCGTGAGGCTTGAGCGGATACTCGCTGAGCAGTTCCTCCGGGTCGTAAATTTTCGCGAGTTCGCCAGTGATGGTTTCCACCTCGCTACGCCAGGCGATTTGAGTTTCTGGGGGCTGCCACTCAGCCTCGCCGTGCAGATAGGGGGCAATGGCTGGGCGTCCGGGCAGTGGCTCGCGAATGCTGGTCATGGCCCAGGCATCGAACAGAATGTCGGTGGCGGGGCGGAGGGTTGGAAGCGGTGAAAAGGCCTTGGTGCGCTCGTCGGCATTCAGTATCCGAAGAGCTGCGGGACTGGCATCCGCATTGAGCTGGCGCAGGAGATTGAGCGTTCGCTGACGGGCAGCCTGCATGGGGTCAAATTTGCTATCGTCAGGGTCGGTGTTTTTGAAGGTGGCTGGATAGATGACCTCGACCACGGTGTCCGTGAGCATGCCGAAGCGGTTCACCCGGCCAAAGCGCTGTGCCATGCTCTCATAGGTCGAGAGATCACAGATGAGGTCGTCTGCGGAGAGGTTCACACCGACTTCTCCCGCGCTGGTGGCGACGAGATAGCACGTGCCCTCGTGAGGAGGTTGCGCATTCTCAGGCCGAGATGAAGACGGCAAGAAGCGGCTCAAGATGGGTTTCTTAATGAGTCCCTCTCGTTCTAGGCCGCGCATGGTGCCCGTAAGGACTTCGACTGGCAGCTTTTCAGCCGCGAGCGCTGAGGCTACTTTCTGCACTGCATCGACGGTTCGGGCGAAAATCAAAACAGCACGGCCTGAATCGCGTCGAGCCAAGGCAAGGTTGCTGAGCTTTGCAGCCAGGGGGGCGGGCTTTTCATCCTCAATCGGGTTGAGCCGCAGGAGCTTCCTAGCCCTGAGCCGCTGGCGCACAACTTCGTGCTCCTCATCGGCTGGGGTGAGGGTGAAGGGCTTGCTGGAATCCCTAGCCGTGGCGCTGAGTTGCAGCACATGCAGCGGCCTTGCATCACCACACCGTTTTTGTTCGTCCACGATACTGTCAAGCAACCTTTGGAAGGCGGGTTCCAGATGAGCTTCATCATGCACCAGCAGCACATCCTGCCCAAGGAATGCCGCATGGTGGGGGCGCGTTTTAAATCCGCAGGTGTATCGGCTGAAAAGAAGCCCGCTGCCGATCATGTCCACTGTGCCAACGATCACTGCAGGCCGAGCGGGATCAGCACACCATTCGCGGTTGTCCGCAAACTGTCCCCGCAATGTGCTCAGCGCCAAGGGAACATCCACTGGCACAGCACAAAGTGCAGTCAGCTTCGCGTTCAACTCAGGATTCGCCTTCAAACGCTCCCGAATGCGCTCAACCTCCGCTGTCGTCTGATCCACCACCGTGCGTCGATTAACGACATAGACCAGCCGTCGTGACACTTTTTCTGGACGTGTTAGCAAAGCAATCAACCAAATTGCAACAACTGAGGTCTTGCCGAGACCTGTGGGCAAATCTGCAACCGAAGGCGGCTCTGAACAAAGAAGGCGGTCATACAAGGCTTGTTGCCAAGGGAATGGAGCCGAACCTGTGAGTTCTAGGAAGAGGTCTGAAAATAAGGCAGTGGACATGCACGGAAAATCTCTAAATAGGTTGGGTTGTTTCGATCTTGGGTTCCTAATCAATTCCGCACAATCAGAAACTCGTATTCTTGTGTGCCATTTCGTTCAGCGCAGTTTTCACCAGGGGATTGGCGACTCCAGTGTGATTTGATCAAGACGCAGCGTGCGGTGGGCCTTGCGGTCATGGCACCAGCCGTTCGCGTAAAGGGTATCGGATTGCCCGGGACAGAACACCAGTGCCGGTGAGAAAAGCCGTGGCTCGCCTGGCTTGGTGCCACCCCGATAGATTAGCCGCAGACTTTGTGATCGTTCGGCGGCGTGAATCAAAAGCGCTGCTGTGGGGTCAGGACTTTCCCAGATGGGATGGCGTGACAGGCCACGCCAGTGCCTAAGCCAAGGTGGAATTTCGCTGTCAGCTGCGTTCAGCAAGGTGACTGGATCAGGAATTGCAAGGACCGGTGCAGTGCTGACGGCTGATGATGCGGTGGCAGATGCAGTCAACGCATTCAAGATGCGAGCGAAAAAGGAGCGGCGTCTCATGATCAGTCGAATGGATCGTTCAAACTGCCATGACGCGGATGCGTTCGGGGCGTGGCTTCGAGGATTTGCAGGCGGACTCCTGCAGACAGATGCACCTGAAGGGTGTGCGGCCAAGGTACGGTGACAAATTGCCCGCGCTGGAGGCTGATCAGCGGCTCACACGCATTGGCGTGCTGCAGGTAGGTAATGACCGGACGAGGCGTGTTGGTACTGACCGCATTCTGGCGATGGCAGGTGCGACTGGCGATACCTGCCACCGCAAACACGAGACCCAGTGCTATCGCGCCGGCGAGCGAAGCGGCAAGGCAGCTGAGCACGCATAAGACGAAAAAACCTGTGAGGGTTGAGGTATTCATCATTTGCTCATGGATGAGGACAAACCGTGCATCGTTTGTGGCATGGCCTTGAAAGGGACGTGGAACGGCTCATTTCTGCTGGAAATCATTTGGATTCCTCCTCCCGCAGAATGGCATCCAGGGTCATGGCCCCGTCCGTCTCGGCAGCGGCGTCCATTTGACCACTGGCCTTGAGGCGGGAGGCGCGGACTTTGCGAGCGAGGGCACTGCCGGTGGATTTGATGCCTTTGGCACTGAAGGTGACATTGGCTGCGACGGCACATTCGATGTTCATAACGGTGGCACTGGCAATGGCATCCTGATTCGCAGCAAGGAAGAGGAACTCCCAGCCTTTTGTCTCGCGGTAAAGGTGAATGAGATCGCCGATGTGCTTGGCGCTGTATTCCCGCGAGGCATTCTCCATGCCATCCGTGAAGATGGCGAGAATGACCTTAGCAGGCTGATGTGAGGCTGGAAGCTTTTGAAAACGAGTGTCAAGGTCCCGGATCGTGCGGCCGATGGCATCGAGTAAGGCCGTGCTGCCACGCGGAACGTAGGTGGCCGCAGTGAGCTGGGGAACGTCTTGCAGACGAAGCGCCATCATGGGCACCTCGTAGCGATCATCGAACTGTACCAGCGTCAGGCGTGCCTCTCCCGGCACGTCGATCTGCGATTGAACAAAGTCATTGAAAGCAGCTACGGCGGGTTCCTGCATGGGCTGCATGGAGCCGCTACGGTCCAGGATGTAGGCAATTTCGGTGAGGCTATTTGAGGCTAGTGGAATGGGGTCGGTTTTCATCGTGGCCGCAAACTGTCACAGGGGGTGGGACATTGGTGGGGTGACAGATGAACTTTCTGCATTAATCTTCGTTAAGATGCCTAAAGTATCCACCTCACGAACATCACGAGCCAAGGTTCCTGATTCGTCTCCCTCTCAGCGTTCCGGTGCCAGCCGTCCAGCGATGTGGCGGGTCCTGGAGATCCACAAGATCATCCGCACCGGCAAATATCCCAACTGTTCTACTTTGGCACAGGAAATCGAGGTGACGACCAAGACCATCCAGCGAGATGTGACCTTCATGCGCGACCAGCTCGGGCTGCCGCTGGAGTATGACCCGCTCAAGCACGGCTACCACTACACGCGGGAGGTGCATGAGTTCCCGATGCTGCATCTGTCCCGCAATGACCTCGTGGCCTTGTTCCTGGCACGTCATGCGCTGGAGCCGCTGCGGGGAACACGCTTGGAACGCATGCTGACGGAGAGCTTCAGTAAAATTGCGGATGCTTGTCCCGGAGAGATTTCCATCGAGTGGCATGAACTGGACGAAGCCTTTTCAGTGAAGGCCTCTGGGGTGCTGCCGGCGGATGTGACGCTATTTGGCGATTTGCTCGATGCAGTGCGGGCGTGCAGGGAGGTGAGTTTTGATTATCACAAACTCACCGGCAGCAAGCCGGAGCAGCGAACTGTACATCCCTATCATGTGGGGCAGATCGAGCACGGCTGGTATTTGCTGGCCCATGACCCAGTAAGGAAAGCCGTCCGAACCTTTGCACTTCAGCGCATAACGAACCTGAGCCTGCTGAAGACTAAATTTGAACGCAGTCCCCAATTCAATGCACGGGATCATCTGGGAGGCGGCTTCGGCGTGTGGAGCTATGCGGGTGAGGAGAAGCGCACACACGAGGTGCACCTCCGCTTTGAAGGCTACGCCGCTCGCGTAGTGGCAGAGCGCCTGTGGCACTCGACTCAAGCGATCCGAAAGCTGAAACCGGACGGCAGCGTGATCGAGTTTCAAGCGGACCTGTCCGGCCTGGAGGAAATCACCCGCTGGGTGCTGAGTTGGGGCAGCAAAGCAAGGGTGCTGGGGCCACCGGAACTCAAGAGCCGGGTGCGAGAAGAGCTGGCAGGGATGATGAAGAGCAGCGGATGAACCATATTCATCTGGAGCTAAGGTTTGAGTTCGTCATCGCTGAGCACAGGTATGGGCATCTCGACGCTTGCTGCTCGTTGTGCCTTGCCTCGCTCGATGAACTCACAGAGAATGTGCTGCCAAGTCTCGCCATTCACCCAAGCGTTGATGGTGGAACGCCATTCAGCAGGAGCATTTTGTCCAAAGGAAAGCGTTTCCATGTTGATGCCGAGCCAAAAAAAGCGCCCGTCCACCTCTTTGACCAGCGGGATCATTCTTGGGATTTGGTGGTTGTTTGCTGGAACCGGCTCCATGTGCCAGATGCGGCGGATGTTGCGAGTGACGATGTGGTCACGGCGTCGACGACCGTCGGCGGTTATCCGCTCCAGCCAAAAGCATTCTTTGGTAACAGGCCCATGATTGTGGTCGGGTGGGGCAAGGCAATCGAGACAAGCATACACGCGGCTGCCGTCTGGCAATTGAAGCGGTGTTTGTCCGTGCGAATCAAAGTGATCCAGCACGTTCGATCCATCAGGGTTCGGTTGGCATAGCCAGAGCTGACGCATCGACGTGCCGAAGTCCGGCTTGTGTCGCCGGATGCGGAACATGACTCGCGGAAGGTTCGGGTTATTGCGCAACAGATGAAGTAGAGCGTCATAGTGGCCACCAGCGACAATGTCTGAAATCAATGTCGGCGTCAGGGTGGTGGGCAGGCCAAGGGCTTCATACTTTTTGAGAAGTGGCAACTTCTCATCCGCCAACACGCAATTCAGAAATGTCGTGGTCACGCCACCTTGCGCATTACCTTTGTAAAACAAGGGAACCTGCCAGGGTTCAGCCAGCGGAACAAGCGGGGCAATCGTTTGCATCACCCAATCAAGATCATGCTGCCGGTAGGTGATTAGAGGATGACCGCCCGGAATGAATTGCCCCTTCTTTATGAAATCCTCCGGTTTGTAGTCTCGCCCCCCCTTGAAACAAGCGCCGTGCTCCAGAAGTCGGTCTGCCAAGCCCCATCGCTGGCTTCTCATGGCGAGCATGAGCGGATTATTTATGCCCTCACACGCCAAGCCCTGTACATTCGCACCATGCTTGATCAGCAGCTCGATCATCTCTTGGACATCAGCAGTGTCCTCAGCATCGCGCAATGCATGAATCGCAAATGACAACGCGCTGAACCAGTCGCTGAAGCTCCGTTCGAGATTCCAGCAGGGAAGGTTGGGTGTGGCTCCACGCTCCAGCAGGATGCGCATTGCAGATGGTTGGTAACACCGCACTGCGGCCTCCAGCAGCACGTCCAGCAGACGGGTGCTGTGTTGGGAGAGCTGCCGCTCGAATCCCATCTGATGCGGGTAGCCATTGACTCTGGTAACATACCCATCGCCACGAAAATCATGGTGCGACAACACGGCATCGAGCACATCAAGGCGGTTTGCCTGAATCGCATTCGCCGCAATCTCAGCGGCAGACTCCGCATCCAGCGAAGCGTCCGGAAGCTTTCGCAGAATCTCCGTCACCACATCAAAGACTGCCGGAGCTGAGGTGCCGTTCAGATGGTCTCCAATTAAGATGTCCAGGGCATCCGGGTTCGCCGCTCGTCGGATGTGCCTTGATAGACCGGCGAGATAACGCCCGAGTGCGTGGGCGGAAAGTTCCGGACCCAGGAGACTTGGAAGACGGCACATCAGCAGCGATCCTGTCGTCCATGAGCGGACTTCGACCAGGGGGAGAACTTTGATCAGCGTCTCTTTTCCGAGCGCACCTGCCGCTTTTTCGAGTTGTTCCCATTCTTCCTCCCCTTCCACAAAATCACTCAATCCGCCGTACCGCAGTGCGAAACCGTAGTGCATCCAGTCCACGATTCCCTGGGGACGCTTGGTTCCAGTCAAAGCGAGCGCTTCGATGCATTCGTTAGCCGTCCGTGTTACCTCTGGAGTGCTCATGTTATTTTCCATGCACTCATACTACTGTATTGGGTAGGACAATGGCAGGGTGATGTCTTGGCTTTTTTGACTTTTCGCACAGGACATGCCCCGCCTGTGCTTTCGCGCACCCCAATCTCCCTCTCGACTCGAAGAACGCTTTCTGATGCTGTGGAAACACTTAAAGGGGCCGGACTTGGAGAGAGCACACCGCTTCCATGGGGAGCGGCGTTGGCGGCGCCGCTATTTTTTTGACGTGTTTTTCCTTGGTCGCGTTATTCATGGATTCCGAGTTCCTCTAAATATTTGCGGTCAGGCTTCTCGATGCTCGACACCGCAAAAGCACAGTGGCTGCCCCTGCAACATCTCCGCACTTTCAAACCATGAACCTCCAACTCTCCAACGCCACCTTCACAGCCGCACGCGGCCGCCTGATTCAGATCGACGGCTTTGCCGCCGACATCAAAACCAAGTTCGGCCTGCTCTGGCAGGGCGTGTGTTCCATCGTCGCACTCAACCCCACAGACAGCGACAAGGCGGAAGCCCTGCTCATCTCGCCCTGTGGCCAGGATGGCGCCGTGTTTGGCTGTAATGAGCCGCGCCTGGTCGAACTCGCCGCCCGTCACAGCGCCTGGCTGAATGATGAAACCAACGCGCCCTGGGCGGACACCACCGCCGTGCCGCTTGAACCTCTTGAGACCGCCATGGCCTTCCAACAATACCTCAGCACCCTCAACCCTGCTTAATCCCATGTGGCTCTTCACCGTTCACGGTTTTTAGCTAATTCTTATCGGCCTAAAAGGCGGCAGCGGCATACTGACACAGTCAGTGATAATGCAGCTCGGCAGGAGATTGAGCAGGACTTGGCGGGCCAGCATGGCGAGCGGAGTGAAGGTGCCGCCCGGAATGGAATCGAGCCCCTGGTTCAAAGTAGTCCACAGCGGCCCGCTGAAACCGCGTTTCTCATCCCAGGTGATGACGACACCACCGGGTGTGGTGGCTTTAAAGGAAGCTTCATTCAAGATGGATCCCTTTTGCAGTGATCATCTCGCCTGTTTCGTATTCCAGTAGCGGACGGACATTGGGCAGACAGATAGCAAAATCAGCGTCTCTCATCTGACAACTGAGAGCATGAAGGAGCGCGAGACCTTGTGGTCACTTGCCAAAGAGTGACTGCCAATATTCAACGGCTTTCTGTTTGACAACCGAGTCTTGAGTCAGTGTCTTTGAAACCTCGGCGCTCGCTTTGCTAATTTCGTCTGCGACGGATTTGGCGAGATCAGCAGTCGTCTTGACTGCTTTGCTGTTGCTGACTGCCTGCCAGTTCTCTTTGATTGTCGATGTAGCTCGGCCAGCAACAGCGGCCGCATCATTATACGTTTGCACTACCACGCCAGTGGCAGAATCTACTTTTTTCCCAAGATCCGCGATCCCTGTTTTGATCGCTGGTTCGTTCTGCTTGTAGGCCTCAGCAGTAATGCCCGCTACAACCACTCCGAGGTTCAACCATACTTCGGCTTCACTATTCCCCCCGACGATTTTGCGGGTGAAGGCGGCGTCTGAGGATAGCGGCGCATAGTTGGCTCCCATATAAGAACCTGCACCGTGGCTCTGACTGCTCCAATTATGTGTTACCGTCGTCACTCCTCCATCCGCCCTTGGAATGTCATACACCTTTTGCGTGAGGCTGTTGGTGTTGGTCGGAAAGGGAATTTGGATTTGAAGCGGCGCCAGCGTCGAATTGGAGAGCAAAGGTTGTGGCGGTGACTGTTGTGCGAAGGCACTCGAAATAAAACTCGCTAACGCACAAAAGACGATCCGTGAAATTAATGATGAACGCTTCATAAACCAAAGACACATGGATAGGTGAGAATTCAATCTCTTTCTCAGTCTTGAGGTGGCGGCTGGAGCGTTGCATTACCCCGTTGCAGCGACGACAGCCCAGAACAAAGTGGTGCTCTAAAACATTTGTGTGCATCACATTCGCAGACCAGGAATCACCGACCTCATGGAAGAACCTCGTCGGCCGTCTGGAACGAATACTGTTCCTGAAGAGGGGTGAGACGATCCAACAGTTTCTGGGTCGCGGAGGCCATCAGATCGGACTTTTCGGCACTCGTTCTGGCCTGTTGGAGAAGGCTATTATGGGCGGCCTCTCGATCTTCGGGTGTCAATTTGTTCCACCACCCATTTTCATCCTTAACCACGGTGAGATTCTTCAATTCCGATGAAATCAAGATCGGCTTCGAATGATGCACGGTCACAATTCTTCCATCTTCCGATAGCTTCAGGCCGAAGGAGTCATTTATCGGGAAGCCGGCTTTGGCAACAAAATCACCCTTCAATTCCAGGCGCTTGGTGCTTCCAGCCCACGTGGCCTGATAAAAATACGTGTGCTCAAAGTCCTTTGTAGCTGTCACCAGTTCAGTGAGTTCAGTTGCAGGACCATGGACGACAGTGCCTGCTATGGTGATCTTGGGCTCCAATTGAAGAGCGCGATAAAGATCGCTGCCTGCTCGTCTGAGCAAGTCGTATCCTTCGTTTATGGCGCTGATGGCCTCATTTTTGGTGGAGCTAACCACTTTTATGGGTCCAACATAAACAAGAATATAAATGCCACCGAAAAGTATGCTCAGCACAAGGGCGACTGAAAAACCTTTTGCCAGCGCATTGCGTGTATTGGACGTGTTCATAGGATTTGGAGATGATTTTGTTCGAAAAATGTTTGGCGTGAGCTCTCGATACGCTCATTTGAAAATCCGGTAGATGCCATACCCTGCCATGCCGAATACGGCACCTGCTGCAACGATCGGCGCGGCACCAATAGAAAACGCTGTGCCAGCCACAGCGATACCAATTGATCCGGTGGTTGCGAACGTTGCTCCGCCCACGAGAGCTCCCGCTGCAGCAGCACCCCCTGCTTTGAGGACTTCATTTTTATTTTCTTTTGCGCTGACTGGTGCGGTGATGAGGATCAGTGCGGTTCCGAGAGTGATGATGTTTTTCATGAGATGTGGTATGTTAAAAGTTGCTGACCGAGTTTCGAAGGGATGCTGACTAGTGGTTGAGATCAGAAGCGGTGTAGGCAAGGAGGGGCGACAACTCATAGGGCATGTTCGCCGCATCGAATGCAGTGAGCGCATTCCCTGAAAGTGTGAAGAAGCGTGCAACCACCACGGCGACGAAGGTCAAGATGACATATTTCGGGGCGTCTTGTTTGATCTGCCCAGCCCTCGCTTTAGCCACTTGGGACTTGGAAGCGGGCGATGGTTGTGAATTCGAGCGCATGACACTTGCGGCTTGTCCATCAATGGAGGACGAAACCAGGGAGATGCAGAGAAGGGACCTGACAATTTTTGTTTTCATTTGGGTTTGCTTGCTATCTTGTTTAAAGCGGCGCATTTCGGTGCCGTCATAGCTTGTCCGAAAAACAGGAAATATTTCTTGGTACTCTTTTCTTTGCTTCCTCATAAACGACTCATTTTCAGCACAATGAAGGACGTAAAAAGTTTACACCGAAATGGAAACCGGCTCTTCTCATCTTAGCTCACTGAGGGAGCCCGAGGTGCCTTTTGAGTCTTTGCGGCAGGACCCAAAAGCTTGGACGAGAGAAGTTTACGAGTACCTCTACGGGCCAGCACTGAATCAAGCGAAACGCACTCTTGGGAATTGGGCTTCGAAGCATGCTGAGGATGTGGCGATTACGAGCATCACGAAGCTCATGCTCAAGCTGCCCAAGGAGACCCAATTCCAGAATTATATGGGGCTCAGGAACTTTGTGGTTCACATTGCAGCCGACGTTTCTATTGACCTTATCAGGAAGGAGAGCGCTAAAAAACGCAAGGCATCAGACGACGAAGTAGTGGGCGAGGATGAGTTCATGGAGCTCCCTTCTGACGAACCGACCCCATATGATTATGCTGCAGTTTCTGACCGGGCAAAAATCATCCACGAAATTCTAAAGACGTTAAAACCCAAACAGAAAGCCATTCTCTTTGATTTCTTCTTGGGCGGCCTCAAGCACAGAGAAATTGCCGAAAAGCACGGCCTACCAATCGGGAGTGTTGGTGGTTATCTTAACGAAGGACTGCGTGAATTAAAAGAGTGCATAGGACTCAAGCCGGCGCTGATGGGTGAATTGCAGGCTCTCACATGCATCAGCTTTATGTTTTTAACCACATTCTGAATATGAATTCCGAAGACGACATCCTCTTCATGGAGCGTGTGACGGCAAAGTTACGTGGGGAGCTGTCTGCTGATGAGCAAAGTGAACTCAACGCGATCATCGAGTCCGACCCTGCCAGGAAACTCGAAAGCGAACAATTTGCGGCTGCGTACCACCTTCTTGCCCTATGTGCTGCGGCTGAATCTCCGCCAAAAGAACTCTCCTCAACTGGATTGAAGAGGCTTCAAGAAGCTGCTACGAAAGTCGGCAAAAAGCCAAAAAAGCCACTGTGGTATTACGTTGGCATTGTTGGTGGAATCATTGGTGCAATGATTGTCATATGCCTGACAACCTGGCATCCTAGGGAAACTACACCGGAGCCTTATGTGGAGTATGCGATGCGAAGGCAAACTGGAACGTTTCTTGGCTTTCTGGGAGTGAGTACCGCATCCACGCAGTTCGAGATGAATGCAGCATTGCGTGGGAACTCTTTCAACTATTTGGAAAATGATGTTTCGATAAATGATTGGGAGAACAACTGGTCATCATCAACCAACCGGCCTGTTTTTAAAGTGCTTCTTCTGGCAAAAGGCGATTGGGAACATCTTGCAGCGAAATTTAGGACGACTCAACTTGGTGAAGTTCGAGTCACTGGGCATTGGAAAGGGAATCAATACAGGAAAACCATTTTGATAAACTCGGTGGGAGAATGGGAAGAGGCCATCCAAAGTGCAAGAAGGTACATCGAGACCTGCCTAAAAGAAGGAAAGAACTAGTATGGGTCCTTCTGGTATCCGACCGTTATGTGCAAGTGACATTGGCGGTGCTGTGAGATATAAAATGGGGGATCACAACAGATGGCGCCCCACCATTGTCTTCGGTAGCTAAAAGAAAAGCCCCTCTCGTGAGAGAAGCTTTTCCGTCCCGCCTGCGGCAGCTTGATCCTGTGGGAATCAAGTGCAGCTAGGCGGAGAGCCCGACGTGGTTGTCGAGCAGGCCGTGGAGGGCTTCCGTACGGCGGGGGAGTTCGGTGAGATTGCCCTTCAACGTTTCGGTGAACGCATTGAAGAGGCTCCAGACATTCCGGGGCTGGAAGTCCTCATGACGTGGCATACGCCATTCATGCAGAACCAGCGGGATATGGCGATTGGGGCAGACACCGACATCCAGGGCACGAACCACGAGATCGTGGGCTGTGCGGTCGTCGAGGTCGGTGAGTTTGTAGCTGGCGATGCGGCTGTCCTGATGGTGCCAGCGCTCCATCAGCCTGCCCACGGCGCTCTGCACAAGGCCGGGCAGATCACGCAAGATGAACCGGGTGTGCTTGCGGGCGAGTTTGACCTCCCCGTAAAACGCGAGATTATCGCAGCAAAACACGGATGATCCTGCCACAATGCCGGCGGGGAATGTCTTGTCGTGGCTGTTGCGCAGTCCGAGCACCCAACAGTAATCCTTGTCGTTCTCACGACGCTGGATTTCCATGAGGCCGAAGTAGCGCATGCCGTCGTGTGTCAGGCTGTGGGCCTGAGTTCCGACGCTCAGGCCGTTGCTGCGGAGGGTAAATTCCACTTGTTTCACCAGTTCGATGTGCGGGATGGGACTCCAGCTTTCCGTTGGATGCGGAGTGGGGACGGCGATGATTTCCTTCCGCTCGGCGGCACGAGCGCCGCAGTGGAGGATGAGGTTGGGATGGGGACGTTGAATGAACGTTGGGGCTTCGAGTTCGAGATGAGCAATCATGGGGATGGTTCCTTTAAGTGTTGGGTTTGAGTTTGAATGAGCGTCACAGTTTTTGGGTGAGGCGCTCGATGCGTTCGATGACGGGCACGGCGAGTTTCTTGGCATCAAGCCCGCCGCTGGTGAACCAGCTGCGGTCACCATGCACCTCCGTCCACTGCACCTTCACGGTGCCGAGGCTGGTGATGATGGTGGCTCGTCGTGGCCGCTCTTCCTTGTCGAAGACAAGGCTGGAGATGCGTGGTGACATGGTCTGAAAACAAGGCGGGCCGGGGCATCTGGTGGATGCGCCCGGCCCGTGCCTTGTGATTGTGGGTTGATGCTAGATGCGAACGCCCTGCAAGCTGCGCAGGGTTTGACGCACGGTTTGGATCTCCTTCTCGCTGGCCTTCTGCTCGCGCATGGACTGGCGGATGTGATCCCCGAGCCTGGTCAAGCCGTTGATGGTTTCACGGAATCCCGTCTTGATCGCCTCGATCTGCACGAGGGCGGCTTCGAGTGAGGATTTGGATTCTTCTTTGCTGGTTGCCGTCTGAGCAGTTGGCGTGCTGGAGCCGTTGGCTCCTGATGTTCTGGTTTGTCCGAGGGTGGGTTTGTTGGTTTGCATGGGTGGTGGTGTGGGTTGTTCCGCTGATGGCGGAGGATTGGTATTTGGGGTGGGTGCTGTCTCAACAGGAGGCGGAGTTGTGGCGGCATTGGTGTCGCCATTCATGCGCAGGGGCATGATGATCATCTGCCGCCCAGCCAGGCTGAACCTGAGGGGTGACATGGAGTCGATGATTTCGATGCGTGTGAGACCAAAGCGCAGCGCCTTGAGCAGCGTTCGCCGGTCGAGGAAAATCGTGGCATCAGGACCGGTGGCTCCGGCTTCCTGAATGTCGATCTTTGTCCATGGCAACTCCGGCCGGGATCTGCCCAGCAGGCGGAAAGCATTGCCAGCAACATCAAGGCCGATGGTGTGATGTTTGTCGTCACCAAGGGGCAAGCGCTGCACCGCCACCATCACCTCATCCACGGCCTCCGGGTTGATGGAGATCGTGGTTTGGTATGAAGCAGGGTTGGGCAGCACCGTTTTCCATTGGGGGAATTGGCTGTCGATGCTCTGTGACAAAAAGCACCAGTGGTTGCTGGCGATTTCAAAACAGGGCGGACCGTCGTCTTTGGCAGGCATGGTTCGGAGCTTCCACTCGCCATCTTGCTGAAAGCCTTTCCAGCCGAGGAACTTGTGTTCCGTGATGAGAATGGATTCCTTCAACGGGAGCGAAAAACTGTTCGAGCTGAACAGGTGATGACCATCCGTGCCAACAACGTAGTGAGCCCTGTCGTCGCGGACATCAATGAACGCTCCGTTGAGAACGGGGCGGGCGGGGTCAGCGCTGGCGCATTCAAGCGCCTCATGGATGGATGAGCGCAGGGCCTCATGAACTGCGATGCTGGTTCCATGGACCTCCGGCTGAAGAGGAAATTCTTCGGGCGGGGCGGATTCGCAGTGATGTTCGGCGCTCTGGCCGCCCACCGGGAAGCGAATGGAGATGGTGTTTTTGCTGAGCGGGACGAGCTCGATGAGATCGGCACCGCCGCAGCTTTTGGCGATGTTGTTCAAATCGCCGAACGGAACCAGCATAGTGGAAGGTTCGGCCTGGCCCCGATGATTCATTGAGTAGGTGGCGAAGCGGTCCAGATCTGTGACCGTGAGGTCGATGACGCCGGAGTCGTGACGACGCACGCGAATTTGGCCAAGAATGGCAAGGCTGATGCGTTTGGGAATGACTTTGCCGAGACCCGCGAGTGCGGTCCTCAGTTCGGCTACAGGAAGTGAGATGGTTTGCATGGGTATGGATGTGTATTGGGTTGAAGTGGATATGAAAAAGCCGTGGACACTTCTGTTGGCGAAGTGGCCACGGCCCGGTGGAGGGGTGGGGTTGGTTATTTGCTGAATCGTCGGAAGGCGACGAATGCGGCGACGATGAGAACTGCCAGCAGGAGCCAGTGATAGCTGACGACCACGAGACAGAACCCGGTGATCGCCAATAATACGATGGCCTGCAGACATTGCGTCCAGGTGGGCATGGTGAGGAGTGGTGGGTTGCGAGCGTTGCCGCTCAGGGTTTGTCCTGCTTTGACAAGGCACCAAGCACCTGAACCACGGCGAAGCAGACCAGGCAGATGCCAATGGTCTTCAAGCCATCGCCGATGGGCGTGTAGTCAGGTGGGGCCTCGGCACAGCCGGAGAGGAGCAGGAAGGGCATGAGGAGGCGGTTCATGGGCATGTGCTGACCTCCTTGGGTGGAGGTTGCGATGTTCCGCTGCTGATGACCGTCTTTCTGGTCTGAGGAGGCATCAGTATGATGACCTCATGGTGAATGGTCTGCTGTGGTGGTGGCGTGCTATCCAAAGAGGGCTTCTTGTGGCAGGCTACCAGCGTGGCAAAAATCACGCTGGTCAGCATCGGGTGAAACAGGGAATGAATTGAGAAGTGCTTCATGGGTAAGGTGTATGGGTTAAAACGCCGACAGCCCACGCACCCGGTGAAGGGCAGGTGGGCTGTCAGGCGTTGGGTTGAGTGGTGGGGTTAAGCGGCAGCTTTGAACTTGAGCTGCCCGGTGGTGCAGTCGGTGCGCTGGATGTCATCGCGCCGTCCCAGATAAACAGGCTGATAAACACAGCCGCTTTCCGGGAAGGCGTAGAGGTAGCGCACCTCCACGATGTCTCCTTGGGAGGGGACCGCGTGGTTTGGCGGGATGGTGACATTCCCGGCTGGGACCGGTTGTTCATCCCGCAGCAGGGCGAGACTCACGCTGCGTTGTTCATTGATCTGGCTCACCAGGAAGGAGGCCGTCACGTAGAACTTGTGCTTGAGCGCAGAGCCGCCACTGGCGGGGCGACCTGGGGTGTACAAGGCATCCAGACGCTTGAACACGACGCCTTCAGCTTTACTGGACTTGAGTTTTTCCAGCATCGCCTTCTTCGTCTCCGTAAGGATGGTTGTGGCGGCGGTGCAGATGCAATCGCCCCCTGACGGAACGATGTTGTTCAACGCCACTAAGCGCACTCGGTAAGGCTGGGGTCGGAGATCGGTTCCATCGAGTTCGAGCAGGTCGAAGGCGATGAATTTCTCGCCGACACACTCGCCGTCGAGAATGAGATGGCGGTTGAGCGCTTCAACGGCTTTGGTGATGGACTGCGGTAATGAGACGATCAAACCTGAGCGGTTGATGCCATCGATGCCTTGGTCGTTGCATCGGATGAGCAGGCGCCGGCCGTCGAACTTCTCCTGCATGACCCACTGAGGATCACACACGAGTGAAACGGCATCGTCCTGCTCAATGGGATTGAGCAACTGTGGCAGGATGCCAGTGGCCTGCTGCGCTTTGTCTGTGTGCTGGTAAGGCGTTCCAGTTTCGCCGGGCGTGTAGCCCTTGGCGGTCTTTTCGCGCACCAGCTTGTCGAAGATGCTCTTCGCCTTGGGGTAGTCCACTGGGGACTGGGTTTTGGTTCCGGTGGTGAGCGCGGAACCGCGTCGCCCGTAGGCGAAGTGAACGACGAAGCAGCCGTCCTTGGGTTGAATGCCCGCCTGATAGATTTTGTCAGACGAGCCTTCACAGAAGTAGAGAGTTATGTGCTCCATGGGGTGGGTTCTCCTTTCGGTTGGGTGTTGTGGGTTGAAACAAAAAGAGCCGCCCACGGGGTGTGGACGGCTCCTTTTGAAATGGATTTTTGTTCAATGGCTCGAAGCGTAGTCCCTGCTAAAATGCAGGCCTACGCTGCTGGAGACCTTCTTTGCAGCCTGTTTGGAAGCCATCAAGAAATGCCTTATGGAATGCCTGATCCATGCTGCTGGCTGGTTCAGGAGGTGCGTTCGAGAGCTTGATCAATTCATATTCTGCAGTTGTCGGGACTCGTCCGTAGTTTGCGGCCCATTCCATTCCCTTTTGGTAACCTGCGAATACAAAAAGCATGGAGCCCTTGACCTCGTCTGTGAGGACAACCTTCTTGGACTCATTTGAAGGCTCAGGAGAATTAGCCGGTTGAGAATCGACGTCAGCTATTGGCATCGGCGTTTCATTCACGGCTTCGTGAGTGGGATGTTGGGGCGCTTCGGCTTTTTGTTCTGTGGAAAAAACGCATATAAGAAAATATCCTCCGACCAAGACAACAAAGGCAGCAAAAACCCAGGCAACCCTCTCAAAGATTGAGCGGGGCGTTTTGGGTCTCGTTTTGTTTGGGATTTGGATGGGAGAATCGCACGAAGGACAGACCACGACTTGGCCTGGAGTGACTGATTGAATAGCCATCTTCTGTCTGCAAAGAGGGCATGAAAAAGAGTGGTGCATAGGGATTGTGGGTTTGTGGTTTGGATAATTACACTACCGATGAGTGAGTGTAAAGAGCATGACGGACCCGCTAATAGCAGGGTCAGATGACCAGCCCGACGCTCAAACGCTTATTGGCGAGATTGAAGCAGTTGCGTATGCAACAGGGGCTGACGCAGGAAGAATTCGCGGACAAAAATGGGATCTCTTACAAGTATTACCAGGCCGTCGAAGCAGGCAGGAAAAGAGACCCGCGCCTTTCGACATTGGAACGATTTGCCAAGATTCACGGCATTGAGGTCTGGCAGCTGCTTGTCCCCCTTTCGGATGATAAGACAATTGTCAAAAAAGACCTCCTGAAAGCAAAGCGCTCATCGAAGAAATGAAAGCGGCTCCGGTGGGCATTCCCGGAGCCGCTGGCGTGCTCAGTGCCATTTTTTGCACTCGTTGAAGAACTCGCAACTGCCGCACTGCAGTCCAGGCGCGGGTACGAAGTCCTCCATCTCCAGTCCTCGCACGTAGGAGTGGATCATCCGCAGGAGCTTGTCCTGCTGCTCCAGGCTGGCTGGCCCGCTGCGGGTGACAACCAGCTTGGGCGTTTTAAGCCGCACCAGATGATGCAGTTCGATGCCGCTCTCCTGCCGGTCGGTCGCCTCGCGGTAGAGCATGGCGTACGAGGTCGTCTGCACTTCGGTGAAGTGCAGCACCTTCTCGCTGTCGGGTGTACGGCTGGTCGTCTTGTAATCGACGATGCAGCCACCCTTTCGCACGAGATCCATGATGCCCACGAGCTTGGGCAGGCCGTGCCGGGCAAGGTCCAGCTCTACCGAGACCTCCACGCCTTCGGGCCGCTCATCCAAAGGGATGGGCGTGTCACGCAGGTAGGTTTCCAGCAGGGCGAAGGCACCGGCCTTGGTGCTCTCTTCTTCATCGCCCCAGTTGATCGGCTCATCCTCTTCGGCATTGGCCCAGGCCTGGTCAAACACAGTCCTGACCATCTCATCAAGCAGCGGGGCTTTGCGCCAGCGAGCAAGATTCCACTGCTGCAGGACTGCATGAACGACGGTGCCGACCCGCATGGCCGAAGAGGGCTTCTTCGGTTTGCCACTGAGGTAGCGGAAGTAGAACTTCAACCGGCACGACAACCACGTCCCCAAGCGGGAAGCGGAAATCGTTTCCAGCAGTTCGTCCTTGGTGCGGCCCACCTTGGCAACTGATTCCTGATCGGGGGATGCGATCATGACGTGAGCCCTCCAATCATCGGTTTCGACGCAGTGCGGTAGAGGGCAGGGGAGCCCGCCGTTTCCGTGCTAGGATGACCATTTCCGTTGCTGCGCGGCTTACCGTTGCGCCTGACGCCAGCGTTGTAGCGCTCGAACAGCTCGTCAATCAGACCGCTGGCCTGAAGTCGATCAAGCTGACGCACGCCGGCGCCGAACATCTCCAGCGCGATCTGTTCGACCTCACTTTTGTCGATGTTCTTCTCTCGCACGACCTTTTCGATCAGGCCGCGTTGCTTGTCGCTGCAACGCCAGGCTCCAGTGCTGGAACCGTTGGTGTGCCCGTTGCCGTTGGCATGTGGATGTCTTCTGCCATTGGTGGCGGGTGGGGCGGCACCGTTGGAGGCGCTGCCGTAGGTATGGGCATCGGGCATGAACCCGACTTCCTGGATGGATTGATCCACCGCATCCTGCAGGAGGCGGTAGAGCCTGCTGCTTTCCTGCTCGACCTGCGAGAGGTCGGTCAGTTCCGTGCGAATAGACACGGAGTATTGATGTGAGCTGTAGCCGGGGAGGCCCAGCTTCTTTGCGTAGTTTGCTTCGAGGACGATAGCCATGATGTGAATCTCCTTGGGTTTGATGTTGGGATGACGGCACAAAAAAGCCCGGCGAGTGGCCGGGCTTGATGGTGACGAGGTGGTGTTGATCCGGTCATTGATGCCGGTCCGATGGATCAGATCGAACCGGTGGTGTTTCAGCGACACAAACATCCGACGGCATCAGGGTCATGCGGCGCAAACCCTCGGCGACCAGACTGCTGGCGAGAGCAGTCATGGGGATGCCTTTGGATTTGGCCGCATGATAGAGCGGCGAGATGAGAGTGTACTGAAGCCGGGGCGAGTAGTATTTGGACTGCGCCATGAGAGTGCTCCAGACCATCAGCGACGGCGAACTCACCACTGCCCAGTAAAGGGCTTCACGATACGCCCAGGTGACGGGCGACTGTGGCGGAATGCCACGATGAGGAAGGCTCAATCGAGCCAGAGGCTAAGCCTTCCTCATAGGATTATGGTCTATAATTCTTCCAAAGAGGCCAAATGGGAGAATGGATGATGTCAAAAATGCAGTTGGTAACGCTCACAAAGAAGGGAGCGCAGCAGCGGCTTTGTTGAGGGCTTCTTCTCCCACTGTGGTATAAAGTTCGGAAATCTGCGCGGACTCATGACCGATGAGTTTTTGCACGACGGCGGCAGGAATGCCCGCCTCTTTGAGCAGTGTGACGGCTGTATGACGCAGGCTGTGAAACGAAAGCTGCTCATTATCATGACGACCGCCGCGCCCTTCGCCCGTGGTGGCACGGTGAGCCTTTTTCTCCCGCAGGCCAGCGAGGGCCAGTACGTCGGCGAACTGATTGGAGAGCGTTCCGCTTTTGCCGCTCTTCTTCAAAAGGGCGCAGGCTCGCGGATGCAGGGGAGAGAGTTCGGGCCGCGCATCGGGTGCGGGCAGGCTTTCGATGTGCTCGCGAAGCGGGGGAGCCATCGGGATGATTAGGACAGCGCCGGTCTTTTGCGTGACAAGGCGCACCTGCCCCTTTTCGAGATCCACGTTTGCCCAAGTGAGCCGAGCAATGTCGCCGATGCGCTGACCCGTGTAGAGGCCGCAAAGGATCATGGAGCGCCATTCTGCATCGGCCACTGAGAGCAAGGCGCGGATTTGATCGAGCGTGAAGGGACGGCGGCGCTTCTTGTCCGACTGCTTTTCGCGGATTGTCTCCACAAACTCGGCGGGATTGTCCACAATGAAGCCATCCCGCTTGGCGGCACGGAAAAGCATCTTCACGACTTTGATATGGTGATTCGCTGCCTTCGCGGAGAGACGTTCCAGGAGTGCATTGCGGAACGTGACAATGTGCTCCTTCGTCACCATGGTAAGCTCATCTTCGGCGAGTGCTCCGAGATGCTTTAGAAACTGGCTGGTGCTGTTTTCGTAAAAGACCTGCGTGGCCTTTGCGGTGCTTTTCTTCTCAAGCAGCCAGTTTGCCACGAAGGCATGAACGGAGGAGCTCGGAAGCACTTCACCGGTGATTTCAGCATGGAGCCGCGAGAGCACACGGCGGGCCTGCGTGGCGGTGCGTCTGACGGTCGCTCCCGCCTCGAATTGATCGGCGAGCTTTTGCGCTTCTTTACGATCCGTTGTTTTCGTGGAGGCATTCCGCCAGCGGCCATCTTTGGAGAGATAGCGAGCGTACCAGAACCGGCTCTTGGGATGCTTCCAAACGGATGCCATAAAAGTAAGACACAGAGTAAGACAAACGCGGATGTTTTCAATGACTTTGATGGCGCTGGAAGCCTTGATTTTGCAGGAAAGTTCATAATCAGAAGTGCGCTTGGCGAAACAGGGGTTCAACTCCCCTCGCCTCCACTTTCTTGAAGTCCAAGGGAGTGCGATGGGTTCTGAGAGTATGATTCCCTGAACTTGGGCCAGCACGTTTGGTGAAATCGGTTTTGGAAACGGCTGTCTGCGTGAAAGCCGTGCGCTGAGAGATCGGGACGATCCATCTCCGCCAGAGCCTCCGGCAGGAGAGGGATCATCTTGATCCCTCAACGCTCCGCCTCTCCCAGTTTTCTTAAAGCCCAGCGTCAAAGCTTGCGATCGGCCCAGCTCCAAAGCTCCACCTCAATGAATCGACACCACCACGCCCGCTCGCACGCGTGTGGCCAGGCGGGCGATGTCCCAGTTGGCCAGGCGCACGCAGCCGTGGCTGGCGCTGCGGCCGATGGAGTCGGGATCGCTCGTGCCGTGCAGGCCGATGCCGGGCTTGTTTAGAGCCACCCAGATCACGCCGACGGGATCATTCGGGCCGGGAGCGAGCAGATACGTTTCGTCGCCACGCTCGCCGGTCTTCAGGAAGGAGAGATCATAGCGGAAGTCCGGCAGCCGGGCGATGCCCTTCACCTTCCATTCGCCCAAGGGAGACACCGTCTGCGCGGAGCCGATGGTCACCGGATAAGCAGCCACGAGTTGGCCGTTTTCAAACAAGCGCAGCATGTTGTCCTTCGTGTCCACCTTGATGGAGATCTGGTCAGCCGTCAGCGGGCCGGACTTGGCCGGAGCCTGTTTCTCTTCGGCGGCCTTCGCGTCCTTGGACTTGGCTTTGTCGGCGACTTTGCCCTTCGCTTCGCTGCTCTTTTTGCCAGCCTCGGCCTTGGGCTTCTGCTTGCCCTTTTCCTTCTCCGCCAGTTGATCCAGCATCGGCAGCGTCTTCACGCCGCTGATTTCAAAAGGTTGCACATTCGGCACCCTCAGCGTGTCACCGACTTTCAATGCGTCCAGCTTGCCGGGGTTCAGCTCCTTGAGGTAATCGATGTCCACGTGAAATTTCTCCGCCACCGCCTCAGCCACGCTGGCGTACGGCAGCCATTTTAGCTTGGCCATTTCCGGCACTTCTTTCGGCAGTTCGCCTGTGGCTTTGACGTCGGCCTCCGTCACCACGTAGTCGATGAAGACGGCCTTCACGCTGGCCAGATCCATATCAGCGAGATCCGGCAGCGGGTTGGTCTTTTCAGGCTGGCCTTCCACCTTGGCAGGAGCGGGTGCCGCAGGCAGAGGAGGGAGGCCGTGCGCCTCACGGTACAAACCCAGCGCCTTCTCTGAAAAGCCGCCGTAACGCCCGTCGATCTTCCCCGGGCCGAAGTTCGCGCGATCAAGAAACACCTGCAGCCGCGTCGCCGCCTCACGATCAGCGGGCATGGCGGGCGTGGCCTTTTCGGCTTCAGCCGTGGCGGCGGGTTTGGCTGCTTTTTTGTCAGCAGCAGGCTTGGTCTCGGCCTTCGCCTTCGCCGCTTTCTTGTCAGCCGCCGCTGCGGGAAGAGCAAGCCCGCACAGCAGGCTGAAGGTAAGGGCAAGCAGAGGCGGCAAACGAAACACAGTGGGATACATGCCTTTCCTTCGCCTGTGCTTCGACAACCGGCTGTGCGCGAATCCGCTCGCGCAGGTGAAGAAGCCCCTGGCCCACGAATAACGCAGCCCCCATATGGAGTGCGGTTGCGCAGTGAGGCACGAACGAAGCTACCGCTTTCGACGTGCTTTGTGATCCCCGCACGCCAGCAGTTCTCCGAAGGCGGGACCACGTGGGACGTTCGCCTGCAGGTCAGCTCACGCCCACCACGCGCCTCTCGAAAAGCGGCAGCCAGGCTCATCCCTCGTTTCGCAGCCACACTCCAAACCATCCCATGCCGCATCAGGGTCATGGATGAAAAAAGGCTGCTCCATTTGAAATGAGCCTTGGAAATCTCCCCGTCTGCCGCCCTGCAAAACTCATCGCCCGGCCGCCCCTGCGAATGACAGAACCGCCCCCGCCACCCGCAGCGATACCAGTGACGAGATACGCTGCACTGAACTCCCGCCCCCGCCCGGGCCGCAACTCCTCTCAGGGCCGCCTGCCACTCCCACGATGTCTCACGCCAAAGTCCATTCACCCCACCGCAGGCTCCGCCTGGCGCTCATCGCCACGGCGGTTTTCGTTGTCGTCTTTTTCGGTGCTTATCACTGGCTGGTCAGCACCGCGCAGTCCACCCTGCGGCGGCGTTTGACGGAGCACGGGCTCAGCCTCACCAGCAGCAGCGATTCATGGTCACTCTTCGGCGGCATCACGCTGAACAACGCCGCGCTGCGCGGCCTGCCGGACAATGAGCCTTTGATCGAAATCAGCGCCCTGCATGTGGACATCCTGTGGCGGGAAGTGTGGAAATCACGCACCGCCGTCACGCGCTGGCACACCACGGATGGCACCCTCACCCTGCATGATCCGGCCGGGGCGGTGACCTTTGAGCACTTCACCACCGACCTCTCCGTGCAGGATGACAAGATCGACATCGCCCGGCTCGACACCGTGAATGGGCCCGTCTCCATCGCCGTGACCGGCCAGATCATCACCGCCAAAGCCAGCCGCCCCGCCACCGCGCAGAATGAGGAGGCCTTCAAGCTGAGCCTGAAGCCCGTGCGCTCCGTGATGGACATGCTGGATTTCAAACCCGGCGGCGGCACCTTCGCCATCACTGGCGGCTTCACGGTGGATCTCCGTCCCGACACTACACAGTGGACCGCCACCCTGCACGGCAGCGGCCCGAATCTGGAGCTGCACGGCGTGCCCATGAAACAGGCGGAGGTGGAGGCCCAGATCTCCCAGTCAGACTTGAAGCTCTCCTCCAAGATCGCCTTTGAAAAAGGCACCGCCGAGGTGGACGCCACCCTCGCAGGCTGGCAGGATCAGCCGCTGCTGCTCTCCGGCACGCTCATCGATACCGCCGGGCGCAAGGACACCTTCAAAGGCCAGCGAGTGGGCAAGTTCGACACGCTGACCATCTCCCAGCTCAGCGGTGACGCGAATCTGCTGGAGCTCGCGCTCAACATTCCCGTGCTCGCGAAAGGCCTGCCGAAGGACGTGAAGGTCACCACCTTTCCAGACATCATCGCGGAGGACTTCGTTTTCAATTCCGGGGCCCATCCCCCGGAGTGGACGCTGCGCTCCATGCGCATCCGCAGCGCCGCAGACCTCGTGGTCACCGTGCGCGAGCATCCGCTGGTCATTGAGCGCCTTCAGGGCAAGGTCTCCTACGATCACCGCGCCTGGCATTTCGACAGCTTGAAGGGGCGCATGCTGGGCGGCAGCTTCGCCCTCACCGCCACCTACGACGGCAAAAAACTCAGCGATGCCCATGTCTCGCTGCAGACCCTGCACCTGGACACCCTCACGCCCTGGGTGGGCAAGCTCAGCGCGAAGCTGGAGGATGCGCAGATGACGCTCACCTATCGCGGAGTCATTGGCGATGACCCCAGCAACTCCACCGGCAGCGGCACGCTGGATCTCATCCATGCGCCCATCGTGCACGTGCCCCTGCTGGATCAGGCCTATCAGCTCTTCCCCAAAATCCTCAACCATGAGGACCCCCACGACACCGGCGAGGTGAAAACCACCTTCATCATGAAAAACGGCGTCGCCATGGTGGAGCCCATGAAGGTGCTCGGGAAGTCCATCGTCGTCACCGCCCGCGGCACCGTGGATCTGAACAAGCGCACCGTGGAAGGCCATGGCCGCGCCAACATGCGCGGCTTTATGGGGGTGGTCATCTCGCCCATCAGCGTCGTGTTCATGGAGATGCAGGTGAAGGGCCCGTTTGACGACATCAAAGTCGCCCCTCTCGGTTTGATCGGTGCCGCGAAAAGCGTCCTCAAAAATGCCGCCAAACTCAGCAGCCTCGTCCTCCGCGAAGGCGTCTCCGTCCCCTTCGAAGCCCTTGGCATGTTCAGCCGGCAGAGCACGAAGGAAGAGGCGAAGGAGGCTGCCAAGGAAAGTGCGAAGGAAAGTGCGAAGGCAGGTGTCAAAGAAGGCACCAAGGCGGCGGAGTGAGCGCTCGTTCCATGCGCGTGTCCTGCCATGCCGTGGGATGGAAAGCTGGTCCTATTTGATCTTCTCGGCCGTCATGTCCTCGTTCTTGTTGCTCTTGCCTTTCATTCGTCCGTCCTTCGCTGGCAGGTCAAACTCCGCCCACGCGCCATTGGCATAATCAACGCGCAGGGTCTTCCCCACGACTTTCCATTTTCCTGCGATGTTGCCTGAGACGACGGTGCCGTCATTCAGCAGTTCTTTGTTCATGGCAAAGTCTCCGGCCTTGAAGATCCATTGTCCTGCCAGGGAGCTTTCAATGTCCGATTTATTCGAGGGCGCACTGGCCGCGCCTTCGGCACTTAGAACGACTCGGAAGCCATAATACGGGCGGCGATGAGTGGGTGGAAGTGCTCCCCTAAAGCCCGAAAGCATGTCGTCGGCTTCGTATCCATACCATGACCCACCACGTGATACCCTGCGTTCTTTTGCATCGTCAAACCAATCTGAGCACCACTCCCAGACATTCCCGCCCAGATCATAAATGCCAAGGCTGTTGGCTTGAAACTTCATCACGGGCGCCGTTGTGGTAAAACCGTCAGAATATCCTTTGATAAAGAAGCGTGTTGGAAATTTAGCATTGAAGGCAGCATCGGCATAATTGCCGAATCCGTTTGGCGGGGTCGGCATAACGCCCCATGGAAAAACTTTTGCGGCTGACATGTGCTTTGCGACTGGCAGGCCCGTTTTCGGTTCTTTGCCTGCCATGCCCACGGCGGCGCTCCATTCATCATCGGTGGGAAGGCGGTAAGTGCGGCCCTCCTTTTTGGACAGCCACTCACAAAATCCCACCGCTTCATCCCATGACACCATCGAGACCGGTTCGTTGTCATCGGTGCTCAACGAAACGCCTTCAAAAGTCACGTTTTTCCACTGGGTGCTCACATCTGCCCCCGCACTCGCGTAGCTGGCAAAATCGCCCCTGCGCGTTTCATGGATGCACATGAGGATGCTGGTGCCCGGAACCGGGACGAACTTCATGCCCAGGCTGTTGGTGTAGGCTTCAGCTTTGAGAGATGGCGATGGAGCGCCCTTTGACGCTGCCATATCCAGACCTGCATTCGCCAGAGTTTCCCGAATCTGCTTCACATGCAGTGCGCCCTCCACATTCTGCGCCGCCGTCAGCTCGTCCTGAATCTGTGCCAGTCCTTTGTCATACCGCTGTTTGGCATCGGTCAGAGCCAGCTTTCTGACCGCCTCGATCTTGGTGGCCTCGATCTTGTAGGCTGCATAGATGTTCTTGAGGGAGTCTGGCGGTGGTGACTCTGCTTCGGTGAGCAGAAGCCCCTGGCCGATGCGTTCGATGTCGGCCTTGATCCGCACCAGGGCATCCAGATCCTTCCGCTTTGCCGCCGAGGCGCTCTCACGCTCAAGGGCGGGCTTCACCTTGGCATTGAGCGCCTTGATCCCTTCTTCATAGGGAATCGCCACGCTTTTGAGCACAAAGGATTCAAAGCCCGATTTCAAGGTCTCCAACCGCTGCTGAGCCTCCACCGGCAGGGCAGGCTCTGCGGCATGTGGGCTGGATGCAAAGACAAGTGCCAGGCAGGCGAGCAGCGCCAGACTCAGCCGAAAAGGGGGTAGGTTCATCCGGCCAAAGAACCGAATCCATGCACGTAGTCAAAGTTCTTTGAGTATGGTGGCAAACCTTTGCAGTCATCGCCTCACGTAGGGGTCTTGGAGAATGCCTTAACCTCAAATCTTTCTCCCTCAGCGTGTTGCATGGCTGCGGCGTGGATTTCGTGCTAACCTTCTTCATGCGTGCACCTCGACGCGAGACCCCAGCCAGCCACACAGCGGAAGCGCCAGCCGCGAATGCGATTCGTACCGCAAGCGAACTGAAGAAGCTCATTGCAGGAAAAGGCAGGCCTGACACCACGCAGACGGCAGCGGTCCTCGCCAGGATCAGCATCGTCATGGCCGACTATCTCGAAGGCGGCAAACCCATCGGCATCGTTTTGAATCCCGTGGAAATTCTCTCTGCCGTGGCCGCCGCCATTCAGGAGGCCGAAGGCCGGCCGAGTCCCTGGCCGGACGGCGCGGACGCCCGCACCTTTTTCATCCACGGCCTCTACGACGAGATCATCCAGCAGCCCAGCAACATCTTCGAAACCAAGATCTTCCCGGACGGCACGGAGCGCTACATCCCCCTCGACAAAGCCACCTGGAAAGCCTGCCTCCAGCGCCTGCACGAGCAGATCATCGCCAGCGGATCGAAACTCGGGCAGCGCAAGAAACGCGGGGGATGAGGGGGGCGAAGTGAGGAGTGTGTTCGATTGAAACCTGGACGGAGGAGCGCTTTGCTGCAGCGCGGGGTCAGACCTTTTTACCTTGAGTCACGCCGGAGCCAGGATTCTCTTCGCTGGCCAGCATGTCCATGAGTTGCTCAAATCTCCGCTGCCTAGTTTCGGGCTTCTTCGCCGTCGCCAGTCGATAAGCGATGGAGTACCGGCTGGATTTGTTCAGCGTTTCAAAAAACTGCTTGGCCTTCGGCTTTCTCTCCAGTGCCGCGAGGAAATCCGCTGGCACCTTCATTTCACTGGCGGGGTGATAGGCGTTTTCCCAGCGTCCGTCCGCCTTTGCGGCACGGACATGCACCAGTCCAGGCTCCTTCATTCGACCCTCAAGGATCAGGCGCTCCACGTGCTCGGTATTCATTTTCGACCAGCCGCTTCTCGCCTTCCTTGGAGTGATCCGCTGGAGATAAGCCTGGTCATCCAGCGGCTTCTTCATTCCGTCAATCCAGCCCCAGCACAGCGCCTCGATCACGACCTCGTTCCAATCCACGCTCGGAACTCCGGTGTCCTTTTTGAATATCTTGACCCAGAGCTCACTTTCGGTGGCATGGTTCTTTTTGAGCCACTGACCCAGATGGGCAGGTGACGCGAAGGTCATTGTTTTCGCTGGATCGGGTGTGGGCATAAACTAGGGCTCAATTTGCCTGACATGAATGGCACTCAGTTAAGAGCATGCATCGCGGAATGAAGCGTTGCAGGCGGAAAGATTCCTGGAGCGCGGACCTCCTGAATCCGCAGCAGGTTGCTATCATCCAGCGGGTGTGGCTGCAGGCAGAGCATTTGAAAGCATGAGGACTTCGGGGACGAGAATGGATGCCACTGCATTTTCGGAAGGCGGATTTTACATGGACACGTTTTCCTGCCATTCGATATGTAGATTATCCCCCTCATTCAATTCCTCCTCGATCAGTGACCGGATTGTGTGGTCGTCAGTACATTGATCAAGGGTGAGCCTATAGGTTCCAGGAACAATTATTCCCCCAAAATGGTACGAGGACGCATAGGACGGAATTGTTCCGCTTGAAATTGAGCCGCATTTTTTAATCGCCGATTCAAGGCAGATGCGTTGATAATTGTTCCGAGGACTTTTGATATCTAGTGTGATTTGCTTCATGCGTCGGTAAGCTAATCTCGTTATGGAGATCGCCCAAGACGTGATCTATTTGGGATGATCGTTTAGGCGCAAATTGCGCTATTTGACACCCTATGCCTCTGACTTCTCCACGTTCATCCTTGCGGCCAAAAAGGAAAGATTGCGCATGCTGGCAGACGGGCGGGCTGTCGCCACACCCATCCTACGACGGGTGCGCATGAGCGCCACGCCTCCCCTCATGCGCTCTAACGTGGTATAATGTAACACAAAGTTGCAGATTCGGTTTGACTTTGAAAAATCGGACCCAAGTCTTGTTCTCATCCTTCGGGTGGCTGGTGTGAAGAACGCGGCGGGCCGGGAGGGGGACAGCGGGGGAGGCAGTGAAGAACTCTGAGTCTCGCACCAATGCAGGCCGGCGCAGCAGCCGGGCCGGGCGTTCCATGGGGTGCAGTGCATGCACTCTGGTGGATGCCGGGCCGGTGCGGGCGGTGCCGGTTGTTTTCCGAGGGCCTGAGCCCATGCCTCTGCCACGCATCCTGCGTCTCTGCGCATTCCCAGGACGAACCATGCTAATCAGATACCATATATTAATATCTAATGCTATGAAAATGCCTGAATCCGAAACCTTCTCTTTCGCCTCCATATCCACCTCCTCATCCGCTGGCCCTGTGCTTGCGTTTGGCGCTGCCTCTGACGCGTCGCCGCCCGGTGCGGGTGTCATTGCCTGCGCGGCCTCTTCCGATGCGTCTGCGCCCTTCTCTGGCGCTTCTGCCGCGCCCTCATTGTCCGGCTCCGCCGCCGCCTCGGAGGGCGGGTGGTTCACGCCGGAGCAGATGGCGCAGAGGCTCAATGTCTCCCGGCGCTGCCTGGGGAACTGGGCGCGGGACCGGATCATCCCGATGATCAAGATCGGGCGGGTGTGCCGCTTTGACCTGCCGCAGGTGATGGCGGCGCTGAAGCAGCACGAGCAGAAAGTTGCCAAGCGCTGAGAAACCCCATGCCCACCACGAACACACCCATGAAACTCGAGCTTGATCGTTTGGAAAAGGTCCGGAAGCGCGGCTCCCGGACCTTCGCCCGCTGCCCGGCCTGCGCTGAAATCGACCGGGACAGGGCGGGGGACAACCTCGTCATCTTTGCCAGCGGCTGCTTTTCCTGCGCCGCCTTTCAGCAGGACCGGGGGCACGCGCGCCGCATCCTGGAACTGGCGGGGAATGAGGAGGAAAAACGCAAACTCAGCAGCCGCAGCGGCAGCGGGCCGAAGGGCGCGTTTCCGCCGCCACGAAAGCGGCGGGAGCCTGCGCCCGCGTCCGCGCCGCCGGTGCTGCCGCCGGACTTTGATTCCCTCACGCGAGCCGCGCGCTGCCGTGTCTTCGGCTGCCCGGAAACGCAGCAGCTCATCGCGGCGGAGTTTGGCGTGCGGGCGGAGACGGTCCGCCGCCTGTCCATGCCGGAGGGCGGGGCGCTGGGTTTCTTCCCGCGCATCAGCATCTGCGGCTCGCCCTGCCTGCCGGACCGCATCGGCTACATCTACCCGCAGGGGATCAAGATCCGCGATCCCTGGGGGAAGGACGCCTCCGTGCGCTTTGCCTGGGCCTGCGGCCGCGCCACGGAGCCCTGGCGCTACACGCTCTCCCGTTCGCCCTCGCGCCCGGGGGTGCGGCATTACTTCATCACGGAGGGGGAGTCGGACCTCGTGGCCCTGGCGGATGCCCTGCAAAACCAGCTCAGAGTAGAAGATGGTATCGCCATGGTGGCCAGTCCGGGCACGTCCTTCCGGGAGGAGTGGGCGCGGCTGTTTGCAGGCTGCGAGGTGAGCCTCTTCTTTGACACAGATGCCGCCGGGGCCGCCGCCGCCGAGCGCACCACCGCCCTGCTGCGCCCGCATGCCAGCCAGGTGCGAATCCTTCACTTCAAACGCTCATGAAAGACCTCCGCAGCTATCACAATACCCTGGGGGCCGAGGCCCTGGCCGCCCTCGTCACCGATCCCGCGAACTACACCGTGGTGGCCAACTCCGGTTGCGCCAGCACCTTGAGCACCGCTCCTCCCGCGGGTGCAGGGGGCGGGGAAACCGCCATCACCATCACCGGCCCCGCCGCCAAGGGGAACGCGGTGGATCTCACGGACCTCGACGCACGGCGCATCCACCTGGAGCAGCCGCCGCCGCAGCCCGTGCCGGTTTTCTCGCTGCTCTCCCAGCAGATCTCCACGGCGGGAAACCTCACCGTCATCTCCGCGCAGGCGAAAGGTGGCAAGAGCGCCGTGGTGGGCGCGATGATCTCCAGCATCCTGGCCGCCGACGCACCGCAGGCGGAGGAGGCTGATGACATCGCTTTTGGGGAGCCAGCGCAGGATCTCCTCGGCTTCACCGCCGCCGCGCATGCGGGGCGCGCCGTGGTGCTGTTTGACACCGAGCAGTCACCTTATGATGCGTGGAGCCTCGTGCAGCGCTCTGCGCAGCGTGCCGGCGTCTCCGCCATGCCCGCGTGCTTTCGCGGTTACTCGCTGGCAGACGTTTCCACAGAGCGGCGCCGCGCCTTCCTCGCTGCCGAAATGCAGCGCGCCCAGCAGGAGTGCGGCGGCATCCACAGCGTGTTCATCGATGGCGTGGCCGATCTGTGCAAAAGCCCGAACGACGACATCGAAGCCTTCGCCTTGGTGGAGCAACTCGCGCAGCTGGCGATCACCTACGCCTGCCCCCTGATCCTCGTGCTGCATGAGAACCCCTCCGGCCTGGAGACGGGCAAGACCCGCGGCCACCTCGGCAGCCAGCTCGAGCGCAAAGCGGAGAGCAATCTCCGCATCGCCCGCGACGGCAAAAGCGGAGCCTCCATGCTCTTCTCCGAGCGCTGCCGCCACGCCTGCATCTCGCGTGATGACGCCCTGCGCTTCGCGTGGTCCACCCCCGACGGCATGCACATGACCGTGGAGCCGGAGACGAAGGAGAGCCGCACCGAGACCGCGCGGCAGAATGAGCAGCCCGAATGCCAGGCGGTGTTTGCGGGGCATGTGGGGGAGATTTCGTACACGGATCTCGTGCAGCTCATCATCACGCGGGCGCATCTCTCGGTGGCCACTGCCAAGCGCCGCATTCCCAAGTGGCTCTCCATCGGATTGCTGAAGCATGGGCCAACAGGTGGTTACTACCGTGTCTGATGCTTTGGTGTCAGGTATCAAAGGGGTATCAAATCGGTATCATGATACCGACAGGAGGTTGGTATCAAGGTATCACTCCCTATATATAGGGAGTGATACCTTGATACCAAATCCCAAACCCCAATGGTGATACTGAGACTGAACCCAACGGGTGAACCTCAATGATCCTGTGAATCCACCGCCGGTAGAAATGGAAACTCACCCCCATTGCGTCACCCATCCCTCAGCCTGTGAACCTGCTGCGGGCTGTGAACCTGCTGCGGGCTGTGAACGTGACGCCCGGCGCTGGCGGGAGGAGGGGCTGAAAAATTTTGCGACATTTTCGCGGCCACCCCTTGCGCCAATTCGTTAATCCGGCCATGCATCACCCTCACACATGAGCCAAAAACACTGGGATGTCATTGTCATCGGCGGCGGGCCTGCAGGGGCCACGGCTGCGGCCACGCTGCGTCAGGCCGGTCGTAGCGTGCTGGTGCTGGAAAAGGCCAAGTTTCCCCGCTTTCACATCGGCGAGTCGCTGCTGCCGTACAATCGCACCATCTTTGATGAGCTGGGCGTGTGGTCGAAGATCGAGGCCGCCGGGTTCATGGTGAAGCGCGGCGCGCAGTTCTGGATGGGCGACGGCTCGATTCACACGCGGATGAATTTTTCGCGGGGCTCGTTCACCGAGTTTCCAGAGTCGCTGCAGGTTGAGCGCGCGACGTTTGACGACATCCTGCTGCGCCATGCGGAGGAGATGGGCGCGGAGGTGCGGGAGGAGGCGCTGGTCACCGAGCATCGCGTGGAAAAAGACCGCGTGACGGTGAAGTTCCGCGCCAAGGACGGCACGGAGCACGAGGTGCAGGCGGCGTTTCTCATGGATGCCAGCGGCCTGGGCAACTTCACCGCGAACCGCGAGAACCTGCGCGAGTACTACCCCGAGCACAAAAAGATCTCCATCTTCGGCCACTACAGCGGCGTGCAGATGACCACCGGCGAGGAGAAGGGCGACATCCTCATCATCCGCCGTGAAAACTCCTGGTTCTGGATGATCCCGCTGACCGATGACAAGGTGAGCGTGGGTCTCGTGCTGGATCAGGCGCAGTTCAAGGCGCTGAAGAAGGACCCGCAGGAGGTGTTTGATGATGCCGTGCAAAACACGCGCGCCGTGCGTGAGCGCATGATCAATGCGAAACCGATCACGCAGGGGCATGTGCTCACCGATTTCTCCTACACGAACCGCAAGCTCGTCTCCGACCGCATCGTGCGCGTGGGGGATGCCGCAGGGTTCATTGATCCGGTGTTCTCCAGCGGCGTCATGCTGGCCATGAGCAGCGGCCGGCAGGGCGCGCAAGTGGTGCATGCGGCCATCGCCGCGGGCAAGGCGTGGACTTTTGCCATGAAACGCTACGAGTGGGCCACGCGCCGCAAGGTGGGACGCTTCTGGCAGTTCATCGAGCGGTTTTACACCAAGCACTTCGCGCAGATTTTCTTCCAGCCGAGCAACAAGTTCCGCCTGCTCTGCGCCATCAACTGCGCACTGGCAGGCCGCACGCAGATGACCTTCGGCACCTGGTGGCGCCTGCGGCTGTTTTTCACACTGGTGTGGATCCAGAAGTACCACCCGATTGCGAAGCCGATCCGGATTCGGTGAGGGGGGGCACTGAGCCGCTGGACTCTGTGGAGCGCGGACCTCCGAGTCCGCAGCGCTCCGCTAACAATGGGTACTCCGCTTGGCTCAACCCCTCATAGCTGGCGAGTGCTTGAATAGCACCTGAGCAGATGGGAGTCATGGAGGTACGCGGCCTATCCCGACCGATTGGGTAAAAGCGGCGCGCCCGCTGTTTGCGGCGTGCTGCGGACTCGGAGGTCCGCGCTCCTTGGGCACTGGGTGTTCGCCGAGGCCGGGGGGCAGGGCTCAGTCAGCGGGACGTACAAAGGTCCAGGGCCACTCCTTCCATGCAGTCACCAGACCGGCTTTGACGGGGTTGTTCCGGATGTAACGGATCGTGCGCGCTTCGTGGTCGGGATCGCGCATGTAGGTGTCCCAGTAATCGGCCTGCCAGAACGGACCGCCATTTCCCAGCAGCTTGTTCGCGTGGGTCGCGGTGAATTGCTTCCAACTCTTCAGGATCTCTGCCATGGAGACCTCACCGACTTCAAACAGCACGTGCACATGATTCGGCATGAGGGTCCATGCGAGGAGCCTGTAACGCGTGCCGTCAAACTTCCGCAAGGCATCGGCGACGAGCCGGGCAATGCGTTCATCCCGCAGGTGGCACACACCGCGGCCTTGATCGAGCCAGGCTTCAAGCTGCAGGCGGCGCTCGCGATGGTCTTCGATCTTCAGCAGTCCTTCCCACTCCTCCCGCAGCTCAGCCGGGAAGCTGTCGGCCAACCGAAATGTCACGAACTGCGTCAGTCCCGGTTCATCGCGGTGCGGGACGTAGCCACGCTCGTTCCACCCCTGAAAACCCGCGAGCTGTTCCTCCTTCGTCGGGGGCGACATCTCACGTTGTCTCTTGACCACTCGGCGAATCTCCGGCCGGTGCGGCGGCCCAAGACGCGGCAGGCGAGGGTCTTCATTCATGAAACGAGGAAACAAAAGCTGACGCGACATGCAACTGAAAACCGGAGCGCGGACCTCCGAGTCCGCAGCACTCCGCAGACAATGGGCGCGCCGTTTTTACCCAATCGGTAGGGAGAAGCCGTGTAAGCCCACGACTTTCATCTACTTCGGCGCTCTTCTAGCACTCACCAGCTATGAGGGGTTGAGCTAAGCGGAGCATTCATTGCTGGCGGAGTGCTGCGGGCTCGGAGGCCCGCGCTCCATGGGCGCTGCGTATTCGCGGAGCATTCATTGCTGGCGGAGTGCTGCGGGCTCGGAGGCCCGCGCTCCATGGGCGCTGCGTGTTCGCGGAGCATCCATCGCTGGCGGCGTGCTGCGGGCTCGGAGGCCCGCGCTCCATAGGCGGTGGTGCTCGCGGGGCGCTTGTTGCTCGCGGAGCGCCGTTTGCGCTGGGCTGGCTGCCTCACCGCAGCTTCACGCGCAGCATCGGCGCGGAGCGGGTGCCGTTCTCCTTGGTGGCGAAGGCGTGAACGAGGCCGCTTTCCTGGTCTTCGTTGGTCTCGCGGCAGATGATCAGGGTGGCGATCTGGTTGGTGTCGGCGCTGAGGAAATCGGCGAGGTCTTTGCCGCGCAGTTTGCGGGTGCCGCGATTGATGCCCTGGGCGATCTCGAATTTGCCGAGGAGTTTGACTTTAGCGGCCACTGGGAGATGGCGCTCGGGCTGGGCGGGATCGTGGGCGGGGGCTTGCTGCCAGGTCAGACCGGCTTCTTCCCAGGCGTCGGCGCTTTCATCCAGCACGCCGTAAACGGCGAAGGTGCTGTCCGGCACGAAGCTGGCGAAGCCGAGTTCGCTGGGCTCGATGGTGAGCACGAGCTCCGCGTCCTCGATGGTGCGGCCGCTGAACTTGCTGAGGTCAAAGGCGATGTAGCCTTTGCGGTTGAGATCGGGCTTGGTGTCCTTGCCGCGCTTCACGCGGAAGAAGGGGTGCGTGCCGAAGTCGTGCGGTGCTTTGTCGGATGACTGGATGTAGCTGTCTTTGCCACGGCCAAACGCCGTGGTGACGGCCTGCCAGCCGTCTCCGGCATCCATGACGATGGAGGGCTGCCAGCGGCTGGGCTCGGCATCGGCGTCATCGCCGGCGGAGGGGTGCATCTGCTTCTGCGACCAGCCACGGTCCACGCGCTGGCCTTTTTCCAGCTTCCTGGTGGCGGCACCGGTTTTGTCGTCCACCTCCACGAGGCCTTCCATCACTTGCACAAGATACTTGCCGTCCTCTCCGGCGCTGAGGCCGAACTTCGTGCCCCAGTCGATGACTTTGGCGTCCTTGGTGTCGATGCTGAAACCTTTGGCCTGAGGCGGGACTTCCGCCACCAGCGTGCCACGGCGCAGCTTGCAGTTCATGCCGTCCAGCACTTCCACGGTGGCTGGGGCCTCCAGCACCAGCTCCGCGCCGCTGTCAAAGCGCAGCACGGCCAGGCCTTCGATCAAATCCAGCATCCCGGGCTTCAAACGTGCGCCCTCCACCGTAGGCAGGCTGCTGCCGGCCCACTGGCACTGCTGTGCGCGGATCAGCGTGGCCACCGTGCCATCGCGCGTGCCGTTCAGCCAGAAGATGCCAAAGGTGATGCAGGCGGCTGCTGCTGCGGTGATGGCATGACGCCACCACACCGGCCTGGCGGTCACGCGTTCTGCGGGAGCGGCCTGCTGGGTGTGCCAGGAGTCGTCAAAGCAGAGTTCGGCACGCTGGTGCAAGGCTTTGGCAAAGAAGGTGCGCGCCTCTGCATTTTCACGCAGTTCGGTCTCCAGCGCGGCCACCTCGGCGGCGCTGAGTTTTTCATCGGCGTAGCGCTCGGAGAGTTCCAGCAGTCTGAATTGATCGGCAGGCTTCATGATTCGGCTCCTTCCAGTTGCAGTTCTTTTTCCACGCAGGTCATGAGACTCATGCGGATGCGGCTCAGGGCGCGATACACTGCGCCCACCGTGCTGCGGATGCGCTCGGCCACGCCATCGATCTCCAGGTCTTCGTAGTAGCGCAGCGTGACGAGCTGGCGGTGTGCGGCGGGCAGCTTGGCCACGCAAGCGCGCAGGGCATCGCCCCGGCGGTCGCCGCTGTCGCTGAGCTTGGAGACTTCATCGTGCAGCAGCTCCAGCATCTCATCGCTGAGGGGCGTGGCCTCGCGCTTTTTCTGGCGGCGATGCGTGAGCACCTGGTGAAAGGCGGTCTTGCGCGCCCAGGCCAGGAAGTTGGTGCCGCTCTCGTACTGATCAAAGCAGCGCCACAGGATCATCTTCGTCTGCTGCAGGATGTCGTCCGCGTCATGCGGGGCGGGCACCATGCTGTGAACGTACACGCCCAGGGCACGATCATGGCTCGTGAGCAGTTCGAGGAATTCCTGGGTGCGGTCGGGGGAGGACATGGCGATACCAGTACGAGGCGGCGGCGTGGGAAATTTGGACAGGATATTTGCGAAGGGGGCGGGGGAAAGCGACAATGAGACAGTCAGACAATGAGACGGGACACGCGTTTGCGAGTCTGCTGGTCTGATTGTCTCTCAGTCTGATTGTCTGATAGTCCCTGCCACTCTCAATGCGCGGGCGCTTCGATCGTCGCATCCAGCTTCTTCAGTGCCACCCACAGGGCCGGGTCTTCCGGATGGCCGTTGAAGAGGACTTTGCCCTCTGGGGAGAGCAGGACCATGCGGGGGATGGTGGCGATGTCGAGGGCCTTGGTGTAGGGGCGCTCAGCGGGCTCGATGAGCCAGGGCATTTTGGCGTTCTGCTCCTGGCGGATGCGTTCGGCGGTGGCCTCGGCGTTTTCATCGTCCTTGTTCACTGCGGCCACGACGATGCCGTGGGAGGCGAGCGCCGCAGCCTTCGTTTTGAGCGCGGGCATCAGGTTCATGCACGGGCCGCACCAGGAGGCCCAGAAGTCCAGCAGCAGGGCCTTCTTGCCGCCCAGCACATCGGTCAGCGTGGTGGCCTCTCCTTCCGAGGTGGTCAGCGGGGCTTTGAGGTCGATGACCAGCGCGGCCATCTTGGCTTCCAGGCGAAACTTTTCCATGGCCTGGATGAAGACCGGCGCCTGCTGCGGGCTGAGCCAGATGGCTTCGAGGATGTTCGCTTTGAAACCGGCGGCATCCTTGGCCTCGCCTGCCTTCAGGGCCTTGATGTAGGCGACGAAGGATTGGATGGCTTCGACGTTTGGCAGTGCGGCGGCACCGGCCGGATCAAAACTGCCGGCGAGGATTTCCACTTCCGGCAGGATCTTGACGAGGAAGGGCGTGTTTTGATGCCGCAGGCCCCAGACGAGCTTGGCCTCGATGATCTGCTGGCGCAGCACCCCGGCTTTGTTGGCCTCTTTGGCGAGCTTCTGCAGGTCTTCCTCGGTCGTGTCCTGGGCAAAGAGCCGCTTCACCAGCGCCTGGGCATCGGCCGCAGCCTCCTGGGTGGCAGGGGCCTGGGCCTGCAGGGAGAGCTGGGCGCAGCAGAAGAGAAAAACACAAAGGGCGGGTTTCATGGCTTTGGAAGCGTCCCGATTTTTGTGACCAATGTCGAGCAGAAAGTGACCATCCTCGGGAGGAATGAAAGATGCCTCTCGCAGGGTGCGACTCCTGTGTCTCTTCATCCATGAAACTCACACTGACCCTGACACTCCTCCTCGCCACAGCCGCGTTTTGCCGCGCTGCGGACAACACCCCGCCGAAAGGTTTTACCGCACTCTTCAACGGCAAGGACCTTTCCGGATGGTATGGCTGGGGCACCCAGGACCCGAACGACCTCTGGAAGATGACGCCGGAGGAGCAGGCTGCGTACAAGAAGAAATCCATCGAGGGCGGCCTCGTGGATGCCAAGGGCAATGACAAGGGCGACCACGTCAATGCCCACTGGAAAGTGGAGGACGGCCAGCTCGTCAATGACGGCAAAGGTTTGTACCTCACCACCGACAAGGACTACGGCGACTTTGAGCTCATGGTGGACTACAAGATGCTCCCCCTCGGCGACAGCGGCATCTACCTGCGCGGCATCCCCCAGGTGCAGATCTGGGACTTCACGGAGAAGGACGAAAAAGCCGTCGCGCTGGGCAAGCCCTTCGGTTCCGGCGGTCTTTGGAACAACAAGAGCCCTGAGGGCAAGAACCCCCTGAAGCTCATGGACAAGCCCCTGGGCGAATGGAACACCTTCCTCATCAAGATGATCGGCGAGCGCGTGACCGTGACCTTCAACGGCGAAGTCGTCGTGAAGAACGCCGTGCTGGAAAACTTCTTCGCCAACAAGAAGGCAGGCTACCTCGCCTACGGCAAGAAGGACGCCAAGAAAGCTGAAGGCGACGCCGCCAAGCCCGCAGAGAAAGTGCCCAACGGCTGGTTCCCAGATCCCGCCTTTGCCAAAGGCCCCATCCAGCTCCAGACCCACGGCAGCGAAATCCGCTGGAAGAACGTTTACATCCGCGAGATCTCCGCTGAAGAAGCCAACAAGGAACTCGAAGGCAACTGGGCCGAGGAAGGCTTCAAGGAATACATCAACGGCAAGGACCTCAGCAACTGGCAGGGTGCCGTGGACAGCTACGAAGTGGTGGACGGCGCGATCACCTGCAAGCCCGGCAAAGGCGGCGATCTGCTGACCAAGGATGAATTTGAAAACGGCACCATCCGCGTGGAATTCAAGCTCCCACCTGCTGGCAACAACGGCATCGCCCTGCGCACCCCGCTGGGTGGTCACTCCGCTTCCGACGGCCTTGAGCTCCAGGTCATCGACAGCGACGGCTACAACGCCAAGCAGGCCGCCGCCGGCAAGAAGGGCCTGGAGCCCTATCAGTATCACGGCTCCCTCTACCACTGCGCCGGTGCCAAGCACGGCTACCTCCGCCCCGTGGGTGAGTGGAACTTCCAGGAAATCCAGGTCGATGGCCAGAAGATCAAAGTCATCCTCAACGGCACCAAGATCCTCGACGTGGACATCGACAAGCTCGACCGCACCCAGATCGCCCACCCGCCGAAGGGCCTGGACCACACCAAGGGCTTCATCGGCTTCGCCGGGCACAGCGATCCCGTGGTGTTCCGGAGTTTTAAGGTGAAGGCGAAGTAAAGAGCAGCAGAGATCCCGAGAGTTTAGTTGTTGAAACCCGTCAGGCTGTGAGGTCTGGCGGGTTTTTTTGTGCCAGCAGTAGCACGGGCAATCCTGCCCGTGTCGAGCGCTCTCTCTGCGGGCATGATTGCCAGTACTGTTCGGCACGCGGTCTGCTATAGAGGGGTGAATGGAGCCAAGCATTTTTGAATTGAGGCGGCGGTGAAAGGGCCAGGGAGTGGGAGGTGGGCGACATCGTGGCATCCGGGCACGCGCAGCCCTGGCGCGCGCGCGCGCCTGCACTGCCCTTTGCTATGCGGGTTTCCAGTTGCTCAGCGTGCCATGCCGCGGCTTGCGCACCCGGGTGGCGCGCTGCACCTCAAGCCGCAGCGCCTCGGCAAGCTCCTCCTCGCTGGCCGTCTGCATCTGATGAAAGGCCAGCATCTCCAGCATGCGTTTGCTCGGCCGCCGTCCCAGCCTGCGCGTCAGCAGCACCGCGCAGATCAGCGCGGCATAGATCTGGATGGCCACGCCGTTTTCGCTCTCCGCAAACCAGTGCCGGCAGGGCAGCAGGCATTTGAGCCAGCGGAAAAATCCCTCCACCTCCCAGCGCTGCCGGTAGAGTCCGGCGAGCTCCCCGGCGCTGAGCTGTTCTGCCGTTTGATTGCTCACCAGCCATACGGGCTCCTCCATGTCCGGCCGGTCGACGACCACCAGGCGGAACGGGCCGCGCCTGCACAGGGCCCTCTCCCCGAGCATGACGCGCTCATCCCGGCAGACGCCGGCCTCAATGTCGCGCTGGCTTAGCGGCAGCTCCTGGAGCGTCTCCACCTTGACATGGTTCTGGCGCAGGCGCATGAGAAAGCCGCACCCGGCGCTCTCGAGCTCCTCGAGGTAGCGGTAGTTCATGCCGTAGTTGCGGTCGCCGATGTAGAACTCCCCGGCCTTGAGCTGCTGGCGCAGGGCTTTGCGCTCGCACAAAACCCCGTTGGAGGGCAGGCCGCCGGCAGGCAGGCCGTCGGCCAGGCGGTATTTGATGTGCAGGCGCACGGCGCGCTGGTCCTTGTACTGGCTGCGCCAGGTGGCCCAGTCCATGCGCGGGAGCACATACCACAAGGTGCTGTCGACCACGCGCAGCGCGGCGAGGTCCACGCCGCCGGGACCGGGCTGCGGGGGAAGGTCCGCCACCAGGCGCTCCAGCACGGCCTGGAGCAGCCGCGCATCAAAGAGGCTCTGCGCCTCCGAGAAGCTGCCCAGGCTTGCGGGCAGGGTGCCCAGGGAGCGTTGCGTGCGCTGCAGCCTGCTGGCCTGGCAGAGCCCGCGCATGGAGGTGATGACCGGGTTGAACAGGCCGAGCAAAAACAGCGAGAAGTAATCGCGCTGGTGGAGGGTGCGCCGCGGGTCGTGCTCGCTGCGGTGGGGCTGATGCAGCGGGCTGACCTCGTCGAGCACACGCTGGAACTGCTCGATGAGCTTCCAGTGCCGCAGCTGGGCGGCTTCAATCTTGGGGGCTGGGACTCGGGCTGCAGCCATCAGCAACTTCATGCCACCCTTCGCCCAAACGTACAGCAACGTTTTTGTCACATCACTCCACCTCAAACCCTGTGCCGAACACTATTGGCAGGATTGCCCGTGCTACTTGTGGTGTGTCGCACGCCCAGCGTGGAGTGGTCCGCACATTCCATGTGCGGTGCCTGGTGGTCTGGCGGCTCAAGGACGCAAGAAGTCCTGCCGGGATATCTTTCGTGTGTTCGCCGGGCTCACGCGTTACGTTGCAGCAGTCTTTTGATCCGTTTGAACAATCCGGGGCTGGCTTGGTGAAGACGCTCTTCGATCCGACGCACCAAGGACTTGGCTTCTTCGTAGTCCAGAGGTTCGGCTGAGCCTGTCACGTAGATTCCATTGTTTAGCACGGAAATCTTGTGGACGACCGGTTGCAGTGCTGTCATTGCCGCCTCGAGGGAGATTTTGTATTTTAGCTGAAGCGGCCACTCATCCATGAAGAAGACAGGATAGAGTTCGCAACCTGAAGCACGTGGTCCACCCACTTTAATGATGCCTTCACTGCTGATGATTGGATCTTCGAATCTCTGATCCCCCACGGTGACGAGGTAGGGATTCATGCCGCCGATCAATGCCGGGAGGAAGTCTTCGAGGATGTCTTTGCCAAAGCTGGCGTCAGGAGTGAACTTAATATTAAGCGAGTCAGCTCCCGGGAAGGGGCTGCCGCCGGTCTCTGGTCTGAATCGATAAACGATGTGGCCCTCCATTCCACGGGGAAGGAAACTGGCAAGATTGCAGAAGGCAGTGAGATTTCCGCCTTTAATTTTTGGTGCCGCTGGAATGGCTCTGCCCTGGCATAGTTTCGAGTGGTTTTGCAGATGTTGGAATATCCGGGCGTGAACAGTGGCAATACCCTCATCCGCGAACGCTTCGGCACTGGCTCGGATGTTATATTTCATCAGATGTGCCTAGAATGCCCCTCATGAGCCGCATCTCAACTGCAGTGCACTGTTTTTCGTGGCTCATTTTGCTCCCAAGTGCGGCAGGGCAGGTGCTTCACGGAGTCGTGGGATCCAGTTGCGGCGCAACTGGGCAACTTTGCTACGCCGCCTCCGCAAGTGCCGCAGGCACCGCGTCCTTGAACTCCAGCTCCTCCTCGATGCGCAGGTTTTCCACGATGTAGGCCTGGCGTTCGGGGGTGTTTTTACCCATGTAGAAAGAGAGCATCTCCTTCACGCTGCGGTGCTCGGAGGGGATGGGTTTGCCTTCGGCATCGACTTCGTGGTCGCGCACCTTCACGGGCTCCAGACGCATGTGGGGGCCGATGAAATGCTTGAACTCATCCGGGCTGATTTCACCGAGGCCCTTGAAGCGGGTGATCTCGGCGGTCTTGCCGCAGCGGTGGATGGCGCGCTGGCGCTCGTCGTCGCTGTAGCAGTAGTAGGTTTCCTTTTTGTTGCGCACGCGGAAGAGCGGGGTCTGCAGGATGTAGAGGTGGCCTTTGCGCACGAGCTCGGGGAAGAACTGCAGGAAATACGTGATCATCAGCAGGCGGATGTGCATGCCGTCCACGTCGGCATCGGTGGCGAGCACGACGCGGTTGAAGCGGAGTTCTTCGAGGTCTTCCTCAATCTGCAAGGCGTTGGCGAGAAGATAGAACTCCTCGTTTTCATACACGATCTTGCGGGTGAGGCCGAAGCAGTTGAGCGGCTTGCCGCGCAGGCTGAAGACGGCCTGCGTCTCCACATCGCGGCTCTTGGTGATGCTGCCGGAGGCGCTGTCGCCTTCGGTGATGAAGAGGGTGCTGTCCTCGCGGCGCTTGTCCTTGGTGTCGAAGTGCACACGGCAGTCGCGCAGCTTCTTGTTGCAGACCTTGGCCTTGCGGGCGTTTTCACGGGCGGCCTTCTGGATGCCGCTGATCTCTTTGCGCTCGCGTTCGTTGGAGTTGATCTTTTCCTGCAGCGACTTGGCGATGTCGGCGTGCTTGTGGAGGAAGTTGTCGAGCTGGGCGGTGATGACGCTGGTGATGTGACCGCGCAGATTCCGCCCGTTCGTTTCCATGTGGGTGGAGCCGAGCTTGGTCTTGGTCTGGGACTCGAAGATGGGCTCCTGCACCTTCACGCTGACGGCGGCGATGAGGCTGCCGCGCACGTCGGCGGGATCGAACTGCTTTTTATAAAACTCGCGGCACTCCTGCACGATGGCTTCGCGGAAGGCGGCGAGGTGGGTGCCGCCCTGTGTGGTGTGCTGGCCGTTGACGAAGCTGTAGTACTCCTCGCCGTAGCCGGTGCCGTGGGTGAAGGCGACTTCCACGTCCTTGCCCTCCAGGTGGATGATGGGGTACTGCGGCTCTTCGGTGAGCTTGGCGCGGATGAGGTCCATCAGGCCGTCCTTGGACTTGAACTTCTCCTCGCCCGATGGCGTGCGCAGCAGCAGTGTGAGGCCGGGATTGAGCCAGGCGTAGAAGCGCAGCATTTCGCGCACGAAGTCGAGGCGGTAATGCGTGTCTTCCGCGAAGCTCTCCGCATCCGCGCGGAAGGCGATGCGCGTGCCGTTCGGCTCGCTGCAGGGCGTGGGTTTGCCCATGTCATAAACGACGATGCCCTGGCTGAACTCGATGGAGCGGGTCTGGTTTTCGCGGATGGCCTGGATCTCAAAGAACTCGGACAGGGCGTTCACCGCCTTGATGCCGACGCCGTTCAGACCGACGGAGCGCTTGAAGACTTCGCTGTCGTATTTGGCACCGGTGTTGATCTGTGCGGCGCATTCCAAAAGCTTGCCCAGCGGGATGCCACGGCCGTAGTCGCGCACATTGACGGTCTGGTCCTCCGCGATGGTGATCTCGATGGTGTTGCCGTAGCCCATGACGTGTTCGTCGATGCAGTTGTCCAGCACCTCCTTGAGCAGGACGTAGATGCCGTCCTCGGGCAGGGAGCCGTCTCCCAGCTTGCCGATGTACATGCCGGGGCGCAGACGGATGTGCTCGCGCCAGTCGAGGGACTTGATGGAATCTTCAGTGTAACCGTGTGCAGGAGCGGGGGTGGCCATGAGAGGGAAATGACAAATGACGAAATCTGAATGACGAATGAGGGAGCCGAACCCAGGGGATCAGCGACTCAGGGTCGATTGGAACGCTGTGAGATGGCAGAAAGGGGCGGGGGTGTCAAGGGGGTGTACTGGTCGTACGAGTAGGGCGGGGCGGGGGATGAGGGATTTATGATTTACGATTGATGATTTGGGGAATGGGGGTGTGACAAGGCGCAGCGCAGGCTCTGGCGTAGGGGGATCGTCCCGATCCCCCATCTGAGGCGGCGATGGCTGCGGCGTGACCGAAGAAGATAGCCGCGTCTATTCGGCGCGGAATCTAGGGCGTGAGCGGAGCGTGGAGGGATCGGGACGATCCCTCTCCGCCGGAGTGCTGGGATTTCTGCGCGCTTCTCAATCCTTCACCGATTTGCGCGCCTCGGTCACGAGGTTCATGAAGAGCTCACGCTGTTCCGCCAGAGCGGCGACGCGGTCTCCCGCTGGCAGCTTGTGGGCTTCGAGGCAGACGTGGCCCTGATAATCGGCTTCCACGAGCAGCTTGGCGAGCTGGTCGAGCGGGTAGGTGCTCTGATTCACACCCCGGATGTGGACGGTGTGGCCCAGGCGGTCTTTGACGAGGGCAAAGTTGGCCGCGAGGCCGGCGCCGATGAGATCGGTGTCATTCGAGTTCCAGCAGACGCGCACATTGTCGCGGTCGGCGGCGTCCATGATGGTCTTGATGTGGGGCAGTTCGGAGGTGTCCTTGCCGTGAACCTCCAGCCGGATTTCCTGGCCAAAGCCTACGGCGTAGTCGCCCAGCTCCGCCAGCGCCTTGCCGATCTGCGCGAGCGTTTTCTCCACGGGCACGTCCTTGGGGAGGCCGTTGGGCTTCACTTTGACACCGCTGGCGCCGAGGTCGTGGCTGAGCTTGATGTACTGCTTGGCCCCTTCGATGTTCTTCTTCAGCTCGTCCTCCTTGGGGGAGTGAAATTCAAAATTGGTGCCCATGCCCAGGAGGTCCACCGGGGAGTCTTCAAACTGCTTCCGTACTGCGGCGCGCTGCTCGGGGGTGAGATCGGTGCTGACCTTGTGCGCATGCTCGATCCGCAGCTCCACGGCCAGCACCTTGGCGGCGTCGCAGTTTTTGAGCAGGGTGGGCAGATCCCAGTCGGCACCCCACATGTAGGTGACGAGGCCAAACTGGATGTTTTCGCCCTTGTAGGAAAGCTTGGCGTCGGCGGCGAAGGCTGCGGCGGCACTGGTGCCGAGGACGGTGTGGAGAAAGTGACGGCGGGAGGACATGGTGGTGGGTGTAAACGCCTGCCACCGGCGGCTCATTGCAGCCGCCTGTCAAAACCTGCGGCCTCAGCGCACTTCGTCCGCCGCCTTTTTCTCAGCGGCGATGTCCTTGCGGCGGAATCCCTGGACGCGTCCTTCACCCTTGTAGAGGTAGATTTTTTTGACGTCCTCCAGCCGCATGATCACCCATGGGGAGAGGATGTTTCGTCCGTTCTTGGTATAGACGAGGTTGTCCGCCAGATGCACGCAGGAGTGAAAGGCGTCGCCGGTGGTGTTGTCGAGAAAGAAGAGCACGTCGGCGAACTGGTAAGGAGGCTCCACCGGGGTGAACTGCTCCAGCACCTGGCTGGTGGCCAGCCGGGCGTCCAACAGGTACTCATGAGGCTCGTAGTTGAAAAAATTGAGCGAAGTCCAGTGGCAGTCAGGCATGACGCCATGCTTGGCCATGTCCAGGCCGGGATAGGTGTAGAGCAGCTTGCGGGCGAGCGCGGGCAGAATGTGAACGAGTCCAAGGTCATCCACACCGTCGAGCTCAATGATGGACCGGACCATGGGCTCCAAATCCTTGCGGCGGAGGCCGGTGCCAAAACTCCAGTATTTGATGATTTCCTCGGCGTTGGAGTGTCGGTCGAGCTTGAGGCGGATCATCAGGGTGCGCGTGCGGGTGCAGGCCTTGAAGATGGACCGGGCCTCGGAATCCGACTGGGCGTAATTCAGCAGGACAGGGATGTCGCTGAAGGCAATGGCGTCACCGCGTGTGTAGCTGAGCTGTTTGATTTTGCTGATGATTTCAGGCCGCAGCTTGCTGCCCTGGTACCATTCCTCCACCGTGGTGCCAATGATCAGGACCGGATCCGCCTGATATTCATTCTCCGGGTACTTCGCCAGTTCTGAGTAAATCGTCGTCCGCGTTTTCGGGGTCATGCCCTCCAGCTCAGCCAGGGGAGGCAGCACGTGCACAAAAGACCCTTCTTTGATCAGATGTTTCGGGTTGAGGAGGGTGGCGATCAACGACTCTGACAGGCCGGCTTTGGTAAAAAAGGCGGGCAGGCTGTAGAGTGAGGAGGCAGGGAAGGTCCAGCGGGGGATCGGGCTTGGCAGAGGAAACTCCTCAATAAGGCTGGCTGGTGCCTCCAGGTAAACGTAGGCGCACTTCATTTGTCCCCATGGCCCGGGCGAGGTGTCGAAAACGGCGGGGCTGGAAGCGGGGGCTGGGGCTGCGGCTGTCGGGGTCTGATTGCTCCCTAAGCCGCTGAGGATGACGCTGAGATTTTCGGCACGGGTGATTTGTGCCTCTGAACCCGCCGGGAGTGACAATCCCGCAATGAACGCAGTCAGAACGGACAGGCTGGCTTGACGAGCTATGAAGATGTTTTCTCGAAGGCTCCTGGAGAGGTAAAAAGAGAGGGAGTCTGGAGGCATTGGGTTGAGGCTTGCATGCAAGCATAGGCTGCTTGCACATCATGGGACAATCCCCATGGCTGGGGGGGATTTGGTAGAATACGTGCCATTGAAATGAAAAAAATCATGCTGAATCCGCAGTCATAAAAAAACTCTCCGCTGGCAACGGAGAGTTTTGTCGAGGCTACCGCTGGTTACGGTTTGAAAGACCGGATGGCGGTGACTTTCACTTTGCGGGTGACGTGGTGGCTGTCAGTGGAGAGCTCCAGTTCGTCGCCGACTGCCTTGCCGATGAGGGCTTTGGCGGATTCCGAAAGGTAGCTGATGATGTTCTTGTCCAGATCGCCATCCCAGGCTCCCAGAATGGTGAAGGTGTCCTTGGCACCGGAAGCGAGGTCTTCGACATCGACGACCGTGCCGATGCCGACTTTGTCCGTAGGCACATTGGCGAAGTCCGTGCCACGGGCGTTGCGCAGTTCGCGTTCCATCTTGCCCTGCATGCGCAGGAGGACGGACTGCTGGTCGCGGGCGGCCTTGTAGCCACCGTTTTCGCGCAAGTCACCTTCGTCACGGGCGATCTGAATCTCCTTCTTGTTCTCCGGGATCTTGACATTGACGAGGTCTTCCAGTTCCTGCTTTTTCTTTTCCAGGCTTTCCCAGGAGACGATCAGGGAGTCGTCTTTGTGGGAGCCGGCGTTCTCGTCCATCATGGCTTCCATTTCAGGGCGCACCTTGATGATGCGGGCCATGAGGGAGCGGCGGGTCAGTTCGTCAAAGAGGGAGCCATTGATCAGGCGCTTGGCCAGCAGGCGGACGTCTTCGTCTTCTGCCTCTGCCACCATCTCGCCGAGGAGAGTCTTGTCATCCGAGAGCAGATCCTGGAGGCGGCCAGTGCGCTTGGGTCCGCCTTCCATGTGATCGCTTTCAATGACGCCGAGGATGGCATGACCGAGATCGATGTCGAAAACGGATTCCGCCAGGCCTTTGCGCTCGCGGGCCATCCAGATCAGCAGATCGGCGGAGAGCATGCGGTTGCGCAGGGATTTCTTCAAGGCATCCGCCAGCACGTCGAGTTCGTCGTTGGCATCCAGCACGGTGGCGATTTCAGCCACGGCGCGGCCACCGGTCTTGGTGAGGTGGTGCAGGATCTCAGGCACCCAGCCACGGTTCGGGAAAGCTTCGGGGAAGGCGCGGTAAATGCGGCCGAGAAGGCTGGCGGAGAGTCCCTTGATGGAATCCGCGAGCACTTCCTTCGTCTCGGTGATGAGGTCGGAAATCTTCATGGAGCCCATCGGCGCGGCGGCGCTGAGGCTTTCGAGGAGTTCGTCCCGTGCCAGCAGGAGTTGCAGGCACTCCTTGAGGTTGAGCTTCACGCTCTTGCGGGCGGAGTCGGAGATGTCCTGGAAGACGGGGATGAGCTCGGTCTTCGGATCGGAGAAGAGGTCGATGTCCTTCTGGATGCTGGCCAGAGTGGCGAGCTTGGTCTTCAAATCGCGCGCGGCGAGGAAGGACTTCACCATCTGGGTGCCGGCGTTCTCGGCCTGGTCACGTAGCACCAGCTTTTCAGAACGCTTGGCGGGCACCACCACATGGCGGTGCGTCTTGAGCGCACGCTTCGCGCCTTCCCACCACTTCTTGTAGTCGGCGTCGGAGACGATGCGGCCTTTGAGCAGCTTTTCCAGGTCGTCGAGGTGCAGTGTGTTGCCGCTGCTCTTGAGGGCCAGTTCCACCAGCGCGGGGGGATTCTTCGCCGCCATTTCCTTGAGAGAGTCGAGATCCGCCAGACGACGTGCGAGAAGGTGGTCCGGGGAGATGATGTCCAGCGAGCTGATCGCAAAGGTGAGCTTGAGCGGATGGCCGGGCTTGCCTTCGAAATCGATCAGCAGGCGGTCTCCCAGCAAATCCCATTCAGCGATTCTGCCGACGCCCCAGCTTTTGTGGAGAACGAAAGTTCCGGGTTCAAGTTTGGAAAGTTTCTCGCCGTCAGCAGCAGGGAGCTTGCCTGCGGCCACAATGTTTTGCACCTCTGGATTCATGGGACGCTAAGAGTAAACAGTCAGAATAAGGTAGCAAAGGAAACCTGTAACGATTCATTCACCCTTTTCCCGGGTTTACCACGCGATGCACCACAGCACTTTCAGGTAGCGGCTTTCGGGACAGTTGGACATCACCGGGTGGTCGGCACCAGCTCCGGTGCGGTCAATGATCTGCAGGCGGCGCTTGTTGCGGTGCGCGGCACGCATCACGATTTCCTCAAACTCAGCGACATCCAGCAGGCCGGAGCAGGAGCAGGTGACGAACAGGCCGCCGCGCTTCAGCAGGTTCAAAGCCACGGCGTTCATGTCGTAGTATTTGTTGCGGCCCAGCTGGCCTTCCTCGGGGTCGCGGGAGAAGACGAGCTTCGGCGGATCGAGCACCAATGCATCCCAGAGGGCGCCGTTTTGCTGCATCTGGCGGCCCCAGGTGAAGGTGTCGGCATGCACCCAGTCGATGCGGACCTGGTTCAAATCGGCGTTCTTTTTCGCCTGGGCGATGGCTTTTTCATCGAGATCCACGGCGGTCACGTCTTCGCAGCCCCCGTGGATGCGTGCGCTGAGCGCAAAGCCCCCGGTGTAGCTGCACAGGTCCAGCACGCGCCGTCCGCGGGCCAGGTGGCCGAACTTCAGGCGGTTGTCACGCTGATCGCAGAAGAAACCGGTCTTGTGCCCGTCTTCGAAACCGACCTGATAGCGCACGCCATTTTCGCGAATGCGCACGCCGCGTGGGGCGGGGGCGTCCGCTTCCGGCACCTCCGAGTAGCGCATGCCTTCAATGCGGGCGATGTCCGGATCGACTTCAATGAGATGCTGCTTCGTGCCCAGGGCGGCGTGCAGTTTGGGCAGCCAGCGGGACAGGCGGCGCCACACGCCGAGCGTGGTGACTTCGATGGAAAGCACATCGGCATAGCGATCGACCGTCAGGCCGCTGAGGCCGTCCCCGTCCGAAGAGATCACGCGCCAGGCATCGGTGGTTTCATTGAGGCGGAGGGTCTTCAGGCGCAGGTCCAGCGCGGCATCCACCCGGGCGTCCAGCGCGTCTTCGGTGAGCACCTCATCGCCATGCTGGAGCACCCGCAGGGGCACCTTGGCGTTGGGATTGAAAAAGCCGCTGCCAAAAAGCTGCCCCTCTTTGTCATACACGTTCACCAGATCGCCCGCTTTGGCGTCCGGGGACACGGCGCGGAGCATGTTTGGATACACTGCCGGATGAAACGAAAAGTACTTCATCTGCGCCCAGGGTCGCAGCCAGGACTCGCTGCCGGCAGGGGGCGGAGCGGGAGATTCACGGCGGGGATAACGCGGGGGAGGAGGCATTGGCGGAAGTTGACGGTGGTTGACGATGGCTGAAGGCTCGCTGCGCGGGCGCTGACAGTGGTTTGAAGAACTCTGTTCCACAGCCAACAACCGCAAACAACCGCAAACAACTGCCATCTTCCCCTCCGCCCCTTTTCCCGCTGGCATGCACGTTGCTCCCCGCTTAGGTAAGCCTGCATTCCGCACACCTACCATGGCCTCTGAAAAGCCCGTCACTCTCAAAGACCTCACCATCCTCGGCAAAGAGAACATTCCCTCAGGCGGGGGATTCTTGATCCTGCCCAGCCAGCTGGGTTACTTTGATCTGCTGCGACTCGAACTCGTGCTGGCAGGCCGTGAGGTGATTTATGTGGTGAAAAAGGGCGCCGCCCTGCACCCGCTGCTGCGGGTGCATCTGGAGCGGGAAAGCGTGCACGCCATGGAGTTCACGCCGGGTGAGACCGAGACCTCCGCCTACCGCAGCGCCATGGCTGACGCTGCCAAAAGCGGGGCGGTCATCATCTATCTGCCAGCTGAGGCGGCGACGATGGTCTCCCCCATGACCACCGTGCCGGGCACGAAGCTGGAATTTTTGCTCAAGGCCGGCATCCCCGTGCTGCCGCTGCATGTGCACCGCCGTCAGGACACCGCCCTGCCGATCGAGCGCCGCTACAGCGACGCCGAGGTCATCTTCAATTTTGGCAAAGTGCTGCAAGGGGATGAAACGAACCTCCCCAACTATCAAGAAAGCCTGCTGCTGCTCTCTGAGCAGTGCATCAACGAATGCGCCGCGCTTGATCTCAGCCTCGGCTACGCCTTGATTCTGGGCTTTAAAAAACATGGCACTCGCAACAGCGTGGTGGATGGCAAGGACGAAAAGATCCTGCGGTTCGACAAAGTTTTTGCCACGGCACTCGCGCTGTCAGAGGTCGTGAAGAAGGAGACTAAAAAGGCACGCGTGGGCATCATCCTGCCACCGGGCTTGGGCGGGCTCATCTGCAATGTGGCCGTCGTCATGGCTGGAAAGATTCCGGTGAATCTCAACTTCACCGCCGGACGCGCCGCCATTGAAAGCTCCATCCGCCGTGGCGAGATCGACCGCTTCCTTACGGCGGACATCTTTGTGCGCAAGATGCAGAGCTTCCCCTGGCCGCCGAGCAAACAGCTCATCCTCATCGAGCGCATCCTGCCGAAGATGAAGCTCGCCATCGCCAAGTGGCTGGTGCTTAGCAAGATTCTGCCCGCCGCCGTTCTGGCTGCCATGCTGGGCATCTCCAAAAAGGGCGGGCGCAAAGAGGCGCTGCTGCTCTTCACCAGCGGCAGTTCCGGCGAGCCCAAGGGCGTCGCGCTCACGCATCGCAATCTGGTGGCCAACGTCATGCAGTTCGGCAGCCGTCTCGGCATGCAGAGCAACGACAGCATCCTCGGCTGCCTGCCGCTCTTCCACAGCTTCGGCTGCACCGTCACCCTGTGGTTTCCGATCATCTACGGTCTGCACCTCGTGACTTATCCCTCTCCGCTGGAGGTGAAGAAACTCGCGCAGCTCATCGAGAAATATCGCATCACGCTGATGATCTCCACGCCGACCTTCCTGCGCAGCTACCTGCGCGGCGTGAATCGTGAGTCACTGGCCTCCATCAAGTACTGCGTGACCGGCGCAGAAAAACTCCCCAGCACGGTGGCGGACGCCTTTGAAACCCGCTTTGGCAAACGTGTGCTCGAAGGCTACGGCCTCACCGAAACCTCCCCGGCTTCGAACTTGAACCTGCCAGACCCTGAATCGCTCGGCGATGAGGAAAGCGGCTACTCCTGGCTGCCGAGCCATCGGCAGGGTTCCGTGGGTCACGTCGTGCCCGGCATGGCGGTCCGCATCACCAACCCTGAAACCGACCAGCCGATCCCTCTGCATCAGAGCGGCATGATCTGGTTCAAGGGGCCGAATGTTTTCGAAGGCTACCTCAACGATCCGAAACGCAGCGCCGAAGTGCTGAAGGACGGCTGGTTCCGCACGGGCGACATCGGCCGTCTGGATCTCGACGGTTTCCTCTACATCGAAGGCCGCCTGAGCCGCTTCTCCAAGATTGCCGGCGAGATGGTGCCGCATGAAACCGTGGAAGAAGCTCTGGTGAAAGCCATGGGACTCGAAAACGAAACCGTGCGCAAGATCGCCGTCGTCGGCGTCCCCGACATCGACAAAGGCGAGGCCCTCATCCTCCTCACAAGCATGCCCGGCGGCCCCGAGCACCAGGAGATCCTCGACCTCCGCTACCGCCTCCTCGACAAAGGCATGCCGCCTCTCTGGATTCCGAAAAAGATGATCCGCGTCAGCGACATTCCCGTGCTGGCCTCCGGCAAGCTGGATGTGCAGAACTGCGAGAAGATTGCGAAGGCTGGGATGTGAAAGTAGCCCAGTTGCGCCGCAACTGAATTGCTCCGAAGTGAGGCGGGCACTCTTGCCCGCAGCGAGCGTCCTGGGACATTCGGTTGCGGGCAGGAGTGCCCACATCACTGCCTTACACAATCAGCATGCAGTCCCCATAGCTGAAGAATCGGTAGCGTTCGCGTATCGCCTCCTCATAGGCCTGCATCACCAAATCTTTGCCTGCAAAGGCGCTCACCAGCATGATGAGCGTGGACTTCGGCAGGTGGAAATTCGTCAGCAATCCGCCCGCCACGCGGAACTCAAAGCCGGGATGAATGAAGATGTCCGTGCTGCCCTGGGTGGCGATGACTTTTCCATGATCGCGCGCCACCGTCTCCAGTGTGCGCAGAGCGGTGGTGCCCACGGGGATGACGCGCTTGGCAGATTGCACGGCTTCGGCTGTGGCCTCTGAAACCTCATACACCTCCGAGTGCATCTTGTGATCGGCGATGTTCTCCACCTTCACCGGCTGAAACGTGCCGACACCAACGTGCAGTGTCACAAAGGTGTGGGGCAGGGGACTCAGGACATCCGGGGTGAAGTGCAGGCCCGCCGTGGGTGCGGCAATGGAGCCTTCGCTGCGGGCAAACACCGTTTGATAACGCTCACGGTCGGCAGGCTGATCATCGCGGCCCATGTAGTGGGGCAGGGCCAGATGGCCGTGCTTGGACTCATCCACGACGCGGTCGAACTCGATGATGCGGTCGCCATTGTCCTCCATGATCTCGACGACCGTGCCCGTGGCGTCGCCAATCGGCACGGTGTGACCGACGCGAAATTTCTTCCCCGGCTTCACCATGCAGCGCCAGCGCGTGGGAGTCAGCGGGTTCAGCCGCAGCACCTCGTGGCCTTGATTCGTGAAGTAGCGTGCCGGCACCACGCGCGTGTCATTCAGCACCAGCATGTCCCCGGCTTCGCGTGAGATGAACTCGCCGACCTCCCGGAACATCCGGTGCTCAATCCTGCCTTCTTTGCGATGCAGGACCATCATCCGCGACGCCGAACGATCCGCCAGCGGTTCACTGGCGATGAGTTCAGGCGGCAGGTGGTAGTCGAAGTCGGAGGTCAGCATGCGGTGCTCTTCCCTAACTTGAAACTTTGAACCTGAAACCTGAAACTTCGCCTTCCCCGTCCGATTCCTCCCAAACTTTGTCCTTCCCATCTCCCGCCGTTCCCGCCTATAAGAGCCGCGTCATCCTTCCAATCATCATGTCAGACAAAAAGCTCAACATCGCCGTCGTTGGCCTCGGTTTCGGGGCGGAATTCATCCCCATCTGGCAGCGCCACCCGCTGACCACCTGCTACGCCATCTGCCAGCGCGATGAGAAGAAGCTCAAGACCATCGGCGATGCCTTCGGCGTGGACGTGCGCTACACGGATTTCAAGGCGATGCTCAAGGACCCGAACATCGATGCCGTCCACATCAACTCGCCCATTCCTGACCACGGCTGGATGAGCATCGAAGCGCTCAAGGCGGGCAAACACGTCGCCTGCACCGTGCCTATGGCCACCAGCATCGAGGACTGCAAAAAGATCTGCGACCTCGTCAAGAAGACCGGCCTCAAGTACATGATGATGGAGACCGTCGTCTATGCCCGTGAGTACCTGTTCATGAAGGAGCAGCTGGATCAGGGCAAACTGGGCAAGCTGCAGTTTGTGCAGGCCTCCCACCAGCAGGACATGGACGGCTGGCCGAACTACTGGCCCGGCCTGCCGCCGATGTGGTATGCCACGCACTGCGTCGGCCCCGTGGCTGGCATGATCGGCAAGCCTGCCGAATACGTGAGCTGCTTCGGCTCCGGCACCGTGCGTAAAGAGCTGCAGAAGTGCTACGGCTCCCCCTTCGCCGTCGAGACCGCGCACATCAAATTCAAAGGCACCGATGTCAGTGCCCGCATCATCCGCAGCCTGTTTGACACCGCCCGCCAGTATCGCGAAAGCATCGACGTCTATGGCGACAAAGCCTCCATCGAATGGCCGCTCATCGAGCATGAACCCCTCGTCCTGCACCGCGCCAAACTGCCCGAGCACAAGATCCCGAAACTGATCAAGACTCCCGACTTCGCCAAACGCCTACCGAAGCCGATCCAGCGCTTCACGACGAAGGGCGTCTATGATCTTGGCAAGAAGACCCATCTCAGCTTCACCCAGGGCAGCGGCCACGGCGGCAGCCATCCGCATCTCGCCAACGAGTTCGCCAATGCCCTCGCTGAAAAACGCCAGCCCTTCCCGAACGCGGCGCAATCCGCCAACTGGACCTGCGTGGGCCTCTGCGCCCACCAGTCCGCCATGGCCGGCGGCAAGATTGTGAAATTGCCGGCTTTCACCTTGGGTTGATATTGTTGGCCAGTTGCGGCGCAACTGGTTAACTTTGGCCCTGCATGCCTGCTTCGTCCGAATCATCACCCCGCATCGCCGTCATCACCGGCGGTGCAGGGGATTTGGCGCAGTCGATTGCCACCGAACTGCGGCAGGCCGGGTTTGAAGTGTTGTCCCCCGGACGGGAAGCGCTCGATGTGAAGAGTGCCGACTCCGTGCGCAGCTTTTTCGCGAGAGTGAAGCAAATCGATCTGCTGGTGAACAACGCAGGTGTTTGCCGTGATGTCTCCGTGGCGAAGATGAGCGAGGCCGAGTTCGATCAAGTGGTGGATGTGAGTCTGAAAGGCGCGTTTCTCGTGGCGCAGTCGGCGGTGAAGCTGATGTCCAAGCAGCGCCATGGCCACATCGTGAACATCGGCTCCTACTCGGCGCTGAGTGGTCCGGCGGGTCAGGCGAATTACGCAGCAGCCAAGGCGGGACTGATTGGCTTCACGCAAAGCATCGCCAAAGAATACGGCGCACGAAACATCCGCGCGAACTGCGTGTTGCCCGGCTTTCTGGAAACCAAGATGACGCGCCATCTGCTGGAGGATGCCATCTGGCGCGAGGGGTTAATGAGCCAGCACACCCTGGGCCGGCTGAACACCACACAGGACGTGGCGCGCTTCATCGTCTTCCTGCACAGCATGGAAAACGTGAGCGGCCAGGTCTTCCAACTCGACAGCCGCGTGCGGCGCTGGGCATAAGTCCCCATCGCATTTCAGAGCGTAAACTCCGGCGGCAGCGGTGCATCCCAGCCCGATGGAAACCCTTCGAGATTGAGCTCCAGCCGCGAGGAATGCAGCGCCTGCCGTGGCAAAATAAGCTTGGCCTCCAGCGCTTCCGTCCACCCGGTCTCGATGAATTCCAGGTAGCAGCGGTCATCGCGACCATAGAGTTTGTCTCCGACGATGGGCAGGCCGAGATGGTGCAGATGCACGCGGATCTGGTGCATGCGGCCGGTTTCGGGCTTCGCTTCGATCAAGGCAAACCGTGCGCCGTCACGCTCAAACCGCTGCAAGGTGCGGAAGGCGGTGTGGCATTCGGCTCCTTGCGGGTGGACGATTTGTTTGACCCAGATGTCAAAGGGCTGCACATCGCGCGCGTTCAGGATCGGGGCATCCAGCGTCAGTTCCTCCCACTCCGGCCAGCCATGTACGAGGGCCACGTAGGTCTTGTGAATCTTGCGCTCCTGCATCGCCATGCCGAAGAGGCGGGCGAGTTCGTGATTCTTGGCGATGAGCACCACGCCGCTTGTTTCGCGGTCGAGGCGATTGATGATGGACACCTGGCCACCGTTCGCAATTTCATACGCCAGCAGGTCGCATACCCGATGCCAAAGTGTGGGCGGGCCCTTGGGATCTCCCGGATGGATTTGCAGCGGCGCCGGTTTGTTGACCACGATGTAGCCGTCGGTCTCATCGATGACGGTGAAGGTGGCGTTGTTACGAATGCTCACGGCGGTGACATCCCGGGAAGGGCGATCCGCCAGCCGTAGACGATGGGCTGGGGATTGTTGAGGTATTCGGCGTCATCGAAGTGCCACCACTCAGACTCCAACTGGATGAATCCGGCCTGCTTCATGGCGGCTTGGAGCATTTGCAGGTTCTGTTTCACCACAGGATCGTTGCCGGTGTAGTTTCGGCTCGCATGAGCGAAGTCCTGGTCAAATCCGGTGGGCATTCGCTGCGGGTTGCCTTGAGCATCTACCAGGGTGAGATCGACCGCTATGCCTCCGCAGTGGCGGCTCCATCCCGCATTCGGGGAGAGAAACATGCCCGTGCTGCCGCCGGCCTTGTGCAGCGTCTCCTGCGCCTCCGGCGGTCGATACGCATCCCAGATGCGCAGGCCGTACCCCTGAGCTTGCAGGATCGCCTGGGCCCGCTTCAGCTTTTCCGCCGTTTCCGTCCGCAGCAGGCATGGCATGTGGGGCGGGTAGATAGGTTGACCGGTGACGTTATCCGCAGTGCCGTAGCGCAGATCGATGGTGATGCCCGGAATCACTTTGCGCACATCCACGAGGCCGCGCTCCCGCGCCAGTTCCAGGGTGCGGCCGGCATCGAGGGGACGGCCGGAATCGAGGGTGTCGTTCGCATACAGCGTGCCGCGCCCCTTCTGCGGACTGGTACAGGAACTGAGGGCGGTGACGGTGAAAAAAATGAGACGCAGGCTGCGCCAGGAATCTGAAGTCATGCTTAGTTTTTGCTTCCGTATTCACGCACGGCAGGCCAAGTTTGCAAACTTCAGCCCACATTCATGCGCTTTCAAATTCTCAACACCCTGCTGCACATTCTGGCCTTCTACATGGGGGCAGGGATCGGCTCCTTCCTCAATGTGGTCATCTACCGCCTGCCGCTGGGAATCTCGGTGAACAATCCCAAGCGCAGTTTCTGCCCCTCCTGCAAATACAAGATCCCGATGTGGCAGAACATCCCGCTGCTGAGCTGGCTGCTGCTGCGTGGGAAATGCGCGAACTGCGGTGGCAAGATTTCCATCCGCTACTTCCTCGTGGAGTTGCTGACCGGCGTGGCATTCTACATGGTCTTTCTGAAGATAAGTGGGGAGTACGCTCAGGGCGGCAATCCTTGGTTCATGATCAAAGCCTGGGGGCCGCACGTGCTTTGCCTGTGGGTGTTCATGAGTCTGCTGATCTCGGGCACGTTCATCGACATCGACCACTTCATCCTGCCGCATCGGATCACCATCGGTGGCACGGTAGTCGGGGTGCTCGCTTCCTGGTGGGTGCCGGCGCTTGTGGCGGAAACAACCCACACACGCGGCCTGCTCATCTCTCTGGCGAGCGCCGCCCTGGGACTCGGTGGTCTGTGGATCGTGGTGGAGCTGGGCAAGCTGGCCTTTGGCAAGGTGAATCACCGGCAAAAGCCCGCCTTCCTGAAATCTGCCTCGCCTGGAATGAGCAAGCTGATGGGAAAACTCATGGGCAGTGAGTGGCTGGATGGACCCGTGAAATGGAGCGTCGTTCAGGAGGATGAAGAACTGCCTCCAGTGGTGTCCATTGGCCGTAAAAGGATGGAATGGGGTGATATCTTCGGCATGCGTGACTCCGACCATATGGTGATCACCTGCGACGATCTCAAAGTCAATGACCGCACCTGGCAGAACGTCACCGCAGTGATGTGGATGGAAAAACTGCTCGTGAAGTCCGAGGGCGCTGGAGAGGAGTTTCCGCTGGAAGGCGTGAAGATTCTGCATGGCACGGTGTCTCAGGTGGTCATCCCCCGAGAGGCCATGGGCTTTGGCGACGTGCTCTTTCTCATGATGATCGGCTCCTTCTGCGGCTGGCAGGCGGTGCTTTTCACCATCTTTGCCGCATCGGTCATCGGCACCCTGTCTGCCATTGTACCCCGCATTCTCGGCAAGGCCGAATGGAGCGCCAAGATCCCCTTTGGCCCTTATCTGGCTCTCGGCGCCGCACTCTGGGTCTTCTACGGCCCGCCGATTGTTGAGTGGTACGTGAGCAAGACGATGTGGCGGTGAAAGAGGAGGCGAGCAGATGAATGGCATTCCCTGCCGTCCGGCAGGTGAGGGATCATCCTGATCCCTCAATACTCAGCTTCGCTTACCCCTTTCAAACGGGGATCAAGATGATCCCCCTCCATTCGGATCACTCCTCCTTCTTCGCGCCTGCCTTCTTCTTGCCCGCGCCCTTGCCTTTGGGTTGCTCCGGCGGATTGACCTCGCCATCGAAGGCTTTGTTGCCGAAGGCAAAGCGCGGCGGGGGCATCGTTTCCTTCACCTCGGCCTGCAGGCGGATGATTTCGGCTTTGAGTTCCTTTACGGTGTCGGCGTAGGCCGGGTCATCGTAGAAGCTTTTGGTCTCCAGCGGGTCCTTTTCACGGTCCATCAGCTCCCAGTCATCGACGTCCGGCTTGTAGTAGTGGATGAGTTTGTAGCGGTCTGTGATGACGCCGTAGTGCGGGCGCACGTGGTGCGGCACCGGATACTCGTAGTAATGGTAGTAGAGCGATTTGCGCCAGTCAGCGGGCGTCTCTCCTTTGAACAATGGCACGAGGCTGCGGCCATGCACATCCGGCAGGTTCGGGCACTGGGCGATGTCGAGGAAGGTGCTCGCGAAATCGATCAGACTCACGATTTTGCTGCTCGTGCTGCCGGGTTTGATCACGCCGGGCCAGCGCACCAGGAACGGCGTGCGCAGGGATTCCTCAAAGATCCAGCGTTTGTCGAACCAGCCGTGCTCGCCAAGGTAGAAGCCCTGATCGCTGCTGAGCATGACCACGGTGTTTTCGGTGAGGCCTTCTTTGTCGAGGTAATCGAGCACGCGACCCACGTTGTCGTCCACCGCCTTCACGCAGGCGAGGTAGTCGTGCATGTAGCGCTGGTAGCGCCATTTCACGAGATCACGGCCAGCGGGTGCTGCCTCGCGGTACTTGGCATTGCGCGGCTCGTAGTAGGCGTCCCAGGCTTTCTTTTGCTCTTCGGTCAAATTGCCGGGAGTCACGAGTTTCACATCGCGATCCGTCATGGTGCGGTCGATGCCCATGTCGTGGTCGCTCACCGCCTTGCTGCGGCCGGAGTAGCTGTCGAACAGGGTCTCGGGCTCTTCGTAGACGCGGTCCTTGTCAAAGCCGAGGTAGCGCACGGGCGGTTCCCATTCGCGATGCGGGGCCTTGTGCTGGCACATCATCATGAAGGGCTTGGTTTTGTCGCGCTGCTTGAGCCAGTCGAGCGTGAGATCACCGATGATGTCGGTGGTGTAGCCCTGGTATTTCACATTCTTGCCGTTGTCGACCATCGGCGGGTTGTAGTACACTCCCTGGCCGGGAAGCACATTCCAGTAGTCGTAGCCCACCGGGTCCGTCATGAGGTGCCATTTGCCGATCATGGCCATCTGGTAGCCCTTTTCATGCATCACCTTCGGGAAGGTCGGCTGGCTGCTGTCGAACTTGCTGTTGCTGTTGTTGTAGAAGCCGTTGGCATGCGAGTACTTGCCAGTCTGAATCACCGCACGGCTGGGGCCGCATATGGAGTTCGTCACGAGGCAGCGGTCGAAACGCATGCCTTCCTTCGCGATGCGGTCCATGTTTGGCGTGTCGAGCAGCTTGCGGTGGTCGCCGTAGCAACTCATGGCCTGGTAGGCCAGGTCATCACAGAAGATGAAGACAATGTTCGGCGGCTGCGCGGCACTGGCGGCAGTCGCGAGCACAAGGGAGGCAAGGAGGGAGCGGATCATGGTTGATGGAAATGCTGGATGTCGAACGCGGGAATGAGGGACGCTTTTCAAAAAGAATCAGCCCGCATGCCCCATGGCGGCGGCCATGAGCTTTTCCTGCGTGGCCTCGGCGCGGCTGAAGGCTCCGCCGATGCGGCCGGAGTTGAGCATGAGAATGCGGTCGCTCATGCCGATGAGTTCCGGCAGCTCGCTGGAGACGAGGATCACGGCTTTGCCTGCGGCAGTGAGCTGGTTGATGATCTCATAGATTTCCAGCTTGGCCCCCACGTCGATGCCGCGTGTGGGCTCATCGAGAAGAATGACCGTGGGTTCCGTGAGCAGCGCCTTGCCCAGCACCACCTTTTGCTGATTCCCACCGGAGAGCTTGCCGACGATCGCCTCAAGTCCCGTCGCTTTGACGCGGAGCGAATCGAACATGCTCTGATTGCGCCGGATCTCCGCATTGCGCTGGATGAATCCGCCACGCACCACGCTGGCCAGGGAAGACAGCGAGAGATTGAAGCCAATCTCCTGCTCAAGATGCAGGCCGTAGCGGCGGCGATCTTCTGAGGCCAGCACCAGGCCGCGCTGGATGATCGTTTCTGGCGTGAGGCGGCTGAGAGTCTGGCCATTCAGTTCCACACTGCCGGAAACATGGCGACCCCAAGCGCCGAAGAGATGCATCAGCAGTTCCGTGCGTCCTGCACCCATGAGTCCGCCGATGCCGAGCACTTCGCCGGCGCGCAGTTCAAAGCTGATGTCGTGCAGCCTCGCGCTGCCAGTTTCAGCATCAGTCACGCTCAGGGAATCCACGCGCAGGATCACTCCTCCGGGCTGGCTGGTGCGGCGGGGGAAGAGATCGCCGATCTCGCGGCCCACCATGTGGCGGATGACTTCGGCCTTGCTGGTGTCAGCGGCGTTTTTGGTGCCCACGGTTGAACCATCGCGCAGGACCGTGATGCGATCCGCGATGCCGAACACTTCGTCGAGTTTGTGAGAGATGTAGACGCTCGCGATGCCGCGCTGGCGGAGATCACGCAGGATGTCCAGCAGGATTAAAACCTCGTGCTCGGCTAGTGCGGCGGTCGGTTCATCGAGAATCAATATCTTCGAGTTCTTGGCCAGCGCCTTGATGATTTCGACAAGCTGCTTCTGCCCCACTCCCAGCGTGCGCACGGGCGCGGCGGGATCGAGATCGACCTTGAAACGGTTCAGCAACACCTGTGCTTCCTGATACATGCGCGGCCAGTCGATGAAGGCCCCCCAGCGGCGTGGCTCACGGCCCAGGAAAATATTTTCCGCCACCGTCATCTCCTCAACGAGCGCCAGTTCCTGATAAATCACAGCGAGTCCGGCCTTCTCCGCGTCTTTGATCGTTTCAAAGCGCGCTTCATTCCCATTCACCTCGAAGGAACCTTCGTAGCTGCCATGCGGATGAATGCCTGAGAGCAGCTTGATCAGCGTGCTCTTGCCCGCTCCGTTTTCTCCGCAGAGGGCGTGGATCTCGCCTTCGCGAAGATCAAAGGACACATCTTTGAGGGCGGTGACGCCGGGGAAGCGTTTCGTGATGTTTTGAGCACGTAAAATCATGGCTGGGAGGATTGGAACACTTCGTTTTCCTTGCGGAAACCATCCTTAACAACGGTCTCGCGCAGATTCTCCTTCGTGACAGAGATAATATCCAGCAGGACGGAAGGCACGTCAGTCTTGCCATTCGCAACCGCATCACGCGCGATGACGGGTTGGCGGCGTGCCAGTTTCAGCGCGAGGTCGGCCGCCTGCGTCGCGATGCTTTGGATCGGTTTGTACACCGTCATGGCCTGCGTGCCCTGTGCGATGCGCTGGCATGCGGCGAGGTCGGCGTCCTGCCCGGTCACGATGATCTTCCCGGCGAGTCCTTCCTCCGTCAGCGCCTGGATGGCTCCGCCTGCCGTGCCGTCATTGCTGGCCAGGATGGCGTCGAAGTTCGGGCCGTTTTTGGTGATTGCGGCATTGGTGATCTTTTTGGCGCTTTCGGGTTTCCAGTCCTCGGCCCAGTCCTCAAAGATCACCTCTACTTTGCCGGCGGCGATGAGGGGCAGCAGGATGTTGTCCTGCCCCTGCTTGAAGAGCTTGGCGTTGTTGTCCGTTTTTGCGCCATAGATGCGGATGAGGCGCAGCTTGCCACCAGCGGGGATGCGATCCGCGAGAAACTTCGCCTGCAGTTCGCCGACCTTCACATTGTCAAAGGTCAGGTAGAGATCGAGATCGCAGTCCGTGATGAGCCGGTCATAAGACAGCACGGGGATGCCAGCCTGATGCGCGAGATTCACCGCCTTGGCCATCGCCGCGCCGTCGTGTGGAATGATGACGAGAGCATCGACCTTCTGCGTGATGAGGCTTTCGACATTCTGCAACTGGATGGCGTCGTTGCTGTTGGCAGACTGCACCAGCACATCGGCGCCTGCGGCCTGCGCTTTGGCGGTGAAGATGTCACGGTCCACCTGCCAGCGTTCTTCCTTGAGCGTGTCCATGGAAAGGCCGATGAGCGGCCTCTGCCTTGCCGCTGTGACGCCCGCGCCACCGCGAGCGATGACCAGGCCAATGACGACGCTCAGGGCGCAGGAAACGAGAACAAGCAGGATGCGGGCGGGCATGCCTGCTGTTTTAGCGAATCTGGGCTGGTAGCGCAAGCGTCCCGCTTGCAGTCAGTCAAAAGGGCCACGGTTAAGCGCCATCGTTTGCACCATGCTGCCTTCCCGCGACGCATGCTCTCCTGCGCCCAATTCAGGGCGCGACCTTGGGCCGGCAGGTGAGGTGGGGCGTTTGTCCCAGGGCAGCACTCGCCAAGGCTCGGCCCGCCCTGGGCTGACTCCTTCGCGCCGTTGGCGCAACCGTGTGCGCTGAGCGCATTAAAGTGCCCTGCATGGATCTCCACCTTAGCCAGCGTTCAACTGCACGCTTGTTCTTACTTCTTCGCGGTCTTTTTAGCGGGTGCTTTCTTTGCAGCGGCCTTCTTCGCCGGAGCTTTTTTGGCAGCCACCTTTTTCACCGCAGCTTTCTTGGCCGCCTTGGGTTTTGGCTCCGGTGGAGGAGGCGCAAGGTTCAGCTCCATCTCAGGGGCGTCTCCCCAAAGTTCTTCGAGGGCGTAGAACTCGCGCTTCTCAGGCGTGAGGATGTGAACCATGACGCTGCCGTAGACGAGGATGATCCACTGGCTCTCAAAATTGCCGTCTTTGACGTCGGGTGGAGTGGCATGCTCTTCCTTCATGCGCTCGACGATTTCGTCGCGCACGGCACGGAGCTGAGGCGTGGACATGGCCGTGACGAGCACGAAGTAGTCGGAGATGGGCGAGAGTCCGCGCAGGTCCAGAATGCGGATGTTCTCCGCTTTTTTGTCATCGGCGTAAAGGGCGCAGGCGCGGGCGATTTCGAGGTCTTCCATGGTTGTGTTGTATCTAACGCACAGCCATAAGCACGGATTTGAGTCTTTTGACAGAACTTTTACACTCCGTTCATGCAGCGTTGACGCAAGCTTCCCCTCATGCGCCACTCTCCCGGCACCATTAATCGCACTTGTGCCTCCGTCCCGCCTGCGTCTGGCTGGTCACCTTGCAGACCAGCCCAAGTGCTCATTAGCGGCGTGGGCTACCGCTGGCGGGGTCAGGGATAGAGCAGGAAACGCTGCCGCTGGGAGCGGAAGCTCTGGTTGTGGCTCTGCCAGCGCGCCACGATGTTCACTGCGGGAACTCCACGGCGCAGATCGGAGTAGAGAGATTCGCTGCCATAGACTTTGTTGAAGAGGTTCAGCTTGGAGCCGCCCATGCGGCCAATCACCTTGCCTCCGGTGAGACGGTTGATTTCAGCTAGGAGAAGAACATCGAGTGCAGTGATGTCTGCGGTGGCACGTGGAGAGATGTTGATGCGGACACCACCAAAGCCGTTCTTGGAATAGGGCGAGAAACTGACGCCCGGGGTGTTGAGGCGTTGACAATACGCATAAAGCGCCTGCGGATTCACGCCACTGCCACCGGCGTAGCCAAAGGGGTTCTCGGTACCGATGCCGATGTCCACAGAGGTGGCCCCTCCGAGGATGCCGGTGGCGACGTAGTAGAAGGGGGAGGTGGCGTGCGGGATGTTGGGCGAGGTTTGATACCAGTGCAGCCCGGTGTCCTGCCAGACCATGCCACGGTTCCAGCCCTGCATCTTGACCACATTCAGGCGTGGTGTGCGGGCCATCCAGCCTCGCGCACCTGCCATCATGGCGAGTTCACCTGCGGTCATGCCATGCACGTAGGGGACGGGGATCTGGCCGACGAAGGATTTCCATTTGGATTCCAACGGCGGTCCCTCTACGCGCCAGCCACCGAGGGGATTTGGGCGATCAAGAACCACGAACTGCTTGCCGCACTCAGCGGCGGCTTCCATGGCCACGATCATGGTGCTGATGTAGGTGTAGCTGCGGCAGCCGATGTCCTGCAAATCAAACACCAGCACATCGATGGGGGCGAGCATGGCCGGAGTCGGCTTGCGGGTCGGGCCGTAGAGCGAATAGACGATGAGGCCGGTCACGCTGTCGCGCCGGGTGCTGACGTGCACGCCGGCGCCGATGGTGCCGTCGATGCCATGCTCCGGCGCATACAGCGCGACGAGATTCCGACCCAGCGCCCGCTGCATGGCGGTGCGTGTGCGCTCACCACGGCCCGTCATGCTGGTCTGATTGGTGATGAGGCCGACCCGCTTGCCCTGAATGAGATCAAAGTTGCGGGAAGCCAGCACGTCGATGCCGAGCATGAACGGCCCCGCCTGAGCAGCCTGGGGCTGATAAGCCTGCTGCGGTGCAGGCAACTCGCACGAGGCTAGAATGAGCGCTGCGAATGCAGCAGCGGTCCGAAGAAAAGCGCGTGGGAAAATCATGCGCAGTTCATAAGGGCGAATGCCGCACGCGGCAACGTCACGGATCAGCGAAATCCGGGGTGCGGCTCACTTGCTGACCTGGGCGGTGGAAGCGGCTGGGATGTCGAGCTGCAGCAGGCGTTTGGATTCCTCCAGCGCGAACTTGGCGTCCTTGAAGGGTTCCCAGCTGATGTCCTGCCAGCGCTGCTTGCCCTGGGTGTCGATGAGTATGGTGGCGTGCAGGTTTTCGTTTTCGAAGTCGTCGTGGGCGCGCACTTTTTTGAAGGCTGCAAGGCTGCTGTCGCTCAGGATGGGGAAGGGGAAGGGCTGGTCGGCTTTGAGATTGAGCTTGGGGCGGATACCTTCGGCGACCTGCGGGGTTTCGAGCGTGACGGCCACGAGCTGAATGCCCGCCTTCTCAAAATCGGCGGTGGCCTTGGCGAAGGCCTGGATCTGCTCGACGCAATGCCCGCAGTCATGCCCGAGGTAGAAGATGAAGAGGGTGGGTTTCTTCGCGGTGAAGTCGGTGCTTTTGACGGACTTGCCCTCAAGCGTCAGGGCTTCAAAAACCGGGGCCTTGGGGGCGCTCCAGTGGACGGGGCCGAGGGATGCGATTTCCGGGCGGACGCCGCTGTCCGTACGCTTGGGGGCAGGTGCCGGCCAGTCACCTTGGACGCCAAAGGTTTTAGCGAGCGTATCGAGGCGTTTGGCGATGGGCAGATCGCGATCCATGGCGAAGGCCAGCTTGCGGGTTTCCTCGAAGGCTTTTTTAGCCTCTTCCGTTTTTCCGCAGGCCTGCAGGACCTCCGTTTTGATGGCGAAACCGACGAGGTCCTGCGTGAAGTTTTTGGTGAGTTCTGCTGCCTGCACTTTGTCGTCGAATTTGAGCCAGTAACGGGCGAGACGCTCCTTGGGGATATCGAGCGGCTTGAGGTCTGACAGGAGCTTGTGAGTTTCGGCACGGCGGACGGACCCGTCCTTGGTGCCGAGGGCGACCAGCGCCTTGAGTTCGGCGATGGCGTTGGCTTTGGCCTTCACCTCAGGTTTCGGGGTCTTCTTCGCCTTGGTGTCCGTGGAAGCTTCTTTGGCGTCTGGCTTTTTGGGTTCAGCAGCCGGCTTGGTATCTGTCTCGGGTTTGCTGGTCTTGGCGGGGATGACCACGGCTTCGAGGTCCTTCAAGGCGGCGGCGACTGCGGGAGTGTCGCCGAGTTGAAAGCTGGCGAGCCCAAGCGCATGGAGGCGCGTGATGTCATGCGTGGCCTGGCCTGCGGGAACCTGAGTGAAGGCCTTGACCTCGTTCCAATTTTCCCATTTGAGGAGAGTTTCGATCAAACGAGTGCGGCCGTAGCTGGCGGAGGTGGAGGGCTTGTCGAGGGTGTTGTAGGTGGGATGGCGGGGAATGGCGATGAGGCTGCGTGCCAGCGCGGCGGCGTCTTTGGCGCGGCCGAGGTCGTTGAAGGTGCGGGTGAGCCACTCTTCGTTGTGCGCGTAATTGTGGATCTGATCCGGCAAAATGTAGGTGCGGATCATGTAGGCATGATCGACGCGGGTGCTGGCCTCCTGCTGCCATGCGGCATCGTCGGGGCGCTTCAGTTTGGAGAACGTATGGCCGGGCATGTGCCACATGTGGGCGATGCCGGGGGCCGCCTGCCCGCACTGTGCACCGGACTTGAGGGCAAAGATGGGTTTGGTCTGATCCCACAAATGGATGCGGTAGTGATGCGCGGGGTGATTCGGCACGGCGGCGAAGATTTGATCCAGCAGGGCATCGACGGCCTGGAGGCTGGACATGGGGGCTTCTTCGCGGGAAAACCAGATGCGCCAGACGAGGAAGGCCTTGGCTTCGATGTCCTTGGGGTTGTCCTGAACCAGCGTTTCGAAGTCCTTGATGCAGTCGAGGCTCTTCTGCTTTTTGTCGCGCTTGTCGTTTTCGCGGTAGAGGTTTTCGAGGGTGGTGATCCACTTCTGCTCACGTGGCGTGGCCTTGGCTTTGAGCGGGGTGGCTTTCTTGATGAAGGCTCTGGCGCGTTTCTCATTGTTCACGTTGGCCATGCTCATGCCCCAGTAGGCCATGGCACATTCGGGGTCGAGGGCGGCCACCTGACGGAAGGAGCGCTCTGCCTCATAATACCAGAAGCCATGAAGCTGGCCGACGCCCTGAGTGAAGAACTTCTGCGCGTCCGGCTTTTTGGAACTGATGGGGAAGTGCACCGCATCCCCACAACCGGGAATGAACACCGCCGCCTGACGCGGGCCTTCGTTGAAAGCTTCCCCATTGGCGGAGTGGCCGGGGTCTCCATGGGCGTGAAACGCGATGGCGAGAGTGAGGGCGGGAACGATGAAGTGGCGCATGGGAAGGTGATTCAAACGCTGATCGGGATGAGAAACTGTGTCTAGTTGGAAAATAAAAATGCCCGGAGGGAGCCTCCGGGCATTCGTGAAGTTGAGCGAAAACAGGGCTTATTTGCCGTATCCAGGCTCCGCCTTGCCGTTCTCGTTGATGTGGCCGGTAGTCCAGAGGATGCCGCGGGTGATCAGGTCGAGGTAACGGGCATCACCGACGGTGGCGGTGTTGTGGCCGATGGTAGTGGAGAAGATTTTGGTTTTGTTCGGGCCGTATTCGTTGGTCCAGGCGACGACGCTGGTGGCTTCGGTGGCTTTGGCGTCAGGTGGCAGGGTTTCGCCCTTCTTGGCCTTTGGCGGGACGATCTGCACACCCGTGGCCAGCGGCTTGCCGGTGAGGACCTGGATGTTGTTGTAGAGCTCTTCGTTGATGGTGGTCCAGTTTTCGAGGCCCTGGGTGATTGGGTGGGTTTTGTCGGTGAAGGTGATGGCAATGGGCTGCTGCGGGCCGTGGCCAGTCGATTGCAGACCGATCATTTCATACCAGCCCGAGTTGTCGGCACCGGCTTTCACGGGTTCGCGGAAATTGCCCCAGCGGTAGCTGTGCATGGCGCAGTGGAGATTGATGGCGGGCTTGCCGGCCTTGTGGGCATCGAGAATGGCGGCGACGTAGGCGGGATCCGTCACATCGGCGCTGCATTCGTCGTGAATGATGACATCGAAGTCTTTGGCCCAGTCCTTGGCCTTGTAGATTTCAAAGGTGGCCTTGGTGGTCTTGTCGGGGTTGTAGGCGACATCGACGATGGCGTTGATGCGGGACTCGATGCCTTCTTTGAGCACGAGGTGCTGCTTGTCATACTCATGGCAGCAGCCGCCGGCGACGATGAGGACGCGCAGAGGTTTGACGGCGGTGTCGGCGGCCTGGGCGAGAAAGAGGGCCGCAGATACGGCGAGGGTGAAGAGAGGGAAAAAGAGTCGCATGGGGTTGGTGAGTGGTTGTAACGAGAGTGCTGATTGCAGCGCGGATGGAACGGGATGTCGAGTGGGAAAATTGCGGGCAGCTTTGACAGCCGGTGGTTCTGCGGCATGTCTGGAGTGTGGGAGATTTTTTATCATTCGAAGATTTGATGGGCTGGAATGCGGTGGCCGGGCGCTTCACGCCGCCGGCGCGGCTGGCGGTGATCGGTGATCCGATCGGGCACTCGCGCAGTCCGCAGATGCACAATCCGGCGCTGCAAGCCTGTGGTATCGACGCGCAGTACATTCGTGTGCAGGTGCCGGTGGGCCGAGTGACCGAGGCGTTTCGGCAGTTTGCCAAATGCGGCTTTCTCGGCGTCAACATCACCATCCCGCACAAGTTTGAAGCCTTGGACGCGGTGGATGAGCTCGATCCCCTGGCTCGTCAGCTCGGTGCGGTGAACACACTGGCGATCCGCGATGGCAAACTGCATGGCTACAACAGCGACGGCCCCGGCTTTTTGCGCAGCGTGAAGGAGGCGTTTGGCGCGGACGTGAAAGATCTGCGGGTGCTGATCCTCGGTGCAGGCGGTGGCGCAGGGCGTGCAGTGGCGGTGCAAAGTGCCCTCAGCGGATGCCAGAAACTGCAGCTCGTGAATCGTTCCCAGGCCAAGGCTGAAACCGTGGCCAGCGAGATTCAGGCGCTGGGTGGCTGTCCTGATGTGAGCGTGGTGCCGTGGGATGATGATGATTTAAGAGACGCGCTGGCAAACACCGACCTGATTGTGAATGCAACATCACTAGGTATGAAGCCTAACGACTCTAAGCTGCTGCCAGCGGATGCGCTGCAGGCACGGCACCTCGTCTTTGACATGGTTTATCGTGCAGGTGGGGAGACCCCATTGCTGGCGGATGCCAGGCAGGCTGGGGCCCGCACCGTGGATGGCCTGACGCTGCTGCTGCATCAGGGGGCGATCTCTTTTGAGCACTGGTTTGACCGCCCGGCCCCGCTGGAAGTCATGCGTGCAGGCTTGCAGAAAGCCGTGATGGAGTGACATAGTACGGGGTCGCATGAGTTCCTCGCGCCATTTTGTTCTCAGCTTTTTTGGCCCTGTCGTCGCTGGTGGAGTCTTTTGCGGGTTCATTTTGCTCCTCTGGAGCTGGCTGGAGCGCCATCACATCTCCCCGCTGGTGACGATGCTGGTGGGAGGGCTGTTGGTGGGAATGATCACGCGCCGGTTTGTGAGGAACTGCGTGGCGGTGAGCTGCCCGTTCTGCGGTGGGAAAAGCTACGAAATTCCTGGTGGTGGAAACCGCTTTGCCTGCAGGGTGTGTGGGAAAGACCACTGATGGAGAACGAAACAACCAGCTGGTGGGCGCTCTACTGAGACGCTGCGTCGTTGATTTCCTGCTGCCATCCCCTCTGTACGGAGGAGGGCGGCGGGTCGGAGTTGGGAAAAGCGCTTTTTTCCAAGCCTTGCTTTTATCAGTGATTCCCTGAGATTTGACGTAGGAAAATAAATCGGCTTGCTGAATCTCTTGAAAGTCGTTACTTATGTCCAGCGTTTGAGTCCACGGCTCCGCCAGCGGCTTTCTAATGAAAGCGCTTTTTCTTCTGACTTTCTCCGCATGATTTTTTCTTTGTCGCGTCCACACACCCCGCATGATCGGGCAGGAGCAGGCGCGTGCATGTCGGAATCGAGTCCGTGCTGATATGATGTTTTCAGCGCGCCTTTCCCCACCAATTTTCCAGGTGCCTGCCACAAGGCGGCCTGGAGTTTCGAACACACCCGGAGGTATCCTATAAGCAATCCATTCCAGCAGTTGAGCGGCGGCAATTTTGCGCCACGTCCCCAGCAAAACCAAGGCACAGGCGGCCCACCGAGGCCTGCGGGTCCGGCCGGCCCCGCTAATTCAGCTCCTGTTCCCGGAGCGCGTCCCACAGGACCCGCCGGACCAGCCTTGGGAGCACCACGGCCTGCAGGACCGGCCCGTCCAGCAGGGGGCTATCAAGGTTCCAGTGGAGCGTTTCGTCCCGGTGGTGGTGGCAATCGTCCAGGCGGTCGTGACCGACCCAACGGTCGTTTTGTAGATCAAACCCGTGTCAACGAGCGCATTCGTGCGCCGAAGGTGCGCGTCGTCGAAGAAGATGGTCATCATCAGCTTGGCGTCATCCCGACTTCGCAGGCCATCCGCATCGCCAAAGAACGTGGGCTGGACCTGGTGGAAGTGGCTCCGAACGCCGATCCGCCCGTGTGCAAAATTGTCAATTACGGCAAGTACAAGTACATCCAGGAGAAGCACAAGAAGGAGGCCCACAAGCATCAGAAGGGCGGCAAGGTGAAGGAAATGAAATTCCGCATCGGCATCGATCCTCATGATTACCTGATCAAGATCACGCATGCGGAAGACTTCCTCGCGGAAGGCCACAAGGTGCGCATCCAGCTGCAGTTCCGTGGTCGCCAGATGGCGCATCAGGAGCTCGGCCACTTGCTTGCCAAAAAGATCAAGGCCGACCTGCTCACCATGGGCCACGTCGATCAGGATCCGCGCATGGCGGGCCGTAACATCAACATGCAGCTCAGTCCGTTGCCGGAGCGTCAGCGCCAGCGTAAGTTCAAGACCCACCTCAAAGGTGTCACTGAACATAAGGACATCATTCACCACGAGGGACATGATCCGCGCGAGGACAAGCACGATGAGCATGACGATCATCACGATGATCATGTCGACGGCCATCACGCGGAAACGGACCACGCAGCCGAGGCTCCGCCACCAGTGCAGGCTGAGGCGCCACCGCCACCAGCGGCTGAATAACTCCAAGATCCCCACGAAGGGCAGGATTCATTTCCTGCCCTTTTTCTTTTATGCCACGGAGGCTGCGAGATCGCGCATCGACTGGTTCATGTCCGGCGGGCCGAAAGACGAGGTGCCGCAGACGAAGAGGTTGGCGCCGTGCTGTTTCGCAATGGGGGCCGTGTTCGTGTAAATGCCGCCATCCACTTCGAGGTGAAATTTTAATCCGTTTGCGTCGCGGTAGTCACGTGCCGCAGCCAGTTTTGGCATCGTTTCCTTCTCCATGAAGGGCTGCCCGCCGAATCCGGGCACCACCGTCATGACCAGCAGCAGGTCAATATCGTGGACAAATGGCAGCGCGGCTTCAAACGGCGTGCTGGGGTGCAGCGCGATGCCGCAGTGCAAGCCGGCCGCGCGGATGCGCTTCAGGGTCTCCAGCACACTGGTGTCGTAGTTTGCCTCGACGTGGATCGTGATGTTCTGCGCTCCGGCCTTGATGAAACGCTCCAGATAATGATCCGGGCGGTGGATCATGAGGTGCACGTCCAGATACATGTCCGTGCATTTGCGCACCACCTGCACCATTTGCGGGCCGAAGGAAATGTTGTCCACGAAGTTCCCGTCCATCACATCCAGATGCAGCCATTGCGCCCCGGCATTGGCGGCACGTTTGACTTCAACGTCGATCTTTGACCAGTCGGAGGCCAGCAGGGAAGGGAGGATGAGGTTCGTCGTGTGATTCATGCCTTGAGATAAGGTTCAGGGTTTAAAGTTCAAGGTTTGAGTTGATGCGGACTGCGTTTATAAAACGCGGTGACCGACCCCCTGATCATCAATCCCTTCGACGACGAGTACTACATGCGCGATGCGCTGCGCCAGGCGCGCAAGGCTGCCAAGCAGGACGAAGTACCCATCGGGGCCGTGATCGTACATCAAGGCAGCGTCATTGGCCGTGCCTGGAATCAGGTGGAGACGCTCAAGGATGCCACGGCCCACGCCGAAATGCTGGCACTCACCCAGGCGGAGAGTGCTCTGGGCGACTGGCGGCTCACGGATTGCGATCTGTACGTCACCAAGGAGCCCTGTCCCATGTGCGCCGGGGCCATCATGCACTGCCGTGTGCGCCGCGTGATCTTCGGTTGTCCCGATGTCAAAGGCGGTGCTGCGGGGGGCTTCTGGAACCTCCTGCAGGCACCGAATCTGAATCACCGCACCGAGATCACCCCCGGTGTTCTCAATGACGACTGTGTGCGCATCCTCAAGGAGTTCTTTGCGGAAGCCCGCCGTCGGCGTGCGGAGGGGCTGGAGCACAAGAAGGGCGCGGCTAAGGAGGCGGCTGACGACAATGTGGTGTTTGACGGCCCCTAAAACCAGTCACCGTTCTGGCGAGGATTCTGAGAGCACTTGGGTGCAAATCACCTCGCGCAAATAATTGAGCAGCTCACGTGGCGTCTGCTGGCGTTTTTGGGTCTCGATTCTGGCCCAGTCTAGCAAACGCCAGAGTTGGATGAGCGGCGCGCCCTCGGAACTTAGGCCAAGAGTATTACCGCAGCGGCAGTTGGCCAGAGTCACAGTTCCTATGGGGTGCCGTGGCCTCCAGATACCCAATTCTGCATCGAAGGGAATGGCATCTCCTTGGTGTTCGGTATTCAGCAGGTATTCCCTCAGGGTGGGATAGCGGTGCTGGCATAGGGGGCAGACGAGAGGGAAATGTCTCTCCAAATATTTGCGCGTAGCCGCGACCACTTCGGCTTCTCTCATCATAAGGCGTTCGGCATGGAATGTCGAAAATGGACACACATGCCGATATGGAACAGCGGACTGAGCCGGCTGTTCAATTGTAGAATAAAGAAGGCTGTGGAAGGGTAAAGCGGTGGATGTGGACCGCTTTGCTGCAGGTCATGCCGGCCCGCAGTGGATCGGCTAAGGCGCCTCTCCTGTGAAAGTAGCGATTACTTTCGGGTCCGCGCCGGCCTTGATCGCGAAGATTTCACAACTCGCGGCGAAGGGGTCACTGGTGTAGCGCTCGGCGAGATCGGCGGCAAATTCATCGAGCAGTTCCGCCTTGGCCGGGAAGATATAAAGAGAGTGGCGGTCCGGCGTGACCACCCAGATTTCAGGGCCAAACAGTTCCGCAAAAATCTTAGGCAGTGAGGGGGCGATGAGCAGTGTGGCATACAGCGAGGAATCACCGCGATAGACTGCGTAGGCGATCCTGCCGTCGTCACCCTTGATGAGTTCGGGCTTGAGTTGAAGCAGCCGTTTGTCTGCGGCGACTTTGGCGCGAGCAGTGAAAGATTCGACGCTGAGACCGAGCTTCGTGAAGGTATCCACAGAATGTGGTTCAACGCCGCTGACGGCGTTGGTGCTCTCTCTGTAGCAGGTAAGCACCGTTTGCTGCGAATTCGGCAGGGTGATGGAATAGGCGCCACGCATGGCCTTGGGCTCAGGCATGAGCAGGAGGGATTCGAGCTTGCGTTCGACGGCAGCGGGCTGCTGGGCGGGCATGAGGGTGGCCACGAGGAACAAGATGCAGAAAAGAAGGCGCATGGAGTGGTAGTGTGGCGCTAAGTGCGGGGGGAAGCAAATGCGCAGCCGGCAGGCGTGTCCCTGATTGAATCTGAAATTTTTTGTGGGATTGAAAAAAGGCGAGACTCAGATAATTTTGCATTTCTTCCGCCTGCATGCTCATGCATTTCCTACGATTATTTCAGCGTCCGCCCCCGATGGCTTTGTGCTTCGGGTTGTTTCTGGCGGCCGCCATGACTTCATGGGGCGCAACACCGGTGATCACAACCACGGCGGCCACCGGAGTGACGAATGTAGATGCCTCCTTCAACGGCACTATCGACCCCAAGGGAGATATATTTGAAGTGAGGGCGGAGTATGGAACGACGGCGAGTTATGGATCGGTGACCCCGGCCTCATCTTACTTTAACGGGACAGGCGCGCAGAACTGCGGCTTTCACCCTTCGAGCCTGAGCCCCAGCACGACCTATCACTATCGCATCGTCGCCAGCACGCTGGACGGTGGGAGCACCTATTTTGGCAATGATATGACAGTCACCACGCTGGCGACTCTGCCAGCCTCGATGGGCGCGGCGATAGGCAGTGTGTCCGTTGCCGATCCCACCCAGGTGGCTTTCTACATGACTTCGATCACGGCCGGTATTTCCCGGGTCACGGTCTCCTATGAATATGGCCTGACAACGAGCTACGGCTCCGAAGTGGTGAGTCCTAATCAGGTGGCGCCGAATACGACCGTCAGCAACGCCGCGGGTGCGTTAGTCACGGGCTTAACCCCTGGCACAACGTATTATTTCCGCGCGAAGGCAGTGAGCGACCAAGGGGTGGTTTACAGTGCCGACAGCGCTTTTACCACACCTGTCGGTCCCGTGGTGGTTACGACTGCAGCGACGTCAGTGACTGATCTCGGTGCGACGCTGAATGCTACCGCAATGACGAATGGCATGGCTTTGGACATCTCCTTTGAATGCGGCGTGTCATCCTACACGAATGAAATACCTGCCTCGTATAAAATGAGCAACACGAGCGCCGCACCCGTGAGCGCGCGGGTGGATTTTTTGCGGCCCGCCACCACCTACCATTACCGCGTAAAGGCCGCTTACTACTTGGAACCACGTTATATTTACACCACTCCCATCTATACTTACCATGGAGCGGACCAGACTTTCACCACTGGGCCTGCGGCCACTCCGCCGACTGCGGGAGTGATCACCTCCTCAAGTGGCGGAGGCACGACGTTGCGGCTGGGCTGCGAACCTGTTTCTTCAGGGAGTTCACCGGCCACGGTTGTCTTCCAGTATGGGCTCACGGATTCTTACGGAAGCTCCATTACCGCCCCGGATCCTCTGCCAACGAACTACTCTGGCATCGCGACGTATGTGGACCTCACCGGATTGAGTCCTTCCACCACGTATCATGTGCGCTGTGTTCTGACCAATGGCGAAGGCTCGGCTTCCTCGGCGGACGCCACCATAACCACAGGCGCGCTGCCTACGTTGGCCGCCGCAGCGGCCACGGGTGTGACGGATCTCTCCGCAGTGCTCAATTCGAGTTACGATCCCAATGGGCCCAGCACAACGGCCACGCTGAGTTTTGATTTCGGAACCTCCACGGCATACGGCACCACGCTGAATGCCACGCCGGGAAGTCTTGCCGCCGCAGGAACGTTCAGTGCGAACGCCACCGGCCTGCTGCCTGCCACGACCTACCATTATCGGGCCCGGGTTCATTATTCGTTTGGCGCGGGAGTGGACTACTCCGGGCCTGACGTGGTCTTCACAACAGCTGCCGCCAGCACCCTGCCCAGCGTGAGTGATGCTGCGGTCGTGCGCGTCACCACCACAAGAGCCTTGATCAGTGTGTCCAGCATCAGTGCAGGCAGCTCGGATGCCCAAATCTTCTGGGAATACCAGGCCGCCGGGGGGAGTCCGCAAACGGTGCCGGCAAATCCCTCCACGCTGGCCGTGAGCACCACAAGTCCGGCCGCATTCACACTGACCCAGCTTTTGCCCGGCACCAGCTACACCTGCCGCTGTGGTGCCACGAACGGGGAGGGGACCACTTACAGCGCCCCGGCTTCGTTCACCACGCCGAGCGCGCCTACGTTGATCACTACGGCAGCCATGAGCGTGACGGATGTCTCCGCTGTCTTGAACGCCTCCACCAATGCGAACGGAGGCTCAAGCTATATTGTGGCTTTTGAACTCGGAACGACGACGAGCTACGGCACGCTTTTCAATCCGACGGCAATGAGCAATGTCCTCAGTGCCACGGCCCCCACCACCGCCTTTGCCGCCACGGCCGGCCACCTGCTGCCGAACACCGCCTACCACTACCGTGTACGGGCGCAGGAAATCGTTTTCGTTGGCAGTTCGGTCATGACTTTTGACATCTACTACGGGCCAGATCAAACCTTCACCACGGGAGCACCTTCAACGCCTCCTACGGCCACGACGCAGAGCGCAACAGGGCTCGCGCCAACAGGAGCGACCTTGAATGCGCTCTTCGAAACCGGAAGTTCACCGGCCACGGTTGTTTTCGAATACGGCAGCACCACCGCTTACGGCAGCCAATACACCGTCCCAGCCGCCTTCGATACGAGCACGGCAGCCACGACGACTTACGCCCTGCTGGGGCTGACGCCGAATACGGCCTACCACTACCGTGTCCTTGTGACCAACGGTGAGGGGACGAGCACCGGACAGGACATGACCTTCACCACCTTGTCTCCGCCTACGGTTACTGCCACTACCGTCACCGCTGTGTATGCCACATCCGCGAACTTCAATGGCACCTACAACAGGCAGAACGGCTTTTACACAGTCACGTTCGAATATGGCGAGACGACAGCCTATGGACTGACAGCCACGACGGGCGTTGTAGTCACTGGTGGCTTAGGTGGCACAGGTGGAGGATTGATTCTTGGAGGTGGTGGCATTAATATAGGCGGGATAAATACGTCCAGCAGCGGCTCGGCCACCGCCTACTCCCTGCAGCCCCTGACCAGCTATCACTTTCGCATGAAGCTCACGGATGGGTATGGTAACAGCTACTACGGCGGTGATGCCAGCTTTACCACCGTCTCGCCTGTGCAGGCGTGGCGGCAGCAAAAGTTTAGCACGGTGCAAGATGCTGGCAGTGCGGCAGACCTTGCCTGCCCGGCCGGAGACGGCGTCCCTAATTTGCTCAAGTACGCACTTAACATGGATCCTGCCAGAGCGGGTGTGCCGCCGCAGCCGATACTGAAGGATTATTCGGGTGATCGGCGTCTCAGTTTCACCTTCACTCGTGATTCCGCGAAGACGGATGTCACGTACGAAGTGCAGGCGGCGGACAACGTTGCCGGACCATGGACGACACTGGCCTCCAGCGTTGGTGGTGCTGTGACCAGCGGGCCGGGGTTTGTTGGTGAAACACCTTCGGGCCTTTTTATTATCTTGCCATTGGGGGCGCCCACACCTCCGCAACCCATGGACGTCGAAGTGAAGGATGTAGTGAGCATGAAAGATGCACCACGCCGTTTCATGCGGCTGCAGGTGACGCGGCAGTAAGAGTGTGCTTTCCAGCATGGAAGTTGCGCGTATTCAGCTGAATTCGATGCCGGTTGTTCACAAAAGCGCTATCGCTGACCGCACGAATGTGAATAATTATTTCAAAAAGTGTGAAATAGAGCTTGCGGGATGCCGGGGACTCGCCAGAATGCGCGCTCCCCAAGGCCCGGCCTCTTCAACGAGACCGGCAAATCAAGATCCTCCACGGAGGCTCTTCATTATCGGAACCAGAACCGGAAAAGTCTGCGTATGCTCATTGTGAGCATGGCGCGCTGTCCCCCGAAACTGGCTACGAACAAAGCCAAGGGTTCACAGCTCTTTCACACCATGCCCACCATCAATCAACTCGTCAGACACGGCCGCAAAGATAAAGCGGTAAAGTCGAAGTCTCCTGCGCTTGCAAAGTGCCCGCAGCGTCGTGGCGTCTGCCTTCAGGTGATGACCCGCACACCTAAAAAGCCCAACTCCGCTTTGCGTAAGGTGGCCAAGGTGCGTCTGACCAATGGCTACGAAGTCATCGCCTACATCGGTGGTGAAGGTCACAATCTTCAGGAACACAGCATCGTGCTGGTTCGCGGTGGTCGTGTGAAGGATTTGCCCGGTGTGCGTTATCACATCGTCCGCGGCACCCTTGACTGCCTTGGTGTTGATGCCCGTCGTCGTGGCCGTTCCAAGTACGGTGCAAAGCGTCCAAAGCCAGGTGCTGCCGCCGCTGCCGCGAAGAAGAAATAATTTCCGCTGATTTCACTCCTAATTTCCACACGCCATGGCCCGCAGAAAACGCGTTTATAACAAAGAGGTTCGCAAGGACAGCCGCTACGACAGCGAACTCGTCGCAACTCTCATCAGCAACATCATGCTTGATGGCAAGAAGTCGCTCGCCGAGCGCATCGTTTATTCCGCCATCGAGGCGCTTAACGACAAGACCGACAGCGTCGATCCTCTTGAGCTCTTCAATCGCGCCATTGAGAACACCAAGCCACGCGTGGAAGTCAAAGCCCGCCGCGTCGGTGGTGCCACCTATCAGGTGCCCCTCGAAGTTTCTCCTCGTCGTCAGGAGTCCCTGGCCATGCGCTGGATCGTTGGTTTTGCCCGTGGCCGTAAAGGTCAGGCAATGCACCGCGCTCTTGCCAATGAGCTGAAGGATGCCGCCCAGGGGCAGGGGAATGCCGTCCGCAAGCGCGACGACGTTCACAAGCAGGCACAGGCCAACCGCGCCTTCGCCCACTTCCGCTTCTAATCGTTTCACTTTACTTTTTCCGTCACTTTTCGTTTTTCCGACCCATGTCGAACCCCAATTCCCCCAACCGCGAATACCCACTTGAGCGCACCCGCAACATCGGGATCTGTGCCCACATTGACGCGGGCAAGACGACCCTGACTGAGCGTATTCTGTTCTACACCGGCATGATCCACAAGATCGGCGAAGTGCATGACGGCGCTGCGACCACGGACTGGATGGAACAGGAAAAAGAGCGTGGTATCACCATCACCTCTGCTGCCGTGACGGCACGCTGGAAGCAGCTCAAGGAAGAAGGCATCTTCAAGCTGCGTGAGATGGAAGACATTCGCGTCAACATCATCGACACCCCCGGACACGTGGACTTCACCGCTGAAGTGGAACGCTCCCTTCGTGTGCTCGATGGCGCCATCTTCGTGCTTTGCGGTGTGGCTGGCGTGCAGCCTCAGTCCGAAACCGTTTATCGTCAGGCTGAAAAGTATCGCGTTCCCCGTATCGCTTTCGTGAACAAGATGGACCGCACCGGTGCCAACTTCGACAATGTGGTTGATGACGTTCGCAAGAAGCTCGGTGCCAATGCTTGGCCGATCCTTATCCCAATCGGTGCTGAAGACAATCTCATCGGCCAGATTGACGTGGTGAACCAAAAGGCGATCATTTATAACGATGACGAAAAGTTTGGCTCCTCCTACAAGGTGCGTGACCTTGAGGGCGCTGAAATTCAGAAGGCCAAAGACGCTTATGAAGGCCTCGTCGCAGAAATCTGCAACCAGGACGAAGAGCTGGGCATGAAGTTCCTCGAGGAACTGCCAATCACGATCAAGGAAGTCAAGGAAGCCCTTCGCCGCACGGTGATCGCCAACAAGATCATCCCGATGGCCGGTGGTTCTGCCTTCAAGAACAAGGGAGTGCAGTATCTGATCGACGCCGTCATCGATTATCTCCCAGGGCCGCTTGACATTGAGCCGCAAACCGGACAGCTCGTCGACGATCCTGAAACCAAGGTTGAAGCAGTGCCGGATGACAATGGCAAGTTCTGCGCCCTCGGCTTCAAGCTCTGGTCCGACAAGTTTGGCCGTCTCGTGTTCTTCCGTGTGTATTCCGGCAAGGTTTCCAAGGGCGACACGATCTACAATCCCCGCACCCGCAAGTCTGAGCGCGTGGGCCGTCTGATTCAGATTCAGGCCAGCGTTCATAAGGACATCGATACCTGTTACTCGGGTGACATCGCCGCCCTCGTGGGTGTGAAGGACGTTCGCACTGGCGACACCTTCTGTGATGAAGACCTCGACATCCTGCTCGAGCCACCAACATTCCCAGAGCCCGTGATCTCGATGGCCGTCGAGCCAAAGACCAAGGGCGACCAGGAAAAGATGGGCAACGCCCTTCAGCGTCTCTCCGAAGAAGATCCAACATTCTTCGTCAAGACCGACGAAGAAACCGGCCAGGTCATCATCGCCGGCATGGGCGAGCTTCACCTCGAAATTCTCTGCGACCGCCTCAAGCGCGAGCACAAAGTGGAAACCACCACTGGCAAGCCGCAGATCGCCTACCGCGAAACGCTCACCATCCCTGCCGATGGCGAAGGCAAGCTGGTCAAGCAGTCCGGTGGCCGTGGTCAATACGGACACGTCGTCATCAAGGTGCGTCCTGGTGAGAAGGGCTCGGGCATCGTCGTCGAAAACAAAGTGGTCGGCGGAACGATTCCAAAGGAATTCATCAACCCAGCCAAGGCGGGTTGCATCGAAGCAGCTCTCAACGGCATCATCGCTGGTTATCCGGTGATCGACATGCACATCGACCTTGTCGATGGATCCAGCCACGAAGTGGACTCCAACGAAAACGCCTTCAAGATGGCCGGCATCTTCGCCGTCAAGGACGCTCTCAAGAAAGCCAAGTGCATTCTCCTTGAACCGATCATGGCTGTGGAAGCTTCCACGCCAGAGGATTATCAGGGCGACATCATGGGTGACTTGAACCGCCGTCGTGGCAAGATTCAGGGCATGGACAGCCGCGGCACCACCGCCATCCTGCGCGCTGAAGTTCCTCTTGCTGAAATGTTTGGTTATTCCACCGCCATCCGCACTCTTTCTTCCGGACGCGCCAGCTACTCGATGCAGCCTTCTCACTTCGAGCAGGTCCCGCATCAGATTGTTGAGCAGATCGTCGAGCAGCGTGGAGGCTCCAAGTAACACGGCCCACGCGCACTGAAACCCTACCCTAAGGACCATCGTCATGACTAATCAACGCATCAGAATCCGCCTCCGCGCCTATGACTACCGCGTGCTCGACAAGAGCACGGCCGACATCGTCGAAACCGCGAAGCGCACCGGCGCACGTGTTGCAGGCCCCATCCCGCTGCCAACCCGCATCGAGAAGTTCACCGTGAACCGCTCACCGCACGTCGATAAGAAGTCGATGGACCAGTTCGAAATCCGCACACACAAGCGTCTGCTGGACATCGTCGACCCAACCTCCCGCACCGTGGACGAGCTCAAGAAGCTCAACCTTCCTTCCGGCGTGGACATCACCATCAAGATCTAACTCGATCTCATCACTTTAATAACAGGAGGACACACTCATGAGTCTCGGATTGATCGGTAAAAAACTCGGTATGACCAAAGTTTACGACGCCAAGGGCGACGCAATCTCGGTCACAGTGGTTGACGTCAGCGGCAACACCATTCTTCAGGTGAAGCGCAGCGATGGCAAAGACAAGTACAGCGCAGTGCAGGTCGGCTATGGCGACCAGTTGAAGGATTCCCGCGTGACCAAACCACTGCTGGGCCACTTCAAGAAGCACGGTTGCACGACTGCCAAGCGCATCGTCAAGGAATTCCGCCTCACTGGCGACGACCAACTGCCAGCGGCTGACGCCAAGCTCGACGCGAGCATCTTCAGCAACGGCCAGGTGGTTGACGTCATCGGCAACACCAAGGGCAAAGGTTTCCAGGGCGTTGTGAAGCGCTGGAACTTCGCCGGTCAGCCAGCTTCGCATGGTCACATGATGCATCGTCGTCCTGGTTCCATCGGTTGCCGTCTGACTCCCGGTCTCGTCTGGAAGAACCAGAAGATGCCTGGCCATGACGGCACCACCCGCTGCACCACCCAGAATCTGGTTGTCGTGCAAAGCCGTCCTGAAGAAGGCATCCTGCTCATCAAAGGCGCACTCCCCGGCAACAAAGGCAGCATCGTTGTGGTGCGCCCCGGCAAAAAAGCCGTCGCCAAGAAGTAATAACGAGGAACTGAACCATGTCCGCTACCATTCTCTCAGCCGACGCCGCCAAGGCGGCCAACATTCAACTGACCGAGGGCTATAAAGGCTCTCAGGCTCTCAACGACACGCTGGTGGCCTACCGCGCCAACCGTCGTCAGGGCAATGCCCACACCAAGAACCGTTCTGAAGTTTCCGGCTCCGGCAAGAAACTCTGGAACCAGAAGGGAACCGGCAATGCTCGTATGGGCAGCAAGCGTTCCCCCATCTGGAGTGGCGGTGGTGTCGTCTTCGGCCCACGCAACACAACGATCTGGGCCAAGAAAACCACCAAGGGAACCAAGAAGCTCGCTCTGCGTGCCGCTTTGACCGCCCGCATCCTTGATGGTGAAGTGCTCACCACCGGCAGCTTTTCCGTGGCTGATGGCAAGACGAAGAGCTTCATCGCCGCCGTCAATGGCCTGACCACCGCGAAGAATGTGCTGCTCATCGGCAAAGGCTTTGATGAACTCACCTTCCGCGCCGGCCGCAATGTCCAGAACGTTCAGCTTATCTCCGCTGACGAAGTGAATGCCGAACACCTCCTTCGCTATCGCAGCGTTGTGGTGACCGGTGACGCCCTTGAAACCCTTGCCAAGAGGACCGCCTGATCATGAAAGACCTTCATAAAGTCATCAAAAACATCCGTCTCAGCGAAAAAGCCACGCTGCTGGGCGAACAGAACAACGAGTACGTGTTCTCTGTGGACGTCGAAGCCACCAAGATCGACATCAAACAGGCCATCGAAAAGCTGTTTGGCAAAAAAGTCACCGGTGTCCGCACTGCGAACTATGACGGCAAGGCCCGTCGTGAGCGCCGCGCCGATTACGGCCGCACCAATCACTGGAAGAAAGCGATCGTCCGCCTCAAGGCTGGCGAAAAGTTCGACCTCGCGTAACCCCAGGCCCGCAACCCTTTAACTTATCCTACCGTCATGGCGCTGAAAACATTCAAGCCAACCACGCCCACCAATCGCTACAAAGAGTGGAACTCCTTCGAGGAGATCACCAAGCATTCTCCGGAGAAAAGCCTTACCGTGGCTCTCCGTAAATCCGGTGGCCGTAACAACACTGGCCGTATCACCTGCCGTCACATCGGTGGTGGTCACGACAAGCGTTACCGTCTCATCGACTTCAAGCGGTCCCGCCGTGATGAAGCAGCCAAAGTGGTCGGCATCGAATACGATCCGAATCGCTCCGCTCGCATCGCCCTCGTCGAATACAAGGACGGCCAGCGCGCCTACATCCTCGCTCCAAACGCCCTCAGCGTCGGTGCTTCGGTGATGGCCGGCGAAAAAGCCGCTCCTGAAGTGGGCAACGCTCTTCCGCTGAGCAAAATCCCTCTTGGTACTTCGATCCACAACATCGAACTCTCCCCAGGCAAAGGCGGCGTCGTCGCCCGTGCTGCAGGTCAGGCCGCCGTGCTCTCCAACCGTGAAGGTGACTTCGCCCTGGTGCGCATGCCTTCCGGAGAAATCCGCAAGATCCTCTCTGTCTGCTACGCCACGATTGGCCAGGTCGGCAACGTCGAGCACATGAACGTCGTCAGCGCCAAGGCGGGCCGCACCCGCTGGCAGGGCACCCGCCCAACAGTCCGCGGTATGTGTATGAACCCGATCGACCATCCTAACGGTGGTGGTGAAGGTCGTTCCAAGTCCGGTGGTGGTCGTCAGCACCTGCTCAGCCCATGGGGCCACGCGAAGGGTGAGAAGACCCGCAACAAGAAGAAGGCGACCAACAAGCTCATCATCCAGAGCCGTCACGCCAAGAAGTAATCCATTCCTCACTCACGCACTCACATGGCACGCTCCCTCAAAAAAGGTCCCTTCGTTCAGCAAGCCCTCCTCGACAAGGTGGACAAGCTTAACGACGCCAAGCAGAAACGCCCCATCAAGACTTGGGCCCGTTCCTCCATGGTCACTCCTGACCTCGTCGGCCACACCTTCCTGGTTCATAACGGCAAAGACTTCGTCTCTGTCTACGTGACTGAAAACATGGTCGGACACCGCCTCGGCGAGTTCTCCCTGACCCGTCTGTTCAAGTCTCACGGTGCTGTCACCGTCAAGGCCGCCAAGTAATTCCTGAGCATCGAGCTTTTTCATGTTACTCCGCACTTCCATCACCTGGATCACTCTCTCGCTGCTTCTTGCAGTGGGTGTGTCAAGCCTGCGTGCGGATGACAGGCTCGAAAATCAGGAACTACATATCTCGCTCCAAGTCGCCGCCGCGAAGATCCAAGCCCAGGATGCTCAAATCCTTGCGGCCAAGGATAAGAACGACGCGCTGGCTCAGAGCGCCGCTGCCGCCAATGCTGAAACCAACGAGCTGAAAGACCGCTACGAAAAACTGCGCGGTCTCCTCGAAGGTCTTGGCGTTGGAGCACTCGAAAACTCCAAGGATCAAACTCAGGAGCGCCTGCTCGCTGCCCTCAGCGACCTGCGCATCATGAAAGAGCAGCGCGACGAACTCGCCAGCGCTCTGATTGAACTGGCTGAATCGGGCATGGGCCTGATGAAAAGCGCTCAAAACGCTGATCCTGCCGCCGCCGACCGTCTGAACAAAGCCATTACCACTGCCGATGCCGCGCTTGTCAAAGCCGGTGGTGGTCAGAACGGTCAGGCTGTGGGTGACCTGCAAAACGCCCGCGTCGTCAGCCTGAAGAGTGAACTCGGCATCGCCGTTCTCTCCATCGGTGCTAAGGATGGGGTCAAGCCGGGTATGCCCTTTGAAATTTACCGCGAAGACAAGCCCATCGCGAAAGTCCTTGTTACTGAAGTCCGCAACTCTGTTTGTGGTGCGGTAGTCCAGGAACTGGCCACTGCCAATGATCCCGTCCGCGTCGGTGACCGGGGTCGCGTCGATCTCAACAAATCTCTCTAACGAAGTCAAGAACCCCCCCTCGCTTTATGTCCGTCCGTTCCGTCCTCAAATACGCCAGGATCTCCTCGCAGAAAGCCCGTCAGGTCACACGTGCCATCACCGGCATGCCCGTCTCCCAGGCGCTGAGCGTTCTCGACTTCACTCCAAAGAAAGCCGCCTTCCTTGTTGGCAAGACTCTTCGTTCCGCCATCGCGAACGCTGAGAACAACCACGAGCAGGATGCCTCTGAATTCATCGTTCAGTCCGCCATCGCCACTCCCGGCCCGGTCCTGAGCCGCATCATGCCACGCGCACGTGGTTCAGCCGCTCCGATCAAGAAGCGCATGACCCACATCACCGTCATCATCGGCGCACCGAAGGCTGAAGAAGCCAAGGCTGAAGGCGAGAAGAAAGCTCCTAAATCCGCCCGCCGCAATGCTCCTGCCCTCAAGAAGGCAGCCAAAGCCAAGAAAGCTTCTGAATAACCGCAACGCCCCCCAACCGCACCTCTTCACTTTATGGGACAGAAAGTAAATCCGATCGGCTTCCGCCTTGCAGTCACCAAAGACTGGCGCTCCAAGTGGTACGCACCTGAAAAAGAATACGCAGACTCGCTTCACAGCGACCTTGCCATCCGTGCTTACCTCAAGGAAAAGCTCATGCAGGCCGCCATCTCCAAGATCGTGATTGAGCGCGCTTGGAACCAGGTCCGCGTGACTCTTCACACCGCCCGCCCGGGCCTTGTCATTGGCCGTAAAGGTCAGGAAATCGACGTCATGAGCCAGAAGGTTTCTGAAATGTGCGGTGGCAAGCAGGTCAAGATCGACATCTTCGAAATCAAGCAGCCAGAACTCGACGCCCAGCTCGTCGCAGAAGCCGTCGCCGTTCAGCTTGAGCGCCGTATTTCCTTCCGCCGCGCCATGAAGCGTTCCGTGCAGACCGCCATGGACATGGGTGCTGATGGCATTCGTCTCCGCTGCGCCGGCCGTCTCGGTGGTGCTGACATCGCCCGCGCTGAGTGGTATCGCCAGGGCAAGGTTCCTCTTCAGACTCTGCGTATCCCGATCGATTATGGCTTCGCTGAAGCCCGCACTGTTTACGGCATCATCGGCGTCAAGTGCTGGATGAACCGTGGCAATGCTCCTGAAGGCGTCTCCCGTCCTTCCGGCGATCGTCGCCCACGCAGAGATGACCGTGGAGATCGCCGTCCAGGCGCTCCTGGTCCACGCGGTGGTGACCGTGGCCGTCCAGGTGGTGGTGGTGGCTATGGTGCCCCAGCTCCAGCCCCAGCTCCAGCAGCCCAGGCTTAATTTGCCCCTTCTTTCGAACTAAACCCTTTCCACCGGACCTAGACGTATGGCCCTTCTTCCAAGCAGAGTAAAATATCGCAAATCGCAGCGCGGCAATCGCGGCGGCAACGCCACCAGCGGCAACAAACTGGACTTTGGTGACTTCGGTCTCCAGACCCTTGAGCGCGGCTGGATCAAAAACATCCACATTGAAGCCTGCCGTGTGGCCATCACCCGCTACCTCAAGCGCAAAGGAAAAGTCTTCTGCCGTATTTTCCCTCACAAGCCTGTCACCCAGCGTCCACCGGAAGTCCGAATGGGTAAGGGTAAAGGCGCTCCAGAATTCTGGGTTGCAGTCGTCCTTCCAGGCCACATGCTCTTTGAAATCTCCGGCGTGAACGAAGCCACCGCTCGTGAAGCCTGCCGTCTTGCCGCTACGAAGCTGGGCCTCCGCTGCCGCTTCGTCAGCCGCGAAAGCCTGCACAAATAACCAACGCGAACTGAATTATGAAGATCAAAGAACTCCGTGAATCGACTGTGGAAGAACTCTCCGCACGCCGTCGCGAACTGAAGCAGGAAGCGCTGAATCTGCGTGTGCAGCAGAGCGCAGGTGGCGGTCAGCTCGAAAATCCAGCCCGTCTGACCCATATCCGCCGCGAGATCGCCCGGATCGAAACCATCATCACCGAGCGCACCCGCGCTGCGGCTGCCAAGAAGGCCGCCTGATCCGGTCATCACCCCCTGAAGCATTTCTAATATCATGAGCGAACCCACCGCAGCAGCCCCTGCAGCCACCGAAAAACCAGCCGTGCGCAAGACGCGCGTCGGCACCGTGGTGTCTGACAAGATGACGAAGACAATCGTCGTCAAAGTCGAACGCCGCGTTCCGCATCCAATCTTCAAGAAGATTGTGCGCAAAACCTCCAAATTCTATGCCCACGACGAAAACAGCGTGGCCAAAGAAGGTGACAAGGTGCTCATCGCTGAAACCCGTCCTCTTTCCAAGCTTAAGCGCTGGGAGCTGATCGAAGTGCAGAAGCACTAGTCGTATTTTTTGAACCCCCTAACCTGACCAGGAGAAACAGTTTATGTTGCAAATGGAGTCCTCAATCCCGGTGGCTGACAACACCGGTGCCCGACTGGCCACGATGATCGGCGTGCTCGGCAAGAAAAACACCCGCTTCGCCTACGTTGGCGACATCATCACCGCCCACGTGCGTGAGTCGACCCCGACCGCAGCCGTGAAAAAAGGTGAAGTCGTCCGCGCTGTGATCGTGCGCACCTCGCATCCAATCCGCCGCGTCGATGGTTCGATCCTGCGCTTTGACCGCAATGCCATGGTCATCATCGACAAAGACAACAACCCGCGTGGCACCCGCATCTTTGGCCCTGTGGCCCGTGAACTGCGCGACAAAAACTTCATGAAGATCGTTTCCCTCGCACCTGAAGTGCTGTAATTCCAATGAGCCGTACCAAGACCCACGTTAAAAAAGGCGACAATGTCGTCGTCATTTCCGGAGCCGCCAAAGGCGCCCAGGGAGTCGTTCTGGCAGTGCAGACCGCTAAAAACCGCGTGCTCGTCGAAGGCGTGCGCATGATCAAGAAAGCGATCAAGCCAACCCAGCAGAACCAGGCCGGCGGCTTTCAAGAGCAGGAAGCCCCGATCCACATCTCAAATGTCAAGCGCGTTGATGCGCCTGTGAAAGAGAAGAAAAAGAAAGTTGCGAAGAAGAAGGCCAAGGCCTAAAGCAACGCCCCCCATTTGCCTCCCCCCTCGTCATCGTCGCTCCCGCACGGTGCGATCATCGAGGGAAAGGCGGCACAGCCCAAACTGAATCATGGAACACATCCTACAGACCCTATATAAAGAAAAACGCACTGAGCTGCAAACCCAGCTCGGTCTTGCCAACATCCACCAGGTCCCTCAGCTCAAAAAAATCGTCGTGAACTGCGCCATCGGCAGTCAGGCGGAGCGTAAGCAGGCGATCGAAGACGCCGTGAATGAAGTGACTCTCATCACCGGCCAGAAGCCCGTCATCACCAAGAGCAAGAAGGCAATCGCCAATTTCAAGCTGCGTGAAGGTGAAAACGTCGGCGTCAAGGTCACCCTTCGTGGTGGCAAGATGTATGACTTCATGATGCGTCTCGTTCGCACCGCCATCCCTCGTATCCGTGACTTCCGTGGTGTCGCCCCCCGTGCCTTTGACGGTCGTGGCAACTACACCCTCGGCGTTGCCGAACAGTCGATCTTCCCAGAAATCGAGCTCGATAAGATCAAGCGTCAGCTTGGTTTCGACATCACCTTCGTGACCAGCACGAACAATGATGACCATGCGCGTGAAATGCTGCGCACCCTGGGCATGCCATTCCGCACCCGCGTCGCTCAGCCGAAGAAGGAAGATGGCACTGAAGCCGCCGCATAACCCCAACACCCGGACACCCTCAGCGTCATGACCGACCCGATCGCAGATTTTCTTACCCGCATCCGCAACGCCTGCTCAGCACAGCAGGAGCAGGTGCTCATTCCCTTCTCCAAGTTGAAGGCCGAACTCTCCCGCATCTTGCAGGAAGAAGGCTACATCTGGGGCTACGAAGTGGACACCAACGCCACCCATCCCCGCCTTAAGCTCAAGCTCAAGTATCAGGACAAGACCGCCGTCATCCGCAAGATCGACCGCGTCAGCAAGCCTGGTCTGCGCAAGTATGTCGGCAGCACCGAGATTCCTCGCGTCCTCGGCGGCCTGGGCATCTCCATCCTTTCCACACCACGCGGCATCATGACAGGTGCCAAGGCCCGCAAGGCCAAAGTGGGCGGTGAACTCCTCGCCACTGTCTGGTAACCCCCAACCGTCACAACCATCATGTCACGCGTAGGCAAACAAATCATTTCCATTCCAGACAAGGTCACCATCAAGGTTGGTGACGACCGCTCTGTGCAGGTCAAGGGCCCAAAGGGCGAACTCGGCTGGACTCTTCCTCTCGGTGTTAAAGTCAATTCGGACGCCAAGACCATCAACGTCACCCGCGATTCCGAAGACCGCAAAGTGCGTGCCCTTCACGGCACCACCCAGCGTCTGATCTCGAACATGCTCATCGGCGTCAGCCAGGGCTACACCCGTAATCTTGAGATCCACGGCGTGGGTTTCCGTGCCGCGGTCAAAGGTTCGAACATCGATCTTCAGCTTGGCCAGTCCCATGACCGTCTGCACCCCATTCCAGCGGGCGTGAAAGTGACCGTCACCGAAAACACCAAGATCGCCATCGAAGGCATCGACAAACAGGTTGTCGGCCAGCTCGCTGCTGACATTCGTGCTTACTACCCGCCAGAGCCTTATAAGGCCAAGGGCGTGCGTTATGTGGGCGAACACATCCGCCGTAAAGCCGGCAAATCCGTCAAATAATTTCCGGAGATACTCATCATGGCTCTTACCAATCGCAAAGATATCCGCGCTCGTATCCACAAGCGCATCCGCCGCAAACTCAGCGGCACCGCCGAGCGTCCCCGTCTCGCAGTTTACTTCTCGAACACGAACGTTTACGCCCAGGTCATCGACGACACTGCCGGCAAGACGATCGTTTCGGCTTCCACCAAGGAAAAAGGCTACGGCGCTGGCAAGGCCAACGTCGAGAACGCCACGAAAGTCGGTGCTCTCCTCGCTGAGCGCGCCATGGCAAAAAACATCACCGAAGTGGTCTTTGACCGTGCCGGTTTCATTTATCACGGCAAGGTGAAAGCCCTTGCAGATGCCGCCCGTGAAAAGGGTCTGAAATTCTAAAACCGCCTCACGTAAATTTATGGCCGAAGAAACAGTAGTTATCGATCCCCCAGCCGCCGCACCTGCGGAGGCTCCTGCACCAGCTCCGACTCCTTCCTACGGTGGTTTCCGTGGTCGTGATGATCGTGCGCCGCGTGAGACGGATGGTGTCGAAAAAGTCGTTCACATCAACCGATGCGCCAAGGTGGTCAAAGGTGGTCGTCGCTTCAGCTTCAGCGCACTCGTCGTTTCCGGCGATGCCAAGGGCAAAGTGGGCTGCGGTTTTGGCAAGGCCAACGAAGTCTCCGACGCCATCAAGAAGGCGACCGAAGCTTCCCGCAAGAACATGTTCTCCATCTGCCTCAAGGACAGCACCATCCCTCATGAAGTGGTGGGCTCCCATGGCGGCGGACACATCCTCCTCAAGCCTGCCACGGCAGGTACCGGCATCATTGCTGGTGGCGGCGCTCGCGCCGTTCTTGAAGCCGCAGGCGTCAAAGACGTGATCGGCAAGTCGCTGGGTTCCAGCAACCACGCCAACGTTGTCCGCGCTACTCTTGCTGCGCTCACCGCACTGCGCCCTGCCGATGAAATCCTCCGCGCTCGCGGCAAGGAAATCAAAGAGCGCAAGGCCCTCTGATTGAATCTCATTTTCCTCTTTTAAATTTCCATGCAACTCCAAGACGTCAAACCCCGCCCCGGTGCCAAGACGCGCCGCAAGCGCATCGGCTGTGGCGAAAGCTCCGGTCACGGTAAAACCTCCGGTAAAGGCAACAAAGGTCAGATGGCACGCGCTGGTCGTGGCATCCGCCCCGGCTTTGAAGGTGGTCAGATGCCGATGCATCGCCGTCTGCCAAAGAAGGGCTTCAACAACAAGCAGTTCAAGGACGTCTTCGAAGTCGTGAACGTTGGCGAACTTAATGAAGCCTTTCAGGATGGCGCTGTCATCAATGAAGCCGCACTGCGTGAATCGGGTCTGGTGAGCCGCAATTGCGATTTCATCAAGATTCTCGGCACTGGTGATCTTGCCCGCAAGCTCACCGTCCAGGGCGCAAAAGTCAGCGCTACGGCCCGTGAAAAGATTGAGAAGGCCGGCGGTTCCATCGCTGCCTGATTTTTTCTGACCCAACCAACCACTTTGATGGGCCGGTCTCCGCGCAGCGAATGCTGTCAGGAAGCAGGCCCATCTTCGCTTAGAGCCTCTCTCTCATGATCTCTGCTTTCGCCAACAGCTTCAAAGTCCCCGAACTTCGCTCGCGCATCCTTTTCACCCTGGCGATGATTGTCATCGTCCGCATTGGCACGTCCATCACACTTCCGGGTGTTGATGCCACCGTGCTGAATGCCTGGATTGAAAACAAAGCGGGTGACAATGCCTCCGGTGCCTCACAGGTCGCCGCGCTGCTCAATATCTTCAGCGGGGGTGGGCTGCAAAACTGCGCTATTTTCGCTTTGGGTATCATGCCCTACATCAGCGCCAGCATCATGCTGCAGCTCCTTACGGCCGTCTGGCCTCCTCTGAGCAAACTGGCTCGTGAAGAAGGTGGTCGTCAGAAGATCACGCAATACACCCGTATTGCCACCATTGTTCTCTGCGTCTTCCAGGCCACACTTCTGGCCCAGTCTTTGCACGATCCTGCCCAGAACTACCTCATGGCTGGTTTGCAGGATGCCATCGATAAATTGGGCGGGAGGCCGCTCGTTCCGAACTACGGGGCTGGATTCGTTTTCACCAGCGTCATCACTATCACTGCAGGCACCATGCTGATGATGTGGCTGGGTGAGCAGATCACGGACCGTGGCATTGGCAACGGTGTCTCCATCCTCATTTGCGTGAACATCGTTTCCGATCTTCCAGGCGCTCTGATTCAGGTCTGGCAGACCTTCGTGGGCAGCATCAAGGCCAGCCCTGCCAGCGCCTTCACTCTCGTCCTTCTCATGGGCTTCATGATTCTCGTCATCGCTGGTGTCATTGCCCTGACCCAGGCGACACGACGCATTGCCATCACCTACGCCAAGCGCGTCGTCGGTCGCAAGGTCTATGGTGGTCAGACACAGTATCTGCCGCTCAAGATCAATTATTCCGGCGTCATGCCGATCATCTTCGCCCAGGCCATCCTGCTGTTCCCCTCCACCATTCTGGCTTCGCTCTTCAAAGATGTGAACTGGATCCAGCGGATGGCGCTGTTCATCAGCAGTGGCTGGGTTTATTATGTGGCTTCCTCGCTTCTTATCTTCTTTTTCAGTTACTTCTGGGTGGCCACGATGTTCCAGCCCACGCAGATTTCGGAAGATCTCAAAAAGAGCGGTGGCTATGTTCCGGGTATTCGCCCAGGCAAGCCGACTGCCGATTTCCTTGATTTCACCATGAGCCGTCTCACCTTCGCCGGTGCAATTTTCCTCACGGGTCTCTATGTGATGCCGGGCGTCGTCAGCAGCTCGATGAAAATTTCCAGCTCGGCTGCGCAGTTCTTTGGCGGCACCAGCCTGCTGATCCTCGTTGGCGTGGTGCTTGATGTCATGCGCCAGGTCGAAACACATCTGCTGCAGAGCCACTATGACGGCTTCCTCAAGAAGGGCCGTATCCGTGGTCGTGTGGATCGAATCCAGCAAGGCGCACGCGCCGTGGACTCCACCACCGTCGTGTGGCTGTGGGTTGCTCTCGCCATCATGGTCTTGATTGGCGTCGTGTATAAACTTGCCCTTAAGTGAGCTTCATCCAGCGCGTCATGGCTTTTGTAAAATCGGGGAACATCCCAATCCGTCACGGCGCGCAGCAGCAAGGTATCCGCAGGGCCTGCCAGGTCGCACGTGATGTGCTGATCAAGACCGCCTCGCAGGTCCATGTTGGGGTCACGACCGCCGAAGTTGATCGTTTTGCCGCCGCCGAAATCAAGGCGTGCGGCGCCACCAGCGCCTTTCTCGGCTACCGCCAGTTTCCTGGCACCATCTGCATCTCCATTAACGAAGAAGTCGTTCATGGCATCGGTGGTCCGCGCGTGATTCAGGATGGCGACATCGTCAAAATCGATGTCGGTGTCTATTACGACGGCTGGGTAGGGGACAATGCTCTGACTGTACCTGTTGGCAATGTGGCCAAAGAAACGCTGCACCTTCTCGCCGCCACGGAAGAATCACTTCTCAATGCCGTCAAATATGCACGTGACGGCTGGATGCTTGGCGATTTGTGCCACAGCGTGGAACACCACGTCACCCAATATGGGTACACCGTCGTGCGTGAGTTCGTCGGCCATGGCGTCGGCAGAAAGCTTCATGAAGAGCCGCAGGTTCCGAACTACGGAAAGAAGGGCGACCGCCCACGCCTCAAAGCTGGCATGACGCTGGCCATTGAACCCATGATCAACATGGGAACGGGGAAGACACGCATCCTTGAGGACAAATGGACCGTGGTCACCACGGATCGCAAGCCATCCGCGCATTTCGAGCATGTGGTTCTCGTCACGACGGACGAGCCTGAGATCCTCACGGCACGCGACCGCATGTTTCCAAAAGGGGTTGCTGACCTCACGCCTAGGCCGGTTTCAGAACTGGGCTGATCCGGCTCTCGTGGCAGCCGCTACAGTTAATAGGACAGGGGCCTGACAGGGCCATGGCTGTAGGCGTTTTCCGACTGCCTATATTTTTTTTCTTCCGCCGCTCTGTCGCTGGACTGCTTCTAAGCGCATGCCAGATTCGTAATCTCGCGTGCGATTGAACTTGGATGGTTATCCACGTGCGCGATCCGATTTTGACATGAAAGACACCGCCCCTTCTTCCCATTCGTCATCGCCGAAAGGCCGCGCCGGATGTTTCGTGATCATCTTGTTGGTATTAGCCGGCGGCGGCTGGCTGTGGATGCACCGCCCAGCACCAGCGGCAGGTGCTATGGGCGCGGCAGGCAAAGGTGGCGCGCGAGGGGGGATTGCTGCTGTGACCGTCGGGGAAGTGAAGCAAGAGGACTTCGAGGAATGGGTGAGTCTTGCAGGGACCGTTACACCGCTGAATGTGGTGGTGGTGCGCAGCCGTGTGGACGGGCAGTTGGACAAGGTGCGCTTTGTGGAAGGGCAGATGGTCAAGGCGGGGGATTTGCTCGCAGAGATAGACCCTCGTCCCTTTCAGGTGACTCTTGACCAGGCCAAAGGGCAGCTGGCCCGGGATGAGGCCTTGCTGGCCAATGCCAACAAAGATCTTGGTCGATACACCGAGCTGCTCAAGCAGGACTCCATCGCGAAACAGCAGGTGGACACTCAAACCTCCTTGGTGCGGCAGTATGAATCAGCCTTGATTTCGGATCGTGCCACGGTGGCGAGTGCGGAACTTCAGCTCAGCTACACCAAGGTCACGGCTCCGCTCACCGGGCGTGTTGGCTTGCGTCAGGTGGATGCGGGCAACATGATTCGAGCTTCGGATGTGAACGGTCTTGTCATCATCACGCAGATGGATCCCATTGGCCTGATCTCCTCCATTCCCCAGGAGCGTGTGGCTGCAGTGCGCAAGCGCCTCGCTGGCAGTGAACCGGTATTGGTGGAGGCCGTGGACAAGGAGATGAACAAGGTGCTTGGACGCGGCAAGCTGCTGACGACGGACAATCAGATTGATGTCACCTCAGGCACCTTGAAACTGAAGGCGGAGCTGCCCAATGCCGACGGCCTTCTTTTTCCGAACCAGTTTGTCATCACCCGAGTGCTGGTGGACACAAGGACGAAAGCCACAGTGGCACCTGCAACAGCGATCCAGCGCGGGGCCAAGGGGGCCTACGCCTATGTGCTGAAAGAAGAGGACAGCACCGTCATCATGCGCAATCTCGTCACCGGACCCGTCCAGGGAGAGCGCGTTTTGATCACGGAAGGATTAAAGCCAGGAGACAAAGTGATCACGCAGGGGGTGGATCGTTTGCGTGATGGCGCCAAAGTGGAAGTCATCACGCCCGGCAAGACGGCACCTGGAGAGCGCCCCAAAGGAGACAAGCCCAAGGGTGAAGGGAAGGGGAGCAAAGGCGCGCCATTGTCATGATGGCTGAAATCGCATGAAGATTGACGCATGAATCCCTCCCGCATCTTCATCGAGCGCCCTGTCGCCACCACCTTGCTGATGGTGGCGGTTTTGCTTGTCGGTGGGCTGGCTTACCGGCTGTTGCCTGTGGCGGCATTGCCCCAGGTGGACTATCCAACGATCCAGGTGGTCACACTGTATCCCGGTGCGGGACCCGAGGTGATGACCTCCTCCATCACCGCCCCTTTGGAGCGTCAGTTCGGGCAGATGCCTGGCCTCGCACAGATGTATTCGATCAGCAGCGGCGGCTCTTCGGTGATCACGCTGCGTTTCACGCTCGGGCTGCGTCTGGACATTGCCGAGCAAAGCGTGCAGGCCGCCATCAATGCCGCCGCAACACTGCTTCCCACGGATCTGCCCAATCCGCCGATCTATAACAAGGTCAATCCGGCCGATGCTCCAATCATCTCGCTGGCACTGACTTCGCAGACTCTGCCGCTCATCAAGGTGCAGGACGCTGCCGACACACGGCTCGTGCCCAAATTGTCGCAGATTTCCGGCGTGGGCCTTGTCTCGCTCAGCGGAGGCATGCGGCCTGCGGTGCGCATTCGCGCCAATCCCGTGGCCCTTTCTTCGCGAGGCCTCAGCACCGAGGATCTGCGCAATGCCATTTCCATGGGCAATGTGAACCAGCCCAAGGGCGGTTTTGACAATGCCACGCGCAGCAGCACGGTCGATGCCAACGACCAGCTGCTCTCCGTCGATGACTACCGCAATCTAGTCATCGCCTGGCGCAATGGCGCCGCTGTGCGTGTGATCGATGTCGCTGACGTGGTGGATGATGCCGAGAACCTGCGCCTCGCCGCGTGGGCGGATGTGAAGCCTTCGACGACAGTGCAGCCGGCGGTTGTCGTCAATGTGCAGCGCCAGCCGGGGGCTAATGTCATCGAAGTGGCAGACCGCATCAAGACGATGCTGCCGAAGCTGAAGGAGAACCTGCCGCAGTCGGTGGATGTCCAGCTTCTTACTGACCGGACGACCACGATCCGTGCTTCCGTGGAGGATGTGCAGTACGAACTTTTGCTCTCCATCTTCCTCGTGGTCGCGGTGATCTTTGTCTTCCTGCGCAGTTTGCGGGCGACGTTGATTCCGGCGGTCGCGGTGCCTCTTTCACTCGTGGGCACCTTTGCCGTGATGTGGCTGTGCGGTTTCAGTTTGAACAACCTGACGCTCATGGCGCTGACCATCGCGACGGGCTTCGTTGTGGATGACGCAATCGTGATGATCGAAAACGTCGCGCGCTACATCGAGAATGGTGAAGAACCGATGCCGGCCGCGCTGAAAGGCGCGAAGCAGATTGGTTTCACCATCATCTCGCTCACCCTGTCCTTGATCGCGGTGCTGATTCCGCTGCTCTTCATGCAGGATGTGGTGGGCCGATTGTTTCGGGAATTTGCCATCACGCTGGCCATTTCCATTGTGATCTCGGCGGTCGTCTCCCTCACCCTGACGCCGATGATGTGCGCCCGCCTGCTGAAGCATGGCGGAGAAGGGCCGATCGCGCAGAAGGTGTTGCATGCCTTTGATGCCATCATCTCGCTCTATGGCCGGGTGCTGCGTGTGGTTCTTGATCATGGCGCGACGATGATGCTCGTTTTTGCCGCCACCCTTGTGGCGACCGGGCTGCTGTATCAAAGCGTGTCAAAGGGCTTCTTCCCATTGCAGGACACTGGCCTTATCCAAGGCTTTGTAGAGGCACCGCAAAGCGTGTCTTTCGCGGCGCTGGGCCAGCAGCAGCAGGAGCTCTCACGTCTGGTCACGGAGGATGAGGCCGTGAAAAGTGTTTCGTCCTTCATCGGTGTGGATGGCGTGAACACCACTCCCAATACGGGACGCATGCTGATCAATCTTGTGCCGAGGCATGAGCGAAATGTGACCGCTGCGCAGGTCGTCCGCCGTCTGCAGGACAAGGCCAACCGTCTGCCCGGGGTGCAGCTGTACCTGCAGCCGGTGCAGGATTTGAACATCGAGGACCGCGTGAGCCGGACCCAGTTTCAATACACGCTGCAATCACCGAGCATTGAATCCTTGCAATTGTGGACACACAAGTTGGTGGACGAACTGAGAAAATCATCCCTGCTGGCGGATGTGGCAGACGACCTGCTGGACAAAGGTCTGCAGGCGCGCGTGGTGATCGACCGTGAAACGGCGAGCCGCCTCGGCGTGACGGTCGCCGCCATCGATGCAGCCCTCTACAATGCCTTTGGGCAGCGGCTTGTTTCGACCATTTTCACCCAGAGCGGGCAGTATCGCGTGGTCCTTGAGCATGGACTGGAGTTTCAGTCAGGACTCTCCGCCTTTGACCAGGTGCGCGTGCCATCCACCGGCGGGCAGCAGGTGCTCCTGAACACGATGGCCAAAATTATCGAGGAACCCGCCACGCTGGCCATCGCACATCAGGATCAATTTCCCGCCGCCACCGTCTCTTTCAATCTGGCACCCGGTGCCTCTTTGGGTGCTGCGGTGGCGGAAATTGAACGCATCAAAGACGACATCAACATGCCCGAAAGCATTGAGAGTTCCTTTGCCGGCACGGCGCTCGCGTTTCAAGGCGCGCTGAACAATCAGCTGCTGCTCATCCTTGCCGCCGTCGTCGTCATGTATCTGGTGCTAGGCATCCTCTATGAGAGTTTCATCCATCCTTTGACGATTCTTTCGACGCTGCCTTCTGCTGCAGTGGGAGCCCTGTTGGCGCTGGAACTGACGCACACCGAACTCGGGGTCATGGCCATCATTGGCATCGTGCTGCTGATCGGCATCGTGAAGAAGAACGCCATCATGATGATCGACTTCGCGATCGAGGCTGAGCGTGAGCACAACATGCCGCCACGGGAGGCCATCTATCAGGCCTGCCTGCTGCGTTTCCGACCGATCCTCATGACCACCCTGGCCGCCTTGCTCGGTGCGCTTCCGCTCATGATTGGCAGCGGGGAGGGCTCTGAACTGCGCCATCCGCTGGGACTCACGATGGTGGGTGGTTTACTTGTCAGCCAGCTGCTCACCCTCTTCACCACACCGGTCATTTATCTGATGTTTGACCGCTTTGCGCCTTCACGCCGGGAAGAAGCGGCGGCTGAAATTCCTGCCATTGCATGAATTTGACCGACACCTTCATCCACCGTCCCGTGGCGACTACGCTCGCCACGCTGGCGATCGCGTTGTCGGGTGTCCTGGCTTACACGAATCTGCCGGTTTCGCCCTTGCCGCAGGTGGACATGCCTTCGATTTCCGTCTCGGCCTCTCTGCCTGGCGCCAGTCCCGAGACCATGGCCGCCACGGTGGCCACACCGCTGGAGCGTACGCTGGGCCGCATCGCCGGGATCACGGAGATGACCTCGTCCTCTTCGCAAGGCAGCACGAGTATCAGCCTGCAGTTTGACATCAGCCGCGACGTGGACAGCGCAGCTCGGGACGTGCAGGCCGCCATCAATGCGGCGCGCAGTTTGCTGCCAACGGGCATGCCGGGCAATCCGACCTACCGCAAAATGAACATGTCGGACTCGCCGATCATGATCATGGCGCTGACTTCGGACGTCGCCACCTCTGGCCAGATGTATGATGTCGGGTCCACGGTGATCGCGCAGAAGATTTCACAAATCGAAGGCGTGGGCAGTGTCAGCGTCGGCGGCAGTTCGCTGCCCGCCGTGCGCGTCAGCATGAACATGCCGGCCATGACGCGGGCGAATCTCACCATGGAAGACGTCCGCGCCGCCATCGCCGCCGCGAACGTGAACCGGCCCAAGGGGGTGGTTGAAGATGAAAATCGACGCTGGCAGGTGCTGGCGAGCGATCAAATGGACAAGGCTGACGAGTACAAAAACGTCATCGTCAGCTACGTCAATGGTGCGGCTGTGCGGCTGGCGGATCTCGGCGAAGTGACGGATTCTGTGCAGGACGCCTACAACTACGGCAGCACCAACGGCAAGGTCTCCGTGTCGCTCATCGTCTTCCGGCAGGCCGGAGCAAACATCATCGAGGTGGTGGACAAGATTAAAGCCATGATGCCAAAACTCCGTGCGATGGCTCCCGCCTCGATGGATCTGGACATCACCATGGAGCGCACGGTGACCATCCGTGCCTCGATCGATGATGTGCAGTACTCGCTGCTGATTGCCACGTTGCTTGTCATCCTGGTGGTGTTTGCCTTTTTGCGCCGGGTGCGGGCCACCTTGATTCCGGGCGTGGCGGTGCCGGTGTCCCTGCTGGGCACTTTTGGCGTCATGTATCTCTGCGGCTACAGTCTGGACAATCTCTCACTGATGGCCCTCACAGTCAGCACCGGTTTTGTGGTTGATGATGCGGTCGTCGTGCTGGAAAACATCACCCGCCATGTGGAAAATGGCGTGCCCGTGATGGAGGCCGCGGGCCGGGGGACGCGTGAAGTCACTTTCACAGTCATTTCGATGAGCGTCTCACTGATCGCCGTGTTTATTCCCATCCTGCTCATGGGAGGTCTCATGGGGCTGTTGTTCAGAGAGTTCGCCGTCGTGCTCTCCGTGGCCATTGCCGTTTCGCTTGTGGTTTCACTCACCACCACGCCGATGATGTGCGCGCGTTTGTTGAGCGCAGAAAAGGAAGGCCACAAGCCCGGTTATTTTGCACGGCTGTCTGATGGCATTTTTCACTGGATTCAGTCATTCTACGCCAGCACGCTGCACATCGCCCTGCGGCATCACTGGCTCACACTGACGGCGCTCATCGGCATCGTCGCTCTGACCGCCTGGCTCTATGTGACGATCCCCAAGGGCTTTTTTCCACAGCAGGACAACGGATTGCTTATCGGCGGTATCAGCGCGGATCAGAACATCTCCTTCCAGGCCATGCGGGAGAAAATCATCGCAATCGCACGGATTGCGCAGGCCGATCCAGCGGTTGTTAAGGTGAATGCAAGCTGCGGTTCCGACTCGCGCATGGGCGGGCCGAAAAACACCGGCAGGGTCTTCATATCGCTCAAACCGATGGGACAACGTGACCCGGTAGATGTCGTGCTGGCACGTTTCCGTGGCAAACTTTCAAAAATCACAGGCGCCACCCTGCTGCTGGTGCCGTCGCAGGATTTGCGCATTGGCGGGCGCTCCAGCCGTGCCTTGTATCAATACACGCTTCAGGCCGGTGACGTGGAGACCCTGCGTAAATGGGAGCCGAAGGTACGGCAGGCGCTGCTCGACCTCAAGGAGCTCGTGGATGTGAACAGTGATTTCGAGGACAAGGGCACCGTCACCAGACTTGTCATTGATCGTGATGCCTGCGCCCGTGTCGGCGTGAGCATGCAGGCGGTGGACAGTGTGTTAAACAGCTCTTTCGGCCAGCGCATGGTTTCCACAATCTATGCTCCGCTGAATCAATACCGCGTGATTTTGGAGTCATCTCAAAATGACGACCCCGGAGCATTTGATCAGGTGATGGTGCGTTCCAACTCCGGCAAGCTCGTGCCATTGAACCAGCTTTCGCGGTGGGAGTTCGCACCTGCTGCGCTGTCCATCAGCCATCAGGGGCAGTTTGCGGCGCTGACCTTTTCGTTCAACATCCCGCCCGGAGTGGCCTTTGCAGACGCTACCGAAGCCATTACGAATGCGGTGAACAAACTGCAGATTCCCGAAGATGTTCAGCGCGTTTTTGCCGGCACGGCGGGGGCGTTCCAGGCCTCGCTGGACAGTCAGCCCGTCCTTATTCTCACGGCTCTGCTCGTCATCTATCTCGTGCTGGGCATTCTTTATGAGAGCTTTCTGCATCCTCTGACGATCCTTTCGACGCTGCCCTCTGCAGGCGCAGGTGCCTTGCTTGCCCTGTATGTCTGTGGCATGGATTTCACGGTGATGGCGATGATCGGCATCTTCCTGCTCATCGGCATCGTGAAAAAGAACGCCATTATGATGATCGACTTTGCCCTGCAAACCGAGCGCGAACGTGGGCTCGATTCATTCCAGGCCATCTTCGAAGCCTGTCAGTTGCGCCTGCGCCCCATTTTGATGACCACCTGCGCCGCCTTGCTCGGCGCGTTGCCGTTGGCTCTCGGGACCGGCGTTGGGTCTGAGCTGCGCAGGCCGCTTGGCATTGCCGTTGTTGGCGGGTTGATTGTCAGCCAGATGCTTACACTTTACACCACGCCTGTGGTGTACTTATTCCTCGATGGCCTAAGGCTGCGGTTCCTGAAAAAACATCCTCCCTCCCAGCACATGACCGCCGCGCCCGTTCCAGTCACTCTATGAACCGTCTTTTTTTCTGCACGCTCATTCTTGCCACCGCCGGCTGCAGCTTCTCACCGAAGAAACAGGCTCCGGTGATGAATCTGCCGGCAAACTTCAAGGAAAGCCGCGGCTGGAAAGTCGCGCAGCCCGCCGATCATCTGCCACGTGGCAACTGGTGGTCCATCTTTCATGACAGCGATCTGGACGCCATCATGAAAAGTTTGGAGGTTTCCAATCAATCGCTGCAGTCCGCCGTGGCGAAAGCGCAGCAGACCTCGGCTTTGCTCACGGCCGCCAAACTTGCCTTCCTGCCAACAGCCTCTGCTACGAGCGACTACACCGTGAATAAGAGCGGTGCTCTAGGCGGCTCCAGCAACGCCAACTCCATCAATGCCGCCCGCAGCGGTTCAGGCGTGAAAAGTATTCAATCCGTAGGAGGATCGGCCAACTGGGAACTGGATCTCTGGGGACGTCTGCGGCATACCGCCAAGGCCACCAAGGCGGACGTCGAAGCGGTGCAGGCGGATGTGGAGTCCACCCGGCTCACCCTGCAAACTCAGGCGGCGCAGAGCTACTTTTCACTGCGCGCAGCCGACGCTCAAAGGCTCTTGCTGGAGCGCCAGGTGGCCAGCTACGCCAAGTCGCTGGAACTCACGCAAAATCGCAAAGCACAGGGTGTGGCCTCCGAGGCGGATGTCGCTCTCGCAGCGACTCAGCTCGCGACCTCGCGTGCCGCTTTGATCGAAACCGGTGTGACACGGGCGACGATGGAGCATGCTCTGGCCGTCCTGACTGGCCGTGCCCCTGCCGATTTCGGCTTGAAGCCGGCGACCCTCACCTCGCATATTCCAGCGCTGCCAGCCATGGCTCCCTCAACGCTGCTTCAGCGCCGCCCTGACATCGCCGCGGGTGAGCGTCGTGTGGCTGCCGCCAACGAACGTATTGGTGCCGCCATCGCCGCCTTTTTCCCCACCATCTCTCTTGGGGCCGCCACTGGCTGGCGTGCCCTGGCCAACCTGTTTGCGCAGGGCAACAATTTCTGGTCGTTTGGTCCTGATGCCAGCCTGGCGATTCTTGACAGCGGCCAGCGGTTGGCCGCCAAGGCGCAGGCAGACGCCACATGGAGGCAGGCCGTCGCGGATTACCGACAGGCCGTGTTAACCGCGATGCAGGAGTCTGAGGATGCGCTGTCCACGCTGCGCATTCTGGCCGCCGAAACTGAAGCCCAGAATGAAGCCGTGCATGCGGCCCGGGAGAGCGAACGCATCGCCACCAATCAGTATGAAGCGGGCACCTTGAGCTACATCAACGTTGCCACCGCTCAAGCCACGGCCCTGAATGCCGAGCGCAGTGCCATTGATCTCCGCTCGCGTCGTCTGAATGCGACCGTGGCCCTGATCAAAGCCTTGGGTGGCGGGTGGTGAGCATGGGTAATTAATCACTGGAGCCAAGCGCGGTCCTGATGAAGCAATCGTTGGCGAATGAATCTCAAGGCTTGAATCGCAGATGTGGATCGTTAAGAGATCCGCATGGAACTCATCAACAACACTCCCCAGGTGCCGGCTGCGGTCGGTCCGTATTCTCAAGCGGTGAAGCATGGCGGCCTGCTGTTTTGCTCAGGCCAGATTCCCATTGATCCGGCTGCAGGAAAGATCGTGGCGACGGATGTGGAAAGTCAGACGACCCAGGTGCTGGCCAACATCCGCGCGCTGCTGGAGGTGCAGGGGCTGACCCTAAGCTCGGTCATCAAAGCGACCGTCTTTCTGCAAAACATGGTTGATTTCCCCAAGGTCAATCCGCTCTATGAAGCGGCATTTGCCGGTCACAAACCCGCGCGTTCGACCGTGGCGGTTGCAGGACTGCCCCTGGGAGCCTTGGTGGAGATCGAAGTGATCGCGGCGCTGTCTTGAGTGCCACCAGATCACCATCCTCTCCCGACCCAATCCGGCGCCTGTTGAAGCTGTGCTGATGGCACTTAAGGCGTGCCAAAATCCAGCACACAGCGGAAGCCCAGATCTGCACGGGAGGCGTTCTTGAGCGCATGTGAGCGGGCGGATGTCAGCAGTGCTTCTTTGTCAAAGCTCAGCCAGCTGCCGCCGCGGATGACGCGCTCTTCCGGCGCACCGGGCCATGCGTCTGCGCACCATTCAGACACATTGCCGCCCATTTCATAGAGGCCCAGGGCGTTTCCGCGCGCGCTGTCCACAGGTGCCGTGTAGGAGTAATTGTCTGTGGTGCCCGGGATTTTGGTGGCATCCAGATTGGCAGCGAGTGCCTGCGGTTTCCAGTCATCCGCCTTTGGCGTCCAGGGGTAGTGTGTTTTGTCGGCAAGATGTCTCGCGGCGGGATCGGCGCCGGGTTCATTTTTCAAACCCGCAGCCAGGCTCCATTCGGTGTCGCTCGGCAGACGGTAGGAGGCGGTGGCTGGGATGAGCTTGCTGGCGCGGTCGCGCTCGGTCAGCCAGGCGCAGAAAGCCATGGCATCTTCCCAGGACACACCGGCGGCAGGATGATTCCCACCCAGCAGAAAGGAGGGTTTCTGGCTCCAGTTGCGTCCGGTATCCCGCAGCCAGGTTTCGAAATCGCGCACGCTGGTTTCCGTGACGCAGATGAGAGGGCCGCTTTTCTCCTGCAACGGGACAAAGCGCATGCCCAGTGCATTGATGAAGGAACTACCATCCGCGACTGCGGGTTTGAGGCTTGCTGGATCGGGCAGGCCGCCATCATCGCCCTTGCCCTGCATCTGTTTGCGCAGTGCTTCCACCGCGGTGGAGTCCACCTTGCGGCTGTCAGCCATAGCCTTCATGCGTTCCTCCAAAGCCTGCTTTTTCTCCGCATCGGAGGCGGCTAGGAGGCTGGCGGTACGACGTTTGTCGTCAAACACACAGCGGAAACCAATGGTGGGGGCCCGCAGGTCTGCAGGAACGACATACTGATAGGCCGAAGTGAGGCATTCAGCACGGAAATAGGCCCAGGAGCCGCCGCGCAGGACCCCGGTCGGTTGCGCCCGGATCTCCACTGGCTGGGTCCATTCCCAAACATTCCCCGCGAGGTCATACAGTCCCTCCCGAGTGGGGGTGAAACTTCCTACCGGTGCGGTGAATGCATAGCCGTCATTGGGGTAGCCGGTGATCTCGCCATCGGCAAAGTTGGCGGTCTTTGCAGGCGGCGGCCAGTCCTGCCCCCAAGGATAGATTTGATCGTCCAGCAGACGGTCTTCAGCGGAGAGGCTGATCTTCTTGCGACCACGGGCCAGACCCACGGCGGAGTCCCACTCTTCCGGCGTTGGCAGGCGATAGCTCTGGGAGCTGTCGATCAGGTGCTTTTCGCGCTCAGTTTCGGTGAGCCAATTGCAGAAAGCCACGGCATCCTGCAGGTTGACGCCTACCACCGGATGCTCTGGCGATTGCTCAAAGTGCGTCTGGTAGGACCACGGATACTTTTTCTGCCGCAGAAACTCATTCCATTCGGAGAGCCGTGTCTCCCAAATGGCAAACTGTACGGTGGTACCGGGAACGCTGGCAAAGCGCGTGCCCAGAATGCTCACCCGTGGCGCATTTGGGTTGGCACCTTCAGGCTTGAGGCTGGTTTGTCCCTGGGCGCAAAAACACGCGGCCAAGCCGAAGACAAGGGCGGTCAGAAGGGGAGGAGGGCGGCGCATGGAAATGGATAAATGCAAAAAAGGCCGGGTTCATCCAAAAAGAACTCGGGACAACACGACAACTCATACTTTGCCGGAGAAAAATGTACGCTGCCAGCGCAGCTTGGTGTCAAAGTGTTAACATACCGGAGAACTTTATTCTTTGCGCTGGGTATCAGCATGGTACAGTCACCTCCCTTTTTGAAAAATGCCGATCCTACCACGGCAAACCATCCAGGCCGCTGCTTGAGCGACCTTTGGCGGCAGCTTGGCTGCGTGGTACGTTTTTGAAGTTATTTGAGTCGTTTTGACGCTTTGTCGGCAGGGTAAGCAAGTGCCTTAAATCAAGCTGATGATAGATCTGTCCAAGTTTGCCAATGAGGACTTTGAGCGAGGTGCGAAGCGCTGGAAAGAGGCTGCCTGGCTTTTGACAAAGAGGATTTTTTTTCAAACTTCGGTGCCATGGCCTTCTGCTTTACGATCATCCCTGCTCCGCTGGTTCGGTGCCCAAGTGGGCACAGGCGTTGTCATCAGGGCGAATGTGAACATTTCCTTCCCATGGCGGCTGATCCTGGGTGACTTCGTCTGGCTGGGAGAAGAGGTCATGATCCTGAGTCTTGCCCCAGTGACAATCGGATCACATGTCTGTATTTCACAACGTTCGTTCTTGTGCACAGGCTCACACGATCATCGCAGAGAAACGTTCGATTTGATCGTGCGTGGCATCACATTGGGCGATGGTTGTTGGATCGCCGCACAATCGTTCATCGGTCCTGGAGTGGAGGTGGGCAGCGGAAGTGTGGTGAGTGCAGGAAGTGTGGTGATGAACTCAGTCCCAGAACGCACTTTGGTCAGGGGAAATCCTGGAGTGGTGATCAAAACTCTGGCCATGAACTCAGATTCTTTACGACTTTGAAAACCTCGTGATCGAATTGCCCCAGTGCGAGTACCGTGACACTACCTCGCCGACGTTGCCATCGAAGTGAAAAGTGTTGGCCTTAAAAGCTTCTGAAACCTCCATGATTCCTCATCCAGTCCTGCCCCATCGCTACACCCAGCCTGAAGAAAGGCAGAGCTACGTCAAAGAACTCTTCGATCAAGGAGCCGCGCATTACGATCCCATCGTCGGCTGGGGATTCTTTGGCACGGGTAATCTCTACCGCAAAACAGCGCAGAGCCGCCATGGATTGCGGCCTGGCATGCAGCACCTTGATGTCGCCTGCGGGACAGGCCTCGTCGCCGTAGCCGCCAGCCAAGTGCTCGGTGGTGATAGCACCATCACCTGCGTGGAGCCCAGCGATGGCATGCTGGCTGTGGCCAAGGGAAAGCTGCCAGGCGCGCGTTTCATCCAGAGCCGCGCGGAGAGCATGCCTGTCGAAGCCAACGCCTATGACTTCCTTACGGTGGGCTACGCATTGCGCCACTTCGCCGATCTGGAGGCCACCTTCCGTGAATTTCACCGTGTGCTCAAGCCCGGCGGCCGCGTCCTCATCATGGAGGCCACCCGCCCAGCGGGCAGGCTTGGCTCCGCGCTCTTCAAGCTCTACTTCGGCATCGTGTATCCCTTCTTCGCCCGCCTGCTCACCCGCAGCGAAAAGGCGGAGGAGATGATGGTGTACTTTTGGGAGACCATGGACGCCTGTGTCCGTCCTGAGGCCGTCGTCTCAGCCCTCAAGGCCGCCGGTTTCCAAGACGCCCGGCGTATCGCCTGCATGGGCGTCTTCAGCGAATACGCCGCCGTCAAAGCATGATGAATCTTCTCATCACTGGCGGGGCAGGCTTCATCGGCTCAAATCTCATCCGGCACGTCATTGGCCAGCCTGAAATCTCGAAGCTTGTCAATCTGGACTGCCTTACCTCTGCCGGTTACCTAAAGCCCGAACTCGGGGCATTCGCGCAGTCTCATCACTTTTGTCTCTGACCGTCCCGGTCATGATCGACGCTACGCCATGGATGCGACGAAAATCGGTTTCGAACTCGGCTGGAATCCCGAACACACCCTTGAAAATGGGCTGCATGATACCGTGTCGTGGTATCTTCAGCATCAGGGCTGGGTGGAATCGATCGTTCGTGACTAAATTCATGTGGGATCCCATCTTCAATGAACCGTCTCTTAAGTGTGCTGCGCCATCCGAAGCCGCTTCGTTTTTTGGCCGCCCAAGTATTCTGGCGTACCGGCTGGGGACGGCGGATCACTTTTCCAATGCGTTCGTTTCGTCTCCATCTGCATCCGGCCAACCTTGCCTGGCAGCTCTGGGTGGACCGACATCAAAGGGATGCCGATTTGGACATCATCCGTTCACTTCTCAAACCGGGAGACACGATGATTGACGTCGGAGCCAACATAGGATTTACCGTCATGGAAGGGGCACGCGCCGTCGGCGAGAACGGCGTTGTTCATGCCATCGAGCCCCATCCCTTCATTCATCGCTGTCTGGAGGAAAACCTCAGCCTAAACCAGTTCAGTTCACCGCAGGTTCAGCGTTATGCAGTCGCCGTTGCAGACGCCTCCAGTGAAGAGGGGGCGCAGTTCACCGATGACCGCCGTGATGACATGAATTTCATGGTTCCCAAAGGTTCCGCTCACCACTCGGGCTTGAACACTAAAAGTATCACGGTTCCAGTCACCATCCTGGATGTTTTGTTTCCGGACTTGCTTCGCTGTGATCTCTTAAAGATCGATGTCGAGGGGGTGGAACTCGCCGTGCTGCGCGGTGCCAGCAACCTGCTCAAAAACACCCGGCAGATTTTGATTGAAGCCGGGGATCCGAACTCAGCCCGTCATGGCTTTGCAGCCAACGATTTGCTGACGTATTTGGAATCCGCAGGATTCGAAGTGCGCTCCGTGGAGCAAGGGAAGGGGATGAATGCTCCCGTTCAAATTGAAGATTACCGCAATCTTGTCGGAAACTGGCTGGCCGTTCGCAGGTAGACCGAGATCAAGTGCAACAAGCGGGTTTTCAAACCCTTTCTCGATACAACAAGGCTGGCTCAAACATGGAACGTATTGATCACAGAGTGAAGGCAACGACTCTGCGCCGATCATGGCCTTGCAGGGTTCAAGGCGGGATCGTTCATCCAGCTCTCAAACGCCCCTTGGGTGACCAAGGGCGGCTCAGCCCAGTAAGAATGGATATGCAAAGCTTGGCCCGCGGCATTCAAATGCCAGTCAATGGGACGGTTGAAAGACGGATGCGCAAACCGGCTGGACAGCACACGCTCCGCACAGCCGGGATGAATCAGATACGCCTCCGTGCAGCGGGAGCAGCCGCCACCACCCCACAGCAGCCCGCGTTTCCAGCCGCGCCAGTAGAGACGCTTGCCGGCGCGTCGCAGCCACCAGGGGACATGCAGATCACAGCCCAGTCCGATAAAGCACATGTCCCACTCTTTGGGCAGCTCATTCAGGCAGTCTGTCAAAGCGGACAGAAAGCCAGGACGGATCAGGACATCATCTTCCAGGATCAGATGCCATGCGTGCGGCTCAGCCACGACTTTGCGGTAAACCGCCAGATGCTTCAAGATCAGAGACACCGAACCCGCTGCGATCACTTTAGGGTCTCCCCACTCGCCGCGTTCAAACGCACCATCTGCCAGCACTTCCTCGCGATCATGCGCTGTCATCCAGCTTACCGGAAAGTGGTCCAGCCCATGCTCCCGCAGCACACGCTCCATATGCGCCCGGCGTTCCGTCAGCCGGGTATAATGAATGACATGCACCCGCAGGTTTTCCGGAGTGATGGCGGCAGCGTCTTGTTCCATGTGAGAATGGCAGTTTTTCACACACCCTGCCGTTCCTGCAACAGCTAAGAGCCGCCAGCTTGCTCAGCTCCTCACCCCTCTCGAATGTTATCATGGCTGTCACTTCGCCACAATCGACTGCGCCTGTACCGCTGGAGCGCGATCTTTGGCGGCTTCGCATTGGTGCAGCTGTTCGTACAGGCGCTGAATGCCATCGCGGGTTTCCTGCTGGTGCGCACTTTGGAGAAGCCGGATTACGCCTGGTTCACCATTGCCAGCAGCATGAGCGCCGCGCTGGCCGTCCTGGCGGATGCAGGCATTGTCAATGCCGTCACCTCAATAGGTGGCACGATCTGGCAGGACAAGGCATCTTTGAAAGGTCTGGTGCACGCTGCGCTGCGCCTGCGGGTGAAACTGGCGGCTCTTTCTTCAGTCATCGTTGCATGCATTTCCCTCTGGCTGCTGCTTCGCAATGGCGCAGGCCTTCCTTCTGCACTTGGACTGACTGCGCTGGTGCTCGCCCCCATCTGGCAGATTTCCACCACCGCTATTTTCAATGTCGTCAACCGTCTGCAATCGCGCACCCGGCAGCTTCAAGTGGCAGATCTTTTGCCTGTCTTTGTCCGGACTGCGCTGACAGCGGCACTGGCTCTGCTGGGAGGGCTCACTCCCCTCACTGCTCTCGTGGCGGTTCTGGTGGCCCATCTGACCCAATATGGAATCGTCCGCATGCAGGTTCTGCCATTGCTGGGGGACGTGCAGCCCATTGGCCTCGCCGATCATACGGCTCGCATCTGGGACGTGGTTCGTCAGCTGTTGCCAAACTGCATTTTCATCTGCATTCAGGGCCAGCTTGCAACTTGGCTGATCAGCGTCTTTGCCACCACCAGCGAGGTCTCGGATCTCGGGGCGCTGAATCGACTCGCCGTCATCTTCGCCGTGCTCGCCGGGCCTCTCGGGCAGTTCGTATTCCCTTCCTTTGCCCGTGCCTCGGACAGAAAACGGATGTGGGCCATGGCAATCGCCCTGGTGGCAGGTACGGTGGCATTCAGCATCATGGTTCTGGCGTTCGCTTGGTGGCAGGGGCATTGGTTCCTCTGGGTCCTCGGTGGCAAGTACATGCATCTTCAGCGGGAACTGGAGCTGGTGCTGGCGGGCATGGCCCTCACCAACGTATCTGGTTTTGTGTGGGCCTTGAATGCGTCCCGCGGATGGAATCATCTGGCCTGGCTCAATATTCCATTAACCCTCGCTACCCAGGCTGTGGCCGCCTGGATGCTGCCGCTCAACAGCGTGATGGGGCTGGCTTGGTTCATCATCGCTTCGTCGGCCGTGCAGTGCGGCCATGCTTTGGCCACATGCATCTTCGGCCTTACTCACGACCCTCGCATCCAGTCAGCGGCTCGAATATGCTGAATCAAATCGGCTTCAATCATCCTCCATTTATATTTTTCCCATGAAACTCCTCGTCACCGGATCCTCCGGTCTCATCGGTTCCGAAGTCGTTGATTACTTTTGTCAGCAGGGCTGGCAGGTACATGGCGTAGACAACAACATGCGTGCCGACTTCTTTGGCCCGCAAGGGGATACCCGCTGGAATCAGGAGCGGCTCAAAGCAGCGCACCCATCTTTCCATCACCACGAGCTCGACATCCGGGATCGCAAGGCTGTGCTCGACTGTCTCGCCACGCTGGCGCCCACCCATGTCGTCCATACCGCTGCGCAGCCCAGCCATGATCTCGCTGCGTCGCGGCCTTTTGATGATTTTGATACAAACGCGGTCGGCACCTCAAACCTTCTAGAGGCCACTCGCCTCCATGCCTCGGAGGCCGTGTTCATCCATATGAGCACCAACAAAGTTTATGGTGACCGTCCCAATACCATCAAGCTCAAAGAGCTGGACACCCGCTGGGATTATGATGATCCCGCCTATGTCGGCGGCATTACCGAAGAATTCTCCATTGATCAGAGCAAGCACAGCCTTTTCGGCGCATCGAAGGTCGCTGCCGATGTCATGGTTCAAGAGTACGGGCGCTACTTTGGCATGAAATGCTGCGCCCTGCGTGGTGGCTGTCTTACGGGCCCAAACCACAGCGGTGTCGAACTCCATGGCTTCCTCAGTTATTTGATCAAATGCAACCTGGCCGGAAAAAAGTACAATGTCTTCGGCTACAAAGGCAAGCAAGTGAGGGACAACATTCACAGCCTCGATGTCGTCCGCTTCATGCACGCCTTCTTTGAAGCTCCTCGCTGCGGCGAGGTTTACAACATCGGTGGTGGTCGCGACAACAGCGTCTCCATTCTGGAGGCCTTCGACAAGATCTCCGCCATTTCCGGCAAACCCATGAAATGGGAGTATGTAGACAAGAACCGGGAAGGGGACCACATCTGCTACATCAGCGATCTGTCCAAAATGAAGAACCATTATCCGTCGTGGGGAATCACGAAGTCACTGGATGATGTCTTCGAGGAGATCCACCGCGCTTCCGCCCAGTAATAATGTCTCCACAGCGCATACTCATCACGGGTGGTGCGGGCTTCATCGGCTCCAACCTTGCCTGCCACCTTCAGGGGGCGTTCCCCTCTGCGCAGATCGTCTGCATGGACAATCTTTACCGACGCGGATCTGAGTTGAACGTCGTGCGTTTGCAGGATCGCGGCATCCGGTGCCACCGTGGCGACATCAGGTTCGTGGATCAATTTCCTGCGGGCGAATTCGACTTGCTGATTGAGTGCTCGGCGGAGCCCTCCGTGCTTGCCGGGCAGGATGGTTCTCCCGACTACCTGTTTCAGACGAATCTGGTCGGTGCCTATCACTGCCTTGAAATGGCGCGGAAGTGGAAGTCCAAGGTTCTTTTTCTTTCCACCAGCCGCGTTTATCCCGTCGCACGGCTCGAATCTCATCCTTGGCAGGAAATGGAAACCCGCTTCGCATGGGCTGACGAAGGCACGCTAGGTATCAGTTCGCGCGGCGTGACCGAGGCGCTGGATCTCGGCGGTGCACGCTCCCTCTATGGCTACACCAAGCTTTCCGCAGAACAGTTGATCGAAGAGTACCGTGAGAGTTTCGGCTTACAGGCCGTCGTGAATCGCTGTGGCGTCGTCGCGGGTCCGTGGCAGTTTGGCAAGGTCGATCAGGGAGTCATCGCCCTCTGGATAATGGCGCACATATTCGGCAAACCCCTTGCCTACATCGGCTATGGCGGCACAGGAAAGCAGGTGCGTGATGTTCTTCATGTGCAAGATCTCTGCGATCTGATAGCGCTGCAAATCACCGGTTTTGATGCCTGGGAAGGCTGGGTTGGCAATGTGGCGGGGGGGGGGGCTGGGAGTATTTCTTTGCAGGAACTCACCCGGTTGTGTGAAGCTGTCACGGGAAATACCATCTCGATTCAGGCCAGCCTCGAACAGCGTCCATTCGACCTGCGTCTTTTCATCGGCGACTGTGATCGCCTGTTTAAGCGTACAGAATGGAGGCCATCGCGTTCGCTTACAACTCTGGTCACCGACATTGCTGACTGGGCCCGATGCAATCAGGCTGCACTGTTAGGATTATCCTGATAATCTTTTTTTACCGAGAAGGCACACCGCTTGTGGAGAGTCCGTTCCCTGTTCCTGAGGCCGCTTGGATTTTTTCAGTCCGCCATGACGCACTCATTCCAGCATGATCGGCGCACTTCCATCCGAACCTGTTAATTCCATGCGGGCACGCTTTGTCCGCTGGCGCGCACCGCTTCAGTCTTTCCTCGTCGGTCAGCCAGCGGTACAGCTTCTAAATCTCATCACGGGTTTTTTCCTGATCCGGTGGCTCGACGTCAGAGAGTTCGCCATGTTCGGCATGGCCTTAGCGTTTCAAAGCACGGTCACGCAGTTGACGGATCTCGGCTTTTCCGGTTCCATCATCGCCTTGGCAGGATCGCGGGGCCGCGATCCCGAGGTCCTTGGGAGCTATCTGCGTTCCGCACGCAACTGGCGGTCGAAGATGCAGGGAATGGTTCTGCTCATCGCCGCAATGGTTTTTCCCCTCATCACATGGACACAACCATGGGGTTACAAGGTCAAATGCCTCCTGTTTGGCACCGTTGTCCTCGGGGTTCTATTCCAAGGTTGGACTATGTATGGAGCTCCACTCTTGGTGCATCGGTCGCTGCAGAAGTATTATCGTCCGCAGATTCAGTCTGCAGTTTTTCGCCTCGTGCTGAGTGCAGGCTTGTATGCCGTGGGTGCACTCAGTGCCTGGGCTTCAGCCCTGCTTGCGGCACTCTCACTCGGTTACACGGGGTTCAATTACAGGCGTTCCTCCCAAGCCTATATTCGGGAGCCGGAGCAAAGCGAGTCGGAACGCAATGCAGAGATGTTGCGCTACCTCTCCCCGCTTATTCCCGGGGTGGTCTTCACAGCGCTGCAAGGACAGATACTCGTCGGCATCAGCGCGATTTTTGGCACCACGCAGAACTTGGCCGAGATCAGCGCGCTTGGACGAATTGGCCAGTTGTTTCTCATCCTCGGGGCTTTTAATGCCGTGTTTGTCGAACCCTACATTGCCGCTGTCCCGCATACACTGTTGGCCAGACGTTACTGTCAGATTTTAGCGGCTGCGCTTGGCATCGCATGCATTATCGGAACCGTCGGCTTTCTGCTGCCGCAGCCCCTGCTTTGGCTGTTGGGTCGAAATTATGCAGGGCTGGAGCGGGAGATCGGCTGGGTGGTCTTGAGCGCCTGCATCAGTTATGTGGGTGGCGTCATGTGGACAATGCATGCGGCACGACGGTGGATATTCTGGTGGGTGACCTGGTTTTACATCGTCTGCCTGATAACTGCTCAATCTCTCTGCATCGCCTATATGGATCTGAGTCGAACAGTTGCCGTTGTCTGGCTTGGCTTCATTACCAGTTTTGTGGTGCTTTTGGTTCATGTCATCACCGCATATTTTGGATTTATCAAGAATTCAACCGAGCACTAGGCTTCAATTTATTCTAACATTATGATGGCAACGCTCAAACGTGTCTGGTCTCCTTGCAAGGCGGTCCTGCCCGCAGGTCTTCTCAAAATCGCCCGGTTTATTTACAGTTCAGCCTACCGTAAAAGTCTCGCCGTTCAACGCACCTACGCTCTTATAGATCAAGCCTGGCCCTCAATTCTTAAGTCCACGCAGGCTGAGGTTGTGACTGGGCCTTTTCGAGGAATGCGTTACATTCACGAGTCAGCGGGCAGCGCACTCTGTCCGAAAATCCTGGGTACTTATGAAAAGGAACTCCATGCCGTCATTGAAGCCATCATTGCACGGCGTCCTGCCTGCATTATCGACATTGGTGCGGCCGAAGGATACTACGCAGTTGGTTTTGCCTTGAGATTGCCTGATTGCAAGGTGGTTGCTTTCGAATCGGATCCGCGAGGCCAGGAATTGTTGCGCCAGCTTGCTTTACTCAATGGCGTTGCTGATCGCATTGAGATCAAAGGACATTGCAGTTTAGAGGGCCTGGAGGCAAGTCTCGCCGCCCACTTAGAGAATTGCGTCGTGATTTGTGATGCAGAAGGAGCTGAGTTTGAATTGCTTGATCCCAACAAAATACCCGATCTCGTCGGCATCTCTTTGCTAGTAGAACTTCATCACTGGGGGCAACCGGATGTGTGTTCCGTTCTCAAATCTCGATTCCAGCCCTCTGCGTGCAGCACAGTTATTCGGAGTCTTCATCGGACTCCTGCAAATTTTCCTCCTTCAGCAGCCCCATCACTTACGATAAGGCATCAGTTGGCTAGCATGAACGAATTGCGCCCGCCAGATATGGAATGGTTGTGGATAGAGCCCAAATGCGGGCATGCTAGTAACTGAGTCCGATCGTCGGAAGATTCCAATCGAAGGCATCATTTTGCATTGAATATCACTTTTTTTACCTGCTTTGATTTCCCACAGGGAACTTATTTCCGTTGGCATAATCTGGCCATCGGCTTGAAGAGATTAGGGCATGAGGTTACTGTTCATGCTATCGGGTCGGCGCATGGGGGACGTACTCAATACGAGGTCAGAGATGGCATTCGCTATGTCTTGGTGCCGTTGACGCCTTTCATCCACCGCTTGCTGAACTCCCGGCTCGATCCCTTCACCTTATTGAGGGCAATCCGTCATGTGCCAGAGCCTGCGGACATTTATCATATTTTTCAGCCCTTTCCGCACAGCTGTTTGCCTGCTTTTTTCCACCGAAGAAACACCCGCTGCCTACTCTTCGACTGGGATGATTTTTGGTGGCCAGGACTTTCTATTGCCAAAGGTGGCTTTTTGTGGCGTGGCAGATGGTTGCCGAGAATGGTGAATTTTCTTGAACGAAAAATGCCATCCGTGGTGGACGCTGTTACTACCTGCAGCGGTTTCCTTGCAGAGGAGGCTCTAAAAAGGGGAGCAATCACTACGCAAGTGATTCACAATGGCTATTGGGCAGATCAGATTCATTCATCCAAACGTGCAGCCAGAGAAAATCTTGGACTTGACCCTCAGGCTTTTTATTTCGGATTTATGGGGCGCACGCTTGGGGAGATAGACTGGTGTCTGGATGCGCTCTCTGCGAGTCCGCCACCCGGAAGAACTGTGAGACTGGCACTGTGCGGCATGTCACCAGCTTTAATAGAAACGCTGTCGGCCAGCAGTCGTGCTTCCATCGACTGTCTGGGCAATCTCACACCAGAGGAAACCAAGATCTTTGCGCGTGCAATTGACTGCGGACTCCTACCCTTGGAGGACACCCTCTTCAATCAAAGTCGATTCCCAATCAAGTTTGCCGAGTATCTAGGAGGTGAAGCTTACGTGGTGGCTTCTGCAGTAGGGGAATTTGCCCGGATTGCCCCACATATTCCAGGCGTGATATTGGCGGGAACCACTCGCAAAGAGTGGAGAAAAACGCTGGTTTCTTTGAATTGGGAGCAACTCAGCATTCCGTTTTCTTCGGACTCAAAGTCAGTGCTCGCACAAAAAATGGACTGGCATGTGCTTTCCACGCAGTTGCAAGACTATTATCTCGCTTGTCTAAGAAAAAAGGTCTGTCCGCCTTCGGTTTCCAACCGGGAGGTCTAACCGGGGTGTTAATGAATCAAACGATATGTCTCGCCATCTCATTCTTTCCGCCAACTACGCGGCCGGCGCATTGGAACTGCCAGTTCCTTTTCTCCGGAGCTTGCGATCGAGCGGCAGCAGGGCCGATGTTGTTCTCATTGCGAATCATGGCAGTCGGGCGGATGAACAAAATCTCGCCTCCCTCATGCCTGGTGCCCGGATATGGGCACCGATCCCCAAGCAACGTTATCGGGTTTTACGCCGCCTTGCCACGACCTTTCCGGCATTGGCAAGATTGGTTGCTCGCAGATTGCGGCATGCATGGCTCATGCACCCTGAACGCCGTCTTCGCATTGAACTCTGGGCCGCCTATCTCCTCAACATCACGTGTTCACGCTACTTTCTGGCCCGCCGGTTCCTTCTTGAAAACCCAGGTGCTTATGATCATGTCTTGCTTGCGGACAGCCGGGATGTCGTATTCCAGCGGGATCCCTTTGCTGAGCTTCCTCAGAACCTCATCACTGGTCTTGAAAGCGTTCTTGTTCGCGATGAATCCGGCAATCGCCAATGGCTGCAGCATCTCTACGGAGATGATTCCGCGTTTCCTATGCAGGAGGTCCTTGACCAACAAATCATCTGCTCAGGTGTTACCATTGGTGATGCCACTGCTATCTCATGCTACCTCGATCGTCTCTGTTCAGAATTCATGGAAAAACTGCCACGGATGATCCATCGCCCCTATCTCGACCAAGGAGTTCATATTGGGTTGCTCCGAACCGGGCAGATCCACGGTGCACATCTCACTCCTAATGGAGACGACTGCATTGCTACCGTTGGCACAAGTGATTTGAGTGAGTTTACGTTTTCTTCTTCAGGTGACATGTTAGCACGCAATGGGAAACGCGTGAGCATCGTTCATCAATACGACAGGCATCAAAAATTGACGGAAAGTCTGCTCAGCCGGTTGCTATAAATCTGTTAAATAATCCGTCATATATCAATGCCCGGTTTTAATTCTGCGGAGTTCCGGGTTCACCCACAATTATCAATGCAAACTCTCATTCACTGGTGGCGCCGAGCTTTTACTTTCTGCGTCCTGAAATGTGTTTACTCCTACACCCATGGTCGCGTTGCTTCAGGACCTTTTAAAGGCCTTCGTTATCCTCCGCCCTTTGATTGTGGCAACGCGGTTCCTGCAAAACTTTTGGGCATCTATGAGAAGGAGTTGCATGGAATTATAACTGGGTTGCCAGGCTCTGCATTTCGGCATGTTATCAACATAGGGGCAAGTGAGGGCTATTATGCTGCCGGTTTGTCGCTTCTTTTCCCCGATGCGGAGGTGCTGGCCTACGAGGCAAGTTCTGCAGCACGGGAGAATCTCAACACATTTATTTCTTTCAATGGTCTGAATAACCGTGTCAAGGTGCGGGAGAACTGTGACGCGAAGGTCATGAGCGAAATGGGGAAATCAATCAATCCGCAAGAAACTCTGGTGGTCTGCGACATCGAAGGTGGAGAAGTGGACGTGCTCAATCCTGATAATTACCCGTGGCTGAGGCAGTCCAAAATTATCTTTGAAACGCATGATTTTGCCCATCATGGAAGCTCGGAACAGATTATTGCCAGATTTTCAGCCTCCCATACTGCAATTCGCCTTCCTACAGTCCCTCGAACACGAAAAGATTTGCCGGTTTATCTTCCTGGTTTCCTTCTGCAGAGAGTTTTGCTTATCGTGGGGGATCAGCGTCTGCACCTGGGGAATCAGGATTTCGTGATTCTTACGCCGGTGTCTCCAAGTAGGTAAGATGGTGGGATAATTCGCGGGGTTCAACAGTGACCAAACGCATGCACAACAGTTCATATTTTAGTCGCATTGCAAGCAAGCTGAGACCTGATAAATTTTTCGGAAGCATTATCACCCGATTGGTTTGGAATTGGGAAAACAAACGTGCTTATGCGATTCGAGACGAGATTTTCGGGTTTCCATCTGTCATCACCTCGCAAGATGCGTTGAGCGTTCGTCTTGTTGTTCTCACGACTCCTTCCAGGATCAATAACGCCGCCTGGACCGCAAGGTCGATTTTGGCCAATGTTAAGTGCAATCTAGCGCTCACATTCGTGATTGATGGTGAACTTTCTTCTGAGGTTCTTAAAAAGCTTGGCGCCGTTTTTCCTGCAGCAGAGATTGTGACCGCTCAAAAGATGCTGGATTCCGTCACTCCAGGATGCCCTTCATTGGCAAAACTTGCGGAGTATCATCCAATGGGAAAAAAGATGGCAACTTTGCTTGAGGTGCAACGCCATGGCCCCGTGCTTTACAGCGATGACGATGTTTTGGCGTTCAAGCCACTTCAAGAAATTGATGCGCTGATTGATGCCGGATCGTTACAAGCCGGATACTTGCATACACCAGATCACGGAACATCTTTGGAACCCTCCATATTGATGGCGGCCAGAGAACTGAATCTGGCTTGGTTGGAGGCTATAAACGTGGGGTTCATGCTGCTGCCGAAGAATTCCCTCGATATCGACTTGTGTGAAAATATTCTAAAAATTGCCCCGCGCGTTGAGACTTGGTTTCCTGACACCTTTCTGATCGCCATTCTGCTGAGACAAGTTGAAAGCCTGCCATTGCCTGCTGAAACCTATGTGACTAATGTACAACGCCAGTTTTGGGGAGAGGAAGATGTGGATTACAGCAACATTTGCCTTCGCCATTTTGTGACGCCCGTTCGACACCTGATGTATTCCCGTGGCATGGCCTTGTTCAAAGCAACTCACCTGACGCGTTAGGCCCTGGTTTGTTATGGGTGTCTGCAGAGTGGCTCCAGCCTGCTGCAGATTGCTCCCACTCATGAGGTGCATGAGTTCCACTGCATCGATGACTGTCAAAAAGCCCTCGGCCTCTTCCAAAAGACTGGCTTCCTTGCCAGGGTGGCGCAGGCGACCGATCATCAGTGATTAAATTTCCGTGATCCCGATCTTGATTCCTTAAAGAATCAATGAGTTCCATCCTTCCTTCAGTTTCATTTCCCGGCCGCATGATTAAATGGCTTGGCCAACTTCCCAAGCGATGGCATGCCCGTTCTGTCGATCCCAGCCGACGCCTCAGCAAAATCCTCGGACGGTTGAACAACCTTTCAGTTGTTCAAATTGGTTCCAACGACGGTAGGGCTGGCGATCCGGTTTACTCCCTCCTCCAATCTCATCCAAGTTGGAATGCGCTGCTTGTGGAACCAGTTCCGGAACTTTTTCAGCGGCTCACACAAACTTATCAAGGTTGCACTAACGTCCGCTTTGAAAATGTAGCAATTTCTGATCAAGCGGGGACCAGTTCATTTTTCATTGTCCATCCTTCTGTTTTACGGACAATATCAGACTTGCCTCCTTGGTGGGATCAGTTGGGTTCATTTGACCGTAATCACATTCTCAAGCATTTCGGCGCCATCATTGAACCCCACATCGCAGAAATAACCATAACAACTCTGCCTCTTGCCGATGTTCTCGCCCGCAACCATATTTCCCGCATTGATCTCCTCCATATTGATACCGAGGGCTTTGATTGGCAAATCCTTAGCCAGCTCGACCTCTCCCGGTTCAGACCCAAGGTAATCCTTTTCGAATACAGACACCTTTCCGAGGCGGAGCACTCGGCTGCCATTGCTTACCTTCAACCTATTTATCGACTTTCCCATCTGGATGTTACCGGGGATTTATTATGCGAACTCAAGCGTTAATCATTCAAAATTCTGCCGAGCGGTCTCTGCACGCAAACTGCGTATTTTCCAGGGCGCATTTTGATGAGTGGCTCCGTTTTAGCGTCCATCGCGCTTGATTAAAAAAATCGGGTATTATTTAAGCGCTTCTTTGTGAAGGTTCATTTACTCAGTGCCTATACTTCAGATAAGGATTTTTCTATTCTTGATTGGATCCGGAAATTCTGCCAGAAGGGTGAATTTGAATTTTGTGGCGACCCTGCCCAAGCCGATCTGATTCTGTTCGCCGAAACGTACGCAGGCCTTGATCCCTATTTTTTTGATGTTGTTAGCCATCCAGTGTTCCGTGCGCATCGCCAGAAATGCGTCCTCTACCATATTAGCGATGTCACGCTGACACTTTGCCGCACGATCTCGCCCTCCATCGACAGGCACCATCCCAATGTTCATACCCGCCGTTCCTTCAGTTACCTTGTCCGTGTTCACGACAATCCTTTATTGAGTGCAATTTCAGAAGTTGCCATCGCCAAGGTTGAAAGAATTTATTTGTTCTCCTTTGTAGGCGATTCTCAGACACATCCCATTAGAAAACGTCTCTTAGCATTGAGTCACCCAGAAGCCTTGCTTAAAACTGCCAGCGGCTCTTCCGCGATGTTCATGAGAGCGACTGATCGCGAGCCTTTCCAAAAAGCTTTCCTTCAAACCATTCTCGATTCTGACTTTGTTTTATGTCCGCGTGGTTTGGGGCCTACTTCCATGCGCCTGTTTGAAGTCATGCAACTCGGCCGCTCCCCGGTGATCATAAGCGACGACTGGCTGCCAGTCTCGGACATCCCGTGGAAAGAGTTTGCCCTCTTTGTTCCCGAGGCCGATGTCGGGCAGATTCCCCATCTATTGGAGCGGAACCGCCACCGGGCTGTTGCGATGGGCAAGCGGGCCAGGGAAGTCTGGTTGCAGCACTTCTCGCCGCAGTGTGCCGTGGAGGGGCTTCTCCAGCGCGCCCTGGAATTGAGTCGGATACCTTTCACGGCCCGTGAACGCATGGCAGATCGGCTTACGCTGCTTTCCCCCAGACACTGGCGCATATTAGCCGCCTGCCTGAGGCGCCGCCTCCTCCAGGGCAGCTATGCTGGCGCCTCCACGACTTGAACGAGCTACTTACTGCATAGTCATCATGAAGCTTGAATTCATTGCCACCTTGGCAAGCCCTGAGGTGCGTCTCCGCTTTTTAGCCATGGAGCGATCTCTGCGGGCCGTTGGCTGCGATTTGCCGCTACGCGTCATCCCTTACAACGATGGCCGTTTTGATCTGCCTCCTAATGCTGAGTGGTGGCTGGAACCAGAGCTTTCGGCTTGGCTGCGGCAGTGGAACGCGCATCCCACCATGCAGAAGTACCAGTGCCTCATGGAAGCGAATTTTCAGTTCGTTGATTCTGATGTCATTTTTCTCTGTGATCCGCGTGAAGCACTTGCGGCTTATGAAGGATTCGTCACCTCATGCGGTCATTGGAAGAACCCAAACGAAACACTGACGGTTGAATCAGCCAGGGCGTTCTCCCGGATGTCCACCAATTGGCAGGTCAACGTTTTCAACACTGGGCAGTGGGCATGTGACCGACGCCTCTTTACTTTGGATGAACTCCGCATGCGCTGTGAGTCTCCGGATTTTCGCGGCACCTGTCTAACATTTCCCCATCACGAACAACCAGGGATAAACTTGCTTGTGCATGCGAGCAGGGTGCCCGTGACCAACCTTACCCTGCCCCCTACCCGGATTGAGTCCACATGGGCAGGGGACTACCCAGGCGAGTTCGAGTGTTACTGGACCGACCCTCGAAGAAAGCCCTACCTCATTCACTGGGCCGGCTGCCGCATAGAGGAACATCGGCCGATTGACAGTTTAATGGAGCAATTCCTTACACCTGAAGAGAAACAAACCTGGGCTCTCCAAGTCCAGCAGGCGGCGATCCGAAGGGTTTCGGCAAATAATTCTCTGCGCGGCAGATTACACCGGCTCAAGCGGGCCTGTGGCCAGTTCGTTGCCGCTCTGCGGTCGGCATGATCGTTTCCATTCCTTCTCCTCCGATCACCAACATCTTTCCTGCCATGAATTTCCTCCGGCATATCGCCAAAAAGCTGTTGTCCCCGGCTTGCGTTCATTGCATCAAGCAATGGCGGTTGCGTCGGCTTATTCGTAACTTTTCCGCCCGGACGGTGACCCATCGCTACGGGACGCGTGAGCTTTCTATCCGTCTCACGGATACCTTGGCGGAAGGTTGGTATGATCACGACTGGCCGGAACTGCGAGAAATCGTTTTCATGCGCCAAGGCAGGCTTCGGCCCGGAGCGCGTGTATTCGATCTAGGTGCCCACCAAGGTATTGTAGCTATGATGCTTGCCGGTGAAGTTGCTCCTGATGGCCATGTAGTCGCTGTGGAGGCCACTCCTCACAATGCCCGTGTTGCACGGCAGAACGCCGCTCTCAATCTGCTGACCGATCAGGTCACGGTTATTCATGCCTTGGTTGCAAGGGAGCCCGGTCGGTCGATCGACTTCACTGCTACACTCAATGGACAAGTCTGCCTTAAAGGGGCTGGTGTCTCCGTTTCAACTGTCTCTGTAGATTCCCTCGCGGCTGAGTTTGGCATGCCTGATGTGGTGGTCATAGACATTGAAGGCTTCGAGGGCGAGGCCCTCGCCGGAGCTTCAGCGGTGCTGCGTCAGGGGGCCGAGTTCTTCGTCGAAGTCCATGTCGGGGCTGGTCTGGAACAGCACACCACCAAAGAGGTGATTTTGCAGGTCTTTGTATACCATGGATACTCCTGTTTTATCACGCCCGAGTCCGGAGGAAATTTTGTTCCTTGGTTTTCTGGCATGTCATTACCAGACGAACGTTTTTTTCTTATCGCCCGCCCTCCGGTGTCAATGGGCTCTGAGTGCTGAGTTAGTGGTTTTTATTGAGAGACTGCTGATTGAAAAATTTCAAAAAACAGATGGTCAAAGAAAAAATTCAGATCTTGCAAGTTCTGCCGAAAGTTCCACCGGCTGTTTGTGGAGTCGGCGACTATGCCTGGGGGCTGGCTCAACGCCTTGAGTCAGAACAAGGCATGCAAAGCAGCTTTCTTTGTGCTGGAACCTCTTGGAAGGAGCCTGTGGGAGAGGTGGAGTTTCCTGTTCACAGGCTGCCGGATTTGAGCACGAGGAGTCTCGTCGATTTCGTGGTTTCACGAAAGAGTGAATTTTCCGCGGTGATCCTGCATCTGTCATGTTACGGCTTTCAAAAACGAGGAGTGCCGCTGTGGCTGGCTGCAGCTTGGCAGGAGCTTAGCCAAATTCAGGACCGTCCACGTTTGCTGACCATGTTTCATGAGTTGGCAGCCTCGGGCCCGGTGACTTCCTCCGCCTTCTGGCTGCGCCCCCTGCAACAGTGGGTGATTCGCCGGATCGCGCTGGCTTCAGATGGCGTGCGCACAAACCGGGAGCGGTATGCCGCGTGGTTGCGCTCGGTTCCCGGAATGAATGGGCGGGAAGTGGTGACCATGCCGGTGTTTTCCAACTTTGGCGAACCGAAAACGCTGCCTGCCTGGAACGAGCGCGAACCCGCCATGTTCATGTTTGGCTGGGGTAATTACACAGGAGAAACCCTGGGTGTCCTTATCGCACGAGCGGCTGCACATTGCCGCCGCCTGGGTTTGTCCCGGCTTCATGTGCTGGGGGGGGGGCTGCTGCCGGATGTCGAGACATTGGGGGTCGAATTACTGGGCCATGGCTTTATGGCGGCTGAGGACATATCAAGACTGTTGCTTTCATGCCGTGCGGGCTACTCGGCCTACGATCCCGAATACTTTGGCAGGTCAACTTTGATGGCGGCCTTTGCCTCCCACGGTCTGGTGGTCATCTGCCAGGGACAGCGTCCCCGGCTTGAAGACGGATTGATAGACGGCACACATCTCTTGAATGAAATCACCCTTGAGCGCATCACGGAAGTCTCCAAACTTCCGTGGGAGTCGTTGGCCGGCGCATTTAAAGGATGGTATGACCAGCATTCCCTAGCTCAAAATGCAGCCAGCTACGCGGACCAGCTACGTATGCTTCACTTCAACTCCCGCTCCTCTGGACTTGGGGCATTTTCTTTGTGACATGAAACGAGCGCTTATCACCGGCATCACAGGACAAGACGGATTTTATCTCGCTGAGTTCCTACTGGGGATGGGCTACGAGGTGCACGGCCTGGCACGTCAGATCGGGCTGGAGCACATCCGGAGCAATCTGCTGCAGGATGTTCCACCGGAATTGTACCAGCGCTGCCACCTGCACGCCGTGAGTCTGGACAACTTCCCCGGCTTGTATCGGCTGATCTCTAGAACCGCGTTTGATGAGTGTTATCATTTGGCTGCCTCCAGCTTTGTTGGGGAGCGATTGGCCGATGGCTATCAGACCATTCAGAATAACATCGCCAGCACTCACTATCTGCTTGCGGCTCTCCAGGAGTTTCAACCAGCCTGCCGCTTTTACTTTGCTGGTTCCAGTGAGATGTTTGGCCGTCCAGCTTGCGCGCCCCAAGACGAGCAGACCCCGCTGAATCCGCGCAGTGCGTACGGCATCAGCAAGGTGGCGGGCTACCATCTGACGCGGAATTACCGGGAGCAGTACGGCATGTTTTGTGGAGTCGGTATCCTGTATAACCACGAGAGTCCGCGTCGCAGACCTGAGTTCGTCACCCGCAAGATCAGCATGGCTGCGGCGCGTATTGCGCTGGGCGGCACGGACAAGCTGCAGTTGGGAAACCTTGCCGCCCGGCGTGACTGGGGCTTCGCGCCCGATTATGTGCGGGCCATGCATGCAATATTGAATCATCATAAGCCCGAGGATTTTGTGGTGGCCAGTGGCGTATTGCACAGCGTAGAAGACTTGTGCCGACTGGCCTTCTCCCGAGTGGGGCTGAACTGGCAGGATCACGTGGACGTGAGTGAAGCTTTTTATCGCGCCGAAGAAAGCGTGCCGCTGGTGGGCTGTGCCGACAAGATTCGGGAACAAACTGGGTGGGGCTCAGCAACCAGCTTTGAGGGAATGGTTTTCCAACTGGTCGATGCTGACTTGGCGCGGTTGAAATCGAAGATATAAGGCTGCTGTGGCAACATTAGGTGAAAAGGTTGGCAATTTGAGAGGTTTAATGAGTTTGTCGCGCTCTGCAGCCACGATTGATGTGATGTACTGTGGAGTACACACCGCCTTTGAATGCGCCTTGGCGGCGCAGGAAATGGGACTCCTGCGGGAATTTCATTGCTCCTTCTATGATGCCCAGGGCTGCTGGGGGGGCTGGGCCAGCCGACTGCTTGGCACCGAACGGCTGCGCAACCGGCGGATTGCTGGTTTGGAGACACAAAGTGTGCGCGAACATCCCTGGCCCTGGCTCGCCAACACTGTGTGCCAGCGATTCGGGGGGGGCGCTGAATCCATGAAAATGTTTATGGCCTTTGACCAGCATTACGCAGCGGAGCTTCGCCGCTTGCCGCCCACCGTTCTTGTGACGACAGAGCGTTGCGCCTTGGCTTCGTTGCAAGCCGCCCAAACTACAGGCACCCGCACCTTGCATGACTGTCCGCAGTTGCACCCAATCTCTTTGGATGAACTGATGCGGGAGGCGGCAGATCGGGCGGGGTTGCCATGGAGTGGCTTTTCGGATGGGAATGTCATGAAGGAACGCAAGCTGCAGGAATTTGCCTTGGCTGATCGGTTGATGGTCTATTCTGACTTTCAGCGGGACAGTTTTATCTCTCAGGGGGTCTCTTCGGAACGCTTGTTCGTGAATCCGCTTTGGGTGGATGTGGATTTCTGGCGTCCTGTGGGGGCTGTATGGGAACGCCGCGACAACAGGCCGTTGCGCTTGTTGTTTGTTGGCGAGTTGTCGTTCCGCAAAGGCCTGCCATTTTTGTTCGAGGCTCTGAAGCAGCTTGATGCACCCGTGCATCTGACTCTTGCGGGCCGCTCTACAGGCCAGTTTCCTATTCCTGATCGGCTAGGACGTGCCGAGGTGGTGGCCATTGGACCGGTGACCAAACATCGTTTGCGCGAGCTGTACTCGCAAAGCGATCTGATGGTTCTGCCGTCCGTGGCGGATGCCTTCGGGTGGGTGGCTGTGGAGGCCATGGCCTGCGGCACTCCAGTGCTCGTTACTGCGAACTGCGGTGCCCCAGTTCCCGATCCCGCATGGCGCCTTCCGGTCATGAACAGCGAAGCCATCGCCAATCGGCTTCAATTTTATTTGGATCATCCTTCCCAAATTGCCGTGGACAGGGCTCGTTGTCGGGCCTTTGCCACTTTGTTCAGTCCTGAACGATTTCGATCACAAATCAAGAGTGTTTACACGGAGTTGCTGGCCACATTGTCTTAGCAGCGCAAATCAGATCCCTTTTAAAGGCTAAAGAGATGTGGCACCAAAATTTTGATCATTAACCTGGGTTCCGTCATCGTCCTGCCAAAGCTTGTTTCAGGAGGTTCCCCATAGAGGATCGAATTTGAATGAATAAGTGTTGTTAATGTTCTCAAATACCCTATTTGCCGAATGAAGAAGCTTGTCCTGTTTTCCTGCTTTAATCCTGATATAGGTGGTGGTGGTGTGAATTTACGGACCCAGATCGACGGTTTGACGGGATGGGACATTACTTGGACTTATTTGGGATATGGCCCTTGCCGTTATGAGGGATGCAGGACGGTCTGCCTTGGCGAGCCCTTTGTTGGCGGCCCCTTGGTTCTTGATTTGATCCGTGGGCCATTTTTGTGGTCGGGTTTGTGGCAAGAGCCCGTCAATCAACTGGCACGAAAACTTGCCGATTTTGCGCCGGATGCTTTTTGGGTTTTGGGGATGCATGAAGGAATTCTTCTCGTGCCGGAGTTGCATCGGATCACTGGTGTCCCTATTCACGTCTCAGTCCAGGACGACCAAGAGAAGGGGGTTTTCGCAAGAATGTTCCGATTCGCTTGGATGGCGTCTCTCGCCAGACGCCCTGTTGCGAGGGCTTTACGAAAAGCCAGTTCAGTGGATGTTACCAGCAAGGGGATGCAACGATACTACCAGAAGAAATTTGGATTGGATTCGAAAGTTGCCCACCTTGCCATGTCCCCTATTTCGATTGGGATCCGTTCGCCGTTAGGCGCCGTAGACCAAGAAATCTATGTGGGACATATAGGAACTCTTTACGACGAGTCTGTCGGTTTGCGTTTTGGAGAAGGGCTGAGGGCCTTGTCTGTGCGCACGGGCAAACGGGTCCGATGGGTTTTGATTGGTTTAGCACCAAAGTTTAAACGCCTTCGAGCCATGTTTGCTGACATAATTGATGATCACGCAACCATGCCTGAATCCGATGCCGTTAATCTTTTGTCCAAGTGCAGTTTCATGTACGCCATGTATCCGTTTCGGAAAAATGCAGCCGTCTTTCGTCAGACGAGTTTTCCAACAAAAATGAGCACCTACCTGCGTGCTGGGAGGCCAATCTTTGCGCATACTCCGAAGGACAGTACCATGGCTGAGTTTGTCGAAAGGTTCAGCCTTGGGCAAGTGTGTCAGTCGCTTGATGCGGATGAGATTGCTGCGGAGTCGGAAGCTTTAATCCGTAAGGAAATTGGGTTCGAGCAATTTGCATTTGCCGCAGAAGAGGTGTTTGGAGTCCGCAATATTCAAATCATTCAAAGCTGCCTTGATTCGCTGCTTTCAGCAGCCAGAAGCGCTTCTGGACGTTGTTGCGGGAACGGAGATATGTGACAATAAACTGAGTGGCGACCATGCTCAGTTCTATGGCTGATCGGCTTGGGCCACCTGCACTCTCAGTGGGGCTCTTCAGCGAACGTGGCGAGGAAACTGTCTGGGGCGAAGACGAGTTGAATATTCAACCAGAGCAATCTTCTTGATTCTACTCGCTCACCGCACGGGGAATGCAAACAGTCGCCAAGCTGCGATTGCGCTTCTGGAGCAAGGCGCGCTCGCGGAATGTCATCATGCGATTGCATGGTCTGCATTGCCTTGGGTGAGTCGTTTTTTGGGTCGCAGTATACGGTCTCAGCTCGAACGACGCCTATACCCAGGGCTTCCCTCCCCAAAATTAAGGACGCATCCATGGTCAGAAGTGGGTGGATTGCTTTGCCGAGAGTTCAACATTCCTGCGATAAGCCCATGGATTTGCCATTATTTTAACATGGATCGCGCCAATCGTTCGTTTGATTTTGCCGTCAGTCGCAGGCTTCGGAGCGTCAAGGGCCTTGATGGTGTTTATGGTTACTTCGACACCTCTCTTCACACGTTTAGAGAGGCAAAACGGCTGGGCCTTTGCACGATCTATGAGCTGCCTACGCCGTATTGGCGCACCACTCAACATCTTGTCAACACCGCGAGGCAGGCCCGGCCGGATTGGGCGGTCACCCTTCCCAGTTCCGACGCCTTCGCCGAATCCGGGCCCCGACGCGATGAGGAACTCCAGATTGCTGATTTGATCATTGTGCCCAGTGATTTTGTGAAAGACAGCCTGGCTGAAGCGCCGGCGTTTAAAGCGTCGGTGGAGGTTGTCCCCTATGGCTGTCCTGAGGTTGCCGAACGCGATGGTCGCGTGCCGTGCGACGGAGCGCCGCTTCGATTGTTGTTTGCAGGCACGGTTTCGCAGTCCAAAGGGCTGGCGGATTTGCTGGATGCCATCGCTCCGCTGGGGGACCGGATTGAACTGAGTGTGGCGGGTGATCTGGCGGGCTTTGGACCGGTGACAGAGGCGAAACGCTCGCCGCAGGTGCGTTTTTTGGGGAGGCTGCCTCACACTCGCCTGCTGGAGGAAATGCAGCGCCATGATCTCTTTGTGCTTCCCACTTGGTATGAAGGTTTGTCATTAGCTTTGCTGGAAGCCATGAGTCAGGGGCTGCCAGTGCTGACGACCGTGAACTCGGGGTTGCTGGGACTTATTGAGGAAGGCCGACAAGGGTGGATGATTCCCGTGGGATCGCCCAAGGCGATTCACGACTGTCTGGAAAAGGTATTGTCAGAACCTTCCATTCTGCTTTCGATGGCTTCTAAGGCTGCTGACTGGGCGCGACGGCATTCATGGGCCAGCTACCGTCAGCGCTTGCAGCAGGCGCTGAATGCCCGATTTTGAATAGCTTGATCGTTGCTATCCCACTTTTCATTCCCTGACCGTTTTCGAACCGTATGAAGCTGACCATTTCACAGATGATATACCTCGGGGCCTTCGGCTCCACCATCATCGTCTTCCTTTCGATGATGAACTGGCGGAGGGCGGTGCACGCGGCAATGGTGGTGGCGCTTCTGGAAGGGGCGATTCGCAAGTGGGTATTCCCCCAAGGCTCGGAACTGGTGTACTTCTTCAAGGACATCATCCTGCTGGGAGCCTACATCAAGTTTTTCCTATTCCCGGATCCGGATGTGCGTGCTTGGCGGCTGCGGGTGCCTGGAACTTTTATCGCGTGCATGGCGATTTCTTTGACGATCTTTGGTGCGGTGAATCCGAACCTCGGATCGCCGTTGCTTGCGGTTTACGGCCTTAAAATCTACCTCTGGTACGTGCCTTTGGGATTCATGGTTCCTTTGCTGTTCCGGAACGAGCAAGAGATGACAAGACTGCTTTTCCGATATTCCCTGTTTGCGATCCCCATCTGTTTACTGGGGGTGGCCCAGTTTTTCGCCGGCCCGAGTTCTCCCATCAACACCTATGCTACCAGCGATCTAGCCGGTGTGCAGAGTGTGGCAACCTTTGGCTTGGAGCAGGGACGTGCCCGGATCACCGGTACCTTTTCCTACATCGGTGGCCACAACGTGTTTGTGATGGTTTTCTTCATTATATCGCTTTGTCTGTACACCGCGATGGAGGGAAAGAAGCGCCTGATTTTGCTGTTCGGCAACCTGCCTCTGCTGCTGGCCAATGCCTTGATGACCGGGTCGCGGTCCACGGTGTTTTATTTGCTGGCGATCGGCTCGATTGTGGGGTTCACCTCCGCCGTTAGCAAAATTGGGAAATCCAAAAACACCTTCATCTATTTGATGTTTGGCTTCACTGTGGCTGCTGGCGGCGTTGCGATCTTTTTCCAGAAGGCCTTTAATGCCTTTGAAGTCCGACGGCAAACTGCTGGCGATTCTGTTCAAGGTCGCGCTTTCCTGCACCCTTTGGCGGCCATCGAGGCGGCTGCCAAGGAAGTGGACTTCATGGGCTTCGGTATCGGCACCTCCCACCCGGCGACTCTGGGCATCCGCCGCGCGTTAAAAGTTCCCAATCCCAAGAAAGAATGCCCCTATTATGATATGGAGATTGGTCAGTGCCTGGCTGAGCTGGGCTGGCCAGCTTTCTTGATGTGGTATGCGTTCCGGGTGATGATGATGGTGCATTGCTGGGAGGCGTTCAGGCGCTCACCTCCTTCCATTTTCAAGTCGCTGGCTCTGGGCTTTTTTTGCTACCACCTGCTGGTGTTGCCGGGGCAGATGGTGCTCAATCATACGGGGAATGTATTCCTTTGCGCCACTTGGGGTTTTTGTCTCATCCCTCGTTTAGAGAGCATGGTGCGTCGGTCTCGGCCCGGTCAGTTCCCGCCGACTCGTCCTCCTATGCCGCAACAACCGGTTTTGCGTGGCAGCAAACATCCGCGGCCAGCACTGCGTGGATGATGTTTGCATGACCAACACAAGCATTCCAATCTCGGTGGCAGTACCGGGCTTTCGGCGTTTTGATCAGCTGCGTGTCACGCTGGAGTGTTTGCATGCCTGCCAGCCCCCGCCAGCAGAAATTCTGGTGCATCTGGACGGCAATGACAGAGTTTTACGTGACTTGGTACTGAGAGAGTTTCCCGGAGTGCGGCTTTTGCACTCAGAGATTTTGATAGGGCCTGGCGGAGCGCGAAATCGGATGACGCAGGAAGCGCGATGTCCGTGGGTGGCTCATTTTGATGATGACTCTTTTCCACATGACCGCGATTACTTTGCCAGAGCTTGGTCCCTCATTGTCAGACTGCCCGAAACGGCGGTGTTTTGCGCCAGCATCCTGCCGATGGAGTCAACCGATTCTCAGGGGCTGTGGCTGCAGGCCGTCTACCCTGGGTGCGGTCATCTCATGAGTCGGGATTGGTTCCTGCGAACGCGTGGATATCTGCCGATCCCGATCGCCTATAATCTGGAGGAGGTGGACGTGGGCATTCAACTTCACGCCATGGGGGGGCTCTGCTTGCAATCCGGTGAATTGCGGGTGTTCCATGATCACCTGCCGTCGGTACGTGAAGACGATGACATACAAGTGGGGATGATGATCAATACAGTGCTGTTTCCCTTGTTGAGGTATCCGCTGCTCTTGCTGCCGCAGGCCTTCGGCAGTGTCATGAGACGCTTTTTTCGACTAGTACTAAAGAAGGAATGGAGGGTTCTTGCAAAGGCTCTCTGTATATTGCCGGCAGCCATCAGTCATTATCTCCCTCTGCGCGCACCCGTGAGCACTGCTGCGGCCTGGTCTTGGCTGTTGCTTCGCCGTAATCCGCAGCGGATAAGAATAACTGCATCTGGCCCCTCTTGCCAATAACCATGTCAAAATTATGGCTGTAGCGTTTCATTGGCTGTGTCGGCATGAGAAAGTCTGGCCTGGCAGATCATCAGATTCAGGACGGAAACACCATGATTATAAATGTGGTCGATAGCAGCATGACCCGATTTTAACCTATTCTGAAACTGATATGTGTGGGATTGCTGGAGTATTAAGCATGCGAGGAATGGAACGAGAAAAACTCTCGGTCTCATTGCGGCAGCTCTCCACTGCATTGAAACATCGCGGGCCAGATGATCAGGGTGTTTGGTTGAACTCCGCAGGAACCGCAGGGCTTGCTCATGTACGGCTGGCCATTCTTGACCTGACTCCAGGCGGACATCAGCCGATGCATTCGACGGACGGAAATTTGCACATCACGTTCAACGGTGAGATCTACAACTTTCGGGAACTGCGCCGGGAGCTTGAGACCGAAGGCGTGTCGTTTCATACTCATTCGGATACTGAGGTGCTATTGCGTCTTTATGAAAAAAATGGCCCGGCAATGCTTCCGAAGCTGCGAGGAATGTTTGCATTCGCCATATGGGATGAGACGCGTCAGCTTTGTTTTTTGGCCCGGGATCCGCTAGGCATCAAGCCTCTTTATTATGCCGTGTCTGCTGGACGGCTTGCGTTTGCATCCGAAATGCGGGCTTTGCAGTCAGCCGGACTGGTTGGAAGCCAGTTGAACGCCGAAGCGCTGGTGCGCTACTTCCAGATGGGATCAGTGCAAGAGCCTCAGACCTTGCTCACTGAGGTGCATTGCCTCGAAGCAGGACATTACTTGCTGTGGGAAAATGGACGTCTGGCCAAGAACTGCTATTGGCGAGTGGCATTTGCCACTGATGAGATAGATTCAGTTGTCGCCGTTCATGAAGTGAGGCAGGCTTTGCTGGATAGCATCAATGCTCATTTCGTCAGCGATGTTCCAGTGGGTATTTTCTTGAGTGGGGGGATTGATTCCACTGCTGTTCTAGCTCTTGCGCGTGCAAGTGGTCATGAAGAAATCGACACATTTTCCATTGGCGTGGATGATGCAAGAATGGATGAAACCGACCTCGCGGAGCGAACTGCGATGCATTTTGGTTCCAACCACCACATGCTTCGACTAGATTCGATAACGGGACAGCAAATGTTCGTGAATTTCCTGCATGCGATGGACCAGCCCAGTGTTGATGGACTGAATACCTATGCGGTGTCTGCTTTCGCACGACAGAATAGCATGAAGGTGGTGCTGTCGGGGCTTGGCGGCGATGAATTGTTTTCCGGTTACAAAAGTTTCGATGTGGTGCCACGGCTGCATGCATTGAACCGGGCGGCGCATAAAATACCTTTTGGGGCAGTTCTGGCTGGAAGAGTCTTGGAAAGAAACCCTTATTCAGCCAAGCTACGACGTATTGGCTCCATGCTGAGACACAAGCCTACTATTGAAAATTCCTATCGATCTTTTCGGGGCGTCTTCTCTTTGCATGAGGCAAAATTGTTGGCCTCGCATTATCTAAAGTGCCCATACGACAGCCTTCCTGCTATGTCCGGCCAGCAAATTCAATCGCAAGACATCCACGACGCTGTCAGTGAGTTCGAAATAACACTCTACATGCGCAATCAACTTCTCCGGGACAGTGATGTGATGAGCATGTCCCAAGGCTTGGAACTTAGGGTCCCGCTGGTGGATCGCGTTTTGTTTGAGCACATCGCCAGGGTGCCGGCATCTTTTAGGCTGCGCCATGGCAAGCAGATGCTGCTGGATGCAGTGCCTGAAGTGCCCGATTGGATCCAGAACCAGCCCAAACGTGGGTTTGTATTTCCTTTTGAAAAATGGCTCGGACAGCAATGGGGGGCTGAGTTTGCTGAGGCAACTCGTAAACTTCCCTTTAACAATCCCACTTGGTACATGCGGTGGGCGGTATTTATGATGGATCACTGGATTGAGCGAGTTTAATAAATTTAAGTGGAGGTGATCAATAACCAAATAATGCCAAATCAAGAGCAATCGTGTGAACTGCCTTTACCCACTAATCAGGAAGAAGATATTATAACTAAAGCGCTGCTCAGTGTCTGCGTGGTTACCTATTTGGCATCGCCTTATCAGGTGGAATTCTTTAACAAGATTGCAAATCGCGGTGAGATAAAACTCAAAGTTATATATCTTCGAAAAGGCGATAAGAATTATCCCTGGGGTCAAATAACAAGGCAGCATGAGTACTGTGACATAGCAGGGAACCCCGGAGCTATTTCTGAGGCTTTTAAGTGGTGTCGTGAAGCCTCCCTGACTGTGTATAATTACTATACTCATTGGTTTGCCCTTGCAGCTCTTCATTTGAGATATTGGAATGGGCGACCATGGGTTTTTTGGGGGGAGAGTCCAGGCTTTCTTCGATTAGGAAGGTTAGGGCACATGGGGCGTAAGATACTGTTGAGCCCCATTGCCGACAGCGAATCTCCCATTTGGGCGGTTGGTCGCAAGGGGATCGAGGGATATCGGCATGACTGGGGAGATACAAAAACCTATGTGAATCTACCCTACTTTTCAAACTTGGAACGTTTTCGGAAACAGCCGAGGCAGCCAAGTATAGACGAGTGCTGTATTGTCTATTCAGGAATTCTCAGCTATCGCAAAGGGGTCTTGGAGCTGGCGCATGCCTTCTGTTCGGCTGCACAAAAAAATCCAAGGTTGCGGCTTATCATCATGGGCGCCGGAGTCTTAGAAAGAGAGATGCGTAATATTTTGAAGCCGGTGAAAAACCTTGTTACCTGGGAGGGGTTTCGCCATTGGAATGATTTGCCTTATGTATACTCTAAAGCTCATGTTCTGTGCCTTCCCACTCGACATGACGGCTGGGCCATGGTGGTGCCTGAAGCGCTGGCATCGGGGCTTCCTGTGCTGACTACTTATGATGCTGGGGCCGCTGTTGAGCTTATCGAAGATGGGGTTAATGGTTGGGTGATGCCAGCAACGAATATCGAGTGCATCACTCAGGCATTGCTGAATATTGGCATGCTTTCGTCGGAAGAACTGGAGAGATTCAGCCGGTCCGCGCGCGAAAGTGTGATTAATCATAATTTGGAGATGGGAAGCAGCCGATTCATTCGAGCTGCTTATGAAGCTGTGGCTGCTTTTCAATGCCGCCTCGTGCCAGACAATCCTGTGATCTTTTCAAGATATCCCAAGCTTTTAATCACAGGAACTTATGTCCCTGATTGTCTAAACAGCATGAGCCGTTATGCAAACCTAGTTCAGACTGCGGCAAAAGCATATCCTGGGGATGTTCAGCGAATCGATCCGCCGACAATCATTGGTGATTTTAAATGGCTTCCTGTCAGACTCAGCAAGCTGCTAGGGTATGTTGATAAATATATCATTTATCCCGTGATTCTTCGTTGGCGAGCAGTGAAGGCCTCCCGTGTTAATGATTGCATCATTCATTTGACAGACCAAGGGCTTGGTCTCGTGATTCCATGGATCAGAGACTTTTCTGTAATTGTGACCTGTCATGATCTTATAGCAGTGCGTGGCGCTTTAGGAGAGATTCCGGCCATGCAGCGTTCTAAATGGCGTGGGCTATTTCAAAGACTTATTTTAAGCGCGCTGCGCCTGCCTTCCACGGTTGTTTCCATTTCAAATAAAACTCTGGTGGACTGCAAGCGCTTGCTTGGAATGGGGCATGACTTTCGTTTGATATATAATCCTCTTGATCCTGAATTTGGCAGAGAGCCTATGAAAACCGAGGTTCCCGGCCTCCCCGTTCGCTTCATTTTGCATGTAGGAAACTCTTTGTGGTATAAGAACCGTCCAGGAGTTCTGAAAATCTTTTCCTCTCTGGTTCAGTTGTCACCTGATATTCCTGATCTTGTTCTAATGGGGGATCCTCCAACAGAGGTGGAAAAGGAACTGATCAATGAACTTGGGATCAATGATCGTGTAGTCTGGATATCACGGCCTCCTGGAGCATGGATCGTCGCTGCCTATGATCGTGCGTACCTGCTGCTCTTTCCATCGCTTGAAGAGGGCTTTGGCTGGCCGCTTTTGGAGGCCATGTCTAGAGGTTGTCCGGTCATTAGCTCCAACCGGCCTCCGCTTTCAGAAATTGGTGCGGAAGCGGCAATTTATGTGGACCCTGAGGATCATGTCAGTGCTGCACTGATTGTCTGGGAGTTTTTGAAAAAAGGCGAGCCTGAGTGGCAAAAATATTCTGCTCGCGGCCGCTTGCGAGCCAAGGATTTCTCGATGGGGAAATTTGCCTCGGAGTGGTTGAGTGTGTATCAAGCGGTGATGAACTCGCGCCTGGACCAGGACATTCAGAAGAAGCAGCGAAAATGATGATTGCTCGGAAGTAAAATTTATTTCGATTCAATGTTCAATAAAGCCAAAACCTTAATTTTATCTTAAAACATACAAATGAATACAGATCAGAAACTGCCGCCGGGTTTTTCCAATCCTACCGCTCTTCCAGATGAAAAAATGCGAAGTGAATGGCAGGTGCACAATCGCACTTGGTGGCAGAACAACCCAATGCGTTATGACTGGAACAATAAAATACCAGTTAAAGAGTTTTCTCGAGAGTTCTACCAGGAAATTGACAGCCGCTTCTTTTCTGACGCTGCTCGTTACCTGCCGCCGACGACAAAACCCTTTGACCAGCTCATTCCATTTGATCAACTCCCAAAGTTGGACGTGTTGGAAATTGGTGTGGGTAACGGCAGTCATGCACAGTTGCTATCGCAATGCTGCAAAAGCTATACAGGCATCGACCTTACTGATTATGCAGTCAAAAGTACAACGGCTCGTTTTCAGGTATTCGGGCTCAAAGGCGTGATTTGTCAGATGGATGCTGAAAACATGTCTTTTCAAGACGCTTCTTTTGATTTTATCTGGACTTGGGGGGTGATTCATCATTCCTCAAATACCGACAAAATATTGAAGCAGATGAACCGCGTGCTTAGGCCGGGTGGCAGTTCCACGATAATGGTTTACTATCGTAGTTTTTTCTACTTCTACATTTTCACCGCTATTTTTCGCGGCATTTTTCAAGGCGGTTTTCTCAAAACACGCTCGTTGCATGAACTAGTGCAGCTGTATACCGATGGGGCGATCGCAAGATTCTATACTAAAGGTGAATGGAAAGAGCTGGTCGAAGCGAATGGTTTTGAGATCGTTGATACTCGAATAATGGGTCAAAAGTCAGAGATTATCCCTTTGCCCTCCTCGAAGTTTAAGAATTTTGTGATGCGCCTGATACCCAACTCATGGAGCCGTTTCATTACCAATACGCTTGAACAAGGTTCCTTTTTGGTGACTACCATTCGTAAAGCCTGATCGAAATTGACGTCTGATTTTGCATGGTTCAGATCATGAAGATGAACAGGCCATGACTGAAATCGGTAGCTAGATTCGCTGTGCGTTAATTAATCAACCCATGCGTATTCTTCATGTCATGCCCTCCATGGACCCGGTTTTCGGCGGGCCGGTGGCCGCCATTCATGTGATGGCTCGTGGACTGTTGAATGCCGGTGTGACTGTGGACATTGTCACTGTTCACCCCCGCGTTCGCTCCAATGTCGCATTTGATGACTCACGTGAGGGATTGAAATGGCAGTCTTTTCCCGTTCAACTGGCTGGTTACGGGGTGTCACTTCCACTATGGCGATGGCTCAAAGCCCATGTGCATGAATATGATCTGGTTCACATCCATGGGGTTTTTAGCTTTGCCAGCCTCATGGCTCAGCGTCTAGCCCGCCGTGCCGGGGTTCCTTATGTGGTTCGTCCCTTTGGAGTGCTCAATCGCTGGGGCATGGAACGGCGCAAGTCCTGGCTGAAGCACTTCATTTTCACATGGCTTGAAAAGCCGGTGCTTGATCACGCGCATGCCCTGCATTTCACCAGCGAAGAAGAGGCGGCGGATGTGGCGAGGTTGGCGATTAAAGCTCCCGGGTTCGTGATTCCGTTAGGGCTCGATTTATCCCCCTACCAGCAGTTGCCACCAGCGAGCCTGTTTGAAGCTCAATTTCCAAATTTCAAGGCGGATCAAACGATTCTCTTTCTGTCCAGAATCGACGTGAAAAAGGGGTTGGATCTCCTGCTGCCGGCCTTCAAATCGGTGATCTCAAGGGTCGAGGGAGTTAAACTCATCATTGCTGGCGATGGCGATCAACATCTGGTGGCCGAGCTGAAACGCATGTCTGTAGAGCTGGCCATTGCCGACCGCATTCTTTGGACTGGATTTCTTTCGGGGGATCTGCGGCTTTCGGTGATGGCGAGGGCGACGGTTTTTTGCCTTCCATCACGTTCTGAAAACTTTGGCATGGCTTTGCTGGAAGCCATGGCCGCAGGGCTGCCATGCGTCGCGACAGACCAGGTCGCCCTGAGCGTGGAGGCGGCCAAGGCTGGAGCGGTGAGCATGACCCCGGTCGAAGCCCTGCCAGTGGCGGATGCACTGATCACGTTGCTGGAGGACGAACAACTGCGCATGGACTTGTCTGCGAAAGCGCGAGAGTATGCCACCCAGAACCACTCCATGGCCGCCGTGGCCGGCCGGTTGAAGAAATTTTATGAAATGCTGTGCGCCACGTCAGCCAAGTCTGGCAACTCATAAAAGGGCTGTGGCATCATGCTGTAAGTTAAAATTGATAAATCTCCCCCAATGAAAAAAGCACTCATCACCGGCATCACAGGGCAGGACGGTTCGTATCTTGCCGAGCTCCTGCTGGCCAAGGGGTATGAGGTGCATGGCGTCATCCGCCGCTCTTCCAGTTTCAACACGGGACGCATTGACCACATCTACCAGGATCCGCATGTGGATGGGGCGCGGTTGATTTTGCACTACGGGGACCTCGCTGATGCGGTGCAGATGGTGAAGCTGCTGTATGAACTGCAGCCGGATGAAATCTACAACCTGGGGGCGCAATCGCATGTGAAGGTGTCGTTCGACATCCCGGAATACACGGGGGATGTGGACGGGTTGGGCACGCTGCGCATTCTGGAGGCCATTCGTGAATCGGGGCTGATGAAGAAGACGCGCTTTTACCAGGCCTCATCCTCGGAGATGTTTGGCAAGGTGCAGGAGGTGCCGCAGACGGAGAAGACACCGTTCTGGCCGCGCTCGCCGTATGGCTGTGCCAAGGTCTTTGCCCACTGGCTCACGGTGAACTATCGGGAGAGCTACGGTCTGCATGCGTCCAGCGGCATCCTGTTCAATCATGAATCGCCGCGCCGCGGGGAGACGTTTGTCACACGCAAGATCACCCGTGCCGCCACGCGCATCAAACTGGGCCTGCAGGACAAGCTCCATCTGGGCAATCTCGACGCGAAACGCGACTGGGGCTTTGCCGGTGAGTATGTGGAGATGATGTGGCTCATGCTGCAGCAGGAGCAGCCGGATGACTATGTCATCGCGACAAATGAAACCCACAGCGTGCGCGAGTTTTGCCAGGAGGCATTTGGGCTCCTCGGTCTCGACTGGGAGCTGTACGTGATGCATGACGCCCGCTACGAGCGTCCGGCCGAGGTGGATCTGCTCATCGGCAATCCGGAGAAGGCGCGCAGGCAGCTTGGCTGGGAGCCCAAGGTGAGGTTCAAAGAGCTGGTGAAAAAAATGGTGGACGCCGATCTTCTGCTGGCTGAACACGAGGCCAGAGTGAAACGTATTGAAGCATGATGAAGCTGTTTATTTCCGGGCATACAGGCATGGTGGGGAGCGCGCTGGTGCGGCGTTTCCAAAAAGTTGCGGGCGTGACCCTCGTCACACGCACACGGCAGGAGCTCAATCTGTCTGATCAGGCGGCGGTCGCGGCCTTTTATCAGGCTGAAAAGCCTGACGCGGCGATCATTGCGGCAGGCAAAGTGGGGGGCATTCATGCCAACAGCACCTATCCCGCCGAGTTCATTTATGAAAATCTGGCCATTGCGACGAACTGCATCCACGGTGCCTACAAGGCCGGGGTGAAGCGTCTCCTGTTCCTCGGTAGTTCCTGCATTTATCCCAAGCTGGCCCCGCAGCCCATGCCTGAGGATTGCCTGCTCACCTCGGCGCTGGAGCCGACGAATGAGGCCTATGCCATCGCCAAAATCGCGGGGCTCAAGATGGCCGAATACTACCGTAAGCAGTATGGCGTGGTCTATCACTCCGCCATGCCGACGAATCTGTACGGCCCCAATGACAACTACCATCCGCAGAACTCCCACGTGATGCCGGCGCTGATCCGGCGCTTTCATGAGGCGCGGATGTCGGATCTGCCAGAAGTGGTGGCCTGGGGCACCGGCCGGCCGCAGCGCGAGTTTTTGCATGCGGATGATCTGGCGGACGCCTGCGCGTTTCTGCTGCAATTGGAAAATCCGCCGGACTTGGTCAACGTCGGCTGTGGCTCGGATGTGACGATTCGTGAACTCGTGGAGATGGTGGCCGAAGTGGTGGGCTACAAGGGGCAGATCGTCTGGGATAAAACCAAGCCCGACGGCACCCCGCGCAAGCTGCTGGACACCACGCGCCTGAACCAACTCGGCTGGCAGCCGCGCATCTCGCTCAGAGACGGGCTGGAGCAGACCTATGCATCTTTCATGGAGGAGATGCGGTCCAACCGCCTGCGCGGCTAAAAATCGCGTTCATCAAACTGCGCTGCGGGTTGCGGTGCAGACGTAGCCTTGGATTCAGCAGGTGTTATTCCGCGACGTTCCTCATTCTGAGGGGCGAGTGTCAGTTGCCAAAGCCATGAAAATCCTTCTGCTCAACCAGTGCTTCCATCCGGATCACGTGGCCACGGCGCAGCACCTCACGGATCTGGCGCATGAACTGGTCCAATGCGGCCATCAGGTGACGGTGGTGGCGGCTTCGCGTGGGTATGACAATCCGGACATTCGCTATCCCGTGCGTGAGACATGGCGCGGCATCGATATCCGCCGCATCTGGACGCCGGGCCTTGGCAAGAAAGCCAAGTGGCGGCGTCTGGTGGATTTCGCCATCTTCTGGGGCAATGCCACGCGCATCCTGCTCTTCATGCCACGGCAGGACGTCACGGTCTGCCTGACTTCGCCTCCGCTCATTTCCACGCTGGGCACGGTGGTGGCCAAGCTCAAAGGCGGTGCGGTGGTGCCTTGGGTGATGGATTTGAATCCAGATGAAGCCGTGGCTGCTGGCTGGCTGAAGGCCGGGGGCCTCGTCGAGCGCACGCTCACATTCATCCAAAACTGGAGCTTCCGGCGTGCCTCACGCATCATCGCGCTGGACCGCTTCATGGCGGAGCGCGTGATGGCCAAAGGCGTGAGCGCGGAGGTCATTCACACCGATGCGCCGTGGTCGCATGATCAGGCGATCCAGTACGACGTGGCCGCGCGCGAGGCCTTCCGGGCTGAGCACGGGCTCGCGGGCAAGTTCGTCGTCATGTATTCCGGCAATCACAGCCCCTGCCATCCGCTGGATGCCGTGCTGGCGACTGCGGAGGAACTGCAGGGGGAGGAGCGGCTGCACTTCCTGTTTGTGGGCGGAGGCAGCGAGTTCAAAAAGGTGCAGGCATTTGCGAAAGAGAAGGTGCTCAAAAACATCACCTGTCTGCCGTATCAGCCGATGGAGAAGCTCTCGGGTTCGCTCTCAGCCGCAGACCTGCATCTGGTGGTGATGGGGGATCCTTTTGTGGGAATCGTGCATCCCTGCAAGATCTACAACATCCTCACGCTGGGCATTCCATTTCTCTTCATCGGTCCGGATCAAAGCCACGGCGCTGATCTGGCGCGGCGGCTCGATCAGCCGGCGCATGGGCGCGTGGCGCGCAACGGGGATGTGCCTGCCATCATGCAGCAGATCCGCGATGCCATGTCCCTCGGCACGCAGCCGGTCAGTGCGGCAGCCAGAGCTCTCGGAGCGGAGTTTTCCCATTCGGTGCTCTGCCCACGGCTGGTGCGCGTCATTGAGCAGGCGGGTGCGCGGCATTAGACTTGTGCTTGGACGTAGGATGGGTGTGGCGACAGCCCGCCCGTCCATGAGGGCGCTGCAAACACTGTGGCGTACGAACGTCCTGGTAGTCGGGCGGTTTGGCAGAGGGGAATGTGGGGCGTGGCAATGTCTTCGACGCCAAATACACCCGACCTACTTAAAGAGCCGTCATTGAGCAGGCTGCAGCACGCGCTTGATGAGCTCGTAGCTGGCAAAGCGTTCCACGTCGGGGAAATCGTGATCGGAGTCGGGGTGGGCGATTTGCAGGTGTGACTCCGCCTGGTGCAGCCTGAACAAGGGCAGAGCTGCGGCCGCGATGCGGTCCACGCTCTGCCAGCGGAAGTTCGCATCCCGCAGCGGTGCGTTCACAAACACATGGCGCGGGGCGAGGCAGGCGATGAGTTCGTAGTGGTCCCAGGGGCAGTCCTGCGGGTGGCCGAGGTAGTCCGCCATGCGCAGCATGTAGCGCTCCTGCACGTAGCCCTTGATGTTGCCGCCGTAGTAGTCCAGCAGCGAGTCAAAGCCGCAGCTTGAGACGATGACCTGGATGCGGTCGTCAAAGACAGCGGTGAAGATGGCATTGTGCCCGCCGAGCGAGTGGCCGATGGCGGCGTAGCCGTGGCTGCGATCCACGTAGGGCAGGGAGTCCAGGTAGTCGAGGCCGCGCAGGTTGTCCCAGATGGCCTTCATCGTGCCGCTGGGCATGTGCAGCGCTTTGAGATCAGGCTGGTAATCCGCCAGCAGCGGATAGCTGGGCGAGAGCGTGACGAAGCCGCGCTCGGCCAGTTCCTGCGCATATTGCCGGTGGGGTTTGCCACCCAGGCCCACGACCACTTTGAAGCCGATCTTGTTTTCCGTGGGGTGCAGGCAGAGCACCGCCGGGGTTTTCGTGCCTGCGAGCGCTGTTTTGGGAATGCACAGATAAGCGGTGACCTTACCGCCGGGCTGGGAGGTGTAGGTGATGAGCCTGCGCACATAGCTGCCGCAGTCGGTTTCCTCCACGATCTGCGGCTCCAGCGCGCAGCGCAGCTCCGGGCCGGGCAGGGGACCCGCGACCTGCTGAAACCCTGCCAGCGCCTCCGCACGGCGGCTCGCCCATTCAGCGGCCGTCGTGGCTACCTTGGTCGTGCCGTCCTTGGCATGGTATTCGAGGAGGTTCGTGCGGCTCAGTCCACGAATCGGTGGAACATCCTCCGCATAGGCGAGGCATGGCAGGGCGAGGGCAAATAAAACGCGGCGCATGGGAGCCATACGCCGCGTGTGGTAGCTTTCTTCGTCACCGTGCAGGCTCACTCATCCCGCCGGTTCCCGCCGAGCAGGAGCATGGCGTAGTAGAGGAAGGTGCCCAGCGCGCTGATGAAGGCGGCCACGTAGGTCAGTGCGGCGGCGTCCAGCACTTTGCTCATCGCGGCGGTTTCCTCGCCGGGAGCCACGGCGCCGGTGCTGGCCAGCACGCGCTTGGCACGGGCCGTGGCGTCAAACTCCACCGGCAGCGTGATCAGCTGAAACAGCATCACGACGCCAAAGCACAGGGCCAGGATCGGCAGGGCGATCTTGGGCGCAAAGTAGATCAGGCCAAAGCCGACGAAGGGAATGATCTGCCCGGCGATGGTGGTGATGCCCACCGCCGCCATGCGCCACTGCAGCGGGGCGTAGAGCTGCTGGTGCTGGATGGCGTGGCCGCACTCATGCGCAGCCACCCCCAGCGCGGCCACGTTGGTGCCGTAGTAGTTTTCTTCGCTGAGCATGAGCTGCTTGTTCGAGGGATCGTAATGATCGCTGAGCTGGCCCGGGATCGGGTTGATGGTCACATCACGGATGCCGTTGATGTCCAGGATGCGCTGGGCGATCTGCGCGCCGGAGAGCCCGGAGCGTGCCGGCACCTGCGAATACCGTGCATAGGCGCTCTTCACACGCCAGGAGGCATAGACGGACAGCGCCATGGTGCCAAGGAACAGCAGGAGGTAGAGAGGATCAAAGTACATGGTTCTTGAATGGGGTTGCCATTAATTACGCACACCATGCCCTCTTGGGCATCCCACGGGCATTGCAAAAGTGCGCGTAGTTTGTCACACAAAATCCCGTGTTGCTTCCCCCCGAGGCTGCGATTGAGTCAGTCGTTCATGGAAACCGCCCCCACCACTCCCGCATCGGCCTCGGAGCCCATCCTCTGCCGCGTTACATCCTGGTACTACCGCCGCATGGGCCTGCTGGCCGGGCTGTTCCTGATCTTCGGGCTCGTGTTTCTCCATGACGGCATGAGGGGCTATCCCCAGGAGCTGGCCATCGCGCAGGAGAAAGAGAAGTTCATGAAGGAGTTCCTGCCCTCGTTTGAAGCCGCCAAGAAAGAAGGGCGCCTCCCGCAGTGGATGGAGGATGCCAAAGCCAGGGGCATGCCCACCGGCGTGGACGGGGATTCACCCCGCTGGAAAAGCTACGCCGCGAAGAAGGGCTGGAAAGAGGAGCCCAAGCTCTACAGCGAGCGTGAGATCGCCGAGCAGTTTTATTATGGCTACGGTTGCTTTGTCGGGGCGCTGATCGCCGGCATCCTGATCCTGCGGAATCGCGGCAAGGTGCTGCGTGGCGAAGCCGACCACTGGGTGTCTCCCGAAGGTGCGCAGATCCGCTACGCCGATGTCTTTCGCGTGGACAAGCGCAAGTGGGAGCACAAAGGGCTGGCCTATGCGTGGTATCGCACGCAGGCCGGCGCGGAAAAGCGTGCGGTGATCGACGATCTGAAATACGGCGGCGCAGACAAGGTGCTGGAGCGTTTGCTGTCTCGTTTCAGTGGTGAATTGATTGAAAAAGTCAGCGAAAAAGCAGCCCCAGAATCCACATCCACAGAGATGGAAAAATAATGGCACTAGTTTGAGTTTGAAAAAGGCGGGAATTTCCCCTTGCCAAAGCAAATGCAGCCGCTAAAGCTCCGCCCCATCCCAACACCCCCAATCTATGGCAGAGAACATCACAGAAAAAGTTAGAGACATCATCGTTGAACAGCTTGGCGTGAATCCCGAGCAGGTCACCCAGGAAGCCAAGTTCATCGAAGATCTCGGTGCCGACTCACTCGACACCGTCGAGCTGGTGATGGCCTTCGAGGAAGAATTCGGCATCGACGTCCCTGACGAAGAGGCTGAGAAGCTTCAGTCCGTGGGCGACGTCGTCCGCTACGTCGAAGAAAACGCCGAGTAATACCGGCCTTTTTTAGAACTTCAAAAACAGCCAAGTGGTTCATTCCGCTTGGCTTTTTTGTTGTGGGGTGGCGGTGGGGCAGGGGTGGGGCGTGTAGCGCAGCTCCGAAGGGGCGCGGAATTGATTCCGCAGCATTGATTCGCTTCGCTCCCCTTCGGGCTCCCTGCGGTCGTCTATCTCGCTTCGCTCGGTTCCGCAAGCCCCCATGCCGCCGCTTTCGCCTCCAGCACCGCCGTTCCAACGCAGGTGCGGTCCAAATGGCGTAACGCGCAGCAAATTGATCCTCGGCTTCAAGAGATGGATGCGTGAGCAAGCGGCTGGCGCTTCGGCGGAGAGCTGCGGAATCAATTCCGCGCTCCTGCCGCGTTTTTGGACTGCGGTCGCGCAGTGAGGAACGAACGCAGCTACCGCTTTCGACGTGCTGCACGGCTCACGCATGCCACCAGTTGTTCGAAGGCGGGAGCCGGTGGTTCTTCGCCAGCCGGTCAGGTCACGCCCATCACGAGACGCTCGAAAGCGGGAGCCGGTGGTTCTTCGCCAACCGGTCAGCTCACGCCCATCACGAGACGTTCGAAAGCGGCAGCTTCACCCTTTCAGGGGTGCGCAGCCGCACTCCAAAAAACCCTCGCGTGTCCACGTCGCCACATGGACTGCGGTCGCGAAGTGAGTAACGAACGCATCCCCCTCCTGCCGATGGCGGAGCCATCCAACCCCTCGCTACAGGCTGGGATGGCTCCGCCATCACTGAGCGGCGAGATTCCGCTGGGGCGGCGCATGTTGGGACTGCGTGGCTGTGAGAACGCCAGTGCTGGCATCGCTCCGCGATGCGCGTGCCTTGATGGGGTGTGATGCGCGTGTTCGAGGGGTGTCGCTCCGCTCAACCCCTCGCTACAGGCTGGGATGGCTCCGCCATCAATGAACTGCAAGGTTCCACTGGGCATGCTGCCTGCAGGGGGGGCCTGCTCCAGCACGTCATTGTCGGCACCTCATCCATGCGGCGGTTTCCGCCAGCAGTCTCTTAAAACCTCAGCACAAACTCGCCTTCCTTCTGCAGATGCAGGCGGTCACGGGCGGCCATTTCGAGGTAGGCGTTGTCGTTTTTGATCCACTCCATGCGGCGCAGGAGCTTGTCGCGGTCGGATTGCAGCACATCGCGCTGTCCTTTGAGCATTTCCAGTTTCACGCGCATCGCGTTCTGCGTGTCGATCGGGTTGTCGCAGAGGACATACACCACAGGGACAATGAGCAGCAGCAGAACGAAACGGGCCACCTTGAGGAATGCGCGCACCCAGCCTTCCCAGCGGGACTGGGGTTCGGATGCGCGCACTTCTCGGTAGTTCATAGAGTCTTGATTAGACTTTCATGCGGCCGCCGAAGACGGCGTTTTCACCCAGTTCCTGCTCGATGCGCAGAAGCTGGTTGTACTTCGCGATACGATCGCTGCGGCTCATGGAGCCGGTCTTGATCTGGCCGCAGTTGGTGGCGACGGCGAGGTCAGCGATGGTGTAGTCTTCGGTTTCACCGGAGCGATGGCTCATGACGGCGGTGTAACCATGACGGTGGGCGAGCTCGACGGCGTCGAGGGTCTCGGTGAGGGAGCCGATCTGGTTCACCTTCACGAGGATGGAGTTTGCCACGCCCTGGTCGATGCCCTTCTGGAGGAATTCGACGTTGGTGACGAAGAGATCGTCGCCCACGAGCTGGGTGTTGGAGCCCAGTTCCTTGGTGATGACGCCCCAGCCAGCCCAGTCGTTTTCGGCGCAGCCGTCTTCGATGGAGATGATCGGGAACTTCTTCTTCAGTTCGGCGTAGTAGGCCACGAGTTCGGCGGCGGTGCGCTCGGACTTGTCGGACTTCTTGAAGACGTACTTGTTCTTCGCCTTGTCGTAGAACTCGGAGGAGGCCACGTCGAGGGCGATGAAGATGTCTTCACCGAGCTTGTAGCCGGCCTTGTCCACGGCCTGGGCGATGACTTCGAGGGCGTGGTCCGCGCTCTTGAGGGTCGGGGCAAAGCCACCTTCGTCACCGACGGCGGTGCTGAGGCCCAGATCGTGCAGGATCTTCTTGAGGGCGTGGAAGACTTCGGAGCCGTAACGCAGGGACTCGGAGAAAGTCGGCGCGCCTTTTGGCATGATCATGAATTCCTGGAAGTCGATCGGGGCATCGGAATGCGCGCCGCCGTTGATGATGTTCATCATCGGCACAGGGAGCACCTTGGCGTTCGGGCCGCCGATGTACTTGTAGAGGGGCTGGCCCAAGGTGGCGGCAGCGGCCTTGGCCACGGCGAGGGAGACGCCGAGGATGGCGTTCGCTCCGCACTTGGCCTTGGTCTTGGTGCCGTCCACTTCGCGCATGGCGTTGTCGATGCCGACCTGGTCGAGGGCGTCTGCCCCGATGAGGGCATCAGCGAGTTCATTGTTCACCGCATCGACGGCCTTGAGCACGCCCTTGCCGGAGAAACGCTTCTTGTCGCCGTCGCGCAGTTCCAGCGCTTCGTGTTCGCCGGTGCTGGCGCCGGAGGGGACTGCTGCACGGCCCATGGCTCCGCCTTCGATGTAAACATCCACTTCAACAGTGGGATTGCCGCGTGAGTCGATGATTTCGCGTCCGATGATGCGAGAAATGGTGAGTTCGTCCATGAGGATAGATTATTTAAGTTTTGCTAATAATTAGGATTTTTCAAGAAGGTTTCGAGAAATCTCCGGGGGAGCGGGGTTCATACACGGGCGGAGCTGGGGTGCAAATGGTAGGTTTTGACGGAGGTGCAAGAGATAGCCCTGAGCGGCGGGGGAAGGGGGGCGGAAAAGCCCGCTGGCGCTGGCAGTGAGGAGGCTTCAAAAGCCTGGCGGGTCCACGAGGAACTGAGGCTTGTCTGCTTTCTTGGGTTGTCTGGTTGGCTTGGAGGGCGGCGGGCTGGCGGACCTCAGTTCCGAAAGTGTTTGATCCGCTGGTAGAGGAAGGGCGGCCTCCTTCAAGCTGTATTTCTTCTGCTCCATGGGCAGAGTGCTTGTCGTTTTTGATCCTCCGGCGCCGGGTGGTTTTTCCGCCGGTTTATTTGTTTTGATCGACCATTTGCCAATGACTGAGGTAATCAATTTGTCGGTGTAGGGCGACTGGATCCATGCGTTTGCCTTTTCGCCCTCCACTTCATAAAAGAAGGACTGCGGCTGCGATCCTGGGAGTGGGTTCGGGGACACAGACAGAGTGAAACCCAGCTCGTTGATTGTGGTGTCCACCCTTTTGCTGTTGGCTGTCGGGCCGATGTTTCTCAGGGTCGGAGTGGTGGGAATGATCGTGACGACAACTCCTCCCGCCGCGTTGCGGACGACTGTGAACGTGAACGTGTATTGGAAGCTCCGCGGCTGGATGGCAATTCCAACATCAGCCGGAATATTTATGAAAGCCTCCAAGTCTGAGAGAACGGCATCCCGGATGCCATTGTCGATGATGACATCTTTGAGGCGAGGGTCGTCATGGCAGACGTCATGGATGAGGGACGACGGGTCGATGGTGAAAGTCACCACCTTGACTTGTTTGCCGATCGCCTGGCGGCTGCCGTTCAGTGACGGGACCACCTGCGTGCCGGTCAGATTGGAAAACGGGATGACCATGGAGAGGTTGCCGGTATCCGTCACATCCTTCGTCACGGTCGTGGTCAGAGTGCCGTTGCCTAAACTGAAGAACAGACTATCAATGGCATTAGGAGTCCGATTATTCTGGAGATCGAGATCTTTCTGTCTTTTCTGCAGATCCTTGGCCGCCAGGATGGCTCGTCCAATCGCGACCTTGATGGCGAGCAGGGCCTTCGAATATTCCAGCCCATTGGGCAGGCGGGTGCTCAGCTTGTTTCTGGCGCCGGGGAGAGGTGATTTCAGGAATGCACTGCAACTGGTTGCTGCAAAGGGCAGCACGGTCAGGGCGGCGAAGGCAGCGGTTAGCGTTCTCGTGATTACGTTCATTGCGGGGCGGGCATTGACGTTTATGTGGCGCGGATACTGACGTTGATAACAGGGTTGCTTCGTGATTTTCAATGAAAAATTTTAAGTTGCATCAAGAGGGTGATGCGCTCTTTCGGTGGGTGTGGATGCCGGGTGAAATTCTAAATATGATGATGGATTCCAGGCGTAGCACACCCCGCGCCAGCTTGCCCCCGCTTCACCACTGGGCGTCTTAAAGATTCCAGAAGCTGGCGCGCGCCACCTCAAGCCCCCTCACGCCACATAAAATCACCAAACGTCGTTGACATCTCAAAAACGGGACCCAAGACTTCTTGCATCCTCGGGTGCTTCGTCGTGCAGAACGCGTTGGCCTGAGGGAGACAGCGCCGCCGGCAGTGAAGAACTCTGATCCGCGCAACCTGCAAGCCGGCACCGCCACCCTGTGGCGCCTCCAGGTCACTCCTGGACCGCCGGTCGTTTCCTGAAACAGAAGCCTGGCCCTTCGCATCTGCTCCGCATTCCTGCGGTCTCTGCGCATCCTCGTGCCAGCATTTAAACACTGAATACCACTAAATACTACATACTGCTATGAATACGAACCCAAACGAAACCCTGCCACAGGACGAAGCCGAACTGATCACCCCGGAGCAGCTCGCCCAAAAGCTGAATGTCTCCCGCCGCTGCCTGGCCAACTGGGCGCGGGACAAGATCATCCCCATGGTGAAGATCGGGCGCATCTGTCGCTTTAACCTCCAGAAGGTCCGGGCCGCTCTGGCGCACTACGAGCGCGCCGCCATCACACGCTGAACCCAAATGCGCTTCCCGTGAAGGAGATGACGGCTGCGGCTGCATCTCCCTTCACGGGGCGCAACCCCACCCCAGCACGCTCATGAAACTCAATCTTGCTCGTTTGGAGAAGGTGCGCCGGCCGCGCGGCTCCAGATTCATTGCCCGCTTTCCGGCCTGTGCCGGGATGAATTCGCAGGCCTCTTTTCCTGCGTCCGTGCGGCGTCAGAAACCCCCGCAGGACGCGCCGCTGCTGCGCTCCGCAGTTGTGACCCGCGCCGCGCGTTGCGAGGTCTCAGAAGGCCTGGAAACGCAGCCACGCATGGCCTCGTGGCGGCTCTGGCTGCGGCAGGCCATCATCACCGCAGGCGGGTCCGATTTCCTCGGCATGGTAGATGCTGGTATGGAAAATATCACGCCCGCAGACAGCGCCGGCGCACTGCCACGCTTCACCCTCTCCCACCCATGAAAGACCTGCGCAGCTACCACAATGCCTTCGGGGCGCAGGCCCTGGCCGACCTCGTCAGCGATCCGGCGAACTACACCGTGGTAGATAATACCACCACCCTGAGCACCGCGCCGCCTGGCACAGGTGGTGGGGGAGGGGAGATTGCCATCACGATCACCGGCCCCGCCGCCAAGGCCACGGGGAGCGCGGTGGATTTCACGGAGCTGGATGCACGCCGCATCCATCTGGCCAGTCCGCCGCCGCAGCCCGTCCCGGTCTTCACCCTGCTCACGCAGCAGATCTGCACGCCGGGAAATCTCACGGTCATCTCCGCCCAGGCCAAAGGCGGCAAAAGCGCTATCGTGGGCGCGATGATCGCCAGCACGGTGACCGCGCCGCCTCCGGCGGATGCGGAGGACGCCTTCCCCGCGTGGGAGCCGGAGTGCGATCTGCTGGGCTTCACCGCCGCAGCGCCTGCAGGTCGCGCCGTGGTGCTGTTTGACACCGAGCAGTCGCCTTATGACGCGTGGAGCCTCGTCCACCGCGCGGCCCTGCGCGCCAATGTCAGCAGCATGCCGGATCACTTTCGCGGCTACTCCCTGGCGGATGTTTCCACCGAGAAACGCCGTGCCTACCTGGCCGCCGAAATGCAGCGCGCCCATGAGGAATGCGGCGGCATCCACAGCGTCTTCATCGATGGCGTGGCCGACCTGTGCAAAAGCCCGAATGACGACATCGAAGCCTTCGCCTTGGTGGAGCACCTCGCGCAGCTCGCCATCACCTACGCCTGCCCCATCATTGTCGTGCTGCACGAGAACCCCTCCGGCCTGGAAACGGGCAAGACGCGCGGCCACCTCGGCAGCCAGCTCGAGCGCAAGGCAGAGAGCAATCTGCGCATCGCCAAGGATAACCGGGGCGTCCCGCTCGTCTTCTCCGAGCGCTGCCGCCACGCCTGCATCCCGCGTGAAAACGGCCTGCGCTTTGAGTGGTCCGGGCCCGAAGGCATGCACGTCACCGTGGAGCCGGAAACGAAGGAGAGCAAAGTGGAGGCGGCGCGAAAAGTGGAGCAGCCTGAATGCGGGGCGGTGTTTGCAGGGCAGGTGGGGGAGGTTTCGTACACGGATCTCGTGCAGCTCATCATCACGCGGGCGCACCTCTCTGTGGCCACGGCCAAGCGCCGCATTCCCAAGTGGCTCTCCATCGGACTGCTGAAGCATGGGCCAACGGGAGGCTACTACCGTGCCTGATGCTTTGGTATCAGGTATCAAAGGGGTATCAAATCGGTATCATGATACCGACAGGGGGTTGGTATCAAGGTATCACTCCCTATATATAGGGAGTGATACCTTGATACCAAATCCAAACCCCAGTGGTGATACTGATACTGAACCTCAATGATCCTGTGAACCCACCGCCGGTGGAAATGGAAACTCACCCCCATTGTCCCACCCATCCTTGAGCCTGTGAACCTCCCGCGCGCTGTGAACGTGCTGCGGGTTGTGAACCTCCCGCCGGTGCCCCTCAGATTGGACTGCGGGACTTGGCACGTCCTGCTTATTGTTTTTGGATTGCGGCTGCGACGGGCTGTTGCTTCCGTTGGGTTTGCAGTGCGCAGGGAGCTGCCGCTTTCGAGCGTCTCGTGATGCGCGTGGGATCACTGGCCTGCGAAGAACCATGGGGCAGTGGTGTTCGAGTGTGCTGCCGCCTGCGCCGTGCTGACTACGGCAATCGTTGCTCCTGAAGAACGTGGCTGCACATCCAGTTGGGCTGGAGGTCTGGCAGGGACGCGATCGCGGCATGCAGCTTGTTCCACTGATCGCGGGCTTTGGCGGGGTGGGTTTGAATCAGGCAGTCAATGGCGCGGGTTTGATAGCTCACGGCCGATGCCGGTGGCAGGCGCAGCAGGGACTCGATCACACTCAAATAACCGGCTTCATCGCCGAGACGATGCAGGGCTATGGCCAGTTCGTGGAGCAGGTAAGGAGTGTCCGAGTTTTGATATTTGAGCAGCAAGGGAACGTGTTCTTGATTGCCACACATGCCCAAGGCACGAATGGCGCGGGCCTGGATGTCAGGTAAGTCTTTTGCCTTGAGATCGCTCACCCAAAAATCCGGCTTTTCGAACGCATAACGGTCGTCCAAGTTGACACCATCAATGTTGAAATCGCCGCGCCGAAAAGCAGCTTTCACCAGTTGATGATCGAGACTGACAAAGAGGCCGGAATAGTGTGCAAAGGCTTGGTTTGCCACGCTCCGGTGGGAGTCCGTGCATAATTTTTCGAGCAGCCGTCGGGTCGTGGCATCCGCCACTTCAAACCTGCTCAGAACGCAATAACGCACCTGCCATACCGGCGAGGACGCTTCCGCTTCCAGGTCATGCGCCGATGCGTGTCTGCCAGTCAAGATGAGGATGAGCGCGATGGCTTGCAGAGTTTTCATGGTGGAGGAGGGGCTCCGCCAAAATGCCCTCGCCTGATCAATGCGCAATGCACACAAAGCAGCCTCAGCGGCGAGCCTTGACCTTTTGACTGCCGGAGCCGTTTCCCGCTCAACCAAACAACTGCGTGATCGGCCTGCCTTTGTCCGCGACGGTGAAGGGGCGCTTGCTGGGGCTGTAGAGCACCTGATCCAGCGGAATGCCGAGGGCGTAGGCGATGGTGGCGTTGAAATCGGGGATGGTCACCGGATTGACGGCGGCTTCGAGGCCGGAGTCATCCGTGGCCCCATAGACCTGGCCGCCGCGAATGCCGCCGCCTGCCATGAGGCAGGAGAAGCCGCGCGCGTGGTGGTCGCGGCCGTCGTTCGCATTGATCTCGGGGGTGCGGCCAAATTCCGTGGCCAGCACCACCATGGTATCTTGCAGCAGGCCGTGGGATTCCAAATCCTGCAGCAGGGTGCTGAGGGCGGAGTCCAGTTCATCGCACAATTCAGGGACGCGGGTGAAGTTGGCATTGTGGGTGTCCCAGCTCCCGAAGGAGACTTCGACAAAGCGCACGCCGTGTTCCACCAGCCGGCGGGCGAGCAGGCAGCCCTGGCCGAAGCGGTCGGTGCCGTATTTGTTGCGCAGGGCTTCGGGCTCCGCGCTGAGGTCAAAGGCGGCGAGCTCCTCGCTCTTCATCATCTTGAGGGCGTCGTCGTACATGTCCGCGTAGGCGCGCACGTTTTTGACGTTGTAGGTCTCCGCAAACTGGCGGTCGAGCTGCTTGGCGACGCTGAGTCGGCTGTTAAAGCGCTCTTCGGTGAACCACTGGTTGGTCTTCACGTTGTTGATGCCGCTTTCGGGATCGTTGATCATCAGCGGTGCGAAGCGGCTCTCAAAGAATCCGGCGCCGGGATGGCGGCTGTCGTTGCCGATCATGACGCTGCCGGGGAGCGTGGGATTGCCACGATCCTGAAACTTCTGCAGCCACGCCCCCATGGAGGGATGGCGGATGCTGCTGCGCTGCGTGTAGCTGGTGTGCTGGTAGTAGTTGCCCTGCTCATGCGCGCCCTGCGTCGTCATCATGCTGCGGATCACGGCCAGCTTGTCCATCTGCCGGGCGATGAGGGGGATGTTTCCGGCGACGCGGATGCCATCGACGTTGGTGTTGATGGTCTTGGTCAGGCCCATGATTTCCTTTTTCTCCGGCTTCGGATCAAAGGTGTCCAGATGGCTCATGCCACCGTTCATGTAGAGATAGATGACATTGCGCGCCGTGGCCGCCTGCTTCAGCGGCGAGGCTCCCTGACCGGGGGCTGCCAGAATGCGGGAGCCGAAGTGCGCTGCCGTGCTGACGCCGAGGAAGGTTTTGGCGGCACCGGAGACAAAGGTGCGGCGGCTGAGGTCATTGCGGAAAGGATTCATGGACAGGAAAGGGCAGGGGATGGGGGGATGCGGCCCTTTAACGCAGGCAGGCGGCGGACTTATCACAAGATTTGCGTTCTTTGGGACATGGAGGTCAGGCCTCTGGCCTGACAACGGCCCGGGGCTTCCAGCCTTCGGCTCAAAGGCGGGCCGGGTCTGGTTGCGCGAGCTCTACCAGAAGGGCGTTTTAGGAAAGGGGGTGAGCGAAAGGGACAACTGCCCGCGATGGGACGAAGGAATCTACGGACGCGCACAACGCGTCCCTACCCTCCGCGCAGCACGCCCAGGGCTGGTAGGGATGCGCTGTGCGCGTCCGTGATTTCGGGTCTGTCGCGTCGCAGGCGCTCAAAAAGGTGCGCCGTCCTTGCTGCGATGAACAGCAGGCTTTTTCCCCGAGGGCAGGGGATTCCCATCGGGCGAGACGCCCATCCTCCGTGGTGCGGCGTGCTACCCCGGCGCTCTCCGCCCAAACTTACGCTCCAGTTCGCTGGTGGAAATCTGCACCAAGGTGGGCCGGCCATGGGGGCAGCAGTAGGGCATCTCGCAGGCGAAGAGGTCTTTCAGCAGCGCCTGCATCTCGGGGATGGAGAGCACGTCGTTGCTCTTCACTGAGGCGCGGCAGGCGATGGTGGCGATGGCGTCCTCGCTCAGGCGCAGGCTGGAGGATTTGGTGCTCAGGCTGCTGAGCTCTTCGATCACCTGGTCCAGCCAGGCGGCGGGATCGTCGGTCTTCAAAAACGAGGGCAGGGTTTCCACCTTGAAAATGTTCGGGCCGAAGGGCTCGATCTCGATGCCCAGGCGGTTCAGCGAGGGAAGATTCTGCTTCAGCAAATCGGCGTCACGCGGCGTGGTTTGCAGGGTCACAGGCAGCAGCAGGCGCTGGCAGGGGACGCCGCCAGACTCAATGGCGCGGCGGAATTTTTCGAAGTTCACCCGCTCATGCGCGGCGTGCTGGTCCATGAGGACGAGTCCCTCTTTGCCTTCCATCAATACATACAGCTTCTGCAGCACGCCGATGATGCGGTATTCCGGTGCTTCAGCGGGCTCGGCTTTGGCCGGGGCAGGGGAGACCTGCGGCGCTTCCTCTTCTTCCGGGGCTTTTTCGGGTGCCGCTGCTTCCGACGGAGCCTGAGGCTCAATGGCGGTAGCACTGCGACCAGCGGCGATTCTCTCCAGCACATCTGCTACGCGATGAGAAACGGCGGGAGCGGCTGGTTGCGTTCGTGGGGTGGATGCGGGCGTGGGTGCTGGCGCCGGGGCGATGTTTCTCAGCGGTGCGGATGAAACCGCCACTGGCATGGCAAACTGCTCCTGACGGCTTTCGGGCACCAGCGGCACTCGCGCTGCAGCAGGGGCGGCTGGAATGGCGCGTGCCGGGGCGTGGCCCGTGGGCAGTTTGGCGGCGTTTTCCAGCGTGTGGCTCACACAGCGGGAGATGGCATCCCGCACGCTGTGGCCATCATGAAAGCGCACCTCTTTTTTGGCCGGATGCACGTTCACATCAAACGCGTGCGGATCCATCTGGATGAAGAGGAAGGTGACCGGATACTGGCCCTTCATCAGCGCAGTGTGGTAGCCTTCGCGCAGGCCATAAGAGATGCTGGCGCTCTCGATCGGGCGGCCGTTCAGATACGTGGTCTGCATCTGGCGGTTGGAGCGGCTCATGCCCGGCCCGCCGATGTAGCCGGAGACGGTCACGCCCTGCACGGTGGTTTCCTCCACTTTGAGCAGGCGGGAGGCCAGCTCGTCCCCCACCAGGCCGCGAATGCGTTCCAGCATGTCGCGCGTGGCCGGCAGGTGCAGCACGAGTTCTCCATTGTGCGTCAGGGTGAAGGCCGTCTGCGGATTGGCGATGGCATGCAGCCGGAGCTGCTGCTCCACGTGGGCAAATTCCGTGTTCTCTGTGCGCAGGAATTTGCGGCGGGCAGGCACATTGAAAAACAGCGAGCGCGCCTCGATGACCGTGCCCGGAGCGCCGCCGTGATCGCGCACCCCCACCAGCTTGCCGCCATTCACTTCGATCTCCGTGCCCACCAGCGCCGATTTCTCACGCGTGGCAAGCCGGAAGCGCGACACGCTGGCGATGCTGGGCAGGGCCTCGCCACGAAATCCGAAGGTGTGGATCGCGCCGAGGTCCTCCTTGGTCCGTATCTTGCTGGTGGCATGGCGCTCCAGACACAGCATGGCGTCCTCCCGGTCCATCCCGCTTCCATCATCGACAATGCGAATCATCGCGATGCCGCCGCGCTGGGCGTGCACCTCGATGTGGGTGGCTCCGGCGTCCAGGCTGTTCTCCACCAGCTCGCGCACCAGAGCGGCCGGCCGCTCCACGACCTCCCCTGCCGCCACCTGGCTGGCGAGTGCGTCTGGAAGAATGCGTATTTTTGCCATGTATTTCGATAAAGTGCGGTGTGGGAGGCGTAGCCTGTACCGCCACCCAGAAATGTTATCTTGGATGCCAGATGGGGATTTGCAATCTCCGCGCTTCTCGGCCATCAGACACACGCCCGCCATTGCCTGCTCAACCATGATTTCCCTCACCTCCAGCGCCATCGAACATCTCAAATCCCTCATCGCGGAAAAGAACGCCGATGCGGGCACCGGGCTGCGCCTGCGGGTGGAGAAGGGCGGCTGTGCTGGCATGCAGTACGTCATGGGCCTGGATCAGGCCAAATCCGACGACGAAGTGCAGTCTCAAGATGGTGTCTCGATTATCATCGATCACGACAGCCTCGGCTACCTGCGCGGCTGCCAGATCGATTACGTCGACTCCCTGGCGGATGCCGGGTTCAAGCTCACTAATCCCAACGCCGCGCGCAGCTGTGGGTGCGGCACCTCCTTTGAACCTCAGACTACGTGAATCTAAGCCTCAGATTCATTGATTTCCTTGGCCAACATTGAAGCAATCTTGTTGCCAACTTATTCACAAAATTTCCTTTTCAAATTCAGTCAATATTGTAGAATTTGAACATTCCTAATTTATAAATACTAAAATTTTCGCAAAACTGTCATGCAAATCCGATTTTTGAGCGACGGCAATGAGTACCGTTCTTACGGTGGCGGGAGCTTTTCCAAGAAGAAAGACTCCGGCGGCATTTTTTGGTGGACCATTCTCATCACTTTGCTGATGGGCTTTGCCACCTTTTGCTGGTTCTTCAGCATCATGGTGTTCGCCCACCCTGAAAAACCATTCAATTACCGCGTGCTCGCACGTTTCGACAAGCTCGACCCCCTTCGCAAGTTCACCAACTACACCGTGCCGCAGGGCAAGTTCCTTCCTGCGCGTGATCTGCTGGCCGAGTTCTATGCCTTCAATGGCGAGCAGCTTGCCGTGAAGAATGATCTCCTCAAGCGTTCCTACATCCGCAACTACAAGCAGGAGCAGCCACTCTACGTGAAGGGCACCTTCCAGGTGATCAACGCCCGCCCGCTTACCGCCAAGGATGTCATCACCGAAGGCTGGGTGGTGCGTGCACGTTCCGCAGACATCGAGGACGTGGACATTGAAATCGTGCTTCCCGGCAACAAGGACAAGGCTGACCCTTATCAGGTGGGCGACTCCCTGGTTCTCGATCAGAAGAGCACCTTCGCCGCAGCGCTGCACGTGCAGAAGTTTGATCAGGAGCGCGTCTGCATCACGCTCATGCCGCTTGCCTATCAGGGCTTCGCCACCAAGGCGGGGGAGCAGTTCAAGATGGCCCCGCCCGCCAAGCTCAACATGGACGCCTACTGGCCTCTCACCCGTGATCCCGGCGCCGCCGTTCTTGAAAGCACCGCCGACAAGGTTGTGTCCAAGCAGGGCTGAGCCTCGTCTCAGAGATTTTGAAAAAGCGGAGGGCATTGCCTTCCGCTTTTTTTGTGCTCGGAGAGTATGCTTCTTGATAGTATGTAAAGATACATCTGTTTAGCTAAAGGTAGAATGTGGTATGCAGAGTGCGAGCGCATTTCTGATATGGAGTGCGATCGCGAAGTGAGGAACGAACGCAGCTACCGCTTTCGACGTGCTGCACGGCTCACGCATGCCACCAGTTGTTCGAAGGCGGCAGCCGGTGCACTTCCGCCTCACCCCTCGCACGCCACGAGACGTTCGAAAGCGGCAGCTTCACCCTTTCAGGGTTGCGCAGCCGCACTCCAAATTCACGCTGGCCACCGCTGTCCTTGCCCCAAGCTCCACCCTGGGATCAAGGAAGAAAAACGCACAAACCAACAACGAAAATTTGACTGCACCACCGCCACTCCATCCCAGCTTCTCCATCCTTTAAATTTCCAACCTCTCCCACCTTGCATCCGCCACGCTTCGCGCCAATAGCAAAGCATGCCCGATGACTACACCCCCGCCACCATCGCCGATGTACGGCGACTGCGTGACACCCTGGATCAGCAGGGAAAAAAACTGGTGTTCACCAATGGCTGCTTCGATCTTCTGCACGCAGGCCACGTGCGCTACCTTGAGCAGGCCCGTGCGCTCGGAGATGCCATGGTGGTCGCTTTGAATTCAGATCAGTCCGTGCGCCAGCTCAAAGGCCCGGACCGCCCGCTCAATCCCGAACATGATCGTGCGGAAGTGATGTCCGCGCTGCGTGCGGTGGATGCCGTGGTCGTGTTTGATGACGAACGCGCCACTTCTCTCATCGAAGCCATCAAACCGCACGTGTATGCCAAAGGCGGTGACTACACTGTGGAGTCCCTCAATCGTGAAGAACGCAACGCGCTGGAAGCCGCAGGCACGCAGATTTCCATCCTGCCGCTGGTGCCCGGGCGCTCCACCACGAAAACGATCAACAAGATGCAGGCGGGTGATGGCGGCGCGAAAAGCAGCGGCCTGCTGCGCATCGCCGTGCTGGGCTCCGGTGCTGGGTCCAATCTGCGCGCCATCATCGCCGCCATCGCGGACAAAAAGCTGAAGGCTGAGATTGCCATCGCCCTCACGGATCAGGCGGAGTCCGGTTTCCGTGAGATCGCCCGCGCCGCCGGCGTGCCCGCGCTGTTTGTGGATGGTGGTGACAATCCACGCCGCCTCAGTGATGCGGCGCAGAAAGAAATCTTCGAGCATCTGGAGCGCGCACGCATTGACGTCGTCGTGCTCGCGGGATTCATGCGCATTCTCAAGGAGCCGGTGATCAGCGCCTATGCCGGTCGCATTGTGAACGTGCATCCGTCGCTGCTGCCGAAGTTCAAAGGGGCCAATGCGCCTCAGCTGGCCATTGATGAAGGCGAGCTTGAAACCGGCTGCACCGTGCACCTCGTCACCGCAGAGATTGATGCCGGACGCATACTGGCGCAGGCCAGGGTGCCGATCAAAATCGGTGACACCGCCGAGATGCTGCATGCGCGGATCAAAGTGGAGGAACACAAGCTCCTGCCGCAGGTGCTGAATGAATGGCGTGAACTGGGTCTGCCCGTACGAGGTGAGGGAGCATCATGAGCGGCTTCACCGGAACACTCAATGCCCAGCAGCGCGAGGCCGCCACGCACATCCACGGGCCGCTGCTGATTCTCGCAGGTGCGGGCACCGGCAAGACGCGCGTGCTCACTGCGCGCATCAGCTTCATGGTGAACGAGGGCATCAACCCGAAGAACATCCTGTCGGTCACCTTCACCAACAAGGCCGCCAATGAAATGCGCGAGCGTATCAAAGGCATGGTGCGCGACGGCCTTGGCAAGAAGGTCGTGGTGGGCACCTTCCACGCCTTCTGCGTGCGTCTGCTGCGCGAGTTTGCCGAGCACGTGGGCTACAAGAACAACTTCGCCATCTACAGCCAGGGCGAACAGGAGACGCTGATCAAGCGCGTGCTGCAGACCCTGCTGGTGAAGGACGAGACGCTGGACCCCAGCATGGCGCTCTCACGCATCAGCAAGGCCAAGAACGCAGGCGAGGGCTTGGGGGATCCGAAGGAGAGCCTCGATGCCGCCGTCATGGAAAAGTACATGGACGAGATGCGCGGGCTGAACGTCATGGACTTTGATGATCTCATCATCCTCGGCGTGCGTCTGCTGGAAGAAAACGCCCAGGTGCGTGCCACGGTGCAGAGCCGCCACCACTACGTGATGGTGGATGAATTCCAGGACACCAACTCGCTCCAGATGCGCCTGCTGCGTGCCCTGGTGCCCGCGCCGTACAACGTCTGCGTGGTGGGAGATGACGACCAGTCCATCTACGGCTGGCGCGGTGCTGAGATCACGAACATCACCGAGTTCGAAAACTTCTTCCCGAATCCGCACGTGGTGAAGCTGGAGGAAAACTACCGCAGCACCACGCCCATCCTGCACACGGCCAACAGCCTCATCAAAAACAACGTGGGCCGCCGCCCCAAGTCCCTCTGGAGCCGCAACAACGGCAGCGATCTCGTGCGCCTCATTGCCAACGAGGATGACAAGGAGGAGGCGGACATGATTGCGAAGGAAGTGGAAACCGCGCACTTCGCGAACAAGCAGCCGCTGGAGGAATTCGCCGTGCTCTTCCGCACCAATGATCAGTCGCGCGTTCTGGAGCAGGCCTTCCGCCAGCGCAAGATCGCCTACCGTGTGGTGGGTGCGCGCAGCTTCTTTGACCGGCGTGAGGTGAAGGACATCGTGAGCTATCTCTCGGTTCTACACAATCCGCACGATGACATGGCGCTGCTGCGCATTTTAAACACGCCCACGCGTGGCATCGGCAGCGCCACCGCCGAGCTCGCGCGCGAGCGCAGCATGGAGAAGCACCACAGCATCTGGGTGGCGCTGTGTGATGAGGAATTCCTGCGCCAGATCCCCGAGAAAGGGCGCAATGCCATCCGTCTTTTCACTGCGCTCATTGTTAAATACTCAGGCCCGGCCAGCACTCCCGGCACCAACCTGGTGGACATGACGCAGGCCTTGATTCTGGAGATCGGCTACATGGAGTATCTCAAAAAAGCCGCCAAGGAGCCGGAAGATTTCGCCGGCTGGGAGAACGGCATCAATGAACTGTTCAAGAGCATGACGAATCATGCCGAGCGCGATCGCGCCAGCGGCCTCGCGGGTTTCCTGGATGAAGTCAGCCTCAATGATGAGCGTGAGGAAAAGGACGACATCGAAAAGAAAAAGGGCGTGTGCTTGATCACCATGCATGCCTCCAAGGGGCTCGAATTTCCGGTCGTCTATCTGCCGGGCATGGAGCAGGGGATCCTGCCGCACAAACGCAGCTTTGATGAAGGCCGCGTGGATGAAGAGCGCCGCCTCTTCTATGTGGGCATCACCCGTGCGAAGCAGAAGCTCACGCTCAGCCACACGCGCACGCGCATGAAGTGGGGCAAGAAGCAGAGCAACATGCCCAGCACCTTCCTCAAGGAGCTCGACCGCAAGTACGTGGAAGAGCTGGACTACACCAAGCACATGAACGAAACCACGACGCAGGAGGAAAACACCAACTTCTTCTCCGGTCTGCGGGCCATGCTGGCGGACAAGTAATCGCCTGCCGCTGCGCTCCATGTCGCCCTCCCGTCTCAATTTCCAGCTCGATGCCCAGGCCAGCGATTCGCACGCCCGTGCCACCACGTTTCACACTCTGCACGGCACCATTCAGTCGCCGCTGTTCATGCCCGTGGGCACGCAGGCCACAGTGAAGGCGCAGACGCAGGAGTCTCTGCATGCCTCCGGCTCGCAGATCCTGCTGGCGAATACCTACCACCTCCTGCTGCGTCCTGGTCCCGATGTCTTCACCAAGCTCGGCGGCATCCACCGCTTCATGAACTGGCCCGGCTCCGTGCTCACGGACTCCGGTGGCTATCAGATCTTCTCGCTGCCGCACTCACGCTCCATGACGGAGAAGGGGGCCGTGTTTCAGAGTTACGTGGATGGCCAGCGCATCCTCCTCAGCCCCGAGCTCAGCATTCAAACGCAGCGCGCCATCGGCAGCGACATCATGATGGTGCTGGACCAGTGCATCCCTTCCACCGCTGATGAAGCCACCGCCCGCGCCGCCCTGCAGATGACGCAGCGCTGGGCCGTGCGCAGCCTCGCTGCGCGTGAGGATTCGCCGCAGTCCATGTTTGGCATCGTGCAGGGGGCTCTGTACCCTCAGCTCCGTCGCGAGAGCGCCGCCGGCCTTATGCAGCTCGACTTCGACGGCTTCGCCATCGGCGGGCTCGCCGTGGGGGAGGAGAAGAACGAGCGCGAAGACGTCTGCGAGCTCACCGCCAAGCTGCTGCCCGCAGACCGCCCGCGCTACCTCATGGGCGTCGGCACACCCGTGGATGTGCTGGAGGCCGTGCATCGCGGCGTGGACATGTTTGACTGCATCATTCCCACGCAGGTGGCCAAGCGCGGCACCGCTTTCACTTCACGCGGAATCGTGGAGTTGCGCCGCTCCGTGTACAAATTCAGCGAGGATCGTCTCGATCCCACCTGCACCTGCCCGGTGTGCGCCACGCACAGCCGCGCCTACTTGCACCACCTGACTAAAACGCAGGAGCCGCTCGGCTGGACGCTCGTGGGCCAGCACAACATCCACTTCTACCACCAGCTCATGCGCGAGATCCGCCAGAGCATTCTGGAAGACCGCTTCATGCCGCTCTACCGCGAGCGCCGCGAGATCCTGCCCATCGAAGATGTGGACCATCCCGTCACGCATCCGAAGCGCACCTCCACCAAACCGCAGCACGAAGGCGACTACGAGCTCCACGGGGAGCCCCCTGCCATTCGCCAAATCAGCAGCGGCCGCACATTGCCCACCACGCCGCAGCTCGATCCCGCCATCGAATCCCAAATCATCCAGCACCTGCGCCAGCCTGCCGACTCGCCGCCACTTGTCGTGTGGGACACGCAGTTAGCCACCGCCGCCACCGGGCTCGCCGTCATCCTCCTCTACGAAGCCGAAGCCGCCAAAGGCCCCCTCCGCCCGCTGCATCTCATCAGCTTCAGTGAAGACCTCGCCCCGCTGCGCCTCGCCCTCCACCACAAACGCCACTTCCCCTACCTTCGCCACGGCGCCGCCGACACCCTCATCCGCCGCGATGCCTGGGAATCCCGCTACTGTCCCGGTCTGAAATGGAGCCTCATTCACGGTTCACTTGCGGAGATGAAGACGAATGCGCCTGCGGCAGATGTGGTGGTGGAAAGTACTCACGAGCTTTAGCTCGTTCTGGAAAAGCGCCGCACCTCCAAGAGCGAGCCAAAGCATTTTCCAAAACGAATTTCCGAAGCGCATGCGTGGCGACGCTCGACGGCGCTTGGAGGACCAAGCGCCCTACCTCACGCCGGACACGCGCATGCCCAGCGCAGGTAGGGCTGGCTGTCCTCAGCCAGCCGCCGCCGAAGCCCATGATCTTCGAGTCAGTAGCACCCTGCTAAACGGAAATAAGTTTTGCGAGCCGCTATAGACTCTCAGAGCCCTACGCAAAGATCACTTCGTCTCGACATCAATGTCATGCGTCTTCGGCGCCGGTTTCTCCTCCGTTCCCTTGCGTCGCAAGAAGTGCCCGATGTCCACGCCGAAGTACGCCAGGCAGTTGATCAGCAGCGCCGTCGCCGCCGCTTCATCCAGATTGCCAAAGATGGGGAAGTTGTCCGGAATGAACTCCGCAAAGCCGAAACCAATGTTCAACAGGTAAAGAGCCGACACAATGCCCGAGGCGAGCACCAAAATATCACGGATCAGTTTCATAAGGGGCAGTATGGCCTCTCGATCATCACCACGCTAAAACATCCTTGGGCTGATTTTGGAATGACCTGTGACGCTGCTCCACTCAGGTTGACTCATCCACACGTCATCCCACTTTGCCCCATGAATCTGGAACAAATCGATCACCTCGCCCTGCGCTGTGCTTCGCTGGAAACGACCAAGGACTGGTACATCCGCACCCTGGGCTTTGAGCACGTCTATCCCGGCCACGGCGGCGGCATCCCCGTCTTCATCCGGCTGGGCACCACCTACCTCACCCTGTTTCCCCAAAAGGAAAACGACCCTCCCGCCAAGAACGGCCAGGCCTGACACCTCGCCCTGCGTGCCGCCACGTATGCCGACTTTCAATCCGCACAAGCCGAACTCGAATCCAAGGGAGTTCCATTCCAGTTCCGCGATCACGAGATCTCCCACTCCGTTTACTTCTCCGATCCCGACGGTTTCCTTCTCGAAATCACCACCTACGATCTTCCAAAAGAGCCCAATCATCAGTGATGCGGGCACTCCTGCCCGCATCAAATGTCCCTTAACCTTCGCCACAATGGAATCCATCCCATTACCGCCAATCGGCCGCACTCAATTCTCGGTGGCGCGGTCCATCATCCTCTTGCTGGTGCTGTATTCCATCACCCTCTGGCTCCTCATGGAAAGGGCCACGGATTCAGGTGCTCTTCTGGAGAGTTATCGGCATGAGTATGCAGGCGGTGGCAGCATGGCATTTCGCACTCCCGAGGGCCATTCCTTCGTCTCTTTGGCCATTCCCTGGGGCTTGCTTGTCTATCCTGCGACTCTGATAGCCGCACTGTCGCTCCTTGTTGCTGCTTCTCACTCCAATTCCATCCGGCAACGAATCTGCAGGCTATCTCTGTGCGCCGCCATGTTCGCCATCCTCATGCGATTTTTCTTTCTTGGCGTCGCAAGCTGTTCACTTGGCAGCTTCTGAAATGATGAGGGTATGGCATCAAGAAGGCAGACCAATTGCACCGCAACTGGTCTGACAAACTCGCCACGCCATAGCGCCCTCCTACTTCTTCACCCACCCATCCTTCAACGTTACCGTGCGGTTAAACACCGGTGCACCGGGCTTCGAATCGATCGGGTCAGCGTAGAAATAAGCGACACGCTCAAACTGCCAGTGCGTGCCGGGGGCGGCATCCTTCAGGGAGGGCTCCAGCTTGGCATCGGTGATGACTTCCAGCGAAGCGGGATTCAAGAACTGCGCAAAATCGCCGTCTTCACCGGCATCAGCATCCGGCGTCTCCACCGTGAAGAGGCGGTCATACAGGCGGACAGCAGCATCCACGGCATGGCGGGCGCTCACCCAGTGAATGATGCCTTTCGGCTTGGTGCGGCCTTCGGGCTTTTTGCCGTGGCGCGTGGCGTCGTCATATGTGCAGCGCAGTTCCACGATTTTACCAGCCTCATCCTTGATGATCTCCTGGCAGATGATGCAGAAAGCAAACTTCAGGCGCACCTCGCCGCCGGGCTTGAGGCGGTGGAAGCCGTCGGAGGGGAACTCCATGAAGTCGTCGGACTCGATGTAAAGCTCACGGCACAGCGGCACCTGGCGCGTGCCCGCAGCAGGATCTTCCGGGTGGTTCGGCGCTTCGAAGTACTCGACCTGATCCTCAGGATAGTTCGTGATCACCACCTTGATCGGACGCAGCACGCCGTAGGCGCGGTGAGAGATCTTGTTGAGGTCTTCACGGATCGAGTGCTCCAGCAGCGCGATCTCCGTGAGCGAGTTGAACTTGGTCAGGCCGATCGTTTTGCAGAAACTGCGAATCGCAGCCGCAGTGATGCCACGGCGGCGCATGCCGCTGATGGTGGGCATGCGTGGATCATCCCAGCCGTTGACGAGATCGTCCTTCACCAGACGCAGCAGCTTACGCTTGCTCATCACCGTGTAGGTGAGGTTCAGACGCGCAAACTCGCGCTGATACGGTGCGCCGGGCAGGCCGTCCACGTTGTTGATCAGCCATTCGTAGAGCGGGCGGTGGTGCTCAAACTCCAGAGTGCACAGGCTGTGGGTGATTGATTCCAGCGCATCGCTCAGCGGATGGGCGTAGTCATACATCGGGTAGATGCACCAGGCATCGCCGGTGCGGTGATGGTGAGCGTGCAGGATGCGGTAGAGGGCCGGATCGCGCATGTTCATGTTCGGCGAAGCCATGTCGATCTTTGCGCGGAGCACCTTTTCGCCTTCCTTGAATTCGCCCTTTCGCATGCGGCGGAAGAGATCCAGGTTTTCCTCCACGCTGCGGTCTGCGCCGGCGCTGCGGGTGCCGGGGGAGGTGAGTGTGCCACGGTTCGCGCGCATCTCCTCGTGCGTCTGGTCATCCACATAGGCGAGGCCCTTGGTGATGAGCTGCTCGGCGAAGCCGTAGAGCTTCTCGAAGTAGTCGCTGGCGTAGAAAAGGTGCTCGCCCCAGTCAAAGCCGAGCCATTTCACATCTGCCATGATGCTGTCCACGTACTCCACTTCCTCCTTGGTGGGATTCGTGTCGTCAAAGCGCAGGTGGCAGCGTGAGTTCGGCGCATGCTCCTGGGCGAGGCCGAAGTTCAAGCAGATGCTCTTCGCGTGGCCGATGTGCAGGTAGCCGTTCGGCTCAGGCGGGAAACGGGTGACGACCTGACCGCCGTTGCGACCTGCGGCGAGATCGGCAGCGATCATTTCACGGATGAAATCAAGGGAGGCGGGAGGTGTGGCGGCGGCTTCGGACATGGAGGGCGGAGTTTCGGCCCAAAGATTTAAGTTCACGGACATCGAGGGCGAAGGAGGGCGAAAGTAGGAGACGGAAGTTTAAAGTTCAAAGTTTAAAGTTCAAAGTTCGCGGTTCTGTCTTCCCAGTTGCACAGGCACGGAATCCGTTGTTTTTCCCCGGAACCATGTCCCATCCCGCCCCAGCGCCCACGCATCTCGATCTCTCGAAACTCGGCGAGCCCGTCTATCGCGGCTCCGTGCAGAATCTCTACGCCGTGCCGGATCATCCTGGCTACGTCGTGTGTGAGACCACGCCTGCAGGCTCCGTCTTTGATGTCGGCTCCATCTTCAACATCGAAGGCAACGACCTGAACCGCGCGATCTTCCGCCACGCGATGTATTCCCGCCTCGGCCAGCCGGAAACCTGGCAGCGAGTGAAGACCGCCATCGAAAACACGCCGATGGACGCCGCCTGGCGCAAGGAACTGCTCACCGGCCCCATGGAAACGATGCTGGAGCGCGGGGCCGCGACGCACCACGTCGGCATGGTGGATGCCGTCACGGGTGAGATCGTCCGCACAGGCCTCCCCACGAATCCGAGCTGCTACAATGTCGTGCGCCGCTTCCCGGTGATGCACCCACCGCAGCGCCATCTGCTGGGCACCCACGTCTTTGACTACGCTCAGTTTCACCAGAGCGCCACCTACGTGGTGCCTCTGGAGTACATTGTGCGCTTTGGCGTGACCAGCGGCTCTTCCATTCTGAAAAAATACCAGGGCCTCAGCGAAGCAGCCAAGCGCAGCTACGAGCAGGAGCTCGGCCTCTCCAAGCCCATGGGCGTGTGGGAGATGCTGGAGCGCCCCATCTATGACCTCACCAGCAAGTACGAGCCTGAAGACCGCGCCGTGAGCAAGCAGGAGGCCCTGATGATGTCCGGCCTCAGCAGCGATGACTTCCTGCACACCGTCAAGCTGGCCATCCTCGGCGGCTGGGCCGTGCGCGAGCTGCTGGAAAGCGCCGGCCTGCTGCTGTGGGATCTGAAATGGGAGTTTGCCGTGGATCGCGAGGAACTGCTCTTTGTGGATACCATCGACGCCGACTCCTTCCGTGGCACCACCTTCCTCGACGTGGAAGGCCGGAAGCTGGTCATCCATTACAACAAGCAGGCCATGCGCGACTATTACCGCCTCGTGCATCCAGACTGGTACGCAGGCATCAATGAAGCCAAGACCCAGGCGCAGAAGATCGGCAAGCCCTTCAAGCAGGTGCTCAAGGCCGGGCAGGCCGACGGCAAATGGCCCCAGACACCAGTGGTGGACATCGAATTCCTCGATTTGCAGGCCCTCAAGACCGCGCTGATTCGTCAGCACGTCGCCGCAGAGCGTGATGCCGCAGAGATTCGCGCTGATTTGGAAGCCGCCGGCGTGGCTGAAGTGGAGTTCTATCGCCAGCGCGGATTGCTGGGTGATTTGCTCGCGGCAAATGCCGTGAGTTAAAAACTCTTCAAAATCAGTGCCAAAAAAACTTGCGTGATGGATGAGAACGTTTATCCATCTCGCCCCCTTCTTCGGGAGCGGGAAAAAGTGATTCCTGAGTAGCTCAGCGGTAGAGCGGGTGGCTGTTAACCACTAGGTCGTAGGTTCGAACCCTACCTCAGGAGCCATCGCAATGGCAGAGTAGCTCAGGGGTAGAGCAGAGGACTCATAAGCCTTTGGTCGGGAGTTCAAATCTCCCCTCTGCCACCACGATAACCCCCACACGTGGTAGGCCAAAAAATTGAGACTGGCGAACATGGTGCGCCCGGTTCGTTGATGATCTGACTCGGCAGCACTTGCCATGGGTCCGCAAAACGGCTATTTTTTTATAGTAATGGCCACTGTGACACTTGATCAAACCTCGCGCATCGAAAGCCTGCTGGCTGCCGGCGAGCTGGTGTTTTTGTCGAAAGCCGGAAAAAAGCTGGGGGTCATCATTCCTGCTGTGGAAAAGGCGCACGGAGTGCCTCTGCCTGATTTTCGTACACGCCTTCGGCAGACATGGGGCAGCCGCGTGTTCAGTGACGCGGAAGTGAAAGCCATGCGCGAGGCCGAACTCGAACATTGCCACGGCTGAGGCACTGCGCGGATACGTCCTTTTTATGCTCGCTTTACCGGCAGCAAAGCCATTCAGAACTGGCCATTGTAACTCTTGAAGACATTGGCGCTCCCATAGTGATTTCTCCTTTGCTTTCGTATGAATTTCGGCAGGCCGCCAGGTTTCAGGTGTTCCTTCGCTCCAAGGATGCCAGCAAAGGATATTTGGAGGCAGAAGCGATGGCAATGCTCGCGCAGTTTGACCTTGATCTGGATTCGGGCGTGGTTGTCGAAGCAGGTGTAAATTATGCAGAGATGGGCAGGGAAGTGGAACGGTTGAGCGAACGCTACACGATGAAACGCGGAGCGCGTTCCTTTGACCTGCTGCACATTGCCACGGCGTTGCAATGGCAGGCCTCTGTGTTTCTGAGTTTTGACGTTTTGCAGCGTGAAATTGCTTCGGCAGAGGGCCTGAAAGTTTTGCCGCTGATGCCTTGATTCGCCATTTGCCCATCGCCCGGCTTTCCCCCAATATTCACGGCAGATGAACCTTCCGATCCGTCCTCGTCGCAACCGCCAGTCTCCCGCCATCCGTGATCTCGTTCGCGAGACGGAACTGACACCGGGCCATTTGATCTATCCGCTCTTCCTGCAGGAAGGGAATGCCAACACTCCCATCGCTTCGATGCCCGGCTGCACACGCTGGAGCATTGAGGGGTTGGTCAAAGAAGCCGGAGAAGCACATGCACTCGGCGTTCCTGCCGTCGTTCTGTTCCCGCGCATTCCCGATGAACTCAAAACTCGTGGCGCCGAAGCCTGCCATGCCGATGACGGCCTCGTGCCACGTGCGATCCGTGCGCTGAAAAGCGCGCACCCAACACTGACGGTGATCACCGATGTCGCGCTCGATCCCTACAACAGCGACGGCCACGACGGCCTCGTGACCGATGACGGCCGCATTTTGAATGATGAAACCGTGGCCGTGCTCTGCCAGCAGGCGCTCTGCCACGCACGCGCCGGTGCGGACATCGTCTCACCGAGCGATATGATGGACGGACGCGTCGCTGCGCTGCGTGCTGCGTTGGATGGCGCAGGATTTCAAGCCGTTTCCATTATGAGCTACACCGCCAAGTATGCCAGCGCCTACTATGGTCCCTTCCGTGGCGCACTGGACTCCGCGCCGAAGGCCGGCGACAAGAAGACCTACCAGATGGACCCCGCCAATGCTCGCGAAGCCCTGCGCGAAGCCGCGCTCGATGAAGCCGAGGGTGCCGACATCCTCATGGTGAAGCCCGCAGGCCCGTATCTCGACATCATCGCGAAACTGCGCGCCGCCAGCACGCTGCCCATCGCTGCCTATCAGGTCAGTGGCGAGTATCTCATGATCAAAGCCGGTGCCGCAGGTGGCTGGATCGACGAGACCAAAATCGTCAACGAATCCCTCATCGGCATCCGCCGTGCGGGCGCGGACATGATTCTCACGTATTTCGCGAAGCAATGGTCTGCCGCGTGGCGCTGAGTATCTGAGCGCCCGCTCGATTAATCCAAGAACCGAAACTCCGGCGTGGACCACAGCGTCTGGATGAAGCGCGCCCAGAGGTCGCGCACGTCATCGGCTGTGGCATTGCCAGACTGGCTGGATTCAAGGAACTCGCGGACCTGAGTTAGCTCCTTCTCCGTGGGGCTGCGCTGCAAGGAGTTCTGGAATGCGGTATCGATTCGTTTATCAGTCTCATGCGATGACTTGAGCACCACCTCTGCCGCATGGCGCGCCTGCTCGATGACCTTCGGGGAGTTCATCAAAAAGAGCGCCTGCGTCGCCACCGTGCTGGTGGTGCGCTGGGCGATGGGCTGGTTGATGTCGGCGAAATCAAAGACTTCAAACAGCGGGTGGCGCACATTGCGGAAAGCTGCGGTGTAAAGGCTGCGGCGCGTGTCGAGGAACTGATAGCCGTATTCGATGTTCTGAATCTTCTGATCGTTGGCATCCACCGCTTTGACTTCACTGACACCGGGTCCGCCAAAGGCGCGATCCAAGGTGCCTGCTGCCGTGAGCATGGCATCACGCAGGCACTCGGCATCGAGGCGTTTGCGGTTCATGTGGCTGAGCAGACGGTTGTCCGGGTCCATCGCATGCTGAGCTGCGGAGGCCGCGCTCGTGGAAGCCATGCGGTAGGTGCGGCTCATGACCATCTGTTTGACGAGATGCTTCAGGCTCCAGCCGTCTTCAATGAACTTGATGGCGAGATAGTCGAGCAGTTCGGGATGGCTCGGCGCTTCTCCGGTGGAGCCAAAGTTGTCGGTGGTGCGGACGATGCCCGCGCCAAACAGCCAGTGCCAGACCCGATTGACCATGATGCGCGCAGTCAGCGGATTGTCACGGGAGGTGATCCACTGGGCCAGTTGAAGACGGCCGCTGGCTTCGGCGGGAATGCCTGGGGCATTGCCATGGAGCGCCGCCTGAATGAAACCACGCGGCACGCTGGCACCCAGATTGCGAATGCTGCCACGGATGTGAATCTTGGCGTCTTCGGGTGCGCTGTCTTCCGCCACGGACATTGCCTCGGGGCGGTCTGGAATGTCCTTTTGCAGGGCCTTGAGTTCTTTCTCCAGAGCGGCGAGACGCTGCTTGAGCTTGCTCGCGGTGGCTGATTCTTTTTTGGCCGCGGGTTCCGCGAGGGTTTCATCTGCAGGTACAAACTGCACGGCATCAATGGTCACGTAGCCCTGCGAGCCCGCATTGGAGATGAGAACGAAGCCCTGACCATTGGCTTCAAAGCGATAGGTGCCCAGCGCGGCAAATTGCAGACCCTTGAGTGAGTCCGTGGTCATCTTCACGCCTTTCAGTTCCTCTCCATCGGCATGGAGGATGGTGGCCGTGGCGCTCTCAGCACGGTTGGGCCCGGCATTGAAGGCCACGCGCACCTCGTAGCGCCCGGTCTTTGGAATCTTCGGTGTGAAGGTGACGGTCTTCTCGCCTTTGCCTTCGTTGTTGTCACTCAAATAGCCGGTGCCGATGTAGGGCGCGTAGCTGGTGGACTGCTTCCAAAAGCCGACTTTCTGCGCAGCGCTGTCATCCACCACAATGCCAGGCAGATCGCTCAGCGCGATGTTCTTTCTTGTCCGCAGATCCGCACTGCCAGCATCCCGCAGGTCGTCTTTGAGCGCGGCGATTTGATCCTTCAGCGCATTCACCTGCTGCTCGTGTTTTTGCAAGGTGGTTTCCGCTTCGCCATCCAGCGGCAGCGGGGTGTCGATCCAATGCGCCACGTTGTCGGTGTAATTCTTGAGCGTCTTGGTACTGCGCAGAATGCCCGCGAGGGCGTAGTAGTCCCGCGCAGAGATGGGATCAAACTTATGATCATGGCAGCGTGCGCAGCCGATCGTGAGGCCAAGGAAGGCGCGGCCCAGCGTGTCGAGCTGTTCATCCACGATGTCCATGCGCAGCATGCCTTTGTCCTGCTCCTCGTAGTTCGTGGGACCGAGCGCGAGAAATCCCGTGGCCGTGACCTGCCTGCGGCGGGCGGCGGAGTCTGTGGCCGGCAGCAGATCACCCGCCAGATGCTCGGTGATCATGCGGTCCACCGGCACATTGTCGCGGATGGCTTCGATGACGTAATCACGGAAACGCCACGCATCTTTGAAGGGCAGGGAACGACCGCCGCCTGAGGATTCCGCAAAGCGGGTGATGTCCAGCCAGTGTGAGGCAAATCGCTCCGCAAAGGCGCTGGAGGCAAGCAGTTCGTCCACGCGCTTCTCATACGCCTGCGGCGTCAGCGGAGCAGGCTGGGACAGGTCAGGCGGCAGTCCCGTGAGGTCAAAGGCCAGCCTGCGCTGCAAAATGGAAGTGCTGGCATCTGGCGCTGGCGCGAGCTGGTTGGCCTCCAGTCTGGCAAGGATGAAGCGGTCGATGTCATTCGCAGGCCATCCGGTGTTTTTCACCGTAGGCACTGGCGCAGCCTTGGGCGGCTGAAAGGACCAGAAGCTGGCATCGGCACGGGCGGATTTCGATTTGCCCCCGGTGCTGGCCACGTCATCGCGCGGATCGGGTGCGCCGGATTCGATCCAGAGCTTGAGGTCGGCGAGTTCGCTGTCCTTGAGCTTGCGCTTGGGCGGCATCCGTAAATCTCGGTCCGCATAGCTCACGGCCTGCCAGAGCTTGCTCTCGGCGAGCTTGCCGGGCACCAGTGCTGGGCCCGAGTCGCCCCCGGTCTGCCATCCGGCGCGGGAGTCGAGGCGAAGGCCGCCCTTCTGCTTGTCAGGGCCGTGGCAGTCGATGCAGTTCGCGATGAGCAGCGGGCGGATGCGCTGCTCAAAATGCGTCATGTCCGCAGCACTCGCAGCGGCGGAGAGAGAAGCGAGAAAGAGGGCTCGTCGGATCATCAGGGGTGCGAAGGCAAACGAGACCCGTCAGGAGCGTCTTTCAGGCCGTGAACCGCAAGATGTAATGCTGCTGATACCGGCCAATGATCTGCGGCTCTGACAGTGCCGCCTGCCTGGCCATCTGCGTGAGGTCGGCCAAGGTCTCTGGAAAGTCATAGGCGGCCACGTGGGAGCAGGCTTCGTCAAGATGCTCCGGCAGCACCTCCGTCCACTGCGTGCGCATGAAGTTCAAGTAGCCGTCGAGGTACTGCTCGCGTGTCTGACCGTCCTCGCGCACGACATCGACCAGGATGAACTGACCGCCAGGAGCCAGACGCTCGGCGCAGGCGGTGAAGAGGCGCTGCTTGTCGGCGGCATTCAGATGATGCACGGCAAAGCCGCTAAAGATGACGTCAAAGGCCGAGTCCGTGTCCTCCACCGCCTTCAGCATGTCCTTGTGGTGCAGCCCCGTGTTGGCAATGCCCTGCAAATACGTGCGTGCTTCCTCCAGAGCGGAGGCGGATAAATCCACGCCGTCATAGCTGGCCGGCGGTGCCGTTTTCAGGCAGGGTGCCAGGAAGCGCGCGTTCCCACAGCCCAGATCGAGGAGGTGATAAGGCCCCTGCGCATGGCGCTCCTGCAGCACCCCGGAAACGTGGTCATAGATCTCACGATGGAACATGTAGTTCTTCTCAGAGATCGCGTCGTAGAGCGTCCAGGCTTTGCGAAAAAGGGCGGTGTTGTCGTCTTGAGTGAGGGAAAGGCTCATGTTTTGCGGGAAAGGGGACCGCTGCAATCGAGGGCGATCACAGCGGCGATGCCGTTGTGCACCTTTCTCACGTCGATACTGGTTTTCAACTGCGGCACCAATGGCATGCCAGCGAGTCTTTAATAAGGGCGCGGAACGATGATGTGCCCGCCGCCATGGGGGCGGTACCAAACGCCGTGATGATTGTAGTATCGCACCCCGCCGTGGTAGTAGGGGCGTGCACCGTAGGGCAGAACAACCGGGCGGCCCACGGGTCGCACGAGAGGCCGACGATAGACGGGACCGACAACGCATGAGGCCAGCGAGAACAGAACAAGGGCGGAGCAGAGCAGATGCTTGAGTTTCATGATGTGGATTGGGTTGCGTCGTTAAAATGACCCCTGTTTGACGAAGTTGCTGAAATTTATTTCACGCTTCTTGATCGAAAGGCTGTGATTTCCACTTTCGTTTACTGCCTCCCGTTTCACATTCCCCGCTCCCATCCCCCCGTCCCGTCCATGACTCCAGCCGAAGCCAAAACCCAACTCGACACCCAAGTCCGCGAAATCATCAACTGGCATTTCTCGCCAGAAACCGGCTGCCCCTTCTGGCTCGACTGGGCTAAAAACAATTTCGACCCCCGTGGCAAGGTGAACAGCTACGAGGACATCCTGGCAAACTTCACCCATTTCCAGGACGAATGGCTCCGCGATCAGCAGCCGGAAGTCTGGGTCCCCGCCGCCTTCAAAGGCAAGCCCTTCAATATTTTCGAAACCGGTGGCACCACTGGCATGCCCAAGCAGCGCATCGGCTGGAATGACTTCCGCGTTGATTACGAGGAGTTCAGCCACAAGCTCGACGACAAGCACTTCCCGCCGGGTGAATCATGGATCATGGTCGGCCCCACCGGCCCCCGCCGCCTCCGCCTCGCCGTGGAGCATCTGGCCAACTACCGCGGCAGCTCCTGCTACTTCGTCGATCTCGACCCCCGCTTTGTGAAGAAGCTCATCTCCAACAAGCAGTTCGACGTGGCCCGCCAGTATATGGACCACGTGGTGGACCAGGCTGTGCTTCTGCTGAAGAACCGCAAGATCTCCGCCATCTTCACCACTCCCAAGCTCCTCGAAGCCCTCGCTGAAAAGGTGGATCTCTACTCCGCTGGCATCCGTGGCTGCTTCGTCGGCGGCACCACCATGACTCCGCAGTACGTGCGCTTCATCGTCGAAGAGGTGCTGGAAAACCGCATCGGCTTCTACCCCACTTACGGCAACACCCTCATGGGCCTCGCCGCCAGCGTGCCGCTGACCCCGGAGGACAACTTCTCCATCACCTACTACGCACCGCAGCCCCGCGCCGTGCTGCGTGTGGTCGATCCGAAGAACACCGACCAGACCGTCGAATACGACGCCTGGGGCCGCGTGGAGCTCACCACCCTCACCAAGGAATTCTTCATGCCCCGCTTCCTGGAGCGTGACGAGGCCATGCGCCGCAAGCCCCGCGCTCCCTATGCCTGGGACGGTGTCGCCGACGTCCGCCCCTTCGGCGCGATGGAGAAAACCATCGTGGAAGGCGTGTACTAAACGCGCCGTTTAAGCCTGCGTTTTTTCAGCCGGGAGTGCAGCCACTGCACTCCCGGTTTGTTTTTGTCCTAGATGGCCAAAAACTCCCATTTGCATTCCCGCTTCCGCACGCTTTAAGACTCGTTTCCCGATACTTTTGAAGACTCTCACGCAACCGCAGGAATGAAGATCGCACTGGATGTCATGGGGGGCGATTTCGCCCCGCAAAACCCCATTGGCGGCGTCAAACTCGCCCTCGAGTCGCTGCCCGCCATCACCAAACTGTTTTTGGTGGGCGTCCCGGCTGCCATTGAGCAGGAACTGCAGAAGCAGGGAATCTCCAGCCCGAAACTGGAAATCGTCCCCGCCAGCCAGGTCGTCGAAATGTCGGACAGCGGCATCGACGCCGTGCGCAAAAAAAAGGACAGCTCCATCAGTGTGGCCGTGGACCTGGTCAAAGATGGCAAGGCAGATGCCGTGGTCAGCGCCGGTCACACCGGTGCCGCCGTGACCGCCTCTCTGATCAAACTGCGCACCCTCACGCATATCGAGCGGCCGGCCATCGCCTCGATCATGCCCTCCTTGACCAAGCACTGGGTGCTGATCGATGCCGGGGCCAATCCGGACAGCGAGCCCTCCCATCTGGTGCAGAATGCCATCATGGGCAGCGTCTTTGCCCGCCATGTGCTGGGCCGGGAGAACCCCAGAGTGGGCCTCATGTCCAATGGCACCGAGGCGGAAAAGGGCAATGCCTTGTGCAAAGAAACCGGCAAGCTGCTGCGCCACACCGCTGGCATCAATTTCATCGGCAACGTCGAAGGCCACGACGTGTGGGAAACGCCGCCGGATGTCGTCGTGTGCGACGGCTTCACCGGTAATGTCATTTTGAAAAACGCCGAAGCCCTGGCCCACACCATTTTCAGCATGGTGAAGAGCGAAATTAAGAGCGGCTTCTGGACCAAGATCGGCGGCCTGCTGGCCAAGCCCGCCTTCAAACGCGTCCACTACCGCACCAATCCCGACGAGGTCGGCGGCATGCCGCTGCTGGGCCTGCGGGGCATCACCATCATCGCCCATGGCAGTGCATCTCCGCTTGCCATGAAGAATGCAATCCGTCAGGCTTGCGAATCCATCCAACACCAGGTGGGGCCGCACATCGAAGCCGCCGCCACCGCCCATTCCATTTCCCTCCATGCCCGCTCCTAGTTCCCAGCCCTTTTGCGCCTCCAGCATCATTGGCACAGGCAGTTACATGCCTGAAAAAGTGCTGACCAACGACGATCTGTCGAAAATTGTCGATACCTCCGACGAGTGGATCACCTCCCGCACCGGCATCAAGGAGCGCCGCATCGCCGCACCAGAGCAGGCCACCAGTGATCTCGCTTCCGAAGCCGCCCGCCGTGCCATGGCCAGCGCCGGAGTGGCCCCCGAGGAAATCCAGCTCATCATCGTCGCCACTGTCACGGCGGACATGTTCTTCCCGTCCACCGCCTGCTTTGTGCAGAAGAAGATCGGAGCCGTAAATGCCGTCTGCTTTGACATCTCGGCCGCCTGCTCCGGCTTTTTGTACGCCCTCCAGGTCGCACGTCATTTCATCAACACCGGCAACCGCACCACCGCGCTCGTCATTGGCGCAGAAAAGCTCAGCAGCCTCATCAACTGGAAGGACCGTAACACCTGCGTGCTCTTTGGTGATGGCGCCGGCGCCGTGGTCATCCGCCGGGCCGATGAATCGGAAACCGAGGCCCCAGGGCGCGTTCTGTCCACGGTCATGGGAACCGACGGCACCTTGGCTGACGTCCTCAAGGTTCCAGGCGGCGGTTCCGCCTGCCCAATCACCCCCGAAAACGTCGAGTCGCATCCCAACACCATTCACATGGAAGGCCGCGAAACCTTCAAGCATGCCGTCACCCGCATGCTGGAGGCCTCCCAGCAGGCGCTGGAAATCGCCGGCCTGACCGCAGCGGATGTCTCGCTCGTCATTCCACATCAGGCCAACGCGCGCATCATCAGCGCCATCGCCGAACGCCTGAACCTGCCGCTGGAGCGTGTGTTCATGAACCTGGACAAATACGGCAACACCAGCGCCGCCACCATCCCCGTCGCTCTCGACGAAGCCAACAAGGCCGGCCGCCTCCAAAAGGGCGATGTCGTTCTCCTCGTTGCCTTCGGCGGCGGCTTCACTTGGGCCAGTTCCGTGGTGCGGTGGTAAGATTCGGATTGGCCGCAAAGAGGCACAAAAAGGGCAAAAATCAGAGTCTGATCTTCTTTCGATTCGGGCTCTGAATTACGGTTGGATTCCGTATTCCCTGGCACAGCCGCCCCACGCCTCTTTTTTGAACCGCTTTGCGCCTTTTTGTGGCCACCCCTGCGCCTTTTGCCCTTTGCATCGCAGCGCACCCCGCCATATTCGCCGCCCTTCGTTTTCCCCCTGACTCATGGCCTCCAAGCGCATCGTTCTCAAATTCGGCTCCGGTATTCTCACGCGTAAAGATGCGCCTGAACCCGATCCTGTGCAGCTGCGCAAACTCGTCGAGGCCGTCGCATTGCTAAAGCGTGCCGGGCATTCGGTCGTCGTCGTCAGCAGCGGTGCCGTGGCCTCCGGCCTGAAGCCGCTTGAATTCAAGCAACGTCCTTCCGATGTGACCACCCTGCAGGCGCTCGCCGCCGTGGGCCAGACGCACCTCATGCACGCCTATGAATCCCTGCTTCGGGATCACGGCCTGCACGTCGCCCAGCTGCTCGTCACCCATGAAGACTTCGAAAATGCGGATCGCGCCCCGCGCGTCAAAGCCGTGCTGGATCGTCTCATGGAGTTCTCCCAGGTGGTGCCCGTCATCAATGAAAACGACTCCGTCGCCATCGAAGAACTGCGCTACGGCGACAACGACAAGCTCTCCTCCCGCGTCGCCCGCTTCTGGGGTGCTGACGTCCTCATCCTCCTCACCAGCGCCCCGGGACTTCTGCGCGACACCAAGAAGCCTGAAGAGGGTCCGATCCCTGTCGTCGAGAATGTCGATGACGTGATCCACCACGCCGAAGAGGAAAAATCCACCCTCGGCACCGGCGGCATGATTTCCAAACTGCGCGCCGTGCAGGACGCAGTGCACGGCGGTGTGGAGTGCATCATCGCCTCCGGTCGTCATGCCGAGCAGATTCCCAGCCTGATCGAAGGCCAGGGCATTTGTACGCGTTTCCCGGCTTCACGTTCGTAATCCTGATTCACCATGGCTTCTGCTGACATCGCAACACTCCTCATCCATTGCCCGGACCGTCCCGGACTCGTGCATGATGTGACCGGGTTCATCTTCTCCCATCAGGGGAACATCATCGATCTGCAGCAGCACATCGACCCCGAGCAGAACGCCTTCTTCATGCGCCTGGAATGGAGCCTGGAGAAGTTCACGCTCGAAAATGAAGAGATCGAATCACGCCTGCAGCCCATGGCGCGCCGGCATGAAATGCAGATGCGCCTGAGCTTTGCCAGCCAGCGCAAGCGCATCGCCCTCTTTGTCACCAAGGAGAACCACTGTCTCTACGATCTCCTCGCCCGTCATGAATCCGGCGACCTGCCCGTGGACATCCCGCTCATCGTTGCCAATCACGAGACCCTGCGGCCGGCGGCGGAGCGCTTCGGCATTCCGTTTCATCACTTTCCAATCACGAAGGACAACAAGCTCGCGCAGGAGGCCGCCCAGATCGAACTGCTGCGCCAGAACCGCATCGACACCGTCGTGCTGGCCCGCTACATGCAGATCATCAGTCCGGCGATGATCGCGGAGTTTCCTCACCGTATCCTGAACATTCATCACAGCTTCCTGCCTGCTTTCGTCGGTGCGAAGCCCTACCATCAGGCCTTCCAGCGCGGCGTGAAGATCATCGGCGCCACAAGTCATTACGTCACCGCAGATCTCGACGAAGGTCCGATCATCCATCAGGACGTCATGCGCGTCAGTCACGAAGACAGCGTGCAAGACCTCGTGCGCCTCGGTCGCGATTTGGAAAAAACCGTCCTCGCCAAAGCCCTCTGGTGGCACTCACGTGACCGCGTGCTGGTCGTCAAAAACAAGACGGTGGTGTTTGACTGAGGATAGCAGACAGCAACGCTGCCAGGCATGAATGGCACTCAGTTAAAGGGGGCGTGCGTTCTTGAGGTCTTGGGCACCCGAGTCACGCGCCAGCGTCTTGGAGTGCGGTGGCAGAGATGCACGGCGCAAGCCTGCATCGCCGACACCGCTTTCGCTAGGTGTTGTATGCTCCTCTTGGCCTGAGACTTCTGTCCGGCCTGCGAAAGCGGCGTCGCGCCCAGGCTTGCCGCACGCACTCCAAGACGCTGCCGCGTTCTCGTGAGTGCAGGACCAGAAGCAAGCGAAGCGAACGATACCCAGCCTTAACTGAGTGCCATTCTTGCAACGCATTTACTTCTTCTTCGCTTTCGCACCACTCGATTTGGCAGGCGCGGCCTTCGGTGTGGCTTTCACTTCACCGGACTTTGTCGCATCGGGGGATGGCGGGATGGGGGTGAGATTGATCGGTGCCGTGGCAGGGCCGGGCAGGGGAGTCGTGGTGGATGGAACTGCCGGCGGGGCCGTTATGGTCCCTGGAGTGCCGGGGGTGGCTGCGTCACTGGTCGCAGGTGGCATGACGGTGACGGGTGGTGGCGGCTCCGGTTTCTTGAACGGGTCTTCCCAGGTGTGCAGCTCAAAACCAGCACCCACGCCGCCCACTTCTCCCAGCAGGGCCAGGCATTTCTCCCGCCATTTCGCGAGATCCGGCGCACTGCGCTCCTTCTCCGCCGTGCCGGGAAAGATGAGGTAGGTCACCTTGAGATCGCTCTCGGGCCGGATGTAGGGAGTGGCCTTGGGATTGATGGTTTTGGCCATGAGCAGCGAGGCTTCGCCCATCTTGAAGCTGGGGCCGTAGTCGCCGCAGATGGCAGGGTAGATTTTTCCTTCGTGAATGACGGCCGCGTAGTCGCCGATCTGCGGCGTGAACTTGTTCTGGTCCGCATAGCCACGGAACAGCAGCGAGATGACGATGAAGGGATCTTTGTCCGCGATGAGACTGCTGCGCACCTTGAAGTCGGAGACCTCAAGCTTGAGCTGGTCGATCATGACCTTGAGCTCCCGGTTGCGTGATGAACTCAGGCCCTTCTTTGAGAATTCATCCTGCGCTTTCTGCAGGCGCTCCTCCCATTTGGCGAGGAGCGGGTTCGGCGTCTTCGTGGTCTTCGCCCACGCATAGCTCGTGAAGGGCTGGTAATAGTCGGAGAGGTAGATGTACTCCTCCAGCGTCGGCATGCGGTCGCCATCCGAGCCGTCGGCCACGACATCCATCTCCGACTGCACGAGCAGTGCGCGGCGCTGAGTGGTCGGGTGGGTCAGTTCTAGGATGGTCTCGGTGTCATAGAAGTTGTGACTGTCGAGGACTCTGTTGAGGCGCGTGAGGTCGTTCTGCACGCGGTTGGTTTTGTTCTCGTAAAGCTTGTGGTAGAAGCCGCTCACCTTCGCCGCAGTCATCATCACCTCGAGTCCGGGCAGGATGGCGGGCAGGTTTTTGTTGATGCGGGAGAGTTCGTCCAGCGTCTGATTTGCCTTGGGCACGCGGATGCTGAGCTGGAACTCCGCCTTGTAGGCCTCGGGATCAAGCCGTTCCAGACTGGCAAATCCGCCTTCTTCGGTGATCAGGTTCGTCTTGACCGTGATGCCGTTGAAGAGCCTGGCCACGTCGATGTCCTTGCGCGGGATGAATTTCTCCGGCAGCGGCGGCTGGACTTCGCGGATGACCTCCTTGGTCACTTCTTTGACGACGGGAACTTCCTTGATCACATCCCGCATCACGTCTCGTGTGATGATGCGTTCCTTCGTGCTCCGTGCGGAGGCGACGATGTCCTGGATGGCTTTTTTGATCTTGCCGGCAAAGGGGGTGAATGGCAGCACCAGTGCAATGAGCAGGATGAGCAGAAACAGCAGGCGGATGAGCGAGCCAAAGCAGCCGCGCTTCTGGCGCTGAGGTCCTGGGAGGGGAGGGGAGTCCGTGGCGGGCATGGGAGATTCCGAAGACATACGCGTGCAGAAGTTTAATCTCGTTTCAGCACCAAGGCGAGTGCATCAACCTTCTTCGAGACGGCCTTCTTTGAGGAGCAGGCGGCGGTCACCGCGCTTGGCCAGGGTTTGATCATGCGTGACGACCACGAGTGTTTTTTTGGCTTCATCGACCACCTGCATCAGCATGTCGATGACGCCGCTGCCGGTGCTTGCATCGAGATTGCCGGTGGGCTCATCAGCGTAGATGATGCCAGGGTTGTTGATGAGCGCACGGGCGATGGCCACGCGCTGCTGCTCGCCGCCGGAAAGTTCGGTTGGCAGGTGTTGGAGACGTGCCGTGAGGCCCACCTTGTCCAGCAGTTCGCGGGCGCGTGTCTCGGCTTTTTTGCCGCCGATCATGGCCGGCAGCATCACATTTTCCAAAGCCGTGAGTTCCGGCAGCAGGAAGTAATGCTGGAAGACAAATCCCATGACCTCGTTGCGAGTGCGCGCACGCTCGGCTGCGGCCGCCTGATACAGCGAGCGGCCATGCACCATCACATCTCCCGATGTGGGCTGCTCCAGCCCGCCGAGGACGTAGAGCAGAGTGGTTTTGCCTGCACCGGACTGGCCGCAGAGAAACACCTTTTCACCGGCTGCGACTTCGACATTGACGCCGCGTAGCACGGGCAGATCATGCCCCGCAAGGTGGTAGGTACGGTGCACATCGTGTGCGGCGAGTGGGGCTGCTTCCTGGCTCATGTAGTAAATTAGGGTGTACGCTCCGCAGATGCCACGCGGCGTCAAGGCATGATGCCCGCCAGCGCGCGTTGTCTGAGCGTCTCATACATCACAATGCCCGCTGCCGTGGCTAGATTCAGACTCCGCGTGCCCTGCATCGGGATGCGCAGGCAGCGCTCCTGCTGGATCACCGAGGTCGGGATGCCGCGTGTTTCCGGGCCAAAAACGAGGAAAATCTCATCCGCTGTGAGATCGGCCTCCCAGTAGGTATGCTCGCCCTGGCATTCGATGAACCAGCACGCGGCTGCGGCAGGAATCTCCGCGGCCAGCGCCTCCCAGCTCTCCCAGACCCGCACATCCACCTCCGCCCAGTAGTCCAGTCCGGCGCGCTTGAGCTGCTTGTCATCAAGGCTGAAGCCGAGAGGTTTGATCAGATGCAGCCGCGCATTCGTGGCCAGGCACAGCCGTCCTATGGCACCCGTGTTGTGCGGAATCTCCGGCTGAAACAAGACGACGTTCAGCATGTGAGGTCAGCCTTTGAAGACAAAAAGCTTCCGGCAGATGAAATTCACCAGAGTGGAAGAAATGATCAGCATCAACTGGGCGGTCAATGTGCTGATCCCATACCACTTGATGAGATACGGCCCGGAGAGCAGGCCAATGGCAAACCCTGTCGAACTGACCACCGAAAAATAGACAAACTCCAACACCCGGTGATGCCGTCCCGGGGTGAATACCCAGAGGGAATTGGTCACATAGGCAAAGATGTTGCCAAAGAAAAAGGCGATGATGTTGTTGTAGATGCTGTGCAGCGCACGCACCTCATCGGTCACACCACTGCTGACCAGGGCTGGATACATGCCCCATCTGGACAGGGCATAAAAAATCGCCGTTGTGAGGGTCAGCGATCCAATTCCGCAGATGCCATACTTGATAAACTGGATCAGCGGATGCGTGTCCCGCGTGTTCAGACGCACCAGTATCGAACGCCAGTCGTTCTCACGAAAAAATAGAAGAGCCTCACCGATTTTTGACATCATCAGGTGAGGCTCTCCGGGGATCGTTGCTCTGCAAGCAAAGATGCGTTGCGTTTAGTAGTAGTGGTAGTTGCCGTTGCGGTCGTAGTAACCCTGCTGCTGCTGGCGTCCACGGTAGCCCTGCTGCTGGCCCTGGTAGTATTGCTGCTGCTGGCGCTGGTCACGAGAATTGCCAATGGCGTTGCCACCCAGAGCACCGAGGCCGGCACCGATGGCGGCGCCTTCCAGGCCACGTCCGCTCTGATTGCCGATGATGCCACCGACGGCTGCGCCGCCGAGTGCACCAAGCACAGAACCTGTTTGAGCATTAGGGCCGGAAGCGCAGGAAACCAGCGAAAGGGCGGTGAGAGCAGTGAGGAGAGTTTTTTTCATGTTTGGATTAATGGATTGAATGTATTTGCAGGGGCTTGATTAATAGTAGTAACCACGGCGGCGGTCACGGGCATTGCCGATAGCATTGCCGCCCAGAGCGCCGAGCGCACCACCGATGGCAGCGCCTTCGAGGCCACGACCGCTTTGAGAGCCAATGATGCCGCCGACAGCAGCACCGCCGAGGCCGCCGATAACAGCGCCCTGTTGAGCGCCCGGGCCGGTGGCGCAGGATGAGAATGTTGCAGCAGTGATGAGGGTGAGGATGAGATGTTTCATAATAGTTTGATTGTTGTGATCAAGCAGACTGCTTTGTCGGTAAATAGGCTCTAATTGTTCATAAAGAAAAGCGAAATCCTAAAGGCATGACAAGTTGACACCTGTAATACGCAGCCCGCGATAACTCCGGCCTGCTCCGGCTTTCTTTATTTGACGCGCATTCTGCCAGCGGCTACAAACCCTCCCGCCCCCTACAACTTTTCTATGCACGTGCGTTTCTTTCTTCGTAGCCTGTTTGCCGTTTCACTCCTCAGCCTTACCGCTTTGCCGGTCCAGGCCGAGCAGCTGCCGCTGGATCACCCCTGCGCCGCCCTGGTGAAAAAGTACCTCACCGCCGTCGTGCAGCAGGACTGGAAAACCGCATCCCAGATGCTGGTTCCCTCCTCCTTGGAGCGCCGTCAGCGTGAAACGGTCAACATCATCAAGTCCGCTCCAACCATGTCCGACGAGGAGAACATGCTCGCCGGTTACAATGTGAAGGGCGTGAGCGAACTGGAAAAGATGTCCCCTCAGGAGTTTTATCAGGTGGATCGCGAAGCCTGGCACAAAAAGCTCAAGCTCACGCCCGAAGCTACCAAGCGGAAGCAGGAGACTCTCAAAGTCATCGTGCTCGGCCTCGTTCAGGAAAAGGACAAGGGCTACGTCCACGCCACCGTCCGCACTTCCCAGGAAACCCTGACCGACAAGATCGAGGAACTCTTCCTCATCTCTTTCATCACCGATCCGGCCAATCCGAAAAACTACCTCATCTCCCCCGAGATGAAAGACCGCCCCGTCATCACCCCGCTGGATGGCTCGGCTCCAAAGGAAAACTGATTACCTCAGCAGCTCCCGCAGACCTGCCAGGAGCACTTTGCCCAGATCGCTGCGCGGTATCGCATGCAGCATGCGGACATCTTGAATTTGCTCAAAAGGCCTCAACGTTTCGTTGAGGCCTTTTTGCATCTGCGCGGCTTCGCCCTCAGTCATGCCGCTCACGGCCAGCACCAGGCGGCTTTCTTTGCGAGCATCTGGGACATCACAAACGGCGGCATCTGCAGTGCTTGAGCCAAGCTTGAGCCGCAGCGCCTCGATGAGGTCCTGAATGGGGCCCAATGCCACCAGCTCGCCGAGGATCTTCACCGTCCCCGCCTCGCGCCCGAGGAAGCGCAGTCGGCGTTTTCCCTCCGCTTCGATAATCTCCACCCGGTCGCGTGTGCGTAGCCCTTCCGCTGGGATCGGCTCCCAGCGCCAGCGGCCTTCCTCAAAGATCGCATAACCCTGCGCCAGTGCGGGGCCGCTCACGATTAGCACGCCCTCCGCATCCGTGCGGACCTGCCAGATCGGCAGCACCTCCAGTTCAGCACCCGGACGCGGCTGCGCGGCAACGCTGGAGCCGGTCTCCGTCATGGCATAGGTGCGGTGCACCTGCCAGCCCAAGTCCAGTGCCGCAGCCTCCAGCTCTGCATTTAAAGCCCCACCGCCCACCAGCACCGCACGCATGGAATTCGGTGCCCTCAGTTGTGCCGCTACCAGATCAAAAATCTGTGTTGGTACCAGCGAAGCCAGCGTGGCCCCCGCCTCTTCACAATTCTGCACAAACGCCGCCGCATTCCATTTTCCCTCCAGCCGGGTGACGGGGCTGCCGCTGAGATGCGCGCGCGCCAGAATGCCGAAGCCTCCCACATGGTGCGTGGGCAGCGCCAGCAGCCAGTGGTCCTGCGCCGTGATGCCAAAGTGCTCGTTCACCGCGCGCGCAGAGATCAGCAGCGACTCTTTGGTCAGCCCCACCCATTTACGCACGCCCTCCGTACCGCTCGTTTGAAAGAAGCACCAGTCCTTCGCCTCTAGCTCGCGCAGCGCCATTTCGGCCAAGCCCGCACCTTCCGTGGTGTGCTCAGAGCGGCCTACCCACACGCTGCCGTCCGTCCAGAACTCGGGTGCCATGTTCACAGCAGTCTCCATGGCAGCGCCTCCAAAACCTCGCCAAATCCCAACCCGCCACCACTGCGGTCCGCTGACAAATGGCCGCCATGGGATGTCACGCGCTCAAAGAACACATCCTTCTCAAACAGATGCTCCGTGCACAGCCCGCAGAAATCCAGCGCTTGCCCCTCGGACTGCGCCACCGCCGCTTCATACGCCGCAAACATCTGCCCCAGCGCATGATCCATCGCCGAGGTCAGCACCAGCGGATGCTGCGGATGGGTTTCTGCCACGATTCGCCAGTCACGCCGCGCCGGTTTCACCACCACGGCATCAAAGCCCTGCGTACCGTCCTTCCAGCCTTTGTCCAGCGCCAGCTTCACACCCCACTTTTGCCGCACGGCCTCCCACGCCGCCGCATCATAGGGGAAGGGGTCCTCCACGAAATCCAGCGCACGGTACACGCGCAGCGGCATGAACTCGATGAACTTGCCAAACGTCAGCCGGTCCAGCACGCCGTTGAAATCCACGCGCAACCGCACGCCCTGCGTTTCAAACCGCTTTGCGCAGCCTTCGAGGAATCGCGTTGTCTCGCCATAATTGGCAAACCCCTTCGCCTTGATCGCGGGCCATCCTTCCGTCAGCACACGCTCCATCTGCGCCTCGGTGTCGGTGGCAAAGCTCCACGAATAGTGGCTGCGCGGAATCTCCAGCCCCTCAAACAAACTCACACCCGCACGCCGCGCCGCACCGTCGATCTCCGCACAGCGCAGCGCCATCGCCGTCACCGGAGTCGTGATACCTTCACTGAGCAGACGCAACTGCTCCTCCACCGGCGCATCGCCAAACTCCGGCCACGGATGCACACAGCCATAGCCGCCATCCACGCAGATCAGCGCTCCTGCAAACACCCGCCGCATCGAGACCGCATTCAGCGCCACGCCACTGCGCAGGAGATACTCATGGACGTAGATAGGGGCGTCGGTCATTCGGGTTTAGCTTTTGTACTTCATATACGCCGCACCCGGCGTGTTCACCGCATCACATCCGCACTCTTCACAATCCCCCAGCACATCAGCGCCGCAAACAGCAACAGTTGCCCCCCGCTCATTGCCAGCAGGCGGTTGTGCCCCCGGCTGGGCGGTTCGGCGATCACCCGCCACGCCACAAACAGCCCAATCGGCAGCGTGATCAGCGGCAGCGTGAACGCTCGCGGCCAGCCCTGCTGAAACCAGTAAATCCCCGCTGCATGCGCCGCCACGATGAGAAGCACAATCTCCGCCCGCGCAAAGCCCACGCCGAAGCGCACGGCCAGCGTTTTCTTGCCGGTCTGCCCGTCCTCCGCGACATCGCGCAGGTTGTTGATGGCGATCAAGACCGTGCTGAGGCAGCCGATTTGAAACCCCGCCACGATGGCGGCTTCATACCACTCTCCGGTTTGTACAAAGGCCGTGCCCGTCACCGCCACGAAGCCGAAGAACAAGATCACAAACAGTTCTCCCAGCCCACGATACGCCAGCGGCACCGGCCCGCCCGTGTAGCCAAAGCAGAAATACAGCGATGGAATGCCGATGAAGAGAATCGGCAGCCCCCGCGCCTCAAACAACGGCACCGCCAGCAGCGTCGCCACCGCCAGCATCAGCCAGGCCGCAAACTTCACCGCCCTCGGCGAAGCCACACCACTTGCCGTGATGCGCTTTGGCCCGATGCGTGCCTGCGTGTCCGCCCCTTTGATCGAATCCAGTGCGTCATTAAAAAAATTCGTCGCGATCTGCAGCGCCCCGCAGCTTCCCAGCGTGCAGAAGGCCAGCCACCAGTCGAAGTGTCCCGAAATCTTCGCCCCCAGCGCACACCCCACCACCACAGGAGCAATGGCCGCCCCAAGTGTTTTCGGGCGTGCAGCGGCGATCCAGTCGAAGAAGTGAGGCATGGGGAAGGGGAATGACGAATGCAGAGCTGAGCAAAGCGAATCATTGCAGAATGACGAATAGCGGTATTATCGCAAACGCTTCGTCATGCGGTCATTGGAACTCCCACCGCCCCAAGGTGCCGGGGTCTCCTGACCCCGTGCCACTCAGACGGTGGATTTTCCTTCATGAGTTGCTATCTGGCTCCCCGCCTTCCAGACGGGGGCGGGAGACCCCGTCGCCTTGGCTTACTTCGGCATCTCCACCTGGCCGTTCGACATCAGGTAGGCGATCAGATTCTTCACATTCTCGTCTCCCAGCGCCGACAGCAGTCCTTCTGGCATCAGGGACATGGGAAGCTGCGCCTGCTTCACGATCTGAGTTCGTTCAATGATGATCCGCTCGGCTGGCGTCTGCACCGTCAGGGTGCGTTCAGTCTGCTCAGGGATGACGCCGGTGATGGTGCGGCCATCCTTCAGATTGAGCACGCTCACGCGGAAGTCCGCAGGCACCACCGCACTGGGGTCCAGGATGTTTTCAAGGAGGTACTTCAGGTTGTGGCGGTCACTGCCCGTCAGCTCAGGGCCGATGGCACCGCCCTGGCCGTAGAGCTTGTGGCAGGCGCTGCACGCCGCCGTGAAGATCATGCGGCCTTTGGAGGGATCCGCCTTGGCCAGGGTGTCCTTCGTCAGCAGTCCTTCCCATTTCGTAAATTCCGCCTTCTTCGCTTCCGGTGTGTCGCGAATCTCGCCCCAGGCTTCGGTGAGCAGGGTATTGAGGGATTCATCACCCAGGCTGCGGATCTGCCGTGCCTGGAAAGGTGAGATCGCCGTTGCTGGCACCTTCTTCGCCTTGATCGCTTCCAGCAGCGCCTTCGCGTAGCTCGGGCGTGAGGTCAGCGTCGCCACCGTGGCGGCCTGCTGCTCCTCGCTGCGGCCGGGCCAGGGATTCAGCATCGCCTTCGGAATGTTCGGATCATCATACGCGGCCAGCGCGTTGCGCGCCACCGTGCCCAGCACCTTGTCATTGATCTGCGCACGAATCACGGCCAGCAGCTCCGGCTTGGCGGTGCGCGTGAGGCTCTTGAAGGCGTTCAATCTCGCATTCGCATCTCCCTCGGTGTTTTTCACGATGGCGATCAGTTCGTCCGCAGCACGGCCGCTGCCAAAGACTGCGGAGAGCGCGAGGAGGGGGGACGTCGCCGTTCCCTTGTCCGCCCCAGCAGCCGGGAGACCGCCGCTCTTGGTGATAAACTCATCCCAGCCCTTCGGCTTTTTCGCCGAGCTGAAACCATCCAAGCCTGCCGCCAGTCCGGCCAGCACATCGTCACGTACATCTTTCTGCTCCGTCATCAGCGCCACCAGCGCATCCACCGCTTCCGGCTTCGCCTCGATCATCTCCGCGATCCGGCGCGCCACCAGACGACGCACGGTCGGGATCTTGGCCTCTTCGATCAGCTCTACGCCCCTCAACGGGTCCGCCGCGACTGAGGGCTCGATGCCGTACCAGATCATGAGCGGTTGCTGGCGGTCGTTTGCGTCTTCGGCATGTTTGGCGAGAGCGTTGGCGATGGGCCAGCGGGATTCGAGGGGGAGATTCTGAAGTGCAGAGGCGATGTGAAGGCGGACGAGGCCATTGGTGCTATCCTTGGCCAGTTCGGTGAACCGATTCAAATACCAGGCGATATTCTCGTCTTCTGGACGGACATTTTCCGGGGCGCTGGGGTGCTTGTTCCAAACCAAATTGAATGCCTGGATCACATGCTTGTCCTTGTCCTTGGCGGAGAGTGCCATTCTAAAGAGCGCCTCTGCTCGCGAATCGTCCTCCGTCTTCCTAATGGGATCTGTTCCCTCAAACCTGAGTCTGCGGTGCATTCTCGTCCACCAATTGTTCTTGAGGAGTTCGTCGGATGGGATGGTTTCGAGGCTGGCATAAGCCTTGGGCTCAATTTTCTTCGACTCCCCATACACAATCTTGTAAATCCGCCCGCTGGTCCGGTGCACGCCGTCGTTGTCATGGCACTCGCCGCTGTCGCTCCAGTCGGAGACGACGACGTTGCCATCGGGGCAGGTGAGGAGGTCGATCCCGCGGAACCACTTGTCCTTGGCCTGCATGAAGTCGGGCGCGTGCTTGCCCACGTAGCCGCAGCCCTCGCGCTCCAGCTTGTCCATGTTGATGCGGTTGCCGTGCAGGTTGCAGGTGAGCATGGCGCCGTGGTATTCCTTCGGCCAGACTCCGCCCTGATAGATGAGCATTCCCACATGCGCGTGCCCGCCGCCGAGCTCCGAGGTCTTCGGGCTGGCACCGCCTTTGCGGATGCTGTCCCACTTTTCCGCGCCCGTGTCCCAGTGGAAGTGATCCGCCGTCTGCTCGATGATCTCATACACATGCGGATTGAGATGCGTGCCGAACATGCGGCGGTAGTACGCACCGGGGATCACATGCCACAGGTGGCCGATCACCGTGTTGATCATGAACAGCTCACCGTCGGCATTCCAGTCATGCCCCCAGGAGTTCGTGCCGCCGTGGGCCACGGTTTCCAAAATCTTCAGCGTGGGGTGGTAGCGCCAGATGGCGCAGTTCATCTTGATGCGCTTGTCCGCAGGAGTGCCCGGTGCGCCGACGCTCGAGGTGTCGGTGATGCCGTGGCGACCGTACAGCCAGCCGTCCGGACCCCAGCGCAGACCGTTCACGATGTTGTGGCCGATGGTCTTCACGTTGAATCCATCCAGCAGCACTTCTGGCTCGCCGTCCGGCACGTCGTCGCCGTTTTTGTCAGCGATGAAGCTCAGCGTCCCGTTGTGCAGCACCCAGACGCCACCATAACCGGTTTCCACGCTCGTCAGGTAGCTGCCTCCTTCCCAGAATACCTTGCGTCCGTCGTGCTTGCCGTCGCCGTCCTTGTCTTCCAGGATGATGATGCGGTCCCGCAGCTTGGTGTCCCAGCGCATGGGGTTCTCCGCATAGGTGTAGTTTTCAGCCACCCAAAGACGGCCCTTTTTATCCCAGCTCATCGCAATCGGCTGCTGCACATCCGGCTCGGCGGCAAACACCACGCACTTGAAGCCCTTCGGCAGTTCCATCGTCCGCGCCACCTCCTCGGCAGGCATAGGATCGCCCTTTTCGGTGTTGAAGGGTTTCGGGAACTCGTCCGCCCATGTGGCGAGAGTTGAAAAGGACAAGAATGACAGAAAGGCGGCGCGGCGTATGCTCATAAACGAAAGTGGACCTTTCCAAACGCCCGGCACGTACGCAATCTTCAAATCATCCCATGAAACGCACCCTCTTTTTTCTGGTCGTGTTTTCCGTGTGTTTCACGGTCGGTGCCACCGCCGCGACCAAAGGCACCGCCAAACCTAAAAGCCCGCCTGCCCGCACCGCCACCGATCTCGCCGCCTCCATCCGCCCCTCGCTGGTCAAGATCACCCAGCTCGGCCGTGAAGGAACCGACGGCATCGGCTCCGGCTTCATCGTCAGCGAGGACGGCCTCATCGCCACGAATCTGCACGTCATCGGTGAGGCCCGCCGCCTTCAGGTGGAGATGCACGATGGCAAAACCTACGATGTCACCGTCGTTCAAGCCAGCGACAGCCACCACGACCTTGCCTTGATCAAGATCGACGCCAAGGGCCTCAAGCCACTGCCGCTGGGAGATTCCAGCAAAGCCCGCCAGGGCGATCCCATCGTCGCCATGGGAGCACCGGAAGGTCTGGGCTTCAGCATTGTACAGGGCGTGCTTTCCGCCACCCGAGACATCGACGGCCTGGAGATGCTGCAGGTCGCGGTGCCCATTGAAAAAGGCAACAGCGGCGGCCCCTTGCTGGACATGCAAGGGAACGTGCTGGGGCTGCTCACATTGAAGTCCCTCAAGACCGACAACCTTGGCTTTGCCATGCCGGTGAACGACCTCAAAACCCTCATCGAAAAACCGAACCCCGTCCCCATGTCCCGCTGGCTGACCATCGGCGCGCTGAATCCCAAGCAGTGGCAGACCTTTCTGGGCGCGCAGTGGACGCAGCATGCCGGCGTCATCCGGTCCGAATTTCCTGGTGCAGGCTTCGGCGGTCGTGCGCTCTGCCTCTCCACGCAAAAGGTCCCGGAGGGCACCTTTGAGACTGCGGTGACGGTAAAGCTGGATGATGAAGCCGGTGCCGCCGGTCTCACCTTCTGCTCCGACGGCAGCGACAAACACTATGGCTTCTACGCCTCCGGCGGCAAGTTGCGCCTCACCCGCTTCAACGGCCCCGATGTCTATTCCTGGACCATCCTCGCCGACGTCCCCAGTGATGCCTACAAGGCCGGTGAATGGAACACCCTGCGCGTGCGCGTCGAGCCTGAGCGCCTGGTCTGCTTTGTGAATGGCAAGCAGGTCATCGAGAGCGACGACACCGGCCTGCGCAGCGGCTCCGCCGGGCTGTGCAAATTCAGAACCACCGTGGCGGATTTCCGCAATTTCCGCGTCGGAACCGATCTCGCAGAAAAACCCCTTCAACCCGAAGTCGCCTCCCAGCTCCGCTCCAAGGTGGAGGAATACATCGCCGCCGCCGCCACCGCCGACAAAACTCTGGACGGCCTGCTGGAAAACCCCGCCGCCGCCCGTCGCGTGCTCGTGGAGCAGCGCCGCAGGCTGGAGGAAGAAGCCGCAAAGCTCCGCGATCTCGAGCGCGAACTGCACCGCCGCGCCATGACCAAGGAAATCCTCGCCGAACTCGCCAAGCCCGAGCCAGAAATAAATTTGCTGCGCTGCGCCCTCCTGCTGGCGCGCCATGACAATCCAGAGATCGACATCTCCACCTACTTGAACAGCTTCAAGGCCATGGTGCTGGATCTCAAAGACGATCCCGAAATCACGAAAGGAACCATCCCTGCGGTGAAACGTCTCAGCCGCTACCTCTTTGAAGAGAACGGCTTTCATGGCAGCCGCGGCGACTACGGCAGCCGCTCCAACAGCTACCTCAACGAAGTCCTCGATGACCGCGAAGGCCTGCCCATCACGCTCAGCGTGCTCTATGTCGAGCTCGCCTCCGCACTCGGAGTGCAGGGCGTGTTTGGCGTGCCGCTGCCCGGCAAGTTTATGGTCGGCTATCGCGACGGCCCTGAAGGCGAACTCCAGCTCGTGGATGTGTTTGAGCATGGCAAGCTCGTCACCGTGGAGCAGGCCGCGAAGGACCTCACCGAAGACGGCCATTTCCCTGAGGGTGCCCTCTCTCCCACCTCCAAGCAGGCCATCCTCCTGCGCATGCTGCGCAATCTCATGAGCAGCGTCTTCGATGACAGCCGCTCCCTGCGCGAATCCCTCCCGTATTTGAATCTCGTCCTCGCCATCGATCCCCAGTCCGCCGCCGAGCGCCTCACCCGCGCGCAGATGCGTCAGCGCCTCGGTGAAAAAGCCGGTGCCCGCGAGGACGTCACCTGGCTGATCGACAACTTCCCCAATGATGGTCCTCCCGAGCTCATGCAGCAGCTCGACCGCTGGTTGCAGTCGCTGCGGGAGTAAAGTTGACCAGTTGCGCCGCAACTGGTCTGGTCCGGAATCCTCCAGTTGCAGCGCAACTGGTCTACTTTTTCACCCCTTAAACCCCGCCAGCCGCACCCCAAACAGCCACCGAAACGGCGGCTTGAGCGCGATTGCTTTGCGCAGTCCATGAGGCAGCAAGTCCAGAAGCTTCTCACAGATTACAGCCGGCCAGGTGGGCAGCAGCATGAATTTGCCACGCCCGCCGAAAATGATGCGTGTTTTGGCAAAACCGACCTGCCGGAAAAGCGCGGATAAATCACCCACGGTGTATTCCTTGAGGTGAAACCCCTTCGCTTCACGATCAATGATGCAGCTGATGTCATGCGGCCCGGTGAAGCGGCTGGGGGTGATGCAAAGATAGACGCCACCGGGAGCCAGCGCGGCATGCAGGTGACGCAGCTGCTCCACCGCATCCTCCGGGTGCAGATGTTCCATCAACTGGTTGCTGTAGGCCACGTTCACGCTGCCCGGTTCCACCGGGATCGTGCTGCCGTCGGAGAGCACCAGCCGCAGATTCTCCGGCAGCACACGTTTGCGGGTGATTTCATCGGACACATCCACTGCCAGCACCTGGGCGACTTGGGCCGCCACCGTTTTGGCCAGCTCACAATCTCCCGGCCCAACTTCGAGGAATACCGTTTTCGGCGTCAAAAAGGGCGTCAGGATCTCCATCTTCTCCGCCACATCGGCCGCCAGCCGTTCGGGGGAGGACTTGTTCGTGTGCTGCGGGTGCTGCGGCACGCGTTTGAACAGCTCGTCATAGACTTCCGAGTAGAGCGTGCGGCGCTGCTCCTTGGTCGCATTTCGCAGCCGGTCGGCGAGTTCGCGCTCCACGTCGTAGTGCTGGCGGAGCTGTTCCGGGGTGCGGGTGTCGGTGACGGTGACGGGCATGGGTGCCGAAAAGCTAAGCGCCATATCCGTTTCAGGCAAGGGTTCGCACTCTCTTGCTCATTGCCGAAGGCGAATTAGCATGGGGGCGATGCTGAAACACCTCCTTCTGCTCTGTCTTTTGACGCTCGTGGCCCATGCTCAGGATTTGGGCCCGGCCAAGGACGATCCCTCCGTGCCCAAGGATCGCGATACCATCCTGCGCATCCAGATCTTCCTCGACAAAAACCTCTTTGGCCCCGGCAAGCTGGATGGCGCCATCGGTGAGTTCACCTACAAGGCGGTGGTGAATTACAACTTCGCGCACGGTCACAAGGATCTCTACAACTGGGCGCGCATTCAGGAGGAAGCGGAAGCCGAGGTGCCCATCATCTTCGCCGCGTTCAAGATCCAGCCCATCCTGACCCGCTACGTGACCGCCGATCTGCCCGAAGACTATGAAAAAGCGTCGGTCTATCCATTCATGGCCTACCGCAGCATGCTGGAGCTCATCGCCGAGCGCTTCCACACGGACGAGTCCTTCCTCACCGTCATCAATCCCAAGAAGAACATGGCCACGCTCAAGCCCGGAGACATCATTGTGGTGCCCAACGTGAAGTCCTTCCGCATCGAGGACATCAAGCCGATGCAGAGCTTCAAAACGGATGCGACCCTCAGCAGCCACACCATCGTGGTGGACACCACGGAGCGCATGGCCGCCATCTACAGCGACAAGGAGATGATGCTGGCCGCATTCCCCATCACCCCCGGCAAGCCGCAGTTCATCCCCGTCGGCACCTGGAAAGTGGTGACCATGATGGCCACACCCACCTTCCGCTATGACAAGCAGTTCCTCGAAGAAGGCGTGCGCGGGGAGGAGGCGTTTCAGATTCCACCGGGGCCGAACAGCCCCATTGGCGTCATTTGGTGCGGCCTGAGCAAGTCGGGCATCGGCCTGCACGGCACCGCCATGCCGCGCACCATTGGCCGCACCCGCAGCGCCGGCTGTGTCCGCTTTGCCAACTGGGACGCCATTCGACTTCCGCAACTCATTCGGCCAGGAACGCGCGTCATTGTGCGTTAATCTTCCACTATGCGCATCCTCATCGCCGGTCTCTTCCACGAGACCCACACCTTTCTCGACGGCCTCACCCCGCTCTCCGATTTCCAAATCCTGCGAGGCGAGGAACTCTGGGCCAGCAAAGGAGACTCCTCACCCCTCGGTGGCGTCCTGGAACTGGCCGATGAATTCGGCTGGGAGATGATTCCAACCGCCGACTACCGCGCGCAGCCTTCCGTCACCGTAGCGGATGAAGTCATCGAGCAGTTCTGGAACGACATCGCCCCCGCTGCTGCCAAAGCCGACTACGACGCCATCTACCTGGTGCTGCATGGTGCCATGGTCTCGGAAACCCTCCTCGATGTGGAAGGCGAAATCCTCCGCCGACTGCGCACCCTCACCACGGTTCCCATCTTTGGGGTCTTCGATCTGCACGCCAATTTCTCGCCGCAGATGGCTGCGCTGGCCGACTGTTTGGTAGGTTACCGCGAAAACCCGCATACGGACGCACGCGAGGCTGGATTGATCGCCGCGCGCCTGCTGAACCGCTGCCTCACCACCGGCCAGCGTCCGCACATGCAGCTCCTGCAGCCGGGCCTCAACTGGCCGCCGACCGGCACCGGCACGGCGAATGATCCCATGCTGACGCTGGAAACGATGGCGCGGCAGTTTGAAAGCGAGAACCCCTCGCTCTGGGTCATGAACATTGTCGCAGGCTTCAGCTTTGCCGACACCCCGGACACCGGAGTCAGCTTCGTCGCCTGCACCACGGCGGATGCGACGCAGCCGTTGGAAGCGCTCAGCAAGCGTGCGCATGAACTCAGCCACCTCGGCCAGATCACCGATCCGTCCGCGGATGAAGTTCTCGAACAGCTCAAACCATTGCCTGCGGGCCTGACCGTGCTTGTGGAACCCGCCGATAACATCGGTGGCGGTGCCCCCGGAGACTGCACCGGACTGCTGCGTGCGCTCATTCGCCATGGCATTCCAAACGCTGCCATTTGCATCAACGATCCGCAGTCCGTCAGCGAAATCGAAGCCGGTGCACGCACCCTCAAACTCGGCGGCAAAGGCAGCCGTCTTGACCCAGGCCCGCTGGAACTCGAAGTCGAACTCGTCGCCTTGAACGGCGGTAGGTTTGAACTCGAAGACAAGAACAGCCACCTCGCCAGCATGTGCGGCGATGCCTTCGACATGGGCCGCTGCGCTGTGGTCCGGCATGCAGGCATCACTATTCTCATCACCAGCGTGAAGACCCCGCCTTTCGACCTTGGGCAGTGGCACAGCCAGGGCATCGCGGTGGAAAATCTCTCGGTGGTCGCCGTCAAAGCCGCCGTGGCTCACCGCCGCGCCTATGACAAGATCGCCGCCCGTATGCTGTGGGTGGATACGCCGGGACCTTGCAGCAGCAATCTGCAGACGCTGCCTTACCGGCATCTCCAGCGCAGCTAATAGATTTATCCCAAGAGGATCTTCAGTGCAGCGTCATGCGGTGTGATTCCACGCCGCCATGAACACGAACGATCCCAATCAGCCGTCTGCGTATCAAGTGCCACCCGGCTGGGAGCGGTTTCAGCCGCCGCCTGCGGCGGAACCCATTATGCAGGCGGTGATGGTGGAAGATGCGGCACCATTACCGCAGGTGCGCACTTCGGTGTGGCTGCGGTGCTGGCGGCAGTTGGGTGGTGGCTCGCTTTTGCTAAGCCTTGCGGTGCATTTCGGTTTGTTGCTGCTGGCTGGTGTGATCATCGTCGGCTCCCAGATCGCGAAGAAGGAGGTGGACTTTATTCCGGCGGGGCAAACTCAGGCGAGTGTGAAGGCTTCGCAAGATTTGGAACATCGAGTCAGCATGAAGCAGATGAGTGCGATGGTGAGAAGGGTGCCGCAGACACGGATTGGGGTGGAAGTGGGAGAGGGGCCTGTGCTGATGGACGGTGAAGCGATGCCGTTGCCGGAGGCAGGGCAGGGGGGTGATATTGGAAGGTTGTTTAATGTGTTTATCAGCAATGGTTTAGGCTCGGATGGGGCCGGGCCTATGACCATGCTGGCTCGTGCTCCCAACATGTTTGCAGGGCGTTGCTCGATGCAGAACCGGCTTGAGAAATTGAGGGAAAATGGGGGCACGCCGGAGTGTGAGATGGCAGTTTCGCGCTCGTTGGCGTGGTTGAAGACGCAGCAGAATGCGGATGGTTCCTGGGGGAGGGCGAACAAGGCGGCGATGACGGGTTTGACGCTGCTTTGTTACCTGGGGCGCTGTGAGACGCCGGATTCGGCGTTCTACGGCGACAATGTGCGGAATGGGATGCTTTATTTGGTGGAGCTCGCGAGGAAGAATCGATATGGGATTTTGGCGGAGAATCTTGTGTCGAATTCCGCAACTTATGAGCATGGAATCGCGACTTACGCGCTCGGCGAAATGTATTCGTTTTACCGGCTGGGAAACCGCAGCCTGCCGGGATTGCGTGATGTTTTTGAGAAGGGGGTGCAGCTCATCATCGAGCAGCAGAATCCGCAGGGCTCATGGACCTATGGCGGCAAGAATGCGGGATTGCCGACTGCTTACAACAAGGACAGCCGAGGGGAGGATTTGTCGGTGAGTGGCTGGCAGTTTCAGGCGCTGAAGGCGGCGAAGCATTCGGGTTTGAAGATTGCGGGGCTTGATGGGGCGATCAAACGGTGCTGTGATTATCTGGAGTCGAAGCAGACGAAGGACGGCGGTTTTGGCAAAACGAACCGGGATGAGCATTACAACCAGTGGAGTCTCACTGGCTGTGGGTTGCTGGGGTTGCAGACTTTGGCGCACAACAAGGCGACTCCGGTGAAGAAGGGGATTCGTTTTCTGCGGGAGTTTCTCACCAGCGAACCGCTGGACTGGGAGCGCAACTGCAACCTGTACTGCTGGTATTATTACACCCAGGCTTTCTTTCAGGCGGGGGCGGATGACTGGAAGTTCTACAATGCGCAGTTTCTGCCACAGATTCTCGGCGCGCAGCAGGCTGACGGCTCCTTCAAACGGGGACGTCCGAACTGGCCTGCAGGGGATGCGGCAGACGCGATTTACCGTCAGTGCCTGTGCACGCTTCAGCTCGAGGTTTATTTCCGTTATCTCAAGGTCGCGGATCGTGATGAGCCGTCGATTTTCGAGAAGTGACAGGAGCGGAAAAAGCGCAGGAATTGCGCTAGGTCACAAGATCGGGTGAGGCATTACCAAGGGGGGGGGAGCGACGGGGGGTAATCTGCGCTTCTATGGGTCCTGCGAGAGCCTGATGCTTCGCAGCCCCTTATGGAAGTATTCGCAGTCACCATCTTCGTCAGCCTGATGTTCGCCGTCCTTTTTGCGGCCCTGTATCTGGCCGAGCGGGGGCAAAGACGGAGGGGCAGCCTCGAACAAGATGCGCTGCTGCCACTCGACGAACCTGAGGGCACTCGCGTGACCGTGCCTGCAACACTTTCCACACAATCCCTTTCCCATGACTAGCACCGCAGCCTCCAAAGTACCCATTGAATTCAACGACAAAGTCGTCCGCCAGTTTATGCTGGCCTCGATCATCTTCGGCGTCGTTGCCATGCTCGCAGGCGTGTTCATCGCCAGCCAGCTTAACTTCCACCAGCTCAACCTCGCTGAATGGCTGACCTTCGGCCGCCTGCGTCCGCTGCACACCAATGCGGCGATTTTTGCGTTCGTGGGCAACATGATGTTCGCAGGCATCTACTACTCCACGCAGCGGCTGTGCAAGTGTCGCATGGGCAATGACACGCTGAGCGCCATCCACTTCTGGGGCTGGCAGCTCATCATCGTGGCGGCGGCGATCACGCTGCCGCTGGGCCTTTCACGCGGCAAGGAATACGCCGAACTGATCTGGCCGATCAACATCGCCGTGGCGGTGATCTGGGTGGTGTTTGCGGTGAACTTCTTCCTGACGCTGCACAAGCGCAATGAGCCCAGTCTCTACGTGGCACTGTGGTTCTACATCGCCACGATCGTGACGGTGGCGATGCTCTACATCGTGAACCATCTCTCCATCCCCACGAGCTGGACGCACAGCTACGGCATCTTTGGTGGTGTGCAGGACGGTCTGGTGCAGTGGTGGTACGGGCACAACGCCGTGGCCTTCTTCCTGACGACGCCGATCCTCGGCATCATGTATTACTTCCTGCCGAAAGCGGCAGAGCGTCCGGTGTACTCCTACCGTCTGTCGATCGTGCATTTCTGGTCGCTGGTTTTCCTCTACATCTGGGCAGGTCCGCATCATCTGCTGAACACGGCGCTGCCCAAGTGGCTGCAGATGCTGGGCATGTTCTTCAGCCTGATGCTGTGGGCACCGAGCTGGGGCGGCATGCTCAACGGCCTGCTCACGCTGCGCGGAGCCTGGGACAAGCTGCGCACTGATCCGGTGATCAAGTTCTTCATCGCCGGTGTGACCTTCTACGGCATGTCCACCTTTGAAGGACCGCTGCTTTCCATTCGTGCGGTGAATTCGCTCTCCCATTACTCCGACTGGACCATCGGGCACGTGCACAGCGGGGCGCTCGGCTGGAACGGCTTCATGGCGGCAGGCCTCTTCTACTGGCTGGCACCGCGCCTGTGGGGCACCAAGCTGTATTCCATCAGCCTGGCGAACTTCCACTTCTGGATCGGCACGCTGGGCATCCTGCTCTACGTGGTGGCGATGTGGATCAGCGGCGTGATGCAGGGGTTGATGCTGAATCAGGTCACTGCTGACGGGCTGGCTGTGAAGAACACCTTCCTGGACACGCTGCAGGCGATCCGCCCGCTCATGGGGCTGCGCATCATCGGCGGCGGCATGTTCCTTCTGGGTTGGATCGTGATGTGCATCAATCTGTGGAAGACCATCCGCAGCGGCAAGCCGGTGAACGAGGTGCGTGAGGTGGCGGTGCTCCAGCGTGGCCAAACAGACACGATGGGCATGAAGGAAACCTTCTTCAACGACCCCACGGCCTGCACCTTTGGCGCGATGCTGCTGGTCTTCGGCTGGATCTTTCTCCCTCCGGGCGCTGACATCGCCTCCCTTGTCTGTGCAATCATCTTCGGTTTCCTGGCGGTGCGCCGCTTCCAGAAGACAAGCCACACATGGGCGCTCTGGTATGAGAGCCTGCTGCACAATTACCTGCCCTTCACGGTGCTGACGTTTGTGGCCGTGGTCATCGGTGGTCTGATCCAGATCATCCCGACTGTGACGGTGAACAGCGCGAAGAACGTGGAAGACCGCATCCAGAAGCTCTATGAGCCGCTGGAACTCGCAGGCCGCGACATCTATGTGAGCGAAGGCTGCTACAACTGCCACTCGCAGATGATCCGCACGCTAGTGCCGGATGTGATGCGCTACGGTGACTATTCCCGCCTCGGTGAGAGCATCTATGATCATCCGTTCCAGTGGGGTTCCAAGCGCACGGGGCCCGATCTGGCACGTGAAGGCGGCCAGCGTCCGGACTCCTGGCACTACGAGCATCTGATGGACCCGCGCTCGATGTCCCCGCAGTCCAACATGCCGCCGTATGCGCACCTGAACACGAAGCCGTTTGATCAAAAAGCACTGCCCGCAAAGATCGCCGTGCTGCGCCGTCTGGGCGTGCCTTATCCGCCGATGGATGGCACGGAGATCAAGATGAAGGCGCTTGAGCAGGGCGTGAAGATCGCCACGGAGCTGAAGAAGTCGAACATCGTGGTGCGGCCCGACAGCGAGATGGTGGCGGTGATCGCCTACCTGCAGAAGCTCGGCCAGTTTGAGCAGCCAGCGGTGGAGGAAGCGCTCGCGAAAAAAGGACAGGGAGTGCCATTCCCGCTCGCCCCGATCATTCCTGACAACGGCCGCCGAGCCAACGGCGCAGAGTAACCCCACGCCCCTCCCAAGCAGCCCATGTACAAGCGCATCATTTACGAAAACTGGCACCTCGTCGTGCCTGTCATCTCCTTCGCCACCACCGTGCTCGTTTTCGGCATCATGACCCTTCGCGGCATGCTGCTGCGCAAAGACAAGGCCGAGCACATGTCACGTCTGCCACTTGAATAACTCTCTCCCTGCCATGGACCCCAAGAAGCCATCCCCCAACAACGAGCCCCAACTTCGCGACCACATCTACGACGGCATTCAGGAGTATGACCAGAAACTGCCGAACTGGTGGTTGTTCACCCTCTACATCGCCATCGCGTGGTTTGTGGTCCACTGGCTGTGCTACTATCAGCTTGGCCTGGGCAGCAGTGACACGGTCGTGATCGACAAGGCGATGGCCGAGATGCAGACGGCACGTGACAAGCAGATGGAATCCATCAGTGACGAGCAGCTATGGGCGCTCTCACGTGATCCCGCCGCCGTGGAGGCCGGCAAGGCCACCTTCATGACACCGGGCATGTGCGTCACCTGCCACGGGCCTGATCTCAGCGGGACACTTGCCGGAGTCAAACTGCCGGGCCTGCCATTGAACGACCAGGAATGGAAGCATGGCGGCAAGCCGACGGAGATCTTCAAGATCGTCCGCAAAGGCTCGCCCGACATCACCAAAGGCATGGCCGCATGGGAGCTGGTGCTGGGCATGAAGCGTGTGAGTGAAGTGGTGGCGTTTGTCCTGAGTCATCACAAAGAAGGCGAGCCGATCACGCGCGCCGCAGATTCACCAGCAGCCGCACCGGGAGCCGCCCCTGCCGCGCCGGCAGCAGCAGCCACCGCTGCACCCGCCGCCGTCATCCCACCGCCTGCTGCCAAATAGCCGCCAGGCCCCCATATGCCCCTTAACCCCCTGAACCTCGTTTCTCTTGGGTCCATCAATGAAGATGGCAGCAAGAAGACACTGCACCCGGCCGATGTGTCCGGCAAATTCACGCGGGGCAGGCGCCTGGTGGCGCTGCTGCTGCTGATCATCTATGTGGCGCTGCCGTGGATTCCGGTGAACGGATTCCCGGCGGTGTTTCTGGACGTGCTGAACCGCCGCTTTCACTTCATGGGCCTGACGCTGGCGGTGCAGGATCTGTGGGTGGGCTTCTTCCTCGTGACGGGTCTGGGGTTCTCGCTGTTTTATATCACCGCGCTGTTTGGGCGCGTGTGGTGCGGGTGGACCTGCCCTTACACGGTGTTTCTGGAGCACATCTACCGCCGCATTGAGCGGCTGGTGGATGGCGATGCCTCGGCGCGGCGCAAGCTGGACGCGGCACCGTGGACGGCGGGAAAGATCGCCAAACGTGTGGTCAAACATGCGCTGTACATCCTCTCTTCGCTGATCATTGCGCACATCTTCTTGAGCTACTTTGTCTCGCTGGAGAAGCTGTATGAAATGATGCATCACTCGCCACAGGCGCACATGATCGCCTTTGGGGTGGTGATGTTTCTCACCGCCGGCTTGTATGGGGCGTTCAGCTGGTTTCGTGAGCAGTTTTGCGTGATCATGTGCCCGTATGGCCGCATGCAGTCCGCGCTGGTGGATGATCACACGATCAATGTGGGCTACGACAAAAAGCGCGGCGAGCCACGCGGCAAGGCGGGCACAGTGGGAGCGGGAGACTGTGTGAACTGCCTGCGCTGCGTGCAGGTGTGCCCCACGGGCATCGACATCCGCAACGGACTGCAGCTTGAGTGCATCGGCTGCGCGGCATGTGTGGACGCCTGCGACACGATCATGACGAAGCTGGGGCGGAAACCCGGGCTGGTGCGCTACTCCTCCCTCGTCGGTTTTAACGGTGGCAAAACGCGCTTCATCCGCCCGCGCATTATTCTGTATACCGGGCTGCTGTTTCTCGGGGTGGCTGTGTTTGCGTTCTCGGCGAGCCGGATCGAGCCGATGCGCGCCAATGTGCTGCGCATGCAGGGCTCGCCGTATTATGTGACGAACAACACCGTGCGGAACCAGTTCCTCGTGCGTCTCATCAACAAGCGCAATGAGCCGCGCACCTTCACGCTGGCGCTGGATGGCGGACTGCCCGCTGGACTGGCCGCCGCAGGTGCGGACGCGCCGATCACCATCGCCGCGCAGGGAGATGAACTGAAACCGCTGATGATCACGCTGCCGGAGAAAGACTTCAAAGCCCCCTTCAAGCTCAGCATCGTCATCACCGACACGAAGGACGGCAAGATCTACCGCACCAAGCCTTTCGAGTTTACCGGACCTGACCCAACCCTGAAATCCAATGACTACCTTGACCCCGGACAATATCTCCAAAAGTGAAACCCTGGGCTGCATCGCCAGCCGGCCGTGGCTGTGGGTGGTGCTGGCCTTTGTGGTGCTTCTCAGCGCGTGGAGCGTGCTGTTTTACATCGCACTCAACAATCAACCGGAGATCGTGCCGCTCAAGCATCTGATACCGGCATGATGCAGATCGACACCAGCGCCGCAGCCTTCGTGGCGGGCATTGTCACCAGCGTCCACTGCGTGGGCATGTGCGGGCCGCTGTCGTGTTCGTGGGCTATCGGGCCGAAAGGTGGCGGCTTCATGCGCAGCACGGCGTTGTACCACACCGGGCGCATGATTTCCTATGGCGCAGCGGGCGCTATCGCTGGAGCGATAGGGGCGGTGCCGCTGGCTTTTTTCCAACATGGGGCGGGCATGGTGCTGCCATGGCTGCTGGTGCTGGCCTTTGCCTGTGTGGGACTGGGGCTGGATGCCTGGCTGCCCAAGCCGCGTTTTCTCTCCGCCGGGCTGCGCCGGGTGCAGACGGCGGCGTTTAAGATGAAGAGCACCTGGCGTGCCGCGCTTCTCGGGCTGGCCACGCCGCTGCTGCCCTGCGGGCCGCTGTACATGATGCTGGCGCTGGCCTCGGCGAATGGCAGCGCCATGAAGGGTTCTGGATTTGCGGTGGCCTTTGGTCTGGGCACGCTGCCGCTGCTGTTTTTGGCGCAGACGCAGCTTCATTTGCTGGGCGGGCGGCTGCAGCCTGCGACGATGCGGAAGGTGCAACGGGGGCTGGCGCTGGTGACGGCGGTCGTGCTTGCGTGGCGGCTGCGGGATACGCTGGACTTTGAAAGCAGTGAGGCTGCGAGCTGCTGCCATGCGATGAACTGATTTTTTTGAAGCTTATGAACACGACCTGCAAGCACTGCGGGACACCGGTCCCCAACACCCGCAGCGACGGCTTTTGCTGCGCGGGCTGCCACTCTGTGCATGACATGCTGCAGCAAAATGGACTGGAACATTTTTATGATCTCAAGTCCGGGCTGAACCTGCCGCCCGTTCCTGCGCAGGCCATGCGGCAGCAGGACTATGGGTGGCTGGAAGCCGCCACGCTGGCTGCAGAGGGCACACGGGTAAGCGAGGATGTGGCTGCTGAGCTGAGCGTGTCTGTGCAGGGTCTCTCCTGCATGGCCTGCATCTGGCTTATTGAACGGGTGTTTGCCAAACTGGGTGGCACGCAAATCAATGTGGACATCTCCAGTGGTGAACTGCGCATGGCGTGGCAGCCGGGAAAATTTCAGCCGGTGGAGTTTGCGCGAGAGCTGCAGCGCTTTGGCTATCTGCTGGGCATGCAGCGTGCCGATGGTGGGCAAACCCGTGACAACGGCTTGGAGCGCCGCACCGGTGTGTGCGGCGCCTTTGCGATGAATGCGATGGCGTTCTCCCTGCCTGCGTACTTTGGCATGCCGGCGGACTTTCCCTTTGCGCATTGGTTTGACCTGGTGGCGGCGGCATCGGCCACGCTGTCGCTGCTGGTGGGTGGAAGCTACTTCGCGCAGCGTGCTTGGCATGCGCTGCGTGCTGGGGTGCTGCACATCGATACGCCGATCACGCTTGGCATTCTGGCGGCTTATGTGGGGTCGCTCATTGGCTGGATGAGTGGTGAGCCGGGGCTGAAGTACTTCGACTTTGTGGCGATGTTCATTTTCCTGATGCTGGGCGGCAGGCTGGTACAGCAGATGGCGGTGGCGAGAAACCGCCGCAGGCTGCTGCGTGATCCCTCCATCCCTGAGGCAGAGATGCTGGAGTCACTGCAAGCGGGCGCGACCTTCACCGTGAAGCCCGGGCAGGCGGTGCCGGTGGCAGCGAAACTGACGGATGAGCATGCGAGCATCAGCCTGGAGTGGATCAGCGGAGAGAGCGACTCCTGCACGCGGAGCAGCGGCCAGCTTCTGCCTTCAGGTGCGCTGAACGCGGGCACACGCACGCTGAATGCGGTGGCTTTGGAATCTTGGAGTGAATCGACACTGCACAAGCTGCTGGATGCACGCCGTGGTGGGGAGCACCGGGATCTGCGACTGGAAAAACTGCTGCGTGGATATTTGGTGGTGGTGGTGCTCGCGGGTGTGGTCGGTGGACTTTGGTGGTGGTGGCACACGGGTGAATGGGCGCGTGGGCTGCAGGTGATGATTTCCGTGTTCGTTGTTTCCTGCCCATGTGCCCTCGGCGTAGCGGCACCGCTGGCGGATGACATCGCTGCAAGCCGCGCGGCCGACCAGGGAGTCTTTGTGCGCACGTTGGGGCTGTGGAAGAAGCTCACGCGGCTGCGTCAGGTGGTGTTTGATAAAACGGGGACGCTCACGCTGGAGAACCCGATGCTGATGAATCCTGCGATGCTGGATGAACTGGATGACCAATCCCGCCAGATGCTGCGCCACCTGACCAGCGGCAATCTGCACCCGGTGAGCCGCAGCCTGTTTGATGCACTGGGCGGCATGCATGGTGAAGGATTTGAAGCTGAAGTGTGGGAGGAGCCCGGACAGGGGCTGCGCTGCGAGCATGCAGGCGCGGTGTGGGCGATCTCACGACCGCAGGATGCGTCTGCAGATGCGATCTTCACACGGGATGGTGTGACGCTCTGCGCCTTCCGTTTTCGTGATGCGCTGCGCGCTGAATCTCTGGCGCAGGTGGAAGCGCTGCAGGCACGTGGGCTGCGGGTGAGCATCCTCAGTGGTGACCGCGAGGCCAAGGTGGCGGCGATCGCCCAGCAGCTGCATCTTCAGCCGGAGCAATGGCAGCACAGCCTGACGCCGGATGAAAAGGCGGCGTGGATCTCCGGCCATGAGCCGCAGGGCACGCTCTACATCGGTGATGGTGCGAATGACAGTCTGGCGTTTGATGCGGCATCATGTGCTGGCAGTCCGGTGACGGGACGCAGCTTTTTGGAGCACAAGGCGGACTTCTATTTCCTGGGACACAGCATGCGCTTCATGAGCAGCCTGCTGGACATCGCCGCCACGCATCGTCGTGCGGTGCATGCGGTCTTTGGGTTTTCAGTGACCTATAATATTGTCACGGTGATCGTGGGACTGATGGGGCATCTGAGTCCGCTGCTGGCTGCGATTTTGATGCCGCTGAGTTCTTTGGCTACGCTGTCGCTGGTGGCGCTGGTGTTTCGGCGTGGTGGGGGCGCTGGGGTACGGAAGTATGCGGAGCCGGATGAGGTGGGTGGGGTTCCGTGTGTGACGGCGTGTTGAGGGGTTTGTTAGGATGAGTAGCGCTATTGAAGCCTGAATCCCAAGCTGGCGAAGGATCTTCTTTGGCCCCTCACCCTGGCCCTCTCCCCCACGAGAAGTATGTGTTTTCGTCGTGGTTCAGGGGCGGGGAGAGGGAGAACTGCTTTGGCCGCCTTGGATATGATGACACTAAATGATTTTAAGCGCGCCTAAATGAGGTGTGGAAAGCGACAGGGGTCTGGTGGCGCATCTTCTTCTGCGTCTTCGAGGTGTGAGCGTGTCTTTAGCCAGAGCTTCAAGGTGCCGTCGTAGGCTGTTTTGATGCAGGTGTAGCATTCGGGGACTTCGGCGCAGCTGCCGTAGTAGGTGACGATGCGGGTGCCGAGGGGTTTTAGCTCAAGCTGCTGCTGCACGTGCAGGGTGTAGTCGTCGTAGAGGCGTGACTCCATTTCCACATCGTGGTCGATGCGCAGCATGGGGAGGATGTTTTCTTCGAAGGGATTGAAGAGATAGAAGGCATCGAAGGCGGCAAAGGAGATGGTGGTGATATTGCCGTGAACGATCTCAGCGCGCGTGATGCGGAGGCGCTCCAGGAGCTCGCGTGCGGCTTTGACGAGCCGGCTGCGCTGCTCCACGCCGGTGAAGTGGCCGAGGGTGGTGGTGGCACCAACGGCGCAGAATTTTCCAGGGCCGCAGCCGATGTCCAGCACGCGGGTGCCGGGCTTCTCGACGAGCATTTGCGCGGCCATCTGGCAGACATCCATGGGGGTCCAGTGGCAGGCGGATTGTTCGCGAATGTGCTCGGGATAGTGCTGGTCGAATTCGTGATCTCTGAATGCGGTCAGGAATTCGGTGTCTGACTCGATGGGTGGAGTCGTGCCGGGAGGTGGGTAGAAACGAGTGGGCATGGGGACGGCCGGGACTGCCAACTCGGCGGTCAGGGGAGCCCGTGAATTTGTCGATTCGCGGAAGGGGAGCGAGAGGTTATTTCACGTGAGCATTACGGACACTTTGGTCTGTGGATGCCGGAATGAATGCAAAGCGGGACGGGGCCGGAGCAGTAACGTGTGGCTGCTGAGGGATGGCGAGGGCGCTGGCCGACAGACAGGAGTGTCTGTCGTACTTCATGGCTTCCACCATGCGTCCAGCTTTGTGCTCAGTGATTTGACTTTGTCTGCGTTTTCGGCTGCGAGGTTTTTCTCTTCGGTGGGATCTGCTTTTAGATCGTAAAATTCCAGGACATCGTTTGGCTGGTTGGTTTTGTCGGGGATGATGAGCTTGTCGAAGCCGTTGATGATCCAGCGCCAGCGCAGGCTGGCGGCGGGGACATTGAGATCCACGAAGTTGTGGGTGAAGCATTCGCCATAGAGTGTTTTGCGGGCGCTGACGGCGGAGGTGTCGAGAAGGTCGATGCCGGGGAAGCTCTTGGTGGGGGCGATGCCGACGGCCTTGAGAAGGGTGGGTACGAGATCGATGGATTGTGCGAGGTCTTCGGACATTTTTGGCTGCACGTGGCCGGGCCAGCGGATCATGATGGGGGTGCGCAGGCCGCCGTCGTACTGGCTTTGTTTTGATTTTTCCGCGTAGCGGCCGGTCTTGGGGTTGGTGATCCAGCCGTTGTCGCTGAGGTAGAGGAAGATGGTGTTTTCCGTCATGCCATTGTCGTCGATGTGCTTGATGAGTTCGCCGCAGGTTTCGTCGAACCAATCCACCATGGCCCAGTATTTGGCCACGTGCTCGCTGGGGGCTTTGTCCTTGTATTTTTCCAGCAGGCGCTTTGGCGGCGTGTGGGGATCGTGAGGCATCATGGGGGCATACCAGACGAAGAAGGGTTTTTGCTGCTTTTTGGCTTCGCTGATGAAATCATAGATGGGCTGCATGGTCTTGCGGCCGATGTCGAGGCCGGCATCTCCATGGCGGCCGCCGTGGGTCATGCCATGGGTGAAGCCGCCGCGCTCGTAGCTCTTCTGCCACCATTTGCCGGTTTGCAGGCTGAGGTAGCCTTTCTGCTTGAGCATGGTGGGCAGCGTGCCGGCTTCTTCGAGGTGCTTGCTGATTACTTCGCGACCGGCGTCAAACTGCGGGCTGGTTTGAAACTCGCGCGGCTTCATGCCGACGGGGATAGGAGGATCGTTGCTGGTGACTTTATGCTGATGGGGATAGAGGCCGGTGATCAGCGAGGCGAGGCTGGGGCAGCAGAGGCTGCAGGGGACGTAGCCACGGGTGAAGGTGAGGCTTTCTGCGGCGAGCCGGTCCAGATTTGGCGTCTGGATGATCTTGTGGCCCATGAAGCCGTAGTCGCTGTACAAATGATCGTCCGAAATGATCATGACGATGTTTGGCGGTGCATCGGCGGCGGAGAGCAGGCAGGGCAGGGCGAGCAGCGAGAGAAGAAGGCGGCGGATCATGGGCGGATGGGAACGACGGGCCAGTGAGGCATCTTGCCGTGCAAAATGGTGCTCAATTGCAGGATGAAGCAATCCAGACTTGCGCATCTGCGCCGGAACGGCAGCCTAGAAGTATGATTCGGAAACGCTTTCGGCGCGTGGTGCCGGCGCTCAGCATCTGCCTTTTTTCACTTACCTCCTGCAAAATGCACGTGGGCTCGTTTGCCTACAGAGCCATGCACAGTGTGTCGAAACCGCTGACCTCGGAGCCGCTGGACTACCTGCCATTTCCGGATCTCAAGCAGTGGGCAGCCCTTCCGGGACCCATGCTGGAAGTGCAGGGGGGCAAAGCGATCCCGCGCAGTCTTTTTATTCGAGATGAGGAGCTGCCGAAGGGATCGCCGAAGGCCAAGAGACCGAGCTCGGGGCTGACGGGCAAGGCGGGGGATCTGATGGGGATGGTGACTTCGCTGCTGGCGATTGCGGCGGGATCCACTTCGGATGACAAGCTGGGATCGATCGATGACACGCGGCGTCAGCTGGCGGTGAATGAATTTCCCTTTGTGCTGCTGCAGGGGGCGGACCTTGTTTATGTGAAGGCGGACAAGCAGATGTGGCCGCGCCTTGCGCGTGCGGACAAGTGGAGCAAGATCACCGTCATCACAAAGGACGGCACGTTCTTCGGCATCGCGCAGCGGATTCATTTTCGCAGTTCATCTTCGGAGGTGGTGCTGGAGGGGGACCCGACGGTGCAGTCCGGGCAGCAGCACATCAAGGGGGCGAAGCCGGATGCGATCATGATTTTGGATTTTGCGAAGCGTCGTGTGGTGGTGAACGGGCCGGTGGTGGAGAAGAAACTGTTTCGGTGAGCTGAAGGGAGGTTTTTCATTTTTCGGTCTGGCGCAAGCCTGTGCCTTCTTCCTGCGTTCTTTGCGTATGGATCCTTTCCTTGAATATCACCGCAGCCAGACCCGCCGGCAGTTTTTTGGCCAGACCGGCTTGCGCCTGGGTGGCGTGGCGCTGGCGGGCATGATGGGTGAGCAGTTTGCGAGCGGGGCATCCAGCCTGGTGCAACCGGCGCTGCCCGGGCTGCCGCATTTTGCGCCGAAGGCCAAGCGGCTGATCTACTTGCACATGAATGGTGCGCCGTCGCAGCTGGATCTGTGGGATCACAAGCCGCAGCTACAGCAGCATTTTGACAAGGATTTGCCGGACAGCATCCGCAACGGGCAACGCATCACGACGATGACGAGCGGGCAGGCGCGGTTTCCGGTGGCGCCGAGCATGTTCAAGTTTACGCAGCACGGGCAGTGCGGGCGGTTTGTGAGCGAGTTGCTGCCGCACACGGCGAAGATTGTGGATGAGATCGCGGTGATCAAAAGCGTGCACACCAGCGCGATCAATCATGACCCGGCCTGCACGTTTGTCATGACGGGCAGCGAGGTGCCGGGCAAGCCGAGCATTGGCTCGTGGCTGGGGTATGGGCTGGGCAGCGAGAGCAATGATCTGCCGTCGTTCGTGGTGTTTACGCCGACCTTCCCTGCGGCGAGTCAGGCGCAGGCTTTGTTTACGCGCATGTGGAGCAGTGGTTTCCTGCCCACGAAGTACACGGGTGTGGCGCTGCGAGGGCAGGGGGATCCGGTGCTGTATGTGAAGAACCCGCCGGGGGTGGATGGCAGTGACAGGCGGACGATGCTCGACGCGCTGAACAGGCTCAATACGATCAATCATGACCGCATTGGGGATCCGGAGATCCAGACGCGCATCGCCCAGTATGAGATGGCTTTCCGCATGCAGACGAGTGTGCCGGAGCTGACGGATCTGAGCAAGGAGAGCAAGGCGACGCTGGAGATGTATGGGGACGATGTGAACCGCAGCGGAAGTTTCACGCACAGCGCGATCATGGCACGCAGGCTCATCGAGCGTGGCACGCGTGTGGTGCAGATTCTGCATCGCGGATGGGATCAGCACAGCAATCTGCCGAAGCTGCTGCGTGGCCAGGTGGAGGACACCGAGAGGGCTTGTGCGGCGTTGATCATGGATTTGAAACAACGCGGGCTGCTGCAGGACACGCTGGTGGTTTGGGGCGGAGAGTTTGGGCGTACGGTCTATTCACAGGGGACGCTAACCAAGGAGAACTATGGGCGCGACCATCATCCGCGCTGCTTCACCATGTGGATGGCCGGTGGTGGGGTGAAAGGCGGCATCGAATACGGTGAGACCGATGACTTCAGCTACAACGTGGTCAAAGACGCGGTGCACATCAATGATCTCAACGCGACGATTCTGCATTTGATGGGGATCGATCACCGCAAGTTCAGCTTCAAATTCCAGGGACTGGACCAGCGGCTCACGGGGGTGGAGGAGCACAGTCCGGTGAAGGCGGTGCTGGCGTAGAGCTAGGGCGTGCTGTGGTTGATTTCCACCGTTACGGAGCGGTGGTCGGAGCCTGTTTCGGGGCCGAGGGTGCGCTTTTGGATGGTCAGGCCGCGTTTGGTGAGGACGTGGTCGATGGGGATCATCATGGGCAGGTTTAGGCCCCAGGTGGGTGGCCAGACGGGATCGATGGAACGGAAGTCCAGTCCGCCTTTTTCACGCAGCAGGCGCATGCCCTCGCACCACGGCGTGGCATTGAGGTCGCCGGCCACAATGACTTCGCCGGTGAGGCCTGCGACGAGGGTGGCGATGCCTGACAACTGCTCGCGCCATTCATGCGCCCGCTGGCCACTTGTCGGCGGGATGGCATGGGTGCCGATGAAGGTGAGAGGTCTGCCAAGGTGATCGAGATTGAGCAAGACAGCGGGCAGTCGCCAGATGGAGAAGCGGCGAACTTCGGAGCTTTTCAGGGGCAGCCGCGTGTAGCAGGCGATGCCGAAATGGACGTCGCTCAGCTCTTCCACGTGATGCGGGTATTTGATGCGAAGCGGCTCCAAGGAGGCGCGCCAGGAGTCATCGACCTCCAGCAGGCAGACGATGTCTGCGTCTGTCTGCATCACATGGCTGACGGCTGAGGTCTGGTTTTTGTTTTCCGTCAGGACATTGAAGGTCATGACGCGCAGGGCTTTCTCATGGGGCGTATCTGCCACCTCGGCCGTTTGGTGGAAGGCTTCAATTATTTGGGCGTTCCAGAGCAGGGAGATCAGGGAGATGAGCACCAGCCAGGTGCGACGACGAATCAGCGCGTAGATCAGCGCGAGGGCGCAGACGATCACGTACTGGAGCCGGAAGTGTGAAAGGAGATCGAAAACCCAGCCATAGCGGCCCAGGCTGCCGAGCCAGGTGCAGGGGAGGGCCAAAAAGACGATGGCATCACAAAGCCCGCCCAGTGAGACGGTTTTTTTTACAGGGATAGGTTTGTCGGCTGGCGGCGCATCGTCACTCATCGGCAATGCAGAACCCTACGCATGCGGGGTGTCGATGCACCTTCTTCTTGCACGCTGAAGCATGCCGTTCATGGATGAAGGCATGGGTAAACTTCAAGATAAAATCGCAGTCGTCACCGGTGCCGGACGCGGCATTGGCAAAGCCATCGCCGAAACCTTCGCCGCCGAGGGCGCGAAAGTGGCCGTCGTCAGCCGTACACTGGCCAATGCGCAAAGCGCTGCGGATGCCATCAACGCCAATTATCCCGATGCTGCGAAGGCTTATGCGCTGGATGTGGCCGATGGGGCGGCCTGCGCCGATGTGGGCAAGCAGATCCTGGCAGACTACGATCACGTGGACATTCTGGTGAACAATGCCGGTGTCACCAAGGATGGTCTGCTGCTGCGCATGAGCGAGGAAGACTGGGACGTGGTGCTGGACACCAATTTGAAGGGCGCTTTCAACATGGTGAAGGCGTTTCAGCGCAGCATCCTGAAGCAAAAAGGCGCGCGCATCATCAACATCAGTTCTGTGATCGGCTTGATCGGCAATGCGGGTCAGGCGAACTACGCGGCGAGCAAGGCGGGCCTCATCGGTTTCACGAAGTCCCTGGCGCGCGAGTTTGCTGGTCGTGGCGTTACGGCGAACTGCATCTGCCCTGGGTTCATCGCCACGGACATGACGCATGTGCTCAATGATGCGGTGAAGGGTGAGATTTTGAAGAAGATCCCGCTCGGTGATCTTGGGGCAGGTGAAGACATTGCTGAAGCCGTTCTCTTCCTCGCCAGCCCAGCGGCCCGGTATATCACGGGCCAGGTGCTGGCCGTGGATGGTGGGATGGTGATGTGAGCTGGTAGCTAGAGGCCTAGATCTGAATGGCACTCGGTTAAGGACATTGATCGTGAGTTTTGGAGCTGTAGCACACTCTGCTACTGCGGCGGGGCTCATTGCAGACGCTGCTGGCGAGCGGGGCGTGTAGCGAAGGCGTTGGGTTTGCTTCCCGGTCGTGTATTGGCATACCCAGGGTCGCCTCGCTGAGGCTCGGCTGACCCTGGGCTGAATTACGCAGCCCCGTTGGGGCTGGTGTGGGCGCGAGGGTGGAGTGCTGGAAGAGAGCTGAACGGCCAAAAAAACGCAGAGTTACTGGCATTGTGAACCAACGAAAAGCTGCCTTAACCGTGTGCCATTCAGGCTAGATTTTCGATCCCTGATGCCAGAATCCAGCATCAGTTTTCTAGGTCTTGTCCACAAACAGCATGGCGATGATGCTCACGGCATTGAAGATGGAGTGAAGGAGCATCGGCACCAGGAGGCAGCCGGTGATTTCGTAGGCGAGGCAGAAGAGGACTGCGAGCATCCACAGGGGAAGGAGGCTGCCGACGTGCATGTGGATGACGGCAAACATCAGGGATGAACTCAGTGCTGCGAATGGGGCATCGGTGTAGCGTTTGAGCACGCCATAAACGAACCCGCGAAAGAGGGTCTCCTCTGCGAGGGGTGCGATCACCACGGCCAGGAAGATCACGAGGAATTTGAAGCCGATGCCGTCTGATTTCTGGAAGGCTTTGACGGTTTCCTGAGGCTCGAGGTCGGTCCAGAAGTTCTGCAGCCAGGTCACCGTAATGGCCGATACCACATTCACGGAGATCAAGATGATGATGGTGAAAATTCCCATCGTCACTGCCAGCGAGCGCCAGTGCAGATTCTGCAGGCCAAAGAGTTCGGCTGGATTCAGGCCGCGCACCTGAAAGAGGTAGAGCAGAAGTCCTGCGCAGACGGTGAGATGGAACACCATGCCGAGGACCAGGCTGCCGTCGTTGACCGTATCTCCTCCGGACTGGCCCGACTCATGGGGCTGCATGGAGAGGATGAAAAGCAGCCCTATCCCGGCCAGCACCAGCAGATCTGGGGCACCATAGGGGCGAGAGAGCACGGACCCTTCGTGGTTCCAGGAGACTTCGGGACGTGCGTGCCGAAGCAGCCAGTAACTGATCACCGCCAGAGCGGTGGCGATGCTGACAAAGACGGACAGATCGTGCAGGACCCCGAATGAATGCACATCCAGCATGATCAGTGGGCGAAGCTCGGGGGCAGGTAATAGGGAACGCCTGGCAGCAGCTTCGGCAGCAGGCCGCTGCTCAGATCCAGCTGAACCTTGGCAGGTTGAGCACCCGCTTTGGCTGAGGCCGCGCCGAACACGTCAAAGAAACTGACATCATGACGATACTTCACGACGCCTGCATCGGCGGCTTTGCCGAGGGTGCGAGCCAGAGCGTAGGCGTCCTCCACATAGCCGATTTGATCCACCAGTTTGGCGGCGAGGGCTTCACGACCTGTCACCACGCGGCCGTCGGCCACGGTGCTCTTGAGCTGCTCTTTCGGCACGCCGCGTGCCTCGGACACGATGCCGAGGAAACGGTCGTACATCTGCATCACCAGATTCTGCACGTAGGCCTTTTCATCTTCACGCATGGGGCGTGCGCCGCTGAGCGAGTCCTTGAAGGCGCCGCTGGTGAAGGCGGTCATCGACAGGCCCACTTTGCCAAACAGCTCGCTGTAGTTCATGGTCTCAATGATCACGCCGATGCTGGCGGTCAGGGTGGTTTCGCTGGCCACGATTTTGGTGGCGCCGCAGGCCACGTAGTAGCCGCCGGAGGCCGCCATCGAATCCATGTAGACGACCACAGGCTTCACTTTGGCGGCTTTCTTGACCGCATTGTAGATGATGTCTGAGGCGGTGACCTCGCCACCGGGGGAGTTCACGCGCAGAACGATGGCTTTCACGTTGGTGTCCGCCACGGCCTGCTCCAGTGAGTTTTTGAGCGACTCCACACTGGGCATGGCTTCGGCAAAAAGCCCGCTCATGGTCATGGAGGAGATGACACCTTCGAGGTCGATGTGGACGATTTTGTCGCGCGAGGACTGCTTGGGGGACTCGACGGTGGATTCATGCAGATGGCGCTTGGGCCGTGCGGTTGAAAAGCTGGCGTCAGCGCCAACATCAAGGTCCAGCTTGCCGAGGAACTGGCCCACATTCAGGCCGAGACTCACGATGAGTCCGAGCAGCAGCAGGGCGATCAGGCATCCATAAGATTTATTGCTCATAAGGGGCGATACTAAGCGGCGTGTGCTGGCTTGCCAAGCCATTCGCGCCGCAATTTAGCGGGATGATTTAGTCGGTGAAGATGTCTTAAATACCAATGGAACAGGGGGCTTTGCCAGGATGGTTGTAGCGAATGGATTCGCGACCTTTTTACCCGACGCGGGAGCCAATGAGCATTCAGCATGGCGCAAGGTTGGCAGGTTAAGCGCTGGCATCGCTACGCGATGCGAGAAAATGGATGTGGACGTTTGACCGGGACGAGGGGTGTCGCTGCGCTCAACCCCTCGCTACAGGCTGGGATGGCTCCGCCATCCTGGTGAGGTTAGCTGGGGGCGTTCACCACAGAAAGTGGTCTACAGGGACGTCGGTGTGGTTTTCAGCAAGTAAGACTGCCCAGACACCGCACAGAGGATTGCCTTCGGCGCGCTTCGCGAGGTGCGGACCACTTTGCTGGCGCCCTCGCCACATGCCCTTGGCGTTTTCACCGTTGCGCAGGTTACGTTATTAAATAAACCGCTCTAGTTGCCTCGACTCGGCAAAAGCTTTCGAAGTAGCTATCAACCACCCGAGAGCCAAACACGCGCACATGCGGCGCGAGGTTATTTGAACAAGCCTTTGAGGCCCTTGAAGGTGTTGATGAGGTCCTTGGCTTTGTCTTCGATGTCATTGCCTAGCAAGTTTTCGAGCTTGACCTGGAGGTCGGGTTTGACCTCGGGATGGGAGAGTGAGCCGGTGATGGTGAGGTCGAAGGTGAGGCGGCCACGACTGTCGGAGAGGCCCTCTACGATGAGCTTTGAGATGGTGCGGTTGATGCCGCGACTGGCGATGCCCTGCATGAGGCTTTGCTTCATCGCTTCCCCACAGGAGAGGCGGGTGAGCATGCCCTGCTGGTCCTTGGCGAAGTCCATCCAGGAGTCACGCTTGATGGTGTACTCGTAGTCTGGGAGCGCAAACTGGGTGTCTTCCAGGAAGCGCATGGATTGCTCGCGGTAGAGGATGTGGGCGTGGACGTCCTGCGCTAGCATGCCGCCGATGCGGACGGCGCTGAGGTCGATGCCGTACTTCATGAGCTTGTCCAGATGCTGGCCGGCGGTCTCGCCGATGGTCATGTTTCCGCCGATGGAGGAACCGCGATCGATGATGAGGTTCAGATCCGCCGCAGGGGACCACATGCGTGTGGCGGGATCCACGGGATTGACGTCGCCTTCGCCGTGGAGGGTCATGTCGGCAAAGCGCACCTGCCGGGTCTGACCGCCGATCTTGGCGACGCCATCCACCACGGTCTTGGCTGCCAGGCGGACATGGAGCCGGTTGTGTGCCGTGAGGTCTGCGGGGTCGATGTCGATGTCCGTGAGTGCGAGGCTGAAGTCGCTGATGTCGGCTTTGAACTGTGAATCCACCCCTTGATTGGTGACGCGGAAGTGCGCCTGCTCGATGCTGATTTCCTGCAGGGAGAGACGTTCGGCGCTGGGCTCAGGCGGGGGAGGCGCGGGCTGCTCCGAGACAGGTGGAGTGGTCAAAGCGGGTGCAGGCTGTCCGGGCGAAGGGACGGCGGCCACGGGCGGTGATTGGACAGGGATGGCGCGAGGTACTTCTTCCTGCTGCGTCTGCGCCAGCTTCTCCGGAGGTGGCTGGAAGAGCTTTTGCAGAGAGCTGCCGTCTTGAGGGCTGACGGTTTCAGTCACATCCAGGCCGATGATGCGAAGGACGCGCGGATAAAAATGGCGCTTCCACAGGCCCTCCGGGACCAGCTCCAGGTAGGCCATCTCGATATTCACAGGCGCATGCTGCATCGGTGGGCGGGCTGCGATGGGGGTGCCGGCGTATTGATCGCGCGGGCCGATTTTGATTCCTGAGAGGCGGAGGCTGGGAGGCCAGGAGAGGATGGAGAGGTTGACTTCATCGAGCTGGACGCGGGCATTGATGTTCTTTTCTGTCTCCAGCGTGAGGCGCTCTTGGTTCACATAGCGGCGTAGCCACCAGACGCCGCCCAGAGGGGCCGCCACGGCGAGCAGCACGCCGAGACCGAACAGGATGAGCAGGATGCGGGTGATCTTCTTCATGCCGGTGAGCATAATCAGTCCTGTGAGATTTGAAATTTGAGATTTGAAATTTGAATTGGCGAATTCCGGCTATTGTCGCCACCCCCTGTTTTAACTCGTTCTGAGCGGGCAGGATTGCCCGCACTACTTCCTTCCAATTATGTCCATTCGCGTCCGCTTTGCTCCTTCCCCCACCGGTGATCTCCACGTCGGAGGCGCCCGCACGGCTTTGTTCAACTGGCTCATGGCCCGCAAAAGCGGCGGCACCTTCATCCTGCGGGTGGAAGACACGGACGGCGCACGCAACACGGCGGAAGCGGCTGCGGGCATCATCAAAGGCATGCGCTGGCTGGGGCTGGACTGGGACGAAGGCCCGGAAGTGGGCGGTGACTGCGGCCCGTATTTTCAAAGCCAGCGGAAGGACATCTACGACGCGTATTTCAAAAAGCTGGAAGACGCCGGGCGCGTGTATGCTGAGGCCGATGGCGCGATGCGATTCAAATTCAGCCGCACGGCCATCACGGTGCATGACCTGGTGTGTGGAGATGTGACCTTTGCTCCGACTGAGGAGCCGGACATGACGATCCGCCGCCCGGATGGCAGCTATATCTTCCACTTTGTGAACGTGGTGGATGACATCGAGATGCGCATGACGCACGTGCTGCGTGGTGAGGATCATCTTTCGAATACCTGGAAGCACATTGATCTTTTCAATGCCTTTGGTGCCACGCCGCCGACCTATGCGCACATTCCGCTGATCCTGAATCCGGATGGCAGCAAGATGAGCAAGCGGGATGAAGGCAGTGCCATCGAGCACAGCTACATGAACGCGGGTTTCCTGCCTGCAGCGGTGTTCAACTACCTTTGCATGCTGGGATGGACGCCGAAGGCGGAGAGTGAGAAGCTTTCGCGCGAGGAGCTGACGGCGTTGTTTGATGCGGATGCGATTCACAGCAGCAACGCGAAGTTTGATTTGAAGAAAGCGCTGTGGTTCAACGCGCAGTATTTGCGTGAGCTGAGCCCGGAAGAGTTGCTGAAGCACGCGCGTCCGTTCCTCACCGCCAAGGGGCTGGCTTGGACCGATGACGCCATGGCTGCTGCCGCTGTGCACAGCGTGCGCGAGAAGGTGAGCCTGCTGACCGAACTGCCGGAGTGGGTGCATTACTTCTTCCGCGAGGACTATCCTTTCGAAGCGGATGTGGTGACGAAGCTCAAGGCGAAGCCTGAGAACGCGGGTCTGCTGAAGGCTGCCGCAGAGCAACTGGCCCAGGCTGCCGAATGGACTGAGCAGAGCGTGCATGATGCCGTGGAAGCGGCAGCGAAGGCGCTGAGTGTGAAGCCGGGTGCGATGATGCCGCTGCTGCGCTTTGCGCTGAGCGGACAGTCACGCGGGCCGGGGGTGACGACGATTGCGCATTTGATTGGGAAGGAGAAGACGCTGGCGAGGATTGAGAGGGCGCTGGCGGAGGTACTGGGTGCTTAACTGGTGTTTCTTCGCGAATAATCGATTGTTCTGCTGGAGCCATGACACGATCAGAAATGGCTTGTTACATTCGCAAAGCAGCAGAAGACGAACTTCTTCCTGCTGAGTGGGAAGCCATCATGGTCAATCATTATGAAGACATCGAGACCGAATCAGCAAGAGCTGCTGTCGTCAGAGTCTTCCAAAACAAACATCTTTGCGATCCAGACGAATTCAAGAGACGGCTGCAAGGCTTTGCTGGTTCTCTAGAACTTCCTGTCAATGAGAACACCTTTTACTATCGAGGTGGTGGCGCGGGAGTTTTACAGACCCTCATGCTGGTAGCTGGGGCAAGCACAGTCGTGTATGAACCGCTGCGAAGCGGATCCCATTACGATCTGCACCGGGCTATCGAATCCGGTGAACAGCCAATCTGCGAGTATATGAAACAGGGGCTTCGTCAGAGTTTTCGCGTAACCAAGGCGACAGAATACGGCCGACTAACAATTCAGGTGTGATATTTTACACAAGGCTGGACCCCACCCAGCGGGCATAGGCCTCCGTCACCTGATCTGGTTTCAACGCCACGATTTCTGGAACGTCGTAGGGGTGGAGTTCGTGGAGGCGGGATTCGAAGAGGGGCCAGGCGGTGGGGGTGGTTTTGAAGATGGCGAGGACTTCGGCGGAGGTTTCCACTTTGCCCTGCCAGCGGTAGATGGATTCGATGGCGGGGATGAGATTCACGCAGGCGGCGAGTTGCGATTCCACCAGTGCCGTGCCAGTCTCGCGGGCTTTCCCGATGTCGGGGAAGGTGCAAAAGACGATCAGGAGGTCGTTCATAATCGTCAGCCTATGAGATCTGCCTTCATTGACAAGCTTATCAAACGCATGGACCGCCTGGAACCGGGCGAGGTTCAGGGCATTGTGATGGAGCTGGTGCGCGAGAAGAAATTTCAGGAGAAGGTGTTCGAGGCGCTGCAGGAGGGGGTGATCCTGCTGGATACGGAGGGGAAGGTCAGTTATGTGAACCGGGCGGCCTGCACTTTTTTTGGACTGGAGCAGGACCAGGTGATCGGCCAGCGGCTGGCGCAGGGGGTGCGGGGGCTGGACTGGAATGAACTGCTGAAGCCCGGGACAGTGGTGAGCCGGGATCTGGAGGTGTTTTACCCGGAGAACCGGTACCTGAACTTCTACATCACCAGCATTGATGATGATTCGGCGCTGGGTTTTGTGATGCTGATCCGTGATGTGACCGAGACGCGCAAGCGCACGGAGGAGCAACTGGAAAGCGAGCGGCTGAATGCCTTCACGCTGCTGGCTGCCGGGGTGGCGCATGAGCTGGGGAATCCTCTCAATTCTTTGACGATCCATCTGCAGCTGATGGAGCGCCGCCTGAAGAAAATGGGGGCGAAGGGGGCCAGCCTGCGGGAGCACCTGGATGTGGCCACGGGAGAGATCAAGAGGCTGGACTTTATCATTGGGCAGTTCCTGGCGGCGATCCGGCCTACGAAGCCGCAGCTGCAGCGTGTGCAGTTGCGCGAACTGCTGGATGAATGTGTGCGTTTCCTCCAGCCGGAGATCGAGGCCTGCAAGGTGAAGCTGAAGCTGGACCTGCGGTCTGATTTGCCGGCCATGCCGCTGGATGCGGGGCAGATGAAGCAGGCGGTGTATAATCTCATCCGCAATGCCTGCCAGGCCATGCCCAATGGCGGGACGCTGACGATCAACGGCACCTTCACGGACTTCGAGGTGCGCCTGAGCTTTGAGGACACGGGGAAGGGGATCAATGCGGAGCAGATGGGCAAGCTCTTCCAGCCCTTTTCCACGACCCGGACCACGGGCACGGGCCTGGGGCTGCTGATTGTGCGCCGAATCATCCGGGAGCATGGCGGGGAGATCGACATTGAGAGCCGTGAAGGGCTGGGCACCCGGGTGAGCCTGTGGCTGCCGCTGGTGGAAAAGAGCGTACGGATGCTGGAGTCTGGGCGGGATATGGGGGCAAAAGCCGAGACGTAGGCGTAGGCTTGAGTGTGGGCTGGCTACGCGGATGGCCTACTGTTTCTCAATATTACGTAAAAGATTATAATTATCGCCTCGGATCAATCCGATTCATCACGGAGGTTGACCATGGGGCAAAATTCGGCCAGCATTTACCCCCATGTCTGACTCAACCAATCCGAAACCCGCCCGCAAACTGAACCCAGCCCTTAGCAAACCCGTCCAACCGGATGAGATTCTTGCGAAAGTGATCGGCTCCGAACCGCTCTCCCGCGGCGAAATGACCAAGAAGCTGTGGGAATACATCAAGAAGAACGGTCTGCAGGACCAGGCCAAGAAGACCAACATCAATGCTGACGAGGCGCTGAAGGCTGTCTTTGGTGGCAAGAGCCAGGTGACCATGTTTGAGATGACGAAGCTCGTCTCGGCTCACGTCAAGTAAGCCCAGCGTCCGCAATTCCCTGAGTTTCGGGGAATTCGCGGTGAAAGGCACCCTTTCCAAAACCCGCAGATCGAGGTGATCTGCGGGTTTTTTGCGTCAGGGTGAGGCTGTCTGCTGGGAGGGGGTAGGGCATTGACCGAGGGCTGCCGCATGAGCGCTCAAATCTCCCTTGCATCGACCGCTCTTCCGCGTCATCTCAGGGGAACCTGCTCGTCACCACCACCTTGGCAACCACCGACTCTTCACGCACTCTCGTAGCCATTCCTGCCCGCTGGGGTTCCACCCGCTTCCCAGGCAAACCGCTCCACCTCATCGCCGGCAAACCGCTGGTGCAGCACGTCTGGGAACGCTGCCAGGAGTGTCGGCAGATCGACGACGTGATCATCGCCACGGATGACGCCCGGATTGCGGAGGCCGCGGCTGGATTTGGGGCGAAATTTGTCCTGACTGCTCCGGAGCATCCGAGCGGCACGGATCGCATCGCCGAGGCGGCGAATTCGTACCCGGACCACCGGGTTATCATCAATGTGCAGGGGGACGAGCCGCTGATCTCACCGGCGCTGATTGACGAACTGGCCCGCACACTGCGCGACGACCCAGGTGTGAAGATGATCACTGCTGCCGCGCCGATCCAGGATGCCGCGCAGATCAGCGATCCGAACGTGGTCAAGGTCATTTTCGACACGCAGGGAGACGCGCTGTATTTTTCGCGCTCGCCGCTGCCGTACCTGCGTAATCCGGAGGCCTGGCCGCGCAGCTACCGCCATCTGGGCATCTATGGCTTTCAGCGCAGCTTCCTCTTTCAGTTTGTGGCGTGGCCGCCTTCGCGGCTGGAGCAGACCGAGTCTCTGGAGCAGCTGCGTGCGCTGGAAAACGGCTCCCGAATTCGCGTGGTGCTGACGGACGAGCTCTCGCCTGGCGTGGATACGCCGGAGCAGGCCGACGCGATTGAAAAGCATCTTCAAAAACAATCTTCTTGAACTGCGCCCCGACAACCTCCAACCGAAGAGAATCCATGAAATACATTTTTGTCACAGGCGGCGTCGTTAGTTCACTTGGCAAGGGGCTTGCCGCCTCCTCTCTGGGCACGCTGCTCGAACTCCGTGGCCTGCGGGTCATCATGCAGAAATTCGATCCGTACCTGAACATCGACCCCGGAACGATGAACCCGTACGAGCATGGCGAGGTGTATGTGCTGGATGACGGAGCGGAGACTGATCTGGACCTGGGTCACTATGAGCGGTTCACCCACACGAATCTTTCCAAGCTGAACAACCTCACCTCCGGGCAGGTGTACCAGAGCGTGCTGGACAAGGAGCGCGCCGGGAAATATCAGGGGCGCACGGTGCAGGTGATCCCGCACGTCACTAACGAGATCAAGGCGCGCATGCACGAGGTCGCGGATAAGATGGGCGGAGACGTCATCATCACCGAAATCGGCGGCACCGTGGGTGATATCGAAGGCCTGCCTTTCCTGGAGGCCATCCGTCAGTTTGGCCATGAGGTGGGTGCTGGGAATGTGCTGTACATTCACGCGACGCTGGTGCCTTACATCAAGGCTGCGCAGGAACTGAAGACGAAGCCCACGCAGCAGAGCATCGCGAAGCTGCGCGAGATCGGTATCGCCCCGCACATCATTCTCTGCCGTACGGAGCATCCTCTGGACCTGGATGTGCGTGAAAAAATCTCCCTGTTCGGTAACGTGCCCATCGAGTCCGTGGTCGAGGTGCGCGACGTGAAGCACACCATCTATGAGGTGCCTTTGAAGCTGCATGAAGAGCGGCTGGATGACAACGTCTGCCGCCTGCTGAATCTGACCACTCCGCAGCCGGATCTCACCCGCTGGCGCAACTTTGTGCAGCGCGTCATTCACCCCACGCACCACGTGCGCATCGGGGTCGTCGGCAAATACATCGAACTGCAGGACGCTTACAAGAGCATCTACGAATCTCTCACGCACGCCGGTGCCTCCCACGACTGCAAGGTGGACATCATCCGCGTCGATGCCGAGAGCATTGAAAAGGCCGGTCCTGAGCTCTATCTCACGGGTTTGCAGGGCATCCTCATTCCCGGTGGTTTCGGTGACCGTGGCACGGAGGGGAAGGTGACTGCTGCCCGCTATGCTCGTGAAAAGGGTATTCCGTACTTTGGCATCTGCCTCGGCATGCAGATCGCCGTCATTGAGTTTGCGCGCAATGTCTGCGGCTTGAAGGGCGCGACCAGCACCGAATTTGACAAGACCACTCCGCACCCTGTCATCAGCCTGATGGAGGAGCAGAAGAAGGTGAAGCAGCTTGGCGGCACCATGCGTCTCGGCTCCTGGGTCACTGATCTGGTTCCGGGCAGCAAGGCTTTTGATCTTTATCGAAGCGCCACCATCACGGAGCGTCATCGCCATCGCTTCGAGTTCAATTCCGACTACAAGGAACTGATGGAGCAGAAGGGCATGCTCATCTCCGGCACTTCACCGAAGGGTGATCTGGCTGAAATCATTGAACTGCCCTCGCACCCCTACTTCGTGGGCTGCCAGTTCCATCCTGAGTTCCTTTCGAAGCCGAACAATCCGCATCCGTTGTTCTTCGGCTTCGTCAAAGCCGCCATGGATCACCATGCGGTGGCGGATCCGGTGTGCTGAACAGAGGCAGCTTGAACTTCGGTTTTGGTGCCTTTTGTGGGTGCCTCAAGCTGAGGAAAAGCATCAAAGAGGTCGATTGACCAACCCACGGGGCGTCTTGTAGCTTGTGATTGCAATCACACTCACAAATCATGCGCTCTTCCAATCCTACGCTTAGTGACCATGTCTTTGAGAAATCACGCTCCGGGAATCCGGCAGAAGGAGTGATGACGCTCAATGGCACTGTGCTCAAAACCGCCATTCTCACCCTGCTGCTGGTCACTTCGGCCAGCTGGAGCTGGAAGATCCTCATGGGGGGCAGTGCTCCTGCATGGTTTGGCTCCGCGCTCACCTATGGCTGGATCGTTCCTCTGGCGCTTGCACTGATCATTTCCTTCAAGCCCAAGACGGCACCGGCACTCGCGCCGGTGTATGCGCTGACTAACGGTGTCATTGTCGGTCTCATCTCCGCCATCTATGAGAAGGCCTTCGGTGGCATCGTCCTCACCGCTGTCATGCTGACCTGCGGCATCCTGTTTGCCCTGCTCGCCGCCTACTCGACTGGTATGATCAAGCCGACCGAGAATTTCAAACTGGGCATCTTTGCCGCCACCGGTGGCATCGCGATCTTTTACCTCGCCACCATGGTGCTTGGCATGTTCGGCATCCACATTCCCGGCCTATTTGGCAATGGCTGGGTGGGCATCGCCTTTTCGGCATTCGTGGTCATCCTCGCCGCGCTCAATCTGGTGCTGGACTTCGATTTCATTGAAAACGGCTGTGCCGCCGGTGCGCCGAAGCACATGGAATGGTATGCCGCCTTCGGTTTGCTGGTCACCCTTGTCTGGCTCTACCTTGAAATTCTGCGTCTGCTGAGCAAGCTGCGCAGCCGCGATTGAATCCTTTAGATTGCTGAACTCCAACCTGCTTCCTGCCATGAAAACATCCTTCTTCTTCAGCCTCCTGCTGGCCAGTGCTTCACTGAGTCAGGCCAATCCTGAAATCGCCACGATCATTGATCAGGAATACGGGGCCGCGACCTCCGAAGGAGTGGTGTTGCTGCAATCACCGGCCAGTGCCGCTGATCCTACGCAGTGGTCCGTCTATGCGCGTGATCCATTCCGCCAGGGGGAACTCGTGCGTGCCATCCTCACCGCTGAAAAAAGCGGCTGGGCACCCAAGGCCGCCGGTGGCGGCACCAAGCTGCTCACGCGCGTGCCGCCGCAGGTCATCGCGTTCAACCGCATCAGATTCCGTTCGTCCGACGCACTCAAAATCGCGCAGCAAAACGCGGCGCTGGCCAAGACGAACTTCGTCACTGCTGCTTACCAGCTCGCCGCCAATGCCACCACTGGAGCGCCTGAGTGGGGGCTCGCGCTCAATGGCACCGATGGCAATGAAGTGGGTTTCATCGTCATCTCTGCCGAGACCGGCGCGGTCATTCATCAGCAGTGGGACAACGGTCTGGCCAGCAATGTGCCCGGCGCGCCTGTTTCTTCTCCTGAGCCCGGTTCCAAAGGTGAACGTGCCGCCGACAACGTGAGACGTGCCGCTCGCAACGCCTGGGAATGGACCGGCGACACGGGGCTCGAAGTCGGGCACTTCTTCAAGCGGCTGTTCAAGAGCGGGAATTGATGCTGACAGGGATGCGGGCACTGCTGCTCGCAGCTCGAACGTTATGATGAGTCGTGCGGGCAAGAGCGCCCGCATTCCTCCTGATATTCGTTTATAGCTCCACCGCCTGATTCATCACCGCGATTTTCACGCTGCTTTCTTCGTGCTTTGCATCCAGGGCGGCTTTGAGGGCGCTGGAGCGGTCGGGTTCGCCGTGGACGAGGAAGACGTTTTTCTTGGGACCCTGAACCCGATTGAACCAGCCGAGCAGTTCGTCGTGGTCGGCGTGACCTGAGAAGGAGTCGAGGATTTCAATGCCGGCGTGGACTTCAAACTCGTCGCCGAGGATGTTCACGTGCTGGTGGCCTTCACGCAGCTTCCAGCCGAGCGTGTTCTCCGCGCAGTAGCCGACGAAGAGGATGATGTTGTGATCGTTGCCGACGTTGTTGCGGAGGTGATGGAGGATGCGGCCGGACTCGGCCATGCCTGAGGCGGAGATGATGATCGCCGCGCCTTTGAGCTTGTTGAGGTTCTTCGACTCATTGACATCCCGCACGAGCTGCAGCCCCTCAAAGCCGAAAGGATCATTGCGCATGAAGGCCGCTTCATGCACCGCGGGTTTGAGTTCATCCACATGGAGGCGGAAGATCTCGGTGGCTTTTACTGCCAGCGGGCTGTCCACAAAGGTGGGGATCAGAGGGAAGCAGCCCTCGTGGCGCAGCTGATCCAGCGTGTAGAGGAGTTGCTGCGTGCGCTCGACCGCGAACGCGGGGATGATGAGCTTGCCCTTTTGCTGCAGGATGCGGCGTATGATCCGGCAAATGTGCTCGTTGGAATCCGTGGCCAGCTCGTGGTGTCGTCCGCCATAGGTGCTCTCCATGATGATGTGATCCACCTTTTCACAAGGTTCAGGATCACTGAGGAGGTCGTTGTTGGGACGGCCGATGTCACCGGAGAACAGCAGGCGGGACTTTTTGCCGGTCTCGCGGTCGTCGATGTCTAGGATGACCTGAGCGGAACCGAGGACGTGGCCGGCATCAATGAAGGTCATGGTCACGCCGTCGGCGATGATCATGGGGCGGTGATAGCCCACGGACACAAACTGGCGCATGCAGTTCTCCGCATCCTCCATGGTGTAGCTGGCTTCCAGCAGCGGCAGGTTGTCGTTCTTGCGGTGGCGGTTGAGCCAGTTGATGTCGCTCTCATGAATGTGAGCGGCGTCCGGCAGCATGATGCTGCACAGGTCACGCGTGGCAGGAGTGGCGAAGATGTTGCCGCTGAAGCCGCGTTTGCACAGGTGAGGCAGATTGCCGCTGTGGTCGATGTGCGCATGGGAAAGCACGACCACGTCAACCTGCTGCGGATCAAAGGGAAAGTCGCGATTACGCTCAAAGGCTTCACTGCGCCTGCCTTGGTAAAGGCCGCAGTCTAGCAGGATGCGCTGGCCGTTGACGGTGATGAGATGCTTGGATCCGGTGGTGGTGCCGGCGGCACCGCAGAAAGTCAGTTTCATGGTTGGAGAAAAGGTGGCCAGTTGCGCCGCAACTGACTGTCAGTCTGGACCGGTTGCGGCGCAACCGGGCAACTTTATTTCATCCGAAATGCCTCCACTTCCGTGGTGAAGGCAAACGTGTTCGGATATTCGCCGGAAAGCTTTTCGTGATGATCCAAGTAGGTGATACGGATGTAGCGCGCCTCCGCGTCAGGGAAATTCAGACCGGCACGTTCTGCCTTGCCGAGTGGAAACACGTGCCTGCCGACTTCGCGGAAGGTCTTGCCATCCGTGCTGACGGAGACAGCGATGGTCTTGGTCGAGCCGACTGTGGGAACGCCGACGCGCACGAGATTGAGCGATTGGGCTTTTTTGAGGTCAATCGTGACGTGCTTGGGAAACGTGTCGGTGTTGCTGGTGGCGTAGCAGTTCGGCGGAAACTCTGCATAAGAGCCGTCGGTCAGGCCGGTGTCCCAGCCGTAGGTGTTTTTGTCGCTGCTTTCCCAGGTGCAGCCACGGGCGAGGTTGTCGCCCAGATCCGGGTCCACCGGCCAGTGTGTGTGGAAGGCAGTGGCGGGCAGGCCTTCTTTGTTCATGAGATTGGCGATGGCGAGCTTGCTCCAGGCAAAGCGGGCACGGCGGGGTTCTGGGGCAGCGGCGGAACTGATGAGGACGCTGCTGCCGTCGATTTTGGCTTCGGCGGGGTGGAAGAGGCCGTCCTTGCCGGCGATTTCGAAATGCGTGAGCGGTTTGCCGTCTCGCGAAGCGAGGCCGCTGGCTGCGTGGTCAAACTTCACACGGATGGCGCTGCCTTCAGTGGCGTGACTTGCATAGAGCGGGCCGTTGGGTTCGATCTCACTGCGGCCGTAGTTTTTTGCCAGCGCCCAGAGTGACAAGCGGCGGGCCACTTCCTTTTTATGCGCAGGGTGGATGTCGGATACTTCACCGATGTCCGAGATGGTTGCCATGCCGGTGTTCGGGATATTCAGGCACTCGCGCTGCGCCTGCCAGAACTGCGGCAGGATTTCCACGTCCTCCGCGCCATATTGCCACGGGGCGATCTGCACAAAGTAGAAGGGCAGATTTGGCTGCTGAAAGACGCTGCGCCAGGAGGCGAGCAGGGCCTTCGTCTTCTCCGTGTAGGTGAAGCCTTCCGCGTGGTTCGACTCTCCCTGATACCAGATGGCACCACGAAAGGCGTAAGGTGCCAGCGGATGAATCATGGCATTGTAGAGCGAGGTCGGCGTGACCTGGTTCAGCGGCAGCACCGCCGGCTGTGCGGGCATGGCTGGTATGGCCTGCTTCTGGCCAAGGGCCGCACGTGCGGACTGTGTCCAGCTTTCGATGGCGGACAGATACTTCTCATTCACCGCACGGTAGGAATCGCTGCCGGGAAGCTTGGAGCGGATGTCAGCGGTGAAATCCTTCAAGGCAGGCACGGCTTCAAAGCCCTCAATGCTTGTCCACGGTTCGATCCGTGTGCCGCCCCAGGCGCTGAGAATGATGCCGACAGGGACTTTCAGCTCCTCCTGCAGCCGCAGGCCAAAGTAATAACCGATGGCCGAGAATGAGGCGGCGCTTTCCGGTGAACTGCGCGCCCAGGCGGTCTTCACGTCATCCTGCGGAGTCAGCGCCACGGTCTTCGGCACTTCGATGAGACGCAGATTGGGATGCGTGGCTTTGGGAATGTCTGCGGCGCTGTCCGGCTTCATCTGCATCTCCCACTCCATGTTGGACTGGCCGGATGCCAGCCACACTTCTCCGACGAGCACATCCTGAATGGTCATGTTGCCAGCCTTCAGCACCTGCGGCTCGGCATTGGCGGCAAGTGGGTCGAGTTTCACCATCCACTTGCCACTCGCATCAGCCTGCGTTGTTTTTTTCTGCCCGGCAAACTCGACGGTGACGTCTTCTCCCGGGGATGCCTTGCCCCACACGGGCACCGGCAGGTCGCGCTGCAGCACCATGTGATTGGTGAAGATGGAAGGCATCTGTACTGCTGCATGCGTGGTGGTCAAAACAGCAAGACAGGCGCAGAGAAGCAGCAGTTTCATGGGTGGTGCGCGAATTCTGGCAGGCTTGCCGAATTGCGCCAGCAAAACGGTGCGCTGAATTGCGTACTCATTTCCTGCTTGGCATTCACCACGCAGTCCTTCATCGTTCCAAGTTCCCACCATGCGCCTCCTCCTCACCCTCGCTTTTCTCGTTCAATCTGCCACCGCCGCCGAATGGACCATCTCCACCTTTGCCGGGAATGGCACCCAAGGGGGCAGCGGTGATGGCGGTCCTGCGACTGCGGCTCAGATCGACAATCCCTTCGGCGTCACACGTGGGCCGGATGGTGCCATCTGGTTCTGCGAATACACCGGCCAGCGCATCCGCCGAGTGGCTCCAGACGGCACGATCAGCACCATCGCAGGCACTGGGAAAAAAGGTTACACCGGCGATGGCGGCCCAGCCTTGCAGGCCACCTTCAATCTGCCGCATGAGCTCCGCTTTGATGCGAAGGGGGATTTGTACATCGTCGATATGACGAATCATGTGGTGAGAAAGATCGACATGAAAACGAAGATCATCACCACTTTTGCAGGCACGGGCGTGGCAGGCTACAGCGGGGATGGTGGCCCGGCGGCGAAGGCGCAGTTCAAAAGCCCTCACAGCATTCAGTTTGGCCCCGATGGCAGTCTTTATGTGTGCGACATCGGAAACAACGTCATCCGCAAGATCGACATGAAAACTGGCGACATCAGCACCTTTGCCGGCACCGGCAAACCCGGTGCGACACCGGATGGCGCTCCCATCGCAGGGACACCGCTAAAAGGGCCGCGCTCACTGGACTTCGACAAGGCGGGCAATCTCTGGCTCGTCACTCGTGAGGGGAACCAGGTCTTCAAGTTTGACCTCAAGGCCGGCAAGATCCATCACGTGGCAGGCACGGGGGCCAAAGGCTTCACCGGCAACGGTGGTCCTGCCAAACTGGCGACGCTGAGCGGTCCGAAGGGGGTGGCGATTGACGCGGCAGGCAATGCCTGGCTGGCCGACACGGAGAGCCACAGCGTGCGCATGATCGATGCGAAAACCGGCAACCTCGAACTCATGGCCGGCACCGGTGAAAAAGGCGACGGCCCGGACGGCAATCCGCTTCAGTGCAAAATGGCGCGCCTGCATGGCATCTTCTGCGATGCAGACGGCACCGTTTATATCGGCGACAGCGAAACGCATCGGGTGCGTCTGCTGAAGCAGAAGTAATACCACTACGAGCGGTGGAAGGCAGAAATGGACAGGTTTGCCTGACGCAGGCGGCTGGCGATTTCCTGCGTCATTTCCTGCAGCAGCGTGATCTTCAGCGAGGGGTTGCGCTCGTTCAGGGAATCAAACCAGGCTTTGGTGATGACCACGCATTCCACGGGCTCCAAGGCCACGATGTCTGCCGAGCGCGCTGAGCCGTCCAGAAAAGCCATCTCACCCACGGTCATCCCGGCGGTGAGGACGTCGATGCGCTTGCGCGTTTGATGATCGGTATGGATCTGCACCTCCACGGTGCCGCCGACCAAAACGAACATCTCAGCCGCCATGTCTCCCGTGCGGATGATGGTCTGATCGCCCGCATACTGACGCCGCTGGAGTTCCTTTTCGAGAAAGGCGATGTCCTCATTGGTGCACTGGCGGAAAAGGGAGCAGGATTTGAGCGACAGCGGTGCATGCGGCCGCCACGAGACTCCTGAGACTTCGAGCAGCAAGGAATCCTCGCAGTGTTCCAAGGCGGCATCCATGGTGGGGAAGATATCCGTTTCAGCGATGCCGACGGTGCGCAGGGAGGTCATGAGCTTGGCGGGCTGGCAGAAGATCACGCGCACTCCGTGAGGGGCCAGGCGTGCGCCGAGATTGGCCAGCAGGATCAGGCTCACGGAGTTGGCGTTGACGACTGCGCGCAGGTCAAAGATGATGTGCTTGCACTCTGCGGCAAGTGAAGTGGCATGGCGAATGACCGGCTCAATGGTGGTGAAGGTGAGGCCGCCCTGCAGTTCCATGACCTGAATCATGGAGCCGTTCACACGCAGGAGCTCGCGCGCCTGCGGTGTCAGCCGACGGCGTGAGACCACCTCGCCGCCATGATAGGCCAGGCGGATGGCTGAGAGAGGCGTCGCGGTCGGATTGAGCATGTGCAGCGCCAGCTCGCGAGAGAGATCCATGCAGACTTTGATGCCGCGATCGCTGTTGCCCTGTTTGTCCAGAGGCGGTGAGAAGATGCCGATACCGAGTTGTCCGGGCAGCACGGCCAGGATGCCGCCGCCGACGCCGCTTTTGGCGGGCAGGCCCACGCGGTAGATCCATTCGCCGGACCAGTCGTACATGCCGCAGGTGGCCATGACGCCAAGCACGTTGTCCACGTACTCGGAGGGGATGACGCGTTTGCGCGTCAGAGGCTGGATGCCTTGATTGGCCAGTGTGGCTCCCATCAGCGCCAGATCCCGGCAGGTGACCTCCACCGAGCATTGCTGGAAATAAGTTTCCAAGGTCTCATCCGGGTCTTCATCCAGGATGCCGAAATTGCGCAGCAGCCATCCGATGGCGCGGTTGCGGTGTCCGGTTTCGCTTTCACTGCGATAGACTGACTGATTGATCTCCAGGGGCCTTCCAGCAAAGCCGCTGAGGTAATTCACCACGCGGTCGATGCGGCTCTGGCCGTCTTTTTTCAAAATCTGTCCGGCGGTAGCGATGGCCCCGGCATTGATCATGGGGTTGAAGGGGGCGCCGGTGCCTTCCTTGAGGCTGATGGCATTGAAAGCTTCGCCCGAGGGCTCCACGCCGATTCGCGACAGGACATGGCTTTCACCGCGGTCCTCCAGCGCGAGGCCGTAGACCAGGGCTTTGGAGATGGACTGGATGGTGAAGGCATGGCGGGTGTCGCCAACTTCATAGACATGGCCGTCGCGTGTGGCGATGCAGATGCCAAACAAGCGTGGATCGGCCTTGGACAGTTCGGGGATATAATCTGCCACATGACCGTCCATGCTGGACGCGTAGCGTGAATACAATTGTTCGACGTACTCTTGGATGGGAGAGAGCATCCTTATTGTAAAGCATTCGCCATGCCGAGTGCGTAAAATTCTGAAAATGGATGTATTGGCGATGTGAATATCGTTTGGAAAAAATCGATGCTTCAGCAAGTATCTCTTCATCACCATGATTTCACTCCGCACCTGCCTCTTTGCCCTTAGTCTACCTTTCATCGCACATGCTGATCAAATCGTGCTCGTCGCCGGCGGGGGAGCGAAGGACGCCATGGACATCGCAGCGACGGATGCAGTGCTGAAGGAGCCCTTTGGCACCGCTTTTGACTCCGGCGGGCACATGTGGATCGTCGAGATGGTGTCAGGCAACCGCCTGCTGCAGGTGGATGGTGGCGGCACCATCCAGCATGTGGCCGGTCAATTGAAACCCGGCGACAGCGGTGACGGTGGGCAGGCCATTCGTGCGCAGTTTAATGGGCCGCACAATCTGGCCGTGCTGCCCAATGACAATGTGTTGATCGCTGACACCTGGAACGGTCGAGTGCGCGTGGTGGACGTGAAGGCGCGCATCGTTTCCAATCTTGAAGGCTGGCGTGCCCCTGCTGGCAAGGAAAAGGGAAATGGCCCTTATTGCATCACGCTGAACTTTGAGGGAACCAAGCTCTACATCGCGGATCTGCTGCAGGTGCATGAACTCGATCTTGCCACGCACCAGAGCAAGGTGATCGCTGGCAATGGCAAACGCGGCAGGCCTGAAGATGGTGCCGTGGCCACGGATGCTCCGCTCTCAGATCCACGTGCTGTGGCGCCCGACCGTCAGGGAAACATCTATATTCTCGAACGCGGTGGCAATGCGCTGCGAGTGGTCGATAAAACCGGCCATATCCGCACCGTGGTCAATGCCAGCGGCAAAAAGGGTGGTGAAGGGGATGGAGGTGCCGCGCTCGAAGCCACGATGAACGGCCCCAAGCATCTCTGCGTGGACAAGGACGACAGCGTCATTATCGCGGATGCCGAGGCTCATCTGGTGCGCCGGTTTGTTCCGACCACAGGGAAGATCGAGCGCATCGCCGGGACAGGCAAGCAGGGCAGTGCGGGAGTGGGGGGGGATCCCCGGCAGTGTCAGCTTGCACGTCCGCATGGCGTCACCATCAAGCCGGACACGGGAGAGCTTTACATCACGGACAGCTACAACAATCGGGTGCTGAAGATTGTGAAGCAGTAGCAGCGCCACTCATTTCAAAATCGGCGCTGGGCTGATTTTGAGGACCAGGGGGCGGTGATCGCTGGCTTTGTAAAAGTCGCGGTCGGCGTGTACGAAGGAGTTGCGGGTGTCGATGTGTGGCCGCAGCAGGCGGCTGGTGAAGCAGTAGTCGAGGCGTGAGTAGATGTCCGCGGTATCCCAGAAATGGGTCCAGACCTCGCCATTGGCATCGCGCAGGAGGACATCAGTCAGGGATGTCTCTGCGGATCGCGGGCTGCCCATGATTTCCGCGAGGGATGGCTCGTTGCGATGGGCGTTGAAGTCGCCGTAGGCCAGGATGCAGGCACCGGGCTCCTGGGTGAAGATGGAGTCGATGTGCAGGCGGAGCAGGCGTGCCTCATTACGGCGCATCTCGGCCTGGTCGGCCTCGGAAACCGTGCGCATGGACTTCAGGTGCACTCCCAGGAGATGCAGATCAAAGGTGGGCGTGATGGCAATCGTCACATCGAGAATACCCCGCTGAACCGGCAATGTCTGGGCACCGATTTGATAGGTTAGCGCGGTTTGCGTGTTGCGTGTCTTGATGGGCAAACGCGAGAGGAGGGCGAGACGGCGTGAGGGATCGCCTCCATGGGCCAGTTCGGTGTAGGGCAGATCCACGCCTGCGGCTTGAAGGCGCTGCTGCAACTCTGCCAGGTCGTCGGCGGTGCCGATTTCACAGATGCCGAGGATGTCGGGGTGAATGGAGGCCAGCATTTTCACCACTTGGGCGCGCTCAGCTTCGGGCTTCGGGGTGGGAGGTTTGCCGATGGATCGCTCCATCGTCAGCCAGTTCTTCAAATTGTAAGAGCAGAACGTCAGGCGCTCCGGCTCGGCGGCAGACAGAAGCGCGGCGAGAGCAAAAAAAACGGCGGGTCCCAAGACCCGCCGCGTGAACTGTGAAAGTGGCAGCATGCCAGCGGATGGATTCGACTAGGAATCTTCGACGTTGGCGACGGGCTGGCGCTTTTCCTGAGGAGGCGTGATTTTTGGGCGCTCGACTTCTTCCTGGGCGTTTTGGAGCTCCTGCTCGAACTCGGTGCGGGCCTTTTTGAACTCGCCCATGCTCTTGCCCAGGCTGCGGGCAAAGGTGGGGAGCTTTTTCGCGCCAAACAGGACGAGAATGAGAATGCCGATGATGATCATCTCAGGCGTGCCGAGAGGACCGATTGCAAGGATGGATGTGGGGTTCATGATGGTACTAGGTTTGCATTGTTCGTGGTGACGTGCAACGCGGACTTTAAGTCGTTCCCAGTGGGGCCATGGTCCTTTGCGCGGAGTGAAAACGACCCGGCAGGAATGCCGTGGTGATGTCTTCTGTGTTATTTAACGCCGCAACGGGCTGGAGGTTAGCAAAAATTCCACATTTATGAGTGATTTCTTTCCAGGCAGGCGCGCCTACCATGGTGTGGTCCAAGGAAGATGGAAAACCCATTTGCTGCCGTGCTGACCTATCGCTCCCGGGATGCCGCTTGACCATCTGTCCTACCTCGTGTTCTCCAGAGGACCGCAATTCATGTCGTCCACATCCCGCCCCGAAGGCTTTGTCATCGCCAGCCAGCTGATCGCCCAGGAGGCAGAGGCGCGCACGGGTGTTCTTGATCTGGGCGGGCTAGGCTTGCAGGCCGCGCCGCTTGCCCTGCGGCAGCTCACGCACCTGCGCGTCTTAAATTTAGGCACCCATTGGTATGACTCCTCGTGTGATGACTGGCACAAGGCGGCGCATGATCTGGGGAACAATGATCTTGATGTAGGCTGGTCCAGCCTCGGGGCGCTTGTCAATCTCCGTGAGCTTTACTGTCCGTGTGTCACGCTCCACTCCCTGCAGCCTTTTGCCGCTCTCACCGCGCTGACCCGTCTGGAGTTCTGGCACACCCAGGTCAGCGATTTGCAGCCGCTCGAAAAGTTCACTTCACTGGCCATGCTCATGTGCGCCAGCACGCAGGTCACTTCCTTGCAGCCGCTTGCCAATCTCAGCACACTGACCGAGCTGGACATTTCCTGCACGGGCATCCGCGATCTTGGGCCCCTGGCTCAGCACCACGGCCTGACCACGTTGAAATGTTACTCCACGCCGGTTAGCGATCTGCGGCCGCTGAAAAATCTCACCAAGCTGACTCAGCTCACCGCCTGGCTCACGTTCATCTCTGACCTGACACCTTTGGCAGGACACACGGCACTGACGGAACTGGACGTCAACGACTCCAAGGTCACCTCGCTGGAGCCAATCGCAGAGCTCACGGCGCTCACGATGCTCAGGTGCGGCGAAACCGCCATCAGCGACATCTCGCCCATAGCCCGCCTGACCGCGCTCACCTGGCTGGATATCAGTGGCCTGCCGATACGCGATCTGCAGCCGCTCGCGCAGCTCACCGCACTGACCAGCCTCAATTGCGACAAAACACAGGTCAGCTCCCTTGAGCCACTGGCCCGCCACACCGCGCTGGGACGTCTGGGGTGCTCAGAGACCTGCATCACCTCACTGCAGCCACTGCAAAATCTCACGGCACTGACCCATCTTGACTGCTCCTCCACCCAGGTCAGTGACCTGCTTCCGCTGGAGGATCTTCCCTTGTTAAATGAACTGGATTGCCGCCACACATTGGTCACCCATTACCCGCCCTTGCTCGTGGAGCGGATGCAGAATGAAAAGCTGAAAATCACACCGCTTTCTTCACCGCGCGGTTACGACATCGCCGTCAAATGCATCGCGGACGAAGCGACCCGGCGTACCGGCACGCTGGATCTGAGCGGGCTCGGACTCGTGGCCGCACCGGAACAGCTGCAGAAACTCACGCACCTGCGAGTGCTTGTTTTAGGCCGCGGTGCTTATGATCCGCAAAAAAAGCAATATGCCGCGGAGACGCATGCGTGTGGAAGGAATGATTTGCGGCGCGGGTGGGAAGATCTCGCGGCGCTGGCGCATCTGACCGAGCTCCAATGCTGCGGCACCGAATTCTCCGATCTCACTCTCCTGGCCCGGCTGCCCGCTCTTGCCCGTCTGCGCTGCTCCAACACCAAAATCAGCGATCTGCAGCCGCTCACTCAGCTCACGGCGCTGGTGCAGTTGGACTGCTCCCACACCGCCGTCAGCAACCTCCAGCCGCTGGCGGAAATGAAGGCGCTGACCCAGGTGGACTGCTCCGGCACTGCCGTCAGCGATTTGGAGCCTCTGTCCCAGCTCCCGGCTCTGACCACGCTGCGGGTGAGCGCGACATCCATCCGCGATCTCCGTCCGCTGGCACGGCTCTCGGCGCTGAAGAAGTTGGATTGCTCTGTCACGCAAGTCGCGGATTTGCAGCCGCTGGGGCAGCTTGCTGCCCTGACCTGGCTGGACTGTTCCGAAACGGAAATCAGCGATCTGCAGCCTCTGGCGCAGCTCCGCTCATTGAACTGGTTGAAATTCTCACGCACTCGCATCAGCGATCTGCAGCCGCTGGCAAACCTCACGTCACTGACCGCTTTGAACTGCTCCCGGAGCTGGATCAGCGATTTGCAGCCGCTGGCGCAGCTCAACGCACTCACCACGCTGAATGTGGCGCTGACGTCGGTTTCGGATCTCCGCCCGCTGGCGCAGCTCTCCGGACTGGAGTCGCTCGACTGCAACAGCACCTTGGTCAGCGATTTGCAGGCACTCTCCCAGATTCGTGCCTTGACCACGCTGGATTGCTCAGGCACGCAGGTCGAAACTCTGGAGCCGCTCGCGAAGCTCACCGCACTCAGGTTGCTCAATTGCTCGCTTACGAAAATCAACGAGTTAAGGCCGCTGGCAAAGCTCAAATCACTCACCACACTGGATTGCAGCAGGATCAGCCTCCATGACCTGCAGCCGCTGAGGGGGCTAACGGCACTGAGCCGGTTGGACTGCTCGCTTACCCACGTGCGGGATCTGCGGCCTCTTTCAAAACTCTGTGAACTTGAAACTCTCCGCATCTCCTTCATACAGGTCAGCGACTTGCAGCCATTGGCGCGGCTCTCCAGGCTGAAGACGCTGGACTGTTCAGAGACAAACATCTCGGATCTGAGCCCACTGGCAAAGCTCCCGGCGCTGGGATCGCTGGACATCTCACGAACGAAAGTCGAGAGCCTGCGGCCTCTGGAAAAACGCCGCACACTTACATCGCTCAAGCTGTCCTGGACGTCGATAACCGATTTGGAGCCGCTGGCGCGACTTGAGGCGCTGAAGGAATTGAACTGCTCTTCGAGCCCGTTGAGCGATATTCGCCCGCTGGCAAAGCTGGCGGAGCTGACCAGCCTGAATCTGGCTTCGACGAACGTCATGGATCTCGGCCCGCTCGCGCAGCTCTCCAAATTGACTGTGCTGAATTTGAACCGCACCCTTGTCAGCCATTTGCAGCCGCTCTCCGGGCTTCATGCGCTGACCACGCTGGGATGCGCAGGCCACAACATCAAGAATCTGCAGCCACTGGCGCGGCTCCGCGCTTTGAAGTCGCTGGACTGCTCCGGCTCTGAGGTGAGTGACCTTCGACCTCTGGCGGGGCATGCCGCCATGGAAAAACTCAACTGCGCCGGCACCAAGGTGGCTGATCTGCGCCCCCTGTCCCGGCTCACTGCGCTGACGGAACTGAACTGCCACCGCACGCTGGTCAGCTCTCTGCAGCCACTCAAGCACCTCTCCGTATTGGCCACTCTTGATTGCGAGCGTGCCTGCGTGGCCAGTTTTCCCATGTGGCTTCATGACCGGGTGAGGGCGGGGACGCTGCGACTGCGTGAGTCATCTCCGATCGAAGGTCTGGACATGGCCCGCCGATTGATCGAAAAGGAGGCGAAGGAGCAGACGGGGTTTCTGGATCTAGGGAGGCTGGGCCTGCGGGATGCGCCCCTTGAGCTTCTTGAACTCACGCATTTGCGCGTGCTGAATCTTGGAAGCTGGTACTTCGATTCCAGCAGAAAAGCCTGGTGCAGATCGGCAAATCACGTGGAGTTCCTAGATGAACGTGCCATGAGCGACAATGATCTGATGCATGGCTGGGCTGCACTCGGGGGGCTGATCCATCTGACCGAGCTCTATTGCTCAGCTGCGCTCATTACGGACCTCAAATTTTTGTCGCGCCTCCCTGGCCTGACTGCGCTGGACTGCTCCCATTCCGCGCTCAAAGAACTCACAGCGGTGGTCCAACTATCCCAATTGACTACGCTGAACATTTCCAATACCGAAGTCAGCGACTTTCAGCCGCTGTCGCAGCTTGCCAAGCTGACTCAAGTTTACTGCTCCAGCGCCCAAGTCTCACGCATTCCCGCCTCGCTGATTGAGAAGGGCATTGTGCGGAGTGTCGCTGCCACATGAGCTGGCGGCCGCCTGCTGTAACCGATCTGCACCTGAAATTCCACACTGGTTCCCTCCTCATACCAGACTTTGCTGATTGCACAGACTCTCTGTGCGCGTACCAATGCGCTCACTATGATTCACAACGTTTATTTCTGGCTCAAGCCTGATCTTTCTGCGGAACAACGCGCCACTTTCGAGACGGAGCTGATGCATCTGCTCGAAATCGACTATCTCGTGCATGCCTTTGTGGGCAAGCCGGCGGACACGGAGAAGCGGCCGGTCTGCGATCACTCCTTCAGCTACTCGCTGACGCTGCATTTCAAGGACCTGAAGGATCATGAGTTCTACCAGAAGGAATGCCCGAAGCACCTGCGCTTTGTGGCGGCGTGCAAGACATTCTGGGAGCGGGTGGTGATTTACGACAGTTCTCCGCTGCATTGATTTCACCCTTCCACGGCCATGTCCTACACTTTTCCGAAATCCGCGGAGCTCTTCGCCCGCGCCCAGCTTAGCATCGCAGGTGGCGTCAACAGCGGCATCCGCAAGATGGAGGTGCCGGTGCCTCTTTACTTTGACCACGGCAAAGGCTCGCGCCTTTTCGATGTCGATGGCAATGAGTACATCGACTTCCAAATCGGGCAGGGGGCCATCCTCTACGGTCACGCGCCGGAAGGAATGGCCAATGCCATTGGCACCCAGGCGCACAAAGGCACGCACTGGGCTGCGCAGAGCGAACTGGAGATCGAGGTGGCCGAGCGGCTGCAGAAGATGATCCCGGGCGCAGAACGCGTGCGCTTCAACAACAGCGCGACCGAGGTGGTGCTCTCCGCGCTGCGACTGGCCCGTGCGCACACCGGCAGGTCGATGATTTTGAAGTTTGAAGGTCATTACCACGGCTGGGGAGATGAGGGACTTGTGGGCTACGCACCACCTCCGGGACAGTGGGGAACCGAGGACGACCCTACCCGCCTGCATCCCAGCAAAGGGGTGATCCCCGAGGTGCTGAACACCTTTGTGGTGGCCCGCTGGAATGATCCTGCGCATTTGCGTCAGCGGGTGGCGGAGCATCACGATCAGATCGCCGCGATCATCTTTGAGCCGGTGCTGTGCAACACGGGCTGCATGCCTGCGGTCGCTGGCATGCTCGAAACGATCCGTGAGTTGTGTGATGAGAACGGCATCGTCATGATCGCGGATGAAACGATCACCGGTTTTCGATTTGGAGCGGGCTGCGCGCAGTCGTATTATGGCTTCACGCCCGATCTGACGATCCTCGGTAAGGCCATCGGTGGCGGTGTGCCGTTTGCCGCGCTGGTGGGCAAAGAGAAGATGTTTGCCAAGATCATGAGCGGCGAAGTCGTGCATGCGGGCACTTTGAATGCGAATCCGCTCTGCCTTTCGGCTGCGAAGTGGTGCCTGGATGAGGTCATTGCGCTTGGAGGCAAGCATCCTGCATCCATGATCGCGCTCGGCGAGCAGTTGATGGCTGGTTTGAGCAAACTGGCTGCGCAGCACAACATCCCGCTGCAGCCGCAGGGGCCCGGCCTCGTCTTTCATGCCACCATGCTCAAGCCTGGTGCGCCTGCTGGACCCATCACGAACTACCGCGACTACGCTCTGCGTCAGGATGCGCCGCGCTGGGCCCATCTGCGCCGCTGCCTCCTTGAAGAAGGCGTGCGCGCCATCGAGCGGGGACTGTGGTTCATCAGTCTTGCGCACACGCAGGCGGACATTGATGAAGCCCTGCAACGTGCCGCGCCCGCCTTTGCCCGCCATGCGGCGGAGTGGAAAGCCCCGTGATATGAGTCATGATCAGAGCGATGCTGCCTTTCCAGGTGAGTTTAAGTCCTCGCCTGTATCACTCCTGATCGCGATGATTTCCTGTTTGGGTATCCTTCTGGGCATTGGGTATTGTTGGGAGGACGGCCTGCATGGTGAAATACCACCGCAGACAGCCTCCTTGCTCTTTACTCCAGTCGTTTGGATCGCTTCGCGTCAGCCTCTTGTGGACCACCGATTTCATCGCTTCGCACTGGCCACGGCGTTGTGTTGTTTTGGGCTTGGATGGTTTGTTTATTCAACGGGCATTCGCATGGGTTATATGGATTGGATCATGGCGCGTGGAGTTGGGCGGAATCCACATTCTCAGAGCCTTCTGCTGGGGTATTTGGGGTTCTCGGTTTTGGTCTGCACGCTGGTGGTTTGTTATCCTTTCAAATCAAGAAACACTCTGGAGCCATGCTGATCTCCGAGACTTTTTATTCCGTGCAAGGTGAGGGCTCGCTTGTAGGCGTTCCTTCTGTGTTTGTGCGGACTTCCGGCTGCAATCTGCGGTGCACGTGGTGTGACACACCGTATGCGTCGTGGAAGCCGGAAGGCACCGAGATGAGCGTGGAGGAAATCGTTGCCGTGGTGCAGCGTGAGCCGACGCGCTTTGTCGTTGTCACCGGTGGTGAGCCGATGGTGGCGAAAGGGATGCCGGAGCTGCTGGCGCAACTGCGGGAAGCTGGGAAGCATATCACCATTGAAACGGCAGGGACCATCGCGCCGCAGGGCGTGGCGTGTGATCTGGCCTCCATCAGCCCGAAGCTGGCGCATTCAACGCCGAGCGAAGCGAAGGCTGGCAAGGCATGGGCGGAGAAGCATGAGAGCCTGCGCCTGCAGCCGGAAGTGCTGCGTGCGTGGTGCGAGAGCTACGACTACCAGCTCAAGTTTGTCGTCGCCACTGAGGCGGACGTGGAAGAAGTGCGCGCGGTGGTGGCGTCCATCGGGGTGCCGGTGCCGCCGGAGAAGATTTTGCTGATGCCGGAGGGTATCACTCAGGAGGCGCTCAAGGCGAGGCAGGCCTGGCTGGTGGAGGTGTGCAAGTGCACGGGCTGGCGTTACTCTCCGAGGCTGCACATTGATCTGTTTGGCAACAAACGCGGGACATGAAACGGCGGTCGTCGAGAGGGTCGCGATTTTTGTGGTGGCTGCTGTGGCTGTCTCTCGCGGTGCTGCAGGCTTGGAATCATTACCGTGACAAGCCGGTGTCGACCCAGCCGCCGGAAGCAGAGAGCCGGTTTGTGGCACTTGCCGACGCCCAGCTCGTCGAGGATGCAGGCAATGATGGCGACAGCTTCAAGATCGCGCATGATGGCGGCGAGCACGTGCTGCGGCTGTACTTTGTCGATTGCCCGGAAAAGCGGTTGTATCCGCTGGTGAAAAATCGGCTGAAGGACCAGGCGGCTTATTTCGGGGGCTTGAGCATTCCGCAAACGGAGCACCTGGGGTTGGAGGCGAAGGTCTTCACTGAGAAACTGCTGCATGAGCAGCGCTTCACCATTCAGACACGGTGGGAGCGCGTCTATGACAGCGCCCGCTCCTATGCGCTGGTCTTTTTTGATGATGGCGAGGAACTCTCTGAAAAGCTGGTGAGGGCGGGACTGTGCCGGATTCACACCAAGGGGACGTGGATGCCGGATGGTCGCGGGGAATTCGACTTTGAAACGCATCTGCGTGCCCTGGAGAAAGATGCGAAAGCCAGGAAACGCGGTGCGTGGGGGAAACCGAAGCCGGTGCCTTCTACATCAAACCCGTGAGCAACGGCACATCCGCCGGGGCGAGATTGTAGCTTTGCAACTGCGAGCGCTCCACCCACACCAGAGCGGTGTGTTCGTGTGGGTGAGGGGCGGGGCTTTCAGGAGTGAGTTCGCAGATGAAGGGGATGAGTTCGATGCTGCCCCAGTCATAGGCGTGGACGAAGGGGGTGAGGGTTTGCGTGATGTGCACGGTGCAGCCGAGTTCCTCTTGAAGTTCACGGTGCAGGGCGGTCTCGGCGGATTCGCCGGGCTCGACTTTGCCACCGGGAAACTCCCACAGGCCACCGAGTTTTTTGTCGGGCGGACGTTGCGCCAGCATGATGTGATCGCCACGCACAATGATGGCGCAGACGACGGGCACGGGCGGGGGCGTTTCCATGGACGAAGTTCAGGCGGTCGCGATGGTCAGAGCGGCCTTGGCGGTGCGCACGGCGGCGTCGGGCATGCTGATCTTGGCCATGTTTGCGCGCATGCGGCGGCCCACGGCGCTGTTGTTGGTGAGGATGCTTTCGACGGCGGCGGCGGTTTCCTTGGCGGTCTTGGTGACGATGCCGCCATCGTGCTTGGTGAGCATCTCGGCATTGCCCTCCTCCTGGCCGGGGACCACGTAGTCGATGACGGCGGGGATTTTGGCGGCGAGCACCTCATGCAGGATGGCACCACCGGCCTTGCAGATGACGACGTCATGCGTGCGCAGAAATTCCGGAATGCGCTTGGTCCAGCCGATGATCTCGATGGTGCCGGGCGGCATGGAGTCCGTGAAGCGCCGCAGGACGTGGTAGAGGCGCCTGTCATGCTTGCCCACGGGCAGGGTCATTTTCACGCCGCTGCGGAAGAGGGGCTTGAGGGCCTCCAGCGTGGCAGCGACGCGTCGGCCAGTTGTGGAGGGCAGGTAGAGAATGCGGGCATGCGAAACCGGCGGCTGCTGGGGCAGGGGCTCTGTGAATGCAAGATCCACAGGGAAACCGGTGACGCGGATCTTTGACTCAGGCACGCCGAAGCCGACGACTACTTTTTTCGTTTCGTCATCGGCTACGCAGAAAAGTTCGCTGCCAGACATGACCCAGACGCGGTTCACGCTGATGGAGTCGGTGATGACGGTGCAGAGCGGCGGCACGGCCTGCTGTTTGGAAAGGGTCTCAAGCAGGATGGCATACAGCGGATAAGTGCTGATGATCAGTCGTGGCTGCTCTTGCTTGATGCGCGCTTTGAGAGCGTTCACCATGGCGGTCTGCCAGAGGGCGTCCGGCCCGGTGACGGAAGGCTTGCCCATAAGGTCATAGGTCATGCGCCAGCCGGCCGGCCAGTGGGTGATGGCGAATTGGTACAGGCTTTTGCACACATCGGATATGCGAGGCATGGACTCGCTGATGAGATCGCTGGTCTCGATTTTCTCATTGGGGCACAGACGGGTCAGAGCCTCCGCCACAGAGCGTGCGGCGGTGTTATGCCCATCGCCAAAACCTGCGGTTAGGATCAAAATCACTGCGCATCGCTGGCTGAGAAACGAGTGAAAACAAGCGAAAAGGGCAGGCAAACTCGTGGGTTGACATTATTTCGTATTTGTTAATAATCAGGATTTAACATGACTCGGCAACGTGCCAGAACCACGAGCCAGACGCTCGCAGCCACCGTGACCCTCGCAGTGGTGCTGATCATGCTCACGCCGCTGCGCCGAGGCGCACTGGAAAATCAGTCACGGCAGGCAGGTTGGACACCGCTGCTCAATCTTGGCGGCATGGCCGACAGCGATTCATTCCACCGTTTGCACACCTCTCCTGCTCACTTTGCGGCGAGCGATCGGCCACTTTCCCGCCAACCTTCTTCCATTCCGGTGCCATGAGCGGCCGGTTCAAGCCTCCGGGGCAGTGTCCGGTGTGTGGTGAATGGGTGCCCCGAGGAGCCGCCGCTTGTGATGACTGTGGAGCCTGTGCGAAGTCTGGGTGGAGTGGCGATACGCATGCGGATGGTCTGGATCTGCCGGATGACGAGTTCGACTACGATGACTTCGTGGCGCGTGAGTTTGGCGGCAAGACCTCCAAGCAACCGCTGGGCATGAACCTCTGGTGGTGGGTGGCGCTGGTGCTGCTGCTCATCCTGGTTGTCGGCGTGCTGATGCCGCTGTTTGGGTGAGTGGGGGATCTCTCCGCTTCACTCGGCGCTCAAGCAGTCAGGGGCATCAAGGAGGCGGAACTCTCAGAAATTCCATTGATCGGATGGGTCCGAAAGACCTGAGCGGACTTCATTGGAGGTGGCGCAAAGATGCGGCTGAGAACTTCTGCAAGCTGGTGTTCATCACAGGGTTTATCCAGAAAGTTGGTGACCCCTAATGCTCTAAATTGGCTCTGGACCTCATCCTCCAGGCGACCGCTGGAAACGATGATTGGAATTTGGGGCAGGATCTTTCTGAGCATGCCCACAAAGGAGAGTCCGTCCTGGTTCGGCATGTGCAAATCGGTGATCACGGCGTGCACAGACGGATGCTCTGCCAGCCATACCAAGGCTTCGAGACCGTCCCGGGCCAGCACGACCTGGAAATTCATGCGCTGCAGCACTTCACGGGCGATCTCCCGAACCGTTGTTTCGTCGTCCACGAACAAGATGATTTCGCCCTGACCGTAAAAAGGCATCTTCTTGTTATGCGCCTGCTCGGGCTCGGCGGCGGAAGTGTCGGCAGGCAGAAAAGCGGTGAAAGTCGTCCCTTGGCCGGGGGCTGAGGACACCTCAAGAAAACCATCGTGCCCCTTGATGATGCCCATGACGGTGGACAGGCCCAGTCCGGTGCCTTTGTCAGGTGTTTTGGTGCTGAAGAAGGGATCAAAAATGCGGTCGCGGATTTCTGCCGAAATGCCTGTGCCTGTGTCATTCACTTGGATTGCCACAAAATGACCGACTCTGGCATTGGGGGGCATGCCAGGATGCACGCTGCTGATTTCCACCTTCTTTGTCATTAGAGTAAGTTTGCCGCCTGAAGGCATGGCGTCCCTGGCGTTGACGCAAAGATTCAAAAGAACCTGATGAAGCTGTGTGGCATCCGCCAGTACCGGGGGGAGGTTTTTTTGGCGCTCCACCGTGATGGTGATGTTTTTTGGGAAGGTGCACTCCACGATGGCCCCCATTTCCTGGAGGAGGTAGTTGACCTGGATAGGACTACGTTCTCCCTCCGAGCCTTTGGCAAAGGTAAGCAGCTGGCGGATCATGGCTGCGGCGCGTCTGACGCTGCTGTCAAACAAGTCCACGATGCCGGGTGCGCCCGGATACTTCGCTTTCAGCAGATCCACCCCCATCATGATGGGGGCCAGCGCGTTGTTCAGGTCGTGTGCAATGCCGCCCGCCAGTGCGCCGAGGGCTTCCTGTCGCTGTGAACGAAGCAGCTGCTGTTCCAGCGCCTTGGCTTCGGTGAGGTCATGATTGACGGCGAGGATGCCGTCAGGAACGCCTTGTGCGTCAGTCAGCAAAGTGAGCTGACAAAAGACGACCAGAGCACGTCCTTCTTTGTTCTTTTGGCGTGTCTCACCGTGCCACTGACCGGCGCGCAGCACCTCTTGAAAAATAGCGCTCATTCGCTCCTCGGGTTCGCGAAAAATCACACGGAAAACGGAATCTCCGCTGATCTCGGCCTGGGTGTGGCCGTAGAGCTTGGTGGCCGCCGGATTCCAGAAGCTCAGGGCCATGCTCTGATCACAGACAAAGATGGCGTCTGTGGCCTGGTCGATGAGGCGGGCCTGACGGCGGATGTGTTCGGTTGCCTGCTTGCGCTGTTTCAACGCATGGTATTCTTCCAAGGCACGCTGGACGGCCGAAGGGAGCCGTTCCATGCGCTGCTTGAGAAGGTAGTCCGTGGCGCCTGCTTTCAGGCATTTGACCGCTTCTTCGGCCTCGATCGCTCCAGAGACAATGATGACCGGAACGTCGGGGCAGCTCGCTCTGGCCAGGATCAGAGCAGTAAGGCCGTCGAAGTCCGGAAGATTAAAGTCACAAAGGATCAAATCATGACCCCGCTGTGCCAATGCCTGCTCATAGGGCCCGCGGCTCATGACATGGCTGATCTCACAACGAACACCGTTGTCATCCAGCAGATCGGCCACCAGCGTGGCATCACGCAGGCTGTCGTCGAGATGCAGGATTCGGGTGGGCGTGGATGGAGCGTGCATGGTGTCGGCCTGGCTCTGCGATTACTTTCTCACTTCATGGCTGGGCTGCACGCTGCACGGAGGCGGTTCGTTCATCATCGCCCAGAACCCGCCGACCATTTTCACGGCTTCGACGAATTCATGGAAGCCCACAGGTTTCACCACATATGCATTGACCCCCAGATGGTAGCTCTTAACCAGGTCCTGCTCTTCGCGCGAGGAGGTCATCATGACCACGGGAATGACTTTGAGGTCCGGGTCACCTTTGATCTGGCGCAGCACCTCCAGTCCGTCGACCTTGGGCATCTTCAAGTCGAGCAGGATGACCGCAGGTTGTTCATTGGTGCGGTCTGCGAACGGGCCGCGCCTGTACAGGTAGTCAAGTGCTTCGGCACCGTCGCGCAGGGTGACCACTTCATTGGCCAGATTGTAAGTGGCAAGCGCATCCAGCGCCATTTCAGTGTCGCGTGGACTGTCATCGACGAGGAGGATTCGTTGGAGGTGTGACATGGATTGGGTCGGGTTGAATGCTATGAATTCGTTGATCGTTTCAGGGTGAAATAGAAGGAGCTGCCTTCACCTGGTTTGCTTTCCGCCCAGACACGGCCGCCGTGCCGGGCAACGATGCGGCGCACGTTTGCCAGGCCAATGCCCGTGCCTTCGAATTCATCCGCGCGATGCAGCCGCTGGAAGACGCCAAAGAGCTTGTGGGCGTACTGCATGTCGAAGCCCACACCATTGTCGCGCACAAACAGAATGAGCCGTCCATCCTCCTCGCCAGCGGTGCCGATTTCAATATGTGCCGGATCGCGCGGGCGGGTGTATTTGACTGCGTTGCCCACCAGATTGACCAGCACCTGCCTGAGCACGGCCGCATCTCCGGTGACCGTGGGCAGCGGTGCGATCTTCCACTCGATGTTTCGATTCTGAGTCGTTGGCTCAAGCCCGTGAAGGGCTTCCTGCAAAAGGGTGCTTAGTTCAACCGAGCCTTCACTCATTTCAATGCGGCCCATGCGGGAAAAGGCGAGGAGATCGTCAATGAGCTGGCCCATTTCCGTGCTCGCTTCGTTGATGATTTTGAGATAGCGCCGGGCTTTCTCTGACAACTGGCCGTCGATGTTTTTTTGCAGCATTTCGACGTAGCCTTGAACATGCCGCAAAGGCGCACGCAGATCATGGGATACCGAGTACGAGAAGGATTCCAGCTCCTTGTTGGCTTCGAGAAGTTGTTCGGTTTGATGCTTCAAGTTCGCGTTGAGCCGTGCAATCTTCGCGTCTGCTTCCTTTTGTTCGGTGATGTCACGGCCCGTGGCATAGGTCAGGCCTCGTTCGGCCTCTCGCTGGGCTTTCCAGGAAATGCAACGCCATGAACGGTCTTTGCGCTGATATCGGTTTTCAAAATGAATGGTTCGTTCGCCGCGATTGAGTTTTTCCATTTCAACGAGTGTGCTGGCATGTTCCTCCGGGTGGACAAAATCCAGGATGGGCCTTGCCTGCATTTCATCTGATGTGTACCCGAGTGTCTGGGTGAAGGCCGGGTTGACTTGCTTGAAAAAGCCGTCCGTTCCGGTGATGCACAGCAGATCAAGCGATAGGGTGAAGAAGCGTTCGCGTTCGGCCTCAGCCTGCTGGCGGGCGGAGGTTTCCTCGGCGGCGAGGCGATGCAGCCGCTGATTGTGGCGTGAGACATAGAAAGCTCCCAGAGCAGCCAGACTGCTGGAGACCGCGATCGTCATGGCATGCGACTGCCAGAGGGTGATTTTTGGAAAAAACCACATCTTGATGAACTGGTAACCGGTCATCAAAACCGCGGTGGCCAGCAGCACCATGAGCGAATGAACGTATGAGTTTTTAGAGCTCATGCGAAACAGAACTGGTGCCAAAGAGTGAAGCGGTCTTTCTGAGCTTTCAGCTGCTCTGGATTCAGACGATTTGGATCGAGATAAAGAACGGACGTGGGTTTGCCTTGCGAGTCAGTGTTGTGATGTAGCAGCAGAGGCATTCAATATGTGGGCTGGCTAAAAATGTGGTCCACATCATATCCTTATACATACTGATAATTGTTACAGTTGTGTGATCCTCAACGATCTAAGGCTATGCTTATGCATTTTTGGGCGCAGATGATAAGTGGTAATCCAAATTACCAGATCTCCCAATGATTGGTCCCAGTCTGGCCGCGCTGCCAATGGCGAATGTTCATGCGATGGCATTGATGATATCGCCCGGATTTGACGGATCACCTCTTTCTCAGACGCTCATGGAATGATCGAGGACGATCACGGCGTCGCCGCGCTCATGTCCTTGCCATTCAGCACGGCCAAGAGCGTCAGATCGACGAGAAGCTTCTGCACATTGCAGCTCGATGCCGCAAAACTTTTCTGCAGGTCCTCCAGCGTCTGTGGCCCATAGGCCAACGGCTGCTGTTTGACGAAATGATTGAAGAGCTGGCGGATGAAGGCGCGGTGGCCGTAGGGGCTGGTGGCGACGTAGTTCACGATGTCGCGTGGGCCGCTCAAGTGCACCACCTTGCCTTCGTCATCGGCAAATTCACCGGCGGCATTCACGGGCTTGTTGTTGTCCTGCGTGCGCCAGCGGCCGATGGCGTCGAAGTTTTCCAGGCTGAAGCCGAGCGGATTGATGGTGGAGTGGCAGGACATGCAGGTCTTGTTGCGAGTCAGTTCGGTGATCTTCTCGCGCATGGTCAGCTTCGGATTGAAGTGGCTCTCATCAAACGTGACCGCCATGGGGGGCGGACGGAGCGAGAGGCCGACGATGTTGCGAGTGAGGAAGACACCGCGATGGATGGGCGAGGTGGCACGGCTGGAAGCCAGTGAGGAGAGCAAGTATGGATGGGTGACCACACCGGCGCGCTGCTTGGGATCAAACGCCACCTGCTGGAAGTCGCTGCCCTGCACGGGCTTGCCGTAGAATTTGCCGAGGCGGTCGTTGAGCAGCAGATAATCGGCCTGCAAGAGCTGGCGGTAGTCGGACTGTGGGCTCCAGACGACTTGGTCGAGGAATTCGAACAGCGACTCGCGCAGATCTGCCAGTACGCTGTCGTCAAAGCCTGGGAAAATCTTCAAGTCCTTGGCGTTGCCCTCAGCGCGCTCGAGTTCCAGCCAGTGGTGGAAGAAGCCGTGCAGCTTTGCCTTTGTGCGCGGGTCTGGCAGCATGCGCTGCGCCTCGGCGCGGATCTGCTCGGGCGTGTGAAGTTTGCCTGACGTGGCTGCCTGCATGAGTTTTTTGTCAGGGATGGAGTCCCATAGCGTGAGGGCCAGGCGTGAGGCAAAGGCGACGTCATCGGGCTTTTCGCTTTCGCGCAGTTCGGGGTAAAGAAACTGCGGTGATTTGAGCGTGAAAAGAACGATGCGCTTCACGGCCTGCTCCGGGCTCTTGGCGGTGGCGAATAGCTTTTCCACGTAAAGCTGCTTTTGCTCATCTGTGAGTGGGCGGCAGAAGGCGGCTTCGACAAAGGTGAAGGCGAACTTCTTGAGTTTCTCCAGGCGGTCTGGCGCGTCAGCTTTGGTGCCGGCGAGTTCGTTCAGGTTTTCCTCGACGTGCTCTGCGGTGGAGATGGCGGCCTCCGTGGCGGATTGATCCCAGCCTTTGGAAATGGAGGTGCCGCGCTCATAGCCCACGCTGCGGTCATCGGCGGGGAAGTTGGTGCGCACGATCATGAGCTCGCGTGGGCGGTCGGTGCGCAGCGCGTGCTGCGGGATGATCTCTGTGACGCCATGGGGTGGCTTCCAAAGGAGTTCGATGGAGGCGGACTGTTCCTTGAATTTGAAATGATCCAGCCGCAGCCGGTAGGCACGGCCACCGACGAGGAAGATGCTTTTCTTTTCCTCGCGCACGGTGGGGCCGGCGCTCACCCAGGCATCAATCAGGGCGTCGTTTTCAGTGGTGTCATTGATCCACAGGCGTGCGCCATTTTCGGTCTTGAGGATGAATTCGTAAACGCCCGTTTCTTCGGCCACCAAGCTGCCCTCCCAGGTGTCCTGAAACTGCTCGGCTTCCATCTTCGCATTGTCCGGACTGCCTGCGCCGAAGTGAAACGCCACCTGCGGATCGACACGCTCAAACTTGTAGTTTGGGCGCTTGGCTTTGATGTCGTCTTTCGGCGTGGTATCCACGACTGGCTCGCCGGGTTTTGGCAGTTCGACGCCGCGATAGTTGGCTTTCAGGCCTGCCTCGGCATTGACGGGGCGGTCAAATCCCGGGCCCATGCGGAAGCGCCCGATGAGGTCCATCACTGAAGCACGATACTGAGAGATGGTCAGGCGGCTAAGGTCCTGATCTGGTGGTTGGCTGCGAGCCTGTGCTGCGGCGGAATAGAAAGACTCATAGATGTAGGCGGCCACCTGTTTGGCATCTTCACCCACGCAGGTGCCTTCCTTGTCCTCCGGCATGGTGCGTTCGATTTTGCGCGTCAGCGCATCAAGGGTGAGATCGCCGGTGAGGGGGTCGTCAAACTTGTCCTTCACGCCCTGGCCTTTGGCCCCGTGGCACTCCTGGCACATCTTTTGGTAAATGACGGCACCTGGATGCTCGGCGGCAGGAGCGTACGCCGTCAGCAGGCCAAGCGTGAGCCAGGCAAATCGAGAATGGGGGGATGTTTGAGCCATGAAAGGGGGTGAAACTTGGCTAAGAGAATAATCCCTTCACCGCAACCCTCTTTCAAGGAACTCGTGCATGGCGGCGCCGGAAGCAGCGGGGTCAATGGCAGCTACAGCCGCCGCAGCCCTGCGCTTTGCGAGCGCCAAGCTTTCGCTCGATCTCCAGCGAGGTCGGCGTGATCGCCAGTCCGCCGAGGGAGGTGCAACGGTGCTCGCGCGGCATCATGGCGGCGACGTTTTTGGCGGCGTCGATCACTTCATCCAGGGGGATCAGCGGATCAAAATCGGCGAGGGCCATGTTGGCACAGGAGAGGGCGTTGCTGGCGGCCATGACATTTTTGCCAAGGCAGGGGGCCTCGACGCGATTGGCGATGGGATCGCAGATCAAACCGAGCATGCTCTGAAACGCCATCGAGGCTGCTGCGATGGCCTGATTCCGAGTTCCGCCAGCGAGGGTGACGAGTGCGGCGGCGGCCATGCTGGCGGCGGCACCACCCTCAGCCTGACAGCCGCCCACCTCTGCGGCAAAGGTCCAGCGCGTGGCGATGAAGACGCCGATGACTCCGCTTGCGAGCATGGCCAGAGCCATATCCTCCTCAGACTTGCCGAGAGCCTCCGCCATGCCGATCACCGCACCGGGCAGCGCCGCACAGGCGCCTGCGGTCGGAGCGGCTACGATCACGCCCATGGAGCTTTTTACTTCCATCAATGCGGTGACGTAGAGCACGATGCGATTGAGTGCTCCGCCATCGAGGAGCCTGCCCGCCTGCATCAGTTCATTGAAGCGCCCGCTTTGATGCCCAAGTACGCGATCTTCGTAATGCGTGCCCGCGATGCCGCTGGCGATCGACTTGCGAAGAATGCGCACGATGGCGATCATCTTGTCGATGACTTCGCGCTCGGGGAAATTTCCGCGCGCTATTTCATACTCGACGGCCAGCCGCCACAGCGGCGTGTGGCGCTCGGCATCGTGGGTGAGCATCTCTGTGCAGCTTGTGAACGGCACGCGCATGTCTTTGCGCGAAGGTACGGGGAGCACGGGAGAGAGTCGTTTGACGGCAATGACGGGCAGGTGATCCGTGGCTGCAAATGCGGCCGACTTGACTTGGAGGATCTGGCATTCGCCTGCGTCATGATGAAGGACTTCATCGGCCTCAAACTCAGCGGAGGTGGTCTTTGGCAGCCAGATGAGCGTCTCATGATAGCCGCCGTCCATGGGCATGGGGACGCCATCAATGGTGAGCACCTCCATCATGCCGCCGCCGGTTGAGATGGCGATGAGTGTGTGCTGCTCATGGGCATTGCGAAGCATCAGCCGGTAAGTGTTTGGATGCGGATCTCCGACTTCCACGGTTTCGATGCGCAGTTTGATCCCGGCGTCTGCGAGAGCCTGCGCGGAGTCGGGCAGGCGCTCATCATCGGCGTCCCAGCCTAGCAATCCGCCAAAGAGCCCCATGTCACTGCCCTGGCTCTCATGCGTGGTTGGCAGTGAGCCTGCGCGGTCAAACTCCACCAGCACATCCGTGATGTTTCCCTCCATCAGATCACGCGCCAGCCGCCCGATGCGCAGTGCCGCAGCGCAGTGGGAGCTGGAAGGCCCGCGCATCACGGGACCGATGACGTCATTGAAGATGGAGACGGCGCTCATGGTTGTTTGGGTTCTGTGCTGCGGCCTTCGGTCTTGGATTTATCGAGCAGGGCTTTCAGTTCGGTGGCGATTTCGGGGTGTTTGAAATAGAGGTTGGTGGTTTCACCGGGATCGCTGGCGAGCTCGTAGAGCTGGCCTGGTGCTTCAGGTGAGACTTCGGGCAGCGCGAAGCGTTTCAACTCGGGACTGGCGTAGTTGTTTCCGCCGGAGCCTCGATGGTCGATGTACTTCCATGCGCCACGGCGGATGGAAAGCGTGCGCTGTCCGCCGAAGGCCTGCGTGAGCAGATAGGGACGGACCGGGGCCGTTGCTTTGCCTTCGAGCACGGGCAGCAGATTGAAGCTGTCCTCTGCGGAATTGTGCGGAAGCTCCGCGCCGGTGACCGCAGCGAGCGTGGCCATCACATCAGTGAGGCTGGCGAGTTGATCGCTGGTGCTGCCGCTTTTCACATGACCCGGCCAACGAACGATGAACGGAACGCGGTGGCCGCCCTCCCATGCATCACGCTTCATGCCGCGCCAGGGCTTGGCGCCATCGTGATCATGATCGGCGCGCATGTGAACGACGCTGGTGGTTTCGGGACCGTTGTCGCTGGATAAGAGGACGAGGGTGTTGTCCGCGATGCCGAGCTTGTCGAGTTCCTTCATCAACTCACCGATGATGTGATCCAGTTCGCCGATGAAATCACCATGCGGGCCGGCCTGCGTTTTGTGCTGGAACTCAGGCGCGGCAAAGGACGGCAAATGCACGGCCTGGGTGGCGTGGTAGAGGAAGAAGGGCTTGTCAGGTGCGGTGCGCATGTGCTCTTCCATGAACTCGCGGCTTTTCTTGAGGAAGAGCAGATCCACTTCCTCCAGCGGGAAATCTGGTGCGATGAGGCCTGCGCGGCAGTCGTTCGCATAGGGGTGCTTGGGCAGTTTCGATTTATCAATGGGGGCCGTGGGTGGGGCGGGTATGCGGTCGCCATCAATGAAGGCATAGAGCCAGTCGGTCGTGGGGCAGCAGGCCGTGCCGAAGAAGTGCTCAAAGCCGTGATCAAGCGGCCCGCCTTCGATGCGACGTGTGAAATCAATGCGCCGGACGTCTTCCAATCGACCTTGGTGAATCGCTTCGCCGAGGCTGTCGCGAAAGGTGAGGCCCACATGCCATTTGCCGACGGCTGCGGTAGTGTAGCCCTGTTTTTTCAGCAGCGCGGGAAGTGTGAGCCGGCCCGGCGCGATCAAGCTGGGCCCGCCAGCACCCTGGAACACCGTGTCGCCATTGGGCACACGAAACGCCATCTGGCCTGTCATGAGGCTGTAGCGTGATGGAGTGCAAACGGTGGCCGGGCTGTGCGCATCGGTGAACCGCATTCCTTCGCGTGCGAGGCGGTCGATGTTTGGCGTGAGGACCTTCGACTGCTCATTGTAGCAGCGCACATCACCGTAGCCGAGATCGTCCGCGAGGATGAGCAGCACATGGGGCTTTGTGGCCGCGTGTGCGTGGCCGCAGACGAGGCTGATCTGCAGCAGTAGCAAACCTAGTGATCTCATGAGGTGCATCGATGGCTATTTTTCCAATTCCTGCCGAGTGGCGATGGGCACGTAGCCAGTCTCAAGGCCCTTGGGTGGCGTGAGGATTAAGGCGGGATCAATGTGCGCTAGTGTGCCGACATCGGGTGGAACGAGGTAGTTGCGGTCTTTGGTCCATGCGCGGTGCAGTTTCTCCACGCGGGCTTGTACTTGTTCACGCTCTTCGTCGGTGAGGTCGGCATTGAGCATCGCGGGCTGGTCGGCGAAGCGATACCAATAATAGGTCACTACACTGCCATCCCCGAGCCGGGCTTTGAAAGGGCCGGCGACGGGGCCGGGTTTCTTCCAACTACTTGCTGCATCATCGGGGGTGGTACGTGGCTCTTGTGGCTTTTCGGCGGGGGTCTCAAAGCGGTGCTGCGTGAGGCCCAGTTCCGAAGGCACTTCCTGAGGCGGCAGGACATTCCACTGCGGCTTTTTGCCGTTGGTGCCCAGAGCGTAGTATTCCGGCAGAGTGACGAGCGAGCCGCTGCTGCGTGTGAGTTGCTTGTTCCACTGATAGCCAAAGGTGATTGGATCTGGTGTGAAGGATGTGGCGAAGTCCTTCCAGGCCAGAGGCACTTTCTCCTCCCGTTTTGTTCCTGGTGGATAGATGCTCCAGTTTGAGCCGCCGCCTGTGCGGAAGGTATGAACAACGGATGCGTCTGCTTTGATCGCGCCATCGGCTGGTGCGCCGCCATCGAACCATTTTTGCACATGATCCCACAGGGCTGCTTTTTTATAAGCGGTGAGCCGGTGCAACACGGTGGAGGTGCCATCGGGGCCGATAGGGAATGATGTCGGAGCTACTCGTGCATACTCCTTGCCGTTTGCGTCTTTCGTGAGAACGGCAGGCACGTGCTGCGTCTCCATCTGGATGGCTTTGTTGGGGCCGGCGGGGCGTGAGTCGAGCAGCATTTCTGCCCACTCGGGGTGTTCGACTGTGGCCTGAGTCCAGAAAAACGGCGTGAAGAAAGCGGCAGGTCCTTTGAAGTTGGCGGTATTGAGAAAGAGCGTCCAGCTTTGATTCCCTGTGGGCGTGTTCTTGCCTGCCGTGGTGCTCTTCGGATTGGTCAGCGGCAGAGGCAGATAGCCGTAACCAAAGAGTTCACCGCTGGTTCCTTGCTTGAGGTTCAGGCCATCGAGTGGAAACAGCAGCCAGGGGCTGAGCTGGGCCACTCCATACTGGCCGCGCGGCTTTTCCCAGGTGCCTGCGCCGTAGCCGGGGCCGTTGGCAATGAAGGAAAAATTCGGCCCCACGCCGCCCATGATGAACTTGGGCGTGGTGGTGGGGAAGTGTGTGTCGCGCCACCAGCCGAGGCCGCCTTCGATGTCGGTGTAGCATTTGCCTTCCGGTTTTTTTCCTTCCTCATTCTGCGGATGCATCCAGGTGCCGCAGAGTCCGGTTTGGAACTTATGTCCCGGATAAGTCGCTACCAGCGGCCACGCAGCCGCGTAGAGTGAAAAGCCGCCGTTGAACTCCTCCGGCACTTTTTCCGCCGGACCAAACAGATAACCGGCCATCTCGCCCTGCTGGGGTTCCACCGCAGGCGATGTCTGCCTTGGATGAACAAGGGCTTCAGCGAAGGCGCGGCCCATGAGTGCAAAGGTCTTGGCGCAGCCGAGATAATGGTAGCCGGCATTGGATGCGCCGCGTTGCCAGAGCGCCCCTTCAGCAGGGGAGATGAGCTTCGCTTCATACTGCTTCAAATAATCGCGCTTCTGTTCTTCGGTCATGTGGCCGTCGGCGTTGGCATGGTTTTTGTGCTTTGAGTTCAGGTAGAAGCCCATTTGGCGGACATGGGCTCTTTTGTCGTCGATGGCTCCGAGTTTCTCTGACCAAAACGGCGCGGTCTGCACGGCGATGACGTTACCTTTGAATTCGGGGAGCAGTGATGGCGCGGTCATTGCCTCGCGGAAGGAAAGAATGTCTGGGCTGGCTTTCGCGCCGCCTATGCCCATCACGCCGATGACAAACGGCATCTGGGGTGCGTTCAGATCCTTTCGCACATCGCTGATGAACTTTGCCAGCAGGTCGCTATAGACTGCATACCGCCCGGGCTTGCCACGGTCAGGATAGGTGTGGCCATCCACCATGTCGTTGAATCCCTGAAGCCAGACGAAGCCCGCGATCTCGTAGCCCTGTGCAGCGTCGTAGGCCGGACACACGCGCTTCGGATCAGCGAGCACACGCTTCACATGCTCGACCATGTAGCGATAGAAGCGCCCAGTTTCCTGTTTCTTCTCCGCAAGCCACTGAGTCATGTCCTTCGGAACACCATGACCCGGCGGGCCGTAGTAGAGCTTCTTCTGGTAGTCGTTGAGTTCATACGGCCCCGCGCTCGGCGGGCGAAACTCGGTGTTCAGGCTTCTGCCTCCCCATGCGGTCTTGATGATAAGCACAGGTTCCTTCAGTGCAGCATCCATCGTGAGGCCGAAGGTGAACTCCGGCCCGATCTTGCCGTTCGACTTCGTTGCATCGTCTCGCGCACCAAAGCCCGCCGTGAGCTTCCCCGTGCCTTCGCCATTCGCGCTGCCGTCGTATTTGCCGGTGTAGTATGAAATCCAAGTGTGATCGCACACCGTAGGTTTGCCATCTGCCCCGCGCATCTGTTTCAGCAGCGGCGCGGTGGCCGGATCATCGCCGATATAATCAAACGTCTCGATCTTCGCATGCCCTTCCATGTTCGACTGCCCGGCGAGGATGAATACCTTCAGGGGCTTGGCGTGCAGCGTGGCTGCGCACAGCAGCAGGGCGAACAGGGCAGTGGTGGATTTCATGGCTTGGCGAGTTGGTGAATGGTTCCGTGTTCAAGGCAGGGGTTTCTCTCAGCGGTTATCGATGACAAAAGCTGGCCTGGAAAGCACGCCTTTGGAGAGCTGACCATAGTGGTCTGAGCGCCAGAAGTTCTTCATGTTGTCTGCAGTGATGAGCTGGATGCCCGGTGTGGCGACGGCGGGATTGCAGAGGATGTAGAGGTTTTCCGCTGCGATGTAGCCACACACATTGAGCGTGTGGCCGGCGCTTCCACCGGGGTATTGCGGGCCGATGTATTTGAAGTCCACGACCACTGGGCGGCCTGCGTCGAGTTCGCTCTTCAGCATCGCGGTCGCTTGATCGAACCCAGCGTCGTCGGGTGTGAATGTGATGAGTTTCCACTTTTGTCCGATCTTCTTCGAGGCATCCAGGAGATGGCCCCAGTCCGTGCCGGTGCCTAGTGGCGAGGGGCAAAGGCGCTTGAAATCCCAGCCGCCGATCTCGCTGCCTTGGAAGCGGGCAAAGATGGCGCAGGCGGTGGAGCCGCAGTTGTTGTAGCCCTGCTGGATGTGCGGCATCTGAACGAACGCGAACTTGCCCGGTTCTCTTTTGCGCACCCTGTAGGGCATGAGTCTCAGCAGATCCGCCGCTTGCTGAGCGGAGGCATTGTCAGACGGTTGCGATGGATGGCCCGTGATGCCCGTGGGGTGGAGTTTTGAAGCCTTGGTCCAGTTTGCTATCGCTGCGTCGGTTTCACCGGCTTGAAAGTGCATTTCGCCGAGCAACACCATGCCCGAGGGATTGTACAATTCAGCCGCGCGTTCTGCCAGGCGGCGAGCTTGCGCAGCATCGCGTCCGACTCCTTCACCGGAATGATAGGCCATCGCCGCACATGCGGCGGCTCGTCCATGGCCCATCTCAGCTGCCTTCTTCCACCATTCCAGAGCCTTCGCGCAGTCCTGCTCAATGCCTTGCGCGCCGTAGTAGCACTGGCCAAGATTGAATGCCGCCTGGGCAGATTCATTGGCCGCGGCTTTGAAATAACCGAAAGCGATGGCCGGATTGCGTTTCACCACCGCACCACGAAGATAGGCGAAGCCGACAAAATCCATCGCGTCGGCGTTGCCGGCATCCGCCGCCATATGCGCCCATCTCAGAGCTCCGGCATCGTCTTTGGCGACGCCTTTGCCGTCTCGAAGGCGATGTGCCAGATCCAGCTGCGCTTTGATGTCGCCGGCAGCGGCATGGGCACGCAGCGTTTCCAGCGCGGTTTGAGCATCGACAGACCCAATGGAAAGTATCATCAGCAATGCGGCGAGGGTTGTTAAAGCGAGCTTGTGCATTTCACTGCATTATCTGACAGGAGCAGCCTCTGTGTCTTGAGTCTTCTAACCTGCGGATCTGACAAAAAATGCACAATGACATCGTGGGTGGAAGGCGCATCACTGGCTGCCGTTATGTCTGGCCTTTCCTTACTGTATGAAAAAAGTCTTATCGGCTGTTCCCGGCGTTCTTTCCAAGAAAGGCACGCTGCTCATCGACGCACGTGTGATCGAGCAGATGGCCGACCTGATGCATGACACGGCTTTTTTCATCAAGGATGCCGAAGGGCGCTACCTGGTGGTGAACCAATCCCTAGTTGATCGGCACGGCCTCAAAGATAAGTCGCAGATGATTGGCAGGAGGCCCTGTGATGTCTGCCCCGGGGACTATGGACGCATTCCGACGGAGCAGGATGAGCAGGTGTTGAGAACCGGGCAGCCCATTGTGGAGCGGCTGGAGCTTTTCTGGCGGCGGCCGAACGTGCCTGTATGGGGACTCACCAGCAAGCTGCCCGTACGCGATGAGCTCGGCAAGGTGTCGGGTCTCATCGGCATCTCCAAAGATCTGGCGGCTCCCGTCAGCCGGGAAGATGTCCCTCCCAAGGTGGAGCGTGTGCTGCGGTATCTGGAAACCGCGTACGATGATCCGGTGAGCCCTTCCTTGCTTGCACGAAAGGCTGGCATGACGGCGGCCCGCTTTGCGCGAATCATCAGGCGCATCCACGGCATCAGCCCGATGCAACTGATCACCAAGACGCGCATCTCCGTTGGCAGCCGTTTGTTGTGCGAAACGGATGCCTCCGTCGCCCAGATTGCGCTCGACTGCGGTTTCGCCGATCACAGCGCGTTCACTCGCACCTTTCGTGCCGTCACCGGGACATCTCCCACCGAACACCGGCGGCAGTCACAGCAGGGCTGAGGTCGGCTAGGGTTGCACGCCCCAAAGCTTTTCCAGCAGGGTAAACATTTCAGGATCATGCTGCTTCAGCTCTTCCCGCGTGTAGGGGAAGAAGTCATTGCGGGTGAAGTAGGCTTCGGTGCATTCGGCAAAGTATTCCTGCGGATTGGTCATCGCATAGGCGCGTTCCATGCGGCTGCGTCCCTCGCTGTCCTTGCGTTCGACGCGATCATACTTGCCGCTGGCTTTGGCTTTTTCGTATGCCGCCTTGATCTCCAGATTGCCAAAGCTCATGCGCACAGTGCGGTTGTGGTAAGCGTGCGCCAGTTCATGCAGCGCAAAGTTCGGCATGCGGCGTGTTTCGGCCTCAAAGATGCGTACGTTGGTGAATTCCACTCCCTTCGCCATCACGGGATCGCGGCCATTTGTGCGCAACCATTCTGCATCTGGATGAAACTCGGCTCGGGGGCGCGTGTTTGGATATTCGGGATTAATCCACAGCGGAACTTTCTGCAGCTCCGCCACCGCCTTGGCTGGAACGACGCGCAGGATCTCATCGAGCTGGGCACGCAGAAGTTGCATGGCTTTTTCCAGGGCGGGTGCGTCCGTTTCGATCAGCTTCACATTCACATGCACGGTCCAGCCGGCGATCAGGCGTTTATCATGTGATTTCGTCCCCGTGGCTTCTTGAAAGCGTTTGACCTGCTGCTGCTTGATCAATCCGCGCGCCTGCATGAGCCGCTCCGGCCACACAAACTTCGGCGCTTTGGATGGGGTGTAACCTGCGAGGTGGCCGCTGAGCCGTGTTTGCGGTTTTGTGTACTTCAATTCAGTGTCACCAAAGACCTCGCGGCAGAGTGCTGCGAGCTGTGGGTCATAAGCGATTAACTCAGCGCGGGTATTGACGTGATTGTGCTGGGCGTCGTTCTCGCGGTTGTTGTCAAACCAGCTTTGCACGCCTTCGGCCCAGTATTCGTGATGGTTTGACGAGGCGTATGCTCCTTTCCAGAGTCCGGCTTTCATCGCGGAATCAAAGGCGTCTTTCAGACGTCTGTCGAAAGTGGGATCCACATTCGACAGGCCGCGCAGGTGAATATTGTGGGCGAATTCGTGAATGAGGATGTTTTCGGTGTCATACGGATCGCCATCGTAAGCGAGGAGGTTTTCCTCTGCGCAGGAGCAGAAAGGGTCCGTTTCGCTGCCGCCTAGGCCGCGCGCACGTGCATCCCAGTAGTTTTTGGCGCCCAGGGACTCAAAGCCTTTCACTGGCTCCAGGAGGGAGAATTCGGGCTGGTCAGTGGTAAATTCGTTGTGAGCCAGAATGCACAGGCGTGCACCGCTGGCGATCATCGCTGCGCGCACGTCTGATCGCCTGGCCAGCATCATGTCCACGAGATAGACCGCCTCCTTCACTGCATATGGGCTGACCTTTGCGGAGGCTACGATGGGAAAGCCGCCCGCACTGGCTCGCTGTGTGTAAAACGATGGCACGCCATCCTTTGCAGCAGGATCGTAGCGCAAGCCCTGCACGCGCACCCTGCTCACGACTTCTGTGTCTTTGCCGTCATCCACGATCACGAAGCGATGTCCGAGGGTTGTGCCAATGATGCGGTCCTTGCCGGGTTCGATTTTGCCATTGGATACGCGCTGGCCATCAGGGTTAAGCCAGAAAACCTCTACTGCATTTGGAGCTGCATTGATGATTTGGAGCTTGGGGCGGTCCAGCGCTAGCGCAGCCGTCGATACGAAGAGAAGGGTGGCAAGTGCGGTTTTCATGCAAAGCGGTCGGGTGACATCAAATCGAGTGACAAGACTGGACTCTCTCCGGCAAGCAGATCACTGACGATCTTTCCTGTCGCGGGGGCAAGGCTCAGGCCCATCATGGCATGGCCGGTGGCGAGGGTGAGATTTTTCCAGCGCTGGGTGCGGCCGATGTAGGGCATGCCATCGGGCGAGACAGGGCGCAGTCCGCTCCAGGGTTTGACTTCAGCGAAGTCGCTTTCCGCAAACGCAGGGAAGTAGGTGGGAAAGGCGCGGGTGATGCCGCGCACGCGGCGCTGGGTGATGGATTCATCGATGCCGGCCATTTCCATGGTGCCGCCGACTCGTAGAGTGCCATCCATGGGGGTGACGGCGAGCCGTGCCTCCGTGCAGATGCTGCAGAGTGAAGGGAGCTGCTTTGGCTGTGGCAGAGTGAGGCTGTAGCCTTTGCCTGCCTGCATGGGCAGTTTGAGATTCAGAGACTTCGCCAGATCCGCTGACCAGACGCCGCTGCAAAGCACCACTTCCTGACCTTCGACTTCACCTCTTGTGGTATTGATCGCGCGCAGTGTGCTGTCTTCGACCTTGAAACCTTTCACTTCTGTTTCCCATAGAAACTCAATGCCGAGGTGTGTGAGTTCGGTTTCGAGGGTGGAGATGAAACGGGTGGGGGGGAGATGGCAGTCTTTGGGGAAGTAAACGCTGCCGCAGACATCCATGGTCACGTTGGGATCGAGTGCGGCGGTGGCTTTGGCATCGAGGACTTGGGCGGGGATGCCGAGGGCATTTGCCTGAGCGGCCATGTGGGCTTCTTCATCGAGGGTCTGCTGCTGCTTGCAGAGCATGAGGAGGCCATTTTTGACAAAGCCGAAATCGAGGCCGATGTCTTCGAAGCACTGGCGGCTTAGCAGGCTGAGGTCTCGTAGTGCGGGCGCGGCGGCGGCGACGCGTTGTTTGGTGGCGGCTTTCCAGAAGTGCAGGCCCCAGGAGAGGAGATCGAGATCGAGGCGGGGCTTGATGTAGAAGGGGGATTCGGGATTCCACATCCACTTGAGGCCGAGGCGGACCATGCCTGGCGCGGCGAGGGGGATGAAGTGGCTGGGGACGATCATTCCTGCGTTGCCAAAGGAGCAGCCATCCCTTTGCGCAGGCTTTTGATCAATGATGGTGACCTGCATGCCGCGACGGGCGCAGTACAGCGCCGTGCTAAGGCCGATGACGCCTGCGCCGAGGATGGTGACGTGGCTGCTCATGGCTTCAGATGCTTGACGAGAAACTCCATGCGGAGGCGTGAGCCGTAGGGTGTTTCGGCGGCGCCGTGGCCGGTGCCGGTGATGGGCATGAAGTCGAAAGTCTTGTTAGCTTTTTGGAGGGCGCCGACGACTTGCGTGGTGGTGGCGGGATCGACGTTGGTGTCGAGTTCGCCGACGATGAGGAGGAGATAGCCTTCCAATTTGTGGGCGTCGTCTTTGTTGGAGCTGCGGGCGTAGCTTTCATCCACGGGCCAGCCCATCCACTGCTCATTCCACCAGATTTTGTCCATGCGGTTGTCATGGCAGCCGCAGTCGGCGACGGCGACGTGGTAGAAATCGTGATGATCGAGCAACGCACGCATGGCGTTCTGGCCGCCGGCGCTGCCGCCGTAGATGCCGACGCGGGTGAGGTCCATCCAGGGGCGGGTTTGGGCGGCGGCTTTGATCCAGGCGATGCGGTCGGGGAAGCCGGCGTCTTTGATGTTTTTCCAGCAGACATCGTGGAAGGCTTTGCCGCGATGATTGGTGCCCATGCCGTCGAGTTTTACGATGATGAAGCCGAGTTCGGCGAGGATGTGCTGATTGAGCAGGCGACCGAATTCCTTGGGTGCGAAGGCGCTGTGAGGTCCGGCGTAGATGTCTTCGATGACGGGGTATTTCTTTGCGGGGTCGAAGTGCGAGGGCTTGATGAGGATGCCGTGGATGTCGGCGGTGCCATCGCGGCCTTTGGCGACGAAGCGCTCGGGCAGGGTCCAGCCTGCGGCGAGGAGTTTTGTGGCATCGGCTTTCTCGAGTTCGCAGACGAGGCTGCCATCGCGGCTGCGGCGGAGTTCATGGACGGGCGGGAGGTCGGCGCGGGAATAGGTGTCGGTGAAGAAGTCGCGGTTTGGGGAGAACTCGACGTGGTGATTGCCATCGCCTTGGGTGAGCTGCTGGAAGCCGGTGCCGTCGAAGTTGATGCGGCAGAGGTGGAGGTGGTAGGGGTCTTCTTCTTTGCGCAAGCCGCTGGCGAGAAACCAGAGCTGGCGCTTTGAGTCATCGACGTGAAGGACTTCGCGTACTGGCCATGCGCCATGGGTGATCTGGTTTTTAACGTGGCCGGTTTTGGTGTCGTAGAGGTAGAGGTGGCACCAGCCGTCGCGCTCGCTCATCCAGAGGAGTTCGCTGGTGGTGTGCAGCCAATGGCGCCAGGTTTTGTGGGTGTAGTCGATGAAGGTTTTGGAGGTTTCCTCGACGACGGTGCGCACGGTGCCGGTTTTAGGATCGGCGGCGAGGATGCGGTAGAGCTGGTGGCCGCGCTGGTTGTAGTCGAAGTAGAACTCGTGGCTGTCGGGGGCCCAGGTGACATTGAGCTTGCCGGATTCGGTGAAGGGGTTTGGATAGAGGTCCGTGGGCACACGAATCTTCTGGCCGTCTTTGCGGGTGATGATCATCTGCGGCTTGGGCAGGGGATCTCCGGGCTTGAGGTAGTCGAGGACTTTGAGTTTGGGTTGAACGCCTTCTTTGGGCGAGGAATCCACGAGGGTGATCTGGCGGCGTGTGACGGGATCGGCTTCGCTCGTGACAAGGAATGCTCCGTCGGGTGATCTGAAGCCGGGCTCCCTGGGCTTCTTGTCTTCCTCTTTGGCTTTAGAGATGCCTTTGCCGTCGATGATGAGTGTCTGGACGAGAGGGCCGGCTTCGATGATGGCGAGGTGCTCGCCGGTGCGGCTGGTGATGAGCCAGACATGTCCGTCGAAGGTGTGCTGCTCGCGTTCGGTTCCCGCACGGATGCCACCATAGCGGATGTGCTCGCCCTGCTGATTGATCCAGAAGAGGTCGACGTCGGCATCGAGCTGATTAATGAACTTGAGGCCGGACTCCTCGCCGGTGCGGGTTGTTTTGCGAAGCTCGATCTTGGCGGTGGAGGACTTGAGGGCTTCCTGTTCGGGGAGGCCGATATCTTTGAGCGAGGCGGCCGTTTTGCGTTCGCCGGTGGCGGCCTGGATGACGACGAATTCGTGGGTCTTGGGTCCGGTTTGGGTGCGGTACCAGAATGATTTGCCGTCCGGCAGCCAGTTTGCTTTGACGCGATCACGGAAGACGAGGTTTTCTGTGCGCTTGGGCAAGCTGAGGGCTTGCTCAAAGTCAGCGGCCATGACGCTTGTGGAGAGCAGAAGCAGCAGGATGGATTTCATGGGATGCCAAATTGAAACGGATCAGCAGGATCAAGGATGAGGGTGGACTCGGCCGTGATGTAAGCAGTGCCGGTGATGGTCGGAATGATGCCGTTTTCCGTGGGGGTGTAGCTGCCTTCGAAGACGCTGCCGATGATGCTTTCCTGCCGCCAGATTTCATTGGGGGCGAGTTTTCCATCTGCGGCGAGGCAGGCGAGCTTGGCGCTGGTTCCGGTGCCGCAGGGGGAGCGGTCGTATTCGCCGCCGGGACAGAGGACAAAGCTCCGGCTGTGATTCGCGGGATCGTGCGCAGGGGCGAAGAGTTCGACGTGGTCGACTTCGGGGAATCCGGCGGCATGAATGGCATCACGCATGGCGAGGCTGGCCTGGGTGAGCTGCGGAATGTTTTCGCGCGTGAGGGCGAGGCCGTGGTCGGAGACCAGAAAAAACCAGTTTCCACCATAAGCGACATCTCCGCTGACGCCGCCTGCCTGAACGGCTTTGGCTTTGCGATAAGAAGGAACGTTGCGGATGCTCACCCGGCCATCCTCATGCAAGGTGGCCGTGACGATGCCCACGGGGGTTTCGATGCGGTGCTCACCTGACGAGATGCTACCCAGATGCCGCAGGGTGGTGATGAGACCAATCATCCCATGGCCACACATGCCGAGGAGGCCGACGTTGTTGAAGAAGATGACGCCAGCGGTGCATGACGCATCTTTGGACACCGTGAGGAGTGCTCCCACGATGACTTCATGCCCGCGCGGCTCGCAGAGGATGGCACGGCGGTAGGTTTCGAGATCCTCGGGACTCATGCCGCCAAGCACGACACGCGTGGGTTCGCCGCCGGTGTGGGAGTCGATGATGGGGATGCGCTTCATTGCGGGCGCTTGGCCATAGCATCGCGGATGATCTTGATGACTTGATCGCGCTCGGTTCCTGCGAGGGGCAGGCGTGGCTCGCGGCACCACTCTTTGCCGAGGCCGGTCTCCTGGCAGAGGAGCTTGATGTATTGCACGAAGTGGATGTGGGTGTCCAGCTTCATGAGAGGCTGCATCCAGCGGTAGAGGGTGCGGGCTTCATCCCAGCGTCCGGCGCGGGTGAGTTCCCAGAGTTTTTGGTTTTCTTTAGGGAAAGCGATGCCGCTGCCAGCGACCCAGCCATCAATGCCGAGGATGCTGCATTCGAGGATGAGGTCATCCACGCCCGTGAAGAGCTGGTAGCGATCTCCGACGAGATTGCGCAGTTCGGTGATGCGGCGTGGGTTGGCGCTGCTTTCCTTGATGGAGGTGAGGTTTTCGATGTCGGCGATCTGCGCGAACATCTCCGGGGTCACATCGGTGTGATAGCCGACGGGGTTGTTGTAGAGCATCCAGGGCAGGGGCGTGGCTTTGGCCAGGGTGCGGAACCAGTGTTCGGTTTCGCGCGGGTCGCTTTTGTAAACCATGGGCGGCATGACCATGAAACCGGCTGCGCCGAGTTGCTCGCCATCCTGCATGTATTGAATGGCGGCACGCGTGCTCATCTCTGCCACGCCGCTGACCACGGGGATGCGGCCTTTGGCGGTTTCGATGGCGCACTTGAGCACGGCGCGTTTTTCATCGGGCTGCAGGCACTGGTTTTCACCGAGGGAGCCGCAGACGATGAGACCGGAAATGCCGGAGTCGATGAGGGCTTCGAAGTGGCGGGCTGAGGCGGGGAGATCGAGGGACTGATCTTCGTGGAGTTGAGTGACGACTGCCGGGAAGACGCCGGACCATTTGGGTAGAGACATGGCGGAGCATGAAATGGGATGGCCAAAGGGTCTTGATTGCTTTTTGGCTGAGCGACTGCCAATTCAGTCAAAACCATGGAATCCACCGGCCCATTCTCCGAGCATGCGACGACGGAGTCGCTTTTCGATGCGCTGCCGGATGTGGTGTTTTTCATCAAGGATGCTGCGGGGCGGTATGCGCGGGTGAATCAGACGCTGGCGGACCGCTGTGCGGGAGGCGACAAGACGAAGCTCATCGGCAAACGGCCTGCGGAGGTGTTTCCGGCAGCGCTGGCCTCAAGCTACGCGAGGCAGGATGAGGCGGTGCTGAAAACGGGGAAGCCGGTGGAGCATCAGCTGGAGCTGCACATCTATCCAGGCCACAAGGCGGGCTGGTGCCTGACGACGAAGCATGCGCTGCGGGATGCGAAGGGGCGCATCATTGGCGTGACGGGCATCTCGCGTGATTTGAATGCGCCGAGTGACAAGGCGGGTGGCTTCGCGGAACTGGCGGCGGCGCTAAAGCATATGCAGCAGCACTTTGCCGAGAGCCTGAGGATTGAGGAGATCGCGAAGAAAGCGGGGCTGAGTGTGTATCAGTTTGAGCAGCGGGTGCAGCGGCTGTTTCAAATGAGTCCGCTGCAACTGCTGCACAAGCTGCGGCTGGATGAGGCGACGCGGCTGCTGCGTGAGACGGATCGCTCGCTGGCGGACATTGCCATCGAGACGGGGTGGTGTGATCAGAGCGCGTTTACGCGGCACTTCAGCCGGTATGCGGGGATGGCACCGGGGAAGTACAGGGGACTGAACCGGAAGTGATCAGGCCATCAGTGCCTTCACCGGCTTCGCGGGATTGACGCCGATGAGCTTGGCGTCGAGGCCCTGGAACTTGAAGCTGAAGCGGTCGGCGTGGAAGCCGAGGAGCTGCAGGACGGTGGCGTGGAAGTCGCTGATGTGGAGCGGGTCTTTGACGATGTTGTAGCTGAAGTCGTCGGTCTCGCCGTAAATGGCGCCGCCTTTGGAGCCGCCGCCGGCCATCCACATGGTGAAGCAGCGGGGGTGGTGATCGCGGCCGTAGTTTTCCTTGGTGAGGCCGCCCTGGCTGTAGATGGTGCGGCCGAATTCACCGCCCCAGATGATGAGGGTGTCATCAAACATGCCGCGCTGCTTGAGGTCTTCGATGAGGGCGTGGCAGGGCTGGTCGACGTCTTTGCACTGGCTGGGCATGCGACCGCCGACGTTGCTGTGGTGGTCCCAGTTGTTGAGGTAGATCTGGGTGAAGCGCACGCCGCGCTCGGCGAGGCGGCGCGCCATGAGCACGCTGTTGGCAAAGGTGCCGGGCTTCCGGGCTTCTTCGCCGTAGAGCTTGAAGATGTGTTCGGGTTCGCTGTTGATGTCGGTGAGCTCGGGCACGCTGGCCTGCATGCGAAAGGCCATTTCGTACTGCTGAATGCGCGTGTGCGTTTCGGGATCGCCGACCTGCTTGTAGTTGATCTCGTTGAGGGCGTTGAGGCCTTCGATGGTGCGCTTGCGCACGCTGTCGGGCACGCCGGGCGGGTTGTTGATGAAGAGGATGGGATCGCCCTTGCTGCGGAAGGAAACGCCTGCGTGCTCGCCGGGAAGGTAGCCGTTTGACCAAAGGCGCGAGGAGATGGCCTGCTCCTGCTCACGGTTTGTCGGTGTGGCGATGAGGACGACGAATGTGGGCAGGTTCTCATTCATGGAACCGAGGCCATAGGAGGCCCAAGAACCGAGGCAGGGGCGGCCGGTGATCTGATTGCCGGTCTGCATGGCGCAGATGGCGGGCTCGTGATTGATGGCCTCGGTATGAAGCGAGCGCATCCAGCAGATGTCGTCGGCGTTTTTGGCGAGGTGGGGCAGGAGGTCGGAGTTCATCCACATGCCGCACTGGCCGCGCTGGGCGAAGTTAAACTTCGACGGCGCGATGGGGAAGCGTGCCTGGCCACTGGTCATGGTGGTGAGGCGCTGGCCATTGCGGATGCTTGGCGGCAGGTCTTTGTCATACCACTTCTGCATCTCGGGCTTGTAGTCGAACAAGTCCATCTGCGCAGGACCGCCAACCATGTGCAGGTAGATCACGCGCTTAGCCTTCGGGGGGAACTGTGGCCCCATGGCGGCGTTGTTTGAGGCATTGGCAAATGATTCGCCGAGGAGGGATGCGAGAGCGGCACCACCGAGTACATTTTTACCGCGTGAGAAGAGCTGGCGGCGGGTTTGGTACATATCCCATTCGTGGAGAATATTCATGGCGGTGTGATTACTTGTTGAGGACTTCGTCCAGATTCATGAGCTCGTTGCAAAGCATGGTCCAGGCGGCGAGTTCGGGCTTGGGGAGGGTGGCGTCGGTTTTGGATTCGCCGACTTTGAGGAGGGCTTCGGCATCGGCTGATTGGGCGCTGTAGAATTTGCGGAGGTCGGCGAGGCTGGCGGTGAGGATGGGTGTTTCCTGGGCTTTGAGCGGACGGCAGAGGACGCGTTCGGCGATGTCGGTGAGCCTGGCGGTGTCGTCGCCTTTGACATTGTTGAGCGTGTGCTGGGCGAGGTTGCGGGCGGCTTCAATGAACTGGGGATCGTTCATGGTGACGAGAGCCTGCAGCGGAGTGTTGGTGCGGTCACGGCGGACGCAGCTCACTTCGCGGGTGGGGGCGTTGAAGACCTCCATGTTGGGGGAGGGAGCGGTGCGCTTCCAGAAGTTGTAGAGGGTGCGACGGTAGAGGTTTTCGCCGTTGTCCTGCTTGTACTTTTCGGTGCCCATGCCGACGACTTCCCAGACGTTTTCCGGCTGGTAGGGCATGGTGCCAGGGCCGCCCATGCGAGGGGAGAGCGTGCCGCTGACGGCGAGGGCGTAGTCGCGGATCATCTCGGCATCCATGCGGAAGCGCGGGCCGCGGGAGAGCAGGGCGTTGTCGCGGTCTTTTTCGATTTTCTCCGGTGTGAGGATGGCGGCCTGACGATAAGCAGCGGAGGTGACGAAGAGCTTGAAGAGGCGCTTCACATCCCAGCCGCTTTCGCGGAACTCCACAGCGAGCCAGTCGAGCAGTTCGGGATGCGTGGGAGGATTGCCCATGATGCCGAAGTCTTCGGTGGTCTTGACCAGACCGGTGCCGAAGAGCTCCTGCCAGAAGCGATTCACCGTCACACGTGCGGTGAGGGAGTTCTCCGGACTGACGAGCCACTTGGCGAGGCCGAGGCGGTTCTTCGGTGCATTGGCGGGAAGTTTGCCGAGGGCTGCGGGCACGGCGGCTTCGACGGCTTCACCCACTTTGTCATACTGGCCGCGCATGAGGATGTTGGCCATGGGTTTGGTGTCCATGCGCTCTTCCTGAATGTGGGTGAGTGGGCTGCGGGCTTTGATGGCATCCTGCTCGGCGGTGAGCTTGGTACTGGTGGCGAGGGCTGCCTGATAGGTGGCGTCACGGGTGACGAGGAAATGCTCAAAGAGTGCCTCCTGCTGCTTGGGGCCGCGCTTTTTCGCAGCGAGCATGGTGCGAAGAGGGCCCACTTTGGAAAGCGTCTGCACTTCGGTGGCGGAGAGCTGGCGGTCGTAGATGCGCACGTCCTGCACGCCGCCATCGCTGAAGTAGGCGCCATTGCTGCGCTGGCCGATCCGTGTGGGTGTGGTGGTTTTGATGCTGCCTTTGAGGGCGTTGGTATCGGGCTTGATGGGAACTTCGACGCCATCCACATAGATGCGCACGCTGCCTGCTTTGCCTTTGCCATCGTAGGTCACAAAGACATGCTGCCAGACGCCGGGGCGCAAAGCGGGTTTGGCGGTGGAGACCTTGATGGCATCGTCAGGCCATTTGCTGACGATGTGGACGGAGAGGCGGGTGTCGCTCTGGAAGAGGTCCCAGCCGCGATAGCCGTTCTTTTCATCCATGCGGGCAAGGATGCTGCCGGAGACTCCGGCGCGATCTGCGCGCACCCAGGCACCGTAGCTGAAGGCGTGATCTTTTTCGAAGTCGCCCACGTCGCCGATCTCAAAGGTGCCGTTGGGTTTCATCACGGGAGCGGGGCCGAGTTTGCCATCGGGCTTCCAGGTGACTTCACCGACGGCCTTGAAGGTCTTGGCGGTGCCGCAGGTGCCGGTGACTTCGCTGCCGGTGCCTTCATTGAGGGGCACATGGGCGGTCATGCCCTTCGTGGGCACGTCTTTGTCGAGGTCCTCGGGCTTGGCGCTGGTGAGCCATAGATCGAAGAGAGGCTTGGCGGCTTTGCGTGAATCGTTCTGCTTCGTTTTGGCGGCGGCGATTTCGGTGGGCAATGCGCTCCAGCGTGGGCGGTCTTTATCGGTGGGCAGGACCAAGATGGGGCCGAGGCCGTCCTTCACGTTGCCATCCTTGGGCTTCTGCGTGGTGTTGCGGAAGAAGGCGGCGAGAGAGTAGTAGTCGCGCTGGGTTATGGGATCAAACTTGTGATCATGGCACTGGGCGCAGTTGGTGGTGAGGCCCATGTAAACCCAGCCGAGAGTCTGCACGCGGTCGCTGGCGTAGTTGGCCAGGTTTTCTTCATCGATGGTGCCGCCTTCGTTGGTGGTGATGTTGCAGCGCTGCAGGCCGGTGGCGATGAGCTGGTCTTCGGTTGGCTTGGGCAGGAGGTCGCCGGCGATCTGCTCGACGGTGAACTGATCGAAGGGCTCGTTGCGATTGAAGGCTTTGACGACCCAGTCGCGGTAGGGCCAGATCTCGCGCTCTTTGTCAAAGTGCAGGCCATGGGTATCGGCATAGCGTGCGGCATCCAGCCAGTAACGTGCGCGGTGCTCGCCATAGGCGGGGGATTTGAGAAGTTCATCGACGAGCTCTGAATAGGCGGCGTCGGAGATAGGGCTGCCGTCCTTCGGCGCGTAGCGGGCCACGAGTTCCGGTGAAGGTGGCAGGCCAGTTATGTCCAGCGACACGCGGCGGATGAGCGAGTGTGCATCTGCCTGCGCGTTGGGCTTGAGGCCGGCGGCTTCGAGCTTGGAGAGGATGAAGCGATCCACCGGATTTTTGATCCACGCGCTGTCTTTGACCTGCGGCTCTGCGGAACGTTGCGGGGGGATGAGCGACCAATGCGGCTGCCATGAGGCACCTTGGGCAATCCATTCCTTCACCAGCGCGATCTGTTCCGGTTTGAGTGTCTTGTGCGATTCCGGTGGCGGCATGAGCTCGTCTTCATCCTTGGTGATGAGACGCTGGAAGAGGTTGCTGATCTCCGGCTGGTTTTTGATGACCGTGGGCTTTTCACCTTCCTTGGCGGTGAAGAAACCGGCCTCGGTATCGAGGCGCAGTCCGGCTTTGCGCGTTCCTGGATCGGGGCCGTGGCAGTGGAAGCAGGCGTCTGCAAGGATGGGGCGTATGTCCTTGTTGAAGCCGATGGGCTGCGCCGCAACCGCAGAGGAGGCGAGGAGCGTGAAGAGCAAGGTGGTGTTGATGCGCATGCAGGTTTGCGGTTTGGTATGAAAATGTTGCTGACTGGTATGATTATGCTTACGAAGCTTCGGCGCGGAATTTTGCGCCGATCTGGCTGATTTGTGGCCGACATTTGGCGTCAGACCATGGCGCTGCGCAGCGCGAGGCGTTCGGACTCGGGGAGGCTGCTGGCGGTGATGGCCCGCCAGGCGGCGTTGATATCGATGCGGCTCCATATGGTGGCGAGGCAGGTACCGAGGCTCTGGCGGTCCTTAGCGGTTCGTACATGGGTGAGCAGCATGAGCGCCAGATCAGGCCGGTGATGCTTCACGACAAGAATGAGGTTTTTCAACTCCTCATCATTGAATGAACGGACGACTTCCAGTTCGCCGAGCAGGGCATCGAGTTGATGCAGATCGCGGGTGTGACCGCGGTGCAAGCTTGCGGCGATGCGCCGTAGCTGCTCGCGGCGCTGGAGCAGGGAATGCTGGAGGTGCTTCATGCCCTAGAATACGCTGAGAGCTGCAATGCCGTCTTGCATGGGCATGGCATGCTTGTGTAAAATACGCGCATTATGGCGGCGATTTCACCACAGGCATTCCTACGACGGGTACGCGGCGCGGAGTTGATGAAGCTCTTTGACCTGCTGCCGGATTTGTCATTTTTCATCAAGGACCGCCAGGGGCGCTTCATGGCTGTGAACCGGCGCGGCTGCGACTACTGCGGGGTGAAGCATGAGAAGGATGCCATTGGCAAAACCGACGAGGATTTCTTTCCGCACAGCCGTGCCGCCGAGTACCATGCGGATGATGAGATCGTGATGCGCACGGGGACGCCCATTGTGAACCGTTTGGAAAGCGCGCCTGAGGCGGAGGGCTCGCCACGGCTGGTGATGTCGAGCAAGATCCCGCTGAGGGATGCGGAGGGAAACATCATCGGCATCGCCGGATTTTCGCGTCAGGTAGAGCAGGTGCGCAGCCGGAGCTCGGGGGAGGCGCGCTTTGCCAAGGTGATCGAGCATATGCATCAGCATCCCGACGAAGCGCTGAGCAGTGCGGCGATGGCGCGCATGTGCGGGCTTTCGCAGAGCCAGTTTGACCGCAGCTTTCGGCGTGTCTTTGGCTCCTCGGCGCGGCAGTATCTGCTGCGCGTGCGAGTGGAAGCTGGCTGCCGGCGGTTGGCGGAGACGGAGGAGACCGTAGCCGCGCTGGCGGTGGAGCTGGGGTTCTTTGACCACGCGCATTTCACGCGGTGCTTTCGGCGCATCATGGGGCTGACGCCGGCGGAGTATCGGGAGCAGCGGGTGCCGAAGGGGACGAAGCGGGGGTGAGGTCAGAAAAAAGTCTTCAGAAGATATTTATTGCCGAATCCGAGGCAAAGATGGGGATCTTCCTGCGTTGTCTCTGCATCGAAAAGTGACACATGGAACGAGATGAAGGACTCAAACGTTATCTGAGTGAAATCGACAATGCGAAGCCGCTGACTCCTATGCAGAAGGGCGAGTCAGGGGTGCGCGAGGTTCGAGCTGGCTTGATTCGTGCGAATCTGCGGCTTGTGGTGAAGATCGCGCAGGAGCAACGGGCCAGCTCTGAGGTGTCGATTCTAGACCTTATTTCCGCAGGCAATATCGGTCTGATGAAGGCGGTGGAGCGATTTGACCCGAGCAAGGAAGGTGATCTTGCCAGCTTCGCGAGCTGGTGGATCAGGCAGTCCATCAAACGTGTGCTGAGTAAGTCGGTGAAGAAGTTTCCTGCGTTTTTTGCTCAAACGCCGCCTGACAAGGGGAGTGACGAGGATCTTGCTTTGCCTGCGTGATTTGATTGAATGCGTCGATGTGTACGATGGAGCCTTGGCTCGCCTTGGGGGCAAGCGCGTTTTCCAGAGGCAAGCTGAAGCTCGAGACTACTATGGCCGAAATTCCGGTGCACGTCTGGCCTGTGTGATCTGCTCAAACGCATGCCCCAACGCGAGGATGCGGGCATCGGCGTTTGCGGTGCCCATGAGGGAGAAGCCGATGGGGAGGGCGTCGACGAAACCCAGCGGTACGGTGAGATGGGGATAACCAGCGACGGCGGCGGGGGTGCTGGCGACGCGGTCGTTGGTGTCGCCATGGGCGAGATCAATGCGGCCGATGGGGTCGTTGGTGGGGCAGATCAGGGCGTCGAGTTGGTGAGACTGCAGAGCGGCATCGATGCCTTCGGGGCCGGCGAGGCGGCGGGCGTTTGCTCTCAACTCGGCCCCTTCGGCGATGATCTCCGGGGTGCTGAGTTTTTCCGCCTGGTCGAAGAACTCCTGGGCGAAGTGGGGCATTTCTGCTTCGCGGTGTTTTTCGTTGAAGGCAATGAGTTCGGCAAGGGAGCGCACGTCACCACCGCGCTGTTCGAGGTAGGCGTTTAAATCTGTGCGCAACTCGATGAGCATGGCCTGCCAGGAGAGTCCACCTGCGGCTCCCGAGTTGGGCAGGCGCACCGGATCGATGATGATGGCCCCGGCTTCGCGCAATTTTTGGAGTGCGATTTCAAACAGGGCGAGCACCTGCGTGTTTTTGCCGCACTGGCTACGCACTACACCGAGGCGTGCGCCTTTGAGGGCGTCTGGTTTTAAATCGACGGTGAAGCCTGCAGCGAGCACCTGCATGAGAAGGGCGGCATCTTTGACCGTGAGGGTCATGGGGCCGGCGGTGTCCTGCCAGTGGGTGATGGGGATGATGCCGCTGCCGCTGATGAAGCCGACGGTGGGCTTGAAGCCGACGATGCCGCAGGCGCTGGCGGGGCTGACGATGGAACCGTTGGTCTCCGTGCCAATGGCTGCAGGGGCGAGTCCTGCCGCGACTGCGGCGGCAGACCCGGAGCTGGAACCGCTGGCGCTGTGGGTGAGGAGGTGTGGATTGAGGGTGAGCCCTCCACGTGCGCTCCAGCCGCTGGTGGAATTGGGGGAGCGGATGTTGGCCCATTCGCTGAGATTGGTTTTGCCGAGAATGATCGCGCCTGCTTCACGCAAGCGGGTGACGAGGGCGGCATCGTGCTGCGGTTTGTGATCCCGCAAGGCCAGCGAGCCGGCGGTGGTCTGCATGGCATCCGCTGTCTCGATGTTGTCCTTGAGCAGAATGGGAAGGCCGTGCAGCGGGCCGGGCGGGCAGGAGGTGGCGAGGGATTTTGCGGCTGGGTTTAACTCGATGATGGCATTGATGTGCGGGCCGCCTTTGTCGATCTGCGCGATGCGTTCGAGGCAATGCTCCACCAGCAACAGGGGCGTGGTGTGTTCCGATTTGAGCATGGCGGAGAGTTCGTGCAGCGTCGCGTAAGGCAGGGGACTGCGGTGCTGTTTAGCGCATGATGCCGGACACAAGGCCAAAGCGGCAGATTGGAGCAGTCGGCGGCGGTTCATGTGGGAGAAGCATGTTGCAGGCAAAGGCTGGCTTCAAGTGCGTCTCAAACGTGCAATGAGAATGAATGTTGCGAGCGTGAAGTGCGGTCGTTGACGGGTGGAATGCAGCGTGCGTAGTTTTCCACTTTTCATGCAGCCGAAAACACGAGCAGACATGACCACGCTTGTGACCGGCAGTTTTTCCGGTGGCTTTGCGCGCAGGCGTGTGTCGCTAGGTTATCGTTTAGGAATGCTGCTGGTGCTGCTGGGTTTGATTATCCTTCCGCTGCTGTATCTCATGCTGATCGCTGGCATGGGCTGGTTGCTTAAATGGCATGTGCAGCATGACTTGGAGTGGATCAGGACTGTCGCGGAGTGGAGTCATCACCATGGGAGGGCGACGGTGCTGGCGGGTTTGCTATATCTGGCTGTGACTGTGGCAGGAGTGATCTGCCTGGTGTTCATGACGAAGCCGTTGTTTGCGCCGCTGCCGGAGCAGCCGCCGACCGTGACCCTGGACCCGATTTCAGAGCCGGCGTTGTTTGCGCTGATTTACCGCATTTGCGATCTGGTGGGAGCGCCGCGCCCCGTGATGGTGGAGGTGGACTCCCGGGTGAACGCGTCAGCCTCATTCCGGCGCGGCATGGCCAGCTTTTTCGGCCACGACATGGTGCTGAGCATCGGCATGCCGTTGGTGGCGGGCATGACGGCACGCCAGCTGGCCGGGGTGCTGGCGCATGAGTTTGGTCACTTTTCGCAGGGCGGGGGCATGCGGCTGAACTATCTCGTGCGCAGCATCAATTTTTGGTTTGCCCGCGTGGTGCTGGATCGTGACCAGTGGGATGAGCGGCTGCAAGCGCTGACTGCCAGGGAGGGCTTTTTCGGCTTCGTAGGGCTGTTTGCCAGCTGGATGGTTTGTCTGGGGAGGAAAGTTCTCCGGATTCTCATGCAGGCCGGGGGCGCCATCAGCGGCTTTTTTTCAAGGCAGATGGAATACGACGCGGATGCCTACGGGGCACAGGTGGCGGGCAGCAGCGAAATGGCTGGTGCGCTGGTGCAACTGGAGCTGCTGGGCCAGGCGGAAAAAGCCACGGTGGAGAACCTGTTCTCGAAGCTGGGGCAGGGTGAACTGCCGGAAAATTTGCCGGGGCGCATCGCCAGCTGCCAGTGGGCCATGTCGGAGTCTTTGCGGGAGAAGGTGAAACGCAAGGCTATGGCGGAGGCATCCTCCTGGTGGAGCACGCATCCGGCGCTGAATGAACGGGTTGAAAAGCTCAAGGACACGGCGGCCAAGGGAGTGTGCCATCTGGACATGCCTGCGGAGCAGTTGTTTAGTGATTTTACAGGCCTGTGCAAAAAGGTGTCGCTCTACTGGTATGAGGTGGAGCTTGGCATGGATCTCAATAAGTTTGATCTGGTGGATACCGATGACGTGGGACGGGTGCAGATGGACAAGCGGCAGCGTCACGCGCAGGAGGCCGAGCTGCAAAAAAGCGTGGATTTGGAGGTCGCTGAATTGATGCGCAAAGCGCAAGTCCGCGAGGCTGCCGTGAATGAGATGTTTGGCCACCCGCCGCCTGCACATCGCCTGCTGCCGGTGCCAATGGGCACGCCGGAGGAATGGGCCCCGGCAGCATCGATGGTGCAGGCATGGAAGGGTGAGTACGGGGCTGCGTGTGAGCGCGAGAAAATGCAACGCGACAAGCTTTGCAAAAGAACGCTGGCCTGTCACATGCTGCACCTGGGGCATGACCTGACGAGCCTCGCAGTTCTGGGGACGGACACACGCAGCGCCGCTGCGGTGATGGCGGCGCAGGCGGAATCCTTGCAGGAGCACGAGATCACATCACAACAGCTCGCCGTCTTTGAACTGGCTGGCTGGACACGCATCACCGCTGCATTGGCCTGGCATTTTCAGCAGGAGTACACCCGGCCGGCGTGGCGCGAGGAGGTGAGACTGCTGGTGGAGGCGCAGCGTGCGCTGGCCACTGCCATGCGGCATTTGATGGCGGTTTGTGTGGAGGCGATGCTGATGGAAAACGCCAGTGCCCTGCCGATGCAGGTGCGCCATGAATATGAGGCGCGGGTACAGGCAGAATGGATGAATGGCCTGCGGGTCCTCGGGACGGCTGCCGATCCCTATGCTCCGCAATCCAGGCCCCTCGCGGAGGCGCTGGGGCAGCAATCGCCGGGCAGGGCTGATGGACGGTTCTCGATCGAGTCCTACACGCAGTTGAAAAACAACCTGTGCCAGTATGCCCACCGTGTGACGCAGGACCTTTGCCTTCTGGCCCGGGAGGTGGAACACACCGAAGAGGATGGACCGTGGAACCCCGCCTTGCGGACCCCCACTTTGTCCGCCTGGCAGTCCTCCGCCATGCCTGCGGCGGCCTGATTTGCAGGGGGCTGGGGCCTTGGATCCTTGTTCGGAAGGGCGGTTTGGAGCAAAATCGGAATGCACTGAGGCCCTCGAAATCGCGTCCGTTCTGATTTTTATCATTGTCACTTCAGAGCCGACATGATAAAAACCGCGCCTTCGTGAAATTTTCTGTCTTTCGTTTGGTCGCTGTTTTCCTTGTTTCTTCCGCTGCTTTGAGCGCGGAGGAACCCATGCTGCCGCAGGCTTTGGGCACCGGTGCGTCGTTTCATGCAGATGGGCCGCGTGGCTTCTTGAAGCCTTCCAAGTCAATCAAGCCCCCGGTTGGCGCCGTAGCGGCGGTTCCTGCGCCTGCCATAGTGCAGTCGCCGACAGCTGAGACCCGCCTGCGCAGGCTGGTGGTGGTTTCGGGAGCGATGACGCCGGAAGCCATCCGTGACACCATTCTCGCCTGCGGGCAGACACGCACGCCGGTGACCACGGCTGGCGGTGTGAATGCGCCTGCTCCCATGCTTTCTGATCTGGCCGGGTTGTTTGGCTCGACGGTGACCGAGGACACGCAGAAGAAAGTTTTGGAAACTGTGCGCAAAGGCATGGGATCGTCGGTCAAGCCGCTCCAGAGGGTGGAAGTTGTCGGCTGGCTGCCCAGTGAAGGCGTCATGGCCGTGGCGGTGTATCCGGAAAGCTGAAGGTGCTTTCCATGAATAGTGCCCCGGTCGAGAAGCCTGCTGCGGTAACGGCATCTGACACCGTTTTTGCATCTGCGCCGATCGCGCCAGCCATTCCACGTGTCCTGCTGGCAGAGGCAAGCCTGCCCTACCGGCGTGTGATTCGCGAGGCGCTGATGGCCTTCCGAATCTGCGAGGTGGATGATGCACCCAGCGGAGAGCGTGCCTTTGAGCTGGCGCTGCAGCGTGAGTACTCGCTGTTTTTGTTCTCTCTGCCGCTGCCAGACATGACGGGCGACATGCTCGACCGCCTGCTGAGCAAGGCCTACCCGATGGTGCATCCCGGTGCGCATGCCGCGCCGCCGGTGATTTTTCTGATTCAGCCTGGGGATGCGCTGCGGTTTCAGGAACTGCAGCGTGATGTGCGAGTGCGTGGCAGCATGCCGCTGCCGCCGAAGCTCGATGTTCTTCTTGCCGTGACGGCATCCTTGCTGCCAGAGCGCCAAGGATTTACCTTTCCATCTTTCCCTCCCCCTCATGTTTCCTGATCCTCAGCGTCGCAGTGTCAAAATTTGTGGCATCACCCAGCCCCAGCAGGCTGCGGTGATCTTTGCGCTGGGTGCTGATGCCGTGGGCATCAATTTCTGGTCCAAGTCGAAACGCCACATGCCCCTGGAGGTGGCGGTGAACTCACTGCAGAATGTGGCGGCAAAGAATGCCTTGGTGGCCGTGCTGGTGAATCCGGATGCAGCGCTGCTGGATGCGGCGATCTCCAGCCAGTTGTTTCAAGCGCTGCAACTCCATGGTGATGAAGCGCCGGCGGATGTGGAGCGGCTGATGAAGCGCGGTGTGAACGTCATCAAGGCGCTGCAGGTGCGAGATGCGGCGTCTCTGGCGCAGATCGGTGAGTTTCCGTGCGATTCGATCTTGCTCGATGCCTACAATCCCGGTACCTACGGCGGTGGCGGGCATGCATTTCCCTGGGAGCTCGCGGTGCGTGCCAAGGAAATGTTTCCCACCAAGCACTTCCTGCTCTCCGGGGGGCTGACCCCGGAAAACGTACGTCAGGCGGTGGAGCAGACGCAGCCCCTGGCTGTGGATGTGGCCAGTGGTGTGGAGTCGCTGCCGGGCAGCAAGGATCTGCTGCAAGTCGCGCGGTTTATATCCGAAGCGCGGGATGGATGGGCGGCCGGGAGTATCCAACAGGTGAAGGTAGCGGAAGAAGGATAAGGCTGCTGAAGGATGGGGCAGGGGAGGTGATGCGGGAGAAACAGAGCGCTTGTGCAGCTCTCGCCATTCGTCATGCTACAAGCGTCATCCTCATCTTATGCAGCCCGATCCTTTCCGACTTCGCCTTTCTGCCCTCATGGGCTTCCTTGCCATCGCTCTTGGGGCTTCGGGCGCCCACGGGCCGGTGCATGACAAACTCGTGGCTGCTGGTGAACTCGCCCAATGGGAGACGGCGGTGCAGTATCAGCTGCCGCATGCCGTTGTGCTGCTGCTGCTCACGCTGCTAGCCAGCAGCAAGCCGATCATGGTCTGGGCCTGGCGTCTTTTTTTCGTGGGCATCCTGCTGTTCAGCGGCTCGCTTTACGTGCTTGCCTACACCGGTACGAAATGGCTGGGAGCCGTCACTCCACTGGGCGGATTGAGCTTCATGGCCGCCTGGGTTTTGATCGCGATGTCGGCGAAAGGAAAATAAGTGACGAGTAATCTGCGCGACACGTGAAAAACACGTTGCGTCATGATTGGAGCTTGCTCCTATACCGGCCCTTCAAGTCAGAGGCTCGGTAGCTCAGTCGGTAGAGCAGGGGATTGAAAATCCCCGTGTCGGCGGTTCGATTCCGTCCCGAGCCACCTCTTGATTTGAAGAGGTGGTGGCGCTGAATGCGCCTCATTGTTTCAGGTTTCGCACGCGTGAATAAATGCGCGTATTGCCATATCGATCCAAGGGAGGTCAGACCAGTTGCTTCTCTCCGCCCGTGCCTTTTTTACGGCATCATCCAATGTGCCAGGACACCCCGGAGGGATAAGAGGGTCAGATGACCGCAGGTTGGCCCTCGTGGCCCTGGCCACAGATCATCACTGCCGAGATCTACTGCCACGCGTCACCCTCTGCCATTTTGCTATTGCAGATGGATGATCCGCGGCAGTATCGAACGGCGACCTCAATCCAGAAGCTTCTCGCCGCCGGTGTATTTTTTCACGACGTCGGGATCGAGTTCGAGGCCGAGGCCGGGGGTGGTGGGGATGGCGAGCATGCCGTCGGCATCGAGGGTCCAGCCACCGAGGGTGATTTCGTCGATGAAGGGGGAGCCGGTGAGGTATTCGACGAGATCGGTGCCGGGGAAGGCGGAGGCGAGATGGAGGTCTGCGGCGAGGCCGACGGCGGTGTTCCAGCCGTGGGGGATGAACTGCACGCCGTGCTCCTGCGCCATCCAGGCGATGCGGCGCTCTTCGCTGATGCCGCCGACTTTGGTGACGTCGGGCTGGATGATGTCGAAGGCACGGGCTTCGAGGAAGGGCTGAAAGGCCTGGCGGCGGGTGAGAACTTCGCCGCCGCTGATCTGCACGGGTGAGTGCTCGCGGAGCTTGGCGAAGTCTTCAAGGGAGTCGGGCGTGAGGGCTTCTTCAAACCAGTGCACGTCGTAATCGGCGAGCATCTTGGCGGTGTTGAGGGCCCACTTGTAGCCGTTGGTCCAATGGGCGTCGCTGCCACCGGCATCGACCATGAGCTTGTTGTCCGGCCCCACGGCTTCGCGTGCAGCGTGGACGATGGCTTCGTCCGTGGCGGCATTGCGCCGACCAAAGGGACCCCAGCCGATTTTGAAGGCGCGAAAGCCCTGGGCTTTCACTTGGAGAAGATGGTCAAGCAGCTTTGCGGGCTCATCCATGAGCAGTGAAGCATAGGGCTGCACGCGCTCGCGATAGCGACCGCCGAGGAGGCGGCCGACGGGCTGCCCGGTGGCTTTGCCGAGGAGATCCCACAGGGCGATGTCGATGCCGCTGATGGTGTGGGTGATGGAGCCACCGCGACCGAGCCAGAACATGTTTTGATGCAGCTTCTCGCTGACGCGCTCGGGTTCGAGAGCGTTCTCACCACGATAGAGGGGCTCAAGTACGGCAAGCGCGGCGCGGACGAGGGCATCATTGGTGAAGACGCTGCCGAGGCCGATGGCACCTTCATCGGTGTGGACGGCGATGAGGGTGTGGACGCAGTCTTCGGGGCGGAGTTCGTTGCTCCAGCCGCCTTCGGGGGTGGCTCCGCGCAAACCTGCGCAGCGGATTTCTCGGATTTTCATGGGTGACGTTGGAAGAGCTGGGCCTGGGGTTGAAAGGGGACTTCAGTATCGAGCGGGAAGATGGGACGGGCGCAGCGGGTGTGGCCGAGGCTGCGGAGATTGGCGCTGGTAGAGCCGGGCGCATCGACATCGATGTAGCGTGCGGCCCAGTCTTTGAACATGTGGCGCTCGCACTGCGGCGACTTCACGACGACAGCGCCGAAGTGCTGGGGATCGCAACCGTGCGCGAGGAACAGGGCTCGATCATAGAGACTGACCGCGCGGCTGGTGACGATGAGCGTGATGTCGCCGGTCTGAATCACGGCGGTGGGTCCGGCCTGCCAGAGTTCGCGGGTGGTCTCGCTGTGAAACCAGCCGTCTGAGAGCATGCGCACGCGGCCTTCGATTTGAAGTGGTGTGAAGCGGGCGGGATCCAGCGCGCCGCCGACGGTGGTTTTGACTGCATGGCCGACGCCGGCGCGGAAAGCAGCGTCCACCGCAGGGGGATCGACGATGGGGATCAAGGCAGTGCCTGCGTAGCCTGCATCGAGCAATGCGCGAAGGATTGCATTACTGTCGCCGGAGGCACCGGAGCTGGTGGCATCTGCCGCGTCCACGAGCACGACGGTGCCGGAGGAGTTCTCGATGGTCTGACGCGCGGCATCGGCGAGGCTGGTGAGGGGGACCTGCATCTTTTCGTGATGCTCCCAGAACAAGCCGGCGATGCGCAGGGCTTCGCGTTCGGCGAGGGCGGGATCGTTGTCTGTCACGACGAAGCTGTTCGAGGCGAGGGCGGGAACATCGGTGAAGGGATTGCCCCACATCATCGCGGCGGAGAGTCCGCCCGGGCTTTGCTCGACCTGCATCGCGGCATTCACCGCATGATGAATGGATCCGGAGGCGGTGATGAGTTCATCCCCACGCACGAGGGCTGGCACGCGCACCTTGGCCGTGACGGGTTTTACCTCGCCAGCGACGATGCGCAGGAGCAGGCGCGCGGAACGCTCGCCGGTGCTGAAGAAATCGACGTGGGGGTAGGTGTGAAAGGCGACGGCGGCATCGCTCTGCTCCAGCATGAGGTCGGTGAGGATGCCGTGGAGATCGAGGGAGACGACGATGGGCACCTGCTCGCCGACGATCTTGCGCGTCTGCTGCAGCAGCCAGCCTTCCGGATCATCCAGGCTCTGCGTGGCCATCGCGCCATGGAGGGAAAAGTAAATGCCGTCCACGGGTGGTGCCGCCTTGATGCTGGAGAGCAGCTCATCCGCGATGCGCTCGAACGCTGCATCCGCCAGCGTGCCTCCGGAGGTGATGAAGTGGGCGCTGCAGGTGGGAACGAGCTCCACGCCGGGCGTTGCATCTAACACACTCAAGGCTCCGCCGACTTCACTGCGCACCTGACGGTGGTAGTCGAGAATCGACTGACCGTGACGGAGCGTGAAGTCGTCGTATCCGCTCAAGAAGGGATTGAAGGTGGAGACTTCCTGTTTGCATTCAGCGATGAGAATTCGGGGCATGAGAAAGCTATTCTACGGTGCAACAACGCCAGCCTTCCGCCATTCCTCATCAAAGTATCCGGCGCGGATGATTTTTTCCTCTGCGCCCACCTGGATCACCGCCCAGTCGCCGAGACGTGGGAAGAGGAGGTAGTTGAAGGCAGAGAACTCCTTCTCGTGAAAAGTGTGGCCGCTGTTGATGACGAGGTAGCGTTTTTTGGCGAGCGGACTGGCGGTGATGAAGGCGGGGGAATGATCTTGGGCGGACTGTGTTTCCGCGCCAAGCCGAAGCTCCTCGCGCGTCCATGTCAGCGGGAGCTGAGGCAGTGCTTTGGCGATCCAGGGATTGCTGCCGGGATCGCCAAACAGGATGAGGTTTTTATCGCGCAGGTCGTCCTCGGTGACTTCGGTGTCATCCTTCACGGGCAAGGGGCCGCGCATGTAGCGGGCCCATTCGTATTCGAAGCGCTGCAATTCGGCCGCGGCCCAGGTGTTGACTGCGGGGTTCCAGGGTTTGCCGGTGCCGCGCACGCAGAGGAAGGGCGTGGCGAAGGCGTCGTCGATGGGGCCTTGCAGGCCGGGTTGCTTGCCGGTGAGCTCGATCTCTTTGCGCGAGCCATCGCAGCGCCAGGTGTCGCCAGTCTTGGTGAAGACGAGGGCGTCGGAGGTTTGGTGCGGCGGCAGTGGGATGTCGGCACCGGCGATGCGCATCGTCTTCAATGGGCGGTGGATGGCGAAGCGGGTGATGTTGCGGACTTCGCTGACGTCGATGCCATCAGCAGTCACGCTGGCGCGGAACTCGGCGCGTTCGTAGTGCCTGCCGAGGCTGAGGAGTTCGAGCCAGTGGCAGCGGTTGTATTTGAGTGTCCAGGTGACGAAGCGAAGCTGCTGCGGATCGTGATCGAGACCCTTTGCTGCGTATTCACCGATGCGGCGCATCTGCTCGGCGTGTGTTTTGGGATCGATGACATGCCCCGTGCCGTGTGAGATGAGATTGGTGAACGGAATGCCTTCTTTGGCGAAGGCTTCGCCCATGATGACGTGCGCCTGGAAGAAGGTGTCCTTGTCGCCGATGCAGGCGATCTCCGGCACCATGGTGGCGTTTGCGGCGTAGTCCACGGAGTCGAGCATGTGCAGGCCGATCTCCTGATGCGGTGGCAGCGGGCCGACCTTGATAAAGCCGGGGATGGGCGTCTCCGAGAAGCGATGCGTGTCCACATATCCGCAGTAGGGGCCGATGGCGACGAAGCGGTCCGGGTGCTTCAAACCGAGGTGCCAGGTGCCGGAAGCGCCCATCGACATGCCGCGCAGCACGATGCGATCGCGGTCGATCTTGTAGTTCCGGCAGACGGCCTCGATGGCTTCAAACACATCCGTCTCGCCCGCCAAGCGGTAGCAGTTCTCCACGCGACCGAGCGGGTGGAGCTCGATGTAGTCCACGTCGGGTGCGTTGCCTTTCTCTTCGTCGCCTTCATCGAAACGGCTGATGAACTTCAGCTCGCTCATGCCGACGGGTTTGGAACTGCCGTGCAGCACGACATCCAATCGCATGGGTTTGGTGCCGTCGTAGCTCTTGGGGATGATCACGCCGTAGGGCTGGATCGAGCCATCGATGGCGGAGAAGAAGCCTCGAATGACTTTGCCGTGCTTGGTGGTCCACGGAGCCGTCGCGGAGACCGCACGTTCTGTGTTCCGCTCGACGGCTCGTTCGATGAGCCGGATGTCGGCCGGTGAAAAGGCGGTGTCAAAGGACAGCGCGTGCTCCACGCCTGCGGAAAAAAGGCCCATATCTGCGGTCAAACGCTCCCGTTCGGCATTGGAACGTTGGATTATCGGAGACGTGGCTAGTTTCGCCATCCACACACCTTCCTGCTCAAATGTCAGTGAGCCTGCCTCACGGAGCACGAACTCCATTGCAGCGACGGTGTCTTCATAGATCGTCGAGTGTCCGCCCATTTCACGGTGGATGATCAGGACCTTGCGTTTGGCCTGCTTTAACTTCTCCGCAAGTCGCAGCACGCTCTGCGGTGGCACCACGTCATCCTTACCACCTGTGGTGAAGGCCACTGGCATGGTGAATTTCTCCGGCCAGAGCTCGGCGCTGCGCTTCTGGTATTCGTCGGGCTTCTCTGTTTTAGAACCGCCATAAGAAGCTGTGCGGGCGTCCTGGAACTTGTCATACTCCGTCAGATTGGCGATGCCGTTCAGGCTGCACACACCTGCGACCAACTCAGGATGCAGCGCGGCAAAGGTCAGCACCGCAGTGCCGCCCATGGAACCACCCGCGATGAAGACACGGTTCACATGATGGCGAGTTTTTAATTCAGCAATGATCTGCACCACATCGGCCTCCGCGGCGGGGCCCATCCACGAGGTTTTGGCGCGGTAGTCGGGCGAGATGAAGATGAGTCCAAACGTTTCGGCAACATCGCGCAGTCCTTTGCACTCGCCGCGTGAGTCTTTGATGAACTGCCAGCGGTCGGAGCCGTGGCCGTGAAAGGCGATCAGCACATCATGCGCCATCATGGGCTCAAAGGATTCAGGCAGGAGCTCCACGTAACGCTGCTCGGTGCCATCGAGCGTGGATTTGAAGGCGATGTCCTGAGGCTCGGCAGCACGAGAGTGGCCGAGAAGGAGGGCGATGCAGAGAAGTGCTTTCATTTGCGTGCTCATGGGTGTTTGCGAGGAATCACCGGCAGCACGACGTGGGAGGCCTGGCCTATGCTGTGCATCACCTTTTGCGTGGCGACGACGCTGGTGGTTTCGAGGCCGATGTTGTCCGCGCCGGTGTTGAGGTTGCGGAGGTAGTAGGGGAAGTAGCTGCTGGAAATCTCGACGCGGATGCGGTGGCCTTTCAAGAAGGCGTTGGAAGTCGCCCGCCAGAACTCGATGGTGTATTCATGGACCTGACCGGGCGTGATGAGGCTGAGCTTCGCCGGATTGAACGAGCCGTTGTGGTCGGGGTCGCGATGGCGGGCGCGCATGACGCCTTCACACAGCAGGGCGGAAAAGCCGTCTGGCTGCACGTCGATGAGGCGGACCATCCAGTCGGTGTCGCGGGCGGAAGTGGCGGCGTAGAGCTTGGCGGTGATGGGGCCGGTGACTTCGACTTCCTCCTCCAGCGGCGGTGTGGTATAAACGAGCACATCGGGGCCGGTGGATGACTTGCGCGTGTCCGCGGCGCCGTCTTCCAGATGCCCGCCGGTGAAGGGTGAGCGCGTGGGTTTGGCGGGATCATAGACATAGGAGTCGGACGCGGTCTCTCCGGCTGCGGGTGGTGAGGTGCCCAGCACGCCGTCGCCGCTACTGGAGTTCGCGTGGCCGCCGCTGTGGAGGTAATACTTGGTCCAGCGTGTCTGAGGGAGAGGCCAGTCCTGCTCGGCGGACCATTGGTTGCGGCCCATGACAAAGACGTGCACCGGCGCGTCATTCATCACGTTGTTGTCGATGCCCTTGAGCCAGTGGTCGAACCAGCGGCAGACATAGCCGTCCCAGTCGATGATCGCCTGCTCGCCGTAGTCGAAGGCGCCGAGTTTGCGGCTGGAGTTGATGATGTGCTGCCAGGGACCGATGACCATGCGCGGGTGGCGTGACTCCGGGGTGGCGCCATGCTGCTTCATGGCGAGGTAGTTCATCGGCGCACCGGGGAAGTCGGCATCAAACCAGCCGGTGGCCGCGAGTGAGGGAATCGTGATTTTCGCATACTCTTCCGGTTTTTGATAAGCGATGGCCTGCCAGTAAGGATTCGAGGACGTGTTTCCGCGAATCCACTTCTCAAACCATGGCGCATCAAGCGCGCCGCGAAGTTCATTCAGCTTCAGGTAGGGCAGCTGCATGTAGTCCGTGAGGCGGCGCTCTTCGGAGGCAAAGCCGCCATACGGCCCCGGGCCCATGGTCTGGCCGACACGCCCCGCATTGGCACCGCCCCAGTCGAGCATCCAGGAAACAAGCACGCCGTTTTGATACGGGGCGTTGAACATGGCATCCGGCGGCGCGACCTCCGGCACGATGGCCTTTAGCGACGGCGGTGTCTGCGTGGCCGTCCACCACTGCGCCCAGCCCATGAAGGACAGGCCCATCATGCCGACTTTGCCATCGCACCACGGGCGCGAGGCCAGCCACTCGACCAGGTCGTAGCCATCGGTCTTGTGCTTCGGATCAAACGGGTCCCAGGTGCCCTCGGAATCAAACCGCCCCCGCGAATCTGCCACGGCGACGATGTAGCCACGTTTCGCAAACCATGCGGCGCGTTTCTGAAAGCCGGGATTGTTGCTGTAAGGCGTGATGATCAGGATCGCGGGGAAGCGACCTTCAGCCTTTGGCTGCGCGACATCCACTGACAGTTTCACGCCATCGCGCATGGCGGCCTTGTGGCCGCGGGTGGCTTTGACCTCGAACTTTTCGGCGGAGTATTGGCCGGGACTGGGAGCTTCGGCCTGAAGCGGGGCGAGTGCCGCCAGCAGAATGGCGGTGAAGATGAGGAGCGGCTTCATGAGGTTCAAAGGGCGGATCGCATGAGCTGTGTTTCGATGTCCATGCCGACGCGTTCGCTCCAGGCCGACTGCATGGTATTGAACCAGAGGCCGGGTTTGCCGGTGCCGATGGGGATGTTGTTGATCTTGGTGCAGGGGGCGAGGCAGTAGGGTGTGGTGGTGAGCCAGGCTTCGTCGGCGTTGATCACGTCGTAGGGCTGGAAGTCTTTTTCGATGAATTGCATGCCGATGCCTGCGGCGAGCTCCTTCACCGTTTGCAGGCTGACCCCCCAGAGGATGTTCCGCGTGGTGGGGGAGATGATGGTGCTGTCTTTGATGATGACGAAGTTGGAACCGGCGCACTCGGTGACGTTGCCATCGAGATCGAGCAGCAGGGTGATGGCGCGCGGATCGACGGCCTGGGACTGTTTGTCGGCGAGGAACCAGTGCAGGCGGCTGCGGTTCTTCATCTTGGGCTCCACGCATTGCGGCGGGATGTGGCGGATGGATGGCGTGACGACGTGCGCGCCCTCGACGAAGAGATGCCGCCACATGCTGAAGCGCAGAGGGAAGGAGTGAATGCAGATCGTTGGCGTCATCGGACCCGCAGCGCCCGCGGAGCCGGCGTAGAGCGCATTTTCTCCAGGCGTGACGAAGTGGACGATGCCGAGATCTTCGTCCGGTCGCAGCAGCTTGCAGTTGGTTTCGGCAAGCTCGTTCGTTTTTGCCAGCATCTCCTCCGGGGACAGGGGCAGGGCGATGCCGGAATACTTCAGCGAGCGGTAGAGCCGCGCCACATGATCCATGGCGCGATAGGGCTTATGCCGGAAGGTGCGGGTCATCTCGGTGAGCGTCGCGCCGAGGACGATGCCGAGATCGTAGATGTTCAGCTTGGCCTGCGAGGCGGGCAGGAAGCCGGTGTTCAGATAGACGACGGGTTCGTTCATAGGGTTTTAAAACAAGGGTTCTCAGCGGTGATCAGGTGCGCCCAACTCATACTTCACATGAGCCTCCACTTTCTCGATCTGCAGGGCGGATTTTCCGGAGGAGACGCGGGCTTCGACTTCGTTAACGCCCTGCTTCCATGCGCTGAGCGGCACGGTGCAATCGAGCCGTAGCAGTTGTTGTTTGGGATTCACGGGACGCGGTTTGTAGCCGGAGGTGGGCTGGGGTTTGGGTGAGAAGATCTGCGCGTCCTTCCATTCAGGATCACGTGTCGTCACCGGCAGCAGCGTGCCGTTGCAGCGGAGTTCGATCACGTCGGACTCGGTGGCCTGAAAGAGGATGCAGCGGAGGGTGAGGCTGGCCTTCACACCGTCAGTGGGTGGTGCATCGCTGATGTGCAGGGTGAACCTCGCGGTGCGTGGATCGTCGGAGAAGGAATAGGGGAGGGGAGCGGTGTCGTTGCGATTGAAGAAGCCATCGGCCCAGGGATAGCCACCGCGGCGTTCGACGGCGAAGAACTTGGCCTTGCCTGCCATGGTCTGCAGCGTGCCCGCTTCATGGTAGGCGGCCTGATGTGAGGGCGGGCCAACTTCAGAACCGGTGATGAGGCAGGCGGCGGCGGTGCCGATGGACCAGTTGAAAGTAACCACGCTGTCGGCACCGCGTTGAAGGTGATTGGCGAAGACGCCGCGCAAGTACTCGATGGAACCGTAACGATAGCCGTCGGTGGCGTGATGATCGTCCACGCAGGGCTGAAGCTGCACGGTCTTGCCGACCGCCGCACGAATGCCTTCTACATCGACATCCATCGTGCGTGAGCCGAGCGTGAGAACATCGACAAGATGCATCTCCGCCCAGGTCTGCACATCGAAGCCGTCGGCCTGACAACCGGCGAGCGTTTGCGGCACCTTCGCCGCCAGCAGGAGCGGACGTCCGCGCTGCTGTGCGACGTCCAGCAGCATCACCCGCACCATGCGCATGAATTCGGTGATCTGCCCACGCAGCTCCCACTGATGCCCGACGGGCAGGCAGGGAATATGGCGGGAGAAATCGATCTGAATGCCGTCGAGGTCGTAGCGCGTGACCAGTTCACGCAGGAGATTCACCTTGTGTTCACGCAGTCCGGCGGCGGCGAGATTCCACATGCCCTGCGGCCACCACGTGGCAGGCACCACCCACTCGGGGTGCGCGAGCTTGAGCGGATGAGGCTGCTTGGAGAGGCCGCCTTCGGGAAGGCATTCGACTTCGCTGATACGGTGGTTCCAGAAGACCTCCAGCTTGCGGCGGCGGGTTTCATTGATGAGCTGCTCGACCCAGTCCACGCCATTATGCAGCCACTGCTTTAACAGAGGATGGTCCACCGGGAGCTCGATCTTGCTGGGGTAGGAACATCCGAGCGGACTGCCGCCGATGTCCCACCAGATGGCGTCGATTTGACTGCCGGGTTCGTCTGCATAGGAGAAGACGGCATCGCGGAAGCGGGGGAAGGAGGTGTCGCCGTTGCGGTTGTGCTTCCAGTAGCTCCACATCGTGTCATTGGCATCGTATTGTACCACGATACGGCGGCGGCGCTGCTGCATCAGCTCGCGATGAGCGGCGGGTAATTCCACCGGCTGCGTGTTTGCGGTGGCAGAGTGGAGCAGACGGGGGCTGAGCAAGGCGGCAGCGCTGGTGTGGAGGAAGGTGCGGCGGTTTAGAGGTGAAGACATATCATGGGGGAAGTTGTGTGTCTTACTTCGATGATGAAGGCTCGACGCGGACGCGCCAGAAGAGCTCCTCGGGTTTGGCGTATTCATCGGCGAGGTGGTCGTGGATGGGTGAAGTGCCCTGCTGGTGATCTAGAATGGCCGCGCGTTTGATTTCGAACTGCGCGGGGGGCAGGGTCACGCGGCGGTCTGGCGCGGCGGCGGGCGGAGCGCCATGGACGACGTAGGTGAAGAAATCGCCGTGATAGCCAGCGGAGCGGATGGCATCACGGACGAGCAGGAAGGCCGTGCGATGATCGCCATGGGTGTCGGCTTCATGTGTGACATAGATTTCCCGGGGATGGTGGTTACGGATGATCTCCGCGAGGTCACCCACCACGTTTGCTTTGAGATAAGGCGCGGGCTGGCCGTGCACGGTGGAATGATAGTCAGGCGCGGTCACGCCATAGGTCGCGCTCTTCTGAGTGAACATCTGCCGGAACGGTGTGCTGCCGTCCATGGCGTAGATTTTTTCCAGGCCTGAATCGGGATAGCCGAGGAAGATCAAGCCGTCCTTCGGCAGACCGAGGCGCGCCAGCGCCCGCACGGAATGCTGCTGCCGCAGAGCGCCGGCGCTGATGAAATCTGCCGCAGTGAGGTGGTCGCGGTCCTTCTTGGCGGCGGCTGCTGCAAGGGCCGGATAGCCATCACCGCTGGTGATGACCACCACGCCGACCTGCTTGTGCTGCTCCAGCGCCTGGAGAATGACACCGGCGCAGCCGATCACCTCGTCATCGGGATGCGGAGCGATGACCAGCACATCGAGCGGTGCATTCTGAGCGGGCAGTGGAGATGAGCATGCCAGTGCTGCCGCGGAGAGGAGCGTGTGGAGGAGGCGGTTCATGGGGGCATGTTTTTTGAAGGCTGGCCGACGGGCAGGAGGCTGGCGAGGCTGCCGCAGACCACTCCGGCGGCAAACGATCCCGGCATGATCCACATGATACTGATGGGGGGCAGACCCAGCGGAGCGGCATAGGCGATGCACACGGCCGTGGCGACGCTGGCCAGAGCGGCCACCAGTGCGCCGAATGTCGTGGCGCGGCGAACGAACATGGCCAGGAAAAAGAGCACGAACAGCGGCGCGGTGAGCAGATTCACGGCGCGGTAGCAGACATCGAGGAGATTGCCCTCGATGCGGCTGACCAGCAGGCTGATGAGGATCACGGCGATGCCGATGGTGGCTGAAATCCAGCGGGCCAGCCGCATGCGGCCGGCATCGGTGAGCGGTGATGATCGCAAGCGCAAAATGAAGTCTTCGGTGATTACCAGGGAGGAGGAGTTCATGCCGGAGGACAGGCTGGACATGGCAGCCGCGAGCACGGCGGCGATGATCACGCCGGTCATGCCCGCAGGCAGGCCGACCATGACGAAGCGCGGGAACAAGCGGTCAGCGCCCGTGACGAGGCTGGCGGATTCGGTGAACAATTCAGGATGCCGGGTGAAATAGCCCACGAGTGAGAGGCCGACCAGCCCCAGAAGGATGCCCACCAAGGCTTCTGAAGCCAGCGTGGTGAAGAGGGATCTGCGAGCCGCCCGTGCATCGCGCGTGGCGAGCCAGCGCTGGATCGCCATCTGATCCGAGCCGAAGGTGCAGACAAACCATGCGAATGAAGACATGATCATGCCGAGGAAGGTCATGCGCGTGGTCGAGTCGAAACCAAAGCGCGGCTCATCCCAATGCGCCGCCCATTGATGCGGCCACCACGCGGAGACGCCGCCGAGATCCACCGTGACAATCACAATCACCGCCACCGCGCCGCCGAGCATGATCAACGACTGCACCGCATCGGTGAGGACGACGGCGCGCAGTCCGCCTTCCGCGGTGTAGATGAGCGTGATGATGCACATGACCACGCTGGCGAGCAGCGTGGCCTGCGGGCCGAGACCGAGCATGGGGGCGAGGACTTTGTCAGAAGTCGCATAGAGGATCGTCGCCATCCAGCCCAGGCGCATCGCCAGGAACATTGAGGCGCCGAGCAAACGCACGCTCGGCCCGAAGCGCTGCTCCAGCATCTCATAGGCACTGGCGGCTTGCTGGCGCATGATGAAGGGGATGAGCCCCCACCCGACGACGATGCCGATCAATGGAAACACCGCATACTGCACGAGCTGCATGGGCCCGTGTTTGATCATCTCCCCAGGCACCGCCAGGTAGGAGAGAGCACTCGTCAGCGTGGCGAAGAGCGACAGCCCCACCGCAAAGGGGCTCATGCGCCGGCCTCCGAGCATGTAGTCGTCGGTGGTCTTGTTGCGCCGCGCATAGTACTGGCCGATCGCCAGCATGCCGCCGGCGTACGCTGCGATGACGAGCCAGTCCAGGAGTCTCATGCGATGTGGAAAAAGGGAGCGAAGTTCATGACGGGATCTGGGTTTGAGCGAGATCGCGTGGAAACAAGGTGCGGATGCCGAAGATCAAGGCTGCACCGGCCACGAGGTAGGCGAGTGCTGTGATGGAGAGCAGGCGGTCGATGCCGAGGGTTTGCTTCCACATGCCGCCGAAGAGGGTGGCGAAGCCGGAGGTGATGGCGCCGCAGAAATTGAGCATGCCCACGGCGGTGGCGCGGGCGGTGGCGGAGATGATGTCGAAGGTGGCAGGGAAAATATTTGCAATGAAGAGCCCGCTGAACAGGCCGAAGCCCGTGGCGGCGATGCGGGTGACGAGCAGCGTGTCACTGTTTCCCAGCGCATGAATGCAGGGCGCGGAAAGGACGAGGCCGCAGACCATGAGCCAGAAGCGCGCGGCTTTGGTGCGATGGTAGAGCGCATCGGCGAGCATGCCGCCACCAATGACACCGGCAAAGGTCGCGGTTTGAAGGAAGACGGTTGCGTTGAAAGCAGCGTCGGCCTGATTTAGCTGGAACTTATCGTGCAGGAATGCCGGGAGCCAGCCGTAGAGCAGCCAGAGGCCAAAGACGAACACGGGGAAAACCAGGCAGAGCAGCAGGAAGGTGCGGGAGCGGGCGAGGGCGCTGAAGGTGATGCCCGCCGTGGTCGCGCTCTGGTCCGCCTGCGGCTCCTCAACGCGACGCAGGAAGGCGAAGTAAGGAATCGCATAAAGGACGCCGACCGCGCCGAGTGCGAAGAAGGCTCCGCGCCACTCGCCGCGGTCCGCCATCCAGCCGCCGAACCAACTACCCGCCACGGTGCCGGCGATCTGCCCCGTCATGAGCACGGAGACCGCACGCGAACGTCGTGCTGCGGGATACGCGCCCGCTGTGAGCGCCACCGCACTGGACATATAGAGCGACTCGGAGACGCCCATGGCGGCACGCATGGCGAGCAGCGTTGCACCCGAGGCGACGAGTCCTGTGCCGATGGTGATGAGACTCCACACCACGAGGCTGAGCACCACGAGCAGGCGCTTGGAGAAGCGATCGCCGAGATAGCCGGAGATGGGGCAGCCGATGGCATAGATCCAGAGAAACACGGTGCCCACGAGGCCGAGCTGCTGGTCGCTCATGCTGAGGCCGGTTTTCAGCGAAGGCAACATCGCGAACACGGCCTGGCGGTCGCAGTAGTTGAGGAAATACGCGAACCACATGAAGGCGACGAGCGCCATGGCGCTGGTAGCGGCCTTCGGAGAAGCGGATTGCGCAGGGGATGAATTCATGCGCGCAGCACTTCACGTTCGCTGACTTGTCTTGCGATCACCGCCACGCAGTCGCCCTGCTGGGTGAGGCAGGGGGCGCGCATGGTGATGAGGTAACCCGCGCTCTGTGCAATGATGGGTTCTGGCGCACGATCAGGCCGCTCCAGATGATGGATGTGGCCGATGGTCTGGCCCTTTTTGATCTTGGCACCGAGATCGGCGGTGATTTCAAAGATGCCGGACTCGGGCGCGAGGATGTAGTCCTCGCGATTGGTGGCCTGGGTGATGATGGCGGGGGCTTTGCGCGGCTGCACACGGCTTTTGAGCGCGCCGACATGGATGAGCACGCTTTTCAATCCGCTTTGGGTGATGCGATGCACGCTGGCGGGGACGCACTCGCCGCCGCCGAGTTCGGTGGTGATGACGAGCTTGCCCTGGTTTTCCGCCTCCACCGGCAGCAGGCCCGTTCCAGCAATGTCTGCGTAGATGAAGCAGAAGTCTGTGCCCCAGGCGAGCATGGCGGCAAACATCTTGGCACGCTGCTCACGGTCCGGCACGAGGTGCATGTGAGAGCAGGGCACGAACTCCATGCTGCGCCCACCTGAGTGCATGTCGATGACGACGTCGCTGAGCGGAAACAGCACGGTGCGCAGGTAATGCGCGACCTGGCTGGTGACGGGCCCCTCGGCATCACCGGGAAAGGCACGGTTCATGTTCATGCCATCGAGCGGAGACAGGCGCGTCGCCGCGCGGGCTGCGGGCAGGTTCAGCGAAGGGATCAGGATGATGCGGCCCGTAACCTTCTCAGGCGTGAGCTCGCGCGCGAGTTTCATGGCGGCGATCTGGCCTTGGTATTCGTCGCCATGATTGCCGCCGAGAACAAGAACGGTCGGCCCTTTGCCACGGGCGACGATGGTGATGGGGATCATCACATTGGCCCAGCCGCCGAGGTTGTGGGAGTAGGGGACCTGCAGGAAGCCCTGCTGTTTGCCCGGTTTGCCGAAGTCGAGGGAGGTGATGACCATCCCTCCATTACGGAGCGAGCAGGCGTGACCTCACGGACTAAATTCCGCCCAGATGAAATGCTCCCGGGAAGGTTCTTGGCACCCGTGGTCAGGAGGGGGCAGGTCAGTGCAAGGAATGAAGCGATGAGCGCTTGAATTGATTGCACTCAAGAAGGTTAAATGACTGGATTAAGCAATGGTTTAAAAGAGTGTCGTGACTTTCAACAAATGACACTTGAAGGTTCAATCGTTGTGCTAGTCTGAATGACTATGAGAATCCTTTCTTTCCTGATGCTGGTGTTGGTATGCGTGAATGTGCGGGCGGCTGAATTTGATGGGCGGGCGGTTTTCGGCACGGCCCCTGGTCACGATGTGGATTCGGCGCTGAAACGTGCGGTGAAGGAAAAGAAGAAGGTGTTGCTGTTCGGCTTTGATCCCAAGGCGGGTGGAAGCTTTCCTGGGTACGACATCAATTTTTTCATGGATCTGGATGAAACGAAAAAGCTGGTGAAGGGCAACTTCATCGTGGTCGTGCTGGAGCGCGGCCATCAGGACCTGCAACGTTATCCCAACCCGGGCTCTGCCGAGAAGGCCTACTATGTGCTTATCAACGCCGAAGGGAAGTCCCTGGCCTCCGGTTCGGCGGGCATCAATGGCAACAGCAGCCTGAGCATGGTGAAGAAGTGGCTGGCGCAGCCGTGAGTGTGAAGCGGACGACAGATCTGCATTGTCAAAAACAACACTGTATGAAACTCTTATCCTTGCTCATGCTAGCGCTGCTGTGTGTGAATGTGCAGGCGGCTGAATTTGACTCCCGTGCCGCGTTTGGGATGGCGCCTGCCCGGGATGTGGATGCCGCGTTGAAGCGCGCCGCCAAAGACAAAAAGCAGGTCATTTTGTTCGGGTTTGATCCCATGGCGGACGGGAGTTTTCCAGGCTACGGCATTGCGTATTTCATGGAACAGCCGGAAACGAAAAAGCTGGTGAAGGAGAACTATATTGTCGTGGTGCTGGAACGCGGCCACAAGGATCTGGAGCGCTACCCCAACCCCGGCACACCGGAGAAGCCCTACTACGCGCTGATCCGTCCGGACGGCAAAACTGCGAAGACCGAAATGGTCATTGCCAATTCCAGCGTGGGGCTGAGAACCGTTAAGGGATGGCCGACGCTGCCTTGAGCAGCCTCAACCCTGTCCGCCGCCATAAGGAAAGCGGCAGACGACGCTGACTCCGCCACGGGCTCTGGATTTGATGGAGAGACTGCCGTCGATGAGATTGGCCCGGTAGTCCATGACGCGCAGGCCTATGCCTGGATGTTCGTGAGTGCGTTTGCCGAGGCCCGAGCCATTGTCTTCGATCTTCAGCACGGCTTCGTGTTCTCCCAGAAGTTGGAGAGACAACTTGATTCTGGAAGGATGGCCATGGCGCAGGGCGTTGTTGGCTGCTTCCTGGGCGATGCGGTAGATGTGCGTCTCTTTTTCCGAGTCCTCGATTTTGATGTCAGGATTGACTTCGCAGGTGCAGGCGGTGCGATGGTTGGTGCGGATCGTTTCAGCCAGCAGCTGGAGTGCTCCGCCCAGACCGCGATTTTTCACCGATGCCGGAGACAAGCTGTGGGACATGCGCCGGACTTCCTGAATGGCTTCCTGAATGAGATGATGGATGCGGGCGGCGCTCTGGCGCTGATCACCGGTGAGTTCGGATTCGAGCGCTTCAATCAAGCTGGCCACTCCCGTCATTGTCTGCCCGACACCGTCATGCAGGTTGTGTCCGATGCGCGCCTGCTCCTGCTCGGAGATTTTGAGGACTTCTTTTTGCAGGCGATTGCGCTCCGTGAGGTCGGTGCCGGTGACGATGATGCGGTCCACCGCGCCTTCGGGCGTGCGGGTGATGATGCTGGAAAGCGCGACGACATGGCGCTTGCGGTCTTTGCCGATGAGAGTGACCTCCCTGGAGTCAATGTTTTTGCCGGCCAGCATTTCCTTGAAGCGCTTTTGCGAACGCGCCTTTTCCGCAGCCTCCATGAAGTCGGATTTCCAGGGCGGCTGTTTGCCGACGAGATCCTTCCGTTTGTAACCGAGCATCTGGAGGGTGGCTTCGTTGGCGTGGATCAGATTGCCGTGCCGGTCCAGCAGGATGATGATGGCCGATGTGTGACTGGCCAGGATTTCATTAAAGCCGAGCTCCCTGCGGTAGTTTGCCTCCGCCAGCTTGCGACTGGTGATGTCCTCCACCATGACGAGCATCTGGTTGGGGCGTCCGCTCATGGTGCTGAGCAGGGAGGCATTGAGATTCACCCAGACCACGGAGCCATCTGGACGCAGGTAGCGCTGCTCCACTTGAAATTCCGAGGACTTGGCTGCTTTGAGCTGCTTGTGCAGATAATGGTTCTTGGCGTGGTCATCCGGGTGGGTGATCTCATCAAAGGCAATCTTCAGCATGTCTTTGCGCGACCTGCCCATGATTGTGCAGAAGCGGCGGTTCACATCCACAAAGCGGCCTGTGGTGAAATCCACGAGGCCGACGCCCACGACGGCCTGCTCGAAGATGGCGCGGAAGCGAACCTCGCTCTCAATCAAAGCCTGCTCCGCCTGCTTGTGCTCGGTGATGTCCTGAAACGTGCCGATCAGCTTGACGGTCTGGCCGTTCTTGCGAATGGCGAATCCCTGGGTGCGCGCCCAGAAGCGCCGTCCTTTGGCGGTGAGGACGGGCAGTTCCAAATCGTAGGCGGTGCCGTGTTCGATGGCGGCTTTCACAGCTGCCCGGATGACCTGCTGCTCCTTGTGGGCGTAGAAGCTGATCGCTTGTTTCAGTGAAGGAGTCGTCTTGCTCTCGATCTCGAAAAGCCGGCAGGTTTCGAGGGACCAGAACAATTTCTTGGAGGCCACCTCCAGCTCCCAACCGCCGATTTTGGCCATCTCTCCGGTCCGCTCGAGCAACTCCGTCGTCCTGGCCAGTGACTGCTCCACCTGTTTGCGCTCCGTGATGTCCTGCATGATGGCGATGTGCCGCGAAGGGGGCTCGCCTTTTTTCCACATGGGGGAAACCGTGAGATTGATCCAGGTGATGCTGCCATCGGCATGAAGGTGGCGTTTCTCGATGGTGTAGGTTTGGATCTTGCCGGCTTTCAGCTTCTCCATGTGTTCCAGATTCGCCTGCAAATCGTCTGGGTGGGCGATGTGCATGAAGGTCGTGGCCAGCATCTGCCTGCGTGTCAGCCGGGCGATGTCGCAGGCCCGTTGATTGACGTTGAGAAAGCAGCCTGTGTTGCTGTCGATCAAGGCTACGCCGACGGCGGCCTGCTCAAAGATGGCACGGAACTGCGCATTGCTCTCCCGCATGGCAGCCTCGGCGGCTCTGCGTGCGGATGTGTCCGTCAGCAGTGCCATGGCCCCCACATAGACGCCCTGGTTGTTGGTGATGGGATTGGTGGAGACAAACGCCCACAGGGGCGTGCCGTCTTTGCGCATGTATTTGAACTCGAACTGCTCTGAAATTCCTTTCTTCCTGTTCTTGATGTGCGTGGTCAGCAGGGCCTTGCCCTCATCGTCCAGGAAGTCGCTGATGGGACGTCCGATCATTTCCTCCGGCTTGTAACCCATCATCTTCGCCATCTTGGGATTGACGTAGTCGGTGAGTGAACGGGCATCGATAGTCCAGATACCCTCTTCGGCGGTTTGCACGATGCGGCGGTAAAGCTCCTCGCTTTCGTGCAGGGCCAGCTCTGAGTTGCGGCGTTTGGTGATGTCAATGATGCTGCCGGAGAGGTGAGTCACACGGCCCTTGGCATCCATGACCGGGGTCACGGAGATTTTGCCGTATTTGATGCCCGATGAGTGGTGATAGGTTTCATCCCAGCGAACGGTCTGATGGCTGCGGATCGATTTGCGGCACTGCTTCAGCACGCGTGCGCAGGATGGCTCCGGGATGATTTGTTCGATCCGTTTGCCGATCACCTGTTGCGGCCGCAGACCTGCGACGACGAGAAAACGGTGGTTGGCAAAGTGGAAGCGCAGCTGCTGCCCCGGCTCCACGGAGAGGCTGAAGAGAGCGGCGTCGACGCTGTTGTAAAACTGAGCCAGCTGTTCAGCAGTGGCAACAGATTCACTTCCCGGTGTGAGTGATGCAGCAGTGGCCTTGGCTTTGCGCCGGGCCGCCGTCTGGGGAGATTTCTTCATGCAAGAATGCAGTCGCTGATTTTAACAGTCCCGACCTTATCCACGGGGCAGGGGCGAAGCAAGCAGGATGGCAGGGGGTCAAACGACGATGGCACTCGCCACAATCTCTGCAGCGAGCCCGGGAATCTTCGCGAGGGTCCTGGCAGGGGTGTCGCGCATGGCCGGCACATGCAGGGTGTCTTTTCCCAAACTGTGCAGCAGGCGGTCCAGGGCCTGGCCGAATGCGGTGACTGCGGCACTTTCCTCCTCTGCGTCATGACGCAGGTCGTTGAGCAGGGCCACATGCTCGTAACGCTGCAGCCATTCGTTGGCGCGGGGGCGGTAGCGTTCGATGATCAGGCGCATGAGACTTTCGGCGGAGCGGGGCTCGGCTTCGCGGAGGACCTGATAAACGAGGCAGCGGGCGACATCTGCGGCGGCGGTGATCAGTCCCGGTTCGTTGACCCCGATCTGGTCGTGAGCGAGGCTGCGGTGGCGGTGCTCGAAATGAAAGCCCAGATCCACCTGGCACTGCTGCTCACCGGGCAGATGACGGAAGGCTTCGCAGAGAAGGGCGATTTCCAAGCCCCAGCCGCCGGGCAGGCAAAAGCATTCCATTGCCTGCATGTCAGCGGCAAATTCACCCGAGAGCGGGTAGCGGAAGCTGTCGAGATGTTCGAGCATGGGCTTCGAGCCCAGCACATCACGGCATGCTTGGATGAGAGGGAAGATCAGCAGCCGCGTCACCCGGCCATAAAGGCGGTCCGACACACGGCTGTAGTAGCCTTTGGCAAACCGATAATTCATGCGCGGGTGCAGCAGCGGATAGCAGAGCCGCCACAGCAGATCACGGCTGTAGTTCAAGATGTCCGTGTCGTGGCTGACGATGACGCCCCCAAAACTGCGCGCATGAAGGTAGGCTATGCCCATCCAGATGTTTGAGCCTTTTCCTGCATGGGGTCCGGCGAGTCCGGCCTGATCCATGCGCTGATAAGCTTGGGAGAGCTGCGGTCCGTCATTCCAAAGAATGTGGGCGGTCTTGCCGCGCAGGTTTTTGCGGATGAGCACCAGGGCCCGCTCGAGTTCGGCGGCGTCCATGCCATTCATGCTCAGGATCACCTCAGAGATGTGACCTGCCTGGGAGACCTCCTCAAGAATGCGAGGAAGGGCGGGGCGCTCGCACTCGGCATAGAGCGCGGGCAGCAGCAGGGCCACCGGTTTGTCCCGAGCCCAGTCCAGCATCTCAGTTTCACGGGCGGAACTGTCCGCATGAGCCAGGTGGTGGAGGGTGGGCACACGCGCGTGCTGATAAAAATCTGCCATGGAGGTTGGAGAAACCCTCAATTACACAGTCCCGGCGCTGCGTGAAATGAAAATGTTCAAATCTGCACGGTGCTGCTGCCGTCCGCGTGATGCTTTTCGGAACTGTCGGAATCCGCTCCATTGAGTGCCAGCGTCTCTGCCTCGGGGTCGATCTCCACCGTTTCCGCCTCGATCTCGATCTCCTGCCGCCATTTGCGCGAGACCCATGGACGTACCAAGCCATACAGCAAGTAACTGACAAACAGAACGGCGGGCATCCAGTGCCAGTTCATGACCGTGAAGGCTATGACGAAGATGGTGACCAGGACCCAGTGAAAGGAGCGTTTCGTGCGCCAGTTCACGGCCTTGAAGCTCGGGTACTCCAGATTGCTCACCATAAGGTAGGAGAGCAGCGCCATCAGTCCGGCAAGGGCATACTTCCAGTTGCCGATCTCGCGCTCGGTGCTGTCGAGCCAGATGATGAGCAGCGTCAAAGAGGAAATCACACCTGCCGCCGCCGGGATGGGGCAGCCGCGGAAGCCTTTCATGCTGCTTTTCACATCGGCTGCGGCGAGGCAGTTGAACCGAGCCAGGCGCATGGCACCGCACACCAAATAGACGCAGGAGATCAGCCAGCCCAGGCCTTTGGGGGTGTCGATCTCTTTCAGTACAATATCATGCACCAACAGTGCCGGTGCCACACCGAAGGAGACGATGTCCGCCAGGGAATCCAGTTCCCGCCCAAAGGGGCTCTCCGTGCCGCCCATGCGCGCCACGCGGCCGTCGAGCGCATCGAACAGGCAAGCGAGGAGGATGAAGACGATGGCGTAGTGGTAGTGCTGGTAATTGTTGAGATCGACCGAGGTGGTCATCGCCAGATGGCGACCGTCAAAGATCTCCAGGATGGCGACGAAACCGCAAAGAATGTTACCCGCCGTCATCAGCGTGGGCAGGACCGGGATGCGTGGCTCGAGTTCTTGAGACATGGCGGGCAAGGTGAATGCAGAATGAGGAATGTCGAGCCGAGAGAACGAAAGGGAGTGTCGAGGTGAGGACACGAGGTCCAACCGGGAGCCTGGGACATGCTTGACCACTCCTACCAAAAGCTATCGGCCGCGTGAACCTTAGCGGTTCTATTGTACTGCTGCCGGGGAGTGCTGGCGGGCCTCCGCTTGCATTGGGTGGTTTTGCCGTTATGGCATGTTTTCCACCATGCCAACCGCTGAACTTCCGCCACTGACCGGCGACATGACCATGAGCCAGGTACTCCAGGCCTACCCTGGGGCGCAGAGGGCGTTGTTTGCGCGCTACCACATTGGCGGCTGCCGCAGCTGCGGCTTTCAGCCCGGCGAGACGCTGGCGCAGGTGTGCGAGCGGAATGAAAACATCCCGGTGGCTGAAGCGGTGGGGCATATTCAGGAAAGCCACCAGGGCGATGCCTCGCTGCAAATCTCCCCGCAGGAACTGGAAGTGCTGCTGCGCAACAAGCCGGATCTTGTGCTGCTGGACGTGCGCACGCGGGAAGAGCATGAGGCGGTGAAGCTGCCTGGCGCGCGACTGCTGACTCAGGAGTTGGTGCAGGAAATTTTCACCAGTGGTGACAAGACCCAGACGGTGGTGCTGTATGATCACACCGGTTCGCGCTCGCTGGATGCGGCGGCGTATTTCATCGGCCATGGGTTTGGCGAAACGAAATGCCTCACCGGCGGGATCGACGCCTACAGCAGTGAGGTTGATCCAAGCCTGCCGCGCTATCGTATCGAAATTGAAGATTGAATCACGACCATGGACGAAGCCGCACTTCAGCAAGCCCTCACGGACACCCAAAACTTGGGCGAAATGCCCGACGCCGATGCCGTGGGCACCGTGGGAAGTCCTGACTGTGGCGACATGGTGCGCCTGTGGATCAAATACAAAGAGAAGGACGGCAGGAAGGTCATCGACAAGGCCAGCTTTCAGAGCTTCGGCTGCCAGACGGCCATCGCCGTGGCCAGCATCGCCACGGAGTTGATTCGTGGCAAAACGAAGGAGGAAGCGCTCTCCATGTCTGCCGAGGAACTTAGCAGGCCTCTTGGTCCGCTGCCGCCCATGAAAATCCACTGTGGGCAGATGGTCGAAGGAGCACTGCGTGCTGCGCTTGAAGCCGAAAACAAACCCGCTGGTGCCGCTGCGGCTCCTGTTGTGTCCGATCAATCCGGCACTTTGGCCGATGCTCTTAGCGCCGCTGGCAAAACGCAGGGCAAAATCAAAATCGTCCTCACGAGCTAGTCTTTACATTTTTTCATTCTCATTTCATCCATGCACTCCTCCCTTGAACTCAAACGCGAAGTCGATGCCGTCCAGATTCCCAGTGGTGATCTGATCAAACTGCCGCTCGGCATGAAGGTCATCATTACGCAGTCGCTCGGCGGCACCTACACGGTGGCCACGGACTTCGGTCTTGCCCGTATTCAGGCGGGTGATGTGGATGCTCTGGGCATTGATCCCGAAGCGAGCAAGAAGGAGCAGGACAGCAGTTCCTCAAACATCCCCGCCGATGTCAGCGATCTTGAAGGCCAGGTGTGGAACCAGCTCAAAAATGTCTATGACCCGGAAATTCCGGTCAACATCGTCGACCTGGGCCTTGTGTATGACTGCAAGGTCGAAGCCGATGCCGATGGCAAAAACAAGGCCATTGTGAAGATGACCCTCACAGCCCCAGGCTGCGGCATGGGGCCGACGATTGCCGCCGATGCGCAAAGCCGCATCATGACCATCGAAGACATGGACGACGCAGCTGTCGAACTCGTCTGGGATCCGGCGTGGAATCAGGGGATGATCAGCGTCGAGGGGAAGATGAAACTGGGGATGATTTGATCCGTACTCACCTGTCTCAGCCGCCTGTCGCTTCCAAGACGCAGCGAAAGCCATCGCAGCGCCAGCGGCGCGTGGAGGGCTGGTTGCCGCGAAAAGAGGAGAGCAGTGGCTGTGGGGCGCTGCTGCCCCAGGAGGCACCTCGCAGGACGTGGTCTTTCTGGGCGGCATTGTACCAGTCCTCACACCACTCCAACACGTTTCCGCCGAGATCGTAAATGCCAAGTTCATTGGGTGGGAAACTCATGACGGGGGATGTCAGAGGAAACCCGTCGGCGTAGTCGGCGATGATTTTTTCCGCAGGGATTTGTTTTTGGCATTCCATGTCGGCGTAATTGCCGGCGTTTTGGGTGGGCGGCCATTGGCCCCAGGGGTAGACACCTTTGATTTTGCCGCTCAGGCTTTCCGGCGTGGCTTCGGCGCCCTTTTCCTGAGCACCGATGCCGACCGCAAGACTCCACTCACGATCGGTTGGCAGCCGGTAGGTGCGGCCCTCCTTCTGGCTGAGCCATGCGCAGAACGCTTTGGCATCATCCCAGCTCACATTCACCACCGGATGGTCGGGGGCGACGGTGGCGGAAAGGCTGTCGAGTTTCGTATCTTTCCATGAGGCTTCGGCTTCGGGATGGGCATCCACATAGGTGGCGTAGTCAGCTCTGCGCGTCTCATGCATGCACATGAAGATTGGCGTGCCGGGCAGGGGGACAAATTTCATGCCAAGGCTGTTGATGAAAGGTTTTATCTTCAAGACACTGGTATGTCCCGGCAGCGCCCCGGGGACGTTTTTGAAATCAAAGTCTGGGACGGCTTCGGCGGCGAGGGTGGAGATGCGGTGGTGGAGCTGATAGACGGCGGGGCGTGTATCTTTGGAGGTGTCCACGTAGCGGTTGCAGAGGAAGATCACGAAGGTTCTGGAAAAGGGATCAATCCAGAGCATCTGCCCGGTCCAGCCGGTGTGGCCGTAACCGCCGATGGGGAAGAGTGCCCCTCGGGACAGAGAGTAGTCGTGCGGCGGAGTACGGTAGGGGGTGTCGATGTCCCAGCCAAGGGCGCGGCGTACGGGCAGGTTTTTGGCATCGGGGCTGGTCAGGCCGGCAGGGCTTTGAACGCTGGTCATGAGCCTGACGGTCTCGGGTTTGAGGATGCGGACGCCATCGAGTTCGCCGAGGTTCAGCAGCATCATGCGGGCAAAGCGGGCCATGTCCGCCGTGGTGGTGAATAGGGAGGCATGCGCCGAGACGCCGCCGACTAGCCGGGCCACGGTGTCATCCACCTGACCACGCTCCGGCGCACTGGAGGGCGCGACACGCTTCAACAGCTCGCCACCGGGACGAAAAACGGTGTCATTCATGCGCAAGGGGCGGAAGATTTCTGAGGTGCAGAATTCGTCAAACTTCCTGCCGGTCACGCGTTCGATCACACCGCCAAGAAGCATGGTGCCGACGCTGCTGTAGGCAAATTTGGAGCCGGGCTCAAACAGCAGCTTCGTGTGGCAGATCTGCCCGACGGCTTCGTCGTGAGTGGTGAAGGGCTGTGTTTTGGGATTGAGATTGATCGGCAGCCCGGAGGTGTGCAGCAGCAGGTGGCGCAAGGTGATTTTCTCACGTCCTTCGCCGGTGAACTCGGGCAGGTGCTGTGACACGGGGTCATCGAGCTGGAACAAGCCGCGCTCGATGCAGAGCATTGCCGCGCTGGCGGCTGCCATGACTTTGGTGATGGAGGCCACATCAAAAAGGGTGTCCTCGGTCATCGCCTCAGCCGAGGGTTTCAGCGCGCGCTGGCCATAGGCTTTGTGGTAGGCCACGCCGTGGCACTCCACCCACAGGGAGGCGCCGAGCAGCTTGGAATCTCGGATGGCCTGCTCGATGGTGGCATCCAGTTCATTGAGTTTTTCAGCACGCAGCGCGGTTTTGGGAAGCTCTTCCGCAACCGCAGGGACGGCTCCCCCAAGGGCGGCGAGAGAGAGGGCGATGAGTGCCAAGAGGTGTTTCATTTCGTTTTTGACGGCAGCAGCTTGAGGACCGCGGCAGCGACTTGCGCACCCTGCATGGCCCTGCCTTCCGGCTTGTAGTGCAGCCCGTCGGAGCAGCACTCGGGGTGTGGCAGCATGAGCGCGTAAAGATCGTCCACGGGGATGTCTTCCTTGGCCATCAGTTCGGCGGCGATCCGGTTCCGTTCCTTCACGTTTTCGTTGCGTGCGTCCAGTTGCTCAAATTTGCCATTCACATGGGAGGGTGTGCTGCTGGCCCAAATGAGCTTCGCCTTGGGCGCGAGCTTGCGGAGGTGAGCGAGCATCTGGGGAAGAAACTCGGCGTACTCTTTTTCGCTGACCGCACCGACGCCGTGCAGGCCGTTGTTGAAGTGAATCACGTCAAAGGTTTCCGCGCCGAGCACGGCGGCGATCTCGGCATGCAGGACGGGATCTCCAACGCAGCGCGAGGTGGCGAGGCGCGCGACGTAGGCCTTGCCGGCGAGCTGCTTTTCAACGTCGGGGCCGTAGCCCTGGGTCACGGAGTCGCCGATGAGCAGCACTCGCGGCAGGTCGTTCTTGTTGGCGTTCGGCATCCAGATGTTGCACCACTCGGTGCCTTCGCGCGGCACGACGCGGTCGGCGGCCGGGGTGAAGGTGGCCAGCGTGAGGAAAAGCAGGGCGAGTTTCATGAATCAGACTCCGGCGATGATCTTGTTGAGGCGGTCGTTGAATTCGGGCAGGGGCAGGCCGTTGTCTTCAACCGTGATCCAGCCGTTGTAACCGACATCGTCGAGGGCCTGACGCATTTTTGGCCAGTCGATGCTGCCATCGCGCGGATGCACGAACTTGCCGCTGTGGTTGTCCGGCGCGAGCGCGTAGTCCTTGATGTGGATCTTCTTGATGAGGCCGCCCAGCGTGTGGATCCAGTCGTGCACGGGCACGAGATACTTCACGTGGTTGCCCACATCGTAGTAGGCCTTCACAAAAGGGTGGTTGAAGGATGCGACGAAGTTTTTGTACAGATCCGGACGCACCCAGAGGTTGTTCCAGACGTTCTCGAGGCCGATGATGACGTTGAGCTTCTCGGCCAGTGGGATGAGCTTCGTCACCTGCTCCTTCGATCCGTCGGTCGATTTGTTTTGCAGCGCGATGTAGCGCTCGAAAGGTGTGTTGTCGCCCTTCACGACACGGCTGACGTGGCCTGTCTTTTCGTCGAACTCGATGTCGAATTCCCACGGCTGCGGCATCTTCACGGTCGGCCCACCGACGCGGCAGGGGACGAGCAGGATCGTCTCTGCACCGAGCCAGTTGGCCGTGCGCAGGGCTTTCTCCGTCACCTCGTAGCTCGCGGCGACCTGCCCCGGATCATCGCTGTTGAACTCCGCCCACCCGCGCAGCACGGAATGCACCTTCAAACCGATGCTTTCGACGAGTTCACGAGCCTTTTCGGCCTCCGTTTCGTCATCAAAAAGATGGGAAACCTCCACGCCGTCGAATCCGGCCTCTTTGAGCTCACGCAGCGCCTTTTCCTCCGGCTTGCCGATGATCTTGGCCTTCTGGATCGTCGTTTTAAACGTCGCCGCTTGCGATGAGGAAAGGAATGACAGCGAGGCGGCGCCAGCAGTGGCAAGGAATTGACGACGGGACGTAGAGGAAGCGATTGGTTTCATCGGAGAGCCAAACGAGTCTGAAGCGTGATATGTTGCCGTGCTTGCGGCAGGAAAGCGCAACTGCTGGAAGCACCGGAACTCAAGAAACGAGTGCGGATGAAAGTGGAATGTCGCGCGGGTTCCTGCCCGCAATCCTCATGAAGCGTCTCATTCTGCTCAATTCTCGAGCGGTGGAGTCGATGAGATTTCGACCTTCCTTGCGTGGCAGAGGCGAAGGGAATGGGCCGTCGTTTGCTCTGAGGAGGTATTCTTCGTCTATTAAGCTGACGAAGAATGGCGGACAGGGAGGGATTCGAACCCTCGGTACCGATTAAGGTACACACGCTTTCCAGGCGTGCTCGTTAGACCACTCTGACACCTGTCCAAATTCTTGCTCCGGCAAAAGGAGAGCGCGGATAGTGGCGCAGTCAGAGAGACAGGCAAGCGATTTTGCCTGATGATTTTTGCTTTAGTTGGCTGGCTGCTCCGACTTCACCCATGCATGCACGATGTACGTGGAGGCGGAGGAGCCTAAAGCAGTGACGGCCTGCTCCTTGGTCAAGGAGGGGGAGGTGGAGGTGACGGTGACTTTTTGGGTGCCGGGTTTGTCTCCTGGAACAATCTGCACCTTGGAGACGCCTTCAAGCTTGGTGAAGGAGGCGGTGACGTGGTCTTTGCAGCCGGCGCAGACCATGCCGGTCATCTCGGCGATGTAGTTGACGGGGGCGTCACCAGCCGTGGCGGGCAGGGTGAGGAGGGCCAAAAGGGCGAAAAAGAAGGCGGAGCGTGTCATAATTGAAGGGGGTGGAAACAGATATACGATGACTTTGTGCATCCAAGTCCAAGTTTGTGCGGGGATGAAACGTTGATGTGGAGAATTTTTTCAGATAAAGATTTTTCCTGCACCCATCCGCGTTTTGCCTTGTTTATTTTTCCGACCATGAAATTGACTCAACTCCTGCCTCTGCTGGCCTTGGTGCTGGCATCTCCTGCCCCTGCGCAAACACCTGCGGCTGAACCTGAGAAACCTGCAAGCAAGGTGATTCTCACGCCAGCGCAAACGGATCACATTCTCAAAGAACTGGAAAAAGTAGAGGCTCAGATAGGCAAGGGCAGGGGCTCCGTCTTTGGTGCGGCCATGGCGAAGTTCCGCGAGGGAATGGCCAGTCCGGCGGCTGCGCTGGCACTGTATCTGGACTGCTACAAGCTGGAGCACTTTGACCGCAAGAACCTGAAGCAGGCAGATTTCATGGATTGGAAGAACAAGAATGAGGCCAATCTGAAAGATGAGGATTTCAAGCGGGCGCTGTGGCTGCAACTGGAGTACCTCGTGCTGACGATCCAGGCTCAAGAGATTGATGAGCCAAAGAAAATGGCTCCGATCGTCACCTCGGTGCAAGCCTTTTTGGGCAAGGCTATCACTGCCGTTCAGGGAGCCACCACTCATTCGGCCTCAGGGGCCGTTACGGACAAGGATGCAAAGGGTGGTGGCCAGGGTGGCGGCGGTGGCGGGCGTAGAGGCGGTGGTGGCAACAACGTGCCAGCCGGAGACATCATGGGTACCCTGCGTCAGTCCGTGGCCAGTTCCGAATTTGCCAAAGCTTACTCGCTGGAAGACTTCTTGAAGCGGAAAGAATGGGAGTATCAGCCGCTGAATGTCAGGGGCATTTATTCCAATATTATTTTCCCCTATTATCTGGCGGAAAAGCCCACTGATCTGCCTGCACAGTGGGATTCCCGCATGAGTGCGGAGGTGGCCATGCAAAAGGCCATCAAGAGTGAGACCGAATTCAATGAATTCTATAAAGATGCGGGCCCGCGCATGATCTGGGAAAAGGACAATTACCTGGTGCAGAACAACGTCACTCCAGTCAATGCGCTGGCAGACATGCTGAAGGTGATTCAGACCTACCCGAGCCATCCGGATGCCTTGAACTGGCTGAAGGAATTCCGTGATCTGGTGAAAGAAGTCTCCGAGCCTGCTGCGGAAACGGCTCCGGTGGAAAAACCTGCGGGCTCGCAGTAGCCGAATTGTCCCCACATGACCCGCTGGCTTGCATCGGTGCTCCGCAGCTTTGGTCCTGCGCTGGCGGGATTGGTCTGGGCGCTGAAAACGCAGAGAAATCTTCAGGTGCATGGCCTCGCCACGGTGCTGGTGGGGGGCTTTGGCCTCTGGCTGAACCTGGCGGCCTGGGAATGGTGCGTGGTGCTTCTGGCGGTGGGGCTGGTATGGGCGACAGAACTGCTGAATACGGCGATCGAAGTCCTGGCGGACCGCGTGAGCAAGGAGCGCGAGGAACCCATCCGTCTGGCAAAAGATGCGGCAGCCGCAGCGGTTCTGGTGGCGGCGCTTGCGGCACTGGGAGTGGGATTGGTGGTCTTTTTGCCGAAACTCTGGCGCTTGCTTTGAGAATATTCCGCCGCCGCCTTGACGCAGCGAAGCACACTTCTATGATGCGACGCTTTCACGCACCCCCAAAACTTTTACCGAATTCATCCCGATGGCCATTCTCGTTGAAACTGACACCCGCATTCTTGTTCAAGGTATCACCGGAGATTTCGGCTCGCGCCATGCGAAGGCTTCCATCGACTACGGCACCCAGCTGGTGGCTGGCGTGACGCCGGGCAAAGGTGGGCAAATTTTTGAGCACAGTGGCAAGAAAGTGCCGGTGTTTGACACCGTGGCTGAAGCCGCCCGTGAAACCGGCGCGACTGTGAGCGTGATCTTTGTGCCGCCGCCATTCGCAGCGGATGCAATCCTCGAAGGTGTGGATGCTGGGCTCGACCTCGTGGTGGCCATCACCGAAGGCATTCCTGTCAATGACATGATCAGAGTCAAAGCCGCCATGAAAGGCAGCAAGACGCGCCTCATTGGCCCGAACTGCCCCGGCCTTGTGACTCCGGGCTTCGGCGACAAATCCCATGGTGGCTGCCGTATCGGTATCGCCCCAGGGTACATTCACAAGCGTGGCAATGTCGGTGTCGTCAGCCGTTCCGGCACGCTCACTTATGAAGCCGTGTGGCAGCTCACGACGCGTGGATATGGCCAGAGCACCTGCGTTGGCATTGGTGGTGATCCGGTGAACGGCACCAACCACCTCGACGTGCTCAAGATGTTCAACGATGATCCTGAGACCGAAGCCATCATCATGATTGGCGAAATCGGTGGCAATGCCGAAGTCGAAGCGGGTCTCTGGGTCAAGGACAACTGCAAGAAGCCGATCGCCGCCTTCATTGCAGGAGCCACAGCACCTCCAGGACGCCGCATGGGCCACGCCGGTGCCATCATCGGTGGCGCTGACGACACTGCTGCTGCCAAGAAGAAGATTCTCGCGGAGTGCGGCATTGCCGTGTCCGACTCACCTGCTGACATGGCTTCCACGCTCCTGAAGCGCTGGGGCAAGGCATGATCTGAGATCAGAAGCAATGTGATGGTCACCGACAGTGGCGATCCACGACAAGCAAAGCCATCAGCGTGAGCTGATGGCTTTTGTTGTCGTCATGGTCACGCTGGGATCTGCCAGCGAGTAGAACCTTGCCGTCTCTTTAGTGATGGTGGCCGTTTTGGGCCTTTCTTCATGATCGTCGATTGAGATGCAGGCGCAGGCTGCCAGTGATATGAAGACAGCAATAGCTTCCAGAATTGGATGTGATTTCATAACATCTCTTCTTCGTTGGGATGCCCTTGATCGCGTGTATCCAAAATGGGCCTGCTGACTTCAAGTCATCTTCGGCGCATATTTCAAGAATTGCGTCAGGAGCCGGCATGGGATCGTGTCTCATGCCGGCCCGATGAGGTGGTTATCGGCAATCGCAGTCGCTGTCGCAGTTTTCCTTCATGTAGCGTTTGATCGCTTCCTGAGATTCTCCGGTGCGCTTCTGGATGCGGCCAATGAGTTCGTCTGATTTTCCTTCTGCAAACTGGAGGTCATCATCGGTCAGATTGGCCCATTTTTGCTTGAGCTTGCCCTTCAGGATGTTCCAGTTGCCTTTGGTTTCTGTCGCAGTCATAACAGTTTGGGGTTGGTGTTTTTGACCGCCTTGTGGCGGCAACTGGATTTCGTTGCGCGCTCACATTTCTAGCGTCAGGGCAATGGCCCATGCGCGAGTAAGGGGGGGCTTCCGGAACAGGGGCAGAGCTGCTTCGCGGCACGTGAAGCCACCTTCAACCAGCGCCATTTAATGGACGCAGCCTCAGTTCCAAAAATGGAACCACTGATTCAGCCATCCAACAACGGCGGCGATGGAACCGAGGACAAGCATGCCTTCGGTGAGCATTCGCAAGCGCTCGCTGCGGCGTGCGCGCTGTCTGGCGATGGGGACGCGGCGATGACGTGGGGCAGGGGATGCCAGCTCCATGGGCGGTACCATGTTCACGTTGGCCAGGCGGCGCTGGCGCTCAATGCGTGGAGCTGCGGTGATGAAGCATTCCAAGCGGTGAATCTGACTGTTCAGTTCATCCGAGCGCTTGGTCAGACTGCGTGATTTGCGCTGGGGCGAAGCCTCTTCCTTCAATGCCTGCACGGGCTTTGGACGACGTGACCGGACTTTGCGATTGCCAGAAAACAGAGCCATAAGGATGAGAGGTGAGGGGTTCGCTAAATCAGAACATCAGACGAATGAGGACGATGGCGACGATCACCGTGCCCATGAGAGGGAGGGTGAAGGCAAAGCCACGGCGCATCCAAGTCTTCAGGTCGTCGGCAGAGCCGAAAGCGGGCATTACAGTTGCGTTGGCGTCGTCGAGATTGATCGGTCCACCTGCGGACACGCCTTCTTGCGGGCCCATGGCGTGCAGACGGCGGATGCCTTTGGCGTAGTCGCCTTCGGCATCGTCAATGGCGGCCAGGGCGCCGTCGAGTTCTTCGCTCACCTGGGAGCGATGCCATTTTTCCGGCTGGAGGGATTTCAAAATTTCCTGATGGCGGCGGAATTCGTCGTGAATGGAGGCGAGATCCTCGACACGCTTCTGGGCGTCGTAGAGTTCACGTTCGACCAAGCTGGCGGAACGGGTGATTTTTTCGACGAGATCACGCTTTCCTGCGACGAACCGCTCCTGCTTGATGCGCAGGGCTTCGAGGTGCTGCTTCTGACGTTCGATCTCTTCCTGCTGGCGCCGAAGCTCCTGCAACTGCTCCTGAGCGGCCTTCACTTTGGAATCCACATTCTCAAGCGAGGAGGCAACAGCGTGGCCGTCCATGAATTCGGGAGCATCTTCAAAAACAAGGAGATTATCCTCGTTGTAGCCGTTGGCAGTGGCGAGAGCGGGTGCTTTGCGGGTGATCATGGGAGTACTGGAAATTATTTCCAGTATCCAAATACTACAGATGTCTTAAGTATTCCAGATTTTTCGTCTGCCGTTTGGCAAAAAAATATGGAATGCCTCCAAAAGCCACGGTTAGCACAGCCAGTCCACCCAATGCTGCCAGTTCGATTTTGCCATTATAGCCCACCATGGCCACGGCATCCTGCCTGAGATTTTGCCAGGAAGGGATCAGCAGCAGGACCATTCCGCCTACGATGTAAACAAAACTGGCGATCAAGCAGACCGTGCCGCCAAAGCCGGAGACGATGCGCGCGGGATTGGATTCCCGAAAATTGGGCACCAAGGCGCCGAGGGAAAGTGCCAGCGAGGTCAGTCCGTAGCTCAGCATCAAAATCGAAGCGCTGAAAAAGAGAATGCGCTGCCCTGAGAGTCCGAGGGAGATTCCCGAGACCACGACCAGCGTCACCATGACAAGGGCCAGCACGCTGGCGCTGAGGCGGAGTTTCAAGGCCAGCACGCGGTGCAGAGGCAGAGGCGAGAGCCCCAAAATCCACAGGCGCTGCCCCTCCAGGCTGAATTGCGGGTAAATGAAACGGGTCGTGAGTGTGGACAGTGCGAGGCAGCAGACCAGCAAGTTTAAATGACTCACGATGGTGATCCAAAACGGACTTTGCAGATCGTAGCCCAGCTTGCGCAGGTTCATGGAATAGATCAGGAGCAGGCCAAAAATGATCGACGACTGCCCCCACTGCACGGGTTCACGCAGGAAAGTGCGGACTTCCTTCACCAGCAACGCATAGGAGGCGCGGTCAAGCGCCAGAATACGGCGCAGCCAATGGCTCAGGCGCCCACGCCTGGCACGTGCCTGGGGGGCTTTGACTTTGCCGACGACTCCGGGCGCTGCACTCATGATGCGATTCCAAGCCGGATAATAGAAGACGCTGGCGATGCGCGTGGTGATCAGAATGCTCATCAAGGCATTGGCCAGAAGGACAAGGTTGAAGAACATGGTGCGCTCGAAGGTGCCACGTCCGGCGGCTTGAATCGTTTCCGCCACCCATGAGCTGGGCAAAAGCGGATGCATGCAGATCTCGGTGTGACGCAGGATTTGGTTCAAGCTCGCGCTGAGGTCTCCTGAGTTCAGTGACTCCACGCTGGAATGCCAGATGGGCAGGGTTCTGATCAGCAGCAGAACGACAACTGCGAGCAAGGGCTTCCACATCCAACGTTTGGCCCAGAGCACAAGGGCGATCAGCAACCATGTGGAAACATTGGCGGCAATGGTCACCAGAGCCAGAACCGCAGGCAGCACCACAAGCATGAATTTAGCATCCGCCTTGTAGGTCTGGGCCAGGGCCAGCAGGATGGGTGTGGTGAGCAGCAGCAGTCCCCAGCTTGCCAGCAGCATGCCTTCCAGAGTCTTCCACAGCACCAGGCTGCGCGGTGGCAGGGGTAGAGCAATCTGCCATTCCATGTCTTTCCGCCGGAACAAGCTCATGCCGGTGATGGTGGCATTGGAGATGACCAGCATGACGAAGAAGAAAAAGAAGAGCAAAAACACCAGCCGCTCCGTGAGCAGCGGGCCGATGAGGGGCAGCTTCATCATGAAATCCAGCCCACGGCCCACCAGCAGGTAGGCTGCGAGGCTGTACAGTCCGAGGAACGCGCCCACCGTCACGCTGAGAAGGCGGTTTTCGCGCATGCCAAAGCGCAGCTTGTGCCGCAACATGCGACCATGAGTGCGTGCCAGCAGCCATGTGGCGGATGAGGTGGTCATGCCTCGATGTCCACGTTATTTGTTTCCGAGCACATTCTGCTCAATCACGTTGTCCTTGCCGCCGACAATGCTGAGAGATGGTTCCTTGCTGCGCTGCTCTCCTTCACGGTCATCGCGGATGATGTTTCCGGCGACCATGCTGTTGGTCACCTGCTCCAGGCGGAGTCCGGTGCCATCAGAGTCCAGAATGCTGTTGTGGGAGATCTGAAGACGGTTGCATGATTCGATGTCCACTGCGGCACGTTGCTTCCACACGCCGCTGATGACGTTGTTATTAAAGATGCTGTCGGTGCAGCGCTGGAAGACCACACCGTTTTTCTCGGCGTTATCGTTGCCGTTCACGAGGTAGCGCGGGTTGCGGTCAAAGTTGTTTCCTGTGACCACAATGTTGTCACTGTCCGTTATAACCAGATCGTGCTGAAAGCCTTCCCAGAAGGTGTTGCCGGTGATCGTCACCCCCCGCGAGTGCTGGATCTCCACATTGACCTGTACATCGCTGAAGACATTGCCGGTGATGGTCACATTGCCTTCGCGTGTGTGCTCACGTCCGGCGCGGCGCAGGAGGGATGGATCCGTGCCGGAACCGATGATGCGGATGTTGGCTGAATCCGGTGACTTGTGCGTGTGCTGCAAGGTGCAGCCGGTGATGGCGACCTCGCCGATGGAGCCGCCACGTGAGTCGAGCATCACATTGGCGCTGGGCGGACCGTCCTTGGCGTGATTGCCTTCGATGTCGCAGGTGCCGATGTGAAGATTGCGAACATTGCCGCCCACGGAAACGACACCCCCGCCGCCGTTGTAGCTGATGTGGCTGCCCACGATGTTGGACTGGTGAAGGTTCACATTGTCGTAAAACACGCCGATGCCGGTGTTGTGGTAGAAGTGACAGGCTGAGATCAACACGTTGCGGTTGCGGGTGGAAAGATGCACTGCGTGCCGACATTCACGAATGACGACGCGGCTTAGAGTGATCTGCATCGTGCCCGTGGCCTCGATGCCATCAGCTTCGGCATCCGCTCCCACGATTTCGATGCCTTCTACCATGGGCGTGCGCTGGTTCTCCCAAACGTCCGGCTTGAATGAATCGGGTGCCGCCGAGCCTTCATGCGTGCCCACGAAATGCAGCGCCGGACCGTCGCCTGCCATGATCAGCCGCACGGTGCCGTCTCCAGTGAGCGCCGCGAAGCCGGTCTTTGCCAGATCGATCTTCACGGTTTGCGTCAACAGGTAGGTGCCTTTGGGAAGCTTCACACTGCCCACGGTGTCAAAGAGGTGTTGAATCGCCGCCGTATCGTCCGTCTTGCCATCACCCACGGGTTGCTGGCCGAATGCCACGCTTGCTGCTGCGAACAGCAGGAGAAAAGATTTTGAGAACATTTGTGCAGCCTAGCCGCCTGCCGGTGATTTCGTCAATTTGAAGCTGTGGCGGGTGTTGAGAAATCGTCTCAGCCTTGGTTGCATTGCAATCACTTGAAACCAGGGCCTTCCACGCCACGTATCGGACTCGCTACTTTTAATCCAACATCCTATGAACCCCACCGCTCGCATTTTTGCTCTTTTTGTCGGCTTGAGCACTGCTTCCGCTTTCGCGCAGGCAGATCTGTCAGAAGCCTTCCTGCCGATGTTCATGCCGCTCCCTGCTGAGGTCGCATCCCCGACGAATGAACTCACGGAAGCGAAGATCAATCTGGGGCGCCAGCTCTACTTTGAAACCCGCATCTCCAAAGGCGGGAAAATGTCCTGCAACTCCTGCCATGTGCTCGACAAATACGGCAACGACAACCTGCCATTCTCTCCGGGGCATGAAGGCAAGCTGGGTGGCCGTAGCTCGCCTTCGGTTTACAATGCCGCGCTGCACGTCGCCCAGTTCTGGGATGGCCGTGCGCCGAGTGTTGAGGAGCAGGCCAAAGGCCCGGTGCTCAATCCTGTGGAAATGGGTGCTCCCGATGAGGCCTTCGTCATCAAGGTGCTCAAGAGCATGCCCGGGTATGTGGATGCCTTCAAGGCAGCCTTCCCCGGCGAGGCTGATCCGGTGAACTACAACAACTTCGGCAAGGCAGTGGGCGCGTTTGAGCGCAAGCTGCTCACTCCTTCCAAATGGGACGCCTTCCTGAAGGGCAACAAGGAGGCGCTTACCGCCGAGGAGAAAAAAGGTTTTGCCACCTTTGCCAAAACCGGCTGCGTCACCTGCCACAATGGCGTGGGTGTCGGCGGCATGATGTATCAGAAGCTTGGCCTTGTGAAGGCCTGGCCTGATCTCAAGGACAATGGCCGTGCCGACATCACCAAGAACGATGGCGAGAAGGGCTTCTTCAAAGTTCCCAGCCTGCGCAACATCACCGAGACCTATCCCTACCTGCATGACGGTTCCGTTAAAACGCTGGAGCAGATGGTTCAGAAGATGGCCGAACACCAGTTGGGCAAGACGCTGAGTGACGAAGAAACCGCCTCCATCATCACCTTCCTCAAGTCTTTGAAGGGCGATCTTCCCGCAGACTACATCAAAGCTCCCAAGCTTCCAGAAAGCACAGCCGAGACCCCCAAGGCGTAAATAGAATACTCCATTCTGAATCTTCTCATCAGCCGGGCCGCACAGCCCGGCTGATTTGTTTTCAGCGCCTGCGTCTGAAAAGACTGATTCCCATGGCCAGTCCCAGAAGGAGCATGCGTGAGGGCTCCGGCACGATCATGACAACGGCAATGGTGCCGTTGGTTTTGAAACCGCTGATGTCCCAAAAGTAACCCGAGCCGGAAATGTCCGGCAGGTCGAGTCCGCTGGCTTCATCGCCATTGCCGGTGAGATAACCGGTGAAGGTGAAGCGGCTTGCAAACGTGGGTGATGAGGACAGTCCGGACCAGTCGAGTAGATTGAAAACTTCCGGAGCGGTGGGAGTGAAGGCATCCGCTGTGACGGTGAGGTTGCCGTTGAACAGCAGTGTATTCGTGCCGGTGCCTATGATATTGAGCAAGTCGGAGGTGCTGCCTGGATGAATGCCGAGGATGATCGTGCTGCCTGATTGGAAATCGAGGGTGCCGGAACCGGACACTGGCTGGAAGGTGAGCGTGCCGTAGTTGCTTTGCGTCGTCCCGTCTCCTGCTTGGACGATGGCACCGCTGCTGGCGGTGAAACTGGAGCCCCGAATAACGCCGGTGCCAATCAGGGTGGCTGTACTTTGAACGCTGACAGCTCCTGTGCCGGTGGTGCCCGAGCCGCTGCTGCCGATTTGCAGGACGCCAGCGCTGACGGTTGTTGCTCCCGTGTAGGCATTGGCACCGGAGAGGATCTGCGTGCCTGCCCCGGTTTTAACGAAAGCGAGAGTGCCGTCAGTGCCGGTGCCATCACCATTGCGCAGTGTGCCGCTGTAGGTTTGTGTGCCGGAGGCGACATTCGCGGTGAGTGTGCTGGTGGCTGCGCTGCCAGATTCGTTTTCCACAATGCCCGCGCCGCCTGTGCTGCTCAGGCCGCCGACGGTTTCGTTTTTGTTGTTGAGGCGGAAGATGCCTGCGGTCGTGCCGCTGCCATTGAATGTGAGGATGCTGGTGTCGGCGATCTGGTCGCTGTTGATGAGCTTCAGCACCGCCCCGGTGGTGCCATCACCGACGGTGATGTTGCCGGCAATCGCATTGACGCCCGCGGTTTTCGAGAGGTCCAGCTCTCCGGCATTGATGTTGGTACTGCCGGTGAAGGTGTTGGCATCAGCACCCGAGAGCGTGAGCGTGCCGAGACCATTTTTAGTCAGGCCGCCAGAGGTGTTGACTGCGGTGGTGATGGTGCCCACCACAGCGCCGCTGCCACCGCCACCGAGCAATGACACGGTGGGCGTGGAAGTGTAGCCGACGCCGGGATTGCTGATGGTGATGCGCAGCAGTTTGCCATAGGTGGGGCTGGAGGGATCGAGATCCACTGTGGCGAAGGCCATGGCACCTGAGCCACCGCCGCCGCTGATCTCCACATAGGGGGCACCGTAATAGCCGCTGCCGCCGTCGGAGACGGCAATGCTGGTGACGCCGTTCCCGGTGGGGGCATTCAGAGCGATGGGGATGGTGACGTTGAAGCCGTTCGTGTTGATCACCGCGCCGCCATTGTAGCTGCCGAAAGCGCCATTGACGTAGGCGGTCAAAGTTCCTGTGCCGCCAGTGCCGCTGACGGATATGAACGCGGGGGTGTTGGCGGAAGCCTGCAAAGTTCCGCCATTGAAATTGACGTAGGAATTGATGGCGGCGCCGGTGGAGTTGTAGTGGACGATCTGGTTGTTAATCAGCGTGCCTGCATTGAGGTTGAGGTAGGCAGTGCCGAGCGCCGTGTTGTTGTTCTGCTGGCCGAAGGTGATGCTATAAATTGAATTGTTCACCACGCCGCCCGCCATGGTCATGGCGCCCTGCGCCGTCGTGGTGGCCGTGCCTGCGCTGCCGCCGCTGCGGAATCCCAGCGCGATGGCGTCTCCAGTCCGGAGCACCTGGCCCCCTGTGACGGTGAACTCCCAGCGCTCATTGCGGAACATGATGTAGTTGGACGTATTGAGCGTGCCGCCGCTGACCTGCAGCACGGCAATGGAGGCGGTGGTGGTGCCATCCAGCGAGTCCACGCGCTTGGTATTGAGGGTGCCCGAGGACAAAAACAGGCCACCATAGCCTGTGCCGCCGAGGCCGATGCCCGCCTGAGTGTCGGTGGTCGTGAGTGTCAGGGTACCGCCGCGGAGGACGACCGCACCTTGAAAACCTGCGCTGGCTCCAATGCTCAGGTTTTTGGTGGAGTAATCCGCCCCAGTGCCCAAAAGCAGCATCCCCGGGGCGGAAACCGAACCCACGGTCGTGAGAGCCGTGCCGTTGGTCAAGGTGTTCGAGATCTCGAGCACGCCAGTGGAGACGGTGATGTTGCCCGCGATGTTGACGCTGCCGCTCAGCAGCAGATTGCCCATGCCCGTTTTGGTGATGCCGATGGCACCGCTCACCGAGGTGATGGCTGAAGAGATGGTGAGATCGTGCGCGGCATTGAGGCTGTCGTTGATGGCGAAGGTGCGAGCGGCTGCGCCCAGATCAAGCGTACCACCCGTGATCACTGCTCCCAGAGGATTGTTGGTGGCACTCACCGTCACCGTGCCGCCGAGTGTGAGCACTCCGCTGCCGATGTTGATGGTTCCCTGGCTGGTCGCGCCCGAAGTGGCATCATAAAAGGTGATGGCTCCCGAGGTCCAGTTAAAGCCACTCAGAGATAGCAGTGCCGAGCTGCTGCCCCCAGCGCCTGTGAGGAGCAGGGCTGAGGTGGAGGAGACGGCATTGGTGATGCCAAACTGGAGCGTGCCGCCCGAGGTGATGGTGATGCCTCCGGTGAAGCTGTTGGCGGCATTGATGAGAAGTGTTGCACCTGAGTTGATCGTCGTAGCGCCTGCGTAGGTGCAGGCACCGGTGAGAGTCAGGCCTCCCGCGTTGAGCGTTGTCGTGCCGGTGTAGGTGTTTGTGCCGCTGAGGGTCAGGTTGCCAAGGCCAGACTTGATGAGAGCGAGAGTGCCATCCGTGCCTGTGCCGTCTCCATTGCGCAAGATGCCGCTGAAGGTCTGTGAGCCGGAGTCCACATTGACCGTGAGCGTGGCCGTGCCCGCGGCGCCGGATTCATTTTCCACGATGCCAGCACCGCCTGTGCTGATGAGGCCGCCGATGGTTTCATTCTTGTTGTTAAGGCGGAGGATGCCTGCGCTGGCACCGCTGCCATTGAGAGTAATGAGGCTGGTGTCGGCGATCTGGTCGCTGTTGATGAGTTTCAGAATGGCCGCAGTGGTGCCATTTCCGAGGGTGATGGCACCTGCGATGGCGTTGACGCCGGCGGTTTTGGAAAGATCCAACTCACCGGCGTTGATGAGGGTCACGCCTGTGTAGGTGTTGGCGGCGGCACCGGAGAGCGTCAGGATGCCGAGGCCGTTTTTGGTGAGGCCGCCGTCCGTGGCATTGTCTCCGTTGATGCTGGAGTGGTTCAGCGCCCGCGCGATGCCAATGGCGAAGCCGTTGTTGTCGATAACCACACCACCGTTGCGAACATTGACGGTGGTCAAGGAGGTATCCAGCAGGCTGGTGATGGTGCCATTCGCTTTGATGGTGCCGCCGTTGAAATTGACAGTGGAAGCCCCCACCGTGCCGGCAGTGATGGTGCGGAGGGTTGCCAGGGTCCCACCATCCAGACTGAGGGTGCCCGTGCCAGTTGGGTTTCCTGCGGTGTTGGAGCCGAGGAGAATGGTGCCGGTGGTGGTGCTGGTATCGAGGAGGCCGGTGCCGGAAAGAGTGAGCATGCTGGCACCCCCAAGCTCTCCATTGGAGTAACCTGCGCCGAGCCGGATAGCCACCGCCGGGCCTGCAACGCTGACGGTGCCGCCAGAGATGTTGAGAAAGCCGCCGGCAGTGTTTGCGCCACGGCCTAGCACGAGCCCTGAGGAAGCCGTACCCACTGTAAGAGTGCCGCCGGTGACATTGACGGTGGCGCTGGTGCCTTCGCCGATCCGGAAGGTGGAGCCTGTGCCGGAGAGGTACTCGGTGCCTGAGAAATTGGTGGTGCTGTTGCCTGAGAAGGCCGTCTGGCCTAGTGGATTGGCTGCTGACGTTCCCAGCGTTCCGGTGACATTGAAGGTTCCACCGTTCACGGTTAATCCGCCGTTGTTCAAATAGGTCGTGCGGGTGTAGCTGCCTGAGAGGTTGGTGGTGCCGCCGCTGACGGTCAGGTTTAACGCGTCAGTCATTGTGCCTTTGAGATTGAGCGTGCCGGTGCCTGATTTGCTGATGTTAAAACCACCGCCCGCGATGCTGTAGGCCGTGTCAAACGTCAGGGTGCCTGAGCCGGAGAAGGAAAGACCGGCGGACATGGTTAAACTGGACTGGATCAGCGCCTGTGTTCCGGCGTTGGTGACGATCACATTGCCGCCGAGGGTGAGGGTGTTTCCATTGCCCGCGAGGGTATAGCCGTCCACGCTGAAGGTCAGACCGCCGGCAGTGACCGCCTCGGTGAGCGTGACTGTGCCCGCCGTGCCTCCAAAGGAAGCGACGTCGTTGGTGGCATTGGTCCATGCCTGCATGGCGGTGGAGTTGGTCCAGAAAAGGGAGGTCGTGTTCCAGTTTCCGCTGCCGCCCGTACCGCCACCGAAGGTGCCGTCGGCATCCCAGAAGAGTGTGGCTGCCCAGGAAAGCGAGGGCAGAAACAAAAGCGCAAGAATAGGCGCACAGAAGCGCCTACGCCGTGTGGGGTGACCGACGGCAGAGATGGATTGCCTGGCAGAGGATTGCATGACCCTTTGTTCCTAAGCATTCGCGAGACCATGCGGAGGTATCGCGCAGACCCTAAATAAGGCGAAGCTGACCCTTTTTGTGCATACTGATTCCGCAATGGAAACTTGCGCGTGCGTCATGGCGTCCAGGGGGGGCTTTGGCTCGAAGATGTTGGCATACTGGTGCATGCTTCACTGGACATGCAAATCTGCATGCCAAGTTACTTGGTCATGGCCGGGCGTGGTCGCGGATAAGCGATTTCGGTGCGCTGGTCGGGATGCTTTGCACCCGGTTTCTTATGAGCAGCTGTCGTGACACTGGAGAGAAACTGCAGCCTGCTGCTGCTGGTGCCGGAGCCTCGAAGCTCTTCGAGCAGTTCATCAACACCCTCCAGAACGCAGGTGGGCTGGTAGACGTAATTGCGCAGATCTTCGAGGCGTGTGGATCCGGTCAGCACCAGACAGGCCTGCATGCCAACTTCAATGGCACCTCGGATGTCTGTCTCCATGGTGTCGCCCACCATCATCACTTCCTCGGTGTGGCGCTGCAGCAGCCGCCTTGCACGCTGGAACATGTAGGGGTTTGGTTTGCCGAGGAAATAGGCGCGCTGTCCTGTGCTGGCTTCCAGATAGGCGGCCAAAGCACCCGCACCTGGTCGGGTCACTTCTTTTTTCACGGGGCACCAGTTGTCTGGATTGGTGGCGACCAGCCGCGCACCTTTTTCGATGAGTTCATGCGCTTTGGAGAGTTTCTCCGTTGATTGCATGCCTTCGCCAATGACCACGTAAGTGGGGCGGATGGAATCGTTGGGGATTCCTGCCTTCTGCAGCGCCAATGTCAGCCCGGCATCGCCCATGACAAAAGCCGTGCAGCAGGGATGGTTTTCCGCCAGGAACTCGGCGGTGTTCATGGCGGCTGTGTAAAAATGCCGTGCTGAGATCCCGTGAATTCCCAGATGGTTGAGTTTGACGACCAGATCTTCAGGCGTGGGTGCAGAGTTGTTGGTGACAAAGAGGAAAGGGGTCGAAGTCTCGATGAGGTGATGAATGAATTCCGCAGCCTTGGGCAGCAGCTGGTTTTCACGGTAGATCACACCGTCCATATCGATCAGCAGTCCTTTGGTTTGAGGCATCGTTTCAGAGGGGTGAGAGTTTGGAGCATGCTTCAGAGAATTGTCCGCATGCATCGATGAACTCTTGTTCTAAGCATGCGCGAGGCCACCATTCCGTCCTTGCAGACCCCGAATTGAGCAAAGCAGACGCTGTTTGTGCATTCTGCTTCAGGAAGACTGCATGATCCTGCTGCGATAGACCAGGGGGACGCAGTGCTGGTGCTCTCTGAACTGCCGCTGGAAATGCGCAGGTGATACAAAGCCGCAGTCCATCGCAATCTGGCTGACGGTCAGGTCTGTTTCTGCGAGCAGAAGGCAGGCTCGCGCGATGCGCAGCTCATTCACATACTGAGGCACGGTGCGTCCGGTGCTTTTTTTGAACAGACGGCTGAAAGCGCTTTTACCCAGACCCACGATGGCTGCCAGATCAGCCACATAAATGGGTTCCGGAAGATGGGATGCGATGAATTCACACGCCATGCTGATGCGGTCGGATGTGCCGGGTCGTGGCTGCGGCAGGACGGGAGAGGAGATTTCCTGCAACTCCTCCGAGTTTGACAGCAGATCAAGCAACTGCAGCAGCAGGATCACTCGCTTCATGCCATGCACATGGAGCATTTCCTGAACGATGCGCGTGGCGGTCAGCCGGGTGATGCCTGTGACCTCCAGGCCTTGGTCAGCACGTTGAAACAACCGTCGCACGGGTGTCATGGATGAGCGCTGCATCCAATCCTCATGTCCTGGCAGTTGCGGCATGAACTGCACGACGATGGCCTCCACCTCTGTGAGAGGCGTGCCCGGTGCAGGCTGGTTGCGGTAATCGTGCGGCACATTGGAACCCAGAAAGACGAGATCTCCAGGCTGGATTGAAGAGATGTTGTTGCCGACGAGTCGTTCAGTGCCGCCTTTCAACACCAAAGTGATCTCACATTCCGGGTGGTAATGCCACACACAGCCAAAATCCTGTCCGCGCACGACTTCGCAGACCACCGGTTCGGCGGCAGCAAGCGGGGAGAGCATTTCAACAATCGGTTTCATCAGTTGCTCGTGCTGAGAACATGCAGGGTCCCGTTCCTGCAGTGATGGTAGGCGAACGTATCAAATCGTTCATGAAAACAGATACGAATCAAAGCTGCGTGCGGAAGTTCATTTCTTGGATGAAGGATGGAAGGCAGAGTCGATTTTAGGCGAAAAAGAAGTTTCACAGTGCGGAGGTGAATAAACCTTTAGCCGGAGCATCAGGCTATGTGCATGGCTATGCAGCATGCGTGCCACCTGCTGGATCTACGCCTATCATTCGCACAGATGTGTGATCATCTGCGACATTCGTATTACTCCTGCTCTACTGGTTCCACGCCTGCAAGCCAGCCACTGGCAGCAGCGCATCGGCGGCGGCACGCCATGCCGGCGTTCCGGCTTTTTGAAAGAGTTCGTAGATGAGCTTCTTGCTGTGCGGATTTGCGACAGAGTTTGGTGCATTGCGCCATAAACCAAGCCTCAGGCCACCCTCGTGAGCATGATCTACATGACGGTGGTAAATAAAGGCGTCGATGGTGGGCTGGGTTTGAATCTTCTCCCAAGCATATGCGTAGGCGGCGGCCTGAAGCTTTTCGCCCTCGGGCGTGAGAAGTGTGTGGAAACCTTGCTCGCTGAGGATAATGCGGCGTGGTTTTCCATGGAAGAGAAGTTCAGGGCGCTCCAGATGTTTTGGCAGCACCTCGAGGTTTTTGAAAGTGACCTTGTTGGTGTTGTCATCGTGCGTGACGGTTTTATCCGCCCAGGCACGTGGATTGCCGAGGTCTTCGGGGTAGGGATGCCAGGCGACATTCCAGTCGAAGTCGCCACGCTCACGCACGAGTCTCGCGAAGGTGTCGAGAAAGTCGCGGCCCGGGGTGGCTTCCTGCGGGCTCACGTTGTGCATGCTGCTGCTCCAATGATGATCTGAGGAGAGATAGGTGCGGGCGTTCTGAGAGTGTCTGCGAATGGCTTGATGCATGATGCGGAAGGCCTTTTCATATTCGCTGGCGGCGTTTTCGAGCGGCACGAGGCCCATGTTGTTCCAGAGGAAGTGAGAATTGACCTCGTTGCCGATGATCCAGCCCCAGACGCGTCCGTGGCCGGAATGCGCTCCGTTCCAGCGTTCTGCGAGCAGGTCCATGACGGCGTTCAGAAACCCGCTCGTCGCGTTCACGGCCCCGACGCTGAACTTGTAATCTTTGCGATGTCCCGGATGTAGCACGACGGCGTCGATGGCCGGGTTCTTTGAGGGATAGGCAATGATGATGAGGTAAACGAGCACGCCTTTGTCGGAGAGCGGCTTGATCTGGCGGTCCAGCGAAGTGAGATAATTCTGATTGAAAATAAAGTCGCCGGTTTCCGGTTTCGATTTGGGATCAAACAGGCCGGTGAGGTTCACATTGATGCCTGCGTGGTGAATGCCGAGCGCCAGCGCATCATCCACCATCTGCACCTGCAGGCCCTTTTGATTCGGCGGCGTGGGAAACGGATCGCTGTTTTGAGCACAGGCGATTTGCGTGAGGAGGAAGCCAAGAAGAAGATGACGCATGAGTGATGAGACAACCAGCGCAGCAAATGAGCAACTGCAAGCCGCCTGCGAACGCTGCGGCAAACCGGATGCGGTGAAGTTTGGCGATGAGTTTATCTGCGACGAGTGCTACGTGGCGTGCGGTTCGTGCTGCGCAGGAGAAGAGGGATAATGACGGTTACTCCTTCTCCGGCACGAGCGATCGTTCGGGCGGACCAGCCCCGGGCCTTCGAAATAATATTCAGGATCAGCATTGCGCCTGGTTACCACATGGTTCTGGTCCAAGGATTCAGCGGCGTGAACCCAGCACGCAATAATGAAGACCAATGCAAGGATTGAGGCGACGCGGGGAAGGCGGGGATGAAAACGCACCCGCAACAACTTCATCCAACCAGAATGATCACAACAATGCACAACATGCGTTGAGACGTGGTCCATTCCATTCGTAGGTTTCCGCATGTCTCTCACTTCCTTTTTCCAGCCGCGCAGCATTGCTCTCGTCGGAGCCACGGAGCGCGACGGCAGCGTGGGCCGTGCGATCTGGGACAATCTGCGCAGCTTCTCATGCCCGGTGTTTCCGGTAAATGCCAGACGTGCCGAGGTGTGTGGCGTGAATGCTTACCCGAATATTGCGGCACTGCCTGAGGTGCCTGAGATGGTGGTCATTGTGACGCCAGCAAGCACGGTGCCGCAACTGGTGGAGGAGGCTGGGATTGCAGGCGTGAAGGCGGTGATTGTTATCTCGGCGGGGTTCAAGGAAACGGGGCCGGAAGGTGCGAAGCTGGAAGCGGAGGTGCTGGCGGCGGCCAAGCGGCATGGTGTGCGCCTGATCGGGCCGAACTGCCTCGGTTTGATGAATCCGCATGCGGGTCTGAATGCGACGTTTGCCAGCAGTGTGGCGCAGCCGGGAAGGGTGGCCTTCCTGAGCCAGAGCGGGGCGCTGTGCACGGCCATCCTCGACTGGAGCCATGACCAGCATGTGGGCTTCAGTGCGTTTGTTTCCACCGGAGCGATGGCAGATGTGGGCTGGGGCGATCTGATCCGGCACTTCGGGGAGGATCCCAACACGAGCAGCATTGTGATTTACATGGAGTCCGTGGGTCATGATGCGGCGGCATTTCTGGCGGCGGCGCGTGCCGTGGCGGCGCAAAAACCCATCGTGGTGATCAAGGTCGGCCGCACGGCAGAAGCCTCGCGTGCAGCCGCTTCACATACCGGTGCTTTGACGGGCAGCGATGCGGTGCTGGATGCGGCACTGCGACAAAGCGGTGTGCTGCGCGTGGATACGATCGAGGAACTGTTCGACATGGCCGAGGTGCTGGCCAAGCAGCCACTGCCCACAGGGCGGAGGCTAGCGATCGTGACCAATGCGGGTGGCCCCGCTGCGCTGGCAACGGATGCGCTGGTGCTTGGCCATGGGGAGCTGGCGGAGCTGTCGGCGAAGACAATGACGGACTTGAACGCGCTGCTGCCCGCGCACTGGAGCCATCACAATCCAGTCGATGTCCTGGGCGATGCTGACGCAGCTCGGTTTGCAGAAGCATTGCGAATTGTTGCCGACGACGCAGCTGTGGATGGTGTGCTGGCTATTCTGACTCCGCAGGCCATGACTCACCCCACGAACATCGCGCAGGAGGTCGTGCGGATCGCAGGCCGGATCAATAAGCCGCTGCTGGCGAGCTGGATGGGGGCGCAGAGTGTCCAAGAGGGACGCGGCATTCTCAATGAGGCGGGTGTGCCAACTTATGACTACCCCGACGAAGCAGCGCTGGCGTTTGTGCGCATGCGAGAGCATCGGCTGCGTTTGATCTGGCTGAGTGAGACGCTAAGCGCTCATGCCGATGATGATGACAGTGAAGCTTTGCCTCTGGTGGGTGAGATGATTGACGCAGTGCTCAAGAGCGGGCGCACGCTGATGACGGAACAGGAAGCCAAGCAACTGCTGCAGGTGGCGGGAATTCCCATCGTGGAGACGCGCGCGGCCTACGATGAAGAGGCGGCAGTTGCCGCGGCTGAGGCGCTGGGTTTTCCAGTGGTGGTCAAGCTGCTTTCCTCCTCCATCACGCACAAGAGCGACTGTGGTGGGGTGCAGCTCAATCTGCTCAATGCCGCCGCTGTGCAGCAGGCTTGGCGTTTGATTCGGGATAACGTCACTCACCTGCATGGCCTGGCTGCTTTTGAAGGGGTGACGGTGCAGCGTATGATCACGAAGAAGGGCATCGAATTGATTCTCGGTGTGAGCACAGACGCGCAGTTCGGTCCGGTGCTGCTCATCGGCGCGGGGGGAACATTAGTGGAGGTGCTGCAGGATCACGCGCTGGCACTGCCGCCGCTGAATCATGCGCTGGCACGGCGCTGGGTGGAGCAGACGAGAATCGCCAAAGTGCTGCACGGCGTACGCGGTCAGCCTGCCGTGGACCTGGCTGCGCTGGATGATACGCTGGTGAAATTTGCCCGGCTGGTGCAGCATGAGCGGCGCATCGTTGAACTGGATATCAATCCGCTGCTGGCGACGCCGGAGGGCATCATCGCGCTGGATGCGCGAGTGGTGGTGCGGGCCTAGATGGTGATAGGTACGATGCAGGGGAGCACGCCTCGCGTAATGAGATTTGCTCGCCTAAATGTGGCGGCAGCCGCCTGTTTAAACTGAGAGCAGCGGAAAGTTGGCAGATTCGTTGGTTGCTTGTATTTACGTTTGCTGCGTGAGATCAGCGGCGTCCAGAAGGACGCAAGAAACGAATTGTTTGAGCATGAATACACTTTTTAAACACCCTCTTTTCGTGCTGGCGCTGCTGCTCGCGAATTGTGGGCGCACTCCTTCGGGGCCTCCCCCTGCAGCTCCGGGACCACCCGGCCCCATGGAAGTGGGGGTGATCACCATTGCGACGACACCTGTGACGCTGACGCAGGACCTTCCAGGGCGCATCTCAGCTTTCCGTGTGGCCGAGGTGCGGGCGCGCGTCAGTGGCATCGTCCTCAAGCGTCTCTTCAAGGAGGGCAGCGATGTGAAGGAAGGGCAGGTGCTCTATGAAATCGATCCGGCGCAGTATGAGGCTTCTTATGAGAGCGCGCTGGGCACGCTGGCCCGTGCCGAAGCGGGTCTGAACTCTGCGCAGTTGAAACTGAACCGCATGAAGTCGTTGATCGACTCCCATGCCGTGAGCAAGCAGGATTATGATGAGGCCTCAGGCAGCCAGCGCGTCAATCAAGCGGAGGTACTGCTAGGCCAGGCGGCGGTGAAGACCGCGAAAATCAATCTCGACTACACCAAGGTGACGTCCCCGATCACCGGGCGCATCGGTCTTTCGCAGGTCACAGAGGGGGCTTATGTGCGGACAGATCAGGCAACCTTGCTCTCAACGGTGCAGCAGATCGACCGAGTCTATGTGGATGTGAACCAGCCCAGCAGTGACCTGCTGCGCTTGAAGGCGGCCATTGCGAGTGGCAGGCTCAAGGCGGATGCCTCGGGACAACCGCGCGTGAAGCTGGTGTATGAAAATGGCGAGATCTATCCCGAGGAAGGCACTCTGGAAGTTTCTGACGTGACAGTGAATACGCTGACCAATTCCGTTACCGTGCGGGCTGTGTTTCCAAACCCGCGCGGTGATCTTCTGCCAGGCATGTTTGTACGCGCCCGATTGGAAGAAGGCACCACGCCGGATGCCATCCTCGTGCCGCAGCTGGCTGTCACTCGCAATTCGAAGGGCGAACCGACCGCGATGGTGATCGGAGCGGAGAGCAAGGTCGAGCTGCGCGTTCTGGAGACTCCGCGTGCTGTCGGCAATCAATGGCTGGTCACCTCCGGGCTCAAGCCGGGCGATCAGCTCATCATCAACAATCTTCAGAAGATCCGCCCCGGTGCGCCGGTCAAAGTCGCTGCGGATGCTCCTGCTCCAACCCCTGGCGCCGCCAAGTAATCCACGATGTCACGCTTCTTCATTGACCGGCCTGTTTTCGCGTGGGTCATCGCCATCATCATCATGCTGGCGGGGGCGCTCTCCATCGAGAGTCTGCCCATCGCCCAGTATCCGAGCATCGCGCCGCCCACCATCGCGATCATCGCGACGTATCCTGGCGCTTCGGCCAAGACGCTGGAAGACACGGTGACGCAGGTCATTGAGCAGAAGCTCAATGGCATTGACCACCTGCGCTACATTGAATCAGCCAGTACTTCGGACGGTACCGCGACGATCACCGTCACGTTTGATGGTGAAGCCAATGCTGACACCGCGCAGGTGCAGGTGCAGAACAAGGTCGCGCTCGCCATTCCATCGCTGCCGCTGGAAGTGCAGCAGCAGGGCGTGCAGGTGAACAAATCGGTGCGCAACTTCCTCATCGTCGTGGGTCTCATTTCCACGGACGGCAGCATGTCCAACACCGACCTCGCCGACTACAATGCCAGTGTTATGAAGGATCCCATCAGCCGTCTGCAGGGCGTGGGTGAGATCCAGGCCTTCGGCACGCAGTATGCCATGCGCATCTGGCTGAATCCCGACCAGCTGACCAAGTATCAGCTTTCCACGAATGACGTCATCGCCGCCGTGCGTGCCCAAAATGCGCAGATTTCCGCCGGTGCGCTCGGGGCGCTGCCCGCCACGGAAGGCCAGCTTCTAAATGCCACGGTCATGGCGCAGAGCCGCCTGCAGACGCCGGAGCAGTTTGGCGCCATCTTGCTGCGGGTCAGTCAGGATGGTTCGCGTGTCTTCCTGCGGGATGTCGCACGCACGGAGCTGGGCAGTGAATCCTACAACGTCATGGCGCGCTACAATGGCATGCCTGCCAGCGGCATGGCCATCCGGCCTGCGCTGGGTGCCAATGCTCTGGAAACCGTGAACATCGTGAAGAAGAAGGTGGAGGAGCTCTCGCAGTTCTTCCCACCGGGCGTGAAGGCCATCTATCCCTACGACACCACGCAGTTTGTGCGCATCTCTGTGGAAGAGGTGGTGAAGACGCTCATTGAGGCTGTCATTCTCGTCTTCGTGGTGATGTTCGTCTTCCTGCAAAGCTGGCGTGCCACGCTGATCCCCACCATTGCCGTGCCTGTCGTGTTGCTCGGCACCTTTGGTATCATGTCGGCGGCCGGGTATTCCATCAATACACTGACGCTGTTTGGTCTGGTGCTGGCCATCGGCCTGCTGGTGGATGACGCCATCGTCGTGGTCGAAAACGTCGAGCGTGTGATGCAGGAGGAGGGGCTCTCGCCGAAGGAAGCCACGCGCAAATCCATGGATCAGATCAGTGGTGCGCTTGTGGGCATCGGGCTGGTACTCAGCGCGGCCTTTGTTCCCATGGCCTTCTTCACGGGTTCCAGCGGTGTCATCTACCGGCAGTTCTCTCTCATCATTGTCAGTTCGGTCACGCTCTCCGTGCTGGTTGCGCTGATTCTCACACCGGCTCTCTGCGCCACTCTGCTGAAGCCGGTGGCCAAAGACCACGGCATCAACAAACGCGGCCCCTTCGGCTGGTTTAACCGTGCCTTCGAGCGAACGGCAGATCATTACACGAACGCGGTCGCCGTGTTCCTGCGGCACTATGTGCTCGCGCTCATCCCTTATATCGCCATCGGCGTCGCGGTCGTTTTTCTCTTCGAGCGCGCACCCACCGGCTTCCTGCCGGATGAAGACACTGGCGTTCTCTTTGCCATGGCTCAGCTTCCACCCGGATCCACGCGTGATCAGTCGGATCAAGTGCTGAAGAAAATGGAGAAGCATTTCTTCGAGGAGGAGAAGGACGTGGTCGAGGGCGGCTTCGGCGTGCTGGGCTTCAGCTTCAGCGGCAATGCGCAGAACCAGGTGCTCATGTTCGTCAAACTCAAGCCCTGGGAGGAGCGCAAACTGCCGGCGCAGAAAGTGAAAGCCATCCAGATGCGGGCATTGGGCAAGTTCGGTCAGATCAAGGAAGCTCTCGCCTTCGCTTTCGCGCCACCCGCCGTCCTGGAACTCGGCACCGCGACCGGCTTTGACATGCGCCTTGTCGATCTCGGCGGGCTGGGGCATGAGGCACTTATGGATGCCCAAGGCCAGCTTCTCGGCATGGCCTCGAAAAATCCTCTCCTCGCCTCCGTTCGCCCCAATGGACTTGCGGATACGGCTGCTTATCAAATCGAAATCGACCAGGAAAAAGCCAGCGCGCTGGGTCTCTCACTGGCTGACATCAATGCCTCCCTCAGCACCATCCTTGGCTCCACCTACATCAATGATTTCATCGACAAGAACCGCGTGAAACGCGTGATGATGCAGGGAGATGCCCCGTTCCGCATGCTGCCGGAGGACATCAACCGCTGGTATGTGCGCAATGCCCAGGGCGGCATGGTGCCGTTCTCCGCCTTCTCCAGCGCTTCTTGGAAAATGGGCTCGCCGAAGCTTGAGCGCTTCAATGGCTCGCCGTCGCTTTCCATCCTTGGTGAACCCTCTCCGGGGCACAGTTCCGGTGAGGCCATTCACGAGATCATTCAGATGGCGAAGTCACTGCCGCCTGGCATTGGCGTTGCCTGGGCGGGGCTGTCATATGAGGAGCAAATGTCCGGCTCCAAGGCCTCATCGGTTTACATCATCGCTTTGCTCATGGTCTTCCTCTGCCTTGCCGCGCTGTATGAGAGCTGGGCCATTCCGTTCTCCGTGATGATGGACATGCCGCTCGGCGCGCTGGGTGTGGTCGCCGCCACACAGTGGCGCGGCATGCCTAACGACATCTATTTTCAAATTGGCCTCATCACCATCATCGGCCTCTCTGCCAAGAACGCGATCTTGGTCGTGGAATTTGCCAAGGAGCATTTTGATCGTGGAGCCACGCTCATTGATGCCGCACTTCACGCTGTTCGTCAGCGTCTGCGTCCGATCCTAATGACCTCCATCGCATTTGGTCTTGGAGTGCTGCCACTGGCGATCAACACTGGCGCGGGTTCTGGCAGTCAGAACGCCATTGGCACCGGGATTGTGGGTGGTGCGGTGACAACCACGTTGCTGGGGCTGTTCTTCGTGCCGTTGTACTTTGTGGTCATTCTGCGGTTATTCCGGGTGAAGCCGCTCAATGCGCATGAAGGGCATAAGGCTGAGGCAAAGTAGTTCAGAGAGCGCCCCGCATTTGGACTGCGGTCGCGAAGTGAGGAACGAGCGCAGCTACCGTTTTCGACGTGCCGCATGGTGCGCGAATACCCGGGGAACTCCAAAGGCGGGGGGCAGCCGCCTTTCGCAAGCCGGTGAGCAAACGTAGGTCACGAGACGCTCGAAAGCGGCAGCTGGCGCGGCCGCACTCCAAACATGCCTTCGAACAACGATGCTCTATTTGTGAAATGGGGTCGCGCAGTAAGACAGCTCACGCCTTGATGACTCCCTTCAGCACCTTCATCTGAGAAGCAGCGCGCTCCTCGACAAAGGCCATCGCCTTTTTGACCTTGGCCTGGGCCGCGGGGTAGTCTTTGTGGATGCTCATGAGGATCTCGAACATCTTGGTGGCCGGGGTGGCGTCGAACTCGGGGGCCCATTCTTCGAGGCCGATGTCCTTGAACATCCAACACTTGGGCGAGTGGAATTCGGAGAAGGTGTGCATCATCGGCGTGCCCATGGCCAGGGCCATGATGGGCGTGTGCGGCTCGTGGCAGATGACGGTGTGGGCACGGGCGTAGAAGGAGCAGGCTTCGTCCACGTTCCAGAATTCGTCAAAGTTGACCACGTAGGGCTTCAGGCCGTCCGGCAGGGTGTCGTAGATGAACTTCTTGTTGTACTCCATCTCCTTGTTCACCTCCGGGGCGATGACGACCTTGAACCCAGTTTCCTTCACCCACATGGCGATGAGGTCCTGATAGACCTTCGCGCGGCGGGTGTCGTCGGCGATGTTCTCCGGGGTGGGGTGCAGCGGGTTGAGCTTCTGCGGGCGTTTGTCATCCACGCCGGGGCTGCTGGGGGAGTGCGTGCGGAGTTGGATCGTGATGAACTTCTTCTCCTCCAGGCCGTGCTTCTTCATCCGTGCGAGGGCTTTTGCATCATCGCGCACGTCGATGCCGAAGCAGCCATCCGGACCGAACTCCAGCACCGGCGGCTTCACGCCCGCTTCCTGGAGCAGCTTCAGCGTCTTGGAATCGCGGCAGTAGATGTAGGCCGCGCTGTTCAGCAGCGCGATGCGCTTCTCCGCATCCTTGCCCGTGACCATGTCCGGGAAGTAGGACTGCCCCTGCAACCCCCACGGCTTGCCCAGCTTCTGGCAGTAGATCATGAAATCCGTGCTCTGCCCCATGCCGGGCCCGCGCAGGAAAAAGTCGCAGCGTTTCACCGCCTCCTGCACCGCGCCACCCTCTTTGGTGAGAGAGCCCTTCACGATTTCCAGCTTGGGAAACCGCTTCCTCAGCATCGCATCCACCGCCTCATTCGTGTTCATTGCCCACAGAATGACCGTCGCCTCCGGCAGATACTGCTCCAGGAAGCGCAGCGTGCCCGGCGTGTGCCCAATGTCGCCGATGTTCTTCGTGGCCCAGCCGCATTGAAGGAGGACGGTTTTTTGAGAAGGTGCCGTTTGAGCGAATGCGGAAAGGGCGGGGGAGCCGAGTGTGAGCGCGGAGGTTTGGAGGAAGGAGCGGCGGGTGGGCATGGTATGATTGCTGAGAAATGGACGGCCCTCTGGAGGCTCCGATATTTTTTCGCTAACGGATCGAATGCTTATGTCTTGCCTAATTGAGATACTATAGGGAAGCCAAGTGCATGAGGCAGTAGGAAACGGTTTTTTGATTTTTTTAGACCAGATCTTGGTCTGCCGTATATTATTCTGGCTCCATAATCTCCAACTTAAGATCTGACGCACACTTATGCGAATGATAGTTAACAGTCTTGCTAGGCTCATCAATTAGCCTTGCGCAAAAGAACACGAAGGGAAAATTCTTCGCAAAATGCCCACATTCCCCGCTCATCCATTTCGAGTTTTAGTTTAATGGGGGTGGTTCCATTATGGCCTAATTTGGCTGCTTCAGCAAGAATGCGCTGGGGATCTGCTTTAATTGAGCGCTCCAATGACACAACGGTTTTTGCACATCTATCTGACATTAGAAGCACATCGGAACCTGTTCCATCGCTCATCATGCCGCCTCCAATTGGTGCATAAATGGTTCCATCATCCATCTTAATTACAGTATTAAAGTGCACCTTTCGTAACTGCTTAATATCTTGGCTGTCGGGATTGTGAGCTACATCAACTATTCCCTTGATTCGGAAGTGCTCAATTACAGATGGCCAATTTTCATGTATAATCTCAACAACTTCCCGGTTAGACCAGTCGCCATGAGGATACACTTGTATTTCATGGACCGTAGTGGCGTTTACTAGAACAAATAAAATAGGCCCGCTGCGCTCTACAAATCCATCAGTTTCGATTACTTCACCAAGGTGCAAATGATGAACACCCCAATCACTAAGGAGATCGTCTTCTCCAGCCACTTTTTTTAAACCTCGACTCAGATGGGGGGTAAGGTCCTCTCCATTTTTGATTTTATCCTCGAGGGTACTCAGGCCTGCCTTTAGATCGTCTGGACAAATGAAGTTTGTTGATCTTTTGATGGAGCGTTTTGCGGCGGGAATTCTACGCCGAAGGGCATTAAAGTATAGAATAGAAATGTCTTCGTGAGATGCACCTGCAGGTATGCTATATCCTAATGCCACCAAGCGAGCACTCGCTATAGCAATCCAGTCATCGTAAAAATTTGCCTCGATCATATCAGATTTTTTAAAATTTCTGTATTTTCCTTTCTCTCACTTCGTCTCCCCCTACTGCGCCGCCAGTGCCGCTGCGGCTCTCGCCTTCGCAATCTCCGCCTTCTTCAAAATCTCTTCCGTACTCGGCAGGCTCGCCAGCACATCCGCCGGGATAAACCCATCGCCCACCAGCTTGGTCAGGCACTTCTTCCGTTCATCCAGGGCCTTGTCCGGGCTGCGTTCTTTGCTGAAGCGGGATTTGGCGGCGGCGCTGCGGTCTTTGAGGGCGGAGTAGATGTCGCCGCCGAGGAGGGAGGAGATGTCGACTTTGATCTTCTCGCGGCCGGCTTCGTGCTCGTTGATCTCGTCGCCGTTGATCGGTCCCGCCTGATACTTGGGGAACATGATGGCGACCTCAGGGCAGACGCGGGAGCAGGCGGGGCAGTTGGTCTTGCAGTTGTCGTTGTTCTGCACCTGGATCTTGTTGTCCTCGCTGACGCCATAGACGTCGAAGAGGCAGAAGCTGAGGCACTGCATGCAGTTGGTGCAGCGGGAGTAGTCGATGACGGGGAACCAGGGCTTCCATTTGCCGGGCTCGTTCATGGTTTTCTCGCCGCGGGATTTGTCCACCAGCGCGACGATGGCATCAGGCTCCAGGCCGGTGATGTCGCAGGTGTCGATGGTGATCTTGCCGGTGGCGTCTTCCAGCGTGGGGGCTTTGCCCTCGAAAGCGCCGAGCACGAGTAGGTTGCGTTCATCATGCGGCATGGCGGGCGCGCCGAGGCTGCTGCGGGTGACGGTGTAGCCTTTGTCCAGCAGGGCCATCATGACCTTGGCACGGGACTCGGCGGGAAGTTGGATGCTGCCGCTGCCTTCATAAAGGACGACGCGGAGCGGGCGATGAGTGTGGGTGATCATGAGGAGATAATTGAGGAATGACGAAACCCGAATGACGAATGAAGGATCAGGCAGCGGGTGCTGCTTCGGCGCTGAGGAGGGCGTCGGCGATTTCCTGCGCGGTCTGGGTGCGCATGTTGAGGATCTCGGTGTCGGCGGGCAGCGGGAATCCCGCCTGCTGGAAGAGGCCTTTCACGGCGCGAGGGTAGCAGGCGGCGATGCGGAGCTTGCCACAGGAGGCGATGGCTTGCAGGCGGGGATCGCGGTGAGCGGCCATCTCGCAGAGATCGGAGACGGTTTCAAAGCTGGCGTTCGAGTCGCAGAGCTTCTGCAGGACTTCGTTTTTGACGCCGGTAGGAACGACCTGGGCGTAGGCGCAGCGGCAGTAAAGGATGGTGGCAGGGGTACTCAAAAGGGCGCGAAAAAGGTGGAGATCAGTGTGGGCTCAGGTGGCGAACTACGCAACACCAGTGAAGGCGGGCATGGCAAATTTAGGCCTAAAAGCACAAAGTCGGCGCGAGGCCGACTTTGTGGTTTAGCGCTAGTCGATTGGTACGAAGGCCTACGAGGTGGTCTTGCGTTCAACGTTGAGGCCCATCTTCCGGTACAGCGTGGCGATGGAGACGCCGAGCATACTGGCGGTCTTTTCGCGGGAGCCGCTGTTGTACTTGAGAGTTTCCTGAATGAAGGCGCGCTCCTGCCCCTTGATGAAGTCATCAAGCGTTGAGCCGATGGGCAGCTTGGTGACGCCTTCGGTGGTGGAAGGGGTGGGAATCTCGATCTGCTGGGTGACTTTGGCCGGCAGGTCGGAGGGGCGGACGCGGTCATTTTCCGCAAAGGCGCAAGCGCGTTCAATGGCGTTGCGCAGTTCGCTGACGTTGCCGGGCCAGTTGTACTTCTCCAGGAATTCGATGGCCCCGGCGTCGATGGTCTTGGGCTTGGAGTCAGTGCGATCGGCGAGGTCTTTGAGGAAATGCTCGACGAGCGGGCGCACGTCCACGCGGCGCTCACGCAGCGGCGGGATCTTGAGCGGGACGACGGAGAGCTTGTAGTACAAGTCTTCGCGGAATTTGCCGGCTTTCACCGCGTCTTCCAGGGAGGTCGTGCTGGAGACCACGAGGCGGAAATCTGCGCCGCTGGAGCCGTTGCCCCAGCCTTTTTTCGACTGCGCTTCGTCCAGGAAGGTGTTCAACTGGGCCTGTATGCGGGCCGGGAGCTGATTGATTTCCGCCAGATGAATGGTGCCGCCGGAGACGCGATTGAAGATGGCGGTCTGGCCGAAGAGCTCGGTTTCGAGGGCGTCTTCCGGCATGGCGCTGCACTGCAGTTCCTTATAAGGAGAGTTGTTGCGGCGGCTGGCTTCATGCAAAGCGCGGGCGACCATGTGCTTGCCGACGCCGAATTCACCTTCGAGAAGGACGGGGCTGTCGTTGTTGGCCACGCGGCGCACAATATCAAAAATGCGCTGAATGGCATCGCTGTGACCGATGAGCTTTGAGGCCGAGGAGGAACGAAGCGTCGCGCTGGGGATGCTCGTAGGTGTGGCAGCGGCGATGCCGTTGCGCTGCAGGGCCTGATTCACTGTCTTGATGAGATCGCCAAGGTCGAAAGGCTTGGTGAGGTAGTCAAAGGCACCCAAGCGCATGGCTTCCACGGCGGTTTCCACGCTGCCATGACCGGTGACCATGATGACGGCGGTGCTGGGGAATTGATCCTTGCACATGCTCACGAGATCGAGACCATTCACATCGCCGATGCGAAGGTCCACAATGACGAGGTCGGGCTGGTTGGAACGGATGGCCGCAATGCCGTCGATGCCGGTGGTACAGCCAAAAACTTGATGACCCGCAGCTTTGCAAAGCTTGGTCATGAGTTCGAGGATGGCGGCTTCGTCGTCTATGATTACTAGTTTAGCCATATTATTTTCGTGAAGTGAGAGGCATGGTTGATTGTTAAATAGGCTAAACGTTTCTCAGGATTGCGTCAATTTAAGATTCTCAAAAAAGAGAATGGAGGGCTTTTAGGGGGATGTCGGAGGTCCTGTATCACGTGTCGCAAGAGCTAAGCTGGATGGTCTTTGGCCCCCCTTCAGCTTCTTCCCAGCGGGGTAATCAGTGCGGGATTTAACCGGGTCTCACTGGAGGATCGCAACTCTTGGTTTTTACGAGGGTTTCTCCACCTGCAGTCAATCCAACCAGCACACCCACATGAAATCCAAAACCAACCGACTCTCCTGGCTTTGCGGTGCTCTCGCGCTCAGCGTCGCTCCATTGCAAGCCCAAGATGCCAAGCCTGCAGATCAACCGCCCGCCGCTACGCCACTTCCTCCCGCAGCACCCAAAGTGGATGCGCCGCCTGCTGCGGCACCACGTGACCTGCCGCGTCCTGGAGAACAGCGGGAAGGGAATGGTCCTCGGCCTGATACCCTGCGTGAACCGCAGCGCCGCCCGGATGGGGCTGGTCCGCGTGATGGCGCTCCGCCGCAGCGTGACGCACAGCCCCAGCGCGATAGGCAGCGTGGACCTGTGAATCCTCCGCAGAGCGGAGGCCCCGGCCCCATAAATCCCCCTACCGCTGGCAACCGCACTCCTGATCAGGGCCCTGGACATGGCCGCGAGGGCTTCCGCCGTCCACCCATGGACGGGCAGCAGGGTGGTGAGCATCCGCGCGGCGAGCCGCAGGCTCAGGGCAATCGCGGCCCGATGAACCACCCTCAGCACGAAGGCGGTCGGGGACAGCAACATGCGGGTCGTCAGGATCATTTTCGCCAGTCCCCAGAACCGGGAGGCAATGAACAGGGCGGTTTCCGGCCTCGCGCCGAAGGCCGTGGTCCGCAGTCTTTCGCCCAGCGCGGAGCGTTTGGTGCACAGCGTGGCGGAGAAGGTTTCCGCTCACCTCAAGGTGGCGATCCGGGCGGGCAGATGCATCGCGGCCGCGGCCCTGAGGGCAGGATGGGGCGTGGCAGGGGCCAGCGCTTTGGCGGTCGGCATCAGCCTCAGAATTTCGGCAGTTCTCGTGGAGATTCGAGATTTGGCGGTCCGCGTGGTCCAGCGCCCCGGTTTGACCAGCATCGGGGTCCCGGCCCGCAGCAGTTTGGGCAGCAACGCGGTGGAGAACATCGTGGCGAAGGCCCCCAGCACTTCGAGCGGCCAATGCATCAGCCTCCGCAGGAGGGCATGAGAGGCGGAGAACGCGGGCACGGTCCAGCTCCACGAGACGGTGGTCCGCATCTGGCCCCGCCTTTTCACCGGGGGCAGGAAGGACCGCATGGCCCGCCGCCGATGAACCATGAGCGTGGCCGCGAAGGCCCGCCGCGTGATCGGAGCGTGTGACAATTACGAGTGCCAAAAATCATGGCATGGCGGCCCGGGCAAACCGGGCCGCTTTTTTTTTGCGTAATTGCAGGCGGCATTCGCGTCTCGTGTGTTGTGTTTGTGCAAACGAACTCCATAGTCGCGCCGCCGCCCGCAGCCCCGCATGGGCCGCCACGAAATCCACCGCATGAGCTTGGTCAAAAAACTCGCCAAAATGTTGAACTCAAAAGCGCAGTCCTCTGCGAACGGAGTTCATGGACCGGCGGAGCTCCCATGGTGGTCGCCGGACCGGTGGGCACACCATTGGAATGGCCAGCCGCAGGTGTCCGCCGCCTCGGCCGCCACCGCCAATACCATGCTGCCGGTGCTGATCGAAGTCTTCGCGGCTTTCAGCAAGCTGGACGGCAACATCGAGGAGGAGGAAGTCGAATCCAGTCTTGGTTACCTGCGCTATGACTACCCGGAGGCGATCTACGCCGACATGCGGCGCCTCTATTTTGAGGCCCTGCAGGAGCCGCAGGACCTGACGCAGCGCGCGAAGGAGCTGAGCCAGAAACTTACCCAGGAGCAAAAGATCCTGCTGGGCGTGCAGTTGTACCTGCTCATTTCGCGTGCGCAGCAGAATCAGCGGCAGATGGTGGAGTTTTACCTCTTCATGACGAATCTGGGCATCGCCGCCCAGGCCATCGACATCGTCTATCAGCTCAATGCAGGGGACAAGCCGCCGGAAGAGGGGTTTTCCACCAAGGGCGGCCAGCCGCTGGACACGTTGCGCATCGGTGCCACGAAGAATTGCGACGTGCTGCTGCGCTCCCTTTCAGATGACTGCTCCGTGGTGGCGTTCCGGTTTCAAAACCTTGTGCTGCTGAAAAACACCGGCAGCATTTCCATCCTGGTGCGCAGCCGTCGGCAGCCGCCGGGAGAATTCTCGCGGCTTTATCCGGGCGAGCGCGTGGTGATGGAGGACGTGACGCTGGACTACAATGACCTGATCACCTACTTCAACTCCAAGAAGACGCTGTCAGGCACGCAGATCTACCTGACCCTCACGGAAAATGGCAGCGCAGAAATCGCCCCGCAGCGCACGCGCGGCACGAATCTGCGCCTCAGCTTTGGCTTGGGCGTCACGGTGGAGGCCCTGCGTACAACCAAGGCCACGCTGAATGGCGTGGTGCTCAGCAGCGGCACCGTGGTGGAGGCCAGCATTGAGGACAGCATCATTGCCCATGGTGAAGTGGAAATCGCGCTGCGTGATCTGCGCGTGCGTGCGCAGGAATTTGGCGGGCAGTTCCGGCTGGAAGGCAGCCGCAACACGTACCTTGTCTCCAACAAGCCTGAGCTGCTGGATGAGGGAGACATTCTCCTCTCTGAAGACACCGATGGTGAAATCCTGCTGCGCATTGAGTGCAATTACGCGCAGAAGACCGGCGTGCTTGAAGTGCTGCGTTCCTCGCGCCCGCTATACATTGGTTTGATTCCGGTGCGTGACAGGATCACCCTCAATGACGGTGACACCATCACGCTGGGTGAAGGGCAATACCTGCGCTGCCACTTTGCTGACCGCATCATCGAAGAGGAGCGCAACACCGTGCGCCAGATCGAGGTGCGCGAGCTCAGCCATCGATTCGACGGCCGTGACACCGCGCAGGACGGCGTGAGCTTCATCGCGCGTCGTGGCGAGATGATTTGCGTCATGGGGCCCAGCGGCTGCGGCAAGAGCACGCTGCTGCGCATTCTCGGCGGGCAGCTTAAACCCAAGGGAGGCGAAGTGCTGATGAACGGCATGGCGCTGTATGATAACCTGCACAATCTCACGCCTTACATCGCCTACATTCCGCAGGAGGATGCCTTTGACCCCTTGCTGAAGGTGCAGGAAAATCTGGACTTCTCGGTGGCGGTGCGCTGTCCGCATCTGAAAACCGAGGAGCGGCGCAAGCGTGTGGATGCGAAGCTGGCGGAACTCGGCCTGGCCGATCTGCGTGACCGGCTGGCCGGCACGCCGCAGCAGAAATTTCTCAGCGGTGGCGAGCGCAAGCGACTCAATGCGGGACTCGACATGATCGGCATCTCCGACGTGTACCTCTTTGATGAGCCGACTTCCGGCCTCTCATCCAAGGACAGCGAGCACGTGCTCGAAATCATCCGCAGTTTGGCGCGCAACAAGATCGTCATCACCTCCATCCATCAGCCCAGCTCACGGCTGCTGCAGATGTTTGACAAGGCCCTGCTGCTCGACAAGGGCGGCAAGCTGGCCTACTTCGGCACGCCGCAGGGCATGATCGAGTACTTCTGGCGCGTGTACCACACGGAGACCGGCCAGGCGGGGGATGCCGAGGCTCAGCCGCCCGACAAGCTCACACCGGACTTTGTCTTCGACGTGCTGGAAACACCGCTGCGAGACATCAGCGGAGACATCATTCATGAACGCAGTGCGGACGGGCATCTGGTGGCTGCGCGCCGATTTCCGCCCAACTTCTGGCGCGATTCCTATCAGCGGCATCTCATCATGGAGAGCATGGCCAAGCAGCGGTCCGCGCCGGGCAGCACCAGCCTCATTGCCCGGCCCAAGCGGGATGAAAGCCACAGCGCCAGCCGCATGCGCAGCACGCCCAAGCCGCCGAAGCACACCTTCCGTGAGGAGAGCATCCTCTTCTTCACCCTGCTGAAGCGCGCTTTTCTGAGCAAACTGCGCAACCGCACGAACCTGCTGACGACCCTGCTCGAAGCTCCCTTGCTTGCCTGGATCATTTCCAGCGTGCTCAAGTACTCTGAGGAGGCGCACTACACCTTTGCCACTGCCTTCCACATACCGACGTACCTCTTCATGAGTCTCGTCGTGGCGATGTTTCTTGGCCTGACCAACAGCGCCGATGAAATCATCCGTGACCGCCACACCCTGAGCCGGGAGCGAAATCACAACCTGCGAACGTTTTACTATCTCAGCGGCAAGATCATCTCGCTCTCCACCTTTGCGCTCATCCAATGTGTGATTTACCTGCTCATCGGCAACTGGGTGCTCGAGATCCGCGACATGTTCCTGATTCACCTCTGGTGGATGTTCCTCACCTCTCTCACGGGCGTCTGTCTGGGACTGTTCATTTCCAGCATCGTCAGTGACAACCGCACTGCGGTGAATGCCATCCCGCTGCTGCTGATTCCGCAGATCATCCTCGGGGGGGCGCTGATCAAGTACGAGGAGATGAACAAGAACCTCGACCTTGTCTATTCCGTGGGCAAGTGGCTCAAAAAATCCGGCAATGACGAGGAAAACGCCAGCAAGCTCAAGGTGCCCTTCATCTGTCAGTTCATGCCGCTGCGCTGGTCTTATGAGGGCATGGTCATTTCGCAGTCCAAGCTCAATCCGCTCACGCGTAATCAGGACTTCCTCGACGAACGCATCCAATCGCTGCTGCCGCCTTCAGGGGCGGAAATGAATGACCGGCAGCGTCATGAACTGGAACTTACCAAGCAGTCCCTCGCGGTCGTGTCCGGCCTCTATGCCGAGAACCCACGCGAAATCTCCAAGCGCCTCGGCTCCATCCGTGATGCGGTGCTCAGCGGCCGCATCGAGCCACCCATGCTCGACAGCATGCTGCAGCAGAACGACGGGGTCAGTGCCGAAGAAATCTACGTGAACCGCAAGGTGCTCGACCTCGTGACCAAGGCCGAGATGGAACGCGAGGACTACCGCCGCAAGACCAGCCCGAACGTGTTCTTCGGTACGCGAAAAATGTATCTAGGCACCAAGTACAACACCCTTTGGATCAACAGCATCGTCATCCTGTTTACACTGTCGCTCATCATCGCCGCGGTGGAGCTGAGTCTGCGCAGGCAGTTGACGAAGGTGTAGTGGGTCAAGTCATTGTGATCGCTCTCGTCGCCTGCCTGTAGCGGGTAGGACGGGTATTCACTAATGCGGAGGGTGGATGATAATGCTGACGAAGGCGATGGATACACTCACGAGGTTAGCGGCAAAGAGGAGCCAGAAACCTCGCCTGCCTAGCTTTTGCTTGAAGCCGTTCTGGAGTACCAATCCCTCGACCAAAGTATTGACACCTGCAGCGAGTAAGACAGTCGCGCCCCAGGTGACCGGGTTGAATGTGCCGACGTTGAACAACGGGTGGATAGTGATGCCGGCAAGCAACTCCCAGAGGATGCCGGAAAGGGGAATCAGCAGCATGCCCAATGCAGCGGAGGCGAGATTCATTGTGATGTCGGCAGTCAGGCAGCGCCTGCCTCGCAGATTGGTAGCCCGACGAATGAAGAAAAATTCCACGAGCAAACCTGCGGCAATTGGCCACACTGCAAGCATTCTGCTGGTGAGATACAGAGCGGGCCAGACAAGATTGGCGAGAATGGATGTCATTTCATGAAAGGCGTCCAGGTTGCCTGACTGATGAGTGATCAGGTGCGCTTGGATGCGACTGCATCCGGAAGTTCCTCGAAAAGGTCCTTCCAAACGAGAATGTCTTCATCGTCTGCGATGTCCCACACCCGCAGCGACTCGCGCTCTGATTGCCTGAAAAAATAACCTGTAATGCCGTCATAGCGCGACCATGCGAATGAGTCGAACAGTAGAACTTCGTCAGCCACGAACGAGTCGCGCAGTGCCGCGAACGTATGACGGACACGGTAACGCTTTCCAACGATGAAAGGGCAGTCACTCACTTCTCCAGCTTCTTCAGCGCCGCCGTCACATTCCCCACCGTGAGCAGTTCATCGAGGATGAAAGGTTCTTCCACTCCGGGGATGTAGAGCACGTTCACTGGCACGGCGCGTTTGCCCAGGGCTTCGAGGGCGAGGCGGATGGTTTCGTTTTCGTCGGACCAGTCGGCCTTGAGGGTGGCGACATGGTGCTGCTTGAAGAGGGCTCGCAGACCTGTGTCGGAATAGACACGTTTGTTGACCTGGCAGGTCCAGCACCAGGAGGCGGTGAAGTCGATGTAGACGGGCTGCTTGGCGGCACGCAGCGCGGCTACTTTTTCGGGAGACCAAGTTTCCCAATGCAGCGCATCGGGGTCTTTGAGATTCACGGCTTCTTCAGCGTGTGAGCGTTTGGCCGAGGCATTGGGCAAGCCGAACCACAGGCCGCCTGCAATGGCGAGGAATGTGAGCAGTCGGGCGATGTTCTGTGTGCGCTCGGGCTTGTGGGGCAGGGCCCAGCGGCCGTAGATCCAGCAGCCCAGGGCGATGAGCACAAGGCTCAGGATGGCGAACAGCACGGGCAGGCCTTCGATCTGATTGGTCAACACGTAGAGCATGAAGCCCACAGTACCGAAGAGCAGGAAGGACATGCCCTGCTTGAAACTTTCCATCCATGCGCCGGGGCGTGGCAGGGCGGAGATGAGGCCGGGGAAAAGGGAGAGCAGCAAAAACGGACTGGCGAGACCGAGGCCGATCAGTGTGAAGATCAGCATCGATTGCGAAGCAGGCATCGCGAGCGTGGCCCCAAGTGCGGTGCCGAGAAACGGAGCGGAGCAGGGGGTGGCCACCACTGTGGCGAGCAGGCCGGAAAAGAAGGAGCCGCCGAGACCGCCTTTCGACTGCAGGCCTGAGCCAACGCCGATGGCCGAGGTGCCGATCTCAAACAGGCCTGCCATGTTCAGGGCGAAGATGAGGAAGAAGGCGGCGAGGAAGAAATTGAAAGCCGGTGATTGAAGCTGGGACCCCCAGCCCTTGTTCAGCGCGATGGCGAATCCACCCAGCACCCAGAACGAGAGCAGCACACCCACGGTGTACATCAGGCCATGCAGCACCACCTTTCGGCGGTCTTCACCCGCCTGCTGCACCACGCTGGTGACCTTGATTCCGAGAACCGGAAACACGCAGGGCATGATGTTGAGGATCAAGCCGCCGATGAAGGCGTAGAGGAGCAACTGCGCAAAGGTCAGGGGAATTTTCGGTGCGGCGGCTGGCGCGGCAGCAGGGGCTGTTACTGGTTCTACAACCTTGGGCGCAGCTGGCTTCGCTTCATTCGCAGCAGGCGCTACGGCTGTGCCCTCAGAGCCTTTTTTTTCTGCGGCAGGCGTGCTGCCAAATGCGGCGGCATTCGCTTCATTGGCCACAGGCGTTGCGGCCACATTCAGTGTGAGCGCGACTTCTTTGACAAAGGGCAGGCAGCTCTTCGGATCGCACACGAGCGCATTCACTTTCACTTTCAGTTCGGCGCTGCTGCCCACGGCGGCACTGGCTGGTGGGGTGATTTTTACCGGGAGATACACGGTGCCATCATAGCCATCGCTAATCGCTCCGTCAGTGGAGGGGACTTGATGGGTTGCTGGCCAGGGCAGTTCCTCGATCTGCCAGCCTTCGGGCAGGTTCCAAGTCAGCTTGGTGGGTTTGCCGATGACGCCCGGAGGAAGAACTTTGCCATAGGTGTGGCAATCCTTGGCATGAACAAGTTTGACCGCAGCCTGAAACGGCTGGCCGGGTGCGGCGGCGGACACTGCCGCGACTAGTTCCGCCGTGACGCGCTCCTGCTTCGGAGCAGCGGCTTCGCCAAAGCCAAAGGATTGCGAGTAGGCGACGGTGGCGACGAGCAGCGAGGCGGCGAGTGACAGGAAACAGCTTCGATTCATGGTTGGGGAGGGTGGCAGGTAGGAGAACGCGCCGTGCGGGTTATTCCCATCACGGCGCGTTTCGCTGACTTAGAATACTTAAAGAGCTTTACGAATCAGAGCGCCTTGTGGCTGCCATCGCAGAAAGGCGGGTTCTTGGTCTGCTTGCAGTTGCACAGCCAGACCTTCTTGGCTTCAGGCAGATTGAATTTCTTCGGGCCAAAACCGGTGCCCTTATGGGTGCCATCGCACATCGGCTGATGACCGCTCAAACCGCAGGCGCACCACCAATGGTCTCCAGCAGGAAGTTCAACAGCGACGGGTTGTTTCTCGTGAATTTTGGGAAGATTTTCCATGGTGGTTAATCTGGCAGATGGGGAAAGAAGGTCAAGGCGTGCAGGTGGATGTTGTGACGGGCTATTTGATGGTCTCCAGAACCTCTCTCACAAGGCCCGGTCCACGATACACCAGCCCGCTGTACACCTGCACAAGGGCGGCTCCCGCTTTCATCTTCTCAACCGCATCTTTTCCGCAGACGATGCCGCCGACTCCGATGAGCGGGATCTGCTCCTTCAGCAGCATGCGGAAGGCCTGCAGCACGAGGTTGGAGCGCTCACGCACTGGTGCACCGCTAAGGCCGCCGGTTTCATTCGCCAGACGATGGTCTGTGATGGCGGTGCGATCAATGGTTGTGTTGGTGGCGATGACGCCGTCGATGTCCTGTTCATTGAAGACGCGGGCGAGCGCCTCGATCTGCATCTCATTGAGATCGGGAGCGATCTTGACGAGAAACGGCACCTGCTTGCCGTGCTCCTTCTTCAAGACGGCCTGTTCCTTCTTTAAAGCAGAGATCAGTTCACGCACCGCACCCTCGGCCTGGAGATCGCGCAGCCCCTTGGTATTCGGAGAGGAGATGTTCACCGCGATGTAATCTGCGACTGGATACGCGGCCTTGAGGCAGATGAGATAATCCTTCACGGCATCTTCATTCGGCGTGTCGAAGTTCTTGCCGATGTTCACTCCGACGACGGCTTTGGTGCGACGATGCTTGAGCTTCGCAACGGCGGACTGAATGCCGGGGTTGTTGAAGCCCATGCGGTTGATCAGCGCTTCATGCTCCGGAAGGCGGAAGAGGCGCGGTTTTGGATTCCCCGGCTGCGGGCGCGGCGTGAGCGTGCCGACTTCGACTGCGCCAAGTCCGAGCGCCCCCCAGGCCTCCACGGCGCTGGCAGACTTGTCCATGCCGGCTGCGAGTCCGAGAACATTGGGAAAGGTGAGCCCCATCACACTGCGCGATTGCTGGGGGCCGCTGACCACTGACCTGAGCATGCCGAGGCGATGCGCGATGATCATCATCTTTACCGTGAGTGTGTGGGCACGTTCGGCATCAAGCCGGAAGAGCCACGGTTTCAGCACGGGATAAAAGGATTCGATCAAGGTCATGCGTCAGGCGGGAGGATGGATTTCACGAGTGCTGCCACGGCTTTGCCGAGTCGTCCATGTGCAGCCGCATCTAAATGGATGCCGTCGCTGCCGGGCTCGATCAGTGTTTGTGTATTGAGGAAGCCGCAGCCGAGTGAACTGGCAACAGCTTCATAATACTTGGGCAGCCTGCGGCTGTCTTTTTGACCCGTGGGGAACTTGGCGGCGACGTCTGGCAGGTGCAGTTGATCGCCGATGGCCGGCGGGCAGAGCAGCAGGAGTTTCGGGGCTTTGTTGCCAATGCCGGCATCGCTGCCCAGGATCATCTGCGCCAGCATTTTGACTCCAGTGGCGATCTCTCCGGGGGAAACGCCATACACGGCTTTGAGGTCATTCGAGCCGAGCATCAACACCACCAGATCCAGCGGCTTGTGGGATTCCAGGATGGCAGGCAGCACCGTCTTGCCATTGCGTGCGAGGGCAAAGGGGTCGTCGTGTACGGTGGTACGACCATTTTGCCCTTCTTCGATCACCCGAAAGCTGGTGCCCAGTTCGTGGGCCAGAATTCCAGTCCAGCGCACGTCATGCGGGTGGCGTTCAGGGCAGGGGAGTGAGATGCTGTCGGGTTTGAAGCCCCAGGTGTTAGAATCGCCAAAACAGAGAACGTTTTTCATCAGGCGTGCATGATGCCTTTCATCGAGGCGGGGGCAACTGCTCTCCACAAATGTGAATAACTCATCAAATTCCAGCTTGCGCCTCTTTTCGTCTGTGTTAGACATCCTGCCCCCTGCTCCAAAAGCAGGGTTTTGAGTTCCCCCAGACTCACCTTCTTTCACTACTCCTGTATGCGCGTCCGTACCTCCGTTAAACCTCTCTGCGAACTTTGCCGTGTTATCCGCCGCAAAGGTGTTGTCCGTGTTGTCTGCAAAAATCCACGCCATAAACAGCGTCAGGGTTAATCCTTTCTTTAAATCCCAATACACTGAATTATGGCCCGCCTGCTTGGAGTCGAAATCCCGAACGAAAAGAAAATCGAATACTCACTTCCGTATATCTACGGCATTGGGCTTTCCGTCAGCCGCAAGATTCTTGCTGCCACCAATATCGACCCGAACATTCGGGCAGGTGAACTGAGCGACGAACAGATCGCTGCCATCACCCAGACCGTTCAGGGGATGAAGATTCCGATCGAAGGCGACCTTCGTCGTGAGCTTCAGATGCACATGAAGCGCATCCTTGGTATCAACTGCTACCGTGCCCATCGTCATCGTCGTGGTCTGCCAGTGCGCGGCCAGCGTACCCACACCAACGCCCGCACTCGCAAGGGTCCACGTAAGACCGTGGGCGCCCAGAAGGCGAAGTAATCTGAATTTTAGCAACGTCCCCGTTCCATATCATGGCTGAAGAAACGACCCCCACCGCACCCGCCGCCGCAGCACCAGCTCCGGCAGCAGCCCCCGCTCCGGTAGCGGCACCCGCCCCTGGCGCAGCACCTGCTGCTCCTGGTGCAGACCAACGCCCCTCCGGCAGTGGCGACAAGCAGGTTTCCCAGAGCGTCTGGCTCGAAATCGGTGGTGAAGCCGCCGAACAGAAGGTCGTCAAGGCCAAGGGTTCCAAGAACGTCTCCTCAGGTCTTGTCCACGTCTACGCCACCTTCAACAACACCATCGTAACGATCACCGACCGCGCAGGTGGTGTGATCGGCTGGTCCACTGCTGGCAAGATGGGCTTCCGTGGTTCCCGTAAAGGCACTGCATACGCCGCTCAGGTGGTTGCGCAGGATGCCTGCCGTCAGGCAATGGGCCATGGTCTGCGTGAAGCTGAAGTCCGCCTTCGTGGTCCTGGCTCCGGCCGTGAGTCCGCTGTGCGTGCCGTTCAGGCCCTCGGTGTCGAAGTGACCACCATCAAGGACGTCACTCCCATCCCGCACAACGGCTGCCGTCCGCCAAAAGCACGTCGCGTCTAATTTTTCAGCTCTTTTCTCTTACCCATTATGGCACGCTACACAGGTCCTCGCGAAAAAATCAATCGCCGTTTCGGCATTGCGCTTTTCGGTCCTTCCAAATCTCTCGAAACCCGTAATTTCCCACCAGGACAGCACGGTGCTCGCAACACCCGCCGCAAGACCTCTGAGTACGGCACCGCCCTCGCTGAAAAGCAGAAGCTGCGCTATCAGTACGGCCTCATGGAAAAGCAGTTCCGCCGCTTCTTCGCTGAAGCTCAGCGCCGCAAGGGCGTGACCGGTGAAAACCTGCTTCAGATGCTCGAACTGCGCCTCGACAATGTCGTGTATCGCATGGGCTTCGCCAACACCCGTTTCGCTTCCCGTCAGCTCGTCAGCCATCGTCACATCACTGTGAACGGCAAAGTGGTGAACATCGCCAGCTATCAGGTCAAGCCCGGTGACGTCGTTGCCGCCCGCGCCAGCAGCCAGCGCAGCCAGCAGCTCATCGGTCGTTTCCTTGAAATGACCCAGGGCACTCCTGCTTCTGACTGGATGACTGTCGATCGCGACAAGATGAGCGGTGTTGTCAATCGCGTCCCAGTGCGCGAAGAGATCAACCCGATCGCCAACGAGCAGCTCGTCGTCGAACTCTACTCCCGTTAATCCCTCCGGATTAGCCATCATTCTTCAAGAGGGACGCTTTCGGGCGTCCCTTTTGCTTTCCCACCCTCGTAGCCTTTCTCTCATGACACCGACCCGCCTGGAACTCATCGGAACCGAAGTTGCCCTCGTTTGGAGCGATGGCACCGAGCAGTTCATCTCCATGGAAAAACTGCGCGCCGCCTCACCCAGCGCCGAGAACACCGGCGAACGAGATCTTCTTGGAAAAAAGATCGGTGGCACCAATCAAAAGCACTTTCCTGGCGTCACGGTGAAGGACTGGCGCATGGTTGGCGGCTACGCGATCCAGTTTGATTTCAGTGACGGGCACAATACCGGGCTTTACTCGTTTGATTATCTCCGCGCGTTGGATGGTGTGGATGCCGCGTAAGAGCGCTGGCATGCGATATTTCGCATTCATTCCCCCACCACGCTGACCACAATGCTCCGCGTATGCGGGGCACGGCGGTGCTCGAATAGAAAAATACCCTGCCATGTCCCAAGGGCGAGTCTGCCGTTCACGACGGGAATGACTTCGGAGGTGCGGGTCAGCGCCATGCGCAGATGGCTCGGCATGTCGTCCGGCCCCTCATAGGTGTGAACGAAATAAGGCGTGTCCTCTGGAACTAGGTGGTCAAAGAAGCTGTGCAGGTCGGTGCGTGCGGATGGATCGGCATTCTCGTAGATCACCAGGCTCGCGCTTGTGTGCTGCACAAACACAGTGACCGTGCCCGTGCGGATGCCACTGACGCGCACGATCTCCTGACAGCGCTCGGTGATTTCATAGGTGCCCTTGCCCCGGGTGGGGATGGAGAATTGATCAGCGTGAGCGGCCATGATTAGGGTAGATGACAGAACAAAGCTACGAACGGCCTGAGCACTCAACCACAAAAAATGCCATGTGATGATGAATCACATGGCATCGGAGTGTTGAAAACTGCAGGTCGATTACGACAGCTCAGCAAGCTTGGCCTTCACCGCAGCGAAGTCAGGAAGATCTTTCGGTGTGGCGGTCTGTTCGGCGTATTGAATGACGCCATTTTTGTCGATGACGAAAGCTGCGCGGGCGGAGGTGTCGCCGATGCCGGCGAGGCCTGGGAAGAGCACGTCGTAAGCCTTGGTGGTTTCTTTGTTCAGGTCGCTGACAAGCGTGATGCCGATCTTTTCCTTCTGAGCCCAGGCTTCCTGTGCAAAGGGGCTGTCCACGCTGATGCCGATGACATCGGCGTTCAAGTCGCTGTAGGAGCTGAGACCTGCGGTAATGTCGCAGAGTTCCTGGGTGCAGACGCCTGTGAAAGCGAGGGGGAAGAAAAGCAGGACGGTGTTCTTGCCAGCTGGGAGCGAGACATCGCTAAGGCCGGTGGCGGATTTCGATTTGAGGGTGAAGCCAGGGGCTTTGGAGCCGACGGAGAGTGCCATAGAGGTTGTGTGGGTGTGGGTTGCGTTCAGGCCGTGTGGCCAGGAGTCCGGTTATCAAGGCCAGACTGGCCTTCAGGTCAAACTAACGTTGCTGCTCTCCGTTTTGGATGCCCTGCCGTATTTACGCCAGCGGGAGCAGTTCTTTGATTGGATCCCCGAAGGGGAGGATGGGCATCGGGCGGCCCTGAAAGTCATCAAAGGAGTCTTCCGGGTCGATGCCGAGATGCTGATACACCGTGGCCCAGAGGTCGTTGGGGCTCAGTGGGCGCTCGATGGGGAATTCTGCCCGTGGATTTGTCGCTCCGATGATCTGGCCAGTTTGCATGCCGCCGCCGCTGACGATGAAGGACATTGCACTGGGCCAATGGTCGCGCCCAGGCTGGCTCACGCCGGTCTGGGTGCCGATCTGCGTGTTGATCTTGGGTGTGCGGCCAAACTCACCGGTGATGATGACGAGCACGTCTTTATCCAGCCCGCGCTGGTGGATGTCCTCGATCAATGCAGACGCTGCCTGATCATACACCGGCATGCGCCAGCGGGCGTCGGCGTACATGTCACAGTTCACCGCGTGGCTGTCCCAGTTGTAGGTGCAGTTTTTCGGGATGGTCGTGGAGAAAGGGTTCTCCCAAACCATGGTCACAAAACGGCAGCCAGCTTCCACGAGACGGCGTGCCATGAGTCCGCGCTGGCCGTAGGTGCTGTAGCCGTAGCGCTCGCGTGTCTGGGCAGACTCCTGGGTCAGGTCAAAGGCATCACGCACCGAGGGCGTGGTGAGCATGCCAAACGCCCTCTGACTGAAGCTGTCCATGGCGTCCATGAGGCCGCTGCGGTCCATCTCGCGCTTGAGATTGTCCATGCCCTTGAGCAGGTGCATGCGGTCGTCCATGCGTGAAGCCATGTCAGGCGTCAGGCCGATGTTCTCGACCTTGAAATCCTTGGCGCTGGGATCTCCCACCACCATGAACGGGGAGGCGGAAGGCCCGAGATAGGCTGCGCCCATGGAAAACACATCGATGCCGCTGCGACCACGATCCACACCTGCCACACAGGTGGGCATGGGCTGCCCGGCGCGCTGCAGCTTGCGGGTGATGATGGACTGCACCGAGGGCGCATCATTGACGAAGCCCACCGGCAGCGCGGGATTGCGCCCGGTCATGAAGCGCTTGTGCCCTCCGCCATGATCCGAGAACTCATGATGCACGCTGCGGATGATGTTGAACTTGTCAGCGATTTTGGCCTGCTTGGGAAACAGTTCGCAGATGTGTGTGCCGGGCACCTTGGTACGGATCGGATTGAGCACACCACGATATTCCACCGGCGCATTCGGTTTCATGTCATAGCTCTCCAGCTGCGACATGCCGCCCGGCAACCAGACAAAAATGACCGACTTGTCCTTGAGCCGTTTTCCTGCCGCCTTGGCGATCGTCTCTGCACGCAAGGTGTCGCTCAGTGACCAGCCTGTGAGTCCGAGCGTGCCCATGCTGAGAAAACTCCGCCGTGACAGCGGGCCGGAGCAGCGGTGGGGGGAGGCGGAGGACGAGAAGGACATGGGATGTCACAGATACGTCGGCTCCAGCAGGGACTTTCAGCGTGGCGGATTGGTGCTATTCTTCGCTATCATGGCTGTTTTCGATCTTTTTGCTCAAGCCGCTCGTCTTTCATCCGAGGAAAGACGCTTTCTGGCAGAAATCATCTGGGAGACGGTGGACGCGGATTTGCCAGCACAGTGGGAAAAAGACTCCACGATTTCAGCGGAGGTCGAGAAACGCTTTGAGGCGTTTAAAGCGGGCCGCGAACGAGGATTGAGCCATGATGAGGTGTTTGCGGCTGCAAAGATATTTGTGGCATGAAGTGGTATTTGGAACTCTTTTCAGGCGTGGCTATGCAGAATTACCGAGCATGACTCTGCCCGGCAGCCAGAAACTTTCCGTGCATCATTTGCCGATTTTTGACGCTCCACCCTTTTGCGGAGAGCTCTCGCCTCCTGCCGATGGGGCCGCGCTGAAAGTGAGCTGCTGCAGGAAATGATACAACGCCTGCTTCCACTCCGGGGCGTCGTGTTCATGGTCGGTGACGTGCCATACATGCGGTACATCCTGGGTCTTCAGCCAGGCATGGAAATCCTGACTGATGGAAAAGAGCCCATCCTTGCTGCCGCAGGAAAGCCAGAGCAGGCGGAGGTGTTTGGTTGCATTGGAGTTCGGCAGCAGTTCGGCGGGTTTGCGGGTGTTGGGTGCGGAGGAGAAGCCGCCGACCCATGCAAAGAGCAATGGATGACCCAGCCCGAAATTCAGCGCCTGCCCGCCCCCCATGGAGAGTCCGGCCAGCGCACGGTGCTCGCGGTCCGCCTGCACGGCATAGCGCGCTTCAATGGTCGGGATCACATCGTCCAGCAGGTCCTGCTCAAACACCGCAAAGGCTGGCGCATGCTTGAAGACATCGCCTGTGGGCCGGTCGTTTTTCTGCGCGCGGCCGTTTGGCATGACCACGATCATCGGCACCGCTTTCCCATCGGCGAGGAGATTGTCCATCAGCACGTCCGGGTGGGCAAAGCGCTCCCACTCTGTTTCATCGCCGCCGATGCCGTGCAGCAGGTAGAGCACCGGCAGTTTTGTCTCCGACGTGTAACCTGGAGGTGTGTACACATTCATCCGCCGCCGCGTGCCCACGGTCTTGGAATCGTACTCGATCATCGTCAGTTTGCCGTGAGGGATGCCTTCCCGCCGCTTGTCCCAGCCTTCGGGTGGCGGGGGAAAGGCGGGGCGGTCATCTTCCTTCAGCACGATCGGTCCCCACGACTTGCGCGGCTCGCTTTCGACCGAGTGCGACAAAGCAGGGCAGGTGGTCAGGATCAGCAGAAGAGCGCGCGCAATGAAGTTCATGGCAGGCGCTGCTTCACTTCAGGCTCATGATGAACGCCTTCACATCGGCGAACTCCTGAGGCTTTAGGATGAGGTTCATCGGCGGCATCGGAGAGATCGGTGTGGCGGTGTAGCCTTCGGCGAGTTTGGCGTTCGGATTGGTGAGGCTTTCGAGGATGTAGGCGGCGTCCTTGCGCGTGGCGATGCCGTCCAGCGCTGGGCCGACGGCGCTGCCTTGGCCTTTGAGCATGTGGCAGTTTTTGCAGGCGGCCACGGGGTGCTCCCAGAAGATCTTTTCACCGCGCTTCACATCACCTGCGAGTTTGGATTCATCGTCTTCAATTTCGGGAATCAGCTCCACCAGGCGCACATCATCAAAGTAGGTGTCACCTTTGCCCACGTGCAGCAGGTTGATGCTCGCCTTGTCGCGGGTCTTGCTGTTGAAGGTCACGTCCACTTCAGTCCAGTCCTGCGTGCGGGTGAGCTTGGTCGTTTCAGAGCGGCCAAGGTGGTCATTGAGGCTGGCTTTGCCACGGAAGCCGTGGGTCTTGATCCAGGCGCTGAGCTTGTATTCCGTGTTCGGCTTCAGCGGTACATCGGCAAAGAAACTGGTGTCGGCATCATCGCGGGTGATGACGCGGAAGGCCTGCTTGCCACTGTGGATCATCTTCTCATCGGTGACGATGCTCCATTCGGCCCCGGCATTGCCGGGCTTCGTGCCGTAGTTGCGCAGCGTCCAGCCGGTCGGTGTTTTGGCACCTGCCACCACTTCCTCAAAGCCGGGATTCGGCAGGAGATTGGGTCCTTCCTTGTAGTTCAGGGCCTTGTGTTTCTTGCCCAGCATCTTGGCGGCTTCGGCCAGCCATTCGTCATTCTTCACCACCGGATCAATGGCGAGTTTTTTCACCAGCGTTTGGATTTCTGGCGTGGTGGGGAAGTCGGCGAGCTTCACGAAAGCGGCAAGGCGCGTGTGGAGATCTGGATCGCTGATGACGCCGGTGCCGAAGAGCAGGGATTGCGCTTTGGCATCGTTGCCGAGGGCGCGAATGGCATTGCGGCGCAACCCGGCGTCCTTGGCCAGCAGAGCGGCTTTGTGGGTGGCTTCATCAAGTTTGCCCAGCCCTTGCAGACTCCATAAGGCGTGGATGGCGGCCGTGCTGTCACTCGCATTCAGCACTGTGTGGTCGATGCTCTTCACATCCACACTCTCGCTGCTTTCGACCATCTCACGCTGCGCGGTGAGGCGCGCATACTGGGTGCTGGCAGTCAGTGCAGGCTTCTCCGCCTTGGGATTCGTCCCCTTGGCAACGATCCGGTAAATCCGCCCGCGGCTGTGATCGCGCAGATCATTCTCATGCGCGCCGCCTTTGCCGGTGGTGGCCACGAAGCCGCCGCGTTCCAGGCTTGGGGTGGGATTGTGCTGGATGATGAAGTTTTGGAAATCGGCCACCCACACCGCGCCGTCTGGGCCGACTTCGGCGTGGACGGGGGAATTCCACTCATCGCTGCTGGCGTAGATGTTCATGAAGTCGAGCGCCTTCCAGCCGGCGCCATCGGGCTGCACATCGAAGAGTGAGACGACCTTCATCGTGGGTTCGCAGACCATGGCCTTCCCTTGGAAGCGCTTGGGCAGGTTGCCGCTGTAGATAAAATTGCTGCCCGCTGCCGCCGTGTAGCCGCCGAACACATCCACCTGACGAAAGTTGGGCGTGATGGTGTGGCAGGCCTCGACCACGTTGATTTTCTTGGCCGTCATGCCGCGTGAGCCTTCGGGGTAAACGGTTCCAGGGATGCCTCCAAAGAAGATGGGCGCGCCGTTCGCGGTGCCGCCGAACTGATCGCCCGCATCGTTGGTGCTGTGCGCCCAGGAGTTGTTGGTGAACTGATGCAGGAACTCGATGGCGCTGCCGTCTGCCTTGAAGCGATAGGTGCCCATGGCGAACTGATGCTTCTTGCCGCCGACGTAACCTTCGATGCCGCTGTAGCCCACGCAGCCGTAGAGCCAGTTGTCGAAGCCGTAGTGCAGATTGCTGGCCTGGGCATGCGTGTCGCGGATGCCCCAGCAGTCGATCACGGTTTCACGCACATCGGCTTTGTCGTCGCCGTTGGTGTCCTCAAGGTAGATGAACTTCGGCGGCGCGGCCACGATGATGCCTTTGCGCGCAAACACGATGCCCGTGGGCAGGTTGAGCTTGTCGGCGAAGACGGTGAACTTGTCGGCCTTGCCATCGCCGTCGGTGTCTTCGCAGATCTTGATGCTGTCCTGGCCTTCGCCACTGTCGGTGACGCCATGCGGGTAGTCGCGCGTCTCCACTACCCAGCAGCGGCCACGCTCATCCCAGGCGAAGGCGATGGGCTTGGCGATGTCCGGCTCGCTGGCGAAGAGCTTCAATTCGCAATCCGCCGGCACCTGCGTGCGCTCCATGCTGGCTTTCACGCTCATGGGCAGTTGCAGTGTGAGCGGTTCCGGGCGCTTCTCGTAATTGGCCACCTGCGGGTGCTTCTTGCGCTCTTCGGGATCGCGCTGCTTGAGGAAGGCTTCGTAGCTGGCTTTGCGCTCGGCGCTGAGTATGGAAAGGATGGCCTCGCGGCTCAGATCGCTGCCGGGCTTGACGATGAGGTCGTAGTTTTCGGCTGGCAGTTCCTCCTTGGCATAGTCAAACCAGATCGCATCGCGGCCCAGATCACGCATGGCCTCATGCAGCGGGCCGACGGCGGTTTGCGCCTTGCCCTCGGCATCCAGATACAGCACGCGGATGGGGCCGGTGGGTGCAGCATGGGCTAAAACGGCAGTGAAGAGGATGAGCAGGATCGCTTTCATGGTTGGTGATGTGAAATCTCACTCGAAATAACGCTTTCTGGCCAGCCTGATGTGCGGACAACTTTTGGGAGGAATCGGACACGGTGAAAATGACGGAATGTACGTTTGGCTTTTCGTCTGGCGGCGGCATGATCCCGGCCCGTGACTGATACCAAACGACTGCGCCTGTTCATGCTCATTGCCCCGCTGCTCAGCGGGATCATTCTGACATTTGCCTTTCCAGGCTGGAATTCCAATCTCGCGGTCTGGCTGTGGCTCCTGCCGCTGCTGGCCGTCTTGTGGCCCTGGAAGCATGCAGAGGGTGTCAAAGTGCGTCCGTTTTGGCGCGGCTATCTGGCCGGCCTGGCCTTCTTTTTGATCAATCTGAAGTGGGTGCATCATTCGGCGCGCGTGAGGCTTGGCAATGCGATCGACGACTCTTGGTCGGGACTGCTGCCGGAGCTGGCAGGATTCGGCGCGCTGGTCGGTCTTTCTGGATACTGCGCGGTTTACTTTGGGCTGTGGGCCTGGTTCACGCATCGCTTTGCACGGCCCAATGTGGCCACACTGACCAAGGATGCGTGGTGGCCCAGCACGCTGCATTCCCTGGCGTGTTCCTTTCTCGCTGCTTCGGCATGGGTGGCGTGTGAATGGCTGCGCAGCACGACGGTCTTCACCGGCTTTGGTTGGAACGGTCTCGGTGTGGCCATGTACGGCATGCTGCCTCTCATTCAGGCGGCGGATTTGGTGGGCGTCTTTGGTCTTTCCTTTCTGCCGGTGTTCATGGCCTGCACGGCATGGAACACGATGACGCGCCTCATCATCGCTTATCGCGGAGAGGGCACGTGCAAGACGCGGCTCGATTTCACCGTGGCTTTGATCCTCATGCTCAGCACGGCGGGGTATGGAATGCTGAAGCTGACCGCCAAAGAGCAGGACGCCATTACCGTGCGCACCGTTCTGGTGCAGCCCAACGTGTCGCTGGTGGATGCCGCGACGGGCAGGCTGGCGGAGCAAACGTATCAGCACCTCGATCAGTTCACCCGCATGTATGGCACGGCGAAGGAGGGCAAGACCTCCACGGATCTCATCATCTGGCCGGAGAGCGCGCTGCCGGTGAATCTGGAGGACCGGTATCACTATCTCCCGCAGGACTTCCACAAAAATTACTTCAATGACATGCTGCAGGCCGGAGACTTCAGCCTCTTCTTTGGCACGGATCTCTATAAGAGCGCGGAGATCGGGCATGTGTCCGCCGTGCTGTTTCGTGGCAGCGCCGAGCATCGGCAGGATTACCACAAGGTGCATCTGGTGCCTTTTGGCGAATACCTGCCGCTGAAAAGCATCCCGCCTTTTTCCTTTCTGAGCAGCATGTTTGAAGGGGCCTTCACGCCGGGAGACAAAACCGAGCCGATGCTGCTGGAGCAGCCGCAGGTGCAGATCATCCCGCTCATCTGTTTTGAAGACACCGTGGGCAGTCTGGCGCGCAAGTTTGTGCGAGAGGCGCCGCAGATGATCGTGAACATCACCAACGATGGCTGGTTCCTGCAAAGTGAAGAACCCGAGGTGCATCTGACCAATGCGCTCTTCCGTGCCATCGAACTGCGCCGCCCCATGGTGCGTGCCACGAATACGGGCGTGAGCTGCTTCATCGACACCTGCGGTCGCATCACCTCCCGGCTGAAAGATCCTGAGACGGGTTCAACCTTCATCGAAGGAACCCTGCCCGGCGAGGTCAAGGTGCCGCGTGCAGGTCACCTGACGCTCTATGCACGCTTTGGCGACTGGTTTGCGCTGACGCTGCTGGGCCTCTGTGTGTTCACTTGGTTGTACAAACGGAAAGCGGCGATCAAGGTTTGATCAATGTCATTGTAAACTCGACGAGAACTGTTCGGATTGTTTATCTTGAAAGCACTATCATGAAAAAGTTGCTGACTATTACCCTGGTTGGAATCGCTTGCTGGGCGCAGGCACGGTTGGTGAAAACTTGGACGCAAGCCGAACTGACGACTGCGGCTGATACGGTGGTTGTGATCGAGGCGGTAAGCACCGAGAAAACAGACTTGGAACCGGACTTTCTCCAAAATTCACATCTCTCAAAGGAAGACTATCAGGCGTGGGTCACCACCTTCAAAGTCCTTACTGTTTTCAAAGGTTCGGCGAATACTGAAAAGCCGCTGAAAATCGTTCACTTCACTTACTCGGACCGTGTGCGTAGCATCAATAACGGAGCCCAGTTCGTGAAGTTTGCCATTGGCCCCGTTGAGCGTGAGGCCACCGTGAAAGTAAACGGAGTGGGACAAGGAACCGTAACCTGGTCTGCTTATCATCCGACTTTTCTGGCCTACCTCAAACAATGCAAAAATGGGCGCTTTGAACCGGTGACTGGTCACTACGATGCAGTGCCATCATTTTATGAGCAGAGCAGAGTGCTCGCATTTCCCTGAAAACAGCCTCAGTCACCCCGCCACCAGGAGCGCCAGGTCGGGCGTGGCTTGGGATCATGCTGAGATTGCAGCGGTCCCGGAAGGTGGGCGTCGTTGGCGTTTTCGGCAGGAGTGGCGGTGCTGTCTTCTTCGGAGAATGGCTTGGCGAAGCTCTGAGGGGCCAATTTGGATTTCGCAGTGACGGAGTTTTGCATCGGAGCACGCGGGCGCAGGATGATCTCGGCTTCGACCACGGTGCCTGCCGTCTGAGGCTGAAAGGGAACTGCGGGCGTTGTTGAAAACACGTCCGGTTCAGGCTGCCATGGATTGTGAGGTGCTGCGGCCAGCGGGGGATCGAAGGATGCTTCGCCAGGAGCCGCCAACACGACCGGGATATCCCGCGCTGCTGCTGCCGCGGGCTGAGGTTCAAAAAAGAGTGCTGGTTCCCACGCAGGGGCCTCGGCGGCCGCAGCCGGTGGTGGCATGGGCGACGCGGGGACAAAGGGTGGGGTGACCTGGATTTCATCCGGGAGTGCCGCCCCTTGGAATACCGAAGAGGAAAAGAAGAGCGGCGGTCCGGGCTCTTCATGCTGCAAAGGGGCGGTGGAGAACATGTGGGAGTGCGGAGGCTCCACGGTGCTCTTGGGGGCTTCTTGCGGCACCGGAGTGCTGAAGAACATGTCGCCGACGGGGGGGACGTAGGGCGCGGATTCGTTCAAGCTCGGCAGAGGATCGACACCGAGAGTCCATGCAGCATCTGCCGCAACGGGAAGCGATGGCGACGGCGGGGGCGGCGTCTGCAACTGCACTCGCTCAGGCTCAAGTGGAGGTGGCGTCTGCTGTAGAAATTGCGGAGGGAAGAACGGGGGAGGGACCTGCTGTAGAAATGGCAAAGGCTGCGAAGGTGGGGCTTCTGGCTCTTGTTCCGCTTCTATCTCCACGATTTCCGGCGCAGGCGCTGCAATCGGCATCGGCATTGCCTGCGAGGCGGGCTCACTGAGGCCGGCAAAGACATCGTTGTTGGGCGGTGGTAGTGAGCTGGGAAATTCCTCAAATTCATCCAGAAGGAAGGATTCCGGCTGGTAATCTTCTTCGGGCTCTTCTGGCGTGATGCTGGCTGCGGAGAAATCAATGACAGGGGCCTGCTCTTCGCGAATGATCTGGCGGGAAAGCCACTGTTCGACCTGGCTTACCACAGGAATTTCAGGCGTGAGGGGAGCTGGGGGCGGCAGGCTCTTTGGCGTGGCCGGCGTCGGCGGAGCGGCGGTCTTTTTCTGCTTCAGCATCGCCATGGCAGCAGCACCTGCGGCGAAGAGCAGGGGGGCTTTGCGGATGCGTGCCGCAATGACTCCACCCAGCGCCGTGGCCGCAAGGATGGCCAACGGGCCAGGCTGATGACTGGTGCGTTGCGGCTGTTCTGACGAATGGTCCTCGGAAGCCGTGCTCATCCTTGAATTAAAACGATGTTAATTCACCGCAGTAGCTGCGGCAAGACTCAACTGCTTCACTGCCAGTCTGCTGCTGACTATTTGTTGGCATCGCCGCCGCTGGCGACGGCAAGGCCGGCATCCTCGGGAGGAAGGAAGGCTTTGAAGCGGTTTTTGTCGATAGCCTTCATGTAGGCTTCCATCGGGGTGACGTAGCCGTCACGGAGCTTCTGCCAGATGGCTTCGTCCATGAACTGCATGCCCTGGGATTTGCCGCCGATGATGACGTCGTAGAGCTTCTGTGTGGCACCTTCACGAATGATGGCGCCGACGGCGGGATTGGACACCATGATTTCATTCACGGCGGCACGGCCCTTGCCGTCAGACTTCTTCATGAGGAGCTGGGCGACCACGCCCTTGAGCGAGGCGGCGAGCATGGTGCGTACCTGGCTCTGCTGATCGGAAGGGAAGACGTCAATGATACGGTCAACGGTTTTGCGGGCGTTGTTGGTGTGCAGGGTGCCGAAGACGAGCAGGCCGGTCTCTGCTGCCGTAAGGGCCAGAGAGATGGTTTCAAGGTCGCGCATTTCGCCCACGAGCACGATGTCCGCATCCTCACGCAGAGCAGCGCGCAGGCCGTCGGCGAACGATGGGGTCTGGATGGGCACCTCACGCTGGGTGATGATGCTCTTCTTGTTGCGGTGCACGAACTCGATCGGTTCTTCGATCGTGATGATGTGGCGGCGGAAGTTGGTGTTGATGTAATCCAGCAGGGCGGCCAGCGTGGTGGATTTGCCCGAACCGGTGGGGCCGGTGACGAGCACCAGGCCGCTGCGCATGTGGCCGAACTCCTTCACCACGGGCGGGATGCCCAGCTGCTCCAGGGTGGCGATCTTGGTGGGGATGATACGAAACACGGCGGCGTAGCCGTGCTGCTGACGCAGGTAGTTGCAGCGGAAGCGGTTGTCCGCATCCATCTCGTAGGCGAAGTCGAGGTCTCCCTTCTCCTTGTAGCGGTCCCAGGCGCGGGGCTCGCAGATTTCACGCATCATGGTTTCCATGAGGCGCTCGTCCAGGATCTGGTCTGAGATGGGCTTGATGCTGCCGTGCACGCGCACCTTGGGCGGCTGCTTCTGGCTGAGGTGAAGGTCGGATCCGCCCAGTTCGATGAGCTTCTGGAAATATTGATCAATGATTGGCATGAGACGTTCGCAGTGGTCGGTTGGCTTGGCTGATGGCCTCAGGATTCAAAGAATTTTTTCATCATGACCTTGTCTTCGGCGCGGAACTCACACTCCTCGCGGCTGATCTGTCCGGTCGAGTACAGATTGCGCAGTGAATCATCCATCGTGATCATCCCGACGCCTTTGCCGGTCTGCATCACACCCGCGAGCATGTAGGTCTTGCCTTCACGAATGCAATTGCCGACGGCCGGCGTGTTCACCAGCACTTCCAGCGCCATCACGCGGCCATTGCCGTCGAGTCTGGGAACGAGCTGCTGGGAAAGAATGCCACGCAGGGATTCAGACACCATGATGCGGATCTGATCCCGCTGATCGATGGGGAACACATCCAGCACACGGTCCAGTGTACGTGCGGCGCTGCTGGTATGCAGCGTGCCCAGCACCAAGTGGCCCGTTTCCGCAGCCGTGATCGCCAGGGAGATGGTTTCAAGGTCGCGCATTTCACCGATCATGATGACGTCCGGGTCTTCACGCAGCGCACCGCGCAGCGCGGCGGCAAAGGAGGCCGTGTGCGTGTGCACTTCGCGCTGATTCACGTGGCAGCCCTTCGGCTCAAGGATGTACTCAATCGGGTCTTCCAGCGTGATGATGTGATCCTCCCGCTCTTGATTGATGGAATCGACCAGCGCGGCAAGCGTGGTGGACTTGCCGCAGCCGACAGGGCCGGTGACGAGGATCAGGCCGTTGTGGAAACGGGTGAGTGTTTTGGCCGTGGCAGGCAGTCCAAGATCTTCGACAGATTTGATCTGCGTCTTGATGACGCGGAAGACCATGTCGATGCCCAGGCGCTGCTGAACGACGGAAGAACGGAAACGACCGAACGGAGGCGAGTAGGCGAAATCGACGTCACCGCGAGATTCGAGCTGTTTGACGTGGGTCTCTCCCAGAAAGCCGTAGGCGAGGCGGCGGGCGTCTTCCGGGGTGAGGATCGCTGCATTGTCCCAGATGGGCTGCAGGTTGCCGTAGCGACGCCAGACTGGTTGTGCGCCGGTGGCGAGATGCAAGTCAGACGCATCATACTCCATGCAAAAACGCAGGTAGTCGTCCACGGAGCCTAAAACAGGAAGGAGATCTTGTGGGGGTTGGTTGGGATCGGACATGAAAGGGTGATGACGCTAGACTGCTTCTGAATCCGGGACGTTCGGAGATATTTTCTGGCGCAGGTAAGTTTCAAACAACTGAGTGCCGTAATTCATCAAGGATTTACGAGCGAGACCGAGCAGCGGACTGAGAAGCAGAGCAAACAAACCGCTTCTCTGAGCGCCACTAAGGGAACCTTCATGATGGCGGGATGTGCCCCTCGAGGGCCAGACGGCCTTCAGCACCGCCAGACCTGCGACGGCGGCGGCTCCAATCCACAGCGCACGGTGCTTTTCCACGCTGCGGGTGATCAGGGCCCGCGGACTCCATTCCTCCACCGCATGGGCAGCATGATGCGCCAGAGACGCACGGGCGTCTTCCAGATCACGCAAAGCCTGCTGCTTCGGGGTTAGTTGTTCTTGTTGCTGGCGAGCCATTCGCGATCCCGGCGGAATTGATTGAAAGTTTCCTCAAAGAGCTGCATGCCGCGCAGCCTGGACTTCAGTCCGGCGAGCAGCAGCACGCCGAGGAAGAGATGAATGCCGGCACCGGCAAGAGCCACCCGCGTCCAGTGCCAGCCATTGGCGTCTGCGATGATCCAGACAAGTGCGGGGGCGGCCAGCATCCAGCCGATGACAAAGGCGGCAAAGGCCAGCATGAACATGCCGGAGAGATTGGTGAGGCGGCTGCCCGCCTCCTGGCCTTCAATGTGCAGCAGGCGTCCGCGTGACTCAATGTACAAGGCGACGGCGCGCAACAGTCCTGTTGCGCTGGCGCGTTCCTCGGGGGCGGGCGGCGTGCCGGGGTTCATGAAAAGGGGGCGCGATGTAAGAATCAGCGACGCAGAATGGCCCCGACGACGAATCCAATGCCAAAGGCGGTGAGCAGAGCCTGCAGCGGCTTTTCACGAGCGAATTTTTCCGCCTCGGCGCGCAGGTCGTCATAGCGCACACGCGCTTCGCTGAGGGTGTGATCGGCGAATTCGCCGGCCTTCTCCTTGATGTTGGTCGCTTTCTGCTCGGCGGTGTCGCGGAACTGCTGTGCCTTTGTTTCCGCGGCAGCGCGGAATTCGGAAGCCTTTTGCGCAGCTGCGGCACGCAGCTCCTCGGCGGCTTTCAAGGCGCTGGCTTTCGCGGCTTGAAAAGGGTCGTGCGAAGGACTGCTTCCAAAGACGGAATCTGCGGTGGGGTTGTCAGTCATGATGCGAAAAGTGTGGGGGTGGCGTGCAGGGCTAAGGGCCTGCATTACGTTTCTGAATAAAGACGGTCTCTCACGCTTGGCGAGAGGAAAAAACATTTGGTCGATTTCTTCGATCAGGCGCTGCGAACCGTGCCCCGAGGGGGGCTTTTCCGCATGGCCGGGGCTGGCATTCTGCGTCGTGCGAGCAGCAAGGCACGCTGCAGCGCGGAGTTCTGCTGCCTGGCGCTGGCGATTTCCGCCTTGGCGGCAGCGAGTTCAGACTCAAGCGACTGGATGCGCAGCGTGTCCATGGCAGGCAGCGGAGGCAGAGCAGCCGGGGGTGGCTTGGGAAGAGCGGCGGTGAAGGGTGGCGGAAGTGCTGCGGCTGCCGGCTTTGGCTGGGCGGCCAGCGCGGCCTCAAGCTCGGAGATCTTGGCAAGTGCGACCGCCAGCGTCTGCTGATGCACGGCATCCATTTCCTTCAGGGCATTGGCACCCCCCTGATCCACCTGCTGCAGCCGGTGTGAAAGTTCACTGCGCAGGGCATCAAACTGCCGCTGGGTTTTGGCTCTCCAGGACATGGCGTCATGGTGGACGGAGGTGACCTCCAGCTGCTGCAGCACGGCCTGCTTTTCCATCCTGGCGATTTCAACCTCCATGCGGTGGTTGGCGCGAAGGAGCCGAAACGTGCGAACCAAGGAAAGCAGAAACAAACCACTTACGATGCTGAGTCCGATGATCAAAGCCTGGAGGTCCTGAGGCATTTCACTATTCATTCCTGTGTGTGCGGCAAATGTTGTTCTAAATCAGTCTTGTGGGAGGTCCTTGGCCCTGCGCTGAATTTCAATTCCGCGTGGCTTTCTGAGATGGCTTGGTTCAGGAGATGTTCAGCGCCGGAACGGGCAGCACGGGTTTCTCTTCCGGTGCTACAATCTTGGCCAGCACGGCGGGTGGCGGTGCAAAGACTTCAGTCGGCTTGACGGCGGTTTCACAGCGCTGCTGGACCTCCTTGTAACGTTGTTCGGATTCTTCGAGACGTTTGGAGAACTCCGCACGGAAAGAATCAAACATGCGCTGCAGTTCTCCGCGCCAGGCATTGGAATCTGAACGAACCGAGAGGAGCGCCTGATGCTGGTTGAGCACCTGCTGCTCCATTTTGGCGGTGCTTTCGCGCAGACGGGAGTTGGTGCGCAGCAGAAACACAATCCTCACCATCGAGATAAGAAGCAGGCCTCCAACGATTGCCAGACTCAGTTTCAACGTGGGAACATCGAGTGCAATTTGGGAAAGGTCCATAGGGAAGGACGTGAGCATGTTTCATTCCAAAATCAATGAGGCCTGCTCATTTATTTAGACCGTTTGCTCTTCGCATTTTTGACAATGTCCGGCTTTTTCCAAGCGCCGACGGGCAGCACTTGCGCGTGTGCCGCCCAAGTTTCCCAAGCTGCGGACATGGCTTCTACGCGCTCGGGTTCTGCGGTGGCGAGGTCATGCATCTCAGCACGGTCCTGGTCGATGTTGTAGAGTTCCCATGGCTTGTTTTCCTTGGCCACGAGCTTCCATGGACCGGCGCGATGAGCGCGGTTGCCTTCATGCTCCCAGAAGATGGAACGCGTTGCCGGACTCTGGCCCTTGAAGACGGGAATCAAACTGATGCCTTCTTTGGGGCGGATGGCCTGGCCGTTGAATTCGGCGGGATAGGTTGCTCCGGCCACGTCGGCGCAGGTGGCCATGAGATCGATGAGATGCCCGGGCTGGGCTTCGATCTTGCCATGCTGTGCGTCTGGAATCCCGGCGGGCCAGTGGGCGATGAGCGGGGTGGAGATGCCGCCTTCATGCACGAAATGCTTGTACTCGCGGTGCGGTGTGTTGGAGACGTTGGCCCAGGCTTCGCCATAGGCGATGTAGTCGTTCGGCCCGCCCGGCATGATGCCCTGGCCCTGCTTCACGGGTTGGCCGTCGCGGGTTTGCTTGGGGATGACATCGAGGCGAATCGTATCCTGAGCGATCACTGGGAAAGTCTTGTCATTGAATGCAGGCGGCTTGGCCTGACGGCCGATGGGTTCCTGGCAGCCGCCGTTGTCTTGGAGAAAAAGAATGAGTGTGTTTTGCAGCAGGCCCTTCTTTTCCAGCGTGCCCACCACGCGGCCGATGCCCTGGTCCATGCGGTCGATCATCGCGGCATAGGTTTCCATGCAGCGCGTTTCCCACTCCTTGTCTTTGACCTGTGTCCAATCGCCGAAGGTGGGGGAGAGCTCCGCGTTCTTGGCAATGAGTCCCATCTGCTGCATGCGCAGCAGGCGTGCCTGCCGCATGGATTCGTAGCCTGCGTCATACTTGCCCTTGTATTTGGCCACGTCTTCCGGCAGCGCGTGCATGGGCCAGTGCGCGGCGGTGTAGGCCATGTACATGAAGAAAGGTTTGTCCTTCTGCGCGGTGGCATGCTCGTTGATGTAACGCACGGCGTGGTCGCTGATGGCGTCGGTGTAGTAGTACTGCTTCGGCTGGTATTCCGCATCGGCGAAGGGCGAGATCATCGTGTCATCGCGGGCCAGCGTGCCGGGATCGTAAAAGCTGCCCGCTCCCGTGATCGTACCGTAGAAGCGGTCGAAGCCACGATGCAGCGGCCAGTTGTGCTTGGGGCCTTCTGGCACCGCGTGCTTGGTGACGTGCCATTTGCCCACGGCATACGTCCGATAGCCTGCCGGTTTGAGCACTTCGGCGATGGTGACGCAGCGGTTGTTCAAATCGCCGCGATAACCGTCGTGCCCGCGATCTTCCATCATGTGCCCGATGCCCGCCTGATGCGGATACAGCCCGGTCAGCAACGAGGCGCGTGTGGGGCAGCAGCGCCCGGCGTTGTAGAACTGGCTGAGCCGCACTCCGCCCTTCGCGAGGCGGTCCAGATTCGGCGTTTGGATTTCTCCACCGTAGCAGCCGAGGTCCGAGAAACCCATGTCATCCGACATGATGAGGATGATGTTGGGCTGTGCGGCGTGCAGCACTGAGGCCAGCGTCGCCAGCAGGAGGGACGCAAGGGGGAACAAAAGACGGTTGAGCATGGCTGGGAGGAAAAAGGAATGGGTGCAAACGAACCATCGATGAGGTTCTCGCATGGGACATTCCCGTTTCTCACCCGTGCCATGGAGCAAGGGGGCTCTGATTTAAAAAAGCGGCGCCCCTCACTTCACCTCGACCACGTCCACCACATTGAGCTGGATGAACTGGCCGTTGAAGGGCTGCGGGGCAGGTGCGACTTCGGGGACGACGAGTTTGGCGAAGTTGGTGATCATGTGGCCGTTCTGGCCGTTGCCGTGAAGGGTGAGCGTGGCGCCGCCTTCGACTTCGATCGTGGCGGTGTAGTCGATGGTGAAGATCTTGTGGCCCACCTTGTCCTGGCGGTTGAAGAAGAAATGCTGCGCCGGGGCGGAGACGGTGAGCTGGTAGATGTTGTAGGTGGCGTTGTTGGGCGCGCCGCCGATGTAGAAGTATTCGCCCACCTGCTGGCCGTCCTTGTACATCATGGGCTCCACCACGCCACGCACGCGGAGGGTGACCTTGTAGCGCTTGCCGAGCTCGCCGCCAAACTTGCGCACGTCGGTGAACTTGTCGTTGGTGGCGGGATCATCCGTGGCACGGGCGGAGATGCCGTCGGCACCGGGCTTGGGGTTTTCCGGCATGGGGTCCCGGCAGGCGAATTCGAAACGGTAGCCATCCAGACTGGCGGCGACGGCTTTCAAATCCTCCGCTTGAGAAACGGGTGCGACGCAGAGAGTGAGGGCAAGGAGGAGGGTGGAAAGGCGGTGCATGGGTGGTGGTTGGGTGAACCGACGAAACGCAGCCAATGCATGGAATCCACCATCGTTCGTCGAAAAAGATGAAGTTCTGGTTTATAGCGAGCGCCCCACTTCATGCCTGCCCCCTCCGCGCTCCCCATCTGGAAAATTCACGCCGACATCCTGCGCACGTTGCAAGGCGGCAATCGCTTGGTGCTGGTGGCGCCGACGGGTTCGGGCAAGACGACGCAGGTGCCGCAGATGCTGCTGGATGCGGGCGTGGCGGGAGACAAGATGATCGTGGTGCTGCAGCCGCGTCGCGTGGCCGCACGCACCGTGGCGGCACGTGTGGCCTCTGAGCGCGGAGGGAAGCTGGGCGCGGAGGTGGGTTATCAGATCCGCTTTGATGACCACACCAGCGTGGGCACGCGCATCTGCTTTGTCACGGAAGGGATTCTGCTGCGCTGGCTGCAGGATGACCGCGCGCTGTCGAAGATCGGCGCGGTGGTGTTTGATGAATTCCATGAGCGCAACCTGCTCAGCGATGTGGCGCTGGCATTGGTGAAGCATTTGCAGCAGAGCCAGCGGCCCGATCTGGTGATGCTGGTGATGTCCGCCACGCTGGATGCGGAGCCGGTGGCGGCGTATTTAAACCAGTGCCCGATCCTTGTCTCCGAAGGGCAGAGCTTTCCGGTGGAGGTGGGCTATCTGCCGGTGCCTGATCAGCGCCCGTTTACGGTGCAGGCGGCGGAGGCGGTGGAGCGAATCCTGTATGAAGGCGAGCCCGGCGACATCCTCGTATTCATGCCGGGGCGTGGCGAGATCAATGGCACGCTGGACGCGCTGAGAGGTCTGCGAACGCAGGAGCGGGTGGCCTGCATTCCTTTGCACGGCGAACTGGAGCCGCAGGAGCAGGACCGCGCTTTTGCGCCGAACGCGCTGCGCAAAGTCATCGTGGCGACGAACGTGGCCGAGACCAGCATCACCATCGACGGCATCCGCCACGTGGTGGACAGCGGCGTGGCGCGCGTGGCGCGTTATGATGCAGAGCGCGGCATCGGCACGCTGCTGCTGGAGCCGATCAGCCGTGCCAGTGCAGACCAGCGCAAAGGGCGTGCGGGGCGTACGGCACCCGGGACTTGTCATCGTTTGTGGACCTCCATCGGCCACCAGACCCGCGAGGAGCGCAACACGCCTGAGATTCAGCGCAGCGATTTGGCGGAGGTGGTTCTGCTGCTGCACTCGCTCGGCATTCAGGAAGCGGCCACGTTTGACTGGCTGGACAAACCGGACCCGCAGGCCGTGGTGCGCGCCGAGAAGCTGCTGACCATGCTGGGAGCCTTGCACGAGGGCAGGGCGGAGCTCACCCCGGTGGGCCGGCAGATGCTAAGACTGCCGATGCACCCGCGCTACTCGCGCATGCTGATCGAGGCCAGCCAGCGCGGCTGCGTGCCGGATGCAGCCCTGTGCGCCGCTCTCGTCAGTGGCCGTGATTTGCTGGCGCGGCTGGATCGCGATGATGCGCAAATGAAAGGCTTGCGCGAGATGTTTGAGGACAGCGGGGACTCCGACTTCATCACGCTGATGCGGGCCTATGAGTTTGCGAAAGAGAACGGCTTCAGCTTTGAGCGCTGCCGCAGCCACGGCATCAATGCGCAGGTGGCCCGGCAGGTGGAGCAGACCTGCCAGCAGATCCTGAATGCCGCGCAGCAGCAGCGGCTGTTTGATCGTGACGGCGGAACTACTGCCAAAGGTGACGAAGCCCTTCTCCGCTGCCTCATGGCCGGATTCGTGGATCAACTGGCCAAACGCCGCCTGCCCGGCAAGCCGGAGTGCGATCTCACCGAGCAGCGCCAAGGCCAGCTCGTGCGCGAGAGCGTGGTGCAGGAGGCGGCGTTTTTCGTGGCTGCGAATCTGCGTGAGGCGCCCTCGCGTGGCCCGGTGCCGTTGACGCTGCTCAGCCTTGCCACCGCTGTGCAGCCGGCGTGGATCGCGGAGATGTTTCCGCAGCACCTGACCACCACGGTGGAGCATCTCTTTGATGCGCAAAACAAGCGTGTGGCCGCGATGAAAGTGGTGCGCTATCGCGACCTCGTCATCGAGCAGAAGGCGCAGCAGCGTGATCTTGATCCCATCGCCAGCGGACGCTGCCTCGCCGAAGCGCAGCGTGCCGGGGCCTTTGATCTGCCGCTGATGGATCATCGGCTAAAGCAGTTTATCGCCCGGGTGGATCTCGTCCACTCCACCTTGCCGGAGCTGGAGTTTCCGCGCTTCGATGCGGAGGCCGTCACCGCGTGTCTCGCCCGTGCGTTCAAAGGCCTTTCCTTGGTGAAGGAAGCCCAAGCTGCGCCGCTGATCGCCGCCTTCCACCAGCATCTGGCCCAGGGGCAGGTGAGCTGGCTGGATGAACTGGTGCCGCTTTCCATCTCATGGCCTGCGGGTGGAAGCCTGAAGGTCTCCTATGCGAATGAGTCACCGGAAGTGCAGGTGAAGCTGCACGAGTGCTTTGCGCTCACGGAGCACCCGACGCTGTGCGAAGGGCGGCTGCCGGTGACGCTCATCCTCTGCACACCAGATGGGAAGAAGCTGGCGACCACGAAGGACTGGTCTGCTTTCCAGACGCGTGAATGGCCCAAGCACCGGCAGGCCGTGGCGAAGAAGTTTTCGGGGCTGTTGTGGCGGTAGCGTTCGGGCAAGTGCTAACGCGTGCGCGACAGCGTCTTGGACTGCGGTGACAAGCCTGGGCGCGGCACCGCTTTCGCTGGCCGGACGGGGTGCTGATTTCGAAGAATGTTCAAGACCCCGCGAAAGCGGTGTCGTCGATGCAGGCTTGCGCCGTGCATCTGCGCGACCGCACTCCAAAAGGCTGTCGCGACGAGCTTGATCAGCCCTTCCTCATTCGATCCCTCACACCCGGATCACAATCTTCCCAAAGTGCTTCCCACTCGCGATGCGCTGGAAGGCTGCCGGGGCGTCTTTAAACTCAAAAGTGGAGTCGATCACAGGCTGCAGTTTCACCCGCTCCATTTCCGCGAGCATCTGGGCAAACATCTCGCGTGAGCCGACGTAGATGCCGTCCAGGCGGATGCCTTTGCGCAGGATCTGCACGGTCTGCACTTCGCCGCTGGTGCCCGTGAGCACGCCGATGAGGGCGATGTGACCGCCGAAGCGCGTGGCTTTGACCGAACGATTGAGCGTCTCAGGGCCGCCGATCTCGATGACTTTGTCCACGCCCAAGCCACCGGTTTGCATCACGGCCCACGTGTCCCAGTCGGGATCGGTCTTGTAGTTGTGCACGGCATCGGCTCCCAGTTTGAGGAGGTGCTGGGCTTTGATGTCACAGCTCGTGGTGGCCAGAACGCGGGCGCCGGCCAGCTTGGCAAACTGCAGGGCGAAGACCGAGACGCCGCCGGTGCCGAGGATGAGAACGGTTTCCCCGGCCTTCAAGCCGCCACGGCAGTGCAGGGCATCCCAGGCGGTGACGGCGGCGCAGGGCAGGGTGGCGGCGGCTTCGGTGGAAAGGTAGTCGGGGATGGGCAGCAGGCTTTCGGCGCGGATGACCGCCAGCTCGCGCAGAAGGCCGTCCACGGCGCCGCCGAGGGCCTGGGACGAGTGATACTGTGTAAACTGCCCCTCCAGCCAGGTGGGCATGAAGGGGCAGACAACGCGGTCGCCGGGCTTGAACTGGGTCACGCCTGCGCCCACAGCCGCCACCTCGCCCGCGCCATCGGAGCAGGGAATGCGGGGCACGGGGCCGGTCACACCGCGGATGCCCATGACGTTCATGTAGTCGCGGTAGTTGAGGCAGGTGGCCCGGATGCGGACCAAAACCTCCCCGGGGCCGGGTGTGGGATCTGGCAGGGTCACGGCCCGCAGAGAGTCGAGGCCGGTGGTTCCGGTGATTTGGTAGGCGTGCATAGGGGGAGGGGAGTACTTAGTGGCGAGGCTACCGGAACCCACTGCGGCAACAAGGTGGAAGTGAGGCTTCGAAGCTTCTCGGAGGCAAAGATTTCTGAGGTTTTCCCCGGGCAGAAAAAGATTCTCCACAGGGGGTGTGAACAAATTGCTTGCGATTCACCCAAAGGGAATGCCGGGGCAGAGCTAGAAAGGCGAGATTGTCAAAAATGAAAGTATTTATGTTGCAAACGAAATAATGACGCCATGAAATCCATAGGTGGCAAATGGCGGTTTGCTCGCAGCTTGGCCTCGCTGCCTTCTCTGGCTGCCTGTAGAAGGTGCTGTACCTGCAAATGGGGGCAGTATTGAGCGCTTCTTTCCTGTGTTAATGGTGTGTAAATACCTGAACAACAATGAATTAAAAATGTTATTAGCTCTATTGAGGCGGGGTTCCTACAGTCAGCTGCCTAGTTAGGTGGCTGGCCTAGTGTGTGTCGAAATCGTTGCACGACGAACCTTCCCTGCACGTTCCACGATTCAAACACAAGGGTTCCACGCTCAAGGTTTTGTTCCTGATCTGTGACAAACTCTTGGGGAAAATTTCTAGCTTTTGATTCCTCAAGACACAGAAATGAGAGCTCTCAATTGTTTGTGAATAACCTGTCAAGAACTCCACTTTGCGTAGGGAGAAACTGCGAACAAACGGGTGCCCTCCGGGGCAAATGCGATCTGAGGAAAGGGAGCGCACCCAGAGTGCCCCAGACTAGCGCGCCTCGGCGGCCAGTTTCTCGATCCATTTGCCCAGATCCGGTGGCTGGAAGGCCTCCATGCGGGCCAGCAGGGCGGTGGGTTGAGTCTCAACCAAGACACAGGCGGCGTGCTCGGGCTTGAGGAAGCCGCTCCGGCTCATGTGGGAGATGAATTCAATGAGGCCGTCGAAAAAGCCGCCCACATTCAGCAGGCCCACGGGCTTGTCGTGAAAGGAGAGCTGCAGCCAGGTGAGGGTCTCGAACAGCTCATCCAGCGTGCCAAAACCGCCGGGCAGGGCGATGAAGCCGTCGCTGAGGTCCACCATGAGTTGCTTGCGCTCGTGCATGCTGCCGACCACATGAAGCTGCGTCACGCCACCGTGGCCGAGCTCTTTTTCCATGAGGGAGCGCGGGATCACGCCGATGACCTCTCCCTTTTGCGAAAGAGCCCCGTCCGCAATGGCTCCCATCAGGCCCACATTGCCGCCGCCATAGACGAGCCCGATGCCGCTCTGCGCGAGAAATGCGCCCAGATCATGCGCGGCGGCGCGATGCAGGGGATCGCTGCCAGAGGAGGAGCCACAGTAAACACAGATTCGGCGCAGTCGGGACATGGCGGCATGATGAATGATTTCTGCTGCGGGTGCAAAGGCTTGCGCAAAAGGGAAGTTCTTCGCTACGATTAGTGAAGATGAACCCGACACGCCGCTCCTTCCTTGCCTCCTCTGCTGCTGCCGCTCTCACCGGCTGCAATCTTTTCTCACCTTCAGGAAAAGGAAACTGGATCGACGCGCATGTGCATGTGTGGACGCCCGACGTGCAGAAGTATCCGCTGGCCCGTGGTTTTGCCGTGAGCGACATGCAGCCGCCGAGCTTCACGCCGGAGCAGTTGTTTGCCCACTGCAAGCCGGAAGGGGTGAACCGCATCGTGCTCATCCAGATGAGCTACTACCAGACGGACAACAGCTACATGCTGGACATGATGCGCGCGCATCCCGGTGTCTTCAGCGGCGTGGCCATCGTGGACGAGCACGCAGCAGGGCTGGCTGAAACCATGCGCAGCCTGGTGAAGCAGGGCGTGCGTGGCTTCCGCATCACTCCCGGCAAGGTGAAAAATCTCTCCGACTGGCTGGGCTCCCCGGGCATGGCCACGCTGTGGAAGACGGCGGCGGAGCTGAAGGTGAACGTCTGCCCGCTGATCAATCCGGACACGCTGCCGCTGCTGGACAAGATGTGCGAGTGGTACCCGGACACGGGCGTGGTGGTGGATCACTTCGCCCGTCTGGGCATGGCAGGGCCGGCCAAGCCTGAGGAGGTGCAGAACCTGCTGCGTCTGGCACGCCATGCCAAAACGCACGTGAAGGCCTCCGCCTTCTATGCCTTGGGCGCAAAGAAGGCTCCTTATACCGACATGGGTCCGCTGGTCCGTCAGGTGCGGGATGCCTTCGGTCCCCAGCGTGTGATGTGGGCCAGCGACTGCCCCTTCCAGGTGGAGCACGGCCACAACTACCACAACGCCATCGCGATCATCCGTGACCGCCTCGATTTCCTCACCGACCAAGACAAAGCGTGGATGCTGCGCGGCACGGCGGAGAAGGTGTTTTTCTCGGCGGCGGCGGTGTGAGGCGCTGGGCGGACATGCCGGTCATTTGGAGTGCGGTTGCGAAGTGAGGAACAGCTTGTCCTCCGGAGCTTTAGCGAAGGGGGAAACGCAGCTACCGCTTTCGACGGGCGGGTCGGCTTACGTGCGCCGTGGGATGTCCGAGGGAGGGGGCTTTTGAAAAGGGGGAATGCGAAGCGTCAGCAGCCCACGCTGGGACGAAGAATTCCACGGACGCGCACAGCGCATCCCTACCATCCTGAGCAGCGCGTGCCGCAGGGCGGGTAGGGAACCGCTGCTGCGGGTCCGAAGCTTCGGGTCTGTGGCGTCGCGGGCCTTCAAAAAGGTGCGCCGTCCTTGGAATGCGGAAAGGCAGCAGGCGTGGGATGTTGCCGAGAGATTTGCTGAGAGTCTAAAAGACAGCCCTTCATCCCCTGCGGGTCGAGGAAACCAGGCGGCCCAGGAGCGCGGACTTCCAGTCCGCAGCACTGCGCCGAAGCGCTGGATTCTTATTCGCGAATCGCTCTCATCACACCGATGGGGTGCTCGTCTGCGACGAATTCGTAATGACGATCATTCATGGCTTAAAGCGGACGTATTAGAAGCTCGGGTCGCTGTGCGCTTGCGGTGTGCTGCGGACTGAAGTCCGCGCACCGCATGAAAAAGCCCCGCCAGGGATGCTGACGGGGCTGAATGAAGTGGGGAGAGTGACTTGGCAGTCCTAAACTCAGGCGGCGGCTTCGGCGCCTTTGTGGCCGAGCTGCTTCACGGCGAGATTGAGCTGATCGTATTCGATCGGCTTCTTGATCACCGTCACCGGTCCGTGGGAGAGTATACGGCTGAGGATTTCGCTGTCAGGGTAGCCGGTGATCACCACGATGGGGAGATCCGGATACAGCGCCTTGAGCTGGGAATACACTTCATCTCCGGGAACGTCCGGAAGCTTGAGGTCGAGGAAGACGAAGTCAAACTTCTGCTTCTTCGCCATGGTGATGGCTTCAGCGCCGGTGCCGACGACGAGGCGTCCGAAACCAGCCTTCTTGAGGAACTGCTTGAAGAGGGCCTGCAGGGCGGGGTCGTCATCCACCACCATGACCGTGGGCTGCCCGGCTTCGTCTTCTTTGCGCAGCACATCGCGGTCAAGCAGGCTGCGCTTGATGCGCCAGCGACCGCCGATTTGCACAGCGGGCAACTGACCACGCTGGACGAGATAATAAACCGTTGGAAGAGGGATGCGGAGGTATTCCGCGGTCTCTTTCACGGTCATGAGTTCGGGTGCTGCTAGATCGGCCATAAAATTGGGAGTGTGTCTTGTTGCCTGCGATTAACTGTAAAAATCGAAACTGAGTCTCGTTGAGAAGTTGTTAACAACGTTAACCGATAATTTCTATCATTACGGGGTAAATATCGGGGTGTGGCTAAATGTGTGGTTCCAGATAATTGGTAGATTTGCGAATTATTGCCACAATTGCAAACCAAAAGTGTGTGCTAGCTAAAAAACTTCGGAAATCCTGAAGAATATCATACAATTGCTATCAATCCAGAATGGGGAGCATCGAACGTGCGGAATAGAGCCAGTCCAATGGTCTAAATTTTATTTAGATGGTGGCTACGATGAGTGTTTGTATTCCAATACGTTACGCGTGCCCATGGGGAGATGGCTTTTTTGCAGTGGGTGTACCTGAGGCTACCCATTTGCCAAGTCGCCAGGCTTGGCCTAGATCAATCCTCCCATGTCTGATTCCATCCCCAATGTCCTCGCTGAACGTTACGCCACCGCCTCCATGCGCGCCCTCTGGTCGCCTGAAGGGAAAGTCAGACTGGAGCGCGATTATTGGATCGCAGTTTTGAAAGGCCAGCGCGATCTCGGCATCGGCGTGCCCGATGGCGTGATCGAAGCCTATGAAAAGGTGAAGGATCAGGTGAACGTGGCCTCCATCATGGAGCGCGAGCGCGTGACGCGGCATGACGTGAAGGCACGCATCGAGGAATTCTGCGACCTCGCGGGCCACGAGCACCTTCATAAAGGCATGACCAGCCGCGACCTGACTGAGAACGTGGAGCAGCTTCAGGTTTTCCGCTCTCTATTAGAGGTACGCAACAAATGCGTGGCCGCCCTCGCGGGCCTCGCACGTCGCGCCAAGGAGACGCGTGACATTCCTCTCACGGCACGCACGCACAACGTGGCCGCGCAGGTGACCACCCTGGGCAAGCGCCTGGCGATGTTTGGCGAGGAACTGCTCGTGGCCTTTGGCGATCTGCAGCATCTCATCTCCAGCTACCCGGCCCGTGGGCTGAAGGGTGCCGTGGGCACCCGGCTGGATCAGATCACTCTCTTTAATGGAGACGCGAAAAAAGCGGCCGAGCTGGAAAGCAGCATCTTGAAGCACCTCGGCATGCCGGCGGCCTTCAATGCCGTGGGGCAGGTGTATCCGCGCAGCTTGGATCTGCAGGTGGTCGCCTCGCTCTGCCAGCTCGCCAGCGGACCGTCCAGCTTTGCGCGCACGCTGCGCCTCATGGCCGGGCAGGAACTCGCCAGCGAAGGCTTCGCGAAAGGGCAGGTGGGCTCCTCCGCCATGCCGCACAAGATGAACAGCCGCTCCTGCGAGCGCATCAACGGCCTGCACGTCATCCTCAAAGGCTACCTCACCATGGCCTCCGGTCTGGCCGGGGATCAGTGGAATGAAGGGGACGTCTCCTGCTCCGTCGTCCGCCGCGTCATGCTGCCGGACGCCTTCCTCGCCATGGACGGCCTGCTGGAGACGCTGCTCACCGTGCTCAATCAGATGGAAATCTTCGAAGCCGTGGTGGAGCAGGAACTCATGCGCTACCTGCCTTTCCTCCTGACCACCACCGTCATGATGGAAGCCGTCAAAGCAGGGGCCGGTCGCGAGACCGCCCATGAAGTGATCAAAGAACACGCCGTGCAGGTGGCCAAGGACCTGCGCACCGGCAAGGTGCGCGAGAACGACCTCCTCGCCCGCCTCGTGGAAGACGTGCGCCTCACCCTCACCGCCGAAGACATGCAGCGCCTCGTCGAAGCCGGCAAAGCCAACGCCGGCGACGCCCCCCAGCAGGTGGACGCCTTCTGCGAACACGTGGCCGCCATCAAGAAAGAGTATCCGCACGCCGCGAAGTATGAGCCGGGCGTGATTCTGTAGGCTTTCATTCGATCACCCTCCCAGCGGCGGCTTGTCTCAAGCCGCCGTTTTTTTTGTGCCCCATGCCTGCATCCGAATCCTGAAATTCTGGAATCTTGTGAATCCTGTCCAAATCAGCTTCGAGCAAAGATGCAGCTGGAAGTGGTGGGTATTGCGGTGCCTGTTTTGACAGGATTAACAGAATTGCATGATTCACAGAATTTTCTCAGACGAGATCTGTGCGCCTGCATCATAATCCTGCAATTCTGGAATCCTGTAAATTCTGTCCAAACCAGCGTGGAGGAAAGATGAAGCTGGAAGTGGTGGGTGTCGCGGTGCCTGTTTTGACAGGATTAACAGGATCGCATGATTCACAGAATTTTCTCAGACCGGGCCTGCTCGCTTGCTTCAAAATCCTGCAATTCTGGAATCTTGTGAATCCTGTCTAAATCAGCGTGGAGGAAAGATGAAGCTGGAAGTGGCAGGTAACGCGGTGCCTGTTTGGACAGGATTCACAGGATGGCATGATTCACAGGATTATGTCAGAAGACATCCTTTCTACCACGCTCATGAAAGCCTCCTTCAGTTCCATCACTCCCATGATCCCCACCGGCGGCAGCCTGGCGGAGGCGCTGAGCTTTTACGCGGATCACATGGGTTTCGCCATTCTCTGGCAGGGCGATGGCATGGCCGGCATCGAGCGCGACGGCGTGTCCCTCAACCTCGTCGAGAACGACAACCAGAACTGGGCGGACAACGCGAGCTTCAGCATTCGGCGTCTCCGACCTTGAGTCCCTCTACGAGGAGTATCGGGCGATCCCGGCCCGGGTCGGCCCGCTGGAACTCAAGCCCTGGGGCAGGCGGGAGTTTCATCTCATCGCGCCCTCGGGCGTCTGCTTCCAGTTTTACCAGCGCGCAGCCGCCTGACCCTGAGCCGCCACCGAGGAAACTTCCGCAACTTCCACATCTTCTGCGGGGGGGTGTACACGCGACGCACTGCCCGGCAAGCCAGAGACTTGCGCTACATCCGGAGTCGCCACCGGAGGCGACTTCAACTATTTCAACCATTTCAACGGGGGGGGTTAACACACCGCTCACTCACGGGATTCTACCTTGGCAAACTGTCATGACTTCGGCCCTCAAGGGCACAAGGTTTGTCAGGTGAACTTGCGAACCTGTGGGATCAACGCTTGTTGGTCAGCTTAAGCATCTGGTAAGGGTCTGTCCTGCACGTTGGACAACACGCAGTTTCATTCACAATCATGCCGAGTTATACCCAGTCCGGTGAGTATTGTAGTGTCAGTTACGTGACTGGCCCTGCGCATGTCCTGCTTCAGGTCTCATTCACATCGGTTCCGGTTTCGGAACCTTCGCTTGTGGCGCTGCCCGCCGTCAGCGCCCTGCCACATGCGTCCCTTGATCCGCAGCAGATCCTTGGCGCCGTGCTCAACGCCGCCACCGCAACGAATGCCGAGCTGGGCACGGCCTTCTTTCCAGCTGTCATCCGGTATGTGGCTGATGACTCACCGCGCTACTCACTCTACGCCCACTGCGCCACCTTGCTCATTCGTCGCCTCGCCAGTGGAGAACCTTTTCAACCTGTCACAACCACGGCTTGCTGAGCTACGGCAGGCCGCCTGCGCGTACACCCCCCCGCAGAATTTGCGGAATTTGCGGAAGTTTCCCCCTGACGGATGGCGTGTGGAAACCACCCCCCGTTGAAATCGTTGAAATAGTTGAAGTCACCACCGGTGGCGACACCGCATGTAGCGCAAGCCTCCGGCTTGCTGGGATGGGCGTTACCTGCCTGCGCCGGGAGGCTGGGCATTGCACCCTAAGGTCCACGGAACGCTGCGTCGAAGTTCACCTTGCACCGTGCTTCACCGATGCTGAGTTGGCGGAGTCGCCCCACTTCCATGCCTCGCCTTGTTCTCACTGAAGCCCAGAAACAAGCCATTCGGCAGGCTCGATCCCCGGAAGTCGCGTGCCATCTGGTCTATCATGCCACAGACGATGCTTTCTACTTCGGGGATCCGGACGACATCACGGGTTGGATTCGCGATGTGCTTTGCGTCGAGACTTGCTTCGGGGCCATGTGCGATGGCGGAGTGGTCACCTGGTTTGACTGGGATCACGGTCGTTTGGCGCATCTGGTGCCAGGCGCCCTGCGTGCGGTGGGGCTGCCAGAGTTTGCCTCCTGTGCGGACAAGGTGCTGGCGGTCCATTTCCCACCTCCTTACCCTGCCACCATTCAGGAGTGGGGCGAGGCCGTCGAGCAGATTCGGGATGCCCAACTGGAAGACGATTTCGACGCCTCGGCTTATGACGCCATCGAGCGGGAGTTCTTTGCGCTCTATTTCGCGGACAAGACTTACTTTCGAAATAAGCTGCACAGTTACGTTCTTGAGCACCTTGAGGATTGATTCCGGGTCAAAGCGTTGGTGAAAGAGGTTCCGATTTGTTCAGAGATTTGGATGTGAAAAAAGGCCTGACGCGAATGACGACCAAGTGAGGCGGTGTGTGCTTTGGAACAGCTGGTGCTGGACAATGAAGGGGTTTGGCTTTAGTGATGTTCGTAGAAGTGTTTCTCAATCAACCCTCGCAACCTCATGCGCCGAATTGTTCTTCTTCCGGTCGTTTTGACTCTTCTTCTGGGTGGTGGTGTTCTGGCCGGCACGCTGGAGGAGTATGCAGCGGGGCGCGGCAACCTGCGCTCCCTTCTTGAGCGGCATGCCCTTTTCATCTTAACCCCCTCTTATCAGGGCAGTGTTTCCCTCGTTTATCACCGCGGCCCGCGCGAAAAGGACGCTCCCAAGAAACGGGACCTGCATTTCACGGCTTTCACTCCAGATGGTTCCCGCTACGGAGAGACGGATTGCCCCAAACCCAAGCTGCCCGCCATCCTCGAGGCAACACCTCTTGAGGATCACGGATTTGGCACGGGTGTGTTTGCCTTCTCGGAGTCGGCGCCCGCAGTTGAACGACTGTCGCGCTGCACGACGCTCAAAGATTTGCAGACCGAAGTCCCAGGCCTCGTCCATTACTCCCTCGATGAGGAGGAGGCTGAGGAGGATGCTGCTTCAGGCTTCTGGTTCAACTGGTTCCAGCTCGAGAAAGACGGCCAGGTTCAGGTCGTCTTGCTGGATGTTGATAATGATGCCGAAGGCAGGTTGATCTCCATGGAGATTTGGACCGGCACCCTGCCTCCACACCCATGAGTGCGAAGACTGGCCCGGTGCTGGCGTAACCTCTCCCGGCGGTGCGCTTACCCCTCGGCGCTCTCTCCGCTCTTCGGCTCACGCACCACGCGGTCCACGGCGTGCTTGGTGATGATGTTCCCCTGGGACTCGCGGCCTTTGATGGCGATGGAGTTGAAGGGGAATTTGATGGAAAGGTTGCGCAGGTAGAGGGCGGGCTTGAGGTGGACGACGACGTTTTGGGCGTTGGAGTCTTCCTCGGTTTCGTGGCGGATGAAGTAGAGGACGTTGCTGCCGGGGGTGCCTTTGGTGAGGACGTATTCCTTGTCGCGGGTGACGCCGCCGATGCGGAAGCGCTTGGCCATGAGGCTGCCCTGGCGGCCGTCACGGTAGATCATGGTATAAACGGCGCTTTCGTCCTTCTTGAAGAGATTCACGTAGAGCGGGTTCTTGCCCACGAAGAACTTCGCAGCCGCCTTGGTCACGGTCATGTTGCCCTCGCGGGTGAAGAAGAGCACGTCATCCAGCGGGGAGCACTTGCAGATGGGGTCGCCTTCGCGCTTGAGGCTGGTGCCGGCAAAGCCTTCCTTGGCATTGAGGTACAGGGTCTCGCCCTGCACGATGACTTCGGCGGCGGCCACGCGCTCGAAGCCGCTGATCACGGTCTTGCGCTCGCGGCCGGTGCCGTAGGTCTTTTTGAGCTCTTCAAAGTGGCGGATGGTGTACTTGGTCAGGCCCTTGAGGAACTTCTCGGCCTGATCGATTTCCTCCTCCAGCTCACGGATGTGCTCGTCGGCCTCGAAGCTGTTGAATTTGGAGATGCGCTTGATCTTGATCTCGGTCAGGCGCGCCACGTCGTCGTTGGTGACTTCGCGCTTGAGCACATGGAGGTGGGGCTTGAGGCCCTTCCAGATGGCCTCCATCACGGCCTCCCAGGTTTCGGCTTCTTCGATGCGGCGGTAGATGCGGTTCTCGATGAAGATTTTCTCAAGCGAGCTGAAGTGCCACTTCTCGTTGAGCTCGCCCAGCAGGATGCCCAGCTCTTCGCCGAGGATTCTCTTGGTGTTCTCCGCGCTGGCCTTCAGCAGGTCGTTCACGTTCATGAAGCGCGGCTTGTCGTCCTGAATGACGACGGCGTTCGGTGAGAGTGAGACTTCGCAGTCGGTGAAGGCGTAGAGCGCCTGGATGGTCTGGTCGGTGTCGGTGCCGGGAGGGAGGTGCACCACGATCTCCACCTTGTCCGAGGTGTTGTCCTCGACGCGGGCGATCTTGATTTTGCCCTTCTCATTCGCAGCGACGATGCTGTCCATCACGCCGCCGGTGGTGGTGCCGTAGGGGATCTCGGAGATGATGAGGATGTTCTTCTTCGGGCCTTCGTCGATCTTGGCGCGAATGCGGATGCGTCCGCCGCGCATGCCGCCGTTGTAGTCGGCGGCGTCCATGATGCCGCCGGAGATGAAGTCGGGCAGCAGGTTCACTTCCTCACCGCGCAGCGCGGCGATGCTGGCATCGCACAGCTCAATGAAATTGTGCGGCAGGATGCGGCAGGAAAGACCCACGGCGATGCCTTCCACGCCCTGCGCGAGCAGCAGCGGGAACTTCACGGGGAGCGTCACGGGCTCCTTGTTGCGGCCGTCATAGGAGGCGGCCCATTCGGTGACCTTCGGACTGAAGACGACATCCAGCGCAAATTTGGACAGGCGTGCTTCGATGTATCGGGGAGCAGCGGCGTTGTCGCCGGTGAGGGTGTTGCCCCAGTTCCCCTGGGTGTCGATGAGCAGGTCCTTCTGGCCCAGCTGCACCATGGCATCGCCGATGGAGGCATCGCCATGCGGGTGGTATTTCATCGTGTTTCCCACCACGTTCGCCACCTTGTTGTACCGGCCGTCCTCCAGCTCGTCCATGCTGTGCAGGATGCGGCGGTGCACGGGCTTCAGGCCGTCATTGATGTGCGGCACGGCGCGCTCAAGGATGACGTAGCTGGCGTAATCGAGAAACCAGTCGCCATAGAGCGTGTCCACCGGCTTGTGCTCCACAGGGGCGGCGGATGGCAGGATGGGGGAGAAGGCTTCTTCAGCGGATTTTTTGGAGGACTTTTTGGCCACGGCGAAAAGGGGGAAAGAACAGGGGCGGCGAGAATAGACAGTGGCGGTGGGAGTGCAAGGGCTGGCAGCGCGGATGGGTGAACTATCAAGGTCTGCGAACAGTCAGGAGAACGGTGGTTCTCTTACAATCAACTGAATTGAGCAGCGCTCATAAGACCGCTTCTTCACAGCTTTGAAAATTTGCTCATATATGAATCGCGAAAATGCAACCCTTCAACTGGGGGGACGGCTAATCAGGCCCGGCCTTAGGGGTTTGTGTGCCCTGCTTCTGCTGGGTGTCGGGAATCTCGTAAAAGCAGATAGTGTTAGTCATGCCGAGGCGGATGCCTTGCTGGCAGAGGCCGCACGGCTGGCACCTGCTGCGGAGGCGGTGGTGCTGAGTGTGGGTGCCATTTCCCCGGCGGAATACGTCACCAAAGGCAGCTGGAGCGCCGTCATCCCCTGGACGCCGCACATTCCCACCTCCGCCGCCATGCTGCCGGACGGCCGGCTGCTGACGTTTGCGTCCAATCAGCGCACGACCTTTCCAGACGGGCCCCAGTTTACCTACGCAGCCGTGTGGGATCCCGCCACGGGCCTCTTCACGGAGATCAACAACGGGCGGCATGACATGTTCTGCGGCGGCCTGTCGTTCCTGCAGGACGGTCGGCTTCTCGTGAATGGCGGCAATGGCATCAATGGCACCACGGCGCTGGCCAGCTTGTTTGACTGGCGCACGAATGAATGGGTGCCCGCGCAAACGATGGCGGATGGCCGCTGGTACAATACGAGCATCGCCCTGCCCAACGGCGAGGTGCTCACCGCAGGCGGCAACGGCGGCGCGAATGGCAACGGCACCATCGAACAATGGAATGCCAGCTCCGGCTGGCGGCGCATGAGCGGCATCTCATGGCAAACCGTGGCGAATTCGCCCATCGCGAATGCGATTGAAACGAACTGGCATCCCTTCTTTCTCGTGGCCCCGGATGGCCGTGTGGCGCACTTTGGTCCGCATCAGGCGCTGAACTGGATCACCGCCGCAGGCACCGGAGCCATGACTGCGGCAGGGGCCAGCATTCCCGGCACGCATTATCCGAAGCAGGGCGCATGGGCCATGTATGCGCCGGGCAAGGTGGTCGTTGCTGGGGGACTGACAGCCATAGATGACGGGATGGTGGTGAACAAAGCCTTCACCGTGGATCTCAATGGCACCACGCCCGTGGTGGCCCCCACCGCGCCGATGGCGAATGCGCGCTCCTTTTCAAACTCCGTCATGCTGCCCAACGGCGAAGTGATGGTGGTGGGTGGGAACACTTCGGGGCAGTTCTTCAGCGACTTGGGCACGGTGTTCACGCCGGAAATCTGGAACCCCACGACGGGGCAATGGCGTGCGGTGGCGGACATGTCCGTGCCGCGCAATTACCACTCGCTGGCGATGCTGCTGCCGGATGGCCGCGTGTGGTCAGGCGGCGGCGGCTTGTCGGGCGATGCGCTGACGGATCACCAGGATGCGCAGGTTTTCACACCGCCGCAGTTGTTCAATGCGGATGGCACACCCGCCGTGCGTCCCGTCATCACGGCAGCGCCGGATCGCATCGGCCCTGCGTCCATCTTCACCGTGAACGCCAGCGACGGCGTGCAGTACTTCAGCGCCATCAGCATGTCTGCGCAGACGCATTCGGTGGACACCGGCCTGCGGCATGTGCGCTTCACGCATACGAATCCATCGCCAGGCGTGTATGCGGTCACAGCGCCCGCGAGCATCAATGTGCTCACCCCGGGCTACTGGATGATGTTTGCGGTGGATGCGAACGGCGTGTGGTCCGTGTCACGCATCATTCAGGTCACGAACTCCACGCTGCCGGTGGTGACGAATCCCGGCCAGCAGAGCGTGACGCAAAACAGCGTGGTGTCTCTGCCCGTCAGCGCCAGCGCCACGGGCGGCACGCTGAGCTATACCGCCAGCGGATTGCCCACGGGGCTCGGCATCGATGCCGTCAGCGGCGTGATCTCCGGCACCGTGACCGCCACCCCGGGAACCTACCGCAGCACCATTCTGGTGAGCGCGGCAGGGCAGGTGACCTCCGTTTCCTTCAACTGGATCGTGCTGCTGCCCAATCTCGGCAGCGGCCAGATCATGCGTGAGTACTGGACGAACATCAACGGCGCCACGGTGGCCAGCCTCACTGGCAACACCGTCTTCCCCGCGAATCCGAATGGGCGCGATCTGCAGCCGTCCTTTGATTCACCTCAAAACTGGGATGACAACACCGGCCAGCGGCTGCGCGGATTCCTCTACGTGCCTGTCACCGGGCAGTATCAGTTCTTCATCTCCAGCGATGATGAATCGAGCCTGAAACTGAGCACCGATGCGAATCCCGCCAACGCCGTGGAGATCTCCAGCCAGCCCGGCTACACACCACCTCAAACCTGGACGTGGTATCCGCAGCAGACCTCCGCCGTGATCACCCTGCAGGCCGGCAAGCGCTACTACATCGAAGCCTTGATGAAGGATGGCACGGGGGACGATCATCTCTCGGTCGGCTGGAAGAAACCGGGAGACGCAGCGGTCTCCATCATCGCGGGCACCTACCTTTCGCCTTTTCTCCCCATCGAGAATCCGGTGGTGGCGTGGAACTTCGATGAAGCGAGCTGGAACGGCACAGTGGACGAAGTGAAATCCACCGCCGCAGGTTTGGCGGCCATCGCAGGCACGGCAAGCGGCGGCGCGAACACGACGAGCACCAATCCCGCGCTCAGCGGCAATCCCGGCACGGGCAGCAGCGCGTTGTTCAATGGCACCACGCAAAGCGTTGTGATGCCATACAGCGCAGCGCTCAATCCGAACGACTTCACCATTGCCGCATGGGTGCGCAGTGATGCAGCGCCGGGCACAGCGCGCTGCGTGTTCGCCTCGCGGGATGAATCCACCGGCACCAAGAAGGGCTATGGCCTGTGGGTGACCACGGATGGATTCTGGCAAATGCGCACCGGCGCGGATGCATCCGGATTGAAAGGCGGCGCCGTCATCGTGGGGCAGTGGACGCATGTGGCGGCCACCTTCCGCACCACCAGTGCCAGCGGACCGAACCTGACCGGCGTGCGCCGATTGTACCTCAACGGCATCCTCGTCAACGAAGACACGGGCACCTACGTGCCAAACGCTTCCAAACCCTTCATCGTGGGTGCTGCCGACAGCCCCGGCACGGCGTTCTTTGCAGGAGCAGTGGATGAGGTCACGCTGCATCAGGCTCCCTTGTCCCAGCCCGACATTCTCGCGCTGCGCGATCTGCGCCACGCCACCAGCATCGTGCCGCAGAATCTCTCGCCGCAGATCACGAACCCGGGTGCGCAGGCCTCGCTCATCGGCGCGGTGGTGTCCTTGCCCGTCACGGCGAACGATCCTGAAAACGACCCCATCACCTTCAGCGCCACGGGATTGCCCACGGGGCTTTCGATCTCGCCGGGTTCAGGCGTCATCTCCGGCTCCGTCACGGTCGCAGGCACGTTCAATGTCTCCGTCACGGCCAGCGATGGCATCAGCACGCCTGCCGCCGCCGCCTTCGTTTGGAATGTCACCGCAGGGCTTACGCTGCAGCCCCTGGCCGCCGCACCGAAAGCCACCGGCAGTGCGCTCACCTTCACCGCGCAATCCGCGAACGGCATCAACCTGCGCTACAAATGGAACTTTGGCGATGGCACGCCTGAGACCGCATGGCTCACGACCACGAGCATCGCGCACACTTACGCCGGACCGGGGCGCTATCTGGTAACACTGACCGCCACCGATGACACCGGCATCACGATCACCAGCACTTTCTACCAGGCGGTGTATGCCGCACTCACCACGCGCAAGCCCGCCGCATCCAGCAGCATCGTCTATGAAGATCGCGCCACCGGCAATGACCGTGTCTGGTGTGTGAATCCGGACAACAACAGCGTCACCGCCTTTGATGTGGTGACGCGTGCACGCTATGCCGAGATCACCGTGGGCACTGCGCCGCGCAGCCTGGCTCTGGCACCGGATGGCAGGCTGTGGGTGACGAATGTGGAGACGGGAACGATCAGCATCATCAACACCAGCACGCGCAAAGTCGCCGCCACCGTCACGCTCGCGTATGGATCTCGCCCCTTTGGCATCGTCTTTGATCCTGCGGGCACGGCCGCATGGGTGACTCTGGAAAGCACCGGGCGCGTGCTGAAGCTGAACCCCAGCACCGGAGCACAACTCGCTTCGATCGATGCCGGCGGCCCTGTGCGGCATCTCTCCATTTCCGCCGACAGCGCACGCGTGTATGCCTCACGCTTCATCACGCCACGTGTGGCCGGTGAAAACACCGCCACACCGATGCTCACGGGCGCAGGCGGTCAGGTGGTTGTCATCGGCACGGTGGCGCTTGCCGTGGAACGCACGATTTTGCTCAATCCCAGCACCGCTGCGGACACCTCCACCTCCGCACGCGGTCTGCCCAACTATCTCGGTGCCGCCGTCATCTCTCCCGATGGTCTCTCGGCCTGGGTGCCTTCAAAGCAGGACAACATCCAGCGCGGTGTCTTGCGCGATGGCCAGCCTTTGAATCATGAAAACAGCGTGCGCGCCATCGTCTCGCGCATTGATCTCACTGCACAGACAGAGCACCTGCCTTCACGCGTGGACATCGACAACGCGGGCATGCCCAGCGCCGCAGCGTATGATCCGTATGGCATCTACGTCTTCACCGCGCTCGAAGCCAGCCGCGAGGTCGCCATTCTCGATGCGTGGTCACATCAGGAGATCACCCGCTTTCCCGCAGGCCGCGCACCGCAGGGTGTCGTCACCTCGCCGGATGGCAGCACGCTCTACGTGCAGAACTTCATGGACCGCAGCATCACCGTGCATGATGTGCGCGGCATCACTCAGGGCGGCAACACCGCACCCGCCACCACGGCCACGCTCAATGCCGTCACCACGGAAAAACTCACCGCCCAGGTGCTGAAGGGCAAGCAGCTCTTCTACGATGCGCAGGACCCGCGCCTCGCGCTGCAGCAGTACATCAGCTGCGCCGTCTGCCACAACGATGCCGGGCACGATGGCCGCGTGTGGGATCTCACCGGCTTCGGCGAAGGCCTGCGCAACACCATCACGCTGAAAGGCCACGCCACTCACGGCATGCTGCACTGGACCGGCAACTTTGATGAAGTGCAGGATTTCGAAGGACAGATCCGCGCCCTGGCCGGCGGCACCGGACTCATGACGGACACGCAGCTCAACACCGGCACGCGCAATCAGCCGCTCGGCGATGCGAAGGCGGGCGTGAGCGCGGATCTCGACGCGCTGGCCGCGTATGTGAAATCCCTCACCGTCAACGGCAGAAGCCCGAGCCGCACCAGCAGCGGCGCGCTGAGCACGGCGGCCACCGCCGGGCAGCAGGTCTTCCGTTTCCAAAACTGCGCCTCCTGCCACAGTGGGGTGAACTTCACCAACAGCGCGCTCAATGTCTTTGCAGACATCGGCACCCTCAAACCCGCCAGCGGCAAACGCCTCGGCGCGGCGCTCACCGGTCTGGATGTGCCCACGCTGCGCGGAAGCTGGGCCACCGGGCCGTATTTGCACGATGGCTCTGCGGCCACACTGTCAGACGCCATCACCGCGCACAGCGGCGTGACGCTGACGACCACGGACCTCTCCAACCTCGCCGCGTTCGTCGCCAGCATTGACGATGCCCCCACCACGGCACCGCTGCCATTCACCGTCACCCTCACCACCGCCGCCACGAATGTGACCGCCGCATTCAATGTCACGGCGGCCTTCAGCAGCTCGGCCTCAGGTTTCACGCTTGGCGATGTGGTCGTTACGAATGGCGTTGCCTCCACCTTCAGCGGCAGCGGCGCGAGTTATACCTTCAAAATCACTCCCACCGCTGCAGGTGCGGTCACCGTCAATGTGCCGGCCCGTGCCGCCACCGACAGCACGAGCCTGGGCAATTCTGTGTCCAATCTGCTGAGTGTGAACTACGCCCCTGCGGACACCACGCCGCCTTCGGTCGCGCTGACCACTCCGGCCAGCAGCGTCACCGGGCCGTTTGTCGTCAATGCGACGTTCAGCGAGAGCGTCACCGGCCTGCTCGCTTCCGAGTTCACCGTTACCAATGGCACCGTCACCGCCTTGTCCTCCGCCGGGGCGGCATGGGCTGCCACGGTCACGCCCACGGCAGCGGGCAATGTCACCGTCCGAATCCCCGCAGGCGTGGCGCAGGATGCCGCGGGCAATCCGAACGCGGTGTCCAATCTCATCACCGTGAGCTACACACCGGCGGTCAACACCAATGGCCTTACCGGGGACTACTACATCGGCAAAAACTTCGAGCAGTTCAGCTTCACGCGCATGGAGTCCACGGTCAATTACACCTGGGGCACCGGCAGTCCTGATCCACGCCTTCCTGCCGATGGCTACAGCGTGCGCTGGCACGGCTACCTCATCCCGCGCTACACGCAGACTTATACCATCATCCCCGTCACCGATGACGGCGTGCGCCTCTGGGTTAATGGGCAGCAGGTCGTCAATGATTGGAACAACCACGGCGACACCTGGAACAACGGTGTCATCGCTCTGCAGGCCGGCGTGGCCGTTCCTGTCGTCATGGAGTACTACGAAAGCACCGGAGGCGCCACCGCCCGGCTGCTCTGGGAATGCCCAGGCCAGACGCGCGAGGTGATTCCGCAAAGCCAGTGGCTCGTTAATGCACCTGCGGCTCCGGCAGCTTCGCCGAACACCATCGTGCTGGCCTCCATCATTCCCAGCACCATCGGTCTCCCCAACAATCTCGCCACGACCAACAGCGATGAGGACAGCGCCTCAGACCTTCTTGAAGTCGCGCTCGGCACCGCGCTCACCAGCGGCATCAGCCGGCCCGGTCAAGGCTTGCAGCTCGTCACGCGCGGCAACAGCAGCATCGATGCCACCCTGCTGCGCCCATCGGGTCAGGGCACCTTCACCTTCAAGCTCGAGAGCAGCGGTGATTTGATCAACTGGTCCCCGCTCGTGGCCACACCGTCAGTCTTTGCTGAAGGCAATGGATGGGAGCGCGTGACGTGGCCGGATCTCCAGGCACTCCCCGGGCAGAGCCTCGCGCGTGGCCTCATCCGTCTGCGCATCACCCAGACCAACGGCGGCAGCGCCACCAGCGCGCCTTTGGGATGGCAGCAGACCACGCTCAATTCCGGCACCCAGACCTATGGCCTCAATTTCAACCATGAGGCGCTCTTCACCGGTTCCGTCAGCAGCGCCACCGCCACCAGTGTCACGCTCAGCGAGCAGGCGTCCGTGGCTTCGGCCATGGATCCCGCGCAGCATTACTATCTGGAAATCATCAGCGGTCCTCAGGCCGGGCATCGCGTGGAATTGCAGAGCATCACCGGCGTCGCGTGTCTCGTGGCGGATGATTCGCCCAATGCCACGCTCTCCTCTGCGGCCGTGGCCGGCTTGTCCGGGGCGCGTGTGATCCTGCGCCCGCACCGCACGCTGGGCGAGGTCTTCAATCCCGCATTCTTCCAGGGTTCATCCACCGCCACCGGCGCAGATCAGGTCTTGTTTTACAACGCCTCGGATTACATCACTTACTGGCTCCATGAGCTTGGAGGTGCTCGAAACTGGGTTTTGAATGGAGGCACCGCGACCAGCATGAATGACACCCTTATTCCTCCTGGTACAGGGGTCATGCTGCAAATCGCCAGCCCCAGCCCCTCAGCACTGCTCAGCACCGGCAGCGTGCGCACCACTCCCTTCGCCCGACGGCTGCAGGTTGGCTACAATCTCTTCGCCAATCCCTGGCCGCTCGACGCCTCGCCTGCGCAAACGGGGATGACCTCTTCTCCCTTCCTTTCCAGCACCCTCGTTTCCTCTTCCTCGATGCTGCAGTTTTGGAAAGGTGATGACATCGCCGGTGTGCGGGGATATCTGGCCAGCTGGCTCCTGCAAAAGCCCGGCCAGCCCGTTCCCGTCTGGATATCCATGAGCTCTGCCGCCACCACTTCTCAGAACAACGCCCCGCTGCTGCGTACCGGTCGTGCCACCTTCATCAAGATGCCGCAGAGGGCCAGTCCTTCGGTCTGGATCATTCCAGCGCCGTGAGGACATGGATCCAGCCTTCGGGGCTGCGGGGGGCAGAGTTTTATCTTGCGACATGACGCATGATTTTTTAGTCTGCGTGTGGTCATGAAGCTCACGCTCCATCGTACGCTATTGATTCATACCCTGCTCTTGGTTGGCATCGGTGGATACCTGGTGTCGCATCGTCGAGTTCCAGACAAGACGGTTCCTGTCAAACACGTGCGCATGCCCACCCAAGCGGAACTCCTGGAGATCGAGCGTTTGGGAGCAGAACTGAGAGGACAAAGCGCCGAGCACTTGGGATGCCTTGGCAGAGATCCTGAGGATTTGGATCGGCGCTACCGTCATTTGATCGATCTTCAGTTGGGCTGTATGCCTCCTGAGCATCCAGAGGTCGTAAACAACCGCAGAGATCTTGCTCGTGTCTTGGAGCGCAAAGGTGCTTATGCAGAAGAGGCGGAGCAGTATCGTATTTTGTTGAAAGTCTATCAGCGGGTGATGGGGGCGGATGCTCCTGATACTTTGAACTGTCAGAAAGAATTGGAGAGAGCGATGTTGCATGTGACCCAGGCTGAGGAGGCTGAGCAGAGACTTCGTGAAGAGTACAAGCGGCAGTCGGTTGCCCGAGGAAAAGAGGATGGCCGGGTGTTGATGATTCAGGAGAGGATTGCGGTTCAACTGATGAAGCAATCGAAGTACTCTGAGGCTGAGGGGGAATTGCGTTCTGTGGTGAATATTCTGCTCAAGAAGCAGGAATACAATGTTCCGCCAGTTCTCGTGTACATGGTCGAATTGATCATGTGTCTCGAAGTCCAGGGCAAACGGAAAGAGGCTTTGGAATTTGTCCAGGAGATGGAGTGGCTGCAGGCCGATACTCCTGGGCTAAGGCTTATACGGGAGGACGGTGCGACCAGGCTGCGTGAAAAAATCAATTCCGGACGGCTCAAGCGCCGCGTGAAGTAAGTGGGTATGCTGAAGCGAAGTGCGGACTTCTCGCTCACTCCTTCAGCGCCGGCGGCCGGTGACTCTGGATCTGCGCCTTGGAGTCCCCGAGGCTGTTCCAATGCGTGGGCGCATTGAGATCCACTTCCGCGATGGCCAGCGTGCCAAACACATCCGCCTTCGCCAGCACATCGCCATAGTGATCGAAAATGCCTGAGATCATCCACTGGTTCTTGGTGGCGTCCGTGTAGGTGCTGCTGACGATGTAGACGTGGTTTTCGCAAGCGCTGCGCGTGCCTCCGATATGGACTGCGGTTGCGCAGTGAGGAACGAACGCAGCTGCCGCTTTCGACGTGCTGTTCGGCTCACGCATGCCACAGGTTGTTCGAAGGCGGGATCCGGTGAGCTTCCATCTGCCGGTCAGCGCACGCCCGCCACGAGACGTTCGAAAGCCGCACTCCAAAAGCGCCGCGCATGCTCACGCGCCCCAACCCGAAACAGTGATTCTCCGTTCCACAATCTAGCCGCCTTGAGTTCAGGTGCTTCGTAGCTCGACGCAGGAGAGCGAAGAAGGAAGTCCAAGATCTTCGAGCAAGAAACCGGCTGTACGGAAATGACATTCGCTAAACGCTCTAATCTTCACCTGCTCGAAAGACTTCACTGACCGGCAGGAGTTTTCCGCACACCTGCAGGTATTGGTGGTGGACCGTTGATGCGCGTGTTTTCGCGAATGAGGCGGATGCGTTTGAAGATGGGCTCGGCTTCGGAGCCGCGCTGCTGGGCTCTGAGCAAGTTGCCCAGACTGGTGAGCCGGGCGATGAGGGCCGGGTGCTCTTCGCCATAGATTTTTTCTTCGATCACCAAGGCGCGTCGGTAGAGCTGCTCCGCCTCCTTCACCGTGTCACCGGTGTTGAGTTGAAAGGCCAGCCGTCCCAGGCTGAGGGCCACCTCGCGGTCCATGGGCCCCAGGGCTTTCTCGCGTATGGCCAGTGACCGGCGCAGCAGCGGAGTTGCGTCCCGGCCTTGTCTCGTGGGAGCCAGAGCCAGGGCAAGGCGATCAAGACTGTCGGCTGTTTTGAGGCTCTCCGGCCCCTGTGTTTTTTCGCGCAGCTCCAGCGAGCGTCGGTAGAACACGGCAGCGTCTTCATCACGTTGGGAGCGGTGAAGCACAGCGCCGAGCTTGTCCAAGGCGGCAATCAGATCCGCCTGCTGGGGGCCGGGATTTTCCTCCACTAGTTTCAGCGCACGCAGCAGGAGTTGCTCCGCCTGATCGAGCAGAGGCGCTGCCTCGGAGTATTGCGCCTTGTATTGCAAAAACTCAGCGCAGTCATTGAGCAGGCTGCGTGTGATTTTCGCGTCTCCAGCCTTGTCTTTGAACTCACGCTGAAACTCCAGCACCCTCGACACATGGGGCAGGACAGGCTCCCAAACCTCACGCGGTCGCATGCGCTGCGTTGCCGGATCTTTGGCCACGATGGCATGCATCAGCGAGGTGGCCCGGCCAAGAAACTCAGCGCCACGCTGCAAGCGCAAGACCGCCTGCAGCGGCGTCGGACAGCTGATGCTCAAGGGCTCCTGCGTGATGAGAGCATGACGCTCCAATTCATCGAACGCTGCTTCCACTTTGGCATCAGGTGATTTCTCATTTGCAGCATCCGCCACCAGCTTGGCATGCTCGGTGAAAAAGGGCAGGGGCACGGCTTCCTCGGCGAGCCAGGGCAGCAGGGCCATGAGCGCACGCGCCGTGGGTGTCAGGCACTTCGCGGAAAGCTGCCATGTCGCCATCAAGATTCTGTCAGGGGCTGTTTCGTCTGCCGCCGTCGTTTCCTTGAGCCCGGCTGACTCCTTCTCCCATCGCTTCACATACTCGGCCAAGGTCAGTTTTTGCTCCGTGATGCATGCCGCTGCCATGGCCAGTGCGAGCGAGTTTCCTTTCATCTGCTGCACCAGCTTTGCCGCATCAGTCTCCGTGAACTTGGCTGCAGTGAGCTGGGACAGCTGCTTTTTGAGAAATGTGACAGCCGTGCTCTCATCCCAGACCTTGCCATTCAGTTTCAGGACTGCGCGCAGGCCTTCGTCCCCGGCCTCTTTCGTTTTCAAGGTCTTCCTCAGGGCCTCGTAACTCTCGAAGGTGTCCTTGGTAAACGAATGTCCTGCACCCAGCGTCTTTTTGCTGATCTTGATCACACGCAGGTACAGCTTCTCCGCTTCTTCGGGCCGCTGTTCCTTCACGAGGAAATGAGCATACTGCCTCAGGGCGCTCGCCACCTGGAAGTCTTCCGGGCCTTTGCGCTTCTCCAAGATGGCCACGGAGCGGCGCAACAGTTGCTCGGGTTCCTGATGCTCGCCTGTTTCTGCCAGATAACCCGCCAGCATGCTGAGATCCGAGGCCACGGTTTCATGATCCTTGCCCCGATGTTTTTCGTGGATCGCCAGTTCACGACGCAGAAAAGGCACGGCCTCCTTCCAGCGATTCATGTCACGCAGCGTTTGGGCGATCATGCCCAGTGAGCCTGTGATCATGGGGTCTTCCATGCCGTAGTTCTTTTCTGCCACATGCAGCTCTTTGCGGTAGGCTGCTTCTGCTTCCGGATAGCGGCGAAGCGAGCGCAGAGTACTGGCAAGGTGGTTCAGGAGTACGAAGAGGCTCTGGTCTTCGGGGCTCTTCGTCCGCTCAACGGTCGCGATGCACTTTTCCAGGATGGCCACAGAGCGGATCAGCAGTTGCTCCCGCTCCCTGGGGTTTCCCACAACATCCGCCAGCCCGCTCAGGTCAGAAGCCACGGTTTCATGCTCCTTTCCCAGATGTTTCTCATGGATCGCCAGCTCACGGCGCAGCAGAGGCACGGCTTCCTTCGTACGATGCATCTGACGCAGAGTGTGGGCAAGCATGGACAGTGAGCCGGTTATTTGGAGGGATTCAATTCCATGGCACTTCTCTGCCACATGCAACGCTCTACGGTAGGCTGCCTCTACTTCAGGGTAGCGGTCCAGCATGCGCAGCGTACCGGCAAGGCGGTCCAGATAAGGGATCAGGCTGAGGTCTGCTGGTCCCTTCGTTCGCTCGATGGTTGCGATGCATTTCTCCCAAACAGCCACGGAGCGGATCAGCAGTTGCTCCTGCTCCCCGGGATCTCCCGCTTCTCTCACAAAATCCGCCAGTTTGCTCAGATCCGAAGCCACGGTTTCATGCTCCTCCCCCAGATGTTTCTCATGGATCGCCAGCTCACGGCGCAGCAGCGGCACGGCTTCCTTCGTGCGATGAATCTCACGCAGAGCATTGGCAAGCATGGACAGTGAGCCGGTTATTTGGGGGGATTCGATCCCATAGCTCTTCTCTGCCACATGCAACTCTCGACGGTAGGCCGCTTCTGCTTCAGGGTAGCGGTTCAGCAGACGCAGCGTAGTGGCAAGGCGGTCCAGATAGACGATCAGGCTGCTGTCCTCGGACCCTTTGGTCCGCTCAATGGATTCGATGATGCGCTGGTACAATGGCAGTGCTTCCTGCCGAAGGTTTTGGCTGTCCAGCAGCTCGGCCAAACGCACCCGGCAGGCGCTGGTCATGGTGGCATCCAGCCCCTGTGCCTTTTCTTGCACCGACAATGCCAGACGAAACAGCGGCAAAGCTTCTCGTTTGCGCTGGGTCCTGTCCAGCAGTTCCGCCAGCGCGTAAGCCACCTGGGCCGTGAGCGGATGCTTGAGCCCCATGGTTGAGCTGCGAATTTCCAGCGCCCGGCGGAGCAAGGTCTCTGCTTCCGCATTGCGCGCCTGGGACAGCAGCAGACCTGCAATAATGGAGTAGCAGGTGGCAAGCTCGGCATTTTCAGCACCAACGGCCTCTTCGTGAATCTGAAGCGCCTGCTGGTACAGCAGTATGTTGCCACGGCCTGTCAGAATGATTTCCCGCAGGTCTTGCGCTTTGTTGAGCTTGGAACTGACCGCAATATGGCTCAGTCCGGAGAGATTCTCATGAGTCCTCAACAGTTCGACGTACTCGACAAACGCGGATTGAGATTGGTTGAGGCTCAACAGCAGCTCCGCTTTGCTTCCCAGACAGGTGGCTGCTTCCATTGACGACTCGCCATCCGGGCGTTCCTGAATGCAGCTTAGCACTCGCTGATAGAGAACCAGCGCCTCTTTCTCCTGGCCCGTTTGCCGCAGCAGGTCGGCGAGATTGTTCAGACTTGATGCAAGCTCGGCCGAAGTTTCGCCTGAGGTCTTTTCCCGAATCGCCAGCGCTCGCCGGTAGAGTGCCTCCGCCTCCTGAAAGCTGTCGGCGGCTTCGAGGTGGCTCGCCAGCTCGCTGAGGCCTGCCGCCACCTCGGGCGCTTCCTTTCCATGCTCCTGCTCAGCCTTCGCCAATGCCTCACGCAGCCGCGACATGCCGGCAGATTCCGCCGCATATGCAGCGCAGAGTGCACTGAAGAGAAAAAAGACGATGAACCTCACCCCGGCATTCCGTCAGAAATCGGATGCCGTGGAAAGTAAAAAATGGCGGGCTCAAAAAACGAGCGTGGCCTCGCAGTCCTCAAGGCTCCTTCAAAGCCGGTGGCCGATGGCTCTGGATCTGCGCCTTGAAGTCCCCGAGGCTGTTCCAATGCGCAGGCGCATTGAGATCGACTTCCGCGATGGCCAGCGTGCCAAACACATCCGCCTTTGCCAGCACATCGCCGTAGTGATCAAAGATGCCTGAGATCATCCACTGGTTCTTGGTGGCGTCCGTGTAGGTGCTGCTGACGATGTAGACGTGATTTTCGCAAGCGCGTGCAGCGGCCAGCATGGGATTGCAGCCCCACACCGGCCAGGCGATGACTTCGGCTCCCTTGATCGTGAGCGCGCGTGCGACCTCTGGGAAGAAGCCGTCGTAGCAGACCATCATGCCCACTTTGCCAAAACGGGTATCAAACACCGGGTAGTCATGCCCGGGCGTGATGCCATGTTCGATCTCCCCACGCGGCAAGGTCACTTTGCGATACTTGCCCACCAGCGTGCCATCCGGACCCAGGAGCGCCGAAGTATTGTACAGCGTCTTGCCCTCACGCTCCACGAGGCCGGCGACGATGTAGAGATTGTGCTCCTTCGCCAGTTTGCCGAAATACTCGGTGCTGGGGCCGGGCACAGTCTCGGCACACTCGGCCATCGTCTTGCCAGTGCCGTAATAAGTGAGCGTCTCGCCGAGCACCACAAGGTCCGCCTTTTGTTTGGCAGCTTCAGCAATGAGCGGCGCATACTGCGGTGGCTTATCAGCGGGGTTCTTGCCGTCCTTTGGCTGAAGGTGAATCGTGGCGAGGCGTGCCTTGCGCGGGGCAGGGGCGGGCACGGCGGCGAGAGAGACATCGCTCCACTCCACCCGCGCATTCGCCGCCCACTGGAGGTAGAGCTCGATCTTCGCCTGCTTCGCCTTCACCGGCGCACGCAGGGTGCTCTCGCAATGAATCCACTGGCCTGCTTCACCCTCAGGCACATGCGGGTATTCAGGCTCGGCACGTGGGACGGTGCCCTTCGCGTAACCTTGCTTCGCAGGCTCCTCCCAGTTGACGGGCTTGCCGTTTTCATCCTGCCAAAGGATGCGCGCATAAACGCTGCGGCGTGCCGTGGGCATGGCGCTGGTCTTTTTCCACGCGTTGAACTGGTAATGCTTTCCACCTTCGACCGGCAGCGTGTTCGTCCAGCAGCCGATCCATTGTTCACCCGCACCCGTTTCAAGAATCAGCGCCCCTTTGCCATCATGTCCGCCAGTCTGGCTGACAGCCGAATCCGGCTTCGCCTCATCACGCGGAGACCACAGCACCCAGCCGTCTGAAAACGCCGCATGGGAAGCGGTGGCGAGGAGGCAGAGAAGGGCGGTGAGGGATTTCATGCAATCCTATACGCATCCAAGACCAGGGATTGCGCAGAGACGCCCCCGAAAGCGAACGTGGCGACGCTCGACGGAGGCTTGAGGACAAGCCTCCCTACCTTCATGCCGAACATGCCCTAGCTTGCGGCATGCAACCTTCATAGCCCTCTTCTGCTCCCGGAGGGAGCCCATGCATCTCTATGTCCTCCGGTTCCGACCCCTTGTCGAAAACAAACCCCTGCTCAATCCCACATCTCTCACACGTACACTCATCTCGCTCCTCTTCTTCCCAATCACATCCTCGCTCCCCATGCGCCCTTTCTCTCTCGCCTGCCTTCTCCTCACCGCGCTCAGCCTCACCTCACTCACCCCCGCCGCTGAAGCCCCCGCCAAGCCCGCTGCCACAGCAGCCACCAACCCACCCGCCCCCAAGCCCACCCCCACTGAGCGCATCGCCCTCTGGCCCGGCAAAGCCCCCGTTGGCGATGGCACCTTCGAAGCCAGCACGCACGAGCTGCAAGTCTTCCTCCCGCCCGCCGACAAAGCCAGCGGCATGGCCATCGTCCTCTGCCCCGGCGGCGGCTACATCCGCCACGTCACCGACCGCGAAGGCTACCCCATCGCCGAATGGCTCAATGAACACGGCATCGCCTGCATCATCCTCGAATACCGCCTGCCCAAGCTCCGCCATGCCGTGCCCCTCCTCGATGCCCAGCGCGCCATGCGCCTCACCCGCGCCAATGCCACACGCTGGCACATCGATCCCCAGCGCATCGGCATCCTCGGCTTCTCCGCCGGCGGCCACGTCGCCTCCACCGCCACCACCCATTTCGATGCCGGCAAGCCCGACGCCACCGATCCCGTCGAGCGCTTCAGCTCCCGCCCCAGCTTCGCCTGGCTCATCTACCCCGTCGTCACCATGGGCCAGTACACCCACACCGGCTCCCGCAAAGAACTCCTCGGCGAAACCCCTTCGCCCGATCTCGTGCGCCTCTACTCCAACGAACTTCAGGTCACCGCAGACACCCCGCCCGTCTTCCTCGCCCACGCCATCGATGACAAACCCGTCCCCATCGAAAACAGCCGCCAGTTCGTCGTTGCCATGAAATACCACAAACTCCCCGTCGAGCTCCTCGAACTCCCCAGCGGCGGCCACGGCTTCAACGGCTGCAAAGGCCCCCTCTGGGAGCAGTGGAAAGCCGCCGCGCTGGTGTGGAGCGCGAAAGAAAAGATGATGCCGGGGAAGTGACTCACGAAGAAAACGCAGCCTCATTCGTTTTCGCCGCAAAGAGGCCAGGGAGCAGCCTCCGGATTTTTGTTTCAGCCTCTCCGCTCCTCTGCGGCAAAGACGAGCGTCCATGGCGGAATGTCGTCATAAAATCCCACGTGCATGATTCAGGTGTTGAAGCGCACTTGTCATGAAAAACAACCGCGACAAATCCACGCACCCCTCACCACAGCATCGGCGTCTTCGCCTGCGCGCCGCCGTTCACGCGCAGCTCCTCCAGCGCCACCTTGCCCGCGCAGAAGTCCCAGCCCAGCCCCAGCGCCGCGATCTGGCCCGGCGTGATGTGCGCCCGCCGCAGCTCCTCCGTGCGGTCCACATCAAAGCACCCCGCACGCACATACGCCGCAGCATCCCCCGGCGAAAAACCCGCCTGCAGCCACTGGCGTGCGGCGACTTCCGTACCTTCGATTGCGGCGGCCATTTCTGCTAGATCACGGGGACTCGGACTCATGCCGCACCTTATGGCACAGGTTGAAACACTGTTCAAATAAACAGTGCTTTAAAATCGCTCGTCACCACCTTTTTCAGCCAGCCATGGGCTGCCGCACCTTGCAAAACATGGGCGCAGCCTTGGCTCACATGCTCCATCCCGGCAGGTATCAGCGGTTAAACTAAAAACGTTTCCTTTTGATACAATGCGTTTTTTGGCTCAGATGGGAATCTACTATGAAGCACCCCACCCTGATGATGAAGCTGGTCCGCAGCACGTTGCTTATTTCGGCAGCCCTCCTTGGGGCCACGGCTGTTTTGGCGCAGAATGCAGGCAAACTCATGCAGGCCCAGTTGCTGCGCTCCACCACGGGCCGCGGCATCGACGGCTCCGGCTTTGCCAGCCTCTCCGTTCCTCTGAAAAAAGGCGCCATCTACGACGTGGTCCGGCAGGAGAATGGCAATGTCGTCCTGAAGATCGACGGCAAAGACGTCGTGGTCCCGGCGGGTGCCCTGGCTCTCACGGAAAAACTCCTGACGGCAGTCGCCAGCAACAATGGTTTTGTCCCCGGCAAGATCGTCATCGTGAGCGCCAAATATTCCCTCGACGGGAATCAGCCGCGCAATGTGAAGAACAACCTGCAAAAACTCATCCCCCAGACCATCATCACCGAGCCGGTGCAGATCATTGTCACAGACGCACTCAGCACCGCCGCTCAGGATCAGGGGAATCAGAGCCAGGGGACGGTCGTCATCACCCGTGGGATGGTGCTCGGTGTGGTCACAGCAGCCCCCGCAAAAAATGTACTCACCGTGGAGTACCTTTTTAATGGCAAGAGTTTTACCAAACAGGTTCCCGAAGGCGAAAAGCTCGTCCTGCCTTAAGTCTGCATGGTCGGGGCCTGACCTTCACGACCGTCCTCAGAGCCGCTTTCTGCTGCCGTCCGGTCGTAGAACAGTTGACTTGTTCCTGCGGAACAAGAAACGCCTCGCTTCGCCCCAGGCTCCTCACTCCGCACTGCAAACCCAGGTCTGCCCGCGCGGCGCGTGCCTCAGGCTGGTAGGGCACCGCTGTGTCGGGGCCGAAGTTTCGGGTCTGCGTCGTCGCAGGCGCTTAAAAAAGGTGCGCCGTCCTTGGACTGCCGAAAGGCAGGGCGCGGGGATGTCATGCGCCGTTCACCATACCCCGGCACCCAAACAAAACGCCCGGCGGGATCTCCCACCGGGCGTTTTTTTAAACACACATCCAGCAAACCTTTTCACAGCAGCACCGCGCCCGCACACCTCAGCAGCACTCGCAGCTGCACCCACTTTGGCAGTCTTGCGGCGGCGGCGCTTCCGGCGCAGGCGCCGTGTTCGTGGAGCCCGCGCTGTTCGTGCCGATGAAAGTCGAGTTCACATTGTCCGGGTCATCCTGGCGGTGGCGGTCCTTCAGAGATTTGTCCCCGCCGAAGTAGATGCGCAGCCCGCCCAGCAGATGCGCGTAGCCGTTCTCACCCACGCCTCCGTCCGCGTAGATCGCCACGCCCTTCATCGGCGTCTGCCACTCCACATGCGCCATGTAGAAGTTGTGGTTAAAGCGGCTCTGGTACTCCAGCCGCACCATCAGGTCATCCACCGGATACACCGCCGCGTAGAGGCGTGCGGCCACAAAGCTCTGGTGCGTCACCAGCCCCGGAAACGTCGTCGGCACATGCGAGTCGTAGTTGTCATACCCCGCCACCGCACCCAGCGTCACCCGCTTGAAATAGTACTCGCCCTCCGCGCCCACGATCACATCCGTAAACTTCTGGCTCGTCGTCCAGCTTGAGACCAGGCCGATCAGCCCCTTGCCCGGATCACGCGCAAAGAAGTGCGTGCCCACGCCGAAGATGTTCGTCGCAAACCCATGCTGGTACAGCCCGTCGAGCTGCGCCCCAAAGCGCTGCCCCAGCGGCACGGAGAGCGTCCCCGCCACACCCCGCGTGGAGCTGCGGTTGATCGCCCCGTAGTTCGCATCCAGCTTGCCATTGATCGCCGAGACCGCAGGCTCCGAAGCCGCCGCCGCGATCCCTTTCACAGGTTCGCCAGCACAGAGTTGAGTCACAGATGCCGCAGCCAGTGCCGCGAAAAGAGGGAGGGTGGGGAAGAGTTTCATGACAGGAAGTTCCTCATAAAATCCACTCCCATCAGCCACGATTCAACAACCTCCGTGCTTAGCAGGCCTAAGACAAGCCTTAGGTTGCCGGACCTCCGCCCCTCAGTACAAAAAAAACGCCCGGCAGGTCATCCCACCGGGCGTTGTTCAAAATCTTAACCGAGGCCCAGGTCAGCAGACCCGGCCCCGCACCTCATCAGGGTGGTGGTGGGGGCGGCGGTGGTGGTGGGCCACCCGCAGGCGATCCGCCCACATCCGTCGATCCCGCGCTGTTCGTGGGGAGGAAGGTCGAGCCCATGTTCGACGGGTCGTCCTTGCGGTGGCGGTCCTTGAGGGGCTTGCTGCCACCGAAGTACACACGCACACCACCCATCACCATGGCGAAGTTGTTGTCACCCAGGCCGGCGTCTGCAAAGACGGCCACACCGCTCATCGGCGTCTGCCACTCCACATGCGCCAGGTAGAAGTTGTGGTTGAAGCGGCTCTGGTATTCCAGGCGCACCATCAGGTCGTCCATCGGGTAGATCGCCGCATACACGCGCGCCGCCACAAAGTTCTGATGCGCCACCAGCCCGGGGAAGGTCGTGGCCACATGGGAGTCGTAGTTGTTCCACCCGACCACGGTGCCCAGCGTCACCTTGTCGAAGTAATACTCGCCTTCCATGCCCACGATCACGTCCGTGAACTTCTGGCTCGTCGTCCAGCTCGAGGCCAGGCCGATCAGGCCCTTGCCCGGATCACGCGCAAAGAAGTGCGTGCCCAGACCATACATGTTCGTCGAAAAACCATGCTGATAGAGTCCGTCAAACTGCGCGCCAAAACGGTGGCCCAGCGGCACGGAGAGAGATCCCGCCACACCCCGCGTGGAGGCGCGATTGATCGCGCCATAATTGGCATCCAGTTTGCCATTGATGGCAGACACGGCGGGTTCGGAAGCAGCCGCCGCGATGCCCTGTGGGGGCGGCGAGCCAGCGTGGATCTGCGTCACCGAAGTGACTGCCAGAACGGCGAGGAGTGTGTTTAAGGACTTCATTCTCAGTGTAGGTAGATGCGCGCTGCACCAGCATCGCGGCCGACCAGACTGGCAGAGCACCACCTTATGGCAATCAAGATCGGCTTAATAATCCTTTAGTCCCTCGCCCAACCCGCCGCCCCCCCCCTCACCGCCAGCCGACCCAGTGCAAGGGCTGGGGTGCCCCTCCGCAACCTCGCGACCCGCCATTTCAAAACACACCCGCCTCCATAAAACAGACGGCCCCGCAGTCACTCCGCCAGCATCATCCCCACCGCCCCCACCAGCAGCAGCGCCCCCGCCGCATGGCACCAGCCAGCCTGCCGCCGGTACCGCCGCAGCTTGCCCAGGCCCTCCGCGCACCCCGCAAAAGGTTCCTCACCCACCGCCGCCCATTGCTCATAAAGGCCGCTGCGCACAAAGCCCGTCAGGAAGCCGCTGCGCGCCCCGCGCGGCACCCAGAAAAACCCGCTCGGCTTCCCCAGCTTCATCCACGCCTCCTCCGAATCCGCCCACACCCGCCGCAGCAGACGATCAAACGCCACAAAGCTCAGCACCGTGAAAACGCCGCCCGCCAGCATCCACGCCACCGCTGAAATCAAGACGATGAGAAACACCATTTCAAACATGACCGCGCCCCGCCTTACTTCGCCCATTTAGTGAGGTCAATATAACGCTGTGATTTCACCGCCCGAGTTCCTCGCTCAAGGCCCCGCATCCTTCCTTTTCACGATTTGATTGGCAGCGACTGCTGTGTGCCCTCGCGAGCGCGGCAGCGTCTTGGACTGCGTGCGGCAAGCCTCGGCGCGACGCCGCTTTCGCAGGCTGGACGGCAGGAGCAGTACAAAGACTGTCCTTCACCCGACATCGCCGTGTCATCAGTGATCACCTCCGCCTCGCCCCACTCCAGCCCCAACGGGGCTGCGTAGTACAGCCCAGGGTTCGCCGCGTGTCCTCCGAAGCTCGCAGAGCGAAGGAGGAAGCCTCAGCGAGGCAACCCTGGGACTTCCGCCATCCAATCCGGAAGCAAACCCAGCACTCCGCCGCACGCATAGACCACCAGCAGCGTCTGCAATACGCCCCGCCACACATGAGCATCGCGATCACACACCTCTCCGCACCTCCCCTCTCATCCTACCCGCAGTCACAGTCCAGGCACCCATGCGTCGCGCACGTCCGGCACACACGCTCCACCTGCTCGCGCAGCCTACTGCGCGCACGCAGCAGCCGCACGTTGATCGTGTTCACCCGCTGATCCATCTCCGCCGCCACCGCCGTGGCCGACTCCCCGCCCAGGTCGATCCTTCTGAGCAGCTCCGCATCCGCCTCCGGCAGCGCCGGCAGCAGCTTCATCACACACTGGCACAGCGTCTTCTCATCCTCCGGCTCCAGCGCCTCCGGCAGCTCATGCACCAGCTTTTCCAGCGCCGAATCCCGCGTCGTGCGGCGGCGGTGCGCGTCGATGATCGCATGCCGCAGCACCCGGTAAAACCACGTCACCACCCCCTCCGCATCCTCCGGCACATGGTCCGCCTTCAGCGCCTTCATGAGGCATTCCTGCACCAGATCCGCCGCCAGTTCCGCATCCCCCGTGCGCTGCCGCGCAAAGCCGATGAAGGCATCCAGGTGCTGAAGAAGCGGGTCAGTGCGCATGTCCTCTAGCATACGCGTCCCAGCGCCAAAAAACACCCTGCAACACCTTTTCACCTCGCGCGTGTGCAACAGGGAAGACGCGAATCATCACGAGGAAGCACCGGGCTTGACAGGTGAATCACATGTAACAATGTGAGTTACATGAAAAGAAACAGTCAGTTGTCCGGCGTTCTCCACCTTCTGCTGCACCTCGCAGAGCAGCGTTCTCCGGTCACATCCGAGGTGTTGGCCAGGGTCAATCAGACCAACCCCGTCGTCGTCCGCCGAACCATGGCAGGGCTGCGGGACAAAGGCTACGTGCGCTCTGAAAAGGGGCACGGCGGCGGCTGGACGCTGGCCTGTGATCTCTCCACCGTGACGCTGCACCACATCCACACCGCTCTCGGCAGCCCATCCCTTTTGGCCGCCGCCGCTCCGTCAGAGGCCGCAGGCTGCCTGGTGGAGCAGGCCGTGAATGCCGTTTTGCACCAGGCATTCCAAGACGCAGAGCACCTGCTTCTGACACGGTTCGGCCAGGTTTCCCTGGCCATGCTGAGTGCCGATGTCCACGCCCGAAGTCTCGCTCGCGGCGGCTCCCCGCATCATCTCGATCACTCTCATCAGGCCTAGCCTCATCCACCCTCCATCCCCCCCTTTTTGTCATCATGCCCGAACAGCACCAACCCTTCTCAAATCCCCAGCTCGTGGCAAAGTATGCCGAAGGCCCGCCGCGTTTCGTTCCCGGTCACGCGGGCATGTTAAGCATGACCAGGCTGCTGCTTGCAGAGCGTGCCACAAAGGATGCACGCGTGCTGGTTCTCGGTGCCGGCGGCGGTCTGGAGCTGCAGGCATTTGCCCAGGCCCAGCATGGCTGGACCTTTGATGGCGTGGACCCCTCGGCCGAGATGTTAGACCTGGCCCGGCAGACTCTGGGCCCGCTCATGCCCCGTGTCCGGCTGCACCAAGGCTACATCCATGACGCCCCGGAAGGATTGTTCGATGCCGCCACCTGTCTGCTGACGCTGCACTTCGTACCTCAGAGCGACCGCCTGCACACCGTGTCTGAAGTCCGCCGCCGTCTCAAACCGGGCGCACCCTTCGTGGTCGTCCATTTCAGCTTCCCGCAGGGGGAAGGGGAGCATGCCCTTTGGTCATCACGCTACGCCGCCTTTGTCGCCGCATCCGGCATCGATCCCGAACTCGCCGCAAAAGCGGCCAATGTGCCGAAACAGCTCCCCATCCTCACGCCAGAGCAGGACGAAGCAATCCTGCGCGAAGCCGGCTTCTCAGATGTCACCCTGTTTTATACCGGCCTCACCTTTCGCGGCTGGGTGGCCTATGCCTGATGCCCTCCGCAGCGTGCTCCCGCCCGCCTGAGCTGGATGGAGGCACGAGGCTGAAATCAGATGTCATTTGATGTCATGACCTGATAGCCCCCCTCCGCATCCTCCGGCACATCGGAGGCCTGCAGCGCCTTCATGAGGCATTCCTGCTGGTCCTGCACTTGCGCGAACGCGACAGCGTCTTGGACTGCGTGCGGCAAGCCTGGGCGCGACGCCGCTTTCGCAGGCCGGACAGCAGGCTCAGGCCAAGGAACATACAACACCTCGCGAAAGCGGTGTCGGCGATGCAGGCTTCCGCCGTGCATCTCTGTCACCGCATTGATTGATTCGCTGGGCTCACCCTGCGGGCCCCTTTCAGTCGTCTGACTCACTTCGTTCGGCTCGCTCTGCTCACCCTTCGGGCAGCCTGCGGCTGTCTACCTCCGCTGCGCTTCGGTTCCAAAACGCTGTCGCGTGACTCGGGGGCCCCAGACCTCCAGAACGCACAACAACACCCCTTAACTGAGCGCCCAAAAAACAGCCTGTAACACATTTCCACCTCATGCGTGTGCAGCAATGAAGACGCGAATCATCACGACAGCGCCTCATCCACCCTCAACACTCCACACATCCCCATGACACACTCCCAAACCTTCCCCCTCACCGGCCTCACCTGCGCCTCCTGCGTGGAAAAAGTCACCACCCGCCTCCTCCGCCACACCGACATCACCGCAGCCACCGTCACCCTCAGCCCGCCGCAGGCACAGATCAGCACCCGCACCCCCTTCAGTGACGAGTCCCTGAACGAATGGCTGCAGCCCCTCGGCAAATACCGCGTGCAGCCTTCCGCCCCGGCGGCGGATTCTTCATCGGCCTCCGCCTCACCCTCATCCGCACTGCCGCAGATCAATGTGAAAACCTACCGTCCGCTGCTCCTCCTGCTCGCCTACCTCCTCCTCGTCATCGCCGCCGTCAGCATCAGTCACCGCACCCTGGATCTCCCCCTCGCCATGCGCCTCTTCATGGGCGGCTTCTTCGTCACCTTCTCCTTCTTCAAGCTGCTCGACCTCCGCGGCTTTGCCGATGCCTACCGCAGCTACGACCTCGTGGCCAAAGCCGTGCCCGGCTACGGCTATGTCTATCCCTTCATCGAGCTCAGCCTCGGCCTCGCTTACCTCATGAACCTCAGCCCCCTCTGGGTGAATGCCATCACCGCCCTCGTCATGGCCGTCAGCCTGGCCGGCGTCCTGCGCGCTGTCATCTCCCGTCGCGCCATCCGCTGCGCCTGCCTCGGCACCGTCTTCCAGCTCCCCATGTCCACCGTCACCATCATCGAAGACGGCCTCATGCTCGCCATGGCCCTCACCACCTTGATTCAGTCCTGAGCCGCTGGCTGCATTCATAATGCAACGCAGGCTTCAAATGAACTCGCCTTGGCCTGGCGGGTAGAAACAGGCCAGGGTGAAGACCGCTCCTGCTTGCGTCAAGAGTTGCACCCAGGCCTCGTTTCTGTTACGCCATCCCAACAAAGTGGTAGGATCAAACTATCGCCACCGCCATGAAGGACACCCTTGCTGAAATCAATGAATTGCGCACAGCCGGACTCATCGGACAGTGGGCCATTGGCGGTGCGATGGCTGCGACCTTTTATTTGGAGCCGATTTCAACCTATGATCTGGACATCTTTGTGTTGTTCGAGGGCGCCCCATTGATCCTGACGCTGACGCCAATCTATGATTTTCTGAAAGCACGCGGGCACTCACCGGATGGAGATGCGGTGATGGTTCACGGCTGGCCCGTTCAGTTCCTGCCTTCTGAGTCGCCACTGCTGCGCGAAGCCGTGGAGTCTGCGCGTGAGGTGGACTTTGAGGGCGTGCGTGCCTGGGTGATGAGCGCCGAGCATCTCATGGCCATTGCCTTGCAGACGGCACGTGGAAAAGACTTCGCCCGGCTCCTCACTTTTGTGGAAGCCCGGGTGGCCGATGAGCCAAAACTGCGCGATATTTTCCAACGCCATGGTCTGACTGCCGCGTGGAGCCGGTTTGAACGAAACTACCTGAATCCCTCATGAGTCCGCTGATGCAAAAAACTCTGGAGAGCAAGAGCGCCCGCCGCCAGCGGCTCATGGCTCTCTCTTACCCAGAGAAGGTCCGGATTGTTGAGCAGATGCGGGCGGCGGCTCGCGAAATCAGGCAGGCGGAAGGGAGCACTCTCGTACTGCGCGAAGAACCACCACCTTATGGTGAGATCAAGCCCTGAAGCCTTAAAACCCTCACCCCACCAGCCACTCCAGCGCCTCCTTCTCATCCACAAAAACATTCGCCTCCATCCCCGCATTCGTCGCCACCGTCACGCCAAACCGGTTCGGGTCGATCATCTCCGCCCGGCTCACCACCGCCACGCGTACCTTCCCCTCGGAAGCCCGCGCCCACTCCCGCACCATCCGATACCGCGCCGTCAGCTTCGGCGGCGGGTAGCCCGTCACCTCCGTCAGCACCACCATCAGCCGGCGTTCCCCCGTGGCACGCGCATAGGAGATCGCAGCCGTGACCATCTCCCCCATCTGCGCCAGCTTCAGCACGCCAGCAGGCCGAAAAATCGCGTGCCCTTCCAGTTGCTGAAAGTATTTAGGAACGTCCATGCAGCATGGTTAAACATTTCTGCTCGAAAGTAAATGACGGCGACAAGCCAGCCACGCCGTTTGGGTCCTCCCCCATGTGGCCTCAGACTTCAGGCGGAACAGGGCAGAACCCCCAGCCAGCTTGTCGTCAGCCTCAAGCCTCCGACTTATAAGCCGGCTCCTGCCGCTGCCGGTCATCACCCTCTTCATCCCGCTCATTCTCCGCCTCTTGGGAGCCGTCCCCAGCTTTCTCGGACTCGGTGCCCATCACGCTGAGGCTCAGCATGGCCAGGGAGCTGAAGAGCAGCCCGGTGGAGGGTGGGAAGAAGTGGTATTTCATGGTGGGCCGTCGGAGTGACACTTTTCCTTCGCACCCATTCCATCATCTGGCTGCATCAATCCGCAGCCCTGCTCCATGACCATGCACCGCCCTGATGCACCTGCGGCACCCTCAGGCTTCCCCTGAACTCCGGAGCAGGGGCGGATCGGGTTGTGACCACGCGCCGGCTTCCCTAGTTTTGCACCATGAAAACGATCTCACCCACCGCCGCAGCCGCCACGCCGCCACCCCCTGCCAAGCCGGAGCCACCCCTCACACCACCCCCGCTGGAGCCCGAAGAAAAGCCCGCCATCGTCCACGATCACGGCGTGGGCACCGGCAAGAAGCATGACGTTGACACAGCCGCCGGAGACGAGGGAATCGATGATGAAGAGAGGGGGGAGTTCACCGACCCCTCAGCCGTCGACTGACCCACCCGCCGCCTCATCCCTTTCCGGCCCATTCACCCCGAACCACAAAACACCATGACCAAGCTCAAATTCAACGGCTCCTGGCACGAGATCAAAGGCAAGCTCAAGCAGAAGTACGCCCAGCTCACCGACGACGACCTCCTCTTCTCCGAAGGCAAAGACGAAGAAGTCCTCGGCCGCCTCCAACAGAAGCTCGGCGAGACCAAGGAAAGCCTCCGCGACACCATCGCCAAGCTCTAGCCCCCGCGAACCTCCCCAGCAGTCGCAGCCCTTCACACCTCACTCCCATGAACATCCTCAAAAACTGGCTCCATCCAAAGAATGCGGCACCACCTGCCTCCAAGCCTGAGGTCGAAACCGAGGAAGTCCCCACCATGATCCTCGACGGCGAACAGTTCTACACCTACCGCCGCTTCCGCACCGCCAGCCACACCGCCCCGCAGGCCACCCCACCCGTGGTTCACTTGCATCCCTCGCGATGATGGGGATTCAGAAAATCCTGTGAATCCTGTCCACTCTGCCTGCGGATGTCTGCCATGCTCATCGTCCCAGATTTTGACAGGATTAACAAAATTCCAAGATTCCAAGATTCACAGAATGGGAATGGCGTGGTTTTTGAAATCTCGGCAGGACTGGGGACAGTTGGATTGGGATTCAGAAAATTCTGTGAATCCTGCATCCTGTGAATCCTGTCCAAATCTGCCTGCGGACGTCTGCCGTGCAGATCACGCCTCCCGCTCCCCATCCTCCACTTCCTCCCGCTCCTTCTCCTCGTGATCAAGGACCTGCTCCGTTTCCTCCTGCAGCGCACGCAGTTCCTCTTCCGCCTCGTCCGCACCTTCCTCGGCAAAGATCTCCGGAAACTCCGATTCATCCTCCGCAGCCTGCGGTGCCACGCGGTACCCTGACTCCCTTGCAGGCGCGTCCCACGTCTCCAGCTCCGCCAGCCGTGGCGACACAATCTCAGGCGGCAGCGGCAGATTCCCCAGCTCATCCTCCGCCAGCAGCGCCCGCGCCTCGGGATCCTCCACCACCGTCGGCTGCGGCATTTCCACATTGGATGCCGTGGCAGGCCGGTCCGCCGCCGGAGCCGATGAGTCTGCCTCCGTGGCCTTGGTCTGAGATGAATACTGGGTTTTCATGGCAAATGATTCCTTCTTCCAAAGGCATCGCGCCCCGCCTCCCCACCGCGCCTATGTTTTTCTCCCCGCATCGTTCATGCAGGCGCAGCAGGGCAGGGGAGGTGAAACCTTTGATAGGCGTTTTCCAAAGCGGAAGTCCGGAAAGCGCAGCCAGCCGCCGTCCACGTGACCTCCCAAATAAAATCCGCGCACTCTTACGGCTCTTCTGAGTACGTAGTTCGGGGTTCGCTCCGCGGCTTCGCAGCAGCCCGTTCCGGAAGCTCCGCATCGCCCCAAAACTCAAACCAGCCAGCGCACGTATTGTAGTACCGGCTTCAGCCGGAATCTGGGAAGCTTGCTTCGCGCATACTGCTCCCAAACAAACTCCAGACTGCTACCCAGCCTGCCAAACGAAACGAGTTTTAGAAACGCCTTCAGCCCAAAAGAAAATGAAGCCCCCACCCCTCCTCGGCGTCAGAGAGCCGCCGCTTCCTCTCAAAATTGAACTCCCACTCGTTCCTCGCGTCCAAATCAGCCGCACACACGATAGATAGCAGCCGCCGGTTTTATTGGCGGTTTGCGCACGTTCGCCGTATTCTCCTCCTCATTTCCCGCCTGTGATTTCCCCCTCGCCGTCCGCCCCCTTCGCAGCGCTCTGTCATCACCGATGGCCTGCGCCCACTGCCTCTTACTCATTCACAGGCAGCTCCACCCGGCTCAGGCACCTTCTCAGCGCGCTCACCGCCTGCGCCCTCACCTTGGCCACCGCACAAGTCCGCAGCGCAGAGCCTCCCGCTCCCGCCACGAAACCCCTCACAGCCGTACCCGCTCCCACTCCAGCCGCAGCACTTCCCGCCGCCGCACCCGCTGCCACTCCTCCCACTGCCGCAGACGCCCCCACCCCCGTCCCAGAGCCCCCCGCAGGCTTCATCCCCGGCACCGGCTCTCGCTCCGACGTCAAGCCCTTCTACTTCGCCATCCCCGCGCCCCGTGGCCAGATCCTCGATCGCAAAGGCCGCCCCTTTGCGCAAAACACCACCGTCCGCCGTCTCCAGTTCACCGTGCCCGCAGACAAGCGCAGCACCCTGGAGACCTACACCGCCTGGCTTCAGCAGGAAATCGATGCCACCAAGGCCGATCTCCCCGTCGCCCGCCTGCCCGATGCCGAAACGCTGAAGCGCCACTACGAGGCCCGCCGCGAGCTCCCCATCACCGTCAGCGATGCCTTCACGCAGGACCTCGTCATCCATCCGCAAAAGCACGCCCACGCCAGCCTGCGCACCGAGTACATCCGCCACTACCCGCAGAAAGGCATGGCCGCCCATGTCCTCGGCTACGTCTCCTCAGACGGCGCACCGCCCGCCGGCGCCATCCTCCGCAATGAACCCCTCTGGCAGCGCACGAAGGGCGCCACCGGCCTCGAAGCCGCATACAACAAGCAGCTCACCGGCACCGATGGCACACTCTGCCTCATGATGGCAGATGCTGGTAGCGTTGCCTACCAGCAGGTCTTCGCCCCGCCCGCCGCTGGGCGCGATGTCGTCACCACCCTCAATCTCGAAACCCAGCGCCTCGCGGAAAGCGCCCTCGCCCAGTCCAAGCACCGCTGCGCCATGGTCATCGTCGATGCCTTCACCGGAGACATCCGCGCCATGGCCAGCCTCCCGCACTACGATCCCAATGCCTTCGCCGGCGGCATCTCCGCCACCGATTTCACCGCCCTCACGCAGGACATTGACGGCCCCCTCTTCGACCGCTCCCTCCTCGGCACCTACCCCCCCGGCTCCATCTTCAAGCCCATCGTCGTCCTCGCCGGACTCCGCGCCGGCACCGTGGATGCCCAGATGGAGTTCGACTGCGGCCCCTCCCTCATGATCGACGGCCGCGAGTTCGACAACTGGTCCAAGGACGATCACGGCTTCTTCAATGCACGCGCCGCCCTCATCCGCTCCTGCAACACCTACTTCTACCAGTCCGCCATGATCACGCGTGACCGCCCCATCCTCTACATGGCGCACGAGTTCGGCCTCGGCGTGGCCCCCGTCTTCCCCCTGAAAACCGCCACCGGAAATCTCCCCCAAAGCGCCCCCTCCAATCACGACCTCGCCAATCTCTCCATCGGCCAGGGCGTCACCGAGACCTCCCCGTTGCAGATGGCCATGGTCATGGCCACCCTCGCCAATGGCTCCTGCCGTCCGCGCCCCCGCCTCGTCTCCCACACCCAGTCCCAGACCGGCCGCCTCGGAGACGTCAGCATCCCCTGCCGTGATGCCCTCATGCCCGTCAGCCAGATGGACCTCGAAACCGTGCGCAGCGGCATGTTTGGCGTCGTCAATCACGTCCGCGGCACCGGCAAAGCCGCACGCCTGAAAAAAGTCGCCGTCTTCGGCAAGACCGGCACTGCCCAGTGGGTGCTGCGCGGCGCCAAGGCCAACGTCGTCTGGTTCGCCGGATTTGTAGACACCAATCCGCCCCTCGCCTTCGCCGTCATGGTGGAGGGCAATGCAGGGCAGGGCGGCCTCTCCGGCGGCGGCACCGCAGCCCCCATCATCGCCAAAGTCCTTCACGACATCGAAGACCGCCCCACCGCCCACGACGTCAAGATCACCCCCGACAACGTCCCCGAAGAAAACGACCCCCTCACCCCCGAATTCGTCCAGCCCCCGCCCGGCTACTACGGCAACGGCGGCCCCCCACAATACCGCGACGAACCCGGCATCGGCGGCTTCTTCCAGCGCATCTTCCGCTAACAAAAAAATCTTCTCAGCGCCCGCCATGCCACACCTCCGCACTCAAGCCTCCCAACGCATCGCCTCAGGCTGGTAGGGACGCTCTGTGCCGCGTCCGTAGAATCCTTCGTCCCACCGCCACCTGCCCACTCAAAGCTCTCCCCCTTTCATAGAGCTCCCGCCCTCCGCATTCGCCCTCCGCATTCGCCATTCTGATTTCGTCATTCGTCATTCTCCGCTCCCCCGCATGCCCGCCCTCCGCGCCATTCTCGCCCCCATCCCGCGCTTCCTCTCCTCCCTCCGCGCACTCTACCTCCGCCTCCCGCGCTGGTTCCGTTTCATCGGCGGCACCTGCGCCGTGTTCGCGCTCATCGGCCTCATCGCCTTCGGCTTCATCTGGCGCCACTACTCCGCCCTCGCCGCCACCTACGACATGGCCTCCCTCACACGCGGCCAGAATGAAACCCTCATCAAAGACGCCCAGGGCGAGCCCATCGGCAGCGCCAGCGAGATCGAGCGCGAGATCGTCACCCTCGATGACGTCCCCATCACCCTCGTCCAGGCCATCATCGCCACGGAAGATGCCCGCTTCTTCTCCCACCCCGGGTTCGACATCATCGGCCTCACCCGCGCCGCCGTGAAAAACTTCACCTCACGCGGCATCCGCCAGGGCGGCAGCACCATCACCCAGCAGCTCGCCCGCAATGCCTTCGGCCTCCAGGGCCGCAGCTACGAGCGCAAGATCACCGAGATCTTCCTCGCCATGCGCATCGAGCGTGAATACACCAAGGAGCAGATCCTCACGCATTACATCAATCGCATCTACCTCGGCACCGGCTGCAGCGGCGTCGGCGCCGCCGCCCGCACCTACTTCGGCAAAGACGTCCACGACATCACCCTCGTCGAGTCCGCCACCTTGGCCGGCATCATCAAGGCCCCCGTCGCCTTCTCCCCCATCACCCAGCCCGCCCTCGCCAAACAAAAGCGCGATCTCACCCTCCAGCGCATGGTGGAGACCGGCAGCATCACCGAAGCCGAAGCCACCGAAGCCCGCGCCCAGCCCGTCACCGTCAGCCATGACAAAAGCCGCGTCCGCACCGGCTACATGCTCGCCGCCGCACGCGCCGAATTCCAGCGCCTCGGCCTCAAGCCCGGCACCCCGCCCGAGATGACCATGACCCTCCGTCTCGACTGGCAGCACAAATTGAACACCCTCGTCCGCAAGCACCTCGACACCGTCGCCCCCAAGGACAAGGACCTCCAGGGTGCCGTCATCGTCCTCGACAACACCACCGGCGCCATCCTCGCCATGCAGGGCGGGCGCGACTTCACCACCAGCCCCTTCAATCGCGCCCTTGAAGGCATCCGCCCCGTCGGCACCGCCTTCCTCCCCCTCGTTTACGCCGCCGCACTCACCGCCCAGCCAGACATCACCGACGCCCCCCAGATCGACGGCCCGCTGGACAACAAGCAGGCCATGATCGGCGGCCTCACCGGCACCCTTGGCGAATGGGGAGCCGAGGGCGATCCCGTCGCCTACACCGGCGGCACCATCACCCCCGTCCAGGCCCTCCTTGAAAACCGCACCGCCGCCACCGTCCGCCTCGGTTATCAGGTCGGGCTGGAGCCCCTGCGCACCGCCCTCAACCGCTGCCGCTTCAGCACCCCGCTCCGCACCGAAGCCGCCTTCACCCTCGGCCAGAGCCCCCTCCGCCTCATCGAAGTCGCCCACGCCTTCACCGCCATCGCCAATGACGGCCGCACCTGCTCCACCCCCCACCTCCTCGCCGGCCCCACCGTGCGCAGCAGCGAGATCTTCACCCCCGCCGCCGTCGCCCATGTGCGCGATACCCTCATCACCGGCATGGAGCGTCCCGAATACCGCAAGCCCCTCCTCGCCCACGGCCTCGCCAACAAAAGCATCGCCGGCTACGGCGGCATCACCTACGACCGCACCGACGCCTGGTTCATCGGCTCCGACCGCCTCCGCACCTGCCTCGTCTGGATCGGGCATGACAAAGACATCCCCATCAGCGCCACCACCACCGCCTCCACCGCAGCATTGCCACTGTGGGCCGCCGTCTTCGCCATGGTCACCGAGGGCAAACCCAAAGGCTGGGACGGCAAAGCCCCCGCCTCCCAGCTCCTAGCCACACCGCCCCGCGCCCTCTTCGTCGAAGGCGAAGCCCGCGTCATCCCCGTCACCCCAGTCTCCGGCGTCGTCCTCGGCATCGACCCCTACCAAAGCACCAGCGCCCCCGGCGGCGTGCCTGCGGCCATCCCCGTGCCCCAAGACGACTACGTCCCCAAAGCCATCCCCGTGCGCCAGTAGCCAGTAGAGGGTCGTCCTCGTCCTTCCCGCTCCGCCAACACCCCGGCCATCGAGAAACCCGCACCTCTGATATGGAGTGCGGTCGCGAAGTGAGGAACGAACGCAGCTACCGCTTTCGCCGTCCCCGGTGGCTCACTTATACCACAAGATACTCGAAAGCGGGAGCCGGTGATACATCGCCTGCCAGGTCATCCCACGCCCGCCACGAGACGCTCGAAAGCGGTAGCTCCGATGCAGGCTTGCGCCGTGCATCTGCGCGACCGCACTCCAAATAACTCCGCGCGCCGATGTTTCTGATATGGACTGCGGTCGCGCAGTGAGGAACGAACGCAGAAGTTCTATCGGTTGCAATTGACTTCTTGCGAGGAGTTATGCGCATGGTGAGCGAGGGGTTGTTGAGTTTTGGACTTGCAGGACCCAGGAACCGTGGGCGAGCTGGTTTTTGAGGTGCAGTTCCGCAGCGTAACAGGTGTGCGTCTGCCACATCTTCCAGATGATCTTGATCCAGCGCTGGCCCAGCGAGCGCAGCGCCTGCGCATGGCTTTTGCCCCTTGCGATCAAGGTCTCGTAATAGACCTTGGCCCAGGTGCACTGTTCAGTGCTTTTATGGGCAAAAAGATGCATCGCATGGCGCAGGTTTTTGTTGCAGGCGCGGCGTATCTGCACCTTGGCGATCTTGCCGCTCTGGTAGCTCACCGGCGCGGTGCCAGCCATGCATTGCAGTCCCTGCGGACCGTCCTCATACAGCACGCGGTCGCTGCCGATCTCGCTGAGCAGACGCGGCCCCAGCTTGGGTCCGGCACCGGGCAGCGAGCCAAACATGCCGCTGTCAGGATGGCTGGCAAAGAGCGCTTCGATACGGCGGCGGTATTCATCGAGCTGAGTCTGCAGCGTGCGCAGCTGCTTCGCCTTGGCCACGGCGTAAAGGCTCTTGGCGTTGACCATGCTCGCGCTGACCTTCCACTCGGCGGCTTTGGCAAAGATCTCCAGCCGCTCGGCATAAGTCTTCGGGCGGTTGAGCTTGTGCGTGTGCAGGAACTTCTCCCACTGACGTTTGCCCGCCTTGCTCAGGGCTGCCGCGCTGGGGAAGCGCTCGACGAAGGCCCAGGAGAAGTCCGCCGTCCAGACATCGAAGGCCTCCAGCGCGGTGGGGTAATACTCGCGCAGGGCCTGGCGCAGCTGGTTGATGAGCGCGGTGCGCTCTTCGATCAGCGCGACTTCATCACGGCAGAGGATGCGCAGCTCTTCGATGAGCGGGTCTTTGGGACCCAGGGCGCGCCAGGCATGGCCGTCAGTGCGCAGCGCATCGGCCAGCGCCCAGGCGTCGTGATGATCGGTCTTGGTGCCGCTGGGGTGCTTGCGTTCACGGTAGCGTTTGGCGCTCATGGGATTGACGGGAAAGACCGTCACACCGCTCTCGATGAGCTGTTCGACAACCATGCCAAAGCTCGTCTCAATGGCGACGCCGAGCCTGGGACAGGCCGCGATCTTTTCACGCCAGAGCTTCCACCCGTCGGCGGTGTGCGCGATCTGGAAGTCAGCCACGACGGCGCCGCAGGCATCGACGATGAGGATGTCATGATGATCACCGGCCCAGTCAAAGCCGGCGTGATGCGTTAACTCTTGGTGAGGGTGCATACGTTTGGAGGGGTGAGGTTGGGCGGGCTGCGGCTGGCCGCCACCACGGGGTCGTGCTGTTACAGGAGCTTCATGAGCCGGGGTTCTATCAGACCTTGAGGTGGAAGCCTGCGGACGGACCGGTGTTCTGCGTTGAACCTTCAAGAGATGAGCTACACAAGACCGTGCCACGTCCGAGGCGCTGCCGCCATCGGCCTGCGCCGACGGGGACAATGTATTGCCAGCGACGCCAGGCGGCGCGGCAAAGTTATTCACAACCGTCGGCGACTGAGGGCTGGCAGATGCCCCCTCTTCCGCCGGTCGATGAATAACTTTGGAAACAGTAACAGCTACCGCTTTCGACGGACTCGGTGACCCACCCATGCCAAAGAAAACCCGAATGCGGGAGCCGACATGTCCTCCGCAAGCCCCATCCGCCCACGCCCGCCACACCCCTTCGAAAGCCACAGCCTCAATGCCCATGCCCGGGCCCGTATACCAGCCCATGCCATCCGGCCCAGGCCATGTAGCCCGCCAGCACCGTCAGCAGCACGCATGACACATACGGCGCCTTGCGCATCCACTCGCCAAAGCCGCTGAATCTCTTCTGCGCATGCTGCACGCTCCACGCCGCCGCCGCGCCCACCGTCACCATCGTCAGCGCCAGGCCAAAGCTGAACGCCCCCACGATCGCAAAGCCCAGCGCCACCTTCTTCAACTGCAGGCACACCAGCAAAATCGTAAACGCCGCAGGGCAGGGCATCAGCCCGCCCGTGATCCCAAACATCACGATTTGAGGCGTCGTCACGTTCTTGCTGCCAAACCTCCGCGCGATGTCCTCCGCATGCGCACGCTCATGCGCATCCTGGTACACATCCCCCTCCGGCCGCACCTCCTCCGCCACCACCGGTGCATGACTGTGGCCCTGCCCAGGCTCGTGCCCGTGCGCCGCCTCCGCAAACTTCAGCCGGTACGTATGCGCATGGTCCGCATGGCCCAGCGTCAGCGTCGCCATGAACTCATGCGGCTCCGGCAGCATCGCCGTCGCCTCCCAGAAGCCCGCCCCCGGCTCAAACTGAAACACCTGCGTGCTCCCATCCAGCCGCGTCGTCTCCAGCTTCAAAGAATTGCCCTTCGGCAGCGGCACCGCAGCACCGCTCGCCGTGCAGGGGTAGATCCGAAAGCGCGGCGGCACCCCGTCCTCATGCACCGCGATCTCCAGCCACCCATGCCCCGTGTCCAGCAGCATCCCCCCATGCGTGCGCTTACCCGCCGCCTTCAGACTCGGCACCTTGAATCCCACCGGCAGCGCCACCTCATGCGCAAACGCCCCCGCAGCTCCATTTCCATCGCCATGCTCATGAGCATGCGCGTGCCCATGCCCGTGCGAATGCTCATGCGCATCTCCGTGATCATGCCCATGTGAATGCGAATGCCCATGCCCCACCCCATGCGCCTCCGCTTCCGCCACCTCACGGCGCGTCCTGATAAACATCCACACCGCCAGCGCCAGGATCAGCACCGCAGAGCCCAGTTGCAGGTACGGCTCCACCGTCTCCGCATTCCAGTGCCCGCCGTAGTGCAGCGCCACCGCCGCCAGCACCCAGATCAGCAGCGAGTGCGAAGCCGCCGCCGAAAGCCCCAGCAGTACCGCCTGCCACACCGTCCCGCGGATCGCGATGATAAACGCCGCCATCATCGTCTTCGAGTGCCCCGGCTCCAGCCCATGCAGCGCCCCCAGCAAGATCGCCACAGGCACATACAGCCACGCATGGCCGCTGCTCAGGTAGTCAGAGAAAGAATTCATGGCAGGAAAGTAATGGTGAGGTTCGCTTCGCGGCTTCGCAGCAGCTCGCTCCGGGAGTGCAGGTAGGAACGTTTCAAGACGAGCCAAAGCTCTAAACAAACTTTGAGCCGCAAAAAAAACATCCACTCCAAGCACCGCCCCACACTCTGCACCCACTTCCCCCAGCCCGCCGGACCCATTTTCAAAAATTCTCTCTCTGGAAACCAACGGCCCCTGCGTCCTTCATTAACCCACCTCCCTCGTTGTGCTGTAGCTGAAGGTCCCTGAATGACGCCATGTTCAAAGCTGGGCTTGAATAGAGAGGCTCAATGCCTCAAAATCAGGGGTAAATATTGATTGATGCTGGCTGAATGCCGAGCAGCCTTTTCAGCTATGTGCTCGAAAACCTGAAGCTGACCTTTATGATCAAACGTTTCTTGGTTTTTATGGTCGGCGGTCTGTTGATTGTTGGTGTGATGTGCAAAAAGCATACGCCAAAAGATGCTCCGGAAGTCACGAACATAAATGGTGCCATTTTGGTCTACCCTGTCACATCTGATGCAGGGATGGTCGGTATGCTTGATCAAACAGGAGCTTTTCCCTGGCTGAAATTTGACCTTCAAAGCGACAAGGGGGTGAAATTGGAAAATGAATTCGATTTCACTTGGACATCTGGGCGCTACGCAGGCGACGAGAGCAGCACTGTGCTTTTGCTGAATCAACGGCCTGACTGGAAAAAGTTAAAATCCTGGCAGCAGAACTATTCGGTTCTCTTTTCTAAGCTGGTTCAGAGCGGCTACTTGTTAAACACAAAAATATATGGTCATATCTATCCAGTTGCCTCACAAAAAGTCAGCACATCTGAAAACATTGTTTTTGTCGGTGTGGATATAGGTGCGGTGAAACCCGTGCAGTTCAAGCTGACGAATCAATCTGAGCTCGATTTGGTCAGGTCATACACAGACCGGTGGAATCTCGTGTTTAGGGACAAGTCGAAAACATTGAGCTGCATATGGAGTGCAGGAAATGGCCGCATCTCCGAAGGTGTGCTGAGTGTCTTCATAAATGTGCCGTGTTCGGTCGAAGGCTGGCTGGTTCTTGATGTGCCCGACATTAGCAAGCGGGGGAAGGGCTTTCCTTTGATCTCCATCGAAATCCCAGGCAGGCTTCAGGATGAAGAGTGTGTTTCGATTGGCTTGGATCTGACCCAAGGACGTTCCCCGCTAGAACTTCCTGATTGGGTGAAAGTGGCACCTCCAATGGAGGAATAGCCCAGCTTCACCATGTGGGTTGCAGAGTTTGAAGGAAGGGATTCTCCGCCCCCTCTGCCTCTCTGCTCCTCTGCGGCAAAAACGAACGTCCCACCCCTCCATCCCAAGGATCTCTCTCCATCACCAACGCCCCGCACAGCCATGGTAGGAACTGGTAGGGACGCGCTGCGCCCTAACTCTTACCCACAACATGAAGCAGCTTCCAGGTTTCGGTCATGTCGTGAAGATGGCGCAGACCTCGCCAGAGGACTTCCATGCCTGGCGGTGGATCGTTCTTGCGATCCAGGTAGCCTCCCAGCCGCGCGATCCAGCGCACCGCCTCGGCGATGCTGGGTGGACTTGGAGTTTTCGTCTTGAGCTGACGCGTGGCCCAGGCGTTTAACACCGCGCACTCCTCGGCCTCCAGCCACTGGGTCGCGGGCTCCTGCGGCTTTTGACGCGCGGCATCGCGCAAGGCCATGAGCCTCCAGGCCACGATCAAGTCCAGGCTCAGCGCCTTGCGCAGTCTCTCCAGGCTGCCCAGACGCCGCGCCTCGCTCTGACAGCCGCTCTTGAGCGTGCGGTGGAACACCTCGATGCCCCAGCGCTTCGCATACCACTGCAGCTGCCGTTGAACCTGCGCCGCATCCCCGCAGGGAATGCTGGAGAGCAGCTTCCAGTGCAACGCTTCGCTGCCTTCCGGCGCGCCAGTCTCCACCGCGTCGATGGCCCAGAGATCCAGCGGTGTGCTCGCACCAAAGAACCGCGCCTTGTCCCGCGGCACCCCCAGCTTCACCGGCGCGCTGCGCAGCACCAGCGTGGCCGTGCGCTCCTTGCGCGTGCCCTGCGCTGGCACCACGATCTCAACACGCGCCAGCTCCGGCTGCGCTTCGAGGTGGTCCCACACCACCTCTCCCGTTTCGTGCAGGCGGCGCGCATGCAGGGCGCGCACGAGCACCGCACATTGCTCGTCGTGCTGCCGGTTGCTCACAAAGAGCTCGTAAAGATCGCTCTCCCGGTCAGCGACGAGCACCAGCCGAGGCTGCCTGCCGGAAGCCGCCTGACGCTGGGCCACGATGGCTTCATAAGCGCTGACCCACCGGTGGCTCTCGCGCTGATCGAGCGCTTTGCGGTTCTTTTGCGCCTGCCGTTGCCGCCGCGAGGGGCCGTCACGCTCGCGCGCCCAGGTGTGGGCATGGAGCACGCCGAGAGCTTCGCCCTGCTCGCTGAAAGCCAGCACGCTGTGCAGCAAGAAGCCCTGCGCGCAGCCATTGCCCTGGCCGATGGGGCCGACACCCTCCGTGCCAGCATGAGTCGTGTGATTGAAGCTCGTCGTGTCAGCCACGGCCAGCACGACCTCATGGCCGGCCATGCGCCCCCAGGTGGCCTCTCGATGACTCTGCCCAATGTCAGCAGCTTCGAGCCGTTCATTGGAGAGCAGACGGTAGGAAGCTTTGGCAGCCGCTTTGCTGCGGCTGCCTTCAGGGATGGAGGCCTGCGGCTGCGCCGCCCAATCTTCAAGCATGATGGCCAGCCGTCGCACAAGACGCGGATCAATGCCACTGAGATGCGCCAGCTCGCGTTGCGACCAGCCCGCCGCCACGGGACTGCCAATACTTTTGCCTTTCGATGACTTTGCTGCTGTCATCTCCCATAGTTTAACCGCACCCGTTTTTGTACAGCGCTCCTTCCTCAAACTTGTGGGTAAGAGTTAGGCTGCGCCGCGTCCGTAGAATCCTTCGTCCCAGCCCCATCTGCCACCCAAAGCCCACCCCCTTTCCAAAAGCCCCGCCTCAAACACTCCACACCACACCCACCGCTCCGTCGAACCAAGAACCTCCCTCCAAAAATTTAATTTGCATTTCACCCCCTCATTTTCGCCCCCGCATCATCGCCGTCCATCCCGCTTGCTTATCACCTCCACACCATGCCTTGTACCCGCAGGTGCACCCGCCCGCGCATGAAGAACCGCGCAGGCATCGCCGGAGATCATTCCGTCGCTCACATCACATCCCACCACGAGCCCAGCCCGCTCGTGGCCAGCTCATTGACAACCCCACCACCCCCAGAACGCACCCAGCCCCGCCCATGACCCCCACCATCGCCACCGAAACGCTCCTCTCAGACCTCGGCCAGCTCAGCGACATCGACCTCGCCAAAAAACGCCTCGAGCCCAAGAGCGCCCGCAGCATCGAGCTCACCAAAGACGCCACCGGCATCCGCACCCGCATCCCCGCCTCCGTCCTCCTTCACTACGACGCCCGCCTCTCCCGTGGCAAGCGCGGTGCCGCACGCATGCGCAACAACACCTGCGGCGGCTGCAATCTCGCCCTCCCCAGCGGCCAGCTCGCCGACATGCGCCACGTAGACGCCGCCCTCGTCCTCTGCTGCAACTGCAGCATCTACCTCCTCCCCTCCCTCCCAGTCGAGGCCGACCCCGCCGCCGAGGCCGCCAAGCCCGCCGCAAAAACCGCTGCCGCCAAGAAAGTCGCCGTCAAAAAGCCCCGCAAGCCCAAGGCCGCCAAAGCCCTCGCCGCAGACGAGCCCGCCGCCGCTGAAGAGGAAGAACTCGAAACCGAAGTCGAATCCGACGCCGGCGCAGCGGAGGAATCCGACGCCGAAGACACCGCCACCACCCCGGCAGAAATCGCCGCCGATCTCGCCCTCCCAGCCGAAGCACAGGCCGAAGCCGAAGTAGAAGCAGAAGGCGAAGCCGAAATCGCCCTGCCGGCCTAAAGCCCGCGCCCCCGGCCAGCCCGGATAGCATCAAATACCAGCCCATGGAATCCCCCATGGCTGGTATTTTTTTTTGTGCTCATGAGGCCCCTCCGAAAAGCTCCCCACAAAAACGCCTTCAAGCGCGCGACCATGCCCAGCCCGGAGAGGGATCGTCCCGATCCGATCCCACCCCACCTCGCCCAAGCCGGAATCTGGTCTCCCACCTAGAACTGATCGCAAAACTCATTTCCGTTTAGCAGGCTGACCCTGGCATGAAAGTCATGGGCTTCCTTCTTCTGCGCAGGACACGCCGACGGCGGCTGGCTGGGACAGCCAGCCCTGCCCGAGCTGGGCTGGCGCTAGGTAGGGAGTCTTGTCCTCAAGCCTCCGTCGAGTGTCGCCACGCGTGCTTTTCGGAAAAGCTATACCAGCAAATGCCAGCCTGGGGAGGGATCGTCCCGATCCCTCCCCACCCCGCCTTATCCACCACTCCCAAACGAGCCTCAAGCTGATCCCCCCACCTACCAGTACATGCTAGGCCTGCACCCACTTCCACCCCTCCACCCCTCCACCCCGCCACCCCGCCACCCCGCCACACACCAGCCCCAAAGGGGCTGCGGATTCAGCCCAGGGTCAGCCGAGCCTCAGCGAGGCGACCCTGGGTTTTCCACATCAAATCCGGGAAGCAAACCCAGTACCCTCGCCACACCCCACGCCCACCAGCAGCGCCTTCACTGCGCATCGCCGCACAGCAGGCCACCCAGTGCCTCCCCCCTAGCTCACCTCCACCACGACTCCTCCCAATCAACCGTCCTCATCAAAGCCCGCCATCATCCTTTCTCCCACCCCAAGAACCCCTTGGCATCCCCACCTGGAAAGCTAGCATCCAGCCCTCTTAAAAATCCTCCACGACCGCCGTCCCCCCATCCTTCGCCGCACCTCACCGGCCCCGCACCCACCCCTTCGCTTTTTGAAAATGCAGCCCCTCATGTCCTCCATCCACGAAGTCGGCATTCACGCCTCGCAGGAGCGCCTGGAAAAACTCCTCGCAGAGCGCCTCACCCCCGGCGCAGACCGCGCCGCCGTGGACGCCCGCATCTGGAATCTCTTTGGCGAGACCTGGGCCATCATGTTCACCGATCTCTCCGGCTTCTCCCGCCACGTCGCCGAGTTCGGCATCGTCCACTTCCTGCAGGTCATCTATGAGGCCCAGCGCATCTTCACCCCCTGCGTGGACAGAAACGACGGCATCCTCTTGAAAGTCGAAGGCGACAGCATGCTCATCATCTTCCGCACCGTCGCCAGCGCCCTCCAGTGCGCCATCGACATGCAGCGCACCGCCAAAGCCTACAACGCCGGCAAGCCACGGGAAGAGCACATCCTGCAATGCATCGGCCTCGGCTACGGCCCCGTCCTCCGCATCGGCGACTACGATGTCTTTGGCCGCGAAGTCAACGCCGCCAGCAAGCTCGGCGAAGACACCGCCCAGGCCTGGGAAATCCTCGTCACCGATTCCGTCCAAACCGCCGCCGAAGCCGCCGAAATCCCCGGCCTCCAGTTCCAGTCCATCCCAGACCTCCCCCCCGGCGCCAGCAGCGCCTCCCGGCTGCTCTACGAGCTCTGAAAATAGACGCTTTGCTGTCAGTCCATCCATGGCTCTTCGGATTCTCCCCCCGCACCCTTTCAGCACGAAGGATGCGGTTGATCTGAGGTGGCAGGCACATTAATCTAACCCCATGTCAGACCACGATATCCAGGTGCTCGAAAGCCAGTTCCCCGCGCTGTCGGGTCAGGCTTTTGCCGCCGCGAGCGCGCAGGTGCTGGCCTCAGGACAGAGTGTGCTGCAGTCGGAAGGCGCGTCCATCTACCGCGTCTTCCCAGATGGACGCAAGGAAGTGGTCAAGCACATCGAGCCCCCGACCCGCGTAAAACCCGGCACGGTTTACATGATCAAGTGAGCCCGGCCACACCCAGGCTGCGGATGTTTGCCGGCCCGAACGGGTCTGGCAAGAGCGTGCTGAAGTCCTACCTCCCGAAGCCGCTGCTGGGAGTGTATTTGAATCCGGATGACATCGAGAAAGCTGTGAGAGACAGCGGTTATGTGGACATGCACAGCTTCGGCATCGAGACCACTGCGGCGGAAGTTTTGGCGGTCTTCACCCATTCGGAATTCCTCATCCATCAGGGCTTGGCGGCAGCGGCCAGCAGCTTGAGCTTTGTTGACGGACGGCTGTACTTTCCACCCCGCATCATCAACAGCTACTTTGCCTCTGTGGTCGCGGATTTTCTGCGGCACCAGCTAATGGCGGCTCGGCGGACCTTCACCTTTGAGACGGTGATGTCCCACCCCGGCAAGGTGGAGTTGCTGCAGAAGGCCCAGAAAGCCGGCTACCGCACTTATCTCTATTATGTGGCCACAGATGATCCTGCCATCAATATCTCCCGTGTGGAAAACCGCGTCAAATTGAACGGGCATGATGTGGCCCCTGACCGCGTCGAGAAGCGCTACTATCGCTCGCTGGATCTGCTTCTCTCCGCCATTCGCTTCACCAACCGGGCCTATATCTTTGACAACTCCACGGACAATGCCGACCACAATCACACCTGGCTGGCAGAGATCACCGAGGGAAGGCGACTGGAATTGAAAACAGACCAGATCCCAGCCTGGTTTAAGCGCGCTGTTTTGGATAAGCTCGACCAGCCGGCTTTTTGAAAAAAACTCGGCGTAAAGGACTTCAGAGCGCCATCACCAAGTGATGAGCAGAAGAGCATGTCCCCCCAAACTCCTCTGTTTAATTCCTCCCCTCTCTAGCGTTCTCGTCTGGAACCCATCTCCCATTTTCGATCTCCCATCTGCCCGCCTCTCCACGTCCCCATGCCCCTCCGCACCCTCGCCACCCTCCTGCTCCTCACCTTCCTCACCACCGCCCCCGCCGCAGAGCCCACCTTCAGTTTCACCGTTCTCGAAATCCCGGACATCCAGCGCGGCGCGGGCCTTGCCATCGTCATGCGCACGCCCTCCGGCAAGACCTGGCTCTACGACACCGGCACCGCGCACCCTGAAAAACTCTCCTCCGACGGCTGGCTCGCCAACTTCAATGCCGGGCGCGATCTCATCGCCCCGCACCTCGCCAAGGCAGGCGTCACCAGCATCGACGGCATCTTCATCAGCCACGCTCACTACGATCACTTCGGCGGCCTCCTCTGGCTCAAAGACCATTTCAAAATCAATCGACTCATCGACTGCGGCTACCTCTTCCACAGCGACGCCGAAGCCGACTACCTCGGCACCAACAAAGCCGAGCTCGATCACTACACCCGCGTCCGCGAAGAATTCCGCGCCCGCCACGCCTACCTCAGCGCCACCGCCGGCGAGACCCTTGCGCTCGACCCCGACCTGAAGATCGAAGTCATCGCCCCGCCCAAGACCTTCTTCAAAGATCCCAAGCTCCCTGGCCGTCCCAAGAACGACAGCCCCTCCCACTTCCTCGTCAACGCCAACTCCCTCGCCCTCCGCATCCAGTATGGCGACATCGTCTTCCTCCTCCCCGGCGACATCCAGACCGAAGACATCGAAGCCAGCCTCATGGCCTTCGTGGATAAATCAAAACTCAAATGCCACATTCTGGTAGCCCCCGGCCACGGCATCCATCCCATCCCCAAAGAGTTCGGCGCGGCCACCCACCCCGAAGTCTCCATCGCCAGCGTCTTCCCCCGCTACGCACGTGGCATCCGCAGCACCAAAGACCTCCAGGCCCTCGGCACAAAAACCTATGTCACCGGCCTCCACGGCAGCGTCCACATCACCACCAACGGCAAAACCTACCAAGTCACCACCCAGCGCGACGACACCGCCAAGAAACCCGACTCCGCCACCAAACCCGCACCCGCTGCTGCGAAGTAAGCTCCCGGCAGAGCCGTAGCGAAGCGGAGACAGCCGAAGGCAAAGCAGAGACAAGCCGGTGGTGAAGCGAGGCTTTGCGAGCGAGAACCACCGGATCACACAAGCGACATATTCAGGCTCAAAGGCGCATGCCGGAGGTATGCGAGAACCGTCCGTGGGCTCCTCGCTGGTGCTGGGCGGCTGATCATTTCTCGCATACCTTCGGCATGCATCTCAGAACGGGGATGTTTTCATCGTATCGTCCGGTGGTTCCCGCTGCACCGCTGCGCGGTTTCGCTCCACCATCGGCTTGTCTCTACATTTCCCCATCCTTGAAGAGGTAGAGCCGTCGCGGTAGCGATGGCCTTGGACTCGGAATGGGAGCAGACACCAGCAGACCGCCCACCGGCTCAGGAGTCACGATCCTGAAATTAGATTGGCGCTGGTGTCTGTCCCTGCCCGGCCGTGAAGCCGAACCATATCCAGTGCCCATTTTCACCAATGGCAGCCCGCAGACAAGCTCGAACTCAGGCCGGTTTTCCCACCCTCGTCCTGCTCTCAACAAGGTCAGCTCCCTGCGCCCATATCCCACCCATGATCACTTCATCTCCTCTGCTTGCCCTGCCACGTCTTGGCATCGACATCAGCAAGCTCACCTTCGACGTACATCTCTGCACGCCCGGCGGTCGCACTCACAGCGCGCAGTTTGCCAACAACCAGGAGGGCTTCGCGCTGCTCGACTCCTGGCTCTCGAAGCACCGCGCGACGACGACCAGGGCCGGCCTGGAGGCCACCGGCCCTTATGGCGTCCTGCTGCTGTGGCACTTGCACACTCAGGGGCACACCGTCTATCAGCTCAACCCACGCCGCGTCAAAGACTATGCCCGCAGCCAGGGCCGTCGCGTCAAAACCGACGCCGTTGATGCGGCTGTCATCGCCGCCTATCTCAGAGCCTGCGAAGACCTCAAGCCTTGGGCGCCAGCCTCGCAGGCGCTGCAAGACTTGCAAGATCTGGTGCGCCGTCGTGACCAGGTGATCATCTCGCTCAATGCCGAGCGCAACCGCAAGGAAAAAGGCAACAGCAAGGTGGTGATCGCATCGCTGGACCGGCTGATCAAAAACCTCAAGGCCGAGGTCACCAAGCTCGACGAGGCCATTGAGGCTCATGTGCTCAAGCACACGGCCTTGCAGAAGAGCGTGCGTCTGCTGCGCTCCATCGATGGTGTGGGCCGTCTGGTGGCCGTGACCATCCTGGCCGAGGTGCCGCAGATCAGCGCCTTTGAGCGCGCACGTGATGTCGCGGCCTTTGCAGGCCTGACGCCATCGTTGAGCCAGTCAGGCACCAGCGTGAAGCGGCGGGGAGCCATGACCAAGGAGGGCAGTGCGCTGCTGCGCAAGATGCTCTACATGGCCGCCCTGCAAGCCGTCAAGCGCACCAACAACACCTTCCATCAATGTTACCAGGCCTTCGTGGAGCGCGGCAAACCCAAGATGTGTGCTCTTGGAGCCATCATGCACAAGATCATCCGCGTCGCCTTTGAGGTGCTCAAGCATGACACGCCCTTCGTGAAGAACTTCGCAAAAGTGGAAGCCTGAAAAAACATCAAACTTCGCGCTTGCGCTGACCATATCTAATTTCTCTGCTCCCTGCCGGGATCACATGCCGGGCTCCGCCAGAACCCTGAGCGCGAGCGATTCAGAGCGCTGAATAGCCTCCTCCCGGGTGAGGCCGTAAGCGAGAGCACCAGGCACTTCGAGGACTTCAGCGATCCAACGTCCGTCGGATTCGATTTCGGTTTCGGTTTCGGTTTCAATATTGAACTGCATGACGAAGAAATGATGCCGCCGGTATAAGACAGCAGCAAGCTTCATTTCTCATCCAGCCCGCGACGGATGCGGTACTTGATCGCAAGCTGATGTGCCGGGGAATTGGCGAAGGTGAGGCCTTTGATGCGTTCGAGCTGCAGCAGCGCGACGCTCTGCACGGCAGGGTAATGATTCCCGCTGTGGGCGATGCTGAGCAGACGGGTTAGGTAGTCGAGCTGGAGGTTCTGGCGCATGGTGCTCACCGGCTTGGCTGGATCATCACCGGTGCAGATGGCGGTGGTGAGGGTGTTCATGACTTCTTCCAGACCGAGCTGGTTGCCATAGAGTGCGGAGTCTTCGATGCGCTCCAGCGTGCGGGAATGCAGGAGCTGATCGAGCAAGGTGCGCTGGATATTGAAGACGCGCTCATGGAGCTTGGGGTCCTCGCCTTCGTCACGATGGTCAAAGCCACGGCGCTGCAGCTGGAGGTGGGCGTAGAGCTCAGGCGGTGCGGCGAGCGCATCCGGCGCAAAAGCGTACTTCGCCAGCACGGCAAGGGCCTGGCGCTGTTTGTCAGCTTCCACGGGCTTGAACGGCACCGCTCCGGGAGCCTGGCCCTGAACGGCACGCTCTACATAGACACCACCGACATAGCGCGAGATGGCGTTGAGCGAGCCGCTGGCTTCTTTCGTCAGGGAGGCAAAGGCCTGCGCGACTTCCTGCCAGCTCTTGCCGGGGTCCGAGACATCTTTGAGGATGTTGGCGAGTTCAACGCGGACGATTTCACAGCGCTGCTCGCCGTAGCTGATGGCATCGCTGCTCATGTCAAAGAGCATGGCGCGTGGATCGATGGCCTTGCCCGGAGAGCGCATGTCGTCGGCGTCGTTGGCAAAGGCCAGCTCCGGCTTGTGTGAGAGCGCGGCGATGGCCTCGAGGCGCTTTGTTTCTTCGACAGGATCTTCCAAAGACTCGCTGTAGCCGTAATTGATCACCCAATGGTCATAGGGGCCGGGCTTGGTGGTGAAGTACTGGCCCTGCTTCACACCTTTGGGGGCGATGTTGATCGGCGGGTAGTCCATGACGGAGCCGGTGAGGGCGGTCTTTTCCGTGAGCTCCGCATTGTGGATGTCCTTGAGGCTGTGAAGCTGGCTGCCACGGAAATTGTGGTTCAGGCCCAGCGTGTGCCCGACCTCATGCAGGCAGAGGTAGTAGAGCGATTCTTTGATGAGGCGGTCCACCTCCACTCGGTCGCTTTTTTGCAGCCGCAGCATGGTCTGGCCAAACAGCAGGCCGTTGCGTGCAGAGCCGCAGGCTTCGCAGGCGTGCGGGTTGAAAGCCTTCGTCTGTCCTGCTGCTTCGGCCTCCGTGCCCAGATCGGCAAAGAGCTTCTTGGTGAGCAGGCGCTTGGTGATGAAGCTGTACTCCAGCATGATGTCCGCGCCGAGGATCTCACCCGTGCGCGGATTGGCAAAGCTGGGGCCGTAGCCGCCGAAGGGCGGAGCCACGCTGCTGGTCCAGCGCAGCACGTTGTGCTCGATGTCATCGGCATTCCACTTCGCATCATCGGGCTGCTGTTTGACGACGACGGCGTCTTTGAACCCGGCGGTCTCGAAGGCCTCATTCCACTTCAGCACGGCGGTGCGGATGGTGTCGCGAAATTCAACGGGCGTGGTGTTTTCGATCCAGAATACGATTGGCTCCACGGGCTCGCTCAGGGCGGTGCCGGGCTTCTGCTTTAACAGACGCCAGCGGTGGATGACGTCGCGGTATGGAGCCACGTCCGTGCTCGTCATGTCCGTGATCTGATGGGTGAAGTAGCCGATGCGCGGGTCATCGAGGCGGGGCTTGTAATCGCTCTCCGGCATGGCGATGAGCGTGTGCTGCACCTTGACGGTGATGTAGCGCGGATTGGCCACATCGGCTGCGGTTTCCCAGGTGGGGGTGGGGTTTTCAAACACGTACTCCGCCGTGATGGCGGTGTTTTTGGGGTAGCCGTTGACGCGCAGGATCTTGGACTTGGGTTCCGAGAGCTTGCCCAGCACGGCTTTGTCCCCGCCCATGTTGCTGAACTTCACCTGGGTGAGGTTTTCGCGCAGGAACAGGTTGGTGCAGGAAATGAGATAGCCTTCATCGTCCTCGGCCATGATGATTTCGCTGGTCAAGATGGCGCTGCTGGTGTTGGCCGCCTGGGCTTTGGCCAGGGCGCTTTGCGGATCGAAGTAGAGCTTGGTGTTTTGCTCGACGAGTTCGATGCGGTCAAAAATTTTGTGGATCGTGAAGACCAGCGAGTCGCCGTAACGACCGCGGTTGTGGCCGGAAGCCACGGGACCATCCACGCTGTGGTTGAAGTAGATGAACTCAGGGCCGACCTGATTCTTCGCCACAAACAGCCACGGATTGCCACGTTCTGCATCCAGATAGACCCGGAAGAGGCCGTCGACGCGTTTGAAGCCCTTGGTGAATTCAGCGACGGTTTTGCGCTTGGGCTTGTTGTCGTCGCTCTTGGTCAGGGTGACGGTTTGCTGAGGGCGTGCAGGTTGAGTGGGAGCCGGAGTGGCGGGGGGACTGGACGGCGCGGGTGGCGTTGGCGCAGGCGCGGGTTTGGCAGGCTCTGGCTTCGTGGGCTCCGGTTTGGGTTCGGGCTTTGGCTCGGGTTTAGGTTCCGGCTTGGGCTCTGGCTTGGCTGGCTCCGGTTTTGCAGGAGCCGGTTTGGGCTCTGGTTTTACAGGAGCCGCAGGCAGGCTGGACAGCGGCAGAACAAGGACTGAGCATGCGATCAGAAGGCGGCGAGACATGGCGAAAGCAGGGTGGTGGTGAGTCGGAAATGCGACAATACCCAACACAACGGCCCAGCGACCAGATCATTGTATAAAATTGTGGCAGGCAGGCCGACGGGGCATTCCAGCGGCAGGCGCCGGTGCGCCCTCACCACGGCTCTAGGGTTTTACCGCATCGAGCTTTTTAAAGATCTCCTCGGCATCGTCCTGGATCTTGTATTCCTCGCCTGTACGCTCGTCCTTCACGCTCCATCCGGGGCCGAAACGAGGCTGTAGTTCCTTTTCCAGTTCCGCCTGATCCACCACGGTGACGTTGGTGATTTTGGTTTCGTAGCGCAGGTGCTCCTTCCCTTTGATAGTGTCCGTGTACACGAAGTCGGTGGCGAACCACAGCCCGCTGGCGGTGCGCTCCACCTTGAGCGCACGTGCCTCCTCGCGCCAGTCTTTGCCGGCCATCACGTATTCCAGCACCACCCCATCGCGCGCAGGGTCCAGGATCAGCCATTCGTCAGGCGGGAGGGCCACCTTCAACACGGTAATGTCTCCTCTCTTTTCCTCCGTGACTTTGAAGGCGTAGCTATTATGGCCCTCCAGAAGCTGCAGCAGGCTGAAGCTGCCGCCGGTTTCCTTGAAGCGCACCAGGGGCATGAAAAGCTGACAGCCCATGCGGTACTGGTAGGCGAAGAGCGGGTGGCAATCCTTCGAGATCGCGATGGTCCTGTCCATCGAGTGCTGCGTGCCGGCGAGGCCGCGACTGTAGTTGATCTTGGTCCAGTAGCGGCCGTTGAAGGTGGCTTTCGTCATTTCCTCCATATGCGGTCTGCTGCTCAATGAGACCCAGGGCGTGTACGCCAGTATCATGCGGCTCTGGCTGCCATTCAGCGGCAGCATGGCGGTGAAGTCAGCCTCGCTCCTTGCCTTGCCCTCCTGGAAGGTTCTTGTGTGGCCTGCCACGCAGAGGATGCGCGGGCTTTTCTGGCATTCCTTCAGCACGTTCAGCAGGTTGTCCTTTGGCGTAGGTTCCGCGCCCGCCGCCTGCAAATCAAAAGGGCCGCAGTGGGAAAGGGCCAGCATCATCAGGAGGCAGCGAGGAAATGACATGGTTTGATGCATGAGGTGCGCAGGGTAGTATGAAAAAAATGCATGCTGCTCACAAGACGAAATCTGAGGGGAATGCATTCAAAAATACCTGGTGCTGATGGTGCACGCTCCGTCCCGACGACGTATGCCGGGGGCCCTTGCCCGCCCCACCGCGAAATTCGAGCGTCATTTTAATCATGCATTTTTCGCTAAGATATGTACAAGCACGTCGTTTCAGCCGCCACACCGCCCCCTTTGCTACGCCTATGAACGCGCTTTACTTTAAAACTCTGCTTCTTGCCATATTCGGTCTGGCCACTCTGCAAGCCGCCCCGCTGCCGGAAAGCCAGAAGATCGACCAGCTTCTCAGCAAAGATTGGGAGAAAGCCGGTCTGAAGCCGAACCCGCCCGCCAGTGACGAGGTGCTCGTGCGCCGGCTCTACCTCGACATCGCCGGGCGCATCCCCACTCTGGAAGAAGCACAGGCCTACACCAGCTCCAAAGACCCGCAGAAGCGCGCCAAGCTCATCGACACCCTGCTGGCCTCCGACGGCTATACCAGCCACATGTTCAATTACTGGGCCGATGTGCTGCGCCTGACAGACAACGTGAAGGGCCGCATCACCGCCGAGGCTTATGAAGAATGGCTCAAGCAGCAGGTCAAAGCCAACGTGCCCTATGACAAGTTTGTGAAAAATCTCCTCACCACCGACGGCGGTGTGTGGGACAGCGGCAGCATCGGTTTCTGGCAGCGGGATGAAAACAAGCTCGACCACCTGGCCTACACCGTGCAGGTCTTTCTGGGCACCAGCATCGTATGCGCGCAGTGTCACAACCACCCCTTCGACAAGTGGTCCCAGATGGACTACTACCACATGGCCGCCTTCACCTACGGCATGGACACGAAAAGCCGGGGCGTGGATTTCAAGAGCAGCGCCAGCAAAGGCATGGAGCTGGACAAGAAAGCCCTGCAGGCCATGAGCGGCGCGGAGAAAAAGGCCTACCGGGCCAAGCTGCAGGCGGAGAAAAAAGCCGAGGAATCCAAGATCAGCAAAGAGGACATGCAGCAGGTCAAGCGTGCCATGCAGGATGTGATGAAGCCGCTGCGCTACACCAGCGCCGAGTGGCAGGAGGGCAGGCTCCCCAGCCTGCCCGCTGACTACAAGTACCCGGATGCCAAGCCCGGTGCCAAGGTCGAAGCCAAGACCATGTTTGGCAAGGATGCCGTGGCCAAACCCGGTGAGACTCAGCTGCAAGCCTTCGCCGACTGGATGACCAGCCCGGAAAATCCGCGCTTCACCACCGTGATCGCCAACCGCATGTGGAAGAAAGCCTTCGGCGTTGGCTTGATCGAGCCCGTGGATGAAATGACCGACAGCACCGTCGCCAGCAATCCTGCGCTGATGGACTACCTCGGCCAGTTGATGATCGAGAAGCAATACTCGCTCAAATCTTTCCTGCGGGTGCTCTACAATACCGACACCTACCAGCGCGCCGCCACCACGCATGAGGTGCCGCTCGGCGAGACCTACCACTTCACCGGTCCGATCCTGCGCCGCATGAGCGCGGAGCAGATCTGGGACTCCTTTGTCACGCTCTCCAAGGGCAACGTGGATGACACCGTCGATGACGAGAACGCCCGCCTGCATCAGTATCTCGATGATCTCTCCACCTTCCTCGGCACGGTCAAATCCAAGGGGGCTGAAGGTCTGGTGCAGATCGCCAAGGAAGGCAGGTCCAAGCTGGATGCCAATCAGAAGCAGATCGACGCCATGAAAGCGAAACTCGAAGCCGACAAGGCGAAGGGCATCGACACCACGGCGGCAAGCAAAGCGCTCGCCAAAGAGGCCGCCACCCTGCGCCGAGCCTCTGAGAAGGACATCCTTGTGGCCCTGCTTGGCAAAGAGCGTGCCGATGATCTTCGCCAGGGCTACCGCCCTGAGAAACCCGACAAGGAGAAGCGCCCTCAGATTGATCCTAAAACGCTCGCATCCATGACCAAGGAGCAGCGCAAGGAATTCCTGAAAGCCTACCAGCGCAACAGCAGCGGCAAGGACGGCATGGGCCTCACCTCCCGTGCTTCCGAGCAGCCCAGCCCCGCACGCCCCGGCACCTTCCTGCGCACCTTTGGCCAGAGCGATCGCGAACTCATCCAGAATGCCAGCGACGATGCCTCCGTGCCGCAGGCTCTCACCCTGCTCAATGGACCCGCTGCGGATGTGATCAACAACCCGGCTTCCAAATTGAATCAGGCCATTGCCAAGGCCGGGTCACCCTCAGATAAAATCGCCACACTCTACCACGCCCTCCTTAGCCGCGCTCCCACGGCCAATGAGCAGGCCATTCTCAATGGCGTCATCAAAGAGCGCGGCGACAAGGCCGTGGCCGATGTCACCCACGCCCTCATCACCGGCTCCCAGTTCCTCTTCGTTCAATAATTCTCTCACGCCTCATCCTCATGAAAGCCCTTCTCAACTCCTGTGACGATGTCACCCGCCGTGACTTTGCCAAAAACATCGCCAAGACCTGCCTCGGCGTTTCCATGATGAGCGCCCTGGCGCCGCGCGGCTATGCTGCGTTTGAAGGTTCCAGCAAGGCCAAGCAGGCCGCCACGGCCAAGCGCGTCATTTACCTCTACATGTCCGGCGGCATGACACATCTGGACACCTTCGGCTGCGTGCCGGGTGCGGACACCATGGGCGGCACCAAGACCATCCCCACCAGCGCGGACGGCGTGCAGATCGGCGAACTGCTGCCGCACACCGCAAAGATGATGCATCGCGGAGCCATCATCAATTCACTCTCCTCCACGCAGGGCGCCCATGCACAGGGCAATTACTTCCAGCACACCAGCTACACCATGCGCGGTGCCACAAGGCATCCCACCATGGGGGCCTGGATGCAGAAATTTCAGGGCAAAGGGAATACGGATCTGCCCGGCTCCGTCATCATCACCAGCGACAGCAAGCACCCCGGCGGTGGTTTCTTTGAGGCCGCCTACCAGCCGCTGATCCTCAATGATCCCGCCCGTGGGCTGCAAAACAGCCATCGCCCCGGCTCGCTCAGCGAGGGCGACTTCGACTATCGCCTCGGCCTCTCCGCCAAGCTCGATCAAGGCTTCCAGCAGGCCTACAACTACAAGAACGTCAAAGCCTACGCGGACGTCTACAAGGACGCCATCAAAGTCATGAAGAGCGAGGACCTCGACGCCTTCGACCTCAGCAAGGAATCCGCGGAAACGCATGCCGAATACGGTGATGGAAACTTCGCGCAGGGCTGCCTCCTTGCACGCCGCCTCGTGGAGCACGGTGTGCGCTTTGTGGAAGTGAACCTCGGCGGCTGGGACATGCATCAGGACATCGGTGCCCGTCTGCCCGAACGCTGCGGTGATCTCGATCAGGCGCTGGGCACGCTTCTCACCGATCTCGAACGCCGTGGTCTGCTGGATGACACCCTCGTCGTCCTCACCTCCGAATTCGGCCGCACGCCCAAGATCAATCAGAACGAAGGCCGCGACCACTACCCAAAAGCCTTCAGCTCCGTCCTCTGGGGCGGCGGCATCGCCGGTGGTCAGGTCTATGGCAAGACGGACAAAGGCATCGAAGTCACGGAAAACAAAGTCAGCGTCCCCGACTTCAACGCCACCATCGCCTACGCCCTCGGCCTCCCGCTGGATCTCGTGCTGTATTCCAGCACCAAGCGTCCTTTCACGGTGACGGACAAAGGGCAGCCGATCACGAGCTTGTTTGGGTAAGGTTGCCCCGTTGAGCTGCAACTGGTCTCTCCCGGAGGTTAGGCCTCCGGCCTGACAACGGCCTGAGGCGTCTCCGCCTTAGGTCGCCCGGAGCTCTCACGACGCATAGCGCTTGTCAGGGAAGGGATGTCGCCAGACTTGCATTCAGCTTCTTCAAGATCATCTTTGACCCATGACTTCCCAGGAAAGCATCATGGCTGATTTGGAATCTCTGCCGGCGAACGCGCTTCAAAAGGTGGCCGATTTCGTGCATCAAATGCGCCAGCATACGACGGCGGATCGGCAGGCTGCTTTCGATGCCTCCTTCGGCAGCATGCCAAAAGACGAGGCGGATGCGTTTGATCGTGTGATCGAGGAAGGCTGCGAACGCATCGAGCCATGAACGGATTCGCGCTGGATACCAACATCGTCAGCGCGCATTTGCGTGGGGATGCGGAGGTCGGAGCTCAAATCAAGGCGAACACCCGGCTTTACATGCCCGTCACTGTTTTGGGCGAGCTTTATTACGGGGCGTATCACACCCAGCACCGTGACAAGCAGCTCGCCCGCATCCGGTCATTTCTCCCGCTGGTGCAGACGGTTCATCATGATGACGAAATCGCCGAGCGTTATGGCAAAGCAAAGGCGCGACTTGCAGAACTCGGCTCGATGATTCCCGAGAACGACATCTGGATCGCCGCGACCTGTCTGGTTCATGACCTCACGCTGGCCTCTCGTGACGCGCACTTTGAGGCGGTGGAAGGATTGCGCCTTGTGCGCTGGGAGCCCCCGGCCACGGCAGGCTAATATCTTTCCTTTCCTCGCAGGCACAACTCATGCGAGAATCGGGTGTTCGGACACGATTTGAATCCATGCGCCTGCTTTCCTTCCTTCTGCTCCTGCTGGGCATCTCGATCTCGAATGCCCAGCAGATCGATCTCGAAAAAATCTTTGAGGAGCGCAATCTGGGGCCGGTGGGGGAACTGCTGGCACGTGGGGACTACGAACTCGTGGCTCGCATCGGCGAAGCGGCGGCGGAGAAGGGGCTGAAGGCGCCGGACTGGCGGATTCTGCGGTTCAAGGCGCTGCGGGAAATGGGGCAGATCGAAACGGCGTTGGAGGAAACCGGCAAGGCGCTGGTGCTGTATCCCGGGCACTTTGAAATCCTGCTGCTGCGCCATGATCTGGCGCAGATGCTGGGCCGGGCGGATGTGATGGCGGAGTCTTTGAAGGGGATCAATGAGGCGGCGAAATCGAAGGCTGCGAAGGATCGCACCGCCATGGAGTCGGTGGTGCTCGGCCGGGCGGCCGTGATGCTCGGTGCTGATGCGCAGAAGGTGATCGCGCAATACTTCAAACAGGCGCAGGGCAAGGATGCGAAATTGGAAGCGGCGTATCTGGCTGAAGGAAATCTCGCGCTCGAAAAGGATGATGCGCAGCGTGCGGCGGATGTGTTTCGTGCGGGATTGAAGGCGCATGGTGAGACGGCTGATCTGCGGCTGGGGCTTGCCCGAGCCTTTCAATCGGGTGATCGAGAGAAGGCGACGGAGAGTTTGAAGAAGGCGCTCGAATTGAATCCCCATCTGGCAGCCGCGCACCTGCTGCGGGCGGAACAGCTCATAGGCGGAGAAAAGTTCATCGAGGCCGAGGCTGCCATTCAGCAGGTGCTGGATCAAGATGGGCAGAACCCTGTGGCATGGTCGCTGCGGGCCGTCGTGGCCTATCTGTTCATGGCCGATGCCGGCAAGATGGAGGAGGCGCGGGCGCATGCTTTGGAACGGTGGAGCAAAAATCCCGAGGTGGATCACACTATTGGGCGCTGCCTGTCGCGGGCCTATCGCTTTGCCGAGAGCTCGGCCCGCCAGCGTCAGGCGCTGGAGTTTGATCCGAAGTATCTGCCGGCCAAGATGCAGCTCTGTCATGATCTGCTCCGCCTTGGGGAAGAGGAGGAGGCATGGAAGCTCGCCGAACTGATCCGCAAGGAGGACGGCTACAACATCCAGGCGCACAATCTGGCGCTGCTGGAGAAGGAGATGAATGGCTACACCACGCAGGCCTTCGAAGACTTCATCTTGAAAATGCCCAAGCACGACTGGCCCATCTATGGCGCGCGTGCGCTGGCGCTGCTGCGAGATGCGAAGACGGTGCTGGGCGCAAAATACGGCATGGACTTGAAGCGTCCGGTGCTGGTGGAGTTCTTCGGCGCGCAGCAAGATTTTGCCATCCGCACTTTCGGCGCGCTGGGCGGGCAGGGGATGCTGGGCGTGTGCTTTGGCACCGTGGTGACGATGAACAGCCCCGGCAGTCTGGCCCATGGCCGCAACAACTGGGAGAGCACGCTGTGGCATGAGTTCTGCCATGTGATCACGCTCACCGTCACGAAGAACCGCATGCCGCGCTGGTTGAGCGAAGGCATCAGCGTCCATGAAGAGCGGCAGCGCGATCCCGCCTGGGGCATGTGGATGAGTGACAAGTTTCGCGAGATGGTGCTCGATGAGGAAACGCTGACGCCCCTGACGCGTCTCAGCGGCGCTTTCATGGCGCCAAAGACGCAGGATCATCTGATGTTTGCCTACTATGAGTCCAGCCAGGCCGTGGAGTTTCTGCTGGAGAAATTCGGCAAGGACAAGTTTCAGGGCATCCTGCAGCAGCTCGCCGCCGGCAAACGAATCAACGATGCGATCGCCGCGAACGTGGGGGACATTGAAGAAGTCGAGAAGCAGTTCGCCCAGTACATCACCGCCAAGGCCAAAAGCTTTGGAGCCAACGCCGATTGGGAGGAACCGAAGGTCGAGGAGCTGAATCCCTTCGATGCAGGTTCATTCACCGAATTTCTCAAAAAGCACCCCACCAATCTCTGGGCTCTGCACAAGGAGGCTGCGTCAATGATGGAGGCCAAGAAATGGGCCGAGGTGCTGCCACTGGCTGACAAGATCATCGAACTGCTGCCTGACAACTACGATGCCGACAGCGGCTACGCACTGAAGGTGCAGGCGCTGCGTCAGTTGAAGCGCACGGATGAGGAAGTGGCTGTGCTACGGCAAATCGCCGCGAAATCATCCAGCGCTCAAAGCTCCTTCCTGCGCCTGATCGAACTTGATGTGCCTGCCAAGCGCTGGCCGGAAGTGAAAGCCAATGCCCTGCGCTCGATGGCCTTGAATCCCTTTCTCGTGACACCGCAAAGGGCGCTGGCAGATGCCTGTGCCGCCATGAACGAAACGCCGGAGGCGATTGCTGCTTATGAACGTGTGCTTGTGCTCGATCCCAGCGGCGGCGCGCAGACGCATTTCAAACTGGCTGAATTGCTCCGCGCATCCGATGCCACGAAGGCGAAACGCCATCTGCTGGATTCATTGGCGCTTGCTCCGAGAAACCGCGAAGGACTGGCTCTCCTGGCGGAGTGGAAGTGATCACGGAGTGGCCTGTGAGAAAAGGCGCAGGGTGCCGAGTTCCCGCGTCAGTGCCTCCAACTCAGAGGGTGTATGGGCCTGGACCCAGGCATGGATCTTGTAATACTCGTCCAAGGCAAAAAGGGTCGTCTGGTAGATCGAGCCATCGGGCTTGGTCTTGCGATGCCATGTGACTTTGTGAGTTCCGATTTTACCGGCATGTCGCGTGCTGCCAGCCAGTGGCGCAAACGATGGATGCCCGCCGACGTAAAAACCGATCTCACCCTCTGCGGGCGATTTGGGGATGCCGTGGAAAACGCGGAAGTCAGGTCCTTCCACTTTGTGCCAGCGCATGGAGACGTTGGAGTTTGGGCCGAGCAAATGTGCCTTCGCCTCTTTGGAAAGCGCAGGTTCTTTTTTGCTGGAGCACGAGGCTAGAAAGGCGGTGAGAAGGACAATGATCGCGATTCGGTGCATGGTTGTGAAGAGAGGAGGTTGAACTGGCGGGGGCTCGGCTTTTTGGGTCTATGACATTTCCAACTCCAGCGCCTCCACACCCTCATAGCGGGCGCACAGCGCATGGATCTCCTCCTGCTCCATCACCATGAACGCCGTCGACAGCGCATCAGACAAAGCGGCGGTGGGGGCGAGAGCGTAGGTGCGGCGGTTCTTGAGGGGAACAGGGGCAAACACGCGCGGGTTCATGATGTGTGCGCCTTTGACGGCGAAGCCAGATCCGCTGACGGCGCGATTGAGAAGGGCCGTTCGTTTTTCACCGCCGCCGAGGGTGATGGACCACGCCTCTTTTCCGCTCGGGGCACCGATTGCGAGGATGGTGCTGTCTCCGGCATTGAGGACGAAGTTGCTGATCTTCCAGTCCTGCAGCACGTCGGCGGCTTGATCGAGCGCGTAGCCTTTGCCCATGGCACCGAGGTCGAAGATCATGCCGGTGGCATGCACGGTGGCGCTCATGGTTTCCTCATCAAGGTCAAAGCGGTGGCTGCCGATGATCTGGCGCGCCTGCTCCAGCACGTCTTTGCTGACCTGCCGTGGCTCGCCTTCGGACGTGATGAAGAGATTCATGAGCGGACCGATGGTGATGTCGAAGGCTCCGGCGGTTTCCTGATGCATGGCCTTGGCCAGCGAGAGGCAGTCCCACGCCGCCATGCCCACGCGGATGCTCTCGCCTGCTTTGAGCTGACCAAGGCGGTAGATGTCGCTGGTGGCGCGGAAGCGGCTCAGCTCATCTTCGAGCCGGGCGATTTCTTGAAACACCGCCTGCGAGGCCTGGGCCGCGTAGGTTTCATCGGCATCCTCATGATTGATGATGACGTCGAAGGTGGTGGCCATCGCATTGCAGGTGAAGCGATGGTGCAGCGGGGCGGGTGAGCTCACGGTTTGGCGGCTTCCTGCTGCTTGCGCAGGCTGTGTCGGTCCCAGAGGGATTGTTCAATCCAGAGGTTCAGCATCACACCGGGGCGTAGGCCGAAGAGATCCGGCTTGGTGTACGTTTTACCGGCGAATTTCGCTTCCAGCGCAGCCTGCATCTCGGGTTCAGCAATGATGACCCGTGCATCAATGGTTTCGGGGATCGTGGTGGTATAGTGAACGCTTTTGATGTCGCGCCAGTACCAGGGCAGCGGCCAGCCGGCATCGCGATTGATGACGAGCACATTGAAGGCATCATCCGGCGCGGTCTTCTGCAGTTCTCGCACCTGGGGCAGCAGCCGCAGGAGATTGGTGGAGGTGTGCGAGTAGACGTAGGGATTGCGCGAATCGGCGGCGTAGAGGTGAATGGCGTGGTTGGTCTGCGACAGGAGATGGTACAGACCGAGGCCGAAGGCGATCTTGAAAACGAGCCGCGAGAATTTCCCGGTGAGCGCGCCCGCAATGGCGGCGGCACCGACTCCGGCGAGCAGCGTCAGCGCATGCTGGGCGCTGAGGATGGACCAGGGAGTCTTGTACGCGAGGAAGGAATAGATGGAGAAAAGGACCAGGGTGTAAACGGAGAGGAACACCAGAAAGGCCTGCCGCGCGGGCTGCTTCATGTGGTTTCCCAGAAATGCATAAAGCATGCCGATGATGCCGAGGCCGCCGATCATGGCTTCGCTCCACACGAGGCCGTCTTTGCGCCAGAAGATGAGCGTGAGGTAGTAGTGCCAGGGCTTCTCATGGCCGCTGCCACCGGCGCGCTCAAAGTAGTTCAGATAGGTCAGGGCGCTGTCCTTCACGGCCAGCCAGTCTTTGAAGCCACCGGAGTAGATCGTGATGCTGGTCAAGACGGCGGCGATGATGACCCACAGCCATGGGGAGGCGGCGCGGCGCTTGCTGGCACCGATGTCATAGCCGCTGCGCCGTGGGGCGAAGTCGCCGACCATCACTTTGGTGACGGCGAATCCGACGAGCCCGGCGACCACATTGATGGCGAAGGTCTCCTTGGTGGCGTGCTGCATGCCGATGGCGAAGCCCGCCAGCAAAAGCCACCAGCGCCCGCCTCCCTGGGAGTAGTGCCAGAGCGCGGCGATGCTGAGCGTGATGAACAGCACCAGCGGCACCTCCATGATGAAGTAGCGCGAGTAATAGACCTCCATCGGCGAGATGGCGATGAGCAGCATCGCGAACCCGGTGGCCAGTCGGCCGATTGCATTCCGCAGCAGCAGCGTGGTCAGCAGGAGCAGCAGTCCGCAGACCACGGGCACGGTGCGCAGCTGGGCTTCGGTCCAGGTGGAGGAGTCGCCCCAGCCAGCCAGTTTGGACCAGATGCGCGTGATGTAGTGCAGTCCGGGGCCGTGGAAGTCTTTCGGGTCGTATTTGAAATGGCCAGTGGCCTGAAACTCAGCGGACTTCATCGCGAGGATGGCCTCGTCGGTGTGCATGGGGCGCTCGCCAAGGGTGGGGAAGCGGTAATAAGCGCCAAGGAAAAGAGAGACTAGGGCGAAGATCGTCAGGCCCAGGCGGCCGAGAGATTTTTTCTGAGGAGGGGGCATGGGGGGAGACGAATGACGAAAGCAGAATGCGAGCCGGGCACCGCAAAGCAATGGCGGAAGGTTTTAGATGAGTTCGCGGCGTTCGACCTGAAGGCTTTGCTGACGGGTGCGGCGCAGGTGAAAGCGCTCCTGGGTGGGGGGCAGGGTTTCGCTGCCGCCGTGCTCCACGACCACCGTGACGTATTGCGGATGCACGGACAATTCGAGAAATCGCAGCACGGGGGTGCCGCGCGTGCGGAAGAAGCAGTGCAGGGGAATGTGCGGATGCGCAGCGTTCCACAGCCAGCGCGCTGGTGAAAAACGCTCCTCATCCATCAGGGCGCAGAGGATCTCACGCATCACCATCTCGCCATGCTTGCGCGACCACTTCCAGGCCTCCCGGCGGTTCATGAGTTCATTGAACTTGGCCACAAGCGGGTTGGCATGCGCCTGCTCCATCTCCTGAATGATCTCACCGGTATGCACCGCCATGGCGGTGCGGAATTCCTCCCGTGTGATTTGGCCGCTGTCGAACCAGCGGAACAGCTGCTGCGGCGTGGGGACTGGATCGAGTGGAAGCATGGCGAATCGCCTAAGTTTGGCGCGTTCGCGGGCGTTCGCAAATTCACTCTTGGTCCCGGGCCCCTATTCCTTGATATTCTGCGGGATGTCCAAAATGCGCAGCAGATTGTGATACCGGTCGGTCCAGAGCCGGACGTCCTGCTTCAGTTCGGTCTCATTCCCAAGCAACTCCGCTGGCGTGGCCTTGAGAAAGGCCTCGTTACGGGTCACCAGGATGTAGTCGGTCGAGTCATGGTCGCCATCGGCCTCGGTGGCAATGCGGACGGTTTTGAAGCCGACCGCTGCGGCGATCTTTTCGATCACCGGCGCCAGCACGAGATAACTGTTGGTGATGTGCACGGCAATGATGCCGTCCGGCTTCATGTGGCGGTCATAGATGGTGAAGGCCTCCTGGGTCAGCAGGTGCACCGGTACGGAGTCACCGCTGAAGGCGTCGAGCAGCAGGACATCAAACTGCTGCGATGGCTCGCGGTCGAGCGCCAGACGCGCATCGGAAACGACGATCTCCACCTTGGCTCCGCGCTTTCGGGCATCCGCGAGGTAGAAGAACCATTTCTCCGCGATGCGCACCACATCGGGATTGATGTCATAGAAGCGGAAAGTCTGCCCGCTTTTGGCATAGCAGGAGACGGTGCCTGCGCCCATGCCCACCACGCCGACGCGCGCGTCCGGGCGGTCCTTGAGGCTGTCGAGCGCCTTGCCGATGCCGGTCTGGTGGCCGTAGTAGGTCGTGGGTTCCTCACGGATCGACGCAGCGAGATTCTGCATGCCGTGGATGATGCCCCCGTTGGTGAGCTGGCGGTATTGCAAGGTCTCGCCGCCGCTTTGGTAATCATCCTCCGAGACCGAGAGCATGCCGTAGAAATTGCGCACACGTTCCACCTTTTTGTCATTCTTGAAACCGAGGTCGGTCATGGTGAGCAGGACGAGGGTGAAGAGCATGCCGAGCATGGTGATGGAGATCAGCGCAGGCCGCATGAAGCCGCGCCGGATGGTGCGGAAGACGAGCACGGCCAGACAAAGTCCGATGCCCGCCAGCGTGCTATAGATCACCTCTGGCGGCGGCATGAGGTCGATCTTCAGCTGCTTCTGCACCTCCGCCTGGGTGAGAATGCCGTGATGAATCAGCATCCAGGCCACCCCGCAGGTCACGGCCGTGATGGTCAAAGCGAGCAGCCATTCCCACACATGTTTGACCCTCAGCACCGAGCGCAGCAAAATGTAGCACGCGAGGGCGGCCACCACGATGAGGCTGATCGGCCACTCCGCAAAGGAGGTGAACAGGTGAGGTGCACCCAGGCTCACGAACAATCCGCCCAGCGCGCCGCCGAAGGACATGAGGAGATAAAATTCCGTGAGCCGGCGCGGGGCGGGTTTCAGGCGCGTGAGTTCGCCATGGCAGAGCATGCAGGCGATGAACATGGAGCTGAAGGACCAGCCCAGCTCCCAGATGAAATTCGGCGTGAGGTCAATGCTGGCCAGGTGGAACTTCTGCCCGGTCAGCCGGTTCAGCAGGGGCTCCACGTGGTTGTGCATCATCAATTCGAAATCGATCCAATATGATTGTCCCTGAAGGCGGCTTTCCGTGCAGGTGAGAAACAAAACAGGCAGCGCCAGCAGCGCCCACAGTGCGCAGATGCGCGCATACCAGCGCTCATGCTCAAAGCAGATGATGAAAGTGAGCAGGTAGAGGCTCAGCGGCACGACCCACAGGAAGGGGATCACCGCCACGTCCTGGCAGACGTGATTCGTTGCGGAAAGCAGCACACAGCTGGCCAGTGCGGGCAGCAGCACCCACTGGACTCTCTTCAGCCAGCCGGGGTGATCGGCGGCCGTGTCAATCACCACCGTGGGTTTGGCTTCTGCCTCGATGGCGTGATTGCGGTCCAGCCAGATGCCTGCCAGGGAGAGCACCACAAAGGCGCCGAAGCCCACCGCCCAGAGCGTCGTCTGCTCCACCACATCCCAGTGGACTTCAAAGAACAAAGGGTAGCTCAGCAGCGCCGCGAGCGAGCCGATGTTGGAAAGCGCATACAGCCGCCACGGACTGGCGCCATTTGTGGTGCGAGTGAACCACACCTGCACCAGCGGACTCGTGCTGGAGAGCACGAAGTAGGGCAGCCCCACACTGACAAAAAGCAGCAGCAAAATGCGCAGTGCGGGGTCTTCAGTTCCCGTCGGCTTCCACATCTCATTCGGAGCGATGGGCAGCATGGCGATCGCCATGCCCAGCAGCAGGCCATGGACAATGCCCTGCCAGCGCCGTGGCAGAAGCGTCAGCGTGTGCGCATAGGCATAGCCGGCAAACAACACCACCTGGAAAAACAGCATGCACGTCGTCCACACACCCGGGCTGCCGCCGAACCATGGCAGGATGAATTTGCTGATGATCGGCTGCACCTGAAACAGGAGAAAGGCGCTCAGCAGGCTCAGTGCCGCGAGGATGATACCGGGGACGGCACGGGAAGGGGTGGCGGACATGGGAGAAAGGGCGTGAGGCTGGCATATCACGCTGTTTGTGGGAAGATAAAAGTAAGGACATTGTGCAGAGCCGCTGGCAATCCACGCCTATCGCGACATCATGCCGCATGCCGCAACCGCCTCGCCGCCCCTTCCGTCCTCGTCCCTCACCGCCCCGTGAGCCGGGCAGCCGCGAACAGGATGACCGCCCGCAGGGAGGTCGCGAGCATGGCGATCGTCCGCAGGGGAATGGTGAGCCAAGCAACCGTCCGCAAGGAAACCGCGAATTCGGCAATCGTCCGCAGGGCAATCGTGAGCCATTCAAACGTCCGCAGGGCAATCGTGCCCAGCGCAAACTTGAGAAGAGCAATCGTGCTCAGGGCGGCCACGCACACGGCACCTCCTGGGAAAAATCCGCCGACTGGTACGACGGCATCATTGGCGAGCGCGGCTCAGAGCTTTATCAGGCCGTCGTCATTCCCGGTGCGCTCAGTCTTCTCGCACCCAAGCGCGGTGAGCGGGTGCTCGATCTCGGCTGCGGGCAGGGTGTGTTTTCACGCGCACTCGCACAGGCGGGTTGTCAGGTCACCGGTGTGGACGCCGCTCCCACGCTGATCCAAAAAGCGCGCACCTACCCCGTGAAGCCGCCGGTGCGTTACCTTGCGCGCGATGCCGCGCAGATCGAGGATCTCGGCGAATTTGATGCCGCCTCCGCCATCCTCTGCGTGCAAAACATGGAGCACCTGGATGTCGTCAGCGCTGCCGCCGCCAAAGTCCTCAAGCCCGGCGGCCGCATGCTCTGGGTCGTCAATCATCCCGCCTTCCGCATCCCGCGTCAGACGAGCTGGGGCAATGATGAAGCCACCAAGATCCAATACCGCCGCATCGATGCCTACAGCAGCACCCTGAGCATCCCCATCATCATGCACCCCGGCAGGCCCGACAGCGAGACCACCACCTCCTTCCACCGCAGCCTGCAAACTCTCACCGGCACCGGCTTCGGCGCGGGCTTGCGGCTTGCCGGCATTGAAGAATGGTACTCCCACAAAGAGAGCCAGCCCGGCCCGCGGGCTAAAGCTGAGAACCGTGCGCGGAAGGAGTTTCCGTTGTTTCTGGCGCTGCTGTGGGAGAAGCGGTGAGCGGATTGTTGAACCCGCGCCCGTTCAGTAAACCAGCACTTCGTCTTTCTCCGCCTTGGGCTGCGCCTGCTTCCAGCGGTACACGATGGGATGCACGGTGCGGTTGTCCCCGAAAAAGTCACTGATGAAGGGCGGTGCGAAAACGGTGAAACCGAACTGGCGGTAGATGGGAAGCAGATGCGTTTCCGTCTTGGCGATGAGGTATTCGGCCTTCCATCGCTGGGCGATTTCATTGACGCCAAGACAGAGCCTGAGGAGATAGACGCCGGCGCTGCCGTCTTTGGCGCATACTCGGGAGGATTCCAAACCGAGGCCCTGGGTGGGCAGTGTCAGCCCCTGTGCCTTGGACTCAAGAAAAAGTTCGAAAGGCTGGATTTCATCGCTGCGGAGGATGCGGGCCATTGCCAGAATATCCTCGTTCTTGTCGCACAGGGCAAAGTGATGGGCCAGCGGGTCAAAATCATCCAAGACCCGGAGCAGAGTGCCTTTATAAGCGTCGCGGCGAAACCGCTCGATCAGTTGTTTATGGTTGTTGAATGACAGCTCACGAAGCATCGAATGCAAAAAATGAGTATGGTTGGCCGCAGGGGGGTGCCGTGGGGGGGGCTGCGCTGCAAAATCACGCGATATTCTGGGTGCTGTCAACGGACTCAGAGACACGCATCGCGCGAACTTGCTTGTCGTATGAATGAAGGTTTACACCAGCCTCACATATCTTCTTCCCGGCAGCGCTCTGATCAACCGCTTCATCTCCAGCCGCATCAGTGTCGCTGAAACAGTTGCGGTGGTCAGGCCGGAGGTGGTGGTGATATCGTTGATGTGGGCTTCGTCAGTGCTGATGGCTTTGTAGAGGATCTCCTCTTCCAGCGTCAGCGTGACGACCGGGCGGGACTCTTCGACCTTCGGCGCTTTGGGCGCGGTGGGGAAGAGGGTCATCAGATCATCCAGCACATCGGCGCCATCCATGATGAGCTTGGCACCCTGCTGAATGAGGCGGTTGCAACCGGCGGAGGTCGGCTTGTCGATGGGACCGGGCACGGCATACACGGTGCGCCCCTGCTCGGTGGCCTGCTGCGCTGTAATGAGGGAGCCGCTGCGCAGCGGGGCCTCCACGACAATCAAGCCGCAGCACCAGCCCGCGACGATGCGGTTGCGGTAGGGAAAGGTTTGTTTGTCGGCCACGCGATCCACCGGATACTCGCTGATCACCGCGCCGTTTTGCGCGATGCGTTCGGCCAGCGCCATGTTTTCCGGCGGATACAATTTGCCGATGCCGGAGCCGATGACGGCGACCGTGCGGCCTTTGGCTGCGAGTGCCGCTTCATGCGCTGCGGTGTCGATGCCGCGAGCAAGTCCGCTCACCACGGTGTAACCCGCATAGGCGATCTGGAAGCTGAGCTTCTTGGTGGTGCTCAGACCGTAGTGCGTGGCATGGCGGCTGCCCACGACGCCGAGGGCGTTGTGATCCCGCTTGGTGAGTTCACCCCAGACGGTGAGGACGAGGGGCGGGTTGTAGATTTCGCGCAGCAGCGGCGGGTAGAGCTCATCTTCCTGAGTGAGCAGGGTGAGATCGCGCTCCTTGACCTTCTTGAGCTCGCCTTCGAGATCGACCTGCGCTTCCCATCCGGCGATGCTCTCCGCTTGATTGAGTCCGAAACCTTCGATCTGGAGGATGTCGCTGCTCTTGGCGCTGAGAATGCGCTCAGGGCTGCCGAAGTGCTGCAGCAGTTTGCGGACACGCACAGGACCCACCTGTGGGAGCAGGTTCAGTACAAGCCAGGCCTCGGTGCGGGTCATTGCACGCTCAGGCTCAGGCGGCAGAGGCGGTGGCTTCGCCGTTTTTCGCGGCAGCAGCGGCGGATTCGGGCAGGGCGACGTTCGTTTGCGCGGAGCCGGAACCGATCAGTTTGCGGAAGATCTTCGAAGGGAAGGACTGGCCCTTCTCCTCGTTTTCAAGCTGGCCCAGAGCCGCCGATTTGGCCATCTCCCATGCCGGGGCGAATCCGGGGGCGCTGATGACCATCTGCTTCTCGGCGCGGGCCAGGATTTCCAGCTCGCGCTGCATCTTGTTGTCAGGGCGTTCGTTGAGGCGGGCGATCTGCATGCGCAGGTTTTCGTTTTCCTGCTTCAGCGCGGCGCGCTCCTTGTTGATGTCCTGGCTCTGCTTGGAATCGAGGTCCAGTTTGTCGCTGAGCATGTTTTTGTAGCGTTTGAGTTCGCGCTTGGTCTTCCAGTGGCCCCAGAGGGACTGGACGAGGAAAATACCGCAGAGCACGACGCCGTAGATGAAAGTGTTCTGGGGGGATAGGAGGTCTTTAAACATAACTGGCGAAAACTAACTCATGCCCCGGCGTGTGCAACCGGGCAAAGCACCCCAAACAGGCCATTCCTGCCTCACTTTGTGGATGAAGCCGGATGTTTGGCAAAAATGGGGGGGGGAAGAAAAAGGTGGGTTGGGTTATTTATACCCGGATAAAAATAGCCTTTGATTTTTATCCGGGTAATATTAATAGTGACCCATATGACCGAACCATTGCTCAATCACTCATTCACCACCTTTGACGGCCTCCGACGCATAGCAGAGGGGGCATTGCGCACGAACGCTCTGGCGCTCAAGAATGCGCTCGAAAGTGGCTCACCTGGACCGATCCTGATTTTTGACGATGCTACGGGGCGCACCGTCGAGGTGGACACCCGGGGGACGGAGGAGGAGGTCTGCGCCCGCCTGACTGCGCTCTTCCCATCGCAGGAACAACCTGCTGCTGAAACGCCTGCACTTGAGCCTGCAACTCCCCGGGGGCGGGGACGGCCCAAGCTGGGGGTGGTGCCGCGAGAGATCACGCTGCTCCCAAGGCATTGGGAGTGGCTGGATACGCAACCCGGCGGCGCGTCCGTGGCTCTGAGAAAACTGGTCGAGGAAGCCCGGCGCCAGAGCAGCGAAAAAGACCAGATGCGTAGAGCTATCGAGCGGGCCTACCAGTTCATGGTCACCCTTGGCGGCGATCTTCCAGGCTTTGAGGAGGCTTCACGCGCGCTCTTTGCCAATGACTTGCGGAAGCTGAAAACCCTCCTCTCCACCTGGCCCCGGGACGTAGGCGATCATGTGCTGCGGCTTGCCCAAGCTAAACAGGGAGGCTCAGAGCCATGATGGCCGCCCCGGCATCCGCACCTTATCTCGCACCGACGCAGCAGTCGGGTCGTGAGTTCATCAGGAGAGGCATGCAAGGCGAGGTCATCATGCTGAACCTGCTGCGCTTTCGTGAAACAGCCGACTACTCCGCAGCTCCTGAGCTGGCCCCCGACACCCCCATCCGTGGTGCGGAGGCTTTTGACCGCTACATTCGCCATACCCTGCCTTTTCTACACCAAAGCGGGGGAGATCTCCTTTTCCTCGGTGCGGGTGGCTCGTTCCTCATCGGCCCTGAGCATGAGAGGTGGGATCTGGTCATGCTGGTGCGCCAGAGCAGTGCGGAGGCGTTTCTGGCCTTTGCGGAAAATAAAGACTGCATGGCCGGCCTCGGTCACCGGACCGCTGCGGTTGAAGATTCCCGTCTGCTGCCCTTGAGTCAGATCAGCAGCTTTGACGGCAGCATCAACTAAATGCCAGGCATTATTTTGATGCACCAACGGTGTCCAAAGCACGGAGAGCAAAAAGCCCGAAGGAAGGTGGCTGCGCGGCCATCGTGGGGCCGCTGACGAGTTGCTTTTTTCGGCACGTGCCGGGGATTGAGTGCCACCTCACCAGAGGCTCCAAGGGCACGCCAACAGCTCAAAATATCGCTGCAATCAGTTGACTTCAGCGGGGTGCGAAATTTTTGTTTTTATGCCCACCTCACTTGCGGACGCCCCGCTCTCCGCGCGCTTTTTCACCCCGCTGCTCGACCTCCTCGCCACTTGCGCAAACCGGCGGCACTGCCCCGAACTCCCTGACTCCGACTGGCTGCGTCTCGGCGTCGAGCGCTGTCTCCAGCCGCAGACCAGCGGCCGCGGCTTTTTGCAAACCCTCGCCGCTCTGGCCGCGCCCTGCCGTCCGGAGAACTCGCACTTTTTTGAGTCGCTCAAAAGCCAGCGGCGTCTGGCGCTGTGCGCCGAGATCAACGCCCGCCTCTGCGCCCACGCACGCACCGTGCTGCCCGATGCGCTCGCCGCCTTCCCCTCGCTCAACAAGTTCGACGTGCATGCCGGTGACGGCCACTTCCACGCCCATGCCGCGCACGATCCCACCGACAGCAAGGGCGTGCGCCTCGCCGTGGGCCATCTCTACAGCCGCAACCTGCGCAGCGGCTGCCTGCGCCACCTCACCGTCAACGACCAGCAGGCGCGCAGAAAGGAGCACGACATGCGCGGGCTCAAGCGCCTGGAGATCGCCACCCTGCGCCAGGGCGCGCCCAAGGGCCGCAAGGTGCTCTACATCTGGGACCGCGCAGGCATCGACTTCAAGCAGTGGCACAAGTGGCAGCAGGGCAGTGGCATCTACATGCTCAGCCGCACCAAGACCAACCTGAGGCTCCTGCCCTGCGGCAACCTGCCCTTTGACAGGACCGATGAGATCAACGCCGGCGTGCTGCGCGACGAACTCGTGGGCACCGCCACCAGCGGGCTGATGGTGCGGCGCATCACCTTCCATGACGTGGTCGCAGACCGGCACTTTGAGTTCCTCACCAACGTGCTGGAGAGCGCCGTGCCGCCCGGCGTGCTGGCGCAGCTCTACCGCATGCGCTGGGAGATCGAGAAGAGTTTTGACGAGGTGAAGAACAAGCTCGGCGAGAAGAAGGCCTGGGCCACCAGTGCGACGGCCAAGAGCATGCAGGCGCAGTTCATCTGCCTGAGCGTGAACCTGCTGCAGCTGCTCGAACATGAACTCGGAGAACAAGGCATCCGCAACGAGCCTGAGGAGAAGCGCCGCACGGCAAGGCTGAAGCAGGCGGTCGAGGTCGCCGCCAAGGCCCAAGCGGTGCTGCCCAAAACGCTGCGGTTGATGCAGCGGATCACGCAGCACAGCGTCAAGTTCATCCGCTGGGTAGCAGCCCAGCTCTGGAACTCCATCCCCTGGCAGCAAGCCTGTGCTGTCCTCATCGCCCTCTACGCCAAGTTATGAAGCGCGAGCTTTGGACACCGTTGTGATGCACGTCGATTAACTGACTGAAAGTTAATTGATTGAATCGCATCTAGTCTGCCAAGATTGGCGCGTGAAACAGCATCGGCACGGCGACTGCCTGACATGAAGTGAAAGCTCCAGCCCACATTGGATAGCCGTTGTTGCAGCGGTCTGTTCTGGTGCGAACCAGAGTTTCAGGATCCCAACTCGGTGCCGCAATTCGGACAGGCCACCCAGCCTTGCTGAATGCCGTAGCCGCAGCGGGAACAATCCGCGACGACACGCATGGACTGCGACGGATCAAATTTGGTCTCCGGCACTGGTTCGCGAAGCAGTTCTTGAGACCACGGGGTGCTTTTCCAATAGACCCCATGCCAGATGTTGCATTTGCAGGTCGCGCTCACGAGTTTGCCTGAAGGGAGCGCCAGGGTCACTTCATAAAACGTGTCGTTCCTATCCCCGCCGCCATGGAAGGGCAGCCATTTGATGCTGATGAGCTTCGCCTTCAGCTTGTACACCTCAGTCCGGATGGAGGACTTGTGCGCCCCCATGGCCAGCCAATGGCAGAAAATGACGATGGCGATCACCGGAATGATCAGCCAACCCGAATCGTGGGACGAAGTTTGGGCGAGGTGCACGAGGGGGATGGTATGGTGAATTCCATGGGCGTCGATTCCAGATTAGAGCCGTATTCGCACTCAGCGGTCAGGTCCTGAAAAGCTGGGACCCTGTTGGGAGGGAGCGAAATTTGGCGCTCATGGATGTCTGGTTGCATCCCGCGGCGGCTTCGCCTAGATGCGGGGTAGATCAACCATGCCCCACGCCCTTCTTCTCAAATTTCCTGGAACCAATTGCGATGCCGAAACCGCTCGTGCCTTGGAGGCGGCGGGTTTTACAGCGGAGGTGCTGCCGGTGGCCCTGCTGGAAGCCAGCTCACTCGACAAAGCGCAGATGATCGTGTTCTCCGGCGGCTTCAGCTACGGTGACTATGTGATGTCCGGCCGCATCGCCCAGCTCATCACGAAATCGAAGCTCGGCGACCAGTTGAAAACCTTCGTGGACAAGGGCGGCTATGCTCTGGGCATCTGCAACGGCTTCCAAATTCTGACCCAGCTCGATCTTCTGCCGAAGGGCAGCCTGATCCATAACACCAGCGGCAAGTTCATCTGCCGCTGGGTGGGGCTGAAAAAGACCAAGGGCAAGGCCAGCCCGTATCTGAGCAAGCTGCCCGAGAATTTCGAACTGCCCGTGGCCCATGCGGAAGGCCGTCTCGTCACCGAAGGCGATGCCGCCGCCGGCTATGTGAAGTCCGGCCACGCTGCGCTGCTTTATGCCACCAATGTGAACGGCTCCACGAATGCCATCGCCGGACTGCAGGATGACACGGGCCGTGTGTTTGGCCTGATGCCGCACCCGGAACGCTTCATCTTCAAGAGCCAGCATTACGATCCAGATTGGAACGGCGACACCCAGTACGGCTGGGGACATTATCTGTTCCAGTCGGCCCGTGAGGCGCTGAACTAAGCCCCTTGGGCTAGGGAATAGACTGGATTTATATCCAGTATTTATGGTTAATCTGTTCTGATTCGAATGTTTTCGTTTGTGTTAATATGGTATTTATATAAAATACATATTAATTACTTAGATTCATGAAATCAGACTCATCGTCGGCCTCTTCTCATCCTAACGTTCGCACGACTCAGCTGGCTCTGGCCCTGATTCTCATGCTCTCCGGCTTTTGTTCGCTGGTGTATCAGACGGTGTGGCTGCGTGAGTTCCGGCTCGTGTTTGGCGGGGCAGCCCCGGCAGCTGCTGCTGTCATGGCGGTATTCATGGGGGGACTGGGATTTGGCGGCAAACTGTTCGGCTCCTGGGTGGAGCGCGTGGGGCGGCCGTTTCGGTTTTATGCCAGGCTTGAGGTGGGCATCGCCATCGCGGCGGTGGCTTCTCCCACGCTGCTTGGTCTGGCACGTTCGCTGTATTTGAAGACGGGAGGCACCGCAGGAATGGGCCTCGCTCCGGCGACCTGCCTGCAACTGCTCATGACCGCACTGGTGCTGGGCGTGCCGTGCTTCCTGATGGGGGGCACCTTGCCAGCGGCGATGAAGTTTGCCCAGCGCGATGACGATCCGCGACGTTCGACCACCGCTTTTTTCTACGGCATCAACATCGCCGGGGCGGTGAGCGGGGCGCTCCTGAGCACTTTCTGGCTGCTGCCCACGCTGGGAAACAAAGGGGCGCTGACCATCGCTGTTCTTGCGAATCTCGGCATCGCCCTCGCTGCGGGTGCCATCTCGATGGTACAGGAAAAAGAGCCACGGCAACCTGCACCGGTGGACGAAACACTGCCTGAGGAAAAAGTGGGTGCAAAAGCACCGGCTGCCTTTGTGCTGGCTGCCGCCTTCATGAGCGGCTTCACCTTTTTCGTGGCCGAGCTGGTGTGGTACCGCATCTCCACGCCGCTGCTCGGTGGATCGGTCTATGGGTTTGGTCTTGTACTCTGCGTGGTGCTGGCCGGCATGGGCATCGGCGGGCTGCTTTATGCGCTGATTTTGAAAAAGGCAGAGCCAAGCATCGCAGGCTTCACCATCGTCTCGGCCCTGCAGGCGCTGGCCATTTTGCTGCCCTTCGCGCTGGGGGATCGCATCGCGCATCTGGCGCTGATTTTGAATGACAGCCTGCGCGGAGTGGGCCTTGGTGAAATGGCCATGGGCTGGGCGGTCGTCATGGGCACGCTGGCATTCCTGCCTTCGCTGCTCAGCGGCATCCAGTTTCCGCTGCTCGTGTCCTTGCTTGGCCGTGGCAATGCGGGGGTGGGGCAGCAGCTTGGGCGTGCCTATCTCTGGAACACCTTCGGCTCCATCACCGGATCGTTGCTCGGCGGTTTCCTGCTGGTGCCGCTGCTCGGGCTGAAAGGTTGCTGGCTGCTCGCCGCGCTGCTGGTGGCTGCCATGTCCGCCGCCTCGCTGTGGCTGCAGCTGCGCCGCCGGGAAGGGGATGCTGGCAGCTTTGCCGACCGCTTCACTTGGAATGGCCGCATGGCGCTCGCGGCGCTCTTTGTCTGCGGATTTTTCGCCTTTGGCACCACAGGGCCCACGGCGGTGTGGATGCACACGCCCATCGGCTACGGCCGTGTCTCACGGGAGGAGTACCGCTCGGCGCTCGGTCTGGAAACCTGGCAGCGCAATGCGCGGCGTTCTCTGGTGCAGGCTTATGATGGCCGGGAGACAAGCGTCGCTGTCGTCGGCGGCATGCAGTATTCGTTTTTGACCAATGGCAAGAGTGATGGTTCCGCCGTGGGCGATGCCGCCACGCAGGTCATGCTCGGCATCACGGGGGCTATTTTGCATCCGAATCCGCAAAACGCCTGCGTCGTGGGTCTCGGCACAGGCACCACAGCAGGCTGGCTGGCGGATGTTCCTGGCATGCAGCGTGTGGATGTCCTCGAACTCGAGGAGGAAATCCGCAAAGTCGCGAAATTTTTCGATCCCGTGAGCCGCAACGCGATGCAGAACCCGCGCATCAACAACATCACTGGAGACGCACGGGAGTTTCTCCTGACCAAGGGAGAGAACTACGACCTCATCGTCTCCGAGCCCTCCAATCCCTGCCGTGCAGGCGTGGCCAATCTCTACACACGCGAGTTCTACGAGAACGCCAGCCAGCGACTGACGCGCAATGGCATCTTCTGCCAGTGGCTGCAGGGGTACGAAGTCGAGCCCGGCACCATCACCACCGTCATCAGCACGCTGCGGAAGGTTTTCCCGAAAGTCGAGGTCTGGGCCACGCAGAGCGTGGACATGCTGCTGATCTGCTCGAATGACGAGGCGCCCTGGCAGCTCGAATCCCTGCGCAAGCGTGTCAAACTGGAGCCGATGGCCGAGGCGCTGCGCCGCTTCTGGAAAACGGACAGCGCTGAAGGTTTCCTGACCGGATGCCTCGCCAACAGCGAGTATTGCACAGCACTGGCGGCTTCCTCCAAAGCGGTGAACACCGATGACATGAACCGCCTCGAGTTCAGCTTTGCCCGCAGTGTGGCCAAGCAAACGAACTGCTCGTTCGATCTCGCTCGCGCCGCCACGCGTGCAGGCTGTTATCTGCCCAAGGTCGATGCGGCCATCGACATGCCACGCTACCTTGCAGAGCGTGTCCACATGCCGGGCCGTTTGTGGGAGTCCGCCTCCGCCGATGTGCTTTCCGCTGATACACCTGCGGAGGTCCGTGGACGTGTGGATTCTTTGAAGATGTTCTGGAAGCAGAATTATGCCGGCTACCTGGCCGCCCCCATGCCTGCGGCACCCGTGCTGGCAGACCGCGTCCTTCAGGCCTTTGCCAAGGCGCACACCGGGGCGCCAGATGCGTTTGCAGCCATTGATGCCATTGAAACGCTCTCCGCTGCGGACGCCCACTTTTTGAAGGCCATCGCCAGTCACGTACGGAAGCAGTCGGCCGAGGTGCTTGTCCACATTGAACAGGGGCTCGACAGTCTCATGACCTCGCCGTGGTGCCGCATTCCTCTGGTGGGTGAGGCGGTGACCCTCCTCGGCGAACTCGCCCGCTCCAAAGCTGTGGTGCAGGATCCGCGCTTCCTCGTGATCTTTGACAAGCTGGGCCGTGACTATCCCGTGCATGTCGCACGCACCACCCTGCTGGGCATGCGCTGTGAGATGGCCATGCACCTGAAGGTTCCGCAGCAACTCGCCGCCATTGAAAGCCTGGGCCTGCCTTATCCCTGGCATGGCCGTTCGCTGGCCCTGCGCGTCAGCGCCTACATGCAGGCAAATGATCCACGGCTGGAAATGGCCATGGCAGACATGAACCGCTTTCTGGATCAAGGCGGCACCATCGGCGGTGAAGCCCCTCCCTTTGTCGTTCAGGTGAAGCGGCCCGTGCCCGCTGTCGCGCCGGTGCAGCCGATGGTGATCGGGTCCCAGGCTGGCGAGTGATTTTTCGCGAGCGTGAGATCGTGGCAATTTCATGCGGTGGCGACCGTATGAATCTGCCCCCCCTGAATGTCATTTCTCGCCTCGCATCCTGTACTCCGTCTTCTCGCCTCGCCCCAGCACCTGTGGCGCACACTCTCACTGGGCATCAAGACCATCTGGCTGCACAAGCTGCGCTCCTTCCTGACAGCACTCGGCGTGGTGTTTGGCGTGGCCTCCGTGGTGGCCATGCTTGCCATTGGCGAAGGCGCGAGCCATGAAGCGCAGGAGCAGATCCGCAAGCTGGGCAGCCAGAACATCATCCTGCACAGCGTCAAACCGCCCGACGGACAGGGCTCCAGCGGGGAGTCGCGCAGCATGATCAGCGAATACGGCATCACCCTGCGCGACATCGAGCAGATCCGCCAGACCGTGCCCGGCATCCGCATCGTCGTCCCCAGCCGCTACATTTCGGAAAACATCTGGAACCTGGACCGCAGCGTGGACGGCCACGTCATGGGCGTGCTGCCCGTGTACCCCGAGATGCGCAACCGCCGCATCCTGCAGGGGCGCTTTTTCAACGACATGGAAATGAAGGACAACCTCGCCGTCTGTGTCATCAATGAATCCGTCGCCGCGCGCCTCTTCCAGCTCTCCACCCCCGTGGGCAAATCCGTGCGTGTGAAAGGCTTTTACTACAAGGTCATCGGCATCATTCAGGATGAAGGTGCCGCCGTCGGCGCGGATGCTTCCGGTGGCGATCACTCCGCCCAAGCGCAGGCGCAGATCATGATCCCGTTCACCACGCTGATGGATCAATACGGCGAGGTCTTCTACCGCTTCCGCACCGGCAGCTTTGAGGCCGAGAAAGTGCAGTTTCATGAGGCCGTGATGCGCGTCGATGACGTGAACATGGTGGAAAGCCGCGCCGAGGCCATCCGCCATCTCATGACCAGCAACCACAAAAAGGAAGACTGGCGCATCATCGTCCCCGTGGAGCTGCTGAAGCAGGCGGAGCGCACCAAGCAGATCTTCAGCATCGTGCTCGGCAGCATCGCCGCCATTTCACTTCTCGTCGGCGGCATCGGCATCATGAACATCATGCTCGCCAGCGTCACGGAGCGCACCCGCGAGATCGGCATCCGCCGCGCCCTCGGCGCGCGGCAGAACGACATCGTCGTGCAGTTCCTCATCGAGACCGTCCTGCTCGCCGGCGTGGGCGGCATTCTCGGCGTGGTGCTGGGCTTGAGCATCCCCATGGCCGTGACCAAATTCGCCGGCGTCACCACCGTCATCAAGATGTGGTCGCCCATCCTCGCCTTCTCCATCTCCGTCCTCACCGGCATCGCCTTTGGGATTTATCCCGCCAGACGCGCGGCCATGATGAATCCGGTGGAGGCGCTGAGGCATAATTAGAGGGGCGGTCAGCTGAATGACGAATGCCCGCTGGAATTTCGCCCTCTTCCACTTATCCTTTCCAGCATGAGCACCCTCGTACTGCATCTGGACGATCATCTCGTGAGCCGCCTTGCTTCTGCGGCTGCTCGCAGCCACAAAGCCTTGCCAGACTGGGCGGTCGAGCAGCTTGACCGCGTTGCAGGAGCAGCCAGTGCAGCGACAGAGGAGACTGCAGATTCTCCAGCACGTGACCGCATGCGCGCAGCACTCGCCAGCGTCACTGGCATCTGGGCAGGCCGCGGCACGACCGACGAGTTGATGAACCTCACCCGCGGCGAGGACTGAGGCCATGCCCGTCCTAGTCGATACCAACGTCCTCTCTGACGTGATCCACCAAGACCCCGTATGGTCTGGCTGGTCCAGCGCACAGCTCATTCAGCATGCTGGCGATCTGGTGGTGAATCCCATCGTCTTTGCCGAGCTTTGCTGCCGTGCCACTTCGGCTGCCGAGGTGGATCAGATCATCCGCACGCTGGGTCTGGGCTATGAGGAACTCAGCCAGGAGGCGCTGTTCCTCGCTGCAAAGGCTTTTGTAGCCTACCGCCGTCAGGGCGGTGGTAAAACCGCGCCTCTCCCGGACTTTTTCATCGGTGCCCACGCACAAGCCGCCGGCTATGCTTTACTCACACGGGACAAAGGCCGCTACCAGACCTACTTTCCCTCCGTCACGCTTATTTGTCCGTGAACTCGGCGATGATTAGGATGAACACTGCGTCACCAAGTTCGCAGGTGCCTCGACCGTCATCAAGATGTGGTCTCCCATCTCCGTCCTTACCGGTGAATCCGGTGGAGGCTCTGAGGCATAATTAGAGAGCCTCTTTTGCTGTGGATTTAGAGGCTGAAGTTCAGCATCCGCTGGAGGCGTGACGGCGTAATCACCCCCGCTTGTTTTCCTGAAGGAGCCGGAGGCGCGTAGTGGCTCCAATCGTCTCCTTTCTCAGGTTTTGACAGGCCTCCTTCAGACGAATCCAACCAACGACATGACCCATTTGCAAAAGACGACAGCCGCAGAGATCGAACCCGCCCGAGTGGCACTGCTGGGCCACCCCTTGTATGCCAGGCTGCGAACACTGGAGGATCTGGCGTTGTTCATGGAGTGCCATGTGTTTGCCGTGTGGGATTTCATGTCGCTGCTGAAAGCTCTGCAGCAGCGGCTGACCTGTGTGCAGGTGCCGTGGGTGCCCGTCGGCGACAACCGGGTGCGGCGGCTGGTGAACGAAATCGTGCTGGGGGAGGAGAGCGATCAGGCCCCGGATGGCACGCCCTCCAGTCATTTCGAGCTTTATCTGCAGGCCATGCAGGAGGCCAGGGCGGACACCGCGGCGGTGCAAGGTTTCATCCGCCGGCTGCAAGAGGGTGCCAGCATCGCGGACGCACTGGCCTCTGGTGGCGTGCCGGACTGCGTGGCGGATTTTGTGAAGCACACGTTTGCGGTGATCGAAGGCGGGAAGCCCCACGTGATCGCCGCAGCCTTCACGTATGGGCGCGAGGATCTGATCCCGGCCATGTTTCATGAACTGGTGTCGCGGCTGGAAAGTGAATTTCCCGGCAGGCTCAGTGTGCTGCGCTACTACTTGGAACGGCACATCCAGCTGGATGGTGACGAACACGGCGAGATGGGGCGCACCATGGTGGAACTGCTCTGCGAAGGCGATCCCCTGCGCGAGGAGGAGGCCCGCCGGGCAGCCGTGGAGGCCCTGCAAGCCCGCCTCAAGATGTGGGACGGAATTTCAGCGATGATCGAGTCCGCGAGCCGCCACCAGGCCTAGCGGCGACTCCCTCACACCCTCTCCGCCTTGTGCTTCGCAAAGATGGCGAGGCAGCGGTCGCGTTCTTCGTGGTGATCGACCATGGGAAGGGGGTAGCCTTTGGCCAAAGGCAGACCGGGTGCCGGGGGCTTGTGGAGGAGTTCGGCGGGGACGTTTTTGAGCTCGGGCACCCATTGCTTGATGTAGGTGCCTTCGGGATCAAAGCGGACGCTTTGCAGCCAGGGATTCTGGATGCGGAAGTAGGGGGCGGCGTCGGCGCCGGTGCCGGCGGACCACTGCCAGCCGCCGTTGTTGCTGGCGTTGTCGCCATCCACGAGCTGCTGCATGAAGAAGGCTTCGCCGAGGCGCCAGTCGCAGTGCAGATCCTTGGTGAGGAACATGGCGGTGATCATGCGCAGGCGGTTGTGCATGAGGCCGGTTTGCAGGAGCTGGCGCATGCCGGCATCCACGATGGGGAAGCCGGTGGTTCCGGTGGCCCAGCGCTGGAAATCCACCTCGGTGCCGGGCCAGGGGATGCCCTGCCAGTCGGGGGCGAATTCCTGCTCAAAGACGTGCGGGTAATGCCAGAGGATGGCGACGTAAAATTCACGCCACGCGAGTTCTTTGACGTAGGTCTGGACGGAAGGCTGCGCGGCGCTGGTGCAGGCCATGCAGCGCTGGTAGATCTCGCGGATGCTGAGGAGGCCAAAGCGCAGATCCTGGCTGAGCAGGGAGGTGGTCTGTCCGGCGGGGATGTTGCGCTGCGCGCCGTAGCCGTTGAGGATGCCGGACTCGATGAAGAGCTTCAGGCGGTCGCGTGCGGCGCGTTCACCGGGGGCGGGGATCTGGGCGGTGCAGGGGGGCAGGTTCCAATGCGCGAGCGTGGGGGGCGGCAGGCTGCTGATGGCGGCGTCCGCTGGCGGGCCGAGCGAGGTGATGCGGCCCAGCGGTGCGGTCTTGGGCAGATTGAGCCAGTTTTTGGAATAAGGTGTGTAAACGCGGTAGGGCTGCCCGCCGCCGGTCAGGACGGTTTCGGGTTCATGGAGAACGCTGTCCTGGTAGGAGTGGCACTCGATGCCGAGGCGTGCGCAGAGCGCCTGGACTTTGCCCTCCATGGCGCGGCCGAAGATGTCGTAGTCGCGATTGAAATACAGGGCTTCGGCGCCGGTCTCGCGGATGAGGCGCTCCAGCTCGGCATCGGCGATGCCGCTGCGCAGGATGAGGCGGCTGCCGAGGGTGGTCAGATTTTTGGACAGGGACTCAAGACAGCCGCAGAGGAACTGCTGGCGGTTCGGGCCGGTCCAGCCGTGCTTCTGCTTCCAATCGCTGAGAATATAAAAGGGAATGACCTGGTCTGCGGCCTGGGCGGCGTGGTGCAGGGCGGTGTTGTCAGTGAGGCGAAGATCGCGGCGAAACCAGTGGAGGACAGTGCGGGGCATGTAAAAATAGGGGGAGAGCGGCACAAGATACGGTCAGGATCGGACAAAGGGTGATGTGAATGTTTGCAGCATCCACCATCAGGTTCATGATGAATATTTCACTGAGCTGCCGTTACTAAAAGCGCCATATTATTCCCCCAACCCCGAACTTGATCCCATGTCTTCGAATTCGCCTGAGACCGACGAACCGAAATCTTTAACCGCCGCCTGGATTGCCACGATACTGCTCATCGTGGTGTATGTGGTCGGTCTGCTGATCTTCCCGCCCCTGTATGATGCGCCCAAGGGGGACGCCTCCAGCACCGTGCTTTTCATCGGCCGCTTCCACCCCATCTTCCTGCATCTGCCGGTGGGCATCCTGAGTGTGCTGGTCTTCTTTGAGTTGGTCTGCTCCACCCGGCGTGGCGAGCAGAAGTTTGGCGAAGCCTCCCTGCTGATGCTGGTGCTCGGCTCGGCGGGTGCGATTTTGGCGGTGTTTGCCGGCATCATGCTGTCACGCGAAGGTGGCTATGTGGGTGGCAATTTCAGCCTGCATCAGACGATGGGGCTGATCGGCACAGCGGGTGTTTTGATCTCGCTGGTGGTGCGCCTCATGGGAATGGCCCGTGGCAGCATGGAACTCCTGAACGCCTACCGTGCGGTTTACTTCGTCAGCTTTGGCATCATGGGCCTCGGCGCCCACTTCGGTGGCAACATGAGCCACGGGAACAAATTCCTCGTCGAGCATGCGCCCGAGTGGTTCAAAGCCCCGATGGTGGCCACCGAGAAGCTGCTGCTGAGTTTTGTGGAAAAACCCAAGGCGGGAAAAGCCACGCCTCCGGTCGATTCCACGCCACCAGTCACTCCTGCGCCCCCTGCAGAAGTGAAGCCCGAGGACAAACCCGTGGTGATGGACAAAGGCACCACGCCTCCACCTGCCCCCACGCCTCCAGCGTCCGCTCCTGGCGGCGATGAAAAGCTCGTCTTCCAGCATGTCATTCTCCCGGTCCTCACCGCGAAGTGCAACAAGTGCCACAGCGCGGAAAAGGCGAAGGGCAAACTGCGCATGGACACTTACGAGGCGGCCATGGAGGGTGGTAAGAACGGCAAGAATTTCGTGGCTGGCAACTTGAAGGACAGCCTCAGCATCGTGCGCATTCTGCTGCCTGACAGCGATGACGAACACATGCCGCCGGAAGGCAAGGAGCAGCTCACTCCAGAGGAAACTTCGCTCCTGAAGTGGTGGGTTGAGCAGGGGGCCAGCGGCACGCAAAAGGTCAAAGATGCGAAATTCCCTGCCGAGCTTCAGGCCACTGTTGATGGAATTCTGAAAGGCTAGTCCAATTCACGCCTTTTGTTGCCTGTACCATTTCTGCCGAAAATCTGTCTCATTCATGAAACCAACCTCCCTCCTCTTCGCCCTGGCTCTGGCCTTCACCGCGCATGCCGCCGATGACAAAGCCGCCGCAGATCCCGCTGTCGCCGCTGCGATGCGGAAAGTGAACGCCACCGGTGCTTCATTGATGCCCGTCGCCGCTGACGCGAAGACCTTCCGCTTCACCGCGCTCAATGTGGCCAAGGAGTTCGGGGATGCCGGGCTCGAACCGCTGGTGCCCATCGCCGACAAGATCGCCTCGCTCGACATCGCGCGCAGCAAGGTGACGGACGGCGGCCTCAAGGCCCTGGCTGGCATGAAGAACCTCAAGGAACTGCACCTCGAAGGCACGGCCATCAGCGATGCAGGCATTGATCAGCTCAAGGGCCTCGCGGAGCTCGAATACATCAACCTCTACAACACCAAGGTCACGGATGCGGGCCTCGCCAAGCTCGCCGGACTCGGCAAGCTCAAGGCCATCTACCTCTGGCAGAGCGGCGTAACGAAGGCCGGCGTGGCCGCTTTGAAAGCGAAACTGCCCAAGGCCCACATCAACACCGGCTGGACCGCCGAGGATGATGCCAAGCCCACCGCCGTGGTCGCGGCTGCCGCACCGGCTGCTGCACCTGCCAAGCCTGCTGCCACACCGGCACCTGCCGCCGCCAAACCCGCCGCTGCGCCTGCCACCGCACCTGCTGCGGGTGGCAAGCTGGACCCCGCCATCGCCGCGAAGGCAGTGCTTTACAAGGATGTCGTCGCTTCCATCATGAGCGCGAAGTGCACCGCCTGCCACGGCGTGGAAAAGAAAAAGGGCAAGCTTCAACTGCATGACTACGCCTCCATTTTGAAAGGCGGCAGCGATGGCGCGACGACCGTGATCGCCAAGAACACCAAGGACAGCCTGATGCTTGTCCGCGCCAATCTGCCGAAGGACGACGACGACCACATGCCGCCGAGCGATGAGCCGCAGCTCACGAAGGAAGAGATCGCCGTGCTCAAGTGGTGGATTGAAACCGGTGCCTCCGAAACCGCCACCGTGGCCTCTTTGAAAGCTCCGGCCGATGTCGAAGGCGCGCTGGCCGTGCTGCTTGCCAAAGGCCTGCCAAAAACAGAAGCCGTGGCCAAGGTGACCAAGCCCAAGGCCAAGCCGCTCACCGATGCGGAGAAGAAGCAGGTGGCGGACATTTCTGCCAAGATGCAGGCCCTCAACGCCTCGCTCATGCCGCTGGCACAGGACACCGAGCAGCTTCGCCTGGGCGTGATCAATGCCGCTGATAAATTTGGCGACAAGGAACTCGCGCTGCTGGCCCCCATCGCCACGCAGGTTCTCTGGGTCGATCTCTCCCGCAGCCAGGTCACCGATGCCGCTGTGGAAACACTGGCGAAGATGACCAACCTCGAGCGCCTCCATCTTGAAAACACCAAGATCACCGATGCGGGGATCGCCAAACTCGGTGCGCTGCCCAACCTCGAATACCTAAACATCTACGGCACCAAGACCACGGATGGCGGCATCGCCAAGCTGGCTTCCGCCAAGGGTTTGAAGAAGTTGTTTGTGTGGGAAACGGGAGTGACGCAGGCCGGAGCCAAGGCGCTCGAAGGTCAGGTGCCCGGCCTCAAGGTGAACGTCGGCCTCTCGGCGGAAGAAATCGCCAAACTCACCGCTCCTCCTCCTGCGCCGCCTGCACCACCCGCGAAACCCGCCGCTGCTCCAGCAAAACCTGCTGCTGCTGCTGCGACGCCTCCAGCAAAACCTACTGCCGCACCTGCCACGCCTCCAGCCACTCCTGCGAAACCCGCCTCTGCTCCTGCCCCACCTGCGGCAGGCAGCGATGTCATCAAGACAGTCATGAAGCAGTATCACAAAGGCGATGCCGCCCTCTGCAAAAAGGTGGGCACGACCGCCACGGATGCGGAGCTGGCCTCACTGCTCAAAGCCTACCAGGACATGTGCGCCGCCACGCCGCCGAAAGGTGACAAGACTGCATGGGTCACCAAATGTCAGGCACTCATCGGTGCGGTGAAAAAGGTGCAGGCGAAAGATCCTGCCGGTGCCACCGCCTACAAGGCTGCGGTGAACTGCAAAGCCTGCCACACCGACCACAAGGGCGCGTGAGCTGCCGCGCTGGGAGCGCCGATATTTTATCGGCTCTGGGCGAACGTCCCTGTGCTTAGGCGCGGGATGAGGCTAGTGGCGGTTGGTGAATCAGGGGGCAAAGCCAGAGCCGGTTAAAAATCGGCGCTCCCAGTCCTGACTGCCGCGCGGTTCGTATAGCTTCAGACTCCCAAATCTGCGAGCAACACCCTCCATCAAGCACCCTTCATCCCTGCCTGTTTATCTCCGCGTTCCTGCGCATCTTCGTGGCAATCACGAAGGATGCTGCTAATCATTCCGCCCCCTCATGCGTTCCCTGACGATGACATTCCCCCAACCATCCTGCGCGCTGCTCGCGTGCAGTCTTTTCATGACTTCCTGCGATCGTTTGCAGGAGCGTGAAGCCATCACCGAAACGCGTGACATTTCCAGCCATGCCGCGAAGCCGCATGCGGACATTCCCAGCTCCACACGCTTCTATGATGATGCGAAAGAGCAGCCCCAGCAGCGGCCCAATTTCCGCGAACTGCTCACCTGGACTCTGCCCGAAGGCTGGAAGGAATCCGCCACGCCCGACCCCATGGGCATGCGTCTGCTCGATCTGAGATTTGGCCCGAATCAGGAGGGTGAATGCTACATCTCCCTCATGCCCGGACCCGCAGGTGGGCTGGAGGCCAACGTGAACCGCTGGCGCACGCAGATGGGGCAGCCGCCCTACACGGCGGATGAGATCGCCAAGTTGCCGAAGAAGCCCTTCTTCAACCGTGACGCGACGTTTGTGGCCTTCGATGGCGACTTCAAAGGCTTCGGTGCTGAGGCGGCCAAAACCGGCTACCGCATGCTCGGCCTCATTCATTCCGCCGATCAGGCCACCATCTTCGTCAAGCTCACCGGACCCAAGGCTCTCGTGGAGCAAAACACCGCCGCCTTTGATGCCTTCTGCCTGTCGATCAAACCGAACCTGCCCAAACAGGAATGACGAATGTTGAATGCCGAATGCCGAATGACAGAACCTTCGCATTAGCATTCCCCCTTCAGAGCCCATTCGTCATTCTGCATTCGTCATTTTCCAGCCCACGCCTTTTCCATCGTGTCCTCTCAGTCCCAATCTCCCTTCGCGAAACTCTTCGCCTTCCTCTCCAGCTTCGGCCTCGCCACCTCCGTGCTGGTCATGCTGCTGGTGCTCACCTTTCTCGGCACGCTGGAGCAAGCGGAGCACGGCCTCGTCGCAAGCCAGGCGCGCTACTTTGAGTCGGCCTTCATTGACCGCATCGACATCGGCGCCTGCTGGCGCGCACTCGCCTTCAATGCCTACTGGGACATCGGCAATGTGTCCCTGCCGCTCTACATTGTGCCCGGCGGTTACACGCTCATGGCGATCCTCTTCGTGAATCTTCTGTGCGGCGGCATCATGCGCATCCGCAAGTCGCCCAAGACCATCGGCGTCATCATTTCCCACTTCGCCATCCTGTTCATGATCGCCGCTGGTGCGGTGACGCATCACTTCGCCAAAGAGGGCAACATGAACCTCCGTGAAGGCCAGACGGCGGATGAGTTCCTGAGCTTCCATGACCGCGTGATCGAGATCGAAAAAGTGCAGACGGATCCCAAGGCCAAGCGCAGCGTGCTGGTGATCGATGAAGCGAAGTATCGTGATCTGACCGATGGCAAGGGCCGCACCTTCACCAGCGAGAGCCTGCCGTTTGATCTCCTGATCACCGGCTGGAAAAAGAACGCCCAGCCCAAGCGCGATGCCGAGGGCAGCCGCGCGGATGCCGTGGACGGCTACTTCATTCAGGAGCTGCCTCAGCTCGATGAAGCCGGTGCCGCGATGGCGGACGAGCAGCTTGGCAGCGCCTGCGTTGCCATCGCCAAAATGAAGAAGGGCGACGAAAAGCAGACCGGCATCCTGTGGGAGTTTGCCGCTGCGCCCTGGACTGTCACCGTCGGTGCGGACAAGTATCTCATCTCCCTGGTGCACCGCACCTACAAGCTGCCCTTCGCCGTGCGCCTGGACCAGACCGAGGAGGAAAAACATCCCGGCACCGAGCGTGCGCGGCGCTTCAGCAGCAAGGTCACCAAAATCAACGGCGACCACGAGGAGAAGCGTTACATCACCATGAACGAGCCCGTGCGCAGCGAAGGCTACGCCGTGTTCCAGAGCACCTTCAGCTCGGGCGAGCAGGAAGGCACCGGCGTGAAAAGCTCCGGCTTCATGATCGTCGAAAATCCTGCGGATCACTGGCCGCTCATCTCCTGCATCATCGTGGCAGAAGGCCTGCTGCTGCACTTCCTCATGATGCTGGCCCGCTTCATCAAGGTGAACCCCTGGGCTTTCTCCCTCAGTCTCATCGCCGCCTTCAATGCCGCCTTCGCCCTCGCGATGTGGAAGCTGCTCTAACCGCCCTTTGGCCCACGTATTTCTCTGCATGAAAACTCTTCGTTCCGCCCTTCTCGCGCTGTTCACGCTCAGCGGCTTTGCCGCCGCTGCCGAACTGCCGCCGCTCGATCTGTTCCGCGACAAGGAAGTCGTGGAGACCTTCGCGTCCATCCCGGTGCAGGAATCCGGCCGCATCAAGCCCCTCGAAAACGTCGCCAGCTATCGCCTGCTGCGTTTTCGTGCCCGCCGCAGCATCTGGCTGACGGACAGCGGCGAGATGGATGGCAAGCCGCTCGTGGATCCAGCGACGCAGAAGCCGATCACCAAAGAAGGCGACAAGCCCGTAAAACTTAGTGCCGTGGAATGGATGCTCATGAGCTGGTTCCGCCCGGACATTGGCAGGACGGTGCCGCTGTTCAAGGTGGACAACTCTTCCGCCATCACCGAGCTCGGTCTCACGGCCAAGGCCAAGCGCGACCAGTACACCTACGCTGAGATCGAGCCTGCACGGCAGGTCATGATGAAGAAGATGGGCGAGTATCGCGTGATTCCCTCCCGGAAACAGACACCCGAGCAGCGCATGATCGTGCAGCTTGCCGCCAACTTCCTCGACTATGAAATGATCATGGGGCATTTCGATTTCATTCGTGAGCCCCTGGGTGAAAAGCCGGAAGGACTGCCCGCCGGAGTGACCCTGCCGGTTCGCCTCTCGAAGAGTATCAACACCCTCATTGCCGCCATTCGGACCAACAACGGACCGCCGATGCAGCTCCCATGGTTCAGAGCTTTTGCACAGGGGGCTCTGGGTGCCATGATGAGCGGCAATGCTGAGCAGCAGCTTCGCATCTTCCCGCCTGCACCGGGGGGCAACAATGTCTGGAATGGCCCTGGTGAGATGATCTTCGGCGCGATCAACAGCGACAAGGACGTGCCGGCGGATCAGCTCGCCTGGCTGGCGCAGTATGAAGAGGTTTACCTGGCCCTGCCAGATGCGGCGAAGTTCAAGGCCGCCTCCAAGGCGCTGCTGACCAAAATTCAAGATGCCGCCAAAGTACGCGGGGAAGGGCAGTCCATCGCCCTGGAGCGTCACGCCATGCGGGCAGACTACTTCTTCTATTCGCAGTGGATTTTCCTCGTGGGATTCATCGCCGTGGCATTCACCTGGGTTTCACCGGGGTCACGCTTTGAAAAAGGGGCCCGGCTCTGTGCATGGCTGCTGCTGGGTGCTGCCACAGCCCTGGCGGTGACGGGTGTGGTGATCCGCTGCATCATCATGCAGCGCCCGCCGATCACCACCTTGTATGAGACCATTCTCTTCATCGGCGCCTCCTGCGCCTTGCTCGGATTGATTGCGGAGTGGATCACGAAACGCGGGCTGGGACTGCTCGTGACGGCCATCGGCGGCACGGCCTGCATGTTCCTTTCCATCCAGTTTGAGGCCTCCGAAGCCACCGACACCCTGCAGCAGCTGCAGGCCGTGCTGATCACGAACTTCTGGCTCTCAACCCATGTGCCGATGATCAATCTCGGCTACGCGGCCTGCATGGTCGCCGCCTTGATTTCGATGATCTACTTCATCCAGCGCCTCTTTGGTGTGTTTAAAACCGGGGAAGGGGACTCGCGCCTGCTGACCCGCGTCGCCTACGGTTTCATCGCCACCGGCCTGTTCCTCTCGCTGGTGGGCACCGTCCTCGGCGGCATCTGGGCGAACTACAGCTGGGGCCGCTTCTGGGGCTGGGATCCGAAGGAGAACGGCGCCCTCATGATCGTGCTGATGTGCCTCGTCATTCTGCATGCGCGCCTCGGCGGTTACATCCGCGAGATCGGCCTGCACTGCTGCAATCTCATCCTTGGCTGCATCGTGATCTTCTCGTGGTTCGGCGTGAACCAGCTCGGCGTCGGCCTGCATGCCTATGGCTTCACGGACGGCATCTGGCCAAAGATCTACGGCTACTGGCTCAGCCAGCTGCTGCTGATGGGCTACGGCGTGTTTCTGTCGCTGAACGAGCGCCGGGTCAAGACGCCCAAGGTGGAGAACGTCGAAGACGTGAAGCTGGCAAAGTCCCCGGCACACTGAGAGTGAGACGGTAAGCTGCGGGTGGTTGCTGGCGCGGCACGGATTTTCTGTGCTGGGAGCGCCGATGTTTCATCGGCTCCGGGAGGGCGTCCCTGCACCATCGTCATGGGAAAGAAGCTCACAGTAAGCTCGGCGCATGTCCGTGCTGAGGGGGGCATACCCAGAGCCGGTTAAAAACCGGCGCTCCCAGCAATGAGCTGGAGCCTTGAGAAGGCTGCGACTGCTTCGGGCTCTGCCACCTGTGAGGCGAGTCCCTTCGCCGCTCACTTCGACTTCCTGAACGCGATGATGCCCTGGGCGATGCCTTCGGCGATCCTGGCGCGAAACTCACCGGTCAGCATGCGGGCGCGTTCGGTGGAGTTGCTGACGAAGCCGCACTCGACGAGCACGGCCGGGTTCTTATTGGTGGCACGGATGACGTGGAAGTTGGCGTTCTTCACGCCGCGATTGAGCATGCTGCTGCGCTGCACAAGGTAGGCCTGGATGTAGGCCGCGAGCATATAGCTGGAGGAGAAGTGGTAGTAGGTCTCCGCACCGGCGCCGCTGCCCCCTCGGTTGTAGTTGTAATGGATGCTGACGAAGATGGAGTTGCCCCGGCTGTTGCCGAGAGCGGAGCGGTCCTGCAGGGGGATGAAGACGTCACGGCTGCGGGACATGATGACCTTCAGGCCTTCTTTTCTCAGCAGCTGCTCCACGCGGCGCGCGGTGTCCAGCGCCAGGTGCTTTTCATAAACGTAGCCAATGGCTGCGCCGCGGTCATGGGCACCATGGCCGGGATCCAGGATGACGGTGTCAAAGGCGTGAGCCTTGCTCAGCAGCAGCAAAACCGTCAGCGCAACCCAGCAAGAGCCTGTGAGCAGGCGGTTCAAAGCATGGCGAGAGGAGGTGAAAGTCGGCATGTGATTGGGGAGGTGAGAGCGAGGCAGGTTTCGCATGAACAGGCCTGCAAGCTCATCTGGGGTACAGTAATCGAAGATGCGGGGAAAGGGTCAAGTGGTTTGCCTGCAAACCTTCGGCATAAGGCAGAAAAAAACCGCCGGATGGAGCACATCCGGCGGTGTAGAGCTTATTGAGGCTGATGACTGATTACAGTCCGGAAGGAGGCAGGCCACCAGGGGCGCCACCACCGAGGGGAGCTGGAGGAGGGGCACCGCCGGGCATGCCACCAGGGAGGGGAGCGCCAAGGCCGCCAGGAGGAAGGCCGCCGGGCAGCTGTCCCTGTCCGCCCATGCCGGAATTGGTGTTCATGCTGTTGTTGCCGTAGACCACCTGCAGGATGCGCTGCGGGATGCCCTGTGAGGCCTGGGTGAAGAGGTTGAGGCCGCCAGCCATGATTTTAGGGCCGATGGAACCTCTCTTGCCTGCCAGAGCTTCAACGGCCACGCTGCCGTCGTTGCGACCGATGATGATCTTGCCACCAGGCCAGGTGCGGCCGGGAACGACCTGACCTGCCACGTCGGCATTCCAAAGAGGAGGCCAGCTGATGGAGACGGGGTTTTCAAAGACGATGGGCATGTTGCCCACGGTGGTGTCCGTCTGGTTGCCGGTCATGGCCCAGTGGTTTTCACCTGGCATCAGCGCATTGCCGTAGTTGGGGGCCTGGCCGATGTTGTTGTCCGGGTTGTAGCCGGCAGGGCAGCCGAAGATGCGCTCATCCGTCACGATCTGTTCCTGGATCATGTAGCGGAAGGCGTCATTGGCGCTTTGGGCCATGCTGCCTGTCAGCGGGTTGGCCACGGAGTCAGGATACTGGCTGTTGTTGTCTTTGGAGAACTGCTTGAGCGCCAGGATGACCTGCTTGCAGTTGTTGACGCCTTTCATCTGGTTGCCTTGGGTCTGCACCATCGTGAAGGCAGGCACGGCCAAGCTCGCGAGAATCGCGATGATCGTGATCACCACCAACAACTCGATCAGAGTGAAGGCTTGGTTTCGTTTCGTTTTCATTTTCATTGTCTGGGTATGTTTTTGGTTGGGTATGATGTTATTAGGACACCGGAATTAATTCGGCACCCAAGGATTAGACCCAACTGGGGGCTGAAATGCGAGAAAAAAATGTCACCTTTCGAGACCCGGGGGAAAAGTCATCCCAAGTGCTACACAAGGGCTGGGGATTGCCTGCATGCCCAGGCACAAAAAAGCCGCCGGATGGCGTGCATCCGGCGGCGTGGTAACTCTCTAGATTTTATGACTGATCACAGTCCCGTAGGCGGCAGGCTGGTGGGAGCCTGCGGAACGCTGGGCGCTACGCCGGGGAGCGGGGGGACAGCGGCGAGAGGTGGGATGGGATTGGGCGGATTTGGATTTACCGGAGGAATAGGCGCGGCATTGCCATAAACCACCTGCAAAACGCGCTGCGGGATGCCGTCTGAGGCCTGCGTAAACAGGTTCACGTTACCGGCCATCATTTTGGGGCCAACCATGCCTTTGGTGTCTGCCAGAGTTTCGACAGCGACGCTGCCGTCGTTGCGGCCAATGATGATCCTGCCACCGCTCCAGGTGCGGCCCGGGGCGATCTTGCCTGACATGTCGGCATTCCAGAGCGGAGGCCAGCTGTTTGAGGCTGGGTTTTCAAACACGAGGGGCATGTTGCCCACCGTGGTGTCCGTCTGTCCGGCCGTCATGGCCCAGTGGTTTTCACCGGGCATCAGGGCATTGCCATAGGTGGGGCTCTGACCCAGGCTGCCATCCGGATTGAAACCGGCGGGGCAGCCAAAGATGCGCTCATCGGTCACGATCTTTTCCTGGATCATGAGCCGGAAGGCGTCATTGGCGTTCTGGGCCAGGTTCCCGGTCGCCGGATTGGGCACGGTGTCGGGATACTGGCTGCTGTGGTCCTTTGAGAACAGTTTCATCGAGATGATGAGCTGTTTGGCGTTGTTGACGCCTCGTGCCTGATTGGCCAGCATCTGGACGTAGGTGTAGGTGGGTACCGCCAATCCCGCGAGAATCGCGATGATTGTGATCACCACCAACAACTCGATCAGAGTGAAGGCGTGGTTTCGTTTCGTTTTCATTGTATGCGTATGTTTACCTATCGTTTGTTTTATTATGTTATGTGAATAACGGAATATTCCGCTATCCACCGCCATTAGACCCAAACGCGGGCAAAAATACGAGACAAGAATTGTGCCGTCCGCGACGTGGCGGCAGGCGTAGGGAAAACTCACGCCAGGGCAAGGAGGGTCACTTTGAGCTCCTGGCACAGCCTGAAAACTTCCTCACGTCCGAGGAGGAGGGTCATGCCCGCCTCCACGGCGATGAGGTCCACCCCGGCAGCCGCTGCGGTGCGGATCGTCTCCGGGCCCACCACGGGCACGTCAAAGCGCATGTCCTGCTTCGGCTTCGAAACTTTCACCATCGTCGCACCGCCACGGCCCAGGGTGCCGCCGCGCTTGACGGCTTCGTTCGTGCCTTCAAAGGCCTCCACCGCCAGCACCGTGCCGTTCTTCACCACCACCGTCTGGCCGATGTCCAGCCGGCTGCTTTCCTTGGCGATCTTGAAGCCGTACTCCGCATCCTCCTGCCGCCGTTTTTTGATCTGCGGTCCCGCCACATGGCCGGGGCCGGGCATGAGGTCTTCAAGAAATGTCGTGGCAGGCAGCAGTGTGATGCCATCCTTCGCCAGCTCATTGGCGATCCCGCCAAACAGCGTCTCCGCGTTTCGCTGCTTCAGCTTTGCCATCATGATCAGCGTGCGGAAGTCCGGGCGCAGATCGAAGAGATTCTTCGGCGCGATCTGCCCCACCATCACCGTTTGCGTGACGCCCTGCTTTTTGAAAAAGGAGATCATCTTCCCCAGCTGCCCCACGCGAAACCACTCGATGGCATCGACCAGGCCTGCCAGCTCCGGCTTCGTCTCATTCGTGAAGGCCGCAGCCACCAGCTTCTTCACCCCGGCCTTCCGCGCCGCAGCCACAAAGGTTTCCGGATAGATGCCGTTTCCGGCAATGATGGCGATGGTGTCGAGGTTCGGGGCGGTCATACGGACAGCGCCTACGCTATGGCGGGGGCTCTAGGGAGCGCAATGGCGAAAGAAGGACGGAAAGGACCAAAAGGACCAAAAGGACGGAAAGGACGGAAAGTGCAAAAAACTCCCGAGTGAAATTTAGCCTTGTCCTTTGCGTCCCTTGTGTCTTTTCTGTCCTTTCATATGCCCCCTGACGACTTTCCCGGCTTCATCTCGCCGCACGGCGGTTATGAGAAGCTGCTGTCTTACCAGAAGGCGCGGATTGTCTTTGATGGGACCGTGTTCTTCACGAAGAAGTGGCTGCCCAAATTCGGGGACCGAACGGTCGATCAAATGGTGCAGGCGGCGCGCTCGGGAAAGCAGAACATCGTGGAGGGTAGCGAGGCTTCAGGCACATCCAAGAAGATGGAGATCTCGCTCACGAACGCGGCTCGTCACAGCCAGGGTGAACTGAGGGAGGACTATCAAGACTTTCTGCGCACACACGGGTTGCCGGAATGGCCGGCCACCCACCGTTATGCGCGGCGCCTGAGAGAACTCAATCGATTGCCCGGAGCGACCTATGAGGATTTCAAGAAGGGCATCGAAAGCGACGATCCGGAGATCTCGGCGAATGTACTGCTGGGTCTGGTGAAGGTGACACACTTCTTGCTTGGGAAGCAGATCAAGGCGCTTGAGCAGGCGTTCTTAAGGGAGGGCGGAATGAGCGAGCGAATGACCAAAGCAAGGCTGGCAGTCAGGAACAGGCCGCAGAACTGAGTCATGAATCTTGGCACCAGATCAGACTCCAAATAACAGTGGCATCCCGTGCCGGCGTGCGGCAAGCATGGTGGCTAGTCTGTCGCTGATCATTGGCCGAAGGCCGTAATGACATGGGGGCTCCGTTGACAGCCCCTTGCAGCTTTCTCTGAAACCACTTTTCTGCCCGTGCCCGTATGACGCATCAACAGGTCAATCCACCCCATCAGCCCTCTGGCCTGTCCTTGCTCAAGGATCGAATCCGGGAGCTCCTGCTCCACGTGCAGGTGCTGGGTTTCGTGCGGGGTCTGATGACCTGGCTGCGAGCTAGCGTGCTGCGGCAACAGTTTGAAATTTCGGTCCAGGTTCCTGGATTGAAGGCTCCTGTGATCCTCCGTGCGGGCGGTTCGGACATCGAGGTCTTCAAAAAAATCTTCATCGACCACGAGTATCGCCTGCCATTCGATGCGCGCCCCGGCACCATTCTGGATCTCGGTGCCAATACCGGGCTGGCCTCACTCTACTTTCGCACTCAGTTTCCAGAGGCGCACATCGTCGCCGTCGAGCCCGACGCGGCCAATTTCGCCATGATGCAGCGGCACCTCGGGGCGCTGCCGGGCGTGGAGCTCATTCAGGCCGCTGTTTGGAACCGCGACGGAGAGATCACCCTCACAGATCCGGGAATCGGCTCCTGGGCCATGCGGGTGGAGGAGCCGTCGCAGCCATCTAGCAGCCAGAGCCAGGTGGCGGCTCTTTCCATGCCTTCACTGCTCAAGCATTTCCCTCAGGGCCGGGTGGACTTGCTCAAGGTGGATGTGGAGGGCGCGGAGAAGGAGGTCTTTGAGTCCAGCGCCGCATGGATTGAAAACATCGACGCCATCGTCATCGAGCTGCACGACCGCTACAAACCCGGCTGCAGCCGCGCCTTTTTCACCTCCATAGCTTCACTGCCGTTGGAGCAATGGATCGGCGAGAACCTCTACGTCTGGCGGCCATCAGGCTCGCGGGTCACAGCTTAAACTTCTCATACTGCCCCATGAACGCGGTATGTCAGGCGCATTCGAGCATTGGGCGTACTCTCGCTTTTGGCAGGCGGCGTCCCGCTTTAGCAAAATCACTGATGACTCCGTCCACCACATCGCAAAGTTCCTCATAAAGCTTTACGGGATCATCACCATGGATGCCGGTGATCAAATCGGGGCAATGGCCGATGTATACGCCGTCTTTGGCGCTCCAATCGACCCATTTGTGATATTTGTCGGCGGTTTTCACAGACCCTCACAGCTTAAACTTCTCGCACTGCCCCATGAACTTCCGCGGGTTATCCCACGCCACGCGCTGAATCATCTCAGGAGTCCACCCGCGCTGGCGCATGGCTTGCATGGTCTTGGGCACGGCGAGGGGATCGCTGATGCCCCAGTCGCAGGCGCTGTTCATCCAGATTTGTTCAGCGTGGCGCTGCTCCAGCATGTCGATGGCGCGGTTCGGGGTGCACTTGCTTTCGGGGTACAGCGTTATGCCCGCCCAGAAGCCGTGATCCAAAACGTGGTCGATGGTGTGCTCTTCGACGTGGTCGATGATCACGCGCTCGGGCTTGATCTTGGGGAAGTTTTTCAGCGCCTCGACGATCAGGCGCGTGCCCTTGAGCTTGTCTTCCAAATGAGGCGTGTGTATGAGCACCAGCGCGTCGTAATCCTGCGCCACCTGCACGTGCTGCTCGAAAATCTTGAGCTCGTTGCGGCTGTTCTTGTTCAGGCCGATCTCGCCAATGCCGAGCACGCCGGGCTTGTCGATGAACTGCGGGATCAGCGCGATGACGTCGTCCGCCAGTTTGATATCCTCGGCTTCCTTCGGATTGATGCACAGCCAGGAGTAGTGCTGGATGCCAAACTTAGCGGCACGCTTTGGCTCATACTCGGTGATCTGGCGGAAGTAGTCGTAGAAGCCTTCGGCGCTGGCGCGGTCGTAGCCGGCCCAGAACGCGGGCTCGCAGATCGCCTGGCAGCCGGCGATGGCCATGCGCTCATAGTCATCCGTGGTGCGGCTGACCATGTGGCCGTGGGGCTCGATATAATTCATGGGGGCGGTGGTTGGCGATGGTTTCTGGTTGTTGGGCGGCAATCACAAACGACTGCCAGCAACGACAAACCTTATTTCTTATACGCGCCAATCGCGCCCTGCATTGCCGCTTTCTCCACGGGTTCCACACTCGGATCGCTGAAACTCAGCAGCACATCGCGCGCGCGCTGGGGCTGATCCTGGGAGAGGAGGGCGATGGCGTTTTTCAGGGCCTGCACGCGGAAGTCGCCTTCCTGCCCGGCACGCTGCACGCGGTCGAGAAAGGCGGCGAGGTCGATGAGCTTCGAACGCGAGTCCATGAAGCCCAGATCGACCAGATTGACTTGGGTTGGGGGTGTCCAATCAGGCATGCAGAGAATGTAGTCGCGCCAGGCACCATCGCAACCGCTGGATCGTTGCGCTGTCGATTCTGCATGCCATGGTGGGAGGCTCATGCCTGACCTCCAACCCGACGAACTGAGCCGCTACGCGCGGCATTTGGCCATCCCCGAATTCGGGATCGAGGGCCAGCGCAAGCTGCGCTCGGCACGCGTGCTCTGCATCGGGGCAGGGGGCCTGGGCTCGCCCATCACCATGTATCTGGCGGCGGCAGGCATCGGCGGCCTCGGCCTGGTGGACCCGGATGTGGTGGAAATCACCAACCTGCAGCGGCAGATTCTCTTCGGGCAAAAAGACCTCGGGCGCAAAAAACTGGACGCCGCGCGCGACCGGCTGGCCGACATCAATCCGCATGTGGACATCCAGGTTTACCCGGAGCTTTTCACTGCGGCGAATGCCATGAAGATCGCGGCGGATTACGATGTCATCATCGATGGCACGGACAATTTCCCCACGCGGTACCTTAGCAACGATGTGGCCGTGTGGCTGCGCAAGCCGAACGTGTATGGCAGCATCCTGCGCTTTGATGGGCAGGTGGGCGTGTTTGCCCCGCATCTCGGCGCGCCCTGCTACCGCTGCATGTGCCCACAGCCCCCGCCTCCGGGCATGGTGCCCTCCTGTGCAGAAGGCGGCGTGCTGGGCGTGCTGCCGGGCCTCATCGGCACCATGCAGGCGCTGGAGGCCATCAAGCTCATCACCGGCATCGGCCAGCCGCTCCTTGGAAAACTGCTGCATGTGGACACCCTCAGCATGCGCTTCCGCACCCTGACCCTGCGCCGGGACCCGGGCTGCCCCGTGTGTGGCGAGAATACCACCATCACCGAACCCATCGACTACCAGGGCTTCTGCGGCATCACCGCCAGCGCCCCGCCAGATGTTCCCACCATGACCGTTCACGAACTCAAAGAACTCCGCGAAGCCGGAGACAATCATTTCCTGCTGGATGTGCGCGAGCCGCACGAGCAAAGCATCTCACGAATCTCAGGCGCGGTACTCATTCCCCTGGGCGAACTCGGCACCCGCACCGCCGAACTGCCGCGCGACCGGTGCATCCTCGTTCACTGCAAGAGCGGCGGCCGCAGCGCGCGTGCCGTCAGCCTCCTGCGCGATCAGGGCTTTGAAAACGTCTGGAACATCTCCGGCGGCATCATCGCCTGGGCGCGTGAAATTGACCCCTCCATGGCTGAATACTGATCACTGATGCAAAACGAAACCCCATGGCTGGAAGATTTCCTCCCCCTCCTGCGTTGCCCGGACACCCACCAGCCCCTGCGCCGCGCCACGCCGGAGGAGTGCGCCGCGAACAAGGTGGACTCCGCCCTGGCGACTGAGGATGGCACGCGTGTGTTTGTGATCGATAACGGGATTCCGATTCTGCTACCGAGGTAGGCTTGAGTGCGCAGCATTCTGTACTGGGAGCGCTGGTTTTTAACCGGCTCTGGGAAGCTCCGCAGCGGGAACACGCGCCGCATTCCCAGTGAGCTTCATTTCACGCCGAAGCCACAGGGACGCGCGCCCGGAGCCGATGCTGCGAAGCCGCGAAGCGAAACATCAGCGCTCCCGGCAAAGAGCTCCGCCTGGCGCGGCGCGGGATTCTGTACTGGGAGCGCTGGTTTTTAACCGGCTCTGGGAAGCTCCGCCGCAGGAACACACGCCGCGTTTCCTGTGAGCTTCATTTCTTGTCGCAGGCACAGGGACGTGCGCCCAGAGCCGATAAAATATCGGCGCTCCCAGTAATGAACTCCCAGCAATGAGCCGTGCCTCGCTTCATGCCAGTCCTGGCCCTACACCCTGTTCACCACCGGCACTTCCTTCTGCAGCGCCGCCACGATGATCTCCTCCGCATGCGTGATCGGCAGGGAGTAATGACCATCAATCTCAGACCAGTGCGTCTCCGCCTGCGGGATGAGCTGGGCGATCTGCTGAGTGTACGTCCAGGCGATGTTGCGGTCCTGCTTGCCATGCCAGAAGCGGATGGGAAAATTGATCTGGCTGACTTCAAAGCCCCACTCGCTGAGGTAGATGTCCGCATCGGCGATGACGCTGCGCGGGCCGCGATCCAGCGCGCCGAGCGTGGCATCCCGCACCACATCGTAGATGCCGGGCAGCAGCAGCACGCGGCGGTCTTCGGTGCCGAGCAGTTTCATGAGCCAGCGCAGGGGGACCTTGTGCGGATTTCCCCGGGCCGCCATGCCGCCAATGCCCAGGACGAGCCCGAGGATGGTGGGAAAATAATGCCGCAGCTGGATCATGAAGCGGTAGAGCCAGAACATCTGCCGGTCTCCCAGAAACTTCAGCGGGGGCGCACCGCAGATGATGGAGGCGGAGAGCAGGCGGCGGTTCAGCTTCAGCGCGGTGACGAGCACATAGGGGCCGCCACCCGACCAGCCGAGGACGTGGTAGTTGTCCGCACCCACATGCTTGGCGAGTTGTTCCAGCGTGTCCGGCCAGTCGAGCAAGGCGCGGCGCTGCTGGAAATCGGAGAGGCCGATGCCGGGGCGGTCCGGGCAGATGAGGCGCATGCCGTGCTTTTTGGCATGCTCATGGAAGAGCGAGCCCTGCACGCGTGAGGAGGGCCAGCCGTGGAAGTAGAAGGCCACCTCGCCGCGGGGATCACCATACTCGCAATAGCCCAGCTTGAGGCCGTTGGAGAGGGTGAAGGTGTGGTCTGACATGCGGGAGAGCGGGGGCGGAGTGTGCTGTTTCAAGGCGCGCCTTCAAGCGCCTTTTCACCCAGCAGGGCGCTGCTTTGCGGCACACGGTAGCGGCGCAGGCCGAACTGCGTGACGGCCTTGTCCTGCAGATGGGCCACGGCTTCGTCCACGGAATCGGTCCATTTGATGAGATCGAGATCTTCCGCGCTGATGGTGGCGCCTTTGAGCATGTGGTCCATGAACTGGCGCATCTCCGGCCAGAAATCGCTGCCCATGATGACGATGGGGAAGCTCTTGAGCTTGCGCGTCTGGATGAGCGTGAGCGCCTCAAACATCTCGTCCATGGTGCCAAAGCCGCCGGGCATGATGATGAAGCCGTAGCTGTACTTGATGAGCAGCGTCTTGCGCACGAAGAAATGCTCCATGGTCACCCAGCGGTCGAGGTAAGGATTGTGGCTTTGTTCAAAAGGCAGCCGGATGTTGCAGCCGACGCTGCGTCCTCCAGCATCTTTTGCGCCACGATTCGCAGCTTCCATGATGCCGGGGCCGCCGCCGGTCAGAACGGTGAAGCCCATCTTCGCGATGGCCGCGCCCATGTCCCGCGCCAGCTGGTAGTAGCGGTGCTTTTCATCAAAGCGGGCGGAGCCAAACACGGTGATGCACGGGCCCACGAAATGCAGCGCACGAAAGCCGAGAATAAAATCCTTCGCCACGCTGTAGAGCAGCTGCAGATCCCGCAGACGGCGGTTCGGGCCGCTGAGGAGCGCGCGGTCTTCCAGCTGGCTGCAGAACTGCTCATCGGCATGGATCTGGGCGGGGGTGACTTGCGTGACGGGCGCTGGCGCAGGAGCGCTGGTCGCCACCGTTCCGGGTTCGGGTTCCCGGTCGAGAAGGGTTGGGGCAGGCATGGTTGGTTTGATAAACTTGGAATGCAAATGCGGTGCTTTTGTTCACCACGATGTGGATTATTTAAAGAATTCCTAAACTGATTTCCAGTAAGCGAAACGCCTGCGGTGCTGCTCGCTGGGGGAGCAGAGAAAAGATTGACTCTCTGCCACCTCTGCACCTTTGCCCCTCTGCGGCAAACCGGGCGTCTCCATGTGTGCTTTCCAGAATGGAGTTTCAGGGAACTCCCCCTCTCAGAGCTGCCAAGAAAAAGCCCGCAGGCTCCGTGTGAGAACCTGCGGGCGCAATGAAAACGAGGGATGCGGCCTCTCTTATCAGGCGGCCTGCGCTTCTTCGCGGGAAGGAGCGTCGGAGTCTTCGCCGCGGTTGTTCGGCTTGGCACCGCTGAGCTGCAGCGGGCGGCCCATGAAGTCCTTGCCGCTGAGTTCCTGCACGGCGCGGCGTGCTTCTTCCACGCTGCCCATGGTCACAAAGGCAAAGCCCTTGGAGCGCTGGGTGCGGCTGTTCACCACGACTTCGGCGTTCTTCACAGCGCCGACGCCGTTGAAGAGTTCGAAGAGATCGCTCTCGGTGGCGTCATAGGACAGATTGCCCACGTAGAGGCGGTCGGTGGTGATGTCCGCCGGGTTCACCGAGGGAGGGGCCTCACGGCGCACGCGGGGCTCGCGCTGCGGGCGGGGATTGTCATTCGTGGAGCGCGGGTCGGCGCTGCTGCGATCCGCCTGGGGGCGGCTCTTGGGCTTGGACTTGGCGCCGAGGCCGAAGAAGCCGAGGATCTTCTGGAAGAAGGAAGGAGGGGCATTGCGGCTTTCGCGGCCACCTTCACGGGTGGGGCGGGGGCCTTCAGGACGGGGACCACGTGGGCGGTTGCGATTGCGGTTGCGACGGGGGCCGTTGCCATTGCCGGAGGAGCTGCCTCCGCCATTGCGGTTGGGGTAATCGGACATGAGTTGAGTTTACGTAGGGGTGGGTTGCGTGTTCATGCAGGGCCGGGGTGCTGATAGGGGCGGCGGGCGGGAACGGGCGGCTTGCCTCTTCCACGGGTCCGCGGCACGCGGCGGACCGCACACGCGGCCTGCCACAGCACCACCACGGGCTGCTGCGGTTTTCAAAGCTGGGCCGCTCTGGCCCTGCCTGCCCTAAAGTCATTTCCGCGCACTCTTGCAGCACGCTGGAGATTTCTTTCGGGCGTTCCATCCGCTGGAACGCTTCCTGCTGCGCTGTCGTGGGTCGAAGATAGCGCATGGGGAGTTGACGTTCAAAGGGACGGGCTTCGGAGCACTCAATGAAGGCTCTGAAAACAGCGGGCGGACTGTAATCAGGCCACGGAGGTGGTCAACCGAGAATCACGTACGCATTGCTTGCCCCGGCCGGGCTTTCACCCCATCATGCCTGCATGATCAAACCCATCGTTTACATCAAAACGGGCTGCCCCTGGTGCGAAGAAGTCACGGAATACCTGGATGCCAAGCGCATTGACTATGAGGCCGTTGTCGTCTCCGGCAATCGCGAAGCCATGCAGGCCATGATCGACCTCAGCGGCCAGAGCAAAGCCCCCACCATGGACTGGGACGGCGAGGTGCTGGCCGATTTCGGCGTGGATGAGCTGGTGCCGTTTTTGAAGAAAAAGGGAGCGGTGTAGGGGGACAATGCCGAATGACGAGCTGAAGGATTGACGACGAGCAGGGATGTTTGAGCAAACAAAGCTCCCGAGTCAGACAGCGTTGTTCCGTAGTACCGGCTTTAGCCGGAATCTGGGAGGTGACCGGACCGGCTAAAGCCGGTACTACAATACGTGCCTGGGTTTTCGAGCAGATGCTTGGTGCGGCGGGGGTGAGGACCGAGGCCATGTTCTTCGCGCTGCACACCCAGCTTCGTCATTTGGACCCAAACATGATTTACTCATTCGTCATTCACCCGCTCCTTGCCAGAAGCGCCAGAACCTGCATCTTGCCGCCATGTCTTCCCCTGATTCCCGCTCCGCCTCCCGTGCGTTTTTGCTGCCGCTTGCCCTGATCGTCGCCGCCGCTGCGTTTCGCTGGGCCAAGCTGAAAGGCTACGTCACTCTTGAAGTGCTCGAAAACTTCACGCCGTGGATGGCGCTGGCCTTCACCGGCACGCTCATCTTTTCCAAACGGGTGCCCTTCATCCTCATCCCGCTGCTGCTTGTGGCCATCGATTTCACCGCCACGGGTGCCCAGGTGCTGCACTGGGAGGCGCTGGTCGTGTATGGCTGCTTTGCCGCCGCCGCGCTGCTGGCCAGCCGCTGGCGCGGGCAGATGGGCATGCTCGGCAGTCTGCTGGGCGTGGTGGGCTGCTCTCTCGCCTTTTATCTCATTACTAACACCATCGCATGGATCAGCAATCCGGTCTCCGCCTACGCGCATGACTTCTCCGGCTGGCTGCAGGCCGTCACCACCGGCGAGCCCGGGCATCTGCCCACCTGGTTCTTCCTGCGCAATTCCCTCGTGAGCGATCTCGGCTTCAGCCTCCTGCTCCTCGCCGCCTTCAACACCGAGGCCGCCTTCCGCCAGCAGCAGCGCATCCCGCTGCGCCAGCCCCTGGCCGCCTGAGCCCCGCACTTCCCATGGCCATGAAGCGCATCGCATGGCTCTTCATCTGGGTTTGCATCGCGCTCTCCGCGCAGGCGGCGGAGACGCTGCACCTCTACACCTGGGCGGACTACATCAGCCCGGATGTGGTGCAGAAGTTTGAGAAGCAGCACGGCTGCAAGGTTGTCATCGACACCTTCGACTCGAACGAAAGCATGTTCGCCAAGTTCAAGGCCGGCGCCGCTGGGTATGATCTGGTATTTCCCACCGCCTACATGATCCAGGTGATGCACGCGCAGGGCATGCTGGCGGATCTGGACCCCAAGCTCATCCCCAATCTGCCAAACATCGATCCCGCCGTGCTGGCGAAGGTGAAGGACCAGGCCATGGCGCACAGCGTGCCCTACACCCTGGCCTACGCCTGCATCGCCGTGCGTGCGGACAAAATCAAAGGCCCGCCCGCCGAAGCCACCTGGGCCCTGTTTGACCGCGCCGCCCTGGCCGGACGCATGACCCTGCTGGACGACATGCGCGAGAGCATCGGCGCCGCGCTGAAGTCCCTCGGCCACAGCATCAACACGCGCGATGAAGCCCAGCTCGCCGCCGCGCGGGATGTCCTCATCCGCTGGAAGAAGAACATCGCCCGCTTTGACAACGAAGGCTACAAGAGTGGCATCGACTCCGCCGAGTTCCTCCTCGTCCATGGCTACAGCGGCGACCTCTTCCAGGTGCAGATGGAAAACCCCAAGGTCGAGATCCTCATCCCCCGCGAAGGCGTCACCCTCGGCTGCGATGAAATGGTCATCCCCAAGACCGCGAAGCAGCCCGCCCTCGCCCACGCCTTCATCAACTTCGTCCTCGATCCCGCCATCGCCGCCGAAAACATGGAATGGATGGGCTACTACTGCCCCAACAAACCCGCGATGGAAAAAGTCAGCCCCGAGTTCCTCAAGAACCCCGCCGTCACCATCCCCGCCGAACTGCAGGCCAAATGCGAAGTCATCGAAGACCTCGGCCCCGACCTCGCGAAGTACACCAAAGTGTGGGACCAGGTGAAGGCAGCGCGGTAGATGAGGAGCGCGGACTTCAGTCCGCAGCACTCCGCCAGCACCCGGTACTCCGCATCCCCTCGCGGCCTCTCCAAGCCCATCATCACCGTGCTTGCCACACTCCGCCTAACCACCACCCGCCATGCACCGGCGACCTGCTGCGGACTGAAGTCCGCGCTCCGAAGAATACTTCTCGCCAAAGCTTCGCGGTTTGCTTGGATGGAGTCCTAATCTTTTTCGCCATGCCCTCCAAACGCTTCCGCATCGCCTTCTCTTTTACGGGAGAGCAGCGCAAGTTTGTCGCGCAGGTGGCCGCACTGCTGGCCAAGCGGTTTGAGGAAGACAAGATTCTCTACGATAAATATCACGAGGCGGAGTTTGCGCGAAATGACCTCGGCATCTACCTGCCGAAGCTCTACAACGAAGAAGCGGACCTCATCGTCGCCGTCGTGTGTCCGAAATACGATGAGAAGGAATGGACTGGTCTTGAGTGGCTGGCAATTCACGATCTGCTTCAGCAAGGCCGCCGCAAGGAGGTGCTGCTGAGCCGTTTCGAGAAATCCAAGGTGGATGGACTCTTTCGTGGTGCTGGTTACATCGAACTCGACGACAAAACACCTGAGCAATTCGCCGAACTCATTCTCCAGCGCCTCGCGCTCAACGAAGGCCAGCCCAAGACTCATTACACCAACGCGACGCCTGCTGCTCCCGCTCCTGCCACCGGGTCTCCACCTTCAAATCTCCCCGGAGGTTACATCGGTCAGACATTTGTAGGACGTGAGCAATTCCTGAAGGACCTGCGCGCCTCGCTGCTGAAGCAGACCCACACCACCGCCATCACGCAGGCACAGCGTCCTGCGGCCACGGTCACAGAAGGACTCGGTGGCCTTGGCAAGACCCACGTGGCGGTGGAGTATGCAGATCGCCATCGTCACGAATACACTGCTCTGCTGTTTGTCAGCGGAGACACACCGCAGCGGCTGCAAACCAGCCTCGCCGCGCTGTGCGATGTGCCCGGGCTTCATCTCAATGACAATCTCCCGCCGGAGGAAGCTACGCGTGCCAGCATCGCACTGCACTGGCTTGCCACGAATGAGCGCTGGCTGCTTATTGTTGATAATGTCGATGATGAAGCCGCCGCGCTGGCGCTCAGAGAGCATTTTGAGCAGCTCAGGAATGGCCATGTGCTCATCACCTCACGTCTCCACAATTGGTCGAACAACGTAGACTCGCTCGATCTCTCTGTGCTGAGTCAAAAAGATGCCGCCGACCTTCTACTGCAGCTCACGGACAAACACCGACGTAAATCCGCTGATGATGGCACGAAAGTTCTCACGCTGGCCGAACTCATGGATGGGCTGCCTCTCGCGTTGCACCAAGCCGCCGGTTATATCAATGAGCAGTGCTGCACGTTTTCCGAGTACCTAACCATCTACAAAGACAAAGCCGCCGAATTGCTGAACTGGTCCAATGATTTGATCATCCCCTACGAGCGGCCAGACAAGAGCGTGCCGCGCCCTGTCCTCATCACTTGGAAGACCAGCTTTGACCAACTCTCTCCAGAGGCGCGCCAATGGATGCTTATTTTCTCCTATTTTGCGCCTGATCCCATCCCCGAGTTCCTGCTAGATGCCAAACCGGATGCGGGTGATGACATTAAAAAGCTATACCGTGTCGCACAGAAGGCCATCGCTCATGCGACCAAATTCAACCTTCTCACTCGCTACGATGATCCACCCCGCTTCAAATTCCACCGCCTGGTGCAGGATGTCACACGCCTTACAGCCAGTGTCCAGGATCGTATCGACACGCTTGAAATAGGAGTTCTGATCATTACTGCAAGTTACCCGGGGAGTCCGCAAGACGTGCGTACTTGGGAGCGTTGGACGCCAGTCGAGCCTCATGCAATTGCTATTTGCAATCATTTATCTGATGTAAATGATATGGCAGCACCGACAAGACTATCGTTCCTGTTAATGAGCTTGTCTCAGCTGCTCCACGCTAAATCTCTCTTTTCGCAAGCAGAGCCGTATATACGATGGGCACTTCGGCTCGACGAGGCGCTTCTTAGTCCAGAACATCCAAAGATCGTCGCTGATCTAAACACGCTTGCTGCGTTGCTTCATTCTTTAAACAAGGTGGATGAGGCCGAGCCGCTAATGCGGAGGACTTTGCGAATTGATGAAGCTCGGCATGGCTTGGAGCATCCTGAAGTGGCAACAGATCTCAATAATCTTGCTCAGTTGCTTCAGGACACGAACCGGTTAGCTGAGGCCGAGCCATTGATGCGCAGAGCCCTTAAGATAGATGAAGCCGCTTATGGTTCAGCCGATAGTAGGGTTGCCCGCGACCTGAATAACCTCGCTGCATTGCTACAGGGAACAAACCGATTAGTGGAGGCTGAGCCACTGATGCGGCGAGCATTGCGGATTCGCGAGACAAACTTTGGACCGGATCATCCCATGGTTGCCATGAGTCTCAACAATCTCGCTATGTTGCTGCAGGAAACGAACCGGCTTGAAGAAGCCGAGTCATTGATGCGCAGGGCTCTGAAGATAGACGAAGACAGTTATGGTCCGAACCATTTCATGATTGCCATCCGTCTCAACAATCTTGCTGGATTGCTCAAGGATACTAACCGATTGGTGGAAGCTGAGAAACTAACACGAAGAGCTTTTGGCATTTCTGTGGTCAGACTAGGATTAATGCATCCGGATTCTCAAACATTCGGCTGTAATTACATCGGCCTCCTGAGGGTCTTGGGATTGCCGGAGGCGGAGATCGAACAAAGGTTCGCAGCGGCAATGAACCGGGAATGGCGGGATGTCAAGGCATCGACATGACGAAGAAGCCGGAAGGGGCGTCCTGATCTCTCAAGCTCACGCCTTCTCACATGGTCCTCAAAACCGGGGATCAAGATGATCCTCCTCCGCCAGATCACTAAATACCAGCACCTACCCCGTGCTGCTCTCCGGCTCACACCCACCACCCATCGTACAAGTAGGCGCTCTTTCGCGCCATATTCGCTTTGACAATTTCAAAAGGCGACCCAGTCACGCCTTCAAAGTCTGCGTCGCCAGCCCTTTTCACGCATTCGGCGGATTCAGAAACTTTCTCTGCGGCGTTCTGCAATCTGCGGTGAAAAAAACGGTTTCTCATGATCTGAGCAACATACCACACCATGCTTTTATGTAGCCCTGTGAGCTATGAAAACACCTGCAATGCAATTTAATGAAACAATTGCTTTGACTTCTGAAATCCGGACCCAATTAAAAATGTCGGCATGAATCACTCATCACCGACACACACCACGGCTTCCAGCCTTCCGGCGGGGAAGATCACGCGAAAACAGGTGGCTGCTCATTACGGCCTTTGCGTTCGCATCATCGACAATCTCACGCGCTCCGGCGTGCTGGGGCATTACAGGATCGGCAAGTCCGTCCGCTACGATCTGACGGAGGTGGAGGCCACGCTGCGGGCGCGCTTTCATGTGGGCGGCGCAGGGCAGGGTGGGGCGGGCTGTCCCCAGCCCGCCGCGACGAAGCGCAGAGGCACCGGGGAAAAGCAGAACCTCCAAGAGAACCTGCGGCCTGCGATTCACGAGAGCCACGCCCATGCCGCTGCCGCGAATGCGGGCACGGATTTCCAGGATGCGGGCGAGGAGACGCGCGACGGCGGCTTGAGGACAAGCCGCCCTACCTCAAACCGCCCGGCCACACCCAAAGCTTCGGCACGCAGCATCACTCACTCAACCACCCAAGCCTGAATACCATGCACCATCCTGCTGAATTCACCGGCGCTCAGCTCATGACCCCGGACAGCGAGCAGCAGCTCATCGCTGCGGTGATCGACGATCACTCGGACTGGCTGCCCGCGCTCTGCGCCGTCATCGAAAGCCCCGAGGCCTTTGTGGACCCGGCACGCCGCAGCCTGTGGGAGACGCTGCTGGAAATGCACAGCCGCCAGGAGCCCATCAGCGTGGACACCGTGGCGGTGGTGCTGCGCCGCAAGCACACCGTGCGGGATGCGAATGATCGCTTTCTCCTGCTGGCCGAGGAGCATGCCATCTTCAGCCTCAAGGTGGCGCTGTGGCATGCGCGGCAGATCGCCCATGCGCATGCACGCCGTGTCATGGCAGAGGCCGGGCAGATGGCGGAGCGCGCGGACGCGGGGCCGCAGGAGATGGCGGCGGCTTTGCGCGAGAATTTGAAAAAGCTGGAGCACATCGCCTACAGCACCGGGGAGGATGCGCCGCGCCCGCTGCCGCTGGGCGGTGCTCTGCCGCCGGTGAAGCCCTTCGACACGGCCTGGCTGCCGGATGATTTCCGCCCGTGGATCTCAGACATCGCGGAGCGCATGCAGTGCCCGCCGGAATTCCCCGCCGTGGCCGCCATGGCCGCGCTCTCCAGTGTGGCGGGCCGTCGCTTCTGCATCCAGCCCAAGGCGCAGGACGAATCCTACAGCGAGTTTCCGCACCTGTGGGCCATGCTCATTGGCAATCCTTCGCTGATGAAATCCCCGGCCATGCAGGCGGCCATGCGCCCGCTGCGTCAGTTGGAAACGGAGGCCTACAAAAACTACGAGGAGCTGGAGATGCAGCGCCAGACGGCGGAGATCGCCGCGAAGATCAAACGCAGCGCGCTGGAGTCTGCGGCCAAGAAAGCCGCGAAGAACGGCGAGGAGTTTGATTACTCCCAGCTCATCGAGCTCGCAGGCGAAGCCACCACGCCGCTGCGCCGCTTCATTGTGAATGACGCCAGCGTGGAGGCCCTGGGCGAAGTACTGCGGGACAATCCCACCGGCACGCTGCTCTACCAGGATGAGCTGGCCGGTCTGCTCGCTCTTTTGGAAAAGGAGGGCAACCAGTCCCTGCGCGCCTTTCTGCTGCAGGCGTGGAGCGGCAAGGAGGGCTTCACCTTCGACCGCATCGGCCGTGGTCGCCGGCACATCGAGGCCTGTGCGGTGAGCCTGCTCGGCAGCATCCAGCCCGGCGTCATCGCCGCGCATGTGCGTGCTGCGAATGGACACAGCGCAGGGGCCGATGGCTTCCTGCAGCGCTTCTCGCTCATGGTCTGGCCGGACGTGAATCCGCACTGGGAAAACATCGACCGCCCGCTGGATCGCAGCGCCCAGTTTGATGCCGCGAACGTCTTCCTCCACTTTGAAAACCTCACGCCGCAGATGCTGCAAAAGTCCGGCGTGCCACTCAACGACGACGGCATCCCCGCCTTCCGTTTTGCACCGGATGCGCAGCTGCTCTTCGACCACTGGCGTAGCGAGCTGGAGCACCGCCTCCGCAGCGGCATCCTGCCACCCGCCTTTGAGGCGCATCTTGGGAAATACCGCAAGCTGGTACCCGCCCTCGCCGTGCTCATCCACGCCAGCGAATCCAGCCTCGGCCAGGTCCACCTCGCCGCTCTGGAGCGCGCCATCGCCATGGCCGACTGCCTCGAATCCCACGCCCTCCGCGTCTTCGGCTCCGGCGTCATCGCCGAGAGCGCTGCCGTGCACACCCTGCTCAAAAAACTGTGCGATGGGACTGCGGGATTGCCTGCTGAATTCAAGGCGCGGGATGTGAGGCAAAAGAACTGGAGTGGTCTCACACGCCCCGAGGATGCTGAGTCCGCTTGTGAGCTGCTGGCCGATCACCGCTGGCTGATCGCCTCCACGCAAGCCAGTTCGATTAAGGGCGGACGCCCGACCATCACCTATCGTCTCAATCCGCAGGCGAAAAACACCGCGCACTTGCGTTCATGAACCACCGAAACCACCAAAACCGGTTTCGGTGGTTTCGGTGGTGCTTTTGAGTAGGGTGATTTTTTTCGTGGTGGGGGCTATTCCACAGGTGTTTCTGAAGAGCGAAGGAGTGCCTTTGCACCACCAATAAGGAAGGGAGAGTATTTCAATAACTTCGAGGCTACGGCGTCAAAGGTCTTGAGATGTCTTAAGAGGGCGGCCCAAGCAGAAGATTTTTGCAACTTTGCACGCTCTTCTTCTGAGTCAATTCTGCCGATAATGTCAGAAGCCTCACCTAGCATGCTTTTGAATGCGCGTCTGAGTCCCTGTGCTCCTTCGATGTTGAATCGCGAAATTGAATCCTCAGAAAGACGGATCAACTCAAGCAAAGATTTTTTCAAAAGGGTCGGAATGTCGCCGCTTTCAATTTGAGCTCTAAGCTCTGCGATTGATTGTCGGATGGCTTCAATATCTTCATTGGTTATCGGCGATGACTGATCAATGAAAGTTGCGCAAACTCTGAGAAGTGACGCTTCAGCTTCAGTTACTCCTCGAAACTGTTGATTAATTGCCGTTGGGTATAGTGAATCTTCAATGGAGGCAAGGCCCTTGAGGAGAACTTCACGCTGTTGGTCGTTGATACTGGAATCCAGCATGTCTTGCTTAAATTCCAGATACAGTTTGTGCATATCGAGCAGGAATTTAATGGCTGATTGCTGTTGTACTCTTGGACTGCCGGAGGCCTGGTCATACAGCTTGTATGCGTTATCCAAAATAGAGCTGTTTTTGGGTATGGCAGTGAGCAGGACGAGAAGTCTTCCTGCGGAGTTTTGATATTCGGGTTTATTTAACGACATATGATAAATATCTTTACGGATACATGATTACACTCGTGCTCATGTTGTCAGGCAACTCATATTACGAGTTGAAATTTCTAGAACTAGTTGGGCGCGTAAAATGATGAGAGACGGCAGAAATGGCCGTGACTGTGGTAGTTCACGAAAAAATATTCTCTCCTTCAGAATGAACCACCGAAACCACCGAAACCGGGTTTTGGTGGTTTCGGTGGTTCGGTGGAGGCTTTTAGCAGAAAAATATTTGGAGGCCTGATCGGAGCACGCGAGCCTCAAGGCCGCTCGCCCAGAGCCGATAAAATATCGGCGTTCCCAGCACTGAGCAAAGCCCGGTGCATCACCACTTTCCCAGTGCTGCGCGCTCTTGCAAAACCTGCTGGCAGAGTCCGTAAGGGTGCGTATCCTGCACTCCATGAAACTGGATGAACTCACGGCGGAAGCGGCGAAGCTTTCTGAGGATGACCGGGCTTCTCTGGCGGCCCGGCTGCTGCATGGGCTTGAAAAGCCGCACCACGGTGTTTCGGATGAGGAAGTGATGAGCCGGGTGAGGGAAGGGGATGCTGATGACGGAGTGATGATCACTTTTGACCAGCTCGTTTCCGGGCTTCGCTTCCGTGCGCGTTAGATTTCACCAACGAGTCCAGGCGGATCTGGACTCTATTTTGGAAAAATACGACGAGGTTTCACCAGCGCTCGCGGAGGAGTTTTTCGACGAGTTCCAGGCAGGGCTGTTGAAGGTGGCGGAGAATCCGCGCTTTTTCCATTTCGACGCCTGCGGACTGCGGCGGTGCAACTTCGACCGCTTTCCCTACCACTTTCTCTACGACATCCGGGGTGATTACGCCCGTGTGTGGGTCATCAGGCACAATCGCCGGAATCCAGGCTGGGGCTTGAAGCGCTTTTGATCTTCCGTGGGAGATGGTAGGATGTGGTATGGCGCTCCCGGCAAAGAGCAAAGCCTGACGCGAGGCTTGGCCTTCTGTACTGGGAGCGCCGGTTTTTAACCGGCTCTGGAAAGCTCCGCCGCAGGGACACGCGCCGCATTTGCAGTGAACTTCATTTCATGTCGATGTCGCAGGGACGCTCGCCCAGAGCCGATAAAATATCGGCGCTCCCAGCAAAGAGGCTGCACGCCTACTCAAAAATCTTCCGGTGCGGATTGATGAAGGCCCACGCGGCGGCTCCCACGAGAAAGAGTGCGCCGATGAGGTAGAGGGGCGCATTCCAGTCGTAGTGCTGCTGCAGGCCGATCACGATGAGCGGGCAGATCACGCTGCCGATCTGGCCGCTGGTGTTCATGGCTGCGCCCACCACGCCGGTGTGGCTGCCGCCGATGTCGATGACGGTGCCCCAGGAGGCGCCGAGGGTGAACATGCTGGCCGCCACGGCGGTGGCGATGCACCAGGCCGCGAGCTCGGGCTGCGCAGTGGTGGTGGCTAGCAGCATGGCGATGCCGGCCACGAGGTAGGACGCGGCACCCACACCCGCACGTCCGATGCGCAGGCCAAAGCGACGCGTGGCGGCGTCCGTGGCCAGTCCGCCGAGCAGGTCGGCCACAGGGCTCAGCAGCAGGGGCAGGCCGGTGAAGAAGCCCAGGCGCATCGAGTTGAAGCCGTGCTGCTCCTGAAGATATGTCGGCAGCCAGGTGATGCAGAAGTAGAAGCCAAAGCTGTTGGGGAAATACATGAGGCACAGCGGCAGGGTGTTGCGGTGCTTCAGCAGTTGCTTCCAGTAGGCCCAGCCTTCGTGCTGCCCGCTGCTGGGGTCTCGACCTGCCGTGATCTTTTCCAGCTCCGCCGCATTCACCGCCGCATGCTGTTCCGGATCATCCCGGAACCAGCGCTGCCATGCGATGGCCCACACGATGCCGGGCAGGCCAAAGAGCACAAAGGTCCAGCGCCACCCGCACAGGCCCGCCACGGCCAGCGCGATCACCGGAGTGAGCCCGCCCATGATGTGCGCCGCAGAAAAGAAGATGCCCTGCACCGTGCCGCGCTCCGAGCGGGGGATCCAGCGCGAGAACGTCCGCGCCATGCCCGGCCACGCGCCCGCCTCACCCGCACCAAACAGAAAGCGGATGACGAGCATCGATCCGAAACTCCACGCCGCGCCCGTGGCGATGGTGAACGCCGACCACCACGCCACAATGCGCGTGAGCACCCGGCGCGTGCCCATGCGATCCGCCCACCACGCCGTGGGGATCTCAAACGCTGCGTAAGCGATGGCAAAGGCGCTGTAGATCCAGCTCATCTGATCCTTGCTCAGCCCCAGATCCCTCCGGATGTCCGGCGACAACGTGGCGATGCACGCGCGATCGAGGTAAGTGACGGCCCCGAGCGCCAGCATGAAGCCGACAACACGGTAGCGGACGCGGGTGGGGCGAGGAAGCATCGGCCAATGAAGGAAGAAATGCGGGGGATTCAAGAGGGCTCCGTGATCCATGCAGCGTGAAGGGGCATCGAGCGGCAGATGCGCATGCGCGGCTGTCAGGGCCGCTTCCTGCCACGCCTTTCCCCAAGGTCCGCAAGGAAGGACATAACAGAAAGTGCCATGATGAAGCATCCCGTTCTCTCCATCCACTGTTCCGACGGCGTCCGGGCGGCGGCGATCAGGCCGATGCCGACGACGATCAAAGCCAGGCTGTAAGCGCGTTTGCTCATGGGAAGGGCAGGGTAATGGGGCCCAGGGAATTGAGACAGTCCATTTTTTGCGAAATGGTGGTCCGGAGTTGAAAGGCGATGGGCACTCACACCAAAAGAGCTGTCGTGCTGCGCGGAGTAGCAGTTCTGTACTGGGAGCGCCGTTTTTTAAACGGCTCCGGGAAGCTCCGCCGCAAAGCAAACGCCGCAATTTTAGTGCGCTTCATGCCACGCCGATGCCACAGGGACGCTCGCCCAGAGCCGATAAAATATCGGCGCTCCCAGCAATGAGGCTCCCAGCAATGAGGCTCCCAGCAATGAACGGCGCGCTGCGCGGTCACTGGATTTTGATTGCCACTTCGCAAGGCGTTGCGCACACTCCGCGCATCCCTGCTGCGGATGCCCAACTCCATGACCGCCACTTCTTCCATGCAACGGCTCTGGCTGGCTGTGCTGTGTCTGCTGGCGGTAGCAGTGGTGCCATGCGGGGCCATGGAGGTGAAACTCATCGACCGCAAACCTGTGGCCCATGGTGCCGAGGTGGTGATGGAGGTGGAGCTGGAACTGGAGCCGGACGAAAAGGATGGCCCCGCCTCTTTCTACCGCTACTCCTACCGCACCCCGGCCGGCATCGACTGGGTGTTTTATCGCGAGCCGGTGGACTACAAGAAGCCGTATGACTGGACCAGCTTTGAAAAGAATGCGCTCCCTGCGCTGAAGTTCAATGACCAGCGGGTCAGCCTGTTTCTCATCGATTGGTATGACTGCATCGTCGTGACCGTGGAGCTCGATCCCGCCGCCCCCAAGGTGCATGAGGACAGATTCTCAGACTCCTACGGGCATGGACTCCACCACGCTGAACTCGTGGGGGCCGATGAACTGGAGCTCACCGATCCCGATGATCGAATCTTCACCACCAAGAGGCTCAAGCGCGACCGGGAAGGGGCATGGTGGTTTGCAGGCATCCCGTATGAGAAAAAATGCTGGTCCCGGGTGCTGATCTTCACGCGGGAGTACCAGCTCTCGCAGGTGCTGCAAAACCCGCCCGCAGAAGAGTGGGTGGGTGTGAAGCAGCCTTCCGGCCTGCGGATCATCGCTGACCCCTTTTCCGAGGTCTTCTCCGCCCAGCCTCCACCGGCGGAGTTTTTCGAAGTGGGTCCTCTCCCTGCAAACATGGCCAAAATGGAGCGGCTGAAAGGCATCCACCGCAGCTTTATCCGCCGCAAGGCGCGTGGTCTGACACCCACGATGGATGGAGGGCCGGACTTGCCCATGCCTTCGATGGTTGAGCTGGTCATTCAGAATCTCAATGACGCTGACAACAAAAAGTACGACTGCGGGTGGGCCGGAATGAGGGGACCCAGTTCCATGGGCATGCAGATGGCCCGGGATTATTTCGAGAAGGACGGCTGGATCACCGCCGCAGACCTGCCCTGCTTTAACACCGACTACGACAAGACGCTCAGAGACATCTGTGCGACTTACGATCTCTGGCTGGAGTACTGTGATTCACGCTTGCTGAAGTCTCTGCGGGGCGTCCACACCGCTGGTTTCTTCACGTTCTTCGAATGGGAGATGACTGGAGAGTCGGAAGAGAGCCGAAGCCGATAAAATATATAAAACATCGGGCTCCCAGTCATGAGGCTCCCAACCGAGAGCATTGCACCACTGCCTTCAAGCGAATTAGCGTGGCTGGATCCCCAGCATCCTCCGCCGCAGCATGTCCAGCGCAGCCTGGGAGGTCAGTAGTTTGAAGCGATCGCGTGAGCCCGGTGAAAACTTCTTCTGCGCCCAGGTCTCTCCGTTCTTGGCGGCGAGGCCGATCCACACGGTGCCCACGGGTTTCTCCGGCGTGCCACCGCTCGGACCCGCGATGCCGGTGACGGACAGGGCGTAGTCGGCTCCGCTGTTTTTCAGCGCGCCTTCCGCCATGGCGCGCGCGACTTCCTCGCTCACAGCGCCGTGGGTTTCGATCAGCTCCAAAGGCACGCCGAGGTGCTGGTGCTTGGCTTCATTCGCATACGTCACCCAGCCGTGGCCAAACACGCGTGAGGCTCCGCTGACATCCGTGATGCGATTGGCAATGGTGCCGCCCGTGCAGGACTCGGCGGTGGCCAGCCATTCGCCGCGCTCCGTGAGCATCTGCACGATGACTTCTTCAATGATGCGGCGGTCCTCCGAAACAATGCAGTCGCCCAAGGCCCCGCGCACCACGCTGGCGGCCTCGTCCACGGCCACCTGCGGGCCCGCGAGGCGCACGTCCACATCGCCATTGCGGATGCAGTAGCCCAGGTCCAGCCCCGGGATGGCTTCGAGCTGCTTTTCCACCGCTTCCACGATGTCGGACTCGCCCACGCCGGTGACCTTGAGATACAGCACGCGGCGCGAGATGCCGTCCGGCAGCCATGTGCGCAGGCGTGGCTCCACCTGGCTTTCCACCATGGGCTTCATTTCGCGCGGCGGCCCCGGCAGCAGAAAGATGTGCGCATTCCAGCCCTGCGAGGCGCTGAGCTCTGCGGGGAAGTACAGGCCCGGTGCGGTGCCGAAGTGGTTCGGCATCACCACCGCGCCGTGGGGCACCATGGCCTGCCGCTGCGTGGCCAGGCTCACCGGTTTGCCGCGCTTGGCAAAGTAATCGCTCAGGTGCTGCATGATCTCAGCGTTCAGCTCCATGCCGAGGCCCAGCAGCTCGGCGGTGGATTCCCGCGTGACGTCATCATTCGTCGGCCCCAGCCCGCCGGAGACCAGCACCACATCCGCCCGCTGCGCCGCCTCGGCGATGGCCGAGCGGATCACGGTGCCATCCGGCACGATCGTCTGCCGCGCCACCTGAATGCCCAGCGCCGCCAGCCGCTGGCCGATCCAGGCCGCGTTCGTGTTGATGGTGTCTCCCAGAAGGAGTTCAGTGCCGGTGTTGACGAGTTCGACGTTCATGCACCCGTCTTTACGCCCGGCGAGGCGGTTTGATCAATGGTTCTTTCGTGGCGCGGTGGGGCCGGGCTTGAGTTCTGTACTGGGAGCGCCGATATTTTATCGGCTCTGGGAAGCTCCGCAGCAAGACGCAGCACCGCCTTTCCAGCGATCCTCATTCCAAATCAAAGCCGCAAGGACGCCCGCCCGGGGCCGATTAAAAATCGGCGCTCCCAGCAATGAGCCGCTCCGGCCCGCTCGGCCCCCTACTTCTTCTTTCTTTTCCGCTCCTTGCAACCCAGTTCGCTCACCATGCCATCCAGCACGGCGAGGCCGAAGCTGATCTTTTTGAAGAAGGACGGATTGTGCGGCACCAGCATGAATTTCGGATGCTGGCTCCACAGCTCCCGCAGCTTGCGGTCCAGCTTGATGGCCTGCTCCGCAGTCTCATTGCGGATGGGATTCCCACCTTCGATGCTCATGTGGCCCACCGCCGCGCTTTCAAAGAAAATCACCGCATCGTAGCGCAGCAGTTCGCGCTCCAGCGAGCTGCCGAGGTCCTCGAAGAAACCCTCCGGTCCGCTCGGCCAGTAGGCCGCGCCGTCCACCGTGCCGCGATCGCACAGCAGGATCTGCTCCGGGTGCTGCGCCATCACGGCCTCCTCCAGGTGAATCTGCACATGGTAGATCGCCCGCTGCGCCGCATGGACGGCGTCCGGTATGCTCACGCGCGGGAAGCCGCCGGTGAACATCATCGTCGCCGCCTCCGGCACCATCACCACCTGGTCACCCATCTCGCGGCGAAAGAGATCGCCCGCCGTTGTCTTGCCTCCGCCGGGGCCTCCGGTCAAAACGATGCGACAGTGGCCATTGGTCAGCGGTTTGGGTTTGCGGGGCATTCGTACAATGTGGTCGCGGCAGCACAGCGGCGTCAAGCTTCAGCGTAAGATTGCGCAAGGATGGCGTAGTGGGGTTTCACGGTTGTCGTTAGGCTCGCAGCATGAACCTTCGTTTCCTTCCCCTCCTTGTCATCGTCACCGCCACCGCCTGCACGCAGCCGCCCGCCAGCAAGAGCACGCGCGAGCACTACTTCCTCACGCAGGTGAAGCCTGTGCTGCAGGAGCACTGCCTGAGATGCCACAACGGCAGCCTGCCGCCGCCCTCGCTCAATCTCATGACGAAAGTCACCGCCTTCAAGCGCAGCGCCAGCGGGCGCGACTACATCCTGCCCGAAGACCCCGACTGCAGCCTGCTCATCAGCGCCGTGCAGCGCGGCGGCACGCACCCCAAGATGATGCCGCGCACCGAAGTGAGCCTCACGGATGATCAGATCGGCATGCTGCGCGAGTGGATCGAAGACGGTGCCTACTGGCCCGAAGGCGAAGCCGGTACACTGCATGCGCAAAAGAGCGCAGAGAATCCCTAAGCACACCCGCTTCTCGTGCGTTCACCTGGTCTCATCATCACAATCATATTGACGGCCAGATAATTCGTATGCGCACAAAAATACCGCCACATGCTGCAAAGCGAGTAGCAGCATGAAGCCGGTACCTCCACTATCATTCCATGGGCAAAGAATTCAGCATCACACCACAGACTGTTCCACACGTCGAAACCAAGCATCGCCGCATTTGCACGCCATTGCCGCACCCGGACTCCGTTCCTACTCTGGAAAAGCTGCGTCACTTTGAACCCCAGTCCATGCGCGGCATGCCGCCCATCGTGTGGGACAAGGCCCTGGACATCCACATCTTCGACAAATACGGCAACAAGTGGCTCGACTGGAGCAGCGGTGTGCTCGTGACGAATGCCGGCCACGCCGCGCCTGAGATCTGCAAGGCCATGATTGATCAGATCAGCAGCGGCCTCATTCACAACTACGTCTTCCCCAGCGAGGAGCGCGCCGAAGCCGCCGAGATCATCGCCTCCGTTTCCCCGGATGGCTTGAAGAAAGTCTTCCTCCTCAGCACCGGCAGCGAGGCCACCGAGTGCGCCATCAAGCTCAGCCGCAGCCACGGCATCAAAGTGGGCGGGAAAGAGAAGATCGGCATCATCGGTTTCACCCGCGGCTTTCACGGCCGCACGCTCGCCAGCCAGCAGGCCGGCGGCATGGCCGGGCAGAAGGCGTGGATCGTCAATGAAGATCCGGCCATTCTCAATGCGCCCTTCCCGGATGGTTACTGGACCGAAGACATCAGCTTCGACAGCTTCCTCAAAACCATCGCCGACAAAGGACTCACCGGAGCCAACATCGCAGGCGTCATCATCGAGAGCTATCAGGGCGTGGGCCCCGACTTCGCCCCGGTGGAGTACATTCAGAAACTCCGCGCCTGGTGCGATGAGCACAACGTCGTGCTCACCTTTGACGAAGTGCAGGCCGGCTTTGGCCGCACCGGCAAGTTCTGGGCCTTCGAGCACTACGGCGTCACGCCGGACATCATCTGCTGCGGCAAAGGCATCAGCAGCGGCATGCCCCTCAGCGCCGTCATCGGCCGCGAAGCCATCATGGATCAGTTCCCACCGGGCAGCATGACCAGCACGCACACCGGAAATCCCGTGTGCTGCGCCGCCGCCGTGGCCAACATCAAAAAACTTCTCGACGAAGACCTCACTGGCAACGCCGCCCGCCTCGGCCCCATCCTGCTGGAGCGCTGCAAGGCCATTCAGAAGCGCCACCCCAGTGTCGTCGGCAACGTCACCGGCGTCGGCCTCGTCGCCGGCATGCAGATCATCCACCCGGACAAAAAGGAGCCGAACCACGATCTCGCCCATCGCATCATCGAGCTCTGCTACCAGCGCGGCCTCCTCCTCTTCGCACCAGTGGGCGCCTGGGGACAGACCGTCAAAATCTGCCCGCCGCTCACCGTCACCGAAGAAGCCCTCATCGAAGCCTGCGACGTGCTGGATGGCGCTGTGGATGATGCTGTGGCCGGGAAGTAGGGCAGGGAAGTCAGTCATCGCTATGAGCTGCGCCATCGGGTCATGCCGGGCGCAGCTCTTTGCTTTGAATACCTCATGGCTGGGAGCGCCGATATTTTATCGGCTCCGGGCGAGCGTCCCTGCATCTTCATCACGGAAAGAAGCTCACACGAAACACGGCGCACGTCCGTGCTGCGGCGCCATACCCAGAGCCGGTTAAAAACCGGCGCTCCCAGCACAGAGTGCCGTGCCATTTGAACATTGAAGGGCCATGCGTTTCTACCGCAGAGGAGCAAAGGAGCAGAGATTGAATCCATTCTCTGCTCCCTCTGCCTCTTTGCCCCTCTGCGGCAAACTCGAACGTTCAAACCGCACCCGATGGGAAATGAGCCCGCCATAGCACCGAACAACAGGTGCAGTGGTGTCTTGACCCTTCCTGGCTCTCGGGATATTCTCGCACCATGCCTGCCGCACCCAAACCTCTCCGAGTTCGCGCTCTCCAACTGCCTGCGAAAAAACGCATGAGCCTGGCAACGCTGCTCCTGGAGAGCTTTGATGACGAACCTGGACTTGACCGCGCCTTGCTGACCGAATTGAAGCAACGCGCCGCCGATCTCCGCAGTGGCAAGGTGAAGGGGCTAAGCACCGAAGCTGCCTATGGCTTTTCGCTATAAGCTGACGCACCACCCCGCTGCTGCTGCGGACTTTCAATGCGCAAAGGATTACTTTGCGGAAATTGATGAGGATCTTGCGGGATTGTTCCAAACGGATTTTCGTGTCGCACTGCGCGGGATCGCGACAGGACGACTTGTCAGTCATCTTTATGCTGCAGGCAATGAGGTTCGCTGGGTGAAGCTCAAACGGTTTTCACACAAAATATTCTTTGTATCTGAAGGCGAAGACGAGCGCTTCATTCTGGATGTGGTCAGTGGTCGAAGGCATCCCACCCGTATTCGGTTCATGCTGAAGGGGCGTCGGAAATCGAAATAGCTTGATCAACATCACTCCCGCAACGTCCCCACACGGTTAAACTTCGCCAGCCCCAGCGCCTTCACCGCCGCCGCCGTGCAGCGCTCAAGAGCCTCGCATCTGCTCGTTCCTCATGGGGCCGTCACCGACAGCCTGGTGAACTTGGCCGTCGTGCCATTGATTGGGATCACCGCTTTGACCTGCTGCGTCGTGCCGTCGTCGCTCAGCACGGTTTGCGTCACGCCGGTGCTGCTCCAGCTTCCCGCCGCCAGCGTGTCGCTCCATTCCACGATGAATGCAGCGCCAGAATTGGCAGCCGCCGTGCTGCGTGAATAGTTGAACTCAAAGTTCGCGCCATTGCGCGCCGTCGTGAAGGGCGCTGTGCTCCGTATGGTGGGATCGAGCAGGCAGGCCCACTCGACCAAGTTGGGGATGCCGTCGTTGTCAAAATCCGCAGCGTCTGCCATGGCTCCGGTGGTGGCCGTGGTGCCAAAGTAAGTCTGCCGCCAGCTTTGGAGGCTGGTGGGTCGTGTCACCGTCACCACATAGGTCTTCGTCGTGCTGCCATCTTGGGCGGTGACCATCGTGGTGATGGAGTTGTCGCCAAAATTCAGCGCGATGGGACTGCTGGCGCTGCCAGAGGCCACGGCTGCACCGCCGACTGTAATCACGGCATGGCTCTCGGCCACCGTGGGTGTCAGCGAGAGGGTGCTCGTGGTGCTGGGCACGCTCATCGTGTAGCTGGTGGTGCCGCTGGCAAAAACAGGGTTCAAGGCACCGCTGTCCACGGTCAGGCTGGCCAGATCAGCATTGCTGCTCAGTGTGGTGAAGCTCAGGTCCCCGCCGCTGCCGCTCCCTGCTGCGTTCACGCCCGTGGCGCGGAAGTGATAAGTCGTGCCGGGATCGAGGCCCGTCACCATCATGCTCACCGCCGTGGCGCTCGCACCCGTCACGGTGGCAGGCGTGGCAGTCACCGTCGTGCCATAAGCCGTGGTGGGGCCGTACTCAAAAGAGACCGTGGTGCTGTTGTTATTGGCAGTCACCGTGCCATTCAGCGTCACACTCGTGGCGGTGATGGACGCTGCCGCGAGGCTTGAGACTTTCGGCACCGGAGGTGCTGCTGCCAAGGCCAGCGTATGCAGGTCAGCGGAACTGCCGAAGAAACCGGTAAACACCTCGGCAGAGGTGAGTCTGGTGCGGTTCACCTCCACGGCCACCAGGTCGTTGTTCGTGGTATTGTCACCGACTTGTCCGCTGCTGTTCAGCCCCCAGCTTGTCAAAGTGTTGTCGGAGGTCTGAGCCAGACTGTGGAAGGCCCCCGCCGCGATGGCAGTCACTGTTTTGCCAAACAGGGCCGAAACGCCACTGGCCGTGTTCACTGGCGTCGGTGCCAGACGGTTGGTCGTGCTGTTGTCGCCTATCTGACCTGAGGCATTGTTTCCCCACGCCGCGAGGCTGCCATCGCTGCAAAGAACCAGACTGTGAGAAAAGCCGGCGGCGAGGCCTGCCACGGTTTTGCCAGCGAGGGATGAAGTCCCGCTCACAGTGTTCACTGCCACTGGGAAGCTGCGGCTGGTAATGCTGTTGTCACCGACTTGACCTGAGGTATTGAGGCCCCACGCGGCCAGCGTGCCGTCAGAGCAGAGTGCCATGCTATGACCGCCACCTGCGGCTATGGCCACCACGGTTTTGCCAAAGAGTATCGAGACGCCGCTCGTGGTGTTCACGGGCACGGGGGTGGTGCGGGTGGCTGTGCCGCCTACGCCCAGCTGGCCATTGTTGTTGTAGCCCCAGGAAGCCAGACTGCCGTCAGAGCACAGCGCCAGGTTATGGGAGTACCCCGCCGACACCGCCACCACCGTCTTGCCAAACAGAAATGAGCCGGACGAGTTGCTTACCTGCACGGGCAAAAACAGCAGGTTCCCCGTGGTGCCATTGCCGAGCTGGCCCAGGCCTCCGCTGCCCCATGCAGCCACCGTGCCATCCGAGCATAAGGCCAGGCTGTGGATAGACCCTGCTGAAATGGCGATCACTCTTTTTCCGAACAACGCGGATCCGCTGGTCGTGTTCACCAGCACCGGCAGAGTGCGCTGAGTGCTTGTGCCATCACCGAGCTGGCCAGAGCCATTGTTACCCCAGGCTGCCAGAGTGCCGTCAGCGCACAGAGCCAGCGTGTGTGATCCCCCCACTGCTATCGACACGATGACCTTGCCAGCCAGCACGCCTCCGGCATACGCGATCACCGGCAGATTGCGTTGGGTGGTGGTCAGGTCTCCCAGTTGCCCGTTGGTGTTCGAGCCCCAGGCGAAAGGCCGGCTGTTTGCCCACACCAGCACCAGATCATTGCCAGTGCCCCCATAGTAGTTGGCCACAAAGTTGTAAGTGATGCCATTGTAGCTCAGCGTCACGGACTGTCCTTGGGACAGATTGCCAAACGTTCCGCTGATGAAGCCCAGTCCCGTGTTGTTCACCACGGTCAGATTAGTGCCCGTAGCGGGCGTGTAGTTGAGCGCAAAATTCACCGTGCCACCTGTCGCGGTAAAGCCGTTGCTGGTCAGCGGCACATCGGTGGCGCTGGAGTAGGCAGCGGTCAGCGGGCGGGAGACCGCCAGCGTGTACGTCCGCGTGCTCACGCCATCAGCTGCGGTGATCACGAGGGCGATCGTGTTGCTGCCATAGTTGAGTGAGATCGGACTGCTGGCAGAGCCTGAGGAAACACTCTGCCCGTTGATCTTCACCGTGGCACTGCTGTCCGTCCAGCCCGGGGTGAGACTCAGGGTGGCCGATGCGCTCGGAACCGTCGCCGTGTAAGCCGTCGTCATGCTTGCAAAGGCAGGGCTCAGCGTGCCGCTGCTCAGGCCCAGGCTGGCAAGGGTGGGCCCAAAGGCGCGCATCACGGTCAGTGTGTAGGTCTGGACCGTGATGCCGTCCTGCGCCGTGACGACGATGCTGACGGTGTTGCTGCCTTCCGCCAGGCTGATGCTCGCACTGGCACTGCCCGAGCTGACCGCCACTCCATTCACTTTGACCTTCGCGTTTGGTTCCGCCACCGTCGGCGTCACTTTGATGGAGGTGGTGAGGTAGGGGACATCGGTTGTGTAACTGAGCGTGCCTGAAACGAGGGCAGGGGACAGCGTTCCCACGCTGGGCACAAGGCCGGCCAGGTCCGCATTGTTGCTCAGAGTCGTGAAGGTCAGGTCATTGCCATTGATCGTGCCGGCGCTGTTCACTCCATTCACGCGGTAATGGTAGGTCGTGCCAGGCTGAAGTCCTGTCAGAGTGGCGCTCACGGAGGTGGGGATGCTATCGCTGACCTGCGCGGGTGTGGCTGCCGCCGTATTTCCGTAGGTGGTCGTGATGCCATATTCAAAGGAAACGGCCATGCTGGTGTCTGCCGCCACCACAGTGCCGTTCAATGTGGCGCTGGTGCCGCTGATGGCCGCAGCCGTCTGAGTGCCCACGGCGGGATAGGCCGGTGCCGCCACCACTGCCAGACTCCACTCATACGCTTCGGAACTGCTGGGCAGAATGGAAAATTGCTGGCCTGCGACCAGAGCGCCGGTGCTGACCAGCACGGGTGCATTGCGCTGCGTCGTGGTGCTGTCTCCCAGTTCACCAAAAGAGTTGTCACCCCAGGCAGCCAGGGTGCCGTCAGAGCACTGCACCATGCTGTGATTCTGGCTCGTGATCAGGTCTACAACGGTCTTGCCATAGAGTGCTGAGACTCCGCTGGCGGTGTTTACGGCGACGGGCACATTGCGCTGTGAAGTGCTGTTGTCCCCCAGCTGGCCCTGACTGTTGTTCCCCCAGCCTGCCACGGTGCCGTCACTGCACAGGACGGTGTTGTGATTGGGGCCCGCTGACACCGCCACCACGGTCTTGCCATAGAGGGCTGAGACGCCGCTGGTGGTATTCACTGCCACAGGCACCTTGCGCGTCGTGGATGTGTTGTCTCCCAGCTGCGTAAAACCATTGTATCCCCAGGTCGTCACTGTCCCGTCGGAGCACAAGGCCATGCTGTGATAACTTCCTCCCGCCACCGCCACCACAGACTTGCCATACAGCGCGGACACGCCGCTGTCCGCATTCACGGCCATGGGCACGAAGCGGGCCGTCGTTGTGTTGTCTCCCAGCTGACCGTAAAAATTGTGCCCCCAGGAAGCCACAGTGCCGTCCGAGCAAACCGCCAGCGCGTGCAGCCCGCCTGCCGCCAATGACACCACGGATTTGCCATACAGGGCGGAGACGCCGCTGTCGGTGTTCACTGCCACGGGCACGTTGCGCTGCGTCGTGCTGCCGTCCCCCAGCTGACCGGAGCTGTTGCTGCCCCACGTGGCCACTGTGCCATCAGAGCAGAGTACCAGGTTCCAGTTGCCGCCAGCCACCACGGACACGACCGTCTTGCCATACAAGGCCGAGATGCCACTGGCGGCGTTGACTGCCACCGGGACAAGGCTTGCCGTTGTGCTGTTGTTGCCGAGCTGGCCGCTGGTGTTGTCTCCCCATGCGGCCACCGTGCCGTCAGAGCACAGCGCCAGGGCATGATTATAACCTTCGCTGACAGCGATCACCGTCTTGCCTGTCAGCACCCCGGCTGCTGAAACCGGCATGGGCAGGGACCGGCTGGTCTTAGTGCCGTCACCCAGCTCACCTTCGTTGTTATAACCCCAGGCAAAGACGCGGTTGTTGGCCCACACCAGCACCAGATCATTGCCCGTGCCGCCATAGTAGTTCGCCACATAGTTGTAAGTCACCCCGTTGTAGCTCAGTGCCACCACCTGCCCCTGCGCCAGATTGTCGAACGTCCCTTGGATGAAAGGCAGCCCGGTATTGTTCACCACCGTCAGGTTCGTGCCGGTGGCCGGGGCGTAATTGAGGGCGAAGTTTACCGTGCTGCCCGTGGCGGTGAATCCATTGACGTTCACCGGCACCTTCCCGGCAGAGGGGAACGTGGCAGCAAGACTGGCTGACAGAGTGCGGTACACACTCAGGAGATAGATCTGCGTCGTCACACCATCTTCGGCTGTGACAACGGTGCGGATCGTGTTGTCGCCATAACCCAAGCTCACGGTTGCTGCACTCCCGGAAGCTACGCTCATGCCATTGACTGTGAAGGACGCGTTACCATCGCTAAGTGTCGGGTTGAGGGTGATGGAATCAGTCTCACTGGAGACATTGGCGGTGGAATAGCTGCGGGTGCCGCCCTCAAAGATTGGGCTGAGTGCGCCTGCGCTCGTCGTCAGATCGGAAAGGCCCGCATCGTTGTTCAGCGTTGTGAAGGTCAGGTCACCGCTGGTGTAGCCTGTGCCGCCAATTCGAAAGTGATAAGTGGTGCCAGGAGTCAATCCCGTGAGCGTGGTGCTGACCGGATTGACAATGCCTCCGGTGACTGCGCTCGGCGTGGCGGCCACCCTGCTGCCGTAGGCCGTGGTGGTGCCATAGTCGAAAAAAGCCGTCACATAGCCATTGTTGGGATTCACCGTTCCATTCACCGTAGCACTGGTTCCACTGACCCCGGTCGCTGCCAAAGCGGCGAGTGTGGGGGGCGGTCCGGCGACCAAGGCGATGGCTTGTGCAGTATTGGAAAGGCTGCCAGGACTGCTCAGTCTCTCGGCAGCAGCAAGCGGGGTAGTCTTCACCGTCACCGCCACATTGCTGTCAGTCGAGCCACCGTTGCCGAGGTCGCTCCAGCCGTTGGACCCCCAGCCCGTCAACGTGCCATCTGCACACAGAGCCATGGAGCAAGTGCCGCTGTAGCCGCCCGCCGCGATGGCCACCACCGTTTTACCGTACAGGGCTGAAACGCCGCTGGTTGTATTGACCAGCACTGGTGAATAGGCGTAATTTGTAATGTTGGTCCCGAGCTGACCGTAGTTGTTGGAGCCCCAGGATATCAGGGTGCCATCGGTGCAAAGCGCCATGGTGTAGCCGTTGGCCGCCGCGAGGGAGGCCACGGTTTTGCCATACAATGCTGAGACGCCAAGCGTTGTATTGATAGCCACTGGAACGCCCCCAAATGAAAATCCCCAGTTCGTCAGCGTGCCATCCGAACATAGTGCAAGAGCATGGTGGTAGCCCGCGCAGATCGACACCACGCTTTTTCCGTAGAGGGCGGAGATGCCGCTGGTCGTATTGACAGCCACTGGCACGGGGCTGTTGGTGCTGCTATTGTTGCCGAGCTGGCTGTAAACATTGTATCCCCATGTGGCCACGGTGCCATCCGTGCACAGCGCCATGCTGTAACCGCTGCCTGCGGCAACGGCGACCACTGATTTGCCGTATAAGGCCGAGATACCGCTGGCCGTGTTGACTGCCACCGGCACCAGGCTGGCTGTGGTACTGTTGATGCCCAGCTCGCCATATCCGTTGGATCCCCAGGCGACCACGGTGCCATCCGAACACAGGGCCAAACTGTGGCTCTCCCCGGCGGTGATCGCCACCACGGTTTTGCCATAGAGGGCGGAGATGCCGCTGGTGGTGTTGACCAGGACAGGTGTGCTGCTGGAAACGTTCGTGTTGTTGCCCAGGTTGGCTCCTGCTCCCCATGAGGCAATCGTTCCGTCTGAGCAGAGTGCCAGGTTAAAGTACCTGCCCTCTGCCAGGGCAATGATTGTCTTTCCCGCCAATACTCCTGTGGCCGTTACCGGCACCATCACGCTGCGTGTTGTGGTGGTTCCATCACCCACTTGACCCGCCAGATTGTTCCCCCAGGTAAACGCACGGTTGTTCGCCCACACCAGCACCAGGTCATTGCCCGTGCCGCCGTAGTAGTTGGCCACGAAGTTATAAGTCACACCATTGTAACTCAAGGCTACCGTCTGCCCCTGCGCCAGGTTGTCGAAGGTGCCGCTAATAAAGGGCAGCCCCGTGTTGTTCACGACCGTCAAATTCGTGCCGGTGGCTGGTGCGTAGTTCAGCGAGAGGTTCACGGTGCGGCCCGTGGCCGTAAAGCCATTGCTGCTCACTGGTACATGGCTGGCTGATGCATAGGCCGCTGGTATGATACCAGGGATGCTTTGCGTCACAGTGAGCGTGTACTCCTGCCTAGTCACTCCATCTTGGGCGGTCACAGCGATGGTAATGACATGGTCACCAATACCCAGACTGATCACTCCGCTGCCACTGCCGGAAGCTACCGCGGTACCATTGACAGTCACTGTAGCATTGCTGTCTGCCAATGTGGGAGTCACGGTGATCGAATCCGTCATGCTGCTCAGGCTGACGACGTACTGTTTGGTTCCAGAGGTGAATGCTGGGCTCAAAGATCCCACGCTCGGCACCAAATCGGTGAGACCGGCATAGTTGTTAAGTGTGGTAAAGGTTTGATCAGCGCCGATGCTGCCTGCAGCCCTGAGACGGTAGTGGTAGGTCGTTGCCGGCGTCAATCCGGTCAGCGTGGCACTTGCTGCCGTATAAGCCCCTCCTGTGATCGTATCGGGCGTGGCGGTAAGGCTGCTGCCGTAGGCAGCGGTGGTGCCGTAGTCAAAGGAAACCATGGTCGTGCCATTGTTTGGATTCACTGTGCCATTCAAAGTAGCACTGGTGACACCAATCGTGGTTGCCGCCAGAGTCACCAGAGAGGGGGACGGTTCGGCGACCAGCATCAAGCACTGCGCCATCGGGCTGCCACGGTAAGGAACGGTTGGCCTCTCGTCAGCACCTAGCGGGCTGGTGTTCACCACCATCGGCACCGGGCTACCTGTGGTGCTGTTATTGCCCAGATCACCGTAAGTATTGTAACCCCAGGTCACCATGCTCCCATCCGAACACAGGGCGCCGGAGCTCGAGCCGCTGCGCCCCCCTACGGCTATGGCCAATGCCGTTTTTCCAAACAGAGCGGAGACACCGCTGGCCATGTTTACAGCCACAGGCGCATTGCGTTGGGTAGTAGTGTTGTCTCCCAACTGGCCGTAAGTGTTGTCGCCCCAGGCCGCTACGGTGCCATCGGAGCACAATGCCATGCTGTGAGATTGGCCGGCAGCCAAAGCTATCACGCTTTTGCCATAAAGAGCGGAGATGCCGCTCGTGGTATTTACGGTCACGGGCGCATAGCGTGTTGTCGTTGTATTGTCCCCGAGTCTGCCAGTGTAGTTCGCCCCCCAGGCGACCACGGTACCATCGGAGCATATCGCCATGCTGTGGGAGAGGCCTGTTGTAAAGCTTGTCACGGTCTTCCCATAAAGGGCGGAGACGCCATTGGCGGTGTTGACTGCCACCGGCACCATGCGTGTTGTCGTCGTGGTGTCCCCCAGTTCGCCATTAAAGTTGGAACCCCAGGAAACCAATGTGCCATCTGAACACAAAGCCATGCTTTGATAGTTGCCTGCCGCGATGGCCACTGCTGTTTTGCCAAAGAGGGCGGAGACGCCACTGGCTGTGTTCACTGCCACGGGCACGCTGCGTGATGTCGTGGTCTTGTCTCCCAGTTCACCATACCAGTTGTAACCCCAGGCGGCAACGGTTCCATCTGAGCACAAGGCCATGCTGTGTGAAACTCCCGCCATCACCGCCACAACGGTCTTGCCATACAAGGCGGAGACACCACTGGCTGTGTTCACTGCCGCCGGCACATAGCTGTCTGTGGTCGTGTTGTTGCCAAGCTGGCCGCTAGAATTGGCCCCCCATGCGGCAACGGTGCCGTCCGAGTATAGCGCGAGACTGTGATAAGGGCTTTGCGACAGAGCCACGATCGTCTTGCCCCCCAACACGCCTGTCACCATAACTGGCACCATCAAACTGCGCGGAGTGGTGGTGCCGTCGCCAATCTGGCCATTGCCATTGTTGCCCCAGCCCAAGAGACGTTGATTCGCCCACACCAGCACCAGATCATTGCCCGTGCCGCCGTAATAGTGGGCCACGTAGTTGTAAGTCACTCCTCCAAAGCTGAGCGCCACAGCCTGCCCCTGAGCCAGATTGTCGAACGTCCCGTTGATGAAGGGCAGCCCGGTGTTGTCCACCACGGTCAGGTTCGTGCCCGTGTCTGGTGCAAAGTTCAGGGTGAAGTCCACCGTGTTGCCCGTGGCCGTGTAGCTGGCCGCCGTCACTGGCACATCGCTGGCGGCATTCCAGGTGGCATTGACTGCCGCAGTTCCTGCCGGGAGGGTGCATGCAAGGAAGATGTAGACCAGGGTTAGATAAAAACTGCGGATGGCGGGCATGAAAAGGTTAGGCTGAGCCTCGCTGATCTCTCATGGAGCTTAGTCCTTTCATCAATCTATTTCCTGAGGCAAAGGTTTTGCCAAAGTCACCCCCGCACCACACCCACGCGGTTAAACTTCGCCAGCCCCAGCGCCTTCACCTCCGCCTCCGTGTAGCTCTCAGCGCCCACGAGTTTGTCACGCAGCCGCTCCCGCAGCGCCTCCATCAGCTCACGCCCATTTTGCATCCACGTAAAGTAGAGGCAGAGCGGCACGTAGCGACGCTCGCCTAAGCGGATGAACAAGGAGTTCGCCCGCATCATGGCAATGAAGTGGTGTGAGCCACGGCTCTGCGGCGCATACCGCATGATGCGAAACCACCACGGCGTATGCACGGGCAAGCCGAAGACGGCGGATTCAATCTCCGCGAGCGGAATCACTGTGGCATGGCGGCCACGTCCGATCCGCAGCGTGGTGTCCGTCAGTTCAAAGTGCGGCTTCCGCCGGTCAACATTCAGCGCAAACAACGTGATCAACGTGGTGACAATGGCCCACGCGCTGAGCATCTCCGGGCGGGTCGGCTTGTGGCCCAGCATCGCGCTGCCGCCCACGACAACGAACGCCGCGAACATGAAACCCGCCAGCGGCATGACCAGGAGATAGCTCAGCCAGTAAGTCGGCTTGGGTCGCGCAAGGAGGGACGGGGCTGGCATAAAAAACGCTCGCTGGCCCCATGACACCCGGTTTGAGACTGGGATGCAAGAGCGAAGCACGCCACCCCGTATTTTCACCACATGATCCGCCGCCCCCATTCACACCTCGCCCTCGTGCTGCTGGCAGCCGCGCCCGCCTGGGCAGCGGCGGCTCCCGTGATGTTTGAAAAAGACGTGCGCCCCATCCTGAAAACGCACTGCTTTCAATGCCACGGCGAAGACGGCGAAATGAAGGGCGGCCTGGATGTGCGCCTCGCACGCTTCATCCTCAAAGGCGGCAAGGACGGCCCCGTGATCGTCCCCGGCAAAGCGGCCGAAAGCCACCTCCTCGACCTCGTCAAAAAAGGCGAGATGCCGAAAGGCAAAACCAAGCTCAAGGATCAGGACATCGCCACGCTCGAAGCCTGGATCGCCCAGGGGGCCAAGACCGCACGCCCGGAGCCGGAGAAGCTCGGGCCGGAGCACGCCTTCACCGATGAAGAGCGCGCCTGGTGGTCGCTGCAGCCCATCCACGCCGTGAAGCCCCCGGTGGAGAAAAAAGGCGCCACGAATATCGACGCCTTCATCGCCGCGAAGCTCACCGAAAAAGGCCTCTCCTTCTCGCCGGAGGCCGACCCCGTCACCTTCATCCGCCGCGCCAGCTTTGATCTCATCGGCCTGCCACCCACGCCTGCCGAAGTGGACGAATTCGTCGCCGCCTACATCAAGAATCCGCAGCTCAGCGTCGAGCGCCTCGTGGACCGCCTCCTTGCCTCACCGCACTACGGTGAACGCTGGGGCCGCCACTGGCTGGACACCGCCGGCTACGCCGACAGCGAAGGCTTTGGCGAGCGCGATCTGGAGCGCCCCTGGTCATGGAAGTACCGCGACTACGTCATCAATGCCTTCAACAAGGACAAGCCCTTCGATCAGTTCGTGCGCGAGCAGCTCGCAGGCGATGAAATGGTGCCGCAGCCGTACAAAGACCTCGCGCCCGATGCCATCGAAAAACTCGCCGCCACCGGCTTCCTCCGCATGTCCCCCAATGGCACCGGCGAGAAGAACGATGCCGCCACGCAAAACGCGAACATCGCCGACACTCTCAAGATGGTGGGCACCTCCCTCTACGGCCTCACCATCGGCTGCGCGCAGTGCCATGATCATCGCTACGATCCCATCTCGCAGGCCGACTACTACCGCCTGCGCGCCGTGTTTGAGCCCGGCTTTGACACCAAGGCCTGGCGCGCACCCGGCGGCCGTCTCGTCTCTCTGCTGACGGAAAAGGAAATCGCCGAATCCGCCAAGATCGAAGCCGAGGCCAAGAAGCTCGACGCCGCACGCCTTGCCAAAGCCGAGGAGTTCATCACCGAAGTGCTGGAGAAAGAGCTCGCCAAAGCCCCCGAGGCAGACCGCGCCCCTCTGCGCACCGCCTACCGCACCGAAGTGAAAAAACGCACCGCAGATCAAACCAAGCTCCTCAAAGCCTGGCCCCGCGTGAACCAGCTCAGCTCCGGCTCGCTCTATCTCTACGACACCACCTACAAAACCAAGCACGCGGATGAACTGAAGAAGATGACCGAGGAAGCGACCGCCGTGCGCGCCACCAAGCCGAAGCAGGAATTCCTCCACGCCTTCACCGAGCTCCCCAAAAAGCCCGAGGCCGTGCCCGCCACCTTCATCTTCAATCGCGGCCAGTTTGACCAGCCCAAGGAGAAGGTGAAGCCCAGCGATCTCACCGTGCTCGCCGCCTTCCGCAAGATCGAGATCCCCGAGAAAAACGCCGCACTGCCCACCACCGGCCGCCGCCTCGCCCTGGCCAATGAACTCACCGATGGCAAGCACCCTCTCGTGGCCCGCGTCATGGTGAACCGCGTGTGGATGCACCACTTCGGCAAAGGCATCGTCGCCAGCCCGGGAGACTTCGGCCTCCTCGGCAGCCTGCCCACCCACCCTGAACTCCTCGACTGGCTTGCCACCGATTTCATGGCACGCGGCTGGAGCTTGAAGCAGCTCCACCGTCAGATCATGACCTCCCGCACCTACCGCCAGACTTCCACGCGGGATGCCACACGCGATCGCATCGATCCCGACAACTCCTACCTCAGCCGCATGAGCGTGCGCCGCCTTGAGGCCGAGATCCTGCGCGACAGCCTCCTCGCCGTCAGCGGCAAGCTCAATCCGAAAGTCGGCGGCGCGCCCGTGCCCGTCATGTTCAATGAAGAAGGGCAGGTGGTCATCGGCATCGACACCACCGACACCGCAGGCCGTCCCTCCGGCAAGATCGTCCCCCTCAATGGCGATGAATTCCGCCGCAGCATTTATGTGCAGGCCCGCCGCTCACGGCAGCTCGAAATGTTCGCCACCTTTGACGCCCCCATCATGGAGCCCAGCTGCGACATCCGCTCCGTCACCACCGTCAGTCCGCAGAGCCTCCTGCTCATGAACAGCACCACCATGCGAGTGCATGCCCAGCAGTTCGCCCAGCGCGTGCAGAGCGAAGGCGGCAAAGACACCGCCGATCAGATCCGCTACGCCTTCAAGCTCATCAGCGGCAAAGCCCCTTCGGAGTCCGATGTGCAGCAGAGCGTCGAGTTTGTGCAGGCCCAGACCGAATTCTACAAGGCCAATCCCACCCCGCTCGAAGTCCAGCTCGGCGCCCCATCCAAGACCCCCGGAGACCCCGCCTTCCTCGGCCTCACCGCCCTCTGCCACGCGCTGCTCAGCTCCAATGCGCTGCTGTATGTGGACTAGGCGCGGAGGTGTTTGATTGAAAGCTGCCCCGCAGCTCCGCACAGCAAGCTCCGTTACTGGGAGCGCCGATATTTTATCGGCCCCGGTCGAGCGTCCCTGAACCATCGCCACGGAAAGAAGCTCACAGCAAACACGGCGCACGTCCTTGCTGCGGAGCCATACCCAGAGCCGGTTAAAAACCGGCGCTCCCAGTACAGAATGTCGCAGCAGCGCTCTGGGAGCTCCGCCGCAAGGCAAGTCCCGCGTTTCCTGTGCGCTTCATTCCGCATCAAAGCCCCCAAGCCCCCCTCACCCATACGGCTTCAGCCACTCCGTGCTCTTCAATTCCAGCGCTGCTGTAAAGCTGGCCGTCGGATAGGGTTGATCTACCTCCGACTTCCAAAAGTTCTCCGGCACTGTGGCAAACTCAAACCCCAGATGCATCTGCCCCTCCCGCGTCAGCGTGATGCCGCTTGGCGTGAAGGTGACCGATTCACAGCCTTCTAAAGGATGCCCCTCCGCCAGCAAGGAGCGTGTGGCGGCGGCGATCAGTTCATCATATTTTCCAATGAACTGCTGCCACAGCGCCGCCTGCGCAGGCGCTGGGCCGCTGCCGTAGGCGCTCAATCTCACCGGCTTGCCCGTCGGCAGCACCGGCTCTGCATGCCAGGTCTTGTAAAACGCCGAGTGTTCATAGCCACCGATGATGGGGTGGTGCCCCGGGATGCGGGCCTCCTGCCGCCTGCGCCGCGCCAGGTCCAGCACCATCACCGTCGCCAGCAAAGCTCCGAAGACCGCCGCGACTTGCAGGATGACGCCTGCGGTGGACAGCACCGTCATATCCCAGTCGGGCAGGGGGATCGCAGGCAGCCGTCTCAAAACTTTGACAATCAGCCACACCGCGATGCAAAACGCCGGCCCGATGATGCACACGGTGAGAAATCCGCACACAAAGACCACCAGCCAGCCCTGCACAGACGGCCGCGCAAACGCCTGGGCCGTGTTGTAGTTGAAGATCTTCATCGCCTTGGTTCCCAGATGGGAAGCATGGCGTGCTGCATCCGCGCCGCTTCCGGTTCAATGGCAGCGTTTTAACATTTCACCTCTGGCGGTGTCGAGATTATTCCGCCGATAGGCAAAAGATGCTGTGTTAGTGGCGGTTACACCAAATGGCCTGCCAAATTCGTAGCAAAACCATTCGTCAATCTTCATTCTCACTTCATCATTGCAGCATGGCCCAGGCAATCATGAATCCCGAGGAAGTCCGGCGCTTCGCGCAGGAGTTGAAACGCTTCAACACGGAAATGCAGCAGCGCTCCGCCTCCCTGCAGAGCCGCTTCACCGCCCTCGGCGAGACCTGGCAGGACGCCGAGCATGAGAAGTTCGCCGCCGAATTCACCACCACCATGAAAGCCATCAAGCGCTTTATGGAGATGTCCGAGCAGCACACGCCCTTCCTCCTCCGCAAGGCCCAGCGCATTGAGGAATACCTCAGCCAGCGCTGATCTGGCATCCAGCATCAAGCATCTAGTACCCAGCACCCATGGCTGACCAGGCACGCATCTCGAATCTCGATTCCATCGAGTCCTTTCGCGTTGCGCTCATTGTCTTCATCAACAAAACCCGCCAGGCGCTCGACAACGTGCAGGACGCGGTGAAAAAAACACGCGGCTGGGTTCAGACGGAGCAGCCTGCCTACTGGCAGCAGCAGATCCGCATGCGGCAGAAGAAGCTCGATCAGGCGCAGCAGGAGCTCATGAGCGCACGCAATTCCGAGTTCATTGACAATCCCACCGTCCAGCAGATGGCCGTGCGGAAAGCCCGCGCCGCGCTCGAGGAGGCCCAGGCCAAGCTCGACCGCACCAAGGCATGGGGGCGTGATTTCGACCGCACCATTGATCCGCTGGCGCGCAAAACCGACTCCCTGCGCGACTACCTCGACAGCGATCTCACCAAGGCTGTGGCCTACCTCGTCGAAATTCAGAAAATACTTCAGGCCTACAACGAAACTCCGGCCCCTCCTGCAAGTTCTCCTTCCTGATCCTCTGACTGCCGCCCCGGGGCTGCCGTCAATCGTCAGCCGTCCGCCTCCTGCTTCCGGCCGTCCACCTCCCGCTCCTGACCGTTCACCACTTACTGCTCCACCGTTTGGCACCTGCTGCTTATCCTCGACTGCTTACCGGCCCATGAATCTCATCCAAAACGCCCGCGAACTCTCCGAGCACTGGCATGCCACCAAGGTGCACTGGCGTGACGCCAAGGCGCTGGAATTTGAAAAAACCTACCTTGAGCAGCTGCCCGGTCTCATGACCAAGACCGGCGCCATGATCAACGAACTCGAAAACCTGCTCCGAAAGATCCGCAAAGACTGTGAACAGCTCCCTTGATCTCCGCTCCTCGCGCATAGCCTCCCTGCACATCTCGCTGCGTGACACCATCGCCGATTTTGCCGCGCGCAGCGAGCAGATCGCCCGCGAAATCCGCTCCAAGCGTTACACCGCCGAACAAAACCACATCCAGCAGCTGGAGCTTTTTGATGCGCAGCACGGCGCCACCGTCACCGAAGTGGAGGCGCAGTGGGATGAGTACGTCAAGACCATCCACGCCCGCCACGCGCTGCGCACCACCTCCTTCAAACGCTACGAGGACCGCATCAAGCGCGACCTCAAAGCCATGGTGCAGAAGGAGCGCGAGCGCTGGCTCGGACGCCAGCAGATGCGCCGCGTGCATGCAGACGCCATGCGCAAACGCGGCCTGCAGCAGCTGGAGCACAACACCGAAGCCCTGCTGGAGCGCCTCACCGCCGCCAAAGATCGCCTGCTGGCCGTGCTGAAGGCCACCGGCGAACGCCTCGGCCGCAAGACCGCCCCCGCACCGAACACCCGTCTCACGCTGGCGGACATCCCCGCCCGCATTGCCGACATTGAAGGGCATGCCCAGGGCCTCGAAGAGCAGCTCGCCGCCGGCAAAAGCACCGGCATGTTCAAGATGTTCTCCAAGCCCCGCGTGGATCTCCAGGAGCTCAGCGCCGCAGTGCTGGATTACGAAACCTGCCTGCAGGAACTGCATGCCGCCAAGGATGCCGCTGCCGCGCAGATTCAGGCAGACTTTGATCATACCGATGCCCTGGTCACCGCCGATTGGAATCGCACGGAAGAAGTCGCGGAGAAATACCGCCTGGCCATGCTGCGCCGGCTTGCCACGCAGATCCCCGCCTGCCTCGCCCGCAACGAGCGCCTCCTCGCCCGCAATTTGCAGCGTTTCGAAGTGCAAAAAGCCGCCGCCGTCGCGCAGGTCAGCGGCCCCCTCATGTCTCAGCGCCAGCAGCTCAATGAGCAGCACGAAGCCGCCATGCACGCCATGCAGGCGGTGGCACAGCAGCGCTGGTTCAAGCTGCAGGCCGAGTGGAATCAAAAAATCCCCCCGCTGCTCGCCTCGGTGGAAGAGATCGAGCAGGATCCCGCCGCTCAGTTGGAAGCCTGGACCGCCACCTACCAGCCGCAGGATCAGTTTCCAAACTCCGTGCGCTTTGGCTCGCTGAAGCTGGACCTCAGCACGCAGGCGGCGCTGTTTGCCAAAGAAACACCCTTCGATCTCCGCGGCCATGAGCGCGTCACCCTGCCTCTCGCGCTCGCCTTCCCACAGGAGGGCTCATTGCTCATCGAAACCGACGACGACGGCGGCAAGTGGGTGGCCGATGTGATGAACGACGTCATCTTCCGCCTCTTCACCCAGGCACCACCCGGAAAAGTCCACTTCACCATCATCGACGCCGTCGGTCTCGGGCAGAACTTCGCCGGACTCATGCACCTGGCCGACTACGAACCCGCCCTCATCAACCGCCGCATCTGGACGCAGCGCGAGCAGATCGAAGAGCGCCTCATCGAGCTCAACGAGCACGTGGAAAAGGTCATCCAGATGTACCTGCGCAACGAGTACGCGACCATCACCGAATACAACGAGCAGGCCGGCAGCGTGGCGGAGAAGTACCACTTCCTCGTCATCGCCGGACTTCCTGCGGGCTTCAATGAATCGTCCATGGCGCGTCTGAAGAGCATTGTCATGAGCGGCGCGCGCTGCGGCGTCTTTGTGCTCATTCATTGGGACAAACGCCAGCCGCTTCCTGAAGGACTCAGCGCCGAAGACCTGCGCAAAAACTGCCTGCGCATCGTGCGGGAAAAAGGCGTCGTCAGCTTCAATGGCATTCGCACCCTGGAGCTCGATGCACCGCCGCCGGATGTCATCGCCGCGGATCTCGCGCATCAGATCGGCCAGGCCAGCATCGACTCCAACCGCGTGCAGGTGCCCTTCAGCGTGGTTGCTCCGAAGGAACTGTGGGCGGAAAGCACCACCAACGAACTCCGCGTGGCCATCGGCCGCACCGGCGCCACGAAGCTGCAATACCTCGCCATCGGCAAAGGCACCAGGCAGCACGCCCTCCTCGCAGGTAAAACCGGTTCCGGTAAATCAACCCTGCTGCACATCATCATCACCAATCTCGCGCTCTCCTGCAGCCCGGACGAAGTCGAATTCTATCTCATCGACTTCAAGAAAGGCGTCGAGTTCAAGTGCTATGCAGACAACAAACTGCCGCACGCCAAAGTCATCGCCATTGAGAGCGATCGCGAATTCGCCTTGAGCGTGCTGCAACGCATCGACGAAGAACTCCGCCGTCGCGGTGAACTCTTCCGCAAGGCCGGCGCGCAGGATCTTGCCGGATACAAGCGTGCCGGCGGCGGCGAACCCATGCCACGCGCCATGCTCATCATCGATGAGTTCCAGGAATACTTCACCGAAGACGACTCCGTCGCCCAGGGCGCCGCGCTGCTGCTGGACCGCATCGTGCGTCAGGGCCGTGCTTTCGGCATCCATGTCTTCCTTGGTTCCCAGACCCTCGGCGGTGCCTACACGCTCGCCCGCACCACGCTGGGGCAGATGGTCATCCGCATCGCTTTGCAGTGTAACGAGGCTGATGCCGCCCTCATCATGGACGACACCAACACCGCGCCGCGCCTCCTCTCGCGCCCCGGCGAAGGCATCTACAACGACGCCGCCGGTGCCGTGGAAGGAAACAGCCCCTTCCAGGTCGTCTGGCTCACCGACGAAGAGAGGGATGCCAACCTCGTCAAAGTCACCCAGCTCTCCAAGGAACGCGGTTTCAGCAACAAGCGCCCCATCGTCTTTGAAGGCAACATGCCCGCCGACGTGCGCGACAACGCCCTGCTCACCACCGCCCTGGAACATCCGCCCGTCAAAGCCCCTGCGGACCCGAAGTGCTGGCTCGGCATGCCCAACGCCATCAAAGGCCCCACGGAAGCCATGTTCCCACGCCAGAGCGGCCGCCATCTGCTTCTCGTCGGTCAGAACGACGAAGCCGTCGCCGCCATCATTGGCCTCGGCATGCTCGCCCTCGCCGCGCAGCACCCACGCGCCACTCCGCCCAAGTTCTACCTCATTCACGGCGCGCTCGCAGACACACCCGACTGCGTATTCCTCGAAAGCATCGCCCAGGGCCACGCCAAGATTTCGCAGGGCCACGAAGCCCCCGAATTCATCGCCGAAATCCACGCCGAAATGAAGCGCCGCAGCGATGAAGGCAGCGCCGGAGATCCGCCCATCTACCTCTTCATCCACGGCCTGCAAAAGTTCCGCAAGCTGCGCTACGAAGAAGACTTCTCCTTCGGCGGCGACGACGCCCCCAAGCCCGGCAGCCAGCTCAACGAGATCATCTCCGAAGGCCCGCCCCTCGGCATCCATCTCATCACCAGCCTCGACACCCTCAACAACGTCAACCGCTCGCTCAGCCGCAAGTCCGTCAGCGAGCTCGGCATGCGCGTCCTCTTCCAGATGAGCGCCAACGACTCCGCCAGCCTCATCGACTCCCCCAAAGCCAGCATGCTCGGCCTCCACCGCGCCCTCTTCTACAGCGAACACGAATCCCGCCTCGAAACCTTCCGCCCCTTCGCCATCCCAGACTCCGGCTGGGTCGCCGAAGCCGTGGCACAGATCGGGAAGTAGGTCCCTGGGCACGCACAGACAGGTTTCCCGCAGAGCGCCTCTGCGGCGGCCGACGCATGCCCGGTATCGAAACGAGATCAGTGCGAACGCCAACGCGCAGCCTCATGGAGTGCGTGCAGCAAGCTCAAGCGCGACCCCGCCTTCGCCGAAAGAACGGTGCGTTGGCCACACAACACGCCTCACCCCGTGAAAGCGGTGCCGCCATCCATACAACGGCGTCCAAAGAACGGAGAGCAAAAAGCCCGCATGAAGGTCGATGTGCAGCCATTGTTGCATATAATGCCAAGCATGAATGGCACTCGGTTAAGGCAGCTTTTCGTTGGTTCACAATGCCAGTAATTCTGCGTTTTTTGGCCGTTCAGCTCTCTTCCACCAGTCCACTCTTGCGCCCACACCAGCCCCAACGGGGCTGCGTAATTCAGCCCAGGGTCAGCCGAGCCTCAGCGAGGCGACCCTGGGTATAGCAATACACGACCGGGAAGCAAACCCAACGCCTTCGCCACACGCCCCGATCGCCAGCAGCGTCTGCAATGAGCGCCGCCGCAGTAGAAGAGTGTGCTACAGCTCCAAAACTCACGATCCATGTCCTTAACCGAGTGCCATTCATGCCAGGCATTTAGTTATATCCCTGTGAATTATGACGGTGGCACCCCCTCGCTTTCCCCTCGCCCATATAAAGCTCTTGAAGGGAAGTGGGGATACCAGTGGATGAACAAGCAACCAAATGAATGGACCGCTAGGCAGCTCGGCTCATTTTCACATGCATTTGTCCAATTTCAGGCTCAGCAATTGGCAGCCTCTGTTTGCGACCTCGAATATGAGGTGCGGCTTTCGAATGACGAGGCTCTTAAAGGCTTTAGCGAAAAAATACCACTTGTGTATGGCCAATACCGAAATGTCGCAAGATAAGGAGGAGTAAAATGAACAAATCCAAACAGAAATATGAAGAGACCATGGATTTAATGAGATCCATGGGATTTTTACCTCCAAAGCTTCAGCCCATCTCCCCAGACGAGAAATATTTGAATGTTGAAGGAATCGAGGTTCCACCCATCATCGCCGAATTTCTTAGCCGTTTCGATTCACACGTCCTGAGTGTCTTAGAGCCGGGTGTACTGCTATGGCAATGCGATATGGATGGCCTGAAGCTTTTAAAAAAAGGCATTCGTTTTATGGATCTTGAGGAGATGTATTTTGATGCAATCGCTCAGGCAGGTGGTGCTTTCATCAATTTTGGGCGACAATATGATCTGATGTTTCCCCGGCGCACTCATCTCATGAGAACGTACTTTGATAAGGTCGGCTTTGGAATAGATGATTTTTTGGATCCGCAGACGGGCCAGCCTTTGATCGAAAACATCAATTCTCCGGAACGAGTCAAGCAGCGTCTGGATGACGCGCTTGCCATCTTTGACGCCATGATGAATGAGTGCCCTATGACTTTACGTGGGATCACCGCGACTCACGCATATCTGAAAACAACAACCCCGCCTGAGGATAAGAAGTGGACAAATGAGTGGGCTCAAAAAATCTGGGATTACTATGTGAAGCACAAATCTTCTGCGATGTACAAGCCAAGACAGGAACCCATGGACTGGTATTCACGCAAGCAGTGTTTCAAAGAAGCTGAATTCGGTTTATTTGACCTTGGAGGTTTCCCGTGAGAGTGGGCGTTCTCTTTGCGTTTGTTGCACTGAGCTTGATTTTTTCTGGAAAATGGGGCAGAGTGGATGGTACTCCTGCTGCAGAGAGCGTGCTCTGAGGCCCTGCGCCCCCCTCACTCAATCTCCTTCGCAAACTCCGCCAGCGCTTCCCTCAACCGCGCGATTTCATCCGTCACCTCCGCGAGCAGCTTGCCCGCCTGCAGCAGATTGCCATTCCGCGTGCATTGAGTCAGAGCCGACACCGCATTGAAGGCCGGTGCGGCGGCATAATTCCCCACCAGTCCCTGCAAAGAATGGGCGGCTTGATGCAGCGCTTCCGCATCCAGCTCATGCAGCGCGAGGCAGGCATGGCCGAGCATGGGCTGCGACTCCTCAAAGAACAGCCGGATCAGCTCCAGCATCAGCGGGCCATCGCCAATGTTGTCACAGAAAGTGTCGGCGTCGAACACCGGCTCGTTGCATGCAGCGCCGCAGGGCAGGGGATCCGCCTGGGGCGTCTCGCTGAGGCTGGCAAACTTTTCCAGCAGGGGATAAAGCTGCGACGAGTGAATGGGCTTGGCGATGTAGTCATCCATTCCTGCAGCCAGGCACTGCTCGCGGTCACCCTTCATCGCATTTGCCGTCATGGCGATGATGGGCACATGCCTGTCGGTGCCGGCCTCGCTTTCGCGGATGGCCAGCGTCGCTTCAAATCCGTTCATCTCAGGCATCTGGATGTCCATGAGGATCGCGTCAAAAGTCTGGCTGGCGAGCAGCTCCAAAGCCTCGCGCCCATTGCAGGCCAGCGTGACCTCATGTCCCCGGTCCTCCAGCATCTTGATGGCCACGAGTTGATTCACCCGGCCATCTTCCGCCAGCAGCAGCTTCATCGGTGCCATGCTCTGCAGCCCCGGCATGTCATAGGCACCGCCCGTTTTGTCATCGGCCATCAGCCCGCCCATCACGCGGCTGATCGTGTCGAAAAGATCCGAATGCTTCACTGGCTTGGTCAGGCAGCGCTCATAGCCCAGATCTTCATCCCCGATCTCGGCGGTCAGATTGCCACCGGAAGACAGGACCAAAATTTTCGGCGCGCTGTCGCCGAAGCGTTCGCGGATCTGGCGGCAAACTTCCGCGCCATCCATCTCCGGCATCATGTAGTCCAGCAGCACCAGCGGGATGGGTGCGCCTTCCCCGTGGGCCTGCTCCAAAATATCCAAGGCCTCGGCGCCGCTGGCGGCAAGCACCGGCCGCAGCTCCCAGGTCTTGAGCATCTCTTCGAGGATCGTGCGGTTCGTCGCATTGTCATCCACCACCAGCACCTGGAAGTCGTGCAGTTTGTCGGGCAGCATGCGCGCGGCATTCGGCTTCTGGGTGCCCAGTTCAAACTGAGCTGTGAAGTGGAAGATGCTGCCCTTGCCCGGCTCGCTCTCCAGCCACATGCGCCCCTGCATCAGCTCCACCAGCTGCCTGGAAATGGTCAGGCCCAGCCCGGTGCCGCCGAAGCGCCGCGTGGTAGAGCTCTCCGCCTGCGTGAAGGATTCAAACACATTCGCCTGCTTGTCCTTGGCGATGCCGATCCCCGTGTCAGACACCTGCACATGCAGGGTCGCCCGGTCCTCGGTCCGGCTCTCCACCCGCAGCTCCACCACGATCTCACCACGCGGCGTGAACTTGATGGCATTTCCTACCAGATTCAAAATGATCTGCCTCAGGCGGCAGATGTCGCCGATCAGGCAGTCCGGCACGTCAGGCTTCACCAGGTAGGCCAGCTCAATGTCCTTTTCCGCCGAGCGTGCCGCCAGTGTTTGCAGGGTGTCCCCGATGGAGTCGCGCAGATCAAACTCATGGCTGTCCAGGTCCATCTTGCCCGCCTCGATCTTGGAGAAATCCAGGATGTCATTGAGCACCGTCATCAGCGAATCCGCCGACTGCCGCACCAGGTTCAAATAACCGCGTTGATCAGGGGTCATGCGCGTGTTCAGCAGCAGCTCCGTCATGCCCAGCACGCCGTTCATCGGCGTGCGAATTTCATGGCTCATGTTCGCCAGGAAGGTGCTCTTGGCCTGGTTCGCCGCCTCGGCCGCCGCACGCGCCATGCGCAGCTCGTCCTCCGTCTGAATCCGCTGCGTGATGTTTCGCGCCGCCGCATAGATTGCCGTTTTGCCGCCGTTCGGCGCCGCAGTCCACTCGATCCAAAGGTAACCACCTTCCTTGTGCTGGTAGCGATTGATGAAATTGACCAGGTTCAGCCCCGCCTCCAGCCGCTCGACTGCCGCCACGGTTTTCGGCCGGTCTTCAGGATGCACAAATTCGAGGAAAGGCCGGCCCAGCATCTCCTTCTCCGTGTAGCCCAGCGTGGTGCAAAAGGCCGGATTGATGCGTTTGAAATAGCCGTCCATGCCCGCGATGCACAGCATGTCCAGCGCCACCTGAAAGAAGGGGCCCAGTCCGCTGCTGGCCTCCTCCGCCTCACGCTTGGCGCGCACCAGTTCATCTTCCACGCGCTCGCGCAGCGCCAGCTGCTGCACCAGTTCCAGCTTCGTCTGCTGCAGCTCCGCCATGGACTGCTCCAGCAGCGCCTTCTGCGAAGCCAGCGCGGCATTGGCCTTGTACAGAGCTTCCTCAGTCTCCTTGAGCGCCGTGATGTCCTTCGAAATCCCGCAGGTGCCGATGATGCCGCCATCCGCATCGCGCAGCGGGATCTTCGTCACCAGCGCCCAGCCCGTGCGTCCGTCCAGCAGCCGCTTTTTCTCCTCCTTGCCGGTGATGGATTTGCCCAGCCGCATCAGCTCCTGCTCATCCTCCAGCGCCGCCTGCGCCAGTGCAGGCTCGAAGTAATCGAAGTCCGTTTTGCCGATCACCTCAGCCGGATCACACGCTCCGAGATACTCAGCTTCGGACCGGCTCACCAGCACAAACGCCCCCTGCTTGTCCTTGAAATAAATGCGGTCAGGAATGTAATCCAGCAGGCAGCTGAGCAGCTTGTAGTGCTCCTCAATGCTCGATAAATTCGGTGCACAGAAAGCCGGAGTGGCTCTGTCCGCCGGTGCATGGGCTGGCTTGGCGACGTCAGGCATTCGCCACCTAATACGCGCCCTCTTTGAAAATGGCAAGGATGCATGCGGGCATCACAAGCCTCAATCACTCAACGCCATGAGGCGCTCAACTTTGCCGCAAGGCCAGGATCATCCCAGCTCTGCGCAGCAGCTCTGTACTGGGAGCGCCGGTTTTCAACCGGCTCTGGAAAGCTCCGCCACACAGCCAAGCACCTCATGCCACATCTGCACCATCCGCGTTCTCCAAAGCCGACCCACTCTACACCCCACGTGCCAGCCTCATCGGCTGTAACTTTAGTCCGCAACAGAATCCATCTCTGCCCCCTCTGCTCCTCCGCCCCTCTGCGGCAAAAACGAACGTCCCATGCATATTCACCTTCAACCATCCCATATCCCTCCCAATCAAAACAACTCCATCTGCCCGCCCGCATCCTTTGGCCGCCGAAATGCCTCCGCGCTCACCTCCGGCCTCCGGTGCAGCATGCCGGCGCGTTTGATCGACACCTTGAACATCGCCGCGATCTGCTCCGACCACACACCCATGCCCTTGAGCCGCTTGCCAAATTCACCGTGAGACATCGTCTTCCCCTGGGTCTCCTCGATGCGGCTGAGAATCTTGTCCCGCATGCCAGGAAAGTGCTGGTCCAGCCACGCACGAAACACATCCTTCACCGCAAAGGGCAGTCGTACCACCGTGTATCCCGCGAACTGCGCCCCCGCAGCGCGCGCGGCCTCAATGAGCGCGGGGATTTCCGAATCGTTCAGTCCGGGGATGATCGGCGCGGTGGAGACCCCCACAGGAATGCCTGCCTCATGCAGCAGGCGGATCGCCTCCAGCCGCATCTTCGGCGATGACGCACGCGGCTCCAGCTTGCGGGCCAGTTCGGAATCCAGCGTCGTGATCGAAATATACACCGCCGTGGCGGAATGCCGCGCCAGCTCAGCCAGCAAATCTATATCCCGCGTGACGAGGTGGTTCTTCGTGATCAGCACCACCGGGTGGCGGCACTCGGCCAGCACTTCCAGGCAGCCTCGCGTGATGCGCAGCTTTTTCTCAATCGGCTGGTAGCAGTCCGTGACACCGCTGAGGGACAGCGTCACCGGCTTGTAGCTCGGCTTCAGCAGTTCGGCGCGCAGCAGGGCAGGGGCGTTCTCCTTGACCATGATGCGAGACTCAAAGTCCACCCCGGCGGAGAAGCCAAGGTACTCATGCGTGGGCCGTGCGTAGCAGTAGGCGCAGCCGTGCTCGCAGCCACGGTAGGGATTCAGACTGGCCTCAAAGGGCAGATCCGGGCTGCTGTTGCGCGAGATGATGCTGGACGAGTGATCGCGCAGAAACTTCGTGGCCACCTTCTCCGGCGCTTCACCGGGATCGTAGTCCACATGCAGCTCTGCGAACCGCTGGTCCGGATTGTGCCCGGCTCCGCGTCCATGGATGCCCTTCGACACGCCCGTAGAGGCGTCATTCCCTTCGCTGTGCAAATGAACAGGCATGTGCTCCTTTTACGCTTCGCGAGCTGCGAAGGCAAGAGGTGCCTGCGGGATCTTGGCAATCGGATTAAGCTGCCGCGACCGCCACTGCGTGGGGAGCTTGTGGCACTCCGCGCCGGGCCAGGAATTCATCCGCCAGCGCCCGGTAGGCCTGTGCACCACGGCCGGAGGGCTCGTACTCGATGATGCTTTTGCCAAAGCTCGGCGCCTCACCCAGGCGCACCGTGCGCGGGATCAACGTCTGGTAGCAGGTCTCGGCGAAGTAATTGCGCACGTCATTGACCACCTGGTTCGCCAGATTGGCGCGGCTGTCATACATCGTCATGACGATGCCTTCCAGCAGCAGGTTTGGATTCGCCCCGCACTCGCGGATTTGCTGCACCACATTCACGATCTTGGAGAGACCTTCGAGGCCAAAGTACTCGCACTGGATGGGCACCAGCAGCTCGTCCGCCGCCGCCAAGGCGCCCGTCATCAGCACGCCGAGGGAGGGCGGGGTGTCCAGAATGGCGTAGTCAAAATGGCCGGAGTCGCGCAGCGGGGCCAGCACCTCGCGCAGGCGGGCCATGTGGTTGCCAGCCTGGGCCAGCTCGATTTCACAACCCGCCAGCTCCTGATGAGAGCGGATGATGGAAAGGTTCGGCAGCCGGGTGCTGCGGATGGCCAGGCGCGGGTCCGTGCCGTCCACCAGTGCGGAGTACAGGCTCCCCCCGTCTTCCTGGGCCAGCCCGAGTCCGCTGGTGGCATTCGCCTGGGGGTCAAGGTCCACCAGCAATACCCGCACCCCGCGCTGGGTGAGGCACGCGGCGAGGTTCAAAGCGGTCGTCGTTTTACCGACACCGCCTTTCTGGTTGGAAATGGCGACAATCCTCATAGGTACTTGGCACTGGACTTTGCAGATAAACCATGGGACACGCCAGCACGAAATGGAAATCACAGAGAAATGGCTCGGAGAAATCGGCGGTTGGGCGGTGATGAAGTCCGCCCGCTCCTTGGTGGATGCAGGTTTGGCCGTCGTCACCAGCAGCAGTGACGGCATGATCCGTGGCACCGCCGGCTCCGGAAAACTGAAATTCACCACGGGTCTGCGCATCCGCACCTCCTCCGATGTGGAAAACCTCTGCACCTGCCCCCACGCCCGCCGCAGCGGCATGATGTGCGAGCACGCCCTGGCCGTGGCCCTGGCCCACGTCCGCGAGCAAAGCGGTGCCAGCAGGCCCTCTTCTGGCCCCACATCGCGTTCTGTAGTCCCGCCTTTAGGCGGTTCCGGCGGTCTACCTCCCTCTTCAGCCGGTTCCGGAGGGCCCGGCGCATCGCATGCTAGCGGAGCCCCCGGACCGGCTAAAGCCGGTACTACAATACCCAGAACTCCGCCCCCCCTGACCCCGCTCAAGATCTCCGGTCACTACTCCCTCTACCTCCCCGAGCCCCTCCTGCAGGGACAGATCCGCGAGCCCTTCGGCGTCTTCGTGAAATACATCCCCGGCGGCGAGGGCGAAACCTCCCTCTTCGCCGCCTGGCTCGCCAGTCAGGGGATCAAGCAACCCCAGAGCCTCCCCATCTCTCTCAAAGGCGCAGGATTGAACACCTTCCTGGAGACGCTGGCCGAGCACCCCCGCGTCTTCGTCGGCAAGCCGAACGGTCAGGAGCGCCTCTTCCAAGTCGCCCCCGAGCGCGTCCGCCTGCCGCTGGTCGTCGAGTCCGTCGATGCCCAAACCGTCCGCCTCAAACTGGAAGGCGGCCACCAGAAGCACGTCATGGGCGCGTGGTGGATCTGCCAAGAAACCGCCTCCCTCTTCCGCCACTTGGCCGACACCCCCGCCCTGGCCGCCCTTGCTGGAGAGTTGAGTCGTTCAAGCGTTACTAAGCCGTTACGTTGGCTGGCAGAACAGGGGGAGTCTTTGGGTGAATGCTTTCAGATGGAACTGCGCGGCGCAGGTCTGGAGAAATTCCACGTCGCCCCGGTGCCATGCCAGTTCGAAATCCAGCTCGACGGCTCGCTACAGGTCGTGGATGCGAAACTTTCTGCCCGTTACAATTCACACACTTGGCCAGTGCGCCATTTCGATGGAGGTCATTCAATCTTCCCACTTCAGGATGAATCGAATGGCTTTGTATTCTACGTTCAAAACATAGAGGCTGAATTCCGTCTTTTACGCCGTTTGGAGGGTCTCGGTTTCAAGCCCGAAGGCCAGGTCTTGCGGTTGCAAGGCAGCGAAAATGTCCTCCGCTTCTACGCTTCCGAACTTCCTCAGCTTCGTAACCTCGCCACCGTTACCGAAGGCGAGCGCTGGCGCTCTGCGACTCGCGGCATCCAGCGCATCGCGCCCAAGACCAAGTTCGTCGCACCCGCCGGCCAGATGGGCGGCGGCGGCGGCGACTGGCTCAGCATGGAGTTCGCCTACGAGTCCACCGATGGCTTCCGCCTCCCCCGCGCCGAAGTCCTGCGGCTGGTCCGCTCCGGCCAAAGTTCGGTCAAAGGAGCCAATGGCAAGCGTTACATCCTCGACATCGCTGCCGTGGATGATTTGGAGGAATCCCTGCGGGATGTTCCCATGGAGCTCACCCCCGAAGGTGCCCGCGTCCACGGAGCCCATGCCGCCTACTTTGGCGATGAAGCCGCAGGTGTAGCTAACGTGCACAGCGTTACAAGCAGTGAGGTGCAGGCCGAGATCGGCGACCTCGCCGGCATGCTCCGCCCTTACCAGATGGAGGGCGTCTGCTGGATGACCTCCCGCATCCTGCGCGGTCGCGGCGGCATCCTGGCCGATGAGATGGGCCTGGGCAAAACCGTCCAGAGCATTGCCGTGGCCCTCTTCCTCAAGCAGCGCAAAGGGGACCAATGCGGCCCGATGATCGTCGTCTGTCCCAAGTCACTCCTCGGCAACTGGCAGGCCGAGTTCGAGCGCTTCGCCCCCGCCCTGAAGGTGCTCCAAATCCATGGCGCTGGCCGCGAAAAAGCGCTCAGCACCATCCCCTCTTTTGACGTGATATTGACCTCTTATCAATTGATCATCAGAGATATTAAACATTACCAAAACATCCGCTTTGGTTTGATTCTTTTGGATGAAGCCAGCTTCATCCGCAACCCCGATACCGACGCCGCCAAGACCCTCCGCAGCCTGAATTGCAGCGGCCGGATCGCCCTCACCGGCACCCCCTTGGAAAACGGTGTGCGCGATTTGTGGTCCATCTTCCACTTCGCCCTGCCGGGTTATTTGGGAAACCAGACATCCTTCAAAGAGCGCTTCGAAAGCCCCATTCAGTCCGGCCTGGACCTCCCCGCAGGCCGCGCCGCCGCCCAGCGCCTGCAAAAACTCACGCTGCCCTACTTCCTCCGCCGCACCAAACGCCAGGTGCTCAAAGACCTGCCCGAGAAGATCGAGCAGGTGCTGTGGTGCACCCCCAGCGCGGCGCAGAGCGAATTCTACCGCAAGATCCTGGAGGAGGGCCGCGAGGAAATCAAAGCCGCCCGCCGCCGCTCCGGCCAGAACGGCGCCAAGATGACCATGTTCACCGTGCTCCTGCGCCTCCGCCAGGTCTGCTGCGATCTCCGCCTCACCGGCGTCCAGCCCGAAGCCCTCAAAGGTCTCGGCCAGGACGACCTCTCCGGCAAATGGCCCGCCCTCCTCGGCCAGATCGAATCCGTCATGGAATCCGGTGGCAAGCTCCTCGTCTTCAGCCAGTTCGTCCGCTTTTTGCACCTCATGCGCGACCACCTGAAAGCCGAAAAACTCGACCACGCCTACCTCGACGGCAGCAGCCAGGACCGCTCCGAGCAGGTAGCCCGCTTCCAGAAAGACCCGAACTGCCGCATCTTCCTCATCAGCCTCAAAGCCGGCGGCTACGGCCTCAACCTCACCGCCGCCGACAACGTCATCCTCGCCGACCCTTGGTGGAACCCCGCCGTCGAATCCCAGGCCATCGACCGCGCCCACCGCATCGGCCAGCAAAAAGTCGTCAACGCCTACCGCCTCGCCATCCGCGGCACCGTCGAAGAACGCATCCTCAAGCTCCAGGCCCAAAAACGCGGTCTCGTCGAAGCCGCCCTCAACGACCAGGCTCCGATGATGGAAGGCCTCACCGAGCAAGACTTGGAAGGTCTCATCGAAGGCTAATCCTCCGAGCCCGCAGCACTCCGCCACACCACAGGCTCCGCTCGTCCCCCTCCTCGCCCAGCCGCACCCACAGCAGGTAGGGCGGCTTGTCCCCAAGCCGCCGTGGTCTATTACATCAAAAGCACCCCGCAGCGTCCATCCGAGCAGCACTCCCGTTCCACGACACCATCGGCTGGCGTGGTGATGCATAAATAATGCCAGGCATTTAGTTGTTGCAACAATTGCCATATCTCGCACCTTCCGCCCCATGAACCACGCCCAACCCTCTGATCCCCAGTCGCTCCCCCTCGAAGAGCAGCTTGTCGGCGTGAATGCGAAAACCGGTATCTATCCCGGCGCGCGTTCGTGGTCTGGCGGGCGGTTCCGTGTGCTCGGCAAGGGGCCGCTGGAGTCTTATTGCTACCACGTCATGTCACGCACCTGCGGCGGCGAGGTGGTCTTTGATGAGGTGGAAAAGGAGGCGCTGCGCCGCGTCATCTGGCGCATGGCCGAATTCTCTGGCATCAAGGTGGTCACCTACTGCATCATGGGCAATCACTTCCACCTCCTCGCCGAGGTCCCCCACCGCGACACCTGGCTGCAGCGCTTCGACGGCCCCGACGGCGAAGCAAAGCTCTTCGATCACCTGCGCACCCTCTACAGCCGCGCCTACCTGGGCCTGCTGCGCGATGAGCTCGCCGACTTCCGCGCGCGCGGCATGGCCGTCCTCGCCGAACAGCGGATCGCCGCGCTCAAGAAGCGCTTCTGCGATCTCTCCCTCTTCGTCAAGGAGGTCAAAGAGCGCTTCAGCCGCTGGTTCAACAAACGCCGTGGCCGCCGTGGCACGCTCTGGATGGATCGCTTCAAGAGCGTCCTCGTCGAAGGCAAAGGTGAGCCCCTGCGCACCATGGCAGCCTACATCGATCTCAATCCCGTGCGCGCCGGCCTCGTGAAAGATCCGAAGGACTATCGCTGGTGCGGCTACGCCGAGGCCCTCGGCGGCAGTCGCAGAGCCCAGCGCGGCCTGTGCAAGGCCCAGGGCAAGCCGGTGGACGGCTGGAAGAGCGCCGGTGCTGCAGCCGCGTACCGCTGCCTCCTCCATGCCGAGGGGCGCGAGGTCAAAGACGCGCAGAATGAGAAGGTGGTATCTCGTGGCATCACCGCCGAGTCCGCACGCACCGTGCTGGCGGAAAAAGGCAAACTCAGCCCCGCCGAACTCGTGCGCCTGCGCGTGCGCTACTTCTCCGACGGCGTGGCACTGGGCAGCAAGGAATTCGTCGAAGGCATTTTCGAGGCACAGCGAGATCTCTTCGGGCCAAAGCGCAAGCAGGGAGCCCGCCGCATGCCTGAGTCAGACGCCCCCTTCTACACCCTGCGCCAGCTCCGCCTTCGCCCCTTGAGTTGATTGCAGAAAGCAAAACAATGCAGCAGGAACGGCAGGCCGTTCAGATGTCCAACGGACCAGCTAAACTTTTCCACATCGCCGGAAAGGGAAGGTTCCGCCGCTCCCGCGGCCACCCCTTACTTCCCCAGCTTCTCCTTCAAAAACCCAAACAGATCCGGGTACTTCATGTGCCCGTAATCATTGTTGTAATTGATCTCGTGCTCAATGCCCACCGCCTTCAGCTTTTCAGCGATGCCTGCGCCGTAGTTGCCGGAGTGCACCGGGTCCTTCGCGGGTGGCTTGCCCAGGTTCGGAGTGCTGTCGTAAAACAGCAGCACCGGCGGGTCGTCCGCACTGGCCAGAGCGTAGGGCGAGAAGCGCTCGATCCACGGCATGAGGCTGTCCCGTTTGGCCAGAAACTCCTGCATGCTGCCGAGCCCAAAGGCATGGCTGCCATAGTCGTTGTTCGGGATCCACGCCTTCATCTGCTTCGGGTCCAGCGAAGTCTGCGGCACAAAGGCCAGCACACAGCGCAGCCGCGTGGATTCGTGCTCGATGGGATCGACGCTTTTAGGATTCGCCATGTCGGGGCTGAAGGCCAGCCACAGCACGGTGAACCCGCCCGCTGATCCGCCACAGCCGCCGATGCGTTCTTTGTCGATGTGCCACTCGACGGCCTTGCTGCGGACAAACTGCAGCGCACGCGCCGAATCATCCAGGCAGGCCTTCACTGGCGGCGTGATCTGATCCGCCTGCGCCTCAGGAATGAAGCGGTAGTTGATCGAAACCACCGAGATGCCGTTCTCCAGGCATTTGGCGAGGAAGTCGGGATTCGCCTTGTCCCCCGTCATCCAACCACCGCCGTGGACAAAGAAGAGCAGCGGCGTCGGCTGTTCAGCCTTCGCCTGGTAAAAATCGAGCACCTGCTTTTCATGCTCCCCGTAGTGGACATTCGCTTGAGTGGGAGCCGGCGTCTGGGCGAAAGCGGTGACACCTGCCAGCAGGCAGAGCGGGGCAATGAGGAATCGAAGGGCGCGCATGGTTGAGGTGTGCCGCACCGGCACGGAACTGCAACCCTCAAAAACATCATGAAGCCGGGTATTTCAGAATGGCCTCCAGGCGATTCCTCAGATCACTCCGAGCCTGCCGCTACACCTCCAGCTGAATGCCCAGCTCAATGACCTGCCGTGGGGGAAGATCAAAGTAACCCGTCGCAGGGCGGGACATGCGCGAGAGCATCACAAAGAGCTTCTTCCGCCACGCCGCCATCTTGCCGGGGCCGTTAGTCAGCAGCACCTCGCGGCTCTGGTAGAAGGTGATGCCGTTGCGCTTCACCTTCGTTTTCTCAGACATCGCCGTGCAGAGGTCATTGAAAACATCGGGCGATTCGGCAAAGCCATAGCGCAGCACCACGCGGTAAAACTCCTCGTGATACTCGCTGATCTCATGGCGGGTGACTCCGTCACAGACATACGGCACATTCTCAAACTTCACACTCAGCAGCACCACCTGCTTGTGCAGCGCCTTGTTGTGCTTCAGATGATGCAGCAGCGCCAGCGGCAGGCCGTCGGCGCTGGCGGACATGAAGACCGCCGTGCCGGGCACGCGGATGATGCGGTCTTTTTTGATTTCATCGATCAGATGCACCACGGGCAGGCGTCCACGCTGCATGGCTTGGAAGAGGATGGCGCGGCCATCCGTCCACGTTTTCATGATGACCCAGATGCACGCCGCCACAGCCAGCGGGAACCACGCACCCTGCATGAATTTGATCAGGCTGCCGGACACGTAGCCCAGCTCAATGATGGTGAAGACCAGCACTGGCAGGAAGGCCTTCCAAAACGACCAGTTCCAGATGCGGCGGGCCACAAAGAAGAACAAGATGCTGGTCAGAAACATCTCCATCGAAACCGAAAGCCCGTAGGCAGAAGCAAGATTGCTCGATGTCTCAAAGCCGATCACCAGCGCGATGCAGGCCACCATCAGCAGGAAGTTCACCTGCGGCATGTAGATCTGCCCGCGCACATCCGGATTGGTGTGGATGATCTTCAGACGCGGCAGATAACCGAGCTGCACCGCCTGCTGCGTGAGCGAGTAAACCCCAGTGATCATCGCCTGCGATGCGATGATCGTCGCCGCCGTCGCCAGGATGATCATTGGCACCAGCAGCGGCTGCGGCACCAGTTTGAAAAACGGATGCTCCAGCGCCGCCGGATCGCTGATGACCAGCGCCCCTTGGCCGAGGTAGTTCAAAATGAGCGAAGGATAAACGAGCATGAACCACGCACGCTTCAGCGGCTTGGACCCAAAGTGACCGATGTCCGCATACAGCGCCTCACACCCCGTCACCGCCAGCAGCACCATGCCCATGATGACGATCCCATGATACCCATGATGCATCAGGTAATAAATCCCCCAGTGCGGAGACAGCGCCACGATGACCTCCGGATGCTCAATGAAACGATAAAATCCCAGTGACGCCAGCGCGGTGAACCACAGGATCATGATCGGCCCAAAAGCCACGCCAATCCGTGCCGTGCCGTGCTTCTGCACCATGAACAAACCAAAGATGATCGCCACGGAAATGTACACGATCACGTGCTGGGGCAGGGAGGCGCTGATCTGCTTCATCCCTTCCACGGCGGAAAGCACCGAGATGGCCGGGGTGATCATGCCATCCCCGTACAGCAGCGCCGCACCAAACAGCACCACCAGCACCACAAAGGCGCTGGACTTGGGGCTCAGGGCCTCCTTTTTCGAGCGCAGCAGGGACAGCAAGGCAAACATCCCGCCCTCTCCCTGCGCTGTCGCCTGGCTGAGCAGCCCCAGATATTTGATCGAAACCATCAGCGTCAGCGACCAGACCATCAGCGAGATCGGCCCGTAGATCATGTCCACTCCATCACGTCCCGGAACGTAACCCGCATGAGTGAGGCATTCACGCAGCGCATAGAGCGGACTGGTGCCGATGTCCCCGAATACCACACCCAAGGCGACTAAGGCCAGGGTCCAACTGTTTGAGTTTTTGTGTTCTGACATGAGGTATCTTCGGGACGTTCCCGAAGCCCTGTTTGAATCAGGGACTGCTGCTGTTAGCCAGCGGGGACTCAGATGCAAGAGACAGTTCGGCGCACAGGGCTGTGTGTATGAACAGTGGCATGCACAAAGTACCCACAAGTTTCACCTCGCGGCTGCGCAGCACTGGGAGCGCGGGTCTCCGAACCCGCAGCAGGTCGACATCACTCAGAGCCTGATCCTTCATCCCAAACGTCTCCAGCACAAACCGCTCTGGCAGAGAGTAAAAGCCAGCGTCAGGAACTCTTCCTCAATTCACCCCCAGCTGCGCGATGTCCTCCTTCTTCAGCGCCCGGTCAAACACCGCGATCTCATCAATCCGCCCCTCCCAGTTCGAATCATTGTCGCTGCGCCCGCCGAAGAAGCACTCATGCGGCGCTTTGGCCGCCTCCACGGCGCTCTCCGTCTCAAATTCCAGCGCCCCATTGAGGTAGCCACGCACCTGGTTCTTGTCGCGCACCAGCACCAGATGCTGCCACTGCCAGCGTGGGATCTCGCTCTTGCCTGCCACGGGGCTCTTGTCGTTCGTGCCGCTGAAGAAGATCAGCTTGCCGGTGTTGCCACTCTTCCCGCCGATGCCGAGGTGATCACTGAAAACCCCCAGCCCATGGTCCTCGCCACGGGAAAACAGCCAGCCGCTCGTATCCCGCCCGTCATTCGGCATGCCATTCCAAAACCAGAGCGAGATAGAGTACTGGCTCCCCAGCCCAGCAAGGCGTGACCGAATGCGTGCGCCCACCAGATGCGGTGCGCGGTTCACATCACCCGCGCAAAAGCTCGCCGACTTGGGCCCTTCAAGATAGTAGGCCACATCACGCTCATACACCGCATCATGCGCATGAGCACTCGCATCCGCCGCCACTGGACCTGTGAACTCATTCAGTCTCCAGTAAGCCGTCGGTTTCATCGCCAGCACCGCCTTGGCTGCCGTGCCATCGCTTAGCTTCCATTCGGCGCGCGGTTTATCGGCCACGCGTTCCAGCGCCGCGATGGCTGCCCCCGCAATCTTCGGTTCCGCATTCACTTCCAGCCCGGCGGAGCGCGCCGCCCAGGTGTTGTAGCCGCCCCACGCATGCATCTCCGGCGGCGGGATGTAGCCGTCGCCACCATTCGCCAGCTCGATCACCATCGTGTGGGGCAGGGGGCTCGCTGCTTTGATCTTCAATCCCGTGATCGCATAGGTTTCATTCGGTGTCGTGGCGATGCCGATGTCTCCGAGTCGCAGCCCCTGCACCACGATCTCCGTCTGCTGCCGCTCATTCAAAAGGATTTGTTCCCGCGCATACACTTCCGTCGGTGTCTTCGCCAGCCGGTCGCCCACCTCCGTCATCACACGCTGCGCCCATTCCAGGCGCTGCTTGTCCGGCGTACGGTACTTCATGATCATGCGCGTCTCTGTCATCGCCACGCTGGGCAGGTCTTCATACTTGATGCTGGCATAAGCTTTCATCGCGATGTCGAGCAGGCCGTTCGCATACTCATCCATGGTCGGCTTCGGCCGGTCCTTCTCCGGCACCGTGTAATCCACGCGGTAAATGTCCCCGCTGCAGCCGTGAGACATCATGCCCACCATCTTGCCTTCCGGATCGATGCGTTTTTGCAAACCATCCGAAAACAGGCCGAAGTAATCCGCGCCGATGTCCTTGTCGCCAAAGTAGTGCATCGAAAAATTCGCCAGCACCGCCAGCGGTTTGCCGTCCTTCGTTTGAATCGAGATCAGAGAGAGATCAGGATCTTCCGGGCCGGACTCGCCCGTCACATTATCCCAGTTGCTTCCGGCATGCATGTTGGCCCGCACCGATTTGTTGCCAAAGGGATCTTCCACCACGCGGTCCGGCCGGCGAATCCACTGCCGCAGCGCCGTGAACTCCGCCGCATTCGCTTTGGCAAAGCCGATGCGCGCAGGCACCATCGCCGCCTGCGCCGCCGCGATGGCCTCCACAAGTTTCTCCTTCAAAAACGGCACATAATTCGGATCCGGATCCGTGCCCAGGCATCCCATGGAAGCCGGAGCGGAATGCGCATGCGTGGCAGAAATCAGCATGCGGTCTGCCGGGATGCCCGTCTTCGCCGCCGCCATCTTCTTCGCGTCATCCAGCACCTCGCGGCTCATCATGCAGCTGTCCGCCACCACGAGCGCGATCTCCGTCTTGCCATCCGTCGCCACGATGGCACGCGCATGCACACGACTGGTGATCTTGTCCACATAGCGGCTCAGCATCCCCCCATTCACCAGCACCGGCAGCTTCGGCGGCGTGATGTCGATGACAGCAGCCCCCGCTTTGAATTCAGCATGCAGTGAAGTCGTGATCAGCAGGACAGAGAGCGGAAAAATAAAACGCATCATGGTGCGCAGAGTACGGCCACCAGCCCAAGCCTTTTCCACCAAGTCGCCACTGGGTCACATGAGTACCAAAGGCCAGTCGTTCCGTACTGGGAGCGCTGGTTTTTAACCGGCTCTGGGCGAATGACCCTGCGCTCTCTCTCAATAGCAAATGGCAGCGCGTCGCAAACCCAGCGCGGCGTGGTCCGCACTCTCCGAGTGCGGTCTGGAACTCAGCCCCACACTCCACCACAGCACCCCTCACTTCGTCATCTTCAAAAACGCCGCCGCATACCGCTTGCCCAGCTCACGATACGCCGCCGAATCAAAATGCACCTTGTCACCCTTGTGGTTCAGTCCTTCCGCCGTCACAAAAGCCGTGTGCGGCACCTCCTTCGGCATCTCACGCTGTGCTTGATCCACCACCTTTTTCTCAGGCGTCCACGGCACCCCCTCAAACACGCCCATCTGCCCCGCAATGAATGGCACATCTGGCGCTTTCACCAGCTCGCGCAGGCGCTTCACCAGATCCTGCAGCTTGCCCGCATATGTCTCCGCCAGCCCCGGCAGTGAATCGCTCTCGCCTTGGTGCCAGAGAATGCCTTTCAGTGTGCCCGCAGGCAGCGCCAGCTCCACGCGCTTCACCATGTCATCCCAAGGATGGCTCTTCGTCGCAGGATAAAACACGCCCGGCTTCCACGTGTCGATCGGCGATCCACCCACCGCGCACGGAATCAAACCAATCGTCACCCCCGGATTAGCCTCGGCAATGATCTGGCCAAACGTCTTGCCCAAACCCACACCCGCCGAGGGCTTGTCGAAATGCATCGGATCTACCGCCGGCACCCACTTGCCCTCTTTGCTCAGCATCAGCACCCGCGGATTGACCGCCGTATCCTGCGCCTCCACCACCCCACGCCCCGCCATGTTCGACTGCCCCACGAGCAGAAAAAGATGAAACTTATCCTTGGAGGGCAGGGGAGCATCTTCAGCAGCAGCGAAGACAGTGACAAAGAGAGCCAGCAGGCAGATGAGTGGACGGATCATGGTTGGAAATAGAGAGAAGGGGAACGCTCACACGAATCTCTTTTTGCAGATTATGTGTCTTGGATAGGCATGCGAAGATGGCCGCATTTCTTCAACCACTGAATACACGGAATGGATCCATCGACTCAGGTTTCCGTGTACTCAGTGTATTCCGTGGTTCAATTCAGACTCCCAGGAATGGCCCCTCACTTCAGCGTCTTCCGCAGCCACTCAATCAGCTGCTTCTGATAATCCGCCCCCAGCTTCTCCCAGCCGCCCATCCCATGGCTGCCCCCGGGAACCACGATGGTCTCGCAGCGGTTCCCCGCCGCCTTCGTCTTCGCCTCAAAATTCACACTCTGTGACAGCGGCACCGTCTCGTCCTTGTCCCCATGGATTTGCAGAAAAGGCGGCAGCCCGCCCTGAATGTGATTCAGCGGCGAAATCTCCGCCAGCTTCTTCCGCGACTCATCATTCAGCTCCTCCATGCCGATGAGTCCACCCAGTCCGCCCAGCGCCTTGCGCCGCACTGCCTGCACCACCAGATCATGCGGCGCATAAAACGGCACCACCGCCGCCACCCGCGTCTCACCCTTGCCCGTGACCCCGGCCCAGGAAACAAGATGTCCCCCCGCCGATTCACCAATGAGCGCGATCCGCTTCACATCCACCTTGTACTCCGCCGCATGCGCCTTCACCCACTTGATGGCGCTGGCCACATCAGTCACACACGCCGGCCACGCATGCTCAGGCGCCAGTCGGTAGTTGATCGTGAACCACGTGAAGCCCGCTTTCGACAGCGGCTCAAACAGCGGCTTGATGAACGAATGCTTGTCACCCTTCGTGAAGCCCCCGCCATGCACCAGAATGCACGTCGCAAACGGCCCCTCTCCCTCCGGCACATACGCATCCAGCGTCAGCGACACATCGCCCGCCTTCGCAAACTCGATGTCCTGCTTCAGTCCCGGCATCGTGAAGGTGTCGGCTGCAGGAAGAGCGGTGGTCAGAAGCAGGGCAAAAAGCAGGGCGGATTTCATGGTGAGTAACTAACGCCACTTGCAGCGGCGCTTATCGTCAATTCCTCCAACTTCCCGCTGCCGAATTTGTGCGAAAGAAAGCCCCCGGGTTTGCTGTCTGTCAGGCGTATGCTCTAATGAAATATGAAACAACAGCGTGTCTTGATTCTCGGAGGTGGGTTTGCTGGTCTGGCTTGTGCCAAAGGATTCCCCGAAGAACGCTTCGCCGTCACACTCGTGGACCGCTGGAATCATCATCTCTTCCAGCCGCTGCTCTATCAGGTGGCCACCGGCGGCCTCGCCATGACCGACATCGCTCAGCCGCTCCGCTCCATTCTCTCCGATTATAAAAACGTCACCACCTTGATGGACGAGGTGCGCCGCATTGATCTCGATGCCAAACAGGTCCACCTCAAGGAGCAGGTGCTGGATTACGACTACCTCGTCATCGCTCTCGGCGCCAAGACCGGCTACTTCGGCCATGACGAATGGGCTGCGCACACGCTCGGCCTGAAGAGCCTGGATGATGCCATGAAAATTCGCAAACAGGTGCTGCTCGCCTTTGAGCAGGCGGAGTGCTCGAATGATCCGCAGACCACCGCGCGCTTGCTGACGATGGTCATCGTCGGCGGTGGTCCCACCGGAGTGGAAATGGCGGGCTCGCTCGCCGAACTCGCGCAGCAAGTGCTCAAAGAAGACTTCCGGCGCATTGATCCCAGCTTGGCCAAAGTCCATCTCATCGAGGCCGGCCCCAAGCTGCTCGCCACTTTCCCCGGCGGACTGCCAGACTACGCCTGCAAGCATCTCGAGCACCTGGGCGTGACGGTGCATCTGAACTCCCCCGTCAAAGAAGTCGGCGCAGGCTATGTCATCACCGGCGATCAGCGCATCGAGACAGACACCGTCATCTGGGCCGCAGGCGTGGAGGCCAGCGGGCTCACACGCACTCTCGCAGGCGTGCCGTTGGATCGCGCCGGTCGCATCCAGGTTCTGCCAGACCTGAGCCTGCCCGGTCATCCCGAAGTCTTCGCTGCAGGCGATCTCGTGGCATTGACCGACACCAAAGGCGTCCGCGTACCCGGCGTCAGCCCGGCCGCCATTCAGATGGGCCACTTCATCTCCAAGACCATTCTCAATGAAGGCATGTCCGTGCCCCGCTCATCCTTCACTTATCTCGACAAAGGCACCATGGCCACCATTGGCCGCAGCGCCGCCGTCGTCAGCTTTGCCGGCATGCACCTCCGCGGCATGCTCGCCTGGCTCATGTGGCTCTTCGTCCACCTCCTCTTCCTCATGGGCATGCGCAATCGCGCCATCGTCTTCCTCCACTGGGTCTGGTCCTACATCACCTGGCAGCGCGGCGCGCGCATCATTCAGCCGTGAGCATGACCTGTCTGCGAGCCACGCTTCCGATATGGACTGCGGTCGCGGAGTGAGGAACGAACGCAGATGCCCCCTCTTCCGCCGGTCGATGAATAACTTTGGAAACAGTAAAGCTACCGCTTTCGCCGTCCTCGGTGACTTTCTCATACCCGCAACCACCGAAGGCGGCAGCCGGTGAATCTTCGCAAGCCTCATCACCCCACGCCCACCACGAGCCGCTCGAAAGCGGCAGCTCATCGCAACCGCACTCCAAACCAGAGCCTCCTCGCATGCCCGTCCCCATTTGGACTGCGGTCGCGGAGTGAGGAACGAACGCAGCTACCGCTTTCGTCGGGCCGGTAAGCACACGCATACCACACAATGCTCAAAAGCGGCAGCCGGTGCTTCTTCACCAGCCGGTCACCTCACGCCTACCACGAGACACTCGAAAGCGGCCGATCATCTCAGCCCCTCACTTCACCTCAAACACCTTCGTATCCAGCACCTTCCCATCCTGCACCAGATCCACACGATACTTCCCGCGCGGCAGGCCATTCTTCGTCGTGAGCGAAGAGTCAATTTCATCATTCACGCCAGCCTCCACATCCGCCGTCGCCAGCACCTGTTCTTTCTCGCCTGCAGACTCCAGCAGCCTCCAGACCAGTTGCACCCCTTTGACCAGCGCCACCTCCTTCAGCTTCCACCGCGCATGCAGTTTGATGTCGTCAGTGGTAAAAGACTTCACTTCCTTGCCGGGCTCGCTCTTGCCGTCGTCACGAAAAAGCTGCGATGAATCAATGCTGAGCTTCGTCTTACCGGCCATCGGCGCGCCCATCTTCACCGTGAACTTCTCATGCGCCACCTCCTGTCCGTCGAGCTGCAGCGAGACCTCATGCGTTCCCGCAGGCCATCCGCCGGCGGGGATGAAGGCAAAATGGAAAGGCACGTTTTCCTTGTTCTCCTCCATGGTGAAACTCCGCGTGCCCTCGTCATCCACCTTGCCATTCACCAGCCACGTGGCTTCCAGCCATGACGACAGGCCCAGGTTGCCCGCTCCCGCCAGGAAGACCTTGTCCATGCCGTCAAACTCATGCGTCTCATTCACCGGCTTGTGGTCTTCGTCTGCGCCTTTGGCCAGCGCCGCTTTCAGCAGCTTGCTCGGAATCGCCTCCTTCGGCGGCGCGACACGGAAGGGGAACTGCCCCAGCGGCTTTCTATCCAGGGTCACATCCGCCCGGTAGCACGCACCCACCGGCATCGGTTGCTTCGTCTTCATGTCAAAGCTCACAAACGTGTCCTCCCCAAACGAGAAGAGCACCCCCTTGTTCACCGTCGCCACATCCACCTTCGCCTCGGCCATCAGATCCTCACGAAACATAAACTTCGCAGCCACCACCCCGGCCTTCGGCCGCCCCTTCAGCTCGATCGAAAGATACACCGTCTCATCCGGCTTAAAAAACTCCGCCACATCCTTCGGCGACCGATCATCCTCCTTGAACCCATGGCAATAAACCGCCTTCTTCAAATCCCCCTCCGCCGCTCGAAGCGGGATATCCTCAACTGCCAGATTGAAACTCAACACCAACAGCGGAACAAGAGACGTTTTCATGTCCGCACCCAACCACAGTTCATGACGATGGCAAGATTCATGGCGCATCATGCGGCACCACGAGCCCGCAGTTCTTCCACAGCGCGATGACCGCAGCTTCATCAGCAGGCTGAAAAGAGCGTATCTGCATAAGAGGAGCGGTCACTGCCGCAGGCTTTATTAAACAGCGCCCTGGCTCAAAAGCCGCAAACACGTCAGCGGATTCCAGACTTTCTTCAAGGCAATTCGCATGCGCTTGCCACCGATGGTAAAGTGCAAATCACCTGCTTTCAACTCAGGTGCCATCGCCAATGGAATCTCTGCCTGACGCCCTTTGCAGGTGACGCTGCTTTTCTGGAATTCAAAAGGCGGCAGCAGCACTTTTTCGCCAGATTGCAGGCGTTTCAGTGTGGCCGGCATGAGGGTTTCAGATTCGAAGGCAATGAGCGCCTCGCGCAGCTTGCTGATGCCCTTCAGGGAGCTGCCGACTTTCACCTGCTGAGCACCATGACGAATGGTGATCTGCATATGCGTGGTGGACTCCTGGCTCAGCACGCCCGCGAGCATCGTGGACAAGTCCATTCCCTCCAGAACGATGTTCTCAGCCCTGTGGCGGATCAGTGTCTTGCCATCCAGCACGACCGTTGTGGTGCGCAGCCAGGAAGACTTGATCAGGCGGCCTTCTTCAAGCGTCACGCGCAAGGTGAGAAAGTAGATCCACATCAGGACAAACCACACGCAGACGACCAGCAGGATGAGCGAAAAGAAGACATCGTCATTCCAAATGAACAAGGCCGGTAGACAGACCAAAGCCGCCACCCCAGAGCCCAGGGTGGGAATGAGCAAGGTCCACGTGATGGGGCTGACGATGCTGGCTCGAAATGTCATGATTTGTAGTGTCGTCCTGGAGTTGTTTGCTTGGCCCGGGGTGCAAGCCGCCGCACTGAGCTTGACCCGCGAGGCTTGTGCAGCCATTGACTTTTTCAAGCCGTATGTTATGTAACCACCGCGTCTTATGACACCCCGCGTTCTCAAAATAGTTCATTCAGCCCGGCTGCGGCCAGGGCTCGGGATGACTATGTCATAGAGGACAGAAGTCAGATATCGCTGCTATCCCCGGGAGCCCTGATTGCCGCCAGTCTGCATCAGGGCCTTTTCATATCCTTCCGGGGAGCAGCACGTTCACATCGAACATCTGACTCTTATGAAACTCAATACGACTGACTCGGGCCGCATCCGCAACATTGGCATCGCAGCCCACATTGACGCTGGCAAAACCACGCTCACCGAACGCATCCTATTCTACGCAGGCGCCATCCATGCCTGCGGAGACGTGCATGAAGGCAACACCACCACCGATTTCTCGGACATCGAACGCGAGAAGGGGATCACCATCTCCTCCGCCGCGGCTCCATGCTCGTGGACTCAGCAGCCCGTCGCAGGCCTCACCCGCCTCTTCACCGGGCAGCCCCATCGCCTCAACATCATCGACACCCCCGGCCACGTCGATTTCACCGCCGAAGTCGAACGCTCCCTCCGCGTGCTCGACGGCGCGGTCGCCGTCTTCTGCGGCGTCGGTGGCGTACAGCCACAAAGCGAAACCGTCTGGCGTCAGATGGATCGCTATCGCGTACCCCGCGTCGCCTTTATCAACAAGATGGACCGCCTCGGCGCGGACTTCTCCCGCGTCGTCAACGAACTCCAGACCAAGCTCGGCGCACCCGCCTGGCCCGTCCTCCTGCCCTGGGGTGCCGAATCCGCACTGCTCGGCCAGCTCGATGTCATCGAAGAGCGCGCCCTGCATACAAATGCCGACTCGCCCACCGGCTTCACCGTGGAATCCATTCCCTCCGAATGGCTCACCGCCGTCGAATCCGCACGTCGTGATCTCATCCAGGCTCTCGCCAGCCTCGACGATGAAATCGCCGAACTGTGGATCGAAAACCTCCCCGTGCCCGCGCAGACACTCCGCGCCGCGATCCGTCGTCAGACCCTCGCAGGCCGCTTTGTGCCCGTCATCGGCGGCAGTGCCTACAAACACATCGGCGTCTCCGCGTTGGTGGATGCCATCGTGGATTTCCTCCCTGCACCTGAAGAAGTGCAGCGCGTGAACGCCATCGATGCGCCACTTGCTGCGCTCGCCTTCAAAATCGTGCGCCATCCACAGGCAGGCCGCTTGGTCTATGTCCGCGTCTATTCCGGCACCCTCCAAAAAGGCACGCCACTCCTCAATCCGCGCCTCGGCAAAACCGAGCGCTGCGGCAGGCTGCTCCGTGTCTTCGCAAACCGCCGCGATGAACTCGAAAGCGTCCAGGCAGGCGACATCTGCGCCGTCACCGGCCTGAACAACTTCAGCACAGGCGATACCCTGTGTCTGGTAGATCATGCCATCATGCTTGAGCCGCCCGTGTTCCCCGAACCCGTCGTCAGCATGGCCATCGAGCCCGCGAAGTCCGCCGACCAGTCACGTCTGGCCACCGCCCTCTCACGCCTCAGCGATGAAGACCCCACCTTCCGCGTTCGCACCCATGAGGAGACCGGCCAGTGCCTCATCTCCGGCATGGGCGAGCTCCACCTCGAAGTGATCCGCGAAAAACTCCTGCGCGAGCATGGCGTCGAAACCATCGCTGGCGCACCGGAGATCGCCTGCCGTGAAACCATCACGCAGCAGGCCGAGGCCGATCATTTGCTCAAAAAGCAAAGCGGAGGCTCCGGCATGTATGCGCGGGTCAAACTCGCCGTGCAGCCCCTGCAGCGCGGTGGCGGCTTCATTATCGAAGACGCTATCGTCGGCGGCAGCATTCCCTCCCAGTTCATGGGCGCGGTGCGCCGTGGCATCACCGAAGCCGCTGTCTCAGGCCCTCTGCGTGGCAGCCCGCTGGTCGATGTCCGCGTCCGCATCATCGACGGTGCCTCTCACAGCAAGGACTCCAACGACCAGGCCTTCCGTCTGGCCGCTGGCGAAGCCCTCCGCGAAGCCGTGCGCCTCGCCGCCCCCGTGCTGCTGGAGCCCGTCATGCAGGTCGAATGCACCGTCACCGACGAACACCAGGGCGACATCCTCGGCGATCTCAACCGTCGCCGCGCCCGCATCACCGGCATCGACCACCGCGGCACCGAATCCGGCATCCTCGCCGAGGTCCCCCTCGCCGAAATGTTCGGCTACGCCGGAGCCATTCGCAGCCTCTCACGCGGTCGCGCCAGCTACTCCATGGTCCCCACCAGCTATGAAGTAGTCCCCGCCTCCGTCCTCCCCCGCATGCTCAAAGCATGATACAGCCCAACCACGCGGAGCCCGTCTCGAAAGAGGCGGGCTTCGTTTTTGTTGCTAAAGCCTGGCCACTTCTCCGATCTTGCCTTCCAGGCCTGAGAACGTAAAGTCCTCCATGGTAAATGACCTGACGGAGCCTCTAAAAAAGCGCGTGGGCGGCAGTCTGTCGCGCGTGCCGCCATTGCAGCGGCTGGAGATGCTTCGGCGCAATGCGCTGTTGCTGCGCGGCGGGAAATGGTCACCACCCCCAAACGATGGAACCCTCGTTCGAAAAGTTGTTGGTCTTGCTCGCTGAGCGAGGCGTTAAGTTTATTGTGGTGGGTGGCATTGCTGTCACTCTGCAAGGGTACGTCCGCTTCACAGAAGATGTGGATCTGCTGATCGAGGACAGTGCTGAAAATATCGGTCTTCTGCTCGCCACCCTCAGCGGCTACGGAGAAGGTTTTGCTTCTGAACTCACACCGGCTGACTTTTACGAAGGTGAAGGTGCGATCCGCATCGTGGAAGAGACTGAGCAATGTCAGATCGACATCTTCACGCGCATGACTGGACGACGTTACGCAGATGTGATCGTCGACGCCGATACATGGATGCTGCGTGAGCTATCGATTCGGTATGCGTCAAAAGCATCTTTAATAGGCTGGAAAGAAAACTCAGTGCGCGAGAAGGACAAGCTGGATGCCATGGCCCTGCGCAAGTTGCAAAGCGATCCTCATTCACTGGACTGATCCGCGCAGGATACAAAAAAAGCGGCCGGGTCACCCCCAGCCGCCTTCAAAGTAGCCCAGTTGCGCCGCAACTGGAGTCATAAAGTACCTCAGCCAATCACCTCAGGCCATTCCGTATGGAACATCTGGCCTTCAGGCTTGTCCGTGCGCTCATAAGTATGAGCACCGAAGAAGTCGCGCTGCGCCTGCAGCAAATTAGCAGGCAGACGTGCCGCGCGGTAGCTGTCGTAGTAGCCGAGGCTGGCGCTGAACGCAGGGACGGGGATGCCGTTCAGCGTTGCGATGCTGACCACTTCACGCCAGTTCTGCTGCGTGCTGCTGAGCACGTCCTTGAAGAACGGATCCAGCATCAGGTTGGCCAGGCTGGCGTTCGTGCGATACGCATCCGTGATGCGGTTCAGGAAGCGGGCGCGGATGATGCAACCCCCGCGCCAGATGGCGGCGATGCGACCCAGATCCAGCTTCCAGTCCTTCTTCGCACCCATCGTCTGGATAAGGTCGAGACCCTGGGCGTAGCTGATGATCTTGGAGGCGTAGAGGGCGTCGTGCACCTTCTTCACCAGTTCGGCCTTGTCCGTCGTGATGTTAACGGTCGGTCCGGTGAGCTGCGTGCTGGCAGCCACGCGCTGCTTCTTCTGTGAGGAAAGAATGCGGGCTTCCACAGCGGCGTTGATGGTGCTGATCACCACGGCGTTTTCAGCGGCGTTCATCAGAGTCCACTGGCCCGTGCCCTTCTGGCCGGCCTTGTCCACGATGAGTTCCACGATCGGCTTGCCAGTCTCAGGATCCTTCTGCTCCAGCGCTTTGCCGGAGATCTGGATCAGGTAGCTCTGCATGTCGCCTTCGTTCCACTCGTTGAAGATGGCGGCCATCTCGTCGGTGGTGAATCCCGCGTGCTTGAAGATGTTGTAGGCTTCGCAGATGAGCTGCATGTCGCCGTACTCGATGCCGTTGTGAATCATCTTCACATAGTGACCCGCGCCGCCAGGGCCGATGTGGATCACGCAAGGCTCGCCGTCCACTTTCGCGGCGATGCTTTCAAAGATCGGCTTCATCACTTCCCAGGTGGAGGCAGGGCCGCCGGGCATGATGGAGGGGCCTTTGCGTGCACCTTCTTCACCACCGGAAACACCCGCGCCGATGAAGCGCAGTCCCTTGCCAGCGAGGTAGGCGTCACGGCGCTCCGTGGTCTGGTAGAAGCTGTTGCCGCCGTCGATGATGATGTCGTCCTTGTCGAGAAGGGGGAGGAGCTGCTCGATCACCGCGTCCACGGCGTCACGGTCGGTGTCCTTCACGGCGGTGGATTTCACCATGATGTGAATCTTGCGCGGCAGGGCGAGGCTCTGCACGAATTCTTCCAGCGTGTGGCAGCCCACGAGGGCCTTGCCGGGGTGTTTGGAGACGAACTCATCCGTCACGCTGGTGGTGCGGTTAAAGACGCTCACCTGAAAGCCGCGGCTCTCCACGTTGAGAACGAGGTTTTGGCCCATCACAGCGAGGCCGATCAATCCGAAGTCACTTTTTTTGCTCATATTTAGGGGCCGCAGACATACCCGCCCCCTCCGGCTTGGCAAAGGGGATTTTCCTCATGCCTGGCATGAGCCGGATTGATGGGAATCGGCACGTTTTTACGGTTGTGCCCTCACCGCGCCTTCGTTTATCCCTGCGCACCTCGCGTTTCACCCTGCATCCGCATGCACTGCCACGTCGCCCCAAAGAGAGAGAAATCCGGCCCTTATGCCGGGATGACTCTGCCGCCTCCGGCTCAAAGGGCACGAATTTCTGCTGCGCAACATCCGCGGTCCCCCTGACTCCATGAAAATCACCCTCGTTCTCCCCATTGTGCTCAGTCTGGCTGTCACCGCACTCCTTGCCCGGGATCTGCAAAAAAAGCCTGCCAGCCCCACTCCCGCCCAGCCCCCCGCTGCGGTCCCCGTGGAGCCTGAACCCGTCCGCTACACCATGGCAGACTGCCACCTGCACCTGGTCGATTTCCTCCAGCGCACCGACGGCGCCGCCGCCGCGCTCCGGGCCATGACAAAATCTGGCGTCACCGATGCCGTCGTCAGCGGCATGCCCGTGGTGAAGCAGTGGTCCGAATCCGAGCCCCAGCAGCCCCAATACTACCTGGAGGACGACGCCCGCTGCTACTGGTACTCCGCGACCGACATGCTCGTCGCGCGCGAGATCCAGGCCCTCCCCGAAGCCGACCGCAAACACTTCCACCCCATCATCTGCGGTTTCAACGGTGCCGACCGCAACGCCGTCGATCACGTCCGCCGCATGATCGAATGGAACCCCGGCTTCTGGCAGGGCATCGGCGAGGTGATGACCCGCCATGACGACCTCTCCGCCCTCACCTACGGCGAAACGGCGCAGGCCAACAACGCCTCCCTCCACCGCATCTACGAGCTCGCCGCCGAGCTCGATCTCCCCGTCTTCGTCCACTCCAATGCCTCCTCCGTCTGGAAGCGCGAACCCATCTACCTGCACGAGTTCGAGGAAGCCGTCACGACGCACCCCAAAACCAAATTCGTCTGGTGCCACGCCGGCATCAGCCGCCGCGTGGACGTCCCCACCCTCATGCAGGAAATCGACCGCATGCTGGCCACCTACTCAAACCTCAGCATCGACATCTCTTGGGTCCTCTATGACACCTGCCTCGTCAAAGACGGCAAACCCGTCGCCGAGTGGCTCGCCCTCTTCGAAAAATACCCCGCACGCTTCATCATCGGCTCCGACAAAGTCGGCCGCTTCCACGACTACGCCCCCGTCATGCAGCGCTACTACGTTCTGTTGGATGCCATGAAGCCGGAAACCGCCAAACGCATTGCCCACGACAACATCCTCGCCATCCTGCCCAAACAGGGCGCGGTGCTGAAGGCCGAGGCGTCACCTGCCGAAGTGCGGCAATCTGTGCCGGTGCTGACTCGCTGAAGAGGCATGCGTTGTCGATTCGCTTCTTAGTGACTTACTGGGCCATGCACTTAGCGCGGCTTTTGCGCTTCTTCCTCATTATGCAAATTATAGACATGGCCCTTGCCGTATTTTTTCTCCAGCAGCCTTTTGGCCTCTGTTGAATCTTTTGCAAAAATGGTAACGCGCTCGCCTTGCTGATCCGGACCTTCGCGCCACACGATGGCATGGTAAAGCATCTGATCATTGTCTGGCATGATCTTATTGGAATAGAGAGCTGCTGACAGGGTTCAGCGTAAGGCAGGAATCGGACTTGCCTTATCAGATGTGACTCAAGGCACCGGCTGCCCCTTGGCCCCGATGCTGTACAGCGAGTTCGCCGTGCGCACGTAGATCCGCTTGTCACCGATCGCAGGCACGGAATTCACCGGGCCGTCCAGCTTGCTCGCCGCGATCTTCTCAAACTTCGGCCCCGCCTTGATCACGATCAGATCGCCCTGCTGGCTGGCGCAGAAAATCTTGCCGTCGCCCGCCACCGGGCTGCTGAAGAACTTGGCGCTGCCTGCGGTGCCTTCGATGCGTTCCTCATAGATCACCTTGCCCGTCTTGAACTCCACGCAGCGCATGATGCCGCCGTCTCCCAGCAGGTACATGTACTCGCCAATCACGAGAGGGGAGGGGACATACGGCAGGCCCTTCGGAATGTCGAAAGGGACAGACACCGGCTTGCCGCTCTTGAGGTCCAGCGCCGCGATCTCCTTCACACCGCCGCCGGTGCCGAAGGTGCAGAAGTAGAAATCATCGCTGATCACCCCGGAGCCCAGGCTGCGCTGCTTGTAGCCCGGATTGTGCTGCCAGTTGATCTTGCCCGTCTTCAGCGCGATGCCCATCACCCCGCTGGTCGTGTCCGCGCAGATGAGTTCCTTCGCGCCGCCCTTCAGCTCATGCACCACCGGCGTGGAGAAAGTGTTCAGGCAGTTCGGGATGTCCAGCTTCCACGCCTGCTTGCCCGTCTTCACGTCCAGCGCCACGATGCAGCTCTGCCACTTCTGCTGCGCAGGATCTTCGGTGTACACCTTGCCATCGCGCTGCCAGTCGAATTCGCTGCGCACAATCATAAGGCCGTCCACCACGACCGGAGAGATCCCCGTGCCGTGCTCATGGATGTAATCCGCCACATGGTCATTGCGCCACAGCAGCTTGCCCGTGTGATCCAGCGCCAGCGCCTGGATGTTCGTGCCGCTGCTCCAGTTGATGTAAATGCGCTCCGCATCCACAAAGGCGGAGCTGCTCGCATAGGTGTTGTAGGTCTTGTGAATCGGGTGCGGGACAAACTCCTCCTCATGCTTCCACAGCTCCTTACCGTCCTTCGCGGAAATAGCGATCACCGCACGCTTTGTCGGGCCGGTTTCCGCCGTCACGATCACCATGTCCTGCCACAGCACCGGCGAAGACCAGCCTTTGCCCACCGGCACTTTCCACACCGTCGTGCTGTCATCCACCACCGCAGGCAGGCCGGTCGTGTTGGCAATTCCGGTGCCGTTCGGGCCGCGAAAACGCGACCAGTCCGCAGCCGAAAGTGCAGTGACAGAAAACAGGGTGATGAATGCGAGAGTGAATTTCATGCGAGCGGATAGAACGTGGCTGGTTGGAAAAAAATTGCCCCAAGAGGCCCCACTAAATGGGAGAAGTGCGAATTAAACAGGTGTGTCCGTCGCGGCAGGCGGCGGAACTTCCGGAGCGTGGGTCTCTGCCACAGGAATCTCTGCCATCAGGATGCCAGTCTCGGGCGCCGGGGTCATCGGTATGCCTGCCTCGTGGGAAACGGCCATCGGTAAATCTGTCACGGAAGCTTCCACAACCGGCACCTCTGCCACAGGTGCATCCACCACCGCAGCCTCATCCTTGGCCACCTCGCTGCTCGCAGGCTCCACCTTCGGGGCCTCATTCACTACCACGGCGGGCGGCGGCACGGGCTCCGCCACGGGCGCAGCTTGCTCCACCACCGGCGGCGCTGGTTCTACCACCTTGGACTTGGCATCCACCAGCGCATTCTTCACCGCCTCCAGCGCCTCGCTCAGGCGATACTCCAGCTCCGCGATCTTGTACCCATCTTCACGTGCACGCTTGCGCGATTCAGCCTCCAGTTGGGCCAGCTTTTCTTCCTGCTCGCGCAGTTTTTTGTCGCTGGCACTCGCAGACGTATTCGGGCTCGGGGCGGTCGAAAGGCCCACCGCATTCATGAATTCCTTCTGCACCATCTCCACCCGCGCCTCCGCCGCCTTCAGCGCGCGCTGCAGATTGGTGATCTTCCCCTCGGCCACCTGGGTGGCCTCGCGAGCCTTGGTCAGCTCCGCCTCGGCACCACCAGCGGCGGCGTAGGCCGCCTGCTCATCACGGACTTTCTTCAATTCCACCAGGTAGGACTGCATCTCCGCCTTGTGCTTGATCACCAGTTCCTGGGCCTCGATCATCCGTTTTTCAAAGTCAGCCGCCCGCGCATTCGTCGCCGCGATGGCCTGCTCCTGCGCCTGCATCCGACCCTGCTCGGCCGCCAGCGCTGTTTCCAGATCCTTGATGCGGCTCTGCGTGGGCACCAGCTGGGCCGCCACCTCCCGCGTCGCCGCCAGATCCGCCTCCAGGCGCGTGATCTGCTGGGAGGCATCGTTCGCACGGCGCTCCGCCACCTCCCGGTGCGTGCTAAAGCGCTGCTGCAGATCCGCAAAGCTCGCTGCGGCCGCAGAGCTGTTTCGGGCATATTCCGCAGCCTCGGCGGCCGCTTTGGCCTGCGCCGCCTGCAGCGCCGCCCCGGATTCCGTGCGCAGTTGCTCCAGTGCTGCGCTCGATTCGCGCTCCAAACGCTTCAGTTTGCCCCTCATCACCAGCCAAGTAACCAGCATCGGCAGCAGGACGGCGGCGGCAGCCACGGCATAAAATGTCGTCTCAGGGACAATGGGGCCGGTGCCGAGCATTGCTTTTTCTAACGTAGTTCCTGCAAACATAGCACTATATGAACGCTCACACTCTATTCTGTCCAGCACGCATTGCTCCTTGAGCGGCGGATAAAGGTGGCTAGTTTGCGCCCCCTTTCCCCCCAACCCCAACATGTCCAAGTTCAACATCCTCATCGCCGGCAACAACGACCCCATTTCGAGCAAAGGCATCGACCTGCTCAAAGCGGAGCCGTCCTTCTCTGTTGAGGTGAACATGAATCTCAAGGCCGAGGACGCCATGATCGAGGCCTCCCGCAATGCCCACGCCATCATCGTCCGCAGCGGCGCCAAAGTCACCGCCAAGGTCCTCGAAGCCGCCCCCAACCTCAAGGTCGTGGGCCGCGCGGGCGTCGGCGTGGACAACATCGACGTCCCCGTCGCCTCGAAGCGCGGCGTCGTCGTCATGAACACCCCCGGCGGCAACACCATTTCCACCGCAGAGCAGGCCTTCACCCTCATGATGGCCCTCTCCCGCAAGACCCCCCAGGCCCACGCCACCATCGTCAGCGGCAAATGGGACCGCGCCAAGTTCAAGGGCACCGAAGTGTTTGAAAAGACCCTCGTCGTCCTCGGCATGGGCCGCATCGGCGCCGAGTTCGCCAAGCGCGCCAAGGCCTTCGGCATGAGCGTCGTCGCCTACGATCCCTACCTCTCCAAGAACCGCGCCGAAAGCCTCGGAGTCACCCTCTGCGAGGACCTCGATGCCGCCATCGTGCAGGCTGATTACATCACCATGCACATGCCGCTCACGCCGGAGACGAAGCACATGATCAATGCCAAGCGTCTCGCCTCCCTCAAGAAGACCTGCCGCATCATCAACTGCGCCCGCGGCGGCCTCATCGACGACGCCGCACTCGCCCAGGCTCTCACCGACGGCACCATCGCCGGCGCCGCCCTCGACGTCTTCGAAGTCGAGCCCCCACCGGCCGATTACCCCCTCCTCAGCGCCCCAAACACCGTCTTTACCCCCCACCTCGGTGCCTCCACCGAAGAAGCCCAGGAAAACGTCGGCATCGAAATCGCCGAAGTCATCAAGGCCCACCTCCTCCAGGGCACCGTCGTCAACGCGGTGAACATGCCGAACGTCGATCCCAAGGTGCTCGCCGAAATCGGCCCCTTCCTCAAGTTTGGTGAGCTCCTCGGCCGCCTCGTCTCCCAGTTTGCCCCTTCCCGCGCCAACGTCGTCCGCATCAATTACAGCGGCAAAGTCGGCGGTGGCGACACCACCCTCATCTCCCGCGCCGTGCTCAAAGGCTTCCTCGAGCGCGCCGTCGGTGCCGAGCAGGTGAACTACATCAACGCCAACGGCGTCGCCGACAACCTCGGCCTCCGCTTCACCGAAAGCCGCCTGCCAGATGCCAGCGAATTCACCGACCTCATCGAAGTCATCGCCAAAAACGACACCGAGACCGCCAGCATCGCCGGCACCTTCTTCGGCAACGAGCCCCGCATCGTGAAGGTGAACACCCACCGCATCGAAGCCCGTCCCGAAGGCACGCTCCTCTTCATCGAGAACATCGACCGCCCCGGCATGATCGCCGCCTACAGCACCACGCTCGGCAAAAACAACGTCAACATCGCCGACATGAGCCTCAGCCGCGACAAGGAATCCGGCAAAGCCTTCACGCTCCTTACCCTCGATTCCACCCCTAGCGCCGAAGTCCTCGCCGAACTGGAAAAAATCCAGGGCATCAGCAAGGTCCACTGCGTGGCCGTCTAAGCACCAGCGAATCGTCCTCCTACTCGTCCTCGATGCTGCAGTGCCGCATCGGGGACTGAAGGGAGCATTCGTATATTCACGGAGTCGCGCCTCATCAAGCGCCTTTGAGTGCCCATGCAAACGCCTCCCGGGTCCGGTTGATGGCGGAGCCATCAAAGCCTGTAGCGAGGGGTTGAGCGCAGCGACACCCCTCGTTCACCGACATAGCTTTCCTATCGATCAAGGCATCGCGTAGCGATGCCAGCCCTTGCGTCGCCTTCGCGTCGCACCTCCAACGCGTCAGCCCTCCAAAGGAGAGGGATCGTCCCGATCCCTCCACGCCCACGCAACATCCAGTGGCTCCGAGCAACCCTCAAACACGCTCCACTTGGGCCGCCGGATACACCGTGTTTCGTTCCACCTGGGCAAAGAGCTGCGTTTCTTCCCACGTGCAGCTTTTAATCAATCACGTAGCTGTACAAATCCCCATTCTCCAAATGGAACCTCAGCCGAATAGGAACTCCCGCCGGCAGGCCCTCCGCACCCTTCCATCGCATTGGCAACTTCACCCCATCCTGCTTCTCGATCACGCCGGACTCCTTGTCATACCCTTCGATGACATTCCCTCCAACGTCCAAAACCTCCACGCTCAGCCTGCCGCCTTTGACATCCGCATTCACAAAGAGCGCCTTTCCTGTCGGCACAAACGCATGCGTTTCCACGGTCCCTTCCTTCTCCTTCGCTTGCAGAGAAGCCAGCCCGTCCAGCCGCCATGCAGCCCGCGCAATCGACTGCGATTTCTCCGGTGCCAGCCCGCCATGAGGCGTCGTCACCGCCGTGTAGTACATCCACATCTCATCGCCGACGATGACCGGCGAGTTGCACAGGCCAAAGATGCTCCCGGCATCATACGCATGCGGTCCCAGAGCGATCACCGGACTCCGGTCTGAGCACCGGTGCCAGTGCCGGCCATCACGGCTGTGCACCAGCTGCACATCGATGATGCCCGTGGCCGATCGCTTGTGTCCATTCACCTCGTCATTGCCAAACAAAGCCGAAGGCGGCTCCACCCGGCGGAACGGCGTGGCGAATCCCAGCCACTGCCCGCCATAGGCAAACGCAGACAGATTGTAGAACTCGGAATAGGTGCCGCCCTTGAGCTTCCTGGCGGCCTTGTTGTCGATCTCATCCGCCACCATGACGGGCTGCGGCTCCGACCAGTGCTGCATGTCCTTGCTCACCGACAAAAACACCTGCCGTATCCCGACCACCCGCGGATCACCCTGTCGTTTATGAAAGGCCAGGTACTCACCCGTCACTGGATCCTGCGACAGCGTGATGGTATCGCAACCCAGCAAAATCGGCTCGGGGGCCAGCGTCCAGCGCAGGCCGTCCGGTGAATGCGCCGCATAATACAGGCGATGCGTCTTGTCCCGGTACCAATCCACCAGTTCAAACTTGTCTTTGAGCCTCTGTAGCTTGGCCGCATCCACCCCTTTACTGGCATTGCCGACCGCCTTGTATCTCTTTTGCGGGTCGGTCTCAAACTTGTCTTCAATGATGCTCGGGCTGTGCAGATTCAGGTTCGTGACATTCGTCTTGCCTGCGATCTTGAGAATCGGCCGCTCCCAGTGAATGCCGTCCTTGGAAGTCGCATAGAGCACGCTGCCCGGATCCGCATACCACATCCTGAACCCGCCTGTGGCCTCATCACGCAGCACCGTGCCATAGATGTTCACGCGCTTGTCCACAATGCCGCCCTCCTCAATCACCTCCCACGGCATCTCAGCTTCCAGCACCGGATGTTCGAGCTTCTTCGCCGGGTACACCACCCGCGTGAGCCCCCGCTTGGCCAGGATCATTTCATCATCCACAAACAGCTGCTTCTCTCCCTTCTTCAATGCAGGCGCGGCCGGGCGTTCCAGCGGCGCCTTTTGCGCCAGCAGCAGCGCCGGGAATGCGATCACGAAGCCAAGGCACGGCAGCAAGCTTTTGGCCAGTGAGAGCCGTCGCATGGACATGGGTGATTTTCGCGAATTGAGCCAGCTGGGATGCTTCATCCCCCTATACACGTCGCTTTCAGCCCCAGATTGCAGGTAAAAGCAGATGACCATGGCTCCTACTTTCCGCCACCCGTGGTGGCAGCACGCTCATCTTCTCCAAGGTGCAGGTCCCCAAAGTGCAGGTCCCCAAAGTGCAGATCCCACCTCCAGCAGCCACCGCGCTCCTGCCTTCACTTCTTCCCAACCTGCCCCTGTTCCACCTGAGGCACCCCGGACTGACCCGGCAGAACCTGTGGCCCCGAAAGCTTCGGTGGTGTCGGCAGAACCGTGCCGTCCGGCGCACGATCCAGCACAAAACCGCTGAAGTCCGCAGGCAGCGGCAGCAGCCGGCCATCCGCCGCCAGCACCTTGCCCTCCGGCACCACCTTGGCGCTCACTTTCGTCATCCGGCCATCGCGAATCAAATACGCCTGCCCACCAATGGCAAAAAGCCCCTCCCGTACCGTCGGGCTGATATCCTCCACGAAGTCCGTCGGCAAGGTCACCAGCCGCCCCTCCGGCGTCAGCACCTGCCCCTCAGGCACCAGGATCGCATCCACCAAAGCCGCCCGCCCATTGCGAATCAGGTACGTATGGCCGAGATAAAACACAACGCCATCAGGCACCACATTGATCCCCAGAGCATTCGTCGTGACCTCCTTGGCCGGAGGGCTGCCCGTTTGAGCAGACACAGAAAAACAACAAGCCAGCGTTGCCGCAAAAAGGAAGAAGGGGAGGGGTTTCATGGTGAGCACAGCCTAAAAAGCGCCCCCTCCATCCGCCATGGGGTCTCCACCCCAGGCCTAGGTCACATCATCAGCGGCAGTTGCATCTTCAATCTGCTTTGACCATCCAGCGTCCGGCGCGTGCGAATGTGATCAGGTCACGAATCCGAACGGCCTGCAAGTTTGACTCCTCTTCTGGAGAACGCTTCTCACGAAACGGATGGCTAAGGATCATCCATAGCAGGCTAAGCGGCGCTAGGATGCTCACTCCTTCGCTGCCAAAATGGTGTTCGGACTGGAACTCCGTCAAATCCACTTGGAATTTCTTCCCATAGGCTTGGATCAAATCCCATCCATCATCGCCAGCGACACCGAGATCGCCGTACAACGTTGTCTGGAGGTGGCTGCGCTCAGCCTTGGATCCCGTGAAGGAGGCCACAAACTCAATGACGCTTTCTTCCAAATTTTGCATGAGCCCCGGCTACTTCAGCAGCCACTCCACCAGCCCTGCCTCCGGATCCTTGCCCTCACCACGCACCCAGCTCAGGTAAGGCCCCTGCACTTTGATCATCCCTGGCAGATCCAGATACTTCGCACCACCCGGCAGAAACATCGGATCACGGTAATCAAGAATCTTCCCAAAGCGGAAGCCATGCGTGTCATACGCAGCCCGGTCGATCGCCTCACCCGCCACCGCACGCGCAGCCAGCGCGATCGGCCCCGTCTGTTCACCCAGCGCCGCGATGCACACCGACTTCGGACTCGGGTGCGTTCCCACCTTCGTGTTCCGCAGGAAGCTCGTCAGCGTCAGCACATCATGCGCACGCTGCGCAAACAGCGCGCTGTTGTAGCCATACGTGTATCCCGCAAACTCACGCGGATTCGCCACCAGCCGGTTCTGCTTCGCCAGTTCGGTGCCTTGAAACAGCAGATCCACCCCCAGCACCGCCGCGCCACCCTTCACCAGTTCCTTCACCTGCGCGTTCGCGATGCCGGCCTTGCCCGCGTCATCCAGCCAGATCACCACCCGCCCGTTCCACTCCTTTGGGTACAGCCACGTCACGCTCAGCTCCTCGTTGTAGGTCTTGTTCGTTAGTGTGCCCGTCATTTCCAGGTGGTCCCCACGGTCCTGCTTGTCCTTCAGCGTCCACTCCACCTCGCCCGCCTTGTCATACGTCCGGCCGATCACCACTTCGATGCCCTCGCGCAGCACCTTCGGGTCCGCCTCACGCAGCAGCTTCTCCGCATCCGCAGTCATATACTTCAGCAGCTTTCGCTCAAACTCCGGATCCGCCGCCTTCGGGGCAGGGTGCTTCTCATCCCAAACCGTCAGCTGCTCCTTCGTCAGCGGCTCATAGTCCTTCTCGATCACCGGCGCTTCCAGCCCCAGGCTGAAATGCTTGTTCACAAACGTGTAAAACGCAGAGCGCGTCACCGCGTTGTAGTTGTGTGGAAAATGCTCCCCGCGCAGCAGGAACACATTGTCCTTCTTGCCAAAGGTCGTGTACAGCTTCTGCAGATCCGGAAAGCCCTTCGTCGCCATCTCCTTCGTCCAGTCGTTCGCCGTGTTCATCCCTTGCGGTTTCGGCGCAAAGAGCCCCGCAAATTCCACATTCCCCGTGCCGATCCGCAGCAGCGAAGTGTTCTCGCACGTGCAGCCACCCTGCATCGCCGTGCTCACCATCACACACGGAAAGGAAAGCTTGATGCGGTCATCGATCGCCGCCAGCAGCATCGTCTGCGTCCCACCACCGCTCGCACCCGTGATCGCCGTGCGCTCCGGATCCACCTCTGGCAAAGACAGCAGGAAGTCCAGCCCCCGCACCGCGTTCCACGTTTGCAGACCCATGATCGACTGCAAATGAGCCTCCGCCTGAGGACTGTACAGCCCCCAGTTCTCCGCCGTGTTCATCTCCGGCCGCTGCTTCGCAAACGTGTGCACGATCTCGCGCGGGATCTGCACCGAGTCCGAATCACTCAGCATGTCCCACTGCCACACCACGCAGCCCATCCGCGCCAGTTGCACGCAGAGCGATTGAAAAATGCTCTTCCCGCCCCGCTCAAAGCGTTCGCCCCCCGCCGCGATCTCCGCCCGCACCTTCGCATCCGTCTCAATCGAAAGCCGCGCATCCTTCCAGTGCCCGTGCGCAAACATCACCCCCGGCACCTTGCCCTTGATCACCTTCGGCTTCCACAGGCTCCCCGTCACAAAAAATCCCGGCGCGCTCTCAAAGTAAACCTTCTCCACCGTGAAGCCATCCCCCTCCACCTTCCCATGCACCACCGCATTCAGCGGCGTCTTCGTCGGCATCGGCCACAGCCCCTCCGCCACCAGGATCTGCCTCCTCACATAATCCCTCCGCGCATCCCACTCACTCAGCGAAGACGGCGGATTGAAAGGAAAATACCCGTTCAGATCCTTCGGCGCCTGCAGACGGCTGTCCTCAGCACGGACAATGGACGACGCGAGAACGGCAAGGAGAAGCAGCTTGGATTTCATGGTTGGGAAAAAGAGAGAGCCCAAACAAACGCCCCAAACCCGCCAAGTTCATCACCAAGCTCACAAACAAGCCATCACGCCGCATTCACTAGTTCCCAGCTGCGTTTCCACCTGCTGAGATGCTCCATTATATATCCCCGCCAAATCCCTTAAGAATTGCAGTTGTTAATAAAAAGATTGGGGAGAGGCCGAGGGATGGGCTGCGGTAAAAAGACCGCTGCATTTTACATGATTTATTGTCAATAAGATAAAGATTTATTTTAGTTGACACAAATATTTGATGTATTTTTGGTTTGAAAAACATAACTCACATGAGAATGGATACGCCCTTTGCCTAGACCTATGAAACAACACCGTGTAGATTTCCTTTTATTTCTAATCAGTATTTTGTTGTGGGTGACCCCTTCTTATGCTGGTCCCACCTTCGGTGGCACCACTTTCGTGGTGCCCGTTGGAGGGTTCAACTATACTTACGCTTGGTACACATCCAATTCGGCTTCTCCCCAGCGTAACGATGGCTACAGGAATACGGCGGGTGGAGTTTACACACTCATTGTGACGGGATTAGTCGCTAACCCGACTTTGGCGACGGTCACTGGCAGCAGGGGCGCGGTGCCCATCAATGGCTACCTGCAAAACGGTGTCTATCATGACAAGGCGCAGGTGACCACCAGTGACATTGCATTGACATTCAATGGTGTAAACTACACTTCAGTAACCACCACCACGAACAATGTAGTTTCTCTTTCTGCAGGTACTGTTGACACAACCACGACGCAGGTCTACACAGGACAGGGCACTCTTAACGTGGCTGCCGATGGGAAAGTTACCGGAACGGAGACGGGTTACTTTGTGAATGGCACGTGGTATCTAAACAATCACGTTACCAACTCAGCAAATTTGACCTTGCCCAATGGGCATGTTTACACTTGGTACGACTACTTCACCAATTACATTAAAGATGCCAGTGGTCAGGTTGTTCCCGTCGTTACCGAAACCTACAGCCACTACGATGGCAACCAGACTAACCAGTTCACCGTCGCAGCAGACGGCACTCTCAGTGGCTCTGAGAGCGGCTGCGTGGTGAATGGAATGTGGTACGTGAATTACGCGCACGATACCGAGACTGTCGATTACACTGCACCAAATGGGGCGCATTACATTTCACGTACCCTGCTCACTTCCTACGTGCCAGATGGCAATGGCGGAGTATCCAGCAGCGTTTCGGAGGCCTATTCAATGTCGGCCTCCTACAACGGCCCCTACGTCGGCACCTTCATCGTGGATCCCAATGGCCGTATTACAGGCGATCTGACGGGCTACAAGATCAATGGAAACTTTTATATCAATGGCTACTCAGCAGCACCCATTTCAGGGCTTGCCAGCCTCAATTTGCTTGGAGCCACTTACACTTTTAGCCAGGGGTCGGCTAGCTACGCCTTTGACGCTCAAAACAATCCCACGTCCACCCACTGGACGGACAACTATTCCAGCCCGGCTGGCGACCAGGTCCAAATCACCTATTCATGGGCTGCGGGTGATGCGCAGCCGACACAGCGCATTACCGGATCAGACCCCTATGCAGGCAGTTTTTCCGCTGATTTCACTGGGGGTATCAACAATTTAGTGTGGCAGGCACGCACCGCGCCCAGTTTCACTCAGGCGACGCTCTATCTCAACGGCACACTGCTGAGCTGGCAATCCGGGGCGATCGATACGGCCGGTGTGGTCACCGACACCTATGGGCCTGACTCCAATGGCAGGACGCTGGTCTTTAAGGGATCAGTGCGCGATTTCATGCAGAATGCAGGCAGTGCTGATATCAGCCTCAATGGTACCAGCGTAGGCAGCTATGCGCACGGCGCTCCGCTTAGCATCGCTGGCTGGGATGTCGAGGTCAGCGCGCCGAACCGCGAAACCCCTTTCTTCACGGTCGCCACGCTTTGGGTGGACGGCACTCCCTACTCCTTCAGCAATGGCTACGGTGATGCCGGCGGCAATCGCAAAGACGTTTACCTGACCAGCGGTGGGACGGTGAGCATCAGTGGAAACACCGCATCTGTTCCCAATGCGAGCGTGCAGGTAAACCACAACGGAGAAATCCACACGGGCACTGCTTATTTCCAAAAGGGCGGCAGTTTTACCGTGCAGGGGGTGGCCATCTCAGCCATTGCGCCCGATTCCGGCCCCCCGGCGTTTTGGGTTGGAGACGTGTTTTACCGGCGCACCGCAGGCACCAATCAATACACCTCCTTTCCCACAGCGGGCGACAGCCTGAGCTTGGACGGTACAGATCCTGCAGCAATGCGTGTTTCAGGCACCCAGGGAGAAAGTCCCATTTCTGGCACATTTGATCCCTCTGTGGGAGTCTTTCTTGTTTACCTGCAAAATACCCAGAGTCGTCTGCCAGCATGTCCCTCTCATACAGATGGCTCGCAGATTCCCACTGGCAATGAGTCTCCCTTTGCGCCCGCTGTGCATGTGGGCACCGAAGTATGGAATTTCCTCGGAACAACGATGGATGACGGCGCTCCCGCCAGCACGGCCGCCTATTATGGCAATACACGGAATGCCGTGTACACCGCCGATCCTGTAGCGGCACCCCTCACACCAGATGACCATCGCCGTCTGCTCAAAATTAGAATTGACCCAGTGACGAATGTTCCGGGTCCTGTGACATTGACCGACTACCGCACAAACACCAGCGCCAGTGGTATATATCTTAGTACCAACGGCATCTTTCAAACTGGCACCTCCAACTCGTTGCCGATGCCCATCTACAGCGTTGACCCCAATGCCAACGACACGCCTTGGCAGCCAAATCCGGCTCCCACTGCAGGCAGCGGCGCACCCGGCAGCGGTCCCGCCACGATACTCGTCGGCAATCAAGTATGGCGATATAATTATCAATACGACGGTAATGCTTACTATATGGGTTATTACGATGGTCAGCAGCTGGCCCTCAGCGCCCCCAATGCCGGCGGCGTGCGCACCATCACCGTCACCGATCCCGTCAATGGCAATGCCACCGGCATGCTCAATGACGTCAACGGCAGCACCACACTCAGCAATGGTCAGACCATCAATTCCGGAACTCCGACAGGAGCTCAGGTTCAGCCGCAAAACCTCGCCACCGTCGGCGGTGATCTCGGCGTTCCCGGCAACATCATCAGCATCGGCAGTTTAAACGGAGCTCCAACCACCGCAGGGGCCATCCTGCAATTCAGCGATTCCGGCACCCAGGCCATGTTTGGCACTGCGCTCGGCCGTAGTGCCGCCCAGTGGGTCTGGTGGCGCGTGGATCCCGCCAATGCCGCCAGCTTTGTCCCCACCATGGTGGTGGACAGCGCCTTCGGCCTCGTTCTCTATGATCCAGCCCATCCTTCCACCTCCACCGTCAAGCTCAACCCCAGTGCCAGCACGGCCTCCGAGCTCCCCAAGCTCAAGCTGACCAACCAGACGCTGGATGAGTCAGGCAGCGTTGTCACCCAAGCTCTTGGAGATGAGCGTTACTTACGTGTTTCGGGTTCCAATATAGCGATTGGGGACTTTGATGTCAGAATAGGGTCAGGAGCCAATGCCGAGAATACTGGTATAAGCATCGGTCAGGGTGCCTATGCGGGGCAATACGCTATCTCTATTGGCATGGGTGCTGGTTCAGGTAATAGTTCTGGATTACGTTCCATCGCTCTTGGTACTTCGTTTGCCGGGGGCGAAAAATCCTTCGCTTCAGGATACGGAAGTATTGCTGCACAGCGAGGTGGCATTGCCATTGGCGAGGCTGCTTATTCAAATCACGTGGGACAGGTGGTGCTTGGATCATTTAACGAAGTTAACATTGGAACAGACACCCCAGAAGCCAGCGACAGCATCTTCATCATCGGCAACGGAACCGCAGAAGACGCCCGCAGCAACGCCTTCGTCATCAAGCGTAACGGCGACACTCAAGTCTTCGGCACCCTCACCGTAGGCGGCAAAACCGTCCTCACTCAGGACGCCGCAGACACCCGCTACATCCAGACCAGCCAGGTCGGCGGCGGGGGAAACAGCGCCATCCTCACCCAGGACGCCGCAGACACCCGCTACCTCCAAAAAGGCCAGCCCATCCGCGTCGCCCCCGCCGGAGACATCCCCATGAGCGACGATTTCAAGGCCCTCCCCCCCGGAGTTCCGGACCCCACCGCGCCTTGATCCACCGCCTCCGCCACACCCACGGCATTCTCCCCAGCCTCGCTACGAGTGATTGCTGACCCCGGACCTTTTTCTTGGACTCCATGAATTCAAATTCCCTCCGCACCCTGCGCGGACAACTCCTGCGCGAAGTCATCACCCTGCTGCTTTTCGCCGGGCTCATGCTGCAAAGCGCCACCGCCGTTGCCCCGGACTGGTGGAGCACTCGCGGCGCTCTCATGCCCGATGCTGACTCGGATGACTTTGCTGTCGCCAATGTCGGTCAGCTCAAAACCATCGCTCAAAAGGCGGCACAGGAAATGAATGATGCTTTTCCCGGCGGTGCTGGCACCGCGCTCAATGCCATGGTCAACGACTGGCTCGCTCCGCCCGCCTCCGGCGTCTCGCGGGATGACTACGCCGCCCTCACCCTCGGCCAGCTCAAGACCATCGCCAAGCCCTTCTACGATCGCCTTGCCGCAGTAGGCTTGCGTCCTGCCAATACCTATCCATGGACCGGCACGAATCCTGACGACTACGCCTTGGCAAATCTCGGTCAGGTGAAAACGGTCTTCGCCTTTCAAGTCCCCCCCCTTGTGCAGCTCGCCACCCAGACGGGCATACCATCCTCTCAGCTGCTGGCGGCAGTGCAGGTATGGCTAAACATCTCCTTGGACCAGCGCGCCGAGGATGCCACGCTCGATGATCTGGATGGCGACGGCATTTCCAATCTGCAAGAACACCTCATGGGCACGCCCATCTTCGATCCAGCCGACATCGACGGCGACCGCATCCCCAACACCGTGGAGGATCTCTATCCCGGCATCCTCAGCAAAAGCCGCTTTGCGGATGCCGTGGAGGACTACGATGGCGACGGCGTGATGAATTTCGAAGAAATCCAGCTCGGCCTCAGCCTCAGCGCCGCAAGCTCCGGCCGCAGCGATGGCTTGAACGATGCCCAGGTCCTCGCCACCCACCTCAAGCAGACCCTTCCGGGCACCGTGCGCGAGATGGCCCAGCGCCAGCTCTGGGACTTCAGCATCTACCTCCTCACCGACTTTGACACGGACGACGGTCTGCTCACCGACCACCCCGAGTGGCAGATCCAGGCAGATGCCAATGCCAATGGCCTGCCCGACGGCTGGGAGGCCTACATAGCCGCGTATGTGCCACCGATCATGCGCACCTCCTACACCGACTGTGATGGCGATCGCATGCCCGACTCTTGGGAGTACCGCTACCAGCTCGATCTGCGCGATACGGGCGACGCAGGCTATGCTCTCTTCTATTCCGTCACTGTTCCTCAGGCCCCGGTGGCCCCAATCCCAGCGGACTACAGCCCAGAGGACTACACGGTGGCCCTTGCACAGTATCAGAGCGCCCTCGCCGACTACACCTTCACGGTCCAGACAGACCCCGATCTCGACCGTTTGTGCAACCTGCGCGAGTACTACCTCGGAAGCAATCCCCGCCTAGCCGACACCAACGGCGATGGCACCGCTGATGAAGCCACAGTCCTCGCCGGAAACGACCCCAGCGGCGGAGGTCCCAATCAGGGTAAAGAAGCTCAGGCCGACGATGACGGCGACGGCGTCCCCAACGCCCAGGAGCTAAAGCTCGGCATCGATCCTTCCCAATCCAATGCCGGACAGGATCAGGACAACGACGGCTTCACGGATGTCGAAGAAGCTCTTGCTGGCAGCGGCATCTTTGATTCATCCAGCAGATCAGGCCCTGCAATCTTAGCCTCAATAAAAAGCTATGGTTTCCTTTATGACGAAACCCAACCTTTTCCCGGCGGAACAATATACAAAAGGTTTAGTGGTAGAGCATATAATGACTATGGTGTAGAATTCATAAGTATTTCGGAGTGGGATGCTGGAAATTCATCTGATCAAGGCGATGCTGTGCGAGGTGCATTCAATACAGGAACTTTTGGAGGCACCGAACAACTCACGCAACAGGCATTTCCCCAGATTTTCTTCGGAAATATGGAGCTCTATAGGACGTGGGTCAGCGCTTCCACCGGCGGGTCATTCACCCATGAGGGTGGCGGGGATGCCACGAAATTCACCATCGTCAAAGCCACGATTCCTAACCCACCGAAGGTCCCTTGGACCCGACTGTATCTTGTAAAGAAATACACTGGAAGCACTCAAGACTATGCGTCTGAGAGCGATATGATTTTTGGCGATGAGATGGGTATCGTAGTATTTAGTCAGGACGCTGAAGGCAATCAAAGCGTCACATATCAACCCACTGTCGCTGACCCAGCGATCTCCAACGACGGAAATAGTCTGATTATTACCCCTCCCCAGGTGGAGAACCAGATTATCAGCTACCGGCTGATGCCCTTAGAAATTGAATTCTCTGTTCCCGACCTGCCCGAAGAGTATGTAACGCCCCTTCCGGGTGCACCTCTGCAAGACAATGTTTACGCAGACGAAGTGGGAGCTGAGAGTTCTCAAGAAAAGGTTGCAACTGCAGGGGGGCCTGAACCTATAATATTTAAGGGAACTAATCGTTTGAACATTGCTAAATTGGAAAATTCTTTGAACGATGGACCTCCGCCTACAATTGATTTTGCCAGCACTGAGCCGGAACAGTTTAAAATTAGAATCAGGGCTAAAGATGGTAGCACGATACAAAATTGTTCGATTATAGTTCAAACGTATGATGCGGACGGAGATCCAGATATAACACCCAATGTCGTATCCTTACAGTGGGATGACTATAATAAGGTGTTATCAAGTAAATCATTGTTGTTGGTTAGTGACTACTATGACCGGGATCAGGCGAGAGATTGGAATGGAAGAGGGCTGTTATACAACTCAAGCACCAAAGAATCTCGTGTCTTCAAGGCTTCTGGCGGCGGATTTTTAAAAATCAAGAGTCTTACGTGGGCGGGTAATTCAAATCCGGTTCCTATAGAATATCAAGTTGATGTGGCGAAAGTTTTTAAAACGATACCTGTGACTTTTATTGTGTTAGATAGTGCGAGTGCGGACAAAGGATTAAGTGCAGTTGCCAGAGTTTATAGTGATATTCAGGTTGCAAACGAAAGATTACTGCAATCAGGAATTCAAATTAAAGGTGTGGTGATAGGACCTGTGGCAACTCCGGATAGTATCAAGAGTAACACCGGAACGGTGGAGGCTCCAAGTAACGCTGATGGTCCAACTGAATCTCCCGATGAATTAGCTCTTGGAAAGATAGGTACGCCCGAAAATGGTGATGATTATGTTGTATTTTATGTGTTCAATTTAAAATACCGAGGTGATACCACGGGAGGTCATTTGCGAGGCATTGCGCGCAATGTGCATCCCAACAAAGTTGTGTTAGGCAATGCTATAATTAATTTTTCGCAAACAGCAGGTGTTCCTTATGTGCTGGCGCATGAGTTATTTCATTTATTTAGCAAAAGAGGGCATTATGGAGGTCCTTTAAAAGGGGACTATCTTGGAGGTGTAAATAAGGTTCATAATTTGATGTTGCCGGGTGGGACTAGTGAAAATATGGATATAAATGGCACCAAGAGGATTTTTCCTGTTCAGCAGATTATGATTGATAGTAACTTTAAATTTCACTATTAATGCTTAATGAAGCGAGTCTGTGATTAGAACAATAAATAAATCTGAAATGCGACTCATCATAATAGTGTTAATATGCTGTTTGGGGCGGCTTTCTGCGCAGCTTTCGCGTGCGGATCCATTTTTGGATGAGGCGAAAATGCGACATGTTAAAATGCTGGTGGATCTTTCGTATGACGATTCTAGGCCGGCGGATGCCAAAGAGTTAGAGTTGATGGAAAAAATTCGGGAGGCAAAAGAACTGCGTCGCTTACAAGCCATTCAAACCGAGCCTAATCTTGGTCCGTATTTGATTGCCCTGGCTGGAAAAATTTCAATGGAGAAGTCAGGCGGATTGACGGGTGTTCTTCAAGCAATGGCTATGAGGAAAGATATAGACGCGGAGGTTATTCAGTTATACACTCAAAAAGCTGCTGATTTGGTCAAAAAAAATCCTAAGAATTTGACAGGTTATGAGTATGATCTTTTGCTTGGTGTTCCTGACTTGCTTAAATTGCATGCGTCGGCTGAAAACGAAGATGCACTGGTCGGGATATTAAAATTGGGGGAAAAAATGAATGACATTGGGCTGGCGTTTTCAGTGGCAAGGGCGCTTGCCAAGATAGGCACAAATCGTTCTCAATTACCCTTCGAGGAAGCGTTGGAGTGGCTTCGGTTGCTTCGAAGTAGCCCGGATGATGCGGGGCTCCTCGTGGAATTCCGAGGATATTTGCTTGAAATGATCGATCGGATCAAGAGTAGCAAAAATGCTGAGTCAAATATGAATGGAGCCTCCCCTGCAACAAGGGGTAAGCAGGTGGTAACAGTGGATGCGAGAGTTCAGCAAGCCACCTTATGGATGGCCTCACTTGGCATCATTTTTTGCTTCTTTTTGGTGATTGTTTTTCTGCGCATTCGAAAACCAGGCAAATAAATGACTTCACGATTCTAGCAATACAAGAAATGGGGATAAAAAACATGCAGGCATTTATTAGATTGACTGCACTCGCTTGCAGATTGAAAACAAAAGTTCACCGAGAAAAACATGCCAGACATCATGTGTTCCATTCATAACGTAGAGGATTGTGGTGCAATGCTAAATCGAAGCATGCGCGCCCATCAAAGAAGCTCGTGATCTCGCAGTCCCCGTTTCCCCGCTCAGCACAAAGACATCTCCATCTCATCCCACCTCCCTCACCGAAGTCCGCATTCGCGATCCCCCTCAAGCCACCGCCTCCACCACCTTCGTCTTATCAATCTTCGCCACGTTCGAGTTCGACACCTTTTTATCCTCCGTGTAATTAAACAGGTTCAAGTCCAGGTGGTGCGCATCACACCTTGGGCACTTCTTCAAAGTGTAAGTAATGCGTGCCGCAGCATCCTTCTGAATCGTCTGATCCAGCGTGGCAAGGGCCGCTTCCGTCTCCGCCAGCGGCGCAGCGGCAATCGGCGCGGTGAACTCATTCGCGCGTGCAATGAGCTCTTTGATCGATGCCTGCAGCGCCGCGAGCCGTTCCTTCTTTTTCAGCTTCTTCACCACCGACCACTGCTCCGGCGCATGCAGGTATCCGGTGCGGTGTTTCTTGAGGTACTGCTGGCAGTCCTTGCAGTAAGGCATGCCAAAGACCAGCGCCGAAGGCACCATCGCACCGCCCGCGTAGCCGCAGATCTCCAGCAGCTTGTAGAAGTAGCCCCACATCCCCAGCGGACTGCCTGCCTCACCCGAGCTGCGGCTCTTGAAGGACATCCCTTCACTGATCTCGCGGAAGTAATCGATGAACCCATAGCGCTCCGCCGGAATGTGATGCAGCTCGATGATGCTCAGGTAGGTCAGATAGTGCGCGGCGAAGTAATCCACCACCGCCGTGGTCAGCATCCCAAGCACAAACGCCTTGCTCAGCTTCACCTGCAGCAGTCGCGATCCCACGGCATAGCCCACACCGCTCGCGATCCCCACCAGAAACGCCCCCGCTGGAATGATCCCATTCGCATACCAGCCCATGATATTTTCACCGTTGTCATTCGCGATCTGCACCAGCCACAGCGCCAGCGCCGATGTGCCGAGACCGCAGAGGTAAACGATGAGACCGGGTTGACGAAGAGGCTGGCTGGGCGTGCTCATGGAATCCGCCCGAATTATCAGGTGGCGAAAATAATGACAAGCCTTTTGTCGTTTCACCGTGCACGGCATCAAAATTTCATTGATTCGCCACGCACGTCACCAGCCCCCTCACCTCAAGGCCCGATCCTCTTGTAGTACCCGCCGCTTTCACTCAGCACACTGCCATCAGCCTTCGTCGTCTTGGAGTGAAACTCAATGCGCTCCGGTGAAAGAATCCGCCGCGTCCCGCGATGCTGCACGCCCGCAGCCCCTGGCACCGCATTCTTGACCATGGAATAAGTCTGCGTCTTCGCATCCCATTCCACCTCCTGCCTTGCGTCCCCCTTGAGGGAGGAGGAGTAAGTCTCAGCATATTTCTGGGTCGCTGGATCATAAGTCGTGAGCGAGGCCTCCACATACGGCTTCGATTTCCCCTGCGTCGCGCCGCCCGTGCCCGTGAGGATGCCCTCCGGCAGATGCACCTCGCGCCACAGTCCCGTACCGTCGTTGCTCCAGAAGTAATGCACGGTGATTTTGTCATTCCGGTCCCGGCCCGGACCCGTCGTCCAGTGCATGCTCCATTCGCCAATGAAGGCCGAAAGCGCGCGCATCGCATCGGTGCTGGGCAGCGCCACAGACCCTTCCGCCGGTGGCTGATACTCCTCCGCCAGCGCCGCCGGAAACTCATACGTCGTGCCAGGATTGAGCCGCTTGGCAAGACGCAGCGCCAGCTCCCAGTCATCGTCACGCGTGTGATGGATGTTCACCTGCCGCTGATCCACCCGCTCCACCGTCGCTGTGAACGAGTTCGCATTGAACTCAATGTGAGTGACCTTCCCGCGAAACGGCGGCAGCTCGCGCATCTTGAAAAGGTCCGTGTAAATCACAGGCTCCATCAGCGCATGCGGTGCCATCACCTTCTGCGGCGGGGTCACCAATCCAGAGGTGCTGGAGATCGCCGTGTAGCTGCCGTTCCCGCTGATAGGCTGCACCGCAAGCACGGCCTTCGCGCCAACAGTCCGTAGTTTCACCGGCGGCACCTTCTTGGCCGTGCGCACATAGCTGCCTCGCTTCGTCGAGATCACTTTGCCGCTTGCATCCTGCGTCACCGTTTTCCAGTCGATCCGGGCCTCCGTGGTAAAGGTGGCCGAGTTGATGCGCGTCTGCCCGTTCATCGGCGTGGGCAGCGCTGTGGTGAAAGTCCGTGTCGCCTCATCCCAGGTGCTGCTCAGCGCCCCGGCACCGCCCACCGCAGGATCCGCGCTCACGTAAGCCTTCGCTCCCGCATCATAACGGATACGCGCAATGTCCAGCGTGGGAGCTTCCTCGCTCCCCTCATGGTCAAAGCGCAGCTCCCGCCAGATGCCCGTGCCATCCGCCAGCCAGTGGCAGTTCATCTGTACCTTCGCCGTCGCATCACTCTCCAGCGTGCCGCTCCATGCTCCGATGTACCGTCCCAGCACCGCGATCTCGGGCGATTTGGGCCGCGCCTTCGCCGCGCGTTGATCTTCGGAGAGCAGCACATCCTCCAGCGCTGCGGGAAACTCATACATCTCACCCCGCTTCAGCTTCTCGGCGATCTTTTGGGCCGTGTCGCTCGTGTACGGGCCGCTCGCAAGATACAGCCGCGAATCCGCGCCCTGCAGCACCATCGCGCAGCTTTTTTCACCCAGGCCCGGATCCAGCACCGTGGCCCGGAAGGGATGCTCGCGCCCCAGATCCATCAGCCCGCTCGGCACACTCGGCGTTGAGGGAAAGAAAGAGGCCCTGCTCGGCAGCGTGCGCATCAGCCTCACCGTTTCATCCAGCCCCAGGAAATCCATCAGGCACTGCGGGAAGGCGTAGCGCTGGTGCGCCTTCAGCTGCGCCACAAACTGCTGCTCTGGCGTCGGGATGGAGCTCAGGTACTCAAACTTGCTCTCACCGCCATCATCCGCCCGCAGCGCCAGCTTGAAGCCGCTCGCACCGCTGCTCACGCTCGTCACCTCCGCCACAAAGGGCTTCGTGTGCAGCAGCGTGAACACTCCGCTCGGAGACTGTGCCCTCAGAGAAGTGGCAAACACACAGCAAAGGAGGATGACCGCGCGCATGACTGTTATTAATAGAGAATGACAAAACGATCGCCCTCCGCATAGGCCGCAGTGAAGCCCCAGACGGGAACACCCGGCTTGATACCACGCCTGTCTGTCGCTTGGCCAGAAGAATCCAGCACCAGCCAGCCAAGCTGCCCGCCCTTCTGCCATCCCGTGCCCACGCTCCAGGTGATCAGCGTCTCACCCCGCGCATTCACCGCCAGAGCAGGGTGCCTTGCCTTGTCTTCTGAAACAGCCAGCGCCGCAGACGTCTCATCCAGCAGGGAAGTGTGGACCTTGCCCTCCGCCTCCCACGCCGCCCGCGTTTTTGCTCCAGCCGCGATCACGCTCGCACTGCTCATCGGGCACGCGTTGATCGCCCAAGGTCCTACGTTCCGGTGCTGAAAAGTCGCCCCGCCATCCGTGGAAATCATGAGCGTGATGTCCCGCTGCGCCACGCTCCGTGCCGCCCGGTACAGCGTGATCAGCTCCCCCGTCGGGCTCACAAACGTCTTCAGCGAGCAGCACGCGCACACCCCGGGATCATCCCCGTTCGCAATCCGCGGCTTCGAAAACGTCCCGCCATTGTCCGTCGATTTCAGCACAAACACCCGCCGGTTGATCTCCCCCGGCGCCGCGCCCGCCGGCGCACCATGCCAGACGATGTACACCTCCCCCTTCGCGCTCGCCGCGATGGAGGCCCCGCCATCCAGCCCCTGTGTGTCCGCCCGCAGATCACGCTGCTTCTCAAACGTGCCTCCATGATCCAAAGACCGCGTGTAAAGCAGCGGCGCAGGCTGGTTTTTGCCCCCGGGTCCGTTCCACACCACATGCAGAGTATCATCTTTCCCCACCGCGATCTGCGCTCCACGGATCGTCCCGGCAGCCACCGCCGTGGCTGGTGTGCTGTTAAGAGTACGCGGCGCGCTCCATCCGGCGGCACCGCTCTTTTTAGTCACATAGCGCACATCCCCGCCACCGGGATTGCCTGTAAGGTACACCAGATGCAGCGTGCCATCCCGCGTGGTGGCCACCTGCGGTTGCACCCCTCCCTCCGGCACCCGCTCAAAGCGCACCTCCTCCGCTCCATGGGTGAAAACCGTCAGCAGCAGGAAGGCGATGCATCTTTTCATGGCAGTGGGTTCAGGCAAGTCGCAGCGAATAACGCTCCCCACGCCGGCCCAGTTTCACGCGCGCACCATAGATCTCGCTCAGGTTCCGGCTCTTCAGCACCTCCGCCTTCGGCCCGGACGCATGCACCTGCCCGTCTCTCAGCAGCAGGCAGTGGGTGATGCTCGGCAGGATTTCCTCCACATGATGCGTCACCAGCACCAGGGAAGGGGAGTGCGGCTGCACCGCCAGGGACTGCATCCACTGCAGGTACTTCTCCCGCGCCACCGGGTCCAGCCCCGCGCAGGGTTCATCGAGAATCAGTACATCAAACTTCGCCATCAGCGCGCGGCAGATCAGCACCTTCTGCTTCTCCCCCTGAGACAGCGGTCCCCACAGGGCCTCGCTCAGGTACGCGCAGCCCACCTGCGCCAGCAGCCCCGCCGCCTGACGCAGCACCGCCGCCGGCGGCTCGTCGATCAGGTTCAGCTTCGCCTCCCGGCCGCTCGCGATCACGTCGATCACCGGCTCTCCGCTCTCCAGGTACGTGGTCAGCGTGTTCGTCACCAGCCCCACTCGTCGCCGCACCTCGCGCCAGTCATCCTCGCCAAACACACTCTCGCCGATCCTCAGGCTCCCGCCCGTCGCACTGTCATACCCCGTGATCAGGTTGATGAGCGAGGTCTTGCCGCAGCCGTTCGGGCCCAGAATGCACCAGTGCTGGCCGGGATCCACCCGCCAGGAGATGCCTTTGAGGATGGGACGGCCGCGGCGGAAAGTGAGATCAGAAACTTCGAGTACAGGATTGGACATGTGGGTGCATGATTGAATGACGAACAGAGAATGTCGAGTCGTCTTGAACGACTCCCTCTAAATGCTAATGCCGGCGCTTCCTGGCCACGAGATCTTTGAAAGGACTTTCATTCTCAAACACTTCTTTGTGTGGATAGAATTTGTCCTTTTGATTTTTCTCCCGTGACAAAAATGACCATCCTGCTAATCTCAAATCCCTTTCTCAAAAAATGTCAGTTTCCCCAGATGCCCAACCACATTGCGCCATCACATCCAATGAAGTGCGTAAAATCAAGCTTGTGCATCACCGTAGTTTTTTAGTACCTTGTGCTGATGTGCAACGCACCCTGCAACTCATGAGACCCATTTTCTGTGCCGCCCTGGCTCTGGCCGCTGTCACACCTGTGTTTTCACAGGCTCCTCCGCCTGCACCTCCTGCACCTCCAGCAGCCCCTGCCGCTCCCGCCGCGCCTGCAGCCCCCGCTGCTTTGAACATCCAGCAGGAAACTGAGGCCCTCATCAATGCTGCCAGCGCCCTCTTTGCCGAGGCCAAATACCAGGAGGCCCTTTCCAAGCTCGCCATCGCCAAGAAAAACCTCAACAACAAGCCCTTCGAGAGCATCCTCTTCACCGAAGGCGCCTGTTACTACAATCTCAACGACTACCCGAAGGCCATCGAATCCCTCGAAGCCTACGTGAAGGAGTTCCCGCAGGGCTCCGCCATTATCGATGTCCGCATGGCTCTGGGCCGCTCCTACATCGCCAGCAAGAAGGAGGACAAGGGCATCGAAGTGCTCACCAACGTCGTTCGCGATTCACCCGAGAAGAAAGCCGAGGCCGGTCTCATCATCGCCGACACCCTCAACAAGCAGGACAAGAAGGACGAGGCTCTCAAAATTCTCACCAACGTCCTCGCAGACGGGATCCGCAGTGCGGAGTCCATCCAGGCCGCCATGCTCGCAGCCAACATCTACGTCAGCAGCGGCCAGCTCGATCAGGCCACCGCCCTCATGGACAAGGTGCGCAACTTCGCCTCCGGTGGCGACAGCATTGCTCAGATGAACAACATCTATCTCAAGCTCGGCGATGAGATGATGGAAAAGAAGTCCTACAAGGAGGCTCTCGGCGCCTACCAGCTCGTCCGCAAGAAGAACGAAATCTCCCGCATCCAGACCGAGCAGGTGGCCAAGCTGGAAGCCCAGCTCAAGACCGCCAAGGGCGTGCGCAAGGACGAGATCGAAACCAAGCTCAAGGCCAACAAGGAAATCATGGCCGAAATCGAGAAGCGCACCGATTACGATGCCTCTCTTTACTACCGCCTCGGCCGCTGCTACTATGAAATGGGTTCCCCCACCGACGCCGGCGCGGGCGATCCCTCCCGCCTCTGGCAGGCCATTCTCGCCTTCGAAGTCGTCGTCAAAGACTTCAAGCAGTTCGCCCAGCGCGACAAGTGCATGTACGGCCTCCTCATGGTCAACGCTTCCTTGAAGCGCATCAAGGAGGCCCGCGAGCAGTGCTTGGAATTCATCGAAAACTTCCCGGACAGCGACATGGTCGGCGAGGTCTCCATGATGTTCGGCATGCTGGCCTACCAGAACAAGCAGCTCAAGGAAGCCATCGCCGCCTGGAAAAAAGCCCTCAGCTTCCCCAAGGCCGACAAAGAGCGCCTCTACTTCCTCATCGGCAGCGTCCAGTTTGAACTCCAGAGCTTCGACGAGTGCCGCACCACCTATGAAAAGGTGCTCCAGGACTTCCCACAGACCACCTACAAGGACGATCTCCAGTACCGCATCGCTCTGACTTACTTCTATCAGAACGACTCCAAGAGCGTGACCAAGGCCCTCAAGACATACATCAAGGACAACCCCAAGGGGCAGTATGTCGTCGATGCACGCTACCGCCTCGCCTTCATTGATTTCCAGGGCGGCGACAAAAAAACTGCGGAATCTGAACTCCTCAGCATCGTCAAAGACTCTCCGAACGATCAGAACATCGGTCAGGTGCATGCCCTCCTCGGGGACATCTACAATCAGCGCGCCGACTATGAGAACGCGATGATTCAGTTCGCCCTCGCTGTGGACAAGGCCAAGACCGATGACGTGCTGACCTACGCCATGGATCAGCTGACGGATCTCTACGTCGGAGCCAACAAGTGGAAGGAACTGGCGGAAATGTGGCAGCGTTACTACAACACCCACAAGGACAACGACGACCTCGCCCTCAAGGCCATCCTCTGGATCAGCCGCGCTCTCATCAAGGAAGCCAAGGTGGAGGAAGCCAAAAAGCTCCTCGCTGAACACATCAAAACCCGCATCCCCATCGTCGCCAATCAGCAGGTGGAAGGCTTGATCCAGCAGCTCGTTTCCATCAGCGCTCCAAAACGCCGCCGCGTCGCCGCAGCTTCTGCTCCCACCACACCGCCTGCGGATGGTGCCAAGGCCGCCGAAAAAGCCCCTGTGGTCGCTGCCGCTCCCGCGCCAGAGGTCACTTTTGAAGACGTCGAAAAACAGCTCGAAACGCTGCTCAGCCCGCCGCAGGCCGCCATGAACGGCACCGCTCAGATGCGCATTCTCTTTGCCAAGGCATGGCTCGCCAAGACCATGAAGCTGCCTGAAAAGGCCGAGAAGTTCCTCACCATCATCGTCGAAGTCGCCAAGCCGGATGACCTCAGCCCCATGCTCCTCAGCATCGTGGGTGATGCCGCCCGCAAGAAAGGCGATCTCGAGAAAGCCAATGGCTGCTACGTCCGCCTCAGAGACTTCTTCAAGACCAGTGAATTCTCAGACGGCGCTCCTGTCGGTCTGGCTGAAATCGCCTTCGAAAAGGGCGAATATGACAAGGCTCTGGAACTCTTCCGCGATGCCCTCAACAACTATCCCGGCAGCTCCCACGTGCTTGATGCCACGCAGGGGGAGGCCAAGACCCTCGTCAAACTCAAGAAGTATGACGAAGCCAAGAAGATCTTCGAGACCATCTCCAACACCAAGGAATGGCGCGGCCACGCCACCGCCAATGCCCTCCGCATGCTTGGCGAGATCGAGGCTCTTCAAGGCAAGCACGAAGCTGCCATCGCCTACTTCCAGCGCGTCTTCATCGCCCACCAGAAATGGAAGGACGAAATGGCCAAGGCCTACCTCCTCTGCGGCAAGTCCTTCAAGGCTCTCGGCAAGAGCGAGGAGGCCAGAAAAACCATCCAGGAGATGATCGAACGCAAGGATCTTGAGGCGCAGCCGGAAAAGAAAGAGGCTGAGAAACTCCTCCCCACCCTGTAATTTCACGCGAACCCACTCCACGATTTTCATGCACTCGTTCGCCCGCTTTTTGCTCGCTTTCGCCGTCCTCGCCGCTGGTTCCGCCTTCGGCCAGGCCATCGTCCTCAAGGACGGCAACCGCGTCTTCTCCTCCGAGTTCTCCATTCAGGACGGCAAGATTGTCCGCACCGTTCAGATCGGTGAAAACAAAGCCACCACCATCCTGGAAAAGAAAAACATTGATTCCCTCGAGTGGCCCTATCCGGCTGAACTCACCGAATCCGCCGACCTCCTCGCCAAAGGCAAGACCGATGAAGCCATCGCCGTCCTCAAGAAGGGCCGTGACTTCTTCGAGCATTTCGAAGGCATCGAGGGCAACTGGTACATCGACATCTACTTCGCCTACATCGAAGCGCTCAATCAGGGCGGCAAGTTCGACGAAGTCGTCAAAGCCCTCCCGTCTCTCCGCGCCCTCAAGCTCACCGACGCTCAGAAGATGCGCCTTCGCATCATTCAGCTCGACATCGAGCGCCAGACCTCCTCGGACTACGCCGGCATCCTCGTGGAAGCCCAGAGCATCCTCAAGGAAACCGACGACTCCGCCATTGGCGCCTCCCTCTGGGCCCTCATTGCAGACGTCTACTCCCGCAAGAAGGAGTGGGAAAAAGCCCTCCTCGCCTACCTCCGCATCCCCGTCTTCTACGGCACCCAGATGCAGCGCGTCCCTGAGGCCGAGCTCAACGCCGCCAAGATCCTCATTAAAATGAAGCGCTATGAGGACGCCAACGCCTTCCTCGCCCGCATCAGTGAATCCTACCCCGGTTCCCCGGTCGCAGAATCCGCCACCAAGGAGAAAGCCGCGATTGCCGGAATGAAGAATGTCCCCGAGGAAGAGGCTGACGCCGCCGCTGCCGATGGCAAGTCGGACGCAGCCAAACCCAAGGAAGGCGAGCCCGCCAAACCCACCGACTCCAAACCCAAAGCCTGATCCATTTCCCCATGCAAACCAACACTGCCACCATCATGACCCGCCACATCCCCAACGGCCCTGCCCGCGCGTTCCTTTGCGTCCTGCTGGCTCTGGGTGTCCTCACCTCCTTCAACCTGTATGCTGAAGACGCCGCTCCCCCTGCGGAAGGTGCTGCAGCTGAAGTTCACACCGAATCGATGATCGATCGCTTCATCGAAGGTGGCTGGGTTATGTATCCCATCACCGCCTGCTCCATCGCTCTCGTCTGGCTCACCGTCGATCTCTGGATGCGCACCGGCATCAAAAAGGCCGCCCCTCCTGCCCAGGTCGCCCAGGTTCAGGATCTCTTCCGCGCTGGTGACTACGTCGGCGCCTACCAGTTCTGCAAAGGCAATCCTTCCGCCTTCACCAACACCACCCGCGTCGGACTCAGCTTCCTCGGAGACGGGCATGACGCCACCGAAGCCGCCCTTTTCAGCGAGCTCAACAAGGTCAACGCCGCCGTTCAGACCCGCATCAACTACCTCTCCGTTATCGGTGTTTGCACCCCTATGATCGGTCTCACCGGCACCGTGACCGGGATGATGCGCGCCTTCTCCACCCTGAAGACCAGCGGTGCAGGGGACCCCGCCAAGCTCTCCGGTGCTATCGGTGAGGTGCTCATCGCCACCGCCTCCGGTCTCTTCATCGCCGTTCCTGCCTTCATGTTCTTCTACTTCCTCCGCAATCGCCTCCAGGTCAGCATGAGCGATCTCCAGGAAATCGTCATGGCCCTCTTCCGCAAGATGCCCTACGCTCATCTCAAGGACGCCCACGTCGGCGAAGAAGAATTCTACGCCGCCATCCCAAATTGGGTCGCTGGCGACGTTCAGCCTGCCACTGCAGCCTGATTCATCCTCCTCTTATCTCTTATACTCAACCCTTGACCTTCTAACACTATGGGCGGCGGCGGCGGCGGTGGTGATGGCGAACCGGAGTTTCAGATTGCTCCGATGATTGACGTGCTCTTGGTGTTGCTCATTTTCTTTATGAGCATCACCTCGGCGCAGGTGTTGAGTATCGACAAGGAGATTCAGCTCCCTGTCGCCAAAGATGCCAAGAAAAAGGAAAAAGACGTTCAGAACGAGGCAAACATCAATGTGCGCTGGACCAATGGCAAGGCGACCATCCTCTTTGAAAACAGCTCTTATGACGTCGTGGAGCCGCTCGTGGAAAAACTCCGCGCCCGGCACGACGCCAACGCCAAGTACCGGGCGGTCATTCGTGGGGACAAACGTCTCCCTGCGATCGAAATCCAGCGCGTCATGAGCGTCATTGCCCAGGCGGGCATTGATGACATTTCCTTCTCTGCCTTGAACAAAGAGTAACTCTTCCCCTCATGTCTGAACCCGGCAAAAAAAAGCATCGCGAAATCGAAACTGAACAGCTCGCTGTCGGCTTCCAGATCGCTCCCATGATCGACGTCGTGTTCGTCATCATGCTCTTCTTCATGGTCATGGTTGGTTCCGTGAAGGTCGAGCGCGAGCTCAAGAGCCAGCTCCCCGGCCTCGCCCCGCCCAGCGCCGATGCCCCCACCGAAATGCCGGACGAAATCATCGTCGGCGTTGAAGAATCTGGTGCCGTCACCCTCAATGAAGAGGAATTCGACAGCAACCGTCCCGACAAAGCTCTCCCTGACTTCATCAGCACGCTCAAGCGTCTCAAGCAGGAGGCTGACAACCGCAACGCCAAGGTCATCGTGACCATCCAGGCGGAGGAACAGGCCACCTATGAGCGTGTCATCGATGTGCTCAACGCCCTCGCAGTCGCGAAGGTCGCCAACGTGACCTTCACGGTTGGCGGCGACGAAGGATTCTGATTTTTTTGTCAGTGTTTGAATGTCTGCACCCCAAGAAAAGGGGGCGCAGTTCCGTCCTCGTACTCTGAAAAGGTCATCTTCATGAATCCGTCGCAGCCAGGAACCCCGGAAAATCCGCAGAATCCCCAGCAGCCACCACCCCCACCGGGTGTCACCCAGCCGCTGCCGCAGGGGCATCCCCAGGGCTATCCGCCCCCGCACGGCTACCCGCCGCAGATGCCCGGCTATCCACCCGGCTACCCCATGCCGCAGGGCTACCCGCCGCAGATGCCCGGCTATCCCCCAGGCTACCCGCCGCCTCAGGGGTACCCACCGCAGATGCCAGGTTATCCCCCTGGCTACCCCATGCCGCAGGGCTACCCCCCGCAGATGCCCGGCTATCCGCCCGGCTACATGCCGCAGATGCCCATGCCGGCCATGATGCCGCCGCCCGCACCTTCCACCGGCACCGTCCCCACCGCCGCCCCGGCCCCACGGCCCGCCAGCGCCGCCGTCCCCGTGGCCATGCCCGTGCCCGCCGCAGCGGCCCCCGCCATGCCAGCTCCTTCCGGTGCCCCCGTGATGCCCGCCCCTAGCGTGCCCGTGGCAGCCGCCGTCCCGACCGACGACGCCGGTGAAGCCGCCGCCGTCATCCCCGAGCACATCGAAGGTCAGGTCTATCACCCACCAGCCCTCACCCACATCGAAGTGGGCAAGCCGCCAAACAAGTTCGTGCAGCTCTGGCGCAAGGCCGGCGCCAGCTCCCTCCTCCTCAGCATCCTCATCCACGCCGGTCTCGGCGTCCTCGCCCTCTTCATCGTTTTCCAGAGCGGTGTCATGGATAAGCAGGTGGACTTCCTCCCCGGCGGCGGCACTGCGCAGGGCGCGAAGGCCAGCGCCGATCTCCAGCACAAAGTGCAGCAGAAGAAGCGCAGTTCCATCAACAAGACCATGCCGATGAAGAAGCTGGTCAGCGCCAGCACCAATTCAGCCATCACCCTCCCAGAAGCCCCGCCCGACTCGCTCGACATGCCCGACGTCAGCGCCATGATGGGCGGCGGCGCCCTCGGCGGCGCAGGCGGTTTCGGCATGGGCGGAGCCGGAGGCGGCTTTGGCAAAGGTCAGGGACTCGGAGCCGCAGGCGGCTTCGTCACCCTGCCACCCTCCATGCGCAGCCGCTGCTCCACGCAGGAGCGCCTTGAAAAGCTCCGTCAAAACGGCGGCTCACCCGAGTGCGAGGCCGCCGTCAGCGCCTCCCTCGAATGGCTCAAGACCAAGCAAAACCCCGACGGCTCCTGGGGCCGCACCACCAAGTGCGCCTTCACCGGCCTCGCGCTGCTCTGCTACCTCGGCCGCTGCGAGACGCCCGAGTCCCCCTTCTACGGCGACAACGTCACCAAAGGCATCATGTTCCTCATCGAGGCCCAGAAGAAGAACAAAAACAAACTCTTCAGCCAGGCGGAAAAAGGCAACGCCCCCGTCTACGAGCACGGCATCGCCACCTACGCCCTCGGCGAAATGTACACCCTCGCCCGCCTCGGCAGCAAGAGCCTTCCCGGCATGCGCGAAGCCTTCGAGGCAGGCGTCAAGATCATCATCGACAATCAGCAGGACAGCGGCAGCTGGGTCTACGACACCGAAACCGGTTTCTATGCCGGCAAAAAAAGCCGCGAAGACCTCTCCGTCGCCGGCTGGCAGTTCCAGGCCCTCAAGGCCGCCAAGAACTCCGGCCTCAAGATTGATGGCCTCCACAGTGCCATCACCAAGATGACCAAATACCTCGAAGACAAGCAGACCAAGGACGGCGGCTTCGGCGTCGCCAATCGTGACGCCCATTACAATCAGTGGAGCCTCTCAGGCGTCGGCATCCTCGGCCTCCAGACCATGGCCAAAGGCAAGACCACCCCCATCAAAAAAGGCATCAAATTCCTCACCGATTTCCTCACCGCAGAGCCCCTCGACTGGAACAAAAACTGCAATCTCTACTGCTGGTACTACTACACCCAGGCCTTCTTCCAGCAGGGCGGCGAAGACTGGAAATTCTACAATCAGCAGTTCCTCCCCCAGATCCTCGGCGCCCAGCAGGCCGACGGCTCCTTCAAGCGCGGCCGCCCCAACTGGCCCGCCGGAGACGCCGCCGACGAAATCTACCGCCAGTGCCTCTGCACCCTCCAGCTCGAAGTCTACTACCGCTACCTCAAAGTCGGCGACCGCGAAGAAGCCAGCTTCTTCGAAAAGTAACAGCGAGCCTCTGAAAGTACGATGGGCATTGCCTCACGGCGTTCGCCCTCCGGGCAGCCTGCGGCTGGCCATCTCCGCTGCGCTACGGTTCCTGCCCGTCGGCCCCCAGCGCTCTCATTGACTCGCTGCTCCCTGTCAACGTCAGGTGCGTTTCGGAGAGCAGGGCTGAGGTCTTTTGCCTTGATCAGTTAAAACGAGTTGGAAGATCAGCGAGAAGACAGGCAAAGGCCGTCGTAGGATGGGTGTGGCGACAGCCCGCCCGTCCATCAGCGTGCAGCAAACGTACCATGGCGTCCGAACGCCCTCGAAGTCGGGCCGTTTGGCGGAGAGTGCTGTGAGCACGATACGCGCCCGACGCCAAACACACCCAACCCATGGGCCCTGGGTGTCGCGCTGTTCACCTGTTCGATTGCAGCCTCTGCTACACCTGCAGCGCGCACTTCCAGTCCGCCCTGGCCTTCGTAGCCTCGGCGTAGAAGGCAGCACTCCGCAAACACACCCACCTCCACATGTCTCGTCAGCTTCCCAGCCTCCAGCGCCCCCTCCCCATTTGTACTGCGGTCGCGCACCGAGGCACAGCCTTTCCTCCGCAACTCGTAGAGCCAAGGAGGAAACGCAGCCTGCCCTTCGTAGCTTCAGCGAAGAATGGGCCACCGCGTTCATCGTCGCCACACGCCCATGCATACCAGAAAATACCCGAATGCGGCAGCCCCCCAGTCTCCGCTAGCCCCCAAACATCCGCCCACCCCAGCCCGGGTAGGGCGGCTTGTCCCCAAGCCGCCGCCACACCCAAATCTACCACCCCTCCAGCACCGCCGCATTCCTCCCACCACACACGCGCACCACACCCCTAATCCTGAAATTCTGCCATCCTGTTAATCCTGTCCATCAACCTCGCCCACCCCCTTTACTTGCCACCCGCCTTCGGCTGCGCCTCCGCCTCCCCCTTCGCCAAAAACCCATTGTCCCCCAGCCAGTCCGTCAGCCGCTGCGTCCACGTCCGGATCGAAGCCAGCTTCGATCGTCCCCCCATCCCAAAACCATGCGCACCCCGCGCATACAGGTGCACCTCCACCGGCCGCTTCGCCTCCTCATACTTCGCCAGTTGATCCAGCACCGGCTTCACGTGGCTCGTGTCATCATTCGCCACCAGGAAAAACGCCGGCGGCGCATCCGCCGGGATCGGCCCCGCAGGCACCCCCAGCGGCCCCGGATAAATCGACACCTGAAAATCCGCCCGGCAGCTCGCCCGGTCGATCACATCCGCCGCCCCTGCATCACCCCCCGTCGGGCCGTACACCACCATCGCCACCACCTCACCACCCGCAGAGAATCCCAGAATCCCGATCCGCTTCTCATCCAGGTTCCACTCCGCCGCACGACTGCGGATCACCCGCATCGCCCGCTGCCCGTCCTGACGCGGATGAATGTCGATATTGTAGGGCGATCCCTCCTCACGCGGCAGCCGGTGCTTCAGCACAAAGCACGTCACCCCCAGCCCGTTCAGCAGCTTCGCCGGCTCCACCCCCTCGCCACCAAACCCCAGCTGCCGGTGCCCGCCCCCCGGCACGATCAGCACCGCCGCACCATTCGCCTTCTCCTTTGGCGCCGGAAACACCGTGATCGATGGATTGTTCACATGCGTCACCGAGCTCCCCTTCATCACCTCCGGCTCATCCCGCAACTTCTCAAACCCCGGTGCCCCTTTTTCCCACAAAGGAATAACCTGCGGCTCCTCCGCGCAGAGCGGGCCGTGCAGGACGAGTGCGAGAGACAGAAGAAGTTGGAGGTGTTTCATGAGGTTGGTTGTGACGAACGGATTGATCGAAGGAAAATGAAAAAGTTACCAGCAATATTGCAGATGACGGCGAATTCTGCCGCACATCAGACTCCCAGGGCAGCGTCGGCCGCGATCACAACCCCAAAGGCTTCACCATCTGGATGGCCGGCGGCAGCATCAAAGCCGGCGTCCACCACGGTGCCACCGATGAGTTCGGCTACAAAGCCGTCGAAGACAAAGTCCACGTGAATGACCTCCACGCCACCCTCCTCCACCTCCTCGGTCTCGATCACGAAAAACTCACCTACCGCCACAACGGCCGCGACTACCGCCTCACCGACCTCGGCGGCCGCGTGATCCACGAGATTTTAGCGTGAACGGCTGGAGACGCTAAGCCGAGTCGCAGTACTTTTGCAGCCTCCCTTCTTCAGCCCCAACGGAGCATCGTAATTCAGCCCAGGTGACAGGCAGCGCATGTATTGTAGTCCCGGCTTTAGCCGGAATCTGGGAAGCACAGTTCGTGCAAACGTCCCTCCTGCAACACTCCGCTCCACAATCCAGCCGCCTTGAGTTCAGGTGCTTCGAAGCATGAGGCGATGTTTGTAACCCGTGCTCAATGCCCGGAGAAAGTTCATGCCATCTTATGGTAGACTCCAGTCCACACACTCTCCCTCCGAAAGCCCGTAGGGCTGGCACAACCGTAGCCGTGGGTGCCAACCCACGGAACCTCATCACCCACCCCTCTCAAAGGTCATGTAACCGCATAGCGGTGACACAAAACGCCGCCCCATCCAAACGTGACATCGTCAGCGACAAAAACACGTCTTCAAACATCGCCCAATGACGCATCCTTTTTTTTTTCCCCACTGCACTCCTCCGCCATGTCGCCACCAGACGCGCCGCGTCATGCGCAACTCTTGACTGGGTGCGCCGACATTTTGTCGGCTCCGGGGGGGGAACCTCACCAGAATACCCTCAAACACACACACACACTTTCTTCTCCGATCCAAAAAATCCATGCCCGTCCCACAGCCAAGGCGGTTCGTCCCAAAATGAAGTCTTGCCGCGATCAGCGGTATCTTCCACTGGCGGGCGGTGGATGAGTCCACACACCGCGCATTTGGAGTGTTCAATCGGAAGTCGATGCGCGTGACGCCGTGATCAGCGTCGTCGTACTCACGCGCCTTATCTGCCGGCGCCTCCGTCTTAATTTAGCTTTGACTGACAATGTTTTACGTCAGTTTATGTGTACATAATGCCCGACATGTTTTTTTTGTGGCAGCCTACCGCTCATATAGTCAGAAAAAGAAAGAAGCGCAAAAAGAGCTCAACCGTTGCAATTGACTGTCCATCAGGTGAAGAGTTTTCACTAGGGCGAAGGCGTTGTGGTGGATTTTGCCTTACCGAAAATGGCCTCAAATGCCGCTGCATGCCACAATTTCCTATTTTGCATCAAACCGACAACGGTTCAAGTTTGCCAGATAATGAACAAGACTCCTTCAAAAAGAACAGGCGTGCATAGCGTTCTTGCCACCGGCATCGGTCAATCAATAAGCCAAATGAGTAGCCTGTTCCAGCCAGGCGGATCTCTTTCTGAGAAGAAGACGTCTCTGTATGGAGCACCTGCTTTTGTGTCGGCCATGACAGCGCTTCCGGCAATTGGAAGTGCCTTTTCACTCCCTTCGCAAATGGGAAAGGCTTTGAAGTCTCTTAGCAAAACCACATCGTTGTTTGAAAAACTAGACCGGCACGTGGCGAAGTTCCGGGAAGCGATGGAAGAGCATGAAAACGAACTGCCAAATGTATTGGAAGTCATGATTGAACATTCTTGGTATCCAGACTTTGAATTTGATCTTTTCAACATGCGACAATTGGAAGAACCGGCAAAGGTTCGTGACATTGCCGCAATGGAAGTTTGGCTCATTGAGCATTTTCAGGCGCGACGAAAATCTTTGGAACAAGACCTTGTGGCCGAATTCCCAGAGAGAGAAAAGCCGATTAATGCGGCTTTTGAAGCCTATGATGCAGAAAAGTATCTGCTCGCGATTCCTGTGTTCCTTGCACAAGCCGATGGAATTAGCATGTCGATATTGGAATCTAAAACCTTTTTCTCATTTGGGAAGTCTGAAGCACCAGCGAAACGGCGGAGAAATTCAGAAGTTGGGAGCTACGCGAGAATTCTGCTTGAACCGCTAGTTCAACGTGGAACGCTGCGAACCGGCACAGACCGCCTCCATAACATTGCCTTCGATTTCAACAGGCATGCAGTCATGCACGGAATTGCCAGCGATTATGGCACAAGGATTAACGCGTTAAAGGCAATATCGCTGCTTGCGTATCTACACTATCTAGTAAAAAAATAGAAAAGTGAATTCAAATTTGCCAAGGCATGGCTGTTCAGTTCTAAAAAACAGATTGTGCATCTATTGCGGGAAGGATTTGGCGGAAAATGAAGTAACGAAAGAACATGTCGTTGGTCGCAACTTTGTACCTAAAGGCAAGTTGTTTGCCCAGTGGAACTTGATAGCGAATTGCTGTGAAAGCTGTAATCGGAAAAAGGGAGATCTTGAAGATGATATTTCTGCCATAACGTTATTCACGCTGGCGTCAAACAGTCCCAATGATCACGTCATAATTGAGGAGGCGCTGCATAAAGCTAAAAAAAGTCTCAGTAGAAAAACAAAAACTGTGGTGGCCAAGAGCCAGCAGCGTTTGACTGTGAATGCACAGTTTGGAGGCTGCCAAATGTCTTTCAGCTTCGTTGGGCCGCCCGGAATGGAAAAAGAGCGCATCGAAGAGCTATGCCGATTCCATGTAACGGGATTTTTTTATTGGATGACATTCAGCCAAGAAAATCAGGCAGGAAGCCTTTTGCCTGGAACGTTTACCCTCGTCCAGGAAACATCCAGACTTGATTGGGGAAACACTATCAAAATCGGGTTTATGAAAGCCGTTATAAAATGGCAGCCAAACGTCTTAATTCATACAGCAAACGAGCATTTTAAAATCATAATTCGTCAACACCCATTGAATAGGTTGTGGGCCTGGGCGCTGGAGTGGAATAAAAGTTCACGCTGCATAGGATTTTTTGGAGATGATGCAGATGTAAAAGGTATTATTGATTCTCTGCCTTCACGTGTATTCCAAGATCCAATTTCAAATGGAAATGAAACCATTGGAATGTCGGCAGAAGTGGCGCTTGATGAAGCCGAGGACATTCTCTTTTTAGAAAATCAAACATTGCATAACAAACTAAATTCATAAATGGCATCTGAAGATCCAATTCTGGATGCATGGAAAGTAGACAGCCATGCACGTTGGGAAAGCGTAAAAGATAATCCACATGAAGAGGCGGTTGAATTCGCTCTCGAAGATCTAAAATGGGATTGGAAAGAGGCATACGTGGCCAACACAAAACACGAAACTGAGATTTTTGAATCCCCTGAAGGAAGTCTCTTTTACCAGTTCGACACGTTGTACGTGGAAGAAAACGAAGTGAATTTGAAATCCGCCCGGCTAGTGGCGGTGTATGGCAGAGTTGGAGATTTGGCAGGCTTGAAATTGCCTTCGGCAAAACTGCGGCAACGCTTTATGGGACCGACGGAGAAATGGATCGGCCCGGTTGACAAAGGGCACTTCATTGCTCACACGCTTGGCGGTTCATCAAACATGAATATTTTTCCGCAGGTGCGGGCAACAAATCGTGGATGGAATGAGGAAGGCCGGAAATACCGAGAAATGGAACGCCTCGCTGCCAAATGTCCAGGCACGATGATATTCAACCGGCCGATCTATTCCGATGGAACGTATTGGCCGCGTTATTTCGAATTCGGTGTTCTGAGGCCGGATGGTCAGCTTTGGGTTGAAACCTTCGACAATGAGAGGCCAGCGGGGGCAATTGTCTGAGAGTGGTTGATACGGTTGCGACTTTCAGGACTAAAGCGCAGCAGTCGAAATTTTTATCGCAATGTCACTCCCATCAAGATCTTTACCATTCCACATGGAAACAATGGCTTCTGCCGCGGCTGGATCTTGTATATCAGCTATGGCAAAGCGCTTTGAGCGTCCTGTATCTACATCAATATACAAATGGACAGATTCCACTGGGCCGGCTTGTTCCAACGCTTCGGTAATTGACTGCTGCGTCGTGCAATAGGCTAAATTATTGATGTATAGTCGCATAGAACAATGGATGGCCGCTATTACAGCCCAGAAATCGACTTTTCGCAACATGTCATGCCTCAGCATAAATTGAGGCCGACTTCCGTTATTTGCTGCTGAATCGACTCCGCCCTGTGCAGGCTCCTGCTAGTTGTCCTCAAAACTAGAGCCGGTCGTGAATTCGGGCATATGAAAGCCGCTTCAAAAGATTTTCAGCAAGTTTTGTCCTGCTGCGTCAATCATCGTTGTTTACAGTTTCTTTAATTTTGGAGATCAGGAAGTCTTTAATGGTGTCATCTTTCGCTCCGGCTTTAGCCATTCTGTGAATGATTTCCCAAAGCTGGTTGAGATCTTCTTGGAATTTGTCAGGGAGAATTTCAGGCGGATCATATTGAGCGCACAGAGTATCGTAGGATATTCCGAGGCTGTAGAAACGGTAGTCAGTCTCTGGCGGAATTGGTGGTAAGGGCTCTTGTCCGCTGCCCGGCTGTGTGCACTCCGCCGCCCAATCGCTGACATAAGGCGCTATTTGATTGAAGATGGGGAACCGGTTGGCGATCCATGAAAATCTTTGCCTGGTGGTGGAATAAGGATGGTCAGATCCAAAAACAGGCAAGGCCCACGGTCCTTCTGAGTTCACTCGTTTGCAGGAAACCACTTTTCTTGTGTATACTTTATTGTTACCGCAATACGCTATCACCTTGGGAAAAACTGGCTTTGAATTCCAGCCGTTTGCCAAATCCTGCATTTTGATCAATGGCATGAAAAAAATGTGAGGATCTACACATGAAGCGAAGTCATAAAATTGATCTTTGTAATGTGGATGGACCTGGAGACACGGCACGATATGGATCTCTGGATGATTTTCGCTAAGCCCGTCAATGAAGTTCAGGACCTCAGTGAAACGATAAAACTTTTTCCTTCCAGATGAACTGCCTTTGCAAACACTCGCGATGAGCTTTTTGTGATCATTGCTCCCCTTGAACTCAATCACGAAGTTCCTGCGGCTATCGCTGCGGTCGGACACGTGGTTCATTACGACAAAACAAATGAGCTGATCCTGGCAGTGTTCCACCAAATTTGGACCAAACTGCCCACAAGTAATGGTTCCTTCTGCCATGAGTATGCTCTCGCCTGATTCCAGGGTGATTTTATAGCCGGTGTGCTTCTTCTTCGATGTGCGAACCTCACCTGTAGGAAAATACCACGTGCTACCCACCTGACCAAGCAGATCGCTAGGTTTAAGCGCAGACAGCTTTTTATGATAAACTTTTTTCTTTGCGGATAATATCTCGACCTTTGAATTTGGGTCTACGCCTCCATCGAATGAACTCATAGTGATTTGTCGGAACGTTGAGCGGGATCAGGCTGGCGCAAGCGTACTTGAAAAAGATGCCAAGAATTATATGCGCATCTCAAGAAGTATATAATTGAAAATCAACGGCCAACTGACGCAACCGCTCCGACCGATCAGGCGCGTGAGCGCAGCAAAAATGGCTGGGCATGATATAGCAACGCCCGACTTCTTGCCCATGGCACACTCCCGTTAAAAGCGCTTCAAGCCCCAGCTTGGATTGCGGCGGTTGTGTCTCACAACCCAGATGCGGGCGTAGTCGCCCCGAATGTCGTAGAGAAAGTGATAGGGAAAACGGTCGAAGTTGCAGCGCCGCAGTCCACAGGCGTCGAAATGGAAAAAGCGTGGATTCTCCGCCACCTTCAGAAGTCCCGTTTGGAACTCAGCAAAGAAGTCCTCCGCCAGGGGTTCTGCGATCTCCCCGTACTGTTCTAAAATTTCGTCCAGGTCGGCTTGAACCCGTTGGTGAAACCTAACGCGCACGGAAGCGAAGCCCTGAAACGAGTTGGTCAAAAGTGATCATCACATCAGGGTTGGCCTCAGCCTCACGCACCCGGCTCAGCACCTCCTCATCGGAAACGCTGTAGTGGGGTTTCTCCAAGCCATGAAGCAGGCGGGCCGCCAATGAAGCCCGTTCATCCTCCGGCAGCTTGTCCGCCTCTGCGCTGAGCTCATCCAGTTTCATGAGCCAAGAACTACCCCACCACCGCTCTTTTGCCAGTGAGTTTTATGGGTTGGCTTTTGAATGGCAAAGAGCCTCCCCATCAGCGCCCCACCCAGGGCCGGACCCTGATTCTGAATCAGCGTCCTATCAGCAGTTAAAAACTCTGATCTTCAATCACGTCAGTGACAGTCCGTGTCCCATCAGTGTTTCAAAATCCGACTCCGTCTTTTTGGATCGGTTCTGTTTTTTTTTGCGGCCACTCCACCATTCCGACGAACCAACAACAAAGAACAAAGAACCAAAAACAACGCCCCCCTCACCTCGGCCGTCCCACCACGATCCCCGCATGGCTCTTCACCGAGTTCAAATACTCATGAATCGTCTTGTCCACCACGACCTTCTTATAAGTCGCCGAGGCATGCATGAAATGGCAGGCCCCGTCACCCGTCCGTAGCGCCAGCCCCACGTGCGAGCAGTACACATGCGCCCGGTTCGTCACGATGCCGATGATGTCGCCGCTTTGAATGCGCGACTCACACGCCGCCACCTGGTCCTTCGGAATGAAATCAAACGGCACCTTCTCCAGCCTCGCCTCGAACTGCCTCAGCTGCGGCACCAGCGCCGGATTCGCCCGTAGATAGCGATACAGCTTCGGATTCAGCGACATCTCATCATTGCCACGTCCCGTCAGCCTCACCACCGGCCCCACCTCACGCGTCACATTGCGGATGTTCCCACGCGCCGCGTTGTCCGTGTACCACTCATCCAGGTAATGAATGCGGTCCAGGTAGTTCCCACGGCACACACCCCCGCGATACCGCGTCTCCTCAATCTCCCTTAACAGATCGCTCGGCGCATAAGCACGCTGCCTCTTCCCAATCATCCGCGCCAGCCCCAGTGAAATCTCAAAAAACGTCCAGCAGTCCAGCCCCGTGAAATTCGCCGAAGGCGACTCAATGCGATCATCAATCTCCAGCGTCCAGCCCACATATTTGATGCCCCGCAGCGCCTGCCCGAACTGCGCCACCCGCGCACCCATCGGCAGCGCCGCCCAGTCACCCGCCACCGCCTGCGCCACCACCTGCTGAAATTTATCCACCCCTTTGAAAGTCACCGACTGCGGCAGAAACTCCGCAGCGCGGAGCAGGGGAGAAGCCCCTCCACTCAGAAGGCTCAAAGACAAAAAGTGGCGACGTGTCAGCATGCCACATCAATACAGATTTTCCGCCATCCCCAAAGCATCTTCTCCCGCAGCACAGGCATTCAGCCACTGCTCTTCTTTCACCAGACCAAACTGCTTTGGCACCAGACGGCACAGCTCCACCAGCTGCCGGTCCAGCTCCCGCGCAAAAGACTCAATCGCCTGCGCATACCGCCTCCGCCGCAGCGGCTGCTCCGCCGCCTGCAGGCACGATTGCAGATGCACCTCCTGCATGAACGGCTCCAGACCATAGCCCACCATCGTGATCGCACGATCCGTGCTCGTATCAATCAGCAGCATCACCAGATGATTCGCCCCACCCTTGTCCACCGCACTCGATAAACTGCCACGGTTGAACAACCAAAACGCATACGGCAGCAGCGGCGCCTGCGCCGGCACATCCATCAGCACCACCGCGATGCTCAACTGCGGAAACCGCCGCTCCACCTCCGCAATCACATGCGCCGCACGCCTCAGAGAAAACGCCCCCAGCACCCCCGTCATGTCCGCAATCGGACGATGCAACGCCGGAGCAATCCCAAACGCCCGGTCTGCCGCCTCCAGCGAAAACCCGCACTGCCCGCAGGCAGCATCAGTTTCAATCGCAGGAGCTCGGCAGGCAGGACAACGCACACCTTAAATGTACATCACTCCACCACCCCCGCGCAACGATCATTAAAAAGCTTCTCACCTCACGATCCATAGAAACAAACCCGCTCTCTCCAAAAGGATGTCTCCCGAAGCCATCAATCCAAATCATTTGACCCTCCATCATTCTACCAATCCGTCACTCCTCCCATCTGGACCAAACTCTCGCATAACAATCTCATTCCACACACACGGCATACACCCCGAATCCCATCACCAGCTTAATCCTTCGCACTCCGTCTCCGCAGCACCCACCTCATGATCCCCCGCGGCATCAGCCGAAACACCCGCCCCGCAATCGCCACACCCACACCCGGAAACACACATGCCCGCCCCGCCTGCAGCGCCCCCAGCGCCTCACGCACCACCTGCGCAGGCGGAATCCGCAGCAAAGCCTGCCCATCCCGGTTCGTGTCACTCCCGTCCGACCGTTTTGCCGTCTGACTAAAATTTGTCGGCGTCGGCCCCGGGCACACACAGCTCACCGTGATCCCCTTCGTCGCCAGCTCAATAGCCAGCGCCTCCGAAAAACTCGTCACATACGCCTTGCTCGCCGCATACACCGCCAGGTCCGGCATCGGCAGCGTGCTCGCCAGCGAGCTCACATTCAAGATCCCCCCCGGTCTCTGCATCAGCGGCAGCAGCGCATGCGTCAGCATCGTCAGCGCCGTGATGTTCAGCTCGATCAGTCCCCGCGTCTTCTCCGCCGCCGAATCCGCAAAGCACCCGTAGTCACCCATCCCGGCATTATTGATTAGCAGGTTCGGTTCCACCCCATTCGCGGCGAGAAACGCGCACACCTCACTCCGCCCCCCCTCCGTTGCCAGATCCGACACACAGCACAGCACTTTTGTCCGCGTCCCCGCCACCTCCATTTTCACCTTTTCCAGCGCCTCCGCCCGCCGCGCCACCAACACCAGCACCTCCGCACCCGGTGCCAGCTGCCGAGCAAACTCAGCCCCCAGTCCGGAAGACGCTCCCGTAATCACGGCACGGCACTGTTCGAGGGAAAATCCATGAGGCATAACTCAAGGAGTAGCCAGCAGCCACGCTCCCATCAACTCGCATTCCTCTCAATGCCGCAGGCTGCCGTCTTTTTCCAAACCCCGCAGAGCCGCGACCGAACGCGCTTAAGGCAGAACCAACTCAATCGCTAAATGGAAATTTAGCAGCTGAATCATGGTTAAAATTTGGGCAAAGCAATGCTTATATTAATTTACAGTAATTATAAGTAATGCTAAATTTACAGGCAAAACATGCCGAAAGTCACCCTCCATCGAGCTGAAAAAGGATTGCTTGCGAACCACTACACGCAAGGAGGGGCTGCATGTACTCGATAGTCGGTCGCAACAATGCCGAACTGGCATCGGTCGAGGAGGATCGCACCGCCCGACTTTACCGCATTTCCCAACGCCGCAATCACATCCTCACCGACCGCCTGTTTGCCAAGCTGATGGTCATGCAGTGGCTGGGCGGGATCGTCATTGCCATGTGGATCTCCCCCATGGCTTGGAGTGGCTCAAAAATCCAGCCCCTGTGGCATGTCTGGGCGGCCATTTGTCTTGGAGGCGCCATCAGCGCTGCCCCCGTGCTGCTGGCCTGGCGCCGTCCAGGGCGGGTGGTCACCCGCCATGTCATCGCGGTGGCGCAGATTCTCACCTCCGCGCTCCTGATCCATCTCACTGGCGGTCGCTTTGAGACTCACTTCCACATCTTTGGTTCGCTCACCTTTCTCGCGTTTTATCGCGACTGGCGCGTGCTCGTCACAGCCACCCTCGTGGTGGTGGTGGACCACGTGGTGCGCGGGACGATGTGGCCACAGTCCATCTTTGGCGTGATGGATGCCGGCCAGTGGCGGTGGCTGGAGCACGTCGGCTGGGTGCTGATTGAAGACGTCTTCCTCATGATTTCGATTCAGCAAAACCTCACCGAGACCCTCGAAGTAGCCAAACGTCGCAGCAGGCTGGAGAGCATCAATGCGCAGATCGAAAACCAGGTGGTCGAACGCACGGCAGAGCTGACCGAAGCGCACAAGCAACTCGTCAAAACCTCACGGCAGGCCGGCATGGCAGAGGTTGCCACGAATGTCCTGCACAATGTGGGTAACGTGCTCAACAGCGTGAATGTCTCTGCAGAGACCGTTGCTGGAAAAATACGGCACTTCAGGATCTCCAGCTTGAAGAATGTGGCCCAGCTGCTGCGGGAGCATGAGCACCACCTCCCGGTTTTTCTCACGCAAGACTCCCGTGGCAGAGAGCTGCCCAGTTATCTCGTCCAGCTGGCGGACAATCTCGCAGAACCCCAGAAAGCGATCTTGGATGAAGTGCGGCATCTGCAAAACAACATCGAGCACATCAAGCAGATCGTCTCCATGCAGCAGAACCACGCACGTGTGGCGGGTGTCCTTGAAACACTCGACGTGGTGGAAATCATCGAAGACGCCATCAATATGACAAGCACCAGTCTTTCGCGTCACGGAGTATCCCTGGTGCGTGAGTTTGAGGAGGTGCCGCCCGTCGTGGTGGACCGGCACAAAATGATGCCGATTTTGGTAAATCTCCTCAGCAATGCCACGCAGGCGCTCGCTCCGCAGGAATATGCCAAACAGATGAAGGTACGAGTCGCGCGGAGTGGTGAAGACAGCGTTCAGATCAAGGTCATCGACAATGGCACCGGCATTGCGCCGGAGAATCTGACGCGGATTTTTCAACACGGATTCACCACCAAAAAAGACGGCCACGGCTTCGGCCTGCACAGCGGCGCCCTGGCGGCCCGTGAAATGGGCGGAAAGCTCACCGCCGAAAGCGACGGCGTCGGCTGCGGCGCTGTATTCACCCTGGAACTTCCCCTGTTGCCTTTAACCAAACAATATGATGAAAAAAACGACCGATAATCTCAACCGCCGAATTCTTGTCATCGATGACAACCAGGCCATCCATGACGATTTTCGGAAAATCCTAAGCGAGTCTGATTCTGAAGACGCCGCACTGCGGGCGGCTGAGGCCCGGATTTTTGGCGCTCCTGCGGCCATGCTCTTTGAGATCGACACCGCCTCCCAGGGAGAGGAAGGCCTGAAAATGGTGGAGAGGGCGCTGGCTGAGGGCCGCCCCTATGCCATGGCATTTGTGGATGTGCGAATGCCCCCGGGCTGGGACGGCATCGAAACCACGCAACGCATCTGGAAGGTCTGTCCGGACCTGCAGGTGGTCATCTGCACGGCCTTTTCCGACTGCTCATGGAATGACATGCAGGACCAGATCAATCCGCAGGACCGCCTTCTCGTATTGAAGAAGCCCTTTGATACCATCGAGATCCTGCAGATGGCCAATGCGCTGACGCAGAAATGGCTGCGGCTGCAGGAATCGAAGGTCGAGTTTGGTGATCTACACCACATGGTGAGTGAACGCACCCGCGAACTGGAGGAGTCACAAGCCGCAGCCGTCAGCATGATGGCGGATGCCGTGCGCCATCGTGAAAAAGCGGAGCAGGCCTACGAGGAGCTGAAACGCGAGATGGCAGAGCGGCGCATGCTTGAGGAGAAATTCCGCGAGCAGGCCTCCCTCCTCGACAAAGCGCAGGACGCGATCCTTGCGCATGATTTGGAACAGCGCATCACTTACTGGAACAAGGGTGCCGAGCGGCTGTATGGCTGGAGCGCGCAAGAGGTGGCGGGCCGCCCGCTGGCCCAGCTGCTCTACAAAGATCCGGAGGCGTTTTACCGCGCCAGCGAGCAGGTCATTCAGACCGGCGAATGGGTGGGGGAACTGCAGCAGATCGGCAAGGACGGACGCGGTTTGGTGATCGTCGGTCACTGGACTCTCGTACGCGATGCCGCAGGCCAGCCCAAGTCCGTGCTCGCCATCAACACCGACATCACCGGACGCAAAAAGACGGATGAAGCCCTGAAGATGCAGGGACGGGTGCTGGAAAGCATGGCCGAAGGTGTGACCGTCTGCGATGAAGACGGAATCATTGTTTTCAGCAATGACTCCTGCAACACCATGTTTGGCTACAAGAGCGGAGAGCTGATCGGTCAGCACTACTCAGTGATCAGAAGCCTGCCGCAGGATGAAGGCCGGCGTGCCATGGATGAACTCTTCGGAGTCCTGCGTGAGAAGGGGGCCTGGATGGGGGAAATGAACTCCCGGAAAAAAGACGGCACTCCATTCATCACACGCTCACGCATCAGCGTTCTGGAAATGGATGGCGTGAGATCCTTCGTCGCCGTGGTGGAGGACATCACCGAGAAGAAAAACATGGAGGCGCAGTTCCTGCGCTCTCAGCGCATGGAAAGCGTGGGGCGGCTGTCCAGCGGCATCGCCCACGACATGAACAACATTCTGACGCCCATCTTCATCTCCTCCTTCATGCTGCGCCGCAAGCTGCCGCCGGAGGACTTTGAAAAAATGCTCGGCAACATCGAGACCAACGCCCAGCGCGGTGCGGATCTCATCAAGCAGCTGCTCACAGTGAACTGTGACATGAGCGGCCAGCGTCACGTCGTGGAGACCAGCCAGCTAGCCTCGGACATGATGAAGATCATGTCAGGCACATTTCCCAAGAACATCACCCTTTCGGCCAGCACGCCCGAAGACGTCTGGCCTGTCATTGGCGATCCGACGCAGCTCCATCAGGTGCTGCTCAATCTCTGCGTCAATGCGCGTGATGCCATGCCCGCCGGCGGTGTCCTGACACTCACCACGGAAAACACCCGGCTGGATGAAAACTTCGCCGCCATGAACGTGGATGCCATGCCCGGCCCCTATGTGGTTATCCGTGTTTCCGACACCGGAGATGGCATCCCGGCCGATGTCATTGACAAGATCTTTGATCCCTTCTTCACCACCAAAGAGACAGGCAAAGGCACCGGCCTTGGACTTTCCACCGTGATGGGCATCGTCAAAAGCCACCAGGGATTCGTCAATCTGCGCAGCCGTGTGGCGATGGGCAGTGTGTTTGAGATCTATCTGCCCGCCGCCCCGGATGCAGTGGCAGCCAGCAGCGCCGCACCCGCCATGCAGGCCCCGCGCGGTCAGGGAGAGCTCATTCTCGTGGTGGACGATGAAGAGGTCATCCGTGAAGTCGTGCAGAAGACTCTGTGCGCGCACGGTTACCGTGTCATCACCGCAGGGGACGGCACGGAAGCCATCGCCCAGTTCTCCCAGAACCGCGGAGAGGTCAAAGCCGTGCTCACCGACATCATGATGCCCTTCATGGATGGCGTCACTCTGTCGCGCACTTTGAAAAAGATGGACCCCAACATCCAGATCATCGCCACCAGCGGCATGGGAAGCGCGAAGGGCCGTCAGGACAAGGCTGCTGCGCTGGCCTCCCTCCAGATCAATACCTTCTTGAACAAGCCTTACTCGGCCAACGAAATCCTCACCGCCATCGGCGACTTGCTCGCATCCGACCGCTCATCCCATGCTTGTTCGGAGCTCGGGCTGGTGGCCTGAGTTTGAGATAGAAGAGAGAGACTGAAGATTGACTACTGAAGACACGGAATACACGGAAGAAGAACCAGACTCTGGTTTCTGTGTGCTCTGTGTCTTCCGTGGTTGATCCCATCTGATTTACTCTGCGGCCTTCAAATCTGACGGCATGCAAATCCGTGTTTTCCAGCCTCTCGATTGGGGCTAAGAGTGCGCCGCATGACCCTCAACCAGCTTTCCCAGCAGACGCCTTTCACCACCAAGGACGGCAGTACCATCCGCAGCATCCTGGACCGAACCAACGCGCCGGTGCAGAACCAAAGCCTTGCCGAGGCCACCGTCCCCGTGGGACAACCCACCGACCGCCACTACCACAAGCTCAGCGAAGAATTCTACTTCATCCTCGAAGGGCAGGGGATCATGGAGATCGACGGCGAAACCCGCCTCGTCGCCCCCGGCGATGCCATCCTGATTCCGCCGAACGCGTGGCATCAGATCACTGCGTCACAGACCTTGCGCTTTCTCTGCTGCTGCGCGCCGCCTTATGCGCATGAGGATACCTACTTCACGGCCTAGCTGAGTTTTAGAGAAGTCGAACCCTATGTCGTCATTGATCCGCCCCTGGTACTGGCCTGAACGAGGTCAGCCTGAACGCACCGATCCCTTCACCTGGATTGTGGAGGGGGTGATCGCGGCGTCGTGGTGGCCGGATCCGTATGTGTTCGATCTTTACGACGAGCATGGCATCCGGGCGGTGGTGAACTGCTGCGAGTTTGACAACCGCAAGGACGTGCCGCCTCACTTTGCCTACCATCACATCAATGTGCCGGACTACGGGGTGCCCACGGATGAGCAGATGGAACGCTTCATCACGCTGATGGATGCGCACCATGCGGCCCGGGAGCCCGTGGTGGTGCACTGTGTCGCGGGCTGCGGGCGGACGGGGCAGTTTATCGTGGCCTGGTGTGCCAGGGCTGGGTTGATCCCCGCTGGCAGCGATCCTGTGCAGTGGATTCGCGCGCGCCGGAAGTGCTGTCTGGAAACCCGCGAGCAGACGGACTGCGCGAAGCGGTGGATGAGCAAGTATCGGGTCAAATAAGGAGATCATCCTCTGGACCGCCAAGGAGCAGTCCAGAGGCGTCATGCTCCTTTATGCCAGCTTGTAGCAGTCGGCCCACTCGGCGCGCGGGGGCGGGCCTGCCAGGCGGGCGTTGGCGGCGTCGTTGTTGATGAAGCGCTTGGTCTTCGGGTCGAACTGAAGATCGACGTTCAGATACTCGGCGATGGTGCCGAGGTTCAGCACCTGGGTGAGCGCGCCGCCGATGCTGAAGGGAGACTCGGTGCTGCCATTGCCCATGCAGGCCTGGACGAAGCTCTGGAAGTGATTGTACTTCGGCGGATGGAGGGCCATGGCGTCCTTGAACTCGACCATCTTGGCGCGTGGATACACGATGGAATGCCGGTCATGGGAGCCGCGCTGAACGATGTAGTCGTTCTGTTTCCGATAGAGCAGGGAGCCGGCGCTGCCGAGGTTTGGGGGGATCAATTTGCCGTCCGAGTCGCGATCGAGGAATTTTTCCGCGAGGTCGATCTTGGTGTCGCCGCCGGCTTTCCAGTGCAGCTCCACGGCGGGCAGTTTCTCGCCGCGCTCAGGGAATTCGAAGCGGATGTCAGAGCTCAGCGGGTAGCTGATCTGATTGTAGTCGGCGAGCGCAATGGGCGTGATGCGCGTGGGCAGGCCGAGCTTGAGGTGGTGATGGGCGAAGTCGATGATGTGTGCGCCCCAGTCGCCAAACATGCCGCCGCCATAGAGGTGGAAGCCGCGCCAGTTGAAGGGATGGTACATCTTGCTGAAGGGCTTGACCTCCTGCGGGCCGCACCAGAGGTCCCAGTTCAGGGACTCGGGCTTTGGCTCTTCGGACGGATAGCCTTTGACGAGCGCGCGCTCGGCGGCGTTCATGAACCACAGCGAGGGGGACTTCCAGGCGTCAATTTTGACGATGTCATCAACGATGCCCGCCGCGAGCATTTGCTTGAACTGGTCCGCACCGGCGGAGGTGTGGCCTTGGTTGCCCATCTGGGTGACCACCTTGAACTTCTTCTCCGCGCGCATGAGGATTTCCGCTTCCTCAAAGGTGTGGGTGAGGGGTTTCTCCACATACACATGCTTGCCCAGTGCCATGGCGTGAATGGCGGCGGTGAAGTGGGTGTGGTCAGGAGTAACGACGCTGACGGCGTCGATGTCTTTGCCCATCTTGTCGAGCATCTCGCGGAAGTCGGCGAAGCGCTTCACGTCCGGGAAGGACGTGAGGTTTTTCTCCAAGCCCTTGGCGGTGGTGAAATCGACATCCGTGAATGCCACGGGGACGGCGGTGCCGCCTTCAGTGAGCCCGGGGATGACGCTGCCTGCACGCCCGCCGATGCCGATGCAGCCGAGATTGATGCGTTGGCTCGGTGGCAGTTTGGGATTGTCCGCGGCGCGTGCGCTGGTCAGGTAAGCAGGCAGGAAATTGAAACTCAATCCTGCGGCGACAGATTGTTTGACGAAACCGCGGCGGGTTGAGATGGGAGAGTTTTCAGGTGTGTTCATGGTTTGGAAAAGGGGCGAGACTATATAATGGAGAACGCAGAGGACTCAATATTTGGGAAAGATTGAGGGCGTTGGGAAGCGGTCTTCGAGGCTGAAGTTTCCGCTGTCGAGGTACTCTTCCCGTGGCAGGTGGAGGTCGGGCCAGGTGGCGGGGCGGATGCGGATGACGCGGGTGGGGCGGAGGCCTTCGGTGATGAGGTCGGTCTCAAAACGGATCTGGATGCCGCTGCTGCCGAGAGGGGCTTCTCCGGGGGTTTTGGTGACGTCGAGGATGGAGCCGCGTGCGGCCATCTGAGAGGGGCCTGCGGTGCCGCCTTCGGTGTGCTTCAAGGTGTTCTCGACGCCATTCACCAGCACCGGGCTGCGTTTCTGGAAATCGGCGTAGAGGGTGGGGTCCATGCCGCCGAAGAGGGTGGCGGTGACTGTCGCGCGGCCGAACTTGCCGTACTCGACGGCGTCCACCCACGCGGGCATCCAGCGACTGCGAATGAAAGTTCTGTGGGTCTCGGTCTGGCTTTGTGCGGCGCGCTGCGTGGCGGCATCGTCCAGCCAGATGTCGGAGATGTGGAAGCGGGTGAACACAGCGCCGGGCGTGGGCTTCCACATGAGGCCGAGCAGGACGGACTGGCTGCCGAGTGATTTCTTGCCGCTGCCGGGCCAGAGGCCTTCAGCGATGAGGTCTGCCGGTGCCAGGCATTCGCGACCGCGCCAGATGCGGGTGGCGGCGTCGAAGGTCAGCGTTTCGTCGGTGGCCTTGCCGTCTGCGCCAGACTTGGGTTCGCGGCTGGCGATGACCATGCCTTCGTTGTTTTTGAGGTCGAGTTCTTTGAGCTTCCAGACCAAGCCCTCGCGCTGGCAGTGGCTGGGTTCGTCTTCAAGCAGGAGGACGTGGTTTTCGGCGGGGGCGATGCCGACGCCGCGACTATGGTTTGCGTCCTTGTCCTTGTTGTTGACCGGCAGCACCGGCACGGCGGAGATCTGCGGGTCAGGCGGAAGAAAGGCCCGGACGTGGAGAACGGTGCCGAGCGGGATGTCCCGCAGATCGGCCGGTGCGCCGTGATAGCAGACCATGCCATAAGGCAGCATGGCGAAAGGGTGCGGATCGTTCCGGCGAAACACTCCATTGCCCGCCACGCGGATGCTGCCGCGACGGTTGGCATGATCCACGAATACGAGTTCGCCCCGGTAGGAGTGTGCTTTTTCCAAAGGCGGAAACTGGCCAGCCACAGGCCGGAAGGGCTCGTCTGCAGCAGGTGCGGCGGTGCTGAGCACGCACCCTAGGGCGGTGAGGAGGGCAGGGGCGAATCTCATGTCTTGGGGGCTTCGTTCCGCCTTAATATTTCGTGAAGATGGATGGCGTCGGGAAGCGCTCGTCGATGCTGGTGGAGCCGTCGCTGAGGTATTCTTCGCGGGGGACGTTGACGAGTGGCCAGGTGCCGGGGCGGATGCGCACCGTCCTGCCGGGGCGAATGCCTTCGATGATGAGGTCGGTCTCAAAACGGATCTGAATGCCGCTGCTGCCAAGAGGGGCTTCTCCCGGTGTCTTGATGACTTCCTGAATGGTGCCGCGCGAAGCCATGTGACCGGGGCCGTAGGCACCATGGGTGTGCTTCAAGGTGTTCTCGACCGCGTTCATCATGGCAGGGCTGCCTTTGGTGAAATCGGCGTAGAGCGCGGGATCCATGCCGCCGAAGAGGGTGGCGGTCACCGTTGCGCGGCCGAACTTGCCGTACTCGACGGCATCAATCCAAGCGGGCATCCAGCGGCTGCGGATGAAGGCCTTGTGTGTTTCGGTCTGGTGGTGGGCGCTGCGCTGCATGGAGGCATCATCCAGCCAAATGTCCGAGATGTGGAAGCGGGTGAAAATGCCATCGGGGGTGGGTTTCCAGGTGATGCCGAGCTGCACGGCCTGGCCACCGAGGGATTTCTTTCCTTCCGCAGGCCAGGTGCCTTCGGCGACGATTTCTTCGATGCTGAGGGCTTCTTTGCCGCGCCAGACACGCGTGGCGGCATCGAAGGTCAGTTTTTCCTCCGCAGCCTTGGCGTCGCCGCCTTTCTTGGGCTCACGGGTGGCGATGATCATTCCCTCGTTGTTTTTGATGTCGAGGTCCTTGAGTTTCCAGACCAGGCCCTCGCGCTGGCAGTGGCTGGGCTCGTCTTCGAGGAGGAGGACGTGGTTCTCGGCGGGAGCGATGCCAGCTCCTCGATTGTGGTTGGCGTCCAAGGTCTTGTTGTTGACGGGCAGCACCGGCACGGCGGAGTTCTTGGGGTCCGGGGGAAGGTAGGCCCGGACGTGGAGCACGGTGCCGAGCGGAATGTCCCGCAGATCCGCCGGTGCGCCGTGATACCGCACCATACCATAAGGCAGCATGGCGAAGGGATGCGGATCGTTGCGGAAAAACATGCCCGAACCCTGCACACGAATGCTGCCGCGGCGGGTTGCATGATCCACGAACACGAGCTCGCCGCGGTAGGAGTGTGCTTTTTCCAAAGGAGGAAACTTGCCCGCCTCCGGACGGAAGGGCGCGTCCTCCGCAGATGCGGCGCATCCACCAAGAACCAAGAACGAGGAGCCAAGAACAAGGAGGAAGTGCTTCATAGTGCGATCACTTGATTACTGTCGCCGAACTGGTCGATCTCCACGCCAAAGCGCTGGGCCATGAGGAGGAGGAGATTGCTCATGTGGGCGTCGGAGTTCGCCGGGCGGCTGCAGAGCTGGTAGTGCGCGGTGGTCAGCGCGCCGTCCGCACCGAGCGCGTAACCTTGGAAGCTGGTGCTCTTTTTGTTGAAGTCGAGATGGCTGCCGTGCTTCAGGCCGAGGTCCGTGCCGCCGGCGAACACCAGCGGGAGGTTGGCGTTGCCATGGCTGTGGCCGTAGGACATGCCGCTGCCGAAGAGCGCCATGGTGGTGCCCAGAAGCGGCTTGCCACTGAGGTCATTCGTTTCCGCGAGGCGGGTGAGGAAGTAGCCGAACTGCTCGATGGCGAAGGTGTCATAATTGGTGAGCTTCTCCATGTAGCCGAAATCGCCGCCATGGTGACTGAGCTGATGGCGCGACTCGGTGATGCCGATCTCAGGAATGGAGATGGCGTCTCCCTCACCGCCGAGACTGAAGGTGGCCACGCGTGTGACATCGGTCTGGAAGGCGAGTACCATGAGGTCATAGACCGTGCGGAAGTAATCGCCCGCCCGGGTGGCGGCGATGTCGCGGTTGGTGCGCTGGCGGTCGGCCTCGGAGATGACGGGCAGGGGAGTGTCGAGCCAGGCATCGGCCCTGCGCGTGCGGATTTCCGCCTCACGCACGGAGGTGAGGTACTGTTCCAAACGGCCCTTGTCTGCGGAGCCCATCTTTTTCTCGAGCTGGCGCACTTCCGCGAGGTTGGCGTCCAGCACGCTGCCTTTGCGGCGCAAGGCTCTGCGCTGGACTGCTTTTCCGCCTTTCGGCTCTTCAAAGAGGGAGGCGAAAATCTCGCTACAACGACGCATCGCGGGCAGGCGCACGCCGTCCGCCGTCCACGCCAGGGAGTCCTGCGTGATGGCGACCTCCATGGAGGGGTAGCGCGTGTGGGGCGCGGAGACCTCGGCCATCTTTTGGTCCACCGAGATGGTGTTGCGGTCTGACGGGCCCAGCTTGCCGCCGGTGAGCCAGACCGAGATGCAATTGTGGTGATGGCTCAGCGCTCCTGGATGATGGAGACCGCTGATGGGCGTGATGACCTCACGGTGCTTTTCCAGAGGCATGAGCGACCGCGAGAACTTGTAGTCCTTTCCAGCCGTGGTGATCTGGTAGTTCAGCGAGTGCACGCCATTGGCCAGATAGATGAACGCGCTGCGCTTCGGCGTTGCCGTGATCTTTTCCGCTGCCGCCGCCTTCAGCGGCACCATGCACTCAAGCAGGGGAAGCGAGATGAAGCTGCCCAGCGCCTTGAGAGCGTGACGGCGATCGATCAGCCAGTTTTGGGAGAGATAGTTGCTCATGGTATGAATGGGTGGCGTGATGGTGGTCGGTTCAGCGTTTGCGGATGAGGTCTGAAAGGGCGACGGCGCGGATGATGTCTTTAATACGATAGCCGTTTTTCTTTGATTCAGTCTGGATGGCTTTGAGGTCGTCTTGGTCGTCGAAGGAGAGGGCGCGGCGGAGGCCGTAGGTGCAGAGGTGTTCGATGAAGGCGAGGGCGACTTCATCACGATCTTCGAGGAGCAGGCGTTTGAATTCGGCGGCGTCCTTGAAGGCACGGCCATCGGGCATGGTCCCAGATGGATCGATCAAGGGATCTTCGCCGACACCGGCGGGGACTTTTTCACGGGTGCGCCACTGGCCGATGGCATCGTAGTTGTCCCAGGCGAGGCCCAAGGGATCGATCTTGGCATGGCAGGCGGCGCAGTTCGCGTCACTGCGGTGGGCTTCGATTTTTTGGCGGAGGGTTGCCTTGGGGCTTTGCGCCGTTGGGGGTTCGATGGCGGGCACGTTCGCCGGGGGTGGGGGCGGCGGCTTGCCGAGGACGACCTCGCTGAGCCACACGCCGCGATGCACCGGACGATGGCGCGTGCCATCGGAGGTCAGTCCGAGCACCGCGCCCATGGTGAGCAGGCCGCCGCGACGATCTTCGGGCTTCAGCGACACACGCTGGAAGGCGCCGGACTTGGGCTCGGGCAATCCGTAGAATTCACAGAGCCGGGCATTGGCCATGGTCCACTGGGAATCGATGAAACTGTCGAGGGAGAGGTTCTTGCTATACATCTCGCGGAAGAACTCCACCGGCTCTGAGCGCATGCTTTCCTCCAGCCACGCGTCGTAGGCGGGGTAGAGCTTCTTGTCCGGCGGGAACATGCCCACGCGGTTCAGTTGCAGCCACTGCCGTGCGAAGTCGTCGATGAAGCGGCTGGCCTTGGCGTCCGTGAGCATGCGATCCACTTCTTTCGCGAGGGCATCGCCCTTCAGCGCGCCGCCTTTCGCTGCGGTGGAGAGCGCGTCATCCGGCATCGAACTCCAGAGGAGGTAGGAAAGACGGGTGGCGAGTTCCGAGTCGGTGAGCTGCTCGCGGGCCACGGTGTCGCCCTCGACGATGTAAATGAAGTGACGGGAGGTCAGCACACCCTGCAGCGCAACACGATAGGCATCGGCCATTTTTTCGCCTGCCGCGCGTTCATCACTGTAGGATTTCAAATACTCAGCCAGCTCTTCGGTCTTCACCGGACGACGCCAGGCGCGCTCGGCGAAGCGCTGCAAATGCTCCGCGACCACTTCAGGCGTGGCATCATCAGGCGGCACCACATCCTTGCGCCGTGCTTTTTCCGCGTCCGACACCAGCGGGCCCTCCCATTCGATCCAATCGAGCAGTACGGTGGAGAAAAGGCCGTTTCCTTTGTCATCGAACATTTGCGGCGCGTTCGGATTCAGGAGTGTGGTCTCGCTGCTGTGGGTGAAAATGTATCCGCCCCGGCTGCTGAGCGCATTGCGGAAGGCGGCGCCCTGCCGGCGGTCCACCACATCTGTGGCCACCACGCAGAAGTCCAGCGTTGCGGGCATTTCGAGAAACACCTCGAACTCATAGACCTGGGGCTTGTCTTCCGTCGCGGTGATGTCGAACTCCACCATGCCATCCACCGTTTCTTCCCCCGTGCGTTTGCCGATGCTCAGATGGGCGGTCTGGCCGCCGAGCGGGCGGATGCCGCTGGCCTGGATGCGGAGCTTGTAGAGCCCGCTGTGCTCCGGCCCGACCTTGCCGAACCAGTTGGGCGAAAGCGCATTTTGAGTGTTGCCAGGAAACATCAGGTAGCGCAGCGGGCGCTTGATGCCGAAGCGGTCCAGCGCCGCCTGCTGGTCCTTGCCGCCATTGTAGCGGATGTCGGCAGCGGTCTTGTGGACTTTGCGCGACTCGGCCGAGGAGGCAGTGGGAAAGGCGCGGTCCAGCACCAGTTCCGCCGCGCGGTAGTAGCGATCCACATGCGATGGCGAGAGCGAAAGCTCCGAGCCGATGCGCTCAAAACCGTGCCACAGTGTGTCCTCATTCAGCTCCCCGGGTTTGGCCGGATCATAGCGCACGCCGAGAAGATCATAGACGGTGTTTTGATACTCCTTCCGGCTCAGCCGATACAGCGCCACAGCCGGCCGTGCCGCCATGCGTGTCGCACGGCCTTCTTTGATGTGCGCATCAAGACTCGTCACAAACACCGCGATCTCCTCCTGCGTCGGTTGCTTCTCCTTCTTGGGTGGCATCTCGCCGGAATTGACCTGCTCGATCATCTCCGCCCAATGATGGGTGTCGGCACCCAGTTTGAAATCGCGCGAGAGCTGGTCGATCCGCAAATCTCCCTTTTCCTTTTTGGGGCCATGGCAGCTGATGCAGTGTTTCTGCAAGAAGGCGTCATACGGCTCGGCTGCGAGGACGGCGTCTGGCAGGCCAGTGCTGACGATGAGGAGGGTGGAGAGGCTGAAAACGTAACGGGTCATGGAGTCTTGATCAATACGTAGCCGGCTCAGCCTTTGTGCGACGACCCCGAGTTTTCGGGGGGGGGCGGAGAGGGTGAGGTTCGTTTAACGAGCCTACTGGGGCAATTTTGCTGAGACTGGGATGGAAAGGAATGGCTCTTTCTCCAGCCTGCAGTGGGCGATTTTTGTCCATACCTGCATTTTCGACCAGCGCCCGCATTGCACCTTCTCCTAGTGCTGCCAAAGCGTAAGGAATGGCTGTCTCCCATTTTCGTTTTCCCAGACTGATGTTTTCGCTGAGCGCGCTCCTTGCTGCGCATTTGCAGGCGGCTGAAAAGCCGAAGAAGAATGAGGCCGAAGAGCTGCCCACGATGGTGATCACGGCGTCCCGCACGGCACAGGATCAGAAGAAGGTGCCGCAGTCCACCAATGTGGTGGAGCAGAAGCGCATCGAGCGCTATCAGGCGACGAGCCCCTCTGAAATGCTGCAGGAGCAGCCGGGGGTGTGGGTGAATCAGGTGGCGGCGCAGGGCTCGCCGGTGATCCGCGGCCAGATGGGCAACAAGCTGGTGTATCTGTGGGATGGCGTGCGCATCAACAACGGCGGGATCTTTTCGGGCCCGAATCCGTTTTTCAATCAGTTTCCCATCGATGCCGTGGGCCGCATGGAAGTGGTGCGCGGTGCAGGCTCCGTGCAGTACGGCAGCGATGCCATCGGCGGGGTGATCAATGTGTTTTCCAAGCGGGGCGAGTTTTCCGAAAGCCTGAACGTGGGCGGCGATGTGTACTCGCGCTACGGCAGCAACAACACGGAGTTCACCAACGCAATGAATGTGCATGCGAGCAATGACATGTGGGCGTTTGCGGCGGGGTGGTCGGTGCAGGATGCGGGGAATTATCACAGCTCCTCAGGCCCCTTGCAGCCCACCAGCTTTCACACCAGCGGTGGGTATGCGAATCTGGCGTTTCAGCCGGTGAAGGGGCATGTTTTCCGCCTGTCATGGGTGGGCAATGAACGCACGGACGTTAACAGCTACGTGCAGTCAAAGCTGAATGCGAACGGTGTGCCGCGCATCTACAGCCCGCTGGAGCGCCGAGGCATTGTGAAGCTGGACTACACCGCGCAGGATCTGGGATTCCTGAGTGATGAGCTGAAGGTGTACGGCTACTACCAGTACTACGATCAGCTGCGCGAGCGGCGGGTGCAGACGGCGACGCAGTTTAACAATACCATCACGAATTCAGACCAGGATGTGTGGGGCGTAGGTATTCAAAATGCAGCGACGTTTGGCCGGAACAAGAACACGCGGCTGGTCTATGGCATGGACTACCGGCATGAGAATTTGTCTTCGGCGCAGACGCTGAATTCCACCGTGCTGGCTACGGGCGTCACCACCGTTTCCCAGCCGGCAGGCATCACGCCGGACGGCACGTATGAGGTCTTTGACACGTTTGTGACGCTGGACTTCAAGCCTGTGGAAAAGCTTCTGATGAATGTGGGGGCACGCTATGAGAACACGCATCTGCACTCGCGGCCTGAGGCACTGGATGTGATTCCCGGAGCAGGCTACACTGTGAATGATCTGGCGGCGAACAAGTATTGGAATGCGGTGACGTGGAACGTGGGTGCCGTTTATCAGGCAACCAAGTCCTTTGATCTGGTGGCCAACGTCGCCACGGGGTTTCGTTCGCCCACTTACAGTGATTTGCTGAGCGCTGGCACGCCGGTGTTTTCTAGCCTGACGGCATCGCTGCCCAGCACGATGATCAACCCGGAGAAGAGCATCACGTATGAGATCGGGGCGCGCGTGCACACGGACAAGCTCAAGGGATCGCTGACGGGATACCTGACGAAGCTTTCGGATCTGATCACGTCCACGACTTCGGGGACAGTGGTGATCGGCGGCGTGACTTACAATGCGACACGGAATTCGAATTCGGCGCAGGGTTACATCACCGGCGTGGAGTTTGCGCTGAGCTATGATCTGGACCGCCACTTCACGATCTTTAACAACACGACGTGGACCTATGGACAGAACCAGTCGCAGAATGTGCCGCTGCGTTTCATTCCGCCGTTGTACGGGAATTTTGGTGTGCGCTTTGAAAGCGACGAGAAGCGCTACTGGGTGGAGCTCTCCGAGCTGTGGGCGGGGCCGCTGATCCGGCACAATCCGAGCGATGAAATCGACGCGGGTTTCTCCACCGATCCGGCCTACGGCTCTCCCGGCGCGACCAACCCGCCGATCAATCAGAACTTCCAAATCCCGGGTTTCTTCGTGACGAACATCCGCACCGGGTGGAAGGTCTGGGAAGAGGGGAACCGTTCGTTCTCGCTCACCGTGAATCTGAACAATGTTTTCGACACCAAATACCGCCAGGCATACTCCCAGCAGCAGCGCCAGGCGGCGGGCTTCAATGTGGTGGTGGGCGGACGTCTTACTTTTTAAACGAGTCATGCGTGGCATCTTCTGCTGGCTGAGTTGTTTCCTGCTGCTGGCCGGGCAGATGGTTGCTGCGGAGCCCCTGGACTGGGCCTTCATCGGTGTGTGGGATCGCTCGATGCCGCAGGTGGAGGCGGCGTGCCGTGAGAACGGCATTCGTGCGGAATTTTTCAAAGGGCAGAAATTCAATGAGACGCAGAAGGCGGAGTTGGCGGCGCGGTTTCGGCTGGTGTTTGTGCTGAACCTGGAGGCGGAGCAGGCGCCTGCTCTCACGCAACGGCTCAAGGAGTCGCGTGCTCTGAACGCTGAGCAACGTGTGATCCCGCTGGATACGCGCGGCAGCCAGATGGATCTGGAAAAAGCGGGGCTGCTTCTCAAAGACGAAGCGGTGCCGGCGTACTGGCGGCCGAATGGCACGGTGAATGTGCGGCGGCTGATCCGCTACGGCATGGTGAAGTACTGCGGACAGCCGGGGGAGATCGAGCCTCCGGTGCTCATCCCGGATTCAGGTTACTATGATCCGGCGCGTGAGGAGTCCTTTTCAGACATCGGCGAGTTCATCGGCTTCAAACGCGGGAAGCAGCGCTGGGTGGAAGGGGCGTCTGTGGCGGTGCTGCTGCTGCAGCAGTCGTTTTGGATCACGCATGATTTGCGGGTGATCGATGCACAGATCGCCGCGTTGGAGAAGCGGGGGCTGAATGTGGTGCCGGTGTTTGGTGATCGTGAGGAGAACGTCACGAAGCTGACGCGTGCGGCTGCGCCGACTATTCTCATCGAGGATCGCCATGGAGCGATGTGGCAGAGCACCGCCTTGCTGAAGGAACTGGATGCGCCGTATCTGCGGCCCATTTCGATGCTGGCCACCACGAATGAGGAATGGCTGAAGGATCCGCGCGGGCTGTCGCATCGGGACGTGGGAATGTTCATGGCCTTGCAGGAATCCTGGGGAACGCTGGAGCCGGTGGTGGTGGGCGGATTGAAGGAGAACATCCAGGGCTTTAGGCTGCATGAGCCGATCCCGGATCGCATCGAGGCGTTTGCTGCACGCGCGGCGCGCTGGGCCTCCCTGAAGCGCAAGAGCAATGCGGAGAAGAAAATCGCGCTGATCTATTACAACAAAGGGCTGGGACAAGATGATCTGATGCGGGGAAGTCCCACGGGCGGATTTCTCGATGCGCCGGAGAGTTTCATGCGCTTCCTGCCACGCATGCAGGGGGCGGGCTTCGCGCTGAAGAACACTCCGGCGAACACGGCGGCGTTGATCGAGGCTATGAAGCGCGGCGGTCGCAACATCGGCCCGTGGGTGCAGGGTGATCTGGAAAAGCTGGTGGATGAATCGCAGCCGGTGCTGGTGCCGCTGCATCAGTATATGGAGTGGTTTAACACGAAGCTGAGCGAAGCGGCGCGGAAGACGATGGTGGAGAAGTTTGGCCCGCCGCCGGGACGCATCATGGTGGTGAAGCGCAACGGCGAACCGCACATCGTTTTGCCGAAGCTGGAGATGGGAAATCTCATCCTCATGCCGCAGCCGGAGCGTGGCGAGAAGCAGGATGAAAATCTGCTGCACAACCGCGACGTGCCCCCGCCGCACAACTATCTCGCCTTCTACTGGTGGCTGGAGGAGCAGTATCATGCGGATGCCATTGTGCATTGGGGCACGCACGGCACGTTGGAACTGCTGCCGGGCAAAGAGGCCGGGCTTTCCAAGGACTGCTGGAGCGACATCTGCGTGGGGCACATGCCTGTCGTTGATTTGTGGATCACTGACAATCTGGGCGAGGCCACGCTGGCGCGCCGCCGCTCCTACGCCGCGCTGGTAGATCACCTTCCGCCGCCCACGCTGGCTGCGGGACTGGATGACGAATTCAAAAATCTGCATGAGGACATTCACAAGTTCCGCACCCTGGAAGATGGATTGCTCAAGGAGGAATATCGCAAGCGTGTGAGCCAGCAGGCGCGTGATGCAAAGCTGCATGGCAGTGGTGCTGAGGTGCTGGATGATGCGGCGGTCACACGGCTGGATGAGCATCTGCACAATCTGTTTGAGTCACGCACGCCGCTGCGCCTGCATGTGCTGGGCGAAGGACCGCATGAAGCGGAGATGGTGCCCTATCTGGCGCAGATCCTTGGTGAGCCGCTGCTGGATCATCTGGCCGCGACGCGTGGGATTCATCGTGCCGCTTTGGAGCACAAGCAGCAGGATCGCGCCAAGGCGGTGGAATTTCTACGCGCCGCGCTGGACCGTGCACCGCCTGCAGACGTGCGCATGACGACAGAGTTGCAGAAGGATGTGGAATTCGCACGTGATGTGCGCGCCCGTCTGCTGGATGCAGGCAAGGAACACGCCGGTTTGCTGACGGCGCTGGGTGGTCATTACATCGAGCCAGGCCCCGGTCCTGACCCAATCCGCAATCCGGCGACAGCTCCTGGCGGGCGTAATTTGTACTCGCTCAATCCTGAGGAAATCCCGACGCGGCCCGCGTGGGAAACCGCGCGCAAGCTGGTGGATGAACTGCTGCGCACGCGGAAGCCGAAGAAGATCGCGATGGATCTCAATGGCATGGAAACGATGCGCGACTTTGGCGTGATGGAGGGGCAGATCCTCGCGCTGCTCGGCGTGCGTCCGATCTGGAACCAGAACAACCTTGTCATCGATGTGGAGCTGATTCCTGCGGAAGAACTGGGGCGGCCGCGGGTGGAGGTTTTCATCGCCATGGGTGGTCAGTACAAAGAGAACTTTCCCACGCGGGTGGCGCTGCTGGACAAGGCTGTGCGTCTGGCTGCCACGGCCTCGGAAAGTGTGAATCCGGTGCGTGAAGCAGTGGCGGCAACCAAGGAGCGTTTGCTGAAGCGCGGCTTCTCCGCTGCGCGTGCGGATCAGTTTGCCGCGGCTCGCATCTTTGGCACGAAGCCGGGAAACATGAGTGGGACGCACATCCTCTACCTCGTGCCGCGCTCCGGTGTGTGGGACAAGGATGATGAGATCACTGATGTGTACACGGACAACATGAGCTTTGTATACACGCAGGACACGTGGGGAGAGAAGGTGGAAGGGCTGTATGAGGAAGCGCTGCAAAACACGGACACCGTGCTGCGCGTGTGGGCCTCCAACATGACGAGCCAGCTTTCCAATCACCACGCCTATGAGTATCTGGGCGGTCTCAGCATGGCAGTGAAGAAGGTCACCGGTAAATCGCCTGCTGCTGTCATCTCTGATGTGCGCGATCCCGCTGGTGCGCGGGTGCGCGACTTTGAGGAAGTGCTGGCAGCCAATTTGAAATCCGAGCTGCTGAACCGCCGCTGGCTGGAGGGTATGAAGTCGCATGATTACGCCGGAGCAGGGCACATCGCCGAGTTGGTGAAAAACACCTTTGGCTGGTCGGTCACGCGGAGGGAGAGCGTCACGCAGGAAACGTGGGATGAGGTCTATGACGTGCTCGTGAAGGACAAGCACAAGCTGAACCTGCCTGAGTGGTTTGAGCGCGTGTCGCCGCATGCCATGCAGGAGATCAGCGCCACGCTGATCGAGGCTGCGCGCAAAGACCTGTGGAAGGCCACGCCGGAGCAGTTGCAGACATTGACAAAACTTTATGCCACCTCGGTGAAGGCACATGGCGACTCGGGCGGACTTGTCAGCGGTGGAAACACACGCATGGCGGACTTTGTGAGTGCCAAGCTCACCGCGCCGGGAGATCAGGAATCCGCCGCGCTGGCGCAGGAGATGAAGGCGAAGCTGCAGCAAAGCGCCGCCGCACCGGATGCGAAGGTCGAGAAAGTAAGCGGACCGCAAATCGGTGAGGCGAAGGAGCAGGCACCGCCCGCTGAAAGCAAGCCGCAGCCTGAGGGACCCGTGCTGGAACCGGCGTGGAATTCATTCGCTTGGTTGATCGGAGCCGCAGCTGTGCTTTTGATGATGTTCGGCTTCTTCAAGAGGGCCGGATCCACTTCATGAAGCTGCTCGAACAACTCCTTTCCCTGATCTCCGAGGCCGTGCTGCTGCCCACGCTGGCGGCCATCATCATCCTCGTGGCGTGGAGCGCCATGCTGCTGGGCGGGCTGCTGCGCGAGTGGCTGGGGCGTCGGCAGGTAGGAGCCGTCATCACCGCCTTGCGCCGCGCTCATGTGGAAGGTGGGGATCAGGTGCGGATGCTGAGCATTCTCAGCACCGCCACTACAGGGCTGCCAGCGCGCCTGCATCAGCTCCTCGCGCAATGGGGCGGGGCGGGGGATCTGGCGCATTGTTTGGTGGATCTGGAGATCGAGGTGGCGGCTACGCTGTCGCGACTCACATGGATGACACGCATCGCGCCCATGCTCGGACTCATGGGCACGCTCATTCCGCTTGGGCCGGCGCTCACAGGTCTGGCCTCTGGGGATCTCGCCACGCTTTCCAGCAATCTCGTGGTTGCTTTCACCGCCACCGTCGTGGGTGTGCTGTTGGGCTGCTGCTCTTATACGATGAACCTCGTGCGCAAGAACTGGTATCAGCGTGATCTTAGCACGTTGGAGCATCTCTTCACCAACGCCAACAAGCCTGCTCTGCCATGAAGAAGCGCCTGTGGGACGACTCCGAAGGGGATGACCCCGCCGCCGGTCTGATCAATCTCTTTGATGTGTGGATCGCCTTTGCCGCCGCGCTGCTGCTGGCCGTGGTGAGTTTTTTCAATCTGCCCAAGACTGCGCCCACTGCATCGACAGATGCGCAGGCTGACAAATCGCCCACGGCAGAGAGCATCGATGCCGCGCGCACGAAGATCGAGCGCTTCCAGGAAAGCAAAGCCAGCAAGAGCGGCGAAGGTGAACGACTGGGCACCGCCTATCGCCTGAAGTCCGGCGAGATCATCTACGTGCGGGACAAGCAGAAGTGATGAGGCGGATCGCTCCGGCAGCATCCTGCATCCGCTGCACGGGCCCAATTCAAGGATTGATGCGCGGCGTTCAATGTCGCTAAATGGCGGCTTTATGCACTTCCGCCTGCTTTGTCTCCTGCTGGCTGCCCTCCACGGGGCCACATTCACCCATGCTGCGGCTGATCCTGCGCAGCTGACCCTGGCCGCCATCTTCACAGACGAAGTGTACAAGGATGACAAGATGGAGGCGCTGCACTGGAGCAAGAAGGGGGCGTATTACTTTGCGCTCGAACCGCTCGGTAAAGACAAAGATGGAAAGGACATTCCCGGCAAAGATCTGGTCCGCCATGATGTTGCCCCGGGCCTGCAGACGGTCATTGCTTCCGCAAAAACTCTGACCGCTCCCGGCGAGAAGAAGCCGCTGAGCGTGGACAGCTTCGAGTTCTCCAAGGACGAGTCGCAGGTGCTGCTGTTGGCCAACACGCGCAAGGTGTGGCGAAAGAACACGCGTGGCGACTACTGGGTGCTGAATGTGGCGACCGGAGCTCTGCGCAAGCTCGGCGGAACTGCCGCGCCCGCGACGCTGATGTTCGCCAAGTTTTCACCCGAAGGCAGCCATGTCGCCTACGTGCAGAAGAACAACCTGCACGTGCAAAGCCTGGCGGACATGAAGATCACTGCGCTGACGGCGGATGGCTCCACCACACTTATCAATGGATGTTCTGACTGGGTGAACGAAGAGGAACTGGACCTGCGCGACGGCTTTCGCTGGAGCCCCGATGGCGCGCGCCTGCTGTTCTGGCAGTTCAATACCCAAGACGTGAAGCGCTTCACGCTGGTGAATCATGCCGATGACCGCTATCCGCGCATCACCACCTTTCCTTATCCCAAAGCAGGAGAGAAAAACTCCGCCACGCGCCTCGGTGTTGTCTCTGCGGCAGGAGGTGCCATTACATGGCTGGCCGTGCCGGGAGATCCGCGTGAGCATTATCTGCCCCATGCGGAATGGACGCCTGATGGCAAAGCGGTGCTGCTGCAGCAGTTCAATCGTCTTCAAAACACGCTGCATGTCATGCGCGCAGATCCTGCCACGGGTGCCACGCAGATGGTGTTCACCGAGACGGACAAGGCCTGGGTGGACAACAAGAACAGCATCCGCTGGATCGGTGATGACTTCCTCTGGCTCAGCGAGCGCAGCGGCTGGCGCCATGCCTATTGCGCCACCCTGGCGGGTGAAGTGACACCCATCACGCAGGGTGAGTTTGATATCATTGATGTGAAGCAGGTCGATGCCAAGGGTGGCTGGCTGTACTATTACGCCTCTCCCACCAATGCCACGCAGCGGTATCTCTATCGAATCAGTCTCAAGGGTGGTGAGCCGCAGCGGCTCTCGCCTGCGGATCAGCCGGGCACGCATGGCTACGACATGACCGAGGATTCGCAGTTGGCCGTGCATACGTACTCGACTGCGATCTCGCCACCTGTGATTCAACTGGTCTCGCTACCAGATCATCACACAATGCATGTACTCAGGACTCAGAAGAACCTGCGTGATAAGCTGGAGGCGCTCAAGCTGCCGAAAGTCGAGTTCATGCGCGTGGACATTGGCGGAGGCATTTCGTGCGATGCTCTCTGCATCACCGCGCAGGACATGGACAAGTCACGCCCGCATCCGCTGCTCATGCACGTCTATGGCGAGCCCGCCGGGCAGACGGTCCGCGATGCCTGGAGCGGGCAGCGCGGGCTTTGGCACTGGATGCTGGCGCAGCAGGGCTATGTGGTCGCCAGTGTGGACACACGAGGCACGCCGAGTCCGCGCGGACGTGACTGGCGCAAGAGCATCCATCTTCAACTCGGCATCATAAACTCCCGGGAGGAGGCGGCCGCCACGAAAGCATTGCTGGAGCGCTTCACGTTTCTCGACCCGCAGCGTGTGGGCATCTGGGGCTGGAGCGGCGGTGGCAGCAGCAGTCTGGATGCCATCTTCCGCTATCCCGATCTTTATCAAACGGCCATGGCAGTGGCACCCGTGCCAGACCGCCAGCTCTATGACACCATCTATGAGGAGCGCTACATGGGCCTGCCCAAAGCCAACGCAGAAGGCTATCGGCTCGGGTCTCCCATCACCCATGTGGCGGCTTTGAAGGGGAATCTCCTCATCGTGCACGGCACGGGCGATGACAATGTGCACTACCAGGGCACGGAGAAGCTCATCAATGAACTCGTCGCGAAAAACAAACACTTCACCGTCATGCCCTATCCGAATCGTGACCACGCCATCAACACCGGCAAAGGCACCCAGCGTCATTTGTATGAGCTGATGACGAACTATCTGCATCAGCATCTCCCCGTGAATTGATTTTCCAACTCATGAACAGGACACGCGCCTGTCAGAACGAGGTTGAATGTTCAAGGGCAGGGCAGAAGATGGCATCATGAATGAGTCCATTTCACCTCCTGCCACGCTGCGCTGCATGACGGTAGTTTTCATGGGGGCGCTGCTTGTCTTTCTGTGCAGCTGCATGCAGGGCCCGGCAGATCCAGGATCAACGTTTCACAAAGGCCTGCAGCGAGATGCCTGGAGAACTCTGTCGGCATACGATGCAGCGCTCCTGACACATCGCGAACGAAACCGAACTGAAGTCCCTCCCGCCTATTGGGATCCCGGCATCCAGCAGCTGCAACCCCTGAAGGTGTATACGCATCGGGGGAACCTCGTCGTCGTTCAGAGCGTGGTCGATGGTGTGGAGCACGGGAAATACATTGACCTGCCGGTCGCGCCCTTTCACCCCGTCTCCGCCTGGTTTTCCCACAAACACGCCGTGGACGGCTTTGTCTTCCTCCCGGCTCCGGGGAAAGGGGTGTTTGATTATACGCGCACGCTGCCAGCGGGGCCACACCACGGGCGCTGAAGGGCTGGCAGCCGGGAAGGTAAAGCAGGCAAAACATCCAATTCTCATGAGTGAATACAAAAATATTTGGGCGGATGAATTGCGGGGTCTGGTGCAGGAGTGCTTCAAGCTGGAGCCGATCCCTGCACGGGAGAGCCTCACGCCGTTGCAGGAGATGCAGTGCCGCATTCTCGGGGGGCATCTTTTGAACTGGCTCGACAACTGGGGGCCTCAGCTCATTCTGGAGCGGAATGTTTATGCGGACCTGCGCCCCCCGGATGAAAGGCCGGAGGACAAGGAACCAATCATCGTTTTTGTCATGGATGAGCCTGGCTTGGTAGCCGCCCGGGAGATCATCCGGGATACCAGCGGAAGGTTGGTCTATGTCCGAAAGAAGGATTTTGACTTCTGCATGGCGATCAACCCTGACCCTGGGTATGTCTGCCACTGCGTGCTGCAGTCGCTCTTCTTGGAGGAAGGTGAGCAAGGCGTGGATTTCACGGCGCTGCGCGAGCGGTTTAACCTGGACGCGGACACCCCCATCGGCGTGCACTATGACTGCTCCACCATGGGTCCGCTGTTTGCCCGGGGCGGGCTTCACCTGTGGGCCTTCACCGAGGACGGCCCCAAGCTCATCGAAGAAGCCTTCGAGAGCTGGGTTTCCTGATCAGGGTTTGAACGCCCGTCTCTATCAAGACAGCCCGGCTTCTGCCAGCCGCTCCTTGAGGTCGCTCGCCAGCAAGGCTTGAAGGATGCCTTCGATGCGGCCTTCCATGAACTGATCGAGGTTGTACAATGTCAGCTCGATGCGGTGGTCCGTCACACGATTCTGCGGGTAGTTGTAGGTGCGGATTTTCTCCTCTCGGCCACCGCTGCCGATGAGGTTTTTGCGGTTCGCGGAGTACTTGGCGGCTTCTTCCTGCTGCTTCTTTTCCAGCAGGCGTGAGCGCAGAATGCTCAGGGCCTTTTCCTTGTTCTTGATCTGGCTGCGGCCGTCCTGACAGCGCACGATGGTGCCGCTGGGAATGTGCAGCACCTGCACGGCGGAGTCCGTGGTGTTCACGCCCTGACCGCCTGCGCCGGAGGAGCGGCAGACTTCGATGCGGACCTCGTCTGACTTGAGTTCGAAATCGACTTCCTCGGCCTCGGGCATCACGGCCACGGTGGCGGCGGAAGTGTGGATGCGGCCCTGCGCTTCGGTGGCCGGCACGCGCTGCACGCGGTGCACACCGCTTTCGTATTTCATCACGCGGTACACGTCTTCACCGCTGATTTTGACGATGACTTCCTTGAACCCGCCGACTTCGGAGGGGCTGGTGTCGAGGGATTCAATCTTCCACCCACGGCCTTCCGCAAAGCGCGTGTACATGCGCAGCAGATCGGCGGCAAACAGGGAGGCTTCATCACCGCCGGTGCCGGCGCGGATTTCGAGAATGATGTCGCGGCCTTCGAGCGGATCGGGCGGCAATATGGATTCCTGGATGGCCTTTTCGAGATCGACGAGGCGCTGCTCCAGCACGGGGATTTCTGCAGCGGCCATCTCGGCGAATTCCTTGTCCTCCTGCGACTTGGCCATCACACGGCTCTCGGCCAGTTCCACCTGGGTTTTCTCAAACGCATCCCATGAGGTCAGCAGGTTTTGCAGGCTGCGGTGTTCGCGCAGCATGTCGCCCGCCTTCTTGGCATCGTCGTAGAAATTCGGGCGGCCGATGATGTCTTCGAGATCCGCGAAGCGGGTGCGTTTGCCGGCGATGACGCCTGAGTAGTCCATGTGGGGGGAAAGAGAAGGGAGGGAGCAGAGACAAAAAGAAAACGGTGCCCAGCACGAGGCATGGACACCGTTTGACTAAAAGGAGGGGGCTGTGAGCTACGCTTCGGCAGGAGCTTCGGCGGCGGCAGGAGCAGCGGCTTCGAGCTTCGGAGCAGTGCGGCGGGCGCGGACGGAACCGTAGCGCTGGGCGAACTTGTCCACACGGCCGGCGGTATCAATGAAGCGCTGTTCACCGGTGAAATACGGGTGGCAGGCGGAGCAGATGCCGATACGGAGGTTTGGCACGGTCGAGATCGTGTTGTACACGGCACCGCAGGTGCAGGTGATCGTCGTCTCGGTGGTCTTGGGATGGATGTTTTCTTTCATGGTGGTGGGGAACCACGTGGTCGGGCGAGGCGCGGAATGCAGCTTTCGCCGGAGCGTGGGGATGAGCAGATTAGTGGAAATTGAGGCGGGGTCAAGGGGGAGTGAAGGAGGAAATAGGGCGACGGATGGGGCGTGGCGAACGTAGAAGGGCGGAGTTTGTTCGTGTGGCGGAGCTACCCGGAGCCGTTTAAAAAACGGCGCTCCCAGTACAGAATGGTGTTGGCGAGAGCTGTGACGCCCGAATGCGGCTCATGGCGCATTCAACCCGCTGATAGCATCACTCCCTTGGCTGCGTTACCGCGCACACCATGATCCACCGACTTTGTCTCCTCCTCACCCTCGTCGTTTGCACCCAACTCCATGCGGCGGGGCCGAATGTGGTGGTGATGCTGGCGGATGATTCGGGGTGGGGGGATTATTCGATCAATGGAAACACGAATCTCAAAACACCGAACATTGATTCGCTGGCGCAGTCGGGGGCGCGGTTTGATCGCTACTTCGTTTGTGCGCTTTGCGCGCCCACGCGGGGCGAGTTTCTCACTGGGCGCTACCATTCGCGCGGCGGTGTGAAGGGGGTGTCCACGGGGCTGGAGCGGCTGAACGCGGATGAAAAAACCATCGCGGACGCCTTTCTGGCTTCGGGGTACGCCACGGGGGCCTTTGGGAAATGGCACAATGGCAGCCAGTGGCCCTACCACCCGAATGCGCGCGGGTTTCAGGAATACGTGGGCTACACCTCGGGGCACTGGGGCGAGTACTTTGACCCGCCGCTGGAGCACAATGGGAAGATGTTTCGCGCCAAAGGCTTCATCGTGGATGTGCTGGTGGGCAAGGCGATGGAGTTCATCGAGACCAACCGAGAGAAGCCGTTTTTTTGCTACATCCCGCTGACGACGCCGCACTCGCCTTTCAGCGTGCCGGACGAGCATTGGAACAAGTTCAAAGACTCACCGGTGACGATGCGGGGTGCGGATGGTGAAAAGGAAGACCTCGCCGTGAGCCGCACGGTGCTGGCGATGATGGACAACATCGATGTGAATGTGGGGCGGGTGCTGAAGAAGCTGGATGATCTGAAGCTGAGCGAGAACACCATCGTGGTCTATTTCAGCGACAACGGCCCCAACAGCGTCCGCTGGAACGGCGGCATGAAGGGGAAGAAGGGCGTCACGGATGAAGGCGGGGTGCGTTCCGTGCTCTTCGTGCGCTGGCCGGGCAAGATCAAGGAAGGCAGCACGATCACACGCATCGCAGGGGCGATCGACCTGCTGCCCACTCTGACGGCACTCGCTGGCGTGAAACCCGTGAGCACCAAGCCGCTGGATGGCTGGGATTTCTCCACCCTGCTGCTCGGAGGCGAGTGGAAGCGCGGGCCGCGCGAACTTATGAATTACAACGGTGGCAAGCTCAGCGTGCGTTCGGAGACCTATCGCCTTGATGCGAGTGGCGTGCTGTTTGACATGGTGGCTGATCCGAATCAGACCAAGGACATCACGGCCGAGCAACCGCAGATCGCCGCTGACCTGGCGGCCAAGGCCACGGCCTGGCATCAGGAAGTCTTTGGGAAACCCTATTTTCCCACTCCTGCCGGTGCCAAAGGCAAGGGGCAGGGGAAGGCCAAGGGGAAAAATCCGGGGGCTGAACCCTTCGCGGATGACCGGCCCTATCCGGTGGGTTACGCCGAGTTTCCCATCACGATGCTGGAAGCGCGCGATGGCATTCCGCATGGCGAGGTTAAGCGCAGCTCGAATGCGCCAAACTGCTCCTACTTTGTGAACTGGAAGACCAAGGAAGATGCCATGACCTGGGACATCGACGTGCACACCGCCGGTGAATATGAGGTGAGCATTGATTATGCCTGCCCGGAGGCCGATGCCGGATCGACCGTGGAACTCAGCTTCGACACCGCCAAAACGACTGGCAAAGTGACCCCCGGCTGGTTTCCGCGTCTGCTGGATGACCAGGACCGCGCCCCACGCAAAGGCGAGAGCTACATGCGTGATTTTCACAGCCTGTCACTGGGCACGATCAAGCTGCCGGCCAAGCGCGGACTGCTGACGCTGCAGGCGCTGGAGATCTCCGGGCAGACGGTCATGGAGGTGCGGCGTGTGACGCTGACCCTGAAGACAAAGTGATTCATGGCATGAATCCTGATGTTGCAAGCTGTCTCCGGCCTGTAAGAGTTCCCACCCATCCCGTATGAAATTGACACGTGCTTTCTTTCTTGCCCTCGTCCCGATGCTCATGACCGCCTGCGGCTCCTTTACACCAGCGACAGCCAGTGGGGGCCCGGGGATCGTGGTCGGTGCGGGAGAGATTCGTGAATGCGGACAGGGAAGGGTGCAGTTCCCAGGCGGGGTGTACACAGCGGAGCTGGTGTCAACCCGAGGCACCTACTATCTGGCTCCCGAGCCGCTCAAGACTCTGGGGGTGCTGCTGGGCCGTGCAGAGCGTGGCGGCATTTATGTTTCCAACGGTCCAGGCAATCCGCAGTCTGCCTGGTTTGGCGATCTGAGGGACGCTGCGACTGCCACCAAGCCCAGCACCTTGTTTGAGGCCGTCGGAGCCCATTCGACGAGACTGTGGCCTTACGCGCCGCAGATTCCCTTTCAGGTGAAAAAATAACGACGGCACCGTGAGCAGTCCCCCCGCAAGTGGAGGATTCAAACGTAAGTACTTTGTCTTAGCGCCCGGTTTTCGTTGCGCGCAACGTTATAAAAACTATAATTCGGGGCGTTTATGAACAGCCGCCTCATCACATGGTCAGTCGCCTCCGCCGTCCTGCTGGCGGGGGGGATCGTCGCAGTGAAGGAGGGCTGGCTGAATGGCTGGGAAATGCGGCTGGGCGAACTGATGACGAGCCCCGGCGCCCAGTATTCGGCGGCCAAATTCCGCCTCGATCTGGTGGACCAGTTCAATTATTCCCGCATGGCGGAGAAAACGCCGACCCTGCGGGTGGATCCTGAAATGGAGGCCTGGCTGGCCCGTGAGTTTCCGAAAATCGACACGACCAACCTCGATAAAGTCACCGAACTGGTGCAGGAGGGCATGCCACGCTACTACCGCGTCTCCGTCTGCTCCGCCAGCAGTCCCAGCCTGCGGGAACTGCTGCAGCGCTTTCATGAGTATTCGCATCGCTCCCAGCCGGAGATGACGCATATGGCCATCGCCCTGCGCCCACGCGCCAGCGGACTGATGCATGAGGCACTGCTCGTGCTGGGCCAGCGCCTGCGTGATTTCACACCTGAGGAACTGACCCAGTCCGGCGATGAACCGTTTTTCAGCACCTGCGTCCACTGCAAGCAGCCGCACTTCATGAAGCTCTCACGAGCGCAGCGCAGCATGGCCCTCGAGTGCCCGAAGTGTCACCGCAAGTACGCCGTGATCGCGGCGGACAGCGCAGGCCGCTTCCACTATGTGAACGAGTTTCTGACGGGCTACGCGCCCCCGGCGGCGTTTGCGAAAAACCAGTCGCGGGTGCAGCAGCTTTTCACCATCTGGTCCGCCGTCCATGCCAACTGCCGCTACACCAATGACCCCGGTGCCAAGGCGGGCAGCAGCTTTGCCAAGCCGGAGCAGACGGACTGCTGGCAGTTTGCGGATGAAACTCAGCGCCTGCAGCATGGCGACTGCGAGGATTCCTCCATCTTCCTGGCCGACTGGCTGATGTCCCGCGGTTTCCAAGTGCGGGTGGCTTTGGGCCGTTATGGCGATCTCGGCGGGCATGCCTGGTGCGTGGTGAAGATCGAGGACAAAGAGTATCTGCTGGAATCGACGGAAAGCCGTCCGGATCCGAGCGATCCGCCGCTGGCGAGCCGCGTGGGCAGCCGATATGTGCCTGAGGTGCTGTTTGACCGCTTCGCCATCTATGTGCCCACCAGTGCCAATCGCTCATGGAAGGGCGACTACTGGTCCGCAAACACCTGGACACGGGTGGAACCACGTGCCGAGCTGGGTGGCGATCCGATCCTGGCCCGGGCCCCGCTTGGCAGGGGTAAACCGGGGCAGAATGTTCTCGATCCTGCCACTTCAGCCGATGCCACCCGCCTCGCGCGCACGACCTTCGCCAGCCCCGCTTCACCCACGTTTCTCAACATGGGGGACATCCCTGTAGGGGCCAAAGACTGGCGGCAGTCCATGGTGCCGAAGCGCACTCCCTGAGCCAAAGTGGAGCGCGGGGGCGTCATCATAAGTTGACGCCCTGTCATGACGCATCCAGCATCTTGTTCTCATGCTTGCCAGTATTGCCATCCTTACGCTGTTCGGCATCCTGCTCATCATGCTGGAAACCTTCCTGCCCGGCTGGGTGGCTGGCATCCTAGGCACCCTTGCCATATTCGCCGCCATCTGGCTTGCCTTGATGTCAGAAGAGCTGGTCGGCTGGACTTCCAACCAGCGGGTGGGGCTTGCGCTGGCCATCGTGGTGTTTGCCATGGCGGTCTTGATCATCTGGCTGCGCTGGTTTGCCGTGAAGTTTTTCCGGCGTGCGCTGACTCTCACTACGAGCATTGAGACCCCGCCTGCTCTCGGAGCCGCACCAGGCACCCAAGGTGTGGCGCTCACGGAGCTTCGCCCGCTGGGCCGTGCTGAAATTGACGGCCAGCGCTACGAGGTGCGCTGCCAGAACGGCCTCGCCGCCGCCGGCACCCGTGTCGAGGTGATCGCTGCCGAACCCGGCAATCTCCTGGTCCGCATCGTCTGAAACATTCTTCCATCTTCAACCCACATACCACCCACTCATGTCCACTCTCGAAATATTCCTCATCGGCGCCGTCATCATTGTCGCGCTCGTCCTGTTCCTGATGGTTGCGAAGTTTTTCAATCTCTGGCTGCGTGCCCGCATCGCCAATGCGCCGGTCAGCTTTCCCACCCTGCTGGCCATGTGGCTGCGGGGTGTGCCGAATGCCTTGATCGTCGATACCCGCATCACGGCTGCCAAGGCCGGCATCCCCATCGGCACCGATCAGCTGGAAGCGCACTTCCTCGCCGGTGGTGAAGTGACTCACGTCGTGCTCTCCTTGATCGCCTCCGACAAGGCCGGCATCCCGCTCGATTTCAACCGCGCCTGCGCCATCGACCTCGCCTGTAAAGGCACCAGCAAAACGGTGCTCGAAGCCGTACGCACCAGCATCAATCCCAAGGTCATCGACTGCCCGCACCCCGACATGGGCCGCGGCGGCAAGATCGACGCCGTTGCCAAGGATGGCATTTCCCTGCGCGTCCGTGCGCGAGTGACCGTGCGCACGAACCTCGACCGCTTTGTGGGTGGTGCCACGGAGGAGACCGTCATCGCCCGTGTGGGGGAAGGCATCGTCACCTGCATTGGTTCCTCGTCCTCTTATAAGGACGTCCTCGAAAATCCGGACGCCATCTCCAAACTCGTGCTGCACAAAGGCGTAGACGCCGGCACCGCCTTTGAAATCCTTTCCATCGACATTGCCGACATCGACGTCGGCGAAAACGTCGGTGCCAAGCTCCAGACCGAGCAGGCCGAGGCCGACAAGAAGATCGCTCAGGCCATGGCCGAAATGCGCCGCGCCGCCGCCGTGGCGCTGGAGCAGGAAATGTCCGCCCGCACCCAGGAAATGCGCGCTCGCGTGGTGGAAGCCGAAGCGCAGGTGCCGCTAGCGATCGCCGAAGCCTTCCGCAACGGCCAGCTCGGCGTCATGGACTACGCCAAGTATAAAAACGTGCTCGCCGACACGGACATGCGCAGCAAGATCGCCGGGGAATCCTCCGGCGCCAAATAACCACGCAGGCGTTTTTTGACCATGCATCCACTACTGCTGAGCAGCGAGTTCGATCCTTTCCAGGTGGCGATCATTGTCATCGCGGTCTTGGCAGGCTTCGTGAAATGGCTGTGGGAGACCTTTCAGCAGAAGACCGGCGCTGCACCCGCACCACCGCCCGACCCCGAAGAGCAGCGCCTGCGCGAAGCCGCCTGGCGCAAGCAGACCGGGCAGCCATCGGCCGCTCCGCCCCGCCCTCCCCCCTTGGCAGCGCCGTCCCCCTGGGATGAACTGCGCAAGGCATGGAAAGAGCTTCAGGATGTGGCCAAGTCCAGCCAGGCACCATCCCAGCCCCGCCGACCGCAACCCCAAGCCCAGCGCCAGCAGCCGCAGCGTCCAGCGCCACCCCTGCCGGCCCAGCGACAGCAGCCCCAACGCCAGCGCCAGCGTCAGCAGCCGCCCGCCCTTGCGGCTGCCGCACCCGTGGAAGTGCCCCCAGTTGCCGCCGTCAAAACTCCCGCTGTGACGCCCGAACCGCCAGCGGTTGTCCTGTCCAAGCCCGCAGCTCCCGCGGGGTCCATTCTGGCCAGCTTGCGTCAGCTTCGCCAGGATCCCGCCCTCATGCGGCAGGCAATTTTGATGCAAGAGATACTTGGTCCGCCAAAAGCCTTGCAATCCTCCCGCGATTTAGCTATCTAAGGATCCTTCTTTGAGAAATGCCGGCGTGGTGAAATTGGTAGACGCGCTAGACTCAAAATCTTGTATCCGTGAGGATGTGTCGGTTCGAGTCCGACCGCCGGTACTCTAAGAAGCTGTAGCTGGGGTTTTGAGGGGACGAAAATTGGCCTGAATCAGGTGGTGGCAAAAAACCTGATGGCAGATTTGGAAGTCCCTGTGCGACGGTGCATCCGCACATTGTGTTGGAGAAAAGGACTGGCTTATCGAGCCGTGGTGAGCACTTCAGCCAGGGAAAGACTGCCATGCCGCCTTTGACGCTGCCAAAAACTGGACCTTTAAAAGTCGCCGCCAATGGTTGAAAAAAGCCGGGTATCAGCACCATGAGGGCGGGCTTGGTGCTTCTTTGTCTGCTGCGGCGATCATCTCCCGGTAATGGTCAAAAAGCTTTGTTGCCAGAGCTACAGCATCATTACCGTGGTTGCGTGGTATTCACCCACTCAAGCTCCTACTCACCTAATGCCTTGCTGAAGTCGTTCGCAAGAAAGCCTTCGCGGCCATACGCCATGGGCAGTTCTTCGTCACTGTAAGTGGTTCCGGCTGCAAGATGGCCGCGGAGAAAGGTGTGAAACTTCTGCCAGCGCGCGAGGTAGTAATCTTTGACGAGGCCATTCCACTCGCGCCAAGAGTAGTCGAAGATGGTGAGAGCGTTGTCTTTTTGCAACGGTCCCCCAACGGTGACCAGACCGCGAGCATTTGTTTCATAAAGGTTCTTCTCTTCGGTGCTGCTGCCCCAGAAGCGAGCGTCATTAATCAACTTGGGGAGGGATGATCCGGGACGCGATGAGAGGAGCGCATCCAGATCAACGAAGAGCTGCTCGAAGTCCGCCACCGCCTTGTCGAAGGTTGCGAGGTCTCTTTTAAACCAGGCATTGCGCACGCGGGGCTGGAGAGGCTGCGCGTAGTTGCTGAGTGCTTCGCGGCCAATGTCCTCGATGTCGTAAAGATATGCGTCAGACGGTTTCAGCCTGTCCTCAACTGCAAGAAGCAGTCTGAAAAATTCCATAACATAACGATGATTACGTAGGGGATGGTTGAGAGCCCACTCAATGAAGGTGTTTGTCAGGGCAGGAAGGACGTAATGCCGCGGATGCCTGCCAGGGGTCCGCCCAAGCTCATTGGCAGGCAGCATGCCGCCGTTCTTTAAATTATAACCTCGACTTTGAAGGGCCGTTTTGTTTTTATCTTCAAGGTTCTCAGCCGCTGCCCATCCAACCTAAATATTCTGCGTCGAGAAATCCAGAGAAACCACGCAGAACCGATTTTTGTACACCCATGTCGTCATTCACGCATCCTTTGATTCGCCGCAGCCCGGTGTGGGCGCTGCTCCTGTCGGCCTGCCTGTTCTGTGCGTGGAGCCTGAGAGTGATGGGAGATCCCGACATGAACGTCACCAAGGCGGTGTGGAAGTCGCTGTATGGCGTGACGGACGCACAAATCAATGACCAGGCGTGGCTGGGGCGCGATGATGACGGCGACGGTATGAGCAACGGGTCGGAGATCATTGCGGGCACCCATCCCTTCCGCTCCGGCTCCGTTCTGAAGGTCTCTTCAATGAATTTGACCGGCGGCATGGTGAACGTGGTTGTCCCCACGCAGATCGGCAAGCTCTACATCCTGCAGGCCTCTTCCAGCCTGACGGGCGCGAGCTGGGCCGCTCTGACGCCCAATGTTCAGATCATCGGCGATGGCAGCACGCAGACGCTCTCCGGGGCGGCGTCCGGCACCAGTTCCTTTTACCGTGTGCTGGTGCAGGATGTGGACTCCGCCGGTGACCAGGTGGGCGACTGGGCCAAAAAGGTGCTCGGCTATACGCCCGGCACGCCCATTGGCTCGCAGTCCAGCTACGACCACACGCAGCTCGCGACGAACCTGCAATCACAAAACGTGGTCAGCCTGACGGCGGTGGATGCCTCGACCACGCAGCCGGCAGACGCCGCGACGCCTGCGGGCGACGTAGGCGTGATCACCGTGCAGCGCACCGGCTACAATCTGCTGAATCCCATCACGGTGCCTCTCAGCAAGGCAGGCTCAGCGGTCGAGGGGACGGATTACGCGGCCATTCCCTCAGCAGTGACTTTTCCTGCAGGAGTGAACTCGGTGGACATCAAAATCACGCCGCTCTACAACGCCAGCCGGATGACGAGCTGTGTGGTGTCTTTGACGGCGGGGGCTCCGGGCACGGCGGGGGCCTCGGGGAATTACTCACTCAGCCCGTTGTCGATCAGCGCCGGGGTGACGATCAACCCATCCGGCAATCCCACGGGCACAGGGCTCACGGGCAATTACTGGGTCGGAGCCAGTACGAACTATGCCAGCAGTGCGAACTTCGGCGGCAACGGCGCGACCTACACCTACACCAAGTTGACGGGCACGACCGGCACCGCCGTGATCACCTACACCGGCACGACCGGTTTTTCGACGACCTCTCCGAACAACCGGGTGAACATGACCTTTTCTGCCGGCAGTCTCGCTGGCGGCACGTATGATGGCATCAAGACGATCACTTCAGTCTCCGGGCAGACGATCACGGTGTCCATCACGGGGGCCACGGTGCCCAGTTCGCAGACTGGCAGCGCTGCCTGCCTGCTAAACCCTCCGGTCGTGACACGGCTGGACCCGACGGTCGCGTTCAGCTGGCTGTATGGCTCACCCAACGGCACCAACTTCGTCGGGGCGGACAATTATTCCGTGGCCTGGGATGGCTATCTCTCGCCCTCCACTGCGGGCACTTATGTGTTCCAGCTCGATGCGGATGACAAGGCACGCGTGTATCTCGACACCGGCAGCGGGCTGACCCAAATCCTGGAGAATGGCTGGGACACCACAGCGACGGGAGCTTTCAAACAGAGCGGCCAGTTCACTCTGGCCGTGCCTGCTGCTCCAGCCAACCGCTACCACATGCGGGTCGAGTTTGTGGAAACCACTGGGAACGCGAAGTGCAAATTGCAGTGGCAGATCAATGGCGGAACCTTCGCAAACATTCCCAGTACGAATGTTTACACCAACAACACCGGCAGCACGACGGGCTGGGCTGCCAGCTACTACGCCAATACAACTCTGACAGCACCTGCGGCAGGGACGCAGACGGACAGCGCCATCACCAACGGCAACAACGGCGACTGGGGGACGGGGTCGCCCGACCCACTGATCTACCACAATTACTTCTGCTGCCGCTGGACCGGGCAGATGCTTCCTCAATATAGCGAGACCTACACTATCACCGTGAACGCCGATGATTCGGCCAAACTGTGGATCAACGGCCAGCCGATGGTGCTGCGGCGCCTGACGAATGACAATCCCAGCGTCACCTACACCTACACGCAGAACTCCTCAACCAGCGGCACCATTGTGCTGCCTTACACCAGCGCCGCCGTCAATGTGGGGGATGTGATTCCGTTGAAGTTCACCACCGGCAATCTCAGTGCGAACTACAACATCTCTCTGCCCTACACCGTCAGTGCGGTCACAGCAGGGGTGAACTTCACCACCGCACTCTCAGGCATGAGCCTGCCTGCCTCGGGCACGGGAAGCGGTACCCTCGACACCACCAATCTGCCCATTGACTGGCCGGTGTATTCCGGAGCCGACCGCTACGTCACCCTCGCCCTGCAGGCAGGGGTGCTATATGACATCAAGCTGGAGACTTGCGAATTCAGCAGCGCTGCAGGCGCAACGCTCTCTTGGTACAGTCCGAGTCAGTCGAAGCAGGCCATTCCCACCGCGCGCCTGTTCCCGACGATGACCGGACAGACGCCACTTGCGGGCAATCCACCTGCCGGGCCGCCCGCAATCACCAGCCCGACGAATGTGATCACGATGCTGAATTCCGGCTCGCCGTTCAGTTTGACCCTGACAGCGAGCAATGGCGCAGGGACATTCACCGCCAGCGGGCTTCCTGCCTGGCTCACACTCACCAATGGTGTGCTTAGCGGCACTCCGCCGCAGGCAGGCATCTACCAGTTCACGGTTTACGCCTCAAACAGTGCCGGCAGCACCAGCGCCGTGGTCACAATACAAGTGAAGGACGGTGGGGGCCAGTTCACGCGTGAACTCTGGACTGCGGGAGTCACGGGGGCGACGCTCAACGATGTGCCCTGGGGCTCCGCACCGACGACCACCAATACCATCACCAGCGTCGAGGACAACACGACAACCTATGGTGCCAACACGGGGGAAAGGCTGCGCGGCTATTTCACCCCGCCCATGACGGGGAACTACTATTTCTGGCTGTCAGCCGCCAATGTTGCTGAGCTGTGGATTTCCAACAACGGAGAGCCCGTCAACAAAGTCCGCCGTGCTTATGTGACCGGCCCTGCTGGAACCTCCACGCGCACGTGGAACACGAATGCCAGTCAAAAATCCGGCTGGCTCGCGCTGACAGCAGGGCAGCCGTATTACATGGAGGTGCTGCACAACACCGGAGCCAGCGGCGGTGCAAACAATCTCTCGGTCGGGTGGTTTCTGGATCCCACCGGGAACTCAACAGCGATCTCTAACGGCAGCGGACCTGCGGATGCTTCGTCGGGAGGGGTGGTTCCTGGCTTCGTGCTCTCGCCATGGGACAATCCGCCCACCACCGCCATCCCGGGAGCCTTGTATGTCACCAATCTTCAGGGAGCGGCCGGGCTTTCAAACATCACCGGCAACGGCGGCGCGTTCATGCGCGTCAGCGGTTCCACGGCGGTGGTGCATCTGAATTACTCGGGGCTCACCTCCGGCAGCATTTCCCGCCGCATCTATGCGGCGCAAAGCGGTGGAAATCCGGTGATGCTGTTTGATTTCGACGCGCAGGACCGGAACTACCCCACGCAGCGAACCTCAGATGGCGGCTACACCTGGAACATGCAGGCATCCGACCTCACCGCGCTGGGAGACGGCACCGTTTTTGTCAGCATAGGCACCGTCAACAATCCCAACGGTGAGCTCACCGGCACGTTCGGGGCGGTTCCAGGCTCGCAAACCCCGCCTGCGCTGCCCAGCTACCCCGCCTGGACGGACGACCATGGAACGGATGCCGGAGCTGTGCGCTTTCTCACGCAGGCCACGTTTGGCCCCGGACCGGATGACATCACGTATGTCAAGGCGAACGGCTACCGGAGCTGGATTGAAAATCAGTTCGGCCTGTCCGCCACACACAACGTTCCCTACATCCTCTCCAACCTCAGCAGCGACCCGCAGAACCCGTACAACAGTTCGCTCTTCTTCAACTCCTGGTGGAAGAACTCCGTGACCGCGTCGGATCAGCTGCGTCAGCGTGTCGCCTTCGCGCTGAGTGAAATCCTCGTCGTGTCAGACACCGGCCCGCTCAACAACAACGGCCGCATTCTTGCCGACTACTATGACAACCTCGTGGACTCCTGCTTTGGCAACTACCGGGACATCCTCAAGCAGGTCACGCTCACTCCTGCCATGGGCCTGTATCTGGACATGCGCGCCAATGACAGGGGCAGTGATGCAACGGGCATTCACCCCAATGAAAACTACGCGCGTGAAATCATGCAGCTCTTCTCCATCGGACTGTACCGCCTGTGGCCGGACGGCTCGCTCGTGCTCGACTCGAATGGCAACGCGGTGCCGACCTATGATCAATCCGTCATCACCGGCATGGCCCGCGTCTTTACTGGCTGGACCTGGGGGCAGGCGATGAGCAACGGCAGGCTGCCGACCAACTTCTTTCCCAGCGCCAACTACCTGGACCCGATGGTTCTGGTGCCCTCGCATCATGAGCCGGGTCCCAAGGTGCTGCTCGACAATGTGGTCATCCCTCCTGCTGCCGTCACCTTTGTGAACGACTCCTCGCAGGATCCAAACCCAAACCCGATCACGATTCAATCCACGGACCCCGTGCTCGGTGCCGGCAATCTTGTCAGCACATCGATCACCAATTCCTATGATCTCAATGGACTGCGGGACTTGGAAATGGCTCACGACAACATCATCAACAACTCCGCCGTGGGGCCCTACATCTGCCGCCAGCTTATCCAGCGCCTCGTCACCAGCAATCCCAAGCCCGCCTACGTCCAGCGGGTCGTCCGTGCGTTCAATGGTGAGCGCAACGTCGATGGGGTGGCCACCGGGGTGCGTGGAGACATGAAGGAGGTTGTGCGTGCCATCCTGCTCGACTACGAGGCGCGCAGCACCACTGCCGCAGCAGATGTCGGATTTGGCAAGCAACGCGAGCCGCTGCTGCGCCTCACCGGTCCTGCGCGAACCTTCCCGGCCTCGGGCATCGCCGGCTCCCGCTATCGCCAGATCGGCTACCAGCAGATTCTCATCACCACTCCCACAGCGCACAACCTGATCAATAATGACGTCATCCTGCTCGACAGTTTTGTTGATGACGGCGCTTTGACGAACAAACTTCCCAGCGTGGGTGGATACAGCGTCACAAACATCACGCCAAGCTATAGCACCAACAGTTCCACCGGTGTCGTGACGGTGACCGCGCCGGGTTTCCAAGCAGGTGACAGCGTGACGCTGCAGTTCACCTCGGGGACGCTTGGCACCACCACGCCCTACAACTCTGCAAACACGTACACGGTGGCCAGCGCGACCGCGACCAACTTCACGGTCAACATCGGCGCCAACAGCGTGAGCGGCAACCCCACCGGCAATGCCCTTCTGCCCAACAACTTCACCGTCAACACCACCGGCCTCGTCACTCCGAGCTACAATGGCGTGAACAACATCGTCACCATCACCGCCTCCGGCTACACCGCCGGTCACCAGGTTTATGTGAAGTTTTACAACAATGGTCTGGCCGGTGGTGCCTACGACGGCGTTTATACGATCACCTCGGCCACGAGCAGCACCTTTACCATCACACTCACAGGCAGCCCGCCGGCCACCAGCAGTGGCACGGCTTACATCCCGCGCTTCACCGGCGGCTACAACATCACCACCACAGGGGGTGTTTCGACCATCAGTCTGCAAACCAGTGGCAATCACAATCTCAAGGCCGGTGATCAGGTGTGGATCGACATTCTGGTGGCCAACGCCGGCACCCCCGCGCCGAGCCAGGTGTACACCGTGGTCAGCGCACCGCTGCCCAATCTGTTCACCGTCACCACTCCCACAACGGTGTCGAACGGATCTCAGAGCACGTCCGGCCAGGCGGTCTATCCGCTCTCCATCGGCCAGTGGACGCGCTCCGGCGGCTGCGCGGTGCAGAAGGGGACCTGGAACATGGGCTACAGTCAGAGTGACCTGACGCAGACACCGCTCGACTCCACCACGGTCTTCAACTTTTTCTATCCCGACTATCATTATCCTGGAGAGATGGCGAAGGCGGGCATGACGACGCCGGAGTTCCAGCTCACCAATGATTCGAACACCATGAACCTCACCAACACGGTGGCCGTTGGATTCCTCAACGGTGGCAACACCAACGGCTTCCAGAGCTTCCGCAACGGCGGCGGGGCCATCCCCATGGACATCAGCCCTTACATGACCGCAGGCCAGACCAGCAACGCAGGCATTCCCACGCTCGTGGACACGCTCTCCACACGTCTCATCGGCGGCAGTCTCAATTCAACCGCGCGCACGGCCATCATCAACTACGTGGCCAATACCACCAATTTCCCTTACACCACCCCCACCACGACCCAGATGCGTGACCGGGTGCGCGCCATCATCCATCTCATCGTCACCTCTGCCGAATACGCGATTCAGAAGTAACTCCGCATGAACAAGCCACTTCACGCCCCCTTCATTCCACGTCGCCGTTTTTTGCAGCGCTACATTCCCGCCGCCATCGGCCTCGGCGCGCTTGGCAATTCGCTCCGCGACCTCAAGCTGATGAGCTCGGCGATGGCCGCCGGTTCATTCTCCGACTACAAGGCGCTCATCTGTGTCTTCCTCAACGGCGGGAACGATTCGAACAACATGATCATCCCCACCACGGCGGCGGACTGGGCCAATTACAGTGCAGGGCGTGGCACGCCGCTCGCTATTCCCAACACTGACGGTGGACCGGCGACGGCGCAGGCGCTGAACTCACGCAATGGAACGACCGGCTATCCCGCCAGCGACGGACGCACCTACGGCTTTCATCCGGCGATGGCGGAACTTGCCACCCATTTCAACAACGGCATCGTCGCGCCCGTGTTCAACATGGGCACGCTCAGCTTTCCGCTGACCAAGGCTCAGTACAGCGGCAAGTCCGTGCCAAAACCACCGCAGCTTTTTTCCCACAGCGACCAGCAGACGCAGTGGCAGACCTCGCTGCCGGACCAGCCCTATATCAGCGGCTGGGCCGGGCGCATAGCAGACCTTTTCTCATCTCCGCCAGATGTGAACTCGGGCGGCCAGGTGTCGATGGCGGTGACGCTGGCCGGCTCGAACATTTTTGAGGTGGGCTCGCAGAACTACGCGCCTCAGTATGCCATCACCACTGGCGGTGCCGTGCAGCTCAGCAGCGTCACCGGAGCCAGGCAGACCGCCATGCAGTCCATCCTGAATGCCGACAAGCTTTCCGCCGACCTGCAGACCAAAGCCTATGCCGGCGTGCTGGACCACGCCATCACGGAGGCGAACATCCTCAGTACAGCGCTTTCTGCGCAGGGCAGCCCGGCCTGGTTCAGCCGCTTCCCCACCACAGTCACCACCCCGAACGGCGGCTCCACCTTCACCTCCTCGCTCATGTCGCAGATGAAAATGGTGGTGCGGCTCATTGAGCTGGGCAGCAAGGCCGTCGCCAGCGGTGGTCTTGGCATGAAGCGGCAGGTTTTCTTCATTCAGGTGGGTGGTTATGACACGCATACAGGCCAGACCAGCAATGCAGGATCGAGCACTCCCGACGACACCAAGGTCATCATTGGCGCCCAGGCCAATCTCCTGGCCGAACTGAGCCAGACACTCAACGGCCTCATCCTGTCATTGGGGGACATCGACACCCTGCGCGGCGGCGGCTCCAACCTCAAGAGCGCTGTCACCGCCTTTACCGCGAGCGATTTCGCCCGTACTTTCCCCACCAACGGCTCTGGCAGTGATCACGGCTGGGGCGGGCATCATCTCGTCATTGGCGGCGCGGTGAAAGGCGGCGCCACGTATGGCAAATTCCCCACGCTCGCTGTGAACGGGCCGGATGACACCGGCATCGGCCGCTGGATTCCCACCACCGCCGTGGATCAATATTCGGCCACTTTGGCCTCCTGGTTCGGCGTGGACGACACCAATCTCAGCACCATTTTCCCCAACCTTGGCCGCTTCTCATCCTCCAATCTCGGATTCCTCTGAGACCGCATGCTAAGTTCCATTTTCATCCGATGAAGCGGACGCAGTTTTTTTTGACCATTGGCTTGCTCGTGATGCTGGCGGCCGCCGTCTGGCTGGTGACGCGCTCAGCGCAGGAACCTTCAAGCAAGGTTCCCTCACCGGCGCTGCCCAGACCCGCAGTGCCGGTTGCTGCACAGCCGCAAGCTCAGGCCCCGCTGCCCATGCAGCCGGATGTCGGCGTCGAAAACGAGGCCGCCTCAGATCTTCAGCGCATCACCATCATGCTGCGGGATTACCGCACCATTGCGGGAGACAACCCCATCGGCTCCAATGCCGAAATCGTTCAGGCACTTTCTGGCGACAACCCAAGGCAGGCAAAAATTCTGCCGGATGATCTGCCCCGCAACAGCAGCGGTGAACTGGTGGACCGCTGGGGCACGCCCTATTTTTTTCATCAACTCTCCCGCAACAGCATGGAGATCCGCTCCGCCGGTGCTGACCGCCGCATGTGGACCAGTGACGACGTCTTCACTCGCTGAGGCGTCTGGAAGTGCGGCGGCGGAAGGTTGCGGCAGCAGCACCGATGAACAGCAGCAGCATCCTGTCAGGTTCGGGGGCCATTTCGTATGTCACGCTCAGCGTTGGTGCCGGGATGCCTCCGCCCGGCTGCTCAGCCGAGGCAAAGCGCCGGGCCGTGCCAGCCACGTTCTCACTCTCGCTGATGAGGGCGAAACCATAATTGGTGGACGGAGAGCTCAGCCACGACTGCACATCCGCGACCAGTTCGGGCGATGATCCCCAAAGATAGAGACCCACGTCGCCCACGGAGGTCGTGGCGCTGGGAACGCTGGCAAAGTCCGTGCCGATTTGACCTCCGGGAGTGGCCCAGTTGTCTCCCGTGGTATTGTAGTGGAGATCGTTCCATGTGGTGTCACCTGTGGCGGCCGGAGAGCCGGTCACTGCACTGCCTGTGCCTTCGGTCCAGCTTTGCAGCGCACGATAAAGGCTGAAGTCAGAGTTCACCGGCCCGCCGTGCTGGTCTGGATCAGGACGGCGGGTGACGTAGAGCGACACCTGCACGGACGTCACGATAGCGCCCGCCGGAAGAGCGCTGAGATCGAAACTAAACAAGGCGCGCGAGTTCGAAAACTGCTGGTTGGTGCCGGAGACGAGTGTTGTACCGCCCAGATTGTAGTCAGGGTGGTTCTGGTAGATGGAGGTGTCCGCCGCTGCAGTGGCGACGAAGGTTGCACCCATGGCCGGCATGCCAAGCAGTCCCATGACCAAGCACAGCCGCACGAGCGGTGGCAGGAAGGGATTCATGAACAGCGCGACGTTTGGCACGCGGGCAAGGTAATACAGTCGAAGTCCCTATCAATGTGGAATCCCGTCATTGCGAGACGCGGATGAGCCGGAGCCGGGCGAAGCGCCGTGTGTTTCCGCTCAAGGTTTCCGAGACAGTGACGTTTTTCACCGGAGCCTCGCCCGGTGCGTCAGATTCAGACACAAACCCGGCCCCCGAAGGTGTGGCCCCCCCTGCACTCTGCGTGATCGTGTTCCAGACCACCAGATCATCGCTGGTCTGCATCTGGTAGGTGAGGTCGGTCGCTCGCGGATCACGGCGGAAGGTGAGCGTAAACATCGTGGTGCCGACAGCCGTGGCCACGCCAGCCTGCATGCCAGCACCGGGGCTGTTGGGACTCAGCGGTGAAAACGCAAAGGCGTACTCAAACAGGTTCGTGATGCCATCTCCGTCCGCGTCAGCGTTGTCGTCCAAAAAGGTGCCTGGGGTCGGATAATACTGCCGCAGCCATGAATCACGCCTGTTAAGGGCTGGAGCCACCGGATTGTAGCTGATGACCAGCTTCGGCTGCACGGACGCACTGCCTTCGCGACTGTTGAAGCCCCGTGCCGTTGAAGTGGTGCTTTCATCCCCCACGAGAATCCAGCCGAAGTTGTTCGCGGGTGTGCCAAACCAGCTCTGCACGTCCGCCGCCATCTGCTGCGAACTCCAGGAATAAGAACCCAAGGTGGTGCCCACCGTCGTGGTGGCAGATGCCGTTGCATTGAAAACACCACCCGCAGTGCCCCAGTTCGTGGGATTCGATGCATCATAAAAACGTGCGTTCCAGGTGGCATCACCCGTCGTCGCCGCCGTGCCAGAGCCGCCCCCGCTCCCTGCCAGGGAGGTGCCCTCTCCCCAGCTTGTGCTCAATCGGTAGAGCGACATGGTCGCGTTTGGGTGGCCCGGATTGTTTGCAGCAGTTTTTAAATTCAGCATCATGGACGCCGAGGTCACCTGCGCTCCACCTGGCAGCCCGCCGCTGACATCAAAGGACAGCACCGCACGGCGTGGCGCCCCATTGGCATTGTCCCCGGAGAAGAGATCACCCAGCGCGTTGCTGTTGTTCGGAAAGTCCGAGTAGATCGAGTTGTCATGTGAGGGAGCCAGTGTGGCTGTGGAAACCTGCGCCTGTACGATCTTGTAAATGCCACCGGTCGGTTTGCCGTTCGAGTCGAGCTCAAAGGGCCCTCGCGTGATTTTGGTCGCCACGTAAAGCTCTCCAGCCTCATCACGTCCGAAGGCATAAACACGTGTCGTGAGCGGGTTGCCGCCGGCGATCACCAGGCTGCTGAAGTTCCAGATGCCAGAGCCTGGGGAGGTCTCCTCCACGCCGAGCAGCGTGCCGTTGGCAGAGGCGATCGACTGGCTGTAGTCGCCAAACACATACTTGCCCTGCAGCGCAGGAATCGCCGTGCCACGATACACGAACCCGCCAATGATCGAGGCGCCGATCTGTGGCAGCGCGGGTGAGCCGGCAATGACACCGATGTGAGCATACTGGGCGATGGGCGAGATCAGCGGCAGCCCGCTGTTTGGCGCCGTGCCATCGTGGGTGAGTGTGCCTTCCATCACGCGCCAGCCGTAGTTTCCGCCAGCGGTGATGATGTTCACCTCCTCCACTTTGTCCTGCCCCACGTCAGCCTCAAAAATTCTGCCGCTTCCTCCCGGCCCGTCATCAAAGGAAAAACGCCACGGATTACGCACACCAAAAGCATAGATCTCCTCGCGCACGCCGCCGCCGGCACCCACGAAGGGGTTGGCCGGAGGAATGCCATACTGGCCGCCGGGCCCGTTGGTTCCCAGCGGATCGATGCGCAGAATTTTTCCCAGCAGCACCGTCTTGTCCTGCGCATTGCCGAGCACCCCGGATGGACCCGGTGAACTCGTGCCGCTGCCACCTGTGTGGCCGTATTGATTGTCATGCTGGCCACCGCCGTCACCCACGCTGATGTAGAGCAGTCCCTCCGGCCCAAAGCGCAGCTGGCCGCCATTGTGGTTCGACTGCGGCTTGTCATAGGCCAGCACCACGCGCTCTGAACTGACGTCAGCTGCGTTTGGATCCGTCGCGGAAACAGAAAATTCGGAGATCGTGCTCCGACAGTTCACCGGGCTGCTGCCGCCCGCCGCGTTCGGGGATGGGGCGCTGTAAAAAAGGTAGAACTTGCCAAAACCCGGGAGCGGCTGGCCCAGCCCATCACGCTGGCTGAAGTTGGGATGAAACGCGATGCCCAGCAGCCCGCGCTCCTCGTAGCTCGAGCTCAGCGGGAAAGGGTAGGTGGTAGGGGCCTTGGGCACCAGTTTGGCCCGCACATCCAGAAAGGGCTGCGGCAGCACCATGCCATCGCGAATGATGTAAACGATCCCTGCTTGATCAGCGACGAACAACCGGCCCGAGCCATCCCCCGCATTCGTGATGTCCGTGGGTGACACGATCTGCTGCAGGCTCACTGCTTTAAGCGCCAGCGGTGGAAAATCCGCCCGTCCTGCCGTGGTCAGCATATAACTCAGCCATAGGATCAAGGCCCCGGCGGTATTTCGTGAATTCATTCCAAGTACATTCTCCCAACATCCGGGTGCCGCTGCAAGCCATTATCGCCAGAGCGGCCCCTGACCGCCTTGCCCGTCAGGCGCTAATCAGCAGGCAACAGGCTCTAAGGCCGCACCAGTCTGAAGAACTTTGAGCCAGAGTTGATGGGAACCAGCACGCTGTTGTAGCCGCCCGACGATGTCATCGGACGAGTTGAATTAACCCAACTCGATGGATTTAGATCCACCGCCTCCTGCAGAGTCCAGCCTGTGAACGAATCGGGCCAGGTCACGTTAAGTGAACCAGGAGTGGAAAGGGAAATCTCCACCTGTGGCTTCACGACCACGTCATTCACTCCGAGCACAAAAGGAGAGAGGCTGGGAGTGATGGCCTCGATGACATTCTTCGCAGCGTCCACTTTGCAGCTCAGCTTCTCCCATGTGCCGTTGCGGAAGTGGTAGATGACGAGTTGGTTTTCATCATACCCTGCCGGCAGCAGGCTCGGATCGTAGGCAAATTTAAGCTTGATGTTGCCCGTGTGAACGCCGTTGTAACTCAGCTTCCATAACTGTCTGCGTGTGGTGTTCGGAGTCTGAACCGTTGGCAGCACGAATTCACCCTCTGCTTCTCGTTCCGCCATTTCTGCGTCATCAGCCTCGGAATGTTCACCGAAGAAGGTGCCCTCCTGACTGATGTCGTCGAATTCGAAATCGACCCCTCCAACATGCGAGGATCCGCCGTTGCAGCTGCCTCCACCGCCTTTGCCGCCGGAACCGCCGCCGGTAATGACCACCTTCGTGCCGGTAAGCAGGCTTAACACGATGTCCAGGCTCGCACTTTGCCCCGGAGCCAACGTGCCCAGGTCCCAGCGCTGGCCGCCAGCAATCCAGCGGTTGGCTGGAGCGAAAGAGTCACGTCCCACTCGCGCGGCATACGGGGCGCTCTGCCAGTTGTTCTCAATCGACAGATGAACCCCGTCCGAAGGCTTGCCCGTGACGTGATCGTCAACGCCATTGCCCTCGGTTCCATAGCTGCCGATCTCGAATGCCGTAGGTGCCACTTTGGCATGGAACCCGATGAGATCCTCAAGCCCGATGCTGGAGCTGTCAGTTCCAGCCGCGCTGGTGTCCACTCCCGACATGGTGGCGTCGTATCGATACTCCGAAAGCTTCCCCGCATAGCTGCGGTTGTCATACTGACCATGCTGCGAGATGAAACCATGCAGGAGTTGGAACAGCTGCAGATTGGTGATGCTGTCGCCACAGATGTTCTTCACGATGAATGTCTGATTCATCACATATCGATTGCTCTTGATCGCTGCGCCCGCATTGGCCGCGCTTGCTGGCGTGACTCCCATGGGCGTGCCCACGACCGTGTCCACCATCTCAAAACGCAGTGTGATTTCGAGATCGTTGTTGGCGATGACTGATTCCGCAATGGGCAGGCCATCCAGGTTTCTGCCCGCCAGATGAATGCCCGTGACGACATGGAAGTTCGAGTTCGTCTGCCAGTCGGGATAGAGAAAATTGGGATCCAGCCACGTGGGTGTCTGAGTCTGTCCGTTGCGTTGGTAAGCCACGGCGCTGCCCCACTCGCCAGAGAGATACTCACGCCCGACAAAACCGGGCGTGTTGTCGAGCAGGAAATCCGAGTAGCCGAAATCTGTAAGCGTGATGTTCCAGTTGGGATTGGTCAGTGTCAGGGTGCCTCCAGTACTCGAGGCGGGACTCACCTGGATGTTGTCCACCAGGAACCGAACCGCTCCAACCGGCGCGTCCGGCAGTTGCAGCACGACTTTGTCAAAGGCTCCGCCTGTTGAATTAAAATTAATCGTGCCGGCCGGCAGCGTGTCACCTGCCGTCACAGTGCCGTGCGCGATGCCCGTGCCCACGCTCACCGGTGCACCACTGCTGGTGTCGTAGGCCGTGATCTGCACATTCGAAGGCACCGCCACGTTCAGCGCTTCCACCGTGGCAAAATCAATGCTCACACCTGTGACGGGAACGTCAAGCTGAAGCACGAGCGTGGCATTGTCCGCGAGCGGTTCCAGATAGTTCCCGCTAAACAATGACAGCACACGCCCGCTGGCGCCCTCCGTGGTGATCTTGAAGGCATCTGCCGCCGGTGAGCTGAACGTGACCGTGTAGCCCGCCTTCGTCTGGACGAGCGGCAGCGGTGCATTCTCCGCTGGCACAGGCGCTGCCGTGTCGAAATCAAAATCAATGCTCAGCGGTGCCGCGACAAAGTTCGCCGTCAGCGTGGCGTTGTCATTCGCGGTGAATGTATAGCTCGCGCTGCTGCTCACCTCCGTGCCAGTCAGGTCCGTCCAGTTCACAAAAGTGTAGCCGGGATTCGCCGCCGCAGAAAGTGTGACGCTCGTGCCCGGATTGACGATGCCCGCTCCATTGATGCTGCCCGCATAAGTGGGACTAGGAGCGGCTGAGATCGTGTAGCCCGAAACAAAATGAGCCACCAAGGTGCGGTTGGCGCTCACGGTGAAGGTGTAGGACGCGCTCGTGCTCGCAATGGTCGTGCCATCCGTCCAGTTGAGGAAACTGTAACCAGCCCCTGGCGTCGCGGTGACGGTGACGCTCGCGCCGCTTGCATAATCTCCACCGCCGCTCGTGGTCCCGCCGATCGCTGGCGCAGAACTGGTTGTGATCGTATTCGCCGTCGCGAAATTCGCCACGAGCACTCGGTTCGCACTCGCGGTGAAAGTATAACTCGCGTTCGCGCTGACAACGGCCGCACCTGAAGTCCAGTTCACGAAAGCATATCCTGCATTCGGCACCGCGTTGACGGTCACACTGTCCCCAATCAAGTAGCTGCCGTCACCGCTTGTCGAACCTCCCGCCGCCGGACCCGCACTCGTGGCGATGTTCACCCCGCCTGTCAGTGCGAAGTTCGCCACATAGCCATGGTTAGCCTGCACATTAGTAAAACTAAGCGTCGTCCCTGTGCCAACGATGTTGCCATTCTCCGTCCAGTTCACAAACTGCCAGCCGGCGGTGGGAAAGGCGATGATGTTGCCGCCATCACCCGGATTGTAGCTGAGACTGTCCGCCTCCGTGGTGCCACCTGCGGGCGGATTCGACGTCCCGGTGACGTAATAAACGGGTGTGAAGGTCGCCACGAGCGCACGGTCTGCGTTGGCGGTAAAGGTGTAGCTCTCAGCGCTGCTCACATTGCTTCCGCCCTGTTTCCATTTGCTGAATTTGTAGCCCGGTGCCGCCGTCGCCACCACGGTGACGCTTGTGCCATCACCATACGAGCCACCACCGGTGGTCGTGCCTGAGTTTGCCGGCGTAACAGAGGTCGAGATCGTGCGGAGAACGGTGCCTATGACGGAGAAGTTGGCCACCAGCGTACGGTTGGCCGTCACATTGAAAGTGTAGCTCGCATTCGTGCTTACCTGCGTCCCGTTCTCTGTCCAGTTCACAAAAAAGTAGCCCGCATTGGCCGTGGCCGTCACCGTGGCGCTGCTGCCGCTGATGAACCCGCCGTCACCGCTCGTTGTGCCACCCGCCACTGGCGCAGCGCTGGTGCTCACAGTATAGGACGGCAATGCGGCGAAATTCGCCACAAGCACGCGGTCCGCGGTCGCATTGAAGGTGTAGCTCGCGCTGCTGCTCACGATCGCCGCGCCCTCAGTCCAGTTCGTGAAACCGTAGCCCGCGTTCGCGGTGGCTACGACCGTGGTGCTCGCACCATCATTGATGAGACCATCTCCCGTTGTGGTGCCGCCCGCCGCAGGGGCGGCGCTCGTCGTGACGGACCACTGCACCACGTCCGGCACGAAGTTCGCCACCAGCGAGTGGTTCACATCCATGGCCAGCGTGTAGCTGCTGTTCGTGCTGACGATCTGACCGTTGTCCGTCCAGTTCTGGAACAAGTAGCCGGCGGCGGGCGTGGCGGTGACGGTGGCATCTGCACCGACGCCGAAGGAACCATCGCCGGTGGTCGTGCCCGCACCCACAGGGGCTGCAGCCGTGTCCAGCAGGCTCTGCGCAGGCAGCGCCGCACCCGCCGCCGCGATGGTCATCGTGTAGTTCTTCTGCACGTCGGGATTCACACCATCGCTGGCAGTCACGGCAAAACTAAAGGTGCCCGCGCTGCTCGGCGTGCCGGAGAGGACGCCTGTTGCCTCGTTGAAGGTCAGCCCCGGCGGCACGGTTCCCGATTTCGAAGCAGTGAATGGCAGTGCGCCTTCCACCACCACCGTGCGTGGCGCAAAGGCCTTGCCCACCTTGCCTTCGCCTGCGTGATCAATGAGACCCACTGCGGCATTCACATCCACCGCAGCCATTTGCGATCCGGTGAAATCCCCCACCACCACTTTCGTGGTCATGTCTGTGGTGACAGTGACCCACTCTCCCAGTGCGCCGTCAAAATGATCCGCATACGTCGCGGAGCCAGAGCCATGCTGCCCGTCTGCTCCCACCGCCGTCGCCATCGCCTCGCCCGTCTCCGCATCCAGCGGCCCGGTGTATTTGTAAAATTCGTAGCGCCGTGTCACGACTTCATTGCCGTTCGGCAAATCTTCAGCGGCAGCAGCAACGTTGTTGTTCGGGCCACCATCAGCCGCACCACTGTTCTTCTGCAGGATGCGCCATTCCGTCTCGACCTCATCGGGTTCGCCGTTCTTCCAATTCTTGTCGTTCGCGTTGTCGGGGTCATCGGAGACTAGTTCGCGCAGTTTGACCTTGTTGGCGTTATGCGTCTTGGTTTTGATCTCTTTCACCCACACCGCTTTGCCAAACTGCAGCGGTGGCGGAACTGGCGGTGGTGGCGGGACGATCACCGCCTGCACCTGCGCCGGCGCTGCGGCCGCTGGAGGATAGTAAGTAAACGTCGGCGTCGAAACCTGCACCGCGCCACCATGCACCAAGGCACCAGCTCCGTTGTCGATCAGCCAGTTGTAGAGCACCGCACTGGGTTGCGCCCGATAGCCAACTCCAAAGTGCTCCCCGCCAAAGTTCACCGCAGGGTTGGTAAACTGATGCCCCTGCGTTGGCGGGATCGGCGCCGCAGGAATGGCCGTATAGGCCGCCCAGGTGCCATCGGCATTCTTCTTGCTCTGCCAGCGAATGAACACCTTCGGATGCCCCGCCACCGAGTTGTCCTCCGTGATCTCCGGCACTCCGTAATGGTTGTAGTTATAGGTGTACGTGATGTCCGTGCTGTGGATGTCATCGAGTTCGATCTCAAACCCGTGGGCCTCGCTGCCGGTATCATTCACCGTGTCAAAGTTGTTGATGCTCCCGTAGGCGATGCTGGCCTGTGCCGCATCTGAGCCGAAGGTCAGCATGATGACCGTGATCAAGCATGCAAAGAGGTGTCCCTGAGACATCTTCCTGGTGGTTGGCTGGCTGTGAGCAGTGTGTTTCATAAAGGGTTGGATCGTTAGACAATCAGGCTGCTAACTTCTTGGACTCATGGCAGGCACGGCCCCGCCTTTGTGAAGACTCGATGTCCGTGCGCAGCTTCTGGCAGAGACGGTGCAAATGGACCGCCACAGCGCTCCGCGAACGGCCATGCATCTCCGCAATCGCCCGGCTGGTTTTTCCTTCGAGATAATGAAGCTCCAGCAGTTCGCGCTCAGGAGCAGGCAGCGCCGCGAGAGAAGACTCCAACCTCTCAAGATACGGCGATGACTTGTACTCCTCATCCTCACCCGCCTGCTCCAGTTGCAGATAGGCCTGCTCGCGTGCCCTTCTCCGCGAGTCATTGCGCAGGATGTTCAGCGCACGGTGCCAGGCCAGTGTGCGTAGCCAGACTCGAAAAGAATGCCCCGGCTTGAAGCGGTCACCGTTGCGAAATGCCAGCACCATCGCCTCATGCGCCATCTCTTCTGCGGCATGGGCGCAGATGCGCTGCGCAAGCCATCCCGACAGCGGCGGCACGCATTGGGCATAGAGCTGCGTCGCGGCATCAGCATCCCCGCGCAGAGCTTGCGCAAACAAGCGGCTGCATTCGTCGCTGACAGCATGGGGGACCGTGTTGTTCATGGCTTGGTGGTTGTGCCCCCATTGTCGCCACACACCCTGCCGCTCAGCACGTTATCGTTTGGTAATGAACAACCGCCTCACTTTGCGTGCCTCTACGCCTGCCCATTCCTGGGTTGGCATTTGCTGTGCATATCTTGCTCACGGACCAGGTGTTGTGCGGACAGCCTCGACGCGAATGAATCGCGCAGGCGCGGCATTGGCTGGTGTCGTATCGCGTGCCTTCAGCTCGACTGCAGAATTGGTGATGACGGCGGCAGGCGTCCAGTGGATCAGGTCCCCGGAGACCTGGATGCGGGTGCTCATGTCAGCCGGCAGCAGCGGCCCGCGAAACACACGCAGCGTGAGATATGACGTGCCGTTGGCACTCTCAAACAACTGCTGCGGCAAAAGACTCGTGCGCAACAGCGGATCGAGCCCCAATGCGTATTCGATCCAGTCACTGAGACCGTCGCCATCCGAATCTCGGCTGTAATCCGTTCCTCCCACCGTGACGGAAACCGTTGCGGGTTGTGAATCGACAAAGCTGCCCGAATCACTCGCGATATACGTGAACACATCCGGTCCTTGATAGGCCGCATCCGGGAAATACGTCGCCACCTTTGCCGCGATGCCCACGGTGCCATGCGTGGGTTGCTGAATGACGCGAAGCTGTGGATTCGTGCCGCTGGCGGTGAGCGCTATGCTCGTGGGCGTGTCCTTCGGTACCGTCAGCTGCGCATTCGCGACCGTCGGGCCCACATGCGTGCTGGCGTTGCTGCTGCCCGGACCGTTGTGGCAGTAGTAGCAGCTTACCTCCATGCCGCGCTTCAAGGTGAACGGACCGAACTTGGTGCTCAACGCCCGGTCCGCCTGCGCACGCGACAACGCTGTGCCGCGCAAGTCGGCGCCGTGGCATTCACGGCACGCGGTGTAGTTGGGGCTGATGGCCCGCGCAATGTCGGCATGATCCTTCACCCATGTCTGGCTGCCGATGGGATGGATGCCGTGCGGGCCGCCGACACTGTTCGTGGGCATCGATGGATGACACACCGTACAGTCCGCGAGCTTGCCGCGATGCCCTTGCTTGTTCCATGAGTAGAGATTGTCGTCACGATGCAACGATGGGTACTCCGCATGCGTGCTGCCATGGCACGCGCTGCACACCAGTCCACCATGCCCTTTTGAAAAACGAAACAGCGAGAGCCCCGCCGCCGGCGTGTTTGCATTCGTGGCAAATCGCTGATTCGCCGGCACGCGCATCACGCCTGGCGCAGTGAAGACGGATGTGAAGCGGATCGCGCCTTCATTCGCCTCCGCATCGCCGCTGTGGCAGGCCTGGCAGTTCGGCTCCATGAGCCAGCCCGTGCGCGCGGTGCTCCCCACATCACTCATCTGCCCGTGACAGCTCTGGCATTGCATGACGAGCGATCCGTCGCTCGCGTTCACCGCGCCGCCCATCGCGCCGCGCAGGCAGCGTGTGGTCGAGCCGGGATGGCAGAGGTAGCACGAGTTGCGGCTGAGAACGTTGTCCAGCTGCAGTCCGTTCGTCGGGTTGGTGACGGCCGCGTGCTTAGAATGCATCGCCGCCGTCAGCGCCTTCACTCCCGCCGCACCGCCCGTGCCCAGCGCCTCGGAGGCATGACACGCGGCGCACAGCACCTGCTTGTTCGCGTTAGTGACGCTGTGATACAGCCCCTGCGGCGGATATCCCATCACCGCGAGTGCCGCCGCGTAGTTGGGATCAGCCGCATTTTTTTCATCATGCAGCCGCAGGATGTTCAGCCGGAAGTCACGCTTGTCGTTCGGGTCATTGACCCAGCCTGCGGCAGGCATGGCCGCGGCACCGGATCCGGACTTGTGGCACGCGCGGCAGTCCATCTCATCCGACACCGGCACCACGATGTCAGCGCTGGCCAGCACGACGTTCGAGGAATTTTTCACCGTCACTCGCATCAGCGGATACGGATTCTTGTTCCCCGCATCGTCCTTCGGGCACAGCGGAATGCCCGCCGCCTCAAACCAGTTCATGCCCGCCACCCAGTTCATCGTCTGCGGCGTGTTGCCCGCGCCCGGCATCGCCTTGCCGGCCAGTCCCTGGTCCATGCCCACGTTCGCCCCAAAGAGCACCGCTGCGTAGTCATAGAAGTTCGTCTTGCCAGCCGATGTCGTGTTGATCGACCCATCCGGATTTGCGACGGCATGATACGTGACCGTGACACCTGCGGTCGTCGGATCGGTGATCAATTTTCCCGCCGCGTCCATCACCTGCGCATTGATCGTGTTGAACGGCGGCAGGATGGAGAACACCGAATAATCGTCGTCCATGCAATGCATGCCGAGATTGTTCCAGGCTACGACCGTCCACTGTCCGCCCCCTGCCAGCAGCAGGGACGGAAACAGGAGCACCAGTACGGCGCTTGCAGCACCTCGGCTTCTCCAACAATGAAATGACCTGTTCATGCCTGCGTATTGCTCCACACCCCCAGCCGCTCGGCACGTTATCGTTTGGTAATGAAGTGAAGCCCCGGCTCAATTTTCGTGCCTTTTTTCCAGCCCCATGCCTATGTTGGCTCTGACCATGCATATCCTGCTTGTTGAAGACGATGCCGAACTCGCGCGCCAGACCCTCCTGTGGTTGCAGGAGGCAGGTCACACCTGCACTCATTGCACGGACGGCATCACCGCACTCTCACGCCTCACCCAGCAGGCCTTTGATGCAGTCATCCTCGATGTCGGCCTCCCAGACATGGATGGCTTCACCGTCGTCGAACAAATGCGCGCACGCGGGTTCGGCCTCCCGGTACTCTTTCTCACCGCCCGTGACAACGTCACCGATCGCGTGCGCGGCCTCAAAGCCGGCGGAGATGATTACGTGACCAAACCCTTCGCCATGGAGGAATTGCTCGCACGGCTGGAGGCGCTCCAGCGTCGCGCCGCAGGCAGCGCCGCCGCTCCTGCCGCACGCCACATTGGCAAATGGACGCTCGATCCCATCAAGCGCCGCCTGCTCCATGCCGACGAAAAAATCGAGCTCCAGCCCCGCGAATGGACGCTCCTGGAGGTGCTGCTCGCCAATGAAGGCCGCACCCTCACCAAAAAATTCCTGCTCGAAAAAGTCTGGGACATCCAGTTTGACCCCGGCACCAATGTCGTGGATGCGATGATCTGTCGCCTGCGCCGGAAGATCGACCCACCCGGCCAGCCGTCCCACCTGCAAACCGTCCGAGGCAAAGGCTATGTTATCAAAACTGTTCCCTGAGCGCATGCCGTCCACCTGGCGGCTGGGTCTGCTGCTGGCAGTGCTCATGGCCATCAGTACCGCCCTCTGCATCACCGTGGCCGGTTGGGCCATGCGGCAAAATCTCAGCAGCATCGCCCGTGCCGTCGTGCTCGATGACCTGGGTGAGTACGCCGTGCTCTACAACCGCAACGGCCTCAAGGAACTCACCGAAGTTTTTGCCGCTGGCAAACACGAGGAAAGCCAGGCCGTCCGCATCACCAATCCTGCGGGCGAGACCATTTTCGAGCAGACCCCGGACGCCGTCGCAGGCTACAACTGGCCCAAACGCCCGCCCAAAAAATTGAAGCCATCCGAGACCTGGCTCATGACCATTCCACACACCGAACGCCAGCAGCAGCTGCTCGTCGGCTGTCAGATTCTCGATGATAAAAATGCTCTCTGGTTCGGTCGCACCGACGCCGAAGACCTCGCCTACGTCGATCACATCCGCCGTCATCTCTGGTTCGCCGGACTCGCCTCCACCGTCCTCATGCTCCTGCCCCTCTGGTGGTTCGTGCGTCACGTGCTGCGCCCCGTGCAGGAGATGATGCTCAGCACCCGCAAGCTCGCCCAGGGCAGCACCGAGGCCCGGCTTCAGGCACCCGGCGCCGTCCCCGAACTCCAGGCCTTCGCCACCGCCTTCAACACCGGCCTCGACCGCATCGATGCCCTCACCGCAGAGCTGCAAAGCGCCAATGACAACCTCGCCCATGAGCTGCGCACCCCGCTCGCCCGCATCCGCGGCAATCTCGAAACCTTCCACGATCACATCGACAACCCCACCGCCCGCGACGCCGCCGCTCGCGGCCTCGAAGAGCTCGACCGCGCCACCGAGCTCGTGCAGACCATTCTCACCACCCGCGCCGCCGAGCACAAAGCCCTGAAGCTCCACCTCGAAATCATCGACCTCCGCCAGCTGCTCGCCGATCTGTTCGAACTCTACAAAGCCGCCGCCGATGAACGCGGCCTCACCTTCATCTTCGAAGCCCCCGACACCCGCTGGGTGCTGCTCGACCGCCAGCGCATCAACCAGGCCGTCGCCAACCTCCTCGACAACGCCTTCGCCTACACCCCGCGCGGCGGCATCATCACCCTCGCGCTTAGCATCCATGGCGAACAGGCACGCATCTCCGTCCGCGACACCGGCCCTGGCCTCACCGCCGCCGATCAGACCAAAATCTGGCAGCGCTACATGCGCGGTTCCGCCGCCAGCGCCAACACCCCCGGCATGGGCCTCGGCCTCAGCCTCGTGCAAGCCCTCGCCCACGCCCACAACGGCAGCACCGGCTGCCGCAACCTGGATGAATCCGGCGCCGAATTCTGGATCGACCTCCCCGCCGGCGATCCCCTCGCCTCAGCCAACGTCGTCTGATTTGAAAACAAAGCGCGCTTCTCTTTCAACGCGTGGCTGCCCGCGACCGAAATGGATGAGTTGGCAAAAAGAGCAGCGCGTGCGCTTTCCGATATTCTGCTCATGCATGCATGGGACCTGAACCATCTGCAGCAGGATTCCCGTTAAAGTTGGAGAAAGCTGTGGGGCTAGAATGGATGTACTCCCTGACGCTCGATCACTCGGATGACGTAGTTTGGATTGGCGATTTAGATGATTCAGGGAGAGCAGCCCACCGACACCGCTTTAAAAAGGTTTCCGGATGGCTGGAAGCAGGGCTGCATAAAGCTCCAGGGTCATTTATTTGTGCTTCCACTTGAAGCTGATCATCGACAATGCCCATCTACCTGGCATCACACGCCAGGGACCGCTGCCCTTCAACTGCAGACTCAAAATCTTGTATCCGTGAGGATGTGTCGGTTCGAGTCCGACCGCCGGTATCATCAAAGAAGAGAGGCTGAGGTGCGCGGGCCGCGCCTCAAGGTGCTGCCAGATGAGCAGCACTCGTTTGGAAGGAGGAACTAAAATACCTCGCCCGGGTTTCATAAATGAGGCTCATACTTGCTCTGAAGAATTGGCACGGGTGCACAGGCGAACTGCAAAGAGGCACAAAAGTACCAAGGTGCACAAATAGCGTCTAATTAGCGGTATTCGGGGTCTTGGAGAACCGGGGATTGGATCAGCGTATGCTCAGGTGAGATGCGCTCGTCCACCCCACTATGAAGCGCTTTTCTTCTGTTTTTACCCGGCATGCTCATGCCTTGCACAGCTTAACACTGTTCAAGAAAAGAGGCCTTTTGCACCGTCCAAAGTCTTTGGATGCCCGTCTTTCTCCACTGGCCCGTTTGACTGGCATCTGCCTGTGCTTGCTGATTCCTTTGATGACGCTGCCTGTCCCACTGAATGCAGCGATCTTCGTTTGGGATCCGGCTCAAGATCAGACAGGCAGCGGAGGTGCCGGCACCTGGGACCTGTCCACTTCCAACTGGCTGACCGGTGGAGCCGATGACCTTTGGACGAATGTCGGCGGCAACACGGCGGCCTTTCAGGGCACGGGTGGTCTGGTCACGTTGGCCGCAGGCATCACTGCTGGCGGGCTGAGCTTTGATGCCCCCGGCTACACGCTGGTCAGCAACGGCTCGGCGCAGGTGCTCACTCTTGGAGCGGGCGGGATTGTGGTGGGGGCCTCCAGCGGAATGATCACGATCGGAGACAGCAATCTGACTTTGACGCTGGGGGCAGCCGGATCATTCACCAACAGCTCCAGCGGTCTGCTCTCCATTGCCGGGAGCCTCAGCAATGGCGGCAATCTGCTCACTCTCAGCAACACATCCAGCGGTGGCATGACGCTCAGCGGTGGCATCAGCGGAACGGGTGGTCTCACCGTCAACAGTTCGGGCGCGGGCATCGTGACACTTTCTGGTATCAATTCCTACACGGGTGCCACCAGCATACTGGCGGGTACTTTGAAAGCAGGAAGCGCCTACTCTCTCAGTTCGGGCTCGGCGCTGTCGCTGGCCAATGTCGCCGGAGCCACGCTGGATCTCAATGGCTTCAATCAATCCGTGGGCTCTCTCTCTGGCGGCGGTGCTCTGGGTGGCAATGTGGTGCTCGGCAATGGCGCAGTGCTCACGCTCGGCGGCGCGCTCACCTCGGCGGTGGGCGGTTATTCAGTGAACACCAACATCGCCAACTCCAGCTCATGGAACACCTTTGCCGGCCTGCTCTCAGGCAGCGGTTCCATCGCGCTCACGGGAGGGGGCGTGGTTTACCTGACCAACAACAACAACAGCTACACCGGCTTTACCAACGTCCTTGGCGGCACCCTCGTCGTCAGCAACATGGGGCAGCTCGGGGCTTCCACCACGACGATCACGGTTTCAGGCTTGAACAGCTCGCTGGCCGGTGGTGCGCTGGTGGTTCAAGGCGGCACCACCGGCATGAACTTCACGCGGAATCTCAGCGTTGCCGGTTACGGCATCAGCGGTGCCAACAACAGCGCCGGTTATGCGTTGGTAAACATCGGCAACAACACTTACAGCGGCATCTTCACCTCGGCGTCGAACACTGAGACGCGTGTGGGGTCTGTCGCCGGCACCATGACGTTTAGCAATACGTCCACCATCAACATTGCAGGCAGCACTGACCTGATGGTCAATGGTTACGGCAATTTCCTCTTCAACGGTTTCGTGACCGGGGGGGCGGTGGGCGCGCTTTCTTTCTACCGCTGGAGCGGTGGTGGCCTGCTCGGGCAGGTGACCCTGGCCAATCCCTACAACAACTTCCTCGGTGCGGTGGAAGTGACAGGCTCGTTTCTGCGCACCTACTCCCCGGGTGCCTTGGGCGCCGCCGTTGACAACAAATCCATGTATTCCTACGCCGGCACCTACGAGCTGCGCGTGGACCCAGGCAACACGGATTTCTCGAAGAAGACAGTTTCCTATGTCAGTGCCTCAGGCACCGCTATCTATGCAGGTCGCGCCGTGGGCGGCGTGGGCATCAATCAAACCGTCGCCCTTGGTGGCGCTAGTGTGAACGGCGTCATCTCACCAGGTCTCAATGAAGCACTGACATCCACCAGCGCGCTCGTCACCACTTTCAACGGCAATGACGGCTATGGAATCACGATCGGATCCGGTGGGACGATCGCTTACGGCTTCTCTGCCACGACAGGCAACAACCACAGCTATACCAGCAACCTTAACGGTTTGCTCACCCTGAACACCAGCTTTCTATCCCAGGACAGTTCCGCCACCCGAACCTACACCATCACCGCCAACGGTGATGTTCTGCTGACGGGTAATCTCCTGAGCTCCGTGGGCAATGTGGATCAGATCTGGTCCAAGGCCGGGTATGGCGCACTGGCCATTCAAGGCACCGCCTCCACGAACGTCGGTGCCTTCAACATCACCAACGGCAGCGTGTACGTCAATGCGCTGAGCGCGCTCAACGTGAACACCACCACGGGCACAGGCAGCGGCGGCATCCAGATCGGCAGCACCACCACCAATGGCATTCTGAATTATCTGGGATCAGCCGCAGGCGGTGTCGGTGAAACCTCCAACAAGGCCGTCATGTTGTCAGGCACGTCAGGGGGCGCTGTCATTTTTGCCAATCAGCAGCAGGCAGCCTCAAACACGGGCGCCACGGCACTCGTGCTGACCAGCAACATCGCCGCTCCAGGGGCGGGTGCCAAGACACTCTACCTCGAAGGTTACAACAACACCCTCAACACTCCTGCGGTGATCAATCAGATCACCGGTGTCATTCTGGACAACGGCGCTCTCGCGACCAACCGGACATCATTGATCAAAGGTGGCTCCGGCACCTGGCTCTATGCGCCCACGGCCTCTTCTTATGCGGCCGCGGCAGTCGCGGCAGGCGCCACGGTGGCGACAAACAACACCACCTCCAGCGGCGGAACGGTGCTGAATTTTGCCAGCACCACCGGTCTGGCGGTCGGGCAGCAGGTTTTCGGCACCGGCATCGCTGCGGGGACTTATATCAGTGCGCTGACCACCAACACGGTCACGCTGAGCGTGGCCACCTCCGGTGCCATCAGCAGCGGTGCCTCGATCGTCTTTGGTGGAGAGGCCTCGTCGGCGTCCACCATTTCCACCATCAGCACCAGCGGCAGCACGGCCTCTGGCAGCACCACGGTCACGCTGGCCAGCACGGCGGGGCTCAATGTGGGGATGGTTGTCACCGCAGGTGCCGGACTTCCGGCGGGCGCTTCCATCATCGCGATCAACAGCGCCACCAAGACCATCACGCTCAGTGCCGCGACGACCGCAACCATCGCCACCTCCACCGCGCTGACCTTCAACGGCGCCGCCAACACCAACGTGGTCACCCTCACCAACGCCTCGGGCCTGGTCGTCGGCCAAAGCGTGACGGGAACCAATGTGCCTGCCGGGACGGTCATCACGGCCATCTACGGCAACAATGTGGTGCTCAACAACACCATCGCCACCGCCATCGGTGCAGGCAGCACGCTTTACTTTGGCAGTGTCGGGGCCGCAGGTGTGGCGCAGAGTTTCAGCGGTACTGTCACGGTGGCCGGGGGCACGCTCCAGGTCCAGCCCACCGCAGCCAGCGGCAGCGGCTCCGCCCCGCTGACCAGCAGCAACAACCTCGTGTTTGCCACGGATGTACTGACTGGAAACGGCTATGCTGGCGGTACTTTCCAGATGCTCGGATCAGCCGATGCAGGCACCACGGCGATGACCGTCGGGCAGCTCATCCCCACCGCAGGGCAGGGGAACATCATCACCACGGCCAATGGTGGCACGCCCACGCTCACCTTTGGCAATGCCATCCCCATCGGCGCGCGCGGTGCGGGTGCGGTGCTGAACTTCAGTCCAGGCGCTGGCACCACCATCCGCTTCACCACAACGCCCACTCTGGTGAACGGCATCATCGGACTCACCGCCAACAACGGCTTCGCCTACTACACCAATCCCACCACGAGCGCGGTGGACTTCGCCACGGTCACCGGCACCGGGCCCTACGTGGTTTCAGCCTACTCGGGTTATGTGTCCGGACTGCCCACCTCGCTCTCCACCGCCACCAGCACCTACTGGCTGAGCAGTGGCAGTGTAACCACCACGGCGGCGGAAACGATCAATGCGCTCAAGATCTCCGGCAATAATACCACGCTGACCCTCGGCGGCGTGCTGACACTCGGCACCGCAGGCAGCACCAGCGGCGTACTGTTTGACAACTCCAACGGTTCCGCAACGATCAGCTCCAGCTCCTCGGCATTCACTCTTGGCGGAGCAGGCAGTGAAATCATCGTCTACACCGGTGGCAGCACCAATGCCAACACCCTCACCATCAGCGCGGCCATCAGCAGCGGCGCAGGTTCGCTCACCAAAGCAGGCGCAGGCAAGCTGATCCTCAGCGGGGCCAATGCCTTCACCGGCAACGTCAACATTGCCGCGGGTACTCTGCAGCTTTCGGGTGCAACAGCTACGCTGGGCGCCATCACCACTGCTGGCAACATCACCGCCGTCCGCCAGGATGCCGTGCTGGATCTCAATGCCGCAGGCGCAGGCAACACCATCACGATCGGCGCGCTCACCGGTGCGGGCACCATCACCAACAGCGGTGGCGGCAGCAACACCGCAGCCACGTTAAACATCGGATCATACAACGTGACCACCACGGCCAGCGCCACTTTCTCCGGCCTGCTGAAGGATGGTGACGGTGTGCTCAATGTCACCAAAAACGGCTCGGGCACCCAGTATCTGAATCCTCTCAACGGCGCAGTCGCCAGCACCTCTCCCACCGGTCAGACCTTGGGTAGCATTGGCTACAACACTTACAGCGGCGTGACCACCATCGCCCAAGGGACTCTGGCCGTGACTCTGCTGGCCAACTACGGCAGTGCCAGCAGCATCGGCACCGGCAGCGCCCAGGGCAATGCAGCCAGCCTCGTGCTCGGAAGCTCTGCAGGCACTGCGGCAGGGGTGCTTCAATACATCGGTCAGAACAACAGCTCCTTCCTCACCACCATCCAGTCACCGTCCGTGCAGACGAACCGCCTGTTCACTCTCGCGGGCAATGGTGCCTTGGATTCCTCCGGCGGCTACGGGAACGCAGCTGTCGGCAGCGGCACCAGTAACAACGCAGCCATCTGGTTCACCAACACGGGCTCCATTGCCTTTTCCACCTCCGGAGCCAAGACGCTGACGCTGCAGGGCACCTCCACCGGAGACAACGAGATCGATCTGAAACTCATCAACAACACCATCGACAGCACGGCGCTCAGTGTGACCAAGGCGGGCACGGGCTTGTGGATCCTCGGCAACACCGCGAACACCTACAGCGGCGCCACCACCATCTCGGCGGGCACACTGCGCGCTCAGGATGCAGGCTCCACCCTCACCACCGCCGCCACCGTTTCCAACGCCATCGCCTCCACGGTGCTGGATCTCGCCAGCACAGCGGGACTCGCGGTGGGCCAGACCGTTACAGGGCTCGGCATTGCACCCGGAACCACGATTGCCAGCATCCTCGGGCCTTTGCAGATCCGCTTGAGCACCGCGAACACCGTGGCCAGTGGAACGTCGCTGACCTTTGGCAATGTGGGCAGTCTGTCTGCCAACAGCAATCTGGTGCTGGCAGGCGGCGTGCTGGAAACCTCCGGCACTTTCACCCGCAGTCTCGGCACCGGGGCAGGGCAGGTGCAGTGGCTCTCGGGCACCTCCAGTGGTGGCTTTGCGGCATCAGGCTCGGCGCTCGTCGTCGCCATCGGGGGCGTTTCCACTCTGTCGACGCTGACTTTCGGCAGTACCAGCTTCACCAACGGCACCTTGCTGCTGGGCTCTGCCACAGCCCTCTCAGACACCACCATTCTGAATCCCATCGATCTCAACGGCGGAGCCAGAACCATCACCGTCACGGACAATGCCACCACCGCCGCAGACATCTACACGCTGGCTGGTAACATCAGCGGGGCCAGCGGCAGCTCGCTGACAATGTCCACGCCCGCCGGCTCCATGCTCCTCATCAACGGCGCCAACACCTACACCGGCAACACCTTCATCAGCGGAGGTGGAGCCTTTGCGGTTCAAAGCATCGGCGCAGGCGGCGCATCGAGCTCCTTTGGGGATGCCACCGGCCAGTTAAACCTCGGCAACGGCACCACCGCCGGCGCTTACCTCCTCTATGTAGGCACGGGCGAAACGGTCACCCGCACCATCAATCTGAACACGACCACCGCAACCAACACCATCGACTCCAGCGGCAGCGGTGCCTTGAATATCACCAAAGTCGTCACTCTTGGCACTGGCACGAAGACCCTGACTCTCACGGGCGAAAGCCGCGATGCCAACATCGTCACCTCCGTGCTCGCTGACAACGGTGGAGCTCTCACTGTGACTAAAGGAAACGGCGGTGTCTGGATTCTGAATGCCGCCAACACCTTCACCGGTGGTGTGACTGTCTCCGACGGTTTCCTCGGCATTGGCCCCGGCTGGAGCAACATCTCCTCCACCACGGCCAATCCCTTGGGCATGAGCACCGGCACTCTGCTGACCTTGGGGGCCACAGGCGGGATGTTCACGCTCACTGCAGGCGGCACCACCATCGCCAGCACCGTTTCGCTCACCGGCACTTCCGGCATCAACTTCACCTTCAACGGTCTGAACTCCATTGCCTTCAGCGGCTCTACCATCATCAACCTGGGAGCTGCAGGCTCCATCTTCAACAACATCGCCCCCAGCGGTACTCTCACCTTCGGCGGCCCCTTTAGCGTCGCCGCCAGTGCGGCGCTGACTCTGGGCGGTACAGGAAACACCGTCTTCAATGCAGGCCTGCCTTCCAGCTACACTTCACTGCTGACCTTCAACACCCTCGGCAACGTCACTTTAAATGCGAGCAATGCGCACCTCGGAGGTGTGACCTTGTCACAGGGCAACGTCGTCGTGAACGCCAAGAATCCCTTCGGCACCGCGGCGGGCACCTTCACCTTTACCGGTGGTACGCTCAGCGCCGGATCTCTGGCGCTGACGGGGACCAATGCCATCGTCAATCCTGTGGTTCTCTCCTCTTCGGCGGCGGTGCTCTCCGGGAGCAATTCCATTGAGTTTGCCGGTGTCGTGGCCCTGGCAGCCAGCCGTGTGCTGACCAACAACATTGCCAGCGGATCCTCATTGATTCTTTCCGGCGGGATCACCAATACCGCCGTCTCAACACTGACCATCGCAGGTTCTGGCAATGCACTGATCAGTGGCGTTTATAACGCAGGCACCGGCGCTAACGCTCTCGCCTACTCAGGCACAGGCACACTGACGCTCACAGCCACGAATCTCTACACCGGCGCGACCACGCTGAACGGCGGCACGACGGTGATCAGCGGTGCGGCCGGAGCTCTGAATGGCACGTCCGCCATCACCGTGAATCCTTCCGCGACGCTCACGCTGGACAACAGTGGTTCCGCCCTGACCAACCGTCTGGCCAATCATGCGCTGACACTCGCCGGCGGCACGCTCAACTTCATCGGCAACAGCGCCGGATCCATCGAAGGCACGGCAGGCACCGGTGCTGGTGCCCTGATCATGGGGGGCAGCGGTCAGAGCGCCATCAACATCACCAGCAACGGCGGCACGACCAAGCTGAACTTCTCCTCATTGACCGTCAGCGCCGGCAGCACGCTGGACGTCACCTCCAATGTGGCTCTCGGTACCGCCACCAATCAGGTGAACTTTGGCAGCTTGTTGAACACAAGCGCGGCCGCTGTGACAGGGACCACTTTGACCTTTGCCTCGACCACGGGCCTCGTTGCGGGTCAGGCTGTGACGGGTGTGGGCATCTTGAACGGCACCACAATTGCCAGCCTTACCAGCACCACGGTCACGCTGAGCCAGGCCGTGGCCGCCTCTGGCGTGGCCTCCGGCAGCGCGATCACTTTCGGCGTGCCCTCCTATGGAGCGATCACCACCTCCGCCAATTCGCTCCTTCCCCGCATCACCATCGGCGGCACCTCCTGGGCTTCCATGGGGGCCAGTGGTCTCGCCACCTTCACGAACTACAGCACGCCTACAGATGTCACCCTCGCCAGCCTCATCGCCACACCGACGGTCACGTTGCAGGTGTCTGGCACCACCACCAATGCGCTCTACTCCGCCGGGGCTGCTCCTGGTAGCCGCGTTCTCAATGCGCTCTCCATCAACGGCAGCGGCCTCACCGTGGGCGTGGGCAACGATGCCGCGACAGGTCTGGCCAGCGATCTCTCACTCACCCTGAGCAGCGGGGGCATTTTGGTGAACGGCGGCACGAACACACTGAACGCCACACGCATCGTGCTCGCGCCGGTGAACGTCACCACCACTGTCAATCCTAGCACGACAGGTACAGAGGCCATCATCCAGGTCGCCAGCGGTGCCACCTTGAATCTGGGCGGCACTCTCGTGGGCACTCTGATGGTCAATCAAAATCTGGCGGGCACCAATTTCTTCCAGAACAGCGCGAGCCCCGTGGCCAGCGTGGCCACGGGTGGCCTGACCAAAGGACTCAGCGGGAACCTCAACATCACCGCCCGGCAGTTCTACACCGGGGCCACGATCCTCAACGGCGGCACCACGAAGCTCTCAGCCGGGAACAACACCTTGTTCGACAACGGCGGCGCACTGACGGTGAACTACGGAGCCACGCTCGATCTGAACGGCACAGTCCAATACGTTGGCAACTTCACCAGCAACGGCGGTGTGGTTCCTGGAGCCGGCGGTACAGTCACCAGCAGCAACGGTCCCGCTCTGCTGGTCACAAACGCCACCACCAGCTTCTGGGCCGGCAGCATCACCGGAAGTCTGGCCAACGCCATCACCTTTGCCCGGGTCAACGGCGGCACGACCACGATGCTCTCGGCCAACAACTACTACGGTGCCACGATCATACTCGGCGGCGGACTCACGCTCCAGGACAACGCCACGCTTGCGAACACATCTTCCATCACGTTGAACTATGCGAACCTCAGCCTGAACAACAACATCGACCTGTTCATCAACAACAATGACCGCGTCAACGATGCCGCGTCGATCTTCATGAATGGCGGCAACCTCTTTCTCACCGGACGTGCCAACACCTACACTGCAGAGAGTCTGGGGGCGCTCACGGCGGCTTCTGGCGTCAACAACATCACTGTGGCGGTCGGTGGCACGGGGGCCTACACGAATGCGGATTTGGGTTTCGCAAGCATCACGCGCACTTCGAATGCCATCTTGAACTTCATCGGCACCACGCTAGGCGCTGATGGCTCCAATCCGCGCATCCTCGTCAGCAACAGCGCCAGTCTTGGTTACAGCACCGCCACAGGCGTCATCGGTGCCTGGGCCATTGCCAACACCGATACTTGGGCTGGTTACAATCCCTCCATGGGCATCGGCGCGGTGGGAACCGTCGGTTATCAGGGCTACGCCGGTGGCTACATGTCCGGCGGCACGGTCACCACCACCACGGCTCTGCTGGGAGCCAATGTGCTGAACACCTACTCCGGCGGCACGCTCAATGGCTTTGGTGCGGGCAATGTGACCAACATTCTTAACGGCATCACCGGCATCAATCAGGTGATCACCTTGAATGCAGGCGGGGCCACCACCGACTACCTGCGCTTTGCCGGTGCCACTGAAAATGACCTGGCCTTCACCAGCGAGGACGATGTGCTCAACATCATCAAGGGCGGCCTCCTCCACAGCAACAGCGGCGTGGGCTCCACCATGATCGGCACGCCCGCCACCCGCGGCTTCCTCACCACCGGTGGCACGGACACCTCGGGCATCACCGAGCTCGTGGTATACAATACCACCAATGCGGTCACCGGGACAGGCGTCGTGGGCACCGGCACCGTGGCCAACAGCAATGTGGTCACCGTCACTTCGACCACCGGCCTCTTTGCGGGCATGGCGATCAGCGGCACGGGCATCCCCAACGGCGCTTACATCACCCAGGTGCTGAATGGAACCCAGTTGTCCATCAATTACAATGCCCTCTCCACCAGCGGCGGGCAGACCTTGACCTTTGTCTCCGACATGGTGATCAACTCCATCATCCAGGACAATGGCTTTGGGAATGTGACGCGCCTGAACAAGGCGGGCACCGGCACCCTCACGCTCACCGCTGCGAACACCTACACCGGCGGAACGATCATCAATCAGGGCACTGTGAACCTTGCGGCCGCCACTGCGGGCACCATCGTGATTCCCGGGGGCGGGCTCACGCTCGTGGGCGGCACCACCGGCGTCACCGCCACCACGCTGAATATCGGCGTCAGTGCTTCCGGCGGCAATGCGGTCGGCATCGGCGGCCAGATCGATTCCAGCAACACGCTGACCATCATCGGCAAGTCCACGGTGAATCTGGCCGGCACGCAGACGCTGAACAGTCTTGTGTTCAACAACAACGGCGGTGAAGCCGCTCCCACCGTGACCACGGCCGCCACCATCCCCGTCAGCGTGCTCAATCTGTCCAGCTCCGCTCCCATCACGGCGAGTTCAAGCAATCCTGCCACCGTGTCGATTATCAGTGTCGCATCCCTTGGTCTGGCTGCGGGCAACAACACCATCACGGTGAACCCCATCCAGATTGCGGGCAGCACGATCACGCAACTCACGGCGGCACTTTCCATCACCTCGCCGATCATTGGCATCGGCACCACCGGCACGGGCGTCGGCATCACCAAGGCGGGCAATGGCCTGCTGCAGTTGAGCGGTGCCAGCACCTTCGATGGCGGCGTGAACCTTTCCGCAGGCGGCATCGCCATCGGTGGCAGCAGCATCACTGCCGGCCTGGGCGGTCCGGTGCTCAGCGGCCCTCTCGGCACGGGCACCTTCACCATCGGCACAGGCACCTATCTGACTTCGACAGCAACCACCAATGTGATCTCCAACGCGCTGGTGCTGGGTGGCAATGATCTCAGCTACAAGGGGCCAAACGGCCTCACGCTCAACGGCTCCTTGACCCTCAATTCTGGCAACACCACCGTCAATGTGGATGTGCCCGGCAGCTTCCTCACGCTTGGCGGTGTGATCACCGACAACGGCGGCGCAGGTGGCGGAACTTCGGGCATCATCAAGACCGGTCTCGGCACCTTGGCTTTGACCAACAACAACAGCTTTGGCGGCTCCATCATCGTCAACGAAGGCGTCATGGTTCTTGGCGGTGCCACGGGCAATGCTCCACTGCCTCTGGCCAATGCCAATGTCACCATAACCAGCAACGGCACACTCGCACTTGAGAACAACGGCCTCAGCAACAGCGGCCTCATTGTTTATCAGGGCCTGTCCATCACCGTCAATCCGAACTCCAACTATGCGAACCTCTTCGTCAGCAATGCCTCCAGCATCGGCGTGACCGTCTCTGGCAATGGCACCGGCAACGCCATCAAAATTCCGCAGCTGACCATGAGCGGCACTCAGGTGCTGAATCTCGCCAGCGCGAATGCCTATTCGATCATCTTCCAAAACGTCACCGACACCACCGGCGCTCCTCGTTTCAACGTCGCGGCTGGCACGACCGCCTACGTCTACGGCTACACGCCGGGCAACAAGCCGATCAACATCGGCCTGGGCTCCCTCTATTTTCCCGACATCGTGACTCAGGGCACAACGACCGCCGTCTCCACCAATCCCATCGAGCTTTCCAGTTACAATGGCAGCAACTACTACCCGCTGCTGATTCAGGCTCCCGCAACCGCGCCATCTTCCACGCCGTCGGGTTACTCAGTCGGTGGCTTGAATGCGGCCTACAGCAGTCTGGCCGCCGCGCAGGGCGCTCTCAATGTCAACGTGGCGGGCATTGGCTTCTCGGGCACTGGCACCGTGAGTCAGATGAACGACGCCGGCATGAACAATCGTGCGGCGGCGACCACCTCCTCAAACACCAACGGCATCATCACGCTGCAAGGTCTGCTGATGATCAACACAGCCGGCACCTACACCTTCCGCAGCGCCTCGGATGACGCCAGCCTGCTTTACATCGACGGGCAGCTGCTCATCAGCGACCTCGGACCTCATGCCGGACTCACCGAGGCCACGGGCAATGGGCAGATCACTCTGAGCAGCGGCTACCACACCATCACTTACACCGCCTACAACGCCACTAACTCCGGCTCCTACCGTCTGCTCTACGCAGGCGCTGACACCTCCGGCAATGGCGTCGGCAATACCGTGGCAGGCTCCACCGGCGGCTTCCAGTCCATTTCCTCCAGCAATCTGTATTATGCCGCTGCCGCGCCGACTTCGGCCAACAGCTACAACTTTGCGGCGATCATCAACAACAACTACACCCTCGCCGCCGGTGCTTCGGCCACCATCGACACGCTCGCCTCGCCGCTGGGCGCTGTGATCGCTCCGACTTCAGGCACGGCCATGGTCTTGAACAACAACTCGATGCTCAACATCGTCAACGGCACCAATGGCATCCACGGTGCTGGATGGGTCGGCGTGGATGGAGCCATCACGATTGGAAACGGCGTGGTTGTTGCCACAACCAACACCGCCAGCCAGGGCGCGGGCACGCTCAATTTGATCGGCACCATCACCCATGCCGGTGCAGGCGCAGCCAATGCCATGTTCAAGGCTGGAACCGGCACATTGATCCTCGGTGGCAGCAACACCGGCTTCACCGGTGACCTCGTCATCCAGTCCGGCTTTGTTCAGCTCAACAACGCCGCTGCCCTGAGCACTGGAACCACAGCCAGCCTCGGCGGCACGCTCATTCGCAACGTCAACACCGCGACGACATCTCTGCCAACCGTCGCCAGCGGTTCCACCACGCTCACGCTGGCAGGCGCAGACACCGCCAGCAATCTCTCCCTGCAGGTCGGCATGAGCGTTTCCGGTGCAGGCATTCCCGTCGGCACCTACATCACCGCCATAAGCGGAACCACGGTGACGCTCTCCCAGGCCGCCACCTCCAGCTCTTCGGGCACCTATTACTTCAATGCCTCCGGCATGCTGGATCTCAATGGTCAGTCCGCAGTCGCTGGCAATGTGACCATCAATGGCGCGGGCGCTCTCATCCCTTCAGCTTCCGCCACACCCACGGTCGTTCTCGCCGCAGGCTCCAGCGGCGCGCTGTGGAACAGCAGCCTCACCGCCGCCAGTTTGAGCGGCATTCTCACCTTGGGCTCCAGCTCCACGGTGGGCGGCAATGGCGACCTCACCCTGAACTCCATCGTGGGCGGCAGTGGCATCACTTTGACGAAGCAGGGGACCAACACCCTGACTCTCAATGCCAGCAACGGCTCCCAGGTTTTCAACACCAGCATCGCACTCGGCACGCTCAAGCTGGGCAACGCCGGAGCCCTCGGCGCTGCCTCCAACACGCTCACCATCGCCAGTGGTGCGGTCCTCGATTTGAACGGCATGACTGTGGCCAATGCCAACGCACTGACCATCACCGGGGTCGGCTACGGTGGCAGCGGCACGATCACTGGCTTCGGCAGCGTCAGCTCACTCGGCGCATTGATCAACACCTCCACCACTGCGGCCAGCTATGCAGGCGCCGTCACGCTCGGGGGCGCGACCAGCATCGGCACGAACTACATCAACACCACCAGCGGCCTCGGCAGCACCACCTTTGGCGATCTCACCCTGGGCGCGCAGGTGACTGGCAGCGCCACGCTCACCAAAGTAGGCGCGAACACCCTGAAGCTCACCGGCGTGACCGCCGCCTCCACCGTGACAGGTCTCACCGTGGCCATGGGTAAAGTGGTGATCTCCGGTGCATCCACCACGGTGCTGGGCACCGCCACCACGGCCATCAATATCAACGGAGGCCCCGTCTCCGGCCTCGTTCCTTCAAACACGCTGCAGCTCGACTACACCGGACTCGGCGCCACTTCGGTGAACCGGCTCAATGCCCACGCCATCACCATGAACGGCGGCACCCTGCTGCTCACCGCCAATACCGGCAATATCACCGCACAGAATGAATCCCTGGGGGCCAACAGCCTGACCATTGCCGGCGGCTTCAATCTGATCACGCTGGATGTCAATACCACCTCCACCCTGGCGCTTTCCACCACCGGTGCGGGCACCATCACCCGTGCGGCCAACACGGGCACCGTGCTCGTGCGCGGTACCGGTTTGGGCACCGCGGCTGTTCTCACTGTGGGCAAGACCAATGTGGTGCTCGCCACCGCACCTACGGCCATCGGTCAGGCGGGAGCCGCCGGTGCCAAGACCGCCGCCATCCTTCCGTGGATGATCGTGGATGACACCGGCAGCGGCGGCTCAGGCGTTAGCTTCGCCTTCAACGGATCGAATGGAATCCGTGCGCTGGTGGCCGGCACCGAAATGGACACCGCCTTCACCGCCAACAACAACATCCTGCTCAACACGACGACGGCGCTCACCGCAGGTGCCGCCATCGCTTCTTATGCAGGCACGGCAGCGACTGCTTACACATCGACGAATGTCAACTCCCTGACCTTCAGCACCGCCTTGAATCCAACGCTGACGATCAACTCCGGCCGCAATGTGACCGTGGAGAGCGGCGGCATCCTGGCCACCGTGAGCTCCACCATCGGCGTGGTCGGCGGCGGCTTCATCAATGCGGCCAATGCCAGCGGCACCACTCGTGAAATCATCATCCACACCGCAGGCAGCAGCACGGTGCTGACGGTCAATGCAGCCCTCGGCGGCATCATCGCTCCATCCACCAGCGGCCTGACCAAGAGCGGTAATGGCACTCTCGTTCTGGGCGCAGCGCAGAACAACTACACCGGTCAGACACGCATCAATCTGGGCACGCTGCAACTCGCCGCACCGACTGCCACGACCAACAGCCTCTTCTATCTCCTCACCACTGGCCCGACGATCTCCACGCTCACCTCCACGCTGAATGCCAGCGCGCTCACCGTGAATGCAGGCGGCACGCTTGACCTGAATGGCAACACGCAGACCACCGGCAATTTCACCAGCGTGGGCGTTCTCCCCGGCACCGGTGGCATCGTGACGAACTCCTCCACCACGGCCTCCACCCTCACTGTCGCCAGCAGCGCCGCCGCCGACTGGGCGGGGCAGATCACCGGAGATGCCTCTCACGTCATCAACTTCGTCAAGACCGGTGCTTTCACGCTCTCCATGCGTGACAACAACAGCTACGCAGGCAGCACCACGATCCAAGGCAATGTGGTATCCTTGATCGATCAGGGCAGGCTCTCGGGCACCAGCGGCATCTTCATCCGCAATGCCGTCCTGCAGTGGAACGACACCGGCATACAGGCCATGAGCAATCGCCTCGCCTCAAACGTGCCGCTCACTCTCGATGGCGGCGCCTTCCAGTTCATCAGCCGCAGCGGTGCTGCAGGCTCTGCTTCCATTGGAAATCTCACTTTGACCGGCGGGGCAAATGAGCTGCGGCTGGATGTGGGCGCCAGCGCCGGGGCAGGGACGGGCATCGGCACGGCCATCTTGAACATCACCGGCAGCTTCTCACGCAGCCTCGGTGCTACCCTGAACTTCTACGCAGGCTCCGGCACGATGGGTGACAATCCATCCATCCTATTCACGGACACACCCGTTTTGACCAATGGCATCATCGGCGGCTGGGCCACCGTCATCGGGCTGGATTCCACCGTGGCCAGCACCACGGCTAATGCTGAATTTGCCACCTACGATCCCGTCGCCGGTGTGCGTGGGCTGACGGCCGCCATGCAGACCACCAGCTTCGCCACCTCCACCAGCACCAGCAATCTGCGCTTTGGAGATACGGCCATCACCGTGCCGCTCGGCGGCGCCATCGTGAACACACTGACCTGGAACGGACTCAGCACCACGCGCGCTCTTTCCTTCGCCGCTGGCACCGATACGCTGACGCTCACCAGCGGCGGCCTGCTTGTCGGCACCAACAACGCTGCGACGTCGATCGGCAGCACGAGTGTTCGCGGCCAGCTCACCGCTGGCTCCGATCAATCGGAACTCTTCCTTCATGTGGGAGCCAACGTTCTCACGGTGAACTCCGCCATCATCGACAACGGCGTGAGCGGCGGTTTGAACCTCGTCATGGATAGCCTCAGCCAGAGCACCAGCACACCGACGCTGACACTCGCTGGAGCCAACACCTACCTGGGCACCGCTTATGTGAACGCCATGGTGGTGAACCTCAACAACCTCACCGGCGCGGGCAATGCCATCACCGGCAATCTGACCATCAGCGGCGGCAACAACAACGCCACGGACTCCATGCCCATCGCCAACGCCGCAGTCGTCAATCTGGCCTCGCAGCAGGTCGCCGACACCGCCACCGTGACCGTGCGCGGAGGCGCGCAGTGGACGCTCAATGGGTTCAATGAAACCATCAGCAATCTTGTCTTCAACAGCCAGGGCGGTGGCACTGCCGGGAATGGCCCCATCGTCCTCACCGGCGCTGGCACGCTGACTCTCACGGGCGGCATCACTTCCACCAACCTTGATGATGTGCGCGCAGTTCCGGCCTTGCTTGGTCTGCTCAGCCTCGCCAGCACCACCACCACTGTCACCGTGGATCCTGTCACCAATGCCGCCGTGAATGGCAACAACCAGCTCGGCCTCACGATCAACAGCAACATCCTCTCCAGCGGCACGATCCTCAAGGCCGGCACCGGAGCAATGCAGTTTGGCGGTGTCAGTTATACCACGAACACTTTCGGCTTCACCGACGGCTCCAGCGGTGTGATCGTCCTCGGCGCAAATTCCAACTACGCCAGCACCACGATCAATCTCGGCTACAGCGGCAACATCCTCGACATGCGCGGCCAGACCAATCTGCAAGTCGGCACCATCACCGGCGTCGCCGGATCCATCATCAAGAACTTCAGCGTGGTCACGGCGGGCACGCTCGTCACCGGCGACAGCACCGGCGGCACGTTCGCGGGCACGTTCAACAGCGACTACTTCACCACAGGCTCCACAGGCGGCGTGCTCAATGTGACCAAGATCGGCTCTGGCAACTGGGTTCTCACCGGCGACAGCAGCGCAGGCGTCAGCGGCACTTTGCTGGTGAATGCCGGCACAGTCACGGTCAGCGGCACTACCGGCAAGCTTGGCTTCGCCGTTGAAACTCTCTCCCAGGGCGGCGTGCTCACATTGGATAACAGCGGCGCGGTCACCAACGCAATCAGCAACCGACTCGGTGGCGCGGTGGCGATCTCCGGCACCACCCGCATCCTGAATTTCCAGGGCGGCACGCTGAACTACCTGGGCAACAACAACGCGTCGCTCACTGAAACTCTCGGCACCATGACTCTCGTGGCAGGCCAGAGCCTCTTCAATCTCACGCCAAGCACGGGCGCCTTCGGCACGACGGTGAGCATCTCCACCGTCACAGCCCAAAGCGCCACCAACACCGGCACGCTTGTCATTTCTACCACGGGCATCCTCGGCGGTGCCACAGCCGGCACGGGCCGCGTCAATGTCTTCGCCACCACGCCTACTTTGGTGGGCAACATTCGTCCCGACATCATTGGCTCGGACAGCACCGGTGCTGGCCTCGTCACTTCGGATGCCAACGGCTTCCGCCTCCTCACCTCTGCGGACACCGCTCTCGGTTACTTCGCGCCCACTGGCAGCTATCTGGGCACCGTCACACCAGGAGCCATCACCGCACTGGGCGGCACGGCCTCCAGTGCGGCTGCCGGATCGAATGTCTTTGCCACTTCGCAAAATCTCAATCTCTACACATCGAGCACCATCAACTCGCTGACTCTGAACAGTGGTGGTGGCGTGACCTCGACCGGCGGTGGCATCGCCGTGAACTACGCCACCAGTCTTGCCACCGGCTCCATGCTCTTCAATGCCTCGGGCGCCCTCAACACGCTGACAATCACCAGCGGGGCCGTCGTCTCCAAAACGGGCAACGTCGGCTTCACCGGCGGCGCGCTCACTCAGGGCTCGGCTGGTCTCATCTTCCACACCCTGGACACGCTCAACGTGAACTCCTACCTCGTTGGCAGCGGAGCGCTGGTGAAGGCAGACAGCGGCATTCTCAATCTGCAAAAGTCCAGCCTCATCTCCGGTGCCACCTTTGTGAACGCCGGTGAACTCGATCTCACCAGCGGTGCCAACACCCTGCTCGTCATCCCAACTTCCACCGTCGTCACCACCGCCGCGCTCAACCTCAACGGCGGCACCGTGGATCTCAATGGCTTCAACCAGGCCATCGCATCCCTCACTCAGACCAATGGCAACATCCTTCCGGGTGGTGCTGGCACAGTGACCAACACGGGCACGACCTCCACGCTTTACACCATCCCCAGCACGGCGACGACGATCTTCCTCGGCACGATTGCCGGAAACATCACTCTCGATAAATCAGGTGCGAACAACCTGGTGCTGACCAATGCGGACGGTCGCAACGCGGACATGCTCACCAACATCCGCGGCGGCACGCTGACTCTCAAGGACAGCGGCACGATCACCAATGGCGGTGCCATCACGGTGTATAATTCCACGCTGACCTTGGACAATGCAGGCTACTCTGCTCTGGCTTCGCGCACGGGCTCCTCCTCCATCAGTCTGAACGGTGGCACGCTGACGTTTGCATCGAAGCAGGGCACGGATGCCATGAGCATTGCCGGCGCTCTCAATCTGGTCTCCGGTGGCAGCATCATCACCGCGAATCTTTTTGGTGCCAGCGCCACCGGCACTGGGTCTGCGGTTTGGACGCTCGCCAGCCTCAATCAAAGCGGCACCGCGACTGTCAACTTCACCGTGGGTGGTGGTACGCTCGGGGCTTCCGTCCTCGGCATGAATGGTCTCTCGCCCGCCTCGGCGTCGTCCAATTCCCAGATCATCATCACTTCTGCACCGACTCTGGTGAATGGCATCATCGGTGGCTGGGCGGTGGTGGGCGGCGCGGACTTCGCCACCTATCGCTCCACCGTTGATCCCGTAACCGGAGCCATGGGCGTGGGTGCGCTGGGTCTCTCGCTCAATGGCACCAATCCGTTTGGCGCTTACTCCGCCAGCCTGCTCACCGCTGGCGTTGCCACCGACAACATCAGCATCGCTGCGAGCGTCTCCAACGTCACCAGCCGCACGATCAATTCTCTGCGCATCTCCGCCGTCTCCACCGTGACGCAGAGCACTCTGGGGGATGCGCTCGACATCGCCTCAGGCGGTCTGCTCACCAACGGCGCGGCCAGTGTCATCGCCGGTGGGCGTCTCACCGCCGGAGCCCCGACCAACACGACCTCCACTCTTTACAATTACGCCAACAACACGGCCACCATCAACAGCGCCATCACCAACTACAGCAACAGCAACCTGCTCACGCTCGTGAAGTCCGGTGCCAGCACCACGACGCTCAATGTTCTGCCGACGGTGTGGACGACCGCAACCACCACCGGTTCGAACATCGTGACGGTGACAGGCACCGCCGGTCTGGCAATCGGGCAGGTGGTCAGTGCCGGTGTGGGGCAGACCGCAAGCGCGGTGATCATCGGCATCACGGACGCCACGCGCTATACCCTCAGTGCCAATGTCGTCACGGGCAGCACCACGGCCGCCAGCACACAGTTCTCTCTGCCCACCTCGCAGGTGTTGACGATTTCAAACAGCAGCTTCACCAGCAACACGATCACCGTTCCTGCCGGCAGCGTCATCTATCCCGGCATGAACGTGAGCCTCGCAGCCGCCGCTGCTGGCGGTGGTGCGCTCACCGCCACCACGGTGGCCAGCGTCTCGGGAAACACCGTGACGCTGAATGGTTCCTTCACGACATTGCCCACCAGCGCGGCCACGGTGCTGTTTGGTGCCATCGCTGCGGCAACCCCCACCAGCACACTCGCCAGCACCACCGCCGGTAGCAGTGTCGTGACGCTTTCTTCTTCCACCAGCGGTCTCCACATCGGCGAGGTCATCACCGGCAATGCCAACATCCCGAATGGTGCGACGATCACTTCCATCACCAGTCCGACCACGTTCACCATCTCCGCTGCCGCCACCGGCACCGGCAGCAGCGTGGCCACCACGATCACCACCGCAGCCACGGCCCCGGCTGCACAGTCACTCACCGCGAGCACGGTCAATGGCAGCAACACCATCACCGTTCTAGGTACGCCCACCTTGTTCATCGGTCAGCCGGTGCAGGGGAATGGCATCCCTCAGGGAGCCACGGTCACCGGCATCGTTCAGGGCGCGGGCGTCACCATGGTCACTCTCTCCCAGAACGCCACGGCGACCGGTGCTGCGAATGAGTACTTCGGTCTGCAGCCTGTGGGCCTCACGGTAGCGGGCGCCACGCTCGCTTCCAGCGCCACGGTCACCGTGGCGAGCACTGCCGGTCTCGTTCCAGGGCAAAGCATCAGTGGCGCGGGCATCCCCATCGGGGCCACGGTCAGCAGCATCACCGACAGCACGCACTTTGTGCTCTCCGTTCCTGCGCTCATGACCGTCTCGTCAGCTCCGTTCACCATTGGTGCCGCGCTCAATCCCTCCAGCGGCAGCATCACCGGAGTGCAGGCCAGCACCACGGCAGGCTCTGCCATCGTCACGGTGGCCAGCACCAGTGGTCTCTATGTCGGCATGCCGGTCACTGGCAATCCCAGCATTCCAGCCGGTTCATTCATCACCGCCATCACCAGCGCCACCACCTTCACCATCACCACGGGCGTGGGCGTCACTGCGGGGACCAACGTGGCCACCACGATCGGTGCGCCTGCTGTGGGCGGTTATTCCAATTCCTACTCGGGACCGACGATCGTGAATCAGGGCGCAGGCTCACTGACCTTGAGCGGCACTCTGGGCAGCGTCCAGGTGCCAGGAGATTTGATCCTCAACAACGGCAACGTCACGGAAACTCTCAACGGTCAGATCGCCTCCAGCAGCAACATCACCTTCAATGGCAACGGTGGCCTGCTGACCCTCGTCGGCACCAACACCTTCGCCTCCCTGACCTTCAACGGCACCGGCGGCACGCAGATCGCTACGAACATCACGGGCGGTACTTTTGTTCTCAGCGGCACAACGAATGCCATCACAGCCGTGAACGACAACTACGGCGGCACGCCCACTCTCTCAAACACCACCATCTGGGAGCTCGCGGCCCTGAACCGCACCATCACCACCTCCGGTCTCTCGCCGATCAATCTGATTTTGAACAACGTCATTCAGAACCTCATCGGCGGCACCAGCACGGCGGCAGGCATCATCAAGGCGGGCTCAGGTTCGCTCGTGCTCGGCGGTGCCAGCACCTTCAATGGCGGCGTGCAGCTTACTGAGGGCACGCTCATCCTTGGCACCAGCAGTTCGCTGACGGCGGCGGGTGTTCCGCTCATTCAGAGCAGCACCGGTCCGCTGGGCATCGGCACGCTGACGATCGCCGGTGGGACCACCCTGCAGTCCGGAGCCGCCATTCAGACCGTTTCCAACAACGTGACCGTCAATGGCGACTTCACCTTCGGTGGCATGGTGGCCGCCAATGGCGTGATCCTCAATGGCGCTGTCAATCTGGGCAGCACCACGCGCACCATCACTGTCAACAGCCCGCAGACCACCTCCACGCTTGGCGGCGCGATTTCCGGTTCTGCCGGACTGAGCAAGGCGGGCAACGGCATTTTGAAACTCAGCAGCGGTGGCAACAATTACACCGGCACGACAACAGTCAGCGGCGGTCTGCTCCAGATGGGCGTGGCCAATGCGCTGCCTCTCACCGGTGCTGTGTCTGTGGGTGCGGGCGGTGTCTTTGACATCGCCAGTGTGGCCACCACCATCGGCTCTCTCACGGGCTCTGGCCTTGTCACCGCCTCAGGCACGGCGACCCTCACCGTGGGCAATGGAGCGAGTGGCAGCTATCAGTTTGATGGCATCCTGGCGCAGGGCACTTCACTCGGACTCACCAAGATCGGCAACGGCACGCTGACCCTGACGAACCTGAACACCGCCACCGGCAACATGACCGTTTATCAGGGCGGAGTGACGCTCAATGGCGCCTTCGGCATGATCTCCTTTGCAAACACCGTGGCCTCCACCGGCACGCTGACCCTTGACAACACCTTGAGCAATCTGACCAATCGTCTCGGTGGCAAGGCGCTGACCATTCAGGGCGGCACGGTGATTCTGAACGGCACCAACGTGGCCGGCACCAACACCGCTGAAACCATCGCCACTCTGACCGTCTCCAATGGCGGCGGCGTCCTGACCCTCAACGGCGGCACTGGCGGAAACACCACCTTCGCCGCCACCGCGCTGACAGCAGAAGCCCTGACCAGCGGCGGCAGCCTGCTCATCCGCGGCCTGTCCACCACCACAGGAACTGGCCTGGCAAACATGACCACGGCCAGCGCCTTCAGTGCCACGGCCGGCGCGGCCATCACGGGTGTGACTCAAGGCGGCGGCGCCAATGGAACCACCACCATGACCATCCGCGCGGACATCATCGCTGACGCTTCCGCCACCGGCATGGGCACCGGCTTCCTCGTGAAAGACACGGGCACAGGCACCTACCTGCGCGCCATGGCCACCAGTGAACTGGCCTCCACGCTCACTAGCAGCCTGACCACCAACTTCGGCAACTTCAGCGCCACACAGACCTACAACTCTGCGACATCGCTGAACAGCCTCACCTTGAACACCGCCTTTGGTATCACCTCCACCGGCGGTGGCCAGGTGGCCCAGGGCTCGGTCATTCAAAACTACACCAACACCGGCCTGCTCAGTTTGCTGACCCTCAACACTGGCGGCATCCTCGATACCTACGACGGCACCAGCACGATCAACGCTGGTTCCATCAACACCTCTGGAAACGTGCAGTTCCAGATTCACGTCACCGGCACCTCGGTCCTCAACATGAATGCCTTCCTGCTGGGCACCACCGGCGGTCTGGTCAAGGCGGATGGCGGCACGCTGAATCTGAACAACGCCGCCTACTACGCCGGACCCACGACGATCAACGGTGGTGTGCTCAAGCTCAACAGCGGCTTCGCCAACACCCTTCTCGTCGCCCCCACGGCCACCGTGGCCACGCTGCAGAATCTCTTCGTCAATGCCGGCACGCTGGATCTCAATGGCAATGATCAAGCCGTGGCCAATCTGAGCAACAACAACACTGCTGGCGGCAGCGGTGGCTCAATCATCAGCGCGACCACGGCCAACCTCTTCACCTCCTCTGGCACTGCCACCACCTTTGGCGGTGTGATCGGCGGCGGCGCGGACAACAACGCCATCAATCTCTACAAGGCGGGCACTGGTTCACTCACGCTCACCAGCGCCAACACCTACACCGGCACGACCAATGTACAAGGCGGCTCCCTTGTGCTGCAGGACAGCGGCACACTCGCCAGCACCGCGTTCACCGTCAGCGGCGCCACGCTCTCTCTCGTGAACAGCGGCCTCTCTGCCAGCAACAATCGCATCTCCAACACAGCGGCGATCACTCTGAACTCCGGCACCATCAACCTCACCGGCGCTAATCAATCATCCACCGCTGAAACCATCGGCACCGGCACGGGCGTGGCGCTCAATCAGGGACTCAACACGATCACCGTCACCGCTCCTTTGGCCGCCACCAACAACGCCGCCGCGCTGACCATCGACAACCTCACGCGCAGCATTGGCACCGGCGCTCTTGCTGTGTTCAGTGGCACGACCCTTGGCCAGACCCTGCCCGGCAGCGCGCAGATCTTTGTGAACAGCCTCAATGGCAGCACGCTCGCCAGCGGTCTGCTCGGTGGCTGGGCCACGGTAGGCGCGACAGCCGCGACCAATGACAACTGGGCCACCAACGTCGCCGCTCAGACGCTGACCGGAAACGTCGCAACGATTTTCAACAGCAACACCGTGACCCTTACCTCAGGGAACACCACCAACATGATCATCGGCCAGCAGATCACCGGCACGGCGATCCCCGTTGGTTCCTACATCACGGGCATCACCAGCGCGACGGTGTTCACGATCTCGCAGAACGCCTCCGCAACCAACGCCACCGGCAATGCCGCTCTCACCGCCGCAGGAATCTCCGCCCTGAACGCTGCGGCCTACACAGTCATGAGCACCACTGGCGCGCAAATCACCACCACCGCCAGCGGCAACTACCAGTTCAGCGGGATCACCGCTGCGATCACTCTCGCCGCTGGTGGCAACACGGTGAACTCCCTGCAACTGACCGGGGCCGCCGCCGGAGCGCAGATTCTCGATCTGGGAGCCGGCAAGCTGACCATCACTTCAGGTGGCATCATGCGCACCAGCATCGGCACCACGGGGACAACGACCCTGCAAAACGGAACTCTGACGGCGGGCTCAGGCAACGGCACCGCAGCGGAACTGGACATCTATGCCAACAACACCGGCCTCATGACGCTCGCCACCGGCCTGGTCATCGCCGACAACGGCACCTACAGCGCAGGCGTCAGCGGAAACATGGTCACCCTGGTCAAATCCGGCACGGCAGGCCTCACGATCACCAGCGTCAGCAACAACACCTACACCGGCGGCACGGTGGTCAATGCCGGCACGCTGACCCTCAGCAACGCCAGCGCGAATGGCACCAGCAACGTTTCGATTTCCGCCGGTGCGGGCACGAATGGCAGCTCCACCCTCACGGGTTACAGCCTGGTCATCAACAACAGCGCAACGGTCACGGAAACAGTCGCCAATCAGATCGCCCAGAGCGCCAGCGTGCTGATCAATGGCGGCGGCACGCTGACGATGTTCGGCACCAACACGCTCGCCAGCCTGACCTTCAGTGGCAACGGCGGCACGGCCACACCGACGGTCGCCACCGCCACCCAGCTCAATCTCAGCGCCGCCAACGCCATCACCGTGACCAATGACAATCTGGCCAGCACACCGACCATCAGCGGCACGGGTTTGACGCTGACGAATGCGGCTCCCGTCATCACCGTGAATGGCCTCTCACCCGAAGGCCTCATCATCTCCGCACCGCTGACTACCACGGGCGGTGGCACAATCAAGAAGCGCGGCACCGGCTCGCTCGTCCTCAGCGGCGCCACGGCCAATGTGTTGACCGGCGGTCTGAACATTGAGCAGGGCACGGTCATCTTCGACAACACCGCAGGCACGACTCCCTACGGCACGGGAACCATCACGATCGGCACCGGCACCACCATCATGGCCGGGACTGCCGCGCGCAGCATTGGCAATGCCACCAGCGTCGTCGGAGACTTCACCTTCGGCGGCACGGCCACCACGAACAATCTGACTCTCGTCAACACCATGAACCTGGCGGCCGGTGCTCACACCATCACCGTCACCAGCCCGCAGGTCACCGCCACCATCAGCGGTCAGATCACCGGCGGCACAAACCTGACCAAGGCGGGCGCGGGCACATTGATCCTCAGCAGCGCCACCGCCAACAACTACGGCGGCTCCACCACCGTCTCCGGCGGCGTGCTCCAGCTCGGCCTCGCAGCGGTGATTCCAGATGCTTCGGCACTCATCGTGGCCGCAGGCGCTGCACTTGATCTCAATGGCAAGTCTGAAACCCTCGGCTCGCTCGCTGGCGACACCACCACCACGGGCGGCATGATCACCAGTTCAGTCACCGGCACCTCGGCCACGCTGACCATCGGCGCAGACAACACCAGCACGACCTACGCAGGCATTCTCACCGACACCAAGGCTGGCGTGGCCACCTCCGGGAATCTCATCCTGGTCAAGACCGGCACGGGCCTCCAAACACTCACCGGAAGAAATACCTACAGCGGAGCCACCACCATCGGCGGCACCGCAGGCGGATTGCAGATCCAGAACACCAGCAGCAGCAACACCTTCGCCACACTCGGCAACACCGCCATCACCGTCGGCTCCGGTGTCTCACTCATGGCCACCGTGGCCAGCGGCGCTCCCACCACCGTGATCAATATCGGCAGCACCACCGTCAATACTGAAGGGGCCAGCGTGAACCTGGGCGCAGGTTCCAAGCTCGACATGCGCGACAACGCTCTCGGCACTTTCAACATCATCGAAGGCTCCACCTTCGCGCTGACCGGCCTGACGGCGGCCGCCACCTCAAACCTCTACTTTGACATCGGCAGCGTGGCCGCCTTGTCAGGCACCTATGGCGGTGCTGACAAGATCACCGTCACCAAGAGCGCCGCCATCACCTCCGGTGCCACCATCAATCTCAACGCCGTTACCGGAGCCACGGGCATCACCACGGGCGTCATTCAGCTCATCACCGCAGGCAGCGGCTTCACCGGCACGGGCACCAACAACTTCACCCTCGCCAATCCGACCCTCACGCTTTCCGGTGCCTGGGGCAGCAAGACCTACAACCTGACACTCGAAGGCGCACAGAACACCACCACGCAGACCGCGCTGAACGTCTCCATCGTGGCTCCCACCACGGCCTACTGGTCCGGCGCTCTCGATGGCAGCTGGAGCACCAACAACGCCGGTGGCGTCACCAACTGGCGCACCGATGCCACCAGCGACGTGGACACCCAGGCCACACCGGATGCGACCACCAATGTGTTCTTCAACACCACCACTCCCGTGGCCTCCAATCTCACCACGAGCAACCTCACCTCCGCCACCTCCATCGCCAGCCTCACCTTCACCAGCTCCGCCACCGGCGCTGTGACCATCGGCAACAACGGCAACAGCGCCAACACCCTCACCATTGGCGCAGGCGGCATCACCCACAGCAGCAGCTCAGGAACCAGCACCCTCGGCATGAGCGTCATTCTCGGCGCCTCACAAACCTGGACCAACGACAGCACCAACGCCCTCGCCGTCAACGGCTCCACCATCACCGGAGAAGGCATGAACCTCACCGTGGCAGGCACCGGAGACACCACCATCGCTGCCGCAGTGCAGACAGTCGGCGGCGGTGTCACGAAGCAGGACTCCGGCAAACTTCTCCTCACCGCGACCAACACTTACACGGGAGCCACTCAGGTCACCGGCGGCAATCTTCAGGTCGGTTCAGCTGGCGTCGGCTCGGCCTCCTCCTCCGCCGTCACGGTCTCTGGCACAGGCACCACGACCACCGTTTCCGGAGTCTCCGGCACACCGGTGACCACATCTACTCTTTCGGCAAACCAGCTCGCCGCTCCCACTCTCTCCGGCACCGGTTCCGTCGGTGCAGTGACCTTGGGCAGTCTCTCCACCGTGGGCGTTCTCCGTCCGGGGGATGCCGCCGGCACACCCGGCACGCTCACCCTCACCGGGGCGCTCACGGTCAATTCCGGTTCGCAGATCCAGTTTGAAGTCACCTCCAGCAATCACAATGCTGTGACCCTGGACTCCGGCTGGAGCTCGGACGTGACGGCCGCCACTTACCTCGGCACGCACGCCACGGCTTTAGCTGGCACACCCGATTCCATCTACACCCAGTGGAACACCGTCAGCGGCACCTACAGCTCGCTCAGCCTCGCAGGCCAGACCGTGAGCCTCGGGGCCAGCATCGGTGGCACTCCCACCGTCCTGATTCAGACCGCAGGAACTCCCACCATGGCCTTTGGAGACATCTTCAAGCTGATGGACTGGTCCTCCGTCGGCTCCGGCACCGCAGGCAGCATCGGCACCCCATCCGGCAGCTCCGCCTTCGACACCGCCAATGACCTGGTCCTTCCCGAGCTCACCTCCGGCCTCTTCTGGGACACCTCCGCCTTCGCCACCTACGGCATCGTCGTCATCGTCCCCGAACCCGGTCGCATGGTGCTCATGCTCTTCGGACTCACCGCCCTCTTCCTGCGCCGCCGCCGGACTCAGGCAAGATCCATCGGATGAAAAAGAAGTGCGCAGGAGTCAGCGACGAGCCACGTTATCAGACTCATGCGAAAACCTCGAGCCACCCCCGTTCTTCTCCTCACCCTAGCTTTGCTGGGCTGTGTCGTCTGGGCGGTGGAGCAGGGCAGGGAAGGCGGGCGTCCCACCCAGTTCGGCGTCAAGGATGGCAGCGTGCCCGAAGATCCGCGCGACACCCGTCGCGGCCAGGAGGAGGGCTACCCCACATGGCCGGTGAACAAAGAACTGCCCAACGACACCTTCACCTTTGCCCGCATCCGCTACAATTCGATGAGCCATGGCGGGCGCGGCTGGGGCAGGGGAAATCGCAAATGGTCCACGGACTATCCCGATTCCGACATGAACATGTCCTACCGCCTCCAGCAGCTCACCTCGCTGCAGGTGAATCCGAACGGGGCCATTGTCGACATCGATCCCGAGCAGTTTCGCCACTTCCCCTTCCTCTACATGATCGAGGTTGGCGACATCGACATCACCGATGACGAAGCCAAGACCATGCGCGAGTACATGCTCAACGGCGGCTTCATCATGGTCGACGATTTCTGGGGCACGCGTGAGTGGGACAACTTCGAAGTCGCCCTCAAGCAAATCTTCCCCGACCGCAAAATGGAGGAGATCCCGCTGGAGCACGAAATCTTCCACATGGTCTTCCCCATCAAGGTGAAGCCGCAGATCCCGCACATCCGCTTCGCCGAGTATGTGATCAACCAGGGCATCACGTATGAGTTCGACAAGCCCGGCTCCGAGCACGTCCACTATCGCGGCTACTTCGACGACAAACGCCGCCTCATGATGGTCATCTGCTGGAACACCGACACCGGCGAAGGCTGGGAGCAGGAAGGCAGCGATCCCTGGTACTTCCGCGAATTTTCTGAGAAGTATGCGTACCCGCTGGGGATTAACATTATCTTCTACGCGCTGACGCATTGAGGATGGAATGGATGAACTGTTGCTGTCCTCAAATCTGCGCGCAGGCTTTCTGTGCTGGGAGCGCCGGTTTTTAACCGGCTCCGGCTTCGCCCTATGTGGCACTAAATACCAGCATGCTTCATTTCTTCACGCTTAAGCGGCAGGCCTGTTGGAATGGCAAACATCCGCCTTAACGAAGGGGCATTTCGGAATGGTGTTTTGTTAGACTCTGTTCTGGGTTGTATTAACCTTTTTAGAATGAATCCAGAAAATGTTAATCCCTACGCCGCGCCTAAATCCAATCTGGAAACCTGTGCGTCTGCCGCTTTCGTAGAGGCGCCGAACGCAGGTCTGGGGAAACGCTTTCTCAACTCGTTCCTCGATTTTATCGCGGTGCTTGGCGTTGTTTTCGTGCTCTTCTTCGTGCTGGCTGTGATCGAGGAAATGGGATATCGCATAAATAGTGAAGAGTTGTTCGCCAATGCCGGCGAATTTCAGCAAACGGTTATCGTCTATCTTCTGTTCTTTGGGTATTACACTTGTTGCGAAGGTTTTTTTGGCAGGTCGTTCGGCAAGCTGATCACCGGAACAAAAGTAGTCACTTTGTCAGGAGCAAAGCTAACCATCCGCAGTGCAATGCTTCGCAGTTTCATCCGGCTTCTGCCATTTGAGGCGCTTTCATTTTTTGGAAGCTTTGGTTACGGCGTAGGCTCGGGCTGGCATGATAAATGGACCAGCACCCGCGTCGTCGATCTGCGCGCCATACCCGTGATAAGCCACGGCGCATGAGCACTGGGAGCTTGTTACGCATTACATGCTCTCAGAATGCCGGCGAATAGCAATGTGCCGTCGCCGCGTTAGCGATACGTCAACCACGCCACCTAGGCGGTGTTTGAAAACCCTCATCGGCCGTATTGAAGCCAGTCGATGACGGCAGAAGTAGTTCTCAATGCGATAGCGCTGTCGGTAAAGTTTACGGCTGACCTTGCGCTGGATTCCACATCTGGCTCTGCGTGGAATGCAATGGGTTGCCCCGAGCAGTTGAAGCTGCTGACGTAGCTTGTCACTGTCGAAGCCTTTGTCGCCAACCACGCACAGCCCTGCAGGGTTTCCCAGCAGCGGCAGAACATGGTGCCCTTCATAGGCCTGTCCTGCGATGAGCAGCAGGTTCACTGCAAGCCCCCGCCCATCAGTAAGGGCCATGATCTTGGTATTGCGGCCTCCTCGCGTTTTGCCCATGGCCTGCTTGTCTGCGCCACCTGCAGGATTTGCAGCACACTGATGAACCACCACATGCGTGCCATCCACAAGCCTGATGCGGTTCCTGGTTTTGCGGGAGACCATGGTGAGCATGCGCTTCCAGAGACCTTCGCGCGCCCACTGCCGATGCCAGCCATAGATGGTGCGCCAAGGACCAAAACATTCGGGCAGGTCACGCCAAGGACCCGCGTTGCGCAGCCGGTAAAACAAGCCTTCAAGAACAAGATCCAGCGACGCTCGCGGACGGCCGCCAATGTTCAAAGCACCATTTTTTTGAGTCGCTTTTTGAGCGGCTCCCACCATGCAAAGCGTTGTGTTTTCATCGGTTTTCTCTCATGCCACAAATGCTTTCCTTGGGCAATCGAGGGTTTTCAAACACCGCCTAGGCGGTGTTTGAAAACCCTCATCGGCCGTATTGAAGCCAGTCGATGACGGCAGCAAACTCGATGAGCGAGAGGAAATGTGCGGCGAGTTTGTCTCGCCGAGTGCTGGCACAAGCCCAGCGCTTCAGACGGCAGAAGTAGTTCTCAATGCGATAGCGCTGTCGGTAAAGTTTACGGCTGACCTTGCGCTGGATTCCACATCTGGCTCTGCGTGGAATGCAATGGGTTGCCCCGAGCAGTTGAAGCTGCTGACGTAGCTTGTCACTGTCGAAGCCTTTGTCGCCAACCACGCACAGCCCTGCAGGGTTTCCCAGCAGCGGCAGAACATGGTGCCCTTCATAGGCCTGTCCTGCGATGAGCAGCAGGTTCACTGCAAGCCCCCGCCCATCAGTAAGGGCCATGATCTTGGTATTGCGGCCTCCTCGCGTTTTGCCCATGGCCTGCTTGTCTGCGCCACCTGCAGGATTTGCAGCACACTGATGAACCACCACATGCGTGCCATCCACAAGCCTGATGCGGTTCCTGGTTTTGCGGGAGACCATGGTGAGCATGCGCTTCCAGAGACCTTCGCGCGCCCACTGCCGATGCCAGCCATAGATGGTGCGCCAAGGACCAAAACATTCGGGCAGGTCACGCCAAGGACCCGCGTTGCGCAGCCGGTAAAACAAGCCTTCAAGAACAAGATCCAGCGACGCTCGCGGACGGCCGCCAATGTTCAAAGCACCATTTTTTTGAGTCGCTTTTTGAGCGGCTCCCACCATGCAAAGCGTTGTGTTTTCATCGGTTTTCTCTCATGCCACAAATGCTTTCCTTGGGCAATCGAGGGTTTTCAAACACCGCCTAGAGCATTTTAAAATATATTATAGCCTTCTCGGCTCATAACTTTGCGCTGGCATAAAAGCGAATCCCCTCTCCCCACCGATGGCAGGGCAATGGGTATGTTCCGGGCACGTTGGTGACACTTTCTCCCGGGGACATGGGTGACAGGGTGACTGATGCCCTGGAACCAAACAAACGAGATGAAGGAACGGTTGAAGATGATCGGCGAGTATTTGAGCGGCGGCTATGGGCCAGCGGAGCTGGCCCGGCGATACGGCGTGAGCCGCAAGTCCGTCTACAAGTGGATCGCTCGCTACGAGCAGGCAGGAGCGGAGGGATTGCAGGAGCGATCCAGCGCACCGCATCACCATCCCAACGCCACGGAGTTGGAGGTCGTCGAGCATATCCTGCGGCTCAAGGCTCGCTGGCCACACTGGGGCGCGCCAAAGCTTCTGGCACGGCTGCAGCGCGAGTCTGAAGTGGGGCCGCATCCTGCGGAGAGCACGGTCAGCGACATCTTGCGCAGGCATGGGCTGTCCAATTCGATCAAGCGACGCGCGCATGCCAGCGCAGTGCCCAGCAGCCAGCCGCTGGGGCATGCACGTGCACCCAACGAGGTGTGGTGCGTGGACTTCAAGGGATGGTTCCGCACGGGCGATGGCAGCAAGTGCAGTCCACTGACGCTCACCGATGCCAGCAGCCGTTACCTTCTGCGCTGCCAGTGCCTGGGCAGCAAGACCGGAGGGCCGCTGGTGCAGCCCATCATGATCAGCGCGTTCCGGGAACATGGGATGCCGTGCGCGATACGCTCGGACAACGGGCCGCCCTTTGCCAGCCGCACGCTCGGCGGGCTCAGCGCACTGAGCGTGTGGTGGTTGCGGCTGGGCATCAGGTTGGAGCGCATCGAGCCGGGCAAGCCGCAGCAAAACGGACGGCACGAGCGCTTTCATCGCACGCTGGAACAGCACACCGCATCACCGCCAGCACGAACGCTCAAGGCGCAGCAGCGCTGCTTTGACGAGTTCCGCCGCGAGTACAACCACGAGCGCCCGCACGAGGCGCTGGGCCAGACCACACCTGCGGAACACTACAGGCCATCGAGCCTTGAGTATCCTCAGCGACTGCCTGATGCGCGGGAGTTCCCTGAGGAGTGGCACCGGCGCAAAGTGAAGCCAGGAGGCACGATCAAGTGGAGCGGCCATGAGGTGCATCTCACACAGGTGCTCAGCGGCGAAGATGTGGGGCTGGAGCCGGTGGGAGACGGGCGCTGGGCAGTGTGGTTCCAAGACCTTGAGCTGGGCGTTTTTGATGAGCGCACCATGAAGGTCAAAGGGCATAAAAATCTGCCAAAACAGGCTGGGGCCAAGCCACGTGAAGCCGAGGATGGGAGGGGCGGTGTTTTGTGAGCCTGCGCTACGGGCGTCTTCCCGGCTCGGCTGAGGCCTCGCTCGGAAAGCCACCCTGCGCGCAGGCTCACAAAAACAAGGTGCTGCATGCGCTTGGATGAGCCGCCCCAGCCATAAAAAAGTGTCACCTATGTGCCTGGGAGAAAATGTAACCCTTGTGCCCGAGTGCACAAACGTCCAAGACGTCCTTTGGGGAGAGGTAAGGGTGAGGGGCATCCCATGCAGGCGAAGAGTGCCAGTCGTCCCCCTCACCCCGACCCTCTCCCCGAAGAGAAATATTCGGTGTCGTCGTATGTCATGGACGGGGAGAGGGAGAGCCGCTTTTGGCGCCCTGGATTTATAGAACACATAATTATTTAAAATGCTCTAAACGCAAAAAAGCCCGACGGACACGAAGGTCGGTCGGGCTTCAGAGGTGGTTTGCTCTGCTGTCAGCGGGCGGTTACGCCGCGCCTTCGAGCTGGGCTTCGCTCTTCTTCTTCTCGCGCTGACGCTGGCTGCTGTCGAGGATGCGCTTGCGCAGGCGGATGCTCTTCGGTGTGCACTCGGCGAGTTCATCGGGGGCGATGTACTCGATGGCGCGCTCGAGGCTGAAACGGACTGGTGGTGAAAGCGCGATGGCCTTGGTGCCGCCGGCTTCACGGAAGTTCGTCAGGTTCTTGCTGCGCGTCGGGTTCACCGGCAGGTCGTCTGCACGTGGGTTTTCACCGATGAGCATGCCGTCATAGACGAGCTCACCCGGGCCGATGAAGAGCTTGCCGCGGATCTGGATCGTATCCAGAGCGTAGCTGGTGGCTTCGCCGCCTTCGGTGCTGACGAGAGTGCCCGTGGAGCGAGTCTGCATCGGTCCGGCATGCGGGGCGTACTCCTTGAAGAGATGGCTGTGAATGCCGTGACCACTGGAAAGGTTCATCAATTCAAACTCAAAGCCGATCAGGCCACGAGTCGGCACCACGGCCTGCAGGGTGGTGCGTCCGGCGTGGGCGCTCATGTCCTCCAGCTTGCCTTTGCGCTCGTTGATGCACTTCATGATCGGGCCGAGGTATTCATCCGGCACGTCAAGGAACAAAGTTTCAAACGGCTCGCACAGCACATCGTTGATGCGCTTCATGATCACCATCGGGCGTGAGACCAGCACTTCGAAGCCTTCACGGCGCATCTGCTCAACAAGCACGGCGATCTGCATCGCACCACGCGCGCTGACATCAAAAATGCCGGCGGTGTCGGTGTCCTTGACGCTGATCGTCACGTTCATCTTTTGCTCGCGGTCCAGGCGGTCGCGGATCTTGCGGGAGGTCACGTGTTCGCCTTCGCGTCCGGCCAGCGGGCCGTCATTCACCGCGAACTGCATGACGATGGTCGGAGGATCGATGGCCACGAAAGGCAGGGCGGGGGCGTCAGGGGATCCGGCCACGGTCTGGCCGATGTCCACGTCTTCAAAGCCTGAGATGCCCACGATGTCGCCAGCGGTGCCTTCCACGGAGTCACTGGTGGTCAGCGTGGTGTATTGGAAGACCTTGGTCACCTTGACCAGCTTGGCCTTTTCTTCCGGCGTCTTGCCGAGGAGGTAAACGCGATCGCCCAGCTTCACGCTGCCGCGGGTCACTTTGCCGATGGCCACACGGCCCACGAAATTGTCCCAGTCGATGTTCGAGACCAGCATTTCAAAGCTGCCTTCGACTTCCGCCTTCGGCGCCGGGATGTGCTCCACGATCTTGCCCAGCAGGAAGGTCATGTCATGCTGCTCGCCTGTTGGGGAATCCGTCACCCAGCCGGCGCGTGCGCTGCCGTAGAGGAAGGCCGCATTAAACTGCTCTTCCGTGGCGTCCAGCTCAAGGAACAGTTCGAGAACCTTGTCATGAACTTTCTTCGGCTCGATGTTCGGGCGGTCCATCTTGTTGATGAGCACGATGGGCTTGATGCCCTGCTCCAGCGCCTTCTTCAACACGAAACGCGTCTGCGCCTGCGGGCCGTCATAGGCGTCCACCACGAGCATCACGCCGTCCACCATCTTCATCACGCGCTCCACTTCGCCGCCGAAGTCGGCATGGCCGGGAGTATCGACGATGTTGATGATGTGGTCGTTCCAGTGAACGGAAGTGTTCTTCGCCTTGATGGTGATGCCTTTTTCTTTTTCGAGATCCATGGAATCCATCGCGCGTTCAGCGATGGCTTGGTTTTCGCGGAAATTGCCACTGGAGCGCAGCAGGCCGTCAACGAGCGTGGTTTTGCCGTGATCGACGTGGGCAATGATGGCGATGTTGCGAATTTTATCAGGGGTCATGGGCAGTTTTGAGGGAAGGGGGGGTCGAGAGAATAGCAGCCCCAGAGCCATAGGCAACCACTTCGCTGCACCCGTTTTGTCGCTTTTGAAAGACCGGGGGCGGGTTTGGGGGGACTGCAGGGGCCGGTTTCTGCCCAAAAATTCAAGCTGCGCCGCAGTGATTGCGGCGATTTCGTGCGGTCACCGCGCTTGGCCTGCACGGTGGTTTTTTCGCATTCCAAGCGTTCGAAAAGCGTCTTCAGCGGCGGCGTCTCGTCACGAGCAGCGCCAGGCTCAGCCCCAGCAGCAGCGCCCGGGAAGGCTCGGGAGCATTGGCCACCACGATGGAGAGATCCCCCGCGGTGGTGAAGGCGCTGAAGTCCCAAGCAAAGCCGGTGCCGGTGAGGTCTGGCAGGATCAGCCCGGCAGGGGTGTCGCCACTTCCATACACCAGACCGGTGTAGTTGTAGCGGCTGTCAAACGTCGGCGCAGCTCCCAGTCCGGACCAGTCCAGCAGATGGAACGTGGCCGTGGCAGTCGGAATGAAGGCTTCGGCTGTGATGGTGAGGTTCCCGTTGAAATTGACGAGGGTGCTCCCCGTGCCGGTGATCTGCAGCATGTCCGAGACCCCGCCGGGATTGATGCTGAGGATGATCGTGCTGCCCGCCTGGAAGTCGATGCTGCCCGAGCCCGAGGCGGGCGTAAAATGCAGTGTGCCGTAGCTGCTTTGAGCCGTGCTGTCTCCCACCTGCACGGTGGACCCGCTCGCTGCGGTGAAGCTGCTGCCCTGCAGATACCCGGTGCCCAGCAGCATGCTGCCTGATTGCACATCGACGGCTCCGGTGCCGGTCTGGCCTGCGCCATTCGCGCCGACCTGCAGCGCACCGCCGCTCACCACCGTTGCGCCGGTGTAGGTGTTGGCGCCTGTCAGAGTGGTTGTGCCCGTGCCCACTTTCGTCAGGCCATACGCACCGGAGATGACGGCATTCACCGTCAGGCTCCCGCTGCCACCGATGCTGGAGTCGGATACCAGCGCCACCGAGGTGACGTTCGCCGTGGCTGTCGCCGTGCCGCCTGTGACTGTCACCGTGGGCGCATTGCTGTAACCGCTGCCGCTGTCCGTGAGATCGACCCCGTTGAGCACGAAGTTGCCGTCCACCACCGTGGCTGCCGCGCCTGTGCCGCCGCTGATGCTCACTGTCGGCAGCGAGGTGTAGCCCGTGCCACCATTGATCACATTGAGACCCACGATGGTGAAGTGCGTGCTGTTGCCAGAGCCGGTGGGATCGGTTCCTTGAGACAGCACCGTGCCGCCGGTGAACTTGATCGTGGGCGTGCCGGTAAAGCCGCTGCCTGCTGTCAGCAGCGTGATGCTGGTCACCTTGCCGTTGGCGTCGAGGTTGGCCGTGGCCGTGGCCCCGTTGGAAAGCGTGACCGTCGGCGCGGAGCTGTACGTCGTGGTGCCCGACGTGACCGTGTACGAGGCCGTGGTGACGCCCATGTTCGCCGTGACCACCGCGCCCGTGCCCCCGCCTCCCGAGACGGTGACCACCGGCGCAAGCACATAGCCGCTGCCGCCTGCAGTGAGGTTCAGGCTGGAAGCAGAAAGCCCCAGCAACGCCGTGGCTGTGGCGTTTGTTCCCGTCGTCGGTGCATCCAGGCTCACCGTCGCTCCCACGGACCATCCCGCCGTGGTGGCGGAGGGAACGGTCAATGCCGCAATGCCGTTGCCGATGCTGGCCGCAGTGTCGCTGTTGTTCACCAGCGCCCCGCCGTTGCTCACGCCCGTGCCGTTTAGGGTGATCACTCCCTGCACATTGGACTGCCCATTCAGATCCAGCGTGGCACCGGCGTTCACCACCGTGCCTGTCGCGCTGGTGGCCAAAGTGGCGCCGTTGTTGCCCAGTGCTGCGGCATTGCCCAGGGCCAGCGTGCCCTGCGCCACCGTGGTGCCGCCCGTGTGGTTGTTTGCTCCGCTGAGCACAATGGTTCCTGCTCCATTCTTGATGAAGCCGAGATTGTTGTTCGCGCCCGTGTTGTTGGTGCCCACACCGCCCAGCGTGCCGCTGTAGGTCTGTGTGCCTGACGACACGTTGACGTTGAGCAGACTCGTGCTCGTGCTGCTGCCGCCGAGCACCGAGTTCGCCGTGCCTGTGCCCGAAGTGCCGAGTCCGGCGATGCTCTGAGAGAAGCCGTTGAGCTGCAGGATGCCGGAGTTGCTGCCACTGCCCAGCGTCACGCTCGTGCCCGTCGGCAGGCGGTCATTGCCCAGGTTCAGGATCAGCATGCCGGCCTCCACATTGGTGGCTCCGGAGTAGGTGTTGTTGGCACCGCTCAGGATCAGATTGCCCTGTCCCGATTTGCTCAAGTTCCCCGTGCCGCTGACGGTGCCGCTGAGCGTGAGCACGGAGAGGCTGCCCGCCACGCTCGCCGTGCCGGTATAGCTGGTATTGTCCACCTGAATCAGTGAATCGGTCTGCAGCACGATCTCATTGCCGATGGTGGTCCGGGGGTCCAGTAGCGCGGTGCCACTGCTCTGGTCCGTCAGTCGCAGCGCGCCATTGCCGCCCAGCCCCCGGCCGTTCAGAAGAATGCGTCCGCCGGTGGCAATGTTGAAGGTGCCGATGCCATCATCCTCGACGCCCCACGTCGCTCCGCTGGCCACCGTGACCGAGGCTGCGGATGTGAGCTGAGAGCTGTTCGAGTAGATCGCTGCATTGATGAGAAAAATGTTCCCGGTGAAAGTGCTGACAGAAGAGCCGGTGGTGAATCCGCCTCCGCCTGTCACCGTCAAATTCCCGCTGCCACTGAGCGCGGCGCCAGAGATCCCCTGCACGGTGGCAAAGCTCAGGGTGCCGCCTGCCGGACCGATGTAGATGGTGTGCAATGCGGACGTGGGCGTGGTGAACGAGAGGTTGCCGGTGGTCTGCTTCAGGGTGCCGCCATTCAGCGTGATGGCAGTCGTGGCCGCGCCCAGATTTCCATTCGCACTCACCGCCACCGTGGCTCCATTGTTGATGACAAGACTGCCGGTGAACGTGTTGGTGGCCGTCAGTGTGACCGTGCCTGTACCAGACACCGTCAGTCCGCTGCCGCTGATGACCGAGTGGATGGTCAGCGGGCCTGAACTGCTTTGCTGATGAATGATCACTTCACCCGTGCTGCTGGTCAGTGTGCCTCGTGTGGTCGAGCTGCCGATGCTGGTGGCTCCCGCCGTGCTGGCAATAAGAATGCCGCCGCTTTCCAGTGTTAGCGTGCCGGGCGTGGTGGCATTGAAAGTCAAAGCCCCGCCGCTGGTGAAGCGCAGCGTGTTCGTGGTGGCACCTCCGCTGGCCAGCGCGGTGCTGCCGCTCAGGCTCGTGGCCAGTCCGCTGCCAAAGGAAGTGGTGTAGCTGCCTGCCGCCAGCGCCGTGATGTTGCCCGCGCCGTCATTCACCGCCCAGTCATCGAGCTTGTAGGTGGCATAACCGCCCAGGATGCCGCTGGCCGTGTTAGCGGTCGTGGTCGTGATGCTGGCCACGCCAGCGCCAGTGTTGCTGGCGGAGAAATCCACCGTGGCTCCCGCGTTGCGCGTGATCGCCCCCAGATTGAGCGTGGCATTTTGATCCGTGCCACTGGTCACATTGATCTGCGCGCTGCCGCTCAGTGGGGTGGCACTGTTGCCCAGCGTGAGACCAGCCACCGTCTGTGTGGTGGCCGTCGTGCTGCTGCCGCTGAGGCTGAGCGAGCCGCCGTTCAAAACCAGCGCCGCCGTGCTGCTGAGCTTGGCGTTGTTGGACACGGAATGGTCCAGCAGCAGCGTGCCGCCGCTGACCGTCGTGTCACCTGTGAAGGTGTTGCCACCGCCCTGCAAAACCACCGTGCCACCCCCGGTGACGGTGAGTGTGTCCGTGGTGCCCGTGGCTGAGACCGCACGCAGCAGGTTGCCGGAGATCTGCACCGTGCCACCGCTGGCCGAGTAAAGCGTCAGCCCCTTGGCCGCAGCACTGCCGCTGCCCAGCGTGATGCTGCCGCTGTAGGTCACCGTGCCGGAGGTGTTGAGCCCGCCCACCGTGGCGGTGCCGGTGTTGCCAGATTGCAGGGTGATGTTGCGGCCGATCGTCACTCCCTCGGTGTCCATCAGCAGTCTGGCTGAAACAGCACCGCTCGTGTTGCCCACCAGTACGAAGGTGGAGGCATTGCCCAGGGCACCGGCGCTGCCGCTTGGAGCATTGGCCGAGACGATCAGGGTGCCGCCCAGCACAGAAGTCGTGCCGGTGTAGTTGCTCGTCGAACCAGACAGCACCAGGGTTTCCGTGCCTGCAGAGACCGCAAGAGCACCCGATCCCGTCAGCTTCCCGGAGAAGACGTAGTATCCGGCCAGATTGGTGGTGATGCTGGCCCCCGAGGTCATTGCGATGGTCCCAGCCCCGGCGATGGCGCCCATGGTCTCGCCATTGCCATTGAAGTCAAACGTCGCCCCGCTCTGCACTGTCAGCAGCTGGGCGGCGCTGAAGAGATCGGCGTTGATGCTGCCGGAGAAGCGCACCGTGCCGGTGCCGCCGATGTTAAGATAAAATAGATTGGAGCCACTGCCCAGTGCTCCCAGATTGCCCACGTTGAAACTGCCGGTCGCGCTGTTGTTGTTGATCAGGTTCAGCACGATGCCACCGCCGCTCACGCCGCCCGTGTTGGCATAGGTGACCGCATCCGCCAGCGTGATCGTGCCGGTGCCGCTGTTGATGAAGGTCTGCTTGGTGCCGTTGTTGTAGGTCTGGTTGCCATTGAACAGCAGCGTGCCAGAGCCCGAGTTCGTCACCGCCGTCTCGCCGCTCCAGGTCATCGGTACGGAAACCGTGGCATTCCCCGCGCCCGTGAGCGCCAGCGTGGGCAGCACCGTGTTGCCATTGAGCGGATTGACCACGTTGAGCGCATTGCCTGCGAGCGTGACCGTGCCTGCGCTGTTGTTAAACAGCAGCCGGTTGAATTGAAACGTCCCGCTCAGGTCATTCGTCGCGGTGTAGCTGGAGCTGCCGCCGAAAGTCAGCGCTGCCGAGTAGCCGCTCACGGGCGTTGTGGCCGGCAGCCAGCTGGCCGCGTTGCTCCAGTTGTCAGCGCCTGTGTTCCAGACAGATGACTGCGCCCTGATCTCAGCGGCGCATAAAACAGCGGCCAAACCTGTGCACCAGAAGAGCCAGGTTTGAAGTTTGCGGCGGTTCGCGGGCGTGGACTTCCAAGCCCGGGTGAGGGGGGGGGGTTTCATGGGAGATGATGCCGCGTGCGGTTCCGATCTTGGGGGCAAGACTCGAAGCCAGCATTGAGGGGGGGATTTGCGGCGCGCCTACATCGCGATTCCAAGGATGTACTCAAACAACAAGATCGTCACAATGCCCCGCCGCATAAGCGTTTGCGCTTCAACAGCTTCGGCATTCAACCAAAGCCAGGTTGTTGCGACTGTGAACTCATGCATCAGGCAATCGGCGAAACGCATTTCCGAAAAGTTCGCCGGGAGTCTCAGAGCGCTGGCAATACCCACGGGAAGTTATCTTAGCCGTTGATTACCCAGGGTCAGGGTCACTAGGGCCAAAATGGGGTCATTTGGCCCTCATGGCCCTGCGCGGGTTTGGCACCTTGGCACCAAACCCTACCTCTCCAATGGGGATTTAAACTCGCCGCCGGTGCCCCGCTGCCATCTCTGATTTCACTTCCTGCTGGGCGTTGCGGGGGCGCCCGCAAAAAACAGTGGCATCCAATGTGAAATCATTAACTTCCATCATGGACACTTCGCTCAAAGACTTCCTCATGAGTCATCCTCCCGGCTCCGATCTCGACCGGGAGCAAATCGAATTCCTGTTGGCGGACGCCTGGCCATCTTTACGCGGTTCGCGCGCAGGTGGCATGCAGCCGCACAAGATCCGGGGACGCACGGAAGGCTTGTGCTGGAACCCGCCGCAGCTGACTTTCGAGATTGAGCGCCACGGCGGCACCGTGAACGGCTCCACTCGTGCCGAGATGCAGCAGTGGTGTGTGGACGTCTCAGCTCATACCGCAGAGATCGTATCCACCCGCAGACGCCAGCTCCACGCCATGGCCAGCAGAGTGAACGTCAAACAGCCCGCCGCGATCATTGCCGAGGCCATCTTGAAAAATCAGGAGTCACCTTCTCTCAAAAGGTATCCGGATGGCCGCGTGAAGGTCTTGATCAGCGCACTCTTCCCGCATGGAGAAGACTTCAAACAGACCGTGTCCGGCCGACGGAAGCGATTCCGCGCTGCGCTGGAGGCCCTCATTCAGCCCCACGGCTGGTCAGAGGTGTCCACCAACACCTACCAGCAGCGCCCATCGGGATCTTGATCCTTGTCCGCGCCGTCACCTCACTTCCCCATACTCTTCCACACCGCAGGCAGTCTCTCCCTCACCAGCTTCGCGCTGTTCACTGGAATCAGCTCTGCCGTCAGCGGTACGTTCTTCGTGTCTTCAAAGTCCAGATGGCCCGGGCTGCGTGAGTACTTGTAGTCCTTGTCCAGGCTGCCATCGCCGGAGAGCTGGATGCCCACTTCCTCCACACGCGGCACGGAGAGGTAGAACAGGCCCTGTTCAAGAACGCATTTCTCACCGGACTTCAGTCGCAGCTTCGCCTGCGCCAGTTCGCGAAACAACTCACGGGCCGTCGCTTCAGCAGGATTCACAAAGGTGCGCTGCTCGGCGATGAGATCACGAAATGCAGCGTCCTGACGCAGCGCCGTGAATGCCGAGTCGATCTCCTCCTGGGCCAGCGGGTAGTGCGTGCAGCCCAGCACAATCGTTTGCAGCGGCGCCGTCGGCTTCTCCGCCCGATATGCCTCCGCCAGCGCCCGTGCCTCCTTCATCGCATACGCCGACACCGAATCCGGAAACGCCGCATCTCCTTCGATCGCTCCCGCCAGCGTCGCGCTGCCCTGCTGTGCGATCACCGGCACGCTCTGCCCGGCGCGTCCCAGCGTGCTGGCGATGGTGCGCGGATACACCTTGCTCGCGCAGGTGCCGATGGTGGCCAGCACGCCGATGCCGCCCGTGCCCTTGGATTCCAAAACACCGCGCGCTCCTGCCTCAACCACGCCCACCACGATCACCGGCACCTTCCATGCCGTCATGGCCTTGCGGACCTCTTCGAGTCCATAAGCCGTGGCCGTGTTGCACGCGATGACGATCGCCTTCACCGGCGGCTTGTCATACTTCGGTTCGCCGCCCTTGGCAGGCCATGCGCGGCGGCCCAGCAGAAAGACCGCATCCTTCACGATCAGCTCACGCAGGTAATCCGTGCGGTTCACCGCAGAGTAGTTGCCGTAGGGCATGTTCGCCTGGTCACCGAAGTAGATGAAGCGCTCCTGCGCGAAGTCTGGCACCCCATCCGCCCCCGGTTGCAGAGTGTCATTATGAAAAGCGTCCAGCTTCAGCAGCGCCTCCAGCACCGTGAGTCCGCCGATGCCGGAATCAAACACGCCAATGGGCAGATGGCGCGTGGCCTCGGCATCGTTCCAAGCGCTGGCATCGAAAGTGAAAGCAGCTTTGCCATCGGGATGTGCCCGCGCGTATTCGACAAGGTCTGCGGCGTGAACTGCAACGGCGAGCAGGAGCAGCGCGGTGAGGGTTTTCATGGGAAAGCTGGCGACGAAGGGGTGGAGCTATACGCAGCAAGCATGCCAATTCATTGCATCTGTGAGCCTTAAGTAAACGCAAACAGCAGCCGTCCAAAGAACACGGCGGCCACCATGCCGATGAAGTCGGCGGTGAGACCGGCGACGAGCGCATGGCGGAAGCGGCGGATGCCCACGCTGCCGAAATACACGGTCAGCACGTAAAAAGTCGTCTCGGTGGAGCCATACAGGATGCCTGCGGTGAACTTCACCATCTCGCTCAAGTCTGGCCGCGTGAGGATCTCATTGAGGATGCCCTGCGCACCGGAACCGCTGAGCGGGCGCATGAGTGCAAGCGATAGCAGTTCCACCGGGAAGCCCAGCATGTTCAGCAAAGGCGCGAGCAGGTATTCCAGCAATTGAAACGCCCCCGACTCTCGCAAAATGGCCAGCACTGCCAGCATGGCCACGAGGTAGGGCATGATGCGCACCGCCACCTGAAAGCCCTCCTTTGCACCATCCACAAACTCTTCATACACCTTCACCCCGCGTGCCCAGGCCACGCTCACGGCGAGAATCAGGATGGCCGGAATGGCGAGGCCGGAGGCCCCATCCATGACACGACGCCACACGGGCGGCTCCACCTTCGTCTGCGTCGCTGCAGCGGCTTTCGCCTCCTCCTTTTTCAAGGCCAGCGTCTTCTCCGCCTCGGCTTTGCGCTGGGCCGATTTGGCCAGCACGGTGGAAAGTCCCGTTTGATCCAGCACCGTCTGCCGCCAGGAGGGCGGGCCGAGTTCCAAGGCCGAGACGCCGATGAACAGCGTGCCCAGCAGCGTGAGCCAGAACTTCGCCTTGGGCGAAATGCCCGCAGGTTTGACGGCCGTGCTCTGGGTTTCAGAGATGATTTCATCCGGCTGCGCCACAAATCCCGGCAGGCGTTGGAAACTCTTCGCAGCGATCACCGCCGCAACCGACGCGCAGGCCGTCGCAAGAATGGTAGGAACGATGACGCGGAAGCTGTGGCTGACCCCGGCGGCGTTGAGGAAATTCATTGCCGTCATCGGGATCAGCGTGAAGGCCCCGGTGTTCAGGGCCAGGAAGGTGATCATCGCATTGCTGGCGCTCTGCTTGTGTGGGTTCAGCTCCTGCAGGTGGCCCATGGCCTTCAGCCCCAGCGGCGTCGCGTTGTTGGAAAGGCCCAGCATGTTCGCGGAAAGATTCATCACCATGGCGCTCATGGCCGGGTGTCCCGTGGGTACGTCCGGGAAAAGGCGGCGGAGCAGGGGGGAGAGCAGGCGCACCACGGCCTCCAGCACGCCCGCCTTTTCCAGCAGGCGCAGCACCCCCAGCCAGAACATCATCATGCCCGCCAGCGGCAGGGCGATGCCCATGACGGCCTTTTCAGCGCCTTTCATCGCGGCGTCGATGACACTGGCGTCTCCAGAAACGCGGCCGACCAGGCCTGCAACGAGAAGTCCGATGAAAAGTAGGGTGGCCCAGATGTAGTTCAGCATGTCGTAGTGGAAAATGTGACAACGTAGTAGCCAGATGCGGCGGCAATGCGTAAACGTTTCTACGCCAGCCTCAAGTGGCAACTCCCATACATTTGTTCATGCCTTGTCCTATCCAGCTCGCCAGCAAGCTCAGCGGCCTCAGCCAGCATGTGATCCGCATCTGGGAGAGGCGCTACAGTGCGCTCAGCCCCAGCCGCACCGGCACGAACCGCCGCATGTACTGCGACGAAGCCGTGAAAAGACTGAAACTGCTGAAGATTCTCACGGAAAATGGCCACCGCATCGGCGGTGTGGCACGGCTCTCCACGGCGGAGCTTGAGGAGCTGGCCCAGGGCACCGTACCCGTCGCACGGCCTTTGTCCGCCCTTCCCGCAGATCCCACCGCGCCCGTTCCCGCAGAAGTTCCGACATCGCAGAGCCCGCCGATGGAGCCGGCGCAGTTCATCGATGACGCCATCGCCGCCTCCAAGCGCTACGATTGCGAAGGGCTGCGCCAGGTGCTTTTGCTGGCTCGCATGCAGCTCGGCCAGCGTGGCATGCTGCATCAGGTGATCTGCCCTCTGCTCATTCAGATCGGCAACAACTGGCGGGATGGTCAGTTGCGGGCAAGCCACGAGCACATCGCCACGGCGATCATCCGCGAGTTGCTTCTCACCCCCGTGCCCGGCAGTCAGACGCCTCTGAATGCGCCGGAGCTGGTGGTGGCCACCCCTGCGGGGGAAGTGCACGAACTGGGAGCTTTGATCGTGGCCGCCTCCGCGCGGGATCTGGGCTGGTACGTGACCTACCTCGGCCCCAACTTGCCAGTGGAAGAGATCGCCGCATGCGCCATCGCCCGGCATGCCACGGCGGTGGCGCTAAGCGTAGTGTACCCGGAGGGCTGCTCCATCATCGTGGAAAAACTGCGCCGCATGCGCGAACTGCTGCCATCTGCCATGCGCCTCATCGTAGGCGGTCGTGCGGCTGCAAGCTACCGTGCGGTGCTGCCTGACATTGCTGTTCAATGGGTCAGCTGCCTGCACGGCTTGGACGAAGCTTTATGCAAGAATCAGGCGTGAGCCAAGTTGCATGAGGGCTGACTTTCTCTAGTTTCCTTTTCTCATGCTTTTATACCGCACAACCTCTGGCAATTTCATTCAGACCCCAAGTGCCTGGCACACCGTGCCAGAAAACAACTGGGATGCCTTGCTGGAAGTCGTGGGCCTTTCCGCCTATCTCTCACAGATTGCCGTGACCACACCGGTGGTGGCAGCCCCCGCGCCGGAGACCATCCTCGCCCCCATCGTTTCCCAGGAAGTCTGGGCCGCAGGCGTCACCTACTTCCGCAGCCGCACCGCGCGGATGGAAGAAAGCAAGGACGCAGGCGGCGGCAGCTTTTATGACCGCGTGTATGCGGCAGAGCGCCCGGAAATTTTCTTCAAGGCCACGCCCCAGCGCGTCGCGCACCCGGGCCAGGCCATGCATCTGCGCAGCGATTCCAAATGGATGGTGCCCGAGCCCGAACTCACGCTTTGCATCAACAGCCGTGGCGACATCATTGGCTACACCGTGGGCAATGACCTTTCCTGCCGTGACATCGAAGGCGAAAACCCGCTCTACTTGCCGCAGGCCAAGTGCTTCAAACTCTGCGCCGCTCTCGGCCCGGCCATCCTGATTCAAAACGAACCTCCCGCACCCACGACCCGCATTCATTTGCAGATCGACCGCGCTGGCGTGGCCGCCTTCGAAGGTGAAACCACCGTCTCCCAGCTCAAGCGCACCCCCGTCGAACTCGCAGGCTTCCTCTTCCGCGACAACACCTTTCCCACCGGCACCTTCCTCATGACCGGCACCGGCATCGTTCCCGGAGATGAATTCACCCTGCAAAGCGGTGACGTCATCAGCATCACCATCGACGGCATCGGCACGCTGGTGAATCCGATCGCGTGAGGTCACACTCAGGGAATGGCGGCCGTGCGTCGCCATTCCTTTCCTGGGCGTGAATTTGAATAATCGGTTTAAGGCTGCGTCTGAGGTTATGCGCTGCCATGACACCTCACGCCCTTCTCCTGATCTTCGTCGCTGCATGGCTGGTAAGCTGTGCCGCAGACCCCACCCTGGCCGTAAGCAGCAGCTTGGGCAGGCATGAACTGAGAGGCAAGACCATTGCCGTCGGTGGTTTGACGGCTCAGGGGGTGATGGTGTATCCGGGGCGGACGGAGGAAGGCCTCATTCTGCAAGAGGCAGAGAAAGCGCTGCAGCACAGGCTGCGGCACTCACGTGTGCTCACCATGGAGGCTGCGCGTGGTGCGGTCGGGTTTCCGCCGTCCCAGTTCAGCGCGGGTGTGCCCATCGTTCTCGGCAGCAAGCTCAGCCCGGGCTTCATCGGCAAAGCGCACGCGGGGGGCTTGGACTACCTGCTATGGATCGACCTGCGCGACAACACGGTGGATCATAGCAACAGGCAGCGTCAGAACACGCGCACCGTCTATTCATCCTGTTCCTGCGGTAAGATCGGCGACAAAACCTGCCGCACGGGCTCTTGCTGCAGCGGCTGCTCCAGCTCCTGCCGGAGTAGCACCACGGTGACCGTGTATTCCGCGAGTGAATTCGCCACACGCAGCATCGCGGCCAGTTACACAATGCTGAACACGGCCTCAGGCAAGACGGTCTGGCAGGCCGAATCCCTGCGGTCCGATCCGAATGTGAACACCGCCACTTCCGAGTCAGGCCTTCCCAGGCCGCCGAGTGTGCCGCTGCCGCCCACGGAATCGCAGATCATGAAACGGATGACCACCTGTGCCATTGCTCGGCTGCCGAAGTGACGGGGGGAGCAAAACCGGAGGCATGAATTTGTATTGCCGTGCTACGTAAATCAGGCAGGTTGGAGCTATGAGCAATCGCCAGATCGCCATCAACCTCCTTGAGAAACTTCCGGAAGACATGTCGCTTAAGGACATGGCCCGTGAGATTGAGTTCGTGGCCGGGATTCGTGAGGGCTTTGACCAGTTGGAACGCGGTGAAGGCATTCCCATTGAGAACGTGCGTGAACTGATGTCGTCATGGATTGTCGGGTGATCGTCTCGCCGCGTGCGCTGCTCGATTTGAAGGAGATCGTTCGCTATATTTCCATGGACAATCCGCCCGCCGCCCGTCGCTTTGGCGAAAAACTGGTCTGTGCCGCCGAGTCCCTCGCGCAGATGCCTGAGCGGGGGCGCATCGTTCCAGATGCTGGATGACGGCTTCACAAGGGAGATCGTTGTCTATCCCTATCGGATTGTTTATCGCTACGACAAAAACGAAAACACCGTCGGCATCGCACGCTTCTGGCATGGCGCACGAATGCTGGACGAAACCGCATTTCTCTTTTAGAGACTCCCCAACCATGACACTCACTGGACATCACTACATCGCGGGCCGTGAAGCGGCTCCCCACGGCCACCTTTTTCACGCCTTCAATCCCACCACCAGCGCCCAGCTTGAGCCTGCGTTTGGAGATGCCACCCATGCCGAGGCTGATGAAGCCATGCAGGCGGCTGACGGCGCCTTTGATGCTCTTCGTTTCGCCACACCGGAAACTCGTGCGACTTTGCTCGACACCATCGCCGATGAAATCACCGCCTTGGGCGATGCGCTGATCGAGCGCGCCCACGCCGAGTGCGCGCTGCCACTGGCACGCCTCACCGGCGAGCGTGGTCGTGCAATTGGCCAGCTCAAGCTCTTCGCGGCCCTGATCCGTGAAGGCTCCTGGGCCAATGCCTGCGTGGATCATGCGCTGCCAGACCGCCAGCCCCTGCCGAAGCCGGATGTGCGCCGCGTGATGATGCCCATCGGCCCCGTCGTGGTGTTTGGCGCCAGCAATTTCCCTTTCGCCATCGGCGTCATCGGCACGGATTCCGTCTGCGCCCTGGCATCTGGCTGCCCAGTCGTCGTCAAAGGCCACCCGGCACATCCCGGCACCTGCGAGATGCTCGCACGTGCGGTCCTGAACGCCCTGCATAAGGTGGGCCTGCCCGCAGGCTGCTTCTCACTGCTGCACGGCAAGTGCAATGACATCGGCACCACGCTGACCAAGCACCCGCTCACCCAGGCCGTCGCCTTCACCGGCTCCCTGCGTGGTGGTCGTGCGCTGATGGACGTGGCCTCCGCCCGTCCGCATCCGATTCCAGTCTATGCTGAAATGGGTTCGGTGAATCCGGTCTTTGTGCTGCCAGGGGCGCTCAAGGAGCGTGCCTCGAAAATCGCTGAAGGCTATGTGGGTTCCGTGACAATGGGCGTGGGCCAGTTCTGCACGAACCCCGCCGTCGTTCTCGGTCTGAAGGGCGACGATTTGAACCAGTTCATTAGCAACGCAGCCGCCCTCGCGGCCAAAGTGGCCCCGCAGACGATGCTGCATCGCGGCATCTGCGAAGCCTATGACGCCGGCACCGCCGTGTGGCAGACCGTGAAGGGACTGCAGCTTGTCGGTGAATCCGAAACTCCTTCCAGCGAAACCGCCTCCCAGGCCGCATGCCGCATCTTCACCACGACGATCGACGTGCTGGAAGCCAACGAAGAGCTGCGCCGCGAGGTGTTTGGCCCGTGCTCCATCATCACGCAATGCGCCACGCTCGAAGACATGCTGCGTTATGCGAACAGCCTTGATGGCCAGCTCACCGCCACCCTGCAGGGCACCGAGCAGGATCTGCGTGATTTCGCCCCGCTCATCCGTGTGCTGGAGCGCAAGGTGGGCCGCATTATCTTCAACGGTTTCCCCACCGGCATCGAAGTCTGTCCCTCCATGCACCACGGCGGCCCGTATCCCGCCGCCAGCCACAGCTTCTTCACCAGCATCGGTACCGGCAGCATCTACCGCTTCGTGCGTCCCGTCTGCTACCAGGGCTTCCCCGAAGAGGCGCTGCCTGAGCTGCTCAAGGATGCCAATCCTCGCGGTGCCATGCGCATTGTGGATGGCGTGATGACGCGCTAGGCTGGTTTTTAGTTCGTAGTTCGGGCTTCAGCCCATTCTGGAAACCCAGGACGGGCTGCGATCTCGAGCTATGAATCGATGATGAGAATGATTTTGCCGCTGGCCATGTCTTGATTGCTTGAGCATGACTGACCCTTTGATCAGAACGGGCTGAAGCCCGAACTACGAACTCAGATCCAAGCTCCCGAGTTAAAGCTCGGTACTACTTTCCCAGCTTAGCGCTCTTTCTTCGTATTCGACGGCGCATTGAGAAACTTGCGCATGTCGTTGAAGATGCTGTTCGGGCCCTCCTGCGACTGCGCATGGGTGCGCACGCCTTCAAACCATTCCGCAGTGCTGGGCGAGTGCGCTTTCGCCACTGCAAGCAGCAGCTCAAGCGTGATCGGCACGGGCTGGCCGGTGTGAATGGCGGCGGAAAGGGCGAGTTCGGCGGCGCGATCAAAGACCCACTTCAAATCGGCACCGGAGAAGCCGTTGGTGGCTTCGATGAGCTCCGTGTTGTCGAATTCGGCGATGGGCTTGTCCTTGGCCAGCAACTCAATGATCTGCGCACGCGCAGGTGCATCCGGCGGGGCGACGAAGATGGCCTGGTCGAAGCGACCTGGGCGGCGGAATGCGGGATCAAGCGCCCATGGCTGGTTCGTGGCGCCGATGACGAGGATGCGCTGGTTCTCGCTGCGGATGCCATCCATCTCATGCAGGAACTGGTTCACCAGATTGCGCATCTGGCTTTCGCGGATCTGACGGCGATCCATGGCGAGGGAGTCGATGTCATCAAAGACGAGTACGCAGGGCGCGTTGGCGCGCGCGGTCTCGAAGATCTGATGCAGGTTGCGCTCCGTGCTGCCGAAGTAGGGATCAAAGATCTCATGCAGGCCCACGGAGAGGTAATTGCAGGGCACTTCACCCGCGACGGCGCGGAGGATCAGCGTCTTGCCACAGCCGGGCGGTCCGTAAATGAGTATGCCACCGCCGGTTTTGCGGCCGTAGGCTTTGTACAGATCGGGGAACTGCAGCGGGTAGGTGATCTTGAGGCGGATCTCCTCCTTCAATTCTTCCATGCCGCCGACATCGGCAAAGGTGACGTTGCCACGCTCGGGGTCACCGGGGGCGTAGAAGGTCTCGGGGCGCCAGTCATAGGGTGGGTCATCGAAGGGATCTTCGAAGAATTCGTCCTGATCGGGGCCGCCGGCGATCTGCGGTTCCTGATTGGGAGGTTCCGGCGCCGGGGCAGGGGCAGTTTTGCGGGCATCACGCGCGGTGCGGCCAAGTTCACGCTCAAGGGCGGGATCGCTCATGGTGCCGTCGATCTGTGCGGCACGGTCAAAATGCTCGATGGCTTTGGGACGGTCGCCCTCGCTCAGATACACACGGCTCAGCAGCAGGTGGGCCTGGGCGTTGGTGGGCTCCAGAAAAATGACGCGCTCGGCCCGCACGGCGGCTCCGGAGGTGTCTCCCTCCATGAACAAAACTTTGGCGATGCCCAGCATGGCATCGGTCTGGTCCGGGTCCTGTTCCAGGGCACGGGTGAAGACCTCACGCGCCTCGTCCAGATGCAGTTCTTCCAGACACGCACGACCGTAGAGCAGCAACAACGACAGATTGTTCGGTGACTGGGTCAGGGCGTCGCGGAGTGCGGTGGAGTTTGGCATGGGTTTAATGATAGACCACCGCCGGGGTGATCCTGCTGAGATTTAAGAGCGCACGAAGCATGCCGCCAATGATTTCTTGGTACAACTCAAGCTCTGCAGGCCGGCTGCCACCCGTGGTTTGAGGCCGGTCGAACGAACTTGAAGTTTGCCTGTGACGATCCATTTTCTTTGGGGTTACTGCCTTGGATGACGATGAAAATGAGTTTCTTGTTTTTACTGACCCTGGGGATGACTCTGCCGGCTGCGGCGGAAGATCGTACAGGTGACCCTCTGCATTCGCCGACCCTTGTACTCTGCCTTAGACCATTACGGCTGGCGGAGCAGCCGGGACTCTCGGAAGCGTTGGAAAGCGTGAAACGCCTCAATTCGTTTTCCCAGACGCAGGAAGGCCTGTCCAAGCGTGCCATCGATGCGCTGGTCTTCATTTTCAAAGACCTCTTCCTCAAGGAGCAGGAACTCACCGCCGCAGAGAATGCCTTGGCAAAAGCCGAACGGAAGGCCCTGAGCCAGGAGCAGCTGGCCGAGCGCACCGAGACCATTGGCAGCCCGCTCAGTGGGCCGAACCCGCAGCTGGCTGTGATCTATCGCAAAGAGGCGGCGGACCTCCGGGGCAAGGCGACCAAGCGGCATGAGGCGGCACTCAAAGCGCTGAAGGAAAAAATCACCGCCTACAACGTGTCGGTGGGCTATTTCCAAAGCCAGGGATGCACTGAGGTGGTGATTGCGCTGGCGAGCTCGCTGTTCGCCGTGGTTGACCGCCACCTGCCGGAGTTTGACTTCAAACCCACCGTCTCACGAGAATGGATTGAGAACCAAAAGCGGGTTGCGGCATAGTGCAAAGAGAAGGACCCAGACGCTCCGTCGCTGTGACAGGTCGTATGGGTCCTCAAAAGTGCCTTAAGGGCTGTTAGCGATTACCACTTCTTCTTGAAGCCGCCGCCACCGCCGCCATAGGGGCGCTTGGGTGGGCCGCCGAAGCCGCCGCCACCACCGCCGCCTGCATCTTCACGACGTGGGCCGTCGTCACCACCGCCACCGTAGCCGGGGCTTGGTCCTTCGCCTTCACGCTGCTGCCAGGGTTTGCTGCCGAAGCCGGGCTTCTTGAAGCCGCCGCCACCAAAGCCACCACCGCCGCCGCCGAAGCCGGGCTTTTTAAAGCCGCCGCCACCGCCTTGGTATCCGCCGCCGCCACCACCACCACCGTAGCCTTTGAAGCCAGTGCCTGGGCCGCCGCCTTTGTTGAAGCCGCCACCACCGCCGCCGTAGCCGCCTTTGTTAAAGCCGCCACCGCCGCCGCCGAAGCCGGGTTTCTTGATGAAGCCGCCGCCACCGCCGAAGCGCTTGGGGCGGATGCCGCTGATGTCGTCCGGACGGTCCGCATGGTCCATGCGCACGTCACGGCCGCGGAGCTGCGCGCCTTTGACGCCTTCCAGGACGGATTCCACGGAGTCTCCGGGGACTTCGACGAAGCTGCATTTCTCCAGCACGTCGATGGCACCAATACTGCCAGGGGTCAGGTCTTGAATGGTGTTGTAGAGCATGCCGGCGATGTCCTGCGGACGTACCTGATCCATGCCACCCACGTTGATGAAGAGACGCACCATGCCGGAGCGCGGGCCTTTCTGCACGTAGCTGCTCTGCTTGCGCGGCACGCGTTCTTCCCCGTGGTCAGTGTCGAATTCGTTGTCAAACTTGGCTGGACGCACTGCGGGGGCGGCGGCCTGATGATTCGTCGGGCCGGAGTCTTCTTCGTGGCCGGACTCTTCGCGCTGGGCTTGGGCCTCGGCTGGAGCTGCGGCGGTGTTTTCCGCCGGAGCTGAGCCTTCGGCCGGAGCTTCCGTGCCTTCCGCGGCTGGCGCTGGCGCTTCGGCAGAGCCTTCGGTCGCTGCGGCTGCCGGGGCAGGGGCTGCCTGCGGAGCCTGAGCGGCGACGGATTGCGGAGTCGGTCTTGGAGCAGGAGCGGTGGCCTGCGCGCGGGGCTTGAAGTCACGCTGCGGATAGTCGGGCTTCCGGCCGGCGCGGTCTTCCACGATCTGCTCGGTCTCGCGCACCTGGTCTTTCATGAGCAGGTCCATGAGCGCGCTGGCGATCTCCGTGGGGGAGAAGCCGATGTCCAGCAGGCGCTGGATGCTGTGCTCGTGATTGGCGTAGCTGGCGCCTTCCAGCACGGCCTTGACCTTGTCGAAGGTCTTGTCCACGCGGGTGGCTTCCAGCTCTTCCTGGGAGGGCACCTTGGCGCGTTCCACGCGGATGTTGATGAAGCGCTGGATGCGCTGCATCAGGTAAATTTCACGTCCGGCCACAAGGCTGAAAGCCTTGCCGCTGCGTCCGGCACGGCCCGTGCGGCCGATACGGTGCACGTAGTCTTCCGCGTCATACGGGAGCTCCAGATTGACGATGAGATCGATGTCGTTCACGTCCAGACCACGGGCAGCCACGTCGGTAGCAACGAGGACTTCCACGTTGCCGCTGCGGAAGTTGCGCATCACGCGCTCGCGCATCGTCTGATTGATGTCCCCATGCAGGCGGTCGGCGGCGTAGCCACGGGCCACAAGGGCATCGGTGGCATCATCCACGGCGCGCTTGGTGTTGGCGAAAACGATCGTAAGGCGCGGGGCCTCGATGTCGATCACGCGGCAGAGCACTTCCAGCTTGGATCGGCCCTGCACTTCGTAGTAGCGCTGCTCCACGGTGGCCACGGTCAGCGCCTTCTGCTGAATGGTGATCGTTGCGGCGTTGGTCGTGTAATTCTCCACCAGGCGGCGGATGCGCGGCTCAAAGGTGGCGGAGAAGAAGATGGTCTGGCGCTCTTTCGGCACGGCGGCCATCAGGCGGTCGATGTCGTCGCTGAAGCCCATGTCCAGCATTTCATCGGCTTCATCAAAGACGAGCATCTTGAGGGCGTCGAACTTGATCAGCCCGCGCTCCATGAAGTCAAGAATACGACCGGGGGTGCCGACGACGATCTGGGAGCCGCTCTGGAGGGCACGGATCTGGCGGTCATACGAAGCGCCGCCGTAAACTGGCGTGGCGCGCACGCCTTCCTTGAAGGAGGCCAGCTTGTGGATTTCCGCGCAGACCTGCATGGCCAGTTCGCGGGTAGGGCAGAGGATCAGAGCCTGCACCGCGCGCTTGGTGCCATCGACGCCTTGCACCACGGGAATGCCAAAGGCCATCGTTTTGCCGGAGCCGGTCTGGCTCTGGCCCACGACGTCACGTCCGGTGATCGCCACAGGAATAGCTTCAGCCTGGATGGGGGAGGGTTGCTCGAAGCCGAGTGATTTAACGGCTTCAAGAAGCTCGGGCGAAATTCCCAATTCAGGGAAGGTGTGGGTACTCATAAAAACAGAAACGAAACGTAACCCTCAGAATTTGAGGGGTGTCATACTGGCACCAATAGGGGGAGATAGCAAGGTGTTTGATCTTGAGCCCCCGGGGAGAGGACAGCGCGCAGCGCCGGCAAGACCGCCGCGGGCTCTCGGGGAAGGGGGGGCGCCCTCGTCCTCAAGCAGATACTCGTCATCGATCAGGCTTCTTCTTGCCTTAGTTCCGCCTCAACAGCGGCTTCTCCTGTTTACGCGCCCTTGTCTTAAGCCCCCGCCACCGCAGAAAAAAGCCATTCTCCAGCATGGACGGCTGCAAAAGCCCTTCTAGAATCGCGTTTCCTCAGCCAACCAATCTGCGGGCGTGCATGCCCGTACCCCAACCATGTCCACCGCCTCCGCTCCTTCGTCGTCTTCTCCCACCTCTCTGCGCAACGCCGTCATCCGCCTCGCGGGCAATTCTCAGGATGGCATTCAGTCCATCGGCGGTTTCCTGGCGCGTCTGGCCGGTCGCACGGCGCAGGAAGTGATGACCTACATGACCATCCCGTCCACCATCTCGGGCGGTCCTTCCATCTTCCAGGTGCATCTGGGCTCCGGCGAGGTGCTGCATGAGGGCGACGAAGCCGACGTGCTCGTGGCCTTTTACAAGCACAGCTACGAAAACCACATCTCCGCCCTGCGCGATGGCGGCATCTGCTTCTACGACACCGCGGACATGGGCCCGGAAGACGTGAAAAACGAGCGCGGCATCGTCCACATCGGCGTGCCCTTCACCTCCGCCACCGTGGAGGCCGTGGGCGGCTCCACCCGTGACCGCGGCAAGAACATGTTCGTGCTCGGCATGGTCTGCGCCGTCTTCAATCTCGACAAAGAAAAGCTCGTGGGCATCGTCAGCCGCCAGTTTGGCCGCAAGGACGAAAGCGTGCTGCGCAATGCGCTGCTGGCCTTTGACGCCGGTTTTGCCTACCAGGTGGGTGATGTCGAAAAATTTGCCTTCGTGCCCGGGGAAGCGCATGGCGCTCACCGCATCAGTGCGGATGGCAATCAGATGCTCACGCTAGGCCTCATCGCAGCAGGCGTGCGCTACGGCTCCGCCTATCCCATCACCCCATGGTCTTCCATCATGGAAACGCTGCGCGTCGAACTGCCGAAGTATGGCGGCCTCTACGTGCAGGCAGAGGACGAACTCGCCGCCGTGGCCATGACCATCGGTGCCGCCTTTGCCGGGCACCTCGCCATCACCGGCAGCTCGGGCCCCGGCCTCAGTTTGAAGATGGAGGCACTGGGCTATGCCAGCATGGCGGAAATCCCCCTCATCGTGGTGAACGTGCAGCGCGGCGGTCCTTCCACCGGCCTGCCCACCAGCGTGGAGCAGTCCGACCTCATGCAGGCCATCTACGGCAGCCATGGCGACAGCCCGCGCATCGTGCTGGCACCAAAGGATGTGGAAGACTGCTTCTACATCGCCCTGGAGGCTGGCAAGCTGGCCAAGAAATATTCCTGCCCCGTCATCATCCTGAGCGATCAGGCCCTGAGCAGCCGCATCGAGGCCTTTGAAGAGCCTGACCTCGACAAGCACTGGGTCGAACCCACCCTCGACATCTCCACCCGCCCCGAGGGCTTCAAGCCTTATCCGCTCGATGCCATCACGCAGCACGCACCTCCCGGCTCCAAGATGGCAGGCGGCAAGTACCCTGTCTCCACCGGTCTTGAGCACGATGAAATGGGCCACCCGAGCGGCAGCCCCAAGATGCACACCCTCATGACCGCCAAGCGCCGCAACAAGCTGGTGCAGCTTTCCAAGGAACTCCCGCTGCCCGTCATCCATGGCGACCAGACCGGCGACGTCCTCGTCATCGGCTGGGGCAGCACCTACGGCCCCATCAAGGAGAGCGTGGACCGCATGCGCAGCGAAGGCCACAAAGTGGGCGCCCTGCACCTGCGTCACCTGCACCCCATGCCGGACGGTCTGGACGGGCTCTTCAAAAAGTTCAAGCACGTCGTCTGCGTGGAGATGAACGACTCCGGCCTCTACGGCTACGGCCAGCTGGCCACCCTGCTGCGCGCCAGCCTCGCGGACCCACGCATCCAGTCCGTGTGCAAAACCGACGGCCTCGCCTTCCGCATTCGCGAGATCGTCACCGGCGTGGAAAAAATCATGAGCGCCTAGTCCGGATCCGCACCCGCAGCACTTCCAACCTTTTCATTTTTCAAATCATCATGTCCTCCGCCCTCGTCACTCCAGCAGCTCCTGCCACGGACAAGCTCACCAAAAAAGCACTCACCGCCGACCATCCAACGTGGTGCCCCGGCTGCGGCGACTTCGCCGTGCTGAACATCTTCTACCGCGTGCTGGAGAAGCTCCAATACCCGCATGAAAACATCGTCTGCGTAGCTGGCATCGGCTGCTCCAGCCGCTTCCCGTATTTCATGAACACGCACGGCATCCATTTCATCCATGGCCGTGCGCTGCCGCTGGCCACCGGCATCTCCCTGAGCCGTCCGGACGTGCACGTCTTTGTCTTCGGCGGTGACGGCGACGGCTTCTCCATCGGCGGCAATCACCTCAACCACGCCGCGCGCAAAAACATCAAGCTCACCTACGTCATCATGGACAACTTCGTCTATGGCCTGACCAAGAAGCAGACCAGCCCCACGAGCCCCATCGGCTTCAAGAGCAAGACCGACCCCACCGGCAGCATCGACCGCCCCATCAACCCCATGCGCCAGCTCCTCGCCAGCGGCGCCACCTTCATCGCCCGCACGCATGCCGCGCAGGTGAAGCACATGGAGGCCATGTTTGAGCGCGCCATCCTGCATGATGGTTTCAGCGTCGTGGAGTGCCTCAGCGAGTGCGTCATGTTCTACGCTGGTGCGTTTGACGACAGCACTCCTCGCAAAGGCGGCACCTTCGACACCATCGACGAAACACAGCACGACGTCACCAACGACGTGGCCGCCTACCAGATGGCCGAAAACCTCGCCCCCGGAAAATTCGGTGTGTACTACCAGGTCAACCGGCCCACGAAAAACGCCCTCGAGCAGAAGTGGATCGACGACACGCAGTCCAAGCTCGGCGGCGTCTCGCAGAAGGACGTGCTGAAGAAGCGTTTCGAAGCGATGCGGTAGGATCAGCGCTGGACGTGCGGGCCTCCGAGCCTGCAGCATCCAGCGGTCCGCTTTTGTCACTGTCCCTGCTTTTCTGCCGGATCGGTCTGATCCGGCAGTTTCGCTGCCCATTGCCTTCGATAAGGCATGCGCCGCCCCCTTGACGCCGCACTCATCGTGCCCTTCTTGATTTCTCCCCCATGCGCATTCACACCCTCGATCTCCGCTTCATCGGCATCCCCGGTCTCATCGCTTCCTTCCTCGTGGAAAGCGGTGGCGAGTACGCACTGATCGAAGCCGGCCCAGGTTCCACGCTGGAGACGTTGCGCACCGCGATCCGTGAAGTCGGAGTCGATGAATCCGCCATCAAGAAGGTCTTCGTCACTCACATTCACCTCGACCACGCCGGCGCTGCCGGGTGGTTCGCGCAGCAGGGGGCCACGGTGTACTGCCACCCCAATGCCGCGCGGCATTTGGTTGATCCTTCCAAGCTCATCGAAAGCGCCCGCATGGTCTATGGCGATCTCATGGACAAGCTCTGGGGCGACATGCTGCCTGTGCCTGTGGAACGCGTGGTCGCATTGAAGGACAAGGAAAGTGTGCGCCTTGGCGAGATTGAAATCATCGCCTGGGACACCCCGGGCCATGCGCGGCATCACCACGCCTTCATCATCGGGGACGTCTGCTTTGCAGGCGACGTGGCCGGCATGCGGCTGGAAAACAGCCGCTATCTTTCCGTCACTGCCGCGCCACCGCAGTTTGATGCTGTTGCTTATGGGCAGTCCTTGGATCGCCTCCTGGCTGCCAATTTCAAGACGCTCTACCTGACGCACTTTGGCGCGGTGAGCGATGTGGCATGGCACCTGAGCACCTATCGCCAACGCGTTGCCGAGGTTTACGAACGCGTGGCCGCCGATTTCAAGGCGGGCGTCAGCGTGGAGGAAAACCGCCGCAACTACGCGCTCGCCGAGCATGCAATCGCCATGCAGGCGGGTGTGAGTGAGGAACTCTGGCGCAAGGGTGAAGACGCCAACGTCACCTCGATGTGTGCTGACGGTGTCCGCTTATATTGCGAAAAGGGGCGCTAAAGCTTGCACCGAGCGGCAGTCAGGCACCGAGCCGTGCCGAAAAATGGCATTTTTTGCAAACTGGTCCGTTTAAGTACAAAGAATTTCAAAAAACTACTTAACCAATCCGTAATATTGATGTAAGTTGAGGAATTGCTGCAACGAAGTTACTTATGAGCAACATCGCTTTTGAAAAAGACGGAAGTCGGGAAGCCAAGGCGCCTAAGTCGTCAGGCATGCCAGTCGGGAGATTGGTGGAACTCAATGCCGCCGCCGCTGATGCCCAGGCCACCTGCGAACGCTGGCACTCTGAATTGCAGTCCGTGCAGGAGCAGCACCGGGCGCTGACCCATGAAGTGCGGCAGATGTCACGGCTGCATGAACAGAAGACTTCGGAAGTGAACCGTCTCCTCAGTCTTGAGGCCAGCCAGAACGAGCAGCTGGTCAAACTGAACGGGCACCGGGAGCTGCTGCAGAGCCGGCTTCAGGAAATCAATGCCCGCTATCTGCAAGATCAAGGTCGGCTGCAGCAGACGCAGCAGCAGTTGAGCGAATGGGAGAACCACAAGCAGTCGGTGGAGGCGCAGGTGGCTGCCGCGTCCAGGCAGCTTGCAGGGCTGAAGGCGGAGTCGGCTTTGCTGGAAGAGCGCAGCTCGGAACTCTCCGACCTGCTGCAGAAGGCCATTGATGAAGTGACCCGCCAGCAGGAGCGCATCGTCGAGGCGCGCGGACTGGTCGTCCGCCATGAGACGCGCCAGCAGGAGCTGACGATCAACATTGCACGGCTGGAGGTGAGCGCCCAGCAGACGGAGGCCAACCTCAAGCTCAAACAAGATCGCCTCAATTATCTGGAAGAAGCCGGCAGCCGGGCCACCGGTCATGTCGTGGATCTGACTTCGCGCTATCAGGCCCTGGAGCAGAATTTTACCCAGCTCACCGCCCAGTGCCGCGAAAGCGAAGCCTCCCTCAACATCACGCGCAGCGCCATCGCCGATGAGCGGGCGCGACTTCAGGAAGCCCGGCAGGCCGTGCAGGAGACCCATCAGAACCACGCCGATTTGCAGAACGCAGTCAGAGAGCTGGCGGGTCAGCGAGTGGCAGCCGCAACTGCGCTGGGTGAACTCAAGTCAGAGGCCGTTCAGCACGAGCAGACCTTGATCATGCTCCGCCAGCAGCGGACGAAATGTCAGGCAGAAATGGATGAATTGCGCGCCTGCCAGCAGACCCTCGCGCAGGCCGTGCTGTCCCGTCGCAGCGAACTCGCCCGCATGGAAGAGAAGCTGGGCATCACTTTGAATGAGTGCACGGAAGCCACCACGCAGCTGGCCGACCTCGGCCGGGCCGTGGCCCAGCATCAGCAGCATGAGGCGGCGTCCGTTCAGCAGATTCAGCAGCTCACTCAGGAGATCGCGGATCTTGGTGTCAAACGCCAGCAGGTGCAGGATCAGACCGCCGAGACTGAAACCTCGCTGGCAGCGCTGGAGCAGCGCCACCACGCCCTCGGAGAAGAGATCGTCGTGCTGGTCAACACCCGGCAGTCCACCGCAGATGCGTTGCAAGCCTGCCGCGCTGAACTTGCCACTACGGAAGAGCGTCTGAAAAACACCCAGGATGACTGTCAGGCCGCCGAAAAACGCCTCTCCTCCCTGAATCAAACCCTGCAGGAACGTCAGGAGCAGGATGCCATCCTAGGTGATCACATCCACGTGCTGGAGCAGCAGTCACACCAGTTGGAGGCCCAGACTCAGGAGCAGTCCGGCAAGCTCGAAGCCATGCGTCAGGAGCGCATCAGCACTGAGATCGCCTTGCAGCGTCTCAGCCAGCAGCATGAGGAGGCGGGCATCCGTTTGGAATCCCGCCATGCAGAGATCGACACCACCTCTGTGCGACTGCAGCAGGCGATGCATGACTGCCAGCAGGCCGAAGAGCGCCGCATGGCCTTGAATCATGAAGTGGAAAATCTGCTCATGCGTCAGCAAAACCAGGAGATGATCCTGCGTGAAGTGGAAGCCCAGATCGCACGGCGCGAACAGGAACGTGAAGCTTCCACTGCAGGCGCCCGCCAGGCCCAGCAGGAGCATGAGGCCACTGCGGCAGCGGTCGTGGCCGCACGCAGGGAACTGGCGGAGCAGCAGGCAGGCATCACCGCAGCCACGGCGAAGCTTTCAGAACTTCAATTGGCAGTGCAGGTGACTGAGCAAAACCTGACCACCACGGGTGCCACCTTGGCCGGCCAGGAGCAAAAGCTCGTGGAAACACGCAGCGCCCTTGATGCCGCATCGCAGGAACTGCAGCTGGCGCATGACCTCAAGGTCACGCTGGAAGCGCTGACATCCCGGCAGGCCAACGTGGCTGCCGCAGAGCAGCACTTGGGAATTTTGGGACGTCAGGTGGAAGAGGCTTCACAGCGCCGCACCCAGCTCGATGCCACTCTCAAAGACATCACCCAGCAGCTTGCCACCGCGACCGCGAGCTGCGACGCCGTCAATCATCAGGAGACCGAGACCCGCCAGCGTCTGGATCAGATGACTGCGCAGGAAAAAGAACTCCGCCAGGAAATCGCCATACTGACCGCCTCCGCACAGCAGGAGCGGGTGATGTATGATGAATTCCGTTCCTTGTCGAAGGATGCCCGCGAACTGCACGATCAGGAAAGTGCCGCACTCAATGTTCAGATCAAAGATCTCCGCCAGCAGCTCAGCGGCTGGGAAACGCAGATCACCACCTTGCTGGACTGGAAAGAGCGGATGGATCTATGCCTGAATCGGCTGCAGCAGGCCGAGGCGGATTCACCGGAATCTCGCAACGCGAAGGATGAAATCCTGATGGCACTCGGCGCTCTGCGTCAAATCATGGAGCGCCTCCAGACCAGCAAAATGGAGCCATCGCGACAGACCTCTGCCGAGGGTTCTGCATCAGCCAGGACGGTGAACTCTTCCACTTCCACATCGTCCTCAGAGATGAAAACGGGCAGCGCTCTGCTCAGCGAAGTCAGGCCAAACAGCCGTCTCAGCCGCCTGCGTGAAGAGCTTCAGCGGGAAGAAAGCCGTCTGAATTTCCTGCGCCAAAATTCACGTGCACTTGAGCTCCGTGCCCGCATCCGCCCCTCGCTTCCTTCACTTCAGGAGGGTCAAAATGCTGGCAATCAGGAAGGCTCGTCTCAATGGGAGGAGCGGATCAAGCGCGCCGCGGTCGACGAAACGAACCTCTTGGAAAAGATAGCCACTCTCAAAGGGCAGATCGCGGAACTGCGTGGCGAAGTCCCGTCGCCGTCCGCAGTGGTCATGGACACGAGCGGTTGATGGTGTCGGCCCGCATCGCAGAGCTTCAAACTGCCTCGCAGCTTACCTTGGCCGTGGCCGGGGGCGGCGACGGCTGCTGACGAGCCGAGCTCGGGCGCTGAGCTGAAGTTTGCGCCCGATCACAAGCATGATCATGATCACCAAGGCGCGGACCATCCACCAGCGTTCCGAACTGGGGGCTGCGGCGGTGTCTTTGGTTTCGATGGGAGTGGCGAGCTTGACCGCAGGGTTGCCTGCAGGTCCAGATGCGATGGTGGCCGCAGGCTTGCCTGGAGCGGTAGCCGCCGGTGCCGCATAGCTCGATGCGGCGGCGAGTGTCGCAGCGGGTCGTGCAGGCATCTCTTCGGCGGGCGCGGCAGTGAGGCCGGACTTCTGCTTCTTTTCCTCCTCCTGCACAAAGGGGTCGTCCGCAAAGCCGGTGTCGTAGAGATACTCCGGCTCCTGCACGCTGAAGGTCACGTCTTCGATCTGCCCGTCCTGCTCAAAGACGCCGTGGATCGTCTGCATCGGCCCGGTCTGCTCGAAGATCTCGAAGCCCAGCCAGAAGTCCTCCAGCACCTTGCCCTCGATGGTTTGCACGAAGGTCACATCCACATTGCGCGCTGCATATTCGATCTCGGTCATCGGCGGCGTCTGCGCGGCGTCCGGCCAGAGTGATTCAAAGCGCACGCTGGAACCCAGCAGGCCTTTCTGCCGGTTGATCTCCACATGGATGTGCTGGTTCAGATACGTGCCAATGCGCGGCTGCGCGGCGGTCAGTTCCGCCATGCTGATCTTCATGTTGCCATCCGTGTCGATGCCGGTAAACCGCGTGAGCGTCAGGATGTTAAACGTCAGCCGGATCTCCAGCTGATGCGGCTTCGGCCGCACGCGCATTTCGCTCTGGTCAGCGGGGTGACCAAAAGCGAAATGAGGAAAGAGGAATGACAGAATGGCGAATGCCAGTACTAAGATGTGTCTTGGTCTCTGAAGATTTTTCAGGTCGTGGTTCGTGCTGTGTGTGGTCATGATTGCACAGACGCTCCCCACCCGTCATACTCAATGTTCAAACGTTGGCATTCCTCCCGATGCGAAAGGCTCTCACTGAAAATCGCCCCGACATCCAAGGGCATGCTGCAGGCCATGATCAATCGAGATTCTGATGCCGACAACTCCAGCAATGAGTAGTCTTTGGCTGCCAGGACTGCTTGCATCTGCTTCAGGCCATCAGGGGCACCACGAAAGACAAACTCCAGCGAATGAGGCTTTGTTCGGTCACTGCCTGCCTCCACAAGATTGTCCACCACGCGACGGTCAAAAATGAGCATCCATGAAGTTTCGGATGGCCATACGGACTCAAAGAAAAAGCCCCAGCCATCGTGCTCCGAAACGTCGATCTCATAGTTGTCATGAGCTCCCATCCAACGTCCGACGGGTGGGCGGAATGGGGTATAGTCGGCAACCTGAAAAACCAGCTCCCTTGTGCCATTGTGTGTCAAACGACCGAGCATCAGGCATGGCACACTTTCAGAGTTCAGGAGTTCAACCAAGCGATCCTCCATGTCCCATAGAACCTGAGCCTCCTCATTTGAGGGCCCTCCGTTTTGATTGGGAGTCTTGATGGTGATCAAGACACGAGCACAGACAGGATACTGACTCTGCTCCACCTTGTTCGATCCAGTATGGAACCCGACAATGACAGGGCCATTGTCGGTGCTGTAAGAATAGGATTCCCAATCATGTTCGGGGCAGACGTTCATGCTGTTGTGAAAGTGGATTCTATAGACTGAGCTCCTCGAGTTCAAGAGCGAGGACGAGCATAAGAACCACACCATTCGTCATTCCAGCGTGATCCACATCGGAGACACCCACACCAGTTCGCCATTCGTCTGCTCACCGCGGAAGTAGTAGTAGCTCGTCTTGCCCTTCTCAGGCTTCGGATCGGTCCACGTGAGATTGATCTCCCTTTCCTTCGGCGCGTTCATGGGGATCTCCACGTTGTCTTTGATCAGCGTCACTTTTTCAAACGGCATCGTGCCGATAAGTTTGAGCGTGATCGTGGGTGCGCCCTTCACGGCGAACTCGTCTCCCATCATGCGCTCCTTGCCGTCTGCGGCGGTGCAGCGGCTGTCGGCGATGATGTTGTCCGTGGCGCCGTAGGTGTGGCGCTGCTTCATCGCTTTGAGGATGCCCTCGCGGCTGTAGTCCTCAGCCAAAATCATGGCGTAGCTGATGTGCGTGCTGCCGTGATCGCTGCTGCTCTGGAAGCTGAACTTGTAACCTTTGGCAAAGGCGTCAGACACCCAGCCGCCGGGCTCCCAGCCGCCGATGGCGTCGTTCTCCGTGGGGCAGCGCGGGCAGCCGGGGTACTCGTAGTTTTGGCGTGCTCCTTGGTAGATCTCCACCATCGGTTCAAACTCGCCGCCCCAGTTGCGCCAGTCGGTGCCCATGCTGCCCACGCTGGTGTGGCTGGCGCAGACGCCGTTGAATTTCCTGAGGTACTTGTAGAGCATGTTCGTGTCCGGCGCGGGCTCATGCACGCGCACATCGCTCAGGGGCAGGCGGGGCAGGGTGCGCACGCCGCGCTGGGCGAAGACCACATTGCGGTGCCCTTCGGGATACACAACGCTGCGCTCATAGCTGAACATGGGCGTGAAGGCCTTCGGCAGGAAAAACGCGTCCGTCGTTTTCTGCGTCAGCCACCAGGTGTACTCGCGGCCGTTGCCGTTGTCGTGGTCACCATTGCCGATCCAGTCCATGGACGCGGCATCAATGGCGTAGCGCCACATGTCCTCCAGCGGGCCGTCATTCGCGCCGTCTCCGCTGATCTCCGTATGCCGGTGGAATTCACCGCGCAGGATCTGCCGCTCCGTGCCGCCGATGGTGGATCGGAAACTGCGGATGGCGCTGAGCTCAGAGCGCTCGGCCTGCGTGCGCTTGCTCGGCGCGGGATTGTCCTGCGGAGCTTCCGCGATGGGCTTGAGCACTGCGGCCTTCACCTGACCCACGCTGCTCAGGCGGCTGAAATAGACATCGTTGTCAAAAGGGTCCTTGGTTGCGTCCAGCGAGGCGTTACCGCCCTTGCCGCCCGGATTCTTGGCGCGGTTAAATTCGTTCATGCGGTCCATGCGGTGGTCGCTGCTGTGCGCCACGAAGAGGTTCTTCGGTCCGGCCGCGAGAGCAGGGAAATTGTACATCAGGTTGTCGCTGTGCGGAATCGTGATGGGGCCCACCCACTCGGCACCGTCGAGATACGCCGCCACGCTGCCCCAGCTGCTGCCCAGCGGGCTGCGGAAACTGTTCAAGCGCGTGCGCGCGATGAGCCAGATGCGCCCTTCGGCATCGCAGATGAGGCGGCCCAGATTGTTGTAAGTCTGCGGACTCGTGGCCTCAGCATGCGCGCCCGGCGCACCTTTGCGCACGGCGGGCTGCTCAAAGGCCAGTCCATCCGGCACTTCAGGTGATTTCGGCGGTGCAGGGGCGGTCACATCCGCGCCGCGTCCTTTGCCTTTGCCTTTTCCTTTTCCTTTGCCTTGCCCCCGCGCGGCCACCGCTCCGGGCAGCGCCTCAGCGATGTTTCCCTGCGGTTCCTGCCACGCCTTGCCATCCCACACGGCGATGCCGATTTCACGATTGCGGTACAATCCTATGCCGTCATTGCTGTCATACGCGCCCCAGTCCTTGCCCCAGGTTTCGCCGCTCTTTTCATAGGCCACCCACACGCTGCCCTGATGATCATACGCCACGGATGCACGCGCTTCATACTGAGCGGTGTTCGCCACCGGCATGGGCTTGGATGGGCCCTTGCCATCGGCTTCCAAAATGGCAAGCCAGATGTCGTAGTCGCCCTTCTCATAGGTATCCCAAGCCAGCGCAAACTGCCCGCTGCCACCCTCGGCGCGTGGGTCAGTGCTGAGCGCGGGATTCCAGCAGTTGCCGCTGCTCTTGGAAACAGTCTGCGTCGGAGCCCACACATCGGCGGCATGCGTGCGCGTGCGAATCTCAAACTTGCCCTCATGCGCCGCCATCCACGCCACCATCACAGTATTCTTCGTGGAATGCGCGATCACAGGGCAGAGATCATTGCCGGGAGAGTTCGAGAGGTTTTCCGCCGCGCCGAGTTTGCCATCGCTGAAGTGACGCGTGAAGATCTCAAAGTTCCCGTCCACGCGCTCGCTCCACACGATCCATGCGCCGCCTTTGCCATCCACCGACACCGCAGATTTGTAGATGTCCTTGCCGGCTTCGGTCACGGCGATGCGCTCGTCCTCCCACTTGTTGGTCTGGCGCACATGCAGCCAGAGCTGATCACCGCCCGTGGGCTGTCCTAGGAAGGCGAAATCCTCCGGCTCCTTCTCCCAGCGCTTCGCGCGTTCATCGCGGTCCAGACCCGGCGTGAAACTCTGATACACCAGATAGGCATGGCCAGTGGCACCCACGGCCAGGGCAGGGAAGTCATCGTCCGTGCGCTCCGGCGACATCTTGCGCAGGTTGAAGGCCGTCTGCTGCACCGCCACACGGCCCTCCAGCAGATCCAGCGCCTCGCCGGGTTTCACATCCGCCAGCTTGAAGGAGATCTTGCCCTGCACCGTGGTGACCTCCACGCTGCTTTCCGGCGTGACGTCCTTCAGTTTCACAAACACCCCGTTTTCAAAAATGGGGCCGAGTTGCCTGGACATCGCGCCGATCTTCTTTGGATTGTTCCCGCGTGCCTTCGTATTCGCGCCCTGCGGTGTGCGGCTGCTGGCCTGCCACGCGTCCTTGCCCTTGATCGTGTCCTTCTGCTCAAAACGGTAGCCGCTGACCTCCTGCACCTCTCCCGGCTTTACGGTGATGGAGCCGTCCCACACGGTGGTTTCTTTATCATTCAGACCCAGCTGGATCAGCAGTTCGGTGTCTGCGGCAGCGGCCATGCCGCCAAGCATCAGGATAGGGAGAAGAAAGAGTTTCATGGGCAGGAGGCCGCGTAAAACGCAGTCCAACCACCAATCTCGCGCCGAGTTTTAAAGAAGAGCATCATCAAGCCAAGGGGGGCATATGAGAGGGAGTCTCATGTGCAGCTTGCGGGCTAAGTCACAGCGACGGGCACATCCCTGCTCTCATTTTGGGAGAAGAATGCACCGCTTGCCATTCCTGCATTGACTCAAAGCGCGTGGCTGAATTAAAAAACTTGAATTGGAAATATTGCCCTCAGTTCTTGGTAAAAGAACTGCTTGGAATGCGTTTTTCCAATGCCGTGCGCGCTGCGGCTTCTCCTCCAAATACATCACATCATAAAACACGTCAGACTCCCCATGAAGAAAACAGCACTCTCACTCCTCTGCCTTGCCATCAGCCTCAGCACCGCTTCGGCAGACGACCTCATCAAAGGCGCGATGAAGAAGAATTGGAAACCCGAAGACGCCGTCGCCAAGAAGGTCGGCAAAGGCGAAGCCACCGACGCTGAACTCGACTCCCTGATCAAATGCGTGCAGACCATCTGCGCCGCCACACCGCCACGTGGCGAGAAGGCCGCCTGGGTGGAAAAGTGCAAAACCTTGGTCGGCGCGCTGCAGAAGGTGAAAGCCAAGGACGCCGCCGGCATCAGCGAATTCAAGAAGGCCAACAACTGCAAGGCCTGCCACGACGTCTTCAAGCCTGTCGCCAAATAAGGCTGGCTCAGCCCTGACTTCCGGAGGCTCCGCTCGCAAGAGCGGAGCCTTCTTTATTTCTGCTTCTTGCGTGTCCGGGCGGATGCTCCAATATCCGCCAACCATGCCCACCACGTACCACATCGTCCCCACTGAAGCCCACAACGATCTCGTTCGCGCCGCCTACAAGCATCGCGGCTACACCCAGGCGGAGGCCGATGACGGCGCACGGTTTTGCGAAATGGCCTCGGCCCACGGCATTCGCACCCACAATGCCATCAAGGCCCTGCATCTCGATCACCTCTTCGGCAGCGCCACTGGCGGCTGCAAGCCGGGCGCAGAGATCGAAGTGATCAAGAAGCCCTTCGCCGCCAGCGAAGCCTGGGACGGCAAGCTCAAGCTCGGCCAGAGCGTCGCCTTCAGCGCCATGGAGCGCTGCATGGAAATGGCCGACAAGTACGGCATCGGACAGGTCAGTGTGGACAACGCCTTCCACTACCTCTGGGGCGGCGGCTATGTGATGGATGCGGCCAAGAAAGGCTACATCGCCTACACGAATTGTACGTCCACCCTGGGCGAGGTCGTTCCCTTCGGCGGCAAATTCCCCGTGCTGGGCACTAATCCCCACTCCTGGGGCCTCCCCACGCAAGACGCCTGCGGCTTTCCCATCGTCATCGACTGGGCCACCTCCACCGTGGCCATGGGCCGTGTGCAGCAGCTCAAGCGTGAAGGCAAGCCACTCCCTCCCGGCGCTGCCGTGGACGCTGCTGGCAAACCCACCACCGATGCCAATGAAGCCGCCTGGCTGCTCCCCTTCGGCGCGCATAAAGGTTACGGCCTCTCCCTCCTCATCGAAGTCATGGGCGGCATGATCGGCGGCGGCCTGCCCACCCTGCGCGGTGGCGGTGCCCATCCCGACATCAAAGGGAAGCCATTCCCAGCCGGCGAAAAGCGCACCAGCAGCTTCTACTTCCAGGTCATCCATCCGGACGCCATCAGTACCGGCCTCTTCTCGAACGGCCGCAACTTCAATGAGAACATCAAAGCGGTGATCGACGACATTCTCGGCCACGGCAACGAGAGCTGCATGCTCCCCGGCCAGCCCGAAGCCCAAAACGCCGCCCACACCGCCAAAGCAGGCGGCCTCCTCTTCAGCACCGCCGAAGTCGAAGCCCTCAACGAGATCGCCGATGAAGCCGGCATGCCCCGCTTCGATGTCGCGGCCCTGGGCACGTATGATGTGCCGTAAGGTGACGTCCACAGCATGAAGTTAGGGGAGGCTGCTCGCCAGCCTCCGCTATGCGCAGGCCTGTGGCCCTCTCTTCCGAGGGGGGCTAATGCAATGGATTAGGCAGATGAATTTGCTTGAGTGCTCCTCTCGGGGATTCTATAAGAATATTTAATGCCTGCTACTTTTGGTGTTTTCCTACGCGCGGTCTCCATTTTTCTTGTGCTGACCCTGTCCGCTGAAGCCGCGACGGTCAATGCCATCTGGAACTCCGCCACGGATGTGCCGCTCAGCGCCAGCAGCTACACAGCCACAGGGAATTCGGTGAATTTCACGCTGAACTATGCACCTGCGACAGGCACGAATCTGACGGTGCTGAACAACACCGGGCTGCCGTTCACCAGCGGCACGTTTGACAACCTGGCGCAGGGGCAGGCGGTCGACCTCAGCTATGGCGGGGTGACGTACAACTTCGTCGCAAACTATTATGGAGGGACAGGGAATGATCTGACGCTGGTATGGGCGAATAATCGTGCGTTTGCTTGGGGCAGCAACGGCGTCGGCCAGCTGGGGGACGGCACACTAACAAACCGCGTCCTGCCCGCCCCTGTGGCAACCGCAGGCGTGTTGGCAGGCAAGACGGTCATTGCGCTCGCCGGAGGTTACGGCCATATGCTGGCGCTGTGTTCGGATGGAACACTGGCCGCATGGGGAAACAACGGCACTGGCGAGCTTGGAATCAATACCAGTGATACGTACAGTTCGGTTCCAGTGGCTGTTAACACGGCGAATGGCACTTCGGCTCTCTATGGCAAGACCGTGGTCGCCATTGATGCGGGGAGTTCTTACTGCCTGGCTTTGTGTTCTGACGGCACTGTGGCCGCTTGGGGATCGAATAATTTCGCGGCACTCGGCACCGGTGGGGGAAGCACTCCCACACCTGTGGCAGTCAACACAACCAGTGGAATCTCAGCCCTCTATGGCAAAACGGTGGTGGCCATCGACGCAGGCAATGACCATGCTCTGGCTCTGTGTTCCGATGGCACAGTGGTGGCCTGGGGAAACAACGAGTATGGAGCGGTGGGCAACAACAGTACAGCAACAGCATGGTCTCCCGTGGCCGTCAACGTGGTCAACGGCGTCTCCGCTCTTTACGGCAAATCTGTGATCGATGTTACCGCAGGAGACGGCTTCAGCATGGCGCTTTGCTCGGACGGTTCGGTGGTGGCCTGGGGCAATAACTATTATGGAGAGCTTGGTAACACCACCACTACTAACAGCCTGGTCCCTGTGGCTGTGAACACAGCCAGCGGGACTTCCGTGCTTTTTGGCAAAACAGTGACTGCCTTGTCAGCCGGCCGGCTGCATGCGCTGGCATTGTGCTCTGACGGTACGCTGGCCGCCTGGGGCTACAACTATGACGGGGCGCTGGGCAACGGTGCCTGGGGCATTAGCGCTGTCCCGGCACCCGTGGCTGTCAACGTGGCCAGCGGAACCTCGGCGCTCTATGGCAAAACAGTGCGAACAATCACTGCGGGTGACGATTTCAGTGCCGCCGTGTGCACGGATGGCACTTGTGCCGCCTGGGGTTACAATTTGTTCGGGCGGCTTGGCGACGGCACCACCGCAACGCGCAAAGTGCCTGTGAACGTGATTCCCAACAACTTCGCGACCGGGGAAGTTTTTGCCGGACTGTTTTCAGGACAGCCTCCTAATTCCGTCATGTGCGTGGTTGCCACTCCAGTGCAGGCCTCAGCCGTGACTCTGGCCGCCACCGGGGTTGATGCAACGAGCGCCACCTTGAATGGCGTCGATGTGGCCGCTCATGACAGCGTTGCCCTCTCATTTGATTACGGCCTCACCACCGCCTATGGCACCACCGTCGCCGGCACGCCAGCGACAGCCACCGGCGGCGGCGCCACCCCGTCAGTTGCCAGTTTGACCGGGCTTGTCCCAGGCGCGACGTATCATTTTCGGTTCAAAGGCGCGGGCGGCTCCGGGGCGCTTTATGGGGCCGATCAAAGTTTCACGACGCCTTATAACGACGCCCGTCTTGCCAGCCTGGCGTTGAGCATTGGCTCCCTGAGCCCGGCATTCTCCAGTTCCACCACGACCTATTCCGCCGTACTGCCCAGCACGGCAAGCTCTGTCCAAATCACTCCCGGTGCCGCAAACAACACTGCTGTTGTGAGGGTCAACGGGGCGATCGTCGCCTCCGGTGCGAGCCGCACGGTCAGCCTGGTTTATGGTGACAATGCCATCAGCGTCGTGGTCACCGCGCAGGATGGAACGACCGTGCAGACTTACTCAGTCATCCTGACCCGTTCGACTCCCAATCCCCTGGGCGCCGACTATGCCTCTGGCAGCACCGTCCCCCTCACGATCAAAGACTTCACCGCCACCGGCAGCACGGTGAATTTTTCCCTCTCGTATGCACCCGCAGTCGGTGGCAGCCTGACGGTGGTCAACAACTCAGGAGTTGGCTTTATCCAAGGAGCGTTCGACAATCTGGCCCAGGGTCAGCTCGTCACCATGAGTTTCAATGGGATGACGTACAAGTATGTTGCCAATTATTACGGCGGCACCGGCAATGATCTGGTGCTGCAGTGGGCGGGCAACCGCGCCTTCGCAACAGGATACAATAACAGCGGACAACTGGGCATCGGCAGCTATACGAGCAGCAACGTGCCCGTTCCAGTCACCGCCACCGGCGTGCTCGCTGGAAAAACGATTGCCGCACTGGCGGCAGGGGCGTATCACAGCCTGGCGCTATGTTCGGATGGCACCCTGGCCGCATGGGGGGATAACAACAGCGGGAAACTCGGCAATAACAGCGCCACCAGCAGCAGCACCCTTCCTGTCGCAGTGGACAAGACCAGCGGTTTGTCATCGCTTTATGGCAAAACCGTGGTCGCCATCGCGGCGGGTTCGTCCCATAGCATGGCGCTCTGCTCGGATGGCACCGTTTCCGTCTGGGGTTCAAACGCCAGTGGCCAGCTCGGCAACAATGGGAGCTCAAACAGCTCCGTTCCAGTTGCGGTCAGCACCACCAGCGGTGTGTCCGCCCTCTATGGAAAAACAGTGGTCGCCATTGCGGCGGGCGATTCGCATTGCCTGGCGCTGTGTTCGGATGGAACTCTGGCAGCCTGGGGGGGCAACGACAATGGGCAAATCGGCAACAACAACTCCACCACCTCCTTTTACAATATACCGGTAGCTGTAAACACCGACAATGGCGTGTCCATCCTTTATGGGAAAACTGTCAGAACGATTGCAGCAGGTGGCGCTCATAACCTTGTCTTGTGCACGGATGGCAGCATGGCGGCATGGGGCAGCAATATTTCCGGACAATCAGGAAGCGTGTACACAGGGCAAAAATTGTACCATCCTGTCTGGGTGCAAAATAATTACGGCACGGGGCTGTATGCCAAAACAGTCGTCGCGGTAAGCGCTGGCAGCGCGCACAGCATGGCCTTGTGCTCAGACGGCACTGTGGCGGCCTGGGGCAACAACTATTATGGTCAGCTCGGCATCAACAGCACCACCACCAGCACCATCCCGGTGGCGATCAATACCGCGAGCGGCGTTTCCGGCCTGTATGGCAAAACAGTGGTCGCCATCACAGCTGGAAATTACCACTCCTGGGCACTGTGCTCGGACGGCACGGCAGCCGCCTGGGGCTACAACAACCGTGGTCAGCTCGGCATCAACAGTACCACCAGCAGCAGTGTTCCGGTCGCCGTGAACCGCACGCAGTTGTTCGGCGGGGAGTCGCTCATGAACGTCAGCGTCGGCCCCGTTTCCAGCCACATGCTCGCCATGGTGGCCGACCCTTCGCCCAGCCTGATCACGCAGGCGGCGGGCATGATCGGAAGTACTGGCGCCACCTTGAATGGAACGGTCAACGCCCATGACGGCACAGCTGTGGCCGTCTCCTTTGACTACGGCACCACCACCGCCTACGGCAGCAGCGTGACTGCTTCTCCCGCAAGCGTCACAGGCGGCAGCGACACGGCCGTGAGTGCTGCGCTCACCGGACTGGCACCCAGCACCACCTACCACTTCCGCGTGAATGCAGCAGGTTTCCCTGGCACTGATCAGACCTTCACCACTCTCAGCAATGACGCCACCCTGGCCAGCTTGACCAGCAGCACGGGTGAGTTGAGCCCGGCCTTCGCCAGCGGCACCTTCAGCTACACTGCTCCTGGTGTGGGCGATTCGACCAACTCCGTCACTGTGACTCCCACCTTGGCAGACAGCAATGCAAGCGTCGCGGTCAATGGCGTCAGTGCGACTTCTGGCGGCGCTGCGCCGGTGAGTCTTGGGTATGGACTTAATATCATCAATGTGCAGGTGACTGCGCAGGATGGAGTGACAAAGCAGACTTACATTCTCAGTATAACCCGAGCCGCTCCCATCACCATCAGCGCCAGCTATGCCTCAGGAAGCGATGTGCCGCTGACGACCAATGGCTATACCGCGACAGGAAAAATTATCGGTTTAGCACTCAATTATGCCCCCGCCACCGGCACCAACCTGACCGTGGTGAACAACACCGGCGTGCCCTTCATCAGCGGCACCTTTGACAACCTTGCGCAAGGACAGGCGGTGCTGCTTTCCTACAATGGTGTGACTTACAAATTCGTCGCCAACTACTACGGCGGCACCGGCAATGATCTCGTGCTGGCCTGGGCTGCCAACCGGGCCTTTGCCTGGGGAGACAACAGCACGGCACAGATCGGGGACGGCACCGCGACGCAGCGCAATGTGATGGTGCCGGTGTCTGCCACGGGAGTGCTGGCTGGCAAAACGATTCTGGCCCTGTCACAAGGAAGAGGTCACAGTCTGGGGCTCTGTTCGGACGGGACTTTGGCCGCATGGGGCACCAACTACTACGGCACGCTCGGCAACGGTAACAATACCAGCATCAACTTTCCGGTAACGGTGAATACGGCGAGTGGTGTTTCTGCCTTGTATGGCAGGACAGTGGTGGGCGTCTCGGCAGGAACCTATTTCAGCCTGGCCGTGTGCTCTGACGGCTCGGTGGTTTCCTGGGGTTACAACCCCTATGGACAGCTCGGCAACAACGGTACCACCAACACCAATGCACCCGTACTGGTGAACACGACCAGCGGCACCTCGGCCTTGTATGGGAAAACCGTGGTGGCGGTCTCCGCAGGAGCTTATCATTCGGTGGCGCTTTGTTCTGACGGCACTGTGGCAGCCTGGGGCTACAACAACACCGGGCAGCTCGGTAACAACACGACCACCAACAGCACAGTGCCTGTGGCGGTGAACACAACGAACGGCATCTCGGCCTTGTACGGGAAAACCGTGGTGGCCATCTCGGCGGGCGATCAGCATACGATGGCTTTGTGCTCGGATGGCACCGTGGTGGCTTGGGGAGACAACATCTTTGGCGACCTCGGCAACAACAGCGGCGTGCAGATGAAAGTGCCGGTGGCGGTCAATGCCACGAACGGAGTTTCCGCGCTGTATGGCAAAACGGTGGTGGGCATTGCTGCCGGCAACTGGCTGAGCCTGGCCCTGTGTACGGATGGCACCGTCGCGGCCTGGGGCTACAATAACGCCGGTCAGCTGGGCAACAACACGACGACCAACAGCAGTGTGCCATTGCAGGTCAGCACTGCCAGCGGCACCTCGGCCCTGTATGGCAAAACGGTGGTGGGCATCGCTGCAGTTGGTTCCAGTTGCACGGCTTTCTGTACAGATGGTACGGTGGCCACTTGGGGCTACAATTATTACGGCCAGCTGGGCAACAACACGACGAACAACAGCCTGGTGCCCCAGCTTGCGCTCACCACTCCGCTCAATGCGGGTGAGCGCGTGATCAATCCCTCCCAAGTCGCGAATGACGGACAGTCGCTGGTGCTGGTGGCGGAGCCAGTGCCGACCGTCACAACTCTGGCGGCGACAGCGGTTGGCTCCGCGAACGCAACGTTGAACGGCACGGTGAACCCCAACAACGGCATCGCAGTGGCCGTCTCCTTTGCCTACGGCACCACCACCGCCTACGGCAGCAGCGTGACCGCAACTCCTGGCAGTGTCACAGGAGGCAGTGACACCGCCGTGAGTGCTGCTCTCAGCGGACTGGCACCCAGCACCACCTACCACTTCCGCGTGAATGCAGCAGGTTTCCCTGGCACTGATCAGACCTTCACCACTCTCAGCAATGATGCCACCCTGGCCAGCTTGACCAGCAGCACGGGCGAATTGAGCCCGGCCTTCGCCAGCGGCACCACCAGCTACACCACTCCTGCGGCGGGCAGTGGCACGACCTTCGTCACCTGCACTCCCACGGTGTCTGAAAGCCATGCAACGGTGACGGTCAATGGCATCGCCGTCACCTCAGGCAGCACCAGCGGGCCGATCAGCCTGGGGTTTGGCACCACTGTTATCAATGTGCAGGTGACTGCGCAGGACGGTGTGACGAAGCAGACTTACACCATCGCTGTCCCCGGCTCCACTTCAGCTACCTTTGCCGCTGCAACGGATGTGCCAGTATCTGCAAACGGCTTCAGTGCCGCAGGCAGCACGGTGGATTTTACACTCAACTATGCGCCAGTCACTGGAGCAAGTCTGAGGGTGGTGAACAACACCGGGCTTGGCTTCATCAGCGGCACGTTCAGCAACTTGAGCCAGGGGCAGGCGGTCACGCTTGTCTACAACGGGGTGCAGTATAATTACGTCGCCAACTATTATGGCGGCACCGGCAACGACCTGGTGCTGGTGTGGGCCGGCAACCGGGCGCTCGGCTGGGGGGACAATCTCAATGCGCTCCTGGGAGACGGCACTTCAACCAGTCGCCTCGTTCCGACGCCGGTCACGGCCACCGGGGTGCTCGCAGGCAAGGTGGTTGTGGCGACTTCTGCAGGCTACTCCCACGGTCTGGCCCTGTGTTCGGACGGCACGGTGGCCGCCTGGGGCGGCAATTGGTACGGACAGCTCGGGGACAACACCTACAATTCACGCGCCACGCCCGTGGCGGTCAATACCGCCAGTGGTGTTTCCGCCTTGTATGGCAAAACGGTGGTGGCCATTGGCGCAGGGTACGAGTGGAGCATGGCCCTGTGCTCTGATGGAACCGTCGTCAGCTGGGGCTACAACAGCATTGGCCAGCTTGGGGACGGCAGCACGACCAACCGCGTCGCGCCGGTGGCGGTGAGCAGGGGCAGCGGGGTTTCCGCCCTTTATGGCAAATCGGTCGTTGGCATAGCGGCGGGAGCTTCCCACAGCCTGGCCCTGTGCTCTGACGGCGCAGTGGTGGCATGGGGATCCAATGCCAGTGGACAGCTGGGCAACAACAGCACCAACAACAGTGCAGTGCCGGTGCTGGTCAGTTCCGCCAGCGGTGTCTCCTCCCTGTATGGCAAAACTCCGCAGATGCTGGCGGCGGGTGTTTCATTCAGCGTGGCCTTGTGCTCTGATGGCAGCCTGGCTTCATGGGGGACCAATGCCTCCGGCCAGCTGGGGGACAACACCCTCAACAACCGCTCCGTGCCAGGAGCCGTCAATGCCGTGAACGGCACCTCCGCCTTGTATGGCAGAACCCCTGCCGTCATTGCTGCAGGATATAACCACACCATGGCGCTTTGCACCGATGGCACTCTGCTGGCCTGGGGCAGTAATGCCTTTGGCCAGCTCGGTGACAACAGCACCACCAACCGACCGGCGGCAGTGGCGGTCAATGCTGCCAGCGGCTCATCGGCACTCTATGGCAGAAAGGTGGTGGGGCTGACCTGCGGCAGTTCTATAAGCGCGGCGTTTTGTTCAGACGGCTCAATCGCCACCTGGGGAGCCAACAGCGTGGGACAACTGGGGAACAACACCACCTCCAACAGCAGCGTGCCAGTGGACGTCAGCACCAGCACGCTTTCTCCCGGAGAGCGGTTCGCGAGTGTGGGCACGGGGATCTACTCCTCCGCCATGTTTGCCACAGCTGCTGCTCCGCCCGCAGCGCCCGCAGCCGCCACATTGGCCGCCACCTCCATCACGACCACCGGTGCGACCTTGAACGGCACCGCCAATGCCAGCGGCAACACTACGACAGTGAGCTTTGAGTTTGGCCCCACCACTTCCTACGGCACCACGGTGGCTGCCACGCCTGCCACGCTGACTGACAGCAGCACGACTGCGGTGGCAGCAAGCCTGACCGGTCTGACACCTGGCACCACGTATCATTTCCGCGTCAAAGCGGTGAGCGGTGCGGGCACGGCCAATGGCAGCGACCAGACTTTCACCACGATCAGCACCAATGCGAATCTGACCGGACTGGCCTTGAACAACGGCACGCTGAGTCCAGTCTTTGCAGGTGGCACCACGAGCTACACGGCCACCGTGGCTTATCCTGTCACCTCCATCACCCTGAGGCCCACGTTGGCGAATGCCGGCGCAAGTGTGATGGTCAATGGGCTGCCGGTGTCTTCGGGCAGTGCGAGTGCGCCCGTTTCCCTCAGCGTGGGAGACAACACGCTGACCACCGTGGTGACTGCACAGGATGGCACCACCACTCAAACTTACACGGTGACGGTCACGCGCGCGGCACCCTCCACCAATGCGCGGCTGGCCAGTTTGACTCCCAGTGTCGGCATCCTCTCGCCTGCCTTTGACAGCAGTGTCACGAGCTACACCGTCACGGTGCCTTTTGGGACGACATCGATGACCTTGACGTCCACCGTGGCAGACAGCACTTCATCGGTGCAGGTCAACGGAACTCACGTCAACTCGGGCAGCGCCAGCGGTCCTTTGGCCGTCGATGTGGGGAGTAATTTCTTCAGTGTGGTGGTCACCGCGCAGGATGGAGTCTCCACGCAAACCTACTCCATCACGGTGGTGCGCCCTGCGCTGCCTGCGGTCTGGAGCACCCTCAGTGATGTGCCGCTCGTCACCACTGGCTTCACCGCCACCGGCAACACCCTCGGTGCCCTCACTTTGAACTTCGCACCCGCCACCGGCACCAACTTGATGGTGGTGAAAAACACCGGGCTGGGCTTCATCAGCGGCACCTTCAGCAATCTGTCCCAGGGGCAGGCGGTGGCCATCGTGTACAACGGAGTCACCTACAACTTCGTGGCCAACTACTATGGCGGCACAGGCAACGATCTGGTGCTGCAGTGGGCCGGCAATCGCGCCCTGGCCTGGGGCTACAATGGCGATGGCGAACTGGGGGACGGCACAACGACCCAGCGCAACACCGCCGTGTCCGTGACCGCCACCGGTGTGCTGGCCGGCAAAACGATCCTGTCCCTCGCGATGGGTGCCAAACACAGCCTGGCCCTCTGCTCTGACGGCACGCTTGCAGCATGGGGGGCCAATACCAGCGGCCAGCTTGGCGACAACACCACCACGGATCGCCTTGCACCGGTGATGGTAAACAACAGCATCGGGGTCTCGGCGCTCTACGGGAAAACGGTCATCGCCATCGCGGCAGGGCAGAGCCACAGTCTGGCGCTGTGTTCGGATGGGACCGTGGTGGCATGGGGTGAGAACCTTTATTATCAGCTCGGAGACACCACCACCACGCAGCGTAACGCCCCCGTGCAGGTGAACAGCAGCAGCGGCATTTCAGCCCTGTTTGGCAAAACGGTGGTGGCCGTGGCGGCAGGAGCGCGCCACAATCTGGCGCTATGCTCTGACGGCAGCGTGGCTGCCTGGGGGGCGAACACCAGCGGTCAGCTCGGCGACAACACGACCTCACCGCGAAGTGCCGCCGTTGCAGTGAATGCGTCCAGCGGCCTCTCTGCTCTGAACGGCAGGAGTGTGGTGGCCGTGGCGGCAGGCGGGCTGCACAGTCTGGCCCTCTGCACCGATGGAGCCGTGCTCGCCTGGGGCAACGACGTCAACGGCGAACTCGGCGACGACAACGCAGCGCAGTTCTATACGAACTCACCCGTGGCCGTCCTGGTGAATGCCAGTTCCGGCTCCGCGCTTTTCGGCAAATCCGTCGTGTCCATCATGGCAGGCTACGCCCACAGTCTGGCGCAATGCTCAGATGGCACTCTGGCTGCCTGGGGCAGCAATGCCTTTGGCCAGCTCGGCGACACCACCACAAACAACGGCTACGTGCCCGTAACGGTGAGCACAGCCAGTGGAGTCTCCGCCTTGAATGGCAAAACAGTGTCTGCCATCTCGGCGGGTGCGCGTCACAGCATGGCCCAATGCACGGACGGCACTCTGACCGCCTGGGGCATGGCCACCAGCGGCCAGCTCGGCAACAACAGCACCACCAGCAGCAGTGCCCCCGTGGCGGTGAGTGCAACTCCGTTGGCGGCGGGGGAAGTCTTTGTCCGTGCCGCCAGCGGCCCCTATGCACTGCATAGCTTGGCTGTCATCGCGGCACCCACGCCACCACCCACCGTCAGCACTCTTGCTGCTACGGGAGTCGGCAGCACCAGCGCCTATTTGAACGCCACCGTGAATGCGAACAACAGCATCACCACCGTCTCCTTTGACTACGGCACTACCACAGCCTACGGCAGCAGCGCAGGAGATGGTTACCTCGGTGCCGTCGGCACCTCCAACACGTCCATCACCGCTCAATTGATCGGACTCGCTCCGGCCACCACCTACCACTTCCGTGTCAAAGGCTCCAGCGGGGCAGGGTCCTCCACCGGCAGTGATCTGACCTTCACCACACTGAACAACAACGCAGGTCTCGCTGCACTGGTCCTCAACAACGGCACCCTCACTCCCGCTTTTGCCACGGGCACCACGAACTACACGGCCTCTGTGCCGTATTCTGTGTCATCCATCACCCTGCGGCCGACGCTCGCAGATGCCAATGCCACTGTGAAAGTCAACGGCCAGTCAGTTGCCTCAGGCAGCGCCAGTACGCCCATCGCGCTCAACGTGGGTGACAACGCGCTCACCACCGTGGTGACAGCGCAGGACGGCACCACCACGCAGACCTACACCGTGGTGGTCACACGCGCCGCGCTATCCACCAATGCGACCCTTGCGGCATTGACCTCGAACATCGGTGCCTTCACGCCTGCGTTTGACAGCGGCACCATCAGCTACACAGCCACCGTGCCGTTTTCGACGACGTCGCTGACCCTCACGCCAACCGTGGCAGACAGCACCGCCACGCTGAAGATCAATGGCGTGAGCGTCGCTTCGGGCAGCGCGAGCACGCCTCTGACTCTCAATTTGGGAAACACGGTCTTCAATGTGGTGGTCACTGCGCAGGATGAGATGACGACTCAAACTTACTCACTGACTGTCACACGACAGACCGCACTGGCGGCCAGCTTCAATGCCGCCACCGATGTGCCTTTCAGCACGAATGGCATGACCGCCACCGGCAGCACGGTCAATTTCACCCTGAATTTCGCCCCGCCTACCGGCACGAACTTGACCGTGGTGAACAACACCGGCCTGCCTTTCATCAGCGGTACGTTTGACAACCTTGCGCAGGGCCAGGCCGTGGAGCTCAGCTACGGCGGGGTCACCTACAACTACGTGGCCCACTACTACGGCGGCACGGGCAATGATCTGGTGCTGGTGTGGGCCAGTCAGCGCGCCTTTGCCTGGGGCAGCAACCCCTATGGCGATGTGGGAGACGGCACCACGACCGCCCGTAAGATCATGGTGCCTGTCACCACCACCGGTGTACTGGCGGGCAAGACGATCGTGTCTCTTCAAAATAATTCTGCCATCAGTCTGGCGCTCTGCTCAGACGGCACTCTGGCGGCCTGGGGTAGCAATTACAATGGCCATCTTGGCAACGGCACCACCACCGACAGCCTCGTACCCGTCTTGGTCAGCACCGCCAGCGGCTCCGCCCTGCATGGCAAGACCGTCGTGGCCATCGCGGCAGGCGGATGCTGCATGGCGTTGTGCTCTGACGGCACGGTGGCCACCTGGGGCTACAATGAGTACGGCAATTTGGGCAACAACTCCAACGTTCAGAGTAACGTGCCGGTGAAGGTCAATGCCAGCTACGGCACCTCCGCTCTGTATGGCAAAACTGTCGTGGCCATCGCGGCGGGCGCCTTCAACTGCATGGCGCTATGCTCGGATGGCACGCTGACATCCTGGGGCCTGAACAATGGGCAGCTAGGCAATAACGCTTGGACGGACGCTTGGGTGCCGGTGCAAGTCAGCGCGGAGAGTGGTGTTTCATCTCTGTATGGCAAAACCGTGTCTGCCATCGCGGTCGGCAGCTACTTTTCCATGGCCTTGTGCACAGATGGAACGGTATCCGCCTGGGGCGACAACTATTACGGCCAGCTCGGCACCAATCGCACAACTTTGCGCAGCTTGGTTCCGGTGCTGGTCAATACCACCAGCGGTGTCTCGGCTCTCTACAACAAGACGGTGGTTGCCGTGGCTGCCGGTTACTCGCATGCCCTGGGCCTCTGCTCAGACGGCACTGTGGCCGCCTGGGGCAGCAATTACTTCGGCCAGCTCGGCGACAACAGCACCACGCAGAAAAATGTGCCGGTGCTGGTGAATACGACGAGTGGCACCTCCGCCTTGTATGGCAAAACCGTGCAGGCCATCACCACAGGGGGCAACAATTCCCTCACTTCAAGGGCGCTGTGCACGGACGGCACGCTCGCCGCCTGGGGAGGAAACACGTTTAGCTTTCTCGGCAACAACAGCACGACGGACAGCAGTGTGCCCGTGAAGGTGATCACCACGCCGCTGGCTGTGGGAGAGCGCATCGTCAATCCCGCCAACGGCAGTTATGCGGCTCTCGTCGCCACGCTGGTGGCCGAGCCGCCTCCTACGCTCACCACGCAGGCGGCATCAGCGGTCGGCAGCACCACGGTGGTGCTCAATGGCACGGCCAATCCCAATGGTGGCGCGGTGGCTGCCTTCTTTGACTACGGCACCACCACCGCCTACGGCAGCAGCATCACCGCCGCACCTTCCCTAGTCTCGGGCGGCAGCACCACGGCGGTCAGTGCAGCACTCGGCGGGCTGGCCCCGTTGACTACCTATCATTTCCGCATCAAAGGCGGCACTTACCTGGGTGGCGATCAAACCTTCACCACCCTCAACAACGACGCAACCCTCAGCGGCCTGACTGTGAGCAGTGGCACGCTGAGCCCTGCTTTCGCCTGCGGCACACTGGCCTACGCGGTGGTGCTGGACCGCAGCGCCACCTCCATCAGCCTCACTCCCACGGCGAATGACGGCAGCGCGTCGATCACGGTGAATGGTCTTGTCGTGGCGTCTGGATCGGCGAGCGGTGCCATCGCCCTTTTTCCCGGCAGCAACACGGTCACCACGGTGGTGACCGCCCAGGATGGTGTCACAAAAACGACGTACGTTTTAAATGTGGCGTGTCTGAGCACCGTGCAAAACTGGCGTCAGCAAAACTTCGGCACCGCCGCCAACACCGGTCCCACCGCCGACACCGCTGACTACGACGGTGACGGCATCTGTAACCTGCTGGAATACGCTCTCAATCTCAGCCCCACCGCTGCCAGCAAGCTGCCGGTGACCACCGCTGCGAACGGCGCGAATTTTGAATACACCTACACCCGCAGCACCGCCGCCGTGAATGCAGGCACCATCTTCACCGTGGAATGGAACGCCACCCTCTCTGCAGCCTCGTGGAGCAGCAGCGGCGTGACACAAACCGTGCTGAGTGATGATGGCACGACGCAGCAGGTCAAAGCCGTCATCCCCATGAATGGGGCCAGCACGATGTTTGTGCATCTCTCGGCGACCGCTCCGCCGTGACGCGGAGAAGCAGGCCGGACGAAAGGTTGATCTGAGCGGAAGCCTCAGTAAATCATCGCATTATCCGGTGCTGTGGTCTCTTCCACCTTGGTGGCTTCGATGATCGGGACGGTCTGCGTCCCCTCCTTTTTGTAGCCCATCTTGCCGACGACCTTGACCCAGGTCATGTCCTTGAAATCGGGAGCCTTCTTGCCGAAATCCACCGGCACGGAGTAGGGGCGTGCATCCGCAGCGCAGCACTGCACCAGCATGCGGAAAATGCGCAGGCGGTGGCCGTCGGCATTGTTCACTTTCTCCGGCAGGATCTGCGCCACGGTCTCGACCATTTGCCCCGTCAGCACCTTCTGAACTTCCACGTCCCCACCAGTGTAGTACAGCTCAGGCACTTCGAGGATGAAGTTGCCTTCCTTGCTCTGCGGCACCTGCTTCTTGAGGTCTTCGAGGGTGAAGGTGCCATAGCTCTTGGAGGCTTGTGCGGGCGGCGGGATGTTCTTCGGCGGCGTTTTGGTTTCTGCAGCAGCGGCAGAGGCTGCAGCCACTCCGGGTGGCGGCGTGTTGGCAGGCTTAGCCGGGGGTCCAGATGTGCCAAGAGTCTGCGGACTGACCATGGCGGGAGGCTGATCGGCCACCTTCTCCGTGGTGACTTTCGCCGTCGTGGTCGCGGCAACCGGCTGCCCGGCGTTCTTGACCTTGTTTTGCAGCGAGAACTGCTCCGCACGCGAGGTGTCCGTGTAGTTCGGGTCGTACAGCCCCTTGTTCACGATGGCGTTCGCACTGTAGCGGTCCGGCGTGGAAAGCGCAGCCCAGGAGAGCGGCGCGGCAAGAATCAGCAGCACCGCGATCCGGCCCGGCCAGGAGCTCTCATCGAGAATCCCGTGCGCATGCCCTTCATGGCTGTGTGCATGCCCGTGATCGTGCCCGCAGCAGCCCTCTTTCTTTGCATGCTCGTGCGAGTGGTCATGCCCGCAGGTGCCATGCTCATGGGCGTGTTCATGACCGCAGCCTTCGCCATGCTTGTGCGCGTGGTCGTGACCGCAGTCCTTGTGATCGTGATCATGGTCGTCATGCGAGTGGTCAGGCCCTTCGCAGCCGGCATCCTCGGCTCCCATGGTCAGCAGGTTGAAGAGGCCCAGCACAGCCAGGCCGATGCCGGACACCAGCACCATTGGGCGGAAGATGCCATCCGGCGGCAGATAGTTGATCAGACGGCCGCTGATATAGAAATACAGCAGCACACCGCCCCACAGCAGGAGCATGGCGACACTGAGGAGATGAACGAGGGTGCGGGTTCCACTCATGGCAGTTTAGGGTTTGATGTAGAGATGTTGAATCAGGTTCATCCACGGCCCCGAAAGCAGACCGATGAGGATGAAAAGACCGATCAGAAGAGATACGACCACCTTGCGCTGGAAGACGCTGGAGTACATGAACAGCAGCTTGATGTCCATCATCGGGCCGAAGACCAGGAAGGCCAGCTTCGCCGCCATGGAGAAAGCCGTCATCGGCGCAGCAATGAAGGCGTCCGAGGTGCTGCACAGCGAAAGCACGATCGCCAGTCCCATGAGGGAAGGGACAGCCAGCCAGTCATTGCCAGCCACGGTGTTCAGCAGCCCCTGATTGATCTGAGTGTTAAACACAGACGTGATAGCCACGCCGATGGCGAAGTACATCGCCGTGTCCAGGAAGTCGCGCATCGAGCTGCGCATGGCATGCACCAGCTTGCCATTGAAGCCAGCAGCCGGAGCGTGCACATGGCCGTGATCGTCTTCAGCCGCAGCATTCGCAATCTTGTTGGCAATGCTCGCCCGCAGCACCTGACCCGGCTTGAAGCGCAGCACCACCAGCCCCACGATCACCGCTACGAGGTAGCCCAGCGACAGACGCGCGATCGTCATCGTCGCATTGCCCGCCGTGGCCCAGCTCAGGCCCTGAAACTCCTTGAACGCCGTCAGCGTGCTGATCGCCACGATGGGGTTCATGATCGGCGCGGAAAGCATGTATGTCACCGCGCAGGAAAGCGGCAGCCCCTTTTGCACCAGACGCCGGATCACCGGCACCACCGCGCACTCGCATACAGGAAACACCAGCCCCAGAAAGCCCGCAATCAGCGTCGCCAGCACCTTGCTCTTCGGCAGCACCCGGTCCAGCAGTTTGGCCGGCAGGAAGGCATCAATAATTCCGGAAAACACCGTGCCGATGAGAATGTAGGGGGCGCCTTCGAAGACAATGCTCAGGAAGGCCATGAGGATGTCCCCCATGCGGCTGGGTGCGGGCAGATCGGCGAGAAAAATCATGTGGTTGGAGAGAAGACTTCTAAACGCGCCGAAATGGCGGGTTCAAGCGAGAAAGAACGGGGGATTGGAGGAATGTCGAATGCGGAATGAGGAAAGGGGGTAAAGTGATAAACGCTGTCAAGAGGGGACAAGGAGAGCCAAAAGGTCAAAACTCGCCGCCAGCCGGAATCGTCCTCGTCCTCCTACTCGAACTCGTGCTCGATCACTTCGTGTGGAATGCACCCCGGAGGCGCGAAAAGATGCACCCGCCGATTGCGATTGCCTTGCAGGCCCAGTTTTGCTGGAATACGCCCATGAATGAGCCGCCAAAAGTGCGCTGGGGATGCCTGCAATGGGGGATTGTGCTGGGCCTGGGTTTGCTAGCCTGGATATTTATAGCGTCTTTTCAGCCTATGATCTCAAGACAAGGAACACAGATGCAGGGAGTCAACAACTGCAGGCAGATCATCATCAGCCTGAAACTGCATGCCCGTGATAACGGATCCACCTATCCAGATGCCGGGCTTGAGACCTCCGGGGGTGAATCTGCCAATCAGGTTTTTCGCAAATTGTTCCAGGAAAAGATTCTGACGGCGACTAAGGAGCAAATTTTTGGCTGTCCCAACAGCGTGTTCGTCCCTGATGGCGATATTGGGACTGCACCTGACTTTTCCAAAGCTCTGACTCCTGGTGAGTGCCACTGGATGCTGCTCAAATTTCAAACGGATTCTTCAAACGGAGATATGCCCGTCGTTGTGGAAAACGCGCTCAATGCCACATGGCCGCCAAAATGGGACGTCTCGGACCCATCGGGCAACAAGCGTGGCCGAGTGTGGAAAGGGAATAAAATCATCATTGGTCGCAATGATGGCTCTGTCGCCGTGGAGAAATTGAGTCCTGATGGAACCATGGATTGGCGTCGCATGTTCAATTCTGGAGGCGGCAACAAAAGCTGGATCGACACCCTGTCTCCCGAGCAAATCGCCAAGCTCTCCTACTGGGACATCGAGGAGAAATAACCCCTCATTGTGCTTGCCTTGCGCATCCATGGGCGGGATTTGCGATGTCCTATGAGGACAGGGAAGCTGTGCGTTCATGGAGTAACGCGCACCAACTCCAACTCGACTCCCATCCATGAAATCGCTTCTTGCTCCTTTGCTGCTCAGTCTGGCCATGACCGCCACCGTGTTCGCCGCCTGGCCCATCAATGACGAATGCCCGGTGGACCATAAGCCGGCGCGTCCCATTTATCGCGTGAAGACAGACGAGGGCTTTGTCGCTTTTTGCTGCACGGAATGCATGCAAAAGTTTGCCAAATCTCCCGGCTCCTACCCGGTGAAGAAGAAGGAAGTGGCGAAGTGATGCTTCGGCATCGGCGCTGACACAGAATAAAAAGCACGGGATCTGCCGCGATCCCGTGCCAGTTCGCCGTCCGCATGCGGCTCTGGACGTAGGTTGGGTGTATTTGGCGGGCAGGACACTCTTCATCACACAAACGCTCCTTCGCCAAACCGCCCGACTGCGAGGACGCACCCACGCCCCAGCATCTGCAGCACGCCAATGGACGAACGGGCCCTCGCCAAACCCACCCCAAAATCACCCAGACCTCGCTGATCTGGCTCGGACAACAGACCAGCGACGCAGCCTTGAGCCCGGTGGCATGCGCAGTCCTTGTTGCCACCCATGTCCTCATCTCATCCGTTTGATCTCAAGGAACGCAGCATCTGGGTCTTTGGCGGCGCTGGTTATCTCGGCGCTGCCGTCATCACACAACTTGCCGAAATGCAGGCCCGCGTGCTGTGCGTGGATCTGGCAGACCGTGCCGCAGACATGGTCAAAACATCCGGCCTGCAGGCTCAAGTGAGCGCAGCCTCCCTCAATGCCGCCGACACCACCGCTGTGGAAGCCTTCGTTCAAGAGCAGATCGCCATTCACGGCGTGCCGCACGGCCTCGTGGTGATGACCTATGCTTCAACGGCCAAGCGTTTCGAGGACCTCACCGCCGATGATTTTGACATGGCGAACCACGGCAATCTCACCGCCACCTTCGCCCTCGCACGCGCCGTCGGTCAGCACATGGCGGAGCAGGGCAGGGGCAGCATGGTCCTCTTCTCCAGCATGTATGGCAGCGTCGCGCCGGATCCTTCAGTGTATGCCGCGCCCATGAATCCGAACCCCATCGAGTACGGCGTCGGCAAGGCGGGCATCCAGCAGATGGCGCGTTACCTGGCCGTGCACTGGGGCAGGCAGGGCGTACGCTGCAACAGCATCTCGCCCGGTCCATTCCCCAATCCCACAATCCAGTTTCAACAGCCCGAATTCGTCGAACGCCTCGCACAAAAAATCCCCCTAGGCCGCGTCGGTCAGGCACCCGAAATCGCCGGTGCCGTGACCTTCCTCCTCAGCGACGCCTCCTCCTTCATCACCGGCCAAAACCTCGCCGTGGATGGTGGCTGGACATCGTGGTAAATGATTCACACCGTCTCCCCCCGGATCAGCTTGGGCATCAGCCGCATCGCCTTTGGTGGCAGTGAGCCGGACTCCGCCAACTGCCGTGCGGCCTTGCATACACTGCGGGCAAACTGGCCGGTGTTCGCCGCGTAGCGCGTGATGGGCGGCACCGTGTGCTGGAGAAACGTTTCATCATCGCGTGAGATCACCGCCACGTCCTGCGGCACGCGTTTGCCGCGCTGCGTGAGAAACATCATCACCGTGAGCACATGCATCGCCCGCGCCACCACATAGGCCGTGGGTGGCCGGGCCGAGCGCAGCGCCTTGTCCAGCAGCGCGCACAGATTGGCAGCGGTGCCATCGTGCGGGATCACCTGCAGCGTCGGCGCATGGCTGCCGCCCAGCGCCTCGCGCAGTCCTTGCTCGCTCTGCACGTCACCACCGTAATCTCCCAGTGGTCGCACGAAAGCGATGTGCCGGTGGCCCTTGCCGCACAGCATGCCGCCCGCATGCCGGCACAGCGCGCGGTAGTCGGTGTCGATGGACGGCAGGCTGATCTCCGGCGCGCAAGATCCCACCACCAGGCAGGGCAGCTGGCGGCGCATGAACCAGCTCTGCACCGGCTCCAGTGAGCCAAACACCAGCCACGCCGCCGCAGGCGACCGCGTTGTCAGCGCCTCCAGCGCACGCGCCGGTTTGGCCGTGAAGCATGCGGTGCTCACATGGATCTCAAAGCTGAACCCCACGCGCGAAAGCTGATCCCGCAGATCATCCACCATCACCACCGTGGAGGGAGACATCTCCAGCAGCGGCCGTGGCGAGATGAGCGCGATCACCCGTGAGTGCGCCGCCTTCTTCGGTTTCTCCGCCGTCTTGATGCGCCGCCGCTGTCGGTCAGACACTTCCAGGAAGCCGTCGCGCTCCAGCTCATGCAGCGCGCCGCGCAGCGTGTGGCGGCTCACCTGCAGGCGTGCGCACAGCTCCCGCTCCCCCGGCAGATGGCCATGCCAGTGCCCGGCCTGCATGGACTCGCGCAGGCTCTGCGCCGTCAGGGTGACAAGAGAGATGCGCTGAGGCAATCTGGGACTGGAGGAGGTCGCGGGCTTCATCTGGTTTGGACAACAGACCAGAATCAAGCCGTTGTGACAAATCGTTTCAGCAGCCTGTTTCAGTTCCATGTCTTCCAAAGCACGCCACCTCTCGCACAGCGACCTGCTTCAGCTCAAACGCTGGAACACTCCCACCATCTACAACGGCTGGGAGCAGATCACCCGGCACAATGCAGGTGCCGATGCCTTCAACATTGAGGAAACCCGCGACTTCATGCCGCAGATGGGGCCCATGGTCGGCTACGCCGTCACGCTCGTCATCGAGCCCTCGAACGCCTCACATCGCCAGACCAATCCAAACGCCGGCGCCGAGTTCCGCCGCTACATCGCCAGCGTCCCCGGACCCAAGATCATCGTCGTCCAGGACCTCGACAAACCCCGCGTCCTCGGCTCCGCCTGGGGTGAAGTCAGCGCCAACATGTTTCGTGCCCTCGGCTGCGTCGGCACCATCACCGACGGTGCCATTCGCGATCTCGATGAAATGACCAACGCAGGCTTCAAAGCCCTCGCCCGCCGTCTCTGCGTCGGCCACGCCTTCGTTCACCCCGTGCGCTGGGGCTGCGAGGTTGAAGTCTTTGGCCGCACCGTCAAGCCGGATGATCTCATCCACGCCGACAAACACGGCTTCATGGTCATTCCTCCTGAAGACCAGCCCAAGCTGCTCGAAGCCGCGCGCTTCATGGACGCCAATGAATGCTCCACCGTCATCCCCGCCGCTCGCAATGCAGCAGGCCTGAGCACGGACGAACTCGTCGCCAATCTCGAAGCCGGCATCACCCAGTTCAGCGCCAACGTGAAAAGCCAGTTCTCCCGCCAGGGCGAGTGGTAAACCCAAGCAAGCATCATGAAACTCATCGCCCTCTGTTGTCTCGCCATCGCCTGCATGGCGCACGCCGAAAGTATCATCACTTTCAATCTCGATCCCACCAAGGAGAACCCGCGCAACTCCGAAGGCTCATTCGCCACGCTCGCATCCGGCCGCATCATCTTCTGCTACTCACAGTTCTATGGTGGCGCGGGGGATGAGAGCCCCGCCCGCATCGTGCGCATTCATTCGGACGATCAGGGCCGCACCTGGAGCCCGCCCGTCACCGTGGTGGAAAACACCGGCGGCGACAATGTGATGAGCGTCTCCCTCCTGCGCCTTGCCAGCGGCAAGCTCGCCATGTTTTTTTGCATCAAAAACAGCTGGATCGACTGCCGCCCGCACATGCGCGTCTCCACGGATGACGGCGAGACCTGGACCGAGCCCAAGCTCGTGCAGCAGGCCCCCGGTTACTTCGTGATGAACAACGACCGCGTCATCCAGACCAGCAAGGGCCGCATCATCATCCCGCTGGCCTTCCACCGCTCACGCGGCACCGATCCCAACACCAGCAAATCCTGGGACGCACGCGCCATCGCCATGTGGATCTATTCCGATGATGACGGTGCCACTTGGACGGAATCCTCCAGCTGGTGGGCCATGCCCGTGCGCAGCGGCAGCGGCCTGCAGGAGCCGGGCGTTGTCGAGCTTGCGGACGGCTCGCTCTTCTCCTGGTGCCGTACGGACCAGGGCGCGCAGTATGGCATGTACTCCACCGACGCGGGCAAAACCTTCTCTCCGCCGGTGCCCACGGAAATGAAATCTCCGAACGGCCCCGCCAGCATCAAGCGCCTGCCCGGCAGCAGCGACCTGCTGGCCATCTACAACGACCACTCTGGCATGTTCCCGTTCCCTCCCAAGAAGCGCAATCCCTTCGTGGCAGCCATCTCCACCGACGGCGGCAAGACCTGGCCCAGGCGCAAGCTCATCGAGAATGATCCCGACGGCCTCTATCACTACACCGCCATCCATTTCGTCGACGATGCCATGCTCATCGGCTACTGCGCTGGCGACAGCAAAGTGGGCGCGCTTAACCGCCTGCGCATCCGCCGCATCACCCTCGACTGGCTGAAGCAGCCCTGAACCGCCCATGCGCACACTCATTCTCCTCCTCTGCTTCGGTTTCGCAAACCTGCTTCCCGCAGCACCGCTCAAAACCGCAGCCTTGCTCGCCGCAGGCAAGGAACCCGTCCGCATCGTCTGCATCGGCGACAGCATCACCGGCGTCTATTATCACAGCGGTGGTCGCCGCGCGTATGCCGAAATGCTGCAGCTCGCCCTGCAGCAGCTCCACCCGCAGGCGCAGATCAGCGTGCATAATGCCGGCATCAGTGGCGACACCACCACAGGCGGCCTCAAGCGCCTTGAGCGTGACGTACTCGCGCACAAGCCCCATCTCGTGACCATCATGTTCGGCATGAACGATCTGGTCGGCACACCCGTGGACACCTTCAAAAAGAACCTTCATGAAATGATCACCCGCTGCCAGAAAAGCGGGGCCGAAGTCGTGCTGTGCACGCAGAACTCCATCGTCGAAACCCCGCAGCGGCCCCCCGCCCGTCTCGCCGAATTCACCCAGGCCATTCGTGACGTGGCCAAAGAGGAGACGCTCGTCGTGGCCGATTGCTACGCCGCATTCGAGGCCGTGCACGCCGCCGATGCCTCCGAATGGAATCTCCTCCTCAGCGACACCATTCATCCCAACATGGCAGGTCACAAACTCTTCGCCGAAACTATCGCCCACGCCATCACCGGCCGCACCGTTTCACTCCGCGATGTCGGGCCACCCGCGTCTCCGCTGTCGCACACCTTCGCCACGCTCAAAGCCGGCCAGCCCCTCCAGGTGCTCGCCATGCCGCCGTATGACGCCCTTATCACGTCTGCCTTGCAGCGCCTCTATCCCGCTGCCGTCGTCAAGGTCATCCCATGGCCCGTTGCAGGTCAGACGCTCGCGCAGCTTGAGCTCTTCGCCCGCAAGGTGCGCAGCATGAAGCCGGATCTCGTCCTCATTGCCGTGCCCGCTGAACTCCCCTTGCGGGATCCGCTGCAGTTTCATCACGACTATTCATGGATCATGAACTGGTCACTCAGCTTTGGCCCGCAGCAGTGGGATGTGGTTGTGGCTCTGCCATCGGTGGCAAAGCCGGTGCTCAGCCAGGAAGAAAGCCGCCATGAGGCATTCGCCCGGCGCCTCATCCAAGCCCAGGACCTCTCCATGATCACACGCCGCAGCGGCGACACCACGCCGCTGCTCGAACTCCTCTCCACCTGGCTCTCCCAAAATCAACCCTGACCCCTTTTTATGAGACGCTCCAAAGTCCTCGCCAAAATCCGTGCCGGCCAGGTCGCCCGCATCTGCTGCACCGGCTCGCCCATCGCCTTCTTCCCGGCCATCGCCGCACATTTCAAATACGACGGCATCTGGCTCGATGCCGAGCACCGCGTGTGGGATCCGCGTGAAGCCGAAACCATGCTGGGCCGCCATCACGCCGCAGACATCGACTGCGTCTGGCGTCCAATCACCAAAGAAAAAAACAGCCTCTACCGCCTCCTCGAAGACGGCGCCGCCGGGTTGATGATCCCCCACGTCGGCAGTGCGGATGAAGCCCGCGCCTTGATCAATGCCATCAAATTCCCACCCCTCGGCGATCGCGGCTTCTGCGGCGGTGGCCGCGATGCGGACTACTGGATCGGCAAGCCCGACGACTACATCGAGCAGGCCAACCGCGAGACCTTCCTCACCGTGCAGATCGAAACCCCCGCCGCTCTCGCCAACGCCGAAGAGATCGCCGCAGTGCCCGGCGTGGACATCCTCTTCCTCGGCCCCGGAGACATGTCCCTGCGCCTCGGCTGCACGCCTGCGGTGAATGATCCCGTCATGCTCGATGTGCAAAAGCAAATCGCCGCCGCCTGCCGCAAACACGGCAAGACCTGGGGTCGTCCCGTGGGCTCCGCCGCAGATGCAAAAACCATCATCGAACTCGGCGCGCAGTTCGTCGTGCTCGGCAGCGAATTCGGCGCGCTGCACGCCCATCTCAGCGCCTGCGCTGCCGACTTTGACAGCGTGCTCAGTGAAATCTCTGCGCAGACCGCCATTCCCACGGGCAAGACCTATTGACGAGGCGCGTTTGATTCATCTCGTCATCATGAAAGCCCTCCTCGTTCTCGCGTTTCTCCTTTCGCCCATCTGTTTGTGGAATACCGCACACGCCGCCGAGGCTGTGCGCATCGCCACCTTCGATGTGGATGCTACACCGCCGCTCGGTGCCGCGATGGCCTATGATCCGGTGAAGCGCGTGGATGATCTCACCCTCCGCTGCCGTGGCATCGTCATTCTGGGTGGCGGGCAGCCCATCGTACTCTGCGCGGTGGATTGGATCGGCATCGCCAATGAAGGGCATGATGCCTTTCGCTCTGCGCTCGCAGAGGCGGCGGGCACCGTGCCGGGTCGAGTGGCCGTGCACACGCTGCATCAGCATGATGCCCCCGGTTGTGACTTCACAGCGGAGAAGCTCATCAAGGAACTCGATGTGAAAGGCTACACCCGCTTTGAAGGCACCTTTCATCGCCAGGTCATCCAGCGCGCAGCGGATGCCATTCGCGCAGCCTTGCCCAATGCTCAGCCCGCCACCCATTACGGCTACGGCGAGGCCGTGGTCAAAGAAGTCGCCTCAAACCGCCGTGTCGAGCGCACCCCAGAAGGAAAGGTGGGCCGCATGCGCGGCAGCGCCTGCAAAATCGAAGGCCTCATCTCCCTGCCCGAAGGCCTCATCGATCCCGTCGTCTCCCTGCTCAGCTTTTGGAACGGCGACAAACCCATCGCCGTTCTCAGCGCCTACGCCTGCCATCCGCAGAGCTACTACCGCCTCGGTATTCCCAGCCCGGACTTCCCCGGCATCGCACGCTTCATTCGCGGGCAGGATGTGAATGCCGCGCTGCATGTCCACTTCAACGGCGCCGGTGGCAACGTCGCAGCAGGGAAATACAACGACGGCGCGCAAAGCAATCGCGTCATCCTCGCCACCCGTCTCGCCGCCGGAATGCGCGAAGCCTATGACAAGACCACGAAGCTGCCGCTCACAACCGCAGACATCGGCTGGGCCAATGTTCCCGTGAAGCTGCCCCTCTCACCCCGGCTCAACGAAGAAGATCTGATCGCCAAGCTCAAAGCCACCGAAGCCAAAGGCTACATCTCCTTCGCCGATCAGCTTGCATTCGTGCGCCGCAGCAAAGCCGGACACGAGATCGACATCACCTGCCTCCAGGTGGGCGACTCACGCATGCTGCACCTCCCCGGCGAACTCTTCGTCGAATACCAGCTCGCTGCCAAAGCCATGCGTCCCGATCTCCACGTCATGATGGCCGCCTACGGCAACTACGGCCCCGGCTACATCGGCACCGCCGCAGCCTATCCCGAAGGCGGCTACGAAACCGGCCCCACCTCCTCCAACGTCGCCCCCGAAGTGGAGCAGGTGCTGACTTCAGCGATGCAGCAGCTTTTGGGCAAAAAACCCTGACGCATGTATTGCCCAAAAGTTTAGAACAGCTTCTTGGCTTCACCGATACGCTTGCGCCAGTAAAAAGGGCGTCGTTTCGCGTGGGCGACGGCGAGTATAACGACCTTTTCCCGCCATATCATGTAAGCGATGTAGTGCTCTCCAAAACGAGGTGTGAGATTGACGCGACGGGTATTGCTGCGGCGGATGTTGTAAAGCAGCGGGTTGTCGATGATGGCATCCGCGTAATGGTAGAAGGTGAATTCGAACGCCAGGGCTAATTCTCCCTGGCCTTCACCGTCAATGACTGCGTAGTGGCGTATGGTCTCATAGAGTTCTTCGCGTGCCGCAGGATGAATTTGCGGATCGATGCTCATGCCGGGCGCTTGATGCCAAGCTCTGCAAAGAGTTCATCCGTTCCTTTTCGAAGTTCGGCATAGGATATCAATTCCACTTTCCCCTCCTCAATCTCCTGCACACGGCGGTCGATCTCCGCGTCCCACTCGGCCTCCACTGCGGCTGCATCGTCTTCATCCGGCGAAGGCATGACGTATTCCTGCTGAAGGTCACGCAGCAGATGATCCACGTCTTCGGGGGCGAGGCTGCGGATTTCCTGTTTGATGTGTTCAATGGTGACGGCCATGACTGGATTGTAGTCAAAGAGTGGATTTTGTCGAGGAGGCTAATCAATACGTCTGCCTGGAATTAATTAGCTTCTCTTCGACCGCTCAACGCTGGAATAATCACCTTTCATGTCCGTATTCCTGTGCCGCTCTTATTGACTGACTTCTTTTCCAGCATGACCACCGAGGACCTTCTGCCACGCCTGCAATCCGCCGGCTTGATCCACGGCACCGACCTCCGCGTCACCCCTCTCACCGGCGGTGTCTCCAGCGACATCGTGCTGGTGGAATCCTCCACGCAACGCCTCGTGGTCAAGGCGGCCTTGGAAAAGCTGCGAGTCAAGGATGACTGGTTTGTCGATGTCTCGCGCAATCGCGTGGAGCAGTCCTTCTTTGAATACGTCTCGCCCCTCATGCCCGACGCCGTGCCGCGCATCCTCGGCGGTGGCGCTGGCTGGTTCGCCATGGAATACCTCGGCGATGAACTGCAAAACTGGAAGTCTCTGCTGCTGGCAGGTCACTTTGAAACCGAGACCGCAAGGCTCGCAGGCGATGTCCTCGGTCGTCTTCATGCCGCTTCATGGAATGATCCCGTCGCACGCGATCGCTTTGACACCCTGCCGAATTTCCAAGCCCTGCGCATCCACCCCTACCTGCTGACCACCGCCGAGCGCGTGCCAGCAGCCGCTGCCGTGCTCCGCGCAGAGGCCGCACGACTGGCGGAAACCAAGCTCGCCCTCGTGCATGGAGACTACAGCCCCAAAAACCTCCTCGTCGGCCCGCATCGCCTCATCGTGCTCGATGCAGAATGCGCATGGTTTGGCGATCCCGCCTTTGATGCCGCCTTCATGCTCACCCATCTGCACCTGAAGGCCCTCCTCAACCCGCAGGCCCTTCAGCTCGTGCCCGCCTTTTGGTCCGCCTACACTTCCGCCTGCGGTCACGATATTGAAACGAACACCGTGAAGCTCCTCCTCTGCCTGCTCCCCGCCCGCGTGCATGGAAAATCACCCGCCGAGTATCTTTCCGCAGAACAACGCGACCTCGTCACACGTTTCGTTCTCTCCCATTTATCTCAACCGCCCTCGCTTGCCACTCTCACGGCAGCCTGGGCTGCGCACGCATGAAAATCTCCTCTCTCGACGCCCTGCAAATCTTCGACAGCCGCGGCAACCCCACCGTGGAGGTCATCGCCACATTGGAAGATGGCACGACAGGCCATGGTCTGGTGCCCTCAGGCGCCTCCACCGGCCACCATGAAGCGCTGGAATTGCGCGATGGCGACAAAAGCCGCTTCCGTGGCAAATCAGTGTTCAAGGCCGTGTCTCATGTGAAAGGAGAAATCGCCAGCACCACCCTCGGGCGCGATGTCTTTGATCAAGCGGGGCTGGACGCCGCCCTTATCGCGCTCGACGGCACACTCGGGAAATCACGCCTCGGTGCCAATGCCATTCTCGGCACCAGCATGGCCGTGGCACAGGCGGCGGCAAATGCGAAACGCATCCCATTGTTTGAATCCCTCGGAGCGGGGCAGGGGACTCTGCTGCCGCTGCCCGAGATCCAGATCTTCGGCGGGGGCAAGCACGCGCAGGGCCGCATCGACATCCAGGACTTCATGATCATGGCGCTCACCGCGCAGACCTATGAGGAGACTCTCGAAGTCACCGCCAATGTTTTCCACGCCGCCGCCGATGTCATGCGCGAGCGCGGCCTCCTCGCCGGTGTGGCGGACGAAGGCGGCTACTGGCCCATGTTTGACCGCAATGAAGACGTCTTCGATGCCCTCATGGCCTCCATCGAACGCGCGGGCTACACCCCCGGGCAGGAGGTCGGCATCTCGCTTGACATCGCCGCCACGGATTTGTTTCATGACGGGCACTACACGCTCGGCCTCGAACAGCGCCGCTTCACCTCCGAGCAGTTCGCCGCGCTCATGATCGAGTGGGTCGATAAATATCCCATCGTCTCCATCGAAGACCCCATGGCCGAAGACGACTGGGCGGGCTGGCAGATCGTGCGCGAGGCCATCGGTCATCGCTGCCAGCTCATCGGCGATGACCTCTTCACCACCAACCTCGAACGCATCGAGCGCGGCATCGCCTCCAGCACCGCCAACGCCGTCCTCATCAAGCTCAATCAGATCGGCACCGTCACCGAAACCATCGCCGCCATTCACCGCACGCAGGCTGTCGGCTGGCTGCCCGTCGTCTCAGCGCGCTCCGGCGAAACCGAGGACTCCTTCATCGCCCATCTTGCCGTGGCCACCAATGCGGGTCAGCTCAAAGTCGGCTCCTTCAGCCGCAGCGAGCGCATGGCGAAGTGGAACGAAGTCCTCCGCATCCAGCGCCTGCTCGGCTCACGCGCCCGCTTCATCGGCGCAGGCATTTTTGCCAGTGCAGGCATCCAGCTTCCATGAAACTCGCCGCCATCACGCCTGCTGCATTGCCGGTCAGCCAGATCGGTCTCGGCTGCGTGACGCTGGGTCGCGAGATCGACGAGGCAGCCTCCTGCGTGCTGCTTGACCACGCTCTCGCGCGTGGCGTTCGTTTGTTCGACACCGCAGCAGTCTACGGCCAGGGCGCTTCGGAAAGCATCCTCGGCCGCTGGCTGGCCTCCCGTCGCCCGCATGGCATCACCATCGCCACCAAGATTCTCCCGCCATATGACCGCATCGACATCAGTGCCAGCATGCAGCGGCTTGGCGTCGATCAAATCGATCTGCTATATTTGCATCAGTGGCATGACAGCGTGCTCGCCGCAGGCCCCGCGCTCGATGAACTCCTGCGCTCCGGCAAAGTGAAAGCGCTCGGTCTCAGCAATGTCACGTTGGATCAACTGCGCGCTGCAGGTCCGCGCTTCAGCGTCTTGCAGAACAATCACAACCTCGCGGTCAGCGACGTGAGCGATGCCTTGCGTGCACACTGCGCTGAGCACGGCATCGCCCTTGTCACCTACAGCCCGCTGGGGGCCGGGTTTCTCACGGGCAAGCATCAGCACGGCGTGCAAAGCGGCTCGCGTTTCGATCTCGTGCCCGGGCATCAGGATGTCTATTTTCACAGCGGTTCGTATCGCCGTCTTGCCACACTCGAAGCCGTCTCCGCACGCACCGGTCACTCGCAGGCGCATCTGGCCCTCGCCTGGGCGCTGCATCAGCCGGGCGTCGCCTCCGTGCTCGTCGGCGGCCGCACACCCGCGCATCTCGACCAGGCCTTCGCCGCGCTCGACCTCGATGACCCCGCACTCTTTGCCGAACTCACCGCATGAAAACAAACTCCACCCAGATCCTCGAAGACTATGAGCGAGACGGCGTCGTGCTCGTCCGCCAGCTCCTCACCGCTGACGAAGTCGCCGCCGTGCGCGCCGAACTGGAGCGCTACATCCGCGATGACCTCGCCGCGCAGCCCGTCGATGCCCGCACCTTCGAAAAGGATGAGAAGACCGTGCGCAATCTCTGGCGTCTCGAAAAATACAACGAGTGGTTCCGCCAGCTCGGCGAACGCGCGGACATCCGCTCACTCGTCGCTCCGCTGGTCCATGGCGAGCCCGTGCTCGTCGGTGTCGAGACCTTCAGCAAGCCCGCCCGCATCGGCTCCGGCGTGCCCTATCACCAAGACAACGCCTACTTCTGCCAGTCTCCACCGGACATGCTCACCGTCTGGATTGCCATCGATGCTGTCACCGAGGCAAACGGTCCGGTCTTCTTCGTCAGAGGCTCGCACAAGGACGGCATGCAGCCCACCAAACCCAGCGGCGTGCGCGGCAACAGCATCGGCATGGCCACTCCATCTCCCATGCCGTTGAGCGAACAATTCTGCGGCCTGCTCGCTCCCGGAGATGCTACCATCCATCAGTGCGAAACGATCCACCACTCCGCACCCAACACCACCGACCACTCCCGCCTCGGCCTGCTGCTCGTCTATCGCGGCAGCCACACGCAGACCGATCCCACGTTGAAAGCCGCCTACTCCGCCGCCGCCGCCCTGACACCACCTGCATGAAAACCAGTCTCCTCTTCCTGCTCCTGATCGCCGCATCTGCCGCCGCGCGTGACATCCACGTCGGCAAAGACGCGCCCACCATCGCGCAGGCCATCAAAGCCGCGCAACCCGGAGACGTCATCCATCTCGAACCCAAGGTGTATCGCGACTATGCCGGCTTCTACGCCAAGAAAGGCGAACCCGGCAAACCCATCACGCTCGATGGTCATGGCGCGACCTTGGAAGGCAGCGATCCTCTCGACCCCGCGCAGTGGACTGAGGTGTCGCCCGGCCTCTTCGCCAATGACCATCTCATCGCCCGCAATGACGACGCCATCATCGGCCGCTGGTTCTTTCTATGGAACGGGCAGATGAACCACATGGGCCGCACCTCCAAAGGCCGCAGCGCACCGCTCAAGAAACCTGAAGAACTCCAGCCCGGTGAATGGACCTTCGTCAAAGACCCCTCACGCGAGAAGCCGCCATCCAGGCAGATCTATGGCAGCTTCTACCTCAAACTACCAGCAGGTCAGAAACTCGCCGATGCCCAAATCTTTGCTCCCCTGCGCAGTGCCGGCGTGCAGTTCAGCGGCGACAATGCCCACCTCGTCATCAAGAACCTCACCGCCACCCATCCCTACAACGACGGCTTCAACATCCATGGCGACTGCCGCGACGTGATCTTTGAAAACATCGCCGCCATCGAATGCGGAGACGATGGCATCAGCGCGCATGAATCCGCTCAGTATCGCGTCGATGGCTTTGTCAGCATCGGCAACAGCACCGGCATCACCGATACCGGCACCGCGCAGACCAGCTATAAAAACGTCTTCCTTGCAAAAAACATCGGCTTCGATCTCTTCTTCCTTGACGAAGGCCGCTACACCCTTGCCAATGCACTCGTGCTCTCGATGGCGCAGAACCCGCTCTCCATCACAGGCCGCACAACCGGCGACTGCCGGATGCAGATGAAGAACGTCTTCATTCGCCGCCTTGCAGAGCCCCGCACCGGCAGCGTCGCCCTGCGGGCCGTGCTGGAGGCAAAGCACTGCACCTTCGAAAACATGGACATCACAGTCGCCGGCGCCGCCACCTGGGAAAACTGCCTCATCAACGGCAAATCCTTTCCTGAAGGGGGCGGCTCAGTTGGCGCTGATCTCCATGAACTGATGAAGCTCGTGCCGAAAGACTTCAAGCCCTGAAAGGCCGCCTGGTATGATCAAAGGACCAGATGCTTGCACTGGTGGTGGAGGGCTGCGAATTCATACTCTGCTCATGAGGCTTTTTTTCTGCATTCTCGGCGGGCTTGCCCTTCTGCTCCCTGCGGCTGGGCAGGAGCCTTCAGCTTCTGCTGACGGCAACGCGAAGCTGACGCAGCAGGCCTATCCGCCCATGCACCGCCTCACCTGGGAGGAATACGTGGGAACACTGACCCACTGGCGGCAAAAGTTCCCCAAGGCCATGTCGCTCGAATCACGCGGCATCAGCGGTCAGAACATGCCCGTGTATCTGCTAAAAATCACCGACTCCACGGTCCCCGCCGCCGACAAGCAAATCTGCCTCATCACCACCCTGCACAGCGGCCCGGAGCGCACCGGCACCACGGGCGCACTCGCCTTCGCCGAATGGTGCCTCAGCGATGATCCGCTGGCCATAGAAACGCGGCGCAAGCAGATCATCCTCGTGATGCCCTGCGTGAATCCGCTGGCCATGTTTTACACCGACCGCTTCCGCAACGAGCACGGCGTCGATCCCTACACCGGCGGCGGCCGCATCGGCAAACTCTGGGATGTAAAGACCCTCACCCTCACCAAGCCCGAGGACGCCCCCGAACTCACCGCCGTGCTCTCCGTCATCGACGACTACCAGCCCGAAGTTCACGCCGACCTCCACGGCACAGGCCTCCAGGAATACGCTCCCGCTCAGCTCGGCTCACGCCGCATGTATCACGGCCAGATCATGACGGAGGTCACCGGCGGCGCTTATTCAAACTACGCCCTGCGCCCCTGGGACTGGCGCGTCACAGAGGCCATGATCGATGCCGGACGCTCAGCAGGGTTCCCCTCGGATCGCTTCGAGGCAGATGCCCAGCGCACCTTCTGGGGCCCCGAGCTCGCACCCTTGGGGCGCAAGCTCTGGCACGGCATGCCCATGTTTTACTCCGCGCACTACGGCTACGCCAAATACCACACCATGCTGCTCACGCAGGAAGTCGCCTGGGAGCAGAGCCTCGTCGCCCGCATGCAGGGCCTCATGCGCATCGGCAATGGCGCTTGGCTGGATGAAAAATCCCCCGGCTATCCCGTGAACCGCCTGCGCCACTTCGTCGGCCACTACGTCACCGCGTATGGCACCACAGCCTCCGCACGCCGCACCAGCCGCGTGGAGCTGTGGAATCAGCAGAGCGACTTCGCCCTCGGCTTTCTCTATCCGCAAACCGTAGGCCGCGAGACCTTCGTCGTCGCCACCACCGCAGCAGCCAAGCACGCCATCGCCAGCAACGACTTCCGTTCCCTCCTCGGCGACTCCGCCACCGAGGTCGAGGGCTTCATCAAAGCCGGCCCCGAACTCAAAGTCGCCATGGAGCAAACTCCAGAGCAACTCCTCGCCGCCAAGACCGACGCCCAATTCACCCACGGCATCGGCTTCCGCCTGCGCCTGCCCTATCCCGCGCCCAAACAACTCGAAGTGCGCCTCAATGGTGCCGTGTTAAAGACAGATGCCACCGACGGCTACGAAAGCTGGTTCGCCGATGGCTTCACGCAGGTGCAGGTAAACGTGCCCCCGCACAAGCTCCCCGCCCACGGCCTCTACTTCATCACCTGCGCTTACACGCCCGATGTGCAGCGCCCCACTGGCTGGATGCCGCCTGCGGAAGTGCAGAAAAAATTCGCCACCGCAAAACTCGATGCCACCCCCGCAACCTTCACCGACATGCCCTACGGCACCCATTTCCGCCAGACGATGGATGTGTGGCTCGCAAAATCACCCCACCCCACCCCGCTCGTATTCTACATCCACGGCGGCGGTTGGAATGCGCAGGACAAGACGGACATCCATCAGCATCTCGATGTGCGTGCCTTCCTCGCTGCCGGCATCTCCTTCGCCTCCATCAACTACCGCTTCCTCATGGATGCGAATGCTGCCAAAGTCACACCACCGCTCCAATGGCCCCTGCAAGATGCCGCGCGCGCTTTGCAGTTCCTCCGCTCAAAATCGGAGGAGTGGCATCTTGATAAAACACGCATCGCCGCCAGCGGAGTCAGCGCCGGTGGCTGCTCCTCTCTCTGGCTCGCCATGCACGCTGACATGGCCGATCCGCAAAGCGCCGATCCCATCGCCCGCGAATCCACCCGCCTCCTCTTCACCGCCACCAAAGCCCCGCAGGCTTCGTTTGATCCACAGCAGCTCATCGAATGGATCCCCAACAGCGAATACGGCGCGCACGCCTTCGGCTACCCGCTCAATAAGTCGCGCAAAGAAACCTTCCCGCTCTTCCTCGCGAACCGCGCACAGCACCTCGCAGACATCCCCCTCTGGTCACCCATCGCCCACGCCAGCGCCGACGATCCACCCGCCTACATCCTTTACACCAAGGACGACAAGCCACCCGTCAAAGGCCAGCCACAGACCGATCCCAGCCACAGCGTCCTGCATGCCCTCATGCTGCAAGAAACACTGCAGCCCCTCGGCGTGCCCTGTGAGGTGCACTATCCACAGGATGGCAAACCCGCCACCACCATGCAGGATCTCCTGCTGCAACACCTCAAGCCGACCAACCATGGCAACTAGTCTCAAAGCCATCCAGCGCAAATCCCCTCTCCCCGTCCTGGACATCATAGCTCTGGGCATCCTTCGGGGAGAGGCCGGGTGAGGGGCGGATCAAAGTTCCCATAATCTGCCGTCCCCAACTCCTCCGAAACGAGAACAGTTACCAACCATGAAGCCCCCATACTCACTCTTTACTTCTCTCCTGCTGCTCGCCAGCACCCTCGCCGCAGCCGATGCGCCAATCAACATCGGCAGCCGCCGCGAACTCTTTGCCGATTCCTTTCTGCTCGAAAGCTTCAGCGGCACGCACCTGCAACAGCAGACCCCGCGTGATGAAGGCGTGGCCTTCAAATTTGACCAGCCATGGGAAGGCCTCTTCAGCGGCTATGCCACCCTCGTCACACTCGCAGACGGCCGCCTGCGCGCCTACTACCGTGGCAAGGCCGTGGCCAACAAAGACGGCAGCGAGGAGGAATTGACCTGCGTCGCAGAATCCGCCGATGGCCTCCACTGGACCAAGCCCGAGCTCGGCCTGTATGAAGTGATGGGCACCCGCAAAAACAACGTCGTGCTCATGAAAGCGCACACCGCCACGCACAACTTCAGCCCCTTCCGCGATGCGCGCCCCGGCGTGCCTGAGGACGAGCGCTTCAAAGCCTTCGGCGGCACGATGGAGGGCGGCGGCCTCACTGCCTGGAAATCCCCCGACGGCCTGCGCTGGGAAAAGATCAGTCCCGAGCCTGTGATCACCAAGGCCATGGTGCCCTACAAATACATGTTCGATTCGCAGAACGTGCCCTTCTGGTCCGCAGCAGAAGACAAATACGTGGCCTACTACCGCGTCTTTGAGGGCGGCATCCGGCGCATCGTCCGCAGCGAGAGTAAAGATTTCCGCACTTGGTCCGCCCCCGTGCTCATGGAGTACCGCAATCCCTCCATGCAGGCCCCGGTCGAGCATTTGTACACGAATCAAACGCATCCCTACTTCCGTGCGCCACACCTGTATGTCGCCATCGCCGCGCGCTTCATGCCGGGCCGCCGCGTGCTCACATATGAACAGGCCGCCGCCATCCATGTGAACCCGGGTTACTTTAAGGACACCTCAGACGCCATCTTCATGACCACACGCCCGGCGCAGGGCGCTGCGCATGCCGGTGTGTATGACCGCACCTTCCTCGAAGGCTTTATCCGTGGCGGTATCGGCGCGCAAAACTGGGTCTCCCGCACGAACTACCCCGCCCTCAATGTGGTGCCCACCGGGTCGCATGAAATGTCCGTCTTTGTGAATCAGGACTACGCGCAGCCCACCGCCCACATGCGCCGCTACTCGCTGCGCACGGACGGCTTTGCCTCACTGCATTGCGGCTACGCTGGCGGCCACGCCATCACCAAGCCGCTCATCTTTACCGGGCGCGAGCTCTCCCTGAACTTCTCAACCTCCGCCGCCGGTGGTGTGAAGGTCGGCTTTGAAGACGTGGATGGCAAACCCGTCCCCGGCTTGGGCTTGGAGGAGTGCGTGATGCAGATCGGCAATGAACTGGACCGCAAAGTCACTTGGAAGTCGGGCGCGGATGTCAGCTCACTCGCCGGGAAAACACTGCGTCTGCGTTTCTCCATGAAGGACGCCGACATCTTCTCATTCCAGTTCATCCCATGAAACTTCGCTTCATCCTCCTCGCACTCACGAGTCTGGCGGGTGCTGCGGATACAGCGCCAAAAATCTCCGGCATCTGGATGATGGGCCAGTCCTTGTGCGATGGCTCGGAGTCACTCCCCATCGTCACCCGTGAAGACACCGGCTGGGGAAACCTCGCCTTTCAGCGCGGCGTGCGCACCTGGCTTCCCAAAGACAATTCCGCTACACCAGAGCTGCGTCCCGCAGAGTTGTTCAAGTTCGTGCCCCTGCACGCGCAAACCAACGGCGGCCTCGGTGAGACCGTGGCAAATGGCATGGCCGATCACTGGCAGTCCGCGCGCTTCGGCAATGACAAAGCACGCGCAGCTCAGTCTGTCTCACGCTTTCTCGTCGCCTATGCAGGGCAGGGTGGTCGTCAAATTCAAGAGCTCTCCATCGCCGATCTCTCCACCGATCCACGCACCCCCGAGTCACGCCGTCACGGCGGCGGCTACTATCGCACCAGTCTCGACGATGCACGCCGCGCCATGGCACAGGCCAAATCGATGGGCGCAAACTTCCGCATCGCCGCCCTCTACTGGATGCAGGGAGAAGGCAATGGCGGCCCCACCGGCAGCCTCGTGCCCACACGCTGGGACGCCGAACTGCCACGCCCCGCAGGACTCGCCTGGTATCGCGATCAACTCATCGCCTATCGCAAACAATGGTCGGCAGACCTGTGCGCCATCACCGGTCAGAGCGGCGAGTTGCCCATGTTCACCTATCAGACCCTCGGCCCTGCCGGCGAAGCTCAGCTCATGGCCGCAGATGTCGATCAAAACATCTGGCTCGTCGGCCCCCATTACGCTGTGCCCAGCGCCATCAACAGCCGCACCAAACCCGACCGCCATGGCGATCCCATCCATCTCTCTGCCGATGGCGAACGCTGGTGGGGCGAGCAAGTCGGCAAAGTCATGCGCCGCGTGCTAGATCGCAGCGAAGACTGGCAGCCCCTGCGCCCTCGCTTTGCGAAGCTGGAAACCGCACGCGACGCCATCCTCATCGACTTCACCGTGCCACATCCACCTCTCGTGCTCGACACCACCTTCCTCGCACGACAGGAAATCGCCACCAAGGATGGCTTCACTTCGCTCTCCGGCTTCCGCGTGCGCGACACCACCGGAGCATTGCTCACCCTCACGGAAGTGGAAGTTTCCGCCCCCGCTCAGGTGCGCCTCCGCTTCGCCCGTCCACTGCCCGCAGGCCAGACCTGCAGCGTCAGTTACGGTCATCCATTTGCACAGGCGCTCGGCCCAATAGCCTCACTGCGCAGCGGCCCGGATCATACCGAAGAACTGCTGCTCAAGAGCAGCTTCACCGCGCAACTCAAGCCCCTGCTCGCCGAAGGTGCCTTCTTCGTCACCAGCTTATCAGGCCAGACCACCCGCGTCGCCATCCGGGGCACAAGTGAAGAAAACGGCGTCACCGTCCTGCGCTACGATCCCCGCGAACTCCGCAACAACGTCCCCTTCGCAGCCGGTCAGGAAATCGTCGCCCAGCGCTCCTTCAGCTACGGCAATCTCCGCGACTCCGACCCCGAGCGCTCCACCCACACCTTCGCCGACCCCGCCTACGGCACCCGCAACGGCCAGCCCTATCCCTTGTGGAACTGGTGCGTGTTATTCTCAGATCTCAACGCCGATTAAAGTACACGCGAGCTTCAGCTCGTTCTGGAAAGGCCTTGGAGTTCTTGATGGCCAAATTGGCCCATGACTTCGTGCGGAGACAAAGCGACTCTCCTCTCCCAAACCATGATATCGCAATGTCCAGCTTGACCTTTGGGGAGAGGCTGGGGTGAGGGGCCATCCCATTTGTTTGCTGACGAAAGGGAGAGCCTCAGTGAAGGGAAATGAGTTCGTCGTTGTTTACCACTATACGTTAGCTGGTCCGTACACCGGACCAACGTTTTAAACTCGCAAGACCCTCTCAGGGCATCACAATTCCCCCATGAAGCTCACCCTTTGCATCCTCAGCGCTTTGGCCCTCCATCTCCAGGCCGCTGAACAAGTCTTCTTCGCCTTCGACGATCACAACATCGCTTGGCAGCACAATCTCAAACTCACCCTGGAGACCGCGCAAAAACATCCGGGCAACCCCGTGCTCCGCAACGGTCCTCCAGGCTCGCCCGATCACGGCCACGCCGTGCTCTACGGCACCGTCATCAAACAAGGCGACACCTTCCGCATGTGGTACCTCGGCATGCACGAGCCAAAGATTGAGAAAGGCCAGGCCCCCGGCTGGTGGCGGCCCATGTGCTACGCAGAAAGCAAGGACGGCATCACCTGGACCAAGCCCGATCTCGGCCTCGTCGAATTCAATGGCAGCACCAAAAACAACATCTGCCAGATCGAAGGCGAGCCCTACTCAATGACCCGCGTGAATGACTTCCTCTCCGTGCTCTACGAGCCCAATGAGCCGGACGCGACGAAACGCTACAAGTGCGCCTACATCGCCCACATGCCGTTTGATGAAGTGAAAGGCGGTCGCAGCAAGATCGGGCCCAATGAGAAACGCTGGGGCTCTTTTGTCACCGCCACCAGCGCAGACGGTTTGAAGTGGAAATGCGTCGGCGACCGCCCGGCCAATGCAGGAGGGGAGCGCTTTGAAGTCAGCGGCCTCTATCGCTTCGGGGATTTCTACTATGCCACCGGCCAGCTCCTCAGCCCCTGGTCATGGCGCGCGGACGGCAGCGACATCGGGCGCGACATGCTCGCCTATCGCTCCTCCGATTTCGTCACCTGGTCCAAGGCCAAAGCCTTCTCCTACGCGCGCCCCGGCCAGCTCTCCGATCCCCCCGTCAAAGGCCAGCAGATGCACATGGGTGCAGGACTGTGGAATCGCGGCAATGTCATGGTCGGCCTGCACGGCATGTGGCAGGATGCGGAGCAGGCACCACCCAAAGGCAAAAGCTGGAACTACGGCGTGCGCGTGGATCTCGGCCTCATGATCAGCAACGACGGCGTGCACTATCGCGAGCCCGTCCCCGGCTTCAAAGTCATCCCACGGGGCAAAGAGGGCGAGTGGGACGACATCGCCATCCTTCAGGGCCACGCCTTCGTGAACGAGGGAGACAAGACCATGATCTGGTATTCCCACTGGAACACCGGCGGTGATCTGGAGAACATGGACATCGGCCTCGCCACCCTTCGCCGCGATGGCTTCGGCTCCCTCTCCCGCAAGGTCGCCGAGGAGGAAGGCCACTTCATCACCAGCCCTTTCACCGCCAAAGAGATCGCCCTGAATGTGGACGGCGCCACCCCCGAATCCCCCCTCACCGTGCAACTCCTTGACCCTCTTGACCACCCGCTCGACGGCTACGAAGTCAAGCTGACCACCAGCGGCGTCCGCGTCCCCATCACCTGGCCCAAGCCCTTGCCCTCCGGCAAAAAGCTCGCACTCCGCGTGCACTTCCCATCCGGCAGCGCCGCCAAGGTCTATGCCATCTACCTCAACGACTGACCTCCATGTCCCTCACCCTCGTCACCGAACTCAACGAAACAGATCGCAAGCTGCTTCACCGCGCCATTGACGGCTTCGTGCCGGCTAAGGTCTTTGATGTTCACACCCATCTCTTCCACTCGCGCCATTTCGCGCAGGGAAACCGTCCGGTGTTTCTGGATGCGGATCGCGGCTACGGCATGCAGGACTTCCAGGCCGCCATGCGCCTGTGGCTTCCAGAACGTCAGGTGGAGGGCCTGTTCTTCGGCTACCCCAGCGCAGGCAATGACAGGGCAGGGGAGAATGCCTGGCTGCAGTCCCAGGTGGATGCCACGGGCAATTCCCGCGCCCTCGTCCTCGCCGCACCCACAGATGACCCTGCCGAAGTGCGGCGTCTCCTGAGCACCGGCGTCTTCGTCGGCATCAAACCCTACCGCCTCTACGCAGACGTGCCAGATACGAAAGAAGCAGAGATCGAATCCTTCGCCCCTGAATGGATGTGGGAGCTCTGCCATGAGTACGACGGTATCATGATGCTGCACATCATGCTCGCCGATGGTATCACCGACCCGCGCAATGTGTCCGCAATCCGCCGCCTCTGCCGCCGCTACCCACGCTGCAAGCTCGTGCTCGCTCACGTGGCCCGCTCGTTCAATTACCGCCACGCCCGTGAAGGCCTCCATCATCTCATCGATTTGGACAACGTCGTCGTGGACACCTCCGCCGTCACCCAAGCCGGAGCCTTCCGCGCTGCATTGGAGATCCTCGGCCCCCGCCGCGTCCTCTGGGGCAGCGATTACATGGTCAGCGAACTCCGCGGCTCCTGCATCACCCAGGGCGATGGCTTTACCTGGATTCATCCGGAGATTACCGGAGACAAGCTCACCATCTTCGGCCAGTACACCACCGTGGGCATCGAATCCCTCCTCTGTCTGCGCGAAGCCTGCGAAGACACCGGCATGACGTCGGGAGATATGGAAGACATCTTCCGCGAAAATGCGCTGCGTCTCCTCAAACCGGAACCCGATGCACCCAGCGGGCCCAAACTCTGGGAAGAGGCAAAAACCAAAATCTCCTGCGGCACCGGCCTCCTCTCCAAGCGCGCGCATCTCTTCGATCCCCAGTCCTGGCCCTCCTATTTCTCCCGTGCCAAAGGCGCATTTATCTGGGATCTCGATGACAAACGCTACACCGACTTCACCGGCGGCGTCGGCGCCATCCTGCTCGGTCATGCCGATGATGAAGTGAACGCCGCCGTAAAGCGCCGTGTGAATCTCGGCAGCTACGCCACACTGGCATCCCCAGACGAAGTCAAACTCGCCGATGTCCTGCTCGATCTCCATCCCTGGGCCGGCAAAGTCCGCTACGCACGCGGCGGCGGCGAGGCCCTCGGGCTCGCCGTGCGCATCGCACGCGCTGCCACCGGCAAAAGCGGCATCGCCTTCTGCGGCTACCACGGCTGGAGCGACTGGTATCTCGCCGCAAATCTCGGCGATGACGCCGCACTCGATGGCCACCTGCTTCCTGGCCTGCAACCCCTCGGCGTGCCACGCGAGCTCGCCGGCACCGCCGTACCCTTCCGCTACAACGACCTCGCCTCCTTCAAGGCCGCCATGCAAAAGCTCGAGGGCAAACTCGCCGCCGTGGTCATGGAACCCATGCGCTCCGAACTCCCCCGCGATGGCTTCATGCAGCAGGTCATCGATGCCTGCCATGCCGCCGGAGCCGTCTATGTGCTCGATGAAGTCACCAGCGGTTGGCGCTATGGTTTTCCCGGCGCCGCTCCCGTGCTCGGCATTGAGCCCGACATCGCCGTCTATGCCAAGGCCATGAGCAACGGCTACCCCGCCGGAGCCATCATCGGCAAAAACACGGTCATGGATGCCGCAAACAGCAGCTTCATCTCCAGCAGCTACTGGACCGATGGCGTAGGCACCGCAGCCTCGCTGGCCTGCATCGCCAAAATGCGGCGCGAGGGCGTGCAGAAAAAAGTGTGGCAGATGGGCGAGCGCCTGCAGTCCGGCCTGCGCGAAGTCGCCGCACGGCATCCCGACCTCCAGCTCAAAATCGGCGGCATGCCCTGCGCACCCTCTCTCGCCTTTGCCAATCCAGCGGCCAAGCAGCACATGATCCGCCACATGCTCCAGCGGGGCTTCCTGATGTCCAGCCAGCTCTATGTGACCTGGCCCCACACCGAGGCCATGCTGTCAGACATGCTCGCCGCTCTGGATGAATCCCTCGCCATCGTTTCCAAAACTCCCCTGGAGGCCGCACAAGGCCCGCAACAAGGCTTTGCACGACTCGTTTAAAAACTCCTTCTGCCATGATCATTGACTGCCACAACCACGTCGGCTCAGACCTTCTCTTCTACCTCCACGGCGATTTCCCCTACGCCCAGCACCTCGTCGCCATGCACGATGAAGGCCGCGCCCTCGGCGTGGACCGCTGGATCGTCTTCCCCTTCGTCAGCCATCTCGCGCTGGACGTCACCGTCTTCATGCAAAATGAGATCAAGGACGAGAAGGGACGCCTGCAGGACATCCCCTACGCATTTGAAAACCGCCGCCTCATGAAGGAATGCTACGAGCTCTTTCCCGAAGAGGGAAAACGCATGCTGCCCTTTGTCATGGCCGATCCCATGCGCAACACCGCCGCGCAAGCCGTGGAACTGCGCAAGCTGCGCGCCGACTACCGCTTCTACGGCATCAAGATGCAGACCACCATCCTTCAGGCCGACATCAAGCACCTGCGGGATCTCGGCAAAGTCTTCGTGGAACTCGCGGCGGAATGGGACGTGCCATTCTTGATCCACTCCAGCGTGGCCGAGAGCGACCTCTGGGCGCAGGCGCACGACATTCTCGACATCGCCGAGGAAAACCCCAGCGTGCGCTTCTGCCTCGCTCACTCCTGTCGCTATGACAAAGAGTGCCTCGACCGCGTGCAGGCGCTGCCAAACACTTGGTTCGACAACTCCGCCCACTGCATCCACTGCGTGGGCGCGGTGCAGGATCTGCCCTACATTGCCCCCAAAGCCCGACGCTTCGACTCGGATTACACCGATCCCGCCCGGGTTATCGCCGATCTCGCGGCGGTCTATCCGAAAAAATTCATGTGGGGCAGCGATTCACCGTTTTATAGCTACGCCGCCGAGATCAATGGGCAGGTCGTACGCCTCATCAGCACCTACAAGGCTGAGGTGGAGGCCCTGACAGCTGGCGGAACAGAAATGGTGGAGCGCATTGCGCACACCAATATCCGCGATTATTTGAAGCTGCATGACGAAAGCATTCTCTCTTGAAGGTCGGGCCGCATTGGTGACAGGGTCATCTCAGGGCATTGGATACGCGATGGCAAACGGCCTCCATGAGGCCGGGGCGCGTGTGGTGTGTCACGGGCTCACCGCACGTCCTGCGGATTTCCCAGCATGGGCCTCCTACCTCTCATGCGATCTCTCCCCCCCGGAGGCTCCTGCGCAGTTGGTGCAGCATGCCTTTGAAGCCGAGCCCGGCCTCGACACCCTCATCTGCAATGCCGGCAGTTTTTTCGATGTCCCCTTCCTTGAGATGACGCGGGAACGCTGGGACAAGACCGTGAATCTCAACATGGCTTCAGCCTTTTTCGCCGCACAGGCTTTTGCTCGTCGCCTCGTGGCGGAGAAACGCGGCGGCAGCATCGTCATCACCTCCTCCACCAATGGCTTTCAGGCCGAGTTGGATTCCGCTGCGTATGATGCCAGCAAAGGCGCGCTCGTGATGCTCACAAAATCTCTCGCCGTGTCCCTCGCGGATCATGGCATCCGCGTGAACGGCGTAGCCCCAGGTCTGATCAAGACGCCCCTCACCGCGGGCCTCCACCATTCCAGCGATGGCGGCATGGTGCAGCACTATGAGAAGAAGATCCTCCTTCAGCGCCTGGGCACACCGGAAGATGTGGCAGGCGCCGCTGTCTTTCTTTGCTGCAGCGCCGCCAGCTACATCACCGGCGAGACCATCATCATTGATGGCGGCCTGACGACAGGGCAGATCGGCCGGAGGTAAGCAGGCCCACGGTCATCGTGATGATCGTGCCCAGCAGGCTGAACCAGATGAAGGAGACAAGCATCGGCGGCTTCACCGCCGTGAAGACACCGTTTTGATACATGAAGATTCCCAGCAGGCTGACGAACCCCGCCAGACAGCCGAGCAGTGCTCCACGCGTGGTGGCCCGCTGCGTGAACATGCCCAGAAAGAACAGCCCCAGCAACGGCCCGCCAATCAGTCCGATCACCGTGTTGACAGACTCCACCAGATTTCCCGGCATGAATGACACCGCAAAGGCGAGCCCCACGACGATGATGCCGTAAGCCACCGTGATCCACCGCGCATTGCCGACCTGCTGCGCTTGCGTGCCCTCCGGGGCCGAGGAGAGGCGCTGCTTGAAATCGACCACCGTCGCGGAGGCCAGGGAATTGAGTCCCGCAGAAATCGTGGACATGCTGGCCGCGTAGATCGCCGCAATGAGCAGCCCCGGCAGTCCGGCCGGAAGCTGCGTCACCACAAAGTAGGGCAGGATTTGATCCTCTTTGGCGATCAGGCCTGCAGCCATGGGATCTCCATGCGTCTTGTAAAAAGCGTAGAGCACCAGCCCCGTGCCGTAAAAGAGCACAAGCACCGGCAGGATGAGCCAGAGCTTGATCCACAGCGATCGCTTCGCTTCCTGCAAGCTGCCAGCTGTGAGGTAGCGCTGCACAGAGACCTGGTCCGTGGCCATCTGCACCAGATGCAGGAAGGCGCCGGCCACCAGCACGGCCCAGATATTGACACGCTCAGACAGGCTGAAAGAGAGGCTCAAATCCATGCGCCCATCCGCCATCGCCGTGTCCCACACTCCGCCGAGACCACCGGGGATTTTGCCAATTGCCACAAACACAATGATCATCTGCCCGCCGAAAAGCACGATCAGCTGCATCACATCCGTCCAGATGACCGCACGCATGCCTCCGAGCGCGGTGTAAAGCGTGGTCAGCGTGCCCGTCGCAAGAATCGTGATCCACAGCGGCATGCCGGTGACTTTTTCCAGCGCCAGTGCTGGCGCATACGTGGCCGCGGCCAGCCAGAGCGCGACGCGGAAGATGAACAATCCGGAGGCAAGAAGCCGCACGGACAGCGAAAAGCGCTCTTCAAGAAACTGATACGCGGTGAAGAACCGCGACTGATAAAACTTCGGCAGCATGTAAATCGCCGTGAAGGGTGTGGCGATGAAGAACGCCAGCACGATGTAGGCAAACGCAAAGCCGTTCTTGTACACATCCGCCGGACCCGCAAGATAGCTGATGCCTGAAAACAACGCCGCCAAAATGGACATGGCCACCAGGATGCTGTTCATCCCGCGCCCGGCCAGAAAGTAGTCCCCCAATGATTTGGACCCGCGTGCCGAGAACAAACCAATGCCGACTGATGCCGCGAGGTAGCCGCCAAAGAGGGTGTAATCAAGCCAGGAGAAGTGCGTCATGAGGAAGCGATGATCGTGGATTCAACGATTTGCGAGACCATTGTTTGCTGGTTTGTTTTTAGAACCAGCCGATTAAACAAGAAACTGGAGCAGTCCCATCGTATGGATGATGGCCGCCAGTCAATCCTCATGTCAGACGCCGAGACGCCATCACCTCTGCCATACACCGACACCAAGCCGGTGGGCCACGCGGATTTCTATTTCGCCATCAATGCCACCTTTCGCTTCATTCAGCGGCATCACGGTGAAGAGGCTTTGAAAAAATACTGGCGCGACATCGGCGCCAGCTACTACCGCCCCGTGTCACTGAAGTGGGCAGAGCAGGGGATGCGCGGCGTGGCAGATTACTGGCGCTCCTTTTTCAAGGCAGAGCCAGGGGCCGAGGTCGAGGTCGAGGTCATCGAATCTGCTGATAAAGTCCGCCTCGAAGTCAAACGCTGCCCCGCCATCCATCATCTGCGCGATCATGGCCGCGCCATCGTCCCCAATTTCTGCCAGCACTGTTACTTTGTAAACGAAGCCATCGCCGAGCCCTCCGGCCTGACCGTTCGCATCTGCGGTGGCAACGGCACCTGCACCCAGCGCTTCACCAAACGAACAGCAGAAGCCGCTCCGCAAAACCTGGAGGACATCGCCACAGCATCATGATCGGTTGTTACGATTTCTGCGGGCACTACGAGTGGACCTTTGAATGGCTCCGTGCGCAGGGCGGCCATGACCTCGTGCGCGCCTACTGGGACGAGGCCATCCATCAGGACTCCCAGCTCCACGCTTCGAAACTCATCGAAGCCAAAGGCTTCGAGGGCATGAAGGAATACTGGGGCCCCACGCTCGCGGACGAAGGTGCCGTGTACGAGCGCACCGTCACCGACGACGTCTTCCGCATCGACATGCACGAGTGCCCCTCCAAGGGCTTTCTCCTGCGCAATGGCCTCAATCAGTACACCGACTACTGCGACCACTGCATGGGCTGGATCGGCCCCCTGATGCAGAAGGCTGGCTTCGTCATCAATCACGAGCACAACCACTGCGGCCAGTGCTGGTGGGAGATGCGCAGAGCAGCAGACGCCACGCCCCCAAGCCAGCCCGGTGAACTCGCCGGCAAAGGCGACGTCCGCCTGCGCCCCGACTGGAAATCACCCCACACCGACCACTATGAACGCGCAACCGACCCGGATGACAAAACGACTGTTTAATCTGGCTCAGCGCACGTCGCGCCAGCGTCTTGGAGTGCGCCAGTCTTCTGGCGCTTTCGAGAATCCGAAGGCCTGCGAAAAACTCCCGCGTCTTGGCGCGCTCCAGAATGCTCTCATACTCTTATGCATCATGCTGTTTGCGTTACACACAGTCACCATGCACGCCGCCGACTGGCAGCCGCTCCCTCCGCTCCCCGAGCCAAACGGCGGCTTCCTGTCCGGCGTGAGCAATGGTAAAATCGTGATTATCGGTGGCACCAACTGGGAGGGCGGCAAAAAAAACTGGCTCCGCGCCATCCATTCCTTTGATCCAGCCGCAGGCAAGTGGACCAAGCTCCGTGAATTGAACAGTCCCGTGGCCTATGGAACCAACCTTCAAAGTGACACGGCGTTCGCATATCTCGGTGGAACAGACGGCACGCAATCACTGAAAGCTCTTTCGGTCACAGAAGGAGAAAAGACCCGCGTGCAACTGCCCGCACTGCCCGCCTCGGTGATCCTTGCTGCCGGGGGAACGGTGAATGGCAAACACGTCCTGGTCGGTGGCACCGATGACGCCGCAAACATCGCCGGTGTCCAGCGCTCTGTGCACGTCGTGGAATGGATCAAAGGCAGTTGGCAGATAACCAAGCTTGCCGACTACCCCGGCAAACCCTTTGCCGTCGCCGCCTCCGCAGTGGTGGGTTCCGAACTCTTCATCTTCGGCGGCATGAACTACGACTCCACCGCCAAAGCTCCATTAAACTCCGTGGAAGCCTATGCATTATCACCCGCAAAAAACACCTGGCGCAAACTGCAGTCCCTCGCCGCGCCCAATCGCGGCCTCAACGCCGTCACGCTCGATGATCAGCACATCTACCTCGCCGGTGGCTACACCACTGATTTCACCGCCGATGCTTTCATCTACGACGTAAAGTCCAACACCTACACCAAAGCCAAATCACTGCCCTACGCCGCCATGGTCGGCCTCATAAAGCTCGACAGCTTCATCTACTGCCTCGGCGGCGAAGACAAGCAGAAGTCCCGCACCGACAAATTCTTCCGCATCCCCGTAGCAGACCTAAAGTAATCCCGAGCTTCAGCTCGTTCCGGAGCCCCCACGCAGAACAATCCGTGCCGCAGCCCCAAGGCTGGTAGGGACGCGTTGTGCGCGTCCCTGGAATCCTTCGTCCCAGCGCCACCTGCAATCCCGACCGCTCACCCCCTTTCCTAAAGCGCCCGCCCTTCAGCGCCCGCGCAAACGGTCCGCTCAAAACTACTTCGCCGTATACCCTCCATCCACCGGCAGGTTCACTCCCGTGATGTACCTCGACGCATCACTCAGCAGAAAGATCACCGCGCCACCCAGATCCGTCTCATCTGCCATGCGTCCCAGCATGGTATGCTCACAGTACCTCTGCAAAAACGGTTCAGGCTGGTTGTTGAAAAAGCCCCCAGGAGCCAGGTTGTTCACCCGCACCCCCTGCGGACCATAGAGCGCCGCATAAAAGCGCGTGAGATTCTCCATGCCTCCCTTATGGAAGAAATAATCCGGCGGCATGTCACCCATGTTCGTGCCCGTGTACAGCTCGTAGCTCGGGCCGATCATCCCCTGAATGCTCCCGATGTTCACGATGCTGCCGCGTCCCGTCTCCGCCATCGTCTTGCCAAAGTGCCGGTGCATCAGCATCACACCCGTGGCATTCACTCGCATGGATTCCGCAAACTGCTCCGCCGCGCCATTCGCCCCCTTCATCGGCCGCAGCACCGCGTTGTTCACCAGTCCGTGCAACGGACCATGCTGCGCAGTCACTCGCTCATGCAGCGCCACCACAGAGCCTTCATCTCCCTGATCCAGCGACTCCGCAAACACACGATTACCCTTCGCCGTCTCCTCCTTCGCCACCACCTGCAGCTTCGCCACATCACGCGAGGCCAGGATCAGCGTCGCCCCAGTCTGTGCCAGCATGGCCGCCAGACCACGGCCATAAAGTCCCGCACCTCCGGTGAGAAGAATCGTTTTGCCTTGAAGAGAAAAGAGATCGTTAGACATGGCGCTTACTTGGATTGGTAAATTGAATCACTGCCGTTCGCGGAGCCTGCCCCACCAAAATCACCCACCAGCTTCTTGAACGCATTGCCCAGTTCCAGCACATCCGCCCCCAGTGTAAAGACCCGCGTTCCTTCCGCCATTACCTCCTCCTTCTGCCCGTAGAGCGAAGCCACTGCTGGATATTTCCCGTATTTCAGCGCCGCAGCCGCCACCCGCTTGCGCGCAGCCACCACTTCCGGATGCGTGGCCTGTCCCAGCTTGCCGATGCGATGACTGAAATCTCCCGCGCCAAACAGCAGCATGTCAAAACCCGGCACCGCCGCGATCTCCTCCACCACCTCCAGCGCCTCGGGACTTTCGATTTGCAGAATGACAAACTTCTCAGTGTTGCAGTGCTCCGCGTACTCAGCCAGCGGCACCTGGCAGAAAAGACCGTCCATGTTGCCAGCATCCAGCGCCTTGCTGCCCAGCGGGCGGCAGCGCACCATGTCCACCACGTTGCGCGCCTCGTCAGCACTCGTCACATGCGGCACCATGATGCCCGTGGCATCGCATTCAAAAGGCTTCACGTACTCGCTGTAGCCGCCCTTGTTCACACGCACGATGGTGTCCATGTCATACAGCTTCGCCGCACGCACCTGATGCTCCAGATTAAGCCAGCTGTTCGGCACATGCTCATTGCACAGCCACACCGCACTCGCTCCGGCAAGGCCCGCCAGCTCCACGATGCGGGGATCACCCATGTTCAGTTTGATGACCGTACTGTTTTGACCAGCGCGAATTTCGCGAAGGATGCGGGAGGGGCGGAGTTTCATGAATGTGTTTCGGAAAGGATGTCGGCAATGTGGATGACCGCGCCATTCTGCTCGCGGCTGCGCCGTCCAGCAATGATGACTGCCATCAGTTCCACGGTTTCATCAAAGGGCAGGGGACGCGCACCCGTTTGCAGCATGTCGATGAACGCCACCAGCTGCCCGCGGAAAGCGTTGTAAGTATCCGTGAGCCGCAGCGGCAGCTGCCCTTGCGTGCCATAGAGATGCACCGCACCAAAGCTGCCATACGCATCATGCAGCGCGCCGATCGTCACCCGCACGCCGCTGCGATGCGTCAGGTGCATCACATCACCTCCCGCATCACTCAGTGCCTGCACCTTCAGAAACCCCGGCCCCAGCAGCGGCTCCACCGCCTCCAGCGCATGGATGCCATAGCGCTCCCACGTCTTGCACGTGAAGCTCGTGATCCACCGCAGCTCGCCCAGCTGCGCACGCTGCTCATCACTCAGCCTCATCTCCGGCGCATAGCGCATGCCGCTCGTGGAAAGAATCACAGCCCCCGCCTTGTGCCACTGCACAAACTGCCGCAGGTCCGCGATGTTCGTCGCCATCGGCTTGTCCACAAACACCGGCAGCCCCGCCTCAATAAATGGCTTCACGCGGCGGATATGGTCATCCCCGTCATCCGTCGAAATGATCACCGCATCCACGTGGCCGATCACATCCTCCGGCTTCGAAACCACGTTCGGGATCAAGCTCGCCGCAGCGACCTTCGGTGCATCCGCCGGATCATCCGTCCACAGATGCGTCACCCGCGCCCCGGGAATCCGCACCTCCTCCACGCGTTGCTTGCCCAGATAGTTCAAGATGGCGGGGTAGGGGCACTGCGCCATCGCGGTCGGATCAAATCCGTTCACGATCGCGCTCCACGAATATGGATGCCCGTTTCCTTCAATCATGCCCAGCATCGCCAGGCGGAGTTCTTTGCGTCCGTCGTTCATGAAATCGTGATGGGCAGGCCGGTGGCGGCAGAGTCAAGTGCGGCACGGTTAAAGCGCAGCGTCTGCACCGCTTCTTCAAAGGTGCTCAGCGCGCAGGCCTTGCCCTCCATGCCATCCAGAAAAGCGTTCGCCTGCGCAATGAAAAGATCATCACGCTCCAGCGGCGCGGTGGTGTTCCATGTCCACGCTGTCTCACCGCGCTTCATGTTGCCCCAGCGCTGCGCATGAGATTCAATTTTGAGGCTGCCACCTTCGCAGTGAATTTCAAACACCGTCTCATTCGCCGCCTGAAACTGCGTCATCGCATAGCTCGCCAGCACATCGCCATGGCGCGCCGTCACATTCACCGTGTCCTCCACGCTCACCCCTTCCAGTTGCTGATGCGCCGCATCACAAAAGACCCGCGTCATCGGCCCGATCATCCACTCCAAGGCATTCACAATGTGCGTCAGCGCATCCTGGATCGCCCCGCCACCCGTCTCGTGTCGTGCATAATAAATATCGCGATACGCCGGTCGGAACGTGGGAAAATGCTGTCCCGCCACCACGCTCGCATGCAGCGGCCTCCCCAGCACGCCACTTTGCAAAAACTCACGCGCCGCCACCACCCACGGGAAGCAGTGGTACACATACGCCACCGCCACAAACCGTCCGCTTTGGGCCATGGCCTCACGCGTTTCCTCCAGCCCGTCCAGCGTCACAGACAGCGGCTTCTCGATCAGCAGTGCAGCACCCTGCGCCGATCCTTCACGCGCTATCGCCAGATGCGTGTGCGCAGGCGTGCAGATCACCCACGCATCAAAGCGCCGCGCCTGCGCCGCCTCCGCCAGGCTGCCAAACGCAGGCACTCCGTAGCGCTGGCTCACCTCGCCCAGCAGCTTCGCATTCGCATCACACACGCTGACCTCACAGCGGCCGGTCTTTTGAAAGCAGCGCAGATGGCGTTCGCCGATGCTGCCGCAGCCGATGATGAGGATGGAATGCATGTTTCCCAGTAAACGTCGCCACGAGGCCGCTCAAAGAAAAATGATCTGGTCCGATCATTGAACCAGTACGCCCAGACTCATTTCACCATGCCGCTTCGTTTCGCCGCGCGGTGCTCTTCGATGCGCCGCTTGGAGTCGTCGGTGAGTTGCTCCAGCGGCAGGTCAAAGGTCTGACCGTCCTCTCGGCGAATCAAGACCGTCGTCTTCAAATGGAAGTGTCTCTAAGGAGCCACCCGCATCTTCTGAAACGGCACGCTCTCGCACACGGCCAGGATGATGTCCTGCATGCGGTTGCCGGAGGCTTTGGCCTTGCGCAGGATCTCCTCCGTCGTGGGCTTGTCGGAGTATTCCAGCCCACGCCCCAGCGCGTAGATGAGAAGATTGTCCGCCACGTTTTTCACAAACTGATCGCTCATGTCACGCACCAGAATGCTGCGCAGTTCGGCCAGATTCGCAAAAGTCTGCCCGCGCACCAGCGACCCCGAGGCATCGATCGGCTGCTTCTTCTCCTCGTCGCGCCAGCGGCCTATGGCGTCGTAATTTTCAAAGGCAAATCCCATCGGGTCCAGGAAGGCGTGGCATCCGGCGCAGGCCGCATTGCTCCGGTGCTCGGAGAACTGCTGCCGCAGCGTCAGCTTGCCAAACTGCTGCTTCCGCTCATCCAGCGGCGCCACTCCACCAGGTGCAGGCGGCGGCGGAGTTCCCAGAATGTTTTCCAGCAGATACTTGCCACGCTTCACCGGCGAGGTTCGCGTCGGCGTGGAGGTCAGCGTCAAAATGCTCCCCTGCGTCAGGATGCCGCCACGTGGCGTGCCCTGCAGCGACACCTTCTGGTATTTGTCGCCCTTCACGCCTTGGATGCCGTAGTAGCGGGCCAGCTTTTCGTTCACGAAAGTGTAGTCCGCATTCAGGAATTCGATCACGCTGAGGTTGTTTCGCAAAATGTTGTCGAAGAACGTCTGCGATTCCTTCTTCATCGCGTAGCCCATTCCACCCTTCCAGTCCGGGAAGCGTCTCTCGTCCACATCCACGATGTCCATGTCACGCAGTTGCAGCCACTGACCCGCAAAATCCTCCGTCAGACTCCACGCACGGTAGTCACCAATCATCCGCTTCACTTCCGCAGCCAAGTTTTTGCGCAGCTCACCCTTGGCCGCCAGTTGCAGCAGCTTGTCATCCGGCGGCGCGGACCACAGGAAATACGAAAGCCGCGAGGCAAGGCTGTACTCATCAATCAATGCGACGCCATTTTGCACCGCTCCGGTCGGCGTGGGAGATCCCCGATACAGAAACCCCGGAGACATCAGCATGCCGCGCAGCACGTAGCCCATGGCCTCCAGCGGCGGCAGGTTTTCTTTCAGCCCCAGATCCGCGATGCCGTGCCACTTGGCCTTTTCAGCATCACGCAGCGGGCGGCGGAACAGGCGCTGCCCCAGCTTGTCCACAAGGCCATGCACGTCCGCGACAGCGATGCCTCCCGGCTGACCGAGCGGTCCTTCCACCGTGAGCTGATGCAGCCAGAAGTTGCGGTCCTCGTGCGTCTTCTCATCATAGTAGTCATTGAGGAACCACACCTGGATCTCATGCTTGCCCGCCGGCAGTTCGACTTCCGTTTTGAAAACCTGCGGCGTCTGATCCTTGGCCGTGATGGAAAACGAGCCCGCATTTTTGCCACCGATGCGCACATCAAATTTCGCCGGTTCGCCACCCGCCTGCTGCGCACCCGCTTTGATGATCAGGCGGTACTTTCCGGCCATGGCCAGATCCAGATGATGCTTCACATAGCCGTTCGAAGGCAGTTCAATGGTGCCCGTGTCCCGCGACGCATTGCCCTGGCCGTTTTCGAAATCCTCACCGCTCAGGTTGATGGCGGGCAGGCCCGCAGGCTTGCCATCCAGCAGCCATTGCACAAGCCGGGTGCCACGCGGCGGCAGCAGCCCGTCAGGCCCTTCCACCTCGATCTTGTCCAGCGCCAGGTTCCGGTCGCGCTTGTCAGGATCAGGATTCTGTGGATCAGCAAAATCATTCAAGAACCGTACCACGATCTTGTGCTCACCACTTTTCAGCGGAACCACCTGCTTGATCGTCTGCCACGGGCCCTTGTCGCCGTGATAAGGAGCCGTCACATCAAAGGTTCCCAGCTCCTTGTCATCCACGCGCAGCGCCACCTTCGCCGCATCCGGTCCGGCCTGCGTCGCAGAGAGGTGGAATTTCAGCAGGTAGTTGCCATACGCAGGCGCGGTGAATTTTGTCGCCGCATCCGCGTTGCTGTGAAACCACCTCACACCCTCCCACTCCTTCGTTTCGCCCTTCTGGTTCCAGAATTTCTTTGCACCCAGCTCCAAGTCCAGCCGCGGCACATCAGAGGTGTCCAGCGCCTTCACCGCCACCGCATTCGCCGCGCGGATGTACTTCTCCATCAGCATCGGCGAGATGCTCAGCACGTCGCCAATGTTGTCAAAGCCGTAGCCCGTGTCGTCCGGCGGGAAATCGTTCGCAGGCTTCATGTCCACCAGCAGCAGATCCCGGATCGTGTTGTTATACTCCGTGCGGTTCAGTCGGCGGTAGGTGATGTGCCCCGGATCGATCTTCTGCGGGTCAAACCAAAATACCGTGTTGTCGATCCACGCCACGATCTCATCGCGCTCCGGCAGCGAAGGCTTGTCCTTCTTTTCCGGCGGCATCACATGAGTCACCAGCTGCTGCCTCGCATGATCCCACAGCACCTTGTCGCCGATGAGCTTGGAGTACTCCGGGTACTCATCCAGCGCGAAGTCGCCTTTGTCCGTGCCGTCGCCATGGCAGTCATAGCAGAATTTTTGCAGCAGGGGCAGGATGCGCTGATTGTAGGCATCCTGGCCGCGTTCAGCGGCGGACAGCAGGGAAGGAATCGCGAAGGAGACGAAGATGAGGCGTCGAAGCATGAAAAAGGTGGAATGGGGGTATCAAAGATACGCAAGCAAAGTGGCAGGGATTTCGCCAAAACCAACGTCACATTGCGCATCATTTGCGGTTGCATGCGCCCTGGCTTGCGGTGATGAAGCCCGCCCCTTTCACCCATTTTCCCATGTCCCAATCTGCTCTCGAATCCGGCAGGGCCTTCCTCGCCGCAAACGCCACCAAAGAAGGCATCACCACCACCGCCAGCGGCCTGCAGTATGAGGTTCTCACCCCCGGCACCGGCAAAAGCCCCAAGGTCAAGGACACCGTCGTGGTCAACTACCGCGGCACCCTGCTCAATGGCGTGGAGTTCGACAGCTCCTACCTCGCCGGACGCGAACCCGCCGAGTTTCCGCTCAAGCGAGTCATCAAAGGCTGGACCGAAGGCCTCCAGCTCATGCAGGAAGGCGCGAAGTACCGCTTCTTCATCCCCTCCGAGCTCGCCTACGGCAAGCGCGGGGCCGGAATCGACATCGGAGCGAATGAAACCCTCATCTTTGAAGTCGAACTCCTGAAAGTCTGGGAGGACTGAGTGCGATTGCTCTGCCCATGAATCAAATCGACCTCAAGGATAGAGTTGCCATCGTCACCGGTGGCGCACGCGGAATCGGCCACGCCATTGCAGAGCGCATGCTGCGCTCAGGTGCAGGCGTCTGCCTCTGGGACATTGACGCAGCGGCGCTCGAAGCGGCCAAAGCCGAACTCTCCGCACTCGGCAAAGTGCACACCGCCACCGTGGATCTCACCAGCATCACCTCCGTGGAAGCTGCCGCCGCATCCACCATCGGCGCCTTCGGCAAGATCGACATCCTCGTCAACAACGCAGGCATCGCCGGCACAAACGCCAAGACTTGGGAAACCGACCCCGCCGAATGGCAGCGCGTCATGGCCATCAACCTGAACGGCCCCTTCTACTGCTGCCACGCCGTCGTCCCGCACATGCTCAAAAACGGCTACGGCCGCATCGTCAACATCGCCTCCATCGCCGGGAAAGAGGGCAATCCCAACGCCGCCCACTACAGCGCCTCCAAGGCCGGTGTCGTCGCTCTGACCAAGTCGCTCGGCAAAGAACTCGCCACCAGCAACATCATCGTCAATGCCGTCACCCCTGCGGTGATCGAGACCGACATCCTCAAGCAGCTCACGCAGCAGCACATCGACTACATGCTGTCCAAGATCCCCATGGGCCGCTTCGGCAAAAAGGAAGAAGCCGCGGCGATGGTGGCGTGGCTCTCCTCCGAAGACTGCTCCTTCACCACCGGCGCCGTCTTCGATCTCTCCGGCGGCCGCGCGACGTATTGATCTCAGGTCAAAAAGCTCGTCAAAAGATCCACAGCCAAGGTGTCGGGGTCTCCTGACCCCGACACAATCCGGCTCGTGCCTGGTGATCCTAAAAGGATCAGAGAGATTAGGTATGGTGAAGCGAAACCGCGAAGCGGTGCAGCGTGAACCACCGGACCCTTCGCATCATGTTCCCCATCTTGGGGCGCATGCCGGAGGTATGCGAGAAGCCTTCTGCTATCCGATCTGCACGCCTCCATTCTTTCGTCACTTAGCTTCGCCACACACCAGCCCCAACGGGGCTGCGTATTTGAGCCCAGGGTTCGCCGAGCCTCAGCGAGGCAACCCTGGGTTTCAGGCATCATGCCGGTGAAGCAAACCCAGTACACCGCTACACCTCACATTCACCAGCAGCGTCTGCAATGCGCTCCGCCGCGCACCCGCTCCGCGATCTTCAAACGCCTCTTGTCATCGGAAACTCTCTCCTCTGATCGTTTTACCCTCCAACCCGCGTATTCTGCAAATGTCCCTGATCACCGCTGAAAACTCCAAGCCCGGCTCGCACGACTGGCAGCTCACCCGCATGCGCCTCGACAAAAACGAGGGCTTTCGCACCCCCTTCATCGAAGGCTACTGCTCCCGCCAGTCCGTGAAGGCAGGCGAGATCCTCGACATCTTTGTCAGCACCCAACCCACCGCCCGCTTCAAGCTCGAAATCTTCCGCACCGGCTACTACGGCGGCTGCGGCGCGCGCCTGATGACCGAACTCGGCCCCTTTGAAGGCAAAGAGCAGCCCGTGCCCGGGATCGGCGAAAAACGCCTCCGCGAATGCCGCTGGGAAAAGACCACCTCCATCACCATTCCGCAGGACTGGCTCAGCGGCGTCTATCTCGGCCGGCTCACCACGCTGCCAGCCTCAAAAGACGAGCCCTACTGGCAGAGCTACATCGTCTTCATCGTCACCGACGACCGCAAGGCCGACATCCTCTTTCAGTGCAGCGACAACACCTGGCAGGCCTACAACAAGTGGCCGGACAATTACTCCCTCTACACCGATCCGAAGGGCAATCAGGGCCCGTGGTCCGATGTGAGCTTTGATCGTCCCTATGCCAAGTATGCGCAGATCTACGAGAATCCGCAGTCCGTCGGCAGCGGCGAGTGGCTGTGCTTTGAATTTCCGGCCGCCTACTGGCTGGAGAAGGAAGGCTACGATGTGACCTACTGCTCCAATGCCGACATGATCACCCCGGATCACGGCTTGAAGTGCAAGGCCTTCATCAGCATCGGGCACGACGAGTACTGGGACATCCGCCAGCACGACAGCGTGGCGAAGATGCGCGATGCAGGCGTCAATCTGCTCTTCCTCTCCGGCAATTCCGTCTGCTGGGTCACACCTTTCTCACCGAATGCCGACGGCGTTCCCAATCGTCGGATCTTCCGCGGCGGCCCCTATGGGGGCGACTACAAGTATGCCGTGGATCGCGAGAAGGATCACGGTCCCTATCCGCATCGCGGGCCGGACGAAGGCTATCTCATGGGCGTGCGCAACATCGACCCCGTGAACGGGGGTGGCGACTGGATCTGCACCAAGCCCGCGCACTGGGTCTTTGAAGGCACCGGCATGAAGCAGGGCGACACCCTTCCCGGCATGATCGGCTGGGAGTATCATGGCGATGCACCGAAGGATCTGCCCGGCCTCGAAATCCTCGCCGCAGGCACCGCCTTCCAGGGCGGCAGCAATCCGCAACACTGGCAGGCCGTGATCTTCGACGGCCCGAAAGGCAACTTCATCTTCAATGCCTCCACCATCTGGTGGGCCCAGGGCCTGAGCAAACCGCCCGGCCACATGCCCGTCTGGAGCCACTACTCCCGCCCCCACGGCACTGACGCCCGCGTCCAACGCATCACCGCGAATCTGCTGAAACGGGCGATTGGTTGAACAATCTTAATCCTCGGATTTTGTCAGCTCTGAATAAAGTATCGTGTCATTCGTGGAATCCTCGGCGGACTCCCACTGGACTTCCAATGATGCCGAAGTCATGCCTTTAACTGGTGCAGGCTTCAAAACGCTAAATTTACCTCTCACAAGAATGGCGTATTGAGGGTTTATTTCCAAACGACCTTCTAGCAGGGTTTGAAGGTGTTGATGACGCGGCAGATCGGACGGCAAAGCTGGATGAGTTCCTTGTGAGGTCTGACCGCTGTAAAATGCTTGTTCCCAACGAAGCCATATTTGCCAGTCTTCCATGGCGAGTGCGAAGGTCTCATCATCCAAGCGCATGAGATAAAACAAATCAGTCCAACATCCGCCTTCTCTAGTACTCCACAGCGACTCATACACATGCGGTTTTCCCAAGTAGTCCGCAATGCCACCTCTGGGGCCATCATACCAATCAGACATGGTATGTACTTTTTCTGGATTCATCATAACAAAATCGCCTTCGCCACCTCACCGCTCACATCCGTCAGCCGGAAATTCCTTCCTGCATAACGATACGTCAACCGCTCATGGTTGATCCCCAGCAGATGCAGCACCGTCGCATGCAGATCATGCGTGCCGATGATCCCCGTCTCCGCCTTGTCACCCATGTCATTCGTGCTGCCATAGGTAAACCCACCCTTCACGCCACCACCCGCCATCCACATGGTATAGCCCCCACCATTGTGACCACGACCATTATACGGCTCATTGTCATAGCCGCTGCCACGCCCAAACTCCCCCCCCCACATAATCAGCGTGTCCTTCAGCATGTCCCGCTGCTTCAGATCCGCGATCAATCCCGCAATCGGCTTGTCAATCGAAGTACACTGCCGCGCTAGATTGTCCCGCAATCCATTGTGATGATCCCACCCCGGCGATGTCAGCTGAATAAACCGCACGCCCTTTTCCGCCATGCGCCGCGCCATCAGACACTGCGTGCCAAAGCGTTCCGTAGCGCCGTCATCCAGGCCATAAAGTTCACGAATGTTCTGCGGCTCGTTGTCGAGATCCAGCACCTCCGGCACACTCGTCTGCATCTTATAGGCCAGCTCATAGCTTTGAATAATCCCCTCGATCTCCGGATTCCCCGGATCTCCGCTGAGCAGCTTGCGATTCGCCTTCTGAATGAACTCAATCTGCTTCCGCTGCTGCGCATCGCTGAGCCGTCCATTGCTCAAATCCGGCACGCCTCCGCCGCCCGTGCTCAGGCGCGTCCCTTGAAACGTCGCCGGCAAAAACGCCGATCCATAGTTCATCGCCCCGCCATTGTCCGCCGCCGGATTGATCGTGACAAAGCCCGGCAGATCCTCCGCCACTGTGCCGAGACCATAAACAATCCAAGCCCCCATCGAAGGCCGCACAAACGTTTCACTCCCGATGTGCAGCGCCACCGTCGCCATCTGGTGCGCATTCGTTCGCGTCTGCATCCCGTTCAGCAGGCACAGCTCATCCGCATGCTTCGCCAGCTCCGGAAACGCCTCCGAAATCATGATCCCGCTTTTCCCCCGCGGCTTGAACTCAAACACGCTCCCCATGTATTTTTGCACCTTGTTCGCCTCCGCCTTCGCCAGCTCCGGCTTGTAATCAAACGTGTCCAGATGACTCGGCCCGCCCTGCATGAACATGAAAATCACCCGCTTCACCCTCGCCGCAAAATGCGGCTCCTTCGGCGCCAGCGGATTGATCGTCTTCGGCGGTGCCGCAGCCCCCGCCCACTGCTGATGCAGCGCATTAAACGCCAGCCAGCCGAAGCCGGTGCTGGTAGATTGAAGGATGGAACGGCGTGTGGTCATGGCTTCTTGGTGATGGGTTCAGATGCAGCGGCTTCCACCGGGAATGGAATGGGCGTAAGCCTGTCTCCTTTTCGCTGGTCCTTTGATTTCCAGTCGCCCAGAGGCGAGCGGCGTATGATGGTCCAACCACGTGCTGCATCAAAATCGAACAGCACTTTCTCCGTCGTATGTCCTTCATCGAAGTCCATCGCCACGAGAGAGTCTTCGAGAATGAGGAAGTGTGAGATTAACAGCCGGTTGTTCTTCAACTCTGACAGCAAATAGGGATGCATGTCCATGGATTGAATCTTGCGCACCAATTTCTGAACTTGGGGCGGCATATCAGCAACTCGGGCTTCCCAATTTTCCTCACTTGAGTGAACAAGGGTTTCGGCTTTGAGCTGAGCGGCGAAACTCAGTGCGCACATCATGAGAAGAGGCCGGGTAAACAGTGAATTCATAATGGTAGGGAGCTAAAATACATATCGAAACTCCGCCGTGCCCAGCAGCGCCTGCACCAGCGTCTGCACATCCAGCTCACCCGCATCATGCACCTCCTCAACGGACGCCTCTCGTCCCAAGACGAGTCGATAGACCGCCTTAACATCCTTCCCGGCTTTATCCGTGATCTCACCCGCCAGTTCCTCCACCATCGGGTTGTTCATGAAAAACAACGCCTGCGGTGCCACCGTCGTCACATCACGCTGCCCCTTGATCTGCGTCGGCCCAGGAAAATCAAACGTGCTGAAAAGCTCCGGCACATTGTCCCTCACCACCGGCAGATAAATCGTGCGATACCCATCTTCAACACTGAGCAATCCACGCGTCAGCCCATGCCGCCCCTTGCCACCCGTGCCCACCACCTGAATGCCTTCAGGGCGGTCAAACGTCAGCTTCCCCGCAAGCTGCAGCAGCGTGTCCCGCAGCGGCTCCAGCTCCAGTCGCTTCGCATTCATGCGCCACCGCAGCTTGTTCCCAGCATCCGGATGCTCAGGATTTCCCGTGCTCGCCAGCCGATAGGTGCGGCTTAGCATCATCGCGCGGATCATCTTCTTCACCGACCACCCACCCTCAACGAAACGAATCGCCAGATGATCCAGCAACTCCGGATGCGTCGGATCACTCCCCGTGATGCCAAAATCATCCACCGTCCTCACAATCCCTTCACCAAACAGATGCTGCCAGATGCGGTTCACCGCCACGCGTGAAGTCAGCGGATGTGTCGGCTGCGTCATCCATTGCGCCAGCTCCAGCCGCCCCGAGGACTTCGCCGGAACCTTCGGCAGCGGGGGCAGGGCAGGCATGCCCAGCCTGCCACGCTCCGGCGCCGTCTTGCGATCATGCGGATCTCCCCCCACCGCCAGTTCACAATCTTTCGCCTCACCCTCGATCACCCCCATGCAAAAGTGCGGATCCACATCGTAGCGGATCGTGGTCTTCGGATTTCCCAGCGCCCGGATGTCATCCATCGAATGAATCCCCTCTGGCAGCTTCGCAGGCGGGCCCACCGCCTCATCCAGCTTCGTGGGCAGATCCACCAGCATCTCAGGATCCACATACCCAGAACCGTTCATGTCACTGCGATTCGCCTGACCCGGCAGCGTGCGACTGCTGTAAAAAATGCCCGCCAGCGCATAATAGTCCTTCTGGCTCACCGGCTCCGTTTTGTGATCATGACACCGCGCACAGCTCAGCGTCAGCCCCATGAACGCACGCGACACCACATCAATCTGGTCATCCACCTGATCGAGCACAAACTGCTCATAGTCCCCCTCCTGCAAATTCACGCTCCCCAGCGCCAGCATGCCCGTGCCCACAATCTGGTCACGCTTTTGCAGCACAGTCGTCGCAGGCAGCAGATCCCCCGCAATCTGCTCCGCCACAAACCGATTGTAAGCCTTGTCCGCATTCAGCGAATCAATCACCCAGTCACGGTAGCGCCATGCATACGTAAACGGCGCATTCCACACCCGGCCCACACTGTCCGCATACCTCACCACATCCAGCCAGTGCCGCGCCCACCGTTCGCCAAAACGCTCGCTTTGCAAAAACGCATCCACCACCTTCGCAAACGCCACATCATCCGCCGCCGCATCCTTCACAAACCGCTCCACCTCCTCCTGTGTCGGCGGCAGTCCGCGCAGATCAAACGAAGCCCGCCGGATCAGCGTCAGCCGCGACGCATCCCCAATCGGATGCAGATTATCCTTCTCCAGCCGCGCAAGAATAAAGCGATCAATGTCATCCTTTGGCCACGCAGCATCCTTCACCACCGGCACCACCGGACGCAGGATCCGCTGATACGACCACGGCGTGTCATTTTCATATTTCTCTGCAGCGAGAAGAGGCAGGCTGGAGATCAGAAGAGCGAAAAAAACGGCAAACACGGTTCTCCCTCTCCCCGCCCCTGATGCACAACGACAACAAATAGTTATCTTCGGGGAGAGGGCTGGGGTGAGGGGATCGCCTTTCCGCCACGCCCGATAGCATGAGCCAGCACGGCTGTGGAAGAATTTAAAAACGCTCATGGCCTGAAGTTTTCATGGCTTGGATCATCAGTGAAGTCAGTGGTTCAAAAGAGGTGTTACTTCTGCGCCTTCAGCCACACGCTCAAGGCCCTCACATTCTGCACAAAGTCCAGGCTATAGATCACACCACCCGCAGGCCGCGTTTTCTTCCCGCTCGCATCGCGCATCCACCCGCGCTCCTCATCCGTCACGGGCCACGAACCATCCGCCTGCTGCTCCTTCAAGATCGTCCCAATCTCCCCCTCCGTCGGCGGCGAACTCCACCGCTCTTTCTCCACCCGTGGAAAAACAACACTCTCACCGCGCCCGATCTTCCGCCCCATCGACTCAATCGCATCCAGCTCACTGTCCCATTTCCACCCATAGTTGGATGAAGCCTTCTTGTCCGAATAAGTAAGCACAAATCCCTTGCCGCCCTCACCACGCTCAAAGTACAACGGCTTGTTCGTCTGCAACTCATAGTACCGCGCGATCCTCCCATCCGGCAGCTGCGACTTCCGCAAATACGCCAGCGCCCGCGGCAGCGGTGCCAGGTACTTCTTGTCACCCGTGGCCGCCGCCAGTCTCAGCAGCGCCCACATCGCGGATTGGCTTTCGCGCCCGCAGATCGCACTCGGCTCAAACGCCCGGCTCCAGCTGGGTTGCATCTCCTTGTCATACTGCTGCGCCCACGCCGGCTGCGGCTCAGGCATTTGCGCCGTGACAAGAAAATCCCCGCCGCGCTTCGCCGCCTCCAGATACTTCGTATCCCCCCGCAGTTGCCACGCCAGGATGAGCGTGCTCATCAGCGTCGCATGCGTGTTGTCATTCAGCACATAGCAGCCCGTGAAATCCTTCGGCCACTTGCGCGGCCAGTCAGCCGGATAACTCCCCGCCTTGATCGGATAAATCGCCACCGGCGGCGGCGCACTCGGCCAGGTGTCCCAGTTCGCGCTCCACCCGCCCGCCGGGTACTGCGTCGCCATGATCGCATTCAGCGCAAAATCCGCCGACTCCTTGATCTCCGCATCCTTGCCCCCCAGCGCATGGTCCACCCGCACCAGCAGTCGAGTCGCCGCCTGCGAGACATCATCATCAAACGTGGAGTAGTTGTTCTTGTTCGCGTGTCTCTTCCACACCTCCCACCCACCTTCACCTTCGGGCACCTTTTTCCGCTCGATCAGCCTGCCCTCCACATCACGCCGATAAAGCTGCGCTGCACGATTCTTCGCATCAAAATGCCCCGAGTAATCCCAGCCCCCCGAGGCCAGTTGCGTGCGCGCTACCGCATGCGCTGCCGCCACTGCCGCAGCCAGGCACTTCTCATCCTTCGTCGCCTCATACGCATCCAGCATCGCCATCCCCACCGCCGGAGTCCCCGGCGGCTGAATCCAAATCGTGTCCACTCCCGGAATCCCCTCCGCCTCCCTCAGCGTGAAGTCAGCGCTGTAACGATACACATACCCTCCATGAGTCACTGCTTTGGCATGATAAAAGGAAACAGCCCTCGTGATCGCCGCAGTGACTTCCTGAGGCGTCGCAGCCATTGATCGAGCTACAAAGCTGAGTGCAAAAAAGAAGAGTGCTTTTTGCATGAGTGCCATGGTTGTTTATATGTGCCGCGCGGTCTTGACCGAAGAATACCAGTATCTAGCCATCTCGGATTTTTTCTGAACGCTGGGCGAGTTTATTTCATGAGCAACGAACCAATCATCCACCGCCTCCACTCCAAAGCTCTCTAAACAAGGAACAACAAAGGATTTAATGGTGCTGGCATCCCCAAACTGAATCCCAGCAATGAGAAACGGCTCCATGAGAATTTTTGGGATAGGATGTTTTGCGAAAACGCAGGCCACAAATCCGCAAGTGTCCCGAGACTGAAGGGCATTCACGAACCACTGCCATTTGTCATTACCCTTGGTCTTGGGGATCGATTTGCGTGCTTCTTCGAGAAGCCTATTGGCTTCGGCAAACTTGTGTTCAGCAAGAGATTTATGCCATTGCTCGAATTGTGACAGCCAGTCCATGGAGGTTGGTGTGGGTGAATCTCACTCCGCCTTGATCCCCACATTCTTGTTCCCGTTATCTCTCACGGCATCCACCGTGTTATGCAGCGCCCCTAGCGGCACATCCTCATCCCCCGTCACCACGACTTTGGCACTAGGATGCTCTGGCAAAAAGGTGCTCAGGTGCCCCCGCAGTCTTCCCATGGACACTTCCTGGTCACCCACCATCACCGCCTCGCCGTTCTTGATCACCTTGAGGGTGATCGTCTCGCCTGAAGAGGTGGCCTTGTCGCCATCACGCGCCCCTGTCTTCCGGCTGCCTTCACCCTCGCGTTCACCTCCTGTGCGTGGTTTCTCACCATCACGCATGCCGGTTTTATTTGCACCTTCACCATCGCGGGCTCCCGTTTTCTTGGCCCCGCCTTCGCCATCACGCGCACCCGTCTTTCTTCCGCCATCGCCATCGCGCTCTCCTCCTGTGCGTGGCTTCTCGCCATCACGCATGCCAGTCTTGGCAGAGCCCTCACCATCTCGTGCACCTGGCTTCCTGCTTCCGCCATCACCTTCGCGGGCACCAGGCTTGCGCGCACCTTCACCATCACCCGTGCCTGGCTTCCGGCTTCCACCGTCACCTTCACGCATGCCGGACTTCTTCGCACCGCCATCACCTTCACGTGTGCCTGCTTCACCGGTTTCAGTCTTCGTCTGCTCAGCAGCAGGTGCGCGCGCACCCTCACGGCTGCGCTCTTTCGCCGGCACTTCCTTTTCCACCGCACGCGCGGTCGTGAATGAGTAGCAAACAAGCACGCTGAGCGTAAGAACGAGCAGCGTTTGAATCACAGGCTGGCGGGTGGTTGGATGGGCAATCATGAGGATGCGTTGGCGCAGGGTAGGGTGGTTGCGCACACATGGGGCCAACCCTGCCATGGCCGGTGGTGCGAAAAAGCTTTCCTGAATGCGCAGCAGCGTATGCCCGTAGTCCAGCCGCTCCGTGGGGGAGAGCAGCGCCAGCGCCCCCGCATCGCAGCGCAGCTCGCGGTCCGCCTGAAAGCGCGACACCACAAACCACACCAGCGGATTAAACCAATGCAGCGCCTGCACTGCCGTCGCGGCCCAGTTCCAGATCAGATCATGCTGCTTCACATGCAGCAGTTCATGCAGCAGCACATGGCGCAGGCTGTGTTCATTGAAGCGCGTCTCCCAGTCCTCCGGCAGCAGGATGCTCGGCTGCGCCATCCCCACCACCGCCGGTGTGGTGCCCGCAGGCATGAGAAGAATGCGCACAGTCTTCTGAATCCCCGCCTTCTGGCAAAGACTCGCCACCAGCGCACGCAGCAGCGCAGCATTGGCATGCGGACGCTGACTTAGTTCCAGTTCAAATTGCCGCTGCCGATACAACGCCGCCGCAAAGACCCATAGCGCCCCCATCACCCACACACCCAGCGCCAGCGTGTATCCAGAAATCATTCCCGCAGACTCAGACCCACCACCGATGGATTCCGCAATCATCGGCACGTTCTCCCCATCAGCAGTCCTCACCACATCCGCCGCCGCCATGGCTGGCGCAGCCGATACCGCACTCATACGCGCCGCTTCATCCTGCTGAAACCACGCCCCCAGCCCAAACCCCGCCGGAATAAAAGCCGGCAGCATCAGCTTCGTCCCCACCAGCAGCCACAAGCCAATGCGCCATGCCGGGCTCAGCCGCGTCCCCAGCATCAGCCGCAGCCCCAGCACGGCCAAAATCAAGAGGCTCGCTTCGAGCGAAGTGCGCAGCAGCCAGTGGAGGAGAGCGTCGGCATTCATGGTTGGATTACTTTTTAAGTTTCTTCTCGGCCTGATTCAGCACTTCACGCAGCGCAGCCAGGTCATCTTGCGTCACATCTTCACGTTCCATCAGCCCGGCTACAAAGGGCGTCAGTCGGCCGTTGAACACGCGATCCAGAAAACTCCGGCTCTCCTCATGCTGGCACTGGTCCTGGGCCACCGCGGGTGAGTACCGAAACTCGCGCCCCACCGCCTCCACCGCCAGCGCCCCTTTGTCAGCCAGTCGGCGGATCAGGCTCTGCACCGTGCGTGGCTTCCAGAGCAGCCTTCCTTCCAGATCCTTCACCACTTCAGCCAGCGTGCTCGTCCCACGCTGCCAGAAGACATTCATCACCGTCCATTCGGCGTCAGAAATCTTCGGGGCGGGTGGATTGGGAGCGCGGCGTGACATGGTTGGATTACAAATGTGATCCGAGGATTACGCATGTAATCCAACTCGGCAAGAACTTTTTTCAAGCGGTCTTTCTTGTGTGAGGATTTCGAAGAATGGCTTGCCACTGCCTCTTTCCGCAGCACAAAGCACTCACACATGGAAAAACTCATCGTTCACGGCGGCGCACCTCTGAAGGGCCGCATCAACATCAGCGGCTCAAAGAACTCCTCGCTGCCCATTCTCGCGGCCACCCTCCTTACCAAAGACACCTGCACCATCCGCCGTGTGCCCGATCTCAGCGACACCAATTACATGGTCCGCATCCTCGGCGAGCTCGGTGCCGAGGTCGAGCGCGCCAGCGGCGTCGTCGTCGTCAAAGCAGAGAAGATCAAATCCGTCGCGCCCTACGATCTCGTCCGCAAAATGCGCGCCTCCATCTGCGTGCTCGGCCCCCTCACAGGTCGTTTGAAAAAATGCACCGTCTCACTCCCCGGCGGCTGCGTGATTGGTGACCGCCCTGTTGATCTCCATCTCAAAGGCCTCGAAGCTCTCGGCGCTCAGATTACCGTCGAAGGCGGAGACATCTTTGTGAATGCCAAGAAAGGCTTCAAAGGCGGCCCCATGAATCTCATGGGCAAGCACGGCTCCACCGTCCTCGGCACGGACAATGTCATGATGGCCGCGGTCCTCGCCAAAGGTGCCACCATCATCGAAGGCGCTGCCGCCGAGCCCGAAGTCGAAGACCTCGCAAATTTCCTCATCAAGATGGGCGCCAAGATCGAAGGCGCAGGCACAAACCGCATCACCATCGAAGGCGTCAAAGAACTCCACGGCGCAGAGCACGTCGTCATTCCAGACCGCATCGAGGCCGGCACCTTCCTCGTCGCCGGTGCCATGCTTGGTGATGGCGTCACCCTCAAGCGCGTCATGCCGGAGCACATGAAAGCCGTCACCGATGCCATGATCAAATGCGGCTTCCCCATCGACATCACCAAGGACAGCATCACCGTCCGTCCGAATCCAAACGCCAAAGGCTTCGATCTCACCACCCTCTGCTACCCCGGCTTCCCCACCGACATGCAGGCCCAGATGTGCGCCCTCGCCTGTGTCATCAATGACACCAGCACCATCACCGAGACCATCTTCCCGCAGCGCTTCATGCACTGCGCCGAAATGAAGCGCATGGGCGCCAATATCGACCTCCAGGGCGCCACCGCCCGCATTCGCGGCGGCAGCGTCATGAAAGGCGCCCCCGTCATGGCCTCCGATCTCCGCGCCTCCGCCGCCCTCGTCCTCGCCGGCCTCGTCGCCGAAGGCAAAACCGAGATCAACCGCCTCTACCACATCGACCGCGGCTACGAACACCTCGACGACAAACTCGCCGCCCTCGGCGCCCAGCTCGAACGCGTTCAGGACAAGTAAGGACGGACAGTTAATTGAGAGGCGAGGCCGGAGACAGTCAGAGCATGTCAAAATGCATGGCACCCGCGCATACCACACCGAGCCGCAGCCCCAGGGCTGGTAGGGACGCGTTGTGCGCGTCCCTAGAATCCTTCGTCCCAGCGCCGCCTGCCGCCCCAGCCACTTCCCACTTTCCTAAAGCCCTGCCTTTCAGCACCCACGCATACAGTCCGCTCGCACTCACTCCAAAATGCCGCGCATCATAAACTCATTTGGAGAAAGCGCACTTTTGAAGATTTATGATGCGTGGCCGCATAATCACAGGTCGCCGCGAAGACGATAGTAAAGGGGGCGCTCAGTCACTCTGCGCCTCGGGAGACCTGCGTATACACTGAATCGCAAAATTCATTTCCAGCATGCCGAGCTTGAGGACGTTCGATTCGCCTCATAGGGGCCAAGGTGCCGAGTTGGCTGAGATTGAATCCAATCTCTGCTCCCTCTGCCTCTCCGCCCCTCTGCGGTAAAATCGAATGTCCCTTCTACCTCGAAACGGTCTGTCGCCAGGTACGCTTTTCCGCTATAAGTCTTGGCAAATGCAATAAGGTCAGCTTTTTAGGTCAGCTTTTTGTGCGCCTGGCTGCTTGAATGGCTTCCATTCATGAAGGCCAACGGCCTTCCGTATTTCAGCCCAGGGATGCCGAGCTTTAGCGAGTGCTTCCCTGGGTAAGCAGCAAACGAGCGGAAAGCAAACCCAGCGGCCCGCCACACACTGCGCCCACCAGCAGCGTCTGCAAAGAGCTCCGCTACGCATTAGCTTCGCAGTCAGAATGCGCTCCGATATCACCCAAGCTCCCGATGTCCTCCCAAATAACGGAATGTCCACACCCCCGCCGCAAAACCTGAAGAACCCAAATCAAAGTCTGAATGAAGACGCGCCCGCCCCGTCGTTTACTCCCCCATGACCAGCCGCCGTCGATTCCTGCAATCACTCTCCGCTCTCGCCGCCGCTCCCGCGTTCACGGCCGAGCCGACGCCGTGGAAGCTGAATTACATGCTCGCCTCCTCCATGTATGGCAGCCTTCCTCTGGCAGAAATCCTCCCCGAAGTCAAAAAGACCGGTGCCACCAGCATCGAACTCTGGCCCAAAAAACACGGCACCCAGCGCGAGGAGATCGACACCATCGGCCACGACAAATTCGCCGCCATGCTCAAGGACCACGGCCTCACCTTCGGCGGCACCACCCGCTATGATCTCGGCCCCTTCCGCCTCACCGAAGAGATCGGCGTCGTGAAAAAACTCGGCGGCACCTTCATCGTCGCTGGCGGGGCAGGGGACTACAAGGTCTCCCCCGAGCAGCTCAAGCTGAACGTCAAAGCCTTCGTGGAAAAGATGAAACCCCACGCCGCTCTCGCCGCCGAAAACGGCCTCACCCTCGGCATCGAAAACCACATCAACAACCTCATCGACACCCCCGACTCCCTCCGCTGGCTCGCCGATGACATCCGCAGCATCCCCGGCATCGGCATCGCCTTCGCCCCCTATCATCTCCCGCAGGAAGAAAAGCTGCTCTCAGACCTCATCCAGCACATCGACCAAAAGATGACGCTTTTCTACGCCTGGGAGTACGGCAAGAGCTGCTCCAAGGCCGTGCCCAAGGAAGACGAACTCCAGCAGATGCCCGGTCGCGGCAAGCTCGACTGGAAACCCCTGCTGCAAGCCCTCAAAGCCATCAAGTTCACCGGCCCCACCGAAATCTTCATGCACCCCACCCCCCGCGGCATCCCCATCATGCCCACGGCGGCGGAGACCACGGCGGAAATCGTGCGCGCCAAACAGCATCTCGATAGCCTCATCGGCTAACACCACATTTATGATTTACGATTTATGATTTATGATTTGGCTTCGCCTAGCTCGTAAATCGTGACAAAAATAGCCCCCCCAAGTTTCCCCAGCCTCATCCATCTCGCCCGCCACTAGCAAAGTCCCCCATCTCCGAAATCGTAAATCATAAATCGTAAATCATAAATAAATATGTCCGAAGCCAAAGTCCTCATCATCGTCGGCGACGCCACCGAAACCGTTGACACCCTCTACCCTTTCTACCGTCTCATCGAGGGCGGCTACAAGCCCGTCGTCGCCGCGCCGGAAAAACGGAAATACCAGATGGTGCTTCACGAAATCAAGCCCGGCTGGACCATCACCAAGGAGTGGGAAGGTTACAGCATCGACGCCGACATCGCCTTCAAGGACATCAATCCCGAAGAATACGTCGGCATCTTCTTCAGCGGCGGCCGCGCCCCCGAGTACATCCGCGAAGACGTCGATCTGCTCCGCATCACCAAGTGGTTCTGGGAGCAGAAGAAGCCCTGCGCCAGCGTCTGTCACGGCGTCGAAATCCCCGCCCGTGCAGACATCGTCAAAGGCCTCCGCATGGCCACCGTCGCAAAGTGCAAGTTCGACCTCGAAATCTGCGGCGGCATCTACGTGAACGAACCCTGCGTCATCGACCAGCACATGTACTCCGGCCGCACCTACCACGACTCCGGCCACTTCATCGCCCCCTGGATCAAAGCCCTCGACGCCGAGCGCGCCAAGATGGGCATCTAAATCGGATCTGAACGGCCGCAAAGCGACGCAAAGAAAACGCAAAATGAATTCATCAAAACTCTGGACCCTTTTTGCGGCCTCTGCGTTTTTTTGCGGCCATCTCCAGGCGCATCCTCTCCAGGCCGAGCCTATCAACCACGCCTTCGTTTACACCTTCGATCAGTTCCACATTCCCGAAGACCCCGACGAATCACTGGTGAATGGCGGCCTGCTGCTCCTCGCAGAGCTGAACTGCACCACCTGCCATGCCGTGCCGAAGTCATGGGAAGAGCGTCTCAAGCCAAAGCCCGGCCCCGACCTCAGCGCCGTGGGCTCCCGCCTCGATCCAGACACCCTCTGGCTCATGATACGCAGTCCGCAAAACCGCAAGAAGGGCACGCAGATGCCCGGCTTGTTCGCAGGTGCGGAAGGCGATGACGAAAAAGTCGAGGCCCTCGTCGAATACCTTAGCAGCCTGAAACAGCCCCAGCCCAAAGTCCCCGCTGGCGATGTTGAGCGCGGCAAGGACCTCTACCACAAAGTCGGCTGCGTCGCCTGCCATGAGCCCGCCAAAGACGTGCGCCCGCCCAAGGTCGCCGCAGATGCCGAAGTCGAAAAACCCGGCAATGCCTCCGTCCCCATCGCCCTCGCAGACGCCTACGACTTCACCGCCCTCTCCCACTTCCTCCACAATCCTCTGTCCGTCCGCCCTTCAGGCCGCATGCCCGACATGCGACTCTCCGCCCAGCAAGCCTCCGACATCGCCGCCTACCTCCACGTCGGCCGCGTCGCCGAAAAAGCCACCGCCCGAGCCGCTCTGAAAATCCCCAAGCAAGGCATCGAAAAAGGTCGCGAGCTTTTCCGAACGATGAACTGCGTGGCATGCCATCAGATGGGTTCAGGAACTCAGGCGAATGTTCCTGTGCTGGGTGATATCCCAATAGTTTCGCCACTTTTCAGCACCAGTCGAAATCAGTTGGCTGAGATGAAAAAGCCCCTCAAAGACCTCTCCCAAGACCAAGGCTGCCTCGCCGAAAAACAACCCTCGGGCACCCCGCGCTTCGATCTCAACGCCCTCGAAAAACGCGCCATCAAACTCGCACTGGCACTCATCCAAAAAGAAGACGCCCCCAAGCTCACCGCGCAGGAGAAAGTGGACTGGCAGCTCACCCGTCTCAACTGCTACGCCTGCCATGACCGCGATGGCAAGGGCGGCCCCGAAGATCCACGCGCGCAATACTTCGGTGTGAACGATCCCGGCGCTGAATCTCTTGGCCAGCTCGCCAACGTGCCGCCCATGCTCGACAAAGTGGGCCGCAAACTCACTCACGGCTGGTTCGAAAAAATCCTCTGGGGTAAAGACGGCAGCGTCCGCCCCTACATGGACACCCACATGCCCAGCTTCGGCCGCGAACAAACCGAAATGCTCATCGCCTGGCTGAACGAAGCCGACGCCCTGGAAAAACCCTTCACCATAGATGTCAGCGGCCTCGCCAAACACCACCGCGCCGAAGCTGGACGCCAGCTCCTCGGAGCCAAGGGCCTCGCCTGCGTCGCATGCCATGGCATGAAGGATCGTAAATCCCTCGGACCACCCGTCATCCGCCTCACCCACACCGTGGAGCGCCTGCAGCCCGAATACTTCAAAGAGCTCCTCCTCAATCCCCAGGTCACCCAACCCGGCACCGTCATGCCGCCGATGTTCGTCGGCCGCAAAAAAGCCGATCAGGAAATCGAAAGCATCTGGACCTACCTCCGCGAGATCGAAGGCCAGCCGCTCCCCGAAGGCCTCATGTCATCCGCCGATTTCGAATTGAAGCCCGATGCCGAAAAGCGCCCCATCATCTTCCGCAGCTTCATTGAAGGCGTTGGCACCCACGCCATCGGCGTCGGTTTCCCCGGCGGACTCAATGCCGCCTTCGATGCCAAGACCAGCCGCTGGGCCATCCTCTGGAAAGGCCGCTTCCTCGATGCCATGAGCAACTGGCAGGACCGCTCCATGCCCCCCATCAAACCCCTCGGCACCGATGTAAAGCCCATGCCAGCATCTACCAGCGAACGCACCTTCGGCGGCTACACCCTCGGCAAAGACGGCGTCCCCACCTTCCGCTATCTCGAAAACGGCCAGCAAATCGAAGACACCCTCCGCCCCGTCAAAGGCGGCTTCGAACACATCATCAGCAGCAACGGCAAGCAAACAAAGGAGATCCTGTCATGGTAGTCGCGAAGCGTCTTGGAGTGCGGTGGCAGAGAGGCAAGCGCAGTCTTGCCTCGTCGACACCGCTTTGGTCTATCTCATCGTTGCTCCCAAGGTTTCGAGATAGCCTTGCTGCATTTCTCCTCCTCGCCACCTCCGCCCTCGCCCAGGATCAATCCACCTACTACCGCACCGAAACCTACGAGCTCCCCAAAGGCGTCAATTTCGAGGCCAGCGGCATCGCCATCCTCCCCGATGGCAAACTCGCCGTCGGCCTCCGCAAAGGCGAAGTCTGGATCGCTCAAAATCCCTCCGACACTTCAAAGCCCGACTTCAAACTCTTCGCCAGCGGCCTCCACGAAATCCTCGGCCTTGCATGGCATGATGGAGCACTTTATGCCACCCAGCGCTCCGAAGTCACCAGGCTCCGCGACACCGACTCCGACGGCAAAGCCGACGAATACCTCAGCGCCTCCACCGGCTGGGGCGTCTCCGGCGCCTACCACGAGTACGCCTACGGCCCCGTCTTCGACAAAGAAGGCAATCTCTACACCTCGCTCAATTGCAGCATGGGCAAAGCCTGGAAAGGCGCAGGCGATGAAGAAAAGCATCCCCTCTGGCGCGGCTGGGTCGTCCGCATGACCAAAGACGGCAAACTCGAACCCTTTTGCGCCGGATTCCGCAGCCCCTGCGGCATCGGCCAAAACGCCGAAGGCGACATCTTCATCACCGATCAGCAGGGCAACTGGATGCCCACCACGCCGCTGATGCACGCCCGCAAAGGCGCCTACTTCTCCCACGCCGACTCCATCCCCGACGCCATGCGTCCCGAGTCCCCGGTCAAAATCGCCGCCAAGCAGCCCGATGGCATCACCGTCGCCGAAGCCATGAAAACCGTCCAGGGCTACACCCCGCCCGCCGTCTGGCTGCCCTACGTCAAGATGGGCCAGAGCGGCACCGGCATCGCCTGCGATCTCAGCCCCGGCAAATTCGGCCCCTTCGAAAAGCAGATGTTCCTCGGCGAATTCGTCCTCAGCGGCGTGAACCGCGTCTTCCTCGAAAAAGTCGGCGGCGAATACCAGGGCGCCTGCTTCCCCTTCATCGATGGCCTCCAGTGCGCCGCCCTCGCCCTCAATTTCCTCCAGGACGGCTCCCTCGTCGTCGGCCAGTCAAACCGCGGCTGGAACAGCAAAGGCAATCGCCCCTTCGGCCTCCAGCGCATCGTGTGGACTCAGAAGACCCCGCTCGAAGTCCAAAAAATGGAGCTCACCAAATCCGGCTTCCGCTTCACCTTCACTCTCCCAGTTGACCCCGCCACCCTCACCACCCTCACCGGCCAGAGCTACACCTACCCCTTCCAAAGCAAATACGGCGGCGACGAGCTCGATACCCAGCCCCTCGCCATCACCACTTCCAAACTCTCCCCAGACGGCCTCGTCCTCGACGTCACCTGCACCACCCTCCGCCCCGGCTACGTCCACGAATTCGAACTCCCTCAGCTCAAGTCCAAAGACGGCACCCCACTCTGGCACCGCATGGCCTACTACACCGTCAACAAGCTCATCACAGACTGACCCCTGCGCAAATAGGTCTCGCCACACCTCCCCCTCATCGGGTAAAACCCACCCATGAGATTCTGGAAATGGCTCCTGCCATGCCTCGCGCTTTTCACCTTGGGGCAGTCCCATTCCCAGGGCGTCCCCGAAAATCGCCGCGCCACCTACCGGGGCAGGGAAGTCCAGTTCCCCAATGACGCTCGCCAGTTCAAAGGCTGGCGTCACTACGGCCAAAAACTCCCCGTCTGGGACCTCCCTGCAGACCTCCCCAAAGACGTCTTCACCTTCGCACGCCTCTGCTATCCCTTCCGCCGTGGCGGCCGCTGGACCGCTGATTACCCCGAGGCCGATCTCAATTTCTCCTTCCGCCTCCACCAGCTCACCTCCGTCCAGGTGAATCCTTACCCCGTCATCCTCGACATCGATCCCGCCCAGCTCCGCCACCATCCCTTCCTCTACGTCTCCGAGCCCGGCCACATGGACATCACCACCGCCCAGGCCCGCGTCCTCCGCGACTACATGCTCAATGGCGGCTTCATCCTCATGGACGACTTCTGGGGCAACGATGAATGGAAAGGCTTCGAGCCCTCCTTCAAAAAAATCTGGCCCGACCGCAACTACGAAGAACTCAAGCCCGATCACCCCATCTTCCACAGCGTCTACGATCTCCCCTCGCCACCCCAGGTCCACAGCAACGTCTACTGGGCCGAGATGAACCAGCATGGCCGCACCAACATGCACAACGAGATCCGCAAAGACTCCGCCACCCCTTACTTCCGCGCCGTCTTCGACGATCGCGGCCGCATGGTCATGCTCATCTGCCTCAACAACGACCTCGGCGACGGCTGGGAGCAGGAGCAAAGCGATCCTTGGTACTTCACCCACGTCTCCGAAAAACACGCCTACCCCCTCGGCATCAACATCGTCTTTTACGCCCTCACCCATTAGCACATGGGAGCGCGCCCCTCCGAAGCCGCCCCCGCCTTCGTAGCCTTGGCAAAGAACAAATCCGCTCCGCAATCACCCACTCCACCGCGCTTCCAACCCCTCCGGGAAGTACGACAGACACTCCTGTCTGTCGGTCAGCGGCACCGCAAATTTCCTTCGTCCACGCTCAGTCCCAAGCCCCGCAGACAAAATTTGCCTGTCATGCTGCAGGCCGCGCACCTTGGTAGCCTCACTTCTCCGGCACCGTCAGCACATCCCCGTCTTCCAGCGCCTTCGCGCCATCCTTCTCCAGATCCACAAACGAAAACTGAAACCCCCGTTTCAGCCGGATCAGCCCGCCTGCCGCCCGTTCGCTCAGCCCCTGCGCCTCCTTCACCAAATCCCCCACCGTCATCCCCGGTTTCAGCACATAGAGCCCCTGGCGTTTCACCTGCCCCAGCACCGTCACAGTCAGCTCCTTCGGCACCGCCGCAGCACCATCCTTCGGCTTCACCGCCGCCGTCACCTTCGGCACCACCGCCACCTTCCCAGGCTCCACCGCATTTGCCTGGATGATGAAAAACACCAGGTCCTTCGTCTTCGGCATGCTGCTCGTCAGCGGCGTCGCGTCCGGACTCCCCAGCCCGCCAAACACCACGCTCTGCCCAGACTCCATCACAAAGCTCGCCGTCGTCTTCAGCGTGTGAAAGATCGGCTGCTTGACCACATTGTCAGACACCACCTTGCCATCTTGCGTGATCGGCTTGCCGTAATCAATGAACCCCTCAAAGCTCGTCACCTCCGGTGCCACCGTCAGGTCGATGCTCCCATTCTCCGCCAGCGTCGGCACCACCTCCATCCGCACTCCCACCGGCTTCATTTCAAAAGCCGTCGGCGTCGTCGGGATCAGCGGCTCGGTCTTCGTCGCCTGCTTCGGCGGATCAAATTCCGTGGGATAGATGAACTCACGCACCACCTCCACCGTCGCCTTCTGCCCGCTGCGCGTCGTCACTGAAGGCGCGCTCATCAGGTTCACGCCCTTCTGCTGGCTCAGCTTGCGCAGCAGGTTGTTGGCATGCTCCTCGTTTAAAATACCCAGGCTCTGCAGCCCGGACTTGTTCCCATCCAGCGTCAGCCCCGCCTCCGCCAGCACCGGTGAGTCCATGGGAATGCTCACAAACCGGCTCTTCACCATGATCTGCCGTGGCACCGCAGCATCCGCCACCGGCTCCGCCTTCCGGCACGCACTCAGACCCGCCAGGCCAAACGCCCCCGCCACCGCCGGCACCAGCAGCCCCAGCTTCTGCATCAAAGAGTACCCACCGCGTCCTCTGCCTGACTGCACCAGGCTCGCAAGCCGTCCGCGCATCGCCTTCGCGCTCGCAGACACATAGACCGCCAGCGCCAGCGGCAGCCACGGCCTCGTCGTGCTCCCCAGTCCCGCCACCGCCGCCAGCAGCTCCTCCGCAAAATCATCCGCACACACCCCGCTGCGCTCCAGTGCCACATCATCACACGCCTGCTCCCGCGCCCTCGCGCTCGCCCTCAGCACCACCCACACCAGCGGGTGAAACCACAGCAGCAGCGCCGCTACCGTCGTCAGCAGCGTGACCAGCACATCCCCGCGCGCGATGTGCGCCAGCTCATGCCGCAGCACCAGCCGCAGCCGCTTCTCCTCCCACCCCGCCGCCTGCACCGGCAGCAGCACCGTCTTCTGGGAAATCCCCCACGTCATCGGCACCGCACACGCCGCGCTCATCCGCAGGCAGCCCTCCGGCAACTCCAGGTGCAAAGCCCCCGCCTCCTCCGCAAAACACCGCTGCATGGTAGCATCTACCACCATGTGGGATTCTGCTCTCAGCTTCCGCAGCGTCCAGGCAGAGACCCCCAGCACCACCGCACCCGCGCAGATGCCTCCCAGCCACAGCACCGCCCACAGCGGGGAAGGGGCCACCTCATCCTGAGCCTTCGCCTTCAGCGTCACAGTCTGCGCCACCCTCGGCGCAAACGGATCCGCAACCTCCTCCAGCGCCTTCTTCGGCACCTCATCCATCATCGGCACCGCACGCCCCGCCTCCCACGGAATCCGCCACGCCGGAGCCACCAGACTGCACCCCATCACCACCGGAATCAGCATCAACGCCGAAGCCAGAATAAAATGCCGCCGCGCCGCCGCCATCCGCCGCACGCACAGCGCCACCCCTCCCGCCAGTGCCAGCAGTACCGTCGTTTGCAGCGTCACATCCAGCAGCCAGCCAGGTGTGAAAGAAAATAGATGCTCAATGATGCTCATAAAAATCTTGGCGTTGTGTCTAGGTTACCTGGCAACTGCAAGCTCAAGCGATTCATTCGAGCCCAGTCATTCTGCATTCGTCATTCGTCATTCGTCATTCGTCATTCGTCATTTCCTCCCCGTCTTCGCTTGGTCCAAAAACCCCCTCAGCTCCGCCACTTCATCGTCACTCAGCTTCGTCCCTGGCGCGCTCAGGTACGCCGCCAGCGCCTGCGTCAGCGATCCCCCGAAAAACGTCCCGATCACCCGGCTCAGCGTGCTCTGCCCCACCTCCTCCCGCGAATGCACCGGCTGGTAGATAAACTCCCGCCCCTCCTGCCGGTGCTTCAGCTGTCCTTTCCCCTCCAGGATCGTCAGGATCGATCTCAACGCCGCCCGCGTCGGCGGCTTCTCCATCCCCTCCAGAATCTGCGACAGTGTCGCCTCCCCCTGCGCAAACACCAGGTCCATCACCTCCCTCTCACGGCGGCTCAATTGGGCTATTTTCTTCATGGATTGAAATTTCAACCCATGTTGGCCCAAGAGTCAATATCAAAGATTGAATTTTCAACCTTTCAGCAAACTAGCCACCGCCTTAGCCTATTCTTCAGCGGGTATTACAATCTTAAACACCCTGCGAGCATCGAAATGCTCAATTACTTGCTCGTAACACTTTTCAAACACCATGGCATCTGCTCTCGCGGCATGCATTGCCTCACTGAGGGAGCTATATACCTCGCAAAGGGTAGGGAAGCGTTCCTTGAATGCCGTTGGAAGAGTCGCTTTGTAGGCATCGCCGATCTCATCTCCGCTTGGGCGGGGGATATTACTTATTGCTTGTGCAACTTCGGGAATTGACTTCCAAAACTGTTCCACAAAAACACGCATCAAAAATATGCCGGCCAGAGTCTGGCCCGCATGGTTAGCGATAATCGCATTTCTAAAATTTGACGCATGCAGCTTCGGGATAAACGAAGGAATATCTATCGTCTCAAACGGGTCGCGACCGGATAGGGTGAGCTTATCATTACTGCGTCGAATCAGAAATCGGATGGGCTCTTTTTTGCAGTTTTGGCATTGATACGAGACGAATAACCATTGTTCTGTTGCTGCAGACTTTGAGGTCTCAACCAATGCGCCAATTGGATTAAATGGCCACTTTTCCAGGCAGTGATTGCATGCAGTTTTGATCGTTGGTAGATCGTATTTTTGAACCTCGGTATTATTCTGGTATAAAACATCACTCGAAGTTGAAATAAGTGGTGCAATGTTTGCTGGAAACCAAGCGCATTGTGAGTAAGTGTTTAGCTCAGCACGAAACTTGTGTAACGGTTCGGTATAGTTTGCTCCTCCGCCTGTAACTGTTGCGCGTAATGAAATTTGCTGGGCGCGCTCATGCTTTTCAGAAGCAATTGAGTCAAGAAATCCAAAGCCGATTTTTACAGATTGATAAAGATGTTTTTCTGACAAGAGCGTCTTTAACGCCTCGGAAATTGCTGTTCCGACTCGTTGGGTGATTGCGGCATCTTTCATGGCTTTCATTTCCTTCTTTAACTTCAGGTGCAGTTAGTAATGAATTGTCCCTCACCAGCTCGCCACCACCTCGTACGCATACCCGCGCAGATACTCCGTCTCCGGAATCGTCGCCAGAATCGGATGATCCGGCCGCTGCGTGTACGTCGTCACCCGCCGCAGCGTCTTCTTCGCATCCACCGCCGCATCCGTGATGCTGCTGTGAAACTCCTCCGCGCTCACATGATGCGAGCACGTGAACGTCGCAAAGATCCCGCCCGGCTCCAGCATCTTCATCGCCCGCAGGTGAATCTCCTTGTACCCTCGCAGTGCATCCCGCACCGAACTCTTCGTCTTCGTAAACGACGGCGGATCCAGGATGATCAAATCATACCGCGCCGCCGCCGCCTCGTTCCGCTTCAGGAAATCAAAGCAGTTCTCCGCCACGCAGTTGATCTGCACCCCCGCAATCGCCGCATTCTGCCTCGCCACCTCCGTCGCCTGCTCGCTGATGTCCACCGCCGTCACCTCGCTCGCACCCGCCAGCGCGCAGGCCTGGGCAAACCCACCCTGATTCGAAAAACAGTCCAGCACCCGCCGGCCCTTCGCCAGAGCAGAAACAAGCTGGTAGTTGTCCAGCTGGTCCAGATACAGCCCCGTCTTCTGACCCTCCAGCAGGTCCGCATGAAACGCACTGCCCTGATAACGCACCACAAACGGCTCAGGCATCTCACCGCTGATCACACCCTTGATCTGCTCCATGCCCTCCGCCTTGCGCACCGCACCTTCATTGCGCTCCACGATGCCCCGTGGCTTCAGCACATCGTTCAGCGCCTGAATAATCAGCGCCTTGCGCAGATCCATCGCCAGCGTCAGCGTCTGCACCACCAGGAAGTCACCATAGCGATCCACAATCAGCCCCGGCAGTCCATCCGACTCACTCCACACAATGCGGCACAGATTCAGATCCACCCCTGATGACTCGCGCACCTTGATCGCCCGCTGAATCCGCCGCGTGAAAAAGTCCAGATCCAAATCCTGACGCCGGTAGGAAAACAACCGCGCCGAAATCTGCGACGCCGGATTGTAAATCGCACTCCCCAGCGGCTTCCCCCTCACATCCTGCAGATGCACCACATCCCCCGGCTTCGGATCCCCAAACCTCTTCTGAATCTCCGTCGCATAAACCCAAAGGTGACCGTGAAAAAGACGCGCGCGTGGCTGAACAGTAAGAGTAGGCATGGTTGTCGGGAAGGGGAGTGAGGTTGTTAAACAGTTCTTAACGGAAGGAGCTATAGGCTGCCCCATAGGGGTGAGCAAAGCGAATCAATGTCCAAGGAATGCCAAGCCCCTGAATCCAGCACCAAGATCACTCATCAAGCCGTGAAACCCGGCTCTGCCGTCAAGGACACGCTGAAATTGGCAAAGGAATGAGAGAGCAAAGGAATGATTTTTCCGGCACATTCCTTTGCTCTTTCATTCCTTTGCCAAAATCAAACCACCCGCATGCTCTATCCCGTTGCATGACTGGTGGCAAAAGCACCTTTCTCCGAGACTCCGTATTCGTCGTTCGTGCTTGGTCATTATTTCGACATTCGGATTTACTCATTCGTCATTCCTGAGTGAAACGACGGCCTTGATCACCCTCGAGTCCGGCAGCAGCCACGCATCCATTTGAGTGGGCAGCTCCCCAAACTCACACCGGTGACTGATCCACGGCCTCGTATCAATCTGCCCCGATTGAATCATCCCCAGAATCCTCGGAAAATCCGCCGCCACCGCATTCCGGCTCGCCAGCAGCGTCAGCTCCCGCCGATGAAACAGCGGATCATCCAAAATGACCGGCTCCTTCGTGATCCCCACATACACAATCCGCCCCGTGAACCGCGCATACCGCAGCGTCCCCGCCATCGATCCCGCATGCCCCGTCGCATCAAACACAATCTGAAACGCCGCCTCATCCGGCAGCTCCGCCACCACCTGGACACCCGGATAATTCTGCTCCACGAAAAGCCGCCGCGCCGGATTCAGCTCCAGCACCGTGATCGCCGCCTCAGCCGCCCGCGCAAACTCCAGCACCGTCAGCCCGATCGGCCCCGCGCCAATGATCAGCACATCATCACTCGGAGCCACCTGCGCCCGGTTCACTGCATGGCAGCCGATCGCCAGCGTCTCCACCAGCGCCAGCTGCTCAAAGTCCAGCGCATTGCATACATGCAGTTTGTGCGCCGGCAGCACCATCCGCTCCCGCATGCCCCCATCACAATGCACCCCCAGCACCTGAAGCGTCTCACAGCAGTTCGTGCTCCCGCGCAGGCACGCATGGCACGTCCCGCAGTTCAGATACGGCTCCACCGAGCACCGATCCCCCACCTGCAAATGCGTCACCCCATCCCCCACCGCCAGCACCTCCACCCCCAGCTCATGCCCAAGAATCCGCGGAAACTCAATGAACGGCATCTTCCCCAGATACCCGCTGAAATCCGTCCCACAGATCCCAATCGCCCGAATCCCCACCAGCGCCTCCCCCACACCCGGCGCCGCAGCCTCCGGCAACGTCGTCCATTCAAAAGTCCTGGCAGCAGTAAGTGTGAGCGAGCGCATAAAATGAATAACGGAGGATAGGGCGTCCCGCCTGTCAGGTCGAACACCGAATAAAATCCCCTTCAAAAAATTCCACCCCCCATCATCCCACCGCCCCCGTCCTTTGGGTCCTTTCCGTCCTTTAAGTCCTCTCCCTCTACCGCTCCCACTCCACCCACCACCTCACCTCCGTCCATCCTGCAATCCTGCATCCTGTGAATCCTGTCCATCTTCCCCCGCGCTTCCCACAAACACCCCGCATCCTCACCTCACCAAATACTGCCCACCCTCAACCATGACCTGCGGCACGCGGTGTTCCCTCTCAAACACCTCATACCCCGGCACCAACTCCTCCCAAAACTCCCGGTGCGCCTCCTCCGCATCCTTCATCCGCTCCCCCGTCATCCGAAACGGAAAACAATGCACCGCCACACTCCCACCACCTCTGACCGCCGCCTCCACCACCAAATAAATCTCCTCGATCACCGCATCCGTCATCGCAAAGCACCCCACGCTGCACACATCCCCATGCACCATGATCAGGCTCCCCGTCCGCTGCTGCGCCAGGTCATACGCATTCGGATACCCGATGTTAAACGCCAGATGGTAGCTGCTGGCAGGATTCAGCATCTTCTGCGTCACACTGTAAAAACCCTCCGGTGCCTGCATGTCCCCCTCACGCGTCTTCGGCCCCAGCGTTCCCGAAAAACAAGCGATGGGATAAGTTCGAAACAGTGTCCATTCGCCCGCGTCCCCCTTCAGCCACAACTCCAGCTCACGGCTCTCCTTGAAAAGACGAATAAACGCCGCCTGACCCAGCGCACACTTCTTCGCCGCAAGTTCCTCCTGCAGTTTCGGCAGCAGCCGCGCACGCACATCAGCCATCCGTTCCGGAGCCTTCAGTCCACGCCATATCTCCGCCGCAGGCGGCACAGGGTAGGGAAGGGAGATCCCGGCAGGAACTGAAACCACAGGCGCATGTTTTGGCGATTCTACGTGCGGGACTGATGGAGCCGCCGGTCCTCTGGGCTTCATCTGCTCGCTGGTTTCCGGTGTTTCCATGGCTCTGTCGGAAGTAGATCTGCTTTGAGGAGGAGACTGTGCGACTGCACCCAGTTCGCGAAAGGCGATCTTGAGCACATAAGCGCACAGCACAAGAACTGCCGTGGCAAGGATGACCGCCGCGAGATCTGATGTGCGCAGCTTCATGGCGCAGCCGAATCAGGCCACAGGCGGCGGCACTGTCGGAGGCGAAAGAGTAATCTGCTTGCCGCGCACAATGTTCATCGCACCATTCAGTTCACCACCCGGTTCGATCGAAACCGACCGCGCAGTCACATCGCCATTGATGGAGCCGTTGCTGCCAATCAGCACCGGACCCGTGCTGTAGATCGTCCCCGTGAGACGTGCCTGAATCTCCACATCCGTGGCATGCACCGAATTGAGGAAAGCCACATCCGCACCTTTCTCCACCACAAAGCGCTGGCAGTGAATTTCACCAATGATGCTGCCCGTCGTACGAAAAGTCGCGTCACCTGAGCAAGTGACATTCGCCTCGATGATGCCATGGCACTCAAGGTCCCGGCACTGCACGCTGCTGGCCGAAAGCCTGCCGCGTTTGCGTATGAGAACATTGCCGCGCGTCTTGATCGGCTGCGTGGAGGTCATGTTGATCTCCACATCTTCCAAGGAGATGTAGGCGCCGCAGGCCGGGCAGTTAGCCGACTTGGCGGAGCGACCAGTTTTAAACTTATGCCCGCAGTCAAAGCACTCCGCGTCTTTGAAATACTGGTTCCGGTACATGCCCTGCTCCTTCATCTTCTGCAGAGAGGTCGCCGTTTGCGGCGCAGGGGCGGGCGTGGGGGGCGGGGAATTGGACTGCGGCCGGCGCGCGGCCGTCGGCATGGAATCCTCAGCAACACTCACAGGCGCGGCTGCAGATGTGGGGGCGGATGCTTCAATCGAAGCAGGGGCAGGAGCAGGGGCCTCGGCCTCCGCAGCCGCCGGGGCATCCGCAGGCGGTGGCAGATTCTGACTCTGCAAAAACGCACCAAACCCATCCGCAGCCGTCGGCGCGGGCTCAGGAGGTGGGGGGGGTGCAGCAGGTTTGGCTTCCGGTCCTTTGACCGCAGGGCTGGCCGCTTCCGGGACTTTCTCCCAGGAATCGTTCATGCCCACGCCTGATCGCGTCACCGCCGATGCAATCACACGGCGCTTTTCCACGGTCAGGTGGACCCCGCATTTTTTACAAAAGGTGGAAACAACGAGGCGCGGCTCATACTGAGCCGCGCCACAAGAAGGGCACACCACTTCGATTTGATTCTTAGGTGGTGTGGGAAGGATGCTGGTCTTCGTGCCGAAGAACCGTCCGAACACTCAGGTAGGAGTTAAGATTGTTTAGGAGCGCCGCCGAAGGCAGGCTTGGTTTCTGCCTTTTTACCGACCTGGGACTGACCCATGAAGGTGGCGCCTTCTTCGATGGCAAGGGTGCCTGCGGCGATGTCACCGACCAGGATCGCGTTGCTCTTGAGTTCGCAGCGCTCTGCAACGGTGATGTTGCCTTCGACTTTGCCGAAAATGATGACGGAACGGGTTTTGACTTCGCCTTTGATCAGGGCGTTTTCACCCACGGTCAGGCTGCCGTCGGAAATGACTTCGCCTTCGATCTTGCCGTCGATGATGAGGTCGTGGGAAAACTTGATGGAACCTTTGATTTCGACGTCGTTGGCGAGAACGTTTTTACTGGTGGTCATGACGGGAGATTGATGTGAGCGTTGGGGTTGTGCAGCAGGAGCGGATGCGGTGGAGAGAATGGGTGCGCGTTCGGCTGCAGGAGCCGGTGCGTGTACCTCAGAACGCCTGTCTTCCTTGTGCCCTTCGGGTTGTCCTATGATTTGCCTTAACATGAGGTCTAAAATATAGCTGGTTATTAACTTGAGTGTCAATCTTCGGCTTGCTTATTTTTTGTCAGGTTGGTGTAAAGGTTTCAATGACTTGGGTTGCGCCGGGGTGGTTTTGGGGCTGTATCGTATCATGATGGAAAATGTGTTCATCACAGCCGCGGAGACGGCCTGTGTTCTTGGCTTGCGGACGGAGGAGTGCCTGCACTCGCTGCGTGAGCGGCGCGGCGGTCTGTCCCTGTCCGCATGCGTGCCAGGCGCGGGCTTTGCTTCTCTGCCCGTGGGCGCATTTCCTTCACGCGATCTCGTGAAAGGCCGTCGCTATGGCGCAGCCAGCAATGCAGCCGTGAAAGTAGCCGCCGCTGCCATGCGCCGCGCAGGCTGGACTCCTGAGCAGATCCGCCAGACCTGGCTGTACGGTGCCAGCAGTCGCGGCAACGCAGGAGAAATACTGGGGGTGAATGCATGGCGCAGACCCCTCCGCAAGTTCAGTGCCAGCAACACCATGCACTGTGAAATACCTGCCGCTGTCAGCATCGAGCTCGGCATTCACGGACCCTGGCAGATGATCTCCAACGGCTGCTCCTCCGGCCTCGATGCCCTCGGCATGGCCTGGATGGCCGTGGCCAGTGGCGTGGCCCCACGTGCCCTCGTCGTGGCCGTGGATCTGCCTCTCGTCACCGCACTGCTGCAAGATTTCCAAGACACCGGCCTCCTATCCACCAACGGTGTCAACGATCCGTTCTCCCTCCAGACCAGCGGCTTCTTCCCAGCCGAAGCCGCCGTGGCCGTCACCCTGGAACGCGATGCCAAAGGACTTTGCCGCCTCGAACATTACTCCGCCAACAGCGACGCCTACGACACCCTCATGATCCCCGATGATGGCGGCGGCATCGAATCCTGCATCCGCACAGCCCTCCAATCAGGTGCTCCAGACAAAGTCGTCGCCATCTGCCCCCACGCCACCGGCACCCTCAACCACGCCCGCGTCGAACCTCCCGCCCTCCTGCGTGCATTGGATGGCCGCAAAGTCCCTCTTCTCCCTCTCAAGCCCCAAACCGGCCATACCCTCGGCGCCAGCGGCCTGCTGGACGTGGCCCTCCTTGCCGCCTGCATGGCCGACCACTGGCTCCCCGCCACACTCCCCGGCCTCACCCCACCCGCCTGCGGCCTGCCCTTGATCGACTCCCCCCTCCAGCTCTCAACAGGCGACCGCGTGATCAAACTCGCCTCCGGCATGGGCGGTCACAATGCCGCCGTTTCCCTCCGGGTCGTTTGATTCCGTGCTTGGCACCGGCGGTGGATTCGCGAAAGTCGCCCACCGCATGACCCGCCTGCCGCTTTCGATTTCCATCATCTCCCTTAATGAAGAGGCCAACCTGCGCCGCTGTCTCGCCAGCCTCGGAGATCTGGCTCAGGAAATCGTCATCGTCGATTCCGGCTCCACCGACCGCACCGCCGAAATCGCCGCCGAGTTCGGCGCCAAATTCATTCACCAAGACTGGCTCGGTTACACCGCCCAAAAAAACCACTGCCTCACCCTGTGCTCCCAGGAATGGGTTCTGGCGCTCGACTGTGACGAAGAACTCACCCCCGAATTGCGGAATTCGATACAAGCTTTCTTCGCCAATGGCGACAACCAACGCTTCGACGGCGCCTGGATGTCCCGCCTCGTCTGGTTCATGGGCCGCTGGATTCATCACGGCGACTGGTACCCGGATCGGAAAATACGCCTCTTTCGACGCACGAAAAGTCAATGGGCCGCAGATGGAGGCGGACAGGTGCATGAGCGGCTGGAAGTGGCAGGACCCTGCACCACGCTGAAAGGAGACCTCCTGCATTACTCCTTCAAGAACATCCAGCACTACTTGGTGAAACACGTGCAGTATTCCAGCGTCTTTTTGCAAACCCAGGCAAGCAAAGGCAAACGCTGGTCACTCCTGCACACCTTGTTCCGTCCCTGCTGGCGCTTCACTCGCGCCTATTTTCTAAAACTGGGCTTTTTGGATGGCTTCCCAGGCCTGTGGATCGCCGCCGCCACCGCCTTCTTCACCTTTGATCGCTACAGCCGGATGTATGAAAGCGCAGCGGAGGGCAGGAAATAGCAAACGGATGAAATTGGCTCTCATCCATCCTCAGATCATCCGCGGCTCCGGTGTGGAGAACTTCCTCATCGAATTTGCCAAACGCCTCGCCTCCGCCGGCCATGAGCTGACCTACATCACCTCTCTGACCACCCCCGAGATCGGTGCCCTCCTGCCCGGCCGCTGGGAACTGCTTCCCCGCCTGCGTGGTTCGGCCACCGCACGCATGTGGTACTTCAACCGCGTCGCTCCGCGTGCAGCTAAGGCGGCAGGTGTGGATCTCAGCATCGGTTTTGGGCGCACCACGTTGCAGGACGTGCACCGCAATGGCACTGGGTGTCATCGGCTCTATGGCAATCTGCTGCCGCTCTGGCAGCGCTACAGCGTGAAGCATCTGTATGAACTGCACCTTGAGCGCCGGCTTTATGCAGGAAAGGGGACTGCGAAGTTTGTCTCCAGCTCCGCCCGTGTGGCGGCGCAGCTGCAGGGTGTTTATGGGACCGATGGCGAAAGCTTCCGCATGCTTTCGCCACCGGTGGAAACGCAGCTCTTTCGACCGGCGGAGAATCGCGCCAACACTCGTGAAATTTACTGCCGCAAGCTGCAAACGGATGCAACGAAGCCCGTGCTGCTGTTTGTTTCGCTCAGCCATCGTCGCCGCGGACTGGAGCCTTTGCTGGAGGCGATGGCTCAAATTGACGCCACGCTCTGGATCGTGGGCAAGAGCCTGAGTCCCGTCATGCGAGACAAGATCAAGCGTCTGGGCATCGCCTCACGCATTCGCATTGTGCCGGTGACGAGCAACCTGGTGGAACTTTACCAGTCGGCGGACTGGTTTGTGCATCCCACGCAGTATGATGCGTTTTCAAACACCGTATTGCAAAGCATGGCATGTGGGCTGCCGGGAATCATCTCTGTCATGGATGGGGCGGTCGATCACGTGCGCAACGGCGAGAACGGACTCATGCTCTACCATCCGCAACAGGCCCGGGAACTCGCTGCCCGCATTCAGGAGGCGCTGGCCTTTGATGCCACAACCTGGCAGTCGCTTTCCACCGCTGCACGGGAGACTGTGCTCCCGATGACGTGGGAGAGGCACATGCAGGAGTGGGCCGAGCTGCTCGAAGAATAAAATTGGCGCTCCGCTCGTGAGCGGAGCACCGGGGTCAGTGACTACTTCTTCTTCAAGATAACGTCGCCGAGGCTGAACATGGGGCCGTAGATGGCGTAGATGAGGAAGCCGACCATGACGCCGAGAATCAACATCGTGAGCGGTTCGATCATCTTGTCGAGAGTGGCGGCGAGGTTGTCGAGATCCTCCTCGTAGTCGTCGGCGATTTCGGAAAGCATTTCGGTGCCGGAGCCGGTTTCGGAGGCGAGTTCGATGAGACCGCAGAGATTGCGGGCATCAGGCCCAAGCCAGTGAGACTCCATGAGGAAGGCTTCATGCAGCGTGCGGCCGACGGCGATGTGCTCGCGCAGGCGGACGAACAGCTCCTTGTAATGGTAGTGCCAGCTGGCCTGGGCGGTGATGTCGAGCGCGCTGCTGAGACGCACGTTCGATTCGGTGAGCATGGCCAGGGTGCGGAAGCCGGTGGCGGCGGCGGATTTGCGCACCAGGACTCCGACGACGGGGATCTTGAGAAAGAGATCCTGCATGGGCCGCAAGGCGGCTATTTTGCCCCAGTTGGAGAAGAAGACGTACAGACCGATGAAGGGCAAGATGGCCAGATAAGGGCGGTGAAGAAAGAGATCGGAAAGAGCGATGAGCACCTTGGTGCCCATGGGGAGATCGGTCTTGAACGAAGTGAAGAGCTTGGCCATGGCAGGCACGAGCGTGAAACTCATGACGATGACGACGCCCACGCCGAGGACGATAACCACGGCGGGATAGATGAGCCCGCCCTTGAGCTTCTTGATGACCTTGGAGGATTTTTTCTGCGAGACGGCGATGCGTTTGCAGACCTTGGAGAGCTGACCGGCTTCTTCACCCGCGAGGATGAGGGAGAGCATGTCATCTGGAAACAGTTTGGGAAACTTGGCGATGGCATCGCTGAATTTGTCGCCCACGGAGATGGCGTGAACGACCTCGGCGATCATGCCTTTGTAGGTCGAGGATTTGACGCGGTTGGTCTGGAGCAGCAGCGATTTGGTGAGCGAGATGTTGCGCTCAAGACAGCGGCCGAGACCTGAGAAAAAGGCGGCACTGTCATCGGTGTTGGCCTTCGGACTGGTCAGACGGTGAAGCTTTTCATCAACGCCGGTGATGGTTTGAACCGTGGTGGTTTCGTTCTGCGCGACTCCGGCGCCGATGAGGGCTTTTTCATCGGTGTCCGTGTCCACCAGGGCTTCGGAGGATTTGCCGGAATGAACGTTGGTGATTTTGACTTTTTTAAGCATGGCGCTGAAGGCTGGGAGATTTCAACATGGCAACTGCGGCTGTCATGGCGGAGGGGTGCGGAGATCCGTGACGAGATGCGGGCGGTAGGCAGTGAGAGTGAAGGAGGCTCCGGCGGCTTTCGTGGCGGGATTCTGCGAGATGTTCACGATGGCGGTGCAGAGGGCGGTCTCCATGACGACGCCGTTGACGGTGGTGAGACCGTTTTCAACCAGCGCCGGATTGTTGAACATGGCCTGCTGAAGGATGGTGTTTTGTGCCAGAGATGGCATGAGCGCGGTGATCTGCACGGACGAGAGTCCGAGCTGCCAGAGCCGCACGGTGTTTTCCTGATAATTGCGTGTGATGGCGACCCGGTTGGCGAGCTCCTCCTGCAGCATGAGCGTGGAGGAGAGGCTGACCATGGCGGTGGTGCCGATGGAAATGATGCAGGCGGCGGCAAGCACCTCAATGAGGGTGTAGGCTGCGCGCTGCGCCCGCTGGATGTGCTGGTGAAGCTTCATGGCGGTGCGACGGGGAGGAAGTAGGATTCAAGCCAGGCATCACGCGGCAGAAAGGTGGCGAAAGCGGGGCCGCCGTTGGTGGCGGCGGGGACGGCGGGATCGCTGTCGCTGGTGAACAGCAGACGGCCGGGGTTGACGCCGCCGGCGGCGCGGCGTTTGACGGTCCAGTTGGTCATGACTCCGCCGATCCAGCGCACGTTTTGTGTCAGATTGGAGGGCATGTTGAACATGATGCTCTGGTATTCGTTCACCAGGACGCAGCGCCAGCGAAACTCGGAGCCGCTGATGGGATTGCTGACCCATGAGAGTTCGACGGGGCGGCCGTTGTCATCCTGAAACGCGAGGACATGGCGGCGGTTGTTTTCACGCTCGAAACGGATGTCACGCACCCAGCGGCCTTTGGCGCCGTTGGGCATGATGGTGATGATGACAGGCTTCAGGGCTGCGGCGTTGGAGAAGGCGGTGGCGTTGCTCTGGCCAACGAAGATGATTTGATCGACCACGCCATAGATGCGCATGTTTTTGAGATACTGGCTGTCGAGCTTGATGAAGAGCACCTTGAGCTTGGTGTCATAGCCTGAAGGCCAGCCTGGCGGGGTGTAGGTGGGCGTGGCCTGCTCGGCGATCCAGTAGGCCTCGGTGGCGGAGTTGAAGACGCTTGCGACGTCAATGGTGATGGTTGGGGTGCGGCCAGCGGCGGCTTCGCGATCTTGAAAGTGCCAGAGCGAGTTGTCTGGATTGTTGTTGTTCCGCACGACATTCAGATAACCGAGAAAGTTGCTGGCACCGGTGCTGTCTACGGGGCCGGTGGTGCTGGGGACCACGGACATGTTGGATGGCAGCAGCGCCTTGCCATTCATATCAGTGCCATAAACGGGGTAGGGGATGGAGGGCGGCTCAACCGTGGAGTGGGACTGGATGTAGAGTGATTTGGTGAGAAAGGGCAGCTGCAAGGGGCTGGGCGTGGTGCGGACGAACAAGGAAGGCGGGTGATGAAGGACGGTGCGTCCCTGGACCGTCCAGTTCGCGTTATGCCCGGCGCCTCCAGAGCCGGCGTTGGCGTAAACGTCGAGTTCTGTGGTGACGCTGTCGGGCTTGCGATAGATGCAGAAGACGTCCCCATTGAGAACGGGCGGCATGGTTTTGAGAAACTCCCATGAGTTGTAATCATCAATGTTGCCCGCGAGACTGGCGTCGGGGCGGGTGAACTGCTTCACATCAATGTAGGTGGCGCCGGGGCGCAGTCCGGTATGATTGAACGGGAAAACGGTATTCATGCCTCCTGCGGTGCTGCTGGAGGTGTACACATTGAGATTGTCCCAACCGTTCTTGGTGTTGAATCCGCCAATGTCGCTGCCGAGCATGGTGTTTTGACTGGCGGGCAGGGTGTTGTTGGGGGTAAAGGCCTTGCTGGTGATGCACTGCCAGGCGAGAAGACGTGAGCTTTCGACGCCGATGTGGCGTTTGCAGACATCTTCCAGATAACTGACCTGAGAGGCGCGTGTGCTCATGAGCGTGACCCAGGAGGTCACAAAAATGCCGCCGACAATCATGAGCATGAGCGCCGCCGCCATGAGGGCGCCGCGTGTGCTGCGATGAGGATGTCTGGTGATGCGCATGAAAGGGTGATTCAGAGCGCCGGAAACATCGGCACGGTAAACATGAAGGCGGAGCGCCCGGCCATTTGATTGTAGGCCTGGCGCGGATCGGTGGTGGCCAGGGTGTTGGCGATCTGGCCGAGATGGCGGGCGGCGGGATCCGGCCACCAGATGAAGTAGAACGGACGTTCAGACGCACGTTTGAAGCGGTCGATGGTGGCGGGCGTCTCGCGCAGGGCCAGACGCGAGGCGCGTTCAAAGGTGATGAAGAGCGGAGTGAAGCCATCCGTGGCCCACTGGGAGGAGCTGGTGGGGCTGGGGATGGAGGGTGGAAAAAACACATCGTAACCGCCCATGTAGGTCAGTGTGGACGGGGTCAGGCTGGATGCAGCGTCAGCGTAGCGTTTGACCGAAGCGTGAATGCCGTTGGGTTCCGTGGCACCGGTGAAGCGGATGAGGTCGATGTCGTAAATGGCATTGACCTTGAGGAAGCCGGAATATTTGCTGTAGCCGAGCACGAAGATGCTGGCGTTCTGGGGGACAACCGTTCCGTCATTGAGCGGGTTGCGATAGTCGCGATAAAGAGAACTTGAAACACCGGCATGCGCGATGATGTGGGCGCGAAATTTTTGCGGGGTGTCGAGTTCGTCGTCGGTGGTTGAATTGTAAGCGATCACCGAGGGCCTCCAAGTGTTCATGCCGTCACGGGGCAGGCAGTAAACGGCGGTGGCGCTGAGCGTGTCCGTCAGAAACTGTTCACGGAGTTCTTCGGCCAATGACAGCGCGCCGTATTGTGGCGCCATGCCCACATCGACCGTGGCGCTGGAGGTGCCATAAAAATTCTGCGAGCGGGTGATCCCCAGCGGCACGGCCACCATGGAGGAGACGCTGGGCTGGCTGCGCATGAGCGTGCCATAAGAGACGACGGCCCCGCCGAGGATCATGGCAGAAAGCGCGAGCACCAGCAGGAGTTCCACGGAGGTGAAGCCTCCGTGCTGATGGACACGGCGGATCATTTGGGTGCGGGTGTAGGATTGCCAAAGAGCATGCGCACCACGGACTCAACCGCGGGAGAGGCTGGAGGTGGGGTGGTAGGAGCGGGTTCCAGCGGCTTTTCGGGCATCGATGTCACCTGCGGCGCAGGTGCGGGCGGGGCAACAGGGACGGCTGCGGGAGGCTCCACCAAGCGGGGCGGAGAGAAGGGCTGAGGATCATCCGCGATGACTTGCGCGCGTGGTGGTGCGGGTTCGTCAGAGATCATGGATGAAGGGGGGCTTTGAGGCGGGCCAGGCGGGCTGCTTGAAGGATCGCGCAGCGGCATTTCCATCTTCGCATTGGGGCCCTTGCTCTCTTTTGATTCAGCATCGGTCTGCCCAAACATCTGATAGCGGACCTGGGGTGCGATGTTGATGGGAATGGTCATGAGCTTGGGCGGCAGTCCGGTGAGACGCTTCTCCTGCCAGGCGAGCTCGATGTACTGCGATGTGATGTTTTTCACCCGCAACTCGACCATCTGATCCGGCAGCACCGGAGGGACGATACGGCCCGTCTCCAAAATGATGTCTCCCAGCAATACGCGCATGCGTCCGTCCGCCATGCGTTTGGTGCCGACCACGGGAAGTTTGAGAAGCTTGTCGCGAACGCGGTTTTCCTCGGTGTCCCCGGTGGATTTCCGGCTGAGGGCCTCGGTTTCGGATTCAAAGGGGTTGTGCTCCTCAGGCTTCACATTTTCCGGGGTCTTCTCCTCCGGCAGAACGAGCTGATATTGCACGCGCTTTTCCGCCTCCTCGCCGGTGGCTTCCTGGGCATGGCTGGAGGCAGCAGCCATGATCGTGAAGATCAGGCCCGGCAGCAGCAATCTGTATGCAAAGTTCATGGACTAGGATTTGGTGGCTTTTGGCTTGGGCTTTGGCGCGACCTTTTTCTTGTCCGCATCTGCGGCGGCAAGATCAAAAATCGGGGTTTCAAAAGAGACATCCATCTTCAGCTGTGTGCCCGTGCTGCCGCCGGTGATCTGCACCACTTTCATGCGTGCGGTGGGCAGGCGGCGTTCGATGTCTCCGAGCCAGTTGAGCACCTTGGCAAACTCTTCCTCAATGGTGAGCGTGGTGATGACGGATTTGGGGATGAGCTTGTTGCCCACGGACTGTTTCGATTCAGTCTTGATTGAGCGCACAAGGCTGATGCCGCGCTCGCGCAGGCTGAGCTGGATGGTCTGCTCCGCCTCCTGCTGGGTCTGCACATGCTCGATGGCCGGCAGCCAGGAACGGAGAAAACGCCGCAAATCTTCGGTGTTGGATTTGAAGACCGCTGTTTCGATTTCAGCCGTGGAGCGTTCGTTCTCTGCGGTGACGGCGGCGGTTTCGGCATCCTCGGCCTCGGCCCGTGTCGTGGCCACCGTTTTGTGGATGACCTGAGCGGTGTAGGTCATCGCACCGATGATCATGAGCAGGATGACGCAGGCAAGTTGCTTGGGATTCATGCAGGAAAGGGTGAGAGGGGTTAATCCGCCTGGCGGACGAGGGTGGAATGGTATTCGACGACGTCGCCGTTCTTGGTCTGTTGCGGTGAGAAGGAGCGGTAGAGCAGCTGACCGAGCGATGCCTCGATGGCGGCAAGCTCCATGGAGACCTTGGAGCCGTTCAGATGGATGGTGAGAGCTATGTTGGAGGGAACCTGTTCGCTGCGTTCAAGCGCCACCTGGGTGATGCGTGTGTCAGTCTGCACTGCACGGGCGATCTTGACGGCGATGGGCTGGATGTTGCGCGCGCCTTCCATCCATTGAGCGACCTTCTCGGCCTTGGTGGCCTCGGACTCGAGATCTGCCTTTTCATTTTTGAACGAGTCACGCTGGGTTTCGCTGAGCGCCTGGCGCTCCTGGGCGTCCACTTTCTGCTTGAGCGCCTTTTTGTAGTTGAAGTAATCCATGGTCATCACGTAGGCGCTGCCGACCAGGGCCACATAAAAGATGATGGGAATGGCACGGAATGACGAAGGCAGGCGGCGCGAGGTGTCGATGCGCGGCGATTTGAAATCATGGCAGAGATATTCGTTCATAAGAGTGCGTGGCTTAGTGTTCCCCGATGATGGTCCAGAGCAGATCATCCTGTGTCAGATCTGCGGCACCGACCTTCTCAAGATGCAGCATCAGTTCCGTGCGGAATTTGCTGTCATGGCCGTCGCCGACAAAGTAGACGGGGCTGCCCTGGGGGACCTTGGCAAGCAGGGGGCTGATGATTTGGAGGGCGGTTTCCACCGCCTCGGGGCCAAGGCCGCTGCGGCAGCGAATATCACGCCACTGGCCTTCCTGCTGCACCAGCACGGCGAGTGAGCCTTCGCATGCGGCAATGAGGACGAAGTCTGAAGGGGTTCCTCCGGAACTTGCGCGAAAGATGCTGAGGATGGCGTGCTCCAGCATGGCAAACAATCCGCAGCACACGCGACCCGGCTTGAGCTGAACTGTTTTGAGCACATCCTCGGTGACTTTGACGAGGGATTCCTCCACGGCGAGCAGCAGGCTGGCGGTGGTCTCGGGATGATGGCAGATGGCGTAGCGCTTGCCGCGGTCATACTTTGGACCCAGCACGGCACGAGGGTTGGTGCGCAGCAGGCTGACGCAGTTGTCCCCGCGCATGAGGTTGTTTTCGAGGCTGATGATGAAGCGGTGGTTCACGGAAACGGAACACCAGCCACCATCCGCCATGCCACGCCATTCTTCGCCTTTGAGCGGGGCTGCGTCGGGGAGCTCTCCTTCCTGCGTGCCGCTTTCCTCAAAGCGTCCGCGTTTATTGACAGAACGCCAGCTCACCGAGCCGCGGCTGACATTGATAAGAAGAGATTTGCGTGATTCGAAGCGTTTGGCCCACGGGACTCCAGAGTCGTCGGGGTCGGCTTTGAAAGCGGCAAAGGTCAGGACAGATTTGATTTCATCCAACAGCATAAATAGAGGTCAGTTGTTCTTTGGAAAGGAAGTCATACACCTCATGTTCGGTGTAGCCGGTCTTGCGTGCGGTGGAGGGCTTCCAGCCGTCGGCCATGCGCATGTTCAGGCAGCGTTCGAAACTGACCATGCCGCGGGTGAAACCTGCCTCCAGCTCCTGGTCGAGGTTCTTGAACTCGCCACGGCGGATCATGCCGCAGACGGAATCATAAGGCAGCAGGAGCTCGTGAATGGGAAAGCGTTTGCCCTTGGCCTCGTCGAACAGGAGGCGCTGACAGAGAATGCCGCGAATGGAGTCGGCGAAGGAGAGCATGGCGTTTTCCATGCGATCACTCGGGATGAGCTTGAGATAGCGCTGCACCGTCTGCGCGGCGGAGGAGGTATGGAGGGTGGCCACGACGACGTGGCCGGTTTCCGCCGCCTGCAGGGCGATTTCCGCCGTTTCGCCGTCACGAATTTCTCCCACGAGAATCACGTCGGGCGCCTGACGGAGGGCGGCGCGCAGGGATTTGTTGAAGTCGAGTTCGTCCGTGCCGATCTCACGCTGGGAGACCAGCGAAGGAATGCCGGAGGGATAGACGAATTCGATGGGGTCCTCGAAGGTGAGGACGTGTTCCTGGCGGCGTTTGGCGCGCTCAAGAATCATGGAGGCAATGGTCGTTGATTTACCAGAGCCGGTGGCGCCGCAGACGAGGAAGAGGCCGTTTTTGGCTTCCAAGAACGCCTTGATGGCGGGAGGGGGGACCATCAGCTTGGCGATGTCAGGAATGCTTTCCGGCAGCAGACGCAGCACCCAGCGGGGACGCCCGCGTGTGACCATGCGATTGACGCGATAACGACGCGGACCGAGCTGCAGCGCGTAGTCGATGCAGCCTGCAGTGAACTCCAGCGGGCGCTCCGGCTGGTAGATGAAGGAGTCATAGAAGAGCTTGCCGTTGCGCTTGTAGGTCAGGGCCTCCCAGGGTGTGACATAGAAGTCGCTGACGCCTGAATCCTTCGACAGGTGAAGCATCCGGTAACCAAGCTGACTGCGTTCGTGAATGTCTTCCATGGTGTTTTAGAAATTGCTGGTGAAGCGGGCGCGCAGTTCCACTGCGGCGTTGGCGCCTTCATAGACGAGGAGGTTGTTGCCCTGGACGACGCTGGCCGTGGGGTCCTTTGACACCCATTGAAGCTCCAGGCGGTACTGAACCCCGTCGATGGTGACGGTGAAATCCGTGGTTGGGTTGATCAGCTGAATGATGTCGGCGCTGGCCAGACGGTCACTGGTGTTGGCGGTGCTGACGAATCCGAGATTGATGTAGGTGGTGGCCGTGACCGAGGGCTGGGTCAGGTTCAGATTGACGGTGAGGGTGACGCCGGTGGCTTCGCTGTTATAGAAAGTGGTGCCGTTCAAAACCTGCAGCGCTCCAAAATCGAACCAGGTGTTTGGCGTGATTTTGTCAAACGTCTCCGGAGTGAAACTGAGTGAGTTTTCGATGCCTGCATCGAGGTAGGTGCCATTGCCGAGATCGAGCTTGGTGTTGCCGGATTTGAAGGTGGAGGTGGTGCCGCTGTTTTGAATGTTGGTGACGAGATTGGAACCGCCGAGGGCATTGCCCCAGCTGCCCTCCTCGGTGCCGCTGAAGCCGCTGGTGAGACGGTAGTAAGTCTGCGTGTTGGTGAAACTGGAGGCGTATTCGGCAGGGCGTGTTGAGAGGTTGTATGCCTGAAGACTCATCGCAGGAATCACAGGAATGCTTGTGCCGGCATACTCCTGCCAGGCTCCGCCATTGATGCTGTACATGACAACGGAAACCTCTGCCGGGGCACCTGAAGTGATGGTGAGTGTGTTTGGAAAGCTCGTGAACGAGAATGTGCCGCCCAGAGGGGTGATGATAGGAATTGGCAGAAGTGCGAGCGTGGGCTGCGGAGAGCCGCCGCCGCCACCACCGCCGCCGCTGCCTCCACCGCTGCCCCCGCCTGAGTCTGAAGGAGGACCGGATGAATCGCTGGCAGTTTCATTGGGATCGAATCCCGTGGCGGGAGAAGGGGGGGAGAAAGGCGGCGGGTCCAAATAGTTGGGAGTGGAGTTTGAAACTGAAGTCCCCCAGACCCAGCCGCTGCTTGAATTAAAAGAGACGAGGGACTTGGTGCGTTTTTCGGTGCCGAAGTCGGCATTGACCAAGGATTCATCGAGATAAAAATCAGACACCCCACTGCCAGAAGCCTTGCTCATGACAAAGCGTTGTTTGGTGCGATCCCAGAAGGCGCGAGGATTGTTGGAATTGTCCGGCTTGCTGGTCATGAGGGCCCGCAAGCGCACATCCAGAAGCCTGCCTGAAACAATGCCCACATGCTGCTGCCATTCTGACTGCGGGCGTGAGCGCTTCATTTTATCAAGCACCGACTGGGGGGTGGTAAGACCCGCCAAACTGCCGCCATCTGCCACATAGAGGGCCACCATTTGATTCAATGTAGCGACGTCCGATTGAAGCTTCGCGACACTGGAGGACTCGGAGTCATCGGAAAGGAGTGCTGCCCCCAATCCAGCAATCACTCCAATGATGGAGATCATGATGACCAGCTCCAGCAATGAGAATCCGCCACGACAGTGTGAACTGCGTCCATCCGAGCTCAAAGCTGTGACTCTAGCGGCTATCATCGATGTTGTACTAAATAGTTAAAGTTCCCTAAATTCAAGGGAAAGATATGGAAATTATAATATCATTGGGGAATAATGTTCGGTTGGCTAAATATTCGGCACAAAACATAAAATCAATACACTTCACTGATAAATGTTATTTGATTTGTTTTTCCATTTCAGGTATAATTACCATAATATGCGCCATTTTATAGCACTGTTCCAGTTCAATCTCCTGGTTTGCCTCGTTGTGACGGGCATGTCGGGGACGACGTTGCGCGCTCAGTTCAATCAGAGCAATATGCATGTGATGTCGCCGGAGAATGAGATGGAAGCGAGCCGACTCCGCTCAGCCCCGCCGCAGCAGTATGACTTTTCAAAGGCGATGCTAAGCGATGTGCTGAGGTTTCTGGCGACGGACGCTGGAATCTCATTCTTTTCACTCCCGGATGACAGCACTGACGGCAGCCGCTTGATCACTTTTTCCATCAGATCCAGCCCGTTCCAAGTGCTGGAGACCCTGTGCAAAGCCAATGGGCTGGCCATCATTCCGGACAACGGCATCTGGTATATCCGCCCAGCGGATGATCGTGAACTCATTGGCAAATCTTATGAGATCAAGAACAATGCAGTCGAGCTTGTGGAGCGTGTCACCTCTGGTTCGACTTCGTTGCCCACGCGATCCGGCAGTGGTGGAGGTGGCGTCAGTGGAGCTGCGGTGGGGATGGACCTGCAAGGAACCAGCCAGACGTTTTCAGTCAAACGCAGTGAAGTGATCAATGATATTCGTACGCTGCTGGGCCTGCCACCTGAGGAAATGGATGGAGCGCAACTTACAACGGGAATGCCTGGCATGGGTGCCACCGGGACCGATGAAAATGCCGCACGGGCCATGAATTCCAATGAGATGAGCTCAGTGCGGAAGCCGAAGGTGATCTGGAAATCGGATTCTAATACTCTCTACATTGTGGCCACGCGGCTCCAGCACCTGTGGGTGGAGGGCTACATCGCCGCAGCAGACAAACCGCAGACCATGATCGCCGTGGAGGTGAAATTTATCGAAACTTCGCGTGATCCTTCGCGTGAATTCGGCATCGACTGGACGGGCACTTTGGAGACCGGCACATTCCGCCAGGTGAGCAAGGTCTCACCCAAGGTCACCGATTATGTGGCCGCAGATGGCACCGTCGTGAAAAGCAACCAGCTGGACGTCGAGTACACACAGACGCCCACAACCGGCGGCTTCCGCACGGATCTGGCACCTCTGCTGTCGGGCGTTAATTTAAACAATGTGGGCAGCACCCTTGGCTTTCCCGCCACGAGCATCCTGAGTGCACAGGATGTGAACGTGAAACTGCGCGCGATGATGCGCGATCAGGAAACCAACACCACATCCTACCCTCGAATGGTGACTCTGAGCAACCGTGAGGTGGCCATCCGTGCGGTGGTGAACCAACCGGTGCTGGACGCGAGCTCCACGGCGAGTTCAGGATCGGTGGGGGCGACGACCACCACGAAGGTCGCCTATCTGCCAATCGGCACCGTGTTGAACATCCTGCCCAAACGCATGCAGGGCGACAAGGTGCTGCTAAACATGGCGGTGACCGTCTCAAGCATCATTGGTACGCAGGTCATTTCCGGCAATCCGTATCCCATTGCTTCGTCACGCGTTTACAGCGCGCCGGTGGAGATTGATTCGGGATACACAGTGGCAGTGGGCGGACTGGATGAGGCCACTGAAAAGGAGTCTGAAGCGGGTGTGCCATTCCTGAGCAAGATCCCAGGTCTCAAGTGGCTCTTCGACTACAAGAGCCGGAGCAAGAACCACAAGAGCCTCATGCTCTTCATCACCCCGACGATCATTGATGGACGCAACGGCGGCCTGCCTGCGGAGCCGCAGTCAGTGGTGCCCCAGAGGCCGCATCTGGCCGGCAAGCCGAAGGTGGACACCAACACCGGCGCGCTGATTGGCGGCAGCAGCGCGCTGCCGAAGACGGTGGAGTATCTCTCGCGCGAAGCTGAGATCCTGGGCAACACGATCAAGGAGAGCCGGATCACGCCTGAAGTGAGGACGAAACTCAAGGAACTCAAAGTCGCCGTCTCACGTGTCGAAGAACAGTGTGAAAACATGAAGCTCTCGGAGCCCGCGCAGTTTGCGATGATCGACCAGCATCAGCAGATGCTTAAAACCATCCACAAACGGCTCGAATCTTTCGCGAGCATCCTGTTCAAGAAGGAGCACTTCTAAGTCAGCGGGAGGCCACACGCTGAAAGACGCGTGGTGTTTCGCTGCTGGCGTTCTTGGGCTTGGGGGCGGGTTTAGGATCCAGATTTTGGGTGAGAGCTTCAGGGCTCACGACTGATTCGACGCCTTTTTCAGGCACTTCGACCTTGGAGACCCAGAGGAGGGCGTTGAGCACGGCTTTGCGCACGTTGTCGTTGCCCCAGTTGGCGTGGAAATGACCGCCGGTGAAGCCGAAGCCGCGGCCGCCGTCGGCGCGTTCGATGGTCCACATCATGGTTTCGGGGCTGCCTTTTTCCGCCTGGATGTGGGGGTAGGGGCCTTTGGGGGCCACGTAGGGGCCGTCACGAGTTGCGTCGCTGGGAGTTGCCACCAAGATGGGGACAAACTTGGCTGCACCATCTTGTGCAGGGGTCACGCCGTGGCCGAAGGCGGGGCGGAAGCGCATGTGGATGTACCATTCGTCCTTGGTGGCGAAGGGCAGCACTCCGTTTGAGATGGGGTGTTTTGGCAAAGCCGTGTAGTTGGCGTCCCAGATCGGATTGCAGGAATAGGCGTTTTCATAATGCCCGCCGAGCCATTCCTGGAATTCTTTGCCGGCCTGGCCTGCCACGACTTCGACGCCGTAGTGCATGCAGCCAAAGCCGACGCCTTTGGCGATCAGCTTGCGCAGTGTTTCGAGGTGGCCGTCCACCACGGCAGGGTGCTTGCCGCCACCGTCGGCGTAGATGACGACTGCATCTGCGTCTTCGAAGGTTTTTTCGTTGCTCACCCAGCCCATTTCGTGGCGGTCCACCACGAGATTGGGCACGCTCTTGAGGCATTGTTCCAGCAGCATGGTGCCTGCGCGGAATTCATGCATGCCCGGAGGATGCGAGGGCTTGCCGGCGATGAAAACGAGCTTCTGTTTGCCCTCGGGTGTGACTGCCTGGAGTGAAACAACGGTGGCGAGTAGGGCGGCGAGCAATGGGACTGGCTTCATAGGTTGGGTGGAGAGAGTCGCATCATTCCCATCCTCCGACTCAAATCAAGAGCCGAAGCCGTGGAACATGGGCGACTGATTACCGCACGACCTGAAACTCGGGGAGCATGCAGACGGCCCAGAGCAGGTCTTCGAGCGACTGCTGCGTGGGCTTTTCACCGATCAGGCTTTGGGCCGTGGCGAGTTCGCTGGCGGAGGGTTCGCGGCAGAGGGCCTGGTGGTAGAGATCGGCGATCAGGGAGGCTGGTGACTGGGCGTGTGATGCGAGCAAACGCTGCGCTCCTTTGGTGATGCTGGTGGAGAGAATGCTGCCGTTTGCGAGGTCGATGGCTTCAAGAGTGGTGAGTTCATTGGGGCGGGCGGTGACGATCTGGTCGCGGTTTGGGCGGCCGAGCGTGCGCATGAGGAAGTCTGACTTCATCAGCGAGGCGCGGATCATGCGATTTGAGGCTGCGGCTCCTTGGGCGAGCAATGAGGGAGCCTGGGCATTGATGGTCTGCTGCCATGCGCCGAGGGCATTCACGACGGTGACGGGCTGCCAGTCCTTGGGGTCGAAGGCCGGGATGCGGCCTTCCTTGGTTGCCGGAGCTTGAGGCGTCCATTCCCAGGAGGCATCGCTGTTGATGGCGGTTTCCTTGCCTGCGGCATCGCGCACACGGGCGTCGAAGAAAAATCCGGCGGGGTTGGGGCCTTTGCCGGCGTTGGTGGCGATCACGAGGATGGAGTTCGGGCCTTTGCGCAGGGCGGTTTGCAGCGGGACGGCGGCGAGCTTGGTCCAGTCATCTCCGGCGCTGACCTTGCGGTTGTTAACGAAGAGGGTGTAGCCGTTGTCGCAGGTCACGACCGCGCTGGCGCTGGCGGGATCGGTGTCGAGTTTGATCGTCTTGCGCAGTGTGATCGTTTCGCCGGAGGGCGGCGTGCTGCCGGGCTTGGCGCTGTGGCCCCAGATCCACTGGCCTTGGATCTTGATCTGTTTCGTGAGTTCCGGATCGACTTTGCCGCGCAGAACTCCGGCATCCATCTTCGTGGGAGCTGCGCCGGTAATCTGCCAGATGGCATCGACAAACTGCTCGGCGGTGAGGCGTTTGGCGCGTGGGCCGGCATAGACGTAGCCGTGATCGTCGATGCCTTTGGTCACGACCTGGGAGTGAGATTGATAGGCCTGCGAAGTGGCGATGAGGGCGAGGGTCTGCTTCAGATCATACTTATGTTCGGCGAGGTGGGCGGCGAGGTAGTCAAGAAGATCTGCGTTCCATGGCTCCGTCTGCATGGCGTCCGCGGGATGGACGATGCCGCGTCCCATGAGGCGCTGCCACAGGCGGTTCACGATGGTGCGTGTGGTGCGTCCATTCTGCGGGTGAGTCATCAAGGCGGCCAGTTGTTTCAAGCGCTCGGGTTGTGCCGCTTTCGGATCGATCTGGCCGATCTCTGGGAACAGCCATGACGCCACGGCCTGCTGGCCGATGGGTTTGTCACAGCGATTGATCTCCAGCGGGCGGCTGGAATAGATGGCGGCGAGTCCGTAGGCTTCGCTGAGCTTCCAGCGGTCGATGAAGCTGTCGTGGCAGGATGCGCACTTCATGTTGATGCCGAGGAAGCTCTGGGAGACGCTCTGCGCGAACTGGATTTCCACGGTCTGCCCGGCGCTGACATCACCGCGCCATTTGATGCCGTCGATGAATCCACGGCTCTCATCATTCGGGGGTGCGATGAGTTCACGTACGAACTGGTCGAAGGGCATGTTGGTGATCAGCGCATGGTACAGCCAGTTGCTGATCTGCTTGCGCCCGCCGGTGACGAAGCCGGTGCCGCCGTAGTCGTTGCGCAGGAGGTCGTTCCAAAACGTGAGCCAGTGCTCGGTGTAGTCCATGTCGCGCTTGAGCAGGGACTCGATCAGGCGGGCCCGTTTGTCGGCGGAGGTGTCTTTGGTGAAAGCCTCAAGGTCTTTAGGAGACGGGAGCAGGCCGATGAGGTCCAGGCAGGCGCGGCGCACAAAGGTGGCATCGTCGATGGCCGCAGGGCGGGGGAGTTTCTTTTGGTCGAGGTATTGATCAAGAATGCGGTCGATGGGGTTGCTGCGTCCTTCCACCACAGCGGGCAGGACGGGCATGCGGGGTTTGAGCGGTGGCTCATACGCGGGCTTCTTGAAGGCAAAGCCTTCCTCCCACGCGAGGCCTTCATCGACCCACTGTTTCAGCAGCGCGATTTGCTGGGCAGGCACGCGCTTGCCCTTGGGCGGCATCTGGTCATCGGGATCGGTAGAGAGAATGGCCTTGATCATGGCGCTCTCCGCGCTTTTGCCGCTCACCACCACCGAGCCGTCTTCTCCGCCTTCCAGCAGGGATTCGCGATCATTGAAGGAGAAGCCGCCCTTTTTCTTGTCCCCTGCATGACACTCGGCGCAGTGCTCCCGCAGGATCGGGACAATCTGGTGGGAGAAATCGACGGCGGCGGAGGCAGTGAGGCAGGCGGAGAGCTGGAGGAGAATCGAAAGTCGCATTCAGAAACACGAACGTGTCACGAAGATGGAATCTCGCGGGTTGGTCCTCAAAAGTGTGCCCAGAGCCCCATGCTCGCAGTCAGTGCTGGAGGTATTCACCGGTTGACTCAATTCACCCTCGGCTCCATTCGCCGAGGAGATGCGATGGGTGAGCGCATCAAGGCGCGGGCCCGATTTTCACCGATGAAAGAATGTTTTCGGCGATGGCATGTCCCGCCTTGGATTTGCTCGAGAAGATCACCTGGACCACCCACATCTCCTCCCCGTTGAGGATGAACAAACTTTCGGCGAGAAGTTCACTGCCCAAGCGATTGGCGGAGAAAGAAACCCGTTTGGCCGGAAAAGTGGAAACCTTGGTGCCCTTGACCTGCTGCTGAGGATTGGTGATGCCCTCAAGGGCGGACACCGATTTCATAGTGCCGGCGATCGCTCCGTCCAAGTTGAGCGTTGTTCCCTTGGCATAGCGAATCTTGTTCACGCTCACCTCCATTTCTTCTGCGGCTTTGCCCTGGAAGCTTTTGGCCATAATCACCGCTTTAAGGTCAATCCTGTATGGCTTTTCGACCAACGGAATGGGGCAAGTCAAGCTGAGGCCGTCCAGAAGCTGTGTTTTGGCCATCAGACCTGCTGCCGTGACGTCGATGGCGCCAGTCAAGCTGGTGGCACCCAGGTCAAGCTGCTCCAGCACGGAAGGTGGCAGCTGCGCGACGGGTACGGAGCCAATGCCTCCTGAATGCATGAACGACACCTGGGTCTCTTCGACCTTCCGAACTTTGGCATCCTTTAAAACCCTGCCATCGGTGAGCCTGATTTCAGGGAAAGTCATGCTGGCTTCAGTGGTTCGCACTTTGGTTGCGGCATCGTTCATGGAAGCGGCCAGGACCGTGAATTCACTCAAGGCAGTTTTCAGGTTTTGCTCCCCGGTTTCCTGCTGGTGTTTGAGCGCGGCTGTGGTGGCGGCTGCCTGATCTGCTTTGATCCTGAGAGCTTCATATTTTTGCCATGTATCCTTGCTGTAAACCAGGGCTTCCTGTGCTTGGGAGAGCTCAGGTCTGAGCTCCTGCAACTCTGTTTTGGCCTTGTCGATTTTGTGGTAGCAGTCAGCGCCGTAAAATGCGCCGCCGACTGCAGCCAGGAATAGAAGGATTTTTACAAAAGGCATGATGAGCTGGAGATGGTGAGAATGAAATCAGCGCAGATACTTTGCCTTATAAGCCTCGATTTTGGGGCGTAATGTTTTGACCGCATCCTGCAGGCGTGTGGCTTTGCTGTTAAGCTCGCTGACTGCCTGAGTGAGTTCGGCGTTGGTTTTTTCGGAGGCTTTCAGCTGTTCTTCCAGCGTGATGGCTGCGGCGGGGACGTTTGGTACGACAGTGTTTATTTTAGCCTGATAGGTGTCCAGTTCCGCCCTGGCTTGATTGAGTGCGAGTTGCAGATCAGCCTGTTCCTTTTGCAGGGCGTCTTTCTCTTTGCAGGAGCAAAGCAGCATAGATACGGCAATGCTCCCGGCGACCGCCCAATGCGAGGGTGATTTCCGCTTGAACGTCAGCGCTCTCACCGGGGTTGAAACTAAAGGGTCTGACTCATGAAGCATAAAAAATGAATTGAGGTTATTCTCGGTTTAATCCGGAGATTTCAATTAGCGTCAACAGCATTGATCGAAGTTTTCAAATCCTCCCATCTCAAAAGACTGCCTGAGTACGCTCAGTGAAATCATGTCAGCGCATGGCTGCAAGATGTCCCTTTGTCTTGTCGTTCGGATTCGTCCCATGAAGTTTCTCCCCCTTGCCGCCGCATCGCTGCTTTTTGTCTCGCTCGCCCATTCTGCTCCGCAGGATGACCAGTATGTCCTCGGACCTGATTCCCAGGTCAAGGAAGGCGTGCCGCAGGGGAAGGTGACGCAGATGCCGGCCTGGACGAATTCCAAGATCTACCCGGGCACGACGCGTGACTGGTGGGTGTATGTGCCTGCGCAGTACAAGGCCGAGACGCCTGCGAATGTGATGGTGTTCTGTGATGGGGGCGGCTTCGTGAAGACCGACGGCCAGTTTCGCGTGCCGGTGGTGTTCGACAATCTCATCGCCAAGGGTGAGATGCCGGTGACGATCGCCATCTTCATCAATCCGGGGGTGTTTCCCACGACCAACCCGAAGGAGAAGCCCCGCAGCAACCGCAGCTTTGAGTATGATTCCCTGGGTGATCTGCATGCCCGTTTTCTGATCGAAGAAATTCTGCCTGAAGTGGCCAAGACCTACAAGCTGACGGACGACCCCGAAGGCCGTGGCATCTGTGGCAACAGCAGCGGCGGCATCTGCGCCTTTACCGTGGCCTGGGAGCGTCCTGATGCCTTCCGCAAGGTGATCAGCCACATTGGTTCCTTCACCAACATTCGTGGCGGTTATGTCTATCCTGCACTGATCCGCAAGGCGGAGAAGAAGCCGATCAAGGTCTTCCTGCAGGATGGCAAAAACGATCTCGACAACCAGTTCGGCAACTGGCCGCTGGCGAATCAGGACATGGCTGCCTCGCTAAAGTTTGCGGGCTATGATTTCCAGTTCGTCCTCGGTGAAGGCACGCACAATGGCAAGCACGGCGGTGCCTTGCTGCCGGACACGCTGCGCTGGCTGTGGAAGAAATAACACGCTTTGCTGTTCAGGGTTCCGCTGTTCTCGGTTCGCAGTTGTCTGCGAAGAACTGGTTGAAAACCGTGAACAGAGAGCCGCGAGCCTAGAACATTCTTAAAATCATGAAACGCATCCTCCTTTCCCTCTGCCTTCTTTCCGCCCGGCTGTTTGCCCAGGACACCTCACTGCATGACTACCTCATCGAAGGTGAGCCATGGCGGGAAGTCGCGGGTGGGTATGTCTTCACCGACGGCCTGTGCTGCGACGCGGCGGGCAATCTGTTCTTCACCGATGTGAAGGGCGGCAAGGGAATCTACAAGCTGGATGCCAGTACCGGGAAGGTGGATTTGTTTCTCGACAACCTGCCGGGGATCAGTGGTCTGCAGATCGGTCCGGATGGTCGTTTTTATGCCTGTCACAACAAGGAGGGGCGCATCATCGCCATCACGATGAAGGGAGAGGTGGAGGTGCTGCTCACGGATGTGAAGTGCAATGATCTCGTCGTCAGCAAAACGGGGAACCTGTATTTCACGGAGACACCCACCCAGCGCATCCATCTCATCACCAAGGACAAGAAACACATCATCGCGGATGAAGGCCATGTGGTGAAGCCAAATGGAATCACGATCTCCACGGATGAACGTACGCTGTTTGCGTCCGAGTACGGCGGCAAGCATGTCTGGGCCTGGCGTATTGAGGACGACGGCACCCTGACCGGTGGCGCGCCCTACATGACGATGTGGCTGCCTGTGGGCAAGGAATCCGCCGCAGGCGATGGCTCGACGACGGAAGCCGCAGGCCGCACGTTTGTGACCACCGAGCTTGGCGTGCAGATTTTCGATACGGCTGGGCGTCTGGCGGGGATCATCGCCAAGCCGGAAGCGAATGGGAAAGTCGTCAGCGTTGAGTTTGCTGGCAAGGATCACGACATCCTGTACGTGGCTGGTGGCGAGAAGATCTATGGGCGGAAGGTCAAGGTGAAGGGGTATTTCGGGAAGTGAGGGGCGGGTTTGGCCTTACTGCGCGTAGTCCGAGAGGATAGGTCCAATACGACCTATCTATGACTGGCTCTTGGCTTGCTCCATCGCGCTCACGCGCTAGCTTTCTGCGCATGTCTCTCGACACCATCAATTCCCTCATTCATTCCGAATCCGCACGGCCAGGCATCGTTGCCCGTGGCTGGGTGCGCACGAAGCGCGATTCGAAAGCCTGCTCATTTCTTGAAATCTCCGACGGCTCCTGCTTCAAGGGGTTGCAGGTCGTCGTTGATGCCGCGCTGCCTTCGGCGAAGCTGCTGCCGCGTATTTTGACGGGTGCCTCTGTGGAAGTGACGGGGGATCTGATTGCCTCGCCTGCTGCCGGGCAGAAGTGGGAGATGCAGGCGAAGGAGCTGCGCCTGCTGGGGGAGGCGGATGCGACGTATCCGCTGCAAAAGAAGGGGCATACGCCGGAGTTCCTGCGCACCATCGCTCATCTGCGGCCGCGCACGAATCTGTTTGGCAGCGTGTTCCGCGTGCGCAGCAAGATGGCCTACGCCGTGCATCGCTTTTTCCAGGAGCGCGGTTTCTTCTATGTGCATACGCCCATCATCACCAGCAGTGACTGCGAAGGTGCAGGGGAGATGTTTCAGGTCACGACGCTGAAGCCGAACACGCCGACGAAGCCCGAGCAGGATTTCTTTGGCCGCCCCACCTACCTCACCGTCAGCGGCCAGCTTCAGGGCGAGGCCTTTGCCTGCGCGCTGGGGAACATCTACACCTTCGGCCCCACCTTCCGTGCGGAGAACAGCAACACCACGCGCCACGCAGCGGAGTTCTGGATGATCGAGCCGGAGATGGCCTTCTACGATCTCGCAGCCGACATGACGCTGGCGGAGGAGCATGTGCGCTATCTTGTGCAGGCGATGTTTGACGAGTGCCCGGACGAACTGGAGTTCTTCAACAAGTTCATCGACAAAGGACTCATTGAACGCCTCAAGCAGACCTTGGCCAAGCCCTTCGAGCGCATCAGCTACACGGATGCCGTGGAGATCTTGCTCAAGAGCGGGCGCAGCTTTGAAAACCCCGTCGTCTGGGGCGAGGGCTTACAGACGGAGCATGAGCGCTACCTCGCTGAGGAACACGTCAAAGGCCCGGTGACCATCTTCAATTATCCGAAGGAGATCAAACCCTTCTACATGCGCCAGAACGATGATGGTAAAACGGCTGCCGCCATGGACTTGCTGGTCCCGGGTATTGGTGAAATCGTCGGTGGCAGCCAGCGCGAGGAGCGGTTGGAAGTGCTTGAGGAGCTGATGGCCAAGCAGGGGCTGGAGCCTGAAAACTACTCTTGGTATGCTGATCTCCGCCGTTATGGCACTGTGCCGCATGCAGGCTACGGCCTTGGCTTTGAGCGCCTGCTCATGTTTGTCACAGGAGTTCCCAATATTCGGGATGTCATTCCTTTTGCGCGGACGCCCGGACATGCTGCATATTGAGAAATGACGAATGCAGAATGTCGAATGACGAATGGTCCGAGCCGCCGCTTCCTGCTGCTGCTCATCATTCTGCATTCTGTATTCGTCATTCGTCATTCCGCATTGGCTCAAGAGGGGCTCAAACTCCAACTCGTCTCCGAGCAAACCGCCATCGTGCCCGGCCAGCCTTTCACGGTCGGCCTTTGGCTGGAGCATGACCGTGGTTCTCACACCTACTGGCGTTTCCCCGGCATTGTCGGGGTGCCCACACAGATGAAGTGGAATTTGCCGCGTGGCTGGAAGGCGGGAGAACTGATCTATCCTGAGCCGGAGCGCACGCTGATGTTTCAGATCAAGGCGCAGGGGTTTGACCGTGATGTGATGCTGCGCGCGGAGATCACGCCGCCTGCGAATTTGAAGGTGGGTGAATCCGTGACGCTCACCGGCCTCGCGTCATGGATGTGCTGCGGCAACACCTGCCACCCGGGCTCGATGGAGCTCAGCCTGACGCTGCCGGTGGCTGCGACTGCTGAAGTGAATCCGAAGTGGCACAAGCTGCTGGATGCTGAACGTGCGCGTGCCGAACAAACCAGTGAAGCGTGGACATCCAGTGCCAGCGAGAAGGGCGATACGATCACCCTCGTGCTCAAGCCTGCGACTGCGGAGGCGCGGGTGAGCAAAAACCAGCGCGAGGCTGATCGGATCATTGTCTTTACGGAAGATGGCTGGTTTGATTCAGACAAGCCGCAGACGGTTTTGCGCGAGGCTGATGGTGCCCTTACGATCACGCTTATCAAAGCGGATGCTTACCTGGGCAACAAGCCACCGAAGACGCTGCGGGTGATTTTGAGGAATGATGAAGGGTGGTTGTTGGGTGGGAAACTGAGATGTTTGGAGATTGGGCCGCGCATTCAGCGCGGAGGTTAGGCTTCCAGCCTGACTACGGCCTGGGGCGTCTCGCCTCAGTTCTGATCTGATCATAGGCTGGAAGCCTCGATCCGTCTGACAGGCCGGAGGCCTATCCTCCGGTTGACAGCCGGGACGGCTATCCTCCACTGTGCTCAATGAGCTTCCGTGATGGGCCGCCGAACTTTGAACCGCTGGACTGGCAGCGGCCCATTCTTAAAACGCGGCGCAAGCTGCCGCATTGGACTCAGGACGGGGCGACATACTTCATCACATTTCGGCTCGCGGATTCACTGCCTGCCGAAAAGCTGCGCGAACTGGAGCGTTTTCGCGAAGGGTGGCTGCTGTAGCAAATCGCAAAACTCATTTCCGGATCGAGCAGATGGAGGCGGTCTGAGAGGCCGATGACATGAAGTGGTTGAGAGCGTGGCAGAGACGGTCTTCGAGCTCCGCGCCGCTGCGTGCGATCCAGTCGGCAAAGAAGTCGGCCTTCAGGCGCAGCCACAGCCGCTCAATAGGGTTGAAGTCCGGGCTGTAAGGCGGCAGGAACAGCGCTTCGAAGTGGTGCCAGTTGAGCGTTTTGACCTTGTGCCAGGAGGAGTTGTCGAGCACCAGCACCCGGCGCAGATCCGGTTTCGCTGGCACGCTGCGCGCCAGTTCGTCAAGCCAGCACTGGAAGACAGCGCCATCGACGCCATCAAACATGAGGCTGAAGAACTCGCCGCTCTGCGGACAGACGGCCCCTACGACGCTGCGGCGGATATGCTTGCCGAGATGCGGCACCTTGGGCTTGCTGCCCGGCTGCACCCACCGGCGTCTTGGCCGGGGATCGCCATCCACGCCGCACTCGTCACCGAACCAAAGCTCGACCTGTGGGTCTGCGGCCAGTGTGGCGATCTGCGTGCGGAAGCTCTGGCGCTGCGCCTCACGCTCGGGTTCATCCAGCAGGGGCAGCGGCCAGGGACGCGGCACGCGCAGGTGAAAGTCCAGGTCATGGAGATAGCGCACCACGGTGCTGTAGCTCAGCTCGGCCTGGAGCCGCCCGAGCAGCCAGCCGTGGACCTTCACGCCGGTCCAGTGCTCCATGGCCGCCTGGGCGGGGTCTTTGAGCACGGGCACCAGCACCTCTTCGAGCCGTTGCAGGGCGATCTTGCGTCTTCTGCCTCCCGTGGGTTTGCTGATGAGCGCGTCGATGCCTCCATGGTTGTATTTGATGATCCAGAGCCGAACCATGCGCTCGCTGCGGCAGAAGGTTTCGCAGACATCCACACGGTCCATGCCTCGCAGCAGGCAGCGCATGGCGGCCAGCCTGATATAGCTGCGCTTGTTGGGCGCGGCCTCCATCGCCGCCTGGAGTTGCTCCAGCGTGGCGTTGTCCACATCAGGTCTGAGTTCTTGCGCTCTCAACAACCATCCTCAAAGCACTGCCGCACGTTTTGTACAGCACTTTTTGCTCCGCTATCCGGAAATCAGTTTTGGAAATCGCTATGACGCATGCGGAGCCGCGTGATGAGTCGGCCTGGGCTGAACTGCATCGTGAGACCATGCGCCGGGTCGATGACTGGCTGGACGCGGGCAGCGGCGAATGCTGGCTGCGCGATCCGGCCTGCTCAGGCATCGTTGGTCATGCGCTGCATCACTTTCATGAGCAGCGGTATTTTCTATCGTGCTACTGCGTGATGCCCAATCACGTGCATGTGCTGGTTCGTCCGTTCGCGGGTTTTGCGCCGACGGATCTGCTGCATTCGTGGAAGAGTTTTACCGCGAAGGCCATCAATCAGCACCTCGGACGCACCGGGGAGGTATGGGAGGCGGAAAGTTATGACACGCTGGTGCGTGACAGCGAGCATCTGTGGAAGGTGATTCGCTACATTGGTAAAAATCCTGGCAAGGCGGGGATGCCTGAAGCGCAATGGGTGCAGTTTGTCCATCCCGAATGGGAGAAGGCTGGATGGGGATTTGGAGGTTAGGCCTCCGGCCTGACGATGGACTGGGGCGTCCCGCCTGAGTCCGGAATCAAAGGCGAGACGCCTCGATCCGTCTGACAGGCCGGAGGCCTATCCTCCGCTGACTGCCCGGACGGCTATTTTCCGGACTTCAGATTCTTATACACCCCAAAGTCGTTGAAGAAGAACTTCTTTGCGAGCCAGTACATCCAGTGCTTCTCGGGGATCTCCTCGCCTTCGCGCCACTGGCTGGTGCGCGGGGTCATGGATTCAATTTCGGCCATGGCGGTCTGGCGGATGGTGGAGTCTTTGGCGGTGTGCTTGGTGACGACGGCTTTGACGAGATCTGGGCGCTCGAGGACGATGCAGCCGCGGGTGTTGGCGGAGGCGATGTTGCGGAAGTCGCGGAGGAATTCGCTCTTGGTGAAGACGTCAAAGAGGTCGTCGTTGGTGCGGACGCTTTCCTTGGCGAACTGGATGATGGGGCAGGGCTCGATGGCGCCGGTCGGGCTGATGTGATGGCTGATGCCGTTGGCCATGGGGCAGAGGGCCTGGCCGTTGTGATCGTAGTAGGCGTCCACGATGGCGATGGGCATCTTGGCGCGCATGTTGACGACGAATTTGCGCACCTGGGTGATCTGCTCAGGCGTGAGGGCGAGATCGGCGCTGATCTTGGGTCCCACAGGACGGTAGGTGTGATACCAGGCGTAGTGCACGCCCATGTCGATAAGGCGGCGCAACCATTTTTCGGTGAGGAGGTCGTCGATGTTCGTTTTGCAGAGGCTGGTGGCCACGCCGGTGAGGACGCGGGCATCCAGGCAGTTTTGCAGGCCGCGCAGGGTACGGGTGAGCACGTCCTTGTTGCCCCGGCGTTCGTTGCTGACGATCTCGGTGCCTTCGATGCTGACGAGCGGGGTGATGTTGCCGAGCTTGCGCATGGTTTCGGCGGCCTTGGCGGTGATCATCTGGCCGTTGGTGAAGACCTGGAAGAATGCGTCCGGGTGCATCGAGAGGAAATCGAAGAGCTCGGGATGCATGAAGGGCTCGCCGCCGAGGATGCCGAAGAAGGCATTGCCGCGCCTTTTGGCGTCGTTCACGATCTTGTTCAGCTCATCGAGATTCAATGATTCGCGGGGTTTGTCCACGTCCACCCAGCAGCCCTGGCAGCGGAGGTTGCAGGAGTTCAGGATGGAGATGTAGAAGAACGGGGGGAAGTACTGGCCCTGCTTCATGCGCTGCTTGTGCAGCATGACGGAGCGCGCCCCCTTGTAGCCGAAATTCCAGCCGATTTTGGCCAGGCAGAGCGGATCGACGGTTTGCAGGATGCGGGAAGTGAGGGAAAGGAGCATGGGGCAGTGAGGTTACGTTCAAGAGGTCATGTTGTGTACAAAGGTCAAGGTGGGAGGCCACAAAAAGCAGTCGAAGTATCGCAAGGGCTGACAGGCAATGACCGGGAGGCGGGCGTACCTATGTGCAGCGAGGCACGCCATGAACCACCAACCTCCAACGGATGATCTGGGATCACGCAATCACTGGCGCAGGGTGCTGTGGGTGGTGCTGGTCGTTCTGATCGTCCTGATGGCACGGCGAATGGCCGGGGCTGCGGATGCGTGGCAGACGGCGGACAGCCTGCTCACAGGAGGGAAGGCCAAGGAGGCGGCCGCTGCTTATGAAAAGCTGATGCGGCAGAAACCCAACGATGCGCGGGCCTACATGGGGCGTGGGCGTGCACGCTGGCGGCTGAATGAACTGGACGGCGCGATTGCGGATTTCACCCAAGTGCTCACTTTGACGCCAAAGGATTCAACGGCCTACAACAACCGTGCCCTGGCCTATGACAACAAGGGGCAGCGTGATCTGGCCTTGGCGGATTATTCCAAGGCGATCGAGTTGAACCCGAAGAACGCGCTTTTTTACTTCAACCGGGCGCTCACGTGGAGCGCGGTCAAAGAGCCGGACAAGGCGCTGGCGGACTACACGGCGGCCATTGAGCTGGATCCCAAAAACGGACTTTTCCACACGAACCGCGCAGATGTGCTGCTGCTGCGCGGTGAATATGAGAAAGCGGTGGAGGATTGTGACAAGGCCATTGCCTTGAACGACAAGAACGCGGCGGCGTATTTCAACCGAGCCACGGCGTACGATCAGATGGGCGAGAAAGAACGTGCGCTGGCAGACTATGACAAGGCGGTGGAGCTGGATCCGAAGGTGGCGAAATTTCACAACAACCGCGGCTTCTTTCTGATGAACCGCGGCGACAACGAGGCGGCGATCGAATGTTTCACCAAGGCGCTGGAACTGATCCCGACGGGTTCGATCTATCTGAATAATCGCGGGCAGACATGGCTGAACCTGGGGCAGCGGGAGAAGGCGATGGCGGACTTTGACAAGGCCCTGCAGATCAATCCGCAGCACGCCAAGGTGTATCGCAATCGTGCGGGTGCATGGCTGGCCGCTGGTGAGTTTCAAAAGGCCGTGGCGGATGCCACGAAGTGCCTTGAGCTGCTGCCCACTGAGTCGCGGGCGTTTCAAATACGAGGAGAAGCCCGGGAATCCCTGGGTGACAGCGCCGGAGCCAAGGAGGATCTGGAACGTGCGACGATTTTGGGGCCGCAACCGCCGGTGGGTGTCGCGGCCTGGGTGCCGGTGGAGATCAAGAAGCGAGAGGAGCAGGCGATGAAGGCGCTGCTTGCAGATGCCTCGCCTGAAAACCGCCACACGATGGCCGTGGTGAGGCATGACCATGCGTTTGCGATTCTTGATCAACCGCAGCGAGAACCGGATCAGGCCGCACTGGAGGAGGCTGTGGGGTATGCGCGGTCGGCCTCGGCGCTGGAACCGGGAAATGCCGCGCACTTGTTTCTGACGGGGCTGCTGTATCAAGAGCTCGCTCCGTTTGATGAGCGTGCGCTGGTGATGGCGGAGAAGATGTTCACGCAGGCTGTGGATGCGGATGCCGAATATGCGGCGGCATGGCTGGAACTGGGACTGCTGATGGCGGCGCAGGATCGCGGCATGGAGGCCATCGCGGCGCTGGAAAATGCGCTGGAGAATGATCCGGCGGGTTCGGCGGCGCATGCCGTGGGCCCTTTGTGCGCGGAGTATGCGGCGAATGACGAGGGGTATCGTGGGGTGGATTTCTTTGAGGAGCAGTATGCGGAGAATCCCGAGGTCTCGGCGCTCGGAGTCGGCCGAGCGATCATGCTGAACTACCTCGGAGATCGGGAGGCGGCGCTGTCACAGGCGCGGGACATTTTGCTGATCGAGGAGGCAGGCACGCCGGAGCATGATTACGCCGCTAAACTGGTGGCCGAATGGGAGGGAGCTAAGCCATGAAACGAATCATGATATGCTGGGCCTTGCTGAGCCGTGCGGTTTTCGCGCAGACAGGAGAGGTGATGGTGAGCTTTGAATCCATCGAGGCGGCGCAGCAAGCGGAGCGTCAGGCGTTTCAGGAGCGGAAGGCGGCGCTGCAGCAGCAACCAGCCAGCCCGCAGCGGGATGCGCAGTTGCGGGAGGAGGTGCTAAGACATCAGGCCGAAGCCAAGAAGCTTTCGATGCAGCAGCAGGCGGCGCGCAAGGAGGTGATCTCCGACCTGAAACAAAAATGGAACAAGGTGGAGTCGGACTGGCAAAGCGAATGCGTACGGCATGATGCGGCGCAGAAGCAGATCGAAAAAATGCCGGAGGGTCCGGCGAAAACGGCGCAGATCGAGGCGGAAAACGCGGCGCACCGGACGACCAGCAAGCAGATCGCCACCCAGAGGAATGTGGTGCATGAAGGAGTGATCAATCAGGCGAACCGGGATGTGATGGGCGGGACGAGCAACGCCAGCAACAGTGCGAAGCAGACGGCGGGCACGACGATCACCGATCCGAATCATCGCGGCATGAACGGCGACTTTGACGCTGGCGGCGGCTACCGCACGACGGAGAAGGCGGGAAAGATTCTCAATGAGATTGGAGTGAAGGGGCCCAACGGCGGACCCGTAAAAGTGACGGGCGGAGTGCTGGAGACCTCGCCTGAGTTTGGCATGACGGTGAATGCCGCGCCGGGCACCGACCGCATCGGCAGCGCGGGGCATCAGGCGCAGGTGAAGATGGGCGCACAGCATGGCGAGACGTATGTTTCAGAGACAGGCGGCTCGCTGAAACCAGGGGCGCTGAAGGACCATGTGGCCACGATGGACCACGCGAAAAAAGCGATGCACGGCACCAGCGCGCCGCCGGAGGCTCTGGTGGGCGGAGCACCGGAAGGACAGATGATGGCCAAAGGCGCGCTGAAGGCGGCGAACCAGGCGGGACTGGACCCCGAGATGGTCAAAACCATCGCCAAACAAAATGGCGTCAAGAATCCCGATGACATCCTCGACAAACTGGGGGAGATCAAAACAGGCCGCACGACGATTTCGAACGCTGATGAAGCCGCCAAGCTGCAAAAAACCACGCGGGACATTTTGAATGCCGCCGAAGCCAAGACCAAGACCGCCGCAGCGGCGGAAGTACAGCAGACGCAGACAAAGATCAACGAGCTGGAGGCAAAGGGAATGAAGGCGGAGGCGCAGCAGGCCCGCAATGAACTGGCGGATTACAAGGCCAAGGCCAATGCCACCACCGAGGCGGTGCGAGGCCCGAATGAACCCGTGACGAAAGCCGGTGGTCCGATCGAACCTGTAACGAAGGCAGGTGGCACGAAAAGCGTGGCGGTGGAACCTGAGGCGAAAGCGGCCTCTGGAGGCCGGTTGATGAAGGGCGCTGGGCTGGCTCTCGGCGCCTACGGCATCTACGAAGGGTACAAGACCGCCAAGGAGGAGATGGAGGCCAAGAAGCAAGGAGAGCCATCGGGCGCTCTTGGCTGGAGCAAGGAGAAGGCTGAACTGGCCGGGCGCACGCTGTGGCATGGCCTGGGATTCGGAGCGATGGCGGACATCGGCACGAAGGCCGGCAAGGACGCGTTTGATCAATACCAGAAGGACATCGCTGCGGGCAAGATCTCCCCCGATTCGTGGAAATCCTATCTGGAAATGAAGGGCAAGGCCGTGCTTGGCGGTCTGTATGGCGGTGCGAAGGCCATCACCTATGACGCGGCCAAGCAGAGCGGCACGAATTTGGGCAATGCGATTGGCGAGGGACTCGGAGCCGGGAAGGGGCTGTTTGACCAGCTGAAAAGCGCCAGCAATGAAAAGCAGATCAACGAGGAGCGATCAAAGGAGATCTACGACAAGCTCATCAAGAACGGGGCCTCCCCCGTGGGCGCGCAGCGTGCCGCAGATGGAGTGAAAAACGGCGATTTCACCGAGGCGAAGCGGCTGAACAAGGTGCTGGAGGGCAAGAAGGCCGCGAAGCTGGCGGCTGCGGAGCCTGAGCCGAAAACGCGGACCTATCGTGAGCGTAAGAAGCGAGAGGTCCGCAAGGAGAACACGACCAAAGAAATCGCCTCGCAGGATAAAAGCACGGAGGACGAGTTAAAACAGCGCGAGATCGTGGCGGACAAACTCCGTGCCAAGGGGCTGCCGACGGCGGCGGACTTGCTCGACCGGCTCGTCGCGGTGCTGCAAAAGGAAGGCATGGCGGGGCTGGATGCCGCCATCGCTGAGTTCACGCAGATGCAGGGAGCCTTCTCCGGAGTGGTGCCCCTGTATGGCAATGCCAAGGCCACGCTGCGCCTCCAGATCACTGGTGGAAAGGTTGCCGGCAGCTTCAGTCAGAATTCCATCACGAAAGAATCCATGGTCACGTCAACCCAGAGCATGAATATTCCCCTCCAAGGCACGGTGGATCTGGTTTCAGGTGCCATCGAGGTGAAGGGGAAGGGGAAAATGACCACCACCACCAAGATCAACGCGAGCGCTCTGGCGGGACTCTCGCCAGAGGCATTAAAAGGCGTGCAAACCACCAGCACGACTGTCACGGACAGCGTGTGGCTTTTTCGCGGCAGTTACTATGGCAAAGGCTACAAGGGGACGGCGGCGCAACCCTGGAGTGTGTCCCGTTGAGCGGGCGCAAGCGTTCGCTCTGAAAAAATTGGCCGCTCAATTGAGGTGAATGAGGTGGAAGCTCTTGCCCCGGCTGGCGGGTTCGCTAGCCTGCTGGTGTGAGTTACCAAGTTTTTGCCCGCAAATATCGCCCCAAGACCTTCGCAGACGTTCTCGGCCAGGATCACGTCGTACGGACGCTGCGCAATGCCATCGCCCAGCAGCGGCTGGCGCATGCCTATTTGTTTGTGGGGCCGCGTGGCACGGGGAAGACCTCCACGGCGCGTATTTTTGCCAAGGCGCTGTGCGCCAAGAACGGGCCGACCATCGATTTTGACCCTGAAGACGAACTGAGCATCGAGATCGCCGAAGGGCGCTGCATGGACGTGCTGGAGATCGACGGTGCGAGCAATAACGGCGTGGAGCAGGTGCGCGAGCTGCGGGACAACGTGAAATACGCCCCTTCCCGCTGCCGCTACAAGATCTACTACATTGACGAGGTGCACATGCTGACGACGGGGGCCTTCAATGCGTTGCTCAAGACGCTGGAAGAGCCGCCAGAGCACGTGAAGTTCATCTTTGCGACGACGGAGCCAAACAAGATCCTGCCCACGATCATCAGCCGCTGTCAGCGCTTTGACCTTAGGCGCATCCCGAATGCGGTGATCGCGAAGCATCTGCTGCACATCGCGAAGCTGGAGAATGTGAACCTGGACGAGAAGGCGGCCTATGCGATCGGCAAAGGCGCGGAAGGAGGGATGCGCGATGCACAGTCCATGCTGGACCAGCTAGTGGCTTTCTGCGGTGGCACGATCACCGAGCAAGACGTGCTGGATGTGTTTGGCTTCACTTCCGGCGAATCCGTGGCGGCACTGGCGCGGCACATTCTCGAAAGCGACACCGTGGGTGCGCTGCGCGCTGTGTATGAGCAGAACGAAGCTGGCAAGGAGCTGGGGCGTTTCCTGGGAGATCTGATCCAGCATTTCCGCACGCTGCTGGTGCAGCAGGCCGATCCTGAAGCCGCAGCGGAAGATTTGAGCCCGGAAGTGGCCGAAGAAGTCGTGGCGCAGGCGCAGATGGCCAGCACGGAGCAGCTGCTGCGCGTGGTGGATGGTCTGGCCGATGTGGATGCGCGCATGCGCTGGGCCAGCAACAAGCGCCTGCACTTTGAACTGGGCGTCATCGCCTCCGTGCAGAGCCTGAATGAAGTTTCGATCAGCGATGTCATTGACGCGCTGGATTCCGGCAGTGCGGAGGGTTTGACCCGGCCAGCGCCGCGTGTGCAGGCGGCACCGCCACCGCTGCGCCGTGCGGCAGAGCCGGTGAAAGCCGCCCCTGCGGTGATGACGCAGCCCGTGGAGCGTGCTGTGGCACCGGCCCCTACTGTGGTGAGAGCACCGGAGCCTGAGCCGCAGCCTGTGGTGAGGGCCGCGACTCCCGTCGAGAAAGCGCCTGAGCCCGTTGTGGAGAAGGCACCAGAGCCGGCCCCCGCACTGCCTCCTGCGGCGGCGGCGAAGGTCAAAGAGGCTTCTGCGGTGGATGAACCGGGAGAGCTGTTTGGCCAGGATGTTTTCTGGACGAAGTTCATTGCTCAGGTGCAGGCGCGTCGTCTCCTCATCGCGCCGTGGCTGCAGCCCGCGACGCTGCTCGACATCTCACGCAACACGATCAAAGTGGGGTTTCCGCCCAGCGAGAGCTATGCACGCGACAGCCTGATGCGCCCTGCGCAGGTCAATTTCCTCGAAGGGCTGGCTCAGGAGCTGACAGGGAAGGCGATGAAGTTTGAGTTTGTGCTCGATTCGAACCTCAAGGCACCGGCATTTGCCGAGATTGATCTGGGGCTGCTGAATGAACCCGAGCCACCGGCCAAGCCTGCGGCTGAAGCCAAGGCGGAGCCGAAAGCCGAGGTGAAAGCCGCGCAGCAGGAGGAACTCATGAAGGCGGATGCGCCTGCTGCAGCTCCCAAGCCCCCCGAGGATTTCTACAACGACCCGCTGATTCAGCAGGCGATGGTGAAGTTCAAGGCGAAGCTCGTGACTGCTGAGTAAGGAAAAGCTCGCAATGAGGAGCGTGCTGTCTTTGGATGGCGGACTTCTCACGCCATGACTTCCGAACCCACCGGCCATCCTCGCGGAATCTACACGCTGTTCTTCACGGAAATGTGGGAGCGGTGGAGCTACTACGGCATGCGGGCATTGATGGTGCCATTCATGACCATGGCGAGTGGCGGCATTGGCTTGGAAAAGAAGCAGGCCATGGCCATTTTTGGACTCTACCTCGCCACAGTGTATGCTTCGGCATTTCCAGGCGGATGGGTGGGGGATCGGCTTTTGGGAACCAAACGCGCTGTGTGGTGGGGCGGAGTCGCCATTGCCCTAGGACACCTCATCCTCGCCATGCACGGGAGGACGACCTTTTTTCTCGGCCTGCTGATCATTGCGCTCGGCTCGGGTTTGCTGAAATCAAACATGAGCGCACTCGTCGGTCTCCTTTATCCCGAAGGCGGTCAACGACGGGATGCGGGTTTCACGATCTTTTACATGGGGATCAACTTGGGAGCGTTTGTGGGGCCGCTGATCAGCGGATGGCTGCAGCAAAGTGAAAGGCTGGGGTGGCGCTGGGCTTTTGGATCTGCGACGGCGGGGATGTTTCTCGGGCTGGTACAATGGCAGCTCACCCGCAAAGCACTGGAGGGAGTGGGGGATAGAATCGCCCATCCGGGGCAGAACTTGAAACGTGAGTGGGTAATCTTCTACATGGCGCTGATTGGTCTGGCGACGGTGGTAATCCTATGTGTTTCTGGTGTCATCACGCTTGATCCGGTGTGGCTGGCTCACGCGGTTACAATAGTCATCTCGGTGGTGGCAGCGCTGTTCTTTGCGTGGCTGCTGCTGTTTGGGGGGCTGGACGGGGATGAGAAAGCGCGTGTCGGGCTCATCATCATGCTGTTTGGCGTTTGCGCCTTGTTCTGGGCGGGCTTTGAGCAAATGGGCTCCTCTTTCAATGTGTTTGCCGAAGAACACACGCTCCGTGAGTTTGGCTCATGGGTGATTCCCACGGCTTGGTTTCAATCCGTCAATCCGCTGTTTGTGATCCTACTTTCGCCGGTGGTGGCGCTGCTCTGGCAGGGAATGGACCGGCGGGGTATCAGCCTCTCCATGACCACGAAAATGGGCGTGGCAATGCTGCTGCTGGCCTTTGGGTTCGGTCTGGCAGTGATTGCTGCTCATCGTGCGCTGGATGTTGGAAAAGTCTGGCCGCTGTGGCTGCTGGGCATTTACCTGTGTCACACCCTGGGCGAACTCTGTCTCAGTCCGGTGGGGCTGAGTGCGGTCACCAAACTTTCTCCGCATCGTTATACAGGACAGATGATGGGCATCTGGTTTCTGGGAACCAGCCTCGGAGATGTGCTCTCCGGCATCATTGCCGGAGAAGTCTCCGGTGATGCAATGACTGCCATGCCGGTCATCTTCACGCGCGTGGTTTGGATTTCCTCTATTGCGGGTCTGCTGCTTCTGATCTTTGCAAAGCCGCTGCAAAAGCTGGCGAGGGGAGTGAAGTAGGCCCGCAAATGCGGGCAGCCTCCGACAAGTACAAAAAACGGGCGGGGAGCTTGATGCCCCACCGCCCGCTTCGCAACTCGGATCAGTCAGTCGATCAATGGTTGAAGTAGAACTCCTTGGAGTTCAGCAGGGCCCAGAACAAATCTTCGAGGACGTTTTGACGGGCGGCTGGGTCTTCGGTGATGGCCTGCTGCACGTTGGCCCATTCCTTGTCCAGAGGCATGCGGCCGAAGACGCGGAGGAAGAGGTCTTCCACGATTTCGCGGTCGTTCTTCTTTTCCTGGATCATCTTGGCGACGACGCGGCCCTGCTTGATGCGGTCATTGACGGCGTCGCCGTTCATGAGGTGCAGAGCCTGGGAGAGGGTGGGTTCCATCTTCACTTCGCAGGAGCAGACGGATTCACGCTTGGCACGGCCAAAGGTGGTGAGGAAGTAGTTGGAGACGGCACCGTCGGCGATCTGCACGGCACGGGCACCCAGTGGCAGGCCCTGGAACTTGTTCGGCGTGTCGGTGATCTGGGAGATGGCGTCGAGCAGAACTTCAGCGCGCACACGGCGGACCTGGGCGTGGGAGAAGTTGCGTTTGTCGCCTGCATTGGTCTCGTTGACCTTGGTGCTGCGCTGGTAGGTCTGAGAGGTGCAGATGTCGCGGACGAACTTGCGCATGTCGTACTTGTACTCGGTCAGGTGCTCGGCCAGCGCTGCGATGAGGGCTGGATTGGACGGCGGGTTGGAGACGCGCACGTCATCGACGGGTTCCACCACGCCGACACCGTTGAAGTGCGACCAGATGATGTTGGCAACGTTGCGGGCGAAGAAGGGATTGCGCGGGGAGGCCATCCATTCGGCGAGCACTTTGCGGCGGTCTTCGCCGGGTTTCATTTCTGGAGTGTCACCACCCAAGAACTTGGGCTTCATCACAGCCTGAGTGAGGAAGTGCCTCGATTCACCGCCCTTGCTGTTGTAGATGATGACTTCAGCCGGGTCGTCGGTCGGCTTGCGGCCGATCTGGGAGAAGAAGGCTTTGAAGCCGTAGTAGTCATCCATGGTCCAGCGGTCGAAGGGATGATTGTGGCACTGGGCGCACTGGATGCGCATGCCCATGAACACCTGGGCGACGTTTTCGGTCAGCTTGAGCTGGTCGAGCTCGGTCTGGTAGAAGTTCACCGCAGGATTGGAGACGGTGCCGCCGGTGGCCGAGAGGAGCTCCACCACGATTTCATTGATGGGGACGTTCTTGCCGATGCGCTCGGAGAGCCAGTTGTAATAAAGAAGGGCGTTCTTGTAGAAGGGCGGGACGTTGTTGTTGCCGGCGATGCCGGAGCGGATCTGCAGCAGTTCGGCCCACTTCATGACCCAGAGTTCGGTGAACTCCTTGCGTTCCAGCAGGCTGTCCACCAAGGCGGCGCGCTTGTCGGGGTTTTTGTCGGCGAGGAAGGCGCGCATGTCTTTGGCTTCAGGGTAGACACCTGCGATGTCGATGAAGGCGCGGCGCACGAATTCTTCGTCCGTGCAGATGCCGGAGGGCAGGATGCGGAGCTTGTGGAGGTTCTCATCGACCAGGGTGTCGATGTAATTGGTCTCGGCGAGGTTGGGCCGCTCATACTTGAGCTGCGCAGGGATCACAAGGACCTGGGCGGTGACGGAGTAAACGTTGAAACGGGCGAGCATGAATGCAGCACCACGATCACCGGAGGTGACGAGGCCCTGTTTGTCGATGGTCGCAGTCGGGTCGTTGTTGGACATGAAGAGCGCGAGGTTCGTCACATCGCGGTCGGTGCCGTCGGAGTAGGTGGCACGCACAGTGATCTGCTGCGTGGCGTTCTTGCCTTCCATGACGATCTGGCTGGGGAAGACTTCGATGCCGGTGACCTTGGCCACGTCGGCGGCGTCATCGGGTGCACCTGCGGAGATCCACTCCAGCAGCGCCTTGTTGTAAACGGAATCTGGCTCGAAGCACTGGTTGCCGGAGTGTGGCACAGCGCCCACGGCTTTCTCGATGAGGGAGCTTTCCTCGGGGATGGCCAGATTGATGCGGCGGCCGGGCATTTCACGCGTGATGCGGATGTAGTCGCCAGCGGGGTCCATGCCGAAGAGGGAGGTGCGGAAGCCGTCCTTGCCGCGTGCAGCACCGTGGCAGCCACCTTGATTGCAACCACCGCGCATGAACACGGGCATGCAGTCGAGGCGGAAGGAAATGGCGCGATCTTTGGTGCCGTTTTTCACTTCGACGGCGGCTTTGACCGTCTGTCCGCCGAGGGTGGCGATGACTTCGGTGCTGCCTGCGTCGGCGACGGGCTTCAGCGTCAGATTTTCGAGGGATGCGATCTTGCTGTCGGCGACACGGAGGTCACAGACGTTGGTGACGTCCTTGGTGGTGGCATCCTGGAAGGTGGCCAGCACGACGACGCGGTGGAAATCGCGCTTGGTTTCCAGGGAATACTTGTCCGGCAGGATCTGGATGTTCTTCAGCGTGGGCAGCTTCTTCTGAAGCTCGGCCAGCGCCTGACGCTGCTCGGGTGTTTTGTACTGAAGCGTGAGGTTCTGCGGCCACTGGGCACCGGCGGCGATCCAGCGCTTGAGCACGTCGATCTCCTTCGCGGCGAGCGGCCCGCCTTTCGGAGGCATGATGTCGTCATGGTTTTTGGGAAGCAGGACGCGCTTGATCATCTCGCTGTCATCGGGCTTGCCGACCACGAGGGCGGGGCCGTCTGCGCCGCCTTTGAGAAGGGCGGCAGCGGAGTCCATCAGGAGCTTGCCTTTGATCTTGTTGGGATTGTGGCACTCCAAGCACTTGGTTTCCAAGATGGGCTGCACATCACGCACGAAATCAATGCCGGGAGCTGCGGCTGTAGGGGCTGCTGCTACAGCGGGCGCAGTGGCAGGCGCCGCAGGATCAGCAGCAAAACCGAGGGATGTGATGGCGAGTGTGAAGAGAGAAGCTCGCAGGGGGCTTTTCATAAAGGGTAGGATCAAGGGGTTAATCAAGCTACGGGCTGGAGGGGAGGCATTTATCACGGATGCGAAAAAACACTGTGAATAAGCTCTTTAGGCCTCCAGAGCCGCCAGACGCTGACCGATGGGCGGGTGGGAATAGTGCAGCCAGACGGTCAGGGTGTGCGGATTGGGGTGGGTGAGGTGGTCGAGCGAGAGCTTTTGCAGGCCTGCGATCAGAGGGGTGTTGCCGCAGGCCGCACGGGCGAAGGCGTCGGCCTGGAATTCGTGCCTGCGGCTCAGGGCGCTGCTCACCAGACCCAGCAGCAGGCTGGCGGGCTGATAGAGGATGCTGAAGAGCACCAGCCCCAGACCGAGCGGCTGGCCGGTGACGCCGAATGCCTGGAAAAAGGCGGGCGACTGCAGGGCGGCGTGCAGCAGGTAAAACATGAGTCCGCTTTCCAGCAGGCCAAGGATGAGCTGCTGGGGAACGTGGCGGCATTTGTGGTGCCCGATCTCATGGGCAAGGATGGCTTCCAACTCCTCCTGCGAGTGCTTTTCGATCAAGGTGTCGAAGAGGGCGATGCGCTTGTTTTTGCCGAAGCCGCTGAGAAAGGCATTGGCCTTGCTGGAGCGGCGTGAGCCATCCACGACTGAGACATCGACGACGGGGAACTTTAAACGTGCGGCCAGCGCCAGGAGCGCCTCGCGCAGGGGGCCATCGGCCAGGGGCTTGAATTTGAGAAACAGGGGCATCAGAAGCCGAGGGGAGAGCCAGGCCATGACGATGCTAAATCCTGCCACGGTGAGCCAGGTGTAGAGCACGGCATGAACCTGAGTTTGGAAGAACCAGAGGATCAGCGCCAGCAGCGGACCACCGAGCAGGGCGGTGAGCAGCAGCCCTTTGAGGCGGTCACTGATGAAGGTGCCCACGGTGGTGCGGTTGAAGCCATACTCGGCTTCGATCTTGAAGGTGTCATAGGCATCGAACGGCAGGGAGAGGATGTTTTGCACCAGCATGAGCAGGCCGATGACGCCCACGCCTGTCTGGACTGCGTTCATTCCCCAACTAGCACTCCAGCGCTGCAGCCAGTCAAAGCCGCCGCTCCACCAGAACAAGACCAGCGCGCCCACGGTAAAGGTGCTGCGCAGCAGATCCAGCTGGGAGGATTTGCCGGCGTATTCACCGGCCTTCTGCACTGTTTCCTCCGAGAAGATCGCCTTCAATCGCTGGGGCAAAGCATGGCGGAACTGAGCGAGGTTCAGAAAGGTGGCGATGATCTCAAGATGAAAGACGCCAAGAACGCCGAGGACGGCGGCGATGAACCAGGGATTGGAAAGAGACATGCGAAGGGAAGGGGCGCAAAGGCCCGTGAAGGGGTTGGTTTCAGGACGATGGAGCAGTGCTGCCAGATTCCTGAAATTTTGTGTAACCACTCGCGCTGTGCGGCATTTCAGTCAATGACCACCTCCAAGCCCGCCATGTTCAAAACCCTCATTCTACTCTTCACGTTTCTCAGCATCCTTCCAGCGTGTGCCCAAATCGGCGGATCGTTGCGAGAGAGGATCGCCCAGCGCATGCAATCGGCTGCTGAACCTGGCGGCGAGGAAATGAGCTATGGCTCGGACCCGCTGCAAAAGCTGGATTACTGGAAGCCGACGACGCCGGGATCACCGATCATCATTTATGTGCACGGTGGTGGCTGGAAGCGTGGCGACAAGCGGATGGCCTCAGGAGAGAAGGGGACTCACTTCGTGCAGCAGGGGTATGCCTTTGCGTCGCTCAATTACCGGCTCGTGCCCTCCTGCACCGTGGAAGAGCAGGCGCAGGATGTGGCGAATGGCATCGCTTATCTGATCAGGAATGCTGAGAAGCTGGGCTTTGACGGCAAGCGTGTGGCTTTGATCGGACACAGCGCCGGGGCGCATCTGGTTGCCTTGGTGGGCACGGATCTGAGCTATCTGAAAATAGCGGAGGTGGGACCGAAGGCCGTGCGTGGGGTGATCCCGCTGGATGGTGCGGCCTACGATGTGTCGCGTCAGATTGCCGAAGGCGGCGACTTCATGCATGACACCTATTTGCAAGCCTTTGGCACCGATCCGGAGCGCCAGAAGAAGCTTTCTCCGACAGCGCAGGCCGCCGCACCGAATGCACCGGCTTTCCTCATTCTTCATGTCCAGCGTGTGGACGGCACCGCCCAGTCGATCGCGCTTGGACAAGCCTTGCGCAAAGCGGGAACTCCCGCTGAGGTCAAAGGCTTCGCGGGTCAAGGTCTCAAAGGGCACATGGAGATCAATCGCGATCTGGGCAAGCCTGACTATCCGGCGACGCCCGTGGTGGATGCTTGGCTGAAGAGCATTCTGGCGAAGTGAAGCGGCGTCTTGCCGCTCCGGATTCAATGTTCAGCGTTCAAAGTGGGCTCTTCGACGTTCGAAGCGTGCTCATGTCCATGGTCTGCCTGATGTACGAGGTACGCGGCAAAGATGTCCTCCAGCTCCATGACGCTGCCGATCTGGGAGAAGCGCTGGCGCAGCCACTTGCCGCCGGGGATCGACTTGGTGTAGTTCATGAGACGGTTGCGCATGGAGCGAATCGTTGGCAGTTCGCACATGTGGGCGTTGCGGGCGATGGCCATCTGGCAGTGGCGGCGCATGAAGTTGAAGCGCTCCTCCACGGTCGCATGCGGGGCATGGGTGCCGGTGGCGAGGTAATGCTTTGCCTCTTTGAAGACCCAAGGATTTGCCATGGCCGCACGACCGATCATGACACCCTTCACGTTGGTTTGCGCCCGGCGGATTTCCACATCCACACCGCTGGAGATGTCGCCATTGCCAATGACTGGAATTTTCACGGCATCCGCCACCTGCCCGATGACTTCCCAGTCCGCGAGACCGGTGTAACCCTGCGCCCGTGTGCGACCGTGGACGGCGATGGCCTGCATGCCGCAGTCTTCCAGAATGCGTGCGACTTCGATGGCATTGACGAGATTTGCGTCCCAGCCGATGCGCATTTTGGCGGTCACGGGAATGGGCACGGCCTTGGCCACTTCATGCGCCACGCTGGCCAGCAAGGGGCAGTCTTTGAGCAGGGAGGAGCCGCCATTTTTGGAGACGACCTTGTTGACGGGGCAGCCGAAATTGATGTCGATGAAGTCGGGCTGCTTCCAGTCGATGATTTTGCGGGCGGCTTCGCCCATGCGTACGCCATCGGAGCCGAAGAGCTGCACGCCGAGCGGGCGCTGGGCATCGTCGAAGTCCGTGTAGTGGCGCGTACGGTCGTCGCGCTGCAGGATGCCCTCGGCGCTGACGAACTCGGTGACCATGACATCTGCGCCCTGTTCCTTGCACAAATGGCGGAAGATCACGTCCGTGACCCCGGCCATGGGGGCCAGATAGAGGGGAAAGCGGTCATTTTCGAACCAAGGAAGCATCTATAAGCATAGCCGCACTGGCACAGTGCGGCAAGTCGTGTCACATTCCCCGATGGCAAGACGCCGCCGCTTCCGCAAACCGCTCCTCCCCGGCCTCTGGACCGTGGTGGCCGCGTTTGCCCTCATTGGCAGCATCGGCGGACTGTCCTGGGTGCTGGGAAAGAAGACGAAGATCAGCCGTGTGAATCCATCACCGGCTGCTGTGGGCGCTGTGGCGAAGCGGAAGTAGTAAGAGCGTCCAGATTGTTTCAGGCAATCGGGACGATTGCGCTACACCGCCGGACGCACCACGACGATCTCTCCCAGCAGCTGCTCCTGCTCCACCTGCAGGTGGTTGAGTTTGATGAGTTCCAGCATGGCCAGGAAAGTCACGATCACCTCACCACGGCTGGCGGCGCTGCTGAAGAGGTCTTCAAATTTGATCTTGCTGCCTGCGGGGACGATCTGGAGCAGGTGCTCGATCTTGTCCGCCACGGTGTAGCGGTCATTGACGATTTCGCGGAAGTCGCTGGCGTTTTCGAAGCGCTTGAGAATGCGCTGGAAGGCGCGGATCAGGTCAAAGATGCCCACCTGGCCGATGGTCTCCACCGGGGCCTCAAGGTCTGGCAGTTCGGGAGTGGTGACGAAAAGTTCATCTCCCTTCACCTCCTGCGCGCCGAGGAAATGGGCGACTTCCTTGAACTTCTTGTACTCCATGAGCTGACGGATCAGCTCCCAGCGCGGGTCATTCTCCTCCGCATCCTCCTCCGGCGGCTGCACAGCCTGCGGCAGAAGCTCGCGGCTTTTGATGTACATCAGGTTGGCCGCCATGACGATGAACTCGCTGGCAAGCTCGATGTTCAGGGCCTTGAAGGTGTCGATGTAATCCAGGTACTGCCGCGTGATGCGCTCCAGCGACACGTTGTAGATGTCGATCTCCTCCTTCTTGATGAGGTAAAGCAACAGGTCCAGCGGGCCTTCAAAAATCTCGAGTCGAACTTTGTAATCGGTGTCTTCCACGGATCGAGATAGAGCGGGGAATCAGGGATGGCGAGGGGAAAATGGTGGGACGGGGTATGGGGAGATGGCCGCAAAGAGGTACAAAAAACAAAAAGGGATCAGGCGGAAGGAGCCTCTTGTTTTGAAGCCAGCTTCATTTGGCAGGCCGAACGCGTACCCAGATGCTGCGTGTGGTTTGGGCACCGTCAGCGGCGGCGGGCGAGCGGAGGTGATGGAACAGGCCGGGAGTGAGGTGAAGGGTGTCCGTCCATTCTTCCAACTCGTGCTTCGCGCCGGGATAGGGCGCTTTGCTGTCGGCAGAGATGCGGAGGGTTTCTTCCAAGCCGGGCTCGACGGGCCTGGCCAAGGAGTTCTGGAGCTTGACCTTGAGGCTCACATTGCCTTCGGGGTCTTCCGTCAAGTCGCCTTCAAATTGCAGCCCGACGGGAAGCATTTGCAAGGCAGTGGGTCGCATGCGGTAGGGAGCCCCGTGCGAGGGGGGATCAAATTCGGTGGCAGTCAGATACTCCTCCACGACTGACAGTCTGAGCGACGCGGGCCGGGTGCGCAGCAGGCTATGAGACTGAAGCCGGGCGCGGCCGCTTTTGAGCTCCTGCTGGGAGAAGTTTTCAAAATCATCGGAGTTCAGTCCCTCCCAAGCGGCTGCATTCTGGGCTGAGATTTCAAAGATCAGGGTGTCGATTTCAAAATCGGTTCCTTTGATCGCAGATGGATCGGTGCTGGCGTCGAGATGGCTGAAGAAGAGAAAGGTCTCATGCGCAGGAAGATCAGTGCCGGCCATCACCGCAGGAACATCCGCCGCTGTCAGCAGATGGGTGCCGGGTGTGGTGAAAGCGAAAGCCGAGGTGATCATGGACATGGCTCGAAAACGCGGCTCCCACATGATGGCCTCCGGCATGTCGCGCGCGAGTTTCCACTCGGTGCGCCCGGGCGGAGCGAGGTGCTGGGTGAGGGCCACGGTGTCGCCATCCATCTCCAACTGGGTGCCGACGGGAATCTCGTTCCAGGCTGAGGGGATGCTGGGCATTTCCGTGGGGTAGGCATGCATGCGGGCGCTGGTCTGGCTGAGGCGGTCGGGATTGTGGGATGCCAATGCGCAGGACATGACGCGGGCTTTGCCATCTCTGGCGCGTGCCAGCAGCTCGCGGAGAAGCGGGGCTTCATCCTGCCCTAGCTTGCGCGTGGCGAGCAGGGCATGCGCGGCATCTGTGTCGAGAGCGATGCCGATGAACAAGCGGCGTGGAAGTTTGTCAGGTTCTGATCCTCTGACAAATTCAACGATGTCTGCCGGGGAGGGCGTGGCGGTCCAGCCCGGTTGCTGCATCACGGTCACATCCAGCCAGCGCCCCTGGCGATCGGTGCCCCAAACTTGATCTGCGGCGGGCATCATCGCCACTAGATGCGGAGCCGCATTGCAGAACAAAATGGTTCCCTGAATCTGATCTTCAAATTGATCGTTCCAGTCCATCCAGCCGTGAAGGGCTTTGCTATTCTTGTTATTTTCATCCCGCACCCGCAGCCATGAGGTGGGCCACTTCACGGCCAGCGGGGCACGTGGTGCGTAGGTGCTGGTGAAGTTGGCGCTGCATCCAACCACCTTCGCTGACAAGCGAGTCCCTTGCAGTGACGGCTTAAAAGAGACGGGTGTCATGTATAGCAAATCGAAGTTTTGATCTATCTCCGTGGTCAACCAGTGTTCGGTGCCGATCTGCGTCTCAACAGGGGTGCGGGATGCCATCGAGAGAGTCGTGCTGGAGACGACGCTGGCCTTTCCGGCCGCCACGGCTTCTTCCAGATGATGGATGACTGCGGTATCATCGCGGGAGGTTTTCAGCAGCCAGTCGAGCATGTCGAGTTCAGGCACGCGGTAGATTGTTTGCTGCAAGGTGGTGCTAGCATTGGCCTTGCTGACACCAGCGCCGCCCTGGAGGAAAACGACGATCCGCGTGGCAGCATCCTGCGGTGACTGAAAACTGGCGATCATTCGCTCCTCGGGTCTTGCCATGACGTCGCCCTGCCAGCGCAGGCGCTCAAAGCGGGGTGCGGTGACGCTGAGCCTGTCACGGTCGGCTCCCACCGCGGCCGTGGCATAGGTGATCTTCTGCAACTGCGGCGGCAGGAGGTCATGCGTCAGCGTGATGTGCAGGCGAACCTTCGTGCCGTCATCATCGAGCATCTCGCGTTCCACCCGCATCTCGGTGCCGATGAGCTGCTTCTCGGTCTTCTTGGCTTCGACGCCTTGGTGATCTGCGGTACGCCCCCATTGGGTGACGAAGTCACGTTCCTGCCCCACGCTCAGGAGTGTCACCTCATCATCGGTCATCGCTCCTGCGAGCTCCACCAGGGTGCGCGCCTGCAGCCGCTCGCGCAGTCCGTCTGGTTTCCCAGCGTGGGCCATTTCACGCTGCCAGTCGCTTTCCTTCACGGTGGTGATCCGTGCCGTGATGAGAGTCACAGGCTCCTGCGCGCTGCTTTTTAGATGGGAGACAAATCCTAAGCAAAGCGCCAAACCTAGCTGCCAATAAGTGCTCATGGTGAATGTGTATGAGATCAGGCGGCTTCATGGCAATGCAAATCGCTGCGGCTGTCGCTTTTTACTTGGCTGTTCTTTTGGCACCACCTGCCAGGGTGTGTTCACCCCAAGGCATACCAGCGCAAAGTCGCGCAACGCAGAATCCGCCGGAGTCAAGGCTCTTGCTCACTTGCGCACCAACCGCACGGCACGCACATCTGCCAGTTCCTGCTTCAGGCCTCCTTCGGGTCGCATCAGCAGGGATTGGATGCCTGCCTTGAGCTTGAGGGTTCCTGCGGACTGCTCCTTGAAGCTCTCGTAGCCGCCGGTGGCCTGCACCACGCCCTGCACGCTGGTGCTTTCAGCCTCAATCACATAGGCATCGCCTGCGGAGGCTTCATCGGCCGCCAGTGTCACGCGCACTTCATATTCGCCCGTTGCTGGCACCTGGATCAACCACTCGGCCACATCGGTGTCGATGCGCCAGGGGGCGAGCACATTGAGCGCGGCGCGGTAGGCAAGCTTCTGCCCATAGGTCTTCGCCAAACTGGCGGGAAGCAGCAGCACGCCATCGGCATCGGCTTGAATGGCGTTGCCGCCTTTCACATCTACTTGCAGCAACGTGTCCGCCGTCCAGGGCATCTTGCGGGTCTTGGTCTGTGCACGCACGGCTGCGACTTGGGCGGCATCGATCACGCTGGCTTCATTGCCCCAGGCATTGCGCACGTAGCTGAGCACGTCGGCCAGCTTTGAATCATCCAGCATGGGGTTTTCACCCTGGCCGGGCATGGCGAGGTTCCACTTCTGGCCGTTCACTTCGATCTCGCCATACAGGCCATGCAACGCGATGCGGATCATGCGTTCCGGTTCGCCGGTTGCCCACTCGCTCTCGGCCAGAGGCGGCGCCACGTTGGGGATGCCGTAACCCGTGGGCTGATGGCAGAGGCCGCACACGGTTTGATACACGGCAGCACCTCGCTCGATCTGCTGGTGGGCGGCAGCGCTGAGCGGTTGCTTGCGTGTCGCCGTGACCACGCTGTCGGCACCCGGCCACGTCAGGCACATGCGCAGACGCTGCATGCGTTCGCGGGCGGTGATGTCGCGATTTGCTGCCAGTTCATCGAGGAATTTGGGCTTCGCAGCGAGCTTCACGGGTTTGATCTGCCGTGGGTCGTTCGGTTGTGTGGCCAGGAAGCCGTCCACCAACGCCATGCGCTGCCAGTTGGAGGTCTGCTCGATGCGTGAAACCACGGCTTCATGCTGATCATCCATTCCAATGAGCTGGGTGAGCAGGCGAAGTGTCTCGCGGCGATGCGCGGATTCCTGCTGCCAGTCCGTTTGCTTCAGCAGCAGGTCCAGCAACTCCACTTCACGGCCATGCACGCCGGTCATCGCAGCGATGCGGCTCAGATCATCTTCATGCTGCGTGAGATGCTGAGCGATGGCGGCAGTGCTCTGCGGCGTGAGCAAGGCCTGCAGGCGCACGCTCGCATCCGGTTCGGTCAGGAGTGGGATCTCCGCGCCCAATCTCGCCGATGCAGCGCGGACGCGTGGATCGGCATCTTGTGCGGCCTTTTGCAGTGTTGGCTTGGTCAGCCTGCCGGTGCCTTCCAAGGTCCACAGCGCGTGCAGGCGCTGGAGTGGCGCTGCAAAGCGATTGGGGTCTCCGATGTCCTCCTGGCGTTCCACCAGCAGCCGCTGCGCGGTGTTTCGCTGCCAGCCATTCGCATGACCCAGGGCATCCACCAGCTCTGCGGTGCTGGCTTTGGAAAGAGAGGGGCTTTTCCGCAGTGGTGGGCCGTCGTGCACGATGCGCCAGATGCGACCGTGATCGTTGCCTTCGTAGAGTTTGCGCTGCTCGATCTGCTTGGTCAGCCATGGCACGATGAAGATCACATGCTCGATGATGCCATGATACATGTCCGCGAGATACAAAGTGCCATCCGGCCCCACGCGGGCATTCACGGGACGAAAGCGTTCGTCGGTGCTGGCGATGAGTTCCTGCTCGGGCGGGAAGAAGCGCTGCGCCTGCGGGGAGATGCCGCCGCTGAGTTTCAGCGTGCCGACCAGATGGCCGGCGGAGTCGGGCACGAAGACGTTGCCATGCATCTCGGGTGGAAACTGATCCCCATCATAGAAGCAGGTGCCGGAGACGATGGTGTAGGTGCGCAGGCGGCCGTCATCGCGAAGTTCGAGGGCACCGAGCGTGACGGCCGGCGTCACGCGGATGGGGAAGCATTCGGCGGCGTCCTTGGCCACGTTCACATTCACCCCGAAACTACCGCGACCACCGCGTTGCGCGAGTTTGGCGAGGTTTGGATGACGCAGCAGCGCCTCAGCTGGGATGAGGTCCATGTGCATGGCGCTGTTTTCGTAGCAGCTGATGAAGCGGCCGGTTTCATCAAAGCTGACGCCAAACTGCCCGCGATGCAGCGTGGGCTGGTCGATGAGCTTGCCGTCCTTCCACTGGTAGCGGTGTGGCCAGTCGGCGCAGTGCAGCCAGTTGTCGATGCCTCGGCGCAGGCCGTTCGCCGTGTGCTGCGGATTTCCGCCCACGCCCATGGTGCCGACCTCGGTGCGCTTGTCGCAGCGGAGATCGCCATCCGTGTCTTCGCAGAACCACAGCTTCGGCGGTTCCTGCAGGAGGATGCCGCCTTTCACGAAGGCAAAGCTGCGAGGCATGACGAGCTTGTCGAGGAAGACGGTGCTCTTGTCGGCCTTGCCATCGCCGTTTTCATCTTCGAGCACCACGATGCGGCAGATCGGATCGCCTTCGCCGCTGCCCTGCACATCGCGCATGTAGCCCTGGTATTCGACGACCCAGATGCGCCCGTCGGGATCGAACTCGAAGAAGATGGGGCACTGCACCATGGGCTCGCACGCCACCAGTTCGGCGCGGTAACCTGGGGCGAGCTTGAAGGTCTTCGCTTCATCCTCGGCGGAAAGCACGGGTGCTGGAGGCACGTGGATGCGTTTGAGCAGTTCCTCGCCTTTCTCCCAGTCCGCCCAACCAGTCAGCGCGGAGGCAGGGCGCGCTCTGGGGCGGTCGGCGGGAATGGTGCCGCTTTGCGCAAGGGCGTGGGTGGCAAGGATGAAAGCGAGAGCTGCGATACGGGCGGGCATGGAGCTACTACGCATTGCCTCAGGCGGTTCTGTAAGCCAAGATGATCCCCATGCCCGCGAAGAAGAAACCCAGCACCCAGCCGCTGACCGGCGCCGCCTTGATCAAAGAGGTGTGCCGCCGCATCCGTGTGGCGCGGGCGTATTGGGATGCGCACAACAACCGTGCGTGCCGTGGTGAGCGTGAGAAGGCGATGGCGCTCTATGAGACGCTGAGCGAAGCGGAGCGTGAGAAGGTGCCGCAGGTGCTGCGCGTGTGGCTGCGCTACCGCAGCGAGAAATATTTTGGCGATGACCGCACGCCACCGGGAGGTGGAAGATGAAGAAAGAAAGCGCACCCAAAGCAGGGCTGCACCCGCGCAATCGATTCAACACGCGCTACGACTTTCCGCAGCTCATTGCGTGCAGCCCGGCATTGGCCGCGTTTGTGAAACCGAATGCGTATGGCGATGACAGCATAGACTATGCAGACCCGCAGGCAGTGAAGGCGCTGAATCAGGCACTGCTGAAGCATGCCTATGGCTTGGAACATTGGGACATCCCGCCTGGGTATCTTTGTCCGCCGATTCCGGGACGCAGTGATTACATTCATCATCTGGCGGATCTCATCTCAATGCGGCGCGGGCCGACGGTGCGGGTGCTGGACATCGGCACGGGGGCGAACTGCATTTACCCGCTCATCGGTGCGAGCGAGTATGGCTGGAGCTTTGTGGGTGCGGAGGTTGATCCTGAGGCGCGGCGCTGGGCGCAGAAGATCGTGGCGACGAATTCAAGTGTGGCGGACTTGATCGAGTGCCGTTTGCAGAAGTCGGCGGCTGCGTGTTTTCGAGGCGTGATTCAGCCGGGCGAGTACTTTGACCTGACGCTGTGCAATCCGCCGTTTCACGGTTCGGCTGCTGAAGCGGCGGAGGGCACGCAGAGGAAGCTGCGCAATCTCGGTGGGAAAACGTCGGGGCTGAATTTTGGCGGTAAAGCAAATGAACTTTGGTGCGAGGGCGGAGAGCTTGGATTCATCCGACGCATGATCGAAGAGAGCGCGGAGTTTGCAGCCCAATGCGGATGGTTCACGACGCTGGTGTCCAAGAGCGAGCATCTGCCGCGACTTGAACAGGCGCTGCGCAAAGTGAAGGCGGCGGAGGTGAAGGTCATCGACATGGCGCAGGGGCAGAAGAAGAGCCGCATCCTCGCATGGAGGTTTGGCGGCACGGAGGTCAGGCATCCTGCCTGACAATGGACTGGGGCGTCCCGCCTGAGTCCGGAATCAAAGGCGAGACGCCTCGATCCACTGACAGGCTGGAAGCCTGTCCACCATCATGCGTGCGTCTTGCGCTAGATTGTCCCCGCTCGTTCGTATAGCCCTCACTCATGAAATCATCGCTCGCTTTCTGTTCGCTCCTCCTGCTGGCTTCCGCATTGCAGGCGGAGGTGAAACTGTCAAAAGTCTTCACGCCGCACATGGTGCTGCAGCGCGGCATGGCGGTGCCGGTGTGGGGCACGGCGGCTCCGGGTGAGAAGGTGACGGTGGAATTTGCGGGACAGAGCAAGACAGCCACGGCGGATGACAAAGGCGCGTGGAGCTTGAAGCTGGATGCGCTCAGGGCCAGTGCGGAGCCGCGCACGCTGACGATTGGCAGCCAGAAGATCGATGACGTGCTGGTGGGCGATGTGTGGATCGGTTCCGGTCAGTCGAACATGGACATGGTGGTGGCCAGTTATATCAAGGATGACCCGGTGCTGGATGCAGCCGCAAAGCAGACCTATCCGCACCTGCGCCTGCTGCGCAAAGACGCGAACGCCACGTGGGAGCAGGCTACGCCGGAGACGAATCCGAAGTTCAGCGCGCTGCTGTTCTCGTTTGGTTTTCCTTTGCAGAAGGAACTCGGGGTGCCGGTGGGACTGATGGTGGGCGCCGTCGGTGGCACGCCTTCGGGCTTCTGGCTGAGCGAGGAGATGTATCGCAGCGATGCCGCGAGTGCTGCGGCGGTGAAGGCGTTTGCGCCCACCTACAAGTATGACGAACTCGTGGCCAAGTATGCCGTGGACAAGGCCAAGTTTGATGAGGAATTCGCCAAGTGGAAAACCAGCGCGGATGCAGCCAAGAAGGAGGGCAAGGAGCCTGCCCGCCCACCGCGTGCGCCGCAACCTGTGGGCAAGGCGGGGGAGACGAATTTTGGCAAAGTGGGCCAGCTTTTTGAAGCTTACATCAGGCCCTACGTCGGTTACGGTATCAAGGGCGTGCTGTGGGACCAGGGCGAGAGCCGCACGAACATCGTGGGTGTGGATCAGGTGACGCTCATGGGCGCACTCATTGGCGGCTGGCGCAAAGCCTGGGGCCAGGGCGATTTCCCCTTTCTCTATGTGGAGAAGCCCAGCGGTGGTGGCTGCGCTTTTGACTATTCACAGCCGATGAACCGTCTCGCGGAAAAGTTTGCGCCATTGCCGAAGACGATCCCGAACAACCCGGACAAGGAGTACTCGCATGTGGCTTTTGAGCAGATCATGAAGTATCCGAACACGCACATGGTCATCAGCAGTGATCTTGGCAACGGCATTCATCCGCCGAACAAGTCCGGCTACGGTGCGCGCGCCGTGCAGGTGGCGCTGGCGGTGGCGTATGACAAAGGCAATGAATACCTGGGGCCACAGCTTGCTTCACACACGATCTCTGGTGGCAAAGTGACGCTGAAGTTCAAGCACAGCGGCAAGGGGCTGGCCTTCAAGAAGGGCGACAAGCTGCAGGGATTTTCCATCGCAGGTGCGGACAAGAAATTCGTGTGGGCTGATGCTGCAATCGAAGGCGATGCCGTGGTTGTTTCCAGCAAGGACGTGCCGCAGCCTGCCGCAGTGCGCTATGCGTGGAGCAATGCGTTTCAGTGGGCGAATTTGTTTAACCTGGATGGCCTGCCAGCGCAGCCGTTTCGGACGGATGCGTGGTAGGCGTGAAGGTCACTCGGAGAAATTGATCTGGTCGAGGTCGCGTGCGGAATGGAGGATTCGCAGCACCTCGATGCCTGATTCTGTGGGGCGAAAGTAGAAGCAGTATTTTTCGAACGGATAGCTGCGACAGTTTGCGCAGAGTTCGAATCGTGGCCGCCCAAACGTGTTCCACTTGGCGAGGTATTCCAGCCGAGCTCTAAAACGATCCCAAAGCCTGTCAGCCTGAAGTGCGCTGTCTTGAGCGATGTAGTCCCAGATGTCGTCTAGATCACGATCTGCCTGCTCTGAGTAGATGACCGTGGGCATGACGGATCAGGCGGTCTGCTGCCGAAGCGCAAAAGCCGCATGCCTGCGTGCCAGCTTGGCATCCCAGTCGATCTCAATGCCTTCTCCGCGATCAAGTCCGTCAGCCGCCAGCTGAATGTCCTGGCGCAAGGCCGCGATCTTGGCTTGATCTGCCGCGTTGAGTTCCTCGACTTTGATCTCAGTGTGGACGACTCGGATGGCGTAGTCGCATTCAAGTCCGGCGAAAAGCTCCTTCACCTCCTCGGGCGCAAGGCGGTCAATCTGCTGACGGATATTTTCCACGACGGCTGTCATAACGCTTTCAGGGTATCAAAGAGTTGCTGCTTTGTCGAGTCCCAGCTGCCCTTCCGTCTCTAGGGAACAGGCATCACTTTAAACCACTAGGCACCCGCTCAGGCACCGACTTGTCGTAGTCATCGCTGTTGAGTGATTCGAGGAAGGCCTTGATCGGCTCGTGGTCTTCGGGGAGCATGTTCATCTGGCGGAGCAGGGGATCGAGCGGGGGCAGGGTGGTATCACCGCCTTCGAATGTTTCGGCGGCTTGATCCATGAGGCGGTCGTAGAAGAGCAGCACTTCATCGAGCGTGGTGCTGCCACCATGGTGCATGTAGGGAGCGGTGTGTTTCAAATTGCGCAGAGAGGGCGTGCGGAACTCGGTGCGATTCGTGGCGGAGTCGGTGAGGCCGATGGCGTGGAGCTTGAAGTCGGAGAGCATGGGGCCGTTGTGGCAGAGGGCGCATCCGGCTTTTTGGAATGCGGCCATGCCTTGCTGCTGCTCGGTGGTCATGGCAGATTTGTCGCCGCGCATGAAGCGGTCAAAGGGGGAATCGGGAGTGATGAGCGTGCGCTCATACGCGGCGATGGCCTGCGTGACTTTATCGGCGGTGATCTCGGTTTGAAACAGCCTCACGTATTCGGGAATGCTTTTCACGCGCTCGACCATGGCGGGAACGGCTTCGGCTTCGCGGCATGCATCGCCGCGCATTTCCTCGCGCTGGCGGATGGGTGCCAGGGCCTGCGCTTCGAGGCTGCTCACGCGGTTGTCCCAGAACATGGGGGACTTGGCGGGATCAAAGGGTTTGCTGGATTCGATGCCGTTGAAGGCGGTGTTGAGGATGGTGGGTGTGTTGCGTGTCAACGGCAGGAAGGGGGCGCCTTGGATGAGTTTGCGCGTAGGCCCGATGCCGCTGGCATGCACGCCGATGGGCGTCGGCCTGCCATCCGCCCAGCCGTGCTGCGGATGGTGGCAGGTGGCGCAGGCGACATCGCGCGTGGCGGAGAGGATGGGATCAAAGAACAGAAGACGACCGAGAGCGATCTTCGCAGGTGTGTCGCCGGGCAGCGCGGCCGATTTCGGCAGCGCCTCGATCTTTGTATTCGGCAACGGTTCAACCGCCGCAGCCGCAAGGATCACGACAAGGGTGGTGAGCATGGTGTATCAACGTTCGCTGGTCGGCGGTTCATCCAAGCGGCGGTCGGCATGGCGCAGAAATTCCTGCAAATCACGCTCTGCCTGCGGCGTGAGCGCATGCGTGGCGGAGCGATAGGTTTTAACGCGGAACTCTAGGAACTGCCGCTGCCAGGGTGGGTTGGGTTCAAACTCGGAAAGCACTTCAATCTGCTGTTCTGGGGAGAGCAGGGTGATGATCTGAATCAGCGTGTTCAGGCGACTGGGCTCGGCCAGTCCACCGGGAAACGGCTGCTGCAATGCGGCCATGAATTGCGGCACGAGATCACGATTGTTGGCTGCGAGGGGCGGTACCAGCGAGAGCGCGGTTTGCACGGAGGAGAGTCGCACCCAGACCTGTGATCGCATGTCTTTGAATCCATCGAGCAATTGAGATGCGGCGTCGTCATAGGATTCATGGCGGAAGGCGGACAGCGCGGCGGCGAAGTGTGCGTCGGCCGGCCAGTCCTGGCGGACGGCTGCCATGTAGGGAGGCAGTTGCTCTGCGGTGCCCGCTTGGGCGGCTGACTCCAGCAGCATCAGTTGCTCAAAGGGACTGGCCGGTGTGCCCGTCCATGTCGTGAGGACTTGATCAAAGTTCCCTTTGGCAAAGGCGGCGACAGCGTCCGCACGGCGCTGGTCGTCGCCATCGAGATCGGATGGAATGGAGGATGTGGCACCATCTGCCGCGAGCATGCGCAGGCGTTCATAGGTGAGGCGTGTGCGGTCGATCTGTGCGGCGAGATGAGCGGGCACATCCATGTCTTGCTCGATGGCCATGCTGAGCACCTGGGTGGTCTCAAAGGTGTTGTCCTTGGAAAGAGCACGGGCAAACCCGTACTCGAGCAGGTTGCGGTCGTCGGTGTTGATGTTGGCTGGCGTGGCCTTCAGCAGAGCGCGGGCAAACTCTGGCGAGGCGAGATGATGGGCCAGCATGCCTTCGACGGAGTTCGTGAGCCACACGCGCTTGAGAGCCTCGGCAAACAGTGGCTGCGTGATGCGCGTGCGCAGCTGCTCCATGGTATATTCTGGTGGTGTGAGGTGGCCGATGAAGAGCAGATCGTTGGGGCCGGAGATCCACGTCTCCACATGCGGAAACACGGAGGTGAGCGTGGCATACACCTGACGGATGGCCTGGGCGTCCACCTCATAACCCTGCACCCACTGGGCAAAGAGACCGTGCTCATGGAGCCGGGCTTTGGCAGCGGCGTAGAATTCCCGCGTGAACAAGGTGGAGACTCCGGCGCGGTAGGGGTTGGAAGGTTCGGAGATGATCAGATCATAGCGGCTGCCTGCAGCCAGCAGAGCTTCGCGTGCATCGCCGGGAATGAGGTGGACGTTGGCTTTGGTCAGCACATCGCGGTTCACGGGCGCGAATTGATGGCGCGCGAGTCCGGCCATGGCGGGTTCCAGTTCCACCACATCCACCTGCTTCATCTCGGGCACATCGGCCACCCAGCCGGCCGTCGTGCCGGTGCCGAGACCGACGATGAAAGCGGTGTGCGGCGCGGGATGCAGCATGGCGGGCACGAGGCCCTGCATGACCTGCGTGTCGGCATCGCCAAAGGCGGAGCCGTCGGATTTGCCGTTCACGTAGAGGCAGTAGCCGTCATCGCTGTCCACAGCGGCCACGCTGGCCTCACGGCCTTCGAATTCATGGGCGATCTTCCAACGGCTGGCATGCAGCCATCCGCGCAGGCCATTGATGGAATTCGGCAGCGACTCCACGCGACCGTAGCCGATGGGTTTGTGCCGCCAAGCTGCCGTGGGGCCGGTGGGAATGAACATAAGGCTGCCTGCGCTGAGCCATAACGCCGCCATCATTGGCCATGCCCATTTTGAGGTGGAACGCGCTCCGAGCACTGCCGCGCCCAGACTCAGCAGCAAGGTGAGCACAAAGACCCAGCGCCAGGCACCGAGTGCGGTCAGCCATGGAAGCAAAATGAAACCTCCGGCGAGCGAACCGGTGATGGCTCCGAGGGTGTTGGCTGCATACGCGAATCCTACATGCCTGCCCGCATCACGGCTGCCGCTGCCCAGCAAACCGACGAGCAGCGGAAACTGCACGCCCGCGAGGATCGACGGCCCCAGCACAAGCAGGCTGGCGATCAAGGTCCAACCGGTGATCTGGCCCGGCAGGCCTAGGGAACGAAGTTGATTCACATCGATGGCGAAGACGGCGATGCGATCTCCCAGCGCAAAGGGCAGGGCTAGAAACAACGCCTGCCATGCCGCCACACGTGCCAGTGCCGCCAGCGTGACCGCACCTGCCCGCGACGCCCACAGCATGCGGTAGAGCAGTCCGCCCAGGCCGATACCAGCAAGTGCCAGCGCGAGGATCAAGCCGAAGCCATAGACCGAACTGCCGAGCAGCGGCGCGAGGATTCGGAACCAGACAAGTTCACTGAGGAAAAACGTGAAGCCTGTGATGCCTGCGGCGAGGTAGAGAAAGCGCGCTGTCAGCGTGCTAGGAGCCACGGTTGCATCTTGGGCAGTTAGCGGCGCTGGCTTTGGCGAGGTCTCGTTGCGCGAAACGAACCACGCTGCTGCACCGATGAGGAGGTTCACTCCCGCAGCCGCCATGACGGTGGTGCGGATGCCCCAGAGTTCCAGGAGCCAGAAAGTACTGACGAGCACGCCAGTGAGGGCGCCGAGGGTGTTCACGCCATACAGCACACCGAGGCAGCCACGCTGCGTGTCCTGATCTGTCTCCACCCACTTGAAGGCTGCTGGCAGACTGCCGCCCATCAGCAGGCAGGGCGGTGCGAGCACCACCGTCGCGAGCAGAAGCTGCAGCAACGTCGCAGGCACCTGACCCAGCGCAGCGATGCCACCGGTGCTGAGATAGAGGGAGCGCACCACGGAGAGCAGCAGCGGCGTGAGCAATGCCGCGACACCCACACCGAGTTCGATCAAAGCATACAGCCGCAGCGGATTCGTGGAGGCCTCCGCCTTGCGGCCAAACAGTGCGCTGCCTGCGCCCATCGCGCCCATGAAGATCGCCAGCACCGCAGCGGTGGCAGGCGTGGCCCCGCCAAAGACCAGGCGAAACTCTCGCAGCCAAGCCATTTGGTACACCAGCGCGCAGGCACCGGACAATGCCAGCAGGCAGGCGAGGAAGGGCAGGCGCAGAGAAGAAGGTTGACGGTGGTTGACCGTTGTTGACGATGGTTGACGGTTGATAGCGATGGGGCCTAAGGTGGTTTGAGTGGTGTGGATAAACAATCGTCAACTACCGTCAACCATTGTAAACGACCGTCAACGGTTCCCTTATCCGACAGGCGTCGCCCAATGCTCTCGGTATTCCCGCCGGAGCAGCCTGGAGGTGTCGGCGTTGCCGATGAACTGCTCTTTGGCGGGATCAAACACCAGGGCGCTGCGGGTGCGGGCGGCGATGTTGCCGAGGTGGCAGAGGGCGGTGGAGATGTGGTTGATCGTGATGTCGGCGTTCAGTTTGGCACCGGTGCGGATGGAGTCGAAGAAATTCGCATGATGCGCGGCCAGGTCGGGGCCGGAGGTGGGTTTGATGTCTTCGATGAGCTTGTTTTTGCGGCCATAGATCTGCCAGCTTCCTTTCTGCTTGCCGCCGATGATCATGCCTTCGGTGCCGTACCACGCGCAGCCGTTTTCGTGGCCTTCCTGCACGTAGGGCGACCAGTCGCGCTGCTCATAGATGAGCTGCTTCGTTTTTCCTGCGATGTCATACTCAAAGGCGCAGTAGAGCGTGTCCGGCCATTCCTGGTCGTCGTCAAAGAAGAGCTTGCTGCCCTGGCCGATGATGCGGTTCGGGTGCTGGTCCACACCGAGGCCCCAGCGGGCGATGTCGATGTCATGTACGCCGTCATTGCCGAAATCTCCCGCGCCGAAATGATGAAACCAGCGCCAGCTGCCGGGATGGTAGGTGCTCTTAAACGGCACCTTCGGCACGGGTCCGAGCCACAGTTCGTAGTCGAGATTCGCGGGCGGGTCCGTCTCAGGCTTGTGGCCTTGATTCCCTCTTAGCTGGCTGTTCCATGCCTTCGCCACCAAGACCTCGCCGATGACGCCGCTGCGCAGTTTTTCAATGATCTGGCTGATGCTGGCGGTGCTGCGGCTCTGGGTGCCCACCTGCATGGCCACCTTGTTTTTTGCGGCTGCCTCGATCATGAGCCGCCCTTCGTGCAGATTGTGCGAGCAGGGTTTCTCCACATAGACATGCTTGCCGGCATTCGCGGCTAGGATCGCTCCCGGGGCATGCCAGTGGTCCGGCGTGGCCATGAGAACGGCCTGCACGGCTTTGTCATCAAACACCTGCCGCATGTCCTTGGCGATCTTCGGCATCTGTCCGGTGAACTCCTGAATCTTCTTCGCCGCCGCCTCCGCCTTTTTGGAGTCGGCATCGCAGACCCAGGAGTAGATCACATCATCGCGTTTGCACATCGTGTTGATGTGGTTCGTGCCCATCCCGCCGGGACCGATGAAGGCGAGGTTGATCTTGTCAGCGCCTGCCGCCTTCAGAATGGCGGGAGCAGCGAACGATGCCAAAGCGGTGCGACGGACGAACTGACGGCGGTTGAGCGTGTTCATGGTGCCGTGACATACGGTGGGAAACGGGCGGACCATGCATGCCGAGCTGCCTTTGCTGCCGCCCAAAGGGGGTATTGGCGGTTTCGGCGGTTTTGGCAGTGACTTTTAAAAGGGGGAGAATATTTTCGCGAGCGGCGGAGCGTGCAAAAGCGAACCAGCAAAACCAGCAAAACCAGCAAAACCGGGGGTTTTGAGGGTTTTGCTGGTTTTGCTGGTGCTTTTTAAAAGGGGGACGAATTTTGTATTCGCAGGCAGGGAAGGCTGAAACATCAACACGTAGCCTTGATGTTTCATCGTCTATGGCCGTGGGGGAGCTGGTGGTGAGCTAGATGGTAGATGTGAGCTCAAGCAGAGCCGGATGACAAACCGGCCTGTGGTGGGAGGGCTGGTCAGGATAGGATGAGGTATTCAATGCTTTATAGTAGCACTATGTGGTAAATAGAAGCATGGTGTTCCCTTGTGGAGCAGTCATCTTGGCTACGCAGCAGCAGGGCTGCTTTACTGCAAGTCATGGCAGGAAGTAGAATGAGGGTGATTTTACCCCTCACTTACCTGGTTTCTCCATTCATCCACCCCTTACTGGCCATCCTCATGAATGGTGTACCTCTTGGAAAAGGAACTGCCAAAACTGACGAAACTGTCAAAACCCTCTGGACCGCCTCCGGTGTGGTCTTCCTCGCAAGCCGATAGAAAAACACTCCCCCTTTCAAAAGGAACCAGCAAAACCAGCAAAACCCTCAAAACCCCTAGTTTCGTTGGTTTTGCTGGTTCTCTTGAGCACGCTCTGCCTCTCGCGAAAAAATAGTCCCCCTTTTAAAAAGCACCGCCAAAACCGCCGAAACCGCCAATACCCCCTCGCGGTGGTGCTCGGTTAAATAATACGTTCCCTCCAAAATGAACTGCCAAAACCGCCGAAACTGACGAAACCTCTGTATCGGCGGTTGTTAGTGTTGTTTCGACGGTGTTCACCGCTCCCGCTTCTGCCGCTGATAGACCGGCTTCAGGGTGCGGTCGGCAGGAAAGAAGCGCTGCGCCAGCTGCACCATGTCGCGACGCAGCAGCGGAGACATGTGGAGCATGAATGAGCCGGATTTGCGGCCTTTGGGCGTGCGGGGTGATTGGACGAAGACGCCATCGCAGGCAAAGCAGACATCAAACTGGTAGCGTCCATGAGGGGCATCCACCGTCACCCGGATGGCGGGTTCGAAGTCGCAGAGATTGGGTTCGCCGTAGCTGTCGTAGTCGAGCAGCCTGCCCAGCACGGCTCCGTCATCCTTGTGATCCAGAACGACCGTCCGGCTCGCGTCTTTGTAATTCGCTGCGCCTTCACCAATGCGCGACACCTCCACGCGGGCCAGATGCATCGCGCCGTATTCGGCCTCAGTGCAGCCAAACATCTCCAGCTCGTTTTTATAGGGGCAGAAATTGTGGGCGGACCTCGGATCCGCATGGTGCCAGGCTCGCAGAGTTTGGTAGCCCGTGACTGGCTGAGAGTGGGTGCAGCTCAGGAGGCTCATGCCGATGAGAGGCAGGAGGAGGCATGCGAATGCGAAGTGACGGACAAACTGACGGCGGTTGCGGGTGCTCATGGTCCTCTTGAGATACGGATCGCAAACACCGCTCCATGCGCTGAGCGGGAGATTTCATTCGCCATGGGAATCGCTCATGTGCAGACTGGGGCCATGAAGCGCTGCATCCTTCTCCTCATCCTGTGGGCCGCCAGTATCGCTCAACTTGCAGCGCAGTGGACGACATCGCCGGAAGAGCGGCAGGCCAAAGCGCTCAAGGTCGTGGCCACGGTGGACGACTACAGGCATCTCATCACCCAGCATGCCAAAACAAGCGAGGCCCCCGGGCCAGGGGAATTCACCGACTGGCTGCTCAACGAGATCAATTGTCCTTCGATGCTTCGCGATCAAATTGCCGAAGACATTGATGCCATTGAGAGCAATGGCAGGAACACCAATTTCTTGGACTCCTACCTCACTACGAATGGCGAACTCCTGCAGCGGCTGGAGTTTGGCAAAGACAATTTGAAGATCCGCCGCATCGGTGGGGAAAAAGAGGTGTTCACTTATCAGGCGATTTTCTTCGCCAAAAATTACTTTCATCGAGGGGTGACCAAGTTCGAATTCGTCTTCACCTTCCAAGTAAAAGTCGAGCCCTTCGTTTACACCAAGGCCCATCAGGTGGAGGTGATCTCCTATCCGAAGTTTGTGAAGAAGAATGAGAAGGAGGAGACCTGGCAGCCAGTGAAGTGAAAGTTCGCAGCATGCCTTAGGTGTGAAGCCGCCTGCCAGCCGCCTGGCAATTCCTTGACCACCCGCCCCCCCTACTTCTGATAAATCGGCAGGAAGTGATGATGCACGCTCAGGCTCAGCAGGGCCAATGACGTGGCATACACGGCTCCGGCGCTCTTCTCGTTGCCATTGCGCGGGTACCAGCTGCCGTCCTGGCCTTGGGCGGCGATGAGGGTTTGCTCGGTCTTTTGGCGGGCGGTGGCGGCGTGGTCGCCGCCGCGCTGGTACATGCCCTGGGCGTAGTAGTAGCAGCCGTAGAAGAACCAGGGTTCGTTGATTTCGGGCGGGGATTTGAGCAGCCAGTTGGCGGAGCCGAGGACTTCGGCGGTTTCATACTGGCCGCAGACCTGGAGGGAGAGCAGTCCGGCGGCGGTGGTGGAGAAGGTCTGTCGTCCGCCATAGGGCTCGTAGCTGAAGGCGGCGGCATCGCTCTTGGGATTGCCGTTGGAGTCGCGCTCCACGCGGTAGCTGCGCTTGATGTAGGCCACTGCGTTGTCGATGGCTCCTTTTGGCACCTCAAACCCGGCGTCCTTGGCCGCACGCAGTGCCATGACCTGCCAGACGCTGACGGAGATGTCGCTGTCGCTGGAGCTTGGCTCATAGCGCCAGCCGCCGCGATTGGCCTCGCTCTTCGGCACCTGCTGGGAGCGGAGGATGAGCTGAATCGCGCCCTCCAGTTGTTTGTGCAGGCGTTTATCGGTGGCTTCATCCGGCGCATGGCCGATCATTTCAGCCATCATGAGGGAGATGATGCCGTGGCCGTACATGCGTGAGCGGTCGCTGCGCCCGAGGTAGCCATTTTCATCGGGCTCCACGCCTTCCACGATGTAACGCAGGGCCTTGCCGCAGGCGATGCCTTCCGGGGTGGGATCATCCGGCATGTGCCCCACGGAGGCCAGTCCCATGAGGGCGAGGGAGGTCATCGCCGCGCTGTGGGAGGGGAGATCGCCGCGCTTGGGCTTGGCGTCTGATTTTTCATCGACGATGAAGCCCGCTGATTTCTGCTGCTTGATCAGCCAGGCCACGGCCTTGTCCACCGCAGCTTTGACCTGCGGGGAGATCAGTTCTGGTTTGGGCGATTGTGCGGCGGCGAGGGTGGTGGCCGCAGCAAGGATAAAAAGTGTTCGGAGGAGACGCATCAGGGGACGAAAACAGTCCAATGCACTCTCAACGCGCGTTCATCCAAGGAATTTGCGGCTCATTCTGCAACTCCTTCCAATTGTTCCAGGCGAGCATGCCAAACACCAGCAGGGTGAAAATGCCGCTGCCCACGCGAATATCCGCGTCGATGTCCAGCAGGCGCAGGACGCCGTTTTGCAGGCCCATCCACAGATCGCTGGTCACTGACAGCAACGCCAGGGCCACCGCACAGGTGAGGCTGATGAGCAGCACCTGCCGCTTCTTGCGCGGGCCGAGGTAAGCCTGGCAGAGGTGACCGCCATCCAGCGGCAGCACGGGCACCAGATTGAGCAGCGCCCAGAAAATGCTGACCACGGTGAAGGCATCCATCATCTGATGCAGCCAGAGCGAGGAGGGCGGCCAGAGAGTCATGGACCAGCCGACGGCCAGGCCAAAAAGGATCTGCAGCCCCGGGCCTGCCGCACTGACAAGGAAGTCTTCCTGCCGGGTGCGCGGCTTGCTGCCGATCGCCAGCCCGCCGAAGGCATAGAGCACGATGCCCACGCGGCGGTCACCGTAGTTTCGCATGGCCAGCGCATGGCCCAGTTCGTGAATCAGGATGGACAGCAGGACGGCCACCACCCAGGCCAGCAGACCGCGAAACCGCTCGGGAGTGTCGGCATTGAAAGCGCCGCCCATGAGCGCAGTGTTCAGCCAGAACATCCCATGGATCTGGACCGGAAAGCCGAAGAGTGTGAAGCGGAGCATGTGTAAGTAAAGGAGTGAGCAGAGCCTGTCACACAAGCGGCGGCTTAAATCCACCATTTCATCTCGTAGGGTGTTATTCGCGGAACTCGATTTGATCGAGATCACGGGCAGAGTGAATCACGCGAATGACCTCAATGCCATTGTCGACAGGTCGGAAAAAGAAACAGTATTTGCCGAAGGGATAGCTGCGGCAATTCTGCGCCATTTCTGGGCGAGGGCGGCCAAGGGTGTTCCATTGGGCCAGGTGTTCGAGTTTTGATCGAATCCGCTCCATGAGCCGGTCAGCCTGGAGCTGGCTGTCGTCAGAAACGTAGTCCCAAATCTCACGGAGATCCGCCTTGGCAATCTCTGAATAGACGACTCTGGCCATGACCTAGGAGACGCCGTGACACTCTGCATAGGCGCGGTGACGATCTGCGAAAAACGCATCCCAATTCATTTCGCTGGCTTCGCCACGGTCGAGTTGATCGACTCCGACTTGAATATCACGGCGGAGACTTTCGAGCTTTGCTTGTTCAGCTTCGCTGAGCCCTTCTTCGACCTGATCCTTGTACATTGATACGACGCTGATGAAAAACTCATCCGCATTGTGAAAATCACCGGCTTGAACCGATTTGTTCACGAACTGATTCAGCTCATCGGGAAGTTGAATGGCTACTCGGGTCATGGTTGTTTGATCATATCAAGGCTGGCGCGGTTTGTCGAGAATCTGATTCGACGTCAAATGGGCGGAAACATCCTGCATCAGCCCTTCGTTACGCGTGACCGATCCCACCATGAAAAGACTTCTGACCTGCCTCCTGTTTTCCTCCGCGCTGCTGGCTGATGATGCCGCCGACTTGATCTCCCAGTCCGGGGTCAAAGGCGGGATCGTGGTGCATGTGGGCTGCGGGGATGGGAAAGTGACGCAGGGGCTGCGCACGAGTGATCGCTATCAGGTGCAGGGACTCACGCAGGATGCGGCGGCGCTGCCGGGGATTCGCGAGACGATCCATCAGGCGGGTAAGTACGGCCCCGTGGCGGTGGATTCCTGGGATGGGAAGCATCTGCCTTATATTGAGAACTACGTGAACCTGCTGGTGATCGAAGATGCCGCTGCGGTGGACAAGGCAGAGATCGACCGCGTGCTGACGCCGCTGGGCGTGGCGATGGTGCGCAAGGCGGGCGGCGGCTGGGAGAAGATCGTGAAGCCGTGGCCGAAGGGAATGGATGAGTGGACGCATTATGCGTATGATTCGAAGGGCAACCCGACCTCCAAGGACATGCTGACGGGGCCGCCTTCACGCATGCAGTGGGTGGGGAATCCACGCTGGAGCCGCCACCATGACCGCATGTCGTCGGTCAGCGCCGAGGTGAGCGCGGGCGGGCGTCTCTATTACATCATGGATGAGGGCAGCCGTATCTCCATCCTGATGCCGGCCAAGTTTGCGCTGATCGCACGCGATGCTTTCAATGGGACCATTCTTTGGAAGAAGTCGATCCCGCAGTGGAGCACTCACCTGTGGCCGCTGAAGTCCGGCCCCACGCAGTTGACGCGTCGTCTCGCGGCGATCGGGGACAAGGTCTATGTGACGCTGGGCATTTCCGATCCCATCACCTGCCTGGATGGAGCCACGGGCGAGGTGATCCGTGAGTTTCCGCAAACGAAGGGCGCGGAAGAGCTGCTGTATCGCAATGGCACTCTCTATGCCTTGGTGAACCCCGAGGCGTGGCGTTTGAACGAAGAGTTTGCCGTGAAGCAGCAGAGCGATCAGAAGCGCGTGGAGACGGAGTTCAACTGGGATGGCAAGACGCGCCACCTGATGGCGCTCGACGCGGAAAGCGGCAAGACGCTTTGGAAAGTGGACGACAAGGTCGGGCCGATCACCCTCGCCCTGGATGACAAGCGCATGGTGTACTACAACGGCGATGGCCTGACGAGCCGCGATGTGAAGACGGGCGCGGTGCTCTTTGCCGATGTGCCCGAGGCCCGCCGCAAGCTCTATGAATTCAACTTCGCGCCGCGTGTGGTGCTCAACAACGACGTGATCCTGTATGCCGGGGGCGATGGCCTGATGAAGGGCATCAACGCGGACACGGGCAAGGAATTGTGGAGTTCCTCGCATGAGAAGAGCGGCTATCGCAGCATGGAGGATGTCATTGTGGCACAGGGACTCGTCTGGAATGCGGGCACCACGCAGGGGAATCAGACGGGTGAATACACGGGCCGCGATCCGCTGACGGGTGTGGTGAAGAAGCAGTTCTATCCGGACGTGCCGCAGGGGACCTATTGGTTTCACCACCGCTGCTACATGGCGAAGGCGACGGAGAAGTTCATCATCCCATCCCGCACCGGCATCGAGTATGTCGATATGGAGAAGCAGCACTGGGATCTGAACCACTGGGTTCGCGGCGCCTGCCTCTACGGTGTGCTGCCTTGCAATGGACTGACGTATGCCGGACCACACAACTGCGCCTGCTACCCCGAAGCGAAGCTGGATGGCATGGCCGCCATGGCCTCCGCGCCGCGCTATCCCATGCCGCCGCACACGGCGGACAGCGCACGTTTGACCAAGGGGCCGGCCTATGCCGAGGTCATTGCGGAGACTCCCGCGGATGCCAAGGACTGGCCCACTTACCGCTCCGACAATGCCCGCAGCGGCTATTCGAATCAGGATCTGAAGAAGGACCTCGGCATGGCCTGGGAGGTGAAACTCACGCCACCGCTGAGCACCACGACAAGCGCCGCCGGGCTGACCTTTGTGTCCGAAGTGGACAAGCACACGCTGCATGCCTTTGACTCCGCCACGGGCAAGGAAGCCTGGCATTTCATCGCAGGTGGTCGCATGGATTCACCGCCCACCTACTGGCAGGGCAGGGTGTTCATCGGCGGGAATGACGGCAATGTGTACTGCCTGCGTGCGAAAGACGGCGCGCTGGTGTGGAAGTTTCAGGGAGCGCCGGTCATGCTGAGCCACGGCGCGTGGGAGATGATGGAGAGCGTCTGGCCGGTGCATGGCAGCGTGCTGGTGGAAAACGGTCTGGTGAGCTTTGTCTCCGGCCATTCCTGCTTCCTCGATGGCGGCCTGTGGTTCTACCGCATCGATGCGAAGACCGGCGAAATGAAGGTCAAAATCAACTACGACGACCGCGATCCTGACACCGGCGGCGACTTGAACGACCGCCACAAGACGCTGCAGATGCCGGTCGCTTTGAACGACATCCTGAGCAGCGACGGCAAGTGGACCTTCCTGCGCACGCAGAAAATTGGGGCCGATGGCAAGCGCGTGGAAGTGGGCCCTGTAAGCGGAGACTTCGACAAGCAGGGCGGCGCGCACAAAGGCGAAGGCCAGCACCTGTTTGCACCGATGGGCTTCCTGGATGATTCCAACTTCCACCGCAGCTACTGGGTCTACGGCAAGAGCTTTGCTGGTGGCCATGGCGGCTACTTCCAGGCGGGCAAGTATGCGCCTGCGGGCCGCATCCTCGTGCATGATGACAAGAACGTGTACTCCTACGGTCGCGAGGCGCAGTACTACAAGTGGACGACCACGATGGAGTACACCCTCTTTGCCACACCGAAAGCACCACCGGAGCAAGCCTATGACACCGAGTCCGCCACTACCGAACGCAAGGGCAACAGCGTGGTGTTGGACAAGGATGGCAAACCGCTCGCCGTGCAGCCGAAGGGGGAAACGCAGGTGGGCCACAGCGAGACTCTGAAGGCGCAGGCGGAGGCCAAGAAGAAAGGCAAGAATGCAGACGCTCCGAAAAAAGGCGGTGGCAAGGGCGGAGCCAAAGGCGCGCCGATCCCTGGCAGTGTGCAGTTTCCGGATGTCCCAGCGCTGGATCCCACGAAGACTCCGATCACCGTGGAGGCCTGGGTGCTGCCGGACAAGCCTAGCGGCACCATCATCAACCATGGCGGGCCTCGCCTCGGTGTGGGGCTCGACTTCCATGACAAAAAACCGCAGTTCCACATCCGCAGTGATTCCAAGGTCACCACCATTGTCTCAGCTGAAGCTCTGACCGACGGCTGGCATCACATCGCGGGTGTCCTTGCGGCTGACAAAAAGATGACTCTCTATATTGATGGCAAGCTTGTCGCCGAAGGCATGGCGGGAGATCTGGTGGCCGGCAAACCGGCGAATCCGCTCATCGTGGGCAATGGCAGTGGCGTGGCAGAAGAAAGTGCCGGTGGCTACAGCGGCCTGCTGGATCAGTTTGTCGTCTATCACAAGGCACTGAGTGCCGCCGAGGTACAGCAGCGCTTCGAGCAGCCGGAGGTGAAGCCCACGGATGCCGTGCTGGTCTGCAACTTCGACAATGGTGACTCCCGCGACAGTTCCGGCAATGAGGTGCACGGCGTGGGTGCAGGGGTGGAATCCGGCAAAGGCAAAGTGGGCGGCGCGCTTTGGTTCAAGGGCGGTGCCGAAGGCGGCAAAGGTGGCAAAGCCAGCGGCAGCTTTGTGAAACACACTTGGGACCGCTTTGTGCCCATCGTCGCCCGCAGCATGGCGCTGGCCGGCAAGACGGTGCTCGTCAGTGGAGCGCCGGATACAATTGACGAGGAGTATGCTTTTGAGCGTCTCGCCGCCAAGGACCCCGCGATCTTGCAGGAACTCAAGGAGCAGGACGAGGCGCTGGATGGCAAACGCGGCGCCAAGATGTGGGCCGTGAACACCGAGACCGGTGAGCAGAGCGCGGGTCTTGAACTGACGAGCCCCGCTGTGTGGGATGGCATCACCGTCGCCCAGGGGCGTGTGTATGTGAGTACGATGGACGGCAGGCTGCAGTGCTTTGGGAAATAGCGCCATGCGACTCGCCACCCTCATCATCGCCATCTGCACGAGTGGTGCCTGCGCCTGCACCATTCCGGTGTTCCGCTTCGCACTGGATCGCTGGGAGGCGGACAAGTTTCATCTGGTGATGCCTGCCTCCGTCGCGCAAACGCCGGAGGTGCAGGATCTGCTGCGCCCCTTGCGCGCCAATGGCAAGGCCAACCTCGACTTCTCCACCTCCAAGGACCCCGCGCAGCAGGACACCATCCTGCGCTATTCAAAGGAGAGCGAGAAGCAGGTGTGGTCGGGCAAGCTGGATGCGGCCACGCTCAGTGCCGTGCTGGATTCTCCGGCGCGCAAGAAACTCGTGCAGCAGCTGCTGGCGGGGGATTCGGTCATCTGGGTGATCGCAGACAGCGGATCGCCGGTGGATGTGCTGGAGGTGGAGCGGATCGAAAAGCGGCTCAAATTCTTGGAACAGGTGGCCTCGTTGCCGATCCAGGATCCGAACGACCCAGACAGCCAGCTTGGCCCCGGGCCGCCGCTACGGCTGAAATTCAGCACGCTCAGGCTGCGGCGCGATGATCCTGCAGAGGCCATGCTGCTGCACATGCTTGCCGGACCGAGGGGGACCTTTGATCCCACCACCACCAGCTTTGCCGGGGCGGTCTTTGGCCGGGGCAGGGTGCTGGGAGCCTGGCCGCTGGACATTCTGGATGACGCGTCGCTTGAAGACGCCTGCATGTTCCTCGTGGGCCGCTGCGGCTGCCGCCTGAAAAACGAAAGCCCCGGCTGGGACATCCTGCTCAATCTGGACTGGGAAAAGGCTCTGCCAGCAGCGGCCGCCAGCGGGGCCCCGTCTGCGGGAACTGAAGCGGCCAGCCCTCCGACTCCGCCTACGACCATCCCGGAGTTCAAACCTCTACCGGTTCCTGAGCTGGTGACGATCCTGCCCGAGATTGAAAAACCTGCTGAAAGCCACAAAGGCCGACTGATTGCCGGTTTGGCAGTGGGACTGGCCTTGCTGGTCCTGATCCCGCGCTGGCTGAGAAAGTAGCGGCACGCTTCACGAGCCCGGACCCGTTATAGGACATATAGGTCCTGTAAGGCCCATTCCATGACTGGTCGTAAACATAACGTCATAGCGACTGGATTGAATGGAAATCTCAAAGCCAAAAAAATGATTTGCCCAATCTATTGATTTGAGAGATTATTTAACATATCTAAATAATCAATAGATGCCCCACTTCTCATGAAAAGGATCCTATTTTACGCTTTCAGCGTCAGCGTTGCCTTTTGTCAAAGTGCCGTGGCTCAGACTGGTTATGGCGTCATGGGGGTTCCTCCTCCCGGCTATGGTACGCCGCCTCCGGGCTATGGCACTCCACCGCCCAATGTTCCTGCGTATCCCAATTCTTTGCCACCAGCCTCTGTTACGCCGGCAGTGACGGCCCCTCCCGGCTATGCAGATCCGTACGCCGCAGCTCCACAGCCAGGCGGCGTCTCATCGTACACGCCTCAGGGAGTGAGCAATTACAGTTCACCGCCAGCAGGTGCGGGTGCTTACGGCACACAGCCAAGCGGACCTAACATGGTCAATTTCAACAACTTGGAAGCCTATTACCGCTACGTGGCTCCCAAGGCTAACAATCTTTCTGGAGCCAACACCATTGGCGCAACGTTGACGGTGGCCCTGTTCAATCCGCTCTATTTGAAATTTGGCGCTTCATGGGGCAGCGGCGGTGGTGGCAGCATCACTGGTGCGACCAAGGGGAATTATGACTTCGCCAGCATCCAGGCAGGTGCCGGTTTCCACACTTCTTTGATCAATGAGAAGCTCACCTTTGTGGCTGAAGCTGGTCTGGTTTACGCCAGCTTGAAAGCGCAGGACACCTCCGTGAGCTTCAGCGATGGCTCCATCTATGTGCGTCCCGCATTGCGCTTCACTCCTTTGACCTGGCTGGAAGTGCAGGCTGGCGTGACCGTGAGCAGCGCGGACAAATACGACAGCAAAATGATCGATTTGTCGACTTACTTCCGGGTGCTGCCCATGTTTGATATCGGTATCGGCGGCGATTTCGGCAACACCACCCGCGCCTTCCGCACCAGTCTGCGTCTGCGCTGGTAATTTGAAAAGTGCTCATGAGCTTTAGCTCATTCGGGGCATCAGAACGTTCCTTCCTGAACGAGCTAAAGCTCGTGAGTACTTTCCTCAAGCTTTCTTGGTGCTGACGGGATTCTTCCGTTTCGCGTAGCAGGTGCGGCAGATTTCACACACAGTGCCATCGCAGCCGCGTGCGCTGCAAAACTCCCTGCCGTAGAAAATGATCTGCAGGTGCAGCTTGTTCCAGGATTCCTCTGGAAAAAGATGCTTCAAATCCCGTTCGGTCTGCAGCACGGACTTGCCATTGGTCAGGCCCCAGCGCTGGGCCAGTCGGTGGATGTGGGTGTCCACGGGAAACGAAGGAATGCCAAAGGCCTGAGCCATCACCACTTGAGCGGTTTTGTGACCGACGCCCGGGAGGCGCTCCAAGGCCTCCAGCGAGTCGGGAACCTGCCCTTGGTGCTCAGCCAGCAAGATGCCGGAAAGTTGCTTGATGGCCTTGGCCTTCTGCGGTCCCAGGCCACATGGACGCACAATGGCTTCGATTTGATCGAGCGGGGCGGCGGCCAGCGCTGCCGGGGTTTTGCCAAGCCGAAACAAGGCTGGCGTCACCTGATTGACGCGGACATCAGTGCACTGGGCTGAGAGCAGGACGGCTACCAGCAGGGTGAATGCGTCCTCATGATCCAGAGGAACAGGAGGAGAGGGGTACAACTGCCCCAGCCGATGCCGAATGTAATCCGCGCGCTCCTGCTTGGTCACTGGAGTAGGTCAGAAAAGCCGGGACTAGGAGCTGCGTTCAATGCGCGCCACCATGCGGCGGATGTGCTCGTAGCCGGTGCGCTCCTTCATGATGGACAGGCTCTTGGAAAACGATCCCCATTTGATGACGCGAATGTTCACGTTGCGCACGCCCCAGGCATTCATGGTGGCCTTGTCCGGCTTGTAGAGGTCGATGGTGTTGGTGCCCACCAAAGCAGAACCATAGTCATCCACCTGATAAACGTAGGGGAGTCCTTCGATCTGGAAAATGGTGCCTACCGGATACACCGACCAGTCGGCAGCAGCACTGCGCACATTTCCATATTTGAGCTGGGTTCCGACGGCCGTTTTGGCTCCGTAAATGATGTGGTCAGACTCGCCATGAGTGTAGGCGGTGGTGCGAACAGAGGTGATCCGAGTGCCCCGGCCGATGAAGCCTGAGGATTCACAAGACGCCAGAAGAAAAGCGGAGAGGCCGAGGAGAAGGAGTGTGTGGTATCGCATTTTTATTAACAATATCTGATTGTTAACTTTCCTTTTAGAATACTTATTGTGGGGTAAATCGCCGCTGAAATCAATCTTTGATTTTCGGACCACTTTTGAGAAAGGGGCCGAATAGGGTAAAAAAGGCAGAAGTTCCGGCCGGGAAAGGGAACTCGGTGGGCATTCCTGGCTGTGATTGAGCCAGCTATTGCGGTGGCAAAATCAGGCTCAGCTTCCGCTGCCGCTCTTGCGGGCGGCTTCAGCTTTTTTCAGCACTTTGGTCAGCTTTTTGGCGAAATCCTTGGGGGCGGTGACGTCTTTGAGGTCGTCCAAGGTGGTCTTGCCCGTTGAATCGAGGAAAAAGAGGTGGGGGATGGTGTCCACCTTGAAGCCTTCGGCGAGGTTGCTGTTGGCTTCCTCGTCGATGTCGAGGTAGGCCCAGTTGAACTTGTCCTGCAGCGGCTGCACCTCGCTGCTCGGGTAGACCTCCTTTTTCATTTTCTGACAGGGGCCGCACCAGGCGGCGGAGAAAACGAGGATAACGGGCTTGCCGTTCTCCTTCGCGGCCTTCAAAACCGCGCCAGAAGAGGTGAAGAACTTCGGGCTGCCTTTGGGGAAATCAGACGCATGGAGGCTGAGCGAGAACAGGGCGGCGAGTAAAAGGAGCGCTTTTTTCATGGGAGGTACAGGGATAGGGACGCAAGCCACGGCACGAATATTTCAACTCCTCGCGGGCACGCCATCAAAGCGCCGACTTGTCACCTGAGCGAAGCGCCTGAGCCATGACGGACAACCGTCTCCAGCACGTCCAGAGTCCGCCGAAAAAGATCAGCGTCAGCGCCAGCAGGATGCCCCAGCGTTCGTGCCCGGTCAGATGCTGGATCATTTCGATCAGAAGCCCGCCGCACAGCACGGCCATGCGGTGTTGTTTGGCCATGGGGCCGCGGAAGTCGTGCTTGCCGGTGAGGGAGGCACCCAGCACGCGGATGTAGGCTGTCCAGACCGCCGTCACCGCGCAGCACCAGCCCAGCGGAATCACATGGAAGAGCTTCACCACTCCGGGGGCTCCCGCGCCGCTGTAGCCCGCACCCACCATGATCAGCACATCTGCCACACGGTCAGGTGCGTCGTTATAAATCGCTCCCACAGGTGAGCCCTTGCCGCCTTCCACCGCCACCATGCCGTCCATCAGATTGCATACCAGCCTCATCTGGATGCAGACGAGGGCACCCAGCCAAGCTGCGAGAATGCCGGTGATGCTGCTTTGATCTCCGGCGACCATGAAGCAGGCCATGGCTCCGCTAGCAAAGACCACGCTTAACAACGAAATGGCATTCGGTGTCAGACCGGAGCGCACCAGCCATCCAGCCAGCTCATGCGCCCAGCGGGTGTCGCGGGATTTCAGACTGCGGCGTGACGCCAGATGTTCTTCGGGCACGCTCATTGGCGGAGGGAGCTCGAACTCAGCGTGCCGTGGACTTCCAGCTCACCACCCGGCCGTTGACAAAATCCGCCGTGCCTGCGGTGTAGGGAATGTAGGTCACTGAAGTGCCGCTGCCCCACATCGGATAGCCGCCGTAGCCAAAGGGGCCGAATCCACCCAAGCCGCCGTAACCGAAACCGCCATACCCAAAGCCACCGTAGCCAAAACCCATGTTCATGTTCATGGAGCGGACCGGACGCTGGCCTTCATAGGTCCAGTTTTCGCTCTCTCTGCCGCGATTGATACCCACCGAGACGGTGTCAGGACGTCCCCAGGCCAGGAACACGGCATCACGAGTCATGCCCTCACGGATCAGGCCATGCGTCACGAGCTGGCGGTCTTTGTCACTCAGTTTGGAAAACATCTGCGGGTTTTTCTCAATGCGCGTCCTGGGCGTGGAGGCGCATTGAACGAGAAAGGTGGCGATGGTCAGAACCAGACAGAGGCGGACGAAGAAGGACTTTTTCATGGCTGAGAGCATTTTGTTGCCGGTAAAGTTGTTTGTCGAATGTTCTTAATGACCTGAAGACTCTACGTTTCGTTCATCTTTGATGGTTGTAAAAACGCGCAGCATCATCCAGCCGCCTGCCACCAGCACGGTTCCAGCAAACCACCACGGCCACAGTCCCAGTGCTGCGGCAAACACGCGGGGATCGTCCGCGCTCAGGTGCAAATGGCCGCCCACCCAGCTGGTCTGCCAGCCGAAAAGCAGGGTGAGGCTGCCGTAGGCCAGATTGATCGTGAGCCCGCGAAAGCTCAGCGCGGTGGCCCGCTGTTCGGAGTCCACGATCTCATTGAGGTAATGGGACAGGAAGAACTGCAGGAAGCGCATACCGAGGAACAGCGGCGTGACCAGCACGATGCCCGTCCAGCCTTGCTGCGGATGCGCCGCCGCCAGCAGGCCGCCAAACACCACGAGGCCGAGCCAGAGAAAATTCTGCCGCGCGGTCATGACCTTGGCGCTCGTTTCCATCAGGCCTGCGGTCACCAGCCCGAGCAGAGACACCCCGGTGCCGATGACGCCATACCAGCCTTCCTCGATGCCGACGAGGCGGTAGAAATTGCTGGCCACGGTCAGGAAGAGACGGATCACACTGTCAAAGACCAGCCCGAACAGAATCAGCGCGAAGGCGGCTTTCGTGCGCCAGATCCAGCCGCCTGTCTGCAGGATGGAGATCCAGGTTTCGCGGATGCTCTGCAGCAGGGGAGTCTTGGGGGCGGGAGCGCGCACTTCGGTCATGCGCAGGGTCACCACCAGGCATGCCAGCGCCGTGCCCAGGCCGAGCAGCAGCGGCAGCTTCATGGACACCTGCTTGGCCACCGTTACATCCAGGCCAATCCAATGAAGCGCCGTCGTCAGGCTGTTCGCATCATAAAGTACCGATCCGGTGATCGAGGACACCACAAAGCCCAGGGCCATACCACGTGAAAGCTTCGCCATGATCTGAGGCCACAGCGTCGTGCGTTCCGCGGCCGGCAATGAGTCATAAGCCAGCGCCTCATCCGCTCCACTCGCGCAGGCCTCGGCGGCGCCACTGAGCACGCGGTTCAGGACAAACAGCCACAGCACCAGGTCATGGTGGCCCGGCTGCATCAGGCACAACACCGCCATCTCCAGCACCATCAGCACACCTGCCGCCACCACCAGCGGCCTGCGGCCAAAGCGATCGGCCAGCGCCCCTGAGGGCACCTCCAGCACCACGCTGGTCAGCGCCCACACCACATTCAGCGCCGCGAATTCACCGATGCTCAGGCCCAGATCGAGGAACAGAATCGTGAACACCGGGTAGTAAAACCGGCAGTTGAAGAGGATGCGGAACCATACAAACAGGCGTGCATTGGAATGCTCAGGCATGCCTCTCTCTACGCTTCAAATCAGGACGCGGGCAATGCAAAGCGGCGGAAAACCGAACGCGATGCCTTGCAGGGCGCGGCCAGATGCTTCAGGGATTTCCTGCCTGCTCCGGACATGCCGGGAATTGCGCTTCACCCAGCTTTCAATCTTGCCGCGGGACACGGGTCCATTCATTCTCCTTCGCATGCACCCGAGTGATTTTTCTATTCGAGATGATGAGGTTTCGTCGGCCGCTGCCGGGATGACCGCCGTGGTTTCCAAGATGCTCGCACAGCGCGAGACTTATCTTGACCGGGCCAGGGCATGGATCGCATCACCATCCTTTGAGGAAGTTTACCAAGACCTTCACCACGGCGTCCTTTTCAAAGTTTTGCTCACGTTGCTTGGCAAAGGACCGTCGATGAAAATGCGCAGTTCCAAGCTGCGTGCAGGCTATGCGCGTCTTGCCCGGGAGGGGGAGCTCCTGTTTGCAGGAGTGGTGATTGCCAACAAGGGGATTTTCTCAGACGATTTGGACTTCCGCTATCCCATGGCGATTGTGGCTTCAAGACGCCAGGAAATTGAGTCGGTCGTGCAGACGGCCGTTTTGGCGGAGCTCATGGCAGACGCTTACATCGAAGGCGGATCGGAAACCATGCCTCAATGCGCGCGCATTATTGCGAATGACACATACAGGGCCTTGCGCCGCCAGGTGCTGCCCATCGAAGAAACCATGGGACTGCAGGCTGCGATGTTCGATGTCAGAGTCTCCATGAATGAACTGGTGGGAGATGGGGAGCCGTCTGTGTTTGTTCCGCTGCTGGTTCATCCTGGTGGCGGTCCCTTTGCGGTGGTGCCATGGCCCATTTTGCATGGCAAGGCGGTCCCGGCTCAAAAATCACTGCCTCCGCCACTGCCTCAGACCCCGGCATCTGCTCGACAGGGGCCGCCACCCATTCCTGGCGCAAAACCATAAATCACCAGGCAAAGCCGCCATTTTTCCGCGCTCTAAAATCGGATCCTCAAATACGTGCCCAGCACGGATTCGCTTTTCCAGGTCGTCTTGGTGCGCTTGGAGTCGATCATGTAGAAGAGGTCGAGGTCCATCGAATCGGTGAGCTTGAAGGTGAGGCCCAGCGGGATGAAGCGGTTCTCGGTGGGGCGGCGAAGATGCAGATCCATCAGACACTCATCGCTGGCATAGAGGCGTGTCAGCGGGCCCAGCGGCTGCGGCAGTGTCCAGGCGAGCTGCATGCGGTGCCGGGTGCGGTTTGCCGTGGAGGGGGCTCCTTGGTTCTCGCGCCATTCCATGCGGTTGCGCCAGTCCAGACGCACCTGCTTTAGTTCGTAGTGGGGATTGATTTCCAGCTCCGGGCGCAGCTGGTCGTAGCGGTCGTGCGTGGCGGTGTTTTCGAGCCTGAGCATCGACAACCCCAGTCCGAGATCCAGCCATTTGGCTGCGGCAAACTTCACGCGCGGGCTCACCATCTGCGCGTAGAAACCGTCCACTTCATCGGCAAAGTTGCCCATGAACACACTGCCGGTCCACGGCGGCTTGCGGTAATAGTCCACATTCGACCAGGCCCACCACTCATCGGCTTGTGCGGTCAGAGTTGAAAGAAGGCAGAGGAATAGCAGCAGGCGCATCCGGTGAATCAGTAGGAGGCGCCGATGATCTCGTTGGTCATGGCGTTGATTCGTTCGATGACTTCATCCGTTTCCTCCTGGGTCACTCCCATGTCGAGCAGCGTCTCCACCAGATGACCGGTGAAGCGGGCGAAGTGCTGCCGGGTGATGCCCCGCCCATGATGCGTGTGCGCCAGAGGACGGCCGCTGTACTGGATGGGTCCGCCGGTGGCCATGACAAAGAACTCGCGCTGCATGGCGTGAAGTTTCTCCAGTTCGGTGTGGATGAAAAAGGGCCCGAGTTCAGGATCGGCCAGCACGCGGACATAAAAGGCGGGAATGAGGGCGGAGATCATTTCTTCACCACCGAGACGTTCATAGAGAGAGGGTTTGTTCGTATTCATGCAGGGATGCTTTAAGCACAAACAGCGCCGCCATGCCGGGGCAAATCAGTGCAGGCCAAATCCGGCGCAGCGAATGCCAGCCTGCGCGTGATGCCCACACAAGAATGGCACACAATCCCGTTGCGCCACTGGCACTAAACATGCCTATGAGAAAGGAATGTCATTTCTTCAGCAACTGCATCTGGACAATCCCGTGGCCTGCGACCTGCTTACCTTCAGCATCGTCATTCTCGGCGGCATCGGCCTTGGCCACATTCGTTTCCGGGGAGTCAAGCTGGGCACCGCGGGCGTGCTCTTTGCCGGTCTGGCCGTCTCTCATTTTGGGATGCGTCCCAATGCGGAGGTGGCGCACTTTATGAAGGAGTTCGGGCTGGTACTCTTCGTCTTCGCGCTAGGCATGCAGATGGGGCCGGGCTTCTTTGCCTCGCTGCGGCGGCAGGGACGCATGCTGAATGCCTATGCTTTCGCCTTGGTGTTTTTGGGGGCCGTGGTGGCTTTGGCCGGGGGCTGGATGCTGAACATGCCGCTGCCTGCCGTGGCGGGTTTGTTTGCCGGTGCCACCACGAACACGCCCGCACTCGGAGCCGCGCAGCAGGCGCTTGCCTCAGCGCATGTGGACCCGGCGCTGGTCACGCTGCCGGCGCTTTCCTATGCGGCGTCTTATCCATTGGCCATTGTTGGGATCATTGTCTCACTCATTCTTCTGCGGGTGTTCTTCAAGGTGGATGTGACGCAGGAGGCGGAGACCTTCCGCCAGGAGCAGGGGGCTGGCATCGAGCCGCTGCAACGCATGAACCTGCGGGTGGAGAATCCAAACCTTGACGGTGTGGCCATCGCCAGCGTTCCCGGTGTGCAGGAAACCAGCGTCGTCATCTCGCGGCATCGCGCAGCCGCTGAGGCTGAAGTCACCGCCGCCACGCCGGAAACGAAGCTGCATGTGGGCGATGTGATCATGGCCGTGGGGACGCAGACGCATCTGGAGCAGTTCCGTCTGGTCATCGGCAGCGTGAGCGAGGAGAACCTCATGAAGGCTCCAGGCAGGATCACCTACCGGCGAGTGGTGCTCACCAACAAAAAGCTGCTGGGCAAAACGGTGCGCGAACTCGGCCTCGATCACTTTCACGGCGTCGCCGTCACCCGCGTGAGTCGTGGGGATTTGATCTTCACCGCGCTCCCCGATTTACGCCTCCAGTTTGGCGACATGCTCCAGCTCGTGGGCGACGAGGACTCTCTTAGTGCAGCCACGCAAAGGCTCGGCAATGCGGTGCAGATGCTGCAGGAAACGAAGTTTGCCGCCATCTTCGCGGGCATTCTTCTCGGGGTGCTGCTGGGCCTCTACCCCATCCGTATCGAGGGGCTGCCAGCGCCGGTGCGTCTGGGACTGGCCGGCGGGCCGCTCATCGTGGCCATCCTGATGAGTCATCTGGGGCGACTTGGCCCCATGGTGATGCACATGCCCATCAATGCGAACCGCGCCCTGCGTGAGCTGGGCATCATCCTCTTCCTGGCCAATGTCGGTCTGCTTTCCGGTGAGCATTTCGCCGCCACGGTTTTCTCGGCGCAGGGGCTGCAGTGGGTGCTGCTCGGCGTGCTCGTCACCATGCTTCCACTGCTCCTGGTCGGGTTTGTGGCACGAAAATTTCATCGTGTGAACTTCATGACGCTGTGCGGTCTGCTTTCCGGGGGCATGACCGATCCTCCCGCGCTCGCCTTTGCCACCACCATGGCTCGCAGCGATTCACCCGCAGTGGCCTACGCCACGGTGTATCCGCTCACCATGCTGCTGCGCATTGTGGCGGCGCAGGTGATTGCCCAGCTTGCCTGAGGAGGGAGCTGTTTCGTTTCAACTCCCCGCTAAAAATACAAGACATCCGGCGCACTTGGCGTTCCTTGCGGCCTGCCATGAAGTCAACCATCGTCGCTTTTCATCTTGCCGCACTCCTCTCGGGCTCTGCCGTCATGTATTCTGCGGAGACACCGCCTGCTGAAGTCAAGCTGCCGGAAAAACTGCCTGAGGACCTCAAGAAGCAGGCGCTGGAGTTCAAGAAACAGCAGGCGACCGTGCGTGAGTACATGCAGGCGGGCAAATATGCGGAAGCCGAGCCGGTGCTGCGCTCCCTCATCACAGCTTTCAAGAGCTACTTCGGTCCAGGCAATGCACTGCTGCCGGAGTGCCAGGGAGCGCTGGGCACCTGCCTGCGCGCGCAGGGCAGACCAGCGGAGGCGGAGATTGAATTCCGTGCGTCATGGGAAGGACACGTGAAGTACTCAGGGGCGGACAAACCTGAGACGCTGCGCATTCACAACGCTCTGGCGGAGACGCTGCACGAAGAAGGGAAATTTGAGGAAGCGGAGAAGGAGATCCGTGCAGTGGTCAAGGAAATGACCAAAGTGTACGGAGCCGAGCATGCTGCGACCTTGCTGAACCGCACCAACCTTGCCGTGGTGCTGGGCGATCAGAAGAAATTTGCCGAAGCGGAGAAAGAACTGCGGGACGTGGTCGAGATCGATGTACGCGTTCTCGGCATCGACAAGCAGCCGACCCTCATGGCCCGGGGCGCTCTGGCCGTCAACCTGCGCGAGCAGGGCAAGCTGGCGGAAGCCGAGCAGGAGTTCCGAAAAGTACTGCTGTTTATGGACATCAATCCCGGCGAGGCGCACGTGGACACGCTGACGTTCCGCTATCAGTTCGCCCTTTGCCTGACGCTGGAAAAGAAATATGCCGAGGCCAAAAAGGAAGCCGAGGCGGGGCTGGCGATGGCGAAGAACAAACTGGGTAATGATCACCCCACAACGAAAGAGCTGCAGCAGCTCGTCACGACTCTGCAAAACGCTCCCAAGTGAGCTGCATCAAAGCTTAGGACGAAATCTTCCAAGGACGCGCAGAGCGCATCCTTGCCGTCCAGCATGGCGCGTGCCGTAGGGCTGGTAGGGAACCGCTGTGCGGGTCCGAAGTTTCGGGTCTAGGCGGTGTTTGAAAACCCTCATCGGCCGTATTGAAGCCAGTCGATGACGGCAGCAAACTCGATGAGCGAGAGGAAATGTGCGGCGAGTTTGTCTCGCCGAGTGCTGGCACAAGCCCAGCGCTTCAGACGGCAGAAGTAGTTCTCAATGCGATAGCGCTGTCGGTAAAGTTTACGGCTGACCTTGCGCTGGATTCCACATCTGGCTCTGCGTGGAATGCAATGGGTTGCCCCGAGCAGTTGAAGCTGCTGACGTAGCTTGTCACTGTCGAAGCCTTTGTCGCCAACCACGCACAGCCCTGCAGGGTTTCCCAGCAGCGGCAGAACATGGTGCCCTTCATAGGCCTGTCCTGCGATGAGCAGCAGGTTCACTGCAAGCCCCCGCCCATCAGTAAGGGCCATGATCTTGGTATTGCGGCCTCCTCGCGTTTTGCCCATGGCCTGCTTGTCTGCGCCACCTGCAGGATTTGCAGCACACTGATGAACCACCACATGCGTGCCATCCACAAGCCTGATGCGGTTCCTGGTTTTGCGGGAGACCATGGTGAGCATGCGCTTCCAGAGACCTTCGCGCGCCCACTGCCGATGCCAGCCATAGATGGTGCGCCAAGGACCAAAACATTCGGGCAGGTCACGCCAAGGACCCGCGTTGCGCAGCCGGTAAAACAAGCCTTCAAGAACAAGATCCAGCGACGCTCGCGGACGGCCGCCAATGTTCAAAGCACCATTTTTTTGAGTCGCTTTTTGAGCGGCTCCCACCATGCAAAGCGTTGTGTTTTCATCGGTTTTCTCTCATGCCACAAATGCTTTCCTTGGGCAATCGAGGGTTTTCAAACACCGCCTAGAGCATATTAAATAATACTATAGCCACAAGAAGCAAACCAACCTGCAGCGTCTTTGGCTGTGATTTTTGAGAATGCCAGACTGATGGCTTGGTCGAGTTGCTCGGGGGTGCGGGCCTCGGCGCTGCGCAGCAGCGCTTTGATCTTGCTCCACATTTTCTCAATGGGATTGAGGTCGGGCGAGTAGGCCGGCAGGAACCGCACCTCCGCTCCTGCTGCCGCCACCAAGCGCAGCACTTCCGGACTCTTGTGCACCGCGAGATTGTCCATCACCACAATGTCACCTTGCTTGAGTGTTGGGCAGAGCACCTGGCCGATATAGGCCACAAAGGCGTCGGTGTCGGCGGCTCCTGCCAGGTGCATGCAGGCCGTGGTGCCATCGAGCCGGATGGAGGAGATCATCGTGGTGCTCTGCCAGCGGCCACAGGGGGCTGCGGCATGCAGCCGCCGCCCACGGGGTGCCCTGCCGCGCAGGCGCGTCATGTTGGTCTTGGCACCGCTCTCGTCGAGAAAGACCAGCCGCCAAGGCTCTAAGCCGCCTTGCCGGCGCTTCCAGCAGCGGCGTGCTTTGCGGACGTCCTCCCGGTCCTGCTCGGCGGCGCGGAGCGTCTTTTTTTATATGTCAGCCCCATGTCCACGAGCACATAATGAATCGCGGGCAGCGTGCACTTCAGCCCCAGAGCGTCGCGCAGTTCGGCCAGCGTCATGTCGGGCTTGCGTTTGAGCTGCTGCCTAATGGTCATGCGGTGCTCAGCCACAATGAGCTTCTTGCGTCCGGCGAGGTGGTGCCGGGACTTGATGCTGCCGGTCTTGCGACGCTGCTGGAGGAGCTTTTTGACCATGCCCAGCGAGACGCGAAAGCGCCGTGCGATCTCATCACGCGTGCCTTCACCTTTGTCATACGCGCTGACGATGCGTTCACGCAAATCAAGGGAGAGTGTTGCCATGCCCAATGCATAGCATATCCCCGCCCAATGGCTACATTATTATTTAAAATGCTCTATGGCGTCGCGGGCGTTCAAACAGGTGCGCCGCCCTGGGAATGTGGAGAGGCAGCAGATGTGTGACGCCTGCCACGCAGGTTTGCAGGTGTGATTTGACCACACTCCAGGGAAAACAGCTCTGCATGAATCATGTGCTAATTATTTAGCACATGGGGCTTGCGTTGATCCGGCTCGATGTGCTAATAATTTAGCATGTCAGGGAAAGCCAGCCAGTTAAGCCGTCGCGAACGCCAGATAATGGACATCATCTACGCGAAGGGAGAGGCCACCGCCTCCGAGGTCGCGAGTGCCATGACGGATGCCCCGAGCTACTCCGCCGTGCGCGCCTTGCTGCGCATCTTGGAGGAGAAGGGGATGCTCAAGCATCGCGAAGACGGCAAGCGCTACATCTTCCTGCCCACCGAGCCCATCCAGAAAGCCAGCCGCTCCGCGCTCAAGAACATCGTGAACACCTTCTTCGAAGGCTCGCTGGTGAACGCCGTCGCCGCGCTGGTGGATGGGCGTGAGAAAATTTCCCCCGAAGAGATCCAACGCCTCGAGTCCATCATCAAACAGGCCAAGAACCGCTAAGCCAACCCTCCTATGAATCCATTGCTGTTCCACGTCATCGACTTGCTGGCCAAGAGCGCCGGCATCGTTCTCCTCGCTTTCGCCACGCAGAGCCTCTGGCGCAGCGCCTCCGCCGCGCAGCGTTGCGCGGTCTGGCTGGCGGCGTTTTTGGTACTGCTCCTGTTGCCGGTCACACTGCTATGGCAGCCGCAATGGTCCATTGCTCTCATGCCGTCAGCGCCGGAGATGCCATTGCCCGCACTTAGCGGTGCGATCACGCAGTCAGCTTCGAACCCCACTGTGCATACAGCCTCACCTGAAGCGCAAAGCTGGCTGCCCAGCTTGAGCGCTGCGCAGTGGATCGCGCTGGTATGGCTCACAGGCTTTGCCTCCCTCCTCGCTCATCGGATTGTGGGCAGCCTGCAACTGAGCCGTTTGAGATCCCAAAGCCATCCTGTGCAGGACGAGCACGCACTCGCACTCACCGCACGCGTGGCGGCGGATCTGGGCGTGAAGCGGGGCATCTCGCTGCGCATGGCGTCCAACGTCGCAGTGCCGCTGACATGGGGCTGGATGAAACCGGTGCTGCTGCTGCCGACAGAGGCGCTGGATTGGGACGAGGCGCGTCTGGAAGCCGCGCTGCGTCATGAGATGGGACACATCCGCCACTGCGATGCGCTGACCCGTTTGATCACCTGTTTCATCACGGCTGCCTACTGGCCGAATGTGCTCGTTTGGCTTGCGGCCAAATCATGGCGCATGGCGCAGGAGCAGGCGGCGGACGATTTGGTCATCAGTGCGGGTGCGGTGGCGGAAAACTATGCGCTGCAACTGCTCGATGCTGCACGCACCGTGCAGGCAGCCGGGGGGCTGCGTGCTCCTGCCATGGCCATGGCTCAGCCGTCAACTCTTGAGACACGGCTCTCGGCGATCATGGACGATTCGCGAAACCGCAGTTCCTACAGCCTGCGCGGCGCGCTCACCGGTCTAGCCACTGCCTTCGCGGTGCTCGTGCTGTGCGCCACAGCGCAGTTGCGTGGGGCTGATGAAAAACCGGCGCAGGCTACGATTCACAGCAGCAAGCTTCGTGACAAAGCCAGGGAGATCATCCTGACAAAAGTCAAATTCAGTGACACCACTCTGCTGCAGGCCGTTGAGTACCTGCAGGCCAAATCCATTGAACTGGATCCGCAGCACACCGGACTGAACCTCGTCATCGAAAAGCCCGACTATGAAAAGGGTGCTCTAATCTCGCTCGATCTTACCAATGTGCCGGTCAGCGAAGCCCTGCGTTACGTCGCTTCCTTGAGCAACCGGGAGGTGCGTTATGAGGCCATGGCCATCGTGATCGCTCCCATGCCTGCGCCAGGAGACATGGTCACCCGCTCCTACAAGCTGCCTGCGGGTGCAGCCGCAAAAGTCGCCAATGCCAAAGAGTGGCTGTTCAGCCAGGGAGTGGTCTTTGATGGAGGTGCCTCAGCAGCACTCGTCGCAGGCGGCACTCAACTCGTGGTCAAAAACACCCAGACGCAGCAGCGGGTTGTGGAAGACCTGATCAGCACTCTCGTGACAGGAGACGCAGGTGGGCCTCCAGGAACTGCGGTCCCTGCTGCGCCCGCAGCTAAGCCGTCACCACTGATTGCCAAAGCAGAGTCTATCGTCATTCCGACAGTGCAGTTTCGCAGCGCGACGCTGCCTGAAGCGCTGGAGTACCTGCGCGCCAAAGCGCGTGAGTTTGATCCCGGCAAGAAAGGCGTGAGCATCCTGATCCGCGAGTCCGACGTGCCGCCGAATGTGGAAATCTCCCTGGATCTCAAAAACGTCCCGCTCACCGAGGCGCTCCGCTATACGGCGGAACTCGCGGGGCTGGACCTGGCAGCTGAATCCTACGCCTTCATCCTCAAACCCAAGGCTCCCAAATAGACGGCTGCATGGGAGGGGGCTGCCTGCTCGTAGCAGGCAGTCTCAAACATGCAGCAACGACACGGAGACCTTGCCGCTGAAGCAGGTCTCCACATCCGAGCCGGGATCACGCGGGCGTGAGGCATAGGAGGCGGAGTAGGCATAGCCGTGCTCCTCTTTTCGATAGCTCACATTCAAAGGTGAACGCGCCGGATGGCAGAGGATGCGCGGCGGCAGCACGCTCTGATCCACTGGAAGATGGGGGATATTAATGTTCCAGAAGGTGCTGCGTGCATGGTCTTGAGCGTGCCTTTCCTTCACGATCTCCGCCATCCAGGCGGCGGTGCGCTGCCAGTCCACGGTGAGTTCTCGGATCATGTAGTGAGACAGTGCCATGGAGCGAATGCCATGGTAGGCGGCCTCGCGGGCTGCGGCCACGGTGCCGGAGATGACGATGTCCTGCCCCATGTTGCCACCCGCATTCACACCGGAAAGCACCAGATCAGGTTTCAAATCGAGCGCAAACAAGGCCAGCCGTACGCAATCCGCCGGGGTGCCATGCACAGCGTGGCGGTTCTCTCCGAGTGTTTCCACCCGCAGATGCTGATGCGTGGTGACGCGGTGCCCGCACTGGCTCTGCTCCGTGGCCGGAGCCACGATGGTGTATTGCCAGCCAATCTGCTGCACCGCATTTTCCAAAGCCTGCAATCCCGGGGCGGAAATGCCGTCGTCGTTCGTGAGGAGGACGTGCATGGGTTTACGCGAGATCAAGAATGACTTTGCCGCCGCGTGAGCCTTCCTGCGCGCGTGTGATGGCTTGTTTGAAATCAGCCAGCGGCACGATCTCGTCGATGGCGGTGACGAGTTCGCCCGATTGAATCAGCGTGGTCAGCGGATCCAGCACTTCGTAAAGTTCTGCCGTGCTGGCTTTCTCAAACCATTTGGTGATCCACAAGCCGTGAAGCTGCAAGTTTTTGAAGATGAGGAATTTGTTCGGCACCTTGAGGCTGCGGCGGCTCATGGCGCCGTAGGTGACGAGGATGCCCTCGGGGCTGAGCAGGTCCATCATGTGGATGGCGCTGTCACCACCCACGGCATTCGTGGCCAGCATCACGGGCTCGTCGCCAATGATTGATTTGGCTTCAGCCACTCCTTCGTCCGTATCGAGCATGACAAGGTCTGCCCCCAGCGTTTTCAATTCATCGAAGAGCTCGACGCGACGCACGAAATTGATGGTGCGCAGGCCGAAGTGATGCGCCAGCTGGATGAAGGCACGGCCCACGCCGGAGTTCGCCGCATTCTGCGCCACCCAGGCACCTTTCGGGAGGTCGGTGTAGTGCTTGAGCAAAGCCCAGGCGGTGACGGGATTGACACGCAGCATGCTTGCCTGCACGGCATCCATTTGAGAAGGAACCTTGGCAAAGTGATGCTCCGCCGCCGTGAGGTGCTGCGTCCAGCAGCCGGTGCCCACCAGCGGGATGACGACATCGCCTTTCGCCAGCGATGTGACTGCACTGCCAACTTCCTCGACTTCGCCACAACCTTCATGCCCCGGAATGCAAGGCGGATGCGCCGCACGGCCATAGGTGCCCTCGATGAAATTGAGATCCGCCGGATTCACCGGCGCATAGCGCATGCGCACCCGCACCTCATGCCCTTCGGGAGGCGTGAGCGTGCGCTCGTGGAGTTGCAAAACTTCAGCAGGATTGCCGGTGCGGTCGAATTGAAGAAACTGGGACATGGTGAAGGAATTACGTTGGGGAAAGGGAATGAGGCTGTGCTTTCTGCACAGTGGGGCGGAGTGGCCGCGTGGCAAACTTTTGGTGACAGATGGAGGCGCACGAGCCATGATCAGCATAAGCCTTGCAACCCTCCGGCCTATTTTCACCATGAGACCCCTCATGCCCTCTTTCACCAAGAAGCGGATGTTTTGGATCTCAGCAGCCGCAATCATGTTGGTGCTGGGTTTTCTGGCCTGCCAGTGGATTCTCAAACGTGGGCGGGCTCTGGCGGCGCTGGAAAAAGAAACTGCGGCCGGGCTGTTTGTTGAATGGCGCGTGCCTTCCTGGGCGGAGGATCAGCCTTATCTGGCCAGGCTTTGGCCGGGCTCCACTTTGAGCAAGGTCCAAGTTGATTACCCAATGAAGGATGCTGCCGCATTGGGCGATCTTCTCTGCCATTTTGGCAGCCTGGAAACGCTTTCTATCGGTGCGGGAGAAGCGGATAAGATTCATCTTTTGCTTTCTCATTGTGGCGACCAGCCTCACCTAAAATCGTTGTTGATTTTCAATGTCGAGGTGGATGATCGCATTCTGCCTGTGCTGGCAAAATGGCACACCCTGGAGACCCTCGCGATGGTGCCGAATGAACTGACAGGTGAAAGGTTTCCTTCGATGCCCCATCTGCGCAGCATCGACATGGCCTATACGCGGATCAATGACAAAGGACTTGTGCAACTGACTTCGTGTCCAGCGCTGGAAGATCTGCATTTTTCCTCCACGAGCCTGACATCATCTGCCATCATTCAGGCTGTTAATGCTGGTCGCGCACATTTACGCAGTTTGAATGTGAGCAACATCGAACTGACGGACGGCAAGACTGCCAACGACCAGAACAAGCTGATTGAGGCGGTGCATCAGACGGCACCAAAGCTCAAATTCAATCTGAGCTTCTGAAGCTGATGGCTGCATCTTGAGTGTTCCCAAGTCTCCTTATTTACGAATCCCAATCTCCTCCACCGGGATTGCCTTGAAGCCCAGCTTAAATGCAGGTGATTCAGGCTTGAGGCGGAAGTCGTCGTTCTTCCAGTCGATGAACAACGGATCGGCAACCATGCTGTGTTTGTCCCATCCGGCGTTTTGCCAGGCGGCCCATTCGTCGAGGGGTTCGGCTTCGGTGATGCGCACGTCGTCGAAGAAGACCTGGCCTTTGGGCTCGTGGCAATCCACGCGCAGCCAGAAGGCGGTCATCCAGGGTTTCCAGCCGGACTCGTTTTCGCGCAGCATGCGGCCGGTGGCTTCGACTTCCTTCCACTCTCTGGTGGCGGTGATGCTGGTGCTGCCGTTCTGCCAGTAGCCTGCGCCGTTTTTGAAGGAGGCAAAGGCAAGGCTGATCTTGGCGGTGGGTTCGCTGGATTTGACGCGGAGCTTCACGCGATACGCGGCGCCGGGCTTGATCGGCACATCGGGGCTGTGGAAGACGCTCTTGGGGTTTTTGGGATCGGTGCCGAGGGCGCAGTCCACACGCAGGGCACCATCGGCGACGACGAGTTGCACATCTTTGTTCGGGCGGTGGTTGAAGCCCCAGCCCGGAGGTGTTTTGCCAGGTGCGACGGTGTCGAAGTTCTCGGTGGCGAGTGGTGCGCCTTTGTCCGGGCCGACTTGATTGATGCCGGTGACGATGGGGTGGCCGCTGTTCCAGGCGATGTTGTAGTCGATGGTGTTCCATTTCGGCGTGGCGTTGCGGATGTCGCCGTATTTCACGCCGGGGGTGTCGCCAAACATGATGTTGTGCTGGAAGCTGTTGCCGCTCATCATGGTGCCGTCGTCGCGGATGGCGTTCTTGGGGTGCAGGTCCATGTTCCGCATGTGCTTCCATGCGGGCAGGCCGGCCACGGATTCGTAGCCTTTGATCATTGTTTCGATGTGACCGGTGTAGAAGCGCTGGTCTTTGGTCCAGCCGTGGAGGTCGAACTGAAACTTGCCGCCGAGGGCGAAAATGTTGTTCTCCACGATGCAGTCGCGTGAGTTGTGCATGTGGATGGGCGTGTGGGCCACGCGATAAACAATGTTGCCGATGATGTCGAGGCCGCCGCTGTTGTCGTCCGGGTAGATGCCAAAGGTGAACCATGGGTGCTTGAGGCCGCCGGATTCCTGGCCGCAGCCGATGACGTCGTGGATCAAATTGTAGCGCCATTTGCTGCCGCGGCTGCTGATCCAATCCCGCCCGCCGGTGTAGATGGCGCCGCCGTCCTGGGTTTCGAGGCAGAGGTGGTGCAGGTGGTTGTATTCCACGATGAGGTTGTTTCCGCTCATCTGCACGCCCATGCGCGGGCCGTCGTGGATGTGATTGTGCGCGGCGGTGTTGTCCACGCCATAAATGCTGATACCGCAGGCGTTCTTGTTGAAGACACCCATGTGGTGGATGTGGTTGTCCTCCGCAATGTGGCCGGGGCCGGTGAGCGTTTTGCGGTCTCCGCCGCTCAGGCTGATGCCGTTGCTGCCGGTGTAGCTGATTTCGTTGTGCGAGAGGCGCACGTTTTTGCCATCGCTTACGCCAATGCCGCTGCCATTGAAGGCACCCACCTGCGTGATGATGCATTTCTCAACGAGGCAGTCCTCCGCGCGCTCAAAGGTGATGGCGGAACCATGGCAGCCGGTGAGCGTGAGGCCACGAATGACGACGTTTTTCGCGCCCGCCTTCACTTTGAAAAAGCTGTCGAGAGTGGGGATGCGGACCTCAAGCGAGGTCAAATGTCCTTGAAGAGGCCAGAAGTAGAGCGTGCCGGTGTGCTTGTCGTAAAACCACTCGCCGGGCGCATCGAGTTCTTCGAGGGCGTTTTGAAAATGGTAGCGGTTGTGCGGATGCAGATCATAGCCGCAGTCCTTTTTCAGCGTGAGTTTGCGTGTCTGGGGATCGAGCGAGGCCACGGGCTCGATAAAGTTCCACCAGCCGTATTGCGCGAAGATGTCGAGCTCCACATCCTCAGGGTGCGCCCAGTTGCGCACGTCCTCGGGCTTCACATACAGCGTGCGTTTCCACAGGTGGCCTTCGGGAGCGCCTGCGGATGGGAATTCAGCTACAAAGGCCCAGCCGCCGTAGAGCGGGTCCTTGGCGTCAAAGTTCGGATACCGCGCCAGGATCTGACGCTCGCCGTTGCAGAGGAGTTGCTTGGGGATGAAACCCTTCGGCAGCAGTTTGGAGACATCTGCCTTGAAGATAGCGCCTGCCACCGGCCCCCAAGTGGTGACGAGCGGCGCGCCGATGAGCGTGCTCTTCGTGCCTGTGATGGTCAGGTTCGAATCCTGCGCTTCGAGCTGGATCGGCTGCGTCAGCTCCGTGACGCCTTCCGGCAGAAGAATGGTCGCCGGGGAGTTGTCGCCGCCTTTGCGGGCGGCGCGCACTTGTTCCAGCGCCTGAGGCAACGTGAGGGCAGGGGAGACTTTGACCTCCAGGGCATGGGCGGTGGAAAGCAGGGACGCAGTGAACGCGAGGAGCAGAGAACGGGTCGGGAACATGGTTGCGGAGCGATACGCCATGCGGGCGGGAGGGCAAATGGGTGTTGTGGGCGGGAATTGGCCTGAGGGAGGTAGATTTGAGGCAATTGCGTGAGCTTTGTGTCCCAGCGGAGTGGTAGGATCGAGGACGAGAACGAGCAGGAGCACGAGGACGAATTTCCCAACTCCCTCCGTCCTTGCCACACGCCCCCATCTCGCTAGGCTTCGTGCTCCTTTTCCCGAACCATGAGCGCCCCTGACACTGCCAAGAACTACAAAGACACCGTCCTGCTGCCGAAGACCGACTTTCCCATGAAGGCCGATCTCGTCGCACGGGAGCCGCAGCGCCTGGCGAAGTGGCAGGAGGGGAAGCTCTACCAGCGCATCGTGGCGCAGTCCAAAGGCAAGCCCACCTTCATCCTGCATGACGGCCCGCCATTTGCGAATGGCGACGTGCACATGGGCACCGCTTTGAACAAGATCCTCAAGGATCTCATCGTGAAGTCGAAGACGATGGCAGGCTTTCACACGCCCTTCATCCCCGGCTGGGACTGCCACGGGCTGCCCATCGAGTTCAAGGTCGTCAAATCCGCCGCCGGGCTCACCCCGGTGGAGGTGCGCCAGCGCTCCGAGGCGGAGGCACGCAAGTACATCGACATCCAGCGCAACAGCTTCAAGCGGCTCGGCGTCTTTGGCGACTGGGATAATCCCTACCTCACGCTGGATCCCGGCTACGAGTCCGGCATCCTGCGCACCTTTGGCAAGGCCGTCGAGCAGAAGCTCGTCTATCGCATGAAGCGCCCGGTGCTCTGGAGCTACGGCGCGCAGACCGCACTGGCCGAGGCCGAGGTGGAATACAAGGAGAAGACCTCGCCTGCGGTGTACGTGAAGTTTGCGCTGGTGAATCCGCCGCCCGGCTGCGATGGCGCATCCCTCGTTATCTGGACCACCACGCCGTGGACACTCCCGGCCAACCTCGCCATCGCGCTGCACCCCACGTTTGACTACGTCAGCGGCAGCTTCGCGCATGCGGACGGTCGGGTGGAGAAGCTCGTCATCGCCAAGTCCCGCGTCGAAGCCTTCGGGGCCGCCACCGGTTTCAAGCTGAACACCGAGCACGCCAACGAGGAATTCAAAGGCAACGCGCTCAATGGCCTCGACGCGCAGCATCCCTTCCTTCCACGCACCTCGAAGGTCATCAACACCCTCTTCGTCACCGACGACACCGGGACCGGCGCGGTGCACATCGCCCCCGGTCACGGCGCGGACGACTATCAGGCCGGCCGCGAGCACGGGCTGGACATCCTTTCCCCGGTGGATGCCGATGGCAAATACACCGCCGAGTGCGGCCTGCCTGACTTCGTGGGCAAGCATGTCTTCCAGAGCAATGACGGCATCATCGAAATTCTCACTGCCAAAGGCGCGATCCTCGGCAACGAGAAATACGTGCATCAGTACCCGCACTGCTGGCGCTCCAAGACGCCGATCATCTTCCGTGCGGTGGAGCAGTTCTTCATCAAGATCGACGACATCCGCGCCAAGGCGCTGTACGAGATCGACACCGTCCACTGGATGCCCGCCTGGGGCCGCAACCGCATCTATGGCACGGTGGAGAGCCGTCCTGACTGGTGCATCAGCCGCCAGCGCACCTGGGGCGTGCCGCTTCCCGTGTTTTACTCCGCCAGTGGCGAGATCATCATGGATCCCGAGGTCATCGCCAAGGTGGCCGTCGTCATCGAACTGCACGGCAGCAATCTCTGGTTTGAAAAAGACGACGCGTGGTGGGCTGAGGAAGTGGGCCTGCCTGCGGGCACGAAGCGTGGCAATGACACGCTCGACGTCTGGATCGATTCCGGCTGCTCGCACGTCAGCGTGCTGGACCGCCATCCTGAGCTCCACGCTCCGGCGGATCTCTACATCGAGGCCACCGATCAGCATCGCGGCTGGTTCCAGAGCAGCCTCATGATGAGCATCATCGCCCGGGGGCACGCGCCTTACAAGGCGGTGATCACCCACGGCTTCGTCGTCGATACCAGCGGCAAAAAGATCAGCAAGAGCGACCAGGGCGCGGGCAAGAGCTCCAAGCCCATGACCGCCGACCACTATTACAACACCTACGGCGCCGACATGGTGCGCCTCTGGGTGGCCAGTGTGGACTATCAAAACGAAGTGCCGTTCTCCGAAGACCTCTTCAAGCAGAACAGCGAAAACTACCGCCGCATCCGCAACACCCTGCGCGTGCTGCTTGGAAATCTCAGCGGAGAAGCAACGCAAGGCTCCCGCCTGCCAGATGTGGACGTCGAGCAGGCGTCTCGCTTGCCCGATGAAGACGTGCCGCAGGGCTCCCACACGCCGCGTGCAACCGCTGCGGTCGCCCCCCAGTACACCCTTGTTGACCGCTGGATCCTCGAGCGCCTGCACGCCATCACCAAGGAGTGCGTGGACGCCTACGCGCACTACGACTTCCGCAAGGTCTTCAGCGTCATCAACAGTTTCATTACCGGCGACCTCAGCTCCCTCTACATCGACATCACCAAGGACCGGATGTACTGCGACGCCGCCACCAGCCCGCGTCGCCTCGCCACGCAGGCCGCCATCCGCGAGATCACCGAGACCCTGTGCCGCCTCCTCGCCCCCATGCTCGCCTTCACGGCGGACGAAGCCTGGGAGCACCTCGGCTACACCGACAGCGTCCACCTGCAGTCCTTCCCGCAGCCCAATCCTGCCTTCCCCGGCAGCGATGCCACCCTCGCGGTGAATGAACTGCTCAAGGTCCGTGGCGTCATCCAGCAGGCCATCGAAAAAGCCCGTCAGGAAAAGAAGATCGGCTCCAACCTCGAAGCCACCGTCGCCCTCACCCTGCCTGCCGAAGGCTTTGACCACCCCGTCTTCAACGACCCCGCCACCCTCCACGAATTCCTCATCCTCAGCGACCTCAAGATCACCCGCGGTGGCGATCTCTCCGCCGTTGTGCAGGAATCCACCCACTGCAAATGCGGCCGCTGCTGGAAGTATCTGCCGGATGTCGGAGCCAATGCCGAGCACCCGACGCTTTGCGGACGGTGTGTGGAGGCGGTCGGGTGATCATTTAGTGCCATATGCACGATAAATTCATCATCTATGGTCCGCCCGCTTCTGGGAAATCGACTCTATTGAGGATTTTACCAACTCTGTTTGAAAACTGCACTTCCATTGACCTCGAGCACGTTGAAGACAAGGAAGGGCGGCTTGTTATGCTCCAGCAATTAGTAGGTTTGCAATTCAAAGGACCGCTCTTTATCGGTGCAGCTGATATTGCTCCGAAGGATTTTCCCGACGCTTTCAAAGTCGTGATTCTTCTCTACAAGGAGAAGTCACTATACCTTGAACGGGTTGTGCGGAGAAACAAAATACGACCAAGCAAAGCTGGGCAAAATGAAGACCACTTGTTTGATTGTTTTACAAGCGTCTCGGCGGGCAAGACGCAATGGCTACATGTCGATCCAGCATGTTTCGAGGAGGAGCACGAATTAATGGCCAAACACATTCTGGAAAAAGCCGGATTGTCTCCTAAGAATGAAGTTGTCTGTTAGCTTTGAGTACCGAGAAGGTGAAAGTGCTCTAGAATGTAATCGATCGAATTCTGAATTCGTGGTGCTGCATCGGTGGCTTCATAAGCGCGCAGACGGTGTTCTGCTTCATCTTTGGGGGGGAGTCCCTGAATGGGAACATGCATTTTCCATCTTCCATCCTCGGCAGCTCTGGCCACGCCGATCAATGAATCCAAAGCCACAAGACTCATAGGGCGCCCTGATTCGAGCCACTTAACCACACGCTGCCATGCCATGCCGGATTGTGACGCCAAGGCTCCCCAGTGATCGGTAATTGGAGGCTCAATATGGGCCTCAATCCAGTCGAGCATTTGAGCATTTTTGAAATCGTACATGTACATCATGCGGCTCCGCTGCTCTTTGAGCGGCAGTTGCTTGAATACTGCAAAGCACCTGCTGAAGCCTTCCTCATTCGGAAGGCATGCCACCGATGCCTTTGCCAAAGCTCCGAAGTACATGCATTCAGGGTAATCAAGCCATGCTCGGCGCACGAGTTCAGCCGCCCCAGCCCCCAAACAATTCGAAACGAGTTCTAATATCGTTGATTTCCAATGGGCGTTCTTCGGTGCTTCATAGTTACGAGTCAGCAAGTCGAGCACTAATGCCTGGGGGTGCCGTCTCCAAGCCTCGTAAATGGCTTCGTTCAAGGCATGCCGGGTTATTGTGAACTCCCACAGATCATTCAAATTTGCCGTTTTGTCGCTCAGGCTTGGGGCCGGAAACAAGTCCGCATCAACAAGCTCTTCCTTGGGTTGATCCGCCGTTCCATCATTCAAATAAAAGTCGTCATGGAGCGAGAAGTTGTGAGGACAGTGATGTAGCGCGAGGCGATACCATTCCATGGGTCTTAGCGAGCGCTTCACAAGCCTGTGCAGGCAGGCTGCGCATAGCCGATAGGGGCGGGCCTCGTCATCACATGGCTCGAAAACTGTTGCGGGAGATGAGTCACACGCTTCACACAGGTTTGGCAATTGGACAGGGGACATGCGCCGATAAATGGAACTCTCGGACGAGAGAGGCAAGCAGGCGCTCAAATCGATGCTGTTATTTTCTTCCAGGTCACCTCACCAGAAAATCCGGCGTGATCTGTGCAATCGACGCAGCACCAGCCTGTCGCATGTCGATTTGCAGTTCTTTGCGCAGAAGGGTGAGGACGGTTTCGACTCCGGTCTGGCCGAAGGCGGCGAGCGCCCAGAGATAGGGGCGGCCGATGCAGACGGCGCTGGCTCCCATGGCGAGGGCTTTGAAGAAATCGGTGCCGCGCCGGAAGCCGCCATCCACGAGCACGGGCACCTTGCCGTTTACGGCGGCGATGACCTCGGGCAGGCAGTCGATGCTGGCGCGTTTGCTATCTTCGCTGCGGCCACCGTGGTTGGAGACGATGATGCCATCCACACCGTGCTGCAGCGCGAGTGTGGCGTCTTCACGCGTGACAATGCCTTTGATGAGCAGTTTCATCGAAGTGAGCTCCTTCAGGCGCGGCAGCACCTCCCACGTCATGTTCAGCGGGAGCTGTGTGGTGACCTTGGAGAGATCAAGCCCGGCAAACATCGGCCTGCGGCTGGCGACATTGTTGTAGGCAAAGCCGCCGACGTGGCAGTCGGTGCACTTCACCGGAGCAGAGCGGCGGACCTTGAAGAGTGTGTCGCGCAGCGCGCCGTTTTGTGAATCGACGGTGAGCACCATGACCGGGCATCCGGCCTTTTCCGCGCGCTTCACCACGGCGCGGGTGACGTTCCAATCATCCGTAGGATAGAGCTGAAACCACGCGGGGCGGTCCATGACTTTGTTCACCTCTTCAATGCCGGTGGAGGCGTGTGTGGAGACGATGAAGTTGTGCTTTTGCGCAGCGGCAGCGCGTGCCGTGGCAAGCTCCGCCTCAGGATGAAACGCACGCTGACTGCCCACAGGCGAGAGCATGATGGGGGACTCCCACTCGGTACCGAAGAGCTTTACGGACATGTCCACCTTCGCCACATCGACGAGCCGACGCGTGCGAAGCTGATAGCGGGCAAAGGCATCTCGATTGGCCTGCAGCGTGGAGTCATCCGTGACGCCGGTGGCGAGGTAGGCGTAGTGCCAGGGCGGGAGGCTTTTGCGCGCCACGGCTTCAAATTCGAGCACGTTCACCGCCTGATCTGCCGCAGCAATGAGGTCTTCCTCCGCATGAGCGATCCCGCTGAAAAGACTGCCCAGGCCAAAGCCACCCGCGAGTGCCGGACTTGTTGCAAGCATGTGCAAAAACCGACGACGGCCGAGCTCGTGTGTGATCATGGTGAAGGGGAAGAAAGTGCTGCCAGTCGTCCGCTCCCGGCGGGCTGTCAATGTGCTTCCAAGGGCAGCCAGGGTGGAGTCGTTTGGTCGCTGTTAACGGGGTTGCATAGGTCTCTTGCGCATCCACACGCATTCTTCTCGACCACCGGCCATTTGCTCTCCAAATTCACCGCCCCGATATGCCTACTGCTACCCGCGACATCTATCTTGGCACCGATTCCGGAGCCACCACTTCCAAGACCGGCGGCGTCTTCGCCAATGGTGAACCCGTCTCCACTCACCTCCGCCAGAGCTCGACCAATTCCCAGAATGGAACGGCTGCTGTGGTGGCTGGTTGGGTCGAAGGCGCGGAAGGTTTCCTCAAGGACAATGGCCTCACCTGGGACCGCGTCGCTGCTGCTGGTCTTGCTCTTCCGGGACCCTATCAGGTCTATGGCGTCCTCGATAAGTCTTCCAATCTGCCGGACAGCTTCATCGGCTGGAATTTCCACGCTGAGTACTCGGCGGCCATCGCCAAGGCCGCAGGCCGCGAGATCCCGCTCTACGTGGGGAACGATGGTGACTTTGGTGGTGTGGGTGAGGCCGCACGTGTGCGTGGCGACACTAAAGCGAGCGTGCTTCTGCTGGCTCCGGGTTCCGGCCTTGGTGCTGCCTACATTGATGCCAATGGTCTGCCGCTCAGCGGCGATCACCTGGCAGGCATGGAGGGTGGGCACATGCCCATCCCACGTCACCTCCTTGGCCATGGCTTGGATGAAGTGCCGGCGTTTCGCTGTGGCTGCGGTCGCGACTGGGGTTGCATCGAGGCCTACTCCACGATCTCCGGCCTCTCGCAGTTCCTGGAGTTCTTCCTGCCGAAATATCCGGATCACGAACTCGCCCTCAGCAACGATACGCTGAGGAGCAAAGGCTTCTCCCTGCGCGGCCGTGCGCAGAATGGTGACCCCCTCGCGCTTGAGATCTTCGACATCCAGGCGCGTGCCCTTGGCATCCACGTCGCGAATTTGTCGATGGCTCTGGACCCTGGCATCATCGTCATCGGCGGTGGTTTGGTGGATCCCGAAAGCACGACACCCGAATTCCGCGAGCGCTACCTCGGCGGCATCCGTGCCGCAGCGCTGCCTTACCTTTTCCCGAAACAGCGCGATGAACTCCAGCTGGTGCCTGCGACTCTGGGTGAGCTTTCTCAATCCATCGGTGCCGCACTCGTGGCGCTGTATTCTTCCAAGGATTGAGTTCCCCCATGGGTACTGAGATCGAACGCAAATACCTGCTTAAGCCCGGCCAGTGGCAACCCACGGGCCCGGGCCGCCGCATGGCGCAGGGGTATCTGTCACGCGATCCCGACCGCACGGTGCGTGTGCGCCTTGTCGGCGATGACGCCTTCATGACGGTGAAGAGCCGCCGCACGGGAATCACGCGCACGGAGATCGAATTTCCCATCACGCTGGAGCACGCGCGGGATCTTCTGCTGCTGTGTCATCAGCCCTTGATCGACAAAACGCGGCATCATGTCGTGCATGAAGGCATGCTGTGGGAAGTGGACATCTTCCACGGCGCGAACGACGGCCTCGTGGTGGCGGAGATCGAACTGCCTGCGGAAGACACGCCGTTTGCGCTGCCCGAGTGGGTTGGCGAGGAAGTGAGCCACGACATGCGCTACACGAACTCGAATCTCTGCGCGGTGCCGTTTAGCGAGTGGTAAGAAACTCTTCCAAGAGCGGCTTGGCGAGTAGTCCTGCGCGCCAGGCTGCGGGAATGGCTTCGATGCCATGGGCCGCTCCAATGAGCATGCCGAGCGCGAGGGCGCGGGCGCAGTTGTCGCCGCCAGCCATGGCGTTTTCGATGATGGCGGTCTCGAAGTTTTCGCCGTGATGGCGGATGAGCCAGAGCACGGCGGGCAGTGCCTGAGGAATGGGGCAGGCACGGCCGAGCTGGCCGATGGCATCGCTATCCGTGGCAGCCTCGGCGGCTTTCAAAGCCCATGCGGGCGCGGTGGCGGTGATGACGTTTTGCAGTTCGCCGCCCTTCAGCAGGCGATGCGTGGCGCGGGCGAGGAATTCGGCGCATTCGATCGTCTCGGGTGAGCGATGGGTGATCACCGTTTGCTCAATGGCAGCGGCGACGGCTTCAGACTCGGACTTGTCCGCGAGGAAGGCCATGAGGGGCGCAATGCGCGCAGGTCCGGCGAGTTCATCAGACGGTGCGCCGCTCGTGGCGGCGGTGGCACCGGCCTGGAGATTGGCGAGCGTTCCTTTGGTGGCCTTGTCCACGTAGTCGTTGTAGGCCGGCCACATGGCCTGCCAATCGGCGAGGAAGGTGGTGGCGTCCCAACGGCGCTCGCGCTGAAGGAATGTGAGCAGGCGCAGGGCTTGATCTCCCGCATGACCTTGGGCACCGGCCTGCTTGTGCGGGTGGTAGGACTCCGAACCCGGGGCAAGGTAGCCTGTCACACGGCCATGCTTTTTGAGGATCAGCGCGGGATCGTAAATCCAGTGAACGCCGAGAGAGATGGATTCAGCAATGAAGCTGCCCTGCAGCATGCCGGCAAGGCGGGAGGAAAAGTCGGGAGTCATGGAATAGGAAAGGAGTGTGGACTGATGGGAGCGTTACGCGCATGCGGCGTTGTGAGGGACTGAAAACTGCGAACTGAATCGAAGCGCAGCGAAGATAGACTGCCGCAGGCAGCCCGAAGGGTGAGTGAAACGAATCAAAATTGAAAACTGTGAATTGAGGTGCTTGCAGTCATCGGCATCGTGCCCGCTCATTCCACTCTTTTCTCCATGACTCTCCGCGAACCTGAAATCGTCGAACTCACCACACCCACCGGTCCGATGCGCACGCTGGTGCTGCGTCCAGCGGGGGAGGGCCGTTTTCCGGGGCTGCTGTTTCACTCGGAAATCTTTCAAAATACGGGGCCCATCTGCCGCACGGCTGCTTATCTGGCCGGGCATGGCTTCATTGTGGCGCTGCCGGAGATCTACCATGAATATCTGCCTGCGGGAACGGTGCTGGCATACGATCAAGCGGGCTCAGATGTGGGCAACAAACTGAAGACGGAGAAACCTGTGGCTGCCTACGATGCGGATAACCGTGCGGTTCTCGATTACCTGAAATCTCACGCCGATTGCACAGGGCGGCTCGGGTCATTTGGCCCCTGCATCGGCGGGCATCTGACCTATCGTGCAGCCTTGCAGCCGGATGTTGCTGCTGCCACGTGCTTTTACCCAACGGACCTGCACAAGCGCAGCCTGGGAGCTGGGATGAACGATGATTCGCTGGCTCGTGCTGCAGACATCAAAGGCGAGTTGATGATGGTGTTTGGCCGGCAGGACCCGCATGTGCCCGCCGAGGGGCGTGCCATGATCTACCAGACGCTTACGGCTGCTGGTGTGAATTTCACCTGGCATGAATTCAATGCCGCCCATGCCTTCCTGCGCGATGAAGGCCTGCGCTACGATGCCGAGATCGCCCGTCAGGCCCTGGGCATGACGGTGGATTTCTTCCGCCGGTGTTTGTGTGAGTAAATGACGTTACTTGCAGGGAACGAGGTAATCGTAGGGACTGCTGCCGCTGACGCGATAAAGCACGTAGCCGGCCTTGGGGGCGGAGATTTGAATCCAGGAAGCTTCTGGGTCCTGGGCATCTTGGGACACGACGGGAAGAACCTTGGTCTTGTCATTGGTCACTGCCTTGCCTGCGAGCGTGACCTTGGTACCCTCCTCAAGTGCTCCGAGGCGTTTGCCATCGGTGCCGGGCTTGCTGCGGATGACGAGGCCCACCGGGGCATTGACCTTGTGGCAGCGGGTCACGGGTTCATCCGCACTGGCCAAGGTGGCAGAGATGCAGAAGGCAAACACGAAGGCTGCACGCAGCAGAAGGGAGAGAGACATGTGGGATGGTTGTCAGCGAACGGACTGATAACTCAACACAAATCTCACTCAGCCGCCACTTCGGCGGCGATTAAGGAGGTGCGGCAGAGTCGGGCGTACATGCCTTCCTGGGCGATGAGTTCGTCATGCGTGCCTTGCTCGATGATGCGACCGTGATCGAGGACGTAGATGCGGTCCGCATTGCGCACGGTGCTGAGACGATGCGCAATGACGAAGCTGGTACGGTGCGCCATGAGGTGCTCCAGCGCTTCCTGAATTTGGCGCTCGGTTTCGGTGTCCACGCTGGCGGTGGCTTCGTCCAGCAGGAGAATGGGCGGATTGCGCAGCAGCGCGCGGGCGATGCTGATGCGCTGCTTTTCACCCACGCTGAGTTTCACGCCGCGCTCGCCCACATGGGTGTCGAGCAGATCAGGCAGGCGCTTGACGAAGGCATCCGCATTGGCGCTTTTCAGAGCCTCCCAGAGCTGCTCATCGGTGGCATCGCGTCGGCCGATGACGAGGTTCTCTCGCACGGTGCCGTTGAACAAAAAGCTCTCCTGTGTGACGTAGCCGATGTGGCGGCGCAGCCAGGCCTTGTTGAGTTCGTGAACGGGCGCACCATCGATGGTGATGACGCCTTCATCGTATTCATAGAAGCGCGTGAGCAGATTGATCAGGGTGGATTTGCCTGCGCCCGTCGGTCCAACGAGGGCGATGGTCTGACCGGGATGTGCGTCGAGCGAGACGCCATGCACGGTGGGCGTCTTGCCTGCGTAGCTAAAGCCGACATTCTCATAGCGAACATGGCCGGTGACGCCGGACAGCTCGCGTCCACCTGTGGTGTCGGCTTCCGGTTCGGCATCCAAGATGTCGAAGACGCGTTCTCCAGCAGCACGACCGGTTTGCAGAATTTGATTGAGCTGGTGCAGGCTCTCGATGGGATCGTAGAAAAACTTGAGGAGCAGCAGGAAGGCGGTGAGGTCGCCTGTTTGAATTCTGCCAGCCATGAGCTGGCGTGCGCCCACCCAGAGCACGATGACCATGCCGGTGCTGGTGAGGAAATTCATGCCCGGGCGGTAGATGGACCAGATTCGCATGACGTGGAGCGTGGCGGTGCGCAGAGCGCCGCTGGCGCGGTTGAATCGTTCATGCTCCTCGCGCTCCATGGCGTAGGCTTTGATCTGGCGCATGCCGGAGACGTTGTCTTGCAGCAGGGAGTTCATGGCGCTGCTGGCCTTGCGCACCTTCCTGTGGCGGTTCTTGGAGGTGCGGGTGTAGAGCAGGGCACCGGCCATAAGAAAGGGCAGGGGGATGAGGGCATAGAGCGTCAGAGTGACGTCTGCCTGCAGCATGAAGCCTCCCACGACGATGATCTGCAGCACGGAAATGAGCCCCTGCTCAAGGCCATCAATGAGCACACGCTCCACAGAGGGGATGTCCTCGGCGACGGTGGTCATGATGTCACCGGAGGGGCGGTTGTCGAACCAACGGAGGGGCAGGGTCTGCAGGCGCTGGTAGATGTCGCTGCGAAGGTCATAGATGACCTTCTGCTCAAAGGTATTGTTGAGCTGGATGCGCAGGGAATTGAACAGATGCTGGGCAAAGTAGGCGGCCAGCGCCCAGCAGGCGAGCGGACCGAGGCGGTCCCATTGCTTGCCGGGCACGACGACGTCCATAACCTCGCGGGTGATGTGCGGAAAAACGATGACCATCAGTGTACCGATGATGGCACAGGCGATCTGGGCGGAGCCGAGCCAGGGGTAACGACGAAGGTAGGAAAAGACGCGGGCGATGGTTTTCAATCGGGATGGGAGCTTGATGCGTGCGGGTTAGCAGCTATCTAGCATACGACATACAGCAACAGGCATATACATGAAATACCATCTGGCACGCGGCGAAGAACAGCTCGGCACATTCAACGATCTGGATGTGAGCGCCGGACTGCGGGAGGGACGTTTCAAACCCACCGATCTTTGCTGGACGGAAGGCATGAAGGACTGGGAGACTTTGAAGGATCATTTGCAGGAGCTAAATCCCGAGGTGGTTGCGCCGTCCATCTCCGAGCAGCCCTCCATCACAGCTCTGCGCGCCGAAGTCAGGCAGGATCAGGTCATTCGCCTTGAGATGGCGTCATTGGGCCAGAGGTTTGCCGCCAAAATGATCGATTTCGCCCTGATCATCGTGCCGCTTTGGGTCGTCCTTACCATGGTTTTTGATCAGGCATTTGTGGAGGAAACCCAGAAGCTGCAAAACGATCCGACGGCCATGGTGAACGCCATGCAGAAGCGGGCGGAAAAGCTTCAGGCATCGGGCGGCATGAAACTGCCGCTCGCGAGTTTGGTTTTTGACATGGCCTTGATCGTGAATGTGGTGTTGCTCACCCTGCGTGGTCAGACGATTGGCAAGCTTTGCCTGGGCATTCAGGTGGTGCGTTTTCCTGATGGTGCGAGAGCCGGCTTCATCAAGGCCTTGCTGCTGCGGGCGATCCTCTTCACCATTCTTGTCTTCACCAGCCTCATTTACTTCGGAGGCATGGGATGGGCTTTGCTGATGGCTGACTACCTCATGATCTTCCGCAAAGACCGCCGCTGCCTGCACGATCTGGTGGCAGACACTCTGGTGACCAAACGGAAAGCCTGATCACATGGGGCCGCCCGATTTGCTGCTGTTCTGATACTTGTTGATCTCCTGAATGCTTTCACGCTGTTCAGGAGTCAGATCACGCATTTTGTCACGATAGCGGTCGGTCACACCGAGGACAAAGCAGGAGACATCGATCACTAGAATGACCATGGCAATCACGATGCCATAGCGCTTCAAGGCTTCGTCGATGACTTTGTTCTTGTTGACGGAGAAGGTCTCCGATTTGGAGAACATGGACTGAAACAGCCGCCGCCAGCCTCGTGGTTCCCGCGCAATGCTGAACGACCAGATGAAAAGGGCGGTCAGTATGACGCAGGCGATTTGGTAGGGGATGGGAATATCACGCATGACTTTATCGCCGAAGGACGGCTGGCTTCACAGGGGGCGCAATTTATAGGTTGCCCATGTAAGGTGTGCAAACGGCGATTTGTCACGGAGCTGCGAATTGATCGCGCGCCGGGCTGTCCCCAGCGGCAACAATCCGGGCCTGAGCATTCGCGGCCAGGTGATTGAGCATGTGGAATGCATCCTCGGCATCAATCCCAAGCTTGGAGGCCACCTCGTCAGCCGTGCTGCCTGTAGCGGTGAGTGCAGCGCGCACCTTGGCAAGCTGAGTCAGGAAGTCTGTGGCGGCTTTCTTTCCGGCCTCAACGCCGGGCTGGTGGTAGGCGTTGATGTTGACCAGGCTGGCGTAAAAGCTGACAGCGCGCTCAAACAGAGCGATGAGCATGCCCAGGGTGAAGGCGTTGAGCTCGGGGATGGTAAGCGTGATCGATTCGCGGCCTTTCTCGGCCAGCGCCTTGCGGGTGCCGCGCAGGAAGCCCTGAAGGTAGTCGCCCGTGGTGAAGCCGGGATCGACTTCGAGGGAGGCGGTGTCGCGGGACTTGGACACTTCGATGAAGGTGACGAAGAAATTGTTCACCCCATCGCGGAGCTGCTGCACATAGGCGTGCTGGTCGGTGCTGCCTTTGTTGCCATAGACGGCGATGCCCTGATTCACCACGGCGCCGTTCAGATCGTGCTCTTTGCCCAGGCTTTCCATGACCAGCTGCTGGAGATACTTGCTGAAGAGAACCAGCCTGTCCTTGTAGGGCAGCACGACCATGTCCTTCAGACCTTTGCCTTTGCCGGCCTGGTGCCACATGAGCGCCAGCAGCATCGCGGCGTTTTCGATGGCGGGACGCTGGCGTGTTTCCACATCCATCGCTGCGGCTCCGGCGAGGAACTGCAGCACGTCCACGCCTTGCAGGGCTGCGGCCAGAGTGCCCACGGCGCTCATCAGGCTGGTGCGTCCGCCCACCCAGTCCCACATGGGGAAACGGGTCAGCCAGCCCTGCGCGGTGGAGTGCTTGTCCAACTCGCTGCCCACGCCCGTCACGGCGACGGCATGCTTGGCAAAGTCGAGCCCTGCGGCCTTGTAGGCGGTTTCGGCTTCGAGCATGCCGTTGCGAGTTTCCTTGGTGCCGCCGGATTTGGAGATCACGATGGTGAGAGTCGTAGCCAGTTCGTCACCGATCTGGGCCATCACGCGGTCGATGCCATCCGGGTCCGTGTTGTCGAGGAAGGAGATCGCCAGTGGCGGATTTGCAGGGGTGATGGCATGCGCGACAAGCTGAGGGCCGAGCGCCGAACCACCAATGCCCACGACGAGCACGCGGGTGAACTTCTGGCCATTGGCTGCCGTGATCGCGCCGGAGTGGACATCTGCGGCGAATTTCAGCGTCGCTGCGAGGGTCTCGCTGATTTCATGCTGAAGCGCGTCATTGGGGGCGAGGCGGGCGTTGCGCAGCCAGTAGTGGCCGACCATGCGCTGCTCATCCGGATTGGCGATGGCACCGGCTTCGAGCTCGATCATCGCCTTGTAGGCAGACTCGATGCGGGGTGCCATTTTGCTGAAGATGTCATCCTCGAAAGCCATGCGGCTGATGTCGATGGAGAATCCCAGGTTGGAGTAACGAACGAAGTACTTTTGAAAGCGGTCCCAATGGCTCATAGATAAGGTTAAGGAGCATGCGCGATGCCACGGCGCAACCTGTTTGAAGCGTTGACTCAAAGTGCTCTTTGCGACATTCTCGCGCACCATGAAAGCTGCTCTCTTCGCCCTCGCCATTCTCTTTTCCGCCATGACCACCCTCGCCACCGCTGCAGACGCCCCCTACCGCCACGTTGTGTTCTTCAAATTCAAGGACAGCGCCACACCGGCCGAGGTACAGGGCATTGAAAACGCCTTCATCGAGCTCACCAAGAAGGTCAACACCGTCACCGCCTTTGAGTGGGGCACGAATGTGAGCCCTGAAGGCCTCAACGACGGCTTCACGCATTGCTTCCTCGTCACCTTCAAAGACAAGGCGGGCCTTGACGTGTATCTCCCGCATCCAGAGCACTCAGCCTTCGTTGCCAAGCTCAAGCCTCTGCTCGACAAGGTCTGCGTGGTGGACTTCGTGGCGAAATAAATCAGCCGCACACCGCACAGTCATCACGCTTCGGCAGGCGGATCTTGCGGAACTGCATCGTGGAGAGATCCATGGAGAGCAGCACCCCGCAAAGCGTCTCGCCGACGCCGGTGATCAGCTTGATGACCTCCATGGCCCCGATGCAGGCCGCAGTGCCTGACACCGCGCCAAACACCGGGAACTGCCGCTTCCACGTGGGAGGCACTTCGGGCACGTAGCAGGCCAGACAGCCCGTTTTGCCGGGCACAAAGGTCGTCACGCTGGCTTCCAGCGTGTGCATGGCGCATTCCACCATCGGCTTGCCTGCACGCATGGCGGCGGCGTTCAAAGCCAGCCGCTCCTGAAACAGTGGCGCGGCATCCACCACGAAGTCCGCCTGAGCCACCAGTGCATCGGCGTTTGCCGAAGAAACGTTTTCCGCGACGCCCACGATTTCACAGCGGGGATTGAGTTCCTGCAGGCGGCGCACGATGGAATCCATGCGTGGTTTGCCGATGTGATCGTGCGTTTGCAACAGCTGCCGGTTCAAATCTGACGGCTGCAGATCACCGCCGTGGGCGAGCACCAGCTTTCCCACGCCCGCTGCAGCGAGTTCCAGCGCCACCAGACCGCCCAGTCCGCCGACGCGGGAGATCAGCACCGAGGCTCCTTTGAGCTTGCGCTGGCCCTCCTCACCCACGCCTGGCACCCACATCTGCCATTCATAAATAGCGCGTTCGGGATCGGTCAGTGGGGGGAGTTCGGGCATGGGAGGATAAGGTGAACAGTCTTCAGCAAAAATATTTTCATCATTTTTCAACACTCTGCCATCTACCCCTCACTAACCCCGGTACAGTAAATGCGAGGATTTCAGCCCTCCATAGACTGGGTCTTGAGAGTGATTGGTTGTTGACTAAAACCCCTGCTTCACCGCAGGGCCAAGTTGAGGTTGAACAAACCAGAGGCCGGGCGGAATCGGGAGCCGCCCGGCCTCAATCTTTTCAGCAGGTGCTGCTAAGCCGCCGCCGTCATGGTGGATTGGACCCAGGAAGTCTCGCCGCACCATTCACGGGCTTTGACGGCCAGTTCTGCCGCCTGAGCTGGTGTATCAGTGATGGCAAACATGGTGCTGCCGGAGCCCGACATCAGGGCGGCGTGGACCTCGCTTTGCTCCAGCAGCCAGGTCTTCAGGGTGGGCAGAAGCAGGTGTTTTTGGAAAACGGGCCGCTCCAGATCATTCGACATGGCACCCCAGGGGCAAAGCTGCGGGGCATAAAGAATGCTGGGGATCTCCTTGGAGTCGGCCCAGTTCTTGTAGGCCCAAGGGGTGGGGATGGGGAAGGGAGGCTTGATCAGGACCAGCGGCAGCTGCCAGGGGAAATCCACCCCGGTGACCTGCTCGCCTCTCCCGGCACCGTCAGCGGCGGGGCTGTCGAGAATGAAGCACGGGATGTCCGAACCAATCTGCGCTCCCAGTTCGATAAGCTGCGCCTGCGTCAGCGGTGAGCCTGCGAGTTCATTGGCCCCCATCAGCACCGTGGCTGCATTGCTGCTGCCCCCGCCGAGACCTGCGCCTGCTGGTATTTTTTTTTCCAGATGCATGCGCCAGGAGGACTGCCTGCCGGTGCGGCTTTCAAAGGCACGCAGGGCGCGCATGGCCAGATTGGTTTCATCCAGCGGCACGGTGGGATCTGAGCAGGTCAGGGTCACATTGGTACCTTTGCCCAGGTGTTCGATTTCGACCGTGTCGCCCAGGGCCAGCCGGCACAGACGGGTCTGCACCTCATGAAAACCGTCCGGCCGTTTGCCGAGAATGCGCAGCCAGAGATTGATTTTGGCGGGTGAATGAAAGGTCATGGTTGATCAAGCAGTGCGACCGAGCAGCGCCAGCATGCGCCCGGTTCGGCCTTTCTCCATGCGGTAGGAATAAAAGCCGCGCAAATCCAAAGAAGTGCACAGCCCGGTGTCATGGATATGCGCTGCAGGAACGCCGGCATCCAGGGCCTGCTGGCGAATCTGCGCAGCAAAATCGATCTCATAAGCTGGAGGCCGAATGCAGGGACTCAACTGGATGTGCAGATCCTCCGGGTGCGTCCCATAATGCTGCTGCATTTTCTCGATCGCCTGCGTCGTGATGCCAAACTCGGAACCTTTTTTGCCCGAATGTACGACGCCGAAGGCTCCAGTGCGTGGATCGGCGAGATAAACAGCGCAGCAGTCGGCGACGTAGATACCGATGACCAGGCCTGGAACGTTGGATATAAGACCGTCGGTTCCTGAAATGACCTCGCTCGTGGGTGCCGTGAGCACCGCCACCTCCCTCCCATGCACCTGTTCGGCGATGCACAGAGCAGTACCTGAAAAGCCGAGTTCCTCAGCCTGGGAGCGATGCCAGTCCCACAAGCGGCTCACGACGACAGCGCGCTCGTCGTTCACATCAATGTCGGGGTGCCGCAGGGTGAAGCGATGCGCAAATCCGGGCAGTGCTTCGAGGGCAGGGAAAGTCATCCAAGGTTGATTGTGATTCATCACAGGACTGTTCTGCCATGAAAAAAACAAAGGCGCACGGATAAACCGAGCGCCTTTGCAAAAGAATGGAGAAACAGCTGCTTAGCGGGTCGCCGCTGTGTCTAGCGCACGATAGGAGTTCATGAAGCTGTCGGCATCTGCGGAAGAGGTTTCGCTCATGGCGTCAGCGATTTGATTCTGCAGCTCGTCACGCAGGCGGCTGACGAGTTCGATGCCACGGGAGGTGATGCGAACGAGCACCTTGCGGCGGTCATCCACAGCGTGGGTGCGCTCCATGAGGCCGAGCTTTTCAAGACGGTCCACGAGGCCGGTGGCGGCAGCGGTGGAATGTCCCATCTTGCGGGCGATGTCTGTCATGGTCAGCTCTTTCGACGTAGCGAGGTAGCCGAGCAGGAAGAATTGAGCAAAGGAGATGTTATCTCGGTTCAGCTCACGGGAGAGATTAAGCAAAAACTCGCGCTGACTGAACAGGATGAAATCTGCCAGCTTGGCGTGGTCTTTGGCGGGGTTTTTGGTTCCGTTAATCATGGAGGGTGTCCTTAGAGCTATGGTTTCCGAGAAATTCTTGAATAATGACTAATGTAACAAGATCCATTGGTAGGATCAAGGTAAAATCATAGAATCCATAAGTTTTTACTCAGTGCGGTGAATAACTTCTTATTTGTGAGAGGTTAATGTACGCTTATTATTATCTATGAAAGGAGAATTGGCAAACATTCTTTCAGAGAGAGGTTTGAGTCAATGTCCCCAATTGGGGGTTATTGCAGAGTGCGGCCCTTGGTCTCGGGTGCGAACCACACCAGCACCATTCCCACGAGGTAGATGCAGGAGAGGACCGAGTAGGCATTGGCGGCGGACTGCACCACGGTGACGGTGTCTGTCTTAAACATGGCCGTCAGATTTCCGAGTTGCAGCGCGCCGATGGCGGCTATGAGGCGGCCAAAGTTGAAGCAGAAGCCCTGACCCGTGGCGCGCACGCTGGTGGGGAAGAGTTCCGGGAAGTAGAGCGGGAAGAAGCCGTAGAAGGAGGCCGTGATGCCACCCAGCAGGAATGCGGTGGTGATCAGCGTGGTGGGAATCTCATTGCCAACAAAGGGAACATTGAAACGGAAGAAACCCAGCGAAGCCGCGAGGGCGGCTGCGCAGAGCAGGGTGTAGGTCACGCGGCGTCCCAGCTTGTCGGCGATGAAGGGGGTGATAAGGGTGGCGATAATCGCACCAAGGGCGGTGGAGATAACCACAAAATCGATCACGGGCAGAGTGCTGTTCTTGGGTGCCAGATCGGAAGCCCAGCGGGCGGCCTGCTGCGCGGAGCCCCAGGTGCCGAGCAAGGCCACGGCGGCGAGTCCGGCACCGATGAAAAGATTGCGCATGATGACGCTGCGGTCAGCCGTCAGCGTGCTGCCGGCTGCCACGGAGCGGGACATATACTGGCGCATCGGGTGCATGTAGCCCCACAAAGCAATGGCAAGACCCACCAGCGTCACCAAACCAGCTCCGATACCGCCAATTTTTGCCAAGGGTGACCACACATAAATGATACCCATGGCCGCGATGCAGGCAATCAGCACGCCCAGCAGATCCATCGTGGCCCAGTGCGAAGTGCTGCCGGATTTCTTTTCCGCCTCCCATTTGTGGGACTCGGGTACAAAGACGAGGATGAAGAAATTGATGATGGCCGGAAGAGCGCTGCTGACGGCAATGAAACGCCACGCACGGTTGTGCAGCAGATACTCGGTGTTCTCCGGGGAAAGACCCATGGCATGAATCCAGCCGGTGACGACGTCCAGGCTGGCGTTCAGCTTCCAACTGATGAGACCGGTGAGCAGGAAACCGATGTTTGAAGCGGCGCCGATCATGCCGGCAATCCAGGCGCGGTTTTTGTTGCCCCAGATTTCATTGACCAGAGCAACGCCCAGAGCCCACTCGCCCCCCATGCCGAGAGAGGCTACGAAACGCAGACCGGCGAAGTGCCAGGCCTCGGTGACGAAGGCGCAGAGGCCGCTGAAGATGGCGTAGGTGAAAATGGCCAGGGTCATGGCCTTCACGCGTCCGAGCTTGTCTCCCAGCCAGCCGAAAAGCACGCCGCCGGTGGCAGCGCCCACAAGGAAGACGGCAATGATGACCGTGAACCACTGGGTCTGCACGATGGCGCTCGCCTGCGGCAGCAAGTCCTGCAACGCCGGTTTGCCGATGAGCGGGAACAACCCCATTTCAAAGCCGTCAAAGAGCCAGCCGAGGAATGCGGCGATCAGTGCGGCCATGGCACCATTGTTGGAGGATTTGGGCTGGGTCATGAGTGCGTCAGTGGGGAGTTTGAGGTGAGAGTGGCAGGCTTGAACGTATCGGGGAATCGTGGGTGATCAAAAAACAGGCCGCTGGGGAGCAGCGGCCTGTTTAAGATCAGAGGAAAAGCATGTCGTTATTCTTTGGCGACACCGTTGTTCCAGGCGGCGAACATCTCTTCCACCGTGGGGATTTCCAGAGGGCGCACGATGCGGAAGCCGAGCCAGGTCGCGTCCGTGAGGTACCAGATGCTCTTTGGAAGCTGCGGGTCCTGCTGTTTCCACAGCGGATCGGAAGCCTTGCGGGCGGCGCTGCGGAGAAGTTCCGGATCGTCGTCATAGGTGCCGCCACGAGCGACATGCGGGTAGGGGGTCTTGGAGCGCACCCAGTCGTTGCCGAGAATCGAAGCGGCTGGGGTTGTGGGGGTGTATTGATCAAGGCACCATTCGCAGACGTTGCCGTAGATGTCGTAGAGGCCCCAAGGATTGGGCTTCTTCAGGCCGATCTTCGCGTACTGGAAGTTCGGGGCGTTGTCGAAGTACCAGGCGTAGTCTTTGAGCTGTGCCTTGTCGTCGCCGAAGAAATAAGCGGTCTTGGTGCCGGCACGGGCGGCATATTCCCACTCGGCCTCAGTCGGCAGGCGGTAGAACTGGCCGGTCTGGGCGCTGAGCCACTGGCAATACTTGTTGGCAGCGTGCTGCGTCATGCAGATGGCTGGGTAGCGGTCACGGCCCATGCCGAAGTCCATCGGCTGATACGGCGGGGTCGGCTGGGAGATGAGGTCTTCCGGTTTGTCGGTCGGCTTCCACACCTGGCGGGAGCCGTCTTTGTTGCGGCCGATGCTGGTGAGCTGGAAGGGTTCATACTCATCCCAGGTCACTTCGTATTTGCCCATCCAGAAGGGCTTCATGGTCTTCTTCACCTGCGGGCCTTCGTCATCGCCACGGTTGGCTTCGCTGTCAGGGCTGCCCATGGTGAATTCACCGCTCTTGATCACCACCATGCTGAATGGGATGCCCGTCTTCGGGATCTTGGAATCATAAGGCTTCATCTCCGCCTCTTTCTTCTCCTTGGAGGTCTGCACGATGAAGGCGTGAATCTTCTTCACCAGTTCCAGGTTGTCCGGGTTGGTCGAAGCCGGGCCTTTCTTTTCCTTCGCGGTCAGCTTGAGGTCTTCAGGCCATGGCGCGCCTTGCAGGACCCACAGGCGGAGGAAGTTGATGTCTTCCTTGCTCAGAGGGCCGCCGCTCTTCTTCGGCGGCATCAAATCGTCGTCATCAGCGGCCAGTGTCGTGGCATGGTAGATCGCGCTCTTGAGGTCAAAGGGGAGAATGTTCGGGGCGTTTTCGCCGGTAGTGAAGGCTTCCTTCCGCGTAGTGATGATCCAGTCGCCCTTGGCCTTGTCGGCATTGTGACAGGAGACACAGTTCTGCTCCAGAATCGGCTGGATGTGCTTTTCAAACTTGATGCGCGGGGTCTGCTCCAGCACCACGCCATCGGGCCACTCAGCGCCTTGCTCGATCCAGGTCTTGATCACTTCGATCTGCGACTTTTCCAGAGCGCCTTCCTTCTTGGGCGGCATGGCCATGTCTTCATCGGCGCCGAGCAGCAGCGTGGTGTAGATAGCGCTCTTTTTCAAATCGCCGGGCGTGAGGCCGGGGCCATTCTCATTGCCCTTCTTGATGTCTTCCAGCGTGTGCATGCGGAAGTCGCCTTTGTCCTCTTTCGCGCCGTGGCAGTGGGTGCAGGCACCTTCGAGCAGGGGCTTGATCTGCTTGTTGAAATCAATCTTCTCCGCAGCGCCAAGAAACGCGGGAGCCAGGGCTAGAAGTGGAAGGAGTGTTCGGGGAGAAAACATGGGTGCGGGCGATAGCATAGGCTTGGGCGGATGTCCAATACGAGGAAAGACTGTGAAAATTACGGCGGAATCTGGGCAGGGGCGAGCAAAGGCCCGGCGCAGGTGGATGGAAGGCATCAGGGACTCACCAACACACACCGGAATCCCCGATACATATCCCGCGTGGACGGCGCGTTATACAGCCGGTCGGATGACAGCAGGCTCAGCGGATCATAGCTCCACGATCCGCCGCGCAGCACTTTCTCCCTGCGCGATTGGTTATACCAATCCTCACACCATTCCCACACGTTGCCGCTCAGATCATAGATGCCTAATTTGTTAGGCTGAAAACTCATCACCGGCGCCGTCGTCACAAAACCGTCCGTGTATCCCGGAACCACGACCAGTCCCGGAATCTTCGACGCCCCGGCCGTGTCTGCCAGATTGGCCACACCCGTCGGCGGCGGCCACGTTTTGCCCCAGGGGTAAATCTCCTTCAGTTTCGCATCCAGCTTCTCCGGAGTCAGTCCTTTTTCCTCCTTCGTCCCAATGCCCACTGCATAACTCCACTCCCGATCCGTCGGCAGCCGATAGACCTTGCCTTCTTTCTTGCTCAGCCATTCACAAAACGCGACCGAATCCTCCCAGTTCACATTCACGACTGGGTGATCATCCCCCTCGCTGACAGGCACCCCATAGGCCTCGATCTTCTCCCACGACATGTCGATCTTCGGGCTCTCCTTCGCATAGGCCGCATAATCGCCCTTCCGCGTTTCATGGATGCACATCCAAACCTTCGTTCCAGGCACCTTCACAAACTTCATTCCCAAAGAATTCACCACCGCCTCTTCTCCCCACGCGCAATCCGCGACCATGCCCAAACCCACCAGCAGTATCAATGGAGCCAATTTCATTCTCCAAAAGAATAACCCAGCGGATGTCTTGTCACGCCTAAACTGATAGGGATCTACTTTTTAGGGTGCACATGGGTGCCCCCTCGGCTCCGCTGCTGCCAATCGTTTTTCGCATGTTCATCTCGCTCTCGGCGGAGGGCTGGGGGCAGCCCTCCCAACCTGTTGAATGGCGAATCATTCCCCAAAATGTCGCGCACACACCTCCATGATGCCGGCACGCGTGGTGCAGCGGCGCATGGCGCTGAGAAAGCCCTCGGCATCGGCCAGGCCCCAGGCGAAGAAATTGAGGTGTTTTTTGATGCGGTTCACCATGTCCAGCTCGCGGGTGTTCGGCAGCGTCACGCATTCGTACAGTTCTTCCACGTAGCGCAGGCGGTCGGCGGGGGTGGGCTGGAAGACGGGCTGGCCGCGCACGTGCTGGCGGATCTGGTCAAACATCCACGGATTGCGGATGGCGCCGCGCCCGAGCATGAGCCCGCGCACGCCGGTCTGCTGTGACACCTCGGCGGCATCCACATGGGAGCTGATGTTGCCATTGGCCAGTACGGGGCAGGGGAGGTTTGAGGTCGCGGTGCCGATCAAGTCATAGCGCACGCCTTCGCGATACATCTGCAGCACCGTGCGGCCATGGATGGTGACGAGGTCCACGCCATGCTTGGCAAACAGCGGCACCAGGGCGTCGATCGTTTCCGTGTCATCAAAGCCAAGGCGTGTCTTCACGGTAAACTTGATGGAGATGGCCTCGCGCAGCGCGCCCAGAATGCCTTCGATGCGCGGCACATCGCGCAGCAGACCGCCGCCGGCGCACTTCTTATACACGATGGGTGCCGGGCAGCCGAGATTCAGATCCACCGCCGCGATGTTGTAATGCTGGAGTTCCTTGGCGTTGCGCACCAGAGAAGGGATGTCATTCCCAATCATCTGCGCGATGGCCGGTTTGCCCGTGGGATTGTGAATCAGCGAGGCGAGGATCGGCTTGTCCAGGTGCGAGTCTGCATGCACGCGGAAGTACTCCGTGTAATAGACATCCGCCCCGCCGTAGCGCGCCATCAGCCGCCAGAACTCCAGGTCGGTGACATCCTGCATTGGCGCCAGCGCCAGCAACGGCTCAGGCCGGGCCAGGAGGGCATCCAGATGTTCGGTGGGGGAAGTGGGGGAAAGCAAAGTACTCGCGAGCTTTAGCTCGCTCTAGCACGCTCGCAAGACCTTGAAGAACGAACTCAGGTTCGAGAGTCCTTTCCCACCATCGCTGGCTCAAGGATAACTCACCTGCACGCGGTAATATTTGCGGGTCGAGATGGTATCCGGGTCGGTCACGGTGCGGGTCTGGCCGTTGTCCTGGATGATGGCGCCGGTGAGCGGCTGCCAGTGGGTCAGGTCGGTGCTGTATTGCACGGTGTAGGTGCGATCGGGAAGGCGCGGGCTGAGGGTGATAGTGTGTCCATTGCCGCTGCTGCCCACTCCGGTCAGAAAGCGCGCATGACGGTCGGTCGGGTCAAGGCCCGAGGTGTATTTGAAAAGATTGGTCTGCCCTGTGCCGGTGGGGTCGGCGCTGGCTGAGGCCAGCGGATTGTTGAGCCCAAAGTACTGCACCTGCCACGTGTCAGGAATGCCATCGGCGGAATAGATTCCGAGATCGTCAGTGCCGGTGTTCACCACGGTGAGGTGAAGGGTGTTGCTCACGCCGCAATAGCTGCCGAAAACAGGAAGGACCGTGGTTTGATACACGTTCCCGGCGGTGGCCAGACCCGCGCTGTTAACGCTGAGAGCACCATCGCTGAGGGTGAGCCAAGACAGATCACTCCAGATGAGGACGGACGTGGTTGCATCGTCCAAAGTCGCCGTGGCAGTGAGCGGCTGCGTGGCTCCTTCATTGAGAGTCGTGGACGTTGCGGCGATTTGTAATGCTGTCACTTCCGTGAGTTGGCCGATGTAGCCGCCCTTCAGCGTCTCCGCCGGAGCAGCTGCCGTGGCGATGCCGCTGATGCCGCCGAGGTTGCCATCTCCGCTGTAGCTGGTGCTGGTGGCCTGCCCCCCGCCGCTGCTTAGAGTGTCTGCGGTGATGCTGTAGCTCGCGCTGCTGCGCGGAGCGGAGCGGGCATGGGGCACGAGCAGGAGAAGGGGGAATATCCAGAGGTGCTTCATGAGCAGGGAGAGTGAGTCGTTGAATCAGGGCCTGCGGTAGAGGTAATAGGCCTGGGGCGGGTGGTAACGGTAGCCCTGGTCCGAAGCTGTGCTGCTGTTGATGCCGCCGCTGCTCGTCGTGCCGCCCCACATGAGCATTTCACCACCAGTCCAGACGGTGGTGCCAAAGGTGGTGGCGGGGGCTCCGGTGGAAAGGAGGCTGCTCCAGGTGTCAGTGGCGGGGCTGTAGCTGCCGCCGGTGTAGCTGGCGGTGGGGCCCGTGGTTCCGCCCCAGACGATGAGGGAGCTGCCCGTCCAGACCGTCGAGAGGTTTTGCAGAGATCCGGCAGGCCCGCTGCTGGCGGTGGAAAACTGCCAGTAGTCCGCCGTGGGAGAGTAGAGGGCAAAGTTTCCGGTGGAGCTGGTGCCCGATCCTGGCAGAAAGAGGGCCATGCCGCCGCCTGCCCACACGGGAGTCGCCACTGGGTTGGGGCCGTTGCTCAATGGCGTGGGAGAGGCTGCCATCGCCGTCCAAGTGTCGGTTTGCGGATTGTAGCGGGAGCCTGTGCTGTTGAAGAAGCTGGCATTGAAGACGAGCATCTCATTGCCTGACCAGACGAAGCTGGGCAGGCTGCTGCCGAGAAAGCCTGCAAACGGCGCATTGGTGGTGGAGAGGGCGCTCCAGGTGTCCGTGCCTGGGTCGTAGCGGCTGCCATCGCTGACCTCTATGAAAAAGCCGTCTGAGAGACCGCCCCAGACGATCATCTGATTCACGGGGGCTCCGGCCCAGACCATGCCCGGCTGGGAGCGGGCGGAGGGTGCGGAGGCTGTGGTGATGGGCGTCCAGGTGTTGGTCTGCGGATTGTAGCGCGCACCGGTGTTCAGCGTGACATAGGGGGGCATGTTCCCGGTCATCCCGCCCCAGACGATCATTTCCGTGCCCGTCCACACGGCGCTGTGGCCGTAGCGGGCAGAGGGGGCGTTGTTGGTGGGCAGCGGCGTCCACACGCCGGTGCTGGGGTTGAAGCGTGCACCATCATTGAAGGTGAAGTCCAGGCCATTGGCGGGGCCGATCAGATTGCCGGCCGAGCCGCCCCAGACGATGAGCTCCGTGCCCGCCCACACGGCGGTGTGCCCAAAACGCGGGGCGGGGGAGCCATTGGTCAGGGCCGTCCAAGTGCTGGTGCTGGGGAGGTAGCTGCCACCGTTTTTAAGGAATTTCGTGGTCACGCCCAAATCCGGTGTTTGCAGACCGGCCCAGACGATGATGCGATCGCTGGCGGCGGTGACTGTGGCCTCGCTGCGGTAGGGCGGAGCATTGCTGCCGCTGATGTTCTGCCAGGTGTTTGCCACGGGATCATAAATGCCGCCGTCCTGGTAGAGCGTCACCACAGGGGACCCGCCGTCAGAGGCGCTCTGTCCGCCCCAGACGATCATTTTGCCACCCAGCATGACTGCGGAATGGCCGGTGCGTGCGGCGGGTGCGCCGCTGGTGCTCATCGTGGTCCACGTGGAGGTGGTGGGATTGAAGCGGTAGCCGGCATTGCTGTAGGTGGAGGTGCCATCGTAGCCGCCCCACAGGATCATTTCCGTGCCCGTCCACACCGTGGTGAAGCCACTGCTGGGGATGGCGGGATTTCCCGGCACGCGCGGCAGCGTCTGCCAGGTGTCCGTGGCGGGGGTGTACATGCCTGCGGCGGGCAGGGTGGAGTCTCCCACGCTCTGGCTGCTCCACAGGATCATGGAGGTGCCGGTCCAGACGCCGGACCAGGAATTGCCGGGGCCCATTTCCGCCGGAGTGGCCGCCATGCTGGACCAGGTGTTGTTGGCGAGGTTGTAGCGCTTGCCGGTGCCACCGCCGCCGGGAAAGCTGGCACCCAGGATCTGCGGCATGACGTTGCCGCCCCAGATGAGCAGATCCGTTCCCGTCCAGAAGGCCTGGGCGCGGCTGCGGCCATCGGCAAAAGGGATGGTTCCAGTGGGAGCCATGGCGCTCCAGGTGTCCGTGGCCGGGGTATAGATGCCTCCGGTGGCCAGCGTCATGCCAGGCGCAGCGCTGGCCCCCAGGCCTGGGGTGGTCTGCCCGCCCCACACGATCATCTGAGTGCCAGTCCATACCGCATTGTGGTAGAAGCGCGCCTGGGGTGCTCCCACGGTGGAGAGGGGCGTCCACACGCCCGTCGTGGGATTGTAGCGCACGCCGCGGTTGATGGCGGTGAAGAGGGCGGCGGGCGTGGCACCGGCACTGACGGCGGGTATTACGCCGCCCCAGATGATGAGTTCCGTGCCAGTCCACACAGCGGTGTGTCCGGCCACGGCGTCTCCACTGGGCATGGGCGTCCAGCTTTCTCCCAGGGTGGTGGTGCTGGGATCACGCACAAAGCCCTGCGCGATCAGCGCGGCGCTGGCGGGGTCATTGGAGGCGACGATGCCGCCGCTGGGCACCGCGCTCATGCCGCTGGCAGACAGATTGGCCGCTGCTGCTCCAGAGGCGAGCTGCGTGCCGCCCACGGCTCCGCTGGCAATGTTGCTGCTCTGTACGGCTCCGGTGGCGAGCATGCTGCTGGTGATGGCTCCGGCAGGCACACTGCCCGCCGTCATGGCATAGCCGACAGACGCAATGCGCTGATCCGGCGTCAGCATCTGGAAGCCATTGACGCCATCATTGAACCACACCCGCAGCCGCACGTCGGCATTACCAAACACGCTGGCGGGCACGGCGGTCATGTTGGTCAGAGTGGTGTCTCCCAGCAGCACTGAATAGAGCCCCTGGGTCACCGTCAGTGGCACCGCCGCTGCCGGTTGGCCGCCCGCAGTGCTGGTGCCATCGTTGCTCCAGTAGGTGGTGCTGCCGTTCGTGTTCACCAGTGCAAATTTGAACTGGCCCGAACCATTGAAGTTTACGGAACCCACCGCCACGCGGCCTTGGTAGCTGAGGAGGCCTGGCACCTGCGCCTGTGCGCCACAGGCTAGCAGGATCAAACAAAGGAGAGCGAATGCCTGTTTGCGGAAAGTGGTCATGCGGTGGTTCTCGGACTGAAATGGGCGGACAGTTTTTACACATGCAGCGAGATCTCCATAGGGTCAAATGCTTATAGGGAAATTGCCAATAAGTGACTGTGGCTGCGAACTGTCTTAATCACTCCGCATAAGTTGAAGACTGATTTTAATGCGGTTGCTGGCGAAGTGTGATGGTAAGGCGCAGGGGGATGCGGAACAAAAGATCCGTGGTGATTTGTTGGGTGATGTCGGGGCTTTTGGAGATGGTGCGTCTGTGCAACGACGCTGAAACCGTTCTGTTTCCCTGGTCACCGAAAAGAGGCGTTAGTGGACACTGAGCCTGCGAAACGTTGCTTCGGGCAGGTCGAATGGATTCGATGTCGGCTTTTACGCACGAAACAGCCCCCCCTTGGTGTCACCTGAATATTACAAAGCTGCGCGATACAGCTCCACGAAATCCGCCACGCTGGGCAGGCGCGGATTGAACTGCGCGGTCCACTGCTTGGCGGCCATCTCGGCGAGATCTTGCAGGTACTCTTCCTTGACGCCGTATTCGGCGATGTTGCGGGGCATGCGGGCTTCCCAGAGGAGCTCGCTCACACGGTCGGCGAGGTCGCCGTCGAAGTAGCTTTTGTAGATGGCGGCGATCTCGGGATCGTGCGAATTGAAGCGGATCACATGCGGCATCATCACCCCCACGGCTTCGCCATGGACGACGTGAAACTTGGCGGTAAGTGGATTGGCGCAGGAGTGGGCGGCGCCGAGCATGCTGTTCTCAATGGCGATGCCCGCATACGCGGCACCGAGCTGCATCATGCCGCGTGCTTCCAGGTCCTTTGGATCGCGCAGCACCCGGCTGAAGCCGCTGTGGCAGAGGCGGAAGCCTTCACGGGAGTAAAGGGATGAAAACGCATTCCGCTTGTTGGTGACGGCGGTTTCCAGCGTATGCGTCAGCGCATCGATGCCGGTGCAGACGGTCACGCGATGCGGCTGGGAAATGGTGAGCTCAGAATCGAGGATGGCCACCTTCGCGGCGGCTTTGGGATCGCCGCAGGCCATCTTCACATGCGTCACCGCATCAGAGATCAGCGCAAAGCTCTGGCACTCGCTGCCCGTGCCGGAGGTGGTCGGGATGGCGATGATCGGCAGCATCGGCTTCGTGGCCTTGCCCACGCCCCAGTAGTCCTGAATGCGGCCGCCATTGGTCAGGATGAAGTTGCAGCCCTTCGCGGTGTCCATGCTGCTGCCACCACCGAGACCGATGATGATGTCCGCCTTGAACTCACGCGCCACGGCCACGCAGGCATCCACATCTTCCGTGCTGGGATTCTCCCGCACGTCTCCAAACACACGCGCCTGAAGTCCGGCTTCGATGAGGAAAGAGACAGCGCGTGTCACGTAGCCCGCCTTCACAATGCCCGGATCACTCACCACCAGCGCCCGCGTGCCGCCGAGTCCACTCGCCAGCTCGCCCACTCGCGCGAGCGTGCCGTTGCCGTAGATGAGACGCGTGCGCGGCTGGTAATCGAAAGGTGCGAGGGACATGCAGTTCGTGATTGGAGTATGAAGCTTGCAGGCGGAACCATTAACGGACCGCCTGCAGACAGGATGACGAACTCAAGCGCAGTCGATGGAGCGGCGCTTGTACAGGAACTCGAACATGTTGCCTTCGTGCGGCTGGTCCCAGCTGATCTTCATCGTGCTGATCGGCCCGATGTTCAGACGGTCGATGTCGCCGCACTCAAGGAGGTCGTTGATGAAGGCCGGGTCCTGCGTGATGGCGGTGACGATGAGGGAGTAGCCGATGCGGCCGAGCACTTCGCTCTGCGGGATTTCCAGCACGCTGGCGTAAGGGCAGAGGAATTCGCGGTTGGCGAGCGGGTGCTTGTTATCCGAGCACCAGATGATGGTGGGGCGCAGGAAGGTGCCGCCTTGGAATTCCACTTTGCGCGGTCCCTCGCGGAACTTGGCAGTCATGTCTTCAGCGCCAGGAGTCTGCAGATCGTTGTCGATGGCGCTGTCGATGTAGTCGGCCATCTTCACGTTCGCAAAGCCTGCGAGGCGTGCGTTTTCGTCCTCCGGCGTGGTCGGTCCCACAGGGCCCAGGCGTTCAGCCAGAGCGGTGGCGATTTCCTTGCCATACTTCGGCACGATGATCGCGGAGGCGTTGATGCAGGAGCGGCCGCCGTTGTCGCTGATGGAGGCCACCATGACATCGAGGTAGTCCTTCCAGTTTTCGATCTTGTCTTCGCCGATGATGATCTTGCTCCAGCCCGGGCCATGCACCTGCACGGCGGGATTGCCTTCATACATCTTGGCCATGGCCACGTCACCAAAGACGAGGTTGCGCCCGCTGAGCTTCACCACTTCGCCGCTGCCTTCGTGGTCGGTCGGATAGAAGCCGAAGGCTTCCGCCGGTGCGCCTGCAGCGATGAAGGCCTGGATGAGACGGTAAGGGGTCCAAGGCTCTTCACGGCCTGGCTTGATGACCACCGGAATTTTGAGCGCGATGGCTGGCAGCCAGAGGGAGTTCACCGCAGGGGAGTTGCTCGGCATCACCAGGCCGAGGGATTTGGTGGTGGGGAAGTAGGAGACAGGGCAGCCGGACTGCGTGCCAAAGCCGCGATCAATGACGCTCAAATCAAGGCCGCGGGTGAGGCCGTTGAGGATCATCTTCATGTTTGTCAGCGCAAAGTGCAGCTTGGCCATGTTGCGCTTCACCATCACGTGCGGCAGGCCGCTGGTGCGGGAAAGGGTGGCGATGTATTCTTCCGGACTCTGCGTGTGACCTTTGTCGCCCAGGGGCAGGGTGCCGTTGAGGAAGAGCTCGCCTGCTTTCGCGGTGATTTCGATGAGCTGCTCCACGGTGAATTTCTTCAGCGCGGCGCGTGCTTCGCCGATCTTCGCCAGATCCTTGCGCACGATGCCGGCATTCACCTGGCTGATTTCGGCGCAGACCTCGCCGGTTTTGTGATCTTTGACCTGAGCCTTGTCGAGCGACTCATAGGGGCGGCCTTTGCGGAGGGCAGGAAGATGGGGAATGGACATTGGCGGGTTGTTTTTTGGAAGGTGTGAGGGTTACGAGCGCCGATCACACTGGGCAATGGAAAAACAGGCGCATTTGGCGAACTCTTTCAGAGACATTTACTCAGCCTTCGGCTGCGGACGCAGGCCTTCGGGAATCATCTGGATGAGGGCTTCGCTGAGATTGGAATAATACGGGTAATCCGGGTGCGGCACGCCGTGCTCGCCCACCGGGCGGTAGCGCCACTGCTTGTACATCCAGAGCCAGCATTCGGGGTGCTTGCGAATCTCGGCCTCAAAGAGGTCCCAGATGCGCTGTGTCACCTCACGTGTGTCATCCTCCGGCTTGGGTTCAATGGCTTCAAACAGGTGGGCCTCATAGCGTCCATCCGGCAGCGGGCGGCACACCCCGGTGATGACGGCAAGGCCGAGACGCTTTGCCAGCTCCACATGCAGCGTCGGCACGGAGGTCCACAGGCCGTAGCACTGGATCGCCGTCGCGGCCCTGCCGGGAGCGATGCTCAGGTCTGTGAGCAGTCCCGCGTGCCCCTTGCGCTTGAGCGCCTTCATCAGCTTGATCATCGCATTGTCCTGCGAGATGAAGGTGTGCCCGGACTGCTCCCGCAGTCTTTTAAAGAGGTGCGTGATGGCCGGGTTCTTGAAATCCTGCGCAACGACGGTGAAGGGGAAGCCACGAAAGCCCCAGATCTGGCTGATGAGTTCAAAATTGCCGTAATGCGGCGTCACCCACACCGCGCCGTTTTCACGCGCTTTTTCTTCCGCGGCGGCATCCGTGATGATGTCGAAATGCGGCTGCCAGTTGTCCGCCCTTAGTTGCGGAGACCAGAACAAATCCACGAAGGTGCGCGCGAAGACCTGATACGAGCCGCAGGCAATCCGCCGCCTCTCCTCCAGCGTGTATTGGTCGCCAAAAGCGCAGCGCAGATTGTCCAGCGCCGTGGTGCGTCCGCGCGCATCAAGCCAGTAGGCCAGCCTGCCGAGGACGCGTGACAGCACCATGAGCACGTGACGCGGCAGTCGTGGCAGCAGCCACACGGCCAGATCCAGCAGCATGATCTCAATAGAATATCGGAGCTTCTTCACAAAGGGTATAAGAGGGACGTTTCGTGTTACGACGGCGCACGCCTGCGATCAACCACAAAGCCTTGTCGTGACAGCAACCACATGACGCAGCCATCCTGGCGGCGGGCTCGAAGAAAAATCGAAGCAGCTTCACGTGGCGTTTGTTGTTTGCATAAATTCGCTTTAGGATGGCGCATGCCCGCCACCAACCTCAACAACATTCTCAAGCGACTCCTCAAGCAGCCGACGGCCCCGTTTCATGAATACCATGTCCGTGCGGAAATCGAGGCGCTGCTCAAAGACTGTCCGCATGTGAAGTTGAAGCATGACAAGTTTGGCAACCTGCTGGCCACCTACAAGAACGGCAAATCCAAGAGCAAGCCTACCTGGGTGCTTGGTGCCCACATGGACCACCCCGCTTTCATCAAGCCACCCGGCAGCACCAAGCGTGACGAATGGGATTTCCTCGGCGGCGTCGGCCAGCTGGAAGTGGACGCCGGTGTGAAGCGCGGCCTGCGCAAGGCCAAGGGGCAGATCGCCACCTGGAATTTCCCGGTGAACATCACCAACACCCGCATCGAAGCCACCGCCTGTGACGACATCATCGGCTGCGCGGCCATCGTGATGACTTTCCTTGATCTCGCCCGTCTGAACATCCAGACCACCGTGCATGCGGCCTTTACCCGTGCGGAAGAAGTGGGCTGGCTCGGAGCCTGGCACCTCGCGCAGAACTGGCCCTTCGGTGCCGACAGCGTTTTCCTTTCCCTCGAAACCAGCCGGCCCGTCAATGGTGCTGTCATGGGCGGCGGTCCGATCCTCCGCGTTGGAGATCGCGTTTCCATTTTCGACAGCGAAGCCATGGCCGTGCTGATGACCACTGCCAAAGAGCAGGGCATCCGAGTGCAGCGCTGCCTGCTTGACGCCGGTGCCTGCGAAGCCACCGCCACCCAGGCCGCAGGTGTCCGCAGCGCGGGCATCTCCATTCCGCTGGGCAACTACCACAATCTCAACGACGCCCGCCAGATCGTTCCTGAGTACGTCATGATGGACGACTTGAAGTCCCTCATCGATCTTCTCAAAGCCCTCGTCGCCACCAAGCACGACGGCATCGGCGAACGCACCATCCGTGAGCGCGTGGAACTCCGCATGATGGAGCACGAAGCGCACCTCAAGGCGGGAACGAAGCTGTTTAAGTAGAAGGGGTGCCGTTGCGCGCTCTCCGATATGGACTGCGGTCGCGCAGTGAGGAACGAACGCAGCTACCGCTTTCGCAGGCCGGGCGGCTGGCGAAATGCTACACACCTTCGGAAGAACCCGGTCCACGACGCGAGCGGGCCGATCGGCTCCACGCACACAACGAGACGCTCGAAAGCGGTGGCTGCGATGCAGGCTTGCGCCGTGCATCTGCGCGACCGCACTCCAAACAGCCCCCGTCTCATTCGACGGCCGAATCTCCCGTCGCGCCTCAACTTGCCCACGCAGCGACCTTGACCTCTCTCCGACCCTCGCCTTCTTTCGCGCCCCCTATGAGCAGCGAGCAGCGCAAAGCCTTCCCATTCTCTGAGTTTGAACCCAAGTGGCAGGACGTGTGGGAGGCCAAGAAGGCCTTCCGCACTCCGAATCCCGGTGATGCCGACTTCGACGCCTCGAAGCCGAAGTACTTCGTGCTCGACATGTTCCCCTATCCCAGCGGCGCAGGCCTGCACGTCGGACATCCGGAAGGCTACACCGCCACGGACATCATTGGCCGCTTCAAGAAGATGTCCGGTTTCAACGTGCTGCACCCCATGGGCTGGGATGCCTTCGGCCTGCCGGCTGAGCAGTACGCCATCAAGACCGGCCAGCATCCGCGTGCCACCACGGAGAAGAACATCGAAGGCTTCCGCGGCCAGCTCAAGCGCCTCGGCTTCGCCTACGACTGGGATCGTGAAGTGAACACCACCGACCCCGGCTACTTTAAGTGGACGCAGTGGATCTTTCTGAAGCTGTACAACTCGTATGTCGGTGACGATGGCAAAGCTCACCCCATCGCCGAACTCGAAGGGAAGGGGCTGAGCCGTGAAGAGATCGACTCACGCCGTCTCGCCTACGTGTCCTCCGCGCCCGTGAACTGGTGCCCGGAGCTCGGCACCGTGCTGGCCAATGAAGAAGTCGTGGACGGCAAAAGCGAAGTCGGCGGCTTCCCCGTTGAGCGCCGCCCCATGCGCCAGTGGATGCTGCGCATCACCGCGTATGCCCAGCGTTTGATCGATGAACTCGACGGCCTCGACTGGCCTGAGAGCATCAAGTTGCATCAGCGCAACTGGATCGGCCGCAGCGAGGGCGCCGAGGTTAAATTCAAAGTGGCCGGAAGCGAAGAGACGATCACCGTTTTCACCACACGCCCGGACACTCTGTTCGGTGCCACTTACATGGTGCTCGCGCCAGAGCATCGTCTGGTGGACATGCTGGTCACCGAGGAGCAGGCCACTGCTGTGGAGGAGTATCGCGAGAAGGCTGGCCGCAAGAGCGACATGGAGCGCACCGAGCTCGCCAAGGACAAGTCTGGCGTCTTTACCGGCGCGTACGCCATCAATCCCGTCAACAACGAGCAGATCCCCATCTGGACCGCCGACTACGTCCTCATGGGCTACGGCACCGGCGCCATCATGGCCGTGCCTGCGCATGACGAGCGTGACTTCGAATTCGCGAAGAAGTTCGAGCTGCCGATTAAGTATGTGGTCGGGAAGCTGTTTTCAGAACTGTCAAAAATGGAGGAGGATTCCATGAGCGAATGCATCCCCGGCATTCCAACCGCCACCGTGGCGGTAAAAGTGACTGGGCCAGACAATCTCAAACTTGCATGGTTTGATGGTCGTTGCTTCAGCTACGAGGGATACGCATGTAACTCCTCACCATTGATTGACGGCTTGCCTACACTGGAGGCGAAGAAGAAAATGGCCGCCTGGCTTGAAGAAAAAGGCCTCGGCAAAGGCACTGTGAACTTCAAGCTGCGCGACTGGCTCTTCAGCCGTCAGCGTTACTGGGGCGAGCCCTTCCCAATCGTGTGGGAAGACGGCAATCACCGCAGCATTCCTGAAAGCGAACTGCCGCTGCTGCCGCCGACGCTGGAAGACTTTAAGCCCACGGGCACGCCCGAGCCTCCTCTTTCCAAAGCCACCGACTGGGTGCGCTACTCCGACACCGCCACGCGTGAGCTCAACACCATGCCGCAGTGGGCGGGCTCCTGTTGGTATTACCTGCGCTACTGCGATGCGCAAAACAGCGAACGCTTCGTCGGCGAAGCGGCGGAGAAATACTGGATGGGTGGCGGCAAACCCGGCGGCGTGGATCTCTACGTCGGCGGCACCGAGCACGCCGTGCTGCACCTGCTGTATGCCCGCTTCTGGCACAAGGTGCTCTTTGATCTTGGCTACGTCAGCACGCCGGAGCCTTTCCAGCGTCTGGTGAACCAAGGCCTCATCCTCGGCGAAGACGGCCAGAAGATGTCGAAGTCACGCGGCAACGTGGTGAACCCCGATGACGTCGTGCGCGAGTACGGCGCGGATTCGCTGCGCCTGTATGAGATGTTCATGGGCCCGCTGGAACAGGTGAAGCCCTGGAGCATGAAGGGTGTCGAGGGCGTGTATCGCTTCCTCGCCCGCGTGTGGCGTCTCGTCATGGAAGTCAGTGAAGAAGGTGTGTGGAGCGTGTCCCCCGCACTGCAGGACGTGCCTGCCAACAAGCAGGTCACCAAAGCCCTGCACGAGACCATCAAGAAGTGTGGTGAGGACATTGAGAAGCTCAGCTTCAACACCGCCATCAGCCAGATGATGATCTGCACCAAGACCTTCACGGCAGAGGAAGTGATGCCCGCATCCGCTGTCGTGACCTTCCTCAAGGTGCTCAGCCCCTTCGCGCCGCACATCGCGGATGATCTGAATGCCCGCATCGCCAGCAAGTTCCCCGCGCTGGCCGTGCAAGGCCTGCTCAGCGACGCCACCTGGCCGAAGTACGATCCCGCCGCCCTCATCGAGGACGAGGTGGAGATCGTCTTCCAGGTCAATGGCAAGCTGCGCGACAAAGCCCGCCTGCCCATTCAGGCCACCAAGGAGGAGATCGAAAAGGTCGCCCTCGCCAGCGCCCGCGTGCAGGAGTTCATGGAAGGCAAGACGCCGAAGAAGATCATCGTCGTGCTCGGCAAGCTGGTGAACATCGTGGTGTGAGCCACGCTGTTCAGCTGCCTGCTCACTTCTTCAGTTTCGGCTCGCCGACGCCCAGTGCCTTGAGCTCTGTGCGTACGGCGTCCAGATCCTCAGGTGAGACGAAGAGCATGGCGTAAGCACCATTTTCCCGAACGATGAAAGCTGGCTGACGGCCGAGCTTGATCTCAGTGTTGAGCTGGGTCTCCATCTCCTTTTCATCAATGAACGCCCGCCAGGAGTACTCGCCCTTAAACTTCAACTTGCTGGAATGGATGGTGCGCCACTGGTTCTGGGCACTGTCATACTCGAAGTAAACCAGCTGCTGGCCCTTCTTCCACATTTCCTCGTTATAAGCCATGGCGGCCTGACCTGACATCCATTTGGAAAAGAGCTTCTCGCGCTCCTTGCCTTTTGAAGACTCGACTTTGGACGGATAGGACACCCTTAATTCGTCTTTGGCCTGTGCCGGGTTCAAGACGACCAAAACGAGAGACAAGGCAAACCAGACAGAATGTGCAATCGTTTTCATGGCTTCAAGAATAGGAGACATTCAGTCCAGTGCGATCACTTCTTCAGCCTCGGCTCACCAATGCCAAGTGTCGTGAGTTCCGCACGCACAGCCGTCATGTCCTGTGGTGAGACGAACAGCATTGTGTAGCCGCCGCTGAGATTGCGAACGACGAAAGCGGTCTGCAGGCCGCCCTTAGTCTCGCTGTTGAGTCTGTCCTCCATGGCCTGCTCGGTTGCCATATACCAGCGTGAGTAGGGGCCGTTAAGCTTAAGTTTGTTCACAAAAATGGCGCGGGCCTGGGAGATGCTGCCATTGTATTCGAAGTAAATGATCTGCTCGCCCTTGGCCCGCTTCTCCTCGACCTGGATGCGCAGGGCGTCGTAGCTCATCCACGGCGTAAAAAGCTTCTCGCGCTCTTTGCCCTTCGATGACTCGACTTTGGAAGGGTAAGACAGGCGCACCGTTTCGTCTTTGGCCTGTGCTGGCATCAAGGCGACGATAACAAGAGAAAAAACAATCCAGGCTAAGTGTGTAGTCGTTTTCATGACCTTAACGTCATAGGTTAAAATGCTGAGGTCTGTCAAGCATCATGCGTACACCTTTTTCTATGCGGGTCGTCATCACTCACTGCCTCCCAAGCAGACAAACTATGGTGGAATACGGAAAAGTCCGGCAAAAACTTCATTGTCATGCGGGGCAGGGTGGGAGGATCGTGGTTCGAGTCTGGCCCATAGAAGAGGATGTGGTGAGCTGCCTAGTTTGGTCTTGGGGCTGCGAAAGAATTCCATTTCTTATACGTCATATAAAGCTCCTACAAATAGCACCGAACTTAAAAGTTAAGATTGGTGGTAAAAAAAATGAGCCTTTGAGGCCGAGTGCTGTCTTACTCAGAGTGAATGGACTGCCTGCACTTTTCCCATGTAATAGCATCAGTCACAAAGATATCTTTGCAGGTTAACTCATTGGCCGTGAGTTTCTTGCATTCATTCCTATTCTAGGTTTGGAATTGGAAGAACAGGGTAGGCGGATTTCGAATCTGGCTTAAATAAAATAAATCAATCCACACTCAAATAAAGCTCGTTCCTCAGACATCTATAATTACCATAAAGTGACACTATTGCCCCCTCTTTCATGTTGATAGCTATTCTTCATTACTCAAAACCTCCCGTCATTGGTGGCGTGGAACGTGTCATTGGCGAGCAGGCCGCCGCGCTGCGCATGCTGGGACATGAGGTGGAAGTCCTCACGCGTGAGGAATGGCACATGGCAGCTTGGGATGCGGTCATCGTTCATAACGTCTTCACCATGCCCTTCGATCTTGCCTGGACGAAGAAGCTTATCGCACTCACACGCTCACGCCCCGACATCCGCTGGATCAACTGGGTGCATGACGTGCGCTGGTGGGATCAAGTGCCGGAGGCCGTGCATGTGGCGGTTTCCGAGTTCCGGCGGCAGGACTACGCGCTGGTGACGGATGAGCCGATCCACGTCATTCCCAATGGCTGTGACTCTGCCGCCATTCTGGGCCTTACTGAACGTGTTCGAGACCTGAAGCTCGAGCACGAGGGGTTGGTACTGCTGCAGCCCACGCGTTTCGTGCGGCGGAAGAACATCGAACTCGGCCTGCGGCTGCTCGCAGAACTGCCTGAGGCCTTGTACATTGTCACGGCGGCTCCTGATCCGCATCAGTCCGATGGAGCGAAGTACTTCCGCGAATTGAAGCAACTGGCCAAAGAACTTGGCGTGACCAAACGCGTACGTTTTCTCGGTGAAAAGGCCCCTTTGACCGACAATGACGTGCGCAGCCTCTACCACATGGCGGATCTGCTGTTTTTGCCCAGTACGCAGGAAGGCTACGGACTTCCTCTGATCGAAGGCGCGATGCATGGTGTGCCCGTGTACTGCTCCTGCATTCCGGCGCATCGGGAAGTGGCGGTGGGAGCCACTTTTTTCAAGCTCACAGCCTCCCCCAAGGCTCTCGCACGCAAGATCAAAAAAGACACCGCCATCCAGATGAGGCAGTCGCAGCGGCAGATGATGGCGCGGCTCGCCTGGTCACGAATTGTACAGGAGATGCTAGAGCCGTTGCTTTCTGGTCGAAAGGCTCCATGAGTGCCTTCAATGAGTCCATATTCCAAGAATGCCGAGATCGAAGCCGTGCTGGCTGCACGACATCAAAATGTGTTCGCGTTCCTCGGGGCGCATGAGGCCGGGGCAGGGAAGCAGGTGGTGCGCACCGTGCAGCCTTACGCCAAGGAATTGGCGGTCATTGTGGGCAATGACCGCGTCGTGGCCGAGAAACTGCACAAGGATGGCTATTTCGAAGCCGTCACGCCCAAAGGTCTCTACGAGCTCGAGGTGACCCCGTTTGAAGGTGAGACCACCCGTCTCAGCGATCCCTACTCCTTTGGCCTGCTGCTCGGCGATCAGGACATTTACTTTTTCCGCGAAGGCAGCCATCAGCGCCTGTGGGAGGTGCTGGGCGCAAGACTGAAGACGGTGCATGGCATCGCCGGCTGTCAGTTTGCAGTGTGGGCTCCGAATGCCAAGCGCGTCTCCGTGGTGGGAGACTGGAACCGCTGGGACGGCCGCATGCACGTGATGCGCAACCGCATCGAAGCCGGCATCTGGGAGATCTTCATCCCCGGCATCACCGAGCTGACGCATTACAAGTTTGAGGTGGTGGACGCTCACGGCCACATGTGCCTGAAGAGCGATCCCTACGCCGTCTTTGCCCAGCATGGCACGCTGACCTCCAGCCTCGTCTTCAACATGGAGCGCTACCGCTGGTCCGACAATGAATGGATGCAGAAGCGGGCGAAGTGCGATCTCTACCACGCCCCCATGAGCGCCTACGAGGTCCACCTCGGGTCTTGGAAGCGCAAAGAAAGCGAGGGCAACCGCTGGCTGTCCTACCTTGAACTCGCGGACGATCTCATTCCGTATGTCAAGAATCTTGGCTTCACGCACATCGAGATCATGGGCATCGCCGAGCATCCCTTTGACGGCTCCTGGGGCTACCAGGTCACCGGCTATTTCGCGCCAACCAGCCGCTTTGGAAACCCGGACGAGTTCCGTGAATTCATTGATCGCTGCCATCAGGCTGGCATCGGCGTCATCCTCGACTGGGTTCCCGGACACTTCCCGAAAGACGCCCACGGCCTCGCCAAGTTCGACGGCACCGCCCTCTATGAGCATGCAGACCCACGCCTCGGCGAGCACCAGGACTGGGGCACCCTCATCTTCAATTACGGTCGCCATGAGGTGAAGAACTTCCTCATCTCCAACGCCCTCTACTGGCTGGAGCAGTTCCATATTGACGGCCTGCGCGTAGATGCTGTGGCGTCAATGCTTTACCTTGACTATTCACGTAATGCTGGTGAGTGGATTCCCAATCATCTCGGTGGCCGCGAGAACCTGGAGGCCATCGCCTTCATGCGTGAGCTGAACTCCGTCTGCTACGCCAAGCACCCCGGTGCCACCATCATCGCCGAAGAAAGCACCGCGTGGCCCGGCGTCTCCAAGCCCGTCAGTACCGGCGGTCTCGGTTTCGGCTTCAAATGGAACATGGGCTGGATGAACGACAGCTTGCACTACATGGCGGAAGATCCCGTGCACCGGAAGTATCACCATGGCGAGGCCACCTTCGCCATGATCTACGCCTTCGACGAGAACTTCATCCTCGTGCTCAGCCACGATGAAGTCGTTCACGGCAAAGGCTCCCTCATCAACAAGATGCCCGGCGACCGCTGGCAAAAGTTCGCCAACCTCCGCATGTTCTTCTCCTGGATGTGGACGCACCCCGGCAAAAAACTCCTCTTTATGGGCGGTGAATTCGGCCAGTGGAATGAGTGGCGGCATGACAGCAGCCTCGACTGGCATCTCTTCCTGGGTGAAGAGCACAGCGGGCTGCAAAAGCTCGTCAAAGACCTCAACCACCTCTACACCACCCGTCCTGCACTCCACGCCAAGGATCACGAAGCCGGCGGCTTCCACTGGCTGGACGCCAACGATGCCGACAACAGCATCTTCGCCTACACCCGCTCTTCGTCGGACGGCGACCAAGTGACCGTCCTCGTCAACGCCACACCCGTGACCCGCAAGGATTATCGCGTCGGCGTTGCCGATGCCGGCAGCTACCGCGAACTCCTCAACAGTGACGCCCCGAACTACGCCGGCTCAGGCGTCAGTGCCGGTGCAGGTTTCCAGGCCCAGCCGACTCCGTGGCAGGGCCAGCCTTGGAGCATCGTTGTTGATCTTCCGCCCCTCGCCACGCTGGTGCTGGGGAGGTGATGTTCTTGTCGGAGCTGCGATTGTTGCAAAGAGGAGCGAGGTTTGGCGCGTAGGTGTCGTCCCATGAAATTGCTCACCCTCGCCTCCTCTCTTCTCCTTGCCGTTGCGCTCAGCGCGGCTGACGCTCCCAAGTCTGTTTACGATGTGCCGCTGAAAGACATCGATGGCAAAGACACCTCCTTGAAGGCCTATCAGGGCAAGGTGCTCTTGATTGTGAATGTTGCTTCCAAGTGCGGCAACACGCCGCAGTACAAGCAGCTCGAAGCGCTGAATCAGGAGTTCAAGAAGGATGGTCTGGCCGTGCTCGGTTTTCCTTGCAATGACTTCGGCGGCCAGGAGCCCGGCACCAATGCCGAGATCAAAGAGTTTTGCTCCCTCAAGTACAAGGTGACCTTCCCGATGTTTGACAAGGTGGCCGTGAAAGGCCCCAACAAGAGCGAGCTCTATCAGGTGCTCAGCGGCCCGACCTCTCCCTTCCCGGGCGATGTGAAGTGGAACTTCGGCAAGTTCCTCGTCGGCAAAGACGGCAAGATCCTCAAGCGCTTCGAGCCCAAGGTGCAGCCAGACTCCCCGGAAGTCACTGCCGCGATCAAAGAAGCCCTGGCAGCGAAGTAAAGCGGAGCTGCTCTGTAGTTGCATTCCTCCAAGCGGCGATGACTCAATGAGTTGTCGCCGCTTTTTATGTGATGAATCGAACAGGAAGATATCGCCGCATGCTGGGGCCAGGACATGGGCGCTGGGGGCGAGGGCTCTTGGAAAGAGGGCATGCGATGAGACCGCAGCCCAGGATGGGACGAAGTCTTCCAAGGACGCGCACAGCGCATCCCTACCATCCAGCTTAGCGCGTGCCGCACGGCTGGTAGGGAACCGCTGTGCGGGTCCGAATTTTCGGGTCTGCGGCATCGCGGGCGCTCAAAAAGGTGCGCCGTCCTTGGAACTTGGAAGGCAGCAGATACATGGCGTTTGCCACACTCCCCAACCCCAGCCCCTAAGCCGAAGTCGTCTGCGCTTTGACCGGTGGCAAAGCCGGCGCGTTGCCACTCCCAGCAGGTGCAGGATTGCCCGGTGCATTCATGCCCGGACGGGGATGAATCTCGATGCGGACGCCGCCGTTCGCGCCATCCATCATGCGCAGTTTGTCGCGAAACTCCTGCGGCACGGCCTCGCGTTCTTGGTCATTGTTGATGGGCCAGCTCTGTTCCTGCCCGTTGTTCGGACGGGCGATGAAGGTCTTTTTGCCGTCTTCGTTCTTGAGGGTGTACTCACCGGTATCGTCACGCCGGGTCACATTGGCGTTGGATTGGGACTGGGAGAAATGGAAGCGCTGCAGGTCGGTTCCCGGTGGAATGGAGAGGCCGGTTTGTGGCTGATGGCCCTTGCGGTGGTGTCCGCCACTTTCAGGCTGCTGACCGCGGCCGGGGAGTTGGAGCATGGGTGCCTGAGGCACGGGGCCTTTGCTGCCGCCCTTCGACCACTCCTGAATGCGCTCCTGATATTCGCGCAGCTCCTTCTGAAAATTCCGCAGGCGCTCGAACTGCTCATGCAGCGCATTGTTCTGATTCTGGAAGCCATGCTCACGCTGCTCACCACCGTGAAATATGTCGCCATTGAAAGGATGCATGCCATTCGGCGACACCCCTCCCATATGATGCTGATGGTGCTCATGGGCCGCGACCATGTGCTCGCCCAGCGTGACTGATACTGCAGTTTCCTTGCCACCGGTGATGACCTTGAGCTGCACCACATCGCCCTTCTTTTTCGCCCGCACCAGCGCCATGAACTGCTCCATGTTCACGAGCTGCTGATCCTCAAACTTCACCAGCACATCGTACACTTTCAGTCCGGCGGTCTTGGCGGGAGAGTCCGGCAGCACTTCATCCACCAGCAGGCCAAAGCCTTCCGGCAGGGAGAACTGCGCCCGCAGCTCCGGCGGCACCTCACGGGTGAGCACACCGATGTAGGCCACCGGTTTCTGCTCCGGAGGCTGGGCATTTGCGTGTGAATGCCGATGGCCCGGCTGTGGTGGCGGGAGTGGGTTGTCGGTTTTCACCCCGCTGCTAGCACCGGCACCTTCAGCAGGGGCCGTTTTGGGAGCTTCCGTTTTAGGCTCCACCTGCTGGGCACACAGCGGTGCAGCGCCGAGACAGGCGATGAGGAATGTGTGGGGGAGTTTCATGGTTGGGAAGGGCTGAGCTAAAGACTGGTTGGAGCCTTGCTTATCTAAAGGAGACAGGCTGCAGGAGCTGCTGCTTGCTGGAGATGTCCACGGTCATCTGTGAGCTGTAGCGGGGATCCACCCACGTCCCGAGCTCGCGGGACACGACGAGAGCGAGCTTGTCGTCATTGAGGCTGCGGCCACGGTGAATGCTGTTGCCATGCTCGTCATCCCATTCACGAATGGTGGCGGGCGCAGCGGCCAGCGAAGCTACACCGCCCTGAGTGCGCTGCGTTGGCAGGTAGCTCATCACGGCAAAGGCTGCGGCGGCACCCATCGCGGCCCAGCCGGCCGACATGAGCCAGCGCGGCTGACGATGCGGTTTCCGGCGGCTGGTGCTGAGCCAGCTCATGTCCAGTTTCAGTTCATCATCCACCCGCTGCATCAGGGCAGGGGAGGCTGCTGCTGGCGCGAGACCGCGCAGCAGATTTTCGAGTTCTTGTTCGTTGATTTCGTTGTTCATGACATGGCCTCCGTGGTGGGTGAAAAGGGTAGGATGTTGATGGCGGGAGAGGGGGATTCACCGAGAAGATCGGCACGCAGGTGCCCCAGCTTCTTGTGCAGGGCCTGCAGCGCGTAGCGGTAACGACCGGCGATGGTGTTGATCGAGCTGCCGGTCATGGCGGCGATTTCGTTGAAGGTGAGATCGCCCCAGAGCTTCAGCGTGATGACTTCGCGCTGATCTTCGGGCAGGGTCTGCAGCGCCTTGTCCACGATGGCGGCGGTCTCTTTCTGTTCGGGTTTGGGATCAAAGGCAGGCGCGTTTTCCCCTGCCACAGCGATCTCAGACTTCGCCTCCCGGTTCACCCGGCGGTGGTCGGAGCGGCGCTGATCCAGGGCGATGGTGCGGACGGCGGCGTAGAGCAGGGGGATGTGGCTGGAGTCTCCCTCTGGAAAACGCCGCCACCAGCGCACAAAGGCCTGCTGCACAACGTCTTCGGCATCGGCTTTGGAGTCGACCAGTTGGCGCGCATATAGCACCAGCTGCGGAGCTAGGTGATCAAACGTTTGTTTCCAATCGAAGGCGGATTCCATGCGGGAAGGTACATGTTCAACACATATACGTCCACCCTAACGCCACAAGGCCCGGCTTTTGTATAGCCTTGCTGAAAAATCAAGCCTTGGCCTCATCAGGCCCGGGCGGGCTCTTGCCCCACTTCAGCCCGTAGCCGATGAAAAGACCGCCGACGATGAACATGAAGGTGGAGAAAAACTGCCCCTTGGTCAGGCCCAGGATCATCGCTGATCCGCTGTCCGGCTGGCGTACATACTCCAGTGCGATACGGGCGATGGCGTAGAGGATGAAGAACAGGCCGGCGATGATGCCCTGGCGCAACCGTGGGAAGCGCAGGCGGATGAAGATCAGGATGGCGCTGAGCAGCAGGCCCTCGCCGAACGCCTCATAAAGCTGGGAAGGGTGGCGCGGGTGCAGGATCTGCTCCAGCTCGGCAAGGCCGCCGCGACGCTTCTCAAAGTAGGCGATGATGTCTGGGCTGTGCTGCAGGCCGTTCACATAAATCTCGTGCATCAGGGCCGGATCCCCCCCTTGTTTTACGAAGTCCTCGTGCAGCAGCTCCGTCGGAAACTTCACCGCCCACGGCACCGTGGTCACGTGGCCAAAGAGCTCGCCATTGATGAAGTTCGCGATGCGGCCCAGAAAGATGCCCAGCGGCGCACCGCACACGATGGAGTCGCCGATGCCTGCCCAGGAGATTTTGTGCTTCCATGCATACCAGCCGCAGAACAGCGTCGTGCCCGCGATTCCCCCATGGCTGGCCATGCCGCCCTGGTTCAGCAGGAAGAACGTCCACGGCGCATGGATGAACTCGTCAAAATTGTACAGCAACATGTAGCCCAGCCGCCCGCCCAGCACGAGGCCGAAGAGCGACACCAGCGTGATGAAGTCCGCCACCGCCTCGGGCTTGATCTCAGACAGCCCCCGTTTCGCCAGAAAATACATCACCCGGTAGGTGAGGTAGAACCCCAGCACATACGCGAGGCCATACCAATGAACGGCGATCTTGTCCGTGAACTTGATCACAAACGGGCTGAGGTCGTGCAAGTAGTATGCGAATATCATGGGTCGTAGGCATGGACGGGAGCAGCGTCCGCACAAGGAACAAAATACAGCAGGCTGCTCTCCTACCTGCTGGGGCAGTTCCTCTCAATTTAATATAGCTTAACTATTTAAAGTGGTTAAATAGTTAAGCCTGAGTGGAATGGCCACCTTTTACACGCGCCAATCCTAGTGCAGGAAGTGGCGCACGCCGGTGAAGCACATGGCCATTTTGTGCTCATCGGCAGCCGCAATGACCTCGGCATCCTTCACGGAACCGCCGGGTTGGATGGCGGCCGTGGCTCCGGCTTCGGCAGCGGCGATCAGGCCGTCAGGGAAGGGGAACATGGCGTCTGAGGCGACGATGCAGCCCTTGAGTGAAAGTCCGGCTTCCTTGGCCTTCCAGATCGCGATGCGGCAGGAGTCCACGCGGCTCATCTGACCGGCGCCGATGGCCAGTGTGCGGTCACTGGTGGCGAAGACGATGGCGTTGGACTTCACGTGCTTCACCACGCGCCAGCCGAAGCGCATGGCTTCGAGCTCGTCGCGGGTCGGCGGACGGATGGTTTTCACTTTGGATTCCAGATCGTCCAGGCCCAGGGCGCGGGAGTCGCTGTCCATCACCATCACGCCGCCAGGGGCGGAGCGGATCACGGGCTCGGTGAGGGCTTCGGCCACGCCGGGCAGCATCTGGATCAGGCGCAGGTTCTTTTTCTTCTGCAGCAGCGCGCGTGCGTCCGCATCGAAATCCGGCGCGATGATCACATCGGTAAAAATCTCCGAGATGATGCGGGCCAGGCCCAGCGTCATGCTGCGGTTCACCACGATGACGCCGCCAAACGGAGCCTGCTTGTCCGTTTCAAAAGCCTTCTGCCAGGCCTCGCGCAGGTCTTCATCCGCACAGCCCACGCCGCAGGGATTGGTGTGCTTGAGGATGGCCACGGTGGGGCGGCGGAATTCCAGGGCGATCTCGGCCGCGGCGTGGATGTCCAGCACGTTCGTGTAGCTGAGGTCCTTGCCGTGCAGCTTCACGAAGTAGTCGCCGAAGTTGCCGTAGAGGGAGGTCTTCTGATGCGGGTTGTCGCCGTAGCGCAGTTCGGCGTAGAGAGGCAGGCTGAGGTTGAAAGTCTTCTGCGTCGTCTGCTCCTTGTTCAGGTAGGCGGCGATGGCGGTGTCGTAGGCGCCGGTGCGCTGAAACACCTTGCAGGCCAGGCGCTCGCGGGTGCCCAGGGTGGTGTCTCCGGCGTGCTCCTTCATCTCTTCCAGCACGACGCTGTAATCGGCGGGATCTGTGATCACGGTCACCCAGCGGTGATTCTTCGCCGCGCTACGCAGCATGGATGGGCCGCCGATGTCGATGTTTTCGATGGCTTCTTCCAGCGTCACGTCCTTCTTGGCGATGGTCTGCTCAAAGGGGTAGAGATTCACCACCACGAGGTCGATGCACGGGATGTCGTGCTTTTGGGCGTTCTTCTTGTCCTCTTCATTGTCACGGCGCTGCAGCAGGCCGCCGTGGACCTTCGGGTGCAGCGTCTTCACGCGACCGTCAAACATCTCCGGAAAGCCGGTGTGGTCGGACACATCCGTGACCGTCAGGCCGCCATCCTTCAGGTGCTTGGACGTGCCCCCGGTGGAAAGCAGCTCCACCCCGAGCGCCGCCAGTCCTTTGGCGAAGTCGAGGAGGCCGGTTTTATCAGAAACAGAAAGCAGGGCGCGGGCGATGGGCATGTGTGTCTTGGGAGGAAGTTCGGGGGCGCGGACTAAAGGGAGAATTATGGGGGTGCCAAGCGCATTTCACGAGCCAATTTTGTGCCTTGCGAAGGGAGGAATTTCTTGAGGGTGATATTTGCTTGTCAATACATCCCGGCTGCTGAAATGGTTTAAGCCATTGCTTTAACCCATGAGCCTGCCGCCACCGCCGCACCCTTCGTCCGAACCCACAGACGAGGTCTCGCCAAAGGCCTGCGTGAACTGCGGCTCCATCCGCCTGAGCACCCAGACCAAGCTGCCGGTGTGCGAGCCCTGCCGTGTGGAGCTGATCAAGTTTCCGTTCCCATTCTGGGTCAAACTGGCCTCCGCGACAGTGGCCGTTTTGCTGTTGAGCTCGCTGGCTCTTTCTCGCGAGCGCTTTCATGTCGCCCTTCACCTTGCCACCACCAAAAAAATGGTGAAGCAGGAACGCTGGGAGGAAGCCTATGAAAACTATCGCGGCCTCATAGCCACCCACTCCGACACTGAAACCCTGCTGGACTACGCCGAAGCAGCCTTCAGCAGCGGGCATAAACGCGAGGCCGCGCAGGCTCTGGACACCCTGGCTGGAAGGGTGGCAGGCAAAGACGAGGAGCGCCGCTACAACACCCTGATTTACAAGTTCCAGTTGGAGCAGCAGCAGAAGCGCCAGCCGGTCATGCCGCTGGCTCCTGTCAATGTCTCGCCGATCCGGCTTAACCCTTGAGTCGTCCTTGCCGTCATGTTCTTCATTCCTGCCCCCGTCATTTCGTTCCTCACATTCCCCGGCGTCATCGTGCATGAGGCGGCGCATCAGCTCATGTGCCGGGTGACGAAAACCCCGGTGCTCAAGGTCTGCTACTTTCAGCTGGGGAATCCCGCAGGCTATGTCATGCACGATGCGCCCTCCTCCGGCTGGAAGCACTTCCTCATCTCCGTGGCACCGTTTTTGATCAACTCCATCCTCGGGATCCTGATCTGTCTGCCGGTGGCGCTGGCGACGGCCGCCAAGACCGCTGTGGGACCGGTGGACGTTTTGCTCGGCTGGGTGGGGATTTCCGTGGCCATGCATGCCTTTCCCAGCACCGGAGATGCCTCCAGCCTTTGGCGCGCCTTGAAGGCAGACAACACCTCATGGCTGCTGCGCATCATCGGGTTTCCCGTCGTCGGAGTGATCTATATCGGCGCCGCGCTCTCCATGGTCTGGTTTGACGCCATCTACGCCGCCATGATCTGCTTTGGTGCTCCGGTGGTCTTCTTGGAGATGATCGCATAGCAAGCCACGAGCAGCTCACTCATTCTAGACCTCTGACATTGGCGTCATATCAGCGTCTAATCAGCGGTTAAAATCCGCCCTTTCACCCACCGCATTCAATACGTCGCGCCTTCAAGGCCCCGCCTTCGGCACAAACGGCGGGTAAAACTTCCGCGCTCCGAACTCCACGTAGCGGTTCTCGCCGCTCTTTAAATAGACGGGCAGGGGACCCTTCTCTCCAGCCCCCTCCGGCTGGTAAATGAAGTGCCGCCCCGTCGCATCCAGCCCCAGCTTCATCATTGTCGCGTCATCCATTTCCACCGCCTCCTCCACCCGGCGAAACAGCCCTTCGTCCTGCCCGGCAAAGCGCAAGTTCGGCTCGTAGCGATCGTCCTTGCCCAGCGCGGTGTTGTAGTACCGCGTGTCTCCCAGCGCCGTGGGGTATTCCGTCCACTCGTAATCGGCCGGACGCAGGTGGATGCGCCACGAAAGAATCACCAGCGAGGTGAGCAGCACCGCCCAGCCCAGCAGCAGCCGGCCGGGGGTGTCGCGAATCTCATTGTTGGCAGCCATGGGGACGGCTATCCTGAAGCACGTCTAGCCCGCCTGGGCAAGTTTGCGCGTGGTGACAAACACCACCAGCGTCACCACGATGCACTGCAGGATGCCAAAGACCGCCCACTTCAGGCAGATCATGGCGGGAATGGGCATCACGGCATAAAAGATCGGGGCATACGATGTGGCAATCAGGCCGATGAAAAAGCCGAAGCGCGTCGCGGACCTGAACGTGGTGGTGTTCGGCGCGCAGCGGTTGATCCAGATCACCGTCAGGCCTGCGGCCGCCATGAACTGCCCCACCATGAGCCATTTGATGAAGTGCGGCATGGACGCCCGCGAGCGCCACAGGCTGCCCGAGGCGACGTAATCCGCCTTCATCGCCAGCTCATGGATTATCATGTCGGTGATCCAGATCGCGGCAAAGGTGGTCAGCAGGATGACAATGGTGCGCTTGGGATTCATGCGGGCAGGGGTGGGTTGGTGGTTGGACCGTCAATTAACGGGCAGAGAATACCAAGCCGCCGCGGCCATGGCCATTCTCGAATCAGAACATTGTCATTATCCATCGCACCTCGGCTTCGATGCGGCCCTATGCGCAAACCATGGCGCATGCTCCAGCCAGGCTGCCCAGGGCACGGGTGAACCACGGATTTCACGACCAGCACGTAGGAGAACAAGGGGCTTCCGGCCTCAGTTCAATCCGTGAAAATCCGAGTGATCCGTGGTTGTTCAGCCGCTTCATCTGGCCGTCTCAAAAATGAAGGTTGTCATCCCCGCGCCCTTCGGCTTCGATGCAGCCCCTATGAGCAAAAAATGGCGCATCGCCGGCATCAATTTCGATCACTTCCACATGGGCGACCTCCTGCGCCAGACCTCCGAGCATCCGAACGCGGAGATCGTGGGCATCTGCGATGAGCAGCCCGCACGCCTCGTGGACGCCCAGCGCAATTTCAGCCTCACCGACGCCCAGGTCTTCACCGACTATCGCGCCTGCATGGAGCAGACCAAGCCCGACATCGTCATCCTCTGTCCCGCCGCGTCCAATCACGGCGACTGGGTCTCCAAGATCGCCCCCTTTGGCACCCACATCATCATGGAGAAACCCTTCGCCGGATCGCTGGCCGAGGCCGATGCCATGATCGCCGCCATGCAGCCCCATCGAAAACTCCTCACCGTCAACTGGCCGCTCGTCTGGGATGCCGGCCAGCAGACCGCCCACCGCCTCATTCAGGAAGGCCTCATCGGCGAAGTCCGCGAATTCCACCACCACGGCGGCAATCGCGGCCCGCTCTACCACGGCGCCGACAAGATCGAAAAAGAACCCAGCGCCGCCGAAAAAGCCGCCAGCTGGTTTTACAGCAAGGGGCAGGGCGGGGGCTCCTTGCTCGACTACATGGGCTACGGCACCACCCTCGGCACCTGGCACCTCGGCGGCCGGGCCCCGCTGGAAGTCACCGGCGTCTGGGACGAACCCGCCGGGCTGGAGGTGGACGAGCACGCCGTCGCCATCATCCGCTACAGCTTCGGCCTCAGCAAAAGCGAAACCCGCTGGGGCACCTTCACCGATCCCTGGACCCACCAGCCCCAGCCCAAGTGCGGCTTCGTCCTCAAAGGCACCGATGGCACGATTTCGTGCTACGACTACGAACCCACCGTCCGCGTCCAAACCCGCGCCCGCCCGGAAGGCTACGAGATCCCGGTCGACCCCGTCCTCGCCCCAAACCGCAATCCCGTCGAGCACGTCATCCACCACCTCGAAACCGGCGCACCCCTCATCGGCCCGCTCCGCCTCGACATCTCCCGCATCGGCCAGCAGATCGTCGATACCGCATTCCAGAGCGCCCAGGAGAAACGGACGTTGAAGCTGGTGGGGTAGGCTGTCGTTCGGGGAGGCTTCTTGACTGGCACAGGCCAGTTTCAGAAGCCTCCAAACGACCTGGTTATTAACTACCAACAATCAATGTAATGTAAAGTATTGACCGCTGACGGCCGGGCTTGCTTCATTAGCTTGGCACTAGATCTTGGGGTATCCCGCTGGCTCGCCTGTCTCGGGCCAGATCTGCAGGATGACCTCTCCGCATCGGCGACGTTCAGGACAATCCGACGTGAGCAACCTAGACACGTAACTTTGGAACGACTCGACAGGCTCACCGCGGATCAACAAGTGCGAGATGATCAGATGGGAAATGTAATGCTCGTTTTCGAGGCGAGACCTCAAGGTGGCGACATCGCACTGATTGAAGTCGCGCTTCAGCAAACCCGTGGTAATCGCTAATGGAAGCCGTCCCGCCATCCCTCCGACGTAGAATCCGACCACAGCCCCCACGGTGCCACCAATCCAGCCAAACCAATGATGACCGGCGGCGATGCCGACAGACACGCCGAGGAACGTCCCCATCCACTGGAGCAAATGAAAGAGGGTTATCATCGCAATGCTGGAGGTAATTTAACGAGAAATAACCTGCCCAGCAAGAATGGAACTCGGTGTCGGCGGTCTTTTGCTGGTGTCGCTTTCGGCTTTTCAGCCCGAAAAATGCAGAAAGAAAATGCCAGACATTTATTTAGGCCGTGACCCCGTGAACCTGAACCTGAAATGAACCTGCGAGTCGGCAGGCCACCGTCAGGTAAACCTACGACGGACGCATGGCTTGGACCGATGGCCCCTGCTCTACCTCGAATCCTCCTTCTCGGCTCCCCCGCCAAGGCGGACGCCGGGACGCTGGCTGGAAAAGTTGCCGAGTTGCCACGCCTAGAGGTGGAAACTCGGCAACTTTTGGGCTCCGGCCAGCCGGGGAAAATGCCGGGCATTGTGCAGGTCGTTGGGCCTGTGATTAAAGGCGTGGGTCGGCATGGTGCTTGAAGTTTGGGTCACTCCCATGCGAGAAATCGACGTGGTTCCACGCGGAATCGTGAGGTTTGAGTTTCATGTCTGCTGGCCACCAAAAGTCTTCCCGCAGCGTGCCATCAGGTTCATAGCCGCGCTGTCTCACACGTCCGTCCCAAAAGAAGAAGTAGATCGCACAGGGGTGCTTGCCCTCCCAAAGGTGTTGATCGTAGGGGCACTCGCCGAACTGTTGGACCTCGACCCCGGCAAGGCTCGGGTCGCCTCGAAACGGGTTCTCCCAGTGTCCGACTGAAAAATCGTGGATGGGTTGAGCCTTCGGCGTTTTTGCGGTCTTCTCTGAGTGATGACTACACGCAGCTAGGCTCACAAAACAGACTGCTGAAAACAAAGCTTTCACAGGGGGGGAATGCCATTCATGCCAGGCATTTGGTACGCGAGCCTCCTGCCTGCATTCGTTTTGTTAGTCCAGTGGTGCAAGGTGAGCGGCATACTTGATCGCTTCCTCTCGGGGCATCTTTGGCAAAAGGACGCGGAGCGTGTAATTTCCATGCATGAGACCGTCTTTCAGATGCATCCAGTCAGTCACAGACTCGATGGGTGCCTCATAAACTTGTCCTTCAGTGATGCCGCTGACAAGCTGCGGCTGAGCTTCTATCGTTCCGACAAATGTCCCGTTGTTGTATTTTGTGTCAGAGAGCCAAAAATGTTCATTGTTCTTTCCATCTGACACACGAACCTTGACGGTAAATGCCTGCAACTCGCCAGCAATGAACCGTTCAATGGCAGCGGGCAAGCTTGCACGGGCGCTCTCAATCGCATGTTCCATTTCTTCATCTTCGGAGCGCACGGTCACAATGCTCGAGTCACGGACCGCAGCGTTCATCACCCATTCGATGAACAGGTGCAAGTCAGGTTCGGGGCCAGGTCCATGACTCAAAAATGAATCGTCCGACAACTCTTCGATCTCGGTTCCGGCCTCGGTCGCCGTAGCAACGAAATAGCGGTAAGGAGCTGCATCCAAAGCCGCCTGATCCCATTGGCCGTTCTCTGTGGGTCCAATGACCGCCGCAGCATAGTATGGCTCACCCTTGCAGTTGGGAGTTGGAAGGGTTACTACAATCACCACTTGTTCGCCTTCCCGGAAGACGTTCACCTCCATTCCAGCGGGCTCAATCATCTGACTCTTGGCGAGATTGGACTGTCCAAATTTGACCCATCCACGGGAAAGCACGCCTACAGCGTCGGGAGAGGCCATCGCGTTGACAAACCCAGACCGCATTTCACGGATCGAGAATGGCAGGTATGTCTTGGCAAAGTGAACCTTCAGCGGATGAGGTTCCGGCAGGACATTTTTCTTTTTGAAGAAACTGAACATGGTTTGGTGAAACTTTGGGAGGCTGGCTTTCTGGACTAACAAGGAGGATCAAGGACAAAATCGGTGGGATCGTCCCAACGCCTTTATAGCAAACGGTTTTGTTGTCATATGCGCAAAGTTAACAAATTTGGAGGTGGCATTTGATGCCTTAACAGTTCCAGAGCAGGCGACGGCGAGCGGAAAACGCCGATGACACGGCAGATGCCATCCGAGCCTCCCGCCTGCATCCGTTTTGTTCGGCGTTTTGGTGTTCACTGTGGTGGCGTTTTGGAAAAACGATAGCCAGCCCACTTTTCCAGTTGATCATCGAGTGTGCGGTTGCCCTTCAACTTGACGAATTCCTTCCGAGTCACCACGTCGTGCGAGTCGAACGCCAGAAACAGGGCTCGCCATCGGGTCAGTTCCCAGACGTCGCCAGCTGCATTCATCCTGTCCATTAAGAAAAAGAAGCCGTAACCTCCTGGCATCTCCCATCCGTAACCCATCGCGGCAATGAGGAGGGATTCGCGGCAGTGTTTCGTGCCGAGCCTGCGGATGACCTCGGCACGAGTCGTCCTTCCCGGCACGATAAACTCTGCGTCGCTCTTGGTGATCTGTTTTCCACTAACTGGCACTTTCGAGAAAGAAGGCACGTAGCCAACGCACCCGCTTAGCAAGAGGCTTGCTGTGGCAACGCTGATCGAAAGGAAGGTCCGGAGCTTCATGGTCTAGGGAATTGGAGAACGCCTGACTTCTCGGATCAGGCGACGGCGAGCAGGACGCGTCGATGACACGACAGATGTGATACGAGCCTCCTGTCTGCATCCGTTTTGTTCGCCCTTGTTGTTTTTAGGCGGCATACACTGTGCCCTCCATTGATGGGTCGGCGAAGGCGTCTGCGTTGCTCACATGTCCGTCAAACTGTCCAGCCTTGCTGATCAAGTTCCCATATGTGGATGGTGAACAGATGTGTTGGGCTTGTCCCAACCGCTTTATGGCTGGCGGATTTGTTGCCATAGTGGGCAAAGCTAACAAATGTGCCGGCTTGTGTGCAAGAGGCTTGTGATTTCGTGTCGCGGACAGTGGCGGGCATCCTTGTGCAAGTCCCCTTCCCAGTTCCCCGGCCAAGGCCGCCGGGACGCTGGCTGGAAAAGTTTCCATGCTTCCACCTCTAGGGCTGGAAACTTTTTCCCCTCCATCCAGCCCGGAGGATCAAGAGTATCCTCGTCTGCCAGTATCACCCATTGGGCTCTGGTTTGGTATCACGATACCGATTTTGATACCACGGTGATACTTGATACCATTTCATCACATACGGTGGCTGGAGGGAGGTCCCCTGCCCTTTGCGTTGCTTTGGCGTTACATTTTTTGGAGTGCGGTTGCGGAGTGAGGCACGAACGAAGCTACCGCTTTCGCTGGCCGGACGGCGGGCTGAGGCGGGAGAACGTTCTTCACCCCGCGAAAGCGGTGGCTCCGATGCATGCTTGCGCCGTGCATCTGCGCGACCGCACTCCCTATCGGAGGGCTTGCCAAGATGGAAGGAGTCTTGGATTACTTGAGCTGCTTGCGAACGGACTCGCTGAAGGCCTCCCCGAGAACGGTGCTGCCACTCACCACCTGCACATGGTAGCCGTGATACTTTTTCCCGGACTCCTCGACGAGCTTGTAACTCCGCCGGCCGGAGCGCTCGCTGTGCGTGCGGACGTACTCAAACACCACCTTGGGGGTCTCCACGTCCAGGTACCGGCCGTTGGAGTCCACGGTGATGGTCATATCACCGGATTTCTCCACGGTGACGCTGTCCGCACCGCGCCGGAGGTTGGCGGCGTACAGAGCCCATTTCAGCGTCACTCCTTCGAGCTTGGTGGGAGAGGTGTTGGTGATGCGTACTCGGAGCCAATTGGCGGTGGCGTATTCCTCTTTGACGATGTCGGCTGATTTTTTTTGGACCTCGGGTTTGACGGCGACGGTGACGGAACCGGCCGAGGCTGCAGTGGCCAACAGAAGACTGCAAAGAATGGCAAGACGGGTGTTCATGGAATTGGTGTGTGTGGAGTGATGACCTCACTGGGCTGACTGGCACGGCGGCATGGAGTGACGAGGTCGGATCGGACCCAGCCGCGATGAAATGGAGACGGAAGCAGACCGTCTCTTCAGCAGCGCTCCTGGCACAGCCAGCGGTGCAGGCGTATTCCTGCGGGGACTTTCCAGTTTTCAGCCCCTTGGAGCGGCGCCACCACGTCGGCATGCGCCAGCCGGATCATCTCATGCCAGCCCGGCATGGCGGGCATGTCGCAGGCCGAGAGAGAATCCTCATCCGCCAGGCCCAGCTTCAGTTCACCTTCAGTTTCATCGTCATCCAAGACGCAGACCAAGTGCGAAGCGTCCTTCACCCCTGTGGCAGCGCACCAGCAGCACTGCTCCATGCCCAGCGTGAGCAGGATTACGAGGTTCGTGATTAACAAGCACCAGCGCATGGAATGGGCGGATGCCTCAGTAAACGAAACGATATCGTGCTGGCTATCACAGGGCTTTAAAGTTTCTACGGGGGCTGGAAACGACCTTCCAGGGAGCCGTCGGTGGTTGCGGTGGAGGAGTCAGTCCTGCCTCCTGTCTGCCCCGCAGGGTCATAGGGTCAAACCGGGGTCAAAATGGATTTTGACCCTCAGGGTCACAGGTTCACAGGGTCACGACCTATATATAGGTCGTGACCCTGTGAACCTGAACCTGACCCATGGGTGAACCTGAAATGAACCTGTGAACCTGAACCGCCTCGCAGAAATGAAAGCTTGGTCGGCTATGGAAGCTGTCATTGATCCCGCCGGGGGAGCATGGCTGGAAGGGCTGGCGCTGTGAGGGCCATGGTGCCAAAAGGCTATGTTTGGCACCTTGGCACCAAACCCTACCTCTCCGAAGGGTTTTGACGGCCCGCAGGGTCATGGGGTCAAAAGGCGTTTTGACGCAATGACCCTGAACTTGTCTCTGAAATGATCGCGGGTAAGCCAATGCGTCTGCAGCACATGCACTCGCCGAATGGCATTCAGGGAAAGGAAAGGCCACCTCTTTTCATCCGGGCGCACCACGGGGTTTACTTGGCTGGGGGTGCCGGCGGGAGGAGGTTTGTCGGCAGTGGCATTGCGGCGCGGATCTCCTCGGCTATCGGGGCGACTGGGGCTGCGGCGACGCGTGGCAAATCGAGGCTGATCGGCGTGAAGCTGCGTTTCGTGCCCTGAGGGATGACCTTGGGTGTCTGCGGGCCTGCCTGGGGGATGACGGTGGGCGCCTGCGGCACACCCGCATGCCTCGAGAGCAGATGCGGCTCCGTCTGGACGAGCGGTGCTTGCAGCACCGTGCCATCCGGCGCGCGATCCAGCACAAAACCACTGAAGTCCAAAGGCAGCGGCACGAGCTGGCCCTCCGCCGTCAGCACCTGCCCCTCCGGCACCAGCGCCGCATTCACACGCTGCATGCGGCCATGGCGGATCAGGTAAGCCTGGCCTAGCACGGCGAAGAGGCCCTCGCGCAGCGTCGTGGTGGTCGCATTGGCAAAGTCAGACGGCAGCGCCACGAGCCGCCCTTCTGCGGTCAGCACCTGCCCCTTTGGCACCAAGGTGACATCCACCAGCGCCGCACGGCTGTGGCGAATAAGATAGGTTTGACCGCGATGGAACACGATGCCGTCGTGCACCGTGGTCGTCTCCCTCGCCTTGGGCTGGTATTCCAAGGCGCGTGGGATGCCGCTCTGGGCGGCGGCAGGGCCGTAGCAGACCAGCACCGCAGCAAGGAGGATCAATGGATGAGGTTTCATAAGTCGGGATCGATGAGCAGATGCGCACTGCACTCAGTCCCAGACTAACCAGCCACGGTCTCTCTCACCATGGGGTGACCACCCCAACCCCATGCCGCCGGGGTTTCCCAAGCATGCAGGTCTCCCAGTCAGGTGAATCGCGTTGGAGCTCGCGCTTACGCCTCCGGCAAACGCAGCTTGGTGGCGGGGCCGGTGACCTCGAAATGAAAATGGGGGTCTTCGCAGTCGGAGTGGATCTCCGTGACGCGGATGGGCAGGAGATGAGGCACTTCCAGTGAAAGGTAGAGGGCGGTGGCGGCCAGCGTTTCCAGAGAGGCGGAGTCGTCGGGCTCAAACAAACCTTGGGTCACCTGATCCAGAGAGGGCTCGCAGAGGATTTCTCCGCTGGCCGGCGGAAGGTCGCCGCTGCACCACAGGGTGGCCCGTGCGCAGCGTTTCTCCAGAGGGTCGCCTTTAAGTTTCGCCACAAACTGGAGACTCATTTCCCGCCGCGTTGCTTCGTCGCTCATGGGGACACATCAAGGCATGAGGTAGGTCCACCATGCAAGGGGTTTTGTGCCCGACTCGCCTGCCCTTCCCCCTGCGGGTTGGTGGTCTGCACTGGCTGCCGCCCAAAAGCGCAGGCGCGGGCAGTTTCGGCCACAAAAGGCCGAGGAGAGTTCGTATGACTCCACCCATGAAATTCCCCGCAGTGCTCCAGGTTTCCCGTCGGTCATTTCCCCTCAGGGCGGCCATCCTTGCGGTGGCGCTGGCGTGGGCCACGCCGGGCTCTGCCCTGACCCTTTATGTGGGGCCGGATGGCAATGATGCGTGGTCCGGCACTCTGGACGCACCCAATGCGGCGAAGACGGACGGCTGCTTTGCCACGCTGGGCCGGGCACGCAATGAGATCCGCAAGCTCAGGAAAACCCAGGGCCTGCCGGCGGGCGGCATCGTGGTGGAGATTCGCGGCGGGGTGTATCCTCTGACGGCCAACTTGCTGCTGGAGCCGGAGGATTCCGGCGCGGAGGGCGCGCCCATCGTGTGGCAGGCACGGGCGGGCGAGGTGGTGCGGATCACGGGCGGAGTGGAGATCCAAGACTTCAAGCCGGTGACGGATCCCGCGGCGCTGAAACGCATCGACGAGGCGGCGCGGCCGCAGGTGCTGCAGGCAGACTTGAACGCCCTGGGCGTCAAAAAACTGGGCTCGGCGGTGGGGCCGGATGATGAGAACCATGACCGCCTGGAGCTGTTCTTTCAGGACAAGGTCATGACGCTGGCGCGCTGGCCCAATGAGGGCCCAACACGGATCAAAGACGTGGACGATGACAAGGCGGAGACGGCACCCGGAGGCCTGAGGGTCAGCAAGGCGGGGCGCATCGTCTATGAGGGCGACCGCCCCAGCCGGTGGGTCCACGAAAAAGACGCCTGGCTCCACGGCTCGTGGTACTGGGAGTGGAACGATGCGCGCCAGCCCATCGAGTCAATCGATGAGAACCGCCACGTCATCACACTGGCGCCGCCCTACCCGGCCAAAGGTTACCGGCAGGGGCAGCATTACTATGCCTTCAATCTGCTGCCGGAGCTGGACAGCCCCGGCGAGTGGTACCATGACCGCGATACCGGCATCCTCTACTTCTGGCCGCCCGCGCCCCTCAGCCAGGGCCAGGCGGTGGTGTCCATCGCGCCCACCCTGCTCTTCATGCACGACCTCGCGCACGTGAACTTTCGCGGCCTCATCTTTGAAGCCTCTCAAGGCACGGCCATCCTGCTCAAGAACGTGGAGCACGTCCAGATCATCGGCTGCACGGTCCGCAATGCGGGCCGCTGGGCCATCGATGTGCGGGGCCAGAACTGCAGGATCGCCGGATGCGATCTCTCAGAGCTGGGCTACGGCGGCATCCACCTCACCGGAGGAGACCGCAAGACGCTGACGCCGGGAAACTTGGTGATCGACAACAATCACATCCACCACTTCTCACGCTGGAAGCGCATGACCAAACCGGCGCTGAAGATCAACGGCGTGGGGAATGTGGCCAGCCACAACCTGATCGACAACGCCCCGCATCAGGCCCTGTGGTGGACCGGCAACGACCACCGCATCGAGTTCAACGAAATCCACAGCGTGTGCTACGAGGCCAATGACGGCGGCGCGGTCTATGCGGGAGAAGACTGGACGGAGCGCGGCACCGTGATCCGCCACAACTACCTCCACCACCTCAGCGGCCTGGATGGGCGCGGCTGTCTCGGGGTCTATCTCGATGACATGAACAGCGGCACGGAGATCACCGGCAACGTTTTCTACAAGATCGAAAACTCCGCCAAAGCGATGAAAGCGGCGGTGTCCACCTGTGGGCGGGACTGCACCATCACCAACAACGTTTTCGTGGACTGCCAGCCTGCGGTGGAAGTGGCCACACGCGGCCCGGTGTGGTTTGACCGCCTGAAGGCCAAGCTGGACCAGATGCCGTATAAGAGCGAGTTGTGGGCCGGCAGATACCCCCGGCTGGTCACTCTTCTCGATGACGAGCCGATGCTGCCGAAAGGCCACCTCATCGCGCGGAACATCTGCGTGGGCGGCGTGTGGAGCAGCCTGGCCAACGTGGCCAAACCGCTGGTGACCTTCCAGGACAATCTGCTCGATGCGGACCCCCGCTTTGTGAATGCCGCGCAGGGAGACTTTCGGCTCAAGGAGGATTCCCCGGCCTGGAAGCTCGGCTTCAAGCCCATCCCGCTGGAGAAAATAGGCCCCTACCCCAGCCCCGAACGCGCCTCCTGGCCCCTGAGCCACACCGTGCGCCCTGCGGTAGTGTCAGGTGGAAAATAAGGGTGCATTCACGTCCTGTGACCGAATAGGATTCACCCATTACGTGCGGCTCAGCACAACATGCGTGGCCCGCTCCGATCCCACATGCTGGGTGCAGGTGTATCCCAAGTCTGGCAGGTGGAGGCCCTCGAACAAGCGCTCTCCTGTGCCGAGGAGGACGGGAGAGATGGCGAGGTGGAGTTCGTCGATCAGGCGGGCCTGCAGGTATTGCCGGATGGTGGAGGCACCGCCGCCGATGCGGACGTCCTGGCCGTTGGCGGCGTCTCGGGCGCGTTCCAGCGCGACGTGGATGCCCTCGGTGATAAAATGAAAGGTGGTGCCGCCTTCCATGACGAGGGGCGCACGCGGGTGATGGGTGAGCACGAAAACGGGCTTGTGATACACCGGATTGTCGCCCCACCAGCCGCGCCAGCTTTCATCCGGCCAGGGGCCGCGCACGGGTCCAAACATGTTCCGGCCCATGATCCAGGCGCCCACGTTGTGGAAACCGCGTTGAGCAAAGTCGTCATCGATCCCGGTCTCTCCGCCCTCCTTGCCGAAGAGCTGCGTCTGAAACGTGCGTGTCGGGAAGGCCCAGCCATGCAGGGTCGTGCCGCCGATGCCCAGCGGATTCTCCAGACTCTGGTCCGGGCCGGCTGCGTAGCCATCAATGGAAAGGGTGAAGCTCTCGACGCGGAGTTTGCTCATGGGGTGGATTGGGTGGGCGCTTGCGACGTTCGGTTCATTGCAGTTCGTCGAAAACTTTGGTGAATGGCGGCAACGAAAGCGAGGTGCTCAAGGCGTCAAACTGTTCTTTGGTGAGCGGTCCTCGCACAGTCTTGTCTCGCGCAACAATGAAGTAATTGGTGACTGAACGATCGAACTTCCTTCCGCCTTCGGTTGATGGATGCTGCTTGAGAACGATGTGCTTCTCGTCGTCTCCGACAGCGAAGATTGTCGATTCGACGAGGAACATCGACGAAGGCTCGTGCAATAGGGTCATCTGAGACAGGGTGTCGATAGCGATGAGACGAAAATCGCCGCTCTTCCAGTGGGTGTCGTACGACCACTCGGAACACGCTGCGAGAACAATCAGCAAAAGCGTGGTTAAAAGGATACGCATGGCATGTCGCCTGAAAGGTGGATGGTGAACTGATTTGCCGGGTTTGTCCCGACGCCATTAGGGCTGCCGGATATGATTCCCTGTTATCCCAACCTAACCAAGCTGACGGCTTGGGCGCAAGAGGCTCATGATTTCAAAAAGAGGTCCCCTGGTGGTACCCGGGAGTAACGCAGCCGGCTGTAAAGTCCGGCCACGACGCTGAGTACCAGTCCGGCACCGAGCAGGGCCAAAGTCCGCTGGGGCTCAAGGGTCGGCGGGAGCAGGAAGATGATCACGAAGCCAAGCAGGCACATCCCACGGGTCAGCCCATACAGCACATGGCTTTTGGGCCTGCGGTCCTCGGAGTCAAAAACATAGCTGCCGAGCCACATCCCCCACACAGCCAGGCTGAAACCCACACTCCACTTTGGCCACCCATATTCAAGCAGGGCAAAATCGGGATGATGCGAGTCATAGCGAACGCTGACCTGACTGCCTGGGCGCAGGGACTTGGCAAGGCCTCCGGCACCGGACTCGTAAGCCTTGTTGCTGATCCAGCCTGCCCGCACCCGGTCGCTCTCGTAGCTGCGTCCAGCCACCGTGTAGCGGTAACGGATGTGGGAGCGCGTATTGCCACGATGACTCTGCGAATCGGAGGAGATGACCCTGCCCTCCGTGGCCGCATCGGCCCGCCACAGATGCCATGAGGACACAAAGAACTCCAAGGGCATCATGAAGAGCAGCGCCAGCAACAAGGGCACAAAAATGAGTGCTGCGGCTATTCCGAGGAGGTATCGCATGGAGAGGCTGTGGCTGCGGCGAACAGATGGTGGGTGAACCGATATGGCGAGGGCATGTCCCTGCGCTTTTCGGGCGGACGGATTTCTTGCTCTAAAGCGCCAAGCTAACCCAAACGCCAGTTCGTGAGCAAGAGGCGTGTGATTCCAAAAAGAGGCCTTCTTTCTCTGCTTCGGTACTCATGGCTTCAACGAGAGCAAGCGTCGCGGAGCGTCTTGGACTGCGTGCGGCAAGCCTGGGCGCGACGCCGCTTTCGCCGACTGGACGGTGCTCTGAGGCCGTAGAACACCCCTCATCCGCTCCAAAGCGGTGTCGCCGAGGCAAGGTGCGGCCTTGCCTCTCTGCCACCGCAGTCCACGACGCTGCCCGTTCTTATCTGTACTGGCTTGTTGCGGGGATGTCCACGCACCCAGCGGAGGCCGTGGGCTGGAAGGGACAGGCCAGAGGCGGGTCACATGTGACTAAAAAATACATTTAAAACCCCAGGTGCTGGTGAAAATCCTGCTATGCTTGAGGCTTGAATTATGCGCCCTTTTCTTACCGAACCCTGAGCTACTCATGAGCGACTCAGTCCTGACCAAAAAACTGCGTGAATCACTGCGCAAAGCCGGACATTTTGTCTCCAGAGCCATTTTGATCACTTCTCACAAGGTGGAAGGAACCGTGATTTTTGATCCGAAGGGAGAAGCGCCGGTGATTTGCGGAGATTTTATTCCCTCCCAAACGAAGATTTCGATCTCCGAAAACGAACGCTGTCAGCTGCTTCTGGAGAAGTCGAACGTGGTCCTGAACGTGCGGGTGTCCCCCGGTCTGTCCAAGGCCCTCGGTGAAGAACATTATCGGTTCGAAGTCGTGGTCTGGGAAGCCATGCAGTGAAGTCTTTTTCCAAACCAGGCCTCCGGGATAAAAACTGCCAGTGTGCCTGATGCGGGGCCTCAGCTCACCACTTCTGCGGAACTCTTGTGTGAAACCCTCACCCTTTTTCCACTCCTCAATCAAGAGGTTGACTATGCCAGGGGGCTGGGGTGAATATGCGGGGCATGAGGTGCTTTACTTTTGCCTTAATACTGCTGCTTACCACCGCAGTGTGCATGACTCCTGTCCTGGCGCAGGTGATCGTGGTACTGCCCCCGGCCTGGGCTTATCAGATCGATGTGGGCATGCGGTTGTCTGAACTCCGGACTGTTTCTGGCAAGCACTATACCCGGGTGAGGGTGGAGGCTCTCGATACGCAGCGCATTCAGTTCACCCATTCCCAGGGCCGGGCCATCGAATGGCTGGTCAGTATCATCGATCCGAATACCTATGGCAACCCTGCCGCAGGTCAGAACGGTGGCGGCGGACGCAGACCCGTGGCGGTGCCTGGTTGCCTGGCGGCGATGATGACAGACCAGCAGCGTGCTGAAACCGGGGTGGACAAGCTGGTAGAGAGCGAGCAACTGACCCTCAAAAACTGGCTGGGCCAAGGCACGGCCTCGTTTCCGATGGCGAACAACGGGACGCATAAGCTGGACCGGCACGAAAAGGCGACCCTGATGAGATGGTTGAACCAGAAACGAGTCGAGACGAATCCGGGGCAATCCCCGCCAGTGCCGATTCGTCTGCCGGTCAACAGCTCGATCGCCGGCCAGGAATTCACCGGCTTTGAGCAGGGGCGGGTGTTCAAACTCAACAATGGTCAGTTATGGCAGCAGACCGACACCACGACCCGGCAGTATTCCCGGCAGTTTGGCGGTGCGCCGATCCGCGTGCACATCCGCGCCGCTGGCTTGCATTACCTGATGAACATTGAGGGTGCCGGAGAGATCATGGTGAAGCCATACTGGTAAGCCACGCCGGGGGAGAGTGTTTGGCCGGTGTGAGTCGGGCATGAGGCATTGTTTAAACGAACAGTTATCAATGCGGAGCCTCTCGGTTTTCGTTCAATCCTTTCGTAAGTTTTCGCCCGCTATCCTGCATCCCATGCTTCGATTTCACGGGTGTTAGGAGATAAAAGACCATGAAAAACTTCAAAGTAATCCTCAATATCGGAGGCGCCTCCTTCATCCCCGCGGACCGCTGGGAGAAGGAGGGGGAATGGTTCAAGTTCTACCGGGAAGATTCCTTGGTGGCCGAATTCGCCGCCCCTTGGGTGGTCAGGATCGATGAACGTGACTTCCCGAATGGAACCAAAGACACCGACGCCCAGTAGCAATACCTCCACCACGGACATGGGCCTTTCTGGCGAATTCCATGATCCGACACATGCCCCCATCCCCATGGGGACCCGCCAAAGGAACGCCGCAGAGCAGGCAACGCAAGCAGCCCTCTGCGGCGTTTCCTTTTCCTGCAAGGAGGGGGATAAGCTTAGCCTCCAGAGCGGGCGTTCATCGATCCCGGGAGGAAGGTGGGTTTGAAGCTGCCTGCCCCGCCTTTTCAGAGATCAACCTAGCCCTCACTTATCATTTTCCGAGCCTTTTCGAATACATGATTAAGATGTGTTAAATAATTTTAAATCATTAAAGATGAGTCGATTATATGGATTAAAAGACCCGTTGTGAGTGCCTTGCTCCAATGTTCCACAGCCGAGGAGTCGGTATGAAGGCCGCCTTTTTCAGAAGCTGGAGGCGGGACGCCTCAGGCCAATGTCAGGCCAGAAGGCTAATCTCCACTTCGTCCCGGAGGATAGCCGTCCTGGCTTTCTCTGGCGGAGGGGCCTCTGGCCGTCTGGTCTGAGGCAAAGCGCTGCTCAGGCATGGCCAAAGCCGTCTCTTATCCATCGCATGCCCAACACATACTTAATATGTGTTAATATTCGATATATCCTTCTTAATGTGGCGATTAAGTCTATTCACAGCCTCAAGCCCAAGCTGGCAACCCCACCTTGGGCTGCTGATTCAGAGAAGGCCCCGCGCTGTGACGCCACGGGGCCGCTTTGCCCCTGCCCTCACGCGATCTTCCACGCTTCCCGCATCGGCCGGAGGAGCATCTGATTGGCCTGATCGTCGGTTTCGAAGCGCTCGGCCTTGGGGTCGAACTTCAGCGGGCGCTTCAGCACGGCGGAGATGGCCCCCATATGGCAGGTGGTGGCGGCGCGCTGGGCGATCTCGGCGGTGGCGGCGGTGCGGCCCCGGGAGTACACGGCGTCGATGAAGTTGCGGTGGTGGTTTTTGGACTCGTAGAGCTTCACGTCGCTGTCCTTGAGCTTGGCGCGCAGGATGTTGTCGTCGCTGGCTTTGAGGACTTCGGACTCGGTGTAGATCCAGCCCTCGCTGCCGATGAATTTGGTGCCCCACTTGGTCTTGTCGTCCGTGCTGGTCATGACCACGCGAAGGCCGTTGGCATAGTGGTACTCGATGCGGAAGCTCTCGGCGGCATCGTAGATGCCCTTGTCACGGCGCTTCACCTCGGTGGCGCTGACTTCGGTGGGCGTGGTTTCGTCCATGCCGGCACCCCATTGGGCAACGTCCAGGAAGTGGGCGCCCCAGTCGGTGATGTAGCCGGGGGCGTACTCCTCGATCCAGCGGAAGTTGAAATGGCAGCGCGCCGCCGTGTAGGGCTTCTCAGCTGCCGGGCCGAGCCACATGGCGTAGTCGAGGTGGGCGGGCACGGGCTCGGTGGCCTCCAGGCCGGTGTAGCCGCCACGGATGGCAAACTTCCCCGGCACGCCGATCTCGATTTCCTTGAGCTGGCCGATGTAGCCGTTGCGCACGCGCTCGCAGGCCATGCGCACCTTCAGACCGGAGCGCCGCCAGGTGCCGCACTGCAGCACGCGCTTGTTTTCCTCCACCGCCCGGCAGATGGCCCGGCCCTCGGCGATGCTGGCCCCGAGGGGCTTCTCTGAATACAGATCTTTCCCCGCCTTCGCGGCGGCGATGGCCACGTTCGAGTGCCAGTGGTCGGGCGTGGCATTCATCACGGCGTCCACATCCTTGCGGGCCAAAACCTCGCGGAAGTCCTTGAAGATCGCGCCCTCGGGCAGTCCGGCCAGCTTGGCAGCAGCAGCGGCGTGCTGGGAATCGACATCGCAGATGGCGACGACCTGCACGCGTTCATCCGCCATCAGCGCCCGCAGGTTGCTTGTCCCCTGCCCGCCTACGCCGATGCAGGCGAGGCGAATTTTTTCATTCGGAGAGACGGCTCCCGCACGGCCAAGCGTGGCGGCGGAGACAATGAAAGGAACGGCGGTGCTAAGAAATTGACGACGATTTGGAGTAGCAGGCGTGTGCATGGGAAAGAAACGCACATTGGTTCCGATATTCATCAAGCTACCTCTCATGGACACCTCTCACCTTCCCCGCCGTCGTGACTTTCTGCAAACCACCGGCCTGGGCCTGATGAGCCTGCCTGTGCTCCAATCCTTCTTCGGCAGCACGGGCACCGCAGTGGCACAAACCGCCGCCAAAGCACCAGCAGCAGGCGCTGCACCAGCCGTCCCCGCCTTGAACCGCTTCCCCCGCATGATGCAGGACTGGCTGGTGGCCGAGGTGCGCGCCGCCGAGCAGCGTGGCAATGCGCGCCGCGAAGCTTTGAAGACCAAGGCGGACGCCGAGGCCTATGTGAAGTCAGTGCAGGAGCGCATTCGCGAGTGCTTCGGCCCGTTACCGGAAAAAACACCTCTCAATGCTAAAGTGGCGAAGACCCTGGAGCGCGATGGCTACCGCATTGAAAACATCATTTTTGAGAGCCGCCCCGGCTATCTGGTCACGGGGAATCTTTATCTGCCCACGAATCGCAAGGGCAAGGTCCCCGGCGTGATCGGTGTCTGCGGCCACTCGCTCAATGGCAAGGCGGCGGAGGCTTACCAGAGCTTTGCGCAGGGACTCGCGCGGCAGGGACAGGCCTGCTTCCTCATTGATCCCGTTGGTCAGGGCGAGCGGTTTCAGTATTTGAATGAAAAGCTCGGCTCCCGCCTCGGCGGTGGCACCACGGAGCACAATCAGATGGGCGCACCGCAGGCGCTGGTGGGAGAGTTTCTCGGCACTTGGTTCGCGTGGGATGGGATTCGTGCGCTGGACTACCTCATCACGCGGCCGGAGATCGACACCAAGCATCTCGGCATCACCGGCAACTCCGGCGGGGGCACGCAGACCACCTGGCTCTGCGGGCTGGAGCCGCGCTTCACCATGGGCGCGCCCTCCTGCTTCATCACCACCTTCCGCCGCGATGCCGAAAACGAACTGCCGCAGGACATGGAACAGTGCCCGCCGCGTGTGCTGGCAAACGATCTCGATCATTGCGACTTCCTCGCCGCCATGGCACCGAAGCCGGTCATCATCCTGGCGCAGGAAAAGGACTTCTTCGACAATCGCGGCTCCACGGAAAGCTACGAGCGCCTGAAGAAACTCTACACCCTGCTCGGCAAGCCGGAGAACATCCAGCTCCACATCGGGCCCGATCCACACGGCTACACGCAGTCCAACCGCGAGGCGATGTACCGCTTCTTTGGCAAGGCCGCCGGCATTCCCGCCGCAGCCGCCGAACCGGCGATGACGATCGAGAAAGATGCGGACCTGCTCTGCACGCCCAAGGGCCAGGTGGCCGAGTCCGGCTCCCGCACGCTGATGAGCTTCACGCGTGAGAAAGCAGACGATCTGGCCGCCAAGCGCAAGCCACTGAGCGGCGCAGCTTTGCAGAAAGCCGTGCGTGCGGTTTTGAAGCTGCCGGCGCTCGCGGATACACCGCCAGATTACCGCATCCTGCGCAGCGTGGGCTCACGCAAGTATCCCACCAAAGGCTACTGCACCTACGCCGTGGAGACGGAGCCGATGATTTTCGCGCTGCTCACGCGCCTGAGCGCCGAAGCCCTCACCTCGCGCCTGCCACGGGGGCAGAGCAAGGCCGTGCTGTACATCTCCCACCGCTCGGCGGATGCGGAACTGCGCAGCGATCCCTTCGTGCAGGAACTCATCGCCGCCGCGCCCGATGCGGCATTCTTTGCCTGCGATGTACGCGGCATCGGCGACTCCCAGCCCGACACCTGCGGCGCGAATCAATTCCTCGGCCTCTACGGCAGCCACTACTTCTACGCCGCCTACAGCCAGATGCTCGACCGCCCGCTGCTGGGCCAGCGCGTCTTCGATGTGCTGCGCGTGATCCAGCTTCTTACCGCAGCGGGTCACACGGAGATCCACCTCGCCGGTCAGGGCTGGGGTGCGCTGCCTGCCGCGCTGGCCGCCGTGCTCAGCCCCGGTTTGAAACAGGTCACGCTGAAGCATGCGTTCAGCTCCTTCCATGATATCGCGTCTCACGAAGACCAGCAATGGCCCACCGCCTTCATGCTGCCGCAGGTATTGCAGCTTTTAGATTTACCTGACTGCTATCAGGCGCTTCAGAAGCAGAACCTCCAGCTCATCGAGCCCTGGTCCGCCGCCGACGGCATGAAGTGAATCTTTTCCCACAACACGCACACCATGCAATCATCCCTCAAGATCAAGCTCTCCCTCTTCATGTTCCTCCAGTACTTCATCTGGAGCAGTTGGTACATGACGCTGGGCAGCTACCTCGGCACGCTGGGCTTCACCGGCACCGAGATCGGCGCGACCTATGGCGCGTTTGCATGGGGGGCCATTCTCTCGCCCTTTATCGTGGGCTTGATCGCCGACCGCTTCTTTGCCTCGGAAAAAATCATCGCCGTGCTCGGCATCGCGGGTGGACTGGTGATGTTCTACGTCCCGCAGTTGAAGACCTTTGGCAGCGTCTATCCCACGCTCATCCTCTACTGCACGCTCTACGCGCCCACGCTGGCTTTGGGCAATTCCATCTCCATGACGCATCTGGCGGATGCGAAGAAGGACTTCCCCTTTGTGAAGATCTTCTCCGCCGTGGGCTGGATTGCCGGGGGCGTGGTGCTCAGCCAGTTGAAGGGCGAGCAGTCTTCGCTGCAATACTACCTGGCCGGCGGCACCTCGCTGGTGTTTGGCCTGTTTGCCCTGACGCTGCCGCACACGCCGCCGAAGAAGAAAGGCCAGAATGTGCCGCTGAGCGAAGTGCTGGGCCTGGATGCGCTGGCGCTGCTGAAGAAGCCCACCTTTGCCATCTTCATCCTGTGCATGTTCCTCATCTGCATCCCGCTGTACTTTTACTTCGTGAACATGGGCACCTACCTCACGCAGTTGAAGTGGGAAGACATGGCGCAGAAGATGACGCTGGCCCAAGTCTCTGACATCGTCTTCCTGATGCTGCTGCCGCTGATGCTCAAAAAGCTCGGCTACAAGAAGACCATCTTCCTCGGCATCCTGTCCTGGGCCGTGCGCTACTTCATGCTCAGCGCCAGTGCTGATAGCACCGGCACTGTGCTCATCTTTGGTGCCATCCTGCTGCACGGCGTCTGCTACGATTTCCTCTTCATCGCTGGACAACTCTACGTGGACAGCGAAGCCAACGAGCGCATTCGCGGCGCCGCGCAGGGCCTCATCGCCATCATCCTGTGGGGTTTCGGCTCCCTCGTCGGCACCTACCTCGCCGGATACTTCATGGATCAGCACAAACTGGCCGCGCCGAAAGGAGCCATCACCCACGATTGGTCCGCCATCTGGGCCACGCCTGCATGGATCGCCGTGACCGTGCTGGTGGTCTTCCTGCTCTTTTTCCGCGAGCCGAAGAAAGCGCCTGAGGGAGCATGACGGGGATGGTTTGCCGGTAAGAGCTCGGTGCTTCGGCGGAGAGCTGCGGACTCAAGTTCCGCGCCCCAAGCGCCATTCATGGCGCTGAAACGTAAACCGTGGTCGGGCTGGCGAGATTCGAACTCACGACCTCTTGCACCCCATGCAAGCGTTCTACCAGGCTGAACTACAGCCCGACCTAGGTTTGACGTTCTCTCCAGCGGAGCCGTTTTGAGGTGGCTGCCGGTTGGCGAGAGGACGTGCATTTTGGACAGAGCCGCAGGCTTTGCAACTGCGATGTTGAGTTCTTGTGAGAATGTCTGCGAAGCTTGCCATTGTACTGCGGCTCAAGTAGAACCGTAGCAAATCCCGCATGGTCACGATCACAATTCAGGAACTCACCAAACGATTCAGCGGCAGTGTCGTGCTGAGCAGTGTGAACCTGCAGATCGAATCCGGGGAATTGTTCTTCCTGCTGGGGCCCAGCGGCTGCGGCAAGACCACCCTGCTCCGCCACATCGCCGGATTCTACACGCCGGATGCCGGCAAGATCTGGTTTGATGACGAGGACGTGACCCGCCTGCCTGCGCACAAACGCGGTACTGGCATGATGTTTCAAAGCTACGCCCTGTGGCCGCACCTGAACGTGGCGCAAAACGTGGCCTTCGGGCTGGAGGAGCGGAAGCGCCCCCGCCGCGAGATCGAGCACCGCGTCTCGGAAGCGCTGGAGCAGGTGAAGCTGGACGGCCTCGGCTCCCGCAAGATCCAGCAGCTTTCCGGCGGGCAGCAGCAGCGCGTGGCATTGGCACGAGCGCTGGTGATCCGGCCCAAGTGCCTGCTGCTGGATGAACCGCTGTCCAATCTCGATGCCAAGCTGCGCCTGGAGATGCGCACGGAGATCCGCCACATCGTCAAGCAGCACGGCCTCACCGCCATCTACGTGACGCATGACCGCGATGAAGCCCTGAGCATGGCCGACCGCATGGCGATCATGGACGCCGGCAAGCTGATCCAGGTGGGGGCGGCTCCCGAGATCTACCTCAATCCCGCGTCCCGCATGGTGGCCGAGTTCATCGGCGAAACGAACTTCGTCGAAGGCCGCACCCTGCGCGAAAGCAGCCGGGCAGGATTTTACGATGTGGAAACTCCTTTCGGTGTACTGCGTGGCCGTACCGACGCCACCTGGCAGCCCTCCAGCGGCCAGCCCGTGATGATGAGCGTCCGGCCCGAGGCGCTGACCTTTGGCAGCGTGCTCGATTCCCCAAACCGTTTCCCCGGCCGCATCATCGACACGACCTATTTGGGGGCAACGGTGCAGTATCTCGTCCAAGTGACAGGCGGTCCGCTGATCAAGGTCTGCGAGACCAACCCGCAGGACCTTCGCATGCCCGGCGAGGACGAAGTGCGTGTGATGGCAGCGATGGGTGATGTCGTGATTCTGCGCAAATGAACGAGCGCCTCACAACTCTGCTACACCATCCGCGCACCCAAGCCGTGCTCGCATGGATTCAGCAGTGGCGGAAGGAACTCGCGGTCTTTTTCCTGATGCTGGCCACGCTGGCGGGTCCGTTTTTGCTGAAGCCAACCCAGAGCACCGCCCCCGCGCACTACGACCGGCGGCTGGTGATCATCTCCCCGCACCATGACCGCATCCGCGAGGAGTTTGGGCACGCCTTTGCCAGGCACTGGAAAGCCACGAAAGGAGAAACGATCTTCATCGACTGGCGCGTGCCCGGCGGCACTTCGGAGATCGCGATGCTCATCAAGTCCGAAGCCACCGCAGCGTTTCAAAACTACTGGCAGTCCAAGCTGCATCAGACATGGACTCCCGCCGTGGCGCAGTCCTGCCTGAACCCCAAGGCCGCAACTGAAGATGCCGCACGCAAAGCCTACCTCGCCTCAAACATCGGCACCGGTATCGATGTGTTCTTTGGCGGTGGCGCGTACGATTTCGAGCAGCAGGCCAAGGCGGGCACGCTGGTGGCGGGTGACGGCGAAAAAACCGGCCTCAGCGGTCTCGCGAAAAAGCACCCGGAGTGGTTCAGCGATACCGGCATTCCCGAGAAACTCAGTGGAGAGCCCTTCCGCGATCCGCAGTTCCGCTGGTGCGGCACCTGCCTTTCCAGCAGCGGCATGGTTTTCAATCGGGATGTGTTGCGCCGCATCGGCATCCCGACCGATCCCGTGGCCTGGGACAACCTGGCCGATCCGCGTTACTACGGCCAGATCGCCCTGAGTGATCCCGGCAAAAGCGGCTCGGTCACAAAGGCTTTGGAAATGCTGATCCAGCAGCAGATGCAGCTCGCGTATGATCGCCTCAAAGCAGTGCCGAAATCAAAGCTCACCCCGGATCAACTCGAAGCGCATGCTGTCGAGGAAGGCTGGAATGAAGGACTGCGCCTGATTCTGCGCATCAGCGCCAATGCACGCTACTTCACCGACTTCTCCACCAAGATCCCCCTCGAAGTCGCCAAGGGCGATGCCGCTGCGGGCATGTGCATCGACTTCTACGGACGCTCGGCTGAAGAGGACGTTCGGAAAGCCGATGGCACCTCACGCGTGGGATTCATCGCACCTCTGGGCGGCACCTCGGTCAGCGTGGATCCCATCGGCCTGCTGCGCGGCGCTCCTGAGCCGGAGCTGTCCACCGCGTTCATCGAGTTCGTGCTAGGAGACCAGGGGCAGAAGCTGTGGAGCTACCGCGTCGGCGAACCCGGCGGCCCGAAGGAGCACGCCCTGCGCCGCCTGCCCGTGCGGCATGATTTCTACACACCGGACAACATCGCCCGCATGAGCGATGGACGTGAGGCGCCCTTTGAAAAAGCCCAGGCCTTCACCTACCACCCGGCGCGCACCGCCGCAGCCTTCAATGCCATCCGCTTCATCGTCCGCATCATCTGCGTGGACTCCCACAATGAACTGCATGCTGCGTGGAAGGCCATCATTGATCACGGCATGCCGGAGCGTGCCATCAAGGTGCTGGAAGACCTCACCCGGGTGAAATACGAAGCCGCCACCGGCAACATCGCCAAGATTCTCGCCGCCCGTGACAAGGTGCAGGAAACACGCCTCGCGCGTGAACTCGGAGACGCCTTTCGCAATCAATACATCAAGGCCGGCCGCATGGCGCGGAATGGTGAGTAACCCTTCAACCCCATGTCGAAAACCCTCTCGCTGCTGATCTTTCTGGGCATGACCGCGTTCTTCGCGTGCTTCTTTGCCTACCCGATCTGGGCGGCGCTGGAGGCGGCGTTTCGGGGGCCGGATCATCAGTTCACACTGGAGTATGTGTCCGAGGTGTTTCTCAACGAGTTGTATCGCGACGGGTTGTGGAATTCATTCATCATCGCGGTGTGGACGACGCTGGGCTCCCTCTGCGTGGCCCTGCCGCTGGCGGTGTGCTACGTGCGCTTTGCCTTTCCAGGACGTGCGCTGATGAACTCGCTGGTGCTCATGCCCATGATCCTGCCGCCGTTTGTGGGGGCCATCGGCATCAAGACGATGCTGGGTCAGGCGGGCGCGCTGAACAGCCTGCTCATCAATCTCGGGCTCATGGACGCCCTGCATCCCACGGACTGGCTCGGGCAGCATCGCATGCTGGGCATCATCGTCATGGAGGTGCTGCACCTGTACCCCATCATCTATCTCAATGCAGCGGCGGCGCTTTCAAACCTGGATCCCGCGCTCGAAGAAGCCGCGGCAAACATGGGCTGCAATGCCTGGAGCCGCTTCTGGCGTGTGACTCTGCCGCTCATCATGCCCGGTGTCTTTGCAGGCGGCACCATCGTGTTTGTGTGGTCATTCACCGAGATGGGCGTGCCGCTGCTGTTTGACTACGATCGCGTCACGGCCGTGCAGATTTTCCGCAGCATCAATGACCTGAGCGGAAACCCCTTCCCCTATGCCTTGGTGGCAGTGATGCTGGTCTTCAGCACGCTGTTTTACCTCATGGGCAAGCTCTTCTTTGGCAGCGCGAACTCGGGTGGCGGCGGACGTGCCACCACGGGGCGTGAAACCATCGCGCTGCCTGCGGGACTCGGCTGGATCTGCACCGCGTTCTTTGCCAGCGTCACCTTCCTGGCGGTGCTGCCGCATCTCGGCGTGGTGCTGCTTTCATTTTCCAAAGACTGGTATGGCACGGTCATCCCGCACTCGCTAACGCTGGAGCATTATCGCGATGCGCTGGGTCATGAGCTCACGCTTTCCTCCATCACCAACAGCCTGAAATACTCCACGCTGGCGATGCTCGTAGCGCTCGTCCTCGGCATCGGCGTGGCTTACGTCTCCGTGCGCACCCGCATCTGGGGCCGCCAGCTTCTCGATGCCATGGCGATGCTGCCGCTGGCCGTGCCCGGCATCGTGATGGCTTTTGGTTATCTGGCCATGACACGGGAGGGCCAGCCCTTCCACTGGCTGATGCTCGGCGAAGATCCGCTGCTGCTGCTCGTCATCGCGTATGCCGTACGCCGGCTGCCCTACGTCGTGAGGTCTGCCGCCGCCGGCTTTCAGCAGGTCAGCCCCACGCTGGAGGAAGCCGCGCAGAATCTCGGTGCGCGCCCGGAGAAAGCGCTCTGGCGCATCACCCTGCCACTCGTTGCGCCGAATCTCGTCGCCGGTGCCCTGCTCGCCTTCTCCTTTGCCATGCTGGAAGTGAGCGACTCCATGATCCTCGCGCAGCAGGCCGCCTACTTCCCCATCACCAAGGCGATCTACTCCCTCGTACTCTCTCTCGGCAGCGGCCCGAATCTCGCCTCCGCCCTCGGCGTGTGGGCCATGATCTTCCTCGCCGTGACCATCCTCGGAGCCGGGGTGATCTTGGGAAAGAAACTCGGGGCATTGTTTCGGGGATGAGGACTCCGAGGCTGGTTGCGAAAAACCGCTGCCAAATTAAAAGCCCCATCCACGTCAGTTGTAGCGGCAGTACTGCCGCAGCATTCCGCATTCCATGTTGCTGCTCAGGTGGTTCAAGCTAGGCTCGCTGCTGCTGCTGATTTATGCCGCGCGCACGTATCACGACCTCCCTGCTGTCCTTTGGCAAAGCCCTGCTTATTATGCTTGGCTCAGTCGTCGTGAGGGCTCTTCTCGCTCCTTCGCTGGGGGATCGCCTGCCCTTCCTCGTTCTCATCTTCGGCATCGCCATCGCAGCCCGCTATTGCCGCTGGCGGGCCACTGCCGCCGCCGCTTTGATCGGCTTCTTCCTGACCCTCTGGCTGTTTGTTCCGCCGGATCAGCCCGATCTCAAGCCCTCCACCTGGGCGGTTGGCGTCACCGGCTTTGTCCTCATGGCCACGGCCATCATCGCCCTGGGCGAGATGCTTCACCGCTCCCGCGCCCATGTGGATCAGGAACTCCGGGAGCGTGAACAACGCGAGCGCTCCCTGCTGGAGCAGACACGCCTGATGCGCGAGGCCCAGCAGCTTTCTCATCTGGGGAGCTGGTACTGGGATGCACGCACGGATGCCATCATTGGCTCCGAGGAGCTTTACCACATCTTTAACATCGACCCCACCGGAGACCGCCTCCCTTCCTTCAGCGAGCAGCGCGGCACCCTCTATTCCGAGGAGGCCTGGAACCAGCTGAACGAGGCCATGCAAACCACCGCCCGGACGGGCAAAGGCTACCGGCTGCACCTGGAAGCACGCTGCGGAGACAAGAAAATCTGGGTGACCACGCGCGGCGAACGCGTGACCAGCGCGGATGGCAAAGTCCTCGGCCTCCGGGGCACCGTGCAGGACACCACGGAGCTCAGAGCTGCGGAGGAGGCCCTGCTCCGCACCACCCAGCGCATGGAAATCGTCAAGGACATCGCCGAGGTGGGCTTCTGGTTCTGCGATCTCCCCTTTGGCACCCTGGAGTGGGACAGCCTCGTGAAAGAACACTTCTGGCTGCCACCGGAGGCAGGCGTGGATATTGCTCTTTTCTACTCGATCCTGCATCCTGACGACCGCGAAAGAACCCGCCTCGGGATCGAGCAGTCGATCGCCAACAAGCAGCGTTTCGAAATCGAATACCGCACCGTCAGCCCGCAGGACGGCAGCATCAAGTGGATCCGCGCCGTCGGTCATCCGTTCTATGCCGAGGACGGCCGGCCGCTCCGCTTTGACGGCGCCAGCTTTGACATCACGGAAAGCCGCAGAGCCGAGGCCCTCCTGCGCGAAAGCGAGACCACTGCCCGCGCAGCCTCCGCCGCCAAGGACGTCTTCATCGCCCAGCTCTCCCATGAACTGCGCACGCCGCTGACGCCGGTGCTCATGACCGCAAGCGCGCTCAAGGAGGACGAATCCCTTTCCGAAGACGTGCGCCAGCAGCTTCGCATGATCGAGCGCAACATCGCGCTTGAGGCCCGTCTGATTGACGATCTCCTGGACATCACGCGCATCACCCATGGCAAGCTCTCCCTGCGGACCGAGCCCTGCAATGTGCACGCCCTGCTCAGGCATGTGGTGGAAATGGTGCAGGACGAAGCCCGTGAAAGGGGCGTTCGTTTTTCCCTGGAGCTGCGCGCGGCGAAACCCCAGTTGCAGGGAGACTCCACCCGTCTCCAGCAGGTGTTCTGGAACATCCTGCGCAACGCCGTGAAGTTTTCCCCCGCTGGCTCCTGCGTCACCATTCGCTCGCTCGATGTTTCTTCCTGCCCCGACGCTGGGGATGCGCTCTGCATTGAGATTGACGATGAAGGCAGAGGCTTCGATGCAGCCCTGAAGGAGCGCATCTTTGAGCCCTTCGAGCAGGCCGCCACCTCCCGCGACTCCCGCGTCCCAGGCCTCGGTCTCGGGCTCGCCATCACCCGTGCCATCGTGACCCTGCATGCCGGCAAGGTGGAGGCCCATAGCGAAGGTCCCGGCAAAGGCGCCCGTTTTACCGTGAGCCTGCCCGGTGCAGCCCAGGAGTCTCCTGGCACCGAGCCGGATGCCGCTGGCGGCGGCAAACATGCCGAGGTGGCCCAGGCTCCGCTGCGGCTGCTCCTCGTGGAAGACCATGAGCAGAGCCTGCAGGTGCTCTCCCGCCTGCTGACCCGCGGCGGTCATTCCGTGGTGGGGGTGGGCACCAAGGCGGAGGCCCTGACGCAGGCGCGCCAGAAAGAGTTTGATGCCGTCATCTCCGACCTCGGCCTCCCGGATGGCACCGGCCACGAGCTCATGCGAATCCTGCACACGCAGCATGGCCTGCAGGGTATCGCCCTCAGCGGCTACGGCACGGACGAAGACCTCCAGCTTTCCCGCGAAGCCGGCTTCGTCGCGCACCTCATCAAGCCGGTTCGATTCACCGAACTCCGCCACGCACTGCATGCCCTGAGCCATGCCGAGCATCGGGCGAATTGAGAAGGCGGGGAACAGGCGATTTTTGGAAAAGAAACTCGGGGCGCTGTTTCGGGGATCAGTGTATGGCGCATCATAACTGCAGCCCTCTCATGAAGCCGAAGCGCTCCGCCAAAATCAAAACCTTCGAGCAAGCCTACGCCTTCGTCTTGAAAGCGAAGACCTGCCTCATCTTTGGCTCGAAAACCTCCGACCTCCCCAGCCTCTGGGATGTGGTGGACCTGCCCGGGAGACAGCCCGGGCAGCCAGGATGGGGTGCGAAAGTGGAGGCGGTGTGGGCATGGAAGAACGAACTGCCGGCGCAGTTCCCCGATGAGATCTTCTACGGCAAGCTGCCCGGCGGACTCGCGATGCTGATGAGCATTGAGAACTTACGGGACGTCCACTATCCGGCGCATCATCGCCCCGTTTCCACATGCAGCCCGCTGGCACGGCGCGCCTTTGAGCTGATCCGCAGTGAACCGCACACCACGGCGGAGCTGCGCAAGGCGTTGTCGCCTTCGGGCACAATCAGCAAGAGCAAGGTGGACAGTGCGCTGGTGGAGCTGCAGGTGACGCTGAATATCACCCGCTCGAACGCACCGAACCTGAAGCGCGACACCTGGCTGCCTTTTGCGGAGCAGTATCCCGACATCGGAGGTGAGGCATGAACCGCACCGACCGCCTCGTCTCCATGGTGATGCTGCTGCAATCGCGCCGGGTCATCACCGCTGCTCAGCTGGCCGATCATTTCGAGATCACCGAGCGCACCGTGTATCGCGATCTCGCGGCACTGGGTGAAGGCGGTGTGCCCATCGTGGGTGAGCCGGGTGTGGGCTACAGTTTGATGAGCGGCTACTGCCTGCCACCGGTGATGTTCTCGCCCGAGGAAGCCTTTGCCTTCGTCACCGGCGGGCTGCTGGTCGAACGCATGACGGATGCCTCCATGCGCGATGCCATCCGCTCCGCCATGGGCAAGGTGACGGCCGTCCTGCCTCCAGGCCTGCAAGGCCGCGTGGACCGTCTGCGCAAAACCATGGTGATTGGCGGGCGATCCCCGACCAAGGGCAGCGTGCCTTTGAGCACCGTCCAGCGGGCCATGGCCGAGGGCTGTGTGCTGCGGCTCAACTACCTGGGTGCCGCACGTGGCGCACCCACCGAGCGTCTGGTGGAGCCACGGGGGCTGGTGTTTTACCTCGACCACTGGCACCTCATCGCCTGGTGCCGCTTGCGCGGAGACATGCGGGATTTTCGTGTGGACCGTATCGTCCGTTGCGAGACGCTGCCGGAGCCGATCCCCCCGCACCCGGATTTCAATCTCACGCAGCACATCGCCAAGTGCATGATGCCGGAGCGCAGTGAGTGCGCGGTCATCGAAGTCCCGGAAAGGCTCATCGAAAGTGTCCGCCGCTTCTGGGGGCCGACGATCATCGAGGAGGAAAGCATGGGCAACGAAGTGCGCGTCCGCTTTGTCTTCCGCTCGGATGGCTTCGACTACGTGGCCCGCTGGTTGTTGAGCATGGGAACCGATGCCGAGATTCTCTCTCCCGAAGTTCTGCGGATGAAGGTGACCGAACTGGCCCTCGCGACTGCGGATCACCATCAGCCGAAAAAATCGGCACGGGTGAAAACACCCCTGACATAAGGCTGTCAGGGGGTGGTGCGATGAATGGCGCGTGATCGCAAAAGATGGCGATCCGCATTCACAACCCACCGAAATACCACCCATGAGCCAAGCCAACGAACCCACCGTCTCCTTCTCCCTCACCTGCAAAAGCGCCGCCGCTGCACTCGACTTCTACGCCCGGGCCTTCGGTGCCGTGGAGCTCTACCGCCTGTCTCCTGCCCCGGGCATCGTGCCGCATGCGGAATTCATGATCGGCAACACCCATATCTATATCTCCGATGAGTTTCCTCCAGGGCACGCCTTTGCCATCCCGGAGGGCGCTCTGGCCCCCTGCGTGTTCACGATCCAGGTCGACGACTGCGACCAAGCTTTTGCCCGCGCCCTCGCCGCCGGTGGCTCCCCGCTGAGCCCGTCACGAGATCAGTTCTGGGGCAAACGCACTGCCATGCTCCGCGATCCCTTCGGCTACCGCTGGAGCTTCAGCCAGCACCTCGAAGATGTGCCGCCGGATGAACTGCTCAAGCGTGCTCAGGCCTGCATGAGTGATGGGGCCAAGTAGATTGATTGCTATCGTCTCCGCCAAGTGGGCTCGCTCACTTGACGGAAACGGTGGCGTAGTTACCTGATCCAGACCGCCAGCAACCCAGATATCTCAAGCTGAGTTTGGGTGGAGTTGTGTACGGGCGGCAACGGCATGTGTTCGACGAGTTGTTCACAAAACAACAATGTAACGTTAATAAGGTTTCCTTGACCTGAGTTCCCCTTCCCTGCAAGCTCTTGCAGCCATGAGACGCCCCTGGATCAAGATCGAAATCTGTACGCCGGACAAGCCCGAGATTTGCAGTTTGGCCACCCAGTTGCGACTGGATGATGACGCGGTCGTGGGGAAGCTGGTGCGCTTGTGGTCCTGGGCGGAATTGAACCGCATTGATCCTAACGACCTTGGCGTTACCAAAGAATTCATCGACAAGATCGTGGGACGCAAAGGTTTCGCCGCAGCCCTGGAGAAAACCGGCTGGCTTATTGAAACGAATGAGAAACTCTCCTTCCGTAACTTCAAACGTCACAACAGCCCGGTGGCGCAGAACAAAGCTCTGACCGCGAAACGGGTGGCCAGACACCGACTGCGCAAGGCAGCAGTGACAGAAAAAGTGACGGACGAGCCGTTAGCGCCAAAGCCTGTAAAGGCCCCCAAGGTGAAGAAAAGTGCCGCTCCGGTTCATCCCGTTAATGAAGTAATTAAAACAGATTCCCCTTTGATTGTCAGTGAGGAAAATGCGCCAAACATTGAGCTAGAGGTCATGGAAAATGTCACGGCACATACTGAGGTTGTCATTGAATCTCAGAGCGTGGCGGAAGAGCCTGAGATGTTGCCACCAGAGGCTCCTGAAGAGGTGGCTGAACCTGAAGTGATCCATGAGGCCCACCTTGAGGAGATCGTAGTTGCTGCTCCTGAAGTGGCCATGGAAGAAGTGACTGTCGATGTTGCTGAAGCGCTCCCTGAAGTGGCCGCAGTTACGGCTCCTGATGCACCCGCAGAAAACGTCGCCGTCCTTGCCCCTGTTGAAGAGCCTGCTCCGCGCAAAAGACGCAGCAAAGCGGCTGAGATCGATGATCAGCCCATGCTGTTTTAACCTTGCTCCTGCGGCATCAATGGCGTTTCATTTTGAAACGCTCAGATCGTTTCTTCAGGCAGTCTGTGTTCATTTCTTGGAGACACGATGGCTCAACTAGAGTTATATAAATATTCAGTGATAAATAATTATTAACTATTGTTAACTAGTTATTTGCGCAGTGTTTCAAGCCAGCCTCCCCACACCCATGTGCAGCATGGAAAGGCGACCTACGTTGAGGCGCGGGCACCATCCGAACTGGTGGCAATTTTTTCGCGCCAGCGGTAGCGATCCGCCCATGGGTTCGGCTTTCGCTCGACGACGTCGGCGATGATTTCACCCAAGACGGGCGTGAACTTGAAGGCGTGGCCGGAATCTCCGGCGGCGATGATGAGGCCGGGATGACTGGGGTCGTGATCGATCCAGAAGGCTCCGTCAAAGGTGTCGCAGTACAGGCAGACGCGGGTGGAGTGCAGCGGGGCATCGGCCAGGGTGGGAAAGGTTTCGCGGAGGAAGGCACGGTAGCGCTCCTCCTCCCCTGCCGGCAGTGTTCGCGGATCTGAGGCATTCACCCGGCGGCCGGGGCCGTGGTTGGCCACTTTGACAAGTCCGGCGGCATTGGCCGGAAAGCCATACCAGCCGGTCCGACCGATGTCGGCTCCCCAGACGGGAAACTGCGGCGGGGTGAATGGGCGCGTGTCCTGCGGTTGGAAATGGAAGACCGTCTGAGCGGTGGCCCACATGACGTCCTGCAGGTGCGGCAGCAGCGTGGGCGTCCAAGCTCCGGCGGCTACAAGGGTGGAATCGGCCTGCCAGCTTTGCCCGTCTGCGGAGGTGATGCCGGTGCAGCGGGAGCCCGTGAACTGCGGGCGTGGCTGCGGCACGTTTTCGGAGATTTCCACTCCGGCCTGCCGGGCCTCGGTGGCCAACTGCGCAATCACCCGACCGCTTTCCACCCAGCCCCCGGCGGGATTCAGGTAGCCATCGCGGTAAAGCGCGTGATTCCAGGCCGGGTGCAGTTCCCGCAGCATCTCAGCCGAGGTCCGGCGCAAAGGGTGGCCGCGTGGCGTGAGGAAGGCGCGGCTGTCATGTTCAAAGCCGCCAGGCTTCATCGTGTCCCGGGACATGACGAGGAAGCCGACCTCGTGGTAGAGTTCTTCTCCCCAGCGGGCGTTCCACTCGCGCCAGCGTCGCAGGCTCAGCTCGCCCATGGCGGTGTGCTGCTCGTCGTTGGTGTAGTCCATGCGCACCACCTTGCTGATGTCCGTGGAGGCAGCATCGGGATGCGGGAGCGGGCCTTGATCGATCAAGGTCACCTGCCAGCCCCGAGCGCGGAGCTCAAGGGCGGCGGTCAGGCCAAAGCAACCGCCGCCGAGAATGAGGATGGTGGGGGTCATGTGTACTGGATGGTTTCAAACACCGCGCCACCGAGCAGACGATCCCCATCATACAAAGCGCAGATCTGTCCCGGCGTGAGGGCGCGCTGCGGCTCCGAGTATTCGAGTTCCGCGCGGCCATCGCCTAGAGGGCGGAAGACAGCATTGCCCGCCGGGCAGCGGTAGCGTGGCTGGGCCTGCAGCAGACGCTCCTCCTGCAAAGGGGCGCCGGTGCTGGAAATGGAGTGTAGTGTGGCCTTGCGCGCCCAGAGCAGCGGTGTGTCCGAATTTTCAATGGCGACGACGAGTTCGTTGGTCTGCGGCCGCTTGGCCACCACGACATAGGCCTGCTTGTGGATGGGGCTGGCCACGCCGTGACCCTTGCGCTGGCCCAGCGTGTAGAGGTGCAGGCCGCGGTGCTCGCCCAGCACCTTGCCTTCAAGATTCACAATGGGCCCCGGCTGGTCCGGCACAAAGGTGCGCAGGAAATCCTCCATCTTCACCTGGCCGATGAAGCAGATGCCCTGGCTGTCCTTTTTCTCCGCCGTCTTGAGACCGAACTCGCGGGCTTTCTCACGCAGCTCCGGCTTGAGCAGATGCCCGATGGGGAACTGCGCGATGCGCACCTGATGCGGCTGCATCATGGCGAGGAAATAGGTCTGGTCCTTGTTGGGGTCAGCTCCGCGAAGAATATGCTCATCCACCTTGCGTGCATAGTGCCCGGTGGCGATGGCCTCAAAGCCATGCTCCTGCGCCCAGTCCCATAGGACGCCGAATTTCATCTCGCGGTTGCACATGACGTCCGGATTCGGCGTGATGCCGGCCTGGTAGCCTTCGATCAGGTATTTCACGACCTTCTCGCGGTATTCAGTCATGAGATTGACCACCCGAAACGGGATGCCCAGCTGCCTGGCCACGGCCTCCGCATCGGTGATGTCCTCCTCCCATGGGCAGTGGCCGATGATGTTCTCCTCGTTGATCCAGTTCTTCATGTACACGCCGGACACGTCATGCCCGGCGCGCACGAGTTCGGCGGCGGCCACGCTGCTGTCCACGCCACCGGACATGGCCATGAGAATTTTCGATGGGGAAGTTGGTTTCAAGATGAAGATGCTGACGAGCCTTAGCTCGTTCTGGAAAACTCCTCAAGCAGCCAGAATCCAGAACGAATTAAAGCACGTGAGTACTTTACGTTGCGCCTGCCCCCGAGTGCGGAAGAATTCACCCATGACTGCTGAAGAGAAAGACGAACTTTTTTATCGCGACACCGAAAGCATCGCGTTTCCGAAACTGGACGATCATCAGCTCGCGCAACTGGAGGCGCTGGGCGTTCGACAAACCATCCGCGCAGGAGAGATCATCGTCAAAGCCGGGCAGCGGGAGTTCCCGATGGCGCTCGTGATCAGTGGTGAGCTGGAGGTGTATGAGAATCGCGATGGCGTGGAGCAAATCCTCGCAAACCCGAAGCCGCGCGATTTCGTTGGCGAAGTCTCTATGCTAACGGGCACCTCGTCGCTCGCCAGCTACCGGGGAAAAGCCGAGGAGTCCGAGGTCCTTCTTGTGCCTGCCGACAAGCTGAGATGGGCGCTGGCTGAACTGCCGGGCGTGGGTGAGCCGCTGGTGCAGGCCTTCATGATGAGGCGCGAGCGCCTGATGCGGGACAAGGAATTCGCGGGCCTCCGTATCCTCGCCAGCCCCCGCTGCAGCTTGGGACATCGCATCGACGATTTCCTCGATAAAAATCATGTCATGCATCGCCTGATCGATGCCACATCCACCGAAGGTCTGGCCATCTGTGAACTGCGCGGACTCACGCCTGCCGACCTGCCCGTGCTGATTGCCAGCGATGGCACCGTCACGCATGATCCCAGCATTCTGGATGTGGCCCGCGTGGCCGGACTGCTGCGCCCGCTTTCCACCGATCAAGACCCCGAGCTGCTGTGTGATCTAGCCATCGTCGGCGCTGGCCCTGCCGGACTGGCGGCGGCGGTGAATGCCGCTTCGGAGGGCTTGGAAACCGTGGTGCTGGAAAGCTTCGCGCCGGGAGGCCAGGCCGGATCATCTTCATTGATCGAAAACTTCTTCAGCTACCCGACCGGCATCAGCGGCGGTGCGCTCACCAGCCGCGCCCAGCTCCAGGCACATCGCTTTGGCGCGAAGTTCTCCACCCCATCCCGCGCACTGACGCTCTCGTTTGCGGAGGGTGAGTATGGCGCGGAGTTGCGGATCGAAGGCAGCATGACCGTTCTGCGGTCAAAATGCGTGATCCTCTCCACCGGTGCACAGTACAACCTGATCGATGCCGAGGGCCGCGAGAAATTCGAAAGCATGGGCGTGTATTACGCCGCGACGAAGATGGAATCCAAGTTCTGCAAAGACAACACCATCATCGTCGTCGGTGCCGGCAACTCCGCTGGTCAGGCGGCGATGTTCATGTCGGAAGTGGCCCAAAAGGTCATCATGGTGATTCGTGGTTCAGACCTGACCAAAAGCATGTCCAGCTACCTCTCCAACCGGGTGACCACGAGGTCCAACATCGAGATCCTCTATCACACCCAGGTGCAGAAGATGATGGGAGATGAGCGGCTGAAGTCGGTTGAAATCCTCAATACCAAGACCGGTGAAGTCCGCACCGTGGAAACAGCGGCGGTGTTTTCCATGATCGGTGCCCGCCCCTGCACCGAGTGGCTGCCGCCCGAAATCCTGCGTGATGAAAAAGGTTTCATCAAAACCGGCCAGGCCGTGGCCGATGCTCCCGCCTGGAAAAACGCGAATCGCAAGCCCTACCCCTTTGAGACCAGCCGTCCCGGTGTGTTTGCCGCAGGCGATGTGCGCTCGGGTTCCGTCAAACGTTGCAGCGCCGCTGTCGGTGAAGGCAGCATGGCCATCGAAAACGTGCATCAGGTGCTCGGCACCTATAGCTGAGACCGCTTGGCATCGTGCCAAAGCGGTGGACGACTTCAGCCATCAGCGCCTAATCTCGCATCATGAAATCTGTCACTCTTTCTATCCTGTCGTGTGTGCTGGCCCTGATGCCGTGCGCCTGTTCTTCACCCAAGACCCTGCCTGCCCTGATGGTGGAGCGGCTGGACTGGATGGATGAGGTGGCCATGGCCAAGCAGGTGCGGTCATTGCCCATCACCGATCCTGTGCGTGAGGTGGAACTGCTCCGCACCATGACTCAACGCGGTGTGGCCGCTGGATTGAAGGCTGAAAGCGTGCAGCGCTTTTTCACCGGGCAGATGGTGGCGGCCAAAGTGGTGCAGGAGGAATGGCTGCAGAAGCATCCGCAAGGCGTGACATCTGACGTCATGGTGCCTGATCTCAACATGACGGTGCGTCCGGCTTTGGATGCCATTGGGCAGAAGATGATCGCCAGCCTCGCCCAGCCACGCACTCCAGCAGCATCCGCCGCCATTCTTGTGGAGGCAGGCCAGCGCCTCGCCCGTGCAGGTTACTCGAAGACGGTCAGTCAGCCAGCCTTGGAAGGGCTTGAGGCCGGGCTTGCTCCCTGAGCAGTTCATAACCTCCCGGACGAACCCCGGCTTGATCTTTGCCAGCGCCGCATTCAGATGAGGGATGGATAAGATTCAAAAAGTTCCCACCAGCGAGTTCCACTCCGGCTACGGCTGCATCATCATGAGTGCGGTGGTCGGAGTCTTCGTCTTCATCATCTGGTGGGGCTATTACACGCTGACCACCATGGATGCGGCGATCGCGGCGATCACGCAGTCGGCGCCTGCCAAACTGCCTGACGTGGCGGCGGTGCCCGATCTGGAGAAAAAGCTCACCGACTTTGCCGCCTTGGCGAACTCAGGCAAACCGGCCACGATGAAGCTCAGCGTGGCGGACCTCAATGCCATGCTTACGCTGGCTCCAGACGGCGGCAGCGGCAGTTACAAAGACATGATTCGGGTGAAATCACTGGATGCCGCGAAGCAGACGATCGTCACCGATGTCAGCCTGCCGATGAATAAAAAGTTCTGGGAGGACTCGAAGCGTTACCTCGTCGGCGAAGTGGACTACACCTTGGAGATGACCGAGCTGGGACCCGATGCCAAAGTCAGCGCTGTGCGGGTGCCTGGCAAGACGGTGCCGGAGGAAATGGTCAAAGGCATGGCCATGTATGGAGCCATGGGCCCTTATCAGAATGACAAGACGCTTGGCCCGGTGCTGAAGGCGATCAAGAAGTATCAGGTGGAGGCAGACGGGGTGGTGCTTTCCACAGAAAAGTGAACCCTCCTTCCCAGACCATGAATCTCCCCCAGCACCCCAACCCTTGGAAAACCGTTTCCACCCGCGAGACCTATGCCAATCCATGGATCCGCGTGCGTGAGGATCAGGTGCTCAAACCCACAGGCGGCCCCGGCATTTACGGCGTGGTGGAGTACAAGAACATCGCGGTCGGCGTCATTCCTGTGGATGACGAGGGCTACACCTGGCTCGTCGGCCAGTGGCGCTACTGCCACGGACGCTATGAGTGGGAGATCCCTGAGGGCGGCTGTCCGGCTGGTGAATCCCCTTTAGAGGCAGCAAGGCGTGAGTTGAGGGAGGAAACCGGCATCATCGCCACCACCATCAGTCCCCTGCTCTCCGGCATCCAGCTTTCGAATTCCACCAGCAATGAAGTCTGCGACATCTTCATCGCCACAGGTCTGACCCATGCCGAGGCGCAGCCCGAGGACACGGAAGAACTTGAAATTCTGCGCCTGCCGCTCAGTGAAGCGATTCAAATGGCCCGCGATGGACGCATCCGCGACAGCATCAGCGTGCTCGCGCTGCTGGCAGTGGCAGGACGTGGCGATTTGACCGCATGACTTGCACATTCTTGCGGCATCAAAACTCTTGTCGGGACATGCTCGCGGTGACACAGTGGGAAAACCATGAACACAGAGCAACTGGAACAACTCAAGACACTGGTGGCAGACGCAGGCGATCTGCCAGAAGCCGCGAAAACCAAGCTGCTTGAGCTGCTGGCACAGACCGAGGCTGAAGCCCCCACCGCAGAGCCCGGGCAGGCCCAGGGCCAGTGGCTCTCTTCGGTCGAGGAACTCGAGGCCGCGCACCCGGAAGCGACGGGTTTTATGAACCGGCTGGCGACCACGCTGGCCAACATGGGGATCTGAAGTGGAACCCACACTTTCAAAAGAACCTAGAATCCGCCTTTGACAGAACTTAGGAGGCGTGTAGTTTCGCGCCCCTTTTTCCCCGAGGGAATGTCGCCATGCCAAACACACAAGTTATTCTCAAAGAACAAATCAAAGGCCTCGGAGCCGAAGCTGACGTCGTCAGCGTGAAGCGCGGTTTTGCGCGCAATTTCCTGCTTCCCCAGGGCAAGGCTTATGAAGCCACCAAGGGCAACCTGCGCTACACCGAGCGTCTCAAGGCCGTGCGTGCCGAGCGCGAAGCCAAGGAAGTCGCTGAAGCTGAAAAGATTGCCTCCAAGCTGAAGAAGGTGAAGCTCAAGCTCACCCTCTCCACCGGTCAGGGCGGCAAGGCTTTCGGTTCCATCACCACCATCGACATCGCCAAGGCTCTTTCCGAAGAGTCCAAGATCGAAGTGGATCGTCACATGATCGTCCTCGAAAAGCCGATCAAGAACACCGGCAACTTCGAAATCGTCGTCAAGCTCGGCCACGAAATCACCGCCACCGTCAAGCTGAACGTCTCCGCCGCTGGCGAAGCCGCTCCTGCTGAAGACGACGCTGAATAAGCCGGCCTCCAGTTTAAAACCCCTCTGCAAAGCCGCGTGAACAACGCGGCTTTGTTATTTTTTGGCACAGCGCGGAAAATAGGGATCAGGGCTGAAGTCGTTGTGCGCCGCCTAATGCGTGCTGGCTGGCGCAAAAAGACTCGAAAGAGACACTTCCGTACCGGGTATTGATATTGACAATCATGCCTCCGGTTTGGAGCATGCCCCCACTCACCATGAAGAAATACAACGTCGGAATCATCGGATACGGCTGGGCCGCCAGCGCTCACATTGACGCCATCAACAAAACCAAGCAGGGACAGGTCACCGCGATCTATTCCTCCCGCAAGCTGGACGACGCTGAGCTGACCGCGAAGCACGGCACGCCCATCAAGAGCTACCAAAACCTCGACGAGATGCTGGCCAATCCAGACATCCACGTGGTGGACATCTCCAGCTACCCGAGCCAGCACCGGGATCAGGCCATCAAGGCAGCGAATGCGAAGAAGCACATCATCCTAGAAAAGCCTATGGCCAACTCGCTGCAGGAAGTGCGCGAGATCGTCGCCGCTGCCAAGGCCAACGGAGTGAAAGGCTGCGTGTGCTTTGAGTGCCGCTTCTCGAATCAATTCCAAGTGACCAAGGCGCTGATCGATGAAGGCCTGCTGGGCAGCATCCATTACGGCGAAGTCGATTATTACCACGGCATCGGCCCTTGGTATGGCCAGTTCCGCTGGAACACCGGCAAGAAGGATGGCGGCAGCGCATTGCTCACCGCCGGCTGCCATGCGCTGGATGCCCTGCTCATGGTCATGGGCGGCGAGATCGAAAGCGTCACCAGTTTCTCCACCAAGACGCAGAGCGAGATCTTCAAGCCCTACGAGTACGACACCACCAGCGTCACCCTCATTCACTTCAAGAACGGTGCCGTGGGCAAATCCGCCGCCGTGGTGGACTGCCTGCAACCCTACTACTTCCACACCCACCTGTGCGGCAGCCAGGGCAGCCTGCTGGACGACAAGTTCCACTCCATGAAGCTGCACACCGACAAGCACGCCTGGAGCAAGCTCTCCATGAAGATGCTCGACTCCGGTGATGTGAGCGACCACCCTTACGAAACCCAGTTCCAGGCCTTCTTTGACGCTCTGGACGAAGGCAAGGACATGCCGCTCACCAGCTTCCCCGAAGCGCTGCGCACCTTCGAAGTCATCTTCGCCTCCGACAAAAGCGCCGAACAAGGTGGCAAGCCGGTGCGTATTGCGGATCTCGGCTGAATCTGATCCCCCCCGTTGCGATCACTCACAACCGCGTGGCGCTGCAGCGTCACGCGGTTTTTTGTGCCCGCACTGCCACTTCACTCAGTCGTTTTACCACACCAGTACTTCTTCTTCCTCATGCTGCTGGGGCCGAGGCACGGCCACCGTGGGGGCACTGCTGGGTTTGACGAAGTCGTAGATGATCGGGATGCTCATCAGCCCGGTCTTGCGGTCGTCAAACCAGTCGGAGTAGAATGGCTTGCCGAAGACACGAAAGCCCATGGTCTGGTACAGCGGCAGCAGGCGCTTGCCGGATTTGGTGACCACATGCGCGGCATTGTGAAGTTTGGCGTAGTGCTGCATCGCCACGGCCAGCTGCATCAGCGGCATGCCGGCGAGGCTTTTCCGGGCGCAGCCGCGTGAGACTTCCATGATGAGCCCGCTCTGGGGGAACACCAGGTCCTGCGCATCAGATTCACATTGCAGTTCCAGTCGCGGCACTTCATCACTGCGCAGCATGCGGACCACACCGGTGATGTCTCCGGCGGCGTTGAAGAGCGCAAAATGATGGGCGAATTCATCAAATTCATCGATCTCATGCAGCAGGCCGGTCGTGTAAACTTCACGCCGGATCTGCGCTATGATGGATCGATGTTCGTGAAAAGGAATCTTCTGGACCATGATTTGATAAACTGCCTCTCTTTATGATAAAGAGAGTGCCTGAAGCAAAACTAAATACGCCTAAATAAAGATTAAAAATCACAATTCACCGCTTGCTGCGGTCTCGAAGACCCGTGCGTCTGGAGCGCTTTGGCGTGCGGTGTCACATCCGGCACAGCCCAGGTGATTCCCGCACAATGGGTTCTAGGTTCACTGGGTTCAATGTGGATTTTGAACCCACTCCCCCCTCCAACGGTGAACCTGAGTGAACCCAGGACCTGCCGCAGCCACCGCCTCCAAACCTAGGATCAACATGCCAGTGCTGCCACAACAGCGGTTTTCAGGTTAATCGAGGCCGATGATGCCACCCGCCCCGGCCTTTTCCGCTGCCGCCAGTTCGATCAAGCGCACCTCCGGCGGGCCCACAAAGCCAGGCGGAACCTTGCCTGGCAGCAAGATGCGGAAACGATATAGATCTTTTAATTTCAATGCTTCGCAATGCTTTTTCAGGGTTTCAGCACTCAGGGGCAGATGACTTGGAAATGCCCAGAGCGCGGAATAGCCGGACTGTTCATGATGAATAGGTCCTGCGCTGCTCAAAAACTCCGCCACGGGCCCAGCCAGCCGGTTCCACCGCAGCAGCAGAACGTGGTTGGCGGTGATGTGTCCATCATCCTGATTGAAGCCGTGCATCCACTTGCCCTTGTAGCGCGTCAGACCATCCTGCAAAAAGGCTCTGCTGCTGCCCAGAAGGATGCGGGTGCAGCCGAGCTGCCTGGCATGATCCAGCGAATGAACGTAGAGGGCGGCCAGAGCCCCCTGACGCAGGAGATCCTGCCTCCCATCCTTCACTCCTGTCACCACCAGGTTGTAGCCCCTGCCCTGCTTCATCACCAGGTCTGCGGCCACACGTTCCCCATTCAGTGTCAGCCACTGAATGAAACCGAAAGCATAAACCAGCCGCAGCATCCACCGGGGTGTCAGGCGGGCATTCGTCGTGTGCCTGCCTAGAATGTAGGGCTTGTAGAAATGCTCGTAAAACAGATCAAAATCACCGGCGGCCTTGGAAAGCTGGCTGGTATAGCCTTGCTTTTTAACACGCCGTAAATCCGACGCCACGCTGCTGCGCTTCAGAGAGAAATCCGACGCATTCTCAGGGACCGACTGCCAGGTGGAGATCAAGGGCGGCATCGCCAGAAAGTCCTTCCCCAAAAACAGCCGGGCTGAAATGCGGTCAATCCCCACGAGGGTCAAGTCGGCTGAGGCCTGCCGCTGGCTCAAATGCCGCCGCAGCTGCCACACCGGCACCTGGGTGGTTTTCTCCACCACGGGCTCCCCTGCAAAAAAGTAGGGGCCGACTTGCGCAGCCCAGCGTGGCATCCCGGCCGTGAGCATCCGGACTTCCTGCCCAGACACACGCGAGGTGCCGCAGAGCTCCTGCACGGAAACGCGCCAACTGGTGAATGGCAGGCGCAGGCCCACCCACCAGCGCAGCAGGGTATGCAGAAAGACAATCATGATGGCTGAGCGTGGCTTGGGCGAGTTGACTTCACATCGGGCAGAATGGTTTCATGGGGCAATGCAGGAGCTGCAAGTTCGCAAAGCTTCAACTGTTCAGGCCCACCCTCACGCACCGCTGTCAGGGGGATAAGGCGGACATTGGCGGGGCAGACGAAGCCTGCGGGGAGATCTCCTGGCAGGAGGATGTCAAACCGATGAAGGCCTGCGGCAGCGAGCTGGGCATAGTGCTGCTGCAGAGTCTCCGCTGTGAGCGGCTCATGGTGTGGAAAGGCCCACAGGGCCGAGTAGCCGTCCTGATCATGATGGATGAGGGAGGTCTGGCTCAGAAACTCAGCCACCGGCCCCGCCAGGTGATTCCAGTCCAGCAGCGTGACGCAATTGGCGGAGATGAATCCCTCATGGCTGCGGAGGCCCGAGGCCCATTTGCTTTTGTAGCGAAAGACTCCGTCATGCAGCGAAGGCATGCTGCCACCCATGTTGATCTCGGTGCAGCCCAGCCGTCTGGCCTCCTGCATCGAATGCACGTAGAGGGCGCTCAGCACGCCTTCTTTGAGCAGATCCGCGCGGCCATCCAGCACGCCGTTGACACGTTTGGTGAGCACTTTGCCTTTGATGGTGAGAATCCCGCCGGCCAGTTTTTCCCCCTTGCGAGTCACCCACTGGATCATTCCCTGGCGGAACACGTACCGTAACATCCAGCGGGGGGAGACCATCCTCATGCTGCCATGCCGTGCCGTGGTGTGAGGACGGTGAAACTTTTCACAAAAGAGAGCGAAGTCCTTCGCCTCCCGGCTGAGGTGGCATTCAAAGTTTCGCGTGCGGATGCGGCGGAGGTCTGTCTGGGCATTGCGGTGCGTGCGCCCAAACTCCCGCAGATCCTCCGGGACTTTCATCCAGCTGGTGATCCACCGCGGCAGAGCGATGTACTTCGTGTCCAGAAACAGACGTGCAGACACCCGGTCAATCTCGATATCCACCAGGTCTGCGATAGCGCGACACTCGTTAACAAAGCGCTGCAGCCGCCAGACGGGCACCCGTGTGCGGCGCACCACGGTGGGCTCCTGCGCAAAGAAGCGTCCGATGATGAAGGCGGACGGGGAGCCTGCGCTGAGCATCATCACCTCCCGGCCAGAAGCCCGCGCAGGTCCGCGCAGCAGAACCACCGGCACACGCCAGTGGACGAACGGCAGAACGATTTGCATGCACCAGCGCAGCAAGGTTTGCAGCTTCATTTGAAGAGCCGCCTCATGCGTATTCCAGCAGCGCCTTGATGACCTTGCGCTCGGCCACGGCTTTGAATGCGGCGGTGATCTCATCCAGCGGGAAGCGGTGCGTGATGAAATCCGCCGAGGTGAGCCTGCCCTCACGAATCCACTGGCAGAGAGCGGTCTGCGATTCCTTCTCATAGCGGCGTGTGGGCCACTGATGGACGAAGAGGTTGAAGTTGAAATCGGCCTTCGCTTTGTCGATGTGCAGCACGCCGTGGGTGAGCACGCCATAGATGCAGTGGGAGCCGCCACGGCGCAGCAGCGGCAGTCCCTGCTGCACGATGTCGGGATGACCGACGGCATCGATGACGGCATCCAGCTTTTTGCCACGAATCTTGGAGAGCTCGCCGATCTCCAGGTCGCCCGGCGCAAAGGCCGCATCCGCACCCAAGGCCAGCGCCTTGGCCTGCTTGTCCGCATGCCGGTCCACGATGCCGATCCAGCCGAGGCCAAAGAGGCGGCCGAGCTTCACAAAGCTGAGGCCCACCGGCCCAGCGCCGTAGATCAGTATGTCATCTCCGGGCTGGAGGTGAAAGTCACGAAAGGCACCGAGGACCTCTCGCCAGGTGCAGAGGAGCACGGCCTGCTCCGGTGGGATGTCGGCATCAACACGAGTCTGGATTTCGAAGACCTCCACCCAGCCGTGGGCCTCATCGGCCACGCCGTCTGCGACCATGGCGTCATGATCATTGGCCAGGGTGTATTCACCGAAGCCGCCCCAGCCGGAATCAACGCCCTCTGTTTGCAGATCGAAAACAAGACCGCCGACCGCACGATCTCCCACCTTGAAGTTTTTCACCTTGTCTCCCACCGCGACCACGATGCCGACGCTCTCATGGCCGAGGGCAAAGGGGAACTTGTCCTCCATGCCGGGAAATTTACCGGCGAGCAGTTCGGAGTCCGTGCGGTTGCACAGGCAGGCGCATTCCGTGCGCACCAGCGCCTGATACGGCCCGGGCTTGGGCTGCGGCGTGTCGAGGATGGCGAGTTCTCCTGGAGCGATGGCGATGACGGACTTCATGGGGCGGAGAGAGTAAAAAGGGATGAAGAAGTGAAAAGAGGAATCCCGGAGTCAGGCCCTTTTCACTTCTTCAAGCCGTCTCATCCGGCAGCGGCACGTTTTGCTCCACCTTGCCAGTGCGCGGGTCCGGGCTGAGTTGAGCCACCGTGCGTGCCGAACATTTCACAGTCGTGCAGCCCCCATCATCCAGGCAGCGGCGCATCAGGGTTGCCAGTTGCTGCTGCAGCACCGGGACATCGACACCCGGTTGCGGGACGAACAGACATTCCACGGCATCTGGCGCCGTCTGGCGAAACTGGTAGATCGCCACTTCCTGCTGCTCATCCATGAAGAACAGAAAGTTGGTGCCGATGAACACGCGCCGCTCCGGAGTCTTGAACACATAGCACATCGTGCTGCGGCCAATGATCTGCTCGATGCGCTTGAACGGCCAACGGGCATCCACCGGCCCGAGTTTGACACGGTCATGGACGCGGTAGCGCAGCAGCGGCAGCGCCTTGTTGATGAGCGGCGTCACCAGCGCGTGGTCGGAGAGAACGCCATCGGGCACAGGTTGATCGGCAGCGTCCACCGCTTCAAACACCAGCATGTCATCATGGCAGTGCAGGTGCTCCATGCCCCGCCACTGCCGGGCAATGCCGAGCGTCTCGCCGCAGCCATACATGTTGAAAGGCTCAATGCCGAAGGCCCTGCGGCAGAGGTCGCGGATGCCGGGCGTCACGGCATCTCCTCCGGCCCAGATGTAGCCTTTGTCCTTGGGCATGCGGAGATTCAGCTCGCCATTGAGCTGGGCCTGCGCCAGCCGGCCGAACAAGGAGGCATAGCCCATCATGGCATCCGGCTGGATGCGCTGCACCTCGGCGAGGATTTCGCTCCAAGGCGCGGTGATGTTGATGCGGTGATAAGTGCAAAACAGCGCGCCAATCCAGGGCCGAGTCGCATACAAAGCCGCAGAAACGGAGGGTGAAGTGGCCGTGACGAAGGCCAGGACCTTGAGCCGCCTGCGGAACACCGGCAGAGGAGGCTGGCTGGCGCTGTGCGGAGAGGTGGAATTGCGCAGATTCTGGCAGGCATGCCCCCAGTCCACGGAGGCGATGTCATGCGAAACCGCAAAGCCCGGGCCGGTGGTGCCGGAAGTGGTGCTGACCATCCAGCGGCCATGCAGCAGCGTCCCCCAGTTTTTCGGGTCATGCAGAAACTTGTCCAGCTCAGCGCGGCGCAAACGCTTGTCTGGGACGATCTCATCCCAGTTCTCCACCATCAGCTCCTTCGTCATGGGCGGAATGTCCGTGATCTGGCAGCGCTCCACATCGATGCCCGCGAGATGCCTCCGGTAAAAGGGGCTCACCTCCAGAGCATAGCGCGCCATGGCACGCCAGCGGCGCTCCTGCAGCTTCAGCAGGTCCGCACGGCACATGAAATGGGCTTCCTTCACGGCCCGGCGCGCGCGGAGAATGTTGAACAAGCGACTCATGGGAGATGGCTGTCGAGCGGGGAGGTCGTGAGGTCAAGGAGCGAGCCGCAGTTGGACAGTTCTTGTGTGATAAATAATTGCCTCTCCCTGCCCCCGCAATCTCCGCGCATCATCTCCCCACATCTGCACTGGAAATCCGCACAATTCTTGCTTTGTAAAACAACCCCATGCTCCGCAAGATATTCGAATACCTGCTCTGGCCCCTGATCCTCATCGCAGCACTGATCCCCACCGGAATCGGCATCGCTCACAAGCAAGGGCCGCTGGCTTTTAACATCACCTACTTCAGCCTCGCAGCGCTGCTGTACTTCCTTGAACGCGTGTATCCGCATGAGAAGGCCTGGCTGCAGTCAGACGGGCAGGAGTTTCCAGACCTGGCGCACACGGCCTTCACCAAATCGTTTGTGCAGCTGCTCATCATTTCCGCCACCTGGCTCGGCCTTGCCTCCGTGGTGGGAGGGGACCTGGGCACAGGGTACTGGCCGAATCACTGGCCCATGTTCTTCCAGGTGGTGCTGGGTTTGGTGATCGCTGAGTTTGGCCTCTATTGGGCGCACCGCATCGCGCATGAATGGATGCCGTTGTGGTGGTTTCACGCGGTGCATCACAGCTCCAAAAAGCTGTGGTTCTTCAACACCGGACGCTTTCACATCATCGACACTCTCAAGAGCGCCCTCTTCTCCGCACCGCTGCTGGCGCTGGCTGGCGCGCCGCAGAGCGTGGTGCTGTGGTTCGGCGCCATCACCGCCTACATCGGCTTTCTCACGCATGCCAACATCCAGATGCGCTTCGGCTGGCTGAACTACATCTTCAACACCCCTGCCTTGCACCGCTGGCACCACTCCATGGACCTGCGCGAAGGCAATAAAAACTACGGCGAAAACCTCATGCTGTGGGACATCATCTTCGGCACGTATTACGACGACACCAACCGCCGCCCCCCGGTGGAGATCGGCATCAAGTCCGCCATGCCCCGCACTTTCTGGGGCCAGGTGGTGGAGCCGTTCCGCTGGCACAAATTTCAGTCCTCCGCCAAAGCAGGCACCCACAAGCACGAGTTGTTGTGAAAAAGGTGGGCACCCCACCCCGAAAACGACTTGCTGCACTCCGGTGCCCATGCGAAGCATCGCTCCCCGAACAACGCGCCCGTAGTTCAACGGATAGAATGGTGGTCTCCGAAGCCGCATATCCAGGTTCGATTCCTGGCGGGCGCACCAGCTTGCTACATGGCTGGAACTTGGTTGCAGTAGAAGTGGCTTTGCCAAACAGCGTCCTTTAGAGCTTTGTCGCACTAGTTCTGATTTGCCTCTCTGGCTGAGTGCGCTTTTCTGCCCTGTATGTGTGGCCGTCTGAACCAGTTTGCGAAGATCCCCGCGCTTTCTCTCGCGGGGAAGAAGCTGCGCATCGAACGACGGCCCCAAAAGAAGGACGAGGATACGAAGTCCGAGGTGCCGGTGATCCACAACATCTGCCCCACGGATTACGCGGACGTGCTGACCATGCAGGCTGATGAGATCGGCATCGAGCGCATGCGCTTTGGTCTTGTGCCATCATGGGCCAAGGGCAGCAAGAGGGAGGTCGCGAAGAAGTTCGGACTCACGTTCAATGCGCGGTGTGAGAGCATTTTTGAGCTGGCCTCCTACCGCGGCCCCATCCTGCGTCAGCGCTGCCTCATTCCTGTGCAGGGCTGGCATGAGTGGCCCGACCGCACCACGCCCTACTTCATCCACCGGACGGACGATGCGCCTGTCTTGCTGGCTGGCATCTGGGATGTGTGGGAAAGCCGCAGCCCGGAAGATGTCGAGAGCGGTGCCGTCATCACTTCCATGAGTGTTGTCACCACGCCGCCGGGGCGCTACATGGCCAAGTTTCACGATCGCAGCCCGCTCATTCTGGAAGGCGAAAACGCCCTTGCATGGATGCAGCCCGGCATGAGTGCCGACGACTTGCGCGCCCTCTTTCGCCCCTATGAGAGCGAGATGCTGGAGGCCTACCGCGTCTCCACCACCGCCAATCGTTCCCGCGACAAAAGTGAGGAAACCCTCCGTCCGATCGCACTGCCCGTGCCGCAGGCTGGAGATGAGCCGGTCAAAGTGGACGTGGATCCCGGTCCACAAATGATGCTCTTCGAGCCCTGACCGGGCTAAATTTCTCGCTTAGTTTACGAAGCTCTTACAAGCGCATATCCTATAATGGATGTTATAGTAAATCTTGAGAATGATGCAAAATAGCGACGCATCATTGATCTTGGTGCATTTAATTTTTTGACGAACATATGAAGTGCGACACATTCAATATCATGAAACTCCTCATAGCCATGATGGTCTTTGCTCTAATCGGGCACGGCATGGCTGCGGAATCCAACGGCACCGTTTCGGTGGCCGTGGGCAAGGTGACACTCATCCCGATGGGTGGCAATGCGGAGACAGCGCTGAAGGTGGGTGATGCGGTGCCTGTGGGCTCGACGGTAAAAACCGGGCCTGCTTCACGTGCGGTGATCAAGACGACCAAGCAATCGGCCATCCGCATCGCGGAAAATTCACAGGCGGTCTTCATGGAACTCGTGGATTCCGACACAGCGCCGAAGGTGCTGGTGGATCTCAAGTCGGGCAGCTTGGGCGCGCTGATTCAGCCGCAGGCGCAATCCACCATGGACTTCAAGGTGAAGACCCCCAGCGGCATCGCGGCTGCACGCGGCACGATGTTTGCGGTGGCCGTGGAGGATGGCAAAGGCTTCGTCAAAGTGGAGCATGGCAAGGTGGACGTGACTCCGAACGATGTGAAGAAACAGGTGCCGCAGAGCGGCAAGGTGACCATCGTCAAAGGCAAGGTGACCGAGACTCCCCCAGGCAAGCCTGAGCATGCGCTGAAGGAGGGTGACATCGTGACGGTGGGCAGCACGCTCAAAACTGGTGCGGATTCAAACGCCACGGTGACCATGACGACAACTTCCGCAATTCGCCTTGGCCCGGATTCCGAGGCCGTGGTGGCTGAGATTGTCGAGTCCAAGGACGCGCCCAAGGTGCTGCTCGACCTGAAGAACGGCACCATCGGTGCGCTGGTGAAGCCTGAGACCTCTGGCAAGATGGATTTCAAGATCAAGACACCCAGTGGTGTCGCTGTGGCAAAGGGTGCCTTCTATTCCGTATCTGTCGAGAACGGCAAAGGCTACGTGCAGACGAAGGACGGCGAAGTCGTCATCGTTCCGCTGGAAACCGCCGCCACCACTCCCAAGCCTCAGGAATAAAACGAAATGGTTTTGGTGTGTCCATCTTTGAGGACTGTCCGCGCCCTCGTTTGGGGGGCTGCGTTATGGATTTTCCTGCACGGATCAGTGGCTCGAATTTTTGCGAATCCCACCGGTGGCGTGGTGGTGCTGGGAGATGCGCAAATCCAAAGCACCTTCCCTGGCCTGACGACGATCCACCAGCAAACAGACCGTGCCGTCATTGACTGGAGCACCTTCAACATCGCCAGCGGAGAGCACACAAACTTCATCGTGCCGGATGTCAATTCGGCCACGCTCAACCGAGTGCTGGATGGCGGCCCTTCTCTCCTGAACGGCACGCTGACTTCCAACGGGCAGCTCTTTCTCATCAATGCCAGCGGCATCGTGTTTGGCCAGGGCTCGGTGGTGGATGTGGCGGGCCTCACGGCCTCCACGCTGGATCTGAGCAACCGCATGTTCATGGCGGGTGGAGAGATGGTCTATCAAGGAAACACCACCGCAGGCGTCAGCAATGCAGGCTCCATCCGCGCTTCCAGTGGCGATGTGTTTCTCATCGGTTTTCAGGTCAACAACTCAGGTGCCATTCGCGCGCCTAATGGCACGGTGGGACTGGCCGCAGGCACGGATGTACTCATCATGCCCGCTGGCGATGAGCGCGTAATCGTGCGCAACGCCGCAGGACCTCGGCGCGGTACGGGCGTGACCAACAGCGGACTCATCGAAGCGAACGTCGCAGAACTCAAAGCCCATGGCGGCAATGTGTATGCACTGGCCATTCGCAACACCGGGCGAATCGCCGCCACCGCCGCCACGAGGCAGGGCGGTCGCATCATCCTCAGTGCCAACGGCGGTCGCATCGAGAGCACTGGCAAACTGGTGGCACGTGGTCCCTCTGGAAATGGCGGGCAGATCAGAATCAATGCCGGCAACAAGGGCAGTGCCAGCCTCGGCGGACAAGTGGATGCCAATGGCACCACGGGTCGCGGTGGCAGCATCGCGGTAACGGGCGGAGAGGTCACCATACGGCGCGCTATTGTCGTTTCAGCCGATGGGGAAACCGCAGGCGGACAGATCGAAATCAATGCCCGGCCGCAGGGCGACGCAGATACTGACACACCGCCGACAGTCACATTCATCGACGGCACCATTCATGCCGATGCTGCCAGCGGCAACGGCGGAGTCATCCGGCTGGGCGGCAGCACACTCACCCTCGGCGGCGCGGCCATCATCAGCGCCAGCGGAGCCACGGGGGGCGGCAGCATCTTCGCAGGTGGTGGGGTACAAGGTCTGGACGCCAGCATGGCGAATTCAACTCAGGTGGAAATTCAGCAGGGAGCGATCCTTGCAGCCAATGCCATTCAGAGCGGCAACGGCGGCAACGTGGTCGCCTTTGCCAGCGGCCAGCTCACATTCAGCGGTACCCTGCAGTCACGCGGTGGCGTGACCGGCGGTGATGGCGGGCAGGCGGAGCTTTCCGGCAAGCAGGCGTTGATCATTGAATCACTGACGGGCCGCGTTGATCTCAGCGCGCCGCAAGGAGGCGCAGGCACTCTGCTGCTCGACCCCAACGACATCCTCATCACCAACTGCGTGGCAGGAAATACCATCACCAATCCCGCACAGGCGAACACGCTCAGAGCCTCGGACATTTCCACGTGGCTCGACACCAACTGCGGCAATCTCATCATCCAGACCGACCGCAATGCCACCGGCGGCGAGGGCAATATCACACTCGCGGGGCTCATTCAGTGGAGTTCTTCCACCACACTGACTATTAATGCGGATCGTGATTTCATCATGACCACGCAGGGCGGCGGCACGGGTGTGATTCAGTCCACTGGCAGCGGCTCAATAGTCATCAATGCCGGCCGCAGCGTGCAGATTTTCGCGGGGTCGCAGATTCTAACTCACTCGGGCAACGTCACCCTCAATGCCAATCAGGGCGCCACTTCGTTTGAGGGCGATTTCCAGGCCATCCTCATTGGCGGGCAGATCCTTTCAGAAAGCGGCAACATCACTCTCGCTGGCAGGACAGGCACCAGCAGCAGCGCTCAAACGGCGGCCATCCTGCTGGACAATGGCGGCGCAGTCAGCGCAGGCGCCTTTGGTGTGGTCACCCTGCAGACGACGGGCGGCAGCGGCAGCGTGCTGGGCCACGGCTCCATCACGTCATGGGGGCTCAAGCTCGCTGGCAACAGCGACTTCATCCTCACCAGCCCCGACAACGCCGTCCAGACTTTGACGACAATCGGCACGATTGGCTCCATCCAGATCTTGAACACGCTGGGACTCACCATTGGCTCCATCGGAGTGGACAGCGGACTCAGCGCCTTCGGCGGTGTCAGCATCATCACCACCAACACGGACCACATCCGCATCAATACCGACCTCTCCTCACAAGGCGGTGTGATCACTTTGACTGGATACGGCATCGAAGTGAATGGCAGCCATGTTTCCAACACCGGCGCCGGCTCCATCTACCTGGCAGCCACGCGCGAGATCAACGCCAACTCCGGGGCCACGATCTCTGTGGTGGATGGACGCATGCAGTTGGATGCCAACCAACTCCCCACTGCCACAGGTGGCAACTTCGCTGGCATCATCCTGAACAACGTCACGCTGACCACCTCTGGGATGGGTGCCATCGCGTTGAACGGTCGCAGCGGAGACACAGGCGACGGCAATGTGGGCATCCTCATGATTCATGGGTCCACCATTCGCTCCACCTCCACTTTGCCCACGGCGGGCAGCATCACGCTCCTCGGTGTGGCAGGTGGTGGCGATGGCAGCGGCAACCATGGCGTTTCCCTTCAGGATGCGGGCACCGCCATTACCAGCGCAGGTGCGGCCATCGCAGTTACCGGCAGCGGCACTCCCACCGGCTATGAAAACACCGGCGTGGATCTTGGCGCCAACACCGCCATCACCAACAGTGGCGCGACCATCATCACCACCGACACCGTCAGCATTTCGGGAGCCGCCACGATTGGTGGCACTGGCACACTGGCCATCCGCTCAGTTTCGGCGGGCACGACCATCGGGCTCGGAGACGGCGCAGCGGGCACGCTGCTGATCAATTCCGCAGGCATCGGCGCCCTCTCCTCCAGTTTGAGCCACATCACCATCGGCGCCGCCACTTCGGGAGATGTTGAAATCCGTGCCTCGACATGGCGCGCACCTTTGACGATCCTGACCCTCGGCGAGATCACCGTGAGCGAGCAGATCATCGATCTCGGCGGTGCCGTGACCTTGAATGGATCAAACACCCTGCTTTGCGCGGGCATCACAACTGCGGGAGGAGAAATCATCATCAGCAGTCCAGTCACCCTCGCGGCCAATGCCACGCTGGACACCACACGCAGCGGTGCCGTGCCAAACGGAGCATCCATCACCGTCAGTGGTGCCATCAGCAACGGCGGCAGCACTGGCCGTGATCTGACGCTGAATGCCGGCCTCACGGGTGATGTCACCTTGCAGAGCAGCGTCGGGCAGTCGGCGGCACTGCATGCTGTGAATCTCACGGGCGGCAGGATGGCAGGTGCGCCGCAGATCTTTGCGCAAGCCTTCTCCGCCACCTTCAACGGCGTGATCGATCTTTCCCATCTGACGGCTGACACAGTGTCAGTCACCGGGCGCGCAGGCAACGACACCGTCACTTTCGCCTCCGCCACAGGCCCGGTCAGCATCAGCACCGCCGGCTTCACCAGCATTGAAAACCTCATCGGCTCCGCCAGTCATGCGGACACCCTCATCGGTGCAGAAGGTGGCAATGTGTTTCAGATCACCGCGAACAACTCAGGAGCCCTGGGCGCAATCCATTTCAGCTCATTTGAAAACCTCACCGGCAGCAGCACGGGTGCGAACCGGTTTGTTTTCTCCAATCAGGCCACCATCGACGGCAGCGTGATCGGCAGGGGCAATCCCCTCGCGGTGCTGATCCTTGATGACACCGGCCTCCAGACCGGACAAGGTTACGTCATCGGTGCGTCTTTGATCACCGTCGGCACTCGCAGCTATGCCTTCACCGGCGTGAACACCATCGGCCTCAATCTCGGCGCCGGGAATGATAACACGGCCACCAGTTTCTTCACCTTCACGCAAAACTTGAGCGGTGGCGGCGGGGACAATCAGCTCTTTGTGGACGGCACCAAGGTGGTGACTTCACCGCTCAGCAAGCCGGGATTCGGCACCATTACCACCACGGGCTTTTCCACCAGTGCCGTCATCACGCCAGTGACGAATGTCTTCCTGCAAAACTTCAACCCATCGAGTGGATCTACCTCCTCAACATCCTCGCAGACCAACAATTTCAATTCGACCTCCGTTTCAGGCGTGGGTGGCATTGGGGCCCAAGGTATCTCCGGGGCTCTGGCTGGTGGCGCGGGCATTGCAGGCACGGCCTCCACTTCGGCCTTTCTCGGTCAGACCTTCGGCAGCGGCAGTGGTTCGATTGGCGGCGGAGGTCCTGCCAGCCTGGGAATGCAGTCGCAGATAAATTCCAGCACGTCTGCCACCGCTGAGCGCGAGCTCAACTTGAGCCTCGGAGGCGATGGCACGATCCGACTGCAAAATGGAGGAGGACTTTTCTCCGTTGGCTCTGCAGTGGGTGCGCCCAGCGCGGCTTCCGTGGCGCAGTTGGAGGGCAACATGAGCCTGCTGGCCCAGAGCGAACTCTCCATCGGCGCAATCGGCACGGGCGAAGTCCCGCTCACCGTGCAGGCAGGCGCACAATCCATCCATTTGGGAGATCCCCTGCCCTCGCTCAATGTGCAGCAGTTCCTCAATCAAGTGTCCACCCCCGAATCCTTCAGTACCCTGGTCAGAGCATTGGGTGGCGATGGCACGGCGCGGCTCGAGTTTGTCTCTGGCAGCACCACCGTGGAGGTCAATGGCAGGCCGGTTCCCGCCACAATCGAAACCGCTCTGCGCGCCAGTATTTCACCGGGAGCCTTTGGGGAGCTCTCACTCGCTCTCGGTGGCCTGGGTGAGTACATCGTGAACGAATCCAACGGGCTGGCCGTCATGGATGCGGGCGGTACAGCCGCCACGCTTGCGGTGCAGAGCCGACTCCACTCGCTGCTCGCCCCCTCAGGTGCGCAGGATCTTTCCCTGGCGCTGGGAGAGGACGGAACCGCGCTGCTGCTGTCATGGGACGGCATGATAAACACCGCTCTCGATGGCGTCCCCCCAGGACCATTTGTCATCCTCAAACTCAACAACGCCACCACACCTCAAAGTCAGGAGGAACTCGATCATGCGCTCCGCTGACCACGCCGCCACACACCTTATGCCATCGTTCTCATTCATGCAGTTCCTGCTGCTTGCCATGATCGCTTGCGCGCTGCCTTGCAGCCTGCGTGCCCAGGAGTTCCCCGATGCAACCGGCGCCGGCACACTGGTGGACAGGCTGCAGATTCCCCGTGCGCAGAAAGCCACGGATGTTGCCGCCGCCGCCCCCAAGAAGCCTGAAGCCGACAATGCCGAAGGAGATGCAAAACCGCTCGGTGTGAATCTCAAGGGCCTGCACCTGATTTCGAAGCCGTCCAAGTCCATGCACAAGGACATGAGCCATGTTCTCGTGGTCGACCCCGCACTTCATCTGCCTGCCGGTCTTGCGGACACTTTGCAGAAGGACTTCATGGGGCAGCCTCTCAGCATGGCCGTGCTCAACCGCATGGTGAAGAGCATCAACAAAGCCTATCAGGCCACCGATTTCCCACTCGTGGATGCCTACCTGCCGCAGCAGGACATCACCCGTGGGCATGTGCAGGTCATTGTGCGCGAAGGCGTGCTGGGAGAGGTAAAGGTGGAAGGAGCCAAACGCTCCAACCCAGCCTATATGGCCCGGCAGATACGCTTGCAGCCCGGAGAGCGCATCGACACCCGCAAAATCTCCAGCGACGTCGCCTGGCTCAACGAGAACCCCATCCGCAACGTCAACGTCATCTACGAGCGCGGTAAAAAAGACGGCACGAGCGACGTCGTCTTGAAAACGACGGAAAGCAATCCCGTCAAAGCCTACATCGGTTATGCCAATTCCGGCCTGCGCTCCACCGGACTGAATCAAATCTCCGGCGGCATCAGCATGATGCAGTTGTTTGGCACGGAGCAGTCAGTGAATTACAATTTCACCGGCAATCAGGAGCTCGACCGTCTCAAGGCGCATGCTCTTGCGTGGGACATTCCTCTTCCATGGCGTCATCGGCTCCAGCTTCTCGGTGTGTATGTGGACTCCGCCACTCAGTCCGGACAGGCCGCAGGACTTCTCGGTGTCAATGGCAGGAACCGCCAGCTTTCAGCCGCCTACACTGTACCACTGGCCAGCGCCTGGAGCAAAGTGCAGCACAAAGCGACCTTCGCGCTCGACTACAAGAGCACCACCTCAGACATCATCTTTGGCGGCCAGACCTTTTCGCAGAATTCTGCCGAAGTGTTCCAATTCCGCGTCGGGTACAATCTCCTCGTCCATGACCCGCTGGGCTACACCCGCTTTGGCATTTCCGCCATCCACAGTCCGGGCAATGTTCTTGGTCACAACAACTACGCCGCCTTTGACAGCCTGCGCGCGGGTTCGCAGGCAAAGTACTGGTACGCGAAGGCGGAGCTGGACCGCCTCATCCGCCTGCCGTTTGGCTTCTCCGCTCTCATGCACACGGCGGGGCAGTATTCCAATACACGTCTCCTTCCCACTGAGCAGATGCTCGCAGGCGGCTACCAGACCGTGCGCGGCTTCAACGAAAGCTCCGCGCGTGGAGATCGCGGCATCGTTGCCAACATGGAGCTGAATCTGCCCATGATTCATTTCACCACCTGGGGCGGCAAGAAGGTGGACAACCTGAACACCTTCGTCTTTTACGACTTCGCCTATCTGGAAAGCGTGGGTTCAAATACCACGGAGCCCAATCTCAATCTGCAAAGCTCAGGCGTGGGCCTGCGCTACAGCCTCGGCAGCAATCTCGATCTGCGCCTTGCCTACGGCTGGAATCTGCGCAGCACCGGGCTGGTCGGTGCACCTTCCGGTCGCCTGCACTTCGGCATGAACATGAAGTATTAGACTGCGCATGAGAAAACGAAAACTCGGCAGCCTGCGTTTTGAATTCATCCTGCTGCCGCTGGTGCTGCTGCTGGCGCTGGGTTTCAGCACAACGCGCCTCGGCGAAGAATTGGAAAACCTCACGCTGGACTGGCGTTTTCAGGCGCGTGCAGCTTCTGACCCGCCTGCGGATCCTCAGGTCCTTGTCGTGGGCATTGATGAAGATGCGCTGGCGAAACTCGGCCGCTGGCCCTGGTCGCGCGAAGTGCATGCGCAGTTCGTGACGCTGCTCGGCTCACGCCCGCCTGCGGCGGCAGCCTTTGATGTTCTTTTCACCGAACCGAGTGCCGACCCTTTGAAGGATCAACTGTTTGGCGATGCTCTGGTGCAGTCCGCGACCTACATCACCGCAGCCGCAGCGGAAACGCTGGAGAACAGCAAAAAATTCGAAGCCGAGTACGCAGGCAACACCAAGGCGATCTCGAACATCCTGGGAGACATCAGCCGCCTCATTGGCAACGACACCGTGCTGCTCCCTGTGCCCATCATTGCGGAGAGTTCTCATGCCGGTTTCGTGAATTCGCCTCCAGGTGCCGATGGAGTACGCCGTCAGATCCCGCTGGTGGTGCGCTGCGGCACACGCGTCTTCCCCAGCCTCGTTCTGCAGTCCCTCCTCACCCGTGAAGCCGTGGAAACCGATGCCGTGCAGGTGGTGCTCGGTGATTCAATTCGCATCCAAGGCGCCCATAAGCTGTGGCAGATCCCCATCGATGATCGCGGGCAGATGACGATCAACTACCGTCATCCTGATACCTTCAAAGTCTTTCCCTATGCCGGACTGATGGCCAGCCTGCTGGAGTTCAAAGACAAAGAATGGCCCAAGGATCGTCCGCCTGTGGCAGGCCAGATTCTTTTCATTGGCCAGACCGCCGCAGGTCTCGCGGATCTTGGCCCCACCCCGCATGGCCCGCAGACGCCGCTGGTGCTCACGCATGCCAACGCGCTCAGCAACATCCTCGGTGGCGACTACATCAAGAAGCCTGACCTTCTTCAGCTGATAGGTGTCTGGGCTCTGCTGGCGCTGATCACCATCATTCCTGTGCGCTTTGGCCCCATCTGGCTCGCATTGCTCGTTCCCACATTGGTCGTCAGTGCTTATGTATTCACCGCGTTTTATTACTTTCAGATCGAGAGCCTTCACATGCCACTTGCATGGCCAGTGTTTGGTTTTGCCCTCGTTGAGGGTGGTTCGATTCTTCACCGCCTGATCATTGAGTCACGCGCCAAGGGACGCATCACAGGCATGTTCGGCACCTTCGTGTCACCGCAGGTCGTCAAGCAGATGATTTCCTCCGGTGAAGAGCCCAAGCTCGGCGGACATCAGGCGGAGATCACCGCGTTCTTCAGCGACATCGCCGGGTTCTCCTCCTTCTCTGAAAAGCTGACGCCTGAACGCCTTGTCACGCTGATGAACGACTATCTTTCAGAGATGACCGACATCCTGCACGACAACGGCGGCACGCTCGACAAGTTCATTGGCGATGCAATCGTCGGCATGTTCGGAGCCCCCCTGCCCTTTGCCGGTCATGCCTATGGTGCCTGCTGCGCCGCCCTGCTCATGCAGAAGCGCCAGATCGAACTGCGCGAGAAATGGCGGAAGGAAGGTGGCTGGCCTGACATCGTCTATGAAATGAAGACGCGCATCGGCCTCAACTCCGGCGAGGCCATCATTGGCAACATGGGCTCCCGTCGCCGATTCAACTACACCATGATGGGGGACACCGTGAACCTCGCCGCCCGCAGCGAGAGCGGTGCAAAGAGCTACGGCGTGTACACCATGATCACCGGAGAGACGAAGGCGCTCGCAGAAAAACACAAGCAGGACATCACCTATCGCTTCCTCGATCGCATCGTCGTCAAAGGCCGCAGCCAGCCCGCCGAAGTTTACGAACTCGTGGACTTCACCAAACACGTTTCCCCCGAGACCGAGGAGTGCCTGCATCTCTTTGAAAAAGGCATCGCCGCATATCAATCTCAAGACTGGAACGCTGCCAAAGCCCTGTTTGAACGCTCAGCCAGACGCGAGATTCATCAGGATGCGAACCCCTCTCTTGTCATGATCGAGCGCTGCGAGGCCATGAAACTCAATCCTCCTCCTGCTGATTGGGATGGAGTCTATGTCATGAAGACAAAGTAAAAAAAAGCACTCCCGAGCCTCAGCTCGTTCGGGATTCTGGGTGTGACGCATGCGTTTCCCAGAACGAGCTAAAGCTCGATACTACTTTCTCAGAAGCTTCTGCCGCCAAACCCCGTCCCGTATCCAGTATAGCCTGACTGTGGCGTCGCCTGCATGAGCGCCGAGTTCTGCTGATACGACGAGCTCTGGCTGTTGATCATCGCCGATTGATTGAGATCGTCCGCCGCTGCCTGCTGCTCGGCCAGCTTGGCTTCGGCGAGCCTCTCCTCCTGCCCGCGCAGTACATTCACTAGAATCACCCGCTCCTTTTCACTGATCTTCCCCGTCGTGGCCGCCTTGTTGATCTCCATCAGGCGCGGATGTTCCGCCGCATACTGGTTCAGGAAGTTGTCAATCTTCTGCGGGCTCCATTTGCCTTCGAGCGGCCGGCCGACGGACTTCTCCGCGACCAGCGCCGCTTCTCCTCCCGCGTGAATGTAGCCCACCTCCACCGCTCTCCTCGCAAACGCTTTCGCCTCGGCCACGCTGCCCACGTTGTATTCCTCGGAGGTGGTGGTCTGGCAGGAGGAAAGCAGCGCAACAGTCAGAAAAAGCAGGAAGGATTTCATGCGCCGAATGTGGAGAATGTTTTCCGCCCCACAAGCCAAAGTAGTTGAGAGCTTCCGCTCTCTCTGGAAAGGTCGCTTCCCTCCCAGAGCCCCCATCCATGACGTCCCGCCCATTGATCCTCCTAGCGCTGCTCGCCTCCGCCTTCTGCGCAGTCGCGGCCACTCCTGTCTTCGAAAGCCCGAAGCTCACCACCGCCAGCACATCTCGTCTGGTCAAGGTGGATGCCTCCCTGAAAGGCGCGAAGGAACTCTACCTCGTGGTCTCGGATGAAGACGGCATCAGTTGTGACTGGGCGGACTGGCTGGAGCCCAAGCTCATCATGGCCGACGGTTCCACCAAGGAGCTGACTAAGCTGCCATGGAAAGCCGCCAGCCAGGGCTCCGGCGGCACACGCGTCGGCAAATCCGCCATGGGAGATGCACTTCTCGTGAAAGGCCAGAAGTTTGAAAGCGGCATCGGCACGCATGCGCGTTCGGTGATCGTTTATGATCTGCCGCAGGGCGTGGTCGGCTTCACCGCCCAGGCAGCCATCGATGACGGCGGCATGGAGCGCGGCGGCAAGGCCAGCAATGCGTCGGTCAAATTCCAAGTCTATACTGAAACACCTCCGAATGCGCCCAAGCCCGCGCCACCCATCGTGGACGACGGCAAGACCACCGTGCCTGCGGACATGTTCACCGTGCCCGAAGGCCTTGAAGTCACCGTCTGGGCCACCTCACCCGCGTTGTTCAATCCCACCAACATTGACTTCGATGCGCAGGGCCGCCTGTGGGTGGCTGAAGGCGTGAACTACCGCAGCAAAGGAAGCCGCAGGCCGGAGGGCGACCGCGTCGTCGTGCTCGAAGACACCACTGGCTCGGGTCGTGCAGACAAAAGCACCGTCTTCGTGCAGGAGTCCGCACTCGCCGCCCCTCTCGGCGTTGCAGTGCTGGGCAACAAAATCGTCGTCTCTCAGCCTCCGGACCTGCTCGTTTACACCGACGTGAATGGCGATGGCAAATTTGATCCCGCTGTGGACAAGCGCGATGTGCTGCTCACCGGCTTCGGTGGTCGTCAGCATGACCACAGCCTTCATAGCGTCACCGCCGGACCCGACGGCCAGTGGTATTGGAATCAGGGCAACACAGGCGCAAAGTTCACCGACCACTCCGGCAAAACCTTCCGCATGGGCAGCCCCTACATGATGCAGGAGATCGCCGGACAGAAGAGTGATGACGGTCACGTTTGGATCGGCGGATTCGCCGCACGCATGAATCCCGATGGCACGAACGTCACCATCATCGGCCACAACTACCGCAACAGCTACGAGCAGACCATCACCTCCTTTGGCGATGTCTTCCAAAGCGACAACGACGACCCGCCTGCCTGCCGCGTGTCCCCCGTGATGGAAGGCGGCAATGCCGGCTTTGCCTCCGCCGACGGCCTGCGCTCCTGGGGTGCGGACAAACGCCCCGGCCAGGACACACCCACCGCCGAGTGGCGCCAGGAAGATCCCGGCACCATGCCAGCAGGAGATGTGTATGGCGGCGGCTCCCCCACCGGCGTAGGCTTCTATGAAAACGGCGCGCTCGACAAGAAATGGAACGGCCTCCTCCTCGCTTGTGAAGCAGGCAAGAACGTCGTCTTCGGCTATCTGCCAAAGCTCGACGGCGCAGGCTGGAAAATGGAACGCTTTGATTTCATGACCTCCAACAAGGAGAAGGAATTCGCAGGCTCCGACTTCCTCGGCGGCAAACCTTCAGGCGAACTCAAAACCCGCTTCCGTCCCAGCGATGTCACCGTCGGCCCCGATGGCGCAATCTACGTCGCAGACTGGTTCGACGCCCGCGTCGGTGGCCACGGCACGCTCGATGAACGCTACACCGGCACCATTTACCGCATCGCGCCAAAGGGCTTCGCATCCAATGTGCCAGCGCTCAAGCTCGACACCACGGAAGGCCAGATCGCCGCGCTGAAAAGCCCCGCACCCAACGTGCGCTACAACGGCTTCACCGCCTTGAAAGCCCAGGGCGCGAAAGCCGTGCCTGCCGTCGCCGCCTTGCTCAAGGACGACAACGCCTTCATCGCCGCACGCGCCGCATGGCTGCTCGCCCAGATGGGTGAAGAAGGCGTCGCTCAGGTGAAGCCCTGGCTCGAATCCAAGTCCGAAGATCAGCGCCTCGTCGCCTATCGTGCACTGCGCCGTGCTGGCGTGGATGTGCTGGCCATGGCTGCCAAGATGGTCACAGATTCTTCTGCCGCCGTGCGCCGTGAAGTCGCACTGACACTTCGCGAAATCCCTGCCGCCCAAAGCCTCCCGCTGCTGGTGAAACTCGCGCAGCAGTTTGACGGCAAAGACCGCGCCTACCTCGAAGCTCTCGGCCTCGGTGCTGAAGGCAAGGAAGCCGAACTCTATGCCGCTATCTGCAAAGACAAGCCCGCCGCATGGACGGAGGCAGAGGCATGGATCGCCTGGCGCATGCACCCTGCCGCTGCGGTGGAGGCCTTCAAAACTCGCGCGCTCGACAGCGTCCTCAGTGAAGAACAGCGCAAACTCATGCTCACCGGCCTCGCCTTCGTGAAAAGCCGCGAAGCAGCAGGCGCGATGATCGAACTCGCCAACACCAAAGACTTCCCCATGAAGGATCTCGCGAAGTGGTGGCTGCTCAATCGCAAAGGCAACGACTGGCAGTCCTACGATGTGGAAAGCGGCATGAAGGCCCTGGGCTTGTATGATCCTGCCAAGGTGAAGCTCGTCGCCGTCGAAATGCCCCCTGAACTCAAGGATGCAACCAAGCTGCCCACCGGCGCAGAGATCGCCCAACTTCCCGGCGATGCCAAGCGTGGCCAAGCCGCCATCGCCGTCTGCTTCACCTGCCACAAGGTCGGCAAGATGGGGGTCGAGTTCGGCCCCGACCTCAGCACATTCGGCAAGCAGCAGCCAAGCGAAGTCATCGCCAACGCCATCGCCCATCCCTCGGCCGACATCTCCCATGGCTATGAAGGCAGCGAGATCAAAACCAAGGACGGCCTCACCATCAGCGGCATGATTCTCTCCAGCGGCGATCCCGTCATGATCAAATGCATGGGGGGGCTCGTGCAGACCGTGCCGAAAGAGCGCATCGCCAGCATCCAGAAGATGACCCGATCACTGATGTACCAGCCCCAGCAGCTCGGCCTCACCCCGCAATCCATCAGCGACATCGTGGCGTATTTGAAGAGCCTGTAAGGCTGCTTCTGCAACATCCCAGCATCACCGCGTGTATGAGAGAGCATGCTCCGCTCCCTCCTGCCCTTCATTGTCATCTGCACCGGCATCGCCTCCGCTGAAGTCACTAACATCGGCTCCCGCCGTGAGCTGTTCGTGGACAAACTCCTCATCGACCAGATGAAAGGTGCCACGCTGCGGCTGCACCATCCCGAAGAAGCCGGAATCGCGGTGAAATTTGACCAGCCCTGGGAAGGCCGCTTCAGCGCCTACATCACCGTCATTCACAATGACGAGGCGAACAAATTCCAGATGTATTATCGTGGCAATGCAGGCTTCAAAGACGGCACCAGCGGCGAGGTGACCTGCTACGCCGAATCTGCTGACGGCAAAACATGGGTGAAGCCCAAGCTCGGCCTGCACGAGATCAATGGCAGCAGAGACAACAATGTGATGCTGGCCAATCTGGCTCCCTACACGCACAACTTCGCTCCCTTCATCGACCGCCGTCCCGGTGTGCCCAAAGAGCAACGTTACAAGGCTCTCGCAGGCCTCGGCGGCAAGTCCGGCGGTCTCAGCGCCTTCGTTTCCGCAGATGGCCTTCACTGGCAGAAAATGCAGGAGGCGGCGGTCATCACCAAAGGGGCCTTTGATTCCCAAAACGTGTCCTTCTGGTCTGAGGCGGAGCAGTGCTACGTGGCCTACTTCCGCGTCTTCACCGCTGGCGTGATCGATGAGAAGACATGGAAACCCAAAGGCGTGCGCTGGGTCAGCCGCGCCACAAGCAAAGACTTCCTCACCTGGACCGACGCCGTGCAGATGACCTGCGACCAGCCGTTGGCAGACCACATTTACATCAGTCAGACGAACCCCTATTTTAATGCTCCTCACCTCTACATCTCCACCGCCGCACGCTACATGCCCGGAAAAGCCGTGCTGGATGATCAGGCCAAAAAAGAGCTCGCTGACGACACGAAAGCCTATCCTGCCCTGATCAAGGACTGCTCTGAAGCCGTGCTGATGACCAGCCGCGCCGGCACCACCACCTACAATCGCAGCTTCATGGAAGGTTTTGTGCGTCCCGGCCAGGATTTCCGCGACTGGACCAGCCGCAGCAACTATCCCGCCTGCGGCGTGGTGAAGACCGGACCTGCAGAGATGTCATTGTTCGTGGAGCGCCATTACGGCCAGACCACCGCACTTCTACAGCACCTCACGCTGCGTCTCGATGGCTTCGCATCGTTGCACGCGGACTATGCAGGCGGTGAAATGACCACCCAGCCCTTCATCTTCACTGGCAAGGCGCTGCACTTGAATCTGTCCACCGGGGCCGCTGGCTCCGTGGCGGTGGAAATCCAGGATGCCGAAGGCAAGCCCCTGCCTGGCTTCACGCTGGATGACTGCAAGGCGCTCTCCTACGATGACATCGACCGCGTTATTGGCTGGAAGACCGGCAACGATGTCTCCGCGCTCGCCGGAAAACCGGTGCGCCTGCGCTGGGTCCTCAAGGACGCCGATGTGTTTTCCTTCCGCTTTGAATGATTCGTTGGCGTTTGCGCAGGAAACAAGGAACCATCGGGCGGATGCACGCGTATCCCGCGTGTCGTTTCATTCATGGACATCTCGTCAAAAACATTCTCTGCCAAAGGTTTCGTGCTCCCGCACACCCTCCCCGTGATTGTGCTGGACGACTGCTACCATTTTCCCGCCTGCCATCTGCCGCTGTTCATCTTTGAGGACCGCTACCGCCGCATGCTGGATCATGCGCTGCAAACCGATCGCATGTTCTGCGTCGGTGTTTCTGACGGCGCGAATGACGTGCTTCCCGTCACCACGGCGGGACTGATCCGCTGCTCGGTTAAAAATCCCGACGGCACCTCGCAGGTCATGCTCTACGGCGTCTGCCGCGTACGCATCACCGGCTGGGATCAGATCAAGCCCTTCCGCATTGCCCGCGTGGAGCCTGTGCTTACCCAGCACGCCCCCACCAAAATCCTGCGCCAGCTGAAATCTCGTGCCCTTGATCTCCTGCCTCCTCCTACGGACGACAGTTGTGAAAGCATGCAGCAGCTGCGGCATGAACTGGAAGAAATGGATGAAGCCGAAGCAGTCTGCGACATCATCGCCTTCCACTTCGTGCGCAACAAAGCCGCCCTTCGCGTCCTCCTTGAAGAATGCTGCCCGCAACGGCGCTACGAGAAGCTCATCAGCGAACTGGAAAAAGCACAGGACTGCTAGGACTCATTCTGCACGGGATTCGTCAGCGTTCCGATCTGCGCGATCTCCACGCTCACCGTATCCCCGTCCTTCATAAAAACTGGCGGCGTGCGGGCCGCCCCCACACCATGAGGTGTTCCGGTGAGGATCACCGTGCCCGGCATCAGCGTGGTGCTGCCACTGAGAAATTCGATCAGGGTCGGCACATCAAAGATCATGTCATTCGTGTTCCAGTCCTGCATCGTCTCGCCATTTAGCACCGTCTTGATCGCGAGTGTGTTCGGATTCGTGATCTCATCCGCCGTCACCAACACCGGCCCTAGCGGGCAAAAAGTATCAAACGACTTGCCGCGGCACCACTGCCCGCCGCCACCATGCTTCTGCCAGTCACGCGCGCTCACATCATTACCGCAGGTGTAGCCCAGCACGTACTTCAGAGCGTCTGCCTTGCTCACGTTCTTCGCCTTCTTCCCAATGACGACCGCCAGCTCCGCTTCGTAGTCCACCTTGTCGCTCTTCAGCTTCGTTGGCAGCAGAATCGGCTCTCCTGGATTTTGCACCACGTTCGGCAGCTTCATGAACACCACCGGATGCTTTGGCAGTTCCGCCTTCGTCTCCTCCGCGTGCTTCTTGTAGTTCAGCCCGATGCACACAATCGCAAACGGCTGCACCGGCGCCAGCAGCTTCACCACCTCCGCCTTGCGGTCGGTCACACGATGCTCACCAAAGATATCTCCTTCAATGACCAGCGCCGTGCCATCGGCCTGCTGCGCTGCATGCGCGATGTTTCCCTGCGAGTCGGAGTACCGGATGATTTTCATAAGTTCGTAGTTCGGGCTTCAGCCCGTGATTGGAATGCGGAAATTTAGATATTCTGACGCCTATTCCACGCCACCAGCTCCTCATACTTCGCGCCCGTGCCGCCAAACAGATCCAGCGCGCTGCCCACCGTGCCGTCCACGCGGCCATGGCTCAGTTCATCGATGCGCTTCAGATCGTCCAGATGTCGGATGCCCCCGGCATAGGTCATGGGAATCGGCGAATGCTCACCGAGGAAACTCACCAGCGCCTCATCGATGCCTTCGCACTTGCCCTCCACATCCACAGCATGGATCAAAAACTCCGCGCAATGCCCCGCAAGAAAGCGCAGAGACTCCGGCGTCACATCCAGCGTCGTCAGCGTCTGCCAGCGATTCATCGCCACCGTCCAGCCCGTGGCCGTGGCCTTGCAGCTCAGATCGATCACCAGACGCTCTTTGCCTGCGGCTTCGACCATTTTGTCGAGCCGTGTCTGATTGAAGGTACCGTCTGTTTCAAACAGGTAGCTCGTCACGATCACATGGCTCGCCCCGGCCTCCAGATACTCCGTTGCATTGCACGAGCGAATCCCACCTCCGACCTGCAAGCCGCCCGGAAACGCCCCCGTCGCCGCCTTCGCCGCGTCTTCATTCCCCTTCCCCAGCAGGATCACATGCCCGCCCGTCAGGCCATCGCGCTTGTATAGCTCGCCATACCATGCCGAATCCCGGTCGCTCACAAAGTTCGTCTTCAGCCCCGTCCCATCATCCCGCAATGACGAACCCACAATCTGCTTTACGCGGCCGTCGTGGAGATCAATGCATGGGCGGAATTTTGTCATAAGAAGGTCAAAGATTAGTCAAGAGGGGCAAGGAGTGGTCAAGCAGGTCGTGCTGTACCTTCTTGACGATCTTTAACCACTCAGCCTTTGGAGCCCTTCACCGCCGACGTCTCCGCAGGGACAGCACTGACAAACCGAGCATGAACAGCAGCATTCTGGACGGCTCCGGCGTTCCCAAGGTTGGAATCTGCGGCGTGCTTCCTGCATCCACAGGCTTCAGGCCCGCGCGGTCGTATTGCTGCTGATTTTCGAGCACCACTGCGCCAGAGTACGGCGTGACCAGCTGATGCAGCGCGGCGCGTTTGGCCTGGTCTTCAGGCACGCGATCACGCCCTTGGAAAGACGCCATCACCTCGCGAAACACCGCATGCCGCGCCAGTTGATCCCACACCTCCTTGCCATCGGCTGGCGCGCTGGCGGAGCGGGACATGTTGGCTGTGGTCGTGGGGCCATTACGAATGGAGAGCAGAGTCTTGGCCAGTTCATTTGCTCCCCAGCCGCTCCAGCGCAGGCCACCGAAAACGGGCGTGGCATCGTACAATTCCTCCAGGAGCTTGTTGCGCCCATGCTCCAGTTCGAGGGCATGAATCGGTGGCGGAGAGCCGCTGCGTTCGAGCAGTTGCTTGATCCCTTCCTCTCCGGAGAGCTCCACAGGCTGGGGGCCGTGCAGCCAGATCAATGTGGCAGGAGCAGCGGTTGTGCGGAGACGCTGCAGCGCCGCTTTAAAAGCAGGCACCACATCGCGTCCGCCTGCAAAGCTGGAATCCTGCAGGCGACTGCCGATCTCCGCCACAGCGACCTCGGTCGCTTCCCCATCCGTGGTGGCCCAGATCGTCAGTGGTGTTTTCTGCGCCAACTGCTTCAACGCCTCGCGGATCATGGCTGCATGTGGGCGCAAAGTGGCGGAAGCATCCACGATGACAAAGACTGGGCTGCTGGCTGCCTGCGGTGCAGCCTGGGTGCGCTCCACGATGACCACAGGTGACTCGTTTCCCGCTAGCTTGTCCGTCGTCCACACCTTCGGCAGGGGGGGCTGCTTAACGCCAAAGTTCAGCCCGGCCAGATCTGCCTGCGGCACCTCCGCCTGCCACGTCCATCCGCCATTCTGAGTGGCGGCAGCCTTTTGCCACTCCTGCGGCACCTCCAGTGCCTGCGGCGACTGCACCCATACCGCATGCGAGATCCCCGCCGGGATGCTGAAATTGCGCTCCACAATCAGGGGCATGAACAGGGCCGCCGGAGCCTGCGCATCCAGCGGCGCGGTGATGCCAAGCCGGATCTTCATACTGCCACCGGCCGGCACCGGAAAGCATTGCGTCAGCACACGGTCCGGTCCCACCATGTTGACCAGCACGGGGTCGCGGCGGTCAACCACCACCGTCTGGCGATAGGCCTGTGTCACCTGTGAGCGCGCACCGAAGGCGGCCTCGCGCGGCTCGCCATTGATCCACAGCGTCAGTCTTGAAACACACGCACCCGGCGGCAGCAGCATCTGGCAGCGCGCCTCCTGCGCGTTGCGGTGCTGGTTGTGAAATTCCAGTGTCCATTCACCATGCGCCAGCGCGGAATCACTATCCACATGCCAGTCCATGCGTGAGGTCTGCATCGAAAGCCCGCGAATCCGCGCCCCCACCTCCGCTCCGCCGCGGTCCTCATCCCACGCAAAACTGTCCAGGCTCTCATCCCTTGTCATGCGCATGCCGGACCGGGTTTGCGTCATCCCTTGCGGTGGCGGCGCATCGCTGAACGGGACTCCCGTCACACGGAAGTAGAGCTCGCGCAGGGCTTCGCGGTCAAAGGATGAGGTGCTGCTCCAGAGCCCTTGAGCGAAGAGCGTGGATGAGCCGAACCCCAGGTGTGTCAGCGGTCCGAAAATACCCGCCTGCCCTCCGGTGTAGCATAGATTCAGCAAAAAATCCTCCCGCCACTTTGTCCGCAGCCTGGGCAGTGTTTTTGCGGTGCTGCCATCGTGCGCTCGCGCCGCCTTCATGGCGGTGCCAATGTCGGCATGCAGGCTCACCATGCGCCATTCCGCAGATGCGATTGCGATCAGGCCCAAGGCCATGCCGACGAGCCATGGCCTGCGCCTTGTTGCCGCCGGCAGCTTCCACAAGCTTTTGCAGGTGATGAGCCACGCCACCAGTGCGGCCAGGGGGCCAGTCATGGCCATGGCGAATGGAAAAGCGATCAGTGCACCCGCAGGTGAGAGCGCAAAAACCAGCGCGAATGGCATCATCATGAGACCCATGACATTCAGGTGTCCCATGGCCAGCGTGTAAAGGATCGAAGGAAAGAGTCCTGCCCCGTGCAGGAATACTCCAGCCGACTCCCACGCCGTGCCCGGCCGCTTTCGGCCCATCCAGGGAAAGAAAATGGCAGCCGGCATGAGCAGCACCAGTCCCACGTGCGCCCAGGTGGGAATAGGGTCAAAGAACGACGAGGCACAACCACGCGTGCCCAGTTCCGTGCCCAGGGAGATCAGCGGGAAAATGATGCCTGCACCGAGCAGGAAACGTCTGCAAAAATTCAGGAAACCCTTCATGGGGTTGAGTCTATGAAACACCGCCCCTGCAAGTCATGTCTTTTTATGTGAAATCCGCATGAAGCCTTGGTGAAATATCTGCTCTCTTACCCCGCTTGACTACTCCCTCTTCTCTGCTTTCTTCCACTTGTCCATGACCACCACCGCCACGGCTCTGCTTCTTCTCTCCCTGCGACTTACGCAAGGGTAGGCGGCCCGTGTTTCCTCGTCATGCCCCTTGCCGTCACGTCACGGCAGTTTCTAATGCCGGAATATCACCGGCCCCCTCTTAGTCTCTCTACTTTCGTATTCTCATGTTAAAAGATCCGTCTTCCAAGTACCAGCCCTTTCCGCTGATCAACATCCCCAACCGTCAATGGCCCTCCCGCCATCTGACCCACGCTCCCATCTGGTGCAGCGTCGATCTGCGCGATGGCAATCAAGCGCTCGCCGTGCCGATGAATGTCTCCCAGAAGCTCGAAATGTTCGATGCCCTGGTGAAATGCGGCTTCAAGGAAATCGAAGTCGGTTTCCCCTCCGCCTCGAATACCGAGTTCCAGTTCAACCGCCGCCTTATCGAGGAAAAGCGCATCCCAGACGACGTCACCATCCAGTGTCTGGTGCAGGCGCGTGAAGATTTGATCGAGAAGACCGTCGAGTCGCTCGTCGGAGCCAAGAAGGTCGTCATCCACATGTACAACAGCACCTCGCCCGCGCAGCGGAAGTATGTGTTTGGCAAATCCAAGGAAGAGATCATCGCAGTCGCCGTCAAAGGCGCGCAGATGATCAAGGACCGCCTGCATCGTCTTACTGAAGGTGGCACTCAGGTGACCCTGCAGTACTCGCCCGAGAGCTTCAGTGCCACGGAAGTCGAATTTGCCAAGGAGATCAGCGAGGCCGTCATGGACGTGTGGCAGCCGACGCCGCAGCACAAGATGATCCTGAACCTGCCCGACACCGTCGAGGTGGCCATGCCCAATGTGTATGCGGACCAGATCGAATGGATCTGCACGAACATCAAAAACCGCGACAGCCTCATCATCAGCCTGCACACCCACAACGACCGCGGCACCGGCACCGCCGCCACCGAACTGGGCCTGCTGGCTGGCGCCGACCGCGTGGAAGGCACCCTGTTTGGCAATGGCGAGCGCACCGGCAATCTGGACATCGTGCAGGTGGCCATGAATCTCTACATGCACGGCATCTCCCCGGGCCTCGACTTCAGCGACATGAGCGGCCTCATTCACATGTATGAGCGCACCACCGGCATGACCGTGGCACCGCGCCATCCTTACAGCGGTGAGCTTGTCTTCACCGCCTTCAGTGGCAGCCATCAGGACGCCATCAAGAAAGGCCTCACTGGCTACGAGGAACACAAGACCATCTGGGATGTCCCCTACCTCACCATCGATCCGAACGACATCGGCCGCGAATACCGCGAAGTCATTCGCGTGAATTCGCAAAGCGGCAAAGGCGGCGTCGCTTACTTGCTGGAAAGCGAGTTCGGCATCGAACTGCCCAAGGACATGCAGCGCGAATTCGGCCCGCTGGCCAACGACATCGTGGACAAACTGGGCCGCGAAGTCACCGCCGCCGAATTGAAAGGCATGTTCTGGAAGGAATACATCGAGCGCGAGACCCCCTTCGCACTCCATCACTTCCATGCCGATGGTGTGGACGGCGTCTTCACCTGCCGCAGCAGCCTCGTCATCAACGGCAAGGAACGCGGCATCGCCGGCAAAGGCAACGGCCCCATCGCCGCCTTTGCCCAGGCGTTGATTCAGGAAGCTGGAGCACCCGCCTTCGAAGTCGCCACCTACCGCGAGCAAAGCCTCAGCTCTGGCACCGAAGCCAGCGCCCTCGCTTTCATCCAGATCAAAACCGCCAGCGGCAAAACCATCTGGGGCGCAGGCGTGGACACGAACATCGAACTCGCCTCGATCAAAGCGGTGCTCAGCGCGGTGAATCGCGCATCGTAATGCAGACTCAGTGTTTGCGAGAGCCACTGTGGCTCTCGCAAAACTGGGCACCTTCCGTAAGACACAGGCTCCATCCGAAAAGTTGGTTGCCGCCCGCCGTCGTGTGAGGTTTATGAACGCAACCCATGCCCCTCGAAATCCCCGACTACCCCTTTCAAGCCTACATCTTCGACTGCGACGGCACCCTCGTTGATTCCATGCCGCTGCACTACATCGCCTGGGTGGAGGCTTTGAAGCAGCATGATGCGCCGTATGAGTTCACCGAGGAGGAGTTTTATGCACACGCAGGCATGAAGGAACAGGACGTGGTCAAGCTGCTCAATGCAAAGCATGGTGCCTACGTGGACCCCGTGAGCGTGGATGAGCTGAAGATGGAGATCTTCGCCAGGCGCATCCCCGAAGTGCAGGCCGTGAGCCCCGTGGCAGAGTTTGCCAAATCACTCTTCGGCCGCTTCCCCATCGCCGTGGCCTCCGGCAGCGAAGAATCCACCGTGCGCGGCTGCCTGACAGCCACCGGCTTGATCGATCTCTTCCCCATCATCATCACTCCCAAGAAGGTGAAACACGGCAAACCCGCGCCCGACATGTTCCTTCTCGCGGCGGAGCAGATGGGCATCGCACCCAGCGAATGCCTTGTCCTCGAAGACGGCAACAGCGGCATCCAAGCCGCCAATGCCGCCGGAATGCAGTCAGTGTTTATTCCACGAACAATGCGGTGAAAATCGCGGCTACTTCTGTATCCACGCCTTCCAGCACGTCACGAAACCCTTCGCAAAGTCCTGCGGACGCGCATCCACCCACGCGCTGATGTCCTCCGGCTTGAACCAATCCCCCGTGGCGATCTCCTCGGGCAGACAGCGCACCGGGCCGTCGTGCCGCGCGATGCGTAGCTCCACGAATTCATGGTCCGTATTGTCCCCTGCCGGGATTTGCGCCGCCAGTTCCGTGGCTTCCACATGGATGCCAACCTCTTCTCCCAACTCCCGCACTGCAGCGCTGGCATAGCCTTCCCCGGCATCCAGATGACCCGCAGCGCTGCTGTCCCACTTCAGCGGTGACACATCTTTGAGATGCGAACGTTGCTGCAGGTAGATGAATCCGCGTTTGTTGATCACAAAAATGTGCACCGCACGGTGCAGCAGCTTGCGCTTGTGCACCTCGCCTCTCGTGAGTTGCTCGATGACCTCGTTGCGCTCATTCACCACATCAAACATCTCGCTCGCCTTCTGGCCCGCATCGGCTTCGTGCCGCTGCTCATAATGGCGCGCAATCTGAATCCACTGCGTCAGCGACAGCGCCTCCGCACGCACCATTCCCGTGACGCCGAGCGCCTGAATCAGCGCTTCCCAGCCGCCAGGAGCTTCGGGCAGGAGATTCTTCAATTGCTTGCGCCGCTGGGAGAACCCCATGCGCACCAGGCGGTCAAACAGCACATGGTCAAACACTGGCAGCGTGGCGGGATCTCGCGGCGTGAGGCGGATGATCGCGGAGTCCACCCGCGGCTTCGGCACAAAAACCTCCGGCGGCACCACCCGCAGCATTTCCACATTCCAGTCCTTCTGCACCAGCAGGCTGAGCGCACCGTAGGCATCGTCTTCACAGGTGGCCGCAAGGCGGTCGCACACCTCTTTTTGCAGCATGAATACCGCGCAGCCGACCGGTGACGGCGGCGTGAGCCAGTGCTTCAAGATCTCGCTGCCGACGGAATACGGCAGATTCCCCACAATGCGCAGCGGGCCATGTTTGAACCACGCACGCAGGTTGATACGCGTGGCGTCATTGTGGATGACTTCCACATCGTCCCGGCCTTCAAACTGGCTTTGCAGCTCCGGCGCGAGCTGGGAATCTTTTTCAATCAAAATAAGTTTCTTCGGCCTGCCGACGAGATGCTTCGTCAAAGCCCCCATGCCGGGTCCGATTTCCACCACAATATCAGCCCCGTCCGGCTGCACCTGATCACCAATCCAGCGGGCAATCTCCTCATCCTGCAGGAAGTTCTGCCCCATGCTCTTGCGCGGGGTGAAGTGCGGGCGGGGCGGCGGGGCTTCGGAGCGGCGTTGGTCGCGGTATCTCATTGCCTCATCATCCACCGTTCTGAGCTTCCATCAAACCAATCCATTCAGGCAGCCAATACTTGACCCCCGGCATGAATGAAGCACTCTTGAGGGTGCTTAGAACCTGCCTCAAATCCAAACTTCACCGTGCCGCCATTACCGATGCCAACATCGCCTATGAAGGCAGCATCACCATTCCGACCGATCTCATGGAAAAAGCCGACCTCTGGGTGGGCGAAAAAGTGCTGGTGACCTCCATCACCAACGGTGCCCGCCTGGAAACCTACGTTATCCCTGCTCCCGCCGGCTCCGGCCAGATTGTCGTCAATGGCGCCGCCGCCCATCTCATCAACACCGGCCACCGCGTCACCATCATGGCCTGGGGCCAGAGTGAGCACCCGATCATCCCCAAGCGTCTGCTGCTCAATGAGCGCAACGAAGTGGTGAACGACACCGTGCTGTAAGTTCAACAAAAGCGTTCGATTGTTTCGCGCAGGAAACCCTGCGGACGCATGGGAATGATGTCGATGGGCACAAGCTGTCCGTCGCAATATAGGACATTGCTCTCGCCGACATCAAACAACGCGAGATTCTGCTCTGCGTGATACCAGCGAGTGGGATCATCATAGATGTCGTCACGGACAGGCCGGAAACCGAGATCACGCAGCCAGCGGCCTATCTCCGCCCAGGTTGCGTTGCGTGCGGCATACCAGGATTGTGAAGTGATGATGGAGAGGTGGCCATCAATTTGTGAGAAGCCTTCCAACCGGTTAATGTCCGGATAGAGCGTATCGAGCAGGATTAGGCGTGAGATATATTGCGCCGGAGTGCCTGGCCGCATGACCAAATATTCGTCAAGCCGGGTGGAGACCACCTCACTGGCCACAGACGGCCAGAATCCAAACTTGGCACCTTTCGTAGCCTTAAAGGCAAGGTGTCCGGCTGTCCGTCCGCCAAAGACTGCATGCTCCATGCGTCCACTGTTGCGAGGCCCCAGTTTTTCTATTGGAATCCAGAGTTGCTTGCTTGCCGCCCATTCAGACAAAAGGCCAATCTGCTGATCGCGGATTACGGCGTACCCTGCGGGCGTCCAAGGCTCCGGTTGATCTGTGCCACTTTCTCCTCCCAGGACATCAAGGGCTGCTTGGAGGCCAGGGCCGCCGCTTCCTCTCGCGTGATCCACGGTTTGACCGGCAGTGATGATTCCTGGGTCTTGGCGACTGGTTTCAGAAGGGACGTCTCCAGGCATGATGTGGCAAGGGTGGCCATATTTGAAGACTAATGGCAAGGCGGCGCACGGCAAATGCCTTTTTACTTGGATCCGTCCATCACAAGAATACCACCATGGGCCACTTTCGGCTGTTCATGCTGCCGCAGGACTCCGTATGATCTTGTCATGACTCAGACTGCCGCCTGTTCTCTCCTGCTGCTGCTCGCCTTAAACACCTCGCTTTTCGCGCAGGCGGATGGCATCAAGACGAAGACCACTTACGCCAAGGCCTACGGCGAGACGAAAAATCCCGTGGCCGTAGATCCGGGCAAGGACCTGCCACGCTACCCCGCTGTGGAACCCAAGGACGCCATCGCATCCTGGCAGGTGAAAAAAGGCTTCAAGCTCCAACTCGCCGCGCATGAACCGCAGGTGCGCAGCCCCATCGCCGTCTGCTTTGACGAAAACGGCCGTATGTTTGTCTGCGAGATGATCGACTACAGCGAGATGCGCGATGTCACCCCGCACCTCGGTCGCATCTCCATGCTGCAAGACAAAGACGGCGACGGCCACTACGAAACGAGCCAGGTCTTCGCCGATGACCTCCCCTGGCCCACCGGCCTCGTCTGGGCCAATGGCGGCCTCTATGTCGGTGCCACGCCCGACATCTGGCGCTTTGAGGACAAGGACGGCGACGGCAAGGCCGAAGTGCGCGAGAAGGTCTTCACCGGCTTCGGCACCGGATTAAAAATCCTCAATGTGCAGGGCCTCATGAACAGCTTTCAATGGGGGCAGGACAATCGCATCCACGTCCTCGCCGGTGGCGGTAACCGCGGCGTGATCACCTGCCTGAAGCGTCCGGACGACAAAGGCGTGGAACTCGGCGGCAAAGACTTCTGGTTTGATCCTCTCACGCTCGAGTTCGGCCTCGAAGGCGGCGGCGCGCAGTATGGCATGAGCTTTGACAACTACGGTCGCAAGTTCGCCTGCTCAAACTCCGACCACCTTCAATACTGGGTTTACGACGACAAGTATGCGAACCGCAATCCCTACTACCCCATGCCCCCCGCACGCCAGAGCATCGCGGCGGACGGGGGTGCAGCGGAGGTTTTTCGCCTCAGCCCAGACGAACCCTGGCGCATCATTCGCACGCGCTGGCGCATCGCCGGTGTGGTCAAAGGCGCGGTCGAAGGCGGCGGACGCGTCAGCGGCTACTTCACCGGCGCCACCGGCACCACCATCTATCGCGGCGATGCCTATGGCCCCGACTTCGTGAACAACAGCTTCACCGGAGATGCGGGCGGCCAGCTCGTGCATCGCAAGATCATCAAGCCCAGCGCTGACGGCATCAGCCTGATCGGCGAACGTCCCGCCGACGAGCACGGCTTTGAATTCGCCGCCAGCAAAGACACCTGGGTGCGCGTGGTGAACTTCGCCAACGCTCCCGACGGCTGCCTGCACATCTGCGACATGTACCGCGAGGTCATCGAGCACCCCTGGAGCATTCCCGACGAGATCAAAAAACACATCGACCTCAACAGCGGCAACGACCGCGGTCGCATCTACCGCATCGTGCCCGACAAAGGCGCCGAGCGCATCGGTCAGAAGGTGGCCTTGGGCAATGCGAGCACCGAAGACCTCGTCAAGACCCTCGGCCACCCCAACGGCTGGCACCGCGACACCGCGCAGCGCCTGCTGTTTGAGCGCAAGGACAAGGCAGCAGTGCCGCTGCTGACAGCACTTTTCCGAAATGCTGACAGTCTTGCAGCCAACCAAGGCACTGAAGCTTCCTCTCTTCCTGCGCTAGCAAGGTTGCACGCACTCGGCGTGTTGAAAGGTTTGGGAGAATTGACCTGGAATGTGGTCAATGCGGCACTCTCAGATGCCGACGTCAACGTGCAAATAGCGGGATTGCAGATGAGTGAAAGCAATGTGACCAAAACCTCCGAACCAGCCATGCCTGGCACCCAAGGCTGGAAAAAAGTCGAACACTCTTCAGACGCCCGGTTGCTTTATCAGTACGCATTAAGTTTGGGGGCAGCCCCTCGCTGTTTGGACATGCTTGGAACCTTGGATATGCAGCAGGCAGGTAGCGACAAAATTCTCGATGCCTATCTCGCATCGGCTCCAGATGCAGCACTTCCCATTGTGAATTCACGCATGAACAAGAGGAGGGCCCCGTATATCAACTTTACAGTTCAACAAAGAGCAAGAGTCTTTGAAGCCGCAGCAGCTTATGTGGCGGTCACGGCAAAGAAGCCATCTCCCAATGATCCGCCATCCTCGCTAACTCCAAGCTCACTAGTTGCATTCGTTTCAAATTGGCCGGAACCAGAGGCGATTGCGGCACTGGCCAAGGGTTTTAAGCGGGGTGGTTTGACCATGGAACAAGCAGATGCCGGCCATCATTTGACTGCGGTATTCACCAAGGCCGCAGCAACCATTCAGGACACCAAGGCTACGGAGGCAATTCGCATCAATGCCATTGAACTTCTTGGCTATTCTTCCTCAAAAGAGTCGTTGGACGCGCTGATCCATTGCCTCGGCGAGAAAGAGCCGGACGCGATTCATGCAACCTCGATTCGAGTACTGGCGCAGAACAGCTCACCTGAAGTGACAAAGTCGCTCATCTCAAACTTGCCCGGCTTCGGCCCCACCGCCAAAGAAGCCGCTCTCGAAGCGCTCCTCGCCCGCGAAGATCGCGCCCTGGCCCTGCTGGAATCCGGCACGGTGAAGCCCACGGAGTTCTCTGCCTCCCAAGTCCAGGCGCTGCTCAAACACAAGTCCCCCAAAGTCGCCGCAGCAGCAAAAACGGCTCTAGCCTCCGTTATTCCGCCATCACGTGAAGAGGTGACAGCGAAGTTCAAACCCGCCATCGCAGCACAAGGGGATGCCAAGAAAGGCCAGATGCAATACATGGCACGTTGTGTGGCCTGTCATCGTGCAGGAACCATAGGATTGCAGGTGGGCCCGGATCTTATTACGGTAAAAACCAAGGGTCGCGAAGCGCTTCTTACGGCAATCCTTGAGCCCCATAAGGAGGTTGCCTCTCAGTTCATTGCCTATACAGTCAATACGAAGGATGGCCAGACACTGACAGGAATTATTACGAATGATACTGCATCCAGCATGTCCATCAAGATGATGGGCGGCATTGAAAAGACACTCCAGCGTTCGGAGATCAAAGGCAGCAGCTCCACTGGGCAGAGCCTGATGCCGGAAGGTTTGGAGACTGGCATGAGCGTTGCAGACATGGCTGATCTTCTTAGCTTCATTGAGGGACAATAACCCTCCCTTAAAACTGAACCGGTTTTTCTTTGCAGCCTGCGCTGTCTGCGCTCCTGTGATCCTATCATGAAGACCACCCCCGTTACCTTCGAAGACCTGCAGTCCTCCGTCATCGCCGTGCCACCACTTTGCCGGAACAAAGATCTGTCTTTGGCCAAGTCGCAAAACAGCCGGCTGATCAAGCACATGTACAAAGGTGGCATCCGCACGCTGCTGTATGGTGGCAATGCCAATCTCTACAACATCGCTCCCAGCGAGTACCACTCCCTGCTGAAGATGCTCGTCGATGTGGCGCCTGAGGACATGTGGATCGTCCCCTCCGTTGGACCGATGTACGGCACAGCGATGGATCAGGCCAAAATTCTCAGCGAGTTCGCCTTCCCCACCGCGATGCTGCTGCCCACGCTCTTCCCCTCCAAGCCTGCCGGTGTCGCCACGGCCATTCGTCATTTCGTGGAAAAGTCAGGCATCAAGGCCGTGCTTTACATCAAGGACGGTGCCTACATCACTCCTGAACTCGCCGCCGAACTCGTCAATGACGGCCTGATCTCCTGGATCAAATACGCCATCGTCGAGCCCGATCCCAAGAAGGACCCTTATCTCAAGAAGCTCATCAAGCTGGTGGACACCAAGCTCATCGTCAGCGGCATCGGCGAGCAGCCATCCATCATCCATCTGCGTGACTTCGGCGTCACCGGCTTCACCGCAGGCTGCGTCTGCATCGCCCCTTCCCGCTCCACCGCCCTTCTCCAGGCCATCTTGAAGAAAGACTGGGATACCGCCGAAAAGATCCGCGAGGAATTCGTCGCCCTCGAAGACCTGCGCAATGCACACAGCCCCATCCTCGTGCTGCATCACGCCGTCGAACTCTCCGGCGTGGCCCAGACCGGCCCCGTGCTGCCTCTTCTCACCGAACTTCCAGCCAACCTGCTGCCGAAGATCGAGAAAGCTGCCAAGGCATTGCTGGCCAAGAACGGCTGAGCCGGGAGTTTGCGATGGTTATCGGTGGCTCCAAGCCACGGCTGACCATTGCTTCAACAAAGCACTTCACTTCCCGCATTAGGCATTGCCTAATGCGGGAAGTTTGTATTGACGGTTTGTGACAACTCACGCCATGGATATGCGTATTCTCACACCATGACTTCACGCCGTCACTTCATCCAGTCTCTCTCCACCACCGCTCTCCTTGCCGCTTCCGGTGGCATCACTGCCCAGGAAGCCGCCAAACCCGCCCGCAAGCTGCGCAAGGCCATCATGGGCGGCACGCTCGGCATTAAGGGCACGCTGGTTGAGAAATACAAATTCGCCAAGGAGGCAGGCTATGAAGGAGTCGAGCCCGCAGGCGGCCTCAATCATCAGGAAGTGATCGATGCGCTCGGCCAATCCGGCCTGCAAGCCGCCAGCGTGTGCTGCCACACGCATTGGAAGCAGACACTCACCCATGACGATCCCAAGATCCGTGAGGAAGGTTTGCAGGGCGTGCTCACCACTCTGCGCGATGCCAAGGCCTACGGCGCTGATTCCATCCTCGTGGTGCCCGGCGTGGTGAATGAAACAGTGCCGTATGATGTCGCCTGGTCCCGCTCCATTGCTGAGATCAAAAAAGCCGTGCCGCTGGCCAAAGAGCTCGGCGTGAAGATCTCCATCGAGAACGTCTGGAACAACTTCATCCTCAGTCCGCTCGAAGCCGTGCGCTATCTTGATGAAGTGGGTGATCCCATCGTGGGCTGGCATTTCGACATCGGCAACGTGCTGCGTTTCGGCTGGCCGGAGCAGTGGATCAAGGTGCTTGGCAAGCGCATCAACCGCATCCACGTCAAAGAGTACAGCACCAAAAAGATGAAGGAAGAAGGCATCTACAAAGGCTTCGACTGCGACCTCACCGAAGGCGACAACAACTGGCCCGCCATCATGAAAGCCCTCGATGATGCAGGCTACACCGGCTGGGCCATCAGCGAACAGCGCGGCGGCATCAACCCCAACGGCCTCAAGATGCTCACCGAACGCATGGACAAAATCTTCGCCATGTAACAAACAGTTTAGCGGTTCTCAGTTCTCTGTTCGCCGTTAACAGAGAAACATGAACCGAGAACCGAGAACCGAGAACAATTCCCCCCAATGCCTTCCGCCCTCGCCATCTTCGCCCATCCTGACGACATCGAATTCGTCGCCGCCGGAACCCTGCTGCTGCTCAAAGAGCGCGGCTGGGACATCCACTACATCAATCTCTGCACCGGCAACGGCGGCTCCGTGCAGATGGACGGACCCACCACGACGCAGAAACGTCTCGAAGAAGGAAAAGAGGCCGCGCGCATCCTCGGCGCCACCTTTTATCCACCGATTTGCGATGACCTGGAGCTGACCTACTGCGTGCCTTACCTCCGCAAAGTCGCCGCCGTCGTGCGCATGGCCCAGCCCAGCATCGTCCTCACCCATGCCCCTGCTGACTACATGGAAGATCACATGCAGGCATGCCGCCTCGCTGTCACCGCTGCGTTTTCGCACTGCATCCCCAACTTCCAGACTGATCCTCACCTCCCTTCCTATTCGCACGACGTGACCGTCTATCACGCCATGCCGCACGGCCAGTGCGATCCCCTGCGCCAGAAACTTCAAGCCGGGCAGTATGTGGACACCACCAGCGTTCACGACCTCAAGCGTGAATCCCTCGCCGCTCACGAAAGCCAGAAACACTGGCTCGACGTCAGCCAGGGCATGGACTCCTACCTCATCAGCATGGATGAATCCTCCCGTGCCATCGGCAGGCTCTCTGGCCGGTTCGAATACGCCGAAGGCTGGCGCAGACACCTCCACCTCGGCTTCAGCGCCAAAGAAATCGATCCTCTCAAAGACGCCCTCGGCGAACTTTGCTTCATCAATGAGGAATACGAGCGGGCCAAAGCCACTCCGGTCTGAGCACCCAGTTCGAAGGTTTAAGCGAAAAGTTTAAAGTTGGCAGCACACTGGCTCCCAGCTTGAAAACTTGAGCTTAAACCTTTAACTCGGCCCCATGCCCGCTCCGCTGACCTACTTGCTTGTCGACGGTCACAGCGTCATCCACGCCTGGCCGGAACTGAAGCGTGAGCATCGTGTCGCCTCCCGGCGCCATCTTGCCCGCACAGAGCTGCTCAAACGTCTGCGCAATCTTCAGGACATGAGCGGCATGCAGGTCGTTGTCGTGTTTGATGGTGCCAGACAAGGCACCAATGAAGAGCGCGAACCCCAGGGCCTTCAGATCATCTACGCCGATCCCGGCACCACGGCGGACACCATCATCGAGCGCCTCGTGGCCAAATACATTCAGGAGCGCCCCATGCGCGTCGTTTCCGCCGACGGCATGGTGCGTGAAACGATTCTGTCACTTGGAGCTGAGTGGTTCAGCCCTGAAATCCTCCGCAGCCTGTGCGATGGTGCCGAAACCAGCATGCGCACCCGCCTTGCCTGATTCCCATTCACGTTCTAACCTTCTGCCATGAGATTGATCTTTCCCCTTTTGTTTTTGATGCTTGGAGTTTCCGCCGCTCTGGCGCAAGCCCCCGCCAAGGCTCCCGTTTCAGATGAGGTCAAAAAACTCCTGCTGGAAGCCCGCGATATGCGCGTGAAGCAGCGCTACACCGACGCGCTCGAAAAGCTGGATGCAGCCGAGAAACTCAACCCCAACCTTGCCGACATCTACGCCCTGCGCGGCGACATCTACCTGGCGCCACGCCGTCGTGATTTTGACCTCGCCCTGCCCCAGTTTGAAAAAGCCGCGCAACTCCAGCCGGAGAGTCCGCTGCCCAAGTTCAATCTCGCCGAGTTCTACTTTGTGAAACACGATTTCACCACAGCGCTCCAGTCCTTCACCAAACTGGCCACGGACTACCCCAAGCTGCCCATGGTCATCCGCCACCTCGTGCATTACAAACGGGCGCTGTGTGAACTCAAGCTGGGCCACCGCCCCGCCGCCGACCAGATCATCGCAGAAAATTTCACCTTCATGGACGACACCCCGGCCTACTACTTCAGCAAGGCGGCCATTGCTTTTGACCTGGGTGATCCCAACAAAGGCAACGAATGGGTGAAGCGTGGCGTGGCTGTCTTCAAAGCCCCGAGCTGCGAACCGTACTACGATGCCTTCAAGGAACTGCGCTGGGTGCCTGACCTGGACTTCGCAACTCCCCCGGATGCGCCCAAAAAACCGTGAAGTGGCGCATCGCAGCCGATACCGGTGGCACCTTCACAGATTGCCACGCTCTCGACCCTCAGGGCCGTGAATCACGCTGCAAAGTACTTTCCACCGGTCACCTGCGTGCCGTCGTGGCCAGCAGGACGAACATCCATGTTCGTCTCTCCGGCCTTCCTCCCCTGCCCGCCAGTTTCCTTGCAGGCTTCCACATCAATGACATTGGCAGCACGGAAGGCCGTACCATCACTGCCTTCAACAATGACACAGGAGAGATCACACTCGACTCCTCTCCATCATGGCAACCCGGCACCCTGCTGGAACTCACCACCGGTGAGGAGGCTCCGGTCCTCGGCGCGCGCATTCTGACCAACACCCCGCCCGGGCGCGAGTTCCCACCCCTCAACCTCCGCATCGCCACCACGCGTGCCACCAATGCGCTGCTGGAACACAAGGGCGGCCGCATCGCCCTCTTCATCACCCGCGGCTTCGGCGACCTCCTGCAAATCGGCGACCAGCGCCGCAGCGATCTCTTCGCGCTGAAGCATGAACCGCGCGTGATCTTCCACGAGATCGCGCGCGAAGTCCCCGAACGCATCAGCGTCTCCGGCGAGGTTCTCGAACCCCTCGATGAAACCCACGTTCGCACGTCCGCCCTTGAGTGCATCGCGCAGGGCATCACCACCGCCGCCATTTCCCTCCTGCATGGTCACGCGCATCCGCAGCATGAGCTTCGCGTCGCCACCATTCTGCGCGAGTGCGGCTTCACGCATCTCACGCTCTCGCATCAAACCGCCGCCTTTGCCAAGCTCCTGCCACGCACCCAGAGCACCGTGGCCGATGCCTATCTGCACGCTCCAGTGCAGTCCTTCCTCAATGGCATCCGCCGCGTGTCCCCGGACATGCAGGTGATGACCAGCGCGGGCGGTCTCAAATCCGCCGATGAGATCCGGCCCAAGGACATGCTGCTCAGCGGTCCTGCTGGAGGAGCCATCGGCGCCGCCAATGCCGCGCGCCGCCTCGGCATCACCAAGATCATCACCTTCGATATGGGCGGCACCAGCACCGATGTGGCCCGCATCGACACCCGCCCCGGCTACCGCTTCTCTCAAAACGTGGCCGGCATGCAGTTGCTCGCGCCCTGCGTCGCCATCGAAACCGTCGCCGCAGGCGGTGGCTCCATCTGCCACCTCACGCACCACGGTCTCGCCGTCGGTCCGCAAAGCGCAGGCTCCAATCCCGGCCCCGCCTGCTATGGCAAAGGCGGCCCGCTGACCATCACCGATGTCAATCTGCTACTCGGCCGCTTCGATCCCGCTCGCGCTCCCATCCCACTCGACATCGCAGCCGCACAGCGCCGCCTAAGCGAACTCCACTCTCAAACCGGCAGCCCCGGCACGGAGGCAGACCTTCTGCAATCCCTGCTGCGCCTCGCCATTGAGCACATGACCGATGCCATCCGCCGCATCTCCATTGGCGAAGGATTTGCTCCCGCAGATCACGCGCTGCTCGCCTTCGGTGGTGCCGGTCCTCAGCACGCCTGTGCCGTGGCCGAATCCCTCGGCATGCAGACAATTCTCGTCCCTGAGCACGCCGGCATCCTCAGCGCCGTCGGTTTGCAGGAGGCCGTGCCAGAACGCATCATCGAAAAAGAGATCCGCCTGCCTCTGGAAGTAGCGCGGGCAATCTTGCCCGCTGAGCTTGCATCTTTACCGCACGGAGAGCGCACACAGATTGCCGAACTTCGCCTCAAAGGCCAGGACACGCCGTTGCAGGTGGAGTTTCAAGACCCTGCCGACTTACCGCATCTCTACGCCGCAGTTTACGAACGCCTGTTTGGTTACAAACCGCCTGCCGAACGCGAGATCGAACTCGTCAGCCTGCGCATCATTCTGCGCGAGCCCCAGAGCGCCACTCAGGGCTCACCACTTCTCGCCCAGCCTCTCGAACCAGCCCCCGCGCTGATCCAGGATGCCTTCAGCACCATCGTCATCGCACCCGGCTGGCGCGTGGAAAAGGTCGCAGGCTTCGGTCATGTGCTGCGCTGCGATCAGGCGGCAGGCCCGCCCCCCACGTTGGGGCGCGATCTCCTGCGACATCGCTTCCACTCCATCGTCAGCGACATGGGTGCCCTTCTCTGCCGCACCGCTATTTCCACCAACATCCGCGAGCGCCTCGACTTCTCCTGCGCGCTGCTCGATCCCCACGGACGCCTGCTCTCCAGCGCCCCGCACATCCCCGTGCATCTCGGCGCCCTCGGTGTCTGCGTGCGCGAAGTCGCACAAGCCGTCGCCATGCAGCCGGGCGACACCATCATCACCAATCACCCCGCCTACGGTGGCTCACATCTTCCCGACGTGACGCTCATCACGCCCGTGCATGATTCAAAGAATGCGCTCATCGGCTACATCGCCAATCGCGCGCACCATGCCGAGATCGGCGGCATCACGCCCGGCTCCATGCCCGCCAATGCCACTTGCTTGATCGAGGAAGGCGTCGTCATCGCACCACGTCACCTCATTCGCGGCGGCGTCTCTTGCTTCGATGAGCTCAGCACCCTGCTCACCTCCGCCATCCATCCCACGCGCAATCTCGCTGACAACCTCGCCGACCTGCACGCCCAGCTTGCCGCCAACCTGCACGGCGCCGAGCGTCTGCGTGCGCTTTCAGACGACTCCTTGCAGCCCATGATGCAAAGCATCCTGGATCATTCCGCCCAGGTCATGCGTTCGCAAATCGAGCGCCTGCCCGCTGCGATTTCAGCAACGGAGAAACTCGATGACGGCTCCACCATCGCCGTCTCCATGCGCAAGTCCGACGGCAAACTCATCCTCGACTTCACCGGCACCTCCGGCGTGCATCCGCGCAATCTGAACGCCACCACCGCCATCGTGCGCAGCGCCGTGCTGTATGTGATGCGGCTCATGCTGCAGGAAGACCTGCCCCTGAATGAAGGACTGATGGAGCCCGTGGAAATCCTCTGCCCCGAATCCCTGCTCAATCCCACCTTCACAGGCGATGCGGCGCGCGATCCCGCAGTCGTAGGCGGCAATGTCGAAGTCAGCCAGCGCCTCGTCGACACCCTCATCAAAGCCCTCGGCCTCCAGGCCTGCAGCCAGGGCACCATGAACAATTTCCTCTTCGGCGGAGCCGGCTTCGGGTACTATGAAACCATCGCCGGTGGCTCCGGTGCTGGAGATGGCTACCACGGTGCCAGTGCGCTTCACACGCACATGACCAACACCGCCATCACCGACCCCGAGATCATCGAACAACGCTACCCCGTGCGCCTCCGCCAGTTCGCCATCCGCCGCCACTCAGGCGGCATCGGCCAATGGCACGGCGGCGATGGCGTCATTCGCGAATTCGAGTTCCTCGCCCCTCTCACCGTCAGCCTCCTCACTCAGCATCGCGTGGAATCACCCTTCGGTCTTCACGGCGGCTCCGCCGGAAAAACCGGCCACCAAACCCTGCTGCGCGATGGGCAATCAACAACACTCGAAGGCTGCACCTCCTTCCCCGTCCAACCCGGAGACCGCGTCACCATCCAAACCCCCGGCGGTGGTGCCTGGGGAAGCGGCCCCGCCGCTTGAAGTACGACAGGCACTCATGCCTGTCGACCAGCGCCCTCAAATCTCCCCAACCCCACCGCACAAAGTCTGCCCTGTGCTAAGCTCGCACCTCACGGCTTCTTCGCCACCACCGTCAGCCACGGATGCGTGTCAGTCATGATCAGCAAATCCCCTCGCGGCTCAGTAAACGGAATCGCATAGCTCGCCTTCACCGTCTCCACCGCATCCGGTGCGCTGGTCACAATCTCCACGGCAAACGGTGCCTGATTCGCCACCACCTCCGCCGTCGCCTTCAGCGTCAGCTTCACCTCACCCCCCTTCGCCGGCACATCCACGCTCTCCGCTGTGACACCTGCAGGCAACTGCACCGCCTGCGCTTTGATCTTTCCTGCGAAGGTTCCGTTCGTCTTCACCGTGACCTTCACCTCCACCGACTTTCCAGCCTCCAAACGATAAGCATGGGTATCCAGCGTGGCCGTAAGTGAAGCCACAAACGGCTTCACCGTCAGCTCATACAGATGCTCGGCGCTGCCATGTTGAAACCGGTCGCCCACAATCAATTTAAACTCACCATCCTTCGGCGCTTTCCAGCGCAGCGTGGGGTCCAGGCTGTCTTTGTCGGCATCATCCGCCTGCTGCAGAGATTTGCCCGCCTCATCCTCGATCCGCAGCGTGGCATCCAGCAGGCTGCGCACGCGCTGCGCACGCACGCTGATCTGCAAATCATCACCCTTCTTCGCTGTGAACGTGTAGGCATCCTCTTCCGCCGCCTTGCTGATGCAGCCATTGAGCACCGCTGGCAGCGTGATTTTCCCCGGCTGGCTCAAAGCCGCCACGGCCTTTGCCACATCCGTCACCGTGAGCCGATACACATGACTCGCGCTGCCTTTAAGGGCGACATCAGCCGCAGGCGGATGCGCAAACGCGAAAAGCTGCACAAACAAAGCGCCGTCGGCAGCAGGCGTGTATTCAATGCGCGGATCGAGATTGTGTGTGTCATGCCCGGCAGCGATCTCAACACCCCGTTCGTTCAGCAGCCGCATCGCGGGGTCCATCGGTGAACCCAAGGCGTAGCCATGCAGATCAAACCGGATGCGTTTCCCCTTCTGCGCCCGGATGGCGAAGGTGTCCACATCGCCCGCCTTCTCCAGCACGCCGTTGAAGGTCACATTCATCTTGCCCTCAGCCTGCTTGGCATCGGCCAGAGTGTCATTCGGCTCCTTTTCCAGCACCTCTTCAAATTTGCCCACCTCGATGATTCGAGGTGGCGAGGCATCCGCTTCGTTGTACAGCCTGATCAGGCACGGGCCCGGCACAGCATCTTTGGAGATGTTCAAATAGAACTTTTTCGGCTTGTCACCGCCCAGCACCACCACATGCGGATCGCTGCTCCAGACCAAGAGCGTCTCCTTCTCCAGTCCCTTGCCGCTCACCAGCGTCTCCACCCGGCCGCCAATCTGCCCTCCTGCTGGAAACAGACTTTCAAACGCATGCGGTGCAGCGAATGCCGAAGTAATAAAGGCGGAGCACAGAATGACGAAAGCCAGCACACGGCGGCCATTCGTCATTCTGCATTCGTCATTCGTCAGTTCCCGGCGCATCACGCAAACAGTTCGCGGATGGGCCTGCCGCCGTTGATCAACTGCACCGGACGTCCGCTGCCTGTGTGCAGCACCTGGTGCGGATCAATGCCGAGCTTGTTGTAAAGCGTCACGGCAAAATCTTCCGGCGAATAGATGTTGTCGCTGGCGTAGTAGCCCTTCGGATCGGTGGCACCAACGATGCCGCCACGTGGGACTCCCGCGCCTGCGAACAGGATGTTCATCGCGCCCGGCCAGTGGTCGCGGCCCGAATCCTTGTTGATCTTCGGCGTGCGTCCAAATTCTCCGAGGGCAACGACCAGCGTGCTTTCCAGCAGACCACGGCGGTCAAGGTCGGTGATCAGGCCGGCCATACCCTGGTCAAACTTGTTCATGAATTCACCTTTGCAGGTCTTGAACAGATCGCGGTGATGGTCCCAGCCACCGTAGTTCACGGTGACAAAAGGCACACCCACTTCCACAAGACGTCGCGCCAGCAGCATGCGCTGGCCCAAATCATTGCGGCCGTAGAGATCCCGCGTCTTTTCGTCTTCCAGAGAAATATCGAAAGCTTCCTGCGCCGGCTTGGAGGCGATCAGATCCACTGCCTGACCGTAGAAAGTGTCAAAGCTCACCGCCGGATCTTCCGCCACGGCATCATTCAGACGCTTCATGCGGTCCAGCGAATGACGCAGATCACGGCGTGCGAGTCCGCGTGCATCGGAAATCTCGGAAGGCAGCACCACGTCGCGCACCTTAAAGCCCTTCGAATTCGGGTCACCACCGGCAACAAACGGCGCATGCTCCGCACCGAGGAAATTGGGGCCACCGCTGCGAGTGATGCTCGGCAGTGTCATGTAGGCGGGCAGACCATTTTTGATGCCCCGCTTGTAGCTCACCACGCTGCCAAAAGACGGATGAAAGGTCACGAAGGCACCACAGCCCACCGGCACCGGTGTCGGCGCGCCCGTCATCATGTAATGATTGCCGCCGCCGTGGTTCGGATCCTTGTGCGTCACGCTGCGCAGCACGGTGAACTTGTCCGCCGCTTTGGCCAGGTGAGGCACACTTTCAGAGAAGCGCACCCCTGGAACACTGGTCGGGATCGTGCCCAATGAACCCCGGATCTCACTCGGAGCATCCGGCTTCGGATCAAACATCTCGTAATGCGATGGACCACCATCCAGCCACACCAGAATGCAGTTTACGGGCCGAGCGATCGAAGGCTGCGGAGCCTGCGCTGCCATGGCTCGTGCACGCAGCAGATCTGTGAAGCCCAAGCCGCCACCGGCAGCGGTGAGACCGAGCTTCAGAAAATCACGCCGCATGTGACCGGCGCAGTTGTGAGTAAAACGAGTCATTGGTATGAGCAGACTACGCGAAATATCAGGCATTCTTGCGAGGGTGGTCAAAAGTCCTGCTCAATTAATGACACGGGTGTCCGCAGATGGCCCTACTCGTGGAATTTCGATGCCCTCAGCGTGAATGGAATGCTTTAAAACTTTTGTACCAGAGACCTGAAAAAAGGAACCAAGAGTTCCGCCCCAGCGGGTGTGAGGTGGTTGTTGTCATGGTAGAGGAGTTTGTCATTCTGAATCACACGATAGTTGCCGCTGCTGTTGAGAAAGAGATCGGACGGATCCACCACGGTGACTCCCATCTCAGTGAGTTTGGCAAAGATCTCAGCCATTGGGGCGCTGACCTTTTGGTGCTGCTCCTTGCTGATGCCAAGGGTGTCAAAGTCGCGCTTCCGCAAAACGGTGAGAGCAGCCACACGGGGTACGTCACTGTCATGTTCGGGCAGACCTTTGAACACGATCACCTGGGCACCTGCCGCCATGAGGGCTCGCATTGAGGTGACAAGATCGTCTCTAAGTTCGTCTAATGGCCCATACAGCTTCCACCTGCAGATGAAGATGACATGTTTGATGTGCTGCTCGGCAACGAAGTCCACAATATCTTGGGAGACTTTGGGCGCCCTTTTGCTGGGCGGTTGATAGGGAGTGGGGCTGTCCTTCACGGCCGGAGGAGTTGCTCGACGGGCTGGCATGAGAGCACGCAGCGAAGCCTCGCGGCAGACAAGGTCCAAGGCAGGGGCGGCCGCTGCGGCATGGCTGTCTCCATACAGAAGAAGGCTGATCGGCTGGGTGACTTTGTCAGAACCAAACTCGATGAAATTCCAGCCGTTGCCTTGGAACGTGCCGGCCTGGTCGTGAAACTTTTTGTAACCATCCTGAGTCTGGTTGTCCATATGAGTGGAGGCGTAAGCAAGTGCTTTGGCGGGGAATCGCGCCGGAAAGCCATTGAAAATCCACACTGTGGACGCCAGGGCGAGAAACAATGCCGTGGTGATCCCTGCAAATTTAAAAATCTGGCGGCGTTCACCGAGCCACTGTCGACGACGGAAAGGCGTTTCGATTAGTTTCCAGGAGAGCACGGCAAGTGCAAAGCTCAGCAACAGCAACAGAATGCGGCTGGAAGTGCTCAGCTCATGAGCGGAGAGATACTGGGACAATGTCAGCAAAGGCCAATGCCAGAGATACAGCGAGTAGGACACCAGTCCTATGAAGACAAAAGGGGGAAATGAAAGCAGTCGCCCGACGATAGAGGGACTTGAGCCACTCGAAAAGATGATGAGCGCCGCCCCGAGACATGGGGCCAGTGCTGCAGGGCCTGGAAAGTGCATGTGATCATCATAAGCAAGCATCGTCATGCAGATCAGCCCCAGCCCCAGAAGGCCGGATGCCTCACTCACCCACCTTTTAACTTGGGGTCTTGGGCAGTAGATGGCCAGCAATACACCGACAAGCAGCTCCCAGGCACGGAATGGCAGAAGGTAGAAGGCTGAACGATAATTGTGGGATGAATAGGCACCGACCGACCCGAGGATAAATGAGCCAACGGTGATCCCGAGAATGTAGTGCTTCCATTTGGAGGACCGGGGCCGCATGAGGAAGGTCAGCAGCAGCGGAAAGAACAGGTAAAACTGCTCCTCCACTGCCAGTGACCAAGTATGGAGCAGAGGCTTCGTTTCGGCCGCCGGAGCGAAGTAGTCGCCATTTCCCCGAAAGTAAAAGTTGGCAGCCATCAGCGCCTGGTACAGAAGAGACTGGCCTGCTTGTTTGAAATCCTCAGGCAGGTAAAACATCCAGGTGGTCACTAGAACAAACACCAGCACGACGCACAGCGCGGGCAGGATGCGCCGGATGCGCCGCTCCCAAAACTGCGGCATGCTGAATGAGCCTTCCGCCATCTCCCGGACAATGAGTGAGGTGATCACATAGCCGGAAATGACAAAAAAAACGTCCACTCCCGCAAAACCGCCCGGGCAACCAAGCTTGGCATGATAGATAAGCACCTGCAGAACTGCCAGAGCTCGAAGGCCATCAATGTCCGGGCGGTATTTAAAGGCTGGCTGGCAGGGGGTGCTTGCAGAAAGAGTCATTTTTGAACGTATCCAAGGGCCCTAAACCTAGGCGTCAACATCCGCAATTTTTTGCAGATTGTTTTTTGGAGGCAGTGGTGACCATGCCCCATCGAACGACCGGGGTGCTGAGACACAGGACGGATAAATCCAAGGCTCAATTCATGCAATCAGTGATTAAACACAAACTCCGCCGAATTCAGCAAACTCCACAGCACATCCTCAATCGCTTGCTGCCGGTTCGCGACACCGACATCCAGAGCCTTGCCCGCAATCGCCGCTTCTTCGGCAGTGGGCAGGCGTGAGTAGCAGGCGAGGTAGAGCTCCTCCATGATCTGCTCCGGCTTGAGATCGCTCTTGGCGAGTCGCGTTACGCGACCCTTGCTGCTGGTCAGCATCTCCTGCAGTTTCGTCGAGTTCATCAGATGCAGCGCCTGCACCACACTGGGCTTGGCATCACGTTCGCAGGGGCATTCGGAACTGGCATTGGGGCGGCCAAAGGCATCCATGAACTGGCTTTCCAGCTTGTGATTCCACGTCTGCTTCGCCAGCGCATCAGCCGGCATGCCGGAGAAGGTTTCATGGACATCGGTGACCTCACACACGGCATCCAGCAACGTTTCCGCAGGCAAACGACGACGGTAGCTGCGGCTGTAGTTTTTCAAATCAGCGACGTTCGTCTCATTCGGCAGGCTGCTGAGGCGATAGGTCTGCGACAGCATGATGTTGCGCATGAGGTGCTTCAAATCGTAGCCGTGCTTCACGAAATCCTGCGCCAGCCAGTCCAGCAGCGGCCCGTTGGTTGGCGGGTTCGAAGCGCGGAAATCATCCACAGGATCGACGATGCCGCGCCCCATGAAGCTGGACCATACACGGTTCACAAGGGCAGGCGCAAAATAAGGGTTGTGCGGATTGGTCATCCAGTCCGCCAGCACCGCGCGCGGGTCTTGCGTTTCCGCGATGGTGATTTCCTTGTCGGCAGGCGGGCGTGGTTTCAGCGTGGCCTTGGTCACAGGATGCTCAATACCCGCGTTGCCCGGCGCAAACCACATCTGCTCCGGCTCACCGCTAATCGGCGCAGAGATCCCCTGCCCCTTGCGCTTCATCTGCGTGAAGAACGCGGCCATCTGATAATAGTCCGTCATGTCCCACTTTTCCGTCGGATGGTGATGACACTTGGCGCATTCAAGACGCACACCAAGGAAAATCTGTCCCACGAAGGTCGCCGCATCCACAGGATCACGCTTGTCGCGCCAGACCGCCACAGGCCCGTCCTGATGCGTGTTGCCCTGCGCCGTGAGCAGTTCGCGCACAAAGCGGTCCCAGGGTTTGTTCTCGCGGAAGCTTTGGCGGATCCACTGATCAAGCAGATAAACCGGCTTCACGCCGACACGCGAAGGATTCGGACGAATCAGGTCTCCCCATTTGATGGCCCAGTGGTCGGCCCACTCGGGGCGCTGCAGCAGCGCATCCACCCATTGCTCGTACTTCTTGGGATCCTTGTTCGCCACAAAGGCGCGTGCTTCGTCCACCGTCGGCAGCATGCCGATGGCATCCAGCGTCGTGCGGCGCAGAAACTCCGCATCCGTGCAGGTGTCGCTGGGCAAATGGCCGAGCTTTTGCAGGCGCGCATACACGAGCTTGTCGATCTCATTGCGCACGGTCAGCTTGGCGTAGCGTTCCGGCGGCAGCAGCTTGTCCGCAGGCACTGCCACGCGCGAGATGGCCACCTGCCCCATGTAACGCGCCACGATGACCGTCTCACCGCTTTCGTTTGTGGTCTTCATGTGACCTTCTTCATCCACCGCAGCGATGGATTTCTCGGAGGAAATGTAGTCCGTCAGCCCCGTCACATCACGGGTCGTTCCATTGCTGTACTTCGCCGTGACCTTCAAAGCGCCCGCTTCATTCTTGCGATACGTCTTTTCAGCAGGCACCACCTCGATGCCCGTGAGCGCAGGCTGTCCCGGGGTTTCATACGGCATGCCCTGCCGAATCCATTCCGCGATGGTCTTCGCCGACTCGGAGTCCGGCTCAAACCGCTGCCCGCCCTCATGCTGCACGCGCACCACAGACTTTTGCAGCAGCAGACTGTCTTCCGGCAATGCGGGGAACACACGACGCCCGCGCGAGTCCTTCACCAGTTCCATGTAGTCCCCCTTCGGATCGAAGGCGAAAATGGAAAGTTTAAAGCCCGCCTGTCCGGACGACTTCGCATGACAACTGCCCAGATTGCACCCCGCTTTGCTCAGTACCGGCAGGATGTCCTGCGTGAAGGAGAGAGCCTTGGGATTGGGCGTGGCAGGCGCAGCCGCAGGACCGCTCAGTTTCGTGACCTTCTGCTTCTCATCGATCTGGAAGACATCACCCGCATCGGTGGCGGCATAGACATTCTTGCCATCCGCCGTCATCACCGCCGCATTCGGCACGTCTTCGAGAGTACCGATCTTCTTGTCCGTCCCCGAGGTGAAGGCAAGACGCACTCCATCATGCGCCTTCAATTCCGTGACGCCATGCACGCTGCCGTTGTCATTGAAGTATGTCAGTTTGGTGGAATCCGGCGACCACAGCAGCGCGTTCACTGGCGAAGTTTTATCTCCCAGCAGCATGATCATCTCCTTGCTGGCGATGTCCCAGACTTTCAGGTCTTTGTCCGCGCTGCCAGTAGCCAGCCACTTGCCATCCGTGCTGAATCCCAGCGCCACGATGTGCCCCACATGCCCCTCGATCTTGGCAGTTTCCTTCAGTGTTGCCGCATCCCACACCTTGGCCTGATTGTCTGCACCGCCAGTGGCGATCTGTTTGCCATCGCGGCTCATGGCCAGACTCAACACATTGTCCGCATGCGCCTCCACTGTCTGCGCCGGTTTCGGCTCGCCGAGCTTCCAGCGGTGTAGCACCCCTTTCAGGCTCGTAGCCCCATCGGCCAAAATCAGCGTGGCATTATCCAGCAGAAACACAGCACCCGTGACCCGCCCCTCCAGCGGTGCCGTCAAAGTGTGCGCGACTTCCCATGCCGGAGCCTTCCACACCAGCACACTCCGGTAACCACCGGCCGCCAGCAGCGAAGCATCCGCATTCCAGGCCAACGACTGCACCACATCCTTGTGACCTTCCAGCGTCGCCACCACCGGCGCATCCTTCGCCGTAACATCACGAATCAGTACCCGGTTGCCCCGCCCCACAGCCAGGAGTTTGCCATCCGCACTCAGCGCCATCGCCGCCGCAGGCGTGTGGCTTGCAGGCAGCGCCGTCAGTTTGTCCGCAGGCGTCAGTTCACCGAATTTCTTCAGCGCTGCATCATCCCAGGGCGCGCCCGCATTCACCCAAGCTTTCAGCAGGTTGATCTGCTTCTCCGGCATCTGCTTCTTCGGCGGCATGTGGGCATCGCCCGGATCATTCAGCGCTTTGATCAAGGCGCTGTGATCCGCATCTCCGGCGATGGCGGCACCATTTTCGCCGCCCTTCAGGGCCAGTTCACGCGTTTCTAGCGACAGTCCGCCCTTCTTCTTTTCTGCATTATGACAGCCGAGGCACTGCGTCTTCAGCAGCCCCATCGCTTGTGCGGGATGCACCTTCGCCACTTCCGCAGCGAGCGAGGAGGTGAACAGGATGAAGGCAAGAACGTGGCGACTTTGGATCATGGGTAGTCTTAAACTACGCCCTAAACTGCAAGCCTCTTGCCATTGATCCTCAACGTGACCCCGCTATCGGCGCATCTTTCGCCGTTCGTTATACCACCCCAGCCCCAGCGATACGACAAACAGCCCCACAAAAATTCCAAACACCGCCCACAGCGGCTGGGTCATTCCAATGAGAAACTGCAAGGGCAGACGCGGCAGCGGCACCGCGTGGATCAGCAGCAAATGCACCACATATAGCAGCAGCGATTCTCGGCCCGCCAGCCGCAGCCAGCCGGTGATGGCGCTGAGACGGTCCGCCACGCAAGCCACCAGCACAGCGGACATCATCACCCAGCCGAGACGCTCCAGAAAGAACTCCGGCTGCCCGCCCGGCCATGGTGAATACGGCTGCGCAAAGGCCAAAAGCGCGCCCAAAATAAAGACCACCGCCGCATGGCGGCCCGCCGTCCCGTCCCACAGCCAACGCGTCAGAAATCCAGCCAGCCCGAAACCCACCCACGGAAACAGCGCAAAGAGTGAGCCTTGGTTGCGGTTGAAATACTGATCAATAATGAGCACCCCCGTGTGCCAGCTCTCCGCCGACTTTTGCAGTCCCACAAAGAAGACCAGCATCATGGCCACCACCACCTGCCTCCACCGGCCAAAGCGCTCCGCCAGCAGCATCAGCATGCCGCTGATGGCCAGACAGTGCAGCACATTGACCGTGCACGCCGCACGCCATGCCTGAGCATGGAACAGATCCAGCCACGGAACATACATCAGGTAGCCTATGAGCAGCACCATCAGCAGCCTTTTCAAGGCAGGCAGCGCAGGCTTCGCCGCCGCCGATGTCACATGCGCCCGCACAAATCCGGCGATCCAGAAAAACGCCGGGGCGATCAGTCCATGGTAGTAAGTAAGCTCGTGATACCACCCCGTGTGCTGCAGCCGGGCGTCGAGAAACGTGTTCGCCGAGTGAGTCCAGACCATGCCCAGCACGGCCAGACCACGGAAGAGATCGAGCCACAGGAGGCGTTTGCTAGGAAAAGACACGCGCTAAACTAACTAAATTGTTTCCGTTCACAAGATGTCACTCCGAAGTCCGTTGGTTACAGCTTTCGCTCCCAACCATGAAGTCAGCCATCCTGCTCTCCCTCCTTATCGCAAGCTCCGTGCCTGCCGCCGAAGTCTTTGAAGCCGCGCTAGGCCGCGAAACCGAACTTCCCAAAGGCAAGGAGGCAGACGGCATCCTCGGCGACTTCGTCTTGCGCAGCGACAAGGTGGAAGCCCTGATCTCGCAGAACTCGCCCAATCGCAGAGCCAACATGAGCACCTTCTACGGTGAAGACGGCGTCACCCCCGGCTGCCTCTACGATTTGACCCTGCGCGGTGCGAACAACGACCAGCTCGTCGTGTATGGCCCCTGCGGGCACGGCAATGTGAGCTACGTGAAGATCATCGACTCGAAGGAAAAGGGCGAGGCCGCCGTGGAATCCGTCACCACCGCCGCAAAGAACGGCGGCGTCTACAAGAGGCATGAATACCGCGTCAAAGACGGCACGCAGGGCGTCTTTATCACCACCACACTGCGCAACGAAACCGACAAGCCGCTGAAGACCTTCACCAAGTCCGACTTCACCCGCTTTGATTCCACCGGCACGACGACCGATGGCATTTTCTGGACCGATGCCATCAATCCCGCCCACAAGTGCGGCTACGCCGTCGGCACGCTCAATGTCACCGGCGCAGAAAAGATCGAAGACACCATGGAGCTCGCGCCCAAGCAGGAAGTCGTCATCTCGCGCTTCTTCGCCATCGGCACCTCGCCTGCACAGGCCGTGGGTGAGTTCCGCTCCGTCAAAGGGGGCAAGCTGGGCAGCGTGGACGGACTGATTCTGGATGCCAAAAACAAAGGCATCACAACAGCCAGGATCGTGGTTCCCGAGGGCGCAAAAGGCATTCCTGCCTATCCCGATGACGAAGGCAAATTCAGTCTCAAGCTGCCGCAAGGTCCAGTGGAGTTGCAGATCGAGGACCTGGGACGCACTCAGGCCAAGATTGCTATCACCATAGGTGAAGGCGCAGCACTCACCCCCAAAGTGATCCTTCCAGACGCCGCCCGCATTCGCTTCAACATCACCGACGAATCCGGCAAACCCATCCCCTGCAAGGCCCACTTCGCCCCCCTCGACCAAGACGCGCCCAAACTCGACCTCGGCCCCAAATGGCGCGCGCATGGCTGCGTGGATCAGTACATGAGCGAAAACGGCCAGTTCACTCAGCAGCTTCCTCCGGGCAAATACCGCGTCGTCGTGGTTCGTGGCCCAGAGTATTCCCATCTGGAGCAGGAAGTGATCGTCGAAGCTGGCAAAGAGTCCGTCTTCAAAGGCACTCTCAAACGCGTGGTCGATACCAAAGGCTGGATCAGCGCCGACTTCCACAATCACAGCACCCCCAGCGGTGACAACGTCTGCGATACGGACGGCCGCCTCATCAACATCGCCGCAGAAAACTTGGAGTTCACCCCCACCACCGAGCACAACCGCTTCTACGATTGGGAGCCCACCATCAAGGCACTCGGCCTCGAAGCCCACATCAAGACCGTCAAAGGCATCGAACTCACCGGCAGCCGCCAGCACGTCAATGCCTTCCCGTTTGAGCCCGAGCCTCTCAAGCAAAACGGCGGCGCACCTGATTGGAATGATGACCCCCGCATCACCGTCCTCACCTTGCGCCGCTGGCAGACCGAGCGCGCGGACCGCTGGATTCAGTTCAACCACCCTGACCTCTCCAACATGTTCGTGGACCGCGACAGCGACGGCATTGAAGACGGCGGCTTCGTCGGCGTTGGCAGCATGATCGATGGTGCCGAATCCCAAAACGGTGCAGGCACAGACATCCTCGCTGACGCGCCATTCCGCTTGAGCCGCCCTGCCGGCTCCTTGGCCATGAAGGTCAGTGCAGTTCGTGAATTTGTCTGGCGTCAGCTCTTGAATCAAGGCCTGCGCGTCACCGCCGTCGGTGTGGCAGATGCTCACTCAGTCTACGGCAACGGTGTCGGCTGCTGGCGCTGCTACCTGCCCAGCAGTACCGATGAACCCGCCAAGATCGACTGGGCCGAACTCTCCCCGCATGCGAAGGCCGGCCACCTCGTGCTCAGCACCGGCCCCTTCCTCGAAGTCACCACCCAGAACGGCAAGATCGCCGGAGATGATGACCGTTCCACCGGCGGCATCGATTTGAAAGTGCGCGTGCAATGCACCGACTGGATGGACATCGATCGCGTGCAGGTTCTCGTCAACAGCCGCCCCGATCCCAAGCTCAATTTCACCCGCGCATCCCACCCGCAGATGTTCAAGGACGGCGTGGTCAAGTTTGACGAAAAAATCCACGTGCCTCTGCAAAATGACGCCCACCTCATCGTCGTCGCCATCGACGAAGACGGCGATCAAAAAATCGGCTACGGCACCAGCGACTACGCCAAGGTGCGCCCCTGCGCCTACAACAACCCCATCTATGTGGATGCCAACGGCAATGGCTTCACCCCCAATGGCGACAACCTCGGCTTCGAACTCCCCACCGGTGGACTCAAAGTGGATGCTGCTAAAGAAAAACTCATGCGAGCTGGCTTGATCAAAGACGGCCCGCAACCTGCTTCTCCAACACCAGCATCACCACCCGCAGCCGAACCGAAGAAGAAAAAGAAAAAGTAATGCCCCCTGCCTCCACCCTCCTGGCAAGCGCCACTGCCGCCGCCGCGAAAGCCTACGCCCCCTACTCGCGCTTCCAGGTCGGCTGTGCGCTGCTGACGGCGCAGGGCAATCTCTTCACCGGCTGCAATGTCGAAAATGCGAGCTACGGCCTGACCATCTGCGCGGAGCGCAACACCATCTTCCGCGCCGTCGCAGAGGAGGGCCCCGGCATGAAGATCGCCGAACTGGCGGTCATCGCCCTTGGGCATGAGTTCCCTCCCTGTGGGGCCTGCCGTCAGGTCATCGCAGAATTTGCATGGCCGGACACGCCCATCTGGTTTCTGCGCGATGGAAAACCAGTGGCAATGACGATGGCGGAGTTGCTGCCGGCGAGCTTCAGGATATGAGTGCGCCCGCATGACACTCCCTCCTTCCGTTTCACTCATCGAAGAACCCGCAGGTTATCCCATTCTTGTCATCGAGCATCCCGCTGCGTCGGGTCGCATCGCGCTGAACGGAGCTCACGTCACCGATTGGATTCCCGAAGGGCACGATCCCGTGCTCTTCATGAGCGCCGATGCGGTGCTGGAAACTGGGAAGCCCATCCGCGGTGGCATCCCTGTTTGCTGGCCTTGGTTTGGCCCGAACCCCACGGACAGCAGCAAACCGGCCCATGGCTTTGTGCGTCAGGTGACCTGGGAGGTCGATGTGGCCCGCGAATCCGAGACAGGCGTGGAGATCGTTCTCAAGCTGTCTGATTCCGCTGCCACGAAAGCCCTCTGGCCACACGCTTTTTCAGCCAGGCTGCACGTCCACATGGGCGCTTCGCTGCAGGTCACCCTGCAAGTGACCAATACCGACTCCGCCGCATGGAGCATGACCGGTGCGCTGCATACCTACTTCAATGTGGAGGACGTGCGCAAAGTCGCCATCCATGGCCTGCATGGCACGCAGTACGTCGAAGGCCGCCTCTCACCCGACAAACGCCCGCAGCACGGCACCATCGGCATCGATCAGGAAGTGGACCGCATGTACATCTCCGATGCCACCGTCATCGTGCATGATCCGCTCTGGAAGCGCGAACTCGTCATCGAAAAAGCTGGCAGCCTGGCCACGGTGGTGTGGAATCCGTGGATCGAAAAATCCAAGCGCCTCGCCGATCTCCCCGACGAAGCCTACCCCGAGTTTCTCTGCATCGAAGCCGCCAACGCAGGCGAGGATGTCGTCACTGTGCAGCCCGGCCAGGAGCATCTGCTGATGCAGCGCATCGATGTGCGGAAATTGTAGCCCACCTGTGGCGCGGAGAGCCACACAACGCACCAATGACGAGTGAATGTCGAAATCCCCATGTTCGGAGACATTAAAGACATTCGAATTTTCTTCATCATTCGTCATTCGGTTTTCGTCATTTCCACAATCCACCCCGTTGCTTGACCCCGCCTCATGCCTCGCCATGTCTTGACGCGTGTCTGAGGGTCCTCCATTGATCGACCGGGTTCGTTTGCGCTCCAACCAGTGGCGCAAACTGCGCTCCATCGTGCTCAATCTCGCCACCACGGACAGCTTCTACGGCAAGAAGATCCGCGAATGGCAGCTCAAAGTAAGCCGCCTCAATCGCGTGGAGGATTTCATTGCGCAGGTACCCTTCACCACCAAGGCGGACATTCAGGCAGACCGCCTCGCGAACCCGCCCTTCGGCACCAATCTGACCCGGGCCATCAGCCAGTACACCCGGTTCTGCCAGACCAGCGGCACCAGTACCGGCGTCCCCATGGCCTGGGTGGACACCCCCGAAAGCTGGGATGCCATGCTCAAGTGCTGGCAGCGCGTCTTCGATGCCGCAGGGCTCGTCAAAGGGCGCGACCGCATCTTCTTCGCGTTCTCCTTCGGCCCGTTCCTCGGTTTTTGGACGGCCTATGAAGCAGCCGCAAAAGACTACCTCATCATCCCCACCGGCGGCATGTCCAGCCGGGCGCGCCTGGAGGCCATGGCCCGTTATGGCGCCACGGTCCTTTGCTGCACTCCAACGTATGCACTACGTCTGGGTGAACTGATCGGCGCACCCTCCGGCGTCGAACGCATGGGCCTGCGCATCAATAAGATCATCGTCGCTGGCGAAACCGGCGGCAGTGTGCCCGAGGTACGCAAGCGTCTGGAGGAACTCTGGGAAGCCCGCATCTTTGATCATCACGGCATGACCGAAGTCGGCCCCGTCAGCTACGAGACGGAAGACATGCCACGGCAGCTCGTGGTCATGGAGGAGGCCTACCTTGCAGAAATTGTGAATCCTCAAACAGGCGAGGAAGTGGCCGATGGCGAATGTGGCGAGCTGATACTCTCCACGCTGGACCGCACCGCCTGCCCGCTGCTGCGCTATCGCACAGGAGACTGGGTGAAAAAGAAGCTCCATCGCGGCAGGCTGATGCTCGATGGAGGCATCCTCAGTCGTGTGGATGACATGATCGTCGTGCGCGGCGTAAACATCTATCCCAGCGCCATCGAAGCCGTCGTTCGGCAGTTCCCCGAAGTCGTCGAATACATGGTCGAACAGCGCAAAGTGGATGCCATGGACGAGATCGAACTGGTCGTCGAAATGGACGGCAATGTGGCGAAGCCGCTGCTCAAGCGTCTCGAAGCCAAGCTAAAAGACACCTTTTCCCTCCGTATTTCAGTGCGCCTCGCCGAGCCCAACACCCTGCCCCGCCATGAGTTCAAAGCGAAGCGCTGGCGCATCGTTCAAGCAGCCTGAACCATCCGCAAGCGGACCGAATAACGAAGCTACAGTGACAAACCAGGCATAATGGATGCCTCATTTTCCCGCTGTTCATCTGCCACAGCTTGTTTACGCTCACCCCATGCCACTCATCCAACTAACCAACGTTTCCAAATCCTACACCGACCCAGGCAGCGGAGCGCAGGTGCCCGTGCTGCGCGGCATCAATCTCAGCATTGAAGCCGGTGAATCCGTGGCCGTCGTCGGCCCCTCCGGCTGCGGCAAGAGCACCCTGCTCAACATTCTCGGCACGCTCGATTTGCCCGACTCCGGCGACATCACGTTTGATGATCAGGCCCTCACCAGCCTGACGGCCCAGCAGCTTGCTGCCGTGCGCAGTCAAAAAATCGGCTTCATCTTCCAGCTTCACCATCTCATGCCGCAGTGCTCCGTGCTGGAGAACGTGCTGCTTCCCACCCTCGCCCTGAAATCCCCTCCGGCAGACGCCTTGCAGCGCGCGGAATCCCTGCTCGAACAGGTGGGGCTCAAGGACCGCATGAACTGGAAACCCGCGCAGCTCTCCGGCGGCGAACGCCAGCGCGTGGCCTTTGTGCGTGCACTGATCAATCAGCCCCGCCTCATCCTCGCCGATGAACCCACTGGCGCTCTCGATGAGACCAGCGCCGACACTTTGACCGACCTGCTGCTCCAGCTTCAGAAAAGCAGCGGCGTCACGCTGATCATGGTCACCCATCACCGCGCACAGGCAGACCGCATGGGCCGTGTGCTGACGATTCACGAAGGCGCCCTGCAATGAAACTCACGGATTACGTCCTCCAGTCCGCACGCCATTACTGGCGTGGTCATCTGGGCCTGCTCTTCGGCACCTTCCTGGCCGCCACCATTCTGACCGGCTCCATGCTCGTGGGGGATTCCGTGCGCGCCAGCCTTGAGCGCGTGGCGGCCCTGCGACTCGGTAAAGTGGAAGGCGGCATTCTTGGCGGCGACCACTGGTTCACCGAAACTCTGGCTCGCAAAACTCATTCAGCCCCCGTCATCATCGCCACCGGTGCTGCAAGTGCGGCCAATGGCAAGGTGCGTGTCAATGGAGCCCAAGTGCTCGGCGTGGACGCAGGCTTCTGGAAGCTCAGCACCAGCTCCAAGAACCTCGCCTTTGATAAATCTGCCGTGGTCATCAATGAACCACTCGCGCGCAAACTCGGCGTGAAAGCAGGAGATACCATCCTCGTCCGGTTGGAGCGCCCCAGCGCCATTTCGCGTGATGCCCCCCTCTCCGGCAGCACCAATCAAGACATCTCTCTTCGGCGCACCATTGCTGCCGTGATCAGTGCGGAAGACTTCGGCGCCTTCCAGCTCACCGCCTCGCAGGTGCCGCCAGACTCGGTGTTTGTAAATCTCGCCGATCTTCAAACCCAGCTCGAAATGGACGGCAGGATCAACGCGCTTCTTCATCCGCAGTTCAACACCCTGCGTGCGCATGTGGAAGAACATCGCACCCTCGAAGACTTCGCGCTCAAGCTCAAACGCCTCGACGGCGCGCAGAAAGAATGGGAGATCAGCACCAGCCGCGTGTTTCTGGACCGCAGCATCGCCGACAAACTCGGTGAATTCAAAGGTGCTCACGGTGTGCTGACGTATCTCGTCAACGGCATCACCTCCAAACAGGGCGGCACCCCCTACTCCATGATCACGGCCACCGGCCATGGCAAGGATGATGAAATCACCATCACCCAATGGCTGGCGGAGGATCAGAAACTCGCCATCGGCGATGAACTGGAGGTCAAATACTTCGTGGTAGGTCTGGGGCGCGATCTCAAACAGCAGTCCGCCAAGTTCAAAGTCGCAAAGATCCTCCCCATGGATGATCCCATGGTTACCAAGGCATGGACGCCCGAATTCCCCGGCGTCTCGGACGTGGACAACTGCCGCGACTGGGAGCCCGGCATCCCCATGGACATGAAGGCCATCCGCGACAAGGACGAAGCCTACTGGGATGAATTCAAAGGCACCCCCAAAGGATTCATCACCTTGGCTGCCGGTCAAAAACTCTGGGCCAATCGCTTTGGCAAGCTCACCGCCATTCGTCTGCCAAATGAAGGCCAGACCATGGAGGCAAAATCAAATGCCCTCGCTCTGCGCCTGCAGCTTGCAGACATCGGCCTGGTGCCGCGTGATTTCAAACAGGATGCCGGAAACGCCGCCAAAGGCAGCGTGGACTTCGGCGGCCTCTTCATCGGTCTCAGCATGTTTCTCATCGCGGCCGCCCTCGTCTTCGCTGCTCTCCTTTTCCTCTTCACCCTGGAGCGTCGTGCCGCACAGATCGGCCTGCTCCTGGCCGTGGGCTGGACTCGTGGCATGGTGCGCCGCGCCTGGCTGCTGGAGGCAGGCGTCATCGCCACCGCAGGCGTTTTGCTCGGGGTCTTCGGCGGCATGTTTTACACCCAGACCGCACTGCACGGACTCTCCGCCATCTGGACGGGGGCCACCCAAGGGCTGCCCCTCATTTTCAGCGCCAGCTTTGGCACCATCTTTAATGCAGCCCTGGCCACGCTGATCGTGGTGCTGCTCACCCTCGGGTGGGCCAGCCGGAAGCTCTTCAAAATCCAGGCGCGTGACCTGCTCGCCGGCTCCTGGAGCGATGACCTCACACCTGTGCAGAAAAAGCGGGGCAGCAAACCGATGCTCATTCTCGCAGTCGTCGCGCTTGCACTCCTCGCCGCGGGGTTCGTGCTCAAAAATCCCGAAGCCGTCGCGGGCATGTTCTTTGGCTCCGGCATGCTGATGATGATCGCCGGACTGCTCTTCCTGCGCGGCTGGATGCGCCGGGACAGCGGCTCGCTCGCTCGTTCACTCCGACAGATCGGCCTGCGCAACATCTCCCGCCGCCCTTCCCGCAGTCTCGCAGTGATCGGCATGATGGCTGGCGGCATCTTCCTCGTGGTCGCGGTCAACGCCTTCCGCATGAGCGCTGGTGACACCACCGCACGCGACTCCGGCACGGGCGGCTTTGCACTCATCGGCGAATCCTCACTGCCCGTCTATGAAGACCTCAATGTGAAAGCTGGCTGGGACGCCTTTGGCCTTGATGAAAAACTCATGCCTCAGTCCCGCGTGGTGCCCTTCCGTGTGCGCGATGGCGATGATGCGAGCTGCTTGAATCTCAACCGCGCTCAAAAGCCTGTGCTCGTCGCCGCAGACCCGGCCAAACTCACCGGCACCTTTGCCTTTGCCTCTGGTTCCTGGGACAAGCTCAACGACACCACCTGCATCCCCGCCATCGCCGATCAAGCCACCGCCATGTGGGGCCTCGGCAAAGGCGTGGGCGATACGCTGGACTACCAGGACAGCTCCGGAAACACCTTCCAGGTGAAAATCGTCGGCCTCCTGGCGGGTTCCATCCTGCAGGGCAAGATGATCATCACCGAAAAGGACTATCTCTCCAAGTATCCTGATGCCGCCGGCTACCGCTTCTTTTTGGTCGATGCCAAACCTGAGCAATCAGCCGAAATCGCCGCCCATCTCACCCGTCAGCTTGAGCAGCGCGGCCTCGCACTTGAGCCCACGCGTCAGCGCCTGGAGTTGTTCCTCAGCGTGCAAAACACCTACATCGGCATCTTCACCGTCCTCGGTGGCCTCGGCGTGCTACTGGGCACCGCCGGCATCGGCGTCCTCATCGCGCGCCATGTGCTGGAGCGCCGCGGGGAACTCGGCCTCATGCAGGCCCTCGGTTTCCGCGCCGGAGCCCTGCGCAGCATGATCATGGGAGAGCACAGCCTGCTGCTCGTCCTCGGCCTCATTCTCGGTGTCGTCACCGCCTCCCTCGCCGTGCTGCCCCAGCTGATCGAACGCGGCGGCAGCCTGCCTCTCGCCTTCCTGGTCCAGCTCATCGTCGCCGTCCTCGGCTTCGGCCTCATCATCTGCGCCATCGCCGTGGCCACCGCCGTGCGCGGCACCCTCACCGATTCCATTCGTCGCGAGTAAGAGGCACAGCCACCCAAGGAGAGGCACTTGCCAAGTGCCTCGGGTTCAGATCCCCTCCCACTTAACCATTGCCAATCGGCAGTTCTCAGAACAAACATCGAGCGTCCCTCATCCTGACTCTCCATGCTTTTCTGGACACACATCTTCGACCTTCTGGCCAAGCTCGCAGGCATGGCCCTCACCATGGCGATGTTCCTGCTCAGTGTGCCCAATCCACCGGCCAAGGGACATCCGCTTCTCTTCATCCTCTGCTTCCTCGCAGGGATCCTCATCTGGTGGTTTGCCCTGCGGCCCCTGTCCTCGTGGCTGCATGCACGGCTGCGACTCGGGGCACCACTTTCGTGGGCGCAGGCAAGACGGGCGTCCATGCTGTTTTCACCCGTGCGCGATATGCTGCACTGGCATCCCCTATGGGAGGTGCGCCAGTTGCCGGCACAAACACGTGTGGCCGCGATTGAAGAGTTCATGGACCAGTTGCAGGCCGAACAGGAGGAAAAGGCCGCCCGCCTGCGGGCAGTCCCTGCGCTGAGTCACGCCTTCCGCTGGCTGCAATGGGTGGTGCTGGCTGTCGCGGTTGTGCTCACCTTTGCCCATCTTCCGCCAGCCTCCTGGGTCTCCGAGTTTCAAGCATACCTCTTCGATGGAGCCTACCATCCGATTCTAACCTTCCTCATCGTAGCACTGCCTGTGGCAGGCATCCTCCGCTGGCTGGAGCACGCCACCGCCCCGAGCAAAGTCACGGTAGCTGGCACTCCGTCCGCAATCGAAGAGCCCCTTGCACCACTTCAGGCTGCGACAGCTTCCGCCCAAGCGCAAACAGTCGCCAAGGAGCAGGAAATGACCGTCGATCCCAACGATCACTCACGCTTCGCGCCGCCCGACTCGCGGAGGCCAAATGGGTAATAAGGACGCTGCATTCCGCTGCTTCACAGGCACCTCTCGTTGCGGGTGCAGCATTGTTGTCACCCCGAAACACACCTCCGCAGAATCCGAAATCCTTTCCGTGTATTCTGTGTATTCCGTGGTTGATCAAATCCGCCCCCTCAGCGTCCCCTGCACAGCATTGCCAAAATCTGCGCATCCCTGCACGAAGAGCCGTGCGCCACACCTTGCACTCTGCGCCGCGCACGCTCCTATATAAGCAGTGAATCCCGCGCTCAACGACCCCGACTCTCCCTTTGATCTCGCCCTCCGCCCGGCGGATTTCTCCGAGTTCCACGGCCAGACCAAGGTCAAAGAACAGCTCCTCGTCATGGTCGAGGCCGCCAAGATGCGCGGTGAGTCTCTGGATCACGTGCTCCTCTGCGGTCCGCCCGGCCTGGGCAAGACCACCCTCGCAAATCTCATCGCCAACGCCATCGGCACCAAGCTGCACACCACCAGCGGCCCACAGATCGATCGCGCGGGAGATCTCGCTGGCATCCTCACCAATCTCCAGGAGCGCGATGTTCTCTTCATCGACGAAATCCACCGCCTCCATCCAAGTATCGAGGAATACCTCTATCCAGCCATCGAGGACTACCGCCTCGACATCATCATCGATCAAGGACCCAAGGCGCGCACCATCCGCATCGATCTCCCCCCCTTCACGCTCGTCGGTGCAACCACCCGCGCCGGCATGCTCACCGCGCCGATGCGTTCACGCTTTGGCATTCCAAATCGTCTCGACTACTACACCGCCGAGGAGATCCAGCACATCCTCATCCGCTCCGCACGGTTGATGAACGTCTCCATTGAACCCGAAGGTGCGCACGAGATCGCCCGCCGCTCCCGTGGCACCCCGCGTATCGCCAATCACCTCCTCCGCTGGGTGCGTGACTTTGCCCAGGTCAAAGCACAGAACATCGTCACCGAAGACGTCGCCCGCCAGGCCCTCACCATGCGCGACATCGACGAATCAGGCCTCGATGAAATGGACACCCGCATCCTCGAAGCCATCATCGGCAAATTCGACGGCGGTCCCGTCGGCATGGGCAGCGTCGCCGTCGCCGTTGGTGAAGACACCAGCACTCTCGAAGACGTGCACGAGCCTTACCTCGTCATGCAAGGCTACCTCAAACGCACCCCCCGTGGCCGCGTCGCCATGCCCGCCGCCTACCGCAAACTCGGCCTCATGCCACCAGTCACTGGGCAGTCGGAGTTGTTCTGAGAGCCTTTAAGTCACTTGCCCAGGCACCCAGGCCACTACGCATTCATCATTCAGCATTTCCAACATGTGGCGCGAACTCACCACCCTCTGGCAGAGCATCTGCGACCCCGAGTACCTCCATCTGCTGCTGGAGCCCCTGCCTCTGTACGGCTTGGGCATCGGCCTGACGTTTCTGATCGTCTCCTTCATGTTCGGCGAAGCCAAGTGCCGCATGCTCGCACTGGCCATCATCGGCGTCTCCTGCGCCAGCGTCTGGCCCTACATCGACCTGCGCGACAAAGCCACCCCCCGCATCCTCGCCACTCGCTCACCCGATTTCGCACCTCTGATTCAGGAGCAGACCCAGCGGCGCAAAGACTGGGCATGGCCCTACTATGTGATGTCCTTGTGCAGCTTCGCCGCCCTCGCCGCCTCGCGTTCTCCCAAAAGCCGCCTGCTGGTATTTTCCGTCGTCATCTTCGGCGCCCTGCTCTTCTGGTTCAGCATCTGGATGCACAAGAAGGAGTGCGAAGTCTACCACCGCAATATCGTGCAGTTCGTGCCGGTGCGGTGATGGGCTGCATCTGCCACCGCATCACTCCTCAATATACGAATCCCCCTCCGTGGGAACCACGAGCTGATTTTTGACGAGATCAAAGTACTCCCCCTTGCCAGACGAGTGAATATACAGCCGCTGCTTCCGGCGCTTCAAGTTGTCGAGCACCACAGCCATCTGCTTGAAGTCCACGCGGTCCTGAAAATCGGAGAACCAGTACAGCCCATCCGCATTGCGCACTTCATCACTCAGCAGCGCCAGCCACGTGTACCCCACCCCCACGTTGTGGATGAAATAAGTCTGCGGACGGCGAGACAGCTTGAGGAACAGATCCTTGCTCGGGATCGGATCTTTAGTTTTGATTTTGTACGCAGCAGTCTCCATGAAAGTGGCCCCGCCAAGGCGCCAGAATTTCTCAAACTCGACGGCTGACGTGCGAAATATTTTCGTGCCCACCAATGGCTTTTCAGGCGGCTCCAGGCCGCAGCCAAAATACAGCACCACCACGCTGCCTTTCGCCACCTTGTCCACCTCGTTGACCACACGCTCCAGGTGCGGCATCATCGAAGAAGAAACATCGAGCACCACCGCCAGCTTTTTGGCTTTGATGGTCAGGCCAAACAAGGGGCCAAACACCATGCCGCTCTTGGCCCCAAGCCCCCCCCCGGTGCCAGCACCTCCTGCTGCACCCGCCAGGCCGAATCCTCCGTTGGCCGCCCCACCGCCACCCATCGGCTTGGATGTCGGCGAAAAATCGAGCATGTCTGGAAGTTCCGATAGCACCATCACATCCTTGATGCTGTTGGCCACCGCCAGTTTGCGATTGGGCATCGCCTGTTTCAGCCACGGATTTTTCTTCTGCTGAATCTTGTGCTGAAGCGCCTCTTCCGCCTGCGCTCCCTGAACGGAACCGCCTCCCGGGACAAAGTCCAGCTGCCTGTCGGTGACATGATGCACCACGATCAGGGCTCCAGCGCTCAGGATCACCACATGCACGAGAATGCTCAAAGCCAGAGATCGCCCGCCCCATTTGTCCCAGCGCACCCGCCAGGTATCTGCCGGTGGAGCAGCAGCAGGCAGGACACTGCGCCGAATTTTAGGCAGCGCTTTTACAGGAGGAAGCGCAGGAGCCTTCGCTCTCTCTTGCGTTTCCGACTTCTTCCCAGACTCTTCATCACCTGCCCTTGGGCGATGTTTGAAGTCATCAGGAGTGGGTGACATGACGGTTAATCAGTAAACCCCGCCAAGTTTCCCGAGTTTTCAACCAACCGCCAGACCGCATTGCAAAATATGCCAGCTTATAGGTCCGTGGCCTAGCCTGCAAAACACAGTCTCAAGACTCCTTTCGCAGCTTGCTGTGCTTGATGCCATAGAAGTAGTAGATCACGAGGCCAATGGCCATCCACACAAAGAGACGGATCCAAGTATCCGCTGGCAGAGAGCACGCTTGCAGCACGCAAATCCCCGCTCCCATAAGAGGGACCACTGGCACCCATGGCGTGCGATAAGGCCGCGGCATGTCGGGCTTGGTCTTGCGTAGCACAATGATGCCGATGCAGACCACGCTGAACGCCATCAGCGTACCGATGGACACAAGTTCCCCCAGCAGATTCAGCGGCAGAAAACCCGCCAGCAGGGAGCAGACCAGTCCCGTGACGATCGTGGTGATGTGCGGCGTGCCGTACTTCGGATGAACCTTGGCAAACATCGGCGGCAGCAGCCCGTCCTTGGCCATGCTGAAAAACACACGAGGCTGGCCCATGAGCAGCACAAGGATCACCGAACTCAGACCCGCCAGCACCGCGATCTCCACCGCCATGCGCAGCCATTTCAAGCTGTCGCCCGCCACCTTCTCCAGCGCGTACACCACCGGGGCATCCACATGCAACTCCTTGTAGTTCACCATGCCGCAAAGCACGATGGACACCGCCACAAACAGCACCGCGCAGATCGCCAGCGAACCGATCATTCCCCAGAACATGTCCTTCTGCGGATTCTTCGTCTCCTGTGCCGCCGTCGAGACAGCGTCAAATCCAATGTAGGCAAAGAAGATCACCGCAGAGCCTTTGAGAACACCGCTCCAGCCGAACTTGCCAAACTCCCCCGTATTTTCTGGGATGAACGGCGTCAGGTTCGCGGAGTTGATGTAGCCCCAGCCGAGACCGATGATCATCAGAATGATCACTACTTTGATCGCAACCATCACATTGTTGAAACTGGCAGATTCCTTGATGCCCACGACCAGCAGCGCAGTGATGATCCAGATCAAAAGAATGGCAGGGATGTTCACATAATTGGCTGTGTGCGTGATATGGCCATCAATGTAGTCCAGCGGAGCTCGGCACCACTGCTCAGGCAGCTCCACATGAAAGAAGTCCTTCATGAACGGGGTGAAATGTTTGGACCAGCCCACCCCAACGGTGGCCGCTGCGAACAGATATTCGAGAATCAAATCCCAGCCGATGAGCCACGCAACCAATTCCCCAAGAGTCGCATACGAATAAGTGTAGGCGCTGCCAGCAATGGGGATGGCCGCCGCATATTCCGCATAACACAAACCGGCAAACAAGCACCCAAGCCCGGAGAGGATATAGGACAAAGCAACGGCGGGACCGGCGAAGTCCGCCGCCGCATGTCCGGTCAGCACAAAGATGCCCGTTCCGATCACCGCCCCAATGCCGAGTGATACAAGCGCCCAGCGCGAAAGCACGCGCTTGAGGCCGTGCGAATCATCATTGGACTCGGCGATGAGCTGAGCAGTGGATTTGGTGCTGAACAGACCTTTTTTCATAATGCGGGAAAGCGGCGCGAGTATGTGAAGACGCGCACAAAGCCGCAATCATTAAAAGTGCCAGTACGGCTACCAAATAACATGTCATTTGGCAGTCTCTTTTTTCCCCAGCCCAAAGCTAAAAATGATCGTGGCGGCCACCAGCATCGAGCAGCACAAATAATACAACCCGCCCACAAACGAACCGGTCATTTTCTCCACCGTGCCCAGCACATTCGGCCCCAGGAAGCCGCCGAGATTCCCAATCGAATTGATCAGGCCGATGCTGCCTGCGGCTGCAGACTCAGTGAGAAACATGCTCGGCAGCGCCCAGAAAGCGGGCATGTAGCTCTTGAATCCGGCAAAGGCGACCATGAGGCACACCATCGTCAGCACCAGATTGCCCTGCGTCTGCGGCATCAGCCCCAGCGCCGTTGAACCCATGACAATCGGCAGCACCGCGTGCCAGCGGCGCTCCTTGAAATGGTCCGAGCTCCAGCCCATGAAAAGCTGCCCGCACATGGCCACGGCGGGCGGCAGCATGATGAGCCAGGTCAAGTGGTTCATGTCCATCGCATACCACGATTTCAAAATGCTCGGCATGAAAAACTCGATGCCATAGCTGCCGGTCACGGTGCAAAAATAAACCAGCGCCAGCAGCAGCACCTTCGGGTGCCGCAGGGCTTCGATCACTGTCATGCGTTTGCCCTTGCGCGTCTCCGCACGTTCGCGCTCCAGTTCCGCTTCCAGCGCAGTGCTCTCTTCCTCCGTGAGCCATTTCGCCTGCTTGGGCCGGTCCACCAGCCAGAAAAACACAAACGTTCCCAGCACCACCGCAGGCAGCGCCCAGAACACATACACCCACTGCCAGCCCACCATGCCCAGCACCGGCGGATGCGCCGCGTCCGCGCCGATCTGCAGCAGCGCGTTGGAGATCTTCGGACTCACAATCTGCGCCATCGGTGTCGCCACGAGAAACGTGGCCAGCGCACGCGCCCGGTCACGGCTGGGAAACCAGTGTGTGAGATAAACCACCACGCCCGGGAAAAACCCCGCCTCCGCCAGCCCGAGAAAAAAGCGCACCGTGTAAAACTGCCACGGCGTCGTCACCGCAGCCGTCAGTCCCGCCATCACTCCCCAGGTGATCATGATCCGGCAGATCCACTTGCGCGCGCTCCAGCGTTCCACCATCAGCGTGCCAGGAATCTCCAGCAGGAAGTAGCCGAGGAAGAAAATCCCCGCACCGAAGCCGATCACCGCATTGTCAAAGCCCGGCAAATCACGCGTCATCGTCAGCTTTGCCACCGCCACATTCTGCCGGTCCACATAGGCGATCATGTAGCTGACAAACAGCAGCGGCAGCAGATGCCAGTAAGCTTTGCGGCGAGCACGGTCGAGTGCCGCTGCGTGAGAGGTGGAGTCCGGGAGGCTTGATGGCATGAGATGAATCCGCAGTCTATCCGTCGGTCAATCCACCGCTCAAGCACGGAATGAGGAATCACTCGATCCCGTCAATCAAAAGCGGAATCGAGCATCCACACACCTCCAGCGCATGACGCATGAGTGCCTTCTGGCTCACCCGCCAGACGCATAACATCACCCAAAGGTTCGCATCACTCCACGTCCCCGCTCAGGACTTCGGCTTCACCTGATACTTGCCCGGAGTCTTGTCGAACTTCTCCTTGCACTCCGCCGTGGCGAAAATGACGCGCTTGCCGTCCTTCGTCGTGCTGCGGAAAATCAGACGCGCGTCCTTGTGGCAGACCGGGCATTCAGTGTTCACGGGCGGATCAGCGGCGATGCTGTTGAGCGTCAAAGAAGCCGTGAAAGCGAGAAAGGTCAGCAGTGTTTTCATGGTGGGTCAGGTTGGGTAAAAACAGTCGGTGCCCATATATCAACTCAAGCAGCCTGATCTGTCACGCATGATTTTCAGCGTGACATCACATCCACCGCCTGCCCTAGTGCGGTCCCCTCATGGAATCCCCCCCGCCCACCCAGTCCACCACCATCTTTCAGGTCATTGGCGGCTTGTACATCCTCTTCGGCAGCTTCACCCTCGTCAGCATGGTTCAGAACAGCAGCGTCTGCTTTGCCCCGCTCGAAGGCCAGACCGGGTTCATGGCGGACATGATGCGCGGGAATCCCGCCTACGCTTCCTACATGCGGGTCCTCTTTTTCCCGGGCCTCCTTTACGCCTTGGTGCAGTTCGGCTCCGGCGTCGGCCTCCTCCGCCTCAGCACACTGGCTCGCAAAGCCGCCCTCGCCTGCGCGCTCTATGGCATCGCCGCAGCACTTGTCACCGCCTGGCTCACCGTCACCTACACCCTGCCCTTCACCCTTGCCTACACCCTGCAGCAGGTAAAAAATCCCGCCATGCTTGAGACCACGCGAAACGTCACCCTCGCCTCCGGCTACGTCGGCATCGTGCTCGGTTTGCTTTATCCCCTGGTTGCCTTCATCCTCCTCAAACGAAACAAAATTCCACGCTACGGCATCGTCTAATCATGCTGACCTCCCTTTCCGAACTCCCACAGCGCAAAGCCAGCGGCCCCAAGCTCGCCGTCCTCACCGCCTACGATTACCCCACCGCGCGCATGCTCGATGATGCCGGTGTCGACCTCCTCCTCGTCGGCGACTCCCTCGGCATGGTCGTCCTCGGCATGCCAGACACCACCGGCGTCACCATGGAAATGATGGTGCACCACACCACCGCCGTCTGCCGTGGCGTCACCCGCGCCCCAGTCATTGCAGATCTCCCCTTCGCCAGCTACCTCACCCCCGAGATGGCCGTGGCCAATGCCCGGCGCCTCATGGCCTGCGGTGCCGCCTGCGTGAAGCTCGAAGGCGGCGTTAGCATGCTCCCGCAGATCCGCGCCATCATCGCCGCAGGCATCCCCTTCGTCGGCCACATCGGCATGCTCCCGCAGAGCGTGAAGGAAGAAGGCGGTTACAAAAAGAAAGGCAAGACCGCCGAATCCATCGACCAACTCATCGCCGACGCCCAAGCCATCGATCAAGCCGGAGCCGTCGCCATCGTCCTCGAAAGCATCGTCCCCGCCATCGCCACCCAGATCACCAGCCTCGTCAAATCCAGCACCATCGGCATCGGAGCCGGCACCGATACCGACGGCCAGGTCCTCGTCACCCCAGACCTCCTCGGCAGCTTCCCCTGGTTCCGTCCACCCTTTGCCAAAGCCCGTGCCGATGTCGCAGCCGAGACCCTCCGCGCCGTCCGCGAATACATGGCCGACGTGCAGTCCTGACCACCTCCGCTGCTCCGACCCACTCCATACGTCGCGCATCACAAACCTTCAAAAGTGGACCTTATCAAAAGGAGGGCCTCTCATCCGCTGTAGTCTGAAGCGCCGAAGCCGTGTTCCATCGCAGCCCGGAGCAACGCCCTTGGGCACCGTCACTACAGTCTGGAGCGCCAAAGGCGCGCTCTATCGCAGCCCAGGGCAACGCCCTGGGTCACCGTCACCATCATTCCGGGGAAGCAAAGCCAGCATAACGCCACACTCAGGCCGCACCAGCAGCGTCGACAAAAAGCCCCGCCACACCTCCTCACCTCGCCTTCTCAAACTGAAAGCGCGTAACTCGCGAGACCGTACACTTCCCGCTGGTCTTTTCCCACACTCTCTGAGAACATCCTCCCATGAATCCGCTCCTTGCTCCCTTCGACAGGAAGTTCCTCAGCCGCCGCGAGATCCTCCGCACCCTCGGAGCCACCGCCGCCTTCACCGCCTTCCCTTCCCTCCGAGCCGAGACCACGCCAGCAGCAACCGGCAAAGACTCCCTCCCCACCCAGTTCTATAAAAGCCTCACCGAAGAGCAGCATTCAAAAATTGTCCTGCCCCTCGACCACCCCCAGCGCGGCTACGTCAGCAACTGGTGGTACATCTGCCCCGAGCAGCGCCTCCACACCTTCTACACCAAAGATCAGCAGGACCTCGTCCGGCAGATCTTTGAGTCCCTCCACCATCCCGACCACCGCGAAAAGATGAACTGGCAGGTCCAGAAGGACCTGATGGGCAAAATCAAAAACACCCCCTCCGTCGGTTTCTTCGGCACACCTGCGGACGCCGACTTCGAGTTCATCTACACCGGCCACCACGTCACCCGCCGCTGCCATGCCCACACCGATCAAGGCCTCGGCTTTGGCGGCCGCCCCATCTTCTACGGCAACTTCGCCAAAGCCTTCAACGAGACCAAAGACCACGAAGGCAATCCCTTCTGGTACCAGGGCCTCGTCTTCAATGAATTCGTTCAGGCGCTCGACGGCAAGCAGCAGGAAAAAATCCTCGTCGGCCGAGAACCCCGGGACGAAAGCCCCGCCAAAGTCATCGAGAAACGCAAGACCGACCTCCCCGGCCTCAGCGCAGCCGATCTCAGCAAAGACCAGCAGGCCAAGCTCCTCGAAACCATGCGCCGCATGCTCGTCTGCTTCCGTCCCGACGACGTCGCCGCCTCCATGAAAACCATCGAGGACAAAAACCTCGTCCAGAGCCTCTTCATCTCCTGCTACGGCGGCAAATACGACATCGGCGCCGACAAAGTCTGGGACACCTGGCAGATCGAAAGCCCCGAATTCGTCTGGTACTTCCGCGGCTTCCCCCACATCCACGGCTACTTCCATCTTCCTGTTTAACAGGCTATCAAAGCACCTGACCGTCGCAGCCGCCAGTCAGCGTGTTTTGCAGCTAGACCATCCCTGCCACCCAGTTCGTCTCTGTCGACTCTGGAAAGAACCGGTAGAGATGAATCATTCGGAACCAAGCATGCATGCGCCCGCATAGTCGCACGAAACCAGCATGCCCCATTCACCATAAAACAACGCCTTTTTGATGTCTCTCAGCCCTCCAAAATCGCGATGACATGCCTTAACCGAGAGCCATTCGTGTCTGGCTTTTTTTTGCCGCATAAATATCCGGTTATTCTAAAGCCACCGGCCACCAATCCACGGGGATCTTCTGCGTCAGGAACCAGTCGCGGAAGCGGCGGGAAACGATGAGAGCGGGTTCACGTGCATGAGGGAAACCGCCACCCCAGCGCTCGGTAGTCAACGCAATATCGAAGGGCTCGAGTGCAGCGACCTTGGCAGCGGGAAGTCGGTATTGATAGGGAAAATAGAGATCGTTGATACCGCAGGTTTTGCTGGTTTTGGGGTCAAAGGGTTCACCTTCAGTACCCGTCACTTCATTGAGCACTGGAGGCAGAGTGATGCTGCTCCAAACCTGCCATAGTTCGAGTTTCTCCGGCTTCCGGCTCTTGATCTGCACAGGGCGAAACGTCAGCCCTTTGAAATGCTGCTCCTCAAGTTCCTTGCGGTATTCTACAGAGCAAATGGGGTTCCAGCCATTTTCCAAGATGCCGACTTGCTTGCCTCGGTAGGAGCTGAACTCCACCTCGAATGTGCCATCTGGAGGTAGCTTTTTTCCTTTCCCGGCCTGCACATCGACCAGCCAGCGAAAGTAGGATGCATGGTCCAAATCAGATTGTTCCCAAACCCGCTCACCTTCGATTTGGTAATGTGTTGGGTGTCCCCATAAAACGCCCGGATTTTTCTTGAAGTTCGGTTCATGGCCTGTCTTGCGCAGGAAATTAATTACTTCATCAATTACAGGATCGCCAACCTCAGCCCTCAAATGAAAGCCCACAAGGTTGGCTGGAAAAAACTGCGGCCATTTAGATCGCATTGTCACCATTGTACCGGCTGGCACAAGATTGCCGCAGGTATCGGAAACAGATTCCGCTTCGTGTATCGTGAATTTGGTGATGAGTTTCATGTTTTTTGTTGGTCACAAAATGTCCCGCTTTTTAAAGCACGCCAAAGCAACTTTTTGCTGTCCAGAATAGCCGTTAGTTGCGTGCCATGTTACGATTGCATTTGCTTTCTTGGCCGTAGTGTCGAGGTCAGTAAATGCTTTTGCATTTTAACCAGAAAATGGGGTCAGGATGCAAATTCTTGACAAGATTACCACCAAGATCTCATCCACAACTTGCAGATCCCCAGCATTCTAAAACAGGCCGATGACGACCTTGCCCCTCGCTAAAAGCCACCACTCCTCCATTATCATTCATAATTCACGCCATCAGCCCCCGCTTCACCTCACCAAACACATCCGTCAGTCGGAAATCCCTTCCCGCATAGCGATACGTCAGTCTCTCATGGTCCAGCCCCAGCAGGTGCAGCATCGTCGCATGCAGATCATGCAGATGCACCTTGTCCTGCTCCGCCTTCATTCCCGTTTCATCCGTGCTCCCATACCGGATCCCCGGCTTTGCTCCACCGCCCGCCATCCACATCGTGAAGCCCAGGTGATCATGGTCGCGCCCCTTGTTCTTGTTCAGCAGCGGCGGCCTCCCAAACTCACCGCCCCACAGCACCAGCGTGTCCTCCAGCAGCCCGCGCTGCTTCAGATCCGTCAGCAGCGCCGCCACCGGCTGGTCCGTCTCCCGCGCATGCTGCGGGTGCCCCTTGAAAATGTCACTGTGATCATCCCAGAACTCATGGTTCACCTGGATGAACCTCACCCCCGCCTCCGCAAAACGCCGTGCCATCAGGCACGCACGCCCGATCTGATCCGTCACCTTCCCATCACCAATCCCATACATCTCCTGCGTCGCCCGGCTCTCCTTGTTCAGGTTCATCACCTCCGGCATCTCCCGCTGCATATTGAAAGCCAGCTCCGCAGAAGTGATCAGTCCCTCCAGCGCCTCATTGCTCCCATCCTGCGCCAGCCTCTGCCGGTTCAGCGACTGCACCAGATCCAGCTGCCGCCGCTGCACCGTCACATCCAGTCGCGCATTCTTCATGAACGGCAGTTGAATATCCTTCAGCGACGTCGCCGGTGAATCCGGACTCGCGCCATTCCCGCTGTCCTGGCCGATCGCCGTCCCGCCGCACACCGCCGGTAAAAACGCGCAGCCATGCTTCAGCGGCCCACCGCCCGAAAACGACGGATTGATCGTCACAAAGCCCGGCAGATTTTGATTCTCCGTGCCCAGCCCATACACACACCACGAGCCCACGCTCGGCCGCGTAAACGCAAAGCTCCCCGTGTTCATCTGCAATATCGCCTGCGGATGCGCATTGTGATCCGTGTGCATCGAATTGATCACGCACAGGTCATCCGCATGCCGCGCGATGTTTGGCAGCAGATCCGAAATCAGCATCCCGCTCTGCCCCCGCGCCTTAAACTCCCACGGCGATTGGTAATACACATTCGTGCTCCCCTTCGCATTCGGCACCTCATGCTGCTTCGTCAGCGCCGGTTTGAAATCAAACGTGTCCACCTGCGACGGCCCGCCCTGCATGAACAAAAAGATCACCCGCTTCGCCCGCGCCGGAAAATGCGTCTGCACCGGCACCAGCGGATTCATCCTCGCCGCCGTCTGCTCATTCGCCCCAAACAGACCTCGCAGCGCCAGCATGCCAAACCCGGCGCTGGAAGCGCTGAGAAGATGACGGCGGGTGGAAAGCGGACCCATGTCTGACACATACGCTGCTGGGGAGCGAATCTTGTCGAAGGCCTGCCCCCTCCGATTCCGCCATCCCACAGACCCGCCATTCCGTGCGTCCAGCGCGCTCGTCACTCGCGATCCATCTATAATTCACGTGGCTCATAATATGGGGCCGAAGTCTGCCTACACCCAAATTCAACCCTTTCTCCTCCCATGTATTTTGTCACACCTCATGCGATTCTCACCCGGCTGGAGGCCGGATTTGCGGACAATTCAGCCCGGCTCAAACAGGTGGAAAATAACCTCCGCACGGATGTCCAGCGCGGGCGCGATTTTGGGGCCAAGCACGCAGAGGTTCCCGAATTAACCGAACAATGGAACCGCGCGGAGGAATGCCTGCAACGCATTCATCACCTAGTCTCCGAAACCGATCTTGCTCCTCGGGGCAGATATGCTCAGGAGGACATCGAGCGCGCCCTGCAGGCATGGAACACGCTGCAAGACGAGGCTTCAAACCTGGAAACATCCCTGACCGCGTTGCGCGACAAGGCAGCCGGACTCGACCTGCCGGTCCGGCACGAATGGAACACGCTGGCCCAGCGCTTTGAGGAAGACCTGGGGGCTCTTCTTGCCTGTGCCAGAACGTTGCGCATCCGGCTGGAACTGCAGGACGGGCGCAGCCCGGAGGAGGTGGACGAATTCATCCGGCATGTGCTCGCCGAGCTGCGGGAGCAGCCCCGGCCGGACGGCGTGGATGCCAGCACCTATGAGCTCGACTACCTCAAGTCGGCCATCGAGACGTCCCATGAAAAGCATGAGAGCCTGGGCTTCCCCACGATCATCAAAACACTCTTCACCTGGTTTGAGAATCCGGAGGAGCGGGTGATTCGCACACTGCTGGTCCCCGTGGACTAGCGCCGATGCGCAGGGCGACCAATGAGGGCTGAATCTGCAGCAACCAGGGAAACAAAACCCGATAATTCGAAATGAAAACCAAAGCCAGCATCCATCGAATGGTCACGCCCAGTCATTTGTGCCCGTGGGGATTGAAGGCCCTCGATCTCTTGAAGCGGCACGGTTATGCCGTCGACGACCATCACCTGACCAGCGAAGAAGAAAACGAACAGTACAAAAAAGAGCACCACGTCGACGAGACTCCGCAGATATCCATCGCCGGAGAGCACATCGGCGGCTACGATGCCCTTCGCAAGCATCTTGGACTGCCCCCGGATCCCAAAGATGGCCAGACCTACCAGCCCATCATTGCGGTTTTTTCGATCACTCTGCTGATGGCCTTTGCGCAGAGCTGGGCTGCCTATCGCACCATTGCTCCCGGTCATCTGGCAGTGTTGTTTGTGACATTCAGCATGTGCGTTTTGGGCATCCTGAAATTGCGCGATCTTCAGTCCTTCGCCACCGGCTTCGTTCAGTATGATTTGCTGGCCCGGCACTACGTGCCTTATGCCTCCGTGTATGCCTTCATCGAGACGCTTGGAGGAGTTCTCATGCTTGCCAATGTGCTGACCTGGCTCGCGGCTCCAATCGTGCTGACAGCCAGCACAGTGGGCGCCGTCTCTGTATTCAAAGCTGTGTACATTGAAAAGCGCGATCTCAATTGCGCCTGCGTTGGTGGCGGCAGCAAAGTCCCATTGGGATTTATTTCCCTGACCGAAAATCTCATGATGATGGCCATGTCACTCTGGATGCTCATCAGGTAGTTCCTCATCGAACAACAGCTCACTGGCGGCGAGGTTCGCATCATCTCAATAAACCACCTGAAACTCCCCGCTCTGCATCAGCGCATGGCACAGCTGCGCCCAACCGCTCGGCGTATCTCCCGCACTCGCCAAAAAACCCTTCATCATCTCCCTCTCCTCCACCGTCGGCACCCGGCAGCAGGCCATCTTCCACGCGCTCACGATCTTCTCCTCCGCGCTCCCTCCGCCCAGCCGCTTTGATAACCCCTCCGCCTGCCGCATCACCTGCTCGCTGTTCATCAGCAGCAGCGACTGCACCGGCGTGATGCTCGCCGAGCGCCCGCCCACCACCAGCCCCGGATCCGCCGCATTGAAACACTGCATCATGGGCATCTGCGCCCCGCGCACAATGGGCAGATAAATGCTCCGGTGCGTCGTGTCGTCCTGCAGGTCATTGAGGAAATGTTTCCGTCCCACCTCGCGTCCCTGCGGAGTGATGGCCTTCGCCTTGTCCGCCACCGGCGATCCCTCACGCGGCGTCAGATCCAGCGTACCGCCCAGCGCCAGCAGCGCATCACGCAGCGGTTCCGCCTCCAGCCGCTTTCGGTTCGCACGCCACAGCAGCAGATTCGTCGGGTCCTTTGCCTGCGCCACTTCTGAGCGCGTACTTGAGCTCATCTGATAAGTACGCGTCAGCACCAGTTCACGAATCAGCGCCTTGACCGACCACCCCTCCTTCACAAACCGCGCTGCCAGATCATCCAGCAGCTCCGGGTGCGTCGGCTGCATGCCCATGCGGCCAAAATCATCCGGCGTCCCCACCAGCCCCCGACCAAACAGATGCAGCCACACGCGGTTCACCAGCACCCGCGCCGTCAGTGGATTCTGCGGACTCGCTATCCAGTCCGCCAGTTGCCTGCGCCCGCTCTCCTTCGGGCCGATGGTCGCTAGCTTCACGGGAATCGCCGACAGCGCCCCACGCTTCACCGCAGCCAGCGGCTTCTTGACCTCACCTTTGTCAAAGACAGGGCAATCAAGCGGGGTCTCCGCATCGCGCACAGACATCCCCACAGGGGGTGCCACCGGCATGCTCTTCTGCATTTCCGCCAGCTTCTTCTGCCACTCGCCCACATCCTTCTCCAGCACCGTCAGCGTGCTCATTTTCTCAATCATCTCCTTCGGCATCACCGCCGGTTTCTTCGCCGGATCAATCCCCGCCTTCACCAGTTCTTCTCTCATCGTGTTGCGCTTCTTCGCCACCTCCGCGTAGTCCTTCTGCATGTCGGCAATGACCTTCTCATGCTGCTTCACCGCCAGCATCCGCTGCACGCCATCGCGCCCCAGCGGCATCGCCTCCGCCTCCTTCTTCACGTTGTTCGTCTCCACCCCGGACAAATTCTGCGTGCTCCGAAAAATGCCCGCCAGCGCGTGATAGTCCGCCGTGGGGATCGGATCAAACTTGTGGTCATGGCAGCGTGCGCAGTTCGCGCTCAGCGCGAGAAACGCATGGCACGTCGCATCGATCTGATCATCCGCCACATTCATATCGTAGAGCATCAGGTCTGACTCCCCGAGCGACTTCACCCCCACATTAAGAAAGCCGGTGGCCAGAAGCTGATCATCACGCCGCAGCGGATCAGCGGCAGCCGGCAGCAGATCCCCCGCGATCTGCTCGCGAATGAACTCATCAAACGGCGTGTCCCGGTTCAACGCACGCACCACATAGTTCCGGTAACGCCAGGCCAGCACATAGGCCATGTTGCGCGTGTTGCCGCTCGTCTCCGCATAGCGCGCCACATCCAGCCAGTGCCGTCCCCAGCGCACACCAAATTCCGGCGAGGCCAGCAGCCCGTCCACCACCGTCGGAAACTTCGAAATATGAAATCCCTCCACCACCTCCAGCGGCGGCGGCAGCCCGATCAAATCAAAGTACACCCGCCTCAGCAGCGTCAGCGGTTCCGCCTCTTCATTTGGCACCAGCCCCTCCTTTTCCAACCGCGCCAAAACAAACTCATCCACCCGCGACCTCGGCCACTCGGTCATCTTTACCTCCGGCACCTTCTGCACCGCAAACGCCTTCAACGACCACAGCCCCTCCGCCACAGGCGGACTCCCTGCCATGGCAAACACCGGCAGGCATAGCAAAGCTGTGAAGCGCGCGATCACCCTCCCAATACGCTCTCACCACCGCATTCTTGAATCAGCCCGTGAAAAAATAAGGGTCATCATCGTCCTCCTTTGTTTTCACTCGACCCAATCACATCAGATAAAACATTAAAATCTAGCTGTCCGCATCCATGTCCGGCGTGTGGAACTCCACACCATGCACCTTCTCCGTTTCGTTCGGAGTGGTGAGCACCTTGTAGATGCACCAGCCAAACAAGGTGGCGACGGTGCCGACAGAAAGCAGCATGACGATGAGGCCGGAAGTGGTCATGGATAGGAGGAGTTCAGGGTTCGCAATCAGTCGTGTTTGTCCAGGCCCTGCTCGGCGCGCTGGTAGGCCTTGGAACGGGAGGAAAGCAGCCCGAAGTAGATGGCCACGACGATCACCAGGGCCACGCTGAGCTGAGCGGCCAAATTCGTCTCCCTCACTTTGCCGTCCTTCACATCGCCGATGAGATCCGCCACGTAGGATGAGACGCTGCCGAAGGTCCGGGTGCTGAGATCAAAGCCGAAGATGCTGGTGAGCACCGTCATGATAAAGATCGCCAGCAGAAACACCGGGCAGATCCATTTCATGATGCAGCCAAAGAAGCGGGGGATGCGAATGGCAGCCCCTTGATGCGCCTCGCGCAGGCCGCGCTCGATGCCCCAATGCCAGCCAAAGATGATGATCTGGATCGTGGCGAGAATGAAGATGAGGAAAGTTCCCACCCAGAAGTCCAGCGTGTCGAGCGCCTTAAGATCCTTGGTGAAATACACCACAAACCCCGTGCCCAGCGTGGTGAGCATGCCAAGGATCGTCACGCTGACCTTGCGGCCCACATTCATCGCTTCTTCAAGGAAGGCGATCCCCGGCTGCAACATGGAGATCGAACTCGTGATTGCCGCAAGGAAGAGCATGAAGAAGAAGGCCCCGCCGAAGAACGCACCCAGCGGCATCTTGGCAAACACCAGCGGCAGCACGGTGAAACCGAGGCCAAACGTCCCCTGCCCCGCCACGGAAGCCAGCCCCAGAAACGCCACCGCCGCCGGCACCGTGATCAGTCCACCCAGCGCCACCTCGCAGAACTCGTTCGCACTGCTCGCCGTCAGGCCGCTGAGCACCACGTCGTCCTTCTTTTGCAGGTAGCTCGCATACACAATGATCACGCCAAAACCCACGGAGAGGCTGAAAAAAATCTGCGCCGCAGCCGCCATCCACAGCAGCGGATTTTGCAGCTGCTGCCATGGGGTGATGGTGACCAGTTTCAACGCGCCGCCGCTCGCTGCCACCTTCTGCTCCGCTGCCGTGATGGCCGCCGAACCCACCAGTTCCTCCACCACCCTGGCCTCACCCGGCGCAGGCTGCGTTCGCTCGATCTTCACCTTGCTCGGATTCCACATGTAGCCCAGGCCGTTCACCACATTGTCGTGCGGCTTCGCAGGATCCGGCGCCCCCAGTGTCATGACACGCGCCAGCACCATCAGTGCCAGCACGATCAGCATGGGCATGCCGTAGTTGCACATCTTCTCGATGCCCCCGGAAATTCCACGGTAGATAAGCCAAAAATTGAACACAAAAACCCCCACCAGCCATGGCAGCGCAGTGTCCCACGAAAACGACAGCGCAGAGCCGTCGCCAACCTGCCCGCTCATGCTTTTAAACATCGCCACCGCCTGCTCTGTCGATTTCAAATCCACGCCCCCCGTCCAAAACTTCACCGCATAGCCCAGGCACCAGGACTCGATGAACACGTAGTACATGTAGATCATCACCGGCACAATGACCCCGATGATGCCGATGTACTTGGCCCAGCGCTTGTTCAAGATCACCGCGAAGGCCCCGGGTGCGGAATTGTAGCCCTTGCTGCCTGCATAGCGTCCCATCGCCCATTCCGCCCAGCCGATCGGCAGGCCGATGATCAGGAATGAAGTCGCATAGGCCAGCATGAAGGCACCGCCGCCATACTGTGCAGCAAGGCCGGGAAAGCGGAGGAAATTGCCCAGGCCCACCGCGCTGCCCGCGACGGCCATGATGACTCCAAGACGTGATCCCCAGGCTTCTTTCTTTTGCGACATGGTGGCTAAGTTAGGGAGTGCGCGGAGTCACAACAAGGTTCTTGTTCGGAAAAGTGCCGCGCATTTCCGCAAAAGCAGAACTCGCGCCAGCGCGCCGATGTGCGAGACTTTTCCCCTTCATGCGCCCCAACCGCCTGCCAGTCCTGTTTTTCGCCACCGCCGTGCTGATCATGGCAGGTTCGATGCTGTGGCTGTTCTGGGTTTCCAATGTCGAGCCTTCCTTCAAAGCCGGGGCGACGCCAGCAAAACACAGCCTGAAGTCCGGCTCCCCACCCGCGCTCACGGCAATGCCACAAGTACCTGTGTTGGCCTCCCCTGCCCCCTTCAGTCCGGCCGCCACGCCAACCATCGCCACGCTCAACGTGCCCGGCTCCACGCCGAACGAAGCGCTCCTCACCTTCCGCACGCCGGAGGCGCTCGCAGCCTTTCGGGACCGCGCCGCATCCCTCGGGCTCGAACTGATCGGTTACGATGTCAAACTGCGCACCGCCCGTGTCCGTTTCCGAGACACAACCGCGCTGGAACGGGATCTCAATGCGCATGCCGAGGAGTACACCCATGTCGGCCCGAATCTCATCACCCGCATTCCCGGTTTGCCGCCTCCCATTGCGGAATCCGACACATCAAATCCGGGTGGGAAGGCCCCATTTCGCAGCCAGGGATTGGATGTCATTGGTGCCAGCGGCGACCGTTCCGCCTGGGGTCAAGGCGTCACTGTCGCAGTCATCGATTCTGGCATCACCAGCCACCCCTCACTCGCGAATGCGAAGATCACCCACTACGACCTCGTCAACGACGGCAGCGCCTTCAATGGACACGGCACCGCGATGGCCTCGCTCATCGCAGGAAATGACCCGAACGTCAGCGGCGTGTCTCCGGCGGTCAAACTGCTGGACATCCGGGTGGCAGACACGAACGGCGAGAGCAACACCGCGCTGGTTTCATCCGCCATCATCAAAGCCACCGATCTCGGTGCGCGTGTGATCAACATCAGCCTCGGTGCCAATGGCGACTCCCCTGTGCTGGATGAAGCGGTGCGCTATGCGCAAAGCCGCAATGTCGTGATCGTCGCCGCAGCAGGCAATGAGCAGCTTACTTCTCTCTCCATGCCGGCCGGCATTCCCGGTGTGCTCAGCGTGGGGGCCGTGGATGCCAATGGTACTCAGGCCTATTTCTCCAACTCCGGTGCGGGCCTCACCCTTGTGGCTCCCGGAGTCGGCATCGTTTCCGGCTATGCCGACAACAAACTCGTCATCGGCAGCGGCACGTCGCAGGCCACGGCGATCACCAGCGGGGTCGTGGCCTATCTGCTGGGCCGCGGTTACTACGGTCCGAACATCATTCCACTGCTCACACGGACGGCAGAGCCGCTGCAAGCCCCCGCCACGGCAGTCGGGGCGGGGTTGATTCAGGTGCCGAAGTGAGAAGAGGTCAAGGTTGAGCGATCTTGACTCCTGAACCACCCCCTTCTACTTCCACGATGGCCCGCAACTACACGCTGCACAGCACGCACGAACCCAGCAACCGCATTGACTACAAGGCGGAGCTCAACGAGCAGCAGTATGAGGCGGTCACGAGTCCACCGGGGCAGGCGCTGGTCATTGCGGGGGCAGGCAGCGGCAAGACGCGCACACTGACGTATCGAGTCGCGTGGCTGCTGGACAACGGCATCCAGCCGGAATCGATCCTGCTGCTGACCTTCACCAACAAGGCCGCGCGTGAGATGCAGCATCGGGTGCAAGAGCTCGTCACTCAAGATGCGACCCGCATCTGGGGCGGCACCTTCCATTCCATCGGCAACCGCATTCTGCGCTACAACGCGGAGCGCCTTGGCTACCGCAAAGGCTTCTCCATCATGGACCGCGAGGATCAGAAGGACCTCATGGAAACGGTGCTGGGCAGCAGCGGCATCGACACCACCACGTACCGCTTTCCCAAGGCCGAAGTGCTGGGAGACATCTTCTCGCTGGCTGACAACACGCTCTGCAGCCTCAAGGAGATCATTCACACGCGCTATCCCTACTTTGAAGAGGTGGCCTCGGGCATCCTCAAGATGCGCACGCTCTATCAGGAGAAAAAGCGTGAGACCAACTGCATGGACTTCGACGACCTGCTGGCGCTCACGGTGCAGTTGCTGGAGGAAAATGAAGACCTGCAGGAACGCTACCGCCACCAGTTTGAATTCGTCCTTGTCGATGAGTATCAGGACACCAACAGCCTGCAGTGTCGCATGGTGGAGCTGCTCACCGGACCGCAGGGAAATCTCATGGTGGTGGGTGATGACGCGCAGTCGATTTACTCCTGGCGAGGGGCGGACGTTTCCAACATTCTCGAATTCGATCAGCACTGGCCGAGAGCCCGCGTGCACAAGATCGAGGTGAACTACCGCAGCGTGCCCGAGGTGCTGAACCTCGCGAATGCCGCCATCGCCATGAACCGCGGGCAGATCCCGAAGAACCTGGTACCCGCCCGCGAATCCAAGGGGATGCTGCCTGCGCTTGTCTCGCTGGACAGTTCCTCAGCGCAGGCGGCCTTCGTGGCGCAGCGGATTTTGGAACTGCAGGACGAAGGCACGGAGCTCAATGACATCGCGGTGCTTTATCGTGCGCATTTCCACAGCATGGAAATCCAGATGGAACTCACGCAGCGCGGCATTCCGTTTCAGATCACCAGCGGGCTGCGCTTCTTTGAGCAGGCGCATGTGAAGGATGTGGCGGCGTTCATGAAGTTTGCCGTCAACCGCCAGGATGAGGTGAGCTTCATGCGCATGGTGCGCCTCGTGGAAGGCATCGGCAATGTCAGCGCCGCGAAGCTGTGGCAGGAATGGCTCAAGTCCGATGCCGCCAAGGCTGAGACGATGCCCTCCAGTTTCTCCGAAGTGCTTCTGCCGCTGAAGGTGCCGAAGAAGGCGAAGACCACCTGGGAGCAGTTTGCCTACACGCTCGATGAACTGATCGACAAAGAGGGCAAGGTCGCCGCCCCGGCGCAAATGATCCGCAGCATCACCGACGGCGTGTATGAGGACTACATGAAGGCCAAGTTCAAGAACTACGAGCAGCGCCAGCAGGACCTGGAACAGCTCAGCAACTTCAGTGACCGCTTCACCGATCCGCTGGAATTTCTCAGCCAGCTTTCCCTGCTCAGCGGGGTTGACACTGACAACAAACCGGCTCAACAGGAACAGCAGGATCGTGATGCCGTGACGCTCACGACCGGGCATCAGGCCAAAGGTTTGGAATGGAACGTCGTCTTCGCCGTGTGGCTGGCGGACGGCATGTTCCCCCATAAACGCGCCATCGATGAAGGCGGTGACGCGGCACTCGAAGAAGAACGCCGCCTGTTTTACGTGACCGTGACCCGGGCGAAGGATGAACTGTATCTGACTTATCCCGTTATCAATCACCAGGCCCGTGATGGCGATATCATGATGCGCCCGTCACGATTCATAACAGATCTGCCGAAAGATCTGGTGGAGGTATGGAATGTGAAGAGCGGGTGGTAAAGAAGCTTCCACCTCATGTTTACTGAACACAAAATACCCAGCACACATCTGCCGGCCTCACGGCAAGCATTTTATTATCCTGCTGCTGGAGCACCCAAGGACTGCCTGCTTTTCCTCGACGGAGAGCTGTATACGAATCGGGTGAAGGCTCCAGCGATTCTGACCGAGGCACAAGCCACAGGTCTGCTGCTGCCAGTGGCTTGTGTCTATCTGCCGAATGTGAGCGCGGCGGGACGTCATGCGGATTACACCTGCAACGAGGCCTTTGCGTCCTTCTTGGCTGAGGAGGTGCCGCAGTGGATCAAGCGAGAGGTTGCGCAATTTGAACGGCTGTTCCTGTGTGGTTTGAGTTTGAGCGCCTTGCAGGCCGTGTTCACGACGCTACGGCATCCGGGTGTCTTTGCCGGTGTTCTCGCTCAGTCGCCCTCGGCATGGTGGGAGGATGAGTGGCTGTTGAACACGCTCCCGACGATGCCAGTACTACCGCAGCGCATGTGGATGAGCGTGGGGACGCAGGAATTGCAAACGAACGCCACGCACCCACCCACGCCATTGGTGCAAAAGGCCAGCCAGCTCGATTCCGTGCGGCGTCTGAGCTCCGCGCTCAGAGATGGCGGTCATGATATTTATGCCAACGAATACAACGGTGGTCACGACTCCGCTTGTTGGGCTGCGGAACTGCCCCAATCGCTTGCGTGGCTCATGAAGCGCTGAGGCTTGTCAGCGGGGCCTTCTACTCATCTACCGCAACGACTTGCCTCACTCCATGATGTCGATCAGCTCCACCAGGAAGTGGAGTGTGGCATTAGGTGGGATTCCGGAGCCGGGCTGGCCCTGCAGGCCGTAGCCGAGGTAGCCTGGGATTTCGAGTTCGATCATGCCGCCTTTGCCAATGAGCTGCATGCCTTCGGTCCAGCCTTTGATGACTTGATTAAGGCCAAAGGTGATCGGCATGCCGCGCATGTAGGAGCTGTCAAAGACCCGGCCGTTGAACAGCCAGCCGTGGTAGTTTACCTCCACCTTTTGCTGGGGAGTGGGCTTGGCGCCGGTGCCTGCGCGCAGAATGCGATACTTCAAACCAGACTCTGTGGCGGTGAAGGTCTTGGCAGCCTTCGGGCTGATCTCTCCAGCTCCTTCAGGAAGCTTGGGGAATGGGACGGTTTCTTCTGCCTTGGTCCATCCTGCCGCCATGAGAAAACACCCGAGCAGGGCGGCACCGAATGCACGACGAGGATGGAAGGATGAGGGAATGCTGGTTGAGAGAACGTTCATCGGCCAGAACTGACTTCATGAGCGACTTTCGTCAAGCGTTTAGCCACAATGCCGGGTGCAACTTGAGGCACCCAACGAGCAGGACATCTGTTGCCAATGGGACCTGCTTCATGATAAAATCCGAGGTCTTTTATTTGCTAAAAGACACCGAAAACCAAGCCATGCCCGACTACAACACCATCAGCACCGAGCAATGGCAGATCCTGCTGCCATGTGACTGGGTGCAGAAACCTCTGACTGATGGGCCGAGGTCATTCTATTTCGAGGCCAGCGACGGGACCAAGGGGGCCTACATCTCCGTTTTCACACGAACCAACCCCTGCTCCTCTGCCCTAGCGGACCTGGCGACTTGGCGTGACACGGAAATTCGCAATCTGCATGCGATGATCGATCACCACTGGGAGATCATTGAAGAATGGCAGCATGATGAAAGCGAGACCGCCATTTCGGCGAGCGACTGCCTCGAACGGAACACCAACTACCGCATCGTCTGCCTGCGGATGACGCAGTTTCCATGGCTGGTGCGCGTGAGCCTGCATGACTACAACTGCACCGACTACGAGGCTTCGAAGCAGGCTTTCCTGCCGTTGATCGATTCGTTTGCGCCGGTGTTTGCGTAGCGGGGCGAGTTTTGCGCCTTCCTAAACGAACTGAAGCCCGGGAGTGCTTCGCTTAGAGCGATGCGGTGGTCATGATTGCCGCTGCCGCCGCCTCCACTTCGTCCACGTAGGGTTCGCCGGTGATTTTTTCGATCTTTTCCCGGTTTTCCTCTTCGCTCAGCGGGGGCACTTCCTCACCGTCCTTGGAGGAGGGGCCATGCCAAGTCACATGCCAGGCCGTCCGTTTCCAGCCGCCTTCCACCCGCTTGAAAGTGTAGTGAAGCTTCGGTTTGCGGAAGCCGAAACCATCATCAATCGGGCCGATGGCCATTTGCACTTTGAGGGGCTTGGCATCGGCCATCTGCTTAATTTCGACAGGCGTCTGGGATTTGTCGCCTTTGAGAATGAAGTGATCCTCCTTTTCCTCGGTCAGCCCATCGCGATGGAAGGCATTGATGGACCAGTCATAGGCAGGAAAGGTCTGGGCGATTTCCCACATGGTGGGTTCTTTTTCTTCGGGCAGTTTCACCACGTCCTCGATGATTTTTTCAGCCATGGCAGGCCGCTTGACGGTGAGGAAGCGCTCGTCTTTGGACCTCTGCGCACGATGAGCCGGGGTCTCGCAGCTTGCGAGGGTGAAGAGACAAAATAGGGAGGTGAAAAGGGCGATCCGAGGATTCATGAAGGAGACGACTGACAATACTTCTCTGACATGGAAGGATATAGACCAATTGAGAGGGAGAAAGTGGGTTTTCTTTGCCATAGGCAAAGATCTCTTCTGGGATTGTCCAAAGCCCGCATCCATCACCGGCTAAAGGATTTGTAAAAGAACTGAAACTTCCTGATGGCCTCTTCGTTTAACCGGCCATCGACCCGGATCTGCGGACGATTCCATCATGAAAACGCGCCTTTGCCTCACCCTTGCCTGTGCACTCCTCGTCACCGGCCTTCAGGCCGACAATGAAGTTTACCGTACCTGGACTGACTCCCAGGGACGAAAGCTGGAGGCGACCTTCCGTGGTATTGAAAACGGCAACGTCTTCCTCCAAGTCCGCAACGGCTACGTCTATCGCCTTTCCTTGGACAAGCTCTCCGCAGCTGATCAGCAGGCGGCCAAAACGCTGAAGCCTGAAGGTCTTGGCATCCCCTCCGACCCTAATCTGGCGCAGGCGGCGGCGCAGATCGACATGCTTGTGGAGGCCGGACTGAAGAAAGCGGAGCAGAAACCCAATCCGCTCGCCTCCGACGAACAGTTCGTGCGACGCGTCTTTTTGGATCTTGCAGGGCGCATTCCCACGCGGGAGGAATCGCTGGAATTCCTCAATGATCCGAGCCTTTCCAAGCGTGCGAAAGTGATCGACCGCTTGCTGGACTCCGAGGGCTATCGCAGCCACCTTTTCAACTACTTTGCCGACATGCTGCGCATGGCGGATGTGGCGCAGAAGGCGCGCTTCTACACCTATCAGGACTGGTTGAAGAAGCAGATCGGAGAGAACGTGCCATGGAACAAACTCGTTTACACCATGATGACGGCGGACGGCAAGCTGCTGGAAAATGGAGCTACCGGCTACCTGCTACGCGATGCCGGCATGCGACTGGACAATCTGAGCCTCACGCTGAGCACCTTCATTGGTGCGAACGTATCCTGCGCGCAATGCCATGACCATCCCTTTGCCGACTGGACACAGCGCCAGTTCTATGAAATGGCGGCCTTCTTTGGTGCCACGGAAACCTACGGGGCCAAAGGCAATGCGGGAGCAGGCATGCAGGGCATGCGCAAGGTAATTGCCTCGCTGGGAGACAAAAAGCTGCAGCAGCAGGCGAAGAACCTCCTGCGAGTCAATGCCCTGGCCGTCGAAGACTCCAGCACGAATGATTTGAAGATGCCGGATGATTACAAATACCCAGATGCCAAGCCTGGGGATCTTGTGACTCCCAAGCTGATCACCTGGAGTGATGACAAAACCAAGAAGGCCTATCAGGGCGTGCAGACCACCAAGCATGATGAGCAGCTGCGCGCCCAATTTGCCAAATGGATGACTTCGCCGGACAATCCACGTTTTGCCATGACCATCGCCAACCGCATGTGGAAGCACATCTTTGGCATCGGAGTCAAGGAACCGGTCACGGATCTGGATGACCCGAATGCGAGCGTGAATCCGGCGCTGCTGCACCATCTGGCCAATGAAATGGTGCGCCTGAAATTCGACCTCAAGCAGTTCCTGCGCGTGCTGTGCAACACCCAGACCTACCAGCGTGAGGCCACCAGCCATGAACTGGCAGACAACACCGCCTACCTCTTCCCCGGCCCGATCCTTCGCCGCATGACCGCCGAGCAGGCCTGGGACTCCTGCGCTACTCTCGTCGTCGGTGCTGACGTGGACAAATTCAAAGGCCATCGCGGCGAAACCTACGCCAAGGCCATGACCGTTGATTTGAGCGGTGAGGCTTCGCCAGATGTCATCAAAGGCCAGATCGAAAACGCCATCGCGAGCATGCGCCAGTTCGGCGGCGGCAAGGCTGCGGGCAACCCCAAGAACAGGAAAAAGCGCATGATGAATCAAGGCGGCGAAGAAGACCTGACCCTCGCTCCTCCAGTGCGCGACGGGCTGGTGCTGGCACGCGCCTCAGAGCTGCCGCAGCCGGAGAAGGATCAGCATTTCCTGCGCATGTTTGGCCAGAGCGACCGCCAGATCGCCGACAGTGAAAGCGAAGAAGGCAGCATCCCGCAGGTGCTGATGCTCATGAATGGCGAGGCCCAGCGTGTCATCGGCCAGAATGATTCTCTCGTGGTGAAAACGGCCGGCGCGCAGAAGACACCGGAGCAGCAGGTGGAGAGCCTTTACCTCAGCTTCTTCAGCCGCAAACCCAAGCCCGACGAACTGGCCAGCGCCACGGCGGGACTTAGCAACGGCATGACCATGCGCGATCTGACCTGGGTGCTCTTCAACACCCGTGAATTCATCTTCGTGGAATAACCTCTCACCCTTTCCTGCCATGAATCTTCACAACCAGCTTGATCCCATTTCCCGTCGTGCGTTTTGCGAACGCTGGGCCAGCGCCGCACTCGGCGTCACCGTGCTGCACGGTCTCGGCGGCAGCGCCTTTGCAGCCGAAGCCGCCAAGACAGCCGCGCCTACGGGCTCCGGCTTTGGCAAGGCCAAGAACGTCATCTTTCTCCAGATGATCGGTGGCATGACCCACATCGACACGCTGGACCCCAAGGAAGGCCCGACGCAGGGACCGAAAGCGCCGATCAAAACCAAGGCTGACTTTCAACTGGGAGGAACGATGGAGAACCTCGCCAAGCATGCGGACAAGTTCAGCATCATCCGCAGCATGACTTCCAAAACGGGGGTGCATGCCGCCGGTCAGTACGTCATCCGCACCGGCTACGAGGAGCGCGGAACCATCAAGCATCCCAACATCGGCGCCTGGGCGCAGCACTTCCTGGGCTCCAGCCACAAGACGCTGCCCTCCAATGTCTGCGTGAACCGCCAGCCGCAGAACGGCAACGGCTTCTTCCCCTCCAGCTTTTCTCCGCTGCCCATCCTTGATCCCGATGTGGGTCTGCAATATGCCAAGAGCGAAGCCAGCCCAGAGCAGATGACCAAGCGCCTCGCCATGCTGGATCAACTCGACGCCGGATTCCGCGATCGCTTCAAGACCTCAGAGGTGAAGAGCTACACGCAGTTCTATGACAAAACGGTCAGCATCATGTCCAGCACGGACCTGGAGGCTTTCCACCTTGATGAAGAACCGGAAGCCTTGAAGGAAAAGTACGGCAAGAACAAATTTGGCCAGGGCTGCCTGCTGGCGCGGCGTCTGGTGGAAAAAGGGATTCGCTACATCGAAGTCGCCAAAGGCGGCTGGGACATGCACAACAACATCGACGACGGTCTCGATGAACACGGTGCCGAACTGGACCAGGCGCTTGCCGCATTGCTGGAAGATCTCAAGGAACGTGGTCTGCTGGAAAGCACGCTGGTGGTGCTTTGCTCTGAGTTTGGCCGTGGTCCCAAGATCAATGACAACGGTGGCCGGGACCATCATCCGAAGGTCTTTTCCACGCTGCTCGCAGGTGGTGGCATCAAAGGTGGCTACATCCATGGGGCCAGTGACAAGGAAGGCATGGCGGTGGCCGACAAGCAGACCAGCCCGCAGGATTTCCTTTCCACGATCGGCTGGAGCTTGGGGCTGCCTATTGACGAAGTCGTCATGTCACCCAGCAACCGGCCCTTCACAGTGGGAGACAAGGGCAAGGCGGTGATGGAGCTGTTTGCATAGCGCGAAAGCACTCCGCCTCAATTCTCCGCAAGCCTCTCGAACGGCTGGCGTACTTTGCCTCGCGATGCTTTCATCGCTTCCCTGACCATGACTTCCCGCCGCCATTTTCTTTCCGCCAGCACCGCCGCGTTTGCCGCTTCATCGTTTCACATCTTCGGCGCTGATCCGGCGAAGAAATACCGCACAGCCTTAATCGGCTCAGGCTGGTGGGGGATGAACATTTTGAAGGAGGCTCTGGCTTCCGGACGCATCAAGGTCTGCGCCTTGTGCGACGTGCATGAAGACGTGGCCTCCAACGCCGGTGACACGGTGAATGGAATCTCCGGCGACGACCCGAAGCTCTACAAGGACTACCGCGAACTGCTAGACAAGGAGAAGCCGGAGATCGTCATCATCGCCACGCCGGACCACTGGCATGCGCTGCAAACCATCGCCGCCTGCAAAGCGGGCGCTCATATTTACGTCGAGAAACCGACCGGGCACACCATCAACGAGAGCAAGGCGATGGTGAAAGCGGCACGCGAAGCGGGCGTCGTGGTGCAGGTGGGACTGCACCGACGGATCGGCCCGCATCACGTCGAGGCGATGAATTTCCTCAAGTCCGGCGCCGTGGGCAAAGTGGGCATGGTGCGTGCTTTTGCCGACAGCAAGGGCGGACCCGAGCAGCCGAAGCCCAACAGCCAGGTGCCCGAAGGGATGGACTGGGACATGTGGTGCGGCCCGGCTCCGATGCGCCCGTTCAATTCCAAGCTGCATCCCGGCGGCTGGCGCCATTTCCTCGACTACGCCAACGGCACCATGGCCGACTGGGGCGTGCATTGGCTGGACCAGATCATGCTCTGGAGCGGTGAGAAAGGTCCGAAAAAAATCTTCTGCACCGGGGGGCGGCCTATCGCCGGTCCTGCCGTGCTCAATGACAAGGAGCAGACCACCGATGCGCCGGATCATCAGGTGGCCACGTTTGAGTTTGAGCAGTTCACCGCCGTGTGGGAGCACCGCAAATTTGCCGACAACAACAACGAGAAGCACAAGATCGGCTGCTACTTTTACGGCGAGAAAGGCGTGCTGCACATCGGCTGGCGCGACGGCTGGACCTTCTACCCGGTGAATCCCAAAGAAGGCGAAAAGCACGGCAACCACCAGCTTCAGGAGCCGGATGGTCATAACATTGGCCTGCTCTGGGCCGATTTCATCGATGCCATCGAGAAGAAAAAGCAACCCATCGCCGACATCGAAAGCGCCCACCGTTCCACCTGTCTGCCGCTGCTCGGCATGCTCAGCTACAAGGCGGGACGCAGCATCCAGTGGGATCCGGAGAAAGAGCTGATCATCGGGGACGCGGAGGCCAGCAAGCTGATGGCGCGCGAGTACCGTAAGCCGTGGGCCTACCCGGTCTAAAAGCCGACATTCCAGCGATTGCCGCTTGATCTTGCCTTTTCCATCGGCTTTCGACATGGCTCTGTGAATCAGGCATCCTTCCTGCTTTGATTCGCAAGCTCCACCCAGCCATGTCCGAAACTCCCCCGCAAAACCTCCGCACCCTCGGCTTTCAACTTCTCGAAGACGACCTGCGCTACCTCATGGCGGCCTTCTCCGCCGTTCTCAAGCAGCTGGGGGAACCCGAACTGGCGGCCAGTCTGCCTTGGATCGGCACCGGGGTGCCGCAAAAGACGAACCGCTCCCTCGGTCAGGCCTATTCCATCGCTTTTCAGCTGCTCAATATCGTGGAGGAGCGGGCCGCCTCACAAATCCGCCGTTTGCGGGAGAAAAAGAGCGGACCCGAGGCTGAAAAGGGCCTGTGGGCGGACAATTTGAAGCAACTGCAAACCCTCGGCCTGAAGGAAGCCGACATCCTTGCCGCACTGCGGGATGTGTGCGTGGAACCTGTGCTCACCGCGCATCCTACCGAGGCCAAGCGCGAGACGGTGCGCGAGCTGCACCGCGAGATCTACAGCCTCATGAACCGTCATGAGAACCCGGCCTACACGCCGCGTGAGCAGGCCCGCCTGCAAAGCCAGCTGCAGACCCAGCTCGAAAATCTCTGGCGCACCGGCGAAATCCACGTCACACGCCCCAGCATCGAGGCCGAGCTGCAAAACGCGCTGCATTATCTGCGCGATGTGTTTCCCGAGGCGCTCACCCGTGCTCATGTGCACCTGCGCGAAGCCTGGCAGGCGGCCGGGTATGATGTGAGTGAGGTGGACTCTCTGCCGCCCCTGATCCGTTTCGGTTCCTGGATCGGTGGCGACCGCGACGGGCACCCTTTCGTGACGGCTGATGTCACGCGCCATGCCTTGCAGGTCATGCGCAAGAACGCGCTGCGAGTGCAGCGTCGTGGGCTTGAAGCCCTCGCTTTCCACCTGCCGCTGAGTTCGTTGTTTCAGGTCACGCCGCCGCAGCTCACGGAGTTGATCGCAACTCTCACTGCGCAGCTCAAAACCGAGCCGGGCGTGGATCTTGCCTACATTCTGGAGCGCAACAAGGAGGAGCCGTGGCGCGCCGCTGTTTACCTCATGCACGCGAAGGTTGTGCTGGCCATCGAGAAGCCCGCTTCACCGTTCGCGTATGTGCAGCCGGAGGAACTGCGTGCTGACATTGATGTGCTCGCGCAAACGCTGCTCGATGTTGGTTCCAAGGCCGTCGTCGAGGAGCAGATCGTTCCATTCCGCCGCAATCTGACTGCTTTTGGTTTCCACTCCGCCGTGCTGGATGTGCGGCAGAATTCTGCGTTTCATGAGAAGGCGCTCGATCAACTCCTGCGTGCCGCGGGCCTGCTGGACGGTGGTTCCTTCATCGACTGGAGCATTGAGAAAAAGCGCGAGTTGCTTGATCGTGAGCTCGCCTCTCCCCGTCCTTTCCTATCTCCTAGCATCTCTGCCGGACCTGAAGCGGATACGGTGCTGGACTGCTACCGCGTGCTGGCCGATCACCGCGCCAAGTATGGCAATGCGGGTCTAGGCTCGCTCATCATCTCGATGACACGCTGTGTGGAAGACATGCTCGTCGTCTTCCTTCTTGCCCGTGAAGCCGGGCTCATGGCCTGGAGCGAAGAAGGACTGGTATGTCCCCTGCCCGTGGTGCCGCTGTTTGAAACGATGGGTGATCTCGAATCCGGCCCTGGCATTGTTGAGGCGTTTCTTTCGCATCCTGTGGCCAAGCGCAGTCTCCTTGCGCAGAGCAAGGGTGGCACGCCGGTGTTCCAGATGATGGTCGGCTACTCTGACTCCAACAAAGACTGCGGCATCGTGGCCAGCCAGTGCGCGCTGCATCGTGCGCAGCGTGAGCTTTCCACCACGATCCATCGGCATGGTGTGCGTCCGATCTTCTTCCATGGCCGTGGTGGCACCGTCGGCCGCGGTGCGGGCCCCACACATTGGTTCATGGAGGCGCTGCCGCATGGCTCCCTCAGCGGCGGCATGCGCATGACTGAGCAGGGCGAGACCATCGCGCAAAAATACGCGCACATTGGGTCCGCTGTTTACAATGCCGAGCTGCTCATGGCCTCCGCCACGGCAGCCACCGCACGCCATCGCTGCACCGAATCCAGCGCCCCGCCCGAACTGGAGCCGCTCTTTGACAAACTGGCCGCCGACAGCCGCGATGCGTATCGCGCCTTCCTGCACGCGCCGGACTTCATGAAGTTCTACCGACAGGCCACGCCGATCGATGCTTTGGAAAACTCCCGCATTGGCTCACGCCCCGCCCGCCGCACGGGCCAGGCATCACTTGATGATCTGCGCGCCATTCCATGGGTCTTTTCATGGACGCAGTCACGCTTCTATCTTCCCGGCTGGTTCGGTGCTGGCAGCGCCCTGACCAAGCTCAAGAACGAAGATCCCAAAAGCTACGCAACCCTCGCTGCGGCGATTCCCGGCTCGGCCTTCCTGCGCTACGTCCTCACGAACATCGAAAGCTCTCTCGTGAGCGCCAACACCGACCTGATGCGCGCCTACGCCGCTCTGGTGGAGGACACCGCCGTGCGTGACCGCTTTCTCGGCACCATCCTTGGCGAATACGAGGCCACCCGCTCCATCATCGACGACCTCTTCCAAGGCACCTTTGAAGGACGCCGCCCTCGCCTCGCCTACACGTTGAACATTCGCGAAGAACCGCTCAAGGTGCTGCACCACCAGCAGATCGCCCTGCTGCGTGAGTGGCGTGGACTCACCGCGGCTGGCAAAACGGAGGCTGCGGATGCGATGGTGTCAGATTTGCTGATTTCGATCAATGCGATTGCGTCGGGATTGAGGACGACGGGCTAAAACATGGACGGATTCCCAAGCTTTGCGCCGAGGTCATTTGGGCTCGGCTGCGGGCATGGTTAGTTCTGGGATGTCCAGAGCGTGCAACTCTCGCCCGAACTGATCATTTTCCGAGACCAGGAGAATCATACCCTTGAGCACCGCAACGATGTCTGTCGCCCGGTTCAAGACAGCGAGTCTCCGGCTACCGTCCTCTGTTCCATCTGTGATCCAAACGTCTGTGCCCGAGTCTGCGTTCTTGCGTTGAAACAGCACGCGGCCATCGCTCAGCGGGAACAGTTTGAAAATTTCCGCATCTTCATTTCCAAAGGCAATGTCGATTACAAGGTGGGTGCCATCCTTGGTGCCGTCTGAGCACCATAGCTCAAGGCCATGCTTGCCGTCATCCATGACATAGAAGAGCCGTCCTCCGGCGACCACCGGACTAGGAGGTCTGTCTCTAGAAAAAGAAAAGGAGCCATCCTTGTAAGGATCGCTGTCCAAGATGTTCCTGGAGCCTGAAATCGTGCCATCACTGCACCACAAACCGCAGCGTCGGGTGCGATCATGGGCGAGCAACAAGCCAAGATCCCCGACACGACCGAACCAGAGTTGAGAAGCAGGATTGCTAGGCCACCATGATGCCACTTTGGCGACGGATTTTCCATCGGTATGCCACAACTCCAATGGCGGCTTCAATTGACCGTTGGGCAGCATGAGCACTCCATTCGGCAAGGAGACGAATTGATTAAGGCCATCATCATTCTCAAAGCTCGGCAGTCCCGGCAGCACCAGCTTTTGCAATCCGGAGCGTGTGCCATCAATGCTCCACAGTGACTTCCCAAATAAGTCCAGTTTCAGCATGGAACCGTTCAGCACTGCGCCATCAGTATAGTCTTCCCAGCCGTCAAAAGGCACCGCGATGGTTTCCGTCACGCCCGTGTGGAGATTGAGCGCCACCAATCCATGCCTCTCGTAGTTGCCATGAAGCGAGAGCACCAGACGGTCGCCGATCAGAAATGGCTTGGATTCATCACACACATCTTTGCCGTCTTCAGATATGGGCCGAGTACCAGCCTCGGTGCCGTCCGTCACCCAGACTCGGCTGCCTTTCCCGAGGGCAGCATTGGGTCCTTGGAAGTACAGGCGGTTCTCATAGGCAAAGGGGTTTTCGAAAATGGAACCGCGTTCCTGCCACGGAAAATCCTTGATGCGTCGTGTGCCTGCTGGGGTGCCATCTGAGCGATAGAGCGACACCGTTTTACCGCTCTGATCGGAGGCGGCGAAGAACCACGCCTGATTGTTCCACACAAAGAAATTCGTCAGGCCTGAGCCGTTCTGCCCCGGATTTAAGTCAGCCACCAAACGCAGCTTGGCAGTTTCTGCTGCCGAAAGAGTGTTGGCCAGCAGGATCCCAAGGCAAAGAAATGAGCGCTACATATTCCGCAGCATAACGAACTCAGATTGTGGGCGTCAATGCTTGAATCAACCAACCCGCGATCCATCAAATTAATTCAGCCGGCTTCGAACTTTCTCACAGATGCTTCCATGACGAGCCGACAATTCGTTTTGCGAGCAGCGAAGTATAAGCAATGGCGAACGGCAGAAGCAGCCATCCAAGCCACCAAAACTCCACGTCGCTGTGGATCAAACCGAGCAGCAAAGAGCAGATCACCGGAGCGAGCAGTCCTGCCCAATAAGGGGGCTGTACAAAAAAGACTTCCGCCTGGGCCACCGCATAATGCCACCAGCCAGGCGATACAGTTCCGCCCACCGGGCGCAAAATCAGCAGGCTGCTGCCTTCTTCGGCACCTTCACCCGGCTGAGAGACACGGCACTGATAGGATGCATGCGCGCTTAGCGCTGTGGAAACAAGCGCCAGCGCGGCCAGCGCGAGACTTGCAGAGATTTTCACGTTCACCATGGGGATGGTGATCTGCTCGTTTTCGTACGCGTAACGAGATGAGGCATACAGGCTGTCCACCGCATCCGTTGCCTGAGTCCACGCCTGGGCTTTGAGACGAATGCGGCTTTCAATATCCGAGGTGCTGAAGGGTTCGGCATGGTGGTCTGCAAACGCCCGCAACTCCATCGGCTCCCATGAAATTTTTCCTGACGCCGGATGCCTGCTTTGCTCAGCGTTCGTCAGTTTGACGGCAAACGGAATTCTCCGGTGCAAATCAGAGTCCTCCCCCACAAGAATGGTGATTTCATAGAGAGGAATCAGACTGCCGGCAGGAGGCGGAGCCAGCTCTTTGAATGAACGGTGGCTGGCACGAAACCTCAACCACCCACCGCTGGGCAGTGACACACGATGAACAGGCGGATCGTAATCCGCCTTCGTCTTTGACAGAAAAACCGCCAGCGAATCCACTTCCAGCGATGTGGTGCTCATCGTAAATCCACGTTCCATGTCAGCCGCCAGCTTTTCGGAAACTGACTCTTCTAATTCGCTGTCATTATGACGCACATCGCCCGTTGTCGCCGTCAGAAGACGATGTGTGACGTACAGCTTTTCGAGTTCCGCCATGTCATTCGTCTGCAGATGACGGCTGCTTGAGAAAGAGACACATAGCACCACAATCAGCGCCTGGGTCAGAAGGTTGCTACGAATGCTTTCCGCGAGGTCATTTTGCATATTGAGTTGTTCAGACTAGGAGACAAACTCAAAACTGGCAAGCATCTGTGTTTACCAACCCCTGCCCCGGAACTCCCCCGGCGCCACGCCGACCCAGCGCTTGAACACGCGTGAGAAGATCGCGGCATTGGCGTAGCCGACGTTTGCGGCCACGACTTCGAGCTTATCGTTTCCGGCTTCGAGGAAACGGCGGGCCTGCTCCATGCGCAGGCAGGTGAGGTGCTGCATGGGACTGCGGCCGAGTTCCTTCATGCACAGGCGGCGCAGGTGCTCGGGGCTGCAGTGACTTCGATGCGCCAGTTCGGCGAGTGTCCAGTCGCGCATGAGGTCCTTTTCCACATCCGCCCACAGTTTGGCCACCCGAGGCTCGCGGCTGCGCCAGGGCTGGGCGATGCGTCGGATGGTGGCATGCAGCAGTTCCAGCCAGTGGTGAAGGATTCGCGGCTCGCGCTCCCCTTCCCACTCGGCGCGTACGCCATGGATGATGCGCGCAATTTCATCGGCATGGGCCGTGGGCATCACGGGTGAAGCTGCGCCGACTACTGGTGTGACGAAACTCGGCTCGTCATAGCGAATCCATGCGAAACACCAGCGTTCACGTCCTTTGGCCTCAAAGGCATTCAACACGCGTGGCGGCGCGAGGCACACCATGCCGGGCTTCACTCGCTGCCAGCGGCCGTCGAGCAAGATGGAGCCTTCGCCGCTTACACACGCGAGAACAAAACTGCCAGTCGGACTCATGCGAACGCGCCGGTAGGGAGGCAGGGCCTCATCGAGGCCAAAGCGTGCGATGCGGTGCGTGGTCATCTCCACGCACTCGCGGGCCTCCACCACCCAGCGCCGCGTGCGCGGGCCGTCGAGCGTGGTTTCGGTGAGTTCGTGGTTCATGCCCTATTTAATCGCGGAAGCCTAACGATGTCACGTACAGGTGCATTTCAGGCATGACACCGTGCATGTCATCCTGTTAGCCTGCGTTTAACCCATGCGTTATTCCAACCTATGAAGCACCTGCTCTCTTTGCTACTCCTCACCACCGCGCTCCATGCCGAGCCGGTTTCCCTCTTTGACGGCAAGTCGCTCGACGGCTGGGACTACGATCCCAAGATCTGGCGGGTGGAAGACGGCATGATCACCGGCGGCTCCACGACGGAGAAGATCAAGGAGAACCACTTCATCTGCACGAAGAAGAATTATCAAAACTTCGATCTGAAGCTCAAGATCAAGGTCAGCGGCGATCCGAAAACCGGCATGCTCAACAGCGGGATTCAGATTCGCAGCCTGCGAGTTCCTGGTGGTGCGCACATGACCGGGTATCAGGTAGATTGCGGTGCAGGCTGGTTTGGCAAGATTTATGATGAGTTCCGCCGCAACAAGGTCATCTGGGCACCCACGCCGGAGCAGCAGGCCGCGCTGGACAAGGCCATCGATGTCTTCGGCTGGAATGAATACCGCATCCGCGCTGAAGGCCCGCGCATTCAGACCTGGATCAATGGCGTTCTTTGCATGGACTACACCGAAGCGGACAAGAACATCGCACTGGACGGCCTCATCGGGCCGCAGGTGCATAGCGGTGGTGCGTGCTTGGTGCAGGTGAAGGATGTGACGATTGAAGAACTGCCGCCCACGCCGGGGGCGCCGACTTGGGAATCGCTCGGTGGCGTGGATGCCGCACGCAAGCTCGTCGCCCCGCCGCCGAAGCCGCAGGCGGATGCAACTGCGGCGCCGAAGCGTGACATCAGCTACAACAACGTCCAAGGCACCGCTTTGACCGCCGAGGAGCAGTTGAAGAAGTTCCATGTGCCGGAGGGTTACGAGATCGAGCTCGTCGTCAAAGAAAGCGAAGGGCTGGGCAAATTTGTCAGCGTTTACTTTGATCAACGAGGGCGAATGTGGACGCAGACGGCGCTGGAGTACCCGGTGGATGCGAATGAAAACCCCGCCGCCGCAGAGGCGGTGTACGCAGCCCACGGCAAGGACAAGGTGATCGTCTATCCGCGGGAGTCGGTGAATGGGCCGATTCCCGCGGGTGGACTCACCAACCCTACCGTCTTCGCCGACGGCCTCGCCATCCCGACCGGCATGCTGCCCTGGGGCAATGGTGATACGTGTTACGTGCAGCATGGGCATGACCTGAAGCTTTACAAGGACACCAATGGCGATGGCAAGGCGGACACGTTTGACGTCATTCTCACCGGCTTCGGCGTGCAGGACTCGCACCTGTTTCCGCATCAGTTTACCCGTGCGCCGGGCGGCTGGATCTGGATGGCGCAGGGGCTTTTCAACAACAGCAAGGTGCGCAAGCCCGGCAGCGATGTGGTCATTGATTATCCCAAGTGCGGGATGGCCCGTTTCCGGCCCGACGGCAACGAGTTTGAAATGACCAGCGTCGGCCCGAACAACATCTGGGGACTCGTCATCACTGGCGAAGGCGAAACCTTCATTCAGGAAGCGAACGACTACGGCTACCCTATCATGCCCTTCCATGAGTACGCGTACTATCCCGGCGGCATGGAGGCCCTCAAAAAGAGCTACCAGCCCGATTTCCCACCTCAGGCGGAGTTCCGCATGGGCGGCACCGGTTTGAGCGGCCTTGCATTGATTGAGAGCGGCTCTCTCCGCGACCCCAAAGCGGCGCATACCATGGCCGTGGCGAATCCCATCACCTCCAAGATTCAAACCCTCGGCATGCACCGCGACGGCGCGTATTGGAAACTTGAACAACTTCCGGACCTCATCACCTGCGACGATCCTTTCTTTCGCCCTGTGGGACTTACCAATGGGCCCGACGGCTGCATTTACATCGTGGACTGGTACAACAAGATCATCTCCCACAATGAGGTGCCGCGAACGCATCCGGATCGCGACAAGACGAGGGGGCGTATCTGGCGTGTGAAGCCGAAGGGGGCCAAAGCGGAAGTGGCTGACTTCACGAAGCTGAGCAGCGATAAACTCATCGCAATGCTTGGCACGGAGCCCGTCGCAAAAGCGCATCTGGCATGGCAGACACTGGCGGACCGCAGCGGTGAATCCGACGATACCCTAGTCAGCCTCAGTCACACAGCCAGCCAAGCCGTGAAAACGACGGCGATGACAGCCCAGGCTTTGTGGGCTTTTCAAGAGCACGGCACGAGGTCGTTCCAAACAGAAAACTTGGACATGCTGCCCATCAAACACGCCGATCCCCTGCTTCGGCGGACCGCAGCCGAGTTCCTCGGCGGCAGGCTTTATTCCTTCGATGCTCACGGTGTCAGCACCTCTCGTTCCACCGCCCTGCTGCGCGGCCTGGCGGAAGATGCAGATCCTGCGGTGCGAGCTGCAGGCATTCGTTCGCTCGGATCATTGCTGGCCTTCGTTGAGGGGCCAAACCATGGTGAAGAAGAAACGGAGGCCATTGATGCATTGCTGGCCTTCGCGAAACCCAGCCTCCCCGGCCCGACCATTCAATCCTCCCGTGGGCCGAAACAGATCCCTGTGCGTGAGGCTTATGACCGCGAGTTCGAACGCTTCCTAGTGCGCATGTTCCTTGAGCGGCATCCTGTCGTCGTCGCGAAGTTCCTCGATTCCGAGACCTCTGAGAAGCTGCCTGTGGAAGCCCGCGTGCTCGCCTCGCTTGCATTGGAACCGAAGGCGAGCGCACCGCGTGTGGCGAAGTTGCTGCCGCATCTGGATCGTGCTCCGAATGATGAAGAACTCCTCCGTCTCGCCCAGTTCCCGGCGGAAGCCGGAGTGGGCGATGCCCTCAAGGCGCTGCTGACGAATGAAAAATCGCGCACCGTTGTTGCTGAGAAGCTGCTCGCCCAGCGCACGAAGCTCGACGCGAAACAAATCGCGCCATTGCTGACGGAAACGGCGAAAGGCATGATCAGAAGTGCTGATGGCTCTGTCCGCAACCTCGCTCTCCAGCTCATCGGCGGCTTCCAACTCGTCGATTTGGAAGACAGTCTTGTTCAGCCTTTGAAAATGGCGATCGCCATCAGCGGAGGTGATCTTCGCATGGTGGTTGATTCAAAAGGCACGAATTCCAGTGATCCCAAAGACTTCATCGCCTCGCTTCAGGTCTTGAAGGATTTACGCAGCGGGGCTGCAGATGTTTTCGTTTCGCTCGCCACGATTGGAAAGCCTGAAGTGCGCAACGCCGCACTCGAAGCTCTCGCGGCATCACGTGCGCCTGATGCCGCTGCCAAACTCCTCACGCTTTATCCCTCGCTGCAGCCTGCGCAGCGCCGTGCGGCCCTGAACACTCTTGCCAGCACCAAGGCGGGCGCGCAGACCATCGTCGCCGCGTTGCTTAATAAGACTCTGCCACAAGCGGATCTGGATGGGCCCACGGTCGAGAGGCTTGCCACCGTGCTGGGCAATGACCCTGCGCTGGAAAAACTACAGCAGCAGCTCGGGGGCATTTTCCGTGAAGTTTTGCTGCTTGATGGTGAGGATGCAGCCGTGGTTGATTCCAAGATCACGCTCGATGGTCCTTTCACCGTTGAGGCCTGGGTGCGGCTTGCCGAAGGCATCAGTAACGCCGACAGCCTTCTCGGCACGCCCGGTGGCGTCGATATGAACTTCTTCGGCTCCAAGTTCCGCGTCTATGCGGGCTCCGAATTGAAAGATGTCTGCGTGGCAACCAAGCCCATGACGCCCGATCTGTGGACGCATCTCGCTGTCACTCGCGATGACAAAGGAATCATCCGCATCTATCAAAACGGAGAGCTGGATGCCACGGGCAGCAAGGCCGCGCCTGCGAAGTGGGAGAACTGCAAGATCGGCTGGAGTGGGCCGAAGCAAGGTACGGAGGGTGTGATTACCGAGTTCCGCGTGTGGAAAAAGGCCCGCAGCGCGCAAGAGATCCGAGCTACGTTTGACCGCATTGTCGTCCCGGCTGCAGCCGGTTCTGATCTTGTATATTCTTCCACGGACCGGCTCAAGCCGGGACTGAAAAACATGTTTGGCAAAGGCGCGCGACTGGCCAAAACCATCGACACACCGCCGCTGCTCACGGAGGAGCAGGCGAAGGCGCTGGATACGAAGTTCGCCCGGTTCACGGCTCTCGCCCCCAAGGGAAATGCGGCGAATGGCAAAGTGCTCAGCGCGCTGTGCATGGCCTGCCATCAGATCGGCAGTGCGGGCGGGCAGATCGGTCCGAATCTCAGCGGTGCGGGTGCCATGGGGCTGGAGGCGGTGCTGCGTAATATTTTGACCCCGAATGCTGCCATGGAGCCGGGCTACCGCATTTACCGTGTGGAGATGAAAAACGGCGATCTCATTGATGCGTTCTTTGTCAGTGAGGACAAAAACGCCACGATCATCCGCATGCCCGGCCTGCCCGACCGCCGACTGGACAAGAAGGACATTCGCAGCACAAAGTTTATCCGGCGTTCACTGATGCCTGAGGGATTGCTCGATGCGCTGCAGGAGCAGCAGGTGGCGGATTTGCTGGCGTATTTGATGACTCTCAAGGGGTAGTTGCGAGGAGCGGGACTGCTCAAGGTCGCTCGTTGTACTTGGCAAGCGGCCATCCTTGGGATAATCGCAGCGATGCCGACTGCCACGAACGAACCTGCCACCAAACCTGCCGCACCGGCAGATCTGGAAATCAAAGACGCCCAGCTCATCTTCAACCACGTCTGGAAGCAGCTGGAGGAAGAATATGGCCGCGAGAAGCTGCGTTTTCCAAAGGAGCTGATCCTGCTGGGCGGAGCGCCCGGTGCCGGCAAGGGAACGAACACGGATTTCATCCGCGAGGTGCGCGGCATCACGGCGCAGCCGATTGTGGTCAGTGCGCTGCTCGACAGCCCGGAAGCGCAAAAACTCAAAGCCCAGGGCGGCATGGTGGGCGACCGCGAGGTGGTGGGCATCCTCATCCGCAAGCTGCTCGAACCCGCGCAGCAAAACGGGGCGATTCTCGATGGATTCCCTCGCACCAAGGTGCAGGTGGAGTGCCTCAAGATGCTCTTTGATGAGATGATCCGACTGCGCCGCGATTTTTCGGAAACGCCCGACGCCGCGCATTTCAAGCAGCCCATCTTCCACATCATGGTGCTGTTCGTCGACGAGGCGGAAAGCATCGCACGCCAGCTCAAGCGCGGCCAGGAGGTGCTGGCGCACAATGCTGAAGTCCGCAGCTCAGGCCTGGGCGAACTGTGGGAGGAGCGTGCCACGGATTTTGATCCTGCGCTGGCGCGCAATCGCTACCAGGTCTTCAAAGAGAAGACCTACGACGCGCTGGTCTCGCTGAAGGAGATCTTCCACTACCACTTCATCAATGCGCAGGCGCCGCTGGAACTGGTGCAGGACAACATCATTCGCGAGCTTGAATACCAAAGCTCCCTGGAGCTGGATCCGCGCACCTTCGACCAGCTGCGCGATCTGCCGCTGGCCAGTGAGATCATTCGTCATGCGCGACAGGATCTCGTGCGCCGTCTAGATGGCTACAAGGTCGGCAAACCGGATCTCATGCAGGCGGTGGTCACCTTCATCCAAGACAAGATGATGCCCATCATCGTCCGTCATGCTATCTCCGGCCGTGCGGACATCAACACCGAAGACAAACTCTTCCATGATCCCGAAGCGCTGGCGATGCTCATCGACATCTTCTCCGAGCGCGGCTACCACGCCACAGCGGACCTGCACCGCATCGAGATCCCCGAACGCTTCGACCTGCAGACCGGACAGATTCAGTGCCGGAAGAAGAAGGTCTTCCGTTTCAGAATCATCTTCAAAGGCTCCGAAATTCGCCGCGGCCAGTTCCTGCCGTGAGTCATGACGAGCTTCTCACCTGCTCATTCAGGCAGCCCCCCGCTCTGGTATCTGTCTACGGCTTGGTAATTTCCACATGGTAGAACTTGCTCGTCCCGGTGGCGTCGAGATCCGTGATGGTGCGCTCGGTGCCGTTGTCACTGATGCTGAAGCTGGTGAGATCACTCCACACCACCCCCGAACCGAGCGTGGTACTGGCCTTGACGGTGTAGGTGCGGTCAGCCAGTCGGGGACTGATGACAATCTGCATCTGGCCGGGCTGGGCTGGCACAGAGGCGCTGCGGAGCAGGAAGCGTGAGCTGGGATCATTGGGCACCAGCCCGGCGGTGTATTTAAAGAGATTCGTCAATCCGCTGGCATCGCTCACAAAGCCGGGCGCGGCGTGCGGATTATTCTGCCCGAAGTACTGCACCTGCCAGGGGTCATCAATGCCATCGCCACCATAGCTGCCGAGATCATCGTTGCCGGTATTGAGGATCGTGAGTCCCAGCGTGCCGCTGGCACCGAAAAAGCTCCCCTCCACCAAGGCGGCGGTGTCTTGATACACATGGCCGGCGGTGACCAGACCACTGCTGCTGATGCTGGTGATGGGGCCGCTCACCACGCTCCATGACACGGCGCTGGCGAGCGAGGCCAACATGGTGCCATCATCAAGTGAAGCGGTCACGGCAAGCTGCCTTGTGCTGCCTTCATTCACCGTCGCAGGTGTTGCAGTGACCTGCACAACGGTCACTTCATAAAGCTGGCCGATGTAGCCGCTCTTCGCCGTCTCTGCGGGGGCGGCCACGCTGGAGATGCCGGTCACACCACCCGTGCTGCCGTCGTTGGTGTAGTTCACACTCGTTGCGCGTCTGCCGCCACCATCGCTGCTCTCAGTGGTGATGGCGTAACTCGTGCTCGTGCGCGGACCGGCATGCAGCGCGCTGGAGAGAAGCAGCAGGACGAAGGCGGATGCGGTTTTCATGCGCGGTGCTCTTTGGGAATTGGAATGCTAGTTTCGTTGATAAAGATACAACGTCCGTGAGGGGGAATAACGTGCGCCGTCTGCATAGCTGCCGGAGCTGCCGCCCCAGATCAGCATCTCTGATCCGGACCACACCCCCGGAATGTCGGCCCTGCCGCTGAGTCCGGAACTGGGCAGCGCCGTCCAGGCATCGGACGTGGGGGAGTAGCTGGCTCCCGTCGAGAGGTAGTTGCCGCTACCGCCATACCCCCCCCAGATGATCATCCTTTCGCCAGTCCACACGGCGGTTAAATCGGCGCGGATGGACGGAGCATTGGTGGCAGGCAGAGCCACCCAGGTGTCGGTGGTGGGATTGTAGCGGGTGCCATCGCCATAATAGGTTCCCGAATACCCACCCCACACAAGCAGCTCGGTCCCCGTCCATGCAAAACCAGGACCCGATCTGGCACTCGGTGCGTTGGTGCCGGAGATAGCAGTCCAAGTGTTCGAGGTAGGATTGTAGCGAAACCCGTCATTGAAGTATCCAGATCCGTTGGTGCCGCCCCACAGGATCATTTCCGTCCCGGTCCAGATCGCCACATGCTGACTGCGCGCAGCAGGCGCGTTGGTGGTGGACATGGCCGTCCAGGTATCGGTCGTGGGATTGTAGCGCGCCCCGTTGGCGAAATAGGTGGGGCCGTTGCTCACACCTCCCCAAACGATCATTTCCGTGCCCGTCCACACCGCCGTGTTTTGTGTGCGAGCACTCGGCGCATTGAGCGTAGCAGTGGCAGTCCAGGTATTAGTGGTTGGGTTGTAACGTCCTCCTGTGTTGTAATGGATCGAAACTCCGTCATTGCCACCCCACACGATCATTTCTGTGCCAGTCCACACCGCGCGTTGTTTGTAGCGGGCGACAGGCGCGTTGGTGGTGGAGATCGCGGTCCAGCTGTTGGTCGTCGGATTGTATCGCCCACCTGTGTTCAAGACCCCGCTGCCGTTCTTCCCACCCCAGAGGATCAATTCTGTTCCGCTCCAGACGGCGCAGTGGTAAGCCCGCCCCGTCGGCGCGCCCGCAGTCTGCGTGGAGGCCCAGGACTCCGCCACGGACACCGAGGACTGCCCCAGCTTGGTGTAACCAGCCGCGAGAAGGCTGGCAGAACTGGCATCTGCCGACATGACCACTCCGCCGCTGGCGACCGCACTTTGATTGTCAGCTGCCAGGCTGGTGGCCACGGCACCACTCGCGAGCTGTCCGCTTCCCACGGCGCCGCTGGCGATCTGTGTGCTCGTCACACTGTTCGCCGCCAGATTACTCGAGGTGATCCCAGTCAGCCCCGAACCGTCTCCATGCACCACACCTGCAAGATAGGTGTCAGTGTGTGTGCCGCTGGTCCCGATGCGTATGATGTTGGACTCTCCAGCCAAGCCCGAATGGCCGATGTCGATGTTGTTGCTGCCGGTGGTGAGGTTTTCACCTGCTCGCCTGCCCAAGCCGATGTTGTTACCACCCGTGGTATTGTTTGTCAGCGCCAGCCAGCCGAAAGCGGTGTTGGAACTCCCGCTGGTGTTGGACTGCAGGGCACTGTAACCATTCGCGGTGTTGTTGCTGCCGGTATCTGTGGTGGACAATGCATAATTGCCGGAGGCGGTGTTCTGACCGCCAACGGTGGCGAGTGAGAGCGCCTGCATGCCGATGGCGGTGTTCGAACTCGCGGTGGTGTTTGCAGCGAGGGCACCGCTGCCGATGGCAACGTTTTTATGCCCGGTGGTGTTAAGAGCGAGCGCATTGAAGCCGACGGCTGCATTGTCACCGCCGGTCATGGTAAAATTGCCCACGCCAGCTCCGGCAAACAGATTGTTTGAACCAAAAGTATGCAGCAGGCTGCCGCCATTTTGCAATATGACTCCATCGGTCGCACCGGTGGTGGCAGGAAGATTCACACCTGCCGCCATGATTGCATAGCCGACGGCCGCGATGCGCTGATCGGGCGACAGCAATTGAGAGCCGTTCGCTCCGTCATTGAACCAGACCCGCAGGCGCACGTCGGCGTTGCTGAAGACGGTGGCAGGAATGACGCTCATGTTCACGAGCGAGGTGTCGCCGAGCAGCACGGAATAGAGGCCCTGGGTGACGTTGAGAGTGACTGCGGCCGCCGGTTCACCGCCTCCACTGCTGCTGCCATCGTTGCTCCAGTAAGTTGTGCTGCCATTGGTGTTGACCAAGGCGAACTTGAACAGGCCGGGACCATTGAAGTTCGCGGTGCCTACCGCGAGACGGCCCTGATAGTTGATCAGCTGAGGCAGCTCCGCATGGAGTGTGGCAAAGCCGAGTAAAAAGAAGAGAAGAATGGCAGCGAGTCTCATCAGAAGTCGGATTTGAAGGTGGTTGGGACCGAACGTGCTTGCACCCTTTGGATAAAATGAGATGCAATCAGTGCTTTGCTTACAACAAGCCGGAATGATTGGCTGTCAAAGCACTCTGGAATCTTATATGCGTGGCGTTATTTACTACAGATTATATGGTTTCATGTACAAGGGGGGGGACAACCTCCGATCTGGGCACTCCGTATGAACCTCTGCCCCAGCGGCATCATTTGTGAGGCGTCAACTGACGACATCGACTTGAGATGCTTGCACGGAAGCCGGGCCGCCGCTAGTCATGCGATCTCATGTCCACCATCGTTGTAACTCAAAAGAATGGCGTCGCCTGCATCGGCGCTGACACGCTCAGCTGTCTCGGTTCGTTGAGGCAGAAGGCGCAGCACGTCGTCAACAAGACGAAGATCACCAAGATTGCGGACACCTTCATTGGTCTCACCGGCACCTCGGCGAGTCTGGTGGTGATGAACAGCTACTTTTCCAACCCGGACCGCCCGCGTGATTTCTCCTCCTGCGAGGCCATCTTTGAAACCTTCCGTCATTCGCACGCCTGGCTGAAGGTGGAGTACTTCATGGCCGCCATGCCGGACAAAGGCGAGGAATTCGAGACCACGCAGTTCTACGGACTGCTGGCCAACCCGCACGGGATTTTCGCCATTTATTCGTACCGCTCCGCGCAACAGTTTCACAAATTCTGGGCCGCAGGCTCGGGCCGGGACTACGCCCTGGGTGCCATGCAGACGGCGTATGACAAGTGCAAGACCGCCGAGGAAATCGCGCGCGCCGGACTGGAAGCCGCCGCTGAGTTTGACAGCGCCACCAGTGCGCCCTTTGAAATTCACAACGTGCCGCTGCTCTCCGCTGCGAAACCGAAACGTTCCCGCAAGAAATAGTCTCTTTTGTCTTTCTTCTCTCTTCTCCAACCATGAAGCGTCTCCTCCTCCCCTTCCTCGCTCTCAGCGCCGCCCTTGCCGATGGCCCCAAGGACAATCAAGCCGAAAACGTGCGTCCAGTGCCACCTCCGGGGGTTGCTGTTCCTGATGCGGATCGTGCCCGGCTCACCGAAGGTTTAAAAAAACTCCGCACCGCCATCGATGAAGCCACCAAGGCGCAGGCGAAGAATCCGCAGCTCGCGGATCTGCTGCCCGACATCGAGATCTACCACAAGGCCGTGGACTGGGCGCTGCGCTACAATGAGGTGCACAAACTGGGTGAGCTCAAAAGCGCGGACGAAATCATCGCCGAAGGCCTGCAACGCGCCGAGCAGTTCAAGACTGGACAGGCACCGTGGACAAAGCAGAAGGGCCTGGTGGTGCGTGCTTACCGCTCCAAGATCGATGGCTCGGTGCAGCCCTACGGCATGGTGATTCCTGAGAGATATGTGGGCGCTCCGGTGCGCATGGACATCTGGTGCCATGGTCGTGGCGAGACACTCAGCGAACTCGCCTTCCTGGATCAGCGGCGCAAACAAGTGGGTCAGATCACTCCCAAGGGCGCGCTCGTGCTGCATGCCTACGGTCGTTACTGCTGTGCAAACAAGTTCGCGGGTGAGATCGATTTGCTCGAAGCGATTGATCATGCTTCCAAGTTCTATGCCGTCGATGAAGATCGCATCATCGTGCGCGGCTTCAGCATGGGCGGCGCAGCTGCGTGGCAGTTTGCGGTGAATTACGCGGACAAATGGTGCGCGGCGAATCCGGGCGCGGGCTTCTCTGAAACACCTGAGTTCCTCGGCGGCTTTCAGAACGAGGATGTGAGCGGCGCCCCCTGGTATCAGCAGAAGCTCTGGCACTGGTACAATGCCACCGACAATGCCCTGAATCTGGAGAACTGCCCCACCGTGGCGTACAGCGGCGAGATCGATAAACAAAAGCAGGCTGCGGACATGATGGAGAAAGCCCTGCGTGGCGAGAACGTGGATCTGCTGCACATCATTGGCCCGCAGACTGGTCACAAGATTCATCCTGATTCGCTGATCGAAATCGAGAGGCGTCTTGCCAGCATCGCGGCCATTGGTCGCAACCGCATGCCGAAGGAAATCCATCTCTCCACCTGGTTCCTGCGGTACAACCACATGTTCTGGGTCACGGTGGACGCCTTGGAAGAACATTGGGTGCGCGGTCGCATTCATGCACGCATCACCGGTCCGTCTGAGATCACGATCAAGCTGCAGAACATCAGCGCCTTCACGCTCGACATGCCCTCCGGCACCTGCCCGATGCCCCTGCTCTACAAGCCCGTTGTCAGCATCGACGGCCAGTTGCTTGAAGTGACCCGCCCGAAACTGGACCGCTCATGGCTGGTGCATTTCCAGCTGAAGAACGGCAAGTGGACGCAGACGCTGGACAACGAAGGTGACGGCAAATTGATCAAGAAGCACGGCCTCGAAGGCCCGATCGACGATGCCTTTATGGACAAGTTCCTGTTTGTGAAACCCACCAAGGCTGGAGCCAGTGAGAAGGTGGACGCTTGGGCCAAAGCGGAGCTTGAGCGCGCGCAGTTTGAATGGCGTCGTCAGTTCCGTGGCGATGCTCCCACGAAGGACGACACCGCCGTCAGCGATGCCGACATCGCCGCAAACAACCTCGTGCTGTGGGGAGATCCGCAGAGCAACGTCATCCTCGCGAAGATCGCCGACAAGCTGCCGATCCAGTGGTCCAAGGACAAGCTCGTTGCCAATGGCAAGACCTATGATGCGGCCACAAACGCACCGGTGCTCATCTACCCGAACCCGCTCAACCCCACGAAGTATGTGGTGATCAACAGCGGCTTCACTTACCGCGAATACGATTACCTCAACAACGCGCGTCAGGTGGCCAAGCTGCCCGACTGGGCGGTGATCGACCTCACCAAACCCAAGACCAGCCAGGCCCCCGGTGGCATCAGCGATGCGGGATTCTTCGGCGAGAGCTGGGAATGGAAAGCCGCCCCCGTGAAGAAGTAAGCCATGCAGCGCACGCTCACCGCCCTTGCATTGCTGCTGCTGGCTCAGTGTGCCGGTGCTCAGCAGACCAAGATCGAGACGGAATTCTCCAACAGTCTGGAGATGCCGTTTGTGAAGGTGGCGAGCATTGGCGTGCTGGTCTGCCGCTATGAGACGCGGGTGAAGGATTATCAGCCGTTCGCTGCGGCCACGAACGTGGAGTGGAAGAAGCCTGAGTTTCCGCAAACGCCCGATCATCCTGCCATCAACGTGAGCTTTGCGGAGGCGCAGGCTTTCTGTGAATGGCTGGGCAAGAAGGAAGGGCGCAAGTACCGCCTGCTCACCGATCAGGAGTGGAGCGTGCTGGCAGGCTTGCAGGAGAAGGCAGACATCGCCCCGAATCAACAGCCGCCGAGCACGGGCCAGCATCACTGGGGCAAGGGTCCGCTGAGCAATGAGGTTGGCAACTTTTGCGATGAGGCTTTTGGCAAAAAGTATCGCAACAGCTACGACGCCAAGTGGCTGGAGATGGACGACGGTTATCCAGATACCGCGCCCGTGGGCAGCTACCCCGCCGATGCCAACGGTCTCTACGACTTCGCCGGCAACGTCTGGGAATGGGTGGATGGCTGGTATGATCCACCGAAGAATAGCCTGCGCATCGTCCGCGGCGGCTCCTTCCGTGCTGGCAGTGAGAAACGCCTGCTGGCCTCGTTTCGAGGACCCGATCCGCACAATGTCCATCTGGACAGCGTGGGGTTTCGGATTCTGTGTGAGAAGGAGTGAGTTTCCAGAACGAGCTGAAAATCTCGACCAGATTATGAACAGATGCCTGTTACATGAGGCCAAACCACATCACTAACATCACGTAAATATGGACGGCCAACAAACCTCCGAGCGTAAGGAAGAAATTGATGGCGCGAATTTTACACTCGCCGCGAAGCGAAAAATCTGACCTTGGCCGAAATGGAGCTATCACCAGGAGCACCCATAGAAGCAAGTAGGAGGTCGAGATGAGAGTGAAGCCTGCAGCAGCAAAAAAGTGCGATACCGAACGGGAATAACCCCGGGTCAAATTATCAAAGACTCCACAGAGAGCCGCCACAACTGCAATCCACGCAGCGGCAGAAATAAACCATTCGGTTTGAATTCGGATGAACGACTTCATTCAAAGATCATCCTCCGTTCACACCATCAGCGGCGGATGCATCTCGATCGGCGGAATCTTGGTGCAGACGCGGCGGCCATCGGGGGTGGTGCCGAAGAAGGAGCCGGTGGCGGTGCTTTCGGTCTTGATGACGTGGTAGGAATTGTAGCTGAAGGTTTCCCCGGGGGAAAGATTGGGGAACTGGCCGACGACGCCGTCGCCTTCGACGACCATGGTGTCGCCGTCTGTGTCACGCACGATCCATTTGCGGCCAAAAATGCGCACAATGTCGGGTGAGTCGTTGTGGATCGAGAGATGATACACAAAGGGGTGGGGCCGGTCCGGCGGAGCAGGCCGAGTGGGATCGTAGGCGATGCTGTCCACCGTGACCGTGAGTCCTGGCAACGGATCGAAATTCATGGAATGAGTTTAGTCCATACGCAGGATGCCACAAGCCGGGGTTTGCAAAAAGCAGCCGGACTCGTACCATCCAGCCAACCGCCACCATGCCATCCTCCCCCCCCGTCGTTCTCACCATTGCAGGTTCAGATTCTTCATGCGGAGCGGGGGTGCAGGCGGATTTGAAGGCGATTTCAGCCCTCGGTGGCTACGGCCTGAATGCACTGACCAGCGTGGTGTCAGAGACGCCGGGCCTCGTTTCCCAGGTGCGCCTTCTGGATGCGGACTTTATTGCCGATCAGGTGCGTGTGCTGTTTGGGGGATTTCCCATTGCCGCTGCGAAGACCGGCATGCTGGGTGGGCGGGATCAGGTGCATGCAGTGGCGGAAACCTGGCTGCAGCTTGGCCATGGCCGCATCCCCCTGGTGGTGGATCCGGTCATGATCGCCACCAGCGGAGGCAAGCTGCTGGAAGACGCCGCCGTGCGGACCTTGATCGACGAACTGCTGCCGCTGGCCTCGCTGATCACGCCTAATCTAGACGAGGCCCGCGTGCTGTGGGATCGGGAGGTGCCTGACCTCGAAGCCATGGAGGACTGTGCCCGCGACCTGAGCGCCCGTTTTGATGCCGCTGTGCTGGTGAAAGGCGGGCACCTGAAGGGGGATGCCGCTGATGTCCTGTGCCTGGATGGTGAGCTTTTCTGGCACACCGCCCCGCGCACGCCGGGGGTGCGCACCCATGGTACAGGCTGCACGTTTTCCGCCGCCATCGCCACCTGTCTGGCGCAGGAAATGGGGCTGAATGAAGCTGTCGCCTCTGCGAAGGAGTTCGTCAGTCGCTCCATAGACCAGCATTTCATGTGGCAAAGTGCTGGCGCAGGGCCCGTACATGCTCTCAATCATCTGCAGCAGACCGACGCATGAGACGACTCGCCATCCTTTTGACCTTCACCTCCTCCGTGTTCGCCGCCAGCGGCCCGGAGCCGAAGGACGTCAGCCAGGCAGGCATCCAGACGGCGTTTCGGATTCTGCAGAAGGAATACATCCGCAGCAGCGATCTGACCTTTGATGTGCTGAACCGTGCGGCACTTTCGGGTTTGCTGCAGCGTCTTGATTTCGGGGCGGAACTGGTCCCCCGCACCAGCGAGGCCAAATCCGGCGCGCTCACCGGCGTGCAGGCCGAACTGCTGACGCCGCAGACCGGCTACCTGAGGCCCCGTGAATTCACGCCGAGTGAAACGAAGGAACTGGAGAAGCATCTTCAGGATTTTGTGGCTAAAAAGGTGAGCCACCTCATCCTGGATCTGCGCAGTCCGGCTCCGCCGGGGAACTTCAATGACGCGGCGGACATGCTGAGCCTGTTTGTGCCCATGGGCGAAGTGCTCTTCAAAATGAAGCAGATGGGCCAGGCTGCCTCCGAAGTCGAAACCAACCTGCGCGAGCCCGTGTGGTCGCAGCAGATTCTTGTCCTCGTGGATGATGAGACCAACAATCTGGGTGAGACCATGGCGGCGGTGCTGCGTCAGCGGAAGCAAGCTCTCCTGATTGGTGCGCCCACACGCGGTGGGGCCGTGCGCTATGAAACGGTGCCCGTGGATGCCGAGTGGTCCCTGCGCTTTGCCCGCGCCGAGGTGCTGCTGACGGACGACAGCTCCGTGTTCAAAAAGGGCCTGCAACCTGATTTTCCGATCTCCATGCCGACCACGCTCAAGCGGCAGGTGTTTAGCGCCACTGATGCCAAGGACGTCAAAAGCTCCATCATCGACAAACCACGTGCGCGATTCAATGAAGCAGCGCTCGTGGCCAACACCAATCCTGAACTCGACTCCTACCTAAGGCGCTCCGCCGGGAAGGCGCTGCCTGAGGATGCGCCGAAGCCCTCCGACACCGTGCTGCAGCGCGCAGTGGATCTCATCACGGCACGCACTCTGTTTCAATCCGCCAAAATCGACTGGAACCGCAAGCCTCCAGCCACCAATGAACCTCCGGCACGACGTGCCATTCCCGTGACCCAGTGATGGATATTATCACCCGAGTTGAAACCACCGCCACGATCCGTCGTGTGATCAGTCCACGCACCTGCCACGCCTTGCTGCCGAATGGGAAAGAGATCTTTGGCACCATCCAGAAAGAGCTGCCGGATTTTCCACTGGCGGAAGGCGCGATGGTACGTGTGCGCATGCACGTCTGTGATTTTTCCTATGGGGAGATGATGGGCGCAGCTTGAGTACGATGGACACTCTTGTCCGTCGATCAGCGGGACCTTTAGAACTCAGAGTTCACGAACGAACTACGGTGCCGCAGTGACGGATCGAAGCCACCCTGCGTCAGCTTTACTGTGGACGGGGTGCAGGGTGGCTGGCGCTGCCGCTGATCGACAGGCAGGAGTGCCTGTCGCACTTCACACCTCATCCGGCACGACGAAGGGCGGACGATACTTGTCCTTGAGCATGGCGTTGGCGGCGTCTTGATCGATGAAGCGTTCGGTTTTGCCATCCATCTTGAGCACGGGGCCGAGGGTGAGGAGGTCTTTGGTGATATCGACCTCGTTTTTCCCCAGGTGCTCCTTCATGCGCTCAAAGCTTTCGGTGGCGAAGGTGTCGCCTTTGATCTTTTCCATGATCGCTTCAGGCTTCTCTTTCTGGCCGAGACGATAGCTGATGTTGGCGGTGTGGCAGAGTGCGCTGGAGAGGTGGCCTTCGAGGATGTCGGCGTTCAAATCGTCCACCCGGCGGCTGCGGCAGGCATTGATGAAGTTTTTGAAATGGTCTTCGCTGCCTTCGAATTTCTTCACCTCCTTGCCTTCTTTGTCGAAGACCACGCAACCCGAGTAACTCGGCACCACGATGGTTCCGCCTTCGCACTCGATGATGACACCGACGCCTGCGCCGGAGATGCCTTCCTTGCCATCTTTGCCGGGGAGAGGCTGAAACTTCACGCCTTTGCTGGTCTGCGTGAGCTTGTCCATGTTCTTGCCGTCCTTCGCGTCCGGCAGGCCGCGCACTTCAAAGATGAGCGGGGCCTTTTCATAGCCGTGGTAAATGATCTGCGTGTTGGCGGTTTCGCCGTCATCTTCATAGCCGAGGCGGCCACCCACGCTCCAGACGCTGGGGGAGAGTTCCGATTCGCCGAGGAACCAGCGGGCGATGTCCATCTGATGGATGCCCTGGTTGCCGAGGTCGCCGTTGCCGTAGGCCCAGGTCCAGTGCCAGTCGTACTTCAGCTGTTTGCGCATGAGCGGGCCTTTTGGGCCGGGGCCGCACCAGAGATCGTAATCGATGGATTCAGGGACCGGCTGCGGGCCTTCGGTCTTGCCGATGCTGGGGCGGCGCTTGTAGCAAAGGCCGCGTGCGAGCAGGATCTTTCCGAGATTGCCTTCCTGCACATACTTCACTCCTTCAGCGAGCCCTTTGCGGCTGGACCGTGATTGAGTGCCGGTCTGCACCATCTTGCCGTACTTGCGTGCGGCCTTGACCATCTGCCGGCCTTCCCACACGCAGTGTGACACGGGCTTTTCGACATACACATCTTTCCCTGCCTGCACGGCCCAGATGGTGGACAGGGCATGCCAGTGGTTGGGCGTGGCGATACTCACGGCATCGATGTCCTTGTTCTCCAGAAGTTTGCGCAGATCGGAGTAGCCGGTGACTTTGATTTTTTCCTGGTCGTAGGACTGCAGTCCTTTTTCGAGGGTCTTGCTGTCCACATCACACAGAGCGGCGACACGCACTCCGGCGCCATCTTTGTTGAGCTTGTTGTATCCGCTGATGTGCGAGCCACCACGGCCGCCGAAGCCGATGACGGCCACGTTGATGGTGTCCCCGGGACTCTTCTGGGCCCAGGAGGTTTTGGCGATGTAGAACACGCCGGTGGAAGCGGCGGCGGACTGTTTCAGGAAGGAGCGGCGGTTGGTCATGGCATGAAGAAAAACGTCACCCGCAGCGCAGCCTTTCCTTTTTGACAGAGACGCCAGCATTCCTTCGTTGGCAGGGCCCGACCATGATCCGAATCCTCGCCCTGCTGTTTACATCTTTTGCCCTGCTGCAATCATCCTTCGCAGCACAGCCGAATGTGCTGTTCATCCTCTGCGATGACCTGCGCCCGGATGCCCTAAGCTGCTATGGCTCCAAGCATGTGAAGACGCCGAACATCGACCGGCTCGCGCAGGAGGGCGTGCGGTTTGCCAACACGTTTTGCACCACCTCGCTGTGCTCGCCGAGCCGTGGGTCCATTCTCAGCGGGCTGTATGCGCATGCCCATGGCGTGACGAACAACTTCACCGAATACCCCGCCACACTGCGCAGTTTTCCCTCCGTGCTGCATGATGCGGGCTACGCCACCGCCTACTTTGGCAAATACCACATGGGCGAGGAGAATGATGATCCGCGTCCGGGTTACGACACGTTTGTGACGCACAAAGGCCAGGGCAAATACTACGACACCGAGTGGAACCTCAACGGCAAGCGTGAAGTCATCAAAGGCTACTACACCAACGTCGTCACGGACCTCGCCATGGACTGGCTGAAGCAGCAGAGTGCAAACAAACCCTGGTGCGCGTGCATCGGCCACAAGGCCCCGCACAGCTTCTACACACCAGAGCCGAAGTATGAGCACAGCTTTGATGACGTGCGCGTCCCCTACCCGGCCACGGCCTTCATGCTGGATGACAAGCCCGAGTGGATCAAGCAGCGCCTCTACACCTGGCATGGCATCTACGGCCCGCTGTTTGAGTGGCGGAAAAAATTCCCCGATGACAGCCCCGCCGCCGTCAAAGATTTCGAAAACATGGTGCATGGCTACTGGGGCACCGTCTTGAGCGTGGACGACAGCGTGGCACGCGTGCGCGACTGGCTGGAAGAGACCAAGCAGCTCGACAACACCATCATCGTCTTCATGGGTGACAACGGCCTGCTTGAAGGTGAAGACGGCATGGTGGACAAACGCACCGCGCATGAGGCCAGCCTGCGCATCCCGCTCATCGTGCGCAGCCCTCAGCTCACGAAAGAGGCCAAAGTCATCCCACAGCAGGTGCTCACCGTTGATGTGGCGCCCAGCCTGCTTGCACTTTGCGGTGCACCGCCCATGGAAAACATCCACGGCAAATCGTTCGTGAAGCTGGTACAAAGCGGCGATCCCGACTGGCGCAAGAGCTGGTTCTACCACTACAACTACGAGAAGCAGTTCCCCTACACCCCCAATGTTCGCGCCGTTCGCACCGACGACTGGAAGTTCATTCACTACCCACATGGCGACGGCACGGCCGACAAGCACATGGCCGAGCTGTATGATCTTAAAAATGATCCCGGTGAAACCAAGAACCTCATCGGCAAACCGGAAATGGTCGGCAAGATCGAGGAGTTGCAGGCCGAACTCGCCAAACTGATGCTCGCCACCGGCCTCGACTCCAAGACTGACAAGATGCCCATCGACGAAGGCGTGAAGAGTGCGCTGCCGGATGCGAAGATCCGGTGACACGAACGGGTCATGGTGCTCTTTGTGGAGTCAAGACTTCGTCGTCTTGACTCTTTTGGCTGCATGAGCAATCTTTCCCTTATGAACCTGCTGGATCGCATCACCATCGAAAGCGGAAAATGTGGCGGTCGTCCTTGTATCCGTGGCTATCGCATTCGTGTCAGTGACATTCTCGAACTGATCGCCGCAGGTGCCAGTCACGAGGAAATTCTGCAGGACTACGACTTTTTAGAAGCCGACGACATTAAAGCTGCGCTCACCTATGCGGCACGACAGACAGATCACACGATTCTGGCCATCGCCGCGTGAAATTTCTGGTGGACAATCAGCTGCCCGCAGCCCTCGCCCGCTGGCTGAGTGCCAGAGGATATGATGCCGTACATGTTTTGGATCGTGGCCAAGGACAGACTGATGATCGCAAGATCTGGGCTGAGGCTCTCTCGGAAAATCGAATTGTTGTTTCCAAGGACGAAGATTTTTTTATCTTGGCGACACGTCCGGGAGAACAGGGACAACTTCTCTGGCTACGACTTGGCAATTGCCGGACCCAGCATTTGCTTTCCAAGCTTGAGCAAATCTGGCCTTCCATCGAAGCCGCATTTTCTTCAGATCAGAGAATTGTCGAAGTGCGATGAGCCAGAATTCGAGCTATTATACGCTGCTGAAATGCACTGCGTGGGGTGAATCGGTCAACAGGCCATCCGCTCCATTTGATCAAAATGCCATCCCCTTAATCTTCGCCCGGAAATCAGTTCCCGTTTCACATAAGTTCTTGTCAGGGAGCAGGAGATGAGACAGCGTCTCAATTCATTCCTCAGCCCGTTATTTCATGCACCGCTTTTTCGCTCCCTTCCTTTGCATGGCAGGTCTTCTGACCGCCCAAACTCCCTCGGTCAATCCAACGCCCGCGGTGCCTGAAACCCCGGCTGCACCTAGTGCTAATTCGGTTCCGGCCACACCAGCGCCCCCAACGCCTCCAGCAGTACCGACTCCCTCGCCAGCCGCCACCGCCACACCCGGTTCACCCGCTGCCGCAGAAACGCCCCCGCCTGCTCCCCTGCCTCCCATTCAGCCGCCGCCAGTGAAAGTGCCTGTGGTGCCCACGCTGCCAGCAGGACCGCCACCGAACATCATCGTCATGCTCATTGATGACATGGGCTGGACGGATCTGGGATGCTACGGTTCCAAGTATTACGAGACGCCGCACATTGACCAGCTTGCGAAGGACGGCATGCGCTTCACCCAGGCGTATTCGGCCTGCACCGTGTGCTCGCCCACACGTGCGGCCATGCTGACGGGCAAATCGCCTGCTCGCTTGCACATCACCGACTGGATCGCCGGCCATGTGCCAAGCAATGGACGTCTGCTCATTCCCAATTGGACGATGAAACTGCCCTTGGAGGAGGAGACCATCGCAGAGCGCCTCAAGACGAAGGGCTACGCCACGGCAAGCATCGGCAAATGGCACCTCGGCGAGGAGGAGTTTTATCCGACCAAGCACGGCTTTGATGTGAACATCGGCGGCATGCACATCGGGTCACCGCCCAGTTACTTCTCGCCTTACAGGATCGCCACGCTGCCGGATGGACCCAAGGATGAATTCCTGAGCGACCGCCTCACCGATGAGGCCGTGAAATTCATCGACAAGAACAAGGAGAAACCTTTCTTCATCTATCTCCCGCATTACGGCGTCCACACACCCATCATGGGCAAGCCGGAAGTCATCGCGAAGTATCAGGCCAAGAAAGCCGCCGGCGGCCACAGCAACCCTGTGTATGCCGCGCTGGTCGAGAGCATCGACGACAGCGTGGGCAAGCTGCGAGCCAAACTGAATGAACTGAAGCTGACCGAAAACACGATCTTCATCTTCACCAGCGACAACGGCGGCCTCAGCGGAACCGTCAACGCCAACGGCTGGTCACGCGGCCCCACGGACAACAGTCCCGCTCGTCTTGGCAAAGGCAGCGCGTATGAGGGCGGCGTGCACATCCCACTCATTGTCTCCTGGCCCGGACTGGTGAAACCCGGCAGCACCTGCGACGTGCCCGTGATCACCTACGACCACGTTCCCACCTTGCTCGCCGCCACGCAGACTGCGCTCGCGAAGGATCAGGTTGTTGATGGCGAGTCCCTGCTGCCGCTGCTCGGCGCCACGGACACCCTCGCCCGCGAGGCCATCTACTGGCACTACCCGCATTACCATCCAGGCAGCGCCACGCCTTACAGCGCGATCCGCGAAGGTGACTGGAAGCTCATCTACTTCCATGAGGACAGCCACGTTGAACTCTACAACCTGAAACTCGACGCAGGTGAAGTGGACAACCGCGCCCCGTTTGACTCCGTGCGCGCCCTGCAGCTGCGCGACAAACTCATGGCATGGCTCAAAGACACCGGTGCCCAGATTCCCGAACACAATCTGAAGTACGATCCCGACAAGCCGATCAATGAGCCAAGGAAGCCCGGAGCGGGGAAGAAGAAAGCGCAGTGATTTGGAGAAGTGCGGGCACTTTGTGCTTCTTGACGTTTCCTCGGAAACTCCGCCGGTGACCGTGCGTTGTAAGTAGACAACCATGAGTGCCAGCCAACCTGTCTCGTCCCGCCGTCAGTTCCTCACCCGCAGCGCCTCCGCCGCTGCGGCCCTGGGATTTCCTGCCATTGTCAGCTCACGTTCGCCGAACGAGCAGCTGAACCTCGTCTTCATTGGTGTGGGCGGGCGCGGCGCGTCCAACATCAAGGAACTCACCGGCGTCGCGCTCTACACGCCGCCGCGTGGCAAGGATGCCAAGCCCGGTGCGGTCGCGCCTCCGCCACCGCCAGTCGTCGAGCCTCGTGAAAACGTCGTCGCCATCTGCGATGTGAATGGCGAGAACCTTGATCGAGCTGGCGTGGCGTTTCCGCGAGCACAGAAGTTCAGCGACTTCCGAAGACTGTACACCACTATCAGACCCGACGAGATCGACGCCGTCATCATCAGCACCACCGAGCACACGCATGCCTACGCCACGCTGCCTGCACTGCTGATGAAGAAGGCGGTGTACTGTGAGAAGCCGCTGTCCCACAACGTCGCGGAAGCACGTTTCATTGCCGAGGCTGCGGCCAAAGCTGGAGTCGTCACGCAGATGGGCACGCAGATTCACGGCATGCCAAACTACCGCCGCGTGGTCGAATTGATTCAGAGCGGTGCTATCGGCAAAGTGACCGAGGCCCACGTGTGCGTCTCGCGCGCCTGGGGTCTGCAAAGTGCGGAAGACGCGCAGAAGAACGGCGACATCGTCCACGTCACCGAGCGGCCCACGGTGGCCGAAACACCGCCACCGTATCTGGATTGGGACCTGTGGATCGGCCCAGCGCCAATGCGTCCTTACAACAGTGTTTATTTCCCCGGGCCCAAGTGGTACCGCTGGTGGGACTTTGGCAATGGCACCATGTCCGATCTCGGCAGCCATTGGAACGACCTCCCCTTCTGGGCGCTAAAACTCGATGCCCCGCTGAGCGTCGAAGCCTTTGGCCCTCCGCCGCATCCCGAAATCGCCCCGGCTTCGATGCACGCCGTGTATGAGTACGGCCCGCGTGGCGACATGCCCGCGTGCAAGATCCACTGGCATCAGGGCGCGGACAAACCCGACGTGTGGAAGAACGATCCCTTCATCAGCAAGTGGAGCAACGGGGTGCTCTTCATCGGCGACAAAGGCATGCTGCTCTCCGACTACGGCAAGCACGTCCTGCTCCCCGAAGCCACGTTTAAAGACTTCCAGGCGCCGAAGCCTTTCATCGCCGACTCACCCGGGCAACATGCGGAATTCCTCGCGGCCATCCGCAACGGCACGCCGACCGGCAGCCCCTTCAGCTACGCCGGTCCGCTGACGGAAGCCAATCACCTCGGCAACGTGGCGCACCGCGCGGGTGGCAAGATCCTCTGGGATTCCAAAGCCATGCGCATCACGAACAATGAGGCGGCGAATCGCTTCCTCAGCCGTGTGCCGCGTGAGGGTTGGAAGCTGGGGTGAGCACGAGTTCGCTGGTTTAGCAGGGAGCGGGACTTGGTAAGTGCCGCTCTTTGCCGCCTTACGCAGCAACCATCTCGTCACGCATTTTCCAGCGCTGCTCGTGATTGAGCAGGGTGCGGAAGAAATCTTCTTCCTTCTTGGGTTCCAAGTTGGTTTGGACGGGCAGGCTGAATTCGAGCTCCAGGCCACGCGGTTCCAGATGGCGGGCCTCGGCGGTGCCGCCATGCAGATGCATGGTGACGTAGCAGGCCATCATGTTCACGCCAAAATCATCCGGCTTGCGGCTGCGGGTGTAGAAGGGATCAAACAGATTCACCGGCTTGTCCCCGCCTTCCCAGACACCGGTGTCACGCACATACATGACCAGATGCGACTGACCTCTCGCATCCTGACGAACTTTCGCGCTGATGTGTATGCTGTCGCCGGGGCTGAGGTGCGTGAGCTCCTCCATGAAAATCAAACGCCACATCTGGCGGAAGCGCGCACCATGAACCAGGACCGGAGGGAGACTTGGATCGATTGAGACTTCGATTTTCAGGTTCTTTTCCTTCATCTGCACGGCAAACAAGTCGAGCATCTCGTTGATGACATTGCTGAGATGGCATTGATCCGTGCGCTCCAGGCGTTTGGAGTGAGAGGCCTCGGCCAGACGAGCCAGCATGGACTGAATGCGTTCGAGCTGTGATTGCGCCTGATTCTGCACATCGATCCAGAATGAGGGATCACGCGGGTGGGCACCGCCAATCTCCTCCATCAGTTTCATCGGAGCCAGGTCAATGAATGCGCGCACGACCGTGAGCGCATTGCGCAGGTGATGGTTGAGACCTTCCGCGAGGATGCCGAGGCCGGACACCTTGTCTGCGGAGAGCATGTTGCGCACGGACTCCGCCTTTTCCACCAGCAGGCGCTCGCGCTCGACGAGCGCATGGTAATAGTCCAGTCCGTGCTTGATCACCACACTCAGCTCATCCGGATCCCAGGGCTTGTGCAAATAGCGGAAGCAGCGCCCGGAGTTCACCGCGTCCACCGCCGCCTGATAGTCCGTGTAGGCCGTGACGAGGATGCGCACCAGGTTGGGATTGAGCTTGCGTGCATGCTCCATCAATTCAATGCCGCTGGGCCCCGGCATGCGCTGATCTGTGAGCAGCAGACCGATCTGCGGACCGTAATTTTGCAGGATGCGGTAGCCGTCCATCGCGTTGTTGGCGACGTGGATCGTGTACTCATCCCCAAAGATCTCCTTGAAGTAATGCAACGCCTTCTCCTCGTCATCGACGTAGAGAATGTGATATGGCGATAGCAGCGGGCTCGGCATCAGTATCAGGTAGTCGCAGGTTTTTTCAGGCTCAAGGTGAACTGCGTGTGGCTGCCCACCGCAGTGTCGATTTTTATTTCGCCTTCCATCTGCTGGATCATGCGGAAGCAGATGCTCAGGCCCAGGCCCATGCCCTGCCCCACCTGCTTGGTGGTGAAGAAGGGATCAAAGATCTTCGAGAGGTTTTCCTTTGGAATGCCCGGGCCGTTGTCCCGAACGATGAAATCCACACCGTTCGCGGTCTCGCAGGCTTTGAGCCAGATGGTGGGCGAGGGGCGGCCTGCCAGGGCATCCAGGCTGTTTTGCACCAGATTGAGCAAAATCTGGATGAGGTAGTTCTCGTCTCCCTGCGCTATGACGTCCGCCGGAATCTCATCCACCAGCGTCACTCCGCGGTCACCGATCTCCTTGGCCAGCAGGCGAAGTGCCTTGCGCGAAGTCTCCTGCAGATTCACCGGTCTGGAACCACGGTTTTCCGGATGCGCAAAGGTGCGCAGATCCGACACGATGGCAGCCACGCGGTCAATGCCTTCACCGATGTCTTCGGCAATGCTGGTGAAGGTCTCGGCAATATCAGGCGGCAGCGCCCTGCCCTTTTTCTTCAGCAGATAGATTGCTGACTTCACGTAGTTCAGCGGGTTGTTGATCTCATGCACGATCCCGGCGCTGAGCCGTCCGATGGAGGCCAGCTTTTCACTCTGATCCAGCTGGGCTTCCGTTTCGCGCAGGCGCTTCAGCGTGGCGGTGAGTTCCTCATTGCGTGCGGCCAGCTCTTCGCGCTGATCCTCCACCTTGCAGCGGTTGGCGAATTCCCGCAGACGGATCGCGTGATGCTGGCGGCTGCCGAAATAGAGGACCACACAGTTCAACAGAATGAAGCCGGTGTTGTTCACGAAAATCCCCAGGGCATGAGAATCGCTGAAATTGAGATTGGGCAGGGTGGCGGCAAAGTAAGCCAGCACGACGAGGCCCAGCGTGATGCCAATCTCACGGAACGTCCAATGGAAGACAAATGACGTGGCCACGATGCACAGCGTGAGACCCGCGTAATAGCCGGAGCCGGGATCACCGCTGAGGTAGATCATGAAGCAGATCATCAAAGCCGGCAGCAGTGGCAGGATGATCGGATACGCACGGCAGTATTTCCGCCCGAGTGATCCATTCAACGCGAGCAGCAAAGGCACGCAACTGGCCGCACAGGCCAGACGCAGGACCAGAAACTGCCAGTAATCAGCAGGATAGGCCATCCAGTCGAGGAAGCTGCATAAGGGAACAAGAACCATCACAAACCAGGCCCCCATTCTCGCATTGCGCAGATTAAGCTCCATCTGTTCCTTCTCGAAACGGTTGGGTGGAGGCACAATTTTTTCTAAACCTTTCCTTACGGGGCGGTCTGTGCTGGATGCGATCAGAGGTGAGCTGATTTCTGCCAAGGCGGCGATTGACATAATTACTATAAAATTAATAATAATTACGTTGTTAAATCAAGGCCAATTCAAGGTTTTTTACAATTCCCTGACAAGAGGCACGGTGCGACCGAATGGACTCAACCACAACAAGTCAGCGGGTCAAGGAGCCCTGCTGCGTGGCGGATTCAGAGCAACCTCCCCACGTACCATGCACCGCTGAGACGGCTTGAAGATGCAGCGCCATTCTCTTCTTGATCGCTTGGCAGCCTGCCGGGGCTTGGCATCATACGAGGCTCATGCGCATTCTCATCGCCATCGACAAGTTCAAAGGCTCCATCCCGGCCGCCGAGGCTGCTCAGGCCATCGCCTCGGCCCTGAACCAGACTTTGCCAGAGGCTGTCTGCGACCTCTGCCCGATAGCCGACGGGGGGGAAGGCACCGCTGAGGCGGTGGTGACCGCACTGAATGGCGAGTGGTGTGAGACCGCGACTTTTGACGCCCAAAACCGGCCGGTCACCGCCCGCTATGGTCTCATCCCCGCCGCAAACCAGCTGGAAGCCATCATGGAAATGAGCGCTGCGTCCGGCCTCGCCATGGTCAGTGACCTTCCGCTGAATCCTGCCATAGCCAGTACGCACGGTACAGGATTGATGCTGCAGGATGCCATGGAACGCGGCGTGCAGCGCATCGTCATTGGCATCGGCGGCAGTGCCACGAATGACGCCGGGATCGGCATGGCGGCGGCGCTGGGGTTTCGCTTTCTGGATGCTTCCGGTGCACCGCTGGAGCCCATCATCGCCAACATGGATCGCCTGGCCAGGATCGAACCGCCAGAAGGTGAGTTTCCCGAAATCCTGGTCGCCTGTGACGTGAACAACCCCCTGCTCGGCCCCCATGGCTGCACGCGGGTTTATGGAAAGCAGAAGGGCGTGGCGGATTTCGAGTTCTTTGAGAATCGACTGCGGCACCTCGCGGATATCGCGAAACGAGATCTCAGGGTCGATCACCGAGATATTCCCGGTGCAGGTGCTGCCGGTGGCCTCGGCTTTGGCCTCATGACTTTCTGCGGAGCCAGACTCACCAGCGGCTTCGATTTGATCGCCGATCTTGTTCATCTTCGCCAGCGTATCGCCGCCGCCGACCTCGTCATCACCGGTGAAGGCCGCCTGGATGCCCAGACGCTCCACGGCAAAGGCCCCATGGGCGTCGCCGACATGGCCCGCGAACTCGGCAAACCTGTGGCCGCCTTTGCTGGAGCCATCGAGGCCGAAGATCAGCTCCGCGCCCGCTTCGACCTGCTCTGCGCCATCAAACCCAAAGAAATGCCCCTGGCCGAAGCCATGCAGCGCGGCCTCGAACTCCTGACGGAAACGGTCATCGCCCAGAGCCTGGCCATTCGCGACCTCTTGACCGGCCCCACTGACCGTGCTCAGTGATCCCCTCCCCTCATTTAACAACCAGTCTCCCGTATCCAGCATCCCCGAATGAACGCAGTCCTCCTCTTCGCCGGTCAAGGCGCCCAAAAAGTCGGCATGGGCAAAGATCTTGCCGAAATCTATCCCACCGTCCGTGCTCTCTTTGACCAGGCCGATGCCACCCTTGGCTACTCGCTTTCCAACATCATGTTTGAAGGCCCGATGGAGGAACTGACGAAGACATCCCGCTGCCAGCCTGCACTTTACGCCCACGGCCTGGCCATCCTCGAAGTGCTTAAGAGCAAAGTGCCCGCCCTCAACATCACCGCCACCGCAGGACTCTCCCTCGGTGAATTCACCGCGCACGCCGCCGCCGGCACCTTCGACTTTGCCACAGGACTCAACCTCGTCTTCCAACGTGGCAGCTTCATGGAAGAAGCCTGCGAAAACACCAAGGGTGCCATGCTGGCATTGATCGGTGGTGAGGAGTCCGCCATCCGCGAACTCGCCAAGGAGTGCGATGTGGATGTCGCCAATCTCAATGCACCCGGCCAGATCGTGCTTAGCGGCGGCGCTGAAGGCATTGCCGATGCCGCGGCCAAATCCAAGGACAAGGGCATCAAGCGCGCCATTCCCCTGCCCGTCGCCGGTGCTTATCACAGCCGCCTGATGAAGTCTGCTCAGGACAAACTCGCGGTAGCTCTCGCTACGGCCTCCATCCAAAGCCCGAAGGTTCCGGTGGTGTGCAACTTCGAAGCACGTCCCGTTTCCACGCCCGAAGAAATCCGCTCCACGCTAACCAGCCAGGTCACCGGCAGCGTCCGCTGGGTGGAGAGCATGCAGCACCTCATCGCCGCAGGTCACACCACCTTCATCGAACTCGGCCCCGACGCCACCCTCGCCGGACTCATGGGCAAGATCGACAAATCCGTGAAGGTCATCAGCATCAAGGATGCTGCCTCGCTGGATGCGGCGGTGGCTCAACTGCAATAAGACCATGAAGCTCCTGCTTTGCGCGATGCTGCTTCTCACCAGCATCGCTTCCGCACTCGAACTGCCGGCCACCGACGGCAAGAGCTACGATCCTGCCGCGGTGGGTGACAAGAAAGCCGTCGTGCTCTTCTTCGTCTCGCCGTTCTGCTCGACCACCAAGTCGTTCATGAAGGAGATCAACCAGATCACGGCCGATTATAGCGACCGCGTCGTGGTTTACCTCGTGCACTCCGATCCGGAGATCACGAATGAAGTGGCGATGGAGCATGCCATCCTCTCCGAGGTGAAGGCCACCGTGCTGCTCGACAAGGAACAGGCGCTCGCAAAGCAGGTGCAAGCCAGGATCACGCCGGAGGCTGTCGTGCTCTCACCCAAGAGCGAGACGCTTTACAAAGGCCGCATCAACGACCTCTACCTCGGCCCCACCAAGCGTCAGCGCACCGCCACCACCAAAGATCTGAGGGATGCGCTCGATGCCGTTCTCGCTGGGAAGCCTGTTCCCGCTCCGCAACACGAGGCGCAGGGCTGCAAGATCGGCGGCATGAAGTGAGAAATGTCTGGCATGATGAGTCCGCCTGCCTTCGACCGCTCTTTCGGAGAGTGTTTTGTCAAAAGCCGGGCCTGCCGCGCCTAATCCTTCACGACGCACTTGGCAAGCGCGCTCCTCGGGTGCGCGAAAGACACTGCAATGAATCTTGCCTCAAGCTTCTCTGGCGTGGTCACCACACCAGCACATCTTCCTCCGGCTCTTCTTTCCGCACGACGGTCCAGCGGTACATAATGGGATAAATCGGACGCTTATCCTCGAAGAAATCCGAGACGAAGGGCGGACCAAACGTGGTGAAACCAAAATGCTGGTAGAGGGGCAGCAGATGCTTGCCAGTCTTCGTGATCAGATACTCGGCCTTGTTTTTCACCGCGTAATCATTGATGCCCATGCACAGCTTCAGAAGATGGACGCCCGCGCTCCCCTTCACGGTACAAGCGCGTGAAAGTTCCAGGCTCAGTTTTGCAGGAGGCAGCACCACATCCTTGAGCTGCGATTCATGCATCATTTCAAACTGCCGGACCTCATCACTGCGCAGCACTCGTGTGACCCCCAGGACGTTGTCCTTTCTGTCAAACAGAGCAAAATGATGAGCCTGCTCATCAAACTCATCCAACACATGGGTGATGGACGCGCCATAGGAGGCCCGCCGGAATGATTCAATCGTATTCCGATAGGCATTAAATTCAATTTCTCTGACCATTGGATTAAGCTGAGGATCCTATTGAAATCGTATTTCAACCCCATCCCGGCTGGGTGAAGCCGCAGTCAATTTGGGGGAGGAGTTGAAGAAAATTGTCCGAAGGATAATCACGCATCAATTCAGCTGACAGAGGCGTACCGAACAGCGTGCTTCAGCCATCGCGGGATGTGATCGCTGCGGCATCTCACAACCATGAAAAGGCTGCTCAATCTTTACCGTGCCTCCAAGTCCATCCGTCATGCTCAAAGCCTGAGCCGCGTTGAGCTGATGCAGCTTCAGGAACGACGCTGGCGCGCGCTGGCCCACCGGGCCTTTGCCTCCAGTCCGTTTTACCGCCGTCAGCTGGCGGGTCTGGATCTTGACCGCTGCGCCTTCTCTGACATTCCCGTGCTCACCAAAGCCAGCTTGATCAAGAACTGGGATGAGATCGTTCCAGACCCACAACTTCACCGGGAGGCGCTTGAGCGATATCTCAAGGATCCGCACAACTGGGGCAAGCTTTTGAATGGCCGCTGGATGGTGAGCATGACCTCGGGCACCTCCGGCGCTGCCCTGGCCATCCCGCATGAGATCACCTCAGTGGACTGGAATCACTCGGCCCATGCCATCCGCAGTGCGCCCACGGCAGCCAAGTCTGCGACACCGAAGCCGTCGCTGTTCCGGAAGCGACCTGTAGCAGCCTCGTTCATCTGCTCGGCGGCCCCATCCGTTTCCGCAGCCCTGCTGCAAACACGTCCATGGATTGGTTCTTTGTTCTGTGACTATCAACCCATCAGTGTCACCGCGCCATGGCAGGAGATCATTGATCGGCTGCACGAGATGAAGCCCACCATCCTCATCGGGTATGCATCCCTGATAGGGCGCCTCGCACAAGCCAAGCTTGATGGCACTCTCAAACTGGAACTGCCCATTCCTGGCGGTGCCATTTCCACCGGAGGCGACTGCCTGACGCCTGGCATTCGTTCATTGTGCAAAAAGGCCTGGGGCATTGAGCCGCTCGATGGCTATGGGTGTGGCGAGTCTCTTGGCATCGCCCGCCAGTGGGCAGGCATGGAATCCTTGGTCGTTTTTGAAGACCTTGCCGTCTTTGAAGCGGTGGATCAAAACGAGCAGGAGTCTCCGCCAGGAGTACTTTCAGATCATGCTCTGGTCACCCCGCTGTTCAATACGGCTTTGCCACTGCTGCGTTACCGCCTTGATGACCGAGTTCGTTTGGGGGCACCACCTGCAGGCTGGCCCTTCAAAGTCATTCAGGAACTGAGCGGGCGCAGCGCGATGACTTACACTTTCAAGGCCCCTGAAAAATTGATTTTTGTCGGGACCAAATTTCTCACCGTTCTGGAGCATCAGCCCGAAGTGACCTCCTATCAGTTTCGTCAATCCAGCGCAGACGCCATTGAGTGCCTCTTTGTCGTCCAGCCAGGTTCTGATAAGAACGAAATCCAATCTCGACTGGAAGCTTCCATTCGCAGATGCCTAGTTGAAGGAGGCTGCGCCAATGTCAGATCCAAGGCGATCCCAGTTCACCATCTGGAACCCGATCCGCGCACAGGCAAAGTGGAGCAAAATGTTCCCCTAAAAGAATAGCGGTTGTTGGCTTGCTAATCCTGCCCGCCCTTCCCCTTCTTGGCCTTGCCTTTCGGTTTTGGTCCTGCTTGGGCGACGTATTCCTTCTCCAGTTTCTCCCAGCGTTCAGCCATTGCCTTCACACGTTGTGGATCCTTTGAAGCAAGGTTGTTGGACTCTGCGCGATCTGTGGTTAGCTCGTAAAGCTCCCACCCATCTCCGTTGTCAGCGGCACTGACGATTTTCCAGTCTCCTTCACGCAGGGCACGATTGCCGGAGTGGTGCCAGAAAAGGAAATCGCGGCTGATTGTCTCGTCTTTCGCAAAGGCGGGCACCAGACTGCGTCCCGGAAACGGTGGCGCATTCTCCGGCATGGCGGAGATATCACCACCGGCGAGCGTGAGGATCGTGGGCACGATGTCGATGACATGTCCCGGTGTGTGGCACAGCTCGCCCTTCGCGCTGATTCGCTGCGGCCAGTGGGCGATGAACGGCGTGCTGATACCACCTTCATGCACCCAGATCTTGTGGCGGCGGAAGGGTGTATTTGACACCGTAGACCCTCCGGGCCCGAGGCAGAGATAGGATGCGGCCGCCCCCATGGGTGCGGCTTTGTCATGTCCGAGTCCGCGCACCATGATCTCCGCGCTCGCGCCATTGTCAGAGAGAAACAGGATGAGCGTGTCCTCGTAGGCGTTCATGGCTTTCAACTGGGCCAGCACACGTCCCACTTCCTGATCCAGTCGGTCGATCATTGCCGCATGGATGGCCTCTTTGGTGGCCTGAAACTGCATCTGCTCAGAGGTCAGACTCTCCCAGGGCACGGCGTGGCGCGTCTCACCGGGGCCGAGGATTTCCAGATCGCTCTCCTTGCCGCTTGGCGCGGTGATTTGCGGTTCAGGATCAGACAGGGTGGTTGAGACAAGCCCCAACTGTTTCTGCCGTTCAAAGCGCGCCGCCCGTGTCTTCGGCCAGCCTTGTGTGTAGGTGTCTTTGTATTTCGCAATGTCCTCCGGCAGAGCCTGAATCGGAAAGTGCGGCGCCGTGAAGGCCACGTAGCTGAAGAACGGCGTGCCCGCATGCTGCTGTGCGTGCTCTTTGAGGAAATCGATCGCATGATCCGCGATCGCAATGCTTGAATACCACGGCCCTTCCGGCTCTGGCAGCGGCTTGTCATCCAGCTCATGCCTTTGCGGATGGAAATGATTGTCCTGCTTCGCCACATGGTAGGAATGGTCAAAGCCCGCATCCGCCACCACTCGCGGAGTGTTGCCCACATGCCACTTGCCCGAGTGATAACTCCGATACCCCAATGGCGCGAGACGCTGGGGCAGTGTGCGCACCCAGGCCGGGAATTTGCCATACTGAGGATCCATCCCTATCTGCTGTGCATAGTGCCCCGTCATGAGCACACTGCGTGTGGGCCAGCACCGTGCGGTGTTGTAGAACTGCGTGAACCGCAGCCCGCCTGCGGCCAGCTTGTCGAGATTCGGTGTCGCTATCTCACTTCCGTAGCAGCCAAGATCCGAGTAGCCGAGGTCATCCGCGAGGATGATGACAAAATTGGGTTTTGCAGACGCAGCGTGAAGCGTGGCGCAGACGAACAGCAGGAAGAAAACGGTCAGGCGAATCATTCTGCATCCAAACGATCCCCCGCCCCTCTTTCTACGTCTATTTCCGCGGTCAAACATGATTCAAAAAAAGAGGCGCAGTTGCCTGCGCCTCTTTGGATTTGTGGGGTCGGCTTATTCCACCGCAGGCGTGTCTTCCGCTGGCGTTTCCTGAGTGGGTTCAGCAGGAGCAGCTTCCACCACGACCTCAGCCTCTTCCGCAACCACGGTGGCCACGTCCTGGATGGTTTCGCCTTCCTTGAGACCCATGAGCTTGACGCCCTGGGCATTGCGGCCGGTCTCGCGGATGTCACAAACGCGGATGCGCACGCTCTGGCCCTTGGTGGTCATGAGCATGAGCTCGTCTTTGTCATGCACCGCCATGGCAGCGACGACCTTGCCGGTTTTCTCCGTGACATTCATGGTGGTCACGCCTTTGCCGCCGCGATTGGCGAGGAGGCGGTACTCATTGAAGGCGGTGCGCTTGCCGAGCCCGTTCTCAGACACGACGAGCACCATGGTATCCGGCTCGTTGGTGATGCAACTGACGATGAAGTCGCCATCGTCCAGCGTGATGCCACGCACACCGGCGGTGGCGCGACCGATCGGACGCAGGTTCGGTGATGTTGGATCATCGCCCGTCTCATGGAAGCGGGCGCACATGCCTTCATGAGTGACAAGGCAGACCTCCTTGTTGCCATCAGTGAGCACGACATCGACGAGGTCGTTGCCTTCATCCAGCTTGATGGCGATAATGCCGTCTTTGCGGTAGTTCTTGAATTCTTCGAGGGCGGTCTTCTTCACGGTGCCGTCCTTTGTGGCGAAGAGGACATACTTGTCCGCCGCCCACATGGCTTCGTCTTCGGCACCCTGTGCCTTGAGGATCAGCACGCTGGCGATCTTCTCTTCGGCGCGCAGATTGAGCATGTTCTTAATGCTACGGCCCTTGCCGGTGCGCGAGGCTTCTGGGATCTGGTACACACGCTCCACATACATGCGTCCGGTGTTGGTGAAGAAGAGCAGGAAGTCGTGTAGATGCGCGCTGAATAGATGCTCCACGAAGTCGGTGGCTTCGTCCTCGCCCTGCGCATCGCGGGTTTCCATGCCTTTGAGGCCCTTGCCGCCACGACCCTGCACGCGGTATTCGGCGGTGGCGGTGCGCTTGATGCTGCCCATGTGCGTCATGGTGACGACGGTCGGGTCGTTCGGGATCAGGTCGATGTTTTCGATCTCGCCCTCGGCGGCTTCGATGCGTGTGAGGCGCGGGGTGGCGTGCTTCAGGCGGATGGCCTGCAGCTCGTCCTTGATGATCTGGAGCACGCGGGACTCACGGGCCAGAATGTCCATGAAATCGCGGATGCTGACGAGCACGTCATCGTAGTCCGCTTTGATCTTGTCACGCTCAAGTCCGACGAGCTGATAGAGGCGGAGTTCCAGAATGTCTTCGACCTGCTTGTCGGTGAAGATGTACTTGTCCCCCACGATGCTCGCCTGGGCACGAATCATGATGCCGAGCTGCTCGGCAGTGCTGATGGAGAAGTTGTAAGCTTTGAGGCGTTCGCGGGCTTCGTCGCGGTTCTTGCTGTCGCGGATGATCTTGATGAAGTCATCTAGGTGGCCGAGCGCGAGGAGCTGGGCCTCCAGCTTTTCAGCCTTGAACTCGGCCTGCTTCAGCAGGAAGCGCGTGCGGCGGATGATGACCTCACGGCGATGCTCGATGTAGCATGCGATCGCGTCCTTCATGCTCAAGACACGCGGCTTGCCACCGTCGATGGCCAGCATGTGGATCGAGAAGCTCGACTCCAGCGCCGTGTGCTTGTACAGATTGTTCAGAACAATTTGGCCACGAGCATCGCGTTTGAGATCGATGACGACGCGGGTGTTTTCGTCCGACTCATCACGCACGCCGCTGATTTCGGTGATGACCTTTTCATTGGCCAGTTCCGCGATGCGTTTCACCAGCTCAGCACGGTTCACGTTGAACGGAATCTCGGTGATGATGATCTGCTCGCGATTGCCGTTTTCGACGATCTCCGCCTGTCCACGGGTGCGCACGCTGCCATGGCCCGTTTCCATGTATTCGCGGATGCCGTTGGTGCCGAGGATGACGCAGCCCGTCGGGAAGTCCGGGCCTTTGATGTGAGCCTGCAGCTCCGTGCAGGTGATCGCTGGATTGTCGATCTGCGCGCACACCGCATCGACGACCTCGCCGAGATTGTGCGGAGGCATGTTGGTGGCCATGCCCACGGCGATGCCTGTGCCGCCATTGACGATGAGGTTGGGAAACGCCGCCGGGAACACGGTGGGCTCGGTGAGACGTTCATCGTAGTTCGGGACGAAATCGACGGTCTCCTTCTCCATGTCCGACATCAAGGTGCCGCCCAGGTGCGTCATGCGGGCTTCCGTATAACGCATAGCTGCCGGAGGGTCGCCTTCCACGGAACCGAAGTTCCCCTGTGGATCGATCAACGGCTCACGAATGGCCCAGGGCTGCCCCATGTGAACGAGCGTCGGGTAAATAACGGCCTCACCGTGCGGATGGTAGTTACCAGAAGTGTCACCGCAGATCTTCGCACACTTCATGTGCTTCTTTGGCGGATAGAGCGACAGCTCATGCATCGCATAAAGGATGCGGCGCTGGGAGGGCTTCAGACCATCACGGACATCCGGCAGCGCACGGGCGATGATGACGGACATCGAGTAGTCGAGGAAGGAGTTCTTCACTTCTTCAGCGACAGAGATGGGGCGAATGTTGGGGTCTTGCATGAGATGGGAAAGGTCAGGGCTGGCGACGGGGCGCCGTCAAAAGGTCAATTGTGCCAGGCGGAAGTGCGTGGGTGGAAGAACTCCTCCAGGGGCAGAAGGTGGATGGAGCTGTCTTGGGAGGAGTCGCGAGCGGAGTTGGAGTGAGTGGGCTCGAAAGTCGCGATGTAGTTGTCGAGCTGACGACGCAGGGTGTCGAGTTTCAGCGAGAGTTCTCTGGCCACGGAATCGATCACGAGCCTTCGAGCCGCAGCCTTTTCCAGCCACGTTTGCGTCTGGCGGAGAGCCCCCAGAGCATAGTGGCAAAATTGGACAATCTCCTGGGCGGAGCTGCGTCCGGCGCCTTCGGAAATGTAGGCAGCGATGGAATCGGCAGCGCGCATCCACTGCAATCCGACCGTCTGCTTCGCGAACAAATCCCAGCCGGCAGTCACAGACCATACGTCCTCCCCAACCCGCATCGCGAGTTGATAGACTTTAAGTTCATGTAGATCGACCGTGCCCATTCCAGCTTCTTGGCGATTCCTGACAACTGCTTGCTCTCTGACTCGCTCCTACACGTCGAGGTTGCGAACGTTGAGGGCGTTCTCTTCAATGAAGTGTTTCCGCGGCTCGACCACGTCGCCCATCAGAATGGTGAACATGCGTTCGGCTTCGTGGGCGTTGGTTTCGTCGAGCTTGATCTGGAGCAGCGTGCGCTTGTTCGGGTCCATGGTGGTCTCGAAGAGCTGCTTGGCGTTCATTTCACCCAGACCTTTGAATCGTTTGATCTCCATGCCGCGCTTGCCGATCTCCATGACTTTGTCGAGGATTCCGGGGATGCTGAAGACGGGGTGCACCTTGGCGTTGTCGCCATCGCCTTCGATGACTTCAAAGAGCGGCTTGTCCTGGCTGCTGAAGTGATCCACGTGCAGGCCGAGTTCATCAAGCTGCTGGAAGCGCTTCTTCATGCCGTGGGCTTCGTGGATCTCAATGAGACGGGCGCGACGGTGTGACTTTGGCAGTGCGACGGCTCCGTTGCCATTGGCCTCGACTGCTGCCGGGTTGCCAAAGAGATGCAGGTCACTGTTGTCACGGGAGAAGGCGGCAATCTGCTCATTGCTGTGGAAGTAATGAATCTTGACCTCGTTGCCCTCACGAATCACCACGAGGTGATGCGGCAGGTTGCCAGTAGCTTCATCGCGCGCCTGGAGGTAGTGCTCAAAGTCAGCGCCATGGCGGCGGATGATGTCGGCAAACTTGGCCACGGGCACGAGCAGATCGAGGATCGCCTTGAGGCGGTCGGCGGCCAGCTTGCTGCCGTCGGCGATGTTGCGGAGGCTGATTTCACCAGAACCGAGTTCGAGCAAGATGGCGTCCATTTCGGCGTCGCTCTGCACATACTCTTCGCGCTTTTTACGTGTCACCTGATACAGCGGCGGCTGGGCGACGTAGATGTGGCCGCGCTTCACGAGCTCAGGCATCTGGCGGAAGAAGAAGGTCAGCAGCAGGGTGCGGATGTGGCTGCCATCGACGTCAGCATCGGTCATGATGACGATCTTGTGGTAGCGGAGTTTGTCGATGTTGAAAGAGCCTTCCACTTCGCTATCACCACCGATCCCGGTGCCGATGGCGGTGATCATGGTCTGGACTTCCTTGTTTTGAAGCACCTTCTCCAGGCGGGCTTTCTCCGTGTTGATGAGTTTACCACGCAGCGGGAGGATCGCCTGATTGTGGCGGTTGCGGCCCATCTTCGCGGAGCCGCCGGCGGAGTCACCTTCGACAATGAACAGCTCGGTCTTCGCGGGATCGCGTTCTGAGCAGTCGGCCAGCTTGCCGGGCAGACCGCCGCTGCTCATGGCGTCCTTGCGGATCGCTTCACGGGCCTTGCGCGCAGCTTCGCGGGATTTCGCCGCGATGATGATGTTCTTGATGATCTCGATGGCCGTGTCGGGATTCTCATCAAAGAAGCGCAGCAGGCCTTCATAGACGATGGAGTTCACCACGCCTTCGACTTCGCCGTTCACCAGCTTCACCTTCGTCTGCGAATTGAAGCGCGGATTGGTGAGCTTGACGCTCAGCACGCAGATCATGCCTTCGCGGCAGTCATCGCCTTCGATGTCGGGCAGCTTTTCTTTGAAGCTCTTCGGGTTGGCGTTGATGTATTGCTTCACCGCCTTGGTCAGAGCCGTCTTGAGGCCGCTGTAGTGCGTGCCGCCGTCCGGGTTCGGAATGGCATTGGCAAAGCAAAGCGTCTGCTCATTGAGCCCCTTGTTCCATTGCAGCACGCAATCGACGAGGATGAACTTCTTCTTGTCATCGATGGGCACTTCACGGCGACCTGCGAGCGCGACGGGTTCAGGGTGAATCTTGTCCTTGTCCGCACCCATCTCGCGCACGAACTGCTTCACACCTTCCTGATAAAAAAGGATATCCTGACGCTGCGGCTCCGTGCGCTCGTCAGTGAGTGTGATGTGGATGCCGGGATTGAGGAAGGCAAGCTCGCGCAGACGAACCAGCAGACGGTCAAAGTTGTACGTCGTGGTGACGGTGAAGATCGAGGCGTCCGGGAAGAAGGAAATCTTGGTTCCTGTGGTCTTGGGATCATCGAGATCGCCCAGAACCGTCAAAGGCTCCGTGGTTTTGCCACGCTCAAAACCGATGGCGTGGATCTTGCCGTCGCGGAAGACCTCGCACTTGAACCAGTCGGACAGCGCGTTCGTACACTTGGCGCCCACGCCGTGCAGACCGCCGGAGAACTCATAGGCGCCGTCGCCAAATTTACCGCCGGCATGAAGGCTGGTGAGCACGAGCTCGACCGTGGGAATCTTCGCCACCTTGTGCATTTCCACCGGGATGCCACGGCCATCGTCCTGAATGGTGATGGAGCCGTCCGTGTGGATGGTGATCCAGACGTTTTTACAATGACCGGCGAGATGCTCGTCGATGGAGTTGTCCACCACTTCAAACACGCAGTGGTGCAGACCGCGCTCATCGGGATCTCCGATGTACATTCCGGGTCGAAGCCGGACGGCTTCGAGACCTTCGAGTTTTTGAATTTGATCGGCACCGTAGGCCTGGTTTTCGGCCACACCGGTATTGAAAGCAGTGTTCTGCTCAGAGGACTGTTCGGACATAAGATTTGAAGGGCTGCCCATCGACTGAATCCGTCCTTGAAACCGCTACCGGAAACGTGCTCGATGATGACCGTTTTAGACTAGCAAGATGAAGAGGCGAGCAAAGGGATTTTTTGCTCCCAAACGAAGTCTTTTTCGGCCCCAAATCAGGCCTTAGACGACATCCTGCAGCCCCAGCTTCTCGATGACCTCCGGCAAAACCCCGGGATAGGGGCCGCCGATGCTGATATTGCCCACGTAGCCGAGGCTTTTCCAGGTCTGACTATGGCTGTAATAACCGCCGACACAGAGCTGGCGGAAGCGCTTGAAAAAGACCGCCCCGACACGGTGCTCCGGTTTGGCCTTGGCCGCATCGCAGATGTCATCGGCGATCTGGGACTGCTGATCGACGCCCAGCTCCTCAAAACGCTTCGAAAAGCGCTTAAAACTCTCCGTATTGAGCCAGCCAAGGCCCCCGCGCAGGGTCTCACGGTCCTCCTGATGCGCGGGATAATCGGCGCTGACCCACTCGTTGATAAAATCTGGAACGCCCACTTCCGAAGCGGCGGGAGAGGTTTCATCCTTTGGCAGGATCAAATCCGCCAGGGCCTGCGTGGTGGCCAGTTCCTCGGCAGACAGCAGCTTTTCCCATGGAAACTTCAGCGGCTGCATGAAGTCGGGGTCGTGAAACACAAACCGCGACGGATGCGCCGGTGGTGCCGGCTCCGTTTGGTTTGGCGCGGCAAAGGCAGGAACGGCTGCTGCACCAGCAGCACCGCTGAGGAGGCCTTTAAGGGCGTTGCGACGGGAAATGGGAGAGGACTCAGACATGGCGCAGATCGGTTAAATGTTCCCCCGTTTCATCTCCTCCATCAGCCATTCGCTGGAACGCCAAGCGAGGGCAAGGATGGTGAGCGTGGGGTTTTTGTCGGGATTGCTGGGCAGGACGGACCCGTCCATGAGGAAAAGGTTCTTCACGTCCCAGGTCTGGCAGTATTGATTGGTGACGCTCTCAGCAGCTTTATCTCCCATGCGAGCGGTGCCGACCTCGTGGATGATCTCGCCGGGCCGCTGGATGGCATCCGCTCCGCTGAGCGGCTTGGCCTTGCCGCCCATGCCTTCGATCATGGCCGCAAAGGTCTGCTGCATGTGTTCCGCCTGCTTGATCTCATGATCGCTCCATTTCCAGTGGAAACGCAGCACCGGAATGCCCCACTGATCCACCACATTGGGATCAAGCTCGCTGTAGCAGTCCTTGTTCGGCAGCATCTCACCGCGACCGGAGAAACCGAACTGAGCGCCGTAGTAACGGCGTGCTTCCTCCTTAAGTTTGCGGCCATAGACACCCGGCGAAGTCGAGTCCAGATAGCCAAAGCTCTTCGCCTCGGGCATCTGCCGGCCGCCGCCCATCTCGATGTGGTATCCTCGGGCAAAGCCTAGCTTGGAGTGTTCATTCACCAGCCACCAAGGCACATAGGTGTGCAATCCACCCGCACCATCCTCATTCATCGGCGGCAGGTCTTCCATGGCGGGAATGTGTGCCCCGAGTCGTGTGCCGACGCTGTCCATCAGATTGCGCCCCACCTGCCCGGAGGAATTGGCCAGCCCCGCCTTGTCGCGGGACTTCGAATTCAGCAGGACGCGCGAGGTTTCGCAGGTGCTCGCGGCGAGAATGACCACGCGCGCTTTCGCGATCGCATCCCGGCGGGTGACCTTGTCAATGTAATGCACGCCCGTGGCCTTGCCGTTGTCATCCATCACCACTTCACGCACCATCGCATCCGTGATGATGTCCAGATTTCCCGTGGCCAACGCTGGTGGCAGCAGCACCGTGGTGCTCTGGAAATTCGCACGAATGCTGCAGCCACGGATGCAGTTCGTGGCCCAGAAACAGGCGGCGCGCGACATCATGTCCTTGCCGAGAATCTCCTGTGCCTTGGGATTGTTCGGGAACAGCACCTTTGGCAGGTTTTTCCAATCCATCGGCTGACTGAGCACCGCACGATGCGCGGCGACGACTGGCACGCCGAGCTTCCTGCCCGCCTTCTTCGCGAGCAATTCACCCACTCGTGGTTTCGGTGGCGGCATCAGTACACCAGGTGATGAATTCGGTGCATTCGCAATGCCGTCGTTCTCACCATAAACTCCGATCAACTGCTCCACGCGATCATACCACGGGGCCATGTCAGAGTAGTTCATTGGCCAGTCAACTCCGAGGCCGTCACGGGATTTTGGTTTGAAATCAAACTCGCCAAAGCGCAGCGAGATGCGGCCCCAGTGATTGGTGCGCCCGCCGAGCATGCGTGCACGCCACCACCAGAAATCGCCCTCTGTGCCCTGCTTGTTGGTGTACGGCTCCCCGGGCACCTGCCAGCCGCCGATGTTCGAATCATAAAAGCCGAAGGGGCGGTCCGGCGTGGCCGCACCACGGAGCGGCGCCATCTCGGGTGTGTTGAACATCGGCGTCTCCTTTACCGGCTCATAATTGCGCCCCGCCTCGATCATGAGCACCTTCACACCGTTCAGGGCCAGGATCATCGCCGCCATGCCGCCGCCGGCTCCAGAGCCCACGACAATGACATCATACTGCGGCTGCGTTTTGCGTTCGGTGAGGACAGGCATGGCGCGACTATAGCCATGAGATGGAAGCGACAAGTCATGTTACGATTTTTCCATATTGGAGCCGGTGAAAGCCAAAGATTTTCAGCCCGAATGTGCCGGGATTGCCACAAGGCGAAATCGTCACGCCGCGCCTTTCGACAACGCGGAACGCAGCAGGCATAGGCGCGCGCTTTCGCCCCCTCCCGACATGAAAAACCAGCATCGCAACATCTCCGCAGCCGCCTTGGCGCTTGCCAGCATCCTCTCGGTTGCCTCGCTTCAAGCGGCAACTTTTGTCATCAGTTCCAACTCCACCACCGCCCAGACACTGGGCAGCGGCTCCGGCCAAACCGGCACCGTCAACAGCGGCGTCTCGCTCACCGTGGGCGGCAGCACAGTGGCCGTCACTGTCACTGGCAACAACGCCAGCATCACGAACAATGGAACCATCAGCCAGACTGGTACTGGCAGAGCGATTGATCTCAACACGGCAAGCATCACGATGGCCATCACCAACAATGCGGGTGCTTTGATCCAGTCTGCTGATTCCGACACCGTCCGCGCCAACAAGGCATCCGACAATGTCACGGTGGACAACTACGGCAGCATCATCTCCCTCAATGCCTCAGCCGGAGGCGCACAGGCGCTGGATCTTGCCGCCGTCACTTCCGGGACGACCACCATCACCAACTACTCCACCGGGCTGCTCAAAGCCACGGCGGCGGATGCCGTGCGTCCAGGCGTGAACGGTACTGTTACCAACAGCGGCTCCATCCTCGCGGTGCCCATCGTTGATTCCGCTGTCACAACGCAGATTGCAGCCACGAGCAGCGATGGCATCGATGCGCAGACCAACACCGGGGTGCAGGTCACCAACAACAACGGAGGCACCATCTCCGGTCGCCATGGCATCACCGGTGGCGCCGCCACTGACACCGTCAACTCCTTCACGATGACCGTCACGAACAACGTCGGCGGCACCATCACGGGCGTTAACGGCTCCGGCATCAACATTGACAACTTCAGCTCCTCCGCAGCCTCCTCCTCCGCCACTGTCACCAACTACGGCACCATCACCGGCAACTATGACAGCGCCCACTACGACGTTGGCGATGGCGATGGTGTCGATGTGGACGGCATCACCACTCTTTACAACCATGGCATCATCCGGGGTCTTGGTGCCAATGGCGTGGGCTCAGATACTTTGACCAATAACCCCGAAGGCGTCTCGATTGGCGGCGGCACGATCATCAACTACTCCGGCGCGGAAATTACTGGCGGAGCATTGGACGGTACCGGCATCGAGGGGCATGGCATCCTGGTTGACAACTCCAGCACTGGAAGCGCCTTCGCTGCCACCAGCATCACCAACAGCGGTCTCATCCGAGGCACCACAGGCTACGCGATTCAGATGGTCAGCACCTTTAACAACACTGTCACCAACAACGCTGGCGGGATCATTCGCGGCGCAGGTGATGCTTTGACGGTCGGAGCCGCCATCCAAACTGGCAATGGTAATGACAACCTCAGCAACGCTGGGACCATCACGGGAGACAACGGCAAAGCCATCGCCATGCAGGGCGGCAATGACACACTCACCGTCACCGGCGGCTCCATCACTGGCGACATTGACGGCGGCACTGGCACCAACACAGCCACATTCAATCCAGGCGCAGGCAACACCTTCAGCTATGCCGGAGCGATCTCCAATTTCAGCAGCGTGGACATCTCCAGCGGCAACGTCATCTTGTCCGGAGCCAGCACCTACAGTGGCAACACCACCGTCAGCGGCACACTCAGCGTCACCAACACCACAGGCAGCGCCACGGGTTCGGGTAACGTCACCGTCAACTCCACCGGCACCTTGAAAGGCACGGGCGACATCGCTGGAAACGTCTCGGTCGCCAGCGGCGGAACCATCGCCCCCGGCCTCAGCCCGGGCACCCTGAACATTGATGGCAACCTCAGCATCGTGGACGGATCTCACTTTGCCTTCGAACTCGGCACCACGTCAGATCTGCTCAACATCGGCGGGGCCCTGAACTTCACGGGAGGCGGCACCGCCTTGTTTGACATTCTGAACAGCGGCAGCATGACCTCGGGCCCAAACTACACGCTGATGAACTACAGCTCCGTCTCCGGTTTGGCGCTTTCAAATCTCGCTTTTGGCTCCACTCCACCTGGATTCGCCGGTCAGTTCACCATCGGTGCCAACTCGCTTACGCTGCATGTGGACGCCGTGCCTGAGCCCTCCCGCGCGGTGCTGGGCGGTTTGGGCCTGGTCGTCCTGACCCTCCGCCGTCGGCGCAAAGCGCGACATCTGGCCAAGGCTTGATCGATCAAAACTCGCCACGAAACACGCAACGGGCGTTGGGTGTTTCGTGGATCACGATCTCGCAGAGGCCGGGCAGTTGCGGGGCCAGCTTTTTCCAAAGCCAGGCGGCCATGTATTCGATGGTGGGATTCTCCAGACCTTCGATCTCATTGAGATAGGAGTGATCCAGCTGGTCCATGATTGGCTTCATCGCCCGGGAAATTTCCGCGTGGTCATAGACCCAGCCGATCTTCGGATCCACCTCGCCCTCGATGGCAATCTCCAGTTTGAAGGAATGGCCGTGCATCTTGGTGCACTTGTGGTCGCCAGGAAGATTGGGCAGCGTCTGGGCGGCCTCGAAACGGAAGTCTTTAATGATGCGTGCGCGCATGTTTTTTGGGTGGGGGAGTCTTTAACCCACGAATATCCACTCACCAGCACAATTGATGTGCGAAATTTGATAATTGAGGATTCAGAGCGCCTGAGTGTTTGCTACGGAACCTTCTCTGGCGGTGGGGCGGCTGACTGTACAGGCACCTTGTGCGGAGGGAGGATCGTCAGTTTCAAACGATAAACCACACCATCAAACGGCGTGCTGTTGGGATACTGGGCGAGCTTTAAAATGCCGAAGCTTTGTCCTGCGGCGATGCCAGCCTTGGGCTCCTGAGGGAAGCCTTGTTCAAAGGCAGCCACGCTCAACACCTCGCTGTGCCCTGGCACAGCGAGCGTGATGACACCGCCGGTGTCAATTTGCGCACGCATGTTCACACGGCCTTTCTCCAGCGCCGCCCCGCTGATGGTCGTGCTCTTGCCGTTGGTAAACACGGTCAATGTGGGCTGGGAGGCCACCAGATGCAGGGCGTAACCGGACTGCTCATCCCCCTGCGCTACCAGCGTGTTGTCCTGATCCACCAGCGGATCAAACTCAAAGGAGGCATCCATAAAAACACCCCTGCCCTGCAGCTTGGGCGCGTCCGCAGCGCTGAGGACATCGCCGATATTCAGCGCCAGATCGACCGAACCCGCCGGGCTTGCAGCGCCGATGATTTCAGCCACTGGGCGCACGGCGCTTTTGAATTCCTTCGGGAAAAAACCAGCCAGCGTGGCCTTCAGCGCCGCATGTTCCGGCTTCGCTGCGAGGTTGGTCCACTCGTTTGGATCGGTTTGATGGTCGTAGAGTTCCTCGCTGCCATCCGCATAGCGGATGTAGCGCCAGCGTTCATCGCGCGCGGCATACCCGGCGTTTGAGCCACCACCCATGCAAGTGATGGCGGGGTGATCACGCTTGGTCGTCGGGTCCAGCAGCAGCGGCTTCAAACTGCTGCCATCCAGATGCTCAGGCAGCGGCAGCTTGGTGAGATCGCAAAGCGTGGGATACAGATCAACGAGGGCCACGGGCTGCGCAGAGAGGCTGTCAGTCTGCGTGACTCCCGGAACGTAAATCGAGAGCGGCACGCGCGTCGTCGGCTCCCAGAGCTTTCCTTTGTGCCACATCTGCTTTTCTCCGAGATACCAGCCATGATCGGAGGTGAAGACGATGATCGTGTTCTTCGCGTTCGGCCCCTTTTCCACAGCTTCCAGAATGCGCCCCAGCATGGCATCGCAAAACGCCACGTTGGCCAGGTAGGCGCGCACGGCCTCCTTCCAAAGGTTCTTTTCGAGGATCTGTTTATGCAATCCATCCTTAAGATGAGTTTTCGCAATTTCAGGCACATCACCTAGGTCATCCACCTTCACTTCCGGCAGCTTGATCGAATCAAGCGGCAGCGCATCGAAGTACTTCTGCGGCACATACCAGGGTGAATGAGGGCGGTAGAGACCCAGCGCGAGGAAGAAGGGTTTCTTCTGCGTTTGCGTCAGAAACTCAGTCGCAAACGTCACGATCTGGCCGTCGTCAGTCTTTTCGTCCGCGACAGGAATGCCACCCCAGTCCCAGTGCCAGATGTTGAGTCCGTTGAAGTTTTGTCCTGTATGCACCGGCAGATCTGGAATCTGCACACCCGTCTGCGGAAAGCGCAGGTCCCACGCCGAATCCAGTTCAAAACCACGCCGCCCACCATGCCATCCGGCGAGTCGGCCTTCGGGTCCGCCGTGGTTGGCGTGGAAGATTTTCCCTGCCCCAGCTGTCGTGTAGCCCTGGGCCTTGAAGTGCTCCGGCAGCGTCGGCTTGCCCGCGATCTGGATGCTGCGCCGCCAGTCCTGCTCATTGCCAAACACACCGCTCGATGAAGGCAGCATGCCTGTGAGCAGCGAGGTGCGTGAAGGATTGCACAGCGCGTAGTTGCAGTGCGCATTGCTGAACCGCATGCCCATTTTTGCCAGACGATCCATGTTGGGCGTCACGGACTGCGGATGCCCGCCCATCCAGCCTGCGTAATCACGCAGATCATCCGCGATGATGAACAGCACATTCGGCTTTCCGTCTGCGGAGATCACCTTCGTCTTCGATTTCACTGCGGCATCAGCTGTAGCAGCCAGCAAAACGAGGGTGAAAAGGACGATACAGGGGCGGAATGACATCAGGAAAAAGCTCGCACGTGGCGGATGGAATGTCGAGACATTGGCCTCACTGATTCAAGTCCGAAGCAGTCCATGGCAGATTCCAGATGCCCGCTGCATCGGATCCAAATCGTAACAATCATCTCCACGCCACGAACAGTCCAGTTAACCATAGGAAATTAAGAAAGGCACCAGTTCAGGAAACGCTACAGGGGAACAGCTCCATAAATGGACCTGTCACCAACGCACCTGCCCCTCTAAATCATTCGAAAGCGGCCCAAAAGCGCCTCTTTTCATCCCCAAATAACCCGCACTCAAGCCCTCCAAGGGGGTAAATATGCCCTCATAAAACCCGCCAAACGGCGACTTTGTGAAATTTTTCACAAATAGATCTTGCTACCCCCCTTTCATGTGGCTAAAAAAACGGCCCACCATCCCGGCCAGACCCTACACTGGCCCTCCCCGGTAGCCCCTACCCCCATGTTGCTTAATTTTCTCCAACCAACCTCCTTCTCGCCGCTGCTCGCGAACGTGCACAGCTATGCGTCGGAGTTTCTCAAAGAGAGCAGCAATCTTGGCTTTTTGACCAATTCCTTGCTCGTCGCTGGTGTTGTGGTCGGCCTGATTCTGTGGTTCGCCACCAAGGCAACGAAGAACATGACGCTGATCCCTCACAAGGCGCAGAACTTCTTCGAACTCGTGGTCGAGTTCCTGTATGGCCAGGTGGAATCCATCGTCGGTGCCAAGATCGCCCCACGCGTCTTCCCCCTTCTCGCGACCATCTTCATTTACATCCTTGTTTCCAACTGGTTCGGCCTTCTTCCGGGCGTCGGCACCGTGGGCTGGGGCGAAGGCACTGGCTTCATGAGCGTCAAGGAAGTGCATGATCCGCTGCTCCGCGCGCCAACGGCTGACCTGAACATGACCTTCGGTCTTTCGGTCTCCATGTTCCTGGTCTGGCTCTATATCACCATCAAAGAAGTGGGCGTCTGGGGCTTCATTGTCCACACGTTCGGCGCCAAGGGCGGCCTGAAGGGCCTTATGGGTGCCATGGTTGCTCTTGTCTTCCTCTTCGTCGGCGTCATCGAAGTCTTCTCCATCGTTTTCCGCCCCGTCACGCTTTCCTTCCGACTCTTCGGCAACGTGCTCGCCGGTGAAAACGTGCTGCACACCATGAGCGGCATGGGTGGCTTCATCGGCAGCGTCCTCGCCCCCTTCCCCTTTTACTTCATGGAACTTCTGGTCGGCCTGCTGCAGGCCATCGTGTTCACCCTGCTCAGCGCGGTTTACATCCAGCTTTCCACTTCTCATGACGACCACGGTCACGAGGACGCGCATCACTAATCTCTGACTTTGCCTGCGGGACCATGCGCAACGCGTGGACGCTGGTGACACAACAAAACACAAACTCGACACATATTATGACAATGGAACTCCTCTCTCTGGCACAAGAAGCCGCCGCCCACGCTCCAGCCGCCGCAGCAGCCGCTGGCGTCACCGGCAGCATCGCCACCGGTATCGGTGCAGGCAGCGCCGCCATCGGCGTGGGCCTCATCGGCTCCAAGGCTGTGGAAGCCGTCGGCCGCAATCCTGGCGCTTTCGGCAACATCCTGACCCTCGGCATTATCGCCATGGCCCTTGCAGAAGGTCTGGGCATTCTGTCCTTCATTCTTGGCAAGTAAGCCCTGAATTTCGCGGCGGGCTGAAGGCAGCCCGCCGCAGTTAACTCTCTCTTCTCTCTTTTTTTACACTGTCATGGACCAGATTAAAGGCATCGCATATCAGATCGCAGGCGACTTCGGACTCGCTTGGGGCAAGTTCTTTGCCCAAGTCATCATTTTCATTCTGGTCTACACCGTCCTCAAGAAGTACGCCTTCGGTCCGATCATGGGCATGCTGGAGCAGCGCCGCCAGCGCATCGCCGATGGCGAAGCCAAGCTCGAAAAAATCACCCGCGACGCCGCCGAGGCCGCTAAGAATTCCCAGGCCATCCTCGACAAAGCCGAGGCTGATGCAGCCCGCCTTGTGAAGGAAGCTGATGACGCCGCCAAACTCATTCAGGAGCGCCGCCAGCAGGAGGCCGTCTCCTCCGCCAACACCATCATCGCCAAAGCCCGTGAAGCCGCCCAGCTTGAACAGGAGCAGCTCATGTCCCAGCTCAAGCGTGAATTCGGCCGCATGGTCTCCGACGCCACCAGCCGCGTCACCGGCAAGGTCCTCAACTCCGAAGACCAGTCCCGCATCAATCAGGAAACCTCCGCCCAGGTCTCCGCTTAATTTTTCCGCCGCTTCGCCACCATGAAGATCACCAAAGAAGCCCGCCGCACCTCCCGCCAGCTTTTCCGCGCCTGTATCGCAGACGGGAAACTGGATGAGTCCCGCGTGCGCACCGTGGTCAACAGCGTGGCCAAAAGCAAACCCCGTGGCTTCATCGGCATTCTCGATGCCTTCGCCCGTCTCGTGGGCAATGAAGTGGACCGTCAGCGTGCCGCTGTGGAAAGCGCCACCGCACTGGCTCCCGCCACACAGTCCGAGCTCCAGGCCAGCCTCTCCAAGAAGTACGGCCGCCCGCTCACTCTCGAATTCAGTGTCAATCCAGAGCTGCTTGGCGGCATCCGCGTGAAAGTCGGTTCCGACGTTTGGGATGGCAGTGTCAAAGCCCGTCTCAAAGCCCTGTCTGACTCCCTTTCCGCTTAATTTCTCTTCCGCCCTCAGCCCCTCTCTCAGTTTTTTCAAACAAGCAATACCATGAGCAACATCCTCCAGGAGATCGAATCCCAAATCGCCGGCCTCAAGACCGCCGTCACGAAGTCCAATGTGGGCATCGTACGTGAAATCGGTGACGGCGCAGCCAAGATTGAAGGCTTGAGCGATGTCATGCTCAACGAAATGATCGAGTTCCCCGGCGGTGTCTACGGTCTCGCTCTGAACCTCGAAGAAACCGAAGTCGGTTGCGTGCTTCTCGGCTCCGGCGAAAACGTCCGTGCAGGTGATGAAGTCAAGACCACCGGCCGCCTCCTCTCCGTGCCAGTCGGCAAGAGCCTCCTCGGTCGCGTCGTGAACGCCCTCGGTCAGGCCATCGATGGCAAAGGCGACATCAAGGGTGAAACCCAGTATCCTGTCGAAAAGCTCGCTCCTGGCATCATCGCCCGTAAGTCCGTGTCCGTCCCCGTGCAGACCGGCATCATGAGCATCGACGCCATGATCCCGATCGGCCGTGGCCAGCGCGAGCTGATCATCGGTGACCGTTCCACCGGCAAGACCACCATCGCAGTCGACACCATCATCTCCCAGGCGCAGCAAAACAAGGCCGCCGAACAGGGCAAGCTCAAGGGCCACAAGCCTCTCTACTGCATCTACGTCGCCATCGGCCAGAAGCAGTCGAACATCGCCCGAGTCGTCAAGACGCTCGAAGATGCCGGCGCCATGGAATACACCACCATCGTCAGCGCTTCCGCTTCCGACTCCGCGGTGAATCAGTATCTCGCTCCGTATTCCGGTTGCGCCATCGGCGAGTGGTTCATGGATCAGGGACAGGACGTCCTCATCGTGTTCGATGACCTTTCCAAACAGGCCGTTGCCTACCGTCAGGTTTCTCTCATCCTGAAGCGTCCTTCCGGTCGTGAAGCGTATCCGGGTGACGTGTTCTATCTCCACTCCCGTCTCCTTGAGCGTTCCTGCCGCGTCAGCGAAAACTACGGCGGTGGCTCCATGACCGCTCTGCCGATCATCGAAACCCAGGCTGGTGACGTGTCCGCTTACATCCCGACGAACGTGATCTCCATCACCGACGGTCAGATCTTCCTTGAAACCGACTTGTTCTATCAAGGCATCCGCCCTGCCATCTCCGTGGGTCTGTCCGTGTCCCGCGTGGGTTCCGCCGCTCAGACGAAGGCCATCAAGAAGGTCTCCGGCACAACGAAGCTCGACCTCGCTCAGTTCCGCGAACTCGCCGCTTTCGCCCAGTTCGGTTCCGACCTCGACGCCGGCACAAAGGCCAAGCTCGACCGCGGTGCTCGCATCGTGGAACTCTTCAAGCAGCAGCAGTATCAGCCGAAGAGCCTGCCGATCATGGTCAGCACGCTTTACGCGATGCAGAAGGGCTACTTCGATTCCGTTTCTGTGGATCGCGTGAAGGAATTCCAGGCCAAACTGGAAGACTACCTCAGCACCCGCAAGAGCGAGCTCATGGATCAGCTCGCCAACGAAAAGACCCTCGACAATGTCGAAGCCGGCCTCAAGTCCGCCCTCGACGACTTCAAAGCCTCCTGGAAGTAACGCTCTCCGGTTTTCTGCTACACGCTCCTAGCTCCCCGCTCACATGCCCTCCACCCGCGACATCCGACGCCGAATCAAATCGGTCAAAAACACGGCCCAGATCACCAAGGCCATGCAGCTCGTCGCGGCTGCGAAGATGAAAAAAGCGCAGGACCAGGCCAGCCATGGCCGTGCCTACGCCGAAATGCTCAACAAGGTTCTCGTGAACCTGAAGGCGCACGCCGAAGAAGGCATCCACCCCTTCTTCGCCGAAGGCAAGGGCGACAAGACCCTCGTCCTCCTCATCGCTTCCGACAAAGGTCTCTGCGGCGCCTTGAACACCAACCTGTTCAAGAAGCTCATCACCTCGCAGATCGAAGGTGAAGTCGAATACGTCACCATCGGCCGCAAAGCCGTGCAGGCCATCAACCGTCTGCGCCGCACACTGGTGGCTGATTTCCCGATCAAGGACCCTGCCAAGTTCGCCGAAGTGCGCGCAGTCAGCCGCTTTATCCAGGAAAAGTATCGCACCGGCGAATACAAGAAGGTGCTCGTGATCTTCAACAACTTCATCAACACCGTCACCGTCCTTCCATCGGTCGAGCAGCTGCTGCCCGTGAATCCGGTGACTCTGGGTGGCAAGCGTGACTTTGGTCACGAAATCACCCCGACTGCTGCGGACTCTCTGGAGTACAAATTTGAACCCAGCGCTCAGGTCGTCTTTGAAACCGTGCTTCCGCAGTATGTGAACGACACCGTTTACCAGATGGTGCTCGAATCCCGCGCCTCCGAGCACTCCAGCCGAATGGTGGCCATGAAGAACGCCACCGACAACGCCAAGCAGATGATCAAGGACCTCAGCCTTGAATACAACAAGCTCCGTCAGGCCGCGATCACCAACGAACTCCTCGAAATCACCACCGCCAAGATGGCTCTTGAATAAGCCCCCTTCACTTCTCCCTTTTCACTTTTCCCTTCTTTTATGAGCAACATCGGCAAAATCGTTCAAGTCATCGGTCCCGTGGTGGACGTGGATTTCTCCGCCACTGGCAAGCTGCCCGGCATCTACAACGCCCTCGAAATCAACTTCAACCAGGCTGGCAAGCAGGTCCGCCTCACTTGCGAAGTTCAGAGCCACATGGGTGACGGCTGGGTCCGCTCCATCGCCATGATTTCCACGGAAGGTCTCAAGCGCGGCATGGACGTCCTCGACACCGGCGGCCCGATCACCGTTCCTGTGGGTGAAGAAGTCCTGGGTCGTATCTTCAACGTCACCGGTGACGCTTGCGATGACCAGGCCGCCCCCGTGACACAGAAGCGCTACGCCATTCACCGCGCCGCTCCTGCTCTCGTCGATCAGAATCCTTCCGCTCAGATCCTCGAAACAGGCATCAAGGTCATCGACCTCATCTGCCCTTTCACCAAGGGTGGTAAAGTCGGCGCCTTCGGTGGTGCTGGCGTCGGCAAGACCGTCGTCATCATGGAACTCATCAACAACATCGCCAAAGGCCACGGTGGTTACTCCGTGTTCGCCGGTGTGGGTGAGCGTACCCGTGAAGGTAACGACCTTTACCATGAAATGATCGAGTCCGACGTTATCAAGGTGAAGAAGAACGGCCACGACATCGTGAAGAACGACCAGGGCGGTTACATCAGCGAGCCCGGCTCCAAGGTGGCCCTTGTTTACGGCCAGATGAACGAGCCTCCAGGTGCCCGTCTCCGCGTCGCCCTCTCCGCCCTCTCCATGGCCGAGTACTTCCGCGATGAAAAGAACCAGGACGTGCTCTTCTTCGTGGACAACGTCTTCCGTTTCTCCCAGGCCGGTTCCGAAGTGTCCGCTCTCCTTGGACGTACGCCTTCCGCCGTGGGTTACCAGCCGACTCTGGCCGCTGAAATGGGTCAGATGCAGGAACGAATCACCTCCACCAAGACCGGTTCCATCACGTCCTTCCAGGCCGTTTACGTCCCTGCTGATGACTTGACCGACCCTGCTCCGGCCAACACCTTCGCCCACCTTGACTCCACCGTCGTGCTTGAGCGTTCCCTTGCCGAGCTGGGCATCTACCCTGCTGTGGATCCTCTCGCTTCCGTGTCCAAGGCCCTCGCGCCTGAAATCGTCGGTGAAGAGCATTACCGCGTGGCCCGTGGCGTGCAGCGCGTCCTTCAGCGCTACAAAGACCTTCAGGACATCATCGCCATTCTCGGCATGGACGAACTCAGCGAAGAAGACAAACTCACCGTCTTCCGCGCTCGTAAGCTCCAGCGCTTCCTCTCCCAGCCCTTCCACGTGGCCGAAATCTTCACCGGCACCAAAGGCGAGTACGTCAAGGTGGCCGACACGATCAAAGGCTTCGCCGAAATTCTCGACGGCAAGCACGACAGCGTCCCTGAAGCCAACTTCTACATGAAGGGCGGCATCGACTCCGTTAAGAAGGACTAATCCACTGCGCTGCCAACCAACGGCGTATTCATTCGTCATTCTGATTTCGTCATTCGTCATTTCTCCATCTCATGCCTCTTAAACTGGAAATCGTCACCCCTGAAGCCCGCATCTACTCCGATGAGGTCGATACCGTCGTGCTTCCGGGGTATGAGGGTGAAATGGGCGTCCTGCCTGCGCACAGCAATCTCGTGACCACCCTGGTCCCCGGTGAGCTGCGCATCACCAAGGGCGGCAAAACGATCGAACTCGCCGTCGGCGAAGGCTTGGTCGAAGTCACCGGTTCCGTCACCCGCATCCTCACCGATGCCGCTGTGGACGCCGACAAGATCGACGAAAAAGCCGCAGAGGAAGCCATCGCCCGCGCGAAAATGGCCCTCGAAAACCTCAAGCCCGGCGAACATCAGGAAGAAGTCGCCGCCGCCATGGCAGCCATCCAGCGCGCCACCATCCACCTCAACATCAAGCGCAAGCGCAAGACCATTTGAGTTGGAGCAACTAGATTCGCTCCTCACCCGAGCACAGCAGACCATGAGACTTCCATCTCATGGTCTTTTTTTGGACTGCGCTTGCGCGGCGAGGAACGAAGGCCGCAGACCATGTATTGTAGTCCCGGCTTTAGCCGGTTCCGGCGTGTTATAGCGATTTCCAAAACTGATTTCCGGATAGCGGAGCAAAAAGTGCTGTACAAAACGTGCGGCAGTGCTTTGAGGATGGTTGTTGAGAGCGCAAGAACTCAGACCTGATGTGGACAACGCCACGCTGGAGCAACTCCAGGCGGCGATGGAGGCCGCGCCCAACAAGCGCAGCTACATCAGGCTGGCCGCCATGCGCTGCCTGCTGCGAGGCATGGACCGTGTGGACGTCTGCGAGACCTTCTGCCGCAGCGAGCGCATGGTTCGGCTCTGGATCATCAAATACAACCATGGAGGCATCGACGCGCTCATCAGCAAACCCACGGGAGGCAGAAGACGCAAGATCGCCCTGCAACGGCTCGAAGAGGTGCTGGTGCCCGTGCTCAAAGACCCCGCCCAGGCGGCCATGGAGCACTGGACCGGCGTGAAGGTCCACGGCTGGCTGCTCGGGCGGCTCCAGGCCGAGCTGAGCTACAGCACCGTGGTGCGCTATCTCCATGACCTGGACTTTCACCTGCGCGTGCCGCGTCCCTGGCCGCTGCCCCTGCTGGATGAACCCGAGCGTGAGGCGCAGCGCCAGAGCTTCCGCACGCAGATCGCCACACTGGCCGCAGACCCACAGGTCGAGCTTTGGTTCGGTGACGAGTGCGGCGTGGATGGCGATCCCCGGCCAAGACGCCGGTGGGTGCAGCCGGGCAGCAAGCCCAAGGTGCCGCATCTCGGCAAGCATATCCGCCGCAGCGTCGTAGGGGCCGTCTGTCCGCAGAGCGGCGAGTTCTTCAGCCTCATGTTTGATGGCGTCGATGGCGCTGTCTTCCAGTGCTGGCTTGACGAACTGGCGCGCAGCGTGCCAGCGAAACCGGATCTGCGCCGGGTGCTGGTGCTCGACAACTCCTCCTGGCACAAGGTCAAAACGCTCAACTGGCACCACTTCGAAGCGCTGTTCCTGCCGCCTTACAGCCCGGACTTCAACCCTATTGAGCGGCTGTGGCTGCGCCTGAAGGCCGACTTCTTTGCCGACTGGATCGCACGCAGCGGCGCGGAGCTCGAAGACCGTCTCTGCCACGCTCTCAACCACTTCATGTCATCGGCCTCTCAGACCGCCTCCATCTGCTCGATCCGGAAATGAGTTTTGCGATTTGCTATATGCGCCCACCTTGCTTGCCGCAATTCGCACACCTTTATCAGCACGCCGCGCCCCCAAGGAGCGGAACTTGCCAAGTCCCGACCTGCTCCCATTCTCGCTTCAGCGTATCGAGAACGAATCCACAATCCGCTGCACCGCGGGGCCACGCGAGATCGGCATGCCATAATAGGCAAACAGCAGACCGACCATCCGGCCTTTATCAATGAACGTGTAGTTCAAGAAGGATTGATTGGTCTCCGGCTTGCGCGCTTCGCAGCGCATCGCTTCACGTCCGCCTACCGTCACCAGTTGCGGCTTGCTGAACTTCGTGAAGCCCTTCGCACTCCAGGCGCGCTGGTAATCCTTGATGAAATAAGGGTCTTTGACTCCCTTGTGGCTGGTATCAGGCGCCGTGATCAGAGCAAACACGATGCCCCCGGGTTGGTCGCCGTTATCATGCGCCGCGCCCAGCAGCCGCCCCTCCCCCTTCGTTTTCGGCATCACCTTCCAGCCGTCTGGCAAAAAGAACGAGATGTGCTGGCTGGGAAAGAAGACCATCTCACCACCCGCCACAGGCTGGCGTTGGGGCTTGGAGGCCGTGGCGCAGCTCATCAATGACAGGGCGCTCGTGAGCAGGATGAACAGGGAAATTTTCTTCATGGTAGGTTCCCGCAGTTGCCTCGTACCCCGCCCGGGGTCAAGCGGCAAAGTGGCCAGTGGCCTGCCCCGAGCCGCTCATCAGCTCCAGCCCCCAAATTCTTAAGGCGGTGAATTCCAACGCTTCCGCACCTTTGTAGTTGGCATGTGCGGCTTTCCCCCGGAGTCTCCCGCCAGCAACCTATCCTACCTATGTCCACTGCCTTTGGCTGTTTTGTTGGATTCCTCGTCTGGTTCCTCATGCGTTACCTGATCGCTGGTTTTTATACGGTGAATCAAAACGAGCGCGCGGTCAAAACCAGCTTCGGCCGTGCGCAACGCGTCGGCAATCTGCGTACGATTGATGACCCCGTCGCCGAGCATCTCACCGCCGATCAGAAACTGCGCTACGACTACCCGCAGGTGCGCGTCATCCAGCCGGGCGGCCCCTATTTCAAATGGCCCTGGGAAAAGGTGTACAAGGTGGACATCGCCACCAGCACCGTGAACATGGCCTGGGATCCCGATGATCCCTCCGCCAACAACTCCGGCAGCATCCTCGATGCCGTCACCAAGGACCAGCTCAACGTCGGGCTCAATGGCCAGATCCGCTTCCGCGTTTCAGAGCGCAATCTCTACGCCTTCGTCTTCGGCGTGAAGAACGCCTACGCCCACGTCATGGGCTACTTCGTCAGCGTCCTGCGCGAGCGCATCGCCACCTTCGAGGCGCCGCCTGATCCCGCTGCCGATCCGGAGCACTCTGCAGCCGCCTCCACCATCGGCATCTCAATCAACGACATCCGCAAAAACATGCGCGATCTCAACGAGCACATGGACCACGAATGCCAGAGCTCCTCCGCCCGCTACGGCATCGTGCTGGATGCCTCCCTGATCACCGGCATCGACCCGCCGCATGAAGTCGAGTCCGCCCTCGCCGCCATCAACACCGCCTACAATCAGGTCTCCTCAGACATCAGCCTCGCCCAGGCCAGCGCCGACCAGAAAATCGTGCAGTCCCAGCGCGCCGTTGAAATCGAAACGCTCAAAGCCCAGGCCGAAGTCGAGCCCCTCAAGTGCCTCGCCTCCCAGCTCCTCGATTTGAAAACCCGCGGCACCGCCGCCCTGCGCTCCTACGTGCGCAATGTCCGCCTCGCCCTCTTCGACAAGGCCAGCCAGGTCTTCGTCGAAACCCGCAGAGATTAAACCCAGCACCAAGAACCAGGAACTCTGAACTGAGAACCGAGAACAAAGAACTTCTTATGGACGCTTTCTCCCATTTCCTTCTCGCCGCCGCAGTCACCTTCATCGGCTGCAGCATTGCGGTGCCGCTCATCCTTTCCATCGGGCGCATCATCGGGCTCTATGCCGTCGTGCAGGAGCGCCGCAGCCAGGTGTACCTGCTCTTTGGCAAAGTCGTCGGCACCCTTGATGAACCCGGCCTGCACTTCCTGCCCGCGAAACTCGGCCCCGCTGCATTCCTGGTCAACTGGCTCGGCAAATGCCACATCGTCGATCTCCGTCTGGATCAGATGTACCTGCGCAGCCAGCCGGTCAATTCCGAAGAAGGCGCCCCCATGGGCATCGGCATCTGGTATGAGATGTTCGTCAGCGATCCCGTCTCCTTCCTCTTCAAAAACACCGACCCTCGTGGCTCCCTCTCCGCCAACGTCAGCAACTCCACCGTCCGCTGCCTCAGCAACCTGCCGCTCGCCAAAATGCTCGTGAACCGTCACGTCATGAGCGACACCGTGCGCAGCGAAGTCACGCCCAAGTCTCACGAATGGGGTTTCAAGCTCGGCAGCGTTTACATCCGCAAGGTCCACTTCCGCGATGCCATGATGATCAAGCAGATCGAAAGCAAGGTCGTCAACCGCCTCCGCCAGGTCACCTCCGCCATCAAGCAGGACGGCGTCAATCAGGTCAGCGTCATCACCAGCACCGCCGAAAAAACCGCCGCCATCGAGCTCGCCAAAGCCGCCGCCGTCCGCCCCGAAATCGTCGGCAACGCCCTGCGCGACATCTCCAACGACCCCGACGTCGCCCAGGCCGTCTTCGACGTGCTCGAAGCCCAGAAGATCATCAACGGCAAAGCCACCGTCACCCTCATGCCCGCCTCCTCCAGCGGCCTCCTCACCGATCTCCTCGCTGCACAGCCTGCGCGAGGAAACGGTGGTCCGCCGCCAGTAAAGTAGTGCTGAGCTTTAGCTCATTCTGGAAAGGTGCTCGCATGAGCAGCAGGATCGAGGACGGTTAGGTGCATGAGGACGCCCTCATCCCTGCCCCACACCACCATTTCCGTCGCTTGCATTCCCCCCATGACTGCTACACTCGACCTCCCGCCAAATTTGGCATTCCACCTTCCCTTTTCGTCATTCCCCTTTCCCCCACATGTCTCACAGAGTCCTCATCATCGGAGCCGGCGGCGTTGGCCGCGTTGTCGTTCATAAATGCGCCCAGCTTCCCGATGTGTTCGGAGAGATCATGCTGGCCAGCCGCACCAAGTCCAAGTGCGACAGCATCGCCGCAGAACTGAAGCGCCCGATTCAAACCGCCGCCGTGGATGCGGACAATGTGCCGGAGCTGGTCAAGCTGCTGAAAAGCTACAAGCCCGAAGTCGTCATCAATGTGGCGCTGCCCTATCAGGATCTCACCATCATGGACGCCTGCCTTGAGGCCGGCGTGCATTACATCGACACCGCCAACTACGAGCCGCGTGATGTGGCCAAGTTTGAGTACCACTGGCAGTGGGCCTACCAGGACAAGTTCAAGAAAGCAGGCCTCACCGCCCTGCTCGGCTGCGGCTTTGATCCGGGCGTGACGAATGTGTACACCGCCTACGCGATGAAGCACCACTTCTCGAAGATCGACACCCTCGACATCCTCGACTGCAACGCCGGTGATCACGGCAAGGCCTTCGCCACCAACTTCAACCCTGAGATCAACCTGCGCGAAGTCACCGCCAACGGCCGCTACTGGCAGGATGGCAAGTGGGTGGAGACCAAGCCGCTCGAAATCAAGCGCAGCTTCCCCTTCCCGGACGGCATCGGCCCCAAGAACATCTACTGCCTCTACCACGAGGAGTTGGAATCCCTCACCAAGCACTTCGACATCCGCCGCGCACGTTTCTGGATGACCTTTGGCGACGCCTACATCAAGCACATGGAAGTGCTCGTGAACGTCGGCATGACCGGTATCCATCCCGTGAAGCACAAAGGCGTGGACATCATCCCGATTGAGTTCCTCAAAACCCTCCTGCCAGAACCCGGCACCCTCGGTGCAGACACCAAGGGCAAGACCTGCATCGGCAACTGGATCGAAGGCACCGGCAAGGACGGCCAGCCGCTGCGCTACTACGTGTACAACATCTGCGACCATCAGGAGTGCTTCAAGGAGACGAACTCCCAAGGCGTCAGCTACACCACCGGCGTGCCCGCCATGATCGCCGCACGTCAGCTCCTCACCAATCCCACCGAGTATCGCCAGCCCGGCGTCTGGAACATCGAGCAGCTCAATCCAGATCCCTTCATGGCTGATCTGAACGCCTACGGCCTCCCATGGCTGGAAACCTGGCCGACGGAGCCGCTGCCAGGAGAGTGAGGCAGGAAGGCGCGCCTTCATGGACGCGTTCACAACCAGCCGTGGAAGAATGGCGCTCATTCAATGGGTGCCCGCCATGCGCCGTACTGACTGAAACGCGACAGCGTCTTGGTCTTGATCACATGACCACCGCCGGCGCACTCTTTGAAGACTCCCTGGCCGCCGGAGCGGCTTCTTTTTCGCGTTTCTCCGCGCCAAGCACACATGCCATTTCAATGCCGAGGATGCACACGTCATCATCGAAATCACTGCGGTGGGAGTAGCCGTGGACTTCGGCGAGCACGGACTGGAAGAGCTCGCTCGTGGGAAAATGCAGGCGTTCATCGACCACTTTGAAGAGGTCGTCCTGGCTGAACAAATTGCCCTCCTCGTCCTCGACTTCAAACAAGCCGTCGGTGTAGAGCATGAGGAGATCGCCGGGGGCCATGGTGGCACGGGTGGTGGTAAATACCACATCCGGGAAGAGCCCCAGTGCTCCGGCCCTTCCATTCAGTTCGAGAAACACCGTCTGGCCGGCCTTGCGCTTGAGATGCAGGGGTGAGGGATGCCCGGCGATGGCGTACTGGAATTCGCCTTTGGCCGCATCGGCGATGATCATCACGCCGGTGGCATACATCGTGGTTCCGGCCTGCTTGAGGATGGAATGCAGGCCGTGATTGATCTGAGTGAGCAGGTGGCCGGGATCAAGGTCTGTCCCGCTGTGCTGCTCCAGCAGCGCGCGCATCATGCTGGTGACGAGGGCGGCGCGTACGCCATGGCCCATGACATCGCAAATAAAGACGCCGACCCCGGTTTCCGAGACAGGAAAGACGCTGAAGAAGTCACCGCTCACCACGCCTGCGGGCTGATAGATGGAAAAGAACTGCAGGGCGCTGTCCCCGACGGCAGCGGAGCGGGGAACGCTGGGGAAGTGATCCGGCAGCAGTGCAAACTGCAGCTCGCGCGCCATCGTCAGCTCCTCCTCCATCTGCTGGTTCTTCGCGCTCAGCTCCCGCGTGCGCTCGGCGATGCGCTGCTCCAGTTCGCGGTTCAGCGCCTCCAACGCAGCCTGCGCCGCATTGCGCTCGCTTTCCGCTTTGTCGATGCGCCGCCCCACCAGCCGCGCCACCTGGGAGATCACGGCGGTGATGATCAGGATGTAGAGCAAGGTGGACAGCGCCGAAGTCAGCGCGGGATTCAGCGTCCAGTCGATGATGTAATGGGTGCGCAGCAGGCCCTCTGCCAGAGCCACCAGCACGACTGCAGGCAGGAACCAGCGGAGTAGCAGTGCCCGGGTGGAATCCCCCTGCCAGTTTCGAAACGGCCAGCACTCCGCACCCACGGCCGCGATGATGCTGCTGCCGAGCAGGATGAACGCCGCCGCCGTGGGCAGCGCCACCGGGATGATGGTTCCACCATAGAGCAGCGGCGTGCCATGCATGTAGCCCAGCACGACCACTGCACTGATAGCCAGCACCACCGCTGCAGCAGGCCCCGCCCAGAAACGCAGCCTCACCTTCAGCAGCGCCAGAATGGCCACACAGATGACCAGAAAATTCAGCGCGGTGATCGGCGACATCCGCCCCGTGCGCACGGCGCCAAACATCGCCGGATCTGCCACCAGCCATTCTTCCACGCCGAGACTCCTGCCGCTGAAAAACTCCACCAGCTTCCCGCTGGCCACGATCCCAACCACGACCAGCAGCAGCTCAGCCACCGGCCGCCGGAACTTCGGATGCTCCCTCAGCAGCATCAGCATGCCAAGCAGCGTAAACGCCAGCGCCGTGCTCGGTGCCATCGGGATGTAAGTCGTGCGGATGCTCGCCAGCACTTCCAGTCCTGAAACCCAGCCGATGAGTGTGAGCGCTCCCAGTGCGCCTGTCAGCAAGGCGCATACAAAGCTGATTCGGCGATAGATCATCTTCATACGAAAGCGATTCCCGCAGATGGTTGGTTGGACCAGCGGCCAGACAAAAACACCCTTGGGACAAAAGACAATGGAAACCGCACGTGGTGGTGGATGCCACATAGGCTGGATTTTCAATAATCCAGCATTGGCAGTGCTCAGTCATCGTGCATCGCCCTTCATGACTATTCCTTGACCTCTCGGCCACCTGCGCTCCGCTCCAGCCCCCCAATCGGACTGTCTCCCAATCTCATTTTCTTCCATGTCTCTGACCCTCATCCTCACCCATCCCGGCGGCGCACATAAAGACGAGCTCCTCGCCTGCAGCCTCCTCGCCGCCGTGCACCGCGTGCCCATCGTCCGCCGCGAACCCACCCCGGAGGATCTCGCTGATCCCACGATAGCTGTCGTCGATGTCGGCGGCGAGCATGCCCCGAAGTGCAACAACTTCGACCATCATCAATTCCCTGCCGATCATCCGCCCGTCTGCGCGCTGAGTCTCGTTCTGCAGCATCTCGGCGTCTATGAAGACGCCCGCCAGTTCTGCGACTGGCTGGAGCCTGCCGAGTGGTTCGACACCCGCGGCCCCAACGTCACCGCCAAGTGGCTCGGCGTGGACCGCGGCACCATGAACAAGCTCAACTCCCCCATCGACATCACCGTGCTGCGCCGCTTCGCCAAAGCCAAGCGCCTGGAGCCCGGCGAGCCCCTCTGGGAAATCCTCAGCTACATCGGTGCCGATCTCCTCGAGTACCTGCGCGAACTTCGCACCCGCCTCGACTACATCGCCCAGCAGGCGCAAATCTGGACCGTGGACGACCACGAAATTCTCTTCCTCCCCCGCACCGATCCCATGCCCGACGAGCCCTCCGCCGGCATTGATCGTTATCTCGCCACCATCGGCAAAACCACCACCGTCGCCGCCCTCATCTACCCCGACCGCCGCGGCTCCGGCTACGGCCTCTCCCGCCACAACGACAACCCTCTCTACGACTTCACCCGCATCGAAAAACAACCCGACGTCCACTTCGCCCACGCCCGTGGCTTTGTGGCGAAGACCTCGGCGGCGGAAATTGAGCGCGTGAAGGAGCTGCTGGGATTGGCGCGGGTGTAGGGATCATAGCCAGAAAGCAGAGCCCGTCGGCCGCATGGACTATTCTCCAGGCATCATCACCGACAGGTCATCAACATCGCAGAATCCTTCCGCTTTCAGCCAATCAACAAGCTGACGACCGTGTTCCACCAATCTGGCATCGTGGGGCAAAGTATGATTGGCCTCCAAGTTAATCTGGCATCGACGCCCTCTCAGCCGATGTGTCATCTCGACCAGAAAACCCCGGTGAGGTTGGAGCAATGCCAAGACCTGATCGGACTCAAATTGCTCTTCAAAATCTCCAAACACAGCCATCCGTTCGCGAATCCGAGTGAATGAGTATTCCTGAGGATGCCCAAAAAACAGCATGCTCGTGGATGGCAGGTTCATTGTCATGCCAAGGCCGTCCGGAGTCTCAAGGTTTACCAATGTTCCCGAAGCACCGGCTTCCACAAAGGTGCTCCAGTTCCTGTCGCGGGGATATGAGGTATCTCTCCGTATGCTCCACTCAATGAGCTCCTCCATGGAAAACGGCGTCACATCAAGTCGCGTCAGCTCATCTGGATCATGCCACCACACATAAATCTCACCCGAATCACTTGAGATAAAGTAAGCATGCCCATCAGAATCGCCACCTAACTCAAAACAACGATCAGGCGACTTGATCAGATCGCTCCCTGGCATTGATTGCAATTCTTCAATCGAACCTCGAAGACTTACGATATGATCTGAAAGACTTTCTGTTGGGGGGCAGACCCAGCACTCTCCTCGCGCAAATGACAATCGGGATCGAGCCCAGAGCCGTCCCCCAAGATTCGAATTCGGAGCCGAGAATGAACCGAAATCCTGACCTGGGGAACTCAAGCTATGGAACCGCATGGGTTAAAGATCAGAGCCTCTACAGCCTCCGCTCCTTCACCTCCGCCGCAATCTCAGCAAGGAACTCAGCAATCGGCTTCACACCCAGATCACCCTTCTTGCTATGGCGCACCGCCACGCACTGCGCTGCCGCTTCCTTCTCACCCAGAACGAGCATGTAAGGAATACGATCAAGCTGGGCCAAACGGATCTTCGCACCGATCTTGTCAGCATCGTTATTGAGCGACACACGCAGGCCAGCATCCTTGAGCTGCGCATAGATCTCATCGGCAAAGGCGTCCACCTTCTCGCTGATGGTCAGGATGCGCACCTGCTCAGGCGCAAGCCATGTCGGGAAGTGACCGGCGAAATGCTCGATGAGCACGCCGCAGAAACGTTCCATGCTGCCAAACGGCGCACGATGGATCATCACCGGACGATGCGGACGGTTGTCAGCGCCGTTGTAGGTCAGGTCAAAGCGCACGGGCAGGACGTAGTCCACCTGCACAGTGCCAAGCTGCCATTCGCGGCCGATGACATCCTTGATCACGAAGTCGATCTTCGGTCCGTAGAACGCAGCTTCGCCGGGCTCTTCGGTGAAGGGCACGCCGAGGGTGGCGGCGGCTTCGCGGCAGGCGGCTTCCGCCTTGTCCCACTGCTCAGGATTACCGGTGAACTTGCTGCTGTCCGGATCACGCAGACCCACGCGCACGCGGTAGTCGTGCATGCCCAGGGTGTTGAGCACGATCTTCACGAGGCTGAGGCAGCCGAGAACTTCCTTGGCCACCTGGTCTTCGGTGCAGAAGAGATGCGCGTCATCCTGCGTGAAACCACGCACGCGCGTCATTCCATTCAACTCACCACTCTGCTCCCAGCGATACACCGTGCCGAACTCGGCCAGGCGCACCGGCAGGTCGCGATAGCTGCGCGGCTGGCTATCGTAAATCTTGATGTGATGCGGGCAGTTCATCGGCTTCAGCAGGAAGCCGTCGAGCAGCTTGTCATCCGGCAGCACCCGGTCCTCAGTGATGACCTCCTTGCCGGCACGCTCATTGAGCTGCTGGCGCATGCGGGCAGACACGGCACCGAGACGCTCCATGACTTCACAGCAGCCGCAGCCTTCCTTGATCACCTTGGCGAGATCGTCGTTCTCAATGACGGGCGCGAACTGACTGTCCTTGTAATAAGGGAAATGTCCGCTGGTCTTGTACAAACCCACCTTGCCGATGTGCGGCGTGAAGACCTGGCTGTAGCCCTGCTTGCGCAGCTCTTCGCTGATGAAATTCTGCAATTCCTGACGCAGGATCGCGCCGTTCGGCGTCCACAGGATGAGCCCCTGCCCCACTTCTTCGTCGATGTGGAACAGCTTCAATTCCTTGCCCAGCTTGCGGTGGTCGCGCTTCTTGGCCTCTTCGAGCTGTTCCAGATGCTTGGCGAGTTCTTCGCTCGTCGGGAAAGCCGTTCCATACAGGCGCTGAAGCTGCGGCTTCGTGTCGTCGCCCATATAGAAGGCGCTGGCCACGGACATGATTTTGACATGCTTGCACTTGCCGCTGTAGCCCACGTGGGGTCCGGCGCAGAGGTCAATGAAGTCCCCGTTCTGGAACGTCGAGATCTGCTCGCCTTCAGGAATCTTTTCCAGCAGGTCCAGTTTGAACGTGCTCGGATTTCCCGGACGCTCCGTCAGACCACCCAGACGGCCGGACTTTGCCATGGCGATGGCTTCCTCACGGGTGACGCCCTTCCATTCAAACTTCTGGTTCTCCTTCGAGATCTTCTTCATCTCCGCCTCGATCTTCTCGAAGTCATCCGGCGTGATGCGGTGATCCGGGAGATCAAAGTCGTAGTAGAAGCCGTTTTCGACCGGCGGGCCGTAGGCAAACTGGGCGTTTGGCCACAGGCGCAGGATGGCGGTGGCCATCACGTGGGCACAGGAGTGGCGCAGGCGGTCGATGTCAGACATCTGAGCGCGTTCTTCGAGGGTCTTGCGGGCTTCGGACATGGTTGTAAGTGGGGCCGTGTCCATGCCGCAGGACGCGACGAGATTCAAGATGATAACGACAGGGAAAGCAGCCGGGGGTCATCTCTGCCACCCGTCACCCCTGTTACCCTCCACTTTTGGCAAGTCACCGCCCACATGGAAGGCTTCTCCCAAAGGAGGCCCTACTGCTACGGCGTCGAAAACTCCACGCCGACCTGCATGCTCAGAAACGCTCCGGACGGCCCGAAATACCGTCCGCTCACCGGCATCACGCCGCGCGGATGGTGGCTCGTCCCGGTGACGATGTGCCGGTGCTCGCACCGTTTTCCCGTCGTCGGGTCAAAGCCACGCCAGCCAAGCTGGGGAAAATACACCTCCGCCCACGCATGGGTCGAGCCACGTGCCGCACGCGTTGCCTGGCAGTCCAGGTAGCCGCTGGCAAAGCGCGCGGCGATGCCCAGATGCCGCAGCGTTTCCATCATCAGCGTCGCCACATCGCGGCACGATCCGCTGCCCAGAGACAAAGTTGTCCCTGGCGTCTGCCCCCCCTTCTGCTCGCGGCGCATGTAGCGGACCTTTTGGTGAATGCCTTCCGCCACTTGCAGCACGAAAGCCTCGGCACTGGGAAATTCCCTCGGGTTTGGCAGCGTGGCGATCCACGCATCCATCGCGGCCGTTTCCTCGGCGAAGACCGGTGTCATATAGCCCTTCAGGATGGCCTGCTCCAGCAGATCATATTCCAGCGGATAGGGATTGGGGCTGTGTGACTTTTGGGGGGGCGTATCCGGCGAAAAAAAGCGCCTCACCACCACATCCACATCAAATTTCAACTCCCTGCCCGGCTCACTAAAATGCGCGTAGGCGATTGAGTTTCCAAAAATATCCCATGCCCACGTCACATCCGCCGCAGGCGTGATGGACAGACTCAGCTGCTCCACCCGCAAGTCGTGCCCCTCTCGCGGGCGGATCACCAGACGATGCATGTCGAAGGTCACCGGTTCCGCGTATTGGTAGTGCGTGCGGTGAATGATTCTCAGCAGATGGCTGTCACTCATGGCTCGATCAGTACGGCCCTGCCCGCCAGATCGGCGGCACTGAGCGGTTGAAATTCATCCGACACACAGGACACCGACATGCCGGTCATCTGCATCTGTCCAAAAATCGTGGCCACGGCGGCGTCCGCAGCATCGCGCCCGGTGGCGGTGCGGACCAACCCGTTGAGCGCAGCCCGTTGCGTGGGATCAAAAATGAACCACCGGTTTCCGATGCAGGCCTCAAAACAGGCGTGAAAATCTGGCGGCTGCATGCCGCAGGCATATCCCGCAAAATAACGGGCCGGGATAGAAAGCGCCCTGCAGAAAACGATTCCAAGGTGCGCAAAATCACGGCACACACCCGCACGCTGTGTCACCGTGTCATAGGCGGAGGTCTCCTCATTCGTCGTGCCGCTGAGGTAGTCAATGTTTTCAAAGATCCAGTCCGCGATGGCCACCGTCTGATGATAGGGATGCTCGATGTTGCCAAACATCTTCATCGCCAGCCGCCCCATCCGGTCAGACTGGCAGTAGCGGCTCGGGAACAGATACGAAATGGCCGAACGATGGATCTCCGAGATCGGGATGCCCTGAATCTCTTCGTGCTCGACCATCTTGTGCCGCGTCTCGGCCACCACCGCGTAGCTCACTTCCAGCTTTGTGGCATCTCCTGTTTCCAATCGGATGTAGCGGTTCCCGCTCGCACCTGCCGGCAGTTCTTCCCACACCACGCCAGGCGTCACAGAGAAGGATTCCAGCCGCAGCTTTTGATTCTTTGTGGCAAGCGCATGGATGCTCAGCAGCATCGTGCTTCTCATCAGCACGTCATATTGAAGTTCAGTGTTGATTTGAAAAGCCATGTCTCGGAGCATCGCCCTGAAGAATGAACAAGCAACGGGCCAATCGCCAGGATCTCACATCACTCTCAGCGCAGGTCGGCGGGAAACAGGCGCGCGCATCCGCCACCGCATGCTCGGCATAGCCGCCGTCGAGGGTAACGCCGGTGAACTTGGCCTCATCGCACAGGTCTTCGCGATCACTGCCGCTGTAGACCGAAAGTTATTCAGCGCCCACCACGCGCGGACTGTGATTTCGGGCTCGCTTTCACCTGACGAACCCCTCGGTCCTCGCGCAGATCTTTGGACTGCTTGAAGTTGTTGTCATGCTTGCGGGGCCGGCTGGCGGTCTCGCTGTGGTTGGCCCCCAGCTTGCGTGGAAGAGGCTTCGCTGGGGTTTCAGGGGTGGCGTTCGCGGCTGTGGTTTTCGTTTTCATGGCGGTGATGTGATCTTGTCATGGGTACGCATCTGCGGCTGCTCGTGATTTGGTCATTGCCGGGCCGATCATGCGCTGACGGGAGGCTTCGCTGCGGGTGCGTCATTCTTCTCAATGTCCTCAAACGAACGCCTCACCGTTTCAATCTGCTGCCGGTAATGCTCGGCGTCGCCGTAGTCGAAGAAGTGCCGGTAGCGGCTGTGCATGGACTTCATGCGCAGCGCGTGCTTGATGGGGCACCAGTACTGCTCCGTGCGCGCGGCGATCTCCGAGGCGCAGGCCAGCACGCCATTGGCATAACCGCAGTACTCGCAGTTGAACTTCTCCGCCCAGTTAAGGTAGGCCAGGTGCCGCCGGTCCAGCCGGATGTAGTCGCTGCGCTTCACCTTCGGAATGCCGTAGACAGGAAAGCAGATGGCCTGGTACACGATCATGGCCACATCCAGCAGTGCGATGGGGATGAAGCACGCCCAGATCACCGGCGTGGTGAGCAGGATCATGAAACGCGAATCACGGATGTAGCTGGCAAATCTCTTCACCAGCAGCTTGTGCCGTGCGTGTGCTTCCTCAGTGAAGCGCACCTTGCCCTGGCGCACCTCGTAGAAGAACTCCAGCTCCTTCTTCTGCAGCTCGCGCAGAATTTCCTTTTCCAGCGCGTGCATCTTTTCCAACAGGGTGTCGAGTTTTTCGTTCATAAGCTGAAGATTTAAATCATCCTCCGAAGCTGAGGCCCGAAGCGGCTCATGGCGATGCTTATCATGCAGCGCGGGTTGTCTTCCATGCCTCCATGGGTGCGCCCAGGAGCTAAAGCTTAGGATCAATATCCGCACAGGATTCGCAATGATATGACGCGAAGAGCCCTTTTATCAGCCTGCGGGATTACGTTTAAATGAGTGACAATTTCATCCCATCCATACCATGAACACGCTCAACACCATCCTCGTTGCCGTTGATTTCTCCACCGGATCTCGCGCCGCGCTTGAACAGGCTTCCCGGATTGCCCGGCTGCAGGGAGCCAAACTCCACGTGCTGCATGTCGTGGATTTCTCAGCCGTGGCCACCCTGGCCGCCAGCCGTGAATCCGCCTATGAAAGCCAGGCCACCACGGCGACGGAGGGTGCCCGGACTGCGCTCCATGCCTGGCTGGCACAGTCAGAGGTGCCTGCCGATACCGAGGTCACCATTGCCATGGGCACCCCGCTGCATGAAATCCTTGAGCACGTGCGCAGCTTGAAGGCGGACCTGCTTGTGGCCGGGATCGCAGGCACAGGCCAGACACTCGCAGGAGCGGGATCCGTCTCCGGCAAACTCGCCCGCAAGTCTCCGTCCCGCGTGCTGCTTGTGCGCTCCACTCACCCGCATGCCTTTAAGAAGGTCGTAGCCTGCATTGACTTCTCAGACACCGCCAAAGAAGTGGTGGCTGCGGCGCGCCGTATCGCCATCAAAGACTCGGCCAGCGTGGATTTCCTGCATGTGTGGCAGGAGCCGCTGATCTCCTCACCCTATGGCGGGTCAGCAGATGCATTGATCGGCATTGGCCGCCCCACCGTGGTATTCACGCCTGCGGAGCGGCAGACGCTCATCGAGGGCCTGCGCCGGGAGCTGCACGAGTTCGTCAAGGAGGCCGCCGAAGGCATCCAGGCCGGAGAAGTGCTGCTGGAATCATTGAACTACGGCAATGGCATCGTCGCTCATGCCGAGGAGGCAAAGGCCGACTTGATCATCGTCGGCGGCAAAGGCCGCACCAATCTGCGTTACGTCCTCATGGGATCCACGGCGGAGCGTTTGCTCACCCGGCTGCCATGCTCGGTGCTCGTGGTCAGGCCGCCCGTCGCAGCCTGAGCCGTTTTGTCCCCGCACCTTGACTGCACAAGAACGGAACCAAACACGCCACCTCAGGCTGAGCAGGCCGGCATGCCGCGTGTCATCATTCAACCAACCATCCACCCACCCCACCACCATGATCGCCAAATTTGAAATCGAATACGTCATCCACCCTCAGCACAACCACCGCGTGGACACTCACCGCACGGACGATCCCGTCGAAGCTGAGGACTTCCTCATGAACCTGCTCGTCGTCGGCGCACGCATCCATTCGATCAAGCATGAGGGCGCCGAACTCGAAGCGGGGCAGGCAGACCGCATGCTGCGCGTGGCCGCAGAGCGCCTGGCCTCGCGCCTGCTGGGCAGGTCTCTGGATCTGGACTCGGTGCAGGTGAAGCATCGCTTCGGCTTCGCCGCCTGATTCACTGCCCCCTCCACCCATCCCCTCCCTATGAAACTCAAGCTGTTCTCCGCCATGACGGCACTGCTGGGATTCGCCTCCTGCATGCAGATGGAGCCCCCTCACCAGGTGGACTTTGTGACCGAAGTGAAACCTCTGCTCGAAACACGCTGCCTGGAGTGCCACCAGCACCACTACGTCTGCGCAGGGCTGAATCTGGAGACGAAAAAACTGGCCATGAAGGGCGGCCGCAGCGGTGCGGTGATCATTCCCGGCTCACCTCACCAAAGCCTTCTCTACAAAGTACTGCTGCTGGGCCACGAAAGCCCCGTGGCCATGCCCCCCACACCGGAAGGCATGGAGCAGGAAGGCGCTCAGCTTCTGCATGACTGGATTCAACAAGGCGCCACCTGGCCGGAGAACACACGTCTGGTGCCGCCACAGGAATGGAAGAAAAAACACAGCTGATCAAGCCATGGCCCGCAGATCCTACCCTTTGTCCAAGGTTTACGGACTGCTGGAGCCCGGCCCCGTCATTCTCGTGACGACAGCCCACAAGGACCGCCGCGACGTCATGACGCTGTCTTGGCACATGATGCTTGAGTTTGAGCCCCCGCTGGTGGCCATCGTCATGAGTGACCGCAACCATTCCTTCGACCTGCTCAAAGCCAGCAAGGAATGCGTCATCAACATCCCCACCCTGGAACTGGCAGACAAGGTGGTGGGCTGTGGCAACACCACGGGTGCGAAGATCGACAAATTCAAACGCTTCAGCCTCACGCCGATGCCTGCCAAAAAGGTCGGCGCACCACTCATCGCCGAGTGCCATGCCAGCCTGGAGTGCCGGGTGGTGGACACGCGGATGGTGTCCCAATACTCGCTGTTCGTCCTCGAAGTCGTTCAGGCATGGATGGATCCCGCCGTGAAAAATCCCGCACCCTGCATCATCGCGGCTACGGCAGCTTCATGGTGGCCGGTGAAACGATCAAACTGAAATCGAAGATGAAGTAACAGGATCTGCACCTGCTCGTTTTTTTCATTGTGCTTTGGCATGGAACCTCGCCACAATTAAGCACGAATGACTGACTACTCCGGCATGACCAAAGCTGAGCTCATTGAACGGCTCAAACTCCTCGAGGCAGACCACCTGCCCGGGGTCAAACCGCCCGACGGGCAGCACATTCTGGTCAAGGAGTTGATCGATCTCAAGGCGGCGCTGGACGCCCATTCCATCGTCGCCACCACAGACGCACGCGGCATCATCACCTATGTGAATGACAAGTTCTGCGAGATCTCCAAATACAGCCGCAGCGAGCTCCTCGGTCAGGACCACCGCATCATCAATTCCGGCCATCATTCCAAGGAGTTCTTCCACGACCTCTGGAGCACCATCGGCCATGGCAAAACATGGAAAGGTGAAATCCGCAACCGCGCCAAGGACGGCAGCATCTACTGGGTGCACACCACGATCTTCCCCTTCGTGGACGCCGCCGGCAAGCCCCAGCAGTACATCGCCATCCGCACCGACATCACCCAGCGCAAGCGCGATGAAGAAAAGCTCGCCGAACTCGCGCAGACCCTCGCCGAAAAGAACAAGGAGCTGGAGGCCATCGTTTACGTGGCATCGCACGATCTGCGCTCCCCCTTGGTGAACATCCAGGGCTTCAGCCGCGAGCTTGCACGCACCTGCGAAGCCCTGCACAAAACCCTCGCCTCCACACCAGACGCCACCGTGCCCAAGGCCGATCTGCGGCCGGCCATCGAGGAAGACATCCCTGAATCCCTGGGCTTCATCCAGGCCGGTGTCTCCAAAATCGACTCCCTGCTCAAAGGCCTGCTGCGCTTCTCGCGCCTGGGCCGTGCGGCCCTCACGGTCGAGCCCTTGTCCATGCAGGAGATGATCCAGCAGATCGCCCACTCCATGGAGTTTCAGCTCCAGCAGGCCGGCGCCCGGCTGGATATCAGCCCTCTTCCCGACTGCCTCGGTGACGCCACGCAGATCAACCAGGTCTTCTCCAACCTCCTCGACAACGCCATCAAGTACCTCGATCCCACGCGCCCCGGACTCATCAGCATCAGCGGCCGGACGGAGGGCACCCACGTGACCTACGAGGTCAAGGACAACGGCATCGGCATCGCCCCCGCTCACCAGCAGAAGGCATTCGAAATTTTTCACCGGCTGAACCCCTCGCACAGCCAGGGAGAAGGCCTCGGCCTCACCATCGCCCAGCGCATTCTGGAGCGCCTGGATGGAAAAATCTGGGTCGAGTCCAGTCCGGATCATGGCAGCATCTTTTTTGTCAGCTTGCCAGCCTTGCCCACCAAGTCTAAGCGTTGATCATGACAGAAGAGGTAGTGATAATCATCGCCGAAGATGACGCCGGCCACGCACGGCTGATTCAAAAAAATCTGGGCCGCGTGGGCCTGCACAATCCAGTTCAGTTCTTTGAGAACGGCCAGGATGTCCTCGACTTTCTCTTTCGCCGCGGTCCCGGACCGCACCGCAAAAGTGACACCGCCTATCTGCTGATGCTGGACATCCGCATGCCCAAGGTGGACGGCGTGGAGGCCCTGCGCCAGATCAAGGAAGACCCCTCCCTGCGCAAGCTGCCCGTGATCATGCTCACCACCACGGATGACCCGCGCGAGATCGAGCGCTGCCACCTCCTCGGCTGCAACAGCTACATCGTCAAACCCGTGGACTATGACAAGTTTGCCGAGGCCATCAAGCAGCTCGGCATGTTCGTCTCCCTCGTGCAGGTGCCTGAGATCAACGGCAAGCCCTGATCCCCGTCATGTCCGCCACTCCGCCGCCAGTCACAATCCTTGTGGTGGATGATGATCCGGGGCTGACCCGCCTGATCGGCCGCGCACTGCAGCGGGAGGGTTATCAGACCACCGCAGTCGGCTCAGGCCTGGAGGCCACGGAATGGTTGAAGCACCACCGCGCAGACCTGCTCCTGCTCGATCTCAAACTGCCGGACATGGAAGGCCCCGCTCTCATTGAGTCCATGGTGATCATGGGCCGCTCCGTGCCCTTCATCATCATCACCGGTCAGGGGGACGAACGCGTGGCCGTGGACATGATGAAGCGCGGCGCTCTCGACTACCTCGTCAAGGACGTGAACTTCATCGAGTTCGTCCCCACCGTGGTCCGCCGTGCGCTCTCGCAGTTGGACAAGGAGCAGCGCCTTGCCGCCGCCGAGGCCGACCGCCACCGGCTGGAGCAGGAAATCCTTCAGATCAGCGAACTGGAGCAGCAGCGCATCGGCCGGGATCTGCATGATGATCTCGGCCAGCAGCTCGCCGGCCTCAGCATCATGGCCACCATGCTCAGCCGCAGCCTCGCCAGCCGTGCCGCGCCCGAAGTGCCTGAGGCCGCCAAGATCACCGAGCTCCTGAAAAAGACCGTCGCCATGACCCGCAGCCTGGCCCGCGGCCTCCACCCCGTGGCCGCAGAGCCAGACGGCCTCATGTCCGCCTTGCATGATCTTGCCGCACGCATGACCAGCTTGTTTCATATCGACTGCCAGTTTGAATGCTCCGGCTCGGTTCAGATGAATGACAACACGGCGGCCACGCACCTCTATCGCATCGCCCAGGAATCCGTAAGCAACGGCGTCAAGCATGGTCACGCCAAGCATGTGCTCATCGGGCTCTCGTCAGATTTGGAAACCCTCACTCTCACCATCAAAGATGATGGCATCGGCATCGGCACGCCCGATCCGCAGCGGCAGGGCATGGGCCTGCGCATCATGCATTATCGTGCTGGCATGATCGGTGCCAGACTCGCCATCGAGAAGCAGCGCAGCGGCGGCACCCGCGTCACCTGCAGCCTGCCCAGGGAACAAAACGGGGCAACGAATTCGCAAGACCCGTAGTGCATTGCGCCGCAGGTGTGGTAATGTGTTTTCATGAGCACCACCCTTCAACCGGTGCCGACTCAAGAAAGCCGGATCCCCAGGCGCGACACAGCCGCTTGGAAGGCGATTGTTTTGAGATATCAGCAGCCCTCCCTCGGGCGCGCCATCTGGCAGTTGGTCGACACCCTCGTCCCTTATGCGGCACTCTGGTACTTGATGTACCTCAGCCTCTCCTACTCCTACTGGCTCACCTTTGCCCTCGCGGCGCTGGCGGGTTTGTTTCTCATCCGCATTTTCATCATCTTTCATGACTGTGGGCACGGCTCCTTCTTCAAGTCACGCCTGGCCAATGACATCGTCGGTTTCATCACCGGCGTGCTGACGCTCACCCCCTACTACCACTGGCGCTGGGAGCACTCCATCCACCATGCCACGGCAGGCGCGCTGGACCGGCGCGGCACCGGCGACGTATGGACCATGACCGTGGAGGAATACCTCAAAGCCTCACGTTGGAAGCGCTTTGCCTACCGTCTCGCTCGCAATCCCTTCGTGCTCTTTGGCATCGCCCCTCTTTATCTCTTCGTCATTTCACAGCGCTTTCCATCCTCCACGGCCAGCCCGCGCGAGCGCGCCTCCGTGCATTGGATGAACCTGGCCATTCTCAGCGTCGCCGTGCTGCTGAGCTGGGCGTTCGGGATCATCCCTTACCTCCTGATTCACATGACCATCGAGATGGTTGGCGGCGGCATCGGCATCTGGATGTTCTATGTGCAGCACCAGTTTGAAGATGTGTACTGGGAGCGCGATGAAAACTGGGACTACACCGCAGCCGCCCTTCAGGGCAGCTCCTTCTACAAGCTCCCCAAAGTGCTCCAGTGGTTCTCCGGCAACATCGGCTTTCACCATATCCACCACCTCAGCCCGCGCATCCCCAACTACAATCTGGAGCGCTGCCACAAGGCCGACCCCATGTTCCATGAGGTCAAGCCCATCACCCTCTTCTCCAGCCTGAAGTCCCTGTCACTCCGTCTGTGGGATGAAAAGCTCGGCAGGCTGGTCGGCTACCGCCACATGAGAAAGGTGCGCAAAGAGCGCGCCGCCGCATCGGGACCCGATCCTCGTTCATAAGCGCCCACCGTCTTTCTGGGGCCCCTCAGAATGGTTAAAATTGGGCATCAAGATGACAGCGGCGGCTGAGCCTGCAGGCCAGCCCTGTGGCAGGATGGAATTCATCGTGCCCCGTGCCATGCCTGTCCCAAACCATCCTTCCGAACGCACCGCCGCGCAAAAGTCGTCTCAGAGAAAACTCGCAGGCCATCTCAGCCATCGGCTGAGACGTGAACTTCCTCTGCCTCGTTGTTGCCTCCACCTGAGTGGTTCATTTTCAATGCGTATTGAACATGAAAACTGAAGTCCTTCTGCAGACCCTGGCCCCCACCTCGAGGAATCCATGACCATGATGCAGGAATTGGTGATCATCATCGCGGAAGACGACGCCGGACACGCACGGCTGATTGAAAAAAGTCTCAACCGCGGGGGACTTCACAACCCCATCCTGCGCTGCGAAAACGGCCAGGAGGTGCTGGATTTCCTCTTCCGTCTGGGACCCGGCCCACATCGCAAGACGGACACTCCCTACCTGCTGCTGCTCGACATCCGCATGCCCAAGGTGGATGGCGTCGAAGCCCTGCGCCAGATCAAGGAAGACGTCTTTCTGCGCAAGCTGCCGGTCATCATGCTCACCACCACGGATGATCCGCGCGAGATCGAGCGCTGCCATCTGCTGGGCTGCAACAGCTACATCGTCAAACCCGTGGACTACGACAGGTTCGCCGAGGCCATCGCGAAGCTCGGCCTCTTCGTCTCCCTCGTGAAGGTCCCCGAAATCAACGACCAACTCTGACCCCTCATGGCCCAGCCGCACACGCCAGCGACCATTCTTGTGGTGGATGATGATCCGGGCATCTCTCGCCTCATCACGCGTGAGCTGGAACGAGACGGCCATCATGCCCCCGCCGTCCACTCCGGCGAAGATGCCGTTGTTTGGTTGAAGGACAACGCCGCAGACTTGGTTTTGCTGGATCTAAAGCTGCCGGGGTTGCGTGGAAACGATCTGATCGACCACTTGGATGGGTTTCACGATCACCTGCCCTTCATCATCATCACCGGCCAGGGGGACGAGCGCGTGGCTGTTGAGATGATGAAACGTGGGGCTCTCGACTACTTGGTCAAGGATGCAAACTTCATCACCATGGTGTCCACCGTGGTGCAGCGCGCGCTGGCACGACTGGAAGAGCAGGCGCGCCTCACCGCCGCTGAGCAGGCGCTGGCCCGTTCCCACGCCGAACTCGAGCGCCGTGTGATCGAGCGCACCGCGGAACTCACCCAGGCCAATCAGTCGTTGCGCGACTCACGGGTTGCGGCGCTCCATCTGATGGAAGAAGCCATTGATGCCCGGGAAAAAGCCGAGCAGGCTCAGGCGGCGCTGCGCGAGAGCGAAGCACGGTTCCGCGGCTTTTTTGAAAACGTCGGCGTTGGCACCGTCGAAGTCGGGGCCGATGGGTGTTTCACCCGGGTCAATGACCGCTTCTGCTCCATCACCGGTTACAGCCGCGAGGAACTGCTGGCCGGCATGTCCCCACGAGACCTCACCCATCCAGACGATGAAGTTATCAACCGGGAGCGCGTGGAGCAGGTCTTGCATGGAAAGCTCCCCACCTATGAAACGGAGCGCCGCTACCTGCGCAAGGACGGTGCCACGATCTGGGTCAGCGGCACAGCCACGACCCTCTACCATGAGGACGGCTCCGTTCGCTGCATTGTGGGCATCGCGGAGGACGTCACCGACCGCAAGCAAACTGAGCAGGCCCTGCTCGCCAGTGAGGAGCGCCTTCGCCTCTTCATCAAAAATGCACCCGCACCCGTGGTGATGTTTGATCGCGACATGCGCTACCTCATCGTTAATGACCGTTGGGCGAAGGATTTCCGGCTCCAAACCGGCGACCTCATCGGCCGGTCACATTATGAAGTCTTCCCTGACATCCCTGAGCGCTGGAAGCAGATCCACCAGCGTTGTCTGGCCGGTGCCACCGAGAGCTGCGCGCGCGACCAGTTCCCCGGCGCAGACGGCAGCATCGACTGGGTGAAATGGGAGTGCCGCCCCTGGTTCGATGCGAAGGGCAAAATCGGAGGCATCATTCTCTTTGCCGAAATCATCAATGACCGGGTGCAGGCAGAAGATGAAATTTTGAAAGCACGGCACTTCGCCGAGTCCACGCTGGAGGCCATACCTGCAAGCATTGTCGTGCTGGATGCCCACGGCAGGATTATCAGCGCGAACAAGTCCTGGACAGCCTTCGTCCAGGAGAATGGTGGAACCATCAATGCCGGGGGCATCGGCTCAAACTACCTGGAAGTGTGCGATTCGGCTGCGGCGAAGGGATTCGAAGAGTCGGCACGCTTTGCCGCCGGCATTCGCGATGTCATGAGCGGTGAATCCTCGCGCTTCAGCATGGAATACGCATGCCATTCCCCCACCCAGCGGCGCTGGTTTGTCGGTTACGTCACACCTTTCACTGGCAACGGCCCTCATTCCGTCGTCATCGCCCATGTCGATGTCAGCGAACGCAAACGCGCCGAGCAGGTGATCCGCCGGCTCAATGACGAACTGGAGAAACGGGTGGAGGAACGCACCCTTCAGCTTCAGCACACCAATGCCGAATTGAAACAGCAGATTGCCGCGCGCAAAAAGCTCGAAAAGGAAATCCTCCACATCAGTGAGCACGAGCAGCAGCGCATCGGCCAGGATTTGCACGATGACCTGGGCCAGCAGCTCGCCGGCCTCTGGCTGCTCAGCGACTTGCTCAAATCCCGCCTGATCGAGCAGAAATCATCCGAAGTCGAAAGCGCGGACAAAATCGCCAGCCTGCTCAAGGAAGCGCTGGCATTGACACGGTCACTCGCGCGCGGGTTGCACCCTGTGGCCGTGCAGGCGGGCGGTCTCGTTGCCGCGCTGGATGAGCTGGCCGCGCGCACCAGCCAGATGTTCCGCATTCAATGCCGCTGCAAATGCCCGCCATCCATGGAGACGGACAACACCACGGCCACGCACCTCTACCGCATCGCCCAGGAAGCAGTGACCAACGCCGTCAAGCATGGACAGACCAAGGAGATCGACATTGAACTCTCCACCAATCCCCACCGCACCGTGCTTTCCATTCACGACAAGGGCAATGGCAGGGGCATCACCGAACTGGACCCCAAACGCCTGGGCATGGGCCTGCGCATCATGAAGTACCGCGCGGACATGATTGGCGGCATTCTTGACATCCAGCGCAATCAATCCGGCCTCGGCACCACCGTTTTCTGTACCATTCCCACATCACATACCTCAACCCAGCACCACCATGGCTAAAACAGCATCCGGCCCGCCCGCTAAAAAAGTGTTCATCGTCGATGACCACCCCGTCTTCCGCGATGGCCTCGTCCGCATCGCCGCAGCCATTCCCGGTGTCGTTGTCTGCGGTGAGGCCGACAACGCCCGCGACGCCTTTGACTCCATCTCAAAGCTCAATCCCGATCTCGTCCTCATGGACATCAACCTCCCCGGAAAAAGCGGCCTTGAGCTTCTTCAGGACGTCCATGCCATCCGGCCTGAACTTCCCGTGCTCGTCATCTCCATGCATGATGAGCAGCTCTATGCCGAGCGTGTGCTGCGTGCCGGCGGGCGCGGCTACATCATGAAACAGGAAGGCCCCGAAAAGATGCGCGATGCCATCACCAAAGTTCTCAACGGCCAGGTCTATGCCAGCGAGCGCACCGCCTCCGCCATCCTCGACGCCCTCTCCCGCCCCCGTTCATCAACCAGCACCTCCACCGTGGGAAAACTCACCGACCGCGAACTCGAAATCCTCCGCCTCACCGGCCAGGGCAAGGACAACCGCGCCATCGCCCAGGAACTCCACATCAGCCTCAAAACCGTGGACACTCATCGCGGCCACATCAAGGAAAAGCTCGGCCTGAAAAACGGCACCGAACTCATCCACTACGCCGTCCGCTGGGTGGGGGAGCAGGTATGAAGCTTCCTTGTCCTGCCATGTCTTTATTGGCCCGCTTTACCCTCCTGATCTGCCTGGCATGCCAGGTCTGGCTGGGCCAGACCACGCTGCATGCCGAAGCGCCGCTGGAAGCCGTGACTTTCGCTTTGGTGCCCGGTGTCATTTACGTGCCGCTCAATGAAGCAGCGGATCAGTTGCACTGGAAAGTGCAGCGTGATGAGATTGGCCGCTGTATTCGTCTTCACGACGTTGCCGTGCCCGCCGGTTCATTGCGCCAGCTCATCGATGGCACGGAGCTCATCCGCACCAGTGATCTCGAACTGGCAGGCGCAAGAGTCTTCATCCGTGACGAAGACGGCCGCATCGTGGTCGGGTGGGGCTTTCACCGCTTCACCCTCATCGTCAGCCCCAAGCAGGTGGAAGTCAGCCTGGCCAAACAACAGCTCCGTGCCTGGCAGGGCAGCCGTCTGGTGTTGCAAACCCACATCAGCTCCGGCCGCAATGGCCGCACCCCGGCCGGCAACTTTACCGCAGGCCCTTTCCGCCAGCGGATGCATTACTCCAAGCTTTTCAACAACGCGCCCATGCCATGGAGCGTGCAGATCTACGGCAACGTCTTCATCCACGGCTTCACCTCCGTGCCAAATTACCCAGCCTCCCATGGCTGCATCCGCGTCCCCTTGGACGGCGGCAATCCCGCCAAATTCTTCTACGAGTGGGTGGACAACGGCAGCCCCGTGCGCGTGGTGCGGAACTGATGCGGGCATTCGGCCACCAAGCCGGGATCGCCTCAGCCATTGGCTGAGATGCGTCGGGAGAGTCTCCCCATTGCCCATGCCTGCGCACATTTTAGCATCGGCGCATGAGAACTGGAAACTTTCAGCAGGAGACACCAGCCGCCGGGAACGTCCGCCATCTGAGACAGGAAATTTTAAGCGAAATTTCCGGTGGTTGCATGCCCGCACACTCCAGGCAGCTCCGGCCATTTTTGTCTGACGGTGAAGATTCAGACGGAGGAAACTGCCACACTTCCCGCGATCTGAATCTGACCAGTCTCGCCCGTCGGTTCGGCTCACTTTTCAAGCACCGCTGGCTGAGGGACCTTGGCAGCCAGCGTAAACTGCATTCGCAACCGGCTTTAAACCCGGCCTGTGACTTCCTTGAGTGTGAGCATGAATACATGGTCACGGCACACCTGGCGGAAGTCGGGCACGATCAAGTCATCGCGATGGTGAACGGCGATGTGCTGACCATCTCCGCTGAGCTCACCAGCGAATTTGAGGAGAACAACAAGGAGAAGCATTATCACCGCCTCACCAGCCAGCACAGCAGCTTTTTGCTGAACTTCACCCTGCCGGAGGATGTGGTCAGCGAGGCGGCGAGCATGGAGTTCAAGGGGGATCTTCTGATCGTCCATCTGCCCAAGCGTGAAAAACCTCGCACCCGCATGACCGACGTCGAAGCACGCTAGCGCCGCATGGCGGCCCTTCGTCCGCCTCCCCCCCAGCAATCCCACTTATGAGCCAACCATCAGCCATGAAAATCAAGCGTTATCGCCAGGAGCGCAGACACCGCGGCCACGCCACCCGGCGGCATTCCCAGTTCCCACGAATCAAGGCCGGCAAACAGAAACGGATGCCACCGCCCCCTAAGCAGCAGGATGCGGGCACTGAGCCTTCCTCATTGGAAATCGTGTGCGAAGATGCGGTGCTTTCTGGAGACGGACTGAACCTCATCCTCAGCACCTTCAGCGATGAAGAAGGATCTTATCTGGTCATGTCCATCGAGGTGCCGGTGCCGTTCACTGCAGCCTATGATGCCTGGATCAGGTTTGATGAGTTTCCCCATTTCATGCGGGGTACTGAGCTGCCCGAGTCTCATGATGGCAGCCGCATGACCTGGCGCATCCGGACTACGTTCGACCAGTTTGCGTGGCAGGCGAAAGTTTGCGAGCAGGTGCCCTTTGACCGCATCGCCTGGAAGAGCGTTCAGGGCACACCTCACCCCGGCTTTGGTGCCGTATGCTTTGAGCCAATCAGCCATCTCCGCACCTGGATCATGGTGCAAGTCGGCTTCGACTTGAGCGGCGTGTACCGATGGCTTGGCGATCCCATGCCTTCGCTCAGCCGCTCCCTGGAGCATAGCATGAAACGCTTTCAAGACTGCATGGCCCAAACCGTGCACGCAGTGAAAACTCAAGAAACAAACCTTGCAAGAATTGAGAGCTGATCTCGCATCCCATGAAACAAGCACTCCAGGTTTTCGCCATTCGTGCGGCAGTTTCTGATGCAGAGCGTCAGCCGCCCTACCGCAACTTTCTCATCATCGCCCCTGAGCCCGTCGCATGCGGCTCGGTTGCCCTTCCGCCCGATGACAGGGTGAAGGCTCTGGCGCACCACCTCAACCACGATGGCTATGCCTATGTGGCGCGCTCCAGCCAGACGGAGATGGAGGACGATTCAGAAGGCGTCCGTTATCTGCCGCTCCATGAAGTTCTGCCCTCATTTGCCGTGATGACAGCCGTGATCGTGATTGCTGACGCAGCATGGGCGGCACGCGCAGCGGCTGCGTATCCCGGGGCTGACATCTTTCTGCTGAAGCTGTCCTGAAGCACATGTGCGGTGGCAGCATTCCTCCTCCCCGCCGGACTGAGAGCCAATAAGCCATTGGATGATAAGCACAGAGAGACTCTGCTCATTGTCAGATTTTTCACCCCTCAGCATCCTCCCTGCCATGCAACACACCGCGCCAGCACCCACACTGCATCAACCGAACGCCAGGGCATCCAAACCCGCTTTTTCTGTCATTGCCATTCATGATGGCTTCTTCACCGGCATTCGTGCGATGGAGGCCTTGGAATGGCTCAAGTTCACCCTGTGTCCCGATCTGCAGGTCTATCCGGTCACATGGAGCTTTGACAAGTTGGAAAGAGTGGAGGAGCGCCCCACGTCCATCCGTGCGGCAGCGGCGGCGGATTTGCTCATCGTCTCCGCCGCAGACGAGTCGCCGCTGCCCCGGCACATCAAACAGTGGTTTGACTCGGTTCACAAACTGCAGCGCGAGAGACGTCCCGTCATTGTCGCCCTGCATGAAGACGACTCCGGGTTCAACAGCAAAGCGGGACCGCTTTGCGCTCATCTGAAAGAGCTCGCTGACACTTGGCAGACCGAATTCATGTGCAACGAAGATTTTGACCAGCGCCTGGACTGCAACTTTGCCACGCAGCTCGTCGGCAGCAAGAGTCCCGCCTCCATTCATCACCGGGCCAAGCCCTTCGGCGGGGAGTTCCAGTCCGCTCCACGTTACTGGGGCATCAACGGCTGAAGCAGCCTCAATGAGACTTTTTCATTCCCATACCACACGCCCATGAACACCATGCCCAACCACCGCACCGAAGACCGCTTTGAAATAACCAGCCAGATTGCCCACCACCTTTGGCGAAAGGCTGGTTGTCCCCCTGTCGAGGATCTCAATTTATGGCAGCAAGCCGAGAAACGGTTTTTTGACAACCTCGACGGGCAGTCCACCGCCAAAGCAAAAGCAGCAAACGCGGCCAGGCCTGCCACTGCGTCCTCTGGCAAAAGACTGGTCAAGAGCCAGCCCAAGTCCGCACAGCAGCACGCCAAATCCCGGTAATTTTTCGGTGCAGCTGGCCCCGCGCACCAAAAGCTAAATGATGGGGCCATAAGGCGGAGGCAGCCGGTGTCACGCTCGCCGGCTGTTTCTCCTCTGTGATTTTCGCGCCCCATTTTTGTGAGAAATTTCAAACCGGGAGAAATGAGCAACTTCATGAAAACATTCACTGCCATTCCCTCATTTGCATCGCGCGCCACCGTGAAAATCCCCGCTGGCCATGTGGAGCTCGAAGGTGAGCTGAAACTGCCGGATGACGCACCCGGCGTGGTGCTGTTAACACCTGGCAGTGGCAGCAGCCTGCACAACCTTCACGAACAATATCTCGCAAAAATGATTCGCGAGTCAGGCCTCGACACTTTGCAGTTTGATCTGCTGACACACAAAGAAAAGCAGCAGGATGCAAGCACCCCTGCCTTGCGCGTTGACATAGACCTGCTGGCACAACGCCTGATCGGCGTCACACGCTGGCTGGAAAAGCAGACGGCGACGCGTGGCCTCAAAGTGGGATATTTTGGTGCAAGCACCGGCGGCGCAGCCACGCTCATGGCGGCGGCGGCACTTGGTGAGCGCATTGCAGCCGTGGTCTCACAAGGCGGACGACCTGATCTCGCAGGCAATGTGCTTCATTTGATTCGCTCTCCTACGCTTTTTGTCGTGGGTGGCTGCGATGACTTGGTGCTCTGCTGGAATGATGAGGCCTATGGCAAGCTGTGCTGCAAGAAGGATTTTCGCGTCATTCCCTGTGCCACGCATCATTTTGAAGAGCCTGGCAAAGTGGAGCAGGTGGCTCACCTCAGCACACACTGGTTCAGCCGTCATATGGGCCCATCCACCGACCGGGAGGAAACCGCTTGAACCCGGCTCATTCGCGCAGGCCACATGATCGGCCCAGTGTTCGCCAATGCTGGCCGAGCAAGTCTGCCAAGACGTGAAAGTTTATATCATGACCACATCACCTCGTTTCATCCGTTGGTTCGCCGATATCTCGATTGGCGACATTCCACTCGTCGGCGGCAAGAATGCTTCGCTTGGTGAGATGTTCCATGAGCTGAGCTCCCAAGGCGTAAAAGTGCCCGATGGCTTTGCCGTCACTGCGGAGGGCTACCGGCATTTCCTTCAAAGCACGGGCCTGGACAAGCGCATCCAGGAAATCCTCGGTGGATTGAACACCGCCGACATGGACAACCTCCAGCAGCGCGGCAGCGAGGTGCGTCAGGCCATCCTCGCCACGGCGCTGCCTGAGGATCTGGAAGATGAAATCCTGAAAGCTTATCTGGATCTCAGCGGCCCCGGGAAGCTGCCGCTGGATGTCGCCGTACGCAGCAGCGCCACGGCGGAGGATCTGCCAGATGCCAGCTTTGCAGGCCAGCAGGAGACGTACCTCAATGTGCAGGGCAATGCCTCGCTGCTGGAGCACTGTCGGCGTTCGTTTGCCTCACTCTTTACCGACCGCGCCATATCCTATCGCGTGGATCAGGGCTTTGAGCACACCGCCATTGCGCTTTCCATCGGCGTGCAGCGCATGGTGCGGTCTGATCTGGGATCTGCGGGCGTCATGTTCACCATCGACACCGAGACCGGCTTCCGCGACGCTGTGCTCATCAATGCCGCTTATGGTCTGGGCGAGAACGTCGTGCTCGGCTCCGTGAATCCAGACGAATACTATGTCTTCAAGCCCACCTTGAAACAGGGCTTCCGGCCCGTTCTGCAGAAGCGCGTAGGATCCAAGGAGTTCAAGCTCATCTATGACAACGGTGGCGGCCGCATGGTCAAAAACGTGCCCGTCTCCCGCGGAGACCGCGCACGCTTCGCGCTCAGTGACGATGACATTCTGCAACTCGCCAGGTGGGCCTGCATCATCGAGGACCACTACTCCGCCAAACGCGGCCAGCCGACGCCGATGGACATTGAGTGGGCGAAGGATGGCCGCACGGGCGAGTTGTTCATCGTTCAAGCCCGGCCTGAGACCGTGCAGGCGCAGAAAGACCGAGACGTCATCCAGAACTTCAAGCTCAAGCAGCGCGGCAAGGTGCTCATCACCGGCCGCAGCGTCGGTGAGAAAATTGCATCCGGCCCCGTGCGCGTGGTGAAGAGTGTGGAGTTCCTGCGTGAGTTCCGCGAAGGCGACATTCTCGTGGCCGACAAGACCGACCCCGACTGGGAACCGGTGATGAAGAAGGCCGCCGCCATCGTCACCAATCGCGGTGGCCGCACCTGCCATGCCGCCATCGTCAGCCGCGAACTCGGCGTGCCCGCCATCGTCGGCACCGAGCACGGCACCGAACTGCTCAAGGAAGGTCAGGTTGTCACGCTCTCCTGCGCAGAAGGAGACACCGGCTTTGTCTATGAAGGCAGTCTCCCCTTCGAGGTGCAGCAGACCAACATCAAAGACCTCCAGCGCCCGCGCACCAAGGTGATGATGAACCTTGCCAATCCCGAGGAGGCCTTCGTTCTTTCATTCCTCCCCAACGATGGCGTCGGCCTCGCCCGCATGGAGTTCATCATCAACACCTACATCAAGGTCCATCCGCTCGCGCTGCTGGACTTTGACAAGCTCGCGGACCAGGCGGCCAAAGCGGAGATCGAAAAGCTCACCAGCACCTACACGGACAAGCCGCAGTTCTTTGTTGATCGCCTCGCACAAGGCGTCGCCATGCTCGCAGCAGCATTTTATCCGAAGGACGTTATCCTCCGCCTCAGCGACTTCAAATCCAACGAGTATGCCAACCTCATCGGCGGCAAAGCCTTTGAGCCCGTGGAGGAGAACCCCATGATCGGCTTCCGTGGTGCCTCCCGCTACTACCATCCGCGCTATCAGGCGGGCTTCGCCCTCGAATGCCAGGCCGTGCGCCGCGTGCGTGAAGACATGGGCCTGACCAATCTCAAAGTGATGATCCCCTTCTGCCGCACCATCGAAGAAGGCCAGCGCGTGCAGGCGGAGATGGAAAAGCATGGTCTCAAACGCGGAGCCAACGGGCTGGAGATCTACGTCATGTGCGAGATTCCGAGCAACGTCATCCTCGCAGCCGAATTCGCCGAGATCTTTGACGGCTTCAGCATCGGCTCCAACGATCTCACCCAGCTCATCCTCGGTGTTGATCGCGACAGCGAGATCGTCGCTCCCATCTTCAACGAACGAAACCCAGCGGTCAAAACCATGATCGCTCAGGTCATCAAGGTCTGCCGCGAGAAACACCGCAAGATCGGCATCTGCGGCCAGGCTCCGAGCGACTATCCCGAATTTGCCCAGTTCCTCGTCGAGCAGGGAATCGACAGCATCTCGCTCAATCCAGACACCGTTCTGAAAACCAGCCTCGCCATTTTGGAAAAGGAGCGGGCGCTGGCCGCAGCTCCATGAGCTGCGGCGCGTCACCGACGAGACAGGCTCTCAACTGACTGCAATGCGGTTTGAGGAGCCTGAGGACTTCGGTTGAAATGTCACAGGCTGCTGATCAACTGCCCGGAACTGGCGGGTTTGTGCCCGTTGCCTCGCAGGATGGAACTCGCGCTGATAGGGGTCTGGTAGTAGCGCTGATTCGCCTTCTTGTTCGTGGCGACCACCGCTCCTTCGAGCGATGCGCCGGCAAACAAGCCCTGGCTGCGGCTGTAGGAGTACACGGCCGCCTTCGGCGTCACCCCCGCTTCGGCATTTCTGCCCACCGGTCCGGCTGCCACGCTGAGGGAGCCGCCCAGTTCCACATTGGCATCCTTGGCAAACGCCTGCACGGCTTCCGGTGTGTTCAGCACCAGCACGTATTCCGTGACTTCAGCACCGATCTGCGCACCGAAGCCGACACCGCCGGTGCGGATGAACGACGGCCCGGACCAGCCGTTCTTCGTCCGTGCCACCACGACGCCGTGGCCACCTTTGCCCGACCAGATGAATCCACCCTTGGTCACGGTGAGAATGGCCAGACCTTTGGCATCACGCATGACGTGGTGTGGGATGTTCTTTTCAGGCATGGATCTGAAGCGATGCATGATCGCGGCGGCCTGCTGTACTTCCTGGTCTTCTTTGGTTCCCGCTTTCAGCGATGTTCCCGACACGGCCAAGGCCAGGAGAGCTGCCAGAAGAACAAAACGTGATTTTTTCATGATGTTAAAATCCTTTCACTTTGGATTCGGCAATGGTGATGAAACCGGTTTTGTTTTTCTCACCGCATCACGTGGGCGGCGGCCCTGACCTCAGACATCCATTTCAGCAGGGCGGCGCAGTCCTGCACATCACGCACCCAGAGCCGCGCAGCCGGGTCGGCTTCATCTCCCACAAAGAAAGTCCATCCATCCGGCAGTTCGCGGAATGCATCACCGTCCGTGATGTCATCACCCAGGAAAGCGGTGGCTTCTGCGGACACTTGCTGGCGTTGCATGAAGTGGCGCAGCGCCTTGCCCTTGTCCCAGTCAATCACAGGCCGGATTTCCCAGATGCACTTGGCAGGTTTGACGATCAGATTCTTATTATCAACCACTGCCTGCCTCACAAGCCGCTCGATCTCCGCATGGCGGCTGTGCTCCGCTAGGCGATAGTGCACGGAGAGCGTCAGCCCTTTGTCCTCGATCCACACACCTTGAATCGGGTTGAGCAAAGACGTCAGCCCATTCTGCACTTCACACATGGCAGGCAGGCTTTCCAGAACACTAGGAGCCACAGTGACTGAGCCCCCCTGCCCTGTCATCTCGAGCCCATGGTTGCCCGCATACAGCGCACCCGGCAGACCCACGCGCTGCTGCAAATCCTCCAGTGACCGGCCGGAGATGAAGGCCAAAGTGACACCTGGAAATGAAATCAGTCGCTGCAGCACCGCCAAGGTGGATGCCGGAAGACGCGCATCGTCCGCATGCGCCACGATGGGGGCCAGCGTGCCGTCGAAGTCACAGCCGATCAGAACTCGCGGACTCATCAGCAACCAGTGCTGCAAAGCGCTGCGTTGTTCAGTCCAGTGCGGTTTCATGGTTTCAAGTCAAGGAGACTCGGGAATGTCCAGCTTCATGAGACGGGAGAGTATGCTGCCCGCCCAGCGATAGACATTGTTATACGCCACCTTTTCCCGCATGGCTTTCATTCGCCGCTCCCGCTCCTCCGGCTCCATCATCAGCGCCTGATGGATGGCCTCCGCTGTTTCTTCGATCGCAAAAGGGTTCACCCCCAGCGCGGTGTCTAGCTCGCGGGAGGCGCCGGTAAAGCGGCTCAGGATGAGCACCCCGTCATTGTCGTCACGGCTGGCGGCAAATTCCTTCGCTACAAGGTTCATGCCATCGTGCAGCGAGTTCACGATGAAAAACCGGCACAGCCGGTGCAGGGCCGCCATGTCCACCGGGCCATGCTGCTTCTTCAGAAACACCACCGGCTGCCAGCCCATGCGGCCCCAGCGCCAGTTCAGGTGGTCCACCAGCCCCTCGATCTCATCCTCCACGGCCTGATATTCCGGCAGGTGCGACCGGCTGGGCGCGGCGATTTGGACAAACGTAAATTTCCCTCGCCATTCGGGATGCGCTTCAATGAAGCAGTCCAGCGCGCGCAGCCGCTCTGGGATGCCTTTCGTGTAGTCCAGCCGCTCGATGCCCACTCCCAGCAGGCGATCTCCCAGCCGCAGCTTTCGCCGCCACTTCTCCATGGCGGCCTGCACCTCCGCGCTGGTGCTCAGCGCCGTCGCTGCCTCAAAGTCGATGCTGATCGGAAACGGGCGCACACGCGTGACGTGGCCGCCACGTGTGATCTGCCAGCTCTCGCGGTCCAACATCGCTTCCAGAGAGCGGTCCACCGTCTCGAAGAAATTCTGGCAGTGGTTCTGAATGTGAAAGCCCAGCAAGTCATTGCCCAGCAAACCTTCCACGAGTTCCTGCGACCACGGGCAGGCGCGAAACATCTCGGGGTTCGGCCAGGGAATGTGCCAGAACTGGGCGACAATGAGCTTCTCATGCCCCATCTCTTTCAGCATGTGCGGCAGCAGGCAGAAATGGTAATCTTGAATGAAGATGATGGCAGACTCATCCCCCGCCTCCTCGATCACAGCCTTGGCAAACAAGCGGTTCACCTCCTGGTAGCTCTCCCAGTTGGCTTTTCGAAACACCGGGCGCTTGAAAGCGATGTGGCAGAGCGGCCACAGCCCTTCGTTGGCAAAACCATAGTAGTAGCCCTCCTCCTGCTCCGGCGTCAGCCACACACGCCGCAGCTTGTAGCTGGGATTCCCGGGCGGCACGGCCAGGCAGTCGTGCTCATCCACCGTGTCACGGTCCGCATTGCCCGCACCATGGGCGATCCACGTGCCCTTCGTGGCAGCCAAAATGGGCCTCAGGGCCGTTGCCAGCCCGCCGGTCGTCTCAATGCATTCCAGATCTCCTCCCTCCCCATAGCGGTGCATGTGCGGCTCACGATTGGAGACCACGATGAACTTCACCCCTCCAAGCCGGGTTTCAATCAACTCACTCAGCAGCTCCCGGGTCCATGTGCGACTGGAAATCATAGTGCTGACCGGATGGCCCGGTGGTTTTTCGGTTGAATGTCACATCCCACTTCCGCGTGTGAATCGATATGTCTCACACAGTCAATCGTCCTCCCGCTGACAAATGGCGGTAGAAAACTACAAACCGCCCCTCTCTGTGATCAAGGAAGAACCCATATTTCCGTCCACAGCCGACATCGCCCGGCTCGTCCACCATATCCAGTCAGAGTGGCACGGCCTCAGCCGCGGGCTGCGCCAGGTCACAGAGGCCCTGAGCGATGTCAAACTCGGCGAGGACAGCACCCACTCCAGTCCGGTGTACATCTCCGCTTCAGAAGATCTCCCGCGCGTGCAGCGCATCTTTGAGAAATCCTCCAGCACGGGCAGAGAGACCACCGTGCGGCTCAAGGTGCTGCCCTCAGATCCCGCCCGCATTGAGGAGCATGGCCTGCTCTTTCTGCCCGGACGCTACGTGGTGCCCGGCGGTCGTTTCAATGAGATGTACGGCTGGGACAGCTACTTCATCGCGCTCGGCCTCCTGCGGCAGGGGCGCGTCCCCATGGCACGGGCCATCGCGGACCAGTGCCTCTATCAGGTGGAGCATTATGGCACCGTCCTCACGGCCAACCGCACCTACTACCTCACCCGCTCTCATCCCCCTTTTCTAGGCCGTCTGGTGCTGGCCGTTTACCGTGCCTCGGGTGACATCACCTGGCTGCGTCGTGCCCTGCCCCTGCTGGAAAAATTTTATTACTACTGGACCGTGCCACCGCACCATGTCTCCGGCATCAATCTGTCCCGTTACTATGACTTTGCCCAGGGACCTGCGCCAGAGGTGGTGCGCGGGGAGGTTGATGAAAACGGCCACAATCACTATGAACGCCTGCGCATGAACCTCGCTGCAGGCGGTGAGTACGTGCAGGATGCCAGCAGCTTCCTTGATCCGGAAACCGGCGCGCTGACGCCCCACGCCTACCATGCCGACCGCAGCATGCGCGAGTCCGGTTTTGATGTCAGTGGCCGTTTTGGCTTCGCCAATCTGGATGTGCTCGACATCCTCCCCGTCTGCCTCAACACGCTGCTTTGGAAGCTGGAACTCGACATCGCCAAAATCCGCGAGTTTCTCGATGCCACCGCCACTCTCGATGTCTGGCTGGATCGCGCCCGGCAGCGCGCGGCGATCATGAACGCTAATTTCTGGGACGAAGAGGCCGGCATGTTCTTTGACTACGACGGGCGGGCTGGCAAGCGCCGCACCTATCCCTTTGCCACCACCTTCTGGCCCATGTGGGCTGGCTTGGCCTCGCGAGAGCAGGCCGCACGCATCGTCTCGCGCCTCCCGGAGTTTGAGGCTCGCGGTGGCCTGCTCACCAGCCTGCACCTCAGCGGCTGCCAGTGGGACAAGCCCTTTGGCTGGGCACCCCTGAACTACCTGGCCGTCATGGGCCTGCACCGCTACGGTTACCGCCATGAGGCGCGCCGCATCGCACGACGCTTTGTAACGTTGGTGATCAATGAGTTCCGCCGCACCGGGCTGTTGTTTGAAAAATATGACTTGGAAAACATGACCAGTGATGTGGAGGGCAAGATCAAATTCGGCTATCCCACCAACGAACCCGGCTTTGGCTGGACCAATGCCTGCACGATGGAGCTGCTCGACTACCTTGGCTGTCTGGGTGACCTCGACGTGGAGCAGACCTTCACCTCAAGGATCCAGCTGCCACCACGCACGACCGCCGCTTGAAGCTGCAACCGGCCGGGATGCGCGAAATGAGTCGGCAGCTATGACTTCAGCCCTGTCTAATAAATAGGTACAACCACAAAGTATGGCAAAGACGAATTTCCGCCAAGCTCCACCCAAGAATCATGAAAATAATTCTGAAAGCCAGCCTCAGCCCCTGCTGCGCGCCGCATTTCTTTTCTCGCTGCATTCCGGGCACTGACACGCGAGATGCTGGCAGCTACACCCCTCGCGGCATGAACCTTCATTCATGAGGCATGCAGGCAGAGCAATGTCATTCGTTGAACATGACGAAAATAATTTGAACAATCATCTCCTCAGCATCATCGACTAAGGCTAACACTTCATGAGTACACCGGACAAAGTAACAATCCTCATTGTTGATGACCAGGAGGAGAATCTCCGGGGCATTGGAAACGTACTCACCATGATGTCCTATGAGATCACCCTTGCCCGCAATGCGGAGCAGGCCTTTCAACAGCTTTTCTCATGCACCCCTGACCTCATCCTGCTGGATGTCATGATGCCGGAAATCGACGGTCTCACCACCTGCCGCCAGATCAAAACCAACGCCAGCTGGGCAGACATCCCCGTCATCTTCCTCTCGGCGGACGATGATAAAAACGTCATCGTGCAGGCGCTCGAAGCAGGCGGCGTGGATTACGTCACCAAGCCCTTCAACATGGCGGAGCTGCTCTCCCGCGTCCGCACTCAGCTGGCACTCAAGCGCGCCAAAGACCAGCTCCGCGCACTTGTTGAGGACAAGGATGAAATCATCGGCATCCTTGCCCATGACCTGAAGAACAGCCTCGCCGGCATGAAGCTCAGCGCCAGCCTGCTGCAGTCCCGGCTCTCGGAACTTCCCCCACGCTGCACGCCGCTGGTGGAGAACATCGTGAACGCCAGCGAACGCATGCTCTCATTCATGCAGGAGTTCCTGGCCAATCAATGCGCGGAGCAGCTTCAGTTGAAAAGCACCGCCGTGAACTTGTGCACCGTGGTGACAAAAATCGCCTCCAGTCACCAGCCGGCGGCGAATGCCAAAAAAATCGTTTTGACCACCCGCACGCCCACGTCCGAGGTGTTTGTCAATGCAGACACCGAGGGTCTGACCCAGGCTTTGGAAAACCTCGTTTCCAACGCCATCAAGTTTTCATCCGAAGGCGGCATGGTGGAGGTCACCGTTCACGAACCCATGGCTGGCATGGCCAAGTGCCATGTGCGCGACACCGGCCCTGGCTTCACCGCTGAGGATCGCACCAAAATGTTCCGCCGCTACGGACGCCTCAGCGCACAGCCCACGGGCGATGAACCCTCCACCGGACTCGGTTTGTCCATCGTGAAGCGTTTGGTGGACAAAATGGGCGGCACCGTCATCCTCGCAGAAAACGAAGCCCCCGGAGCGGAGTTCATCATCTCGCTGCCCCTGGCGGCAAATTCGAAGCCCCCCGCCGCCTGATCCAGCGCAGTTTCAGAAACGGCGGTTCTTGTCCACCACGGCGGCAATGATGGTGACGAATGCGGCGAGGCGAATGAGATAGACGTACGGAGCCCATTCGGTGTCCACCGCCATGACGGCACGCACAATCCGCTCCACCATCAGGATCGTGAATGCAGAGGCGAAGTAGAGGAACAGCCTGTCTCGTGTCCTTTTCCAGAACCGGATAAAAAACCACGAGATGACCAGCAGGCTGATGGTGGCGGCACCGTTGAAAAATTGGTTCAGCATCATGGCTAGTCAGATTCAAAGATGAGTCCGTATAAAAGAACGAGCAGCGCCACCTGCGTGACAAAGTTCCGCCACGGCAAAATGTACACATCTGGAAACACCACAAGATCCAGGATGAGGAGACCATTGGAGACCGCCAGGATCGCAAAACACAGCGAACTCCAGTACAGCAGCCGCTGGCGGCTGCGACGATACCCCCGCCACAACAGCACCGCTGCACCAAGACTGGTGAAAGCACACAAGAGGTAGATGATCGAACCTATCATGACTTTTGATCGTTGTTTTTGATTTTGAACGCATCAGCGAAACTCTGGGCGGCGGTTGTATCGCGACGATAGATGGCCTCAATGACTCGAACTGGCCGGGTACGGTAAATGTTTCCGAGCTCTCTCATCTGGGCAATCAGGCTGGCCTCTGCCGTGCACCGATAGCAGACGGCCGGTTCTGCCATCTTTTCCAGCAGACCGTTCCTCACCATTTCATCGAGCCACCGTTCCACGGATTGAGGCGTGCTCAAAATGGTGTCGTAAACCTTCTGGACCGTCCATGCAGTGTTCGCTTCACGACTAAGCAGAATCAGAATCTCCAGCTGTTCGACCGAGCGGACATGACGGGAGATGAAACTGCGAATAGAAGGTGGGAGTTCCTGTTCGAACACGAGAGCGGACAAATTCCAAAAATATAAAGTCCTGCCACACCGCTGTTTGGCGGCTGACCGTTTGGAAGCAATCGCGGCGGGAGATGCTGGCGGATGTATCAATTTTGTGTCGGCGACACGAAATCGTCCTCACACCCCGGATTGGTTGGCAAAAAAAGTTTCTGATACACCGATCAGGACACATCCTGATGGTCGATGAGGTGCGATAGGCCAAAGATCGCTTTTTGCCATGAGAACAATTTCATCTCGCTCCCCTGCTGGTTCTACCGCCCCACCCGCGCCGAGGAAACGGGCCGCTGAAAAGAAAAATACCAGCACGAATGGCAGTGGAGAGTCCTGGGAGCTTGAGCTTCTGGCCGCCATGCTGGCCTTTCGCAAGGGGGACTTCACCACCCGTTTGCCTGAGGGCTGGACAGGCGTGCGTGGCAAGATCGCCGATGCCTTCAATGATGTGCTCGGCATGAGCGAACGCCGCGCCGGTGAGGCGGCCCGCGTGTCCCGCGTGGTGGGCAAGGAAGGACGCCTTCGCCAGCGCATCGTCATCACCGGCATGGTAGGCGGCTGGGCGGATGAAGTGCAGGCGCTCAATACGCTGATGGACGACCTGGTTCGTCCGACGACGGAAGTCACGCGCACCATCGGTGCCGTGGCCAAGGGTGATCTCGGGCAGTCCATGGCCATCGAGGTTGATGGCCGCCCACTGGAGGGCGAGTTCCTGCATTCCGCCAAGCTGGTGAACCGCATGATCGACCAGCTATCCGTGTTCACCTCGGAAGTGACACGTGTGGCACGCGAAGTGGGCACCGAAGGCAAGCTCGGCGGTCAGGCCCAGGTGAAGGGCGTCTCCGGTGTGTGGAAGGATCTGACCGAATCCGTGAACCAGATGGCGGGCAACCTCACCGCCCAGGTGCGTAACATCGTGGACGTAACCATCGCGGTCGCCGCCGGTGACTTGTCGAAAAAGATCACGGTGGACGTGCGCGGTGAAATTCTTCAGCTCAAGGAGGCCATCAACACCATGGTGGACCAGCTCCGCTCCTTCGCATCAGAAGTGACCCGCGTGGCGCGCGAAGTGGGCACGGAAGGACGACTCGGCGGTCAGGCCGTGGTGCCCGGTGTGGCCGGCACATGGAAGGATCTCACCGACTCCGTGAACTCGATGGCCTCCAACCTCACCGCCCAGGTGCGTAACATCGCCGCCGTGACGACGGCCGTGGCTCGTGGTGACCTTTCCCGCAAGATCACGGTGGACGTGAAGGGCGAAATTCTCGAACTCAAGGAAACCATCAACACGATGGTTGACCAGTTGAACGCCTTCTCCTCCGAAGTGACGCGCGTCGCACGTGAAGTCGGCACGGAAGGCAAGCTCGGCGGTCAGGCGGAAGTGTCCGGTGTCGCCGGCACCTGGAAAGATCTCACCGACTCCGTGAATGCCATGGCCTCCAACCTCACTGGCCAGGTGCGCAACATCGCTGACGTGACCACCGCAGTGGCCCGTGGCGACTTGTCACGCAAGATCACGGTGGACGTGAAGGGCGAAATTCTCGAGCTCAAGAACACCATCAACACCATGGTGGACCAGTTGAACGGCTTCGCCTCCGAAGTCACGCGCGTGGCACGTGAAGTCGGCACGGAAGGCAAGCTTGGCGGCCAGGCCATCGTACCCGGGGTGGGGGGAACGTGGAAGGATTTGACCGACAACGTGAACTCCATGGCGTCCAACCTCACCGGCCAGGTGCGCAACATCGCCGACGTGGCCACCGCCATCGCCAAAGGAGACCTTTCGTCCAAGATCACCGTGGAAGTGAAGGGAGAAATCCTGGAACTGAAGAACACGATCAACACGATGGTGGACCAGCTCAACGCCTTCGCCTCCGAAGTGAGCCGCGTGGCGCGCGAAGTGGGCACCGAAGGCAAGCTCGGCGGCCAGGCGCAGGTGCAAGGTGTGGCGGGAACGTGGAAGGATCTCACCGACAACGTGAACTTCATGGCCAACAACCTGACCGACCAGGTGCGCAACATTGCGGACGTCGCCACCGCCATTGCCAGCGGTGACCTGTCACGTAAAATCACGGTGGACGTGAAAGGTGAAATTCTCGAACTGAAGAACACCCTCAACACGATGGTGGACCGTCTGAACGCCTTCGCCTCCGAAGTGAGCCGCGTGGCGCGCGAAGTCGGCACCGAAGGCAAGCTCGGTGGCCAGGCGGAAGTGGGCGGGGTCGCTGGCACTTGGAAGGACTTGACCAACAACGTCAACTCCATGGCCTCCAACCTCACCGGCCAGGTGCGCAACATCGCCGAAGTGGCCACCGCGGTGGCCAATGGGGACTTGTCCAAGAAAATCACCGTGGACGTGAAGGGTGAAATTCTCGAACTGAAGAACACCCTCAACACGATGGTCGATCAGCTCAACGGCTTCGCTTCTGAAGTCAGCCGTGTGGCCCGCGAAGTGGGTACCGAAGGCAAGCTCGGCGGTCAGGCCCAGGTGCGTGGTGTGGCGGGAACGTGGAAAGATTTGACGGACAACGTCAACTCCATGGCCTCCAACCTCACCGGCCAGGTGCGCAACATTGCCGACGTGGCCACCGCCATCGCCAAAGGCGACTTGTCACGCAAGATCACCGTGGACGTGAAGGGTGAAATTCTGCAGCTCAAGGAAACCATGAACACCATGGTGGACCAGCTCAACGCCTTCGCCTCGGAAGTGAGCCGCGTGGCACGCGAAGTGGGCACGGAAGGCAAGCTCGGCGGTCAGGCCCAGGTGCCGGATGTGGGGGGCACATGGAAGGATTTGACTGACAACGTCAACTCCATGGCCAACAGCCTCACGGCGCAGGTGCGTAACATCGCCGAAGTGACCACGGCGGTGGCACGCGGTGACTTGTCGCGCAAAATCACGGTGGATGTGCAGGGGGAAATTTTGGAGCTGAAAGACACGATCAACACGCTGGTGGACCAGCTCAACGCCTTCGCTTCCGAAGTGAGCCGCGTGGCCCGTGAAGTGGGCACGGAGGGCAAGCTCGGCGGTCAGGCCCAGGTCTCCGGTGTGGCGGGCACGTGGAAGGATCTCACCGACAACGTGAACTCCATGGCCTCCAACCTCACCTCCCAGGTGCGCAACATCGCAGAAGTGACCATCGCCGTGGCCAACGGTGACTTGTCCAAGCAGATCACGGTGGACGTGCGCGGCGAAATTCTCGAACTCAAGGAAACCATCAACACGATGGTGGAGCAGCTCCGCTCCTTCGCTTCCGAAGTGACCCGCGTGGCGCGTGAAGTGGGCACGGAAGGCAAGCTCGGCGGTCAGGCCCAGGTGCCCGGTGTGGCGGGAACGTGGAAGGGTCTCACCGACAACGTGAACTCCATGGCCTCCAACCTCACCGGTCAGGTGCGAAACATCGCCGACGTGGCCACCGCCATCGCGAAGGGCGACCTTTCCCGCAAGATCACGGTGGACGTGAAGGGGGAAATTCTGGAGCTGAAAAACACCGTCAACACAATGGTCGATCAGCTCAATGGTTTCGCCTCCGAAGTGAGCCGCGTGGCCCGCGAAGTGGGCACGGAAGGCAAGCTCGGCGGTCAGGCCCAGGTGTCCGGTGTGGCGGGCACGTGGAAGGATCTCACCGACAACGTGAACTCCATGGCCTCCAACCTCACCGGTCAGGTGCGAAACATTGCGGAAGTGACCATCGCCGTGGCCAACGGTGACCTTTCCCGCAAGATCACCGTGGACGTTCGCGGTGAAATTCTTCAGCTCAAGGAAACCATCAACACCATGGTGGAGCAGCTCCGCTCCTTCGCTTCGGAAGTGACGCGCGTCGCTCGCGAAGTCGGCACCGAAGGCCGTCTCGGCGTGCAGGCCGTGGTGCCAGGTGTCGCGGGCACGTGGAAGGATTTGACCGACTCCGTGAACGCCATGGGCACCAACCTCACCGACCAGGTGCGAAACATCGCCGAAGTGACCACTGCCGTGGCTCGTGGTGACCTTTCCCGCAAGATCACCGTGGATGTGAAGGGGGAAATTCTGGAGCTGAAAAACACCATTAATACGATGGTCGATCAGTTGAACGCCTTCTCCTCCGAAGTGACCCGTGTGGCACGTGAAGTCGGCACCGAAGGCAAGCTCGGCGGTCAGGCCGTGGTGCCAGGTGTGGCGGGCACATGGAAGGATTTGACCGACTCCGTGAACGTGATGGCCGCCAATCTCACCGACCAGGTGCGCGGCATCGTGAAAGTGGTGACCGCCGTGGCCAACGGCAACCTCCGCCAGCGTCTCTCCGTGCAGGCAAAAGGTGAAGTGGCGGCGCTCGCTGAAACCATCAACAACATGACCGACACGCTGGCCACCTTTGCCGATCAGGTGACCAACGTCGCGCGTGAAGTGGGCGTGGAAGGCCGTCTCGGCGGTCAGGCCAACGTGCCCGGTGCCGCTGGTACTTGGAAGGATCTCACCGGTAACGTGAACCTCCTCGCCGCCAACCTCACCACCCAGGTGCGCGCCATCGCTGAAGTGGCCACCGCCGTGACGAAAGGCGACTTGACCCGCTCCATTCAGGTGGAGACACGTGGTGAAGTGGCCGAACTGAAGGACAACATCAACACGATGATCGACAACCTCCGCGTCACCACGGAGCGCAACAAGGAGCAGGACTGGCTCAAGACGAACCTCGCGAAGTTCACCCGCATGCTCCAGGGCCAGCGCGACCTTTACACCGTCGGCCAGATGCTGCTCTCCGAACTCGCGCCGCTGGTCGATTCGCAGCAGGGCACAGTCTATCAGCTCACTTCTGGCGATGATGAAAACCCACGCCTGCAACGCCTCGCCGCCTACGCGAATGAAAAAGATCTGCCCGACCAGATTGAACTCGGCGACGGCCTCGTCGGCCAGTGCGCAAGGGAAAAGCAGCGTGTGCTCCTGACCGACGTGCCGAAGGATTACACGCCCATCCATTCCTCCCTCGGCAGAACACGGCCCGCCAATGTGGTCGTGCTTCCCGTGCTCTATGAAGGCCAGACCAAGGCGGTCATCGAACTGGCCGCCATGCACCCCTTCACCGACGGCCATCTCAACTTCCTCGAACAGCTCACGCAGTCCATCGGCGTCGTGCTCAACACCATTGAGGCGACGATGCGCACGGAAGGCCTCCTGCAGCAGAGCCAGCAGCTCACGGCTGAGTTGCAGTCAGGCCAGAAGGAGCTGCAGCAGACAAACGAAGAGCTGGAGCAGAAAGCTCAGGAACTCGCCGACCAAAACGCCGAGGTGGAGCGCAAGAACAAGGAGATCGAGCAGGCACGGCGCGCGCTGGAAGAGAAAGCTGCGGAGCTGGCGCTGACCTCGAAGTACAAATCCGAGTTCCTTGCCAACATGTCGCACGAACTGCGCACACCGCTCAATTCGATCCTCATTCTCGGCCAGCAGCTTGGCGAAAACTCCGTGGGTAATTTGAATCCAAAACAGGTCGAATTCGCCCGCAACATTCACTCCGCCGGCTCAGATCTGCTCAATCTGATCAACGACATTCTCGACCTCTCGAAGATCGAGTCGGGCACGGTCTCGGTGGATGCTGAGGAGATCAGCTTCAACTCCCTGCGGGATTCCGTGGAGCGCAGCTTCCGCCACATCGCGGAAAGCAAAAACCTGCCCTTCATCATGGAGTTCGACTCCAATCTGCCCTTCGCCTTCACCAGCGACTCCAAGCGTCTCCAGCAGATCATCAAGAACCTGCTGTCGAATGCCTTCAAGTTCACGGCTGCCGGGCATGTGCGCATGAATGTAAAACTGGCCGAGGGCGGCTGGAGTCCCGACCATCCCAATCTCAACCGGGCGGGCGCCGTTATCGCGATTTCGATCACAGACACCGGCATCGGCATCGCCCCGGAAAAGCAGCGGCTTATCTTCGAGGCTTTCCAGCAGGCGGATGCGGGCACCTCCCGCAAGTATGGCGGCACCGGCCTCGGTCTCGCCATCTCGCGTGAGCTGGCGTCTCTGCTCGGCGGTGAAATCCGACTCGCCAGCACGCCCAATGAAGGCAGTACCTTCACTCTCTTCCTGCCGCTGGTCTATTTCGGCCCTTCCAATTCATCGCCCAATTCAGCCAGCGAAGGTAAAAGCAATCCCCGCCCCTCCATCGCTCTGCCAGTGGCCATGCCCCGCGACGAACGTATCGAGGACGACCGCGCCAACGTGGAGGTCGGAGATCTCGCGGCGCTCATCGTCGAGGACGATCCCCACTACGCACGTGTGCTCCTCGGGCTGGCGCGTGACAAGGGCTTCAAAGGTCTCGTCGCCACGCGCGGCCACGAAGCGTTGACCCTCGCGCGGCAGTATCACCCCACGGCGATCACGCTCGACATCTTCCTGCCGGACATGCTCGGCTGGACGGTGCTCAACAATCTCAAGCTCTCTCCCGAAACCCGCCACATCCCCGTGCAGATCATCACTCTGGAGGAGGAGCGCAGCCACGGCTTGTCACGCGGTGCCTTCTCCTACCTGGTGAAACCGGCGACCACGGAAGATTTGGAAAGCGCCTTCGACAAAATCAAAACCTTCGTCGCTCCACGCACCAAGCGTCTGCTCGTCGTCGAAGACAACGACACCGAGCGGCAGAGCATCGTCGAACTGCTCGGTCACGACGACATTGAGATCAAAACTGTAGCAACGGGTGAGGAAGCTTTCACCACGCTGCTCGACCGCCACTTTGACTGCTGTGTGCTCGATCTGCGCCTGCCTGACATGACCGGCTTTGATCTCCTCGACCGCATCCATGAAGAACCCAGCCTGAGAGATGTGCCTGTCGTGGTCTTCACTGGCAAGGACCTCTCCAGTGCGGAAGAAACCCGTCTGCGCACCATGGCCAAGAGCATCGTGCTCAAGGACGTGAAGTCGCCCGAGCGCCTGCTGGATGAAACCGCCCTCTTCCTGCACCGCGTGCTGGCAGACCTCCCGGAAAGCAAGCGGCAGATGCTGGAAAGCCTGCACAGCACCAACGAGGTGCTGCGCGGACGCAAAGTCCTGATCGTAGACGACGACGCACGCAACATCTTCGCCCTCTCAACGGTGCTGGAAAACCAGGAGATGGAAATCCTCAGCGCCACCAACGGGCGTCAGGCCATCGAGCTGATCCAGGCCAACGATGATCTCGCCATGGTGCTCATGGACATCATGATGCCGGAGATGGACGGCTACGAAACCATGCGCGAAATCCGCAAACAACCCGAGTTTCGTAACCTTCCGATCCTTGCACTGACCGCGAAGGCGATGAAAGGTGACAGAGAAAAATGCCTGGAAGCCGGTGCGAGCGATTACATCGCCAAGCCGGTCAACACCGACCAGCTGCTCTCATTGCTCCGGGTCTGGCTGCACCGCTGACCACCTCCATGCCTCTTGATTCCTCCACTCACAAAGTGCCGCTGCGGGACAAACCCACGGTGCTCGTCGTTGACGACGACAGCAAAAACCTCCTGGCGATCGAGAGTGTTCTCAATGGCGCCAGCTACAGGCTTATCAAGGCACAGACCGGAGCCGAGGCGCTGATGGCTCTGATGAATGGAGATTTCGCGGCCATCGTCCTGGACGTGCAGATGCCTGATATGAGCGGGATCGACCTGGCAAAGATGATCAAGGAGCGCAAGCGCACCCAGCACATCCCCATCATCTTTCTCACCGCTCACTACCGCGAGGATGAACACGCCGTGATCGGCTATGATGTCGGGGCGGTCGATTACCTCACCAAGCCGATCAATCCCGCCGTGCTGCGCTCCAAGGTGAACGTCTTTGTCGATCTCTTCGGCAAGACCCGCGCTCTCGCCGACATGAACAGCACGCGGCAGGCGGCGGAGGAGGCCCTCCGCATCGCAAACATGGAGCTGGCCGCACGCAATGAGGCGCTGGAGCGCGAGGCCGAGGAACGCGAACGCCGCATCCGCGCGGAATCCGCGCAGGCCGAGGCCGAGGAGGCGAACGCCGCCAAGGATCGCTTCCTCGCGATGCTCTCTCACGAATTGCGCACCCCGCTTTCACCCATCGTCCATGCAGTCACCCTGCTGGAGGAGATCGAGTGTCCTCCCGCCGTCCGCGAGCACATCGCCACCATTCAGCGCAATGTGCGGCTGGAAGCGCGCCTGATTGACGACCTCCTCGATCTCGCGCGCATCCGCAATGGCAAGCTGCGCCTCGAACTGCATCCCGTCGATGTTCACGAGGCCCTGCACCAGGCCATCAAAACCTGCCAGCCGGATCTTTCCGCACGACGGATTCGAGTGGCGGAAAAGCTGGAAGCCCCCGACCCGCATGTGCGCGGAGATTTCGCACGGTTGCAGCAGGTCTTCTGGAATCTGCTGACCAACGCCGCGAAGTTCAGCCCCGAGGACAGCACCATCGAAGTGAGCACCTATGTCACCGAACCGGGAGGCCGCATCAGCGTCCAGATCGCGGACCAGGGCATCGGCATCGTGCCCGACAAGCTGGACCGCATCTTTGATGCATTCGAGCAGGGCGCGCTGCACACTCAGGCGGGCCTCGGCCTCGGACTGGCCATCTGCAAGGCTCTGGTGGAAATGCACAGCGGCGTCATCGCTGCGCACAGTGACGGCCCCAATTGCGGCTCCAAGTTCACCGTCCGTCTCCCCTCCTCCATGCCTTCGGATCAGCCCAACGGAGAATCGAAGCATCCGCTCTCGGCCCCTGAAGGTCTGCGCTTGCTGGTCGTCGAAGATCATCCTGACACGCTGGGCACGCTGACACGACTGCTGACGCGGCGCGGTTACATCGTCCGCACCGCGGCCTCCCTCGCCGAGAGCCTCGAAGTCGCGCGCGGGTACGAATTCGACCTGCTCATTTCGGACATCGGACTGCCTGACGGACGTGGCACCGAACTGCTGGAGCAGTTCTTCGCCCTCTACGGCTGGCGTCCGCCTGCCATTGCAATGAGCGGCTTTGGCATGGACGATGATGTGGAGCGCAGCCAGCAGGCCGGGTTTTCGGAGCACCTCACCAAGCCGGTCGAGTTCTCCGCTTTGCAGGAGGCCATCTCCAGGCTGGCCTCCCGCCAGTCCGGTAAAGGCTAGTTCGGGACAGCTCGTGGTGGGGAACCCATACAACCGCAGCGCCCGTTGCAGGCGATTATTCTATGAACCCTCAACTAGCCAACACCATGAACAATCCATCCATTCCCACGCTGGACGATCCTGAAAACCTTTCCGAAAAGGCGGCTCGTGTCTGGGAAAGTGCCACAGCAAGTGAGACGGCTGGAACGGCAGACCGGGCATTGGGAAGAACCAAAGAAAAAGCTGCCGAGGTTTTGCATTCCGGCGAACGTCTGCTGCGTGAACATCCAGGCACCTCAGCACTGGGCGTGTTCGGCGCAGGAATGCTCGTGGGAGCATTCGTCGCCTGGTCCATTGCGCACGAACAGCGGGACGACACAGCAGACCGCATTCACCGGCTTCTCAACCGCCTGGCACGCAAGCTGAACCTCGACTGACCGTCGCCAGTTCCTCCAGCTTGCAACGACCTGCCTAAGACAAAAAACAGGCGGTGTTGATCAGTCCACATCCGGATTCCGGGGCTGGCACGATTATGCGGCATGAATGTCATGGCCTCTTTTTTCTACGACCAGTTGCACGAGCAGCAGGCGGACATCGCAGCCGCCATCTCCCAGCCCCTCTGGCAGAAAGCCGCCGCATTTGCCGCACAGGCCCATGCTGGCGAAGTGCCCCCCAATGAAGTCCCGCCGTCGTTCGCCCAGGCCACACGCGTGGCTGTCACGCTCACGGCGGTCTATCATTGCCAGGAAGCTCCCGTGCTGGCCACCGCGCTGCTGCACAATGTGCTGGAGAAAACCGATGTCTCGCTGGAAGAAATTGAAAGCCAGTTTGGCCGCCTCATCGCATCCCGGGTGGAGCGCTTAAGCCGTGCTCCAGACTTGGACGAAGGCGTTCATCTCAAGCGGCTCCAAGCCTGCGACTGGCAGACGCGGCTGGTCAAACTGGCGGACGCAGCAGCTCATCTCGATGACGACGACGAGGCCTTGGAGGAGCGCATTCATAAAACCATGCCGGTCCTCGATCTGGCCTTTGGCAATGAGCAGCCCGTGCTGCGGGCCCAGCGTCACCTGCTGACGCTCATCGAAAACGCCCGGATGGACGCCTAGTCACGACACACCTGCCAGCGGCCAAATGGATACGGCCGCCCATGCCGTCACACGCGAACCATAAGAAACGGAAAGGCATATTATGTTATCCTACACTCTCACATTTCTCATCATCGCTCTCATTGCTGGGGCGCTTGGATTCAGCGGCGTCGCTGGAACGGCGGCATGGATCGCCCACGTTTGCTTCGTGGTTTTTCTCGTGCTGTTTTTGCTCTCGTTCATTTCAGGCCGCCGTCCGCCTGTCGTGTGAATCCTGTCAATGAGCCGGGCGTTCCAATTCGAACGGCTGTGATGAACCTGCATCCCCCCTATGTCCCAGTGCAATCCCCTTCCCGCATCAGTGCCGCCCTTTGCCGGGTCCACGCAGAACAGTGAACTCGCAGCCGGTGCCGCCGGCTCCTTCGATTTGCTCTGGCTGTCTGACCTCATCATCTCGGTTCTTGAGAATGACAGCATTGCCGCCAGCACAGGAGCCGGCCAGTCGGCTGCATTCTTTTTCTACACCGAGGAAACATCGTGCCTGGCCGACCCGGAATATCCAAGCGTGAAGACGGCTGATTCCTCCGCCATCATCGCTGGAATGTTGGCATCACTCCACGCACACTGAATTGAGGCTCATCTGCGCGCTAGGGCTGCTGTGTTTCGTCTTCAGCATTTTGTGACCGTTCGCCGGCGTGTGCGCAGCCTCGTTCCGGCTGTGGTTGCTGCTACCGATGGTGCCCCGCCAGCCATCTGGCAAAACGACCGCTCCCTCGATAAAATCTTTGAAGCGCAGCAGATCTCCCACCACCCGCGCCTTCACCAGCCCCAGTGCAGCGGCCGCCTTCTCAACAATCCCCTCAGGCTTGTAGTTCAGGTGCAGATGCACGCGGGTGCAGTTCATGCCCAGCGAAGTGAAAACCACCCTTCCAGAAGTCACCACTCCATTCGTGCTGCGCCATGCGATGCAGGCATCCGGCACTTGCTCGATGATCTCCGCCAGCCAGGTCTTCTTTTTCCCGCCCATCTTCACCTGCCATTCCACCCGGTCACAACCCAGCTGATGCACCTCGGTGACTCCGTCCATGAACAGCGGAAAATCCTCAAACCGGGTCCATTGGTTGTAAACGGTCTGCAGAGGCAGGTCGATGTGGATCGCTTGGTCAATGATTTCCATAATGCAAATCGAGGTGAGATTTTAGAATGACCATCGCAGCTCGGGCCCGTCCCGGACGCGTTGAATTTCTCGCCCCACCACTTTTTTCATCAGCGGGGTACAGCCCATTGCTCCTCGACTTGCGAAGCTCATGTGAATCAACTCCCGGCGCAGGGCTTATTTGCGATTCAACCACCGCTCTGTTCTCCTGATGAATCCGATCACCATTCTGCTCTCTGAAGACCACATGATTCTCCGCGCAGGCCTGCGTTCGCTGCTGGCGGATGAAAAAGACATCAAGATCATTGGCGAAGCCGCCAATGGACACCAGGCCGTCGAACTTTGCCTGCACCTGCAGCCCCACATTGTCGTGATGGACATTCACATGCCACGGCTCAACGGGCTGGAAGCCACCCGGCAGATCATGCAAGCACTGCCTGCCACCAAGATTCTCATTTTGTCAGCCTCCAGCGATCCCATCCATCTGGAGGAGCTGATGAAGCTCAAAATCTCGGGGTATCTCCTCAAGCAGTCCGAGGCAGAACTCCTGCCCGCCGCCATCCGCGCCGCACACAATGGCGAATCCTATTTCAGTCCCTCCATTGCCAGACATTTGGAGCGCGAGTCCGGCAACAATGCCGACCAGGAGCAATCCTGCCTCACCCAGCTCACCTCTCGCGAAGCCGAGGTGCTCCAGCTCGTCGCGGAAGGCAGCGCCAACAAACAGATTTCGGCTGCCTTGCACATCAGCGTGAAGACGGTCGAAAAGCACCGCCAGAGCCTGATGAAAAAACTCCGCATCCATGACATCGCCGGCCTCACCCGCTACGCCATCGACAGAGGCATCATTGAAAGTGAGGTCCGGATGGCCGAGGCAGACTTCGTATGAGCTGGCGCTGCCGCCGGCCATGAAAAAAGAAACGGCTCAGTCTTGCGACACCGCGACCCATTCGATGGCAAACCTCATCAGTTCGTCCGCATCCTTAAACCCCAGCTTTTCTTTGATATGCATCCGGTGTGTTTCGACCGTCTTCACACTGAGATGCAGTGCGTCGGCGATCTCGCGCGTCGTCTTGTCGCGTCCAAACAGTTGCAGAACCTCAAGCTCACGATCAGAGAGCTTGTCCACGGGCGATCCCAGGTCCCCTTCGCTGCCTTGGATGGTCTTGAAAATCAGCTTTTCGGTGAAGTGCGGACTGACATAGATGCCGCCCCCGATGACTTTGCGCAGTGCTTCCAGGATGTTTTCCATCGCCTGTTGTTTCATCACATAGCCCTTCGCACCAGCCCGCAAAGCCCGCAGGGCGTAGAGGGATTCATCGTGCATGGAGATCATGAGAATGATCAGCGACGGCTGCTCCGCCAGCATGTGTTTGATCAGCTCAATCCCGTTCGTTCCAGGCATGGACACGTCGAGCAGCGCCACATCGGGCTGGTGCAGCCGCATGGCCGCGAGCGCGCTCTGCGCATTGGACGCCTCACCGCAGACAGAAACGTCGCTGAACTGGCCCAAAAACTGGCAGATTCCGTGCCGAAACACGGGATGATCGTCCACGACCAGCAGTCGTTTGCCAGCGGTGGCTGTCGCAGGGGAAACCATGGTGGTCTGGGCAGGGGCGCTCATGGTCTCCTGGATTCCGGAGCCCAGTTGATATTAGTGCCGCACCAAGTGGGCACACAGAACATGCGTGAATCTATCATATCCCCAAACTTCGCAGCTAACAGCCCGGCTGGTCGTGCCAATTTCTGCCGGCTGCCACTTCAAAGGCACTTGTCAGAGTCGCTTGTGAAATAGATGAGTTTGTGACAACCATGCGCTCTGCACCTCGCGTACAGAACAACATGAATTCCGCACCTGAAATCCCTTGGAAACGCGTGGCCGGGTTTGTGCGGCAGCACACGCATGATGTACGCAACGGCTTGAACAGCCTTGATCTGGAAACCACCCTCCTCAACGAACTCGTGACGGATGGAGAAGCCACGGCCAGCGTGGAGCGCATCCAGAAGCAGCTCCGTGCGCTCGCCGTGCAGCTGCGTTCCCTTGCCGCTCTGTTTCAAGACCCGCAGCCTTTCGCAGCGCCCATCCCCGCCCGCGTGCTGCTCGAAATCTGGCGCGAGAACCATGCGGCGCTGCAGGATGTTCTGGAGGTTCATTGGGTGGACGAGCTCGGCGACGAACGCGTCAATGTGGACGTGTCCATGATGGCGACGGTTTTTCGCGAACTGCTGACCAATGCGACGGATTTTTCCACGGGCGATCCCGTGACGGTCACTGCCCGCGCAGCCAACGGCCATGTTTTGTTTGAACTGAGAGAGCCGAAGAAGGAAGCGCTGGACACCAGCAACTGGGGCCAGCCCCTTTCCACGACACGTCGCGGCGGCTATGGCCTCGGCTTGTATACGGCACACCGCATGTTGCAGTCAAACGGCGCGTCCTTGCTGCAGCGCCATGTACCTGAAGAAGCTTGTCTGCTCTCCCAGATCGTCCTCCCCGCCCTGTGATTGAGATGCGGGCCCCTTTTTCTCCACATCTGCGTTTCAGTTGCCCCGCCTGTCTCAAGCCCCAATCATTCGCCAGAACTTGTTTCCCTCATGAGCCTGTGTTCCGCACCAGCGCCATGAGCATATGCCATGTTGCCACAATGCCATGAAACCTTCGTTTCTTCAATCCGTCCTTCTCGCCGCCGTTTTCATGCTGTTCGCTGCCGGCCTCTATCTCTCCTCCGGCGTGAGAGTGGGTGATTACTTCATGCCCCATTCCCACTGCTATTTGTTCAATCAGCAGCTCATGCAGCTGCATGGCGGTTCGGACTTGCTCATCGGCTTCTCCTATGTGGCCATTTCGACGACGCTGGTCTGGATCGTTTATCGTGTGCGGAATGAACTGCCGTTTCATTGGATCATGATCGCCTTCGCCATCTTCATCGTGGCCTGTGGCGCCACACACTTCATGGAAGTCTGGACTCTCACGGCGGAGAATCCCCGCTACTGGCTTTCCGGCTGGGTAAAGCTCATCACCGCCATCGCCTCAGTGACCACGGCGGTGGTCCTGCCCCCGCTCGTCCCGCACATCCTCAGCATGCTGAAGGCCGCGCGTCTGTCTGCGGAACAAGGAGTGAAGCTGGAGCGTGCTTACGGCGAATTGAACGACCTCTACAAAAAGGTCACCCAGCTTGACCAGCTCAAGACCAACTTCTTTGCCAACGTCAGCCATGAATTGCGCACGCCGCTGGCACTGATTTTCGCCCCCGTTGAGCATCTTCTCCAGACGGCCAAAGACCCTGCGGCACGGCGCGAACTCACCGTGGTGCGCCGCAATGCGCTCCTCCTTCACAAATACGTCAATGATCTGCTGGATGTCTCAAAGCTGGAGTTCGGCAGGCTGGACCTCCATTACTCACGCATCGATCTGGCCGCCATGGCACGCGCCATGGCCAACATCTTCGAATCCATCGTCAGCGAGCGCGGCATCAGCGTCGCGCTTCAGGCGCCTGCGGAGGTGGTTGCTGAAGTGGATGGCGACAAAGTGCAGCGCGTCTTCATGAATCTGCTTTCGAATGCCTTCAAATACGCCCCCAATGACAGCACTGTGCGCCTCTCTCTGGCAGAGGACGGCGACCAGCTCTCCCTCACCGTGGAGGATGCAGGCCCGGGCGTGCCTCCCGATTACCGCGAAACCATCTTCGAGCGTTTTCAGCAGGGGGACAGGGACACCCAGCGGCGCTATGGCGGCACCGGCCTCGGACTTTCCATCGTGAAGGAATTTGTCGAAATGCATGGCGGCACCATTTTCGTCGGCGAGAGCGCTGCCGGCGGCGCTCAGTTCCGTGTGCGCCTGCCGCGTCATGCCCCGCACGGTGTGGATGTTCAGACCTCGGCGTGGAGCGGCACAGATGCCGTGATGCAGCGGCTGGCCAATGCTCCAGCCACCGCACCTGCGCAGACTGATCAGCAGCCCCCTGCCCAGCCTCGGGTGTCGGCACGGCCGGATGTTCTCGTCGTCGAAGACAATCAGGACATGCGTGAATTTATCTGCCGTGTCCTTGAGCCTGATGCACAGACCCGGACGGCAGAAAACGGCCAGGCGGCCTTGGCGGCCATCCGCGAACGCATGCCGGATCTCATTCTCACAGACATGATGATGCCGGTCATGACGGGTGAGGAACTCATCGCCGCTCTCCGCCAGGACGAGGCCCTGCGGGACCTGCCGGTGATCCTGCTCACCGCGAAGGCCGACGAAGAGACAAAACTCAATCTCCTGGTCGAAGGCGCGCAAGACTATGTGCTGAAACCTTTTTCCATCGATGAGCTCCGCGCACGTGTGCGCAATCAGCTTCAAACAAAGCTCGCCCGCGACACGCTGCGCCGCGCCTTGGATTCCCGTTCGGACGACCTCGCCTCCATGGTGCAGGAACTGGCCGCCGCCAGAACCACCGCCGTGGCGGCCAATGCGGCCAAGGATGATTTCCTGGCCGTGCTCAGCCACGAGCTGCGCACCCCCCTGACACCCGCCCTCGCCGCCACCTCCGCTCTCATGAACGAGGCCGCAGATGCCTCGGAAGTCCGTGAATACCTCGCCATCATTCGTCGCAACATCGAGCTCGAGGCACGGCTCGTGGACGACCTTCTAGATGTCACCCGCATCACTCAGGGCAAGCTTCGCATCCACTCCACCCCGACGGATCTTCATTCCATTCTGCGTGATGCCCTCGCGATGATCAAACCCGTCCTGCAGGAAAAGCAGATCACCCCGGTATTGGATCTGGCCCGGGACAGGCTGATGATTCGCGGGGATGCCGCACGCCTCACCCAGGTGTTTTCAAACCTCTTCGGCAACGCCGCGAAATTCTCCCACCCAGGCGGCCAGGTGACGATCCGCACCATGCAGTCGGCAGACAAGCTGAGAGTCGAGATCGAAGACAATGGCATCGGCATCGTCCCGGAACTGATGCCTCAAATCTTCGAGCCTTTCCGCCAGGGCCAGGCCGGCACCACAAGGCGTTTCGGCGGCCTGGGGCTGGGCTTGAGTGTCGCCAAGGGGCTGGTGGAAGCACACGGCGGCACCATCAGCGTGCGCAGTGCCGGGCATAAGCAGGGCGCCACATTCATCGTCGAGCTTCCTCTCAGTGCCGCCGGGAGCGTCCCGGAAAATGCGCATGCCACGCCCAGCATCGATCCCTTCGCACCAGCTCGGTCCTTGCGCGTGCTGCTCGTCGAGGACCATGACGACACGCGCCATGTTCTCCACCGGCTGATGACTCGCTGGAATCACGCCGTCACTGTCGCCAGCACACTGGCGGAAGCACGCCAGGCGCTGGCGGAGGGCACCTTCGATCTCCTGCTCAGCGACATCGGACTGCCTGATGGCTCCGGTTATGAAGTCATCGCAGCGCTGCGGGAAAAGTCCGATATCCCTGCCATCGCCATGAGTGGTTACGGCATGGAGGCTGATATTGCGCGCGTGCATGCCGCTGGCTTCACCGAGCACATCGTCAAGCCCGTCACCGCCGAGGCATTGCGCAAAATGCTCCACCGCTTTTCCACCCGCCCTGAAACCTGAAACAGCCCTGAACCACTTGCCGGCGGCACTCTCGCCTGAAGTCCATAATGTCGGTAAAATGCAGCTTGCCCGCCCCGGTTTGACGTTGTTTCCTGTGGGCACCCAACTGATCCCGTTTCTCATGGCGAAAGTCTCCAATAGCACACTCGGAACGAAGGAATCTCCTGCCAAAGAGCTGAAGCGGCGCGTCCTCATCGTGGACGACCATCCCATCTTCCGCGACGGCATCACCCAGCTCATCAATCACCAGCCGGACATGCTTGTCTGCGGCGGCGTCTGCTCCGCCGCCCAGGCCATGTCTTCCGTGGAGGAACTCAAGCCGGACATGCTCATCGTGGACATCTCCATCAATGGCACCAACGGCATTGAACTGATCAAATCCATCCGCGCCCAGTTCCCCACGCTGCCGGCCCTCATGCTTTCCTCCCATGATGAAAACCTCTACGCCGAGCGCGCCCTCCGCGCTGGTGCCCGCGGTTACATCATGAAGGCCGAGGCACCTGAAAAAGTGATCGAGGCGATCCGCCGTGTCCTCTCCGGATCGCTCTACCTCAGCGAAGCCATCGGCGGCCGTCTGCTCGATACTTTTCTCAATGGACGCACGTCCAATGGCAGCGGTTCGGCCGTGGACCAGCTCAGCGACCGCGAACTGGAAATCTTTCACGCCCTCGGGGAAGGCCGCAGCACTCGAGAGATCGCCCTGACTCTTTTCCTCAGCGTCAAGACCGTGGAAACCCACCGCTCCCACATCAAGGAGAAGCTCAAGGTCCAGACCGCCCCTGAATTGATCCGTGCCGCTGTCGAATGGGTCAATAGCCAGTCCAACAAATAGCCAGTCGTTCGACTCTTTTTTCAAGTTCAGGGCATCCGCTTTCATCGCGTAGACCGATTGCCTCTTGAATAGGCGGCGAAGAGAAAACCTTGATTCTCTTCACTCAAAACCCCCGCTCTGCTTGTTCTCAGTCCTGTCCGGCATCTTGCCGGACAGGGCTTTTTTTAGGCGGGCATAACTCCGCTCCCCCTCCCCGCCGGCTTTCTTACCGATGGTATGTTCCGGGCACGTTGGTGACACTTTCTCCCGGGGACATGGGTGACAGGGTGACTGATGCCCTGGAACCAAACAGACGAGATGAAGGAACGGTTGAAGATGATCGGCGAGTATTTGAGCGGCGGCTATGGGCCAGCGGAGCTGGCCCGGCGATACGGCGTGAGCCGCAAGTCCGTCTACAAGTGGATCGCTCGCTACGAGCAGGCAGGAGCGGAGGGATTGCAGGAGCGATCCAGCGCACCGCATCACCATCCCAACGCCACGGAGTTGGAGGTCGTCGAGCATATCCTGCGGCTCAAGGCTCGCTGGCCACACTGGGGCGCGCCAAAGCTTCTGGCACGGCTGCAGCGCGAGTCTGAAGTGGGGCCGCATCCTGCGGAGAGCACGGTCAGCGACATCTTGCGCAGGCATGGGCTGTCCAATTCGATCAAGCGACGTGCGCATGCCAGCGCAGTGCCCAGCAGCCAGCCGCTGGGGCATGCACGTGCACCCAACGAGGTGTGGTGCGTGGACTTCAAGGGATGGTTCCGCACGGGCGATGGCAGCAAGTGCAGTCCACTGACGCTCACCGATGCCAGCAGCCGTTACCTTCTGCGCTGCCAGTGCCTGGGCAGCAAGACCGGAGGGCCGCTGGTGCAGCCCATCATGATCAGCGCGTTCCGGGAGCATGGGATGCCGTGCGCGATACGCTCGGACAACGGGCCGCCCTTTGCCAGCCGCACGCTCGGCGGGCTCAGCGCACTGAGCGTGTGGTGGTTGCGGCTGGGCATCAGGTTGGAACGCATCGAGCCGGGCAAGCCGCAGCAAAACGGACGGCACGAGCGCTTTCATCGCACGCTGGAACAGCACACCGCATCACCGCCAGCACGAACGCTCAAGGCGCAGCAGCGCTGCTTTGACGAGTTCCGCCGCGAGTACAACCACGAGCGCCCGCACGAGGCGCTGGGCCAGACCACACCTGCGGAACACTACAGGCCATCGAGCCTTGAGTATCCTCAGCGACTGCCTGATGCGCGGGAGTTCCCTGAGGAGTGGCACCGGCGCAAAGTGAAGCCAGGAGGCACGATCAAGTGGAGCGGCCATGAGGTGCATCTCACACAGGTGCTCAGCGGCGAAGATGTGGGGCTGGAGCCGGTGGGAGACGGGCGCTGGGCAGTGTGGTTCCAAGACCTTGAGCTGGGCGTTTTTGATGAGCGCACCATGAAGGTCAAAGGGCATAAAAATCTGCCAAAACAGGCTGGGGCCAAGCCACGTGAAGCCGAGGATGGGAGGGGCGGTGTTTTGTGAGCCTGCGCTACGGGCGTCTTCCCGGCTCGGCTGAGGCCTCGCTCGGAAAGCCACCCTGCGCGCAGGCTCACAAAAACAAGGTGCTGCATGCGCTTGGATGAGCCGCCCCAGCCATAAAAAAGTGTCACCTATGTGCCTGGGAGAAAATGTAACCCTTGTGCCCGAGTGCACACCGATCAGGAATACTGCAGGTTTTCCATCTCATTCCGACCGCGAAAGGACGACCGCAGTTTCTTCAAGCCGAGTTCCATCCGTGTCTTCACCGTCCCCAGAGGCGTGTGCGTGACTTGCGCCACTTCACGCTGGCTCATCCCCTTGAGGAAGGCTAGGTCGATGACCTGCTGCTGGTGGGCCGGCAGCCGGTTCAGGTGCTGATGCAGCACCCGTGAAATGTCGGCGTGCTCGCAGTCGTCCGCCGCATTCGTGGTGAACGGACTCAGCCGGACCTCATTTTCCATCCGGTCCTTGGCGTTGTTGTAGGCTTGAGACCGGCGCAGATAGTCAATCGACCGGCGTTTGGCCAGAGTCACGATCCACCCCAGCGCCCTGCCTTTCTCAGCAGAAAAGTGATCGGCATGATTCCAGACCTCCAGAATACACTCCTGCAGGACGTCGTCCGCAGCGGTGGAATCCGGCACAATTCGCATGATGACACTTCGGAGCAGTGTCCGGTAGCGCTGAAACAAGGTCTCCATGGCCAGTGGATCTTGCATCTGAATGGCACGCATCAGTTCCTCGTCAAGCGGTTGCCCTTCATGGCTGGGGACATCGCTGGATGACGAGACAGTGAAGGATTGGAATGTTTTCATGGCAAACCACTACGCCCCCGCATGCACCTCACAACCCGACCCCGACCTGCTCCTCCCCTCAGGCTATACCTGATGTTTTCACCCAAACATCAGGGCGCTCCCTGACCCCTCTATCGGGTCCCTTCTTCTCCGCAGCTCGTCAGGCGCCGCTTCAATCGGCTCCGGTGAACCACACGCCACCTCTTTGAATCGCGTTCACCGCCTCCACCAGACTTCCCAGCGAAGCCTCCTTCCCAATGAAGCCCTTGGCACCGCAGGCTTTGGCCCGGTTCGGGTAGCTCTTGTCCGTCTGCGCAGACACCATCAGCACCGGCAGACTTGGAAACTGCTTCAAAACCTCGAGGATGAATTCAAAGCCGTTGCCGTCTGGCAGCTCCACATCCATCACCAGAAAATCCGGCTCGTCTCTTGCGAGTTTGGCACGTGCATCAGTCAACGAGGAAGCCATCCACGCCATGGTGAGGTCGGGTGTATCTTCCACCAGCGTCAAAAAGACGCCGCGGATGATCGCGTGGTCGTCCACTACCGCCAGGCGCTGGTGTTCATTTGGGAGCTTTGTAGAAGGAGTTTCTTGCATGTTCAGAAAGCGTTTCGGCACTCTTGGGTGGCAGTCAGTCGCCAGACAAGACGCATTTGAGAGAGCCACCTGGGACCTGCCCCCTCTCCTCAATGCCCCCCCAAGACAGCAGCATGGTTGACTTCACGGCATGCGCCTGAGCAAGGCAACAGGAGGCCTCGCCACCTGCAAAAACAAACGAGAGAGCAGCCTCCTGCGTTCGAAAAAAGGGCCGTTTTTCCAGCGTGTCCGTCATGATCCTGACATCGCGCATGCCAGTCTTTTTGGTTGTATGAAACTGGCTGCCATCCACTCCCCTTCAATGACTGCCACTCAGGTTTCGTTGCATGACATATGAAGGCCGCTTCGAGGTGCTGCTCTTTGCCCCTTAAAGACTGACGAAAGTTGGCAAACCGCTCGTTCCATCCGCTCTCTACGGCTTGCTGACTCCGCCCTTGGGCGGCAGCGATGCATTGTCCATCGGCCAGTCATCCGTTCGAAACGGCGCCGCAGGCATGCTGGCCGCATTGATCAGATTGACCTCGGGATTGTTCGCCCAGGCATAACGCACCGCCACCGGCTTCTGAATGCCGCTTTGTGACACGATGACCTCCTTGCCTTGGATGCGCGCATCCGCCCACTGCCAGTGCTGGCTTTCATCGGCAATGGCAAAACCTTTTACCACCGCGCCGCCGTCGGCCGTTTTCAGCCCTTCAGCATGCTGAAATCGAATCACGACTTCACTGCCCTGAACAGCATGGCTTTCATACTGCGGCCCGCTCCACAGGATTTTTTCACCATAGACTTTCGCCCGCGCCCACAGTGCAAGTCGGTGCCCCACCTGCAGCTTGTTCGTGGGATGCAGGTTCACCGCGTCGCCAATATCAAGATTGACGGTCATCCCCGTATTGGGAACCGCGAGCGCCTTGGACTGCGCCTCACGCAGCCGCGCCCAAGTGGCGGGGGCATTCGGTTCGGCTTCACGTTTTTGGAAATTGGGCAGCTGCACCCAGGCGAAGGGAAACTCCTTGCCCCAGCGCGCGCGCCAGTCGCGGATCATGAGAGGAAGCTGCACGGCATAAAGCGGACCATTGCCCGCGTTCGACTCGCCCTGATACCAGACCGCTCCACGCAGCGCGTAGGGGATCAGCGGCGCGATCTTTCCATTGAACAAGTTACCGGGGCGGTTGGGATGGAGAGGATCGCTGCCCACATAAGTCGGCTGTGGAGGTGGGGGCAGCTTGGCCGCCTGCGCCGCTTTCACAGCATCCTGCCATTGCTTTTTGGCGGCCTCATTTTTCGCCCGGTTGTCGGGCTGCTCAAACAAATCCACGTCCTTCTGCCAACGCTTCAGCAGCGGCTGCAGCGCCGCTTCCTTTTGCATCGCCTCCATGCTCGTCCAGGATTCGATCGCCGTCCCACCGACGGATGAGTTGATCAATCCCACGGGCACTTTCAAAGTCTGATGCAGCTCCCGCCCAAAAAAATAGGCGACCGCCGAGAAATTGGCAACGGTTCGCGGGGAGCAGCCCTGCCACACACCCTTGCTCTGCTCCTGCGGCGTCGTGGCCGTGAAGGACTGCACAAAATACATGCGAATTAGGGGGAAATCAGCCGCCGCCATTTCCTTTTCGGCATCCGCCACCCCTTTGACCGTCATCGCCATGTTGGACTGTCCGGAGCACAGCCACACCTCCCCCACCAGCACATCTTTGATCACCTCGGTGCTTTGTCCGGACACTCGCAGGATGCCCGGATCTTTGCTCGCCGGCAGCGGGTCCAGCACCACCTTCCAGTGGCCGTCTTTATCAGCCTTGGTGATCTTGGTCTGTCCCGCAAAACTCACATTCACCTCCTGCCCGGCCTCCGCCCAGCCCCATACCGGGACGGGCTGGTCACGCTGCAGCACCATGTGATCTTTGAAAATCGCCGGCAGGGTGATGGCGGCGCGGGTGCTGAGCGTCAGCCCGGCGGCAAGCAGCAGCATCAGACAAGTACGCATGGCATTGAAAGGAGGCTGGTTCATGGCGGTGCGTCTGCGGTTAGATTTGGGCTTCATGTTGAATCAGTGGTACCGCACCCTCCACCCATCACTCGGCTTCGATCACGGGGTTGTCAATTCCCAGCGCCTCGGCCAGATCCATGAAATGATCCTGCTCCTGGGCGATGATTTTGCGCAGCACCTCACTCAGCGCATACTCTCCCATGGACTCCGCCTGGCGTATTCTCTGCCGATAGTTGCGGATCGTCTCCATCTCATTCTCGAGGTCAAATCTCAGCATCTCCTTCGGCTTGTCGGACATCTTCACCTCTTTGGGAGTCGTCGTCGGTGTACCGTTGAAATAGTCGATCTGCTTGGCGATCTGAATGGCATGGCTGAGCTCCTCCGCGGCATGCAGAGCCAGTTCATCCGCGATGCTCTTGTATTCCGCCCCCTTCAACGTCTGGCTGTAAACCACATAGGCAATGATGGCTTGGTACTCGCGGGCAAGATCTTCATTCAGAAGATCGATCATTTCTTGGCGGCTGGTGATCGGAGCGGGGGTGTTCATGGCAATGGGTGGTTACTCAACCATCGCGTTCCATCCCGTGTATGGATGTGCTCAATTCCAGCCGGACCTGGAGCTACGGCGGGGAGAAGTCTCTCTTTTTTGCACAAAGTATTGGGCCACCCCCAGATCCAGCCGGGTGAAAATGAAGCGGGCCAGCTTCTGCTTCAGTCGCTGCCACCAGTTGGACGGCCTCCGCCATGAAAGGGGCTTCACCCGCACACTGTGGTCAAGATCCCTCTCAAAAGTGCACCGCGCCTCTTTCGCCAGCGCCGCGCTGCGAATCCGCAGCATGACTTCAAAATTGATGGCCAGGCTGCGTGGATCGATGTTCGAAGATCCGATGTAAACAATGTCATCGAGAATGAGCACCTTGGCATGCAGCACCTGCGGCTGGTATTCATGGATCTGCGCGCCACGGCGCAGAAAGCCCGAGTAAAGCGCACGCGCCGCGACCTGCAGCAGAGGCACATCACTCTTTCCGGGAAGCAGCAGGCGAAAACTGTGCGCATGTCTGGCGGCGCGCAGCAGCATTTTTTTGACGCTCCCCACCGGCAGGAAGTATGCCGTGGTGATGGCAATGTCACGTGCATGCCGAAGATCATTGTGCAGGGCGCGCTGAAACACCCCCTGCTGCAGCCCCGGCCGTACGAGCAGCAGTGACACGTCTGCTCCAGCCTTCACCCAGCCGCTGCGGCTGTTTTTGCGCGCACGCCATATTTGATTCCCGGCGATCTCCACCTGCGATTCAATCGAGGCGGCAAGGTGCCGCACCACCGGTCCTTCGACAGCGATGCCACCATCCCGCCAGCCATCATCAACGCCGTTTCCTGCATATTCAGGAGCGACGTTGCACCCGCCGACGAAGGCTTGGGTGTCATCCACCACGAGCAGCTTGCGATGATCACGAAACGACCAAAAACGCCAGCGCACAGGATTGAACCATACAACCTTTCCTCCCAGGCGGATCAGCTCGCTGAAGTAGTTCCGATGCAGCCCCCAGCAACCCACGTCATCCAGCAGCAGCGTCACCTGCACACCCCGGCCAGCGGCTTCGGTCATGGCATCCCGGAATCGTTCTCCTGCCTTCGATGCACGAAAGAGATAGCACTCAAAGAGAATGCTCGTCTGTGCCGTGACGATGGCTTCAATCTCAGCGCTGAGATACTTCTCTCCCGTGTCATACCAGCGAAAAGCATGACCGTCCGGCGTGGTGAGAAGCGGTTGCACATCCATAGATGAGGCAATTGGGGCGCGGTGTCATCAGCTCATTGCACCAGGTTTTCCAGCACCTCCCGCGCTTCTTTAAATGAAGACACCACCCAGGTCGCTCCCGCTTCACGGAGCGGCTTGGGGTCGTGCTCCTGTCCAGGAAGGCACCAGCGGCAGACGAGGATCTTGAGGTCAGGCAGTTTGCCTCGCACTCGGAGGCAGAGATTTTTGGCATCGTGCCGCGCACGCAGGGGCATTGCGCTGATGCAAAACACGGCCGGCTTCTCCACTTCCAGCTCATGCATCAGCTCGCCAGTGAGCCTCGGCCCATCATCCACCTTCAGCGCGATCGAGCCGGGCAGAATCGCTCCAAGCATCTCCAGCGCCTGCGCATCGGCCTCGCCATGCAGGGCCCGCCCATAAACCCTCAGCGCCTGCGTTGCACCAGCAGCACCACTGTCAGTGCTCTCCTTCAACGACTGGAAAGCTGAGCGCATGCTTCGATAAATCTCCGCCGATTCCTCACGATCAAGCTTTCCCAGCACTTCCTCGCGTCGTGTCAGGGCCAGTGCAGGAAGGGCAATGTCTTCCAGCGTTTTTTCATAGCCTTCTTTTTTCAGCGACAATTCCACCAGGTCCTGCGCGGCGTCTTCATTGCCTGCCAGATGGTATTGATAATAGCTCAGGTGCGGCTGCGGCAGTGGATTTTCCCCCATCAGAATGTCCACCCACTCAAGTGAAGGCGCATGCTTGCAAAACACCACGATGCAGACCGTGAGCGGCGTCGCCAGCACCAGCCCCACCCCGCCCCAGAGCGATGTCCAGAAAGCGATGGCCAGCAGCAGCGCAAAGTCTGACAACCCCACGCTGTGCCCATAAAGCTTCGGCTCCAGGAACATGTTCGTCAGCAGTTCGAGAACGATGATGAAGGTCACGACCACCAGCGGCTTCGTCCAGCCATCAAAGATGGTCAGGCTCAAACCAAAGAGCAAAATGGCCACAATCCATGAGCCTGCATACGGAATGAAACGGGAGACCGCCGCCAGCACCCCCCATAGCAACACATAGGGAAGCCCGATCACGCTGAGCCCTATTCCCAGCACCAGCCCATAGATGGCATTCACCGTGCTCTGCATCAGAAGGTAGCGGCTGATGCGGTCGCCCGATTCATCGATCGCCTTCGTCGTCAGCGTGAGCCGCCCATAGCCCACCAGTCGCGCAACACGCTGACTGATGTCGTTCAGGCGCAGGAGCATGAACACCACAAACAAAATCACCACCGCCGCCATCCCCAGCGCATCGGCCAGCGTAGACACCACCATGTTGAAAGCCTTCATCAGCATGCCCTCCCCGTTAAACTGGGATGAAAGCGCGGCAGCAGGCGGAACTGACGGTGCAGGTGCAGCGGGCGCAGCAGGTGCGGCAGGAGCCGCAGCAGCAGGTTTGGGCTGGCTCACATCACCCACCAGCTGGCGCAGTCGCACGATGATCTGGGTTTCTCCAATTTTATGCAGCGACTCCACGCGGCGCTGAATGTTCTGCTGATGATTCGGCAGATCATTCGCGAGGTTCGCCAGTTCTCCGCCCAGCAGCCACGCCACCAGCGCCAGGCTGGAAAAGCACACCATCGTCACCATGCCAAGACTCAGCACACGCGGCACCCCCCAGCGGCACAGTCTCTTGACCAGCGGATTGAGCAGAAACGTGAACAAACTGGCTAGCGCCAGCGGGATCAGCACCTCCCTGCCCACATAGAGTGTGCCGATCACCAGCAACGCGCTGACGAATTTGATAAAGTGCGACAGCGTGCGGTTGAATGTGTCCATGAAAATGTTTGTGAGGAAGCCATGATCAGAAGGCCTTCCTTGCGCTTGTTAATCTTGATCCGCACCACTTCTGGATGTGTCAAAACCCTGCACAGGCGAGATTGCCCCGGCTGCTTTAACAACGGCTTCCCAGGATGTCACCACGCTCGTCTGGCTGCCAGGCTAGTTCCCTTTGGACCTGAGCAGCATCAAAACACCGCCGATGACCAGCACGCCGCCAAGGACTGGCGGCAGGTAAACGAAGTGCTCTTTTTCTGCAGTCACCTGGATGGGGCCCAGGTCAATGGCCTTCTCCCTCGTGGTGTAAGTGAAGCCCTCGTAGGCAAGCATGACGCCGCCGATGACGATGAGCAGGATGGCAATGATGGATGGTTTCATGGTAAGATTGATTGGCGGGTAAAAAAACGATTTCGTAGAATTGGCCTCAGGCCAGCTTCACGGATCAGCGGTGGATGACGGAGCTCGTGGTTCAGTGGCGCAGAAGTCATCCATCTGGCGCTGCGCTTCACGGGCATGAAACTCTTCCATCATCGGCCTCTCCACGCCATGAACCAAGCGTTGATTGCAAGCCTGTCGGCTGCATTGACAACGCTTGATTCAAGAGTGTGGGCATCGGCTATCGCGAGGCACGCTCAATGTGGCTGCCCACATGTTCCACGTCCTGGCCAAAGCCACGAACGGTGCGGCAACTGGTGCCGATGAGAGTCCAGGCGGCAGACGCAAGGACAAGAAGAGCGAGGCGTGTGGTGGATGTTTTCATGGTGTTGTTGTGCTGGAGGTTGCGAGTTTGGGGGAAATGGGCTGCATTCATAAGAGCAGGCTCATTCGCTGAGCCCGCTCCCGGCGTGAGCCTTGTTACTTCTTCTCCGCATCCACTTTGGCCTTGGCGGCCGCCGCGTCGGCATCGGCTTTTTTCTTTTCAGCATCCAGCTGCGCCTGGTCCGCTGCCTGCTTGGCTTCGATGTTGGCCTTTTCGATCTTGGCATTGATTTCCGCCTGCGCTTTCGCCTCTTTGGCCTTGGCGTCCACGGCATCCTTCTGATGCTCGATCGCGGTTTTAGCCGCATCGTTTTGCGCGTCAATCGCTTGCTTCTGCTTGTTGCAACCGACGGTCAGGACGGTCGCAAAGGTGAACATGATATATAGAATGTGTTTCATAGGTATCAGGGTTGGCGATTAAAGAATCGTCTGTCAGAGTCCGGATGGATGGGTCTGCTTGATGAAGTGAAGCCGTCATGACAAACGTTGCGCCTCGAATGCCCGTCCACATGGGAAGACATCCACGATAAAAAGATATGAAACAGCCAACGAAGAGCCTGCTGGCCATCGCACATCTGTCTCTGTTCCTCCTTCCGTGGGGACTCTTGAGCTGCGCGCCGTCATGCCCCTGCCCCATGCCGCCGCCGAAAAAACATTCATCATGGCTCGCCATCTTCTCCCGGCCCTGTCCCTGTCCTCAGCCGCCGCCGACTCAGCGCATTGTCGTCAGTGTGGAGCAGCAGATGATGGTGACGTTTGAAAACAATGTTCCGAAAAAACGCTACCCCGTCAGCACTTCCAAGTTTGGCCTGGGCGACAAGCTTCGCTCCAATCAGACACCCTTGGGTCGGCTGGAAGTCCTCGACATCATCGGCGAAGGCCTGCCCAAGGGCTCCCTGCTGCGTGGACGCGAACCCACCGGACAAATCCTGCGCGCCAACACACCCGGGTGTGATGCCATCGTCACACGCATCCTGCGGCTGCGTGGCAAGGAGCCGCAGAACGCTCGTGCCTTCAAGCGCTGCATCTACATCCATGGCACCACCGCTGAAAAATGTCTGAAAACCGCCGCGTCATGGGGATGTGTTCGCATGGGCTCACGGGATATCATCCGCTTGTGTCACTGGGTAAACCCCGGAGCCCGCGTGGACATCGTTCCCGGCAAACTGCCTGCTCCAGAGATGCTTCCACAATAAGTCCTCCTCATAAAAGAATCCTGCATTCTCATGCAGCCGCATTGTCACTGCGCGGCGATGTGACGATGTAACTCACACCCTTCCACCCCACTTGATTTATGTCTTTTCTCTGGATGCTTCTTATTGGACTCTTCGCCGGCGCCATCGCCAAATTTCTCACCCCCGGCAGAGATCCCAGCGGTTGCCTGGTGACCATGCTCCTGGGCGTGGTGGGCTCCATGCTGGCCGGATACCTTGGCCGCGCTGCGGGCTGGTATGCTGAGGGCGAACCCGTCGGCTTCATCGCCTCGGTCGGCGGTGCAATCATCATCTTGCTGGTGTTTCGCATGATCAAAGGACGCTCTTGATCCGGGTTGCCCGCGCTCAGGACCAGTTCTCACCCCTTGCGCGCAGCCTCTTATATTACGGCTCGCATAATTGGCAGACATTAGATCTTCAAGATAGTTCGGTTCTGCCCACAGGCACCAATCTTTGCGCTCCTGGCAGGGAGCAGAGAAATTAGCCGGTGGTGCAGCGAGGCTTGCCGAGCGAGAACCACCGGATCACACGAACGATGCATTCTTACTCAAGAGCGCATGCCGGAGGTATGCGAGAACCGTGCGCAGACTGCTCGTCGATGCTAGGCGGCGGAACGCTGCACAGCTTGGTGGTTACGCTTCGCTTGCTCCACAATTGTATCCCTCTAGCGAAGCCCTTCTGCCACTCTCATACACGCTCCTCCATTACCCCTTGCGCGCAGGTGCCAGTATCCGGGTCACCGTCGCTGGAACCGTCAGCCGTTTTTGCTCCGCAGGCACCATTCCATTGACGAATTCGGTGATCCATGGCCGGGAGCATTGCACTTCAGCAATCTCCAGCACCGTCGGGCTCTGCACTCGGTAATGCACGGTCAGTTCAATCAACTCCTTCTCACCGTGAAGATCCATCACCAGAAAGATCTCCTGCGCAGCACTGTCCAGTTTCAACTCCTTGATGCGCCCAAGCTTTTTTAAATGATAACGATTGGCGAACCACATCGCCAGATGCTCCAACGCCGCGTCTTTGAAGTGGCTGGCCCATGAAGAAAAATCCATGCAATAGAATCGTTTGTGGTCGGTTTGTTGGTGGCAGTTCTGCTCGATCTGTTCAGATAGTTGATTCCGCATGCCTGCAACCACCGCCACATGATTCTGCATCATTGCTGAAATTTGGCAGCCCTCAGGAGATCAACACCGCAGAACCATTCTCTTCAGTCGCAAAATCTTCTGCGACGCTCTTCAAAGAAGGATCCAAATCTTCAGGAATCCCCGCGCGACTCACCATGCGACGGAACTTGGCCGTGCGCGCATCCGTTGTCAGATGCGGCACTGACTCCAGGCGGATGTCCAGATCTTGCCGCAATCCAGCCAGCTCCAGCCGTTCATCCAGCCGCTTCCTCGCTGCCACCAGATCAGGAGTGGCTCCAGGGATGGGCTCCAGCCTGACGACAATGCGGTTCCTCTCCACCTGCTCAGCCTGCCATTCACGCACCTCACGCCGGTAGTCGAAGGCATGCTGGAATGGATAGGCCGTCAATGGGCGGAAGCCCGTGGCTGTGTGCACCCAGAAAAAGTCCGCGGCTCGTCCCACGATCTTTTCAATCCGTGGCATTCGATTCCCGCATCCGCACGGCTCCGTGGCCATGATGATCCTGTCACCGATCTCATAACGAATAAAAGGCTGCACGGTGTTGGCCAGATTTGTCATCAAAACTCTGTGTCCCAGCTGCCCGGGTGGCACCGGCTGGTAGTTTTCATCCACCACCTCCAGAATGGCCCAGTCGGCATTCACATGCGCTCCCGGTGCCGCCGGGCAGCCATTGGTCAAAAACATGCATTCTCCTGAGGCATAGTTGTCCATCAGCGGCACTCGAAAAGCCTCCACAATACGTCGCCGTGCAGGCGGCGTGAGCGTTTCGCTCCAGGTCACCACCTGCCGCAGCTTCGGCAGGCGAAACTGGTCAATCTTCAGTGACAGCAGATCCAGCGTGGTCGGTGTGGCGCTCAGCACATTCGGACTGAACTCATTGATCTTTTTCACCAGATCGGGATCATTCGCCGGCACAAACAGAAAGCTCATGTACACATGCATGTACTCCGGCAGCCGCTGCCAGACCCACGCGGAAGGAAAGAACCCTTGCTGATTGATGACCACCGCCAGACGGGCCGGCTCGCGCAGCGTGCGCACCGCATCAAGGAAGCCCAGGAAACCGCCGCGATGACCGAAGTGGCCCCGCGTCATCTGAAAGGCAAACAGCAGATCCAGCACCAGTTGATTCTGCACGATCAGTGTGGGCTGTCCCTGGCTGCCTGAGGTGTGTGAGACCGCGTATTTCCCGAGAAACGGCTGCTTCACATTCCGAATGTCCTCAATGAACTGCTCCACTCCGGCACGCGTCACCGCAGGATCAGTCACCACCTGGTCGAAATGATTCATCAGGTCCGCCTTCGTCGTCACCGGAAATTTCTCAAGGTCCGTGCAGCCCACATCAAGGTGGCGAAACTTCTCCCGGTAGTAGGACGAGCGCACTCGGGCGATCTCAAGCAGGTGCTTCAGGCGCTGCCGCTGCTCCTCCTGCACACGGGTTGGGTTCATGCGCGTCGCCCGAAATTGCACGCCAGTCCAATAGGAACGCTCGATGCATGACAGCACGTTGCCCGCCTTGGTGCTGCTAGTCTGGTGCAGGGAGTTTTTCATCGCGTCAGGCTTCATGGGCGTGCGGATCCTTGCTGACTTGGCTGTGAGAGAAAAAAATGGCAGCCTTGCGTGGCAAGGAGAGCCACTGCCCTCCCTGCTCACGCATCACTTACGGCTGACGATCAAACACCTTGATGGATTCCGCCTGATCATCCATCTCCCCAAGGTTGGCAGCCGTCGTGTTGGGGCCGATGATGATGCTGGCATCTTTGAAGTCTTTGTCCTTGTAGAGGACAAGCCAGCAGCCAGGGCCGGTCTGCACACTGCCGATCGTGTTGTCCCAGTCACGCCCCTTCAGGTGTTTGAGGGAGGAGTAGGATGATGGGCCTTGAACTTGCACCACCTCGCCACGGAATCCCTTGTGTTCGTAGAGGTTAGCGTAGCAGTTGGGATTGTAGTATGCGGGGGATGTGTTGGGCAGATGTCCCGCGCAGCTCGCCAGGGTCAGCACTCCAATCAGAGTAATAATAGTTTGATGCAGTTTCATGATCGTAGGGGGTAGTTTTCCTTCACCCTCCTATCGGTTCACTGACTTCACGTGGATGGGGAAAATTCCCCCGCACCACTCCGCACCCGCCCGTTGATGATTCATCCGGCCGCTCTCGCGTTGATTTACGAAACAACGGCATGCCCCGTCAACGCACCATCGCCCTCGCACGCCGCGATCAGCGCCAGGGCAAATCAGCCTCCACCCAGGCTGGCAAGTTCGTTCGCGAAGAGATCGAATTGATTCGCAAGGGCGCCCACGGTGCACGCTCCACCAAAGAAGCCATTGCCATCGGTCTCTCCAAGGCACGACGTGCGGGTGTCAAACTGCCGCCACCAAAGCCTGGCAAAGCATCCGAAAAGACTCGTGAGAAAGCCCGGCGTGATTTGGACAAGGCCAGTCAAGGCGGCCACCAACCCGCTTCACGCAAACGCTCGCGTGCGACGCTGGACGCATTGAAGCGTGAAAGCAGAAAGCCAGCCTCCAAGTCCGCGCTCTCACAGCAGGCGCGTGCCGCCGCAAGCCGGCGCACGCCCGCCGAGCGCTCTGCATCCGCCAAAAAAGCCGCTCGCACTCGCGCTGCACACAGCCGCTGAGCAGCCCTGTCCGCGCACAGCATCCTGATCAATCATCTCACCACCTTTCAACCCTCTCATATGAATACCGAACCCATCCCCCAAACCACCGAAAATTTTGTCCATCGTCTCGTGCATGACGCTGACACCATGGCCCGCAACGAACCCGCCAAAGCCGTGGCCGCAGTCATCGGCCTGGGCCTGGCTCTCCACGTGCTTCCCACCCGCTTGCTTGTCGCCAGCGCGACCGCCGTCACGCTCACCATGCTGCGTCCCGCTCTGCTGACGCTCGGCATGGTCAAAGCTTTCGAACTCTGCACTCCTCCCGCCAAACAACCTCAAATCCTCCTGCCATGATCGATCCCTCTGTCATTCCACCCACGGACGAAGAAACCCCCGTCACCCGGGCCGCCCCTGCCACGCCTTTCAGCCAGTTCGAAAGCCTGATTCGTCGTCATCCTTTCACCGCCGCCTTGGCCACCCTCGGCTTCGGCTGCGCTGTCAGCCTCGTCGTACGAGAACTGCTGGCTCCACCACCCTCCCCGAAACAACGTGCCCTTCAACTGCTCGAGGATATCCAGAGCCGTCTCGCTGAAATCGCCGAACCCGCCTATGACCGTGCCAGCGATCTGGCCGATGAAGGTGTCAGCACCGTGAAGCGCGGACTGGATTCCGCGAGCAGTTCCAGGCTGGGCAGCCGGCTCAGACATCTCTTCTCCTGAGCAGTTGCGAACTTGGAAAATACAGAGCTGAAGTCCTTCGACTTCAGCTCTTTTTCTGTCCGATCTGTGAACCGGAGCGGGTCCGTTCCACTAATGATAGTAACGGTAGTGGCGGCGATCATGCGCACCGCCAATCATGTTTCCCGCCAGTGCGCCGAGACCTGCGCCAACGGCAACGCCGCCAAGATCCCGGCCGATGAGACCGCCCGCGACACCGCCGCCGACAGCACCTATCACCGTGCCTCTGCGGGCTGCCGGCCCGTTGCTACAGGAGGAGAGCGAAAGAGAAGAACACACAATGACAAATAGGATGGTTTTCATGGAAATGAGGATTGAGGGTTTCGGCAATAATGTTTCATGCCAGATAATTTTCGGACCTCGTCCCTCTGACGGTTGTACTTCTCCTGTCCGGAACCCATGCCGCGCACTGCACCCGGCGCCCTTTGTTTGCGAACGATGCAGCCATCGCGCCAGTCAGCCACGATTCCGTTGCACATTACAACCTCTGAATTGATCATGAAAACACGCCCCATCATCTGCCTGTTGTTCGGCTGCACGCTGCTCCTCTCCTCCTGTGATTATCCAGTGTACCCCGTGGGTGGTGTCGGTGTGGGTGCCGGCTATTACAGCACACTGCCTCGTGGTTATAACTCGCCCTACTATCATCACAACAACCGCTACTACTATGGCGGGCGTTATGAGCCCGGCCGCTTCTTCTACAACGGTCACCATTACACCGGCCGCTACTATCACGGTGGTCATTACTTGTACGGCGGCAATCATTACGGCCATCACCATCATTGATCGCACAGCTTGGATGCGGTCAGCCTGACATTCACGCATCAGGAACTCTTCAGTTGTGAGCCTGCCTGCCTGAGCACCCATACAATGCATTCAGATGAAAAAACATTCCTGCATCACCCCACACGCCTTGATTTCAGGAATGTTGCTGGCGGCTTTGTTGGTGGGCTGCTCCATCGAAAATCGTCGGACCAGACACGCGCGCGAGCACGCCTTCATTGAGTATCATCCGCTGCTTGATGACAGCGGCCGCCTGCGGCTGGCGGTCAAAGACAACATCGACCTCAAAGGAGAGGTCACCTCGGCCGGGTCCGAATACCTGTCCCGCACCAGCCCGCCCGCAGCTCGTGATGCTCCGTGTCTGGCGATCGCACGGGAGCGCCATATACCGATCATAGGAAAGACCAATCTCACAGAGCTTGCGGTGACAGTCTCCGGCGAGAACAGCCATTTCGGCACCCCTCGCAACCGCTTCGATGGCAGACATGAAGTGATCCCTGGTGGCTCCTCCAGCGGCTCGGCCGTCGCGGTCAAAACCGGCATGGCAGACGTGGCCTTCGGCACAGACACCGCAGGCTCCATCCGCGTGCCCGCAGCCTGCTGCGGCGTGTACGGCTTGAAGACAACCTTCGGTCTCGTGCCCATCCAGGGCGTGGTTCCCATTTCCCCCAAATATCTGGACACCGTCGGTCCACTCGCCAGAGACATCGATCATTTGGTGCAGGGCATGGACCTCCTGCAGCGCGGCTTCAAAGCCCGCTATGCCGCAGCACGTGCAGCAAAGCCAGCGGCCAGCCAGATCAAAATAGGTCGTCTTTATCTGGATGGCACCGACCCCGCCATCGACAAGGCCATCGACGACACCCTCGCCGCCAGACATTTCAAAGTGATCCCCCTCTCTCCCGCCTTCAAAAAAAGCTGGGAGCAGGCGCAGAAAGACGGAAAAGTGGTGGCGGCAGCGGATGCATGGCTCAGCAACCGCCAGTATGACGACAAGAAAGGCGTCAGCTTCCTGACCAAGGCCGTCTTTGCACTCGGTGAAGTGCAGTACCACACCAGCTATGCCGCCGCGCTCCAGCGCCGCGCACAGTGGCAGCAGACGCTGCGTGAAGTCTTCAGGCAGGTGGATTTCATAGCCGTGCCCACTCTCCAAAATCTCCCGCCCAAATTTCCCTTCTGGGGGTCCACCGTCGTGTTTGAACTGCGCGTGTTCAACATGCAGAACACGGCGGGGGTCAACTATGCCGGCAATCCCGCGCTTGCGGTCCCCATTCCCCTGCCAGCAGTCAAGAAAACCGTGCCCGTCACCAGCCTCCAGCTCATCGGACGCCCTAGAAGCGAAGCAGAGCTCCTGAATGCAGGCCGCTTGATCGAATCCAAATCCTGATACTGCCATGCCACTCCCCTCATTCATCCAGGCCCTGGGCTTCACCGCCATGCTGCTGGCAGGCACGCTCTCCTGCCCCGCCGAGACCGCGGGCGAACTCATCGCTAAAGGGGACAAATACGACGCCACCTTTGATGCCAACCGTGCGCTGAACTACTACCTCCAGGCGGCGGAGCTCGAACCGAACAACGTGCCGCTGCTGCTGCGCATGGCGCGTCAGTATCGCTACCTGCTCGCGCAGGCCAGGTCCCCTGCGGAAAAGCTCAACTATGGCAACACCTCGCTGGGCTACGCTCTGCGTGCGGCCAAGCTCGCACCGCACGACTCCGAGGCCCAGCTCTCCCCCGCCATCACCTACGGCAAGATGCTGCCCTTTGAAGGCAGCAAGGCTCAGGTGGAAATCTCGCCGCGCATCAAGGCCGCCGCCGACAAGGCCATTCGTCTTGATCCGCGCAATGACACCGCCTGGCATGTGCTGGGCCGCTGGCATCAGGTCCTCGCCAACGTGGGAGTGCTCAAACGCGCCCTGGGCGGAATCATTTATGGCAAGCTTCCCGTCACCACCAACGAAGCAGCCGTCAAATGCTTCGTCCAGGCCATCGCCATCAATCCTCACCGCCTGCGCCACTACATCGAACTCGGCCACACCTACGCGCAGATGGGCAACAGCACCGAAGCACGCCGCTTCCTCGAAAAAGGTTTGTCCATGCCAGATCAGGAGCATGACGACCCGGAGCTGAAAGTGAAAGGCCGCGAGACGCTGGCAAAGCTGCCTTGACGTAAAGCATGCTCCGGCTGCAGAAAGCACGCGCATTCCACCACAACCATCCGGGCATTCAGCGGCGATGTTTTATCAGCCCCTATGAATCCCCACGTCACTGATCTCACGCAGGAGGAATGCCTCAAGCTCTGCCTCGACTGCCACCACATCTGCCTTGAAATGGCGATGCACCACTGCCTCCAAACCGGCGGCAAACACACCGAGCCGGAGCATTTCCGCCTCATGCTCAACTGCGCAGAAATATGCCAGACAAACGCCAACTTCATCCTCAGCAGCTCCAATCTTCACGTCCTCACCTGCGGGGTGTGCGCAGAGATCTGCCGCCTTTGCGCCTCAAGCTGCGAAGCCCTCGGCGAAATGGAAGGCTGCGTGCAAGCCTGCCGCGCCTGCGCCGATTCATGCGAACGCATGGTGGCGCTGCATGCTCTTTCGAAGGCTGTGGTGTGATATACCACACCCGGCAGACAGGGTGGGGCGGCCTCTCTACCTCTCCCCTTTTAGGCTCATCAGATTCTGGATGGCCGCCACCAGTTCCTCCGTGTTCACGGGCTTGCCCAGGTGCATTTGAAATCCGGAGCGCAGACTGCGAATGCGGTCCTCCTGTCGCAGCAGAGCCGTCAGGGCAATGGCGGGTATCGAAGCCCCGTCTTTGAGATTTCTCATTTCCCGCAGGAGGTCATACCCGTCGCGCCCCGGCATGCCGATGTCGGTCAGCAGCAGATCGGGCTTGAAGGTCTCCAGGCATGCCAGGGCTTCATCCACGGAAGCCGCCGCATGCACCACGGCATGGTGCCGCATTAATATTTTCTTGAGCACCGTGAGGGAATCCTCTTCGTCATCGACTGCCAGGATGCGATAGCCAAAGAGGTCTCCCTTTTCCATCCCTGCATCCAGCATTGCATTCCTGTGGGCCGCCGTGGATTTCCTTTCATCATAATGCGCGGCCGCCACGGGCAGTGAAATAATGAACGTGGCTCCCTGATCCCTGCCTCCGCTGCGTGCATTCAGGTGGCCGCCATGCAGCTCCACCAGGTGCTTGGAGATGGAAAGGCCCAGGCCCAGCCCGCCTTGGTGGCGGGTGGAGGAGGCGTCCCCCTGGCGAAACCGTTCAAAAATCAGTGGCAGCAGCTCGTTGGGGATGCCCATGCCATTGTCACGCACCGCCAGTTCCAGATGCGAATTCACCCGTTCCAATGTGATATGAATCCGGCCGCCTTTCGGGGTGAACTTGGCGGCATTCGTGAGCAGGTTCCAGATGATCTGCTGCAGCCGGTTGCGGTCCCCCATCACCACGCCGTTGACGCTGTCAAAGGCGGTGGTCAGTCGCAGGTCTTTTGCCTGCAGCATGGGCTGGATGGAACTGATGGCTGCCGTGCACACGGCCGCCACATCCAGAGCCTGCAGATCCAGCACAATCTTGCCCGTCTCTATGCGGCTCATGTCCAGCAGGTCTTCGATCATCTGCACCTGGCTGCGCGTATTGCGCTCGATGGCGGCCAGCCCCTCCTCCAGCTCCGCCTTTTCCAGATGATCGCTCTTGAGGATTTCAAGCCATCCCACAATCGCATTGAGCGGTGTGCGCAGTTCATGGGAGAGAGTGGCCACAAACTCCCCCTTCATGCGGTCATTCCGCTTCACTTCCTCCATCATCAGTGCCAGCTGCCGCTGCGCCTCCTTCTGCTCGGTGATGTCCCGCGCCACCTTGGATGCACCGATGATGACACCGTCGTTGTTGCGAATGGGTGAGATGGTCACTGACACATGAATCTCGCGGCCGTCTTTCCGCACTCTAACAGTCTCGAAATGATCCACCCGTTCCCCTAGTTGCAGTCGCCGCAGGATTTCCGGCTCCTCCTCCGCGCGCTCTGGTGGGATGAGCATGGCAATGGGATTCCCGATCATTTCCTCCTCGTTATAACCAAAGATCCGCTGGGCCCCTGAATTCCAGCTGGTGACAATGCCCATGAGGCTCTTGCTGATGATGGCGTCGTCCGAGGATTCAATGATGGCGGCCAGCAGAATTTCCGCAGAAGGACGATCATTGGCAAACATGGAAGAAGGATTCGTCATGGCTGAAGTGGGTGCACGGATGCCTTCGCGTGGTGCACAACGGGGATAATGTCAAGGACCCGGATCAAGACCACCTTTCATTCCCGCGAAAGCAACTACTTTACCCGGCACCTCCCCCTCGGGCAGATAAAGTCAGCGAGCGAGTAAGAATTGCGCCCTGATCCCTTTGTCAGGCATTTTGCGTATGACATGGGCACACGCGCTTCCATGAGTTCTGCCGAACTAAGGGCATGAAAGCGACAAACCTTATCATACTGGCTTGCGCTGCAGCGATCTCCTTCACTGCCGCGGAAGATAAAACAACGAACAAAACCACCGGCGAAAAGGCCAAGGAGTTGCTGAAGAAGGCCGAGGATAAAACCGTGGCCGCCGGACATGCCGTGATAAACGGAACCAAGAAGGCTGGCCGCGCCATCGCCGATGCCGTCACCCCGGACTCGGACGCCGCCAAAGTCGATGTGAACATCAGCGACAGCGACATCTCCATCCCGAAAAAACTCAGCTCGGGCAAGACCGCTTTCCTCGTGAAAAACACCGGCAAAGAAAAGCACAACTTCCACATCAAAGGCAAAGGTGTGGATGAGAAGTTCCTCTTGGACATCGCGGCCAATGACACCAAGGTCATGCACGTCCAGTTGAAACCCGGCACCTACCAGGTCACCTGCCCTGACAAAGAAAAAGAAGGTGCCGCAATGAAGCACACGGTGACCGTCGAATAAAACGAAACGGCACCCCGGCACGCTGCGGCGAAAGTGCTTCCTGTGAGGCCATGGCAAGACGCCATGGCCTCACTTTTTTTGCAACATTGCATCCGCGGCAAAAGTCCACGGCGCTCATCAAACCCGACCCAGCGGCGAAAAGCGTATCAGAGAATCCCGCAGGTGATTATGGAAATAAACACCCCGATGCCATCATGAGGCAAATTCCTCATTTTTTGTCACTCCATCAAGGCCAAGCCGCTTCGCAGTTCCGAATTAGCCGAAGTAGAAAAACTTATCTTATGGAAACAAACAGTAACGAAGGTATCGCGATCATCGGCATGGGCTGCCGCTTTCCAGGCGGGGTCAACGACGCGGAGTCATTTTGGAAAGTACTCACTGAGGGCCGCGATGTGATATCTGAAGTACCCTCCACCCGCTGGAACGTCGAACGTTTCTATGATGCTGAACCAGGAGTCGTTGGAAAGACCATCGCCAAGCGCGGCGGCTTCATTGATGGCATCGATCAGTTTGATCCGCAGTTCTTCGGCATCTCACCACGCGAGGCCCCTTACATTGACCCGCAGCAGCGCCTTCTTCTCGAGACCGCCTGGGAGGCCATTGAAGACGCAGGCCTTGTGCTGAATCTGGAAAAGGGCACGGACATCGGCGTTTTCGTCGGCATCTCGCACAATGACTACCAAGGCATCCAGCACACCTCCACGGATCGCAGCGGCATCAGCGCGCACACACCCACCGGCAGCGCGCACAGCATCGCTGCCAATCGCATTTCCTACTGCTTCAATCTCCATGGCCCCAGCCTCGCCATGGACACCGCTTGCTCCTCCGCATTGACAGCGGTGCACGTGGCCTGCGAGCACCTCCTGTCCGGCCGCTGCAAAACCGCCATGGCCGGCGGCGTCACCGTGATGATCAATCCGGACGGCTTCATCGGCTTCTCACAGGCAGGAATGCTATCTCCTGATGGGAAATGCCAGGCCTTCGACGCCGCCGCCAATGGCTTCGTGCGCGGTGAAGGCGCGGGCATGGTGCTGCTCAAGCGGCTGGAAGATGCGCTCAATGACGGCGATCCCATCCAGGGTGTGATCATTGGCACCGCCATCAATCAAGACGGCCACACCAATGGCATCTCCCTGCCCAGCGGCGAGGCGCAGGCCCGCCTCGTGTGCGATGCCTGCGACAATGCGCAGATCGATCCTTGGGAGATCGGCTACGTCGAGGCCCATGGCACCGGCACCGCCGTGGGAGATCCCATTGAAGCCCATGCGCTCGCAGACGCTCTCTGCACGGATCGCGCACCCGACAATCCCCTCGTCATCGGCTCCGCCAAGACAAACCTCGGCCATCTGGAAACAGCCGCTGGCGTCGCCGGTTTGATCAAAGCAGTGCTCGTGCTCAAGCACGGTCAAATCCCCGCCAGCCTGCATTTCAACACGCCAAATCCCAACATCGATTTTGAAGGCCTCAAGCTGCGCGTCCCCACCAAGCTCGAACCCTTTGCCGGCACACCAGGAAAGCGCATGGCCGGGGTCAATTCCTTTGGTTTCGGCGGCGCCAATGCCCACACCATTCTCAGAGAGCCGCCACCTCCACCCCAGCGCGCCCTGCTCAGTTGCAACAATGATCGCGCATGGCCGCTGATGCTCTCCGCACGCTCGGAGGCCGCGCTGCGCGCTAACGCCTGGCGCTTGAGCACCTGGCTCGAAGACCATTCACACATGAATGGCAGCTCCCCGCTGCTGCCAGACATGACCTACATGCTCGGTGCCCGGCGCAATCACCACTCGCATCGCCTCACGCTGACCGCACGCACCATGGCCGAGGCCGTGCAGGAGCTCCATGCCTTCTCCACCGGCCAGCCCGGTCCGAAACTGCGCACCGCCTTCACGCCACGGCGTGAGCATCCCGCCCGCGTGGTCTTCGTCATGAGCGGTCAGGGCCCCCAGTGGTGGGGCATGGGCCGCGAACTCATGAAGCATGAATCGGTGTTTCGTCGCATGATCGAGGTCTGCGATGCCGCCATCAAACCCTGGGCTCGCTTCTCACTCATCGAAGAACTCGCACGGGACGAAAACACATCGCAGATGCAGCGCACCGAGATCTCGCAGGTGGCCATCTTTGCCATGCAGATGGGACTCGCAGAACTATGGAAGTCATGGGGCGTTCGACCAGCCGCAGTCATCGGTCACAGCGTGGGCGAAGTCGCCGCCGCTTGTGTCGCAGGCATCCTCACCTTGGAGGAAGCCGCGAAGATCATCGTGCATCGCGGACGCTTCATGGATGAATGTGAAACCCATGATGGCACCATGCTCGCCGTCGGCACCTCGCCAGATGAGGCTCGCGCCGTCATCGCCCGTCATGGCCGCACCGTGAGCATCGCCGCGTTCAATGGCCCGCGCTCGCTGACATTGTCGGGTCCCCGCTCAGAGCTGAGCGCCATCGCCGCTGAGTTGGAGTCCCAGGGCGTCTTTGCTCGCTTCCTGAAAGTGAGCCATCCCTTCCATCATGCGCTCATGCAGCCTGCCGCAGATGCTCTCAGTAAAGTGCTGGCAGATCTCTTGCCTGCGGCGGAAACCGTGCCCTTCTTCAGCACGGTCACAGGCCGTCGCATGGATGGCGTGGACTGCACCGCAGACCATTGGTCCGGCGGCGTGCGGCAGCCGGTGGAGTTCGCTGCTGCAGTCGGTGCCGTGGCCGAGTTTGGCGCGGATGTTTGGCTGGAGCTCGGCGCCCACCCTGCCCTCGTGCGTTCCATTCAGGAATGCCTGGGCGATCATGCGGCCAAGCAGCCCATCCTCGCTTCCGTGCGTCGAGAACGCGAACACGAATCAATCCTGGAAACCGCCATGGATCTTCATCTCGCGGATGTGGCTCTCCACTTTGCCGCCATGACGCCCTCGCGCCGCATCCTCACCCTGCCCACCTACGCGTGGGATAAAAGCCAGTGGTGGCATGAGTCAGCCGAAGTGCGCGAAGGCCGCCTCTCTGCCGGTGGTCGTGGCCTTCTTGGCGTGCGCACCGCACGCGCCACTCCCACCTGGGTCGCCCGTCTGGACAGCCGCCACATGGCCTTCCTCAAAGACCATCGCGTGGAAAATCTCGTCGTGTTCCCTGCCGCAGGCTTCGTCGAGATGGTGCTGGAGGCCGGTGTGCAATACTTCGAAGGCAGACCCTTTGCAGTCGAGGATTTTGAAATCCGCAAGCCTCTCATCGTCCCGGATCCACCCTCAGGTCTTCAGCTCGAACTCTCCTACGATCCAAACGAGCGCACCTTCCAGATTCAAAGCCGTTTTGACAACACCGCCTCATGGTCCGTGCACGTCGTCGGCTCCATGCGTGGCGAACGTGTCGAATCCCCGTTTGCCTCCTCCACCTGGAATGATGAATCACCCTCCTCTCTGCCAGAGATCCAGGTGGACGCCTTCTATGAACACATGAGCGACATGGGCCTTCGCTACGGCGAAGAGTTCCGCCCCATCCGCGAGCTCTCCGCCGGAGACGGCAGATCCACCGGCAAGGTCACACTGTCGGAAGCCATCTCGCACCGCGCTCCAGATTACCCGCTGCATCCCGTGCTCTTTGACGGCGCGCTGCAGATTTTCTCCGCCGGAGCCGCCACCGTGGAAGGTCGCACTGCTGGCATGCGCCTGCCCGTGCGTTTTGCGCGCATCGTGTTCCTGCGTTCACCCGGTGCCTCCGGTTTTGTGAAGGCAGGTGTGAAAGTAGCCAATGACGAACTCGTCGAAGGCGGGATCGATCTCTATGATGAAACCGGCAAACCCTGCGTCCGCATCGATGGCTTCCGCGCCATCAGCGTCGAAGGCGCGCGCCGCTCCAGCAAGACCGGCAAAGGCCGCGATCTCATCTATCACGTCGCGTGGGAGCGCACCCCCGCTGCGGAAAAACCCGCGCCGCTGCAGCCGCTGCCACTGGCTCGTCTGCATGAGGCCGCACAGCACGCGTTGGATTCAGCCTTGGACATGCGCGGTCGTGAAAATCTGCAGGACGCCAGCGCGGCTGTGGATGCACTCACCGCCGCCCATGTCGCCAGCGCCTTGAGTGAAATGGGCGCAGAGGGCGTGTTCACCGCCGAATCCCTCGGCGTCGCAGCATCCATGCGTCCGGCCTTCTATCAGTTGATGGCTGACTTCGTGCACCTTGGTCTGCTCATCCCCGTGGAAAATGGCTATCAGCCCACGCCTGCATTCTTCACCACGGCGGATTCTACGGCGGCACTGTTTCGCTCCACCCTGGCCGCGCATCCCGGCCATTTGCCAGACGCGCTTCTCAGCGAGATCGCCAGCGCTGAGCTCGGGTCCATCCTGCGCGGGGAGAAAGACGCCGTGCAGGTCCTCTTCACCGGAGCCGGAGCAGATCTCCTGGATCAGTTTTATGGAGACGGCCTCTTCTCCAGCACCTGGCTCGCAGCCATCGCCAGCGCCGTGGAGGAGGCCGCACGTCATCTTCCCGAAGGACGCGGACTGCGCATCCTGGAGATCGGTGCCGGCACCGGTGGCCTGGCCTCACAGTTGCTGCCGCTCATCGAGCGCGGACTGCACACCTACGTCTTCAGCGATGTCTCCGCAGGGTTCTTCCCCAGCGCAAAGCAAAAGCTCGCCGCCTTCCCCGAAGTTGAATACAAGATCTTCGATCTCGAAAAATCCGGCGCAGAGCAGGACCTCGATGCAGGTTCCTTTGATCTCATCCTAGGCTCCAATGTCGTGCATGCCGTGAGCGATGTGCGCACCGCGCTGCGCCACCTTCACACTCTTCTCACACCGGGCGGCACATTGATGTTTGTTGAAGTCGCCACGCCTCATCTTTGGTTAAACGCCGTCTTTGGCCTCACCAGCGGCTGGTGGCGCTTCACAGATCGCGCTCTTCGTCCGCACCATCCGCTGCTGCATCGCCCGCAGTGGGAAAAAGTGCTTCAAGAAGCAGGCTTCAGCGAGACCACGTCGCTCCCCGGCCTGCTGCGCCAGGAGGGCGGAGAAAGCCTCATCGGCCTTCTCGCCCGCAAGGAATGGATCACTCCGAAACTGCCGACGCCGGCAGATCTGGAACCGCAGGCGGAAAAATCATGGCTCGTCCTCGCGGATCGCGGTGGCGTCGGTGATCGCCTCGCCACTGAGCTGCAGCTCCACGGCATGCGCTGCCGCATCGCTTATCGGGGCAGTTCGTTTGACACGGACACCACCGATGTCTTCATGCTCCGCGCCGAATCACCCGAAGATTGGACCCGTCTCTTCGAAGCCTGCTCTGATGAACCGCCTGAGCGTTTCGTCTGCCTGTGGAACCTGGATGAAACCCTGCCTGGCTCCGGTCCGGAGGCCGCTCATCTCGGCACGGATGCTCTCTTCCATCTTGCCAAGGCCCTCGAAAGCCTGAGCCCGAATGTGAAGCGGCATGTGGATCTCGTGACTCGTGGCGCGCAGACCGTGGGCAGTCAGCCACAGCCGGTGTCCATGGCGCAGACAGCCGCCGTCGGCCTGATGCGCGTGGTCGCCAATGAGCATCCCCAGCTCATCTGCCGCAGCATTGATCTTCCTCCCGCCGCCTCCGCCGCAGACAGCCGCATGCTCTGGAACGAGCTGCTGCAAACAGATCCAGAACGCGAAGTCGCCTTCCGTGGGGAGGGCCGCTACGTCCGCCGCATCGGTCGCGGACTGCCACAGCGCGAGCAGACGCTCGATGTCTCCGTGCCGCTCCGTTTGGAATCCCGCGAACGCGGTCTGCTGGATGCCCTGCGCCTCAGCCCCTTTGCCATGCCAGAATGTGCCAGCGGTGAAGTGCTGATCGAAGTCCGCGCCGCAGGCATGAACTTCCGCGATGTGCTCAAGGCTCTCGCTCTTTATCCTGCCGAGACCGCAGACGCTCGCATCTTTGGCGATGAAGTCGCCGGCATTGTCAAAGCCGTCGGCAGCGCTGTCACGCATGTGAAGCCGGGAGACAAGGTCTTTGGTCTCGCCGTCTTCGGTCTCGCCACGCATGCCCTGGCACGCGGTGGCGATGTTCGCCTCATGCCTGAGTCGCTCTCCTTTGAAGCCGCAGCCACTCTCCCAGTGGTGTTCATGACTTCATGGCACGCACTCAAAACCGTGGCGCATCTGCAGAAGGGTGAACGCATCCTCGTCCATGCAGGCGCAGGCGGCGTGGGCATGGCCGCCATCCAGATTGCGCATCACCTCGGTGCGGAGGTCATTGCCTCGGCTGGCAGCCCCGCCAAGCGCAAGCTGCTCAAGGACATGGGCGTCCGCCACGTCATCGATTCACGTCGTGCCGACTTCGCCGAAGCCGTCATGGACATCACCAACGGCAAAGGCGTGGACGTCGTGCTGAACTCTCTTGCGGCGGAGGCCATTCCCATGGGCCTCTCCTGCCTGGCTCAGTTCGGCCGCTTCATCGAGATCGGCAAGCGGGACATCTATCAGAACTCCCGCATCCCTCTCTGGCCCCTGCGGAAAAACTCCTCCTTCCATGTTGTGGCCATGGATGCCATCTTCAGCGGCGACGAGGAGCAGACTCGTCAGATTCTGCAGACCGTCTCCTCGCTGGTTGATCAGGGCTCGCTTCATGCGCTGCCCTTCCGCTCCTTCCCCGCCTGCCGCCTGGATGCCGCCTTCCGCCTCATGGCGCAGGGCAAACACACCGGCAAAGTCATTGTGTCATTCCCTGACCCCTTTGTGCCTCGGCGCTCGGAGCCGCTGATCCCGGGCTTCGCGGTCCAGCCAGATGGTGCCTACCTCATCACCGGCGCCTTCGGTGGTTTCGGCAAGGTGCTGGCCGGTTGGCTGGCCGACTGCGGCGCCCGTCATCTCGTGCTCACCAGTCGCAAAGGTGCCACCACTGCGGATGCCGCAGCCTTCGTGGATAGCCTGCGCGGACGCGGCGTGGAAGTTCAGGTGGTCGTCGCAGATGTCGGCTCTGCCGCCGATGTGAAGCGGATCTTCCAGGAGATCAATGCAGCAGGTCACGAGCTCAAAGGCGTGTTCCATCTGGCCATGGTGATCGATGACGCGCCCATGGCTTCCCTCAACCGTGAGCGCATGCTCAGCGTGCTGGAGCCGAAAGCCTATGGTGCCTGGCTGCTGCATGAGGCGACCAGCAGTCTGAAGCTGGATTGCTTCGTCATGTTCTCTTCCGTTTCCAGCATCTTTGGAAATCCGGCTCAGGCCAACTACGCCGCCGCCAATGCCTTCCAGGATGCGCTGGCGCATCACCGCCAGGCCGCCGGTCTGCCCGCCCTGGTCATCAACTGGGGTGCTCTCGGAGGTGAGGGCTACGTGGCGCGCAATGAACGTGTCGCGGAATTCCTCGCACGTCAGGGCACCACCGCTCTGTCTCCCCGCGAAGTCGTCGGTCTCTTGGAAACCTTCCTCGCCACCGGTGCCACGCAGGCCATGGCTCTGCGCGTGGACTGGGCCAAGTGGCGGCAGTCTTTCCGCAGCAGCCAGGAAAGCCCCTTGCTGGAGCGCATTTTCGCCGCAGGTGTCGAAGGCACTGAATCCAGCGGCACAAAGAGCGACTGGCGCCGCAAGATCGAATCCGCCGCGCCCGAAGAACGCACCGAAATCGTCGGCCATGCCGTGCGGGATGTGGTGGGCTCCGTGCTGCGCGTCAAACCCGAAGGCTTGCGCGATGACCAGCCGCTCACGGATCTCGGTCTGGATTCCTTGATGGCCGTCGAAATCGAAAACTCGATTGAAAGCGCCATCGGTGTCGCACTCCCGCCTGCCAGCCTGATGCGCGCGCGCACGATCGGTCAGATCGTGACATTGATTGCCGAGCATGTCGGTGGCACCGCAGCAGCCCCGGCGGCACCTGCTCCATCTGCAGAACCGATCGCTGCCGAAAATGTGGATCTGGAGGCGCTCTCTGATGAGGAGATCGACCGGCTCCTGGATGATGAAGCGGCCCATGAAGACATGGCACCGCAGTGGAACCCCGAGCCTGAAACACCCGAATGTCCCAAGAAACTCGAACACGCCTGAAGCAGTGGCTTGAGAATGGCGAAGCACGCCTTCAGCCGCTGACATTGCCCCAGCGGGAATTGTGGGAGGCATCCCCTGTTCCTCCGGGGGATGTGGCCAACCACATCTGCGCCTTGATCAATGTGCGCGGCCCCATCACCCAGCAGGGTTGTGAGGCCGCCGTGCAGAAGGTGGCGGACCGTCAGGAGGTGTTTCGTCTCTCATTTCTCCCCGGCAAAACCCAGCCGATGCAGCTCATCCGCAAAACCAGCCGGCAGACCATCAAGTTTCGCGAGCTCTCATCAGCACAGCAGCACCCGGAGGCCATTGAAGAAATGGCGCAGGAGATTTTCCGCAGGCCTTTCGACATGGTCGGCGGGCCGCTCTACCGCTACGAAGTTCTCCGCCGCTCGGCGGATGACCATGTGCTCGTGCTGGCGATTCATCATGCCATTGCGGACGGCTGGACCGTGGGCGTGTTCGTGCAGGATCTCTTTGCCGCCTACATGATGGATCTGCGCGGCATCGCTGGCGGGCTCTCACCCGTGCCGCTTTCCTACACGGACTGGGGTGCCGCCGAGCGCGCCTTCTGGCAGCCGGCACAATTGGAACCTCGCAGCGCCTTTTGGAAGGAGCGTCTGGAAAAACTCACCCTGCTATGGGATCCACCCACCAGCCCCGCGGCCCTGTCAGGAATACGCCAGCGCTGGGTGTCCTCGGCTCCGGCCACAGTCGGCCGTGCCGTGCGTGAACTGGCCAAACGCCATGGCACCACGCTCTTCAGCACGCTCCTGGCCGCGTTTCAGGTCACCCTGTCCAAATGGACCGGCAAGGATGACATCCTCGTGGGTACCCCCGTGGCCAACCGCACCAAACAAGCCGTCAGGGAGACCATGGGCTACTGCGCTGGTATTGTGCCGCTGCGCGGTCGCATTGACCGGGACAAGACCTTCTCGGAGCGGCTGCGCACCGTCCATGAGTCCACCATCGACTCCTTTGCCAATGCCATGCCCTTTGCCGAACTGGTGAAGGATCTGGGCGTGACGACCAGACCCGGATGCAATCCCCTTTTCCAGGTGCGTTTCGCTTTGCAAAACCATCCTGTTCCTGACATCTCCGTGAACGGCATGTCGCTCAATCTGCAGATGCGTTCCACCGGCACCTGCCGCTTTGACCTCGCCTGTGAGGTCACGGAAGAAGGCGAAGCCCTGGAAGTCGTCTGGCTCTTTCGTCCGGATCAGTTTTCCCTGGAAGACATCCATTCTCTGCACCGCATGTATCTCGGTGTCCTGATGAGCGTTTGCAGCTCCCCGGAAATCCTGACCGCCGCACTCATGACAACCGCCCTGTGATGAGTCCCATGCAAACCAGTGACAGCCTCATCGAACCGCACGAGCCTCATTGGCTGAGTCGTTCGGCGTTTCAAATTGTCGTCATCCTCTTTTTCATCACGGAAATCGCGCTGGCGGTGGTCTTGCAGCGCGGTGAGCCGCTCTGGCTGGCCCTGCCTTTTGTCCTGCTCGCCAGCCATTTCATGCACGGCGCAGCGGTGGGTTTTCATGAGGCCACGCATGGCCTGCTCAGGCGCAACCGGAGCTTGAATGAGTTTGATGGTGTCTTGCTCGGCGTGTTCAGCTTCATGAGCTTCAGCCTCTACCGCGCCGCGCATCAGCTTCACCACATGCACCTGGCCACGGAGCGTGACGAGGAGCTCTGGCCCTTCGTCCATCCGGACAAGCCGCGCTGGGTCCGTGTGCTCGCCGCCGTGGCGGAGCTCACGTTCGGCCTGGCCTTCCTGCCGTGCTTGTTCCTGCGGATTTTCCTGCGCGCCGGATCACCCATTCGCAGCAAAAAAGTGAGAAAACGCATCTGGCAGGAGTTGGCGCTGATTGTCGTCGTGTGGACGCTGATCTTCGCAGCGGTCGCGTACTGGGATGCATGGCGCTACTTTATCTGGATGTATCTCGTGCCCGCATGGCTGGCCGCCAATCTGCAAAGCTGGCGCAAGTACATCGAGCATGTCGGCCTTCTCGGCAGCACCGCCAACAGCTCCACTCGCAGCATCGTCGCACGCGGATGGCTTGGCAGACTCGTTTCGTTCACGCTCCTGCATGAGCCTTACCACGGCCTGCACCACATGCATGCCGGACTGCCTCATGCGGAGCTGCCGCAGCTCGCCGCAGAGCTGCAGCCCCGCGCCGCCGAAGATCATCCCCCCTTCCCCAGCTACACGCATGCCCTCGTGCATTTGTTCCGCAGTCTGGCGGATCCACGCGTGGGGGCGCAATGGCGCAAAACTCATTCAGCTCGTTCTTGAAATGATCCCTCCTCCCTTTCCCCCCTTACAGCCTGCGGTCTACGACAGCACTCCTTTATCAGGCATGGATTGCGTGTTCACGGCGGCGGAACTGACCAAGGAATTTGATGACGGCAGCGTGCAGGCCCTGCGCGGCGTGGACTTCCGCATCCAGCCGGGTGAGTTCGTCGCCATCATCGGCCCCAGCGGATGTGGTAAAACGACCTTGCTCCAGATGCTCGGTGCGCTCGACCATCCCAGCTCAGGCACCTTGCACTATCGTGAGCAGTCGGTTCCAGACCTGCCAGATCCAGCAGCCTATCGCGCCCACGAAATCGGTTTTATTTTTCAGGCCTTTCATCTGCTGCCCACCTTCACCGCTTTGGAAAATGTGCAGATGCCGATGCTCGAAACCCACCTGTCTGCCGCCGAGCGCCGCAACCGCGCGGTGACTCTTCTCAAGTCCGTGGGCCTGGAACATCGCATTCATCATTTCCCCGCCAGGATGTCCGGTGGTGAACGCCAGCGCGTCGCCATCGCCCGCAGTCTGGCCAATGGTCCCTCCGTTCTCCTCGCAGACGAACCCACCGGCAATCTCGACAGTGAAAACTCGGCTCTCATTCTCGAACTCCTCATCCGCCTTCATCAGGAGCAGAAGACGACGCTGGTGCTGGTGACGCATGATCCCTCCATCGCCCGTCGGGCCTCCCGCACCATCCAGATGAAGGACGGGCGCATCGTTGCCGACAACACCCGCTGACATGACTTTTTTCACCATCATCGTGCGTGGACTGTGGCGCCGCCCTGTGCGCACCGGATTGACGCTTGTGGGCATCGCTGTCGGCATTGCCGCCGTCGTGGCGCTGGTCGGCATCTCGCGGGGCTTTGAAAAAAGCTGGGGCGCTGGAGCCAAGGAACGCGGCATCGACATCGTGGTCAGCACTCTGAGCAGCGGACTCACTCCGAAACCCTTCAGCATGACCGTGCGCGACCGCATCGCCAGCATGCCGGAAGTCGCTGCCACCTGCTCGGTGTTTGTGGATCTGACGAGCGTGGAAAGCGCATCCATGATGATGGTCTCTGCCCGCGAGTGGGGCGGCTTCTCCTGGAACAACCTCAAGCTGATCTCAGGCCGCATGCCAAAGGATGCCATGGAGCCCGCCGTGGTCCTGGGCCAGACAGCAGCGGAATCCCTCAAGAAAAAAATCGGCGATCCTCTCCAGCTTGAATCCAAAGAACTGACCGTCGTCGGTATCGTGGATGGGGGTGCACTGGTGGAAAACGGCTCCGTCGTGCTCTCCCTCCCATTGTTTCAGGACATCACGGGCAATCAGGACAAGATCAACATCCTCGACGTGCGCTCCGCTCTTGAATTGAACGAGGACGGCATGAAAAAGCTCTGCGAGAAGATCAACCGCCTTGTCCCGGAAGCCAAGGCCGTGATCGCAAGCGAGCACATTAGCAACAGCGAGGCTTCTCGTTTCATCCGCGCCATGAGCTGGGGCACTTCACTGCTCGCAGTGTTCGTCGGCGTTCTCGGCGTCATGAACACCATGCTGATGACCGTCTTTGAACGCAGGCAGGAGATGTGCATTCTCCTCGCCATCGGCTGGAAGCGTGGCCGCATCACCCGCATGATCTTGTGGGAGTCCGCGCTGCTCGGCCTGCTGGGCGGCAGCGTGGGTGTGATCATCGGCTGCCTCGGCGCGAAGATGCTGGAAAGACTGCCATCCGTTCATGGACTGCTGGAGCCCGATCTGAGCCTGCAACTGATCGTCACCTCCGTGATCCTTTCTGTCGTGGTCGGCGTGATCAGCGGCCTCTACCCCGCCTGGCGCAGCTCACGCCTCACCCCCAGCCTCGCCCTCCAAGGCTGACTTTTTTGCCGAATCCGACACATGAAAACGCTCTTCGTCCTTATCGCCTGTACGCTCACTGCCGCCGCCGACCCCGCCACCGATCTTGCCGCACAGCTCAACGCCTTGCAGCAGGATGGCACTTCATTCATCCGCCTGAAGATGGAATTCCAGCAGACAACGCTGCAGGTGCAGATCAAACAACGCCGCACCCAGTCCACCACCGAAGTGGTCTATCAAGTCCTCTGGCCCAAAGAACGCGCTGGAGAAGGTGTGCTTTTGCGCAAGACAGCGAATCAGGCTGCATCAGGCGCCGTTTTTGTGCCGCCTGACACCACAAGCACGCTCACCTCCGCCCAGATGAAGGAGCCGCTGCTGGGCAGCAGCCTCTGCTACGCCGACGTTCTGGAAAACTTCTTCGCCTGGGAACACCAGGCAATTGTTGGCAATGAAGTGCTGGATCGTGCAAACTGCGTTGTCCTCGAATCCAAACCCGGCAAGAGTGACCGTTCCGTTTATTCCTCCGTCCGCACCTGGGTGGACTCACGCCGCCTAGTGCCACTTCGCGTGGAAAAATACGCCTTCTCCGGCCAGCTCGCACGCCGCATCGACACCACTCGCGTCGTCACCAATAACGGTCATGCCATCCCAGCCAACATGACGGTTCATGATGCCCAAAAAAACTCCACCACCGATCTGGACGGCTCGAACATCAAGCGAGGGGTGATCTACGATGACGCCACTTTTACCAAGGAAGGTCTGAGGCAGACCACTGCACCGCGCACACCTTGAACAGCTAAACCACTCATTCCGTGACTCTTATGCTGCATGTGATCCAGCTGCTGCTTCCGCTCTACACGCAGGACCAGCCGACAACTCCGGCGGATCTTCTGCATGCCATGGTCAAAACGGAGCTGACGCGATACTTTGGCCGTTGCATCACCCATACGCGCTCCCCATCAGGAGGCCTGTGGCTGGCCGGCCCGCTGGGGAGAAGGGATGAGGTTGTGATTTACGAAGTCATGCCCCGTTTGCTGGATGCCCAATGGTGGGACTGGTATCAGGAGGTGCTCGAAGCCCGGTTTCACCAGAAAGAGGTGATCATACGTGCCCTGCCGTTGATGAGTTTGTGAGTGTTTTAGAAAACCACGATTTCGTACGGCCAGAAGGCGCAACGCTCGCGTAATCTCCGCAACTGAGCGGTGCAGCCAGTCATCCCTCATGTGACCTAGAATGACCTCGATGAACCACCTTTCTACGCATGTTGAGATCAAGGGCTCTCTCACGTTTTCACAGGAACTCCTGCTGGAAGGCAGAGTGGAGGGGGACGTGACCTCCACGGCTGCGCTCACCATCGGCGAGAAGGCCTTTGTCAAAGGCACGATCAAGACGCGCAGCATCGTCGTCAGCGGTCGAGTGGAAGGAAACATCACTGTCCAGGAGCGCTGCCAGGTGAAATCCACCGCCACCATCCTTGGCAACATCACCGCCGCCACCTGCTCCATCGAGGCAGGGGCGGTGTTTTGCGGTCATTCACAAGTCCGGGCACCCGCAGCAGCAGCAGCAGCCAACCCTCCACCGAACAAGCCCCCCCGCACCGCTTGAACATGCCAGTCACTGCGTCGACGTCTTCTCCTCTCAATCCACCCAATGCGCGACTACGTCTCGCCGTGGTGGATGACCACGCCATCATCCGCGGTGTGTTTGTGACGCTCGTGGAAGATGCGCCGGACATGATCATGGCATGGACGGCCTCCTCCCTGGCCGAGGCAGCGGACAAACTTCGTTGGGACATCCCCGATTTCCTGGTGGTCGATGTCGGTCTGCCGGATGGCAATGGGTTTGATTTCACCGTGGAAACCTTGAGCCGTATACCGCAATTGCCCGTGTTGATCGTATCCGCCAAGGAGGATCACAGCTTTCCGGGACGTGCAGCCGCTTGCGGAGCCAGAGGTTTCATTGCCAAGGAATCATCACTCGAGCAACTGGTGGATGCCGTGAACACCATCCAGCAGGGGGGCAAATGGTTCCCTGCCGCCGAGTAAAACACGGCACACACAACCACTCGGGCGTTCGGCCACGATTCTTAGATGATGCAAACCGAACTCGCAACTCTCGCACATCGAACGGATCTGATAGATCTGGCGACATTTGACAACCAAAGGGCCGCAGAACTCTTTTGTCAGTATTTGGAGGATCACGGCATTGAGACCTCGCTCTATGACGAAGGAGACCTGCAAATGTTCGTGTTCCTGACCAAACCGGGAGCGAATCTGAAAGTGCAGGTGAATGAAGAAGACTATGCCGAAGCCGTGACCTGCCTCATTGAATTTGAGAAACAGAATCCGCAGCTGCTTCAGTACGTTTATTCCTGCCCGGACTGCGGCTCCTTTGCAGTCGAATATCCGCAGTTCAGCCGGAAGTTTGTCACGCCGCTGTTCTTGGAATGGTTGAGCAATCTGGGGCTGTTTCCCAAGCAGTGCTACTGCCGGAAGTGCCATTCCACCTGGACGAAGGCCCGCGTCTTCCAGATCAATCCACGGCACCTGGAATGGAATCCGGACATCTCCGTTCCTCCCCCCGCCTGACAGCGGATGCCCGGCGTTCGCAACCTCCCAAATCCCCGCACGCTATGAACCCTCACTTAATTCCCAGCTACCTGCACACGACCGAACTGGCGGCCGATGCCATGATCAGTGAAGGCGGTGCCATCCGGCAGCCCTCCAAGCGAGACGCTGAAGCAGCGTACGCGCGTCTCAGCAAACCCTGCGGCTGGCACTTCCATTTATGGAATGAATGGGTGCACAACCCCGTGGCCATGTTCTGGACGGGTTTTGCCACCGGTCTCGCAGTCGCCCTGCTTGAACGCGCGAACCACCCGAACACGCGGGCATGACCGGAGGGAAGACAAAGCAGGAGCGCGCCGCACTCTTCCAACTGAACTCCGTGGTGCGCGGACATCTTGTGTCTTGGCGACGCACCTCCGCCGTGTTTTTAGCCAGGCATCCATTGCTGGGATGGGTGAAACGTGTTGTGCAGATGTTCTGGGTGGCGGGACTGAAGTTTTTCAACATCGACGCCGAGCAGCGTGCGGCCGCATTTGCCTACTACGCCTTTTTTGCGCTGTTTCCGCTCCTCCTTCTTTTCGTCATTCTGGGTTCCCAAATCTGGGACCATGCCACGGTGGTGAACTACATCATCGACAATGTCGGGCAATACCTGCCCTTCAACGCCACCGACCGGCATACGGTGGACAACGCCATCCGCACCATTGTGGATGCCCGTGGAAGCGTCAGCACTCTGGCCATGCTGGGTTTGGTCTGGAGCGCCTCCCGCTTTTTCCACAGCATGGTCCGCGGGGTGAACAGCGCCTGGGACACGATTGAGCACCCTTGGTGGCAGCTGCCTCTGCATAGCCTGATGCTGCTGGCCTTGGTGGCGAGCGCGCTTTTCATCGGGATGCTGGTGCCGCTGGTCCTGGAAAATCTTCGGCACACGTCGCTGGTGCCCTTGCGAATGTTCAGCGGCCCTCTTGAGATTGTGATCTGGTGCGCGCCGTCGCTGGTGCTGTTTTGCGGCCTGAGCGTGTTCTTCAAAATCTCTCCGCGCCGACGCACCCAGTTTTCTGAAGTCGCGTTCGCCGCTTTTCTGACGACCGTCCTGCTGCAGGTCTGTCGTCGTCTCTTTGAGCACTATGTGTATGACCTGAGCAACTTCAACACGGTCTATGGTGCGTTCGCCGTGGTGATTGTTCTGCTGATGTGGATCTACCTTTCCGGGGTCATCATCATGTACGGCGGCTGCTTGTGCGCCGCCCAGGCCAGCGTGTTCGGCATTTCCAGGCGGCAGCCAGGGAAGCACGGCCGGCGTATCCTCGGTCACTGGGCGCGGAGGAGAAAACAGCTCCGCCGTGAGGGCTTTTAAATCCGCCCAAGCCGGGTAATGAACTGCTGCAGCCGCTGCAACAGGGGTTCTTTGACCTCACGCGCAGAACCGGCCAGAAATACCACGCGGTAGCCATTCATGTGGTCCCATGCATCCGGGTTCCATTGGTCATCAAACACCAAAGTCCTGCCCTCTTCACAGAGAAACATCTGATTGGCCACCTGAAAGCGCAGCTCTTCACTAGGTTCAGGCAATAGGCGGTCCTGATCCGAACGCAAAATGCCCGCCCAGGTGACTTGGAGAGAAGAAACTTTATGGCGGCGTGAGAACACGGCGGCAGCGTCTTTGGAAATCCTGCCGAGCTGCTGTGCGGTCGTTGTGAAAAGTCTGCTCATGCCATCGGTCCATAGATGAAGGCTGCCCGCAGCTGCCGTGCTCTGGAGGGTGTTTTCACCTGGGTGCTGGGTCATGTTCATGATCTTTTTTTGAGTTTAATGGCTGGCTTTTCATCCCGTCTGTTCCCGACACCATCGTTTCCTGTCGTCTGCCTGGATGCCAGAGCGGTCGAAATTCCGAGGATTTGCCTCAAAAAAAAAACCGCCCATTGATGGACGGGTTCGAGGACTATGGAGCCAAACTGACGGAGGCTCGTCATCGGCACAGGCCAGCCCTGCGGATGTATGGCCAATGCGGGCAATCCCGCTGCTTTTCACTTGGGGAGACAACCGGAACAGGTGCCATTTTTTCGCCACCCTTCCCCGCCCAGCCCTGATGCCTCATTCAGGTGCAAAGCACGTACGTTCCCGACAAAAAAGAGTCCTGACCAACAGAAGAGTCAGTCAGGACCAAAGGCATTTCGGTTGCTCAGTCCATCGCTGGTCGAGCTGCTTTTCACGCCTCACAGATCTATCGCAGGAGCCTGGAAAGCGGATGGGTTTTCTCTCACAAATCTACCGGGCTCGCCAACATCCGTGAAGATGGGTTTAGAGATTGGCCTCGCCATTGACCCATTCGACAGCGGCGCGCACCAGTTCAGGGGCGGTCTTCAACTGGAGCTTTTCTTTGATGTGCGCGCGGTGGGTTTCCACCGTCTTGACGCTGAGGAAGAGCGTGCGTGCAATTTCACGAGTGCCACGCCCCTCACCCACGGCGCGGAAGACTTCGATCTCGCGGTCGCTGAGCTGTTCGACGGTGGAAGAGCCGACATGGGTGGAGCGGCCATTCAGGAAGGTGTCAAGCAGGCGACCGCCAATGGCTTCACTGAGATAGATGCCGCCGCTGAGAACGCGCCGGATGGCATCGATGACCTTTTCGGAGGGCGCGGCTTTCATCACATAGCCGCGGGCTCCGGCGCGCAGCGCGCGTTCGGCGTAAATGCTCTCGTCATGCATGGAAACCATGAGGGCGGGCAGGCTTGGATGCAAGGCACGGATGGACTTCATCAGTTCGATGCCATTGGTGCCCTGGATGGACAGATCCAGCACAACGATGTCTGGCTTGAGCTCCTCCACGGCGCCGAGGGCCTGGGCGGCGGAGCAAATTTCTCCGCAGACGTGGAGATCAGGCTCATGATTGATGAGCTGGATGATGCCGTTGCGAAAGATGGGATGGTCATCCACGATCAACACCTGCCGCTTGGCCTGCTCAAAAGCCGGCTGCTGGACGGTGGCGGGGATGGGGGTGGATTTGGAAGCTGTTTTCGCCATATGAACGAGTGGGTGAGATCAGGAGAGGATCATGACAGATGCCAGTGAGAAAGCTTTAGGTCGGAGGGGGCAGGCAGCACCGGACGACCGTACCGCCCGAGGGGCGGCTTGCGATGCTGAGCGTGGCTCCAATGGAACTGGCCCGGTGGCGCATCAGCTTCAAGCCGAGTCCGGGAGATTTCTCGTAATCTGGAGGCAGGCCAACGCCGTCATCGGTGATCGAAAGCATGATGTCCTTCTGCCGGACGCCCAGGTGGACGCTGATGTGGCTGGCATGGGCGTGGCGGGAGGCATTGAGGACGGCCTCCAGCACGATGCGGTAAAGATGCATGGCCACATCGTTGTCATGCACTGGAATGGCTTCATGACAATACAGCACACAGCGGGTACGACCTGGCACGGCATAGCAGCCGACCAGATTGCGCAGGGAGGAGACGAGGCCACTGGCATCCACATCCGCCGGATGAAGCGCCCTGGCGACATCCCTGACGTCATTGTTGGCGGCGCGGATGAGGCTGGCGATCTCCTTGAGCTTGGCGGCCATTTCAGGATCGGACTTCTGCCCGAAGATGTCACTTAGGGTGGTGGCTATCATGACGACACCGGCCAGATGCTGGCACACGCCGTCATGCAGCGCCTGGCTGAGATTGCTGCGCTCGCGCTCGGAGAGTTCATGTTCCAGGCGCTGACGCTCCTTGAACTCATGATGCAGCTCCCTGTTGGCGGAGGTCAGTTTGGCGGTGCGCTCGATGACGCGCTGCTCCAGCTGCTCATTGACTTCGGCCAGCTCAGTCTGCACGCGAATGAGGTCTGCATGGAGGCTGGCATAACGGCGCAGCGTGTCTTCCTCCTCTTTCTTTGCCGCGCTCAAAGAGTCATTCTGCACTTCCAGCAGATGCTGCCTCTCCGCAGGCGCGCGTTTTTTCACATTCACTCCATCTTTCGAAGAAGTCCGGCGGCGCGGTGTGGTGGAGGCAAGGCCGTCCTGAGGAGCTGGCCGCTTGCGCGTTGAAGGCTTCACACCCTCAGCGCTCCGCTGTGGCGGGGAGGTTGCGTTCTTGATCAACCGTGAGGACTTCATGCTTCAGGCCATAGCCACCTCACGTTGGCCTGACCAGTCAATCCTGTTGCCAATGATGCACGGCGGCAGATCATGCGCCTGATACAGGGCCTTGATGCCGTAGAGGACGCCCAGGCTCACACGCCGGTCGGCAAGAGACTGGGAATTTAACAGACATTGTGCGCACATCTTGGTTCCTTTCCAAGGACAGGGCCAGGAGCAGGGCTGAAGTGGATGACTTGTGGACATAGATGCAGGGGGGGGACAGTTTGACTGCTAGGGTGTGACCGCATGGGAACCGTCACGGATGATCTCCTGCTCAGCCTGCCACCAATGCTGCTCTTCACGTCCTTCAGGGCAGCCTTGCTGCTGCCAGATTTTGTAAGCGCGGGCAGCGATCAAATCCGCCGGGGGCCAGTCGCTGCCGTTTGGCTTTTCCGCCTGCTGACTCGCAGAAGGCGAGGAGTTTTTCCTGAGACTTTGACCGGAAGTTTTTTTGGTTCCAGCGCTTGTTTTTTTGACAGTGGCAGGTTTTGGATTGGCTTGCGTTTTCATGGTTGTGAATGTTGGGATCATGAATGGTTTCTTCCATCGCGACAATCGGGCCAGCACCTGCTTGTCCGGTCAGGCAAACCCTTACCTTCCATGGGCGGTGATGCCGGAAGTGTGCGGCAGCTGGGAATGAGAGCCAGGCCCCCTTCCCAGCTGCCGCAGTGGGGTGGCGCTTTATTCAGCGTTCGCCAGCTCAGCAGCATCGACGTTGATCGTGGTTTCTGCCAGCTCGGTCAGCTTTTCGTCGGCAGCCCTTTCTTCATCGAGGGTCTCATTGAGGAGCCGCACCACATCGCCGAAGCCAAGGCATTCGGCGAGAGCGCGGGCGGTGCCATAACCGGCCATTTCGTAGTGCTCCACACGTTGAGCGGCGCCGATGAGTCCGGCATCACGCACCATGTCTTCAGCATCCTCGCTGATGAGTTCGGCGCCCTCCTCGATGAGGCCTTCCATCGCTTTGCATCGATGGCCGGTGAGTTTGCAGCCGAGGGTTTTGGCGGCCTCCTCCAGGCGGGTGACGTGGTTGCGGGTCTGTTCCAGATGGTCTTCGAAGCCGGTTTTGAGGTCTTCGTTCGTGGCGGCCTTCACCATTTTGGGCAGGGCTTTCACGAGCTGGGTCTCGGCGCTGTAGAGGTCTTTGAGTTCATGAACGAGCAGGTCTTGCAGTGTTTCGAGTTTCATAATGCAGGGTGGTTTGGGGTTTGCGGTTAGCGCCGTGATTTCGGTATGACTGCTGTCTATGGTCGTCTGTACCCAGGATGATTTTCGTCATGATGAAGACTTCAGGCTGCTGCCTGAGCACTGGACGCTGCGAGCGCTATTTCAATCTGGCTCGTCCAAGTGACTTACTACCCGGTTATTCCCACCTCAGGAGGCTGCCTGAGAGGGTTATCAGGAGGCCACGAGTCTCCTTCGGGCAGCGAGTGGCTGGAGGGACTTCAGCCAGTGTTATCTCCGGCCCGGATCGCGGTTGTTCACACTGCAGCAGCGAGGCTGGGCGCTTGAATGCTAAAAAAGCCGGGGCGACCTGTGGCACGCCCCGGCGTGGCGGTTTCAATGGCCGACTCTAATCAGCTTTCGTCTCGATTGAGATCATCTTGGAGTCTGATGATCACATCGGCCTCGTTGTCAGCCTGGGTGATGGCCGCTTCCAAGGATGAGACGCATTTATCGAAGGCATAACGGGGACCGGACAAGTGGATCTTGATCGTCTCGCTGTCCAGTTCGCCGAGTTTGGTCGTGAGGTAGGCGCGTTGTTCCTTCAGGGCTTGCAGCCGAAGCTGGAAGTAGCCAGGAGCAGTCGTGCCAGCCTTGGCGGCCACAGCATCGATCTGTTTGGTGAGATCGGAAAGCGTGAGCTGGGCGCCCTCTTTGAAGGTGGCCCAGTCATCACTCAGGTAGGCTTTGCTTTTGACCCAGAAATGGCGCATTTGCTGGACCACGGATTCTTCTTTCGCAGGAGGTGTGTCGGCACGGCCTGGTGTCAGGCCCATGAGCAGAGCCGCGACTGTGGTGAACAGGATGGGTTTCATGGTTCTTTGTGGGTTTGATGTTGAGAACAATCCGCCGTCATCGGGATGCCTCAGCGGAGAGGGCATTGGTGCGGATTCCACTCATGGATACGCGTTCAGCAACGCTCGTGGAGGCAGCTGCTGCTTCAGGGCAGCCCCCGGTCCGGCCCTAAGCCTGAGAATGGCCAGCCAAATACGCTGATCCACAAAGCCGAACCGGGCCCGGCGCACGATTCTTTAATGAAGAGGGAGCCTTGTTGGAAACTTAAACTCAAATCGCTCAACCACCCCTCACTCATCCCCATGGAGCAAAGAACTTTACTGGTCGTGGACGACAATGCTGAAGCCCGTGCCAACGCCATCAACCAGATCCGGCGCGACTTAAACTTCACCTACCAGGTCATCGAGTCAGGCACTGTCGCGGAAGCGCTGGCGGCGGCGGCCCAGACACCGCCCGACTGCGTCATCATCGAGCCAAAGCTGCCTGACGGCAACGGCCTCGACTTTCTGCTGAACGCCTGTGACATGCACGGGCATCTGCCCTTCCCGGTTATCATCACCGCCACGGCAGGAGATCTGGAATCCGCCGTGGCCTTGATGAAGGCCGGGGCGATGGAGTACCTGGTGAAGTCCGCCGTGGGCAGCGACTCCATTCGCCTGGCCGTGAATCAGGTGATTTACAAATTTCATGTCGAGCGACGCATCGAAGAACAGCAGATGGAGCTCAAGCTGCTCTACAACGTAACCAGCGTGGACAATGACGCCCTGCGTGCGGCCAATGCCTCCAAGGATGATTTCATCGCGATGCTCAGCCACGAGCTGCGCACCCCTCTGACGCCGGTGCTCTCGCTGGTGTCAGCGATCATCAATGACAAGAGCTTGTCGGCCGATCTGCGAGAGGCATTTTCAATGATCCAGCGCAATGTGGAGCTGGAGGCGAGGCTGATCGACGACCTGCTGGACCTGACACAAATCGCGAGCGGTCGGCTCAAGATTGAAAAAGCCCCGGTGAACATCCACCGCTGCATCGAGGCGGCACTCAATGTCTGCCAGGAAGGCTTTACAGAAAAACGGCTCATTGTTCGCACGGATCTGGGCGCGTCAGAACCCGTCGTGATGGGAGATTTTGCGCGGCTCAACCAGGTCTTTTGGAACCTGCTCAAAAACGCGGTGAAGTACTCCCGCCCACACGGCCATGTGACCATCACGACGGCCAGCAAAGACCACCATGTCATGGTAGAAATTCGTGACAACGGCCAGGGGATTGAGCCATGGCGGCTTGCCTCCGTCTTCGGAACCTTTCATCCGGTCAAGCCACGTCCCAGTGACACGGGCATTGGCCTGGGACTGGCCATTGCGCGTGCGATCGTGGAAGGTCATGGGGGTGAGATCCATGCAGAGAGCCAAGGCAAGGATCAGGGCGCGGTCTTTCGCATTCATCTGCCCGTGGCCCAGGCGGCACCTGCGGGAGATGACACACAGGCGACGCCCACCTCGACTGCCGCCATGCGCGGCAAGAGCATCCTGGTGGTGGAGGACCATGAGGACAGCCGACTGGCGCTGTCACGCGTGCTGAAACGCAGAGGGTATGAGGTGACGGCTGCGGACAGTGTCGCGGCAGCGGTGGAACAGTATAATGCCACCACCCCGGACTTGGTCATCTGTGACATCGGACTCTCAGACGGCACCGGCTGGGATTTGATGAAGAAGCTGCATCTGCAAGGACCGGTGCGCGCCATCGCAGTGAGCGGCTACGGAATGGAACATGACGTCAATAAAAGCCGCGAGGCCGGCTTTCTCCAGCACCTCACCAAGCCCATCAACATTTCCAATCTGGAGAACACGATCGCCACGACACTCATGGATGCATCACAACCGGCCTGCTCTACCAGCGGCTCAGCGATGCCGGCCAGAAAAACGATCAGCCGCAGTGAACTGGAACAATGGCAGAACGCCAACCGCCGCCTTGCGTTGATTGATGTACTGCCGAACACTTTGAACCGGGACCGGCGAGTGCTTGAAAAGCAGGCCAGTGAGTTTCTGGAAAAGATCTCCCGACTCGGGATCGGCAAGAACGAGCCGATCGTTCTGTATGAGCGAGGTTCTGCATGCATCGAATCAGCCGCAGCGTCTGATATTCTCAGGCAGGAAGGCTTTCAGGAGATCTATTGCTTTACCGGCCCGCAGTCCGCCTTTTATACCTCGCAGCACGGTGCCATGCAGTGACCCGCAGGTTGCACGGCCCCTTCATTTCATCACATCCGATTTTCTGTTATCTCACGTTTCGTTAGCAAACAGCAAGGGAGACATCATGAAAACCATCGTCGCTTTAGTGGACTTCTCGGATTCCACCGCCAAAGTTTTAAACTACACGCTGAAGCTGGCCACGGCCCTCGGCAGCCAGGTGATTTTGCTGCACATCGTACCGCCGGAGATTCCAGTTGCGGCTTATGGGGCAGAAGTCCCGCCTATTCCGGTGGATCCCTCGCCAGAAACAATGCGGGACAATCAGGCCAAGCTGGATGTTTTGCTGGAGTCTTGCACGCGGCAAGGACTGAACGCGAGAGCGGTGCAATCCAGAGGACCGATCTCGGAAACAGCGCTGGCTGAAGTTGCGCGCTTGAATGCGGACCTCGTCATCATGGGGGCACATCACCACAACGCGCTCTACCATTTCTTTGTTGGCAGCACATCTGCGGATGTGCTGAAACGCGCCACTTTCCCACTGCTCCTCATCCCATGTGATATTGCGGAAAGTGACACATCAGCCTATGGCGGCTGATTTCTAATGCGCGTGGGGACAGGGCTGACTGTCCGGCGCATGGACCAAGGCGCGCTCAGAGCACTGATGCAGATGCCTGACGTCCATGTCGCAGGGGTGACCTTTGGTCGTCAATGCGGCTTTGGCTATGGCTGCATTTTCCGCCTCATGGAGATCATGCCCCTCGACATGGCAACGCAGCAGGAAACGGCCGGTGTTTAAGTCATGGATAATGGCGCGGTAGCTCATGCTATGGCATCAGGTTAAAAGTGTGAGGTGCGCTTCCATGAACGTCTTCTCCAGAGAAAAGGTCGTGGGTGTGGCACGTGCTTTCATGGGGAGCAGCAATTTCCCATGCAATCGCAGCCGCTGATCCAACCGGATGTCTGCTTTGAAAAATATCTTCGGCCGCAGGCAAGACACCGGGCCGGAAGACTGAACGACCAGGCCGGCGGGCAGTTGCGATTCATTTTATGACAAGATCCACGCCACCCCCATACCCCGACCACCGCCATGAAAAATCCATTTCGCATTCCTCGTTTCGTGCCGGCTTGCGCAGCCGCACTGCTTGCGGGCGGCCTGCTGGCCGCTGCAGAAGAAGACTTCGACTCTCTCGTCAAACGCCTGCAGCAGGAAAAGGCCGCGTTTGCCGAGCGACAGCAAAAGCTGCTGAACGAACGCTACGACCTCACAGACCGCCCCACCAAGGAGGTAACGATGGCACGCGGCAAACCGGTGCAGACCGGCGTGCGTGTGAAACTGCCGGAAGGAATGACGTGGGACAAACTGGCAGCGATGTCGCCTGAAATCATCCAGAGCAAGGATCTCTGGCCGCAAGGTTTTTACCCGCTGCCGCACCCTCACCACGAAGCAGGTGGAATGGTGTTCCCCAAACCGCTCATTGAAGAAACGCAGAAGCAGACTGCGCGCGATCTGTCGCGCTTCGACCTCGACTATGATCTGCCCCAGCATTTGCTGCCGGAGTTTCCCGCGCCCATCTACCTCACCACACGGCCTGATCTTGGAGATGTATCGCAGGGGAAACTGGTGACGCAGACCAATTTTTACGGGCTCTTCAAAGACATCCTCAATCCCAAGCAACTGGAAGGCCTGCGACTGCTCGTCACCCCCTTCCCGCAGCAGCAGTTCAACAGCACCGAAGACCGCCGCAGCCTTCACCCGAGCCTGGGCGTGGCCTGCTTCGACTGCCATGCCAATGGCCACACCAACGCAGCGACTCATACGGTGGGTGACGTACGACCCAACGAATACCGTCACCGCGTTGACACGCCCTCCTTGCGCGGAGTCAACATCCAGCGGCTCTTCGGCTCCCAGCGTGCGCTCAAAACGGTGGAGGACTTCACGGAGTTCGAGCAGCGTGCGGCCTACTTTGACGGCATCCCGGCAGACGCCGCACGGAAAGGTGTGAACGTTCTTGAACGCGGCAGCCAGGTTCACTTCATGGCGGAGTTTCAGGAACTGCTGGATTTCCCACCCGCACCCAAGCTTGATGTGTTCGGCAAGCTGCACCCCGCCAGGGCCAGCGAGGCCGAACTGCGCGGGCAGGCGCTCTTCTTTGGCAAAGCGCAGTGCGCCGTGTGCCATCCCGCGCCCTACTACACCGACAACAGCATGCACAACCTGCAGGTGGAACGCTTCTTCAAGGAGAAGATGATCAATGGCCGCAAAGCGAGCGCCGACGGCCCCATCAAGACCTTCCCGCTCCGCGGCATCAAAGACTCACCCCCGTATTTGCATGACGACCGCCTGCTCACGATCCCGGACGCCGTCGAGTTCTTCAATCTGGTGCTTGAAATCCATCTCAATGAAGAGGAGAAAAAAGACCTCGTGGCCTTTTTGCTGACGCTTTGACTTCGCATCTCGCAGTGAAAGAGAGGCGACCGCTGGATTCACCGAACAGGACATCCGGAGGTTCTGACATCTGCGATGGGATGAAAAAAAATCTGACCTCGGGGCAACCCATCGCCTGGTCTTGGGCTCATTTCTCAAGCTTCCAATGAACCTCCAAGCACCCGCCGCCCCCAGCGCGCCAGCAGCGATCAGCGCCGGCAGGCGACTGCTTGTCGTGGATGATCATCCGGTCTTCCGCCATGGCATCTGCCAGTATCTCAGCCACGCCTCCGATGTGACCATCTGCGCGGAGGCGGCCAATGCGAAGCTTGCGCTTGAAGCCATGCGTCTGCATGAGCCCGACATGGTGCTGATGGATGTGTCAATGCCCGGGACAAACGGGATCGAACTGATCAAGCATATGCTGGCCGAGCGCCCTGCACTCATCATTCTCATGCTCTCCATGCATGACGAATCAATCTACGCTCTGCGCGCGCTGCGAGCAGGCGCCAGGGGTTACGTGATGAAGCAGCAGGCGATGGAAAACATTCTTGATGCACTGAAAAAAGTCAGCAGCGGCGGCATCTATGTCAGCCCGAAGTTCAGTGATAAACTGATTTTCAAAACCATCGCCGGCAGCACCGATGACTGCGGCTCCCCGCTGGAAAAGCTCTCAGAGCGTCAGCTCGAAGTGCTGCAATTGTTCGGACGCAGCAAGACCACGCGTGAGATCAGCGAAACGCTGAATCTCAGCGTGAAGACCATCGAAACCCACCGTTCACACATCAAGGAAAAGCTTGGCTTCAAAGACTCGGATGAGCTGATGGATTTTGCGATTGAATGGATGACCATGCAGGAGGGCTGACCGGTTTGGCCTGCTGTCCCGACGGTCCTGACAACCTGGGATTGTTTACCTGATAGCATGACCAGCACTGCGCCTGAAGCGCAGGCAACACCCGAAGTGCGTATTCACAGGCAACGTGGAGCAGGCGACTCAACCCGGTTCACGACATCCCTTTCCACCGATCTCATGACCACCCAAGACGAACTCATCGACCGACTGAGCGACATTTATGCCTTGGGTAAAACCTTGGAAACAGCCCTGAAGAAACTGTGTGACAATCCCTCCCACTGCCCCGCCATGCGCAAGCAAGCGGCGCAACACAGCGGCGAAACGCGGTGCCATGCGGAAGCCATCGCCACCTTTTTGAAGCAGCTCGGAGCCGCCCCTGCAGCGCTGCTGAAAACCATGAAAGCTCCGGAGACGGGAATGGATCTCGTGAAGAGCACAGGCACGGCCTTTGCCCGGGATGAGCGCATCAAGGACGTCCTTATGGTCCTTGTGACGGAGCATTTTGAGATCGCCTGCCATACCATCCTGCGCACACGCGCCTCGCAGCTGGGCCTGCTGGAAGTGGTCCGCATCTGCGACCAAATTGTGGCTGAAGAAAAGCGCATGGTGAACTGGCTGCAGCAGAACATGCCTCCCATCTTTGCGGCCTATCTGGCGCAAGGCAAAGAAACAGAAGCTGGGGAGAAAATCTTCGGCCGGCCCCATCAGGTGCGGGCCAGAGGCAAGATGTCCTGGGAATTTGTGCAACTGGCCGACAACGACTCGCTTTTTGGCGGCACGCTCCGGCAGCCCAGCTCTGTCTACATGCTAAACTAGAACCACCTCGTACGTGGGCCCTGTGTATTCTCAGGTTTCGAGACCGTTCCTGCGGCCGGTGATGACAGGCACTGCTGCGCAAAGAAGTGTAGATGACACCTTTCGTAAATTTTGTGCATTTTGGGACACCCAAAAAAAAATCCTCCATCCCAGCTGCGGGCGCGGACGCCATGGCTGGGATGGAGAAAAGAGTGTCGGGGCTGTCGTTAGATCAAGCGGCCTGCAGGGTGTGAATGGCGCTGCGGGTGCGGAAGGTCTGGCGCAGCTTTTTCAGGCCGAGCTCCATGCGGGTCTTGACGGTGCCAAGCGGTGAATGGGTGGCCTGCGCCACTTCACGCTGGCTCATTCCCTGCAGGAAGGCGAGCTCGATCACCTGCTTTTGTGCTTGTGGCAGCAGGGAGAGATGCTGGCCGAGCACGCGTCCGAGATCGGCCTGCTCACAGTCGGCAGCAGAGTCCTGCGTGAAGGTCTCGGTCTGCTGGATGGCGTCTTCCATACGGTCTTTGGCGCGGCAGTAGGCCATGGAGCGGCGCAGGTGGTCGATGGCCCGGCGTTTGCCAAGGGTCATGAGCCAGGCGAGGGGCCGGCCCTTGGCGGGTGAGTAATGATCCGCCTGCTTCCACAATTCGAGAAAGCATTCCTGGAGGACGTCTTCGGCGGAGGCGTCATCATTGACGGTGCGCATGATGGCGCTCTTGAGGAGACGGCGATACCGCTGCATCAAAGTTTCCAAGGCAGCGGCGTCGCGCTGTTGGATGGCGGCCATGAGATCTTCGTCGGGCGGGAGCTGGGCGTCGAACTCATGGCGGACCGATGACAATGTTTCGGAGGATGTGGTGAATGTTTTCATGATGGGATGAGATACAAAAGAGGAGGATCTCCCACAACCCGAGCCGGCCCTGTTCACCTGCTCAGGGTATTCCTGATGGCTGGGTGGCGGGATCAGATTTGCTCTGACAGGTCTTTTTGACTGTTTCACCGGAATGGCTGCTGGAGCAGGAGCCATGCAGCCACACTGAGACCCGGGACCGATCATGCGGTGAAATGAATGCCATCCCCACCGCCACCTACCGTCTGCAATTTCACCGTGGGTTTACCTTTGCCCAAGCGCAGGCGGTGGTGCCCTACCTGGCCCGGCTGGGCATCAGCCATGTGTATGCCTCTCCGTTCTTCCGCGCCGCGCCGGGCAGCACGCATGGCTATGACGTATGCGATCACAACGAGCTCAATCCCGAGATCGGCACGCGTGCGGAGTTTGAGGCCTTGAGCGCCGAGTTAAAGAGCCACGGGCTGGGCTTGATCGTCGACTTCGTCCCCAACCACATGGGGATCGAGCATGCCGTGAACCCGTGGTGGCGCGACGTGCTGAAGAACGGGCCTGCGTCAGCCTATGCCTGCTTTTTTGACATCGACTGGCAGCCGCTGAAACGAGAGCTGGCAGGCAAGGTGCTGCTGCCGGTGCTCGGTGAACAATATGGGCGCACTCTGGAGAACGGCGGTTTTCAGATCGAGTTTGCCGGGGGTGATTTCACCGTGCGTCATGGCGAGCTGACGCTGCCGCTGGCCCCCCAGACCACGCTCCCCCTGTTAAGGCAGGCCGTGGCGCTGCTGACTCCCCCGCCGCCGGAACTTGAGAGCATCCTCACCGCGATCGAGCATCTGCCGCCACGCACGGAGGCCGCCAAGGACCGCATCGCGGAACGCATGCGTGAGTGTGGGATCATCCGTGAAAGGCTGACGCGGCTGTGTGCAGAGATGCCCGAGGTAGGTGATGCCATTCACAGTGTCATCGCGGCATGGAACGACTCCTCGGACCCGGCTCACTTTGACCGGCTCGATGAACTTCTCAGCGTGCAGTCCTACCGCCTGAGCTCCTGGCGCGTGGCCTCGGAGGAGATCAACTACCGCCGCTTTTTCGATGTGAACACGCTGGCAGCCATTCGCATGGAGCTGCCCGAGGTGTTTGAAGCCACGCACCGGCTCCTGTTTGAGCTGATCGATGCCGGGCATCTGGCGGGTGTGCGCATTGATCACATCGACGGGCTCGCGTATCCGCGCGAATACCTGGCCCGTCTGCGCGAACGTGGCGGTGAGAAGCTGTACCTCATGGTGGAGAAAATCCTCGGCCCCGATGAAAAGCTCTGCTCAGACTGGCCGGTGCAAGGCACCACGGGCTATGAGTTTGCCAATCAGATGGTGCAGCTTCTCATACCGGCGCAGAACGCGGCAAAGACTGCCGCAGTCTACAACCGCTTTCTTGGCAGTCGCCCCAGCTACCAGGAGATCGTCTATCGCAGCAAGAAACTGGTGATGGAGTCCGCCATCGCGAGCGAGGTGAACGTGCTGGGCATGCTGCTGAACCGTATTTCCGAAAGCCACCGCTGGTATCGTGACTTCACGGTCAACGCGCTCACCAACGCCGTGCGTGAGGTCATCGCCTGCTTTTCGGTGTACCGCACTTACCTTGATCCCGCGCAGCCTGCGGACGAGTCCGACCGCCGCGTCATCCAGCGCGCCCTTGCGCTGGCACGGCGGCGCAATCATGCGCTGGAGCTCTCCGTGTTCGAATTTTTGCGCGATGTGCTGCTGCCGCCCAAGGACAACCCGCATCCCGTGGATGAAGAACTGCGGCGTACCTTCGTGCTCAAGTTCCAGCAGTGCACGGGGCCCATCGCCGCCAAAGGTGTGGAGGACACGGCATTCTATGTGTTCAACCAGCTCGTGGCATTGAACGAAGTGGGAGGTGAGCCTGCGGCGACCGGAATGACTGTGGAGACGTTTCACCGCCAAAACGCGGCGCATCTCGCGGAGTTTCCGCACTGCCTGCTGGCCACCTCCACGCATGACACCAAACGCAGCGAGGACGTCCGTGCGCGCCTGGCCGTGCTGGCCGAACTCCCTGAGGAATGGGGCCATGCCGTGCGCCGCTGGCAGGTCATGAACCGAAAGCACTGCAGCGAAATCGAAGGAGAAACAGCCCCTGACTCCAATGAGGAGTTCCTGCTCTATCAGACCCTCCTCGGGGCGTGGCCGCTGGAAGGACTGCATGAAGGGAACCGCGCGGAATTCATCCAGCGCATCCAGGACTACATGATGAAGGCGTTGCATGAAGCCAAGGTGAACAGCAGCTGGCTGGAACCCAACGCCGCGTGGGATGAGGCCGTAAGCCGTTTCATCGCAGCGATTCTCTCACCCGGCGGGCGCAATCGCTTTCCGCAAAGCATGTCATCACTGGCGGAGCGCATCGCCCAGCACGGCGCGGTGAACTCCCTCACGCAGACGGTGCTCAAGCTCACGTGCCCGGGCGTGCCGGATGTTTACCAAGGCAATGAGCTGTGGGATTTCAGCCTCGTGGACCCCGACAACCGCCGTCCGGTGGATTTCGCCTTGAGACAGCAGCGGCTGGCAGACATCGCACACTCCGCCCCCCGCGTTCTTTTGGAGCACTGGCGGGATGGCCGCATCAAGCTCTTCGCCATTCATCGTCTGCTGACACTGCGCCGCGAGCTGCCCGCACTGTTTGCCAGCGGCAGCTACACCGGTATTCCCGGGCGGGGTGTGTTCGCAGACAAGGTGGTGGCTTTTGAAAGGCGTGATGGCAGCGAATCAATGATCGTCATCGTGCCACGTCATACCACACCGCTGGGTTTTCCACCCTTGGGTTCGGTTTGGGAGGATACTCATGTGCTTGCTCCCGGGGACGGCGCCGTCCTGCGTGACATCTTCACCGCCCGTGAGCATGCCGGGCCCAATCTGGCCCTGAGTGAAATCTTGTCTGACCTGCCCTTTGCCGCGCTTCTGTTGCAGCATTGAGGGGATGGCTGAATTGATTGTCGTCAGGTTACCAGGTGGCAGAAATGCAGGAGACTACCGTTTGGAAGAAAGTCTCAACAGACCTGAGATGGCAGCTCCGACAACGAAGGCGACGCCAATGGACTTCAGCGGATGAGCCAGCACCCAGCCTGCAGTCTGATCGTACTGCGCAGCCGCGTAGCGCTCCGCCTGGGAGACCTGCTGGGAGAGGCGGTCGCGGGTTTGCTGCATGGCATCGCGGGCGTAAGCACTGGCGCGGCGCGCGGCTTCGAGGGTGGGATCAACCACCTGCTGACGGGCCACTTTCAGCGTGTCATCCGCGAGAATGCGGACGTCTTTCTTCAGAGTTTCCGCAGTGGGGGGGTCGGGGGCGAAGAATGAAGTTCTCATGAGGAGTGTAGGGTTTTGTTACAGCCTTGAATCGCTGCTCAGCGGCCACGCGGTCTTGTCAAAGCATGGCGCGTCATCAGGGGTTAAACGCCTGACACCCTGAATCCGCTCCCGCACATGAGCCGCATCGCGGCAACGGAAGCGCCGCGAAAGGCTGATGCAGCCCTGTCTGCGTTCACCCTCCGGTGGTTCATGAGTGACTTCGCCAGCCGGGCCAGCCTGCCATCCAGTGTTTTTTGAGCAGTTAGATTGACCCGGATCAGGGCTTCCACTTCATCAAGGCCAAGACGTGACGCAAGCACCCGGGCAAGCTCATACCTGTCGATCTCATAACCGATGTAATTACGAGCGGAAGTGATCAGGCTTGCGTCATAAGTCTCGCTCCTGGCACGCGCATTGAGGAGGCTTTCCCTTTCTTCATCTTCGATCAACTGTCTCAGCCCCTGGCAGCGTGAGCCTTCCAAATTTTTCCCAAGCCGTCCGGCAATATGCTCCAGCTTTCTGAGCTGCCCGCCGCTGTCCTCCATACGGGCCAAGAAAACATCCCGCAGTTTCGGATGACAGGCGGCCTCAGCCATTTTCGTCAAAGTTTCGAACGTTTGTTTTTCGGCGCAGTAGAGACTCCGGAGTTCCTGATGGAGCAGATCTTCAAGAATGTTGGGTTTCATGTGCGTTGTTATCGTGGAACATTGGAAGACCGGATGTATGCCGCGGCATGATAAAAGCGCCGCCCGGAAAGCTTTCATGAGAGGCGTTTCAAGAGCAGCAGGCAGCGCTCAGGCAGCGGCAGCACGGCACCGGCTTCGCACTCAGCAGGTGGCTCCACAAAGCCCTGCTCTGCCGTGGTATCCAGCAGGAGGGCCCAGCGCCGCGCGCCGAGGCTGGGGAGCGTGAAGTCCACGGGCTGGTGCGAGGCATTGAAGAGAATCAGGAAGGTGTCGTCATGCACCGGAGAGCCGTGCCAGTCACGCACATCCAGCGCATCTCCGCTGAGCAGCACGCCGATGGTTTTGACGAAGTGGGTGTTCCATTCCTCGTCGTTCATCTCCTGGCCTGCGGGATTCAGCCACATGATGTCCTTCACGTCCGCACCGCGCACTTTGCGGCCATAAAAGAACTTGGGCCGTCGGAAGATCGGGTGCTCACGGCGCAGGTCGATGAGCTTTGCGGTGAAGGCCTGCTGCGCGAGCTCATCCGGTGTGCGTTTCCACCGCAGCCAGCTGATCTCGTTGTCCTGGCAGTACGCGTTGTTGTTGCCCTGCTGGGTGCGCCCGTATTCATCGCCGCCGCAGAGCATCGGCACGCCCTGGGAAAGCATGAGGGTGGCCAGGAAATTGCGCTTCTGGCGGCGGCGCAGCGCGTTCACCGCAGGATCATCCGTGGGTCCTTCAGCTCCGCAGTTCCACGAGTGGTTGCAGTTGTCACCATCATTGCCGTTCTCGCCGTTGGCCTCATTGTGCTTGTCATTGTAACTGACGAGATCATGCAAAGTGTAGCCGTCGTGAGAGGTCACGTAATTGATGCTCGCGAAAGGCCGCCGCCCATCATCCTGATAGAGGTCGCTTGACCCTGTGAGGCGTGCCGCAAACTCTCCCACCTGGGAATCATCCCCCTTCCAGTAGGCCCGTACGCAGTCACGGTATTTGCCATTCCACTCCGCCCAGCCGACAGGAAAATTGCCAACCTGGTAACCGCCCTCGCCCACGTCCCAGGGTTCGGCAATGAGCTTCACGCGCTGCAGCGCGGGATCCTGATGGATGATGTCAAGGAAGCCGCCGAGCTTGTCCACTTCATGCAGCCCGCGGGCGAGGGTGGAGGCAAGGTCAAAGCGAAAGCCGTCCACATGGCATTCGGTGGCAAAGTAGCGAAGGGAATCCATTACGAGCTGCAGCACGCGCGGATGCCGCATGTTCAATGAATTGCCGGTGCCGGTGTAGTCCATGTAAAACCGGGGCGCATCAGCCACGGTGCGGTAGTAGCTCAGGTTGTCGATGCCTTTGAACGAGAGCGTGGGGCCGAGGTGATTCCCCTCGGCAGTGTGATTGTACACGACATCCAGAATCACCTCGATCCCGGCCGCATGCAGGTTCTTCACCATCTGCTTAAACTCCACCACCTGCTGCCCCGGCTCGCTTTTGGATGAGTAGCGCAGCTCCGGCGCAAAGTAGCCGATGGATGAGTAGCCCCAGTAGTTCGTCAGTCCTCTTTCCTCCAGGAAGTGATCGTTCACAAAGTGATGCACCGGCTGCAGCTCAATCGCATTGACGCCGAGCTGCGTGAAGTACTCGATGGCCTGAGGAGAGCCGAGTCCTCCGTAGGTGCCGCGCAGTTTTTTGGGCAGCACGGGCCACAGCTTGGAGAAGCCCTTCACATGCACTTCGTAGATCACCGTTTCGGCCATGGGCCGGTCAATGCATTCGTCACCGCTCCAGTCGAAGGCAGGGTCCACGACCACGCAGCGGGGCATCCGCGCGGCATTGTCGCGCTCGTCCATGTCAAAGTCTTCATTGCCGCCGATGCGGTAGCCGAACATCTCATCGCCCCACTGAAATCCGCCGGTGATGGCCTTTGCATACGGATCCAGCAAGAGCTTGCGCGGATTGAAGCGGTGCCCCGCCTCCGGCTGCCAGGGACCGTAAACACGGTAGCCGTAGAGCATGCCCGGCTTCACGTCCGGCAGGTAGGCATGGAAGACATGATCCGTCTTTTCGGCCAGCCAGCGGCGCGCCACCTCCTTTTGAGGATCCTGGGGATCAAAGAGGCACAACGCCACCTTCTCGGCGTATTCGCTGAAAAGCGCGAAGTTGGTGCCCTCGCCGTCCCAGGTGGCCCCGAGGGGATAGGGGTGTCCTAGTCGAAGTCGGAATGGATTCATGTGGGAGTATGGAAATAAGCTCCGCTGATTCGTAGATCAGGGGTGAGACGGATGTGAGCATCGGGTCTGTGAGGCACCTTTAATTGGAGGGTGGCTCGGCGGTCTTGGCCCAGCAGCGCAGCACTTCCGCCACGCTCCACGCCTGCGCGATGCAGGCGCGCTGCGTGTATGGCTCCTCTGCATCAAAGACTTCGCTGATGGAGCCGACGCAGCCCTGATCCAGATGCTGGATGAGTCCATCGAGAAAATGACGCGCGCCTGCGCGATCCTCCGGATGCACCTTGAGCCAGGCATCAATGAACGGCCCGATGAGCCATGCCCACACGGTGCCTTGATGATAGGCGGCATCCCGCGCACGGAGGTCTCCAAAGTAGCGCGCCTTGTAGTCCGGGTGGATGCGTGAAAGGGAGCGAAGCCCCACGGGTGTGAGCAGCTCTGCGCGCACCTTTTCCAGCACGGCAGCCCAATGTGCCTGATCCAGCACGGGATGGCGCAGGGAGATGGAAAAAATCTGATTGGGGCGCATGGCTGCGTCATCGCCATGCTCGCCATCCACCACATCCAGCAGATGACCGCGCTCTTCGGACCAGAAGCGGCGGTTGAAGGAGTCACGTGCGCGCTGCGCGTATTCATCAAAACGATGCGCAGCATCCTCCCCCTGCTCAGCACGCAGCCAGTCTGCCAGCAGGCGCAGGGCGTTGTACCAAAGGGCGTTGATCTCCACGGCTTTGCCACGGCGTGGAGTCACCACCCAGCCGTCTACTTTCGCATCCATCCAGGTGAGCTGGTAGCCCTCCGCTCCTTGGCGCAGCAGGCCGTCGCCATGGTCCACACCGATGCCAAAGCGTGTGCCGCGCAGGTGATGCTCCGCAATGTCCACCAGCTTTGGAAGCAGCTGCTGCAGCGTGCCGCGATCATTTGTCGCGTCCAGATATCGGTCCAGCGCATGGAAGAACCACAACGTGGCATCGGCCGTGTGGTAGACGCCTTCACGCTCCCCGTCGGGGAAGTAATTCGGGATCAGTCCATCGCGGATGTAGTAGGCAAAGGTGCGTAAAATCCATGCGGCCTCATGGTAGCGCCCGGTGGTGAGCGTGAGGCCTTCCAGGCTGATCATGGTGTCGCGCCCCCAGTCGGTGAACCAGTGATAACCGGCGATCACCGTGCGCACCTCATCCCCGCCCGCCTTGGCACGCGCCGCGTCTTCGATGCGCCCTGCAGGCGTGATGATGAACTGATCCGCCGCGAGCACGAGCTCCGAGGCTGGCGGGCCTTGCACCGCAGGCGCGGCCACAGAGACCAGTCTGCGACGCCGCGCCAGATCGGCGGACAGAGCGGATTCAGGATCGATCGCGAGGATGGAGGCCCAGTCTTCCGTGGAAGCCACGAGTGTCACCGGACGGTCTGGACGAAGATCCAGCGTGAACGCGCCCGGAGACCACAACATACCACGGGAGTGATAGCCGCGGTCCGCCTCCGTCTGGTAGCCGATCTCACGCACCTGGCCGCCTTCATGCCGGAAGCTGGCCTTGGAGTCATTGATGTACAAACGCAGCGCATAGGGCAGCCCGACAGTGGAGAGCTCATAGCGCCGCTCATGAATGAGCAGCGAATAGCCTGCGGCAAAGGGCTCTGCCACATCATGCTCATAGCGGCGGAAGTGCACCGAGGGGCAGAGCTCCAGCTGCGCGGAGTCCTGGCCGGAGAGCAGCCGGTAGGTGATGTGCACGGTGTTCTGCCCGTGGATCAGCAGCACGCGCTTTTCAATGGTGTAGCCCCAGGCTTCAAACACCCACACAGGCAGGCCATGCTCCAGCCGGAACTCACGCACGTAGTGCTCCTGCGAGCCGTTTTCCCCTGCGGTGCGGGCCTCCTCGCCGCCAATCAAAACGCGACGGTTTTCGGCGAGGCGCAGATGCTCGGCCAGATGATTCAGCATGACCACACGGCCAAAAGGTGCGGGAAGCGCCGCCACCAGCAGGCCATGGTAGCGCCGTGACACCATGCCGCAGATGGTTCCCGAGGCGTAGCCTCCCAGCCCGTTGGTGATGAGCCATTCGCGGCGGAGGATTTCACGGGCGTTGTCGGCTTGCGCCTGGGCGACGTCGATGCGGCGGATAAGATCGGCATTCATGGTGCGGAGATGGGGGTGAGGAGTGCGGCGGATTCAGCAGGGAGATTCCAATTGTCGTCAGAGTCGATGGCAGGCGTTCCTCCGCCGCCATAGCGGGGATCCTCGCTCGACCATGCGGTCTCCCACAAACAGCCGAGCGGTGGCGCCAGCAACGGCTCGGGTGCGGGGTCCAGATGAAGATGCGCGCCCAGATTGATCAGCAGCAGACGGTCATTCTGATCGCGGCCGAAGAAGCGCAGGACGAAGGCGGAGGGGCCAAGCACCGCGCCATCAAAGGTGCCGCGCTGCGCGCGCGCCAGCAGCGGATCGTCCCTTCGCAGACGCAGCAGGTCACGATGCAGCCGCAGCACCTCCGCATTTTTTTCACGGTCGGCGAAGTCCAGCTTACAGCGCAGGAAGGTCTCTTCGAGCTCGGGATTTGGAATCAGCGCCGCCACATCTTCAGACGCGATGCTGGGAAACTGCGCAAGGAACTGCTCGCGGCCTTTCGCGACCAAAACGGCCAGATCCGGCTGGTGATCGGCAAAATAGAGAAACGGGGATGACGCAGCAAACTCCTGCCCCTGAAAGAGCATGGGCGTGTTTGGCCCCAGCAGGAGCAGCGCGGTCAGCGCGCGCAGCTTCGCAGCACTGGTCAGCGTGTGAGCGCGGCGGCCCCAGAGTGAATTGGCAATCTGGTCGTGATTTTGAAGAAAGTTGACGAAATTGGAAGGTGCCAGATCAAAGCATGGAGTGCCACGGCGGGCGCTCTGCCACTTGTAACGCTGGCCTTGGAAGAGGAAGCCCCACTTGGCGGAGGAGATGAACTCCTGAGAGGAGCCATGATAGTCGGTGTAATAGGCTTCATTGCGCCCCGTCATGGCCACGATGGCCGTATGATGAAAGTCATCGTTCCAGAGTGCATCCAGACCATGGCCGCCCTGGGCGCGCGGGCGGATGAGCTGCGCATGCTGCGATTCATTTTCTCCCACAACATAAATGCTCCGCCCGCCGCCTGCGGCATGAGCACGGCGGGTGACGGCTGCCAGCATGTGCTCCTGGGAGGCGTCATAGATGTTCTGGGTCGCATCAAGGCGCAGGCCATCGCAATGAAATTCGTCGATCCAGTAGCCCGCATTGGCGATGAAGAGCTCGCGCACTGGCTCGCTGAATTCGCCGTCGAAATTCGGTGGCTCGCCCCAGTCCGTGGTGTAACGCGAGCTGAAGTAGTGGGGGGTGAACTCCCGCAGGTAGTTCCCATCCGGGCCGAGGTGATTGTACACCACATCCAAAATCACGCCGAGCCCGAATGAATGCGCACGGTCCACAAAAAGGCGAAAGTCATCCGGGCTGCCATACAGCCGCGTGGGAGCGTACAAGTTCACCCCATCGTAGCCCCAGCCGAAACGTCCCGGAAAATCCGCCACCGGCATGACTTCCAGCAAGGTGACGCCCAGATCCGCCAGATGAGGCAGTTGTTCAGTCGCAGCCGTCCACGTGCCTTCACGAGTGAAGGTGCCGATGTGCATTTCGTACACCACCTGGCCTTCGCGCGTTACGCCCTGCCATGTTTTATCCGACCATGCAAAGGCATTGGGATCGACGATGAGCGAAGGTCCATGGGGACCCTGGGGTTGGAAGCGTGAAGCCGGGTCAGGAAAATCTTTGCCATCCAACCGGAGGCGGTAGTGCATCCCGGCACGCGCCGTGGCGCTCCATCCCGACCAGTAGCCGCCGGCTTCGGAAGTGAGCAGCAGTTCATCACCATCGGTCAGGTCTTCTCCCTCAGCCACAATCACAGCCACCTGCTTTGCTGACGGTGCCCAAGTGCGGAAGTGCACACCACCTCCGGGTTGAATTTCGGCCCCCACTGGCAAGCGGCGTTGCGCATGGTCGAGGGGTTCAGTCATGGTTGGGACGGGGGAGAAAGGAGGCGATTTCAAAAGGGATCTCATGGAAGTTGTTCTTCCACTTATCGTGCGGGACAGGGCGGATGAGCGTAGCCATCATGCCCTGCCTCATCCGTGCTCACTTGCAGCGGCATGGTTTTCATTCAGCTGCAAAATTCGAAACGCAGGCCGGTCCGGGTACGACTTTTTAAGCAGTGGATGCGAGACATTGTAGACGGGCACGCCCGAACTCGTGCGGCCTTCGAGCGAGCCATGGTGCGCATGCCCATGAAAGGCGGCGGTGACATGGTGGTGATTCAGCGGCTCCTCGAGACGCGTCGAACCCATGAAGGGAAAGACTTCAGGATTCTCCCCGGCCACCGTGGCACGAATGGGCGAATAATGCAGCAGCACCACCCGGTGCGGTGTTTCCAGGCGGGCCAGCGCACGCTCCAGCCGCATGGCCTGGTTCACGCCTTCCTGCACAAACGCTTTGATCAGGGGCTCGCCCCAGGCGCTGAGCATGCTGCTGTCAAAACCTCCGCCGAAACCGCATACACCGGCAAAACCCACGCCTTTGATTTCCACACATTCGCCATCCAGCATGGTCACCCCTGCCTCCACGAGAGTCTTCGTGACCTTGTCGGCGTGGCCGGATTCGTAATCGTGATTTCCCAGAACGGCGAGAACCGGAATGGTGACGTGAGTCTTGATGTCATGCGCCAGAGCGCGCGCCTCGTCCACCTCGCCGTAGTCTGTCAGATCGCCGCAAAGCAGCAGGACATCTGCAGCCGCCGAAGCCTCCGCAAACAGCGCCTGCAGGACGCCTTGTGAGGATTTGCGATAGTGAAGGTCTGCTGTGGCCGCGATCCGCATGACGGGAGTGGTGGGTTCCTGCATGAAATCGTTTCAAACTACCGGGCTGCCGTGTCAAAAAGCGGTCAATTAAGCCAAGCGCAAAGCCTGCCCGGCAGCCGATAAACTCCAAATGCAGAACGAGGCGCACCATTTCTCCGACGAGCACGACTTCTACCGCTCCGCCATGGAAGTCCTGCGCTCCTCATCTGTGAACTTTCTGGTGGGCGGAGCCTTTGCGCTGCGTGTCCACTCCGGGGTCAGACGCGACACCAAGGACTTCGATGTGCTGGTGCGCCCGCAGGATGTGGAGCGCACCCTGGAGGTGCTTCGCAGCGCAGGCTTCCTGGTGGAAATGACCTTTTCCCACTGGCTGGCGAAGGTGCGGCATGAATCCCATTTCATTGACATCATCTTCCGCTCGGGCAACGGCCTCTGTGATGTGGATGACGAATGGTTCAAGTTTGCACGTGTCGCGGAAGTTCTCGGCATGCTGCTGCCAGTCTGCCCCGCCGAGGAGTTGCTGTGGCAGAAAGCCTTCATCATGGAGCGCGAACGCTTTGATGGAGCGGATGTCCAGCATCTGCTGCGCAGCTGTGGCAGAAAGATGGACTGGGACCGCCTGCTGTGGCGTTTCGGCAACGACTGGCCGGTGCTGCTGAGTCATTTGATTCTCTTCGCGTATGTTTATCCCGGCGAGCAGGACGCCGTGCCGATCGAGATCACCGAGCGCATGATTGCAATGCTGAAGCACCGGAACATTCCTGCCTCCAAAAATCTCTGCCAAGGCACTCTGCTGTCCCGACTGCAATACCTGGATGACGTGGAGCAATGGGGCTACAGCGATGCACGCACTGCCTCCAAAGTGGCGATGAATGAAACCGAACTGCGGCTGTGGACTCGGGCTGCCAGAGAGCAGGAGGCTGAGGACTGAGGCGGTCAGAAATCAAAACACGTTTTCTACGCCTGAACACGCCCCGCCCCCCGATAGAAGGATGAGATCTTTCCCTGATCCCCACCACCTCCATGAGCCTCTCCCTAAAACCCGCCAATCTGAAACGTTATCGTGATCTGCTCATGCTGTTCTACAAGTACGGCCATGGCGATCTCGTCAAAAACGCACCGGTGATCGATGATCCCCTGCCCCATGCCCCGCCTGCGCCGATGCCGCTGGAGGCAAAAGAACTGGCGAATGACATCGAAAAACTCGGACCCACCTACATCAAGCTGGCGCAGCTTCTTTCCACCCGCTCTGACATGGTGCCGCAAGGCTACATGGATGCTCTCTCACGGCTGCAGGATCATGTGGAGCCTTTCTCCTTTGATCAGGTGCAGGCCATTGTCTCGATGGAAGTGGGCGCACGTCTGTCGAAAGCATTCATCGAGTTTGATGAAGTCCCCATCGCAGCCGCATCCCTGGGCCAGGTGCACCGGGCGGTGCTGCGCAGCGGCCAGCAGGTGGTGGTGAAAGTGCAGAGGCCCGATGCGCGGCAAAACGTCTCTGAAGATCTGGAGGCCATGACCGAACTCGCGACCTTTCTGGATGCGCACTCCGATATAGGACGGCGCTATGGACTGGTTCAAATCGTGGAGGAACTGCGCAAATCACTGCTGCGTGAGCTCGACTACCGGCTGGAGGCGATGAACCTGCTGCTGATGCGCGAGCATCTGGGCGCCTTTAAAAACATCCTCGTCCCGGCACCGGTGGAGGATTATTCCACGGGCCGCGTGCTGACGATGGAACACGTGACAGGTCAAAAGATCACCAAGTTCAGTCCGCTGATCCGCGTGGATATTGATGGCGATGGACTGGCGGAGGAATTGTTCCAGGCCTATCTGCATCAGATTTTGGTGGTGGGGGTGTTTCATGCCGACCCGCATCCAGGCAATATCTTTTTAACCGATGACCACCGCATCGCGCTGCTGGATCTCGGCATGGTGGGCCGCGTGGGCCGCAACATGCAGGACCTGCTGCTGAAACTGCTGCTGGGCATCAGCGAAGGCAATGGAGACCAGGCCGCGGATGTGGCAGAGAAAATGGGCGAGCCGGATGAAGAATACGATGCGCTCACCTTCAAACGGCGCATCGCGGATCTGGTGAGCCAGCAGCGCACCGCGAACTTGAGCGATCTGCAAATCGGCCGGGTGGTGCTGGAGGTGCAGCGAATCGCCGGAGACTGCCACCTGCGCGTGCCGCCGGAGTTCACGCTGCTGGGCAAGACGCTGCTCAATCTTGATCTTGTGGGGCGCACCTTGTCGCCACATTTTGACCCCAATGAATCTGTGCGGCGGAATTCCGCCAAGATCATGCATGAGCAGGCGCTCAAGAGCTTCTCCTCTGGAAACTTGTTTGGTCTGATGCTGGAGGCGAAGGAGTTTCTCGAAAAGCTGCCTTCACGTCTCAATCATCTGCTGGAGCTTCTTTCCACCAACAAGCTGCGAGTCAAGGTGGACACGTTCAATGAAAACCTGATCATCACGACGCTGCAGAAGATCGCCAACCGCATCACGCTGGGGTTGATCCTTGCATCCTTGATCGTGGGAGCGGCGCTGCTCATGCGCGTGGACACGCCCTTCCGCATCTTTGGCTACCCCGGCGTGGCCATGGTGTTCTTCTTTATGGCCGCGAGCGGCGGACTGGCGCTGGCATGGCAGATTGTGCGGAGTGATCAGACAAAGCATTGAAGATAGTGCGATGCCATGCGCTGATTTTTTCAGTGCATGCGAAGTGGCTGACGCGCAGCAGAGCGGCCTGATGCGATTCTTTGGCATTCCAGGCGCGAAGGCGCCGGATCCGCATGGCGATGAACTCCCACCAGTCCCCTTTACCCAAGTCTCCCAAGCACCATGTGCTGGTGATGGACGCGCACCCGCGTGCGGACAGCTTCTGCCAGGCGCTGGTGGCCGCTGCGGCAAATGGTGCCAGAGCCGCGCAGCATGAGGTGCGCTGGATCGCGCTGCGCGAGTTTGCGTTTGATCTCAATCACACCGGCCAGCCCTTGGAACCCTGTCTGGAGCGATCCAGGCAGGAGCTGCTGTGGGCAGATCACCTCATCATTGTCTATCCAGTCTGGTGGGGAACGATGCCTGCCCTTTTGAAAGGCTGGCTGGACCGTGTGCTGCTGCCGGGCTTTGCTTTTGAGGAGCGCGAGGATGGTGGCTGGGAGGGACTGCTGGGCGGCAGATCGGCCACGCTGATCGCCACCATGGACACGCCGCGCTGGATCTTTGGCGGCATGCTGCACTCATGCAGCATCCGGGCGCTTCGGGATGCGACCCTGAGGTTTTGCGGCGTGGGCCCGGTGCGTGTGAGGATCTTTTCCCCCGTGCGCACCTCCACGCCCGAACTGCGGAAGCGCTGGCTGGAGCAGGCACGGCAGGAGGGATTTGAGCTGGAGAAAATCATGCTCACGGGCTGGCGGCCACGACTGCGTACATGGCTGCAGGCTTTGCGGCCGCAGTTTTATGTCTTCCCATGGCTGGCGCTGACGGCTGGTGCTGCCAGTGCCGCAACCATGAACGGCACCCCTTTCCAATGGACGCCCTATCTCCTGGCCTGGGCCGCTGCGTGGCTGCTGGAGGCCATGTCCGTGATCACCAATGAGATTCATGATGTGAAGACTGACACGCTGAACCGCAACAGCGGCCCCTTCACCGGTGGCTCGCGTGTGGTGGTGCAAAAACTCATGAGCATGGATCAACTGCGCCACGGTAGAAAAGTGGCCGGGGCATGCCTGGCCTGCGTGGGCCTGCTGCTCGTATTTCTGCCGGGTGCCAACGGGCTCGGTGTGCTGGGGCTGCTGGTGGTAGGACTGATTCTGGGCCTCGGCTATACCGCACCTCCGCTGCAACTGTCCTACCGTACCTGGGGCGAGCTGGACGTGGCGCTGACTCACAGCGTGCTGACGGTATTGCTGGGGCATTTTTCCCAAGGAGGCGCGGCGGAACTGCGGCCATGGCTCATCGCAGCGCCCATGTTTTTCGCCATTCTGCCAGCCATCATCCTGGCTGGATTTCCCGATCTGGAGGCTGACGAAGCGGCGGGTAAGCAAACGCTGGTGGTGCGCTTTGGCCGGCGGGCCGCATCAGGCATGGCCATGGGCGCTGCTTTCACCGCGGCGATCCTGCACGCGGCTTTGTTCGCCAGTCCCTGGTGGTTCTTTCTGGCGCTGCTCATTCATGGCAGCGTGCTGATGCTGGCCCTGACCACCTTCCGGCGGCAGCAGCGCGCGGGACGCATCAATGGGCTTCTGGCTCTGGCACTGACTTACATGATGTGGTATGTCTGGGTGCCGTGGCTGCCACCGCAATGAGAGTGTGCAGACCAGCAGCAGGAAGCTGCTATTTGGTCCGCACGATCAGCACCCGCCGGTCCAGCTGCATCTCGGGCTCAGTGCCTTGCGGATGCTGGGCGTAGCTGGAGCCGTAGCCATGCACGCGGAGCACAGCGGCGGGCACACCATAGCGCATGGTCAGCTCATCATACACACGCTGTGCACGGGCAAGAGAGAGCGCTGCATTGAGTTCTGCCAGGCCATCGGTGCTGGTATGACCTTCGATGTCAAACAGCGCCCCGGGCTCGGCGGCGATCACTGTTTTGATGACGCCGGCCATTTGCTCCAAAGAAGAGCGCGAGTCCGCATCAAGCAATTCGGCGGTTTCACGCACGAACAGAACCGGGAGCGTGACGTAAGGCAGCTCCCAGGTTTGATTTTGATTCTCCACCACGACCACGCTGCGCTGGGATTCATAGACCCGCGTCGGGAGACCGGGAGTTTCCACGGTGGTGGTGGTCTTCGTGGTCTTGACCACCTCGCCGGGCGCAGGCGCGGGCACAGGAATCGCTTCGACCTTCGGGGCGATCAGAAGCTGGCGCTGCGCGGCGAGTGGATCCAGGAGACGAGCCGCCGTGGCTGGAGTGACCTCACCCGGCTGCGCTACCACGGTCACCTGGGCCATTAGTGGAAGTTTGAGCAGACAGAGAAATGGCAGCAAAGACAAAGAAGTTTTCATGACTGGATGGTTTGAGAGTTTCACAGGATCTTTGAAAAATAGCCGATGAAGATGGGCATGCTCAACGGCCACCGCCGCCACTCCCTGCTCCACCGCCGCCTGAGCTGCCACCTGAACCGCCGCCTGTGCCTGTGCCTGTGCCTGTGCCTGTGCCACTTGAATGGGCGGTGCGTCCTCCGTTGGTGTTACCCGCGGGTGCCGTTCTGCCTCCATTGGTGTTGCCCGTCGGTGCACTCCATCCGCGCGATTGCGAGCCCATTTGAGCACCTCCAGCAGCGTTCGTTGATTGGGCAGCACCCGCCGTATTCGCAGTCACTCCACCAGCAGTCGTAGCTGGGGCGCCGCCAGCGGTGCGGGCTGTCGTTGTGGAGGAAGTCGCTGCGGAGGCGCCAGTGGTTCCGTTGACATTGGCTCCGTTGACGCTGGTGCCGTTGATGTTGGTTCCTTGAGTGCCTGCGGGGAGATTGGCATTCGCACCTCCGGTTCTCATCTGGGCTCCGTTAACTGCATTCACGCCGTTTACACCGTTCACGCCATTAGGAATGTTCGTATTTACTCCTGCGCTGATGGTTCCTTGAACTCCTCCATTCGTGAGGCCACCTCCGTTTACGATCACGTTGTCAGCATTGGTGAACCCACCATTTCCATCCGAGATTATACCGCTCGAATTCACTCCTACTGCGCCCGATGTGCTGGTTGCGGTCCCGTTCACACCCATGTTGGGATTGGTACCGCCCGCAGGAAGATTGGGCGAAGCGGAAGGACGCAGATTGGTCCCCTGATTGATTTGAGGCACTCCTGCCTGGTTTGGCAGCGCCTGGGTTCCGAGATCCGTGGTCATCGGCCCCGTGGCGCCAGCAGCTGTTCGGTCATGCACGAAGCCGCTGAAGCCAGAGGGAAGTGACACAAGCTGCCCGCTGGGTGTCAGCACCTGCCCTTCTGGCACGACCTTGTTGTTGAGCAGTGCCGCCTTGCCGCCATGCAGCCAAAAAGTTTGATTGTGAAACACCATGAAGCCGTCCCGTTCGGCAGCGATGTTGTCATAGACACTGAATCCTGAGGGAAGAGGCGTGAGTCCGCCCTCCCAGGTGAGAAACTGACCTTCGGGCACCAGCGCCCTGGTGATGGCTGCAGCACGGCCATTGCGCAGCAGGTAGGCCTGGCCACGGTAAACTGAAATGCCGTCGCTGACGACGCCAGAGTTGTTGGAGGAAGGACTGACCTGAGTGCTGGGCGGGTTGGGGCTGGGTGTCTGCGCCGCAGATGGCCCAGCGACAGCCAACAAGGAAAGGACGGTGATGAGGTGTGATAGTGGTTTCATAATACCTGTACATCGTGGGAGAACGCCGTGCAGACATCGGGAACCATGCTGCTTGACTGCTAGGGGTGCTGTTCACCTATCAGCTGCAGGAGGTGCAGGTGGAAAGCTGACAGGGGCATCAGAGGGAGCAGAAGCGGGCATTTCATGAATCCGGGCAAATTGCCGACTGCGAATTCCCATAGAGCCATCAAACCCCTGGCCATATGTACTTATGAAACATTCATTCCACTCAACGCATCTTCTCATTGTGGCCGCCCCGCTCTGGGCGCTGACCATGATTTGTTCGGCACAGAGTCTCACGCCCTCCACTGCTCCGCCGCCCCAATCCACTGTGGCACTGCCGCAAGACCTGCATGCAGCAGGCACCGTCAGCGCCTATGACGCCAAAGGTCTGACCGTGCAGGAACCCAGCACGGGCAGCATGACCGTTTACATGACGAATGGGGACACCACGTTTGTGGATACGCACGGCCGCTTCGTGGCGCCTGACCGTGTGGCCCTGCAGACACCGGTGAACGTTCATTACACGCCCGTGGGAAACATGCTGCTCGCCACCAAGATCATCGTGAATGTCCCGCTCACCGCAGACGGCAATCTGGCCGAACTCAGCCCTGAGGCCCTGGCCATTCAGCTGGCCGGCCTTCCCTCCACACGGGTGAGCTACGCCAGTGGCAGCAAACTGAAATTCGTGGATCAAACAGGCGCCGTGCTGCCTCTGCAGGCGGTGCCCATGGGCGCGCCAGTCCGGGTCTTTTATACCAAGGAGGGCAATGCCCTGGTAGCCACCAAAGTCCAGATGCTGGACCCCAACACCGGCTTGTCCACCACGACAACACGAACCACGACGACGACCACCACCACACGCTCAAATCAACGCTGATGGCGGCGGTTTGTCACATTCACGCAGATCGGCAGCGGTTCGGCAGAAATGCGCGTGCCGCTGCCAGCTTGCTTGTTGTTCATTTGAAGCCGCCCTGCAAAAGCATCGCGGGCCAGAGGTTATAGCGGCAACTGGCCACCTGTGGCACCATACACTTCTCCGCTGACATAACTCGCCTGCGAGCTGGCCAGAAAGACAAAGAGCGGTGCCAGTTCTGCGGGCTGGGCGGCGCGGCCGAAGACATTGTCAGCACCAAACATTTTCACTTTTTCCTTGGGCAGCGTGGAGGGGATCAATGGCGTCCAAACCGGCCCGGGAGCCACGGCATTGACGCGCACCCCCTGCTCCATGGCCAGATGGGCCAGTGAGCGTGTGAAGCTGACAATGGCGGATTTGGTGGAGGCGTAGGCCAGAAGATTGGGGCTCGGATCAAAGGCCTGGATGGAAGCCGTGTTGATGATGGAGGATCCCGGCTTCATCTGCGGCAGCAGCGCACGGCAAAGCCTGCACATGGCAAACACATTCACTTCATAGGTCTTCACGAACTCTTCATCGCTGAGCTCGCCAAGTGACTGGTAGGAACGCTGGAAGGCGGCGTTGTTGACGAGGATGTCCACCCCCCCGAGCTGCTCGACTGCAGCCTGAGCCATCTCATCGCAGGCTTGTTTGGTATCCAGGTCTCCAGGCAGGAGCACGGCCTTTCTGCCGGCGGCGTTCACCAGCTGCTCGGTGACGTGGGCATCTTCGTGCTCACATAGATAGGATATGGCCACATCGGCACCTTCACGTGCAAAGGCGAGGGCCACCGCCCGGCCAATGCCGCTGTCCGCGCCGGTGATCAATGCGCGACAGCCTTCCAGGAGATGATTGCCGCAGTAGCTGTTCTCACCATGATCGGCGGCAGGATTCATTTCCTCCTCGCTGCCAGGCGGGGTTTGAAACTTGGCGGAATAAGGAGGACGTGGATAGAGATCGCGGGGATCGGCAAGGGTCTTCATGGCATCGGGGAGATCGACTGATTCCTCTGACGCGGCTGGGTCCTTGAGTCAGGACGGGTGCTGAACGCGGCCTCAGGCCCGCTTTCACTTTGGCAATGGCTGCGGCCTCTTTTTTGCCAAAGTTCCTTCTCTGCATGCACCGCAGACGACACAAACGAAAGAACCGCTCATGACGTGGGCTCAGCAGCTGGTGCGTGCTTCGCCGCTGCATCGTTGGCGCTGCTGGCACGCTGAGAGGCCGGGCCGTGATGCTTGCTCAAATTCGCCGCTGAATTCAGCAGGGCCACGTGTGAAAAGGCCTGCGGAAAGTTTCCCGCCAGGCGACGTGTGCGTGGATCATACTCTTCGGCGAGCAAGCCCAGATCATTGCGCAATGAGAGAAGACGCTCAAACATCTCGCGCGCTTCATCGTAGCGGCCGGTCAGATTCAGGCAGTCGACCAGCCAGAAGGAGCATGGGAGAAAGGCCCCTTCCCCCTCAGGCAATCCATCGACCTCGGTGTCCGTGTGGTACCGCAGCACAAATCCGCCTGCCATGAGATTCTTTTCAATGGCAGCGATGGTGGACAGGACACGCGGATCGCTCGCTGGAAGAAAGCCCACCAGCGGCAGCATGAGGAGGCTGGCATCCAATTTGTCGCCGTCGAAGGACTGCACAAAGGCACCGCGTTTCCGACTGTACCCGCGCTCGCATACTTCGGCATGAATGCGGTCTCTCACGACACGCCACTCGGCTGCGTTTCCCTGAAGCCCAAATTTTTCGCAGGCCTGCACGGCGCGGTCCATCGCCACCCAGGCAAGCACCTTGGAGTGGGTAAAGTGGCGCGCAGGCCCACGCACCTCCCAGATGCCCATGTCCGGCTCCTGCCAGTGCTCGGCGACAAATTTCACCAGACAGCGTTCCAGCTGCCACGCGGCGCAGTCCACTTCCACGCCCTGCCGCCGTGTCTGATGCATCACGTCGAGGACTTCGCCATACACATCCAGTTGAAACTGCTGCGCGGCGGCATTGCCCACCCGCACCGGCTTTGAGTCCGCGTAACCCGCGAGGTACGGAAGCTCGTATTCGATGGATGGACGCTCGCCGCCGACGCCATAGAGCGTCTGCATCTGCGAGGGACTGCCCGCGACTGCGCGCAGCAGCCATTTTCTCCAGGCCTCGGCATCACGCTTATAGCCAGCATCCAGCAAGGAGTAGAGAGTAAAGGTGGCATCTCGCAGCCAGCAGAAGCGGTAATCCCAATTTCGCTGACCTCCGATCTGTTCAGGCAGCGAAGTGGTGGCTGCCGCCACGATGCCGCCCGTGGGCGCATACGTCAGCCCTTTCAACACCAGCAGCGAGCGCACCACGGCGTCCCGCCATTCACCGGCGGGCTGAGCGCGGCCTGCCCATTTCGTCCAGTAATCTTCGGTGCGCCGCAGACTTTCCTCTGAGTTTTCCGCCTCGGGCGGCGGTTTGTGGGAGGGGTACCACGTCAGCACAAATGCCTTCGACTCACCCGCCGTGACTGTGAAATTGGCCACGGTGGAAAATTCCCGGCCCTCCAGTTCCACATCGCTGCGCAAAATGATGGCATCTGGTCCCGCCATGGCCGTGATGCCGCCATCCACCCTTTGCACCCAGGGCACCAGCCGGCCATAATCAAAACGCAGGACCACACTCATCGTCATTTCCACCCTGCCCCGCAGCCCTTCGACTTTGCGCACGATGTCAGGATATTCATCTCTCAGTGGCATGCAGTCCGTCAGTCGCACACAGCCCTCCGCCGTTTCAAACTCCGTCTCAAGAATCAACGTGTCACCGCGATAACGACGGCTCGTTTTCACCACCTGCCCTTTCGGGCAGATTTTCCAGAAGCCATTTTCTTCCGTCCCCAGCAGGCGTGCAAAAAAAGCGCCTGAGTCAAAGCGGGGCATGCAGAGCCAGTCGATGGAACCATCGCGGCTCACCAGCGCGGCAGTCTCGGTATCACTCAGAAATCCATAGTCCTCGATCAGCATCCACCATCACTACGCGGCGCACACTGCAAGCGGAGGTATGTTTCATGCGCGGCCAGCCCGGGGCGGCCTTTTTGCTGTTCGAGACAACCGCAGCTCCGATCTCAGGCGATTAGGGACATATGAGCATGCTGCCTGATCCTGCCCAATTTCGTCAACCCGACCATGCCATTGAGCCGCTGATCTACCGCCGGTGGTCGCCGCGTGCCATGACGGGAGAGCCGATCTCCGAGGAAGAAATGCTGACGCTTTTTGAAGCAGCCCGCTGGGCGCCCTCCACCTACAATGAGCAGGAATGGCGCTTCCTCTACGCCCTGCGTGATACTTCCCACTGGCCCGCCTTCTTCGGTCTGCTGATGGAGGCCAATCAGGTCTGGTGCCAGCATGCGGCCATGCTGGTGGTCATTCTTGCCCACAAGGTGTTCAACAAGGATGGCAAACCCAATCCTGTGCACCTGTTTGACTGCGGCAGCGCCTTTGAAAACCTGGCGCTGCAGGGCACCGCCATGGGGCTCGTCGTGCATGGCATGTCAGGCTTCGATTTCGAACGTGCCCATAGCGAGCTGAAGGTGCCGGAAGATTATGCCGTTGCTGCGATGTTTGCGGTGGGGCGCCCGGGTGATCCCGACAAACTCCCTGAAAAACTGCGGCAGATGGAAGCACCCTCGCGTCGCCGCCCCGTCAAAGAAAGCATTCAAGAAGGGCCTTACATTTCCTCCTGAACTCACCACCCCACCTGCTGTCACCTTATGAAAATATCCATTCTCATTTTACTTCCTCCCTCAGGGCAGCAGGGCATAAAGCCAAGCCCGCGACTGACGGCTGCCCGCAGGTGGAAATATGAAGGGCAAGATGAGGCCGTTTCAAAACGCGGTCAGGAGGATGCAAAGCGCGCCTGGGCCACATTGAATCCAATCTCCGGCGGTGGTCAAAAAGGCGGCAAAGCTGCGGCCTCACGCTCCGGCCGATCATGAATTTCTTTCTCACTCCACAGCAAAGAAGAGAGGCAAGAGCAGGGGAAAAATCACACCGGCGCATGGTGCTTGCTGCGGCGGCCATCGCCAGTGGAGCGGCAGGAGTGCTCATCGCGCGGAACTTCTTTGAGACCGACAAAAAAATACAGCATGCCATTCACACCGACTGTGCCGTCGGTGATCCGCCCTTCTGCCGTACGATGAGCCATCTCCTTGGGCCACCGCTGGTCGAAGGCAACACGGTGGAAACGCTGGAGAACGGGCGTGAGATTTTCCCCGCCATGCTGGCCGCCATTGCCAGTGCGCAGCTCTCGATCACCTTTGAAAACTTTGTGCTTTCCGAAGGATCGGTGTGCCATCGTTTCGCCCTTGCGCTGGCTGAACGTGCCCGGGCGGGCGTGAAGGTGCACTTCCTGCAGGATGCCATGGGCTGCAACTGTCTGCGTGGTCCTGACCTAACACTGATGCAGCGTGCGGGCGTCGAAGTGGAGATCTTTCGCTACATGAATCTCACCCGTTTCAATCAGCGCACGCACCGCAAGATCCTGGTGATTGACGGCTGCGTCGGCTTTACGGGCGGTGTGGGGATCTCGGATGACTGGGACGGAGATGCGGATCTGCCAAGGCGCTGGCGTGACACGCATTACCGCCTGGAAGGTCCGGCCGTGGCGCAGCTGCAGCAGGCCTTCATGGACAACTGGATGGAAACGCGGACGGTGGTTCTGCACGGTGACGACTACTTTCCGGAACTGCCTCCGGTGGGGGACACCACCTGCCAGGTCTTCAAGAGTTCCGCCAGTGAGGGCGGTGAGAACGCCCGGCTGATGGTTCTGCTGTCGATCGCGGCAGCGCGTCAAACAGTCCGCATTGGCAATGCGTATTTCATTCCGGACGATCTCACCATCCAGACTTTGGTGGAAGCGCGCCAACGCGGGGTGGAAATCGAGGTCATTGTGCCGGGCCCTTTGATCGACGAACGCCTTGCGCGGCTGGTAGGCCGCTCGCGCTGGGGGCCGCTGCTGAAGGCGGGAGTGCGAATCTTTGAGTATGGTCCCGCGCTGTACCACTGCAAATACATGGTGGTGGATGGATGCTGGTCATCGGTGGGTTCGACCAATCTGGACAACCGCTCTTTGCGCCTTAATGCGGAGGCGAATCTGAACGTGCATGATGCCAGGTTCGCCAGCCATCACGAGCGGCTGTTTGCCAAAGACCGGGCCGTTTCAAAAGAGATCACGCTGAATGACTGGCAGCGGCGACCCATGGGTGAAAAGATGCTGGGATGCCTCGGCAATGCACTGCGCACGCAGATGTAACCCAGCTTAATTCAGCTCCAGATCAGCGATCACCGGCAGGTGATCTGACGCCAGCCGAGTCAGCGCTGTGCGGGGGACGTTCACATCCAGCACGCGGACGTCTGGACTGATGAAAAGATAATCCAGACGCATGAATGGTAAGCGCGATGGAAAGGTGGCGCGGCGCGTTGTCTTGACCTGCAGTGAGGCATCCCCCAGCGCTGCGGCAAAGCGACGATAGACGGAAGAAAGGGGCGGCGTGTTCAAGTCTCCGCAAAAGATCAACCGCTGCTGGCACTCCGGGTGCCCGAGCCATTCGGGGCCGAGAAGGGCCTCCATCTGCGCGGCCCTCTCGCGACTGCTCAGCCCGAGATGGGTATTGATGATCTGTACCTCCAGGTCCCCGCACTCTGCGGTGACCCACAGGGCGCCGCGCGGCTCAAAGGCGAGCATGGCTTTCACCGTGGGCAGCTCTCCGGCATGGCGGAGCTTCAGCGGCCATTTGCTCAGGATGGCATCTCCGTACATTTCTTCCTTCACGCGCAGAGCCGGATGGAAATGAAACCTCATCTTCAACTGCTCCGCAATGGCCCCCGCCTGATCCAGGCGGCCGCTGCGCATGCGTGAGAGATCCAGTTCCTGAATGGCGACGATGTCGGGATCATGCACGGCGATGACTTCCGCAATCCGTGCATGGCTGAGCTCGCCATCCGTTCCCACGCAGCTATGCGCATTGTAGGTCATCACTCGCAGCCTCTGGGTCATGCCAGAAGATCGCGGCAATGACACCATACGGATGCGACAAAAAAGGCGTGACGTCTTTGCAGACGCACGCCTTTTGAGAAGAACTGCATATTAAGCCGCCTGGAGGGTATGGATGGAGCTGCGGGTGCGGAAGGTCTGGCGCAGCTTTTTCAAGCCGAGCTCCATGCGCGTTTTCACGGTGCCCAGGGGTGTGTGCGTGGCCTCCGCCACTTCGCGCTGGCTCATGCCCTGCAGGAAGGCCAGCTCGATCACCTGCTTCTGCGCTTGTGGCAGCAGGGACAGATGCTCATTGAGCACGCGGCCCATGTCCGCCTGTTCGCAGTCTGCGGCAGAGTCCTGGGTGAAGGTCTCTGTCTTCTGGATGGACTCCTCCATGCGATCCTTGGCACGGCAGTAGGCCATGGAGCGGCGCAGATGGTCGATGGCGCGGCGTTTGCCCAGAGTCATCAGCCATGCCAGGGGGCGGCCTTTGGCAGCCGAGTAATGATCCACCTGGCGCCACAGTTCAAAGAAACACTCCTGCAAGACGTCTTCTGCAGCGGCGTCGTCATTGACGGTGCGCATGATGGTGCTCTTGAGCAGACGATGGTAGCGCTGCATGAGAATTTCCAACGCGCCCGCGTCACGCTGCTGGATGGCAGCCATGAGTTCTTCGTCAGGTGGCTGCTGGGTGTCGATTTCGTTGTGGGAAGGCGACTCGGTGAAGGATGTGGTGGTGAATGTTTTCATGGTGAGATGAGATACAAAACTTCATCCCGCCTCACAACCCGAGCCGACCCCGTCCATCCTGTCAGGTGAAGCCTGACCCCTGAGTAAAACATCAGGGTTCACCCAAATGCCCGCTCTCAGCCGTGTGGCATGAGTGAGAAGCATGCTACAGCCACGCAGTGCCGCCGCTGCGAAACAGCAGCATGAACACTCTGCTACTGGTCATCCTCATCCTTCTGATCCTCGGTGCACTGCCCACCTGGCCCTACAGCACCAGCTGGGGCTATGCGCCGAGCGGCGGCCTCGGCCTCGGCCTCGTGCTCGTCATCCTGCTGATCCTTGCCCTCATGGGAAGAATTTGAGCTGGAAACGTTCGCATGAAAGCGAGTGCCATCAGCGCCGCGAAACCCACGGCGCATGTGGCTGCCGGCCATGCGGGTCTGCGCTACGTGCTGGACGAGGGGCCGGGCATCACGCGCCGCCGGCAGGGTGCCACCTTTGTTTATCATCTGCCGGGTGGAGCGCGCCTGCGTGACAAGCCCACGCTGCAGCGCATCCGCGCCCTTGCCATTCCACCCGCATGGACTGAGGTGTGGATCTGCCCCGCTGAGAACGGTCACATTCAGGCCACGGGCCGCGATGCGCGAAGGAGAAAACAATACCGCTATCATGCACGCTGGCGTGCCGTGCGTGACGCCAGCAAATACGAGCGCGTGCCGGCCTTTGGCGCCGTGCTGCCGCGCATCCGCCAGCGCGTGGCGGCTGATCTGCGCCGCAAGGACCTGAGCCGGGAGAAGGTGATGGGCACGATCGTGCGCCTGCTGGAAACCACGCTGATACGCGTGGGCAACGACGAGTATGCCCAGCAGAACGGCAGCTACGGACTGACCACACTGCACAACCGCCATGCCAGGGTGAATGGCACGCAGATCACCTTTTCATTCAAAGGAAAGAGCGGCAGGCAGCACCAGATCGGCGTGAAGGATCCACGGCTTGCCAAACTGGTGCGCCGATGTCAGGAACTACCAGGACAGCAGCTTTTTGAATATCTGGATGAAGCAGGAGCCGTGCATGCCGTGACATCAGACGATGTGAACGCCTACCTGCGGGACATTGCAGGCGATGAGTTTTCCGCCAAGGACTTCCGCACCTGGGCAGGAACCGTCCACGCCGCCGTGGCACTGAGCCAGTGTGAAAAGTTTCATTCGCTCAGCGAAGCGAAAAAGCAGGTGGTGCATGCCATCGAGATGGTGGCGGAAAGACTGGGAAACACTGCGGCCGTCTGCCGCCGCTGCTACATTCATCCCGCCATTCTGGATGGATACATGGCCGGGCAGGTCATCGATGCGCCTGCTGATCAAGGCATGCACAAAGCAGCCGCCAAACTGCGTCCGGAAGAAGCCGCTGTGATGGCGCTGCTCAAGCGCCGAAAGTCCAGCGAGGGCCGGAATGGTGCGTGATGCACGCTGAGGCTCACGCCGCTGCCGCACCCGTTATAGGAGTCGGCACTGGAGCGGCCCCCGGTGGTGGCGGAACAGCGGCCTGCGGCGCTGGTTTTGCGGGTGGGGCCTGCGTCTGCCCGGCCCAGTTTTTAGCGGCGACTTTCACCACGTGATGGATGAACAGGATCTTCCGCGCCGTCTGGGGCGTGAATATAAAGGGATACATCGTGGCATGTCCAAGGCTCGCGGCCATTTCATTCAGTGCTGGCGAAAGCTTGGCCCATTCGTTGAGCGTGCTCAGAAAGCTGACATCCGCATCCGGAGCATCAGCCACCACCTGCTCCGGCAGCAATGGCGTGAATGGGATCGGCACGCTCTTGCTCGCCCAGCCAAACGCGGACGCCGTCTCCACGCCATCCACAATGTGCAGATACTGCGCCCAGGTTTCCGCCCAGTCCTCCCACGGATGCGACGTGGCATAGCTGGTGATGTGAGTCGTGGACCACGTGGCCGAGGGTCCGTTCGCGTAATACTGGGACAGCGCCTGAGAATAGTCGGCCCGCTCGTCACCAAACAGCGTGCGAAATTCGGCCAGCATGGAGTCGTCATCACCACTCTTTAAAAAAAAGCGGTCCCAGTAATAGTGCCCAAGTTCATGCCTGAAGTGTCCCACGAGGGTACGGTACGGCTCCCCCAGGTGGTGCCGCTGACGCTCGCGGTAGAGATCATCCGCCTCATTGAGATTGAGAGTGATGACCCCGTCCTTGTGACCAGTCATCACACACAGCGTAGGAATCGGGGTGAGAAAGTCAAAAGCGAGACCGTCAGGCTGCATTTTCCGGTCCGCAGGCGTGATGCCCAGCCGAGCGAGAGTGTAAACCGCCCTTCGTTTGGCCGTCTCCATCTTGTGCCACGAATCCTGGTTTCCCGGCACGCTCAGATCCGGCACCATGTGGTTCAATGCGCAGGCCGTGCAGTATTCCGGCCCAGGCACGGGAACCAGCCAGTTGCATACGCCAAAATCGACTCCGTTGCGGCACTGTGCATGGCCTTGCGACAAAGGCTTCATGGCATTGTCCACCAGATCATATCCCACCATGCTGCCGCACTTCAGGCAGAGGGTGTTCTCAAAAAACAGCGTGTTGCCGCAGGTGCAGGTGAAGTGATTCATGAGGCTGAATGGGAGTGTTGTGGGGTTGCCTAGATCATCGAAGCCGAGGCCCCCTTCGGCCTTGCCAGTTGGCTTCTCCCCTTTTGATAAACGCAGGAGTGAATCCTGCGCATCAGGCCCTCTCCTTGTTTTTTCTCTCCACTTCAGCAGCCACGCGGATGTCGTGGTCTGCTTCTTCCAGCCCGCTGCCGATCAGCTGTTCCGCGATGCTGTTGTCATTCTCTTCCGCCGATGAAGTGACTTCCAAGTGCCCCGATTGCAGTGCCTGCTTGTCCGCGACCGGCGCTGAAAGGAGCGCATCTCCCGCATCCGTCACTTCGATCGTGGTGCCTGCGCCTGCCAGCTCAGCCGCTGCCATGGCCAGATCTGCATCGGTCACTTTTTCACGTCCGTCACTCAGCGCCAGCTCCGCGGCACGCTGCTCGATTTCAATCTGGCTTCCCTGCCCGAGTCCGGGAGAGGAAGCTCTGATGCGGTTCGGTAGCAGAGTGTCTGCACTCATGATCAGGCTTTTTCGGGTGAACTCTCCTGGGAGGCTGACTGAGCCAGGGCTTGAATTTCTTCGCGGCTGAAGATGCCCACGATGCGCATCTCCCGGTCCACGACCGCCAGATAGCTCAGGCCATGCTCCTGCATGAGTCGCTGAGCGCTCGCGCATTCTTCGTCCTCATAGCAGAAGACCACGTCATCGCTCATGATCTGGCCCACTTTCCAGGCTTTGGGATCATGACCGTGGCCGCCCATTTCCCAGTCGGGATTTTTTTTGTTGATCATGCCCACCAGCTTGCTGTCCTGCGAAACCGGCCACTTGCTGGTGTCATGATCGCGCATGCGGATGCCTGCCGTCTGCACAGAGTCATCCGGGTGCAGGGCACCAGCCACCTCATCCGTCAGTGATTTCAAGGATCGGACCGGGGCTTTGGGCGGATCGGGTGTGTGTTTATCAGGCATCAGTTTGGAGGGGTGTCTCTTTCCTTCATGCATGCCATCGGCACGAAGCCATGGGCGGATGTATCACAATCACTGACCTTAGCTGCCAATCAGCAGACAACCTGTCGCTGAAGTGCTGCCAGGCAGGAAGAGCCCACTTTTCCAGCAGCGGATGCAACGGCTTCATCCATGCAACCGGCACTGCGGCGAGGCGCGATGTTAGGACAAAGGCCCACTCAATCTAAACCGGTGTCCTTCAGGCCATCCATGCACTGGCCGGGCAGCATTCAAAAATGAACGCCGTCCCCCATTTCACCCAAACCCAAACCACACCATGAAAACAAACCTGAAAACCATGCTCATCCTGCCGTGTCTGGCGCTCTGCATTGCGGCCTGTGAAAAGCATTCATCCACCAAAGTCAGCGAAGAAACCCGGGAAAAAGTCCACGAGGCGGCCACCGACTCTCCAGCCCAGCTCAAGATCAAGGGCAACTGGAACGAAATGAAGGGCAAGCTGAAGCAGAAGTTTGGCCAGTTGACCGATGACGACGTGATGTACGAAAAAGGCAAGGAAGACGAACTCTACGGCCGCCTGCAGCAGCGGCTGGGAAAATCCCGTGAAGAAGTGGAGCGCATTTTAAACGAGCTCTAGCACCACGAGACATGTCAGGTGCGATCCAACAAACCACAAATCCTTAACCCCCTCTATTATGAAAAACACACTGATCAATCAATGGCAGCACATGCAGCAGGGCAAGATTGGCTATGCCCTTCTCTGGCTTCTCGGCATTCCCCTTCCCGTCCTCCTCATTTTCTATTTGCTGCGCGGCGGAAACTAACGCCTCCAACAGAAGAAAGCTTCAGCCCCCAAGAAAGCCCCGCCATTCGGCGGGGCTTTTACTTTTCCACTCGCTCCAAATGAAGGCGAGTGCCAGAAACTGCCCCTTGGAGCAGAGATCCGCCTGGAGGCAATGATTTCTCCCATCAGCACAAAAACTGCCTCACCCGATCCACACGCTCTGCCCGACTGCAGACTCATAAATCTGGTGCAGCTGGAAAGTTTGCTGTGCCCCGATCTTCTGGCCGAACTGGGCCGTGAGGTACATCCCCACCGCGATCAGCACCATGAGGGTGGCAATCCACAGCCCCCATGCCTGCATGCCAAGCCAGCACTGACATGTCCCCAATATTCCTGAAAACAGCCCGACCGAGCCGACCAGCATGTAGCCGTAGAGAAAGGCCGCCCACACGTTGGTGTTTGGGCCATAGGTTCCACTCACACGTGTTTTCCCTTCACCTTCGGGCTCCAGGCTCAGGCTGAGGCGTGGCGACCAGTAATGCGTGTCCTTTTCCACCACATGCAGGCTCACAAAGCCCGGAAAGCTTTTGACCTGGCAGCGGTCGGCATGTTCGCGGGCATAATGGGTGATCAGCTCAACTGCAGCCTCCACATCCAGGTCGATCACGTGCGAAAAGCGGGGGCGGAGTCGAAAACTGCTCATAAGTCAGATGCTACCCGGTATCAGCCAAATGCGTCTAGCGCCTCTGTTGCTCTATTCTGAATGTGGCTTGTTCGATGAATGTCATGCTCTGACGGCAGACTGCATCCTGTGTATGACAAAGGTTCATGGCATTCCCGTGACCCAGCCACCACTTGGTTTTTGGCTGATTCCGCTGAGACCTCAGGAAGCGTTTCGCTCGTTAATGTGGCGGCGCATGACTGTTGGTTTGAAGACAGAACAGAATGATGAACTACTCGGCCACATGCACCCACAAATGGGCAACGGCGCGTTCGTCACGCTTGTTCACGTGCTCCACGCTGACAATGTAGTCGCCCGGTTTGGCAAAGCTGTGCTGCGTGGTCGCGTAGCCATCCTTCGCCAGCGCCTTCGCGTTGCCGTCGGATTTCACCTTCACCGTGGGCGTGCCGTCGCCAAAGTCCCACGTCTCGCCGCCTTCATCGCGGAAGGTGCGCACTTTGAACGTGATGCTGTCCCCGGGCTTGAGATTTGAAGTGGGTGAATAGCTCGGGTGGATCGCTGGCGGGAGGTTCTTCTCATCGGCGCCGATCACCTGCACGATGGCAAAGTCGTAGCTCGTGTGCCCGGCTTCATCGATGGCTTTCAAGATCTCGCTGTAGCTGCCGGGCCGGGTGTAGCTGCGCTCCAGCCTGGCTCCTTTCTGCTTGGTGCCGTCCGTGAACGTCCATTCATAACTCGCGATTTTTCCCGCCGCCGCCCAGGACTTCGAGGCATCGAGCGTGACAGTTTCCCCAGCGCGGATGAAGTGATGCGGCCGCGCCACTGCGATGACCGCAGGCTTCTGCTCATGGACATAGGCCTCCCAAGCAAAGGCATAGGCCTCCTGCGTTCCCCACTTGCCGGAAGGCTGCCGGCTCTTGATGCCAAAATGAAGGTGGGACCACCCGCCGCTGGCGCCTTCTTTGCCAAGAACGCCGATGCGCTGCCCCATCTTCACGCGGGAGCCCATGCGGACCTCCGGATCAATCGTGTGCAGATGGCTGTAGCGGTAGTACCAGCCGCGCTCGTCGAGCAGATAGACGACATCATAGCGAGGGCGCACAGGCGTGAGGGAGTAGCCTGGCAGGGTCTTTTCCGACACGCTCACAACCAGTCCGTCCGTGGCCGCGACCACCTCGATCAATCCCTCACAGCCACCGAAATCGAGGTCGTTGTGGTAGTAGATTTTTTTGCGCTCCGGCTTGTCGCCGCCATCCACATACGTTGGCTCGTTTGAAAACTGCGTCATCGTCGCAAACCAGCGCTGCTTCAGCGGATAGACAAAGGTGCCCGCCTCGATCCAAGGCGAACCGGCAGGCCAGAGGCGCAGCCGCGCGTCTTTCTCCAGCCCCCATGAGTCTTCGCCACTGTTGGCATTGTAACCGCGAGTGATCGGGCAGTCGATCTGCACGCCGCCAAGATTCTGCGGCAGCTGGTAATTCGCACTGGTGAGCCAGGCCTGCACACCGTTCACATCCACCTTCACCTTGGCTTCGCGCACGGCATGGGACATCGAGTCAGTCTTTTCATCGATTTCAAGGAGCTTGACGCGTGCCGTGCTGCCATCAGCAAACTTCACATCCGCTGACTCACCGATCTGCAAATCCACTGCGCGCAATGCAGGCTGAAGCGTGGGGGCGGGCAGGTCGGCCCTCACGGACCCGATGCTGAAAAGCGCGAGAATCAAAGTAGGATAAAGAAGGAAGGTCTTCATGGTTTAGAAGCTTTTCAGTTGGTGTTATCTGGATGTGCAAACGGGAGATCAGGGGGCACGAAACTGGTCCAGCACCCAGGCTGCCTTTGGTTACGCGTTGACACTGGCGAATACTTTCATCTTGTTGCTGTGCGCTCATTCGTAGCGCAGGGCGTCGATCGGATCGAAGCGTGAGGCCTTCCATGCAGGGTAGTAACCAAACACGATGCCGACGGCGGCGGACACGACCACGGAGGCGATGATGGCCCCCACCGATGTCGCGGTGGGCCAGTGCAGCAGGAGATTCACCAGATAGGAGCAGCCGCGGCCCACAAGAATGCCGCCCGCGCCGCCGAGCAGGCACAGCACCACGGCCTCCACCATGAACTGCTGCAGGATGCTTGACGGCTCCGCGCCCACCGCCATGCGCAGGCCGATCTCCCGCGTGCGCTCCGTGACGGAGACCAGCATGATGTTCATGATCCCCACACCGCCGACGACGAGGGAGATCATGGCAACAACGAGCAGCAGTTTCGTCATCAGCACGGTCGTGGAGCTCATCGCCTTGGTCACTTCCGTCATGTCGTGGACGTTGAAATCATCGGCCTCGTCCGCGCGCAGATGATGGCGCTCGTGCAGCACGGCGCGGATCTGCTGGATGGCTGCGGGAATCTCCGCCGCTGTACGCGCGGCGGCGATGATTTGATCCACGTTGGTGAAGCGCACCGGCTCCGGCCGGTCGGCTTGTTCGGTGGCGGAAGGCAGAGGATAAAGGCTGAGAGCGGAGCTGGGATAAAGCTGCTTGAGCGTGTTGACCGAGCCGACGCTGGCAGCCGCGCTCTGATTCCCCACCGAGGCCGAGGAGCCGACGACGCGGTATTTGATGGTGGTCCACGGCGCGAGCACCACGTCGTCCTGATCCATGCCCATCATGTTGGCGCCTTTGAAGGGGAGCACGCCGACGATCTTGAAGGCAACGTTCTGCAGGCGGATCTCCTGCCCGATCGGCGAGGCACCGCCGAAAAGCTCGCGCACCACCGTCTGGCCCACGAGGCAGACTTTGTTGGCGTTGCGCACATCACGATCCGTGAAGGCTTCCCCTTCGCTCATCATCGTCCAGTCGCGAACATCAAGATAGGCGGGCGTGGTGCCATAGATGAACATGGGCACCCAGTTCCGATTGCCATGGACGACCTGCGTGCGTGCGCGCACCGCCGGTGCGACGCTGCCCACGGCGGGACATTCACGCGCGATGGCCTCGGCATCCTCGGGCGTGAGCGTCATCACGGTACCGGCTCCAAAACTCACGCCGCCACTCGCGGCCGTGCCGGGCTGTACCAGCAGGTTGTTGGCCCCCATGCTGGCGATGGTCCGCCCGATGGCGATCGTGGAACCGTTGCCGATCTCCATCATCGCAATCACCGCCGCCACGCCAATGACGATGCCGAGCGTGGTGAGCGAAGCCCGCATGACATTGCGGCGCAGGGCTCTCAGCGCGGTTCTGATGATCTGATAATGTCTCATGGCAAGCCTCCTCCTGTGCCCTCATCCCCGGCGATCAATCCATCGCGGATGCGAATGGTGCGCTGCGCGTGACCCGCCACGGTTGGATCATGCGTGACCAGGATGATCGTGATCCCTTCGGTGCGGTTGAGCTGCTGAAACATCGTCAGGATGTCCTCGCTGGTGCGTGAATCGAGATTGCCCGTCGGCTCGTCGGCGAGCAGCACCTGCGGCCGGTTGACCAGCGAACGTGCGATGGCCACACGCTGCTGCTGGCCGCCGGAGAGCTGCGAGGGCTGATGATCCATGCGGTCCTTCAGTCCTACCTTTTCCAGCAGCGCCGCCGCACGCTCGCGCATCTCGCGGTCGGTGAGATTTTCACGCGCATACGTCAGCGGCATCATCACGTTCTCGATGGCGGAGGTGCGCGCGAGGAGATTGAAAGTCTGAAACACAAAGCCGATGCGCTGGCTGCGCAGGCGTGCGCGTTCGTTGATGGAAAACTTGGACACATCCTTGCCATCAAACCAATATTCCCCGCTCGTCGGCCGGTCGAGGCAGCCAAGTAGGTTCATCAGCGTGCTTTTGCCCGAGCCGCTGGCCCCCATCAGCGCGACAAGCTCCCCACGCGCAATCTTCAACGTCACACCCTTCAAGACGGGCAGATCCACCTCACCCAGATGGTAGGTCTTGCAGACGTTGTTCATTTCGAGCAGTTCCATGGCGGTGGCGCGGGGTTGCTTCCTTATTTGCGCCCCATGCGGGGTGTGAACGGGCTCGCGCCCGCTGCAGCCGCAGCGCTGGCGGCCTCGCGCGTTTGCTGGCCAACGACCACTTCCATCCCTTCCTTCAGTTCGGCACCGGAGACTTCCGTCATGGTGCCGTCTGTGAGTCCCGCGCTGATCTCCAACGGCTTTACAAATTTGCCGTCTGCAATCCAAAGCGTCCCCTGCTGCTGGGCCTCGCTTTCATTGCCCGCCTTGCGGGCGGCATGGGCCGCGCTGCGCGCATCAGGGGAAACAAGGCCCGCCTCCGGCCACCAGCGCAGCGCCACGTTTGGCACCATGAGCACATCATTGCGCCGTCCCACTTCAAACTTCACGTTGGCCGTGAGATAGGGCAGCAGCCTGCCGTCGGGATTGTCGGTGTTCACCTCGACCGTGTAAGTCACCACGTTTTGCGTCATCGTTGCGTTCAGGCGAACCTTTCCCACGGTGCCGTGGAATTCCTGCCCCGGAAAGGCATCGACGGAAAAGGTCGCCGGGCTGCCCACCACGATGTGACCGATGTCCGCCTCGTTCACCGAGACCCAGACCTGGATGCGCCGCAGATCCTTCGCCAGGAGAAACAAACTTGGCGCGCTCAAACTCGACACCACCGTCTGGCCGATGTTCACCCGGCGGTCAATGACCACGCCTTTGACAGGCGCCTTGATCGTGCAGTAGGCAAGATTGCGCTGCGCCGCATGCAGCGCGGCCTTCATCTGCGCGACTGCTGCCTGCGCGGCCGCGAGGCTGGCTTTGGCGGTGTCGAGCGTGGCAAGGTATTGATCATACACCGTCGCCGCGACAGACTCGCCGGAAGGAAATTTCCGCACGCGGTCCCAGTCCCGCTGCGCCGCGGTGAGCTTGGCCTCCATCTGCAACACATTGGCCTCCGCGCTGTCCAGATTGGCCTGCGCCTGTGCAACGGCATCGCTGTAGAGTGCATCGTCAATCTGGGCCAGCACCGTGCCGGCTTCGACGGGCGAACCGTAGTCAACCTCTTCGCCCTTGGCATCCTTGCCGAAGTTGATGATCTGCCCCGCCACCTGCGCCCCCACATCCACCACTTCCTCCGGCTCCACTGTGCCAGTCGCGCTGATCATTGCGACCAGCGTCCCACGTTTCACCGGCGAAGTCTTCAGCACTGGCTCCGCTGCTGCCTTCGAATGTGCACGCCACCAGTAGCCGCCGCCCCCGATGAGTGCCAGCATCAGCAGGGCCATGATCAGTCGTTTGAACCAGCGCATTGTTGTGTCTCCATGAAAGGGTTTGAATTCCATGCCCAAAGCTTCTCGGTCACGGGTGCCGCAGGTGATACGGCAACACGCACAGTGGAGCGCGAAAGCGTTGTCTTTGCTGCGCATGAGTTGCTTTCTTCATGACCTTTCTTTGTCGCAGCAAACTGAAACCCGCAGGGTTAAATTGAGCTATTCGACTTTCTTAAGCAACACATCCCGGGCCAAAAGAGAGTTCAATCATGACACTTGATGGGTAGATCATCCCCCTGCGGGGGCTAGTATGCTTTCGTTTCAGCGAACTCCTCACCATGAACCTCTTCGTTTCAGATCCCGCCGTTCGGCAGAGGTTGGTCGAGTTTTTAGGAGGCGACTCCCTCGACCACGCCACCGCGGTGTTTCTGACTCATACCGATGGCTGCCCGTATGACCGGCGGGAGCTGCACCCGCCTGCGGAGCTCGATTGGTTCTTGGAGCGCGACATGGACATCGCGCGCTCCGTGGCAGACTCAGAGTCGCATCTGTTCCATCTCGATGTGGAGTATGTGAATTTCGATTCTCCTGCCGAGGCCTTTGTGGATCCCTGGCGCTGCTTTGAACTCCAGGAACCCGTCGTGCGCGTGATCGAGTCACTCCTGCTCGAATGGGGCATTCAGCCCCTGCATCTCATCACCGGCCAGGGCCACCATTTTGTGTGGCGCATCCGGCGGAGCTCGGACATTGCCGCTCGCATCACCGCCCTTTGCCCTGCGCCCGAACTCATCGCTCCCTGCATGGAGCGCGTTCCGCCCATTCTCAGCGGCGGCATTGGCCCGGCGGATCAGGCCAGCTTTGCAGCCATCGCCCTGCTCGTCGAATTTGTGGCTCACAGGATCAAGGAGAAGGCCGCCTCCTTGTCCGCACTTCCCGTCGAAATCACCGCCGTTCACGTCGGGCCTTGCGCCACGGCGCAGCGTGAAATGATCTCCATCGACATCTCCGAATACGGCGACCCGCTGCACACGCGCACCATTCGCATGCCTTTCACCAATTACCGCAAGCCCTGGATGACGGGCATCGCCAGCAGGCTCAGATTGGAAGACGAACTCCCCGCCATCCGCTCCATCCCGCTGCATGAAATGGATTACCGTCAGGCCATCAAAGTCCGCCAGGTGGAGGAGGACATGCTGGATCTGGCGCAGCGCGCCTGCGTGCGCATGCCGCTGCAGGAGGAGGGCACTCACCACCTGCTGGAGCACTATCTCGCCTCCCGCCTGCGCCGCTTTCATGAGTTCTACTACTCCACCCAGCATGATCCGAAGGAGCGCTGGCATGAGACCTACGACAAGACACCCCTCGCTGTCCTGCCGCATTGCGTGCGCCACCTGCTGGAGTTTCCCAATGACCTGCTGCTAAAACCGGCGGGCATGCAGCTGGTCACACGCTGCCTGCTGGCCCAGGGCTGGCACCCACGCCACATCGCCGGCTTGATCCGGTCCAAGTTTGAAAATCCATCCCATGGCTGGGGCATCGACTGGAGCGACTACGAGGCGGGCACCCGCGCGGACTTCTACACACGGCTCTTTGCCTGCCTGCACCTGACCGGCCTTGATCGTCTTGTCGATCTCAACTGCACCTCCACTCGCGAGAAAGGCTTCTGCTTTCCTCCCGCTCAGGGCAGTTGCGATCTGGAACCCACACGGCAGCAGCTCCTCACCAAACTCACGCCATGATTGACTGGCCCATCGCACTCTCCACCGGCTGTTTCTACCAGCGCAGCATCTTCGATGTTTTGAAACCCGTGCACGATGCCGGATTTCGCGAGATCGAGGTCTGCTCGTCGCCCCGTCATCTCGACTTTCACAATGTGGATGAAGTCCGTCGTGCCGGAGAACGAATGCGCGAGCTGGGCCTGCATCCGGTCTCCTTTCACGCCCCCTTCGCCGAGCGCATCGACATCACATCCTTCAGCAAGCCCGTGCGGGATGCCGCTGTGCATGAACTGCTTCGCGCCTCTGAAGCCGCTGCGCTGCTGGGCTGCACCTACGTCGTCCTTCATCCCGGCCCCGAGCGCGAAGGCCGCCCTCCGGAGGCAGACTTCATCCAGCACATGCACCATGCAGCGGAGTCTCTCAATATCATCGCTGCACGCTGCTGTGAGCTGGGCGTGCAGCTCCTGCTGGAAAACATGCTGGCCCATTTGCTCTGCGGTCATGTGCGCGACATGATGTATCTCCTCGGAGAAATCAGCACCTGCAATGTGGGCACCTGCCTGGACACCGGGCACGCGCATCTGGCTCGCGAAATGGGCCTGGTGATCCAGAAGCTCTCAGGCCATCTCAAACTGGTGCACATCAATGACAATCGCGGCGACTGGGATGCTCACCTGCCGCCCGGCGAAGGCACCATCGACTGGCCCTGGGTCATTCAAGATCTGCGCCGCAATCAATTCTTCGGCCCCCTCGTGCTGGAGCTTCAGGGATCAGGAAACGAGGCCGTCGAGATCGTCCTGGCACGCGCGGTGCGCGCACGGGAGTTCCTGGAGAAGGCGGGCCACGAACCTCCTCGTTGAGCACCTTGCCCCGCTTTCACCGCATCACGCGCCGAGTTCCCGATGAAAGTCCACCATCTCACCGTTGAGGAGGCCTGCCGCAGCGGCATGTTCCTCGCGGAAGAGCTCCGCAAAGCCGTGCAGAGACGTATTCTTGGAAGCACCACATGACACAGAACCAGCAGATCGCCGCCAGCCTCGAAGAGGTCTCCCGCATCCTTGCCGAACAAGGCGCCAACCGCTTCCGCGTGCAGGCCTATGTGCATGCGGCGGGCGCCCTCCGCACGCTGCAGGAGCCCGTCGCAGATGTGCTCGCTCGTGAAGGACTGGAGGGCCTGGAAAAGATTCCCGGCGTGGGCGACACCATCGCGCATGTCATCCGGGACATCGTGCTGCACGGCAAGTCGGGCATGCTTGAACGCCTGCGCGGAGAGAGCGATCCCATCGCGCAGCTGGCCTCCGTGCCCGGCATTGGCAAAAACACCGCCTGGAAGCTGCATGAGGAGCTGGGCATTGAAACACTGCAGGAGCTGGAGGCCGCCGCGCATGACGGACGTTTGGAAAAACTCGCAGGCATCGGCATGAAGCGGCTCGCCGGCATCCGCGACACACTCGCGCAGCGTCTGGGCCGCCTGCCGAAGCCACGTTCATTCCATCCGCTCTCCGCCGATCCCTCCATTGCGGAGATTCTGGATGTGGACCGCCAGTACCGGGAGGACGCCCGCGCGGGAAAGATCAGGCTCATCGCCCCGAAACGCTTCAATCCCACCGGCGAAGCCTGGCTGCCCGTGATGCACACCATGCGCGGCCCGCGTCACTACACCGCCCTTTTTTCCAATTCCGCCCACGCCCATGATCTCGGCAAGACCCGCGACTGGGTCGTCCTCTTCTATGATGGAGATGGCACCGAACGCCAGTGCACCGTCATCACCTCCACCTTCGGCCCGCTCCAAGGCCGCCGCATCGTCCGTGGCCGCGAGGCTGAGTGTGCCAGCTTCTACCACACCACCAGTTCCTTCAACAGCTCGCTGAACACCTGATCGAGTTTGCCATCTGCAAGAATGGAAATCTTCTCCTCCTCCCGCAGCTCATCCGGCCGCTGATAACCGGCGCTCAATCGCTTGTAGTCTTCGAGGCGCGCATCAGACACCACCTCCTCATCCTGCTCACGCTCCTTCAGTCGTTCACACACCACCGCTTCGTTGGCGTGGGCTTCGATCCATCTCACGTCGCATCCTTCAGCGGCAGTCACCTGCTTGAGCGCATCGCGCTGTTCCACCTTCGAGAACGTGGCATCGAGAATGACGCAGCGCCCTTCCCGCAGCGTGGCCAGCGCCTGCTCAAACAGCCGTTCATAAGTCTTCTGCGTCATCGCGGGGGCATACAGCGCCGCGCGCTCTTCCGCGCTGCCGCGATGATTCAATGGCGTGCCTGCCAGGGTCTTGCGCAGACGGTCTGAAGAATGCACCGGCCACCCTGTCTCCTGCCCCAGCGCTGCGGCGAGTGCTGACTTGCCCGAGGCCACCTTGCCCATGAAAACGAAGACGCAGGGTCTGGAACCTGCCACGGCGTATTGCAGTGCCAGCTGGAAGTAGCGGCGCGCAAGTTGCAGGCTCGACTGCTTCTCCGCCTCCGCTACAGTCTCCGCATGGGCATGCAGGCTCTCCACCTTGCCACGCACGCAGGCGCGGTAGCATTTGTAGAAATCCATCAGCGCACGGATGCCGTGGTCATCCAGCAGCACCGCGAAGCGTTCGACGATGTACCGCGCCAGATCGGGGCGACCATTGAAATCGAGATCCATGGCGAGAAACGCGATGTCGCAGGCCACGTCAATGCAGCGGAAGTCGGTGTTGAACTCGATGCAGTCGTAGATCCGCACCGCCTCGGGAGAGAGGTGGATGTGATCGAGATGCAGATCGCCATGGCAGTCGCGGATCCAGCCGTCATGCAGGCGTGATTCAAGCAGCGCGCTCTGCCGCGTGAAGAACTTGCGCGTGTAATGGGCGATGGCATCCAGCGCATGCTGCGAAAGGCTCTGGCCCACGAATCGTGCGGCAGCCTTGAAGTTGTCCTCCGTGCCCTGGCGCAGGTGCTCGTTCGCCGTGCTGACCTCTCCGGCCGGCAGCGGAGGCTGGGAGACGTAGAAGCGGTGCAGCTTCTCCACGATGCGGTCCATCTCCCGCGTGCCCACCTCTTCGGTCTGCATCAGCTGCAGCAAAAAGTAGCGCGGGTCCATCTGCCGCATCTTCACCGCCCACTCGACGATTTCGCCGTAACCGCCGAAGTGCAGGTGGCCCTCGTGCTCGCAGATGGGTTCGATCCCCAGATAGATGTCATCCGCAAGGCGGCGGTTGAGCGCCAGCTCGTGCTTGCAGTCGGCATGCCGCAGCTCCAGCGTCGAGAAGTCAAGGAAGCCCAGGCTCACCGGCTTCTTGATTTTGTACACGAAGGGCGGCGCGATGAAGACCCAGGACGCATGCGTCTGCAGCAGCGTCACCTGCGGTGGTCGGTGCGGGTAGGACTCCGTGTCTGACAGAAAATCCAGCAGGCGTTGGGTGGTGGCGGAGATCATGAGAGAAAAAAATGTCAGGGCACCAGCACGGCGGCTCCGCTGAGCTGGCCCGCGCGCAGCATGGCCAGCGCTTCGTTCGCGGCTTCCAGCGGAAAGCTCCGTGTCTCCACCCGCACCGGGATGCTTCCCGCGAGCGGCAGAAACTCTTCGCCATCACGGCGCGTGAGATTGGCCACGGAGCAGATGCTGCGCTCCTGCCAGAGATCCGCATAGGGGAAGGAGGGAATGTCGCTCATGTGAATCCCTCCGCAGACCACCGTGCCGCCTTTGACCAGAGACCGCAGAGCCCCAGGCACCAGCGCACCCACGGGCGCAAAGATGATGGCGGCATCCAGCAGCTCCGGCGGGCGCTCATCGGAGGCACCGGCCCACACGGCGCCGAGACTGCGGGCAAACTTCTGCGCAGCCTCGTCCCCTGCCCGGGTGAAGGCATAAACTTCACGTCCTTGATGACGCGCAACTTGAATGACGATGTGCGCCGCGGCTCCAAAGCCATAGAGGCCCACCCGCCGCGCGGTGCCGGTCTTCATCAGCGATCGATAACCAATGAGCCCCGCGCAGAGCAGCGGGGCCATGGAGACATCGCTCTCATCTCCAGGCAGCGGGAAGCAGTAGCGTGCATCCGCCACGGTGTGTTCGGCATAGCCGCCATCCAGGGTGTAGCCGGTGAACTTGGCGGCATCACAAAGATTTTCGCGGCCGCTGCAGCAGTAGGCACAGACACCACAGGTCCAGCCCAGCCAGGGAATCCCCACACGCTGCCCCTTCTGAAATCCCGTCACCCCTTCCCCCATCTCTTCGATGATGCCGACGATCTCATGCCCGGGAATCAGCGGCAGTTTGGGATTCGGCAGCTCACCGTCCAGCACATGGAGATCCGTGCGGCAGACGGCGCACGCGGTGACTTTCACGAGGACTTGTCCAAAAGCGGGTGCAGGCCGGTCCACCTCGCGGCAGACCAGAGGTCCGCCGTTGGATTCGAGGCGCATCGCTTTCATGACTCATGCTTTTCTGCGGCGGGCTCCAGTGCGGCCGCCAGCACTTCGTCCACGGTTTCCACCGGCAGGATCTTCAGGCGCTGGCGCACCTCCTCAGGCAGATCAGGCACGTCCTTCTCATTGAGCTTGGGAATGATGATCGTCTTGAGCCCGGCACGCAGCGCGGCGATGGACTTTTCTTTCAAGCCGCCGATGGGCAGCACCAGGCCGCGCAGGGTGACTTCTCCCGTCATGCCCACGTCCTTGCTCACGGAGCGGTTGGAAAACAACGAGGCCAGCGCGGTGAACATGGCGATGCCCGCAGACGGCCCGTCCTTCGGCACGGCACCGGCCGGCACATGCACATGCACTTCGTTTTTGTCGAAGCTCTCGGGATCAATGCCGAGCTGTGCAGCCCGGCTGCGCACGAGGCTGAGCGCGGCACGGACGGACTCCTTCATCACATCGCCAAGCTGCCCGGTGAGCGTGAACCCGCCTTTGCCAGGGAAGCGAATCGCTTCGATGTGCAGCACCTCGCCACCCGCCGTGGTGTAGGCGAGGCCGGTGACCACGCCGGGCACGCTGGTTTGCAGCTTGCTCTCGCGCACAAACGCCGCAGGGCCCAGTGCCTCACGCACGATGCCGGGTGTGACCTTGGCCTGGGTGATCTCCTCTTTGGCAACGCTGGCTGCGATGTGCCGCGTCACGGACGCAATCTGGCGTTCCAGATTTCGCACACCGGCTTCACGCGTGTAGTCTTCGATCACGCGCTCCAGCGCTTCGTCGCTCCAGGTGCATTGATCCTCCGTCAGGCCGTGCTCGGAGAGCTGGCGTTTGACGAGGTAGTTCTTCGCGATGCTGAGCTTCTCACGCTCCGTGTAGCCGGAGAGTTCCACGATCTCCATGCGGTCGCGCAACGGTGCGGGAATCGTGTCCAGCGTGTTGCACGTGGCGATGAAGATGATCTGCGAAAGATCAAACGGCACATCGATGTAGCGGTCCGTGAACTCCTGGTTCTGGCGCGGGTCCAGCACCTCCAGCAGCGCGCTGGCGGGATCTCCCCGGAAGTCCGCGCCGAGCTTGTCGATCTCATCCAGCATCAGCACGGGATTCCGCGTGCCCAGCCGCTTGAGCTCCTGAATCAACCTCCCCGGCATGGAGCCGATGTACGTGCGGCGATGTCCGCGAATCTCCGTCTCATCCCGCAGGCCGCCAAGGCTGATGCGCGCAAACTTGCGCCCCAGCGCTTCCGCAATGGACTGGCCCAGACTTGTTTTGCCGACGCCCGGAGGCCCGAGGAAACACAGGATCGGTCCGCGGCCTGCAGGGTTGAGTTTGCGCACCGCGAGGTACTCGATCAGGCGCTTCTTCACCTTCAGCAGTCCGTAGTGGTCGCGGTCCAGAATCTCCTGCGCTTTGTGCAAATCCACCTTCTCATCGCTGAGCACGTTCCACGGCAGCTCAGCCATCGTTTCAAGATAGTTGACGATCACGGAATGGTCCGGGCTTTGCGGCGGAATGACCTCCAGCCGCTTGAGTTCGCGGTCGGCCTGCACCTTCGCCTTCTCAGTCAGTCCGGCCTTGTCCAGTCGCTGGCGGATGTCCTCCACCTGCTCTTCACCGCTGCCATCCTCGCCCAGCTCTTTTTGAATGGCGCGCAGCTGCTCGCGCAGATACGCGCGCTTCTGGGCGTCGGAAAATTCACTGCTCACGTTCTCGCGCAGCTTGCTCTGCAGATCGGCGATGTGGAGCTGGTTGTTGAGGTGGACCTCCAGCGCCGCCACCCGGCGGGCCACGTGAGTTTCCTCCAGCAGCTTCTGCTTGGCCTCCGTCTCAATGCTCAGATTGGCCGCCAGGATGTCCGTCAGCGTGCTGGCGTTGTCGATGGTGGCGAACAAGCCTTTGACTTCGTCCGAGATCTCCGGCCGCAGGCTGAGCAGCTTCCCGGCAGACTCGCGGAGATTGCGCACGGCCGCCTCGGCCAGATCATCTCCCTTGTCAGGCATCACGCTGGCCAGCGTCTCCACCTCCGCCTTCATGAAAGGCTCCTGCTGCGTCACCTGCTTGATGCGCATGCGCTGTTCGCCACGCACCAGAATGACCACGCCGCCGTCCTGGCGGATCATGCGGATCACGCGGCCGATGACCCCGTGCTCATAGAGCTGGTCCATGCCGGGACTGTCACTCTCCTTGTCCTTTTGCAGCACCAGCCCCAGCAGCTTGCTCTGCGGCAGGCTTTGTTCCAGCAACTGCAGGCTGGAGGCACGCCCGATGGTCAGTGGCATGATCGTGTCTGGAAAAAGCACCGTGTCTCTGAGCGGCAGGATCGGCAGCACCTCGACCGCGCCCGCCACCGGCGTTGCCGGTTCTCCGGCCGTTGCGGAGGCACCCGCGCTCACCGGTTCAGTGATCGCCTCCGCCGTTTTCAATGAGAGATCTTCCATCATGATGCGTCCTCCGCTTGCAGGGGAAGTGTGATCCACAGCCAGCCGTTGTCCTGTCTGGCAACCACACGCTCGGTGTCCACCGCCATGGGAAATTCCAGCACGCGCTCAAAGCTGCCGTCCGGGATCTCCATGACGAGGATGCGGCAGCAGGAGGAGGCATCACAGCCGTTGTCCGGTGCCTGGCGCTGGCCCCGCACCACGAGACGCCGTGGCTCCACCTCCACCTTGATCTCCTGCTTGGCCACTCCCGCCAGATCCACACAGACTTCCAGGTGGTCTTCATGGGCGTACACATTGACATCCGGACGCCACACGGCTTCAGGAGATTGCAGGCCCGCGAACTGCAGGCCCTGCAGCTGGTTGGCCAGTTGGTCCGCCATCGTAAAGAGGCGCGTGAGTCGGATGCTGCGTGGCATGGTATTGGAGGTGTTTAGGGCGAATCCACAGACGCTGTTTCTACTTTGGCGGGTGTGGTTTGACAGCAGAGTTCAAACGCCTTGATCAGGCCCAGCCCCAGCAGCGTGGGAGACACCATCGCAGCACCCAGTGCGGCGATGGGCCTCACCATGCTGCGCGCCGGCAGCAAGGTCAGCACCAAACCCACTCCAAGGGCGGCTCCCACCGCCTTGGTCGGCTCACGCCGCACATAGTCTTCCGCACGCTCCAGTGTACGGTGCAGGCAGAGCTCGGCAGGATGGGGTGTTTCAGAGGCATTCATGGCATGAAATGTTAGGAATGCACTTCACCGTCCGCCGCGCGCAGACTGGGATTTCGGGCTCGCCTTCAACTGGCGGACGCCGCGGTCTTCGCGCAGGTCTTTGGACTGCTTGAAGTTGTTGTCATGCTTGCGCGGCCGTTTGGCGGTCTCGCTGTGGTTCGCTCCCAGTTTCCGTGGCAGGGGCTTGGCGGGGGCTTCAGTCGTTGCGTCTGTGGCTGTGGTTTTCGTTTTCATGGCGGTGAACTCTAATGTTATTACGTGCGTGCGGCTGCCCGCGGTTTGGTGAATGCCGGGCGGATCATGTGCCGGTGGGAGCCGTTGCTCCTGGCGGCGGCGCAGAAGTTTCATGCGCTGCTTTCTCCTTCCTCACCTCGGGCTCCGGCAGCCTGGTGTCCTTGGGCTTCTTGTGGCAGCACGTCAGTGCCGCAAGGCTGAGGATCGCGATGATAATAGCCGTTGTTTTCATGACCTGGTTTCAGGATTGGGATCTGTCATTCCGCGGTTCGTGTCACATGGAACCTGTGCCTGATCGTAAACATCCCCCCTGCAAAACCGCCATGGGAAAGAGCCCCTCCCGCATCTCAGCCGTTTACTGAGCTGCATCAGGGACATCCGGCAATTGCTGCACAGCTCGGCCATGCTCTATCGCTCCTCCTCCAGTTTCACCCACGCCTTCAGTTCGGGCCCCCCCCTTGACTGCAACGCCGCTCACACCGTCCGCCATGACCACACACCCTCTCCACGCCCTGCTGCTGGCGCTCGTCCTTTGCTTCGGAGGGTCCGCCTGCGCCGGTCGTATGAATGGCAGCGAAAAAATGATGTGGTCCACCTACCCTCTCGCCACGCTGAAAGGCGCCGCCACAGGCTTTGTCATCACTCGACGCGATCCCAGCGCCCCAGGCGGAAAGGTGCCCGTCGTCTTCACCTCCGTCCACGTGCTGAAAACGATGGGCAAAGGCCCCCTGATCATCGGCTTTCGCATGCCAGACGCAAAAGGCGAGGCCCAGGTGTCCCTTCTCGCATTCTCCCCTCCGGCTCGGGCTGGCAAAGAGCCCTTCTACGTCCGCCACCCGCGCTATGATCTCGCCGCCTTCGCCTTGCACTTCCCCCCCGAGATCGCCGGACGTGCCGACATATCATCCTGCCTCAACGAAAAATCGCTCTCCCACGATGGCACATCACTTCACTCCGGCATGGAGGTCTCCTTCCTCGGTTATCCCGAGGTCCTTCCCGGCACCGACGGCGCCTTCCCCGTTCTGCGCAGCGGCAGGATCGCCTCTTATCCCGTGGGCAAACCTCAGGCCCATGGCCGTTTTTTAATCGACTCAGACGTCTACCCCGGCGACAGCGGCGCCCCCGTCTTCATCGCAGGCACCAGCGGCCGTCCCAAACTCGTGGGCATGATCATTCAGCGCGTCAGTCCCGGCACCCGCAATTTCTCGCACCTCGCCATCGCAGTCGATGCAGACGTCATCCGCGAGACGCTCGCACTCGTCGCAGCCGATGAAAACAAAAGCGCCACCGCCATTCAAAAGCTTCCCGCCAAACCCACCCGCTGAGATTCCTCATCCCCATGCAGACGCTCAAGAACATCCTCGTCGCAGTGGATTTTTCCACCGGATCTCGCGCCGCTCTTGATCAGGCATCACGCATCGCACGTCTCCAGGATGCCAGACTGCAGGTGCTGCATGTGGTTGATTCATCAGCAGTCGCCACCATGGCCGCCAGTCGCGAATCCAGCTACGAAAGCCAGGCCCGCACCGCCACTCTCGGCGCTCAGTCCGCGCTCCAGGCCTGGCTCGCTCTCTCAGAAGTGCCCGCCAATGCCGAACTCACCATCTCCGTTGGCACACCTCTGCATGAAATCCTCGAGCATGTCCGCAGCACTCAGGCAGACCTGCTCGTGGCAGGCATCACAGGTTCGGGCGAAACCACCGCAGGCGCCGGCTCGGTCTCCAGCAAGCTCGCTCGCAAGTCCCCCTCCCGCGTCCTGCTGGTGCGCTCCCATCACCGGCACGCGTTTCAGAAAATCATCGCCTGCATTGATTTTTCAGAGACCTCCCGGGAGGTCGTGGCGTCCGCCCGCCGGATCGCTTTGAAGGACTCGGCCACCGTGGATTTTTTGCATGTCTGGCGTGAGCCATGGATCGTCACCCCCCATCAAAGCGAAGTCGTGGAGTCCACCTACCCCACCCTCGTTTTCACCTCGGCGGAAAGGCAGGCCTACCTTGAAAATCTGCGCCGCGAACTCCACGAGTTCATTGGCACGGCCGCACAGGGCATCACCTCCACGGAGACGCTCCACGAATCCATGAATCATGCCAATGGCATCGTCGCACAGGCACAGGAGCGCGCGGCGGACTTGATCATCGTCGGCAGCAACGGCCGGACAAATCTCCGCTACGTGCTGATGGGATCAACGGCAGAGCGCCTCCTCACCCGCCTCCCCTGCTCTCTTCTCGTGGTCAGGCCATCCCCGGAAAACCCATGATCCCCATGAAAAACATCGTTGTCCTCGTCGATCTCTCGGACCTCACTTTCAAAGTGCTCAAGCAGGCCCACTTCCTCGCGGTCGCGTTCAAGAGCAGAGTCGTCATCCTGCATGTCGTCCCAAAGGAGCCCGCCATGGTCCAGGTCGGATTGAGCTCGCCCGTCATCCTGCAGGATCCGCCCCCGGAGCGTGTGCACCAGCACCATGACCGCCTCATTGAAATGCGCGACTCCCTCGTCAAATACGGCGTGGATGCAGTCGTGCGGCAGATGGTCGGCGCCAGCGTGGAGTCCGTGCTGGAGGAAACCCGGAAACTCGGCGCCGATCTCATCATCCTCGGCTCCCACCACCATAGCACGATCTACCATCTCCTCGTCGGCAGCATGGCGGACGATGTTTTGAAGCACGCCCATTGTCCCGTTCTGGTGGTGCCGGGAGATGACCCTGCGCAGGAGAAGCGCTGAACCCTCCTTCCCGCCATGGCCTCCGCACCCTCATCCTTGGAGCCCCTCCTGCTGCGCAAGATCCGCAGCACCCTCCTCTCCATCTCACGTCAGGCCGAGCGCGATCTTGAACTCCTGCCCTCGGACGATGTGCAGCGCCGCATTCACACCCTGCGCGTGCGCATGAAGAAGCTCCGCGCCATCCTGCGCCTCCTGAAGCCCGGGCTTCCCCCCGCCACGCTGCACGCCATCCGCCGCCGGCTTCGCATCCTCAAGCAGGCCTTCTCAAGAAACCGCGATCAGCACGTGCTGCAGTCACTCGCCGCAGAATTCCAGGTGAAATGCAGCACCACCTGTCACCTCCCCGCCATCCACTTCCCCGCTCCGCAGAGAGGCAAACGCTCCGCAGACCTCCCCACTCGCACAGAGCTGCTCAGGCTCAAAGCCACCGCCCATGATCTCACTCACCGCCTGGAGACCCTGACCATCCGCCCCATGGACGGGCATGAAATTGCCAAAGCCTACGCCAGCCGTTATGCCTCGGCCCTCCAGGGGTTCCGCCGCAGCAGGAAGAAGCCCACACCAGAGCGTCTGCACCTCTGGCGCTCTCCGGTGAAGGATCACTACCTCCAGTCGCTCCTCCTGCTGCGCGATCGCCGTCACCTGAAGCTCTCGCGCAGGCTCGGCAGCTGGCTCGGCCAGATGCATGATCTCTCCCTCCTGCACGCGCACTGCCAGCAGCACGCTCCTGTCGCATGGGTGCGCACCATCCGCCGCCGCATGAAGAATCTGCTCGCCCGCATCTTCCGCAAGGCCCGCCGCCTGTTTGAGCTCAGTCCCTCAAAGCTCTTGCGCCGCGTCACCACCTCCCTGCACGCAGGCCTGTCCCCCACCATGGCATGAGCACACTACATGCGACTCACAGCCACCACCTCAGCCAAAGCATTTCCCCTCCCCGCAAGCCGGCCCCGCATCACCCCTTTCTTCTTTAACCTCACATCAACCCCAACCACCCACTGCCATGCTCGCCAAATTTGACATCGAATACGTCATCCACCCCCAGCACAATCAGCGCCTCGACACCCACCGCACCGACGATCCCGTCGAAGCCGAGGACTTCCTCATGAACCTCCTCATCGTCGGCGCCCGCATCCGGAGCATCAAACATGAAGGCATCGAGCTCGATCCGCCGCAGTCGGACCGCATGCTCCGCGTCGCCGCAGAGCGTCTCTCCTCGCGCCTGCTTGCCGGTTCACTCGGTCTGGATGCCGCGCAGGTCAGGCATCGCTTCGGCTTCGCCGCCTGAGGCCTCCCCCCTTCACCTTCTCCTTTCCATCGCCATGAAACTCCAGGCATTCGCCGCGTTGCTTGCCCTGCTGGGCCTGCCGTCCTGCATGCAGATGGAGCCACCGCATGAGGTGGACTTTATCAGCGAGGTAAAGCCCCTCCTCGAAACGCGCTGCCTGGAGTACCATCAGCACCGCTACGTCTGGCAGGAATGGAAGAGCACCCCTTCCTGATCCACGCGCACCACCCGCCGGCCCCGTTTCTTAGATCATTCTCGCATACCATCTCATCCGTTGGCTGAGACGCATCGCGCCACCCCGCCCGTTGCGCTCCCGCTCTGGGTATGCCTAGTCATGCCTCATGAGTTGGAACATGGATGCGTGAGGTAAGAGGTCCCCGCAGGCACGCCGGATTCGGCATTTGTCACTGGTGATCGATTGGCTTTTACAAGGCTTTGTGCTTCTCGTAGCGATCCATACCCATGAAATCCCGAGCCCCGAAGCCCAAGCGGCCATCCCCCACTGCCAAGCGAGTCCGCAGCCTTCACCCGGCTGCCTCCTTCCCAGTGGTCGGCATCGGGGCCTCCGCAGGCGGGCTGGAGGCCGCCACGGCGCTGCTCAAAGAGCTGCCGCCGGACACCGGCATGAGTTTTATTCTCGTGCAACACCTTGATCCACAGCATGAAAGCGCACTCACCTCGCTGCTTTCACGCGTCACCACCCTCCCGGTCACGGAGGCACGGGATGGCATGCAGGCACAGCCAGATCACGTGTACGTGATCCCCCCGAACAAGCTCATGGGCATCAAGGATCGCACCCTGCGCCTCCTGCCGCGCGGGGGTGGGCATGACCTCCATGCTTCGGTCGATTACTTTTTTCGTGCTCTGGCGGCGGATCAGGGCGGGCAGGCTTTCGGCATTGTTCTCTCCGGCACCGGCACAGACGGCACCCTCGGGCTGGAGGAAATCAAGGCGGCTGGCGGCATCACCTTCGTGCAGGATGAAGCCTCCGCCAAATATGCAGGCATGCCCTCCAGTGCCAGCGCCAGCGGCTGCGCGGACTACATTCTCTCACCGCAGGAAATCGCACGCGAACTCGTCAGGATTGGCAGCCACCCCCATCTTCGCCCGCTGGCCTTGGATGTTGGGGAGGCGCTGCCGCCGGTCGATGGCGATGCGTACAAACAAATCTGCACCATCCTCCGCGCCCAGTGCGGTGTGGACTTCACCCACTACAAGCCCGCCACTCTCCGGCGGCGCATCAGCCGCCGCATGGTCCTGCTGAAGCAGGACACCATGCGGGAATACGCAGCCTTCCTGCACAACACCCCCGCAGAGGTCTCGGCTTTGTTCCAGGACATCCTCATCTGCGTCACCGGCTTCTTCCGCGACGCCAAGATGTTCGAACTGCTCAAGAAGAAGATCCTTCCCAAGATCCTCAAAAACCGCCAGCCGGATGCCCCCATCCGTCTCTGGGTCGCCGGGTGCTCCACCGGGGAGGAGGCCTACTCCATGGCCATCGTGCTCACTGAAGTCATGGAGAAGGAAGGCGTTCGCTGTCCCGTGCAGCTCTTCGGCACGGACATCAATGAAGCAGTTCTCATCCGTGCACGCGCAGGCCTCTATCCGGAGCGCATCAAGGAGGAAGTGTCGCCGGAGCGCCTGCGCAAATTCTTCACCAAGTCTGATGGCGGCTACCGCATCAACAAGTCCATCCGCGACATCTGCATGTTCGCTCGGCAGAATCTGTTTGAGGACCCGCCCTTCTCGCATGTGGATCTCATCTCCTGCCGCAATGTGCTCATCTACTTTGATGTGGCGCTGCAAAAACGCGTGCTGCCCGTGTTTCACTATGCGCTGCGGCCCAGCGGCTTTCTGGTCCTCGGCACCGCGGAGTCCGTCAGCGGCTTTGCCGAGCTCTTCGCCATGGTCGATGCCAAGTTCCGCATCTACGAAAAGAAGTTTTCCCATGTGCGCCACACGGGCCTGCCCACCCGCTTCACCACCATGATCGACCGCAGCGAAGGCACCCGCCACGGCCTCACCCGCCCCCCGGTGGAGCCCGCTCTCGGAGACATCCGCAAGCAGGCCGACGCCGTCGTTCTCAGCCAGTTCGCCCCGGCTGGCGTCGTGGTGAATTCCAGCATGGAGATCCTCCAGTTCCGCGGACGCACCGGCCCCTTCCTGGAAAACACCCCCGGAGAAGCCACCCTGAACCTCCTCAAAATGGCGCGCCAGGGACTCGCGGTGGAGCTGCGCCCCCTGCTTGCCAAGGCCACCAAGCAAAAGCGTGAAGTCCAAAAGACCGGCGTGGAGATCCGTCACGAAGGGCGCGTGCTCACCGTGGATGTGAAAGTGCTCCCCTTGCTGATGCCAAATTTCAGCGAGCCTTTCTTTCTTGTCCTGTTTGAAGAGAAGGCCTCCGTCACAGCGCCCGCCACCAGGAAAGGCAGGGCGCAGCGCACCACCGGGCCCATGCATGAACTCGAGCAGCTGCAGGATGAACTCGCCGCCACCAAGCTCTCCCTCCAGCGCATCATCGAGGAGCAGGACGCCTCCAATGAGGAACTGCGCGCCGCCAATGAGGAAATCCTTTCCAGCAACGAGGAGCTGCAAAGCACCAACGAGGAAATGGAAACGGCCACCGAGGAGCTCCAGTCCACCAACGAAGAACTCACCACCCTTAATGACGAGCTCCAAAGCCGGAACCTCGAGCTGCGGGAGCTCAGCGATGACATGCTCAACCTGTTTGGCAGCGTGGACATCCCCATCATCATCCTCAGCTCGGATCTGCGCATCCGCCGTTTCACCCCCAAGGCGGAGAAAGTCCTCAATCTCATTCCGGGAGACATCGGCCGGTCCATCTCCGACTTCAAAATCAAGCTCAAGCTGCCCAGCCTTCCTGAACTCATCGGCGCAGTGCTCGAAACCCTCGCCCTCCATGAGCAGGAGGTGCAGGACCTCGAAGGCCGCTGGCATGCCCTGCGCATCCGCCCCTACAAAACCGCGGACAATCGCATCGACGGCGTCGTGATCACCTTGCTGGACATCGACGCCGTGAAGCGCGCGCTCGCCCAGGCCGAGGCGGAGCGCAGCTATGCCGAAGCCATCGTGGCCACCGTGCGTGAGCCTCTGCTCGTGCTGGATGGTGGGCTGCGTGTGAAGACCGCCAACCGCAGCTTCTACAAGTTCTTCAATGCCAGGCCGGAAACCACGGAGGGCAGGCTCCTCTTTGACCTCGACAACGGCGCCTGGGCCATGCCGGAGTTGCGCTCGTCCTTGGAAAAAGTGCTGGCCGCAAAGACCACGTTTCAGGATCTTCACCTCCAGCACCACTTTTCAGGCCTCGGCAGCCGCACCATGCTGCGCAACGCACGCTGCCTCGATCTTGAAGCCGGCCAGTCTCCCCTGCTTCTGCTGGCCATGGAGGACATCACCGCAAAACCTGACTCGCCATGAAACGTGCCGCCAGCAAGAAGGCCAAAGCTGCAAAGCCTGCCAAAAAGCAGCCTTCCCAGCCCCGCGCAGCCAAAGCGCACACGCGCATCAAAGCCCTCTTGCTGGAGCAAACTCAAGACCGCGCCGAGGCCGTTAAAACAGCGGAATTGGTGATGCAGATGCAGGAGCAGCAGGAACTGCTGGAACTGCGCAATGAGCAGCTCGGAGAGGCCAATGCTGATCTGGAGCTCAGCCGCCACCGCTATGCGGATCTCTACAATCTGGCGCCCGTGGGTTATGTCACCCTCGATGCCAAAGGCTGCATCCGGGAGATCAATCATACCGCCGCGGAGCTGCTGGGCTACACCATCTCTCACCTGATGGGCCGCCCCATGATGCCGTATCTGGCACAGCCGGACCGCAAGGTCTTCCTCAAGCATCTCTGGGAATGCCGGCGTTCCGGGCATGAACTGTGCGTCACCCTCCACCTCGCCACCAAGGACAAAGGCGAGCGCCTGACCGAGTTCACCACCCGCCCCGCGCAGGACCTTGACAGCAAGCCCGGCTGGTGCCGCACCGCCATCATGGATGTCACCGAGCGGCGTGGCATTGAGGCCGCTCTCAGCGCCAGCGAGGCCAAGTTCCGCCTGCTCGCCGAAAACATGGGCGAGGTGTTCTGGTTCATGGAGCTCGACCCGCCCCGGGTGACCTACGTCAGTCCGGCCTTTGAGAATATCTGGGGCGTGCCTGCCGCAGAACTCTACGCGGATTCCAAGGTCTGGATGAAGGCCATCCATGCAGAGGATCTGCCTGCCGTGGACGCAGCCTTTCAAAGCTGGCTTGACGGTGAGACAGACACCTATCAAATCGAGTACCGCATTCTGGATCGTGAGGGAGAGATTCACTGGATCATGGATCGCGGCATCATCATTGGCCGCAAAGACGGGCAGCCCCGGCAGCTCTGCGGCATCGCCAGTGACGTCACCGAGCAGAAAGTGGCGGAGGAGGAGCTGCGCCTGCGCAATGCCGAGCTCTGCTCCAAGAACGACGAACTGGAGCGCTTCAACCGCGCCATGGTGAACCGCGAGCTCCGCATGATCGAGCTAAAACAAGAGATCAACACCCTGCTCCACCAAGCCGGGCAGCCGCCACGCTATCGCGTGGAAACCTTGCTCCCGGACCACGTTTGACTCATGCATTCTCACTCTCCCTGCAAGACATGAACATCACTCAGCAAGTAGTCATCATCATCGCCGACGACGATGTCGGCCACGCACGGCTCATTGAAAAAAACCTCAGGCGGGCTGGCCTGAGCAATGTCATCCAGCGCTACGAAAACGGCCAGGAGGTGCTCGATTTCTTCTTCCGCCGCGGTCTCGGCCCCCACCGCCAGAAAGACACCGCCTATCTTCTCATGCTGGACATCCGCATGCCGAAAGTGGACGGCGTGGAGGCGCTGCGCCAGATCAAGGAAGATGTCGCCCTCCGCAAGCTGCCGGTCATCATGCTCACCACCACCGACGATCCCCGCGAGATCGAGCGCTGCCATCTGCTCGGCTGCAACAGCTATGTCGTCAAGCCGGTGGACTACGACAGCTTCGCCGATGCCATCGCCCAGCTTGGCATGTTTGTCTCCCTCGTCAAAGTTCCTGAAATCAAGGATCAGAACTAACCCTCCTCATGGCCAGCCCGCAAACACCCGCGACCATCCTCGTGGTCGATGATGATCCTGGTATTGCCAGGCTCATCACGCGTGAATTGCAGCGGGTTGGCATTCACTCCGCCAGCGTCAGCTCCGGCGAAGAGGCCGTCGGCTGGATGAAGAACCATCACGCAGACTTGGTCTTGCTGGATCTGAAGCTGCCCGGTTTGGGCGGCAATGACCTGATTGACCGCCTGGACGGCATGCATGACCACCTGCCCTTCATCATCATCACCGGCCAGGGGGACGAGCGCGTGGCGGTGGACATGATGAAGCGCGGCGCCCTCGATTATCTCGTCAAGGACGTCAACTTCATCACCCTCGTGCCCACCGTGGTGCAGCGCGCTCTGGCACGACTGGAGGAGAAGGCGCGTCTCACCGCCGCCGAGGAGGCTCTCAGACTCTCGCAGGAGCAGTATCATTCTTTGTTCAATACGCTGATCGAGGGCTTCTGCATCATCGAGGTGGTCTTCGACTCGCAAGCTCACCCCGTTGATTGCCGCTTCCTTGAAGTGAATCCTGCCTTTGAGGCCCAGACGGGATTGCGCAATGCCCGGGGCAGGTTCATGCGCGAACTCGTTCCAGATTATGAAGAGCATTGGTTTCAAATTTACGGAGAAATCGCCCTGACTGGCGAACCAAGACGCTTTGTCAACGAAGCCCGGGCCCTTAAGCGCTGGTTCGATGTCTCCGCCTTTCGCTTTGGCGGTCCGGACAGCCGCAAGGTCGCCATCCTTTTCAATGACGTCTCCGAAGCCAAACGTGCTGAGGAGGCCCTGCGCGCGAGCGAGCGCCGCGAACGCCAGCGTGCGGCGGAGCTGGCCATCCTGCTCGATGCCGTGCCCACCCCCATCTTGATCGCCGATGATCCGGAATGCCGGCACATCAAAGGCAACCAGGCTGCCGACAAACTGCTGCACCTTCCCAGCGGAGCGGAAGCTTCCCTGAGCGCCCCCCCTGCCCTGAGGCCCCGCCATCTCAAGATCTTCAAGGATGGCCGCGAACTGAGCCCCGCAGAACAACCGGCTCAGCGCGCTGCCAAAGGCGATCCCGTCCATGGCTTTGAGTTCGACCTCGTCTTCGAGGATGGCACCAGTCGCGATATTCTGGCCTTCTCCACCCCCTTGCTCAACGAGGCAGGTCTGCCGCGAGGCTCCATCACCGCACTGATGGACATCACCGACCGCAAGCTGGCCGAGCAGGCGCTGGCGCGCTCCCACTCGGAGCTGGAACAGCGCGTGATCGAACGCACGGCGGAGCTCACCCAGGCCATCCAGTCCTTGCGCGAGTCGCGCCTCGCTGCCCTCAACCTCATGGAGGATGCCATCGCCGAACGGCAGAAAACTGAGCAGGCCCAGGCTGCCTTGCGGGACAGCGAGGCCCGCTTCCGCGGCTTCTTCGAGAACGTCGGCGTTGGCACCGTAGAGCTGGGGCCTGATGGCCGTTTCACCCGGGTCAATGACCGCTTCTGCTCCATCACCGGCTACAGCCGCGAAGAACTCCTGGCGGGCATGTCCCCCTTCAGTCTCGCCCATCCCGAGGATGCTGCGATCAGCAGGGAGAGGGTGCAAAACGTTTTGCGCGGTGAGTTGTCCTCTTATGAAACGGAGCGTCGCTGCGTCCGCAAGGACGGCTCCGTGATCTGGGTGAGCGCCACTGCCACCACCATCTTCAATGACTCTGGCACGGTCCGCAGCATCGTCGGCATCGCGGAGGACATCACCGGCCGCAAACAAACCGAGCAGGCCCTCCTCGCCAGCGAGGAACGCCTGCGCCTGTTCATCAAACACACACCCGCCCCCGTCGTGATGTTTGACCGTGACATGCGCTACCTCTCAGTCAGCGACCGCTGGGCAAGTGATTTCCGCCTCGACGTGGGAGACCTCACCGGCAGGTCCCATTATGAGGTCTTTCCTGAGATCCCGGAACGCGTGAAGCAGATTCACCAGCGCTGCCTGGCCGGTGCTACGGAAAGCTGCGAGCGTGACCCGTTTCCCCGTGCCGATGGCACCCTCGACTGGGTCAAATGGGTGTGCCGCCCCTGGTACGATGCGAAGGGCGAAATCGGAGGCCTCATCATCTTTGCCGAAATCATCAATGACCGGGTGCGCACAGAAGATGAGATCATGAAGGCGCGCCGCTTCGCCGAATCCACGCTGGAGGCCATCCCCGCAAGCATTGTCGTGCTGGATGCTCACGGCAGCATTATCAGCACGAACCAGTCTTGGACCGCCTTTGCCGAAGACAATGGTGGCGGCATCAACACCGGCGGCGTGGGCAGCAACTACCTGGCCGTCTGTGACGCCGCCGCAGGGGACGGTGACGAGGATGCTTCACGCTTCGCCGCGGGCATCCGTGAGGTCATGAGCGGTGCATCCACGCGCTTCAGCCTGGAATACGCCTGCCATTCGCCCACCCAGCAGCGCTGGTTTGTCGGCTACGTCACACCTTTCACCGGAAACGGCCCGCATTCCGTCGTCATCGCCCATGTGGATGTCAGCGAACGCAAACGCGCCGAGCAGGTGATCCGCCGGCTCAATGACGAACTGGAGAAACGCGTGGAAGAACGCACCCTGCAGCTTCAGCAGACCAATGCCGAACTTAAGCAGCAGATTGCCGCGCGCAAAAAGCTCGAGAAAGAAATCCTCCACATCAGCGAACATGAAAAGCAGCGCATCGGCCAGGATTTGCACGATGACCTGGGCCAGCAGCTCGCGGGCATCTGGCTGCTCTGCGACCTGCTGCAGGCCAGCTTGATGAAGAAGCAGTCACCCGAGTCTGAAGACGCCGGAAAAATCACCGGCTTGCTCAAGGAGGCCCTGGCTCTGACCCGCTCGCTGGCTCGCGGTCTTCACCCTGTGGCGGTGCAGTCAGGCGGGCTCGTCGCCGCGCTGGATGAGCTGGCCGCGCGCACCAGCCAGATGTTCCGCATCAAATGCCGTAGCAAGTGCCCCCCTTCCATTGAGATGGACAACACCACCGCCACCCATCTCTACCGCATCGCCCAGGAATCCGTGACCAACGCCGTCAAGCATGGCCTCGCGAAGGAGATCGACATCGAGCTTTCCACCAATCCCCTCCACACCGTGCTTTCCATTCACGACAAGGGCAATGGCAGGGGCATCGCCGAACTCGAACCCAAACGCCTGGGCATGGGCCTGCGCATCATGAAGTACCGCGCTGACATGATTGGCGGCATTCTTGACATCCAGCGCAATCAATCCGGCCTCGGCACCACCGTGGTCTGCACCATTCCAACTCTCCAATCTTCAACCAAACCCAGCCATGACTAAAAAAGCCTCCAGCACATCGGCCAAAAAAGTGTTCATCGTCGATGACCACCCCGTGTTCCGTGATGGCCTCGTCCGCATCGCCGCAGCCATTCCCGGTGTCGTTGTCTGTGGTGAGGCCGACAACGCCCGCGACGCCTTTGACTCCATCTCCAAGCTCAATCCCGATCTCGTCCTCATGGACATCAACCTCCCCGGCAAAAGCGGCCTTGAGCTCCTGCAGGACGTCCATGCCATACGGCCTGAACTTCCCGTGCTCGTCATCTCCATGCATGACGAACAGCTCTATGCCGAACGCGTCCTCCGCGCCGGGGGTCGCGGCTACATCATGAAACAGGAAGGCCCTGAGAAGATGCGCGAGGCCATCACCAAAGTTCTCAACGGCCAGGTCTATGCCAGCGAGAGCACCGCCTCCGCCATCCTCGACGCCCTCTCCCGCCCCCGTTCCTCAGCCAGCACCTCCACCGTGGGAAAACTCACCGACCGCGAACTCGAAATCCTCCGCCTCACCGGCCAGGGCAAGGACAACCGCGCCATCGCCCAGGAACTCCACATCAGCCTCAAAACCGTGGACACTCATCGCGGCCACATCAAGGAAAAGCTCGGCCTCAAAAACGGCACCGAACTCATCCACTACGCCGTCCGCTGGGTCGGTGAACAAGTCTGAACCGCCGCAGCCCTGATCTTGCGGAATCCGACACACGCCAAGGCCTGAATGTCCGCCGCCAGAATCTGCCGCCCGGCCGGAATCACCTCAGCCATTGACTGAGAAGCATCGGGAGGGTCTCCCCATTGTGCACCACAGCACGCCTTCTAGCATCGGACTCATGAGCACTCATGAGCACCTCCAGCAGCAGGAATCTGCAAACGAAGCCGCGCTCAGGCAGCGGCTCCTGCGTGAGATTGCCGGCATCTCCCCTCCCCCTCCTGCAATACCAGCCCCCACCGCCACGACCGAAGCCGAGGAGGGCAACTGCCATCCCTTCCGCGATCTGAACGTGACCAATCTCGCACGCCACGTGGACTGGCTTTTCCTCCACAGGTGGCTTGAGGGAACAAATCCCTGCAAAAAGACGCAGAAGCAGCCGGCCAGTGAGCGCCCAGGCACTGGCGCCGCCCAATGAGGCTCGGCACTTTTCACCTCATGCTCATGCAACCATGAGCAGCCGTCTTGACGCAACCCGTTGCGTCCATCTGCACCACCGTGCAGCACGAAGCTTCCCGGACATGCTTCTTCACTTGTGCAGAGTTCCCCGCCGGGCGTCTGAGACCAGCTCAGCCATTTGCTGAGAAACGCAGAGCGACTCTGCTAATTGCCGGGATTTGCAAGCCTCGTCATTCTCAGGTCATGCAACACACCGCATCTCCTCCCGCACCACGCAAACAAATCGTCCAGGCATCCCGGCCCGCCTTCTCCGTCGTCGCCATTCATGACGGCTTCTTCGCCAACATCCGCATCATGGAGGCCTTGGAGTGGCTGAAATACACCCTGTGTCCTGATCTGCAGGTTTGCCCGGTCACCTGGAGCTTTGACAAGCTGGAAAGACATGACGTGCGCAACACCGCCGTGCGTGCAGCAGCAGCAGCGGATCTGCTTATCGTCTCCGCCGCGAATGATGCGAGTCTCCCAGGCCACATCGTGCAGTGGTTTGAGGCCATTCCCAAACAGAAGCGGGACACCCGCCCGATCCTCGTTGCTCTGCATGAAGAGGACTATGAGTTCACCGGCAATGCGGGGCCGGTGTGCTCCCACCTGAAAGACGTGGCGGACAAGTGGCAGACAGAATTCATGTCCAATGCAGATTTTGATCAGCGCCTGGACCGCAACTTTGCCACGCAGCTCCTCTCCCGCAAAAGCCCGGTTTCCGTTTATCGGGCCAAGCCCTTCGGCGGGGAATTCCAGTCCGCCCCCCGCTTCTGGGGCATCAACGGCTGAAGCCGGATTTTTCCATCCAACAGCAACCCACACCTATGAACTCCATGCCTCCACATCGCCCTGAACACCGCTACGAAGAGATCAGCCTGCTCGCCTATCACCTCTGGCAGCAAGCCCACTGCCCTCCTGGCGAAGATCTGAAATTCTGGCTGCAGGCAGAGCAGCAGCTTTTCGGCAAGCGTGAACCGAAGTCCGCCGCCGGACAGAAAGCCCCGGCCAGTCAAAAGGCGGCTGGAAACGGAAAGACCGCGCCCAAGCGTGCCGCCTCAGCCGCTGGCAAAGCCCCGGCAAAGAGCCAGCCCAAGACCGGCAAACAGCAGGCCAGAGCCCAATGAATCTCCAGTGCGGCCTGCACCCGGCGGACAGGCTGCACCGGATTTTCTCTTTCCGCCGACAGAACCACCAAAAACAAACATCATGAGTGCATTAACAACCTGGAATCCTCTCCGTGAACTTGGCAGCCTGGAAAACCGCCTGGACCGTCTCTTTGGCCTGAACTGGCCCTCCAGAAACGGTGAGAAAGAAGCCATGACCGTCGCCCAATGGACACCGCTGGTGGACATCAGCGAAGACGCCAACGAATACCTCGTCAAAGCCGAGCTTCCGGAACTGAAGAAGGAGGAAGTGAAGGTCAGCGTGGAAAACGGCGAACTCACCATCTCCGGCGAGCGCAAGAGCGAGAAGGAGGAGAAGGGCAAGAAGTTCCACCGCATCGAGCGCTCCTATGGCAGTTTCCTGCGCAGCTTCACCCTGCCTGAAAGCGTCAATGGCGACAAGGTCAGCGCTGAGTTCAAAGACGGCGTGCTGAGCGTGCACCTGCCGAAGGACGAGAAGGCCAAGCCCAAGAGCATCGAAGTGAAGGTGCAGTAGGCCCGCGCGAAAAAGCTAAATGATGGGGCCATGGGGCGGAGGCAGCCAGTGTCACGGTCGCCGGTTGTTTTTCCTCCGTTAAGTCCATGCCCCATCATTTATTCCGCTGGCTTCGTGTCAGCCTCCCCAAAAAACCTCCCACCAGAAGACTGGCTTATGGCACACAAACAAGTCACCTTTCGTGCGGCAGCACGTGAAAAAATCCTGCGCGGTGCCGCGGCTTTGGCCGATGCCGTGCGCGTCACGCTCGGTCCCAAATCCAAAAGCGTGCTCATCCAGCGCAAATGGGGCAGGCCGCTCGTCTGCAATGACGGCGTGACCATTGCCAAAGAATTTGATTTGAAGGATCCCGAGGAAAACCTGGGCGCCCAGATGATCCGCCAGGCGGCGGAGCGCACGGGCGAATCTGTCGGCGACGGCACCAGCACCTCCACCGTGCTGGCGCATGCCATCTATGCCGAAGGCGTGCGCAATGTCACCGCCGGAGCTTCAGCGGTGGATCTCAAGCGCGGACTTGACCGCGGACTGCGAGTGGCCGTGGAGGCTCTGCGCGGACTGTCACGCCCCGTGGTGAGCAAAAAGGAAAAGGCGCAGGTGGCCACCATCTCCGCGCACAATGATCCGGCCATGGGCGATCTCGTCGCGGATGCGATGGAGAAGGTGGGATCCGAAGGTGCGATCACCGTGGAGGAGGCGAAGACCACGGAAACCTCCGTGGATGTCGTCGAAGGCATGCAGTTCGATCATGGTTACACCTCGCCCTACTTTGTCACGAACCCGGAGAAGATGGAGGCTGTGCTCGATGAGCCGCTGATTCTGCTCACTGAGCGCAAGATCACGCACATGAAGGATCTGATCCCGCTCCTGGAAGAGCTGGCCAAGAGCGGGCGCTCCCTGCTTCTGGTGGCGGAGGATGTGGAGAGCGAGGCCCTGGCGACTCTGGTGGTCAACCGTCTGCGCGGAGTCCTCGCCTGCGTGGCGGTGAAAGCCCCCGGCTTCGGCGAACGCCGCAAAGCCATGCTGCAGGACATGGCCATCCTCACCGGTGGCAAGGTGGTCTCCGAAGAGCTGGGCATGACGCTGGAAAAAGTCACGCTGCATGATCTCGGCCGCGCCAAGCGCGTGGTCATCACCAAAGACGCCACGACCATTGTCGGTGGCGAGGGCCGCAAGGAGGCGATCAAAGGCCGCTGCAATGAACTGCGTGCGCAGATCAAGGCCACGACCTCCGATTACGACCGCGAGAAGCTGGAAGAGCGCCTGGCCAAGCTCAGCGGCGGCGTCGCGGTGGTGCGCGTGGGCGCTCCATCGGAATCGGAGATGAAGGCGCGCAAGGACGCCTTTGATGACGCCATCAGCTCCACGAAGGCCGCCATCGCCGAAGGCATCGTGCCCGGCGGCGGGCTGGCCTTGCTGCGCACCATCGATGCCGTGGAACGTGAAGCCGTGGCGGCGGAAGGCGATGAGCGCACCGGCCTGCTCATCCTCAAACGCGCCCTTGAAGCACCGGCACGCCAGATCGCTGAAAACTCCGCCGCTGATGACGGCGTGGTGGTCAGCAAAATGCGCGAAGGCACGGGCAACTACGGTTTCGATGCCTCATGCGGCGTGTATGTGGATCTGGTGCAAGCCGGCATCATCGACCCCACCAAGGTGGTGCGCATCGCCTTGGAGAACGCCGTTTCCGTCGCCAGCGTTTTGCTGCTGACCGAGGCCACCATGACCGAACTGCCGGAGCCGAAGGAAAACCACGAAGCGTCCATGACGCCCGGAATGGAATAAACTTATGCAAGCCTCATCCCAACATCCCACTTCACCGCAGGTACCGCAGCACTGGGCCTGGCACTACCAGCGGTTGCAGTCATTTCGCGATCACCTGCTGGACACCCACGCCGTCCAGATCGCGGAAGTGTCTGGTCCGCTGGAGCAAAACAGCATGGACACCGCCGACACTGCCACGGATGAGTTCGACCACGACCTCGCCTTGGGGCTGCTTTCTCAGGAGCAGGATGCGCTCTATGAGGTGGAGGCCGCCATCCGCCGGATTCTGGACGGCAGCTACGGCATCTGCGAAGAGACGGGAAGACCCATTCCTGCCGCCCGACTGCGCGCCGTGCCATGGACACGCTTCACACGGGAAGTGGAGGAACGTTTGGAGCAGGAAGGCAGCAACCCGGCCGGATGAGCCGTCTCAAACGAAACGTCTCATATGAAAACCGCCCCTCGGATTTCTAAAAAAGTGCCGCCCACCACGGTGAAGATTCCCACGGGATACGTGGAGCTCAAAGGAGAGCTGGAACTTCCAGCCAATGCGCCCGGGGTGGTGCTCTTTGTGCATGGCAGCGGCAGCAGCCGGCACAGCCCGCGCAATCAATTCGTGGCCAGGATCATTCGCGAGGCAGGCCTCGGCACCCTGCTGTTTGATCTGCTGACGCAAAAGGAGGAGCAGCAGGACGCGAACACCAGCACGCTGCGCTTTGACATCGATCTGCTGACGCAGAGGCTCGTCAGTGTAACGCGCTGGCTTGCGGAGCAGCCGGAAACGCGTGGCTTGAAGCTGGGCTACTTTGGGGCCAGCACCGGCGGGGCAGCCGCGCTGATGGCGGCGGCGCAACTCGGCGACCAAATTGCCGCCGTGGTCTCGCGCGGCGGACGTCCCGACCTCGCTGGCAACGCCCTTTTTCAGGTATGCGCGCCGACGCTTCTGATTGTCGGCGGCTATGATGAAATGGTTCTCTGCCTGAACAGCGAAGCTTATGAAAAGCTGCGCTGTGAAAAAGAGTTTCGCGTCGTGCCTTGTGCCACGCATCTCTTTGAAGAACCGGGCAAGCTGGAACAGGTGGCGCAGATGAGCGCGCATTGGTTCAAAAGTCACATGGACATTTCTGACGACTGGAGCATCGCCGCATGAAGCCGCTTGTTTTTAACAACCGTGTGCATGCCGGCCAGCTGCTGGCCGAAGCACTCATGAAGCATGCCAACCGGGAGGACGTGATCGTCCTCGGCCTGCCACGTGGCGGCGTGCCCGTGGCCTATGAGGTGGCGCGCAAACTGCATGCGCCGCTGGATGTGCTGGTGGTGCGCAAGCTGGGTGTGCCCGGGTATGAAGAACTCGCCATGGGCGCCATTGCAAGCGGTGGTGTGCAGGTGGTCGACCATGACATGATGCGTGCGCTGGGCATTCCGCGCGCAGCGCTTGAAGCCGAAGCCGCCGCTCAGTTGAAGGAGCTGCACCGCCGTGAAATGGCCTATCGTGGACACACCGGCGCTCCGGAAGTCGCGGGCAGAACGGTCATTCTGATCGATGACGGCATTGCCACCGGCTCCACGATTCGGGCCGCCGTGCTGGCCCTGCGGCAGCAGCATCCGAAGGAGATCATCATCGCCGTGCCCGTGGCCGCGCCTGACTCATGCGCGGCATTGAATCCTCTGGTGGATGATCTGGTGGTGCTCACGATGCCGGAGGATTTTGGGGGTGTCAGCCGCTGGTATGAAGACTTCGCCCAGACCACCGATGATGAAGTCAGACTGGTGCTGGCGCGGGCGGCGTGCCATGAAACGCAAGCTGTGTCCGGGTCATGAATGAACCGCTCGTCGCCTACTTCACCATGGAGATCGCCCTGGACTCCGCCATGCCGACGTATGCAGGGGGGCTGGGGGTGCTGGCAGGTGACACGGTGCGCTCTGCGGCGGAGCTGAAGGTGCCCATGGTGGCCGTCACCCTGCTGCACCGGAAGGGATATTTTAATCAGAAACTGGATGCCAGCGGCTGGCAGCGTGAGGAACCCTGCGACTGGGACATCGGCGGTCATCTGGAGGAACAGGCACCGCGCGTCAGTGTGTGCATCGAAGGCCGCACCGTGCATCTGCGCGCGTGGAAGTACGAAGTCCGGGCACCGGGCGGCGTCAGCGTGCCGGTGTTCTTCCTCGACACGGATCTCCCGGAAAACTCAGCCTGGGATCGCACGCTCACGCATTTCTTGTACGGGGGAGACGCCTGCTACCGCATCTGCCAGGAAGTGGTTCTTGGCATCGGCGGTGTGCGCATGCTGCGTGCGCTGGGCTGCAAGGCGCTGACCCGTTATCATATGAACGAAGGCCACGCCGCGCTGCTGGGACTGGAATTGCTCGATGAATGCGCGCGCAATGCCGGCCGCCCCACCTTCAATCATGAGGATGTGGAATGCGTGCGCCGCCAGTGTGTCTTCACCACGCACACGCCCGTGGCCTCCGGCCATGATCAATTCGGGCTGGATCTCGTGACCCGCGTTCTGGGGCGTGCGGAGGTCACGGAGATGCAGGAGATTTTCTGCTGCGGGGGCACGCTAAACATGACGTTCCTGGCGCTGAATCTCAGCCACTATGTCAATGGAGTGGCGAAGAAGCATGCAGAGACATCGCAGCTGATGTTCAGCCACTACAAGATTGATTCCATCACCAATGGCGTGCATGCGGCCTCGTGGACCTCACCGCCGTTTCAGGCGCTGTTTGACCGCCACATCCCCGGCTGGCGCGCTGACAATTTCAGTCTGCGCTTTGCCCACAGCCTTCCACTGACGGAAATCTGGGAGGCGCATCTGGTGGCCAAGCAGCAGCTGCTGGATCGTGTGCGCCATGACACGGGCGTGGCGCTTGACTTGAAAAGGCTCACCCTGGGTTTTGCACGCCGTGCCACGGCTTACAAGCGCAGCGACCTGCTGGTGAGCGATGTGCAGCGCCTCAGGCAGATCGCCGCCAGCGCAGGGCCGCTGCAAATCATCTACGGTGGCAAGGCGCATCCCAATGACTTTCAAGGCAAGGAGGCCATCCAGCGGATCATCCGGGTCAAGGAAGGCCTCAATCAAAACATCCAGATGGTGTATCTGCCCAATTATGATCTTGAGCTGGGCAAGCTGATGACCGCAGGTGTGGATGTGTGGCTGAACACGCCGCAGCCGCCGATGGAAGCCTCCGGCACCAGCGGCATGAAGGCGGCGCTCAATGGCGTGCCCAGCCTGAGCATTCTGGATGGCTGGTGGATCGAGGGCTGGATCGAAGGCGAGACGGGCTGGGCCATTGGCGAAAACTGCGCCATGGAGCGCAGTCATCCCGAGCGCAATGCGTGCGATGCCGCCGCCCTGTATGACAAGCTCGAGCACGTGGTGCTGCCGCTTTTCTACCGTGACCGTGACCGCTTCACGGATGTGATGCGCCACTGCATCTCGCTCAACGGCTCCTTCTTCAACACTCAGCGCATGGTCTCCCAATACGTCATCAAGGCCTACTTCGAGTGACCTCGGCATCTCATCCATCACACCATGATTCATTCGACGCCACCCCTCAACAAGCGCCCCATCGAACCACGTCTCGCGGTTCGTTATCAAGAGCTGCTGCGAAGGCATCCGCCACCAGCGGATCTGCCCTTCACCGAGGAGTTTGCCATAGCACTTGCCGCAGACGCCACACATTGGAAAGCCTCGGATTTGCACATCGAGCCGGGAGCCGAGGCAACACGAATTCGCATGCGGATGGACGGCCAGCTGCATGATGTGGCCTTGGTGCCACGCCTATCTGGGCAGCACCTTGTGACCTACTTCAAAGTGCTGGCGCAAATGGACACGTCAGCCCTGTCACGTGCGGAGCACGGTCACGCCCGCATGGAGGTCAACGGAATGCTGCTGGATCTGCGCATCACAGCCGTGCCCACCCCAAGCGGCGAGATGCTGGGCATCCGACTTCTTGATGGCCTGCGGCCGGTGCTGCGCCTGGAAGAGACCGGCATGTCCGAGGGAGATCAATCCCACCTGCGCCACTGGCTGGCCCAGATCCAGGGCATGCTGCTGGTCTGCGGGCCGGTGGGAGCCGGAAAAACCACCACGCTGTACGCCATGCTGCGTGAACTGCAGCAGCAGCCGCGCAGTATTGTGACCCTGGAAGATCCGGTGGAATGCAGCCTGGATGGCATCACACAAATCGAGGTGAATGAAAAACGCGGACTGACATTTTCAGACGCCCTCCGGGCCATGCTGCGGATCGACCCGGACTATCTGCTGCTCGGTGAAGTCCGTGATCGGGAGAGCGCGCATGCAGCCATCACTGCGGCGGGCAGCGGGCAGGCGCTGCTTTCCACCCTGCATGCACGAGATGCCGTGGGCGCGGTGACCGCGCTGCGAAACTATGGCGTGAAAAACTGGGAGATTTGTGCGGCGCTGGAAGTCGTGGTCTCGCAGCGACTCGTCCGCCGCCTGTGCTCACACTGCCGCGCCGTGACGGAAATCACCGAAACCGAGAAGGAGTGGTTCAGCGCGCAGGGAGCGGCCGCCCCCGCACTGCTGTGGAAACCCGTGGGCTGTGATGCCTGCGCCGGCACCGGGTTCGAAGGCCGTGCAGGCATCTTCGAAGTGTGGCGGCTGAACGCAGAAGCGCGCACTCTCATCCTGCACGGAGCCGACGAGCCTGCTCTTCAAGAGCACGTCGAGGCATCCGGCACCCGGGTTTTGCTGGCGGATGCGATTGAAAAGGTTGCCGCCGGTCTGACCACGCTGTCTGAAATCCGACCGCTGCATGCGCAGACACCTGTGCCCTCCCCTGCCAGCTGACACGGAGGATTGCAGCCTTGCATGGTGCTGCGTGGGGAATGGCAGGCATGACCTCATGCCTTCTTTCATGGCATGCGCCAGACCCTGAGGGCTCCTCATCCAGCGCCTGAGAAACATAGAGAACTCCTGCTCATTGTGGGGTGGAACCCGCCCGGCAGTTTGGCCTCCGAGCCACCGGTTTGCTTCGGACTGCCTCGAACAAAATCACTGACACCGCCAATACATGAACTCCCCTCTCAAGCTTCTTCTCGTCGGTGACGTCATGCTGGGCCGTCTGGTCAATGAACGGCTGCTCACCCAGCCGCCGGAATATCCCTGGGGCGACACCCTGCCGCTCCTCCACGGGGCGGACTGGCGCGCCTGCAATCTGGAGTGCGTCATCACGGACCACGGCTCTCCCTGGGGGCGCTCACCCAAGCTCTATCACTTCAAGACGGATGCAAAAAACCTCGCGGTGCTGCAGACGGCGCGGATTGATGCCGTCTCATTGGCGAACAACCATGCGCTCGACTTCAACCATCGCGGCATGGTGGAAATGCTGAAGCTGCTAGATGGCGCCCACGTTTCCCACAGTGGAGCCGGTTTGAACCGGAAGGAGGCCTCGCAGCTCGCCATCAGTGAAGTGCGGGGCGTCCGCATCGGCTTCCTTTCCTTCACGGACAACGAGCCTGCATGGGAGGCAGGCGAAGAGCATCCCGGCATTTTTTATGTGCCGGTGGAATCGCATGGGGAGCAGATCGCGGAACTGCTCAACAAGGTGCATCAGGCGCGCAAGGAGGTGGATGTTCTCATCGTGGCCGCCCACTGGGGTGGCAACTGGGGCGCGCACCCGCCAGCGCTGCACACCACGCTGGCCCATGGTCTCATCCGCGCGGGTGCGGATGTGATCTTCGGCCATTCGGCCCATGTCCCACGTGGCGTTGAGGTTTTTGAAGGCGGGCTGATCCTGTATTCCACGGGCGATTTTGTGGATGATTACACGGTCAATCCCATCGAGCACAACGACCGCTCCTGGGTCTTTGAGATCACGGTGGAGGACAAGCGGATCACCCATCTGCAGCTTTACCCCACCGTCATCCGGGAGTGCCAGGCACGCCGTGCCGCACCGAACGAGGCTGCGATCATGTTCACCGCCATGCAAGAGCTTTGCTCTTCTTTCGGCACGAATGCCACGGTCGCCCCAGCTTTTGACCGCCTGGTCATTGATGTCCTCCGGCATGCGGGAATCAACCGCGAGCCCCTGAAGGAAGCCCAGTGAAAAATTCCACCCTCACACTCTGCATGAAAACAACCAAGCATCTCAAAATCATCATCGCCAGCACTTCATTGCTGGCCGCGTCGATCCTCTTGGCTGAAATGGCAAGACCGCACATGAAGGGTGCGGATTTTGACAAAAAGCTCCTGCGGGACAGCTCCGAGACTCATCCTGCCGGCGGTCCTTCCGGCGGCTACGCGGATGTGGTCCAGCGCATTCTGCCCAGCGTGGTGAGCATCGGCACCTACTCCAAAAAAGCCGGAGGCGGCTTCGGCTTTGATTTTGATGCCGACGACTTGGAGCATCTGCCGCCGATGTTCCGTGATTTTTTCGGCGACTGGCTCGGACGCCGTGAACCCAATGCACCGCGTGAAAAACGCCGCCCTGCCCCGAGCAAACCCGTGCAGACCGGCCTCGGCTCCGGTGTGATCCTCACCTCCGACGGCTACATCCTCACCAACAACCACGTCGTGGACAACGCGGACGAACTGAAGGTGGGAATTCCCGGAAGAGGCCGGGACTACACCGCCAAGGTGGTGGGCACGGATCCGCAAACCGATGTGGCCCTGATCAAGATCGATGTTGATGACCTGAGTCCCGCGACGATCGGCGACAGCTCCAAGATGCGCGTGGGGGATGTGGTGCTGGCCATTGGCTCGCCGATGGGTCTTGAGCAGTCCGTCACTCACGGCATCATCAGCGGGCTGGGGCGGAGTGAGCTGGGCATCATCGGCAAGCCCCAGCAGGGTCAGGCGGGGTATGAGAACTTCATTCAGACCGATGCCGCGATCAATCCCGGCAACTCGGGCGGCCCGCTGCTGGATGAGCGCGGGCGTGTGGTGGGCCTGAACGCCGCCATTGAAACCCGCAGCGGCATGTTTGCCGGCATCGGCCTGGCCATTCCCATCAACATGGCCATCTCCGTGGCGCGTGATCTGCTGGAGGGCGGCAAGGTCCAGCGCGGCTTCCTTGGCATCGAGATGGACAGCCTCGACTCCCACATGGCGGATTACCTGGGGGTGGAGCATGGGAGCGGCGTGCTGGTCAATTCCATCGTGCCGGATTCCCCGGCGGCCAAAGCGGGCTTTCATGAAGGGGACGCCATCATCGCCGTCAATGACCAGAAGGTCACCGGCCCGGCTCAGCTGCGCCTCATCGTCAGCGCCAATCATCCTGGGACGGAGGTGAAGTTCCGCGTGGTGCGCTACAACGACCAGCTCAAACACGCGGAGCAGATGGATCTGACGGCCACGCTGCGACCGCTTCCTGAAAAGGTCGGTGCCAAGACCGAAAACAAAACGTCCGAGGAGGATGCCTCCAAATCCGGAGACACCTTCATCAAGGGGGTCGCCATTGAAAATCTCACGGAAGACCTCCGCCAGGAATACCAGGTCTCAAGCGAGGTGCAGGGCGTCATCGTCACCTCGGTGGATAAAAATTCCGCCGCCTATGAAGCCCTGGAGGAAGGAGACCTCATCGTGCAAATCAACCACAAGCAGGTGAAGAACGTGGCCGAGGCCATGGCCGCCAGAGGCGCGCCCGGCGAGATCATGCGCCTCAAAATCCTCCGCAATGGCCGGACGAAATTTGTCATCGTGAAGGTCTGAACCCGCACACCGCCCCCCATCCGCCAAAACTGTTTGATTCGATTTTACTGCCTATGAACACACCCACCCAGATCACCTTCCGCCACATGGCGGTCTCACCCGCCCTTGAGGCGCGCATCCATGAAGAAGTCGCGGCCCTGGAGCACTGCTTCAGCCGCATCACCAGCTGCCTCGTCGTTGTCGAGGCGCCCCATCAGCACCACCAGCGCGGCAGCGAATTTCACATCCGCATCAACCTCCGCGTCCCCGGTTCCGAGATCGTGGTCAATCACGAGCCCTCGCTGCACAGCACGCTCGCAAAGAGTGAAAGCGGCGAATGGGAGAAGCACCTGGAGGCGCATCCAGACCACAAGGATGTGTATGTGGCCATTCGTGACGCCTTTGCCGCCGCGCGCAGGCAATTGGAGGACTACGCACGCGTGCTGCGCGGTGACGTCAAACATCACACCGCAACGGCGGCGAGGTACTGACCATGCAAGCCACCGCCCAGATGTCCGCCAGATCGCTCGTGCGGTCCGCCGCCCACCCTTTGCGGGAGGGCGAGATCTCGGACTACGATTCCCTGCTCGAACTCATCGGCGATGCACAGTTTGTGCTGCTTGGCGAAGCCTCGCACGGCACGCATGAGTTCTACCGGGAGCGGGCTCAGATCACCAAACGGCTGATCACCGAAAAAGGTTTTACCGCCGTGGCGGTGGAGGCCGACTTTCCGGATGCCAGCCGCGTGAACCGCTATGTGCATGGCCAAGGAGGTGACCTCGACGCCGTGGACTCACTGGGCGGCTTCAAGCGCTTTCCCGCCTGGATGTGGCGCAATGCGGATGTGCTGGACTTCATCGGCTGGCTGCGTGCGCACAATGACGACCTGTCTGCGGACATTTCCAAGACAGGCTTCTACGGCCTGGACCTCTACAGCATGAACTCCTCCATGGATGCCGTGCTGGGCTACCTCGACAAGATTGATCCTGAAGCCGCCGCCCGTGCACGCGAGCGCTATGCCTGCTTTGACAGCTTTGGCGGTGACTCGCAGCGCTACGGGTTTGAGACCGCGCAGGGCCATGGCTACTCCTGCGAAGACGCCGTCGTCAGCCAGTTTGTCGAGCTCTATTCGCGCGCCAGCGAACTGGCACGACTTGATGGCCGCGTGGCTGCCGATGACTTCTTCATGGCGGAGCAGAACGCACGCCTCGTCAAAAATGCGGAGCAGTACTACCGCACGATGTACCGCAGCGATGTGTCCTCCTGGAACCTGCGTGACAGCCACATGGTGGAGACCCTGGTGGAACTGGAGCGCCACCTGACCCGGCAAGGCAGGCCGCCCAAGATCGTGGTCTGGGCGCACAACTCCCACCTCGGGGATGCGCGCGCCACCTCCATGGGGCATCGCGGGGAGTGGAACGTGGGCCAGCTCATGCGCCAGCGCTGCGCAGACAAGGCCGTTCTCGTGGGCTTCACCACGTACCACGGCACGGTCACCGCCAGTTCAGACTGGGGCGGTCCGGCAGAGCGGAAACGCGTGCGCCCGGCACTGCATGGCAGTTTTGAGGCGCTCTTTCATGAGGTCGGGCTCAAGCGCTTCCTGCTGCCGCTGCGGGGAAACAGCAGGCTCAAAGACGGCCTGAGCCAGCAGCTTTTGGAGCGCGCCATCGGCGTCATCTACCGCCCCGAAACGGAGCGTCACAGCCATTACTTCCACACCCGGCTGCCGGAGCAGTTTGATGCCGTCCTTCACTTCGACGAAACGCGTGCCGTGGAGCCGCTGGAGCGCACCGCCACATGGATGGCTGGTGAAGTTCCAGAAACATTCCCCTCCGGCGTTTGAGCCCCACCACCCGCCTTCACCTTCATCCACCGCCTGTTCAACCTTCACTCACTCCATCCCATGCAAATTCTCTGTGCCACTGATTTTTCACCGTCCGCCATGGCCGCCGCAGACGTCGCTGCCGCGCTCGCCAAAAAACTCCACATTCCTGTGCGGCTTGTGCATGCTGCGCAGGACTACATCGTCATGGGCGATCTACCTGTGGTCGTGCCGGATGACCGGCTGATACGTGAGGAACTCAAGCAAGAAGCAGACCGGCTGCGCGCCACCGGCATTCAGGTCACCGAGGAGCTGCGGCATGGCAGCGCCAGCTATGAGATCATCGACGCCGCTGCGGAGCAGTCCACGCAGTTGATCGTCTTGAGTTCGGTCGGCAGGAGCCTGGCCGGACGTCTGCTCATTGGCAGCGTGGCTGAACATGTCGCTGAAACCTCCTCCGTGCCCACCCTGGTGGTGCGCCAGGGGGAGCTTCTGCTGGACTGGCTCAAGGGAGACGCCGTGCTGCGCCTGCTCTGCGGCGTGGACTTCACCGCCTCCGCAGATGCCGCCATCAGCGCCGTGCAGACCTTGCTCCCCATGGGGCCGGTGGAAGTGGAGGCCGCTTACGTGCACCCCACGGCGGATCCCATCGTGGGCAATGAGCCGCAGGACACCTGTCAGCGTGATGTCTGGGAGCGCCTGCATGGCATCCTCGGAGACCTCCCGGTGAAGGTGCATGTGCGCGAGGGTGCCGGTCAGCACGCGGCGGAATTCCTGAAAACGGCGGATGAACAGAAGTCCGGCCTGCTCGTGGTGGGCACACATCAGCGCCATGGACTGGCCCGTCTGAAGGGCCGCTCCTTTTCACGCAACGTGCTGGCTCATGCCGTGACCAACGTCCTCTGCGTGCCCGCAGTCGTCGCGGCGCCGGACTCGCGCATTCCTTCGATCCATCGCGTGCTGCTGGCGACTGACTTCTCCGAGATCTGCACCCATGCCCTGCGCCATGCCCACAGCCTGCTGCCTGCGGGCGGCGCGATCCATCTCGTGCATGTCTGTCATGAGCCGACCAGCGGCGTCAATCCCGTGATCGCTTCTGAAGTGTACTTTGACCACAGCCTCATCACAGCTCAAGCAAAGAAGGAAGCACTGGAGAAGTTTGAGTCTCTGGCCGCTGACTTCCCGCAGGTGCCGGGTGTCACCATCACCACCGAAGTGCTGACGCACAGTGATTTTGCCACCGCCCTCTGCGAGGCGGCGGAGCGCAAGGGCGCGGATGTCATCTGCATGGGAACCAAAGGCCACTCACGCGCCGGAGCCGCCCTGCTCGGCTCCACCGTGCAGGCCGTGATCGCCCTTGCGCACAAGCCCGTCTTTGTTGTCACGCCGCCGCTTGCCTGATCCCCGCCATGTGCGCCCTTGTCACACGATCTGCCTCATCTTCGCCAACACAGGCCGAGCATGAAAGTGACTTCGTGGAATGCTGCACGATGAACTTCTCGCCTCGTCCGGGCAATGTCATTAAAGCCGCAGAATTCGGCGATATTTTTGACGGCTTCAGCATTGGCGTTGATCGCGACAGCGGAATCGTGGCACCCGTTTTCAATGAACGCAATGCAGCGGCGGATAAGGAGAGGATGCAGCGATGAACTTCCCACCCATCACCAAAGACATTGCCACATGGCAGGTCCGGCCATGCCTGGTGGACTATGCGAAAACATGCACCGAATTTTCATGGGACGCTGTCAGAGCTGAACTGGCAGGACTGCCGGACGGCGGCGGCCTGAATCTCGCCCATGAAGCGGTGGACCGTCATGCCAGCGGGCCGCGTGCCGAACATCTGGCGCTGCGCTGGCTCGGCAAGGACGGCAGCGTGCGCGACCTGACGTATAAGGACATGGCGCAGGGCTCGGCGCGGTTTGCCAATGTGCTGCGTTCTCTCGGTGTCGGGAAAGGCGAGCGTGTCTTCGCGCTCATGGGCCGCGTGCCGGAGCTGTATTTCGCCGCGCTGGGAACCCTGAAAAATGTGAGTGTGTTTTGTCCGCTGTTCTCGCAGTTCGGACCCGAGCCGGTGTGGCAGAGACTGAGCCGTGGCGATGCGAAGGTGCTCGTGACGACGAAGGCCCTGTATGAAAAAAAGGTAAGCACCCTGCGCGAGCGTCTGCCCATGCTGCAATTCATCCTGCTGGCGGATGCGGAGGATGATCTCGATGCCGGCGTGCGCTCCCTGCCGAAGCTCATGGCCGCCGCGAGCGATCAGTTTGTGATTTCGCCAACCAGCCCCGAGGACATGGCGCTGCTGCATTTCACCAGCGGCACGACCGGCATGCCCAAAGGCGCGGTGCATGTGCATCAGGCGGCGCTCACGCACTTCGCCACCGGGCGCTATGTGCTCGACCTCCATCCCGACGATGTGTTTTGGTGCACCGCCGACCCCGGCTGGGTGACCGGCACATCGTATGGCATCTTTGCACCGCTGCTGCATGGCGTGACGAATCTCGTCGATGAAGCCGACTTTGATGCCGAGCGCTGGTATCGACTGCTGCAGGATCAGAAGGTCACCGTCTGGTACACCGCCCCCACCGCCCTCCGCCGTCTCATGCGCATCCCCGGCGAACCGCGCACGCAGTACGATCTGAGTCATCTGCGCCTCATCCACAGCGTGGGCGAACCCCTGAACCCGGAAGCCGTCGTGTGGGGCCAGCAGGCGCTGGGTTTGCCGGTTCATGACAACTGGTGGCAGACGGAAACGGGAGGGATCATGATCGCGAACTATGCGGCCATGGACATCCGCCCCGGCTCCATGGGCAAACCGCTGCCAGGCATCGAGGCGGCCATCGTGAAGCATGACGAGCAGGGACTTGAGGTGATTCAGGAAAGCAATGTGGAAGGCGAGCTCGCGCTCAGGCCCGGCTGGCCTTCGATGTTCCGCGCCTACCTGCATGACGAGGCCCGCTATGCGAAGTGCTTTGTGGACGGCTGGTATCTCAGTGGCGATCTCGCGAAGCGTGATGCGGACGGCTACTTCTGGTTCGTCGGCCGTGCGGATGACATCATCAAGACTTCCGGTCACATGGTCGGTCCGTTTGAAGTGGAGAGCGCTCTCATGGAGCATCCGGCGGTGGCGGAGGCTGGTGTCATTGGCAAGCCGGAGTCGCTCATCGGCCAGCTGGTGAAGGCGTTTGTCGTGGTCAAGGCCGGACACGCGGCGGATGATGCGCTGTGCAAGGAGCTCATCGGCTTTGGCCGCAAGCGCCTCGGTCCCGCTGTGGCCCCGAAGGAGATCGCCTTCGTCGAAAGCCTGCCAAAGACACGCAGCGGCAAGATCATGCGCCGTCTGCTCAAGGCCCGCGAACTGGGCCTGCCGGAAGGCGATCTTTCCACCCTCGAAAACGACTGACATGAGCACGCCCCTGCCCGACCACGACCAAGCGCGCCGCCTGCTCTGGCAGATGGTGCGCATCCGGATCTTCGAGGAAAAATGCGTCGAGATGTACAGCGCGCAGAAGATTCGCGGCTTCATGCATCTCTACATCGGCGAGGAAGCCATCGCCACGGGCGTCATCCACCAGCTTCTGCCAGAAGACAGCATTGTGGCCACCTATCGCGAGCATGGCCAGGCGCTGGTGCGCGGCGTGAGCGCGGACTCGATCATGGCGGAAATGTTCGGCAAGGTGGAAGGCTGCGCGCGTGGCCGTGGCGGCTCGATGCATCTGTTCGATGCGAAAACGCGCTTCTGCGGCGGCAATGCCATCGTCGGCGGCGGCCTGCCCCTGGCCCTCGGCCTGGCGCTCGCGGACAAAATGCAAAATCGCAAGGCGGTCACCGTCTGCTTCTTCGGAGAAGGCGCCATGGCGGAGGGCGAGTTTCACGAATCGCTGAATCTCGCGGGCCTGTGGCAGCTTCCCGTGCTCTTTGTTTGCGAAAACAACCTCTACGCCATGGGCACCGCGCTGCGCTACACGGAGTCGAAAACCGAGCTGGCAAGCAAGGGCGATGCTTACGGCATCGCCAACGCGGTCGTCGATGGCATGGACTTGCTCGCCGTGGATGAAGCCGCGCGCAAAGCGATCGCCGCCACGCGCGAGGGCAAGCCCTTCCTGCTCGAATGCCGCACCTACCGCTTTCGCGCGCACTCCATGTTTGATGCCGAGCTGTATCGTACCAAGGACGAAGTGGCTGAATGGAAGAAGCGTGATCCCATCCCGCTGTTCTTCGAGGCGATGAAGGCGGCGAAGGTGCTCAGCGATGCAGATCTGCAGGCGGTGGAGGCCGAGGCCGCCAGAGAGGTCGATGCAGCCGTCGCCTTTGCCGAGGCGGGAACCTGGGAGCCGGTCAGTGATCTGACCCGCTTTGTTTATTCGGAGGGGGCCGCATCATGAACGCGAACGATCAGCCGAAGAAGATGACGTATCGTGACGCTGTGCGCGAGGGCATCCGCAGCGCGCTGCTGAAGGATTCGCGCGTGTTTCTGATGGGCGAGGATGTGGGGCACTATGGTGGTTGTTTTGCGGTGAGCCGCGGTCTGCTGGCAGAATTTGGCGAGGAACGCATCCGCGACACGCCGCTGGCGGAATCAGCCTTCGTCGGCGCGGGCATCGGCGCGGCGCTGGGTGGCATGCGGCCGATCGTCGAGATCATGACCTGCAACTTCAGCCTGCTGGCGCTGGATCAGATCATGAACACGGCGGCCTCGCTGCTGCACATGTCCGGTGGGCAGTTCCATGTGCCGCTTGTCATCCGCATGGCGACTGGAGGCGGCAAACAGCTCGCGGCGCAGCATTCACACAGCCTCGAAGGCTGGTATGCGCACATCCCCGGCATCAAGGTCCTGACCCCCGCGACTTTGGAGGATGGCTACGGCATGCTCGCGACTGCGCTGGAAGATCCAGATCCGGTCCTGATCTTCGAAAACCAGACTCTGTATGTCATGGAGGGAGAGCTGCCCGCCAGTCCGGGCCCGGTGGACATCTCCACGGCCAAAGTGCGGTACGCGGGCTCGGACGTCACCCTCCTGACCTACGGCGCGAGTTTGCAAAAGTCACTCAGCGCCGCAGCAAAGCTCGCGGAGGAAGGCATCCGCGCGGAAGTCGTCGATCTGCGGGTGCTGCGCCCGCTGGATGATGCCACGATCATGCGCAGCGTGGCGAAGACGCACCGCGTGCTCATCGTCGATGAAGGCTGGCGCAGCGGCGGCATCTCCGCGGAGATCAGCGCCCGCATTATGGAGCAGGCCTTTTATGAACTCGACCGCCCGGTGCAGCGTGTGTGCGCCGCCGAGGTGCCGATCCCTTACGCAAAGCATCTGGAGCTTGCGGCGTTGCCGCAGGTGGAATCCATCATCGCCGCCGTGCAAAACCTCGTCCGCTCCCATGGCTGATTTCGTCATGCCCAGCCTCGGCGCGGACATGGCGTCCGCCACCCTCGTGAAATGGCACGTCAAGCCGGGCGATGCCGTGAAACGCGGTCAGATCATCGCCGAGGTCGATACGGACAAAGGCATCATCGACGTCGAATGCTTCGTGTCCGGTGAGATTGAAAAACTCGTGACCGAGCCCGGAGCCAAGATTCCCGTTGGCAGCTTGCTGGCCGTGATCAAGACGAGCGAAGCCATGCCTGCGGCGACTTCACCACCGACGAGCCCGGCACCCGCCATCGAAGCGCCTGTGGTGGCACCTGAGACGCCGCACATTCACGCTTCGCCATTGGCCAGGAAGATCGCCGCCGAACTGCATGTGGATTTGAACCGTCTCGTCGGCCATGGCACCGGGCCCGGCGGATTGATTGATCGCGAAGATGTCGAGCTGGCCGCCAAGCCGGTCACGCGCTTGCGCATCTCCCCGCTGGCACGCAGGCGCGCTGCGGAGTTGAAGATCGACATCGCAGGCCTGCGTGGCAGCGGGCCGGCCGGCGCGATTGAGGCGGCGGATGTCGAACGCGCGGCCAAACCAGCCGCGCCGAAGACAGGTGACGCGATGCGCCGCGCCATCGCCGCCGCCATGGCGAAATCCAAACGCGAGATTCCACATTACTACCTGCAGACTCGCATCGACATGAGCGCCACACTGGCGTGGCTGCAGGCCGAGAATCAAAAACGAAGCATCAAGGACCGCCTGCTGCCAGCGGTTCCGTTGCTGAAGGCGCTGGCGAAGTCCCTGCGGGATGTGCCGCAGCTCAACGGCTTCTGGATCGACGGTGAGCACCGTGTTTCTGACGCGGTTCATCTCGGCTTTGCCATCTCCATGAAAGGCGGTGGCCTGGTGGCTCCGGCCATTCATGATGTGGACAAAAAATCCAGCGATGAGGTGATGGCCGCTTTGAGCGACCTCATTCCCCGCGCGCGCAGCGGTCGTCTGCGCAGTTCTGAGATGACCGATGCGACGATCACGATCACCAGCCTCGGCGATCTTGGTGTGGAGACCGTGTTTGGCGTCATCTATCCGCCGCAGGTGGCAATTGTGGGCCTCGGCAAAATCATGGAGCAGCCCTGGGCCAAAGATGGCATGCTCGGCGTGCATCCGGTGATGACCGCCTCGCTTGCCGCGGATCATCGCGCCACCGACGGCCATGTGGGCGCCCAGTTTCTCGAAGCCCTCAACCGCCACCTGCAAACTCCCGACCAGCCATGATCGAATCTGAACTCAAAGCCATCCTGCTTGCCGGCCTGCGCGAGATTGCGCCCGAGTCCGATCCCGAAAGCCTGCGCCCCGACCAGAAGATCCGCGAGACCCTCGACATCGACTCCTTCGACTTCCTCAAGTTTCTCATCGCCCTGAATGAAAAAATCGGTGTGGAAATACCGGAGGCGGATTACGGCAAGCTGAACACACTTGATGACATGCTGCGTTATCTGGGACCCAAGGTGTGACATCTCCCGCGTCCCATGAATGACCGTCCGTTGCTTTCACGACTCATCGATTCCGGCATTGTCCTCTGCCTGATCGTCACGCTGGGAACTTTGATTTATGGTCATATGGGTGGCGAAGCCGGCGGCTTGAGCTTGATCGACAGCTACGTCACGGAGTACATGAAGAAGGCGCCGCACTGGCCCTGGCTCATCGTCGCCAGCTTTGCCTTCGCCCTGCTGCTGTTCCTGCTGGCGCTGGCCTTTCTGCAGCGGAGCGAGGGAAACGTTCTCATTCTCGCCGGCAGTCTTCTGCTCGCCGCCACAGCGATGGGCAACTTCTTCGTGGCCTACGCGCCGATGCGACGTGTCGAACAGCCGCCACCGCCGGCGCATGAATGGTGGACACCCACATGGTGGTTCACCTCCCACACTTCACACACGCCCTATGAGCATGGCATGGCGGACGCTTACGCGGATGTTCACTATCGTGCCATCCGTCTTGTCATCAGCATGGGCCTCGCAGGCATTTTCTGCATTGCCGCCGGCATGGTGGCCTCCCCACAGCAGCGCCGCTTCGGATGGCGGACCTTCGGTGCGGTGATGGTGATGGCGGCGCTGTTCTGGATCGGCGATCATGCCACACGCCATCATGGCCTGTGGCAGCGGCTGGGGTTTGCCGTGATGTATGCCTGGTTGTGGTTTGCCCGGCAGACCTTGTCCTGGCAGAAAGGCACCAAGGAGCTTCAAGAGGAGCGCCCACAAAAAACAAGACTCATCGTTGATGAATGGCGCACTGGTCAGGATTCGAAGCTGAAACCTTCTGATCCGTAGTTCCATCCTTGTGGGTTTCGGCATGTTCGCTGGTGTGCGCTCTTGAATCATTTGAGGCAAACATGCCGGGAGATCTGCGGAGCTGCGTAGCGAATGCATGTTGAGGTTGAAAGCTCCGAACACATGACGAGTGCTACTTAAGCACCCGGCGGGGGCAGTTGTGCGTGTTAATTCTGCACGCTAAGCGAACAGGGCTGCGATCGGACTGCCCTGATCCGTGATCGGCACAGGGCGGTCGCCGTCGTGAAGGCTGGCGGTGTAATCCACGCCGACAGCGGCGCAGATGGTGGCGAAGAAGTCGGGCACGCTGACGGGATTCGTGACGATCTTTTTGGCTAGATCATCGGTCTCGCCCCAGGCTCCGCAGTGGCGCAGGCCGCCTCCGGCCAGCACACAGGTGAAGGCGCTGCCCTGATGTCCGCGCCCGCCGCCGCCGTCAAACTCGGGCGGACGACCGAACTCGGTGGTGATGACGATGAGCGTCTTGTCGAGCAGCCGACGGCTTTCGAGATCGGTGATGAGCGCGGCGACGGCGCCGTCGAGCTCCTTGATCAGCTCGTGCTGTTTCAAGATGCCCTGGTTGTGTGCGTCCCAGCCGGTGCCGTTGAGGAAGTTCAGGTTGTGCGAGACTTCGACAAAACGCACCCCCTGCTCGACCAGTCTGCGGCTGAGCAGGCAGCGCTGGCCAAACTCACCGCCGTAGCGCTGGCGCAGCGCAGCGGGCTCCTCGTCGAGCTGGAAGACGCGGTTGAACGCCGGCCCGCTGAACTTCAGGCTTTGCTCGATGGCGGCATCGTAGCTCTTCAGCCTCGGGTCGCTGGTCGGAGGTGCGCTGGCTTGAAGCGCGGAGAGGAACTGCCCCCGGCGTTGCTGACGCTCGGTGCTGACATCAGGCGGGCGGGAGAGACCTGCCGGGCCGCGACTGGTATCCGTGAGATAAAGATACCCGGACTGCGCCCCAAGAAAGCCGGGGCCGCGTGTGACGTTCGGATAGCCAATGATCACATAGGGCGGCGCTTCGTCTGAGGCGGGACCGCGCTGGTGGGTAATGAGTGAGCCGATGGAAGGATAGCTGATCGTGCCGCTGATCGGACGGCCGGTGTGCATGCGGTTGGTGGCCGCGGCGTGCTCATCAATGACATCGTGATGCACGGTGCGCACCGCCGTCACGCGCTCCATGAGCGGTGCGACATTGCGCAGATGCTCGCACACACGAACGCCGCGCACCGCCGTGTCGATGGAGTCGTAGTAGGAGCCGGCCTTCTTCGCCTGCGGATCGCCGCGCCGTTTCGGATCAAAGGTGTCCGTCTGGGCCATGCCACCTCCGAGCCAGATGGAGATGACGTGCTCGGCCTTCCCCTGGATGAGCCCCTGAGCGGCTTCGATAGGACGAGCAAGCAAGGAGGCACCTGCAATCGATGCTGTGGAGTGGAGAAAGTGACGGCGTTTCATCAAAAAAGTAAGTTCAAGGTTTCCACACAAACTCGCGGTCATTGATCAGACTCCAGACGAGGTCTTCGTAAATCTCCCGCCAGGCACTGCGCAGGCGTGGGTCAGGTGGCGGTCCTTGGCGGACGCGTTTTTCGACTTCGATCTGAATGGAGTTGGCTTCGGGACTCACGTGATTCAGCCACGTCACCAGCGGCAGTGGTTCGGCGGCTTTGGGCGTGGATTGCCCGGCGGCAGGGACGAGCCGCGCGGCGAAGCCTTCGCGAAGTGCGGGCAGGAAGGCATCGCGCTCCGCAGTGCGCGGCTTGCGGCTGAGGAAGCGCAGGAAGACTTCCTCGATGAGCGCATCGGGCGAGTCCGCCTGCACTGCGAGATCGGCCAGCTCGCTGCGCCATGAGGCGCGGGAGAGCGACTGCACCAGCGTGCCATTCGCGAGGATGCCAGGCTGGAGGAGATTTGGGTCCGTGGGACGATCAAAGATGGGCATCTGCCGCGAGCCGTTCCACCCAAAGGCCTCAAGTACATCCACCGTTGTTTGCGCGTGAGGCAGGGCCAGGCTGGGGCGGTCGCGTTCGTTGTTCAGACTGGCGAACATCCACGCGCGCTGCGGCACACCGAGCGTCTGCCTACGCTCCAGCGCATGACGGCCATCATGGACGAAGGTGATCTCCTCGGAGTCGATGGCCTTTCCTGCGGCGAAGTGCAGCGAATCCACGATCTCTTCCGCTGTGAGCCGCCGCCGCCCCGGCGCGCTGAAAAAGCGCTCGTTGGCTGGCAGCGCGGCGAGGTTGTCAGACGTGGGTTCACGCTGATAAGCGGAGGAGGTCACGATGAGCCGCAGCAGATGCCGGAGATCGTAATCGTGTGCGACAAAATCAGCGGCCAGCCAGTCGAGCAGCTCAGGGTGGCTGGCATCGCGGCCTTCCCAGTCGTGGGCAGGCTCGACAAAGCCTGCGCCCATGAGCCGCTTCCAGATGCGGTTCACAAAGACACGCGCAAAGCGCCGGTTCTCCGGCGCGGTGACGAGCGCGGCAAAACGCTCGCGGGTGTCCTTCGGATCGTCCATCAGGCGGTCGATGCGGCTCCCATCAGCCGTGCCCGTGGCGGCAGCAAAGGGCCACTCGGGCGTGACAGGTTCGTCGGGCTTGAGCGTGACTTTGATGAGAGACTCGCGGCCCTTCTTCTCGAAGAAACCGGCGGGCACCCGGCTCGTGGCGGGCACCGTCACCGTCTTGCGCGAGAGCATCGCCGCGAGCGAATAAAGATCGCGCTGCGTGGTGCTGTGGTAGGGCGAATCATGGCAGCGCGCGCACTGCAGCTCGATGCCCAGAAACGCGGCCGCGATGATGTGGCCCTTCGTGGCAAAGGGCGCGTCATTTTCCCCTGCGAGACCGAAACCCACGCTGCCGCCGCGCCCGACATCACCGCGCATCATCAGCAGCTCGGTGACCATGCGGTCGAGGCTCCTGCCATCGCGCAACGCATCGAGCAGGAACCAGCGAAACGGCCCGGTGCTGTTGAGTGAGGCGTTGATGAGCGTCGGATTCTCGGCGAGCACATCAAGCCAGCCAGCCATCTGATGCTCAGCGCCACGAACATCTGAGAGCAGGCGCTCAATCAGGCGCGTACGTTTGTCGGGCGCGGAGTCAGCGAGAAATGCACGCGCTTCTGCCACCGTGGGCGGCAGGCCGATGAGATCGAGGCTGATGCGGCGGAGAAAGGCCTCGTCGCTGGTGAGCGCTGACCTGGCGAGCTTCCCGGACGCAACCGGCGTGGCAGGCCAGACAGCTCCCTCACGAATCCACGTCTCCAGCTTCGCGATCTGCGCCTTGCCCAGCGGTTCGCCCGATGGCGGCATGACGAGCGAATCGTCCTCCGAGCGCAGGCGCACGATCATCTCGCTGGCCTCCGGTTTGCCCGGCACGATCGAGGGAATCTCCGAATCGCCTCCGTGCAATGCCGCTGCTCGCGAGGTCAGCTTCAGTCCGCCTTTGTCCTTTTCGCCGTGGCAGCGGAAGCACTTCTCCTGGAGGATGGGCAGGATGTCTTTTTGAAAAGCGCCCGAGTCGCCGGACGCAGCGGCGTTTGATGCAACGGCGGCGGCGATCTTCGCCTCGATGAAGGCATCAATGGGGTGACCGCCCTTGGGGGGAGCAGGCGCGGGATTTTGCGCCACCCACTCGCGGGCGAGGTCGTGGCGTTTTTGCCAGAATGCATCGCGCGAGCGTGAGGCAGTCCGCCGATGAGTGTCATCCAGATCAGACAGGGCTTTCTCCATTTGCGCCAGCACAGGCTCCACCGCTGCATCGGTCAATGCCAGGCCGGGCTTGCTGCCAGCGCGGAGAATGGCAAACGACTTGCCGTCCTCCGTCTCGATGGCCACGCACAGCTCGCCGGTTTCAGTGCGCTGATTTTTGCCACCGACCACCACTTCCAAGACAATGCGCCCTTTGCCTCCGCGAAGCTGCGCCGTGCCAAACACCTCCTGATGATGATAGTCCTTCACGCGCAGACCAGACAGCGGTGGCGTCGCCAGCGGTGTGACGTCATCGTGTCCGTTTGGCGTGCTACCATCGGCCGGTTTCGTCTCGGCGATCATCACGCCATCCACCCACAGCCGGGCCAGCGCACGAGCCCGCAGCAGAAACCGCCGCGATCCCTCTGGCAACGCCACATCCGCCGCCATCCGCAGCAGCAACGGCGATTTCCACTCCGAGCGGATGCCCCAGTCATCGTAGCGCAGCGACACACGCGGCAGCAGGAACGCATCGCTCATCCAGCGGTCCGTCTCCGCTGGCAGCTCCGCCTTGGCGGGCCAGCGGTTGAAGGCGGGGAGCCCCTCGCTGAACTGCACGAGCACCTTTCCATCGGTGATAGGTCCCAGTTTCGGCATCTCCGGTTTCTCAGGCAGCACCACCAGCGGGCCTCCCGTGCGTCGGCAATGTTTCGCGATCTCCGCATCGCCCAGAGCGCGGCGATGGATGGCCAGACCATCCAGAAAGCCCTGGAGACTGTTCCCCGCGCTGCCGCCCAGCGATGAGCCGATCCAGACATCGTCATCATCCACCACGGGCGCCTTCGTGGTGGCTCCGTCCACACTCCAGACGCCATCAGTCACCACGCCGTCGATCCATCCGCGCATCGTTTCCGGCCTGCCAAATTCGTAGGCCACCGCCACATGATGCCAGCCCGTTTTGACCTGAAAGGACGCCGCCGAGTTCCAGAGGTGCCAGGTGTTTCCACCACCGGGCGCAGGAGCACTGGCAAAAAGAAAACTCAGGTGCGCCAGCCCCTCGCTCCCGCCGATGACCCGCAGCGACCAGTTTTGATTGTTGCGCGCGAAATGCGGCGAGTTGGTGCGTCCCTTGCCGACCAGATACACCGGCTGCCCGGGGCTGATCTTGTCCACCTTCACCCACGTCTCCAGCGTGATGGCATCGCCATTCGTGAAATCGAACGGGCTCTGCGCTCCCGTGTCCTTGATCTCGTAGCGCGAGCCTTTTCCCTGCAACTGAATGGCCGTGTTGTCCGCCTCAAAGTCTGGAAACTCCGGCGGACGCGGTCCCGCCTGATCCCGCACCACCCCGCCCACTGCAATCAACGGAGCCGACTCCTCCTGCCCAAAGTCCAGCTGCAGCACCGGCCTGCCATCATTCGCGTGCAGCCCCATGCCTGAAGCTTGCAACAGGGCGGATAACACAATCAGGGCTCTCGGATTCATGCTTTCTTTCCGCGAAGAGGTTGAATGACATTGCGGTAGCTCTCACGCAGGAGCGTGATGTCCGTCTCGATGGCGAGGTGGGTGAAGCCGAGCGCTTGCAGCTCCGAAAAATCATCCGTCTGGCGGCAGAGCAGACCACAGGCCTTGCCAGCCTCCCGGGCCGCAGACGCGACCTCCCGCAGGCAGGCGGCAAAGTCGAGACGGGCGCGCTCCGGGTAGGACTGAAGCTGGAGTTTCAAATCCATCGGCCCGATGAAGAGCACATCCACACCGTCCACGGCGGCAATGGCCCGCGCGTTTTCCACGCCTTCGATGGTCTCGATCTGCGCATAGAAAACAGGCTGCCGCATGTCGCGATGGAGGCCGTAATCATACGCCCTCACCATGCCAGCCAGGCCGCGGTCGCCATGTGGTGGATAGCGCATGGCACGCACACAGGCGGCCGCCTTCTCAGCGGTGGACACCATCGGCACCATGATGCCGGCCGCGCCCCAGTCCAGCGAACGCGCGATGAGCTCAGGATGCGGCGCGCCGACCCTAACGATGGCGGCGGCATGGCGAATCACCTGGATTTGAGAAAGCACCGCCGCCTCCGTGCCGCAGCCGTGCTCAAGGTCGATGAGCAACCAGTCGAAGCCGCTCAGGTCAGCGAGCTCGGCAACAATGGGAGAGCCGGTCTGCAACCAGGTGCCGAGTTGGAGGTCAGAGCTGCGTGCTTCAGTTTGCATGAGGAATCGGGGAGATGTTGAAGAAGTATCCTGGTTTTTGAAACCGTGCCCGACAGAGTTTGCGGCCCTTGTTTCTTTGGAGCACGTGAATTCTTGCGGGGCCTACTTTTCCATCACGAGGCGTCCATCTTTCAGGATCGCCGGAGCAGCCGATGCCGTCCAGAGGCCGTTCTCCTTTTTGATGTTTTTAGCCACCATCAGCCGGGGTTCACCGCCGGGGCCTTTCGGCAGGGCAAATGCGCCGACAGAGATGTCCACTTCGTGGTGCGTGACGAGTTTGAAGTCGGGGGCGCACTGGTAGGTCCGCTCTTTGCTGTAAGTGCCCAGCCAGAAGAATCCGTGGGCAAAGGTGATGGTCTGAATGCCATACGTCGTTTGACCGGGAACCTTGATCTTATCAACGGCGACGAAGTCAGGCGTGAACTTATGGACCCAGTTGAAAGGCTGCTCGCTGTCCTTCGGCTTCCCCTCTCCCACGTAGAAGAAACCGTCCGCATAGGTGATGCCGTCGATTCCGCCCTCGAAGGGAAAGTTGATGGTAAACTCCCCCGCAGGCCGAAGGTCGTCACACGAATAGACGTTGATATAGACGCCGCGCCTTTCCTTCGTGCGGTTCTGCGTCGCCACATAGACTTTGCCGTCGTGCACACAGCAATCGCCATGATGCGGATCGACAGCCCGCTCGGCAACGACGCGCCCGGCAAAGTCCGTCTTCACAAGATTCGTGAACATCGACCAGTAGATAAACGAGCCATCGGCATCGAATCCCTGGAGATGCCCGCTTGCCTCGGCCTGGCAGGTGATGGGTGGCGCCGCGAAGGTGGTGAGAGCACCGCTCACGAGCACGAGGAGAGCATAAAGGAAGGACTTCATTCGGGTTGTTTTCCGATCAAACACGTTCTGTTCATTCGCAGTTCAACGCACACCAGCGCGGCGTTGGTAAGCTGGGTTTCATGGTGCGGCATGCACGCTCTGCAGCAGTTCCAGGACTTTTGCGGTGATCTTGACGGACGCCTCGCGTTCTACGCGATTGGTGCCGAGCCAGGTCTCGTAGCCGCCGAGGTCGTGCTGACGCGGTGTGGGGAGATAGCCGTTGCTGCCTGAGGCCAGCTCGATGGTGAAGGTGTCCTTGAAGGGGCTCTTCGCTTTGATTTCGAGGCCGGTTTCGGTGAAGACCTCGAAGGGAATGGACGTGATGCCGAGATCGCCGATGCGAAAGGCCTGAATGTAAGCCTGGATCGTGTCGGGCGTGGCTCTCTTCACTTCCATCACACGTTCGGCGTAGGGCTGTTCGAGGCGGTGCACGGGCGTGGCTTCTTTCGGCTTGGCGAGCACAGCTTCGGCCCACTTCACCATTTCTGGAGTCGGGCGGCGCACGGCGAGCTCCAGATCGCTGGCGGCAGCTTGCAACGGCACCCAGTCTTGATACTTGAGGTTTTTTCGCACACGCAGCACCTCCTGCGCGAGGTCGCCTGCGACGACTTTGATCTTTTCATACGGCTTGTAATTTACAGCGGGTGTTTTGCCGCTGTAGTCGTTGCTGTTCACGTCACCGCAGGGACCGTTGGGAAGGAGGCCAACGCACGGCGCACCGAGAGACTGCTCGATGCGGCGGCAGAACTCGCCGAAATAATCTGCCGACAAATCCTCGCGCGGCACGCCGCCGACATAGTGCAGCCAGTAGTTTGCCAGCAGCGCGATCTGGCGGCCATCAGTGGCCTGCAGGGAGAGGCAATAGACCTCGGGGTTCGTCGGGCCGGCGGGGCCTTCCATGCGCGAAATGAGCATGCTGCTCGGATTCATCACAGCACGGTCTTCTCCGCCAAAGGGATTGGGATTGGTGACACCTTCCTTCAGAATCCAGCGGCGGTTGCCGACCCACTGCGGCAGTTTGCCCGTGCCCCAGGCAATGCGGGCAGGCTCCAGGTTGTTCAGCGCGCGCTTCACGCCATCCACCACGCGGGAGATGACGAGGCTGCGGTAGTCGAACCCTGCCTCTTTGTTGGTGATGGCGGACACGCTGGAGTGCGTGTGGGTGGCGGAGAACATCATGTGAGAAGCCGGGATCCCCGTGTCGGCCTCCAGCTTCTTCCTGGCTTCGTCCCAGACATCACGTGCGAGATGAAGATTGTCCGCCACGGCAAAGACGAGCTTCGTCTTGCCATCATCAAGCGCCAGACAGCGCACATGCAGCTCGTCGTGAACCTGCTTTGAGATGGGCTGCGGAGCAAAGTTGCCCACGATCGTCATGCCGATCGGTGGCGTGATGTTGCTGGTGGCAGCGCCGGCTTTGAAGACTTTGTCCTGAGCCGGGGCGACGATAGGAAAAAGTGCGAGGCAGAAGATGAGCGTGGTTTTCATGGTTGAGTCAATGCGTTCATGGCTTGTCGATGACCAGCCCGGCCTTTTCGTCGGGGCGGACGATGCCGACGCGGGCCTGGTTGGCCTTGGTTTTGCCGTCGTCGCCTTTGATGGCGGTGTTTTGGGCCAGGAGGAAGCGGCCGCCGCTGATCGGTGCGATGCCGACGGAGGCGTTGAAATCCCATTTGCCGGTGAACTGGAATTTTTCATCCGCCCGCAGCAGCACCGCAGGCTTGCCATAGCAGCCAAACCACCACGCGCCATTGGCATAGGCCACAGTCTGGATGCCCATGAGCGTGTAGCCGCTGGCGAGCACGTGGCGTTTCTGAAAGCGAAAATTTTCGTCGTATTCGTAAAGGTAGTTTTCGTTCACGCCGGGCGGAAGCCCGCCGATGACGATGAACTTCCCGTCGTGATACTCCATGCCGCCCGCACCGTGCACCACCTCGGGCAGGCGATATTTCGCAAGCTCCGCGAGGGCGTCGGCATCATAGACATAGACCCACGAGTCCGCCGCACCGGCAGGCTGGTTGAACTTTCCGAGGTTCGTCGCCACATAGACGCGGCTGTCGTGGTAGCAGAGATCTCCGTGATGATTGGCCACAGGCACTTTCTTGAGCACATGGCCGTTGGCGTCAGTCTTCACCAGCGCATCGGTCCAGCACCAGTAGATGCTGTTCTTGCCATCCGTGCAGATGCCCTGGAGATGGCGCGGGTAGGTGCCCTCGCAGGCCGTGGCATGAAAGTCACCAGCGGCGCGAAGGCCGTGCAGGGCGGAAAGAACGGAAACAAAAAGGAGAAGCCTCAGGTGCATGGTCATTGGGTGGCGGCGTCGAACCGCGGTGGATTGGGCTTCAAATACGGCCTCAAGGCTTCAAATCGGAAATCAATCTCCGCGATCTCGTCGGCCGTGAGCGCCAGCTCGGCAAAGATGGGCTTGTCCGGAATGCCGCGCCCAGGGCCGTACTGGCGGGAGATCATGTTTTTGAACACACCGCGCTTTTTCCACAGATGGAGCTGAAAGCCGCGCAGATCGCCGCCGGGGAGATGCTGGCCGAGGTTGAAGAGCAGCAGCAGCTTCGCGTGGATGTCGCGCACCGTGTCGGCGTCTTTGCCGCTGTCCATGAGCTGCCAGAGCCGCGTCAGCACATCCGCATACACCGCACGCTCCGTGATGAGCCCCTCGGTGCCGAGGTGGGACTCGAAGAGCCAGCCATGCGCTCCCCGGGCGCTGAAGACGCGGCGGATCACCGGTTTCGCCGCGCACAGCTCGCGCGTGCGGGCAATGATCGGCGCGGCCTCTTCCTTGATGTAGCCGAAGTGTGGAAACTCCTTTGCCAGCTCGATCATGAGCTTCACGGACGGCACCGGCCCTTTGTAAGCCACGCCGCCTGTCGTTTGAAAGATGACGGGGCGCTGCGCCACCTCTGCCAGTGCACGCCAGTACTGCCGCAGGTCCTCCTCCGTGCGTCCCGAGTCTGGCGGACGTGAGATGATGGCTGCAGGCGCGAGCTTTTCAGCATGGCGCGCATAGACGAGCATCTCCGCCGTGTCATTTCCCTGCACGCCGAGGCACAGCGCTGATGTCTTGAAGCTGCGCGAGGTCTCCGCCAGCACCTCCATGCCGCGCAGTTTCTCCTCCATCGTCAGCAGGTCCACGCTGTCGCCCGACTGCGGCCAGATCATGCCAGGGCAGCCGCCCCAGTCCACAAACCGCGCCTGATTCGCCAGCACATCATAGTCCACCGCGCCGCTTTCCGTGAAGGGTGTCGAGAGAATCGGAAACGGTCCGCGCACTCGTGGGTCGGCATCAGCCGCGTGCAGGCGCTGTTTATTCCAAAGCACTGCGGCACCGGAGAGGGCCGTGCCGAGAAGCTGCCGCCGGGAAAGAGGATGGGCTTGATGCTTCATTGGCCGGCTTTGGGAGTTTCTTGCGCAGGCCATAGATCGTTGAAGGCTTTCACGGTTTCATCCACCAGCGCCTGGCCGCCTTCGGGGCCGACCCGGCTGCTCTGAATGATGGCGCTGTAGCTGCCCCCGGCCACGGCACGCGGTGTCGGCAGATAGCCGCCTGAGCCGGTCAGCTGAATGAGAAAGGTCTGCACCGCAGGACTGCGGGCCTTCATCTGCACGCCGTAGTCGGTGAAGAGTTCAAACTCATTGGTGGCGATGGCCACATCCCCGAGGCGCAGGGCATGCAGCTCCATCTGGAAGACTCCTGCCTTCCCGGATTTCTCAGCTTCGTAGCGATCCACCACTCCTTGGTTCCAAAGATACTTCCACTGCTCCTTGGGGTCGTTCTTGTATTGCTCGACGGCCTTCTGCGCATCGGCCAGCTCCTTCTGAGTCACCTTGCGCCAAGGCAGGTCGATCTTCTTTGTGTGGTGCTGCAACACCGCGCCGGTCACCGGCTCCAGTTTGGCGCCTTCATACGCCTCCTCCCAGCCACGCACGACACGCCGGGCGACTTCTTCCAGCCGTGTGAGGCCGCGGAGACGGCGCATGCGCTCATCCGCCGCCTTGCCATACATCGGGCGCGGCACCTGGTCTCCTCCGGCTCCGGTCCAGGCCAGGATGTGGAGATCCTTGCCATGACGCTCGCGCAACTGGCGGCGCACCGGATCCCAGAAGTCGGCGTGGATCACTTTGAGCCCCTCGACTTCCTGGGAAGGACATGGAACGTTCACCGCCGTGGCGATGAGCTTGTTGTTGAGATCCCAGAAGAACAGCACTTCGAGGTTGTGATCCTCGTAGCCCTCGATGCCGCGAAACTCCGGCACATTGGTGGGGCCGTACATTTTCGCGGTTCCGTCCGCGTAGGTCGCACGGCGGTTCTGAGCGATCACGGCCTGTCCCTGGCCCCAGCCTGCTTTGGCGGGCTTGCGCTGCTCCCAGCTTTGCGCCGCAGCCGCCACGATGCGATCCACCAGGAAATCGGTGTATTCCATGGGCAGCATCACATTCTTGCCGAGCAGGCTGTAGCGATCCCCCTTCATCGTCACCGGCGCGGTGTGAGTGTGCGTGGCATTGAGGACGAGCTTGTTGAGATCAAATCCAGGCAGCCTGCCCTTGGCCTTCTCGCGGACCAGCTTGATGAGCCCCTCGCGGATGGCCACGATGTCGCAGGAAATCATGATGGCCTGATCCAGCACCCGGTCTCCCTCGCGCGATTCCAGTCCCAGTGCGGTGACATAGATGTGAGTTTCGGGTTTCTCAGAGATCCGCACATGCATTTGTCCGTCCAGCGCCACGGGGCGGTCTGGCGTGATGTCAACGGTGGCCGCGCCCACATGAAGATCTGAAGCCGAAGCAACAGCAGCAGAGGTTGCGATGAACAAAGAGAGCAGAAAGAGGCGCATTGGGTTAATACCCAGTTTCCACGAGATTTTTGTCAGCGTTTTTGCTCCGCAGCCGATACCACAATGTGCAGCGGTTCCAATAGACACGATAAGCGTCACCCACAAGGCGCGTAGAATCATGCCTCGTCTGACCAGCCGTCACGATCTTGTCTGCTCGCCGCTTTGGAAAATTCTCGCCCACCATGAATCATCCCCCTGCACCGACTTCTTTCTCACGTCGTTCATTCATCAATAAATCAGGAGCGGCGCTGCTGTCCGGCTGGTGTGGGCAGTCCCTCTTCGGAACGGAGGGACAGAAGCCGCTGCCCGAGGGGTGGCATCTGCGGATGGGCCAGGCCCAGACGCCGGCGGAAGCCATCGCCGAGCTGGAGGCCTTCAAAAAAGCCACCCCCGATCTGGCGAGCTGGGAGAAGCGCAAGGCCGCCATTCGTCGCGGCATCCTTGAAGGAGCACGGCTGGCAAATCCGCCCGAGAAGCCGCCGCTGGACCCCGTGTACTCAAACAAGCGCACCTACGAGGGCTACACGGCGGAGAGCGTTTACATCCGCAGCTGGCCCGGCTTCTACATCACCGGCACGCTGTATCGGCCTCTCGGGATGAAGGCACCGTATGCAGGCATCGTGTCCGCACACGGGCACGGCGGCCGCTTTCTCCCATCGCGCCAGACCCGCTGCGCAGTGCTGGCCCGCATGGGCGCTGTGGTGTTCCACTACGACATGGTAGGTTATGGCGACTCAAAAAAAGCGGGCTGGGATCATGGCAAAGTGCCTGAGATTCAACGTTTGATCATGTGGAACTGCATTCGCGCACTGGATTTCGTCTCGTCCATTGAAGGGGTCGATCCCCAGCGCATCGGCATGACCGGCAACTCCGGCGGTGCCACGCAGACCTTCCTCACCTCTGCCCTGGATGAGCGCATCGCGGTGGCGGTGCCGAGCTGCCAGGTGTCCGCGCATTTCTTTGGCGGCTGCCCATGTGAAAGCGGCATGCCCATTCATTGGGGGCCGAACCACAAGACGAACAACGCCGAAATCGCTGCGATGACCGCACCACGGCCTCAGCTCGTCATTTCCAATGGCGCAGACTACACCCAGCACACCCCGGAGGTGGAGTTCCGCTACATCCAGCACATCTACAGCCTTTACGGAGCCACGGACAAGGTCGTGAACGCTCACTTCCCGCTGGAGGGCCACGACTATGGGCCTAGCAAGCGGCTGGCCGCCTATCCGTTTTTCATCCGTCACCTCGGACTCAACAGCCTGCGCGCCTGGGCCAAGGAGGAACAGATCAACGAAACCTTTGCCAAGGTCGAGACAGAGGAAGAAATGCTCGTCTTCAATGCTGCCAACCCTTGGCCGAAAGACTCCGTGGCACCCAACAGCCCCCTGCCCTTCTGATGCGCTTCTTTTTCTCCCGAATCATCGCCGTCGCTTTTTTCGTCGGCCAGGCTCATGCGGAAGTCACCCGCATCGAGATCACCGGACGCTCGCCGTTTGCAGCGGGCAAGGTCTATGGGGCCGCAGGCGCCTATGAGCGTCTTGAAGGGCGGATGTATTTTGAAACGGACCCGCGCAACGCGGCGAACGAACGCATCTGCGACCTCCAGCGTGCGCCGCGCAACACCGGAGGGCGCGTGGAAAGCTGGGCGGACTTCTTCCTGCTGAAACCGACCGACGCCACGAAGGGCAACGGCGTGCTGCTCTATGACGTGAACAATCGCGGCAACATGCTCGCTCTTTGGACCTTCAACGATGGCGAGCGCACGAACGATCCGAAGTCCGAGTCGCATGCGGGCCATGGCTTCCTCATGAAGCACGGCTTTTCCGTGCTGTGGTGCGGCTGGAACGGCGAGGTGCAGGCCGATGACACACGGCGTCTGCTCTGCGGACTGCCGGTGGCCACCGAGGACGGCCGGACGATCACCGGGCGGGCGCATCTGGAGATCAGCACCACGGAAAAAGTCTTTAGCCGGGCCTTTTCGTGGAGCCCTTGGGGCATCGGCGCGGCGTTTCCATCCGTAAGCCTCGACAACACGGACGCGACGCTCACGATGCGCCCGCAGCGCGATGCTGAAGGCATCGAGATTCCTCACGGCGAGTGGGCATTTGGCCGCATGGAGGAGGGGAAATTCATCCCGGATGCCACGCATGTTTATGTGAAAGCCGGTCTGCGCCCCGGCTGGCTCTACGATCTCGTTTACACGGCGAAGGAGCCTCGCGTGACCGGGCTCGGCCTCACGGCCCTGCGAGACTGCGTGGCATTTTTCCGTCACGGCGAGGCGAAGGAAAATCCGCTGGCGGGCGCGGTGCAAAAAGCCTGCGTGTTCGGCATCTCCCAGTCGGGCCGGGTCATTCATCACTTCCTGCATGAGGGGCTGAATACCGACGAGCAGGGACGCGCGGTCTTCGACGGCGCATTGATCCATGTCGCGGGCTCCGGAAAGGGCATGTTCAACCATCGCTTCCGCATGAGCACGGAGTTCGGCACGCAGCACGAAGGGCATCTTTCCGGCAGCGAGTTCTTCCCTCTGGCTCCGCTGCCGCAGACGGATCCCGTCACGGTCGCATCAGGAGACTCGCTGGCCCGTTCCCGAAAGTCCGGCCACACGCCGCGTCTGCTTTTCACGCAAACCTCCACCGAATACTGGAGCCGCGCCGCCTCGCTGCTGCACACCGATGTGGAGGGGAAAGGCGATCTCACGCTGCCCGACGATGTGCGCGTGTACCTCGTGGCAGGGGCGCAGCATCTCGGCAAGAGCGACGGCACCACCGGCATCTGCCAGCAGCCGCGCAACACGCTCGATGATCGCGGCCCCGTCCTGCGGGCCATGCTGCTGCACCTCGTCGATTGGGTGAAGCATGGCAAAACACCGCCGCCTAGCCGCCATCCGCGCATGGAAGATCACACGCTGGTGAGCTTTGATGAATGGAAGTCGCAGTTCCCCAAGATTCCGGGCTGCCAACTGCCCACGCACGCCTACCAGCCACCGAGGCTTGATTTCGGACCGCGTTTTCACAGCGAAGGCATCGCCGACATCATCCCGCCCAAAGCCGGAAAGCCGTTTCGCACGCTGCTGCCAGCTGTGAATGCCGATGGCAATGAAACAAGCGGCATCGTCCTCCCGGAGGTGGCCGTGCCGCGCGGCACCTACACCGGCTGGAACCTCCGCTCGCCGCAGGCAGGCGCTGAAACGATGCTCTCGCCGCTCGACGGCATGTTCCTCCCCTTTGCCAAAACCAAAGCTGAACGCGAAAAGACCGGCGACCCGCGTCTCTCACTGGAAGAACGCTATCCGACACGAGAAGCCTACCTTTCCCGTCTCGCGAAAGCGGCGAAGAAACTCCACGAAGAAGGTTTTTTGCTGGAGGAAGACGTGGCGAGGATCATCGAGCGGGCTTCAGCGCAGTAGGCTAGTCGGTGGCGGCACTGCATCCTTCCAGCTGCCATGGCTGACAACACGTCTGAAGAATGCCACGCAGGACGGCGTATTGCATCACCGCATGAATCCTGCTCCGAGTTCCTCACGCCGACATTTCCTCAAAACCACCGCCGCTGCGGTGACTGCTTTCAACATCGTCCCCCGGCATGTTCTGGGCGGGCCGCGCTTTGTGCCGCCGAGCGAAAAGGTGAACGTGGCGATCATTGGCACCGGCGGGCAGGGCCGCACCAATGTGCGCAATCTCCTGCCGCTTGAGGATTGCCAGATCATCGCTGTGGCAGATCCGGCGGAGTCGTTCAGCCTTGAAAATTTTTACTTCAAAGGCATGGGCGGCCGCCTGCCGGTGAAGGCGGAGATCGAGAAGCACTACGCCACCAAGACACCGAACTTCCGCTGCGCGGACTACATCGACTTCCGCGAGATGCTGGAGAAGGAGAAGAGCATCGACGCCGTGCTCATTGCCACGCCAGACCATCTGCACGCCTACTGCTCGGTGATCGCCATGCGGTCCGGGAAGCACGTCTACTGCGAGAAGCCGCTCACGCACAACATCTGGGAGGCGCGTCACGTGGCTAGAGTGGCCGCAGAGACCGGCGTAGCCACCCAGCTCGGCAGCCAGGGGCATTCGTCGCTCGGCACACGCGAGACGATCGAGTACATCCAGGACGGCGCCATCGGCGCGGTGAAGGAGATCCATGTGTGGGTGGGCGCGAAGCGGTGGAATCCAACCCTCGCCGGAAAGCCCACCGACACACCGCCGGTGCCTGCAGGACTGAACTGGGACCTGTGGCTGGGCCCGCGCCAGGAGCGGCCGTTTCATCCGGCCTACTTCCCCGTGGCGTGGCGTGACTTCTGGGACTTTGGCTGCACGGGCATCGGTGACTTTGCCTGCCACGATATGAACACCGCCGTGCGCGCCTTTGATCTGCCCGTGCCCTCGCGCATCGAGGCGCACGCAGCAGGTTTGATGACGAGCGACATCGCTGGGCATGGCGCGCTTATTTATTACACCTTCCCCGCAGCGGGCTCGCGGCCCGAGATCCGCATGACCTGGTATGACGGAGGCATGATGCCGCCCACGCCCGAGGCGCTGGGTGCTTTCCCACTGCCAAAACGCGGCTGCCTTTTCATCGGCGAAAAAGGAGTGATCCAGTGCGACGGCGGCGGCGGGCCGCCCCGGCTCTTCCCTGAAAAACGCCGTGTGGAATACCAGAAGCCGGCGCCACGCCTGAAACGCTCCAACGGCCATCATCGAGACTGGATCGATGCATGCAAAGGCGGCGAACCCGCGACGAGCCCCTTCGCCTACGCGGCCCACCTCACGGAGATCGCGCTGCTTGGGGTGCTCTCGCTGCGCGCGCAAAAGCCCATCGAGTGGGACGCCGCGGCGATGAAAGCCAAAGGCCTGCCAGCGGCAGACGCCTTCATCAAAGAACAATACCGCAAAGGCTGGGAGATCCTCTGAGCCATGAGCGAGCACATTGCCTTCACAGCCCTCACCGCATCCGACCGCGAGCCGATCGCCCGCCTGCTGCACCGGGCGCTGGTGCACTGGTATGAGAGCCGCCTCGGTCAGGGATCGCGATTTGGCGACAGCCACGATCCTTTCACCCTCTTTCCTGACGTCTATGAGGCGCTCGATCCCGGCGAATGCGTCACTGCCCGCACGGACAGCGGCGAGATCGTCGGCGTGTGTTTCTCGCACGAGCGTGAAACGCATGTCTCAATCGGCATCGTGGCCACCTCACCGGTCATGGGTGGGCGTGGGATCGCGAAGAAGATGATGTCGCTCGTCTTGGACAAGGCGAAACGCCTTGGCAAGCCCGCACGGCTTGTTTCAAGCCTGCTGAACCTCGACTCATTCTCGCTCTACACGCGGCTCGGATTCGTCCCCGGGGCCATGTTTCAAGATTTGCTCATCACCGTTCCCGAATCCGGACTGGCCGCCACCGCACCTGCGGGCATCGAAAGTGTGCGTGATGCCGTTTTGGCCGATGCGCCGCGAATCTCCGACTTCGAGCACGCTCAGCAGGGCATCCGTCGCGAAAAGGACTTCGCGTTTTTCATTCGCAACGAAGTCGGCGCCTGGCGGGTGCTCGTTTCCGAGGCCTCGGATGGCTCCGTAAACGGCTTCCTTGCCATGAGCACTCACCCTTCGTTCACCATGATCGGTCCTGGTGTCGCCATTGATGAGACAACGGCAGTCGCCTTGCTCTGGCGAGCTCTCGACTGCTTGCGGGGTCAAACGCTCGTCTTCCTCGCCTCCTGCGCCGCGTCCGCGCTCGTGCGCACCGCTTACTCGTGGGGAGCTCGCAACGTGGAGCTGCATGTCGCGCAATCCACCGCTCCCGTCGCTGGTGCAAAAGGCATCGTCTTCCCGACCTTCATGCCGGAGACAGCGTGAGATCCTGGCTGCGCATGGAAAGTGAGGCCTCATCTGAGTGACAGCGATGCTCCATGCCTGCGTGTGTTGCAGAGATAAGGTGAGCAGCTCGTTGACCAGGCGCGTGATGGGACGGCGCAGCCGCCGGCCTTCGTGATACAACGCGCAGACGATGCCCTGATCGATGCAGGGCGAATAGTGGGTTCGCCGGAGCATGTCGCTCAACTCTTTATAACGCGATATAACGCGAATGAGGGGGAAATTGCAGGGCCAAGACCTCCAGTAGTTGGCCGACCTGCCAGTGAGTGGGGCATTACAAAATTCGCAATCCACGCGGTCACCTAGGGTCAGCGAGAATTCGAAAGGGAGGGTTAGGTCCAAAAATGTCCGGAAAATGTCCGAATCCAAAAAGAAGCCCCGCCTTTGGGGCGGGGCTTTGATCTTTAACTCACTCAGAATGAAGGTGGTGGGCAGGGCTGGATTCGAACCAGCGTAGGCGTAAGCCAGCAGATTTACAGTCTGCAACTCTCTCGTCTGTAGATGTTCGAGAATGTTCGGTAATGATTTGTGTAATTTGTTGGTTTACAGTGCTTTCCATCCATGTTCATATAAAGCATTGAAAATCATGAGCCGGATTAAGAACCAAAAAAGTGGCCAAGAAGTGGCCAAGCATGAAAAGAGGAAGAGCTTTGCCAAAACCGATGTGCGATACTGGCATTCTCGCCTTTTCAAAAACTCGTTCACACGTGCAGGCCAAAGGCAAGAAACTACCGATTGGTGTATCAGAATTGCTCGAAATGGCCGACGTGAGACATTCAACCTGGAGAGTCCAAACAAGGAGGATGCCGCAAAGGCCGCCCAAAGGATTTATCTTGCCATCGTCGCCAAGGGCTGGGAACAAGCCCTCGCCGAATTCAAGCCGACCGTTATCAAGAAGTGTGCTGGATCCGATATTGGAACTCTTATCACCGTCTTCCTGAAATTGTCGACAAAGCGACCGGAGACATTGGATGCCTATGTCAAGGCCCTACGTCGGATTGTCGCTGGTGCACTTGAAATCGAGGATGGACGAAAATTTGATGCTTTTAGGGGTGGTCGGGCAGCTTGGGTGAAGCAGATCGATTGCACGCCAATCTCCGAACTCACCCCTAGCAGAGTGCAATCCTGGAAAACTCGTTTTCTGGCGAAAGCCAAGACAAATCAGGAACGGAACCGCGCGGTGGTGACCGTGAATTCCCTTTTGCGGAATGCAAAGGCTATTCTGTCAAAAAAGCTTCTTCCCTTCATTCGAGAAGAGATTGAACTCCCTTCCCCTCTTTTCTTCGAAGGTGTCACAGCAGAGACAGAACCGTCGCTGCGTTACAAATCCAGAATCGACGCGACCGAGATTCTTCGCTCCGCAAAAGCTGATCTGGAGACCTTGAACCCCGAAGCCTACAAGCTGCTGTTATTGACACTCGTATTTGGCCTACGGCGAAGTGAGGCTGATGCTTTGTTGTGGGCGCAATTTGATTTTCAGAAGCGTTTGCTCGTCATTGAGGACACCGATTATAAGCGACTGAAGAGCCATGATTCAGCCGGCGAAATCGATATCGAACCTGAACTCTGCGCCATTTTTAAATCGTTCCGTGAAAAAGCAGCAGGAGATTTTGTCTTGGAGAATCCCAGCCGACTTCGAATTACTGAGGCATCTGAGCGCAAAAGCCGTGGCTACAGGTGCAACGAAACACACATTTTCCTTCTGAACTGGCTCCGCACCAAAGGTGTGAATGACAGGCATCCACCAGCATTCCGGTATGTCCTCGGCAGTTTGGTGCGTTGCCTGTATCGGGCGGCTTTGCCATCCTCACCCCTTTCCGCCTATCCGCATGGCGTTTTTGATGCCACTGTGCCGTTGACCCTCTCACTACCCCTTCCTGATGCTTCAGAGGCCGCAGAATCGCTCAGAGCCTATGCTAACGGCATCCATGGTCCGCTGCTCTCCAGACTCGAAGGAATGTCTTTAGGGGTATCAGCATCGGAGCAGGAATATTGGCAGGAGGAACTGAAACGCTTGCAGAAATATGCAGCCAAAGCTCAAAAGCTTCGAGATGGTGCTGGATTATGATGTTTTTAACCCGCCACCGCACAAACTCCTTTACCGACATGCCGAATCAAAGACAACCGGGAACCAAGCTAGCAGGAGCCTACATCAGCGCCGAGAAAGACAAGGGGCTGGCGGAAATTGCTGCTTTGAAGGGCTACGCCAACAAGGCTGAATTCATCAGGGCCCTCTTTGATGACGCCCTTGCAGAGAATGCAAAAAGCCCCAGGAAGACAAAGCCCAAAAGGTGACCACCCTTCTCCAATGCCTGGGTTCGCAGGCATTGCAGAGCATTGGCTCACACAGCGACCCGTCGATGTAGTTTGGCCGAAATATTCAAGATCAAAACAACGGAAGCATGGACACCTAATACTTTCATAACAAGAACCAGGGAGTACGAACTCTCCTCAGGTAGAGCGGAATGGAAACTCCCAATAAAATCGCGTCGCGTCCCAATGCCCACCAAGCTGCGTGGAGGGATGGTTTCTCAATGAGACTAAAACACCCGCAGGACACTGGGATTCCAAGTATGATCGCTGATGTCAGGACCATGCCAAACATGGCACAACAAAGCAGCACACCGAGCAATGCGGGTCTTTGCAGCGCCGGGACCAGCAAGACCGCAGCGAGCAGGATCTCGAATGTGGGCAAAATGAGAGCCACCGGATTGATCAGCGCACTGGGCAGCACATCTAAGCGGGCAATCACATGGGAAAATTCGGCAGTTCCTTGGAGCTTGACGACGCCTGCGTAGCCGAACACGGCAGCAATGATCAGTATGAGGAGCCAGTCCCACCAAGGGGCTTTTTTTCTAACTGAAGTCGATGAGTGCATATGGCGAATGGCGTGTTTATTTGGATTCGACAGCCAGGCCGGCCTCTTCCCAAGCGGCCCACCCAGCCTCAAAGAGGAGGAGACCGTTGAAGCCACGCTGATTGAGCTCCTTGGCCAACTCTCCGGCATCAGGACAGTGCAAATCAGCGCAATAGAGCAGCAAGGGACGACCTGCGGCCAAGGCTTCACGCAGGAGGGATTCGGTCTTGGGATAATACGCCGCCCATTGTTTCCGGGGCAGACTGATCGCACCTGGTATGTGGCCAATCTCCCAGAAGAGATCGGGACGTGCATCAATGATGAGATGCGTGCGACTCGTGACAGCCTGAATCACCTGCTCTATGCCGACGACAGTGATGGGAGGCGCATTGGCATCAATGCCCGGCCCTTTCAACGTGGCCTCCATTTGCTGCGCCGGCGTGGCATAGACCATGCCGAGAGAATCGGACCGCAGTTGGTTGATGAGGAATGCAAGTCCTGCGGCGACAGCTAGGAGGACAAGGAGTCGTTTGAAGTCAGCTAACATGGCTATGCGGAGATTGAAGCTGTGAAAAATAAGCAGTGCGCAGCAAGAAATATAGACGGCCTAGATTAAAAAGTAGTGCGGCTCCAATCACGGAGGAAACGTCCGCAGCCTGTGATTTCCTCGATCTTGATTTGCGCGGGATGCTTGTTGGCAAGGGCTTGCCAAAAGTAGCGGCCTTGCCCGCCAGCAAACGAGCCAAGCTGAATGGTCACAGGCGGTGGTGCGTCCACATTCATGAGTTTCAGAAGGGACGAGCTGGGCTGGTCGGGATTGAGGAGTACCCAGCGTTTTGTCCTGGAAAGGCTGGGATTGTCTTGAACGGCAACATGCTCGGTCACGTTCCCAGCCAAGACACAGACATCGGCAGCCGGCAATGCGGCGATGGTTGGAGTCCATCGCATGCAGAGTTGCAGCGGTTCAGTCGCGCAGCGTTCCCGGATGCGGTGACCGTAAAACTTGCCCATAACCGTTTCATCGAGCCCGAGTACAAGTACGGTGGTTTGCGGTGTCTGTCCATGCACGGCCACCACCCCGTCGATCAACTGGATCTGGGATGGGGTGCACAGCGCCCAAGTCCACCAAATGAGGACTACAAGAGCCCAAGCCCCCCCTGCGAATGTCCAATGTCTCCTTCGCGGCCAGGATGTCAGGCCAAGACGCACGAGAAGCAGCAGCAGGAACAAGGCACCAGGTATAAGCCAGAGCTGCCAATGATGGGCGATAGTTGTGAAGCAGGCACCTAGGCCGAAGGACACCCAAACCGCCAGTGGTGGTGAAAAACGTATGCGCGCCAACGGCATGCACAGGAGGAGCACCGCCGCCCATGCAAGGCCGTAACCCAACCGCAGATACCACGGCCACTCCACGAGCCAGGTTGCATGACTGTTGACGAGTCGACCATAGGTTTCGGTTTTCCCGACCGGCTGATACCATTGCCGGAAAGCCTCCGCTCCCCGCTCATGGCCCCAGCCCTGCGGAGCATCCCAGGCCATGCGTGGGATGGACTTGTAGATCAGCCAGCGATTGGTGATTGATTTGTCTTCCCCTGAGAGACCGTGCAGGGTCCGCTCAGAAAAGCCCACATTCATGGCGTAGAGCATCAATCCACCGGAAAGGATGACCACTGCGATTAATCTCCCACGCAGCCACGGGCGTGGTGCATAAGCCATAAGAATGACTGCACCGGCCAGCCAGGCGACGGCCGCTCCTCGGGAAAATGTTTGGACCAGGGGGAATCCTAGCATTGCGTTCTCGGCCAGAGCGATCCAAAAACCTGCTTTGCCCCACCCTCTCGGCAGATAGGCCAGCATCCATGCCGCCAGCATGATGAGAGCGATGAGCGAGCCCGTGACATTCGGATTGCCGAAGCCCCAATCAAGACGGACTTGGCCGTTGTAAAAGTAGTCGCGCATGGTGGCGAGGAATGGAGGCTTAAGTCGGAGGATGTTTGCGTTTGCGATAGATGACCACGAGAGCGGCAGCCAGGGTCACGATGATGTGCAGGGACAGTACGATGATGCTGAGCCTGTAGCTGGCGATGTCAGTCTTGGAGACTTGCTTGACGATGTCGAAGTGGCGAAAGTTCTCGAAGGTGCGCAGATAACCACTCCAGCCCCAGTAACCAGTGATGAACGGCCGCGTAATCCACTTGAGCCACTCGGGCAGCGCCAGCACGGCTCCTGAGAGCGGCAACTGCAGGCCGACGAGGTAGATAGAAAGCAACGAGGCGCGTTCCGGAGTGTTGGAAATAGCCGAGAAAAAAAGGCAAGTGCAGGACATGGCAAAAGTGGCCATGAAGAGAATGAAGAATTGCTCAGCCACCAGTCCCGGAAAGCCGCACAAGATTTTGACCAAGCTTGCCATCAAGGCGGCTTGGAGCAGGCTGAAGCCGAAGACCTGACCTACTTTGGTGAGCAAGTAGGCGGGAGGTGAAAGACCGGCACGCAGTTCCTTGGTGAGAACCTGGCGCTCCTTGGCGATTTCGCGGGCGGCATTGTTGGCCCCCATCAGGGTCAGTAAGATGACCTGAAACATGCTGAGCCCCCCCACTAGGGACGACACTTGAAAAGATTCGGTGAGGTACTGCAGACGCTCCGCCAGGTTTTCGACGACGTTGGTTTGGACATGCAGCGACAGCCGCTTGACCTCCGGCAAGCCCTTCAGGGCAAAGACTGCCACCAACACGGGAAAGGAAATCATGAGGACCAACTGCAGCCAGAGCTGCCCTTTGTCCCGCCACAGCAGGCTCATCTGCCGCAAACTGAGGGTCCAAAACTGCCTCAAACTGGAGGCGGGCCTGGCCGACTTGATCTGCACAGGCGGTGCCAGCGGCTGTTCCTCAAGTACACTCACATCCATGGGACAGTAACAACCCGAATATTGGTAGATGTCCTCCAATGCTGACTGACCAAAGTAACCGAGCATTCGATCCGGCGGACCTGCATACAGAACCTGCCCTTCATTCAGCAGCACAACCTGGTCACAGACATGCAAATTGGCAATGGCGTGGGTTACGATCACGATGTTCTTGCCGCTCTGCTTGGCGAGATCCGCAAGCCAGTGCATCAATTCACGCTCGGAGTGAGGGTCCAGACCGCTTGTCAGTTCATCCAAAAAGAGAAAGGCGGGATCTCCCAGCAGCTCCTCAGCCAGTGCCAACCGCCGCAACTGCCCCCCGGAGAGCGTGGAGATCTTCTGGTTCATCACCCCATCAAGCCCCGTCAAATTCACCACCCTAGCCAGCCAGTCTCGACTCTCCTGGGTGGCTATCTGCCTCAAACGCAATTCAAGGGCTGTCCTCAGAGATTCCAATACGGTGGCTTCGTTGTGAAAAGCCGAAAACTGAGGCAAATACCCGATAGCAAGAGGGTACTGCTCTTTGAGAGTAGCAGGCACATGTCCATTGAGGACGACGTAACCCGAGGAAGCCGGTATAATCCCCGACAGAATTTTGAGAAACGTGCTCTTCCCACAGCCCGAGGGACCAACCACAGCAGTAAAGGTTCCTGACGAGAATGTCACCGAAACATTCTCGATAAGAAAACGAGGAGAAAAAGCCGATCCAGTAACTGCAAAAAATAACCGACGTGTTTCAATCATATTGGATCAGTCAAAAACCCGATTAGTAATAATGCAATAATTTAAGAACCAAAGCTCGGATATTTATCCATAAACATGGCCTATATTCTTCCGCATGTGAGTATAACAAAGTTACGTTGCAGGTGCCAATATACTGCCGTAATGAACTCAGTTCATATTGTAACTTTCACAATATTAAGTCAACAAAAGTTGGCAAGGTGAAATGCTTAATTCCTAAGAATCTTCATCCCCTCTTCATTCGCATCTTCCGCTGACGCAGACTTGATTATAAAACTTGCTTCACTCATTGAAAGCCACGACCAGAACCGAATTATAAGTGCGGTTTTTGCCAGCTCTGAATATCAACCCGTTTTGTTAATAATATATACTAATGTCAAATCCTCAACCTGGCTATTATCCAAAACCAATTTCACAGGAACCCGAACCAGACCCGACTTCTTAATTACAGCCATATCCATTACCAGTTTATGAGCGCCTTGAACATCGTCGGGTTTCAACGCATATGAAACTGGCCTATCATTAAGAAATACATTTTTTAGAGAGCGTCCCTTTTGTAGGTTCAGATTAATCTCAACCGAATGTAAATTCTCATTTGTTAGATCACCTAAATATTGAAGTCTTTCCTTGACGTAAATACCTTGCCAGCGTCGAATTTCAAGAGGAATACTCAAAGCTGATCCATCCTGGAATTCAAGCGACATCATGCCCTTTAAGTCGTGCGCAAGCACCGATCTCTCAGTCGATATATCAATTGCGATAGCTCCGTCACCCGAGTTAGACGTTCCAGAAACGTCTAAACGCTCCCCTTCAAAGTTGGAAAACTTAACCGCTGCATATTCCACGTCTTTCAAACCTGCAATTTCTAGTTTGGCGGATAGCTTATCGCCGACCGCCCCAACGAGCGTAGCTTGATCCGGCGTTACCAAGATAGTCTTAGACCACTCAGTATAAAGATTGATCGGCGTTTTGCATTCTTGACTATCCAATAGGATCAGAGTCGTTCTTGTCTTACTGAGATTGCGAACATTTCTCTCTGGCCTCTTTATGCGAAGTTCGATCTCCAAAGTTTTCCCCGGATAAATTAGATGGTCCGGAACTAAGGCCTCCATGCAGGTGCAATCTTTCTGAGCAGAAATGATGCGAAGAGGGGCATTAGAGATGTTGATTAGACGCAGAATATGGGGATGCTCCGAAGGCTCAAAATTTTTGGGTATAATTCCAAAATTCGTATTTGAGACTATCTTCCAATTTGCGCTCCCAGTTGTCGGATTGCCTTGTCTATTGACAGTATCACCGCTCCTTTTTACAAACAACAGTAATGTTATCGCTAACAAAATAGCGCATGCAAAATAGATGCGTTTGTGCCCCAACATTATTTAATAATAGCCTTCTTCATGCTGACTTCATGAAGTTTATTTGCACCATCGAGAAATAAGATGCGAACATCGCCTTGAATCATGTTAATTTTCTTTATCGATTCAAGCATTGGCAAGTCTACTATTGACTCACCGTTAACTTCTAGAAGTTTCCAGCCAATTCGTAGCCCAGCTTGAGATGCAGGAGAATTCGGAGCAATACCTTTAATTTTTGCACCGTTCGCACCTTCGCTTGGACTTAAAACAATACCCAAAGAGGGTGCGTTTGTTTTGAAAAACTGGGGGGATGATTTCGCAAGCTCAGCTATTTTAGCTTTTAGAGAGTCTCGGGCTCCCTCTATCAATTTCTGGTCCGAAACTATTGGTGCGTATTCGCCAGGCAGGAAGACTACCCAGTCCACAACATTTTGATTTTGATATTCCAGCAAGGAATCGAGCTTTCCGTCGGAGTCGATTTTGTAAATCGTTTTGAAATCTTTGTCCGATACAACTTTTGTGCCTATCATTCTAAAGCCACTAATCGTTAGCCCGTTGTCGGTTGCGGCCACAGCATTATTTATCTTCTCCAGCAAATGTGGTATTTGCACTTTTTCATTGTTTTTCGCGCTATTGACAATTTTTTCAGGCAGTTTCGCGAGAAAGAAGTTTGGCAGATCACGCTTATAAATATTTCGTTCAAAGCGTTTTTTTAGCTCTTCATAATTAAGTGATTTACTGGTCTGCCATCCGCTGCTCGTAATGTATTTCGGTACGCGCCCCGCTGATTCAGCCATTACTGCCGTACCGACTTTGGGCAAACCTGCTTTGATCATTTGCAAAACATAATCTTTTTGAAAGAGCACAGGAGGAGCAATATTGTCATACGTTACGGACCTTATGAACCCGGTCGCCGGGTCCCATACCCCGTGTTCGGCTTTCCATTCTTTGTCCGACACTTTATATAATCTAAATCTCACAACTTGTTCATCAGCAGCCTCTACTTCAATACTAATGAATAGTAGTGCGCTTATACAAAAACAGATTGCACGAAAGAGGGTGTTCACGTCGAAGTAATATACTATATTTGCGTTAATAAAACCCACTGTGGAGGGCCCGCTGGTTCATTATCGCCTGATGCCTGTGTGTAGTACCCGGCACCATTTGTATCCAGAAAGTCGTTATCGATGACAGCGCCTGATTCGGAGGTGTCCGAACAAGTTTCACAATCTTTATCGACTGCGTCGAACATCCAAAACCCTGTAGCAGGTTGGAATTCACCAGAGCAAATATGTGGCTCCCCACACCTCATGTACACAGGGTCTTCATTGACACCCTCACAATTCGAGTCATCCACTTGTACAAAACTATATACCAAGTCACAATTCTGTTGCCTCGGGTCTCCTCGAGAAGGTGCGTCATAGCCAGTATATTGCCACTTACATCCATTCGGCGGCTGCGATGAAGGCGCTGCGCCATCAGGCAACGGAGGGTTTGGCGGTCCCATAGGAGTACATTTACTCGAACAGTCTACGTCAGCTGCATGTATTGCCATAATTCCTATTGTGAATAAGACGAATATTTTGACATTTGTGCTGAACAATTTTTTCATGGCGTGATTAGTTATTTTGTATTTAGTTTGATTAGTTGGGACGTCCCGTCTGAGGCAGTAACCCTTGTCCAACTTATTCCGTTAGATAGTTTTATACGTTCGATCAATTTACCACCGCCATCGGGAATCAGATCAATCGTTGCCCGTTCGGAAGATATTTGGTAGACTCTATCCATTTTGTTTATGCCTACGAGCACTTCGCCATTACGTGCTATCATTGACTTTGCGTCGGGGCTTTTTATGTACCTGGTGACCTGTTCAGCTGTATGCTGTTGGTCAGAAGAAGAATACTTCAGCAAGTTGCCGGATGAATCGTACTGCATATTAACAACGTTTATTAACTCACTTTTTTCATTAAACGATTCGACCTTGCGCTTCATTCCAAAGCAGGACCCCGGTGTTAGTATATAATAAATCTTTGTTACGTGTCCCGTTATACTCGTTCTTTCTGCGATTCCTTTTGTTGGATCATAAAAATATGACTCTATACGACCAGTTTTATCTGTGCCGGTGATTTTAGGACGTGTCGATCCTCCAGGTTGCTTCGACGTTGAATATGTCAGATCTCTATCAGAGATTAAAATGCCATTTGCCCCCCAAACAAATTTGATTGAACTAGCTAAAGTCCTATTTGGTTTTATGTCCGTAAAATACCCACCCTGGTCAAAATTAAAACCTGTGTCCATTGCGAGCAATTTAGCATCGTTGGACTGAATAAGGCTCAAATAAGGGGCGAGTGATTGTACAACCCAATTGTCCTGCACCAATTGAACATTGGGTACAGGCTTGTAGCCGAACTCGTAACGTTCGCCTCGCAGATTATTAATGGACTTAACTAAGCCGTCTTCGTTGTAACCAATGTCGATTAGCGTCTTCCCATCCTTCACGCTAAGCAACGATTCAAGTCGCGAGCGTTTTCTAACCCAGCTATATGCCAGTTTTCCTTCGACCCATAATCCCTCTATTGAACCTCTTTTATATTTTAGTGAATATTGACCGCCTTTCGTAAGCGTGAAGCGTTCGCCTTCACGCATCCCTATCCAGCCATCTTTAGATTCGAATCGATCAGGGTTAGCAGGCAAACAATGCAAAGTAATCTTTTGGCCGCCTGGCGTCCATACTATAACTGATCCCTCCGACGCTTCAACCGCGCAACTTTCAAGTAAAGGACATACAAAGTATGGACCGAAGAAACTTCCATATTTTGACTCAGGATTTGTCGACAACCTAAAAGAAAGCGGCACCTCCTCATTCTCAATTCTGACAAAACTCGGAATGTCGTACCACCACGAGAGGTACCCATAGCGATCTGCACTTTTCACCGCATTTGCTACACGCTTGCTAAATAGCTCATTAAAGGCATCTGTAGCATAAGCCCCACCATAAGAAGCAATGGTAAGGAAAATCGTGATTGTCTTTAGAAGATGCATACGCAACTTTTTAATACGCCCCCCCCTAATTCTCACTGATTGCCATTTGGATCGTCCTCTTCCGGATCGCATGCTTCTGCATAAAGAACATTGGGGAAAGTAAATCCAGCCATGGCATTGAAACCAAGATGAACGATTGCAATCGAAACCATTGCTAAGACGATTGTTAGTGACTTTTTCATAATTTCGTATTTATTCTACACACATTTCACCATGGTGCAACTTTTTTCCTCAGATCCTAGGTCTTTTTATCTGATGCGCCTTAGTCTAGGCTGCATAGTCATTGCCGATGCTTTTGGACGCCTTTCTGACTGGGCATGCTTCTATTCATCACAGGGTATATTCCCTATTTTAGATATCTGTCAAAGCGTTCAAAACCAGTCCAATATGGCTGGAAAATGGTCTCTACTTTTTTTATCCGATTCGACATGTCTTCAACTTGGCAGCCTCGTGATATTCTGCTTTTTGGGTTTTTTTTTACTTTCTGGAAGAAGAATATTGTTGACGAGCGTCGTTACCTGGGTGGTTCATGTTTCCATCGTCACACGTGCGCCCAACGTCACAAATGGTGGAGATACTTTTTTGAAATTGCTTTTGTTTTGGCATACTCTGGTTTGTGCCGAGAGTGTTTTTAGAGAAAAGTCTTTGACGGTCGACGATATGACCCTTCGGGGTTTCGCTGTTTCTGGACTTCTGCTTCAGGTATGCTGTTTATACTGGTTCACCGCCATCTTGAAGTGCCATCCCGTCTGGCGTAGTGATTTCACCGCAGTCGAGCAGTCACTGCATATCGGATCACTGATCACGCCCTTGGGCGCGTGGTTTAGCCAATTCCCCACACTGTGTAGGGTCGCCACTCGTGGAACGTTATTATTGGAAGAGCTCGGACCACTGCTAGCTCTCATGGGAGGAAGATATTGGAGCATTCGCCTTCTCGCTGTTATTGCCTTCATAAGTTTCCATCTGTTACTCTTGGCCCCAATGATGCGATTGGGTTTATTTCCATTCGTCTGTGCTGCCGCATGGCTTCCTTTTATCCCCACGGAAGCTTGGGAATGGCTTGGAAAACGTTTCCCCGATGAAATGAATTTCATCGTACGTCACTCTAAACTTCCTGCATTAGCGTTCCCACGCCTGCGAGCGCCAATCCGTAACACATTTCTAATCGGTGTTCGCAGCCTCGCATTTGTCTCAATTTTATACATGCTCCTCTGGAATGTCGCTTCTCTTTTTCCTCAATATTCTAAAAGCTGGTTTAATATGTCGATCCAACAGCCGGGTGTTGCTCTCGGATTACGACAGAGATGGTCCCTTTTCGCAGCACGTCCTTCAACCCGCGACGGCTGGATGCTGGCAATTGCGAACCTCCATTCAGGCAGGCAGGTTGACCTTTTTACCGGCAATGCACCAATATTAGAGGAACGGCTGGAAATGGTTGCTTCTCACTACCGGAACTTTCGCTGGCGAAAGCATCTAGTGGGACTGTTTCAGAATGAACAACCTGCTTTGGCTAAGGCACTTCACGATTATCTGGTTCGCGAGTGGAACGCGTCTCACGATGACAAGGTGCAATCGATGAGACTTGTATTCCGCTACCGTGAGTTGCTGCATCCAGAAAAGGGCAGTTTGCAAACAGAGGTTTACCCCAATTGGCAATCTCCGCCCCCTAATGAATCAGAAAAACCCGCCCCTGATCTTTTAGGAAACAATCAACTCCATGAATTGAATTGATCACATCAGTCTAAATTGGTGTTCGTATGGAGTGTTTTGAGCATAAATGCGGCTCAATTTTTGCGGCACAAATTGGCATAGACAACGCCGCCAGTACGGACTTCGAGTTCTAATTGATAACGCTGGCCTTTGTCGAAAACGGACTGGCCAATGTTGTCAGGGATCAAAATTGGGAGGAGACGCCCCGTTGATTGACTGCGGAAGGAGAATATGCGGCCTTTGCCAAATTCCCCTCCTAGGTCGGCATCCAGGATGAGTTCTGCGCGAAAACGAGATCCCAAAACGGCTTCGTGATTGCGCAGATAGGATTCGATGGGAAATTCTTCCAATGTACGGAGCGGATCTGAGCCTGTTTTAAACAGCATGAATCCGCCAACGGACAAGGCAACAGCTCCAAGAGCACCAAGTAGTACCCAGAGCCAGGCTTTGCTTTTCTGCTGGCCCTGCTGCGGGGGATACCACGCAGGAACCTGCTGGCCCACCGGACTGTTCCACGTCTGCTGGGGGTGGGTTTGGTAGCCCGGAGGAGGTGCTGCTGCGGGCTGCTGCGAAGCTGGCACCGCCCTGGTTGCATAAACTGGCGGGGACTCGTCTTTGTGGTAAGGATGTTCGGGAGCGGGCATGAGAGATTGGAAGGTATGAGTCATTTGCCTGCGGCAAAGTTTTTTGGGGGCTCTTTTCTGGCGGTGGCGGCATCCAAGGACATGCCCCAGGCTTTGGCAATCTCTTCGGTGGGCAGAGGCATGCGTTGTTCAACGGGGATGGAGTCGAGTTCGGGATTGCCAACCTGAAAGGCCTGATGGTTGATGTAGTCTCCGAACCATGGCGGTGCTGCTACCGCCTTTTGAAACAGTGAAACCGGCGTGTCTTTGAAGGTCCGATTCTTGGCCTTTTCTTTTTCGCAGCGATTGCGCAGGTTGAGCGCATAGGTGAAAAAGGCTGAACCGAGTTCTTCGATGTCTCGCCTTGAGGCATGTCCGAGGCTCTCCCCAGCCTTGAACAGAGTGGGAGCCCCGAGTTCTTTGAGCTTGGTGTACAACTCAAAGGAATCTCGGTAGCCTCCGTCTGCCTCGCCAGTCGTCACCAACCAGAAAGTATCCTTGGCCTCCTTGGGCACCGTTTCATTATAATGACTGCCAATGTGCGTGTGTACCGCCAGAAACTGCTGCGGGTAGCGCATGGAGATCTGGTGCGCAAAGGCCGCGCCTCTGGAGACACCGTGCAGCAGCATGTCCTTGTCCTGTAGTTTGAACTCATGGCAGACCTTTTTGAGGGCTGAGCGCCACTCCTCACCAAAGGCGTTGTATCTTGTCTGCAGTTCGGCTTCGAGTTCCGGCGTGAGGTTGAACACCTTGGTGCCGGCAGGCAGCATGCTGGCCGTATTCCAGGTGATCATGGCCATGCCATGGTGATCGGCAAAAGCAACGAGGCTGTCTTCGGTGCTCTTGAGGCGGTTGATCAGCGTGGTATCCTCCTGTTGCCAGGTGCAAAAGCATATCACTCCGTTGGGAGCCTGACCCTTCATGAGAGTACCGGGAATGCGGACAAAGAGCTTGAGTTCGGGCACTTCAGGAATCTTGGTCTTGAAGCTACGCTTGGCGATGATCGGGAGCGGCACGGGAATTGTGTCCTGCCGCAGCGCCTTCCAGATGCCGAGAATGTCTGAGCTTGGAAACCAGGAATAGTGCTTGGGATCTGGCCGGGAGGTGATCGAATTGGGCGGCAAGGTGAGGCTGTGTAGATGCAGCCAATGCACGGTCTCCTTTGTGGCAGATATGGCGGCGTCAAGAAAAGCGCGATAGGATGCCTCCAAAATGGTGCCTGTAGGTTTGATGTCTGCAAGCGGGAGAAAGCAGACAGGATTGTAGGCATCCGCGCCGCGCAGATCTTCAAAGTGAAGGAGGCTTTGGCCATACTGTCCGGTATTCTGGGAAATGAGCATTCCAGGCGGAACTTTGATGGCTGCTGTGACCGAAGGAAACCTCGGCGCGCCGAGCGAAATCCAAGCCTGGTAACGAGAAGGCTGCCTCAGCATCAGGGTTTGCAGCCACATCGCCGGAGTTCCCTGCGCATAGGTGATCAACGGCAGATTTTTCAATTCAGAGCCAGCCAAATTATCGATTTCCCGGTACAACCGCGTTTCTAGATTTTCGGCGGCACTCTCGAGCGAACCTATGCGGTCTTCCTTCAGACCCATCAGCAACACGGCCCATTCGTGCTTTTTGGCATAGTCGATCCAATCCGGCATAAAGCGAATGTGTGCAGGCAATGCATTAGCGGCAATGATGAGCACAGCCTGGGGCTTTGGTACGTTTCTGATCCAGAGTAAATCGCAGGAGGCGAACTCCCTCGTCTTGAAAAACCTTCTGCCTACGGAAGGAGGCGGTTTGGGAATCACCGCAGGACGCAGCACTTTGACCGCACCAAGCAGTGTCTGGCTGGGCAACCAGCCAAAACGCGTGGGATCCGGCTTGTTTGGTGCACTCAGCGGATGTTCCAGCAAAGATTGTACATTCAACCAGAGGTGTTCGTCATCCTCATCATAAGTGGCCGCCTCCAAATACATTCTGGCAAAGCTGTCGCGCAGTTCGGTCGAAGAGCCCGTGGTCCACGGAATGAAAGAAACACGGCTCTCACCATTTCTGGAGCGTATTTCCTCAAAGTGATCCAGTTGCTCGTAGTATTTCTTCACAGCCGGCAATGTGGCTGTGGTAAAAGGTGATGGAATGGTGGCAACAAGAGGCAGAAATCCTCCCGGTGCAGTTTTGAAGTCTTTGACGCGCGGAATCTCTGGAAACTTGATGGAATCGACCGCCAGCCAAGCGGCAAAGCGTGAAGGCTTGCGCAGCATGATTGATTCCATCCAGAACGTGGCACTGCCCGAGGCATGAAACAGCAGCGAAACCGGCCCCTTTTTCTTTTCCAGCTCATCCTCTTCATCATCATCGCCTCCATTCAAGGGTGGACGAGTTTTTGATTCAATCCACGTGAACAGGTGTTGTTCCAAAGCAGCAACAGCCGGTTCCAATGGCGGTGAAGTTCCAGCCCCTTTGACACCCAGGACGAGCAAGCTCCATTGGTGAGCCCTGAGAAAGCTGATCCAGGCTTCGTTCAAAAACACTTCGGTGCGTGCTTTTTCATCAGCCAGCACCAGCACGGCCCGGGGTTGTTTCACGACCTTCCACCAGTAGATCTCCAGGGACTCGAATTGTTTGTCATGAGTCGTCGGCGCTTTGCCAACGATGACTCCTGCCAGCGAAGGGACCGCAGAAACCTGTTTCGTGGCTTCCTCCGTGGCCGGGGTCGCTAACGTAGGCTGCCCGGTTTGATTTGCAGGCTGCTGGGCCATCCCCCATGAAACAGACAGACACCAGGCAACCAGCAATCGGGGTAGCATGCAGGCTAAGATTGTGTGCACACGCTTCATGGTTTCGCCGGAACAGGAGGCTTCGGTGCTTTAGGTGGTGACCCGCTGGTTTTGGCCTGGGGTGGAGATGGTGGCGGTGACCCGCCAGTATTAGTCGGGGCTGTCGCTGGTGGCGTAGCAGCAGCGGATTGACCACCGGGAGACGTTGGTGGGGGCACCACAGGCCTTGGGGCGCCTTCGAGACGCCAGGCTTCTTCAAGTTCAACCGTGGGCAATGATATGCGCTGCTCATCGGGTATGAGCGAGGCATCCGCCAGATGGACCACTTTGCGGGTGTCCAGTTCCATCAGAACGGCGGACTCACGCAGGCGCTTGACGATCAGTGCGGCAGCAGTGGGGGCACTTGGCGGTTTGCCTTCTGTTTGCTCCTTTCTGATTAGATCGGCCATGTCTCGGGTGTAGTTGAAGAACTCAGATCCCGATGCCCACACCCAATCATCCAAACCACCTGAAGCCCCGAGGCGACTGTTGAACATCACCGGCCAGCCTTCTTTTTTAGCCATTGCGTAGAGATTGACGGTCATGTCGTACCCGGCGTTTTTGCCGCCAGTCGTTAGCAGCCAACACGTATTGCTCATCGCAGGGTCCACATCCAGATAGGGCCCTCCGCCGTTCAGATGTACCGAAAGAAATCGAGTGGGATCGGCATAAGCCCATGCCTGTGCAATGCTGGCACCAATGCCTGATCCAAACAGATGGAACTGCGCTGCTGGCCACCCCAGTTCACCATTGGCCTTCCCAATGACCTGCCAAAACGCGGGAGCATAAATGGACATGTTTTGTTTCAAATCTTTCAACTCAGCCACGGTGCGAGCTGCTGGCATATCCGCCACGAAACCAAATGATTTGGCATTGATGGCAATGACTCCGACACGATCTCGATTCCAAAGAGACCCTTTGTAATCTATGCTGTTCTGAACTTTCTTCTGCAGTTCTTCTTCATTTTCAGCCCACAACAGGCAGATCACCACATGCCTGACAGGCACTCCCAGCTTCACTTTTCCTGGAATCCTGTAGATCAACTTCACCTGCTTTCCGTCCAGCAGTCTGACATCGGCAAATGCCATCTGACTGTCGGGCATTTTCTTTTGCTCTTGGTGCAGCAATTTCCAGGCTCCCGGCACTTCATCTCCCGGCACCCAGCATTGAAACTGCGGCGGTGGCGGCTTTTCCAACAGGGCGCAGTTCGCTTCGGAGTGAATTTCAAACCACAAACTGGCCGCGTTGCCACCAGCCAATACCGCCAGCAGATACTGCTGACCGAAGCGATCCTGATAAGCGGCATCCAGCGTTCTGCCGTTCAAGGAAGCGAAACCGACGCGGTTGGTGATCTTCGCACGCCGCAGATCCTGAAAGAAAAACAAATTGCTTTCATACTGAGCAGGCGAGGTGTTTAACACCAGACCTGACGGATATTCAATGTTACGCGGCACGGGCGGATATTGCGCCACATCCCTGCTGCACCAGAAGCCCCACAACCAGGGTTTGCGCATCACCACCCGGTGCATCCAGTAAGCTCCTCGATCAGACGCAAAAAAGGCGCCCTTGAGGCCCGGGCCAAAAACATCGTCCACAACGCGTTGCAGACGCACATCCAGATCAATGGCTTTTTCAATCACACGCCCCGAGTCGTCCAGTTCATCCAAGCCCACCGAGATGAGTCCAAGCTGATTTTTTTCGGCAAACTCTGCCCACTGTCGGTCCTCAAGAGGAAGTCGCGGTTTTGCCATGTTGGTAGCCAGCACCACATAGGCTTTCGGTCTGGCTTTGGGTTCGACCCAGAAAAATTCGACGCGTTTGAAGCTTTTATTGGGACCAAAGATTTTGCGCTCAATTCGATACGGCAGTGCGTTAGGCCGGAGCTGCTGCAAATTGGCAGGCAGTTTGAGTTCCGGAACCACGGGTTTGGCCGTAGCCAAAGCAACGACTGCTTCAGGAACTGCAGCCGGTGTCGGCGTGCCAGCCTTGGCTGGGACCGAAGTAGTTTCCGGCGGCTGCCCCGGTAGAGCCTGGGCCGGCAATGGCGGCGTCTGTGCGGGACAAACCCCGGTCATCAGCAGGCAGCAGGCTCCATGGATCAAAGCTCGTGGCAGTCTCATGATCACTCAACTGTTCAGGGATTTGACGGAGATACGGCGGCTGTATCGTGTGGAGTGGCTGGCGGCTGATCTTTCGATTTGGCATCGTCATCCACAGCATCCTCTTCACGGGGCTTTTTCGTGAACTTGGGACGCTTGCCCAGAATCTTGTCGCTCAACCGTTCAATGGCTTCATTCGCAATCTGGCTGGGAGGGTAGGTCTGCTGCGCATTGAGGAACCACGCCAGACTGGAACCCATGTTGCCGGCCGCTTCCGCATCCTTGGCATTGCTGATGGACTTGACATACTCCGAGGCACGCACCGATAGATCCGCACGGCGCTTGTTGAGCACGCTGTCCTCCGGCCACTCTTCTGAAGCCAGTTCCAAGGTTTCCCAGGCACCGGACACATCCCGGTTGCGTTCCAGCAGTTTGGCTTTTTCCAGGGCCATCTCCGCCGCTTTGACGGTCTCCAGCGCTTTTTTGAGCTGTCCTTCCTTCTTTTTGTCACCATGTACGGCGGTGGCGTATTGCAGCTGCTTGTCGAAGATTTCGCGGTAGTCCTCTTTGGCGAATGCCTTGTCAAAATCCTCTCCAGACTGGCTCATCGCATCCTGCTTGTTAAAAAACTCTTTGGATGCCTCGGCAATGGCAGGATTATCGGGCCATGCCATGGTCGCGGCCTTGAATTCTTCCATCGACTTGTCGAGATTCCCCTGCTGGGCGGCCAGCTTTGCCATGCCGAGGCGCATGTTGCTTTCATTCCGCATGGCGTTCACATAAGCACGCGGCTTGGTGGCATCAAAATCCACCACATCCTCCTCCATGCGGGTGATTTGCTTTTCCATCGCCGCAAAGTCCCGTGCTTCCGCCATATTCTGCAACTTTTGCAGATCGGCGAAGTAGTCCTGAATGATCATCCGCGACTCCAATGGGATGGCTTGCAGTGCTGGATGCAAACGGGAGATCGTGAAATCCTCACGCAGCATTTGTGAAGCCGAGGCAAGCCGTTTGGATTGCACTTTGGCGGCGATCACCGGCGCGTCGCTTCGAATGCGCTGCACGATTTCGGCAGCCTGTGCCGCCTGGGTTGCCAAGGCGGCGGGAAAATCACCATCCCCCATGACGACACGATAAAAATCGACTGCAAGCTTGGAATGATAATGCCGTCCATTCTCAAACAATGCCTTGATGTTACCCTGGAAATCGGCGCGGGCTTTTTTCTCATTGGCTATGGTCTCCATTTCATTGATCCGGGTGCGAGCCCGTGAGTCCAGCGTCTGGAAATAGTCCTCCGCCAGGCGCAGGCGTCCCATCACATTGCCCACGCCTGAGGTGGCCTGCGCAGGATTGGGCAGAAAGGCACCGCCGTTTTTGTTGTTCTGGTTTCCTGAATTGTCGGCTTGTTGTTGCGCGCCCTGTTTCCCGGATTTTGACTGGTTCTGGCGACGCTGATAATCCAGCTCGCTCTTCTGCACGGCAGCCGATTGAATGTCCGCATTCCACGCAGACTGTTTGATTTTTTTTTCAAGTTCGGCATTGGCGGCGAGCAATTTGGTCTGATCGCGCTGCATGTCCCAGTAGGCCAGAATGCGGTTTCCCAGCTGTTCTGAGATTCCTGAATCCCAGGGATAGGCGCTCAGCTCATAAAGGCTCACCACCGCTTTGGTCACATTCCTCTGGCGAAGCAATTGCACAATGGTGTCAAATGACTTCTCGTACGCCCCCAGTTGTTCTGGCGGCGGTGGCGGTGTGCTCAAAAAACTTTCCAACTCGGGTGGCAGGGTCGTCTCAATTCCAATCAGAGATTCATTCGCCTGCGACCGCTTCTGCATCATGTTCTGCATGTCGTTGGCCTGCTGGCCCGCGCTCCCTTGCCCCGGCTTTTCGGTGTAGAGTGTTTTGACATCGGAGGAATTGGTGTTGGGAGGGGTTCCGCCTTGGCCAGGCGGAACGTTCCCCCCTCCTGCTTGCGAGCCGCCGGGGGTTGCGCCCCCTGGCTGGTTGCCACCTGGGGTTTGTGGCGGCTGATTCTGCTGAGCTGAGGCGAAGGCGCCAAACAGGCTCACTCCTAAGTAAATCAGTATGGATCGTTTCATGACTTAAAGAAGGGACGGAGGTCATGTTGCTCGTGGACGCAACAGAATGCTTACGGATGGTGCAAGTTTTCCCACAACAATGCAAGCTTTTCTGTTGGAAACCAGCAGGAAAAGATCATGTCGTCGCGCATTTGCTGCTCGGTGAGCCGCTTTTTCGAATCAATGTCGAACCATCGCTCATCTAAAGGCTCTCTGGCAAGACACCAGGCAAACAGTTGCCGAGTGAAATTATCCAATGCAGGAGAGCGTTGGTGTCCGAGTTTTTCGAGGCTGAGCCAGATTACCTTCTTGTCTTGCTTCCGGGCTGCCTGAAAATACTGCAAGGCGGCAAACCAGGAGCCGGCATCATACTCCCCGGAGGCCACGATTCCCGGAGGACAGTCCTTGCTCACCACCGGATCAGGCCAGTTTCCCACCGCCTGAGCTGACCAGGCGATGACACGCTCCGGCTTCCATGCGATCCAATTGGTGGTGAATCTGGCTCCGGCGGAAAAACCCACCACCAGCATCGGCAGTTCCTTCCCAGCATAATGATCCATCGTCTTCAATATATGTTCACCCGAACCTTTCTGCACCTCGGTGTAGCGCCCCAGCAGATCGTCCTTTCTTGAGGAGGCGAATGAAACCCCACACATCAGGAGGTTGTGATCTTTCGCAAATGCCAGCCACCCTTTGTCGTTCAACAGTCCTTCGCCGCTTCCGTTTCTTCCAGGGCAGAGCAGCAGCCAGCCTTCGGGTTCTGCCGAGGTTTTGCGAAAGTACAAATCCGCCCGTTGAATCCACTCACTTGTTGGAAGGCAGATTTTGTCAATCCGACTGTCTTGAGCACGAAGACGTAGTGTCACCGCCCAAAAAAACGTCATGCCGCTAATGACAAGGATTAACTTCATGCTGCATTAGTGATCATCAAAGCAGAGATGCAATCTCCTTTTCGGCCACCCTCAGGAAACGTAAAGCAACAGTTTCAACACCAAAGTCCATAAAGCCACCATGATCTTTGATGAGCCAACGCACAAACTGCTTCGTGAGCCCCTTCAACGTCTCGCCAGTGAATCTGTTTTGATCGGGACGTCATCATGGACATATCCGGGCTGGTGCGGACAAATTTACGACGAAGCACGATACACCACCCGCAACAAATTCTCTGAGGCCAAATTTGAACGAGAATGCCTGACTGAATACGCTGAGGTCTTTCCAACGGTCTGTGTCGATACTGACTATTACAAGTTCCCCTCGCCCCAATATTTGCAAGGTCTCAGCAAGCAGGTGCCCGATACATTCCGGTTTGGCTTCAAGGTCACCGACACGATCACCCTCAAGAATTACACCAACCTCCCTCGTTTTGGTGCCCTGGCTGGAAAACCCAATGAGCACTTTCTAAACGCGGACCTGTTCAAGAAGGCGTTCCTGTCCTCGTTTGATCGAATCCAGGACAAGGCCGGCGTTTTCATATTCGAATTCTCTCATTTTTATCCCAAGGATTTCGAGCATGGCCGAGATTTCGTGACCCAACTAGACGAGTTCTTCTCCCAACTGCCGCAGACGTATGCGTATGCTGTTGAGGTGCGAAACAAGTCACTGCTGCAGCCTGAATATTTCTCGATGCTGGGCAGTCACGGAGTTGCTCACGTTTTCAATTCATGGACCAAGATGGGTCCTCTTTCGTAAAGCGATACACAATGCAATCCAATTGTTTAACACCATGCATCGGACACGCGGGTATCGTCTCGATTGAGTTTTGATATTTTAAAGCTCGGGGCATCAGGTAAATAAACGTAATAAATAACCTGTTTTCTCAATAAAAGGCAAGCAAGAACACAAAGTCCTCGGAATGGTTGGTCGACAAAGTTAAGGAAATATAGTGTAGGGATTATAGGGATAAAGCGACGAATTTATCGCCTTCTATATACTGCAATGGCTTCTCGATTTCCTCCTGCAGCCTTTTCCAGTGACGTTTGACCTGCTTCTTGATGCCAGTGTCGTTCATGATCCTGGCGGCATCAAAGACGTAGCTGAGGAAATTGCGCCTTTCCCCCGTTGGCCAAGACGCCATCGAAAGATTTGCCTCTATAAAACGCCAATTCCCGGAAGTGTCGCGGCTATCCTGTCCGGGTAAAATTTCGAGGTGAGGGTCGTGCTGGTGCGTCTCAAAAGGCGTTGAGCAGCGTGAATGCCAAACTTGTTGGCCATCAGTGAGCAGGTGGACTTCGGGAGGAGTGGACGGCATTGTGTCGTCCTCATCGCCCAACCGAAGCATTGCGGGCACATCCAGGATTTGGTGATCAATTAGTCTCAGCCCTTCCCAAAAACATCCTTGAATCTTCTGAAACAGACTCAAACACCTTTTTTCCGGAGTTCAAAAAGTGGCCAAGAAGTGGCCAAGCAACTTTTAACATCTCTCGAATCTCACTCCCTTTCGGGAGGCGTAACACTTTGAATATGAAGGTGGTGGGCAGGGCTGGATTCGAACCAGCGTAGGCGTAAGCCAGCAGATTTACAGTCTGCCCCCTTTGACCGCTCGGGTACCTACCCATTCTCCTTTCGAAGTGGGCCGCGATTATCGAGTCGGTGCCTTGTTTTGCAAACGCTTTGTTCCTCTGTTTTGCATTCTTTGTGAGATTCTTTGTGTCGGATTCAGCGACGGCGCTTGCCGCGGCGCACATAGGTGGGCTGGACGATGGGGTTTTGGGCGTGAAGGACTTTGAAACCGCCGGTCTCGATGATCTTGTCCATCTGCGAAAAGGCTTCGGTCAGCAGGTTCTCATAGGGGAGCTGGCGGTTGGCGACGAGCCAGAGCTGCCCACCGGGTCGCAGGGCCTGGGCGGCGGCGGCGATGAACTTGAGGCCGATGAGGGGATCGGCCTCTTTGCCTTCGTGAAACGGGGGGTTCATCACGACGGTGTCAAACTTGGTGCGCTCAAACCCGGTGGTGATGTCCTGCCAGTGGGGGTGGGCTTTGACCTTGGTGGGCACGAGGCCGAGATTGCGGCGGGCGCATTCGAAGCAGTCACCGTCGGCATCATAGATGTCGAGGGTGTCGATGTCGTGGCAGGTGCGCAGGAGGTGATCGCTCAGGAAGCCCCAGCCGCAGCCGAAATCGGCGACGTTGCCTTTGATGGTGTCTGGCAGGTGCTTGGCGAGGAGGGCGGAGCCTTCGTCGATGCGGTCCCAGTTGAAAAGGCCGGGGCGTGACCAAAAACGGCCGTCGAGGATGCGGCGCATGGCGGCACCCTGGCGCCAGCGTTCGAGGAGGTCGGCTTTCCAGGGCTTGTCTTCCTGCTTGGTGGCCCAGAAGGCGCGGCTGTGGTGCTTGGAGAGGGATTCGATCTGCCCGGCGACTTCGCGCAGGTACTGCTCGCAGCGTTTGCTGCCGGCGTCGTTGTGCACGGCGGCCATGAGGACGCCGCCGGGGGCGAGGTGATCATGGGCGCGGGCGAGATCGGCGACCATGAGATCGCGCTGGGGATCGGGCAGGACGAGAACGAGGTCGAAGAGGCCGTGGACCTCGCGCTCCACGCGGTGTCCGGCGGCTTGGAGGAGATTGGCCTTGGGCTTCCAGGTCTGCTGGCAGACGAGGCGGCCTTCGAAGTGCTCCAAGGCGGGATGAGCCTGGGCACGCAGGAAGAGCACGCGCCCTTCGGTGCTGATGTCGGGATTGACATCCAGGGCGTAAATGAGGGCGTCGATGGGGTAGGACATGCGGCGGGTAAAAAGAGGGAAGAAAAAGGAATATTATTAAAGAGCCCAGCGCAGCAGATGCGGTGCGGCGAAGGAGGAGAACTGGAGAAGAAGGAGGCCGATCACCGCTGCGGCGAGACCGATGATGAGGACTTCGAGGACTTTGACGCTGATGAGCGAGACACGCGAGACACCGACGTCTTCGAGGGTGGCGAATTCGCGCTGGCGCAGGCGGAAGGAGAGCGCAAAGACGAGCGCGGTGACGAGCAGCGCGGCGGTGGCGGTGAGGAGCAGGGCGCTGGCGGCGAAGCCCTCCAGGCGCACGAGCTGGGTGAGCAGGGCCTCCATTTCATCGCGCGGGCGGATGAGCTGCTGCTCTTTGGAGCGGGCGTAGTGCCCCGCGAGCAGGGCTTCGGCCTTGGCATTCTGCGGCAGCAGGATCACGGCGCTGATGGGATAGGTGGAGACATCGCCATGGAAGTGGAAGGAGGCGATGTTGGCATCGGTGACTTCATTGAACATGCGCACGGCGGCGTTGCCGACGATGTTGCCCTCCTCTTTTTTGAGCACGACGGACTCGTCTTTCTTGAGGTCGTCATGGCCATGGGAGCGGCCTTCGATGAGCCAGCAGGTTTTGAGATCGACGAATAGCGCCTCGTCATCGGGCGTGCCGTTGGGGGTGAGGATGCCGGTGACGCGCATCTTCAGCGGATAGACGCCGGCCATGTCAAAGGCCTGCTCGGGTGTGGAAAAGAGGTGACCGCCGGGCTGCAGGCCACGCTGCTTGGCGAGGGTGGCACCGACGACGCAATCGCCCAGGCGGCTAAGCTGTTTGCCTGCGGCGAGATGCAGGCCGCGAAAGGCAAAGTATTCGAGCTCCGTGCCCACGATGGGTGCGCCCTGCGCCTGGTAGCGGACGTGCAAAGGGATGGCGGTGGCCGTGGGATTGCGCCGTATTTCAGCGAGCGCGCCAAAGGGCAGCGGCAGGAGGTTCTCGCGCTTGAAGTAGAGCGCGGTCATCATGAGATCGAGAGCGCTGCCACGTGTGCCGACGATCTGCGGCGTGGCGGCGGCGCGGGCGCGGAGTTCCTGCTGGGCGTGCTCGATCAGCACACGCAGGCAAAGTGGCAGAGCGAAGACGAGGCCCAGCGCCCCGGCGAGCAACGCGCTCTGAATGCGATGCCGCAGTACGTAGCGCGCGGCCAGATGGAAGGCGGTCCTCATGCGGTGGCGAGGTCCTCCATGCGCACGGTTTGATCAAAGAGCGGCAGCAGATTGGGGTCATGCGTCACCATCACGAGACAGGCGCCGCGTCTGCGGGTGTCTTCGAGCAGCATGTCCACCACGATGCGACCCCGTGCGGGATCGAGTGAGGCGGTGGGCTCATCGGCAAAGACGAACTGCGGCTCATGCACGAGTGCACGCGCCACGGCGACGCGCTGGCGCTCGCCCTGCGAGAGATGCGAGACGCGCTTGTCCAGGTAGCGGTCGATGTGCAGGCGCTGGGTGAGATCGAGCATCTTCGTGCGGACCGCGGCATTCGCCGTTCCACGGAACTCATGCGGCAGGAGGATGTTCTCGGTGACGGTGAGGTAGTCGAGCAGGGCGAAGTCCTGGAAGACGAGGCCGATGTGCTGCAGGCGAAAGGCGCGGCGCGCTTCGTGGGTCATCGTTTCCATCTGTGCGGTGCCGAGGCTGACCTTGCCCGCCGTGGGTGTCAGCAGGCCGGTGAGCAGGCGCAGCAGGGTGGACTTCCCTGCCCCGCTGGGCCCGGCCAGTGCGAGGGCCTTGCCAGAGGCGAGTTCAAGCTGCGGCACATGCACACGAAAGCCCTCGGCCGAGTAGGCAAAGCGGAGGTCGGAGACATGGAGGCCGGTGGTTGCGGACATGCAGTCTCACTCTTTAAAGCAGCAATCCGGCGACACAAGCGGTGCAATAGCAGGCGAGCAGGCCGCCGAGCATGGATTTGATGCCGAGCTGCGCCAGTTCTCCCCGGCGCTCAGGCACCAGCGCGCCGATGCCGCCGATCTGGATGGCGATGCTGCCGAAGTTGGCAAAGCCGCAGAGCGCGTAGGTGGCGATCTCCGCGCTGCGGGGCGAGAGGGTGCCGCCCTGCTGGCTGAGGTGCAGATAGGCGAAGAATTCATTCAGCACCACGCGCTCGCCGAGGAGCGCGCCCACCTGACCGCACTCGGACCACGGCACGCCCATGAGCCAGGCGCAGGGGGCATTGAGCCAGCCGAGCGCGAGTTGCATGGGCTGCGGCACATTTTGACCGAAGGCGCGCAGGCCGAGCGAGAGCATGTAATTAAAGAGCGCCACCACCGCGACGAAGGCGATGAGCATGGCCACGACGTTGATGGCCAGCTTCATGCCATCGCTCGCGCCGGTGCAGAGTGCGTCGATGCCGTTTTCGGTTTCGCGTTCGATGACTTTGCTGGCACCGTGCGCGGTCTCGCTTTCCTCGGTCTCGGGGATCAGGATTTTCGACATCATCAGTGCGGCGGGGGCGCTCATCACAGAGGCGGTGAGCAGATGCCCAGCGGAGATGCCAAAGGACACGTACGCGGCAAGCACCCCGCCGGCGATGGTGGCCATGCCGCCGACCATGAGGCAGAGGAGTTCACTGCGGGTCATGCGTGGGAGATAGGGCTTGATGACGAGCGGGGCCTCCGTCTGGCCCATGAAGATGTTCGCGGCTGCGGCGAGGGTTTCGCTGCCGCTGGTACGCATGACGCGGCGCATGACCCAGGCCGCCATTTTGACGACCCACTGCAGCACGCCGTAATGATACAGAAAGGAGGAAAGCGCGGAGACGAGGATGATGCTGCCGGTGATCGTCAGCGCGAGGATGAAGCTGTTATTCGGGCCAAAGGCGGCCTGCAAAGTGGTCGGTCCTCCCAGCGGGCCAAAGACCAGCCCGATGCCTTCATTCGCAAAGCCCAGCAGGCGGCGGAACATTTTGTCGAGCAGCGCAAAGGAATCGTGCCCCAGCTGAGTGCGGAGGATGAGCACGCCAAAAGTGATCTGCAGCGCCAGGCCGCTCAGCACCGCCCGCCACGGAAACAGCCGACGTTTTTCCGAGAGCGCCCAGGCCAGCGCCACAAACACGACCAGGCCAAGCAGGCAGATGAGACGATCCATGATGCGGGCGAGAGTGGGTCAGCGGGGAGGATGGGTCAAGCACTCAGCTAGAAACCCAAGCCCAAGCTACCGGTTGTCCAGTTCCCAGCCGCTGCGGCCAAACTCGTAGGGTTCATCAGCGCGGCCTTGGCCGGGAGTCCAGCCGATGGGAAAGGCCTGCTTGATCTGCTCGTGGTATTTCGATGGATGAGCGTCGAGCTGAAACGGCACCCCGGGGGTGGCACGGATTTCCTGGGCGGAATTGTTGAGCACGGTCGGCTTCACATCCCAGTTTTTGCCATTCGGGTAATAGAACTGCTTCGAGTCGTGATGGTAGTAGGCCTCGTAACGCGGGTAGTACGTGTAATTTCCAGCGCTGCCGAGCCGGGGTGCCAAAACCGACAAACCCGCCGGATAACCGTAACCCCGTGTGGGCAGGCCATACTTGATCGCACAAGCCGGGAGAAGGAGCAGGAGGGATAGCGCGAGACTGAGGACAGAGCGTGAATGCATGGCGGATGATTAGCGGGATTCCGCTGACAGGCAACGGAGCGGAGGCGGAATCATGGATGTGCGAAGGAAGGTCGGGCAATGTATTCGACAATTCAGCCACCCATTTTTGTAACGCTCAAACAGTTTTGCCTTTGAAATTGCAGGAGTGGACAACCAAATGATGAGGGGTGAGACCTGTGACAAGTGAGGTTACGGTTAAATCGTTAACACAAGACACAAGCTTAACGATCTGGTCGTTTCACCTTGGCGAACTGGCTCTTTCGATCTGATCGTGATGAAGGAATTTTGTAACGCTTGAAGCGTTTGAAAGGATGATGGCGAGTTTATCACCCTGAGCACGGTCCCCGGCACCGAAACGCTGCGGCAAGACCTGCCACCGGGGGAATTCATCGAGGTGCGTGTGATCGCGGCGAACTCTCTGGAAGAAACCACCCCCAGCCCTGCCTCGGCGGCGCTAGTGGATTGAGGCGCCGGGTATTCCCCGAAGCAGCGAAAAGAGCGGCCCGAACTCGCTTTTTGGGCAAGATGGGTCAAGCATCGGGCCTTGGCCTCCTGCCCTGCCCGTCCGTGCGAAACGGCGCTCCCTGCCACCACCCTTTTCACTTCTTTCTTATGCCCGCCATCCGCACCGCCGTGCCACGCAATGTTCTCATCACCGGTGCATCCACAGGTATCGGCGCAGCCTGCACACGCATGCTGGCGGGGCGTGGCTGGCGGGTCTTTGCCGGAGTGCGCAAGGTGGCGGATGGCGAGGCACTCATGGCGGGGGCGGAGGGGCAGATCATCCCGGTTATTCTCGATGTGACCAACCGTGAGCAAATCAAAACCGTGGTGCAGGAAGTGGGCGTGCAGTGCGGTGCGGCGGGGCTGCAGGGCGTGGTGAACAATGCGGGCATCGCGCTGGCGGGGCCGCTGGAATTCATGCCGATGGAGGCCTTTGAAAAGCAGTTCGAGGTCAACGTGCTGGGATTGATCGCAGTGACGCAGGCGGTGATGCCGCTGATCCGTGCGAGCCGGGGGCGCATCGTTTTGACGGGCTCCAATTCGGGGTTCATGTGCGAGCCGTTTCTGGCGGGCTATGGGGCGACGAAGCATGCGCTGGAGGCGATCGCGGATTCGCTGCGCATCGAGCTGCGGCCATGGGGGATCCAAGTCGCGCTAATTCAGCCCGGGGCGATCAAGACGCCGATCTGGAGCAAGTCGCGTGAAGCGGCGGAGCAGCTCTTCGTGGGCATGCCTCCCGAGTGCGAAAAACTGTACTCAGCCCCCATCATCGCGCTGCGCAAGATGGTGGAGAAAGTCCCCTCCATGGCGATTCCGCCGGAGCGGGTGGCCAAGGCGGTGACGCATGCGCTGGAATCCCGCCGGCCCCGCACCCGCTACCCCGTGGGGCTGGATTCCGTGGTGGGTTCGCTGCTGGTGCGGATCGTACCGGACCGCCTGCTGGACTGGGTCATCCGGAAGGTGATGGGGATTTAGGAAGTGAACCGGTTGCGGCGCAACCGGACTACTTTAAATGATGCCGAGTTCCTTGCCGATCTTCTCGAATTTCTCCAGGGCGCGGTCGATCTGCGCGAAGGTGTGGGTGGCCATGAGGCTGACGCGGATGAGCTCTTCACCGGGAGGAACACCGGGAGGGATCACGGGATTGACGAAGATGCCTTCATCCTGCAGGCGTTTGCAGAAGATGAAGGTCTTCAGCGTGTCATTGACGTAGACCGGGAGGATGGGTGTCTCGGTCGCACCGAGTTTGAATCCGAGCGCGAGCAGGCCCTGCTTCATGCGATTCGTGTTGGCCCAGAGCTGCACCATGCGCTCGGGTTCGGCGATCATGATGCGCAGCGCGGCGAGCGCGGCGGCCACATTCGCGGGACTCATGCTGGCGCTGAAAACGAGCGGGCGGGAGTGGTGCTTGAGGTAGTCGATCGTGTCCCAGTCCCCGGCGATGAAGCCGCCGAGACTGGCGAGCGATTTGCTGAACGTGCCCATGATCAGGTGCACGTCATCCACGAGGCCGAAATGCGAGGCGGTGCCGGAGCCATGCTCACCGAGGACGCCGATGCTGTGCGCGTCGTCCACCATGACGGCGGCGTTGTACTGCTTGGCCAGCGCCACCAGCTCGGGCAGCTTGATGATGTCCCCCTCCATGCTGAAGACACCGTCCACCACGATGATTTTGGGAGACTCCGGCGGGAGGTGCGCCAGACGACGCGCCAGTGACGTCATGTCATTGTGCGAAAAGAGAAAGGTCTTCCCGGGGGCCATCTGACAGCCTGCGCCGAGGCTGGCATGATTGGCCCGGTCTGCCAGGATGCAGTCTTCACGCCCGACGATGGCGCTGATGACGCCGAGATTGACCTGAAAGCCGGTGCTGTAGAGCAGCACGGCCGGCTTCTTCATGAGCTGCGCGAGTTCTTCCTCCAGCTGCACATGGATGTCGAGCGTGCCATTCAGGAAGCGTGAGCCTGCACAGCCTGCGCCGTATTTCTGCACGGCCTGGCAGATGGACTCCTTGATGCGCGGATCATTGGTGAGGCCGAGATAGCTGTTCGAGCCCAGCATGAGCACCTGCTGACCATTGATGATGACCTCCGTGTCCTGGGCAGAGGAGATCTCCCGGAAGTAGGGATAGATTCCTGCGGCGCGGACTTCATCCAGAGCACGAAATTTACGAACCTTGTCAAAGAGCGGGAGGGGGGTGGGCGAAGAAGCAGAGGGCATCGGAACGCAAATACGGCGCGAGTGTGGCACTGGAATTCCGACTGTCCATGAACTCCTTATAAAGTGGATGGATTATGCCAAGCTGTGCAGAAACAACTGGCAATCAGTAGGCTAAAAGCCTACCCAACCTCAATCAAGCGAGCGTTTCGGCGGAGCGATGGTCACAGCACCAGGAGCCCCCGAACCGGCACGCGGCGGTGTGGGTGCCAGGCGCTGGACTTCGTAGCCAGAGATGTTCACCGCGAGATCGAGCTTGGCGAGGAATTCCCACGTTGCAGGCACCCCCACTTCATCGGCTAATTTTCGTGCTTCCAGATAGGCTTCGAAGGCATCCGGCATGACCTGGAAAACGGCGACGCCATTGGGATCCGCCTTGATGTCACGCATGAGGCGAATGTAGCCGGAGTTGGGCTGCTTCATGGCCTCAATGGTCTCGCCACCGCCGCCTTTGGGTGTGAGGGCCAGCTGCACGTAGGGCAGAGTGGGCAGGATTTTCGGCTCGAAGCCATAAGAGCCTGCCAGCAGCGGGCTGGAGGCCGCGCGTTGCAGCAGAGCCTGGATCCGCGTGGCATCGTAAATGGTGCGGGCCTTGCTCACGTTTTCGATGCCTGGCATCTTGGCGAGATCGTGGAAGTACCCGAGCACATCCTTCGGTGTCGCTTTGACTTCCTTAGTGGCAGCACCCCAGGAGAAGGTGATTTTGCCACTGGCGGCGCTGGCCTTGATCACCGGCGGCGCAGGCGGACGGGCAGGATCAAGTTTGACCCAGGCCGTGACGTCCCCTTTGGTGGCGGCGACGATGGCTTCGGCCACGACCCCCATGGTCTGACGTGTGGGAATGGCGATGTCAGCGATGTCACTGAGCAAAGACTTGGTGGGCGAGATGCCGCCGGCCACCAGCGCCTTGTACGCCTGGGCCACGTATTCCAGCTGCACCCGATCCACCAGAGGGGCGATATCTGGCCAAGCTTTCTGCGCGTTGGCAGGAGAACCCAGAATGCCTTCCAGCAGCTTGGCAAACGGGGCGTACTCCACCTTCTGGTATTCGAGCTGTGACTTCACCTTGTCCATGCCTTCGATGATTGGCTGCAAAAACTTGGCCTGGTTGAAGAACAGCACGCCTTGTTTGGCCACGAGGACGCGCGTCTCATTGGGCTTCTCAGGATAGGCGCGCGGATTCGGCAGGCGCACGTAGGTGGGCGGCGGCGGCTGGTAGACAGGTGTCTTGTCCAGCAGCGCTTTGAGGCGCTCGACTTCTGCCAGAATTTTATCGGTCTCGACCTTGCTTGCCTCCCGGTCTTTTCTCCGCTGGTCGAGCTGCTTCTGGAAAGCGTCGAGATCCATGAACTTCATCTTATTCTGCAAGTCCGCGGTATCGACGGTCTTGAGATCCTCGATGGCGCGCTTGAGCTGGGCTTCCGCCTGCTTCTGCTGCTCCTCGACTTTCACCGGGTCAATCTTTTCAGGCAGCTTCTTCACCTGCTCCTGGATCTGCTGGAGTTCCTCCTTGGTGACGGGCGGCAGGTCGGACAGCACCTTTTTCACCGCACTGGCCACGCTCAGGCCGACCATGACGAGCACGATGATGAGCACACCGACGACGTTTGTCATCGTGTCCATCAAGGCGACGAACGGCAGCTCCTGCTCCTCATGTGGTTTGCGTTTTGCCATGGCGTGTCAGGCAGCTTTCTTGGGTGGAGTTTTGGCCGGGGGCGCAGGAGGCGCCGGGGGGGCTGGCGTGGCGGGTGGCGCTGCGGGCGGTGGCGGAATCTTGCCGCGAAATTTGGCAAACAAATTAAGATCCAGCACGCCGCGCCCAGGGATGGGCAGCTTGCCCACACGCACTTTGTAGTCGTTCTCCGCACGACCGGCACCGTTGTTAAAGGCCCCCTGCCCATCGTCACGGATGAGGAACAGGATCAGCGACTTGGGGTCCTTGGCGAGTTCGGTGAGGAAGTAATTGTAGGCGGCATCAGCGACCACCACCGAGGCCGTGGCGCTCAGGCGATAGTCCTCTCCCCAGGCACCGAGGATCTTCAAGGCTCCGCCGCCTGCCTCGACGAAATAGACTTTCGTATCCGCCGGCATGCCGGTACCGGAAGGCTGCACAATCACCGGCGGGATCTTTTTGTCCGGCGGCACATCGCGCTTCTTCAGCTCGGCCATGAGGGTGGCGATCTCCTTTTTGCTCTCCGCCTGCTGCTGCTTCATGCCCTCGATTTCGAGCATCAGATCATCCAGCTCCTTCTGCATCTTCTGACTGATCTTGAGGTTCTCCTCCTGGAGGTCTTTGGAGGTGTTGATCAGTTTGCGCAGCTTGACGAAGCGCTGCTCCTTTTCTTCGATCTGCTTTTGCAGCGCTTCCAGGGACGCCAGCTTCTCCTTGAGAATGACGTCCTGCGCCTTGCGCTCCACGATCTCCTGCCGCAAGCGCTTGGCGTCCTGCGCCATCTGCACGTCCTCCGGTGTGCGCCCCTCTGTCTGCTGGGTCTGCGACACGCAGAGCACCACGATGATGAGGATCAGCACCCCGATCAGCGAGCACAGAATGTCCAGAAACGGGACCAGCAGGATCTCGTCTTTGGCGGCATGTCGGCGCTTTGCCATGATCTAGATGAGTGAGAGGAGGTTGAAGAGGCTACTTGCTGCTGAACCAGCCCTTTTTCTTCACCTGATGAATCATGATCTGCTTGCCGCCCAGTTCGGACAGCAGGGTGTTCAAGGACTGGATGCCGCTGGCCAGAGCGCGCGTGTAGTCCGTGGTGGTCTTGACGCTGTCCTTCACCGCATTGGTCATGTCTTCACGCATGCGGTTCAGCGTCATGGCAAACTCGGCGTCCACCCGCTGCTGATGCGCTGCGGCGCGTTTGTCGAGGTTGTCAGCCTGCTCCTTGATCTGCTTGGAGAGGGCGTTGAGATCCACGAGGAAATCCTTCTGCGCATTGGCCACCGCCTTCACCAGCGTGTCCATCACCCCTGCGGTGTCTCCGCCGGCGATGCTGCCGCCGTCGTTAAGGCGGGGAAGCAGCACTTCATTGCAGAAGGCGTCGATGTCATTGAGGCAGTCGTCCTCCGCTTTCATCATGCCGTTGAGCGGGAAGTTCAATGTCATGGCCAGCACGAGGCCGAGCAGCGTGGCATCGAATGCGGTGCCGAGACCGCCGGTCACGGCGCCCAGTGTCGCGGTCACCTGCTTGAGATCCGTCATGTTGCCGAAGTTCATGCCGCCGATGGCGTGTGAAAGACCGATGACGGTGCCGATGAACCCCAGAATCGGGATGGCCCAAAGGAACGCCTTCAGCAGCGAGTAACTGCCGCCAATGCGCATGCTGTCGATGTCGGACTGGCTGGAGAGCATGTTCGTCACATCTCCCACATTTTGCTTCACCTCAAAGAGCTCCAGGGCCTTGCGGATGCGGTTCACCATCATGCTGTCACGCAGGCGATGCGGCAGCTTGTAAACGTGATCGATGAACTGGCCCACGTTGTCGCGGTTGATTTCAGCCCCCAGCTCCCAGGGCAGCACATCCAGCAGCAGCGCCTTGCGCTGATGGCTGAGCTTCTGCATCTTTAAGTACAGGATCGACATGGACCACGTGAAAAACAGCGTGTTCATGAAGCTCACCAGCATGTGCTTGAAGAACAGCGACGCGATGAACTGCATGGTCGTGTACGTCGCCGGCGAGACGCTGTCAGGCGCCTTGAACGGGAACAGAATGCCGACCCATGCGAGGAAGAGGACGAAGCCGATGCCGAAACTCAGAAACCCATTGGGGTTCGTGGGATCAATTTCCTCCCAGCCGCCGCGCTCTCCACGCTCCGGCGTGCCGGTGGCGGGCGGCTGATCAGGAGCGGTGGCCCCATGCTCATACTCAGCACCGAAAGCGTCGTTTTCAGCAGGTGCCAGATCTGGTGATGGGGCCGGTGCCGTCACGCTGCTCGGAGCAGGCAGCCCTGAAGGAGCTGGCAGCGAAGATGGGGCCATGGCCGGAATGCTCAGCTTGGTATTGCAGCCAGGACAGCGGACAATTTTGCCTGCCATTTCCGGCTCGGCTTTGAGTTGCATGTCGCATGAGGGGCATTTGAACGTCACAGGTGATTTTCCTCCAAGGTGTGATTTAAAAAGTGGGCGCTGCTACTTAGCGAAAGAGATACCCATTCGACAATAGATTTCTTGGGATGAAAATTCACTTCAGCCACAAAGATACCAAAGTATCGGCCAAAGGTATCATTTTTGTCCACTCGACACTGCTCAGAGCAGCTCTTCCACGAAGCGCTTCGAATCAAACGCCTGGAAATCTTCGACGCTTTCGCCCAGTCCGATGAAACGGGTGGGCACGCCAAGTTCCTGCTGAATCGCCACAAGCACACCGCCTTTGCCGCTACCATCCAGCTTGGTGACGATGACACCGGTCAAAGGAATCACCTTATTGAATTCACGCGCCTGCTGCAAAGCATTGGAACCGGTGGTCGCATCACAAACGAGCAGCACCTCATGCGGAGACTCGGCATCCTTGCGCCCGAGGATGCGGTGAATCTTCTTCAGCTCCTCCATCAGGTTGTGCTTTGTGTGCAGCCGTCCGGCGGTGTCACAGATGAGGTAGTCAGCCTCTGTCTTGAGCGCCTTTTCATAACCTTCAAAACAGACGGATGCCGGATCGCCATTCGGCGGACCTTTGACGAGAGGGATCTTCAAACGCTCAGCCCAGACCGTGAGCTGCTCCACGGCAGCGGCGCGGAAGGTGTCTGCGGCAGCCAGCACCACCTTGTGCCCGCCCTTGTGAAGAAGGTGCGCCAGCTTGGCTGTGCTCGTGGTCTTGCCGGTGCCGTTGACACCGACAATGAGGAGGACCTTGGGCTTGCCGGGGATCGGCTCGATCGCAGGCACGGACTCGGGCAAGATTTTGCGCACATGCTCGCGCGCCACCTGGACGATGTCCGCCCCGTGCAGCGTGCGCTGGCGGGACTTCAGGTCTGCCACGATCTGCAGCGCCAGACGCGGCCCCAGATCTCCACCGATGAGGGAGGCCTCCAGGTCATCCCAGTCAATGTCGGGCTTGGTGAAGCGCTGGATGAGTGATTTGAAAAAACCGGCCATGGCGAAAAAAGGACGAAATCAGAAGGACGAATGTGGAATGCGCCCGGATGACGACGCATTCGTGTTGAAGATTTGAAGCCGCGCCCGCCTAGGCGCCAGAGGTGTCGGTGGTGGAACCAAGGGGATGCTCCACCTTTTTGGGCTCAGGTTTGCGCAGGGATTTGGCCAGCTTGTCGAGCACTCCATTGACGAAGGAGCCGGACTCACCGGCGCTGAGGGCTTTGGCGATGTCGATGGCCTCGTTCAAAATAACGGGCGTGGGCACCTCCGGGCAGTAGAGCAGCTCGTAGGAGGCCACGCGCAGCACGTTGCGGTCCACGGCGGCGAGTCGTTCGAAACTGAAATTTTCCAGCAGCCCGGTAATCCCTGAATCGATCTGGTCCTGATGGCCGATGACCCCCTTGATCAAGTTTTCAGCAAACGCACGGGTGGAAGCCCTCGCGCTATGAAGACTCCAGAAGTCCTCCGGTTCCCCGGGCTTTTCCGTCCCCTGGAGATCACGGGCAAAGAGAAATTGAATGGCGGCCTCGCGGCCTTCGCGGCGTCTTCCCATGATGTTAGGCGTGGTCAAGGGGTTCGCCGGCAAAGCTGGCCTTCATCTTGCCGAACAGATTGATCATTTTGACGCAGGTCTGCGCGGCTTCGGTGCCACGGTTGATGGTGGCCCCCAGGCAGCGCTCCTCCGCCTGCTCCTCCGTGCTGACCAGCAGCACCTCATGAATGACGGGGATGCAGTGCCTCACCGCCATCTGCTGCAGGGCATCGGTCACCGAAGCACCGACGAGATCGGCATGCTCCGTGGAGCCACGGATGATGACCCCCAAGGTGATCACGGCATCCGGCGAGCTGCCACGCAGCACGTGCTCCACGCAGACGGGAATCTCAAAGGCGCCGGGCACGCGATAGACATCGACGGTGGCATTGGGCGCGATGACTTCGATCTCTTCCTTGGCGGCATTGAGCAGGCCCTGGACGAACTGGTTGTTGTACAAAGAGGCGACGATCGCGATGTTGACCGGATCCTGGGTGGGGCGTGGACGACTGGAGGCGTAATTGGACATGTGACTAAAGCTTGTGGCCCATCTTCTTCTTCTTCGTTTCGAGATAGCGGGCGTTCTCGGGTTTGGGCGTGGATTTAACGGGGACTTGTTCGACGATTTCGAGCTTGTGGCCTTCAAGGCCCACGACTTTGCGCGGGTTGTTGGTCATGAGCAGAAGCTTGCGCACCCCCAGGTCGGAGATGATCTGGGCACCGATGCCGTAGTCGCGCAGGTCCATGGGGAAGCCGAGTTTCAGATTGGCCTCCACGGTGTCAAAGCCCTGCTCCTGGAGCTTGTAGGCCATGATCTTGCCATGCAGACCGATGCCGCGTCCTTCGTGGCCGCGCATGTAAACGATGATCCCCTTCCCTGCGGTGGCGATGTGCTTCATCGCGGCATGCAGCTGGCTGCCGCAGTCGCAGCGGCGGGAGGAAAACACATCCCCGGTGAGGCATTCGCTGTGCACGCGCACGAGCACCGGCTCATCTGGCGTGACGTCTCCCATGACCAGAGCCACGTGGTGCACGCCATCCAGGCTGCTTTTGTAAAGGTGCAGCTTGAACGTGCCAAAGTCGGTGGGCATGTCCACGACCTCGATCTTTTCCACCAGCTTCTCACTGAGGCGGCGGTGCGCGATCAAGTCGGCAATGCTGCACATCTTGAGGGCGTGCTTCTTGGCAAATTTCTTCAGGTGCGGCAGACGTGCCATCGTGCCGTCTGGGTTCATGATCTCGATGAGCACCCCGGCCTCACGCAGTCCGGCGAGGCGGGCCAGATCCACGGCGGCCTCAGTATGCCCGGCGCGGCGCAGGACGCCACCCGGCTTGGCCACCAGCGGATTGATATGGCCGGGCTGCACCAGATCCTCCGGCTTGCTTTGGGCATCTGCCAGCAGGCGGATGGTGCGGCAGCGGTCAGCAGCGCTGATTCCTGTGCTGATGCCCTTGGCCGCATCCACGGTCACGGTAAAGTCGGTGCGGAAGGCTTCGCGGTTCTCCGGCACCATGCTGGGGAGGTTCAGCTTCTCGGCGATTTCAAGGGAGACCGGCACGCAGAGCATGCCACCGCCCTGCCTCACCATGAAGTTCACCATGTCAGCGGTGATCTTTTCGGCGGCACAGATCAGGTCCCCCTCATTTTCACGGTCTTCGTCATCGGTGACTATGACCATGCGGCCAGCGCGAATGTCTGCGAGGACAGACTCCACGGAGTCGAAAGCGGATTCCTTTTTGCGGGGCATGAGAGAGGTGTAAAAGAGCCAGTGCCGCGGGTTGCGGCGTCAGGGTCGGATGATTTAAACGGTTGGAGACTGTTTTCCAGTGCGAGTTGCTTTTTCGTTGCTGTGTTTGAGGAGCTTCGCGTAATGTCAAGTCATGCCTCCTCCAACCAAAGTCAAACGCCCGTCCTCGGTGACGGTGGGGGAGTTTTTCAGCCTGAATGAAAAATCGCTCAAGCTGAAGCTGATCGGCAGCGATGCGGGCTACACACGCAAAATCAGCGAGCCCTCGGTGAACCGCCCCGGTCTGGCGCTGTCCGGCTTCTTCACCTACTTTGCCTACAAGCGCGTGCAGGTCATCGGCAACTCGGAGTGCTCCTTCCTCGAAGGCCTGGATCCCAAGCTGCGTGCGGCGCGCTTCAGCCAGCTCTGCTCTTGGGACATCCCCTGCGTCGTCATCGCACGCGGGCACCGCATTGACGATGAATTGATCCAGATCGCCAATGAGGCGGGCATCTCCGTCTTCCAGACCAGCATGATGACCATGAAGTTCCTCAATGCGGCCACCATCAAGCTGGAGTGGGCCTTTGCCCCCACCCTGCTGGTGCATGGCTGCCTGGTGGACGTGCAGGGGCTCGGCGTGCTGATTCAGGGAGACAGCGGCTGCGGCAAGAGCGAAAGCGTCATCGGCCTGCTCCAGCGGGGTGCCAGCCTCGTGGCGGATGACGCCGTGCGGCTGCGCCTGATCGAAGACCGGGAGGTGATCGGCTCCGCCCCGGACATCACCCGGGGGATGATCGAAATCCGCGGTCTGGGCATTCTGAACGTGGCCGCACTCTTCGGCGTCAGCGCCGTTCGTCTCAGCAAACGGCTGGATTTGATCGTGGAACTCGTGCGCGGCGCCAAAACCGAAGACCTGGAGCGCGTGGGGGTGAACAACGACACCCGCGAGATCATGGGCCTCAAGATCGGCCGCGTGGCGCTGCCGGTGGAGCCGGGCCGCGACGTGGCCGGACTCATCGAACTGGCCGCCATCAATTTTAAATTACGCACCTTTGGCTACAACAGCGCCGTAGAGTTTGACCAAAGGTTGTTGAAAAAGATGACGGATGATCAATTAGGTTAACAGCAGCACCTTCCCTCACCACCATGAGCATTCAAAAAGAACTGACGATCCGCAATAAAATGGGCATGCACGCACGCCCGGCGGCGCAGTTCGTCAAGCGTGCCAGCAAGTATCAGTGTGACGTCTGGGTGGAGAAAGACGACGAACCCGTGAACGGCAAAAGCATCATGGGCCTCATGATGCTGGCTGCAGGCCGCGGCGAGACGATCAAAATCATCGCCGACGGCAACGACGCCGAGGCTGCCGTGGCCGATCTCGAAGAGCTGGTCACCTCCGGCTTTGGCGACGCGGAGTGACCCAATGCCCGCGGAGCGGTTGGGCAAGATGAAGGCGATTATGATTTCGCGGACGGCCCAGCCGCCTGTCGAACTCCGGTCTCCCAAATCATCAATCATCAATCGTAAATCATATAGCGATTCGCAAAACTTATTTCCGGGATGGCGAGCCTGGGGATGTTCGGTTTGCCGCAGAGGGGCAAAGGAGCAGAGGTGGCAGAGATTGAATCCCTTCTTTGCTCCCTCTGCCTCTCCGCCCCTCTGCGGCAGAGTCGAACGTTCCTCCGGCTTTCAAATGACAAAGTGGGGTGCTCATGCGCTTTCTGGAAATCAGTTCCGGAAAACGCTATTAATAGGCCTCTCCGTTACTTCTTCTTGTCACTCTCTGGCGGACGTGAATGCACCCGAATCTCGGTCTCATCATCCACCACGGGCGGTGGCGGCTCTTTCAGCATCTGCAGCATCATCACCCCGATGAGGTAAATCAGGCCGCCGCCGATGCCGGCACCGATGGCGATGAAACGCCGCTGCCAGGTATGCTCCCGATCAATGGCATACCAGAAGCGCATGCAGAACAAGATCCAGATGACGCTGGCGCCGAGAACGAGAAGATGACCTGAGGACATAAGGAGGATGATTCTGGCGCGAAATCCCGCCGCCAGCGACAGAAAAAACAAAACCCCGCACAGGGCGGGGTTTTGCACACATCGAGCTGAAAAAAGAGTCGATTAACGCTTGGAGAACTGGAAGCGTTTGCGGGCGCCTGGGCGACCTGGCTTCTTACGTTCCTTGGCGCGGGAGTCACGGGTCAGCAGACCGTTCTGCTTGAGGACGCCGCGAAGCTCAGGATTCACGCCGATCAAAGCGCGAGCAATGCCGAGACGAACGGCACCCACCTGGCCGGTGCAACCACCGCCGCTGGCGTTCACCTTGAAGTCATACGTCTGGCGGGAATTCGTGAGGGCCAGCGGGAACAGAATCTGGTTCTGCAGGGCGACCGTCGGGAAGTACTCTTCGAAGTCACGTCCGTTGACGGTGATGCTTCCGGCTCCTTCAGTGATGAAGACGCGGGCGATGGCGGTCTTGCGGCGGCCGGTGGTGGTTTTGAGAGGCTTGCTCATGCGATAGGTAACAGGGAAAAAATTAGGCGATGACGACAGGCTTTGGATTCTGCGCCTCATGCGGATGCGCGGCACCCTCATAGATCTTCAGCTTGCCCATGACAGCGCGGCCAAGACGATTGTGGGGGACCATGCCCTTCACAGCGCGCTCGACGAGAAGCTCTGGACGGCGGGCACGGACGCGCTCGACGTTTTCGATCTTCTGATTACCGACGTAGCCAGCTTTCGAGGTGTAGATCTTTTGGATCTCCTTTTTGCCGGTCAGGCGGACTTCGGCGGCGTTCAGGACGACCACGAAATCACCCGTATCAACGTGTGGGGTGAAAATAGGCTTGTTTTTACCGCGCAGGAGGTTGGCTGCGGTAACTGCGACGTCTCCAAGAATTTGGTTCTTGGCGTCGATGACCCACCATGTGGGGTTCTGCTCCTGGGCTTTTGCTGAAAACGTCTTCATTAGTGCTGTGTACGAAATATCTTCCGACTGGGAAAGAAGGGGCCGCGATGGTAAGAGGATTGGAGAATGTGTCAAGGTGGAAACCAAGTTATTCACAATGAAAATTGGCCTTGGCACGCATTTTGGGCCGATTGCCCGGTCCAAGCAGGCTGCTAACCCATGATTTTCACTTCCGCCACAGCCATTTCATCGCCTCCGGGAAGATGCTCGCGCCGTGTTTGCTGTTATGCGCGCCGTCCCCAAAGGTGAAGGTGTAATCGTACTGCTGGTAAGCCAGCGCCTTGGCCATCTGCTGGTTTGCCAGCGGCCAGTTGCCATAGGGATTGTCCAGATCGCTGCTGCCATCCTGCAGATAGACGCGCAGCGGTTTGCGCTCCGTCAGGCGGATGATGGAAGGATAGACATGCCCGCCCGCGAGATCGACATAGCTGCCGATGGTGGAGAAGACCTTGCGAAACTTGTCCGGACGCTCCCAAGCCACCGTGAAGGCGCAGATGGCCCCGCTGCTGGCTCCAGCGATGGCCCAGCCCTCGGGATTCTCCGTGAGCTTGTAATCCTTCTGCACCTGCGGGATGATTTCTTCCAGCAGGAAGCGCGCATACACATCTCCCAGCGTGTTGTACTCCTTGCCCCGGTTGTTGTTCTTCCACGCGCTCTGCGGCTTCGTTTCACCACTGTGCCCTGGATTGATGAAGATGGCGATGGTGGGCTGCATGTCCCCGCTGGCGATGAGGTTGTCGAACACGACAGGAACACGCCATGCGCCTTTCAGGCCCACATAGTCGTGGCCGTCTTGGAAAACCATGAGGTTCGCCGGTTGCTCAGGTTTGTACTGCGCCGGCACGTAGATCCACCAGTCACGGCTGGTGCCAGGGTAGATCTTGGATGCATGCGCCGGCATCGGGATCACCTTCCCTTTTGGCACGTCCGGGTTTTCTTGGGAGAGCGGACCGAGTTTGTAGTCATCCACCGCGAGGGCGGAGAGGGAGAGTGAGAGGAGGAGCGGGAGGAGAAGGCGCGAGGTCATGGCTGGTAGCCATGATGAGGATGAGCAGCGCGGGCGTCAAGAAAGACCGCCCTTATGTCTTTGCCTTCAAAGCAGCCAGCACAGCAGCAAAGTCGTCTTTCTCGATGTCCTTGATGCCACGTGGCATCAGCACATGCCAGCCACGACTCCAGGCAAAAAGAACGCGACAGCAGGCGGGGCTGCTGTCGCGTTGGGGAGATCTGGGATTAAGGCGGCGCTGAGGGAACGAACATGGATGTTCGTTCTACAGACTCCAGTTGCGGCGCAACTGGGCTACTTTAGGCCATTCGTCCGCAGCACTGCTTGTACTTCTTCCCGCTGCCGCAGGGGCATGGGTCGTTGCGGCCAACGGCGCTGGCGGCGGACTTGGGTCGGGCGACGTTGCTGCTCGGAAGAATGAGGCGGGGGCCGTCGCGGCCCGGATTGGGGGCGGCTTGGGGCTTCTCTTCTTCCTCTTCCTCACGGCGCTGCGGCGCTTCGTTTTCACCGCCCTGCAGGGCCATCTGGGCCAGGAACTGCTCAAACGCGGCGAGCTGCTGCGTGCTGCGGAAGAGGTTGCCGAGGACTTCGCCGTTGATGTTGTTCATCAGTTCCGCGAAGATCGTGAAGGCTTCCTGCTTGAACTCGATGAGCGGATCTTTCTGGCCGTAGGTGCGCAGACCAACGCCTTCCTTCAGCGCATCCAGTGCATACAGATGCTCCTGCCACAGGCGGTCGATGGCGTTGAGGAGGATCATCTTCTCGATCTCCTGCAAGGCGGTCGGATTGGCGGTGCCTACCTTCACTTCATAGGCGCCGAGGATCTTGTCCTTCAAGAAGGCGGACTTGGCTTCGAAATCGAGCTTCTTGAAGTCATCATCCAGCGTACGCAGTCCCACCGGGAAGGTCATGTTCACCCAGGCGAGCAGGCCCTCATAGTCGGCCACGTCATCGCCCTTGATGTCCTTCGGCACGAAGGCGCCGAGGCGTTCGGTGACGCCCTTTTCCACGGCCTCGTTGATGAGGATGCGGGTGTCGTTGCTGTTGAGCACATCGTTGCGCCATTCATAGACGACTTCGCGCTGCTGGTTCATCACGTCATCGTATTCGAGGACGCGCTTGCGCCAGACATAGTTGCGCTGTTCCACGCGCTTCTGCGCGGTTTCCACGCTGCGATTGAGCCAGGGGTGCTGGAGTTCTTCCCCCTCCTTCATGCCAAAGCGCTCCATCATCTTCGTCATGCGCTCGGCGGCACCGAAGTTGCGCATGAGGTCGTCTTCAAAGCTGAGGAAGAATTTGCTCTCGCCGGGGTCACCCTGACGGGCGGAACGTCCGCGCAGCTGGCGGTCCACACGACGGCTTTCATGGCGCTCCGTGGCCAGCACGAAGAGGCCGCCGAGTTCGGCGACGCCTTCACCCAGCTTGATGTCCGTACCACGACCAGCCATGTTGGTGGAGATGGTCACCGCGCCACGATGTCCGGCACGGGCGACGATTTCAGCCTCCTGGCGGTGATACTTCGCATTGAGCACGTTGTGCGTGATCTTCTTCAGCTTGAGCATGCGGGAGACCATTTCCGAGGCTTCGACGCTGGCGGTGCCGACGAGGATCGGCTGGCCCTTGGCGTTGAGTTCCTGGATCAGCTCGATCACGGCGGCGAATTTCTCGCGGCGTGTCTTGTAGATGCTGTCGTTGTGATCCTTGCGCTTCACCGGACGGTTCGTCGGGATGGTGAGCACATCGAGTGCGTAGATGTCATGGAACTCGGCGGCGTCGGTTTCAGCCGTGCCGGTCATGCCGCCCAGCTTTTGATAGAGGCGGAAGTAGTTCTGAATGGTGATGGTGGCGAGCGTCTGGGTCTCGGCGTCGATCTGCACGCCTTCCTTGGCTTCCACGGCCTGGTGCAGGCCATCGCTCCAGCGGCGTCCGGCCATCTTACGGCCCGTCTGCGCATCGACGATGACGACCTTGTTCTCCTCGACCACGTATTCGACGTCCTTCTCATAGAGACAGAAGGCACGCAGAAGCTGGCTGATCTGGTGAATGCGCTGACCCTGGTGGGAAAGGCGGTCCTGCATCTCCGTCTTCTTGCGGGTGCGGGCTTCTTCGGAGAGCGTCATGTCGCCGTCGATCTCGGAATACACCGTGGCGATGTCCGGCAGCACGAAGGCGTCGGGCTCATCAGGGCTGAGGAAGTTGCGCCCCATCTCGGTGAGATCGGCGTCGTGGGATTTCTCCTCGATGAAGTAGTACAGCTCTTCCTTGAGACGGAAGAATTCCACCTTCTGCGTGTCGGCGTAGAGCGAGAGCTCGGCCTTTTCCATGGCACGGCGGAGTTCGGGATCCTCCATGCAGCGTGTCAGCGCACGGTTCTTCGGCTGGCCCATCTGCACCTGGAAGAGCTTCAGTCCGGCCTGCTCCAAATGACCTGCGGCGGCGGCTTCCTTGGCCTCCGTGATCAGGCGGTTGCAAAGCGTGTTCTGACGGCGCACGAGCTGATCCACCAGGGGCTTGTAACGCTCATACTGGTGATTGCTCTCCGCAGCCATGACAGGACCGCTGATGATCAAAGGCGTGCGTGCTTCATCGATGAGGACGGAGTCCACTTCATCCACGATGGCGAAGTAGTGGCCGCGCTGCACCTGCTGCTCCTTGCTGGAGGCCATGCCGTTGTCGCGCAGATAATCGAAGCCGAACTCGCTGTTCGTTCCATACGTGATGTCCGCCTGATACTGCTCGCGGCGCAGGTGGCTTGGCTGGTCGTTTTGAATACAACCGACCGTGAGACCGAGGTACTTATAAAGGCTGCCCATCCACTCGCTGTCACGACGTGCGAGGTAATCATTCACCGTGATGACGTGCACGCCACGTCCGGTGAGCGCGTTCAAGTACACCGGCAGCGTACCGACCAGCGTCTTCCCTTCCCCGGTCGCCATTTCAGCGATCATCCCGCGGTGCAAGGCCACACCCCCGACAAGCTGCACATCAAAGTGCACCATGTTCCAGCCCAGCGGCTGGTCGCAGACGATGATCTCGCGTCCGCACATGCGGCGGGCCGCGTTTTTCACCACGGCATAGGCTTCCGGGAGAATGTCATTGAGCATCTTCGCCTCGATGGCGGCGAAGTCCGGCTGGATGGCGTTCCAGGCTTCACGTGCGCGGTCGATGCGCGCCTTCTTGTCATCCAGGGCGGCGCCGTTCCAGGCAGAGCTGGCGAGGTAATCATTTTCCAGCGCCGGGAAATGCGGCTTCAGCGCGGTGAAATATTTCTCCACCGCCTCCAGGCAGGCATCCACCTCAGCTTCGTTCGCGATGCGCAGGCTCACCCCGCCGAGGAATGGCGGCGTATGAAAGGCGCGGAACTGGGCCTGCCATTTCTGGGTGCGTTCCCGCAGCGCTTCCTCCGGCTCGTTTTGAAGCAGGGCTTCGATGCGGTTGATCTCGGCCACCGTAGGTTGAAGCTTGCGCACAGTGCGCTGGTTCTTGGTGCCGATGATTTTTTTGATGATCCAGTTGAACATGGGAAATGAGAATACGCCGCCCGGCTCACATTGGCCGGGTCGGGGGGGAGGCCGAATGTGGCGGATGTCAGCCAACGCGCAAGGACTCAAAAAGGCCTCTTACCGAAGCACCACATCCTTCACCCGGCGCGGAATCATGGCATTTCGCACCACTTCAGGCTGCACACTGCGCAGGAAATCGAGCAAAATCACCGGGGATTCCACGATCATACGCTCGATCTGGTCACGCCGGTGCGTCCAGCGCGAATTGCGGTGCAGATAGTCGAGGTCGGCGAGGATTTCATCGACATCGCCCTCGCTGAAGCCAGCGAGCTGAAACGCATAGGGATCGTATAAAGGCATGGCGGCTGCGGTCTTGGAACGGTCGCAGACCAAATCGAGAATGCATGATCCGACAAGTCCTTCCATGCTCATTTTTTTGGCAACGAGTGCCATTGACAGCGGTTGTGATGTAGCTTTTCGCCGCACTTCACGTTTAACTGGCACCTCATGCCCCGCATCCTTTGGCAAAACACGGACATCACCTGGCTCTCTGCCCTGGTGGTTCTTCTTGTCATCGGGCTGCTCTGGCTGGGCTACGGACGCTCTCCGCTGCGCGGCTGGCGAAAATTAGCGGCGATGTCCTGCAAGCTGGCCGCCCTCGCCCTGCTGGCGCTCTGCCTTCTCGATCCCCTCTGGACCCAGCAGCAGCCGAAGAAGGGTGAAAACGAAGTCATTGTGCTGGTGGACACCAGCGCCTCTTTAGAAACAGCGGAAAAACCGGGCGAGGCCACCCGCGCGGCCCAGGTCACCGCCGCGCTGAACTCCGGCACGGAGGATGCCGCGTGGATCAAGTCATTGAGCGAGGACTTCCGCCTGCGCCTCATGACCGTCGGATCACAGACCCAAAGCGTGCCGCACTTCCGCGCTTTGAAGTTTGACGGCTCCCGCTCGGATCTCTGCCGCACGCTGATGACTCTGCGCAGTGGCGGCTCGAATCTGGCTGCTGTGGTATTAATAAGCGATGGCAACGCGACTGATGCTTCCACTTGGAAGGCCGAAGCCAAGGGCGCTCCCATTTTCACCGTGGTGGCAGGCAAGAACGCCCCCACCCCGGATCTGGCGATCCTCGATGCCACCGTGGCGACGAGTCCCTTTGAAGACGCCCCCATCACCATCACCTCCCGTGTGTCTGCCCAGGGGCTGAATGGCAAACAGGCCACGCTTTCCGCGCTCGATGAACAGGGCAAAGCCATCGTCACCGAAAAAGTCACCTTCAATGGCAGTTCCCCCCAGACCGTGCGTCTGCGCATTCCGGTGGCCAAGCCCGGCGTGTCTTTTCACAAGCTCGAACTCAAGGGCGAAGGCGTCAGCGAAGCCACCCTGGCGAACAACACACGCTTATTAGAGGCGGATCGCGGCTCCGGCCCCTACCGCGTGCTCTACATCGCCGGCAGGCCGAACTGGGAGTACAAATTCCTGCGCCGCGCCATCGCAGCGGATGACGACATCCAGATGCCCAGCCTCGTGCGCATTGCCAAACGCGAGCCCAAGTTTGAATGGCGCGGCCATGCCGGTGAGAGCGCGAATCCGCTGTTTCGCGGCTTTGGTGCCAAAGAAGGCGAAGAAGCGCAGCGCTATGACCAGCCCGTGCTCATCCGCCTCGGCACGCGCGATGCCAAGGAACTCAGCGACGGCTTCCCCAAGGCGGCGGAAGATTTGTTCAGCGAATACCGCGCCATCATCATCGATGACCTTGAAGCCGGATTCTTCACGCAGGAGCAGATGCACCTGATCCAGCGCTTCGTCAGCGAGCGCGGCGGCGCGCTGCTCATGCTTGGCGGTCAGGAATGCTATCAGGCGGGCGGCTATGATCACACGCCCATCGGCAGCATGCTGCCCGTGTATCTCGACCGCACCACCACGGCAGGCCCGATGCTGGATGCGCGCTTCAATTTGACGCGTGAAGGCTGGCTGGAGTCCTGGATGCGGCTGCGCACAGATCGTGAGGAAGATGAGAAGCGGCTCTCAGCCATGCCTTCCTTTTATGCCATCAATCAAACGTTCGCCATCAAACCCGGTGCCAGCATTCTGGCCACGGTTTCCGATTCAGCGCAGACCACCATGCCCGCCATCGTCTCCCAGCGTTTCGGTGAAGGCCGCGTGGGCAGCGTGCTGGTGGCCGACTTGTGGCGCTGGGGTATGAACGATGCGGATTCGCGCAAGGACATGGATCGCGCCTGGCGGCAGCTCATGCGCTGGCTCGTGGTGGATGTGGCAGACAGCATCTCCTTCTCAGCCGAGACAGATCCCGCTGACCGCGAGCGCGTGAAGCTCTCCGTACGTGTGCGGGACCGCGCCTTCAAGCCGCATGGCGATGCGCTGGTGAAGATCGAAGTCACGCAGCCCGATGGCAAAAAATCCCAGCTCTTCGCCGAGCCCAGCCTTAAAGAAGCCGGGCTCTTTGAAACCGAGTTCTTCTCCTCCAGTTCCGGCAACTACCGCGCCACTGCGACCGTGGAGGACATGGAAAAACACACGCAGCTCGGCATCAAAACCACCGGCTGGACCTACGGCCCGCAGGCCGAGGAATTCAGCCGCCTCGCCCCGGACCGCGCCTTTCTCCAACGCATCGCCACCGAGACCAGCGGCCAGATGCTCGCGCTCGATGAAATCGCCAAGCTGCCGGAAATGCTGAAGAACATCCGCGTCCCGATTGAGGTCACGCTATCGACGCCGCTCTGGCATACGCCCTGGGTCTTCCTGGCCCTGCTGTTTTTCATCGGCACGGAGTGGTTTTTGCGCAGAAAGGGAGGCATGGCATGATGAAAGAGTTCAAGCTTCTGATCACATTGTTATTCGCCTTGTTCACCTCGCTGCTGCACGCCGCGCCGCGTGAACTCGACGTCCTCATCGTTCTCGGTGCATCCGGCACGGAGGAGTATGGCAAGAAATTCAAAACGCAGGTGGATGCCTGGACGAATGCCTGCACCAAGGCGGGAATCACCCCGTCAGTCGTACGTGGTGAGAAGACCACCGAAGAACTCGAAAAACGCCTCACCGCCTCCGATCCCACACGCTCCTTGTGGCTCGTCCTCATCGGCCACGGCACTTTTGACGGACGCGAAGCCAAGTTCAGCGCGGAAGGACCCGACTTTGACGCCAAGCAGCTCGCGGGCTGGCTCAAGCCACTCAAGCAGGAGGTCGCCGTGATTAACACCGCCTCCGCCAGCGGCGGCTTTTTGAAAGCGCTCTCCGGCAAGAACCGCGTCATCATCACTTCCACCAAAAGTCCGGATGAAGTCTTCTATGCGCGCTTCGGGGAATACTTTGCCGATGCCATCGGCGGACTGCCCGAGGCGGATCTCGATCAGGACAAGCAGGTTTCCCTGCTGGAGGCCTTCCGCCACGCCAGCAAAGCCACCACCACCTTCTATGAGAATGACGGACGCCTCGCCACCGAGCACGCAATTCTCGAAGACAACGGCGACGGCGTCGGCACCCGCAGTGAAGTTTTCGGCTCAGACGCACCTATCCCCGCAGGCATGGCCGTCGATGGCGCACGCGCCGCGCAGATGGTGCTCGTGTTAAGCGCGGAGGAGCAGCAACTCACCGATGCCCAGCGCAGCACACGGGATGCGCTGGAGCGCGAATTGAAGACCTTGAAGGAGCAGCGAGCGAAGCTCAAGGAAGAGGACTACTACACCAAGCTCGAATCGCTGCTGCGCAAGCTGGGTGAGGTTTATGGGACGAAGTCATGACCTGCAAAGTTCATCTTTCTCCATCAAATCCAGAGGAACACGAACCAGGGCACATGGCTCTGTCCTGGCATGATGACACCGATTCAACTTTTCGCGGTTTCGTTTTCCGAGTGGAAGACTTGCCGCCTGAGTTTCAAGATCCCGGCAAATGGAGGGACTATCTGTTTTCAAACACGGTTCCGGGACATGTGATCGAGGACATCACCATGCGGGACAAAGCCGAGCGAGACACTGCCGAACTGCTGGAGCAAAGCTGGCCTGCAAATGACTCGCAGGCGGCAGTGCTCCAGCGCATTTGCAAAGAAGGCCCGCACGGAATTTACAGCTTCAACCCGGACGACCATCCGGGAGCACACAATTGTGTGACCTGGGTGACCAGCAGAGCCAATGAAGCCTTGGGAGAGGTCTTGCCAAAAGTGCGGCAAGGACGTATTAAGTTGATGGCGGAAGTACTCCGCAGCCGTCAGAACAAGCGTATCACATCATGAGCAAAACAATCCAAGGCTTTCGCGAGAAGGACTACGGCATGTTCATCGACCTGACGGATGCCATGAGCAGCGTGAGTGTTGACCGGAAAACTGGCAGTCTGGTCTTGCAGGAAGGAGCAGGTGAGGACCGGTTTAACGGTGCTTTGATCACGTCTGATTTTTGTCATGGTTTCACGCTGAGCGCGACCCCTGAGGGAACCTGGGCGGTTGGCCTGAGATTTGGTGACCATAAATCTCATGTACTGGGAACCACTGATGATGAAGCCGGAGCGCTGCAATGGCTGAAAAAGGCATGGGACGTGATCCGGTCGAACCAAACCACCGAACAGTCCACTGAGATCATATTTGCTTCCTCGCCTGCGAGCACGGTTGGGGACCATCTTTTGCAGCCCCATTGAAAGACTCGTCTTCCGACAAGAAATTCACGGATCATCCCGCCCCGCCACAAAGTCCCGAAATGCCTGCGCCACGCGCTGGGTGACGGCACCCTCAACACCGGGCATCGCACGCTGATCAACGCGCGCCAGAGGATGCACATCACGCGTGCTTGAAGTAAGGAAGGCTTCCTCGCAGGTATGCAGTGCCTCGATGGGCAGCGTGACTTCTTCCACGGCAATGCCTGCTGCGGCGCAGGCCTCCAGCACCAGACCGCGCGTGATGCCTGCCAGACAGCCGGAGCTCAGGGGCGGTGTTTTCACCACGCCTGCGCTGACGATGAAGATGTTCGTACCGGTGCCTTCGCAGAGTTCATCGCGGGTGTTGGCAAAGAGCGCCTCCCCCGCCCCTTCCCCGTGCGCAAGCGCCAGGGCGCGCACGTTGTCGCCATAGGAGGTGGACTTGATGCCTGCCAGTGCGCTGCGCTCGTTGCGCGTCCACGGCACCGTCATCACGGTGTCGGTGGGCGGCCAGGGCTTGAGAGGTGTCGTCGCCACGATCATGGTGGCAGGCGCCTCTCCGCGGTCTGATCCCAACGGGCCGTCACCACTGGTGAGCGTGACACGGATGCGCGCATCGGTGAGTTCATTCGCCTGCATCGTTGCCAGAATCGCATTCAGATATGTTTCAAACTCGGGCGGCACGATGTTCATCGCCTGGCATGAAGCCACCAGCCGACGCCAGTGCCGCGTGGGTGTGAAGGGCTTGCCATGGCGTGCCACGAGTGTCTCGAACACACCATCACCTACCAGAAAGCCATGATCGAAGGGCGAGATGCGCGCTTCAGAAGTGCTGACGATGCGGCCGTTGATCCAAGTATGCGTGGGAAGATTCACATCCGCAGCATGGCTTTAAAAAAAACATTCTCAACATATGCACTTTGCACTTGCAGGATCTTTTTCATGCGCCAGAATCTCGCCCTCAAACTTTCCGGATCGAACCGAAAACGAACCGAAAAATTTGCGGGTGTAGCTCAGTGGTAGAGCACTTCCTTGCCAAGGAAGATGTCGCGCGTTCGAATCGCGTCACCCGCTCCATCAATCTCCGAAAGATTGATGGCATCAAGTAACCTTGGCCTTTTAAGGCTTTGATTGGTGCCCCAGAACCTCCCTCCTCACGATTGTACATTCATGTTTGTCTGGTCCAAACTTACTGCTTCACGTTCGGCTGATACCTGGGAGGAACGTTTCGCGCAGAGCACGGACGCCACTCTCGTCATCACCAGTTTCCCTGGTCGTAAAATGATCCGCCTGGAGGTTTATTGTGAGGCTCAGTCTCGCGCGAAGGCCATCCAGAAAGAATTCGGCGGCGAGGTGTCCAAGTTAAAATCGCAGAACTGGGCCGCACATTCATCCCAGACTCCGCCGCCGGTAAAGGTGCGAGACACCTTCGTCATCTGCGCCGCCAAAACAGAAGCGGAAATCAAGCAGGCCCGCGCCAAATTTCCCAACCGCGAAATCATCGCCGTGCCGGCCGACATGGCTTTCGGCACCGGCCACCATGCCACCACCGCCACCGTGCTGCGCCTGCTCGTGGATGAGGCTGAAAAGCGCCAGGCCGCCGGCAAGAAATGGACCATGGCAGATCTCGGCTGCGGCAGTGGCATCCTTGCCATCGCCGCTGATAAACTCGGCGCCTCCCGCGTCTGGGGCTGCGACTACGATCCCGCCGCTGTGAAAATTTCGCAGGAAAATGCGGTGCGCAACAACACCCCCAAAGTGCGTTTCACCAAAGTCGATGTGCTCAAGTGGGAGCCCAAGCAGACCTGGGACATCGTGGCCGCCAACATCTTCTTCGACATTCTGGAGTCGGCTTTTCCGCAGATGGTGCGCTCCGTGGCTCCGGGTGGCATCTTGATGCTCTCCGGCATTCTAAAGTCTCAGGCCAAGGCCTGCCTTGCCACCGGAAAGCGCGCGGGCTTTGTGGTGGAGAAGGTCGTCACCAAAGGCAAGTGGGTGACCGCGCTGGGCACGGTGAAAAACCGCTGATCTGGCGCAGGTCTTGCGAGGATTAGCCCGGATAGAGGCGTCATCCCTGCCGCTACAACATCCTGCACTTAATTCTTGTCTTTGAGGACCCGGACGATTTATTATCAATAGATTCAAGCAGCCAATCATGCTTTTCGATCCCGCTTCCTCACCCGACGGGGCTGGATCCTCCTCCAGCCCTCTCAAAAAGCGCGGCCTGCTCAAGAAAGCTCACACTCAGGGAAATCGCATCGGCCTGCTCCCCACGGAAGGCTGGCGCAAGCGCAACATCCAGTTCCTCAATGAGGTGCTCATCCCCACCCTGTTTGCCCCGCGTCGGCCGGGCGAGGATTTCGGCCTCCTGCCAGTGGCCACGAGCAATGAGATCGCCGTGACGTGGCTCGGGCATGCCGGCTTCTTTTGTCAGGTCGGCGGCGTGAACATCGCCATCGATCCCAACTGGGCGCTTTGGCACGGCCCGGTGAAGCGCGTCCGCCACCCCAGCGTCTGGGCGCATGACCTGCCGCACATCGATCTCGTGCTGGTCACGCACGCGCATTACGACCACCTGCACCTGCCCAGCCTGCGCAAGCTCGCCGCCGCCCAGCCCATCATCGTCCCGGAAGGTGTCGGCAAAGTGGTGCGGAACTGCGGCTTCGGGCGCATTGTGGAACTGAAGACCTGGCAGAGCGCCACCTTTCAGGATCTGCGCATCACCCTCACCCCCGCGCGCCACTGGGGTGCGCGGATGATTCATGACACGCACCGCCAATTTGGCGGCTACCTCATCAAGTCTCCCGACCGCTGCCTCTTTCACTGCGGCGACAGCGCCATGTTTGACGGCTTTCAGGAGATCGGCAAACGCGCCAGCATCGACCTCGCGCTCATGCCCATCGGCGCCTACGATGCCCCCAGCGGCCGTCAGGTGCACATGAATCCCGAGGAAGCCCTGGACGCCTTTCAAATGATGGGCGCACAGTCCATGATCCCCATGCATCATGACACCTTCCCCCTCGGTGGCGAGCCTCTGCATGAGCCTGCCGAGCGCCTCGTCAAAGCCGCCATCGAACGGCAGTTGGAAAACCGCGTGCGCCTCCTGCGCGAAGGCGAGTCCGCCATTTACTGAGTGAGCCCACGCCCGGCACTGACCCTCATCGCCGCCGTTTCAGCGGACGGCTTCATTTCCACCGGCACCGGTGTGCCCTGGCATCTGCCACGGGATAAAGAGCACTTCCGCCGCATCACCCGCGGCCAGTGGCTGCTCATTGGCCGCCGCACCTATGAGGAAATGAATGGCTGGTTTGAAGACCACCACCCCCTGGTGCTCACGCGCAGCCCTGTTTACGTCCCGACTGCGGGCGAGGTCGTGGCCAGCGTGGCCGAGGCCCTGCAAGTCGCCGCCGCAGGGGGGGCCACAGAACTGTTTGTCTGCGGAGGCGGAGAGGCCTATGCCGCCGCCATGCCCTGCGCTGATCGCCTGATCCTGACTCACGTGGACTCCCCCCTCGGCAGCGGTGTCCCCTTCCCTGCGGTGAATCCTGCCGAATGGCAGGAGACGGACCGGCAGGATTTTCTCGCCGACGCCACCCATGCCCACTCCCTCAGGTTTTCCACCTACGAGCGCCTCAGGCCGCCCGCTCAGGCTTCGGGCGGCACATTATAATAATTTCAAGATGAGCAAAATCACCTTTGGGTGTATCTAAGCCTTGCAGATGAACCTTTCCTCCTTGTTCAACCCCGGCTCCGCAGTCGCCCTGCTGGCGACCGCTGTGCTCTGCGTCGGCTGCTCCAGCCTCAACACCGCAGCCACTTCTGACAAGTCCGCGACGGCTGACAAAACCGGCAGCAAAGACATCTCGCTGGTGAAGTCTCCCACTGATTTGAGCTTCCTTCTCAGCATGAGTTTCGTGGAGGCCAAGAGCATCTCCACGCAGCAGCTGGAGTTCCCGCCTTACATCAAGATCGCCGCAGACTCGATCCAGGTCTTCAAGTACTCGCCCGATGGCAAGCCGCTCAAAGCACGCGCCCGTGGCAAGGTGTTCATTGAAATGAATTTCAACGAACCCGCCAAGGCGCTCTGCCAGGAAGCCTTCATCACCGGAGATGAAATCATCCTGCGCGGCAGCCCCATCCTGCAGCGCGGCGGCAGCATGGTCGAAGGTCTGGATGAAAGCACCATCTTCTACCTCTTTGGCACATCGCTGCGCGTCATCGGCCTGCACAAGGTGAACAACCAGAACGAAATCGCCTCGGTGATGCCCACGCTCGGCACCTGGGCCGCCGGCCCCAATCCGCTGCTGCCACCGCTCACCGAGAGCGCCGTGCCCTCCACCATCCGCGATTCCATGCAGCGCGCCGCCGAGGCTGAAATGCTGCACCAGAAAACACGCGAACTCTACGGCCCCGCCGACGCACCGCCAGCTACTCCAGCACCCGCGCAGCCCGAGAAAGCAACGGACAAACCCAAGTCTGCACCGCCCCCTGCGGTCACCAAAAAACCCACCGTGGAAATCCGCCGCGCCGTGCCCAGCAAGCCCTCCTTCTGGCACCGCTTCAAGACGGACAAGAGCCGGGCGTGAGTCAGCGACTGATGCTGGTGCCTGCAAGTGCGCGCCAGCGTCTTGGACTGCGGTGACAGAGATGCAAGGCGCAAGCCTGCATCGGCGCCACCGCTTTCGTGGGGTGATAAATTTTCTTTGGACCTAGCGCGCCGTCCGGCCTGCAAAAAGCGGCGTCGCGCCCAGGCTTGCCGCACGCATTGATATCATGAGCCATTGAAACCGGGTCTGCATGCGCGGCGCGTGCAGCAGGCTGGTAGGGCTCCGCTGTGTCGGGGCCGAAGTTTCGGGGCTGCGGCGTCGCAGGCGCTGAAAAAGGTACGCCGTCCTTGGAATGTCGAAAGGAGGGGCGGGCCTCGATGGATTTCAGGCGCATTTCTCCACAGCGCTCCCAGACTCCTTTTCAACGGTTGATGGTATGATTAGCTGCGCTCACCCTTCGGGCAGCCTGCGGCTGTCTTACCTCCGCTGCGCTCCGGTTCCAAGACGCTGCCGCGCCCGCGTGAGAACTGGTGCCTTCAGCGCGACCCAGCATCCAGCCCTCTCACCCCACGATCGCCTGCGGCACACGCCCATGCACATCCGTCAGGCGGTAATCACGTCCTGCGTAGCGATACGTCAGCTTCTCGTGGTCCATGCCCAGCAGGTGCAGGATCGTCGCATGCACGTCATGCACGTGCATCTTGTCCACCGCCGCTTTGAAGCCAAACTCATCGCTCTCGCCATAGGCCGTGCCGCCGCGAACCCCGCCACCGGCTAAGAACATGGAGAAGCCATGCGGATTGTGATCCCGCCCGTTGCCATTTTCACTCACCGGCGTGCGGCCAAACTCACCGCCCCAGATGATGAGCGTGTCCTCCAGCATGCCGCGCTGTTTGAGGTCACCGATCAGCGCCGCGATGGGCCGGTCGATGTCCGCGCCCAGCTTGCGTGTCTGCTCATCGTGCTTGGAGTGCGTGTCCCATGGCTGGCCATTGCCATAGTAGAGCTGCACGTAGCGCACACCACGTTCTACCAGTCTTCGCGCCATCAGGCAGCCGTTGGAGAAATGGCTCTTGCCATACATCTCGCGCACCTTCGGCGGCTCCAGATTCACATCAAAGGCATCCGTCGCGGCGGACTGCATGCGGTAGGCCGTTTCCATCGCCTGGATGCGACCGTTCAGCGCCACATCCGAACCGCCGCGTGCCGCCAGATGCTCCGCGTTCAGCGACTGCATCAGGTCGATCTGCCTGCGTTGATCGAGTTTGCCCAGCTTCTCATTCGTCAGCCATGGGATCATCTTCTGCGGCTCCAGGTTGGAGTGATTGATGTACACCCCCTGATGCTGCGCCGGCAGAAACGCGCTGGTCCACAGCACGGAAAACCGCACCGGCTTGCCGGGGCACAGGACCACGAAGGAAGGCAGGTTCGCATTCTCATTGCCCAGGCCGTAGCTGAGCCATGAGCCCATGCTCGGCACGCGCTCCGTCATGGTGCCGTTGTTCATCAGCAGCAACGCGGGGCCGTGATTTGGATTGTCCGTGTGGCAGGAGCGCAGCACGCACAGCTCATCCGCATGCTGCGCCAGATTCGGCAGCAGTTCGCTGATCTCCAGCCCGCTCTGCCCATGCTTGGAATACGCATACGGAGACGCCAGCAGCCCGCCCGTGGGCCGCTCCGTGCGCAGGTCCGCGCCTGCCGGCTTCTGCCCTGCATACTTCGTCAGGCCCGGCTTCGGATCAAAGAAGTCCGGCCCAAACGGCCCGCCGTTCATAAACAGCTGGATCACCCGCTTCGCCTTCGGCACAAAGTTCGTGCGCGGTGCGGCATTCAGCGTGGAAGCCAGCCCCAGCGCGCCCAGCCCGCCGCCCATGCGGGAGAGCAGTTCGCGGCGCGAGAGTGCGGAGAGATCAGACATAAAATCAGTACGCAGGCAAACTGCACCCGCTTACGCCCAAGTGGCACATTCAGAACATCCTCCCTTAGTTTTTCATGCAGCGAGCAATCTGAATGTTGACCACGGAATACACAGAATACACGGAACCCGGAATTAAGATCTGATTCCGTGTATTCAGTGTATTCCGTGGTTAATAAAAATCTGACGAATGGCGGCCTCCACTCAACCCACCATCTCAATCTGAAACGGCGACAGCATCTTCAGCGCCTCGCCCTGCGCGCTTTCAAAGGGATAAACCATGACATTCGGCACCACGCAGTTCAGATGAAACTCAAAGAACTCGCGCATGTAGTCCGCGGTGAAGTCCGCGTCCGGGTGCATCTGCCGCCACAGGATCGCCTTGATCACATAGGCATGGCAAAACACCGCGATGCGCTTCTCCTCGCGCTCTTGCAGCGCTTTGAGTGAGGCATCCACACGCTCGCAAAAATGGCGAAAGGTCTCCGCGCCCTCGCCATCGCAGTAGTCGGGATCGCAGCGCTCCCAGTACTGCCGCGCCGGCTCACGGCGCGTGGTCTCCGTCGTGCCGATGTAGCGGCCCGGCGCCAGGAAGGTGAGCTCATGCACGGGAAGCTCCACCACCTGCACCTGCGGGTGCAGCCGGCAGAGCGGCACCGCCGTGTAGGCCGTGCGCGAGTAGCGCGACACCACGATGAGATCCGGGTCCGTGCGCCACTGTGCGGCCACCGCCTCCGCCTGCGCCAGCCCCTTCTCGCTCAGCCCGATGGCGTGCGGCGTGTCCGTGGGAAACCCCGCGTTGCTCAGACTTTCGGCATGACGAATGAACCAGATCTTTTTCATATTTCACCTCCGCCATAGGCGCTCTCAGAGGCAGTAGCAAATGCAGGTGATACCAGACCGGCTTTCCTCACTCTTTTTTCTTCTTCAGCGGCCAACGGGATGCGAAATGAAACAGCGGGAATGTGGCGACGGCCATCATCGCGAAGACCAGGAAGGCACCTTCATCCACGCCAAGCCCAAAGGCCACCAGCCCCACCACGGCCCCGAAAGCGCTGAACCCCAGCAGCAGCTTCCATAGCCAGGTGTTTCGTTGGGAGTTCATCACAAATAATGAGGCGTTCAGCGCTCTGGTGCCACATCTCTTGGGGCTTTGATTCCAGGCTTCGTGCCTGCCTTCGCCTGCTCCTCCATCTTCCCGCGCTCCTGCAGCGCAAAACCCACCGGCAGGTACACGGCCAGCGCGTAGCCACACAGCCAGAAGCAGGTGCGCGCCCAGTACTTCACCGGCTGCCGGCTGCGATACGTCGGCCCCGCATTGTCATCGAGACACCCCGTTTTCAGCGCCTGGATCAAATGGCTCGACATCAGGAAGATCCACAGCGGCGGAAACACCGTCATGAAGCTGAACTCATGGATCACCGCCCCGCAAACCGCCGACACCACCGACACGCCGAACAGCACCCAAAACCACGGCGACCGAAACTGAAACCGAAACTTCCCCACCGGCACCTTAGGCCTCGGCCCGCAGGCCTCCTCCTTGTCCCGCACGATCTTCCACCCCAGCCACCCACCGCCACGGACCTCCCCGCACTTCGGGCACTCCATCTTCAGCCCTTCGGAGCGCTCCAAAGACGCCAGCCCGGGCCGGGAGCAAAACGGGCACAGCAGCGCCAGTTGCCGCCGCATGACCTTCACCCCCAGCACCAGTCCCACCAGCGTATAAAACACAAACAGCCCCATAAAAACCCACTCCACCGGCGACGTGTACCCACACGGCTTCCCCGAATAAATCAGCATGTTCAACAACCCGCCGCCCACCAGCACCCACGGCGCCGTGTGAATCGCATAAAAACAAAACCGGTAGCTCAGCATGCCCCCGAGTGAAACGGATGCGCCGAGTTTTGGCAATGACAGTCTGGGGCGGGGATTGGAACCATCGCCCGGCCTTTACCGTTCCTGTTCAGCGCTGCATTTCCATTCGAGGCCCCACATCGTCCTGCGCTTTAATCAGCTCCCAAAAGCGGCAGCGCAGCCCCCCAGCCTCCGCACCACAGCAGTTCCAATGAGCCACCTTCCTCACCCCCAGCCCACACTTAAACGGAGTGCCTCCATGCACGACCGAGCGGCATCCCAAACATAAATCCTTTCTGAACTCGCCGAAGTGCGCAAAAAAGCCGCCTAAACGCATGACAGCCAGGGCCATGACCTTTTGCTCAGTATACTCCATTCCAGCAGCTGAAACCATCACTCCCCGAGAGCCTGCGGCATCCATCAGCGCTTGGGCGGCTGGAAGCTTCTCCGTGATCCGGAGCTCTGCGGCCACCAGCGCAGCAGGCCTGGCGGCTTCCCCGGGTCCCTTCTTCGCCTCCGCCTCGTCAAACAAATGGAGAGGCCACGACTGCGAAGTCGGCGACCGGTGCGTGTACCACAGCACTGCCCTCGCATATCGGTCACCCTTTTCGAAATCCGGATGCGCCGTAAAACCCACCGCGCCCGGCACCTTGGCAGCAAACTTCGCCACATCATCGATCGTTCGCACCTCTTCGAATCCCTCAATCTCGCTCAGGTCCACCTCCTCATCGAGGCCGCGACCGTATCCGTGATTAGCCAGAAAGTATCTGGGAGGTTTCTCCTGCTTCGCTTCTTCTCCCTCAGATCGTGCCAGCCCCATCACACACACGATCATGAAAAGTAAGCCGAGTCGGTTCATTGGAATTGAGGTTGTTGGATGATTCGCCGCACGATCTGATGAAACACCATTCAGCCACGTCCGGCCATCGGTTGTCATCCTCTCAACTCACCAGCTCCGTCCAGCCTTAGAGTTGTGTTTTAAAATCGACGATTCGATCTTTGCCTCAAGTATCGCACCAGGACATTCAACCCGGCAAAAGCCAGCAGGGCTGTCGCGCCCATCCACGCAGAGCCCGGCATGGCTTTCATGAGGTTCGAAAGCATGGGATCATCCAGCCGCACATCCGGTGCCACCCAGCGCATCAGGGCATAAACCACACCTGCAAGGATGGTGCTCACCCACCACGGAATGCTATAAACCAGCATGTAAGGAATGGATTCTTTGTGGCGTGACATGCGGAAGTTTCCACATTGTCTTTGGTGCTGTCACGCGACATTCCATCACATATAGCGATTCGCAAAAACTCACTCCGTTTAGCGGGCCTTTTTTTGCCAGGTGATCGTGGGCTTCGACGGCGGCTGGCTGAGGACAGCCAGCCCCACCTGCGCTGGGCATGCGCGTGCCCAAAGCGAGGTAGGGCGCTTGGTCCTCCAAGCGCCCCCTAGCTCGCTTGCCTGAAATCCGTCATCAAACTGAAGCAGCCTTCTGCTTCTCGGCCTGCAGCGCGGCTTTATCCGCCGCTAACTGCGCGAGGGCGGCTGCTTGACGGGCTTTCTGTTTGGCTTCGTATTCGGCGAGGGATTTGGCACGGGCTTCGGCGCGGCGGGCTTTGGCTTCTTCTTCGGCGGCGGAGAGTTTTTGGCGCTCGGCGTCCTGGGCGGCTTTGGCGGCGGCGGCTTCGGCGGCGCGTTTTTCTTTTTCGAGGCGGATGGCTTCCTTCTCGGCGAGCTGCTTCGCTTTCAACTCAGCGGCGGCGGCGCGGAGGGCTTCTTTTTCGGCCTCGGCCTGGGCTTTGATGGCGGCTTTCTCGGCTTCGGCCTGCTCCTTGGCGAGGCGTGCGGCTTCCTTGGCGGCTTCTTTCTCGGCGAGTTCACGGGCTTTGGCAGCGGCCTTCTCGGCTTCGGCTTGCTCCTTGGCCAGACGGGCGGCTTCTTTGGCGGCGGCTTTTTCAGCTTCGGCCTGCTCCTTGGCTAAACGTGCGGCTTCTCTGGCCTCTGCAGCGGCGAGCATGGCGGCCAGTTTCTCGGCCTCGGCCTTTTCCTTGGCAGCGGCTTTCTCGGCGGCTTCCTGCTCTTTGGCCAGACGGGCGGCCTCCTTGGCGGCGGCTTTTTCAGCTTCGGCCTGCTCCTTGGCAAGACGTGCGGCTTCCTTCGCGGCCTCGCGCTCGGCCTGCTCTCGGGCCTTGGCCTCGGCCTTCTCAATGGCGGCCTGTTCTTTGGCCAGACGCTCGGCTTCCTTGGCCTCGGCAGCGGCCACGCGTGCGGCCTCCTTTTCAGCCAGTTCCTTCGCCTTGGCTTCCGCAGCGGCGAGCATGGCGGCCAGCTTCTCGGCCTGGGCGCGCTCCTTGGCGGCGATCTTTTCTGCGGCCTCGCGTTCCTTGGCGAGACGCGCCTCCTCCTTCTCGGCCAGCGCACGGGCTTTGGCGGCTTCCTTCTCGGCGAGTTCCTTGGCCTTCACGGCGGCGGCGGCGGCGCGCATGGCTTCGAGCTCCAGGAGGGCCTGCGCCTTGGCGGCAGCGGCGGCTTCTTCCTTGGCGATGCGTGCGGCTTCCTTGGCCTCGATGGCGGCCAGGCGTGCGGCTTCCTTCTCGGCCAGCGCCTGCGCCTTGGCGGCCTCCCGGGCCGCGATATCGGCGGCGACCTTCGACTCCATGGCGGCGGTGAGTGCGGTGGTGAAATCGATCATCTGCTGGCTGAGCTCCGCCGCAGTGGCGGTGAGCGCCGGGGCGGCGTCTTCGAGCACGCGAGGCTGGATTTCGAGCGCCTGAAGTTTCTGCGCGGTGTCAGCAAGAAGGGCGAGGAATTTGGGATCGAGCTTGGTGGTCAGAGTCATTGCGATAGGTCGGAAAAAGGGGCGTGAATCATGGTCAGAGATGGCCGGGTGTAAAGCACAGATGCGGAGCAGTGGGAGTAGGCTGGGGAGGGAGTTTGGAGGCGGTGGGTGGTGCCATGGCCTGGAGCACTCTCGGCAGCAGGACATTTCGAAGTTGAAGGGACGTTCGATTTTTGCCGCAAAGGGGCAGAGAGGCAGAGGGAGCAGAGGAAGGGCGTGCTCAGCCGGAAATGAGGTTTACGAACAACCAAGGCAGACGGGCGGGCTTTCGCCACACGCATCTTACGGGGCTGTTAAATGGGGGCGGAACTGCGTGTCATGGGTGCATGGCTTCTTGACCTCGGCGCTGGCTGCGCAAGCCTGCGGGCATGCGAAAACACCCCCAGCCCCTGCGCATCTCTTTTCTGGCCCTGCTTGCCTCCACCGTCACTGGCTTCGCGGCGGAATATGCCCCGCTTTTCCTGAGTGCGAATCAGCTGTCCATCGCCACGGGCAAGCCTTCGCTGGTGATGATGTCCAGCGGCTCCACGCACATCCCGGTGTGGTCGTTGTCGGGGGGGACGGACGGGCAGTCGGTCAGCGGCGTCGTCACGGGCCTGCCCCAGGACTGCGGCGGCGTGCGGGTGGAGATCACGGTGACGACCACGGACGCGGCCACGAGCCCCGCCTTGGAGGATGTTTACCGTGTGCACCTTTCCCAGATGGTGGAGGGGGCGCCCTTCACGGAGCGGCATCTGCAGGGCGACCCCATTCGCACGGCGCTGCCTGCCGGGCCGCTGCATTCCCGCACGATTGTTTTGGAGTCCTACTACCAGGTGGTACCGGAGGCTCCGCTGTGCATTCGCATTCAGCGCGAACCTGCGGACCCCGCCGACACCTTCACCAGCCCCACCGGTCTGGCGGTGGTCAAGGTGACGCCGCTGAGTGCGCCCCCGGAGGCCCACCTGGTGCAGGAAGCGAAGGGCTACAATTCCTGGCCGATGCTGCAGGCGCTCGGCGACAAGCTGGTCTGCGTGTACAGCCGGGGCTCCGGGCACACCATTGGCGAGGACTCGCGCGCCACCTACGCACGCACCTCCACGGATGGCGGCAAAACGTGGACCGCTGAGACCGTGGTGGCGAACTCCCCCGGCTATGGCGATGTGCCCGTGGGCAAAGGCTTGGATTCCACCGGGGCGATGCTCCTCTGGGTGCGCCGCGTCGGGGCGCAATGGCACCAGGATCTGTACCGCACCACGGATGGGGTGAAGTTTACGCTCGTCACCACGCCGGAGCTGGCGGTGCGCCCGGTGCAGATCACAGATGTGTTTGCAGTGCCCACGGTCGGCCTCATGGCGCTGTGGTTCGCGGGTGATTACGGCGATGCAGGCCCGACGCACTCCTGGGGCATGCTGACGAGCCAGGACGATGGCAAGACCTGGACGCAAACACCCATCGAGTCCGGCCTCACCAAAGATCAGTGGCCCACCGAGCCGTCCGCCGTTTACCTCGGCGATGGCAAGATCTTCGCCATCGGCCGCACCGAATCCAACGACTCCACCTCGGCGCGCTCCCAGTTCCAGATGCTTTCCACGGATCACGGCAAAACGTGGACGCGTGCGCAGACCAACATCACCGATGTGCTCATCTCCACGCCGAGCCTGATCCTGGATGCCAAAACCGGCCTGCTGAGCAACTACCACTTTCAGCGTGGCCGCGCCGGCATCCTGTGGCGTCGTGTGGTGGATCCGAAAAGCGTGATCGCCAATCCGCTCCGCTGGCCCGTGGGCGAAGCGGTGGCCGTGGGCAGCGGCAGCACCATCGACGCCGGCAATGTGAACGCCACCGTGATCGGGGACACGCATTACCTCTCGTTTTACTCCGGGAAGAAACCGGACACAGCGGTGCTGGTGTCAGAGCTGAAGGCGCCGGTGGGCGTGGAGAGGAAGTAGGGAATAGCGCAACCAGAACGGCCCGAGGTGCACCTTTTTGACTCAGGGGCGCTCCCGGAGGGAGAACGGAAATTAGCCGGTGGTGAAGCGAAACCGCGAAGCGGTGCAGCGAGAACCACCGGATCAACCATCCACCTACCCTCGTTCAGGGCCGCATGCCGGAGGTATGCGAGAAGCCTTCATCAACCCAGCGGTCACGAAGAGCCTATGCACAGTTCTCGCATACCTTCGGCATGCATCCATGATGGTGAACATGGGGTTCACAAGATCCGGTGGTTCTCGCTCGCCGAGCCTCGCTTCACCACCGGCTAATATCCATGATCCCTCCGGGATCAGAGGAGATGAACATCGAACTTTGATCGTGATATAGCGTTTTCCGAAACCCGCTTCCTGAAGGCTGACCATGCCGGAAATGAGTGTTGCTGATCTCTACACAATCCCACCGCTTAATCCACAAACAGCATCTCATTCCCTGCCAGCAGGGCTTGCGCGTACTGCGCCCACACGGCGGCATCGTTCTCGCGCCCACTCACAAACGCCTGGGCCACTGACGCCTCATGCGCACTCGGCTTGCGGCCGAAGAGGCGGGCATAGACGTCGTCCACGCGGTGCTCCATCGCCCATTTCCCCAGCACTTCGGACTGCTGCTGCATGAAGGGGGAATTGAGTGCGAAGAGGCCTTGCAGGGGCGTGATCGTCTCGGTGCGCCACGGGTTGTGCGCACCGGGATCGGGCACGTCGTGGATGCGCAGCATGGGGTCCATGTCCTGCCTATCTGACGCACCGTACAGGGAGCGGCGGTGATTACCCGCGTCGCTGATGGATGAGGCGGGGCCGCCGATCTTGAGATCGATCTGCCCGGTGGCGCTGAGGATGGCATCGCGCCAGGATTCCCAGTCGAGGCGACGGCGCAGCATGCGGGCGTAGAGTTTGTTTTCGGGATCGCGCTGCTCGGAGGCGGGGGCGATGCTGCTCTGCTGCCAGGTGGCGGAGTTCAAAATCTCACGGTGCAGCCACTTGAGCGACCAGCCGTGCTCCATGAAGCGACCGGCGAGATCATCGAGCAATTCGGGGTGCGTGGGGGCTTCGCCGAGATTGCCGAACTCGCTGGGGGTATCCACCAAGCCACGACCGAAATGGTGCTTCCACACGCGATTGACAATGACGCGGGCGGTCAGCGGTGCGGCGTCTTCCACGATGGCCTGCGCGAGTTCCAGGCGGCCGCTGCCGGTGGTGAACTTGCGCGGCAGGCCGGTCTTGGAGGGAAACATGGAGAGGAAGCGGCGCGGCACCGCAGCGCCGAGGTCATTCGGATTCCCGCGTTTCATGAGCTCCAGATCACGCGCCATGCCCATCTTGTAGTCGAGCTTGGTGCCGTGCTCCTTTTCCTTGTTCACCACGTAGAGCGCCGCGTCCTCCACGGCATTGGCCATGGGCATGTTGTAGTGCGGGGTGGCGGTCTTGATGGAGGCGATGACGGCTTCGATTTTCTTGGCCTGCTCCGCCATGTCCTTCGGCTTCTTTTTCTTGAGGTCGGCCATCTGCTTTTCCATGGCCGCCACCTCCGCCCGCGCCTTGGCCACGGGCTTCCAGAATTCATCCTTCATGGTGGGCAGTTCGGAGAGCTTCACGGAGGCGAAGACGCCGGCCAGTGCATAATAATCCTGCGCGGAGATGGGGTCGGACTTGTGATCATGGCAGCGGGCGCAGGCCAGCGTGAGGCCGAGGAAGGTGCGGCCGATGGCATCCACATGCTCCTCCCATTCATCCGCGACGGTGGTCTTGATGATCTCCGGCGGGAGCTGCAGCTCCTTGAAATACGTGGGGCTCAGGCCGATGAAGCCCAGCGCCACGCGATCCTGCGGGCCGCACTCGGGCAGGAAATCCGTGGCAAGCTGACGCAGCACGAAGCGGTCATAGGGCATGTCCTCGTTCAGCGCCTGCACCACCCAGTCGCGGTAGAGGTAGGAGTATTTGGTGGAGTCCAGCCAGTCGGGGGTTTGATCCGTGTAGCGCGCCAGATCCAGCCAGTGGCGTGCCCAGCGCTCGCCGTAGTGGGGGCTGCGCAGGGTTTCATCCACGGTGCGGCTCCAGTCGGCGGAGGCCTGCTCGGCGGGTGGCAAACCGGTGAGATCAAAGGCCAGCCTGCGCTGCAGCACGCGCTCGTCCGCCCGTGGGGCTGGCTTCATGCCTGCGGCCTCCATTTTGGCGAGAATGAAGTAATCGATGCGCGTCCGGGGCCATGCGGCGTCTTTCACCTGCGGCAGCGGGCCGCGCTTCAGCGGCGCAAAGGACCACGGCACCGGCTTGGGCCCCTCATCCTTTTTGGCGATGGCCATGCCCGCCGCTCCGAGGAGCAGGAGGGTCAGACAGAGGGAACTGGGGGTGGAAAGGCGCACCTGCAAAGTACAACGTGGGAGACGGGAAGCTTTCCAGAAAATAGGTCTTATGGGCCCTATACGACCTATTTGGAAGTACCCGCAGGCTGGGGCATTCGTCATTCGGATTTCGTCATTCGTCATTCCCCCTCCCCCGTCCGCTTGTGAAATTTTTCACAAATCCCAGTTGCCCACCTTATTCACACTCGGATACTGCGAACCATGGCCTCCCCCGTCCAGTATCTTCCCGGAAAAGAACCCCATGCGCGTGAAAAGCGCCTGATCTTCAAGAACATCGACCGCGCCGGTTACAATCCGTCCATCGAGTGTTACCTGGAGAATGGCGGGTATGAGCAGCTCAAAAAGGCGTTCAAGATGGAGCGCAGCGCCATCACCAACGAGGTCAAAGCCAGCGGTCTGCGCGGCCGTGGGGGGGCAGGCTTCCCGACCGGCGTGAAGTGGGGCTTCATCCCGCCGACGAACACGAAGCCGGTCTACCTCATCTGCAACGCGGACGAATCCGAACCCGGCACCTTCAAGGACCGCTACATCATGCACCAGGATCCGCATCAGCTGATCGAAGGCATGACGATCGCCTGTTTCGCCGTGGGCGCCAAGCTCTCCTACATCTACGTGCGCGAAGAATTCCCCTACGCGGCGAAGATCCTCGAAAAGGCCATCGCAGAGGCGCACGAAAAAGGCTTCCTCGGCAAGAACATCCTCGGCACCGGATTCGACTGCGAGATCTACGTGCATCGCGGTGCAGGCGCGTACATCTGCGGTGAAGAGACCGGCCTCATCGAATCCCTCGAAGGCAAGCGCCCCTACCCGCGCATCAAGCCCCCGTATTTCCCTGCGGCGCTCGGCCTCTACATGAGCCCGACCATCGTGAACAACGTGGAATCCCTCTGCCACGTGAAGCACATCATCGAGATGGGCGGCGCGGAGTACGCCAAGCTCGGCACGCCGAACAACACCGGCACCCGCATCCTCTGCGTGAGCGGCGATGTGCAGAAGCCCGGCTACTACGAAGTCGAAGTCGGCAAGGTCACCATGGGCGAAGTCATCGACGTGCTCTGCGGTGGTCTCAAACCCGGTCGCAAACTGAAGGCCATCATCCCTGGCGGCAGCTCCTCCAAAGTGCTGCGCGCCGATGAAAAATTCAAGCTCAAGGACGGCCGCGAACTCGGCATCATGGACATCCCCATGGACTTCGACACCATGGCCCAGTGCGGCACCATGGCCGGCTCCGGCGGCGTCATCATCATGGACGACAGCCGCAGCATGACCTGGGTCATCAACAATCTGAACGCCTTCTACGCGCACGAGTCCTGCGGCCAGTGCACCCCCTGCCGCGAAGGCAGCCTGTGGATGAAGAAGATCAGCGACCGCATCGTGGCCGGCGACGCCAGCCCCGATGACGTGGACACCCTCGAAACCGTGGCGAATCAGATCGAAGGCAAGACCATCTGCGCCTTCGGCGAAGCCGCCTCCTGGCCCACCCAGAGCTTCATCAAGAAATTCCGCGACGAACTCAAAGCCGACTGCAAACCTGATTTGACGGGCAAGATCGTCAATGAAGAGACGCTGGTGGCCGCTGCGGGCTTGGTGGGGTGAGTTCGTTCAGCGAGAAGCTGTGGAGCTTCTGACGGCGGATGGTGAATATTCAGGTCTTTGGGAAGTGGGCGGCGGCTCATTAATGGTCGGCTATGCCCCTCACCCAGCCTCTCCCCGAAGAATGCTAGGAGCTGCGAGGCCATGGGCGGGGAGAGGGGATTCGCGCTGGGACGCTTTCACGCTCAATCGGAGTCGCAACGCGTCCCCCTCTCCCCGTCGAGGGCGTGATTGGTGTTATGTTACTTCGGGGAGAGGCTGGGTGAGGGGCGTTGCAAAGCTTCGTTGCACTTCTGCTTGGTTCCCTTCGCACGGACTGGAAATTCGATGACGCCATGGTGCAAAAGATCGACATGCCTTGGAGCATCGCCACACCGAACAAAGACGGCTGGGGCTCCCTCTACTACATCCTCTGCGACTTCAACAACGACGGCAAAGTCCCCAATCCCGAACTCATGACTGTGCCGCCGAAGCCCGGCGCAACGCAGAAGGAACTCTCCACCCGCATCGCCATCTTCTCCGCCGGGCCTGATGGAGATCCTGCGACGTGGGAGGATAATATGCCTCCTGGGTTTACGAGGTAGCACGTGCCCCTAAAACAACGGGACGCCAGCTTTGATTCAATGCTCGACAGCGCAGGTTATGGTGAAATATAACTGCGCCATGCGCAAATCTACCACACCCTGCCATGAAGCGCGCGATTCGAAAAAGAACGACTGCCGCAGGTGCGTGGTCATGCTCGGCCTCATGCTGGTGGCTTTGCCGGGGCTGACCTCGTGCATGAAATTCATCTACGGAACGACGGCATCGTCCACGGCAGTGGCCATCAAACACCTGCAGATCGGCATCACCGCGTTTGAAATGGATTCCGCGCACTTTCCCATCCCGAAATCCGCCTGGCATGGTCCCGATGTTTCGCTCCGCACGCGCGGCCTCATTGTGCCGGCGCTTCTGGGGCAGAACGCCACGCTCAATCCCAAAGACATCAAATTCATCGAATTCCCCAACGCCGTGGCTCACAAAAACGGTCTCTGGCAAGACGGCGCGGAGTGGGTGATCAGCGATCTTTGGGGCGAGCCCTACTACATCGTCCTCGACACGAACGGCGACGGCAGCCTCGCCAACCCCGAGTTTGGCGCGGATCAGTCGGACGCCGAATACGCGAAGCGATGCCGGATTCTTCCGCCGCCTGCGACGCTGCCTGTTAAGGTGCTCATCTACTCCTCCGGCCCAGATCGCGATCCCAAGACGTGGAAGGACAATGAGTGCTCGTGGCAAGCACACTGAGCATTCCGTCACTCCACTTTAGAGTCCCCCGCATTGAGTCGATCCTCGCATTAAGTGCAGTGGAGATGTCGGCCATCCATTCAGAACTCGACAGAGGACTGCCCCCTCAGGTAAAAACAAAGCCATGAGCCAATCCACCACGCGCCACCATGATCCGCTCAATCTCAAGAAAAACGGCTGCGTTAGAAACCTCGTCATCCTGGGAGTCACCGCCGGGGGCCTCATGCTCTGGGGCATCCATTACGTCACCCAAAACGCGCACAAACTGCCCCTGCCACAAATCGTCATCAAAGACATCCGAATGGCGCTTTCGTCCTATGAATTGGACTACGGGCACTATCCCATCCCGGAAGCTGACTGGCACGGTCCCGATGTCTCCATTCGCACCCGGGGGCCGATGCTGACGGCGCTCAACGGAAGCAATGCCACCCTCAATCCCACAACGATCAAATTCATCGACTTCCCCGCCGCCAAGGACCGCAAATTCGGCCTCTGGCAGGACGGCGGTGAATGGGTGCTCAGCGATCCTTGGGGCGAGCCTTACTACATCACTCTCGACACCAACAAGGACGGCAAGGTCGCCAATCCCGAGCCAAGGGGGGAGAACATACCGGCCATGTTTGCCACAGAGATCATCCTCTACTCCTCCGGCCCGGACCGAGATCCCAAGACGTGGGAGGACAATGTGTGCTCGTGGCGGACGCGCTGAGCATTCTCACTCCATCCGCCTTATCACCCGCACCGAATCGTTTTTCGCGGTCGACGCCGCCGTGCCGTGGGCTTGATGCTGCCACGCATCGCGAGGCCCATGTGTGGTGCCTTTCACCGCCTTGTGGACGGCGCACCTTTGTTGATCGCCCGCGACGCCATAGACCCGAAATCACGGACGCGACAGCAGCGCGTCCCTACCCTCCGCGCAGGACACCCAGGGCTGGTAAGGACGCGTTTGTGCGCGTCCGTGGAATCCTTCTTCCCAGCCGCCGGTGAGCCCTGCCGCTCACACCCTTTCCAAAAACGCTCGTCTGGCAACGCTTGCGCAAACTTGTCCGTTTCGGATTCAGTTTGAAAGGGCCGTAGGATTCGGAACTCGACACATGAGGAGCAACCCGCAAGAATGTCGAAAATAGAAAACGCGCTGAGCCCATGGCTCACGCCGCGTTTCCCAGAGCACTCGTTCAACACGCCCTCCCGCCTATGAACCGCTTCACCGCCCTCCGATCCGCCAAAATTTTGGCTGCCATCGCGACTCCGATGCTGATCATGTCCGTCTTTCTGACGCTCGCTTTGCAGGCGACCACCGACTATTTGCTGATCCTCATCGTCCTGCTCGCCTTCGTCTCAATGCTTCCAGCGCTGTGCGCTGACCCGATCGCTGAGGACGAAGAAGCCGGACGTCGTCCGGACAAGAGGCTCATCATCCGCCCTGTCTGCGCCATCTTCCTGCTGCAGTGGGTTTTTGAGCAGCCGGAGATCCAGATCTTTCTCTCGGCCGTCCAGGACAGGCTCTGGGATTGGCGGCCTGTGACGGTCATGAGCGTGTTTTGCGCCCATCTGCTTTACCAAGGCCTGCGCAAAGCTCTCGCCTTCAAAGCCGCCGATCTTTATCCCCACTTGAAGCGAGTGGAACAGCCTGCGGTTCCCTAAGTAACTGCACAATCGCCGCCGCCCCGCTCATCTGGAGTGCGGTCGCGCAGCGAGGAACGAGCGAAGCTACCGCTTTCCGCAGGCCGGCTGGCGTACGCTTACCCCAAGGCACACGAAGCCGCACACTGCCCGGCGCTCGCAAGCCGCTCCTCTCGCGCATGCCACGAGACGTTCGAAAGCGGCAGCTTCGCGTGCCGCACTCCAAAAAATCCGCTGCGCCCACGGGCCGTTCCATTCCCGGCAAGCCGGGGGCTTGCACTACGGTGGAGAGCACCCCTCGATGGTCAGACTTCAACGATTTCAACGATTTCAACGGGGGGTGGTGTGTCTGCCAGCACACGGCGGCGGGTCATGCCTTGGGGAGCTTTGAGGAGGTGATGGAATGGCCTTGGGTTCAGGGGGCAGGCGTCGCGGCATCGAGCGCCAAGGAGGCTTCCTAGGAGCGCGGAACTTCAGTCCGCAGCAGGTCGGACACGCAGAAAAACAAGTGATTCACGCTGTGTGTGTGGCAAGCGGGATGGCACGTTGGATCCTGAGAAACTGAGGAGAAGTGCGGAGACATGGGCTCACGCGGCGTGCTGCGGACTGGAAGTCCGCGCTCCAAGAGTCTTTGACCTGCGGCGCTCCATTCCAAAAGGTCCCCGTTAACCAACGCCATTCAGGACAGCAGGACAGACAGCCTGAGGAGCACCGGCCTGTCTCATCCAGCCTCTCTGAGGAGTGGGTCAAAGGTGAAAGTTTTTCCCCTGTCCTACCTGCAGGCCTGCAAGCGGGCCTCCAGCTTGAGATACGGCAGCATTCGAGAGTCTCATTGAGGCTGGATATGTCCGCCCCCTCGCCAAAGCAGCGGCACAGAGCCCCCGCATGAAAGCCGCTCTCAGGCGATCCCGCAGCGCTCGCTCAGACTCAGCGAGTGGAGTCGAGTCAGCCCGCGAGGATGGAATCCTGCAGGAGCGGGCGCTCGCGTGTTTTCTCACCACCCCCCGTTGAAATAGTTGAAATCGTTGAAGTCTGCTCCTTCAGCGTGGCCGGAGAGAGACTCACCCCCGTTGAAGTCTGCCCTCTTGCCATTAGCTGAAGCGCGCCCTTCAGATCACCCTTCTCCCCATCTCCAAACCTCACTCCGCCCGCCGGATCACGCGGACGGCGTAGACTTTGGCGGTCAGTTCGGAGAGTTTCACGGGTTCCTTGTCATCCCGCAGGGGATCGCGGGCGAGGTATTCGAGGCCGTCTTTGCCGACGATGACGCACCAGTGCTGGATGCCGCCGAGGAGGAAGTATTTGACCACGGGGTAGGCGCCGGCTTCCAGGGCCGCGTCCATCACCTTGTGACTGGCGGCGGGGTGGTATTCGGCGGCGAGTTTTTTGTCGGTTACGCGGGGGATGGCGTTCCACACCACCCAGCCCTGGGGGAGGAAGCCGTCGGCTTTTTTCAGGCGCTCGTTGAGTTCCTTGGGCGTGAGCTCCACGCCGAGGTCTGAGCAGGCCATGGCCACGCTGGAGACGAGGCAGCCGTGGCTGCCCAGCGTGCCGGTGGAGGTGCCGAGCTGATCCGCCGCCCAGCGTTTGTCCTTTTGCAGGTGCGTCTTCCCGGCATCCGGCAGCCGGATGTTCAGGGATTTGCCACCGGTGGAGGCGATGGCAGGAGCGATGCGTGCCCAGCAGGTGCGAAGCATCACACAACTGGTCGCCACGATCACCAGTGCAAGCAGCCCGATGAAGGCGTAGCGTCGCATGCGGGAGTCTTAGTGCGCCTTCTTTTCGCCGTGCTCGGCTTCCTTGGCGTGGGATTCGCCATGGCCTTCGTCGTGCGCCTTGTGCATGTTCTCATGCAGCACCTGGGTTTCCTTCCAGGAGTGCTTTCCACAGGAAGTGGAGGCGAGGACGAGGGCGGCGGCGCAGAGGATGAACGAGGCGGTTTTCATGTGATACGGGGTGCGGCATCCTATCGGAAGAGGCCCGTCGTGCAAATGACAATTCGCGTTCCGGTGGGCATCCTTCAGCGGCTTCAAGCGGAGCCTATGGGCGGTCTTGGCGGCTAAGAATCGGCCACCCGGAGCGTTTCCTCTTCAGCGCGCCCTCCCAGTTCGTTCATGCGACCTGTAAATTCATCTTGTCGGAAGCGCTGGCCACCGTGTATATACATGTGCATCAACAGTTTTTATTGAAATGAATCCGTCGCAGCCTGGTAACCCGCAGAATCCTCAGAATCCGCAGCAGCCGCCACCACCTCCGGGTGTCACACAGCCGCTGCCGCAGGGTTATCCCCAGGGCTATCCGCCGCCGCAGGGTTATCCTCAGGGCTACCCACCGCCGCAGGGTTATCCCCCTGGCTACCCGATGCCGCAGGGTTATCCGCCGCAGATGCCCGGCTATCCTCAGGGTTATCCAGCGCCGCAGGGTTACCCGCCGCAGATGCCGGGTTATCCCCCAGGCTACCCCATGCCGCAGGGCTACCCGCCTCAGATGCCTGGCTATCCGCCCGGCTACATGCCGCAGATGCCCATGCCGGCCATGATGCCGCCGCCTGCACCTTCCACCGGTGCCGTTCCCACCGCTGCTCCAGCGCCTGCCCCGGCTGCAGCCCCCAAGCCCGCCAGCGCCGCCGTCCCCGTGGCCATGCCCGTGCCTGCCGCCGTGGCTCCTTCCATGCCTTCCCCCTCCGGTGCTCCCGTGATGCCCGCACCGAGCGTGGCCGTGCCCGTGGCAGCCGCTGCTCCGACCGACGATGCCGGTGAAGCCGCCGTGGTGGCCGAGCATGTCGAAGGCCAGATCTATCACCCACCAGCACTCACCCACATTGAAGTGGGCAAGCCGCCAAACAAGTTTGTGCAGCTCTGGCTCAAGGCCGGTGCCAGCTCCCTTCTTCTCAGTATCTTGATCCATGCCGGTCTCGGCGTGCTCGCCCTGTTCATCGTTTTCCAGAGCGGTGTCATGGACAAGCAGGTGGACTTCCTCCCCGGTGGCGGCACCGCGCAGGGCGCCAAGGCCAGTGCCGATCTGCAGCACAAAGTGCAGCAGAAGAAGCGCTCCTCCATCAACAAGACCATGCCGATGAAGAAGCTGGTCAGCGCCAGCACCAATTCGGCCATCACCCTGCCTGAAGCTCCCCCAGACTCTCTGGACATGCCCGACGTCAGCGCGATGATGGGCGGCGGCGCCCTTGGCGGTGCCGGTGGTTTCGGCATGGGCGGAGCCGGAGGCGGCTTTGGCAAAGGCCAGGGCCTCGGAGCCGCAGGCGGCTTCGTCACCCTGCCACCCTCCATGCGCAGCCGCTGCTCCACGCAGGAACGACTTGAGAAGCTCCGTCAAAACGGCGGCTCCCCTGAGTGTGAGGCTGCTGTGAGCGCCTCCCTCGAATGGCTCAAGACCAAGCAGAATGCCGACGGCTCCTGGGGCAAAAGCAACAGGTGCGCCTACACCGGCCTGGCATTGCTCTGCTTCCTCGGCCGCTGCGAAACACCGGAGTCCCCCTTCTACGGCGAAAACGTCATGAAGGGCATCATGTTCCTCATCGAAGCCGGCAAAAAGAACCCCTACGGCATCTTCTCTGAAACAGGCTGGAAGGGCGAAGCCGCCGGCGGCAAAGGCGGCGCAGGCACCTACGAGCACGGCATCGCCACCTACGCTCTGGGCGAAATGTACACCCTCGCCCGTCTCGGCAGCAAGAGCCTCCCCGGCATGCGCGAAGCCTTCGAAAAAGGCGTCAAAGTCATCATCGAAAACCAGACCCCGAAAGGTGCCTGGGCCTACGGCGGCAAGGAGCAGATCGTCTACAACAAGGCCGGCGGCGCTGACCTTTCCGTGGTGGGCTGGCAGTTCCAGGCGCTCAAAGCCGCCAAGAACACCGGTCTGAAGATCGACGGCCTGCACAGCTGCATCGGCAAGATGACCGACTACCTCGAAACCATGCAGACCAAGGACGGCGGCTTCGGCGGCCCGAATCGTGACGCCCACTACAATCAGTGGAGCCTTTCCGGCGTCGGCATCCTCGGCCTCCAGACCATGGCCAAGGGCAAGACCACCGCGATCAAGAAGGGCATCAAATTCCTGCGCGACTTCCTCACCGCCGAGCCTCTCGACTGGAACAAAAACTGCAATCTCTACTGCTGGTACTACTACACCCAGACCTTCTTCCAGCAGGGCGGTGACGACTGGAAGTTCTACAACCAGCAGTTCCTCCCGCAGATCCTCGGAGCCCAGCAGTCTGACGGTGCCTTCAAGGCCGGCCGTCCGAACTGGCCCGCCGGTGATGCCGCAGACCCCATCTACCGCCAGTGCCTCTGCACCCTTCAGCTTGAAGTGTATTACCGTTACCTGAAAGTGGGCGACCGCGAAGAGTCGTCGTTCTTCGACAACAAGTAAGTAACACTCGGCATTCGACAGGAGAGGGATCAGCCAGATTCCTCCACCGCTCGCAATCGCTGCACATTATCAAACCAAGGGGGGATCAAGATGATCCCCCCTTTTTTTGTGCGCACGTTCTGGAGGAGAGGCTGCGATGCTGGGTGGTTTTGCACCGAGTGTGGTATTTCACCACACCCGCAAAGCATCGTGGCAACAGCCCACATCGCCTGCCTTTCCAACGTTTAAAGGACGGCGAACCTTTTTGAGCGCCTGCGACGCCATAGACCCGAAGCTTCGGACCCGGCGCAGCGGTTCCCTACCAGCCCTGCGGCAACGCGCTGCTCTGGATGGTAGGGATGGGCTGCGCGCGTCCGTGGAGTCCTTCGTTCCATCGTGAGCTGCTGCCTTATCACTTTCCGCCTTTTCTATAGCCTCCGTCCTAAGCCCCCACCTGGCGCAGCCACTCTTTCAGGTTGTAGTAGTTGGTCACGCGGCGGACTTTGCCGTCTTGGAGATCAAAGAAGGCGCCCACGCGCAGGCGGTAGCGCTGGCCTGTGGCAGGGGGCAGGCCTTCATCGGTGGAGAGGTATTCGCCTTCGATGTCAAACTCCGCCGCACCGCGGGTGCCGTCTTCATTGGCAAATACCACGAGATCACACACCTGCTCACGGTAGCAGCGGTCCATGCGCTCAAGGAAGGTGCGGAACGCTGCGCGACCGGTCTCTGCGCCACCTTGGTTGATGTCGTGCACCACGTCATCAGTCAGCAGGGCCAGGAATGCCTCACGGTCGCCGGAATTGAAGGTGGTGTAATAGGTCTGGATGAGAGCGAGAGCCTGCTGCTGGGGTGTTGCCATGGGAGGGGCGGAGCATGAATTTCACCTGCGCCAGCGTCAAATTAGAAAATGATCGGGGGAAATCCACGGTTGCGATAATGGTTCATACAGCTAAACATCACACGTCTATGTTTTCCCCCAGCATGGCGTGGTTAAGCTCCCGCGCATTGATCCTTGGCATCTGTCTCTCGTTCGTCACCGGTGGTGCTGCCCTGCAGGCGCAGTCAGCCGTGTTGGTCGTCGATGCCTTCAACAAAAAAGTTCACGTCGCCGCAGACGCGCAGTCAAAGCGGCCCGTCGGCGGACTCGCCAAGATCGCCACGGCCATGGTCACGCTTGACTGGGCGGAGGCCTCCAAGGTCGGCGTCGGCGTGCTGGCCACCGTCCCTGCCTACGCCTTCCAGATGACGGGTGCCAGCAGCATCGGCCTGCAGGCCGGAGACCAGGTGACACTGCGTGACCTCATCTACGCCACCATGATGAGCAGCGACGACGTCGCCGCCATCACCCTCGGCGACTTCGTCGGGAAGGACCACCTCGCACGCCTCGTCCGCGCCGGACATCCCATGGAGGAGTTCGTCAAGCAGATGAACCAGCTGGCCAAGCGCGAAGGCGCACGCGCCACCCGCTTCACCAATCCCCACGGCCTGGAAAACTCCCGCCCCCTGCCCTATTCCTGCGCAGCGGACATCGCACGCCTGGCCATCTACGCCGTCTCACGGCCGGCCATGCGTTTTTACACCAATCAGACCAGCCGCAGCATCACCATCTATCGCGGCGGGCAGCAGCTCACCATGGCGCTGAACAACACCAATGTGCTGCTCGGCGTGGATCGCATCGACGGCGTCAAAACCGGCAACACCCCGCGTTCCGGCGGCTGCGTGGTCATCTCCGCTGAGAAGTCCCCGACGGTGCAGGTGCAGGCGGACAACTCCAGCCTCATCTACCGTCACCGCATGGTCGTCGTCGTGCTCGGTTCTGCCAGCCCCTTTGATGAGGCACGCACGCTGCTGCACCAGGGCTGGGCCGCCTATGACCGCTGGCTGGCCGCAGGCCGTCCCATCACGGACAAGCGCCAGATGCTGGATCAATTCTGAATTTTTGCGGACGCCTTTCCGTCCCGTCTTTACAACTCATCCCCTTTCACCCTTTTCATTTTATGCGCATCGGTATTCTCAACAGCGGCGGCGACTGCCCCGGACTCAATGCAGTGATCCATGGCGTCGTCGGCGCCGCCACCACCCTCGGCTGGGAAGTCGTGGGCTTCCGTGATGGCTTTGAAGGCCTCCTCCCTCCGGGCGACTACATGATGCTCAATCCGGAAAAAACCATCGGCATCATGAAGCTCGGTGGCACGATTCTCGGCACCACCAACAAAGGCCACTTCGTCGCCAAAGTCGGCGAGGGCAATGTGTCCCAGGTGCCCGTGGAAATCGTCGAGAAAGCCAAGAACACCCTGCGCCACCTCGAAGTCGGCGCGCTGATCGTCGTCGGCGGAGACGGCAGCCTCACCACCGGCCTGCAGTTGTACCAGATGGGCATTCCGATCATCGGCGTGCCGAAGACCATCGACAACGACATCCAGGCCACCGCCACCTCCTTCGGCTTTGATTCCGCCGTGGCCACCGTGGTGGATGCGCTGGACCGCCTGCACACCACCGCAGAAAGCCACAAGCGCGTGATCGTGCTGGAAGTCATGGGACGCCACGCAGGCTGGATCGCCCTGTACGGCGGCATGGCCGGCGGCGCGGATGTGATCCTGCTGCCAGAAATTCCCTTCCACCTCGAGCACGTGGCCAAGGCCATTCGCAAACGCGATGCCGCAGGCCGCCACAGCACCCTCGTCGTCGTCGCTGAAGGCGCACGCATGGAAACCGGCGAGCTCCTTACCAAGGAAAAAGTCGGCGCCAAAGGCGAAGACCGCCTGGGTGGCATCGGCGAATACGTGGCGCGGCAGATCGAAAAAGACACCGGCAAGGAGACGCGCTCCTGCACGCTCGGCCATCTTCAGCGTGGTGGCGCCCCCACGGCGCTGGATCGCATCCTCGGCGTCCGCTTCGGTGCCAAGGCCGTCGATCTCATCGCTCAGGGCAGCTTTGGCCGCATGGTCAGCTACCAGCAGTATCAGGTGGGCGATGTGCCCATCGAGGAAGCCGTGCATCAGCTCCGCCTCGTCAGCAAAGACAGCGAAATCGTCCGTGCTTCACGTGCCATCGGCATCTCGTTTGGCGACGAGTAGTCCTGGGCTGCGCGGTCTGTCTGAGTTCCATTCACACGAAAGCCGCCCTGGAGTACGGGGCGGCTTTTTGTGGGTGCGGTTCGGCCCGATGGAAGCGGAGCGGGGAGAGCTTTGGGAAGCTAGGCGGTGTCTTTGCCATTCAAGGAGTGCCATGCCGTCGGGGGGAAAGACGTGCTGCTCACAGCTTCAAGGACGGCGGACCATTTTGAGCGCCTGCGACGCGACAGACCCGAAGCTTCGGACCCGGCGCAGCGGTTCCCTACCTTCCCTTGCGGTGGCGAAAGGCTGGTAGGGACGCGTTGGGCGCGTCCCTGGAATCTTTCGTCCCAGTGCGGACACAAAAAAACAGCCGCCGGAGTCAATCCAGCGGCTGCTTCAAAAGGATTCAGTCAACCATCACTCACGCCAGCGCGGCAAGGCGCTTGGTCAGTGCGTCTTTGGACTGCACGCCCACGACGGTTTCCACGGCCTTGCCGTCCTTAAAGAAGACCATCATCGGGATGGAGCGCACGCTGAACTGGGTGGCCAGGTTCGGGGACTCGTCCACGTTCACCTTGCCGATCTTCACCTTGTCGCCCTGCTCCTTGGCCAGATCGTCCAGGATCGGTCCCAGCATGCGGCATGGGCCGCACCATTCAGCCCAGAAATCCACGAGCACCGGCACGGTGGAGGAGGTGACTTCAGATTCAAAATTTGCTTCGGTGAGGGTGAGGACTGCTTCGCTGGCCATGGTGGGGAGTATTGGGGTTAGGAAAAAGGTTACGGATGCACGCTGGCATCAGAGGCACACGAATCAACGAAAGTTTTCACCATCTCCTCCTCCCCGGGCCGGAAAAATGCCCAATGTGACGACAATCCCACTGGTTCGAGTTCTTGGAGTCGCTCAGACAATCCCCGCGATTGGGTGAAGTTGTTGCCAGTGCTGGCTGACGAATGTGAAAAACTCTTTCTTGCTGTCCGCCCTGATTCTCGGCTGAATACCCGCTCATGAGACTACGCCATGACTCCGAGGGCCTTTCGGGCCGGAAGTTGAAGCGTTTGCTGCATCAGCTCTGCGAGCGCGCGCAGGAGGATGTGCTCAGAATGTCCCTCCATGAAGAGAGCGCCACGCACCAGCTGCGCCTGCGCGTGAAGAAGATGATGGCCCTGCTCCGTCTGGCAAACCCGGGCATCGAAAAACACACGCTGCAGGCCATGCGACAGCACCTGCGCGCCGTGAAAAACGCCTGCGCCGGCAATCGCGAATACGTGGTGCAGAGCAAGCTCATCGACAAGCTCACGCGCCGTTTCCATCTCGCGCCCAAGCACCGCCCGCAGCTCCACGGCCAGCCGCTCAAAGCCCCGCCTGCCTCGGATCTTCATCATCAGCTTTACGCCGTGGGCCAGCTCATCGACAGCACCTGCATCCAGTCGCTTTCCGAAGAGCAGATCCTCGAAGAGCACGCACGCTGCTACCGCAAAGGCCGCCAGCTCATGAAACAGGCCTGCGAGACCAAGGACAAACGCACCCTGCACCGCTGGCGGCACCGCGTGAAGGATCTGTATTTTCAAACGCTGGTGCTCTCGCACCTGCGCGGTGCGGAGCGCCGCATCCGCCGCGCCCGACGCCTCGGCCACATTTTGGGCCGGGATCAGGATCTGTGCAATCTCGCCTCAGAGCCCGCCTTCACCGTGCGGCGCAGTCCCTGGCTGCACGTGATCAACGAGCACCGCGACCACCTGCGCGAAAGCTACCTCGCCCTCGGTCACAAGCTCTACGCCCCGCCCGGCACCCGCTTCAGTGGGAAGCTGCTGCAGAGCGCGTGAGCGACCACGCCGAAGGCAGGAGCGGAAGCCCCGCCACGCTTGCTCCCAAGCGCCACCGAATCAGCCCGGCCAGCTCGCGCATGCCCGCCCTCCCATATGGACTGCGGTCGCGAAGTGAGGAACGAACGCAGCCACCGCTTTCGCCGTGCCGGGCGGCTCACGCATACCATCAAATACCCGAATGCGGCAGCCGGTGATTCTTCGCAGGCCGCAGCACCCCACGCCCGCCACGAGACGCTCGAAAGCGGCAGCTGCACCCTTTCAGGGTTGCGCAGCCGCAGTCCAAATAGATCCCTACAGCCCGGCCGCCTGCTTGGCGTCCTGCACGAGGCGGATAAACCGCCCGCGCTCGCCGTTGCTGTCTGCGCCTTTGGACTGATTGGCCAGATTGAGCACCAGCTCATGATTCAGCGCGCCCAGCTGCTCCGCGCCACGCAGCAGCAGGCCAAAGCCCACCACGGAGGTTTCGAAGACAAAATCCTCACGCGCATTCTGCAGGGAGTAGCCACGGTCCATGACCAGCAGCTTGCTGCTGTCAAAGGGGCCCACGGCCTGGGAGGTGAAGTGTGCGTTGGGCAGCATCACGGTGGCCACCTGTCGGCTGCTGTCGCGCGGGATCTCACCGCTGCCATTCGGCTGAAACTCATACCACAGCACATGGGTGCCTGCGGTGCGCAGCTCGGTGGCCGCGAGATGCCGCTCACACAGCATGCGGAACTGCTTCACATTGGCCTTATCAAAGGTCACCTGCAGGGGGAAGCTGGCGTCCGCACCCAGCACCGCAGCCTGATCTGCCGGCAGCTGGATCACGAGGCGCAGGAGCCGGTTCGCCGGATTCCACGGGCAGGAGGCCACTTCAGCCTTCCATGAGTGAATGAACAGACTGGACGCGCGCTCCGGCTTGGGCTCGGGCTTGTTCGGCGTGAGCTGCGGGGAGGCAAAAGCCTGCCCCTTGAGCTTGGGCGGCAGCGGCTTGATCTGCCCGGGGTGCAGGCTGAACTGATCCACCGCCTGCTTCGTCGTGCTCACAAACGTGCCGTGTCCGGCGGGGAGAGTGAATCCCAGATTGGGAGTCACCACCGGGGCGGCAGGCTTCTCCTTCACTGGCGAGACAGCAGCCACCACCACTTCCTTCACCACAGGTGCGGGTGCAGGGGCAGGCACAGGCTTGACCTCGGCCACCAGCTTTTTCGCCACCGGGGCGGGTGCAGCGGGCGTGGTTGCCTTGGGTTCAGACTTGGTCGCCACCATCGGCGCGGGTGCGGCTTTCTCAGGCAGGGCCACTGGCTTGAGCTCTTTCTTGGCAGGCGCATCGCCCTTGGGCGTGCCGGCCATCTGCGCGGCGGATTTCACCTCAGGGCCATACATCCAGCCCGCCAGGAAGGCCGCGCCGCTGAGCGTGACGACAGCCGCCACCTTGAGCACCGCGCCCATCATTGGCCAGAAGACCTGACGTGAGGTGCGCTTGGCAGGCTGGCGTGGCAGCATCGGCTGGATGCGCCGTGGCATGTTGGCCGGATGCAGCACGGCGTGGCGCTGCTCATGCGTGAGACGCGCGAGAGAAAGGGGCGCGCCCTGGCGCAAGGCATCGGTCACGGCCTCGATCTGCTCAAGCTCGTGAGCGGCAGAGGGCGTGGTGGCCAGCAGTTCGTGAAGTTCACGCGCCTCCTCGGCGCTGAGTTCTCCGAGGGCGTAGGCGGTGAAGAGGGGATTGTCCTGGGGATTCATGAATGGGTGGGGGTGTATTCCTCGCTGATGTCCGTGCTCATCAGTTCGCGGAGTTTCTTGATCGCATGGTGCATGATGAAGCCGACATTCCCGACGCTGAGTCCGGTGATGCCAGCGATTTCCTGATAGGAGCAGTCGTGTTGAAATTTGAGCCGTACGACCTCGCGCTGGTTGGGCCGCAGGCGGTCCACGCAGCTCCAGATGTGCGCATAGAGTTCGTGCATGCCCGCGGTCTGGGATGGGTCCGGCTCGTGATCCGCCGCGGCGTCGATGACCTCGTCGTTGCCAAGGTCCAGCCGCTGCTCCTTGCGCAGGATGTCGAAGGCACGGTTTCGGCACACGGTGAAGAGCCAGGACTTGAGATTGTCGCGCACACGGTCGGGCTCGGAGAGGTAGAGCCGGAGCATGGCGTCCTGCACGACATCACGCGCACGCTCGATGTCTCCACCGAGGATGCTGGCTGTGTAGGCGATAAGCGTGCTTTCATGCTGGTCCAACGCCCGCCTGACCAGCACGGCGGCTTCATCCTGTACGTGTGGGTCGGGCATGCGAGAGTTCATGAAGGGAACGAGCAGACACAGAAGGAAATTAGGCCAGAGAGGAACTTACGCCATTTTTCGCCTTGGAAACCGCAATCTTTACGCAGGCCCCGCCGTTCAGACAACCCTTGTGAGCGATTCCTCCTCCACCCGCACCTCGTTTTTCCTCATCCTCATCGCCCTGGGTGGCGGCGTGTGGCTCATCAAAGAGACCTTCGATCCCGCCCCCAAGCCCGCACCTGCACAAGCAGCGCCGGAGGAAGAAGCCACCTCCCTCCCCAACCGCGCCCTGGATGCCTCCCAGACCAGCGGCGACTCGCTGAACAACTCCATGAACGACCAGCTCAAGTCCGTGCAAGGCATGGTGGGCGGCAGCTACGACGGCAAAACCTATGTCCCGCCCCAGGGCAAGAAATAGCCGGACCGCCTAGCACGTCACGGCAGCACCAGCAGCGTGCCCTCCGACGCCTGTTTCTTGAGGCGCTGCCCGTTGTACATGTATTCCACCGTCAGCAGGTTCGGCTGCGGGCCCTGCACCACCACTTGCGCCACGCCGATGGTCACACCGTTGTTCGTGGTGGTCGCCACCGCTGCTGCGCCGCGGGTCAGATTGCCCTCATCCAGCGCGGCATCGCTCAGCGCATCCGTCACCTGGATCGTCACCGGCGCGGTGATCGTGCCCTTGGGGATCAGCTTTGCGAGGCGGTTCTTCACATTGCGAGGCTGGTCGTTTTGAAGTGTGTAGCGCGCGCTGATCAGCTCGATCACCCCCGGTGTGAACCCCGGAATGGCCGAAACTGGAGGCACGGCAGCGCCCGCAGGCGGAACCGTGGCCGGTGGTACGCCGTCCGCAGGCGGCATCGCCGTAGGGGGCGGCGTTTGGGCCGCTTCCGCCGGGCGCGTGTTCAAGATCTTCATCGCCTGGGCCAGCTGATCATTGCGGCCTGCTGCGTCCAGCATCACCCCCTGCAAAGAACCTCCCACCGGATTGGCCAGGCACCAGTCCCGCACCACCACCGCCTGACGGCACAGCGCCAGCGGCTGGTGCGTCAGCTCTGCAAATTGCTGCGCCTCCTTCTCCTGCCGCGCCAGCGCCGCAGCCGCCTGATTTCCCAGCTTCTTCTGCTCTGCAGCCATGGCCTCCGCATTCACATCTGCGGTGCCGTAGTTCACCCGGATCTCCGGCGGCAGCGCCGAGAGCGGAATCGTGGCAAAACCGTCCGCATGCATGATGCGGATCTCCACCGGCAGCACCTTCACCACCTTCACCTGCTTGTAGGTCTTCCCGTCCAGGGTAGTCAATTCAGCCATCACACCTGCGGCATTCAGAAACACCGCCAAAGAAAAAACCGCAACCACAGTAATAAACGTCCTCATTCCCCATTTCTGCCTGCACTTTCCCAGCCGTCAAGCTGACAATTGCTCAGTCATCGGCCCTCCTTCCATGGCACAGAATGGCCGTGTCACGCATGTTCCTGTTCAGAACCGCGACACCCGTCACCATCCCCAAAAGGGGCAGTGTGCAAATTCCTGACAGATGATTCGCCGACGGTTCTTCAGCAAGCCCAGGCATTCCCCGCGCTCAGGCCCCCGGCCCTGCCGCGGTCACTTCTTCTCCGGCAGATCCTCATCGCTCGGCACCACCAGCACCGGGCAGTGTGCGTGTTTCAGGACATCGGCGGCCACGCTGCCCACCAGCATGTGATAGATCGTGCTATGATGGTGGGACCCGAGGATGATCAGATCCGCGTTCAGGCGCTTCGCCTCCGCCAGCACCGCCGACACTTTGGCATCGGCCAGCTGCTCCACGCGGGCGCGCACGCCGAACTTGATCAGCGAGTCGCGTATTTCCAGAAGCTGTTCGGCCTGCTCCTTGACCACCGTCGGCAAAGGATCCTCCATGACCACGGGTGAGACGATGCCCACATCCATGACCACGGGCGTCTTGCCCAGCACATGGAGGATGATCACCTCACTGTTGAAGGCGGTGGCAAGCGCGTGCGCCTGCTTGAGTACTTTGAAGGTGAGGTCGGAGAGATCGACCAAGGCAACGATGGTTTTCATAAAGTTAGATTTTTTCCACGGGAAGTTTCACCACAAGAAGGGAGCATGGCAGCAGCGTCAGCAGACGCTCCGCCGTGGAACCCAGGAGCACGTAGCGCAGATTGGTGCGCCCCTTGCCACCCATGATGATCAGGTCCGCCTGCGCCTCCTTGGCATGCGTGGCGATGCCGTTGCCATGGCTGGATGACTCCTGCAGCACCTCGGTGGATTCAATGCCCTGCGACGCAACGCCCACAAACTCATGCAGATCAGTGCGCAGCCGCTGGATGCAGGCATCACGCTCCTCCGGCGTGTACACCATCGCCGGGCCGCCCGGATCTGCAAAGGGCGTGGGGTAGGCCATGGCCACCCACGGCTCCTGCCACACATGCACGAAGTCCACTGAGGCACCGTCCATGCGCGCCAGGCTGTGCGCCTGCTCCACCACGGCGCGCGAATTCTCCGAGAAATCAATGCAGGCCACGATCTTGCGAAACGCCTGCGGATGATTCGTGCGCACCAGCAGCACCGGCGTCTGCACCTTGCGCGCCAGCTTGCTGGAGATGGATCCCGCGCCTGCCGGCATGTCCCCTGCCCCGGCGATGCCCGCCACCAAGAGGTCCGCCTTCAGCGTGCGCGCATGCTCCAAGATCTCATGCAGCGGCGTGCCCAGCGCGATGGTGACTTCATAATTGGCCGCTGCGGGAGATTGCGCCAGCCAGTGGGTCAGCGCAGCACCCGCCCCTTCCGTGGCCACCCGGGCGTGAGTTTCAAAGGGTTCCTCCCGGCTTTCCGCCAGTGCTGCCACCGCAGCGGAGTCCACCACATGCAGCACATGAACCTTCGCCCCATGCAGCGCCGCGATGCGTACCGCCTGCTCATAGGCCGTGCGTGATCCCGTGGAGAAGTCCACGGCGACAAGGATGGTGGTCAGCTTGTTCATGGCTTGAGCTAAACGCAGGACTTTGCGCTGCGAAATGGGCTGTTTACCCCATCTCCTATCGTCTCCTGCCCGGATTTTGGCCGCACGAAAGCCGCCCAGCGTCACCGCAACTGGAGCCCTTTCAATCTCAATCACCCACTTCACACCACGCTTCCCCTGCAGGGACTCATCGCCGCAAACAGGGCGGCAAAGCGATTCTGGCCGCCCAAGGATCCCGTTCAAAACAAGTCCCCGCTATCCCAGCCAACCCTCCCCCACTTATTGCGTTGACAAAATAAGTGGTTTTACATACTTATTATAATAACCATATGAGACCAACTCTTCCTTCGCTTCTGTTATTGGCTTCGCTGGCAGTTTGTACGCCAGGATTTTCCGCCGAAAATCGAAAGGACTTTCATCAAGTGGACCAGGACGAAGGACCGCGGGAACGCGTCAGCAGCTCGGCTCCCGAGATTGAGCGCATCCATGCGCGTGCCCCCCTCTGGGCCCGGGGAGCCTCCAGCGCCACCCCCATGGCGACCACCAGCCCCACGGGCTACACACCCGCACAGATCCGCCATGCCTACGGCTTTGATAAAATCAGCGGCAATGGTGCCGGACAGACCATCGCCATCGTGGATGCCTACGGCAGCCCTTCACTGGCCAATGACCTGAAGGTCTTCAGCACCACCTTTGGCCTTCAGCAGGCGACGCTCGCGGTGTATTATCCCCAGGGCAAACCAGCCGCCAACAGCGGCTGGGCGCTGGAGACCACGCTGGATGTACAATGGGCGCATGCCATTGCTCCCGGGGCGCGCATCGTCGTCGTCGTGGCCAAGAGCGCCAGCATCAGCAATCTGCTCAATGCGGTCGATTACGCCGTGAAAACCCTCGGAGCCAAACAGGTCTCCATGAGCTGGGGCGCCGCTGAGTTCTCCTCGGAGGCCAGCTACGATTCCCACTTCAACAAAGCCGGAGTCTCCTTCTTTGCCTCCTCCGGAGACAGCGGCGCAGGCGTGATCTGGCCTGCGGCATCCCCCTACGTCGTCGCTGTGGGCGGCACCACCCTGCAGCTGGACAGCACCGGCACAGCCCTCGCTGAAACCGGCTGGTCCGGCAGCGGCGGCGGCACCAGTGCGTATTGCAAGAAGCCCGCGTGGCAGACCAGCTTCTCCGCCGGCACCGGACGGACCGTGCCCGATGTGAGCTACGATGCAGATCCATACACCGGCTTCCCCGTTTACATCTCCAACTACAACAACACCACCGGCTGGATCCAGGTGGGCGGCACCAGCGCCGGTGCTCCGCAGTGGGCCGCTCAGCAGGCCCTCATCAATGCCTCACGCACCACCACCATGACCGGTGGAGGCAGCCAGCTCTACTCCACCGCCACCAGCGCCTACACCGACTTCTTCGACATCATCTCCGGCTCCAACGGCGCCTACTTCTGCAACCCCAGCTACGACCTCGTGACCGGCCTCGGCTCGCCGAACGCCCCGGCGCTCGTCCCCGCCATGACCGCCACGAAATGATGCGCCGCAGGTGCGGCCGAGGGCAGCGTGGCGCATGGCACTCAACTCAGCCCCTGATCCAGCGAAAACAGGTCTGCCGACGGAGGGGAATCATCCTGCCCCCCATCTGAAGCGTGTTCAAGACTGCTCGCAAGCGCCGGACATGGCGCAGGCGTGAGGGATCGGGACAATCCCTCTCCGCCAGAATCTGCTAACGTGTTCGAGCACGGCGCTGAATACCACATCATGCCATCCATGATGCAGGGCCGTCGATCCGCCAGACGACTCCGCCCACCGGCAGAGGAAATCATCCGCTCCGCCGTGCGGTGCCGCGCATGCCAAGGCACTCGTTTTAAAGCAGGCCGGCATGGGGTATACACCTCATTTCATCTTCCCGGCTTCTGTCCCAAGCTTCGTATATGAAACCCGCCCACCTCAAGAAAGCACTGCTTCTCCCCACCGCCCTCCTCACCTTCTCGCTGGTCTCCTGCGTGGATCCGCAGTTCACCGGCGGCTACAACGGCAATGGCGGCGGGCCCGGCTACGTCAGCAGCGGTTACAACACCTACACCACGCTGCCCCAGAACTACTCGGGCAACGCCTATCTCGTCAATGGACGCTACTACTCGGGCGGCCAGTATCAAACCGGCAGCTACAACTACCAGGGCCGCCCCTACAGCAACCGTTACTATTACAACGGCCAGTACTACTACGGCGGCAACCACCGCTCCTACGGCAGCACCATTCCCGTGCAAAACAACGCCTACATCCAGCAGAACAACGGCTTCCAGACCTACAGCGCCCTGCCTCGGAACTACTCTGGCAACGCCTATCAGGTCGGCAATCGCTACTACTCCGGCGGCCAGTATCAAACCGGCAACTACAACTACCAGGGCCGCACCTACCCCAACCGTTACTATCACAACGGCCAGTACTACTACGGCGGCGACCACCGCGCCTACGGCAGCTCCGTTCCCATGCAGGGCGGCGGCTACATCCGGTAGTCTCTCAAACTCATAGCAGCGGCCCATGCAACGTGGCTGAGCCCGCCTGCCCTCGAATGGCACTCCGTGAAAGCGGGGTGCCGTTTGTTTGATTGCCTCTCTCCGTCCGGAGCCTTCATGAACCGGGGGGCCGGAGCCCGAGGAAAGCGATGACATCGGTGCTCCACTTTTTTTAAGCATTGCTTCGAAGCGCATTATTTCATACGCTCATTCGCCAGCAACCCAGTTTCCCCGCACCTCATGAACAAATTTCACCTCACCCTCGCAGCTTTGGCAGTTTCGGCCTGCTGCCTCGTCGCCCAGACCGGCGCTGTCAGCGCATCTGTATCCAAAGCCTCGCCCGGCCGCGGAGAAGTCGCCGTGAGCGGAGACGTTTACACGCGCTGGACCATCGTGGGCGAATGGCGCGTCACGCACCCGCATTGGACGGACATCCTCACCCTCCATGCCGACGGCACCGCCACCACCGCGCAGCAGGGCACCACCGCCAGGTGGACGCTCACCGCCGAAGGCGGCACCCCCTTGCTCGTGCTGCGCTGGGATCAGTACGGCACCGAATCCCTCGCCATGGCAGGCCCCCATCATTTTCGCGGCCAGATCGGCGGCCACTTCAACATCGACATGCGCCGTGGCAAAGAAGGCCCGCAGGCAGGGCCCAAGTCTGAATGATCCTGACGCGTGACTCCTTCTGCAGTTCAGATTGAACACTCGATTCGTGCAGCCACCGGCATCGCCAGGCTCACGATGACTGAGATGCCGGTCGACGTGGCATCCGTGCCGACACCCTGCCGTTGCTTCGTCGTCAACATCGGGCCGCTGCCCATGGACCTTGCCGATGCGCCCACGGCCTTGGAGGGTTGCCTGGCCATCATCGACACCGTGCTGGAATCCTGCGTGCATGAGCCAGCGCTGCTGCACAGCAGGCTGGGCGTCTCCCTGTTTGTCGAGCCAGGAGGTCAGGCGTTTCGGGCGGTCAGCGGAAGTTATGACATTACCCAGCACAGCATGCGCCCGCACCGTTTGAGCGGCGTCTACTCAAACATCCGTTCCTTCCGCCCTCTGCTGGAATCTTGCTCCTAGCCACCGGTCAGTGCCGTTACTTCTCCCTCTCCACCACGCAGCGGAAGCCCTGGTTGCCGTTGCTGTATCTTGCAGAAGGAGCATGGTGCCCGCGTGCGGAGGGCTGCAGGTCTCTCGGCTCGCGGTTGCTGTAGCCGCCACCGCGATAGGTGCGGTCCTTCTGCTCGGCATTCCACCAGTCCTGCACCCACTCGGTGACGTTCCCGCTCATGTCATAGAGCCCCTGGCGGTTGGGTGGAAAAGTCATCACCGGGGCCGTGGTGGGAAAGCCATCCGTGTAGCCTTCGATGAACTTGGGCTCCTTCGGAAAGGCCGCCTTCCACGCGGTGTCCCCGTAGTTGCCAAAACCTGGCGGCGGCGGCCACTGAGTGCTGCCCCAGGGAAACTCTTGAATGGGCCTGCGGGTCAGCGTTTCCGGTGTGTCGCCAGCCGCACGCTTTTCCGCCGGGCCGATGCCCATGGCCAGGCTCCACTCTTCATCGGTTGGCAGACGGTACTTCCGCCCCTCCTTGTTGCTCAGCCACTCGCAGAAGCCGACGGCATCCAGGTACCTCACATTGCGAATCGGGTGGTCCTCGGCCTGATCCACCGCTGATTTGTCCGAGTAGATCGGCGAAGGGTTCACCCCTTTCACTGCCGCTGCATAGGCCTTGTAATCCTGATTGCGCGTCTCGTGGATGCACATCAGCACCTGCGTGCCCGTCACGGGTATGAACTGCATGCCCAGGCTGTTGGTAAAGACGGGTTTCGGCACCTCGGTCTCGGTGCCTGCCGCAGCCTTTCCTGCCGCAGCTTCCACCGTTGGTTTGCCCTTTGCTTTGCTTTGCTCAGACCAGAAGACAAAGCCCGCCAGCGCCGCCACCACGCCCAGCACCGGCAGCCAGAAGCCCAGATTGAGATTCCTGACTGGCGGCGGAGCCTGCCAGTTTGGCGGGCGATACGGCTGCCCCTCGGGCCGTTGAGGGCGCTCCATCGTGTTCAGCGCAGCGGGGGCTTTGCGGGCATTCGCCTCCACCGTTGCCACCGGCTGAGCGATAATCGCGTCCAGATCCCGCCGCAGTTCCACCACGGTCTGGTAGCGCAGCTCACGGTCGTTGCGCAAAGCGCGGCTGATGATGCCGTCATAGCGTGGGTCCAGCCCCGGCACCTGCTGGGACGGCAGCTCAAACATCCCCTGCGGCAGCGCGCCGGTGAGCATGTGGTACAGCATCACCCCGATGGCATAGATGTCCGCACGATGATCCACAGCCACGCCCAGCGTCAGCGACTCCGGGGCGATGTAGTGCATCGTTCCCATCGTCATCCCGCTCTGCGTCATGCCCGTGCTGTCCCCGCCCTTGCTCATCTTCGCCAGGCCAAAGTCCGCCACCTTCACCACACCATCATAGCCCACCATGATGTTTGCCGGCTTGATGTCCCGGTGCACAATGCCACGCTCATGCGCGTACTTCAGCGCATCACACACATGCGCGGTGATCGCCATGGCATGCGCCGCAGGCAGCCGCCCCTGATTCGCCATCATCTGCGCCACATCCGTGCCATCCACAAATTCCAGCACAATGTACAGCATGCCATTGCTGGTGCTGCCAAAGTCATACACCGCCACGATGCCCGGGTGGTTCAGCCTGGCCATGGCCAGCGCCTCATTGCGAAAGCGCTCGCTGTAGGTCGCGTCCGTCTCATCCAGCCCCGGCGGCAAAATCTTGATGGCCACAGCCCGGTCCAAAGTCAACTGCCTGCCCCGGTACACCGCCCCCATCCCGCCCCGCCCGATCAAGCCGGTGATCTCATACTGCGGCAGCATGTCCTGCAGTTCCTCCGGCGCTGGTGGCTCCCAGCCCAGCGGTGCTCCAGCAGAGCTGGATCTCGGTGTCTCGGCGGAAGAAGAGGAAAGGGACATGCGGCGCAGTCAGCTACGGGTGAATTCTTCTTCATGGTATGCCAGCATGCCCGCGCCATTGCACGAAAAAAAACTCCCCCTCAATACTGTGCCCGCATCCCCCTCATCCCCCCCCAAATGAGGAGGGTGTAGGAAAACAGGGGCTGCACCAAAGTTCCTCGTAGTTCATTGTCCCTTCCCCTCCATCTCCCTCACTTTCATTCATGTACGGACTCGTCAACAAAGCCATCGAAGACCTCGTCATCTCCAATTACGGGGAGGATCGCTGGCAGCTCATCAAGCAGAAGGCAGGCGTTGATATTGAGGTGTTTATCAGCCATGAGGGCTATTCGGATGACATCACCTACCAGCTCGTGAGCGCTGCCTCCGCAGTGCTGGGCGTCTCCACTCGTGACGTCTTGATCGCCTTTGGTGAGCACTGGATTTTGAAAACGGCCACCCACGGCTACGGCGTCATGATGCGCTCTGGCGGCGCCACTTTGAAGGAGTTCCTCATCAACCTGCCCAATCTCCACACGCGTGTACAGATGATCTACCCCAATCTGGAGCCCCCGCGCTTTGAGTGCCAGGACATGCAGGACAACTCCATGAGCCTGCACTACTTCACTCACCGCCCGGGGCTCACGGACTTTGTCGTCGGCATCGTGCAGGGCCTTGGCAAGCTTTACAAAACACCCGTAACGATCAAGATTATCGCCATGAAAACGGCGGGTGCAGACCATGACATCTTTGCAGTGAACTGGACTCTCCTCGACGCATGAGCCACAGCGGGACCGGCATCATTGGCAGCATTCCCAGCAAGGAATTTCTCCGCGCCTTTCCATTCTACTTCGCCTGGGATGAAAATGACCGCATCCTCGAAGCCGGCCCATCCTTGGTCAAAGTATGCCCGAAGGCAGCTCCAGGGGTGCGCTTGCAGGATCTTTTCCTGGCCATCCGCCCGGCGGGCGAGTTCAGTGATGCCGTTGCCAGGTCCATGCCGGACAATTTGCTGCTGCTGCGCAGCCGCCAAAATCAATGCCTGCTGCGTGGTCAGGTGATCATCCTTAATGAGCCGCACCTGGGCATCATGCTCGCCACACCATGGCTCACGGAGCCTGATCAAGTGGAAAGACTCGGCCTGAGCATGGGTGATTTCGCCGTGCATGATCAGACGCTCGATCTCCTCCAAGTCCTGCAGGCACAGCGCATGACCTCGGCGGATTTGATCAATCTTAACAACCGCCTCAAAAAGCAGCAAACCCTGCTGCGGGAGCAGGAGGCCAACTCGCGCAAGCTCGCCCTCGTCGCCTCACGCACCGACAACGCCGTCATCGTCACCGATGCCCAGGGCCGCATTGAGTGGGCCAATGAAGGCTTCACCCGCATGACGGGCTGGGAGGGGGCGGAGGTCATCGGGCGCAAGCCCGGCTCCTTTCTCCAAGGGCCCGGCACCGACCCCGCCACCGTGCGTTTGCTCAGCAGCTCGGTCAGGGAGCACAAAAGCGTCAGGACCGAGATCCTCAACTATCACCGCTCCGGCCGCAGCTACTGGACTTCGCTGGAGATTCAGCCCATCCGCAACGAAGCCGGTGAAGTGGTCAATTTCATGGCCATCGAGAGCGATGTGACTCAGCGCAAGCGGGATGAAAAACGCCGCAAGCTGGGGTACTCCGCCAGCCGCATCCTCGCAGAGCCAGGCACGGTGCGTCAGGTCTCTGCCAAAGTGATTCAAATGATCTGCCAGCAGCTCGGCTGGACCGCCGGACTGCTCTGGATGCTTGAGGTGGATGTCAAAGCTCTGCGCCTCGCCGAACTCTGGCATGATCCATTGAGGGACATCGCCCCCTTCATCGCGCTGAGCAGCAGGCTGCGCTTTGGCACAGGCCTGCACACACCCGGCCACGTCCTGGAAACGGCGCAAAGCCAGTGGTGTGGTGATTTCCAGCAAAGTCCGGACCATCCGCGGGTGGCCTGCGCCCTGAGCTGTCAGCTGCGCGCATCCATCGCCTTTCCCATCATCGCTGACGGGGAAATTCTGGGGGTCGTGGAGCTGTTTGCCAGTGAAGCCGTCGATCCTGACGAACAGCTGCTGCAGGCCCTCGCAGGCATCGGCAACCAGATGGGCCAGTTCATGGTGCGCAAAAGCTCCGAAGACCAGCTCTGGCGTTCCAACGCCTTGCAGAAGGCTGTTCTCGATGGCGCCGCCCACATCATCATTTCTACCACGCCTGATGGCACCATCGTCACCTTCAATCATGCCGCCGAGCAGCATCTGGGCTACACCGCCGCAGAGGTCATCGGTTTGCAGACACCGGCTTCCTTTCATCTGCCTGAAGAAATCGCGGCACGCGCTGCGGCCCTCACCATCGAACTCGGCCGTCCCATCGAAGCCGGCTTCGAGACCTTCGTCGCCAAATCTCGGCTCGGCAAACCGGATGTGTGTGAGTGGACCTACGTCCGCAAAGATGGCTCCCACTTTCCCGTGCTCCTCTGCGTCACGACGCTCTTTGACATGCAGGGCCAGGTCACCGGCTATCTCGGCATCGGCTCAGACATCACCGAGCAGAAGCGCGCGGCTCAGGAGCTGCTGAAGGCCAAGGAGATCGCCGAAGCCGCCAGCCAGGCCAAGAGTGACTTCCTCGCCACCATGAGCCATGAAATCCGCACGCCCATGAACGGCATCATCGGCATGACTTCCCTGCTGCTGGACACCAAGCTTGCAGACAAGCAGCGCGAGATGGTGGATGCCGTGCGCCACAGCGGCGAGGCCCTCATGACCATCATCGAGGACATCCTCGACTTCTCCAAGATCGAGGCCCGCAAGCTCGAACTCGTCGAAGAAGCCTTCCGCCTGGATTCCGTCATCAGCGGCGTCGTGGATCTGCTTCAGCACAAGGCGGCCTCGCGCTCCATCGAATTGATTGTCAGAATCGCCCCCAACGTGCCGGCCTCCTTCATGGGAGATCCTGGTAGATTACGGCAGATCCTCATGAACCTCGTGGGCAATGGCATCAAGTTCACCGATGAAGGCAGCATCCGCATCCAGGTGAGAACACTGAACTGCATAGCTCCCGGCACGACCAACCTCGAAATCAGCGTCACGGACACCGGCATCGGCATGACGGAGGAGCAGCAAAGCCAGCTCTTCCAGGCCTTCACGCAGGTGGACAGCTCCAGCAAACGGCGCTTCGGAGGCACGGGCCTCGGCCTCACCATCAGCAAGCGTCTGGTGGAGCTCATGGGCGGCACCATCGGCGTGGAAAGCAGGCACCTGGAAGGATCGCGCTTTTGGGTGCGGCTTCCCCTGCGTGTCGTTGAAAGCCAGAGGATGATTCCAAGGGACGACGTGGGCGCGAGCAGTGAGATCATCCCTCACTCAACCGCCAGCGGCATCAAGCCGCGCCTTCTCCTTGTCGAGGACAATGAGGTCAATGCGCGCATGGCCATGATGATGCTCGAAAAGAACGGCTACCCTGGCGAAGTCGCCCGCGATGGCGAGGAGGCCGTGGAGCGCTTTGCAAGCGGTGTCTATGACGGCATCCTCATGGACTGCCACATGCCCAACATGGATGGCTACGAGGCCACGCGCGCCATTCGTGAGATCGAATCCAACCCGCTCTGGAAACGCCCGCGCTGCCGCATCATCGCCATGACCGCCAATGTGCAGACCGGTGAGCGCGAGCGCTGCCTGGCCGCCGGCATGGACGACTACGTCTCCAAGCCGCTGCGCGCCAAGGCGCTCATCGAAGCCCTGAACCGCGTGCAAGCACTCGCGGAAGCCGAGGAAATCATTGAGCCTCCCAAGTGGTCTGCTGAAGACACGACCGCAGCACGTGACGCCCTCCAGCAACTGTCGGAGGAGCTCAGCACCGAAGACGCCATCGAGCTCATCGAAAACTGGTTCACCGACACCCCTCTGCGCATTCTCGAACTCGAAAAACTCGCCGGCAGCGACGACCAGCCCACGCTGCGCCGCACCGCGCATTCCTTGAAGGGCAGCAGCTCGCTCTTCGGCCTCAGCTCCATCCACACGCTCTGCCGTGAGATCGAGCAAACCGCCGACAACAACCAGCGCGCCGGGCAGTCCGCCCTCATCGCCAAGCTGAAGCAGCTCTTTGCCTGCGCCGTCCCGGAGATCAAGAAGCTCATCGCTGGTTTGCAGTAGTCCGGGCTCCCCCGAAGGGTGCCGAAAGATTAGCCGGTGGTGGAGCGAAACCGCGCAGCGTTGCAGCGGGAACCACCGGACCCCGCGATGACCCCATCTCCATTCAGAGACGCATGCCGGAGGTATGCGAGAAGTGTTTTCGCCGCCCAGCGTCCACGAGGAGTCTGCGCACGGCTCTCGCATACCTTCGGCATGCATCCTTGAGCTTGGGTGCCAGGCTCACGTGATCCGGTGGTTCTCACTCGCCAAGCCTCGTTTCACCACCGGCTACCTTCTCTGCTCCCTCCGGGAGCTTGATGGGGCAGAGGCCCGCTGCTCATTGGCCTTGGCAAGACTGCGCCTGGCTAGACAGGACTGCTCATAGACGAAAGTTGTCTCACTGGAATGCGAAGCTCAATAGCAAAGGAGAAAGCGCAGCCAGCCCTTCAAAGCTTTCGCGAAGGCTGGTTCCAGCGACTCTCGCCACCACCCACACTCCCCCTCAACTGCGGATGATGCTTCGGCGTGGCTGGCGGCGAACAATGAAGGCGCTTCACAAAGCCCCCTGATCCAACAACAACCAACACTCCAACATTCCATCCGTATGCTCGACCTTGAATCCACCGCACTCATTCTTGTGGGTTATCAAAACGATTACTTCGCCGCCAATGGCATTCTTCGCGGCGTGGTGGAGGAGGCGGACCGCGTGGATCGCACGCTCGATCACACGCTTGATCTCTTGAATCATTTCGCGCTTTCAAAGCTCACCATCATCTCCACGCCGATCATCCTGAAACCTGATTACCGCGCGCTGGCAAACTCCGTGGGCATTCTGGACACCATCAAGCAGGTGGGCGCTTTCAAAGAAGGCTCCTTCGGTGCGGAAACGATCCCCGAACTCCTGGCCTATGGCGACCGCATCACCTACGTCTCCGGCAAGGTGGGCTTCAACGCCTTCTCCTCGACGAACCTCGAAGACGTCCTCAAAGAGCGCAAGATCAAGAACATCCTCGTGGCCGGCATGGTCACCTCCCTCTGCATTGACTCCACCGGACGCGCAGGCTACGAGCGGGGCTACAAGGTGACGATCCTCTCCGACTGCACTTCAGCGCGCACGCCGGTGGAGCAGGACTTCTTCTGCAGTTATGTCTTCCCCCTTTATGGCGAAGTGGCGACCAATGAAAAATTGAAAGCAGAGATGCCGCTCTCCGGTCTGATGGCCACAGCCTTGGCTGCCTAGAAAACAGAAGGTCCAAGTCTGCTGCGCAAGCGACTCGTCCATGAACGAACATTCCACATTGCTGACAGACATCCACGTGGAGGCGACCTACCGCCTCACCGAGGCTCTGATCGAGTCTGAGCAACGCATGCGACGGCGCGTGGAATGCCTCACTGAAATCGTGTTCGAAACAGATGGCGATGGCAGGCTGGTGTTCATGAACAAAGCCTGGACGACCACGCTGGGCTACTCAGTCGCGGCGTCCACCGGAACGCTCCTGCGTGACTACGTGGTGGTGGATGACCAGCCCTTGCTGGCCAAGATCATCGAGGGCGGCGTGGCCTCCGGCCCCGCCCGGCCTGTGATCCACATGCGGCGTTTTGACAGCGAGGTGGTGTGCATGGAGATCGCCATCTCGGCCTTGAACGGCTCCGGGATCATTGGCTCCATGCATGACGTGACCAAGCAGAGGCGGAATCAGCAGGAACTGGAGAAGCTTTCTCTCGTGGCCAGCTTCACCGACAACCTCGTCGTCATCACGGATGCTTCCGGCCGCTTTGAATGGGTCAACGACGCCTTTGTCAAACGCACGGGCTACACCCTCGGCGAGGTGTTCGGGCGCAAGCCCGGCGATGTCTTGCAGGGGCCTGAGACGGACCGTGAAACGGTGGCCTTGATTGGGAAGAAGTTGCGCCAAGGGGAGTCCTTTCAGGCGCAGCTGCTGAACTACACCAAGTCGGGCGCGCCTTACTGGGTGGAGTTTCATGTCACCCCGATCAAAGACAAGGAAGGCACCATCGTGCGCTTCATTGCCGTGCAGTCAGACATCACGGAACTCAAACGCACCCAGAGCGAGCTCAAGATCGCCAAAGAAAAAGCCGAGGCCGCCAGCCAGGCGAAGAGCGACTTCCTGGCCACCATGAGCCATGAGATCCGCACACCCATGAACGGCATCATCGGCATGTCCTCCCTGCTGCTCGACACGGAGCTCGCCGCGCAGCAGCGCGAGATGATTGATGCCGTGCGCCACAGCGGTGATGCCCTGATGACCATCATCGAAGACATCCTCGATTTCTCCAAGATCGAAGCCCGCAAGCTGGATCTCGTGGAGGAAGCCTTCGGCCTGGATTCCGTGATCAGCGGCGTCGTGGATCTTCTCCAGCACAAGGCGGCCTCACGTTCCATCGAACTGATTGTACGCATCGGCTCAGACGTGCCAGACTGCTTCATGGGAGATCCTGGTAGATTGCGGCAGATCCTCATGAACCTCGTGGGCAACGGCATCAAGTTCACCGATGAAGGCAGCATCCGCATTCAGGTGAGCCGGTTAAACGCCACCGCCGCCGACGCCGCGAATTTGGAAATCAGCGTCACGGACACTGGCATCGGCATGACAGAGGAGCAGCAGAGCCAGCTCTTCCAGCCCTTCACGCAGGTGGACAGCTCCACCACGCGGCGCTTCGGCGGCACCGGCCTCGGACTCGCCATCAGCAAGCGTCTGGTGGAACTCATGGGCGGCAGCATCGGTGTGGAAAGCAAACGCCACCGAGGCTCGCGTTTCTGGATCCGGCTGCCTTTGCGCGTCGTCGAAAGCCAGAAGATGCCCGTGCAGGAAGAGCCGGAAGTGCGTGCAGAAACCGCCCCTCAGGCAACCAGCGGCGGCATCAAGCCGCGCCTGCTCCTCGTCGAGGACAACGAGGTCAATGCGCGCATGGCCATGATGATGCTGGAAAAGAACGGCTACCCTGCCGAAGTGGCCCCCGATGGTGAAGTGGCCGTGGAGCGCTTTGCCAGCGGTGTTTATGACGGCATCCTCATGGACTGCCACATGCCTAACATGGATGGCTACGAAGCCACGCGCGCCATCCGGCAGCTCGAAGCCAGCCCGCACTGGAAGCGCCCGCGCTGCCGCATCATCGCCATGACCGCGAATGTGCAGGCAGGCGAACGCGAGCGCTGCCTTGCCGTCGGCATGGATGACTACGTCTCCAAACCCCTGCGCACCCGGCCGCTTCTTGAAGCCCTGCAGCAGGTCCAGGTTTTCGCCAAAACTCCGGCAGCTTCGCAGTGGTCCGCCGAAGACACCTCCGCTGCACGGGAGGCCATCCAGCAGCTGGTGGAGGATCTGAGCACCGAGAACGCCCTCGAACTCATCGAAAACTGGTTCAAAGACACGCCGGAGCGCATCCATGAGCTCGAAAAACTCTCGGGCACCGACGATCAGGCCGCGCTGCGCCGCACCGCCCACTCCCTGAAAGGCACCAGTTCCCTCTTTGGCCTCTCATCCATCCACACGCTCAGCCGCGAGCTGGAGCAAACTGCGGAGAACAACCTGCGCACCAGCCAGCCTGTCCTCACTGCGCAGTTGAAGCAATCCGTCGCATCCGCCGCGCCGGAGCTCAGGAAGCTCATGCTGTGCCTGAGCTAGTCAGCCTCAGGTCACCGCAAAAGCATTTGTCTCCCGGCACAAGCAACAATTCCTAAGGATCGGCCAGCAATGGCGGCACACCAATTCGCCTTGCTCAACCCGGCATTACTGTCGTTATTAATGAAATGTCCGACTCCCCCGCCTTGAAGCCCCTCCGTGTCGCTGTCGTGGAAGATGACCCCACATTGCGGCTTTTCATGAAAAAGCTCATCCAGAAGGCGGCGCATGGTTTTGAGTTCGCCGGAGCCTGGGCCACGGCGGAGGAAGCCGTGAAGCCCATCATCGACAGCCGGCCGCACGTGGTCATCGTCGATCTCGAACTGCCCAAAATCTCCGGCATCGAACTCATCCGCCAGCTTTCACCGCGCCTGATCGAGACGGCCTTCGTCGTGCTCACCATCCATGACGATCCGGCCAAAGTCTTCGAAGCGCTCCGCGCCGGTGCGAACGGCTACCTGCTCAAATCCTCCAAGCCCAACGAAATCGCCGCCGGCATCCGCCAGGCCAGCGAAGGCGGCGCGCCGCTCAGCCAGGACATCGCACGCCTGCTGATCAAATCCTTCCAGACTCCGGCCACGCCGCAGAAGAAGGACATCCCCTGCCTCACCCCGCGCGAAAGCCAGGTCCTGGAACGCCTGGCCCAGGGCATGGTCCCCAAAGAACTCGCACATGACCTCGGCATCAGCTACGAGACCGTGCGCGAGTACATCAAGGCCGTTTACTCCAAGCTCCACGTGCGCTCCCGCACCGAGGCCGTGATCAAGTACCTGGAGCATCAGGCGTAATCCCCGCCATACCACGTGCTGGCATTTCCCACCGGACCATCCGGCAGGATGCCCACGCCTCATTCTCCAGGCACCTCTGCGGCCGGAGCCTTGGCCTTGCTCTTGCGCGGCTTCTTCACGGCCACGGGCTCCTCCACCACAGGCGCGGCGGCGGCGGCCTCTGGCTGCGGGGCGATCTCCGGCAGAATGAAGATGCTGCAGTAGCCGCAGACTTGCAGTGATGCATCCTCACGGCGCAGATCCGAAAGCTGGCCGCTGGGCAGCGAGAGATGGCAGCCGCCGCAGGTGTTGTTCCGCATGCGGGCCGCTCCGCGCTTGCCTTTGGAAATCCGCAGATCGTAGTGGTGCAGGATCGCCGTGGGCAGGCGCTCGCGCACGCTTTCGGCCTCCAGTTTCAGCTCTTTGCAGCGCGGGCTGTTGGGCTCCAGGCGGCGTCTGGCGGCATCCAGCTCGCTGAGCTGGCAGAGGTCTTCGATGAGCGTGGCGGTGGTTTTCATGGGCTGGTCGGGGTGGGTGGGGTTGTCAAAATGGAGGGCATACGTGGAGGAGGATTCGTCGAGAGGACGGCGCAGGACCTCCAGCCACGCGAGGGCGGAATTCATGCGCAGGCGTGCTCCTCCACTCCGACCGGGATGCTGCGATCATCCGCAGAAAACGCGGCGGCATGCGCGTAGTCCGGAGACGGGTGCTTCTTCACCCACAGCTTCAGCTTGTCGGTGAAGGCCGTTTTCACGCAGGCGTAGCAGTCGGGGATCTCAAGGCCGTCGCTGCAATAAGTCACCACCCGCGTCGCCATGGGCATCCGCAGGAGCTGCTGCTGCACATGCGCGGAGTACTCCGTGTAAAGCTCCGGCTTCAGCTCCACATCATAGTCGATCCGCAGCGCGGGCATGATGTTCTCCTCAAACGGATTGAAGAGATAGAACGCCTCAAAGTCGCGGAAGTTCACGTCCTGGATGTTCCCATGCACGATCTCCACCCGCGGCACATGGTGCTTTTTCACCACGTCCTGCGCGGTTCGCGCCAGCTTCCCCCGCTGCTCCACCCCCGTGAAGTGGCCCTGCGTCGTCATGGCGCCGATCACACAGAATTTCCCCGGACCGCAGCCGATGTCCAGCACCCGCGTGCCGGGCTGCACGACGAGCAACTGCGCCGCCGTGCGGCACACATGCACCGGGCTCCAGTGGCAGGCGGACAGCCTGCCGATGGCCTCTGGAAAGATCAGGTCGAAGTCCTGGTCCTTCTTCGATTGCAGAAGCTCGCTGTCAGACGGGGTGCGGGATGAGGAGGGGCGTGGGAGGGAGGATTTGAGCATGACATCCCCTGAGATTGCATTTCCGGGGCCAAGTGGCCTTGCAGACGCTCCAGCCCTTGTACCTCAAGGCCTCCAGCGCCATGCCAGTTTGCGGTTGATTTCCACCAGCCGCACTCGTGTGCAAATTCTGCACTTGCACCGCCCTTCCAGTGCAACGTTGTTCCGGCTCCATGGAACCCGCCAACATCCACATCCTGGTCCTTGACCGTGATGCCACCTCCGCCCGCGTCATCCGGGATGTGCTGGCCAAAGTCGGCTACAGGGTCTCCGTCTCCTCGCATGAGAGCGATGCGCTGAATCTCGCCGCCGGAGAGCTCTTCAATGTCGTCGTCAAATCCTTCGACGCGCAGCGCATCGACGCCGTCGCCCTCATGGAAAAAGTACGCGGCATCACGCCGGACACGCAGTTCATTTTTCTCAGCGACAAAGGCACCATCCACACCGCCGTGGAGGCCATGCGCAAAGGCGCGTTTGATTACCTCTCCAAGCCCGTCAACGCCGCGCAGCTCGCCGAGTCCGTCCGCAAGGCCCTCGATCATCAGTCCCTCGTGGCCGAGGACCAGCAGATCAAGCAGCGCCTGCGCCGCCGCTCAGACCCCGACATCTTCGCCGGCAGCAGCGCCGCCATGAAGGACATCAGCCGCCTTATCCAGCAGATCGCACCCACGGACGTCACCGTGCTCATCGGCGGCGAAAGCGGCACCGGCAAGGAAGTCGTCGCCCGCGCCATCCATGAAAAGAGCCGCCGCAAAGCCCAGCCCTTCATCGCCGTGAACTGCGCCGCGCTGCCGGAGAACTTGATCGAGGCGGAGCTCTTCGGCCATGTGCGCGGCGCCTTCACCGGAGCCGTCAGCGACCGCAAAGGCCGCTTTCAACTCGCTCAGGGCGGCACCTTGTTTCTCGATGAGATCGGGGATCTCTCCCGCAAAGGCCAGGGCGACCTCCTCCGCGTGCTCGAAGACGGCACCTACCGCCCGGTGGGCAGTCATAAAATCGAGCGTGCCAACGCCCGCATCATCGCCGCCACCAACAAAGATCTGGAAGCCGAGGCGGTGACCGGCGGAGCCTTTCGGGAAGACCTTTTTTACCGGCTCAACATCGTCTCCGTGACGATGCCCCCGCTGCGCGAACGTGCGGAGGACATCGCCCCGCTCGTGAAATCCTTCACCGACCACTTCTGCACCAAGCACCGTCGGCGGCCCAAGAAGTTCAAACCCGAGGTGCTCAGCCTTTTTCAAACCCTGCGCTGGCCCGGCAACGTCCGCCAGCTGCGCAATCTGGTGGAGCGCCTCGTCGTCACCGTACCGCACGCCGCCATTGGCCTGGATGATCTGCCACCGGCCATGCACCAGGGGAGGCGCGAGCCGCACACCATCGCCATCCAGCCCGGCATGACCCTCGCCCAGGTCGAGGCCGAGCTTATTCGCCAGACGCTGCTCAAAGTCACCTCCAACCGCGAGGAAGCCGCGCAGGCCCTCGGCATCAGCCGCCGCGCCCTGCAGTACAAAATCCAGCGCTACCGCCTCACCAAGCTGCCCAAACAAATCGCCCCGCCCACCTCCTGAGCCAGCGTCATGCCGAATTGACAGACGCACCGCCCCCCAGAGCCGCGATACATGGGTGAATCCTATGAGAGCTATCTGGAAAGGCACCATCAGCTTTGGTCTCGTCACCATCCCTGTTTCACTGTATCCCGCCGTGCGGCGTGAGGACCTGCAGTTCCGCCTGCTGCGCGGTTCGGACCTCAGCCCCGTGAACTACAAACGCGTGGCTGAAAAAGACGGCAAGGAGGTTCCCTGGAACAAGATCGTGAAGGGCTACGAATATGAGAAGGGCAAGTTTGTGGTGCTCAAGGAGGAGGACTTCAAGCGCGTGGACGTGGAGGCCACGCAAACCGTGGAGATCATGAACTTCGTGGCCCTTGAGGATGTGGACCCGCTGCTCTTCTACAAGCCGTACCATCTGGAGGTGGGCAAAGGCGGCGGCAAGGCCTACATCCTCCTGCGGGATGCGCTGAACAAGACCGGCAAGATCGCCATCGCGCACGTGGTCATCAAAACACGGCAGCATCTGGCCGCCATCAAGCCGCAGGACAAAAACCTCATGCTGGAGCTCATGCATTTCCCCGATGAACTGCGGGACCGATCCGAGCTCAAGGCGCCCGAGGGCAAAGCGCCCGCCAAGGCGGAGATCAGCATGGCGGAAAAGCTCATCGAAAGCATGACCACCCCGTGGAAGCCCGAGCAGTACAAAGATGAATACCGCGAAGCCTTGGAGGACATGATCGAGGACAAAGTCGCCCATGGGGACAGCAAGCCGGTCAAAGCGGCGAAGAAGAAGCAGCCCGCGAATGTGATCGATCTCGTGTCCGTGCTGCAGGAGAGCCTGGCGGCCTCCAAGTCCAAACGCACCCCGGCACACGCCGCCAAGACCACCGCCAAGAAGGCGGCGGCAAAGCACCCCAAAGGCCGGAAAAAGGCGGCATGATCCCACGCCATGTCTCTCCGCGATTACAAGAAGAAGCGCGACTTCAAGAAGACCGCCGAGCCCAAAGGCAAAAAGGAAAAGAGCAGCGGTGCGCGGCGCTTCGTGGTGCAAAAGCACGCTGCTTCCCACCTGCACTATGACTTCCGTCTTGAGCTGGATGGCACGCTGAAATCCTGGGCCGTGCCCAAGGGCATGCCGTTTGCCAAAGGCGAAAAACGCCTCGCGGTGGAGGTGGAGGACCACCCGGTTTCCTACATCGATTTTGAAGGCCCCATCCCCAAGGGGCAGTATGGCGGCGGCACCGTGATGGTGTGGGACACCGGCACCTATGAGCCTGCCTCCAAGGCCCCGCTGAAGGAACTCGCGGGTGGCAAGCTGCACTTCACCCTCAACGGCGCCAAGCTGCAGGGTGAATGGTATCTCGTGCGCCTGCGGGATGAAAAGCAGTGGCTGCTCATTCGTGGTGGCGATGACATGAAACCCGTGAGCAAGCGCATGGATGACACCTCCGCCCTCTCCGGCCGTCACATGAAGCAACTGGCCGATGCCGAGCCCTGGACCAGCTCACGCCCAAAGAAGACCTCTGAACCCAAGGTGGTGGCGAAGCCCAAACCCACGCCCGAGAATGTCACCAAGCCCAAGAAGAACAGTCCGCCTTCCGCGGCGACTTCCGCCTTGTTCATCGAGCCCATGAAGGCCAAGCCGATGTCTGCGCCGCCTACGGATGACAACTGGATCTACGAAGTGAAGTTCGACGGCTTCCGCGCGCTCACCATCAAGCATGGCAAAGAAACTGCCCTCATCTCACGCACCGAGAAGGACATGACGGAGAAGTTTCCCGAAGTCACTGAGGCGCTGCAAAAGCTGGCGCTGCCGGACTGCATACTCGATGGCGAGATCACCGCGCTGGATGAGAAAGGCCGTTCCTCTTTTCAACTGCTGCAGGCCTACGATCTCGGCCAGGAGCAGCCGCCGCTGTGCTACTACGTGTTTGACCTGCTGCGGCTGAAAAAGCGTGATCTCACCGGCCTGCCCCTGCTGGAACGCAAAGCCCTCCTGCGCAAACTCTTCAAAGACTCCCAGGTCATCCACTATTCCTCCTCCATTGATGGAAAGGCGGCGGAGCTCTTGAAGCATGTGAAAAAGCTCGGGCTGGAGGGCCTCATCGGCAAACGGCCCGACTCCGTGTATGAGGCCGGACGCCGCAGCGGGCAGTGGATCAAGCTCAAGATCAATCAGGAGCAGGAGGTCGTCATCGGCGGCTACACGCAGCCCGCAGGCAGCCGCAAGCACATCGGCGCTCTCATCGTGGGTGTGCATATCGATGGCAAGCTGCAGAGCGTCGGCAAGGTCGGCACCGGTTTCGATGCCCACATGCTGCGCGAGTTGCATGAGCAGTTTCAGCCGCTCATTCAAACGAAATGCCCCTTTGCCAATCTGCCTGCCGACAGCAGCGGCCGCTGGGGACAGGGCATCACGCAGTCAGAAATGAAGCACTGCACCTGGCTCAAGCCCCGGCTAGTCTGCCAGGTGAAGTTTGCTGAATGGACGCGCGACCAGCGCCTGCGCCAGCCCGTTTTCCTCGGCCTGCGTGAAGACAAGCCCGCACGTGAAGTCATCCGCGAACGCACCACCGCCCCATGAGCACGCAGCACACCCAGCTCGAAGTCGATGGCGTCAAGGTGCCCGTGAGCAATCTGGACAAGGTGATGTATCCCGAAACCGGCTTCACCAAGGGCGATGTCATTCACTACTACATCCGCATCGCCGAGCACATGCTGCCCCACCTGAACTCGCGTGCGCTCACGCTGAAGCGCTACCCGGATGGCGTGAACGGATTCTTCTTCTACGAGAAGCAGTGCCCCGCTCACCGCCCAGCCTGGGTGAAGACCACGCGGGTGGCGAAGTCCGACGGTAAAATCGACTACTGCATGGTCAATGACCTGCCCACGCTGGTGTGGACGGCCAATCTGGCGAATCTCGAATTTCACACCTTCCTGCACCGCAAGACCGCCGTCACCCGCCCCACCGTGCTGGCCTTTGATCTCGATCCCAGCCCGCCTGCCGACATCCTCACCTGCTGCCGCGTGGGACTGCTGCTGAAAGACTGCTTTGATTCACTGGGCCTGCAGTCCTTCCCGAAAACCTCCGGCTCCAAAGGCCTGCAGGTGTATGTGCCGCTGAACACCCCCGTCACCTATGCGAAGACCAAAGCCTTCGCCTCCGCCGTCGCGCTGGCGCTGGAAAGCGAATGCCCGGATCTGGTAGTTCATAAAATGTTCAAGAAGCTCAGGGAGGGCAAGGTGCTGCTGGACTGGAGCCAGAATGACGACCACAAAACCACCGTGAGCGTGTACTCCCTGCGCGCCAAGGAATCCCCCACCGTCTCCACCCCGGTGACCTGGGCCGAAGTGGCCTCTGCATGGAATCGCAAGAAGAAGCTCTCCTTTGAAGTCCCCGAGGTGCTCAAGCGCGTGAAGAAGCACGGCGACCTCTTTGCCCCGGTGCTCACCTTGAAACAAAAGCTGCCCGCCTTCAAATCGATCGCGTGATGAAACCCGCCATCCATATCGGCATTTCAGGCTGGACTTATCCGCCGTGGCGCGGCGGGCCCTTTTATCCGAAGAAGTGGGTTCACAAACGCGAGTTGGAATATGCCTCCCGGCACGTGTCCACCATCGAGATCAACGGCTCCTTTTACGCGCTGCAAAAGCCCGCGAGCTACCGCCACTGGCATGACGTCACCCCGGAGGGCTTTGTCTTCACAGTGAAAGGCAGCCGCTACATCACGCACATCAGACGCCTGCGGGATGTCGCAAAACCGCTGGCCAATTTCTTTGCCTCCGGCCCGCTGCTGCTGCGTGAAAAACTCGGCCCCTTCCTCTGGCAGCTCCCGCCCAGCCTGAAGTATGACCGCGCGCTGCTGGAGACCTTCTTCAAACTGCTACCGCGTGACACTCGCGCCGCCGCCGCCCTGGCACGCAGGCATGACTCCTTTCTCAAAGGCCGCGCCTCCACGCCCGCGACGCCCAATCGTCCGCTGCGTCACGCCCTCGAAGTACGCCATGATTCATTTAAGCAGCGCGAGTTCGTCGAGCTACTCCGACGTCACAAAATCGCCCTCGTCGTGACGGACACCGCCGGCAAGTGGCCGCTGATGGAGGATGTGACAAGCGACTTCGTTTACGTGCGCCTGCATGGAGACGCCGAATTGTACGTCAGCGGCTACACTCCGCAGGCCCTCGCCAGGTGGTCACGCAAAATCCGCGCCTGGCATCGCGGCACCACCCCGGCAGGCAGCAGCCTGCATGCGCCCAAACCTCCTTGCCCGCAAGAGCGGGCGCGATGTGTTTGTTTACTTCGACAACGACGTCAAAGTCCACGCCCCGCACGATGCCATGAAGCTCGCCCACAGCCTGGGTGTGGCACCAGCAACTTCAACATCTGTCGATTAAACGTCGCCCTCCGCCACACCGCGCACTCACTGGCCGAGTTAGCGCATTTTATACAGCCTTCTTCGCTCAAACCTTCGCGAGGGGACATCAAGGGAATCCCCTCTCCCCACCGATGGCAGGGCAATGTCCAAGCCGTCCTTTGGGGAGAGGTAAGGGTGAGGGGCAGCCCTTGGTGGCGAAAGGCGCCCGCCCCCTCACGTCTCCACACTGTAGACCTGCACCCGTCCCATCGCTTCCCACTTCCCCGGCTTCACTTTTCCGGGGCCGGTGATCACGGTGGCGATCATGCTCTTGCCATCGGCCGTGAAGCGCGCACGCGTCATGCGTGATTTGGTGTCCATGGATGAAACCAGGCTGCCGTCCGCCGCGCTGAAGAGCGCCGCATTCCAGGTCCCCTGCGCCTGACGTCCTGCCATGAAAAAGTGCTGGCCATCGGGATGAAACGCCAGGGTCTCCATGAGCCCGGAGCCGTGCTGGCCGTCCTTGATCTGATCCATCTTCTTGCCCGCGCGCCAGTCCCAGCGCTGCCAGGTCATCTTGCCGTTGCCCGCCATGGGATCACCCATCGGTCCCATACCACAACCTAGCAGGGCATTCCCATCCGGCGAAAAGACGAGGCTGTAGATGCCGCCGGAGTAATGGTGGGATTTGGTGGTGCCCCAGGAGGTGAAATCCGGAGACGTCCACTGCGACACCGGCTTGCCATCCTTCGACTGCACATCCCACACCCGCACCTCGCCCATCATGTTTGCCGCAGCGAGGTGTTTGCTGTCTGGACTGAAGGCGCAGCTCAGCACCGGTGGCGTGTGGCTGTAGCTGGCCACCAGCGCGCCACTGGCGGTGTCATACACGCGCACGGACGGCTCGCTCTCCGCCGCAGGCTCATACTTCCAGCCCCCCGCGATGTACTGCCCCGTCACACTGGCCACCCGCGTGCCATCCGGCGACAGCGCGAGCTGCCAGCTCCAAAACGAATGCGCCTTCACCTCGCGGATGCATTTGCGCGTGGTCACGTCATGCCACAGCAGCATGCCGTCATAACCGGCGGAGATGAGCGTCTTGCCATCCGGCAGCAGCACGCAGCCGCTGGCGTAGGAGCTGTGCTTCTTTTCAAAGACCTCCTTCTTGCCGGTCGCGGTTTCCACGGCATGCACGCTGCCGTCCATGCAGGCGGCGTAGGCCAGAGCGCCATCCGGCGTGGTCGCCAGTCCCAGGACGGCAAAGGGCATCTCGTATTGTTTGGTACGGGTGAGTTTCATGGGCGGTCTCAGGCGAGGATGTCGCGGATCGGCTCCGCCTTGTTTTCCACGCGGTGGAAGGTGGGCATGCCGGGCAGGTCATACTCCGCATACGGATCAATGCCCAGCGCCGTGAAGATGGTGGCGAAGAGATTCTGCTCGCTGTACGGTTTTTCGATCACTTCCACGCCGTCCACATCGGTCGCGCCCGTGACCACGCCACGTTTCAGGCCACAGCCGGTCATCATCATGCTCCAGGCGTTGGGGTAGTGCTCGCGACCGCGCGCCGCATTCATCCACGGACTGCGGCCAAACTCACCCATCGCAATCACCAGCGTGGAGTCCAGCAGTCCGCGCTCTTCGAGGTCGTTCACCAGATTGAAAACCACGTGGTCCAGCTCCGGCACGAGCATCTGATGGATCTCGTGGTTGAACACATGGTTGTCCCAGTTCATACCATTGGCCACCATCACAAAAGGCGCACCGTTTTCCACCAGGTGCCGCGACATCAGCGCATGCTGCGCAAAACTTCCGGGGCCGTAGCGCTCGCGGTCCTTGGCGGGGAGTTTGTTCACGTCAAAGAGGTCCGCGCTCGCGCTCAGGCCCTTCATGCGCTCAAAGGCCGCATTCTGGCTGCGCGCCACCGCGCTGCCGCGATCACGCTCATACTTCGAGGTGAGGAATTTGCGCAGCGTCTCGCGCGACTCCTTGTCATGCTGCGGGATGCTCGCACCCTCGCTGTTCAGAAACTGCGTGTAGTCCCCGCCCAGCCGCACCGGTGCGTGCTCCGCGCCGAGCCAGCCAGACCAGTTGCCCGCCTTGAAGGCCTCGAATTCATTGCCCCCGGGCACGGGATCCAGAAAGATGAAATTCGGCAGCTTCGAATCCAGCTGCCCCATCGCCTGCGCCAGACTGCTGCCCAGCGTCGGCCGCGTGAAACCCGCACGCTCCGGGCTGCCGCGCTGCAGCAGATTGATCGCCTGCAGGTGCTCCGGCTGGTTCGTCTTCATGCTGCGCACCAGATTCAGCTTGTCCGCGATGCCCGCACACTTCGGCATGAGCGATGAAAAATGGATGCCCGGAATCTTCGTGGGCATGCTGCCAAAGGGCCCGTTCCCCGGACTGCCGGGTTTTGGATACCACGTCTCAAACTGACTCGGCGCCCCGCACAGCCACAGCAGGATGCAGTGCTTCTGCGCCTTCTTCGTCTCCTCCGCAAACACCGGATTCTGAAACAGCCCCGTAAAGCTCGCCGTGCTGGCCAGCGCCCCGCCCGTCAGCCCCTTCAAAAAGAGACGCCGATGCAGCGTATGCTCTTGCGTCGGGCAGCGGGGGTGGGGATCGCGGAGATTCATCAGGAAAGGACTCTAGAAGGTTACACAGTATACAGTTTTGTCAGCCTCACGGCATCGCCAGAAACTCCGCGCTCGTGAGCAGTGCCCAGAGGAGATCCCGCGTTGCATCGGCTGGATGCGCGGCATTCGCATTTACAAAGGCCGACGACTGGGTGGCTTCATCCGCATCCGGTGCGCGGCCATACACGGACTGAAAGGCTTCGCGTATGCGAGTGGCAGCATCTGGTAGTGCGGTCAGTTTTGTGATGACGCCGCCCTGCGCGGCCTGCAGCAGCGCGTTCATGGTGGGAGAGCCGGAGAGAAACTGCGCCTGCTGAAAGGTGGCGTTGTATTCCTTGGGCAGCACGTCCGGCATGGCGGAGACGACCTGGCGGCGGAACTCATCGTCATTCGGCGGCAGATCCAGCGCCACACGCCAGGAGCGCGCGAGCTGCTCCGCCGTCAGCGGGCGTTCCACCATCCCTGCAAAGAGTTCCGGTGCAGCGTTGGACGCCCCCAGTGCATACACGCGGCTGCGCACGATCTCCCGCACCACGCGCCGGGTGTCATACTTGTGCGCGGCAAAATCCTGCGCCAGCCAGTCGAGCAGTTCGGGGTGGCTCGGCGTGTTGCGCTCGTTGATTTCATCCGGCGGATTCACGATGCCGCGACCGATGAGCGCCGCCCACATGCGGTTTACAAACGCGCGAGCCAGCAGCGGATTGTCCTGCGTGGCGGCTTCGGCAAAGGCCTCGCGCCGCGAGTACTTCGGCACGCGCACGGGAGCCTTGGGGTCTTCGTAGAGTTCTGGTCCATCCTTCTCCTTGGTCTCGCCGCCGGGCCATACTTCCGGCAGTGTGCGCCCGGTCAGCAGCGTCACCACCGCCGGCTGCGATTCCTTTTTCAGATTGGTGAAATTCATGAACCCGCCCACCGCGCTCTCCGCCACCGCCGTGCTGGCGTCCACGTTCTTGCTGCGGTTAAACGCGGCCACCAGGCCCCAGTAGTGCGCCTGCTTGATCTCACGCGCCAGCGGGTGGTCGTGGCACTGCGCGCAGTCGATCTTCGTCCCATACACCACCGGCGCCACCGCCTCGGCGATCTTCTGGTGGTCGTTCTTCCGCTCAAACAAAAACCATGAGGCACCCTTGCGGTCCGGTGCTTTGTCAGGCTTCGCGCACAGCACGTCATACACCACCTCGTTCCATGGGCGGTTGTCCTTGAAAGCCTTCTCAAGAAAAGTCCACCAGCCCGAGCCTTTGCGCCGTCCATCCGGATTCCCGCGCGTGAGGCGGCCCATCAAAAAGTTGTCCCACAGCTCGCGCATGCGCACCGCGTACTCCGGTGCCGCCAGCAGCTTGTCGATGAGCCCATCCCGCTGCGGGGCCGCGACAAACACCGCCAGCTCCGCCTGCGTGGGAATGCGCCCCGCCAGATCCAGGTAAACACGCCGGCACCACACCGCATCCGGCACCGCCGCCGCAGGCTTCACGCCCGCACGCGCCCAGCCTTCCTCCACCAGCTTCGCGATCGCTTCCTCACCCGAGGCAAACTGCCGCGCCACCTTGGGCTGCGCCTTCTCCACTGCCACCACCGGCGTGGCAGGCAGCGCAGAGATCCATTCCTTCACCGCCGCACGCTCCGCATCGCTGAGCTGCTTCTTCGGCGGCATGTGCGGGTCCGCGCCCTTTTCCAGGCTCGTAAACAGTGCGCTTTCCTCCGGCTTCCCGGGCGTCACCACGGCACCGTCTTCACCGCCTTTGATCACCATCTCCGGCGTGTCCAGCTCCAGCCCGCCCTTCTGCTCCAGCACGCCGTGGCACTTCACACAGTTCTCATCCAGAATCCGCCGCACTTTACCGGACCAGAGAGATGCAGCATCTGCTCCACGCGAGACTGAGGCAGCCGTGAGTGAGAGACAAAAAAAGGGGACGATCAGGACGTAGCGCGGCATGCAGAGTTCAGGCACAGATGAGAGGGGAAAACTACAGCGTTCCCGGGCATTTCTTGCGGATAAAAGGCGGGCATTCGAAGCGCACGGATTTTACACCGCAGAGTTCGGATTTCTGAAGTACGACAGACACTCTTGTCTGTCGGCCCGCGGCACCGCCATTCCCCGTGCAGGCCCGAGTTTGAAAGGGCGCATCGAAAGCGTCGGGGACCTGCGGCGACGGGTGAGGGTGGCTTGCAGGCCATGGGTTTTGGCGAGAGCGCTGACCGACAGGCATGAGTGCCAGTCGTACTGACTGTCACCCATCCACCATTCCTACCGCGTTTCCTTCAGCCCGCGTGCCTTGTCGATGAGCTGCAGAAACTCGCCGCGATAGCCCTGCTTGTCTGCGCCTTTGCCATCCAGTGCGAGGCGGCGCACGGTTTCCCAGCTCAGCGAGCCTTTGTAGCTGGAGTCGCGCAGCAGCAGGCCAAAGCCCGCCACGGCGGCGCTGAATTTGTACTCGTCGCTGCTCGCGGTCAGGGTTTTGCCTTCATCCTTGGTCGGCACTTCGATGAGCTTGCTCAGATCGCTCTCAGGCTCCTTGTAGCGCAGCTTCACGGTCATCATCTCGCCGGTCTTCGCGGCTTCGGCGAGCTGGGCAGGTGAGATGGCGGGAGCCTGATACTTCAAGCTGTCCACGGCCGGGCGACCCTCCGCACCAGCGGGCAGATTGGCTGGGACGATCTCATACAAGGCCATCACGCTGTGACCTGCGCCGATCTCTCCCGCATCCTTCGTGTCATCGTTGAAGTCTTCCTTGGCCAGCAGGCGGTTTTCATAACCGATGAGGCGGTAGCTGCGCACGGCGGCGGGATTGAACTCCACCTGGATTTTCACGTCTTTGGCGATGGTCACCAGCGTGCCGCTCATCTGCTCCACCAGCACCTTGCGTGCCTCGCTGAGGCTGTCGATGTAGGCGTAGTTGCCGTTGCCTTTGTCGGCCAGGGTTTCCATGGTGCGGTCCTTCAGATTGCCGCTGCCAAAGCCCAGCACGCTGAGAAACACGCCGCTCTTCGCCTTGTGCTTGATGAGTTTTTCCAGCTCCTCCGGCGAGCTCACGCCCACATTGAAGTCGCCATCCGTGCAGAGGATCACGCGGTTCACGCCGCCTTTGATGAAGCCCGCCACCGCCTGCTCATACGCCAGCTTGATGCCCGCGCTGCCGTGCGTGCTGCCGCCCGCGCTCAGACGATTGATCGCGCCGAGGATCTCCTCCTTCTTCTCCCCGCTCGTTGGTGGCAAAACGACGCCGCTGCTGCCCGCATAGACCACCATCGTCACGCGGTCCCCTTCTCCGAGTTGCTCCGTGAGCATGCGCAGAGACTGCTGCACCAGCGGCAGCTTCGCAGGCTCATTCATCGAGCCTGACACATCCACCAGGAAGACCAGGTTGCTGGCCTTGCGGTCCTTGTCCATCTCACGCCCCTTGATGGCGATGCGTGCCAGCCTGTGCACCGGCTGCCAGGGGCAGGGTGCCAGCTCCACGCGCACGCCGAAGGGTTCCTTCGCATCATGCGCAGGGCCTTCTTCCGCCGTGGGGAAATAATTCACCAACTCCTCAATGCGCACCGCATCCGGCGGCGGGATCATGTTCTGGTTCAGGAAACGCCGCACGTTCGCATAGGACGCCGTGTCCACATCGATGGAGAGCGTGGACAGCGGCTCACGCGCCACGTCCTTGAGTTCGTTCTCGATGATGCGGGTGTAGGACTCGCCGGTGCCCGGCTGGATCTGTGGCTCGGGTTTGCGCTCCTCAGGCATCGCATTCGTTCCGAGATAGAAGTCATCATTCTTCGCATCCTTGCCCAGCACGACCTGACCCGACTGCACCAGCAGCGGCACCTTCTCTTCCCATGTCTCTGTTATCTGGGCCAGCATCTTGGACCGCTGGCTGTCATACGCCGTCTTGAAATATTCCTGCCGCTTTTTATCAGCAGCTTCCATCCCGCGACGAGCCGCCGCATTGTTAGGGTCCGTGCGCAGCACATCCTGGTATTGCGCAATGGCTGCATCGTAGTTGCCAGTCTCGGCGGCACCATTGGCCTGTACCAGCCCCGATTGCACTTTGGCCACGTCACCCGCCTGCGGCGTGGCCGTGGTGGAGCTCGCATTGGCACCCGCAGCCCCAGCCTGGGGTTTCGCCTCCACCGCTGCGCTTGCGGTGAAGGGCGCGAAGTCCTGGCGATTCGTCGTCGCCCATCCGCCGACGATTCCCGCAGGTGGCGAAGCCGGTGCAGCAGCAGGCGCTGGGCCTGCCACAGTACCGCCGTTATTATTGAATACCACGCCCGCAGTGCGGCCCACCGGGGCAGGCTCATTCAGCGAGACAAACCCATCGCGACTTGGCATCGCAGCACCATTGGACACACTCAACGTGCCGCCATTGATCGTCGTCGCGCCGCTGTAGGTGTTGGCGCCTGCCAGGACCAGCGTACCCGCGCCAGTTTTGGTCATGGCTCCTGATTCGGAAACCGTAGCGCCAAACGTCGCGTCCTCCCTAGGCGCCGCAGAAGCACTGCTTGCAAGGGTCAGCGCGCCCCCTTGAGCAGGCGGTGCCGGTGCCGGACTCACAACTCCGCCGTAGGTCGTGCCACTGCCAGAGTTGACCGTGACACCGCCAGTGATCGTCGTGTAGCCGCTGTAGCCCGCTGCACCGGCCAGATCCAGCGTGCCCGCGACGCTCTTGGTCAGAGAAGGTCCTGCAACCGTATTCCCCGGCGTGGCAGCCGTGACGTTCGCAAAGGTGGTCCCAGCAGAAGGCGTGGATTCAGCAGCACCGGCGTATATTGCGCCGGTTGTGGTCCCCACAGGCAATCCAGTCCCTGAGACGGCCTGCCCCACCGTCAGCGAATTCGTCCCCGCCGCAGTCGTATCACCAACCACAAATCTATTGGATGCCATGTATTCCCGTATTCCCGTAACTTTACGAACGGCCCCCATAGGTTCAGCCCGGTTTGAAACCGTAGTGCCACCCGTGAGCGTGAGCACCTGCGGCTTCGCCGGGGCCACCACATTTCCATTGGCGATCAAAGCCCCCGCATCCGCAGGCATGCCAGCCTGCGCGGCAGGCGCATCCGCCCAGCCTGCAGCAGCAGCAGACCCGTCAAATGTGAAGTTAGACGTGTTCGGCACAACGATCGCACCCGCAGAGTAAAACTTACCCGTCACCTCCGTCGCAGCACGCGTCCCGGACTTCGTCGTGACCACCGGCGCGCCCATCAGATCCAGAGGCTTCTGCGTGCCGGAGGAGCTGAGCACACCACCATTCACCACCACAGCCCCGGAGCCAAGCACCGTGCTCGCGTCGCTGGAGGACTTGCTCAATGCAGTCAGATTGAAAACCGCCGCCTGCAAGTCACTCATCTGGGAGGCATCCGCGAGTGTCGCAGGAATGCCGGAGAGGCGCTGATCTCTTGGAAGCAGACCGCCGAGCAGCAGTTGATCCTCTGCCGAAATAGAACTGCTGTCTCGGGAGGCGATGACATTCGAGTTGGCCGCCGTGGCGAAAGAAATCACCCCCGGTGACACATTCAGATCCGCTTGCAAAAGAATCCCTCCATACATAGGCAAGCCGAAGCCAATGCCTTTGAAATATTTGTACCCGTTAGGGGTAAGGCCGAACGACGAAAGAAAAGGCGTGCTGCGCTGTTGCAGGAATGCATTGATCGTGAGAGGAGCGCCTGACTGAACCATGATGCTGCCAGTGCTTTCGCTCGCAGCTCTCAACACCAACGAGGCACTGCCACGGTTGTGCAACCCGACGTCTCCAAAGGCCAGGCTCGCTTGATAATCCGTCAGCGATCCCGCCCTATCAAGGTCTCCAGACGAGGCAATCACCCCCGCTTGTGCAAGAGGCATCGGAGGCCAGCCATTCGCACCCAGCACCTGAGGTCTGACTTGGACCGTCCCACCGTAAATGTTTTCGTAGTCATTCGACCCCAGCATCCCCATACCTGGAAGCAAACAACCGACAAGACCTGTCTTTTGAGGTGTCACGAGAACCCGGCGACCGAACCCCACCGCCATCAGTCCGTTCATTTCCCGCGATGTCGGGACGTACAAATTGATGAAGCCATCAATCTCCATGGGTTCGGAGGCCAGAGCAAAGACTGCCCTCTGCGGAGGATAGAACCCAGCTTTCAAGCTCAAGCTCGCAGCGTTCCGCACCTGAGTCTGCCTCAGCAGATCCTTTGCGTCCGGAATCATCTTCAAAACGCTGCCCGTTGCGTCAGAAACCGCGCCCCCCACGGTGAAAGCGGTGCCGCCATTCACGGTCAGACGGCCCGCATCCACCGGCATGCGGGCATCGCCACCGGCAAGCTGAAGACTGCCATTCGTGTCCCCCAGCGCAGCGCCCGCCAGGGCAGGCTCCACCTTCTGCGTGATCATGCCCGTCCCCGCCACGACGAGGCCGACCGCATCGGGAGTCTTGAGGCCGCCACCGAAGCTCAGGCCGTAGGCGTTCTCATCCTGCACCCGCTTCAGACGCTCCACATCGGCTGGGCTCATCACGCGCTGCTCCTTCTTCAAAGCCAGCGCAGGGGTCTGCGGCTTGACGTCGGACCTTTCCTGCATCTCAGGTTCCAGAGCACGCACAGCCTTCGTCTTCTCATTGAGTTCAGCCGTGTACTTGCTCCGCAGATCTGCGGAGATGCTCGGATCTTGGGCAAGTTTTTGCAGCTTCTGGGCTTCGATGACCAACCGCTTGTACTGCATAGCGTCCTCCTGCTGCACCTGACGCGACTCCGCATCAGTCGGATTGGTCGGCTTGAGAGTCATGGCCCCGGCATCCCGCGCCGCTGGTGGCAGCGCCTTGGCCGCAGGCTGCTCCGCCACGATCACAGGCTTCACCGGTGAGGCCGCCAACAGCCGTGCTTCTGGCTTCTTCTTCGCTTCTGGCTTCGGCGCCATCTGAACCTTGATCCCCGGCTTCTCCGCCACGACGGCGACGGCACGCGCTTCGCTCTTTCTGGAGGAATAAGCCTGCCACGTCCAAAACCCTCCCAGCACCGCGCATGCGGCCAGGGAGAGGCGAACGATGATGCCGATGTTCCACCGAGTGGTCTTGCCCGGCTTCCCGCTTGCGGCAGGAGTTTGTGCAGGCGTTCCGCTTGCACTCGGCACTTGGGACGATGGCTCCACAGACTGAGGCTTGGCGGCCTGCGCCACGAGGCGTTCGCGCTGTTTGTCGGTCAGCGCCAGGGAGTCATCCCGCAGTTCGCTCAGCAGGAAGTCGCAGAAGGCTTTCGTTTCATCCGCCTTCACTTTGTCCTGCGGATTCTCCAGCAGCGCCGCCTCCAGCTGCTGGCGTTCTTCGGCGCTGGCTTCATCCAGCGCCCAGGCGGTGATTTGTTCCGGTTTCATGATCTAAAAAATAAGTAAGGGGTTTTAAGCGATGGCGTGTTTCAGTTTCGCCGGCGGCGGCGCATCATGCGCCTGCCACTTCGTCTTCAGCGCGGCCACGCCGTGGTGGATCAGGTAGCCGACGTTGCCGATGCTGGTCTGCATGGCGGCGCTGATCTGCTGGTAGTCCAGTCCGGCGATGAACTTCAGCCGCACCGCCTCGCGCTGTCGCACGGGCAGCGTTTCGATGAGTTCACGCAGCGCCGTGGCCGTCTCCCGCTGCTCCATGGCGTCATTCGGCGCGGGATCAGCGGAGGTTTCGAGATCGAGTGTTTCTGTTTCCATAACAACGAGGCGTTGATGTTTGCGGTGATGGTCCAGGGCACGGTTGCGGCAGACCGTGAAGAGCCAGGGCGCCAGCCGCTCGTGATCAAGAGTGGCCAGGTGCTGGCTCAGCTTTAAAAACACGTCCTGCACGATGTCCCGCGCGTCCTCCAGATCCCCCGTGTAACCATGCGCATAGCGGATGAGGGGCCGCTCGTAGCGCTGCAGGGTTTCAAGAAAGAGGTCGTGCGGTTCGCTCATGAGGGTGTGTTCGGCGGGCATCACGGCTGACATTCCTCCATCTTGGGAGAAATTTTCGCGGAAGGCGAGATTGATCGTAAGCCCGCGACTCAAGCACTCTTTTTCCAATCAGCTCAAACCACGGAATACACGGAATACACGGAATCAGATCCAGCCTCTGATTTCCGTGTATTCCGTGTATTCCGTGGTCCATTTCAGACCACAAAGCCCCGCCCTGTTGCCTCAGCTCCAGGGCAATCTCCCGCCATTCGCGCACGTGCCAGCAGTAGCACGGGCAATCCTGCCCGTGTCGAGCGCTCTCTCTGCGGGCATGATTGCCCGCGCTACTTCAGCTTCGCCGCAATCTCCCGGAACGCCTTCGAAGATGCCGACTTCTCCGCATCCTCCAGCGCAATCGGGTGCCCCTCGTCGCCGCACTCACGCACGTGCATCTCGATGGGGATCTGCCCCAGCAGCGGCACGCCCAGGCGCTTTGCCTCATGCTCACCGCCGCCCTTGCCAAAGATGTGGTACACCTGCCCGTCGCTCGGGCAGAGGAAGTAGCTCATGTTTTCGATGATGCCCAGGATCGGCACATTCACCTTCTGAAACATGCCCACCGCCTTGCGCGCATCGATCAGCGCCACCTCCTGCGGCGTCGTCACAATCACCGCACCGTCCAGCGACACTGTCTGCACGATCGTCAGCTGGATGTCCCCCGTGCCCGGCGGCAGATCCAGTACCAGCACATCCAGATCATCCCACGCCACCTGCCGCAGAAACTGCTGCGTATAACGTGTGGCGATCGGTCCGCGCACGATCACCGGCGAGCCATCATCCAGCAAAAAACCCATCGAGATGAGCTGGACGCCGTACTTCTCAATCGGCACGATCTGCTGCTCATCATTCTGATACGGCCTCTCGTCCGTGCCAAACATGTGCGGAATGCTCGGCCCGTACAAATCGCAGTCACACAGGCCCACGCGCAGCCCGCTCTTGCTCATCGCGATCGCCAGGTTCGAGGCCACCGTGCTCTTGCCCACACCGCCTTTGCCGGACGCCACGGCGATCACTTTCTTGACCCCGGGGATGCTCGACTTGCCCAGCTTTTCAGACGCCGTCACGCCCGCTCCCGGCGGGTCCTTGATGTCAAAATTCAGCTTCACCTCGCCGATCCCCGCCACCTTGTTCAGCACATCCATCGCCTGCTCATGGATCAGCCGCGGGATGTTCGGGTCACGCGTCGCCACCGAGATGTCGATGGTCACATTCTTCCCTTCAATCTGGATGCCTTTCACGAGGCCAAACGAAATGATGTCACGGCTGAATCCAGGGTAGCGGACGTTGCCAAGGGCGGTGCGGATGTCTTGTTCGGTGGGCATGGGGGTTGGGGATACGCCTCAACTAGCGCGAGAAGTCAAAAGTGAAACGATTTTTATCCTCCTCTTCCTCTTACTTCCTTCGCAGGGACGTTCAGACCTTCGCCAGCGCAGCGTCAATTCGGGCAGGGCTCTTATACACAGAGGCAAAGGTGTCCACCGGGTAGAAATCCGCAGCCTCATCGGGCCCGCGGTTGAGGTGCCAGCCGATGAGCTTCTCCGCCTCCGGCGACGACGCATCGTAGTACCCCTCCGGCGTGAAAAGAATCCACTCGCGGGGACCGTCCGCGCCTTCAGGCAGGTGAATGAAGAGAGCCAGCAGCTCAGCGCCGTCCTCGGCGCGATGCCAACGGATCGTGCCATCAGCATAGGCCGCTAGGATGAGTCGCCCCTCGCGGGCGAGGTTCACACCCCAGACAACGCCCGGAACGGGCTTCTGCCATAGCAAAGCGCCTTGAGTGTCGAAGCGACGCAGCCACCACTCCGTTCCGAGGACGAAGCTCCCGGCGTCCGGCGCAATAGCGAGGCTGCGAGCCGTTTCGTAGGGCTTCATCGGGAGCGGCTTACCGGCGAGCATGGGCGAATTAGTGTTTTCCCAGCCCTCGAGGCGGAGGCTGTCGGTGTTAGCCGGGGCGAGTTCAGCCCCCCCCTGTGGCGCATCGGTCAGACGCCGGGCAGTGAGATCGAAGAGGACGGGTGCATCGCTCCACTCCTTCAATCCGAAGCGCAAGCTGCGGCCGTCGGCACTGACGGTGAAATGCTCGAAGCGTTTGCCACGCTGGTCGACTGTCTCCCGGCCATGGAACAGCGTACGCCGTCCGGCCTCGTCGATCAGACCGAAGGCAGGATCGGCCGCACTGAAGGCGAGAGCGCCATCTGGCAAGGAGGCGAGGTTCAGCATAGTGTTCTCCGGTCCGGGCCACGCGGTCCGAGTGCCACGGCCCGCATCGGACCAGACTAAGATTTGGGTTTCATTTAGACCATGAGAACCTCCTGCCGCGAGTCGCGGGTCTGCGCCCGGACTGGCCGGATTCAGGAAGGCAACCGAAGCGATGCATCCGCCTGAGAGGCCCGCAACATCCGCAGAGCCGACGGCTCGCAGCGTCCCGGCGTCGAGCAGATCGACCCGCAGGGCGTTGCCATAGCCAACAGCCAGAACGCGTCCGTCAGGCGAAAAGGCGATCCCGTATGGCTCGCCACCCGGCACCTTGGCATTGACAAGGCGCTGGCCGTCGGGTGAATAGAGCCGGATATGGCCGTCCTCGCATGTTGCAGCAAGGCGGCCCGCACTTGGCGTGCCCGCTGGACCGAAGGCGAGGCCGTAAACCGAGCTGCCGAATTCGCGGTCCTCTAAGGCCGGTCGGGTATCCCCACCGAGCGCGCGGGCCATATCCCACACTTGCACTCCGTTCTTACCGCCCATCCCAGCAGCCAGACGCGTGCCATCCGGCGACACGGCGAGATCATTGACCACGTTCGGCAACGGCCCAAGCCGCGCCAGTACCGCGCCGGTGGTGTTGTCGAACAGCGTGACGAAGTGCCCCTTCCCTCCAGTTTTCATCCATCCCCCCGCCGCGACCCAGCGACCTGCGGGATCGAGCGCCACGGCAAAGACCTTGCCTTCGTCGCCGGGGCCGATTGGCGGACGCAGGGTGCGGAGCAGCTTGCCCTCGGGCAGTTCCCAGAGCTTCACGGTCTTGTCGTCGCTCGCCGTCGCCAACAGGCGTCCATCCGCTGACACTCCGATGCGTTTGATCGCTGCCGTGTGCATGCCGGGGTCGAGACGAAGGATTACGTCCTCCGGCTTGACCAGTGGCGGTTCGGGCAGCGGGGGCGGGCGCAGGCTGGGCACGCCGGGGGCGGTCAGGGCATCCAGCCGACGTTGCGCCATGCGCCGATACATTGCGAACTGGCCGTATTCCTCAATGAAAGCCTCGAGTGCCTCCGCATCTCTGTCGGGCATCGCCCGCCAGTCCCGTTGTGCTGCCTGCATCAAAACTTCCAGATCAGTGGCCGTTCCGTCAATGCCACCCGGACGCACCCCCATGGCGATGAGCGCCTGCACCACCGCACTGAACTCCGTCCAAACAGGGGTGTGCATGTTGTGAAACGGCGTGGGGAGCTTCCCTGGTTCCAAGTCCACGGTGCGAATGCAGATGAGCTTGTTTTGCCTGAGGGCACGGGCGCTCTCCGCTGGCACCCAGATGGAAGAGAGCGCGGGCGGCGACCAGATGGTGACCACGGCCTTGGCGCGGTCAATGGCATCGTCGATCACCTTGCCGAAGAATTGGCCCGGCAGAAGGTTCACATCATACCAGGGCCGAAAGCCGCGCTTGGTCAGTTCGTCCGCCAGCGCCACGGTAGGCTCCGGGACTCGCTGGGCATAGGAGATGAAGATGTCATGATCCATGGGAGGCAGGACTAAGAGCCAAGAATGGCGGAAGTACGAATATACACCGCAGAGTGGGCGAGGACGCAAGAGCGAAGGCCTTGAATTCCCTTCTCCTTCGTCACCACTGCCTCCCACATCCCCCCACAAAAAAACGCCGCCTGTTTCCAGGCGGCGTTCGTGGAGAAATGTCTCGGCAGCCAATTAAGGCTTCGGCACTTCGGAGATTGTCTTGAGAATGCGGCTGGCGATCGCGTATGGATTGCCCTGGCTGTTCGGACGGCGGTCTTCCAGATAGCCCTTCCAGCCGTTTTTCTTGAAGCTGTGAGGAACGCGGATGGACGCGCCACGGTCAGCGATGCCCCAGGAGAACTGGTCGATGGACTGCGTCTCATGCAGACCGGTCAGGCGCATGTGATTGTCAGGGCCATACACGGCGATGTGCTCGGCGCAGTTCTTCTCGAACTGAGCCATGAGGGCGAGGAAGTAAGGCTCGCCGCCGGTTTCACGCATGTACTTCGTGGAGAAGTTGGCGTGCATGCCGGAACCGTTCCAGTCGGTGGCGCCGAGGGGTTTGCAGTGGTACTCGACGTCCACGCAATACTTTTCACACAGACGCTGCAGGATGTAGCGGGCCACCCAGACTTGGTCGGCGCAGGTCTTGGAGCCTTTGCCGAAGATCTGGAATTCCCACTGGCCCTTCGCCACTTCGGCGTTGATGCCTTCGTGGTTGATGCCGGCGTCAAGGCAGAGGTCAAGGTGCTCCTCGACGATCTGACGTGCGATGTCGCCCACATTGGTGTAGCCGACGCCCGTGTAGTAAGGGCCCTGCGGGGCAGGATAGCCGTTCTCAGGGAAGCCCAGAGGGCGGCCGTCCTGATAGAGGAAGTATTCCTGCTCAAAGCCGAACCAGGCGTCCGGATCGTCAAGAATCGTGGCGCGCTCGTTGGAGGCGTGGGGGGTGCCGTCGGCATTGTAAACTTCGCACATGACGAGCACGCCGTTCTTGCGGCTGCTGTCCGGGAACACGGCCACAGGCTTCAGCACGCAGTCAGAGCTGCCGCCAGGGGCCTGTTGGGTGGAGGAGCCGTCAAAGCCCCAGTCTGGCAGTTCTTCCAGCTTCGGGAAGCTGGCGAACTCCTTGATCTGAGTTTTGCCACGAAGGTTGCGGACAGGCTGATAACCGTCCAGCCAGAGATATTCGAGTTTGTATTTGGCCATGGTTGAATGTGTGGATTGAGTCTTGCCTAAGGCCTTCGGAAACTTTTCCTCCAGCAGCAGCGCCGTCGAAAGGAGCATGTTTCATGCCACGCGCGAGATGTTTTTTCAACTTTTTGCACTCACTCCGCTTCCTCAGGACCTCCGAAAGATCAGCAATCCCCTACCATTTCCCCACCGCTCATTTCTTGATCTCCGGCTCTCCACCGTCACCCCCACCCATAGCCGCCCTCCGGCCCCTCCCGCCTCTGTTTTTTCCGCCTTTTTTGCGCCCCTTTGCGGCCAGCCCTCCGTTCCCCTTTTACCATTGCACATCCCGCCCACAGGCAGGAAGGTGCAGCGCAAACACCCCATGAAAGAAGCCAAAAACACCGCCCGCGCCATTGTGCACATCGGCTATGACGGCAAGGTGTACAAGCAGTTCAAAGGGCACAACGCCCAGGGCCGCTTCGAAAACGAAGTCCGCGTCCTCAAACTCCTCGAAGCACGCGGCTGCGACTACGTCCCCCGCCTCCTGGAATCCGACCCCGCAGAGCTGAAAATCGTCACCACCAACTGCGGCTCCATCGTCACCCACATCAGCGAAAAGCGCATCAAGGAGCTCTTCGGCGCTCTGGAGCGCGACTACGGCGTCCGCCATGACGACGCCTTTGCCCGCAACATCACCTACCGCAACTCCGACGGCAGGTTTTGCCTCATCGATTTCGAGCTCGCAACCATCATCGACGAGCCGCCGAAGCCTGCAGCATGAGCGATCCCAACCCCACCCAACCCCCCCCCGCCCGCCTCCGCTGGTCCGGCATGACCCACCCCGGGCGTGTCCGCACCAACAACGAAGACACCTTCCTGTGCCTCAATTTTGACGCCCGCGAAGTCCGTTACCTAGGCAAAGTCGGCGAATCCACCCTCGACAGCGGCGACTTCGTCTTTGCCGTGAGCGATGGCATGGGCGGCGCCAAGTCCGGCGAATTCGCCAGCAAGATCGCCGCCGAAAAAATCACCCAGCTTCTGCCGAAGAGCTTCAAGCAGTCCGCCCAGCACTTCTCCATCGGCCATGGCGATGTGTTGCAGGAGCTCATCAGCCGCATCCACGCCGAGCTCAGCAAACTCGGCCGCTACTACGAAGAATGCCGCGGCATGGGCGCGACCCTCAGCCTCGGCTGGTTCACCCCCGGCTGGCTGCACTTCGCCCACGTGGGCGACAGCCGCATCTACTACCTGCCCAAAGGCGGCCCCATGAAGCAGCTCACGCATGATCACAGCTACGTCGGCTGGCTCCAGCGCAAAGGCGAGCTCAATGAGCGCCAGGCCCGCACCCACCCGCGCAAGAGCGTCCTCATGCAGGTCCTCGGTGCCGGCCGCCAGAACATTGATCCCCACATCGGCTCCGTCGGCTGCGAGCCCGGCGACCGTTTCCTCTTCTGCACCGACGGCGTCATCGACGGCATCTGGGACCACCGCCTGGCCGACATGCTCGCCAAAGACGACGCCAAAACCATCGTCGAATACGCCGTGGCCGAATCCGGCAGAGACAACGCGAGCGCCGTCGTCGTGGAGATGGTCTGAGTGGCTCACAGCACCGCTGCAGCCGAAGCCACCCCACAGGCCCTAGCGGACTTATCCGTCCTGTTCTGGAGCCACGCTGCACCATGCCCTCATGATGACCTCCACCAAAGCTCACCGCCACGTCCCCATATGGACTGCGGTCGCGGAGTGAGGAACGAAAGCAGCTACCGCTTTAGCCGGACTCGGTGACTCACGCCCACCAGTCGATACCCGAAAGCGGGAGCCGATGCTTCTCCGCAGGCCCCGTCACCCCACGCGCGCCACCAGTCCCTCAATCGCAGCCCAATCCATCTGCGCCCAGCATCCAGCCCCCCCCCCCGCACAACATTCATCCACCCATCCCCAAGCCGAGAGGAGCAGCCCCCGCCCACCACCGCCATGTTTCATGACCAACCAACCATGAAACGCAACGACCCGATCTCCCACCTCATGTCCCGCAATGTGATCACCGCCCACCACGGCGATCCCATCTCCAAAGTTCGCGCCCTCGTCCGCCAGCACGGCGTCCATCACATCCCCGTCGTCAATGCCGACCAGCTCGTCGGCATCATCTCCTGGACCGACATCCTTCGCGTCAGCTTTGGCGACGCCTTCCACACCGACGAACGTGCCGTGGACGCCACGCTGGATCACACCCTCTCCCTGGAGCAGGTCATGGAAAAAAGCCCTGTCACCCTCGCCGAAACCGGCACCGTCCGTGAAGCCGCCGAACTCCTAGCCGGCGGCACCTTCCACGCCCTCCCCATCGTCTCCGGCACCAAGCTCGTCGGCATCGTCACCACCACGGATCTCATCAAGTATCTGCTTGATCAGTTCTAGGCGGTCTTAGAAAACTTGGCTGCAACCTGCGCTTTGCGTTTTGGAGTGCGCCGGTCCTCCGGCGCTTTCGAGTGTCTCTTGGCCTGCGCAAAGCTCCAGAGGACTGGAGCACTCCAAAACGCTGGCGCGGTCTCCACCCTTCTGCGGCCTAACTGCCCAGCACATCCGCCGCGCAAGCCCACGCGCCACCCCGCATTCCTCTTTGCCCCGCGCCGAATGCTGAGATAGGCTGCTGTAGCATGCCCAAAACCCGGAGCCTCCTTTTCGCCGCAGCCCTTCTCGCCGTTCCCACCGCCCACTTCGCGGCCGGGTTGAATGAGGCTGCGGAATACGTCTCCGCGCAGCAGGCTCTCGCAGACGGACTCCCCGGAGTCGCCGCCGTCAAGGCTGAGCGCCTCCTCAAGCTCAAAGGCTGGACCCGCGTGGAGACGCGCCAGCTCGCCACCTTCGCCGCCGAGGCCTGGACCCGCGCCAGCGAAGGCGCCCGCGTCCTCGCCATCACAGACACTTACGATCTCGATGACGAACCCTTCTGGCGCGGCCAGGGCCTCGTCCTCACCGGAGACCTCAGCGCCGCACGTCAGGTCCTCACTGAGCAAACCAGCCCCCAGCCGCACCCGCGCACGCCCCTGCTCCTCGCGCAGATCCTCGCCACCCTCGGTGAAAACGCCGCCGCGCGTGACGCCCTCGCCCCCCTGCTCAGCTCCACCGATGCCGCTCTGCAAAACCAGGCACGCCTCCTCCAAAGCGAGATCGACATCAGCGAAGGCAAGCCCGCCAGCGGACTCCCCGCGACGGAGGAGAAAGACGATGCCGCCACCCGCTTCCTGCGCGCACGCGCCCTCCTCCAAAGCGGAAAGATCACCCCCGCCAAGGAAATGCTTCAGTCCGTGCTCAGCGCCCCGCAGGGCGGAGAGCGCATCCACCAGGCCGCCCAGCTCCTCCAGGTAGAGGCACTCCTCCAGCAGCACCGGGCCACCGAAGCCCAGAAGCAGCTCACCCAGTTCCTCGATGCGAACGCAGACAGCCCCCTCTGGGTCGAGGCCTTTGATCTCCTCAACCGCGCCCATCAGGAAATCCCCACCACCGGCACCATCCCCGAAGGCGTCCTCCGCTGGATCTCCGCCGGAAACACCGCCCAGCAGCAGCCAGATCCGTCCCCCTTCCTCGCCGCCGCCACCGCCGAATTCCGCGGCCACGCCATCTACCTCACCGCGCAGTGGCTGGCCGCCCAGCAGCGCGATGACGCAGCCGTCAGCATGCTCGAAGCCCTCATCCAGCTTCACCCCAATCACCCCCGCCTCAGCGATGCCATGCAGCAGGCCATGGAGATCTATGCCCGGCGCAACATCGACCAGCGCGTCAAAGCCCTGGCCGAAGCCTGGCACCAGAAATTCCACACCTCCTCCGTCCCCGTGGACTTCGCCCTTGGCAGCCTCCACTTCCGCCGGGGCGAGACCCGCGAAGCCCTCCAGATGTTTCAAGACGCCGCCAACGTCGCCACCACACTGACCGAGCGCCGCCGCGCCCTTTTCAATGCCGCCGTCGCCGCCATCACCGCCAGCGACTTCCCCCTCTACCGCAGCCTCCTCAGCCAGCTCGAGCTCATCTCCAATGCCGCCGCCACCGGCCCCGAAAGCGCCGACTCCGCCGCCATGCTCGAGCTCGAAAAAGCCCTCTTCCTCGCCTCCACCCGCAAGCCCGAAGCCGAGGCCGCCCTGCGCAACTTCATCCGCGCCTATCCCAAGCACCCACGCTTCTCAGACGCGTGCATCGCCCTCGCCGAATGGTGCCTGCTCGCCACCCCGCCCCGCATTGACGATGCCCTCAAAGCACTCGACAACGCCACCACCGCCCCCGGCCAGCTCCCGCCCCAGCAGCAGCAGCAGCGCATCCAATACACCCGCCTCTGGCTCAGCGATGCCGCAGGCGATTTGAAAACCCTCATCACCCAGGGCGCCGACTTCCTCAAGCTCTGGCCCAAAAGCCCCCTCCTCCCCGAAGTCCGCATGAAGATCGCCGGCGCCTACTATCGCCTCGAAGACTTCGCCAATGCCCGCACCGAATTCGAAATCATCGCCCACGACTACCCGGACACCGAGCAGGCAGACACCGCCCTCTACTTCGCCGCCATGTCCGCCACCTCCGTCATGAGCGAAGACGGCCGCAAACGCGCCCTCGAAATCTGGGAGGAGCTCGCCCAGAAAAACGGCCCCCTCGCCGTCGCCTCCCGCAGGCAGCAGGCCCTCTTAGAGCGCCTCCAGGGAAACCACGCCGCCGCCCTCCTCGTCCTCGACAAAGTCCTCGCCATGAAAGCGCTCGATCCCGCCCAGCGCCTCATGATCATCTGTGAAAAAGCCGAGCTCCTCCTCCTCCTCGGCAAGACCGATCCCGCCCAGCTCGACGCCGCCGCCGACCTCCTCGACGCCTTCCTCACCGACACCGCCCTCCCCTTCGTCTGGAAAGCCCGCGCCGGCTTCACCCTCGCCACCGTCCACCACGACGCCAAGCACGACACCGAAGCCCTCGAAGCCTGCTACAACGTCCTCCGCGCCGCAGACATGACCCCGCCCGCCAGCCCCGCCGACTACGTCTGGTTTTCCAAAGCCGGCTTCTTCGGCGTCGATCTCCTCGAAGCCTCCCGCCAGTGGGAAGCCGCCGCCCGTCTTGCCGAACAGATCGCCCAGCGCCCCGGAGACCGCGCCACCGAAGCGCGCGACCGCGCCACCAAGATCCGCCTCGAACACTACCTCTGGGACGGCCCCGCCCCCAAGCTGCCCACCGTCCTCAAATTCAAAGACACCCCCGCCGAGCCCCCCGCCCCCGAAAAAGCCCCGGCCAAAGGCACCAAGAAGAAGGCCAAATAAGCCCCCCTTCACAAATCCCGCCCCCGCGCGCCCCTCAAAATGGGGTCAGTGTGCAAATTCTTGACAAAATATACCATCCGCGAATTCACATTGAACCCGCGCCAGACTTCGCCCCCCGTCAACGAAAGCCCCAGGGCGCAGGTGCTCGACGCAGAAAAATGACCTTGTTTGAGCCCCCTCTGGAATGAACCCGCAAACCATCCGCGTTGGTTCCAAAGCCAGCCCTGGCCACGCAGTCGACCTGCGTGTTTGCCGGCCGCATCACTCACACCTGATTCCCACCAAGCCCGCCCCATGACCCCTCGTTTCCTCTGCCTGCTCGTTGCCCTCTTCATCACCACCTTCGCCCAGGCCCAAACCGCCGATCCAAAGCCCCTCGTCGAAAAAGCCCTCACCGCCGTCGGCGGCAAAGACCGGCTGCTCAAGATTTTCCGCATCAAAGAAATCTTCCACTTCGGCAACACCCCCGAGCCCGCCGAAGGAAAAAAGCGCTCCACCCGCGAGTCCATCCTCTCCCAGCCCGACAAATGGTGGGTCAACAAAAAGGAACGCGGCGCCGAACCCGCCAAGGACGACGTCCGCGCCTGGTCCCTGGACCTCCTCGTCGATGAAAAGTCCAAGATCGAAGTCATCCCCGACCTCACCGACGAAAGCAAAAGCTGCTTCGGCCTCCGTGTCAGCGGCAGCGTCACCCCCGCCATGGATTTCTACTTCGACAAAGAAACCTCCCTCCTCCACCGCCTCGACTGGCGCGGCGACTTCTACCGCTTCACCGACTGGAAGGAGCACGACGGCCTCAAGTACGCCAGCAAGACCATCATCTTCAAAGTGAAGGACAGCAAACCCTGGTTCTTCCACGAAGTCACCGAGCTCGAGCGCCTCCCCCAGCTCCCCGAAGGCCTCGCCAAGCCCTGAAGCCGCACACCGCAAACCGCGCCCACCACCCCGCCCCAAAATGGGGTCAGTGTGCAAATTCTTGACAAAATATCCGCACCACCCGGCCCTCCTCAAAATGGGGTCAGGATGCAAATTCTTGACAAAATCACCCTCTTCCCACTAGACTCCCGCCATGCCACGCAGCATCCGCATCCAGTCCGCCGGCGCCTACTACCACGTCATGGCCCGGGGAAATCGTCGCGAAGCCATCTTCCATGACGACGCCGACCGGCGCTTCTTCCTCCACACCCTCAGCCAGGCCTGCGAGATGACCGGCTGGCGTGTCCACGCCTGGGTCCTCATGGGCAATCACTACCACCTCTTCCTCCAGACCCCGGAGCCCAACCTCGTCGCGGGCATGTCCTGGCTGCAAAACACCCTCACCCGCCGCTACAACGTCCGGCACAGCAAATGGGGCCGCCTCTTCGGAGACCGCTACAAAGCCGTCATCGTCGAAGGCACCGACCCCTACCACTACCAGACCCTCCTCGACTACATCCACCTCAACCCCGTCCGCGCCAAACTCATCCGCCCCAAGGCCGGCAAAAGCATCCTCGACTACCGCTGGAGCAGCCTCGCCGGCGGCTACGCCCTCCCGCCCAAAGAACGCCCCAAATGGCTCGCTGCCGCCAGCGGCCTCCGCGCCTTCAATCTCGAAGACAACGCCGCCGGCCGCCGCCAGATGATCAAGCGCCTCGACCGCCGCGCCCTCACCGAAGAACTCGCCAGCTGCGGCGTCCCCCCGCTCCCCGAGGAAGCAGACGCCCGCAGCAGCCACCTCCGCCGCGGCTGGTACTGGGGCACCCAGGCCTTCGGCGACGCCATGCGCAAGCTCGCCGACGCCGCCGTCACCAAGCACACCCCCAAATCCCGCAGCTATCGCGCCGATCCCCACGTCGCCTCTCACGGCCAGCAGCAGGCCGAAGCCTGGCTCAAGCAAGGCCTCAAAGCCGCCGGAATGAAGCCCGCCGAAGTCGCCCAACTCAAAGGCTCCGATCCCCGCAAGCTCCTCCTCGCCGACCTCCTCTGGCGCCACACCACCGTCACCCAGGAATGGCTCGCCGAAAAGCTCGCCATGAAATCCGCCGCCAACGTCAGCCAGCAGCTCCGCCGCTTTGACCGCAAAAAAGTCCGCACGCAGGCCCCCAAGGAACTCATCGCATTTCTCGAGCAGGCAGAGTCACCCGAATGATGGACACTGACGCAATAGCGGAGGTTGGCATTGATGGCGAGAAGCGCCTTTTTATTCGCCCTACAAAGGCAACATTCCCCCTCATTTACCGCGAGGCCGTCGAGGTCCACTGGGATCCGGTTGGGCGGTTTCTCTACTCACCTTGCCCGCGCGAATGGACCTACCTGCATTGGTTTCAGCACATGATCGACACTGCTGGGATCCTGCAACTGACCCCGGCCACCCTATGGACGAATGTCCCCGAAGATATGCGTATCGCAATGCAGCACTGGTTCTCCATTCGTTCATCTCGCTCTGCGTAGCGGTCTGCCGCTCTAACCAGGCAATGAACAAATGGGGGCAGGATGCAAATTTTTGACAAATTTCACCTCTCGCACCTGCGCATTCCCCAGCACTAATTCTCAAAATGAAGAGTGAGCCATGAACTCCAGCTGGATCAATCGCCGCATGCAGATCGAGGACAATGAACTGCTTCAAGGCGGCATTGAAGGCACCATGATTGGCGCAAAAGAATCCACCGTTTCACTGAAACTTCGCGCACCAGTTCACTTGCTCAACGGGACAGAATGCGGCCACCTAGTGGCTTCCGCGAGACATGAGAACACTTCGCTGGATGACATCTTGAGTGGCAAACCCGTACCATGCGCGTTGACCTTGGTTCCACTCGATAAGTTTGATCCACTCAACCCTTGTGATGTAAGTTGGTGGCGCGGAGATGGTGCTGTCATTGGCGACATCCGAGCCGTGCAATAACAAAGAGGCTGAGGGGCAATCTGCAAATGATTGCTCCCACATCTGTGCAATCCGCTGGATTTCGATGCCATTCCTGTTCAAGACGCCCCCACTCAGACGGCCATCCCCACCACTACTCAATTGCCCCCGGCACATTCAAATCAAACACCACCTCATTGACGCGGATCCGCGCCTTCTCCTCAGCCATCTCCAGATCCCCCAGGTTCGCATTGATCCACGGCCTGAGTTCACCGGGTTTCATCGACGCAATGAAGGACTGCCCCAACCGCAGCAGGCAGGCCTCGCGCTTTTTCAGACGCAGTTCAGACATCTGCAGATGATCAATCGTGATCGACTGATTCGCCGCATGATACACGGCAAACGCCAGCGCCGCCATGAGCGCCACCACCACTGAAGCCAGAAATTTCATCGCCAAAAAAAAGCACCCGCCCGCCCTCAAGTCCAAAAGGAAAGCCCCGCCGCACCTGTCATAAACGGCGCATCCCCTGCGCTCGCGCAGCGGTTCGGACCGGGCACATGGGTGACAAGTTGGAGCATTCCATGCTTTCCATCCACGACGGAGCAGCGACAGAAATCTGTCACCTCGGCCAGCAACAGCGGTTCGCGACCAGCCTCAAAATGGGGTCAGGGTGCAAATTATTGACAAAATATTCCACCCTGGAATCAAGGGTGCCGCACATCCTTCCGGGCATAGTCACCACCCTCGCAGCAGCCGTCGTCAGCGAAATTGACACCCTCATCTGTTTCTTCATCCCCTCTCTCTACGCCCACGGACCCCGGCAGCAGCGGCAGGCCACACCCCAGCAACACTCAAGCATCAGCGCCACCCAAATCATCAATCCCAAACACCCACTCAGCCTTTTTCTTTTTTTGCGCCTTTTTGCGGCCATCCCTCCGTATCCCCACTTTTCCCGCCCCGTGCCGAAAAACATCTTGCATCCTGCCCCTACATCCCACACACTTCACGCCGTTCCAAGTTCTCTCAACTTGGTGAACACTTGGTGTTGTTCCCGGCAGGATTGCCGAAGTTTCCCCGGCCTTGGCGCTGATGAAACGCGACTCCGCACTCGCTGCGTAGCCGTCATTCCTGCAGAGACTCACCGCGGCAAGGCCGCTATCCCCCTACATTCCCCAAACCACACCGCACGGAAGGCCGCCGTCATCGTCATGGCCGCACCCGTTCGCTGCATTCCCACAGACATCGTTCTTCATCATGGCAGGCCACAATAAATGGTCCAAAATCAAGCGTGGCAAAGCCATCACGGATGCCAAGCGCGGCAATGCCTTCAGCAAGCTGTCGAAGGAAATCACCCTCGCCGCCAAGCACGGCGGTGGCAACATTGACATGAATGCCCGCCTGCGCAGCGCCGTCCTGGCGGCACGCGCGGCCAACATGCCCAATGACAACATCGACCGTGCCGTCAAAAAAGGCACCGGCGAACTCGGCGGGGCGCAGATCGAAGAAATCCTCTACGAAGCCTACGCCCCCGGCGGCGTGGCGATGATGATCGAAATCGTCACCGACAACCGTAACCGCAGCGCCAACGACATTCGCGTCCTCCTCGGCAAGAACCAGGGCACCTTCGCAGACTCCGGCAGTGTGGCCTACATGTTCTCACGCCGTGGCGAAATCCGGCTGGACAAAGCCGCCGCCACCGAAGACCAGATCATGGAGACCGCCCTCGATGCGGGCGCCGAAGACATCCAGGAAGACGGCGACGAATGGATCGTCTACACCGCCACCGATCAGCTCTTCCAGGTCAACAACGCGCTGCGCGAAAAGGGGCTGAACTCCACTTCGCAAAAGCTCATCTATCAGCCGCAGACCACCGTCACCATCAGTGATGTGGACACCGCGAAAGCCCTGATCCGTCTCTACGACATCCTCGACGACTACGACGACGCGCAGCACATCCACGCCAATTTTGAAATCGACGACGCCATTGCCGATCAGCTCGATTAATCCCCTCCCCTTTCCTGTTTATGTCTGACGAAACCACCGCCGAGCTCGAAGCTCCCAAAACCAAGCGCAAAGCCCCGGCCAAAAAAGCAGCGGTCAAAAAAGTCGCCACCAAAGCCAAAGCCGAGCCCGTCGTGGCAGTCGCTGTGGAAGAAGCCGCGCCACCTCCTGCTGTGAAAAAAGCGTCCAAAGCAAAAGCCAAAGCCGCACCTGCCGCCGAACCCGCAGTGGAAGTCGTCATCGAAGAAGCAGCAGCGCCTGCCGCCGCCAAGCCGAAGGCCAAAGCCCCTGCACGCAAGACCGCCAAGAAAAAAGCCGACGCCGCCGAAGCTCCTGAGCTCAATCTTGAAATCAGCGAAGCACCCGCCGCCGCACCTGCGCCCGCACCCGCCGAAGCCGCAGCCCCTGCCGCCATCGTCCAGGAAACAGCTCCTGCACCCGTTACCGAAGCCCCCGCACCCGTGGCAGCTTCCGCTCCTGCTGCTGCACCTCAAGCCGCTGCCCCAGCCCCCGGCGCACCCGCTGCGAATTCCGAAGGCGCAGAAGACTCTGACGGTGACGACGAGGCCGAAGGCAGCAATGCCGGCACCGAGCCGAATGGCCTGCCACGCTACACCGTCATCGGTGAAAACGGCCAGCCACGCCCCATGACCGCCAAGGAGCGCCGCAAAGCCAAGTTCGAACGCTGGAAGCAGCGCCGTGCCGAGCGCGACGCCCAACGCCGCGCCGGCGTCCCCTACACGCCCAACCCCAATGCCAACCGCGATGGCGGTGGCAATCGCGACCGCGACGGTGGTGGCAACCGTGAACGCGAGCGCGACAACGGCAACCCCCAGCAGGGCCCCCAAGGCGGCCGCAATTACGAGCCCGAGCCGGAAAAACCCCTCGGCCCGCCAGAGCCCGCCAATGGCATTCTCGAAATGTCCCCCAAAGGCTACGGCTTCCTCCGCCGCCGCGAGATGTCCTTCGCCCAGCATCCGCAGGATGCCTTCATCGCCCCCGAGTTCGTCCGCAAATACGGCCTCCGCGAAGGCATGCAGATCGTCGGCGTGCAGTGCAAAGGCGCACGCGGCCCGCAGATCACCGAAGTCACCGAGGTCAATGGCCGCAATCCTTTGGCCATGCGGGATCTCCCCCTCTTCGAAGAACTCAAGGCCATCAATCCCAACAAGCGCTACCAGCTTGAGACCACCAAGGACCGCCTCACCACCCGCGTCATCGACATGATGACCCCCGTCGGCCGTGGCCAGCGCGGACTCATCGTCGCCGCACCCCGTGCCGGCAAGACCACCATCCTTCAGCACATCGCCGAGGCCATGGTCACCAATCATCCCGGCGTGCACTTGATGATCCTCCTCGTCGATGAGCGCCCCGAAGAAGTCACCGAGTTCAAGCGCATCCTCCCGCAGGCCGAAATCTACGCCAGCAACAACGACCAGGACGTCAAGAACCACACCCGCATCTGCACCTTCGCCATCGAGCGCGCCAAGCGCCTCGTCGAGTGCGGCGAGCACGTCTTCATGCTCATGGACTCCCTCACCCGCATGGCCCGCGCGTTTAACAACACCGCCAAATCCGGCGCTGTCATGAGCGGCGGCGTCGGCGTCGGTGCCTTGGAAATCCCACGTCGTCTCTTCGCTGCTGCGCGCAATACCCGCACCGCAGGCTCCCTCACCATCCTCGGCACCGCCCTGGTGGAAACCGGCACCCGCATGGACGACCTCATCTTCCAGGAGTTCAAAGGCACCGGCAACATGGAGCTCGTCCTCGATCGCAAGATCGCCGAGCAGTTCGTCTACCCCGCCGTGAACATCTTCAAATCCGGCACCCGCCGTGAAGAGCTCCTGCTGCAGACCTTCCAGCTCGACAAGATCCACATGCTGCGCCGCGGCCTCGCCGGCCACAAGCCCGTCGAAGCCATCCAGCGCGTCATCTCGCTGCTGGAGCGCTACCCCAGCAACGCCCAGATGCTCGTCGATCTGCCAAGCAAATCGTAGCACCTCGGCTCGGCAGCCCTCATTCCCAGCACGGGCTTTCCCATCCTTCGCCACCCAGGCAAGGAGGAAAGCCCGTTCTGCTTTTTCGCCAGTCGTTCTCCCTCTTCACCCAGCGCACGTAATGCAGTCCCGGCTTTCGTGTCCTCGTAGCTCGAAGAGTAAAGGAGGAAGCTGGTTCAGCTCGTCGCCTGCGCCCTGATGCAGTCTGGCGCTGCTCCATCTCGCAGGGATTGACACATGCTCGCCGGTTGAGGATACTCATCCACCATGAACACCCTGGAGACCGACATCGAGATCAGCGCCGACGGGAGCGTACGGCTGCTCTCTCCTTTGCCGGCTTGGCTGCGCCCCGGGCGGAGTCATGTGCTGCTGGTCATGGCCGATGGCGGAGCAGGGCCTCGTGCACCCGGCGTGCATGAGGCGGGACCCGGAATTGAAAAAACACACCACGTTTGTGGGGGTGATGCATGCATCGCCAGCACTCGCATTCCGGTCTGGACGCTGGAGCAGTCACGCCGGCTGGGGATGACCGAGGCTCAACTGCTGGAGGCCTATCCGAGCCTCAAGCGAAACGATCTGACCTGCGCCTGGGACTACGTGACTGCGAACAAGGTGGAAATCGAGAACGCCATCCGCGAAAACGAGGAAGCCTGATCCGCCGTGCCTGCACGACTCTACTCCAACGAGAACTTTGACCACCGCGTCGTCATATGCCTGCGCGCGTTAGGCCATGATGTGCTGACCTCCCTGGACGCTGGACGCGCCAACCAGCGCATTCCTGACGAGGAAGTGCTGGAGTTCGCCAGATGCGAAGGCCGTGCGGTGCTGACCTTCAATCGCCTGCATTTCATGCGCCTGCACCGTTCCACGAATGCAGAGCACGCAGGCATTATCGTTTGCACCACAGATCCCGCCCCCAGGAGCTCGCGCAAAGAATCGATCAGTCCATTCGCGAGGCAGTCACTCTCCCAGGGCAGCTTGTGCGAGTGAACCGCCCCATGCGCTGAATGCGGTGGGAGCCGAGTGCCCATCTCATAGATCCCCGATCCCTGCCAAACAGGCCTTCCGTGCGGAATTCCGGTGCCACCTGTGGTGCAGAGCATGCTTTCAAGGCCCGCTCCCCTTCCCGTTCCGGGCGGAGTTCCCCATTCCTCATTCCCCCGTTGCCCCACCGTCCCCTTCAGCGTATCCCCTCTCATGCCTGCTCCCGCTCGTGACATCCAAGTGGACTCCGTCCTCCCGCCCACGCCGCCGGAGATCAATCCCATCGCCGCCAAGCTCGCCAGCAGCAAAGACCCCGTCAACAACGCCGCTGCACGCATCCTCTCCAAGTACCTCGACGAGCTCATGCGCGTCCCCGGCACCAACGTCCGCTTCGGTCTCGATCCCATCCTCGCCCTCATCCCCGCCGTCGGCGACACCGTCGCCTCCGGCGCCGGATTCATCATCCTGCTCGATGCCCTCCGCAGCGGCATCCCCATTCCCGTCTTCCTGCGCATGGCGCTCAACATGGGCATCAATTTCGCCATCGGCCTCATCCCCGGCGCCGGGGCGTTCGCCTCCGTCTTCTTCAAATCCAACACGCGTAATTTGAAGCTCCTCCTCGCCTGGCAGGCCGGACACCAAGACAAAGTCAAGCGCAGCACCTTCCACTTCTACGCCGGCATCTTCATGCTCATCGCCATGATCATCGGCTTCATCGCCATCGCCTGGGCCTTCTACGCCTGGCTCTTCTACTCCGCCGCCCAGGCCATCATGCACGCCCTCGGCTTCAGCTGACTTCCTCTGCAATATCCGGCACGCAGTCTCTATGAATGACCGAATGTCTCCCACAACTGCGGCGCTCATCTTGACCGCCCTTGTCGCCTTTATTTCCTATGACCGGTTCATCGAGCAGCCACGCAGGGATGAAGAGACGAGACTGTTCCAAAGCCTGAAGCCGGCCGACATCACCCGCATCGACATTCAGAATGTTTACGCCGACAGCAGCGACCTCGTCAAAGCTCGCTTCAGCATTCAAGACGCTGGGCAAATCCAGTCACTCTGCGAGGCCATGCGGGAAGCTCGCGAATATACTCCATCACACCCAGTCTCAGAGTGGAACTGCGAGCTGCATTTTGTGACGGCGGCTCGCACATGGAGCACTCAGATTTCCTCAACCTCCAACGGCAACGGTGTCTTGATTTATCTGGATGGCGGAAACACCCTCCGCAACGACAGCCTCGGCCCCATGCTGGAAAAGATCGCCAAAGACCATGCCCAAACCCGCCCTCCACACCCTCGCCCCTGACTTCACCGCCCCCGTCATCGGCGGCACTTACAAGTCTGAAACCACCCTCACCCTCAGCCAGCTTCGAGGCCAAAAAGTCGTCCTCTACTTCTATCCCAAAGACGACACCCCCGGCTGCACCAAGCAAGCCTGCGCCCTGCGCGACGCCTGGTCTCAGATCACCCAGAAAGCCCTCCTCTTTGGCATCAGCACGGATCCCATCAAGCGCCACGCCAGGTTCATCGAAAAGTACAGCCTCCCCATCCCCCTCATCGCCGATCCCGACCACACCATCGTCAACGCCTACGGCGTCTGGGTCGAAAAAACCCTCTACGGCAAAAAATACATGGGCACCGAGCGCAGCACCTTCATCATCAGCGAGACCGGCCACATCACCGCCATCCTCGAAAAGGTAAAACCCGACGAACATCTCGACCAAGTCCTCGCCGCTCTCGCTTCCTGATCCTCCTCATCCCCCCTTGGCAGTGTTTCAGCACCCAAGCCCCTGAAGCAAACCGGGCATAGGCAAGCGTTCTCACACCATCCCGGGCTCATACGCGCTTAAGCGCATGCCATGCGTTGTCTTGCCGCGCCCGGCGTTTGTCACACCTCACGTATGTCCTCAGCCATCAGCGTCCCGCCCAGGATGAACCCATCACAAACCACGGTTTTCCCTTCCAGCGCCGCCACGACCTCGTCTCCATAGGTCGGGCCCGTCTTGCGGCGCAGAAGGTACTTATGGTCGCCAGCCTGGGTCACCAAAAAAACCGCCGTCCGTTCGCTCTTGCTCCCGAGACCGTAGGGCCCCTGCACCACCCGCCCTTTCAAGCCAGTCACATGTTCAGGAGTCATACGCAGATTCAGTGCCCCATCATCGTTGGTAATAAATTCGGTAGTCCACAATCCTGCCGTTCAGCTCTTTTGCAACCACTCCCACGCCAAGATGCAGCCCATCACGCGTCTTCTTCGGCTTCCACACATTGATGAAGTAACGCGACGGGACCGACTCCGACTTCCCGCCCCTCTTCTGCTTCGGCGCCTTGTTGCGCACCGCAAACGCGGAAAACGGCTTCGCATCCCCGATCCCCGCCTTCTTCGCGATGTTGGCCAGCGCGGCCTTGGTCGTAGGCGTCACCCTGCCCGTTCGCACCTTCTTCGAAGCGGTCGGTTTCGTCTGTGAAAGGAATTCCCCCATTTGTTTGAGTTTCACACGTCGCTCAGCACGGGCAAAGCGTTCTGCGCTCGCGTCCGTTGTACCTTTCGCCACCTTGGTGTCCCCCGCTGCAGCCACCGGCTGGACACTCGGGTCCCCCAGCAGGCAAAACTGGGCCAGGGTCTTTAAATCAAAGGGATCCATCTGGCTGTTGCGCTCCACAAAATGCTGTCGTGCGATCAGCGCCGCCCTTCCCAGCGAGGCACCTCCCAGCACTTGGATCAAAAAGTCCTGGCAGATGTAATCCGCCGATCCGTTGCTGTCTGCCGGCCCATAAGCAATCGTCGTGCTGCCAAAAAAGCCATAGGCCCCCTGGCGCAGGTAGCTCTGGCAGATCGGCATGTCGATTCCCAGCGTCTCCGAGTCGTAAAGCTCCCCGCCATAGCAACACTCCGCCGCAGCCACCGTGCCCTCCTTGATCTGGCCCGCCGCGTCCTTCGTGGTGACGGAGGGCGGATAACTGCTGCCCTTCTGACCATAGAACTGCGGATCAGCCTCGCCTCCATGGCAGTTGATGAAGTGCGTCAAAGCCTTCATTTCACCCTGCGGGTAGCTCGGCCCGGCGGTGGGTGATGTCAGCAGGGAGGTGGCATTCCCGAAGACGTTTTCCAGACTCAGTGTCGTGGAGCCCTTCCAAACATGCGCGGAAAGTCCAAAGTATTTGGCATAGTTTTGGGCGGGGCGGCTTTGGTAGCCGGCGGCCACCGCCAGCAAGGAGATCAGGTGCGCAGGATCACTCGCCCCTGCCAGATCCGGCAGCCGTCCCACCACACGCGTAGGCCCCACAAATTTCGCCGGATCACGTGAGTACGGCACATCACACGCATAGGGAAGATCCCCTTCCGCGTTGGCATCATCATCGTTCCCCGGGTCAAAGGCCGGGTTGGTGAGATCCTGATGCGGCACCACATCCGGTGCTCCCAAGATCATCAGATAGTCCGGGCTGGCCGCCTTGGCTATCGCATCGATGGCATCCTTGTTCTGCTTCGGGCTGGATGCCGTCGTCACCGCCACCCCGCCCAGCTTTTTCATCGCAGCCTCGTCATCCAGGTAAATCACGGAAGTCTTGATCCCACGGTTCGCGTCCGCCTTCAGGACGTCCTTCAAAGCCTTGTTGATCTTGGTGAGCCCCGCCTTGCCATACTTTTGACTCAGGGCCGTTTTGTTGGTGATGATGATTTTGTCGTTCATAGCTTTGGAATATGGAAGTGGATGAAGCGGGCGGTCCGTGCGGCACGCCCCGGGATCAAGGAGGCGGAAGCAGCGGATTGATGCCCTGGTCGAAAATCACCTTCGCGATCTCGGCAAATCCCTCCGGACTTGGATGGATCTCGTTCACCCACCAGTTGCGGTCCCGCGCAGGCAGCGTGCCCTGCGTGTTCACCAGCACAAAACGCCCCCCGCTCTTCTGCGCGATCTGCCCGATGCGCGCCGCAAACTGGCTCAGCAGATGCTTCACGATGGCATACTGCTCATCCGGGTCTGTGATCGACTTCGCCACCATGTAGGGATGCATCCACGAGCGCCCTGAATCCACCTTGATCAGGCCGTTCCAAAAGCTGGCCCCCTCCGGGCTGGGAATCGCCCAGTCGTAGGTATGGCTCACGATCTTGATCTTGCGGTTCCGCGAGTATTCCCCCACCAGATCCACCAGATCCGCATAGGAGCCCGCCACCCGCTCGATGCGCCTGTCCAGGCGCTCAGTGATCAGGCAGTCCAGTGGATTGGTCACCGCCTTCCGGTCGCGCAGAAAAAAGTTGAAGTCGTACTGGCCCACCAGGTCGTTGCCACCGCCGGAAAACAGCAGCAGGTCATACTCAGTGCGGGCGATCCGTGTCAGAAAATCAAGCTTGGCATCCCCGGACACCATCGCCACGGCCTCGTCACCATTGGAGGCAATGTCGTCGATCTCCAGATCCTTGTGCGCTTTGCGCAGGCAGGAGATCACATTCCCCGCTGCGCCGAAGACCAGCTGCCGGCGCGGATACGCAAACCACGAATCCCCCTCCGCCAGCAAACGCGCCCGCGGCGGCAGCGCATGAGTTTTCACAGGCTGCGCAAGGCCTTCGTTGATGTCTATCTGACGCTTAAGCTCGTTCAGTTCTCGTAGTGTGATGTCCATGGGGTGTCTGTGTTAAGGTTGAAATTCAAAGGGAGTGAGCCTCAGCAGAAGAGCGGCCGTACGCATTCAGCCCTCACGCCGGCGGATGAACGGGCAGGCGCCTGTGCGCAGGGCTCGCGGCAGGCCTGCGCCCTCCATCTCTTCGCGCCTTTCGCCGAAACAAAATTGCGAGGCAGAAACATCTTTCTTCATCATTCCAGGTTTCATATTCATGGATAACGGATGATTACCAATGCATGAGATGGCTTACAAAATAATCGTTCTATTTCATCGCGTACCCGGCATCTAATGCAACTTTTATATTGTTTAAATAAACATTCACCCTAGGCTCATGTCCGCAATCAATTGACTTTTAGCCTCTTGGAAGCTGCGAATTAATTTTCCGCCTGCCCCCTCCACCCTGACACCCAAATTCCCGATGCCACCGCCTTGAACTGCACAATCGCCTCCCGCCTCAAACTCCCATCCCTAAACTCCAACTGCAGCGCATCAAAATACCCCTGCTGATTCGTCATCGCCCAGGCCCAAAAAAGACAAAGCCCATGCGCCTCCGCAAACAACAAAACCAGCTCCCGTCCTGACGGACCAGCGCCAGTCCCGCCGAGCAGGCTGGGGTGAGGCGAGCGAGCGGGTGTTTTGGATCGTGCCGTCGGTGGCGGTGACGCAGACGGTGCGGTGAGTCACCCGTGGCGCATGTGGGCATAGAGGGTGTAGCCTGCGGCGGCCATGCCTGTGAGCGCGGCGGGGATGTAGAGGGTGTTGTAGGAGTAAACGTCGAAGAGCAGCGTGCCGAGCACGCCGCCGAGCATGAAGGAGCCGACGAGGGTGGCGTAGAGCCGGACGCGTTTGGCATCCACGCTGAGGCCGCGCAGCCAGTGGCCGAAGGCGGCGCCGAGATCGGTGAACATGCCGGAGACGTGGGTGGTGCGCAGGACGGCGCCGCTGTAAGTGCTGGCCATGGCGTTTTGCAGGCCGCAGGCGGCGGAGGCAAAGTAGCTGGCGAGGCCGTTGTTTGAGCGCATGAGGAACGCGGCGACCATGAGCAGCAGGCTTTCGATCAAGAGCGCCACGCCGTAACGCCGACCGAGTTTGAGCGCATCCTTCTGCACGATGAAGCCGCAGAGCGCAGCACCGGCCACAAAGGAGAGCAGCACCATGCCGAGGTCCGACACGGCCGCGAGGTCATGGTGCGCTACGGCGAGGGTGAAAAGGGTGGTGCTGCCGGTGACGTGGGTGACGGCCTGATGGGCGTAGCTTTTCAGGCCCACGGCATTGACCATGCCGGCGTTTGCCGCCAGCAGAGCGCCGCCTGCCCAAGCCCATCGTTCAAGTTTGTGAATCATGCCATTGCTGCTTCCCCCGCCAGCGCGAAACCGAATGACCGCGTGCAGGCAGCGGCACTTTACACCCCATGCGGCTGGCGTCCGGTGAAAAATCCACCTCTCCATAATGAAAGCGATGCTCAGCCCTGCACCTAGCCATGGCAAGCAGGATGCCGATTGACTCAGGCGTGGCGATTCGACTAGGATTTTCTTAAATCCAGACTTTCGATTGAAGATAAATCCAAGCCATGCGTTCAACCCCCAGCCGCCTGTCCGCATGAAATCGTACACTGCTCTCATTCTTTGTCTGCTGCTGCCGGTGTTTATCTATGGCGCGGATGCGTCCAAGGTGGGGGCACTGGGCAGCGCGAGTCGCATGTTGTTTGAGGGCAACAAGACCTTCAGCGCCGAGGATCTGCACCGTGGCCTGCGCACGCACGGGGACTGGCTGCTGGCGGCGCATCCGGAGGCTCCGCTGGCGGAGTATGTGCAGGCCACGCGGGCGGCTCTGCTGCGCGGCTACCAGCGTGCGGGGTTTCCGCAGGTGCAGATCACCGAGACGCGGTGGCTGGCGGATCCGCAGCGGCTGCTGTGCGTGATCGCCGAAGGGCAGCGCTACATGGCGGGGCCGGTCATTGTGACGGGGGCGGAGTCGGTGCCGGCGGCGCAGATCATCGCCAAACTGACCACGAAGGAGAAGAAGGCGGCGAATGATTCCACCAAGAAGGACAAGCCCGAGGAACGGACGACGCCGACCACTCTGGTGGATGTGTCAGAGACGAAGGTACCGGGCCTCTCCATCAAGACGAAGGGGAGCGAGGTCGTGGACGCCGACTCAAAGGACATCGCGTGGGAGATCGGCAAGCCCGCTGCGCTGGATGCCCGCCGCCCCATTGATCTGCAGGACATGGTGGTGAAGCAACTTGCGAAGGCGGGGCGGATGCAGGCCAAGGTGGAGGTCAAAACCGTGCTGGATGACAGCGCGCATACGGCGGCCCTGCAGGTGAACATTCTCTCGGAGGGACCGGCGGCCGTGCTGGCGGGGATCACCTGCACGGGCCTGAAGCGCGACTCCGAGGCGGCGCTGCTGAAGTACCTGGGGCTGGAGAAAGGCCGGCCGTTTTTGTCCGGGCAGGTGAAGCAGATCGAGGACCGGCTGCTGAGCAGCGCGCGGTACACCTCCTTCAAGGTGACGACCACTCCGCGACAGACGGACCACCCGGAGATGGACCTGAAGCTGGAGCTGGTGGAAATGCCGGAGGCCCCCAAGCTGGGTGAGCCGCTGAACGCGACGTGTGAGACCCTGCTGAAGACGCGGGACTGGGTCAATGCGCTGATGCGCACTGGCAGCGAGGATCTGGTGATCACGCTGAACTTCCAATCCAAGAATGAACACAGCGGTGAGATGGTGATGATCTACAATTCGCAGCACGGACTGCAGGTGACGCTGACGGTGTTTGACGATGGGGAGGGCCGGAAAAATCCGCGCCGCTGCACGGTGCGATACACTCCCGGGGAAGTGTCCGCCTTCTTTTCGGCGCATGACGGTGCTGTGCGTCAGTGGCTGCGGCAGCCGCTGGGAAGGACTTTGAAGACAAGTCTGTTTGTGAGGTTCGACACGGATGAACCGAAGGACAACCGCACGGCCGGCAACGTCAACTTTGGCGGATCATGGAAGAAGCAGGAAGGGAACGGGCTGATGGACTTCGAACTGACGATGAAGCCGGCGGCGGCGCTGCTGGACAGCCTGAAGTACGCGGACAAGTGGGAGCACAAGGACGGCCTGCTGGTGATGAAAACGGAAACGGCGGACGGACAGGGAACGTACGGCACCGTGATCGAGAAGGCCACGGGGCGGCTGCGCGAGCTCGGGAACGGCAAAGGAATGTGGAACAAGGCGCACACGGAGTTTTCCCGGTTCAAACTGACCACGGCCCAAGGGGCGTGGGACAAGGCCACGCAGGAGCTGGAGGCGCAGACCGCAGGCGTGGCGAACAGCTATGAGCCCGGAGAGGGCTTTGCTTCCTGGGCGGGCTGGCTGACGGCGGGCTTTCTGAACGCGGGCTTTGGCAAGACGGCTGCGCTGAAGCCAGAGGAGGTGGCGCGGCGCACGGCCGCAGCGCGGGATCTCGGGCGCGGGCTGGACATTTCGATGGCGCAGTTCTTCAGCGCCTTCACCGGCCCGGACGATGACCGATTTTACGTACCGGACAGGCCGGACAAGCCGCGCACGACAAAGGCCAGCACGACGATGATTGCGCAGATCGGCCTGGCCATGGTGGACAGTGTGGTGAACGAGGGGAGCTGGCCGTGGCTGCTGGCGCGGGAGGTGTACTACAGCACGGCGGGGCGGAACGAGTACACCGGCCGCATTTTGCAGCAGGTGCGGCAGGACCCGGAGCTGGGGCCCGTGGGCTGCTACTTCGCGGCATCACTGCTGGACTGGACGCTGCCTGCCTCTGCGGGCGAGTTCCGCGAACTGGCGCTGAGCAAGATGACGGCGGCAGATTTCCGCAAGGACTGGGGACTGCTGGTGCAGAACTGCTCTGCACGCAAGCGCACGGCCATGGCGGACGTGCTGGAGAAGATGCGCGCGCGCGGACAGAGCCCGGAGACTGATCTGCTGCGCGAGGTGTTTGGCGGTGCGGAGGCTGGCACGAAGATCGGCTTCACCTCGATGATGGAGTCGTTTTTGCAGGAGCTGCGCCGCGAGCCGGACCGCACGCTGGCCACTGCCACGACGGCAGCGATGGACAGGATGTGGGATGAAACGCTCTCCGGCATGCTGCGCGAGAAGCTGATGCCGAAGGGCGGTGATGGCAAGGCGGTGGATGCAGCGCGGGTGGCCGCGATGGTGGATGGCACGGAGGTGACCCGCAGGGAGGTGACGATAGCGCTGGAGGTGTTCCGCAAAAATGCCGCCGCAGCCAAGTCTGGGGCCACGGAGGCGGAGCTGGAGGAGGCGGCGCTGAAGGCCCAGATCGAGGTGGCGCTGCTGCATGCGGCTTTCAAGGCCATGGGCAACAACATCACCACCGCGCAGATGGACGAGGACGTGCGCCAGTTTGTGGCCCGCAGTTTCAAAGGCAGCCAGCCGCGCTTTTTGATGCAACTGGCCAAGGACGGCTACACGCTGGAGGAATACCGCGCGATACGCGAAAAGAACCTCGTCGCGCCACTCATGAGGCAGAAGATCCGGGGCATGGCCCCTGCGCCCACGGAGGTGGAGATCGCCCGGCAGATGGAGAAGAACAACGCGCCACCGGAGCGGCAGGTGAAGCTGCACACGCTCTCCATCCTGAAACAATCCGGCGGCCAGAGCGAAGAGCAGCAGCGCAAGCTGGCGGATGACGTGCATGCGAAGCTCAAGGAGGGGCAGGACTTTGAAGCCCTGGCCAAGAAACATTCCGCCGACAGCCGCGCGGCAGATGGCGGCGCCATGGACTGGATGAACGCCACCGCGCTCAGCCCGGCGATCAGCGGGCCGCTCGCCGGCATGGAGCCCGGGGGTATCAGCGGGGTGGTGGACATCGGCAGTGCGTGGATCATCGTCAAACTGGATGCCGAGCGCATGCTGAGCAAAACGGCGGGGGAACGGCGGCAGGTAGCCTCGGCGGAGCTGAAGCAGAAGAAGGCGACGGAGTTTTACGATGCCTGGCTGAACAATGTGCGGGGGAAGATCAAGGTGCAGATCCTGCCGCTGCCTGAGGCCAAGGGTGGGAAGTGAGGAGGGCATCCCCTTCCCGCCGGGAGAGGCGGAGGAAATTTCCGCACTGATGCCGCAGAGGGTTTTGGAATCGGCTTGGGGAGCTGGGCTTTCAGCAGTCCTGTGATTCGCGAGAGCTGCACAGTAGACGAAAAAATATCAGCTCCCGCTTTCGCGACATCCGTTGACGCTCGCGAGCCAGAGTACCCGTCGAAAGCGGTAGCTTCGCTTCCTACTTCGCTAAAGCTACGAAGGACAGGCTGTTCCTCGCTGCGCGACCGCAGTCCATATGGGATCATCATCGTTTCGGAGATGCTTTGGCAGAAAGAGGTTGCGGGGTGGCGACTATTTGGTTATTTAGCCAAATAACCAATTTGTATCATGCCTGCAAGCAAGACAGTTTCCAGCAAACGAGCCGCCGTGATCAAGGCGCTGGCGCATCCTTCGCGGCTGCTGATCGCCGAGGCGCTGATGGATGGCGAGATGTGCGTGTGCGACCTGAAAGACTTGGTGGGCGCGGACATGTCCACGGTGTCCAAGCACCTGAGCATGATGCGCCAGGCCGGGGTGCTGGTGTCTGACAAGCGCGGGCTGAACATTTATTATCGACTGGCCTGCGACTGCCTGGGGGATTTCCTGCGCTGCCTGGACCAGCTGGCGCCGAAGAAGGCCACCACCAAACCCTGCTGCTAACTGCTTTTTCCTACCATGAACATCACCGAATTTCTCTCCCTCCTCAACGCGCATGCGGACAAGCCGCTGCTGTTTGTGCTGCCGGACGGCGGCATGATCCCCGCGCACTATCACGTCACGGAAGTGGGCCATGTGATGAAGAACTTCATCGACTGCGGCGGCATGCGGCGCACGCTGGAGACCTGCCTGCTGCAAACGTGGGTGCATGACGATGTGGACCATCGGCTGCTCTCGGGCAAGCTGGCGGCAATCTTTGAGCGTGCGGACGATGTGCTGCCGCACCACAACCTGCCGGTGGAGATTGAATACGAGGACGGCGTGGTGGCGCAGTTTCCGGTGGAGAGCGCGGAGGTCATCGATGGAGCGCTGGCGTTTCATCTGGGGCTGAAGCACACGGACTGCCTGGCGCGCGGGATCTGCCTGCCGGGTGAGTGTGCGCCTGCGCCGAAAGTCGAGGCGGCGGCTTCCTGCTGCACGCCGGGCTCCAAATGCTGCTGAGACTTCCCCATGAAGAAACAACGCCTTGCTGAATTCCTCGGCACCTTCACGCTCGTCTTTGCGGGCACGGGGGCCATCGTCATCAATGCCGCGAGCCATGGGGCCATCGGCCATGCGGGCATCGCGCTCACCTTCGGGCTGGTGGTCATGGCGATGATTCACACCTTTGGTGATGTGAGCGGCGCGCATTTCAACCCCGCCGTGACGCTGGCCTTTGCGGTGGCACGGCGCTTTGCGTGGCGGGATGTGCCGGGGTATCTCGGTGCGCAGATCGGCGGGGCGCTGGCTGCCAGCCTGCTGCTGCGGGTGCTGTATCCGCAGGATGCCACGCTGGGGGCGACGCTGCCTGCGGGATCTGAGACACAGAGCTTTGTGCTGGAGCTGGTGCTGACTGCGATTTTGATGCTGACGATTTTGAGCGTGTCCACGGGTGCGAAGGAAAAAGGCATCACGGCCGGCATCACCATCGGTGGAGTTGTAGCTCTGGAGGCCATGTTTGCGGGACCTGCCTGCGGCGCCTCGATGAATCCTGCGCGTTCACTCGCGCCCGCACTGATCTCCGGACATACGGAGCATCTGTGGATTTACCTCGTCGCGCCAGTGCTCGGCGCACTGCTTGCCGTGCCGCTGTGCAAGCACCTGCAAGCCAACGGCTGCTGTGATGGCCAGTGCGGGACCGATGCCCAATGACTTTGTCCGCTTTTTAAAACCCATTTTTACTCCCATGAAACAACCCACCATTCTCATTCTCTGCACCGGCAACTCCTGCCGCTCCCACCTTGCTGAAGGCATCCTGCGCCGCGCGCTGGGCGAAAGCTACACCGTGGCGAGCGCGGGGTCCAAGCCTGCGGGCTATGTGCACCCTCTTGGCATCAAGGCGATGGCGGAGATCGGCATCGACATTTCGGGGCATCATTCGAAGCATCTCAATGAGTTCCTCAATCAGGACATCGAAACGGTGATCACGGTGTGCGGCAATGCGGACCAGGCCTGCCCGATGTTTCCAGGTCAGGTGAACCGCCACCACTGGGGCTTTGATGATCCTGCGCATGCCACGGGCACGGAGGAGGAGCAGATGGAGGTCTTCCGCCGGGTGCGCGATGAGATCCGCGCGGTGTTTGAATCCTATGCATCGGGCCGGCAGAATCAGGCGGCGCTGGCGAAGACGGTGCCTGCGCTGGCCGCCCAGGCGTACAGCGACGGGCATCAGGATGAGAACAAGAAGAAGTGAACAGGGGCTGCAACCATGAATGCTTTGAGACTTTGCGGAACTGAAGGATCGAGGGGGCACGAGGCACGTGCCGCCTCGGTGCGTGCTTTTGGATACCACATTATGGTATTTGTAACGTTTGCCGCTGGCACGGTTTTGGGGACGCCGACGGGGTTGAACAACATTCCGACGGCGGACACGGTGCCGCACCGGACGGTGGCGGTGCAGTACTTCAGCAGCTTTGGCGGGGCGAATCAGTTCGCAACGAGCGGGCCGGGCAAGACCTCGGAGTGGGCGGGCTTCAAGACGGGCTGGGATTTCAAGCCGCTGCATCTGGAGTGGGGTCTGGACAGCGCGCTGGGCACGGGCTGCTCGGGGCCGCTGGTGTTTCAGACGAAGGCGCGGATTCAGCCGTGGGAGGACGGGATGTTGGCGCTGGGTGTGGCCGGTGTGGCGCTGACGGACACGCGGCGTGCGGGGGATCCCTTTACTTACGCGATGCTGTGGCATGATTTTCATCTGCTGCGTGTGCATGCGGGCTACGGCTTGCAGACGCATGGGGACAGCTGCCTCTTTGGCGTGGACCGCACGTGGAAGGTCTTTGAGCGGAGTTTGAATCTGAACGCGGACCTGGTGCAGTCGCGCAATCAGCATGGGGTCATCGCGGCGGTGGGGGCGAAGTATGACCTGAGCCGGCACATCGTGCTGGAAACATGGGCGAACTTTCCGGACCGGGACCGTGTGAGTGTGATCGCGAAGATCAACTTTGTGTTCACGTTTTAGTCCGTGAGGCAGCTGATTCACCGAGCGGCTTAAGGCTGCGGGAGGGATGGCTGCACCATTGTGTTTTGAACCGGGACAGGAGGCTCCATGCTGCTCACTTTGACCGGGGTGGAAGCGGGCCGTCTGGCAGAAGGCAGCGGAGGCAAGCGCCGCCCATTGGCGGCGGGTGCGGACAAGTTTTTCGAAGAGGCCATGCGGCTGGCTTCATTAGCAGCCAGCTGGCCGAGATAATTCGTGTCATAGCTGAGCACGGCGGACACCGAACCGCACATGACCTGCACCTGGCATTCACGGCGAGCGCTGGAGAGGTGTACGGACTGGAGGCGAATGCCGCCGGGAGAGGGCTTGTCTTTGCGCAGGAGAATGCGTTCGTTGGTCTTGGTATTGACGACCACGATGGTGGGATTGTCCGCCGCGCCGTAGTGGGCACCGATGGCGAGATCCCTGGCAAAAGAATCCTGGGCGGCGATGGGCGCGACCGTTTTCAGGGTGAAGGGATTTTTGCTCCACCCGGCCTCATACCGAGTCGCGGGATAGGCCTGCGGCGGGGTGAACACGGCTGGCTCCTCTACGAATCGCTCCGAGGTGACTCAGCAGGAGCAGGAGGTGAATTCCGTGTCCGGGCGGCATTGTAGCAAAAGTGACAGATACACCGGCATCAGAGCCTTCCCGACCAAGACTTCAATGTGACATCTTTGTTCCCGAGCGGATTTTGACAGGTCTGCCGGGGCTGTGATGGAGGTAGGTTTCTCTCATGAACCGCCCCTCCCTTCTTCTATTTGCCGCCCTGATGCTGACTGTGTGCGCTGTCTTTGCGGTGGAGGATGTGGATCAGGCGATCCAGGCGGCGACTCTGGTGCAGAAGGGCGGGCCTGCGGCTGATTTCACGTGCGTGGACACCACGGGCAGGGAGCACGCGCTTTCGAAGCTCAAGGGCAAGGTGGTGCTGTTGTACTTTTTTTCGGCAAGCAACCCTGCCTCGCTTGCGGACCTGGGGTATTTGGAGAGCGAGGTTTTTCAGAAGCTGCGTGACAAGGAAGGATTTCAAATGCTTGCCATCGGGCGTGACTATGAGCGTGAGGAACTGGTGAGGCTGAGCGGTGAGCGCAAACTGACGTTTCCGCTGGTGGCTGATCCGGAGCAGAGCCTGTACCGCCGCTACTTCACGAAGTATGTGCCACGCACCGTGGTGGTGCGCGCGGACGGGACGATCGCCTACCAAACGAGCGGGGCGGAGTATGAAAAGATCCTGCAACTGCAGAAGGTGCTGGCGCATGAACTGACGTTCAAGACGCCCTAGTTCTGGCTTGGCTTGTGAAAAGTGCGGGAGGAAGCCGAAAGCTGCTGACCTGACGACGATGAGGATCAAGGGCACGCCGTGGACTGGCACCCACGGATCTTTTTATGCCAGTCCTCCGGGGTCTCGTGAATGGTGCTGCGGGACATGAGGGCTCTGCCATACTCGGCATCCATCTGTACTGCGCCTTCCGAGGGTTTGCAAATGCGGCCAAGGGCGGGGCCTGCCAATGTTACAGAATGTTAACAGCAAAGTTCCACCCTGCGGAGTGGAACTGGCTAAAGCGAGCAGGGTCTTTCCTATGCCTGACTGGTGCGGGGAAGCCTTCACGCTTTGACTTTTTCCTTCTCCATTTTTTGCCGCACCGAGAAATCATTCCTTCGAAGGAGTGAGGGGAGCAGCAGCGGAGGGAGAGCGTGTCCAAATCGTAACCCTACACACATAGATTTCACTCGGCTGTCTGGCTACTGCTCGTCCGCCGGTCAATGGCGATGAGGAGATCCATCCTGGTTCGCTTCATCCACAGTCAACCGACAACAACCCACATCATGCAGATAAAATCCAAACACCTCCTCACCATGTTCGTCATGGTTGGACTCTCGGCTGCGGCGCTTCCCGCCAGTGCAGCCACGTTCGCTCAGGGTGATCTCCTCCTCGCCTTCCGAGCCGACACTGGTAGCAATACCATTCTTACAGTCGATCTTGGACAGGCGCGCAACTTCACCACGACTCAGACCAATTTCCTCGACATTGGTACGATTCTGGACACGACCTACGGCAGCGGCTGGCGGACTGGCGATGCCACGCTGAACTGGGCGATCGCGGGTGACAACAACAGCGCAGCCGTCGGCGGAGACCCTCTCAAAACGACTTACCTGAGCGTGGCCCAGTCCAGCGTCAATCTTGGCACTCAGTCCAGCACTGCCTGGGGTGATCCTTCCGCCATCGGGCCAACCACGCGTGCCACCATTGCCTCCCAGATCGGCAGCGCCCAAACAACCTACGGCAGTGCCACACTGACCTCCGGAGTTGCCCTGATCAGCAACAGCAGCACCACCTGGGACGATAACGTTGTCGGTGGTTTCGGTGCAGGTTCGACGGCAGAAGGCAACTTCGCCAGCGGGGCCGCAGGCACCGCGCTGGACCTCTACCGCATCCTTAACACCAATACTGGTGCGAACCCAACCGGCACCGTCGGTGTGGGCGCCTATCAAGGCACCTTCAGCATCAACAACTCCGGTCAGGTCAGTTTCACCGCCAATACGGCGGCTGTGCCTGAGCCCGGCAAGGCGCTGCTCGGCGGCCTCGGACTGGCCAGCCTGTTCATGCGTCGTCGTCGTCAGGCCAAAGCTGCCTGAGTGACTGACTGATTCACGACTCCAACATTCTCCACTCGTTTCTCCATCCAATTCTATTCCATGAAATCTTTGTATAAAATCGTTTTGGGCGTCTGCGCCCTTTCCTTGGCCCAGCAGGCTTCTGCTGCGAACATCCGCATCACGGGTTCCACGGCTTTCCGTGGTGCTGTGCATGACACCATCGTCGCCATGATGGGCGGCAATCCTGCCTCCAGCATTGCGACCTGCAAGATCGCCGCCACCGTGGCGGCTCCTACGACGGTTAATGACGCCAACAACCGCAGCACGATCAATGGTGCCTCGATTGTGACGTTTGTGGGTGACCTGAGCAGCATCGGCATCAGCGGCACCAGCACGGTGCAGTGCAACTGGACTGGCTCTGCAACCGGCCTGATCGACATTTTCTCTGGTGTCACCTCCCTCACCTACGTGCCGTCCGCCACGGCCGCCGGTGCCACCGCCGGCTATGCTGGCACGGTCTTCTCCGCCTCCGCTTCGGATTCTGGAGCAGCGCTGTTCGCGTTTTCGGACGTGTATCAGTCCTCGGTGACTTCCACTCCTGTGAGCGGTCTGACCAACACCAACGTGGCCATCGTGCCATTCGTGTTCGTTGCCAACAAAGGCTCCAACCTCGGCGGCGGCTTCAGCGGCCCTGTCAATCCTGCCACAGGGATGACTGCGCAGCGCTATCGTGCGCTCTACGCACTCGGAGTGCAGAAGAAGTCCCTCTTCACGGGCAATCCCGCAGACACCTCACTGGTGTTTGCGACAGGACGTGACGGCGGTTCCGGCACACGTATCACGATGCAGGCAGAAACGAAGTATGGCATTGCCAATCTGGTAACGCAGTTCCTGGCCACCACCAGCGGCAGCATCGGCAGCGGCACCGTCACCCAGCTGAAAGTCTGGCCCCTGACCGGCACCGGCGCTGACGCCGCCAATGCCGGCAACGGCGGCTACACCAGCGGTGGCAGCATTCGTGACCTGTGCGGATACACCAGCAGCAGCGGCTTGAGCGTGGTTGACCAAGATGGCAACGAGTACTTGAACCCGTTCACAGGTGCGTCCATCACCGGCGGCGACATCATCGGCTACCTCGGCGCCGGCGACGCATCCACCGCCACCGGAGCCACCAACCAGGGCGTGCGCCTCACCTACGAAGGCGTTTCCTATGACGGCACCGCCACTGACAAAGACAAGGTGTACAACGGCGCCTACACCATGTGGTGCTATGAGCATCTCAACCACAAGGGCGCGCTGGTGAACGGCACGGACGACAAGAAGTTCAACGACGGCATGAAAACCAACATCGTTGCCAACCTTGGCGTCAACGGACTGGATCCAGCCCTCATGAATGTTCAGCGCACCAGCGACGGCGCTGTGGTCGGTCCTTGATCGTGATTTAACGCCCAGTTTCAATCTACACCCTGCTGGTGCTGGCGCGCGTCGTCAGCACCAGCTTTTTCATCTGGACCATGCGATTTCAACTTTTGCTTCGACACACCTCCTGGCCGCTGGCGGGCTCCTTGTTTTTGAATGTGATGCTGGTGGGCGCGCTAAGTGTGGTCTGGCAAAATCACCCGGCGAAGCCGGTGCTGCCGCCCGCAGCGCCGAAGACGGTGACTGCAACGACGAAGGCCCAGCCGGAGGCCTCCAAGAGCGCAGTGGCGACAGCCAAGCCTGAGCCTTTTCACTGGCGGCAGATTGAGGTGCCGGACTTCCCTACCTTTGTGAAGAACCTGCGCGGGATCGGCTGTCCGGAGACAACGATCCGGGACATCATCCAATGCGAGATGAATGAAATTTATGCGATCAAGCGGCAGGAGATCGAGCGAGAAATCGCGGCGGCGCCGCTGCTAGCCAGGAGTGCTTTGCAGGAGCGCCTGCAACAGCTGGGAGCGGAAGAGACCACGATGCTGAGCGCATCACTGAACGGCGACGCGAGTCCGGGAGCAGCAACTGCTGCAGAGCAGACACCTGCGAGCGAGCAGGGAGCGGGCCCAGCACCTGGCGGTGCAACCGGTGCGGCGCAAGCAACCGCAAGCACGATGACACCTGCGGCATTTTTGGTGGGCAATGACCCGAACCAGCCGACTGTGGCCGGCACACTGACAGCGACGCCGACGGACCCGAACATGAATGCTGCCACGAGTGCGGTGATCAGCCAGATTCGCACGGACTTTGCGAGTGCGATGCAAGATGTGAGCGCGGATCCTTCCAGCGCGATGTATCGCCAGCGCTGGCTTTCAGCGCAGCGCGCGAGCGATGAACAATTTTCCTCCCTGTTTGGTGGAGACAATTTTATCCAGACGCAGGCGGAGGCCGTGCGTGCTGCCAATGCAGCGAATGCGAAGCACTGAGGCGTCTTGTGTTTCGAAACTGTCACCTAAACTCGTGATGCCCCACGTGAGAGGGCATAAACGAATGTGGACTGTGACGCATTCGTAACAGCGGCAAGCTTGAGCGAGGGCTGGGTCGAACGAAAAGGGAGGCGTCTTGAATACTGCGTCAATGCCGCCTCCAATCTTTCAACCCAGCTTCAAACTCAGCACCCCACGCCTGAATCTGCGGGGTGCCACGCGTGGGATTTGTGCGCTGGTGTGCGGGGCGGGGCTGAGCTGCCTTGAAGGCCCCAGCGGGGCGGCGACAACGACGGAAGCGGCTGCGGCGCAGGTGCCGCCGACGGCGCTTTCGCAGATCGGTAATCTGTATGTGCGGGAGTACCGCGTGCGGGGGAACAAGATCCTGAAGGCGATCGAGATCGAGGAGGCGGTGTATCCGTTCATGGGTCCGGGGCGCGGGGAGCAGGACATCGAGGGCGCGCGCATGGCGCTGGAGAAGATTTACAAGACGAAGGGCTTCCAGAGCGTGAGCGTGCAGGTGCCGCAGCAGACGGGCGCGCGTGGTGTGATCTATTTGGAAGTGCTGGAAACTCCTGTGGGCCGCCTGCGGGTGAAGGGCGCGCGGTATTTCCTGCCGAGCAAGATCAAGGAGATGGCCCCCTCCATGAAGGAGGGCACGGTGCCGAACTTCAATGAGATCAGCAAGGACATCGTGGCGCTGAACCGCTGGCGTGACCGCAAGATCACACCCGAGCTGCGCGCGGGCGTGGTGCCGGGGACGGTGGACATCGACCTGAATGTGGAGGACAAGCTGCCGCTGCATGGGAGCTGGGAGATCAACAACCAGCACAATGCGAACACGGTGCCGCTGCGGCTGAGCGGGTCGCTGAGCTACAGCAACCTGTGGCAGATGGGACACACGCTGGGAGCGAGCTTTCAAATCGCCCCGGAAAAGATGACGGACAGCGCGGTGTACTCGGCGTTTTACCAGGCGCCGATCCACAGCGTGGAAGGTTTGAGCACGATGCTGACGGGCACGATTCAGGACAGCAACATCGCGGCGCTGGGCGGAACGACGGTGATCGGCAAGGGGCAGATCGTGGGCTTTCGCCTGATGAAGACGCTGCCGGCAAAGCAGGGCTACTTTCACTCCATCAGCTTTGGGATGGACTACAAAAACTTTGTGCAGGATGTGAACGCGGGCGGCGCGCTGATTTCCTCCCCCATCGCGTATTACCCCTTCAACCTGGCCTACAGCGCGAGCCGCGTGACGGACAACACGTTCACGGAATTCAACGCGGCGCTGACGTGGCATGTCAGCGGGATGGGCGGATCGCAGACGCAGTTTGCGGCGCGGCGCTTTGCGGCGACGGACAGCTTCTTCTACTTCCGCGGGGATCTTTCCCACACGCATGATGTGGCGCAGGGCTTCCAGATTTACACCCGCGTGCAGGGGCAGGCGACGCCGGATGCGCTGATCAACACGGAGCAGACTTCGGGCGGCGGATACAACACGGCGCGCGGGTATCTGATCGCGACGCGGCTGGGTGACTCGGGGATCTTTGGCTCGCTGGAGTTTCGCAGTCCGAACTTCCTGGGCACGGCGAAGGACCGTGAGAACCAGTGGCGCGTGTATGCCTTCCTGGAAGGCGGCAAGCTTTACACGAACAAGACGCTGCCTGCGGAAAAGCGCAGCTATGACCTGGCCAGCGCGGGCTTTGGCACACGCGTCCGCTATTTGAACCACATCACCGGATCGGTGGATCTGGCGATGCCGCTGGTCTCGCAGCCGAACGCGCTGGCGCATGACCTCTTCCTCCTCTTCCGCCTCGGAATGGATTTCTAGGCCGACCCCATTTTTCACTCTCAATGCACAGCCCCTCCACACGCTTCATGTCCCGCACTCCACGCATCCTGAACTCTCTGTTGCTTGCCCTGGCGCTCTCGACTTCATTTGTTTCCGCCGCTGAAAACTGGTGGGATGCGAAGTGGCCCACGCGCAAAAAGATCGACATCGACACGACCGGCAAGGGCGTGGCGATTGCGGAACCCATCGGCACCACCGCGGTGCTGGTGCGCCTGCATGAGGGTGTGTTCAGCTTCATGTCCGCGAAGGAGGACGGGAGCGATCTGCGCTTTGTGGCGGAAGATGGCAAGACGGAGCTGAAGCATCACATTGAAAAGTGGGACTCGCTGCTGAATGAGGCCTACGTTTGGGTGCAGGTGCCGGACCTGAAGCCTGCGAGCGCGACGAGCATCTGGCTCTACTACGGCAACACCGAGGCACCCGCGCCTGAGGCGGCGAAGGAAACGTATGATGCGAACACGACGCTGGTGTACCACTTTGCGGATGCGTCGAAGGCGGGCACGGATTCTTCGGCCACGGGTGCGAATGCGGAAGGTGCGCCACCACCGGCAGCGGGATCGCTGATCGGCGGCGGGCTGCGTGTGTTTGGACAGACGGCGATCAAGGCCCCTTCCCCGCCGCTGGGTGAATGGGCTCCGGGTGCGCCGCTGACGGTGTCTGCGTGGGTCAAGCCATCTGCGCTGCAGCCGAATGCGGTGATCCTGAGCCGCCGTGAGGGTGCGAACGCTTTCATCCTGGGTCTGGACAATGGCATTCCCTTTGTGGAGCTGAACAAGCAGCGCAGCAGCGTGGGGGCACCGATTGCAGCGGGTGCATGGCATCATGTGGCGGCGGTGGCGGATGCGGGTACGATCACGGTGTATGTGGATGGCAAATCGTATGGCGCGCTGACGGCGGCGATGCCGCTGCTGAAGGGTCCGGTGGAGATCGACAAGGACACGTCTCCTGCAGCGGCGAGCTTTGTGGGTTACACAGGTGAGATTGATGAAGTGCAGATTTCGAAGACGGCGCGGCCTGCGGGCTTCATCCGCTTTGCGGCGGTGAACCAGGGAACGACGGCGGATGCGGCCAAGCTGATCACCGTGGGTGAGGACGAGGCCTCCGACCATGAGGAGGAGGGCGAGATCATGAAGCATCTCTCGCTGATCACGGACATCTCAAAGGACCTGACGTTTGACGGCTGGGTGGTGATCTTTCTCTGCACGCTGCTGGCCATCGTGGGCTGGATCATTGCAGCGGGCAAGGTGATGTACCTGAACACGATTGAGAAGGCTTCGAAGGAGTTCATGAAGCGCTGGGAGACGATCTCGTCAGACCTGACCGCCATCGACACGGAGGATGATGAGAGCATCAAGAACATCGGCGGGAGCGTGAGCGGCAAGATGCAGAAGCTGATGAAGCAGTCGCCGCTGTATCAGCTCTACCATCTGGGCTCGCAGGAGATCAGCCACCGCATGAAGTCCTTCCGCCAGGTGACCTTCAATCCGCAGGAGAACAAGCAGGCGAAGGTGATGGGACTTTCCGGGCGCTCGATCCAGGCGATCAAGGCGACGCTGCATGGCGGGATGGTGCGCGAGGTGCAGAAACTGAACGGGAAGCTGGTGTTCCTGACGATCGGCATCGCGGGCGGTCCTTACCTGGGGCTGCTGGGAACGGTGATCGGGGTGATGATCACGTTCGCCGTCATTGCGAAATCCGGCGAGGTGGAGGTGAACTCCATCGCACCGGGTATCGCGGGCGCGCTGCTGGCGACGGTGGCGGGTCTGGCGGTGGCGATTCCGGCGCTGTTTATCTACAGCTACCTGAGCTCACGGATCAAGGATGTGGTCTCGAACATGGAGACCTTCATCGACGAGTTCGTCACGAAGATGGCCGAACACTACAAGGAGTAACCGCACACTCTCATGGACGCCGACAACAAATCCTACGATGACATCAACGTCACGCCGATGGTGGACCTCTACCTGGTGCTGCTGCTGATCTTCATCATCATGACGACCGCCGGGGTGCAAGGGGTGAAGGTGAACCTGCCACGCGGCGGGCCTTCCACCTCCAAGCCGATCGAAGGACCGAAGATGCAGGCGGTGACGGTGGACAACCAGGGGAACATCAAGCTGAACGCAACGGCGGTGACGATTGACGAGCTTTCCAGCAAGCTGGAGTCGATCAAGGCATCCATGCCCGACGCACCCATCGTGGTCCGCGGGGACAGCGGCACGCAGTACCAGACCATCATGGATGTGCTGACAGCGGTGGGCCGCGCTGGATTCACGAACATCGGCCTGGCAACGCAGGCGAAGAAGTAAGCAACGTTTTACCTACCATACCATGGCATCCAATCACATCGACGACGACGAGCCCGGATTTTTCCGGCGGTATCTCGTGCTGCTGATTCTGGGCGGGCTGGGGCTCGCAGGCGGCGGCTACCTGTACATGAACCACACGCCTTCGAAGGCGTCGCCGAAGAAGAAGATGGAGATGATTTCGATCTCCATGCCGCCGCCTCCGCCGCCACCCCCACCGCCGCCTCCTAAAAAGGAAGAGCCGCCGCCGGAGGAGAAGGAAGAGGAAAAGATGATCGAGCAGGCGCCCGAAGAGGTCGTGGACAAGCCGGATGACAAACCCAAGGACAAGCCAGCGGATGAGCCGCTGGGCACGGCCATCGGCGGAGGCAACGGCAGCGGGCTGGGCCTTGGCGGCGGTGGTGGTGGCGGCGGCGGGATGATCGGCGGCGGCGGCAGAGGCGGCAGCAAGTGGGGCTCCTATGCCGGGCAGGTGCAGAACCGCCTGGCGGATGCGCTGCGCAACAACGCTGTGACGAAGCGCGCGGGATTTACCAACGTGATCAAAATCTGGGCTGACAACACCGGGCGCATCGTGCGGGTGAAGCTCACGGGCAGCACCGGCGACAGCAAGGTGGACGCCGCGATCGAGAACGAAGTTTTCAACGGACTGGTGCTCAACGAGCCACCGCCGGACGACATGCCGATGCCCATCAACCTGCGACTCACCGCACGCAAACCGAACTGAAGTCCCCTTTCCTTTTTTCTCCCTGCTCCATGCTCACTCCAAAACAAGTCTGGCGAAGAACGTACGCCTGTTTCACCGCATCCCTCCTCGCCGCATTGCAGCCATCGTTGATGTTTGCCGCGGAACCGGCGCTGCCTGCGCCGCTGCCGCTGCTGGCTGAGAATGCGCCGCCTGCGACGGCGGCTTCCACCAGCACGCCTGCGCCGATCCCGGCCAATCCTGCCGAAGCGGTGGCGGTGCTGCCGGATCCGAATGCTGCGGCACCTCAGACGATGACACCGACGCAGAATGTGACGCTGAACCTGATCAACCGGCTGGTACAAAAGGGCATCCTCACGCATGGTGAGGCGTCTGATTTGATCAAGGGTGCTGAAGAAGATGCGGCCTTTGCGAAGGCGCAGGCCCAGGCCCTGGCGGAGACGCAGGCGGCGGTGGCCGCGCAAACCGCGATGCCGCCGGTGCAGCCGGACGCCGAGGAGGTGCGTGTGACTTACATCCCTGAATCTGTGAAGGCGCAGATCCGCGACCAGTTGCGCACGGAAGTGTTTGAGCAGGCGCGGGCGCAGCATTGGGCGGCGCCGGGCTCCGTGCCGGAGTGGACGCAGCGCATCAAGCTGTTTGGGGACATCCGCACGATGTACCAGGGCTTCAGCTTTCCTGACGGCAACAACAACACGGGTGTGTTTCCAAACTTCAACATGATCAACACGGGGCAGCCGTTTGATGTGGCGGGAACGATCTTCTCCCCGCAGCTCAATGTGGACAAACATCGTGACACCTACCTGATGCGGATGCGTCTGGGTTTTGACATTGATCTGGAAGACGGCTTCACAGCGGGCATCCGTTTTGCAACGGGCAGCACGAACACACCGGTGTCCACCAACCAGGCGCTGGCAGCGGCCGGACCTGGAGGACAGGGCGGGAACTTTGCGAAGTATCAGCTGTGGCTGGACCGCGCGTTTGTGAAATACGACGCGTCGCTGTCGCAGGACTCGCACATCGCCTTCTGGCTGGGGCGGTTTGACAACCTGTTCATGACCTCCAGTGAGATCATGTGGGATGAGGACGTGGCGCTGGACGGTGTGGCGTTCAAACTGGACCAGACTTGGAACCCGAACTTCAAAACGTGGGTGAGCGGTGGTGCGTTCACAGTGTTCAACTCCGCGCTTAACTTCCCGGACAACAGCCCGACGAAAGCCGCGAGCTATGACAAGTATCTGTTTGCGGCGCAGTTTGGCGTGCAGTTCAAGCCGGTGGAAGACATCGAGGTGAAGATGGGCTTTGCCTACTATGACTGGAAGAACATCGAAGGCCGCCTGTCGTCCCCGTTTGTGCCGCTGAACAACGTCGACGCGGGCGACACGGACAACAGCCGCCCGCTGTTTGCGCAGAAGGGCAACACGTACCGCCCGATCCGCAACATCACGCCGACGGCGCTGAACGGATTTGGCACGACGAACCAGTTTCAATACTTCGGACTTGCGACGCCGTTCCGGCAGATCGCGTGGAGCGGGCGGATGGATCTGAACTACTGGGAGCCGGTGCAGGTGTCGCTGCTGGGAGAGTTTGTGAAGAACATGGCCTTCAACCGTGCGGCGATCAATTCCGTGGCGGTGAACAACCGCACTGGCGGCGGCAGCGGCAGCTTTACAGGCGGCGACACGGCGTGGTACATGGGCGTGAACGTGGGCAAGCCCTACACGCTTTTCAATGAACGCGGCGACTGGAACATGGGCGTGGGCTACCGCTACGTGGAATCTGACTCCGTGGTGGATGGATTCACTGACTCCAACTTCGGCGGCGGCGGCACGAACATGAAGGGCTACACGCTGAGTGCGGCGATGGCGCTGTCCAAAGCGACGGCTATCCGCCTTTCCTACATGGCCGCCTCCCAGATCGCCGGGCCGACGCTGCGCTCTGACGTCGTGATGTTTGACCTTACCGCGAAATTTTAATTTATGAAGCAACGCATTGCATCCCTCATCGCCTTTGCCGGCCTCATGACCGGCGCCACTCATGCCGCCGAGGAGGCGGACCCCGCCATGGCCGTGCTGAAACGCATGCGCGACCAGCTGCGCAACGTGATGATCCAGCAGCAGAAAACGGAGGCTGAGCGCGCGACGCTGCAGGCTGCGAACGTGGAGCTGGAAGAGAAGGTCAAGAAGCAGGACGCGGAGTTCAAGAAGCTGGCCAAGGACAGCAACGCGCAGAAGGACACCGATGCGAAGACCATCGCGGAACTGAAGGCGAAGGTGATGGCGGATGAGCGCGAGAAGGCGGAGCTGCAGGAGGCGCTGGCCAGCTGGAAGGCCGGGCACGAGAAGCTCAAGCAGGCGGCGATGAAAGTGGATGCGCAGCGTGCGGAGCTGGCGGCGCGGGTGATTTTGCAGGACCGCAAGGTGGCGGACTACCAGCGCAAGAATGACGAGCTGTTCAAGGTGGGCAGCGAGATCCTTTCGAAGTATGAAGGCTTTGGACTGGGCACGGCCATCGCCGCGCGCGAGCCGTTCACACGCAACATGCGGGTGAAGCTGGAGACGCTGGTGCAGGACTACGGCGACAAGCTGGTGGACAACAAAATCAAGCCTGATGAGGCGCCGAAGAGCACGGCGAAGCCGACGCCGAACAATGACCCTGCCCAGGTGCAGTCACCCGCCAAACGCTGAGATGATAATGATGACGATGCGCCCCGACCAATGGTTTTGCGTGCTGCTTTTCTGCGGCTGGAGCAGCCTTGTGATGGCAGCGGAAGGCGACCCGGTGGTGGGGAGCATCGGAGAGATCGAGCTGCACCAGAGCGAGGTGCTGGCAGCACTGGGGACGATGAGCCCGGTGGACAAGGAAGCGCTGGCGCGAGATCCCGGCTCTCTCAATCAACTGGTGCGCTCCCTGCTGGTGCAGCGGGTGGTGCTGCAGGAGGCGCTGGGCAAAAAGTGGGACGAGGAGCCGAGCATCCAGGTGCTGCTGAAAAGTGCGCGGGAGGCGGCGATCAGCGACAGCTATTTGAAAGCGATGAGCCGCCCGCCGGACTCCTACCCGAGCGAGGGTGAGCTGAAGCTGGCGTATGAAAACGGACGTGCGGCGCTGACGGTGCCGCGCTCATTCCGGCTGGCGCAGATTTTTGTGGCTGAAGAAGCAGGGGCTGAGAAGAAGCTGAAGGCGGTGCAGCAGCGGCTGAAGGAGAAGCCGGGCAGTTTTGGACAGGTGGCGCGTGAGATGAGCGAGGAGAAGGAGAGCGCCTCACGCGATGGTGAGATCGGCTGGCTCAAGGAGCAGCAGATCCAGCCTGAAATTTTGGCGCAACTGCCGAAGCTGAACGTAAACACAGTGTCTGCACCGGTGAAGCTGAAGGACGGCTGGCACATACTGAAGGTGCTGGATGTGCGTGAGGCGTTCACGCCGATCTTTGAACAGGTGCGTGTGCAGCTGGCGCAGCGCCTGCGGGCCGAGAAGGCGCGCGCGAACATGCAGTCTCAAGTGTCGGAACTGTTACACGATCGCCCTGTGGCTGTGAACGAGGTCGCACTGTCTAAGCTGCTGCTGGAAGTGCCGACTCAGGCCGCCCCAGCCCAACCCTGAACTCCCTTTTTTTTCATGAAACTCCCCTTCTGCCAAAGGCATTCTTTTTTCCACGTCCTGGTGGTGCATGTGATGGTGCTGCTGCTGCTGACGATGCCCTGCACCCAGGCGGGCGACATCTTGCGCGTGGGCGGCGGCACGGGCGGCGCCACGGGCGGGACCGCCGCACCTTCCGTGGATGCGACCGCCGCGAATGCTGCTGCGGCGACGGCGCAGGCGCATGCGAACGCGCAGGACATGCTGGCGCGCAACACGATGGCGCTGCAGGCGGTGGATGCGATGCAGCAGGCGGCCCAGGCGGCTGCGGCAAATGCGACGAATGCGGGAGCGAACCCGAACTTCCCGGGGCAGACGCTGCCGGATGTACCGAATGGTCTGGGCGTGGGCGGGCTGGACATCCATGGTGCGCCCACGGGTGCGAATGCGCCGACGCAGTCGCTGGAAAATGCGCGCACGATCGTGACGATCCAGCAGACGCAGCAGCAGGCGCTGCTGTACTGGAACACTTTCAACGTGGGCAGCAACACGACGGTGAAGTTTGACCAGAGCGCCGGGGGTGCGGATGCGGGGACGTGGATCGCCTTCAACAAAATCACGGACCCGTCGGGGAATCCGACGCAGATCCTCGGCTCCATCCAGGCGCAGGGCCAGGTGTACCTCATCAACCAGAACGGCATCATCTTTGGCGGAGCGAGCGAGGTGAACACGCATGCGATGGTGGCCTCCGCGCTGCCGATCAATGACAACCTGGTGACGCGGGGATTGCTGAACAATCCGGATTCTGAATTCCTGTTTTCAGCGACGGATTCCTCCGGGGCCTATTCTCCGGGAGGCGCGGCGGTGCTGGCGGGCAAAATCGGCAACGTGACGGTGCAGGCGGGGGCGAGGATCACAGCGCCGACCTCATCCGCGAATGTGGGCGGACGTGTGGCGTTGATCGGGCCGAATGTGACGAACAACGGAACGATCAGCACGCCCGATGGACAGACGATCCTGGCGGCAGGGATGCAGGTGGGCTTTAATGCGCACAGCTCCAATGATCCTTCCCTGCGCGGGCTGGATGTGTATGTGGGCTCGGTGGGAACGTATGGCGGGACAGCGACGAATGCGGGCCTCATCGAGGCGGCGCGCGGGAGCGTGCTAATCACCGGCAGCAACGTGAATCAAAACGGATTCATCAACAGCACGACCTCTGCGGCGCTGAACGGACGGGTGGATCTGCTGGCGAACTACAACGCGATCCCGAACACGAATTACGATTCGTCGAACTCCGCCTTTGGTCCTCCGTTTGTGTACCAGTCCGGGAATTCGACGGGCATCGTGCAGACGGGTGCGGGATCGGTGATCCAAATCCTGCCGGAGTATGCCAGCGACCTGAAGGTGGTGGGCACGGAACTGGCGCTGAAATCCCAGATCAACATGGAAGGACTGGGCGTGCATCTGGGGATGAATTCGGTGGTGTTTGCGCCGAACGCGAATGTGGCGCTGAGCGCGGGCGTGTGGGATTTGATCCTGCGCTCCGGCATCACGACACAGGATTTTGTGGAGGCGGGCGGGCAGGTGTACCTGGATCAAGGCGCGGTGGTGAACGTGGCGGGATCGACCGCAGTCTCCGCGTCGGTTTCGGATTACATTCTCACGGTGGATCTGCGTGCGGCGGAACTGGCGGACTCTGCGCTGCAGCGCAACGGCAGCCTGCGCGGCCAGTCTGTGACGGTGGACCTGCGTGAGCATGGGGTGCGTGCGGATGGGACGACGTGGGTGGGCACGCCGCTGGCGAATCTGACGAGCTACCTGGGAGTGATCCAGCGCAACGTGGGACAGCTCACGGTGGCAGGCGGGACGGTGACGATCAAGGCGGGTGAATCCGTGGTGATGCAACCGGGTGCGGTGGTGGATGTGTCCGGTGGCTACCAGAACTACCCCGAAGCTGACGTGCAAACAACGAGGCTGGTGTACAACGGCACTTTGATCAACATCGCGGATGCGGACCCGGACGTGCTGTATCAGGGGATTTTCAATCCAACGATTTCAAGCACCGATCCGCGCTGGGGATCGACCACGGGTTCGACCTCGCAGTTTGCGGCCGGGGCGCACCTCGAGGATGCCCACAGTTCCGGAGCCAACGGGGGTGCGCTGGCCATTTATGCACCGGCGATGGCGCTGGACGGCAGCTTCAAGGGCAGCACGATCACGGGACCGCAGCAGCTGGAGACAGCGCCGCAGCTGAGCAGCCTGTCACTGGTCTTCCGTGCGCAGCAAACTCTGCGGACGCCGGTGAACCTGCCTTTCAACTCGCCCACGCCGCCAGCGATCACTTTCAGCACGGGTGCGTCTGGACTGCCTGCGGCGAATGCTTTCGCCCTGAATGGCAGCGGTGCGCCGCAGACGCTGCGGCAGGAGCGGCGTGATGCGGTGGTGCTGTCCCCTGACCTGCTGAGCGCGCAGGGATTTGGCTCGCTGCTGGTGGACAACAAGGACGGCGACATCACGGTGCCGCTGGGAATCACGCTGAACGCGGCACCGACGGGAACGATCTCGCTGCTGGGAGCGAATGTGAACATTCAAGGAACACTGCGGGCACCGGGCGGCAGCATCATTCTAACGGCGTATGACATCTCGCCGTATGCGGCGGTGATTCTGGCGAGCCAGGGCAATGCGGCGGTGGTGCCACCGGTGAACCCGAACCGAGGCAAGGTGACGGTGGGAGCCAGCGCCCGCGTGAGCACGGCGGGACTGATCATCAACGACCGTGCGGATGCGCCCGCGCCGCTTTCGCTGGCGCATCAAGTGAGCGTCAAGAATGCGAACGGACAGGTCAGTTACGTGAGCACGATGCAAGGCGGCAGCATCAGCATCAAAGGCTACTCCGCAGATCTGGCGCCGGGCAGTGTGCTGGATGTTTCGGGCGGCTTCTCGGTCTTTGACACGGTGACGTATGACAAGGGCGGTGCGATCAGCATCATCACGGGGCAGGATCTTTCGATCGGTTCGCTGGTGGGCGGGCAGCTCACGCTGGGCAGCACACTGCTGGGATACTCGGGTGTGACCGGAGGCTCTCTGGCGCTGCAAGCCACGACCATCCAGGTGGGAGGAAGCAGCGCGCTGCATGCCGGGGCGCTGGTGCTGCAGCCTGAGTTTTTCAGCACGGGCGGATTTGCCAGCTTCACGCTGACGGGACTGGGGTCAGTCATTGACCCGCAGACCTATGCGCCGGCGGTGGTGATCGCCCCGGGAGCCATCATCCAGCCGGTGGTCAGCTCCCTGCAGGCAAACATCAACGTGCAAAGCGGAACGAGCAGCGTGGAAGTGACAACGCTGGTGAGGCCGGAAGCGTACCGCAGTGCGGCATCGCTCGACTTTGAAGGTCATGGCGTGAACAACTTCACGGACGGGACGCTGCTTATTCGCAGCGAAATCGTGATGGGCGCAGGAGCGCAGATCATCACGGATGCGCTGGGCAATGTGACAATGAACGGCCAGACGGTGGAAATTCTCGGCAGCATCGTGGCGCCGGGAGGCAGCATCACGGTCACAGGAGCGAGCAAGTATGCTGACCAAAACAGCGCTCCGACGCAGGCGTTTGCGACGGTGCATCTGGGCGCGGGCAGCGTGCTTTCGACGGCCGGCAAAACGGTGCTGCTGCAAGACCCCTACGGTCTGCGCACCGGCCATGTGTATGCGGGCGGCACCCTCAGCGTGAGCGGCAACATCGTGGCCGAAGCGGGTGCGGTGCTGGATGTTTCCGGCACAAGCGCGATCCTGGATCTGCAGACTTTGCAAACGGGTGACACGACGGTGTTTACCGCAGGCCTGAACATGGCGGTGCTGTTTCCGGGAACGAGTGTGACCAAGCCTGTGCAGCAGGCGCAGGTGGTGGCGACGCGGGTGGACAGCAACGGCGGCAGCCTGGTGCTCAAGGGCGGTGAATTTCTTTACTCTGCCGCGATACTGCACGGCCAGTCCGGCGGCAGCACGGCGCAAGGCGGCAGCCTGACGGTTGCGTCGAATCGTTTCCGGACCATCACCACGTCGGTCGATGACAAAGACATCACGCTGTTTGTGGCGCAGGACATCACGACGCTGGCGATGCCGGTGTTCAGCGGCGGGCAGGTGATCGGGAAGACACTGGCGGGCGCGGGTGGTGCAGCGATCACGGCGCAGGGATATTTCGGCATCAACTCGTTTCAAAACGGCGGCTTTGATTCACTGACGCTCGCGGGCAATGTGCAGTTCAAAGGAGCGGTGGATGTGACGGCCCATGGCGCGCTGCACATCGCCGATGGCGGTGTGCTGGCGGCGGATGCGCTGGTGAAGCTCACGGCGACGTATGTGGCGCTGGGGCGTCCGCTGCTGGCCCCGATTCGTGATGAGGAACTGCTGAACCCGTACAAGATTTTGAATCCTGGCGTAGACAATCCCCCGAGCTACTTCAGCCCGACGTATGGCACGGGCAAACTGGAGGTGACGGCGGATCTGATCGAGACGGGCTTCCTCTCGCTGCAAAACATCGGAGCGGCGAGTCTGACTGCGAGGCAGGATCTGCGTGGCAACAGCTACTTTGACATCGCGGGAGATCTCACGATCACGGCGGGCCAGGTGTATCCGACGACGGCCTCAACCTTCACGATCACGGCGTACAATTACAGCGTGGGTGGTGTGGCGAAGAACGGCTCGGTGACGATTCTTTCGAGCGGGACGACGCCGGAGTTTCCCTTGTCTGGCGGCGGGCGGCTGAACATCTATGCCTCCACGATCACGCAGGGCGGCACTTTGCGTGCGCCGTTTGGGACCATCACGCTGGGGTGGGACGGCACGGGCACAGCCCCCATTGGACTGGTGACGAATGTCAGCGTGCCGGTGACGCAGCAGATCACGCTGAAAACGGGGAGCGTGACTTCGGTGAGCGCGATCGATCCGCAGACGGGCACGGGCGTGCTGATTCCGTATGGGATCATCAAAGATGGCACGAACTGGATCGACCCGACGGGCTTTGACATCACAGGCGTGGGTGTGCCGGACAAGACGATCAAGGTTTCGGGAGCGAACGTGACGACGGAGACGGGATCGAGCCTGGACATCCGCGGCGGTGGTGAATTGTACGGCTACCGCTGGGTGGAAGGCAACGGAGGGACCAATGACATCCTGGACACGAACGGGAGCTACGCGATTCTGCCGGGCTATGCATCATTCTTTGCGCCGATGGGAGGGTATGCCACCTCGGGTCTGAACCTGGCGAATCTGGGCGGTGACAAGGGCTACACGAACAGCACGCTGAAGGTGGGGGACAGCATCTACCTGAAGGCGGCACCCGGTCTGGCTGAAGGTGTGTATACCCTGCTGCCAGCGCGCTATGCACTGCTGCCGGGCGCGATGCTGGTGACGCCGGACACCACGGGCACGCTGACCTCTGCGCAGGTGAAGCCGACGGGATCCCTGCTGACGAGCGGCTACATGTTCAACAGCCTGAACTCCGGTGTGACGGGAACGATCTACCAGCAGTTTGAGGTTTCTCCGCTGAGCGTGGTGAAGGCGAACGCCGACTACACCGACTACAAGGCCAGCACCTTCATCCCTGCGGCCCAGCAGCGGCTGAACCTGACGGTGACGCCGGACACCTATGACGCCGGCTATGCGCTGCTGAGCGCCTTGCAATCCATGCAGCTGAACGGCGCGCTGGCGGCGGAAGGCTACCAGACGGGACGCGGCGGGCGGGTGGACATCAGCAGTCCGCTGGACATCGTGCTGGCGGCACCGGGTGCTGCGGCGCAACCTGGCAAGCTGGTGCTGAACACCACGCTGCTGAGCGGGTGGAATGCGGAGAGTCTGCTGATCGGTGGTGTGCGCACGGCAGGCACCGGCGTCACCAACGTGACGGTGCGCACGGGCAATCTGACACTGGACAATGCGGGGGCACCGCTGACGGCGAAAGAAATCATCCTGGTGGCGAGTCAAACCATGACTCTGGCAGCCAATGCCAGGATCACGCAGAGCGGGACGCAAAGCACGGCCGACTCACTGGTGGTGAACGGCAACGGGGCGCTGGTGCGTGTGAGCGGTGTGACCACGGCGCAGACTTCACGCACGGGCGTGACGAGTTCAGCCACTCCCGCGCTGAATGTGGGAGCGGGTGTGCAGATCAGCGGACCAAGCATCACACTGGACTCCACGAACGCGACGTCTCTGGACAACAGCACGATCCTGAGCGGGCAGTCGATCAATCTGAACAGCGGACGGGTGAGCCTGCTGCTGGACAATCCGGGCAGCCTGCAGCCGGGCAGTGGTCTGGTGCTTGGCGGCACGGCGCTGGCCAGCCTGCAAAACACGGCGGCGCTGTCTCTGCTGAGCTACTCCTCGCTGGATCTGTACGGCACGGGGACGTTTTCCAACACGGGAACGCTGGCGCTGCATGCCGGTGAGATTCGTGGATTCAACCAAGACGCGGCGGGAGTCGTCAACATCGTGGCGCAATCCATCCTGCTGGACAACAGCGCGAATGGCACGGTGGTGGGCATTGTTCCGGGCACGTATGGCAGTCTGAACCTGACATCGGCGACGATCACAATCGGTCAGAATGCGCTGGTGGTGGATCAGTTTGCGACGGTGACGCTGAATGCGGCGAACGGGCTGCGGATGCAGGGCACGGGATCATTCAGTGCCCAAAATGACCTGAACGCAGTGACGCCGTTCATCAGCGCGGCCAGCAGCGCCACGCAGGCGTTTGCAGCAGGCGGTGTGCTGAGTCTGACACAACCTGCGGGACCGCTGGCCCTGCCAACGAGCCTGGGGCTGGGCGCGCAGATTTCCTTCTCGGGCGCATCCGTTTCAGCGAACACGAACATCCTGCTGCCGAGCGGCCTGATTTCCATGACGGCACTCACGGGCAACCTCACGGTGGGAGGCACGCTGAATGCGGGCGGCACGGCGCAGACCTTTTTTGACACGGTGCGCTACACGAACGCCGGGCAGGTGTCTTTGTCTGCGACACTGGGGAATGTGATCCTCTCCTCCACGAGCGTGGTGAGTGTGGCGGCGGCTTCGGCCGGCGGGGACGCGGGGCAGCTCAATATCTTTGCGGGGTCTGGCGCGCTGAGCTTGAGCGGCACGCTGCTGGGCCAGGCAGGCGCGGGGGGCAAGGGGGGATCGCTGACGATGGATGTGGGCAGCCTTGCTTCTTTCGACACGCTGAACGCGGCGCTGGCGAGCGGTGGCTTCACCAACAGCCTGGGCCTGCGGGTGCGCAGCGGCAGCGTGACGATCGACGGCATGGTGAAGGCAAGCCAGTTTACGCTGGGGGTGGACCAAGGGTCCATCACGGTGAACGGGACGATTGATGCGTCAGGCACCACAGGCGGGAGCATTTTCCTGACGGCCAATGGCAACGTGACGCTGGCGGCGATCAGCGGCACGGGAGAGAGCGTGGCCGGCAGCAGCCGGGTGATCACGGTGGGCAGCACTGCGGGCGTGTCCGTGGGGCAGACGGTGAGCGGAGCGAACTTCGCGGCGGGAACGTATGTGACGGCGATCAACGGGAACCAGATCACGCTGAGCAAGGATGTGACAGCAACGCTGACGAGCGGCACGGCGGTTTCCTTTGGCGCGCATCTGACGGTGGCGGGCAGCAAGTTTGACAACGCAGGCAAAGGCGGCGCCATCTGGCTGGAATCCGGCGCGCAGTATCAGGGTACGGTGGGCACGGGGTATGTGGACATCCAGTCTGGAACGACGCTGGACCTCTCCGTGGCGGCCAAGGTGGCGGGCAATGCGACGACGGTGGGAACGAGCGCCTTCTACGGCCAGTACAGCGGCACGCTGCACATCCGCGCGCCGCAGACGACTTCGCCTGACTTCATCCAGGTGAAGGTGATCAACGGCACGCTCATTGATCCTTCCAGCATCGTGATCGAAGGGTACAAGCTGTATGACAAGTCACAGGCGAACGTGGTGATCCAGGCGGGCACGGGAGCCCTCGCCGGAGGAGCGACGTACACGACGGCGACCTTTGCGACGGATGCCAGCAACTGGTATGGAGCAGGCAATGCGAACTACAACGCCATGTTCAGCCGGCTGGTGTCCGGGAACACGAGCATCATGACGCTGGAGAACACGCTGACGGGCGGCGTGGTGGTGATCGCTCCGGGGATCGAGATCAGCAACCGTGGCGGTAACATCACCCTGGGCTCCGCGACTTCCTCGGCGTATCTGAACGACTGGGATCTCTCGCTGGCGAGCTTTCATCTGGGGCCGAAAGGTGCGGCGGGAATCCTGACGATGCGTGCGTCTGGAAACCTGGTGCTGTACAACACGATCAGCGATGGATTCCAGGTGCCGACGACGGGCAACGCCGCAGAGCGCATGTGGCTGGCGCCGCTGACGGCGCAGAGCAACCTGCGGCCGGTGAATGCGCAATCGTGGTCTTTCCGCCTGGTGGCGGGTGCTGACTTCAGCGCGGCGAACTACGGCGCGGTGAAGTCGCTCACAGCGCTGGCGGCGAACTCGGGATCTGTGCTGCTGGGCAAGAACGCGGTGGATGCGCTGGGTGGCAACACGAACGGAGATCCTTCGACTTACCTGACGCGGCTGGCGATCAATCCCACGGGCGGAGCCGCGACCAGTCTTTCCAACTACTTCCAGGTGATCCGCACCGGCTCCGGAGACATCAACGTTGTGGCCGGGCGTGATGTGCAACTGCTCAACCAGTTTGCGACGATCTACACGGCAGGTGTGCAGGTGGCGAGCAACACGACGGTGTTCAGCACGGGGGACTTCGTGCTGCCGAATGTGACGCTGGCGGCCTCCAGCTCGCCTGACCAGGGCGGCCTGGGAGCGGTGCAGCAGCTCTACCCTGCGCAGTACAGCCGCGCGGGCGGCAATGTGTCGGTGCTGGCGGGCAACGACATCGTGCACTACACGCGTGATCCTTCGGGCAATCTGCTGATGGATTCGCAGCGTGAGCTGCCGAGCAACTGGCTGATGCGGCGCGACTATGTGGATGCCAACGGCAACTACGGCGCGCTGGCGGTGAGGACGGCGACGGACGCGGCGGCGAGCGCCACGTGGTGGGTGAACTTCAGCAACTTCTTTGATGGTGTGGCCACGCTGGGCGGCGGCAATGTGACGATGAAGGCCGGGCATGACGTGCAGAACGTGAGCGCACACGCGGTGACCAATGCACGCGCGGCGCGGGGCGCGGCCACGGCGGCGAACCTGCTGGAACTGGGCGGTGGTGATGTGACGGTGATCGCGGGCCGCAACATCGACGGCGGGATTTACTATGTGGAGCGCGGCATGGGCACGCTGCAGGCGTCCGGGGCGATCACGACGAACTACACGCGGGCGCCCAGCACGGGCAGGCTTTCCGGCGGAACGCTGTCGGATGACGAGGCGCTGACGAACAGCGTCTACCAGAACACGTGGCTTCCCACCACGCTGTTTGTGGGCAAGAGCAGCTTCAACGTGAGCGCACGCGGGGATGTGCTGCTGGGCCCGGTGGCGAACACGATGCTGATGCCGCAGAGCATCACCAACCGGCATTGGTACAAAACGTATTTCTCCACGTACAATGACGCGAGCGCCGTGAACGTGAGCTCCCTGAGCGGCAACATCACCTTCCGCACGGTGGCAACCCTGCCCCAGGCGTTTGCGCCCGAAACGCTGCTGACGCTGTGGATGAACAAGGAGCTGCGGTATGGAGACGGATCTTCCGCCGCGTACCAGCCGTGGCTGCGCCTGGTGGAGACGCAGGTGGCTCCGTTTGGCACCATGAGTTCGGTGATGCCGGGAACCTTGAAGGCGGTGGCCTACTCAGGCGACATCAACCTGGTGGGCAACCTCAACCTTTCGCCATCGCCCACCGGGACGCTGGAACTGCTGGCGGCAGGCGCGGTGAACGGCCTGAGCGCGACGGGGGTTTCCAGCTCACTGATCATCAACAGGATCACGAACTTGTGGGCGTCCTCCACGATCAATCTGTCTGACGCAAGTCCGCTGTCGCTGCCGAGCTATCAGTCTCCCCTTTCCTACTATGCGGTGGTGCTGAGCGACCCGACAAACTCCACGCCGGTGGCGGTGAACAACGCGATGCGTGAAACCAACGACACCTTCCTGAACACGGTCAGCTCGCTCTTTGTGGAGACAGGGTCCACCACGGGCGAGCATGCCTCCACGCAGAGCAAGCAGGCGCTGCATGCCAAGGGCCTGCTGCATGCGAATGACACGAAGCCGGCGCTGATCTATGCCAAAGGCGGCAATCTTTCGGGACTGACCTTTTACTCTGCCAAAGCGGCGGTGGTGCTGGCGCAGCAGGACATCACGGACATCGCGCTCTACATTCAAAACGTGAGGAACAGCGATGTGAGCATCGTTTCCAGCGGACGTGACATCGTGGCGTACAATGCGAACTCGGCACTGAGATCCCAGGCGGTCAGCACGGGCAACTTCACGGCCCTGGGAGAAGTGCCGCTGGCGGGAGACATTCAAATCAGCGGCCCGGGCAGCCTGCAGGTGATCTCCGGCCGGGACATCAATCTGGGCACGGGCTCCAACAACGCCGATGGCACGGGCGTGGGGATCACGAGCATCGGCAACGGACGCAATCCGTATCTGCCGTTTGCAGGGGCGGACATTGTGATGGCGGCGGGAATGGGCAAGGCGATGGCGGGCCTGTCTGGATCGAATGCTGACTTCGCGACGTTCATCACGCAGTTTGCCACCAGCCCCACGGGCAGCCGCTACCTGAATGAGCTGGCGACAGCGCTGGGCGTGCCTTCGATTGATCTGAATGATCCTTCTCTGACGCCAGAGCAGCAGAAAGAGCTGGCGCTGGCGATCTTTTACCTGGTGCTGCGTGATGCGGGCCGAGACCACAACGACCCGAACAGCCCGAACGCCGGCACGTATACGGATGGGTATGCGGCCATCGCCGCGCTTTTTCCGACAACGGGCACCGGCAGCATCCAGACGCAGGCGCGTGATGTGCGCACGAAGAGCGGCGGGAACATCAGCATCCTGGCGCCGGGAGGTGGTCTGCAACTCGCGGCTTCACTCATTGGCGACACCTTGACGCCGCCTGGGATCATCACGGAAGCAGGGGGCGGCATTTCGATCTTCGCGAAAGAGAGCATCAACATCGGCATCTCGCGTATCTTCACGCTGCGTGGGGGGGATATTATGATCTGGTCTTCCACGGGGGACATCGCGGCGGGGACTTCATCGAAGACGGTGCAGTCGGCGCCGCCGACGCGTGTGCTGATTGATCCGCAGAGCGCGAACGTGGCGACGGACCTTGCGGGTCTGGCGACGGGTGGTGGCATCGGCGTGCTGGCGACGGTGGCGGGGATCCGCCCGGGGAACGTGGACTTGATCGCGCCGATCGGTGCGGTGGATGCGGGTGACGCGGGCATCCGTGCGTCTGGGAATCTGAACATCGCGGCGACGATCGTGCTGAACTCGGCGAACATCGCGGTGGGTGGGACGAGCGCGGGGACGCCTGCGGCGCCCGCAGTGGCGGCACCGAGCCTGGGCGGGCTGGCGGCGGCTTCTTCGAGCGCGGCGGCGGGCACTTCGGCGGCGAACAACCAGGTGCCGAAGCAGGACAAGGAGGAGCAGGCGATGGGTCAGGACCAGCCTTCGTTCATCACAGTGCAGGTCATTGGCTACGGTGGCGGTGATGGCGGCGAGGATGAACGCAAGCGCCGCAGTGAACAGCCGGGCGAGTAACGAGAACCGATATAACTTCAACACCATGGCTTTCCGATTTGACTCCGATTCGCAGAAGAAGATCCCTGACCAGATGCCGCCGAGGGAGCGGATCGGGAAGTTTTCGCTGCTGGTGATCGGGGCGTTTGTACTGCTGGTGGTGTGCTTGTTTGCGTGGCACCCGCTGGCGACGGCGGTGCGCGGGGTGCTGGCGCGGCGGAATGCGAAGGAGGCGCTGCAGGCGACGGCGGCGAAGGACTGGGTGAAGGCGCACCAGGCGGTGACGCTGGCGCGGCAGCGCGCGCCGGAGGATGAGGAGGTGATGCTGGCGATGGTGGCGTTTTTGAAGGCGACGAACTCTGACCCTGGCGGACTGGCGCAGTATCTGCAGCGGCTGAAGACGAAGCGACCGCTGACGGCGGAGGAGGAGCTGACGCTGGGGCGCGCGCTGATCAGCAGCGGGAAGACGAAGGATGCGCGTGAGGTTTATGAGAAGCTGCCGCTGAAGCAGAGCACGCAGCAGCCGGGGCTGGAGCTGCTTTCGAGCATTCTGAACGCGGAGGGGCACACGAAGGAGGCGGCGGAGATCGAGCAACGTGCGCTGGTGCTGAGCAAGGCCGAGGCGACGCCTGAGACGCAGATGAAGGCGGCGGTGTCTGACATGGGCAGCCACTATGCGGAGGTGCAAAACCAGGCGCAAAAGCAGCTGTGGCAGCTGGCGGAACTGAGCACGCAGACGGGGATGGATGCGATCCTGCAACTGGCTGGGAGCCGGGGGCTGACGCTGCTGCAGGCAAAGCACCTGCTGGAGATGGAGGAGAAGCACCCGCTGCGGGCGATGGGGACGCGGCTGATGGTGGTGTCTGCGCTGATGCGGCTGCAGCCGGAAAAACGTGCGGAGCTGGCGGAGGCGGAGGTGCGGCGCTTCACGGAGACCAAAAGCGGCCGGCTGGAAGACATGGCGTACTGGCTGATGCGGGAGAAGTTTAATGACCAGGTGCTGAAGCTGGTGCCGAAGGATCTGGCGGCGCAGTCGCGTGAGCTGTACCCGATCCTGGTGCAGACGCTGTCTCAGGCGGAGCGCTGGGAGGAGCTGCAGGGGGTGCTGAAGATGCCGAATCCGCCGGTGCCTGCGACGCTGCTGGATCTGGCGATGGCGGAGGTGCTGAGCCATGTGCAGCCGGACATGCGGGAGTCCCGCCGCATTTTGCAGGGGACGGTGATCAATGCGGCGCAGGCGGGTGATGTGGGGACGCTGCAGGCGGCAGCGCAGCTGGCGGAGAAGCTGAATTTTGCGGATGTGGCGTGCCAGGCGTACAAGGCGGCGGGGATGAGATCTGCGGAGAACAATGCGAGCGAGGCGGCGCTGCAGAACCTGCAAAAGAGCGTGGAGCTGGCGCTGCGTGCGAAGGACACGGAGACGCTGCTGGAGGTGTCACGCCGGCTGCATGTGATGAGCCCGAGCAGCGCGGTGTTTGCGGACCGGTTTGTGTACCTGCGGCTGGTGCTGGGGGTTGAGATGGAGACGGTGGATGTGAAGGAGCTGATGACGGAGACGGAGGCGAAGGCGGCGGTGAGTGTGACGCTGGACCGGATCCCGCCACAGCTGCTGCTGGCGCTTTCGGCGTACCGGCTGGGAGATCGTGAGGGGATGGTGAAGCATCTGGCTTCCCTGCCCCGCGCTGAGAGTCTGAGCCCTGGCCCCCGTGCGGTGGCTGCGGGGCTGCTGTCTCTGGTGGGCAAGGCGGACCGCGCGTTTGTGATGGCGGAGAAGATCCCGGGGGCGCTGCTGCTGGAGGAGGAGAAGGTGTTTTTGATGCGGGCGCTGTGAGGGGCGGGACGCGGAAGCCTTAAGCCTGGCTCAAGGGAGCGGGAAAATGAGTGCGCAGCGGTGGCGGTGCATTGATGATACCCTCAGCAGTTGAAAAGGAGTCTTGATGCTCCCTCAAGCGGAGAGGTTGGGCTGTTTCCAACGATGGTGGCATAATATCACACTTGGAAACCGTCGCGGCAAACGCCCTGCCCTCCTGCCTTGCCAAAGTGCAAGGACGGCGCACTTTTTTGAGCGCCAGCGAAGCTGCAGACCCGAAGCTTCGGACCCGCACAGCGGTTCCCTACCGGCCCTGCGGCACGCGCTGCTCTGGAGGGTGGGGATGAGGTGTGCGCGGCCCTGGACGACTTCGTCCCAGCGTGGGCTTTCTGTCACCTGTCATCTGGATCTGAAAGGATCTGAAAAGTGCCGTAAGCGGTTTCGAGTGCTCCGGCTTCACCGGTTGGGAGACAGACCGGTTTTCAGAGGATCGTGAGATGATTGGTGGCTTGAAAAAGAGTTGGCGCACGCAACCCTTTCGATCTTCACTGCTGAGAGAAGCACGCGCCCTCAAGCGCCTCCAAGACTATGAAATCCTCTTTTGTCATTCTGAGTCTGTTCATCTGCGCCGTCGTTGCAGCGCCGCTGGTTTTGGGTGCGGAGAAAACGGAGGAGAAGCGGCCGACTGCGGATGAGCAGACGGAGGCTGGCTTCAAGCTCATGAAGACGGAACTGCTGGGGAAGCTGGGCTTTGAGATGGAGGCGAGCGAGGTGGTGAAGGCTTATGGGAAGGCCCCCAGCAAAGGTAAGATGGAAAACTGGGAGGGCGTGGGCCTCTATGTGCAGCAGTGGGACTATCCGGAGCTGGGAGTGGAGCTGCAGATGGCGTCTGAGAAGAAGGACGGGGTGCAGACGGTTTACATGATCAAGGCCACGAAGCGGTGCAAGCTGAGCACGACCCATGGGGTCCGCATCGGCAGCAGTGAAGCGGAGGTGGCGAAGGCTTATGGGAAGCTGAGGGGTGATGAGAGCGAGGCGGGGAAAACGTTTATCGCGGGGTCGACCGTGGGTGGGGTGATCTTTGGTTTTGAAGAGGGCAAGGTGGTGTCGATTTTTATTGGCGCGGCGTCGGAGTGAGGGGAACCGTTCATGCCTGACATTCACAGCCATCATTTGCTGAGCAGATAAATGCATTGCGGCTCCAGTGTGGACAGAATATTATTCTGTTAACGTTGGAAAAAATTCCAACCTATTAAAGCCATGATCAAACCAATGGTGACAGCAGTCATGCTCATGTGCGGAATCCTTTGCCGAGCGGATGACCCTCAGGTTTCAGAGATTACGGATCTCATCTTGAAGAACCAGAAGAACCTCCTGAGCGATGAACATTGGCGGGACCACGGACAGAGGTTTGATGAACTGATGGAGGCCATTGGCGAGAAGGAGTTCAAACGGAATGAGAGCGGCCGATTGAATACCGCGGTTTGCGAAGACAGGATCCGGCTGATTGCGCTTTACCGCTTTCAGCACCGCAATCTGTTTGAGGAGATTTACAAAACTTATGTCAAGCATCCCAGCGGAGCGGAGATTGAAAAGATGCGCCAGGCCTTCATCGCTGAGAATCCGCAGACTGAGGAAGCCAAGAAGTTAAACCAGAAGATTTATCCGGCTGGTGTACGTCTCGTTCGGGTGGATCCCAGATTCCCGGCGCCGCATTCCATTAGGGAGGCGCATCTGGCCCCCACATACCGTTTTTGTTTTGAGTACTTTTGGATGGCTCCTGTGCATGAGCAGCCAATGAGTCACTTTGAAAATGCTCTGGAGATGGCTTTGGATCATTTCAAAAAGGAGCCTGGCGGCACTGACATCAGGGAGCTAATCAAACCTAAGACCGAAGACTCCAAGTCACATCCCCCGGCAAAACCGGAACCGGCTAAAGCCGGTACTACAATACGAAGAGAGGGGTGAGCGGAGCGTCTGGGAAACAACGGTCAGCTACCGTCAACCACTGCAAACTCCGGGTGCAGGGCGGCTGAGTGTTGCGGAGCTGAATGATCGAGGACGAACCTGAGACGGGGCAGGAATGCCCCCGATACTTTAGCCGGGCAAGGGTACGCGGATGGTGAACTGCGTGCTGCGGCCGGGGTGGCTTTCGAGGTCGATGGTGCCGCCGTGGACTTCGACGGCGCGTTTGACGATGGAGAGGCCGAGGCCGGTGCCTTTGGACTCCTGGACGCCGCGGTAGAAGCGCTTGAAGGCGTAGGGGACATCTTCGGGGCGGATGCCGATGCCGTCGTCGGTGACGGTAATGATGCACTCGTGCTGGGTCCAGCGGCCGGTGATGGCGATGCGGAGGCCGGTGCGGGGATTTTCTTTGAGGGCGTTTTCGATGAGATTGGAGAAGATCTGATCCCAGTAGAAGCGATCGCCGCTGAGGAGGCCGCCGTCAGGGGGGAAGTCGAGGGTGATGACGGGCTGGCGGATTTCGATGAGGGGGGTGAGATGCTCGATGGCATCGTGCACGCAGGCGCGGACGAGGAAGGTTTCGGTCTTGAGGGGCTCCTCCAAGCCTTCGAGACGGGAGATGGTGAGCATGTCGTCGATGATGCGCATCATGCGGCGGGAGTGCTTTTCCATGACATCGAGGCAGCGCACCAAGGAGGCGGTGTTTTTGATCATGCCGCTTTTGAGCGTCTCGATGTAACCGTGGATGAGGGAGAGCGGGGTGCGGAGCTCGTGCCCGGCGCTGGTGACGAAGTCCTGGCGGGTCTGGGCGATGGTGTCGTGCTCGGTGCGGTCTTCGACCATGACCCAGATGCCGGTGCGGGGGCCTTCGCTCCAGGGGGAGGCGGAGAGGTGGTAGTGGCGCTCATGGCTCCACTCGGCGGCGTAGGAGTGGGGAAGCGGGAGGCGGAGCTCTCCTTCCACGCGGGTGTGGCGGCTGCGGGCGTCTTTGATGATGCGGGTGATGGCCTCCAGGCTGGGGGCGGTGCCGAGGGGGCGGCCTTCCTCCAGGGAATGGGGGAGGAGCATGACGCTCATGGCGAGATTGGCGAAGACGATGGTGTCTGCGTCATCGACGACGAGGATGCCCTGGGGGGCTTCATTGAGGAGGGTGCCGAAGAGGCGGCAGTCATCCTGCATGCACATGGGGGAGGCGGTGTCCGCGCGCGGTGCATTCATTCCTGGCTGAGCCGGGGCGGTCATCACCTCACTGGTCATGCGTCTGCGTCTGCGAGCTCTTGGACGACGCTTTGGAAGAGATAACCCTGGCGGCGCAGGGTGCCGATGTGGCGGCCGTGGTCTCCGAGTTTGTCGCGGAGGCGTTTGATGTGGGTGTCGAGGGTGCGGGAGTGGGTGTCGTCTGCGTAACCCCAGACGGCGCTGAGGAGCTCGCTGCGGGAGTGGATCACGTCCGGATTGGCCATGAGGGTGGTGATGAGCTTGAGCTCGGTGATGGTGAGCTCGACGAGCTTGCCGCTGATGGACAGGGACATGTTCTTGCGGTCGAGCAGGAACTCGCCGATGCGCTGCTCTGCGAGCATGACGACCTTTTGCGAACGGCGGAGGACGGCGCCGATGCGGAGCATGAGCTCGCGGGGGCTGAAGGGCTTGGTGAGGTAGTCGTCTGCGCCGCTCTCAAGTCCGGCGATGCGGTCATTCGTCTGCGCACGGGCGGTGAGCATGATGACGGGGATGTGGCGTGTGCGGGTGTCTGCACGGAGGCGGCGGTGGACCTGGACGCCATCGATGCCTGGGAGCATGATGTCGAGGACGATGAGGTCGGGGGCGGTCTTGACGGCCATGGGGAGAACGGCGAGGCCGTTGCCCACGGAGACGACCTCGTGGCCTTCTCGTTGTAGGTGAAGGCTTACGAGTTCGACAATATCCTTCTCATCATCGACTACCAGGATTCTGCTCATGTTCGGGTGACGAGACTGTGACGGCAGGAATGGAGTGCTGCCAAAGACAAGCATGTTACGATCTCGTCGCAGAGTGTGAGGGTGTGATGATTGTGACGGATTTGTTGCGGAAGGTGGTGAAGGAAAACGTGTGCGTGGAGCGTGGGTGGTGAGGTGTGGGAGTTTGATGGGTGTGGTGGGTTTATGGGGTGGTGGCTTTGGGCGCTACTTTGAATAGGCGTAGAGCTTAATGATGTGCTGGCGGGGACGGATGGTTGTTGGTGGATGGTGGTTGCGCTGGGGTGAGTCATCAGAGGCGGGGCGTTTGGAATGGGGGAGAGCTTGGTGTCGGCAGGTGGTGATGGGAGGAAGGAATCTTTGGACGCGATTCAGCGGGTGCCTGCCAAGCTTGTTTGAGCTGATTGATCACTGCTGATGGCAGGGTGGTAACAGTATTGTGACGAGGTAGTGTTTGAGGCAGAGGGAGCTCGTCTCAATGATGGGGGCATGTTCAAGCCACGACATAACGAACTTCAGTGCTTCCTCCAATGGCGCCGGCAGACGCGCTTTATCCGGCATCATGGCGGGCCGATCATGGCGGTGGGGCTGTTTGTGACGTGCCTGTGGTCGGTGTGGCGGGCGGTTGAGAGCCGGCAGGCGCAGCTGGAGAGTGCGCCGACGGTGGAGACGAAGCGGATGCAGGAGCTGGACCGCACGCTGCAGGCGTCTAAAACGCCGAAGATGTGAGGTGGTGAGGCGGGGGCGGACCTCGTGACGAAAACGTTTTACTTGGTGTGTTTCGCAGCGGGCGGTGAAGGGCGATGTCTGGTGACAAGGTCGTTACTATTCACAGTGGGTCCGCGTGTCTGGCGGAGGTGGATGGTGGCGGCGAAAAACTGACCTCTCCCCTTCCCTTCTTTGCTTTCTATGAAAACGAAACTTCGTATCAAGACGCTGTTCATGTCGGATGTGCATCTGGGCATGGCGGACTCGAAGGCGGTGCAGGCGGCGCATCTGATCCGGCACTGCAAGTGCGAGAAGCTGGTGCTCAATGGGGACATCATCGATGCATGGGCGCTGAGCGGATCGGGGCGCTGGACGCAGGAGCACACGCACTTTGTGCGGACGGTGCTGAAAAAGATGGAGAAGGAGGACACGGAGGTGATCTACCTGCGCGGGAACCATGATGACATCCTGGAGAAGTTTCTGCCGTTCAAGCTGGCGGGTCTGTCTCTGGTGGAGGAGCACATCCATGAGTCGCCGCACGGGCGCTACCTGGTGGTGCACGGGGATGGGTTTGACCATGTGACGACGAACCATGTGTGGCTGGCGAAGGTGGGGGCGGTGGGCTATGAGCTGCTGCTGCGCCTGAACCGGATGTACAACGCGTGGCTGCGGTGGCGGAACAAGGAGGCCTTCTCTCTGAGCCGCTGGGTGAAGATGAAGGTGAAGGGCGCGGTGAGCTTTGTGGGGCGCTACGAGGAGCAGCTGCAGAAGCTGGCGAAGTGGAAGGGCTGCCATGGGATCATCTGCGGGCACATCCATACGCCGGCGGACAAGATGATCGAGGATGTGCACTACCTGAACTCGGGCGACTGGGTGGAGAGCATGACGGTGGTGGTGGAGCATCTGGACCGGACGTTTGAGGTGCTGAGTTATCATGACTTCTGCCGCCTGACGGGACGCGAGCCGAAGGGCGGCGACCTGAGCATGGACGTGAGCGCGATCAGCAACCGGCCGCTGGGGCTGCCTGCGCCGGTGGTGGCGTCTGAGGCGGGTGAGGAGGAGGAAGCGGAGGAGATGGTGGGGGTGTAGGGCTGGATGCTGGATGGCGGATGGGCGGGGGCTGCGTTTGTTTCTCGCTGTGTTATCGCAGTCCAAAGGGGATGTGAGTAGCTGCTGCTTTCGAGCGGCTGGTGGTGGGCGTGGGGTGACGGGGCTCAGAGGGATTGTCGGCTGCCGCATTCGGGTGGTTTGTGGCATGTGGGAGTCACCGAGGACGGCGAAAGCGGTAGCTGCGTTTCCTTCTTCGCTAAAGCTACGAAGGACAGGCTGTTCCTCACTTCGCGACCGCAGTCCATATCTGAGGTGCGGGCTGGCGCGATTCGAAAATGTGTGTTGTGAGGCAGTTGATTTTGTGAGCAAAGGTTTGCTGGAGTTAGTGGGATTGGCTGGCGTAGCTTATGATCGCTTCAGTAAGTACGATTGCTTATCAGCAGATAGGCCACGAGCCTATTTACACCATCCTATTTGCATAACTTTGCTGGTTTTCAGAGGTGTTTCATGCAGTCTAGGACATATACCCATTTAGCTTGGCTTTACTTTAAAAATGGGGTGTCTAGCATCGTGCTCTTATGAGATTTGGGTCCTACTCCGCGGTTGTGAGATTGTTTGAATTCACGGGCACTTGTGAAGATCAGAGGGTGCGGACGGCCATGCGGTTTTTGCAGATGGGAGCGTGCTTGATGGCGGCTTTCACACTGGGCGCGTGCCATTCCAAAAAGAGCGGAAATGCGGCGGTGATGGTGCTGACGCACCCGCTGCAGCAGGACACCACGATCTCGCGTGAGTACGCCTGCCAGATCAACTCGCGCAGGTACGTCAAGGTGCTGGCGCCGGAGCGGGGCTATCTGAAGCTGGGGAACGTGAAGGAAGGCCAGCATGTGAACGCGGGCGATGTGATGTTCAAGATTGTACCGGGGAGCAAGCGGATGGCGATGAACCGTGCGGAGGCTGTGGCGGAGGTGGCGAAGGGGGTCTTTGAAAACACGGAGCGGCGGCTGAAGAACCAGCAGGCCACCGATCAGGAACTGAGCGAGGCGAAGGCCCAATGGGATGAGAAGCTGGAACTGGTGAAGGTGGCACAGGGTGATGAGGGCGTGAACACGATCAAAGCGCCGTTTTCAGGTCTGATGGGCCGCCTGCCGCTGGCGGAAGGGAGCCTGGTGGATCAGGGCGCTGTGCTGACGACGCTGTCTGACAACACCGAGATGCAGGTGGTTTTTAATGTGCCTGAGGCGGAGTCCCGGGAGTATGCGGCGCAGGCGCAGACGGGAGAAAACAAGCAGGTGACGCTGGTGCTGGCGAATGGCAAGATTTTCGACCAGCCCGGGAGGCTGAACGTGACGGAGGGGAAGATCGACGAGAAGAGCGGCCTGACGCCGATGCACGCGGATTTTGCGAATCCAACGGGCCTGCTGAGGAATGGTGAGAGCGGGGTCCTGCGCGTGTGGAAAATGATCAAGCAGGCGGTGCTGGTGCCGCAGAATGCGACGTTTGAAATACGTGACCACCACTATGTGTATGTGGTGGGGAAGGATCAGGTGATGAAGCATCGGGAGATCAAGGTTTCTGCGGAGCTGGAGAATCTGTTTGTGGTGAGCGAGGGTGTGGGCGCGGATGACACGATCGTGTTTGCGGGACTGGGCCTGGCGAAGGACGGGGCGAAGGCGGAGGGGGCGGAGTTTGAGGCGCCGGAGAAGGCGTTCGCGCATTTGAGGATCAAGGGGGAGTAGGGGCGGTGTGTGGGATGGTGAGGATTGTGTGCGGGGCGGTGAGGAGTCGCGGAATGGGTGGGATGTGCGGGGTGTGGATGGACAGGATTCACAGGATGGCGGGATTTCAGGATGGTTGGCGTGGCGGAGCGTTGGATGGTGGTTTGTGCTAGGGTGTGGTATTTGGAGACAGGCGGGGTGGCGGGCATGTTTTTGCTGGCATCGCCACGCGATGCGAGCCGGTGGAATCGGGGATGGCTGCGCCATCGGGAGATGGCGGGGATTTGAGCCCAGGGAAGTGTGCGGAGTGTGAGGCCCCCATCAGGGAGAGACGGTCGTGGAGCGGCTTACTCGGAGTGCACGCCCCCCTTCGGATGGAGGTGGCAGTGTGAGGTGGCGACTTGATGACGCGAGATGTGACTGCGCGGCGGGGTGGCGCGATGATGCGGGATGTGATGACCGCGGGGCGGGGGCCTAGTCTTCGGCGATGAGGGGCACGTCTTTGCTGTCGCGGGCGGACTTGGCTTCGTCGAGTTTTCCTTCTTTGATGAGGCGGGCGATGAGGAGCTCGGCTTTCTGATTGTAGTCCTGCATGAGCGGGAGGGAGGCTTTGGCGCGGGAGGATTTGAGGGCGGTGATGGCGGTGGTGTAGGTGGTGCGCAGGGCGGCCAGGGCGGGGGCTGCGGCGGGAGCGGCGGCGGCGGGGACCCGGCCGGTTTTGGTGACGGTGTCTTTCTCGTTGCGCAGGGCGAGGGCTTCATCGAGCTGGCCTTCGGTCTGGGCGGTTTTGAGGGCTTTGTCGATGGCGGTGAGGTAGCGGGTGTTGAGTGAGGCGACGCCCTGCTCATAGGTTTTCCAGATCTGGGCGCGGAGGGTGCGCTCTGTGGCGATGCGGAGGGCTTTGAACTCGCCGGTGGAGGTGTCGGTGGTTTTGCCGGATTCGACGGTGGCGACGGGTGTGCCCTGCCCCTGCCCTCCTTTCAGCGGGCCTGTTTGCAGCCACCAGTCGGGGGGCAGGCGGCTGGCTTTGGAGGGCTCGCTTTCGAAGATCTTCACGCCGTCGTAGCGGATGATGGTGATGGAGTCTTCGACCTTGGCTTTTTTGTCGCCGGTGATTTTTTCGATCTGTGAGTTGGTCTCGCCAAAGCTGATGTAGAGCTCGGAGGAGCCTTTGCTGTTGAGGACGATGTCCTGGCGGCATCTGAGGACGGTCCATTCTTTGTCGGGGGTGCGGAAGAGCATGCGTGCCTCGGCGCTGAGCTTGCCGACAATGGTGGGTTTGGAGCTGGCGTTGACGACGGGAAGCCGGCCTTTGATGAAGGTGGCGGTGCGGGTGTCTGCGGGGGCGGCGTCCATGGCTCTGAAGCGGAGGCCTTTGACGATGGCCTGGTCTTCGGCGGAGAGGGTGGTCACGTCTGGCTCTGGCTGCTGGGCAAGGGCTGAGGAAAACAACAGACCGACGGACAGGAGGAGCCGAAGGAGGCTGGTGATGGAATTGCTGAGACGCGGCATGGTGGGGCATTTGAATCTTGGGGGGATTTGATTGCAAGCCTTTCTTATGGGGGTGACCGGGGAACGGAGTGGGTGGGATGTGCGGGGTGGATGGACAGGATGGTGGGATTTCAGGATTGTTGGTGGGGCATGCGTGTGTGGTGGAGGTGTGCGGTTATGGTGTGTTGTGGTGGGCGGATGGATGGATGGACAGGATTCACAAGATGGCAGAATTTCAGGATTACTGGTTGGCGTTGTTGCGGGGTGGGTAAATGCGGAGACGCGAATGCGTGGCTGCAATGCGATGAAGTGGAGTGAGTGGTGGGTGCCTTGGAGTGAGATGAGATCCAGCATCTCTGTGGTGCCTGAGTGGCGGGGCATTGGGGGCGTGCGTCCAGAACCGCCTAAAGGCGGGACTAATACATGCGCAGGGTTTGCTACGTCTTGGAGCGATGATACGAGATTGCGGGTGTGTGCTGACATGATGTGGTGCCCGGCACGGCGGGCGGCGGTGGTGAAAAATGAGAGGCGGATTGAGGGGATGGAAGGCATGGTTTTAGGGGGCTATCCATGGTAATAAACTTACTTACTCTTGATTTTTCGAGCATGGGCCTGCCGTGACTTCTCAAAGGCATGCGTGAAGGTGGATTGGAGGCACGTTCACTGGGGAAAGGCTGTTTTACACTATAGGCTTCCAGCCTATTTTTTGCAGCAGGTTATCCTACTTAAAACCGGACTTATCTTTGCCGAAAAGACGGACGTATTGTTTTCGTTTCCATGCATTGCGATGCTTTACTTTGGAGCCTCTGCACCTAGTATCTTCACACCCCCTTATGAGTTACAGAGACCACCCTTTCGTGTTCAGTTCGTTTCACTCTCCTGAGATCAGCAAGGCCCGTGAACTGCGGCCTGGGAGGTGGGCGGCGCTAGTGTGTGCGGGGCTGGCGGCGATGACGCTGAGCAGCTGTGACCATACCGAGGCGCACCATGAGGCTGAGGAAGAAGAGGAGTCTCAGCTGGTGCTGACGAAGCCGATCATCCGGGACACGGTGATCTCGCGTGACTATGTGTGCCAGATCCGGTCCTGCCGGAACATCGAGATCCGTGCGCTGGAGCGCGGCTACCTGGAGGTGGTGAATGTGAAGGAGGGGCAGATGGTGAAGGAGGGTGACCTGATGTTTTCGATCCTGCCGCGGGTGTACAGTGCTGTGGTGAAACGTACGGAGGCGGAGGCGCAGGTGGCGCGGGTGGAGTATGAAAACACGAAGCGGCTGCTGGACACCAACGTGGTGTCTGACAAGGAGCTGACGATGGCGAAGGCGAAGCTGGACCAGAAGCTGGCGGAGGTGAACCTTTCCCAGACGCATCTGGGATTCACGACGATCAAGGCGCCGTTCACAGGACTGATGGACCGCCTGCGGCTGCGAAACGGGAGCCTGGTGGAGGTGGGCGACCTGCTGACGACGCTGTCTGACAACAGCGAGATGTGGATCTACTTCAATGTGCCTGAGGCGGACTACCTGGAGTATGCCTCCACGGTGCAGTCTGAGGAGAGCAAAAAGGTGAGCCTGATCATGGCGAACGGGAAGGTCTTTGACCAGAAGGGGCGGGTGAATGTGATCGAGGCTGAATTCAACAACAAGACGGGCACGATTCCCTTCCGCGCGGACTTCCCGAATCCGAAGGGTCTGCTGCGGCATGGTGAGACGGGGAACATCCGCATGCAGCGGACGGTGAAAGCGGCGCTGCTGGTGCCGCAGAAGTCGACGTTTGAACTGGGGGGGGACTTCTACATCTACACGGTGGGCAAGGACGACGTGATCAAGCAGGTGAAGATCGACGTGGCTGAGGAGCTGGAGGATCTGTTCGTGGTGAACGGCGGACTGACGACCGAGGACAGGATCATTTTTGAGGGTCAGCGGCAGGCTCATGATGGTGAGAAAGCGCATGACTACCGGTTTGAGGAGACGAAGGATGCGTATGCAAACCTGAAGCTCCAGGCGCAGTAACATCCCCCACCAACCATGTTCTCGAAGATCTTACAGCGGCCAGCGCTGGCCATTGTGATCTCGTTGCTGATCCTCTTTCTGGGGACGTTGTCGATCTTCCGGCTGCCGATCTCGCAGTTTCCGAATGTGGCGCCGGTGGTGGTGATGGTGAACATCACCTTCCCCGGGGCGAGCGCGAAGGTGCTGGAGGAGAGCGTGCTGGTGATGCTGGACCAGTCGATCAACGGCGTACAGGACATGAAGTACATGATGTCTGACGCGACGAGCGCGGGCGAGGCGACGATCCAGGTGGTGTTCCATCTGGGAACGGACCCGAACGTGGCGACGGTGAACGTGCTGAACCGGGTGAACCAGGTGAAGAACCAGCTGCCGCCGCTGGTGCAGCGGGAGGGGATCATCGTGAACAACGTGAGCCCGAACATGCTGATGTACGTGAACTTGTACAGCAAGGACAAGAACGCGGACATGCAGTTCCTGTTCAACTATGCGTTTGTGCAGCTGCAGCCTGAGCTGGCGCGGACGCGCGGGGTGGGGCAGGTGCGCATCCTGGGCACGCGCAACTATGCGATGAGGATCTGGCTGAAGCCGGACCGGATGCGGGCCTACAATGTGTCCACGGATGATGTGATGAAGGCGCTCTCTGAGCAGAGCGTGATCGGCACGCCGGGGAGGCTGGGGCGGGCAGATGCACAGCGATCCCAGGCGCTGGAGTATGTGCTGACGTACAAGGGGCGCTACAACAAGCAGGAGGAGTATGAGAAGGTGATCCTGCGGGCGACGGAGAACGGGGAGATCCTGCACCTGGGGGACGTGGCGCGGGTGGAGCTGGGGAGTGAGTTTTACGATTTGTACTCGGACCTGGACGGCAACCCGTCTGCGGCGATCGTGATCAAGCAGAGCTACAACAGCAACGCGAACGAGGTGATCAAGCTGCTGAAGGAACGGCTGGAGCTGATGAAGCGCAAGAGCTTCCCGGCGGGGATGGACTACGAGATCAGCTATGATGTGTCGAAGTTTCTGGATGCCTCGATCGAGAAGGTGCTGCACACGCTGATGGAGGCCTTCATTCTGGTGTCGCTGGTGGTGTTTGTGTTTCTGGGGGACTGGCGCAGCACGCTGATCCCGACGCTGGCGGTGCCGGTGTCTCTGGTGGGGGCGTTTTTCCTGATGCAGATGTGCGGGGTGAGCATCAACCTGATCACGCTGTTTGCGCTGGTGCTGGCGATCGGGATCGTGGTGGACGACCCCATCGTGGTGGTGGAGGCGGTGCATGCGAAGATGCATGGGACGGATCTGACGCCGTTTGAGGCGGTGCAGCGGGTGCTGGTGGAGATCGCGGGGGCGGTGATCGCGATCACGCTGGTGATGACGGCGGTGTTTGTGCCGGTGACGTTCATGTCCGGGCCGGTGGGGGTGTTTTACCGGGAGTTTTCCATCACGATGGCGTCTGCGATCATTCTTTCCGGGATCATGGCGCTGACGCTGACGCCGGTGCTGTGCGCGATGATTTTGCGCAGGCCGGAGGTGCAGCACCAGCACAAGCACAAACACCGCGGGCCGGTGGAGTGGGCGCTGGAGCACTTTAACAGCGCCTTTGAAAAACTGACGAATGTGTACGTGGGGCTGCTGAAGAAGATCGTGCACCGCAAGGCCGTCACGCTGGGGATTCTGGTGCTGGCGGGCGTGGCGATCTATGGGGTGAACCAGACTCTCTCGCCGGGATTCATCCCGGCGGAGGACCAGGGGATGATCTACGCGATCCTGCAGACGCCGCCGGGCTCCACGCTGGAGCGCACGTTTGCGAAGTCGATCGAGCTGGAGAAGATCGCGAAGGAGATCCCGGGCGTGCAGTCCATCTCATCGCTGGCGGGATATGAGGTGCTGACGGAGGGGCGCGGATCGAATGCGGGGACGTGTTTGATCAATCTGAAAAACTGGTCTGAGCGGAAGATGAACTCGCACCAGATCATCGCGGAACTGGAGAAGCGGTGCCATGTGATCTCGGGGGTGAAGCTGGAGTTTTACGAACCGCCGGCGGTGCCGGGGTATGGGGCGGCGGGCGGCTTCTCCCTGCGGCTGCTGGACAAGACGAGCAGCGGGAACTACGAGCGGCTGCAGGTGGTGAATGATGAATTCATGGAGGCGCTGAAAAAGCGCAAGGAGCTGCATGGGCTGTTCAGCTTTTTCAGCGCGAACTATCCGCAGCTGGACATCGAGATCGACAACCAGATGGCGATGCAGAAGGGGGTGTCCATCAAGACGGCGATGGAGAGCCTGGCCATCCTGGTGGCGAGCACGTATGAGCAGGGGTTTGTGAGGTTTGGCCGGTTCTGGAAGCTGTATGTGCAGGCGGACCCGAAGTACCGCGAGATGCCGAAGGACCTGCAGGACCTGTATGTGGGGAATGACAAGGGGGAGATGGTGCCGTTCTCGGAGTTTGTGGTGCTGAAGCGGAAGCAGGGGCTCAATGAGATCACGCGGTACAACGCCTACCCTGCCCCGTCCATCCAGGGTGCGCCGGCGGATGGCTACAGCAGCGGGGATGCGATCCGGGCGGTGCAGGAGGTGGCGGAGAAGGTGCTGCCGCGCGGGTATGACATCGGCTGGGCGGGGCTGGCGTTTGATGAGGTGGGCCGGGGGAATGAGGCGATCTACATTTTCGTGGTGGTGCTGCTGTTTGTGTACCTGGTGCTGGTGGGGCAGTATGAGAGCTTTCTGCTGCCGCTGGCGGTGATCCTTTCCCTGCCGATCGGGGTGATGGGCTCGTTTGTGATGCTGCACACCTTTGGCCTGGACAACGACATCTACGCGCAGGTGGGGCTGATCATGCTGGTGGGGCTGCTGGGGAAGAACGCGATTTTGATCGTTGAATTTGCGACGCAGAAACATCAGCAGGGGCTGCCGATTTTGGATGCGGCCATTGAGGGTGCGCGGGTGCGCTTCCGGCCGATCTTGATGACGTCGTTTGCGTTCATCGCGGGGATGATTCCCCTGCTCCGCGCCTCGGGTGCGGGCGCGATCGCGAACAAGACGATCGGTGCTTCTGCGGCGGGCGGGATGCTGCTGGGGACGGTGGTGGGGCTGCTGGTGATCCCGGGGCTGTACTACCTCTTTGCGACGCTGTCTGACAAACGGAAGCTGCTGCCAGGCGAGCGGAACATGCCGCTGACGGAGGTGAAGAACCAGGGTGGCGATGGTGGGAGCGGGATGGTGGAGCTGTAGGGTTGGCGGAGTTCTTGGTGGAGTGGTGTGGTTTTGCGGGAGTTGTGTGGTGGTCGGGGTAGATAGACAGGATTAACAGGATGGCAGAATTTCAGGATTTGTGGTGTGGTGGGCGTGTGTGGTGGGAGGAATGCGGTAGTGGTGGAGTGGCAGGACCGGGGAGGCATTGAAGACCAACGGCCTTCGCCGGAGGCGGAGCGGGGGGCGGAGCGGGAGGCGTGGAAGAGGAGCGTGTGGCGAGCGGCCATGGTGATGGGGCTTGGGAGATGAGCGGTGCGCTGGAGGGGGGGGGCGACGTGCTGCGGGCTCGGAGGCCGACCTTTTTGGGTGGGGGCGTGTTTGCGACGATTTGTGAGAGCGGTTTGGGTGACTTTTCGTGATTGATAGTGAATGCTGCGCGAGCCGAGTGAATGAACATCCAACCCCTGCTTTCTGCCGTACGTTAAGGCCATGCCGCGAGTGATCATGCATATGGACATGGATGCGTTTTTTGCATCGGTGGAGCAGCGGGACAATCCGGAGTACCGGGGGAAGCCGGTGATCGTGGGATCGCCGCCGGATCAGCGTGGGGTGGTGTGTGCGGCGAGCTATGAGGCGCGGAAGTTCAAGGTGCGGTCGGCGATGCCTTCACGGACGGCGGGGCGGCTGTGCCCGGCGGGGATCTTTGTGCGGCCGCGCATGGAGGTGTATCGGGCGGAGTCGGCGCGGATCATGGAGATTTTGCAGGAGTTTACGCCGCTGATCGAGCAGGTGTCTGTGGATGAGGCGTACCTGGATGTGAGCGCGCATGCGGACCCGGCTTTGGAGGTGGATGCGGCGATCGAGGCGGCACGGCCGATGGCGGCGGCGATCAAGCGGCGCATCCGCGAGGAGCGGGGGCTGACGGCGAGTGTGGGGATCAGCGCGAACAAGTTTCTGGCGAAGCTGGCGAGTGATTTCCAAAAGCCGGACGGACTGACGGTGATTTTGGACAGGGACAAGATCGCGTTTTTACGACCGCTGCCGGTGAGCGCGATCCACGGGGTGGGGCCGGTGACGGCGCAGGGCCTGGAGGCGCTGGGGCTGCGGACGATCGCGGATCTGCAGGACTCGACGCAGGGGCTGGAGGCGGTGGCGGGTTCGTTTGCGGCGAAGCTGCGGCAGCGGGCGCTGGGGAATGATGAACGTGAGCTGGATCTGAGCGAGGAGCGCAAGAGCATCAGCGCGGAGAACACGTTTCTCAATGACACGGACGCGCGGCCGGTGCTGCGGGCGGCGCTGAAGGAGATGGCGCTGGATGTGGCGCAGACGCTGGGGAAGCACGGGGTGGGCGCGATGACGGTGCAGGTGAAGGTACGCTACAGCGACTTCACGACGCTGACGCGGCAGATCCGGCTGGAGGAGCCGGTGACGACGGAGCGGGAGATCTACCGGATGGCGTGTTATTTGCTGGCGCGTGACCGGCTGGTGACGGGGCCGCTGCGGCTGATCGGGATCGGGGTTTCGACGCTGGTGGCGCCGGAGCAGAGGCGGCAGTTGAGGCTGGGGATTTGAGGGGGGGACTGGATGCTGGATGCTGGCGGGAGGTGGTGAGAGGTGGGGGTGTTTGGAAAGGGGGAGAGATTTGGGTGGGAGGTAATTGTGGGAGGAAGGATTCCACGGACGCGACGCAGCGCGTCCCTACCAGATGCTACCAGCGTTGGGACACGGGTGGAGTTACTGGAGTCTTTGGAAAACTACGCGGCTTTGGCCAGTTCGGGAATCACGGTGATGGCGGCGTATTCGGCGGCCTTGGCGGCGCGGGCCAGGCGCATGTCGTAGTCGCGTTGCAGATTGAGCCAGAATTCGGGGCTGACGCCGAGGGCGGCACCGAGGCGGATGGCGGTGTCCGGGGTGATGCCGCGCCGGCCTTTGACCAGGTCATTGATGCGGCTGACGCTGATGGAGGTGGCCTGTGCCAGCCGATACTGACTGACGCCGACGGGCTCCAGGAATTCGAGGAGGAGGATCTCGCCAGGGTGCGCCGGGCGCAGGGCTGCGGGGCTGGCCTTGGTTTTTGCGGTCTTGGTTTTTGCGGTTTTCATTTTGAAGGGATGTTTTGGAATGGGAGCGGGGCGTGGTGAAGAGGATTCAATCAATCAATGATAGTCGGTGAAACATGCATTGCGGATTTCGAGGGGTGGCTCGGTGCAGGTGAAGGTGATGCGCCACTGCTGATTGATACGAATGCTCCAGAGGGGCGGCTGGCCTCTGGGCTGGCCGCCGAGCACTTTGCATTGCAGGGATGGCATGGCCTGGAGTTCGGTGATGCTGGTGGCGGCGTGCATCATCTGGAGCTTGCGCAGCGCATTCTGCTGCAGTTCCAGCGGCACACGTTTGACGGCCCTGCCCTGAAAAATCGCTTCGGTGTTTTTGTCCGCGAAGTGAATGACCATGGCGGCATAATACCCAATAACGGAATGTCGGCCAGATTTTTCGTTCTGTTTTTGCGTATGCTTGTGTGTGGGTGTGGGTGCGGGCGGAGGATGGACAGGATTTACAGGATGGGGGGATTCACAGGATTGGTGTGGGGTGAGGTGGCGTGATGGGCGGGTGGCGGGTGCTGCCTTCTTCGCCAAGGCTTCGAAGCCCAGGGCGGGTTCGGAGACTCGCGCTCCTGGGGCGCTGTGTGAGGCGGGCGGGGATGGAGGAAGCGGACGGGCTGGGGCTTTCGGCACGGCCTTTGGGCGGGCGGGGGGCGATTATTGTGAGAGACAGGCGGGACTTGGGTGGTTATTCTCCGGCTGTTGTTCTGAAATTTTTACCGCTTCGCTTTTTATGAAAACTTCTCTTCTGCTTGTTTGTGCCTCGGTGATGGCCGGTGGGCTGGTGTCTTGCACGGGTGATTTGTACCGGCGCACGGTGCCGGCGCGGACGACGGCGACTTCGGCGAAGGTGGCTCCGCCTGCGTTTGGCTCTCCGGCGTATGTGAGCAGCCTGCGCCCGTATGGAAGGCCGTATGAGCGGAGCGGGTTCTACCCCTACAGTGAATCACGCCCGGGCGGGATGGGGTACTATGATCGTGTGGCTTCGCCGCATGGTTCGTATGAGTACATTTACCACGACCTGGAGGTGCCGCATCCGGCGCCGGGGACGCCGCTGAAGGAGAAGACGGTGCGGTACACCTCGCGCCATCCTTCGTCCTGGGGTGCGCCGATGTGGGTGACGACGTTTAAGCCGGGGATCTTTGCGCGGCGTGGGAATGGTGCGACGCCTGCCGCAGCGCCGGGATCGGGATCTGAGTGAGGATGGACGCGGGCGGCGGGCGGAGTGGTTACTCCTTTTTGGCGGCGGCCGGGAGGCGGAAGCCGAGGTAGGTGCCGTTGGAAATGCCGAGCAGGGCCAGGAGGGTGTCGTCAAACACGGGCAGTGAGCGGGTCTTGGCCACGGTGACGACGAAGACGACGCCGAGGACGAGGGTCCAGATGAGCATCTGGTAGCGGTGGAAGCTGTAGCGGCCTTCCTCCGTCATCCAGTCATCCAGGAGACGCATCAAGGGGCTGGTGCTCATGCGTTCGCACTCGGCCTGCTGCTGCTTGAGTCTGACGAGGTCTTCCAAGTAGCCGGGGGTGTCTGCCTTCTGGGCGAGCTGGAGGATTTTTTGCTTTGTGGTGGCTTCCGACTGGAGCGTGATGAGATCGCTCTGAAGGGTCGTGATCTTTTCTTCAAGCGCGGGCTGTTCTTCGTACAGCTGGCATGTGTGCTGCCGCCGCATTTCCTGGATCTCGCTGCGGAGGGCTTCGCGGTTCGCCTCGGGGGCTTGTTCGAGATCGTATTCCTTGGTCGCGATGTCCTGCTCGAGTTTGATGATGGCCTTGCGCAGGGTGGGAAGCGTGGTGTTTTGCGCGGTGAAGAGGGCGCGTTTGCATTCGCTGATGGACTGTTTCAGGCCGGTGATCTGCTGCAGCAGGGTGTCCTTGTCTGCGGCGAGGGCGTCTTCCTTGAGGTAGATTTCGATGTCGAGTCTCTGGAAGAAGGCGTCCCGGCCTTCTCCTGTGGCGCGTTTGAGAGGCCAGGTATTGAGCCCGCCGCCGGTCTTGCTGCGGTCTTCTGTGATGACGGCGGCGCCGAGGGCGGTGCCTGCGCCGATGCCGATGAGCCAGAGACAGGTGTTGTTGAGCACGGGCACCTTGTTCAGGGAGATGAAGAGGAAGAGAAAGGAGCCGATGACGAGGATGAACCAGAAGGCCATCTGCGAGCGGGAGAGGCTGTAGGGGGGAATGCCGTCTGCGCGGAGATTCCCGAGGGTGTCGCGGATGAGATCTGTCCTGCAGGCGCTGATGAAGAAGAGAGCGAGGCAGAGGACCATGAGGAGGAGTGCGACGGAAAAAAGCAGGCCGTCGATGACGACGAGACGGAGGATGCTCATGCCCTGGAGGGGCTGGGTGTCTGCGCCGACGTATTTGACGGCGGTGGGGAGGAGGAAGGAGCGGTCTGCAAAAGGGCAGTTCAGCGTGAGCTGGACGCTGTCATTCATGAGGATGCGTTTTCGGAGCTGCTGCCACACGGTGGTGTTGTCGTCATTTTCGACGATGGGGAAGCGGTACCAGAAGTAGTCGTCGTAGTCGGTGGCGGGTTTGCGCTCGGCCTGGCTCTGCGCCTCTTCATCGGGGTTGGTGGGAGCGACGCCCTTGAGCTCCAGGTCGTTGATGCGGAGGCGCAGCTCTGCGGCCTTCTTTTTGAGCATCTTTTTGATGAGCTGTGGGACCTCCTGCTGGAGGAGCGTGACCTTCTGCTCCGTGCTGCTGGAGGATAGCAAGGGGAGGAGGTTTTTGAAGCTGGGCAGATCCAGCACGTCTGCGACCACGGCCTCTGCGGTGATTTTCGGCCTGCCGGGAGCGAGGGTGAGGCGGCCGACTTCCCGGGGGTCCGGGGGGCCGACGAGCTGCAGCCTGGCGGCCTGGAGCTGGTCGTTTTTTTCGCGGATTTGTGCGAGCACCCTGGCATCATCCATGGAGAGCGCGCCCTGATTCACGTACTCGGTGACGCGAGTGTCTGTGAGGACGCCGAGTGCGGCCTCGCGGAGGATGAGGTTGGCGTCTGCGGCGCGTTTGAGGTAGCCGTTGAGGATGATGGAGCGGACTTTGTCAGAGGTGCCTTTGGCGAGTTCGTCATCCACGTAGTGGAGATTGTCCGCCTGACCAATGAGCCAGCCGTTGAAGTTTTTGACTTCGACGACGAGGACGTCTCCGAGGGCGAAGCGGTCGCCGTCGCTGCGGGGCTTGTTGCCCATGCCGCTGCCGCGTGAGACCCAGGCGCGGAGCACGCCTGCGTGGAATTTGTCCGGCTCAGGCGGCACGTCCTCGGCCCAGGCGTGGCTGAGGAGGAGACTGAGGACGCAGCCCAGCAAGGCGTGGAGGCGGCGGCTGCGGGAGGGTGGAGAGGAGGTGCTGCGCGAGCATTCTGAGGAAGGCATGGTTTTTACTCCAGTGATATTCGTAAATTAGAAACGCATTGTATTTGGCTGCGGAATGCAAATCCAGCAAGTTCTTCACCTGAGAATATTGCGCATTATTCACTGACCGCTAATGCGGGAGCATGGGCGTGAACGGGGCATGGCGCTGGAAACGGGAGCCGTGAGCGCGGAGGCATGGATGCCCGGTTCTGGTGCATTCTGGCACCCGTACTGACTCAAGGTGGAATGGGCGTGCCTGCATAGGCTGCTGTCGCGGCTTCCAGCAGATTCAGGACTGTGCTGAAGTTTTGATCGCCACGGATGTCATCGGAGAGGGCGCGCAGGTCGGCGAGCATGGAATCAGCGCCCGGATCTCCGGGGGCGATGGTGTCCACCTTGGTGGCGGCGGCTTTTGCGTGATTGACGGCCAGCGCATGGCCTGCATCAGCCAGTGCCTGGAATGTGGCGTCGTGGAGATCCAGCAGGTCGAAGCGTTCTTCCTGACTGATCACGTAGAGTTCGAGGTCCGCAGGCTTGCTGAGAGCCAGACCTTCGCTGGCAGGAGTGTTGAGGGCCAGGTCTTTCTCAATGCTGAGCAGGCAAAGCTGTACGAGGCGCCGCCACAGTTTGGGGTCAGCGTGGAGTGACGGCGAGCCTCCGACAAGGTCCTCCGCCATGGCTTCCGCCGCAGCGGGGGCTGCTGCCACTGCCGCCAGGGCCACGGTCTTTTCCAATCCCACCGTGGGGGCGGGCAAGGGAACGGCAGCGGCAGGAGGGCTGGCTTTGAACTTCAGGTGCAGAACTTGCAGATCCAGAGACTGGATGAGCTTCAACATTTTTGCTGTGCTGGCAGCCGAAGACTTGGGCTTTGTTTTCGCTCCTTTTTTCGCCCCTTTTTTGGGCGCCTTTTTTGCCGTTTTTTTGCTGGTGGAGGCTTTAGCCATAAGCAGGTCTTTCTATGAAGGGTGGAGGGTTTGGAAAAAGGATGCGTGGTGAGCCCAAGGCGGGGATGAGGGTGCCAGCGGTGGAGATCAGGTTTTGGGTTTGGGCTTGGTCTGCTTGGCCTCGTAGAGATCCCGGGCTTCCTTGCCGAAAGAGAGCGCGTCCTTGAGGCGGGCAAAGAAGGACTTTTTCTGTGTGGTCTGAGTCAGGGCCTCGCGTGCGGCGGCGAGGTTGCTCTTGCCGGAGTCGAGCTTGGCCAGATTGGCGGTCACGGCGGCATCCATGAGCTGGCGGCTTTGCACGGCTTTCTCCACCTGCGCGCCGTCATTGACCACGCCATCGCTGACGTAGCCCATGAAGGCGCTGCGGGCTGCGGGTGTGCCCTGGCCGAGAACTTTGTCGATGGCGACCACGGCCTCGCGCTCGCTGGCTGCGGTGATGCGGAGGTAAGGCAAGGAGCTGCGGATGCGGTCCGCCGCAGGGTCCGCAGGTGGGGTGGCGCTGGTCGCGGTGGTGCTGGTCGCGCCGGGGGTGGGTGTGGTTGTGACGGCTGCTGACTCATCCTTGGCAGCGGCCTCATTGAATTCTTTTGCATTGAACGCCGCTGAAGTGGAGGCCGCGACACGTGGGGTCTGCTTTGTGCCCTTGGTGGCGGCGTCCACCTTGGGGAGCACGGAGTAGCCCTGGAGCTCGATGAGCTTGGCCGACTGGGCGCGGTAAAAGCCCTTCTCCGCATTGATTTTGTCCTCCACTGATTTCTCGTAGGCGGCGAGTTCGCTGATGGTGGTGCCTGCGAGATGGTTCGCGGTTTTGGAGGAGGCGCAGGAGGCCAGCAAAGCCGCCGCCAAGCCAGGACCCGCGATGGAGAAGGCGCGCTGAGTGAGGAGGGTCAGAACCGAGGAGTGCATGAGAAATAGGCGGGAAGGTGTGGCGAGCGATGAGAAATCATTTCAAGGCGATGGCTCCAAGAGCCACGACTTGGGCGATCTGGGCGAGATGCTCCGGACGGAAGCCGCTGGAGTGGTACACCTGCAGGCCCTCAATGGCGCGGCTGATCACCGCGCGGCGGCCTGCGTCATTCACATTGGAAAGGGCGATGGAGCGCTGGTGGTCCACGCGTTGCAAGCCCACCTCCAGCAGGGCCTGGGAGCGTGCGAAGGAAGTCTTTGCCACGGCGAGCTTGCGGACGCTGAGAAGGGAGTTGCGCAGCACGCCCAGCTGGGGGTCGATGGGCGTATCCAACTTGCCCTCCTGGGTTTTCTTGTTGTTGTCCAAAATCCCACGGGCAAGGCGTGTCTGCATTTCCATCTGCGTGGGGAAGGTGTTTGGCATCTGGGCAGGTTTTCGTTCCAAGAATTTGAGGCTGTCGCGCGCGAGCTCACGTGCGAGGAGTGCGCGGGTGCAGGCCTCGGCAAGCACGACGCGGGCTTTGTCCAGATAATCGAGCTCTGCGGAGGCGGCATCCCGCTGGACTTCGAGGAGTTTGAGGGAGGCATTGAGCACGATGAGATCGATGCCCGGGGCTTGAGGAAGCAGGCGGCCGCGCGGTGCCTTGCCGTCGCCCTTGAACCACTTGAAGGCGCGCTCACCCACTTTGTAGGCCTCTTCACTCTGGGTCTTCCCATCGGCATCCACATAGGTGATTTTTTTTCCAAGCTCCGACGTCAGGATGGAGACGGTGGACCAGGCATTGTCCAGATTGACGGAGCCGGCCAAGGAGCTGCTCAGGCCGGGGGCGTCGATGATGGCCGTGCGCAGCAGGGCGACGGAACTGTTGTACATGTTGATCTCGTCCTTTTTCTTGTCGATCTCGTCTCCCAGTCTGGCGATGGGATCCTTGGCTGCGGCGATGACGTTTTTTTGCTGCTGGGTGAGGCCGTCCATCCTGCGGATGTGGGCTGGCAGAGTTTCATTGATGAAGACATTGATTTCTCCCTTGGAGCTCTTGCCGTCGTCGATGAGTTCCTTGAGCACCTTTTCGGTGATGGCCACGTCCTTGTAAGCGACGGTGGTCTGGCCCGCGACATCCGCGAACTCGGTCAGCACGCGGTTCTCTTCCTTGGCATAAAGGTCAAGGTTGCTCTGCATGGCGGCGTAGATGCCGGGGGCTGCGGTGTTTTGAGCATCCATGGCGTCCCTGGCTTTTTTCATGGCCTCCTCGTTGGCCTTGCTGTGGAAGTGGGAGGGCACCATGCGGCAGGAGGAAAGGCCCATGCCACCGAGAAAGGAGATCACCAACAGAGGGCGACAAGGTCCGGAAAGGACGCGAAACAGAGGAAGTGACTCAGGCATAAGCAGACGAATATCTTGAATTGTCTTCTTATACAGGGGTCGCCTTTTTCTTTTCAATAACATTTCTATTTAGACCTCGTTCTTATTGTTTGTACGTTTTTTGCATATTTACAGAAAGCGTGGCCTTTAACGAAAGAGACAATGCCCCCCCCTGCCCCGTGTCTTTGCCTCATGGCATGCGGGCCCGGGTGCGGCCTGCGGCATTCCAGCTTTTGCTTGGCTGCGGCTCCCCCGAGGAAGGCTGCGGCGTGGAACGGGCATGCGTCTGAAGGCTGAGCGATGAGGCGGGCCGACAATACCACTCCATCTTATGTGATGGTTTAAACTGCCTGCGCGGAGGCCTCCATGACATGCCCGTGGGGAGAGGCTTTCACGGTGCGCCAGGAGGAGCGGAGGAGGTGGATGCTGAGGCAGATGCCGAGGATGAGTGAGAGGGCGGCGCAGAAGATGTACAAGGATGTGTGAAACCAAAATTCGAAGGGGTTGTCTTTGCGGCGATAGCGTCCGTGGCGATTGGTGATTTCATTGCGAGTCCATGCCCGCCAGGAGACGAAGGTGAAGATGAGGCCGAGGATGAAGCACATGAATATGCCTGCGAGTTCGTTGGACATCATGGGAGGTGTCGTGATGGCGGGTGCTTGTTTTGTGAGGGGTTGCGGCGGTGCGGTGGGAGCGGGGAGGGCGGGTGTGGGACTTGTCTATAGATTTACAGTCCTTCCTGCCTTCAACTTTCTTCCTACTACTTTGGGGACTGGCAGGCCCACCCTGCGTTTTTTTCGTATCCTTGCTTGAAAAATTCCACCTACCGTGTCGTTTGAGCACCATCATGAAAACCAACCAACTCCCGCAGATTCGTCCCCTCGCCTTTGCACTGGGTCTTCTGCTGGCAGGCGGCCTGCACGCGGCGGATGTGGGGCTGAAGAACGGTGACTTCCTGGCGGGCAAGCAGTTCTGGAGTGGCGATGGCAAGGCCATCACGCTGCCGGATGACAACAAGGTGCTGGAACTTTCCTCCAACACCCAGGACACGAACGAGCTCCACCAGGAGCTCAAGCTGGGCGCCCTGCCCACGGTGGAGGTCAAATTCCGCGCGCGCTTCATCGGGGGCAAAGGGAAGATGCGGGCCAGTCTGGTGCGCCCGAGCGGTTACTTCACCTACTTCACCTTCACGCTTCCGCCCGATGGCGCATGGCGCGATGTGACCTTCAAACACACCCGCGAAAGCCTCAAGGAGGACCTGACGCTCTCGCTGGAGACACTGCCGTTTGAGGGCAAGCTGCAGATCGACGATGTGTGGGCGGGCGAGCCGGGGACGCATGTGTCTGTGCGGCCGATGGAGAAGCCGGCCCCGGCGCCGCCGAAGAAGCCGGGCATGCCTGCCGTGGCGGCCGCAGCGCGCCCGAGTGCGGCACTGGACGGTTTTCTGGATGCGCTGCCACCGGAACTGCGCGCGAAACTCAACGCCCCTGCCCTGGCTGCCGCAGACCTGGAGGCGATCAATGCGTGGTTTGCGAAGGTGGCGATCAACAAGCCGGTGCAGCTCACCCTGGTCATCGACACGGCGGAAGTGGTGCCGAACAACCCGAAGAACTACCGCATCCGCGCCGCTGATGGCCTGCTGAGCGGCAAGTATCCGGCGGTGCGTTTTCAGCAGTGCTACGCCTACCTTCCCTCTGAGAAAGCCACGGAGCTGGCGCATGAGCCCATCGGCGCGGCTGTCACGCTCGCGGCCCGGCTGACGCGGTGTGATCTCAAACAGTTTCCCAACGGGGTGCGACTGAATGTGGATGTGGCGGACAGCGTGTGGATCAAAAATGGGCCTGCGAAGTAGCGGGGGGGGTTGGTGGGTGGGAGGGTGCGGAGTGCGGGTGCGCAAGCCTGAAAGGGTGGAGCTGCCGCTTTCGAGGGGTGAGTGGTGGGCGCGGGGTGATGGGCCTAAGAGGATTTGGGAGGCTCCCGCTTTCGGGTGGTTTGTGGTATGTGGTGTCAACCGGCACGACGAAAGCGGTAGCTGCGTTCGTTCCTCACTTCGCGACCGCAGTCCATATCAGAGGCGTCGACGCAGAGAGCTATTTGGCGTGCGGAGGTGAAGGGTGATTTGAGAGACGCGCGGCTTTGGAGAGGCCTGCTGGCTTCAGGCAGGTATTGCCAAAGAGGGCTGGAAGCGGGCTTGAACTGGGTGTGGCGCTGCGCCACGCTGGTGGTCGCGCTTTCTCCGTGCCTGATTCCTTTATGAAAAAATTTGCTGTCATCGTTCATGGTCGAAACTTTCTGATTCAGGATCAGGAGGACAAGTTTCCGGGGCTGAGGGAGTTTTACATCCATGCGTATCCGGAGGCTGAAACGGCCGAGGCGGCGGAGGGCCTGGCGCTGGAGCTGGTGAGGGAGCTCATGAAAACGCGAAAGATGGTGCGGAATACGCCTGAGAACGCGCCGGAGCTTTTGATCGATGAATGCCTGGAGGTGGCGGAGTGGCCGGATTGTTCGCGGCCGCTGAGCGGGTTTGTGTTTATCGAGGCGTCGAAGAAGGGCTGAGGTGGCTGCTACTTGGCGCGCCCCGTTTGCCGGGATGGGATCGGCGGGGCCTGCTGGCAAGGCGGGAAAGCGGGCGGATGAGGCAGCGCGATGTGCGGCTACTTTTTCTGACGGGGATGGCAGCGAGTGCAGACGCCCCAGTTCCAGCCGTAAGCGACCAGTGGATTTTGCGTGGCGATCCGCTGGCCGCACTTCTCACACTTGAGTGTGAAACAGATGATGGTCCCGAGGATGGACCAGGCAATGAGCAGCCAGACCCCATAGGGGAACATCGTGGCGGCGATGAAGCAGGCCAGTCCGGTGAGGACGATGCCAAGATGTACTTTCTGAGCGGTGCTCGCTGCCATGGCCTGGATGCTGGCAAAGCGGAGAGGTTTGTCAACGCGACGGCGCTGGCGGCGTGGCGGTGGACGACGCGAGGAATGGAGGCCGGTCTATTTCGTGAGGTTCCACTTTTGGACGATTTGGTCGACCGTGTCCACGTACTGCACGCGATGCTGCGGGGCGAAGGGTGGGAGTTTTGCGAGGGATTTTTTCACGGCAGAGTCGCTGCCGAGGTAGGCGATGGCGAGGGTGCCGGTGGTCCAGTCACAGGTGACGCGGAGTTCTTCGTCTCCTTCGGTGCCTTCTTCATCTTTGTAACGGCGGCCGCTGAGATAGGAATCGGTCTCGGTGGTGGGCTTGCCGGCTTCGTCATGGCGGACGCGTTTGACGGCGGCTTTGTCATGGGCGCGGTCGATGAGCCACTCGTCGCCTGCGGCGGGGGTGCTGCGGAAGCAGATCCATTCTTCACCGACGGAGCGCATGCCGAGGAGGATGCGGCGGGGATTTTCGGCAAGGCCGCGCTGATGCGGCGCCTCCAAATGAGTGAGGGCCTGGGCGTTTGCGTTTTTGGACGGGCCGCAGGAGATGAGCATGAGGCTGAGGCCGATGAGGGCGGCGAGCAGAGGCTGGGCGTGAAGGGCGATGCGACGTGTGTGTGCGCGCGCGGCGGGCCGGTGATGGCGGTGCCTCGTGGATGTGGGGGTGTGAGGCATGGGGTGCGTGGTGACTCGGCGGTGCTGGCAGGAGCCGATGAGTGCCGTCACTCTTTTGCGCGGGTCTGGGGCAGGAAGCAGATGTGGAGCTCATGCATGCCACAGTTTGGTGGCTTTGCACGAGTTCATTGAGGAGGCCGAGGTGATGAGTTTGACGGAGGGGGGGGCGGTGCTCAGTGCTCAGTGCTCAGTGCTCAGTGCTCAGTGCTCAGTGCTCAGTGCTCGGTGTTGGAGGCTCGTGGGTGGAGGCTCGTGGGTGGATGCAGGATGCGGTCATTCCTTGGCGGACTTGCCGCTCTTTTTTTCGAGGGTGAGGCGTGCCTTCTCAGCGAGCGCTGCGTAGGTGGCCCGCACTTTGTCGAGGTCTTCTTCTTCCATGTCTTCCAGATCGAGGAGCTCGTTTTGTGCGCCGGAGAGGGAGCGGATGAGTTCATCGAGCTTGAGGTGCATGGCTTCCGAGTCGCGGTTCTGGCTGTTCTGAATGAGGAACACCATGAGGAAGGTGACGATGGTGGTGCCGGTGTTGATGACGAGCTGCCAGGTGTCGCTGTAGCCGAACAAGGGCCCCGTGAACGCCCAGACAAGGATGGTGGCTGCGGCCAGGCCAAATGCAGCGGGCCTGCCGGTGGCGTGGGCGATGAATTTGGCGAGGCGTGAAAACCAGGACTGGTGGTGGGGTGTGCTCATGGGGGGGGATTGAGAAGCGCTGGGGGTTGGCGCGCTTCTTTCTGAAAGCTATATCGCAAAGCGATGGCTGAAGAGACGTGACCATATGCGCAGGGGCGGGGCGGCGGGAACGGGCCTCCCCTGCCCCATTCTTTTTCCCTGAGATGCGGGGCTCAGAGGGGGTGGAACTCGTGGGCGATGCGGAAGGTGATGGCGCAGACGATGCCGCCGAGGATGAGTGTACACTGGATGAGGCGGAGGGCGCGCTGCAGGCGAAACCAGCCTTCTTCAAAGGACCACAGCCATTCGCCGAGGGAGGTGATGGACCAAGCCGAGAGACCGAGGAGTGAAAAAGCGATGACGGCTTCCCAATCGGGAGGCTGGGGTGGCATGTCATGGATGCCCACCCGCGCAACTCCGGCCAGAATGACGAGGGTGCCCCATGCGGAGATCCAGGTGCTGAAGAGGCAGATGCCCAGGCCGATGAAGCGTGCGACGAAGGCGGTGCTGCTGTGGTGCATGGGGGCTGGGAGACGAAGTGAGGCACTAGCCTCATCGGCTGCTGTCCTGGGTGGCGGCGATGAAATCTGACTCGGAGATCCAGGTGGCGAGGCCGCTCTCAAAGAGGACGAGGCGGCTGTAGGGATGGTGGGTGAGATCATAGCCGCCGGTGCGCGGGGCGGCGGAGATGATGTGGCCGTGCTCAGGGTGCGGCAGGCAGAGGGTGGGATCAAAGAGAAGCCAGGGGGTGCTCTGGCCGCTGTCGGGATCCACAAAGGGGGCGGGCCTGCCGGTGTCTTTGGCGTCTGCCACGGCGTGGTCGAGATCGGCGAATTTGAGGGGCCAGCGCCCGGCGTTCTGGGTGCGGTACTCGAGGAAGAAGCGATGATTGAACTTGAGCAGGACGGCCTGATGCATCCATGAACTGCTGGGCCCGGCGCCGGTGGAAAAATGAGCGGCGAGAGATAGCAGGAGAGCTCCTAGCAGCAACCCTCCGATGATTCTAATACTTCCCTTATACATGGGCGGCGGAAACGTGGCAGAGCGTGCGCGGAATGGCAACTGCAAGCCCGCTAATTACCGGTGAATTTGTATTTATTCGATGCGGTAAAAATGATTTTTTGAAAGAGCGGAGCGCGTCAGAATTTGCGTGTGTTTTCGAGGTGAACACGCGGGCTTTTTGAGCTGCGGTGTGCGCTTTATTTTTTACCGGGCGCGAACTGGCGGGCGGTGGCGGCGAGGGAGAGGGAGACGTCGAAGTAGAGGTCGGTCTCGGTGCCGTTGGAAAGCCGGACGTGCATTTTGTCGCAGGAGTCCACGAGGGATTGATCGATGAGCTCGGCGTCGATCTCGTTGAGCAGGGCGTACTCTTCGGCGACGGAGATGACTTTCCAGGCGGTCTTGGCAGTCTTGCCATCTCCGGTGGCGGTGATGGAGCGCATGAGGCCGTAGAAGCAGTGGAAGTGGTACATGCTGCCGGGGATGTCTCCGGCCTTCTTGAGAAAATGGCCGCGGAGGTAGTGCAGCTGGGCATCGATGGGGAATTTCTCCAGCCAGGTCTTGGCGAGTGCGGTGGCCTTGGGGTAGTCCTTGCTTTGGATAGCGGCCATCACGGCCTCGCGCTCGGGGTCGAGGTTCCAGAAGCCGTCGAAGTCCGGCCGCGCGGCATAGGCCATGCGCATGGCGGTGACATCCTCCACACTGGGGAAGGCGGGGACTTTGGGCGCAGGTGCCGCCTTGGGCTCTGCGTGGCTGATGCTGATGCTGACGAGGAGCAGGGCGGCGATGCTGGCGGTTTTCATGGTGAGGCGGTGGGGTTGATCAGCGAGCGATGGGGGCCGATGGGCAAGCTAGGCGGGGCGGCGGGGATGCAAGGAGAATGGGGAACGGCTTAAAAGAATCATTGAAGAAGGAACCAAAGCAAATCCGGCTCTTGATCGTGAACCGGACTGGCGTTAATCCCCTGCCATGCACCCAGAGGAACTTGGCAGGAGCTATGATGAGATCGCAGAGCGGTGGCTGGAGCCGCACCTGGAGAGTAATGGTATTTCACAGCATGATCTGGCACTGAGGTTTGCGGCGCATCCGGGCGGCAGGGCGCTGGATGTGGGCTGCGGGTGCCACGGGCGCTTTCTCCGGCTGCTGGAGCTGCGGGGCTATGCGGCGGAGGGGCTGGATGTGTCGGCACGGATGATCGCGCTGGCGCGTGAGCGGATGCCGCACGTCACGTTTCACCATGCGGATGTGTGCGCGTGGGAGCCGGAGGGGCGCTATGATTTTATCTCGGCGTGGGACTGCCTGTGGCATCTGCCGCTGGCGCGGAATGCGGAGGTGCTGACGAAGCTGTGCGGGGCGCTGGCTCCGGGCGGGATTTTTATTTTCACCTTTGGCGGGCTGGATGCGCCGGAGGAGCGGGTGGATGCGAGCATGGGCGTGCCGGTGAACTACAGCACGCTGGGGGTCTCACAGACGCTGCAAACTCTGGCGGCGGCGGGCTGCGTGTGCCGGCACCTGGAGTATGATCAGCACCCGGAGAAGCATGTGTTTGTGGTGGTGCAGCGGGTGTGAGGCTGGATGCTCGATGCTCGATGCTCGATGCTCGATGCTCGATGCTCGATGCTCGATGCTCGATGCTGGATGCTGGATGCTGGATAATGGATCTGGGTGTGCGTTGACGGTGGATATGGCGCGGCCTAGCTTTCTGCACATGACTTCACCTTTGCTCAAACTTCATCTCGGGGCTTTCAATTGTCCGCAGGAGGGGTGGTACAACACGGACATCACCCCGCATATCTGGGTGACGATGATTCCGGGGCTGCCGCAGCTGCTGCGGAAGATGGGGCGCATCACGCAGGCGCGGCTGGAGGAGCATGAGCAGGGTGTGTTTAAAAAGCTGCACTACCTGAATGTGACGAAGCGCTTCCCGCTGGCGGACAACAGCTGCCAGTGTGTGTTCAGCTCGCACATGTTTGAGCACATCTTTGTGTGGGATGTGCCGCTGCTGCTGAGCGAGATCCGGCGCGTGCTGGCTCCGGGCGGGGTGGTGCGGTTTGTGATCCCGAGCCTGGACCACTACGTGAAGCTGTATGATCCGGAGGACCCGACGGCGATGCTGCTGGGCATCCTGGAATACGATGGCACGGGAGTGAAGAACCGGCACCAGTGGATGTACACGGAGTCGTCTCTGTGCAAGCTGCTGGAAAAGCATGGCTTTGTGAACGCGCGGGCCTGCAAGTATCGCGAAGGGAAATGCGCGGATCTGGAGCGGATTGATAACCGGCCGGAGAACAGCATTTATGTGGAGGCGGAGAAGGCGGGGTAATGGAAAAGCTTATGCTTCGGAGACGGCCTGAGTCCTGTGCAGAGCTTCTGATCTTGTTTCGGCCATAAGGGGCAGCTACGCACGGAATCAAAGTCTCAGGAGCGTTTTAATGACCAGACCTTGCAAAAAGCACGACTCAACCTTATCCAATAAGATGATTGAACCTGCCAAAACCCTTGATGAAGCCCGGAAAAACTGCTCGCCGCAGCCGCTGTCAGATGGGGGTATCCGTGATTTTTGGGTCGAAACGGAACAGGCCAGGGATGAACTTACCAATTTCCGTGCGTCCCTTGGCAGCATCCTTAACGATGAGGCGGTGCAGAAAGTCCTCGTCCACGGCCACCGTGGTTGTGGAAAAAGCACAGAGATCAACAAATTCATCTACGGGCTCGGTCGACAATGGCTCGTGGCTTCGCTCAAGTCAGGCGACTTTCTTCAGGTCAGTGGTAATGAGGCGGCGGATGTCCTTCTGGCCGCTTGCACGCGTCTTATCGACGTGGCGAAGGAAAACGACCTTGCGGTCAATGAAGACGCCCTCAAACCCGTCCTTGCTTTTTTCGATCAGACAACGGTTACCGACACCGAATCGCGAGCCTCCAGCCTCGATACTGAAGCTGGAGTCAATGTGGGAGACGGCTTTTTGGACAAATTGATCGGCTTGAAGTTCAAGCTCGTTGCCGCGCTCAAATTCGGGTCACGGACTGAGCAGAGCACTGTGCATCGCATCCGCCAGCGCAAAGGAGAGCTTTGTGCGGCCGTCAATGCTCTTGGCTTAACTGTCGAGAAGGCATGGCAAGTGAAGAGCGACAACCCTGATGCCCGCCTGCTCTTGGTTATTGAGGATCTGGACAAACTCGGCCTGGCCGATGCCCGCAAGATATTCATTCATGATCCGCGTATCCTCAGCGAGGTCAATCTCCGGGCCATCTACACCATTCCCGTCTTCACCTTTCACTCAGCAGACGCTGGAGCTATTCGCAGCTATTTTGAACATGATCTGTCGCTGCCCATGATCAAGGTCAATGACTCCAGCGGCAAGCCTTGCGAGGCTGGCCGCTCGGTGCTGCGTGAGATTGTAAGAAAGCGCGTGGACGCTTCTGTCTTGCCTGATGACGCTCTCGAGCGTCTCATCGAGCGAACAGGAGGAGTGCTGCGCGATATTTTCGACGCCATCCAGACCGCCGTTCACTTCACACCCGTCAAAAAGAGCAAGGTGATCGACCTCACGTCCATTGAAAAAGCTTTGGACCGTATGGTCACTAATATTGGGCTCCAGATAGCCTATCCACCCGAAGACAAAAAAGAGCCCAAGGCTCTGCTGGAAAAGCTTGCTGCCATTGCCAAGGATCAGGCCGCAGGACTTACCACTGCTTCGAAGTCAGATCCAGACATTCAGCTCCTTTTGATGAGTGGCGCGCTGATCGAATACAATGGCGACCGCTGGCTGGGTGTGCATCCGCTGGCCCGGCAATATCTCCAGGATCTGCGTTACGATGTCGGAACACCTTCCACCTAATACCTCAGAGCTGATCTCCTGCCTCAGTGAACCAGTCCCTGGTCTGCTGATGCTGCGCTATCGCTCGGCACTAGTATTGGACACCTTGGTCAGTAGCCTGCGCAGCGCACTGCCATCTCGGCAGGTGGATGAAGTGCGTTTTGATCCACTCAGCAATGGTCCTCAGGGGGCACCCAGTATGCTCTTGGAAAAATGCCGCGTTTTGGCTTCAAAGGAGATTCCCGTACTTATTCTGCGGCCAGAGCCGGGTGCGAAGACTGACATGCCTGAACTCGCAATATTCTGGAAACAACTGAACTCATTGCGGGAAGCCCTCGGAGCATTGACTGCCCAGATCCTTATTTGCTTGGATGAAGCGCATACTGCCGCAGCATTTCACCACGGCAAAGACTTGATCTCCTGGTGCTCTCCCAAATTTGAGTTCCTCGACATTACTCCCGTATCGCTGGACAGAACTGTCAACTTATTGGAAAAGACCGCATCTGCAACAGGTGAGGAATCACCTCTTACTTGGCTGAGCCTATTCCCCCTTTGGCAGAAGGTTTTGTCTTCGGGTCAGGCGCTCACTGCTGACACCACCAGCCGCCTGCTCATTCCTCTTCTGCGAACGGCGGTGCGATTTGGCATGGTTACTGAAGGCAGTACTCTCATCCGTGAAGCTGGCGCAATCGTCTTTCGCGATGAAAATCAACATACCTCCTGGCTGAACCTATGTGGCGACCTTGCAAAGGCACAAGGCCACCTCGTCGAGGCATTGCGCTATTTTACCGAAGCGAAGCTCATCGCTGAACAGCAAGTGGCCAGCACCCCATCTAGTATTACCGGGCAGCAGGCCCTTATCGCTTCCTATGAGCGTCTAGGCGACATCGCACGTGAGCAAGGTGACATCGCTGGTGCAATCAAATACCTTGAAAAGAGCCGCAACGGGTGGGCGAATCTCATCGAGAAGGACCCGGCAAACATGAATCTTCGGCGTGGGATAATCGTGCCGCTCATAATGCTCGGCGACCTAGCGATGGCGCAAGGCAAGCTTAATGAAGCTCTGCGTTATTTCACAGAATACAAAGGGATCTGCGAAAGCCTTACCATCAGCGATTCCACCAATGCCGAGTGGCAGCGCGACCTTATCATTTCCTTAGAGCGCCTTGGTGACATTGCACAAGAACAAGGTGACCTCGCTGGGGCAATTAGCTACTTTGAAAACAGCCGCCTAGGATGGTCGAATCTCATCCAGCATGACCCAACAAACATCAGCCTACAACGGGGCATGGCAGTTCCCCTCAGCAGACTCGGCAACCTTACAATGGCTCAAGGCAATTTTGACGAAGCGCTACGCTATTTCACTGAGGCCAAAGCTATCTCAGAACGCCAGGCAGCTAGAGACCCAGCGAATACCATGTGGCAACGTGACCTTTCCGTCTCTATCCAAAAACTCGGCGACCTCGCACTTGCCCAAAATGATCACGCCCGGGCATTGCATTACTTCACCGAGGCCACAGTGATCGCAGAACGCCTAGCGGCGAGCGATCCCACAAATGCGGAGTGGCAGCGAGATCTTATTATTTCCTTTCAACGCCTTGGTGATCTCGCGCGAGAGCAAGGTGACATAGCTGCCGCTTTGAGACATTTTGAAAAAAGCAAAGATGGTTGGGAAAAACTGATCAAGCAGGACCCCTCAAACGCCATCCTACAACGGGGGCTGGCAGTGCACCTTCGAAAGCTCGGCGACGTTGCAATTGAACAGGGCGACCTTTATGGAGCCGCGCACTATTTCACTACTGCCAGAACCATTTCCGAACGCCTCTGCGTCAGTGATCCAACTAATGCTAAGTGGCAGCGCGACCTCATCGTCTCTCACTTTAAGCTTTCCCAAGTCGCTCAAAAAAATGGTGATACGGCGACGATGACGGCGGAAGCTCAAAAATGCTTCGCTTTACTAAATACTATGAGGCAACGAGGGCTGCAGATCAATCCACAGATGGAACAACTGCATGCAAGCCTATCAAAAATATTTGTCGAAGCGCCGTCAAAGATTTGATCGTCTGTATACTTGCGGGGTGCCCAGAGTAACCGCTGAGTAGACAAGCTTAATGAACCCAAGCTGTTCACTCCCCTTTAGATTTAGATTTACTCACCTCGCCTTAATTACCTGCATTTGGCATCAAGGCGGTATACTTTTGATGTAAAAAGGACGAACCCCCACCCCTACCCTACGCCTTCATCTCGCTGATCTGTTTGGTGGCGATGCCGATGGGGCGATCGAGGGGGACGCCGGCGCAGGAGAGCATGGTGGTGAGGAGGTCGCCTTGGTTGCCTTTGGTGTCTGGTAAGAAGCGGCCGGTTTTGACGGTGCCGCCGGCTTTTCCGGCGAGGATGAAGGGGAGGTTTTCGCGGCTGTGTTTGTTGCCGTCCTCCAGGCCGGAGCCCCAGAGCATGAGGCAGTTGTCGAGGAGGGTGCCGTCGGCTTCGCGGATGCTGTGCATCCTTTTGATCATGTAGGCGAACTGGGCGATGTTGAAGGCGGTGATGGCGGCGACTTTGCTCACCATTTCGGGGCGGTTGTTGTGGTGCGTCTGGGAGTGGTGCTCGTCTTTGAAACCGAGCTCGGGATAGGAGACGCCATTCGGCGTGGAGCCGATGTAGGTGCTCACGCGGGTGGTGTCGGTCTGGAAGGCGAGGACGTTGAGGTCGCACATGACCTGCATGTATTCGCTGCGCTTGTCGCCGACGGGAATTTTGATCTCGATGGGCGGGGTGTCGGTGGCGCGGTGGCGGCTGGGGGCGAGGCCGGCTTTTTCGAGGGCGGCTTCTTTTTGGCGATACTCGATGGCGGCGATGCGGCGCTCGACGGCGCGGACGCTGTCGAGGTATTCATCGAGCTTTTGCTGGTCGTCCTGCGGGAGCTGTTTTCTCAAATCTTTGGCGCCGGTGATGACGAGATCGAGCATGGAGCGGTCGAGCGCCTGGGCCTGGGCGGCGGCGGCGCTGGTGGGGCCTTTGCTGCTGCTGCCGGGGGTGCCGCTTTGATTGAAGAGGCGGTTGAGGACGTTGCGGGGATTGATCTCGGCGGGGACGGCCTGGGTGGCGGAGCGGAAGCTGCAGTGGGAGTAGTAGCCCTCATTGAGCCCTTCCTGATTTTCTTTGTGCGTCTGCGGCATGGTGGCGAGCTCGAGCGACGGGAGGGCGGTGAGCGCGCCGACATAGTTCGCGGCGATCTGATCGGCGGAGATGGCGATGTTGATGCGGTTGCGCTGGCGTGAGTCGGGGAGCTGGGCGGTGAGCCAGGTGGAGAGCTCCAGGGCGTGGGGTGCGCCATTGAAGGGGGCGATGGGGATGCCGCTGATGCCTTTCATGAGGAGGCACTGATCGAGCACGCCGCGCAGGGACTCCAATGCGGGCGGTGGGGTGGTGAGGTAGCTCTCGGGCGTGGCGGGCCAGAACTGATCCATGATGACGCCGTGGGGCATGTACATGAAGCCGAGGCGGACGGGGGGGCGCGCTGCTGCTGCGATGGCACTGGCGCTTTTTTTGGCGGTGTCTGCCCAGCCCATGACTTCGAGCAAGGGGAGCGCGAGGGTGGTGCCGAGGCCGCGCAGGCAGGTGCGGCGGGAGATGAGGGGGCTGCGGGACATGGGGGAAAAGGAAGGTGGGGGAATCGTCCTCGTTATCGTTCTCCTGCTCGTCCTCGATCATGGCGCGACCGCTGGGTGATGAAGGATGGAAGAACTGAAAATTGAGAACTGAGAACTGAGAATTTTAAATTGGCCGGAGCGGTGTAGCGGGGCTGATGGGGGTGAGTCGTTGCACTGTAAGATACTGCGTGATGGGGTGGTTTCTAGCAGGGTGTGAGAGGGAAAGCGGCATCGCTCACGAGGTGCGCGGGGGAGTGGCGCGGTGCGGCGGAGGTGTGGAGGGATCGGGACGATCCCTCTCCGGAAGAGCCGCGAAAAAATCAGGTTGCCATACATTGCACTGCAATGCATGGTTGCGCTATGAAGCTTCAGAAAGAACTTACGGCGGCCTCTTCGGTGCCGCTTGTGCTGTCGATTCTCGCGGAGGGGGACAGCTATGGGTATGCGATCATCCAGCGGGTGAAGGAGCTTTCCGGCGGGGAGATCGAATGGACGGACGGCATGCTGTACCCGGTGCTGCACTGGCTGGAGAACCACGAACTGGTGCGCAGCAAGTGGGTGGACTCGCCGACGGGCCGAAAGCGAAAGTACTACCATTTGAAATCCGAAGGGAAACAGGCCCTGAGGAAGCAGCAGGAACAGTGGACCCTTGTGAACAGCGTACTCAACCAACTCTGGAGCCCCCGCCATGCATAACCTCGATCGATCCATCGCCGAATGGCGCAAAGACATGTCACGCACACGCGGCCTGGGGCCGGACACGCTGGACGAACTGGAGAGCCATCTGCGTGAGACGGTTCACGCGCTGGTGGAATCTGGTATTCCTGAGCCGGAAGCACTGCAACGGGCGATTAAGGTGCTGGGGCCGGCGGGTGAGGTGTCGGCGGAGTTTCAAAAATTAAGCCCGGCCACGTGGCTGCCGGTGAGGATCGTGAGGGTGATCGCAGGAGGGGTTTTTTTGATGATCTTGGCTGACATGGTGCTCTTCTTTCAGCAGCATGTTTGGGATGCCTGGCTGTTCGCGCATGTCTTCACGCAGGCGCTCGGCCACTTGGCGGAAATGATGCTGTGGGTGCTGGGGATTTGTTTTGTGATTCAGCGCAGCTTTGCGGATTTTTCGACGCGTCGTGCGGAGGCCCTCGTGCGGGTGGTGCATGTTCTCACCGCATGGGCCTGTGGTTTCACATTGCTGAGTCTTATTTTCGGCATAGGGTATTCGCAGCGGACATGGGGCCGCCTGTGGAACTGGCATCCCACGGAAATCAGCGGGCTGTGCGTGCTGCTGTGGCGGGCAGGCTTTCTAGCGGTGCAGCAGTACCGGCGGCCCAGCGTGCGCAGCCTGTTTGTGGCGGGCCTTGCGGGCAACAGCATCGTGTTGATGTCGGTGTACGGCCTGGTGCTTTTCGCCCTGCAAGTCCATGTGTATGACCGTGCGATTCTGGCCCACTGGCCCTTTCTGCTGGTGCTCGCGGTGAATGCTGTGCTCATCCTGGTGGGGCTGGCCCCGGCGGGATGGCTGCGGGTGCGGAGAGGCGTGGTGTCGTGAGTGATGAAGTGAAAGCACGTGAAGGGCTGCGGTGATATCCGCCCTTGAATGCGCCACCGCAAAGCCCATCTTTGCCGCAGCCACCGGCCACGCCGCCATGAGACAGAGACTGCTGCTTCTTTCATCCTCCGCCGTCAGAGCCCTCGTGCTCATCATCCTGTGCGCAGGCGTCTGCCAGGCTGCGCCTCGGGCCACCTTGGAGACGATGTGTGATTCAGTGGGCGTTTTGAAGACGAGCTATGCCGCCGCCAGTTTTGATGAGAGCTGCGCCTTGCTGGAAAGCACCCTCCGCCAGGCCCTGATCCATTCTGAGGATGCGCAGGCGGACGCTGTGCGGCGGCGCCTCACGCTGAAGTCCACGGTGTCACCTCCGGGCAGTGTTCCTTTCCGGGTTTCCAGCCCGTCTCTGACCTGCACCATTCGTGAGCTGGTGCGCCAGTTTGCCGCCACATGGAAAGTGGCCGCCACGATCTCAGGTGATCAGATCCTCTTTTCCAAGCTGCCTGCCAAAACATCCAAGACCCCGGACGCAGTACGTGCGCAGTGATGGAAATGGGGTCAGCCAAGAATGGGCAAAATCGCTGCTGATGAGACTGAGGCGGTTTCAGCGGTGAGTTGAGATGAACGCCATGGCCGCAGGCGGTTCGCGCGCTGGATTACTTCCGGATTTTTTCGATGAGCAGTGCGATGCATGTGAGCGCCGCGGGGCCGAGGGTGATGAGTGCTGCGGTCCATGAAAATCCGACGGTAAAGGTCGGATGGCTGGTGTGTAACATCACGCCCAGCGTGAAGAGGATCAGGAGGCTGAGGCCGTTGAGCTTCAGGATGGGCCGCCACCAGTCGGGGCCTTTAAAACAGGCGAAGGGCAGGATGACGAGCCGCACGGAGCTGATGACAAGGAAGATCCAGATGGCCGGGAGCAGGAGGAGAATGCTCAGTGGTGGCATGGCATAGGCCAGGGTTGGGCGGCAGCGGGATCATTCGAAGGGGCTGCTTTTAGGCGGATCGTATTTTTTTGATTTTTTGCATCCTGACCCCATTTTGAGGGGGCGGCGGGGGCGCGGTTTCTTAATGGCCCGCTGAAGGGAGCCTGGCGGGGTCACTTCACGGAGACTTGCTTGTCGAGCTTGTCGGCGGAGGTGCCGAAGAGGCCTTCGCGGCTTTTGGGGAAGCGGAAATACAGGGTCGATGGTTTGTCGTCGCTCCAGCCATCGACGGTGAGCAGGTCGTCGTCTCCCTGGGTCCATTTGAGGGGCCATTCTTTGCCGGAGGCATTGGCCTGGGTGCCGGTGCCGTCTGCTTTGAAGGTGAAATGACTGCCGCTGGCGGTGGCCCATTTTTTTCCGACGAAGGACCGGGTCTGGCGGGAGGGGGCTTCGGAATTGCCGCCGAGTTTTTCGAGCTCGGTCTTGGCGGCGAGGGCGTCTTCGAGCTTTCCGGCCTTGGCGTAGGTGTCCTGCAGTTTCTGCAGTTCGCGGACATAGACGGCGTCGCTTGGCTGCAGGGCTTTGTCGCGCGACTGGACCCAGGACTTGCGGAGGGTGGCGAGCTTGGCGGGTTGTTTGGCAGAGGTGGCGGCGGTGGCGGTGGCTGAAGCGGCGGCGGCGGCGTCTTCGACCACGCTCTGGCTTTCGGCTTTGACTGCCATGGCGTCTTCCAACTGACCGGCCTTGGTGAAGGTGTCGAGCAGCTTCTGCAATTCGCGCAGGTAGCTTTCATCGATGGGCTGTGCGGCACGGGCGCGGGCCTGCTCCCAGGATTTTCTGAGCATGCTGATCTGCGCGGGCTCTGCGGCGAGAGTGGATGCGCAGGTGACGAGGCTTAAGAAGCCGATGAGGACCAGGGCGCTGAATTTTTGAGTGTTCATAGGCGATGCGTTGCCTGCCATTTATAGAGGCCGGGGATCGAGATGGAAGACTTTTCTGCCGCACCCACTGAGAAATGGGCTCTGCGGTGGTGAAGTGAGTTTTTGAACGGGCAGGAAATTGAAGGGATGGCTTAGCTGCTGATAAAGGCGGTGCGGGGATTGTGATGAGCGCCTGGGGGCTGACGCCGGAGCGGGTTGCAAACGGGTGAGGCAAGTGCGGTGCGCCGGAGAGTATGCCATGGGATGCTTTTTTCGTTTGGTTTCTGGTATTCGATGGATGTCCGGCCTGCGGAAAGTGGTAGCTGCGTTCGTTCCTTACTTCGCGACCGCAGTCCATATGGGAGGCGGGGGCAGGCGGTGCTCATTGCAGACGCTGCTGGCACCCGGCCTCGTGTTGAGGTGCTCTGGGTTTGCTGCCCGGATTGGCTTCCTAAACCCAGGGGAGCACTCGCTAAAGCTCGGCACCCCTGGGCTGAATAACGGAAGGCCGTTGGCCTTCAAGACAAGGATGTCAATCTATAGCGGTTCGTAAAACTCATTTCCATTGAGCGGCTGTTTCTTGCTCGACGATCATGGGCTTCGACGGCGGCTGGTTGAGGACAACCAGCCCTACCAGCGCTGGGCATGCGAGCGCCCAGCGCGAGGTAGGGCGGCTTGTCCTCAAGCCGCCGCCGAGCGTCTCCACGCTCGCTTTCCGGAAATCAGTTTCGGAAAATGCTATATCGCGCAAGTCTCAATAGCAGGCGCTACTTCTTTGCGGGGGCGGCACTGGGTGGTGGCGCGGGCTTGGCGGTCGGCGCAGCAGGTTTTACGGCGGGAGCAGGTGTGGCGGAAGTCGCGGCTGCGGGCTTGCTGGTGGCTGGCGCGGCGGGCTTGGCAGCAGCGGGCTTGGGTTTCGCGGCGGGAGCGGCAGCGGCTGGAGCGCTGAGGGTTTCGACGATGCGGCGGTTGAGGAAGGGGTAGCTGGTGATGACGGAGGTGATGAGGGTCTGCATGCGGTGGTTGTCTTTGGCGATGCCCGTCATGAGCTGGTCGATGATGATTTCGTCGTAGCCTTCAAGCTGGCGGCAGAGGGCGTAGGCGAGGAGTTTTTCGGTGAGGTTGCGGGTGAGGTCGTCTTTGCGGGCGGCGATGATGGCTTTGAGCTCGGCGGGGGTGCTGAAGCGCTTGCCGCCGGGGAGCTCGCCGGCGGCGTCGATGGGGCCGCCGGTGTCGTCCTGGGCGCGCCAGCGGCCGATGGCGTCGAAGTTTTCGAGGCCGAAGCCGATGGGGTCGAGGATCTTGTGGCAGTTGGCGCAGACGACGTTGGTGCGGTGGAGCTCGGTGCGCTGGCGGAGGGTGAGGTTGGCGATTTTCTTTTTGTCCTGCTTCTCAAGGGTGGGGACATTCGGCGGTGCGGGGGGAACGTGCTGGCCGAGGATCTGCTCGAGCACCCAGACGCCGCGTTTGACGGGGCTGGTGCGATTGGGGAAGGAGGTGACGGCGAGGATGCCGGGCATGCCGAGGATGCCGCCGCGATTGGGGTCGGGGAGTTTGACGCGGCGGAGGTTTGAGCCGGTGATGGCGTCAGCGGGGGCTGGGGAGTTATTGGATGCCAAGTTTTTGGCAAGGGAATGAGGAGCAATGGAATGGGGAGCCGGAGGGGGGGAGTGAGTAGCCGAGCTACTGGTGGTGGTAGTTGCCGGGGAGGTGGGGGATGGTGACTTGGCAGCTGAGTTAGAGGCTGCTGAGTTGGGAGAGGATGAGGAGGATTTGTTGCCTTCTTCTGCGGTGTTTTTTGCGCCGAGGTTGTAGAGGGCGGCGAGGGGTTCGTTGAGGTAGGTGTAGTCGGCGGTGATGAAGGTGGAGACGGGGGCGTTTTCGCGGATGATGCTGGTGAAGAGGAGGCGGGCTTCGTCGTACATGGCCTGACGGAGCGCGGGGGTCATCTGGGGGAATTTGGTGGTGTCGAAGGTCTTGTCTGCGAGATCGGCGAGGCCGAGCCACTGGGCGCCGAAGCCATCGAAGAGGGCGCGGGAGCGGTCGTCCCGGAGCATGCGGGCGACCTGGGTGCGGAGGACGGCGGGGTCGTGGAGTTTGCCCTGATCGGCGAGGGTGGAGAGCTCGCCGTCTGGCATGGTGGCCCAGAGGAGGTAGGAGAGGCGGGAGGCGAGCATCCAGTCGTCGAGGGGGAGGATCTCGGGTGCGGGTGGGGTCCCCTGCCCTGCGGTGGTGGGGGGTGGGTTCGAGTTCGAGGACGAGGTGGTGGGGGTGCTGGCGGGGGTGATGTAGAGGAACTGGGGGGATACGAGGGTGGCCTTGAGCATGAGCTTCAGGGCGTCTGCGTGGGGGAGTTTGTTCTGGGTGGCGAGGTCGTAGACTTGGAGGAGGACGTCGAGCTCTGCATCGCTGGCGGGGCGGCGGTAGGTGGCACGGGTGAGGGTGCGCGCCACGTTGCGGGCGGCGGTTTTGAGATCGCTGCCGGTGGCGGGTGCGGGGCCGAGGAAGAGGTGCAGGAGCGGGAAGCTTGAACCACGGGAGAAGGCTTGCTCCAGCGCGGCATTGGCGATGCCAAGGTACTGCTCCATTTGTAACGGTGACAGCGTGTTGAGGTAGCCTTCGCCGGGGACTTCGTCGGGGAGTTCTTTGACGATGCTGGGTTCGACGCCGAGGAGATCGTGGAGGGTGTTGCCGTACTCGGTTTTGGTGAGGCGTCGGATGACGAAGGCGCCGGGGTCCTGAGGGCTGAGGTATTTGAGGCGGTCGACCCAGGCCATGAACTCTTCGCGCTCGGCGTCGGTGGGCTGTTTGTCGGCGTCTTCAGGGGGCATGTCGTGCGCGTTGACGGTGGCGAGGCCGAGTTTCCAGCGGCGGGAGTGGGCGGGGTCGGAGGGGTTTTTGAGCGCGGGGGCAAAGTTGACGCCGCCTTTCATGCGGCGGTCGCAGTGGCACTCAACGCAGTAGGTACCCATGAAGGGGGTGATCTTGTCTTTGAAGGTGCGGCGGACTTCGTCGGCGGGGGTGAGGGCGGTGAGTGCGGGGGGATTTAGCGCGGGGGCTTTGGGTGTGGCGGTGGGGGTGTTTTTGGCAAGGGAATGAGGAGCAATGGAATGGGGAGTGGGAACCGGAGGGGCGGTGGGTTTTGTGGGGGCGGCTGGTGGAGCGGGGGCCTTGGCCGCTGGTGTCGCCGAGGGGCTGGCGGCTGCGGAGGATGCAGGTGCTGCGGGGGCTGCGGGGGCTTTGCCGGGAGCTGGCGGTGTGGCTGCAGCGGGGGCTTTGGCCGCAGGTGTCGCGGGGGCGCTGAGGGCTGCAGGCGCCTTGGCTGGCGCGGGTGTTTGTGCGTGCGTGGTGGGCGCGGGCAGCAGGGCGATGAGGGCGCAGCAGAGGACGACGGGCAGGATGACGCGGAGGGCAGGCCGCTGGGAACGTGGGGGCATCGGGGGATTCTTCAATGGGGGTACCGGAGGTTACGGTGCGCGTGGGGTGGGTCTTGCGCGAAGCTACGTAGGACGAACGTGGCGACAGCCCGTCCGTCCATGAGCGTGGGGCGAGGGTTTTGAGCTTCCGAGTTTGGGGCGAGGCGGCCTTGGGCCTTGGGAGTATCGCGGGCGCTGTGGCGTAGGAGCGTCCTCGCAGTCGGGCGGTTTGGCGGAGGTGGCGCTGGAGGATGGGCAGCGCTCGGCGCCAAACACGACCGACCTACGTTCCAGCAAGCCGCATGCGCTTCTCGTGGCGTAGAAGAACATGCATCCCGCATCCAAGGACGTGGCTGATCTGGGTGGGCTGAGACACGAGTTCGGGTTGCAAACTCGGCTGGCTCAGCATCTGCCGCTGGGGAGTTGCGGTGGTTTTGTGTCACCGCTACGCGGTTCCACGGGAGGGCATGGTGGGCGGGGGCGTTTACCGTGGGTTGGCACCCACGGCTACCGTTGTGCCAGCGCTACGCGCTTTCGGAGATGGCGTGGGGCAAGCCGCTGTGCATGAGCTTGCATGGCTCCCGTGCTCATCATTTGGTCTCGCTTTTGGAGATGGCCTGCGGGGCAAGTAATCAGGCGTGAGCTTGCATGGCACCCTTGTCCGTCATTCGGTCTCGCTTTCGGAAATGGCCTGCGGGGCAAGCAATCAGGCGTGGGCTTGCATGACTTCCTTGTCCCTCATTCCGCCTCGCTTTCGGCGCGCTGTTTTTCGAGGCCGCACCACCAGTTCCAGTAGTGCGGGCAGCTTTCCATGCGCAGGATTTCTTCGCTGGTGTGGCCGCTGCGGTGGGGATCGAAGTTCATCGCTTTCATGTGGTCCACGAAGGCGTCGGGGAGGCGGACGTTCCGCTCCACGTAGAGGGCGAGGACTTCGGGCCAGATCCAGACGCCATCGCTGCGCACGAGGGAGCTGAGGGGCGGGCCGTCGTAGTTGAGGCGGAATTTGTGATAAGAGAGCATGCCGCCGCAGGGGACGCCGCCTCTGAGATAACGGATGATCTTTTCTCTGTTTTCCACCTGCCAAGTGGGATCGATCACCAAGGCGGGGTGGATGGAATAATAGTCATCGAGATGCTCGGACCAAGACCCCACGGTCATGACTTTTTTGCGCGCAGACATTCGTGCTGCGAGGATGGAGAAAAAGTGGGGCGGAGTCCAGCGCGGGTTTGGCTGGGGGGGCCCGTTCTTCGCTAAAGCTTCGAAGGGCAGGCTGGATGCTGGATGCTAGATCCTCGTTGAGGCTCCCCTGCCCTGCTGCGGATGCAGGGGGGCTTATTGAAGGACCTGCAGGAGCACGCGGCTCACCAGGAGGAGGATCACGGAGGCGTAGATGACGCCGCAGGCGATGTCTTCTGGCTGCGTGACGCGCCGGGCGGTGCTGGGCGCGGTTTCATTGAAGGTGAAGGGCGGCATGGGAGAGGTCATGGTCGTGGTGGGTGCGGGGTGGATGACGTATCTGGGCCGGAGGGCGTGAGGGCGAAGGAATCCGTGATGGACAGCCCCAGACTAACCTGCCGCGGCGGGAGTGACGATGAGTGAAAGGTTTATAATTTGGGACGTTCGTGTTTAGGGGGATGGGGCGAAGACAGGCGGGCCGGAGGGCGAGCGCAGTGAGGCACTGCCCATCGCACTTCCAAGCAGCGGGGTCGCCTGCAGACTGGGCTGGGCAGTGGATGGCTTTGTGATTGGATGGCTGCGACACTTCGCATGTGTTCACGGCAGGACCTCTGTTCACGTCTCCGTGAACACCCTGATTTTCGTGAACAGACCTCATTCCGATCTGGCCCGGCGGGGCTCCATTCCGTACTGGGAGCGCCGACATGTTGTCGGCTCTGGGAAGCTGCGCGATGGGTGCGGACAGCGCATTTTCAGCGGAGCTTGATTCCCTGTCGATCAGCCAGGGACGCTCGTCCGGAGCCGACCAAATGTCGGCGCTCCCAGCCATGAGCCGCGCCAAGCATCGGGGTCAGTCTTTGACTTTGAGCTCGCTGGCGGTGAGCCGGGGCAGGACGGGGGTGCCGGTGGTGGTCCAGTCCTGCTTGGGGAGATCGATGGCGAAGGTGAGCGTGCCGGTGTGCTGGGCGGTGCCGGAGACGAGGGTGCCGGTGCATTGCTGCGGGGTGCAGCGGACGTTGCGCAACTGGAAGGCGGACGCGGCGGCATCGAGCCCTGCTTTTTGGAAGAGCACCAGCCTCTGCTCGCCGAGCGCGGTGAAGTCGCAGGTGATGGAGCTGCGGTCTGCGAGGCGCAGGATGAGGAGGGAGAAATTGGCCCGGTCCGTCTGGATGGCGAGCGCGAGGTAGGATTCATCATCGCTCCACTGCGGCGTGCAGCGCCCCTCCGGCGCGGTGATGACGAAGGGCGGCCGGCCCTTCTCCTCCAGCACGAGGGTCTGCGTGGCTTCGGCGTCCACCCCTGCCCTTGCCGCGACCGACGCGTCCAGCGTCATGGCACCGGGGAGCGGGGCGGTATCACCCAGGCGCAGGTGGAGCTTACCGCTGGGGGAGGCGAGTTGGGTGGGTGCGGGTGGTGTGTAGGACTCTGCCGCTGCGGCGGCGAGGGGGAGGGCCAAGGCGAGGAGGATGGTGGCTAGAGTCGCTTTCATGGGGATCAAGCGGCGACCAACTGCGGCGCGGTTTGCGGGCGTGCTTCCATGCGGACGTAGCGCTTGAAGAGCTCTTTCGTGAGGTTCTCCGTGTCGGTGGTGAGCAGGGTTCTCACCTCGCCGAAGCGCAAGGTGGATTCCCGGGGGCGCACGGCTTCCTGAAAAGCGAACTGGCAGGTCTTGGGATCGCGAATCATGGCCTTCACGCGCTGCATTTCCTGCTCCATGGCGGCGGCTGCGGCGGCAAAGGCTTGTTCGTTCTGATCGGGAAAAAGCGCCTTCATGCGGGTGGTCATCTTTTCCTCCATGATGAAGTCAAACCAGCAGGGCTGCAGGCAGTTCACCACGACGCCCACGTTCACAAACTCCCCCGTCTCCGGGTAGGGCAGGAAGCGAAGCACAGCGTAGTTGCAGGCGGCTTGGGGTGGGTTCATGGCAATCATGAAATGGCGGATGTGAAATCCAGATTAAAGCGCTGAGCCTCTGTGCAAATAGAACAAACGTTCTTCCACTCCACCGCCACTTCCACGGCCTTTGCCTCATAGTCTGCCGGTGTGGAAATCTTTTCAGCACGCGGACGATTTCTGAGCTGCCCTTTGGGGTTGCGCTGGCATTCAAGTCCTCCGCTCTGCACTAGAGCATCTCCAGGGAACAAGGCCGCCAATACCCAGGATTCCAATGCCTGTGCCGGAGTACACAACACTACATTATGAGGGGTTTCTGTTTCCCCCATCCAGCGCAGCATCACAGATCGAAGCTTATTCGTCGTGGCGGAGCACGGCGGGCAAACTTCAGAGCAAGGCAGGTCACCCGAGGCATCCTCGATGTGACCTTTCTGGTAAGTTGTTCGTGCAACATCAGCATCAATCTGGACCACCAACACGTCATACCTCCTAAAGAGGACATGACCGGACAGCTTCCCATCGTTGTCAGCGACGGCCTGTTTGCACCAGCGGTAAACACCCGGCCATCCCACACCAGTGCTCCCAGGTTGGGCATTGAAAGTTGAATCAAGCAAAGGTTGAAGCTCCGTGATGATCACTTGCCGCCCAGTCAGCAACGAGCCAATCACAGCCTCCAGGATTTTGAAGTCCGTCGTGCCTTCGACCACCAGTCCAATCTTAATAATTTTTGACTTAGACATTGGGCACCCCTCCCAGATGCCCCATGATCCACAGTCGTGACAGAGTCGCACCATCACGCGCAGCCAGCGCACGGAGTTTTTCATCTACGATCACCCGGTTTACCACGGTTTTCCCTGCAAAAGTCCGATCTACAGTGAACAGTCGCACACGCTCATCATTTAAAGGCAGCCCATCCAACGCCATCGGATTATGTGTCGTGAGCAACACCTGTCTGTCTTGGGTTGCCAGCAGATGAGTACATATGTTCTGCATCAACACCTTCACCAGACGTGGATTCATGCCGTGATCCCAATTCTCCACTGCAAAGAAGGCCGGGGCCTTGGGATGCAGACACAGCACCATGATAAAGGCCAAATACAATGCACCTTCGTTGATGTCTCCTGGGCCAAGAAGGCGAAAGTGTCCCGTGTCATTCCGAAAATACTTATCCATAAAGGCCAGCATAGGAGGGGGAGCAGGTTCCGGAGCTTTCTCGCCCTTCAGTTTCATCACACCGAATCCACCGAACCATGACAGAGCTCGTTTAAACTCAGCCATCAATTGGGAACCCGTTTCTTTTTTCTCGGTCAGTTCATCCACGGCCTCTGCCAATCGCCCACCAGAAAGACCAAGAGGTTCTCTGATGCTGCGGTCTTCCACCGCTCCACGCAGAAACGGGGTGTCCGGCTGATAGATCGAAAATGCCGCCAGACTTTTCAAAAATATGGATACCGGCGCTGTCGGAGCGATCTCCGCCAGCCTCAGTGCTGCAAGCCCGGACTCTGGATCGCGACTTGCCGAACCATTCGCCGAGCGACGATCTACAATACTTTTTTTGCCCTCACGCAGCATCTCTTTCTGGTAGTGCCAAGCCCCCAGCCTTCCTTCCTTCGGGCTGCTGAGTTCAACTCGGTAGCTCGCATTGACACCTTCCGCTGAAAGCCTAGCACTAGCATCCAAAGCCGAGTCTTGAAACAATGGACGATAATAGGAGCCTGACCGACATCCGCGCCACATCAGCAGCGACTGATCCACCTTGCCGCCAGCCGCCGCCGCCAAGAGAGCGATTCCCTCCAGTAAATTGCTTTTGCCACTACCGTTCGCCCCGATGATCACATTCACCTGCCCAAGCTCAAGCTCGACTGATTCGATGGATTTAAAGGACTCAATATGCAGACTTTTGATCATAGATTCTGTCATTGATGCTAACTCAGCATGGTTTCATTGGCGAGTACATTGCGTCCCAAACGCTGCTCATCCAACAGCTTACCGGCAGCGACAGCAGAGTGAAGTTGAACGGTGGGGCTTACCGGGTCTTGGCAGCTTTTGAGCTGGGAGCCGACTTGTTTAGGTTCGAGTTTCAGCAGTCTTCGGACAGGCCGGCGAGGGCGGTGAAGGGCATTTATCGGCCTTTCTTGCGCGGGTCGAGAACGCAGCAATTGCAGAGATTAAAGAGACCGGCGCGGGTGGTCTGATTGACGGCGTTGTGGCACTTTTTGGTGGCTGGCGAAGGTGTTGAGCTGCTCGGGGTGCTTGAGATCGTATTGCAAATATGCAACTGAGTACTAAAACGTTTCAAATTAGTAGTTCGTCACTGTCGCCATCGGCAGAACTCAAAGCTGGGAAGATCGGACCTCGTTGCACAGCATTGGGGTAGGTTTCTAGACCAGTTGCGGCGCAACAGGTCTACTTTTTCGACCTCCCGCTCACGGGTTCCCTGCGCCGGGGGGAGGCGGCGCACTGCCAGGCGGTGGCTCAGTCCTCGGCGGCGGCGTATTGCCGGAGGCTTTGTAGACGGCGAGTTTTTTGCGGTATTCGAGGGCGCCTTCGGGGCTGATGGCGCAGATGGGTTCGGGGCCGACGTCGGTGGTGATGACGTAGACGCTGATAATCTTGCCTGAGGTCAGGGGGACGCTGGAGGGGAGGATGCGGAGGGTGGGGCCGAGGGCGAAGGGTTTGCCGGTGGTGGCTTGCTCGGCGTATTCGGGCCTGCCCTGGGGGGTGAGCTTGACGCGATCACTCCGGCCGGTGCGGGAGGGGATCATGACGGGGAGTTTGTCGGTGGCGAGGACGTCGATGAGGAGGGCGTCTTCGGTGTGCTGGACGCGGCTGATGTAGCAGCGGTGGGGCTGGCTGCGGATGCGCTGGAGCTCCTGGGCATCGGCCTCTTCCTGCTGGCGGACGGCGGCGGCTTTGGCTTTTTGATCGGCGTCGGTGATGATGGCCTGGGCGCGCTGGCTCTGCTTGTCTTTGATGACCTGGACTTCGTTTTTGGGGTCGTAGCCGAAGAGGGTCTGGAGCTCGGGCGGGAGCTCGGCGAGGGGGACGGTGGAGATGCCGTTGGCGTGGCTGAAGCGGACTTCGTGGGCGTCAAACCGGGAGACTTTGACGTCGGTGTAGGTGACGCCTTTGGTGGTGGTGAGGGTGGGAAAGGCGAGCGGCTCGGCGTGGAGGGGGAGGCTGAGGGAGAGGCCAAAGCCGAGGATGAGGGTGAAGCTGAGCACGAGGAGGGTGCTGGAGACGCTGCGCTGGCGTGGGGTGCGAATGCGGCGAGGACGCTGCTGCGTGGGCTGAGGGGTGGCGGGCGACATGGGTGGAATGGCGGGTGTGTGCGCGCCGGACGCTTAATGAAGATTCGCGATGGGTGGGAGTGGCGCAAGGGGGAGTTTGTGGCGGCGTGAGTGGTGGAGTGCGGGGCGGTGCAGATGGACAGGATTCACAGGATGGCAGAATTTCAGGATGACTGCGGGGGTGCGCCGAGCGTGGCGGGGTAGACGAGCGAAGTGAGCCCGGAGGGGGAGCGCAGCGAATCAGTGGTGGAGTGGTGGGACGTTCGGTTTTGCCGCAGAGGGGCGGAGAGGCAGAGGGGGCAGAGGCTGGGTGGCTTTTGGGCTGCGATTGGGTGAGGATTTCGGGCGTCTCGGGGTGGGCACGGGGTGGTGGGGCGAAGAAGGATTGCCGGCTGCCGCTTTCGGGTATTTTCTGGTAGGCGTGAGCCACGGAGGACGGCGAAAGCGGTAGCTGCGTTTCCTTCTTCGCTAAAGCTACGAAGGACAGGCTGTTCCTCACTTCGCGACCGCAGTCCATATCGGAGGCGTGGGCATGCGCGTGGATTTGGAAGCGGAGCGAAGCGCAGATAGACAGCCGCAGGCTGCCCCGAAGGGGTGAGCGACAGCGAGCCGAACGAAGTGAACCGGAGCGAAGCGGAGATAGCCGAAGGCAAACAGATGACTGAAAGGAGCCCGAAGGGTGAGCGAAGCGAATCAATCAATGCGGTCGCGCAGATGCACGGCGCAAGCCTGCATCGGAGCTACCGCTTTCGAGCGTCTCGTGGTGGGCGTGGGGTGATGAGGCTTGCGAAAATTCACCGGCTGCCGCCTTCGGGTATTTGCTGGTATGGACGTGTCACCGAGGACGGCGAAAGCGGTGGCTGCGTTTCCTTCTTCGCCAAAGCTACGAAGGACAGGCTGTTCCTCACTCCGCGACCGCAGTCCATATAAGAGCGTGCGCGTGCGGGGCGAATTTGGAAAAAGAGCGAAGCGCAGTCCCTATGGGGGCGACTGTGGCCTGATCCCAGAGGCAGGGTTTCACCCCATAGCCGTTTGGGAGGGTGTTCCCTAGGCTGAGGGCATGTGCGCGGGTGGTGGTGTGAATAATAAACATCCACTTCGCGTTCAACATGCGAACCTCAAGGTGCGGGACGCTTGCTGTGCGGCCCTGCTCGATTCTTTCTCCCCTCCAACCCTTTGCCTTTTTACCCTGCCATGAAACGTTCTTTGATTCTCTTGTTTGCGGTGCTGCTGGCGGCGGTGGCTCCGATGGTGCCGGCGCGGGCGCAGTCGGGCGGTGATGCGCTGCCGATCGAGTTTATGTACGATGCGCTGAGCCCCTACGGGGACTGGATCTACACGCCGACCTACGGGTATGTGTGGCAGCCGCTGGCCTCCCAGCAGCCGGGCTGGGCACCGTATGCGGACGGGAGCTGGGCCTTTACCGATGCGGGCTGGACGTGGATTTCCAACGAGGACTTCGGCTGGCTGACGTATCACTACGGGCGCTGGATCATCCTAGGAAACAGCTGGATGTGGGTGCCGGGCAGCCAGTGGGCGCCGGCGTGGGTTTCGTGGCGGCAGTCGCAGGGGCAGATCGGCTGGGCGCCGCTGCCACCAGAGGCGCTGTGGTCGCAGAACGTGGGCTTTGGCGGGTGGACGGACAGCTACTACGATGTGGGGCCGTCTTACTACAATTTTGTGCCGGTGGGGATGTTTGCCAGCAGTGGATCGATGATGCCCTACATCATGGATCGCAGCCGGAACTACACGTATTATGATCAGTCGGTGAATGTGACGCACACGGTCTACCAGCAGAATGTGCTGAACAACATCTACGTGGGCGGGCCGGATCCGCAGCGGATCAATGGCTTCGGCGGGAATCAGGTGCGGCGCTTCACGCTGCGGCATGATGATGAGGGCTTTCGCCGGAACTGGCTGGACCGCCAAGGCGGCGGGCCGCAGCGTGGCGCGGGCGGGCCGTGGCGCATTGATCGGGATCGCGGCCAGCTGGTGGTGGCGGCGCCGAATTTCCGCAGAGATCCCTCGTCCCATGCGCTGCCTTCGCGGGTGCGCGAGATGATGGAAAAGCCGGTGACGGATCGCGGCTGGCACGGCGGGGGCGATGCGCAGGGCCTGCAGCGCCTGCGCCAGAAGCAGCGCGATGATCTGGAGCGCACGCGCCCGGCCATCCTGCCGGAGAAACGGGTGGAGCCTGCCACCAGCACGGTGCCGCCGCCTGCCACGGGCCGCGTGCTGAACCCTGAAGAGCGCCGCGGCCGGGGTGGCAATGCTGGCGAGACGATGCCGCCGAATGCGGACAGACGCCCGAAGAATGACGAGGAGCGCCGGCCCATGACGCCGAAGAATCCCCTGCCCTCTGGCGGGCCTCCCGGTGTGCCACCACGCACCAAGCCTGCGCCCACGGTGCCCGGAGCTGGCACAGTGCCGCCTGCGGGTCGGCCACGCAATACGGACCGCCCGGACAACGACCTGCCTCCCGGCCAGCGCCCAGGCATGAAGCCGGGTACGCCGCAGGATGAAACGCCGAAGGAACGCCCCGGCATGAGGCCGGGCGAGCGGCCCGTGATTCCACCGGGCAAGCCTCAAGATGATACGCCAAGGCAGCGCCCCGGCATGAAGCCGGACGAGACTCCGGGCCGCAGGCCGGGTGAAAGGAACAATCCCTCCTCCCCTGATGGCGCGGGCCGGGGTGGCAGGCCGGGTTTCATTCCGCAGGTGCCGCAAACGCCGCAGGTTCCAGTGGTGCCGAGGCGTCGCGAGCCGCAGTCTCCGCCGTCAGGCGTGGTGCCGATGCCGGGAGGCCCTCCCGGTGGTGGCATGCAGCCAGGCTTTCCGGGTCGCCGTCCAGGGCAGCCGGGGAATGCACAGCCGCCCCAGCAGCGCCCGCAGCAGCCGCCTTCCATGCCCGTAGTGCCGCCGCAGGGCAGGCCGGTGCCGATGCCCACGCCGCAGATGCCTCCGCAGCTGCGCCCGGTGCAACCCGTTCCCCAGCAGCCGCAGCCGCCTGTGCGCGTACAGCCGCCCCAGCAGCCGCAGCCACCTGCCGTGCCCGGAGCGCCGAATGCGCCGCAGGAGCGGGGCCGGAGAGGGCGGTAGATCTGCGAGCGTGTGATGACGCCGCGTGAGTTCGGTGCCGCCTTGAGTCGGGCGGTTTGGCGGAGAACGCGCCTGAGCATTGCGGCGCACATCTCGCCAAACACACCCAACAACCTACGATGAAGCGCCGCCTCAGTCGTAGGATGGGTATGGCGACAGCGCGCGTGTCCTTCGAAGCACGTAGTGCGAAGAATGGGCCCGTCCATCAGCGTACGGCAAAGCTACAAGGCGTGCGAACGTCCTCGCAGTCGGACGGTTTGGCGGAGGGAGCTGTGGAGTGAAGAAGCGGTTGCGGCGCCAAACACATCCAACCTACGGCCGGAGCGCCACGCTAGCTACCCGTGCCCAAAACCAGACCCGTTTTCTCAATGTCGCGTGGTATCGATCAAGCCACGAAGGACAAGCTGTGCCTCACTGCGCGACCGCAGTCCATAGGGGATGCGCGCTCAGCGTGAAGTGACTTTTACAAACTACGAAGCCAGTCCGGCAGCGGCTCCGCCTTCACGGGGATGCGTGCCCTGTGCCAAGGACTCCGAGCGTCTGCAGATAATTCCAGAGCGCCGCGCGGTCATCGGCGCGGCGCACGCGAAGGCACAGTCCTTTTTTACCGGAGGCGGTGGCGACCACACAGGGGACATCGAAAGCCTGCCGCAGTCCCGTGTTTTCCTCTTGGGAGAGCGCGCGGGAAAGCGGGATGGTGGAGCTGCCCGCCTCAAGCAGCAGCACTGGGGACATCAGGCAGAGGAAAACCACGGCAATCGTGATCCCCTGCCGCCAGCGGGACAGTCGAGTGCCGTAAAGGAGCGCAGGTGTGAAGATGGCAGCGGCCAGCATGAACAAGGGGCTGATTTTGACGACCCCCGCCCCCGCGATGTGCAGGGCTGCCGCTTGGTCGCCGTGAATCGCGGCAAAGTCTCCGGCGGGCATCAGCAGAAAAAGCGGCAGCACGAAATCCCCCGCCTGCCAGGGAGAGGACTCCGGTGCGGGTGCTGGGGCTGGATCTGCCATGGCACAAAGCTACCCGCAGGTCTGGCAGTCGCAAATGAGGATGGAGTTGGATTTTGAAGATTTGCCAGAGATCACCGCGACGATCACCTGGCCTGGTCTGGAGTGGGTTTGCATGAGCACCAGGGGACCGTGGATGGCATCCATGTTTCGCGTCGTCATTTTGTCCATTTTTTGCACACTGACCCCGGTTTGAGGGTGCGACGGCGGCTCAAAATGGGGTCAGTGTGCAAATTCTTGACAGTTTTGTCCTGCGCTCATCCCGGTCTGTTTCCAGAGTTTTTTGCACGTCTCAGGGGTGCCCGAGCCAGCTCATGGCCGGAGATTTAAACGTGGCATATTTTGTCAAGTTTTTGCACACTGACCCCATTTTGAGGTTCGGGGCCTGGCGCGTTTTTGGCGGCTAGGCGGAGCGGGCGCGGGGGCCGTTGAGGAGGCGGCCGAGCCAGGTGGGGCGGACGGCGCGGTCGTAGAGGATGAGGAGGACGATGAGGGTGAGGACCACGTTGAGGGTGAACTTGAGCCCGCAGTGGATGTCCCACGGGAGCATGACTTTCTGCAGCCAGAGGACGAGGGGGTAGTGGGCGAGGTAGAGCCAGTAGGAGGCGTCTGCGAGGTAGCGGACGCGGGGGCTGTGGGCGCCTGCATGGCGCAGGAAACCACCGGTGACGGCGAGGGCGCCGGCCCAGGCGTAGAGCGCGGAGGCGGCGATGATGAGGGCTTTGAGCCAGAGCGGGTGCGCCTGGCCGGGCGTGGTCCAGACGCTGTGGCCGATGCCGAAGACGGGAAAGCTGAGCACGGCGATGAGGAGGTAGCTCTTGCAGCTGCGCGCGAGTTCCGGCAGGCGATGGCTGCGGCGGTGGAGCCACCAGCCGAGGAGGAAAAAAGTGCCGTAGTAGAGGATGGCGCGGAGCGGCGGGGTCAAATCTGCCCCTTTGTCGTGCACGAGGCCGACATCGTGGTGGGCCCACATGAGGAGCATGCTGAGGGGGACAAGCGCGAGGATGCGCGCGGGGCGGGCGAGGAGCCAGTCGAAGCCGGCATCCAGCGCGCGGAGGCTGCGTGTGAAGGGTGCGCGAAGGCCGAGCCAGAGGATGAGGCTGGCGGCGGCGCAGTGGAGCAGGAGCATCTCAAGGAACCACAGGTGACCGGGACGGGCGAAGAGGCCGGGCCAGTGGCCGTCTGCCAGCGGGAGCTGCTGCGTGGCCCACAGGCTGATCCAGCTGGAGAGCGGCACAATGGTGAGCATGCCGAGGAGAAAGGGCAGGCCAATGCGCTGGGCGCGCTGCCGGATGAAGCCCTGCAGCCCGGACCGCTGCCAGAGGAAGCACGAAAAGAAACCGGCGAGGAGGAAGAAGAGATGACTGCGAAAGCCGCCGATGATGCCGACCATCAGCGTGAGGCCAAAGCTGCGGCTGGTATCGGCCATGGGCCAGGTATTCGCGAAGCTGACGTAAGCCAATGCGGCATGCTGGGTGATGACGGTGAGCATGACGACGGCACGCAGATTGTCCAAGGCGTGGAGTCGATGCCGGGGCTGTGCGGCGTGGGGAGCGGTAGGTTCTGGGGGAGGCAAAGGGCGGGCGGGGGTGCGGAAAAAAAGGGAGGCGATGTCTGATGAAGGGTGGTTGAGACAGGGACATCGGACGCTGGAGGGCGGCAGGCTGTATGCGGCTAACCACGAACCGAAAAAAGTTCACGAAGATCCCCTTGCAACACCGGTTTGCGCCCCCCCCCTGCATCTGTGGGGGTTTTCGGGCAAGGAAATGGGCGTGATTGTCAGGCCCTTATGAAATCCACCCTCCTGTCTGTCGTTCTTTTCGCCACCGCGCTGCCAGCCTTCGCGGAGGACTCCAATTCTTCCAAAACTTCCACTGAGGCAGCCGCCTCGCTGTCGAAGGAGTCGGAGGACTCCAAGAAAGAAGAAGAGGCCAGGAAAGCGGAGGGCGCCAAGAGGGCTGAAGCCGCCAAGATAGCAGCGACGAAGGCGGCGGACGACGCCAGGAAGGCGGAAGCCGCGAAGACGGCTGCGACGAAAGCTGCGGATGAAGCCAAGGCTGTGGCAGCGAAAGCGGCCGAAGACTCCAAGAAGGCCGAGGAGGCCAAGACCGCCGCCACGAAGGCTGCGGATGAGGCAAGGAATGTGGCCGCGAAGTCTGCGGATGATGCCAAAAACGCGGCATCGAGGGCGACGGATGACGCCAGGAAGGCCGAAGAGGCCCGGATGGCCGCAGAGAAGGATCCGAGAGACACCAAGAAGGCTGAAGAGGCCAAAATCGCAGCCACGAGGGCGACGGATGATGCCAAGATAGCCGAAGTCGCCAGGGCATCGGCAGCAAAGGCGGCGGATGACTCGAAGCGGGCCGAAGAAACCAGAATCACGGCAACGAGAGCTGCGGATGATGCCAAGACGGCGGCAGCGAAGGCGGCGGACAACGCCAAGACGGCCGAAGACGTGATGTTTGCAGCAACGCGGGCTGCGGATGAGGCCACGAAGACGGCGGACTCGACGATGGCGGATTTCCTGGCGGCTGCGGGCGCAGGCTGGTCCACGGGTGCGGGCACGGCGGCTGACGCGACCCAGGCGACCTCGGCGGTGGGTGCGGCTCCGGGCGCGCCGGCTCCTCCGGTGACGCTGCTGGCGGCTTTTGCCGGTGTGCTGGGCCTGCGCCAGGTGCGCTCACGTCTGCGCAAGGCGGCGTGATTTTGCGGCGGTGAGTTTTTAAGCTGCTGTCACTTTCTACTTTTTTCTACCACATCATGACTTTTCGTTTTTCATCTGCCGGCGTTCGAACGGGCGTGGCGGCCGCGGTGGTGGCGGGTGCGGTGCACCTGGCGCAGTCGCGGGATGTGGTGGTGGACTTCACGCGCCCGCTGGTGCTGGGCACGCTGCGGTGGTTTGGCAATGAGGCGGTGGACTGCGGGGAGGAGCTGCGGGTGGGAAAACTGCTGGTGCCGTGGACGCGGGACTGCGCGGGGATCAATCTGCTCTTCATCCTGCTGGCGCTGGCGGTGTGGGTGAACCGGAAGGAGAGCCGCGCGTGGCGCTTCTGGCTGTGCATGCTGGGCATGGTGCCGGCGGCGGCGGTGGCGAACGTGCTGCGGGTGCTGACGCTGCTGGCGTACCGCACCGTGGCGTATCCGGGCGTGGAGAGTCCGCAGACGCATTACTTCATCGGTTTCATCTGGCTGGTGCCGTTCATCTCGCTGATCACGCCGCGGGACGGTCGCGCGCTGCGGGCGGGCTTGATGGAGACGCTGCATGCGGCGGCGGTGGTGGCGCTGCTGGCGCCGATGGCGGGCACGCCAAACGCGCTGCTGCTGACGCTGGCGGCGGTAGTGGGCCTGGCGCAGTGCCGTGTGCGTGATGATGCGGCGCGCGCGCGTGCGTGGCCGCTGGCGGCATGGGTGACGGCGGGCGCGGGAATCGCGGGGGTGGGCATGGAATCGTTCTGGCTGCCGTGGCTGCTGCTGTGCCCGCTGCTGGTGCAGCCGCGCTGGATTGTGAGCGTGCCGGGCCTGGCCTGCATCGCATGCACGCACTCGCTGGTGGTCATGCAGCCGTGGTCCTGGGCCGTGGCGGCCGCAGGCGTGGCCTGGGTGATGTTTTACGGCGAGGGCGCGGATGAGACTGCGAAGGCGGGTGCGGGTGATAAAGCGGCGGATGGCGATATGAAGGCTGCTGATAAATCTGCTGCCGCAATCGCACATGATATGGCTGCTTTGACGGCGGATGTTAAAGCTGCTGCGCCGCTGCTGCCTGCATGCGTGGGGCCACGGCGCATGGGCTGGGCGGTGCAGATGGCTTTTTATGCCTGCCTCACCTTCCCTTTCCTGGCGTCCACGGTGCTGGCGATCGGGCAGAAAAGCTGGGAACCGCCTGCGGGCGTGATGTCGCGGTGCATCTCGCCGAACTGCTTTGAGGTGCGCCTGCACGGTCAGCCGAAGGAGATCGGGCTGGCGTGCTACAGCTCCGCGAGCCGCGACCGGCACCACACGCTGGAGGTGTGCCTGAAGTATCGGGGCATCGAGCTCACTGCGGTGGAAGGCAGCCCGCAGGTGATGACGGACGGCAGGCACTGGTTCCGCGAATTCTTCATGCAGGACGGCCACATGCTGGCGGACTACCCCGCCTACGTGCGCAGCACCTTCGTCCCATGGCGGGACCCGGGCGTGCACCTGATCTTTGTCTCCGCCAATGACGCTCACAGCGCCGCTGAATTCAACACGGCCTGCGAGGCGCTGGCGCAGCGTTTTTATGAGGAGTGCGTCGGCGCCACGGATGCGCGAGTGGCGGTGGTGAAGGAGTGATACCACAGACATTTGAAAACGAGTCTGAGCATCGTCAAAGGCAGGCGGCTGGTGTCGTAGGACGGTTGTGGCGACAGCCCGCCCGTCTGTGAGCGTACTGCAAACACTCCGGCTTGCGAATGCCCTCGCAGTCGGGCGGTTTGGCGAACAAGGCGGTGGAAGATGGCATGGTTTCGACGCCAAACACACCCAACCTACACCCGGGCGCCGCGCTGCCCGCCTGTTCGAGAACAGGTCTGCTGAGACCGGATGACAAACCTGATTTCAACAGATCATGGCATGAGTAGAGCGGGCGAAGCCAAGTAGTCCAGTTGCGCCGCAACTGGAACGCCGGTGATTTTTTGAAGACTGGCCCCGTTTATTCCAGCCCCAGAATATTCCACCAGATTTTCATCAAGCGTCAGGAATGGCGGCCAGAATTTTCTGCGTGCGCTGCACCTGCTGCTGCCTGCCCAACCGCTGAAACCCGGCCAGCGAGCGTTGCAGAATTTCCCGTCCTTCCTCCCTCTGCCCGGCGGCGCAGAGGAGCTGGCCCAGATCCAGGCCCACATGGCAGATGCCTTCGAGACGGCCAAGCTGCAGATTGATGGCGTAAGACTCGGTCAGCTTCTCATAGGCGGCCTGCCATTGCTGCTGCTGCATTTCAATCTGGGCGATCGACCAAAGAGTTTGGGCTTTGCCATCAAGATCTCCCAATGCCTCGAAGATAACCAGACGTTCCTCGTGCAGTTTGAGGGCGGCGTCCCACTCACCCTTGTCCGCACGAATGCGCGGGATGTCCCCCAGCGTGACCGCGCGCGAGCGCTTGTCGCCCAAGGACTCGTAAACGGCCAGCGCCTCCTCGTGCAGCCTGAGGGCGGCGTCCACCTCCCCCTTGGCCGCGCGAATGCGTGCGATGTCCCCCAGCGTGACCACGCGCGCGCGCTTGTCGCCCAAGGACTCGTAAACGGCCAGCGCCTCCTCGTGCAGCTTGAGGGCGGCGTCCACCTCCCCCTTGGCCGCGCGCATGCGCGCGATTTCCACCAGCGTAACCGCGCGCTCGCGCTTGTCGCCCAAGGACTCGTAAACGGCCAGCTCCTCCTCGTGCAGCTTGAGGGCGGCGTCCACCTCACCCTTGGCCGCGCGAATGAGCGCGATGTCCCCCAGCGTGACCGCGCGCGAGCGCTTGTCGCCCAAGTCTTCGTAAACGGCCAGCTCCTCCTCGTGCAGCTTGAGGGCGGCGTCCACCTCGCCCTTGGCCGCGCGAATGCGCGCGACTTCTCCCAAGACCACCGCGCGCTCGCGTTCTGTTGGGGCGAAGCGGCGGGCCTCGTCAAAGTGGGTCAAGGCTTGCTCAATTTCGCCAAGTTGCCGCAAGGCTCTGGCGTGAGCAAGTGACAGGGCACATCGGTCAAAGTCTGACACGGCAGCCCCCACTCGTAGCAGATCGAAAGCACGCGCGCGGTACTGCGCGGCCAAGGCGACCTCACCCACTTGTTCCACACTCTCAGCCGCCACGTGCAGCAGGTCCACTGAGGCGGGCACGCCTGAAGCATCCAGCTTGGCCAAAATGTCCTGGGCCCAGGCCGCCGCAGTCCGGTATTCAAATTGATTCTCCAAAGATCGCAGCGCATATGCGCCTGAACCCGCCAGCACGCGGGTTTCTGGGGCCAGCAGCGCCAGTCGGACGAGTTCCACGTCCAGGAAAGACCTCCGTCCTACAGCCTCGGCCTCCGCACCCCAGGCTTCAAAGAGGGGCAGGCTGACGGTGGCGGCGTGCTGGCGTTGCTCTTCGGGCGTGAGATCGTCCACAATGGGGCGCACCAAAGCATTGACGGCGAGGGCGCGCTGCTGGGGATCGTGGAGGTCTTCGTAGGCTTCCCAGAGGCCGAGTTCCAGCAGGCGGGCGATGGCGTGGTGATCGGTGCCGATGGCATGTGCGAGGGCGGCCATGACGGCAACGGGCACGGGAAGCTGGAAGAGGGTGGAGGCGCGCAGCAGGGTGCGCACGGGCGGGGTGAGGAGATCCAGCAGGCCGGTGATGGCGAGGTTTTCGAGGAACTGGCGCAGCCGGTCGGCATCGGGCTCGTGGCCGGTGGCGCGGTAGGCGGCCATCTGCGCGAGGCAGGTGTCGCAGGCGGCGGGGTCATCGAGGCAGAGGCTGAAGAGGAGATCCTGCAGGCCGGGATTTCCCTGGGCGGCGGTCATGATGGGGCCGAGACGCTTTTGCAACTCGGGCAGATTTTTGGTGTGCTGCCTGGAAAGGTGGGTCTGCTGGCGCAGGCGGGCGAAGGCCTGCTTGTGCGCCTCGCGGTCGCTCATACCATGAAGTGGTAGATCGAGCAGGCGGTCGGTGAGTTCCCTGCCCTGGCTGTCTGGCAGGGTGAACTGGAAGCGGCTGGTGAAGAGCAGGCGGGAGTCGGTCTCGGCCTGCTGAAAGGCGTGGATGAGGGCGCGGGTGCTGTCCACGAACTCGGGCCTGACCTGGTGCCGTGCATCGGGCTGGGGCAGCAGCGCCTGCTCAAAGTCATCGACAATGAGGAGCACGGGGCGGTGTTTTTTAGCGGAGTCTGGCTGGCTGCAGGGGCCTGTGAGCAGGGCGTGAAGGGCCTGGCCGAGAGCGGTGGGGTCCTGCTCGACTCGGGGCAGGTACTCGGCCACGATGGCGGCGACTTCTGGTGTGCCGATGCGATCGCGCAAGGCGGTGAGGATGGCGGGGGCATCGTAGCGGCCGAAGAGGACGACGACCTCATGGCTGTGCTCCAGGCGACGGGCGACGCGGGCGGCGAGGCTGGATTTTCCCTGGCGGCCCATGCCGTGGATGAGCACGCCAGCCTTGCGGTCGGCGGTCGGCGTGCGGAACTCGCGCAGGATGGTCTGCACCTCCCGGCGGCGGCCGACGAACTCCAGATCTCCGGCCACGGGCACTTGGCTGCCTTTGACATCGAGGAAGGTCTTGGAGGCCTGCCCCTGCCCTGCGAGCCGACGAGGCCCGCCGGCAGTGGCCAGCACGCCGCCGCCCCGGGGGGAGAAGTATAGGCGGGCGAGATGCCAGTGTCGGGCGCGGGGGCTGCCATCGGCGGTTTCTTCCAGGCTGGCGTGCTCCGCCAGCGCGAGGCGTGCGTAGGCGAAGGCCTGGGGCAGTGCCATGCCCTCTGAGAGGTGGCTGAGGAGCAGGGAGCTGAACAAGGTGGCCTCATGGTCCAGCACGGAGGCGGCCCAGCCGAGGAGGGCCTGCGCGCCGGAGCGCACGAGGTCCTGCGCCAGGGAATTGAGCCTGGCATGCGCTTCTGCGGTCTCGCAGGCGGAGAGAAAGAGCAGGCGGGGCTGGTGGACGGCGAGCTTCTGGATGAGCTGGTCGGCGGGGACAAAGGCCAGGTCTCCGACGTCATCCTCCAGCAAGAGGCCGGGGGTGGGCTTCAGGGTGCCGTGGCAGGAGATCTGCACGACGTCGGGCTTTTCACGCGAGACACAGGCGGCAAGGAGATCGAGCGTGCCGCTTTCTTCCACGACGAAGTCCAGGGGCATGGTCTGCGTGGCGGTGAGGATGGCGGTTTCCTCGGCCTCCCAGTTGAGATTGTCGGCGCTGCGCGGGGCGGCGGCCATGAAGACGACGCCGAGACGATGCTGCGAAGGCGGTGGCGGTGGCTGTGCGGGACCGATGCGGCGGATGACGGTGAGCACGACGTCTGCCCGCAAGGCAAGGTGACGATCATGCCCCGGCAGCGCGAGCAGTTCCCAAGGCGCGTCTAGAAAAGCACGGGCGCCGTCCGTCTTGTCCATGCGGCCGATGCAGCACTCCAGAATCAGCGGGACGTGGGCGGCTTCGAGGAGGCGCGTGAAGCCGGAGCTGGCACCATCGAGCCATTTGCCCATTTCCTGTCCCAGAGACAGCAGGGCCGGAGCGGTGGCGTCATCCAACTGGCTGGCGAGCAGCAGGTGCCGGGCGGCCCACTGCTGAAACTGCTGCACATCGGCATCGGTCAGGGTGCGATCTTCGCGGACATTCGCGTCTGTGAACCGCAGCTCCAGCCGGCTGTTGGTGAGCGTGAGGGTGGCAAGACTGGGGGTCAGGGAGGGATTCATGGCCAAAGCGAACCTAAAGGATGCACGTGCTATACCGATGGATCACTAGGAGGCAAACGCTGGCTTTCGGCTCCGCGCCGTGGTGTTTTTTTTGCGACACCTTAAAACAGCAGCGCGGGTGGGTTACAGCCCGCCGAACGAGCTCTCCACCGTTTTTTTTTGGCGAAACCGGCGATGAGAACATGATAAGGCCAAACAGGCCGAGGAAGCTGCGCATCAAAGCATCAGCATCCACCTACTCCGCATCACGCCGGGCGCGCAGCAGGGGGAGGCCGAGGGAGAGGATGAGGAGGGGGATAACGTAGCCGCTTTTGAGGGCGTGGATGGGATCTCCGGGCGTGCCGCGCTGCTCGACGAAGTAGAACGCATACGCGGCGAGCGGCCAGCTGAGCATGAAGAGGATGGCGGAGGCGAGCACGGGAAGCAGTCTGACGCGGACGCCGAAGAGGCGGCAGAGGAGGCTGAAGGTGATCGGCACGAGCACGATGAGGAGGAAACTGACGAGTTTCTCGGTGGCCATCGAATGTTGATCGTTATCGCCAAACGGCATCCAGCGGCCAAAGGCGGTCATGAGGAGGCGTCCCACGATGGCATACGCGGCGGTGGAGTACGCGAGGAGGGTGGCGGCAAAGGCCCGGGGGCGCTGCACGCGGGTGACGCTGAGGACCCAGAGGATGAAGGCGAGGACGCCGGCGGGGATGGCCCAGTGAAACTGCCCGATCCATTTGAGCGAGGCCCAGCCGGTGCGCAGCTCCAGCTCGGCACGCCAGGCGATGCCGGAGAGGAGGGCGATGAGCCAGAGGGTGGTGCGCGGGTGCTTGCTGCGGCTGCGAGGGGGCTGCGGCTCAGGAATGCTGCTGGCGGTGGCGTGGGAGGTCGCTGATGGCGGGAGCTCCTCAGGTGTGTCTGGCTGCATGAGGAAAGTGTTTGAACCGAGAAGGGGCCGCTGGGGCAGGAAGATGTGCGCCCAGCAAGACTCCGAACTTCATGCCTGAGTTTTTGGCGGTGCGGCCTGCCTCTGTGCGTCGCTCACTTGCAGCTTCCAGCCGATTTCGATGGCAAAGAATGGGACGGTGCATTGCTCGCTCTCGCCATAATTGATGTGATCACCCGCGGCAGTCCTTTCACAAAGATGGGGGTTTTCACCTGCCGATTTTTCCAGGAGAAAATAGCGCAGCGGATCTTTGTCAGGCCCGTAGATTCTCTGCGTTATCCCCACGAAGTGGGCTTCCGTGACATTCTGCGGCACGGGCATGGTGAAGATTCGAACGAAGTGGCCGCATTCCACCTCATGGGACTGCTTTATTTTGCCGAAAAGGCCGCTGAGAAGGGCGCAGTTTTCATCTGAGTCTGGCTCACCGGTGATCAAGCCGAGACGTAGGCACTGATGGAGCGCCAGAGAGCCGAAGTGCAGCAGGCACATGGGATCTTTGGTTCTGATGCCCCGGAACAGCATGGGGTGCGCGGAAAACACCGCCTGAGGCAGGACGACGTGCTGCAGCATGTGAACAAGGTGAGCCCGGCTGCTCTCCAAAGGATCTGGATTCATACTGGAGGAAATGTGAAACGGCGCTGCGGCCCATGCAACCGGCTGTTCGGATTCACCGCGGCACCCTGAGCCGAGGCGGGAACCTGCCACGGCCATTCAGCCCCGTTTTTCAAACACCGCCTGGTGTCCCCTGCCCTGGGCTCGTGAAACCTCACAAACCGCCGAACCAGCGCTCGATGGTCTTGTCCTTGGCGAGGGAGGCGGTGAGGACCATGAAGAGGCCAAACACGCCGACGAATATGCGCGGTAATAGATCAAGCTCGATAGGAGTCATTGCTGATCCTAAAGTAAACATGGAACCCATCGCGCCTCCTAAAGTTCGTAGTATAATCACGCCTTTAGAATGAGTCCTGAATTGAAATTTATCAATACAAATTTCTTACAATCTTGAAGAAATGTTAAAACCTTCTCTGGGTGAATGATTTAAGCGTTAACGAGGATTAAGGCGCTGTGGCGGTGGGCGCGATTGGATCCTGATGAAGTGGGCGGATGCTGCGTGTTCGGGTGATCTGGCCGAGGGAAAATTTCAGGCGCTGTGAGGGGCGAGGACTGGCGTTTTCAGCGGGTGCGTGGGCGCTGCTGCTGCTCCGATTATTGAGCGCTGCTTTTCCTGTGGCCGCTGCGGTGGCATTCGCGCTGTGTGCTCGTGCTGCCTCAGAGCAGTCGCGGATCAAACGAGAAGGGCACGGGCTTGCCGATGACGATTTTCTTGAAGTCGGGGTGCGCGGGATTGAGGAGGTAGTTGGACTCGCCGGGGATGATGGCGCTGGGGAGCTCCAGCACGGCGGTGCGGGCTTCTTTGGCCCAGAGATCGCCCAATGCGCGGGTGGCGGGCGGGGCGGGCGAGAGCGCCCAGCCGGGGGGCAGTGCGTTGGCGGTGACTTTCTCCACGAGCGCGGCGTCGAATTCCAGCGGGATGGCGGCGTAGGTGAAGATCACAGGCGGATTGAGATGCACAAGGGACTCCAGCACGGCCAGCGCCTGGGTGCTGCTGGTGTACACGAGGCTGACGCCGGGGGAATTCCACCGGCCGCCGTAGAGCCGCGCGCCTTCGCCGCTGAAGGCGGTGGCGGCGTGCTTTGACTTCACGATGCGCCAGGCCTGCAGCTTCATGAGTAAACGCTGTATTCAATGCGGCCGAGGAGGTCTTCCACTTCACGGGCGCCGACCTCCGTCTCTGCGTACTCCAGCGGCACCGCACCACCGAGGCCGCGCTGCGCGGAGGTAAGCCATGCACGCGCATTCTCCACGGACTCCATGACTTCCACGGCCTTGCCCATGAGCCGGGCGAAACGCACGACGCGGTCTGATTCTGCGGGGTCCAGCCTGCCTGCGGCCATGCGCCGGTGCAGCGTGGCTTTGGAGATGCCGAGCATGGGCACGAGCCTTTCCATGGAGACGTCCAGGCAGCTGCGCAAATCATCCAACTCCTGCACGGGAAGCCCGATCTTGAGGGACTGGATGAGCCGTGCCGTGGTGAACTCAAACGGCGCCCGCCCGCCTGCCGCGCCATGCGCCAGATAAGCCACGATGCCGCCGCCGGCCTTCCGCGCACCCACGCCGCCTTCGGCGCGGGCGTGATACACGGGGGCGATCTCTTGGACGAGGGTGGAGTCTTTTTTCATTTGATACTTATTTATGCGTCATTTGATACAGAAGTCAATCACGTTTTTGGAGGCAGCAGGGGTGTTGCTTTGTGGCGGTGAATGGACGGCAGCATGGCCTCACGGTGGTGGTGCATGTGCAGCCCCTTGGATGAAGTGGGCTCGGGAGCTTGGGGTGAAAAGCGGGGGTTTGAACCGCTGATAAGACGCTGACTTGACGCTGATGCTGAAGCCTGAATTTCTGATCGGCATTTGTCAGCAGTTAGGGAGCTTGATTCGGTGGGTTGATCCTGCATGAGCCATCCACGCTTTGGCTCTGATTCAGGCGCTCTGCTCCCTCTGCCTCTTTGCCTCTCTGCGGCAAAGACGAGCGTCCCTGCCATGCCCGAATGGCAGGCCTGCGTAAAGGATTCCAGCCATGGGAACCACGAACCCACACGGACTGCACACGCATGAGGGCAGCAGCCAAGGCATGCCGCAGCGGGATTCGCAGCAGGTCCCCTGTCCTGCTGCGGGCCGCCGTGTTGTTGCCTGACCCCTATTGCAGCCGGCGAAGTCTGCGAGGCGGCGGTTCATTGTAGGGTTTCACCCCATGGTGAAGGGCGCGGGGGCTTTGTAGCATCCGAGGGTAAGCAACGGGGATCGCCCCCGAAGCCGGCCCTGAATCAGCACTCTCCGCACATGAACACATTCGCCCCCACTCTTGCCAGGAACAACGCAACACAGCAGCCTTTGGCTCCCTCTTTCAGCCCTGAGACCCCGCAGCCACCTGACGAAGAACTCATGGCCGCCATCCAGCGGCGCGACACTGCGGCGCTGGAAACGCTGATCGAGCGCCACCGCCGCATGCTCAAGAGCGCCATCCTGCGCACGGTCACAGATGAGGCGGGTGCAGATGATGTTTTGCAGGAGTGCTTTCTCTGCCTCTGGCGCCAGGCGCACCATTACTCCCCCGACAAAGGCCGCGCGCTGGCCTGGCTGACGACGCTGTGCAAGCGCCGCGCGATCGACCACGTGCGCCGCTCCATGGCCTACTGCCGCGCCGTGGGCCGCATGGAGGTGGAGATCCAGCACACAGAGTCCTACTCCCAGGGCCGCGCGGATGAATGCGTGCAGGCAGATCTGGGCCGCGTGCTGGGAGAGCACCTGACGCTGCTGCCCGTGGCGCAGAAAAAAGTCATCGAGCTGGCCTTCCTCCAGGGCATGAGCCAGCGCGAGGTGGCCCACACCATGCAGACGCCGCTGGGCACCGTGAAAACGCGCATGGAGCTGGGATTGAAACGGCTGCGCCAGGTCTTCCGCACACGCAATGCCATCCACAGCCTGCAGGCCGCGTGATGCGACTGGCGGATGCCTGCCGTCCGCCGCGCTCACGGAGGCCCCTCACCCGCCCGACACCTTCGATCCACCCCATTTTTCCTTCCGCACGGCCAGCCCGTTGCACCCTCATTTTTTCACAGTCACCCCGCACCCAAACACACACACCACTAACTACCATGAAACCTTATCTCCTCCTCGCCCTCGCCCCTTTTCTCCTGATCGCCTGTGACGCACGGGTCAACACCGCCGGCCCCGGTCCGGACAAAGTGATCGAGAAAAACACCACCATCGTCACCCCGGCCGCCGAGAAGACCGTGGAGAAAACCACCGTCGTCACTCCCAACGCCGAGAAGACCACCACGACCACCACTCAAACCAAGTAATCAACCGCCCACCTCCATGAAACACCACGCCCTCTTTTACGGCTGCCTCGCCGCCGCCGCCTTCACGACCCTCTCCAGCTGTGACTCGATGGACGACGATGACCGCCGTCCGCCGCCCACCACGACCACCACCACGGAAGAAACGACGACCCGCCGGATGCCCATGTCCCAGGTCCCCGTGTCCAGCACGACGGAGACCACCACCACCCGCTCTTACTGAGCGTAGCTCACCGCTTGGGCCGGGTTGTCTCCTCTGGAGGCAGTCCGGCCTTTTGCCGGGCGCGTGTCGTGGTATTTGCTGGTAGTGTTAAGCCGGGGCGGAGTGCTGAGGGCAGCGGGAAATGGCTATCATTGACTATTGAATGGATAGGCCATGCGGCAACATCACCCTCGCCGAATGGTGCAGGCCACCGGGAGAGCAAGTGAACCTGTGATCGTGTGACCGGCGGCGCATTTCAATCCGCTCCCGGAGGGAGCACGGAAGGTAGCCGGTGGTGAAGCGAGGCTTGGCGAGCGGGAACCACCGGATCACGCGAACCCTGCCCCCAAGATCAAGGGCGCATGCCGTAGGTATGCGAGAGGCTTGCGTGGACTCCTCGTGGACCGAGGATGATCCAAATAGCGGTTTGAGCGGTCATGGTCGTTTTCTTTTTTTGGGTTGGGGATTTCTTGGCGGCGGTCTCAAGTCAATGGCATCCGGTGCCCATGCTCCACATAGCAATGCGCTTGATTTTGCCGTTCATACCCCATGGGCAGGATGGATGACTGAGCCAGTGCCAAATGCGTGTGCAGAGCAGGAATTTCAAAATGGCTATGGAATGGCTATTAATGGCTATTGAATGGATAGGCCATGCTGCCACCTTATGCTCCAGAGCGTGCAGCAGTCCACCGGAGCAAACCACAACACCCTCAAAGTCAAAATGGCCGAACTGGTGGACAGCGGGCTGATGCTGCGACATGGGCGAGGCCGGAGCGTGTTTTACACACGGGGGGATGGGGAGGGAGCTTGAGTGCGCATTCACTCTCATTCAGCATGCACTCATCATCAAATGACTCTTGAGCTCATTATTGCAGTGTGGTCAAAAGCTCAGAATGGCGCTCGGTAAAGGGCGTGGGTGTCATTCGTTTCGTTGGTCAGCAGCCTGTGCCTGCGGGTGCGCGACAGCGTCTTGGAGTGCGGCGGCAAGCCTGGGCGCGACGCCGCTTTCGCAGGCCGGACGGCATGCTGAGGCCGGAGAATGCGCTCCACCACGCGAAAGCGGTGCCGCCGATGCAGGCTTGCGCCGTGCATCTTTGTCACCGCAGTCCAAGACGCTGTCGCGCTGGCTTCGCTCCTGATCTTTTCGCGGTGTTCGGGGGAAGTGCCGCGCGCATCTCGAAGCGTCAGTTTGCTGTCTTTGGCCCATCTTGACTCACTCGCATTTCCAGCTCCAAACCCACGGTTTATCCCCTTGACCGCGTGCCATTCATGCCAGTTCTTCTTGAGAACATACCAGTTCCTATCATGCATTCCCCACAAGCTTGCAGCCACCCGCTCAAAACAACTCACGGATCGCACGGCCGCCATCGGAGAGGGGCACGGCGACGCCGTTGGGCCTTGCCAGGCGCTGGCTCTCGCTGAAGCCGAGTTTGCGGTAGATCGTTTCGGCGTAGTCGTAGGGCGTGTAGAGCGCATCGGTCACATCGCCGCCTTCGCGGTCGGTGGCGCCGATGACGGCACCGCCGGGGCAGCCGGCTCCGGCAAAGGCGATGGACATCGCGCGCGCCCAGTGATCCCGCCCGCCGTTCTTGTTCATGCGCGGGGTGCGGCCCATCTCGGTGACGAAACATACGAGCGTTTCGGCCAGCAGGCCGCGCTCGTGCATGTCTTCGATCAGCGCGCTGAAGGAGCGGTCCAGGCTGGGCATCATCACCGGATGCGGCAGGCCGTAGCGCTCTTGATTGCTGCTGCCCTGCGGGCCGCCGCAGGGCCCGTTGTTGTAGATGCCTTCGTGATGATCCCAGTTCAGAAACACACCGCCCGGCTGGCCGATGCCGGGGCGCTTCACGTGCTCCGGCGGCTGGATGCAGGTGACGGTGACAAAACGCACGCCGGACTCGATCAAACGCCGCCCCAGCAGGTAGCAGCTGCCGCGATGATCGCGCCCGTAGCGGTCGCGTGTTTTGCTGGACTCGCGTGAAAGATCAAACGCGTGCTTGGCTTCGTCGCTCGTGAGCAGATCCAGCGCATGCTTGGTGTGCCCCTTCATCAACTGCCCTGCGGTCGATTGCGCGACGGCACCGTCATCGAGCGATTCCAGCAGGCGATAGCGCTCGAGCAGCCGCTCGCGCCCCAGCCCTGCCTGCAGCTCCAGGGAGCGCACCTTCCACGCGGGATCGCTGAGGTCTTCGCCGAGCTGTTTGGTGCCGAGCTTCCACGGCGCGCGGCTCGCGGGCAGAAACCCCGTGCTGGTGATGGCATTGGGCATGTTGATGCCCGGGCAAAAGATGTAGCCCGGCATCTCGGGCCGCTCCGTGCCCATGAGCTCCGTCACCACCGCGCCGATGTCGGGAAAGTCGAAGGCGTTGGTGTTGCGGTAGCCTTTGAAAAATTCCTGGCAGCACTCCTTGTGCCCCGCCGTGGGCGCGGAAGTCATCGAGCGCACGACGGCGAGCCGATGCGCCTGCTTCGCCGTGAGCGGCATGAGCTCGGAGAAATGAGTGCCCGGCACGCTCGTCGGGATCGGCTTGAACGGCGACCGGTGATCCAGCAGCGCATCCGGCTTCGGATCAAACGAGTCCATCTGGCTGATGCCGCCCTCTTCATAGATCACCAGCACACGCTTCGCCTGCCCGGGTTGCACGGCGCCGCTCGCATTGCCCGCCCTCGCCTGCAAGGCCAGCCACTCCGGCACTCCCAGCCCGAGGACGCCCGCAGACATCGACTTCAAAAGCCGACGTCGATCAGGACAAAGCGCTGGAGCGCTGCGCTGCTTCAACCAAAGGTTCATGGTGGGAGTTCTACAGCGGCAGAGCTGGGGATGTTTCAAAACGGGGACGGATTCGTACGGCGGTGCCGGAGGCGGCAGGTGGATGACGCGGGGGTGGTGAGGCGCGTGGATCAGGGGGACAGATTTATGGGCAGGAAGAACGAGGCCGGTTATTTTATGCATGGAGTCGAGCTCGCCGCTGGCGGCTGCATTGCTGAGACTGCTGGATGAAGTGGAGCGAATCACACTCGCCGTGGTGATGCTGTCTTCCCGCTCCCGGAGGGAGCACGGAAGGTAGCCGGTGGTGAAGCGAGGCTTGGCGAGCGAGAACCACCGGATCACGCGAACCCGCCCCCATTGATCAAGGGCGCATGCCGGAGGTATGCGAGAGGCGTGCGCGGGCTCCTCGTTGGCGCTGCGCGGCTGTGCGCTTCCCGCCTACCTTCGGCAGGCGTTCCAGAATGTGTATGATGTCATGGCAGGTTCCGGTGGTTCCCGCTGCACCGCTGCGCGGTTTCGCTTCACCACCGGCTAATTTCCGTGCTCCCTCAGGCTCTGTTGGTTTGTTGTCATGTCTTCAGAAGGAGCTGTGGATGAGAAGGTTATCTCGATTTCAGGGCGGTCTTTCTTGATCTCGATTCGTTCGACAATGCCTTCGATGATGCGGCGTTTGTTCTCGTCCGGGAGCTGGGGCCAGTTGTTGTAGAGGGTGTCAGCTTCGACTTGCACGGCATCTGCGCTGACGCTGCGGACTTTGAAGTAATCGAGTTCGGCTTCGAGTTTGGGAAGTTCGGTCTGGAGTTGTGTGAGGCGGTCGGCCAAAGGTTTGTGATAGCCGCCAAAATCGGCAAGGACGATGTGGCCGTCGAGGTAGAGGCGATGCGTTTTCGCCATTTCCTCGCGCACTTGTTCGATCTCCTGGCGCTGCGTGGTGAGCATCTTCTCTTTGTCAGCAAGGTTGCGCTCGGTGGCTGAGATTTGCTCGGCGAGCTTGGCCTTGTTGGAAAACACATCGTGGATTTCACCGACGAACACCTCTTCAAGATCGACCATCGGGATCTTGTTTCGGCAGCCGGTGCAGACATATTTCGGGGTGTTGGGACCGACATACATCTTCTTGCCACACTCGCAGAACACGAGGCCGGCAAAGAGATGCACGGGCTTGGGGCCGGGGCGCTTCTTGGGAGTCGAGCGCCGCTCCTCCAAAAGCTGGTTGGCTTCGTTCCACATCGTCTCGCTGACAAGCGGCTCGCAGGGCACCATACCCCATTCGCTTTCATCCTTGATCTCCCATTTCCACGGGCCGGTGTTGCGTCGCACATTGATCCGGTAGGTTCCCTTGGCCGCCCAGTCTGCAATGCATCTGCCAATGGAAGTGTCGGTCCACTTGGAGTTGGTGCGGGTGCGGTGGCCCATTTCATTCAAGAGCCGGGCGACGGCACCGAGCCGTTTTTCCTTGAGAAACAGTTCATAGATCAGCTTTCTGATGGCGGCCTCTGCGGGCACCTGCTGTAGTTTTTGGTCCTTCCAAATATAACCATAGGGAGTCTTGCCGCTCAGCGGCTTGCCGAGCTTGGCGCGAATGGCTATGGAAGCCTTAACCCGGTCACCAATTTCAGCCCGCTCCCATTCCGCCATGGCGCTGATGATGGTGAAGAACAGCATTCCTGAGGGCGTGCTGGTGTCGAGTGTTTCCTGGAGTGAGACGAGATTGACTCCCTTGGCGCGAAACCTTTCGGCGAGTTCCAAAAGCTCGCGCGTATTGCGTGCAAGGCGCGCGAGCTTGGAGAAGATCAGCGACTTGATGTGCCCGCGTTCGATGTCCCGCAGCATGCGCTTCGCCTCAGGGTGATCGAGGACGGACTTCCCGGACACGCCCGCCAGATCATAGACCTCGCGCACATCCCATCCCTTGGACGCGGCATAGTGCCGCGCACGCGCGAGGTGGTGCTCCGGGCTTTCGCCCTGCGCTTGCTGGTCAGTCGAGACTCGAATCCAGATACCGACTGGGATGCTTTGGTCGCTGGGAGAGAGGGGAGGGTTGGCCGCTTTCATAGTGTTCATTAGCACACATGAAAGCAAAATCAAACTGGTTATTAAAGCGAAACTCTTGTGTTGGGTTATTTCAACTAGGTGGTGGAAGTCTCATCTCCTCGGAAAGCAGCTTGAACGCGGCATTTTCTTTCGTCGTCCGTTCCTCTGGAGTGAGGGCGGTAAAGACTCTTTTGACTCGATAGCCTTTGCGCTGAGTTTCAGTCGGCGTGGGTGCCGTGGGGATGGAAGGTGATTCAACCGGTTGAGGCAGGGCATTGACGAACGCCAGGAACTCCTCCGGCTGAAAATACTTCACACATGCGGCGTCAGCAGCGTCAAGGTACCCTGCAACGGCAGCTTCGATCTGCCTGAGCCGACGTTCATTCGCGGTGATGACCGCGATCAAATCGAATCCTGCGCGAAGGCATTTCCGCACGTTGCCGACCTCGTGATCGACTGTGGTGGTCACGGAGATCTCGCAGGCGATACGCATGTCGCTGCGAACCAAACCCACATCAATGGTTTCGCGTCCGGCTCCGACCGGCATTTCGAGCATTGCCCGGAATCCTCGCTGTTCGCCCACCGCACGAATTCGATCCTGCAAAATGCGATGCTGATAACCACCCTTGCCAGGCTCTGAAGGCAGGGGAGCAGGCGTGGTTGTTGCTTCGGTTGCGACGGGTGCGGCTTCTGGTGTTGGGATGGGAGGCTCAATCTCAGCCATTGGCGGTTCCGCCATGACCGGTTTGGGCTCCGGCGATGCTTGCTGGCGAATGGCCGCCGGTTCCGATTGCCTGACGCGCTTCTCCTTGGGCTGGTTGGCAGCGGCCTCCTCGGCCTCGAATCGTTTCAACAATTCGGCTTCAACCTCTTTGCGTGGAACGGTATAAACTGAGCGAGAAATGTTGATCGCCTCGGCACGACGTTCCGCTGCGGAATCCTCATCAATCTCCTCAGGCAAGGTCACCGAGAGATTGAAATCATGATCGGCAGTTTCAATGCGGCAGATGGCTTGACCGATGGCAAGGGTTTGCAGGTCGCGCGCCTCGAAGTGGGCAAATCCTTCCGCCAGCGTTCGCGCATCGCTGTCACCGACCCGGAACACCACACGCGTGAAGGCGTTCGACAGCACCGAGTTGGCGACATCCTTGTCACGCTCCAGTTGCTTGAGGTCTTGATGGGCGAGCACCAACCCCAGGCCATACTTGCGCGCGCCAGACAGAATCTCAGTCAGCGATGGCGTGATGAAATGCTGGAATTCGTCGATGTAGCAATAGAACGGACGGCGCTGCGCGGCACTCATCCGGGCGCGGCTCATGGCCATCTGCTGCAACTTGGTCATGACGAGACTGCCGAGCAGGTAGGCATTTTCGCGTCCGATCTGCCCTTGCGGCAGCTTGGCGAGAAAGATTTTTCCACTGTCCATCATCGCGCCGAAGTCGATGCGGTTTTCGCGCTGCGACACCATGTAGCGAATCGGCTTGGGAGAGAGAAAAGTTTCAAGCCGCGTGATGATCGGGCCGATGCTGCGGCTGCTGCCGAGCTGGGGGAAAGCGCGCTTCCAATAGTAGCGGACATCGGGGTCACTGACGGTTTGCAGGAATTGGTCGCGCCAGGCCTGGTCAATGAGGAAGCGCCGCAAATCGGCGAGGGTGCCGCCTTCGCTGCTTTCGAGGAACGCGAGCACGGCGTTCTGAAACACCGAGTTCATCTGATCACCCCAGCTCGTACTGAGGCGTTGGAACACGGAGACCAGATCGCTGGCGAGCAGCTGCTTCTCGAAGTCGGAATGCGCCGAGAGGATGTTGAACGGGACGATGAATGACTCGTCCGACGGATCGAACAGCACCACATCGCCAAGACGTTCCGGCGGGATGATGCCAAGCACCCGGTCGATGAGATCACCATGGGGGTCGAGCACGGCGATGCCTGCGCCATTCTCGATGTCCTGCTGGATCATCGAAAACATGAGCGTGCTCTTTCCTGTGCCGGTGCCGCCCAGAATGTGGCAGTGGCGCACCCGCTGCTCGCGGGTCAGCCAGACCTCGGTCTCATCGCCTTCATGGCGATTCATGCCGATGCACACCCGCTCACGATCAGGCCTGGCAACAGGAGCACCTCGCGTGTTGGCGGCGCTGCGAATGAAATGTTTCGACTGCACCGCAGCCGATGGCAGGTGAACCAAGCCGGTCAGTTCGTCCAGATTTAACAACATGCCACAACGACGCGACTGACGCAGCAGCACATCTGCCGCATGCTCAGATGCATCGCAGTCGTCATTGCGCAACGGAACGAATTCATTGCCACCTGGGCGTGTAAAATTTCGCAAGGCTGGTGCCATGCTTCGTACGATCTGCCATGACCGGTCATAGGAGGATGCGGCTGCAGCAAGTCTGACCACCACACCAAACAGCGGCCCTTCGGTCTTTTGCTGGGCACCTTTCACCAGTGCCGCTCCGTCATCAAAGAACGGCTTGCCATCCGCCTTCGTCACCGCCGCAATCGCCTCGCTTGACCACGGTTCAGACAACGGTGTGAAAATGACCTGATATAACCCCGCCTCTTCTTCTGCCAGTGCGGTCAACGCCCCGATCAAGGCCACGAAGGGATCATTTTTCACTGTAGCCAGCGGCAGCATGAACGGTTCACCAAGACCAAACTCAACAGCAACGATTTCAGCAGCCTCGTTGTCCGGCCAGACTTGCGCCAGCCCGTCCGTCAAAACCGAGAGCTTCACCTGCGGGAAGTGCGCCTGCATCTGGCGCTGCAAGTCTGCCGCATCCGTGGCATCCACCACCCATTGCACCCATGTGCCAGCAGAGGTGCCAATGATCTCGAAGACCACCGGATGCTCGGACAACGAGATGCTGGTGAGCAACGGCACCATCGCTTCGCGTGTCACCTGCAAGCCTTCCGGCAGCAGCATCTTCAACTCCACCCAAGCAGCTTCATCCTCGCACCAGTGCGGCTCAATCGTGTCGTTGCTTGAGTCCTCCTCAGCATTGGCTCGGAGCGCGAGCTGTTGTTCTGCCTCGCCACGCACCAACGAACCCAATCGCGCGAGGAAACCACTCACCCTGGTATGGCGCATACTGTCAGCACCCGTGCTGAAGCTCGGCACCCGATGGCCTGGGAACGGTGCAAACGGTGGGCGTGGTGACACTGGGTCAGGAAAAGTCAGCACGCCACGACCACGGATTTCCCAGCGCCCGAAGTTCTCGCACAGCAGTTCGTGTACGGACTTCATCGCATCAGATTTTTGATGCCTTCGCGATATGTTCCACCGCCTGGCCCGCTTTTTCCGCCGCCTTCTCCACCACCATGTCGGCAAAGCTTGTCATGCGGTCGGTGAAGGTGGTGATCTGCTGGATGTCGGAGACTTGATGGAACTGCACATCGTTAACCCCCGCAGCAGCGGCAAATTCCCGCACCTTCTCTCGCACTAGATAGTCCACCACCGAGACATACATCCGCCGGGTGTCGTCACGGTAGTAGCTCTCGGCTCGAAACACGGCCTCGTACAACGCGCCGATCACCGGCAGACGCAGCAGCAGATCGTCGAGGCCGTTCCATGAGCGCGCGGCGACCATCACGGTCAGCAGCATGAGCAGGGTGCTGGCAAGTGCGACGCCACCGATCACCGGGCCGAAGGTGTAGATGTAGCTGGCGGCAAAGGCACCCACCGCCGCCAGAAACACGATGATCTCCCAGCCCCGCAGGGAACGCTGGAGCACCGAGCTGCGGCAGGAAAACCACCACCAGCTTGCGCCGAACTTAGCTGAAACGATGTCGAACACCAGCGACTCGCGCCGCACGCGCAGATACTCCCGGCCCGGCGAGAGAAAGCTGCCGTCCTTGTAAATGATCCGCTCCGTGACCAGTTCCGGCAACTGCCACGCCTTAAACCCCTCCTCGATGGCCTCATAAAACTTCGCCGTGTCGCTGGAGAATTCCAACAGCGGCGTGATCCACTGCGAATACACGTGCGGGCGTTTGCGTTTGAAGAGGCCGAACATGGTCAGGGTTTCTTTTCCGAGTGCTGGAGGATGATGCGCATGCCCTCCGAGGTATGAGTGATCACCATCTTCACCGAGAAAACGCCACCAACGGCTTTGCGCGTTCCCATGTTCTGGGCCTGGAGGCGCAAATCATAGGAAACCGCGTAGCCATCGCCCTGTGTCGAGTGCTTCACTGTCATATCACCGATGACCCGCTCTTCGAACATGAGGTGTGCGTTGTGATAGGTCGCCTCGTCCCGCCAAATCCAATCACGGTCCACCATGCCGTTGGTGAAATAGTCCACCTTGTCGGCGTAGTCGGCCACCATGCCCTGCACGTCGCCTTCGAGGGATTTCTTGTGATGTGCCGTCACAAAGCGGACAACCATGTCCTTGAGCTTGGGCGCGACCTCGTCGGTAAGCGCAGCTTTCTCCGCCGCCTTGCGCTCCGCCTCCATGGCCGCTGTCTTTTCCGCAGCCATGCGCACGGACGCTGCCTCATCCTCCTCCTCACGTTTGCGGCGTTCGGCGGCCTCGCGTGCCACCTGAACGGCGTTCTGCTCACCTTCCCGCTTTTTAACAACCGAAGTTTGTTCGTGGCGCAAGCTCGCCTTCGGAGGCGTGAGGGAGCCGCCGTTCGTTGCAGGCAGGCGCGACCACCAGCGGTGAAGCGTGTTGAGCGTCAGCAGTTCACCTTCCGGCTCATCCGTCAGCGAGCAGACATCGGCGATGATGTCGCCCTCCTTGATGGGGGAACGGCGCTGCCACAGATACACCGTCGCCTCCTTGCCTTTCCATTCCAGGAAGCGCAGGACGCCAAGAGCCTCCTCACGAAGCGGCCCGACCACCTTCTGGTTCAACGGATTGATCATGGGGCGATAAACCAGAGCCGCAAGCTGCCCGGACTCAAGCGCGCGGGTCACATCCTTCCCATGTTCACCGTCCTCCGGCGCATGGGGCATCGCGATTTTCCACACCAGATCAGGGAGCGGCTCCACGTCAAAATAGTAGAGGTGCAGAACGCCATCAAGGGTGCGCAGCACCACCGATCCATCACGGGTGGAGCAAAGCCGCTCGCCCTCCTTCACGTCCAGCGACGGGAAAACGGTCATGCAATCCAGCAGCGGATGACTGATTGCGAGGCAGCGTTCCAACGTGAGAGGCCACTTTGACTGACCGGCGATTTCCGGCAGCTCGCTGCGGCGGATGAACCGGCGCACCTCCCATTGCCACTGCGCCTTGTCCATCAGGGCAGGAACAACCTCGCGTGTGAGCTTCTGCTGGATCAAGGGATCGAGCGCCTTCCATTCCTCGTCCTGTGCCGCGTCATCAATCTCCAGGTTGTCGAGGTTCAGCATGAGGCGGTCCTGATTTTGTACGACCAGCACCTTGGTGTCCTTCCACCAGAACGGAGTGCCGGATGGCACAATGCCTTTGCGCGGCTTGGGCAGCGTCGTCACACGTCCGCCCCGGATGTCAGCCACCCCGTAAAACCTCTCGCCATCCAGGAGCCAGACCGCAAGAAGGCGTTCTCCCGAGGGATTGAAGGAGAAGTGCTCGACCTTGCCCGGCAGGTTCACGTGCCAGACGGCCTCTGTGCGCAAATCGATCACCTGGACGGCCTGTTGCTCGCGGGCGAGACATGCGACATAGCGGTCATCAGGCGATAGTGCGAGCGTGGATGCATCCACGCCGGACACCTCACGCTGTTTGAGAAAGCGCCACTGCATCGCGCTCGCATGTTCAATGTCCGGCGAAGGTGTGAACGCAAACGCAGGCCGGGGTGCTGCTGTCTGCACCGGTCGCTGGAACTGAGGCGTGGGCTGCGGAGCCACAAACCGCAGGGGAGAGGCCGGGGGCAGCACGACTGCCAGCATCAAAAGCAGGGCGATGAGAATCCGAAGACTCCAGATCATCGCCGAGGACGGCGGCGAAGCGGGAGTGGCAGGACTCGTCGGTGCGTCCTGGCGTGCGAGAGTGAGGGCGGCGATTCCTGAGCACACCATGCCATAAAACGTAACCGGCAGCAGCGAAAGCAGGCCTGCGGTGCCCGCCTTGAACACGAAAATCCAGCTCTCCATCAACCTGGAGGACAAGGCAAAGATGGAGGCTGCCACCAAGGCCGCCAGAAAAGCCGTCCATGCTCCAAAGCGAAGCGCAGCAGAAGGATCGTTGCCATGCTGAACAGAAACCCCGCCCCCGGCAAACCCGGCCATGCAGGCAATCACCAGCAAAACGAGCAACAGCCATCCGGGTTCCAACACCATCACCACCCGCCAAGGCAATGCCAGCAACATCATGAGCCCTGTTCCCAGTCCAAGGGCTTCACGACAGCATAGCAATGATGGAAGCGGCTTCATGATCCTTTGAGATTTTTTCTGACTCTTGAAAGAGAGATAGCTTTTTTCTCCCGCGACTCCATACGCTTTTCGGCTCGATTCCATGCCTCTGAGGGCAGTAATCCAAGCGCGAGTGAAAGCTTCGCCAGGGTCTCGGTGGTGGGGTTGCGATCACCTCGTTCGATGAAAGTAATGGCCTGCCGGTTGAGTCCGGAAAGCTCGGCAACCGCTCCCAATGAAAGGCCAGCGGCGAGACGTGCCTCGCGCAGCACGTCACTCAATGCTGCGCACAACAGGCTGCTGATCTTGGAGACATCAAACACGCTACGATTGTAGGAATCGAATTTGACTTTGCCACGCTACAGTTGTAGCGTGTTGGTGAGGTTGATCTAACCCTCTCATTATCATGACCTTCCTTCGTAGAATCGGCCCCGATCCGCACGCCAACGGCCAGAGCACCCCTGCCGCTGACAACTGTCCAGACATCTGGGAGCTGGCAGATGGCGACTTCGCCATCATCGGCATCGACATCACCGATGCCGCCAAATCCCTTCTGCCTACAACCGCAGGCTGCGGCTCGGACGAGCGCATCGTTCGCATGCCGCGCCGCATCCTTGTGGATGCCAGGTCGGACATTCCTGCCAAATCCTGAGGCCACTGGTTTTCAGCGTCGCTCCCATGTTACAATGGGAGCATGATGACCAGCCTTCTATCATGGATAGGACCTCATGTCTTCGACCTGATCTCAGCGGTCGGCATTATCTCCAGCCTTTCCTACACTGCTGTCAGCTTTCGGGACTCGGCTCGTTCACGCCGCATCGACAACCTCCTGAAGCTCACGGAGCAGCATCGAAACATCTGGGAAAAAAGCCAGAACAACCCCGCGCTGGCCCGGGTCCGCGATCCCAAGGCAGACTTGTCCCGCAAGCCGGTGACCGGCGAGGAAGCGCAATTCGTCACCTTTCTCATCCTGCACATCCACTGCTGGTATCGCGCCATGCTCGACCGGGAGGTGATCAGCCTGGACGGCATGAAACGCGACATCAAAGGCATTCTCAGCCGTCCGATTCCCCGGCATGTCTGGGAAGAGCGCAAATCCTTCCTCGATCATGATTTCCAGCGGTTTGTCGATGATCTCCTCAACGAATAAATAGGGGCATCCACAAAAAAGCCCACCTGGACGAAAGTCCAAGGTGGGTGTTTTTTAGTACTCGCTGGGCAGGAGCACCGTGGTGGCAGAGCGATCCCATTCAGTGATGATCCAGAACTTCACGCGTGTGGAGGAACGATAGGAGGAGAAGAGCCTGGTGCCTTCTTTGAGAGCGAGGTTGTTCGCGTCGATGTCCTCCTGGCCAAGATCGCCCCAGTCGCCCATCGCATGACGGGCGAGCGCTGATGAAATGTCCTCGGTGGAAACCTCCGTGAGCACTCCTGGTGTGGCGAGAAGCTGGCCAAATGCAAACCGGGCCGTCTGTGGATAGAGAATGAACATGGTGATGGTCGTCAGTCATGTGTTTTCAATCCAGCAGAGCATGCAGCTCGCCTTCAGTCAGATGATCGGGTTGAGCGCCTTCCTGGGGAAGTGGCACCACCCGGACGAACAGTTTGTTTGCGAGTCTCAGCAGAGCCTTGTCGCGGCCCATGCGTCCCGCCTCGTCCTCGTCGAGCATCAGGATGATGCCGGAGCGTCCTTCGGATGCCGCTACAAGGACTGCCTCCTGTCGTGCCGACAGGGAGCTGCCCATGATGGACACGACGCGATGAAAACCCAGTTGCCAGAGCTTCATCACATCAAAGAACCCTTCGACCACGATCAATGGCAGCCCTTTCTCCTCCTGCGAAGCGCGGTCGAGGTTGAACACCTCGGCGCTCTTCTTGAAGCCGTTGGGCAGTTTATACTTCGGACGATCTTCCGGCGGTTTGCCGGGCCAGCGTCCGCAATACCCGACGAGTTCGCCATCCTTGTTGTGAATTGGAATGACAATGCGACCCGACATGGTTCCTTTGCCACAGAAGCCGAGTCCGAACAACTCCACCGTTTGGGGTGTGAGCCCGCGTTCGGCGAAGTAGGCATGATCCGTCTTGAGGTTCTCCAGCTTGAAGGACAGAGGCACGTTGTCGTCCGCGTCCTCTGGAGGTTCCTCCGCGACTGTTGCTTCAGCCGCCGGTGACGGCAGGCTGCTAGTCCGCGATGGTGGCAATTGCTGACGGCGTTGCAGCGGTTGCTCATGTGTTGGAGGATCTGAGCGAGCAGGCGCGCTATCGCGATGCTGCGGAGCGGACTCCGCTTTGCCAGCCAGACCAAGGTTGAACCACTGGTCGAGCTTGATCGCCGCTTCGTGTGCATTGCAGTTCTCCATCTTCGCGACGAAGTCGAGGTGATTGCCGCCGCACTTGCATTGGCTGTTGTGACAGAACCAGCAGTTCTTCGAAAGGGTCACTTTGAAGATGTCCTGACTGGTGCCTTCATGAATCGGGCAAGGGCCTTCGAGGCCGTCGCCATTGCGAACGCTGCGCATGCTGGTCGTCAGACCGTAATGCTCCAGCACTTGTTGAAACGACACGGCGGCCTTGACTGCCGTGAAGTCGATGAATGCTTTTGCCATGGGATGATAATGAGCTGTCTTGGTGTTTGCGGGATGTCTGCGTCATGCGAACACCTCCACAGCTCATGGTATCAGGCGACTTGAATTGACGGCACTTGACGAGACATCGTTTCCTGTGTTCCAACGCTGACGGGTGGATGAATCACCATGTCGTTGTAGTGCGCCATTTTGAACAGACGCTTCGGCAAACCTGCATCAGCAATGGCTTGGACAATGTTGTTGAGCCTTTGCTCGGAGATTGAAAGCAGCACCACCAAAGTGTTTGGCGGCAGCGAACCCGGCTTCTGGCTGAGCAAGTGGTAGGTGCGCAGCTTTTGCATGACAGAACTCTGTCGTTTGTTGCTGCGCGTGATCGGCATCGTGCCACGGTCTGCTTCGACAAGGTAGTGGGTCCGCACGACACGACCATCAGGCTGCTGCGTCTCAAAGGCGAACACCTTGTCAGGCACGACGGTTGCACTGCGTCCGTTGCATTGTTTGACCGACCAACGGAATGGCTGGTGACTTTCCTCACGGCCTTTCGGCTTCTCAATGTCATCCGCTGAAATGAAGCTCGCCCCTCGCGAACCATGGCAGAGCTGAGTGGCGATGAAGTCACTGACCAGAACGGTGTGCTCCAGGAACAACCGCCCGATGCTGCGGTTTCGCGTCGTCCAGTCCATCCGGTCAAAAGGCATGTTCAAGTCGCGTCGAAGACGACCCGCTCCGCGAGAAGCAAGGCCATAAATAATGCTGTGCGAACCGCCACGGTGATGATAGTCGAGCTGAGCGCGCGGTCGATCCAGATAGTCGTGATGGTATAGCAGACTGAGCCTGCGAAGCACCTGCTGTTCGCTGCCTCCAGCCAGACGAACAATCCATTCGGATCGAATGAAGCGATGTTCGGCGACAATGCTGAGAATGGTCAGATCGCGCCTGGTGAATTGAAATGATCCAGCGGCATCAGGATCACGCGTGAAGCGCGGGAGCCGCTGCTGTTTGCTCTGCATGCCTTCATTGTAACACGAACGAAGCCTCTCCGGGTATGGGAGAGGCTTCTTGATTCAGGTCGTCACACTCGACGTGGTCGAGCTTCCATCGCGGCTCGCCCGGTTCAGTATGAAGTCCGCAGCCTTGCCAGCGTTAGAGGCAGCATTGATGATCCAACGCTTATGTTCCTTCACGCGCAGGACGTCGAGCCAGCTTTGGAGGTAGGCAGCGGACTGCTCATGTGCATCGTGCACAAGGTGCGTCTCCATCCCAAGGAATGCTGCGCCCATCTCGGCAACGAGTTCTTCCTGGGAATACACTTTCCCTCCGAACCCGTCGTGCTTGATGAGGCTCTCGCGGTTCAGTCGGTTTGGATGGCCTGTGCAGTGGATGGCCTCATGATAGAGCGTTAGGTAAAATGCCTCGGCGCTCTCAAAGCTCGCGAAGGCCGGCATGTGGATCGTGTCCGTTGCCAGCCGGTAGCAAGCCACGGTGGTCGATCCTTCCTCAATGACGGGCGGAAGCTGCATCTCAGCGACAACTTGTTCGGCGGCTTGGATGCGTTCATGCGGGCTGAGCAAGGGAATGTTCAGCGCCGCAGGGAACGCGATGCCTTCGATCTGCGTCGCATTGAAGACGGTGTATTCACGAAGGAATAAACGCTTGCGCTGCGGCTCGTCGGATTCTTTGGCATGTTCACGCTCATTTTGTGAAGGTGGAGATTCGCCCACCTTGATCACATGAGCGCCGCGCTCGCCTTTGCGAACATGGCCGCCCAACTCCAGGGCTTGGCGGAAGGTCAGCCAGTAGGGCGATGGCAGGTGGCGCAAACCCAGCAAGAGCACGTTGACGCCCTTGTAGGTTTTGCCGGTGTGGAAGTTTCGAGGCATGCCAACCTCACGTTGCCACGGACAGCGCCAGGGAACGACGCCATTTTCCAAGTGGTTGATGATGATGTCGGTGACAGTCTGATAAGGATCTTTGAACTTTGCAGAGGTGCTCATGGGGCGGTGTTGCTGATGGTCAGATGAAGCCCACCTCGTTGTGAGGCAGGATTCAGACTGACCACCGCGCTTCCTCGGCCCCTGACTGCTCCACTATGAGCATATCAAATACATGCATAGTCTGACAAGATGGCTGACTCAGAACGACTCCTTGAGCCACCGCTCCAGCTTCTCCTCCACCACGACACGCTTCGTTGCGAACCGCTCCCGACTCCTTTTGATCAGTTTCTCACGCCGACCTTGATTTGTTTCGATGGGAGCCATCAATCGAGCGCGTTGGAAATGCATGGAACCGTCGTATGACTGGCTACGGATCAGGGTTTCGTAGCGTGGGAGATCGACGAATTGTCGCGCGTGGAATTCCTCGCCGAATTCGCCGTGCAGGTGCTCGGCATCGGTGAAGCCGACTCGGAAGGCGATGAGCGTGCCGACATTGCCGAAGACGGCATCGCGCACCGTGGGCGAGAGCTGCGTGATGTATTGATGACTCAGTGTGAGGTTGAGCCGATATTTACGGGCTTCAGCGAGGATACTGGTAAAGGACTCAGTGGCAAAGTTTTGGAACTCATCGACAAACAGGTAGAAGTCACGGCGCTCGGACTCGGGTTGTCGGCTGCGGGCCATGGCGGCAAGCTGGAACTGTGTCACGAGCAACGAGCCGAGCAGGTTTGCTTTGTCGTGTCCGATCTGGCCTTTGGCGAGGTTGGCGATGAAAATGCGGCCTTCATCCATCACGAAGGGAATGCTCACCTTGCTACTCACCTGGCCCACGATGTTGCGGATGATAGGGGAGAGCAGCAGTTGACCCACCTTGTTCTGAATCGGCGCGATGGCCTCCCGTTTGAATCGTTCATCGTAGCTCTCGAACTCGTTCATCCAGTAGTCCTTCAAAAACGGATCGCACACCTGACGCACGACCCACTGCCGGTAGGCCTCGTCGGTAAGCATTCGATTCACGCCGAGCAGGGAAGTGTTCGGGCAATGTGAGAGGGCGGCCACGGCATTGTGCAGGATGAACTCCAGTCGTGGCCCCCAGGAATCGTGCCAGAGGTTCTTGAGCGCCCCCACGATGCCGGACGCGATGAGATGCCGATCATCTTCGTGCGTCTGGGAGAACAAGTTCAGTCCGATGGGGAAGTCCGCATCGCCGGGATGGAAATACACGGTCTGCTCCGCGCGTGAGGGCGGGATGTGATCGAGCAATTCCTCCGCGAGGTCGCCATGCGGATCGATCAAGCCAACGCCATGCCCTTGGAGAATGAGCTGCAGGATGAGATTGCGCAGCAGCGTGGTCTTTCCTGAGCCGGTCTTGCCAATGACGTAGGTGTGGAAGCGGGCATCGGCCACATCGAACCCGAACGGCACCTCGCCGCCCCAGACTTCGCGTTTACCGATGTGAAGGAAATGATCGTTCATGCTGCTCAAGCCAGCCGCCGCTCCTTGATTGATGAGCCGGACGAACGCACCCGTCGTGTGGTTGGTGCGTGTCTGGCAAGACACTGAGCAAGCGCGTTGTGGGCGAGCCCTGTGGGTAATCAGCGACTGGCTTCGGCGGCTGAATGATAAGGGTAGTATATCACGAGTCGCGCGAACTAGTTTTCACCGCGTCGTGCGCCGAGTCGTGTGATAGTGAGCAGTCGTGCCCCCACGTGTTTGGGCGAAGGCCGTCCGTCGATAGACCGGCGGGCCGCAGCGCCCGACTTCACGCGGTTGGTCATTGGCCGAGGGCGGGTAGCCCGGTTCCGGCCATGACCTTTATCCACAGGTCGATCAAGTCCTTGTCGCCGAAGGAAACCGCGTGAAGTCGGGCGTTGAGCCCGAACACGTGGGGGCACCCGTGACAAGGCCCTGGCGCGAATCGCCGCTCAGTGAGGCCGTGCAATCGTGGTTCGCGCGTCAGCGCTCCGCCGCGATTTTTCGCGTGCCCCTACATACCATGTAAATAGGGGTGAAGAGAGGGGTTTGACCGTGTCGCCCAATATCTGTTTCGCGACATGACCCCGTAAAAATGGCTTCAATGCTGGTTTTTGACTTGTCGCTGTCCTTGAGCAAATTTGGGTCGCCCGTAGTTGGTTCGACGTGTCCTTGATCGACTCGTGGGAAAATCAAAAGAGCTGCTTCGAAGCAGCCCTGTAAAAAGTCGTGGTCTTGACGGATTCAGCGTTGTGTGGTGTGAATCGCAGTATTGATGGGTGAGTGCCCTACGCTGACGCGAATCAGAACAGTTTTTTCGCCTCACTGACACGGTTGCGCCAGTAGTAGGGGCGGCGTTTGGCATGGGCAATGGCGAGAATGACAACACGTTCCCGCCAGACCATGTAGGCGATGTAGTGTTCGTCAAAGCGCGGAGTGAGATTGGCGCGACGGGTCGGAGGACGGCGGAGATTGTAGATCAGCGGGTTGTCGAGGATGAGGCTCAAATGCCGGTTGAAGGTCGCATCGAAGGCGGCGGCGAGTGGTTGATCCTGCTCATCCAAGGCGGCGTAGTGCCGGATGGTATCATAGAACTCGGTCTGCGCAGCGGGATGAATGTCGAAGTCGATTCTCATGCCAGGCGCTTGATGCCGAGTTCAGCAAACAAGGCATCGGTGCCACGCTGCAACTCTGCGCCTGAGATTAGCGTAACCCGCCCTTCTTCAACATCCTTCACACGCTCGGCAATTTCGGCATCCCATGCCGCTTCAACAACGGAAGCATCCTCTCCGACCAAAGGCATGGAGTATTCACTCTGAAGATCACGCAGCAAGTGATCCACCTCGTTGGGTGCGAGGCTGCGGATTTCCTGTTTGATGTGTTCAATGGTGATTGGCATGGTTGGATTATATCAAATGGTATGGGGTTGTCGAGGGTGTGAATCAACGCAGCGAGTCGTCCTCCCGCACCTGCTTCTCCAGGTGGCGCAACGCTTCGAGCATCGCTTCCCTCGCCTGGGGTTCGCGTTTCGCTCGGAGGGTGGCGGTGCAGCTTCCCTGCCGGTGTTTGAATTGAATGACCGAAGTAGCGCGAGGATTTCGAGACGGGCTGACACCTTGCTGGGCATGATGATTCTCGATTCGGGCACGGATGCTGCGAGTGCTCTCCCCTGTTTTGGCGGCAGTGATCAGCTCCTCCTGAAGCTGGGAATCCCCCACCCTGGCGATGCGTAGGGCCATCTCGTAGCCGATGCCAGGCGTGGTGCGCATTTCCTCCTGCAGTCGAGCAGGCAGTTCCAGGATGCGGAGAATGCCACTCACCCACTGCTCGCTCTTCCCTACCTGGGTGGCAAGTTCACGCTGGGTCGCGACGGAATCGGAATCAAGCAGCGCGCGCAGGGTTTCCGCCAGTTCGACGGCACCAATGTTTTCACGCTGGATGTTGGAAATGAGACTCTTAAAACGACGGGTGATTTCATCATCCGGTTCACGCACGAGCACCTCGACTTCGGCGAGACCAACAGCCTTCGCGGCACGGAAGCGGCGGTGGCCGGTGAGAATGCGATAGCGGTCGCCATCCTGGGTGACTGTGATCGGTTCGATAATGCCGTGACGACGGACAGACTCGATCATGTCGTCCATGTTGTTAAAATTTTTACGTTCGTTGTCGGGGTCTTCCTGGAGCCGTTCAATGGATACGATGAAGCGGCCTCGTTTCGGCAGCCCGCCCATGAGGCCGGCTTTGACGAGATCGAGACGGCTTTTGCCTTCGGGTAGTTTGGTCATGCTGATGCTGAGGCGGCCTCGGCGTGGTGAGGTTCAGCTGATGAACTCACGGCAGCCGCTGCCTCCGGGTGGGCCTGTGGCCCGTTACTGAATAATTCCCGCACCTCTTCGACGAGGGCGGCCATGTCCTGCGCGCCTTTGGACAGCGGGCGGTAGTGGAAAATACTGCCACCATTTTCATCCACCTGTGCCATCCAGCCACAGGAGCGAATCTCGCTGCGAGCGGCGGCGATGCCATCATCACGGAGCAGCGTAAGGACACGCTTCCGTAAACCCGGCAGACGGGTCAAATTGCTCAGCACATGTAGCATGTGAAAGTCACTGCCTGAGCGAAGCTTGACGAGGAGCTTGTAGATGCTGGCGTAGCTCCTCACGGCCTTCGTACTCTCGAACGGGACGATGAAAGCATCGGCGGGAAAGATGGCGTTCTCCATGATTGGCGAAATTTGATTCGGCGAGTCGATGACGATGAAGTCAAAGCGGTCGGCGATGTGCTCCTCGGCGAGCAATTGAGTGAGCATGGACGGATAGCCTTCAGTCTGGCTGATCTCGCGTCCGAGGTCTTCGAGTCCATCGGAACTGGCGACGAACGACAGGCGTTCAAAGCCAGTGGGCTGGATGACTTCACTGAGTGACTGCTGCTGCGTGAGCGCGGAGACGAGGGTGCCCTCCGAGGTGAGGCCGTCCCCTGCGGCGAGCCACTGGGTGACCTGGGCCTGAGGATCGAGATCCATGAGCAGGACGCGATGGCCGTAGCGAGCCAGGCCGCTGGCGAGGTTCATAGCGATGGTGCTCTTGCCACAACCGCCCTTGGCATTGATGACGGTGATGATTTTCATGCGTTGGTTTGAAATGATTGGCTGTTAATGTCGGCATCCCATTGCCAAAAGTCCGGGAGGCCGAAGAATTCGCGGAAGGCGTTTATCTGCGCTGTCTCGGTATCGAAGTGATCGAGCACGCGCTTTGCCCAAGGTTTCGAATCGGCGGCCAATTCGACTCGTTCGCGCTCACGCTTAGCCGTGTAGCGGGCATAGTCGTCCGGGCTGCTGCGTTGCATTTCCGCCTGCTGCTCGTTCAACCAAGCGAGCCATGCTGTGCGATGGGTCTTCTCATGCTGCTCCCGGCGCTCGGTGATCGTCACGAGCTGAGTATGCAGGCGCTGCTTCTCGACTCGGACGAGGTAGCCATCGCCTAGCTGCCGAATCGCGAGCTGGAGCGATGGGAACGGGTTCCGCTGTTCACGCGCCATCTGGCCGATAACGCGCCCCCATTCGGCGGGAGTGTTCTGACCGCCACTGGCTCGGACAAGACGCTCCACGAAGATTTCAGCTACTTGGGCCTCGTGTGGCGAAGGCTCATTCACCGGTTCGCCGCGATTCCCGCCATAGGCGGCGTAGAAACATCGGGCGAACTCCCAACCAGAAGTGCCCAAAACTTGGGTCGCCCGTAGTTTTAACGGTGCAGGCCATCCCTGCTCAATAGCCCGGCGCAAGAGTCCTGCCGGACTCCTTGCCGGAGCCCGAAGCGGCAGCCAGGCGATTTGTTCTTCGATGACTTGTGGGCGGTGCTCCCGGATCAACTTGGCAGCCGTCTTCGCGCTGAACCCGATGGCGATAAGCTTTTGCGCAAGCTGGGTGTCTGCCGCCGGTTGCCTGTTTATAATTTCATTTCCTGGTTTCGTTTCAATACTGGTCTGAATTTCTGACTGATCGACTGGTTCGGAAATCTGACCGTTGCTAGTCTGCTTTTCTGACTGACCAACCGCTGGTGCGATTTTCTGACCGATCAGGGAATCCGACCAGCGCAGGGCATAGGTCGCGCTGCGTCGTTCATCGAAACGATGACTGAACACGCCGTCGGCCACACGGATGATGTAGTTCTTTTCCAGAGCAGTGCGCACGGCCTTGGCGAGGTCGGAACGGCTGCCAATGTGGGCGTAATTTTGAATATGCTGGAAGGAGAGCGCCACCTGCTGACGACGACGGCCATGCTTGGTCTGAAAGCCGATGCTGTGACGGATCACCGAGCCGACGACCTTGATGACTGAGAGGGGTTCATTGGGAATCACGACATCAAAGAACTCGTTTGGGATATCTGTGCGATTGCCGTCGCCTTCAAAAAAGCCCCGGAACTCGGCAGGCCGGGTGGTGTAGGCCGCCCCACTCCAGTTCAAGGCATAGAGCGCCGACTGGCCGGCATCATGCGCCAGTTTCGGTCGTCCTTCGCGAACGCATGCGAGGATGTGAGCGTTAAGAGCATCATCAAGGGCACTGCGGATCATGTCGCGGCTTATGCCCGCCTTGTGCTCCAACTCACTGTAGGACGCTTCGATCTGTTCCTCCTGCGGGTTGCCATTGGCATCGCACCATCCAAGCGTTTTGCGAATGAGGTAGCCGACGATGCGCACGACGCCACGCGAGAAGTTCGGAATGACCACGTCAAAGAACTGGTTCGGCGTGTAAGTCGTGTTCGAGGTCGGCGGTCTGAAGCCCCGAAATGTTGAAGCCGCCGGGCTGGGTGCCTTTGGTGCAGAGAGGACGATTCGATTTTCCGTAACCGTGTGCTCCATGGTTGTGTGCTAAAGCCGAATGACCGGCACGGGCTTCGCTGTCTCGACCTTTTGTTCATGCTGCTCCGCAAGCCACTTCACATACCACCGAAGAATGGCATTGATGATGAAGCTGCGGCTGCGCTGCTGCTCGCGCGCCAGTCCGTCGATGAACCCGAGCACATCGCTCTCGAACTTCACGCCCGCAGATTTTCGAATGATCTTTTCCATGCCCTCATCTTACCATGAATGTGACACGACCGGTCACATCGCCCTGTGGATAACCTGCATGCCCTCAAAACTTGGGTCGCCCGTAGTTTTGTATTGATCCGGCGCAGCCGCATCATCGTAGCGTGACTGCGGATGAGTGAACAGGAGCCTCGTGGAAAGATGGGGAGGCACCTGTGAAGCTCATCCAGCAGTGGCACTCTTCATGGGTGGGTGGAGGAATCGCCTGGCTTGTCATTCGCGCAGCGAGGCCAAGCGGGGCGATGGTGGCTGGATGGCTCCACGCACTTGGGATGCCGCAGATGACGAGGCTGCCGCAAGGGCGGTTTGCATCTGGGACAACCCAATAACCACAACCGACATGAAACTACCATACATCCTCAGTCTCCTGGCCATGAGCTGCGCTCTCGTCCTCGGTGCCCCGGCGGAGAAGAAATACAAAGAAGACGGCTGCTGTGACAAAGCGCAGAAAGCGGGAGGCAAATGCGAGCATCCCTGCTGCGTGAAGGCCGAGAAAGACGGCAAGGTCTGCGAGAAGTGAAACAAGTAGCACGCCCTCCAGTCTTGTTTGAGTGAAGAACCAGCCTGGGATCCAGGCTGGTTTTTTGTCGGTTCACCGCCTTTGATTTGATCAATTCATTCGGTTTATAAGGCCCGCTCACACGGCGCGCACGCCCCCGTTCAAGAAGCGTCGATGAACCGACTCAATGCCTGCTTTGACTCTTTTCCATCGCCTTCATAAAACGCGCCCCGTCTTCAGTAGACATCAGGCGGCTGATACCCTCATGATGATGGTGCTTTTCACCCGGCCTGAGAACACGACTGAAAGAGAAGGGGCTGCCATTGCCATGGAAGTCCAGTTCAATCTTTTTGATACGTGCGGCCTGCTCGTCGTTGATGTGATATATAGTTTTCCATTCCTCCACGGTCTTGGAGATGGAGGCCTCCTGCAAATGAATGGAGTAGAAGTGCCACAACAGCGTAGGGACAACGAAGAATAAAATCAAAAAGCCGATGATCTTGAGCTTATCGGCAATAGAGAACTTGGTGGGTGGTGGCGCGCTCTTTTTATTGCGCTGCTGTTTTCTCATAAGCTTGTTTATTCATCGGCTGCGGCCGCCATGCATACATTCCGAGTGCCACCGCGACAACTGTGCTGAGGAGGACAGACATCGCATTCAATGCTGGCGAGGTGGTGATACCATAACGGTCAGTTTGGTGCCTGAGAACAGCAAGTAAGCGTGGGTGACGGCATGAAACGACTTCTCTCCGTAGAAAATTTCGCGATTTCTTTGTTTCGGTTAGTCATGGTGAGGATTTTGGTGGTGCCGCGTGCGCAAGCGGATCTGCTAAATTATGAATCAAATCATAACCCCACAGCACTAACCAAACGCGAAGGGAGGGCGAATTTTTCACAGAACCAACCATGCCTGACGCAGGATGCAATTTTCGTCTTCGCCATTTGATGAAAAACACCATTATAGTGTCAATGCGCAAGCATTTGGAGATGAGAGGTCCCATTCCACGAAGCAGCCGCCGATCACCACCTTGTTTGAGGGATATCAACGGGCCATAGGCAACAGGGACTGTGGGGTTGTGAAGAGACACCGGCTAGTGGTGCCCGGAATGACCACCGAAGTCGAGATGGATGCCAGGCACACTGAGATGCACGCCATTGTTGCTGTGGTTGGAGCCGTGCCCAGAGCTGTGACCATATCCGTGGTTTGGTGTGGAAGGCTGATAGCCACTGTGTGGGGAGTTTGGCGCATAGTGCTGGTAGCCGCCGTGTCCATAGCTGGGGCTGGGTGCATAATGTGGGTAGCCGCCGTGTCCGCCGCCGTGGTTTGGTGTGTAATGCTGGTTGCCGCCGTGCCCGCTACTATGCCCTGAGTTGTGACTGCCGTGCTGTGAGGCGGAGTGATGCGGATCTCCGGCGAACGAGATGGCGGGAAAAATGACAAGGCCAAGAGTTACGGTCAGGCGTGCGAGGTGTTTCATAGTGGTGGTGTTGATGGATGTGATGAGAGCACAAATGGTCCGACGTAGTGCGGTGGATGTTATTCATGCAAAACTAGGGTTTTATTGCTTTCGGGTCAAATTGACGCCTCATATAAATTGTAGATTAGGTGTAGTAATTTTATTTTCATCCCATTTGACACTGCTGCCAATCTAGGTGCCTTCTTGCTAAGAAACGGTTATATCTCGATCAAACCATGAACACACATCTTGTAAGCACCTTTATTATCCTCATGTCTGCGTTTGCTTTGGCAACGACAGCGGAAGCCCAACACAGCCATCATCAGCACGGGTCAGCGACATCCCGCCACTGCCAGACGGACTACGATCATCGCCCGCACTATTACCACTCTGGCACGCACTATCATTACTGTCCGGGCGGCGGACACCAGCCTGACGGCGGTCACAGCCACGGCGGCAGGAACTACGCTAGCAACTACGACCCGATGGTCGTCGAAATCCAGCGTGTTCTCGCAGTTGGACATTATTATCAGCATGAACATCACCAGGCCGATGGCATCTATGGCCCGGAAACTGCCGATGCGATCCGCAGTTATCAACGGGCCAAAGGGCTCCCAATCACAGGCATGATTGATGCCGCACTGTTTACGGCAATGGGCATCGCCGCACCCGTTTATGGGACAGCAGCCCCCATGCAGGGCCAAGCCCCAGCGCCGGGATTGGCGGGCGGCGCAGGTGATGTTCTGACTCCTGCCGAAGCCGCTGGAATAATGCGTGTGTCTGAGGCGGAGGTTGTCGCCCTTTTGGAAAAAGGCGCGCTGAGCGGCAAACAGATCGGCTCCTCATGGCGCATCTCACGCAGCGCGATCACTGAATACTTGAACAGACCTTGACTCTTCGCTTCGCCATCAGCCCATATGAAAACACGCTTATTCATTCCTGCCTCAGTCTGCTCGGTTCTGGGTCTCCTCTCAAGTAGTTGTGTCATGCCCTATCCGCCGGGTGGCGGCCAGAATTTGTCTGGCACCCCCTATTCATCTGGGCCCACGTCATACTCCAGCCCGTATGCTCGTCCTGGCTACAGCTCAGCCGGGAATGATGACGGCAGCACGGTGCACTGCGGTGTGGATTCCGACCATCCGCCACATCGATATCATTCCCGCATGCACCATGAGCATTACTGCCCGGGCGGGCCGCATCACCACCATTGAACGCCATCTTAATGGACGTAAAAACCCCGCCGTAATAGCTTACGGCGGGGTCTTTTCTGTCAGACGCGCTCCTGTTAGGGTGGCTCAATGACGGCCATCGCGCCCGCCAAGGTTCGAATGGAAGGTGGGCGTGCTGCCATGTTCCCGTAGATTGCTGCGATGACCGTTGCTTGGGCGGCAGTTGTGGCTGGCGGTGCGGTAACCATACACGGGGTTTCTGTGGCGGTCATAGCCCGTGACGGCGTGTTCCCGGGACAACGGCGTGCCGCATGAGCCACAGTTGTTCGAGGAGTTGCGGCTGGAGCCGTGGCCCTCAAACGCATGCGAAGTGGCAGGAGCGAGAACTGCAAAGCTGGCGGTAAGAGCGAGGAGGGTGAAGAGTTTTTTCATGATGAGTGGTGATCCGGATTTATTGGTTGCCGTATTCTTGCGGCGTGAACATGAGACGAGGGTCTGAGGGGCTTATTCGAGGTTCTTCGAAATATTTCTCCCCGCAGCAGCTGGACAAGGTCTCGGGGGCTCCTCGCTCACCACGCGCTGCTGGTGCGTGAAAGCTTTTAGTATTCGAGAGCCTGAGGGGTGCTGCTGATTTTCAGTGCGGCAGGCGGCATCCAGCGAAGCACAACATGGGCGCGGCCAGCAGCAGCAGGAACCAGCCACAAACAACCCTGCTGGGAGGGCTGCTCCCAGCAGGGTCGGCTGCTTCGAACTTGGGCCGCATTATTTTTTGGACTCAGCCTGCGTCAGTTCATCGAACACGCGCAGGGTAAACCCACCTTTGACATCGTCTTTGCCAGGGCCGGTAGTGTAGAGCCAGTCATCCACATCGGCGATGGGGATGTGGATGTCGGCACCGTGCTTTACTTCCTTCAGGGCCACGGGATTGTTGTCCAGCAGGCCGTGGACGAGCTTGTCATCAATCTTGGTGACATGCAGCCACATGAACTCACTGTTCTTACCTTCCATGATCGGACCCTTGACGGAAAAGCTCTGATCTTTGCTCCGAGCTTGGAAAGCCTGGAAAAATTCAGGCCAGTTCTTTTTGGCTTCAGCGCGCGCCGCGATCAAGCGAGGCTCGTCGTCGGGGATGGAAACCGTGCGGAGGGAAGCGGTCTCGTCGATGTCACTCAGGCCTTCGAGCGGATCCTCGCTTTGCAGATGGGCGATGACCAGCTCCGAGTCATTCGGATGGAACTGATCCGTATCAGGGCTGTAGATGGCGAGAGTTTCCTTGCTCACGAACTGCGCGATGAGCTTGCCGATTTGTTGATAAACACCGCGCAGGTCTGTTTCGTTATTTTTCTCCAGCCAGTCCACCGAGAGCCAGGCGTGGTGCTTCCGAATCCCTTCAGCAAGGGCCGGATCTTTGATTTCTGCGGCGAGCTTGTCGCTCTCCGTGAAGTAGGGCTTGGCCGTACTGTGAATGGCAAACCTGCCGGAGGTGCCTTTCACCACAAAGATCGAATCCATGGTGGTAACAGAGCTTTCAGGCACTTCGCCGCCCCAGGCTTTTGAGGCTGCCTTTGACACCGAGGTCGCCTCCAACGTCCGCGGTTCACTCAGCAACAGAACCAGGGAGACGATGCGAGAGGAGGTCTGTTCCGCGTTTTCAGTCTGTTTGGCGGGAACCTCTGCCTGGAGCAGGCCGACGTAGAGCAAGCCGCACGTGGAGAGCAGGGCGATGCGACGACTCAACGGCGCTTGGAAGATGGGGGTTTTCATAGACGGCGGAGAAGTTGGTTGACGATGCTGTTGTGATTGCTGTTGCCGTAGTTGCTGTAACGGTGGCGGCTTTGCCCACGATAATTTGGCGAGTACGCGGGACGAGGGTTGTAATGCCCATTGGGAGAGTATCGGGGAGGGCTGATGTAGCGGGGACTGTAATGGTGAGTTTGATTTTTGCTGCCACGGTGCTTGTCCTTGGCAATGGCGGGCAGCGCGAGAAGGAACAGCACACTACAGAGCAGCAGGCTCATTCGCCGCATGCAGCGGGAGGAAGATGGGATGGGTTTCAGTTTCATAATCATCAGGTCATGGGTTCGAGGGTTTGGTCACTCTTTATTCCATCGCAGCACGGGAACGATTTCGCTATAGGGTGTAACCCCTGCCCACGGCTCAGATCACCGGTGAAAATCGAAGACTGAATATTTAAACGCTCAAAACGCGCGCGAGAAACGAACGCACTTCCGGCTGAGAGACCCCAGACGGTCTTGAGGCGATATTAACCAACCCAACCAACCGAAAGGCTCCAATGCAAGACATCCACAAACATCAGACCCCGGAAATGCATGATTGCATCCATGCATGCGAAGAGTGCCACGATATCTGTCTTCACGCGATCCATGACTGCTTGAAGAAAGGTGGCGAACATGCCGATGCTCATCACATCGGCCTGCTGCAGGATTGTTCCCAGATTTGCCACACAGCGCATGACTTCATGCTGCGGCACTCCCATCTTCACCACATCACCTGTGGGGCATGCGCTGAGGTGTGCGAGGCCTGCGCGCAGTCATGCGAGCAACTGGGTGACAACGACTGCGCAGCCGCCTGCCGCAAGTGTGCCGGGGCATGCCGGACGTGCGCTGGGTCAAGCGAGTCGAAAGCCTGAGCCAAGTCTGGCATTCAAACCAAGGGAATGGTGCGCCCGGTCTATGGGCGCACCACTGTCCTACGGTGAGCAGGCTCATGTGCCTTGGCCTAGCCGCGTCTGTCGTGGAACGCCGCTTTTTATCCTTCTCCCCCATGTCGCAAAGGTTTGATAAGCGCACCCCGGCCAGCTGCGCGAACTTCGTGGCCGGAACCCCACTGTGTTGAAATTTCAGAACCAGTTCCTCACGCCGCTGCGACGGCACGCGCACCCGTCCACGGCTGTCTGCCTTCAGATGATCGATGTCGTATCCATAAACGTCGTAGCTGGTCTGCAACGACGTTTATAATACCAGCACTCTCAGATGGCACTCCGCGTGACGCTTACGTAAATTTGCCGTCTTCTGAATTTGGATTGCTAAACACCGCTAGAGCGGAAGTAAGGGGCTTACAGGCAAAGTGTGGCCTAGCTACTGTTTAGTGGTGTCCAGAATGGCCCCGAAAATCTAGATGGATGCCAGGGACGCTGAGGTGCGCGCCATTGTTGCCGTGTTTGACGCCGTTTCCCAAGCTTGGGATCATCGATAGTCGTTAGTGCGTTCTATTGTGGGCAGAGCGCTTTACACCCCGGCTGCCATGGTTATCGGGAGTTTTTCCACAGCGGATTCAGGAGTTTGAAAGAACACGATCTCACCTGTGGTGATGTCATACATTGCACCTACGATTGCAATTTTGCCACTGCTCACCAGCCCGTCCAAAGTGGCGCTGCGTTCGCGAATCATGCGCATTGTCCGCAGAACATTTCGACGTGAGACCTCATTGGCGTAGGCTGTCTTTTCAACTTGTGACCATTGACCGGAGTTCTCGCATTTGGAGCGGTCCACTGATTGCTGAATTTCCGCAATCAGAGAACTCAAGTTCATGCAGCCCGTGGCCTCGCCCACCGTCTTGTGACTGGAGATGAGATCAACCGCGGCGTTCACCGCCCCGCAGGCTGTGTGGCCCATCACCAGAATGAGCTTGGCACCGGCGACGGCACAGCCATATTCCATGCTTCCGAGCACCTTGTCACGGGCGATGTTACCTGCTACCCGAACGCTGAAAATGTCCCCCAACCCCAGGTCAAAGACCAGTTCCGCCGGAGCGCGGGAGTCCATGCAACTTAGTACCACCGCCATCGGGAACTGGCCGGCTGAGGTTGCCCCGACCTGGCGGCCCAGATCGCGGACCAGACGGTTGCCGGTGAGGAATCGCTGATTTCCCTCCTGGAAAATTTCCAGCACCCGCCGTGGTGTCAGCCCGCTCTGAACCTCTCGACTGCTGTAGTCCACATACTGGATGCGGTCCTGAAGCTTAGGGTAACGGTCTTTGAATCCCGCGAGACTGACTTGAACTCCGCGTGCCTCGGCGGTGGTTGTCTTGAAGTCGGTGATCAGGTCAAGAATGTCCGGGTCGATGTAGTCAGTCTCGCTGGCGTCGAGCAGCAGGTGACCTCCTCGGGGAACTTCGCGGAGCGTTGCTTCCAGGGCTGCGCGGCTCAGGAAACTGACTTGGTTGGCCAGTTCGACGCGAAGAACTTCATCTCCGGCGGCATGTTTTTCCATGGTTTTCTTCATCGGCCGGCGCATGTTGCTGTGCAGTATGAAGAAGACGGCAGCACCGAGGCCAATAAGAATGCCATCCAGGAGATCGGTCAGCACGATAGCCACGACTGTGATGATGAAGGGAAGGAACTGCGGACGCCCCTCGCTCCACATTTGCTTCACGAGCTTCGGGCTGGCGAGCTTAAGGCCTGTGACGATCAGGATGCCCGCTAAGACTGAGAGCGGGATATAGTTCAAAAGGGTCGGGATCAACGTAACACAACCAAGCAGCAGCATCCCGTGAATGATAGTGCTCGACTTGGTTTTGACGCCCGCATTGATGTTCGTGGAACTGCGGACAATGACGCTGGATATCGGAAGTCCGCCGAGAAGACCTGCCGCGACATTACCGATCCCCTGGGCCACAAGCTCGCGGTTGGGTGGGCTGGATCGCTGTTCTGGGTCGATCTTATCCACAGCTTCAAGGTTCAGAAGCGTCTCCAGTGATGTGACGAGGGCTATCGTGACTGCCGCCATGTAAATTTTGGAATTGTTCAACACACTAAAGTCCGGGTGGTTGAGAAATTTAAGCAAGCCCTGAATGGAATCTGCCACCGGAACTTGAACCAAATGAGAAGGAGCAATCGCCCAATGACCGCCTGCGTTCCGGAGCAACAGGCTCATGACTATGCCCACGGTGACGACAACCAAAGGTGCTGGAACCGGACTATTCTTCAGCCATTTGATTCTGTCCCATGTCAATAGCAGTGCCACAGAAACTAGACCCACACATGCCGCTCCAGGCTGAATATTGAACCATGTCTCGACCAGTGCGGAAAAAGTGTTCGTGTTGCCGGTCTGATGGAACGAATTATGCCCCATAGGAGCCGCATCATAACCGAGGGCGTGTGGGATCTGCTTGACGATTAGAATCACACCAATGGCGGCGAGCAATCCCTTGATAACGCTTGATGGGAAAAAGGATGCGATGAATCCGGCCTTGAAGCCACCCAGGGCGATTTGAATCAGCCCGGCCAGCATGACCGCTACCAGAAATGCCTCGAAACTTCCAAGCGCTGCTATTTGAGCGACGACCAAAGCGGTTGAGCCAGCGGAAGGGCCGCTGACGCTGGTATGAGAGCCGCTTATAGCGCCAACGATCAAGCCGCCTATGACGCCTGCGATGATGCCCGAGAAGAGCGGAGCGTTCGATGCCAGGGCCACCCCAAGGCAAAGGGGCAGTGCGACTAAAAACACCACGAGACCGGCGTTCATGTCACGGGGGAGAGATTTGAAATAGAGAGAGTTCATGAGAATGAAATTTTGCGAGAAAGTGAGTTGTTCTAGATGAACGACCAAGAGGAGGATGCTTGAGAAGGTCTGAAAGTTGGAAGCGATTCGATGGCTTTTTACGAGTGTTCAAAGAGCGCCCGGCATAAGGCCTGGGCGGGTGAGTGTGGAGCGAGCTTTGATCACCCGCAGAATTGTGCATATGATTCGCAAGCCGAAGTTAAGGAAAAGGGTGACTGAATGTGTGCGGCAGTCGCAGATATTCAGAAGCGAAGCTTGCCTGGCTGTAGATAAATGGTCTCGAAGCGCCTAGACAGCGTTCGGGCGACGAAGAACAGGATCAAGAAGCGACAATTTCTCATGCAGATCACTTATTCATTGTTGTGTCGGAGGATGTCGTTTTTTTATGCGTGTGCTCCTGGCAGTCGCGATGCAGCCACCGCTCGATGCGGCCCACCACCCAGACGACGGCGAGCACCATGGTCGTGACTATGCTGGCAAGCAGAAACTCCCGCAGGGCCACGCAGATGCCGAGCGCACAGGCCATCAGCAGTGTTGCAGAAGTGGTAAGCCCTTCCACACGCTGCTGGCTCTCCAGCCGGAAGATGGTGCCTGCGCACAGAAAGCTCACGCCGGAGATAATCGCCCCGATGAGCCCCATGGGATCGAAACGCATGATCGCCGGGGAGATGCCGTCGCTGAAGCGCTGCACCATCACACTGCCAAGTCCGACGAGCAACGCTGCCATGCCAGCCACGAGCATGTGCGTACGCATGCCGGCAGGTTTGTGCGCCATTTCGCGTTCCAGGCCGATCAGCCCTCCTAGGACCATCGCGACGGCGACTTCGCCAATGATTTGATAAGGAGTTTCTGCGGGACTCATAAGATGGGGTTTGCCTGATCAGATAAAATATTGCTCCGGCATGACGCCTGGCGGTTCGAGCTGGAGAGTGGCGTGAGCGATGTCGAAATCTTTGCGAAGCCGCTCGCGGATAGTCTGCACAAGCTCCCAGCCCGTTTCCAGTGTCGCTCCAGGCACGAGGACAAGGTGGGCGCTCACCGCATCCATGCCCGAAGTGATCGTCCAGACATGGAGATCATGCACTGCGGTCACACCGCCACTGACGAGCAGCGCCTTTTCCACCTCGGCGAGGTTGATTCGCGCGGGGGTGGCTTCCAGCAAAATGTCCACGGCTTCGAACATGAGCTTCCAGGTGCGCGGCAGGATGAAAAGGCCGATGACGACGCTGAACACTGGGTCTGCATAATACCAACCGGTGGTGAGCATGATCACCCCCGCGACGATCACGCCGATAGATCCTAGCAGATCGCTCACAACTTCGAAATAGGCACCGCGCATGTTCAGGCTTTCCTCCGATCCCTTCTTGAGCATCCGCATTCCGAGAATGTTTATGACGAGGCCCACCGCCGCCACAGCGAGCATGGGGAGACTCGATACGGCCGGTGGGTCGCGAAAACGCTGCCACGCTTCATACAGAATCCAGAACGATATGCCGAAGAGAACGACGGCATTGATCAACGCGGCGAAAATCTCCACGCGGTAGTAGCCATAGGTGCGCGCGGGTGTTGCGGGTTTGCTTGACATCCAGCTTGCGAAAAGCGCCAGGGCCAGACCTCCAACGTCGGTCAGCATGTGCGCTGCGTCCGCCAGCAGCGCAAGACTGCCGGTGACGAGGCCCCCGATCACTTCGACGATGAAGTAGCTGAAGGTCAGCGCGAAGACCTTGCGCAACTTCCCGCGATCCAATGATGAGCCTGTGCCCGACACAGGAATGGCGGGCTCATCCGGCGTAGGGGAATCGGCTGCTTGACGGGGCTGATTGGTTTGCATCCTTGCGTAGGTTTTGTGTTGGCTGTGCAACTAGGTGACATGAGAGCCATGGCAGCGGTGGCGATGCCGATGGCTCTCATGAAGAGGACAGTGCTTAGGAGCGTCTGTTTTTATCTAAAGCAGCATAGGCTTGAATCAATGCCGGCCACGGCCGCCGCCGTTGAAGCCGCCGAAGCTGCCGCCATGCCCGCCGCCACCATAGCTGGGGCGTGCGAAACTCCGGCCATAGCTGTGCTGAACGCCATAGCTGCTGCTGTGCCTCGAACTGCTGCCGCCAAAGTTGCGCGGAGTGCTGTAACCAGAGGAGCGTGGGTAGCCGCCGTAGCTGTAACCCGTGGTGCGGGGGTAGCCGCCGTAGCTGTAACCCGTGGTGCGGGGGTAGCTGGAATAGGCGTTGGCATACCTGCTGATGCCGCTGCTGTAGTTGCGCCCATAACTGCTGCCATATCCGCCGCCATAACCTATGCCTGGAACTTCGCAGCTGCTCAGGCCGACCATGAATGTGAGCAAGAGCGCTGCGCGGACGAATGCTGCACCATGTGACCTGCCCTTGAGCGATGAGGGACTAGTCTGGGCAAGGACAGCCACTGTCGTATTCGATGTTTGAGTTTTCATAGATGTGTTTCCTCGATGGTTATTCCAGGCTAAAGCCCATGGTTTTGGTGAACTGTTTTTTCTCAGCGGCTGAAAGCCTGCTGTAATAGACGCGCAAGGTGTAGCCGCCCACGAGCCGCCCGTTCTCAACGTACATCCAGTCGGTGATTTCCTCCGGCTGCACGGAAACCTCTTCCCCCAGCCGGGGTGTCTTCAATTCGACCGGGTCGTTATCGACTTTCCCTCGCAGGTCGCGGCCGTCGAAGTGGACGGAGGCCAGCCACAGGTGCTCGCATTTGTCGCCTTTGGTGCAGCGTTTCTTCACCGCAAAACCGCTCTGGCCGGATTTGGGGGTGGTAAGCGTCGCAGTGAACTTGCCCAGCGTGCGCTGTGCCTCATGCACCGCCTCGTCCATGGCCTTGTCGGCGTCATGGACATGCACAAACGCCGGCGCACCGGCACTACTGTCAGGCTTCGCGGGAGTTTGCCCAACGAGGTGTGGTGCCGTGAGGAACGGCACGACGATGAGAATGGCGAGGGTTGCGGATTGCAGCCAAGTGGTTGGTTGCGGGCCCACACCCAGAGCGCCGACTGGCTCTGTTTTGCAGCTGTTAGCGGGCGGGATTAGGTGATGATTGAGTGTTGTTTTCATTATCTGGTTTGTTGGTTGGATGGTTGAGTTTCCGAACGGGCGTTACCGCCGCGCAGAAGTCGAAGCGCGTTCATGATGACGAGCAATGTGGCGCCGGTATCGGCAAGGATGGCAAACCACAGGCTGGTGTGACCGGTGAAAGCGAGGATGAGGAAGACGGCCTTCACGGCGAGGGCGAAGGTGACATTGAACTGGATGATGCGCAGGGTGCGGCGGCCTAGCGCGATGGCTTCCGCCACACGGGTGAGGTCGTCTTTCATGAGCGCCATGTCGGCAGTCTCGATGGCGGTGTCACTGCCGATGGCTCCCATCGCGATGCCGACGCTGGCGAGCGCAAGCGCGGGGGCATCATTCACGCCATCGCCGATCATGCCGACGTAATGATGCTCGGCCATGAGGCGCTTGATGTGCTCGATCTTCTGCTCGGGCATGAGATCACCGTAGGCTTCGTCGATGCCTGCCTGCCGGGCGATGGCATCGACGGTGCGCTGGTTGTCGCCGCTGAGCATGACGACTTTTTCAATGCCTGCGTCATGCAGCAGCGTGAGGGCGTTGGAGACTTCGGGTCGCATGGTGTCGCCTATGGCAAGGATGCCGAGAATCTTGCCCTCGCAACCTGCATGCGGCGTGTGCCCGAGGATGGCGAGGGACTGGCCTTTGCTTTCGATCTCCGTGAGCCGGGCCTCGATCTCCGGGCTGCACACGCCCTGCTCATGCGCCATCTTGTGATTGCCGATAAAATGCGGGTGCCCGTCAATGACAGCGGTGGCTCCACGTCCGGTGACGGACTGATATTGCGTGGCTTCGCTCCAGGAAATGCCCTTGCTTTGCGCAGCGGCGACGACCGCCTGCGCCAGCGGATGTTCGGAATGTGCATCAATCGCGGCGGCACGGCGCAGGACTTCTTCTTCCTTCATGTCACCGATGGGGATGACTCCTGTCACCTGCGGCTTGCCCTGCGTGATGGTGCCGGTCTTGTCCACGGCGAGAGCGCGCAGCTTGCCGACGGCTTCGAGATGCGCACCGCCTTTGATGAGCACGCCGCGTCGTGCGAGCGCGGTGAGGCCGGAGACAATCGAAACCGGCGTGGCAATGACGAGCGCACAGGGACAGGCGATGACGAGCAGCACGAGCGCGCGATACGTCCACTCCGACCACGCCGCACCCATGAGCAATGGCGGCAGCAAGGCCACCAACAGCGCGACCACGAACACGGCAGGCGTGTAAATGGTGGCGAACTTGTCCACGAAGCGCTGGGTGGGTGCCTTCTGTTCCTCGGCTTCCTCGACGAGCTTGATGATGCGGGCGAGGGTGGAGTCGCTGGCGGCCTTGGTGACACGCACGGTGAGTGAGCCTTCGCCATTGATGGTGCCCGCAAAGACGGGGTCGCCGGGCTTCTTCTCCACCGGCACGGACTCGCCGGTGATGGGTGCTTGATTTACGGCGGAGTCTCCGGCGATGACTTCACCATCGAGCGGGATGCTGCTGCCGCTGCGCACGCTGATCTCGGTGCCGACGACGACTTCCGTCACAGGCACTTCTTTGGCAACGCCATCGGCTCCGCGCACGAGCGCGGTCTGCGGCGTGAGTTTTAATAGCGCAGCGATGGCACGCCGCGCTCTGCCGACACTCCAGGACTCCAGCAGTTCTGACAGCGCAAAGAGAAAAACGACCGCAGCACCTTCCGCGCCTTCACCCACGAGCCATGCACCCGTCACGGCCACGGTCATGAGGACATTCATGTCGAGCCGCAGTTTCCGCAGCGCACCGAATGCCGCCGGAACGACCAGCAGGCCGCCCGCCAGTGTGGCGAGAGCAAAGCAGACGGTAGCAGGCCACGGTGGCCCGAGTTTGAGCCATTGCAGCAGCAAGCCGAGCGTGAGCAGCGCACCGGAAGTGATGACCAGCGCATTTCGTGGCAGCGGTGTGTCGTCATGGCCGTGCTCGCAGCCGCCATGGGATTTGGATTCGGATTCGTCGTGGGGGGCTTGTGTGTTCATATAAGATGTAGTGACTTATTTCTTGCTCGCTGCGTTGCCAGACTGTGAGCCAAGTCTGGTGTTTTCGACGCTTTCGGATGGCTTGGAGTGAATATCTGGCTCGGCCCGCAACCGCTCTGCTCCACTGACGACGAGCTGCTCGCCCGAATGAAGGCCATGAAGTATGCGCATCTGGCCATCTCGCAGCCGTTCTGTAACCACGCTGTGTCTGATGAGCACGTTTTCCCTCTTAACACTTCGGGCGAAGACGAATTTGCCTGCCCGGTCGCTCTGGATCGCATCCTCCGGGACGATGGCGGTTCTGTCCGGGTCGGTGACACTGCGTAGGACGACACCCAGTTCACGGTGCCGGGATTCTTCGGCAAAAACGGGCTGCTGGATGCCGTCTGTTGAACTCGGGGCCGTCCAAATATAGACAGCAAAATACGTCGCCAAAACAAAACCGATGCTGAAGGCTGGCCGCCAGGTCTTAAATGACTCTCCAACATGAGGATCGCTGATGGTTTTTGCGTGCATGGTGCTCGTGGTGAAAGGGGGATGGACTGTAGTTTTCTTGGGTTGCTCCCTGGCTTATTCTTCTCCGCCTGGCGGGCGCTCTGAGGGAGTTTTCACCCGTCCCCAGCCGGGTAAATGGTGCAGTGCCAGCAGGCCATAAAGCAGCAGGGCTGTCAGGATGCCCAGCACATACATGCCAAATGCGATGGCGAGTCCCACGGCGGCGGTCGCCCAAAGAGTTCCCGCTGTCGTCAGTCCTTTTAGACGGCCCTGATCATGCATGATGACGCCCGCGCCGAGAAAACCCACGCCGCTGACAATTTGTGCCGCGATGCGTGTGTTATCAGCCATGTTGGGGATGTGGGAGGAAACAAGGCCAAAGACACAAGCCCCCAGGCATACCGAGGCATAGGTGCGAATGCCAGCCTCGCGGCCATGCTGTTCTCGTTCCCAGCCGATCAAGCCGCCAAGAAACGTTGCCAGAACCGCCTGCGCGGCCATCAAGAGTTCAATTTGCCAGTCCATGTGTTTGTTCGGTTGAGGATTTACCTGCATTGCGAGGAAACGATCTCCAAGAGGTAGCAAAGGGCAGGAGCTGTGAAGGACAGCGGGGGAGCAAGAAAAAATGTGTTGCTGCTGAATAGTTCCAACGGGGTCTCGTCTGTTGAGATAAGCCGCTCATTTGGCGGCAATGAATCAAACCTAACTCAATATGAAAAAGCTCATCACTCTCCTGGCTGTCACCGCCAGCTTTGCTGTCCTCGCTCCTGCCACCTCGCAGGCGTTTGATGGACACGGTTCCAGCCGCAGTTTCTCGAACAACTGCGGTTCCTGCGGCACACCGGTTTACCGCGAACGCGCCATCACGGGCTATGACCGCGACGGTCATCCCATCTATGGCTACCGCACTGTCAGTCATAGCTGCCGCCCAAGCTTTGGGGGTCATGGCAGCGGCAACCGCTTCGGTCATGGCTCGAACCATGGCGGCAACAGTGGTGGACACTTTGGCCCATCGGGCTTTCAGTTCAATTTTGGTGGGCGCTCCAGCGGTCATTGAGTAAGTGTGTTGAACTGTTGGTGAGCCAACCGTGCATGCCGGAGAAAGAGAGTTCCGGCGGGCTATTTTTGGGGACATTAAAGTGGAGGCGGTCATTGCTTCAGGAGTTTCTTGATACTGGGGAGGCTGAACGCCTCGCCGACGAGTTCATCGCCGCGATAGACCTGAATGCCCCAGCCGTGGTAGCGGCTCCCGACGGCTTCAACATTCTTGAATTTGGCACGCCGGCCGCTGCCGGATTTCACGGAGTGCTGCGGCGTGAAATTGAAGGTCACTACAGGCGAGGTGAGGCGCGTGCTTTTGCCCGCCTCCAGCACAGCGGTGAGCGAGTGTGATTTCAGCGCGACGAGTTTGTCAGTGCCGAGGTCATCGGCAAAGAAGGTGCAGGTTACTTTGACCTCGCCCTGAAGCGTGTTGCTGCCACGGAGTTCTATTTCCAAATTCTTCTTTACCACTTCATCGATGCTGCCTTTGGGATCTGCATGTTCCGTCTTCACGGTAGCGGTGACGCGTATAGGGGTGACGGCCTGCGCAACGAGCGGGATGCAGAAGCCCAGCGCGAGCAGCGGCAGAAAACTACGTATGTTTTGGGAGAGAGTGTAAATTTTCATGAGGCCAGTGGATTTGGGTGAAAGGCGGCGGTTCCTCGCCATGCGCTGTAGTAAAACAGCAGAAGAAAAGTCAGGATGAGCACCATCACGGTGATGGCCCCCCAGTTGGACCCGCTTGAATGACGCAGTACGGCGACGAAGCCCGTCAGCCAGCCGCCTACCGCGAAGACAGGGCTGATTATTCGGCAGAGGGCAAAGGCGATGATATCACCCTTCTCCTCACCAGGGCGGTGCCAACTGCTGCCGCCAGTGAGCAGGCCTGCAACGAAGATCACCAAGCCACAGAATGACAAGGCAAGTGCCCATTTTGCCGAAGGTGTGATCGATGGTGGCGGTTCCTCAGTCATGGAGAGGGGCTTTCATTGGGGGCATTCCGCGCTTTTGCTGTGGCGGATCAAGCAAACCGATCTGGTTGACGTAATCCGGACCAAAAAATGGAATGTGCAGGTTGACCTGGATTCGCATGCCGGGTTTCAATTGGGTGGACGAGACTTCATGCTCACCGAACCAGAAGATGGCCCGCGATGAGTAAACAAACTGGCGCGCGGGGCCGCCATCCTGGGCGAAAGTGATCCATCGTGTGCTGTGGTTGACACTGAGAACCATGCCGGTCATGGAGGTTCCCCGAGTGCGGTAAACTCCAGCATTGGAGGGTCGCCAGTAAGACGATCCGAATGCTTCGGCGGAGGATGGCAGCCAGAAGGAGGCGAGAAGAGCCAAGAACCCGAGCCTAGCGAGATTACTCATGGCGTGGAAAAAAGGTTAGTGAGTAATCGTCAAACACGATCAATGACTTCGTTCCCATATAAGTGAGGAATTCATGGTGGACTCAATGAGCGGGGATGGGAGGCCCGGAAGATGAATCCGGGTCGGCGGCGGGATCGACTTCGGCCTCAAAATCTTCGGGCTTCATGTCGCCGTGGCGGTGAAACATCCGGTAGAGTGCGGGCAGGACCAGCAGAGTGAGGATGGTCGAACTGATGATTCCCCCGATGACTACGCTCGCGAGGGGCTTTTGCACTTCAGCACCGCGGCCGTGGGCGAGAGCCATCGGCACAAAGCCGAGCGCGGCGACCAGCGCAGTCATTAGCACGGGCCGTAAGCGCGTGATCGCACCTTCACTGATCGCATCATCGAGGCTCTTTCCATGCAGGCGCAGTTGATTAATGAAACTGACCATGACGACACCGTTGAGCACGGCGACACCACTCAGTGCGATAAAGCCGACGCCAGCGGAGATGGAAAGCGAGATGTCACGCAGCCACAGCGCGACGATGCCACCGGTGAGCGCGAGAGGGACGCCGGTGAAGACGAGCAGCGAATCCTTCACGCTCCCAAACGCCATGAAGAGCAGCACAAAGATAAGTCCGAGCGCAAGCGGCACCACAATTTCCAACCGCTTGGTGGCACTCTGAAGTTGCTCAAACTGCCCGCCCCACTCGATCCAATAACCGGCCGGAACCTTAACGATGTCGCCTACCTTTGTTTGTGCTTCGCCAACGAACGATCCAATGTCCCGCCCACGAATGTTGCAAGTGACGACAATGCGCCGCTTGCCATTCTCCCGGCTTATCTGGTTTGGGCCGGGTTTTTCGTCGAAGTCGGCGACCTCGCTGAGCGGGATGAATGAAGTTGTTTTTGCTGCGACTTTACGACGCGCACCTTCATTTTCGTCATCTTCATCAGCAGGCAGCGCGATGGGGATGCGGCGGAGTGCGTCAAGGTCATTGCGAAGTGCTTCGGGCAACCGCACGACCAGCTTGAAACGGCGGTCGCCCTCGAAAAGGTTGCCCGCCTCGGTGCCACCGATCGCGGCTTCGATGACTTCCTGTACTTCGCCGACGCTTAGGCCGTAGCGCGACATCACCTCGCGCTTGAGCTGGATGGTGAGCATGGGCAGGCCGCCGACAGGCTCGACCTTCACCCCTTCGTTACCGCTGACGGTGCGGAGTGCATCGGCGATTTTTTCGGCGGTGGCGACAAGCACGTCCATATTGTCGCCGAAAATTTTGACCCCCACGTCGCTGCGCACGCCGGAAATCAGTTCGTTGAATCGAAGCTGAATCGGCTGCGACATTTCATAGGTGTTGCCGGGGATCTGATCAATGGCGGCGTCGATTTCTTCGATAAGTTTGGCTTTGCTCTTGCCCGGATCGGGCCATTCCTTCTGCGCCTTCAACATGATGTAGCCATCTGCGATACTTGGTGGCATCGGGTCACTCGCGACTTCTGCGGTGCCGACACGGGCGAAGACTTCTTTCACTTCCGGGAATTCGAGAAGCCGCTTTTCGAGCGTTGCTTGCATCGCGAGGGTTTGGGTGAGGCTGGTGCCAGGTATGCGCATCGCCTGAAGGGCGATGTCGCCTTCGTCGAGGCTCGGGATGAATTCCGTGCCCATGCGCGAAGCAATCAGGAAGCTGAGAGCAACAAGGCATGCGGCGATAGTCGCCACAGTGGGACGGTTCTTCAGCGACAGGCCAAGAAGGGGAACATAGACCTTCTTGGCCCAATGCATGAGAAAATTTTCTTTCTCGCTCACTATTCCGTTGAGGAAAATGGCGACGGCGGCGGGCACGAAGGTGAGGGCGAAAATCATCGCGCCGGCGAGTGCGACAAGGACGGTGAAGGCCATCGGCACGAACATCTTCCCCTCAACACCGGTGAGCGTCAAGATGGGCAAATAGACCACCATGATAATGAAACCGCCAAAGATGCTCGGCGTGATGACTTCCTTGGTCGCGGTGAAGACCACATGGAAGCGCTCGCGCGGAAGAAGCAACCGGCCTTTGGCGTGCTGATCTTCGGCGAGATGGCGGATGCAGTTTTCGACGATGATGACCGCACCATCAACGATGATCCCAAAGTCGAGTGCACCCAGGCTCATGAGGTTGCCGCTGACCTTTTGCTGCACCATCCCGGTGATGGTAAAGAGCATTGACAGCGGGATGACCGCCGCGGCGATAAGAGCGGCGCGGAAGTTGCCCAACAGTGCGAAAAGCACGACAATGACGAGCACCGCGCCCTCGAAAAGATTCTTCTTCACCGTTTCGACAGTGGCATCAACGAGGTTGGTGCGGTTGTAGATCGTGTTTGCGACGATCCCCTCCGGCAGCGTTTTGTTTACTTCTTTCATCCGTTCCGCGACACGCTGGGCGACGACTCGCGAGTTCTCATTTACCAACATGAAAGTCGTGCCGATGACAGCTTCATGGCCGTTATAAGTGCCGGCGCCCGTGCGCAGTTCCTGGCCGATCGCCACGCTGGCCACATCGCGGATGCGCACTGGCACCCCCTTACGAGCGCCTATGACAATTCGATCGACGTCGGCGATGTCCATGACCTGGCCCGGTGCGCGGACGAGGTACTGCTCCCCGTTGCGCTCAATGTAGCCGGCTCCAATGTTGGCATTGTTTTGCGCCAGGGCGGTCATCACGTCGCGAAAGCTCAATCCATAAGCGACCAGCCTTCGCGGATCAGGCGTGATATGATACTGCTTTTCAAAACCGCCGATTGTGTTGACCTCGACCACGCCCGGCACATTGCGCAGCTGGGGCTTGATGACCCAGTCCTGCACCTCGCGCAGATCCGTCGGAGTGATCGGTGAGCCGTCTGCCTTGGTGGCACCGGGCTTCGCATCCACCGTCCACATGAAAATCTCGCCGAGACCCGTGGAGATCGGCCCCATACCGACCTCAACGCCGGGCGGGAGCTGCTCCTTCACCTGACCGATGCGTTCGGCAATCTGCTGTCGCGCCCAATAGATGTCGGTGCCGTCCTTAAATATCACGGTGACCTGGGAGAGGCCATAGCGCGAGATTGAGCGTGAGTATTCGAGCTTGGGGATGCCCGCCATCGCTGTCTCGATAGGAAAGGTGATGCGCTGCTCAGCCTCCAACGGCGAGTAGCCGGAAGCTCCAGTATTGATCTGAACCTGCACATTGGTGATATCCGGCACCGCATCAATCGGCAGCCGTTCGTAATTGTAAACACCCAACGCACCCAGCGCCAGCGTGCCGATGAGCACAAACCAGCGGTGCTTGATAGAGAAGGCGATGAGCTTGGGAATCACAATTGTGGCGGTGGGAGGTTTTCGCCCGTACGGATGCGGATGGCGCTCTCCACCTGGGTCACGATGATCATTCCGTCACCAACGCTGCCGGAATGTGCGGCGGAGCGTATGAGGTTGACGATTTCTTCAGCCTGCGAATCGTCGGCAACGATCTGAACGAGGTTGCGACGATGAAAGGAAATATTTTGCTCGGTTAGCTGATAGTCTTCAGCAGTCTCGGGTCCGCTGCCGTGACCGAGCACCTCCAGCACGGTGAGGCCGGGAAAACTTCGCATTCCTTCCAGCGCGTCAACCACGCGTGGCAAATATCGATGTTGGATGTAGGCTTCGATTTTTTTCATCTTTCTTTCTTTTTGCGGGTTAATGCTCCGCTTCGCCTTTGCCGAGTTCGGCTTTGACGACGAAGCTGTTGGCGCTGACGTATTTTTCGCCCGGCTTCAGGCCTGAGACGACATCCACGCGCTCGCTGTCGCGGACACCGAGTTTCACCTCACGCGCCTCAAAGGCGTCACCTTCCTCGACAAAGACCACGTTCTTGTTTCCGAGCGTTTGCAGTGCGCTGAGCTTCACCGTGACCGGCGCATCATTTTCACCTGTGATGATCTCCGCAGTGACGAATAATCCTGGCCGCAGATCGCCCTTTGCGTTCGGCACAGTGGCCCGCGCAAGCATGGTCTGCGTCCCCTCGGCCCCGAAGGGCGAGATATAGTCGATCTGCGTCTTGATCGGTTGCCCGCCCTCCGTGTCGTGACGGTCGCCCGTATGGACTTCAACCTGCTGACCCTTGCGCAGCAGCCCGAAGTCCTGTCGGAAGATGTTCAAGTCCACCCAGACCGTGTTCATATCCGCCACGATGAAGACCATTTTGTCATTGTTCACAAATTCTCCCAATGTCATGTCACGCTGGATGATGGTTCCTTTCACATCCGAGGTGATATCATAAACGTTGAGGCTTTCGTTGCTCTCGACAATCCCGAGCACTTCGCCTTGCTGTACCACGTCACCGAGTCGTTTTTTGACTGCTTTGACGACGCCTGGAAAGCGCGGCATGACATGCGCCAACGACTCCTCGTTGGCGGTAACCTTGCCATAAACTGAGAGGCTGGTCTTTATTTTTGCGGGGCCTGCCTCCTCAATCCTGAGGTTGGCGTTCTCGCGCTGCTTGGCCGACAACTCGACGCGGCCTTTCTCTTCTTGTCCCGCAGGCCCTTCCTTTTTGACCGCGCTCTGCTCCTCGCCTGCGGGCTGTGATTTGGTGTTGAGAATTTTCCAGCCTGCAAAGGCCGCGAAAGCGACCACTGCGGTGATGAGGACGATATGAATGAGCTTTTTTTTCATAAACCGTTGTGGAGGTTAGCGTGAACCTTTGGCCTTCGGCTTGGAATTGGAAAGATGGCCGTGAAGTTCAACAGGCTGTGCGGTGAGAGCCTCCACATTGGCGACGGCCTTGTGGTAATCGGCCAGAGCATTCAGATGGCGGTTCCTCACCTCGGTCAGCGTGCGGCGGGCTTCAAGAATTTCGAGCTGGCTGAAACGACCTGCCGAATAGCCTTCGCTGAGCAGCTTCACGGTTTGCTCCGCAGCTGGCAGGATGCGCTCCTTGAGCGTTACGATCATATCAGCCGCACGCCGCATCGTCTGATAGGCGACGCTTAGCTCACCGAAGGCACGCGCTTGAATTTCACGTTCTTCCGGCCGGGCCTTGGCGAGCAGCGCGCGCGCTTCGGCGATATTTCCCTGGTTACGGTTAAAGAGCGGTAAAGGAAACGAAAAGCTGATGACTCCAATCGTATAACCGTCGCCTCCACCCACGATTCGCGGACCAATCCCGACGGTAAGATCGGGAACCACCTGCGCTTGCTGTACCCGCAGGACGGCTTCGCGATGCTCGCGTTCGGTTGTCCAGCGTGCCAGCTGTGGATGATTACCCAGTCGCTCAACGAGGCTGGTGAAAGGCGGCAAAGGCTCCGTGTGGTCGAGATTACCCGTGACGTTTTCGAAGGTGATTATGCGCGTCTCACCCCACTGCGCAGCGAGGACGGCCTTGGCTGCCAGCAGGTCCCGCCGGCTCTGTTCCAAACTTATTTGCGCAACCTCCACGGCGACTGAGGCGCGAGTCAGTTCCACCTCCGGGGCGGCACCTTTTTCGAAACGTTTTTGCGTCAGTGGCACTGCATTTCCCCAAAGGCGGACAGTTTCTTCCGCCAGCGCGAGCCGACGTTGGGCCACAAGCACATCGACAAAGGCCTGCGTCGTATTGCGCAGGACTGCAACACGCTTCACCTGATAGTCGAAATGCGCCAGGGTGCGGCTCAGCTCCGCCTGTGTGGTGCGGGCGGCCCGCTTGCCTCCAAGCTGCACGAGCTGGCTCAATTGCAAAGTGTGCTCGGCGTTGTTGCCCCTTGCATAATCACCGGTACCTGTGACGTCCTCGGCTGACAGGCTCACATTTGGATTGGGGATGAGACGTGCTTGAATGATCTGAGCTTCCGCCGCACGAACGTCCCAGGAGGAGGAGGCGAGTTCCGGGCTTCGCTCCAGTGTGAGTGCCAGCGCCCGAGCCAACGTGAGCGTGCCGCCGGTTGAATCCTGAGAGTATGCTGAAGAAAGAGTTAACGCAGTAACCGCCAGGATAATGCGAGGAGAGCAGGAAAAGTTCATGGCGTTTGACAACAGGGTAGGGGCTGATGACTCAAGTGGTTCCGCGCGCCCTGCAGCGTGAAGCTGCACCGGGCGGGCGGAGGGTGGTTAGGGAAACTGTGTTACTTCTTTTTCTCCTCCTTCTCTTCTCCATGAGCGCAGGTGCAGGCGTATTCCTTGTTCTTGCAGGTCGGGCAGTCGTTGAGGTTGAGATTGAATTTCTCATTGATGGCCTTGTCACCTTCCTTTGCCCGGATTTGCACCACGGTGGGAAGGTCATTGCCTTCAGGAACGGTTTTGTCGGAAACCAGCTTGTCTCCGTCTTTGGTGAAGCTCAGCTTGGTTGGAGCAGAGCGGTCCCCAACAGTGACGCTGATAACCTGCGCGCCAGGGGCGACGACTTTCATGTCGTCGTTGATGAAGCGAATTTCGACCTTTTTGTCCTTGTTCACGAAGAACTCGACATGGGGTTCGACTTCGGTGATAAGCCTGCCACCGGTGGGGCCGGCCTTGGCTTCATGTTCGTGCTTGTCTTTGTCGGCTGCGCTGACGGTGAAGGCCAGCGCGAGGGTGAGCAGGGTGGTGAGCAGTTTGGTTTTCATGAGTTTGGGTTGTCTGTGGGTTGGTTGTTTCTGTTTTGCCCCATTTTCATGGGGAAATTGATGGTGAGAACAGGTCACTTTTGTTCCTTTGGCTTTGCTGGCGCACAGGTGCAGGCGTATTGAGGATGCCTGCCAGCAGGGCAGAGGGTGAGGCTGAGTGTAAACTTATCTGCCGTCACCTGTGACTCTCCGGGCTTTGCACGGAACTGCACCAAGGTGGGCAGGTTCTCGCCTTCGGGGATGGCCGTGTCGGAGACGAGCTTGTCGCCGTCCTTGGTGAAGGTCAGTGTGGTGGCGCTGGTGCCAACACCAATGGTGACGGCGACTTCCTGGCCGTTGGGAGGCAGGACGATGTTGGCGTCACCCACAAAACGGACTTCCACCTTTTTTGTGACGGGGTTGACCAGGAACTCCATGTGCGGCTCCACTTCGACGAGGAGCCGTCCGCCGGTGGGGCCGGCCATGCCGTGATAACCGGCCTTCGGGTCGTCCGCCTGCACCCAAAACGGGCGTACTGCCAGAATGCTCAAAATAAGCAGTGTGTATTTCATGCGATTCATAATTTGATCGAAAGGTTGGTTTAGTTTAGCCGCAGTGGAGGAAGCTGTTAAGCTCAACCACCTTGGAAATTCGTTAATGTGAGGCAGGTGCTTCATTTTCGATGGCCTTTGCGGCCGCTTTGCGGCCAATCAGCCAGAACATGGCGGGTGTGATCGCCATATCGAGGAAGGTGGAGGAGATCAGCCCCCCCACGATGACGACGGCCACGGGATGAAGGATTTCCTTGCCTGGTTCATCGGCCGCGAGAACAAGTGGAATGAGGCCGATGCCAGCGGAGAGTGCCGTCATCAGCACCGGCACAAGACGCTCCAGAGTGCCGCGAATGACCATCTGGCGTGTGAAGCCTTCTCCCTCATGTGTCATGAGGTGCAAGTAATGACTGATCATCATGATGCCATTTCGCGCAGCCACACCACCGACAGCGATGAAACCGACGAGCGTGGCAATACTGATGTTGTTCAGCTTAAAATAAGTGAAGACCAGACCGCCCATGAGAGCAAGCGGGATATTCACCAGCACCTGCAGCGCTAGCGATGCGCTGCGGAAGTAGCCATAAAGCATGAGGAAGACAGCGACAAATACGATAGAAGAGAAGACTGCGATACGCTGGGTGGCTTCCTTCTGTGCCTGGAATTCGCCCTCGAAGGTGATGAAGTAGCCTTCTGGCAGCTTCACCTTCGCAGTAACCTCTTCGCGGAATCTAACGACTAGATTCGAGACGTCTCGCACGGTGGGCTTGATGGCGAGTGCAAAGCGACGCTGACTATTCTCTCGGAAGATGACGTTCGGTCCCTTGGCCTCGCGCACATCCGCGACGAGCGACAGCGGGATGCGCTGGGCACCGCCGGTTTCAACTGGCAGCTCGGCAATTTTGTCCGGCGAATCACGCCACTCGACTGGCAGACGCAGGACCAGATTGACGCGCCGCTGACCTTCGCGCAATTCAGCGACTGATTTACCACCGATGAGGCTGGAGAGCTGGTCATTCAGTTTGCCAGGCGCGATTCCGTAGGCTTTGGCACGGTCACGATCCGCCTCAATGCGCAGCTGCGGGATGGAGGAAGTCTGGTCGAGCTTGCAGTCCTGAAAGCCGGGAATGCTCTTGGCGATGGTTTGAATCTCGATGCCCAGCTGGCGCAACTTGTCGAGGTCGGGGCCGAAAATCTTGATGGCCACGGGAGCGGAGACCCCGCTCATCATGTGGCCGATGCGGTCCGCGAGCGGGCCGCTGACGACGGCAAAGACGCCGGGCACGGTTTTGAGCTTCTTGTTAATGTCATCAAGGATTTCCTTGCGGTTGCGACCCCTGCTTTGGTTTTCGCCTTCGATCTCGCGGAAATCCACATCGAACTCAGCGGTAGAGACGGGCACGACATGGTCGCCACGTTCCGCACGACCTAGGCGGCGGCCCACCTTGCGGACTTCTGGAACGGTGAGGATTTGCTGTTCGATGACGTCGGAGATTTTGTTCATCTCTTCGAGCGAGGTGCCCGGTGCGGTGGTGGCGGCGACGAGAGCGGTCTCCTCCTGAAACTTGGGCAGGAAGTCCTTGTTCATCTTCGGATACAGCAAGAACGAGGCAACTAGAAGCACCCCAGCGATGGTTAGGACAATGAGCGGCTGATTGAGAGCAAATCGCAGCAGAGTATGCTCCAGCAGCCACTTCATGTTGCGGGTGATAAAGCCGTCCTTGTGCGCATGGCCCGCCGCAGGGTTCAGCAATATCGAGCACAGCACCGGAATGGCGGTGAGTGAAACGATGAACGAGGCGATCATCGAAATGATCGTGGCGATGGCGATGGGAGCGAACAGCTTGCCCTCCACGCCAGTCAAGCCGAGCAACGGTAGAAAGACGAGGATGATCAGGATGGTGGCGTAAAGAATGGAGTTTCGCACTTCACCCGAGGCTTTGGCGATCACCTTCAATCGAGGGTGGGGAACTGGCAGGGCGGCGTTTTCCCGCAGACGCCGGAACACATTTTCCACATCGACAATCGCATCATCCACGACCATGCCGATGGCGACAGCGAGGCCGCCGAGGGTCATGGAGTTCACGCTGATGCCGAACCACTTGAAGACAAGCAGGGTAATGCCAAAGGAGAGCGGCATCGCCATCAGGGTGATGAAGGTGGTGCGGAAGTTCAGCAGAAACAGGAACAGCACGATGGTGACCATGATGGCTCCGTCACGAATGGCATCGGCGAGATTGCCAATGGCATGATCGATGAAATCCTTCTGCTGAAACAGCAACGTGGTCTCGATGCCTTTGGGAAAGGTGGCCTGGAGTTCCTCAAGCGCGGCTTTGATCTGCTCCGTCAGCTTTCGGGTGTCGAATCCTGGAGCTTTGGTGATGGACATGATGACGCCGTAGGTCGGCGATTTTTCGGGGGTCTGGCTGACGGTGGCATCACCGCGCATGGGTTCGATGCCCCAGACGACGTTGGCCACATCCCCGATGGCAATGGGCCGGTCGTTAATTTTTTTGATGATCGTACGCGCGATGTCATTCAGCTCCACAGTCATCGCCAGATTGCGCACCATGATCTCGGTGGGTCCGGTGTTGAGGAAGCCGCCTGTGGTTGTGTTCGCCGCTTCAGAGGTAGCACGTTCCAACTCCTCGTAGCTGATCCCATTGGCCTGCATCTTGTAGGGGTCGGGCTGGATCTCGATGCGTTTCACGCCGCCGCCCATGTTGAGGATCTCGGCGATGCCAGGTACGCTCTTCAGACGGCGCAGGATCGTCCAGTCGGCCAGTGAGCGCACCTCACGCGGCGGCAGGTAGCCGGGCTCGCCTTCCTTGATGGTGGAGCGCACACCAACGAGCAGGATCTCGCCCATCAGCGAGGCGACAGGCGTCATAAAGGGCTGAACACCTTCGGGGAGCTGGCCTCGGGCGGCCTGAAGCCGTTCCTGCACGAACATGCGCGCCCGGTAAATGTCCATGTCCCAGCCAAACTCGGCATAGACCAAGGAGAGGGCGACGTCGGAGTTTGAGCGCAGCCGCGTGAGACCCGCCACGCCCATGAGCGCGGTTTCAATGGGTTGTGTGACACGCATCTCCACCTCCTCCGGTGCAAGGCCGGGAGATTCCGTGAGGATGATGACCGTCGGCTTGGTCAGGTCCGGCAGCACCTCCACCGGGAGCTCCGTGGCCGTGCGCATGCCCATCACCATTAGGATAAGAGAGACACCGATGATGACCGCCCGATTTGCGAGCGACCAGTGGATCAATTTGTTGAGCATGGCTAGTGCACCTCCTTCTTCAGGGTTTTTGCTGATGCGGCTTCATCCTCGTCAGTGGAGCCCCCCCTTTTTTTGGCGAACAGGGACAGCAGCAATAAAATCAGGAGAACGATGCTGGCATACATCCACATGGAACTGCCTCCTTCCTCGGCGTGCGCATGGCCGCCTGCCGCGCCTCCTTTTTTTGCCTCCATTTCGGCCCTTTTCTCCGGTGTCAGCTCAGAGCCATCTTCCGCATGCTCGTGACCGTGCGCGGCATCCAGAGCCTCTTTGAGTGAGACGCTGCTGGCTCCAGCAAAGGACAAGGAATAAGCACCCCGCGTCACGACTTCATCCGCAGGCAGCAGACCGCTGGTGATTTCGACAAAGCGGTCGTTGATTTCGCCCACTTGCACCTGGGTTTTCACAAAGGCATTTTCGAGATCGAAGTCCTTCACATAAACAAAGCGGTTGCTTGATTCTCCTTGCAAGGCGGCACGCGGAACGCTCACCACACTGGTGCGTTTGCTCATTACAATTGAGAACTCCGCACGCATGCCTGCCCGCAACAGGCCGCCGGGATTGGTCAGGCGGAAGATGGCGTCAATCGTGCCGCTCTCTTTATCTGCACTGGTGCCGAAGCGCAGCAGTTCACCTTTGAACTTCTCATTGGGCAAAGCGGCCACTTTGATGTGCGCCTCAGTACCCGGCTTCATTCTTCCGGCCTGATGTTCCGGCACACGGGCCACGGCATAGACCTCGCTGAGGTCCGTGATTTCAAGGAGCGCCTTCTCTGGATCGAGCGGGTCACCCAGCCGTGCGTCAACACGCGTTACCAAACCTCCCAGCGGTGCTTTGAGAGGAATGACCGGCGGTGGATCTCCGGGCTGGCGGCTCTCAATTTTTGCCACCTCGTCATCCTTCTTCACTGTGTCTCCAGGCGCGATTTTTAACTCCACAATGCGTCCTGAAATACGAGTGCTTACAGCAGCCACCTTGCTCGGAATGGCTTCGATGCGGCCCAACGAGAAGATGGTGGCCTCGAAATCTGTCTCCTCGACCTCGACGGTTTCGATGCGGAGATTTTTCACGCCGGTTTCATCCAGCACCACTGTGTTGGCGGCGCGTTTGGTATCATTTTCGGCGTGTACCATGCCTGACAGGGCGAGGCAGAGTAACAGTCGTGAAAGGGGGTGTTTCATAAAATAAATCAGGGGAAATGTGGCAGAGTGATTAGCGTTTTGATGGCGTGGAAGAGGTGGCAGGAACAGCGGGCGCATGCTTGCCGGTGGCAGCTTCGTAGCGGATACGGGCCAGGTGGAAATCACGCACGGCATCCAGCGCGGCTGCTTCGAGTTGCAGACGCTGTTCACGCGCACGGAGGATGGTCAGCAAGTTGGTCTGCCCCTGCTCGTAGGCTTTTTCCAACTTATCGGTCTGTTCAATGACCAGCGGCAGCAGCTTATCGCGCGTTTCGTGAGCTAGCTCGGCATTGGCCTGCATTTCGCGGCGGGCCGTTTCGGCTTCGCTGATGATTTGCTTGCCAAGCGCCTCTCTTTCCAGCAAGGCACGCTCCGCACTCGCCGCCTTCTCGGCGATCTCGCCCTGATTGCGGTTCCAGAACGGCAGCGGGATTGAAATGCTAAAGCCATAGTAGCCCGTGTATTGGCGGTTGGTCGGCGTCACATCCTGCATTTCCTGCGAGGCAAACAGCCCGGCTTTCACATCCTGCAAACGACGTGCCTTGGCGAGATCTTGATCTGTCAGGGAGGCTGCGATTTTGGTCTGGGCAAGCTGATAGTCGGCACGTTGCATCCAGCCCGCTCCCATGCCGGGAACGACCAGATCCGGCAGATCGCCAGAGAGGGTCAGTGTATCCTCAGGGGACAAACCCAGCATGGGTTTGAGCTGACCCAGCAAGCTGATGCTGGTGGTCTCCAGTTTCCGGGTCTCCAGCAGCAGCCGCTGCGCATCCACCTGTGCCTGGGCGGCATCAAGAGCGGAAATCTCCCCGGCTTTGGCGCGTCCACGCACGAACTCCGAGAGCTTCGAGGCCAAAGCGGTTTGCTGCTTTCGCAAAGCACGCTGCTGAGTGAGCGACAGCAGTTGCACCGCAAGGCTCTGCGCGTCCGCGATCAGGCGTCGTTCAGCATCTCGCACCTCCAGCTCTGCTGCTCCCACCAGTTGCGAACTGAGTTTCTTTTCCAGGCTAAGTCTGCGGGTTATGGGGAAGGCCTGATCAATGGAAAACACGCCTGTTTGTGGGCTGACTTTGCTTTGATTCTGAAAAGCGTAGCCAACCGTCGGATTCGCGAGCCTGCCAGAGCCGAGCTGACGACCCCGCGCCTCCTCGACCGCGAGACGGGCGGCTTTGAGAGTGGGATGCGAGGTGCGGACTTTCATGCCAATGTCGGCAAGGGAAAGCGTGAGAGCTGGGGCCGACGAGACGGCCACCAACATCAAGGATGTACACAAAAGAATGGGTGAACGGAACATAAACTGAGTGATGGATTGATGTTTACAGGCGTGGACGTGCCATGCCCTGAGCCAAGGAAAAATCGGAGCGCCTCAGCCGTCAGTCGTGGACGGCGGCGCAGACTTTTCTCAAACCAAAATCACCATGCAACGAGCCACCTGCAAAGCCGCAGGCGGCGGACTCTCTCCCCCGGTATCCAGGGGCGTGGTCATCATCTCATTCTCCGTGAGCACCTGAATCAGCACCCAATCATGAACGGGTTTCTCCGCCACCAGCACAGCCACAAAAGCCGGGATGGAAACGGCTGTCAGACCTGATGTGCCGGTCTGCAAATCCACAGTCAAAGGCGCATGATGCTCTGTGTCCTTGTGCTCACTGTCATCCTTGTGTGAATCCTTAGAACAGGAAACAAAATCAATCTTCACAGACCCTGCGACTTGATGGCAGTGCTCATCGTCCGTGGCCACCGCCGGGCCTTGATGGTCACACACAAACCCACGCTGCATTCCAAATACCTGTGCGCAACCCACGACCAGAACGGCCAGCAAGGTAAGGATACGCTTATGATGAAGAGCCATGGATAAGATCGAGTATGATGGGAGCAGAATTGACTTTATTCAATATTTTTTTTCGAAACTCCAGATCCTAGATGGTCGAGAGCAGGAATGTTCAGGGATTTAATTTATTCATCACAGATGCAGGCATACTCGGGGTTCCCGCATTTTTCACAGGTGTGAAGCTGAAGCTTGATGCGGAAGTTCTTCGGCTTTGCCTCTGGCGTGGCTTTGGCTTGCAGGACGATTTGATAGCCTTCGCCTTCGGGAAGTTTGGTGGTGGAGATGAGTTTGCCATCCTTCACCTCGAAGGCGATCTTGGTTTTGCCGCTGGGAACTTCGGCGGTAGCGGTGATGATTTCGGTGGTGGCGGGTTGGGCTTTCATCGCGGCGTCATAGACGGCGATGCTGATAGTGCGGTCTTTTTCGACGAAAAACTCGGCACTTTTGCCGCCGAGTTCGAGGAGGAGGCCTTTACGGGGACCGGCTTTGACTTTGGCGTCTGCAAAGGCGGAGGTGGTGGCGAGGGCGGCGATGACAAGGATGTTCAGCAGGGTTTTCATGGTGTGTTTGTTTGGGGTGTGGTTTCCGTTCGACCCCGTCGTAGCTCACAGGCACGAGGAGCAGGATGGGGATGGAAACGAAAACGATCCAGGCCCAGCTCTGCGAGCGCGATGTCACGATTGGCGATGGCCTTGCGCAAACCAAGCCGCCCTGGCCATTCGATAGGCTGCGCAAGGCTCGCTGAAAAGGCCAGCCCGTCAGAGTTGGCTTCCGGCGCGATGAGCTTGTTCTTGCCGTATTGGAGTTCGAGCGTGGGATTTGACTGCCTGCCCGCCGTGCTGCCGTTGGCCCGTGCCTTGATAATTTCCGCTTCGTAAAAGCGGATTTCCGTGTTGGCCGTGAGTGTAAGCGAGACCAGATGCTCAATGCTTTTGGGCACGGGCTGTTCCGCTGCCGGAAGCGATGAAAGGACTGCATAAAGCAGGGATGAAATGAAAATCGCACGCAATGATGAAACGGGATCGGGTTGCAAAGGACAGGCATGAAGAAGACCCGGCGTGAGGCTGTGTGGATGCCACCATCTGCGGGTGTGCATCAATCCGGCGCATTCATTCACCACCCCATACGGCGGTGTTGCTCACGGAAAATAATCAGGCCAATTCCGAAGGAGCGCGCGCTGGTAATGCCGCACGGCTCACAAAGATCCACGTCGTTCGTAGCTCAATTGGTGCGGTGGTCATTTCGCTGACGGAACCAGAAAGAGCTGTCGAGCTTTCATTCCGATGAAACATTGCCGCCAGCAAATCAAGCAGCTCTACCATTTGCATCTCCGGCATCATTATCGCCGCAGGCATCTGGCTGTGGGCAATGGTGTCGCTGGGGCAGGTGTTCTGTGACTCCCCGCCATCTTCATGATGAGCTGGATCACCCTGGCATTCACAAGCCTTGCAGGTGCTTTCTGAAACCCAGCAACACATCGAAGCAGGCACCATGAGGGCCAGCAGGATAAGTGCGGTAATTTGCCAGAAGCGTTTCATTGACGAAGCGATGCTAAAAAATCGCAGAAGGGCAGAAATGGTCAAGTGGTGATCGTATCGGGCGGGAGCTTTTGATATGACGCGGACGGCGAGTGCGGAGTCTGTTGTGCGCATGAGACTTTCCTGATCACATCGATGGCGGTTCTATAGAGTCTATGGAATACGGAGGCGTCTGGGTTTCGGCACTGTCAACGAACAGTGCATGGCAGCAGTATCACGCCTTGTTGCCATGCCTCCAGGTTTCGAATGGAGGCGTTTGTTAAATGGCGTTGATAGCCACGTCAGAGGCTGACTTCTTGGCCGTACCCGTGAAATCGAGCGCGACCGGTCGGATGAGTGAGCATGAGCCTCGTGGAGGGGGGGAGGCGTTTGCGATTTCATTCGGCGGTGGCGCTTCTTTATGGCGAGCGGGGAAAAGCCTGGCTTGCCATTCGCGGAGCGATGCCAAGCGGGGCGATTGAGGAGGCTTGATGGCTCCGCGCACCTTGGGATGGCGCAGCTGACGAGGCTGTTACAAGGGCGGCATCTGGGACATCTGAAGTGCCTCAAAGCTGGCGGGCGCAGATGGGCCTGCATGAACACGCAGGCTGATCGGAGCCGGGGTTTGAAGTTGAGGGCGTTGCGGGACACTTCCCGCTCGAAGGGGTAGCAGCGCACGAAGTAGCCGCGAGGGGAAGACTTTCCCCACCAAAAGTCTCAATCTCAAGATGAAACATCCCAACACATGGATGCCAAATGTGCGTAACGTTGATCTACTACTTGCTGACCTCGGGATCATATCCCAAATACTCCACCAATAGCTTTCGATTCTGTTCAGATGGAGGGTTCTTGTGCAGCTCCCAATACTTGAGCGTGCCCTTTGAAATCCCCAGTTGGCAAGCCAGCTCCTTCATCGTCAGATTCTCCTTCAGGCGCTTAGCCCGCACATGATCAGCAAGGCAGGTCGGTTTCAAATGCCTGTCCGACCGCAGCCACCAACGACGCGTATATCGCCCCCGATTGACCGACAACCGCCGTTGATGAAAAGCCAACAAACGCATCCGGGAGTCCATCAATGCGGCTTATCGGGAGGATCCACGGGTGGCATTATTTGACCGGCTGCGGCGGCAGAAAGCTGACTCTCCCAAGAAACTCTTGGGCGGCGATCTTCTCAAGAAACTCCTGTTTCACTTCTTCGACATCTTCCCCTTGCACCACTTTCCACCACGTTTTCGCAAGAAGGCTCCTTTGCGCCCAAATGTCGTCCGACTTAAAGACAGAAAGAACCTCCACGTCCTCATCACGTAGCCAGAGATTTTGAATGGCCAGCTTGAGCGGGTAATCGTGTGACTCGATTTCCTGGAGCGTTTCGCCGTCCTTTCCGCTGTAGAACCTGACCAACATTCGATGTACATCGGTTCGATCGTACGAGATGGCATACCAGCGCTGCTCGCGGAACTGCACGGCAAACACGCGTTCATCGCGGGTGGATTCCCAATTGCTGCGATGTCCATCCAGACGAAAGGTGCCGGAACAAGAGATGGTCCCACCTCCAAAAGAAATGACATGAGGGTGCCCCCAGTAACGCCACTCAAGGTCCGTGAACCGAGCCATTCCCTGCCTCCCATCTTCGGTGGTGAATTCCTCGTCCCAGACTGTGCGCTCAAAACAGGCCCATAACAACAGCCCCACCGGCAGGAGGATGAGCAGACTGTATTTGATCCACTTGTTCTTCCGCTCTTTCATTCAGCTACCAGTTGATTCCAAAACTCATCCAGCGACTCACAAATCCTCTCCAAAGGTTCTTCTTGAGCATAATATGAGTCGGATCGATAGAAATAGACCGGCGCCGTCACTTCATCGCAATTGCAGAAAAAATAATCACCGCCGCCATCGACTGCAAAAGGAAAGTAACAAGCAGGGACAATTTTTTTACCAAGAACAAGGTTTCGATACGTTTGAACTGCCGTCCCCCTGTTTGAATGGGACATGAGAGGCAATGTCTCATTTACCACAGTATTAAGTGTTTCACTTTCATACACATAATGTTCAGGACTGCCTCCGTTGTACTTCAAAAAGAATGCTCGCAGCGGTTTGGGGAAAACAATGGCAATTTCATTCTCGACTGCGCTGACTTCTTGTTCAGTAAGTTTTTTGTCCAGATCTAGAAATTTCATACCTATAGGTTACCGGGTAAAATGAGATCTATTTGGGGTAGCTTGACATAAGTTCTAAGACAGCAAATTCTGTGTTTGAGCGAGAATCACATTTCGTGCCATGAAATGCTCGCCACCCTTCACTTCCCAGGCTGCTTCAACTGCTTCGCCAGCCGCTCTCCCATCTGCGCAAAGCCTTGGTCGTTCGGATGCACGGCGACAGCATCAAACAACTTGGGGTCGTGGTCGATGAGGTCGGGGCCTTCGATGAGGTGCAAATTCGGGTCTTTGCGGGCGGTGACGATTTCGCGGGCGGCCTGGCGGTAGGCTTCAAGATCGGCGATCTGGGACTTGGGGCTCCATGAGGGGGGCACATGGAGGGAGGTGATGAAGTAGATGGGCACGGTGGGCTGCACGGCGCGGATGGCATCGAAGAAGCCCGTCATGTTTTTGCGGTAGCGCTCCACGGGGCCGCCGCCCTGCCAGTCGTTCACGCCCATGAGCACGGTGATGACGTCGGCCTTGAGGGTTTTCAGGACGTGGGCGTCAACCACATTGGAGGCGCGGCCGCCGAGGCCGAGATTGATGAGCCGCCAGCCCATCTTTTGAGCTACCAGATACGGGTAGGTTTTGTCGATGGCGCTGGCGGTGAAGCCGTGGGTGACGGAGTCGCCATAGGCCACGTAGCGCACGGCGGGTGCTGCGGGCGGTGGCTGCATCTTCGCGGCGGCATTGACCTCCAAGCCCTGGAAATCGACGGCGTCGCCGTAGGGGAGGACGATCTCGTAATCGTGGAATCCGGGGGCGACGGCGGGCATCTGCACCTCCACGGTTTCGGGGCTGCGCTTGGGCGTGGTGGCCTTGGTGCTGAAAGTCCACGCGGGCTGGGTGGCGCCGTCGATGAGGTAGATGCCGTTGCTGTTGCGCGCGCTGGCGGAGATGTGGAGCTCGTTGAAGTGGAGCAGCACCTTGATGTGCGTGGCATCGGTGCGGAAGCGGATGCGCGCGCCGGGATTGTCCCAGCGGTAGCCTTTGCCGGGGATGTCGAGCACGCGGTCAAAGCGCGCGATCTTGACGCCAGACAGGGGATCCTCTTTGAGGTAGGGCACGAACTCCATGTGCACGTAGCCGGAGTAGCCGATGCTGGTATCATCTGCCGGGATGAAGACCTGGGCTGTGCTTTGGACCTGCTGCGCAGCCAGCGGCGTGCTGAGGAGGCCGAGGGAAGCGAGGAGGCAGGTGCAGCGAAGGAAATGGCGCAGGAAGAAGCGCATGCGGCTGCGGCGTGGCTGGGGCGCGCGTGATTGGAAGGTGAGCATGGGGTACGGCAGACTGGCCTGCGCGGGTGGGGCGTCAACTTTCCGCGCAGGGATTGTGCTGGGGTGCGGCGGCGGCTCGCTTCCCATGAAATCGCGTTTTGAATAAGAGGCCGAATGGTTTAACACACCCAAGAAGGCCTACGTAGATGAGCGCCACCAAACATCACCGTCCATCCCCTGCGCGATGGTTTTGGATTTCCAGCTCCGCCTGGGCCGTGGTGAACCTGCTGCCATATGCCATTGCTGGCGAGACCTGGGGAATGATGTGGTTCCCCCTGAACCTACCTCTTTCGGGCCTGCTCGAAGAGTCGCCTTTGTCTGATCTTGGGTATCCCCATCTTTTCGTCTTGACCACCACCGTGGTGAATGGTCTGGGCATTGGGCTGCTGCTGGCAGGGGCCCTTGCGCTCGCCCAGAAGATTCGGAGGCCAACCCCATGAGTCCTGCGGGTGCGTTTGGCGCTTTACCTGCGCCGCCAGCAGCGCCCGCGCGGCGAGCGACCACCTGCGGGGAGAGTGAAAGCCCTCGGCTGCTTTCTCCGGGGTTCGCACCCAGGAAGTGTGAAAGCAGCCGGGGACTCCGACAACCTCAGGCGGCGGACTTGAGGACGAAGGCCTCGACGACCTGCCAGTTTTTCGGTCCGGCATAGACGACCTTGCCTTCGATGTCGGCGCTTTCCAGGAGTCGCACCTGGATCGCCCGAAATTCAGGCGCCTTGGGATGAGGTTCGCCGAGATGAGGATGAGACTTGAGGACGAGGGGTTCGGAGGAGGGTTTCATGCGTGCGTGTATTGGCACGCCACATTCACCTCCGCCACCCGAGCCGGCCATCGGGTGTACCCTTATTGGGGCCTAAGCCTTTCTCACGGGGGCGGAGGCTGTGAGGCAGCGCCTAAGCCACCGCCAGCGCGGGTGGCTTTTGGCGTGGATCCTTTGCCACCCTGCGCCTGATGGGCAGGCGCTGGTGGTGATCCCTGCACGAAATCGTTTAAGTCGTTCGGTCCCAGTGGGTAAAATGGGTCTTCAGCCGCTCCACGGTGTGCCGCCATTTCGGTGTGCTGGGCTGGCAGACGGTGTTCTGATTGCCGAAGAGGCCCAGCTCATTCACGGCCTGCTTTACAGGCACGGCATCCAGCCACTCCACGCGCACGAAATACTCCGCTTTCTCCGGGTCATTCAGGTGCTGCTTGTAGAGGTCCGCGTACTGCAGCACCTCCAGGCAGGGGCGCTCGCCGGCGGGTGTCATGACTTTGAAGTCGTTCATGGACTGCACCGCTTCTTTCACGATGCCCACACCCACGTAGCCGGTCTTTGGCACTTTCACCCACACGCGGTCTCCGGGTGACAGCAGTTTCAGGGTCTGGCTGTACCAGCTGCCACCGCCGCCGCTGATGAAGCCATACTTCATGGCGTCGTCCCAGGAGCGGTACGCGGCACTGCCAAAGGACACGTAGAACTCGCCGTTCCACTTCTCTTTCTCGCCCTTCACCTTGGTTGTTGTTGCGGCGTTCACCTGGGTCTCGCCGGGGTCGATGAGCCACGCGCGGCTGAGCAGCTGCTCCGCGCCGTGCTGAAAGACCTGGAAGAAGACCACATTGATGGCGATGTCCCGTGCATTGAGGTAGGTGATGATGCGCTCTGTGGAGTCGTCCAGCTCCGCCGCCACGAGGATGATCTGGTGGGACTCGTTGAGCGTCTCTTCATCCAGCTCCTCGCCAAAACGGCGGCGGAAATCCGCGCCGAGATCCCCGCCTTTGGAAAAGCGCTGGTAGATCTGCACGATCTTGTCCGCCGTGAGCTGCGCCACCCAGGAGGCATAGTCCAGCGCCTGCGCCACGATCTCCCTTGGCGTGCGGTTGCGCTTGAGCTCGATGAGGACGAGCGAGGCATCCGGCGCGATGGCCAGAAGGTCGATGCGCCCGCCCATGCCCGTCTGCTCCTGCCGGCCGATGAGCATCCACTCACTGGAGAGAATCTGCGGCGCCGCCACGATCATGTCCTCCAGCAGCTGCTCATTCGTGAGCTTCGTGGTGATCAACGGTGCGGGGTCTGTGCCGACTTTCCAGATGGCGTGTTTGATGGGCATGGGGGGGGTAAAAAGGGTAAGAAGGAACAATGCTATGCTGACTCATGCTTGCGTCCCACGCAGCCGCACTTCGTACTGAGCAGGAAACAAGGCGTCTTTTGGAAGGTCCAGTCCGGCAAACTCATGCAGCAGAGGCTTCTTGGACTCGACATTCAAGACAAGAACAAAGTGGTAATCAGGCAATTGTGCCGCTTTGAGACGCTCATTCTCCGAAAGGAAGAATCTGAGATCATTCCCGCGCTTTGCAGCAGCTTTGACTTCGATGGGTTTGCTCCTTCCTTCCGCAGTGAAGGAGGCGATGTCGTAACCGAGTGAAACATTATCGCTAACGTCGCGAACCCGTTGTGCCAGATCCTTGCGCCCGATCCGATCAAGCCGTTGACGCTCGGCGGCCAGGACGATCGACTGAGCCAGATCGCCAATACGCTTTTGGTTGCGTTGAATGTCTTCCAGATCCGATTGAGTGGTTCCGGATTCGCCACCACCACGCACGGGAGCATCGCCGGCCATGGGGATCAATGGCATCATGCGCAATGGAGACACCGCTTCATCAGGTGGAACATCCAGACAGACCAGCAGCCAGCAAAAGGTGTGCGCATCAACCAGACGAACGCCGTTCGGAATGTTGTACCCTGCAAGATGCCGCTGCACCTCGCGCAGCCTTGCCATCGCTCCGGAATAGTTCGCCCAGTGGCATTGCTTCACCATGGGATGAGGCACGCCCAGCAATTCAAACGCCTTGGGGAAGAACGATGATTTCATGGGCATAAACTCGTTCCAGTCCCGCATGAAGAAGAGGTAGGAAATCAGGTTGTACTGACCGCCGAAAAGATCCACCAGGCGGCCAAAGCATGTCTCTGCATCTGCCAGGTCTGCATACATGTCCCAAAGCACACGTTCTGTTTTGAGCCATTGCCGCTTGTCATCTCGCGCCGCCAGCAGTTTCAAAGTGCTTCTCGACTCCGGCCCCTTTTTGCCCTGCCACTCCACAATGTTGTTTCGCCGCTCTTTGCCCTCATTGATTTCAATGCCTGCGATCACGCAGTGAAGGATCTTGCCAGTGCCCACCCAGTCTTTGGTCCAAGACTCCACGTTCAAGCGATGACGTGCTTCAAAATAGAGCCACTCCTTGTACCGCTCCATGGAGTGGGCCAGCCCAGACTGGAAGTCATGGAATGGCCCGGGTGATTCTTCAGCAAGTTCGACTTGTCGTAGGAAGCGATGGAAGACCTGAGCAAAGGTCGAGGGTAGGATGTTGGAGTCGGAATTCATGGTCAGTTAGCAAGTGTCCGGTCATGCCCGGGTGTAGGCCTGCCTCTCATCATTGGGAGTGTCTGGAAAGGCGCGCTTGAGGCGATGCTCCCTGCACAATTTCGAGAGGTAGTCCTGGCGCAGGGTTCGCTCCCCGCGTTTCAGGATTTTAGCCAGGGAACTGATCGTGATAAAATGGCCTTCACAAAGCTGGACGATGACGTCTTCGAAGGCCTTTCTCTCCATCCGTCCTTTGGCCCGGGGCAGTGCGGCCAGAGATTCCAAACTTGCCCGGAATTCGGGAGTGAGAGTATCCAATGATTCAATGAATGGCAGCCGATATTTATCCGAGAGCAGCCGGCCGACTTCGTCCCGATTTGAAGGCAGGCTGCTGTCGTAAATTGTCGAACTGGAGGCGTTAATTGTAGAGCTCGGGACGCTAATTGTAGAGCTGGACCCGCTAATTGTAGAGCTGGACCCGCTAATTGTAGAGCTCGGGGCGCTAATTGTAGAGCTCGGGGCGCTAATTGTAGAGCTGTCGGAGCCAAAAACATCATCGGGGCTGGTGGCCGCCACCTGGGTGAAGCGGTAAACAGCCCCCCTCCCACTCCCGGTCAGGGTCAAAATTCCCTTTTCTACCAGTGATCGGAGCACTTTGCTCACGTCTGAGGGGTGCGCATTGCTCAACTCACACAGGCGGGCATGCGAGAGCCGCCCCTCTGAGAGGGTGATGGCCAGCGCGAGCTGCTCGTTTTTCTCCATCGAATCAAATTCGCCGCGGTATTGCAGTCGAAGAATGTCCAAAATCCCCCGGTCAAACAGATCCAGCATGTGGAGTTCCAGGATCGTCCGGTTGTGCGGCTCCATCTCTTCTCGTATGAGCGGCTTGCGCCAGTGCCGTGAGGCCCAGCCGGCCACGATCTTTTGTACACCGGTTCCTGCCTGCTCGCCGATGTTCACATAGCGGAAGATTTCATGCAGAGTTCGGTTCCTGCAATCGGTGACGTAGCCCTCCAACGCTGTCTCGATGGGAATGCGCATCAGGCCGGGATTGAGGAAGCCGAACATGTCCGGACGCTTCACCACATAGATCTTTGCCCGGTCCCGGTAGTCGGCATGCACGAGTGTGTTTGCCAGTGCCTCACGTAAAGCTACGTGCACTGGGGAATCACTCTGACGCAGACCGTCCACTACTTGAAAGGGCACTTTTAGATCCGCAGTGAGCTTTGGGTACACCTTCAAATAAAAGCTGTAGAGGTTTCCGGCCCAGGTGCCGTCAAAGGTCACGCGGTCGATCCAGCGGTTGTCGCTCTTCGCCTCGGGACGCTCCATGTAGTCCAGCAGGAAGTTGGGAAACACTTCGCGGATGGAGCGGTAACGACCAAACATCAGCAGCCCTGCTTTTGTGAGACCCTCCTGGCCCGTCTCCCGGTTCCGCTTCCAGCCGCCGATGGCTTTCAAAAACTCCACATCGTCATAGCCGCTCCAGAGATGTCCGGGATTGAGGTTGGTGTGAGTCTGGCGGTAGATTTTTAGCGTACCGAGATCCAGATCCTCCAGGCTGTAATTGGGCAGCAGCTCATCATCCAGGCTGTCGTGCTGTTGCTCTGCCAGCATCAGCTTCACGTCGTCATCGTTGATGTGCTGGTCGCCTTCATGAAGGCGGCGATAGCAATGACCGTTGAGCGGGTTGCCGTTCAGGTACACTGGCCGCTGCCGTCTGGGCGCACGAGGAATCTCTACGGCTATAATCGTGTGACCATCGATCACCAGAGTCTGCACAGAGTCATTTGTCAGCAGATTGATGCTGACCTTTCCTGGATTGTTTGCCGTGTCAAAAAGCTCCTTGAGTACCTTCTCCGGCTTTTCAATGGAGTTGAAGGTGAACTTGTGGTCCTTCTCCTTTACGCCCAGCAAGATGACACCACCGTTCGTGTTTGCCATGGCGGAGTAACTCCTCCAAAAGTCATGCGGCAGCTCTCCTTTACCTTCACGCCCGGCGGCCAGTTTGCATTCGAGTTCAGCAGACTCGCGCAACTGCTCCAAGTCAGCTGTGGTGTGGAGAGGATTTTTGATCATGGTGTATGAAGGTGACGAAGACTACACAAGCATCTGACTCAAGAACAACTGAGGTTTATAGCTTGTCTGCCATTGATTAAGCAGCCGAAAGACATGTCGCCGTTGGTGTTTGGCGGATAAGGTGCTGCCGTTTTTCGCTGTTTTGTAACTCTCACAACATCCGCCAGTCCACCTTCGCGGCCTCAGTCGCGGTCATCCCCTGCTGCTTCAGTACACGGGCCAGAAGGCGGGCGTCGAGGTCGTCTTGCTGGACGGGGGTGAGGGCGGCCCATTGCTTGGTCACGCCGTGGCGGGAGCGGCAGAGGCAGTCGTACCGGGCGAGGGCTTCGACGAGGGCGGTGGCACTTTTATACCCTAATTCATTGGCCCTGAGTTCGAGAGCATCGGCAAGGGAATGACTGAGACGGAAGGTTTTGGTTCTGGAGGCGGCCATAGGAGTTATTCACATTGGTTGTAATACAGGCACGCTGTTGCGTCATGCGGTTTTAAGCGGCATTTTGTTCACATGAACAGCTTTTATACACACGGCACGGGCGGGTCTTCCCGCGTGGCCCGGCGGGCAGAGGGAGGAGATGACGGCGTGGCCGGAGGAGCCGGGAGTGCGAAGCCACATCGGGAGGCTGGGGCGGCAGCGGGTGCGCGCCCGGGCCGCGAATCGGCGCGGAAGGTGGGGCGGGGCATTCAGCAGTACTTAAGAGATAGAATCGGTCACTGTAAAATATTCCGTGTCCTGGTGGCAGATTTTTGCTTTTTGGCATGCTACACTAAACCTTTTTTTAGCCCGGTTTTGACGCTGGTTCAGCGAGCTGTCCAGAAAGGACGGCGGGGGTGGGTTTCACTGGGTTGTGGCGGCAGCGTTGAGCTTTTTGCACACGTTTTTCTTATCGTTCTTTCGTATAAATCTATGATATTTTCGATGGATTGACGCCAGCATTTTACTTTGCACCATGCTTCCATGAAGACAACTTTCTCCTCTTCTGTTTTAAAAGCTCTGACTGCTGGCCGCATGCGCCCTAGGCAGATGGAGGAGATGCGTTGTCACCTGCCATGGATGGCGCTGGGCAGGCGCGGGGCCGATGGGGCTGCGCGCGGGGGGCGTGGTGAAGGACTGCGCGTGCGCGGCACGGCGGCTGGAGCGCCCGCTGCGGGGTGGTCTTCGGCGGGGGAGTTTCGCACGGGCGGGCCCGCTGATGGGGATCTGCACGAGGCGGGAGCGAAGGCGGGGGCTGCGGGCTGCGCGGGTCTGCCCGGCAGGTCGGGGCGCGGGCCCAGGGAATGCCCGGTGAGCGTGGCGGCCATTGCGGGGCCGGTTTCTGCTGTTTCTACCCTGGCCGATTCCCTGCCCTGCCCGCTCTCGGGGTCGCCCAGGGCCGGGGTCACGGGCGCGGCGAAGGACTGGGCGGGCGTGGTCTGCGCTGTCGGCGTGCCCTGCGGGGCGGCCCTGCCCTATGCACCCGCCACACGGCGCAGGGCCGGGGGCCGGGGCGCGGCGATGGATGGGAGGGAGGGGCGCAGGCGGATCACTTTTTGGGCTTTGCCGCGCTGCGGGCCTTCGTGGGGCTTTGCGTAGCCTCGGCGAGCGCGGCTTCGTAAAGGGCGCGGATGTACTCGGCCTTGCTGGGGTAGCCTTTCTCCGCGGCGAGCCGGGCGAGCGCTTCGTCTTTCTCGGCACTGATGTAGGCGCCTGCCAGCTTGGTTCCGATTTGTCTTTGGTTCGGCATACTTATGAAAAACAGGGAAAAACGAGTCGAGGGTGATTAACACCTAGAATCACCCACCCATGGCTTAATTCAACAGGTTTTAATTTGACGGGTGATTATCACCCGTGCAGAATGGGTGATTATCACCCGCAGCAAGGAACAGCAATGAAACTAGCAGGAGCATACATCAACGATGACACGTACGGGCGGCTGGTGGCCCTGGCGGCGGCGAACAATCGCACGCTGGCGGGCCAGTGCCGGCACCTTTTTGACCGCGCGCTGCGGGGCGAGCTGCCGGTGCCGGACGGCCCGGGCACGCTGCCGCAGCCGCAAGAGCCCATGGCGCAGGCGGTGGGAGTGGCGGCGGCTTCACCCTGGCAGCCCATGGTGAAGCCAGCGCCGGTGGCCGCAAAGCAGCCGCTGCGGCCGGTGCCCCGGGCCCTGGCCGCGCTGCAGGCGGGGGCGCTGCCGGGCTCTCCGGTGAATCCGCAGCCGAATGCCGGTGCGGGGGGCAATCCGCAGCCGGGGGTGAATGCTGCGGTGAATCCACCAGCGGTGGCGAAGGCGGCGCTGAAACCGCAGGTCGCAGCCAATGCCGCGCTGAATCCGCAGATGGTAGCAAATACCACGCAGAATCCGCAGTCGGTGGCGGAAGCAGCGCTATATCCGTTGTTGGTAGCAAATACCACGCAGTATCCGCAGCCAGTCGCGGGCACCGGTTTGAATCCGCAGCCGGTGGCCGCAGCGACGATGGCCGGGGTGGCGGCAGCAATGACCGGGGCGGCGCCCCACGGGGCGCTGCGCGGATGTGAGAATGTGCCAGTGGCTGGTGTGGGCGCGGTGGCGGGCATGCCGGTGGGGATCGGCATGTTGACCACGCCCGCATTGAGTCCAGCCACTGGCCAGTCTCGCCCCGTGCGATGCGCGGTGGATGCCGATCCGGGTGGCGACGGCTGCGGCTGCGGCTGCGGCGGCCGCAACGATGACGCGTGCTTTTTTCAAACGAACCCCATGCCAATGCCGAACCCAAACACCAACCCGAACCACCCACCACCATGCCTGCACGCCAAACCAAGCCCCCTGCCCCCCAGCGCGCCCCGGGACCAAGACGCGCACGAACCCCGAAACGCAGCACGGAGGATGCCGCAATGAAGCAAAAGCACTCGCTCCCGGAGCTGCTGCAAAAGTCCGCGCAGGCGCTGCCGCCGCAGCGGCCGGGGCGCTTCCGCCCGCTGCTGCCGCTCTTCATGGCCATGGCGGAGAAAGGCCATACGGCGGGCAGCATGGCGGATTTCCTCATCGAGCAGCGTGAAGTGCTGCCGGTGCAGCGCCGCAATGCCGCCAAAAGCATCCGCAACCTCCTCGCCCGCCACTGCTCATGACGTACGCTGTTTCCATCATGATCGTGCTGCTGGGCGCGGCGCTGCTGGCCCTGGGCTGGCGCGCCTGGCAGAACCACCTGGAGATCACCCGGCTGCGGCGCAATGGCCACCGCCGCGTGGCCTTCCGCCAGTATTGCCGCGGGTGCGTGCACCCGGACTTCCTGCGCGGCCTGGCGGAGCTGCTCGTGCTGCTCCTCCTCCTGGGCGCCGTGCTCGGCTGGCTGGGCGCGGCGGATCCGCCGGGCTGGTGAGCTAAACGCGTTTTTATAGATACCATTTTGTGCTATTTTCTAACGTCCTGTGACGGGAGGAGCATGCGTGGTCCATGACTGAGCTGGCGGGCAATGACTGATGAGGGAAATTCCAAATGACGAATGAATGTCGAAATTCAAAAGCTGCGTCCGGCGCGGCGACCCTGCAGGGAATGGGCGCACAGCCTGTCGCTCTGCGGCTTGCGCGGTGGCAGGGCGGGCGGCCCGTCGCTCTGCGGCTTGCGCAGAGCATGGGCGAGCGGTCTGTCGCTCTGCGGCTTGCGCATGAGATGGGTCGGCTGCCCGTCAATGTGCTGCGGGTACGCGCCATCCAGCGCTGTTCCGTAGTTCCGCCTTTAGGCGGTTCTGGGGCGCAGGCCGCAAACGGGCCGCTGCCGGATCCGGAACCGCCTAAAGGCGGTACTACCATACGTGCGCTCAGAACTTCGGCGCCATGGGTGCTTCACGATACCCGACGCCGCACTCTCCACCCCTCCAGCATTGATTCGCTGCGCTCCCCCTCCGGGCTCACTTCGTTCGTCAGTCTCGCTTCGCTCGGTTCCAGCATCCAGCCTGCCCTTCGAAGCTTTAGCGAAGAACGGGCATCCAGCACCCGCTTCGTGCCTGCGATGCGCCATGATCAAGGACGAGCAGGAGAACGAGCACGAGGACGAATTCCAGAGCCAACACACTGAACACTGAACACTGAACACTGAACACTGAACACTGAACACTGAACACTGAACACTGAACACTGAACACTGAACACTGAACACTGACACCACCATGAAAACACACGACATCGACGTCCTTCTCCACGTGATCAAACCGGAGGGTCACGGCAGCAATCCGCTGGCCACGGAGCTGCACCGGCTGGCCTGCGCGCTGCAGGAGCAGACGGACAAGGTGCACGCCGCGCTGGACACCGTGCGCAATCCCAAGTTCAAGGGCGATGTGGCCGGCGAGCTGGCCCCCTGGCCCGGCCATTTCCCCTTGGAGCTCGATCACTCGGAGGACAGCCTCAACGACATCCTCGTGCGCGGCCAGTCCGTGAGCGAGCACCTGGCCGCCGGCCTCTGGGAGGAGGCGGAGGCGTATGTGCAGGAGCGCTTCGGCGCGGAGCTCAGCGAGAGCACGCGCCGCGTCATCGCCCGCATGGATGCGGCAGACCTCCGCAGCGCCCGCGCCGCCTGAGCCGCGGTCATTGGCTGGTATCTTCTTTCTCTTTCTACCATGTTTTGCCAGATCAGAGCGCCGGATACATGCGGAGGCGGTGACACCGACGCTGCGCTACGCGCACGGAGGGCAGGCGTCCCGCCTGTCAACGGCTCGGGGCCTCCGGCCTCGGTCTGGTGCGCGCACGACGCACGCATTCCCAAGAGAAGCCGTACACCCATGACCCACCGCGCAACGCCGCCTGCACGGAGCACAGGCGTCCCGCCTGTCAGGGCGCTGCGCGTCCGCGCCACCCAGCGCTGTTCCGTAGTTCCGCCTTTAGGCGGTTCTGGATCCGGCTGCGCGGTGTTGGGGCCGTGCGATCCGGAACCGCCTAAAGGCGGAACTACAATACGTGGTCTCCGGACTCCGCCGCAGTGGGAGCTTCGCGATGCTCGATGCTCGATGCTCGATGCTCGTCATTCGTCATTCGTCATTCGTCATTCCAGCCCCAGCGAAGCCAAAGGATCGAGGACAGCCGAGCGAAGCGAATCAACTAGGAGAACAAGAACGAGGACGAATCCCAAACCACTCCCCACTGACTCTCCCCATCTCCCATCTCCCATCTCCCCATCTGACTCCCCCCCTGCCTCTTCCCCATGACTTCCATCACTGACGTGCTCCATCACCTGGTACGCCGTGGCCTGGCGCTGCGCATTGAGACGAATGGCACGCTCTTCATCTACGATCCGCGGCGTTGCACGCGCGGGGCGGATGCGGTGGTGGGGCGGCATCTGCCCGCGGAGACGCAGGCGCTCAACGCACGGGCCGAACGCCGCCTGCTGGAGGAGGCTCGGCTCGCGCTGACCAGGGCGGTCTCGACTTCAAAGGGAGCTGCGCCAGTGCCGGCCCCCGGCACTACCACGATGTGCTCTGCGGCGCCTTCCGCGCAGCCTGCGATGCCCCCCGGCGCGGCTTCCACGGCTTCCACGGCTTCCACGGCGACTCGAAAGGTGATCGTGCTGCCGGAGCCTGACCGCATCTTTGCACCCACGGGCGCGCAGTGGCGGGGCATCACCTGGCTGGATGTGCCGGGGCATGACGTGCACATCAAAAAGCTGAATTTTGCCCTGCTGAAACGCGGCAAGCTCAAAGGCTACAAGGAGTGCGCCGCACTGCACGGCATGGCGCTGCGCCAGCGGCTGAATGAAATCAGCGAGCGCAACCGCGTCAACAGTCACAAGCGCCAGCATGAGACCCGCCTGCGCGACAAGTCCACCCCACGCCCGAAGCCGCCATGAAGACATGTGATGAGGATGGCCGCAAAGAGGCGCAAAAAAGAGGCAAAAAGGGAGCGGAAAACCCGGGCCGGCAGGGTGCCACTGTGCGCTGCGGCAAAGGTGTACCTCGCTCTTCAGAGCCGGAGGAAAGGCCACATAGAACCCCTTCGGCCTATGGGGAAAACCGACCCCATGCGCAGCCTCGCAGCGCATTCGTCATTCGTCATTCCACCACCTGACCCACCCCTGATGTCAGAATCCACCATGTCCTCCCACTTCCCCCTACCCCTTCTCTTACCATGAGCGTGCGCATGATCGAAAGCATCAAACGACTGCGCGTGACGCCCACGCAGAAGCTGGTGCTGTTTTGCCTGGCGGACTGCCACAATGGCGACACGGAGCGGTGCGATCCCTCCTACGCGCACATCATGCAGATCACCGGCCTCTCCAATCGCGCGGTGGCCACGGCGCTGCAAGCGCTGCGCGACGCCCGCGTGCTGCAGTTTGACAGTCGCAACGGCTGGCGCACGAGCTACCACATCACCCCGCAGGGATTTGATGCCGCAAATTCTGCATCGGTGTCTTCAGCAGGATCGTCTGCCGGGGTGCCATCGGCTGCTGCATCGGCGGCTTCAGCAACTGCCGCACACGCAGTTTCACCCGCTGTAGCGCATGTGGCATCCGCATCACCCACGCCACCGCCGTCGCCGATGATGGCCGCCACGGTTGCATGCGGTGAACAAGCCGCGCAGCACCCTGTGAACGGGGTTCACAGCCAGGGCCACGCCGCCCGTGCACGTGCTGCCGCCACCGGTGAGCGTGGTTCACAGCCCCCGGTGAACGCGCTTCACAGCCACGACCACGCCACCTGTGAACCTGCTGCTCCTTGTGAACGTGCTTCACAGCCCCCTGTGAACGTCCTTCACAGCCACGACCGCTCCACCTGTGAACCTGCTGCCGCTCCTTGTGAACGTGGTTCACTGCCTCCTGTGAACGTGCTTCACAGCCATGGCAGCGCCTCAAGTGAACCTGCTGCGCGAACCTGTGAACCTGGCTCACGGCCACCTGTGAAGGAGGTTCACATAAACCGGAAGGTATCGGAAGGAACCGGAAGTACGGGCGGCAGGCCGCCCCGGACTGACTCCCTGTCCGAGATGGCAGCACCTGCTGCCCCGGCGACTGCGGTGGAGCCGCCGCCGCCGCAAAACCTGAAACCCCGCCGCGAGGACTGGCGGGACTGGCACCGCCAGCAGTGCCGCAGGGCCAATGCGGTGAGCGCCCCGCTGCACGCTCCGCCCGAGTTTGCGGAATCGTGGACACGCTACCGCGACTACCGCACCCGCCGCGCCACGGAGGCGCGCATCTCCTCCGAGGCCGTGGCCTGGACGCTCGATGCCGCGGAGGCCGCCCTGCGCCTGTGCGAGCGCCACGCCGCCACCCATGGCTGGTCCGCCGTGGCCGCCCAGGTGGATGCCGCCATCCACGCCCGCTGGCAGGGCCTGCATTTTCAAAATTCCACCCCTCACCCCTCGAAATCCCATGGCCATGCCCCAAACCGCCCAAGTCCCGTGCGCAGCGACAGCGCCAACGCCCCCGGCCGGTATGCGTGAAGACGCCCTCGCCGCCTCCCGCACGCTGCCTTGGAGCACACGCGCCGCTCAGCGCACACGCGCCACCCAGCGCACGTATTGTAGTACCGCCTTTAGGCGGAATCTGGGAGCGCCTTCGCGGATCATCGCGCCGCGCATTCCAGAACCGGCTAAAGCCGGTACTACAGAACAGCCCTGGATACACGGAGGCGCAGACACTGCCAAACGCTGCTCGCACCAGCGCGCGCTCGCCACCTCGCACGTGAGTGCCACCCAGCCCACGTATTGTAGTACCGGCTTTAGCCGGAATCTGGGAGCCCCTTTGCAGGGCATCTCTCCGCGCATTCCAGAACCGGCTACTGCGCAGCCGCGAAGCGAACCCGGTACTACAATACGTGCCTTGGTGCGCGGCGGCGCTGTCGTCCTGACACCACATCCCATCATTTCCTACCACACCTGATCCCTTCTCAAACCATGAAACCTCAATCCATCTCCCGCGTGCTGCACGGGGCAGCGGCAGCAGCCCCGGACCGCCAGCAGGGCCTGCTGGCGGATCTTGATCTTTCCCCTGACAACGCGCCCGGTGCCGCAGACCTGCACCTCCACCCGCACGTGGCCGCGTGGCCGTGGCGGTTTGAGGTGTATCACCCCGGGCTGCGCGAGGTGCTGCCATCGGTGCAGGCCTTTTGCAGCGCGGTCATCCGTCGCGAGCAGCCCCGCCGCTGGGTCTCCCTGCTGGGCCCCTCCGGCGTGGGCAAGACTCACATTTTGAAGCAAGCCCTCGCCTGCCTGCAGTCCGCCGCCGCACGCGGCCACTGGAAAATCCCCACGACCACCGGCCATCGCGGTCCGCAAATCGCCCACCTCATCCCCGCCGTGGACCTTGAGGACTTCCGCGCCGCCCGCGACTACGCGAAGTACGACGTCATCTACATCGAAGACATCGGCAGCGGCGCCGCCCTGGACAAAGGCGCCGGCGCCGTCACCCGCAACCGCATCGCCGAGCTCCTCCAGCTCCGCTCCGGCAAATGGACCCTGCTGGACGCCAACCTCTACCGCCGCGAGATCGAACAACAAATCGACGGCCGCATCGCCTCCCGCCTCAAACGCGACGGCAGCTGGATGGTCGAAGTCCCGCAGGCGGTGCCGGATTTCTGGGATCGGTAAAAACCATAACAACTGACCAAGATAAATATGGTTTTCAAGGAAACTGTTCAAATAAACAGATCAAATCAGTTGAATTTTACTTGCCCTATCCGAAACAATCTGGACCTCATCACGTCTCCTCTCCCAATGCCGCTGCTGCGCCCAGCCAGTGATCTTTCCCCTTACGGCATCGACCGCCGTAGCAGTAGTGTGCGCTGGTTCGGTGACACTGGAACACCGGATCTTATTGACTATCTTGATCTCATTGAACCTCAGGGGCCTCAAGCAAAGAACCTGATACGACCTGACGGCGTTGTGGAAAATCAAGAGCGCCCCTTGCTCTTCTTCGTCAATGAGGGGCGGCTGGCTGTGCAACCCCAGGAGAAAAAGCAACAGCTCAGCGACCTGCGGCGCTCTCTCGCGTGTCGTGGTGACAGGGCCTATCTGGCGGTCATCCGGCCCGGCACACTTGATGTGATCCCCGTAAGCCTGCAGGATAAGACGGAGGAATGGAAAAAATACACGGCAGGCACCCCGGAAGCGCTGACTTTTTTCTCGCGGCTGGCGCTGGGAAGGTGTGAAGAGATGCCTGCGGGAGGAGAAGTGGACTTCCTGTTCAAAGAGATGTTCGCCTTGGTGGACAAGACGGCGACCCGTCTCGAAGCTCTCAAACTGAGACGCACCGACGTGATTTCACTGGTCGGCAGAGCTCTCTTTTTCCGCTTCCTCAAGGATCGCGGTGTTGTGAAAGACAGCGATCTCAAAAAGATCGCGCCGCGTGCTGAGTCGCTGCTTCACTGCTTTGACAATGCCACGAATGCCGCTGCCACATCGCACTGGCTCGACAAAACCTTCAATGGCGACTTCCTGCCCCTGACGGATGAAGGCTCGCTGGAGCACTTTGAATCCATCGGCCAAAGGACGGGGCAGCGGGTGTTCGCGCATCTTGGAGCCATCGCCAAAGGTGATGAGCCAAGCGGCGATGATCTTTTCCAGCTTCGTCTGCCGATCAACTGGGGGCATCTTGATTTCGCACACATACCCATCGGCCTGCTAAGTCAGGTCTATGAGAAGCTGTCCTGGAAATGGGACCATGCTCAATCAAAGAAGACCAGTGTCCACTACACGCCACGCAACATTGCCGCCACGCTGGTGGGAGAAGCGTTTGACAGCCTGCCAAATGCGCACGCCGCACACGTGCTGGATCCGGCTTGTGGTGCGTCGATCTTTTTAGTGCTCGCATTCCGCCGACTCTACCGGGAACTGTGGAAGCATCAGGGGGAACGACCAGGCACCGCTGCGATCCGCAACATTCTAGAGAACCAGTTGGTGGGCTTTGACATCAGCGATTCGGCACTCAAGCTCTCCGCCCTGAGCCTCTACCTCACGGCTATCGAGCTGGACCCCGACCCTGTGCCACCGGAGAAGCTGACTTTCAAAGCACTCCGAAAAGGCCGCAGCACTATCCTCTTTGACTGGCGGAAGGAAGACGACAAAGCCACTGGTCCTGTCATCGGCAGCATTGGCAATCATGTGGGGAAGCGCTTTGACGGCAGCTTCGACCTCATTCTTTGCAATCCGCCGTGGACGAATATTGGCTCAGACTACTCACACGTCTCCAAGGAGCTGGATCAGGTAAGCCAGGAGATCGTGAAGGGGCTTGATGCCGAGATTGGCGAGGAGTACGTGAATCCCGACAGCGTACCCGATCTGCCTTTTGTCTGGCGTTCCATGCAGTGGTGCAAGACCGGCGGGCGTATCGCCATGGCGCTTCCTGCGCGGACTCTCTTCAAACAAGGGCCGATGGCTGACAAAACACGCAAGGTTTTGTTCAGCCTTCTGGAGGTCAATGGCATCATCAATGGTTTGAACCTTCGAGACTCTGATGTCTGGCCAGAGATGGACCAGCCATTCATGCTGCTCTTTGCCCGGAATCGCCGTCCCAAGCCGCATCACCGACTCCATTTCATTTCACCGCACACAGATCTGAAAGCAAATGCCCTCGGCGAGATGCGCATCGACTCCGAGTCTGCGCAGCTCGTGGATGTGGAGCAAACGCTTGAAGAGTCCTGGCTTTGGAAGGCTCTGGCCATAGGCACGGGCTTGGATGTGGAGGTAGTTAGGAAGATCAAGGCGGCGGACTGCAAGACGCTCGAAACGTATTGGAAAAAAGAACTCAAGCTTACCTGCAAAAACGGTTATCAAGTGAGGCCTAAGCAAAAGGTCAAACAGGATGCCTCCAAAATGAAAGTTTTGAAGGACTTGAATTCGACAACTCAGTTCCGCTTCGAAGTTATCCCATCAGAACTCGACAAGTTTTCTCACACGCACGTTGGCTGGTCTCGGATTGACTATGCCGAAGATTCTTCCGACCCTCTTAGAGCTTACCGAGGCCCGCTGGCCCTGATCAAAGAATCGCCCGGGGCTGACCGCGAGCTGGGGTGGGCGCTGGTGTGCGACTCGGATTTGGCATATAATGAAAGTTTTTACGGCTACTCATCCCATGGAAAACCGGACGGGAAGGCGTTGGTGAGGTATCTTCAGCTTTTTGTCCACAGCCAGCTCTGGACTTACTACACCCTGCTGACGAGTGCGAAATTCGGGTTTGAGCGTCCGAACATCGACAAAAAGGACTTGGATGAATGTCCTTTCTTCCCCTTCGAAAGACTCGGTGTATCGCAGCGAGATGAAGTAAAAAACCTCTCTTCACGTCTGCTCAACGAAGATTCCTCAGTCTTTCCTGATATAGATGCGTTCTTCGGCAAACTGTATGGCTTGAGCCGTCTGGATATCGAGGTCATCACCGACACGCTGAAGACTTGCAATCCACATGACAGGGTAGGCAACCGCTCCAGCCAGATGCCGGACGCGGCCGAGCGGAAAACATTCCTGCAGCGGGTCGAATCGTTTTTGCGCCCCCTGTTCAAGGCGCTGGGCAAACAGCCTGAGATCACGGTCTGGAAACCTTCTGAAAAAGTCGAGCATCCCTTCGTGGTGTTCACTCTCACTGCGAAGGGTGATCCGGTGCCTGAGCCGGATGAAGCTTTCCTATTGGCCGTGCTCCGGCTTGCCTCTGAAACCGGGGCAACCCGCATTATCAAGGAAGTCGATGGCAGACTGATCATCGGCATCCTCCGGCAATACCGCTACTGGACGCCCAGCCGGGCACGGTTGCTGGGGGCGGAGATCATGCGCAACCATATGGCGGTTTTTGAGGACTGATTCATGACCTATGGATTCTATCACGACGAGGCGGCGGAACTGCCACACAAGCCGATCCCTCTCGCGATGTTTCTGATCGTGGAAGAGGCTCTGCGGGTGTCATGGGACCGCCTCAAGGCGCGCACGCCTGCACGGATCGACATCCTGACGGCCACTGAAGATAAATTGACCCTATATTTCCATGAAGTGGTTTACGATGAGGTTTTTGACAAAGGTATTGTGGACGGCTTTGACACTGAGCATTTCATGGTTGCGGCCCGGGAATCAAAGGTGCGAAACTTTAACTATACCAAGCTCGATTTGATGCCCGACCTCTTCGTGGGAGTGACTGGCCGAAATCCACGACGCAAAACCCAGGACGGGATTTTCATCGAGTGCAAACCTGTTGATGCCGATCATCCCGCAGGCACCCCCTATGGCTCCAAGGGCATTGCCCGCTTCATTCGCGGTGACTATGCCTGGTCCATGACAAGCGCCCTGATGGTAGGATATGCCAGCAAGAGTTACACGATTCAGCCCAAGCTGTGCGATGCCCTCATCGACCGTGAGGACGAGTTCAAAGTGCTGCAACATCCGACGCCATGCGCTCTATCAAAAGCTACCAAGTCTGCCGAGTGCGTGCAAACCACCTTGCATGGCCGGACCTTCAGCTATGTCGAAAACAACCAGCCGGCCCCGCCCATTGAGCTGCGGCATTTGTGGCTGAAACGGAACTGAGGGTATCTCATCGAAAAGTGGCCAGCCATTTGGGCCTTGTCATCATTTCAGGGCAAAAAAAGAGGGTCTGGTACGGCTGGCAGTGGCGGACAATGGGAAGGGAATTCGCCAGAGCTTTGTGGATGCGGGGCTGCCGTGGGGCTCTTGCGTACGGGCCCATCATCGGGTATTTTCACGTAAATGAACTTGGAACTCAATCTTGCTGAAGAATTCGGTCCTCGTCTGGCGGACGGGGAGCGCGCGGCTGAGTTTCGGATGGGGCGGATGGATCCGTATGTCGGTCTCTGCACGCAGATCGAGCTGGATTTTACTGGCATCCGCAGTGCGAATAGCTCCTTTGTGAATGCGCTGGTGTGCGGCTTCATCGAACAGCATGGTACTCAGGTGCTGGAACGTATGACCTTCAAGGGCTGCAACCCGGTGGTGCGGGTGCTGGTGGAGTCGGCCATTTCTCTGGGGATGGAGAAGCGCGGGGTAATGGCCTGAGCTGACTGAAGTTGGAAGATGATAAACCGGTACCTGGGCACGCCGTACGACGACGTTTTTTTGAGATAGCCGTTGGTGAAGCCGATGGCTCCGGATTCGAAGACGAGTTCGTTTTCGATGGGGAGTTTGCGCAGGTTTTTGACGACCTTTTTATAGTCGGGTACTGTCTCACCCCCCAGCAAAAACTGCGCAACAGCCACCAGGTCTGCCTTGATACGCGGTTGCTCTTCCTGCGCACTTGAAGGAAGGCGGCGGCGCGGGTGGTGGGGCAGCGGCTTCGGCGTGGAACGCGGCCTGCGGATGTTCCCGGTAGGGAGAGCGACGGGAGCGGGCGGGGACGGAGGCGGATCCAAGCCTGGGGCTTGGGCTACGGGGAGAGCAGGCGGGGGCGGTGAGTGGCCGGGTGAAACTCAGCAAACTTGATTTCATCGGTGACAAAATCAAGGATGATGGGCTTTCCTTGATTTTGAGGGGGCCAAATTCCATTTCCTTGGTTTTCACCATGTCGCGCGGTCTTACCGGTCATTATAGCGGTTCGCAAAACTCATTTCCGTTTAGCAGGCTGTTTCTTGCTAGAGAATCATGGGCTCCGACGGCGGCTGGCTGAGGACAGCCAGCCCTACCAGCGCTAGGCCTGCGAGCGTCCAGCGCGAGGTAGGGCGGCTTGTCCTCAAGCCGCCGCCGAGCGTCTCCACGCTCACTTTCCGGAAATCAGTTTCGCAAAACGCTACATGTGCCCATTTCGATGGTGGGAGAGCTGTGCCGGGCGTTTGGGCCAGCCCCGCTGCCGCAGGTGGTGCCGGATTTTTGGGATCGGTGAGGGGTGAAGAGGGGCGGCTGCAGTCAAGCATCATCCATGTCACAGAAACGACACTGGACAGGCGGGCAGGCCTTACAATGTTCTGCGGGTGGCCCATGGCCTCCTTCCTGCACCGTTTGAAGTCTGCATGGGGCCCAGTGGTCCCGGGCAGGCCCGTGCGTCCGCGCAGCGAGGAGGAAAGCGGCCACTGTACGGACGGTTTCAACGAGCTCTGGCAGGCCCAGGCTCATGGCTCTGCGCCACCTGCCACGACGAACAACTGGCGGGCAAAACTGGCCTGGCATAAAGACGCTCTGGTGGGGTGGTGCGTCAGAACCAAGATCGGCACATGGTGGACAGACATGGTGCTGAAAAATGTGGGATATGAGCTGAGGCTGATGACGCCGGGACCCGGGCCGACTGCCGCCGAACTTTGAAGCGCTGCCGAACTTTGAAGCGCTGCCGAACTTTGAAGCGCTGCCGAACTTTGAAGCGCTGCCGAACTTTGAAGCGCCGCCGAACTTTGAAGCGCTGCCGAACTTTGAAGCGCTGCCGGCCTGCATTCCCGAGTTGATCGCCTCGTCGAATCTTGAGCTCATGCCTGAGGTCGATCCCTGGGTGCGAAAGCAGCGCCTTTTGATGCGTGCACACACGGCACGCATTGGCAGCATCATGATCAACGCTGACGACAGCTGCTGTCTTTCTTTGATTGTCGATTCTTTAGAGAATTGCATGGGCGCGCCGTTATGTTTCGCCGCACACGATCACTCATTGATTTCAGCGGAATGGAGCGTCCAGCAGGCGCGACGGCCGCATCGTTCTTCCGCCTCAAACACGACGGCAGCTGGATGGTGCGAAGTGCCGCAGGAAGCGCCGGGTTGCTGGGATCGGTGAAGGCATTTCCTCGGGGCGTTCACCATGGCGGCCTATCGCGGCTAAAGGCCTCACTTATACCGCCACTTATGCTGAAATCACCGCTAAAGGTTTCCTTTAGCTCGCACTTATTGCACACTCTTCTCATCTAACTCTCTCCATGTTACCCGATCTATTATTCACTTCTCATCAATTGCCGTTTTATAAGCATCAACTATTTCGGCATTCTTCGCGTGAGTTAAACCTGCAATATCCTCGAAGAAGCTACGTAATTATCCGCTAATACATCATTCAACAAATGCCGAGTTCCGGGGGGTTTGAAGGAACATTTAGAAGAAGGGGGATTTTCCTCTTTTACTTACCGTACCCTCTCTCCATTTTTGTCTATGTATATGCGCCTTCACTCCCCCACACAATGGGCCACAAACTTCATCATTCTTCCTCTTCTTCGATTTTCATGGGCCCAGGATTTAGCACGGTTTATCTCCTACCAGTTGAAGAGGGCCATGAGACGCAAGCTGGAGCACCGGCTGAGTACTCTGGGAACTTATGGCAACGAAGTGATGGACGGGCCGTTCAAGGGCCTTAGGTATCCACCCATGAGCCAGTGGGCCTCGTGCCGATTCGAAAAGATCATCGGCGCCTATGAGCATGAACTGCACGGCCTGGTGCACCGGCTGAGCGCAGAGAAGCAGTATGACGTGATTGTGAACGTGGGTGCGGCGGAAGGTTTTTACACCGCAGGGCTGGCGCTGCTGTTTCCTGCGGCGCGGGTAGTGTCCTATGAGCACAATGAAACCACTGCCAGCTTTTGCCGGAACCTCTGCCGCATCAATCACGTTTCGGAACGGGTCGAGCAACGCGGCCATTGCACCGCGGAGGAGCTCCGCGGGCTGAACCCCGCGGGCCGGGTGCTGGTGTGGATGGACATCGACACGGGCGAGCGCCCGGTGCTTGATCCTGACAAGGTGCCCTGGCTGCGCGGCGCTGACATCCTGGTGGAAATGCATGACTGCATGGAGCCGGGGCTGACACCGCTTATTCGGGGCCGCTTTGATGCCACCCACGACATCGAGCAGTTCACCAGCTCCGGTCTGGAATACAGCCGCTACCCGCTGCTGCAGGGGCTTTTCTTCAACGAGATCTATGCGCTGGTGGGAGAGGACCGCCGCGGGGTGCAGGACTGGCTTTTCATGCAGCCGAAGACGAGCGCCGCAGCCAAGTGAATGGAGGGTGTTTCTGAGGATCGATCCGAGGGGCTGATGCAGATGGTCTCTGAGGGTCTGGTGACCTGATTTGGTGTTTTCCCGGCCCGCGCAGGGCGTGGCAGGAGCAGCACCGCCGCTGAGAGCTGCGTTTTTGTGCCGATTTTTTGCGCACTATCCCCATTGTGGGGGGGGGTGGATCGGGCCGCGCTGGTTTGAAGGGAGCTTCACGGGGCGCTGGCGTGGGCTCTGGGCGCGGGGGTGAATGAGCTTGACGGCGGGGCGGGGCTCTGAGTTGTCTGTGGCATGAGGAAGAAAATGGGCGGCCTGTCTGGGTTTGGCCTGCTGCTGGCGCTGGCGGCGGTGTGGCTGGCGGTGCACTGGAGTCATTTCCGGGTGCTGTCCGGGAATGGGGACAGGGATCTTTGGTCGCATGAGGATGAGGCGTGGTTTTGGCGGCAGCCGCTGGACGTGGACCTGAATGAGGATGAGCTGGCGGGGATTTCCGCCGGGGCTGCGCTGGAGCATTATGGCAGCGTGCGGACGCTGACGCTGCGGCGCAACTCGGGGGCATGGCTGGATGCGTTCTTTTCCAAGTGGCGGCACCGGGGGAGCGTGGAGGTGCTGATGGTGATGTACAGCGAGATGAATGACGGGCATCTGGCGGGCTTTGCGGGGGCGGATTTGAAGAGTGCCATTTTTAACAATAATCTGGTATCCGGGGAGGTCTTCCCCCCTTCCCCGCATCTGGCTTATCTGGAGTACAATGGGACGCCGGTGACGGATGCCGGGCTGCGCCATGTGGTGCTGCAGTGTCCGCATTTAGAACGGCTGTGCCTGCACAGCACCGGGGTGACGGCGGCGGGTGTGCGTGCGTCGGGTGTGTTCAAGCTGCCGGCGCTGAGAATTTTGACGATCAAGGGCATGGAGTGGCCGGAGTCGGAACTGCGGTCGCTCAAGCAGGCGGCGGCGGCGGTGAATCCGGGGCTGCGAGTTGATCTGGATTTGCCGGATGAGTGAGTGTAATGCGGGGCTTTGATCTGCCCCTCAAGCTTCGCTTCACCGCCGGGACACGCCTTCGCCGTTGAGCTTGATCTGGAGATTCGGGCAGCGGCGCAGGCAGGCGTGGGCGCCTGCGCGGGTGACGTGGGTGCCTTCCAGGCTGAGGGTTTTGAGCTGGGGGCTGGACTGCAGGCAGGTGAGGCCTGCATCGGTGATGCCGGTAATGCCGTAGCGTTTGGTGGTGCCTGCAACGATGCCGCCAACGGCGCCCAAGCTGAAGGTGGGAGTGGTGCGTGTGGCGCTGACCACGAGGACGCTGAGGCGGGGCAGGTGCGTGATGTGCTGCAGCGCGCGGTCGTCGAATCCGCCCCACCAGGCGGTGACCATCAGGCCCTCCAGGCTGGTCACCTGGGCGAGTCTGCGCCAGAAGGCGGGGGCCTGCGGCTGGCTCCAGCGCATGATGAGCATCTTGGGCTGCAGCACCTGAAGGGCGGCGAGGAGCTTGAGAGGATCTGATTTGTGCAGGTCTTTGAGCAGGCGTCTGTCTTCGCTGGCTTCGCTTTCTTCGTCGGTTTCAATTTCTTCCCGGGGATCGCTCTCCCGGTAGTTCGCGGGGTCGTCCTGATCCTCCAAGTCTTCCACGGACCCGAAGTAAACCTCAGGGGTGATGATGACGTCGGGGTATAAAAAGGTGCGGCTGCGGAGTTCGTCCCAGTCGAGTGTCTCGGAGCTGGGCACGCGGCCCCAGGGGCTGTGCCAGGCCATGGCTTTGCAGCCGCAGTCCTCCAGGAAGTACAGCGCGGCCTGGCGCTGCTGCTCGCGCTTCACCAGCAGGGCCGCGCCGAGGCAGAGGCCAAAGGTGAGCAAGGCGCCCGCGACGAGCCGCCAGCGCGGCCTGCGCCGGGGCGGTGTGCCGGCCGCTGGCGTGGGCGTGCTCTGCGGTGCGGAAGCCGAAGCCGGAGCTGCACCGTCTGCGCTGGCAGCGGGCGTGGTGCGTGGGCTTGAGGCGGAGTTCATGGGGGTGATGTGGCAAGCCGTGGCCGTGTGGCGATGGCGGGGCCCGTGCGTGCCTGCGCCCCTGAGGAAGCAGCGTAGGCTGTGCGCAGGATCTTGATTAAAGCATGATCTGAGTTTCAAATGCAAGCCTGGATCTTCGGGCTTTTGGGCTGGCCGCAAAGAGGCGCAAAAAGGCGCAAAAATGGGAGGTCAAAAACTGAAGTCTGAGAAAGGAGCGGAGATGCTGATGGCATGGTATTTCTTGGTATGCGTGGCACTGCGTATGCGGCGCGTGGTTTTGCGGCGGGGATTTCCAGAGCCGGTTGCAAACCGGCGCTCCCAGCACGGAGGGCTGGGCTACGCTGGTCGATGCACTTCGCCAAGTGGCCTCTGGGCTGGCAGCGCCGATACTTTATCGGCTCTGGGCGGGCGGCCTTGGGGCATCGGCATGGTATGTAGTGGTATGCGTGGCACTGCGTATGCGGCGCGTGGTTTTGCGGCGGGGATTTCCAGAGCCGGTTGCAAACCGGCGCTCCCAGCACGGAGGGCTGGGCTACGCTGGTCGATGCACTTCGCCAAGTGGCCTCTGGGCTGGCAGCGCCGATACTTTATCGGCTCTGGGCGGGCGGCCTTGGGGCATCGGCATGGTATGTAGTGGTATGCGTGGCACTGCGTATGCGGCGCGTGGTTTTGCGGCGGGGATTTCCAGAGCCGGTTGCAAACCGGCGCTCCCAGCACGGAGGGCTGGGCCGCAGCCAATAAAGGCGTGACAGGGGCGGGCGGTGTGTGGGAGGATGGGCGGCATCTGATTTATGAAGACCCCGGCTGCTCTCTTTTTTGCATTCACCCTGCTGGCTGCTGCTGTGACGGCGGCGGAGACGCGGCTGATCCCGTTTGATGAGTTTTTCGTGAGAGTGCCGGTGGAGGATGTGACGGCGGCGGCGGGCGGGGCGAGCGGGATTCAGGTGTCGGTGAGGATGTCGCGCGGCGTGCATGAGCCGCTGGGAGAAACGAAGGTGGAGGTGAGCTGCCCGGAGCTTTCGTTTCCTGAGCGGTCGCTGGATGCGGAGGAGGTGGCGGTGTTTCTGGAGGCCTGCGCTGCGGCATCGCGCGGCGAGGTTTTTCGTCAGGAGGTACGCCGGGGAATTAACAAGACGATCTATGAGTCGGTGCTGATGAAGGGTGGATGGCGCGTGCGCATGCGGCGGGGTGGGGAGGTGCTCTTCGCGCCGCAGGAGGGGGCGCGGCTGAAGGCGTCTCTGGCGCAGGCGGCGGCTGCGGAGGCGTGGTACCGGGAGCTGCTGACGGCGGGCACGCTGCCGGAGAAAACGGCGGCGGCGCATCCGCCCAAGGCTGCGGGGATTTTCGTGATCTCAAAGCTGGGCGGTGTGCGCGCGGACGGGCTGGAGTACGAGGTGACGCTCAGGAAATCCCCCTTCAAGGGAGCGCAGCCGTACAGCGCGATGCACGGTCTGCGGTACTTTGCGCTGGGCGGCAGGCATACCAGCATGAGCGGCGAGTGGGTGAAGCGCCTGCTGGAGCAGGTGGCGCTGGCGCTGCAGGCGGTGGGGAGGAAGGAGGCGTATGCGTTTGTGTCGCCACCGGGTGGCAGGGACAACCAGTTCACGGTGAAGGCGAATCTGGAGACGCAGCAGGCGGACGTGACATTTGAGCCTGGCAGCGTCTATGGCAGGCACTCGCCGGTGGAGGGCTCGTTTGATGTGAAGCAGCTGGCGGAGATCCGCGAGATCGCCGCGCAGGGTCCGGCGCGGGAGAAGTGGTTCGCGGAGCATGAGGAGTGGTTTTTTGAGAAGGAGTGAGCTACGCTGCGCTCTCGAAGACATGGGCTTTCATCACCGACTTTTCTGCGTCATTGCCGCCGCCGGGCTTCTTGCGTCCTGCACGAAGGAGAATGCGAAATTTGAGTGGGGCTGCCTGCAGCAGGTGGAGGCTGAGGAGAGAGACCGCGCTGTGACTGAGCCTTTGATTTTTAAATCCGTCCACGGCGTGGATGCGGTGGGCATCCTTTCCGCCGGTCGGGATGAGCGCGTGTGGGTGCTGCTGAATCCCACGGCGGCGCCGTATTACAAGCAGGTGCCGGACACCTGCGGCTATGAACTTTCCAAGAAGCAGATGGAAGCCATCGCAGCCCATGGCAAAGTGTCTGAGACGGTGATGGCGGTGCTGCGCAGCCATGGCGCCAAGGAGTGATCTGAATCCATGAATGAATGAGTGGAGCCCTGCCCAAACCTCCGGCCAGGAGTTCGTGGAGGCGCATGCCGCCCCTGCGGCGTGCCATGTGCGTGGCGGGCGCGACATTGGGGCTCATCGTTTTCACGCTGGTGTGCCGGCTGTGGTCCGAGTTTGAGGTGCCGACTGGGGCAGACGCGGGCGAGAGCTCGGACATCGTCCGTGCGCTGGAGGAACGCTACGCTTTTCGTGTGATGAGCCGCCAGGACAAGCGCCCGGCTGTTTATGGAAGTCCGCACACCAGGCGCTCGGATGTGTACGTCTATGGTGGCTACTCGGCGAAGGAGCAGGAGGAGATTTGTGCGGCGGTGCGTGTGGTTCGCCGGGATACCGCCACCAAGCCGATACGGCTGTATTTCTATCCAAGGGAGTTCGATCATACGAAGATGATGAGGAAAGAGTTTTTTGAGTGAACGCGTGGGCGCCTTGCGCAACAGCTGGGCGCTGAGTGAATCCAACGTGGTCTGAAGAAAATCTGACCTGCTCACTTGATGGCTATTTAGCATGGCTGGACATCCACACATTTAATTAACAATTTTTTTTGGTTTGCATAAGCATATTTCTTGTTTAGAAACATTTTCTCTTACCGTCCATGCATCCCTCATCACCCGTCCATTGTGTTCTGACCCTTTGTACCATCCTGCTCTCCTCATGTACCACATATCGCGAGCAAGTATGGAAAACAAAAAATGATCCGGCGCAGGTCCGCACTCACCAGTGGGCATTGGCTTGCAAGCCCTACGCCATGATGTCGTACCTTTCTTATGTTTCCGGGGAAAAAGAAACAGGTGACAAGGCGGCTGAAGCCAAGAAGACGGAGGTGGAGTTCATCAAAAAATATGAAAAAGACCTCAAAGACGCGGGGTGGAGGCTCCTGGGAAACTGCGACCTCAATGACAAAAACAAGCCTGGGTACGGACTGTATTTTGACGTTTGGGAAAACCGTACGGTGAGTCCGCGCGAAGTGGTGTTTGCCTTTCGAGGCACTCAATTCTCCGAAATCAATGACTGGCTCTCAAACCTGCGATGGTTTCGCTGGGCCAGCAACACGAAGGATGACCAGTACGCGGTCGCTCGAACCAACTCTTTGATCATGCTGGGAGACATCATGTCGGATCGTGAGGCGAAAAAAGCCAAAGTCACCACTACTGGGCACTCGCTGGGTGGCGGACTGGCTGAGACAGTGCTTTACCGGTCCGTCCCCTGGGTGGATCAGGCAGTTGTTTTTGATCCCTCGCCCGTGAGTGGCTTTTTGGATCTGAGCCATGGACTGCGGCAGCAATACCTTTCACTGCCCTTTCGTGACACCTTTGCCGGGCACCGCGTGGTCCGAGCCTATGCGAAGGGCGAAATTTTGGCCTATGTGCGAAACGCCATTCAATTGTTTTACCGCCCACACCCGCTCATTTACTCGGTGGAATTTAAAACGGGCGGCGCCACGGGACTCATCAACAAGCACTCCATGCTGGAGCTCACGAAGACCATCTGCGAGTCAGCGGAGCCGCAGTTCATCAAACCAGTCGAACCGCAAAAGCTGGAGGGCGGAAACACCGACTTTTTCAACCGCTACAAGTCCCATCTCGACATGGTCTCGACACCACCTGCTGAGACGAGCGCGAAACCCGTCGCACAATCCTCGCAATAAGCCGAAGGTCGGGAGTGCCGGCTGCTCGGCAGGCAAAGACATCCCAGCCCTGCCATGAGTTCTGCCCCTTCCTTGAAATCACGCCCATGGAGATGGGTGCTGGCGGCGCTGCTGCTGGGCGTGGTGCTGGTGGGGGTGTTTGGCAGGCGTGTGCTGGACCATGCTTTGACGAAGAGTGAGGTGTACCAGTTCCATGCCGCGCAGGCGGAGGGCGGAACCCTGCCGACGAGTGTGGTGGAGCGTGCGCATGGCTTTTTCATCGACGGCGGGCATGGCTGGAGCTTTGGCGATCTGCGGAGAGACTATGTGGTGACCTTCATGCATGAGGCGCGCATGCTGAGATGGGAGGGGCCGGGCGTGCCGCTCATTCTGCAACGGCAGGGCGGTGCTTTTTATCTGGCCACGTTTGATCGTGAAACGGATTTTCATCGGGTGGACTTCCGCTGCCATGTGTGGACGGATGGCGCATGGAAGGAGCTGCCGACGAAGCTTTTCCCAAGGCGTCTGGCGCTGGTGAATTTGATGGAGTTGGGCGGGGAGTCTTCGCTGTCGGTGAAGGATCGCATGTTCAGGTACTCCCTGATGGCGCAGTTTTGGTTCTGCATCGAGTCCGGCATGCCCTACTGGGAGGTCAGTGACTCGATGGTGACGGAGGAGTTTGTGCGGCGCTTTGGGCCGACGGTGAAGGAGACTTTTGCGTGGTGAGATGTCTGCGGCGGGCGCGGACTCGGGCGGGGATTGCGCGGGAGCGGGGGTGGTGGTAGGGTGGGGGTTATGAAGAGATCCTGGGGCTTTGGGCTGGCGGTTTTTGCCGGGTTGTTTTTGGGCGCGCTGGTGCTGGCTGAGCAGCCTGTACCGCGCAAGAAGTACGACATTGAATTCAGTCCGTGGACGCCGGTGAATGTGAATGCTGTCACGAAGGAGGGGCGGACCAGCATCGCGGGGCAGAGGGCTGAGGTGAAGGTGAGGATGCCGCCGGGCGAGGAAGTGATTGCTTATCCCTTTGTGTGCTGGCGTGAGGCACAGTCTGGTATTTTGTGCTTTGGGCGGGAGTCGCGCTTTTATGTGTGCCTGGAGGACCGGGTGATCGGTATTCCGCAGGAGTCCATTGAGAGATCGGTCTGCATTGAAGTTTACGAAAGGAAGGTGGCGCTGGAGGATTTCACGAAGGTGAGGGACGAACTGCAGGCGATGGAGGCGTTTTCGGCCAGATCGTTTTTGGACTATAAAGAATGCCTGGATCTGAATGCGGCAGTGGGTGCGAAATTCGTTCATCCCACAAACACCAGTGAGATCAAGAAAGTGACCATCGATGAGGTGACGCTGGCGGGCGAGGAGATGACGCTGCATTTGACCAATCATGTGAAGACCAAGGCGCAGGCGACTTTTTCAGCGCGGACGCTGAAGCCTGTGAGAGCGCAGGTGGAGGGTGCGAAGTGAAAGCGTGAGCTGAAGGCGGAGGCGGTGGTGGATGTGGTCCCCTGCTCTGCGCTGGCGGCAGGCCGGCGGATTTCACGTGTGCGAAGTAGTTTCACTCGATCGAATCACCTGCCGTCGGGTCATTCGCAGCCATCGTCATCGTCATCATCACCGTCATTTTCAGCGCCTTGTTTTGCGCGCCCGGGGCGGTGGTGTTTTCACGTTGCGGGCGTTTCGGCGGGATCACGCTGGCGGCGCGTGGCGGGTGCTTTTTTGCGGGCTGGCAGGGCCAGGATTTTTTGCCGGAAATTTGCACACCGCTCCGCAGTCATTTGTTGAATTTTCCCCGGATGGAGGAGCTGGATGTTTCGGGCTTTGACAGGGGCTGGCGCTGCCTGCTGCTTCTTTTTTCCACGTTTTCCATGGTGGATCTCATTTCAGGGTCCTCACGGAGGGTTTTCTTTGCCTTTGGCGGCGCGGGCGGCGGCGGCTGCTGCTCCATGATGATGATGTTCTGGGAGCCTGGGGGCGGCTGCGGCTCCATGATGATGATGTTCTGAGAGCCTGGGGGCGGCGGCTGCTGCTCCATGATGATGTTCTGGGAGCCCGGAGGTGGCTGCGGGTGCTCCATGATGATGTTCTGGGAGCCCGGGGGCGGCGGCTGCTGCTCCATGATGATGTTCTGAGAGCCCGGGGGCGGAGGCTGCTGCTCCATGATGATGTTCTGGGAGCCTGGCGGTGGCTGCGGGTGCTCCATGATGATGATGTTCTGGGAGCCATGGGGTGGCAGCGTGGTGCGCCTCTGCGGCACCCTTTGTGCATAATCCGGGTCGCTGAAAAAGGTGCCCAGGTGGGGGTAGGCTTTCTGGGCCGCAGGGTCCGTTTTGAGCAGCCGCAGATGGTCTTCGTCCAGCAGGACGTCCACGGGGTCCTGCTGATTGGAGGTCTGGATGGACTGGAGGGCCTGGGCGTGGCGGGAGGGGTCGGCGGTGAAGAAGCTGACAGAAGGGCCGCCGCAGTGGTAGGTGTCCAGCGGGGTGTGCGTGCTCATGTGTGAGCTGCGGTAGAAGGGGGGGCGGGAGTTGCAGCCGATGATGGAACTGCGCACCACCTCCCCGACTCCCAACACGAGATTGGCCTGCTCATCGGGGGAGAGGTACTCCTTTTCCTGCGCGTGCTGGAGCACCTGCGCGCGGTGATTTTCCTGGAAGCTCTCCAGCATCTCCAGCACGGGCTGTGGCGGCGGGGGCAGCGCTGTCTCCCGCCCATGGCGGTCCTGCAGCTTCATGCCGTCTGCGTGCTTGGCCACGACGAGCTTGCACACGGGATTTTGCTGAATGTCTGCGGTGCTGCGGTCCAGCGTGTGCGCGCAGGGCACGGGCATCCAGGGGTCCACCACGACGACTTTGCGCGGGTCATTCACCTGCACCCTGCGGTCTCTTTCATCGGAGATCGTCACCGCATCTGGCTCGGCGATGAAGACGTAGGTGTGGTCGATCTGGTTGCCACAGGCGAGGATGATGAGGCTGCCATCCGGGATGTCCACGCCCAGGCTCTGCAGTGACTGCGGGTCTGTGAGCAGTGCAAAGCTCGTGTAGGCATGCTCGGCGCACTTGCCCGTGCCTGTGGCGGCGGATTTGTAGCAGTCTGTGAGGACGCTGGAGCAGTCCTCGCCATAGTGGAGCATTTCCTCCACGTCGATGCCGCTTTTTTGCTTCCGCTCATGGTCCACTGCGACGAGCTGCTTGTAGTGGCTGTAGTATTTTGGACCGAGGTGCTGGCCGTTGAGGTCATTGTCCTCTGACTTGGCCACATTGAAGAGTTCTTCGCGTTTGTCGTAGAGCAGGACGTTTCTGCCGGAGGTGCGAAGCACGTCCGGGGCCTGGTTGGGCGCGCCGTCAGTGATGACGGACTTCACGGCGGCATTCACCGCCTGGGCGCAGTGCAGGCTCTGCATCGTCTGCGGGCTCACCTCCAGATTGCGGGCCTCTGCCGGGCGGATGTCGATGCAGTCGAAGGACACGTGTGGCTCTGGCTCCAGCCCGGGCCGCAGCTCCTGTAGGCTCTGGCCGACGATCTGATGGATGGAGCCGGGATTCTGCTGCATGTTCTGGAGCATCTGGGCCGCGCGCTCCGGCGGCGCGTGCAGCAGGTGATCCCGCAGCGCCTTGAGCCCCTCCCAGTCCGGCACCGGCTCCGGGTCTGCGGCGGCGGCGGCCACCAGGATGGCGCTGATCTGCTTGCATTTTTTCCGCTCCATGAGGCTCTCTTTGAATGAGAGCTCGAAATTGAGCAGAGGCTCCAGCCCCTGCTCGGTGCGCGGGTCCGCCCTCATGACCGGGCCGCCCTGCTCTGCGGTGAGCGGGCCCAGCGCCTTCCAGATCTTGTCCTCAGAGATTTTGACTTTCATAGCACACAGTTTTTTGGGGGTGGGTGGGGCGCACAGGCGCAGCCGCGCATGCAGTGCCGGGGAGGGAGCGCCGTGCGTGGGTGATCAGGATGTCACGTGAGATTATTTAAGAATAAACCATGGCATTCCAAGTCATTTTTCACAAGCCGGGGATGAAAGTGACCCACGCAGAGGCGCAGGGTGCTGACGGTGATGCATGCGGGTGCGCCGAGGAAATGAGCGCGTGTGGTGATCCAAGGAATCGCGGAGCACGAGGTGCGGGCCCGGCTGTGCGGCGGGAGTGTGCGGGTGAGGGATGATCCCCCGCCGCCCAGGTGCGATGGGTGGGTGCGATTTTTTTTCGCCTGTCATTTTCGCCTGCCTCCGCCACTTTCGCTGACTTATGACGCCGACTCCCGAATCTTATGCGCAGATCGTGCGTGACCTCGCGACGCTGCGTGCCTCGGTGCCCATGGCTCTTGAGAGTGATGAGGCGGAGTATGAGTGCAGCGCGGTGATGACGGAGGCGGAGGTGCGGGAGTTTGAGAGGGCGCATGGGGTGCGGCTGCCGGAGGAGTACCGGGCGTTTCTCATGTGCGTGGGAAAGGGCGGCGCGGGGCCGGGCTATGGGGTGTTTGATCTGGGCGAGTGCGATGAGGGTTTTGATTTCCGCGCGTGGCAGGAGGGGGATGGTTTCGTGGGCACTTTGCGGCTCCCCTTCCCTCACGCGGCGGCGTGGAATGATCTGTCGGGCATGCCGGAGGATGCGCTTTCTGAAACGGACGAGGCGGCGTATGAGCGGCAGCGGGCGGCGTTTGAGGAACGCTACTTTGCGCCGCTGGACGGGGCCATCCCGATCTGCCATCTGGGCTGCGCGCTGCGCCAGTGGCTCATCGTGTCCGGCCCGGAGGCGGGCCATGTGTGGGAGGACAAGCGCGCGGATGATGAAGGGCTCTCGCCGCTGCAAACGCGTGGAGGGGAGAGGGTGAGTTTTTACATGTGGTATCGCGCGTGGCTGGATGAGGAGATGGGGAAGAGGGTGAGGTAGGGGGATGGAACGTGGGCGTGTGCTGGGAGCGCCGACATTTTGTCGGCTCTGGGTGTGGCTCCGCCGCAGGAGGGAGTGCTGTGTTTGCGCGGGGCTTTGGGTGGGGTCGGTGTGGCGGGGACGTTCGCCGGAGCCGACAGCATGTCGGCGCTCCCAGTGATGAGCGTTGTGTTTGCGCGGGGCTTTGGGTGAGGGCGGTGTGGCGGGGACGCGCGACGGAGCCGACAGCATGTCGGCGCTCCCAGTGATGAGCGCTGTGTTTGCGCGGGGCTTTGGGTGAAGGTGGTGTGGCAGGGACGTTCGCCGGAGCCGACAGCATGTCGGCGCTCCCAGTGATGAGGGGCGCTCAGCCATGAGCTTTGCCTGGCGCTGCGTTCCTCCAAACGAGGGCCTTATTTCCTGCCCGCGCTGCTCCACCGCCATGCTTTGGCTTCCGCACACAGCCCTGCTTTCACGGGGTTTTGTTCGATGTACCGCGTCACGTTCGCCAGATGCTCCGCATCTCGAATGTAGCGGTCATGATAGTCGCGCTGCCAGACGGTGCCGGTGCGTCTGAGATGGGCATTGATTTGCCTGGCGGTCCACGTCTTCCATGATTGCACGATGCCGCCCAGCGGCCAACCTTCCTGCGTTTCAATCAGGACATGCACATGATTGGGCATGATGGCCCACGCGAGCAGCCGGTAGCGTGCAGGGTCGAAATGCAGGAGGGCGTCTTCGACGATGTGTGCCATCGCATCCTCACGCAGCCAGCAGGCGCCATGCCCGGCATCGATCCAGGCCTCCATGCGACGCTTCTTTTCCAAATCACGCACGAGGTCGGTTTCATGCGCCAGCTCCAGCTCCCAGCGCTGAAGCTTCTCGGCGGGCAGCGCATCCGCGAGTCGAAAGGTGACGGCCTGGATCAAGCCGGGTTGATCCAAATGCGGGAGGTAATCGCGAGAGTACCAGCCACGATGAGATCCAAGAAGCATCGGCCATGGATGCCGCTTGAGGAAGGGGTTTCAACTGGCTTTGGTGCTTCTTTCATGGTGCCCGTTCTACACTGGGAGCGCCGTGCGGCGCGGTGCTGGAGTCTGTACTGGGAGCGCCGACATTTTGTCGGCTCTGGGTGCCGCTCCGCCGCAGGAGGGAGCGCTGTGTTTGCGCGGGGCTTTGGGTGAGGGCGGTGTGACGGGGACGCTCGCCGGAGCCGACAGCATGTCGGCGCTCCCAGTGATGAGCGTTGTGTTTGCGCGGGGCTTTGGGTGAAGGCGGTGTGGCGGGGACGTTCGCCGGAGCCGACAGCATGTCGGCGCTCCCAGTGATGAGCGCTGTGTTTGCGCGGGGCTTTGGGTGAGGGTGGTGTGGCGGGGACGCTCGCCGGAGCCGACAGCATGTCGGCGCTCCCAGTGATGAGGGGCGCTGTGTTTGCGCGGGGCTTTGGGTGAGGGCGGTGTGACGGGGACGTTCGCCGGAGCCGACAGCATGTCGGCGCTCCCAGTGATGAGGGGCCTGAACAAAACGGATGCAGGCCAAGGCGTGTATGGCATGTGTGCGACATCGAAGGCTTCACACAAGCTGTCGCCTGAGCTATGACGTCCGGCTTCACACCCCATCCCCTGCCCTTTTTCCGACCATGCTGACTCAGGCCGTCATCAAGCGCCGCAAGGATTGCTCCGTGCTGATGTTTATCGCGTTCATCCTGGTGTTTGAGGCGGTGATCGCGCTGCCGGGATTTTTGTACTTCTATTTTTGGGAGGGGGCCGGGCTGCCGTTTTCCGCCTTCATTGGATTGCTGCTGGGGAATTTGGTGCTGTCTGTGCTGGAGGGACTGGGTGAGGTGGTGGCGGCGGTGCGTCGAATGTTCCGCCGACCTGAGAGGGCGAAGGCAGGCAAGGCGAAGTCCAGCCATGGAGGTGATGATGCCCCGGCGTAACGATCAGGTGCCGCACCCGGCGGGCGCAGGCGGCGGCAGCCCGTACGCCCGTGCCATGCTGGAGTGCTGGCGGGGTGATGTGAAGGCGACGTACACGATCGTCCGCGACGATGGTTTTCAGGCAACGGTGCCGGTGGCGGCGGCTTTTGCGGGGCCGCCCTTCAGCCCGCTGGAGCAGCTGGCCATGGAGCGCTGCTGCGGAAGCATTCTCGATGTGGGCGCGGGTGCGGGGCGTCATGCGCTGTTTTTGCAGCAGCAGGGCCATGACGTGACGGCGCTGGAGCTGGAGCCTGAGCTGGCGGGTGTTTTGTCTGAGCGTGGCGTGATCAAGACGCGGACGGGGAGTGTGTTGACGCTGGCGGGAGGACCGTTCGACACGCTCCTCATGCTGATGAACGGCTTTGGGATGGTGGGCACGGTGGTGGGTGCGGCGGCGTTCTTTGAAAATGCGCGGAAGCTTCTGGCGAAGGACGGGCACATCCTGTGCGACTCGCTGGATGTGCGGCAGACGCTGAACCCGGTGCACCTGGCCTATCAGGAGAGGAACCTGCGCGAGGGCCGCCCTCCGGGGCAGATGCGTTTCTGCATCGAGCATGAAGGCTGGCGCGGTGAGGCGTTTGACTGGCTGCACCTGGACTTCGACAGCCTGCGCGATCTGGCGAGGGCCAGCGGCTGGCACGCCGAAGTACTGGCGCGCGAGGACGATGGGCACTATCTGGCGCGGCTGACCGATGATGGGTCGCGAATGTCCGCATGATGTTGCGCTGCTGCGACTGAGCCGCGGTGTTCGCCCTGCGACAAAATTCCTTCCCCCCTAACCTCCCATGAATCCATCACCACCACCGACACCTGCGCCGGAAAGTCCTTCAGCCGTGTGGAGGTTTGAGCGTGCGGGGATGCTCATTTTCTTCATCGTTCTCATGGTGTCGCTCTACGCTGCGCATGCGTGTCAAGAGCCGGTGATTCAGTGGCTGGGGCTGCACGGGGGAAGCCCGGGAGATGCTCCGCCGTGGTATTTCATCACACGAGATTTTGCGAAGGGGATCTGCAGCGGCGGCGCCCTGCTGCTGAGCCTGCTGGTGGCGGCGGTCATGTGGCGGTGGTGGCCCAGCTATGCCGCCATGCTGGTGTGGATGCCGCTGCTGTGGCTGGGGCAGGACGTGGCCCGGAGCTGGATCATCCATCAGGCATGCCCGGGGCTGCTGGATGGGCAGCGCAGCACCACCCGGTGGCCCACGTTTCAAAGCTACCTGGATGACCACGACATCGCAGGGGCGAACACCGCGGTGATGGCCGGCGCGCTCTTGCTTTCCGTGGTCCTTTCGCTGGTGGATGTTTATGTGCGGCGCAGGCTTGCGGCGCGGAGAGCCACACGAGCCTGAAACGAAACCTGCGCGCATGAAAACCCACGGCCTGCTGCGGCGGGTGCGAAGCTGGGGGAAGCCGGTGCGGAAAGTCTGGGGCGGGGATTTCGATCCGACTTGTTCAATCCGCTGTTTCCGACACGTTATCCGTGACGTGAAACATTGGCTCCGCCCCCTTCTCTTTTCTGCCATCGCCTGCTTGGGTCTAAGCAGCTGCGTGATCGCGCTGATCGTGAGCGCCATCACGGTGGACATCAGCCGTGAGGCGCGGTTTCAAGAGGTTCTGGGGCATGAGGTGCGCACGCGGAGGACGCTGTACTTGTACAAGCCTGAATACAGCAGCACGTATCCTGACCTGCGAGACTTCTACCAGTTCCATGCTTCCAGGGATGAAGGCGCACGCGAGGGCCCCATCCTGGTGGTGCCGGCAGGTCATCTCGTGAAGTTCACCAAGGTGCTGAGCAAGCGCAACATGGGCGGTGGCCGGGAGGACATGTTCGGTGAGATCACGCTCCATGGAATCACCTACCCGGTGGTGGAACAGCTGTACCTCAATGACTATCCGAATGGGTGGCGGCCGGTGTTTATGGGGTCGTTTGTGGTGAAGGGGTGAATGGTGGGCTTCGGACTCTTCGTGGATGGATGGTGGAACTTAGAACCAAGCCATTGAGAAAAGCGGCATTCACTGCTATTAATGTGTCACGGAAAATATTTCCGACATTTTATGTTGCTTTGCGAGCATTCCGTCCTATCATTGCATGAACAATGAGCAAACCAGGAAGACCCAAGATCAAAAAAGAGGAGCGCAAGGCGACATTCATTAGTCTTCGCCTATCCCCTACGGAGCGAGAGGAACTCGAAAGCGCTGCTCAAAAGCGTGGCATCCCTATTACCCTTTATGCACGTGACTTTTTATTCTGTCCCACACCATATATGAAAATCGTAACACTAAACGAAAATGAAAAGGGGATTCTGTACAAGCAGGATCCCGCAGAGAAAAACGGCGGCGGCTGGCAGAGCCTGCTGGTTACATTGCAGCGCTTGCTCGAAGAGCAAACCGGCCGCATCTCAATTCCTCCGCACATCCTGGAGCGTATTAGCCGCTATGCCTTTAAATATGGCAATGGAGGATGGGAAGGGCGCCTTCTAAGCATATTCCAGCGCACACTTGGCCCTCGCCTTAATGGGCAGGTCTGAAATATCTGTAAATTTAACATCCCCTTTCCATCCTTTGGAAACGTGGATGGCTCCAAGTTGAAAACCTGACTGCGGAAATTCAGGCGGCATTTCAACAAGACAAATTTCCTTGAGGGCAAAACCCGCGCCATAAATATCTCGTATTCGAGCCTTCGTCCAGACGTGGTTCACGGTCATCAGAAACACAATGTCTTCTGCAAGGCTCATGCTGTGCTGCAGGAAGGGGCGAATCTGGCTCCATGGTGGATTCGTTACAATCCAATCCACAGGGGTCTTCCAATCGAAAAAATCCCTTCCTTGGCTGATTTCGCACCAGTCAGCATCAGTTAGAAAGCGATGGAAATGTCCATTCCCCCGGCAAGGCTCGAGAATGCGACCATGCGGTTTGAAGTGTTCCACGATCCGCTTTGCGAGACGGATCGGGGTTTGGACGACATCATTGCTTTCGTAGTTCCTGTTGGGCTGGCATTTCATAGCCAACGTAAGTACAACACTTTTATTATAGAGTACAGCAGAAAATGATTTTATTATAATCGTACTGACAGCAATAGCCGTACTAACGATAACCTTAATCTACTGGCGGCTCTAAAAACCACTGATTGGTAACCGCCGCTACGTCAATGAGGGCAGCTTTATCGAAATCGATGCCTGTGCGGCTGACGAGTTCGTATTCCGCACTCAGCTTAGTCACTGGATAGATTTCAGATTGTGGAATGGCAACACACTGCCTAGGAGTCCTCTGGGTTTGATTTCCGTCTGAAGCACTCCATTCCAAAACGACCAAGTAGTCGGTTCCCTCCCGGACAGTGTGAAATATCTGCTCAAAGATTTCTCCGTTGATCCTCACTGGAACCAAACAGCGCAATATTGCATCACAAAACATTCTGAATCATAAGTAAAATCAACAAGAACGGCAAATATTTCAAGCCATATATTTAGGTAATGCAATGGACAAAATGCAATTTCGTCTGCTTTTTTCCTATTTCAGCGCAGCCTCGATGCGCTTGCTCTCGGCTTTGGCCAGTTTTGTATATGGGTAGTCCATTCCCAAAGCCTTCGTCAAGACCTGCTCTGCCCGCTGCATGAATACGAGGCCTTCTCGCAGCTTATGCTGAGCTTCGAGACAGAGAGCTAGGTTATAGCAAGACTGCGCTACGCTAGGATGCTCCTCACCCAATACAAGCTCTCGAAGCCGCAACGTCTCGCAATGTTCCAGCTCCGCCTTGGCATGTTTGCCTTGGGCATCCAGAACGATGGCAAGATTGATTCTGCTATCTAAAGTCTCGGGATGCTTGGCACCTAGCACGCGCTTTTTTATTTGTAACACCGCCCGATGCTCGATCTCTGCATCGACATGCTTACCTTGAGTATTGAGCACGTTGGCTAGATTCATCCAGCTTACCAAGGTCTCGGGATGTTCCTCACCCATTATGCGGTTTTTAATTTGCAACAATGCCCGATACTCCTGCTCTGCCTCGCCAATCCTTCCTTGGGCATAAAGCACGGCAGCAAGATTGTTCCGGCTTCCCAAGGTGTCGGGATGTTCCGCTCCCAGCACGCGCTCTTGGAGATTTAACACCGCCCGCTGCTCCTTTTCCGCCTCGGCATATTTGCTTTGAGCTTGCAGCGCGACGGCCAAATTGTTCCGGCAAGCCAAGGTAGATGGATGCTCAGGGCCCACAGTCAGGTGCTGGCAAGCCGTGGCACTGCGGTAGAGTTTCTCCGCATCTGCGTACTCGCCAATGACCTGGAGATACTTAGGCAAACTTGCCAAAAGCCAGTTGTAGGTCTTTATCGTAGCTCCTGCTGGACCAACCCTCGCCAAAAGGTGCTCGATTTGCTGCCGCAGGTCTGCCCACTCAGCCCAGTGCTCGGGATGCTGCGTGTCTTCAGGGAGGCAGGCTGAGACATGACAACAGGCCTGCTCCAGCCGCGTGCGACTGGCTTCGCCCTGACCGAGGCCTAAACGGACGGCGAGGGAGATGGCGCGGTGGACTTCCATTTTGCCCGCCTGCCATTCGAGCAAGGAGAGATCAGCGAGCTCGACGAGTGCGGCACGGCGGGAGTTGTCGTCATCCTTGTGAAGGAAGACGGCTTCGGGGATGGGAGCGGGGGCGAGGTGGGCGGCGATCTCTAGCAACTCGATGGCGCGGGGCTTGAGCTGTTGAAGACTGATATGGTAGGTGCGCAGGATGCTCTCAGGCAGGTCCTTCATTTCCTTGGCTTCATAGGAGAGAGCTTGTGCGGGATTCTCGGCGAGGAGCTTGCTGTAGGCGGCCCAAGTGAGGCGCATGTGTGCGACGTAGGCGGCGGCTTGCTGCAGGGCGAGGGGGAGGCGGCCGAGTTCGAGGGCGATAGCGCGTGCATCGGCATCGGGGCCGGGGTGATGGCCGTTTTTGCTGCCGCGTTTTTGCAGGAGCTGTACGGCTTCGGGTTCCTCCAGCAGGCTTACGGGCTGGGGGGCGAATTCTTCGCCGAGGTCGGTGAGGCGGGTGGTGATGAGCCAGCGGACGCCGCCGGGCTCGTGGCAGAGGAGGCGCACGGCTTCGAGGGCGGCGGGGGTGTCTGCATTATCTGCGACGACGAGGGCGGTGGGGACGGCGCGCAGCAGACGCAGGGCGAGAAGGACGAGGGCCTCTTCCTTGGCCTGGGGATCGGTGGTGAGTTCGAGCTTGCGGGCGACTTCTGCCAAGCAGGCGCGCAGGGCTTCGGGGCTCTGGGCATCGAGGAAGAGGCACAGGGTGTAAGCGCTGGCATGGGCGCGGGCGAACTCGACGGCGGCGCGTGTCTTGCCGATGCCCCCTGCCCCGTGCATGGCGACGGGTTGCGTGAGGGCCACGTTGCGCTCGGCATCGAGGGTCTGCTTCATGGCGCTGAGGAGCGCTGCGCGACCGACGAAGTTGTGCTGGTCGGGGAAAGCGCGATTGTGAAACGGCGCGGGCTGCGGCCATGACTCTGGCTTGAGGATGAGCGTGGGCTGGCGGTGGGCCTGCTCGTTGGCCATATTGAGCGTGTGAATGTAAACGCCAGCGGCCACGGAGGGATCGCCCCCGCTGAGCACTGGCGTCACGGCTCCCCCAGGCTGCCGACTTTGTCGAAGGTGACGCTCTCTGCTTTGACAGTGCCCATCTTGACGCCGATGCCAGTCTGCTGCGGAGGCTGGACGTGGCCAAATTTGAGGTCTTTCGTTTTCAACGCCTCGATGAGGACGCCGATGCGCTGCGGGTCCTGGCTTTGGCTGTGCTGCTGGAGGGCCTGCACCAGGGCGGCGATCAACGGACGCAGATCGTCCTGCGGCGGGGTGGTTTGCTGCTGTGTGGTGATGATGACTTCCAGCGAGTGCTGCGCCTTTGCATCCTCAGGGTGCTGCTCTATCTGCTGCAACACGGTCTGCGCCTCCGGCTTGTCCGCGAACCAGCGGGTGAGGGCTTGCTTCAGTGCCTGATAGGAATCTTTGACGGCAGTCTCGGCTGTGTCCTTGAGTGCGACAGCGGCACCGGCGATGATGGCAGTGGTGATGGGATCCATGAAGGCCGAGACTGGCGGCACGGCCCTTCTAGATCAAGGAAGATTGCAGATGATTCGGCAGATTGCCTAGTCTTCCAGAGGGGTTATTGGCCCCGAGGTCACGTGGCCACGTGATCACGCGCGCTGCGCAGCTCTTTGCTGACGGCGGAGATGAAGATGATGGGCCGCGTGCTCATGCGGCGCGCAGGGTGGCGGGGTGGTGCTGAGACGGCAAGGGGGAAATGGCGGGGATGGGGGGCTTGCCTGGAGCTGGGCATCGAACCAGGAACAGAGATTTTTAACCGCTGACAGGACGCTCATGAGACGCTGATGAAAGGCTGTCTGAGAATCCGGATTCAGGCATTCCGAATGAGCGCCATGTCAGCGGCTCATCGGCGGTTAAGATCTGAATTTTGACCACGGAGCCGAGCGAAGCGAGACAGACGAACGCAGTGAGCCCGCAGGGGAGCGCAGCGAATCAATACACAGAATACACGGAATCAGATTCAAACTCAGGTTCCGTGTATTCTGTGTGTTCCGTGGTTGAACCACTCTGGCGGCTGACGAGGGGCGCGTGATGCGCTCCACGGCTCAGAGGTTCTTCGCTTTGTCTTTGCCGCTGAGGGCTTCGGTGGCGGAGATGTCGCGGACGTAGATCCAGTCGTCGTGGCCTTCCTGGCGGCCGGCCATGAGTTTTTTGTCGCTGCTTTTGAAGCAGTTGTCGCGGGTGGACCAGGTGAAGCGGACGTCTTTGCGGTAGACTTTGAGCAGGGCCTTGATGTCGTCATCGGTCATCAGGGTGTCGGTGCGGTGGAAGAACTCGAGGACGGTGACGTTGTTGCGCAGGCTGGCCTGGATGATGTAGCCGTCTTTTTCCCACTCGTACTGCTCGGTGTTGGCCATGCGGGGGGAGACGGATTTGCCTTCGCCGTAGCGGGCTTTGAGCTCGGCGAGGGTCTCGCCAATGCGGGCGTGTGAGGTGGCGGTGATGGCGAGGAAGAGGCCGAGGGATGCGAGGAGGTGTTTCATGAGCGGGGGTTCTGGATGAAGGGGGCGGAACAAAGAGGCTGCCTGCCTGAGGACTGATCCTAGGCGGATGGGTGGCTGAGTTTAACTGCGTGGCATGGGGTGTCCAGATGTATGTCCGAGGTGGATGAGCGCAGCCACTGCGTGGCGGAGCGCATGACATGGAAAAGGTGACATGCCGCTGCCGCGCACCTTCCCCTGGCAACTCGACTGCTGGGTGACAAAGCTCCCGGCTATGCGATGCTGCTGGATGATCCCCTGCCCGACCACTTGCACTTTCGTTCGTCGTTCCCTCATGCAGCGTGCTGCTGCACTGGTGTGTGTGCCTGTGCTGGCGCTGGGGCTCGCGGTGCAGGGGGTGGCGGCGGATGGACTGCGGCGGTCGGGCCAGGACTTGATCGCCGAGGACGTGTATGCGGTGCTCGCGGGCTTTGCCATCTTTGCCGACTACAGTGAGGAGCCCCGCCCAATCTCCTGGATGGTGTCGGGGGCGGATGGCAGGGTGGACAGGCGGGCGGATGGCAGTGTGGTGAAGAGTTTTGATACGCCGGAGGAGCTGCTGGCCTACTTCCGCACACAGGCGGAGGAGCGCACCAAGAGGGGCATCTTCATCACGGGCGAATTCACGCGTCTGAAGAACCCGGCAGCGTTTGAGCCGCTGATGTCCGATCACGTTAAAAAGCTGCTGGCCAATCCGAGGTGGGTGGCGAATCGCAAAAAAAACATCGACCAACTGGCGCAGGCCTGCGAGCGGGCGAAGATCGACCTCTGGGTGAATGTGACTCTGGGCGGAAAGGACGTGCGCTTTAGCAAATTGACGAAGTAGTGCGCGAGGAGGCATTCTGTACTGGGAGCGCTGGTTTTTAACCGGCTCCGGGAAGCTCCGCCGCAGAGAGAGCGCCGTGTAATCAGAGGGCCATTTTTCATGTTGAAGCTGCAGGGACGCTCGCCCAGAGCCGATGCTGCGAAGCCGCGAAGCGAAACATCGGAGCTCCCGGCGATGAACTGCGCGCGGGACGGCGCGGAGCGGCAGGTCATGAAGAACAGGCGCGTCATTCGGCCTGCGAGGCACTGCTTCCGCACCCTCATCACTTCACGGGCGGCGCGGCGGAGGTGAGATCGAGGTGCAGGGGCGGGGCGGCGCTGGGGATGAGGAGGTGGGGCGGGCCGTTTTGCTGCACGAGGTAGTCGGAGTCTTTCAGGACGGGGAACTTCTCGCGCTCGGCGGTGGTGACGGGGCGCAGGGTGAAGCCGGCGGGGAGCGGCGGGAAGACGATGGCGGTGAGCTCCTGCGGGGTCTTGCCTGGCATGGTGTGGCGCAGCTCGTTCAACTTCACGACGTGGGCGATGGCGGTCTTGCCATCCTGGCTGATGCGCTCTTCGTGCTGCTGCAACTGGCGGCCCGCATGCAGTGTGGCGGCGAGGTAAACGAGCGCGGCAGGGACGGTGATGACGAGCAAGATGAAAAGGGAGGTCGAGCGGAAGGTCGATGTTTTCATGGGGCTGGGTGGCTGTGGCTGGTGCAGCGTGGGGGGAATCCAACAGCAAAAGGCCCGCTGCGCCAGTGGGATGTTTGTGCCATGGGTGGGTGCCGTGTTTGCGCCGGGCTTTGTGCGAGGTCGGTGTGGCAGGGACGTTCGACCGGAGCCGACAGAATGTCGGCGCTCCCAGCGGTGGGTGCTGTGTTTGCGCGGGGCTTTGGGTGAGGGCGGTGTGGCGGGGACGTTCGACCGGAGCCGACAGAATGTCGGCGCTCCCAGCCCGGAGGCTTCCAGTGGTGGGCTGCGTGGGTTTTACCGGGGGCTTTGGCAGGTCTTGAAACAAATTGGTTGAACTTTCGAAAGTGGGACCCAATCGGTTATGGTAGGCCGTGGCATGTTTCTTCGGCTACCAGCTCCTACCACTACTCAACTTTACCAGACCATGGCTCTTTCTTCTTCTGCAAAAGCCCGCTCCGGCGGGGGCGTGACGCGCAGGCGTGTGAAGTCGCCGAAGAAGGGGGCGGAGGGCGCGGGCGTGGGGAATGCGGAGGGGGTGATGGGTGAGGAGCCAGTGGCGACGGCGGATGTGGCGGGGCGGGAGGATGCGTCCTTCACGGCGTGTTCGTCTGCTGCTGCGGAGGCGAAAACGGCGGGGCTGGGGCAAGCGGGGGCTGGGGCTTCGGCAACGGCTTCCGGGGTGGGCGCTGCGGGTGTGGGCACGGGGGCATCTGTGCCTGCGTGTTTGCGTCTGTGGCTGGCCCGGGCGCGGGCGCTGGGGCTGACGGAGCCGCAGGTGGTCTTTGAGCTGCATGTGCGCCAGGGGCTGCCGTTGCTGGATGTGGCGCGGGTGCTGGGTGTGGGACTGGAGGCGGTGCGTGAGCTGTGGCTGCAAAGCCGTGCGGCACGCGCCGCGCTGGCCCCGCAGTCGGAGCTGGATTTCACGTCGATCCGCGAGCACATCAGCGCGGCACTGTGGCAGACGGTGGAGGCGACGTTTCCGGATGTGATGTCGATGGCGGACGCCGACGAGGACGCCGATCCGCCCAACGCCTCGTCCCCGCCCATGCTGTCGGTGCGCTTGAAGGCGCTGGATCAGATCGCGAAGCTCTACGACATCACGCTGGAACAACGACCTGCGGCCTTTGCTCCCCTGCCCTACGCGACGCCGGATGATATTGCGGATGATGTGAGGATGAGGGTGCTGGAGATGCACCGGAGGGGGTGAGGGGGGGGTATGCAGTTCATCCGATGACATTAAATGCGGCCCTTTCGGCACGCAGCTTAGCCGCAATGAATTCAGAAATGAGGGCGTTCCACACCGTTTTCGAAGAGTGCTGCTGTGCCTAAATCTTAAGATTCGGCTAAAACAAAAAAGGAAACTACCGAGTGCAAAAAGCGCTTTGACGCCTACGTTCTAACCTCTCTTTTCTCCGACAGCGCCGCTCCATGTCCACTGCCACCGCCAGCCTCGCGTTTTCCCTCAACGACACCGTTGCGGGCGAGCCTCTTACGCCGAGCAACGTGGATCTGCCGACGCTGCGGCTCTTCTTGGAAGAGGTGGAGAAACTGGTGAAGGGGGATGAGCCGGGAGCCTCGCTGACGAACTCCAAGGTGCGACTGGAAAGCGGCTCGGTGCGTGTAGTGATCACGGCAGGATGCATGCTCATCTCCAGTGTTGGAGATGAAATGGCTCGCTTGGAGCGCAGCGGAGATCTGGACTTGATCCAGCCAAGGCGTGCACAGGTCATCGAGACCTGGCAGAAGCGGGCACAGCGCCAGCCAACGCTGTCCTACACGGTCAAAGATCTTTCCAATCCAGCGGCACGCCCACTGAAGGTGGAGAGTTCCAGCCCCTACCAGCATGGAGCGGAAAATGCGTGGGTGACAGTGGAAAAATATCTGGTGGGACATGTGGTGGACATGGGCGGCAAACAAGAGCCCAATGTACATCTGGTGCTGGCAGACACCGGCAGAATGATCCAGGTAAGCGCCACCGAGCAGCAATTGGCCGCTGAAGAGGAGAATCAGCTGTACCGTGACGTCACCCTGCGAGTGCAGGCGCAGCAGCATCTGAAAACACGCCAACTGCGTCGCGTCAAGCTGCTGGAGTTTCTGCACCGCACCGATGAAGTCGACCAGCAGGCATTGGAGCGCCTTTGGAAAAATGGCCGGGAGGCGTGGAAGGACGTACCGTCCGCCACGGCCTGGGTGGATGCTCTGAGGAACGCGTGACCCGACCATGAAACAAGTCTCTCTCGACACCAGCTTTCTGATCTCGTTTGCTGACCCCAGTCGGAAGAACCACAGCGTGGCAGTGGAATACTTCAATTACTGCCTCGGCAAGAGCGTTCCGATGAACTTGTCTGTAATCGCCGCCGGGGAATTTGAGGTGGGGCAACCAGTGACGGAACTGCCTTTGCGAAACTTCAGGATTCAGCCTTTCAACTTGCCGCATGCCATTCGTGCCGCGTCCTATTTCAAGGCTTTAAAGACAGGTCTCGGGTCTCTGGACAAGGCAGACGCCCGCCCGATGATCCTGAACGATTTGAAAATTCTGGCTCAGGCGGAGGAAGAAGGTGTGGGAATCATTCTGAGCGAAGACGCCAGCACCCTCTCCAAGTATGCCGAGCGTCTGAAGAAAGCCGGTCTATGCAAGCTGGAAGTGGTGCTTCTGAAGAATGGGTTTACCCCCGGAATGCTGGACAATCCGGCTCAAACAGAGATGTGCCTCGGCGCTCTTGCTGACGAGGAAATCTACGCGCCACCGGCTGAGGTTCCGATCGTGGGTTCTCATCCCGACGAAGAGCTGGATGTTCCATCAACTCACGAGAGGTAAGAAGGCTCAACGCTCTGGAGGTCCTGCAAATAATGTAGCTGACGCCATCGTGGCCGCATTGCTCAATACCAGCCGTCCGCCGCCAGTGAAACTATCTGATCAGTATCATCATCCTCGACAATGATGCCGCCATGCCGCCCCAAGGAGGTGACTACTTCCTTCGCTGCATAATGAAGATCTTGATGCACCCGTGATGGCATGTGCACGGCGAAAATGAACTTGTCCGGCATCTTTTTCATGCCTGTGATCAATTGCAGACGGTTCGCCCAGAGCTGGCCATGCTCGAGGATCTCGGTAGCGTCGTCTTTGCCGAGATCCAGCGGTTTGATGATGCGCTGTGGCGCATCGTTGCGAGTGAAAGCGTCCGAACAAAGAGGCACCTTCACGTGGTACAAGCCGCCACTGATGGTGTAGTTGCGCTTGAATTTTCTGTCCGGACGCAGGTTTTGCAGGGCCTCGTAATAGCGGCGTGCCATCACCTCTTCCTGATAAGCCTTCTGTTTGGCGAAGTGACGCTCCACATACTGGTCGAAAAGATTCTGCGCAAGTGCAGCGGGAGCGTCTGTCAGAATGGTGCGCACCTCCCCAAAACGGAAGACGGACTCGCGGGGCCTCACCATCTCCCGAAAAATGCGCCGCCCGAGCTCCGGGTCGGTTTTCTTTGCTGCGAGGTGCTGGACGCGCTCAAACTCGGCCTGCACAGCGGTTCGGGCCGCTAGGAACGGCGCTTTGTCGAGTTCAGGGAAGAAATCCGTGATTCGCTTGTGCTTCCTGTGCTCAATCTTTACTTCCATGAAGCCCGTCTCGGCACAATGCACGGCCACGCCCAGATTCACAAACTCCCCCGTTTCGGGATAGGGTTGGAACCGGAGCACCGCGTAATTGCAGACGTGTTTGGCGATGGATTTCATGGCAGTTTCCAAAAAGCCTCCGGTTCTTGCAACGGGAGCTGGAGCATTTCTAATACATCATTTTGGCTTAAATGCACGGGCAAACTGTCATCTCCATCCTGATAGAGCCATTCGTCTGGCAGCTCTCTGAACAGGCGGGGCACCGTTTCGAGCACTGCAGGCAGACTCTGCATCACTGCCTCCTGGAAACCTGGAGGCCAGGCCTTAAGCAGCCCCGCAAAGACGTGGTTATCGAGAAAGGAGCTCCGAGTAAAAAGAGGATCAAAGGCCAGATTGAAATCGATCACCCAGAGATACGGCACCATGTTTCCAGACGTCTCCCCGTTCCTGATCTCCGACTCGTGAGTGATCAACAAATTGGGGTTGCCTCCTAGGTCCGAGAGGGTTCGGTCATCATTCTGCAGCCAGTGGTCGATGAAAAGGACGCCAGCCATGACGTTAGGAGTCAATTTCCGCGCATCCTCCCAGGTGATCTCACGCGCGCGATCCACTTTCAACGAGGCAAACACTGGACCGGCACCGAGGTGCCGGATGTCGTCGCGGTCGCTCTGCGTCACGAGAGCTTGTGGCACCTCGGCAATCGTAAACTCTGGCAGTGCAAAGCCACTCAGTCGTGCTGCGATGTGGCGCGCCAGGCTGCCCGCCACCCATTCGCAACATAGAGAGATGAAGCCTGCATTGCGCCCCTTGACGTAATAGAGTTGCCCATCATCGCCACGGCAGATGAAGGGCTCTGTGCGTCCCTGCGCTGCCTTGCCCAGAACTTCGGTAATGGTGATCATGGAACCTGAGAAATGGCGGTGGGGGAATGATTCACTAAGAAGAAAGAGCCGTTGATTGACAGACCTTAGCAAACAACCTTGCTTTGCCAAGCGATCAGCATCCAACCCCTAAATACATTCCAACTTCCTCCTTCTCCAAGCCGAATGGCCTGTCTATGCTGGAAGAGCTGCGCAAGAAGCTGCGGCGGCTGGTGAAGCTCATTGAGAAGAAGCAGCGCAAGCCGCTCTACACGGACTTTGAAGATCAGATGGACGAGGTGTCCACCATTGAGCTTCCCGGATTTACTTCAGCAGACAGCTTTGAGCGTTTCCACTCAAGGCGCGCCACTTTACGAAAAAAGGCTCCGGATGGATTTCTCACGGGCGCATTTTCAGCGCGAATCAGATTCAGTTTCTCGATGAGGTCATCAATCACCTGACTGAGCACGGCAGCATGGATGCGGCACGGCTTTATGAATCGCCTTACACGGATTTTAATCCGCAGGGTGTGGATGGTGTGTTTGCGCCTGCACAAGTCCAGAAGCTGGTGGCGATTCTCGAAGAAGTGAGAGAAAGAGCGGTGGCTTGATCGCTTATGACACTGAGATTTTGAGGGTGAGCTGCCGCGAAGCGCTCAGCTGATGAACTTTTTTCGCGTGAAAAAAACATTTTCGCTTGCGCTTTGAAATCTGGGCCCAAGAATTGTTACCAGACAGCCTGACGGAGTGGAGAACTCGGAGGGGGAATTCAAAATGATTTTTTGGACCTCGATTTTTCCTTTTTCTTCGCATGCCTCTGCTCCCCTCTCCTCCCTCCGCCGCCGGCTCTTCTGCGGCCCATGGTTCCTCGCCTGCGCGGGGTTCTGCTGCTGACATCCTGGCGGCGCTGCGCGCGAAGGCGGCGCTGGTGCGCAAGCGGAAGAAGACGCCGCTGGAGGATGCGCTGGCGGCGGATGGGGGCACGCGTGCGGTGCGGCTGGTGCAGTGGGCGCGGACGCAGAAGGCGGGCTATGATGCGGGCCTGGTGCAATGGCGGGCGAACCGCCTGAAGTGGAGCCAGGAGGCGCAGGATATTTTTGACCACCGTGCCAGAGCGCGCCGTGAGAAGGCGGAGGTGGAGGATGCGCTGAGCATCTTTGAGATGGCGAATGATTCGGTGAACATCGTGGCTTCGCTGGCGGAGTTTGCGGCGGCGCAGGCGGAGCAGGACATCTATGGCGGGGAGCCGTGGTTCGCGGCGAATCCGGTGGGCCAGGCGGATACGAAGCTGGCGGATGACATCCAGCACCACCTGCAGTGGACGTTTCGCGATGGACGATTTGTGGATGCGCAGTGTCTGGGGATCGACCAGGCGGTGACGCTGGGGGAGTGCTTTATCAAGACGCTGTATGCGACGGATGTGGATGAGCATGAGGCGGCGACGCCGTGCCTGCATGCGGACGGGCAGCCGGTGGTGGATGCGCTGGGCGAGTATGTGACGAGCGATGCGCAGGTGAAAAAAATGGGCCGCCGCCTGAAGGGGAAGCTGGAGTGGAAGGAGGTGTATGAGACGCGACAGACGATCATCCGCCAGGGGGTGGAGGCGGTGCCGATCCACTTCAATGACATCAGCTTTCGTGAGGATGCGCCGGAGCTGGATCTGCGGCATACGAATGTGTATGTGAGCGTGGAGATGAGCACGTTTGAGGCGATGCGGCGCTTTCATCTTTCGAAGGAGGATGCGGTGCGGCTGGCGCGCTGCGCGGAGACGCGGATCTGCAGTGATGAGGAGGCGCAGCGTGAGCGGACGGCGGATGCGACGGTGACGTGCGCACCGGCGGAGGAGCCGCTGGGCGAGGTGGAGGCGGAGCAGCTGCTGAACACTCGCGTAAGGCTGATCGAGGCATACATCCGTGCGGATGTGACGGGCACGGGCAAGGAGGCGCGGATGTGCATGGTCTTCCCGCCTTATCATGAGGACTGGATCATCTGGGCGGACTATCTGGCGAACATTTCGCCGAAGGCTGAGCTGCCGATCAAGTGTGATGTGTGGGAGCCTGTGCCGCACCGGCTTTATGGTCGGGGATTTTTCGCGAAGTATGCGTATCTGCAGACGGCGACGGACAATCTGTGGAACCAGGTGAACTTCCGCAATGAGATGCATGCGAATCCGCTGACGGCGGTGCATGAGGAGAATCTGCAAACGGATGAGGACGGTGGCGAGATGGTGATCGGCCCGGGGAAGACGCTGCGCCCGAAGGCGGGGAAGCGGCTGGGGGATTGCATCGAGTTTGCGATGCTGCCGGATGCGGATAATCGGAGCCTGGAGCTGTTTCAAACGGGGATGCAGCTGGCGCAGTTGAGGAGCGGGATCACGAGTGCGAGCCAGGGGGATTTATCAAGCGTGCCGGAATCGAACACGGCGACGGGGATCAAGTCTTTGATCAGTCGTGCAGCAGTGCTGCTGAAGAAGCCGATCCGGAGGCTGCGGAGATCGAAGGGCCGGGGCTTCAGCTATGCGGTGAAGCTGCACTACGCGAACTTTGACCGCGCGGAGGCTTTTGTGTGGGGCGAGGGACACAACAAGGAGCTGGTGACCATCACCCCGGAGCATGTGCGTGACCTGGACATTGATGTGGAGATGCTGCTGACGCAGGAGCAGAACCAGAACAAGCTGCAGGGCGCGCAGGTGATGATGCAGCAGCTGCAGGGCTACTCGGGCATGCCGGAGGTGGACAAGGCGGGCGCACGCGTGGGCGTGGTGCAGGCGCTGAAGGCGCTGGAATTCTCCAACGCGGAGGAGATGGTGCGCAAGCCGGTGGTGACGCTGGAGAGCTGCCTGCCGCTGCTGCCGCCTGAGGAGGCGCAGAAGCTGAAGGGCCTGATGGCTCTGCAACAGCAGCAGGAGCAGGCGGCCGCGCAGCAGCAACAGCAGGCGCCGGGTGCGGCACCGGATCAAGGTGCCGCGCCGGGTGCGCCGCCGATGCCAGGGGCTGGTATGGCGGGTGCGCCGGGGATGATGCCGCCTGGGGCGGGCATGCCGGGTGGTGCGCCGATGCCGGGGGCGCCGGGACAGGCGTGAGATTATGAAGCGTGGATGAACGAGCAGGGACAATCAGACTATCAGACGATGAGACTCCAGTTTTTACACACTCCATGCTTGCTCACAGCGGGCCGCGTTAGCAGCGCGCAGTGATCGAGGACGAGTTCGAGTAGGAGGACGAGGACGATTTTCAGTTAACGAACAACCAAGGACAAAGAACACAACACACACTACTACCATGAAGAAGCACACACTGCTATTGTTTGTCATCGCCACAGCCATTGCCACGACCGCCCTGGGGGTGGACAGCGTGGATGTGATGCTGCGGAAGATTTTCGGCACGGACGCCGCACCGATCGCGCCGCCGCTGTCGCTCACGAGCCATGCGCTGGTGGGCAGGGACAACCGCGTGGTGGTCAATGCCTATCATGGGGCACTGGAGTTTCAGGGCAGTTCGTTTGACAGCAAGGTGACGACCCTGGCGATCACGAACCCGAGCGCGAGCCGCACGGTGACCTTTCCGGATGGCAGCGGCACGGTGAGCCTGCAGCGCACAACGGCGCTGGCGGCGGGGAGCACGGTGAGCTTTGCGCCGGCAGCGAGCGTCTCCTGCTACACGCTGACGCCGGGGGAGGATGAGACGATCAACGCGGTGACGACGGGGGCGGTGTCGGGGAGGACGTATGCCCTGGTGATCACCACCAGCGGGACGACGAGCCGCACGCTGACGTTTTCGACGAACTTCAAGACGACGGGCACGCTGGCCACGGGGACGACGAGCGCGAAGACGTTTGTCATCACCTTCATCTTTGACGGCACTTCCTTCAACGAGGTGAGCCGCACGACGGCGATGTGAGCTGCCATGCGCCGCTCGGCACTCATCATTCAACACGCACCACTTTGCTACTTCGATAATCCAGCACTTCGATACTCCACGAATCCCCTCCTCCACCCGGCTCGTGTTTGCGATACGCAATGATCGAGGACGAGTAGGAGAACGAGAACGAGGACGAGGACGAACGCCAGACAAACCGCATCATTCCGTATTCAGCACTTCAAATTCAACCCTAACACCCATCGCATACCATGCCTGCCTCACAACGCCGCACACCGCTTGATCCCATGTCCATCCCCGGAGCTCTCCAGGAGATGGTGCCCAACTCGTCCTTTCGCGCGGTCACGCCGTCTGACACCTCCGCCATCAAAGGGGGCCCGGCGCGCGCGCTCTATGTGGGCGGCACGGGCGATGTGGTGGCCATCAACGAAAACGGAGTGGCCGTGAAATTTGCGGGCGTGCCTGCGGGCGCCGTGCTGCCCATCGCGACCTCCCGCGTGAACGCCACGAACACGACGGCCACGAACATTGTTGCACTGTGATGTTATGATCGGACTCGGACATGCCCTCTCGCACTCGCTCGCCCCACAGGGGGGGGGGGGGGCGCTGCCGTTTGTAGGTGCGCTGGATGCGCTGACCAGCGGTTTGCGCGATGCGTGGAGTGTGGTGCGGCGTCCGTTGTCCTCATACACAGGACCCTTGGTGCAGGTTCGGCGCGAGTCGGACGATGAGGAAATGCTGATTTACACCGGTGCCAATGGTCTGCTGGATGTAGCTTCAGCAGCAAGCTTCAAGGGAGACTCAATTCTGCGCGTGATTACCGTGTTCGGTGTCAACGGCTGGAAAAATCTAACTCAAACGACAGCCGAGAAGCAACCCCAGTTGATTCTCACGGGAGGCATCAACGGTGGGCCGTCAGTGCTTAAAGATGGCTATTCCCAGAATCTGCTTTTAGACTTCTGTCTTCAACTAGGGGATTCTTGCTACCTCATTGAGCAGTCTCTCGATCCCCAACCCTGGCAGTGCGGGTTTACACGTGAAGGCTGGGCAGGTCAGGAATTTTTTATCAGCTCTGGAACCACCAATCGAGGACAGTTTAACATGGGCACGGATGTTGTTCCAACACTAGGAACAACAGACGCAGTGTGTGAAATTTTCGCCAATACCAATGGAGCGCCGGTGAGATGCTGGTCAAACGGCGTGGACGTGGCACCCGGAGCTACGCAAAATGGGTCTATCATATGGCTCACTCAGAACTCTGTATTTTCCACCTCGAACGGCAATCAGCTTTTTGCTGAACTGGGCATCTGGAATTACGGCTTTGGTGACGCGGACGCAGCGGCGCTATGGTCACAAACCAACCCTGCGAATCTATGATGACCTGCATTCCAGCCTCAGAGGCAGAGCCACTAAGCACGGACTTTGAGGCAGCTCCGGCGCAGCCCGCATTAGTTGCGAAGATGCTGGTGGCATCATCAAACCATATCGCATGGAACCTCCCCGTCCGGCATGAACGGCGCATCACTCTCACTCCACTCCCTCTACCATGATCGGACTCGGACAGGCTTTGTCACTCGTGCTGGCGCCCAAGGGGACGGGCGGACCGCCTTGGATCCTCGCGAATGGCGCGTGGAATGACACAGGCATCTGGAATGACGCAGCAAACTGGACGGACTCTTAACACATCTCACTTATGTCACTCGACACCCTGAACAATGGCGACAGCGGGCTGGAGGCACGCACGAAGATCAATGCGGCGATTGCCGCCATCAATGCGGCACCTTTTCAATCCCAGGCGTGGATTGAGCCGGGTACTGGCAACGACGGGACGGGGGTGATTGAGGACTCCGGCAAGCCGTTTGCCAGCATCCAAGCAGCATATAATGCTGGAGCCAGAATCTTTCACATTGGGAAGGGGAGCGCTGGTGATCTTATTCTTTCCCCGCTGGGTGACAGCATTCAGTTGGTGGGTTTGGGCAGCGAGATATCGAGCGTGGGGATGATCAGTGCGGCTCCGACTTCGTATGTGACATACAGTATTCGTGGCAACGGCGTTGCCGCGATCAAGATCGACGGTATCGGCATCACGGCTCCACCAACACCCAATGACAGCCCTGCGGCGTTCAACGATGGCGTTCTGAACATCAAGGGATTCACATGCTCGGGCAATATTGAATTTCGGGCACCTGCCGGGGGGGATGGGCATGGCGGAAATAATGTTTCATCTCCAGATACTCCCACGACAGGTACCAACGGTCAAAATGGTGGGGCCGGACCCCACATCTACGCGGAAGACGTGGTGGCGAGTGCCTGCTTGTCTTTCGCAGGTGGCGGTGGACATGGTGGGAATGGCGGGGATTCGACTGATGACTCCACTAGCGGTGCTCCTGGGGCAAATGGTGGCGATGGCGGATATGCAGGCAGCGTGGATGCCATCAGATGCGTCTTCTATCAAATCGGCGCTGCTGCTGGAGATGGTGGAACTGGCGGATTTGGCGGAGCCGGTTCACCCGACGGATCACCTGGATCTGATGGGACACATGGACCCTATGGCTCCATCAGCGCGAGATTTTGTGATATTACCACCGCGCTCTCTTACAGCGAGACACCCAACATCCAATTCTCTGCATTGGCAGACGCTTGGAGCGCATAGCCATGAAACTCCCTCTTGATCCCTCCCACTTCGAGGTGCCCGTCTCTCTCGCCACCTGCATCCTCGGTGCGGCGGTGAGTGCGCTGGGCATCGTGGCGGCCACGGTGGCGGGGTGGTATGTGCGGCTGGCGAGCATTGATCCGCAGGAGCTGGCGATCCAGCCGCTGCATGTGGTGCTCATCGGGTTCATCATCGCGCTGGCGGGGTTCATCGTGCTGATCCTGCGCGCGGTCTGGGGCAAGGGCATCGAGACGGTGAACCGCTTCAGCGATGCGCTCAACAACCAGGCGCAGCAGATCGCGGAGCTCATCGACCTGCAGACGAAGCGGGTGGAGAAGCTGGAGACGCTGAGCTTTGACGCCCTGCGGGACGCCGCCATGCAGGCCAGCAATACCACAACACACCACAAGCCATGATCGGAATCGGAAACGCCCTGTCTCTGGCGCTGGCTCCCTCCGGGGCGCCGGGCGGCACGCCATGGATCCTCGCGAATGGCGCGTGGAATGACACGGGCGCCTGGGACGACGCCGCAGACTGGAAGGACTCTTAACTTTTTCAACTCATCACACTTATGTCACTCGACACCCTGAACAACGGCGACAGCGGGCTGGAGGCGCGCACGAAGATCAATGCGGCGATTGCGGCGGTGAATGCGGGCGGCGGCGCAAATCTGGTGCGCAGCAAGGGCACACTGACAGGCCATACCTACCCCGCGGTGGATGCCACCCCCGGCCACGGAGGCGCTTATTTTAATGAGTGGTCGCCATCCGGCACGGGGACAGTTGTCATCAACATTCAAAGCATCCCCTACACTTTCACCTTTGATTATGCCGACCCGATGAACGGGTCCTATTTTATCGACATGACCGGTTTCTCAAGCGCCGATGACGCAGCCAATGCATTTTATTCTGCTGTATCCTCGGCTCTTTCAGGTGTGGTGCAGAATCTTTCCCTGGACTGGCGGACAGTCGCTTTTGACACGATTGCCACCGGATCAGGCGCCACGGTGACAGTGTCGGTAAGTTTATCGGGCAGCGGGGGAATTTACACCAACGGGGCGGATGGTTATGCCGCAACCGGTGGCACCCAGAGCATTGACCTCATCCCTGCGGACGGCACAAAGACCCTCAAACCGGTTCGCATCTGGGTCTATTCTGAGGATCAAAGCCAGGCATCATTCGCTGGTGTTTTTGTCGCACTGAGACTGATGGTCGGGGGCTCTGCCTATGAGCTTGGAAAGATTGCAGGCACATCCTTTGGAGGTGCGGAACTGGCCCCGTTTTTGAACACGACCGATGTGAACATCGCTCAAGAATGGTTTGCCGGACGCGCATCCGCCAAGCTGACTGCTTATCTTGGAAATGAAGAAGGCTACACCATTCCCGTCGGCGGACAGGTGACGGTCTATGCCATCGCTGAGCAGGCATGACACTCAAACACATGAACGCGTCTCAAAAGAAACCTTCGCCGCACCTGCACAGGAGGCGCCCCCTTTGAAGCATCCTGATTTATGAGCTCTTCTGCCCCCATGAACGACTCCAAGACTCCCGATACGCTGCTCACGCCATTTGGCCTGTCCGGGATGCTGGTGGTGCTGGTGGTGGCACACCTTGCGGCGCGCAAAATGGCCAGCCAGCATGAAATGCAAATCTCAGCGCTGGAGCCCGCCGGGGTGCTCTGTGAGCGCGGCGCGCGTGAAGATGAGGAACGTGATCATCTCCATGCAGACGAAGGTCATCGCGGATCTCACCGGGAAGATCAAGCGCAACGACGAACGGCCCGTCTCCCCCATCACGCCGCCCTGCCGTGCACCCGCGTTTGAGAAGGCACTCACACACCACAAGTCATGAACACGCGCACCTGCTACATCGCCATCAACGGCATTCGCACCAATCCCGGAGATGCGGAGGGATGGACGGACCGGTTTGTGACGTGGATCAACACGCGGCTGCCGGACGGGGTGGTGGCGGAGAAGTTTGAGTATGCGTGCAGCGCGCTGCTGCGGCGGCTGCGCCAGCGGGAGCGTGCGGATGAGATTTCCAAGAAGGTGGGCTACTACCGGCGCGCGGGCTACCGCCTGGTGCTGGTGGGGCACAGCAACGGCTGCGACCTCATCGCGCGCGTGCTGGAGGCCTGCGGGGCGGAGATCGATGCGGCGCACCTCATCGCTCCGGCGGCGGATGAGGAGGACTTTGCGGAGGCCATCCGCGAGGGGCTGATCCGCCGCATCCACATCTACGGCAGCCGGCATGACGGCGCGCTGCGATTTGCCGCCGCCACGCGCCCGCTCATCGGCTGGCTGGGCCTGGGCTACGGCTCGCTGGGCCTGCGCGGGCGGGAGTTTGCCGCGCTCTTCCCCGAGGTGGTGCAGGACCACAGCGACGACTCCTGCGGCCACTCCACCTGGCTGCAGCGCGGCGTGCAGTTTGAGTCGCTGATGCAGGCCATCAGCCGGAACGACCTCGCAGACCCTCGAATACCATATCCTACCATCCTGCACGGCGAAGAGTGGAGGCCTGGAGACGTGGTGTGAATGACGAATGACGAATGACGAATGACGAAACTGAGAACTGAGAACTGAGAACTGAGAACTGAGAACTGAGAACTGAGAACTGAGAACTGAGAACCAAGAACCAAGAACCAAGAACCAAGAACTAATCCCATGAAAACCCACGCACCCCTCCTTGTCATCGCCGCCTTTGCGGCCGCCCTGGCCCTCGGCTCCTGCACGAGTCCGGCCATCATGAAAATCACCACGCCCGCCGTGCAGGCGCAGATCATCGGAGATGTGGAGAAGGATCTCCTGGCCGGTGGCGGCGCGCTGCTGATCTCCGGCGGCAGCACCAGCGCCGCCGTGGCCGCCATGTCTGCGCAGGAGGTGCGAAACATCCCTGCGCTGCAGCAGGCGCTGTCTGCCCAGGTTTCAGCCAAAAGTCCCGCTGCGGCCGTGGCGCCATGAATGCGCTGATCGGCATCGCCGCGGTGGGCCTGCTCCTGTGGGGCATGCATCTGCTGCTGGACCACAAACCACCGCCGACTGAACTCTGAACATCGAATTCCCCCCGGCCTTTCACCTTCAACTCTCATCCCATGAGCGCCTTATCCGAGACCTACGCCGCCCAGTTCCACGACTGCAGCATCAAGACAGAGCACGCCGCCGAGGTGCAAAACATCCCGGCCCTGCAGATGGCGCTGCCGACAGCTGCGGCTGCGAAGAACCCACATATGGCTGCGGCAGCAACCTCCAATCCATTGATGCTATGAGCACCATACTCCCATCAGCCGTCGTTCATGCTGCCTCGAAAGAGATCGGCGTTGAAGAAGTCAACGGAACCAACTGTGGACCACGTGTAGATCAATACAAGGCCGCAACGGTGCTCCCACCACACGAGCAGTGGCCGTGGTGTGCAGCCTTTGTGGACTGGTGCGTTCTACAGGCCATGATAGCCACAGGCATTAAGGAAACACCGACGTTTAAGCGACCTAAAACCGCAAGCGCTTGGGATTTAGAGCAATGGTCTTTAAAGCAAGATGAAACGACAAATACCAAACGAAATCCCGGCACGGATATCAAAGCCGGTGACATCGTGATTTTCACCTTTTCACACGTGGGTATTGCCACGGGGGAACCGGATCCATCCGGACTAGTGCCGACTATCGAGGGAAATACTGACGGGGGAGGATCCCGAGAAGGAGGAATCGTGATGAACAAAAAGCGTCGCCTTTCACAAATAAAGACTCGCGTCAGGTTCACAATTTAAATGACACCTTCAGTTTCCGCTGAGGGTGAGTTGTGTGCTTTATACCGACGTCGTCAGAACTCGGTCAAAACTCCTTGCCAGGCAATTCGACACTTTCCAACGCCCGGCTTGGAGTTTGCTGCTGTGCCGCTCAATAGGTTGCTGGTGAATCATCTAGCGTTATATCTCAACCGCTTTAAATGAGCGGTCTTTTCACGCTAAACTGGCTACCAAACTCATTTTTTTGTTTCATAATTGATTTCTTCTGGAAAAGTGATGATCACCAGAAGTGAGTTTTCATTCATTCGAAAATAATGCGCCTGAATTGGCACCCACGATTGAATTATCTTTCGACGACGCTCCATACAATCCAGAGGCAGTTCGACGAATATCTGAAATTTTACGGCTTCGGAGCATCTGTTGCGAATTTTTTACTGTCGGCAATGCAATCAAGGAGCGTAGCGAAGTGTTGCGAGTGCTGCACGATAGCGGTCATGGCGTTCAAAATCACTCATGGAGCCATTGCCGCCTAGATCGTTTAGGGCAAAACGCCGTTAGATTTGAACTTGAGCAAACACAGCGAGCAATATTCGATGCAATCTCAGTTCTACCAACCAAGTTCCGTTCGCCATTTGGCGCTGGCAGTTGGAACCGCTTAGACGCGCCAGTTCTTTGGAATGAAATCGAGCGCCTCGGCCTTCGAAATTTTTCCTGGGATATAGATTCTGACGACTGGAGAAGCCCAAAGGGCATTTCTCCCGCAAAAATTGAAGGCATTCGTCTTCAAATTTTGCAAAAAGTCGATCGGAAGCATCTCGTAATCCTCTTGCACGCAACAACGGAGACTGCCAACGACCTTCCGAACCTCCTCAAACAACTGCACAATTGGAACTTAAAAGTCGTATCGTCTGGCACCCTGTGTAAATCAACCAACCTCAGCGACGCGCCATCGAGGGCATTAGTTCTAAAATCTTTGAAACAGCATCGAGAGCGAAGATTTCGCTTCATCTGGAATGCCACCGAAGCAAATTTTCGACGCCTGAAGAGCTCATATGAAGGGAAAGGATCCTTCAATTTGCCCGATCCACTTGTTGCCACACTCGTGGCCGGTGAGGACAAGCGGTACCTCCGACATCTGGGCTTCGATGTTTTTGCGATTGGGCGGGCGTGCTGGCATCGTCTTCTTGGAAGACGCGAAGGCGCTAGTACTATTCCGCAGCAACTTACCAGGGTGTTAACTGGCAGATATGAGCGGTCAATTTCTCGAAAGCTATTGGAAATCCGTATTGCATTTCGCATGTCACGCACATTCACAAAAATTGAGATTGCCACACTTTATCTTCACATTGCTTATTATGGCTGGCGAATGAACACGCTTCAGCAGGCAGCCGACCGATTAAACATACAACTTTCGTCATGCAACTTCGAAGATGCAGCAAAGCTTGTGGCTAGATTAAAGTACCCTCAGTCCAAAAATGTATCCCCTACGAAGAAGAATAATATATTATCCCGAGAAAAACACCTGATTAAGTTAGTCAAAAAAACTCCACTTGTAGACTTACTCCCCTCAACCCTATGAAGCCTTTTGATCTGACCGAATCTGCTCGCAATTTCAAGGATAGGTACCCTTCACTTTCAGCATTTAAAAAGTTTCACACCGAGGCTGAGTATACAGAAAAATTGGGCGTTCACCGAGCCTGGCTTACAGAAGGAATTCCCTGCGTTTTCTCTGAAATGCCACTGCTTTTCGAAAAAATTCGTGAGCTTATTGGAAATTCAGTAGGCGTTCACCCTAGCGACATAAAACTGGTTGGTAGCGCAAGAACAGGGTATTCTTTGGATCCCTCTAAAAACGGCGACTTTTTTTCTGCCAACTCGGATCTAGATCTCGCTATTGTTTCATATGATTATTTTTTGGAATGCACAGAACAATTTCTCAAGTTTAAAAGCGATTTTAAGCACAAACTAATTAGTCCCGACAACTCTAAGCAAGCCGATTTGTGGCCAGAGATTATTGAAGACATTGACAATCAAAGGATTAATAGAGGATTTGTAGACATTTGGAAAATTCCCACTAAGCCAGGTTACACAACCGCAAGAAAAGCCATTCAAGCATGTGATGTAGTGACTCAGAAACTAAAAGTGACACCTTTAGTGCCTAAAGTGAGGGAGTGTTCAATTCGAGTTTATAGAGACACTAAATCATTTATGAGACAGAATAATATTAATTTTTTGACTTGCTTTAGTTGATTAAGTGCAGGCGATATTTTCGCCGAGCGAGTACCTGCTGATGAATTGCGCGACCATTCAGCGTCGGCCGCCCTTCACCTGGGAGGAGAGCGCGCGCGATGCCCTCATCTGCGACGGCCTGGATCAAATCTCCGACTGGAGCCCCGGCGCGGCGCTGGTGGCCTTTGAAAACTACAACGGCACCGGCTACCGCAGGCGCGGCGTCCCCTCCCCCTACCTCTGGTCCTTCACCGACCAGTACCGCTGCGGCAAATACACCGCCGACGGCAGGTACGACCCCCTGGCGGTGAGCCGCCAGTGCGGCTGCGCGGCGCTGCTGAAAATTATTTTTTAATCATCCGCTTGACTATTCAAATCCGGACCCAATACCATAGTATGACATTATTCAATACAGCTCCCCGGGCGCTCCTCAAAGGAGGCCGTGGCACCGAAGGCGGCCGCCGCGCCGCCGGAAAAGAGCAGCCCCCTCCGCAGGAGCACGGAGCCGGGCGGGCCGAGACCCGCCCGGGCGCCGCAGCCGCACCCATGAACGACGCCGCATGACCTTTTTCCCATCGCATAATACCATAAACTACCACCCTATTCACTGACCATGTCACTCCCAGCAGTCACCAGCATCTCCCCTTCCAGCGGACCGCTCATCGGCGGCACCGGCGTGACGATCACCGGAACCAGCTTCACCGGGGCCACAGGCGTCACCATCGGCGGCGCGACGGCCACAGACCTCGTCGTGGTGAGCGACACCAGCATCACCTGCACCACCCCGGCGGGCAGCGCAGGCACGGCCAGCGTGGTCGTCACGACAGGCGCCGGCAGCAACGCGAACAACAGCCTCTTCACCTATGGGCCCACGGTCACCAGCGTCTCGCCGCCCAGCGGCCGGCCCATTGGCGGCACCAGTGTGACGATCACCGGCACGAACTTCACCGGGGCCACCGGCGTCACCATCGGCGGCGTGGCGGCCACCGGCGTCACCGTGGTGAATGCCACCACCATCACCTGCACCACCCCTGCGGGCAGCGCAGGTCCGGCCAGCGTGCTGGTCACGGCCCCCTACGGCACGAATGCGGCCAACACCCTGTACACCTATGGGCCCACGATCACCAGCATCCTGCCAGCCAGCGGCCTGCCCAGCGGCGGCACCCCGGTGACCATCACCGGCCTCGGCTTTGCGGGCGCCAGTGGCGTGACCATCGGCGGCGTCGCGGCCACCGGTTTCTCGCTGAGCACGGACAAAACCCAGATCACCTGCACCACCCCTGCGGGCAGTCTGGGCAGCGCGAGCGTGGTCGTCACGGCCACCATCGGCTCCAATGCGGACAACAGCCTCTTCACCTATGCCGCGGCTCCCACAGTCAGCACCATCTCTCCGGACACGGGCTCGTCCTTGGGCGGCATCAGTGTGACGATCACCGGCACCGATTTCAACGGGGCCACGAGCGTCACCCTTGGCGGCGTGGAGGCGACCGATGTTTCCGTGGTAGATAATACCACCATCACCTGCACCACCGGCCCGGGCATTGCAGGAGCGGTCAGCGTCATCGTCACGACCCCCAGCGGCAAGAATGTGACCGGCCCCCAGTATACCAATGTGGCGCCGCCCACCGTCACCAGCATCACCCCGCCCACCGGCCTGCCCGCCGGCGGTGCCAGCGTGACGATCACCGGCACCCACTTCACCGGGGCCACCAGCGTGACCATCGGCGGCACGTCGGCCACCGATGTGCACGTGAACAATGACACCACCATCACCTGCACCACCCCGGTGGGCAGTGGAGCGGCCAGCGTGCTGGTCACCACCCTCGGCGGCACGAATGCAGCCAACACCCTGTTTACCTACCAGCCACCACCAGCAGTCACCAGCGTCTCGCCGCCCATCGGCGCGTCCACAGGCGGCACCAGTGTGACGATCACCGGCGCAAACTTCATTGGCGCCACCAGCGTCACGATCGGCGGCGTCGCGGCCACGGGGTTCACCGTGGTCAATGCCACCACCATCACCTGCACCACGCCGGCGAAAAGCGCAGGCACAGCCAGCGTGCTGGTCACCACAGACGCCGGCACGAATGCGGCCAACAGCCTGTTTTTGTATGTGGTGGCAGCGCCCACAGACACCTACATCTATCTCAAAGGCGGACGTGGCGACGGCTTTGTGCCGCTCTGGACCGGGACACTGGCCGAGGAGGGCATGGTCAGCGACACCGGCAGCGCCCAGGGCACCGCCGGCAAGGAGGTCAGCGAGCCCTACCGGGACATCCACAACTACTCCACCACCGTCAAAGCTGCGGTGCAGACACCCTATAACTACACGATCAACGCGGGGGAGATGGTGCTCAGCGGCACCGCCCTCAAAGCCACTGGTGCAACACCCGCACTGTTCACTGGAGTCACCCTCAATGGCCTCCCCCCCGCTGGCATTTTCTCATCCGCCACCGGCTTTGGTATCGGTGCAGTTCCGACCTCTACTGGAGCGGGCAGCCTGGCACTGACGGGACTCACCCCGCAGGTGTCAGACGAGGTGGCGCATGAGAAGCCCCGGCAGTACGCCCGGGTGGCCACCTGGCTGATCTTCATCTCTCAGAACGGGCTGCCTTACAAATTCCGCAAGGACTCCGTCCTCGGCTGGGGCTCCAAACCACGCAGCGAATAACCCGCCATGCCCTCCATCAACATCAACTTCGACTGGGTGGACACACCCAATCCCACCGAGCGCGCCTTCTCCATCACCGCGAAGGAAGGAGCGGGGGACATGATCCCCGACTTCCTCAACAACATCGTGCTCTGGAGCGACTGCCCCGCGTGGATCAAAAACGCCGAGACCATCCCCGAACACCTGCAGGGCTACACCCTGGTGAGCGCCGCCAAGGCAGACTACCAGAAGCGCACCTTCATCTTCGGCAAGACCCGCACATTGGAGGAGCGCAACAAGCCCTACCACGTGGAGTGGGAGCTCCGCCCCATGGCCTGGCCCACCGTGCTCTACAAGCTCTGGTTTGAAGAAGGCAAAATCCCCATCTCCGGCACGGACAGCAACGGCAACATCCAGAGCACCAAGAGCCTGCTGGAGCGCTCCAAATTCCGCCGTGGCGCCGTCTATCCCACCTGGCACAAGATCAGCCGCTTCCTGGCCGAGCGCCCCTTTGCCAAGACGCAGCACCTCACCCCCATCACCGACACCATCAATTACTCCTTTGATGGCATCAGCGGCAGCTACCCCGACTGCCTGCACCCCGACTGCAGCTTCCCGCAGATCCAGGGCAGCAGCAAAGTCATCTTCGGCGCCGGCACCACCGGCGTGGAGATCGGCGGAGACCTCATCGCGCAGTTCTATCCCGCCACCAACATGACGGACTGGGAAAAGCACGTCATCGAAGACTCCCGCTACCCCGTCACCGGCATGTACTTCCGCCAGCTCGTGGAAGCCTACCCGCCCATCGACGACCGCGAAATCCAGGGGTGAGCACTGCATTCCCGCAGTGAGGCTCCACCTCAAGCAATACCATATGTCACCAGAAAGCAGCATCTAGAAATCCTCCCACCTCCTCGCGCTTGCGGCACGCAATGATCGAGAACGAGAACGAGAACGAGAACGATTCCCAGAAGCTCCGCATCCAGCATCCAGCATCCAGCATCCAGCATCCAGCATCCAGCATCCGGCCATGCAATCCGACCACCCCACGCCCCCCTCTGACCACTGGCTCGCCAGCCCCGTGACCGTCTCGCAGGATGGCATCCAGACAACCACCGGCATCGGCCAGAACAACACCATCATCCGCCAGCCCGCGCAGCCCATGGTGAATTACAGCAGCGGCAGCGGCGCCAGCACCCAGGCCAGCCTGCCACCACCTAAAACAGGCAAGGTGGGCAATCTGTGGAATGACTTTTTCATCAGCCTGGGCTTCGACCCGAATTCGGGCGGAGGCGGGGGCGGAGGCGGGGGGGGGACTGGAGGTGGGGGCGGAGATCCGACGCCGCATCCGACGCCACATCCGACGCCACATCCGACTCCACACCCACACCCACACCCGCACCCACACCCACACCCACACCCACACCCACACCCGCACCCACACCCACACCCGCACCCGCACCCGCACCCGCACCCGCATCCGCATCCGCATCCGCATCCGCACCCGCACCCGCACCCGCATCCGCATCCGCATCCGCACCCGCACCCGCACCCGCACCCGCATCCGCATCCGCATCCGCATCCGCATCCGCATCCGCATCCGCATCCGCATCCGCATCCGCATCCGACAACGACAACGACAACGACAACGACAACCACCACGACCACGACCACAACCACGCCTACTCCAACGACCACGACAACGACAACGACCACAACGCCTACTCCAACCACCACGACTACGACCACAACCACGCCTCCTCCGACTACGACCACAACCACGCCTCCTCCGACTACGACCACAACCACGCCTCCTCCGACTACGACCACAACCACGCCTCCTCCGACTACGACCACAACCACGCCTCCTCCGACTACGACCACAACTACGCCTCCTCCGACTACCACGACCACACCTCCTCCGACCACCACAACTACGCCTCCTCCGACCACCACAACTACGCCTCCTCCGACCACCACGACCACGCCTCCTCCGACCACCACAACTACGCCTCCTCCGACCACCACGACCACGCCTCCTCCGACCACCACGACCACACCTCCATGAAGGTCACCTGCATCATGACTGGCAACGACTCCAGCCTGCGCGATCTCGTTCGGAGATCAGGACTCGGCGTGCATGAGTGGGCGCTGAGATTCAACGGATTCTCGCTTGGGGCACCTGCCTCACCTACCGTGCCACGCAGCCACCTGCCGTTTACGGCTCGCTCAGCATGGCCGTCATGTTTTCGGCTGCTTATGCCATGGGGCCCACCAGCCGCAGAAAGGAACCGGCATTTCTCATGAACCGATCCTTGACCATCGGCATGCTGACGTATGACGACTTCGACGGCGTCTATTTCACCGTGCAAAGCCTGAGACTGCACCACCCGGAGGCAATGGAACAGGTAGAGTTTCTCATCCTCGACAACCACAGCGAAAGCGCGCACGGGAAGGCGGTCAAAGATCTGACAGCATGGGTGCGCCAGCCGCTGCGTTATATGCCAGTCACTGGGCGCACGGGCACAGCCCTGCGGGACATGATCTTTGAGCATGCTCAGACTCCGCACGTCCTATGCTTGGACTCACACGTGATGCTGGCCCCCGGAGCGTTGACAAAACTCATCGCCTTCATGGACGCCGGCCATGATGCCGGCAACCTGCTGCAGGGCCCCTTGATCATGGACAATCTGGACCAGGTGCAGACGCACATGGAGCCTGTTTGGCGCGCAGGCATGTGGGGCATCTGGGCGCATGACAAACGAGGCGATGACATGAAATCCCCCCCTTTGAAATTCCCGCCCATGGCATGGGTCTGTTCGCCTGCCGCAAAGACGCCTGGCTGGGGTTCAACACAGACTTCCGGGGGTTTGGCGGAGAGGAATGCTACATCCATGAAAAGTTCCGCCAGGCAGGCCGCAAGACGTTATGCCTGCCCTTCCTGCGCTGGCTGCACCGCTTCGCCAGGCCGGCCGGCGTCCCCTACCCCAATTGCTGGAAAGACCGCATTCACAACTACCTGCTGGGCCATGCCGAACTGGGGCTGGATCCAGAGCCCGTGATCAAACACTTCCGCAGTCATCTTGGCGATGCCTTGGTCGATTCGGCCCTCCCTTCCATCACCTAGCCGCTTTGAAAGCATGATTTTTCACCAACATAAAGCGGTCTTTTTCCACATCCCCAAAACCGCCGGTTACGCCATGGAGCAACACTTCGCCCCAGGCGATCTGGACTACACAGTCTATGACTCCGGATGCGTCTTTGGCATGAAGGACAGCCTGATGACGCAGCATTTCCCTTACTCAGAGATGATCAAACTCGTGTCCCAGGACATCATGCGGGAGTACTTCAAGTTCGCCTTCGTCCGCAATCCATGGGACCGCCTGTTCAGCGCCTACGCCTATTTGAAAACGCTGCATGACAAACTGTACGGCGGCTTTGAACAATGGCTGAGCTTTGTCTGTGCTCAGGTTCGTGAACGCACATACGAGCCCGGCGCGCATCACGCACCGCAGTCCGACTATCTGCTGCATGAAGGCAGCGAGGTGCTGGACTTTGTGGGGAGGTATGAAAACCTTCAGCAGGATTTTGCCTCAGTCTGCTCCAGGCTGGGCATTGCCAGCGGCCAGCTACCCGTGCTAAACAAGACACTCCTGAAGACGGGGCATTACAGCGAGTTTTACAACCGTTCCATGGTTGAACTCGTGGGCGCGACTTATCACCAAGAAATCGCCTTGCTTGATTACTCTTTTGAGCCAGCCCCATTGTCCGAACAAGCGGCCCAGACGGGCACGGAATCAACATCCCAGATAACGCCTCAATCGAATGGACGGCCTAAAAATCTGAGGATTGCGGAACTGCCTGGAGACTTGTCATTTCATTCAAATTCCTCCGCCTGTTCGGCCGAAAAGCGCGGACACACCCACTCGCAAATTCCCCATCTTAAACCATGAGCCCGACACTGCCCATTCGTGGTATTGAGACAAAGCCAATGGTTATATCACCACCAGCGGTGCCCTTGGAGATTCCGCTACATCATACCGTATGCCTTGTAGGAAACGGCCCCGGAGTCCTTCACTGCTCAGGTGCTGATATTGATGCACATGACGTGGTCATTCGCTTCAACAGATTCCGGCTGGCAGGTTTTGAGCAGCATACCGGAGTAAAAACCACGATATGGAGCACCTTCGGCCACGGCTACCTGCCCGGAGACGAAGATCAGAGACCCAAACGCATGATCTTTGCGTACGGTGAAACCGGGGAGCCAGCCTACACACCTGATGTCATTCATCGTCTTCCCCGTGCGTTCTATCGGGCCGTTCAACAAAGGGTCAGGGAACACTCCCAACGCACTGGAGAGACTCTAGCTCACACAGGAATGACCAGCGGGTTGGTAGTTGCCGTCTGGCTGCTGGAATCCATTGGCGTTTCTTCTTTGTCGCTGGCCGGCTTCGACCACTTCAGCAAAAGCCGGAGCAAATTGCATCACTATTACAATCCACAGCCTTATGCGAAGCCTCCAGAACACGATGGTGAAGCGGAGGCCGCCATACTAACTCCCTATGTGGAAAATGGCAAAGTACGTTACTTATAGCATAGCCCCTATCAGCTCGTTATAATCCATGAAAATATTCGCCATCGGTTTGGTCAACAATCGCTTTAGTGAAAGCCCGCTAGGAGCCTGGGTGCATGAGCGATGTGAGGAGGCAGGTGTTGAAATGCGGTGGGTGCAGTTCTCTGCAAGGAACATCTGTCATTACAAACCTTTGTTTCTGGAGCATGCAAATGTGCTGACGTGGAGCTACCGGATGCCGCACGCATGGATGACGAGTCGCAGGCAGAATGTACTGTTTATGCAGACGAGTCTCATCCATCAGCCAGCGGGTGTTTTTGTGGATCATGGCGGTTACTTTGCAGACTCCAACTTATGCCGCTTGCAGACATGGCGTGAAACACATGATGTTGACGTTTTCACCACCGCAAAACGGTGGTTTGGCTGGGAGTTTGGCGCTGGTGGCACGAAAGACGGGCCGCTGCTGGTGGCGCTGCAAAAGCGGGTCGATGCGCCAATGCGGTACTATTTCCCGCTGGCTGCAACTGAAGCCGACAAAGTGGTACACACCTTGAAACTGCTCAAGGAGCATCTGCCGTTCGGACGAGACGTTCTCATTCGCCCGCATCCCGGTGAACGAAAATTATTCACCACGGATTTTGATGCCGCCACCGGCGGTCAATGGCGTGAAGAATGGAAGCTGGACATGTCCGGCACACTCGCGGAACGACTGCCCCAATGCGCAGCCCTGGTCACTGTCAACTCGACCTGTGCCAGCGAGGCTGCGCTACTAGGCATTCCTACTGCAACGCTTGGCAGAGGCGCTTTCACCGGCAGTGGCGTGACACTAGAGTGCGCTGACAACCCCGCCCTGCTGACGGAGACTTTTTCCTGGGCGCCGGACATGGACCGCTGCGCAGCCTATGTTCGAGCAGTGCTGGGCAGACATTTCTTGCCCTATGATGCCCAGGGTGCAGATTCGGCTGAATTCACCGCATGGCTTGAAAAGGCCCGTTCAGGATGAATAAACCGGCGGGATGCTGAAAACCGCCGGTTAACGTAGTCCGTCAGCCATCAAAAGAAGGCACGCTCCCCTTGACTCTCATAACAGCCCCTATGTTTTGCCCCCATATATTAGTTTTTACCACTTTATGCCATAAATGACAACGAATACCACCCCAGTGACAACCGCCCTTGGTTTAAATGGCGGCAGAGAACCCCGTCATCGGAACTTCCTTGCCATTGAGCAGCCCCCTCAACCGAGATTATGAAAGACTGCATCGGCATCTATCAAGGAAGCTTTTTCCAGCGTCCACTGAGGACATGGATTGAACAACGCTGCGCCGAAGAGGGCGTGCGTGTGACATGGAAGCATGTGCATCCAGGCAACCGGAACGAATACGGCCCTGCGTTCATGTCCTCTCCGAACGTAATCACATGGAGTTTTAAGATGCCATGGTCATGGATGACGCGCCGGAGGCAGAACGTACTATTTCTCGAAAACAGCCTCATTCACCAGGCGGCGGGTGCCTTTATTGATCACCGGGGCTACTTTTCAGACTCAAACCTCTGCCAGAAACGCACCTGGGAACAAAACCATGAGATCGACGTCGAACGCATGGCGAAGGAATGGTTCGGATGGGAGTTGGGCAGCGGCGGCACGCTTGATGGACCGCTGCTCGTGGCACTGCAGATGCGGAGGGATGCCAGCCTGCGACAATACTTTCCTTTGGGCGACAAGTTTGCCGACAAAACCGCCGGCACACTGGAGATGCTGCGCGACCACCTGCCACGCGGCCGACGCATCTTGATTCGTCCGCACCCACGCGAGCGGGCAATGTTTCTAAACGACCTCAATACCGCCACAGGCGGCTGCTGGCGCGATGACTGGACTCTTGATTGCGAGAACACGCTGGCGGAGCGCCTGCCCCAGTGTTCGGCCTTGGTGACGGTGAATTCGACCTGTGCCAGCGAGGCCGCTCTTTTGGGCATCCCCACCGCGACTCTGGGAAAAGCAGCCTACTCCGGCAGTGGCGTGACATTGGAGTGTGCTGAGGCTCCTGAGCGGCTGGCATTGCTCCCCATTTTCAAGCCAGACCTGCAACGTTGCAGAGCCTATGCAGCCGCCATTCTGGGAAGGCACTTTTTGCCTTATGATTTCCAGGGCAGCCGCACCTGTCTGGAATTCGAAAACTGGCTGCAAGCTTGTGTCGGGGACAAGCACTTTCACACCTCAAAATCAACACACTTGGGCAGCCATAGGGGTTTGGCTCAAGGAGACTCAAATCAGGTAGAACATCTTGCCATATCCATTATGAATAACACTGCATTCGTCACCATCGAGGAACTGTTGAAAGATATTGAGTCTTGTAGCGAAGTATTAACCCGCCATCAAATCTGGCATCGTTATCTCTCAGCAGTGAATAAAGGCCTTTGTCTAGAGTTCGGAGTTTTCAAGGGATCTTCAATCAATTACATGGCGGAAGCTCGACCCAATGCCAATTTTCACGGCTTTGATAGTTTTGAGGGTTTGCCTGAAGATTGGAGGACTGGTCGCAGAGCTGGGCACTTTACCCTGAACTCGATAATGCCTGTGGTCCGGTCGAATGTCACCCTTCACCGCGGTTGGTTTGAAAAAACTCTTCCAATTTTTATTTCACAACCTCCTCCAATCACCCCGCTTCAAGCCGTTCACATTGATTGTGACCTCGGGTCTTCAACCACCACCGTGCTTAATGAACTGACGCATTGGTTGTTACGAGACAAGCCTGTATTGCTATTTGATGAGTTTATCGGCTATAATGGTTTCCGTGAGCACGAGATCAAAGCATTCTGTAACTGGTGCAATGCCCATCAAGCCAGATTCAAGGTTTTAGGAAGAGGTAAAGAGCAAGTACTACTGCAGCTGCTATAAAAAATAATTCGTGCGAAAAGGTAGCTATGTTCGTTAACTGCACGTTGAATTGACTACTTCGTCGGCGGAGGGGCAAGCTTCATATAACGTTTGCCTACATCCGGCATATTGAGTTCGACGATTTCTCCGGTTAGGTTGATAAGAAAAGGTGCCTTGCGGTCCAAGATCAGGCTGAATTGCCCGGGAGTACTCGTTTTTTTCCAAGTGCCAGTTTGGGGACTCGGGCGGTCAAAAATTTGAAGCACCACAGTTCTATTCTTTTTGAAGGTCATTGAGCCAACGGCAGGGCGGTCGGCAGCCATGTGATAGGTCCAATGTTCTGGAATGACGTCGCCGTTTTCGAATGTTGCAGAAACTCTCCCCGCCTCGATCTCCGCCCGCACCTTCCCTAGTTCCGTCACCGTTTCAATTTTTGGTCCGCCAGCGGTTTTCAGCATGCTCTCAATTCGCGCGATGCTGGATTTCTGTACAGGTGCGAGCGCCTTGGTACGCGCCTCATCATACAGGGAAAAAAGCTGCACGGCACTGGCTTGCGGTGCGGGCACAGGTTCACCGGCGAGCTTGACCTTGAGCTGGCTGGTGAGTTCTTCAGCCCCGGCGGTGTCTCCGCTGGAGACGAGCTTGGTGATGATCGGCGTCGCGGCTTTTTCCAGGGACTGGTTCAGACGCTCCACCGCCTGGGCGGCCTGTTTGCGGTAGTCCTTGAGGATGGCGTCCGGACTGTCAGCGAGGGAGGATGAGGTGGCGAACGAGGCCAGCAGGAGGGCGAGGAGCAGTTGTTTCATGGGCACGTGGTTGGGTGGTCGGAAGATACACTTAGGAACATAACCGCAAGCTGAATTGAAGTTTATGATGCTCCGTTGAACATCAGATTAAAAGACGTGACAACTACGTGTAACGCTTACTGTCGAGTGGCGGCTGGCAGTCACGGCCAACCGACATGGAGCTGGAACATGCCTGTGTCTTGGAGCGGGCGGGGGGGAGCCGCGTCCTGCCCGGCAGCAGGCAGGCCATTTCCCATCAGATTGGCCATGCATGCCCCGGGCCAGGCCGCTGCGGCGATGCCCTCGTAGCGCGGCGGCCATTTCCCTCCGGTGAGAGGCGGTGAATCCGGGAGAACTGCAGGGCCAGTTCGGCAGGCCGGGGCGGCTCATGCAGGCACCCGCAGGCCTTTGCCTCCCGCTTGCTTTTGCCATTTAATATTGTAATATACCACACAAAAGCATCGCATCAGCTCCAAGGCCGGACCTGCGCCGAAACCTGCCATGCAGCGACGGCCCTGCCCGGTCACTCCTTTGAACAAGCCTCCCCGCCTCTCCATCTGGATGATCCGGGCCTGGCATCACCTCCCCGGATTTTTCATGACTTCAACATTTCCCAAACGCGTTTTCTGGCTTTACGGCCTCTCCGGAGCCGGCAAGACGACTCTGGCCAATCAGGTGGCGAAACGGCTTCAGGAGAAGGGACATGCGCCGCTGGTCCTGGATGGCGACGCCCTGCGTTCCGGCCTGTGCCGGGATCTGGGCTTCGCGCCGGAAGACCGCCTGGAAAATGTCCGCCGCACAGCCGAGCTGGCGCGGCTGCTTTCCGCACAGGGGCATCTTGTCATTTCCGCCCTGATGACTCCGCATGAAAGCATGCGCAAGCTTGCCCGCCGCATCATTGGAGACGCCTTGTTTTACGAGGTTTACCTCCGCTGCGACTACAGCACCTGTGCGCGGCGGGACCCGAAAGGCCTCTATGCCAGGGCTGATGCCGGAGTGGCGAAACACCTGCCAGGCAAGGACATGGCCTTTGAAGAGCCGCCACGGCCTGACCTGGTCTTAGAAACGGGCCGCAGATCCGTCCAAGACTGCGTGGAGGCGCTTCATTCCGTGATCACCCTTGAAATGAACACCCGGTAAAGCGCCGGCTGCGTGGTGTTCACGACCGGAAGCGACACCGGCTTTCGGCACGCACGGGCAGCCTGCACCAAAGCCACGCCACACACTGCCAGTGCAGCCTGTCGCATGGCCCTGCCTGCCCGGGCGCGTCGCCCCCTTCCCCATGCCTATTTGCCAAAGGTCACCTTGAGAAGAAGGTGTTTCATGTGCGCGTGATTGAGTGGGGCGAACTAAAATGGAGGGCAAGCTGAATCCGGCCCCGGCTGGGAGGGAGGCCGTGCGGCTGGCGCACTAGGCACCGCGCCCCCCCGTTCACTTGGTGAAGATCACCGCGAGTGCCGGGCGCGCTTTTTTCAGGGGGGCGACGCCCTCTGGTGTGACCATGGGGGAGGTCACGGTGAGTTCTTCGAGGTGGCGCAGGCCTGCGAGCCTGGCCATGCCGGCATCGGTGACGCTGGTCCTGCCGATGTGCAGGTATTTGAGGCTGGTCATCTGCCCGATCCATTCCAGATCCGCATCGGTGACGCGGGTGCACCCTGAAAGCCTCAGGTTTTCAAAGGACTTCAGACCGGTGAGGAAGCGGAGGTGCCGCCCTTCAATGTTGGGCAGCAGATTGAGCGTCAGGGTCTTGAGTGACTTGCACTGCCCGAGGCTCTCAAATCCGGTGCCGGTGACGCCCTCGCCATTGGCGCCGATGTTCAGCGACTCCAGCTTCTCGCAGCCGGCCAGATGCTTCAGCCCCTCATCGCTGATGCGGCCCGTGGCCCAGAGAAAGAGGCCGGTGAGTTTCTTCATCCCCGCAAAGGCGGCCAGGCCTTCGTCGGTCAAACCTCTGCCGCCGTTCCAGGTGAAGCTTTTGAGCCGCTTGAAGGCACCGATCTGCAGAAGATCGGCGGTGGTGAGATTGGTGCTGACAAAGGTGACCTCGTCTCCGTCTCCGCTGCTGGTGCAGGTGCCGCCCAGAGCTTTCACGACTTCAGCCAGCGACTTCCCCGCCCCGGCAGCGCTGCCCGTGGGGTTTTGGGCGGTTTCTGCTGCGGCGGGCATGGCCGGGGTGCTGCCGGCCGCTGCGGCTGAATTTCCTGCCTCGATCTCTGCGCGCACCTTCCCCAGTTCGGTCACCAGTTCCAGCTTGGGGCTGCCCGTACCTGGCTTGAGCATGGTTTCAATGCGGGAGATGCTGGCCCTCTGCACGGGCTCCAGCGCCTTGGCACGCGCCTGGTCATACTGCGCAAAGAGCAGCGTGGCGCTGGCCTGCGGCGTGGTCACGGGCTCCCCTGCCAGCTTGGCCTTGAGCTGCGCGGCCAGTTGCTCGGCGCCGCTGGTGTCCCCGCTGGTCACCAACTTGGCGATCAGCGGTGTGGTGGCCTGCTCCAGGGTCTCGTTGAGCTTCGTCACCGCCGCCGCAGCCGCCTTGCGGTAGTCTTCGGCGATCTTTGCCGGAGTGTCCGCGAGAGCGGTGGAAAAAGAGACCACCAGCAGGAGGACGAAGGGGAGAATGTGTTTCATGGGAGTGGGGGAGGAGGAACAGTGGAATCGGTGGCGTGGAAAATCTGAAGTGCTGCGCGGCCTAGGCCTTGGGGGCCTTCACCCGCAAATAGCGCAGGCCGCGCACTTGGTCGGGCGAGGCGGCCTCGGGCCGGTCCAGGGTGCCGGTGCTGCCTTTGATTTCCATCTTCCACTCGCCGAAGCCTTCCACGGTGAGGGTCACCCTGTTCCCCTTGGCATTCGCCTTCCAGAGGCCGGTGTGCGGTATTTTTGGATTGGCCAGGTCGTTGATGCTGACGGTGCCGTCCGGATGAAAATGCAGCTCCCCATGGGCGGGGCCCACGGAGCCATCGGGCCGCTCGGTGGCATGGTAGGTCCACTGCTCGGCCACGAAGGAGAGGGCGGCCGCTCCACCCTTCCCTGCCTCCGCCTCCGCACGCGCCGTGCCCGGCTGCGCCTTGGCCTTGAGGTAGCGCGTGCCGACGGGGCGCACCAGCTCGGCCTCATTGCCATGGATCCGCATCTCGCAGTTTTCCACGCCTTTGTCGGTGTCGAGCACCACTTTGAGCACGTTCGCTTCACGGGTGGCCGACCATTTGCCGGGCGTGGAGTCATTGACGTTGCCCAGGACCAGCGTGCCGTCCGGTTTCATGTCGATGAAGCCATTGTCCACCAGCCTTTCTGGCTTCATGTGATACGACCAGTGCATGGGAAAATGACTGGCGGGCACGGCTGCGGCGGCAGCAACTCCCGCATTGATCTCCGCGCGCACCTTGCCCAGCTCCGTCACCACTTCCAGATTGCCGCCCTCCTTGCCATTGAGCATGGCCTCGATGCGTGCCACGGCGGCCTTATGCGCGGCGTCCAGCGCCTTCACGCGTGCGGCGTCGTAGAGCTTGAAGATGTTCGCGGCGCTGGCCTGCGGCGTGGCCACCGGCTCCCCGGCCAGCTTCGCCTTGAGCTGCTGCTGCAGCTCCTCAGCGCCTGCGGTGTCCCCGGCTTTCACCAGCGCGGCGATCAGCGGCACGGTGGCCTTTTCCAGCGTCTCGTTCACCTTCACCAGCGCTGCCGCCGAGGCCTTGCGGTAGTCTTCGGCGATCTTCGCCGGGGTGTCCGCCAGGGCAGTGGAAAGGGAGGCCAGCAGCAGGAGCGCGGTGAGGAGCAGGTGTTTCATGAGCGAAAGAGTGTCGTTAATGAGAAATGGATGGCTGCGGGGGCAAATTCGGGAGCACCCCGTTCACTTGGTGAAGATCACCACCAGAGAAGGGCACACTTGAGTGAGCACCTTCACGCCCTCCGGCGTCACCAGCGGTGCGGAGACGGTCAGCTCCTTCAGGTGGCGCAGCCCCGTCAGCCTGGCCAGCCCGGCATCGGTGACGCGGGTCCTTCCCACATGCAGGTGGGTGAGCTGCGTCATCTGCCCCACCCATTCCATATCCGCATCGTTGATGAGACTGCACGCCGAGAGCCTCAGGTTTTCCAAAGACTTCAGCTTGCTGAGGAAGCGCAGGTTCTGCCCTTCGATCTTGGGGAGTGCATTGAGCGTCAGCTCGCGCAGGGACTTGCACTGGCCCAGGCTCTCGAAGCCGGCACCTGTGATGCCGTCGCCATTGCCGCCGATGTTTAGCACCTCCAGCTTTTCACAGCCGCCGAGGTGCTTGAGGCCCGCATCGGTGATGGGTCCTTTGGCCCATAGAAACAGGAAATCGAGACTCTTCATCCCTTCAAATGCCGCCATGCCCTCATCGGTCAGGCCGGAACCGGAAACCCAGTTGAAGGTCTTGAGGCTCTTGAGCGCCCCCAGTTGCAGCAGGTCGGCGGTTGAGAGGACGGTGCTGGTCAGTTTGATCTCATCCCCTGTGCTTCCATGGGTGTATTCACCGCCGAGTTTGCTGACCAGTTCGGCCACCTGCCTGGCAGCACTGGCGCCGCCCTTGGGCACCTCGGCGCTGCCCGGCAGCGCTGGGCTGCTGCCCGCTGCGGCGGCAGGGTTCCCTGCCTCGATCTCCGCCCTCACCTTTCCCAGTTCGGTCACCAGTTCCAGCTTGGGGCTGCCCGTACCTGGCTTGAGCATGGTTTCAATGCGGGCGATGCTGGCCTTCTGCACGGGCTCCAGCGCCTTCGCACGCGCCTGGTCATACTGCGCAAAAAGCAGCGTGGCGCTGGCCTGCGGCGTGGTCACGGGCTCGCCCGCCAGCTTGGCCTTGAGCTGCGCGGCCAGTTGCTCGGCGCCGCTGGTGTCCCCGCTGGTCACCAGCTTGGCGATCAGCGGCGTGGTGGCCTGCTCCAGCGTCTCGTTGAGCTTCGTCACCGCCGCCGCAGCCGCCTTGCGGTAATCCTCCGCGATCTTCGCGGGCGTCTCCGCGAGAGCGGTGGAAAAAGAGACCACCAGCAGGAGGACGAAGGGGAGAATGTGTTTCATGGGAGTGGGGGAAAAAGAGACTTCCGGGGGATGGCGGCGCGGGTGATGTAGGTGCTACTTACTTGGTGAATTTCACCACCAGCGCTGGGAGCGCCTGGGTGAGCACCTTCACGCCCTCCGGCGTCACCAGCGGGGCCGAGACGAAGAGCTCCTTGAGCTTGCGCAGCCCTTTGAGCCGGGCCAGCCCGGCGTCCGTCACGCTGGTTTTCCCCAGCTCCAGGCTTTGGAGCTGCGTGAGCTGCGCGACCACCTCCATGTCCGCATCCGTGATGCCCTGGCACTCGGAGAGCAGCAGGATTTCGAAGGACTTCAGCGGCACCAGAAAACGGAGGTTTTTCCCATCGAACTTGCGCAGGTAGTTGAGGTTGAGCTTTCGCAAAGACTTGCACTGGCTCAGGTACTCCAGGCCTGCGCCGGTGAAGTCGCCGGTGTTTGCGCCGATGTTCAGCACCTCCAGCTTTTGGCAGCCGCTCAGGTGCTTCAGCCCCGCATCCGTGATGCTCCCCGCCCCCCACAGGTAGAGCGTGTCCAGATTCTTCATGCCTGCAAAGGCCGCAATGCCTTCATCCGTCAGTCCTTTCCCGAGGGTCCAGACGAAGGTCCGGAGGCCCCTGACCGCCGTGATCTGCCGCAGGTCCGCCGTCGTCAGCGTGGCATGGTTGAAGGAGACTTCATCCCCTTCGCTGCCAGGCTTGTAGGTGCCCCCGAGGGACTTCACCAGCTCGGCCACCTGCTTGGCTGCCGCCGTGCTGCTCTTGGGCATTTCTGGACTGCTCTTGGTCACTCCGACGCTGCTCTCCGCCACGGCAGCGGGATTCCCGGCCTCGATCTCTGCGCGCACCTTGCTCAACTCCGTGAGGGTCTCCAGCTTGGGGCTGCCGGAGGTGGATTTCACCAGGCTCTCGATGCGGGCGATGCTGGCCTTCTGCACGGGCTCCAGCGCCTTGGCACGCGCCTGATCATACTGCGCAAAGAGCAGCGTGGCGCTGGCCTGCGGCGTGGTCACGGGCTCTCCTGCCAGCTTGGCCTTGAGCTGTGCAGCCAGCGCATCGGCGCCTTCCGTGTCCCCGCTGGAAATGAGCTTGGCGATGAGCGGCGTGGTGGCCTGCTCCAGCGTCTCGTTGAGCTTCGTCACCGCCGCCGCAGCCGCCTTGCGGTAGTCTTCGGCGATCTTTGCCGGAGTGTCCGCCAGGGCGGAGGAAAAAGAGGCCAGCAGGAGGACGAAGGGGAGAATGTGTTTCATGGGAGCGGGAGAGAATGAAAGGTGGCTGATGTGAAATGGCGGGGCCTGTGGCAACAAGCTGAACAAAGCGAACCGAGGCTCGCTTCGTCATTCTTTGGCGGTCAGAAAGCGATCGCCAACGGCGCGCTTCAAAACGGCGTTTTTGCCCGTGATGATCATCTCGAATTCCTCGCTCTCGCCTGGAGGGATCAGCGTGATTTTCACGACGTTGGTCTTCGTCCTTTCCCACCGCCCGGCATTGCCCACCGGCTTTTTGGGATTGCCCGTCATGTAGGGCGTCCCATCGGCCTTCAGAGTATTGAGAGAAAGCGTTCCGTCCGCACTCAGCAGGAGTTCCCCGACGAGCCGCGACTTGTCGATTCCGGTGTAGTAATTCCAGGCCATGGGGATGTCCGGCGGCGCCGGGGCGGCCTTCCCCGCCTCCACCTCCGCGCGCACCTTGCTCAGCTCCGTCACCACTTCCAGATTGCCGCCCTCCTTGCCATTGAGCATCGCCTCGATGCGCGCCACGGCGGCCTTCTGCGCGGGCTCCAGCGCCTTCACGCGCGCCGCGTCGTAGAGCTTGAACAAATTCGCCGCGCTGGCCTGCAGCTTCAGCACCGGCTCTCCGGCCAGCTTGGTCTTGAGCTGCGCCCGCAGCTCGTCCGCCCCTGCGGTGTCTCCTGCCTTCACCAAGTCGGCGATCAGCGGCACGGTGGCCTTTTCCAGCGTCTCGTTCACCTTCACCAGCGCCGCCGCCGAGGCCTTGCGGTAGTCTTCGGCGATCTTGGCCGGAGTGTCCGCCAGGGCGGAGGAAAAAGAGGCCAGCAGGAGGGCCAGCAGCAGGTGTTTCATAAGAGCTTGAGAAAAGTGACCGGGTGAAGGGTGGCGGCAGGGTGAAATGGGGATGGATGGGGGTCCTCCGAGCACGGCGGAACCGTTCATTTGGCCGGTGGGTCGGTCATGGCTTTGAGGTAGCGCGTATCCTTCCACACCATGCTGTGAATCTCCGCCAGCTCATTGCCTTCAAGGAAGAGCACGGTCCAGGTGTCCTGCGGCTTCACCCATTCGACCGTGATGGTACGGGCTTTGGCCGAATGTTTCCATTGGCCCGAATTGCCACCCCCACCCCTCATTTCGGCGGTTCCGTCGGGGTTCAGCATGAAGACTCCATCGGTGCCTGCTGTGGGTGATCTGCGAAAGGACCATGCCACAGGCAGCGCCGCAGCCTCCGGGCCGGCCTTCGCGGCCTCCACTTCCGCCCGCACCTTTCCCAGCTCCTTCACCACCTCCAGCTTGCTGCTTTCCTTGCCCGCAAGCATGGCCTCAATGCGCGCCACGGCGGCCTTCTGCGCGGGCTCCAGCGCTTTGCTGCGCGCCTGGTCATACTGCGCAAAGAGCAGCGTGGCGCTGGCCTGCGGCTTCGGCACCGGCTCTCCGGCGGTCTTGGCCTTGAGCTGCTCTTGCAGCTCCTCCGCCCCGGCGGTGTCTCCCGCCTTCACCAGCGCGGCGATCAGCGGCACCGTGGCCTGCTCCAGCGTGCCGTTGAGCTTGGTCAGCGCCGCAGCAGCCGCCTTGCGGTAGTCTTCGGCGATCTTCGCCGGGGTGTCCGCCAGCACGGTGGAAAAGGAGACCAGCAGGAGGGCGGAGAGGAGCAGGTGTTTCATGGGCGCGTGAGTGTAAAAAGGGGCTTGCCGAGCAGAGGCATTATTTGCTGACAGCCTTCATGTAACGGGTGCCGGTCTCACTTTTCATGGTACCGACGCCATTGACCACGGTGACCTCCCAGGTGCTGGTGGAGATCTTGATGGTGACGCCGTCTTTTGTCGGCTTCCAAGAACCGGTCTGGGTGCCACCACCGTCTTTGATTTCATACACTCCGTTGGGATGGAGCCAGATTTTGGCGGTGGCCAGGGCGTCCAGTGTTCTGTGGAAGTTCCATTCTTCGGGGATGCTGGTGGCCCCTTGCGGCAGGCCGGCCAGCGCTGCGGCCGCTGGCGGCGCGGAGGAGTCTGGCAGCTCCGTCAGGGATACGTCTGCAAACCAGGCGGTGCCGCTGACGGTGTTGCCGAAATAGCCGAGGCGGCATTCAAACACCAGCTCGGTCTCATCCTGCGTTTTGAATTCCTGGCTGACTTCCGTCCAGTCGTCGGCGGTCACAAAGTTGGTTTTGTAGCCATATTTCCCGGTGAGGCAAAGGCAGCCCCCGCCGTTCACTTTCGCACCGGGTTTTGCAGCTTCGTTGCCCTTCGCGTCCTTGATGTCCTGAGTTTTGATGAAGCCCGCCATCCGGTAGCGGGTGCGCGGCTTCACCTTCACCGTCTGGACGGCGCGCGTATCATTCAGGACGGGGTTGGTGACCCGCAGCGTGGGCTTGTCATGAAACAGGACCTTTTTGTCCACCCCCATCTTGGCTTCTTCCGAGTGGTCATGCATGGTCAGCTCCCACATTCTCGTGCCCTTTTCAAAGGAGCCGTTGTCGATCAAATTCCCGCCACTGCCAGGCTCTTGGCCCGTGGCTTCAGCCACCGTCGGTGCGGCGGCGTCTGCCAGCTCCTCGCGCATCTGCTTCACCTGCAGGGCGGCGGTCACGTCCTGCGCCTTGGTCAGGTCTTTTTGCACCAGCTCCAGCCCCTTGTCATAGCGGCGCTTGGCATCTGCCAGACTGGCTTTTTGGGCGGACTCCAGCCGGCTGAGCTCCAGCTTGTAGGCGGAGTAGGTGTGCTTGAGCGCCGCAGGCGGCGCCTCCTCCACGGCGGTGAGCAGCTGCCCTTCGCCGAGGCGTTCCAGATCCGCCTTGATGCGCACCAGGGTGTCCAGGTCCGTGCGCTGTGCGGCGGCGGCGCTCTCCCGCTCCAGCGTGGGCTTCACCCGCTCATTGAGGGCTTTCACCCCCGTTTCGTAGGGGATGGTGGTGTTGTTTAAGACAAAGGTCTCGTAGCCCGTCTTGAGCAGGTCCAGCCGCTGCTGCACCTCCGGCGCAAAGGGCGCGTCTGCCGCTGGCAGCGCCACTGCCAGAATCAAGGCTGCGGCAGCCACCGACCGGGGGAATGTTTTACGAAAGAATGCCATGGCGCCGAGATTTTGTCCGCGCGCCGTCAAAGTCAAATAAAAGCCGCCGCTCAGTTCACCGTGAGCGGCACGGTGAGGGCTGCGGCGCAGCCTGCCTGAAAGGCGGTCTTTGGGTCTTCAAAGCGGAATGAATGTGGCGGTGGGCGGCGGACGACTCACGCTGAGGGAGCCTTCACCCGCATGTAGCGGCGGCTCACGCCGGGGCAGTCCATCGTGGCGGTGGTGCCTTTGACCTCCATCTGCCACACGCCTTCGTCGCCTTTGAGGTAATCCATTTTGATGGTGATCTTGTCGCCTTTTTTGTTCGACTTCCACTGGCCGGGCTTCGGCGTCTTGTCCTTGCCGCGGTCCAGCATCAGGACCGTGCCATCGGGCTTGAAATGCATCTCCCCGTAGACCACCCCCACGGAGCCGTCAGGCTTCTCCGTGACATGGTAGGTCCACACTTCAGGCAGCTGCGTGGCGGTGCCCGTGACCCTGCTGAGCTCGATCTCCTCCCGCACCCGCGCCAGCTCCGTGACGACTTCCAGCTTCCGGCCTTCGCTGCCGCCCAGCATGGCATCAATGCGGGAGATGGCGGCCTTTTGCACGGGCTCCAGGGCTTTCAGGCGTGCGGTGTCATAGCTGAGAAAGAGCACGGCGGCGGCGGCCTGCGGCTTGAGCACGGGCTCCCCGGCCAGCTTGCTCTTCAACTGATCGCGCAGGGCCTCGGCACCCGCGCCGTCGCCGGCCTTCACGAGGTCGGCGATGAGGGGCACGGTGGCCTTTTCGAGCGTATCGTTCACCCGCTCCAGCGCCTTGGCGGCCTGCTTCTGGTAGTCTGCGGCGATCTTCGCCGCTGTGTCTGCCAGGGCGCTGGTGGCCAGCAGGAGGACCACAGCGGCGGCGAGGAGGTGGAAATGCTTCTTCATGGGGAGGTGGGAGTGAATGGTGGATGCTTCAAAGGAGCAGGGCTGCTGGCGGAGGACACAAGGCCGTGCAGCCTGGGCGGGGCGGGAGTCAGGGAGCGGAGACCGCCTTGAGGTGGCGTTTGCCGATGTCCGGGCGGTCGATGCAGCCGCTGCTGTCCTCGTAGGTCATTTTCCACACGGCCCCCTTGTACGTGAGGTCCAGGCTGTTTTTTCCCGTCTGCACCCAGCCGCCTTTCTGCGTGCCGTACCTGGATTTGGCATCCGCATCGATCAGCGCCCAGGTGCCGTCCGGGTTGAAAATCAGGTCTCCCATGCTCGGGCTGGTGGCGTTGCGGTGGTAGGTCCACCGCAGCGGCATCGGCGCGGCGGTGAGGGGCGTGTCCGCATCGATCTCGGTGCGGAGCCTGCCCAGGGCGGCGAGGGTATCGAGCTTCGCGCCTGCGGGTGTTTGCAGCAGGGCATCGATCCGCGCGATGCTGGCCTTCTGCACTGTGGCGATGGCCTTGGCCCGGGCCTGATCATACTGGGCAAAGAGCTTCATCAGGCCCGCATTCTGGCTGCGCACGAGTTCGCCGGCGGTCTTGGCGCGCACCTCCTTGGTGATCTGCTGCGCGCCGGCGGCATCCCCCTGCTGCAGGAGCCTGGCGGCCAGGGGCGCGGCAGACTGCTCCAGCTTGTCGTTCAGGCCCTTCACCGCCTGGGCGGACTGCAGGCGGTAATCCGCCGCGATGATGGCCGGCGTATCCGCCCCGGCGGAGGAAAAAGCGATCAGCAGGAGGACGAGGAACAGGTGTTTCATGAGCACGTGATTTGAGCGAACACGTAGATACCCGTAGGTGGATGACCGCAAGCTGAAATGAGATTTGTGATGCCTGATGAACCCCGATGAACGGCCCTGCCCGGGCGCCACGCATGCCCCGCAGCTTTTCACCCGGGCAAATCGACAGCCCATGAAAAGCACATCATACCACGATTTGGTATTCTTTAATTTGCATTCCTGAATCTGGACCCAAGTATTTGCTCATGTCCTTTCTATTTGCCTCCTCACACCTTCCTGAAACGTCAGCGGTTGCGTGGTGAGCGCCAAGGATATGTCCATGCTCAATGATGCCGGGGTGCCCATGGTGGTCTCTGCAGGAGGAAAGGCCGGGGAGCGGGATGCGCCTATTCAGATGAAAACCTTCATGGATGTCTTGACAAAAGGCGGCACGATCAACGATGCTCTGAAAGCCGTGAATGAAATCGTTGACCGAGACAACCGAAGCAAGCTCGACGAAAAAGACATGCAGAGGCCTTTCACCGCGGTGTTCAAGGACGGCATCAATGGCGACTGCACCCTCGAAGACCTGCGCAGGCACAATGCCCGGATCAATGACGAGCGGAAAGCCGGCATGAAGAAAGCGGGGGCGCCCGTGCCATGAAGCGCCTGCATTTTCTCCTCAGGGTGCTTCTGTTCCTCGGCATAGCGGCTTTCATGGCATGGGCCATAGACATGCCACCGCATTACTGGAGTCATCTGGCCGGCGCCCCAAGCCGTGCTGCGGCATATTATGAGAAAGGCCTGAGCAGCCAAAAGGGCGGCGGCACAGCCGAGGCGCTGCGCTGGTTTCGCCAGGCTGCCGACCTGGGGCACGCAGGTGCGCAGGCCAAGGTGGGCACGGCCTATGCCACCGGCACCGGATTGCCCGAGGATCCCGCAGAGGCGCTGCGCTGGTGGCGCAAAGCCGCCGCCCAAGGCAATGCTGAAGGCCAGTATGGGCTCGCGCTGGCACATCTCTCCGGCTCTCTCATTCCGCAGGACAAGGACGCCGCAGTGAAGCTGCTGCAACTGGCCGCCAGCCAGGACTTTGCCCCGGCCCAGCACCGGCTGGCTGAGTGCTACCTCCATGGCGATGGCGTGACCGAGGACCTCCCCGAGGCCGCGCGCTGGTACCGTCGCGCTGCTGAAAATGGGCATGCCGAGGCGCAGGTGGCTCTCGGCTTCATCTGCAAGCGCGGACTCTGGGGAGCGCCGCAGGACGCAGCACAGGCCGTGCAATGGTTTCAAAAAGCCGCCGCGCAAGATGATGCCAAGGCGCAGTATCAGCTCGGCAAGTGCTACGCAGACGGCACCGGTGTGCCAAAGGATCTGGTGGAGGCCATGAAATGGTGCCTCCTGGCCTCTTCCACCTTTGGCAACGACGCCACCCAGTGGATAGAGACTCACGAAAAGGATCTGACTTCCGGGCAGTACGCGGAAGCCCGCGCCCGGGCGGAGGCCTTCCGTTCACCGCAGCAGAAAAAGTGACATGCTGGAAATCAAGCTGACGCCTCCCCCCAAACCTTGATGCATGCTGACATGTGATCTAGACCCTCTCGTCGTTCAGAGGCTGCAGCAGGAGGCCTTGGCCGGGCAGCCTGTCAGCCGCATGCTGGTGATGCTGCAGGCGGAACTCGCCACCCAGGGAAGGGCGGCAAACGGCATGAATGCGGGAAGTTATTTAGAGGAAGCCTTTGGCTGGAGCATCAGGCAGGGTATGGCGATCAGCGCCTGGCATGGCTTCAAAGATATCGCCGCGTCTTGGACGGATGAGATGATCGACGCCCGCTATGCGCCGCTGCTGCAGGAGTGGATACAAAACCCTCCTCCACCACGTCCATCCGCAGCGGAAGAAGATGCGGCTTTGTCTCTGTCCGTCGGCACCCTTTCAGATGACGACGTGGAAGAAACGCTGAACCCGCCAGATCGACAAGGACAAGCCATGGGAACCACCTGCGAAACCAGTGTCGGAAAAAGAACGTCAAAAACAATCAAAGCAGTGGTCTTTTTCATTGGCAGCGTGATTGCGCTGTCCATGGGCGGTGTTGCCGTGTGGGCGGGCTCGCAAGACAACAGCCAGGGGGAGTATTTCGACACGTTGACCGGTCAATGGGACTGGTGGTTTGTGGCGCTGCATTTCCTCTATTCGCTGGGTGCGTGGGTGGCGGTGTTTGCCCTGTTTGGCGGTTTTCGACAGCAGGTGGAGAGATGAAACCGCCTGAAGAAACTCCTTCGCGGTTTACCACCCGAAAGATTCCGGCTTCATCGCACGCCTAACGGCACCTTTTTGCGGTCAAATCGACAACCTCACGGAAAGCACTTCATACCACACTTTGGTATTTTTTAATTTGCATTCCTGAATCTGGACCCAAGTATTTACTCATGTCCTTTCTCTTTGCCTCCTCCCACCTCCCTGAAACCCGAGTCCAGCGTCCTGAAGATGAAGAGGAGGATGACGTGCAGCCCATGCTGCACAGCGGCGGCGTGCGGGCCTTCAGCCACCTGCCGGCGAAGAGAGTGGCCGCAGATTCTGCCGGGCCGCTCTCCCAGCGCGGCGCACAGGCCATTGGCGGCCAGTTCCAGCGCACGGAAACCCAGGACGCGGCCACGCCCCCTGGGGACGGCATTGCCGCCGCCAAGGCCAGCGGCGTCTTCGATGTCGTCCGCCAGCAATTCAACCGCGACGACTCCCCGCACTTCATGGATGAGGACGGCAACCTCCGCCCGCGGGATGAGGCCCGCCAGCAGGACTCCCCTTCCCCCCGTGACCCTCGCAGCCCGCAGTTCGGTGCCGGAGCGCCACCCCGCCCCGCGTGGAGCGCCGGGCACGCTGCCGGTGCCGATTCCAGCCGCAGCCCCCGCACCTCTTCTTCTGCGTCCGATGATACCAGACCTTGGTATATGCCGCCCATCACCCCCGAGGATCTCGATCCTCAGCACTCCGATGATGATGACGCCGCCGGTTCCCATTCCGCCCTCAACGGCAGGCCGGAGGTCCATGACCTCCTGTATCGCACCCCAGGCGAATCCCAGCCCAAGCCCGAGTTCAACGATCTCGTGTACCGCTTCAACGGCAACCCGGAGGAGGCGAGCGATCACCGCAGCGGCTATTTCCAGAATGTGGCCGGCACGCAGTATCTCGCACAGGCCAAGACAGGCGCAAGGCAGATACCACCAAGCTCCCCAGCACGTCCAGCCAAAGGGGCGAGCCCCTCTGCTCAGCCCCCCGCGCAAGGCCGTGGCCCCACACCGCCCGCCCAAGGAGGTGGTGCCAGGCCAAAGAATGCAGGAGCCGGCAACGCGGCGCAAGGCGGCGGCTCGCTGGCAAAATACCGACAGCAAAAACAAAAGGCGCTTGAGGAGCTGGCCAATGCCGCACCCGGCGCCGCCTCACGCATCAAAAACAGGATCGCTGCCATCACCCGCAACATGGAGTCGATCGAACTTGCGGCCCATTTGATCAATCACACCAAGCAAAACGGCGAACCGGCCATCAACCCAGAGTCCATCGATGAAGACTCTGCCGAGTTTAAAAACAGAGCGCGCACCGCCATCCAGCGGCTGCATGGCGGCTCCGCACCATGGATGGACCATCTGGCGGCCAATTTTGGTGAGCGGGAAGGAACAGCCGGCGGCGGTCAAAACCCACCCATCAAAGATTTGTTCAAACGCGTGGGCGTCGGCAACGAAAACACCAACGTGCTGGCCTGGTGCGGCTATGCGCTGAAAGATGCCATGACCAAGGCGGGCATCAAAGCTCCCAACGGAGCTGGCTCAGCGCAGTCTTGGAATCAATGGGGGCGAGGCGGCGGGACGGCTGCGGGAGGTATCAGCGTGGGGGATGTTTATCACATCAAATACCCAGGTGACCCAAAGAACCCCAAAGGCCATGTGGCCACGGTGGTGGGTGTCAGCAAAGATGGCACACAGGTGTTTTGCCTTGGCGGAAATCAGAATGGCGGGTTAAACATCTCCGCCTACCCGATCAGCCTCTTCAAAGGCGCAGAGGTTGTCTTTCGGAAACCAGCCGGTCAGAACAACAACACTCCAGCCCCCATCTTTGACTACCATGCCGACGAAGACATGTTCAGCCTTCTCTCCGGTCTCACTCGTTAAGGCCAAGGTACTGGCCTGCCTTTTCATCTGCAGCAGCTGGAGCGTGAGCACCAGCGCCGCAGAAACACCGCCTGCACCAGAGCCGCTCTCCATTGAGCAAATGGAGGATTTCATGCTTCCTCCGAGAGGCTGGAAGAAGGATGTCAAAGTGCTCAGGGAGCATTTCTGGACGATGCATGACTCCGGTTATTCACCCTTTGAAAATCCCCCCTTTGTCATCTACCCCTTCTGGCCGGCCTTTTTTGAGATCGAGGTGCGTGATGGTCGTGTCACTGAACGAACACCTGGCGGATACGAGGGAGCGCTGGGAGCCCTGCTCCATGACGCGCTGCATTCGCCTGATCCTGCCATCCAGAAGAGGGCCCGACTGTGGCTGCGCCAGAGCCTCACTCTTTACTTTGCGGGCTTCAGGCTCAGCAGGCTGGATGGGAGTCAGCGCCCCTACGCCCCTTGGATCAAACCTGTGGACACCCGCAGGTTGGATGCGGTGACGGACGCCTACCTTGCGGCGCAAAAGGTGATCATTGCCGGAAAGGATCGCGTCGAGATCCACAACCACCTGCTCACTGACTGGATGAAGAACCCCGCCTCCGACGCACTGACAGACATCGTGGGGTATTATGACATGCTGAACGCCGGCTATAACTCTATTTCCGTGGAGTACATCTATCCCGTCTCGTGGGCTTGGACACGTGTCAAAAACAATCGGGAACTATTTCCTTATACCAGCATCGACCATGATGTGTACGGCTTGTACGATCATCGGCTTCTCCCCGGCACGCTGCCGGCCACGACAGAACCCGTATGCCTCTGGCTGCGGGATGTGTACCTCTCCTACATCGCCGGCAAGGAGCTGCTGGAAGGCAAGCGCCTGCCGGTGGCGGACAAGGTTTCGGAGGCGCTCCTCAAAGACACGCTGCAGCAGTGGTGGACGGAGCTTGAAAAGCAGAAGTAGTCGCGCGCTGCCGCGACGGCCCAGCCTGACGCGAAGAATTACAAAGCCCCGCAGCGTTTGTTCTAGGTCAGAAACCTCGTGACGTTCCGATCTCAGCGGTTCATCATGGCATGTCATCACGTACCCGACCCCGTGCCCACCATGAAACCACTTCTGTCCTCCGCGCTCTCCTTTGTCCTGCTCTTTTCCGCCATGGGCATTGAGCCCGCACGCGCGGCGGAGGGCGGCGAGAAGAAGGCAGGCCAGAACAGCCCTGCTGCAGAGGCTGATGATAAGACCCTCGCGACTGCGGAGGCGCTGTACGCGGAGGCCCGATACGCCGAGGCGGAGAAGGCCGCGCTGGCACTGGTGGCAGCGCGCACGCAGGCACTGGGCGCGGAGGCCAGGGAAACACTGCGCGCGCGCCTCCTGCTGGCGGAGGCGCTGCGCATGCAGTCCAAAGATGCGGAGGCGGAACCGCAACTGCGCGAACTGCTGCCGGTGGTGACTCAAGTTTTCGGCGCAGAGGATCGTGAAACGCTGCGCTGCCAGTCCGCCCTGCTGGCGCTTACAGCCGCCCAGGACAGCAGCGGAGAGGCCGAAAAAGAATTCCGCCGCCTCATTGCCACCGCAGCGCGAGTACTCAGCCCTGAGGATAAAATCACCCTGCTGACGCGCCGGCGTCTGGCTGAGGTCTGGCGCATGCAGGGAAAACAAGCGGAGGCTGAGACAGAAATCCGTCAGGTACTCGCCATTTATCAGCGCACACTCGGGGCACAGGACTGTGAAACACTGCACTGCCAGTTCCATCTCATCGTCCTCCTTGCCGCCCAGAACAAGGATGCGGAGATAGAGCAGGAGTGCCGCAGCCTGCTCCCACTCCAGATCAAGGTGCTCGGGGCCGAAAACAAGAAAACGCTGTACTGCCAGATCTATCTCATCCAAGCCCTGTCTGCCCAGAACAAGCATGCGGAGGTGGAGGCGGAATGCCGCAGCATGCTCCCGCTGCAGACCAAGGTCTTCGGAGCCGAGAGCAAGGACACGATGTTCTGCCAGGACCGACTCCTCAAAGCCCTGTCTGCCCAGCACAAGCATGCGGAGGTGGAGGAGCTGTGCCGCAGCGTGCTCCCTCTGCAGATCAAGGTCTTCGGAGCCGCGAGCACGGAAGCGCTGTACTGCCAGGACCTTCTCTTCGAAGCCTTGCTCGCCCAGAATAAGAACGCGGAGGTGGAGGAGCAATGCCGCAACGTGCTCCCTCTGAAGATCAAGGTCTACGGAGCCGAGAGCAAGGAAGCGCTCTATTGGCAGCTCCATCTTCTCCAGGCTCTGGATGCCCAGCACAAGAACGCGGAGGCGGTGGAGCTTTGCCGCAGCCTGCTCCCTATCCAGAATACTCTCATCCAATCCCTGACTTCTCAGAACAAGCATGCGGAAGTGGAGGCGCTGTGCCGTCGCCTGCTGCCGCTCCAGATCAAAGTGCTCGGGGCTGAAGACAAGGAAACGCTGCACAGCCAGCTCCAGCTCATCCAAGCCCTGTATCCCCGCAAGAATGCGGAAGTGGAGGAGCTGTGCCGCAGCCTGATCCCGCTGCAGATCAAGGTGCTCGGAGCCGAGAGCGAGGAAACGCTGGCCGGTCATCTCCACCTTCTCGCAGCTCTGATTGCCCAGGACAAAGAAGCGGAGGTGGAGGCGCAGTGCCACATCATGATACCACTCCAAATCAAGGTCTCCGGAGCCGAGAGCATGGATGCGCTGAACTTGCAGAGCATTCTCCTCCGAGCCCTGGCCGCCCAGGACAAGGACGCGGAGGTGGTGGAGCTGAGCCGCAGCCTGCTGCCGCTGCAGGAGAAGGTGCGCGGCGCGGAAAACAAAGACACTTTGGAAACCCGCAGCCGTCTGGCCCATGCCCTGAGCGAGCAGGAGAAATGGGCGGAGGCCGAGGCGGAATACCGCAGCCTGCTGCCGCTGCAGATCAAGGCGCTGGGAGCAGAAAACAAACGCGTTTTGGACACGCGCAGCGGCCTGGCACGCAGCCTGAGCCAGCAGAAGAAATGGCCGGAGGCCGAGGCGGAATACCGCCAGGTGCTGCAGCTCTGCGAGCGCGTGCTCAAGCCAGAAGACTCGCACATGTTCTCTCTTTACGGGCTGAATGAATTCATCAGAGTCCTGAGCAAGAATGACAAGCTGGAGCTGGCGGAGGAGCTGTGCCGCCGCGTGACCGCTTTTTACTCCAAGCTGCTGGGGCCGGAGAACCAGACGACTTTGGGCCAGCGCGGCGCTCTGGCCGACATCCTGAGTGACGCGAAAAAATTCACGGAAGCCGAGGCCGAATACCGCGAGCTGCTGCCCCTCTTTGACAAGGTGTGCGGCGCGGAGTCTCCGCGCACGATGAGTCAGCGCTGGTCTCTCACCCACATGCTGCTGCAGCAGAAAAGATATGAGGAGGCGAACAAGGAGCTCCGCCAGATGATGGACCTCGCCGCACGCGCGCCCGGCCCGGCGGATGAATCCCCGCTGGAAAAGGTCACATGGCTGATGAGAAGCCTTGAAATGCTGGACCGGCATGCGGATGTGGAGGCGCTGCTGCGCGAGTATCTGCCCGCCTTCATCAAGACCCATGGCCAGGACCACGGCGAAGTCGTGGAATTGCAGAGCCTCCTCATCAAAGCGCTGATGGCGCAGAAGAAGCACGCGGAGGCGGAGAAGGAAAGCCGCAGCGTGATCGCCGCTGAGACCCGCGTGCTCGGGCCGGAGGCCAAGGCGACCCTGGAGTCCCGCAGCGCGCTGGCGGCCCTGCTCGCTGACATGGACAGGGATGCGGAGGCCGAGGCAGAATACCGCCAGCTTCTGCCACTTTATACCAGGGTGTTTGGCGCGGAGTCGGAGGACACCCTGCGGCAGCGCATGCTCCTTGCCACCCACCTGAGCAATCAGGACAAGAATGCCGAGGCCTGCAAGGAGCTCGGCGAGGTGCTGGACATCTCCCTGCGCGTGCTCGGCGCCGGAGACATGCACACCCAGGCCCAGATCGCGATTCTGCTGTCATGGCGCAAGACGGAGGACCGGGGTGCGGAAGTGACCGCGCAGCTGCGCCAGCACCTGCCCGGCTTCATCCAGACCTATGGCAGGGACCACACCCAGGTCCTGGACCTGCAGCGGGCCATCATCGCCACGCTGGTCACGCTGAAGAACTACGCCGAGGCGGAGAAGGAGAGCCGCAGCCTGATCGCCGAAGAGACCCGCGCCCTCGGGCCGGAGGCCCCGGAGACCCTGAAGTCACGCCGCACGCTGGCCGCCCTGCTCACCCAGCAGCACAAGGAAGCGGAGGCCGAAAACGAATGCCGCCAGGTGCTGGCCCTCACTGAGCGCACCCTCGGCGCCGAGCATCCGGAGACGCTGTCCACCTGCTACCACCTCGCCGTTTACCTCGGCACGCAGAAGAAGACCCAGGAGGCCCTGAAGTATGCCCAGCGCGCCTACGCAGGCCGCCTGAAGGTGCTGGGCCGGGACCACGAAGACACACGCGAGGCCAATGAACTGGTGGAACGCCTGACCAAGCCCGAGACGAAGGCCTGAGGGGCGGGGCTCCGCCATGTTTCGCGCCAAGCATGCGCATGCCCACCGCGAAGCAGGGCGGCTTGTCCTCAAGCCGCCGTCGCGCGTCGCCACGCGCCGCATTGCTGCATTCCGCTTTGGAAAACGCCGTGTCATCGCAGGCATCGGAAAATGGAAAGACTCAAGTGGCGCAGCAGTCCGTACTGGGAGCGCCGGTTTGGATAGTGTTTCCCGAAACTCATTTCCGAAACGCGCATGGGAGGACCACACTCTACCGTGTCGTTTGAAAATCGGAGGAACGTTCCATTCAGCCGCAGAGGAGCGGAGAGGCAGAGGGAGCAAAGAACAGATTCAATCTCTGCCACCTCTGCCCCTCTGCGGCAAACCGAACATCCTCAGGCTCCACATGCCGGAAATGAGTTTTTGTGAACCGCCATAACCAGCGCCCACACAGCCCGCCACGTGAATACCAAAGACCAAGAACAGAGAACATATATCACATCATACCACACTCCGGTATTTTTTCACTTGCATCCCCAAATCCAGGCCCAAGCTTTCCAGCATGGCCTTCATCTTCTCCACCTCCCACCTTCCTGAAACCCGAGTCCGCCGCCCTGACCACCTCGAAGACGAGGAGGAGGACGACACCATGCAGCCCATGCCCCGCGCCGGCGGCGTCCGCGCCTACAGCCACCTGCCGGTGCGTGACAATCCTGCGCCTTCCACCGGCCCGCTCCGAGAAGACAGCCCACGTGGAGAGATCGCCCCGATCCCTCCACGCTCCGCAACACCCACCAGCCCCGCGCCCACCAGACTGGAGGATCAGGATGATCCCCCTCTTTCAGAAGCCAACCCCGAGGGCGACACCGCCCCGCAAGACCACGCAGACGACAGGCCCTGGTACATGCCCCGCATCACCGCCCAAGACCTGCCCCCGCAGGATCACCCTGAGGACGCACACGCCCCCGCCCCCAAACCGTGGGACAACATCACCCGCAGCTCCGGCTTCGACGACACGCCCCCCGCCGACCGCAGCGCGTCCACCACCCGCAGCAGCGGCTTCTCCCCTTCTCCGCAAGACCTCCGCGACGACTTCCATTCCCCGCCCCCAGACACCCCCACCGGGAAAGCCCCGGCGCAAGACAACAGACCCGCCCTGCTCCGAGGCCGCATCTTTGAAAAGCGTAGCGTTCCAGCGGCGTTTTTGATGCAGCAGCAAAGCAAGGATGCCAGCGGATCCTCTTCACGACAACGCCTTCAGGGATCCCCGCAAGCGCTTGCCGCGCAACAGCAGGAGCGTGGGACCAATCCACCGGCCCAAGGCGGTACGCCCGCAGCGCAGCAGCCAGCGCCACCTCAAACCCCGGCGCAAGCTCCAACGCAAGGCGGTGGCACGATGCAGCAAAATCAGGGGACCGATGCCACCAAGCAAGGAGCGGGCGCCACTCCAGCCAATGCCAAGAAACATCCCTTGACCGTACTTTGCGAAAAATTTGCAGAATTCCCCAAGGTAGTTGAAGCCCTTAAAAAACTCTACAATGTCCCGACAGGAAGACTGATGATCGAAAAACTGGCCACAGTTGCAGACAAGATTCACGCGATTCAAACGAAGGATAAAGGCGCCTATGTGGACACTGCAGGCATGCATTTAAAGAAAGATAAAGACGATGATATCAGCCCAGATACTCTGGGGCACGAATTTCAACACCTCGGCGAGATCCTCTTTAACACGCCCAATCCTTTTTTGAAGGTGGAGGATCCGAATGATTTAACCGCCTATCCAGGCTCCGCACCTTTTGCCAAGGAATTCCGTGCCATGCGAATTCAAAACCAATTGCAGCTGGAACGTTACGAGATGATGCGAAAACCACCCATCCTGTTTCCGATCTACTGGGATGATAAAACTCCCTTTCCAATTCCTGGCAGCCTTCTCCCCTGGGATTGACTCCCGGCAAGGGCATCGCATCGTCATCGTCGTCAGCACGATTCTATCCCCTATGATCAGCCCCCTAAAACATCTGCCCCTGTGCGCCGTTTTGTGCTTCACAAGCTGCGGAGGGAAACAAGATGCCTCGCCAGCCCCCAGCGACCCAAGCCACCAATCCCAGGCCATGGACGAGAAAGAAGACGATTTTCCATCAGAAAGCGCCCTGCATGAACTGGACAAAATCCCGCTGACACCAGCCACGCTCAAGATGAGCACCGGAGAGTTCCTCAAGCACGTGCAAGAGGTGCTTTGGACCAGGAGAAATGTGATGCTTCGAATCATCGCCACTCCTTCCACCTTTGACAGCCTGGCAGACTTGATGAAAGAGCCTTGTGAGGCCATGATTCTGCCCGCATCGCGTCCCGACATCTTAACCGAAAGCCATCTTTTAGCGGAAGTCTGCGCGACGATAGGGGGGCAGTACCAATACGACTACGCCACCGTTTATCTCAGGTTCCGTGACTTGGCTTTCTGCGCACAATCCCGCATCGGCAATCGAAATGCAAAGCATGCAAAATGAGCACAGGCTCGGCACCGCACCTTTGGTGCAACTCACTGCCAGTTCAAATGAGAGGCAATAAAAGCTTCGTCGCCTTTCTGGCAACCTATGCAATTTTGCAGCCATGTGCGCCATGTCTGCCACCAGTCTCCGAACCCTGGGCCTGCCGTTCGCCCTCCTGTTCTCCATCACCTGCGGCGGCCTGAACCTGAGGGCGCAGTCGGAAGGGGACCTCATGATTTCCAAAGACAAACAAGAGCGCGCGGAGACCCTGCGCCTGGCGGGAAGCAGCAGCGTCACAGACAGAAATCTGGCCATCCGAAGACTCTGCATCTGGGACAAGGACTATGAACTGCTGTGGAAGCTGATGAACGATGCAGACCCCACCGTGCGCCTGAATGCCATCGATGCCATTTCAAGCGCGACGCACAAGGTGGCCGTAAATCTCACGACAGAGCTGGCACAGAAAATGGCGCCCCTGCTGGAGAAGGAGGTGACGCAGGAGCGCATCGATGCAGCATTTAAACCCGGCCGGATTCAGAATGAGGCGGCGTCCCTGGTGGTCTGCTCCACACTGGCGCTGGATCTTCTCTACGCTGAGTACCCGCAGCTCAGGAAACCCCGGGCCGATGGCGCACTCTGGCAGGATGTGGGGCTGCATCCCCTGATGGTGAAGCTGGCCGCAGCGCGCCGCGAGACCTCTGACTTTCTGGATCATCGCTACCTCGAAATGCTGCAACGCATCGACGATGCCGGCCTTCTAATGATGGAGCTGGAGACCCTGGCAGAAACTCTTGATGACGAAAAACTTCCCTCCTCCCGGCTGCTGACCACGGTGGAGACGCTGTGGCGCGCCCATCCGCTGCTAGGTGAGAACAAGGCGCTGTACCTCATGCTGCTGGTGCAGCTCAGCCCGCGTCTGAAGTCACTGCGGCCTCGCATCCTCGGCCCGATGCCGGAAGGGCCGGACAAGGCATGGGCTGCCGACTTCCTCGACCACATCGCCACAGACATCCAGTCCGCCCGCGAGAAGTTCATCCTCCGGCCCGGTGCTCCATAAAGGCTCATGGAGCCCGGTGCATGGGCACTGCCTCATTATCGTCTTACCTCTTCCCCTTCCCACGCGCCAGCACGCTCTGCACCGCAGCACGCGCCTTGGTGGAGGCGGGCTGGGTTTCTTTGACGGCATCCGTCTTCAATAGCTCATCCATCTTTTTCAGCAACTCCGCCACCTTCTCCTCCGGGAAAAAGAAAAGTTACCAGGCATTCTGTACAACTTGGGCGGATCAAAGCATTGATTGACAATGCGTCTGCTCAATCCCTGCGGATCGGCCCCAAGCGCACGGAGGCGTGGCGGATGCCGGTTTCCCTTGCCGCCTGTTCTGTGAACTCTCTTCAGTTCAACCTTTCAGAGTCAAACTCGCTGTTCCCAGCTGCTCTTTCAATCACGATGCTCCATGCAACCCCGCGCCACTGCGGACTCAGTCAATGCTGATTCATGCGGTTGAAATTGAAATGTTTGAGCTTCATGTCTCTACAAAATGCCTGGCATCTTTTCCGAACGTCCCCGGTTCTAAACTAAAGTTTGACCCTTCTGTCACACTCAAACTAAAGTCTCCTGCATGATTCACTTGGATGCCAAGTTTTTTTCCAGCCGTTTCTTCATTTCAAGCCTGTGGTTGGCGCTTGGCTTGATCCTTGGTTTTTTGATGGATTTTTTCCACGGATTTTGTTTTGGCATCGGCATCGGGTTTGATTTAACTGACCATGAAAAATACCTAGTGCTGGCTGTTTCGTTCTGTGCGTGCCTTTTTTTCAATCGAAAAAAGAAGAGGAAATCATTTCACGACGGCATGTTTTTTCGTCATGACATCAAAGCCCTGGCATCGCTGCTGATCGTGGGATTTTTTTCGTACTGCCACCTCCTGCCGTCCACGGTTCGCAACACCGGTTTTAAATGGGGAATCATCACTTTTTTGCGCGAGTATCCCAGGGATGCAGCCTTCCTCAGGAAATTGCTGATCGAGAAAAAGCCTGATCCGGCACAGGCGCTGCCCGCTTCCCCTTTTTTAGGTTTTGACGGAATGGGAGAAAAATGGCAGACCGAATTAATCCCCTTGTGGATAGTCAATTCCGAGCGCTGCAACACACTTATCTTCAAGGGGCATTACAGATACGTAGTCGCCGTATTTCTGGACAGCGTGGACGAGGCAACGGCAAAACAAATCATTGCGGAGGACAACAGCAGGATTCCATGGTTTGAGGGACGCCGTGTGTTCAGCGCTACAGCGTACGGAGTGACCTTGGTTTGGGAAGACATCACTTAAAAATAGAAATCTGGTCCCCAAGTGGAAGGACAAAAATGCCAACAAACATGCCAGGCATTTTGCCCCATTTACAACGGTGTCCAAAGCACGGAGAGCAAAAAGCCCGAAGGAAGGTGGCTGCGCGGCCATCGTGGGGCCGCTGACGAGTTGCTTTTTTCGGCACGTGCCGGGGATTGAGTGCCACCTCACCAGAGGCTCCAAGGGCACGCCAACAGCTCAAAATATCGCTGCAATCAGTTGACTTCAGCGGGGTGCGAAATTTTTGTTTTTATGCCCACCTCACTTGCGGACGCCCCGCTCTCCGCGCGCTTTTTCACCCCGCTGCTCGACCTCCTCGCCACTTGCGCAAACCGGCGGCACTGCCCCGAACTCCCTGACTCCGACTGGCTGCGTCTCGGCGTCGAGCGCTGTCTCCAGCCGCAGACCAGCGGCCGCGGCTTTTTGCAAACCCTCGCCGCTCTGGCCGCGCCCTGCCGTCCGGAGAACTCGCACTTTTTTGAGTCGCTCAAAAGCCAGCGGCGTCTGGCGCTGTGCGCCGAGATCAACGCCCGCCTCTGCGCCCACGCACGCACCGTGCTGCCCGATGCGCTCGCCGCCTTCCCCTCGCTCAACAAGTTCGACGTGCATGCCGGTGACGGCCACTTCCACGCCCATGCCGCGCACGATCCCACCGACAGCAAGGGCGTGCGCCTCGCCGTGGGCCATCTCTACAGCCGCAACCTGCGCAGCGGCTGCCTGCGCCACCTCACCGTCAACGACCAGCAGGCGCGCAGAAAGGAGCACGACATGCGCGGGCTCAAGCGCCTGGAGATCGCCACCCTGCGCCAGGGCGCGCCCAAGGGCCGCAAGGTGCTCTACATCTGGGACCGCGCAGGCATCGACTTCAAGCAGTGGCACAAGTGGCAGCAGGGCAGTGGCATCTACATGCTCAGCCGCACCAAGACCAACCTGAGGCTCCTGCCCTGCGGCAACCTGCCCTTTGACAGGACCGATGAGATCAACGCCGGCGTGCTGCGCGACGAACTCGTGGGCACCGCCACCAGCGGGCTGATGGTGCGGCGCATCACCTTCCATGACGTGGTCGCAGACCGGCACTTTGAGTTCCTCACCAACGTGCTGGAGAGCGCCGTGCCGCCCGGCGTGCTGGCGCAGCTCTACCGCATGCGCTGGGAGATCGAGAAGAGTTTTGACGAGGTGAAGAACAAGCTCGGCGAGAAGAAGGCCTGGGCCACCAGTGCGACGGCCAAGAGCATGCAGGCGCAGTTCATCTGCCTGAGCGTGAACCTGCTGCAGCTGCTCGAACATGAACTCGGAGAACAAGGCATCCGCAACGAGCCTGAGGAGAAGCGCCGCACGGCAAGGCTGAAGCAGGCGGTCGAGGTCGCCGCCAAGGCCCAAGCGGTGCTGCCCAAAACGCTGCGGTTGATGCAGCGGATCACGCAGCACAGCGTCAAGTTCATCCGCTGGGTAGCAGCCCAGCTCTGGAACTCCATCCCCTGGCAGCAAGCCTGTGCTGTCCTCATCGCCCTCTACGCCAAGTTATGAAGCGCGAGCTTTGGACACCGTTGCCCATTTATAAAGGGCTCCATAACGCCACCGTGATCACTTAACCTTTGACGTTTCCACCATGGTTAAACTAAGGTTTCCAGCATGATAAAATGGAATGCCAAATTTATCCTCAGTGGATTACTCCTGTTGGCCTTGTTTTCAGGATTGTCTCTGGGCTTTTTGATGGATTATTTCCTCGGTTGGAAATTTGGAGCGTCCGAGCTGGTGCTCGAGTTAACTGACACTCAAAGCTATTCAGTGCTGGCTTTCATGGCGATCGTGGCTCCGGTGAGTGCGATCTCCTTTTTTCGGAAGAAAAGGCCAGCAGACACCCCCGGTGTGGCCTTGTCTTTGCTTCATCATTGCATCACCCTGACAGCGGTTCTGGTCATGGGTGTCAGTTCCTACTGCATCCTGCCATCGAGTGTTCGCAACACTGTCTTTGGATGGGGAGTGGCAGACTTTTTATTCGCGTTTCCTGGGGAGGCAGGCCTCCTTAGAAAAACACTGACCGAGAAAAGACCTGATCCGGCGGAAGGTCGAATCGATGTTTTGGATACACCAGCCCCCCTTGTTGGAAGCAGTTGGGAAACTCGACCAGGCATCCGTGGGGTGGGTTATGCCAGTCGTGGCAACGCCCTTGTCTTTAAAAGTTTTTTGCATGGCCACAACCGGCACATTGTCGCTGTTTTTTTGACTGGCGTGGATGAGGCTGCCACAGAAAAGGTGCTTGCTGAGGACCTCTGGATCTTTCATGCGCGTCCTTTATTCAGCACTAGAACGCAAGGACTGACGCTAGAATGGCAAGATATAACTTTCAGATAGCCTGACAGGCGCAGAAGTCAGCCCATCAAGGTATTTTCAAAAAATGCGGACAGCGCCTGCACAGCCCCCTTGCCGTTCCATCCTCACCTCTTCCCCCGCACCAGCACGCTCTGCACCGCAGCACGCGCCTTGGTGGAGGCGGGCTGGGTTTCTTTGACGGCATCCGTCTTCAATAGCTCATCCATCTTTTTCAGCAGCTCCGCCACCTTCTCCTCCGGCGCTGCGCTGATGCTTTGCGCGACATCGGCGATGCGCCCGGCCATCTCCTGCCGCAGCGCGGGGTGCGGCAGGCTGTGCGGCCAGAGCTTGAGCAGCATGCTCAGCACGGCCTGCTGCTCAGCAGCGCTCAGTCCCTGCGCGGGCATGGGATCATTGGCTGGTCGGCCGAGCCAGCGCACGCTTAGCAGGAGATCCGGCGCGTGCCCTGACCATAGGTGGAGGTGAAAGCGGAGTGCTGACTGTTCACGCTCGATCTTTTGGGTCTCGGCCTCGGTCTTCCCGGTGGGTGTGGTGTGCGCAGCGGCCAGCGCGGCGCACTGCCAGTCGAGGTCTGAGGAGAGATTTCCCAGCGCATCAAAGACCCCGAACACGTAGCGTCTCTCGCTGCGGGCAGGCTTGGCGAGCAGCGGCACCAGCGCGGGCAGCAGCACGGGCGCGGCCGGTGCGCCCATGCTCATGAAAAGATCAAACACGGACTCCTCGCGCAGTGTGCCGCGGCCTTCCACCAGCGGGAGAAAATCTCTGGCATACGACGCGGCCTCTGCGCCCAGGTTCTGAAAGGATTCCAGCGCGCTGCGTCTGAGATCAGTGTCTTCATCGTAGAGCAGCGGCAGCAGCAGCGGGACATTGGCTGTGCGGGAGAGGCCCTGCACCACGGCGGTTTTCACCCTTTTGTCGGGATCATTCAGCAGGGGCAGCATCTCCTTCTGGATGAAGGCGGCAGCCTCCGGGCCCGTGCCGATGCCCGCCAGCACCTTCGCGGCGGAGGCGCGCAGGTCGCTGTCCGAGTCCTGCAAATACGGGCGCAGCAATTCAATGTAGGGCGTGGCATCCACCTGCACGGGAGCCAGGGCACCGATGATGGCGATCCTCATTTGCGCAGGGGCCTTCCGCAGCTCAGGCAGCAGCACATCGGCCATCGGCATAGCTTCGTTGCGCAGTTCGCTGAAGGCTTTCTCCATCTCCCAGGGCATCTTGCGGTCGGTGGACTGAAGCAGCGGCAGCAGGGCCTTCACCACCTGCGGCGCCGTCTTTGAGCCCATTCCTGCCAGGGCAGACATGGCAACGGATTGGATGCCCGGGTCCGGGTCTTGCAGCAGTGGCAGCAGGTCATTGAAATAGGTGGTGCTGCCTGCCCCGAGCTCTGCGAGCGTGGATGCGGCGAAGTATCTCGCCAGATCATCGGTGTCTTTCAGCAGCGGCCGGATCTCCGCGGCATACGGCGCAGCGGCGGGGCCCATGTAGTGCAGGATGATCACGGCCAGGCTCCGCACCCGGCCCTCGGCATGGCGGAGCCGTGGCAGCAGCAGCGGGACGACGGCAGGCGCGGCCGTTTTGCCCAGATGGCTCAGATACCACTGTGCCTCCATCCTCATGTCCTCGTCATCCAGCAGCGGCTGCAGGGCCGGCAGCACCAGCGGGGCGGCCTCCATGCCCAAAGTAGCCAGCACCGCCTGCACTGCGGATCGCGTGTTGGAGTCAGCATCCTTCAGCAGCAGCAGCAGCGCGCGGGCCACGGCGGGCGCGATCTCGGCCGCATTCGGCGGCTTGGTCTCTCCGATCTCCATCCTCTGCAGCGTGATCAGCGTGCGATCCCGCAGTTCGAGGTTGGAATCCTGAAGCAGCGGCAGCAGGGCCTGGGCGTAAGGCGCGGCACCAGGACCGATCTGCAGCAGGATTTCCACGATGCGCATCTTCAGGGTGGCATCCGCCTTCTCCAGCAGAGGCAGCACGCGCGGCACCACCAGCGGCGCAGCCTCCGGTCCCAGGCGTGCCAACGCGCCAAAGGCATGCTCGTTCAGTCCATCAACATCCTCCTCCAGCAGCAGCATCGGTGTCAGCACTGCGGCTGCCGCAGGGGTAAACTCCGGCCCCATGTCCGTCAGCCCCTCCAGCGCGGTGATTTTCACCCGGAGGTCCGCATCCTGCAGCAGCGGCATCAAGTCCTCCATCTTCAGGCACTGCCTGGACCAGTGGCGGGCCCCGCAGTAAAAAGCAGCCTCAGCACGCACCTGCGGGGAGGGATCTCCCAGCGCTGATCGAATGCCCGCCACCTGCCACGGCTCAGGAGGGGGATGTTTCACCGCAGCCTCCCCTTTCCCATCCGCACCGCGCAGCGCATTCCCAGCCACCAGCACGGTCATGCACAGCCAGGTGCCACCGCAAAAAGAACTCCATTTCATACCCCGGCATTCGTGCAGAAAAAGCCCGCTAGGAGCAAGCTTTAAATGATCTCATCCGCATCCCTCGCCTTGATCATCCAGTTTAACGCCACCCAAAAATGACCCCAGGCATGAATGGCATTCAGTCAGGCTCTGAGTACAGCCGACGCCTGCGCATGGAGCAGACGCAGCTCAGCCAGTCTGGAGCCTGAATCAGGTTCCAGGCATGACGCGCCTTCCGTGGTCAGTTATTCAGACCGCCCCCTGCCTGAAGAACAAGAAACAAATATCACTTCCTACCACACTCCGGTATCCTTTCACTTGCATCCCCAAATCCAGGCCCAAGACTTTGGGCATGGCCTTCATCTTCTCCACCTCCCACCTTCCTGAAACCCTTGTCCGCCGCCCTGACCACCTCGAAGACGAGGAGGAGGAAAACGACGTCATGCAGCCCACGCCCCGCGCCGGCGGCGTCCGCGCCTACAGCCACCTGCCGGTGCGTGACAATCCTGCGCCTTCCACCGCCCCACTCCGGGAAGACAGCCCACGTGGAGAGATCGCCCCGATCCCTCCACGCTCCGCCACACCCGTCGGACGCCCGCGCCCCTATGTCGATCCCGAGGAAGACATCGAGACTGATCACGATCTGGGCACCTCCCACGCCCCCGAGCCGGACTCCGACCACGATGACAATAACGCCCCCCGCTCTCATGATTACCAGGACGACAGTCCCTGGTACATGCCCCGCATCACCGCCCAAGACCTGCCCCCGCAGGCCCACGATGAGGATGTGGGCCGCTCCAGCCTGAACCGCCCCGTCCGCGACTCAGGCTTCGACGACGCGCCTCCCGCTGACCGCAGCACCTCCAGCAGCGGCTTCTCCCCTTCCCCGCAAGACCTCCGCGACGCCTTTCATTCCCCGACCCCAGACTCTCCCACCCGAGAAGCCCCCGCTCAAGACAGCCGCCCCGCCCTGACCCGAGGCCGCATCTTTGAAAAGCGCCTGCCTCCCGGACTCCGAGGCCAGAGCTCAGGCCAGTTCCAAAGCCTGGCTGGCAATCCCGAATACCATGATCTGGTGTACCGCCCCGGCAGCGCGGAGAACGAGCGGCATCAAGCCGACGGCTTCCTCCAAAATGTGGCAGCCACCCGCGCCACACAGCAGGCTCCATCACGCCCTCAGGCACCGCACACATTCGCGCAGAATGTCAGGCCTGCGGCGCAGCCCGCGCAGAAGAGCGGGCAAACCACTGCCGCCGCACCGCCTCCCGCCCCCGGAAACGCTAAAGACCTCCCGCCCACCTTCAAGGTGGATCCCGCGGATGAATCCAAGGAGTTTATGCTGAAAGATCCAGTAACGGACGAAAAATACCCGTCGGACCGCACCTTCGGGGACCACGTTCGTTCCATCCTGCAGGAGGAACTTGAGAAGTCTCCGACAGCTCGAAATCTGCTGGAGCGAATCATCGGAAAGTCTGGCAAGCCGGTCATTATTAAATGGACCTCTAAAGAGGAGGCGTATCCCGAACTGGCCCGTGATGGGACCCTCACCGTATACATCAACCCGACCAACGTTCGGATCGGGACACTCACCCATGAGATCACCCATCTTCTCCAAACACTGGCCTTGATGAAGGCCTTGGCCTCGGAAAAGATTAAAGCGATTACGGACCCAGACAAACGCCGTGACGCCGTGCAACAAGAAATTAGCAAGATGCTCAATGGCCTCTTGCCTGTTTCATACCCTGAAGAAAGAAACGGAAAGCTCGGCAACCCGCAAAATTACATGGAAAACGAGGCGATGCGTGCCGCCAACATCGCCAAAGCCGAAATCTCTGCTGCCAGAGTGAAGGAAAAACTCGATGCCATGAATGAGACTGAGCGTGCCAGCTACAGAATGATCACGCCAAGCTCGCCGCCCTGTTTTGGGCTGTACACTCTCCCCATGAGGATACCGGGCATGATGGCAATGGAAAGCTGACATTTCCGATTGATCAAAGATACGGAGAATCCCGCTTCGAACATGTGCTCCAGATACTGGGAATCACCGAGAAAGAGTTGATGGACGCATGCCCTTATAAGGAGCCTCGCGACAAGGCTGCGGCTGAGCGGGCTAAAAAGTCCCAACCCTCCGGCAAAGCCGGGGGGCGGTGACTCCTGCCAGTGCTTTCACAGCCACAGGACACACGCCATGCGGAGGCCGCCACATTCCCATCCTCCACAGCTTTGCCATTTGCAGATCACCTAGGATGGATAAGCGTGCGACATGCTGCACCCGACCCCAGCCAAGGCACCTGCATCACACTACAGAAACCGTGGACTACTGGCTGTGGCTGCGCTGGCCTTCATGCACCTCGCCGCGCAGGCATCTGAACCCAGGCCGCGCGTGCCGCCGGAGAAGGAGCCTGCGGCGTGGCAGCGCGCGGGCATCGAGGCGGCGCTGAAAGATCCGGCTCCCATGGTGCAGTATCGCACGCTGGACTACTGCAGGCGCAAGAAGTGGGTGGCGCAGCTTCACCTCCCCACCGCGCAGTGGCTGAAGTGGCTGGCCCTCCCTGACTGGGAGATGCAGTCGCTGGCTGCCGAGGCCGCCGTGCAGCTAGGCGCGCAGACACCGCCGGAAGTGCAGCGTGAGATGCTGCGCCTGCTGAAGGACGAGAACGAGAATGAATCCGCTCAGCATTGGGTTAGGGCGGCTCTGTACAGCCTGGCCGGCAGCATGATCCCCGAGGCGCAGCTGGAGATGGCGCTTTTTATTCAGCATCCACACCCCGACTTTGCGCTGATGATGAAAGCCTATGAGTCCTTGGGAGCGCTGGGCTCCGCCATGACACCCGCCACGCAGGAGGCGCTGCTCTCATTCATCCAGAATCCACAGTCGGATGATGTCGGGAAATGGTATGCGAGGGATGCCCTGACACAGGTGGGCGTGGGCATGCCGCCGCAAATGCGGAAGAAGATGCTGGACCTGCTGCTGGATGCAGGCGCGCCCCCCTCGCTGCGGAGCTTTGCAGCGGATACCCTGGGCCGCCTGGGAGCAGAGATGCCACCGCAGATGCGGAAGAAGATGCTGCACCTGCTGCTGGATGCAGACACGCCCCCCATGCTGCGGAGCGATGCGGCGGTGGCCATGGGCCGCCTGGGAGCGGAGATGCCGCCGCAGGCGCTGGAGTTTCTCCTCTCCGTCTTGCGAGATCCCGCCGACAAGGACGACCTGCGCTCATCGGCCGCCACCGCCCTGGCGCTGCCGGGCCCCCGCATGCCGCCGGAGGTGCAGCAGGCGCTGCTGGCCGCGTATGACGAGGCGCCACCGGAGAATGCGAACGCGGATACCAGAAAGTCCCACTTCCTGTTTCACCAAAGCATGGCGGATGTGCTGGAGCGGGCGGGGCCTGACATGCCCGTGGCCTTTCAGCAGCGGCTGGTGGCCCGCTATCTGAAGCGCGCGCACGCAGCGCGCGATGAACCTCCTTACGCCCCCTTTAAAGGCGATGACGGCAGAGAGCCGCGTGTGGACCTCTCACCGCTGGCTGACGTGCGCCCGCAGCCGGACTCTGCCGTCATCCGTGCCCTGCTGGCGGAGTTTCAGGACCCAGAGGCCAGCGGGCACACGCTGAAGACCATCGCAGAACATTTTTTCCAGCGACTCGCAGATCGTGGTGCCCTGCCGCCGGAGGTGCAGCAGGCGCTGCTGACCTGCCTGCAGGATGAGAAGGCAGAAGAATACGTACGCTGCCTGGCTGCGGAAACCCTGGGCTGCCTGGGTACCGCCATCACACCAGCGACAAGGCAGGCACTGCTGACGGCTCTGGTGCAAGAGCAAGCCAGGAGCGAGCCGCAAAGCCTGTACTACAGCACGCTGCAGGCCATGTCTTCCCTCGGCCCGCACATGCCGCAGGAGGCCGCACCCGCACTGGTGGACATCCTGCGGAGAAACACCTGGCTGCGCAAAGATCCCTTTGCCGCAACGTACTCCCCTGATACCGACGAGCCAAAAGACCCCTGGCGCAAATTGGATGGCATCTACCTTCAGTCCGCCATGCACGCCCTGGGCAATCTGGGGGAGAAGCTGACGCCAGAGGCCCAGGCGGCACTGCTCGGAGTCATCGAATATCAGCCAGCCAACCACCAGACGCCCTGGGCTGCCGCCTACGCCCTCGCGCAGATGGGGGACAAGCTGCCGCCGCAGACCCAGCAGCGCCTGCTCGCCCTGCTGCACACACATGCGGTGCCCATGGAAAACGCTCTCTACCTCGCCATCTACCAGACACTGGGAGTTTCCGGCATCCATCCCATCACAGACGCGCAGGTCGCAGAACTCCTCGCCAAAACCTATGCTGGCGGGCCCGATCCCGAGCTGCGCTTTTATCTCTACCTCTGGCTCGGACGCACACCCGCACACCTCCAGGCCGTGCGCTGGCTCGGCAACACCCGGACCGATCCGCCTCTGGGAGACACTCCGCCGCAGGAAATCCTCAGCCTCATCTCCCGCTTCTGGCCCCACAGCGCCGGTGCCGATGCCGGGCACACCGCACTGCGCCACGCCATGGCCCGCCGCACCAGCCAGATCCTCACCAACCATCTGAAATCCCACCCGCTGGACGAGCCCCTGCGCAAAGCCCTGCACCCCCTCGCCACCCAGCTTGCCACAGACCCCGCACCCGACTGCACCACCGCCCTGCGCGCTGTGCAGTCCGCCCTGACGGCGGGTGAAAAAGTGCGCTGATTTTGAGCCCCCGCCAGCAGCGGCCCAACGGCGGGCATCCTGCATTTCATGCCCTGTCATCTCCACCGCCGTCCCATACGTTTTTTTTTAAACCACATCATACCACGCTCCGGCATTTATAACTTGCATCCCCAAATCCAGGCCCAAGACTTTCAGCATGGCCTTCATCTTCTCCACCTCCCACCTTCCTGAAACCCGAGTCCGCCGCCCTGACCACCTCGATGACGAGGAGGAGGAAGACGACGTCATGCAGCCCATGCCCCGCGCCGGCGGCGTCCGCGCCTTCAGCCACCTGCCGGTGCGTGACAATCCTGCGACTTCCACCGGCCCGCTCCGGGAAGACAGCCCACGGAGAGGGATCACCCCGATCCCTCCACGCTCCGCCACCTCCGTACCACCCATGTCAGAGGCGCAGGATGATGCCCCTCCTCCGCGAGAGGCAGACTCTGACCCCGAGGGCGACACCGCCCCGCAAGACCACGCAGACGACAGGCCCTGGTACATGCCCCGCATCACCGCCCAAGACCTGCCCGCGCAGGATCACCCTGAGGACGCACACGCCCCCGCCCCCAAGCCCTGGGAAAACACCACCCGCAGCTCCGGCTTCGATGATGCACCTCCCGCTGCCGCAAGCACGTCCAGCACCCGCGACAGCGGCTTCTCACCTTCCCCGCAAGACCTCCGCGATGCTTTCCATTCCCCGACCCCAGCCCCCCCACCGGGAAAGCCCCGGCGCAAGACAACAGACCCGCCCTGCTCCGAGGCCGCATCTTTGAAAAACGCCTGCCTCCCGGCCTCCGAGGTCAGAGCTCAGGCCAGCTCCATAGTCTGGCCGGCAAAGCTGAATACCATGATCTGGTTTTCCGCCCCAGCAGCAACGCAGAGGATGAGCGGGGGCAGCACGAAGGCTTCTTCCAGAATGTGGCTGCCGGCTCACATGCCTCGCCCCATGTGGCGCAGGCCGCCTCAGGGGCTCGGCTGTCGCGGCCCGCTGCAGCACCACAGCCCCCTCAAGGGAGAGGTTCACCAGCAAAAACGAAACCCGCAGCCACCGGAGGCCGGCCCACACCGCCCGCTCCTAGTCCGGCACCTGGCGGCAGCACCGCGCAGCAGCCTCAGGCCTCAGGGTCATTGGCAAAATACCGGCAGCAGAAACAAAAAATTCTGGATCTGCAGCAGGCAGGAAACAAACTTTCCGAGAAGGATGCCAAGAAAATCGCCTCCATCACTCGCAATATGGAGTCCATCGCACTGGCGGTTCATCTGATCAATCATACAAAACAAAAAGGCGAGGCAGATCTTGACCCGGAGTCTGTTGATGAAAACTCCGCCGAGTTTAAACGCAGGCTTCAAACAGCCATCAACCGCCTGCATGGCGGTTCTGCACCCTGGATGGACCATCTGGCTGCAAATTTTGGCGAAAGAGAAAAGGCAGAAGACGGCTCTCCAAATGCCCGACTCAAGAAAACCCTCGGCATCAACCCGGCCGAAAATGCATGGTGCGGTTATTCGTTGGGCGACGCCATGGCGAAAGCGGGTGTCACGCCACCCAACACGGCTGGTTGGGCGGGCAACTGGCGCGAGTGGGGGCAAAAAAGCGGCCCTGCCGCTGGTGGGCTGCACGTAGGCGATGTTTACCATATCCGATACAAAGACGGCACAGGCCACGTCGCCACCGTGGTGGGCATCAGTCAGGACGGCACCCAAGTCTTTTGCCTTGGCGGCAACCAGAATGATGGGGTAAACATCTCCGCTTATCCGATCGGCGCATTTACGGACCCTTCAAAGCCTGGGTCATACAAGAACGCCACCATCGTCTTCAAAAAGCCCGCCGGTCAGAATAACAACATCCCAGCCCCGATCCTCGACTACAATGCTGATCCATCCATCTTTGACCTCCTGGCTGGTTTCACTCGTTAAGGCACAGACATGCCTTCTCATCCTCTGCGGCGTCTGCGCCAGTGCGGGGGAAAGCGCAGAACCGCAGCAGTTGACCACCGGACAACTGAAAGACCTCCTGCTCCCACCTGTCGGCTGGAAGTTTGACCGCGAGGTGCTGAGGACTCATTTTTGGATGACGCATGCCGCAGGCGATGACCTGCCGGGGGAGCAACGGTGTTTCACCGTTTATCCTTTCTGGCCCGCGTTTTTTGAGCTCTGGGTGGAGGAGGGGCATGTCAAACAAAGTTCACCAGGGTGGTATGCTGGAGAATTGGGAGAGCTGCTTTCAGACGCGCTGGAGTCCCCTGATCCCGCCATTCAAAAAAAAGCCGCCCTCTGGCTGCGCCAGAACCTGCTTCTCTACTTTGCAGGCTTCAGGCTGAGCAGGATCGACGGGCAGCGCCCCTACGCGCCCTGGATCAAGCCGGAGGACGCCCGACGGCTGGACCAAATGGCCGATGCCTACGTGGCCTCCCAGAAAGTGATGCGGGCAGGAAAACACCAGCAGGAGATCTCGGCCCTGCTGCTGACCGGCTGGATCACCCATCCGCGCTCCACAGCACTGGCGGACGTTGTCACCTATTATGACATGCTCCAGGCCAGCCATGAGTCCATCGCAGTGGATCACATCTACCCCGTCCGCTGGGTGTGGGGGCGGACCAAGGGCAATTTAACCATGGCAGCTTCTACCAGCATCGATTCAGACATGCTGGACCTGCATTCACACCGCCTGCTCCCCGGCACGCTGCCAGAATCCCACGAGCCCGTGTGCCTCTGGCTGCGGGATGCCCTGCTTGCCTACATCGCAGGAAAGGAGCTGCTGGAGGGCAAGCACCTGCGGCTGAAGGCCACGGAGGAAGAACCGCTCCTCAAAGACGCCCTGCAGCAGTGGTGGGCGGAGGTGGAAAAGCAGCAGCCACAGCAATGATGCCGCAGGATTTGCAGCCACCTCAGATCCCATTCATTCACCCAGAAATCGAATCAATCCACCGCACAAATCATCACCGATGTGGGAACCTGCCCGCCAAAGCCGACTGCTCCGCCGCCATCCAGGTAGCCTGGGGCTGCTGGCCCTGCTGCTGAGCGCGGCGGCGGCACTCTGCCTCACGCCCTGGGAGCTTGAGCGTCATCACAAGACCTCGGACGATGACATCGAGGTGCTGTATGTGTTTGAAGACGAGGCCCTGTTTCAGTACCGCTTTCCCACCTTTGACGGAAAGCGGAGCTACCGCCTGGATCTCGTCAGGGCGGTGCCCGGAGATGAGCCGGAGGTGGCCACTGCCATTGGTGATGAGATCGAGGAAGAGCAGGTTCTGGAGATCGAAGAGGGCTGCAGGATTGAGCTCACAACCGGAAAAAAAAAGCTGCTGATCACAGGCTACGCACCCTCGGCAAACCGCCACATGTCGCTTGCGGAGCTCAGCCAGTATGAAAAGACCCGGAAATTGCTCTGGTGGCTGATCGATGAAAAGACGGTGGTCAAAGCCGGCACATTGGATGAGCTGGCGAAGGCCGTGCCTGAACTCAAGCCCGCGCTCAAAAACCTGAAGCTGCTGAAAGCGGCGGATCTTTTCGACCACCTCAAAAAAGAGCCGGACATGGCCCTCCCCAAAAAAGCAGTCGCAGCGCAGCCCGGGCTCTCAAAATAACACTCCCTCCCGCCAGACCACCCGCGCCAGCCCAGCCCATTGCATACCATTGAATGGTATCTTTTCACGTGCATCCCCAAATCCAGGCCCAAGACTTTGGGCATGGCCTTCATCTTCTCCACCTCTCACCTTCCTGAAACCCGCGTCCGCCGCCCTGACCACCTCGAAGACGAGGAGGAAGACGTCATGCAGCCCATGCCCCGCGCCGGCGGCGTCCGCGCCTACAGCCCCCTGCCGGTGCGTGACAATCCTGCACCTTCCACCGCCCCGCTCCGGGAAGACAGCCCACGGAGAGAGATCGCCCCGATCCCTCCACGCTCCGCAACACCCACCAGCCCCGCGCCCACCAGACTGGAGGATCAGGATGATCCCCCTCCGCCAGAAGCCGACCCCGAGGACGACACCGCCCCGCAAGACCACGCAGACGACAGGCCCTGGTACATGCCCCGCATCACCGCCCAAGACCTGCCCCCGCAGGATCACCCTGAGGACGCACACGCCCCCACCCCCAAACCTTGGGAAAACACCGCTCGCAAATCCGGCTTCGACGAAACGCCTCCCGCAGACCGCAGCGCGTCCATGACGCGCAGCAGCGGCTTCTCCCCCTCCCCGCAGGATCTCCGCGATGCCTTCCACGCTCCCTCCCCGGACTCTCCCACCCGAGAAGCCCCCGCTCAAGACAGCCGCCCCGCCCTGACCCGAGGCCGCATCTTTGAAAAACGCCTGCCTCCCGGCCTTCGGGGTCAGTTCCAAAGCCTGGCTGACAAAACCGAGACTCGCGGTTTCATTGATCGGAACCAAGGCAGTTCCGCAGATGCTATAAGCAACCTCATGGAAAGCGCACCGCCTGCAACTGAAAGCTCCAATCTCCCCCAACCGCTAAAAGGCTCCTCCTCGCCCCCAGCGAACCAAGGCAGGAAGACTTCATCTTCCACGCTGCTGGCGCAGGTCGGCCCAACAGTTCGGCAAAGTCAGGGGCCTAAATCCATTCAGCAGAGACCCGTCGCGGCCCCTGCCGATGGCAGAAAAGATCCTTTGACCATACTCAGCGAAAAATTCGCCGCTTTCCCGGATGTTGTGGAATCGCTGAAAGGATTGAACAGGGTGCCAACAGGACGACTGATGATCGAAAAGCTGGCCACTGTCGCGGATAAGATTCAGGTTGGCCTGGCACTGTCGGGCAAAAGCTACATAGACCAGAATGGTGTCTTCCGTGTGCGAAGGGATATTGATCCGGTGACGCTGGGACACGAATTTCAGCACCTCGGAGAGATGCTTTTCGGCACAGAGGATCCGTTTATCAAGGTCTCGCACCCGTCTGACGCGACTGCATATCCGGAAACGGGAAACATGGGCAAGGAGTTCCGCGCCATGAGAATTCAAAATCAACTGCTGCTTGAACGAGCCCGAATGATGCGAATCATTCCGCTGCTCAACCAGCACTACTATTTCGATGACAAAACCAAATATCCCATTCCCGGCGGGCCTCTTCCACCGCCGCCGCTGCCTCCACCTCCTGTCACCCCCCATCCGTTTCTGTGACCTCCTCCAAGGTCGTGCCGTGCGCAGCCTGATCCGCGCATGCCATCTTCTGGTGCTCGCGGCTCTTTTGTGCTGCACGGGATGCAGCACCTTCAATCCGAAGAGCAGTGCCGCTCTGCCCTCTGAATCCGCCCTGGCAGATCTGGGCCAAGTGCCGCTGGACCCGGCCACTCTCAAAATGAGCGCGGGGGATTTCTTCAAGCATCTGGAGGAAAAACGATTTTCCAGCAAGGGTGTCGCACTGAGAATGATTGTCCCGCCCTCCGCGGCGGAAAGCCTGGCAAGTGTGATGAAAAGACCCTGTGCGGAATTGACCCTGGCACCTACAAGCCTGTCCACTGAAAGCGCGCTCTTCAACGAGATCCTCATGAGCATTTCGGGACAGCATCCTCAATTTGACCATCTGACGATCTTCCTGCGATGCTTTGATACGACTCAGTATCCGAGCTATCGCATCGGTCATACGGAGAAGGAGAAATGAAGTGAAGTGAATGATACCGGAACCCTCCCGACCCAGCAGAAAGGCGCAGCGAAATCATCGCTCCTCCACTCAGTATCAATAACCGCCCTGCGCGCTGTGCAGTCCGCCCTGAAGGCGGGTGAAAAGTAAGATGACAAGCGTGGCCGGATGCATTGCATCCCCCCCCCGCGCTCCAGCCAGCCTGGGGCATAGCCTTCCCAATTCCATGAACCTCGCCATTCAGAAGCCTCTCCTCCGCCACCTTCTCCTGGCCTTGCTCCTTGCCATGGGCAGTATCCAGTTCATGCATGGGCAGGCCGCCAGAGAAATGCCCGAGCAGGAGAAAAAAGAGCGCGCCGAGATGCAGCGCCTCGCCGCCAGCACGCGGGTGGAGGACCGGCTGAAGGCTGTGGACCAGATGGCAGTCTTCGACATGGACTACGCGCTGCTCTGGCAGCTCATGAACGATGCCGACCCCGGCGTGCGGCTGATGGCCATCGGCGCCATGACCTCGGAGTCCTGCACCGCGCGCGCAGACCGGCCGCTCTCCGCAGAGCTGGCGCAGAAGATGGCCGCCATGCTGGAGAAGGAGGTCACGCCGCAGCGCATCCGCGCCGCCTTTGAAACCGGCCACGTGAAAGACTACGAGTCCGGTCTGGTCACCACTGCCGCAGAGACGCTGAACCAGCTTTACCTTTACGAACCCCTGCAGCAGAGCCCTGCCGCCTACGCAGGCTGGCAGCGCCATGTGCTGAGGCCGCTCTTCCTCGCCGCCGCCGGTGCTCAGAGCGCCTTTTCAGAACAGCGTCACGCCTGCATGATGAACGTGCTGCGGCTGCTCAGAGATCCCGTACTCCTCAGCGAGGCCCTGCCGGTGGCCATGCAAAAGCTCGACGCCCCGGACATCCCGCCCCCCGTCCTGCTGGAAACGCTGCGGGTGCTGTGGTCCTACCACGACCTGCTGAGTCATGACAGGCCCCTGCACCTCCTGCTCCTCACGCACATCGCTCCGCGCCTTCACTCGCTGCGCACCCGCATCCTGTCCCCCATGAAGGACGGGCAGGACAAGGAGCAGGCCGCCCTGCTCCTCGGCTATTACGCGGAGGCCGTGCAGACGGCGGGAAAAAAGCTGCCTGCCCCGCCACCGCAGACACAGCCGCAGGCCGCGCCCCCTTCCCCGCCAGCTCCCGCCACCGCAGAGCCCGGAGAAACCCCGAAGCCACCGCCTGCCCTGCCGCCGCTTTCCCCGCAGGAGCAGCAGCAGCGGCGCGCCGAGCTCCAGCGTCTGACCGCCAGCAAAGCGCCGCAGGACCGCATCTCCGCCGCAGATGAAATGGTGTCCGGCGGCATCGACTCCGATCTGTACCGCAAGCTCCTGCACGATCCCGCGCACGAGGTGAGCGAAGGAGCCATGGAAGCGCTCGTGGATGCGTGCCACGAAAAGCCCTGCCTCATCCCGCTGGAGGAGGCGCGCAAGATGGCCGCGCTGCTGGAGCCGGAGGTGACCGAAGAGCGCATCACCACCCTGTATAAAGGCAAGGACGAGCAGGAGGCAGAGCACCGCATTTACATGACCTGCCGCGCCGCGCTGGCGCTGAACCAGCTTCACCGGCAGTACGCCCTCCTGCCCAGCCCGGCCTCCTACGGCCACTGGCAGGAGGAGGTGCTGCGCTCCCTGGTCATTTACGTGACAAACGACTACCGCGACCCCGCAGGCAAAAACGACGATCTGGTGCTGGAGGTGCTCCGCTCCATCAGCGACCCCGCAGCCCTTCTGCACACCGTGGACCTCCTGGACACGTATCCCAATCTGGACGACATCTCCGCCGCCCGTCAGCTCTATTATCTGGAGGCGCTCTGGGCCCACCCGTTGCTCGGAGAAGGCAGGCCCATGAACCTCGTCCTCCTCCAGCAGCTCGCCCCCGTCTGGGAACCCGTGCGCGACCACATCCTGCGCAACATCCGTGACAAGGACCGCCCCGACCCCAAAGCCGCAGAACTGCTGGCGCGCATGGATGCCGCCTTTGCCCACGCCCGCCACCAGCTCACCCTGCAGCCCGCAGCGAAGTGAGCGCCCCCGCCCGCATGCGCCCATGACAGGAGTCAGCCGAAGCACGGCGCGCACGCATTTCACGCAGCGTCGGCCGCGGCCTTGAGCCGCTGACGCCACACATCCCTCCGGGATCACCACTCGAACCTCAAAGAGATAATGCCATTCATGCCTGGCATCTTTTCCAGCCCCCGTTCCCGCTCCATCTCTACCGCTTCATTATCCCCCTCACAGCTTCCCCTTCCCCACCGCCAGCGCACTCTGCACGGCGCTGCGGGCAGCGGATGAGTCGGGCTGGGTTTCCTTGACGGCATCGGCTTTCAGGCTGGCATCCATGCGAATCAAAAGGGCGGCGACTTTTTCATCCGGCGCGGCGGTGATGCTCTGCGCGACATCGGCGCTGCGCCGGGCCATCTCCCGGCGCAGGGATGGAAATTGGGCGCTGTGGGGCCAGAGGGTGAGCAGCATGCGCAGTACGGTCTGCTGCTCTTCGCTGCTGAGTTCCTTGCCCTTCGCAGGCATGGGATCGGCGGCGGGCCTGCCCAGCCAGCGGAGGCTGAGGAGCAGCTCCTCGCTGTGCCCGGACCAGTAGTGGAGGTGAAAGCGCAGCCGCTGCGCGGGAGCGGTGCCTGCAAACTCCAGCAGGGCGGCCAGCGCGGCGCAGTGGCAGGCGGGGTCGGCACTGCGGTTCCCCCAGCGGTCGATGTCGTCCAGGCCCCAGATCTTCGCGGGCGGAGCACCGGCTTTGTGCCAGCGGGCCAGCGCGGTGCTCAGCATGGCGGGCATGATCTGCGGGCCGAGATTTTGCAGCGCCAGAGAGGCGTGGAAGCCCAGAATGGCATCGTCTTTTTCAAAGCAGGCCAGCAGTGCCGGCAGCACGATGGGCACGACTCCGGGGCCGAGCTGACCGAGCGCCTCTGCGGCGGGGTATTTCGGATCGTCACTGCTGAAGCCGAGTGCGGGGTCTGCACCCTCGATCACGGCGATGAGGCCCTTCGCCGCAGGCGCAGCGGCGGGGCCCATGCGGCCGAGCGCGATGGCGACGCGGGTGCGCAAGCCATCGCCTGTCTGGCGCAGCAACGGCGTGAGGGCCGTGATGACTTCAGGTGTCGCGGCCGAGCCCAGCCTCCCGAGAATGTTGACGGCCAAAATCTGCTTATCGTCGTCTGTCTTGATCCATTTCAGCAAAGCACGGACCACGAGAGGTGCGGCGTCCGGACCTGGACTGGAGAGGGCATTGGCGGCAGCCCATTGGACCGTTGAATCGGAATGCTGGAAAAGCGGCAGGATCTCTTTGGCGTAGGGATCGAGCTTGGGGCCGAGCCTTTGCAGGATGTCTGCGGCCGTGAGGCATACGTGCTGATCCGGGACACTGAGCAGAGGGATCAATGCGGGAGCGATTGATTCCACCGGGAGTTCCGGCGCCATCTGCTCGTAAAAGCTGAGGGCGTTTGTCTGGTGAGGCATGGGGGGGCCTTGCAGCAGGGGCTTCACGGCCTGGAGGCACGTGGCGGTGTCCACGCCCAGACGGTGCAGGATGAGTGCGGCGCTGCAGCGCAGGTATGGCGTGGTATCTTCCAGCACTGGCCGCAGGGCGCTGATGATCTGCGGAGCGGCGGGCGTGCCAGCCTGCACAGTCGCCAGGGCATCAATCACGTCTGCCCGTACGTAATACTCGGGGTCTTTGATCAGCGGCAGGATGGCCCGCAGGATCTCCGGCGGCAGTTGTTTTTCAGCGGCCTGTGCCAGGGCCTCGGCGGCGCGTGCGCGCACGTCTGGCGCGGCATCCCGCAGCATGTCGGGCAGTGATTTTTTCAGGTCTGCGGGCGTCGGCGCCCCCATGAGCGACTGGCCTGACTCACGCAGGTGGTGGAGTTCAAAGGCGGCGTGGTCGCGCACGTCGGGATCGGGGTCTTTGAGCAGTGCGCGCAGGGCGTCCGTAACCTCCTGCGGCACGGCATCGCGGCCCGCCTTTGTCAGCGCGCTGATGGTGGAGGAGCGCAGGTCTTTGTCGGCATCCTTCAGCAGCGGCAGCATGGCGCTGACGACCTGCGGCACGGCCTGCTGCCCGGCATGCCTGAGCGCATGGGCGGCAGCGCGGCGCATGCTGAGCTCCGGTGATTTCAGGAGCTGCAGCAGCGCGCCCACGGCGGCGGGGTCTGAACCAGCGCTGAGATGCCCGAGGGCCTCCACTGCACGATCGCGCGGGAATGAGGCCGCCTTGGCTCCGGCCTGCTCCCCCTGGGTGGCGGATGCCTGCAGCGTCTGCGGCTTTGGCTGCGGCGTTGGCTGCAGCAAGGGCAGCAGCGCGGGCACCACCACCGGGGCCGCCTGGGGGCCCAGCAGACCGAGGAAGTCCACCACCTCCACGAGATTGGGATCGTCCGGCGAAGTCTGCAGCAGGGGCAGCAGCGCCTGCGCCGTGGCGGCAGGGGCCTCGTATCCCAGACGAAAGAGGGCGAGCTCTGCTGCACGCGGCATCAGCGGGTCTCCGTCCGTCAGCAGCAGAGCCAGCACAGGCGCAGCCAGCGGCACGGCATCGGCCCCCATGCAGCCGAGAGCTGCGGCCATTTTATCCCGGGGCCACTCAGAGCGCATGGGCAGGGTGGAGGGCGGCGTTGCAGCGGCGGGTGCAGGCGCGGGCGCTGCTCCAAAAGGATCTGGCTTTGAGGCATCGGGTGCAGCAGGCGGAGGCTGAGGCGCGGGCGCTGCTCCAAAGGGATCTGGCTTTGAGGCATCGGGTACGGCAGGCGGAGGCGTGGGCGCTGCGCCAAAGGGATCTGGCTTTGAGGCATCGGGTGCGGCAGGCGAAGGCGCGGGCGCTGCGCCAAAGGGATCTGGCTTTGAGGCATCGGGTGCGGCAGGCGGAGGCTGAGGCGCGGGCGCTGCTCCAAAGGGATCTCCTGTAGCCGCGCGCGAAGCCGCAGGCCAGGGCGCGAGGTGTGGCTGCAACAGAGGCACTACGGCGGCGGCATCTTCACGCCCGAGAAAGCCCAGCGCCTCCGCAGCGGCCTGGATGACGTTGTATTTCTCATCCCGCAGCAGCGGCACAAGATCCCTGGCATACTGCACGGCCTCAGGGCCCAGACGCCCGAGCGTCTTCACCGCACGCGCACGCACCCACTCATCCGGGCTTTGCAGCAGCGGCAGCAGCTCGTGGGCATAGGGAGCGGCCGCGCGGCCCAGGCTGCTCAAGACATTCAGCGCCTGATAGACCACGTGCTCATCCTGGCTGTGCAGCAGCGGCAGCATCTCTTTCAAATAAGCGGCGTCCTGCACGCCCTGCGGCCCCAGCGCCTGCGCGGCACGCATGCGGATCTTTTCATCTTTGCTGCGCAGCAGGGGCAGCACCTCCTTCACACTGAGAAGCGTGGCGGCCCAGCGCGTGCCCGCGATGAACTCCACCGCATAAGAGCGCACCTCCGGCGAGGGATCTGCCAGCGCGGAGCGCAGCCCGCGCTCCCGCCATGGCGCCGCCTCGTCGGCTGCCTCCTCCTGTGCTGGCGCGGTAAAATACTGCTGCGCCATCACCCCCTCCCCTGCCCCCAGCACCAGAGCCATCATGCAGACAAGCCAGAACCTGAGGTGAAAACGAACGCGAAAAAGAAAGCACATGCGCCCGATTTCACCACCGCCCCGCACCCATGTGCAAGCTCCATTTTCCGCCCGCCCCACCCACCCGAGCGCACCCCCCACCTGAACCGCTGATACCCCGTTGATTAGGCACAGGTGACCGCATTCAAAAAAATCTCCAGCAGCGCCACCTCACCTCCTGCGCGCCATTCCCCAGATGCAATCAACCACCGAAGACACAAAAACCGGAGCCTGAATCAGGCTCCATGGATGAGGTGTCTTCCACAGGCAGCGCACAGGCCGCCAAAAAAACACCCCACCGTGTAAAAACCAAGAACCAGCAGCATAACACCAGCACTTCATACCACGATTAGGTATTTTTAACTTGCATCCCCAAATCCAGGCCCAAGCTTTCCAGCATGGCCTTCATCTTCTCCACCTCGCACCTTCCTGAAACCCGCGTCCGCCGCCCTGACCACCTCGATGACGAGGAGGAGGAAGACGACGCCATGCAGCCCATGCCCCGCGTCGGCGGCGTCCGCGCCTTCAGCCACCTGCCGGTGCGTGACAATCCTGCGCCTTCCACCGCCCCGCTTCGAGAAGACAGCCCACGGAGAGAGATCGGCCCGATCCCTCCACGCTCCGCCACACCCTCCACCTCCGGATCGCCCATGGCAGAGGCGCAGGATGATGCCCCTCCGCCAGAGGCAGACTCTGACCACAACCCCGAGGACGACACCGCCCCGCAAGACCACGCAGACGACAGACCTTGGTACATGCCTCGCATCACCGCCCAAGACCTGCCCCCGCAGGACCACCCTGAGGACGCACACGCCCCCGCCCCCAAACCCTGGGAAAACACCACCCGCAGTTCCCGCTTCGACGGCGCACCTCCCGCAGACCGCAGCGCGACCACCACTCGCGACAACGGCTTCGCCCCCTCCCCGCAGGGCTTCCGCGATGCTTTCCACTCGACCGCTCCAGACTCTCCTGCCGGGAAAGCCCCCACTCAAGAGAACCGCCCCACTCAGCCGGGAGGCCGCATCTTTGAACAACGCAGCGCTCCAGAGGCGTTTTTGACACAGCAGATGGGAAAGGGTGCCAGCGGACTGCCGCAACAACGCCTCCAGGGATCCGAACGAATCCTTGCCGCGCAGCAGCAGCAGCAGCCAGTGGGTGGGGCCACTCCGACGGCACCGGGCGGCAGACTGGCTGCGCAGCAGCAAGCGCAACCGCCTGCCGCCGCTCCTGCGCAGAACGTTCCCGCTGCACCACAGCCCCCGGCAGCAGGCAAGGCCAAGAGAAAGCCATGCGCCGACTGCCAGGCGAAATTGGATGCAGCACTGCAGAGGCTCTGCGAACTGGAGGCCGAAGAGTACGCCATCAGGGCGGAAATCGGCAGGCAATTTAAAATCATCCAGGAGGCCGAGGATGAGTGGTTTGCAGCGTATAGGAGGGGGGATGACGCCGCTGGAAAAGCGGCCATCCGAAAAGAAGCGCGTGCCACTACCACCATTGAACGGCTCAATGATTCGTTGTTTAAACCCGGGTCAGAAAAGATCTTTATTGAGCGAGAAATTGAGGCTCTCAGGAGCTGCATTCACTCCGACCCATTTGAGTTGCAGTGACCGCATCATTCATTTATCACTTATGAAGTCATCCTCAAAAAAGATGCCAGGCATTTTATATGGGCGGATCAAAGCATTGATTTACAATGTGTCTGCCCGATCACTGCACAGCGGCCTCAAAAAGATACCAGGCATGAATGGCACTCAGTTAAGAGCATGCATCGCGGAATGAAGTGTTGCAGGCGGAAAGATTCCTGGAGCGCGGACCTCCTGAGTCCGCAGCAGGTCGCTTCCACGCAGCGGGTGTGGCTGCAGGCAGAACAGCGGAACCACGAGCGCTTCGGGAACGAGCGAGCGATGGAGGCAGGGACTATTCGGAGTCGCGTGTGTTTGCGGCGTGCTGCGGGCTCGGAGGCCCGCGCTCCTGGAGCGTTTTCTTCGGCAGATCACGATTGGCCTTTGGGGCGGCGCTAAGGCGCGAAACATTGCCTTAACTGAGTGCCATTCATGCTTGGCATCTTTTCTGTGGCATCTTTTCTGCCACTACCACCATTGAACGGCTCAATGATTCGTTGTTTAAACCCGGGTCAGAAAAGATCTTTATTGAGCGAGAAATTGAGGCTCTCAGGAGCTGCATTCACTCCGACCCATTTGAGTTGCAGTGACCGCATCATTCATTTATCACTTATGAAGTCATCCTCAGGAACCAGCACATGGTTGCTCCGTATATCATCAACCTTCCGCATTGATTGACCATGAAACGCAGGGTTCTGATTTTTTCTCCTCTGACGGTTGTTGCCGCCTCAGTCTTGATCTTGTTGCGATCTTCAGCAACCGAGCCCACTCCCCCCTCTGCAGCTTCAGTCACACCTGCTGTTTCAGTTTCCAGCAGTTCGTCGCCCCGTCCTCAGCAACCTGAGAAAAGCAGCCAGATTCAAACGATCCAAAGTGCGGAGGATGCTGGCGAGAAATCGATAGAGGCGAAGTACCGCGCGGTGGCTGACAGGTTGAATGGCGAGTCTTTAAAGAAGCCCATGGCGGCCTTGTACAAGGAGTGGGGGCTGGATGACAAGGCTGTGCAAAAGACTCTGGATGTTTTTTACAACATGGACATGCAAAATCTGCATGAAACCGGGAGACGAAACCAGGAAACCTCATTGGAGGCCGAAAACCGTACAGATCCGGCCAAAATGCAGGCCAGCAAGGAGCAACACGAGATGAACTGTGCCTTGATCCTTGCGAAGATGGATAGAGAGCTTCTGGCCATTCTTGGCAGTTATCTGCGAGTGCGGCAAGTGAAAGCGCTCAAAGTTGACGTGATGCTCAAAGAGAGCGATGCGAGATCCCGCTAGACTGAATGACAATGTCGTCAGGCAGGAAAAGTCGAAAAGTTGCCAGGCATTCTGTACAACCAGTACGTGAACACTGGGATGAAGGACGAGCAGGGCCGGGATGTTCATGTCATTTTCCTGAGCGCCCCATCCCTGGCGCGTGACGCAGTCACAACACGCGGAAAACTCAATCCTGACGCCGAGGCCCTGGAGGATGTGTGGCATGAGCTCTACCATGCCTCTGAACGCCAGGCCGGGGACGCCATCGATCCACTGGGCATCGGCACTTCCAACATCAACGACAGAGTGAAGGATCGGCCTAACGCGCACGAGAAGCGTGCGGTCAGGTTTGAAAACATCATCCGCAAAAGAAACGGCGGCACGCGCATCAAAACCAAATACGGTGGCGGGTACTACTGGGATAAAGATAAAGTGAGGCACGAAATCCCAGCGATTGATGTGCCTGAATCGCTGCCATTTTTGGCACCCATCTCATAGCAGAGAGAGATGCAGCGATGCGCCGTGCCAGCTCACCCGCCAGCCACCGTGAAAATGGGGGCTGGAAATCCTGCGCGGCAGAAGCATGGTGATCCAATGCACTGAGGTTCGAGCCCCAAGATTCCGGAGCACCCGGAAATAAAACCACCTCGGCCTGCCTTCCACCCATGAGCCACTCCTTCAAGCAGCTTCGACTCCTATTCGTGCTTTTGCTGGCGATCACCGCGCCACTACGCTCACAGCCAGATGATTTCCAAAAAAACCGCAATCCAAGTCCATCCTTGCCAGCCATCACCGTGCCACTGCGCTCAGAGCCCACCAAGGAGATGGCAGACCTCGAAAAAAGAAATCTGGCTGAAACTCTGCGCCTGGCCGCCAGCAGCAGCCCGGAGGACAGGCTCCACGCGCTGACCCGGCTTTACGAACTCCACGACATGGCGTACTACGATCTGCTCTGGAAGCTGATGAACGACAGCGACATTGAAGTGCGCATTGCCGCCATCGGGCTGGTGGAGCAGTATTACAACTTCAAGCCGGAAGGCACGAACCTCCCGAAAGAGCTGGCTCAAAAGATGGCGGCCATGCTTGAGAAGGAAGTGACGCCGGAGCGCATTGCTGCCACCTTTGCCCCCGGCAAGGTCAAGTTACTTCCCGCCAGCTTGGTGATCACCTCTGCGGTGAGCCTGAATCATCTGTATCGCTATCATCACTTCAGCGGCAGCATCGACGACTACCGGGCCTGGCAGCAGAGCACGGTGCAGCCACTGGCTGTCCTCCTGGCCACACGGATTGGCGATATTCCTCCGGTCTTATTCTACCATCAGATCGATCTGCTCAATGCCATCACCGACCCCGCCGTGCTGATGGAGCTGCTGAGCGTGACGCTGAAGAGCATGGACAGCCCCGACTTCCCAGCGGAGGGACTGCAGCAGGCGCTGATTCATCTGTGGTGCAACCACCGGATGCTGGGCAAGGACGAGCCGCTGAATCTCATGCTGGTGGCGCAGCTCAGCCCGCGCCTGGAGAGACTGGCGCAGCGGATCCGGGGCGCGATACGGGACCCCTCCAATAAGGCGTATGCAGAGCAGCTGATCAACGAGATCACCGCAGCCGTGGCGGCCGCGCGCGAACAACTCGCTGCACCCGCGCCCAAAGCTGCGGATGAAAAAGCTCGTTGAACGCCACGTGTCACAAGGTGAACAAGGCCACCAACCCCAGGCCGAGGACACAGAGACATTTCCATCAGAGACCTTTGGAAAAAGTTGCCAGAAAAAGTTGCCAGGCATTCTGTACAACCTGGGCGGATCAAAGCATTGATTTACAAGGTGCCTGCTCGATCACTGCACATCGGCCCCAGGCGCGAGAATGCCGGTTTCCCTTGCCGCCTGTTCTGTGAACTCTCTTCAGTTCACTCCTTCAGAGGCAAACAGCAAAGGCAAAGCTGCCAGGCATTTTGCCCTTGCCATTTTTGCCACAATTTCGTGGTGGACAAGCCTGCTAAGCCCTGGCTAAGAGTTATTCCCCGGTTGGCTTAAGGCGTTTTCCGGGGCGTTTTTCTCTCCGCGCGTCAGCACCACGATGTTCTGCCGGGTTGAGGTGGCGGCGTGCACCAGAGCCTTTCACCCGCACACGAAACCCTCATGACCACACTCATCGCACGGGGCCTGGCCCTGCTGCTGCTGCTCGCTTCCGCCGCCACGCTCCAGGCCCAGGTGCCTCAGCTCCTGAACTACCAGGGCCGCGTCGCGGTCGGCACCACCAATTTTGACGGCACGGGCCAGTTCAAGTTTGCCCTGGTCAATGCGAACGGCAGCACCACCTACTGGAGCAATGACGGCAGCAGCACCGCGGGGAGCGAGCCCGCCGCCGCCGTGACCCTTTTCGTGACCAAAGGCCTCTACTCCGTGCAGCTCGGGGACACCACGCTGGCAAACATGACGGCGGTGCCGCCCGGCGTCTTTTCCAATGCGGATGTGCGCCTGCGCGTCTGGTTCAATGACGGGGTGAACGGTTCGCAGCTGCTCACGCCGGACCAGCGCATCGCAGCGGTGGGTTATGCGCTGATGGCCACGGGCGTGAATCTGCCGGTCACCACCGGCGCGACGACGGGGGTCATCCAGCAAAATGGGGCGAGCCTGCTGCACAGCTACGGCTCCAGCAGTCTCTTTGCAGGCGCGAACTCCGGCAATTTCACCCAGACGGGCTATGACAACGTGGCCTTTGGCAACAACACACTCCCGGCGCTCACCACGGGGCATAAGAACACCGCCATCGGCAGCGGGGCGCTCGCGGTGAACGATGCCGGCATCCAGAACACCGCGGTCGGTTATCTGGTGCTCACGGCCAACACCTCCGGCACCAAGAACACCGCCAGCGGCACCTACTCCCTTACCAGCAACACCACGGGAAACAACAACACCGCCAGCGGGTATGAGACCCTGCAGTTCAGCACCACGGCCTCCAACAACGTGGCCTTCGGCTTTGATGCGCTGAATTACAACGTCACCGGCAATCAGAACACCGCGCTGGGGTCCTACGCGCTGCAAAACAATCTGGCCAGCAACAACACGGCTGCGGGCTATCAGGCGCTCATTGGCACGACCACCGGCAACTCCAACACCGCCTTTGGCTGGCAGGCCCTCTCCGGCAACACCACCGGCGGCAGCAACATCGCCCTGGGAAACCGCGCCGGGCAGAACCTCACCACCGGCAGCAACAACATCGACATCGGCCATGCAGGCGTGGCCGGAGAGTCCAACATCATCCGCATTGGCGATGGCACCACGCAGACAGACACCTACCTCACGGGTGTGATTCACGGCAATGGCTCCGGCCTGACGGGCATCACCGCCACCAGTCTGGCCTCCGGCAGCGTGACGAGCACGCAGATCGCCAGCGGTGCCGTGGGCAGCACCCAGCTTGCCAGCGGCCTCACCCTTGCCGGCACCACCACGGGCACCTTCAGCGGCAATCTCACGGGCAATGCGTCCACCGCCACGACTGCGGGCAGCTTTACCGGATCGCTCGCGGGCGATGTCACCGGCACGCAGGGCGCCACCGCCATCGCGGCGGCCACCGTCACCGGCAAGGCTCTCACCGGTTTCTCCAGCACCACCGGCACCATCTCCGCCACGGACTCCATCCTCACCGCCATCAACAAGCTCAATGGCAACGTGGCGACGAAGGCCCCCACGGCTTCCCCCACCTTCACCGGCACCGTCACGGCCCCGGCCTTCAGCGGCAACGTCACGGGGAATGTCACGGGCAGCGCAGGCAGCTTCACCGGCTCACTCGCCGGCGACGTCACCGGCACGCAGGGGGCCACGGCCATCGCGGCGACCACCGTCACCGGCAAGTCGCTCACCGGCTTCTCCAGCACCACCGGCACCATCACCTCGGCGGACACCATCCTTACCGCCATCAACAAACTCAATGGCAATGTGGCGGCCAAAGCCCCCACGGCCTCTCCCACCTTCACCGGCACCGTCACGGCCCCGGCCTTCGTGGGAGATGGCTCGGGCATCACAGGCATCACCACGACGAGTGTCGCCCCGTCGCCCAACCGCAAGCAGATCGCCCTGCTGAAATGGGGCGTGGCCCAGGCCAACAACAGATTCAGCGTGGGCACCAATCCCAATGGCGCCTGCTTCGACGGCTCCAGCATCTGGGTGGCAAACATCGGCAGCGGCAACGTGACGAAGCTGGATGCCAGCACCGGGGCCGTGATCGGCACCTACGCAGCGGGAAGCCTTCCCAATGGCATCTGTTTCGACGGCTCCAGCATCTGGGTGACCAACCTGATCGACAGCGCCGTGACAAAAGTCAACGCCAGCACCGGGGCCGTCATCGGCACTTACACTGTGGGAAGCACTCCCGTCGCCCTCTGTTTCGACGGCACCAACATCTGGGTGGCCAATGCCAACAGCCACAACGTGACGAAGCTCAACGCCGGCACGGGGGCCGTCGTTGGCACTTACAACGTGGGCAACAGCCCCCGTGGCATCTGTTTCGACGGCTCCAGCATCTGGGCGGTAAACCAGAGCGACAGCACAGTGACGAAGCTCAACGCCAGCACCGGGGCCGTCATCGGCACTTACACCGTGGGAGCCAATCCCGGTGGCATCTGTTTCGACGGCATAAACATCTGGGTGGCCAACCAGGATGACAACAACGTGACCAAACTCAACGCCAGCACCGGGGCCGTCGTCGGCACGTACTCCGTGGGAACGGGTCCCTGGGGCGTCTGTTTCGACGGCTCCAGCATCTGGACGTCAAATAGCAGCGCCAACACCGCGACGAAGCTCAATGCCAGCACCGGGGCCGTCATCGGCACTTACTCCGTGAAAACAACCCCCTACGGCATCTGCTTCGATGGTGCCAGCATCTGGGTGGCGAACTATGGCGACGCGAGCATCAGCAAGCTGTAACCCCCCATCCACCCACCCCAAGCGGAGCCTCTGGTATGACACACCACACCATCCCACCCGAACCCGCACGCGCTGCGGCAAGTCTCCCGGCGCGAATGACTTGCGCGCCTCCGGCACCGCAAGTGAAGCCGCGGCACTGGTTGCCAAGCGCCGCCCCCTGGCTCGCCGCACTCGCGCTTGCCACCACCCTGCACGCCGGCCCGCGCGCCAGCACCAGCTACACCGTGCCCACGGACAGCGTGGACGCCGGCGGCGCCCACGCCACCAGCAGCAGCTACCGCAGTGAGGGCAGTCTCGGCGGCATCACCGGCATCGCCACCGTGGCGGCCCCTGCGCAGACGGCCAAGAGCGGCTACCTCGGCCAGATCTATGAGGTGACCGCACTGCAACTGGCGGCCACGCCCGCTACGATCAACGAAAGCGGCACGCGTCAGCTCGACGCCGCGCAGGTGCTGGATGACGGCACCACCCTGGGGGTGCCCGCCACCAGCATCGCCTGGAGCGTGCAGAGCGGCCCCCTCACCAGCATCAGCAGCGGCGGCCTGGCCACGGCGGGCCTTGTGGGCCAAAACACCGCCGCCATCGTGCAGGGCAGCTACCTCGGGCTCAGCGGCACGCTGGGCCTCACCGTGCTGGACACCGTGCCGGACAACTTCGGCGCCTACGCCAGCGACGGCCTCCCCGACTCCTGGCAGCTCCAGTACTTCGGCGCCAACAATCCCCTGGCCGCCCCCACCGCCGACGCCAGCGGCACCGGCCAGAACAACCTCTTCAAATACACCGCCGGCCTCAATCCCACGGACCCCGCTTCACGCTTCGTCACCTCCGTCGGCAACGCCCCCGGCTCCCACACCCTCGTCATCAGCCCCCGCCTGCCAGACCGCACCTACACCGTGCAGTTCAGCACCGACCTGAGCGCCAGCGGCTGGCAGCCCCTGACCGGCGCCATCATTCAGGACAACGGCCAGACCCGCACCGTGACCGATCCCGATGCCACCTCCCTGCGGAAATTCTACCGCGTGCAGGTGAGCTACCCGTGAGGGCGGCGCAGCGGCGGCATGAGCGTCTGCCCTCTCATTTGTCACCTTGGACCACAGCGGAAGCTTCAGTGTGAGCCAGCTGTGCTTGGAGTTTGGCGTCAGCCGCAGGTGCGTTCACAAGTGGCGGGTGCGCCATGCCCAGGGCGGTGCAGCTGCGTTGGTTCGGACCGGGCACATAGATGACAAGTTGACCGGGAACATGGGTTACAGTTGGAGCGGGATTTCATGCCTTGGACCAACACCCCTACGACAGAGCAACGACTGAAGTTTGTCACCTTGGCCAACAGCGGGAGATTCACCGTGACGGAGCTCTGCGTGGAGTTTGGCATCAGCCGCAAGTGGCTGGTGCGTCATGCCGAGGGCGGCGCAGCCGCGCTGTGCGGACCGACTCCAAAATGGGGTCAGGGTGCAAATTCTTGACAAATTTTCACCTCCATCATCCCGCTCGCATGCGCTTTTGGCGCATCATTCCTCAGCCGAAAGCTGAGATGAATTGAGGCTGGCTGCCCATGGCGGCGCGGTGGCGGGGCGATACCGTAGAAAGAACAACGCCGGCCTGTGCTCTCCCCACCGCAACAGCGGGCGGGGCGGGCTTAGAGGCGGCGTCTTTGCAGACATTCCTTTTTCTCCCCCACGCCATGCCCCCTCTCCCATCACCCACCGAGACCGGCGCCGCCATGAGCGCCATGGATGCCGTTTATCAGCGCCGCTCCGTCCGTCATTTTACGGCGACGACCGTCGGCGCGGAGGTGATCCGCAGGCTGCTCGATGCCGCCGTCCACGCTCCCACCGCCATGCATCAGGAGCCCTGGGGCTTTGCCATCATCGAGGACAGGGCGCTGCTGGATCGCCTGTCTGAAAGCGCCAAGGAATGCGTGCGCGAGGAGGCCAAGAGCTCCAGCTCCCCGCACGCCACGCACGTGCTGGACCTGGTGAACAAAACAGGGTTCCACGTCTTCTATGACGCCAGTTCGCTGATCGTCATCTACGGCAAATCGCAGGGGTCCTTCGTCACGGCGGACTGCTGGCTGGCTGCTGAAAACCTCATGCTCGCCGCCTGCGCCCAGGGCCTGGGAACCTGCGTCATCGGCTTTGCGGTGGAGGCCCTGAACTCGCCCGAGTGGAAGGCGGAGCTGAAGATCCCGGAGGAGTGGACCGCCATCGCCCCCATCATTCTGGGTGTGCCGGCCGGCGATACACCGCCCGTGCCGCGCAAGCCGCCGCAGATTCTCACCTGGAGATGAGGCAGGCGGTTAACCGAGGCGCGAGCCGCCCCAGAAGGGGGACAGGGTGCAAATTTTTGACACATTTTCACGCCATCATCCACACCGTTTCAAAGCGTCACGGCGCACCTCCCACAGCCCGCCCCGCACCCGCGCCTAAAACGTCCAGTTCAGCGACACGGTGCCAAAGAGCTGCGGCGCGATCTGCGCGTTGAACTCCTTGGTGCGGTAGACCACGGCGTAGGACATCTTGGTGTTGCGCCAGTTGATGACAAAGCCGGTGCTCAGGTCCGCCACGAAGACGTTGTGCCCTACGGAGGGGCTGTCGCCAAAGGTGTTGCCGTCCAGAAAGATGTTGTGCGCCACGGCGCGGCCGTCTGCACGCGCAAAGACGTGGAAGCCCAGCGGGAACCAGGAGCGGTCCGCGCCCAGTGAGCCATCCACCGGAGTGGATGCGGCGGAGGACGGGCCGATGGAAGGCGTACCGTAGTCGTCCGGCAGATTGAAGCCCATGCGGAATTCGCCGCCCACATTGGCGTAGTCCTTCACATTCCCCGCCGTCGCGCCGGCATGCGGGAGGAATTCCCACTCCGCGCCGCTGCGCTTCACGATGTGCGGCCAGCGCCAGGTGCGCTCATACGCCAGGGTGACGCCGATCTCATTGTGCAGCTGGTGGTCCCAGCCGTTCGGGTGGTCAAAGCCGCGCGCATCATGCACGTAGCGCTGCGCCTCCTGCGCATAGGAATACGAGCCCACCACGCCGATGTCCATCACCAGGATGTTTCGCACGCGGTCCGTCTTCCACACCACGCCGTTGGAGACATACAGCCAGCCTGCATAGGGCCGGTCGTTCAGCGCCGGGGTGAAGGTCTCCGTGTTGTCAGGCGTGTAAATGTCCTGCCCGATGGAGTGGATGACGTTCTTCTGGTAGTTTGTGTCATGGATGCCGGGAATCAGCTCAAACAGCGGCAGCATCATGCGGGCATGCGGCGTGCCGCTGAGGCGGGAAAGATCCGGCGAGGTCCAGCTCAGCTTCACCCCGCTGGTGTAGTAGCGGTCCGTGCCGGCAAAGAGATCGTTTTCGACGTAGATGCCCATGGTGCCGCCCGTGGGGGGGGCCTCGGCCCGGGCGAAGGCGGGCGCCAGCACCGCCAGCAGAAGAGTGGCAGAGAGCGCGGAGAAAATGTGTTTCATGGGGAATGCAGAGGGATGTGTTTTTTTGTAGACGGTGCGGCGCGGTCTTTCTTCAATGGACGGAGCATTGAAAGCGCCAGACACCCGTCCCTTCGGATCAGGGACTCAGAGGAGGAAGGCGGTACTGTCCCTCACGCGACCGCTTTGCCAAGCAAAAGCGTTGTTGAAAAGCCTTAGTGGCTTTCCAACAACGCTTCGAATGCTTTGCGTGCGCTGGATTAGCGGGCGGCGTGCTCGATGTGGCCGCCCACATGCTCCACGTCCTGGCCGAAGCCACGAACGGTGCGGCAGCTGGTGCCGACGAGGGTCAGGGCCGCAGATGCGAAGACGAGAAGTGCGATGCGTGTGATGGATGTTTTCATAGGAGTGGTGTGTGTGTGTGTTATTAGGGTCGGAAGAGGAGGGAGAGTTTGAAAAGAGCAGGCCCACGAGGTGGGCGCGCTCCGGGGCGGGCAGATTACTTCTGCACGGCATCCACACGGGCCTTGGCAGCGGCGGCTTCGGCGTCAGCCTTCTTCTTGTCGGCATCCAGCTGGGCCTGGTCCACAGCCTTGTTTGCATCGATGTTGGCCTTGGTGATCTTGGTGTCGATGTCCACCTGCGCCTTGGCTTCCTTGGCGTCTGCAGCCACGGCATCTTTCTGGTGGTCCAGCGCGGTCTGGGTGGCGTCGTTTTGCGCATCGATGGCCTGCTTCTGCTTGTTGCAGCTCACGGTCAGGAAAGTGGCGGAAGAGAAGAGGAGGAGGAAGAGGAAGGGTTTCATAGGATTCGGTTGGTTGCTCAGTTTATCGTTAGTCGAACCACTGATGCATGGGTGCACCTTTCCGCAGATACCCTGCCCTGCCTATGGGGTATAACCCTACCCCATCTCAGGTGTGCCCACCGCCTCGCCCCGTCTCAGCGGCACATGCACCTCGCAGTGCTCCGCCTGCACCTCCACCCTCGCGCACCTCCACCCTCGCGCACCTCCACCCTCGCGCACCTCACGCCCCGCTCATCCGTCCACGGGTTCGCACAAACCAAGCAGTTCAGGGTGGGGCTCGTCATAAGTCGCAGGCCAACAGCCCAAGCTTCTGACAGGCTCGACATCCCGTGGCAATGCCAAAGTGCGCCCGCCAGAATCCCCCTCAGTTCAAGAGACCGAAGTCATGTGCTCACCTGCCACCACCCAGACGCCGTCGATCTTTTTGAGGACATAGGTGTATGACGCGGCGCTCTCCGGACTCCGCCACCACCCGCCCGTCACCTCCGCCTCGGTGGGGCTGAGAAAGCAGATGTCGCAGACGCTGAGAAGCTCACCCCCGGTGGCACCTGTCGCCCGGTCCTTCACGCCTTTCTTGCTGACGTCGCATTCCGAAGCACGCGCCACCTGCCGCCCCGCAGCCCTCAATTCCTCCAGAAAGGCCTCGGGAATGAAAACCTCGTCCATCACCGGCGCACGTGGCGGATCCGGAATCGTGGAGCCCCGGGAGAAATGCAGCGGCGCCGCAGGCCGCGAAACCTTCACCTCGATGAAGCGGCGATTGCTGCCCTCAGCCTTCGTCTGGTACAAAAAAGTGGCACGCCGGATGGCCCATTCTTCGGCCTTCTGGTTCGGCACCGTGACGCTGGCCCCCAGAATCCGGCACCACACGACATCGGATTTCTTCACCTCCGCCACCGTCTTGTGCGGCTTCCTCGCGCGACCACAAGAAACCAGCCAACAACAGATCAGTCCGGCCAGCAGGCATGCTTTCATGGCAGCCCGCTCCCCATTTGCACCCGGCCAGCACCCACCCCGTGGGGAGAAAAAACAGGTGCCGCCAAAGAATTCATGCAACGAGCCTGTGACAAAACACCGCCCGCTCAAGATTGAGAGTGTGACGATTGAGACACACAAAACAGCGCCCCCCCGCTCAGCCACATCCAGCGCCTGTTTTCCATTTCCTCATCCCACATCGCCGTTCCATCCCCCCCACACACCATGAAGCCAAAACCCAGCGTCCTAGGTGCAGCCCATGCGTTGCATGCTTTGACCAGCCTTGCCGGCATCCTCACCCTTCCCTATTTGCTTCTTCAAGCACTCCCCGCCGCCCCCATGGTGCGACCCTTGCGCTGGTTCATTCACCTATCCGGCTCGTCACTCCCGCTCACCTGGCCCCTGGCATCCATCGCCCTGTGGCTGCTGCTCCTCTCCCGCATCTATCACTTCAAAGGCATTTGGAGATTCCTCCGGCACGCACATCTCAAAGACTTCCAACCGCCCCCCGTGCCCGACACCCAGCGCACCCGCCTCACCGCCACCTGCCTGCGCCTGGAGTAAATACCACGCCCGAGTACTAACCAAGGATCGCTCCTTTCCCAGTTCTTGGCACTCACAAATAATGCCAGGCATTTAGTTGTTGCACCCACCGCCATTTCCTATAGATTCCGCCCCATGAGGCCTACCCAATCCCCTGATTCTCAAGCGATGCCGCCCCTCCCGCTCGAAGAGCAACTTGTCGGTGTGAATGCGAAAACCGGTATCTTTCCCGGCGCGCGTTCGTGGTCCGGCGGGCGGTTTCGCGTGCTCGGCAAAGGACCGCTGGAGTCCTACTGCTACCACGTCATGTCGCGGACTTGCGGCGGCGAAGTGCTGTTTGACGACGTGGAAAAGGAAGCGCTGCGCCGCGTGATCTGGCGCATGGCCGAGTTCTCCGGCATCAAGGTGGTCACCTACTGCATCATGGGAAATCACTTCCATCTGCTCGCCGAAGTGCCGCACCGCGAAACCTGGGTGCAGCGCTTTGACGGCCCCCAGGGCGAAGCAAAGCTCTTCGATCACCTGCGCACCCTCTACAGCCGCGCCTATTTGGGCCTGCTGCGCGATGAACTCGCCGATTTCCGCGCACGCGGCATGGCCGTCCTCGCCGAGCAGCGGATCGACGCTCTGAAAAAGCGTTTCTGCGATCTCTCCCTCTTCGTCAAAGAGGTCAAAGAACGCTTCAGCCGCTGGTTCAACAAACGTCGCGGCCGCCGTGGCACACTGTGGATGGACCGCTTCAAGAGCGTCCTCGTCGAAGGCAAAGGTGAGCCCCTGCGCACCATGGCAGCCTACATCGATCTCAATCCCGTGCGCGCCGGCCTCGTGAAAGATCCGAAGGACTATCGCTGGTGCGGCTACGCCGAGGCCCTCGGCGGTAGCCGCAGAGCCCAGCGCGGCCTGTGCAAAGCCCAGGGCAAACCGGTGGACGGCTGGAAGACCGCCGGCGCTGCAGCCGCCTACCGCTGCCTCCTGCATGCCGAAGGCCGCGAGGTCAAAGACGCGCAGAATGAGAAGGTGGTATCTCGTGGCATCAGTGCCGAGTCAGCACGCACCGTGCTCGCAGAGAAAGGCAAACTCAGCCCCGGCGAACTCGTGCGCCTGCGCGTGCGCTACTTCTCCGACGGCGTGGCACTGGGCAGCAAGGAATTCGTGGAAGGCATCTTCACCGCCCAGCGCGATCAATTCGGCCCCCAGCGCAAAATCGGAGCCCGGCGCATGAAGGAATCCGACGCCCCCTTCTACACGCTGCGCCAGCTGCGGCTCAAGCCCCTGGGCTGAGCCGCCCCTCCCTCCGGCCTTTCGCCGGGTAAAAAGTCGCACGCAGGAAAGCGCCAGCGTGCAGTAACGATGGAAGCGGGAGCAGCAGCGCGGCCAATTCACGCCGCCTGCCCAGCACCCATCCGTACCTTTGGGGTTCCGCGGAGCGCTGCGGCCTTGCACACCACGCCCCCCCCCTTTCCCCGAGCCATTCCCAAAATCTCCTTCAAACAAAATCCAGGGTGACACACGGCCTTTCCACGCTTCTCTCGCAGCCTCGGCCCTATGACGACTACCGAAGCCCTGCGCATCCTCGATCTCACCGCGCCCATCACCCGGGCGCAATTGACCATCGCCTACCAGGACGCCCTCCTCGTCTGGTGCGTCGGCCGGTTTGAGGGAAATCCCGAGCTCATCGCCAAGGCCAACACGAAAAGCGCCGAGGTCAAAGCCGCCCACGCCCTGCTGCAGGCCGTGCCGGACGGGGCCTTCCCCTTTCAAAAAGCCCAGACCAGCAAACGCGCCTCACGCCACTCCCCCTCCTCCCTGCCCCTGCCCGGACCCAAACGCCCCTTTGCATCCCAGCAGCACCAACAGCAGCAGCCCTCCTTCTCGCAGCCACCACCGCCCCCACAGCAGCCCTGGGAAGCCCCCTCCGCAGCAGCAGCAGCGCAGCCCCGCGCCGCCCGCCCGCGCCCTGCATCTCAGCCAGTCGAGCCCCCGCCGCCGGCAAAAAAGCCCGCCAGCACGCTCACCCGCATCGCCATCGGCCTTTCCGCAGGCGCCGCCGTGCTGGTGCTCGCCTTCTTCCTCCAGTTTCCCTCCCAGCCTCCAGCAGCAGCCGCCGCCGCCGCCGCTGCCACTTCCACCACCTCGGAGAGCCCGCCTGCACCACCACTACCTACCACAAACTCTCTCATCACACTCACCGATACCACACCGCTGCCCGAGCTCCGCACCCTCGCCGAGCAGGGCCACGTGCAGGCGCAGCGCCTCCTCGGCCAGCGACTGCTGAATGGCGATGGCGTGCCCAAGGACGCCGCAGAGGCCGTCAAGTGGCTCCGCCTCGCCGCAGACCAGGGCGATGGCAGGGCGCAGTACCTCCTCGGCAGCGCCTACTTCCAGGGCAATGGCGTCGTCAAAGACGAGATCGCCGCGCTCACCTGGGTCCGCAAAGCCGCCGCGCAGGGAGATTCTGGCGCGCAGTTTGATCTCGGCGAGTTCTACCTGCGTGGCGTCGGCGTGGTCAAAGACTTCGCCGAAGGCGTGCGCTGGATGCGCATGGCCGCAGACCAGGGCCTCGCCGAAGCCCAGTATGAGATGGGCCGCTGCTACCTCGCCGGCGAAGGCGTGGAGAAAAACGCCGCCGAGGCCGCGCAATGGTTCCGCAAAGCCGCCGCGCAGGGCGAGGTTCTCGCCATGTACTGCCTCGGCCAGCAACTCATCCTCGGCAACGGCGTCCCCCGCGACGACACCGAAGCCGTGAAATGGTTCCGCAAAGCCGCCGAGAAAAACGACCCTCAGGCCCAGTATGAACTCGGCCTCGCCTTTGATGAAGGCACCGGCGTCAGCAAGGACGCCTCCCAGGCCGTGCTCTGGTATCGCAAAGCTGCCCTGCAGGGCAACGCCGAGGCGCAAACCGCCCTCGGCCTCTGCCTCGCCACCGGACGCGGCACCGATACGAACCTCGCCGAATCCGTCCTCTGGCTGCGCAAAGCCGCCGAGCAGGGCCATGCCCTCGCGCAGTATGAGCTCGGTGCCTGTCTCATGGACGGCATCGGTGCGCCCAAAGACCCCGCCGAAGCCGTGAAGTGGTACGAAAAAGCCGCCGAGCAAGGCCACGCCAACGCCCAGAACAACCTCGGCAGCTGCTACCTCAACGGCACCGGCGTGGCCAAAAACGCCACCGAAGCCGTGCGCCTCTTTCGCCTCGCCGCAGATCAGGGGATCATGCTGGCGAATTATAATCTGGCCATCTGCTACGCCAACGGCAACGGCGTCCTCCAAGACGACACCGAAGCCATGCGCTGGATGCGCAAAGCCGCAGACCTCGGAGACGCCATCTCCCAGCTCGATATGGGCAAGGCCTGCCTGCAGGGCACCGGCGTCCCCAAGGATGCCGAGGCCGCACGGCAGTGGTTTCTCAAAGCCGCCGCGCAGGGCCAGGCCGAGGCGCAGTACCAGCTCGGCCTCATCAGCCAGAGCAGCCAGCCGCCCAACAAACGCGACGCCTACGCCTGGTACAGCCTCGCCGCCGAGCAGGGCCATGAAGCAGCCAAGGGCATCCTCCGCGTGCTCGAGGCCGGCATGGACCCCTCACAAATCGCCACCGCCCAGAAGCTCGCCGCTGTGTTCCGGCCCGCCGGGCAGCCCGCGCCGCCCATCACCGCCTCCACCTCCGGCGCCGAACCCACCACCACGCCACCCGCTCCGCCCCCAACGTCCCCACCTCCCTCACCACCACCCGCCCCGCCCAAACCCGACCTCGATCACCTCCCCACCGATACCCGCCTCGCCTCCGGCACCATCATCAAAGACACCCTCAAAGGCAGCCAAGGCAAAGGCAAGCTCACCATCGACAACGGCCTCACTGAAGACGCCTTGGTCAAACTGATCAGTGGCGGCCAGCTCGTCGCCTCCTTCTACGTGCGCGGCGGCGAAAAGTTCACCTTCGATCACATCCCCGACGGCACCTACGGCATGCTCCACTGCACCGGCTACGGCTGGGAATCCGCCCGCCGCGACTTCGCACGCGGCCGCCGCGCCGCCCGCAACGACGATCCTCTCATCTACGCCACCCAGACCCGCACCGAAGGCACCACCACCAACATCTACACCGACGTCTTCACCCTCACCCTCCACAAAGTCGCCAACGGCAACGCCACCAGCACCGACATCTCCCTCGAAGAATTTGATCGCTACTGAGACTGCCGCCGCCCAAAACGTCTCCTCCGCATTGGCGAATCTCGTTCTCGTTCTCGTTCTCGATCCTTCAACCCCGCATTCACGGCAGAGGTTTGCCGTCCATCACATCTCTTTCTCCTCCTCCGTCCTGCCCCTCCGCTTTGCCACAAATACCCGGAGCAGCCTCATTCAAAGCCCCCCCAGCCATGACGCTCCCCCCCATCACAACGAAGCAGTTCATCGCGTGGGCAGTACTTATCACCGTGGTGTTCGTGTTGTATGTAGCCACTGAGGGCAAAATTCCTTTTCTATCCCTCCTTCCGGCGGCGTTTTTCGTGATCATGCCACCTGAAACCAGCAAGCAACCTGTGACACTCAGGCAGGTGCTGCTTGTTCTGGGTGGAGCAGCCGCCATGGCCGCATTGATCTGGTGGTTCGTCACTCATCCCACCCCCAAAAGAGATTCATGGGCTCGTTCACTCCTCGATTCATTCAGCCACCCCATCGTGGCCGTCCCTCTCTGGCTCCTCTTCCTCTATCTCGGCTATCGGCGCTGGCGCGTGAAGCCCCCGCGCAAAGAAGATCCCCGCAATCCGGAGTAGCCGCAGGCCGGCTAGATTTCACGCCGGATCTGCCAATGGAGGGGATGGAAAGAGCAAGGGACGCTGAAGGGAACCCCGGTGGAGAGCGTATTTTCGTGGTCGTCATCCACCGCATGCCTCTCTGCTCTCACCCAAAAGCCGCCCCCCTTGGCAGACCGTTTCGATGCGTTGCTGGCGTGCGGTCGTTTCTGGCGTGCGTGCTCGGGGCTTGGATGGTCGCAGGAGCACTGCCGGGGCAGGATTCCGGTGCCGGGCCGAAGACGGTCCAGCCCAAGGCCTCCCCTGCCCCGGCGGCAAAGTCTCACGCGCCATCTGTGGCAGCGGTATCCGCAGCGCGGGAGCAGGCCAGGCTGCTGCAGGAAGTGTACACCACCACGCTGGAGGTGATGCACCAGCACTACTTCCGCAGAGATGGCGCGGTGCTTCCCGCCCGTGCACTGGAAGATGTGTTTGCGGGCATGGCCAAGCTGTCCGGAAGCAACGCCAACTGGATCGCCGTGAACACGAAGGCGATGAACATGGACCATGAGCCCGCCACTTCGTTTGAGAAAAAAGCGGCCGCCGAACTTGGCGCGGGCAAGGAGATTTACGAAGTGGTCACCGACAGAGTGTACCGGCGGGCGACGGCGATCCCGCTGCACGCCAACTGCGTGGGCTGTCATACCAAAATGTTTTCCGATCCTCCCAAAACACCGCGTTTTGCAGGGCTGGTGATCAGCATCTCCCTGGCCACGGTCGACAGACCTGCCGCCGTCCCCACGGATGCGCGACAGGCCAAGTAAGGCGTGGTGGGCGTGGTGCCGGGGCGGGCGCTCCCAGCCATGAGCGGACTTCTGGGAATGCGACAGGTGAACGAACCCCGCGCCTTGACCGAGTTGCCATGCATGACTGGCATGAACGACACTTGATTAGACCAGTTCTCGAAAAGATTGTCCTATTGATCCGGCGAGCGCAGCGGCCCCAGTGGCAAGGAGAGTGCGCCGCCTGCTATTTGGAAATAACAGGCAAGCGCGCGACGCAGCCAAGGGGGGCCGCTCCGCCGTCCGGGCAATGTGACAAGATTTTTGAGAGTTGGACTAAGGAGGGGCATCGTGGGTCTTTGCAGCCCGCCAGCAGTGCTTGGGCGCCGCATTCACGCGAGCACGACAGCGTTTTTTGGGATTGCTGTCGCGCAGAGGCACGGCGCAAGCCTGCATCGGAGCCACCGCTTTCGCGGGGTGAGGAACGTTCTCCGTCCTCAGCCCGCCGGTTCGACGATTTGCAGCGTGGGAAGGATATGGCGAAAGTCGGACGCGTTGCGTGTGATGATGCCTTGAAATCTCTCAGCGAATGCAGCGATCAACACATCGGCCACTGGGCGCTTCACCACTTGGAGCTGGCGGCGTCTGAGCTGGAACTGATGCCAGAGGCGATGCGCGAGAAGCGTGTCTTCAGGAGTCCAGAACTCCGCCGTGCCGATGCGCGAGGACTTCAGAAAAGCCTCCGCCGCCACATCGTCACCTGAAAACGACGGGCCAAGCTCCACAAACGTCACGGGACTGATGACGAGGCCGTCGTTGAGATGAGCCTGCAGGCAGGCGGTTGATGCGGGTTCAAAGAGCGGATCGCCCGTGACCAAGTCCACCACCACCGAGGTATCGACCACCCACGCCATCTCAATCCTCCTCGCCTTCCCGCAGGGCCTTCATGGTCTCCGCAGTCGTGGTCCACGGGCCGCGCGGGGCCTGCAGTCGTGCGGTGGCGATCATCTGCCGATACTCGTTCAGACTCGGCACCGGCGCTGCTGGCGGCACTTCGGAGATCGCCAGCTTCACGCGCGTGCCTTTAGGAAACTGACGAAGCATGTTCGTCACGACGGCAGTCATGTCGTCTTCCAGGTCAAGGGTGGCAGTGATGGCACTCATGGGCGCAGTGTAAGGGCCCCCCGGGCAATTTCAAGAGATGCCTGAGAGTTTGCCAACTGCGAGAATCACAGGCAGCACCGCCTTCATTCGCATGCGCAGCGGATGCTTGACGCACCTGAGTCAAAGCAGCCGCCCCTTCCTCCCCCACCTCAAATCAGCTCCCGGATCGGCTGCGCGCCGTTCTCCACGAGGTAATGCGGGCGCCCTTTGTTGTCAGTCACCGTCGCGGTGTTCACATCGATCCCCAGGTTTCGATACAGCGTGGCAAAGACTTCGGGGAAGGTCACCGGGCGGCTGTCGGCCTCGCCACCCAGGCGGTCCGTGGAGCCGATGACCTGTCCATTTGGCATGCCACCACCCGCCAGCAGCGCCATGGCCACGCGCGGCCAGTGATCACGCCCCACCTGCTTGCTGATGATCGGCGTGCGGCCAAACTCACCCCACACAAGAACGGTGCAGTCCTTGTCCATGCCGCGCTGGTGCAGATCCTCAATGAGCGCGGTGATGCCCCGGTCAAAGATGGGAAAGTCCTCGCGCTCGCGGGAGAAAATGTCATTGCCCGCACCGCCATGCCAGTCCCACTTGCTGTAGTTCACGGTGACCACGCGCGCGCCGGCCTCCACCAGACGCCGTGCCGTGAGGAAACTCTGCGGCACGCGTGGCGCGCCGTTTTCATCGATGCGCTTGACCGTATCGCCCATACCATAACGTGCCACAATGCGCGGGTCCTCCTTGGAGAGATCCAGCGCATCCGCCAGCTTGGAGGAAGTCAGCACGCCCATCGCCTGCTGCGTGAAGGCATCCATGCCCTCCATCCGGCCGCTGGAGTCCACATCCCGGCGAAAGCGGTCGATGCTGGAAAGCAGCCGCGCGCGATCCGCCAGCCGGTCATACGTGATCCCCTGCAGCGTCAGATCACCCCGGCTCGGCCCCGTGTGCCGAAACGCACTGTGCGCAGAGCCCAGCATGCCAGGCCCCGGCTCATTGTACGGGCCGTGCGTGCAGTCGTAGCACATGCTGACAAACGGCGGCACGGCGGGATCCAGCGCCCCCTGCAGCTTGCCCACCACACTGCCAAACTGCGGCCATCCTCCCGGCGGAGCCACACCCGTGGGCACATGCCCGGTGTAGCACTGCGCCGCATCATGCCCCGCCTGCGCACCCACCAGCGAGCGGATGATCGTAAACTTGTCCATCATCTTCGCCATGCGCGGGAAGAGCTCGCAGATCTCAATGCCCGGCACATTCGTGCCAATGGGCTTGTGCGGCCCCGCGATCTCCCGCGGCGCGTTCGGCTTGAGATCAAACATGTCCTGATGCGGCGGCCCGCCCACCAGGTAGATGAGAATCACCGACTTGTGCGAACTCCCAATGCCCGCCTGCGATTCCAGCGCCAGCAGCTTCGGCAACGAAAGCCCAATCGATCCCAGTCCGCCGATCTTGAGAAAATTCCGCCGCGACACCCCATCACAGAGCGGACTGGCGTGATCAGCAGGAGCAAGAATTTTGAGCATGACATCAAGTGGTTGCCAAAAGCCACCGGTGGCCTCTGGAGCGCGCAAAGATACGCCGCCGCCCCGAAGTCTCTTTCCAGAGCACAGCCAACCCATAGCCTAAGCCAGATGCAGCACCGCGAACCGAAGCGCCCCTGGAGCGCGGGCCTCCGAGCCCGCAGCAGGTCTCTTCCACTCAGCGCCCTGCGTTTCATGCCAACCGCCGAAAACACCACGGCACCAGTGTAGAGAAAGAACAAGCAGCAGGCACGACGCGGGACTGCTCCTGTCTGCGGAGCCTTGCGGACTCGGAATCGAAGCGCAGCGAAGATAGCCAGCCGCAGGCTGCCCGAAGGGTGAGCGAAGCGAGGCAATTCCGCGCTCCATCCCCCCCTCCCCCCACAAAACCCGCATGCAAACACCCCCACGCTGCGTAATCACCCCCAACCATGAAGCACCATTTCATACTCGCCGCCACCCTGCTCCTCTCACCGCTGGCCGCACTGCACGCGGCAGATCCCATCACCCTCTCCGTCGATTCCCCCGCCGTGGTCTTCTCCCCCGGCAACTGGACCGGCGACTCCGGCCGCAGCGGCAAGCTCTTCCGCCAGACGTGGAATGCCGGAGCCTACTTCCGCATCACATGGGAGACCACCAATCCCAAACCCACCGCCAAACTCCTGCTCGATACCTCCACCTTTCCGCCCGGCTTCAACGGACCGCAGATCGCCTACTGCATCGATGGCGTGTGGAAATCCAAGATCCCCTGCGCCAATGAAATCGTCATCGAAGACCTCCAGCGCGCAGGGCCGCATGAGCTCTGCGTCGTCCTCCAGTCATCGCAGCAAAAAGAGCGCTGGGGCAGCCCCGGAAAAAGCGGCCTCAATGTCCTGCGCGTCACCGGCCTGCAGCTCGATGCCGAGAGCCACCCCCTGCCCGCCGCACCCGCCGCCAAATGGGCCATGATCATTGGCGACAGCATCACCGAAGGCATCGGCGCCACCGAGCTCTCCCCCTACTCCCAGCTCCTCGGCCAGGCACTGCAAACCCAGGGCTACGAATACTGCATCAGCGCCTGCGGCTGGAGTGGCTGGATCAATCCCGGCGACAACCCACCCGGCGACGTCCCCGGCTACTACGTCATCACCGGCTCCACCAACGGCACCGGCGGAAAGTATGACGACGACGCCAGCCGCTGGAACAAGATCGACGGCAACAACCACTCGCTGCTCGACTCAAAAGGCCACCTCAGCGCCGATGGCCAGCCCGGCCACGAGCCCGCCCTCATCCTCATCAATTACGGCACCAACGACGCCCTCCACAAGTCCAACCCCAGCGACACCCAGGCCAGCATCATCCAAAGCCTCGCCGCCCTCCGCCGCAGCGCCCCCGACGCCCACATCATCCTCCTCATCCCCTTCGGCCAGTACTACGCCAAGGAACTCAAACACGCCGTCGCCACCCATCAGCAAACCCACCCCTCCGACAAAAAACTCTCCCTCATCGACCTCGGCCCCACCGTCGCCCGCTCCCTCGCCCCCAAAAACGGCCTCCTCGGCGGCCTCCACCCCAACGACCGCGGCCACGCCCTCTTCGCCGCCAAAATCATCCCGCAGGTGCTGGGGATATTGGGCGGGGAGTGAAGTGTGGAGTGTCGCCACCTCCGCATCATTCTCACCAGCGACTCTCGCCTCGACATCTTCCAGTCCGAGAAAGTGCCCTAGTTTTAATAGGTCTTTACAGAGCGGCTGCGTTGCGGATAAAGATCGTTTCATACGATGAACTCGGATATTCCCACTCCCCCTAGTTCAGCTTTTGTTGATGGACGGCTTCTCATCACCGAAATCCTGGGTCGGGAGCCCGCCAGCATCTTACGCCCGCTGGAATGCCAGGCTTCGGACGGGCAGCGATACTTCATCAAGACACGCCGCTCGGACATGCTGCCGCTGGTATGCGAGTGGGTGTGCAGCAACCTTGCTCATGCACTGGGGCTACGGTGCCCTTCGGTTTGCATTGCGTGGCTGCCCGAGCCTCTTTTGAACGCAAGCGTTTACTCGGACTATGATCTGGTTCCCGGCTGGGCATTTGGCTCGCAGGCGGTAGATCTGGCAGACACTTTCCCAAAAGCCTCGACCAAGGACGTCCCAATCACAGAGAGACAACGGGTGCTAGCATTCGACCATTGGATCCACAATGGCGACCGCCAAGATGCCAACCCGAATCTCCTATGGCAGGCACCGCAGAAAGCACTGTGGGTAATCGATCATCATTTGACACTGCCGGCCATTCCTATCCGAGAGGCTCAGAAATTCCATATTTTCCGAGACGACTGGCAGGCATGCTGGGCAGGCGCTCACGGCGATGAAATACGAACTTGGCTGGCTGGTGGGCGCAGCCACTTGGAGTCTATTCTTGCCAAACTTCCTGCGGAATGGCTGAAAGACACAGGTGATTTTGTCGAAAACGTACGTATATTACTCTCCCGTCCCCTGCCTTAATTCTTCCTCGTCTTATGAACCAACATCTGTGCAAATATGCAGTTGTCCGCTTCCTCCCCTACCGGGAGACGGAGGAGTTTGTGAACGTCGGAATTTTGATTCTCTGTGAGGAGTTGGGTTACCTGGGATTTCTCCTCGAAAAGCGGCGGTCTACGCGTGTCACCGGCTTTTTCGATGAACTTGACGGGGCCGTGTATCGTCAGGGCATCAAAGCCATCGAAAGCGAAATTAATCGCCTGAGCCCCAAGGCCAATACGCCAGTTGACGGCTGCCTTTCCCTCCAAGGAGGGGCTCCCAATCTGTCTGCCGCCTTCAATTTCCTGGTAAGGCCGAGAAAGACCCTATTTTGCTTCAGCGACGTTCGCGTGGCCATGACGCCAAGCCCTTCCGACAAGCTTAAGGCGCTTTTCGCGCACTATGTGCGCCGCCAGTTCGCGCAGCCGAAAGAATATCAGGAACAGCTCATGCGTGAAGCGATCCATGATCACCTCATGCAGTGGGATCTTTCCAAACTGTATCAACCGCTGGAGGTCGGCACCGACATCTATCGCATGAAATTTCCCTTTGTTCACCAAAGTCATTCCGTGCCTGTCCGAGCTATCCGAGCTCTTCATCTCAATTTGCGCGATACCACCGAAATCCTGCGCAAGGGAGATCAGGTGGTGGGAGGCTTGAGGCGCATCAGAGATGGCGGGCAGCTTCCGGACGACTGCATGGTGGTGGTGAAGTCACCAAAACCCGGCAGTCAAATGCATGAAGTGGCCGAACAAGTCTGCGTGGATCTTCGCAAGCTCGACGTGCTGACAGCCTCCTACAGTGACCGGGATTCGCTGCAAGAATTTGCGGCCAAGGCCAGGGAGGAAAACAATGAAATCATTGTGACGAATCCATCCCTTCTTGTCAGCAATCTCTGAAACTATAGTCGCATTCAGCGCTGTGAAACAAGTCCGTAGGTTCCAGCCTCTGCATAGAGGAGTGGACAAAGGCAAAGTGCAAAGTTGCCAGGCATGAAGCACTGGGCGCGCAATAAAATGATTGCGCAACAGGGGCGTTGCCACGGCACCATGGCGGCGCAGGTCGTAAACCAGCCACCATCACCTGCCATGCGCAGTTCATATCAGAGAAATGGGTGTCAGGGTAGAGACCATGGCTTCACGCCTCTCAGTCATCCCCCTGCAAGCTCCCCCACCCTCCCTCCGTAAATCATTTGAACCCACCCGCCACCTGCGGCAGGTGCGCCACTGCTTTCACCTCGATTCCGTTTTCGCCTTCGCCTTCGCCTTTGTCCTGATCCAACCATGAACTACCCAGCCTCCTGCAGTCAGCCTCTGCCTCGTTTTCGATTGAAGTCCGCCCTGCTCGCGCTCGCCCTCGCGTGCCTGGGGCAGGCTGAGATGGCCTATGGCGCCAAAGACCCGACTGACGTCACCGCCGTCGTCGCGGGCGCGGTGAAGGATGACAAGCTCTCGATCACCGCTGGCAACGATCTCTTTGGCGACACCGCCTCGGGCGTGCCGAAGAAACTACACATCGAGTACACCCTCGGCGACGAGAAGCTCTCGCGCGATGTGGGCGAGAACCGCAAGCTGGAAATCGCAGCGCCTGCGGGCAAAAAACTCGTCATCACCAAGGCCGTCTATGGACCTGCGGATGGCTCGAAGCCGAAGACCATCGCCGTCGTCACGGAAAACCCCGCTGAGGTGCTGGCCACGCTGCCGGGCTTCAAGGTCGAGCTCGTGCGCAAGGCAGACGCGGCCACGGAAGGCTCGTGGATCTCCATCACGAAAGATCCCCAGGGCCGCCTGCTCCTCGGCGCGGAACCGAAAGAACCCATCTCGCGATTCACGCTCAAGGACGGCAAAGTCACCAAGGCTGAGATCCTCAAAATCCCCCTCAGCGAAGTCATGGGCATGCTCTTCGCCTTTGACAGCCTCTACATCAATGGCCGTGGCAATGGCCCCGATGGCAAGAACGTCTATGGCCTCTGGCGCTGCACCTCCACCACCGCCGAGGAGGCCTTCGACAAGGTCGAGTTCCTCCGCGAATGGCGCGGCGGCGGTGGCGACCACGGCGCGCACACCATCCTGCTCAATCCCGACAAAAAGCACCTCAACGTGCTCTGCGGAAATTTCGTGGACGTGCCTGCCGATGTGCTGCCCACCTCCCCGCACAAAAACTACGCGGACGATCTCGTGCTGCCGCGCGCGGAAGATGGCAACGGCTTCGGCGCAGGCCGCAAGCCCCCGGGCGGCTTCGTCGTCCGCATGGACCCCGATGGCAAGAACTGCGAACTCGTCGCAAGCGGCGAGCGCAACACCTACGGCGTCGCCTTCAATCACGATGGCGAGCTCTTCGGCTTTGACAGCGACATGGAATGGGACTGGGGCACACCGTGGTACCGCCCGGTGCGCGTCTATCATGTGACCAGCGGCGCGGACCATGGCTTCCGCGAAGGCGCCAGCAAGTGGCCCGAGTATTACCACGACAGCCTGCCTGCCACCGTGACCATCGGCATCGGCTGCCCCACCGGCGTGGGCTTCGGCACGGGTGCGAAATTCCCCGCCAAGTACCAGCGCGCCTTCTTCATCCAGGACTGGACCTATGGCCGCCTCATCGCCGTGCATCTCACGCCGCAGGGCGCCAGCTACGGCGGCACCTGGGAAAACTTCGTCGCACCGAAATCGCTCAATGAAAAAGGCGGCAAGACCCCGCTCAATTTGACCGGCCTCACCATCGGCGACGACGGCGCGATGTACTTCACCATCGGCGGTCGCCACACCCAGGGCGCGCTGTTTCGCGTGACCTACGAAGGCACCGAATCCACCGCACCCGCAGACCTCCACGAAGTCGCAGGCGAAGAATCCCGCACGCTGCGCCACAAGCTCGAAGCCTTCCACGGCCACGAAGACGCCGCCGTCGTGGACACCGCATGGCCGCACCTCGCCAGCGAAGATCGCTTCATCCGCTACGCCGCGCGCATCGCCATCGAAAGCCAACCCATCAACTCATGGAAAGCACGCGCCTTGGCAGAAACAAACCCCACCGCAGCGCTGACCATCCTCCTCTCTGTCGCACGCCTCGGCGGCACCGAAGCCCAGGGCGATCTCTTCAAAGCGCTCGCCAAATTTGCGCCCGCGCAACTCAAGAGCGAAGCCCAGCAGCTTGAACTCATCCGCGTCATCGAAGTCGCCATCAGCCGCATGGGCAAACCCGCCGCTGAAATCGCCGCGCCCATCATCGCGCTGCTCAGCCCGCTTTACCCCGCGCAGAGCGTCGCGCTCAATCGCGAGCTGTGCCAGACGCTCCTCGCGCTCGATGCGCCCGACACCATCGCCCGCACGCTCAAGCTCCTCGCCGCCGCACCCACGCAGGAAGAGCAGCTGAACTACGTCGTCGCCCTGCGCACCATCACGAATGGCTGGACACCGGAAATGCGCCGCCAGTATTTCGCCTGGTGGGCCCAGAAGCGCAGCACCACCCAGCATCCCGAGACCACACTCAAGTGGTTCACCGATGCCGGCCGCGACTTCAGCGATGGCGCAAGCTTCGGCAACTTCCTCGTCAAGATCCGCCGCACCGCTATGGCCAACGTGCCGCCGGAAGAACTCGCCACGCTGCAGCCTGTGCTCGATTCCTGGATCGAGCCCGCCCCCAAGCTGAAGAAGCCCAAGAAGGACCGCACCTTCGTGAAGAACTGGCAGATGTCAGACCTCATCGGCGATCTCGACAAACTCAGCAAAGGCCGCAACTTCGCGCAGGGCCAGGACGCCATGTACGGCACCCTCTGCCTCATGTGCCATCGCATCGGCGATGAAGGCGGCTCCGTGGGCCCGGATCTCACCGCTGTGGCCAGCCGCTACTCGCCGCAGGTCATTCTCGAAGCCCTCATCGAGCCCTCGAAAGTCATCTCCGAGCAATACGCCAACACCGACATCACCCTCAAAAACGGCAACTTCTTCACCGGCCGCATCGTGGGAGACACGGATGACAAAATCATCCTCCGCCCCAGCATGCTCGCCCCCGACACCAAGGAGATCAGCAAAGCCGACATCAAAACCAAAGAGACCTCCAAGCTCTCCCCCATGATGCCCGGCCTCCTGAACACCCTCACCAAAGAAGAAATCCTCGACCTCCTCGCCTACTTCCAAGCCGCCGGGAAGCCTGAGGGTGCGGCGTTTAAGAAGTAGCGGCGCAATGGCGCGGCATGCCGCAGCGGGGCTTGCATTGCGCGGCAGCGCTTTGGAGTGCGGTCGCGCAGATGCAAGGCGCAAGCCTGCATCGTAGCTACCGCTTTCGCGGGGTGAATCACGTTCTCCGGCCTCAACCCACCGTCCAGCCCGCAAAAGCAACGTCACGCTCAGTCCTGCCTTCCGTACTGGGAGCACCGACATTTTGTCGGCTCTGGGCGGGCGTCCATGGTGCATCCATTGGGAAGGAGGCCGCGCTGAAAAATGCGCCATTCTCTCACCTCGCCACCTCACAGCCCCCTCCCCTCCCCCCAGAATATGGGTGTTTATGGGTGTCATTACGGTTGGACTTTTGGGTGTTTATGGGTGTAACTGTGGTTTGGGAGACCTTGATGCTGAAAACAGACTCCATCCAAATCACGCCGGAGTTGCTGGCGTTGATTGCTGAAATTGACGAGTTCAAAGGTGCCTGGCGTGCCCTGGGCACCCTGGCCCCTGAACGCTTGAAGGCTTTGCGCCACGTCGCCACCATTGAGAGCATCGGCTCCTCCACTCGCATCGAGGGCAGCAAGCTCACCGACCGCGAGATTGAGCGGCTGCTGGCCAGCCTGGAAATCAAAAAGTTCGACACTCGGGACGAGCAGGAAGTCGCCGGCTATGCCGAGGTCATGGAAACCCTCTTCCATGCGTGGCAGGACATCCCCATCACCGAAAACCACATCAAGCAGCTTCACCGCGACATGCTGCGTCACAGCGAAAAGGACGAGCGGCACCGCGGCGAATACAAGACGCTGCCCAACAGCGTGGCTGCCTTTGATGAGAGCGGCAGGCAGGTTGCCATCGTGTTCGAAACGGCCTCCCCCTTCGATACACCGCGCCTCATGGCCGAGCTCGTCGCGTGGCTGAACGAGGCGCGCGAACTGAAGCGCACGCATCCGCTTTTTGTGGTCGCCGTGTTTGTGGTGGTGTTCCTGGAAATCCACCCCTTTCAAGACGGCAATGGCCGCTTGAGCCGCGTGCTCACCACCCTGCTCCTGCTGCAGGCGGGCTACGCCTATGTCCCTTACAGTTCACTGGAAAGCGTCATCGAGGGCAGCAAGGAGGGCTACTATCTGGCCTTGCGGCAAACCCAGGGCACCATCCGCACCCAGTCGCCCAACTGGCAGCCGTGGTTGCTCTTCTTTCTGCGCGCCTTGCAGCAGCAGAAACGCCGCCTGGCCGCCAAGGTGGAGCGGGAAAAAATCGTGCTCGCAGCTCTGCCAGAACTCGCCGTGCAAATCATCGACCACGCCAGGCAGCATGGCCGCGTGACCATGGGCGGCATCATCAAGGTGACAGGAGCCAGCCGAAACACGCTCAAGGAGCACTTCCGCCACCTGCTGGAGCAGGGTCATCTGGTCAAGCACGGCACGGGCAAAGGCACATGGTATGCTCTGCCATGACCTACCCTCCTCGCTTTCTTCCAATCCGTCGGCAAACCCGAAGGCCACGCGTTGAGGCAGCGGGACCGCATGCAGAGGAGCACCTGCGTACGGCGGCAGAGAGAGGCAGAGAGAGGCTTTGCGCCACGCCGCCACTCCACGGGGCGCACTTTGATGTTCGTCAGCGGCTGCGGCTTCGGGAGGATTTGAGTTTTCATCTGGACACCCCATGGCGGTCTGTTAAAAATACCCGGCCTTCCACCCAGAAGAGCTGCATGCGCTGAGCATCGCTGCCACACCGCACCATGAAATGGCACCTGTCGCAAGAGCGTTCATCCAGATGCCCCTCCACACTATGAAACACCTGCTTCCATTGGCGCTCGCGCTCATCACCCTCTCCGCACACGCTCAGCAGGCCAGTGAGTGGAAAACGATCCTGGCCACTGAGGAGGAGCTCAAGGGCTTTCCACCCGAGCAGGCCCATCTGGTGGACGGACTGCTCCATGTGCGCGCAGGCCATGGCATCCTGCTGCCGCAGCCACATCCGGACGGTGCCATCCGCGCACTCTTTCATTTCCGCGAGAAGACCAGCTGGCCCCAGCTTCGCATCCGGCGTACTGCCGATGGCAGGCCCCAGGACAGCGAGTACTACGAGATCATACTCAACATCAAGATGGGAGAGACCTCCATCGACAATCTCTTCCTCAACTTCACCTCGAAGGGCAAGATCAAGCGGCTGGCTGTCGTGCCCCTGCCAAAGCCCTTTGTTTTGGGAGACTACATCGATCTTGAGCTCTCCGCCGTCGGCGAGCATCTGAAAGTCCTGATCAATGGCAAAGTGGCCTTTGAAATCGATGACAAGTCCATTTCCACCGGCGGGCTCTGGGGCGTCGCCGCAGATCAGGCCTGGTTCTCCAAAATCCAGGTGCGCAGCTTTGTTCCCAGGTCAAGCGACCCACGGATCGCCCAGTTGGAGGACGCCTATGCTGCCGCCATCGAGCGCGACGCCCCTCTCGCCCCCCATATCGAAGCCGTCAAAGCCCTCGATGACAAGTATGTCGCAGCGCTGGATCGTGCGCTGGATGCCGCCACCCAGGCAGGCAACCTCGATGCCGCGCTGGCCCTGCGCACCGAGAAAAAGCGACTGCAGGACGAAGCCCCGCTGCCCGACGATGACAAAGCCGCGAACGAGACCCTCAAGCCCCTCCGCGCCACCTACCGCAGCACCCTGAGCCAGCTCACCACCCAGCGCGAACAGCGCCTGCAAACCCTGCGCGAAAAATTCCTCCAGGCGCTGGATGCCTACCAGGCCGAGCTCACCCGCGCAAAAAACCTCGATGCCGCCCTCGAAGTGCGCAAACGCCGCGATCTCGAAGCCGCCAGCGCCAAAGCCCCGTAGCCGAAAAACCTCCCATCAGAGGCAAAGCAAATGCCAGCCGGGACAGGTGCATCATGCCTTGCATGACGCCCATCATTGATTGGGTCATTTTTTGCACCCTGGCCCCGGCTTCGCAGCCTGCGCCAGCACAGCACATCAGCACCTCGCCTACTTTGAAGCTTTCTGCGGGGCCTTCTTTGGTGACGCGGGTTTCGAATTTTCCAGCACCTCCAGGTACACCTTCTCCGCTGTAATTTGGAAGAGCTTGTAGGTTTCGTCCCCAAGTTCCTGCTTTTTCAGATAGTCCTTCAGTGTCAGCACCGGCACTTCGTTCTTATCCAGAGCTATCTCCTGGTAGGTCGTGGGATCTTTGGAGGTCAGGCGGATGCTGCCTGTCAGCAGCACCTTGCCATCGGCGGCCACATCCATTTGCAGATCCCCCTCCAGCTTTTGCAGGGTGTCATCGCCTCGGTCGTAGTTGTTGATCATGCGCACCTTCTCGCGGTCCGCCTCGGTAAAGGTGATCCTCCCCGTCCTCAGCGCCCCCACCTGCACCAGCACCTGTACCGAGCCCCCCGTATACGTGCTCCACGGGCCGCTGGGCACATTGGTTGCTCCCATCTCCAGCATCAGCAGGTGGGCTCCGGGCTTGATCCGCATGTCTGAATCACCCGTCCATCGCTTTGTTTCATACGGCATCAGGGCGGTGTCCTTCACCAGCACAAACTTCGTCAGCGGGATGCGCACACGTGCATCGACCTGCCGAGTGAGAAACACGGAGAAATCCGCCTCCGTGCGCAGCGGTCCCCTGGCATCGTCCACGCCGGGGATCTTGCCCCAGTCACGGCTGTAGCTGTCCAGAAAATCCAGATGGTCCGTGATGGCCTCGGCCTCCTCCGCAGGAATCTCCCGCCGCCGCTTCATGATCTCAAATTTGGCCCAGTATTCGGCGATGGGAAAGCGCGTCTCCTTCACCACGGCGCCCTCCTTGATCTTCAGCAGCGCCACCTCCGTAGGCCGCACCTCCTCGCGCGGTGTTTTTTCATCCGGGTGCTGATACTTCTTTTTTTTCAGCGTGCAGAAGATGCGCAGCTGCCCGGTGTACCAGTCTGCAAAGATCCGGCCATCCGCCGCCGCACGCCCGGGGAAAACCTGTCGCAGCACCTCATCCAGCCGTGCCTGCTCCTTCTTCACCACAGCCTCGGCCTCCTTGGGTTTGGAGTTCTCCTGCTCCAGAAGGCCGATCATATCGCTCGGCTGGAACTTCGCCAGATACAGCCGCCCGTCCGTGACCTCATACGTGGCCACATGACCGCGATAGTTCGCCGTGCTCGTCATTTTCAGCGGATACTCCCCATGCTTGCCATCTACGAAGTAAGCCTGGAAGGGTGCGGGAAAAAGCCAGTGAGTCTCCAGCACGCAGCGCTCGCCACGGTAGAGGATGAAGTCATCCTCCTGCTCCGTGGCCGCAGCCAGTGTGGTCAGGAGGAGCAGCAGCGCGGGAAGGATCAGCAGGAGTCGAAGCCTCATGGGAAGATGTGCTTAAAAGAATGGATAATTCATCATCCTACCGAAACTGATGCAGCGTGACAAGAAGCGATTGGCTCATGGATGAGCATGAAAAAGTCGCGCTTCTCACGCCGCTGCCATTCGCAGCATTCGCGGTGGAAGCTTTTGACGACGCTGGAACGGGCGACTTAGTGATTCAGCGCTTCTTTTGCCATGAAACTCCCCTTCCTCACCCTCACCGCCCTTCTTCTCGCATCCCACGCACTCCTGCCCGCTGCCGATGCCACTCTGCCACAGGCCATTGACCAGGCCCACACCGAACTCTGGCGCCGCTTCGTCGATCCCCATGGCATCATCCGCGATTTCGTGGGAGAGCTGCCCACTCCCGAAGACTGCAAGCTCGGCCGGCCCAATGCCATCGGCTGGTGGAGCCCCATTGAAAACGGCCCCATGTTCAACGGCCTCTACCTCCCCGCCATGTGCGAGCGCGCCCGCCGCAGCGGTGCCGCAGCCGATGCGGAGCAGGCACGCCGCCTCGCCCAAGGCCTCATGAAATGCGCCTCCGTCTCCGATGTCCCCGGCTTCATCGCACGCGGCATCGGCACGGATGGCGTCTGCCATTACCCGCTCAGCTCAGACGATCAAACCCACCCCTGGTTCCTCGGCCTGCACGCCTACTTGAAAAGCGGCATCCCCACCGCCGAAGAGCGCCAGCAAATCGTGACCAAGGTCAAAGAAGTCGCCACCGCACTCGAGGCCACGCAGTGGCGCATCCCCTGCGAAGGCGATTTCAAAGGCAGTTTCCGCGGCGGCTTCACCGGCCACCTCTTCCGCGATGCCGTCCGCTACCTCTACCTTCTCCGCGCCACCCACGAAATCACCGGCGACGCCATCTGGCTGGAGCGCTACAACAAAGCCCGCGCCGAGCGTCCAACCAAGGGTGGCAAAACACGCGCCGAAATCTGCGCTGAAGGCTACCCCTACGATCGCGAAGCCATCGCTCACATCGATGAATCCCAGCTCTGGATCTACGTCGGCAGCCAGGCCTCCCTCTCCCAGCTCATCGCCATGGAAAAGGATGAAACCCTCCGATCCCTTTACCGCACCGGCCTCACCGTCAACGCCACCCACGCCCTCCCCGCCCTCAAAGGCCACACCACCTTCGACAACAACGATCAGAAACTCTTCGGCAACGCCAACTGGCGCGCCGTTTACTCCACCTGGTTCCCCCAGCCCACCCAGGAAGACGCCGCCAGGCTCGCCAAAATCGCCGACAAATCCAAGCGCGGCGAACGCAAAGACTACGAGGCCCGCTACATGAAAAATCCCCTCGCCGCCGCCGCCATCATCTCCCTCCTCCACGACGGCTCAAACCGCGAACTCATCGAGCAAGTCATCCGCCACTACGACTACTCCAAGCTCAACATGGCCGAACTCTTCTTCGCCGAGTGCGCCTACTACGCGCTGCCCGCCAAGTAGTCCAGCTGCGCCGCAACTGGAGATCTCACACGGCGCTCACTCAAAACGTGAAGCTCATCTTCCCACAAGCCTTCGCCACACGCATACCATGCAATCCCACTTCGTAGCCGCACGCATGCTTTTAAAACTCCTTTCGCATTCGGCCTCCCTCCGCCCCGCTCTCACCGCGCTGCTGCTCCTCGCGGCACTTCCCGCGCCTGCCGCTGACGACCTCGTCACGATCACGCCCAAGCCCACCACGAAACCCCTCTTCAATCCCGGCAAAGGCTGGTCTGTGCATGACTGGCCCAAGTGGCAGGACAAGGAGGTGCTCCCTTTCATCCGCATGGGCGTGCGCCGTTTTGACTGGGCCAGCCTGGAGCCCAGCGAAGGCCAGTATGACTGGACCAGCGTGGAGGAAACCCTCGCCGCGTGGGATGCCATCGGCGGCGTGTGCAATCTCGGCGTCATGTGCGCCAACACCCACAGCAAACTCCCCGGCGGCTACGTCACGCCCAAGTGGGTCTTCGATGCAGGTGCCAAAATGCACGAGCTGGATCTCACCCCGCAGATGGCCACCCAGGGCACGCCCGGCCACAAAATCGCGCCAGTCTTCGATGACCCCATCTTCCTCGCCAAGCATCGCGCCTTTTTGCAAGCCTTCGCCAAACGCTTCGATGGCGATCCCCGCATCGCCGTGCTCGACATCCGCTCCTATGGCAACTGGGGCGAATGCCACATGCACCCCTTCAAGGTGCCCGACATCTCGCCGGAGAAATTCCGCGAGCACGTGCAGATGCACATTGATGCCTTCAAAAAAACACAGCTCTGCCTCTCACGAAACAGCCACCTCGGCCACTTCGGCCCGCTCAAGGAAATCTTCGACTGGGCCGTGCTCACCCAGCACATCGCCCCGCGTCGCGATGGCATCTGCGGCAACAGCGACGGCAAAGAAACTGCCATCGGCCTCGGCATCGCACCCGGTGTGTTTGAGTTCTACGCCGACTATGACACCCTCAAGCAGCTCGGCTGGTGGGACGGCATCAAGGACAAAAACGGCCAGGGCTTCCGCCTCGAAGACTGCATCGAAAACGGCCACCCCACCTGGGTCGATCTCGGCGGCGGCAAACCCACCCTCCGCCTCCTGCAGGAAAACCGCGCCCTCATCGAGCGCCTCACCAACCGCATCGGCTATCACTTCATCTTGAAGGAGGCCAGGCACCCCAAGACCCTCACCACAAACCAGCCAGCCCCCCTCTCACTCACCTGGCAAAACCAAGGCGTCGCCCCCATCTACATCCCCGCCAAAGTCTCCTTCGCCCTCATCACACCCGAAGGAAAACCCGCGCACATCTGCGATGCCACCACCTCCATCCCCGCCGCATGGAAGCCCGACACCACCGTCACCGTGAATGACAAGCTCACTTTCAAAGACGTCCCACCCGGCGACTACAAACTCGCCCTCGGCCTCCGCCAGCCCCAAGACACTCATAAACCCTCCATCCAGCTGGGCATCGAACTACCCACCACAGACGGCTGGTATGTTCTGGGATCTGTGAGCGTGAAGTAGCGCCACGGCTTGGCGGGCATTCAGTGAAAGGCCAGATTGATTCATTGCCCGTTCAAGTGTGATTGCTAGGGCGTCACCAGCCGCGTCTGCGCTGCCCCATGTTTCCACCCCGCACCGCGAGAGTGCGCGGGGAGCAGCGTATGTGTGACACTCGCTGAACTTCCTTCATGACACACCCGCTCCCCTTCCTCACCACGCTCCTGCTCGCACTGGCCGCCACACTCCATGCCGTGGAGCCGCTCAAGGCCTTCACCCCCGGTGCGCGCATCCTCTTCCAGGGAGACTCCATCACCGACGGGAATCGCGGCCGCAGCGCCGACCCCAACCACATTCTCGGCCACGGCTACGCCTTCATCATCGCCGCGAAATACGGCGCTGCCTTTCCAGAAGCGAAACTCGAATTCATCAATCGCGGCATCAGCGGCAACACCGTTCTGGATCTCGAAAAGCGCTGGCAGAAGGACACGCTCGATCTCAAGCCGGACGTGCTCAGCATCCTCATCGGTGTGAATGACAAAGGCCGCGGTGTGCCGCTGGAAATCTACGAGCAGACCTACGACAAGCTCATCACCCAGGCCAAGGCCGCCAATCCACAGCTCAGGCTCGTGCTCTGCGAGCCCTTCGTCGTGAACCACCTCGCCACCGATCCACAGCACGGCTCACCCAATGCCGACATCGTCAAGCGTCAGGAAATCGTCGCACGCCTCGCCAAAAAACACGGTGCCGCCCTCGTGCATTTCCAGGCCGCGCTGGACCGCGCCACCGCACGCGCCCCCGCCGCCCACTGGATCTGGGACGACATCCACCCCACCTACTCCGGCCACCAAATCCTCGCCGATGAATGGGAGCGCACCGTGCGCGAGTTCTGGCCATGAATCTCCTCGCTCCATAGACCACGAGTCGCAGGCATCAATCCGACAGGCCTTGCCGCTGCCCTCAAAACACGCCGCGCATGAATCGCACCCGGCCATCACCTTCCACCACTTCGCTCCGCCACACACCAGCCCCAACGGGGCTGCGGATTTCAGCCCAGGGTCAGCCGAGCCTCAGCGAGGCGACCCTGGGTTTTCACCATCACGAAAAGCAAACCCAGCGCACTCGCCACACACTGCGATCACCAGCAGCGTCTGCACTAAGCCCCGCCGCGCATTGGCTCCGTGATCACACAGCACCCCGACACCGTCCTCTTCCATACATTCACACCCTGCATCCCTCCTTCACTGCGCCGCTTGCAGCTTTTCATTCTGCATGAGCATGGTGGCCAGCGACGAATACCTAGGCGGGCGGCTTCCGCAAATCGTCCGAATTTCTTCCGGTGTGAAAGCATGCCGATCACGTGGTGAAAGATAAAGCTGCACATCCTCTGACCGCGGCACCGCCACCAGCGAAGAGACCACGCCTGTTTTTCGGATCAGATGCCGGCGCATCAAAATCCAATCCTTCTCCCCTGCGAGGCTGTGATTAATCATGTACCGAAGATCAGCACAGATGGATAGTACTGCTGGCGTATGGTACTCCTCGTTGCCACGGCGCAGGGCTCGAAAGTTGTCCAGCAGCCTCTCGGTGTCTGCCGGCTTCACCTCATTCTCTGCATCAAACAGACGCTGACATGTGCTCTCAATCTCAGCCACCGTGCTTCGGCCGTAGAGATTCGAATATTTGAAATGCGGCGCGCATCCGGCCACACACATGACCAGGATCAGGAGAAGTTTGAAATAATGCATGTGGGAACACTTCTACTTCGTTGAAGTCCCAGCCTTCGACAAGCCTCTTTCGCGAGATCATCCACCATGCCCGCCTTCCCATTCACCCACCTCACTCTGTCCTTCGCGCTCACCCTCGCTGCCGCTTCCATCTCCCCCGCCGCAGAGCCCGTCCGCATCGACATCTCCCGCGACACCTGGGTTTCCTCCTACCCCACCGAGGTCGAAGGCAGCAACGGTGCCTCTCCCAAGATGAAGTTCAAAGGCGTGCAGGAACTCGCGCTCATGGACATCGATGCCACCGCGCTCAAAGGCAAACGCGTCACCAAGGCGCAGCTCCATCTGCATGGCGAAGGCGCGGAAATCCTGCAGCGCATGACGGTTTCCACCATCACCGAGGAATGGACCGAAGGCGATGGCACCAGCTACAAGAAAGTCCCCGGCGCCAGCTCCTTCACCTGGGCACGCACCGGCGAGCAGCGCTGGGGCGTCGATCAGCCGGACATCACCGCCGTCATCAACGGCGCAGGCGGTTCTATTTGGGGCTTTGCCGATCCCACACCACGTGATGCCAGCGGCTGGCAGGTCATTCCCGTGGATCCCGCCGTCGTGCAGGCCCGCATTGAGGGCCGCAGCTTCGGCTTCGCCGTGATGGATGACGTGGGCAGCGAGTACCTGCGCGAGGGCAGCAAGTTCACCTACCGCCCCTTCCTCAATCGCTACGTCTCCAGCAAGGACGACAAAAAAAGCACCCGCCCCTACTTCACCCTCTGGCTCGAAGACGGCCCTCCCGCCGCCACGCTACCACAATATACCAAACCCGCCGCCGCAAAGCCCGCCACGCTGCCACCAGCCATCCCGCAGCCCGCCACCACAAAGCTCTCCATCGATTGCCGCGATGCATTTGGCGAGCCCCTCCCCTCGCTCGACTTCTTCGCCGCCAAAGGCGAAACGATCCACTTCACCGTCGCCACCAGCGCCAGCCTCACCCTTCCGCAAGTGAAGATCCAGACCTACGCCATGCCGCAGGTCGCGCAGCATTTCGATCCTCTCCAGCCCGGCCCCACCACCGGCCCCACCTGCATCGAGATCCACGTGCCCAAAGACGCACGCCCCGGCCGCATCACCGGCCAGCTCACCGTCGGCAGCCAGTCACTCCCATGCACGCTCACCGTGTGGGATTTCACCCTGCCAGACCGCCTCTCCTTCATCCCGCAGATGAATGCCTACAGCCTCCCCGGGCACGAGCGCGCCTTCTACCGCCTCGCGCATGAGCACCGCACCACGCTCAATGTGCTGCCCTATCACTGGACCGGCAGGATCGATGCCGGCCCCGTCATCAAACCCGACGGCCAGTGGGACTGGACCGCGTGGGATGCCACCTACGGCCCGCTCTTTGACGGCAGCGCCTTCACCGGCCTGCCACGCAGCGGCGTCCCCATCGAGGCCTTCTACCTCATGCTCAATGAGAACTGGCCCATGAATCAGGAGCAGCACTTCAAAGGCGGCTACTGGATCGAGACCGCGTATGACGAAGAGTACTGGCGGCAGTTCCGCGCCGCCGCATCACGCATTGCCCAGCACCTGCATGACAAAGGCTGGACCGAGCCCATGTTCGAGTTCTACCTCAACAACAAAGCCTCCTTCAAAACCGCCGGGTGGGATCGCTGCTCCGCGCCGTGGATCTTTGATGAACCCTCCAACACCCAGGACTTCTGGGCCCTGCGCCGCTTCGGCCTCGAGTTCTGGAAAGGCGCAGGCGCAGGCGCACAGCCCGGCCTCCACCTCGCGCACCGTGCCGACATCTCACGCCCGCAGTGGCAGCGCGATCTCCTCGATGGCGTCGTGAATGCCGAAATCGTCAGCAGCGCACTCCGCACCTACGGCGCATCCGTCCGCGACCGCGCCCGGCGTTTCGGCAATCTCGTTTACATGTACGGCACCTCCAATGCCCTCGGCACCCCCAGCGTCAGCAATGCCGCCTGGTGCGTGGAGGCCTGGGCTCTCGGCGCCGATGGCGTCGTGCCCTGGCAGACTATTGGCAAAGCGGATGCCCTGCAAAAGCCCGACGACCTCGCCCTCTTCTACCCCACGCCCTCAGGCCCCCTGCCCAGCCTCCGCCTCAAAACCTTCCGCGCCGGGCAGCAGCTCGTCGAATACCTCACCCTCTTCACCGCCCTCTCCGGCGAATCCCGCCCCAGCGTCGCTGCCGCCGTCCTGGCAGAACCTGGTATGCGAGCCGTCACCGTGAAAAAAAACGAAGACGACGCCGGCAAAGCCGCCTTCACTCCCGAGACCCACCGCTCCCTCACCGCGCTGCGCCACCGCCTCGGCCACTGGCTCAATGCCAAGTCCCCCGCCCCGCGCGAGCGCTGGCATGATCCAAGACCGAAGGCACATGCACCGGAGGCGGTGAAGGTGATCGAGCCGGTGAAGTAACGCATCTATCTCAGGACCGCTCCTTCAGAAGTACGACAGACACTCCTGTCTGTCGGCCAGCGCGTGCTTCGCCAGCAAGTCCCCAAAGAAAAAAGGAGCCCCCTTCGCAGCTCACACAATGGGACCGCACAGCACACTGCAGAATATCCCGCATCATTCCGCCGCCTGCGCATCGAAGCTGACCGCCGGTGGCACTCCAATGGCCCTCACCTTGACCACGCCGTCTTCCACCGTGTAGAAAATGGAGAACGGAAACCGCTTCGACAGCGCGCGGTGAAAGTGCCCGTAGGGCTGGGAGTGCAGCTCATCCAGCTTCGCCAGGGCCTCGATGTCAGTATAAAGATGCTCAAGGAAATAGCCGCCCTGACCGGCGTCCATCTCTTCGTAAAAACGGTGACCTTCGATGAGATCACCCTTCGCAAGATCAAGGATTTGGATCTTCATTTCACGGCTTCCAGGATTTCCCGTTTAGCGATTTCCCAGTCGATGTATCTGGCCGTGCCTTCGGTGACTCGCGTCTCACGTTCATCCAGCATCTCCCGCTGCCACTGCGGCACCGGCAGTCCCGCAGCCGCAGGAGCCAGACCTTCCCACAAAGCCTCCACGGCCAGAAGCCTCTCCTTGAAGGGCAGCTGATGAAGGGCATCAAGGGCAATCATGCCAAAAAAGTAAGCACCGGAAACCAAGGCGCAACGTCTTTTGATTCTGCGCCCTAGAAATCTATCTGAAATCCAAACTCCAGACGCCAGCGCACCACTCCGCCACGACCAGGCATCGCGGTTCCTTGAGACGTTGTTAAAACAGTCCTCCAGCAGACGCCGCCAAGCACACGGGCAGCCCGGAAACCTCAAACCTCAAACCTCAAACCTAATACCTCCCCGCCGACCACGCCGGCCAGAGTCCCGTCGGCTTCCGGCCCTGCGGGCGCATGCGCTCCAGCAGCACCAGCGCCGTCTGTGCCTGCTGGTGGATGAGGGATGGCGCGTCCTGGTTGCGCAGGCTGGGGATGTCGTAGTTGGTGATCGTCGGCTTCGCAAAGAAGGCATCCAGCGCCAGAGGGAGGAAGATGGACTCCACAAAGTTCGCCGGCACCGGCAGCGCCACGCCGGGATCGGTGTGGCCGGGGTCATTGTTGTACACGTCCGCACGCGTCAGCTCGCCCAGCGCGGTGCGCGCCTGAAACTCCAGCACCGTGTCCGTGCTCACATATCCAGAGATCATCATGCGCAGCTTCACCGCGTTGTTGGAAATGGCGGACTCGATGAAGTAGCGCACATCGCCGCCACAGTTCTGCGACAGCTCCTCGCGGCTGCCCGCAGCGATGAGCGTGCGCTTGCTGCCGCGAAAACGCACCGGCTCCAGCACGGTGATGATGTCCCTATCCAGCTCCACCGTGTCCACGTTGATCGTCGCAGTGCCGCTGGTCGTGCTGGACAAATGCGGAAACTGCAGCGTCGCGGTGCTGCCCGTGATGGAAAGGATGCGGTTCATGGCAGGGTCACCCGGCAGGTCCACCCAGCAGCCTGCGGCCCACGCTGGAAAGCTCCCCGTGGCCGTCATGCCGCCATGCGTCAGGCCGCTGACCGCCACCGGAGTGGGCGCGCGAAAATACGCGCTGCGCTGCTGCTTCGCCGCAAAGAGCGGGCCCAGCGCCGCCATCTGCTGCAGCGCCGCATTGCACGCGGCCAGCGCATCTGGCAGTGGATCTTCATAGTCGGCGCCTCCCGCGTAGGGGATGGCGCGCTGCTCCACCCGCAGGTAGCTCAGCATCGTGGCGATGGTTTCACGTACAGTCATAATCAAAGGGTGGTGAGAGGTGTGGTGCGGGGTTCAGGAAGGCTGATGCTCACGTTGTCCAGCGTGGCGATGATCTCCGTCTCAAGCGCCAGCCGGTAGCTGCGGCCCTCGCGCATGAGCTCGCCGCTGGCGTAGCGGCCCACGTAAACCTGCGTGCCGCAGTCCAGCGCGGCCAGTTTGCACTCCGGCCCGCGTGCCACCACGACGGCCTCCATGCGTGTGCTCGCGCCCTGCACCGCCGTGGGCAGCACGATGCCGGCTGCGGTGGTCTGCTCCTGCGGCGTCACGTCCAGCAGCAGGTGATTTGTCAATGGGTGAATTCCAGGTGGTTTCATAATCGTGTGGTTGTTGGTGCTATTTCTTGGTATTGGTGGTCAAAGTAAAAATGTCTGTGTCATCAGCAGCGACGCATCACTCACGCCTTCCTCCGCACCCAGCCCGCATTCGCCAGCTCGATCCGCGAATCCGCGTGCCCGATGCCCGCGCGCAGCGCATCCTCCGCCACGCCCAGCAGCGCCGCCAGGGCCTTCAGCCTCTTCGGCGGCTCCACCAGATCATACGCGGCCTCATGCAGCGGCCTGCCGGCAATGAGCGGCGGCACCACTGCCTGCACGCTCGCGGCCGCCACTGAAGCGGTGGCCGCATCTGCCACAGCAGCCTTCGCTTTCACATCCGCCTCGGCCTTCAGCGCCTTCTCTTGCGCCGAGGCGGGCGCAACGGTCGGCTCAGCACCCGGCCCAACCACGATTCGGGTGTCAGTGCTCGTGTCCGTTGCGCCCATTTCGGTGAGATTCGTCAGCGGCGTGGGCTTCGCCGCAGTCGGTGCATCCAGCGTCACCACCATCGCGTGCGGCAGACGGCGCTGTTCCATGAGATCATGCGCCAGGCGTCCCTTCCCTGCCTGCCACAGGTGCAGCGGCACACGCAGGATGTGCCCCTCCAGTGCCGACTCAAAGCGGAAGATGTAGGAGCGCGTCCCCTTGTCGTGAAAATCATACGGCGCATTGTTCCCCACGCCCACCAGCTTCACGACGACGAGCGGATCATCCGCGCGTCGATGCTTCGCCAGCAGCGCGGAATCAACGCGCGCCGGCAGGGTCATAACAGTGGTGAGAGAGGGACAGGCAGTGGTGTTGGGCTTCATAAAAGGTGAAAAGTAAAATGGGTCTGAGGTATCGGGGGCATTCATGCCCCTCTTGGAATTCTGTCTCGTCTCCTGTTTCCTCCCTGGGGCTCTGGCCACTGGCCGCACCCGCAAGGGAGGCAGGAGGTAAAAGTTTAAAAAATTAAGCCGTCTTATTAGAGTGGTATTTTCTGGCATCCTCTCCCGCTCTTCCTCCCTCGGCCTGGTCATTGCCACCAAGGGAGGAAGAGCGGGAGAAAGATGGGGTGCTAGCCCGCACGGCGCTTTTTCAAGACACCGTGCGGGCCGCTGTGTCGCGTTACGCGCTCAGAGTCGGCACCTCGAGGCCCGGGTGCTGGCCGGCGTGGCGCAGCACCGAGTAGCCGCTGGTCTTGCCATCCGTGCGGATGCAAGGTGCCTGGCCAAAGATGGTCTCATAGCCGCCGCCATCCACGAACGAGTAGTCGTCCTTGTCGCCCACGAGGAGGTCATCCCCCACATAGGCGCGCACGGCCGTGTCCTGGCCGAGGATGAGGCTGCACATGTCCACCGCACCATTCGCATTGCAGGGAATGATGTAGGCGCCCGCATCAAACTCAGACGTCCAGACAAAGTCCGGAGAGCAGTTCGATGTGCCGCCCGCACCACCCGCAGCACGGGTGTAGGCCGTGCCCAGGGAGTTCAGGCCCCAGGTGTCCCCGGTGGCGATGAAGTTCCCCAGCGTGGACACACCGAGGCCGGAGTTGTCGTTCGTGTTGTCGGGGTTCAGGATCGCGGTCACCTTGATCTGGTTGCCGTTGTTGCCTTCAGTGCCGCCCGTCCAGCTCACCAACCCGACGGAGCCGTCCGGATTGATGATCCAGCCGTAGTAGGTGGCGCTGGTGATGGCCGAGTAAAAGCTCGACCACGTCACACCGCCGGGAGCAGTGGCCGCGGTGCTCGTGGACTGGCCCTCATACCACTCATAGGCGTAGCCGCCCATCCACGCCATGTAGGGTGTCTTGGTGTCCGTCGCATGGCTCTTGAGAACGCAGGCCGCACTGCTGGAGTCCACACCGAATCCGGTGGAGAGCATTGCACGCGGGGCCAGCGGATCAGCGCACTGATCGTTCTCAGGATCCACCGACGCATGCTCAAAGAGGCCCACGCCGTTCCAGTCCAGCAGCTTGCCGGAAAAGAGCGGGTTTTCCTCATTGCTGCGTGCGCCGCCGTGCAGGGCCGCCTGCTCATAGCTGCTGGAGTTCTTGATGCTGGCGATCGCCGCATCAGGAATGTACACCATCGGCTTGTAAACCGGGCTGCCATGCTTGCTCGTCACCACGATGCTGCGGCCGCCCAGACGGCGCCACTGCGGGATCGCGTTGGTGATGCCCGAAGGCGTCAGCGTATCCAGCGCATTCAGGCTGGCCAGCGTCTTGCGCGCATTCGGGTAGATGGTGTTGCCCACGCCCTGCAGCTTGAGCGCCATCTTCATGTCGTTCATGCGGCGGCGTCCCAGCTTTTCGCGCAGGGCCAGCAGCACGGCGGATTTCACCCCGCCGCCTCCCGCCATGAACTTCAGCTGCTTCTTCGTGAACTTGAAGGCATCGCGCCAGAAGTCCACCACGCAGCCGAAGGTCTTGAAGTCCACGCTGGACTCATTCCCGCGCAGCGGCTGCTCACCACGCGCACCGGGGCCGCGCGGCTGGCTCATGACAGTGAATTTGACCTCGTCTCCCGCATGCGCGGAGGCGATGTCCTTGCGAACAATGAAGGGCTTTCCGGAGCCCTCCCCGCCCTCAAACATCGCAAAGTCATCCACCGAGCGCGCGCCCTTGCGGAGCTGCTGGGAATAAACTTTTGCGACGACGGACGGATCAGCCGCGACGGCGGCTGCGAGTGTGGATACGACTGATTCAGCGTGATAGTTGCTCATAGGTGTTTCTCAAACGAGATGTGTTGTCTGTTGTGTTTTGATTGAAGATTAACGTGTGGTATCTTGCGGCAGTTCATACCATCCTAAGTCCAAAAAAAGGCCGGCTAGTGCCGCACTTTGACGGAGGTCAGCCTGTCCAGACTGTGGATGAACGCGTCCTGCTGCTCAGGTGTCAACTTGTCGATTTCCGCCATCGCCGTCTGGGGAGACAGCGCGCCGGCGGAGAAACCGGGGCCGACTGGTGAACCGGGCAGCCGCATCGAGTGTCTCGGCGCTGGCGGTATCAGTGACGTGCCTTTCGCGTGGCCTGGGCTGTGCGCCGCATGTCCTTTGAAAAACTTGTCGATCACCCGCCGTCCGATCTTCTCAGGCCAGTCAGGATGATTAAGGATTGGGTCGTTTTTTGCCTCTGCAAGCAAAATTTCATCATCACAGTAAGAAACAAATCCAGTGTCCTCATCCGTGATCAAATCGGAGAACTGATCCATCATGCGATTGTGGCTTTCCGACTGCTGGCCCTGCCATTGATGGTTCACCACTGCCGCCTCGCGCCGCGCCTCACGCAGGTCGATTTTGAGATCCGTCATCTGCTCCAGCAGATCTGTCGCCACCGGATCATACGTCTCCTTCGCCTGCTTGTACTGGTGCTGCAGCAGCGCCAGGTGCTGCTCCAGCTCCGCCACCTGCGGCACCTCCATCTGCGTCTGCGATTCATCAAATCCAGGCGCATCATCCTGCGCAAAACCATCCGCCGCCTGCGCCTGCCCCGTGATGCCAAACGCCTCCGCAAACGCATCCGCCGGTGCCCTGCCGGCGCGGATCAGATCCAGCGCCTGCACCGTGCGTGCGCGGTCCTCCGGCTTCAGCGCCTTGATGGACACCCGCGCTGGCATCAGTGCAGATGCCTCGTCATTCGTGCCGATTCGCGGCTCCGCATTAGGCTGCACCGCCGCCAGCGCCGCCTCCACCCGCTCCGGATCACCGCTTTCAAAATCCCTGATCTGCGCATCTGTCATCTGCGCCAGATCCGCGCCCGCCAGCGCCTCGTCCAGCGAGGACAGCCCCGGGATCACCTCCGCTTGCGAAGCAGCTCCCGCGCCCTCGGCATCGCCTCCGGCAGAAGCCAGACTGTCGAGCACCGCGCTCGCATCAGCCTCCGAAAGGTTCTCAAAGACAGCCCCCGCCTCGGCGGCGCTGGGGGTGGATGGCGTATAGTCGTCAGTCATGTTAGTGTGTGGTTGTTTGTGGTAGTGTGATCAAAAAGAAAAGGCTGGAGTCGTGGAAAGCTGCGGGCTGTGTCATTCATTCACCCGCGCCGATGACCGGCGGAGATCCCGCAGGGCACATGCTGTGGTCAGGCTTGCATGAGAGAAGTCTTGGGTCCGATTTTCAGGAGTCAAGCAAGATTGTGAAAAAATCTTATCCATGGCACTGCAGCTGGTCCTTTGTGGTATGCAGTGCCTTGACGGCAAAGCCGCCCACCCCTGCAGTTTCTCACTCCCATTCAAGCCGCACAAACTCCGCCGCGCCGCCATTCCACAGCGACGCATCCTTCGCGGCAGTGCCCGGTACGCGTGCGCAGATCCCCAGTTCATCCACCTGCGCCCAGTCCTTCAGCACCGCGCCTTTGTCAGACACAAAATCAGCCGGAGCCAGCACCACGCTCTGCGCCTCCGCGCCTCCAGTGATCTCACGTGTGCACAGGTAGCTCGCTCGTGGCCCGCGATAGCTCCGCCAGTCATTCTCCCGCACCACAAAGGTCAGCCGGTTCGTCTTCGGCATCTTCATCGAGAGCTTCAGCCGCGCCCCCACCGGTGCACGATACAGCGGGTCCGTCACCTTTCGCGTCCACATTTCCTGATGCGTCAGATTCCCCGCATTCAGCACATACCAGTCACGCAGCCCATGGGAAAAATCATCCAAGACAGCACTCGGCCGCGCCGTCGCCACCGTACCCGCAGCACGCAGCACCTCCGGCTCCGCATGCCGCAGCAGGCTGCTCACGCACACCTCCCTCACCTCACCTCCAGCGCCCGGCAGCGCCTTCATGGACACCGCCTGCGGCAGCGTGTGGTACACATTCGCAAACGCAAACAGCGGCAGATCCACCGCATGCAGAGGCAGCAGCGCCGTGTAATCCGCCCCTGCCTTCACCACCTCCGCACTGCGCCAGAAGCGCGCGCGCGGATCCGCATCCACGCTGTAGTAAATCTCCACGCGTGAAACCGGCATCACCTTCGCATCCGGCGTCACCCGCAGCAGCGGCACACCATCCGCCGTCTTCAGCACCAGCCCGCTCCCAGGCGTCTCCGGCAGCGCCGGGCCGCCTTTGAGAAAATGGTCAAACCACAGCGGCATCGCCACCGCCACCTCGGGGATCAGCCGATGATTCATATGCGGCGCCCAGCTATACCGGGTCGGCTGCCCCACGATCAACGCATTCGTCCGATACACATCATCCATCCACCCATGGAAATCATTCGTCCCGCTCCGGTGCAGCACCGGGCACTGAATGCGCGGCGCATAGGCTTCAAAACTCAGCGTCTTTCGAAACACCTCCACATCCCCAGCAATCTTCTCCTGCTGCGCCGTCCCTCCCGCAAAGGCATGCGCCTCCCAGCGCCACCCCTGCCCGCCCACCGCAGGCACCGCCGCCTTCACGCGGTCATCGCTGCCCGCCACATACATCGTCAGGTTTCCGCCCATTGAAAACCCATGCACCCCCAGCCGCTGCGCATCCACCTCCGGCTGCTGCTCCAGAAACGTCAGCCCGCGCCTGCAGCCCAATGTTAGAAGATACCAGTTGTTGTTTTTCGGGTGCTCCCGGTCCTCGTAGAACTGCTTCGGCCCCGGCAGCATCGAGGCATAGCCCGGCACATTCAGCTGCGTCGGATCCACCGCGCCCCAGTCCGTGTTCGGGTCACCCGGCTGCGCGCCCTCCATGCTGTTAAACGGCGGCTTCCCATCCCCATCACCGCCCCAGTTCACGGACAGCGCCGCATACCCGCGCCCCACCAGCAGCTTCACCTCGCTCAGAGACGCCCGCTGTCCCCCGCCATGGATGTGCATCACCCCCGGCAGCTTCCCCTTCACCCCGTCAGGAAACCCATAGATCGCCGCCATCCGCGCCGGCTTCCCTTTAAAGCTGCCGATCAAGTAGCGCACATGCCTATACACCCCGCCCTCCTCCTTCCACTCCCGGATCACCTCCGTCTCCAGCGCATCCCTGCGCGGATCAAAATCCGCCCACAGCTCTGCCACCGATCCTGGCACCTTCTCCACCGCCTTCTCCACCGCCTTCACTAGCGCAGCACTCATCAGCAGCAGAGCAGAAAACAAAACAGAGCAGGCGGGTTTCATGAGGCGGGGTGGTGGGGTGAAGCAGAGCACCCGAGACGAACGCGCCATGGGCATCGTTTCGCGCAGAGTCCGGCCTGTTTGCGCTGCTTTTTGGGCGTTCGAATCACGCGTCGTCACGCTGACTCAGCCCGGCAGCATGCCCGGCTTGAATCCCCACCCCCATGACAATCCACGCACAGTCTCCGACATTTACCTAACTCACCCACCCCATAGCGTACCACCTCATTCAGGATACCACCCTGCGGCATAATCCACCACGCTTCACCCCTCGCCCCGCTCCGGCCATCCCAACCATGAAAAGCATCCAAGTCTTTGAGCCGCCCATGCGCTTCACCACCGGCCCTCGCAGCTTCGATGTGGATCCAAACTTCGTGACCTTTGACGACATGCTCCTGCAGTTCCGCATCAGCGGCATCCGCGTCGAGCGCTTCAATCTCGCGCAGCAGCCCATGGCCTTTGCTCAAAATGACACCGTGAAAGCTCTCATGATCAAAGAAGGCACCCAAGTCCTCCCGGTGGTCTTCTTGGATGGAGAGCTCCACCTCAAAGGCCGCTACCCCAACAAGCACGAGCGCCACGCCTGGTTTCGCGCCGCCTCCACGCACCGGAGTGCAACCGCATAAGCCTGCGCAGTGCCGGGCTCTACCTCCCCTCCCTCCGCCGCGCACGCCCTTCACGTGCGCATTCGTCGTTCCTCCTGCTCAAAGACAATCCCCGCACACTCACCGCCATTTACTTGGCGAATTCACCAAATAGTATTCCCTTGGCCACCGGAGGTCTCCACCCCATGGTATCTCTCCACGCGGCAGGCATCTTCACCACTCTCCCCATGAAAAGCATCCAAGTCTACGATCCACCCATGTGCTGCTCCACCGGCATCTGCGGCACAAACATCGATCCCGACCTCGTGAACTTCGCCGCCATGCTCGCGCAGTTCCAAAAAGCAGGCATCCAGATCGAGCGCTACAATCTCGGCCAGCAGCCGGGGGACTTTGCGTTGAATGACGCCGTGAAGACCCTCATGATCGCCGAGGGCACCGAGGTCCTGCCCCTCATCTTCTGGGATGGCCAGCTCCACCTCAAAGGCCGCTACCCCACCAAGGACGAGCGCCCCGCCTGGTTCCAGGCAGCATTCCCACACGAGGAGACCGCCACATTATGAGCCTCCCCCTCTACCAGCCCACGGCCGCCACCACCACGCGCTTCCTCTTCTTCACCGGCAAAGGCGGCGTCGGTAAAACATCCCTCTCCTGCGCCTGCGCACTCCGCCTCACTGAGGCCGGCAAGCGCGTCCTCCTCGTCAGCACAGATCCCGCGTCCAATCTCGATGAAGTCTTGGAGACCCCCCTCACCAGCGCCCCCACGCCCATCCCCGGTGCCCCCGGCCTGCACGCGCTCAATATCAATCCCGTCGCCGCCGCCGCCGCGTATCGTGAGCGCCTCATCGGCCCCATGCGCGGCCTCCTCCCCGAGTCCGCACTCCGCAGCATGGAGGAGCAGCTCTCCGGCTCCTGCACCGTCGAGATCGCCGCCTTCGATGAATTCTCCGGCCTCATCGGCGATCCCGCCGCCACGCGTGATTACGATCACGTTATCTTCGACACCGCACCCACCGGCCACACCCTCCGCCTCATGAGCCTAGCCAAGGCCTGGGATCAGTTTCTCGATACCAACACCAGCGGCACCTCCTGCCTCGGCCCCCTCGCCGGACTCGAAAAGCAGCGCGTCATTTACGAGGCCACCGTCCACACCCTCGCAGACGCCGCCCTCACCACCCTCGTCCTCGTCAGCCGCCCCCAGGCCGCCGCCCTGCGCGAAGCCCGGCGCACCTCCGCAGAGCTCCGCGACATCGGCGTGGGCAATCAATGCCTCGTCATCAATGGCACCTTTGAAACCCTCTGCCCAGATGACATCACCGCCCAGGCCATGCAGCAGCGCGGTGCCGCCGCACTCGCAACAGCGGACGACTTCATCCGCAGCATGCCCAGCTACACCGTCCCCCTGCGCCCCATCAATATCCTCGGCATCCCCGGCCTCCGCGTCCTCCTCGCACCCGCAGCACCAGAGAATGATGAAAGCCCCGGCGCAAAGCCGCAGCCGCAAAGCTGGACTCCTCCGCCGATGGAAAGCCTGGAGAGCCTCGTCACCACTCTCGAGCAGCAGGGCCACGGCGTCATCATGACCATGGGCAAAGGCGGCGTCGGCAAGACCACCGTCGCAGCCGCCATCGCCGTCCTCCTCGCCCAGCGCGGCCACGCCGTCCACCTCAGCACCACAGATCCCGCCGCGCATCTCGCGCAAACATTGCACGGCCAGGTGCCCGGCCTCACCCTCAGCCGCATCGATCCCGCCGCCGAGACCGCCACCTATCAAAGCGAAGTCATGCAGGCGCAAGCCAGTGCCATGGATGCCGCAGGCCGCGCTCTATTGGAGGAAGACCTCCGCTCCCCCTGCACCGAAGAAATCGCCGTCTTCCGCGCCTTCGCCCGCGAGGTCGGCCAGGGCACCCAGCGCTTCGTCGTGCTCGATACCGCACCCACCGGCCACACCCTCCTCCTGCTCGATGCCAGCGAAGCCTATCAGCGCGAGCTCGAGCGCCAGGCGCGCAGCACCCAGCCCGAGGAAGTCCTCCGCCTCCTCCAGCGCCTGCGCGATCCCGCCTACACCCACATCCTCCTCGTCACCCTCCCCGAGGCCACCCCCGTGCACGAGGCCGCCGCCCTGCAGGCAGACCTCCGCCGCGCCCGCATCCAGCCCTTCGCCTGGGTCATCAATCAAAGCCTCCTCCACAGCCACACCTGCGATCCCCTCCTCCAAAGCCGCGCCCACTCCGAGCAACGCTACATCGATGAAGTCGTCGCCCACCACTCCCCCCGCACCGCCTGGCTCCCCTGGCAGCCCGAGGAACCCGTCGGCCCCGCCGCCCTCGCCCGACTCGCCACCACCGGCGTGCAGCATGCTCTGGTATGATGTGTCACCCACTTTGAGGCAGCCGCCCAAAGTTGACCCGTTGCGCCGCAACGGGTCTCACTCCGTCGCACCTCTCACCGCCCCCCCCCTTCGCACTGGTCCTGCGACGCAGTTCAAACCTCATGCCCCGATCGCGCACTCGGAAGCCACCAAGAACGCTCCTCTATGGAATGCGGTTGAGCCGCGAGGCACAGTCTGTCCTTCCGAATCACATATCATCAGCTTTTCTGAGTACGTAGTTGGGGATCGCAGCCCGTTCTGGAAGCCCCGCGTCTCCCCAGATCTGCAACCAGCCAGCGCATGTTTTGTAGTCCCGGCTTTAGCCGGAATCTGGAAGCGTATTTCGTGCAAACAGCTTCAGCCCCCCTGTTACTCTCTGTTCCACACCCCAGCCGCCTTGAGTTCAAGTGCGCCCGAGTCACTTCCACCGTTGAATCTGATCAGTTCCGGCCTCTGATGATTGAGACTTGCGCGATAGACTGACGCTCCAGCCTTGAAGGCCAACGGCCTTCCGTATTTCAGCCCAGGGGTGCCGCGTGTCCTACGAAGCTCAGCTTGCCCTTCGTAGCTTTAGCGAAGAATGGGTAGAGCGAAGGAGGAAGCTTTAGCGAGTGCTCCCCTGGGTTTGTCCGCACGACCCGGGAAGCAAACCCATCGCTTTCTTGGCACACCGCGCTCACCAGCAAGCCTGACCTTCGTAGCGCGCAGCGCGAAGAATGGGCGTCTTCACGCCATTCCGCCGCAGGTCTGTGCACCGTATGCTTGAGAGCTCCCGCATCCAGACTTCACACGCATTCTATTCGTGTCGGCCCATTGCGCACGCCTCAATAAAAGGGGTGATGCATCCCATTCACCGCCATCCCGTAGGCCCGGGCCGGATGCAGCACCGCGCGCCAAAGTCTGCATTCCATTGCCCGCCCATGAATACCACATCACACCACCTTAAAACATTTTTAAACTTTACCGTTGCATTCCCAAATCACGACCCAATCCTTTTTCCGACACTCTCAAACAACCTGACGCTGTGAAGAACACGAAAGGTGCCACCGCCGCCCTGCGGCCACGCATCCGCCATGTTCTACACTCCGCCATCTCTTTTCGATCCACCCACCTACCCGCGCAAAAAGCTGCCCCTCGCAGGCAGCCCGCCAGAGCAGGCCCAGTCTCAGTCCCAGCCTGAGCCGACAGCGAGGGTCCCCTATCGCCCCACTGAACAGGCCAGTCCCCGCCCGCCGGGGAACACCATCCCGCTCATCTTCAGAGCCCTGGCCCATCCTTCTCTGCGCCGGCCAAACGCAGCGGCAGCAGCTTACTCAGACTCCTTCCCTGCGCTGCAGAGCCAGACCCAGCCAGCATCCGCGCCTGCGCCATTTCAGTCACCGGCACAGCCGCAGCAGACGCCACCCTCTGCCAGCCCAGCCACGCAGAGCACCAAAGAAGACCCGAAAGCCGCAGCCCCCGAGTCCACCCTCCGCGACCAGTCACCCACGGCCACCGCAGCGCCAGGCCCGCAGCTCTCCACCAAGCCCACCGTCGCCACGCCGCAGAGCCCTTCCCAGCCACCCTCCACACCTGCGCCAGCTCACTCACCCGCACAGCCACAGCAGACACCATCCACCCCCAGCCCAGCACCGCAAAGCACCGAAGAAGCCCCCAAAGTCGCGGCTGCCCTCAAAGAAGCCGCAGCACCACAGTCTCCCAACACGCCTGCCCCGCCCGCACCGGAGAGCCCTTCCCAGTCGACCACCCCGCCCGCGCCATCGCAGCCTCCTGCCGCGCCGCCGCAGGCACCACCCGCCCCCACCCCAGCGCCGCAGCGCACGGAAGAAATGGACCCCAAGGCCGTCGATGCCGTGAACAAGGCCACAGCCCAGGAGGAGGCGGATACGGCCCGTCAGAAGCGTGACACTCAGCTCGCTGAACTCGAAGCCAATGGCATGGCGGAGCATGCGAAGGCCCTGCGTGCACTGGATGCCGAGATGGCGCAGCGTCGTGCCGACCTCGAGAAGAAGCACCCTCAGCACGATGCGCAGTACGAGGCCGGCATGCGGCAGCTCGAAAAGGAAAAAGAAGCACGCCAGGCACCCGTGATGGAAAAGGTCCAGGCGTTTAAAAGAAAGGAGCGTGCGGATAATCTGCGCGGCGAAAATCGTCGCAAGCCGTGAAAGCAAGCTGCCAGCAACTCGTGGCAAGACCGAAGAGCAAAAGCAGGCCGAATGGAAAGCCCAGATGGAAAGAGTGGGGCTCGATCCCAACAATCACGACCATGTCAGCGCCTATTGGGATGCGAAGAGGCTGCACTACCTGAACGACGGGCGCTACGCAAAGTACGACTGGGATGGAAGCACTCCAAAAAGGGAGGGCTTCGGCTCTGCCGTCCTGTCTGACGGCAGCCTGCACGTCGCCCCGGAGTTCATCCACAACGACAAAAAATACGCAGCTGTGGTCGCGGCCAGTGGTGCCAGCGAGGCAGAGAAAGCCCGCGCCATGGCGGATCTGCCGCGCCTGCAGCAGGCCTACGCAGAGGCCATGCTGCCCATCCTCAAGCAGGCCGGAAGCACCCGTGCCGCACAGTGGATCCCCGGCATCGCCTCCTTCCAGAAGTGGCAGTCCGAGAAGCCGCGCCAGGGCTCCGAGGCGGAGCAGGCCAACGAGTACCTCAAGGAAATGAATCAACGCGGACTGTGGAGCAAGGCCACGGACAATGTCCTGCGCAATCTGCTCGTCGGCTTTGGCAATATGGGAACCATGGCCGCAGGTCTGGCAGGCATGGCTGGCATCCCGGGCGCCTCCGAAACAGCCGCCGAGTGGTCAAAGAGCGGCAGCGATTTCCTGGCCCCCATTGCCGCTGAAGGAGGAAATTCCGGAACCACCTCCGCCATCTTTGGCCACGTGGCCGGCATGATCGGCCCCATGGCCGCCTCACTGCTCCTCACACGCGGGCTCGGCGGAGGTCTGGGCACCATGTCCGCCATCTCCGGAGCCCAGACCGCAGGCCTCCAGTACGCGGAAACCTACGGACAACTCCGCGAAGAGGGCAAGACGCATGCCCAGGCATGGATGGCCACCGCCCCCTTTGCGCTGGCATCCGGCCTTGCCACCGCGTTTCTCACGGCAGCCGGTGGCCGCACCGGCTTTGAGGCCGCCCTCGCCTCCAAAGCAGGCACCCAGACCGCCAAAGAGGCCGCCCAGGGCTTTTGGAAAAACCTCCTGCTCAATGTGCCCAAGCACGCCCTCGCAGACATCCCCCAGGAGCTGCCGGACGAGCTCTTCAGCCAGATGATGTCCGCGCTGGCCACCAATCACGACGCCGACCTCGGCAAGGTCGCGGCTGACTTCATCAAGAACTCACCCCGGCTCATCGGCGCCATCGTCCTCATGGGCGGAGCCGGCGGTGCTGTGCAAACACAGCAGCAGTTCAAGAACAGCGGTGAGCAGACGCAGATGGAAGAATCCGGAGACAGCAAGCCACGGGATGAAACGAAACCGCCGCCAGCAGCAGAGCCTTCAATACCAGATAATACCACCAATGAGTCACCGCCATTGAAAGCCCTGCCAGGCAAACCCTCCACTCCGCCGCTGAGCGTGGAGCAGTCGCAGAAGCTCATCCACCATGTGATGAACCGCCCGCCCGAGCAGCGCGGCCACCCGACAACGCAGGCGGATCTGGCCCAGGCACAGTGGGTGGTGCGGGAGCAGGTACGAAAGCTGGAAAGCCAGAAGGAGCCGCTGAATGAAACGCAGAAAAAGGCCTTGGCGGATGCGAAGGCTGCACTGGCAAGGGGAGAACCCTCTCTTCCAAGCAAGCAACACGTCAGCGGCGGGAGACCTGAACTGCCGGAAGGTGCCAAACTGTTGCAGTCCTCAGAGCATTGGTTTATTTTTGAGCAGAACGGCAAGAAATGGGTGCGCTTTTATGCGCCCGAAGCAAAAAGCCCTAATGCCACCCCCGTTGAGGGAGGAACGGGTTCTGGAACTCATGAGACAGCAGCTTATCTAAATCCGAATGGACAGATATATGTAGAGGAAGGACAAAATCGCTTGACCGGAGTAGTTAAGAAAAGCCAAACTAATCAGAACACCGTGCCAGGTCATCCACAATGGTTGGAATATGAATACCATGGACCTACGGACAATATCGGAGAAGCACCTGGATACAACGATCAAAAACCATTTGTATTTGATCCAGACAATCCTTTCGTCAACCGGGAAGGTTATGATTGGTGAAGGCGGATTTAAAAGAGGAAGGATACCATTATGACATACGGAGAAAAAATTGAATACCTGCGCCAGGAAAGTCGAGACCAGAAGGCGAAAGGAAACTTTGAACGCAGCATCGAATGCATTCGAGAACTCCTCGGAATTCTGAAAGAAGATAGAATTGCATTAAAAATAGCCGCACATGAATGGCACCGCATGGCAGGCATGTATATTCGCATGGGGCGGCCTCAGGAGGCCGAAGTAGCGGCCAGAAACGCTCTGGACACCTACCTGCGCAATCGGTCACTTCTGCACGGTGAATGGCATCGCGATCTTGACGGCACCATTGCCGAGTACACCATGACCTTGTCACGCTGTTTGGTGGATCAGCAACGCTATGAGGAAGCTCTGACCTGGCTCGAAGAGTCGGCGGGCATTTACATGCTCAAGGGGGAAGATGACCCTTTCGTCAAGGAGCTCGTCATCCCCAGGCTGAACTGGCTGCGACCGAAGGCCGAAGCACAGAGCGCCGCGCGCCACAGTTCGACTCAACAGACTGGCATTTGAGAAGGCAGATGGGGATTTACCGCAAGATAAACAACGTGCCCGCCCAGTTGCCTGGCATGATCACTCAGCCAAATAATCCACTCCCCATGAAAGTCGAAATATACAGCTACAACATCAATGAGAAAAAAAAACAGGCTGTGTGAAACCTGGACCTTGGATCAAAACGGCCAAGCAATTTGCGATAACTACTCCGAGCAGAAGTCCAAGGAAATCCATGGATCCATCAACGACGACGGGCGGATTTACTATCCCAAAGACGGAGAAGACTTTCTGCGGAGCCTCCCTTGGGAATACGCTAACAGCAGCATGGTGCATGCTGTCATTGTAGAGTAACAGCCCGCATCTGAAGCGCGGCGGGGGAACCCGGTGTCAGAGAGGAGACTTCGCGGCGCCGCAGCCACCGCTGGTCTCCAGACCTTTGGCGGCATGTACGGAGACGCCGTGCAGGGCTACATGAATCTAGGCGACAACGAAGCCACCGCGCTCAACAAAGCCTTCATCCCCGCCCTCGCCGGAGCCGCCAGCACCTACCTCCTCACCGTCGCAGGCGGCGAGCAGGGCATCGAGGGCCCTGCTGCGACAGCCCGCCTTCAAGGAAAACTTCCGCCAGTGGTTCAAAGCCGTCGCCGCCGGCAGCGTCAAGGAAGGCCTGCGCGAAGAAGCCCCGGACCAGCTCATCCAGGGCATCATCGAGCGCTACACCTCCAATACCGACAAGCCCTGGAAAGACATCATCGAAGAAACCCTCCAGGCAGGCATCGGCGGAGCCCTCCTGGGCGGCGCAGCCGAAGCCACCACCACCAGCATAGCCCCTTCTGGGACGAATCAGGATCAGCCACAGTCTCAAATACCATCTAATACCACACCCGCCGGTCGGCCCTCCAATCCGCCGCTGAGCGTGGAGCAGTCGCAGAAGCTCATCCACCATGTGATGAACCGCCCGCCCGAGCAGCGCGGCCACCCGACAACGCAGGCGGACCTGGCCCAGGCGCAGTGGGTGGTGCGGGAGCAGGTACGAAAGCTGGAAAGCCAGAAGGAGCCGCTGAATGAGACGCAGAAAAAGGCCTTGGCGGATGCGAAGGCTGCGCTGACAAGGGTGGTCCCCGAAGTAAAGCCGCCCCAGCCCAATGGTCCAAACGATCAGGGAGACAAAAAAACCACAGGCCCTCAACTGCCCTTTGCCCCATCCCCGAATCTCGAATGGCATGTTCCACATGAACCAACCCGTCACCTGCTGCCGGATAAACCTTTTGATGCCACACGAAAACCCGATGGGCCGCCAAAGGTTCTCAACAAAAAAGACACAAACATTGATAATCAAAGAGGTGCCGACGGCGAGAACGAAACCGCGCTTGTCCTGGCACAGAACGGCTACTCTTACACTCAAGGAGTCCAGAACAAAATAAAGCGTGCTGATGGCTCATTTGAAGGCGTGGCTGATGGATCCTTCAAACAAACCCCAGGAATCAAGAGTGAAGTTTATTCCCCGTCAAAAAACAAAAATATCAGGGGGATCAAAGAAGAAGTAGCCCGCAAAGTCGCGGCCCAAAATTCCCCTTATTTTATCGTGCGGTTGGAGGCAGGAGGCCAGTCAGTCGAAGATTTGGTTCGCTATTTCAATGACCCTGCCAATGCCATTGAGGGGCTCAAACAACTGTTTGTCGTAAAGGAAGGAAAACTCTATATCATCCATTAATTTATGTCTGTCTCCATGCACCTTTTAACCACGCTGTCATCGAAAGATGTCATCCAATCCGTTGTCAGCAGCACCTTTGACTGCTTCAAAGTCGATCATCTCAGACAAACGAGCGGAAGCAAACTCACAGGAGATTGGGAATACGGCGTATTCTGCATCGAAGACATTCATGAGGAGGACAAAATTTCACTGAGGAAAGATCTTGGGCTCCCGGACATGAAAACACGTTTCTGGATTAACTGCGAACCGGTCTATGAAGGGCAAACCGTGGTCTATCAACTCACGTCAGAAGCTTTGAAAAAATGGCATGGCGACCTCGCACTTCTTCACGACGGTGATAGTGTCGAAGTACAGCGCATCAACGGTGAAATTCGTCTGCGCGCAGACTACCTCAATCCCGAACGCCTCGTCTTTTACCGGGACTTCGCCTGGAAGCCGCTGCCTCTGGTGCAAGAGTAATCACTTCCGTCTGAAAGACTAACGGCGTCGAAGCGGGGCAGGACATCGCCATTCCCGCCATCATTGAGGCACTGAAACTCGACGTTCCCGGCTTCCACTGGGAGCAGTAGAAAAAGGATTGCTGGAAAGGCGGTGCGGATGTGGCCAAGCTGTCCCCGCAGGCAGCGTCAAGGAAGGCCTGCGCGAAGAGGCCCCTTTGCGCTGGCAGCCGGTGGAGCCACCGGTTTTGAGGCCGCCCTCGCCTCCAAAGCAGGCACCCAGACCGCCAAAGAGGCCGCCCAGGGATTTTGTAAAAACCTTCTGCTCAACGTTCCAAAGCACGCCCTGGCAGACATCCCCCAGGAACTGCCGGACGAGCTCTTCAGCCAGATGATGTCCGCGCTGGCCACCAATCACGACGCCGACCTCGGCAAGGTCGCGGCTGACTTCATCAAGAACTCACCCCAGCTCATCGGCGCCATCGCCCTCATGGGCGGAGCCGGCGGTGCCATGAAAACGCGCCAGGATGCCAGGAACAGCCCTGAACAGACCCAAGCCGATGCATCCGAGGACGGAAAGCCCCTGGATGAAACAAAGCAGCTGCCATCGTCAGAGCAAACAATACCAGAATCTACCACTGATAACAAGATTCCCAGCTTCGATGAAGCCTTTGCCGCCAGCCAGACCATCGAGAAGATTAAAGCCCAGAAAACCCCGCTGAGCCTGAAGCAGCAGCAGGAACTCGACACCGCGGAGAAAATCTTTGCCAGAAGAACCGAAGCCAACATCCTCGCTCAAAAAGCCACCCTGGAGGCGCGCGGCGAAAAAATACACCCAACCACTGCCGCAGCCTTGGCAAAGGCTCAGGCGACGCTGGCGCGCCCTGCACCCCGTGATCGCGGCCCTCTGCCCACGATCCCTGATGCACGGAAGACTATTCAGGATCTCTCAAGCAAGGCTGCCGCAGGCACGCTCAACGCCGATGAAGCCCACCAAATGGCGCACGCCCAGCGCGCCATCGCCCAGCAGCGGGTCAATGACCTTGCTGCCGCTGAAGCCAACTGCACGCTCACCCCTGCGCAGAAAAGGCAGTTGGATCGATTCCGCGAAATCCTCGCCGCCTCCCCCTATAGCATCGAACTGCCAAAGGGGCCTCCGCCTGGTTACGATCCACATGCTGCCAATCCAGCCCACCGCGAATGGCATCCACCCCAAGGCGACAAGCCCGATCACCCAACAGCCGACAAGTTTACGCCTGAGGCGCTGGCTCTGTCTGACAATGAAATCAAAACCACAACAGAGCGCCTAAAGGCGGAAGGTCACGCCCATGACCGGCACGGGCCTGAGGTGGCTGAAGGACAGCTCGCAGATCGTTCTATGCATGGCATAGATCCCATATCCCAGACAAGAGAAGACGGTGTCAAGAGGGGGCAAGATCATTCTTATTCAGGGAATGCAACTCAGTTCACTAGTGACAGAGCAATGGTTCAATCGCTGAAGGCCGTGGAGGGCAGCCATGAATTCCTTTTAAAGTTGCAAGCCGCTAAAGCATACAACTCCACACATGCTACCCCCAAACCCCAAATCAAAGTACTTGGCGTTTCTCTCAGGGATGCCTTGGGACCTAATTACAAAGAACATGTGAGAGGCAGCACACGTGAAGGATCTGCCAATGCTCCCACAGGGAATCATCCAACAGATTTGACTGACGGCAGCATTGTCGCAATTTACCGATACAATCCTGCTACCGGTGAATACCAGCTTCATACAATGTATCCCAATCCAAAATAACAATGAACAATCCATATCAAATGGAACCAGCGCTACAGGAAATGATCTCCTCTCACTTGGATATCGAAGCCTATGCATTCGATGAACTCACTGACTGGTGCAGGAAATCTTGGCCAACATCCCAACTCGCCCGCGATTTTAAAGAGCAACTGCGCGCCGCCATTGATGCTCCGGGCATGATCACCCCCCAGATTTATCGATCATGGACCAATGATGATAATCTTGAAACTCAAGAAAAGGTGAATTCCCGTCTCAAAGAACTCTGGAACGCGTGTTTTCCAGATGATCCCATTCGGTAAGTAATGAACCCACGAGCCAACCAATAGCGCGGGATGTGCCAGCCTATTTAAAAAATAAAGTCAGGACAGCTGCTCGGTGATGAATGTTCCTATGATTGAAGCCGCCTTAAAAAGGGAAATCGGTCGGCGTTCAGCTTTGTGACCGATGCTCTCCTCCTGAAACGACAACGCTTTTGACGGAACCAAGTTAACCCACGTCTAACTGAACATGCCAGCACCTTGCCCTCCTCGGAGTGCGTTCCCTGATCACTCTGCCAAAGTGCTGACGAACGCATGGGGCGGTCAGTTTCGGCAACAACTTCGGCAGACATGCGACTGTCCTGATGATGTCTGCGGCTGTTTGCCCCAAACATGCATGAAAAGCAAGGCATCCGAAATTCGAAACGCCGGCCTGCCTTACACGCATCTGCATCAGGCCCACGCTACTCCGCCATTGCTCAGCCCCCTCCCATCACCACCACTTGTATACCATCTTCTACCACTACAACACATTTTCCACTTGCATTCCCAAATCACGGCCCAATGCTTTTCCCGACACTCTCAAACAACCTGACGCTGTGAAGAACACGAAAGGTGCCACCGCCGCCCTGCGGCCACGCATCCGCCATGCCTTCCAATCTTCAGCTTCCAGATCTCCTCACTCCCGGATCCGCCGCCTACCTGCGCAAAAAGCAGCCCCTCACGGGCAGCCCTCCGCAGCCCGTGCAAGTCCCCTATCGGCAGCCCGAGCAGCCGCTGCCGCCCTCCGCCAAGACGCCCGCACCCGTGGAGCCGCCTCCCGCCACGGGCCAGCCATCCGCCGCCCCTGCTCCTGCCACAGCTTCCACGCCGCCGATTCCCTCAGCGCCGAGCAAGCCCCCAGCATCCCCTGCCCTTGCCTCACCAGCGCTCCCCACCTCAGCCACCGCCCAACAGCCCACACCCAAGACCCCGCCACCCGCTGCGCCACCGCCTGCCACAAACCCAGCGCAGCAGCCCACCACAGCGGCCGCCCCCACTCCCGCTCCCGCACTCAACCCCCCGCCACCCACCGCACCACCTGCGGCTCAGCCACCAGCGTCCACGCCTCCGACCACAGCACCCGCTCAAGCGACCACTGCACCCGCAGCAGCCACGCCAGCCGCCACGCCTCCACCTTCAGCGCCAGTAACGCCGCCAGCGAAAGCCCCCAGCCGCGCAGAGGCAGCCACCATGATGAGGGACGCAGCCGCGAAAAAAGCCGCCGCTGAAAACCCGCAAGGCACCCCTCAGGCTCCCGCAACGCAGCCTCAGCCTCCTCCACCCCAATCTCGTGCCGAAGCCGCCACGCAGATGCGCAACGCAGCCGAACAAAAGAGAGCCGCAGCACAGTTGGAAAGCGCACGCAAGGCCGGCGCCGTCATCGAAAACGACAAGACCATCCCTCACCCCGATGGCAAAGGCGGCCTGCTGCATAACACCGGCTTCGTACTCATCCCCGACCCCAAAGACTCCGCCAAGGCCCCCACCGTCCCCTATCGCGATGACCCCGCAAAAGGCCCCACCATCCCCTACCGCGATGATCACGGCAGGCAGCACCCCATTCCCGTGCAGGACATCACCCGCGTCACCCGCCCCGATGGCAAGACAGAATACCACTTCATGGTAGGCGGAAAGCCCGTCAGCGTACCCGAGGGAGCCACGCCCCTCTTTCAGGTGGACCCCTCGGCCAAACGCTACGCCACCGCCCCGGACGGCACCCGGCGCGAGCTCGGTAATGACACCCGCACCATGGCGCAGAATGGCGTCTTCCCGCGCGAACAGGCCCGCAATGAAGCACGCGAAAAGCTCCTCACCCAGGGCGCAGACCTCTCCCGCCAGCTCCAGGAAAAGCAGGCCCAGGCCGCCGCCGCCCAGCAGCGCATGGACGCCGCCCGGCAGAAATTCCACAACTCAGGCAACGCCACCGAGCAAGAGCGCCAGGCCAACTTCGATGAACTCATGGGCGCCATCGACGCCCACACCAGCCTGACCTCCGAGGTCCAGACCCTGCAAAAGCAGCACGACGACCATTACCAAAACCTCATCCGCGATCAGCGCGCACGCCAGGCTGAGATCGATCTGTACAAAGCCGCCGCCGCCGGCAGCCCGCAGGATGAGCAGTGGCGCAAAGACTCACGCCACACCCAGGGAGACACCCGCCAGGCAGACGCGGACCTCATCGCCGAGGCGGAAAAGAAAGACCCCTCCACCGCCGCCGCCATCCGCAGCGCCCTCACCTCCCAGTACACCCAGCGCACCCTCGCCGCCGCGCAGAGCGCCTTTGGCAGCAATGGCACGGGCGGCACGCCATCCGCCGGCGCAGGAAATACCATGACATTGCATGATATGCTCATGCACGCCCCTGAAATGAAGCAGGGCGGATGGAAACCGGTCGATCAGGCAGACGCCGCACGCGCCACCGCGCAGGCCACCTTTGGCATCACAGACCCTGAAAACGTACACGTCACCCCCGGTGCCGGCGGCGGCTACAGCCTCTCCCGCAAATCAGCCGACGGCAGCCCAGGCCAGCCCTTCGCCACCATGGATGGGCAGACCGGCCGCCTCACCCTCCTCCCCGGCGCAGACGGCCGGTACAGCCAGGCCGCGCAGGATCTCGCCGCCCGCAGCACCCCCGGCAGCGCCCCCGTTTACCTAGGCAAAGGCACCCCGCTTACCGAGGCAGAGCGCAGCGCCCTCATCGCCAAAGGCCAGCAGGCCACCGCCTCTGCCACAGACCGCAAAGGCGCAGACGCCGCCCTCACAGCAGCCGGCCTCTCCCCGGAGGGCATCCAGAAACTGCGCAACGAAGGCCGCCTCTCCGTGCAGGACGCCAAATTTTTAAACGACAAGTTCAACAGCGGCTTCGGCTCCTACGCCCAGCGCGATGCCTACGAGACCGCCCAAAAGCAGAGCGCCGGGCTGCAAAAAATGTACCAGGACACCAAGGCCCCTGCGGGCAAGCCCAACTTCAAAAGCTGGATGGAAAAAGGCGATCCCCAGCGCGATGCCCAGGTGCAGGCCAAAGCCAAAGAACTCGGCATGAGCGAAGACGACGTGCGCAAGGCCATGGAAACCCAGCGCGTCATGGACTTCGCCACCCCGCTCACGCAGCAAGGCCACGATCAGCAGGCCGGCTTCTGGAATGCCCTCCAGCGCGGCGTCGGCTTCTCCGGCCATGATCAGGATTCCACCCGCACACTGCCAGACGGCAGCCTCGCGGTGAATCCCGCCCTCACCGATGACAAGGCCAAGTTTGAAAAAGCCATCCAGGACAGCAACGCCAGCCCGGAGGCCAAGGCAGCCGCGCTGAAGAACTGGCCCGCCCAGCACGACGCCTGGCTCACCCGGGCCACCGAAACCCTCAAGGCCAGCAAGACCCTCCCCGGCGTGGAGGACTACAACGAGTGGCTCACCAAAAACACCCAGGCCGGCCACTTCTCCCAGAAGATGCCGGACGGCAGCGTGCGCCAGTACACGGACAACGAGAAGACGCAGATCTACCTCGATGCCATGAAGAACCGCAGCGGCGCACGCAAGTTCATGGACAACGTCAGCACCTCGCTCGTCTCCGGCGGCGGCCAGGTCGTCTCCGGGCTGCTCGGTGCCGCAGCCCTGGCCGGAAACACCTTCCAGGACATCACCGGCGTCAATGTCGGCGGAGAGGCCGCCAGCGAAGCCGCCGCAGCCATGGCCCGGCAAAATCAGGCCCTCACCCAGTCCAACGACATCACCGGCACCACCCAGGGCAAAGTCGGCAGCTTCCTCAGCAACTTGATCCAGGCCGTCCCCAGCGTCGGTGCCGCCATCGCCACAGGCGGCACCGCAGGCCTCATCCTCGGCGCAGCGCAGAGCGCCGGCAGCACCTACACCGATCTCCTCGAGCACCACATCAAGGCAGGAGATACCATCGTGGAGGCGCACAAAAAAGCCGCAGGCACCGCCATCGCCAGCGGAGGCGTCGGCCTCGTGCTCAGCAAGATCATGCCCGGCGGAAAAGAGGCCCTCAACAACCCCGCCACCCGTGAGCTGGCCAAAAAGAGCTTTGCCGCCACAGTGAAGTCAGCGCTCCATGGCGCCAGCGAAGAAACCATCCAGGAAGCCATCGAAGGCGGGTTCACCCACATCGCCTCCGAGATGAACAAGGGGAAAACCTTCAACGAAGCCGCCACCAGCTACGCCGAGCAGTTCCCCCAGAGCGCCCTCACCTCCGCCCTGCTGGGTGGCGGCGTCCAGGCCATGGCGGATAAAAAGAACAGCAGCGCGCCTGAGCCGCAGCAGCCCGCCACGGCACCGCAGCCTGCACCGCCCCCCGGCCACGTGGCCCCCACCGGCCAGCCCAATGGAAAGCAGAGCTTCAGCACCGTCGATGCCGAAGGCCGCGAGATCCCCCCATCCGACACCCCGCAACCCGGCGCGCCCATCGCGCCCGTGAATATCCCGCGCCCATCCGCCGCAACAGAGCCAGCTCCAGGCCCATACATACCACAATCTACCACCCAAAGCGTCACCGCCTCCGGCCCAGAAGCACCAGCCACCGCTCCGGGCAGCCAGCCGCCGCAAAAGCCCGGTACCGCCCCTTCTTCACCCACCGGAATACCAGATAATACCACCCCTAGCACCGCCGCGGCGCCTCCCGGCATGGAGCCGTCCAAAGAGGCGGCCTCAGCCGGCCCGGTCATGACGATGGAAAACGGCGGCCAGGTGCTCGACACCATCGATCGTCTCAAGGCCAAGGAGAAAAACGGCGCACTCACCATGGACGAGCAGATCGAGCTGCACCATAACGAAAACATCCTCGCCCGCACGCAGGTCACCAATCTGGAGGCCAAGCAGAAAGCCCTCAGCAAACTGCCCAAGCCCCGTGAGCTTCATTCCACCGAACTCGCGGCCCTGGCAAAGACCAAAGCCATGCTGGCCAGACCCTGGCCCGGCACAGCCCCCGCCACCTCCACCCAGTCCAGCAGCGGCAGCCTCCCGCCCGGAGACACCTCCACCACCCACGGCGTCATCCCGCCCACAGGCAGCTCAAACGCCAGCAGCAGCCAGGCAGGCACCGGAAACACCACCGGAACGACAGCCACCGGGGGCCGCACCTCCACAGCCAGCTCCGGTGACACCCCCGCCCCCGGCGGCGCCACCCACACCACCAACGGCGTCGCAGCGCCTCCGGTCGGCTATGGCAACCCAATACCAGAGGATACCACACACCCCGAGCACATCGAACTCGCAAAAAGGCGGGCCGAGAACCTCGAACTGATCGCCGGCAAGCGCGACCTCACCCAGGATGAACAGGACATCTATGACAACGCCCTCCGCGTCCGCGACCGCAACGCCCCCACCCAACCCGGCGACCGCAACAGCCCCCTGCCCAAAGGCAGCCGCGACACCTCCAATCCCCAAGACCTCGTCATGGCCGGAGGCGACGGCCCCAGCAGCCAGACCCAAGACGCCGCAGTCGATGCACCTCCGCCCGCTGCCCCCGCAGAGCCAACGAATGCCATCGGCTCCACCATCAATGCCCCCGGTTCGGCGAATCGTGATGCGCCCACGGCATCCGCAGGGACTCCCACACCTCCCTCACCGACTGGACCGGCGGAATCATCACAAACAGCAGGCACTTCGGCTCCCACAAATGTAGGCCCGTCCAGCGGCAGCATTCCGCCGGCCACAGCCTCTGGCAATGCGACAACCATTGCCTCTAATGCTAGCGGCAGCACATCCAGTCCTCCTAGCACCTCCCCAGCCCCTTCGAGTTCTGGAACCACCAACACCCCGCCCACATCCTACCCACCAATTGATTACGACCATATAGTGGGTGGAGATGTGAACGCCCTAGGCACCAAAGTCACAGGCGGTCATAGCCTGCATCGAGGAGATGTCCGCATCATTCCCGGAACTGAATTACCACCGAATGCCGCCGGGGTTTACAGGGCGCATGTACAAATAAAACATCCCACCACTGGGGTTTGGATCACCAAGGTCAATCACAATGGAACCCCCATTGTGAACACAATGTTCCCCAAGAGCTGGACTGAGCATAAAATCAAAGCCGAAGTAGATGCTGCGTGGGCAAACCCATCAAAAGTCATCACCGGAAACAGATGGATGTCTGTCACTCCTTCAGGAGTCAGGATAATTGGTTATATAAATATAAGTCCTCATTTGAATAGAGTCACTGCATATCCAGATTACTAATTTACACCGCCATGAAAATGAAAATGTTTTACCTCAAAGACTGGGGCCCAGAAGCAGTTGCCATCGGTCACGAAGACGACCTTGATAATCGCTACAATCTATACGTTCAGGGCATGCTCTGGGCGGAATTACGTAGGCCAGAGGATTGCCAAGTGTTTTTGAATGCCTTGGACCAAGCAGAACACGAAGGCGGGGATGTTGAAATACAGTTCAATGACAAAGCCTGGGGAATGGACGTCAGGGCAAAAACGGTCACGATCTGGTCCACGTCCAACGACGAGTGGGTCGATACATTTTCACATACCGAAATCCGCCGCGCAGTAGAAGGCTGGATGAAGCTTCTTCAAATGCCCGATTCACCGGAAAGCCAGATCATCGTGGATCTGGGTGGTGAGAAATGATTCAGCTCTCCTGAGCAGGAACAAACCACGGCAGCCGACCGTCAGATCCTCCCTCCGTCCAACAACGGTCAACCACCGCCAACTTCCCCGTCTCTTCCCCCGCCCACCACAGCGCCCAAGAGCCCCGAGGAGTCGCAGCGACTCATCAACAACGTCATGAACCGCCCGGCCGAGCAGCGCGGCCACCCTCAGGTGCAGTCAGACGTGGCCCAGGCCCGCGACGTGTTGAAGGAAATGAACCCACGCGCCAACCAATAGCGCGGGACGTGCCAGCCTATTTGAAAAATAAAGTCAGGGCAGCTTCTCGGTGATGAATGTTCCTGTTGTTGAAGCCGCCTCAAGATTTGAAATCGGTCGGCGTTCACTTTGGTGACCCATGCTCTCTTCCTGAAACGGCAACGCTGCTGGCGGAACCAAGTTAACCTACGTCTGACTGAACATGCCAGCACCTTGCCCTCCTCGGGGTGCTTATCCCTGATCACTCTGCCAAAGCACTAACGAACGCGTGTCGTGGTCAGTTTCGGCAACAACTTCGGTAGGCATGCGACTGTCCTGAGGATGTCCTCATCCGTTTATCGCTGAACATCCCAAAAGACAAGCCTCCATGTTGGACCCTGCCAACACCACCGGAACTCGAGGAGCACGCGCAAACCAGGGACCGATATAAACCCAGCCCCCCTGTTCGGCTGCCGCACCTGCACCCCTTTCGTCACATTCCCGTTTCACTTCTCCCCGGCCTGTATTCACCTGCCCCAACCGCCGCATTTGCTTTTGCCCGTTGCATGCTTCATGCTCTCGCCGTACGATCTACTCCTAGTCCTGCCCGATAAGCATCCATCCAATGAACGCCCCCGAAAAACTCATCGCCTGCGCCGCCGCCTTCGGCACCTTTCACTCCCTGGCCGCCGCCCGGCAGCCCACAGTCGTCAAGGCCAGCCTCTTCTCCACTCCCGCCTTGGAGGGCGGGCAGACGAGCGGGGCCTTTGCCGCTCATGAAACGCACGGCACCATCGCCATGCAAACCGCCGAACGCTGAACCTCACAACCACCGGTTCACCCTCATCACCACGTGTCCTGAGCACGCCATGAAACGCATCCGTCATACCATGCAGTGGTTGTTCACGGCTCCCGAGGAGCCCGTCACGCCGGGGCGCATCATCGGCTGGTGGGAGTGGCGGCGCATCCCCTTCAATGCCATCCTCGGCATCATCGGCTTTGTCTCGCTCCTCCTCTTCACCACCTGCATTGAAAGCGCCGGCGTCCTCCAGCCCGGCGAGGACGCCGTGGAGCCCCTCGCCATCGTGGTCGTCCCCCTCATCGCCAATGCCGCCTACACCGGCGGCTGGCTCATCGACTGCCCCCTGCGCCTCATGCGCCCCACCCTCAGACCCCGCTTCACCCCGCGCCTCTTTCGCCTCGGGCTCCTCTTCTCAGTCTTCGTCATCACCTTCCCCGCCCTCCTCTGGGGCGGCTACCGCCTGCTGCAGCTTGTGCACCTGCTGCGCTGATTTTTTCCCATACCAGCACCTACCACAATGCGCCGGAGGTGCGCCTGGATGCCCCCCCTGCCCCAATTGAACGCTTCATGGCAGAAACACCCGTGAAGTCACCTTGGGATAAAAGCCCCCTCCCTTCTCCGCTGGATGCATGGAATCAAGGCAGCGCCCCTTCCCCGCCTCATTTTTTAATCATCAATCGCGCCCTCTCGTCGCGTTAAAGCCCCATGCTCATGCTCAGCCTCACACGCCCCTGGCTTACTCTCCTCCTGCTCGCCCCGGCCCTCACGCTCCTCTGCGGCAGGCCCGCCGCCGCTGCAGACCCCGTGCGCAAGCCCGTGCTCGTCACCTCCAAGCGCATCTGGGACAAAGGCGCCTACAATGCCTTCACCGACCTCACACGCTACCGCGACCAATGGTTCTGCTGCTTCCGCGAAGGCATCTCTCACGCGGGCGATGACGGCAAGGTGCGCGTCCTCCGCTCCGCCGATGGCCTCGCCTGGGAATCCACCGAGCTCATCGCCGAAGAGGGCGTCGATCTCCGCGATCCCAAATTCTCCCTCAAGCCCGACGGCCAGCTCATGATCGTCGCGGGCGGCTCCATCTGGAACTACGACACCCAGCCCGCGCTGCTCAAGACCAAGCAGCCCCGCGTCATGTTCTCCACCGACGGCCTCACCTGGACAGCGCCCGCCAAAGTCATGGAAGAAGGCCAGTGGCTCTGGCGCATCGACTGGTTTCAGGGCCGGGCCTACGGCATCAGCTACTCCTATCTCCGCGCCCAGCACCCCGATCCCGCCGTGGCCGCCGCCGCAGAGGCAGACGGCCCCGTGCCCCCCGGCCCCTATCCATGGAAAGCCCAGCTCGTCACCAGCACCGACGGCTTGAAATGGGACCTCGTCACGCACCTCGATGTCCCTGGCCGGCCCAATGAAGCCACCGTACGCATGCAGCCCGATGGCGAGATGATCGCCCTCGTCCGTCGCGAGCGCGGCACCACCTGGGGATGGATCGGCACCAGCCGCCCGCCCTACCACGAATGGCAATGGCATACCACAGAGCACCGCCTCGGCGGGCCCAACTTCATCATCCTTCCGGATCGCTCCCTCATCGCCGCAGGCCGCAGCTATCGCAAACCCTTCTCCACCGTCATCGCCAGCATGGACCGCCAGCACTACGACATCGCCCTCACCCTCCCCAGCGGCGGCAGCGACACCGGCTACCCTGGCATGGTCTGGTATGAAAACGAGCTCTGGGTCAGCTACTACTCCTCCCACGAAGACAGCACCGGCAAGCCACCGCCCAACCGCCACGTCGCGCTCCCCGCCGCCATCTACATCGCCCGCATCCGCCTGGAATAACCAAGGCCCCACAGGCAGGGACCACGCCTGATGGAATTTTGTTGCAGCAAGCTGTGGGCTCCGCCGGTCGATGCTCAGAGCCTGAGCATCACGCTTCATCTCCATTCACAGCAGTCGCGTTCATCCTGTTCCGCAATGCGTGCGCGATTTTCTATGAAACAAAAAATTCGTGCATACATCCGCACTTTCCCCGTGCGGCGTTATGTTTGATGTCAGCGTTGAAGTTCAACCGCACCGCAGAGCCGAAGCGCTAACCTGGGCGTGAGTCTGCAAAGACTCCACGCCCTCTTTTTTTGATTTCGCCAAATCTCCCACGGCCCAAAACCATTTGACGATCCGGCCTCAAGAAGTTAAACACCCGTTTATAAACGCATGTTTAACTCCACTCCATCCCGTGAACATGATGCCGAGGCGCGCCGCGAGCGACTGCTGAAGGCCGCCGCCACCGTCTTCGCCAAAGACGGCTTTGAGAAGGCCAGCCTCCGCGCCATCTGTCTCAAGGCAAAGGCCAATGTCGCCTCCGTGAAGTACTACTTCGGCAGCAAAGAAGGACTCTATCGCGAAGTCTTCCTCTCCTCCTGCGCCAGCAAGATGGATAAAGATCCTCCCGTCACTCTTGCAGACGGCGCCTCACCGGAAGACACCCTGCGCAGCTGGATCCATCACCTGCTCGATCATGTGCTGCTCAAGCGCGCCGCCAACCCCGTGAAGAGCCAGCTCATGGCCCACGAAATGCGCGAGCCCACCCACTGCCTCAACGAATTCATCAAGCTCGTCGTCGGCCCCTTCCATGAGGAGCTTCAGCGCATCATCGCCGCCGTGCTTGGCAGAAAAAAGGTGGATGAAGACTGCGTCCTCTACTGTCATCACATCATCGGCCTCTGCATCCACTACGATCACTGCCGCGTCTTCGTGGACCGCCTCGGCCCGCCCGTACCGAAGACCGCGCCCGAAGTGCAGCGCCTCGCCGACAACATCGCCGACTTCGTTCTCGGTGCCCTCACCTCACGCCGCGCCGCTCAGCCGAAACCCGCCTCACGCTCGAAAAAACAGTCATGACTTCCCCCCTCCTCAAATACGCCCCCGCACTCGCCATCAGCGCGCTGGGCCTCGCCTTCACCGGCTGCAGCAAAGCACCCGCTGCCGCACCTGCCGCAGCGCAAAAACCCGTCGTCGCCATCACCGTCAAAACCGCCGCCGCACAGCAGGGCCCCATGCCGCGCTACCTGCGCCTCACCGGTGAAATCACCGCCGCACAAAACGCCGCCGTCGCAGCGGACACCACCGGCAAAGTCATGGAGACCCCCGTCGAACGCGGTACCATCGTCAAAACCGGCGATGTCCTTGTGCAACTCGACAGCCGCAACGCCGAACTCAATCTAGCCGAAGCCGAAGCCAATGTCGTGCAGGCAAAATCCAAGCTCGATCTCGCCGAAAGCGAAGTGAAGCGCAACGCCCCGCTCGCGCAGATGAAGGCCGTCGCCGAAACCGACTTCGCCCGCATCAAGGCAGATCGTGATGGCGCCGCCGCCAGCCTCTCCGCCGCGGAAGCACGCCGTGACATGAGCAAGAAGACCCTGGAAGACGCCACCATCCGCGCCCCGTTTGCCGGCACCGTGTCAGAGCGCTTTGTCACCGCAGGCGAATACGTCATGGCAAACTCCAAGGTCGCGCAAGTTGTCGATCTTCAGCACCTGCGCCTCCTCGTGAATGTCGCGGAGCCTTCCGTCGGACTCATCCGCGTGGGGCAGACCGTGGAGTTCAGCGTGTCCCCTTTTCCCGGCGAAGTCTTCACCGGCACTGTCAAGTTCATCGGTGCCGCTGTGCGCGCTGAAACACGCGATCTCCAGGTGGAGGCCGAAGTGCTCAACACCGACGGCCGCCTCCGCCCCGGCCTCTTCGCCGAAGCCCGCCTCGCACTCCCGCCGCAGACCGCCGTCACCATTCCCGCCAACGCCGTGCGTGCGGAGGGTGCCAATCAAAAAGTCTGGGTCGCCGAATCCGGCCAGCTCACCGAACGCCTCGTCGAAGTCGGAGAGACCGACAAAGACCGCATCGAAATCCGCCGCGGCGTGAAGCAGGGCGAAAACGTCGTCCTCTCCCCCGGCCCCGACGCCGCCGACGGCGTCCCCGTGCAAACCACGCCTCAATCCTAACGCATCAACATGGCCGCCCTAAAAACCTCCCGCGAACACACGCAGCTCCGCATCCGGATGCTCCGTACTGGGAGCGCCGATGTTTCATCGGCTCTGGTCGAACGTCCCTTCCCCATCGACATTCAATCAGACCGCCAAGAAACACATGGGTTGTTCGCACCTCTGGCAGCAAAGCCCAGAGCCGGTTACAAACCGGCGCTCCCAGTACAGAGCCGCCCAAAGGGCGCATCTCATTGCTGGGAGCGCCTATATTCTATCGGCTCCGGGCGAACGTCCCCACCACTCCGCGCCCTCCAGCGCTCCAATGGTATGAATAAGCACAATCCCACACAACCGGCTTAATCCCCCCTCCCCCTTTCTAAATCATGCAATGGCTCGCCCGCATCTGTGTTCAGCGCCCCGTCCTCGCCAGCGTCATCGTGCTGGTGTTTGTCGTCGTCGGCCTCATCGGTTACACCCGCCTGCCGGTGGACCGCTTTCCGAAGGTGGACTTCCCCACCGTCGCCATCACCACGCGTCTCAATGGCGCCACGCCGAAGGAAGTCGAAACCCAGATCACCGACAAGATCGAAGATGCCGTCAACACCGTCAGCGGCATCGATGAACTCCGCTCCGTCTCCAGCGAAGGCATCTCCCAGGTCATCGTCGTCTTCCTGCTGGAAAAGAACGTGGACGTCGCCGCGCAGGAAATCCGCGACCGCGTGAACCGCATCATCGTCGATCTCCCCGACGATGCCGATCCGCCCATCGTCGAAAAGCTCGACCCCGATGCCTCGCCCATCCTCAACGTCGCGCTCACCGCAGATCGTCCCGCACGCGAGATCACCGAATACGCAGACAAAGTCCTGCGCCGTCAGCTTGAAAGCGTGCCCGGCGTCGGCCAGGCCACGCTGCTCGGCGGTCGCAAACGCCAGATCAATGTGTGGATGGACCCCGTGCGCCTCCGCTCCTTCAATCTCACCGCCATTGATGTGCAGAAGGCGCTGAAGTCGCAGAACGTGCAGATCCCCGCAGGCACCGTGAAGGACGCCGCCAGCCAGGAAGGCCTGCGCGTCCTCGGCAAGGCCGCCTCCGTGGCCGAGCTTCGCCAGATGGTCGTGCGTGAAAAAGACGGCGGCCTCGTGCGCCTCGGAGACGTCGCCCGCGTGGACGATGGCGAAGAAGAGCCGCAGACCGCCGCACGCAGAAATGGCATCCCCAGCGTCGTCATTTCCCTGCGCAAGCAGTCCGGCGAAAACACCATCAAGGTCGTCGATGCCGTGCAGGAGCGCCTGGACGAAGTGAAAAAAATCCTCCCCGCCGGCTACTCCATCAATGTCGTGCGTGACAACTCCCTCGTCATCCGCACCAGCACGCACGCCGTGCAGGAGCATCTCATCCTCGGTGCCGTGTTTGCCGCGCTCATCGTGCTGCTCTTCCTTGGCAACACCCGCGCCACCGTCATCGCCGCCCTGTCCATTCCCACCTCCATCATCGCCGCCTTTGGCGTCATGTGGGCGCAGGATGTCACGCTCAATCAGATCAGCCTCGTCGCCCTCGCGCTCGCCGTCGGTATCGTCATTGATGACGCCATCATCGTCGTGGAAAACATCGTCCATCACATGGAGGAAAAAGGTGAAGAAGCGCATGACGCCGCCATCAATGGCACGCGTGAGATCGGTCTCGCCGTCATGGCCACCACGCTCTCCCTCCTCGCCGTGTTTGTTCCCGTCGCCTTCCTCAGCGGCATCGTCGGCATGTTCTTGAAGAGCTTCGGCCTCACCATGGCCTTCGCCATCGCCGTGTCATTGCTCATCAGCTTCACCCTCGTGCCCTCCCTCGCCGCACGCATGCTCAACCGCCGTCGCAAGAGCTGGATCGAGCGCGCTCTCGATCGCGTGGTGAATGTTTTCTACCGTCCCATCGAGGCAGTTTACATGATCATGCTGCGCTTCTCCATGCGCCACCGCTGGGTCGTCCTGCTCGCCTGTTTCAGCGCACTCGCCTCCCTGCCCACGCTCATGGGCATCGTGCAAAAAAGCTTCATGCCACCCACCGAAGAAGCCGAGTTCATCGTCAACATCCGCGTCCCCGAAGGCACCACCCTCGCCTCAACCGATCTCCTCGGCGAGCGCGTCGCACGCAGCATCCGCGCCCTGCCCGGCGTGGAGTCCACCCTCCTCACCATTGGCGACAATGACCAGCGCGTGCCCAATCTCGCCGGCATCTACGTCCGCCTCACCGATCCCGACACCCGCAAAGCCACGCAGCAGGACATCATGGATCAGGTGCGCAAAGAGATCCTGCCCAAATACCCCGCCGAGTGGCGCATGACCGTGCTCGCCGTGCCGCCGTTCAACACCGGCCAGTCCAGCGCCAACATCCAGTTCTATGTCGCCGGTCCGGATCTCGACCGCCTCACCGCCGCCACGGATGTCATCATGAAGGAGGCCAAAAACATCCCCGGCATTCGTGACCTCGACTCCACCCTTATCAGCGGCAAGCCCGAGATCACCGCCAGTGTGGACCGCAGCAAGGCCGGCCAGCTTGGTGTGAACATCGCCGATCTCTCCACCACGCTGCGTCTCCTCGTCGGCGGTCTCGATGTCTCCACCTACGACGAAGCCGGTGAGCAGTACGACATCCACCTCCGCGCCGAAGCCGGCTACCGCAACAACCGCGAAGCCATGGCCCAGCTCTCCGTCCCCAGCGCCAGCGGCGTGCCCGTCGCGCTCGACAACGTGCTGAAGCTCGAGCAGACCTCCGGCCCTTCACAAATCGACCGCCTCAACCGCCGCCGCCAGGTCATCATCAGCGCGAACAACGCACCCGATGTCGGCGAAAGCAAAATCGTCGATGCCATCGATGCCATCGTGAAAAAGCAAAACCTCCCCGCCGATTACAGCAGCGGCGTCGCAGGCCGCTCCAAAGAAATGGCCCGCACCGGCAAAGCCTTCGGCATGGCCTTCCTCATGGCCTTCGTCTTCATGTATCTCATCCTCGCCGCGCAGTTTGAGAGCTGGATTCATCCGCTCACCATCCTCCTCGCGCTGCCCCTCACGCTGCCCTTCGCCATCCTCTCCCTCATCATCTTTGGTCAGTCGCTCAATCTCTTCTCCATGCTCGGCGTCCTCGTCCTCTTCGGCATGGTCAAGAAAAACGGCATCCTTCAAATCGATCACACCATCCAGCTCCGTGCCAAAGGTATGGACCGCCTCGAGGCCATCCTCAAAGCCAACAAAGACCGTCTCCGCCCCATCCTCATGACCACGCTCGCCTTCGTCGCAGGCATGGTGCCCATGATGTTCGCCCGCGGCGTCGGTGCCGCGTTCAACAACGCCACCGCAGGCGTCATCCTCGGCGGCCAGACCTTGTCCCTCCTCCTCACCCTCCTCGCCACGCCCGTCATCTATTCCTACTTCGACGACATCGTCGAATGGCGCCGCCGCCGCTCCGAAAAACGCGAAGCCCGCCGCGCCGCCCGCGAAGACGCCCTCCCTCCCCAGCCCGCCCCCTCCATCGCCTAGCCCCCACTCGAACTCGTCCGCCCCACTCCTACTCGTCCTCCTACTCGTCCTCCTACTCGTCCTCCTACTCGTCCTCGATCCTACCGCCCCGCAATGCCCCTAACTCCGCATCACGCCAAGCAAGTTTTGTAGTCCCGCCTTTAGGCGGTTCCGGAAACGGCCTCGCACACTCAGACACCTCTCCCGCCCCGCCGCCTCAGTTCACCTCGCCCTCCTCCACCCACCTCGTGCCTCCGACACTCAATGATCGAGGACGAGTTCGAGTAGGAGGACGAGTACGAATCCCACCACTCCGCATTCGTCATTCGTCATTCGTCATTCGTCATTCCGCATTCCGCATTGCCCCCACCCCCACCGCACCTCATGGCAATCCCCATTCCCCGCCTCTTCCTTATCCCTCTCCTTCTCGCCGGCCTCGCGGCCTGCACTGTCGGGCCCGATTACAAGAAGCCGGACACCACCGACATCACCCCCGCCACCTGGCGCTGGCAGCCCAGCGCCCCGCGCGATGACTCACCCAAAGGCGACTGGTGGAAAGTCTTCCACGACAGCGAACTCAATCGCCTCGAAGCCCTCGCCATAGCGGACAATCAAAACCTCCGCGCCGCCTACGCACGCATCCAGCAGTCACGCGCCAATGCCCGCGCCGCCGCCACCGATTGGTTCCCCGCCTTCGATCTCAACTCACGCAACAAGCGCGAGCGTACCTCCGCTCATCTGCCCACGCCCGTCCCCGTCAATATCCCATCCGCGCAGATCAACACCTTCAGCGAAACCCTCGACCTCAGCTACGAGCTCGATCTCTGGGGCAAGGTGCGCCGCTCCTTCGAATCCGCCCGCGCCAAGTCCGAATCCAGCGCCGCCGATTTCAACAACGTCCTCCTCACCCTCACCGGAGACGTCGCCGCCACCTACTTCCAGCTTCGCGCGCTGGATGCCGATCTCGCCTCCCTGCGCCGCACCATCGCCCTGCGTGAAAAAGGCCTCGGCCTCATCCAGCAGCGCTTCAATGCCGGCACTATTCAGGAGACCGACGTCGCCCGCTCCAAAACCGAAGTCGCCACCGCGAAGGCCGAACTCGCCGACATCAAACGCCAGCGTCAGGAAGCCTGCGACAATCTCTCCCTGCTCTGCGGCGTCCCCGCCACCAACTTCCTCATGACCGAGCGCCCCCTGCGCGGCTCACCACCCACCATCCCCGCCGGACTTCCCGCCAGCATCCTCGAGCGCCGTCCCGATGTCGCTTCCGCCGAGCGCCTCGTCGCCGCACGCAATGCCGACATCGGCGTCGCCACCGCCGCCTACTTCCCCGCCATCAGCCTCACCGCCCAGGGCGGCTACCTCAGCAAGAACACCAGCGATCTCTTCACCGCAGACAGCCGCGTCTGGTCCTTCGGCCCCAGCCTCAGCCTCCCCATCACCGGCTTCGCCCTCATCCGCGCCAATGTGCGCCTCAAACGCGAAGCCCGTGAGGAAGCCATCGCCACCTACCGCCAGGCCGTGCTCTCCGCATTGAAGGACGTCGAGACCACCCTCGCCCAAACCCGTTATCGTGCCGAGCAATCCGCCGCCCAAAACGAAGCCCTCGCCGCCGCATCCCAAGCCGCCGAACTCACCCACGCCCGCTACGACAGCGGCACCGTCGGCTACCTCGAATTCCTCGACGCCGAACGCACCCGCCTCCAGACCGAACGCCAGGCCAATCAAGTCACCGCCCAGCGCTACATTAGCACCGTCCGCCTCATCAAAGCCATGGGCGGCGGGTGGTAACACACGACCGTAAAACGAACTTCCAAATTCGTTCCCTCAGTATCATGCGGTGACATCTTTGACAGGATTAACAGAATTCCAAGATTTCAGGATTAGAGGCCAATGACTCTGCACCACCAGAAGCAGGTTTGTAAACCATCGCAAACACATCGGCCGCCGAGCCAGTCTTCAGAAAAAAATCCTGAAATTCTGCCCTCTTGTTAATCCTGTCTAAACAGCCACCAAGCCCGCAGTGCGTCTCCGCAGACTCGTATCATTCAAATCTCAGCGCGGCGATCGGGTTCATGTTCGCGGCTTTGCGGGCTGGGTAGAAGCCAAAGAACACGCCCACGCTGAAGCTGATGCCAAAGGCCACCACCACGCTGCCGAGGGAGACGGAGGGATGGAAATTCGGGATCATGCTGGCGGCTGCGCTGGCGGCGAAGCCGAGGGCCACGCCGATGGCCCCGCCGAGCAGGCTCAGGGTGACGGACTCGATGAGGAACTGCAGCAAGATGTCCCGCGGCTGCGCGCCCACGGCGATGCGCGTGCCGATCTCCCGCGTGCGCTCGGTCACGCTGACGAGCATGATGTTCATGATGCCGATGCCACCGACGAGCAGCGACAGCCCGGCGATGCCGCCGAGCAAATACGTGAGCGTGCTGGTGATGCTGTTCACCGTGTCAGCGATCTCCTTCTGGTTGACGATGTCGAAGTCGTTCTTGCGGCCTTCGCCCAGGTGGTGGCGCTGGCGCAGCAGCGCGGTCACCTGCTCCTGCGCGGCGTTCATGAGCCCGTCGCTGCTGATCTGCAGCGTGACGAGCCGCGGATACTTGTCTCCCGTGAGCCGCCGCATGGCCGTGGTGTAGGGAATGAGGATGCGGTCGTCCTGATTGGCGCCGCCCATGCCTGCGCCCTTGCTTTCAAGCTGGCCGATGATGGTGAAGGGCATGTTCTTGATGCGCACCGTCTGCCCCACGGGGTCCAGCGGGCCAAAGAGCTCCCGTGCCGTGCGCGAGCCGATGACCGCCACGCGCGCGGAGCTGCGCACCTCCCTTTCCGTAAACATGCTGCCGCGCGCCAGCGGCCAGTCGCGTATGCGCAGGTAGCCGGCGGACTCTCCGGCGATGGTCGTGCTCCAGTTCCGTCCGGCGGCAACGGCCTGCGCTGAGAGCGTCACCTCCGGGCTCGCGGCCTGCACGCTGCGCACCTCCCGGCGGATGGCCTCCACGTCCTCCAGTGTCAGATTGCTGGACTCGCCGCTGCCTGCGGCGGCGGCATTCGTCCGCCGGCTTTTGGAAAACACCATGAGCAGATTGGAGCCCAGGGAGGACACCTGGTCCTGAATGCGCCGCTGTGTGCCGCGCCCCAGCGCCATGATGGAGACCACCGAGGCCACGCCGATGATGATGCCCAGCGCGGTGAGGATGCTGCGCAGCTTGTTCCGCCGCAGCGCGCGGAAGGCGATCATGGCCGTGAGGCCTGCACGCAGCAGCGGAGATGTGAGCGCGTGCATCATGGCGTGGTGGAGAGGCTGGCGTGTTGTTCGGACGCATCCAGCGCGGCACGCTGGACGCCGGCAAAGAGGCGCGCGGTGCACGGCTCATCACGAATGACTTTGCCATCGCGCATGACGATGATGCGCTTGCAGTACGCGGCGATGTCCAGCTCATGCGTCACCATCACCACGGTGATGCCCGCGTCGTTCAGCTCCTGAAACAGGCCCATGACCTCGATGCTGGTGCGTGTGTCCAGGTTGCCCGTGGGCTCGTCCGCCAGCACGAGCTCCGGCTTGTTCACCAGCGCGCGGGCGATGGCCACACGCTGCTGCTGGCCGCCGGAGAGCTGGTTCGGGTGATTGTACAGGCGTGCGCCCAGCCCCACTTTTTCCAGCGCCTCGATCGCGCGCCGCCGGCGCTCCCGCAGCGGCACATGCGGGCTGGTGTAGAAGAGCGGCAGCTCCACATTCTCACACGCCGTGGTGCGGGCCAGCAGGTTGAAGCTCTGGAAGACGAAGCCGAGCTTCTGATTCCGCAGGCGCGAGAGTTCCGCACGGCCCAGCTTCGCCACATCCACACCATCCAGCAGGTAGCTGCCTGCGGTGGGCTGGTCCAGGCAGCCGAGCATGTTCATGAGCGTGGATTTGCCGGAGCCGCTGGAGCCCATGATGGCCACGAACTCGCCGCGCCCGATTTGCAGGCTGACCCCGTTCACGGCGCGCACCTCCACATCTCCGGTGCGGTAGATCTTCTGGAGGTTTTCCAGCTCAATGACTGTCTCCTTCGTGCTCATGGCTAGATGGATGGTGGCGGCCCTCCCGCGTCCTCTTTGGCTCCGCCCCGGCTGGCGGTGATCACGCGCGCACCGGCCTCCAGGCCCTCCAAGACCTCCGTCTCGCTGTTGTCCGTGATGCCCGTGGTGATGATCGCGGCGCGCAGCACGGGCTCTTTCTCCGTGCCTTCCAGCACGTACACCAGTTGCTGCCTGCGCTGGAGTTTGGCATCGGCGGAGCCCGTGACCTTGCTGCCTTCCGGCGGGGTGAAGCGCAGCGCGGTGTTTGGCACCTTCAGCACGCCGCTTCTCTCCGCGGTCATGATGGAAACGTCCGCCGTCATGCCGGGAAAAAGACGCTGCTCCGGATTCTCCACGTCGATGAGCGTTTCATAGGTCACCACATTCTCCTTCGTCGTGGGGGAGATGCGCACCTGCACCACCTCGCCGCTGAAGACATCATCCGGAAAGGCGTCCACGGTGAAATCCACCTTCTGCCCCATCTTCACGCGGCCGATGTCCGCCTCGGAGACCGTGGCGCTGATGCGCATTTTTTTAATGTCCTGCGCGATGGTGAAGAGCACCGGCGTGTTCATGGCCGCGACGACCGTCTGGCCTGCGTCCACCTTTCGTGAAACCACGATGCCGTCCACCGGCGCGGAGATGCGGCAGTAGCTCAGGTCCGTTTGAGCCTGGTCGAGCACCGCCTCCTTGATGGTCACGGTGGCATCCGCCTGCCCCAGCTCCGCCACGGCCTGCTCCACATCCAGCGCCATGACTCCGCGCAGGGGAAAGAGCTCCTTCTTGCGGGCCAGGTTCTGCTTCTTCCACATGGCGCTGGCCCTGGCACCGGCCAGCTCTCCTTCGGCGGCCTTCACCTTGGCGGCATAGATGGAGGTGTCCAGCTCTGCGATGAGGTCCCCGCGCTTCACGATGGAGTTGAAGTCCGCGTTGAGCTTCATGACACGGCCGGACACCTGGCAGCCCACGTCCACGCTCACCACCGCGCTGAGCGTGCCGCTGGCCATCACCACGGCGCGCAGGTCTCCTTTGGCGACGGTGGCGGTCTCATAGCGCAGCATGCCCGCCCCCGGTGGTTTGCATGCTGAAAGGGCAACGAGTGACAACAAGATGAAGATGCGTGTGTTCATTTCCAGCCGCCTCCGACGGCCTGATAAAGTTTGATGCGTGCGGCCACCGCGTCATAGCGTGAGCCGATGAGGTTCTGCTGCGCAGTGAAGAGATCCTGCTGCGCCGTCATCACATTCAGATAAGTCGCCACGCCGCGCTGATCCCGTGCGGAGGCCAGGTCATAGCGCCGCTGCTGGGCGGCGGTGAGCTCCTCCAGCGTGCTTATCTGCTCCCGCGCCGCACGCTGCGCCACCAGCGCATCCGCCACCTCCCGGAAGGCGCTCTGGATGGCCTTCTCGTAGTTTGCCACCTCGATGCGCGTGCGCACCTTCGTGGCATCGAGGTTGGCCTTGTTCCGGCCGCCTGCAAAAATGGGCAGGCTGATCTGCGGCGCAAAGCTCCACACCGCCGTGTTTGGGCCAAAGAGGCTCGTCAGCTCCGCGCTGGTGGTGCCATCGGAGGCGGTCAGCTTCACGGTCGGGAAGAAGGCCGCGCGCGCCGCACCGATGTCCGCATTCGCCGCACGCAGCGTGTGCTCCGCCGCGAGGATGTCCGGCCGGCCCAGCAGCAGCTCCGAAGGCAGCCCTGCGGAGACCGCCTTCACCGGTGCATCCGCCAGCGCCCTGCCCTGCGGCAGCCCGGCAGGCAGCGGCTGGCCGAGCATGAGCACCAGGCCGTTCTCCGCCTGCGCGCGCTGGCGCTGGTAGGAAATGATATTGGACTTCGCTGTGAGCACCTGCGTCTCGGACAGGCGCAGGTCCAGCTCCAGCAGGCCGCCCGCTTTGAAAATGCTCTCATTGAGGCGGTAGCTTTCCTCCACCACCGCCAGTGTCTTCTTCGTGTTTGTGATGAGCTCATCCAGCCGCCTCACCGTGTAGTATTGCGTGGCCAGCTCTGCGATGAGCGTCACCTGCGCGGCACGCTGCGTTTCGGTTTTGGCCAGGTAAGTCTCCAGCGCCTTCGCGCTCAGGCTGCGGATGCGGCCAAACAAGTCCAGCTCATACGAGGTGGTGCCCACCTTGGCGGACCACTGCTCCGTGGTCAGCCCGGCCAGGTGGCTCTGCGCCAGATCACTCGATGCAGACACGGTGGGCAGCAGCGGCGCGCGCTCGATGCGGTACTGCGCCCGCGCCTCCTCCACGCGCAGCATGGCCACGCGCAGATCGCGGTTGTTTGCCAGCGCGATGTCGATGAGCCGCACCAGCCGCGCGTCACCACCGAACACGCTGCGCCATGGCAGCTCGCTGCTTCCTGCCTCTGTGCCGCCACCGTGCGGAAAGCGCGCGCTCACCGGGGCTGCGGGGCGCTCCAGCTTCGGGATGAAGCTGCAGCCTGCCAGCAGCATCTGGCAGCCGAGCACGGCCAGCGCACAGCACCGCGTCTTGCGGAGAAATGGGGGCTGTTTCATGAACTTCATGGGTTCAATCATCACGCGATCCACATTTTCTGCGGCGGGATTCAGACCAGCGGATGAATCCGCATGACAAGCGGCATTCGGCGTGGATGAGCGGCAGCCGCCGCTCATGGGGCTTTTCCACCGTTCATCATTGCAGGAGGCCTCCCGGTCACTGTAGACTGGCATTTCACCCGGCGTGGCGCAGAGTGGCATGGAAATGAACGAGGCACTGCAGAGCACCGGCACCACACCGCCCTTCGCCGGGCGCGGCTATCGCCTCATGCAGACAGGCTTCTGGTCCTTGTTTGCGCTGATGGTCACCGTCACGCTCATCTCCGGACCACCCGCCATCGCCTTTGATGCTGACGCCCCGGCCACGGCGGAGGCGCTCAGGCGGGCCTTTGCCGCGCTGCAGCCTCTCATGTGGCTGCAAAACGTGGCCATGACTCTCTGCGGCATTCTGGCCACGCACCAGCTGCATCTTCTCTCCCTGCGGCACCGCTGGGATCTCTCCCCGCTGAAGCGTCTGGTGCCTGTGGTCATGCTCACCTGCGTGGCGTTTGCGGCCGTCATATCAGTCATCCTCAATGCCCTGCGCTGGTGCTTTGCCAGGATGGGGATTGGCGCGGAGGTCGCAGGCCGGGGGCTGCTCATTGAGCTGATCGCCACCGGTGCCGTGGCCCTCTTTCTCCTGGGCATGTGGGCCGCGCTTTATTATGCCTGCCAGGCTTTCACCCGGCTGCATCAGATTGAGGTGGCCTCCCTCCGCCATGCCGCCGCCATCAAGGAGGCGCGGCTGCAGACCATCGCCACACAGCTCAATCCGCACTTCCTTTTCAACTCTCTCAACACCCTCCGTGCGCTCATCGATGAAAACCCGGAGCAGGCGCGTGATGCCGTGACGCGGCTCTCGCTCGTGCTCCGCGCCTCGCTGACCTCCAGCGATCACAAGCTTATCCCCCTGCGCGATGAACTCATCGCCGTCGATGCCCTGCTGGGCCTCGAACTCGCGCGCTACGGCGACCGCCTGCAAGTGGAGCGACACGTCGGCACCGGCTGTGAAAAGGCGCTCGTTCCGCCGCTGCTGCTCGTCACTCTGGTGGAGAATGCCGTGAAGCACGGCGTGGCTGCCAAGCTGGGGCCGGGCCTTCTGAGCTATGAGGCCAGCCTGGACTCCGGGGCCCTGAAGCTGGTGGTGAAGAATTCCGGCGCCCTCGTGGAAAACTGGCAGGACAAAGGCGGCATCGGCCTCTCACACACGCGGGAGCGTCTGACCCTGCTCTTCGGCAGCGCCGCCACCATGACGATCAGCCCAACTGCCGGCGGAGTGGAGGCCTCCGTAATCCTCCCGCAATCGCAGCAATCATGAAAGCCCTCCTCATCGACGACGAACGCATGGCCCGCCGCGAAATGCGCCGGCTGCTGGAGGCACATCCCGAAATCGAGATCGTGGGAGAGGCAGACAGCGGCCACGCCGCGCTGAGCCTGCTGCCCGCGCTGAAGCCCGACGTCCTCTTTCTCGACATCCAGATGCCCGAGATGGACGGCTTTGAATTCGTCAATGCCATGAGCGCAGGCGGCCACAGCCCGCAGGTCGTTTTCTGCACCGCCTATGATGCGCATGCCCTGCGCGCCTTTGAGGTGAATGCCGTCGGCTATCTCCTCAAGCCCGTCGATCCCGCCCGCCTCGCCGCCGTCATTCAGAAGCTGCATGATCCCGCCCCTTCTGATGCCGATGCGCCGCAGGATGAGCCGCCTCTGCGCGAAACTGACCGCGTGCTGCTCAAAGGAGAACAGCGCACCTGGTTTGTACCCGTGCGCTCCATCTACCTGCTGCAGTCGGAGGGCAACCACACGCATGTCTTCTTTGAGGGCGGCAAAGTGTTGCTGCCCCGCTCGCTCGGCACTCTGGAGCAGCGCCTGAACATGCCCATTTTCTTCCGCGCCAACCGCGCCCAGCTCATCAACACCCGTGCCATCACCGACGTCACCGAATGGTTCAGCGGCGGCCTCCAGGCCACACTGGCCTCCGGGGACAAGGTGGAGATCTCCCGCAGGCAGGCCGCGCTGTTTCGAAAGCAGAAAGGTCTTTGATCATCCAGAGGCCGGTGATGCGCTCTCGTACACGCTGCGGCATATTGTGCTCAGTGGTCATGCGGTGCCGTCTTTGACAGGATGAACAGAATTCCAAGATTTCAGGATTAGAGCCAAATGCCTCGGCGCCACGGCCACCCTTCAGAATTAAATCCTGAAATTCTGGAATCTTGTTAATCCTGTCTAAACGGGCCACCAAGCCTCCCACCAACACTCGCATCACCCACCGCCCACTCTCCGCCGCTCGATCTTCGGTTTCATCAGCTCCCGCAAAATCATGTTCGGAAACCGCCGGCTCGGGGTGATGGCATAAAAGCTTTCCTTGATCTGCGGAAACTTGTGCCGCTCCACCAGTTCGCCGCTTTCGAGTTCGTCTTTGACCACCACGGGCGGCACCAGCGTCACGCCGTGCGTTTCACGTGCCATCAGTCGCAGCATGGCCATGTCATCCACTTCCGCCGCGATGATGGGCCGGATTCCCGTCTGATCCATCAGCACATCAAAGGCCGTGCGGATGCTGCTCTCCAGACTCGGCAGCACGATGGGCACCGTGCGCAGATCCTCGGGAAAACGAAAAGGCTTCATCCCGCGCTTCTTGTGCCCCACGAGACTGACCGCCTGCTCATCCAGCAGATGGCTGTGCCAGCCCGTCTCCGCATCGCGTCGCACCGGCGTGTTGGACAGCACCACATCCAGCGTGTGCGTCTGCAACTGCGCCAGCAGCTCGCGCAGACTCCCCGAGTGGATGATCAGCTCCACATCATCCCGTGGAATGAGCGGGCGCAAAAAGCTCAGCTGGAAATTCCGCGACAAGTTCGATGCCGCCCCCACGCGCAGCAGCCCACGACTCCGCCCCGCGCGATTCTTCAGCAGGTCCATCAGCTCCTCACCGCTGCGAAAGATGCCCTGCGCATACTCCAGCGCGATGCGCCCCGCCTCGGTCAAAACCAGCGACTTGTGCTTCCGCTCAAACAACGGCTGGCCCAGGCTTTCCTCCAGGCTGCGCAGCTGCACGCTGAGCGCTGACTGCGAGAGCTTCAAATGTTTCGCCGCCTGCGTGAGGCTGCCCTCCATGGCGATGGCGCGGAAGTAGCGGAGGTGGTGGTAGTTCAGAAAGGCCATGCTCTCACTTATAGCAAAGCGAACGATGAATGCCAATTCTTGAATTGGAACGAATCGTCTCTGTGACGGATGAAAGCAGCCTCATGGACCTACTCACCGCGATTCAATCCAACCTTCTCAGCCCCGCCATCCTCTTCTTCGTGCTCGGAGTCTTCGCGGCGGTTTCCAAAAGCGATCTCAAATTCCCCGAGGCCCTCTACTCCACGCTGACGATCTACCTGCTGACGGCCATCGGCTTCAAAGGCGGCGTCGCAGTGCATCAGGCGGGCATCGGCGTCGTGTGGCTGCCCGCGCTGGCCGCCATGCTTCTGGGGGCGCTGATCCCGCTGTGGACTTATCCTGTGCTGCGGAAGGCGGGGAAATTCAGCGTCGCAGACGCCGGAGCCATCGCCGCGCACTATGGCAGCGTGAGCGCGGTGACGTTCATCGCGGCGACGAATTTCCTCAAGAGCATCCACCAGCCCTATGAGAGCTATGCCTCCGCCTTCCTCGCCGTCATGGAGTCGCCCGCCATCATCGTGGGTGTCATGCTTGGCAAAGGGGCCCTCGGCGGAAAGCTTTCCCTGCGGGATTCAGGCCTGCGCCATGCGCTGCGGGACGCCGTGCTCGGCAAAGGCGTGCTGCTGCTGGTGGGCTCCCTCATCATCGGCGCGCTCAGCGGCCCTGCAGGCATGACCATGGTGGAGGGCTTCTTCGTCACCCCCTTCCAGGGAGTCCTGGCCCTCTTCCTTCTGGAGATGGGCATGGTGGCCGGGCGCAGGCTGGGAGACCTCAAAAAAGCGGGCCTCTTCCTCGTGATCTTTGGAATCAGCGCCCCGCTGCTGCACGGCACCGTGGGCGTGCTCCTCGGCCTCTGGGTCGGGCTGAGCATCGGCGGCTGCACCCTCCTCGGCGTGCTGGCGGCCAGCGCCTCCTACATCGCCGCACCGGCGGCGGTGCGCCTCTCGCTGCCGGAGGCAAATCCCACCTACTCGCTCACAGGAGCCCTCGCCATCACCTTCCCCTTCAACATCACCATTGGCGTGCCGCTCTTCTTCGAAATCGCCAAACGCCTGCATGCATAAAACCAGCTTCAACACACCACCAGCCATGAACCTTCATCCCATGAAACGCGTCACCATCATCTGCGAATCCATCCTTGAGGAACGGGTGCTCGAACTCCTGCAGGAGACCGGCGCCCGGGGCCACACCGCCTTTCCAGTGCGCGGCGGCGGCCACCAGGGCGAGCGGTACGCAGACATCACCGAAACCGCCAATGTGCAGATCGACGTGATCCTCAAGCCCGCGATCGCCGAAGCCCTGCTCCAGCGCCTGCAGACCGAGCTCTTCGCCGACTACGCCATGGTGGCCTATGAGAGCGATGTGCGCGTGCTGCGCCCGGACAAGTTCTAGCACCGCGCGCCCCCGCCCCGCCTCTTTTTTCCTTGAACCCTGCTCCGCTGAAACCAAACCGACACACAAAACCACATAACACCACATCCTAATACATGAATCCATCATTCTACAAACACACGATCTATCCGCTCGCCCTGCTGGGCGCCGCCGCGATCCTGGCCGCATGCATGCGCAATGAAGAACCGCCCGCCGACAGCCACGTGACCACGGCCGATGAGCAGGCGAGCCTCACGCCGGACGAGGTGCTCCGCCAGTTCAAGGAAGGAAATGCGAGGTTTCACAGCGGCCATCTGACACGCCGCAATTACAGCGAGCAGGTGCGGAAATCCGCGCCCGGCCAGTTTCCCAAGGCCATGGTGCTCAGCTGCGTGGACAGCCGGGTGCCGGTGGAGGATGTGTTTGACCAGGGCATCGGCGATGTCTTCGTGGGCCGCGTGGCGGGAAACTTCGTGAATGAAGACCTCCTTGGCAGCATGGAGTTTGCCTGCAAGGTGGCGGGGGCAAAGCTCCTCCTCGTCATGGGCCACCAGCACTGCGGCGCGGTCCGGGGCGCCATCGATGATGTCAAGCTGGGCCACCTGACCTCCCTGCTCCAAAACATCAAACCCGCCGTGGCCCGGAGCCAGCATTTCCCGGGTGAAAAGACCTCCGCCAATCCTCTCTTCATGAAGCGCGTGGCAGAAAACAACGTGCGGCTCACCCTCGCCAAAATCCGCGCTGAAAGCCCGATCTTGAAGGAAATGGAGGACAAGGGCCAGATCAAGATCGTCGGCGCCTTCTACCGCCTCACCGACGGCACGCTGGAGTTTGTCGAGTGATCTGGAAAAAAGCAGCGGCGGCGAGTTCCGCCCCGCTGCATCCCCCCCGATTGATTGCCTTCGGTAAAGCCGTCACTTGACAGCGGCGTGCCGCGTTGATTTTCCGCCCCTGAGAGAGGGCTGGTTTGACAACTTTGGACCGCCTTCTAGTCTCAGGCGATGAGTAATCCTGAAACCGGCAAGCCCGTTGACACTTCCAAGCCCCCCAGCCTCGACGAGAGTAAGGGCACGCGCCAGCCCTCCAGCACCAATTCCCCAGATCAAACATCCCATTCTGACCACGACCACGTCATCAGCCACGTCACCACCGCCGAGGAGCAGGCCAGCCTCACCCCGGATGAGGTGCTCCAGCAGTTCATCGACGGCAACAAGCGCTTCCGCTCCGGCAGGGTGACACGCCGCAATCACCGCGAGCAGGTGCGCAAATCCGCCGTCGGCCAGTATCCCAAGGCCGTCGTGCTCAGCTGCCTGGACAGCCGCGTCCCCGTGGAGGACGTTTTCGACCAGGGCATCGGCGATGTCTTCGTGGCCCGCGTCGCGGGAAATCTGGTGAATGAAGACATCCTCGGCAGCATGGAGTTCGCCTGCAAGGTCGCCGGGGCCAAGATGATCCTCGTCATGGGCCACCAGCACTGCGGCGCCATCAAGGGTGCCATCGACGACGTGCAGCTGGGCAATCTCACCACCCTCCTGGCCAAGATCAAACCCGCCGTGGCCCTGAGCAGCGACTTCACCGGCGAGCAAGTCTCCTCCAACCCCCTCTACATGCGCCACGTGGCCCGCAACAACGTCCGCCACGCCGTCTCCCAGATCCGCACCCTGAGCCCCATCCTCAAGGAGATGGAAGACAAGGGCGAGATTAAGATCGTCGGCGCCTTCTACCGCCTCACGGACGGGACGCTGGAGTTCGTTGAGTGATTTAACTGCACCTTGCAGCTGCAATCTGACCAGCATGCAGTCCAGAACCCGCAGCGTGCTTTAAAAGCATCAGCCCCTCACTCCACGCGCCAGCGTCCTGCATGCGGTGCCTCCCCTGATCAACGCAGAAGGAGGCAAGCCGCCGCTTTTTTCGAGATCTGATCTGAAGCTCAATCACTGGAGTCGGTCTCAAGACATTCTTTAATGCAAATATGTTGCAATTAAAGAATACACCATTATAACCTCTCTTGGGATGCCTGCTGACGCCCACAATCAGCCCGCTTGCAAAGCTGCTGACTGTCCACAAGCCGGCCCGGGGCATTCACGGCAAGGTTCAGGAGGCATGAACGCCTCCAACTTACGCCGAGCCTCTTTTCCCCCTGCTGTCGTCATGAACACCCCCAAACTCCCCGTCACTGTCATTTCCGGTTTTTTAGGCGCCGGAAAAACCACACTGCTCAATCACATCCTGTCCAACCGCGAGTCACGCAGGGTGGCTGTCATCGTCAATGACATGAGCGAGGTCAATGTGGATGCCCAGCTGGTCAAAGCGGGCCAAGCCCAGCTCTCCCGCACGGAGGAAAAGATGGTGGAGATGACCAATGGCTGCATCTGCTGCACACTGCGCGAGGACTTGTTGCAGGAAGTGTCAAAGCTCGCACTCGAGGGGCGCTTTGACCACCTTGTCATCGAGTCCACCGGTGTGTCCGAGCCCATGCCGGTGGCCGAAACATTCACCTTCACAGATCAGGACGGGCGCTCGCTCTCGGACATCGCCCAGCTGGACACCATGGTGACCGTGGTGGATGCGCGGAATTTCCTGAAAGACTATCACAGCACGCAGGAGCTGCAGGACCGCAATCTGGGCGTGGGAGAGCAGGACGGCCGCTCCATCGTGGATCTGCTGACGGACCAAGTGGAGTTTGCCAACGTCATCCTCCTCAACAAGACTGATGCCGTGTGCCCCGAAGAGCTGGACGAGGTGCGCGGCATCCTCAGGGCGCTGAACCCGCAGGCCCGGCTCCATGAGACCCTGCGCTCCCAGATTCCCCTCGGCGAGGTGCTCGGCACGGGGTTGTATGATCTCAGCACGGCGGAGCAGAATCAGGGCTGGCTGGAATCCCTCCAGGGTCACACTCCAGAGACTGAAGAGTATGGCATCAGCAGCTTTGTCTTCCGGTCCCGCGTGCCGCTGCATCCGCAGCGCTTTTCAGACTGGGCAAAGAGCCCGTGGCCCGGCGTGGTGCGTGCCAAAGGGATGTTCTGGCTGGCCACGCGCATGGAGCTGGCGGGCTTTGTCAGCCAGGCGGGCGTGATGCGCTCCACTCGTGCGATGGGCATTTTTTGGAGTGCTGTGCCGGAGGAAGAATGGCCGCAGGATGAGGAGTCGCTGGCGGAGATCCGCGCCAGCCTGCAGAAGCCCTATGGGGACCGCCGGAGCGAGATTGTGGTCATCGGCAGGAACATGGACCAAGGAGTCTTGGTGGCCAGGTTCCAGGCTTGCCAGCTCACCCCTGAAGAACTGGCTGGCGGACCTGAGGCCTGGGCACAACTGCCTGATCCTTTCCCCGCTTGGACTCCCACCGCCGAGGAGCATGCCCATGCCCACTGATCCCACAGTGCTGTGAGTGGGGTGCCCCCCATCACCAGCGTCCCACACCTCAAACCAGCCGATCCTTTATCATCAGCCCCCATTTCCTCAGGCCTCTGTCCTTGCCCTTCCACCCGATTACATTCACCACGTTTTTTTGCAGTCATACAGGTGAGTCCGCCTGTGTTACCAAGACGTATAAGACGCGACTTATCCTTAAATTTTGACACCGCCATCCACTCCCCCGCCCATCCTTTCCCCCACGACTCTGCTGCAGCTCTCCGCCATTCTCGGCAGTGAGATCTCACCCGAGCGTGCCCGTCTAGCCATCCATCAAGCCACGCAGGCGCAAAGCGATCCCCTCGCGCAGCTCAGCGCCGCCGCAGCAGGTGCAGGCATGCTGGTCTCCCCCGTGCGCCTGCCCCTCAGCGAGGCCGTGTGGCAGGCCCATGCCGACTCTCCCGTGGTGATCTGGAGCAGCGTGGAGAGCCGCTGGCTCGTCATCACCTACGCCGGCTGGTTCAGCCTTCGCCTCGCGGACGGGGAGCATCCCACGCATCGCATCACTGTCACGCGGCAGGCGCTCGCAAACCTCGTCGGGGTGGAAAGCGTGCACACCGTGGTGGAGGCCGGCATCGTCCACCTGGACCGCGCAGCGCAGGACATGAGCGCCGCACCGCAGCACGGCCACGCCGCGCATCATGACCACGCAGGCCTCAGCCCCGCGCGGCGCTTCATCGGCATGCTGCTGGCAGAGAAGCAGGAAGTCCGCACGCTGCTCATGTTCTCCGTCATCTCCGCGCTGCTCTACCTCGCCGTGCCCATGGCGGTGGATGCCATCGTGAGCAATCTCGCCTTCGGCGGCCAGGCACGCCCCTACCTCCAGGCCCTCGTCATCGTCTCCCTCGCCCTCTTTGGCTGCCTCGGTTTGCAGGCCGTCGTCACCGGCTTTCAGTTCTATGTGTCAGACATGATTCAGCGCCGCATCTTTGTGCGCGCCGCGTCAGACCTCGCCTACCGCCTGCCACGCGTGAAGGCGCAGGTGCATGATGAAGTGCACGCCCCGGAAATGGTGAACCGCTTCCTCGATGTGGTCACCGCGCAGAAGTCCACCGCCCTGCTGCTGCTCGATGGTGTGAACCTCGTCTTTGGCGGCCTCATCGGCATGCTGCTGCTCTCCGTTTACCATCCGCTGCTGCTCATCTTCGCCGCCGTCCTGCTGCTCCTCATCATCCTCAGCCTCTGGCTGCTCGGCCGCGGCGCGGTGGACACCAGCATCGAGGAATCACGCATGAAGTACGACCTCGTGAACTGGTTTGAAGAAGTCGCCCATTTCCCCTTCCTCTTCAAAGGCCCCGGCGGCAGCCGCATGGCCCATGAGCGCGCCAATGAACTCAGCACCGGCTACGTCATGGCGCGCGGCAGGCACTTCCGCGTGCTCATGCGCCAGGTCGCCGCGCTGCTCACGCTGCAGGTCGTCGCCTCCGCCGCCCTGCTCATCGTCGGCGGCTACCTCGTCATCAGCCAGCAGATCACCCTCGGCCAGCTCGTCGCCAGCGAGATCATCATGAGCGGCATCGTCGCCTCCCTCGCCAAGCTGGGCAAAAAACTCGAAGCCTGGTATGACGCCATGGCCGCCATGGACAAACTCGGCCACGTCTTCGATCTCGAAACCGAGCGCGAAGGCGGCGAAAAGCCCGCCACACACGGCCTCGGTGCCGAGGTCATCGCCAGCCAGCTCTCCTTTGCCCACATCCCCACCCTGCCGCTCTTCAGCGGGCGCAGCTTCACCATTCCCGCAGGCAGCAGCGCCGCCATCGTGGGCCCGCATGGCGCCGGCGCCAGCTCCCTGCTGGACATCCTCTTCGGCCTCCGCCAGCCCTCCGCCGGTTTCGTCACCATTGATGGCGTGGACCTCCGCAGCTGGGACCTCGAAGCCCTGCGCGAAAGCACCCAGCTCCTCCGCCGGGACGAGATCATGGACGCCACCGTCGTGGAAAATCTCCGCCTCGGCCGCAGCGACATCGGCATGGATGAAATCCGCGCCGCACTGAAACAAGTCGGCCTGCTTGATGAACTCCTCGCACGCCCTGAAGGCCTGAATCTCCACCTCAAGATCGGCGGCGCACCCCTCTCAGGAAATCAGCGCATGCGCCTCCTCCTCGCCCGCGCCCTCGCGCAGCGCCCGCGCCTGCTGCTCATTGATGAACTGCTCGACAACATGGACGACGCCTCCTTCGCCCAGCTCTCCGATGCCATCCTCGGCAAATCCCAGCCCTGGACCGTCATCGTCACCACGCGTGATTCCCAGGTCAGCAGCCGCTGCGATCACCTCATCGAGCTCGCCCCCTGCCGCCTGAGCGATGGCACCACCCCGAAATCTTCCGCCGCCTGATTGCCATGACGACGACTCACCCATCCCCCTCCCTCGCTTCCTCCGCGCCGCCGCTGCCCGCGCTCAGCCTCGCCAGCCCGGCACGCTTCACGCGCGTCTTCAGCCGCCTGCTGCTCATCAGCTTCGCCGTGCTCGCCATCGCGCTGCTGTTTCTGCCGTGGCGACAGTTCGTCGCCGGCACCGGCCGCGTCATCGCCTTCAATCCGCTGGACCGCCGCGTGAATGTGGAGGCCCAGGTCTCCGGCCGCGTGCGCAATCTCCACATCACCGAAGGCCAGCGCGTCAAAAAAGGCGAGCTCATCATCGAGATCCAGGACAACGACCCCAACCTCATCAACAACCTCCGCGCCCAGCGCGAAGCCATCGAAAGCCGCCGCGACTTTGCCCAGGGCCGCGTCGAATCCCTCACCGCGCAGATCACCCAGCAGGAGCTGGCCAAGGCCCAGGCCATCGATGGCGCGCACCAGCGCGTCGCCGGTGCGAAGATCGCCGCAGAAACCGCGCAGCTCAATCACAAGCGCACGCAGGAGCTCTTCAGCAAGCAGCTTGAATCCCAGCGCAGCATGGAGCTTGCCACCCTCCAGCGCGATGCCACCGCCGCCGATCTCAAGTCCGCCGAAGCCGCCCTCAAGCGCACCGGCAATGACATGGATGCCCTCATCGCCTCCATCCACGCCTCCAAAGGCAGCGCCCTCGGCGAAGTCGCCACCGCAGAGCGCGACCTCTCCGTCATCGACGTGCAGATCAATCAGAACCTCCGCCAGATTGTCGAGGCCCCGCGCGATGGCGTCGTCCTCCAGGTCGCCGTCACAGACGGCACCTACCTCCGGCCCGGCTCCCTCATCTGCGTCATCATTCCCGAAAGCGACAGCCGCAACGTGGAAATCTGGGTGGACGGCAACGACATGCCGCTCATCCACGCACGGAAAGAAGTGGACGGCGTCGTCACCCCCGGCAGCCCCGTGCGCCTCGCCTTTGAGGGCTGGCCCGCCGTGCAGGCCATCGGCTGGCCGCAGCTCGCCATCGGCACCTTTGGTGGCGAAGTCGTCTTTGTGGATGCCAGCGATGACGGCCAGGGCCGCTTCCGCGTTCTCATCGGCCCCGCCGATGACGTGGTGGACCGTGGCGATGGCAAAGGCCCCGTCACCGTCGGCTGGCCGGACCGCGAGCGCTGGCTGCGGCAGGGCACCCGCGCCAATGCCTGGTTCCTCCTCGATGAAGTGCCGCTCTGGTTTGAGCTCTGGCGCCAGATCAACGGCTTCCCCGCCGTGAACTCCAACGCCGACGGCAAGCTCGACCCCACCAAGAAGTGATATTTCCTACCACACTGAACCCGACCAAGACCCAGAACCTGATGAATACCAGCACCATGATCCCACCGACCAGCGCACAAGGCCTGCATGCCAGCCATCCACGCCACTCTGTTAAGTCGGGCCATCGTGGTTTGAATAAGCCTGCCCCATCGCCCAAAACCGCCCGCATCACGAGCCGCTCATTGCTGGGAGCGCCGATATTCTATCGGCTCTGGACGAACGTCCCCGGCACCACCCCACGCCCCAAGGCCCTCTCCGAAATGCAGCGTTTCAAGCAGGGGCATCGTTGTTTGAATAAGCCTTCCTCCTCGCCCAAAACGCCCCGCATCACGAGCCGCTCATTACTGGGAGCGCCGATATTTTATCGGCTCTGGGCGAGCGTCCCTGGCACCTCCCCACGCCCCAAGGCCCTCTCCAAAAGTCGGCGTTTGTCCACGCCGCAGGCCATCAGGCGCTGCCGTGCCGCCATGGTGGCCCTCATGCTCCCCTTCGCCGGAGTCGAAGCCGCGCCGGAGGAGAAAGAGAAGGAGAAATCCCGCCCGCTGCTCCTCCCGGAAGTCCTGCAAAGCGTCAAGACCCAGTACCCGCCCTACCTCGCCGCCATGATCGAGCAGGACATCGCCAACGGCCGCGTCCGCCAGGCCATGGGCGCCTTTGACCTCAACCTCAATGCCGGCGGCACCTTCGCCCCCGCCGGCTACTACGACGGCCAGACCGCCTACACCATGCTGGAGCAGCCCCTCACCAACTGGGGCGGCGGCGTCTACGGCGGCTACCGCCTCAGCAGCGGCTTCCTGCCCAACTACAACAAGGACCGCACCAGCACCGATGGCGAAGGCATCCTCGGCTTCCGCATCCCCCTCCTGCGGGACGGCACCATCGACCGCCGCCGCGCCACCCTCTGGCAGGCGCAGATTGATCAGGAACTCGCCGATCCCATCATCTTCCGGCAGTACCTGGACTTCATTCGCGCCGCTACCATCTCCTACTATGGCTGGCTCTCCGCCGGCCAGCGCCTCACTCTCACCGAAGAGCTCCTCCGCGTGGCCAAAGAGCGCGACTCCGCCATCGCCCAGCAGGTGAAAAACGGCGCCTCAGCCCCCATCGTGCAGGTGGACAATCAGCGTCTCGTCGTCAGCCGTGAGATCGCCGTCGTCCAGGCCCGCCGCCGCCTTCAGGCCGCCACCATTGAGCTCTCCCTCTTCTACCGCGATCTCCGCACCGCAGAGCCCATCCTCGCCCCGCGCACCCGCCTCCCCTCCGCCTTCCCCACGCACGGCCACCCTGCGGAATCCCAGCTGACCGTGGACATCGCCAAGGCCCTCATCTTCCGCCCCGAGATGCGCCGCATCGAGCTCACCCTGGAGAAAACCGGCATCGAGCGCCGCCTCGCCAAAAACAATCTCCTCCCCAGCCTCGAAGTCGGCGTGCAGGCCGCTCAAAGCTCAGGAGGCAGGCTCCCCTCCGCGCTGGAGCGCACTGAGATCGAGGCCAAGGTCGAGTTCAAGATGCCCCTCCAGCGCCGCGAAGCCAAAGGCCGCGTCGAGGTCGCCGACGCCCAGATCGAGCGCCTCAATCAGGAAATGCTCTTCGCCCGCCAGCGCATCACCGCCGACGTGCGCGACGCCCACAGCGCCCTCCTCGCCGCCCACGAAGTCCTCCTTCAGACCCGGCGCAACGTCGATCTCGCCCAGCAGCTCGCCACCGCCGAAGCCGAGCGCCTCAAGCAAGGCGCCACCGACCTCCTCGCCCTCCAGATCCGCGAGCAGGCCAGCTTCGACGCCAAAGTCCTCGAAGTCGAAGCCCAGTCCGAATACTTCCGCGCCCACGCCAACTACCGCGCCGCCATCGCCGCAGACAAATAACAAGCCCTCAGGCCTGGCATGAAAAGCAGCTCATCATTGTTTGAAAGCTGCCCCCTCCCAATCAGCGCCCCAGCCTTTTGGACTGCGGTCGCGCAGATGCAAGGCGCAAGCCTGCATCGCAGCTACCGCTTTCGCGGGGTGAATCACGATCTACTGCCCAAGCCCACCGTCCAGCCTGCGAAAGCGGCGTCGCGCCCAGGCTTGCCTATCCTGCGAAGCTTTAGCGAAGAAGGGCCGCACGCATTGATTGATTCGCTGCGCTCACCCTTCGGGCTCCTTGCAGTCGTCTGACTCACTTCGTTCGGCTCGCTTCGCTCACCCTGCGGTCAGCCTGCGGCTGTCTACCTCCGCTGCGCTCCGGTTCCAAGACGCTTCGCGCCCGCGAGAGCACCAGCCCTCACAACCACGCGCCAGCGTCTTGGACTGCGGTGGCACAGATGCACGGCGCAAGCCTGCATCGGCGACACCGCTTTCGCAGGGTATTGATCATTCCCCGACCTCATTCTGCCTGCCCGCCTGCCGGTGAAGCCCCTCAAAAGACGAAGCAGGCAGTGTCACCCATGTTCCAGCTCAAACCCGCGCCACCGCCGCCCCCCCCCAAAATGGGGTCAGTGTGCAAATTATTGACAAATTTCACCCACTAAAATCATCCTCATGAACCAGATCATCTCCCGCCGCGGCAAGCCCTCTTCTGCGGAACCGGACGCGCCTCAAAAAACTTTGCACCCACCGCGCCCTTCGGCAGCACGATGTTCTTCCCGGCGCGCTTCATCTCCATCAGCTCCGCCATGGAGATGGCATGATTTGGCACCACCGTGCCGCTCTGCCTCGGCACGATGATCTCCGGCCCTTCCTCACCCACGAGGTAAGGCTTTCCGGCCTGCACCGGCCCTCCTTTCGCGCGGCCTGGCGGTGTCTTATCATCCTCCCCCGCACCACCCATGCCCCCGTTCGCCACAGCATTGCGCCGCGCCATCTCCGCCTGCCTCTGCGGATCCGACATCGAGCGCCCCACCGGCCGCGCAGCCCTGTTCGCCAGATTGTTTTGGCCAAACGTCTCCGGCGTGGGCTTGTTCACCTCGTCGAAGTTCGTCTTCCCAATGCCCGGCCTCGTCGCATAGTTCAGCGTCTGGCTTGGCGTGTTGCTCTGCTCAGCGCTCAGGTTCATGCTCGGATTCATGGGACTCTGCCTGATCGTCGAACCATTGGGCGTCTGCCCCACCCCTCCCGCCACCTGCTGTGGCTGCTGGCCCATTGTGATCTTCGCCGCACCACTCACGTCACCGTTCGCCACCGCATTGCGCCGTGCCATCTCCGCCTGCCTCTGCGGATCCGACATCGAGCGCCCCACCGGCCTCGCCGCCCTGTTCGCCAGATTGTTTTGGCCAAACGTCTCCGGCGTGGGTTTGTTCACCGTGTCGAAGTTCGTCTTCCCAATGCCCGGCCTCGTCGCATAGTTCAGCGTCTGGCTTGGCGTGTTGCTCTGCCCGGCGCTCAGGTTCATGCTCGGGTTCATGGGGCTCTGCCCGATCGTCGAACCATTGGGCGTCCGCATCATCCCACCCGGCGGCTGCCCGGTTTGGCCGCCCGCCGTGCCTGCAGGACTCGCAGGCGTCGGAGTGGGAGCAGGAGGCTGCGCTCCACCGTCCGTCGTGGTCGACGCTTCAGCCCCTGCGGGTTTCTTCTTCGTCGGATCGAGATCCGATGCACTGTTTGTATTCTTGCTATAATTATAGGGTGATGGTGTGGCCATGATTCAGTGTCCTCTCAGTGTTAATTAAATGTTTGCTCTCCCGTCCTCTCTCAACGCCTCGTCGCCGCTCCCATCGCAGACACCCGCGAGGTGCTGCCGTCGCGGTTGATCTTCTTTCTGGGTTCGTGCGTCGTCGTCTTCAGACAGCATGTTTTGAAATGCCATGACACACCCTTGGGTCCGGATTTCAGAGTTCAAGTACTTTGATATTTTTTTCTGGTATCTTTAGGTATTCCTTCATCCCGTTGCACCCGCTTTCCAAATCCACGCCCCAGGCCGGCGGATGGGTTCAAGTCACGAAATCCCTCAGACCGCCACTCCCAGCCCTGCACGGCTCCTCACTCCACCGCGATAAGCCCCGCGCCTATTCACTTTTCACGCCATCCGCTCCTCGACAAACCGCGCCGCAGTTCAATACTCCCCCCCCGCCCCCTTCGATCCCCATGAAATTAGCCGACCCCGACTCACTGCCGCCGACCTCCCCCAAAACCATGGCGGTGCTCATTCTCATCCTCATCTGCCTCATGGCCGCCACCTTCAAGGCCGCCCTCTATCCTTCGCAGCCCTCCGCCTGGAAGAGCCTCCAGAACCCTCAGGCCCAGTCCGTCGCCGACACCAACACCCTCCTCTCCAAAAGCGGAGCCGTCATCGAAAACATCAAAACCACCGATGCCGTCACCACCGAGACCTGGAACCTGCGCCACCGCACCGGCACCTGGACCGTCCTCGTCCGCTTCGCCAAAACCCCCAAAGGCGATGCCGTGCAGTCCATCCAGATCCGCAGCGAAATCTCCCACCTCCCCGCCTTCACCCGCACCTGGGATTACACAGCCGCTGACGCCCCCGCCCCCGCTGCCAGCACACCGCCCTCGGCACCACCTCCGCCAGCCGCAAACGCACCTGCCAAGTAGCGCATTCGTCACTCCTCCCGGCACCAGTCCCCGTTGCTAAACAACACGCAGCGCCCCTCCTTGCCGTCAAAGACCACCGCATGGTCTGACCCCAGCGCCCCACACGCCGCCAGCACCACCCGCGCCATCTCTCGCGTGACGGGCACCCGCGCCGCCACCCGCATGATCCGCGAGGGGTCCATGCGCGGCCATGAGGTGAAGTCCGCCTCATCATCCACACCTCCTTCGCTGAATGATCCCACGCCCATCAGCGCCTGCTTCATCATCCAGAAGAAGTGCCCGAAATTTCGCAACTCCTCCTCTTCCGTCAGCCGCCGGTCCAGCTTCTCACAGTGCTTCTCAAACTCCCGCAGCAGCCCCTCCATCTCCTCCTCCGGCAAAAAGTGTTCCATCACCTCAGGCACAGCCACAGACCTTGCGGCCGCTGAGTGATCCACACCCACAGAACCCAGAACAAGAGGCATCACAGCATTCATAAACAACCGCCGCCAACCACCCGCCACCAAAGCAGGCATCAGCAGCATCCTCTTGGACGCAGCGCCCCGCTGAAATAGTCAGAGTTCCCTCCATGAAGTACGACAGGCACTCCTTGTATGTTGGAGACGTCCTGATTCCCGGACGCTGCGAAGTAACAGCGGGCTTGGAACTCAGGCTGGGTGGTGACGGCCAGCCTGCCTGAGCGTGTGCGGGACAAACACACCATCGCTCAATCCCCCGAGTCAGGCGCTTTGGCTAAGTTGCACCCACAATGTCCCCGCACTGCCAGCGCCACAGAGACGCGGGCTTCCGCTACTTCACCCGCCGATAATCCACCGGCCTCCGCCTCCTTCTCGTCGTCGGCTTGTACAACGTCGCGCTCCCCTTGCAGCGGTAGGCCATCGCCAGGCCCATCACATCATCATCGTGGCAGCCGCTGCGCGCCTCCTCGCGGCCGTTCTTGCTCCACATGAAGTTCTTGCACTCCGCCAAAATGTGCGGGCAGAACACATCCAGCGTCTCATTGTGAAACGCCAGCGCCAGACTGTCGATCACATCCCTGCGCTGGTCCCGGTCCTTCAGCTTCCACCCCAGCATGAAGTTCTGCTTCTCGCGGTCATACGGGTCCACCACCTGCCGCTTGTACAGCGGCACACCCGCATCCTTCAGCCGCTCCAGCACATGCAGCCCCATGTTCACCTCCAGCACCACCAGCGCCCCGCCATAATACTCGGACAGCAGCGCGATGTAGTCCGCCGTCAGCAGCGTCGTCCCCGTAAACGGCGGCCGCACACGCGCCACCACCGCATCCTTGTAGCACGCACCACCCGCCTCTTGGTACTCCGTGCGCAGCACCCCGATCGAATGCCTATCCGGGTCCCCGCTCGCCGCCTGATCCTCCCCCGTCATCGGGTCACACCACACGATGTAGCTGCACCCCGGCTGCGGCCTTTCCCAGATGTGAAAGCTGCCATAGCCGCTCGCATCCGTCTGAAACTCCACCCCGTCCCCCACCGCCACCAGAGAGCCCACCTCCGGCTCATGCAGCTGCGCCGCCAGCTCCAGCCGCCGCAGCGCCGCCACGTTAAAGCGCGGCCTGCCTGACGAAAGAAAGCAGCTCACCTCATCCTCCGGGTAAAACTCATCAAACGTATCCTCAGAGCCCGAGCACTCCGCCTCCATGATCGCCCGTCGCCACGCCATCTGCTCATGAGTCCATCCATAGCGCCGCCGCCCGTTCGCCTCACGCGGCGTCATCGTCGCGTCGATCTTCGCGCGCATCGCCTCCGTCACCGGCTTCGCATTCTCCGCAAACTCAAACCACGCCGCAAACACCTTCACCCACCCGTTCCCCGGCGCCGCATCCCCCGCACGCCACGCTTTGAGAAAATCATCCAAAGACAGCGCCCCCTGCCACGTCTCATAGTGCCAGCCGCTCGCACCGTCCGGCGTGCTCTCCGCGATCGCCAGCCCCGCATCATTCAGTGATGGCAGGATCGACGCCATGATCTTACGGTCATCCTTCACCCCGCCGCGCGGATACTTCGCACTCTCGCTAAACAGCACCGCCTGCCGCGGCTTCGAGATCCCCGGGTTCATCGACTCCGCGCTCGTGATCGTCGCCGTGCTCCCGTTCGCCCACTTCATCCGCCGCTCACGCGGCACCAGCGCATTGTGCCACGGGAAGCGGTCGTTCTCACTGAAGGTCCGTATCCGTTCCAGGATGCCCTGGCTGTTTGCGCTGATGTTCGCCAGAATCAGCGCATCCGTGTTCCGCTGCTGGCACAGATGGTAAATCACCTCCACGCTGAAGGTCGTCCCGCCGCACTGGCGGATCTTCGTCACAATCACGCGGATCGCCGGAATCCCCAGCGCCGTCAGCACCTCCACCGCCTCCGCCATCCGTCGCTGCAGCACATTCGCCCGCGGCGTCTCCAGCTTCTTCGTCGTTGCGTTCTGCACCTTCGTGCACGTCTCGAAATGGACCAGCGGCGAATGCGCCACCAGATGGAAATCAGCATCATTCATAGTGTAACCATCAGCCTTGGGTCCGGATTTCAGATCTCAAGTGATTTCTTCACCATTCTGGCTTTTTACATCATTTAATACCACACAATAGCCTCTTCCAACCTGTTCAAAACATCCAGTCCAGCCCCGGCCAAAAATCACCCTGCCAAAAATCCTGTTAATCATGCCCTCCTGTGAATCTCCATCCGTCCCGCCACCACACCAGGCCCCATTCACCCATCTCTCAGCCCCATTCACCCACCAGCAGCCACTTTTTCACCTCACCTAGTCCCATTCCCCACTTGCCCCCAGACAAATCCCGCGCACACTCCCCGCATGAAGATGCTGGTTCTCACCCTGCTTTTGCTCACCTCCGCCGCTCAGGCAGAGCAATGGCTCGTGAACGGCCGGACCTACAATGGCACCTTCCATAAATTCAGTGTCGACCACACCAAGGTCTTTGTCACCTCAGACAGGGACAGCTACAAAGGCAGCTGGATCAAAGTCACCGATCTCGACCCCGCCACCCGCGTCCGGCTCAAGGTCGCCACACCGCAGGAACAGGCCGCCGTCCAGGCCAAGAGGGAGCAAAATCGTCAGTTGGAAGCCCAGGCAGCAACTCAGGCCGCGACCCAGGCTGAGCAAAATCGTCAGCTGGACCTCCAGGCCCTGGCTCAGATTCAGAAGGAGCAAAGTCGTCTGGTGCAAGCCCAGGCCTATGCACCCTCCAATTCAGCGTACGCTGCGAGCCTTCAAGTACAAAACCAGGGACAACTGAGCAGCAGGCCTTCCTCCTCGATCTATACCCCGCGCTATTCCGGCTACCGCTATTCCGGCTACGGTTACTACAACTACGGTTATTCCCCCTTCCGCTACTCTCACTACTACTACCCGCGAACCGGATACCGCCACTACTCATCCTACGGCTACATTCCTCACGCCCACGTGACTCAGTACCACGTCCCCCATGTATACTCCTCAGGGGGCGTTCACGTGGTACAGCCCATCCTCCTCTGGAACCGTTAACAGCAAAGCCGTCACACAGGCCCACGGCTGCAATGAGACGCGAGCAGCAGCAGCGCCTGAGCACCCACCAAAAAAACGCCGCCACATTCCACTACCACACACGCAGCATCCTGTGTTTAGTGCTGGCCGCGTTCCACTCCGGCCCCGTCCGCACCTGGCGCGCACCACCTCAGCGCTTCCTCCTCATCCCATGAAACACCTGCTTTCCGCCCTGCTGGCCTCCTGCCTCCTCGTCTCCTGCGCCTCCAAAGACCTTGACCGCTGCCCTCCTGGCACCCCCGCCATCAAAGTCGCCCAGGCCGTCGACTGCACCCACAAGGACGGCAAGTTCACCCTCCCCGCCGGCATCTACCAGCCCGAGGCCCAGTCCGCCAAAGGCATCTATTACACCGCCCCGGAGCGCCTCAAAACCACCGGCATCATCCGCCAGGGCCATGAGCGCGGCGGCCTCTTCATCGCCAACGAAGGCTGGCAGTGGGCCTGGACCGGCCACCCCGGCTTTGAAGTGGAGGAAAACAAAACCTCCATCCTCAAAAAGCGCGGCATCCTCATGCCCAAATGCTACAAATTCGAGCCCTATGTGAAGTACACCAAGGTGAAGAGCCGCTAAACAGGCTCATATCACAGGAGGGAAATGAGCTCCTGAGTCACGTCTAAACGTGAGGCATGGGATTGTTCAACTGCTCCGCCAGAATGGTTTCGATGTCGGAGAGCAGAGCTGTGATGAGGGCGCTCCCGGTGAGCCGGGTGCTGCTTTGCAGGCGGTGCGCAATGCCCGCCTGCACGAGAGCGGGCATGGAATCGTTGAGCGCCTCACGCAGCTTGATCGACTGGAAGCGCTCGGAGCGCTCGTCGAGCCCAGGCTGGGAGAGACACGCGAGGAAGGTTTGCAGCGCCTGAAACAAAGGTGCCCAGGCGATCCAAACCGGAAAAGTCTCCGGCGGACTCCAGCTGATGAGAAGGCGCCATTGGGCATGGAGCAGGAAAAAGTGCTTTTCCCGGCCCACGCGGTGGGACCGGATGAGACCGGAGGTTTCCAGTTCATTGAGCACAAGCTGGACGCTGCGGGCAAAGTAGCCAGTACTGTTCGGCACGCGGTCTGCTATAGAGGGGTGAATGGAGCCAAGCATTTTTGAATTGAGGCGGCGGTGAAAGGGCCAGGGAGTGGGAGGTGGGCGACATCGTGGCATCCGGGCACGCGCAGCCCTGGCGCGCGCGCGCGCCTGCACTGCCCTTTGCTATGCGGGTTTCCAGTTGCTCAGCGTGCCATGCCGCGGCTTGCGCACCCGGGTGGCGCGCTGCACCTCAAGCCGCAGCGCCTCGGCAAGCTCCTCCTCGCTGGCCGTCTGCATCTGATGAAAGGCCAGCATCTCCAGCATGCGTTTGCTCGGCCGCCGTCCCAGCCTGCGCGTCAGCAGCACCGCGCAGATCAGCGCGGCATAGATCTGGATGGCCACGCCGTTTTCGCTCTCCGCAAACCAGTGCCGGCAGGGCAGCAGGCATTTGAGCCAGCGGAAAAATCCCTCCACCTCCCAGCGCTGCCGGTAGAGTCCGGCGAGCTCCCCGGCGCTGAGCTGTTCTGCCGTTTGATTGCTCACCAGCCATACGGGCTCCTCCATGTCCGGCCGGTCGACGACCACCAGGCGGAACGGGCCGCGCCTGCACAGGGCCCTCTCCCCGAGCATGACGCGCTCATCCCGGCAGACGCCGGCCTCAATGTCGCGCTGGCTTAGCGGCAGCTCCTGGAGCGTCTCCACCTTGACATGGTTCTGGCGCAGGCGCATGAGAAAGCCGCACCCGGCGCTCTCGAGCTCCTCGAGGTAGCGGTAGTTCATGCCGTAGTTGCGGTCGCCGATGTAGAACTCCCCGGCCTTGAGCTGCTGGCGCAGGGCTTTGCGCTCGCACAAAACCCCGTTGGAGGGCAGGCCGCCGGCAGGCAGGCCGTCGGCCAGGCGGTATTTGATGTGCAGGCGCACGGCGCGCTGGTCCTTGTACTGGCTGCGCCAGGTGGCCCAGTCCATGCGCGGGAGCACATACCACAAGGTGCTGTCGACCACGCGCAGCGCGGCGAGGTCCACGCCGCCGGGACCGGGCTGCGGGGGAAGGTCCGCCACCAGGCGCTCCAGCACGGCCTGGAGCAGCCGCGCATCAAAGAGGCTCTGCGCCTCCGAGAAGCTGCCCAGGCTTGCGGGCAGGGTGCCCAGGGAGCGTTGCGTGCGCTGCAGCCTGCTGGCCTGGCAGAGCCCGCGCATGGAGGTGATGACCGGGTTGAACAGGCCGAGCAAAAACAGCGAGAAGTAATCGCGCTGGTGGAGGGTGCGCCGCGGGTCGTGCTCGCTGCGGTGGGGCTGATGCAGCGGGCTGACCTCGTCGAGCACACGCTGGAACTGCTCGATGAGCTTCCAGTGCCGCAGCTGGGCGGCTTCAATCTTGGGGGCTGGGACTCGGGCTGCAGCCATCAGCAACTTCATGCCACCCTTCGCCCAAACGTACAGCAACGTTTTTGTCACATCACTCCACCTCAAACCCTGTGCCGAACACTATTGGCAAAGTAGCCCGTCTGGCGGGCGATTTCCGCCGGGTGGCCGTGCTCATGGCACAAAAGCCAGGCCATGACTTCGGCGCGGACCTGCCGACCAAAGAGAGCTCGGAGCTTGAAGAGAAACGTGGACGGTTGGTCGAGGCGCGGTTTCTGACTCATGCCACGGAGTTCAATGCGTCCGCGCTGCCAGCCCCAGCGCTGGAAATGAGGGTCAGGCTCCGCGAGCACTGGAACCCCCTCGAAGAGCGGCCGGGGTGCCTCCATGGTGGGGGCAGCCCCCCCTATCTTTTCCAGCAGCCGCCATTTGGCATGCTGGGAGGTGGAGGCCATTTTGTCAGCAATGGGACGAAGCAGCGTGGGGTCTCCCAGATGAAACTCCTTTGAGAGCGTCTGCAGGCGCTGAATGCTGATCAAAGCCCCGTTTTCGTGCAGCCAGTCCACGATTTCATCAAAGAGCCTCGGGTCGCTCCGGGCGATGGGCAGTGAGAAGAGCAGCAGAGCCTCAGGATCGATCATCCAAGGATCCCGGATGCTGGCATAACCCGCCACTCCCAAGGCGGACCACTGCCGCCATAGGAACTGAAGCAACACCTCCTGCAGGCGCTCCTTAAAGCTGTTTAATGAGGGATTCATGGCCCAGGCTTTTCAACACATTGGAAAGGACACACAGAAAGCCTTCAGACGGGTCCTGACTGCGGGTCCAGGAGGCTGCGGCCAGCAGTTCCTCCGCCGTCGGGTTCAGATCCTGAAGATCTTTGTAGTGGCGTCCCTGATCCGAATCAGCAGTGGCATAGAGCTTGAAGAACACCTGATCGTAGCGGCTGATATAGCTGATCCGAAGTGATGGGCCGTAGTCGCGTGTCACCAGGCGGTCGGCCATGCCTTCAGGAAAGCCGAAGCGGAGAACGAATCATCGGATGGACCGGTATTGAACCATTTGTCGAGCAGACCGAGATCCACCTGAACCTCATTCACCGCCTTGATCACCCAGTCTGGGAGTGGCTTCGCGGTGACGAGTGTCTCCGCCTCGACCCGGGCCAGCACATCCACATCCCGGGTGGTCGCGCGTCGCACCAGCCCCAGCGCCAGCAGAGAAGAGCCTCCACAGACGATGAAGTGCTGCCGGGGCTGATCCCGGGTGAGTTCGGCCAGCAAAGTGAGTGCCTCGTCAAGAAGGCTGGAATCGAGTTTCCTCATTTAAAAACAAATTAAATACTCAAATTCAGTATTTCAATTGTTTAATAACCTAAAACTGCCCCCGGTGCTCGGCCCTTCCCCTCTCCGCCACACGCCCCCTCCCCTCACTTCGCCCGCTGAATCCGCGCCGGCACATCATTGATGCTGTACCCCGCCTCCCGCAGCGCGTCCCACACCTTCACCAGGTTCCCCAGCGCCGCCGTCGTGTCAGCCTTCAGCTCCAGCTTCAGCCCGGGCGTGGCCTCTTTCATCGTCGTGATCGCCGCCGCCAGCATCTCCAGCTCCACCGGCTTTCCGTCCAGAAACACATGCTGCTGCTCATCGATGGTGATCGCCACGCGCACCTCCGGCGTCGTCGCCTCACCGCCCAGCGTCTTCGACTCCGGCAGCGTGATCTTCATCTGCGTCTTGTCCTTCTCAAATGTCGTCGTCGCCACAAAGAAGATCAGCAGGATCACCATGATGTCGATCAGCGACACGATGGGGATCGTCGGTACCGGGCGGCGTTTGGGGCGCAGATTCATGGCCATGGCGTGCAGCAGGTGGAGTGATGGAAAAGTTCTCGCTCACACACTCAGTGCGCCGGACGCTGCACTTCAAAGTGCTGGTAAAAATGCTGGATCGTCTCCTGCATGATCGACTCCACCCGCACCGCCAGCGCATCCAGCCGCCGGGAAAAATACGTGTGCGCCAGCACCGACGGCACCGCCACAAACAAACCCGCGATCGTGCACCGCAGCGCCACGCCGATCTCATGCGCGATCACCGTCGTGTCCGGTCCGCCACCCGCGCCAAACGCCGAGAACATCCCCACCAGGCCCACCGTCGTGCCCAGCAGCCCCAGCAGCGGCGCCACAGACACCATCACCTCCAGCAGCGGGATCCCGCTCTCCAGCCGGTGGATCTCCTCCCGCGCCTTGATCGCGCACGCATCATGGCACTCCTGCTTGCTCGTAAAGGCCCCGCTGATCGCCATGCTCCCCAGACGTGAAAGCATCGAGCCATCATGCACCAGAAACTCCTGCAGCGGCCGGATGTCTCCCTTCAGCGCATAGTTCGGGATCGCCCTTAGCTGGCTCACCACCGCGCTCGGCATGATCACCTGCTCCCGCAGCTGCAGCCACGCCATGATCGAAGCCCCGATGGCCGACATCGAACAGATCACGATCAGCCCCATCACAAAGCCCCCCGTCGAAAGAAACTCATAGATCAGCTGCAGCCCGGAAGGCGCAGCCTTTTCAGTGGCATCCGCAGCAGCGGCGGCGGCAGCCGCAAGCATGGGTGTGGCAGAGGCGAGAAGATCAGTTAATAACGACATCGTAGTTGAGTATCAGGTGTTCGAGAGTTTCCTTCGGCAGCAGGGGGATGACTTCTTCAGGGATGGGTGGGAGCTTTGCAGCATAAATCAACTTTTGGGTCAAGACCCTCAGCTTCTCATTGTTGCCCAGTTCATCGGTGACGAAGGCATGCTCCACCTTGCCGTTGAAGTCGACGACCACTTTAATATGAAAAACGTCAGGGCCCTTGCTGCCCTGCCGGATATACGGCTCATAGGTCTTGTGCAAGATCTTCTGGACCTGCTGGCCAAAGCGCGTCACGGGCTTCTTCGGGCTGGCGACTTTCTGAACGCCAGACTCCGATGACGCTCTCTCAGGATAGTATTCCAATCTCAGGCGTCCTCCATCCTGCTCCGTCAGCGCGGCCACGACTTCAGCAGGCATGGGCGGCAGCTTCATCTCACGGATCGCCTGCAAAGTAAATGTCGCGAATGTCCGAGTGCAGTTCTTCGTGTTGATGATCCGCAGGTCTTCCACCTTGCCTTTGGGGGTGACGTAAAATTCGACCACCATGCTGCCACTGCCCTGCGGGGAGTTACGCAGAGCGTTTATATGCCGATCCCACTTCTCCCTCACCTCTTTCCTGATCTGCGCTATGTAGCGCCCCTTGGGTGAGCGGCTGTTCGCAAGATCCCGGCGGGCCTGTTCGTCAGCAGCGCCCTGCTCATGCGTCGAGCACGCCACCAGCCCGCAGGCCAGAAAGACGGCACCCATCACTCTCATCATTGAATGCAAAAAATGACGCCTCTCGGTCATGTCAGTAAATGAGGACATTGTATTCAATTTTCAGGCGCTCCGGATCGTTCATCGGGAGCAATGGGAACACGTCAACGGGCATCGGAGGTATTTCAGCATCCTTGATCGCCCGCAAGGTTAATAAAGTGAGAGCACGGTAGGAATCCTTGTCATCCACCACGAGCGGGTCCTCCACCAGCCCTTGTTTGTTCACGTAAAAATTCACCTTCAGGCTCCCGTACGTGACGCCTTCCATCTGTAGTTTAAGGTAGATGCGCCACTTCTTTTCCACCGCCTGGGTGACCCGTTGGGTGTAGCGCTCCTTCGGCGTCGATGTCAGTTTCACCTTCGTCTGGGTGCCGCCACTGGCGCTGCCTTCCTTCGTCGGCGTGCTGCTGGGCTGCTGCTTCTCCACCTGCCGCACGCCGCTCTCCTTCGAAGTCAGATTCACAGGCACCTCATCCACTCCACCTCGGCTGGCACGCCCATCACTTGCCTCCGGCGGCAGGCCCCAGCGCTTTTCCATCAGCTTTTTCGTCTCCTCATTCATCAGCGGCCCTCCGCTGGCGGAGACCCCGCCCTTTTCCGGCCTGTTCGCATTAAAAACGATGCCCATTCCCATACGCCCGTCATGAAACTTTTTGACCCAGGGAATCAATTCCTCAGGCACTGGCGGGAACTTCGTATCCTGGATCACCATCACAGTAAACTTCGTCAGGACAGGGTCCGTGTTCTCGTTGTTCTTGACGTGGAGGTGCTCCATCTTGCCCGTCGTGCTCAAATAAATGAACACTCTCACGTGCCCGCGGGCCCGGTCATTCGGACTCTGCGCCAGGTAGTGCTTCCACTTCCCTCGCAGCCGCCCAGACACCTCATTGAGGTATCGCTCCATGCTTTCCCTCGCCTGCCTGTATGCTTCCACCTCCTCCTTCGTCGGCGCACTGCATGCAGAGAGCATGCCCAGCAGCGCCACCATCCCCAGCAGCCGCAGCGCCTGCGCTCTCTTCCCCGCATGCAGCAGCCCGCTCAGCACACCCAGCGCGCTCGCAGCAATTCTGAGCCCCGTCACGAAGCCCTCCAAGGGATGGAAATCAGCGGCCACGGGCATGATAAAGGATTTGCACGCGCCCCCCTTTCTTCCCCAGAGCACTGCGCACCTCCGCCGGCATCGGGGGGATTTCCGCATCTCGGATCGCCCGCAGCGTGAGCTCCGTCAGCCCCGGATCGCAGCCCTTTTGGACGGTGGCCTTCGGACTCTCCACCTTGCCTTGCGAGTTGACGTAAAAAACCACATCCAGCTCCCCCACAGACGGCACCTTCGACTGCATGAGGTAAAGGTACCACTGCCTTTGCAACCGTCCCACCACCAGCTTGCCATAGCGGCTCACCGGGGTCTCCTTCAGGTCCAGAGGATTTCCCTCCGCAGGGTACGCGCGATACCTCACATTATCCTTGTTCCACTGCACACGCGCCTCCCGCGCAGCGCGTTCCTCCGGCGTCAGCTTCGCATCCAGCGCAGCTACTGCACCTCCCTTGGTCGGAGGAGGAATGTACGCCTTGTACACGAGTTTCAGGACGCCCTCGTCCTTCGGCGTGAGTGAAGAGACCACATCCGCCGGCATGCGTGGGAGATCCACATCCCGGATCACATTCGTGGTCAGTCTCACCAGATCAGGGCTCGCCCGATTGGCGCCCACCACGCGCATCTTCACCACCTTGCCCTTGGGATTCACCCAGTAGCCCACCTCCATCCCGCCAAAGGCCGCATCATTCGGCCGCTTCTTCAGGTACAGGTGCCACTGCTTGTCCACCAGCTCGGACACTTTGAGGATGTACCGGCTCTTCGGCGGCATCTTCAGCGCCCCCACCCCGCTCTTCGCCGGCGAGCCGCACGCTGAGAGCATGCCCGCCAGAATCACCCAACCCAGCATCCGCACCTCGTCAGCCATGCCCATCCGCGCATAAAGCCTGAGTCTCGCCTGCATTGTCACTGCGAGAGCCAAGCAGGCACCCAGCATGTTGAGACCCATCAGAAAAATTTCTGCGGTGGTCAGATCAGTAAATAAGCGCATCGTATTCCACTTTCAGCCGGTCCTGATCATTCATCGGCAGAGATGGCACCACATCCGCAGGCATCGGCGGGATCTCCGCATCCTGGATCGCCCGCACGGTCAGCTCCGTGAGGATCGGGTTGGACTCCTTGTCATTCACCACCCGCAGGCTCTCCACCTTGCCCTTTTTGTTGACGTAAAAAACGATCTGCAGGTACCCCGCCGTCGCGCCGTCCCGCCGCAGGTGCAGGTAGATGTGCCACTTCTTCTCCACCTGCCCCGTCACCTGCCGGTAGTAGCGTCCCAGCGGCGTCTCCGCCGCATCCACCGCAGCCTCCTTGCCCCGGTTGGAAATGCTGCCCTTCGTCTGCGTCTTGCGGGTAAAAGGCGTGAAGGCGTTCGGGTCCTGGTTGTTCGTCGTGCGCGTCACGGCCTCATCCTCCACCACCGGCAGCGCCTTCGGGATGGGTTTTTCCTGCGGAGTCGGCGGCGGCATGTCCTGCGCTGTCTCCAGTTTTTTCGGCACCGGCTCCGTCTTCGGCGGCGCGTCCGGCGTCTTCACCATCGGGTCAGGTTTCTTCACCTCCAGCGGCAGCCGGTTCAGGTCCACCTTCGCCATCTCCTTGTCCGCCTCCTCCATCATCTTCGTCAGCGGCGTCTTCTCAGGCTCCACCTTGGCCATCTTCGGCGTCTCCACAGGCTTCTCCGTTTCTGGATGGGTCGTCTCCGGTTTGGGCGTCAGCACCGTCTGCGGCTTGGGCGGCTGCGGCGGTGCGGCATCCTTCGGCTTTAAAATGGAAGGCGGCGTCTGCGGGCTGGGCGGTGCCGGCGGCTTCGGTGCCAGCATCGCCACCTCGGGCGGCTGCGTCATCGGCCGCGCATCATCCTTCAGATCCCCGTTCTTAAAGTCACGGTCCGCCAGCTCGCGCGAGCGGATCTTGATGCCGTCCATCGAGGGCATCGGCTCCGTCGCATCCGGAGACGGCGCGATCACCGTCGCCGCATGCGTGTTCCGGTCCGCGATGAACGCCGGATTCTTCGGCGCCGTGTCCGCGCCCTGGCTCTGCGATGTCCGGATGTACACCTGCGGCTTCTGCACCTTCGGCGGCGGTGGCGGCGTCAGGAACTGCTCCGGAAACAGCAGCACCTCCTCCTCCTTTTTCTCCACCTTCGGCGGCTGGTGCGCCTCCAGCCACAGCCGGTGCGCAGCCTCGCTCGCAAACATCCACGCCAGCAGCACCAGCAGAAGCGCATGCACCACCACCGTGCCGGTGATGGCAATGCGCAGGTTGCTGCTGCGTTGGTTATCGATGGGATAAAAGTCAGTCACGATGCCGGGCCAATTTAGGGAAGAACGCGTCCCCCAATATAGTGCGCTCCCAGTCTTGAGAATCAAATGCTGATTGAGCAGCCTCACACCCCACCTCCCCCTCTCATCCTCAGCCTCCCACTCGATCCAATCACTCAGCCCCACCAGCCATCCGCCAGCCCCCAGTGCTGGTAGGGACGCGTTGTGCGCGTCCCTAGAATCCTTCGCCCCACCGCCCCCTTCCATCCCACCCGCTCTCCCCCTTCCCTACAGCCCCCGCCCTCCATCCCTCCACCATTGATTCGCCGCCCTCCCCCTCCGGCCTCACTTCGTTCGTCTACTCGCCACGCTCCGTTCCACCCCTGCAGTAATCCTGAAATTCTGCCATCCTGTTAATCCTGTCCATCTACACCATCTCCTCCCCTTGCCCCCTCTCCCAGCCAAAAAAAGGGCCCCCATCTCTGGAGGCCCTCTCATTTGAATCTTCAGCCAATCACTTCACCACCGCCTTGAACGCGATCGGGATGATCAGAATCGCCAGGATGTTCACCACCTTGATCATCGGGTTCACCGCAGGACCGGCCGTGTCCTTGTAAGGATCACCCACCGTGTCGCCCGTCACCGCCGCCTGATGTGCAAAGCTGCCCTTGCCGCCGTGGTTGCCTTCTTCAATGAACTTCTTCGCATTGTCCCACGCGCCACCGGCGCTCGTCATCGAAATGCCCACAAACAGACCCGTCACGATCGTGCCGATCAGCACCCCGCCCAGCGCTTCCATGCCCAGGAACGACACCGCGATCACAAAGATCAGTGGCAGCAGTGCCGGCACAATCATCTGGCCCAGAGCCGCCTTCGTCACGATGTCCACGCACTGCGCATAGTCCGGCGTGTCCGCACCCGTCAGGATGCCAGGCTTCGCCGTGATCTGGCGGCGCACCTCGCGCACCACCGCACCCGCCGCATTGCCCACGGCGCTCATGCAGAAAGACGTAAACAGGAACGGCAGCAGCCCGCCGATGAACATGCCGATCACCACCCGGTGGTCCATCAGGTCAAAGCTCACCTTGTGCCCCACAAACGCCTGCAAATCTTCCACATAGGAGCCAAACAGCACCATTGCCGCCAGTCCGGCGCTCGCGATCGCATAGCCCTTCGTCACCGCCTTCATCGTGTTGCCCACGGCATCCAGCTCGTCCGTGATCTTGCGCACGCCCTCGGGCAGACCCGCCATCACCGCGATGCCGCCCGCGTTGTCCGTGATCGGACCAAACGCATCCAAAGAAATCACAATGCCCGACAGCGACAGCATGGACACCACCGCGATCGCGATGCCATACAGCCCCGCCAGATCATAGCAGCCCCAGATCGCCGCAGCGATGGCCAGCACCGGCAGCAGCGTAGCCTGGTTCCCGATGCTGATCCCCGCGATGATGTTCGTCGCCGGGCCCGTTTCGGAAGCCTTCGCAATCAGACGCACCGGCTTGTGGTGCGTGCTCGTGTAGTAGTTCGTGATCCACACCACCAGCAGCGTCATCACCAGACCCACCGCCGCGCAGTAAAACAAGTTCGTGCTCGAAACCGCCATCTCACCGATCTTGATCCCCTGTGGGAAGATCGCCGCCGTGGACCACCAGAACAGCGCCGAAGCCACGATGCCAGACACCGCAACCCCGCACACCAGAGACGCCGTCGCCTCCTGCTTGATGAAGTTCACCCAGCCGATGCCAATGAGAGAAGCAATGATCGCCAGACCGCACAGCACAAACGGGTAAACCACCGCCGCCTCCGTGCCCACCGTCAGGTGGCCCACCAGCACGCCGCCGATCAAGCTCACCGCATACGTCTCGAAAACGTCCGCCGCCATCCCCGCGCAGTCACCCACGTTGTCGCCCACGTTATCAGCAATGGTCGCCGGATTGCGCGGATCATCCTCATTCAGATTCTGCTCATTCTTGCCCACCAAGTCCGCGCCCACGTCAGCCGCCTTCGTATAGATACCGCCGCCCAGACGTGCAAACACACTGATCAGCGAGCTGCCCAGCGCCAGCCCCACCAGCGAATCGATCGCATGCTTCGCGTGGTCCACGACACCGCTCACCACCAGGTAAAACACACCCACCGAGAGCAGGCCCAGCGCCACCACCAGCAAACCCGTCACCGCACCACCATTGAAAGCCACCTTCAGCGCCGAATGACTGCTCACCGAGGCCGCCTGCGCCGTGCGCACGTTCGCCCGCACCGCGATCATCATCCCGATGTAACCCGCCGCCAGCGAGCACACCGCGCCCACCACAAAGCCCGCCGCAGTCAGGCCGCCGCGCAGCCACCACACCGCCGCAAAAACAACGACCGCGATCAGGCTCACCGCCATCACCTGCCGGTTCAGGTAAGCCTTCGCCCCCTGCTGGATCGCCAGTGCGATCTCCGTCATCTTCGCATTCCCCGCATCCGCCCCCACGACCTTTTTGATCAGGATGAGCGCAAAAACAAGCCCCACGATGGAGAGGCCAATGGCAAGGGCGATGCCGTGAGTCAGCAGGAAGGATGGAAGCATGAGTGGATAAGGGTCGGGTGGTTGGTCCGTGGCGGGTAAAGCCGCGCACTTTAGCAAGTCGCAAATTACAGGCAAGAACTTGCTCCGAGTTTTCTGCCACCACTCTTTTTTCTTACCCACCCACTCCCAGCCCCCTCCCTAAATCCAAATCCCACCCACCCAGCCCCTCCGCCCCTGTTTTTCATTCTTCCATCTCCAACCGCCCGCCACACGATCAGCCCCCGAGCCACCCAGCGCCGTTATGTAGTACCGGCTTTCGTGTCCTTCGAAGCCTTGGCGCAGAAGGAAGCCGGTACGGTTTCTTCGTTCGTAGTTCACTTCTCATCTTCACCGCAGCCTGCCCGCACACCTGGGATTCTCGTTATTTCTCCGTGCAAAACACCCCTCACCTGATCAGCGATTTCAAACTCCGAAAACGTCGGTGAAAGCCAAATCCCCGCGGTAATCTCGCCTCTTTCCACGCGGTCTCCCGGCTGAAACTCACCACATTCAAGACTCGCCTCATACCCTGCAATGGAAACATCAACCAGATCGCCTTCATACAAATGCCCGTGCCAGCTCAAAGACTCCAGGTCCAGCATCAGCAAAGACACAGCACGCAAATCAGCCTGAATTTCAGCAACGGGGCACGTCAGGTAATGCTCAAACTCAGACTCACCAACGATCAGCAGGTAGCCATCCTTCCTGCCAAGTGCCACACGATAGGACTCCTCATCTTGGATCATCTGAAAATTCATCCCTTTCTTATAATCCATGCAGATCATTTTTCAGCAGCGAAAGCGCTGCCTGTCATGACGGACTTCCTCACTTCACCCCTCCTCCCGCACCAGCTCCCCATTCATAAACAACACCGATATCCCCTCGATCCCATCAAACTGGATCGCATAATTCGCCCCCACTACCGCACACTCTGTCAGCAGCTTTTTCAAGACCTTCTCAGTCACCGGCACCGAAGAGACAACCGTCACAACGTGTCCCGGATCCACATAGCGGCTCGATGAAAAATCCGCATCCTTATCAAGCCCGCCTTCACTGAACGATCCCACCCGCGCAAGCGTTGCCTTCACCATATCATAAAACCGGTCAAAATTTTCTATTCGTTGCTCAGCACTCAACGATGAATCCAGCTCCTCACAGCTATCAGCAAACGCCTTCATCCGAGCCGCAAAAGCCTCTTCCGCAAGTGTCGTCGGCAAGGTGTGGCTCATTGTGCATAAAAACGAAAATGAAAAAAACGGTGGTCACAGCAGCAATCAATGCAGGAAGGACTTTCACAATCTGCTGAGCTACAATCCGGCTGGATAAAGATCAAGCCCCCAGCCCCCTCACGGCTCAAACACCGCCTCCAAAAGCCAGACCAACATCATAAAGGCGCACATAAACCAGCCGAAAATGAAGAGGCTGAACATCGCCGAGTTCTCTTATTTGGTGTAAGTCCCGCTGCTGGTGCGGACTTTGCCAGTGAGCAGGCCTTTGATGGCCAGATATAAGAACAGCGAGGCGAAGAGAACCGGCAGCAAAATAGTGCCCGTCCTGGACTGGGCCAGAAGCGGGAGAAACTCAATTCCAAGCATGAGACATCCAACCATCACTTCAGCTGTTTGCCAAGGTTCAACGTGATCGGCCAGCCGCCCAATGCCAGGCGCTGAACATTCCGGAACCAAGCCCTCCCCCCTCACGGCGCAAACACCGCCACCAAGAGCCCGACAAACACCATAAAGGCGAGAATGAAATAGGCGAAAATGGTGATCCAGAACATCACAAAATTTTCTTTCTCGGTGTAGGTGTCGAAGCAGCCGCGGACCTTGCCGGTGCGAATGCCTTTGATGGGCAGATACAATAACACCGAGGTGACTAGAAGCAGCACCAAGATCTTCCCTATTCGGGACATGGCGAGCATGAGGGAGAGATGGAGCTCTGGCATGCGGCATTCAATCATCACTTCGGCCCACTGCCAATCTTCAACCTGATCGGCCAACCGCCCAATCCCGGGCGCAGAGCCTTCCCCCAGCCCACTTCCAAGAACCCGCAAAGCGCCGGTGCCTCGGAGGCAGGAACAACGCCTATTCAGAAACGGCCCCACCGCCAATACCAGATCTGCGCGGCACTAACATCCTACGGCTGTTCCTTGAGTCAGCTCACATTCATTCAAACCCCAGAAACGAACATGAGATCAAGCCGCAACTCTTCCCTCAATGCCTTCCTCGCCAAAATGTCCAGGGACGATGCCAGAACACATCGGGAAATGGGCATGGCCGCCGCAACCAAAGGCGCTCATGCCGGCAGGGAGGTCTCCAACCCCGGCAAGAACGCCGCCGGACGAGAGCCCTCCGCCCGCTAGAACCGAAACGAAAAAGAAGACCTGGCATGCCGGGCGCCCCGCGCAGGACAGGCCGCGTGGTTTTGGGGCAGTTGGTGTCAACAAAGCCACGCGGCAGCCGCACTGGGAGCGCCGTTTTTGAAAAACAGCTCTGGCACAGCCCCCTGAAGCACGAAGCTCCAACCCGCTTCATTCCGCGCCTTCGCTGCATTCGATCATCATCTCCTCCCCCCCCCCGCCCGCCTCTTCATCCCCGCCAGATGCTCGCGCCTCGCCGCGCGCTTGTTCGTCCGCGCCGCCAGATGCACCAGCGCCGCATTCGCCGCCGCCACCTCCTCCGGCTGCAGCAGCACTTCCTCGATGCCCGTGATGTAGCTCGTCAGGCTCGTGTCGATCACATATTCCGGCAGCTCCGTCTTGAACGTCGCTCCGCCCATGAAAAAGATCACCGATCGGAACTTCGACTCCGGCAGCTTCAGCAACTGCGCCAGCGCCCGCAGGTGCAGCTTGTTCTGCCAGATCGGATTCTGAAACGAAAACTTCCCCCCGGAGCCAAACGTCTGCGTCCACTTCGCCTGATGCTCAGAGCCGTAGATCCAGCCCGTGTAGTTCTTCGTCTCGATCACAAAGATCCCAAACGGCGACACCACCACGTGGTCCACCTGCGTCAGCCCATCCCCGTCCGGGCGCGGCACATACAGATCGCTGTAGCCACGGTATAGCGCCTCATCCAGCAGCCGAAACGTCCCCTGCGTCACCAGCACCTCCCCCAGCGATCCTTTGAAGGACGACTTGAACCGCCGGTACACAAACCGCACCGCATAAAGCACCGCCACCAGCAGAAACAGCGGCAGCGCCGGTTTGACGAGCGTGGTGAATAAAACGTTGGAGTCAGTCATCTGCCCCACTCTCCGCAGCAAACACCCCGCCACAAGCCCGGGTCCCCTCGCTCTGCCCTCATTGACCCCTCAGCACAGCCTGCGGCCTTCATCACTGGACGCACGCCTTTAACCATCATCAAACCCCGCATCAAAAGCCTACTCACGCGCAAAGCGGTAAAACAGCAGCTTGCGCGACAGCGGCAGAAAGACCTCCTTCGCCGCCTTCAGGTGCACCGGGTTCTCATTGTAGCGCAGACGCGCGGCTTCATCCTCAAAGCTCAGAATGAAGCACACGTCATAGCTCGTGTCAGAGAAAGCACCGCCCACCCCGTCCGTGCGGCCCACACAGGCATGCTTCACCTCCGGGATCCTTTTCCCAAAGTCATGCACCGCCTCGATCACCCTCCGCTGGTCCTCCTGGCTTCCAGCCTTCTTCAGCCAGACCAGCCCCACCTGATGCAGCCGCCCGCCTGCCTTCACTGCCCCCTGAGAAGCCGCGCAGCCCGCCAGCAGCAGGCTCAACGTCATAAGCACCACCGCCTGTATCTTCACCCTCATTTTCTTCATGTTATTTTGTAATTTTTTCTATTAGTTTATGGTTATTATCTTCTGAAAAAAAATCTCCAGCTTCACAGCGTCGGAATCGTCCCGCCATCGATGACGTATTCCGCGCCATGGATCGCCGCCGCGCGGTCTGAGGCCAGAAAGGCCACCAGCTCCGCCACCTCCCACGGCCAGGCCGGACGCCCGATGGGGATGCCCCCCAGCGCAGAGAGAATGCCCAGCCGCGCCGTCTCCTCATCCGTGCCACCGCTCTCCGCCAGCCGCTGCACCATTGCCTCCGCAGCCGTCGTGTAGATCCAGCCCGGAGACACAGACGTCACCCGCACGCCCTTCGGCCCCAGCTCCTTGGAGAGCGCCTTGCTGTACGTCGTCAGCGCCGCCTTCGCAGCCGCATACGCCGTGGTCGAGTCCGGCAGCGGCAGCGTCCGCTGGATGGATGAAATGTGAATCACCACGCCCCTGCCGCGCGCCACCATGTCCGGCACCAGCGCACGGTCCAGCCGCACCGCCGCCAGCAGATTCAGATTCAGCTCCTCCAGCCACAGCTCATCCGTCAGCGCCGCAAAGCCCCCGCCCGGTGCGTGGGAGCCGCCGAGGTTGTGGATCAAAACATCCACACCGCCGCACTCCTCCCGCAGCACACGCGCCACCACCGCCGTGCCCTCCGCCGTCGCCAGATCCGCAGCGATGAACCGCGCAGGCAGCGCCTCATCCGCCGGCGCCGTGCGCGCCGCCGTGATCACCTCCGCCCCCGCCGCAGCCAGTCGGCGCACCATGGCCTCTCCCGCGCCCTTCGTGCCACCGCTGACAAACACACGCTTGCCCGCAAACTCCGTCGCATCTCCCTTGAATGTCGGTGCTTTCATTGGATCGCAAGGTGAGAGATTTTGCCGCCATTCACCGTGAACGAATACTCGAGCTGCACCGGGCTGCCCGGAAACGTCCCGGACACTCGGCCCGTGGTCACAAACGCCCCGTCCGCCTCCCGCATTCCGATCACCTCCACCTGCGGCTGATACTTCTGCGTCGTCTCGGCGATCCACGTGCGGATCGCCTCCCGCCCCTGGCGGTCCTGGCTTTCATCACGCACCAGCGCATCATCCGCAAAGCACGCGGCGGCATCATCAATGCGGCCGTCATTCACAGCCGCGTAGTAGTCGGAAAGGACTTGGGGAAGGATCGTTTTCATGGTCTATGTCGTCTTGTTTTGGCGGTCAAAATCTTGACCTCACTCCATCGAACCACGAACTTACAAAATGGCAAGAACCCACAAAAAAGTAAGTAGCTTACCTGAGAAGCCACCCATTCCCTGGACCCGCCTCACCGCAGCGCAGGGCGTGGAGGAGGCCCTCCGCATGCTCGAAGGACGCTGGAAGTTTCTCATCCTCTTCCAGCTCTTTGGCGGCAACGTCATGCGCTTCTCAGATCTCGAGCGCGCCATCCCCGCCGTCACACAAAAGATGCTGGCCCAGCAGCTCCGCCAGCTTGAGAAAGACGGCATCGTCCAGCGCACCGTCTATCCCGTCATCCCGCCCAAGGTCGAATACTCCCTCACCCCCTGGGGCCAGTCTCTCTGCCCTGTGCTGGATGCCATCCTCAAATGGGCCGCCGCACGCGAAGAGCTGCAGTAAAAAACCACGCGCCGCATGCGCCATGCGCCATGCACCAGCGCATCAGCAGGTCCTCCATGTGCATGCTTTGAAGAGACCACCAAGTCCCTCATCAAACCCACCCCATCTCCCCCTTTCCCACTCTGCGGCGTCCCTGAATGGACGGCGAAGACACAGCACCAATCTTCGCATCGCATCAGCAGAGACGCCGCAGAGGCCGGAGTTCGGACTTCATCGGCCGCAGCGCAGCTCCCATGAGTCCAGCACCGCTCAGGCCGGTGCGTCGAAACCACAGCTCAGACCGCACTCACGCCGCAGGCTTCAGCACAAAGGCTTCAGTCACCTGCAGGTTTTGCGGCCCCTTGTACACCACTTTCCCTTCGATGTCGGCATTCTCCATCAGGCGCACATTCACCGCGCGCCATTGGGGGGCCTTCGGATGGGTGTCGCCGACGTAGGGATGGGACTTCAGGACAAGAGGATCGGATGAGGGTTTCATACGCAGATGTCATCGCACCTCCCGTCCAAACGTGTGTCCGGTTCTGTCCCGAACACATTATCAGGCGTTCCCTAAGTCCTCATGCCGCTCCCTCGGGCCAAATTTAGCCTTGTCACTTCACCCTCCTCACGCTGTCATCTCCTCCACACCCGCCGATGAAAACCATCTCCCTCACCCTCCTGACCTTCCTCTGCCTCGCCCTCAGCACCCAGGCACGCATCGGTGAAAGCTTGGACGACTGCATCAAACGCTACGGCGAGCCCGCCCAGCGCCCCCAGCCCAAGACCCTGCTCTTTCACAAGTCCGGCATCGCCATCACCTGCTTCTTTGTTGATGGCCTCTGCGTGCAGATCAGCTACAAAAAACTCGACTCCGTCACCCGCCTCAATGAACGCGAAGTGGAGATCCTCCGCATGGCCAATGGCAGCAAGTGGCAGCTGCGCCCGGACGACAACCGCAGCTCTTACCTCCACTGGTCCAATGAAACCTGCCAGTGCCAGTGGGACCGCAATACAGGTCTGCTGCAGTTTGAGTCGCTGGCGGAGAAGAAGAGAAAAGCAGACGAGATCCGCGCCGCAGAGAAAAAACTCCTCGAAGGCTTCTAGGCCTCCAGCCTCCTCACATCGCAAAGCCCCGCTTCATCCTGGCGCATCCCACCCCTTTCCTTTCCTACACAGCCCCCATCTTCTGGATGTCCGCCGCCTCGCGCAGCTGGCTCAGCCGGTTCTCGATCTTCTCCTTCGCCAGTTTTTCCATCAGAGACAATTTCACGATCTCCTTCACGCTTTCATACGGCTTCGGATCCGCATGCCGGATGTCATCCACTCGCAGGATCAGGAAAGTGCCGGGCTCCTCCAGCACCGGGCTGAGCTCCCCCTTTTTCATCTTCGCGATCACACCGGCCACCTGGTCGTTAATGTCTGAAAGCTGCGTCCAGGGCCACGCACCTCCCTCATCCGCGCGACTGTCGGCGCTGTTCTCACGCGCCATCTCCGCAAAGTCTCCCCCGTTCACCATCCGCGTGCGCAGGATCTCCGCCTGACTGCGCGCATTGGGCGTGGTGCTCAGGATCGTCAGCGTGTGAATCTTCACCGACTCCGGGTCGCGCCAGCGCTGCAGGTTCTTCTCATAATGCTCCCGCACCATCGCGTCCGTCACCTCCAGGTTGTTCGCGATCCGCGCCCGCACCGCGCTCACGATGATCATCCGCTCCCGCAGCTCATGGTACTTCTCCAAGGACATGCCCACAGCGTCGATCTCCGCCATCAGGGCGTCGTGATCCCCGTTGAAGGAGAGCTGCGTCACCTGCTTCTCATCATTTTCGATGTCCTCCTTGTTGATGACACCTCCCAGCCTGAAAAACTCATCCTCCAGCAGCTGGAAGTCGATGAGCCCGTTCAGCGCATTGCGTCGCACGTCCGCCAGCTCCTTCTTCAATCGCACCGGATCATTCGCCAGCTGGGACTGCAGCATCCGCACCTGCGCTTTGACCATCGCATCCAGATCGGAGGCATAAATCGGCATCCCGTTCACCTTGGCCACCACACGGTCTTTCGCTTGGCGCTCCTTGGCCTCAGCACCCTGCGCACCGGACTTGCCAAATCCAGCCAGTGTCAGCAGCAGCCACAGCGCCGCCACGCTCATCAGGCGTGCGCAGTTTTTCGGATCCATTCCACATCTCATGCGCCGCTTGCATCCATCACGCAAGCTCACCTGCCGCAGACGATGATCCATGGGTGAGGTCATGTTCATGTGAGAGATGTATATCAGTTTCTATTTTTTCCGTCGAGCCGGAATGGATAGGTCATTGCCCTACCCCATCCAAGACTCCGCTCATTTCATTCCAGCCATTTCCGGGCCTCCAGAGCGGCGCTCTGGTCGAAGTATCTGACCTCCGCCTTTGTGAACGGCTTGCAGAAAGTCGCCATGCCCTGCTCCCACTTTGAGTTTCCCACCATCGCCAGCCGCTCGATGCTGTTGAAGTGATGCAGCGCAAACTTGGTGTCTTCCCACAGGGCGCCCGCTGTCCAGCCGTGGAAATCCGTCATGTCAAACAGCACCCGCAGCTTGCCGTGCAGAGCCGCAAGGCGGTCAAACTCCGGCACAAAGTGATCGTAGTCTTCCTTGACCAGCTTGCCAGTCACGAACACCGCCACCGTGTTCCCATCGTTTTCTTCTTTGAGTTGTATCGGCATATGAGACTCCTTTGAAAACCTATCGGCTCTGCCTCAACTCGGAGGCTTGTCTAATTCGATTCCAGCCCCGTTTTTGGCTGATTCTTTTTGTCATGCTTCCCCCGACAGACCACCAGCCAACCGCGGTTCAAACACGTTCGTTTTCGTGAGCCCAGTACCCGTCGCTCCCGTAGTGCCGGAACAGGCCGCTCTCATACTCGCGGGTCACCAGCGCATCGTCAATGTACTCCGGCGATGCCTTCACCGCCTCGCGGCTCAGCTTCACGAAGACCTTCATTTCACTCCAGCTCACACGCTCGATCCATACCGGAGAAACCAGCACCTTCTTGCCCGGCCACCAGTTGCGTGTGTCCACCACCAGGTAGCGGATCGCCCAGGTCTCATCATCGATGATGAAGTCCACCACATGGCCGATCTCACCATCCGACGCCTGAATGTCATGCCCCGTCACCGCATCCGTGCTGCGCAGGTGCGGATCCCAGGAATGCTCCGGCGCCTCCGGTGCGCTCCAGTTCTCCGGGTCACGCACCAGATAAGGGTACGCGCCCCACATCAGCGGTCCGCCCCAGTACATCGGCCAGCCATAGTAGCCGTGGTAGTCCACCTCAAACTGGCGCGACACCGGCTTGTCACTGTCCCACGATGGGCTGTCCTGAATCTGCTGCCGCGTCAGATTCACCGCGATGGCTTTATCCTCCTTCACCGCACCCACCAGCGCATACGGCGAGATCAAAACCATCCTGCCATTGAGCCAGCCGCCCGTGTCCGCCACCAGGTAGCGGATCGTCCAGTGCTGGTCGTCGAAGTAAAATTCACGGACACTCCCGATCTCGCCATCGAGGCAGTCCAGCTTGAATCCTTTGAGTGCGTTTGCTTTGAGTAACATAACAGTGGAGTTGAGTTGCCAGCCCTTCAGGACGCCTACGCCAAACCCATCCCTGCTGGATGAATCGTGGCTTGCCTGTATCTATCAATACGCCGCCGGAGGGGCTGTTTGGTTGTGCCAATCTCCGGCCGCGCCAACAACCGCACCATGGGGTGAAACCCCACTATGAGGACTTGCATCACCCACTGACATCCTTGTCTTGAAGGCCAACGGCCTTCCGTATTTCAGCCCAGGGATGCCGAGCGATAGCGAGTGCTTCCCTGGGTTCTGCCAGCCAATCCGGAAAGCAAACCCAGCACTTCGCCACACGACGCCGGGTACCAGCAGCGTCTGCTACGCCATCACGCTGCAGGAAGCCGTGTCCAGCACCGCTGTATCGTCACATTCAGGTCTGCCCAGTTCTCTTCACGATGCCTCCCACAAACCTCACCCGCGCACATCATCCACACCTTCCGGCACCTCGGCAATCAGCCGCTGCATCGCCGCCACCTTCGCCCCGATGAAGAGCACATTCATCAAATCAATCTGCTCACGCGTGGCCCCCGATGTCCGGATCTTCATGTCCCCGGACCCAAAGCCCAGCAGCCAGTGGCGGAAAATATCGTCCCGGTGTTTCTCCAGCCCCATGCCTTGCGCGTTGTAGCTGTTGGAGCCGCTGCCAAAGAGCATCTTGTGCGTCAACTGCCCCGGCGTCACCTCCCAGTAGCTCAGCCGGTCAAAGACAAACACCGTCAGGAACCACGTGAGGAACATCAGCGTGGAAAACCAAAAATACGCGCCCATCGACAGGTGAATCGTCAGATGCTCAAACCACCGGAACACCTCGTCCCACCAGCCCACATAGGCCAGCACCACCGTCAGCAGCGCACCACCCATGATCACCATCCCCGAGGCCAGACCACGCACCGAAAAATTCGTGATCATGATGATCAGAAACAGCGTCAGGAAGTAGATCACCCCCAGGTTGTTGCCAGGATGCACCCACTCCAGCATCTGCCCCGTGCTCTCCGGATGCTGCTCCTGCCCGTGCAGGTAAGTCAGCGCAGCCATCACATACCCCACCACCCACACCGGCCACCAGAACAGCAGCGGCGAGTGACTGTAGATGCGGATGGTCGTCTGCCCACGGCGCAGCGCCGGATTCGCAGCGGCTGGCACCGGCTGCGTGCGGATCTCCTCAGCGCTGACCGTTTCCAGCGGCGCCGTTGCAGGGACTTCAATGGTGTTGTGCTCGTTCATGGTAGTTAGATTTTGTCCTCGTATTTTTCGAAACTTTTTTCCTAAATCGCCCGTGGAGACCTCCTCTGCCATGGCGCTTGTAAGTTAAAGAAACGTTCGGTTTGCCGCAGAGGAGCGGAGAGGCAGAGGGAGCAAAGAATGAAATCAATCTCTGCCACCTCTGCTCCTTTGCCCCTCTGCGGCAAACCGAACGTCCAAGACCTCGCCATATCGGAAATCATTTTTACAACCCGCGACTAGCTCCGTCCTCAGTCCTGCTCCGGCGTTGGATGAAACCGCCTCCCGCACACTCACGCGGCCGCCGCCTCCGTCATGATCTTCACCAGGGTGTCCTCCACCTCCTGCGCCGCATCGTTGAGCTGCGGTGTGTTAAACATCGCCAGCAGCGTCGTCGGCTTCAGGGTGGCCAGCACGGTCTTGCCGCCCTCCTCATACACGGAGATCCGGCAGGGCAGCGCCGTGGAGATGCTCAGGTTTTCATCCAGCACCTTCTTCGCCTGCTCCGGCTGGCACACTTCAAAGATCAGGCACTCATGGTCAAACACCACGCCCTTCTTCCACATGGTTTCCTTGAGATCATGCACCTGCATGACGCCGAACTTGTGGGCCGGCACCGCGATCTGCAGCGCCGCCGCCGTCTCTTTCACCGACTTGTCCGTGTTGAGTTGGATGAGCATAGGGATGGTTGGTTGGTTAAGGAGTGGATCGCATGGTCGCGGAAAGCGGATTTACTTTTTCGATAGTTCCCGGATCGCCAGCAGCAGCACCACCACCAGCACCATGCCGGTGATCGCCCACGTCCACGTGCCGTCTGCCATCCATCCTTCGCTTGGGTTCATCGTCAGTCATCGGGAGCGTTGCAGCTCACCGGTCAGGGGTGAATCTTGCCGTGGCCATGAAGGCGGCGCGTTTCGCCCTTCTAAAGCCAGCCGTGGCCTCCAGCGTCTTGTTGGATCGTTTGATGGCTTTGTCCATCACATCCACCATGGACGTGGCCGGGGTGCCGGCGGGTTCCAGGTGTTTCCAGACGTGTTCTTGCATGGTCGTGTCTTGGTTGATCCATCACCAGTGCAGGAGCAGCGCCACCACACCGGCTTTTGGAAACTGAAGCTTGTTTATATCTCCGATTTACCACGGTTCCCCCGTACATCTCCATGGGGTGAAACCCTACCGCACATGCCACGGCCCGGTGGGTGTTCACCCCATGGCGGAATCCCCCCCTGCACGCCATGCTCGTTTTCCCCTTCCTTCATGTTTTTTGGTGATCTCTGCCTTCGTGCCCTTCATTGACTCCCTCCCCTCATCCGCCCCCCACCGCCGTCTGGCAGCAAGACGGCGAAGGCATGAGCCTGACCCTCGCCGGAGACTGGCTGCGTGAAGGCCCCGCCGTCAGCGTCACGGGCACAGCCCCGGATCGCGCGCCCACCCGTTATCAAACAGACGCGCTGGGTGCCCATGACTCCACACTGCCCGCCTTCATCCTCGCGCATCTGCGCACGCTGAAGGCCCCCGCCGAGGGCGATCCGCAGCCCGCACCGCTGGACGGACTCCCCGACAATCTGCGCTGCCTGCTCCAGCTCGCACTCGCCGTGCCGGAGGATGGCGGCGCCCATCCGGACACACGCCCGCAGTCTCGGCTGGAAACCATCGGCAATATCACCCTCAGCGCCTGGCAGAGCGGCATCGCGCTGCTGGACTTCATCGGGCAGGCGGTGCTTTCACTCGGCCGCTTGGCACGTGGTCGTGCGCGCTTCCGCAGCTCAGATTTCTGGATGACGCTGCAGCAGTGCGGCGTGGAGGCCCTGCCCATCGTCTCGCTCATCAGCTTCCTCATCGGCCTCATCCTCGCCTTTGTCGGCAGCGTGCAGCTCGCGCACTTCGGTGCGGATCTCTACGTCGCAGATCTTGTGGGCATCTCCATGGTCCGTGAGATGGGCGTGGTCATGACCGCCATCATCATGAGCGGCCGCACCGGCGCCGCCTTCGCCGCGCACATCGGCAGCATGAAGGCCAATGAAGAGATCGATGCCCTGCGCACCTTCGGCTTTGATCCCTTCGACTTCCTCGTCCTCCCACGCATCCTCGCATTGGTGCTGATGATGCCCCTGCTCACCGTGTATGCAGACCTCGTGGGCATCCTCGGCGGCATGCTGGTCGGTGCCGCCTCGGGCATCCCGCCCGTGCTTTACTGGACGGAGACGGTCGCATCCTTAAACATCACCAACGCCTCCCTCGGTGTTATAAAAAGCCCCTTCTTCGGCGCCGCCATCGCCATCAGCGGCTGCATGCAGGGCATGCGCGCGGGGAATTCCTCCGCCGCCGTGGGAGAGGCCACCACGCGTGCCGTCGTCACCGCCATCACTTCCGTCATCGTGCTGGACTCCGCCTTCGCCGCCATCTTCACCCTGCTGGACATCTGACCATGGCCGCCAAAATCACCGTCCAAGATCTCACCATGGCCTACGGCGACCTCGTGGTGATGCATGACCTCAATTTCGAAATTCAAGACAAGGACATCTTCGTCATCATGGGCGGCAGCGGCTGCGGCAAGAGCACCCTCCTGCGCCACCTCATCGGCCTGCGCGAGCCAGCCAAAGGCTCCATCCTCTACGATGGCAAAGACTTCACCGCCACGCCTCTCGAAGAGCGCGGCCCCTTCTTCCAGCGCTTTGGCGTCATGTATCAGTCCGCCGCTCTGTGGTCATCCCTCACCCTCGCGGAAAACATCTCCATGCCGCTGGAGGAATCCTGCAAGCTCCCGCCCAAGACCCTGCGCGATCTCGCCTGCTACAAGCTCTCCCTCGTCGGCCTCTCAGGCTATGAAGACTTCTACCCTTCGCAGATCAGCGGCGGCATGAAGAAGCGTGCAGGCATCGCACGCGCCATGGCCTTGGACCCCGACATCCTCTTTCTCGACGAACCCAGCTCCGGCCTCGATCCCCTCAGCTCCCGCCGCCTGGACGATCTCATCCTCGGCCTGCGCGATGGCCAGGGCTCCACCATCGTCATCGTCACGCACGAGCTCGCCAGCATCTTCAGCATCGCCAACAACTCCGTGTTTCTCGACACCGCCACCCACACCCAGGGCGCCCTGGGCAATCCCTCCGATCTCCGCGATCACTCGGACAATCCTGCCGTGCGCCTCTTTTTAAATCGCGGCGACACACCTCCACCCACACCATGAGCAAAACCGCCAGCCCCACACTCATCGGCATCTTCACCCTCGTCGGCCTCGTGCTCGCCGCCGGGTCCCTCATCCTCTTTGGTGCCAGCCGCTTCTTTGAAAAGACCAGCCGCATCATGCTCTACTTTGATCAGAGCGCCAATGGCCTCCTCGTCGGCTCGGAGGCCCGCTTCGGCGGCGTGCGCATCGGTCGCGTCGCATCCATCCGTGTCCTGCTCGATTCCAAAGAGAACCGCAAGATCATCCCCGTCGTCGTCGAGCTCTCCGAGAAAGACCTCCGCTTCGTCGGCTCCACCACCGGAGACAAAATTGACTTCACCACCGATGCCGGCGTGAAGTTCGCCGTGGCCAATGGCCTGCGCGCACGCATGAAGCAGCAGAGCCTCCTCACCGGCCAGCTCTACATCGAGTTCGACATCGCCCCGGACAAGCCCGGCTTCCTCTTCAAACCCGAGAACCCGCCGAGCTTCCCCGCCGTCCCCACCATGGGCACCGAGCTCGATGCCATCATCTCCGGCATCTCGGACGGCCTGAAAAAATTCAACGACCTCGATCTCGCCTCAATCATGAAAGATCTGCGCGATGTCCTCTCCAACACCAAGGAGCAGATCGCCGCGCTCAATCTCAAGGCCATCAACGACAACATCCTCGGCATCACCACCGACGTCCGCGCCCTCACCGGCAACAAAAAACTCGGCCTCGCCATCGACACCCTCGCGACGGCGCTCAAGAGCTTCGATGAACTCGCCAAGAAGGCCAATCTGGGCATCGATCCCCTGCTCAAGGATTTGGAAAAAGTCATGCAGCAGGCCACTGCCGGACTGGAGAAAATCAAGGAAGCCTCCGCCGACATCTCCAACGTCACCAATCCCCGCGCCCCCGTCCTCATGCGCCTGCAAAACGTACTGGAGGAGGCGGAGCGCGCCTCACGCGCCATCAAGGAACTCGCCAACGAGCTCAAACGAAACCCCAGCACGCTCCTGCGCGGCAAAGACCTCAATCCATGAACACGCGCCTCCTCACCTGCGGCCTCCTGCTGCTGACACTCGCCGCCTGCAGCGTGCTCCAGCCCGTCAAAGACACCGCCACCCAGCACCTGCTGGAGCCTCTGGTGCCAGACCGCACCCTCACCGCTGCGCGCCCCGCCATCGCCGTGGGCCGCCCCTCCCTCCCCGGCTACCTCGACAGCCTGCAGCTCGTCACCCGCTCCGCCGGCAAGCTCATGGTCAGCAAGCTCGACCTCTGGGGCGAGCCCCTCGACTCCGGCATCTCCCGCGTCATCGCCAGCAATCTCAGCCGCCTCACCGGCTCCATGAACATCCAGCCCGTCGAAAGCTTCACCTCGCTCGATTACACCACCCTCCTCGAATTGAAGATCGCCCAGTTCGAACCCGACGCCGCCAGCCAAATGGTCCTGCAAGGCACCTGGAAACTCCAGCCCGTCACCGGCGGCGAAGCCCGCACCCACTACTTCCGCCTCCTCATCCCCGTCCCCCCAGATCCCACCTCCCTGCGCGCCCGCGTCACCGCCATGAACCAGGCCCTCGATCAGCTCTCCCGCCAGATCGCCCGCAGCCGGTAAAAGCACCCACCCAAAGTTGCCTTGTTCCTGCGGAACAAGGTCTCCCCTCATTTGGACTGCGGTGTCGCGCTCAGGCTTACCGCACGCCACCCGCCTCCCTCAGTTCGGATCCCCCTCATTGCGCCACGCCGCCATCGCCTGCGCATCCGTGGGTGCTTGCTGCATTCGTGTCAGCATCTCCCCTTCCCTGTATTCCGGCGAATGCTGGATCTCATCCCGCGTGAGATTCACCGAGATGTTCGACTCTCCCCAGTTCACGCCTTCGATCGACTTCGGAGAAATCAGAAACCGTTTTCCCGGCAGCCAGTACCGCGTGCTCACCACCACATGCACGATCTCCCAGGTCTCATCATCCACGATGAAATCCTGCACATGCCCGATCTCACCGTCCGTCGCCTTCACGTCGTAGTCCGTAACCTCAAACGTGCTGCGCAGGTGTGGATCCCAGGCCCACTTGCCGTCCACGGCGGAGTTCCACAGATCCCGGTCCCGCATGATGCCGGGATAATTCCCCCACAGCTCCGTGCCGGCCCAGTACGTCGGCCAGCCATGATGGCCGTAGTAGTCTTCTTCGTACTGGCGGGACACAGGCTTGTCACTGTCCAGAGAGGGGCTTTCCTCGATCTGCTGCTTCGTCAGGTTCACGGCGATTTGTTCCCTATCCCCCATCACGCCCACCAGAGCATGCGGAGAGATCAGCACCTGCCTGCCCGTGAGCCAGTTCCCCGTGTCCGCCACCAGGTAGCGCACCGTCCAGAAGCGGTCATCAAAGTAGAATTCGCGGACCTTCCCCATGGCGCCGTCCAGGCCTTCCAGTGAGTATCCCTTGAGTGTGGTGGCGGAAATGAGCATGGTCTTGGATAATGGCGTTGAGGGTGGGAAAATCAACGCAACCTGCCTGCCCCGCAACCCCGCCGAAATGGGGTGAAACCCCACCTGCACCTTCACGCCTTCACGCCTTCACGCCTTCACGCCTTCACGCCTCCGCAGGACCAGACCCTGTCGAAGAATGGCATCACCCACTGACGCTCTTGCCTTGAAGGCCAACGGCCTTCCGTCTTTCAGCCCAGGTGTGCCGAGCTTATACTTCGCTCGAGGGGGCTGTTTGGTTGTGCCAATCCCCGCCACGCCAACGCCCGCGCCATGACGTGAAATCCCACTGCCGGGACTTGCATCACCCACTGACGCCCTTGTCTTGAAGGCCAACGGCCTTCCGTATTTCAGCCCAGGGGTGCCGAGCTTTAGCGCAATGCCGTTAAGCAATGTTGACGACTTGATATAGAGGGGCAGCGGTGATGGAAGTAGGTGAGGTCATGCGCGGCCAGTCCTTCACGGACTGGCGCACCTTGCGCTGACAACTTCTGGCACGTCTTGGAGGCAGCGCATATGCGGCGATTTGAGCCCGCACCCGCCGCACTAGCTCGGCTTGCGAGGACTGGTCCATCAACCCCTGCGCCGAGCTGAGCACCAGCCACAACGCCTGGGTGTGCTCAAGACAGATGCTCAGGCTGATGCGCATCACTCCGGCGGCCTGCACCTCGCCCCCGGCTTGTGCGGCCGCCGCCAGGCGTTCTTCTGCAACCAGTGTGCAGGCCATGAGCAACGCAGCGATCTCCTGCTGTGCCGTCTCCGGCGTATGGCTTTGCAGCAGTCCGTTGCGCGCCACCTGCAGCTTGAGCTCACGGTAGAACACCTCCTGCTCCCAGCGCCGTGCATAAAGTTCGAGAACCTTCTGCGCCCCGGCCTGCTCCACGCTCAGGCTGGTCCACAGCCGCACCTCCACCCACTTGTTTTGCATGCGGCTCCACACGCGTCCGCGCACTTCGCGCACCACCAGCGTTTTGAGCACCCGGCGCCACTTGACCTTGTCACACAGGCGCACCTCCACCATGGCAGAGCCGTCGTCCAGCGGCATGCGCACCGCGGCGGCGAGCTTGTCTTTGACCCGCACCAGATAGTGTTGCGCCCTGGCCGTGTCGCATTGCTGCTGCAGCGTGTCGAGCACCGATGCATACCCGTAGAGGCGGTCAAGGATCAGCAGGCAGTGCTGCGGCAGAGCCTGCAGCAGCGGCAGGCTCAGTGCCTGCTCGCTCTCCCCATCAAGCCCCAGCGTGGCGTGCAGCGGCGCATGGGTGCCCAGCTCCACGAGCGCGGACATGCGGATGTGGGCGAAGGCGGCGCTGCCGCTGCGCGTCTGCATCTTGGTGATGCGTTCAAGCTGCTGTGCAGTGTTGGTCACGTTCCAGCGTGTGCCGTCGATGCCGAGGAGCCGCAGCCCCGCAAAAAAGCAGCTCTCATGCAGCTGCGCATCAGCCAGCGGCCGCAAGGTCTCGCGCATGATGAGCAGGAAGATGTCCCCGCCAAGCTGCTGGCGGCGCTGGCTGAGGGCGGAGTCACTGAGAGTCATGCCGAAAAAATGGCGCAGACATTGGGAGAAGCGACCGGCAAAAGGCAGCGTGTGCGCGATGAGGCCAACGATGATCTGCCAGGTGAAAATCTTGCGGCGGGGCCCCTGGTGGCGTTCCAGGTCGGCAGTCTCAAGTTCATCCCTGCTCCATTGCAGCAGCCTGAGAATGCGGCTGACGAGATCAACGGGCTGGTCGTGGGCAACAATAGCATGGCATGGCGGGGGCATCCCATGTCAGTTAACCATGAAACAACAATGTACAGTAATTATAGCTTAACGGCATTGAGCTTTAGCGAGTGCTCCCCTGGGTTTAGGAAGCCAATCCGGGAAGCAAACCCAGCACCTCGCCACACGACGCCGGGCACCAGCAGCGTCTGCTACGCCATCGTGCCGCAGGAGGGCGTGTCCCGCGCCCCATGGCATCCGGTCCCAGATGACACACGCACTCCATTGGCTCCTGTGAAAGCAGCCCTCTCATGCCCGCAGTCTCGCTCAGCGCTGCCCATCCTCCGGCTTGTTCAAAGCAGCGCTCAGACGCTGCTCCTCGCCCGCCTCGTCATTGCCTGCATCCACGAGCTGTTCCGCGATGGTCTCGTCCTTCTCAGCAGGCTCGCTCTCCACGCGGTGCCCGGCTTCGTCCTCACTTTCATCCCATGCGGAGATGCGGTCATTCCCCGGCACGGTTTCCGGCTCCAGCAGATCCTGGCTGTCGTCGGCCGCTGCATCCTCCATCACCTTGTCATTGAGATCGACTTCATCCCGAAGTTCCTGCGTCGTCCTGGTCGTGGGTTTCATAATAAAGCACCCTCCATCCTCCGGCCTCATCCAGCCATGGGGCCTTCACCCCAAATCGAAGATAGCTCCGCAAAACAAAGCCCTCACTCCGCCTTCTTCACACGCTTCGCCCGGCTCACTTCCTTCCCCACCGGAATCACCGCACGGATCGTCGTCCCCTTGCCGCGCTTCGACACGATGCTGAACACGCCGTTGACCATCTCCACGCGCTCGCGCATGCCGGTCAGGCCGAGTCGGCGGCTCCACTGCGGGGAGGAGAGCAGGTCCACGTCAAAGGATTTGCCATCATCCTTGATTTCCAGGCACACACCGCCGCGTGCATGCCGCAGGCTCACGTCCACATGGTGCGCCTGCGCATGCTTGGCCACGTTGATCAGCGCCTCCTGCGCCACGCGGTAGAGCACCGTGCGCTTGTCGTTGTCCAGCGCCTCCACATCCGGCGATGCGGTGAATTTGATCTCCCGCCCTTTGTGCTTGGGGATTTCGTTGATGTAAGTGCTGAGCGTCGGGATCAGCCCCAGCTGGTCCAGCATCGCCGGACGCAGTTCCCGCGCATAGTCGTGGATGATGCGCACGGACTGCTCCACCAGCTCACGCACCGGGGCCATGGCCTTCTCATCGACCCCCGCCGTGCGCGTGAAGACCGCCAGCCGCACATTGATGCCGATCAGCACCTGGCTGATTTTATCATGCAGCTCATGGCTGATCTCCTTGCGCTGATTTTCCAGGGCGAGGAGCCGCTGGTGGGAGGCCTCGCGCAGCTTTTTCTGCAGCTGGCGTGCCTGGTTCAGCAGCTCATGGGCATGCTGCTCGCTCATCTTGAGCGCGGCTTCCACCGCCTCACGGCGGATGATCTCCAGCTTGAGCTTCGCGTTGGAGGCGGCCAGCACTTCCATGCGGCGCTGGGTTTCCTCCGCACGTTTGCGCTCCGTGATGTTGTTGAAAAAGCATACCACGCGGTGGTCGCCGGACGGCAGCGTCACACGCTGGATCTGCCACTCATACGCCTCCTTCACATGGGTGTCCTTGCGCCGCTCCACAAACTGGGGTGCGTGGTACGGCTCCCCCGTCTTCAGCGTGTGCCGGAAGCGCCTCTCCGCCGCATCCGCCACCCGCTTCGGCCACAGCGACTGGATCACTTCCGCAAAGCACTGCCCGATCAGCGGCTGGACGTTGTTGAACAACGGCATCGCCTTCGGATTCACCTGCACCATGCGCAGCTGGTCATCCACCACATACACGCCGATGGGCGCCTGGCTCAGCAGCGCGGAAAAGAGCGCCTCATTGCGGCGCAGGATGTCCTCCACCTTTTTGCGCGCCGTGATGTCCACCATCACAACGTGGCATTCATGCTCGTTGCTCAGGCGCTTGGCCGCTATGTTCACGATCATCGGCGGCTGGTCCTGGCGCAGCAGCTCAAAGTCGGCGGAGTGCCGCGCATCGTCTTTAAAGACCTGCGCGAGGAAGACATTGAATTCCCGGCGCACTCTGGCTTCCAGCAGCGCGCCAAAGCGCTGGCCCAGCAGGTGTGACCGCTGCACGCCCACGATGGTGGTTCCGGTGAGATTCACCTGGCTGATGGTGCCGTCCACGCCCAGCGTGAAATACCCCACGGGCGCGAAGTCATAGAGATTCGTGTACATTTCCAGTCCCGCGTCCACCGCCGCCTTCGTGACCTTGAGCTCCTCGTTTTGCAGCTCCAGCTCGATCTGGTGAATCTGCAGCTCCTGCAGCGCGCACTGCGCATCCGCTGCATTGGGGGCACGCTTGGTTTTGACAGGCATTTCCCGCAGCCGGCCTTCAGCACGGCGGCGCAGGTCGATGGCTCGTTGTTTCATGATTTGGATTTCCTTTGCGGGGCGGCCGCCCGGCGGCCCTTGGGTTTGCCGAGAGCTTTGTCCAGCGCGCGGCTCTGCTCCGCCGCATGCTGCGTCAGCCGGCGGTGCTGCTCGCGCAGATCAGCCTCGATTTTTTTCGCCGCGGTGATGTCCGCAAACGTGATGACCACACCGTCGATGCGGTTGTCCACCGTGCGGTAGGGCATGATGCGCACCGTGAACCAGCGCCCGTCCTGTGTGGCGATGGAGCGCTCGCTGAAGACCAGCGTGCGCAGCACCTCGTGCGCGTCCTTGACCAGCTCGGGATAGAGCAGGTCGGACGCCAGGTCCGTGATGGGCCGCCCCACATCGCTGGGGATGAATTTGATGATCGTCTTCGCCTGCAGCGTGAAGCGCCGCACATGCAGCTCGTTGTCCAGAAACACCGTCGCGATGTCCGTGCTGTTGAGCAGGTTCTTCATGTCGTTGTTCGTGCCGGAGAGCTCGTCCAGCTTCGCCTGCAGCTCCGCATTCACCGTCTGCAGCTCTTCATTGAGCGACTGCATCTCCTCCTTCGAGGTCATGAGCTCCTCGTTCGTGGACTGCAGCTCCTCATTGGTGGACTGCAGCTCCTCGTTCATGGACTTCAGCTCCTCCTGGGAGGTCTGCATCTCCTCGCGCCCCGCCTGCACTTCATCACGCGCATGCTTCAGCTCGTTTTGCAGCTCCCGCTGCCGTGCGCTGCTGCTGGCCTTGCCTTTGGAATGATCAGGCCGCAGCTCGGCAGGGACCACGGTCTCAGCAAACACGATGAGCAGCATGCCCGCGAGCTCCTTCGGCTCTTCAATGGCCTGCACCATGATGTCCACCGCGCGCGTGTCCGCCGAGGGGCCGATTTTGATGCCCCGCACGGTGACGCTGCCCTTTTTGCGGATCACTTTTTGCATCGCGTTGGAGAGCTCCGTGCGAAGGCCGTCATGCGCCATGGCGATGACGTTCCAGTTCGCCTTGCCGGCGGCGGGCTCCAAAAATTTCCCCGTCTTGCCGCTGATGTAGAGGATGTCCCCATGCTCGTTCACCAGCACGGCGGGCGGTGCGTAGCGCTGCTGCAGCATCTGGTCCGCGACCGACTGCAAACTCGGTGCCGGCACTCGCGATGCGACCTGCGATTCCTGGCGGCTCGTGTGCGCCGGCATATACACGGCGGGAAAGTCCAGGTGGCTGCCCTGCATGGCGGTCTCGCTGCGCTGAAACAGGCGCTCCTTCAGCGCCAGCACCGTGAAGAGGTGCGTGAAGTTGCCGATGCTTTCCGCACTGCCGAGAAAAAGCACCCCGCCCGGATTCAGACTGTAGTGAAACAACGGGAAGAGCTTCTTCTGCAGCTCCGGCGTGAGGTAAATAAGAAGGTTACGGCAGCACAGCAGATCCAGCTTCGTGAACGGCGGGTCCATGATCAGGTTCTGCGGCGCAAAGACCACCATGGAGCGGATCTCCTTGTTCACGCGGTAGCCGCATTCTTCCTTGATGAAAAAGCGCGCCAGCCGCGCAGGCGACACATCCGCGACGATATTCTCCGGAAACAAACCCAGGCGCGCCTTGTCGATCGCGTCCTTGTCCAGATCCGTGGCATAGATCTGCAGCGAGATGTTGTCCGTGATCTTGAGCTGCTTCAGCGTCTCCTTGAAAGTCATGGCCAGCGAGTAGGCCTCCTCCCCCGTGGAGCAGCCCGCCACCCATGCGCGCAGGGTGCTGCCCGCAGGCCGGTCTTTCAGCAGCAGCGGCAGCGCCTTGGAGGCCAGCTGCTCCCACGCGGCCTTGTCGCGGAAAAAATTCGTCACACCGATGAGCAGCTCCTTGAAGAGGATGCCCAGCTCCTGCGGATTCTCCTGCAAGTAGCGCACATAACCGCTGATCTTGCCCACCTGATGAATCCCCATGCGCCTCTCCACACGGCGGTACAACGTGCTGCGCCGGTACAGCGTGAAATCATGCCCGCAGTGCGCACGCAGCAGGATGACGATCTTCTCCAGCGCGCTCTGCACCTTTTCCTCCAGATGCAGCTCGGACTTGTCCAGATGCGGCAGATGCCTCCGGTAGGCGATGAGTTTCTCCGGCAGCTCTTCAGCCGTGGCCACGATGTCCGCCAGCCCGGCATCGATGACGCTGCGCGGCATCGCATCAAACTTCGCCGTGGCAGGATCCTGCACCAGCACGATGCCCGCCTTCTCCTTGATGGCGCGCAGCCCCAGCGTGCCATCGCTGCCCATGCCGGAAAGGATGATGCCCACGCTCTGCTCACGCTGATCCTCCGCCAGAGAGCGGAAGAAGAAGTCGATCGGCAGCCGCAGTCCGCGCATCTCCACGGGAGCCAGCAGGTGCAGCACACCGCGCAGCACGGACATGTCGCTGTTCGGGGGAATCACATACACGCAGTTCGGCTCCGCCCGGGTGCGGTCCTTTACCTGCATCACTTTCAGCTTCGTGGCACGCTGCAGCAGTTCCGGCATCATGCCCTTCTGTGTCGGGTCCAGATGCTGCACGATCACGTAAGCCATGCCGCTGTCCTTCGGCACATGCCCGAGGAACTGCACCAGCGCCTCCAACCCGCCCGCAGATGCACCGATGCCCACGATGGGGCACTCAACGGCTTTCTTCGGCGGTGTCTTCCGTGGTGCAGGAGCGGCTTTGCGCAGGGTGCGCTTCCGCGCTGGAGGTGGGGCTGGCTTTTTCATGAATCAATCACAAGCCCTGTCTTTTGGCCTGGGTGGCGCCTGTGCCTTCAGCAGACTCCACGAACGACTGCTTGTCGAGCACGGTTAGCAGCACTGAGAATAGGAAGTCACTCATGGCGATTAAGATGTGCGCTTAATTTCCCAAGCCACGCACGATGTTCCTGAAGACCCTCATGGCTGACCGGTTCACTGCCCCTGGTCCCGCCTCTGTTGCAGGTCGATGAGATGATCCGAGAGAATCGGCAGCAGCGTCCGCTTGATCAGCGTCTTCGCTGCCACGGACACGTCCTCATTGGCCAGCGCGTTTTCATACTGGCTGATGCCCAGCTCCTCGCCCGCCTGCAGGCATTTCAAAATGGGGGCTTCTCCCAGCAGCACGTCCGACTCCTTCAGCGCCTCTTCAATGCCGGCCCATGTGCCTCCGGCAGCCGAGGGCTCCATGGCAAGTTCAGAAATAAATTGGTTCAGCTCAAAAACATTCGCCTGATGATCCGCGCGGATGCGCTCCAGCACGGTGTCGGTGGCTTCCGGATCATATTTGTCAATCACCTGGCTGTAGGTCTCAACGGCGGCGTTCTCCAGCGTCAGCAGCGCGTTGCACATGTCATAGGTCGTTTCGGTGGCGCTCATGGTATGGCAGGGTGTGGTATGGAATAAGGTGGCTTTCGGTGGCCTGCGGTCGCAGCGCCGATAAAAAAGAGCTGTGACAGCCGGGCGGGGGGTCGCCTCAACTGCCACAGCTGCTTGCGGTGAGAGGTGCGTCAGGAGATCAGACTAACCGGCTCCCTGCCCCTCTCGCGCAAATTACTTGCCGGCAAGTTCCTTGGCCTGGGCAAGGTGGGCCTTCAGCGTTGGGAGCATCTTTTCAGCCCATGCTTTCAGGTCGCTGTTCTTGGCGTCCTTGGCGGCTTCTTCGAAGTTGCTCACGCACTTCTTGTGGTCGCTGATCATGTCGGAAAGGAATTCCTTGTCGAAATCAGCCTTGGTGGCCTTTTCCAGCTTCTGGAATTCTTCCGCATGTTTCGGGCTGATCACGGCGGAGACTTCCACGCCCTTTTCGGTGGCCAGAGCATTGAGCTCCTTGTTCGCCTGGGTGTGGTCTTTGACCAGCATTTCAGCGAAGGCTTTGACGTCTGCACGCTCGGCTTTTTGCACGCCCAGTTCGGCGATTTTCAGTTCAGCATTGCCGGCGGCGGCTTCGGTTTTGACGAATTTGACGTCAGCTGCATCGAGGGTGTCCTTCGGTGCGGCGCTGCCGTTGGAAGTGAAGAGCATCGCGGCGCAAAGTGCGAGGGTGGATGCGGAGAAGAGAGAGGTTGTTTTCGATTTCATGGTGGTTGTTTTTCTTGGTTTTGAGGACGCAGTTGTTGGTGTCATCAGCAGCATGCTAGAGTTCCCGCGCCGCATCCGCCATGGGGTGAAACCCGACTCTTTTTATTTTTCACCCGGGCTTCCCGTGCCATGCCGCCGCTGCACAAAAAAGCCCTGCATCCGTGTCATGGAATGCAGGGCCGATGGATGAACCAACGCAGGCACTCAGGTGCAGCCGCGCAGCACAAAGAACAGCAGCAGCACAGGAACGGGGATGCCCAGCAGCCACAGCAGCGCCCAGCCGATTTTACCTTCTGTTGTTTTGCGCGTGATCAGTGTTTTCATGGAGTGCCTTGTGTATGGGGGGCGGGATCAGTCGCCGTTTTTTTATTTTACACTCTTATTGTAGTGCCGTGGCAGCACCACACGAAACGTGGAGCCCGCACCCGGGCTCGTCTCCAGCTCCAGGCTCGCATCCAGCAGCTCGCACAGACGCTTCACGATGGAAAGACCCACGCCCTCTCCGGGCAGCTGGCTGGGCGGCAGCGTGGTGGACTGCGCAGGCACCGTGGGTGCGTTCGCCAGATCTCCCGCCGTGCGGTCCTGGGCATGAATGTCATCCGCCGCATGCGCGGTTTGCGTGGCTTCATACAGCTGCCGTGCCAGCGGTGCGCCCGGGCCTGCGTCCAGTCCGGGGCCGGTGTCCTGCACACAAAACATCCAGTCATTCGTTTCACTTCCCTGGCCAGGCCCCCAGATCACGGTCACACCTCCGCTCTGCGTGTACTTGAGCGCATTGAGCAGCAGGTTTTGCAGGATGCGCTGGATCTTGGCCCGGTCGCCATGCACCCGCAGGGAGTCCGGTCCCAGCATCTTCAGATACAGTCCTCGCGCCTCCGCCAGTGGCGTGGATGTCAGGCAGAAATCCGCCAGCAGCACCCCCGCATCAAACGGCACCACCTTGCGAGTTTCCAGTCCCGCATCCAGCCGAGCCAGACTCATCAGATCCTTGAGCATGTCATTCAGAGATGACACGCCCTTCTGCAGCAAACTGGCAAACTCATGCCGGATCGGTTCCGTCACATTCTTGCGGTCCAGCACCGAAGTCGCTCCAGACACCACGCTCAGGCTGCCCTGCAGATCATGCGTGGCTTCACGCCATGCGGCCGCACGCGCCCGGTCCAGATCATTCAGCGTGGCCAGCGCCTGCTCCAGTTCACGCACATGCCCGTTCGCCTCCGCCTGGTGCAGCCGCCAGTACTGCGTGGCGCTGTCGCTGATGCCTTCCCAGCACAGCTGCGCCCACGCACGCCGTGCCGTCGGCAGAACAGGCGGCTCCAGATGGGGATGCGCCGGCGCATAGGCCTCCAGCTCCTCCATCACCGCCATCTGCAGCTGGCCCCACTCCTGCGTCAGCTCCCGCAGCTGGTAGCCCTGCTGCCAGCGCTGCAAACCATGCTCGATCACCTGGTCCTTTTCATTCTGCTGCGCCTGCGCGCTCTCCACCTGCGGCCACGCGCGCAGCCTCAGGGCCAGTGAATCCAGCACGCCGGGAATGTGGTCGTTGAACTGCAGCCGCGTCAATGATGACGCGATGTCCAGTTCCGCCACACTTTCCGTCGCAGTGCGCCAGCGTTGCAGGATCACCTCCCGCTGCTTTCCCAGGTGGGCCGCCAGCGTGCTCAGCTGCTCACGGGTCCGTGCCATTGCCTTGGCCGCGCTTACCACTTGATGCGCCCCTGGTGAATCTGATCCTGCATGCTCAGCTGCGACCACAAATATTCCTCGGTCGCATCAATCATCATCTCATCAATGAAACGATGCATCGTCGTGGAGATGAACAGCGTGGATGCCGCGCCAAACTCCAGATGCAGGCCTTCAAACTGACGCAGGTGGTGGATCAAAATGGCGCGCAGGTGCATCAGCTCACGCAGCATTTCAGGCAGTTCATACCCCTGCCGCAATCGCGTCGCACCGTGCTCCTCCGCATCTTTCAGTGACTTCTCCGCCACCACATCACTGCCGTAAAACCGCAGCGTCTTCACCAGGTTCTCAAAAATCTCAGGCAGGTGGTTTTTGAGCGCCACCGTGTTCAGGTTTTCGCTCGCAATGATGGCGGCGTCGCCATGCACTCGCGAAAGCCATTCATTGAGGATCACCTCCTTCTGCGCACCAAGGTAGTCGGCGAGTTGGACGTTCACACTGGCGGGAGGGGTTTCGGGCGGTGGTATCGTGGGGGCTATCATTGGGATTGAACTCATGTCGTGGTTGAAAGATCGCAGGAGTGGAAGGCCGGCGGCACGGTGCCTGCCTGAGCCTCTTCATAAGACTAGGGAGCGCGCACCTCATCCGCCATGGGGTATAACCCCCATCACCTCATGACAAAGCGATGCTGAAAGTCTCAAGCCCGACCGGGAGCACTCGGATAGGCGATGATCTCCGTGGCCCGGTTTCTCTCAGGATCGGCCTCATCTCCGCGAGTGCAGATCCCCTGCCCTCCGGCATCCGCAAAGATGACTTCCGCACGCGTGATTTCTGACGAGTTCTCAGCATGCACGGAGATGAGGATGCTCCCGTCCTGCAGCAGGTCGTGATCACGTCCGGCTTCTCGCTCCTGGATGCTTCTGCCGATCCATCCGCCGCAGACCGCACCAGACACGGCTCCGATCGCCGTACCCGTCAGCGCAGCCAGAACGGGACTCGCATCAATGAAACCGCCGAATCCCGGGATGGCCAGCACGCCGATCCCCGCAATCCACCCCAGTGCACCGCCGATGCCCAGCCCAGCAATGACGCCTTCAGGCATCTTCGTGCGCCGAATCGGCGCAGCTTCGTGGCCCGCATTCTGATCCGTCAGCAGTGCGGAAATGTCGTTGCTGGAAAAGCTCGCAGCCTTGAGCTGATCAACGATGTGTCCCGCCTGAGTGCGCGAGTTGGCGAAGCAGAAGACAGAAGTTCGAGGCATGGTGGTTGGGGCTTTAAAAGGTGATGGCTGGACTGAATTCGCCGCTGAGCCTGCAGGTGGTCGGAACCAAATGCGCCCCGCTGCTCGTCACGCCACACTATGCGCTGCCCCCTCCCCTTCACCATGGAGTGTTCACCCCATTGGCCGCACTGGCGATCTCGCTAGTCTTTCAGCATGAGTTCCTCCTCCCGATCCGGCTGCCTCCTCACGCTGCTTCAGCTCCTCGCCGTCTATCTGCTGAGCCACGGCCCGGTGATGGCCCTGTATTCCAGCCAGCGCATCCACGGCACAGTCCCGGCTGTGGTCACCACAATCTACCAGCCCCTCACATGGCTGTATGAACACACCCCGCTCGGCACCCCCATGACCGCCTACGATGCCTGGTGGAAGAACCTGCTGAAGAAGTCCTGAACCGCGCCCGCAAAAAAGGAGGAAGCGGTCGCCCGCTTCCCCCTGGAGGTCGTTGAATTCAGCCGCAGATGTTAGAAGCGGAACTTCACGCCCAGACGCGCCACGGTGAAGTCAGTGTTCGTGCCGGAGGCAAAGTAATAGTTGCCGTCCACAAACACGCCCATGCAGTTGAGGCTCGCAAAGCGGGCTTCAAGACCGCCACCCACATGGAAGTCACCACGCGTCGTCGCGTTGGTGCCCACGCCGCCGCCCGCCATCACATACGGGGCGATGCACAGGCTCTTGATCGGAGCACGCAGAACGATGCTGCCATCCATCTGGTGATGTTCGCTGTTCGTGGCATACACGCCGTAGCTGCCCTGAAAGCCCAGGTACTCGCTGACGAAGTATTCTGCCAGGACGCCACCACCGGCGACACCTGAGCCGCCATGGCTTGGAAAGAAGGCACCACCAAAGGCGCCCATGGCAAAGCCAGGTGCAAAGCAGTCACAGCCTTGGGCGGCGGCGATGGTGGGTTGCACGGCTTTGGAGTTGTCCACGGTGCCAGCGAAGGCGCTGGTAGCCAGGGTGAGAGTGAGGAGGAGTGAGGTTATTTTCTTCATGGGATGCATTGCGTTGGTTTTTTGACGGAGCCTTTGGAGCAGAAGTCCAAAGCCCCCCCCTCTAGGGGGTGGTGGCATTTTCTACCATGGGGTCAAACCCTACCCCGGCGGACGCTCCTCCCACGCGACATTTCATGCAAAGTAGGGTTTCACCCCATCGCAGTTGCCGTCCCTGCCGACGACGCTTGCCCACAAGCCATGAATTCCCCACCTACCCCTCCCATCACCGAGCCCCCCCTCAGGTTCAGTGTCGAGGCTGCACGCCAGCTGCTCGAGCAGGCGCTGGAAGCCGAGAAATCTGTCGAAGACACCGAGACAGATCTCGCTCAAAAGCGCGCCATCAATGCCTACACCGGCGCCTCCGCCCTGCTGCCGCCCGAGGTCATCGCCACCGCCGCCCCCGAACAAAGACGCTCTAGTTGAAGGAATGTCAGCAGGTAGGGTTTCACCCCATGGTTAGTTTTCCAGCGCTGGCTGATAACTGACGTCCAACAGCCGTACCAGCAAAGAATCAAGCCTTGCTGGCTCGAATGCTGTCCTTCCAGTACAAGCATGAGTGAATCCCTGTTGAGCCAATTGTCCGCCCATTACCTGGCGGCATTGCGCACCCATTTGGAGCAAGGCCGCCAGGCGAGCCTCCTGCCCGCCCATGCACTGGGTACTGAGGCGGTAAACATGGAACTCGAGACACTGGACCTGGCCAAAGTCCACCATCAGGCCCTGGCCGTGCTCATTCCCACTGATGGCTCGCCCAGCACACGCAACGAGATGACGCGGCGTGCGGAGGGCTTCTTCACCGAAGCCATCGTCCCCATCGAAAAAACCCACCGCCTGGCTCGCGAGTCCGGCGCCGACCTGCAGCAGCTCCAGGAGCGCCTGGGTCAGCGCACGCTGGATCTCGCAGATTCCCATCGTGACCTCCAGCAGGGCATCACCGAACGCATGACCGCCGAGGCCGCGCTGGAAGACAGCGAGCGCACCTCCACCCAGCTGCTCCTCGAATCCCGCCAGCTGGAGCAGCAGCTCAAGGACATGGCGCGCAAAATCATGTCCGCAGACGAAGTGGAGCGCAAAAAAATGAGCCTCCAGCTCCATGACGATATTGGCCAGTCCCTGCTTGGCATCCACATGCGGCTGCTTACCTTGAAAAAGCAGATGGCCGCCAGGCATGAAGGCATCACCCAGGAAATAGCCGCCACGCAGCAGCTGGTGGAGGCTGCCGTGAAAACCATCAACCACTTCGCCCACGAGTTCGGCATTCCCCATGAAATTTAAGCTCACTGATCTTTCGCGTCTCTATCACGCAGCTTTGCAGCAATTCCTGAAGGAAGGCCCGGCCGCCAGCATGGCACCCGCGCACGAGCTCGGACACCAGGCCATCGCCCTCGGGCTGGAGACGCTCGACCTCGCACGCATGCATGAGGTCGCCCTCGTCTCTCTCGTTCTGCCCAGTTACACTTCCAGCGCCAGCAGCGGTCTCATGGCGCGCGCCGGTCTGTTCTTTGCCGAAGCCATCACACCGCTTGAGGAAACTCACCGCGGCGCGCGTGAGGCCAATATTCAGCTCAATCACATGGTCCAGACCCTCAGCCTGCGCACCCAGGAGCTCGCCGCCACTGTGGAGGAGCTCCGGCAGGAAGTCGAACAGCGCAGGGCCATGGAGGAGTCCCTCCGCATCAGCCAGCAGACCTCCAGCGACCTGCTCAAAAAATCCCGCGAATTGCAGGAGGAGCTCCGGCAGCTCTCGCGTCAGCTCCTCACCGCCCAGGAGGAGGAGCGCAAAAAAATCAGCCGCGAGCTGCATGACGTCATCGCCCAGACCCTCACAGGCATCAATGTCCGCCTCGCGGCCTTGAAGACAGACTCCACCGTCAGCAACAAGACGCTGCAGGGCAAGATCTCCAGCACGCAGGAGCTCGTGGAAAAATCCGTCGACATCGTCCACCGCTTCGCACGCGAGCTGCGCCCCTCCGTGCTGGATGATCTCGGCCTCATCCCCGCGCTGCAGTCCTTCATGACCTCCTACATGCAGGACACCGGCATCCGCGTCAGCTTGCAGGCCTTTGCCGGCATTGAGCAGGCGGACGGCGCCATCCGCACCGTCCTCTACCGCATCGCCCAGGAGGCCCTCACCAATGTGGCGCGTCATGCGCAGGCCAGCCAGGCAGGCTTGAGCATCCAGAATCCGCACGGCGGCATCTGCATGAAAATCACCGACAACGGCTGCGGCTTCACCGTGGAAGGAAAGAGCAGCGCGAAAAAGAACAACCGCCTCGGCCTGCTCGGCATGCGTGAGCGCATCGAGATGATCGGCGGCACCTTCTGCGTGGAGTCCGCCCCAGGCAGAGGCACCACCATCTGCGTGGAGATTCCATCCCCGGATACCAGCGCCTAGCACACCACACAAAACCCGTCCTGCAACACTCCCACCTTGGAATGCCCATGACCCCCATCACCGTTCTTCTCGCAGATGATCACACCATCGTCCGTGAAGGCCTGCGTGCACTGCTCGCCTTGGAAGCTGACATTCAGGTGGTCGGTGAAGCCGCCAACGGCCATCAGGCCGTCGCCTTCGCCAACAAGCTCGCCCCGAATGTCGTCGTCATGGATCTCGCCATGCCCCTGCTCAGCGGGCTTGATGCCATCTCCCGCATTCGCGAATGCACCCCCGCCTCCACCAAGATCATCGTGCTGACCTCCTACGATGAGGAGGCCTACATCCGGCAGGCCAGGGAGCTCGGTGCCTCGGGATACCTCGTCAAGCAAAGCGACTCACAGCTCCTCGCCCGGGCCATCCGCGAGGTCTATCAGGGACACGATTTCTTCAAGCCCATCCATCACTCGTCGGTGCAAACCCCATGAAGCACCCCAGCTCCAGCATCCTCCGGCGCGGAAATCGAGGTGAGAATTCACCTCCCGCCAGCAATCCCTCTGTAAAGTAAACTCAATATGAACTCCATCAACGTCCTGCTCGCCGAAGACCACCAGATCGTCCGCGAAGGCCTGCGTGCCATGCTCAATCTGGAACCAGACATCAAGGTCGTCGCCGAAGCCGAGAACGGCCGCCAGGCCGTGGATCTCGTCACCAAGGTGCGCCCCGACGTCATCGTCATGGACATCGCCATGCCCCTGCTCAATGGCATGGAGGCCACACGCCAGATCCTTCAGGCCTTTCCCGGCACCAAGATTCTCATCCTCTCCGCCCACAGTGATGATGCCTACGTCGCCATGGTCATGGCCATCGGCGCCTCCGGTTATCTCATCAAGCAGACCGCCGCCCATGTCCTCCCAGAGGCCATTCGCGCCGTCCATCAGGGCAAGACCTACTTCAGCCCCATCATCGCCAAGCGCCGCAATCATCAAAAGCAAAAAGCCCGCGATCAGGGAGATCTCCCGGGCAAGGCCGTCCCCACCCTCAGCGCACGCGAGATGGAAGTGCTGCAGCTCATCGCCGAAGGCAAGGCCAACAAGGAAACTGCGGATGAACTCAACATCAGCGTCAAGACGGTCGAGAAGCACCGCCAGAGCCTCATGGACAAGCTCAACATCCACGACACCGCCGGCCTCACCCGCTACGCCATCTCCATGGGCATCATTGAGAACAGCGTCCAGGTGACGATCCTCTGATCCCGTTTGGGGGTTAACCCCCATGGCCAAACCGGGGGCCGCATTGGATGATGTGTCTGTCATGACACTCACCCCCGCACACGCTGCGCGTCTTTGTCCAGCCGCCAGTCACGAGTCCGTGCCCATGCGCTCACCGCAAGGCCAAACGGTGACGACTGAGACCCGCATCGAGATCGGCGGCTCCAGCGTCGGCGAAGATGAAACCGTGATCTTCATCCGCGACAACGGAGCAGGCTTTGATCCCCGTTACGCCGCCAAGCTCTTCGGCGTGTTTCAGCGCCTCCACAGCCAGGAAAAGTTTGAAGGCACCGGCATCGGCCTGGCCAACGTCCAGCGCATCATTCTCCGCCATGGCGGCCGCGTGTGGGCGGAAGGCGCGGTGCATGCCGGCGCCACCTTTTACTTCTCCCTTCCCACCCAAACTCGCTCAAACGAATGATCGCACCTCATACCCTCAAGAGCATTCTCCTGGTGGAGGACGACCCCCAGGATGTGCAGCTCATCCTCGCCGCTCTGGAGCAGCACCATCTCGCCGACAAGGTCTTCGTGGCGCACGATGGTGCCGAGGCGCTCGACTATTTGTACTATCGCGGCACGTATGAGCACCGCCCCCGCGGCTATCCCGTCCTGGTGCTGCTGGATCTCAAGATGCCCAAGGTCGACGGCCTCGAAGTCCTCAAAACCATCAAGTCTGACGCGCAGCTCAGGGCCATCCCCGTCGTCGTCCTCTCCTCCTCACGCGAAACCTCCGACCTCGCCGAATGCTACCGCCTGGGCGTGAACGGCTATGTCGTCAAAGCCATGGATTACCAGGGCTTCATGACCTCCGTCCGCCAGATCGGCGCCTTCTGGGGAAAGCTCAATGAACCGCCGCCAAACTGACGCGCAGGTCTTTGTGAAGGTGGAGCTTAGGGGCATGGCTGCTAACATGGCACGCACTTTTAAACTCACATTTATGTGCTCGGCACCTGATTGCCTCGAACTTATCCGCGTTCCAGATCGCAATCATAATCAACCCACCACTCCACCCGTTGAGGAATTCCAACCCCCTGGAGCCAGTCATATCGTACCGGCGGAAATCACACAGCGCTCAGGCAGAGCATCGTAGGCAGACGCTTCGCTTCCCGGCACCCGCCAGCAGGCTGCATTTGGAGATACATCCACGCTGGCAGCACTTCCGACGAATGGAGTCCGCCTCTGCACCTTGTGACCGATCTGCCAGTGCCGGGCTTTTTTGCTTCCCCCCGAAGGTCCCGCTCATCTACATTGAACGAAGCCACTTTAAAAACATCCCCCTCACCGTGCGCCGGCACCTTCAGGTTTTACCAGGCAGCGTGATCACCAGTCACAGAAAGAAGTCAAAATGAGCCCCCCTCTACGCATCCTGCACCTTGAAGACAATCCGGACGATGCCGCGCTCATTCTCTACCATCTCAAAAGCGGCGGTCTCTCCTGCACCACCACCTGCGTGCATAACCGCGCTGCGTTTGCAGCAGCTCTGGAACTCGGCGACTTTGATCTGATCCTCTCAGACTACACCCTGCCTGACTTTGACGGCCTCTCCGCCATCTCCCTCGTGCGCGCCAAATGGCCCGATCTGCCCTTCATTCTCGTGTCTGGCACCATGGGGGAGGACTTCGCCATCGATTCTCTCCGGAGCGGCGCCACTGATTATGTCCTGAAAACGCGGCTCTCCCGGCTCGTTCCCGCCGTGCGCCGTGCCATGCAGGAAGTCGCGGAGCGTGCCGAACGCCGGCGGCTGGAGGCCCAGTTCATCGAGGCGCAAAAAATGGAGGTCATCGGCCAGCTCGCCGCCGGTGTCGCCCATGACTTCAACAACATCCTCGGCGTCATCATGGGCTACAGCGACATCATGCTGATGAAGCTCGCCGCCACCGATCCCCTGCGCACTCCTGTCACAGAAATCCGGCGCGCCTCAGAGCGGGCTGCCGGCCTCACTCTCCAGCTCCTCGTCTTTGGCCGCAAACAAAGCGTGCAGCCCGTCATCACCGATCTCAATGTCGTCCTGCGCGATCTGGAGCAGATGCTGCAGCGCCTCATCGATGAAAACATCATCCTGACCCTCGTTCCCGGCACCCAGCCCGGGCACATCATGGCAGACCCCGGCTACATCGGGCAGGTGCTCATGAACCTCGCCGTCAATGCCCGCGATGCCATGCCGGACGGCGGCAGGCTCACCATCGCCACCAGCAGGGTCACGCTGGATGAAAACTTCACCCGCGAAAATCCCGGCGCCACCCCCGGAGACTACATGAGGCTCAGTGTCAGTGACACCGGCAGCGGCATGACCCCTGAAGTCAAGGAGCACATCTTCGAGGCGTTTTTCACCACCAAGCCCGCCGGCAAAGGCACCGGCCTCGGGCTGGCCACATGTCAGACCATCGTCCAGCAGTCCGGCGGCTTCATCACGGTTCACAGTGAGCTTGGCAAAGGCACCCTCTTCCAAATTCACTTCCCCTGCGTCCAGCAGCCACAGGCTCTCACCGCCGCAGCAGCTGCTGCTCCCCCCCCATCATCTGCCGGCGACCCGCTGCCACGCGGCACTGAAACCCTCCTTGTGGTGGAGGATGACCCCTCCGTGCGCCACCTCGCCGTGGAAGTGCTGAAAAACCAGGGTTATCACGTCATCCCCGCCATCAACGGCCAGGAGGGACTCAACCTGGCGCAGACCCACCAAGGGCCGCCGATCAGCCTCGTCCTCACCGATGTCGTCATGCCCGTGATGGGAGGCAAGGTGATGTCTGAGTGGCTCAAGGTCACCTACCCCGGCCTCAAAATCCTCTTCACCTCCGGCTACACGGATGATGTCATCTCACATCATGGTGTGCTGGATGCTGGTGTGGATTTCCTGCCCAAGCCCTACACGCCCGCCACCCTGTCCCGCAAAGTACGCGATCTCCTGAACGCCTGAAGCCTTCATGCAAGCGCCCCTTTCAGCCGCCAAGCCCGAACACCACCGCATCGAGGCCCTCGAAGCGGAACTGCGGGACACTGCGGCCCGCCTCAGCCGTGCGCAGGAGGAGCTGAGCTGGAAAAACGCCTTTCTGGAGGCCCAGGTCAACTCCACCATCGATGGCGTCATCGTCGTGGACCCGCAGGGCCGGAAGATCCTGCAAAACCAGCGTGTCGCCGACCTTTTCAAAATCCCCCGCCACATCGTGGAGGATCCCGACGACACCCGGCAGGTGCGCTGGGTCATGGACATGACCCGGGATCCGGACCAGTTCCGTGAAAAAGTCGTCCGCCTCTATGCCCATCCGTCTGAAATCAGCCGTGATGAAATTGAACTGACAGACGGCACCGTGCTGGACCGCTATTCGTCTCCTGTCCTCGGCAAGGATGGCGCCTGCTACGGCCGGATCTGGACGTTTCGTGACATCACCGAACTCAAACAGAGGGAGGCCGCCCTGCGCGAAAGTGAAGAGCGGGTGCATGCCGCGCTGCGGGCCTCCCACACCGGCACCTTCCGGTGGGACATCCGCTCCAATGAAGTGGTCTCGGATGATGCCATGCATGCGCTCTTCGGCCTGCCTGCAGCACAGACGGTCCGCACCCTGGAGACCTTCCTCGCCACGGTGCATCCCGATGACCTCGCCGGCGTGATCGAACGCTGCCGGCGTTGCGCCAGCGATGGCGCCGATTTTGACATGGAATTCCGCGTCCTCTGGCCGGATGGCAGCCTCCACTGGCTGGATAACAAAGGCAGGACCAGCTTTGATGAAGCTGGCAAACCTGCCTGCATGACGGGCACCTGCGTGGACATCACCACCCACAAAGTGCACGAGGAGTCCCTGCAAAAACAGCAGGCGGAGCTGCGTGTTCTCTTTGACCTGATGCCCGCGATGATCTGGTTCAAGGACACCCAAAACGGTTTCATCAAGGTCAATCAGCGCGTGGCCGAGGCAACGGGCCTGTCCATCGACGAGATCGAAGGAAAAACCGCAGAAGAAGTATTCCCCAAAGAAGCGGCCGGGTATTACGCGGACGATCTGGAAGTCATCCATTCGAAAGCAGCCAAACTGGGCATCATCGAAAAGCTAAGGGGGCCGGAAGGCCAGGAACTCTGGGTGCAGACCGACAAGATGCCGGTCTGCGACAAGGATGGAAAAGTGACCGGCCTCATCGCCATGGTTCACGACATCACCGAGCGCAGACGGACGGAGGAGGCCCTCCGCGAAAGCGAATTCCGCTATCATTCGCTGTTTGAGAACATGCTGGAAGGATACGCGCATTGCCGCATGGTGCATGAGGAGGGACAGGCGCGGGACTTCATCTACCTGGAGGTCAACAGCGCTTTTGAAAAGCTCACCGGGTTGAAAAATGTGGTCGGAAAACCCATCAGCGAAGTCGTTCCCGACTTTTACGAAACCAACATGCCGCTGTTTGAGATGTATGAGCGAGTGGCCTCGACTGGCGAGCCGGAACGCTGTGAGACGCATTTGAAAGCGTTGGGGGTGTGGTTCTCCATCGCCGTTTACAGCCACCAAAAGGGGCACTTCGTCGCCGTCTTTGACGACATCACCGAGCGCAAAGTGGCCGAGGAGGCGCTGCGGGAAAGCGAGGAGCGCTTCTCCGGTGCCTTTGAGCATGCCCCCATCGGCGTGGCCCTCGCCTCTCCCACCGGGCGGTGGCTCAAGGTCAACCGCGCCCTCTGCAAGCTCGTCGGCTATACCGAGGAAGAGCTGCTCACCCGCAGCTTCCAGGACATCACCCATCCCGATGACCTCCCCGACAGCCAGGAGTGCGTGCGCCAGCTCACCACCGGCGAAAGCCGTGTCTATCAGTCTGAGAAACGCTACATCCATGCCGCCGGCCATCTCGTCACCGTGCTGCTCAATGTGTCGCTCGTGCGCGACAGCCAGCAGCAGCCGCGCTACTTCATCGCCCAGATTCAGGACATCAGCGAGCGCAAGCGCACGGAGGAGTCGCTGCGCCTGCTGAGCTCCGCCGTGAAGCAGTCGAAGGAATCCATCATGATCACCGAGGCGCAACTCGACCTGCCCGGCCCGAAAATCATCTTCGTCAATCCCGCCTTCACGCAGATGACCGGCTACACGCCGGCGGATGTCCTGGGTCTCACCCCCCGCCTGCTGCAGGGCCCGCGCACGGACCGCACCGTGCTCGACCGCCTGCGGCGCAGCCTGGAGGCGGGGGACACCTTTTCCGGGGAAACCATCAACTACCGCAAAGACGGCACCGAATTTGTGCTGGAGTGGCAGATCGCCCCCCTCCTCAATTCCAGGAGTGAAATCACGCACTTTGTGGCCATTCAGCGCGACATCACCGCACGCAAGCGCCTCGAAGCCCAGCTCGTGCAATCCCAGAAAATGGAAACCGTGGGCAAGCTGGCCGGTGGCGTGGCCCATGAATTCAACAGCATTCTGACCGCCATCCTCGGCCAGAGTGAGCTGCTCCTCGACGATCTCCCTTCAGCCAGTCCGCTGGCAGGCAAAGTCACCGCCATCAATCAGGCGGCCGGACGGGCCGCCATCCTGACGCGCCAGCTTCTCGCCTACGGTCGCAAGCAAACGCTGCAGACAGAAATGCTCAATCTCAACTCCGTCCTGGCCGGCATGGCAGGCACGGTGCGGCATCTGGCGGGGCATGACATCGACATTCGCAACATCCCCGAGCCTGGGCTCCGCTTGGTGAAGGCGGATGCGGGGCAGATCTCACAAGTCATCGTGAACATCGTCATCAATGCCTGTGATGCCATGTCCGGCGGCGGCAGACTCACCCTCGAAACAGCCAATGTCACTCTGGATCAGGCCAGCGTGGAGCGTTATCCCGACCTCAAGCCCGGTGACTACGTGATGCTCGCCATCTCCGACACCGGCACCGGCATGAGCCCCGCAGTCCAGGCCCGCGTGTTTGAGCCCTTCTTTTCCACCAAAGGCGTGGGCGAAGGCACCGGCCTCGGCCTCGCCACCTGCTACGGCATCATCAAGCAGAGCGGCGGGCACATCACCGTCTACAGTGAGCCCAATGTGGGCACCACTTTCAAAATCTACCTGCCGCAGGTTGCAGCCGCCTCAGGCCCGGTTCCTTTACGCACCACCGTCCCCGGTCTGCCTCATGGCACTGAAACCATCCTCCTCGTCGAGGACGACCCCGCCCTGCGGGAGATGGCCGGCACCTTGCTCCAGCGCCTGGGCTACACCGTGCTGGCCGCCTCCAACGGCATCGAAGCCCTGAGCTTGCAGGAGGCGCACCTCCCCGGCCAGATCGATCTCTTGTTCACCGATTTCGTCATGCCGCAGATGAACGGCAGGGAGCTCGCGGAGCGGGTGCATGCCACCAGTCCGCACACCTGCACCCTCTTCACTTCCGCCTTCACGGCCAACGCCATCACCCATCAAGGCGTCTTAAACCAAGGGGCTCCGCTGCTGCAAAAGCCCTTCACCCCCGCTGCTCTCGCGCAGAAACTGCGCGAAGTGCTTGATCAGCCCCCGCCTGCATCGAAACCGGAAGCCGCAATCTCTTCCAATGGGGCAAACACCCCATAACAATTCCACGCCATCGCCCCGAGTGTGCGCCGCGACATCTCCCACATGGGATGTCCTCACGGAATCATCATGACCACACTCCAAAGGCCCGTTCCCGCCACCGCCCCACCTGCACCGCCCCCTCCCGCAAGCGTCACCGAACGCCTGCACAATGACGCCTTCCTGAAGACTGGAGCCTTGCAGGACGCCATCCTCAACAGCGCCAATTTCTCCAGCATCGCCACAGACGAAAAGGGCGTCATTCAAATCTTCAACGTGGGCGCGGAGCGCATGCTCGGCTACGCCGCCGCCGATGTGCTCAACAAAATCACCCCGGCGGAAATCTCCGATCCGCAGGAGGTTGTCGCCCGCGCCGCAGAGCTCAGCCTGGAGCTCGGCACCACCATCGCCCCCGGTTTCGAGGCCCTCGTCTTCAAGGCCTCACGCGGCATCGAGGACATCTATGAGCTCACCTACATCCGCAAGGACGGCAGCCGCTTCCCCGCCGTCGTGTCTGTCACCGCTTTGCGCGATGTGCATGACCACGCCAGCATCATCGGCTACCTCCTCATCGGCACGGACAACACCGTGCGCAAACAGGCCGAGGCCGAGCAGGAAAAGCTCGACCAGCTCCTCCGTGATCAGCAGTTCTACACCCGCTCGTTGATTGAATCCAACATCGACGCGCTGATGACCACCGATCCCTCCGGCATCATCACCGACGTGAACAACCAGATGGAGACGCTCACCGGCCGCTCGCGTGAAGAACTCATCGGCGCTGCGTTTAAAAACTACTTCACCGATCCCACCCACGCCGAGGCCGCCATCAAGCGAGTGCTCAGCGAAGGAAAAGTCACCGACTACGAACTCACCGCCCGTGCCAAGGACGGCACCGAAACGGACGTCTCTTACAACGCTACCACCTTCCATGATCGCGATGGCATCCTGAAGGGCGTGTTCGCCGCTGCGCGTGACATCACCGAGCGCAAACGCTGGGACAAGGTGCTGCAGGAAAAAACCGTCGAACTCCAAAAAGCCAAGGCCGTCGCCGAGAAGGCCAATCTCGCCAAATCCGACTTCCTCTCCAGCATGAGCCATGAGCTGCGTTCGCCGCTCAATGCCATCCTCGGCTTCACCCAGCTCATCGAGTCGGACACACCTCCGCCCACCGCCTCGCAGAAGGCCAGCATCGATCAGATTCTCCACGCCGGCTGGTTTCTCCTGGAACTCATCAATGACATCCTCGACCTCGCCGTCGTCGAGTCCGGCCGCCTCTCACTTTCGCTGGAGGCCGTTTCTCTGCCGGAAGTCCTCATCGAATGCCAGGCCATGATCGAGCCAACAGCGCAGAAGCGCGGCATCAGCATGTCCTTCCCCAAATTTGAAGGCCCCTGCTTCATTCAGGCGGATCGCACCCGTCTCAAGCAGGTCCTCATCAATCTCCTTTCCAACGCCATCAAGTACAACCGCGCCGGCGGCACCGTCGTGGTGGACTGCGATTTCACCATTCCCGGACGCCTCCGCATCGGCGTCAGAGACACCGGCGCGGGACTTTCGCCGGAACTGCTCGCGCAGCTCTTCCAGGCCTTCAATCGCCTGGGCAAAGAAGCCACCGGCGAAGAAGGCACCGGCATCGGCCTCGTCGTCAGCAAACGCCTGGTGGAGCTCATGGAAGGTTCCATCGGCGCGCACAGCACCGTCGGCACCGGCAGCGTGTTCTGGATCGAACTCGGCTCAGCCGTGGATCCCCACATTGATTTCATCAAATCCGTCACCACCACGCTTACTGCCATCCCCGAGGGCACAGGCAAGCGCACCCGCCTGATTCTCTACGTGGAGGACAATCCCGCGAACCTGAAGCTCATCGAGCAGCTCATCGCCCGCCGTTCGGATCTCCGCCTCCTCACCGCCCAGAATGGTACGGACGGCATCAGCCTCGCCCTTGGCTACATGCCGGATGTCATCCTCATGGACATCAATCTCCCCGGCATCAGCGGCATCGAGGCCATGAAGATCATCCGCCTTGATCCCACCACCGCGCACATCCCCATCGTCGCCCTCAGCGCCAATGCCATTCCGCGCGACATCGAAAAAGGCATCGAAGCCGGCTTCTTCCGCTACCTCACCAAGCCCATCAAGGTGAACGAATTCATGGAGACGCTCAATGAGACACTGGCCTTCGCCGAGAAGAGATTGCTGCAAGCCGCCTGAGCATGGGCCTCACGCCTTTCACCGCGGGTCCAGCAGCGCCGCCATTTCAGCTTAATCCCCCGGCAGCACAGCCAGACGGGAGGCCCCATCCGTTGCACAAGCATGCTCCTGCTTGCCGAATCTTATGACCAGTATGAATGGCGCTCAATTGAGGAGCGGCGTCGTTCGTTTTCGCAGTCCCCTCGCAGCGCCAAGTCCAGCACTCATGCGAACGCGACAGCGTCTTGGAGTGCGGTGGCAGAGATGCACGGCGCAAGCCTGCATCGCCGACACCGCTTTCGCGGGCTATGGCAGGCTCTTTGGCCTGAGCCTGCCATCCGGCCTGCGAAAGCGGCGTCGCGCCCAGGCTTGCCGCACGCACTCCAAGACGCTGCCGCGTGGCTCGGGTGCCTCAGCCATTCAGAACCCACTCTGCCCCCCATTAACTGATCCCCATTCATGACCAGTGCTGACATCTTCGTGGGCCTGCTGCTGGCCGTCGTCATTCTGGCGCTGGTCGCACGCAGACTGTCCCTTCCCTATCCCATCTTCTTTGTCCTCGGCGGTCTGGCTCTCAGCCTCATCCCAAAGCTCCCCGAGGTGCGGCTGGATCCCCAGATGGTGTTCGAATTTTTTCTCCCGCCCCTGCTCTTTCCCGCCGCGCTCTTCACCTCCTGGCGGGACTTCCGGGCCAACCTCCGACCCATCACGCTTCTCGCCGTCGGGCTCGTCCTCTTCACCACCGGGGCCGTCGCCTTGCTGGCGCACTATTTCATGGGCCTGCCGCTGGCCGCAGGCTTCGTGCTCGGTGCCATCGTCTCGCCGCCAGACGCCATCGCTGCATCAGCCATTGCAGACAGCCTGAAGATCCCGCGCCGCATCGTCACCATTCTCGAAGGCGAAAGCCTCGTCAACGACGCCACAGCCTTGGTCGCCTACCGCTTCGCCGTGCTCGCCGTCATCACCGGCTCGTTTTCACTCCCGCATGCAGGCGCTCGTTTTGTCATCATGAGCCTGGGAGGCATTGCCATCGGTCTGCTCATCGGCTGGCTCGCCGAGCACTTCCACAAGCGCGTGGATGACGCCCCCATCGAGGTCACCGTTTCATTGCTCACGCCCTTTGTCGCCTACCTGCTCGCGGAAAAGCTGGAACTCTCCGGCGTGCTCGCCGTCGTCATTGCCGGCCTGTACCTCGGCTGGCGCATGCCCGAGCTGCTGAACTTCAAAACGCGCCTTCAGGGCGGCCCCGTCTGGGAGATGGTCGAGTTCCTCCTCAATGGCTTCGTCTTCATCCTCATCGGCCTGCAGTTGCCCGAAGTCATCGAAGCCCTGTCAGTCCAGGCCATCCCCACTTCCCGGCTCGTGCTCTATGCGCTGACGATCAGCCTCACCATCATCCTCGTTCGCATCCTCTGGGTCTTCCCCGCCATTTATTTGCCGCGCTGGTTTTTGCAGAATCACGCCCGGAACAATCCCACGCCCCGCTGGCGGCATGTCATGATCATCGCCTGGACCGGCATGCGCGGTGTGCTCTCCCTCGCCGCCGCGCTCGCCCTGCCCATCACCCGTCAGGATGGCACCCCGTTTCCCGGCCGTGACTTGATCCTCTTCCTCACCTTCACCGTCATCATCGTCACCCTCGTCGTGCAGGGCCTCAGCCTGCCCTCGCTCATTCGCTGGCTCGGCATCAAAGAAGACAGCTCATCCGCCACTGAAGAACGCAAAGCACGCCTGAAGGCCAATCAGGAAGCCTATGCCAGCCTTCAGGAGATCGATGAAAAAGATCCCGCCAAGGCCGATGCCCTGCAGCGTCTCCGCCTCGAATACCAAGACCACATCCGCCAGGTGGAAGGTGCCGCCTCCGCCACTGCCAGCTCCCCGCTGCGCCGCTTCTCCACCGAATACGAGCGCCTCTCTCTCGCCGCACTCCTGCACGAGCGCCAGACCATCCTCCACCTGCGCAATGAAGACGTCATCAGCGATGAAGTCCTCCGCCGCATCCAGCGCGACATCGATCTCGCCGAAGCCCGCCTCGAGCACCGCCAGTGATGCAGCAGCACATAGAACAGCTTCCGAAACTGATTTCCTGAAAGCGAGCGTGGTGCCCCTCCGCGGCAAACCAAACTCCCCCAGACTCTCCATTCCGAAAAAATCCTGAAATTCTGAAATTCTGTGAATCCTGTCAAAGAATTCACCGCAGGACCTTTCAGGAACAGGAAGCAGAGAATCAACTCAATCTCTGCCACCTCTGCCTCTCAGCCCCTCTGCGGCAAACCGAACTCCCCCAAGTTCTCCATTCCGAAAAAATCCTGACATTCTGAAATTCTGTGAATCCTGTCAAAGAATTCACCGCAGGACCTATGAGGAAAAGGAAGCAGAGAATCAACTCAATCTCTGCAACTTGACTCCTCCGCGGCAAACCGAACTTCCCCAAGCTCTCCATACCGGAAATGAGCTCTGCCCATCGCCATCGCACACCGGCCTCATCACACCTCATCCACCGGTGCGATCCCCTTCAGACTGTCAAAGCTCACCTTCTTCATCGTCGCGATGAACTCCCGCATATACGCCGTCCCCGCCAGCGCACGCGTCGTCGCCGCATTGAGATTTGAAAACAGCCCGCTCTTGCGCACCGGCCTCTGCGCCACATAGCGCCGCTCCAGGTACGGCTGCACCGCCCACCCCGGCATCGCCGCGATGCCACGCTGGCTCGCCACCAGTTGCAAGATCGCCACCGTCAGCATCGCCGTGCGCCTTACCGGATTCACCCCCATAGGCCCCAGCACCTCGCGCACCACATCGATGCGATCATCCGGGATCGGATACGTAATGAGAGTCTCCTTCGCAAAATCCTGCGCCGTGAGGAATTTCTTCTTCGTCAACGGATGCTGATGCGCCAGCAGCGCCAGCACCTCATAGCGAAACAGCGGATGATACACCACGTCCTTGCGCGGCGGTGCTTTGGAAACAATCACCAGATCCGCCTGATCCTCGATGAGCAGCCCCGTGGGATCAGGCTGAAACCCTGAGACCAGATCCATCTCCACCTCCGGCCACGCGATGCGAAACTCATCCATCGCCGGCATCAGCCAGTCGAAGCACGAATGGCACTCCACCGCGATGCGCAACTGCCCCGCCTTCCCTTCCGCAATGCGTGCCACATCCCGCTCGCACTGCCGCATCTGCTTCACGATCTCATGCGCCGTCCCCAGCAGCCGCTCACCCGCAGGGCTCAGCCGCAGCGGGCTGCTCTTCCTCTCAAACAACGGCACCCCCAGATGCGTCTCAATGCTCTTCACCTGATGCGACAACGCAGGCTGCGACAGGTGCAGTCGCCGCCCTGCCTTGGAAAGATTCCCCGTCTCAGCGAGGGCGATGAGGGCATGCAGATGGCGGATTTCGATCATGCCCCATCATAACCATTTTCGATGATGATCCACAAAACTCTCTGGATTGTTAATGCTCCATCCAGCGATAGTTATTGCGTCGCTATGAGCGACAACATCATTCACACACACAATCTGGGCTACCCGCGCATCGGCGAGCAGCGCGAACTCAAGAAAGCCACCGAAGCCTTCTGGCATGGCAAACTCTCACGCGAGGAGCTGGAAGCCACCGGCCGCCGTCTGCGCCGTGACAACTGGGCCAAACAAAGCGCCGCAGGCATCGACCTCATCCCCTGCAACGACTTCTCGTTCTACGATCAGATGCTCGATTTCTCCTGCCTCATCGGCAATGTGCCGCCACGCTTTGGCTGGAAAGGTGAAGACGTCGATCTCGACACCCTCTTCCTCATGGCGCGCGGCTCACGCGGCGAAGGCCACGAAGGCTGCACCCATGGCTGCGGCACACATGAGGCAGCCTTTGCCTGCGAGATGACCAAGTGGTTCGACACCAACTACCACTACATCGTCCCCGAGTTCCGCGCGGACACCCAGTTCTGGCTTGTCGGCAGCAAAGTCTTCCGCGAGTTCGCCGAACTCAAAGCCCTCGGCCTGCGCGCCAAACCCGTGCTGCCCGGCCCCGTGACCTACCTTTCCCTCGGCAAAGTCCAAGACTCCCAGCATCCCGACTTCGACCGCTGGACGCTGCTCGACGGACTGGTGTCAGTCTATGAAAAAATACTGCAACGCCTCGCTGAGCAAGGAGCCGAGTGGGTGCAAATCGACGAACCCGTCTTCGCCCTCGATCTCTCCGCACAGCAGCGTGACGCCATCGTGGATGCCTGGCGTCGCATCGCTGCCGCCGCGCCCGGTTTAAAAATCATCGTCGCCACCTACTTCGGTGCCCTGCGGGAAAATCTGCCGCTCTTCCTCTCGCTCCCCGCGCACGCCTTCCACGTGGATTGCGTCCGTGCTCCGGCAGAGCTGGATGAAGTGCTGGAACATCTGCAGCAGGATAAAATTCTCTCCCTCGGCGTGGTCGATGGTCGCAACATCTGGAAAAACGACTTCACCAAATCCCTCAAGCTGCTCACCGCCGCGAAGGCCGCGCTCGGCACGCAGCGCCTCTGGGTCGCCCCTTCATGCTCGCTGCTGCATTCACCCGTCACACTCGCCTCCGAGCCCGCGCTCGATGCGCAGATCGAAAACTGGCTGGCCTTTGCCGATGAAAAACTCACCGAGGTCGTCACCCTCAGCGCCCTGCTGCGCGGCACCTCCCGCAGCGGAGTTCGGGAGGCCAATCAAGACGCCATCCACAGCCGCGCCACCAGCCGCCGCACGCACAATCCCGAAGTCCGGGCACGCCTCGCTCTCATCACAGATCAGGATGCACGCCGTCATTCCCCCTTCCCGCAGCGGCAGCTCTTGCAGCAGTCCCGTCTTGCCCTGCCCGAGTTCCCCACCACCACCATCGGCTCCTTCCCACAAACCGCCGAAGTCCGCTCCATGCGCGCCCGCTGGAAGAAAGGAGAGCTCACCACCGCCGAGTATGAAGTCTATCTGGAAAACGAAACGCGCGCCTGCGTCTCCTTCCAGGACGAGATCGGCCTCGACATGCCCGTGCATGGCGAGTTCGAGCGCAATGACATGGTCGAGTACTTCGGCGAGCAGCTCGACGGCTTCCTCTTCACCGCCAACGGCTGGGTGCAGAGCTACGGCACCCGCTGCGTGAAGCCCCCCATCATCTACGGCGATGTCAGCCGCCCCGCCCCCATGACTGTGCGCTGGTCGAAGTTCGCGCAGAGCCTCACCCCACGCCCCATGAAAGGCATGCTCACCGGCCCCGTCACCATCCTGCAGTGGAGCTTCGTGCGCGATGACCAGCCGCGTTCCGAGACCACACGCCAGATCGCCCTCGCCATCCGCGATGAAGCCGTGGACCTCGAAGCCGCCGGCATCGCCGCCATCCAGATCGACGAGCCCGCCATCCGTGAAGGCCTGCCCCTGCGCCGCATCGACTGGGCTTGGTACCTCGACTGGGCCGTCACCGCCTTCCGCCTCAGCGCCAGCGGCGTGCGTGATGACACCCAGATCCACACCCACATGTGCTACTCCGAGTTCAACGACATCATCGCTGCCATCGCAGACATGGATGCCGACGTCATCACCATCGAAACCTCACGCTCCAACATGGAGCTCCTCGGCGCTTTTGTGGACTTCAAATACCCCAACGAGATCGGCCCCGGCGTCTATGACATCCACTCCCCGCGCGTGCCCTCCGTCAGCGAAATGGAAAACCTCATGCGCAAAGCCGAGGCCGTCATCCCTCGGCGCAATCTCTGGGTAAACCCCGACTGCGGCCTCAAAACACGCGGCTGGGCCGAGGTGAAAAACTCCCTCATCCACATGGTGCAAACCGCCAAAAAACTGCGAGCCACACAGTCGCAACATGCCGTGTAGTACCACGATCTATTGAAAACAGGTCTGTTTTTCTCTGCCGTGATCGCCCTTCTTCGCAGCAACCCCAAAGGGGTTGCGTAGTTGAGCCCAGGGTCTGATCTTTCTTCGATAATGCAGACACTCAAAATAGGGTTAGTTGAGTTGGATGATTTTTTCGAAGTTGGCAGGTGATTGGAAGCCGAGGGAACTGTGGAGGCGAGTGGTGTTGTAGAAGGTTTCGATGTAGTCGAAAACCATGAGATGGGCCTGGGCACGGGTGGCGGGTATCATTGAACCAAAGCACTCGGCTTTGAGGGTGGCCCAGAACGATTCCATGGCGGCGTTGTCGTAGCAGTTGCCTTTGCGGCTCATGCTCTGGGTGATCTGGCAGAGGTCGAGACGCTGGCGAAAGGCGGCGCTGGTGTACTGGCAGCCGCGGTCGCTGTGGTGGAGCAGATCTGGCAGCGCGGCGGCGGGCCGTGCTTGAAGGGCACGGTCAAGGGCCTGGGTGGTCAGTTCGGTGGCGAGGCTGTCGTGGGTGCTCCAGCCGATGATGCGGCGGCTGCAGAGGTCGAGCTCGGCAGCCAGGTAGAGGAAGCCTTCGCCAGTGGGCAGATAGGTGATGTCAGTGAGCCAGACTTCATTGAGGCGGGTGACTGCGGGGTGCTTGAGCAGATGATTGGGCGACACCGGAGAGGCTTTGTCGGCCACGGTGGTGCGAGGCACGAAGCGGCGTTTTTGCTGCACATAAAGGCCCTGCTGGCGCATGAGCCGGGCGATGCGGTTTTTGCCGTGGCGTGCCCCTGCATGGCGCAGGGCGTGCATGATGCGCGGGCTGCCGTAGGTGCGGCGGCTCGCGTCGAAGGCGGCGCTGATCTGGCCGCCGAGCGTGGCGTCCTGACGGCGACGCTGACGCTGGTTCTTGTGCTGGTGGGCATAGTAACCGGCGGGGCTGATGGCCAGGGTGTGGCAGGCTTCACGAATGTTCATGGCAGGTCGGTGCAGGCGCAGCTGGTCGATCAGTGCGTAGCGTTCGGCGGATCCTGGGCAACGATGGCCAAGGCTTTTTTTAAAATGTCACGCTGACGAATGACGGCGTCGAGTTCACGGCGCATGTCGGCGAGTTGCACGGCGAGCTCCACGGTGCTGGCTGCGCCTGCGCTCGTCCCTGCGGCGCTGCGCGCCTGGGGGCTCGCTACGGCGCAGCCAGCACCGTAAATCTCCTTCCAGTCGCGCAGGTTCCATTGCGAGACGCCCAGCTCGCGGGCGAGCTGGGTGGCAGAGCGCCCCTGCTGCAGCAGCGCGACAGCATCGCGTTTGAACTGCTCTTCATACTGACGTCGCTTCGCTTTGACCTGGGGCGTTTGATGTGTTGCGGATCTGTTCATGCTTTGTGGGAGTTTACCCCTCTTTTCGTGTCTGCATAAACGAAGGAAGGTCAGGTCAGCCGAGCCTCAGCGAGGCGACCCTGGGTATGTCAGACAATCCGGTCAGCAAACCCAACGCTCCTCACCACCACGCCAGGTTCCAGCAGCGTCTGCAACGCACCCCGCCGCACGTCTCTCACGCGGGCAACCATTCACACCATCGTTCGATTAGCCGCCTCTGAAAACCCACGGCAACCGCCCTCAACAAACGGCCATTCATTTCAGGCCTGTCTTCAACGACTCTGAATCTAATCCGCCATGCACATCCAAGACATCCTCTCCGCCGCACGTGGCACCACCACGTTCTCCTTCGAGTTCTTCCCGCCACGCTCCCCCGTGGCGGTGCAGACGCTGCAAAGCACGCTCGATTTCCTCGCACCACTGCGTCCCGCCTTCGCCAGCGTGACCTACGGCGCAGGCGGCGGCACGCGCGAGCTCACTCAAAGCCTCGTGGCCGAGCTGACACAGAGCGATGTCTTTGATCCCATCCCGCACCTCACCTGCGTGGGCCACAGCGAGTCTGAAATCATGGCTCTGCTCATGCGCTACGCCGCCGCCGGAGTCAGCAACATCCTGGCTCTGCGCGGCGATCTCCCTGCGGGCAAATCAGACAGCGGAGTCTTCACCCACGCCGCCGAGCTCGTTCGCTTCATCAAGCAGTTCAATGAGCGCGGCCTTCACCCACACCCACGCGGCTTCGGCATCGGCGTCGCCTGTTTTCCTGAAGGCCACCCCGCCACCCCCAATCGCATGACCGAGATGGATCACCTCAAAGCCAAGGTGGATGCCGGCGCCGACTGGCTCTGCACTCAGGCCTTCTTTGACAACGCAACCTTCCACGACTTCCGCGACCGCTGCGCACTCGCAGGCATCACCGCGCCCATCCTCGCTGGCCTCCTCCCTCTCACCACCGCCGCCGGCATGAAACGCATGGCCGCACTCGCCGGCGGCATGCGCTACCCCGCCCGCCTCATCCGCGCCCTCAACCGCGCTGGCGATGATCCCGAAGCCTTCCGCCGCATCGCCCTCCACCACGCCACCGAACAATGCGCCGACCTCCTCGATCACCACGCCGACGGCATCCACCTCTACACCCTGAACCAGGCCCAGCCCGTCCTCGGCATCTTCTCCAGACTCGGCCTCTGCCGCAGCGCAGCCACCACCAGCATCACCTAGAGTAGGTACACACCCCATCGCGGCGCTCACTCTCCAGTGCCTAGTTTTGGGACCATGAAAGACCCCATCTACAAAACCCTCGAGCTGACCGGCACCTCTTCCAACACCATTGAAGAAGCCGTCAACAAAGCCCTCAAGCGCGCCCACAAAACCATCAAGGGCCTCCGCTGGTTCCAGGTCATCGAGACGCGCGGCAGCGTCGAAAAAGGCCAGGTGCACCAATGGCAGATCACCCTCAAAGTCGGATTTGAAGTCCTGGACAAGTAAAACCCGTCCTCTCAGCTCTGCCGTGGTCCCTCACGCAGATCTTCCCGCGTCAGCCTCGTCTCGCCGAACAAGCTGCTTTTCAGCGGCACCATCAGGCTGAACATGCAGGCCCCTGCGGCGCTCAGTCCGCCTCCCATGAGGCATCCTTCCACCGCGCCCACCAGCCAGCCCACCATCGGTTCCGCCACCCTCAGCGGGCCGGCCGTCTCGTTATCGAAAAACGTGGAGCCCACCAGCCAGCCCCACACCCCGCCCCAGAAAGCTCCCAGTCCTCCCCAGCACTTCACACGTCCCAGCTTGCTGAAGCCACCTGCCGCAGTCTCGCCCGCGCTGCGTTCACACCCCGCGAAGGAGAGCTGCTTCATCTCACACACGCAGCGCTGAAAGTGCCACGTGTCGGCTGCGGGTTCTTCATGAGACTTGGCGGTCGTCAAAGCGGTATCTTCAGGAGGATTGGGATTCATACTCTTGCAGGGGTCCTTGTTTCATCGGTACAAGCCGCATTTTAAGCATCACATGCACCCTCTTTCGATGGGGTGTTCGCCCCATTTTCTCGGCTTCGTACCCGTTCCTTACGCAAAGTAGGTTTACACCCCATGGCAGCGATCCGCCCTCAGGGTGCAAAATGATTTCGCCATGATGACGCACAGCAAAACCCACATTCTCGCCCGTCTTGAAATCGGACTCCGCACCGATGCGAAACGTTTGACCAAACTGGAGGACGAATTGATGCACGTCCTTCAGCGTGGCCGTGGTCTCGGCACCGAATACGGCTCTCCCGGAGACTGGAGCAATGCCTGGGGCCATCACTGGGATCTCGTGGAGCGCATTCTGTGCCGCATTCACGACCTTGTCAGTGAGGTGCAGGCCGGCATCCAGAGCCACGACACAAATCGGCATGAAAAAGCCCTGCAAACGTGGACCAAGCTGCAAATTGAAGACACCCGGCTTGAGCAGACCCTGCAAGCGCTGCAAGGCCAGGCTCTAGGTCTCAATGCCGCGGCCCAGTCCGAATGGGCCGCCATAGCCCGGAGCCTTGAGACGCATCTGCATGTCATTCACAACTGCACCGATGCCATGCGCATCAAACTCGAACTGCTGAAGACCAACTCCAGCGTGGAGGTCGATGAGCAGGTGCAAAAGCTCCTGCTCCGCCTCTCCAGCTCCCCTCAGCTCCAAAGCAGCGGCTCCATCGACAGCAACGAGGAGTACCAGCATGCCGCCGTCGAGCTCCAGCAGGAGAAAAACAAATTCATGGGCTTCATCGATCTCGTCAAATGCATGTTCCTCTGGACCGACTCCACCCAGGAGCGCGCCGACAAAAACACCCCGCAGGAATCCTTCTGATCCGAGCTTTCCCCTCATGAAAACCAACATCGGCCTGTGGATCGACCATCGCAAAGCAGTCATCGTGCTCGAATCCATCGCGGGAGAAGAGATTCACATCATCCTGTCAGACGCAGAGCGCCAGCCGGGCCGCATCACTGGCACACGCTCCACCGCTTCATTTGAAGCCCAGAAGGTCCAGGCCGACGACGTCTCCCAGCGCAGGTTCACCGCAGATCTCCATTATTACTACCAGGAGGTGGTGGCTCTCGTGCATCATGCCACGTCCCTGCTCGTTTTCGGCCCCGGCGAGGCCAAGGGCGAACTGGTCAGGGAACTCGAACCTGCCATGCCCAAAGGCTTCCCCGTGGCCGTCGAATCCGCAGACAGAATGACCGACCGCCAGATCACCGCCCACGTCTGCGATTTTTTCAAAGAAGCAGATTCAGTCGTCCCTCTGCATTAGTTTCACCCTCTCCGCATGAATCCATTTTCTCAGCCTGAGATCACCGCATCGAGAGCTGCGGAAGTCTGGCCTCCTGAGACCGTGCTGGCCATGAACATTTTCCTGCTGCAGCATCCATTACTCGACGTGCAGCCCTGGTTTGAAGAGCAGGTCGCTGCACATTGCGCGGGCTCACCCCACGGCAGGCGCGTGGATTCCTCGCCCGCCGCTTGAGTCATCAAACTCAAGCTCTCCCACACCCGGAATAGCGAGGACGGCAATGCCGCGCACAACCATGCATTAACGATCCATCCTCACAGCCTCCTGAAACTGACAGCCACAGACAGAACGGGGTGAACACCCCATGGTTCTTCTGCCGCCGCTGTCCCAACATACCATCGTAAAGCATTTACCTCCCTCCTCCTAATGAACATCATCGTTATCCTTCTCATCCTCCTTCTTCTTGGAGGCGGTGGCTACGGCTTCAGCTCCGGCAACCATTTCATCGGCGGCGGTGCCAGCCTCATCGTCATCATTCTCATCGTCCTTCTCGTCACCGGGCGTCTCTAAAAATTAACGTCCCAATCCATCCCTCTATGAAACATCTCTCATTCCTTTTCATTCTCCCCCTGGCCCTCAGCCTCGGCATCTCCTCCTGTGTGGGCCCCGGCTATGCCGGTGGCGGCGGTTACGCCGGTGGCGGCTACGGCAATGGTTACGGCGGCGGCGGTTTCAACACCTACTCCACCCTGCCCCGCAACTACAGCGGCAGCGCCTACAATCACAACGGGCGCTATTACTCCGGTGGCCAGTATCAAACCGGCAACTACAACCACCAGGGGCAGAACTACACCAGCCGCTACTCCCACAACGGCCAGCACTACTACGGCGGCAGCCATCAGCATTACACCCCGCAGCACAACAGCAGCTACAACTCCAACCTGCGCGTCAACACCCCTGTCCTGCAGACTCACGCAAACAGCCAGTTCATGCAGGGACGCCGTTAATCAACGTCCGGCATGCGTGCGTGTGTAATCCACACTCACCTCATTCCCTCAACAGGGGCAGGTCTAACCACCTGCCCCTTCTCGCATTCAATGCTTCGATGAATCTTCTGAAATGGGGACCATTCTTTTGAGGCTTGCATAACAAGGCTGACATCATTGCCTTGAAGGCCAGCGGCCTTCCGTATTTCAGCCCACGGCTGCCGAGCTTCAGCGAGTGCTCCCCTCTGCCAGCCACTCCGGCAGCAAACCCAGCACGCCTCCACACGACGCCGGGTCCCAGCAGCGTCTGCTCCGCCATTGCGCCGCAGGTCGCCTCTTTTTATCACAAAGGTCAATCTCATCGCGGCCTCCCGGAGGGAGCAGAGAAATGACATCACGATCCGCTGAAAACAGGTCTGTCTCTGAGGGCTTTTGAAAAGGGGGCATGCGATGTGGCAGCAGCCCACGATTGGACGAAGGATTTCAGGGACGCGCACATCGCATCCCTACCATCCAAAGCATCGCGTGCCGCAGGGCTGGTAGGGAACCGCTGTGCGGGTCCGAAGTTTCGGGTCTATGGCGTCGCGGGCGCTCAAAAAGGTGCGCCGTCCATGGAATGTGGAAAGGCAGTCGATGTGGGCCGTTGCCGCGATGGTTCCAAGTGTAATATAATGCCACAATCATTGGAAAGCAGCTCAGCCTCTCAGCTTGAGGCTGCATCAAGACTCCTTTTCAACTGCTGATGGTATTAGCCGGTGGTGAAGCGAAGCGGTGCAGCGTGAACCACCTGACTCCGCCATGAAACAATCCCCCTTCAGAATCGCCTGCCGAAGGTAGGCGAGAAGCATTCCGCCACCCAGCGCAAACGAGAATCCCTCGCACGCTTCTCTCACACCACCACGACACCTTTCCGAACTCTCAATCAATCCGCACCCGCACGCAGCGCACCCACCTCCATAAATCCCGCCGGCGTAAACTCACGGTCACTAAAACTCACCCCATGCTTCACACTCGCGCCATTCACCTCAGTCACGCTTCCCTGCCCGGCCCCGCTCACCGTGAGGTTCGCCGGCACGGCCTGCTTCTTGTCATTGCTGACCACCCGCGTCGTCTCGATCCTCCGCACCAGCTTTCCTGACGCACTGTACTTCTCCACACGCAGCGGCACCTCACGGCGGCGATCCACCCACGTGCGCACGCTGCCATAATTAGAGCGCTCTCCTTTGCCTGGCTTCGATTCCAGCACGTCACAGCTCACACGGTTCACCATTTCCGTGCCAACAATCGCCTGCTGCTTCCAGAGAAAGAAATTCTCCACCACATCGGCATAACTCAGATCACTGCCCAGCAGCGCATCCTTCATCTGGCTGCCGTCAAGAGTCCGCACCGTGTTCGGCGGCACAAACACCGTCCCCGTCGCGCCCCCATCGCCCATCTTGCGCAGCAGCACCGCCTCCCCCGCCCGCTCCTTCGGCCACAGCACCTGATACACCACTTCCGTGCCCGCACTGCTGCGTCGCTGTTTGATCTGCAGTTGCAGCGTGGACTTGCCAGCCCCCTGCACCTCCATCTTCAGCCTCACCACAGACGCGCCATCCTGTTGCATCGCCCCCAGTTTCGCAGCGAGTCCATTCGCAGCATCATCCGCATGGGCGGACATCGCCAGCAGCACAGGACAGATCAATCGAAGAAGAGTTTTCATAATGAGGTATTGAGGTAAAATTTCAGCCCTGCATCGCAAGGCTCGGTGTCAGTCGTGAACTCCGCCACGCAGGATACAGCCCGCTGATGACGCCCACCACCACCGCCAGGCCGACGGCCACCGCCATCAGTCCCAGGTTAAAATCCGGCTCCAGCATGCCGTGGATCGCCGGGAGCGTCTCCAGCACCTTCACGCCAATCGTGCCGATGATCACTCCCACGATGCCGCCCAGAAATCCCAGCAGGGCCGACTCCCACAAGATCATTCGAATCACGCGCCCCGGCTTCCAGCCGATCGCCAGCAGGATGCAGATCTCCTGCTTCCGTTCAAAGACCGTCATCAGCATCGTGTTCATCACCCCCAGCACACCCACGATCACCGCCAGCAGCGAAGTCCCCCAGCTCATCGCGCTGATGAAACGAAACGCCTGGCTGTTGCCCAGATGCTCCCCCGCCACCATCGCTCGCGCCTCGGGCGCGGCCGCATTGATCTTCTCGCAAAGCTCCTTCATCTGCTCCTCGCTCAGCCCCGGCGCGGCACGGACGTCGATCACGTTGATCCGCCCTTCGTTGCCCGTGATGTTTTGAAACAGCGCCAGCGACAGAATCACCGATCCGTTCTCCACCATCGCGCCGCCATCAACGATGCCCGTGACGATCAGTTCCTTCGTTTCGATCTGCAGCGTGTCGCCGACCTTCTTCTTCAGCGTCTCCGCCGCCGTCTGCCCTAGCACCGCCGCCGCCTCCATACCATCCTGTGGCATGCGTCCGGAGATCAGCTTCAGGTTCTGCCAGGAAAAGCCGCCCCACTCACGTGCCGACACCACCATCATTGAGGCATCCTCCACGCTCGTCAGATCCGCATAGATGGAGCAGGCCTCCGCCACCTGCGGAATTTTCACGATGCGGTCGCGCACCTCGGAGCTGAACGGTTTCGGCGCCAGCGCGTTGCCCATGTTGCTCACAACGATGTCCGTACCGCGCACCTTCATGCCCGTCGCCCAGCTGGCTTCAAAACCGCGTGATATACCGACCAGCGCCACCACGGCGCCGATCCCGACGGAGATGCCCACCAGCGTCAGCCCGGTGCGCACAGGGCGTCGCAGCAGGCCGCGCGTAACAATGGAAAAAAAGTTCATATCAGGCTGCGGGTGTGGGTGTTTGTTGATCAGCCACGATCAGGCCGTCCTTCATCTCGATGGTTCGGGTGGCCATGCGCGCGATGTTCAGATCATGCGTCACCAGCACCAGCGTCATGTTTTGCTCACGCCGCAGCCGGATGATCAGCTCCAGAATGTGCTTCGAATTTTCACTGTCCAGATTCCCCGTGGGTTCATCTGCCAGCAGCACCCCGGCTCCATTGGCCAGACTGCGGGCGATCGCCACCCGCTGCTTCTCACCGCCGGAAAGCTTCGTGGGGAAATGATTCAGGCGATGCCCCAGACCCACGGACTTGAGCAGCTCCACGGCCCGTTCAGATCGTGTGCCAACAGGCCTGTCCGTTTCAAACATCGGCATCTGCACATTTTCCACCGCCGTGAAAGTCGGCAGCAGATGGAAGGCCTGGAAAATGATGCCTATCTCACGGGCGCGGTACGCCGAAGGGTCAGTCATCTCGGCCATCGAGCTGCCGCGATAATGCAGGATGCCCGCGCTCGGCACATCCAGCGCACCCAGCATCTGCAGCAGCGTCGTCTTGCCGCAGCCGCTCGGGCCGATGATCACCACAAACTCTCCCTGCGTGATGCGAAAGTTCACCCCGCGCAGCGCCTGCACGCTGCCCTCATCGTATTCTTTTTTCAGACCGCGCGCCTCGAAGACGAGCGCGGGTGATGCGGTTGTATGGGATTCTGTTAAAGGGGCTCTCATGATTTCTTGGGTAGGACCGTCGTTCATCGAATACCGGCCAGGATCTTCGTCACGGCCTGGACCGTTTCCGCTTTCGCCGTGCAGCGATGTGAGTAAGGCACGAGAGTTTCCGAAGCCGCTCCATCCAGATGCGCGCTCCAGTAGGGCACGATCCCGTCGCTGCTCGCGCGGCATTCGGCCGCACGGCGTGTGGCGATGATGGAATGAAACGGCACCGTCATGGAATGCCGCGCCAGCGCTCGTAAAAAAGGATGCTTCGCCGCCAGATTTTCCACACCTCCCACGCCCCACGCATGAAAGTCCCGTGACGCGGGATGAATGAATGATGCCGGCAGCGCCATGAGCGCCTTCACCTGCTCCCCTGCCGTCTTGGGCAGAAACAGCGCCGTCCGCACCAGCGTCCGCAGCACACTGTTGTCAGCCAGCACGCTGCCCTGATGCGGCGTGCTGATGAACACCACCGTGCCGATGTCATTCCGCCTCTTGAAAAAAAACGACTGCTGCAGCATGTGCCGCGTGGTCGCATCCACTTCTCCTTCCACGCGCTCCGGGCTCACGTCAAAAAAGGCACGCCAGAAATCCTCGCCTGAATCAATGACCTGCATGCGTGCCAGCAGGCCGCCCATGCTGTGCCCTACCAGCACCATGCGGCCAAACCCGGCATTCTCGTGCCGTGCATCAAACCGGCTGCGGGCCTGCGTCAGCAGCTCCCTGAGCCGTGCCGCCGAGGCTGGAATCGGCAGCTTGCTGGGATAGCTGAAGCACACCGGCTGGTAACGACGGCGCAGGCCCTCATCCGCATACATCTCATTGACGCAGTTTTTCCAAACATCCGACCCCGCCAGCATGCCATGCACAAAGATTACCGGCACCTTGCCCTTGTCATAGCGGCTGAGGAAAAACAACCGTGACGCACGCTCACCCGAGGCGGAGGCGGCCTGCTGCCCCTCCCCTTTTTCTTCCACACGCGCATCCGTCAGCGTGCCCTGCAGGGCCGCCGTGAGGTTCTCTGCCAGCGGCTGGACTTGTCCGCCCACCGCGATCTCCGACACCGCCAGCGGATTGTAAAATCGCAGCCGTGCCTCCGCTGCATGCCCCGGCACATCAGGTGGAAACTCCAGCACCGCCGTGGCTGAAAGGCATTCACCTTGCGGCGGCTGAAACCGCCGCTGCACACGCACCGCATCATCCTGCGCCAGCACCACGGGCACGCCAATGCCGCCATGCGCCACCACCCTGTGAAATCCATGCAGCCTCACCTCAGCCGCAGGCCGGCAATGCGCGAACTCCGCCAGCGCCAGCGTGCGTGTTGAATCAGATGGCACAGGTGCATCAAACGTCAGACGCCATCTTCGCATACCCCCGGTTTGCATCTCCTTCCCCCACGCCGCCGTTCCTTCTCGGGCACGGAGAGATTGCACCACCTGCGCCACCGCGTGGTCATACTTCAGCAGCGCCGTTTGCGCCGTCACTGTGCCGGGCTTTTCATGCTGCATCACCAGCCACGCCTCGTGCGCCTCCTCCAGGCTCGCACTCGGCAGCCCCTGGCAGGCCGCCAGATTGAATACAGATGCAATGACAATGGCGAAGGTGAGCATGCGCGTCATGTCTGTTTGGCATTCCCATGCCATTGCGCACCCACGCGTGGATCACGCAGGCTTCGAAGCACATCCAGCATCGCATGCCGGTAGCTCGGAAAGGGCGCGCGTTCGTCAGGTGTCTTCGGCAGGATCTCATCCTTGCGGTGAGGCAGCTCAGCGTGCGGTATGCCCACATGCAGATGATGCACGCCATGATAAGGCTCATGCAGCAGCGTGAAGGCCACCAGCCGTCCGGTCCATCCCTCGGCCACGATGTGCCGCGTCGCGCTGTTCACCGTGTTCCCGGTCAGACCCACATGCTCCACATACTTGCGCCAGCTTTGCAGATTCCCCGCGATGAATGCCGGAGCAAAATACATCCACCCAAAGTAATACCACACCTGCCAGTATGAAACGGCGGCAATGATCCCGATCCACACCACCACCATCAGCGCCAGCTCCATCCAGATGCGCTTCCGCACCTTCGGGCTGCGTATAGGCGAGCCCTTTCGGAGAAAAGACCGCAGAAACAAAAACGGCGTGTACACTATTCCGCAAGTCAGCTCAAGAAATGCCACCAGCACCCGGCTCCACCGCGGTGCCTTCGTGAAAACAAACGGCCACAGCTCCTCATCACGCTCCGTGGCAAAGTACGCATGATGCGTCTGATGCGCCGCACGGTACAGGCTGAAGCTCATGAAGCTGAAGACCCCCAGCAGCACGCCATCAAATTCATTGAAGCGCCGGTTTCTCCGCAGCAGCCCATGCGTCGCCTCATGAAAGCCCACCGCCGCCCCATGCATGAGATGCGCCACCAGCAGCACCAGCGGCACAGCCCACCACAACGAAGCCCCGCTGTGCAGCACCGCCCAAAGCCCGATTTCGGCAAACAAAAACAAAAACACCACGATCTGAAAAGCCGAGCGGCTCACCCAATGTGTTTTGACGGAGGGTTCAGTTTTCATCGCAGTGTCGTCATCAATGCAGCCGTTAAAATTTCCGGCGACTGGCACACACCGGCGAGCACATCGAGATACATGCGCCCCACCTGCTCAATGTCTGCCAATGTGAATTGGTTCGCGTGAAACAGCCACGCGACCTCCATCGCCTCCCCTTCCTCATTGATCTCACACGCCAGGTTGAATCGAGACGTCCCCGTGCTGCGCATGCGCAGTTGCAGCGAAAGCCCCGGCACCGCCACATCAGGAATCGGATGATTCTGCAGCGCAAAACGCACCTCAAAAATCGGATTGTGCCCCGGAGGTGTCGCAATGCCCAGGGCACTCACCAGTTCCGCAAACGGAATCGCATTCGCAAACGACTCCACCGTCGTCTCATGCACCGCATGCAGACTCTCGGCAAACGACCGCGTGCGATCAATCTGACCGCGCAGTGGCACAATGCCGGAGCAGTAGCCCATCGTCTCGCGCGCCGCCTGCGTGCTGCGGTTTGCCACCGGCGTACCGACCACGATGTCATCCTGCCCCGTCCACTTCGACAGCGTGATTTGAAACGCCGTCAGCAGCGTGCTGAAAAGCGTCGCACCATTCCGGCGCGCCAGTTCCCTCACTGCTCGGCCAAGTTCGCCAGACACCTGCGTCACGCAGCGCTTCATCTCACCGCTCACGGCGGTGTTCCAGAGCCGTGGCGCTCCAGCCAGATGCGTTTTCCAAAACTCCAGCCGTTGTTCCAATACCGCAGGCTGCCAGAAAGCACGCTCCGCAGCACCCCACTGCCCATACGTCTGCGGCACCGCTGTCAGAGCCGCGTGATTTCCCCGCACTCCCTGCATGTAGGAGGCAAACAAATCCTGCACAAACACACCCAGCGTCCAGCCATCCGCAATCGCATGATGAATCACCAGCACCAGCACATGCTCGTCCGCAGAGCGCCGAAACACCTCCGCGCGGTACAGCGGCCCTTGCACCAGGTCAAACGGACGGCTCGCAATCTCCCGCGTCAGTTCTTCGATCGCCTCCGGCTCTTGCTGTTCCGGTGACAGCTCATGAAAGCGCAGCGCAGGCACCGCCGTCCGGCGGATCATCTGCATCGGCTGCACCTTGCCCGGCAGGATCGAAAGCCGTAGCACCTCCTGCCGGTCCACCACTTTTTGCAGCGCCGCCTCGCTCCCTTGCGGTGTCAGCAGTCCACGCACCTGAATCAGTGCGCAGATGTTGTTGGACACATCCCCGGCAGGCACAGGCGCCGCCTCCCACAGCTCGCGCTGCGGAAAGCTCAGCGGCTGCAGGCGGATTTCTCCGCTCGCCAGCCATTGCTTCAGCCGTGCTCGATTGTCTTCAGACATCAGGCTTGAGCCTTCAGCGCCTGGGGTTTTTCATCCTCGATGTCGGCATCATCCAGCAAGCGGTCAATCTCTTCATCACTCAGCGCCTCCAGATCCACGTCCTCCGTTGCCACGGGTTCCGCAGGCTCTGCAGGTGCTTGCGGTGCAGCCGCTGCTCCCATGTGTTCAGAAATCAGTGTCGCGATCTGCCCGATCGTGCGCGCACGCATCAGGCTCGCCGGCGGCAGCGCCACTCCGATGGAGCTCTCGATCGAATTTTCGATCTCCACCGCCATCAGTGAATCCAGCCCCAGGTCCGTCAGCGGCTGGTCAAAGCGCAGCCCCTCAGGTTTCACCCGCAGCACAGAACCCACCACATCACGCACCGCCTGGCCGATCACATCCGCACGCTCCGCAGGTGCGGCAGATTCAATCTTGCGCCGCCAGTCGCTCTTCGCACCGCTCGCTTCCGGTGCGTCCACGCCGGCCGCATAGATGCGCTCCAGCAAAGGACTCTCCTGGCTGCCACGGAATGACTGCCGCCATTTCGACCAGTCCACCCGCATCGCCATCGCCTGCGTGGCACCGGCATTAAGATAAGACTCCGTCAAAAAAACCACTTCACGCGGAGACAGCGGCGTGGTGCCCTGACGCGCCAGATATTCAGCCACACGTTCATTGCGTGCCACATACCCTTCTCCGCCCAGCGCGCCCCAGTTGATCACCAGCGCCGGCAGCCCCATGGCCGCGCGGTGATGTGCCAGTGAATCCAGGAACGCATTCGCAGAGGCATAGTTCGCCTGTGCCGAATTTCCAAAAATGCTCGAGACAGACGAGAACATCACGAAGCAGTCCAGGCTCATGCCCAGCGTGCCTTCATGCAGCATCCACGCACCGTGCGCCTTCGGTGCCAGCACCGTGCGCATCCGCTCACGTGTCAGCGCCGCCATCGGTGCATCATCAATCACCATCGCCAGATGAAACACGCCCTTCAGCGGAATCTTCGTCGTGGCGATCTCCGCCAGCAGTCGCTGGATGTCTTCAGGCGCACCGGCGTCTGCCAGCACCACCTTCACATCCACACCACGTGCGCGCAGTTTCTTGAGAAAGTCTTCCGCCACAGGCGTGCTCGGTCCGCTGCGGCTGCTCAGCACCAGATGCTTCGCGCCACAGTCGGCCAGCCACTCGGCCAGCACCTTGCCAAATCCGCCAAACCCACCCGTGATCAGGTAGCAGCCGTCCGCCTTCACCGCAAAGCCCGGCGTCAGCGGCTCGCCACGTCTCACCACAAACGGCTCTGGGAATGACACGATCACTTTGCCCGTGTGCCTGCCCTGCGCCATCAGGCGGAAGGCCACATCAATGCGGCACGCCGGGAAAGCGCGGAACGGCAGCGCATGCAGCGCCTTCTTCTCCACCAGTTCGGCGATCGTTCCCAGCAGCTCGCGCGTCTGCTCTTCATCATCACTGAAGATCGCATCCATCGCCACCACGTGGAATGAAGCGTTCTTCCGCAGATGCCACAGCGGGATGCGGCTGTTTTGATAAATGTCCCGTTTGCCGATCTCAATGAACCGGCCCGACTGCGCCAGACAGGAAAGTCCCATCGGGATGGCTTCAGCAGCCAGTGCGTTCAGCACCACATGCACGCCTTTGCCATGCGTCAGTTCCATCACCGCCTCGGCAAAGTCGCCACGCCGTGAGTCGATCACATGCTTCACACCCAGCACAGAAAGCAGCGCGCGCTTCGCCGGACTCCCGGCGCTGGCGATCACTTCCGCCCCCAGATGATGCGCGATCTGGATCGCCGCCATGCCCACGCCACCTGCACCCGCATGAATCAGGATGCGTTCGCCCTTCTTCAAATTCGCCGCCGTCTTCAGCGCATACCATGAAGTCATGAAGACCACCGGCAGCGTCGCCGCTTCTTCAAACGACAGCCCTGCAGGAATCACACGCACATCAGCGGCGCGCGCCATGGAATACGTCGCAAGTCCAAACACCGCCAGGCCAAACACACGGTCGCCGGTCTTCACATGCGTCACACCGCTGCCCACCGCCTTCACGATCCCGGCCACTTCATCGCCAAAGACACGCGCATCCGCCGTTTCGGCAGGATACAGCGCCAGCGCCTTCAGCACATCGCGGAAATTCATCCCCGCCGCCTTCACTTCAATGACAACTTCACCTGCACCGCACGGTGGCAGCGCAAAGGGCACCAGTTTCAGCGCATCCAGCAGACCGCGCTCACGCGACTCCAGCCGCAGCGGCACGCTCGCATCCAGCACCTGCTCACGCGGTTGCAGCCCTCGGTTGATGCGCCGCACATAGCGCGTTTCACCACGGTAGGCGATCTCGCGCTCCGCATCCTCCTGCTGCAGTTCAGTCCAAAGCATCCCCTTGTCTGCGGCAGAAGCCTCAGGTGGCAGGTCAATGCCACGGCAGGTGTAGTTGCTGTGCTCATTGGCAATCACACGCATCAGGCCGATCGACGGCCCCTGCGCCAGCGCCACCTTGTTGTTCCGGCCCACAGCTTGGGCACCACGCGTCACCACATCGATCCGCAGCTTGGCCGCCGGATTCAGCAGCTCCAGCGCCTGCGTCAGGTGAAACAATCCATCCGTTCCCATCATCGCGGCATCCTTGCCAGCCACGGGTTCCTGCTCATCCAGGCTCCACAGATAGACAAACCGCTCCGGCACTTCATCCGCGCAGGCTTTCAGCAGCATCTGCCAGTCTTCCAGCGACTCCGCACGCAGGGCAAAGGCATCCGTGCCTTCCGGCTCAAAGGCATTGCCTCGGTGAGCCACGCGGCAGTTCACTCCGCTCTCACGCAGTTGCACTGCCAGCTCATCTCCCAGCCCGCCTGCATCCGCCATCACCAGCCAGGATTTCTCCACCGGTACTTCCGCCAGAGCAGGCTCGGCATGCACCGCCTCGCTCCACGGCTTGCGTGCCATGAGCCCGATCAAGCTTTCGCCGCCTTGGGAGCGGATCAAACCGGAGAGCGAAACCGTTTCGCTGAATCCCGTCTCGCCCAGCACCTTCTGCCATTGCTCACGCTCCAGCAGCGGATGATTCGGCCGCAGATCACGGTCCGTGAAACGCCACCAGCCGCTCGTCAGTCCAAAGACCGCGTTCAGCCACAGATGCGGCGTCGCCACATCCACAAACATCAGGCTGCCACCGGGCACCAGCAGCTCATTGAGATTGCGCAGAGCGCTGCGCACATCGCTCACCGCATGGATCACATTCGTGCCGAGGATGATGTCAAACGAGCCAGCCTTGAACTCCTGCTCCGTGCCGGGCTTCTCCAGATCAAAGACCTGATACTCCACTTCGGCGAAGCTGTTCAGCTTCTGCTTCGCCGCAGGAAAGAAAGCCGGTGAGACATCGCTGAACACATAGGTATGCACGCCACGCTCCAGGCAGGGCAGCACCTGAGAGGCCAGCCCGCCCGTGCCTGCGCCGATTTCCAGGATGCGCAGCCCGCGTCCTTCCGGAAGCTGACGCGCCGCCTCGCTCACCGCACTGGCCATCGCCGCCAGCCATGGGCTCGTCACGAGTCCATCGCCATAAAATTGATCCAGCAAATCCGCACCACCACTGGCAAACAAGACCTGCACCGCCTCCTTCTCACCACGCATGATGGGCCCAAGCTCCCCACAGGTGGCGCCGCAAATCAGCGCCTCCGGCAGATGGCCCGGATACAGGGAGATGCATGAACTCAGCAGCGCCGCTGACGAATCCGCTGCCTTCGTGAAGGCCGGTGTCGTCTGATACCCCGCACCTTTCAGGATCAGCAGCTTTTGCTTCACCAAGTTGTTCATCAGCTGCACAAACGAGCGCTGCATCGAGTCGCTCACGCCGAGTGATTTCGCCGTGAATTCCCCTTCCGCACCCATCGCACGCAGACCGCTCGCCACTTGCGCGGCGGTCAGTTCATCACCAGCGGCGCTCGCCGCATCCAGGTTGTTGCGTCCGCGCATGTCCAGCACTTCATCCAGCGCGCTCTGCGCCGCCGCATGCAGCCGGCTCAGTGCCACCGGGGCCGCAGCAGCGGGTTTGTTCCCCAGCTTGCGCTCCTCCCAGGCGATGTGATACGTCACATCACGGCCCTTGCCGTTTTTACCGGTGCGCTTTGATCCTTCCACGCTGATCGCACGGAATCCGTCAATGCGCACACACGGCCGGCCCGCCTCGTCATACAGGTCGATGCCGCCTTCCACGAATTCATCATTCGCATCCTTCACTCCCGCACACACCCGGCTCGAAGCCCCCGGCGTGCGCAGAAACAAGATGCGTGAAAAGCGCACCGGCAGCCGCAGTCCGGCCGTGCGTCCTTCCACCGTCGCCGCACCTGCGGAGAAGATTTGCAGCGCGCCATCAAACAGCACCGGATGCAGCGGATACTCCGCCGCACGTGGTGCGATGGCAGCACTCAGCGCCACGCGTCCTGCCGACTTGCCGGCATTCGCGGACAGCTCACGAATCGGTCGAAACTCCTCACCGTAGCGCAGTCCCATGTCACTCATGTGATCATAGAAAGTGTCCAGCCCCACCGCAGGCAGCTTGGACGCCTCCCAGGTCGTTGCAGCAAAGGAGGACTCGGTGCGCTCACCGCGCATCGCACCCACCACGTGAGTGGACCATGAGGCCCCGTTTTCAAACTTGCTCTGAATGGAGAACGTGCGCTCCGTCAGATCATACGTCAGCTCCATCAGCAGCCCGGACGGTGGATCAGGCAGAATGAGAGGCTTGCGGATCTCGAAGTCTTCAATGACGAAGGCCTTGCCCTCAAACAACTCCACCCCGGCCTCCAACGCCATTTCCACGAATCCTGCGGCAGGAAAGATGATGAGGTTCTCCACACGATGATCCTTCAGGAAGGCCATGTGGCGGTTGTCCAGCCGCGTGATCCACGTCGGCGTGGATCGCGCGAGGCGGATGTCCAGCAGACCCTTGCCTCCCGGAGCCAGCCGCCCTTCGCGCATCTCGGCAGATTCATTCCACCACCGGCTCTTGTCCCAGGCATACGTCGGCAGCGTCAGATGACGCCGCGATGGCGTGAGCGCCTTGAAGTCCAGCACCACTCCCGCCAGATGCAGATCCAGCGCGGTTTCCAGCAGAGACTCATGCTCGCGCTCACGGCGTGCGGAGGCCAGCACCGTGGCCTTGCCCCCATTTTCGCCCAGGCATTCCTGCATGGAGCGCACCAGCGCGGGATGCGCACCGATCTCCAGCCACACATCCGCTCCAAATTCCGCCACCGCAGCAATCGCATTCGCAAACTCCACCGGCTGCCTCACACCGCGTGACCAATGGCCCGCGTCACAAGAAGCACCACTCAGACGCCTGCCGGTCACCGTGCTGAAAAACGGCAGCTTTTCAGCCTGCGGTTTCAAATCGATCAGCGCCGCCTTCAGGGCATCCGCAGCGGATTGCATCATCGCATGATGAAACGGATGACTCACCTGCAAAAAGCGCGCAAACACGCCCTTCAGTTCCAGTTCGGCCGCGATGGCCTCCAGCGATGTCTTCAATCCCGACAACGTGAGCGAACGCGGCCCGTTGAAGGCAGCGATGCTCACCGCACGGTCATGCTTGGCGATCACCGCCAGCGCTTCTTCCGGGCTCATGCCCACCGCCAGCATCGTTCCGCCAGCTGCAGCGCATTCATCCATGAATCGCCCGCGCAGCACGATGATCTTCGCCGCTTGCTCCAGCGTCAGGATGCCTGCGATGCACGCTGCCGCCACTTCGCCCACACTGTGCCCGACGACTGCCGCAGGCTTGATGCCCCAGGACTGCCACAGCGCGGCAAGCCCCATCTGCATGGCGAAAATCGCCGGCTGCGAGATCGCCGTCTGCTGCATCTTCGTCTCCGCCTCGGGACGATTGAGTTCATCGATCAGTGAAAACTTCGCCCAGGGCTTCATCGCCTTGTCACAGGCTTCGATCATCTTTTGAAACACCGGCTCGTGCTTCATCAGCTCGCAGCCCATGCCCTGCCACTGCGGCCCCTGGCCGCTCATCACAAACACCACGCGTGCCGCATGCTCGGGCCGGGGCGTAAATGCACTGCGCATGCGCGGCCCGGGCTGACCCGACGCAAAGGCGCTGAGCTCCTGCACCACTTCGCCCAGCGTCCGCGCGGTCAGCGCCAGACGGTGGGAGTGATGATTGCGCCGAGCACCCAGCATGTAAGTGAGGTCCGGCAGCAACGGTGAGCTGCCGTTCAGCTTCGAATGCTCGTCCAGCCACACGCTCAACTGCCACGCCGCAGACTGCAGCGCCTTCTCAGACCGTGCGGAAAGTGTCAGCGGCCATGCGCGGTTGTTGCTGGGAGTCACATGCGCACGCGGCGCCTGCTTCGGTGCCTCGGACAAAATCACATGCGCATTGGACCCGCCAAAGCCAAAGGAATTCACACCCGCGAGACGCAGCGCTCCAAGCTCCGGAAACTCTTCGCTGACCACCGGCACGCGCAGCTTAAGCGCGGTGAAATCAATGTGCGGATTTGGCGATTCAAAATGCAGGCTCGCCGGGATGCGCCCGTGCTTGAGCACCAGCGCCGCCTTGACCAATCCTGCCACACCCGAGGCGGTTTCCAGATGCCCAAGATTCGTCTTCACAGATCCAATGATCAGCGGCGCATCCTCCGCACGCTCCGCACACAGGGCCTCGGCAAGTGCATGCGCTTCGATCGGATCTCCCACCGCAGTGCCCGTGCCATGCGCTTCCACATAGCCGATGTCTGCGGGCATCACGCCCGCCAGCACACACGCATCATGCACCAGATTGGCCTGCGCCTCCGGACTTGGCAGGGAGATGCCATTCGTATGCCCGTCTGAATTCACCGCAGACCCAATGATCACCGCATGAATCGGATCACCATCCGCGATGGCATCAGAGAGTTTTTTCAGCAGCACCATGCCCGCGCCTTCACCGCGCACGAAGCCATTCGCCGAGGCATCAAAGGCCTTGCATTTGCCCTCAGGCGAAAGCATCCCCGCCTGCGAAAATCCGATAAACCCATCCGGCGTGATCATCACCGTCACACCGCCGGCCATCGCCGTTTTGCAGCGCCCATCCAGGATGTGCTCGCACGCCACATGCACCGCCGTCAGGGCGGAGGAGCACGCCGTGTCCATCGCGATGCTCGGCCCCGTCAGATTCAAACAATACGAAATGCGGTTTGCCGCGATGCTGTGCGCGCTGCCCGTCGGCGTGTGCGCGCTGATGCCCGCACGATCCGTCGCCGTGTGCTGCAGGCCCTGGTAATCATTGTGCGAAATGCCGACGAACACACCGATGTCCGTGCCCTTGTCCAGATCCAGCACCACTCCCGCATCCTCAATCGCCTCATACGCCGTTTCCAGCAGCAGCCTCTGCTGCGGATCAATGTACGGCGCCTCACGCGGCGAGATGCCGAAGAACTGCGGGTCAAACTGGTCGATGCCGTCGATGAAGCCGCCGCGCTTGGCCACGGTCTTGCCCACGATGCCCGGCTCCGCGTCATAAAAGCGCTCCACATTCCAGCGGTCAGCCGGCACTTCACATACCGCATCACGCCCTTCCTCAAGCAGCTTCCAGAACGCCTCCACATCATTCACCCCGCCAGGGAAACGGCAGCCAATCCCGATGATGGCGACACTCTCCTTGTTTAAGATTGGAAGCGGGGGCGGCAGTGACGAAGCGGATTGATTGAGTGTGGGCATGTGTGTGATAAAAGGAAAAAAGTTCACGGCCCAGCTGCATGAGTCCGTCTTCACCGCTGACCTCCAGCGGCAGTGCCTTCCTTTAGCCCCTCCCACCCCATACCCACCATGGGGTAAAACCCTACCCTGGCCGCTAAACGCTCGAACAAGTGCCCCCTTGCGGTCAGTTCCAAAAAAGGTAATTTCCGGCATGACCATTGTCCTCGAACTACCCGATGCATGGAAGCGTCTGCTCGGCCTCGACACGGCTGACGCCGCCGGGCGCGCGCGTGAGATGCTGATCACCGAGAGCTATCGTGAAGGCAGGCTTTCGCGCGGTCAGGCTGCGGAAATGCTGGGGCTGGGCTTTCATGAGGCGGAGACCTTTTTCAAGCGGCAGGGCGCAGAGCAGCAGCCCTCCTGGGAGGAGCTTGAAGAGAGTTCTGCAAAGTTGCGTTCATTCTTGCAGGCATGAACTCGACCGGCGTGGTCGTGGCGGACACCACCCCGCTGAACTATCTCATCCTGATCGGACGCACCGATATTCTTGGCTCGCTCTTTGGAGAAGTCTTGATCCCCTCGGCTGTTCTCGCGGAACTTCGTCATCCCAGAGCTCCTGAAGCCGTGGAGCGCTGGCTCCAGGTGCCTCCGGCTTGGCTGCGGGTCATGCAGGTCCGTCATCTGGATGAGACTGTGCAGCTCGGCAAAGGTGAAACGGAGGCCATCAGTCTCGCTCTGGAGCAAAGGCTGAAAGTGGTCCTGATGGACGAACGCCGCGGCAGGATGGCGGCGGAAACACGCGGCCTGCTGGCTGTTGGCACGCTTAACTTGATTGACCTCGCAGATGAACGCCGGCTCTGCAATGGCATCGAATTGCTTGAAGATCTGCGGCAAACAACCTTCCGCGCCGATGCAGAACTGCTGAAGCGCTTTGAAGCTCGGATGCAGGCGCGGTGGAAATGATCCCGGCAGGCCCCGTCTCCCCATATGGGGTCTTACCCTACCTGCCCACTTAGCCATTGCTTCCCACCCCCAGTCGCAGCGATAACTTTCCACATATGTGTGGCATTGCTGGTATCATGGATCTGGCCGGAAGGCGTACGGTGTCTGAAGGTGTGGTTGAACGCATGGCTCGCGCCCTGACTCACCGAGGCCCCGATGAAGAAGGCTTTTTCAAGCGCCCCGGCGTCTCACTCGCTTCCCGCCGTCTCAGCATTGTCGGCCTCGCCGATGGCCAGCAGCCCATGTGCAATGAAGACCAGAGCGCCTACACCGTTTACAACGGCGAGTTCTTCGATTTCCCTGAAAAGCGCGCCGAGCTCGTTTCGCGCGGCCATGTCCTGCACACCCACTGCGACACCGAGATCATCCCGCATCTCTGGGAGGAAAGCCATGAGGGCATGTTCGAGCGCATGCGCGGCCAGTTCGCCGTGGCCTTGTACGATGTCACGCGCCACCAGCTCACCCTCGGGCGCGATCGCTTCGGCATTGCCCCATTGTATTGGACACGCCAGGGCGACTGGCTGCTCTTTGCCTCCGAGATCAAAGGCCTGCTGGCTTCTGGTATGTTCACCCCGCAGGCGGATTTGAAGGGCATTGATCACATCTTCACCTTCGGTGCCATGCCCGGCCCGACGACATGCTTCGCCGGCATCCACCTCCTCCCCGCAGGCCACTACCTGCAGATCACTCCCGGTGAGGCAGAGCCCATCAAGGAGCACACCTACTGGGAGATGGACTTCCCCAATCAGGGCGATGAAGACCCCACGACGGATCCCACCAAGCTCGTCGATGAGTTGGAGAGCCTTCTCCTTCAAGCTGTGGACAAACGCCTCCGCGCCGATGTCCCCGTCGGCGCCTACCTCTCCGGCGGCCTCGATTCCAGCATGATCGTCGCCATGGCCTGCAAGCTCAAAGGCGAATCCATCAACACCTACACCATTCGTGTCGATGATCCGAAGCTCGATGAACTCAGCGCCGCCCAGCGTACCGCCAAACACATCGGCACCAAGCCCCCCATCGTTCAGGACTTCCGCGCCAGCGATGCGCTGGACATGTACCCCCAGCTCATCCACGCCGCCGAAGCTCCCGTCATCGACACCTCCTGCGCCGCGCTGCTCATGCTCGCACGGCGCGTCCACACCAATGGTCAAAAAGTCGTCCTCACCGGCGAAGGCGCGGACGAATGGCTCGCAGGCTATCCCTGGTACAAGATCGCCAAGATCTTCGGCGCGCTCGATGTCATCCCCGGCCTGCGCCTCAGCGATCTCGCACGCCGCGCCTTCCTCCGCCTGAACAAAGTCCCTCACTATCCCGCCACCAGCCGCAAGATGTGGGAGGACGCCGTCGGCGGGCCCAATGCCTGGATCGACAGCTATGGCGTGCTCGCGCTCTCCAAACTCCGCTTCTACGGCGAGCCCATGCGCGAAGTCCTCGCCACCGCCCGCCCCTGGGAAAGCCTCGGCATGAATCTCGAGCGCGCCAAGCACTGGACCCCGCTCAATCGCAGCCTCTGGGTCGGCGCACGTGTCACCCTCGCCGGTCATCTGCTTCAGGCCAAAGGAGACCGCGTGGCCATGCACTCCTCCGTCGAAGTCCGTTACCCCTTCCTCGACGAAGACGTCTTCGACTTCACCTCCAAGCTCGCCCCGCAGTGGAAGCTCAAGGGCTTCCGCGACAAACACCTCCTGCGCCTCGTCGCCGAACGCTGGCTCCCGAAAGAAATCGCCCGCCGGCAAAAAGTCATCTTCCGCGCCCCGCTCGACAGCTTCCACATCGACCCCGAGCCCAAATTCGTCAGCGAGCTTCTCAGCGAAGAATCCCTGCGCCGCACCGGCTACTTCGACATCGCCCAGGTCCGCCACTGGCGGAAAGCCTTCCGCGAGCTCCGTGCCGGCTCCCTCCCGCGCCTCTCCGTCGAAATGGGCCTCGCCGCCGTCGTCGCCACCCAGCTCTGGCACCACACCTTCATCGACGGCACCCTCGCCGATCTCCCCACCTCCGCACCAAGTAAAGTGTAGGACGATCTCAGCCCCCCTACAGCCGCAGCCTTCGGAACGCGGAATTGATTCCTCAGCACTCCGCAAACACCTGCGGCATGAATGGCTCTCAGTGATGGGAACCTCCCTAGCAGGCTGTCTCCTTGTCTTGAAGGCCAACGGCCTTCCGTATTTCAGCCCAGGGGTGCCGAGCTTTAGCGCAATGCCGTTAAGCAATGTTGACGACTTGATATAGAGGGGCAGCGGTGATGGAAGTAGGTGAGGTCATGCGCGGCCAGTCCTTCACGGACTGGCGCACCTTGCGCTGACAACTTCTGGCACGTCTTGGAGGCAGCGCATATGCGGCGATTTGAGCCCGCACCCGCCGCACTAGCTCGGCTTGCGAGGACTGGTCCATCAACCCCTGCGCCGAGCTGAGCACCAGCCACAACGCCTGGGTGTGCTCAAGACAGATGCTCAGGCTGATGCGCATCACTCCGGCGGCCTGCACCTCGCCCCCGGCTTGTGCGGCCGCCGCCAGGCGTTCTTCTGCAACCAGTGTGCAGGCCATGAGCAACGCAGCGATCTCCTGCTGTGCCGTCTCCGGCGTATGGCTTTGCAGCAGTCCGTTGCGCGCCACCTGCAGCTTGAGCTCACGGTAGAACACCTCCTGCTCCCAGCGCCGTGCATAAAGTTCGAGAACCTTCTGCGCCCCGGCCTGCTCCACGCTCAGGCTGGTCCACAGCCGCACCTCCACCCACTTGTTTTGCATGCGGCTCCACACGCGTCCGCGCACTTCGCGCACCACCAGCGTTTTGAGCACCCGGCGCCACTTGACCTTGTCACACAGGCGCACCTCCACCATGGCAGAGCCGTCGTCCAGCGGCATGCGCACCGCGGCGGCGAGCTTGTCTTTGACCCGCACCAGATAGTGTTGCGCCCTGGCCGTGTCGCATTGCTGCTGCAGCGTGTCGAGCACCGATGCATACCCGTAGAGGCGGTCAAGGATCAGCAGGCAGTGCTGCGGCAGAGCCTGCAGCAGCGGCAGGCTCAGTGCCTGCTCGCTCTCCCCATCAAGCCCCAGCGTGGCGTGCAGCGGCGCATGGGTGCCCAGCTCCACGAGCGCGGACATGCGGATGTGGGCGAAGGCGGCGCTGCCGCTGCGCGTCTGCATCTTGGTGATGCGTTCAAGCTGCTGTGCAGTGTTGGTCACGTTCCAGCGTGTGCCGTCGATGCCGAGGAGCCGCAGCCCCGCAAAAAAGCAGCTCTCATGCAGCTGCGCATCAGCCAGCGGCCGCAAGGTCTCGCGCATGATGAGCAGGAAGATGTCCCCGCCAAGCTGCTGGCGGCGCTGGCTGAGGGCGGAGTCACTGAGAGTCATGCCGAAAAAATGGCGCAGACATTGGGAGAAGCGACCGGCAAAAGGCAGCGTGTGCGCGATGAGGCCAACGATGATCTGCCAGGTGAAAATCTTGCGGCGGGGCCCCTGGTGGCGTTCCAGGTCGGCAGTCTCAAGTTCATCCCTGCTCCATTGCAGCAGCCTGAGAATGCGGCTGACGAGATCAACGGGCTGGTCGTGGGCAACAATAGCATGGCATGGCGGGGGCATCCCATGTCAGTTAACCATGAAACAACAATGTACAGTAATTATAGCTTAACGGCATTGAGCTTTAGCGAGCGCTCCCCTGGGTTCTGGCATCCAGTCCGGGAAGCAAACCCAGCACTTCTTCACGCGACGCTGGGCACCAGCAGCGTCTGCTACGCCATCACGCCGCAGGAAGCCGTGTCCGCACCCCATGGCCTCCATCCCCGGCTTCGACCCCTAAACTCCACAGGCTACAAAATAATATAAAATACAATCCCTACCTCACGGAATCTTCGCCAGCTCCGCCCGGCCCAGCGCCTTCACCTCCGCATCATCCTTCTCCATGTCAGGCATCGTCAGCCCCTTCTCGATGTACTTCCGCGCCTCTTCATTCTTCCCCATGTGCGCAAACGTACGCCCCAGCTCGATGAAATGCCGTGGGCGCCGCGGATTGATCGCAATCGCGCGCTCAAAGCACTTCACCGCAGCCTCATTCGTCGTCGTCGGCAGCTTGCCGTAGATCAGTCCGCCCAGCATATGTTTCAGCGTGCCCACATTGGCCAGCACCTGATGCCACCTCCCCAGCACATGCCAGGCCACATCATTGCGCGGATTCAGGGCGATGGCACGGTCCGCGCCCGCTTTGATCAGCGGCGTCGCCGCCACCTGCTCCTTGTTCCCCTGATACGGCAGCATGCGCCCGTAAGTGATCGCCGGTGAGATCTGCGCGTCCGAATCATTCGGCCCCAGCTTGGCCGCACGCTTGCCATAGTCCAGCGCCACCGCACCGATCCTGAGCTTCTCCGCCCCCGTGCCCGCGTCAGACATCAGATGCCGGTACTGCCGCGCGATGCGCACCAGCAGGGCCACATTCCCAGGCTCCAGCTTCTCCGCCGGCAGATAGTACCGCAGCGCATCATTGGCCTTAAATTGGACATCATACACATCACCGCTCTGCATCAGCTCAGTCGCGCTTTGCGCACGGCTGGTCGTACAGGTGAGCAGCAGTGCTGCGGCATAGAGAGTGGTTCGGCAGAGGGAGGATAGGTACATGGTGTTAGTTTTGGTGTTCAATCAGTCGGCCCGCATTCAGGAGTGCGGCCTCGCTCAGGCGCGGACCCACCAGTTGCAGGCTGGTCACGGGAGTCGTCTTGCCCTGGGGCGGCATCGAAATCGGAATGGCCAGCGCGGGATTGCCCGCATAGTTCACCGCCACGGTGTTCTGCATCTCAAACACCCGCAGTTCAAACACCACATCAGAGCCCCAGTACGGCATCTTCGGCGGCAGTCCCTGCAGCGTCGGCACCGCGATGAAATCCACCCGCTTGAAAACCGACCGCAGCTCACGCTGCCAGGCCGCCTTGCGCTTCACCGCCCCGGCATAGCCAAATTTGTAATCCAGCTCGCCCTTCGCCAGCACCAGCTTCGTCAGCAGGCTCACGCCTTTTTGGTTCGCGTACTTCTGGTCGTTGTACCACGCATCCCCCAGCGCCACCACCTTGCCGTCCTTCTCCGCAGCACGCCATTTTTTCTCGAAGTCCTTGCTCAGTCTCACGATCTTGAAATGCCTCGCCGTGAGCTCCGCGTCGATCGCCTTGTCGATCGCCGAATCCGTCCCGTTCAAATACAGCCGGCCGATCGTGATCTGTCGCGCCCGTGGTTTGTCAGCCACCGCCTCCCGGTACTTTCCCGCAAACCCACGCTGCAGCAGATCCATGCCCTGCGCCAGATCGCCAATGTTTCGCGCCAGCGGCCCCACCGTGTCCAGATGCTTCGGCGAGATCGGAAACACTCCCTTCGTGGACACCAGCCCAAAGGTCGTCTTCAGCCCATACACGCCGTTGCAGGCCGCCGGCACCCGGATGGATCCACCCGTGTCCGTGCCAAACGCCACGTCCGCCATGTGCGTGGCCACGGCCACCGCCGAGCCGCTCGAAGAACCACCCGGGATCACATCATCTTTGCCATCCAGCCGGCTCTTTGGCGTTCCAAAAAATCGGTTCTCCCCGGACACCGTCACCGCAAACTCCGTCAGATTCGTTTTGCCCACGATCTGCACATTGCGTTCCCGCGCCAGCGCCAGACACGGCGCATCACGCACCGCCGGGGCACTGTTCTTCGCCACAAACTCAGACCCCGCCGAAGTCACCCGCCCCTTCATGTCGATGTTGTCCTTCACCGCCAGCCGCAGCCCCTCGCCCTGCGCAGATGCCGGCCAGTAGCTGATGAACGCATGCGCACGCGCCTGCTTCAGCCGCCGCTCCTGCGGCGAGACACAGCCATCAAGCACCATCATCACCACCCCGCCAAGAACAAGACCCCACACACGCTTTTTTATCATATAGACGCTTAGCATGCCCCCGCACCACCGCCCCCACAATGGGGTGAACACTCCATAGCGCGGATGACAAACTCATCTCTCTGCTCGCAACTTTGATGGAAGGAATGCGCGGCAGGTACGGCGGCACGCGACTGCATCCGCAGCTTCTCAAAGCTTTGTTTCGCACACTGCGCACACCGCTTCCAAAGCCAAACCGCCGCCCCTGCCACAAAAACCCAGCGCCACCCATGCCCGCAAAAACCCTTTATTCCTACTTGCGTGGTGTATATTTGAGCATAATACATTCCACACATTCATCCTGACAACAGACTCCTCACGCAGTCATCCCCCACACACAAACCACCCTTCCTCACGCCATGTCTCAGCAAACCCCAGAAGCCGAAGTCGAGTCCTGGGTCGACATCGTCAAACACAAGGTCTCTGCGCTGCGATTCGGCTCTCTTCAGATCATCGTCCATGAAGGCCGCGTCACACAGGTCGAGAGCACGGAAAAGACCCGCCTTGCAGTTGAGCCCTTGGTCACTCAAACCAGAAGGTTGTTCCAGGCTGCCAGCTGACCTCATTCCCACCTCACGAATTCAAGCCATGTCATGCCACTCCAACATCGTTGAAACCATGGGCCGCACCCCGCTCCTCAGGCTCAACCGTCTCAGCGCAGGCGTGCACGCAGCGGTCGCCCTCAAGATCGTCACCATGGGGTGTTGCACCGGTGAACGCCACCTCTCCACCGCCCTCACCGAGGGCAGCCCGCAACCCAGTTGGATCCTAAAACGCCATGTCAGCCTTGCCTTCACCTCTTATCTACACCGGGGACAGCATCCCCCGCCCTCTCATCCGCCGCCGTCATTTCGTCCTGCGTGAGCCCACGCCCGAAATCGAGCGCAGCACCTTCATCCCCAAGATCATCTCCAAGCCGGTCAATCCCGGCTATGGCTTCAAGTTCGCCATCTTCGCCGGCATCCATGGCGATGAAGAAGCAGGCACGCTTGCCGCCTTTGACATCATCCGCTGGGCCTCCGAGCAGCCCGTGGAACTCCACGACTACGAGCTCCACATCTATCCCGTGTGCAATCCCACCGGCCGCCGCTCCCGCACCCGGCATTCCGGCAGCGGCATTGATCTGAACCGCCAGTTCTGGAATGAATCCGACGAGCCTGAAATCCAGTACCTCGAAGGCGAGCTGCGCCGTGAAAAATACGACGGCATCATCTCCCTGCATTCAGATGCAGACAGCGATGGCGTTTACGGCTTCGTCGGCGGCTCCTTCCTCAGCGAGCATCTGCTGAAGCCCGCACTGCGCGCCGCTTCCAAGATCCTTCCGCGCAATGACTCGCAGGTCATCGATGGCTTCCTCGCTGACAAGGGCATCATTCGCGAAGGCTACCTCGGCATGCTCACCGCACCTCCCGGCCAGTCCTCCTCAGCCCTGGAGATTGTCTTTGAAACCCCGTCTCTGGCGCCCATGCCCCTGCAGGTCTCCGCCACCGTCGTCGCCGTCAAAACCATCCTCGCACGCTACCGCCAGCTGCAGTCCTACGCCCCGAATCTCTAACCCCCATTCTTGGGAACATTGGATGCGCAGGCCGGTGCGGACAACGCACCGGCCTGCCTTTTTGTAGCAACACAACACTGTTCAACTGGCGGAGATTCCAATGCCATCGCTGCGGCTCGTGACCGCAGGCTTCGAAGCCGCCAATTTTCACCCCTTTTCCGGCGGCGCTGCGTTTCTCCAAACCATGCCGCAGGTGAACAAGAGGCCGATGCATCAGCTCACAAGTTTCAGCAGATGAAACAAGGCGAAATCGGCACTGCATAATGACAGCCGCAAAAAAATCGAGGCCAGATAAAAGCCTCACCCCGATGTTTCGGTAACTCTTTGTACTTCAAAGAGTGGTGCTCGGGAAGGGACTCGAACCCTTAAGCCTTTCGGCACAAGATCCTTAGTCTTGCGCGTATACCAATTCCGCCACCCGAGCAGGTGTGAAAAACAGGGGCCGCGAATATAGACGCTTCAGTTTTTATGCAACCACTGTTTTGCATTTTCGTGCACTTTTATGAGCCGATGGAAAAGTCGATCACTCTTGCCTTCGTGGCGCGTTTTGGCTGTCATCCCTTCTCATGCGCACTTCCCTGCTCCTCTGCCTGCTGCCGTCCCTTCTCCTCGCGGCCTCGCCCTACCCTGAAAAGACCCCGGACACCCCGGGAAACAGGCTCATCGACCGCTATTTCGCCGAGCAGACGCGCGAGATCACCGCAGACAACGGCCTCGCGCAGATCACCACCGCTGCAGACTGGGAGGCCAAGGCCCCCGTGTACCGCCGCCAGCTCTTTGAGATGCTCGGCCTTGATCCCCTGCCGGAGAAGACCCCGCTGAATGCCACCAAGACCGGAGAGCTCAAAGGCGACGGCTACATCGTGGAAAAAATGCACTTCCAGTCCATGCCCGGACTCTACGTCACGGCCAATCTCTACCTCCCTGAGAAGGTGGACAAACCCCTGCCCACCATCCTCTACGTCTGCGGCCATGCCGTTGTGGTCAAAGACGGCGTCAGCCTCGGCAACAAGGCCGGCTACGAGCACCACGGTGTCTGGTACGCCCGCCACGGCTATGCGTGCATGATCATCGACACCGTGCAGCTCGGCGAGATCCGTGGCGAACACCATGGCACCTACAGCAAAGGCCGCTGGTGGTGGTTCTCACGCGGCTACACGCCCGCCGGGCTGGAAGCCTGGAGCTGCATCCGCGCGCTTGACTACCTCGAAACCCGCAAGGAAGTGGACAAGACCCGCTTCGGCGTCACCGGCCGCAGCGGTGGCGGTGCCTACTCCTGGTGGATCACCGCGCTGGATGAGCGCATCAAAGCCAGCGCGCCAACAGCAGGCGTCACCGACATGCAGAATCAAGTCATCGACGGCTGCGTCGAAGGCCACTGCGACTGCATGTTCTTCGTGAACACCTACCGCTGGAATTTCGAGCGCATGGTCGCACTCGCCGCACCGCGCCCGCTCCTCATCGTCAACACCGACAAAGACTCCATCTTCCCCATCGACGGCGTCTTCCGCATCTACCAAAACGTGCGCAAGATCTACTCCCTCCTCGGCAAGGAGGGAAACATCGGCCTCCAGGTCGCCGAAGGTCCGCACAAAGACCTGCAGCCGCTGAACATCGGCGCGTTTCACTGGTTCGAGCGCTTCCTCAAAGGCGCCGACTCCATGGCCGTGATCGATGAAGGTGCCAAGAAAACCATCGAGCCCGCCTCCCTGCGCGTCTTCAAGGAGATCCCCAAAGACGAGATCAACACCAAGGCCGACGAAACCTTCGTCCCCATGGCCAAAGCCCCCGCACCCGCCACCAATGCCGCCGACTGGACAAAGCAAAGCGACACCTGGATGAACGACCTCAAAGACAAAGTCTTCAATGGCTGGCCCAAGGACATCGCCTCCGTCAATCCGCAGAAGGAAAGCAGCGCCGAGGTCGATGGCATCCGCATGACCGCCTACGATTTCGAAAGCCAGTCCCCCTTCCGCCTGCGCCTCTACATCGTCCATCGCGACGGCCTCCGCGCCGAAGACCTCCAACTCGTCGCGCTCAACGTGCTTGATGAAGCCGGCTGGGATGAATTCTGCGCCACCTACCACAGCCGCTTTGGCAAGCTCATCGAAGTCTTCCCCGGCGCCCCAAAAGACGACGCCGCCTTTGAGCAGGAAAAGAAAATGTTCACCAATTTCAAATGGGGCATGGCCTACATCTGCCCGCGCGGCGTCGGCCCCACCGCCTGGACCGGCAGCCCCAAGGCCCAGACCCAGCGTCTCCGCCGCTTCTACCTCCTCGGCCAGACCCTCGATGGCATGCGCGTGTGGGACGTCCGCCGCACCCTGCAAACCATCCGCGCCATCCCCGGCTTCGGCGAAACCCCGCTCTGGATCCAGGCCCATCGCGACATGGCCGTCGATGCCCTCTACGCCTCCCTCTTCGAAGACAACATCAAGCGCCTCGACCTCCACGACATGCCCCTCACCCACAACGGCACCGTCGCGGGCGATCCCGAGTCCGTCGGCCCCGCCATGCTCAACGTCCTCAAATACCTCGACATCCCCCAGGCCACTGCCATGGCCGCCATGCGCAGCAAAGTCGTCATCTACTCCGCCGACAAACCCGCCTGGGACTATCCCACCACAGTGACCAAGAACCTCGGCAAAGAAACCCAGTTCCAAGTCCGCGTCCCCGTGCAGCCCGAAGAGGTGAAGGAAGAGCCGAAGAAGAAAGAGGAGCCCAAGAAACAGCCAGCCGCTGCTCCCGAAAAGTCCGGCGATGCTCCCAAAAAATCTGCCGCCCTCCCGCCCGCCCCCATTCCAGTGGTGATCGCCACCCTCCCCAACCTCCCCTTCGCCAGCCCACCCCCGCGCCGGGACATGCCCAAGAAGGACACCATTAAAAGAGACACCATCAAGAGAGACCGCATCAAAAGGGACAGCCCCACACGGCGGAAGTGAGCCGCAGCCTCTGGAGTACGACAGATTGGCTTCGCCTGTTTGACTTCGTCTATCTCCGCTGCGCTCCGGTTCGCAAAGCCTCGGCTCTCTTGTCTGTCGGCCAGCGCCCACCCATCCCCCCTCGCTTCCAAAATACCGCACTCTGCTCGCATTCAAAAAGACTGACAAAACCGGCCCATTCATGAATGATCTCAGGAACTGGAAATTCCGTTCCCCATCGTGAAAGCCCTCCTGTCCATTCTCCTCGCCTGCACCCTCAGCGCCTGCGGCCCGACACCTCAGAAACAAACCCGCGCCGAGATCACCGGCACGCAATCCGAACGCGTCACACGCGCCACCGCAATCCTCTCCAAGTACTGCGCTCTTCCCGGCCCGCTCCTCGATGCCCACATGGCCGAAGACATCGCCGACAACAGCGGCGGCATGGTCCCCGGCCCCTCCGACTTCTACCTCTCCGGCGTCATCACCTTCCCCGCCACAGACCTCCCCAAGTGGCAGAAGCTCCTGGCCCCAGCCATCCCCGCCATCACCTCCCCCCAGTATCACAGCATCCTACCAGCCCCCGCTTGGTGGCCCGCTGCAGCCGCCTTCAAAGACTGCGAATATTACGAGCCCAAAAAACTCACCGGCCGTTCAGGCGGAATGGTGGCCCTTTCGCCTGGCTCTGCAGCTCTTTATTTTTCGACTTATCGTCAATAAACGTCAGCAGGCAGCTCAGCAGTTTTTCCCTCCTGCTCGCAGCAGCCTTCCTCATCCTCGGCTGCCGCCATCCGCATAGCGATCCATAGAATTTCGGAGAACGCATAGAAAACTCAGGAAACAATCTCTGCGGCGTTCCAGCCTCTGCGGTGTAAAAATTCAATTCCGCATCCCATTCGCAATCCCGTCAAAAATCAGATTCAACACCGCAGAGTTGGGAACGCCGCAGAGTTTTTCAGAACAAATCTCTGCGGCGTTCCAGCCTCTGCGGTGTAAAAATTCAATTCCGCATCCCATTCGCAATCCCGTCAAAAATCAGATTCAACACCGCAGAGTTGGGAACGCCGCAGAGTTTTTCAGAACAAATCTCTGCGGCGTTCCAGCCTCTGCAGTGTAAAAATTAAGTTGAGCGTTCAAGCACTCAATAAATCTTTCATAATGTCTGCCTCGATACATCCCGACCTCGGCGGTGACCTTACCCAGATTGCCATTGGAGCCGCGATCACCGTGCATCGAGCTCTCGGACCAGGGCTGAATGAGGCGGACTATGAACAAGCGCTGCATCTGGAATTGGAAGCTCTTGGCATCGAACATGAGCATCAGGCACCGTTGCCTCTTTGCTACAAAGGGGAGCCGCTTGATTGCGGCTACCGCATGGACGTAGTCATTTCAAAACGTCTTCTCTTGGAACTCAAAGCTGTGGACAAGCTTCACCCCATGCATGAGGCGCAGATGCTGACCTATCTGCGCCTTTCCTCGATTCCTCTTGGGCTGCTCATGAACTTCAACACCCTGATTCTGCGGAATGGCATTGTCCGGCGGGCGTGTTCCATGCAGCCAGCCTCACGTCTCTATCATGAAGCGGCTCCCTCAATGGAGTTTGATGAGCTTTCCCGTGAAGTTCTGGCGGCGGCTTTGGAGGTGCAGCACGTACTTGGACAGGGTCTGCTGCGCAGCGCCTATGAAGCCTGTCTGGCGCGGGAGCTGCAATTGAGAGGCATTGAGACGCAGATAAAGCTGCCCGCAAATCTGATCTATCGTGACCATCTTATTCCCAGCAGCAAAGAACTCCCCATGATCGTTGCAAACAGCCTGATGGTGGCCTGCCATTGCGTCAAAGAACTCAGTGCACTCCAGATCGCCAGAGATCGTTCTCTGCTAAAAGCCGCCGGAGTAGGCACAGGTCTCTGCATCAACTTCCATGCCGAATCCCTCGGCACCGAAATTCGCAGAATTCGCACCCGGGGAAAATAACTGCAACCATCAGGCTTCACACCGCAGATAAGAACTCCACAGAGTTTTTTCAGAAACAATCTCTGCGGCGTTCCAGCCTCTGCGGTGTAAAATCAGTTTCCCATTCACACCACACCGCACCACTCCGATTCATCCCCCATGAACCGCAAGAACCCCGCCATCGATGAACACATCGCCAGCGCCAAAAAGTGGCAGCCGGAGATGAAAGCCCTGCGCCGCATCATCCTCGACACCGGCCTCAACGAAGAACTCAAGTGGGACCAGCCCTGCTACACCCACGACGGCCACAACGTCGTCCTCATCGGCGGCTTCAAAGACCACTGCAGGCTCATGTTCTGCAACGGCTCCCTGCTCAGCGATCCCCACAGCCTCCTCCAAAAACCCGGCGAGCACACGCAGGCCGGCCGCTTCATCCCCTTCACCACCGTCGCTGAAATCAAAGCGCTGGAGCCCGACCTGAAATCATTCCTCCACGCCGCCATCGAAAACGAAAAAGCCGGCGTTAAACCCACCTTCAAAACCACCCCCGAGCCCATCCCGGAAGAGCTGCAAACCAAGCTCAACAGAAACCCCGCGCTGGACGAAGCATTCGCAGCCCTCACCCCCGGGCGCCAGCGCGCCTACCTGCTGCACTTCAACGCCGCCAAGCAGTCCGCCACCCGCACCTCCCGCATCGAAGCCTGCACGCCCCGCATCCTCGCCGGTAAAGGCATTCACGACTGCATCTGCGGCCACTCCCAAAAGATGCCCGCCTGCGATGGCTCGCACAAGCACTTCTCCTAGACACCCTTTCCCCGGCAGATCGCAGCCGGGTCTATACGCCCCGTCAGCGCTCCGGCGGTCAGCCTTCATGCCCGGCGGGGTGAAGTCAGGTGAGTGTCAAACCCCATTGGAGAGGTAAGGTTTGGTGCCAAGGTGCCAATACCTATATATAGGTATTGGCACCTTGGCACCAAACCTCCAAAGGGCCATGAGGGCCATGAGGGCCAAATGACCCCATTTTGGCCCTCATGGCCCTTGGCCCCAATCCATCGAATGGTGACACTATTTCCCCGTCGCCCCACACACGCTACGCGCTCCGGTGGAGGGGGATCGTCCCTATTCCTCCACGCACCGCGTTCACCCACCGTTCCGCGCTCCCACCCACCCAGCGGCCCACGCTTTTAAGAACGCCACACCCAGCAGAGCGCTGAGGGACCAGGATGGTCCCTCTCCGCCAGAGCTTCGCCCAAAGCTCGCTCCCCCAACGCCCAACGGGAAGTGATACCAGGGGCGGCAGCGGGGGCACCAGCGGTGAGTATCAATTCCCCATCGGAGAGGTAGGGTTCAGGCTCACAGGCTCACTACCTATATATAGGTAGTGAGCCTGTGAGCCTGAGCCCGCGAAGGGTCATGAGGGCCAAATGACCCCATTTTGGCCCTCGTGACCCTGACCCCAATGCATCCATGGCGAAGACCACTCCCTCTTCGCCCCTTAGGCATGTGGGAGCACTTTTGCAGCTCTGAAGCGCGGTCACACCCGCACCAGACTCTCGATCTGCGCAGCCGCAAACGCATGCCCGCCCAGCGTCAGTCTCAGCGCCTTGGCGGAGCTTCCCGCAGGCTCCTCCACCACGCGCAGCAGACCTTCACGCTCACGGGCCTCCCCGCGCAGCTGCACGCGCACCAGCTTGCCCAGCGGCACGCCCCAGCGTTTCTCAAAGGCGCGCTTCTCATGCTCCGCCTCCTCCTTCCAGCGGGCAAAGCCCTCCTCGCTGGTATGTACTGGCAGTTCCTTGTTCCGGCGACGTGCTTCTTCAGCCGCCTTTTCCGCAGCCATCTCCGACTTCCACGCCGAATAACCATCCGCCTCCGCCGCAGGCGCCGCCTCAAAAAGCGCCAGCCCCTCGGTGATCTCCGGCATCACGCCACGCTCCGCCCCAGGCACCGCAAACCGGCCCGCCACCGCCCAGGACCGCGCCGTGAAAAGCGGCAGCACAGGCTCTTCTCCTCGTTCATCACTCATCAAAAACGCCTACCTCCTCCGGCCGCTTTGTCATTCGGATTTCGTCATTGATTCGCTTCGCCCGCCCTTCGGGTTCACTTCGTTCGTCTGTTAGACTTCGGCTGTGCGCGCTGCGCTAAGCTCATCCTTTCCTCTTTAAGCAGCACGCGTCACCCGCTTCCAGAAGAAGTCCAGCTCCCGCGCCAGCACGCTCATCACCTGCGCAGGCGTGGCTTCCAGAGCACCGCTTTCCGCTTCCTTGATGATCCGCTGCATCGCATACAGCGCCGCGACGTTCTGAGTGTCCAGGTGAATCGAGTCCACATTCGTCTTCAACACCTCTGGGAAGGCGGCACTTTGCTGCAGGATCGCCCAGCTCTGCTGCTCGCGGTCCGTCTTAAACGTGGTGATCTTCAGGCGCGGCACCGACGTGCCCGTGGAATGCGCATCCTGATTCAGCTCCGCCAGCCTTCCAGCGGCAAAACCCGCCAGCGTGCGCCAGTAGGAGCCGTCCGCGAAATTCGCCAGTCCAAACACCACTTCCAATCCTTGCAGAGACCAGCACATCGCATAGCGGCCCGTCATGCCCGGCAGCTCATGCTCGCTGAAGCGCACCAGAGGGAAACGCCTGCCCGCCAGCCGGATCAGATCCGCCAGCTTCGTAAAATCCAGCGGCAGAGACACCGCCTCCGCAGCCATTTGCAGGCGCAGCGCCTCGTAGCGTCCCAGCAGCGCATCACGCTCCGCATTCTGCGCAGGGGGCAGCCCCGTCACCGCAGGGCGCGATGGCGGAACAAAGGCCGGGGGCGTACCCGCCGTAGCAGACGGCGCAGGCAGTTCCGCAGCAGCAGCAGCCACGGCTGGTTCAGGCGTTGCAGCCGCAGTACCCAGCACATCCGCCAGACGTTCGGCCACGGAATGCGTGCCATTGCTCTCAGACGCAGGCGGAGCACTCGGCTGCCTCAGCTTGCCCAGCATCTCGCGCAGATTTTCAAAGGCACCCGCCGAACTCGGCGAGAACTGCGAAGGCGCCTCATCCGCCTCGCTCGCGTCCGCATTCACCACCGCGCTTGGCGGCGGCAGATGCTTCCCATTCAGGCCCGCAGGCGGCGGCAGCAGCGGTGCTTCATTCTGCTGCGGCAGCGCCGGCGTGGGTTCCGCAAGTCCCTCCGCCATCAGCTTCATCTGCGCCGTCGTGCTCGAATCAAAAATCGGATACTCACCCGCAGATGTCTGGTTTTCCTCCGTGCTTTCCGCCACCTCCTCCGTCATCAGCGGCAGCACGCCCTCATCCGCAGTCAGGGTATGCAGAGAGACTCCGCCCTGCATCACCGGAGCCGAAAGCGTCTGCTGGAAAAAGTCCCACTGCTTGGCCGCATGCCGCAGAAACGTACGCGCCGAGACCGAGCCCAGCGGCCGCCCCAGGAAGTAGCGCTTCACATCCAAAAAGTTCGTGAACTCACGTCCTGCATCTATCGGAATGCCCGCATGCTGCAGGCGCAGGCGCAGCAGCGTCGCCGCCTCACTTTCACCAATGCCGCGCAGCAGCATCTGCGAAGCCGTCAGCCGGTCTTCCATCGCGCTCGGGAGATGGTGCCCAAAAGTCGCCTGCCACACATCCTGGTTCAGGCTCAGCACCACGTGCACGCCATCCATCTCAGACATGTCCAGCAGCAGCGAGGCAATGCGCAGCCCCGCCTCCGGATTTCGATAATACGCATCCAGGTGATCCACCAGCAGCACCACGGGCCTCCACAGCCCCAGCAGTCGCAGCCACGTCACCGGGCCCTCATTGGACTCATCCGCCGCCAGCATGCGCAGCACCGCCATGTGGGACATGCCGCCGTCCAGCGCGTGGTTCAGCATCGCATTCACCCACGACTCCAGCGCCGTCGGGATCGCCGGCACACGCTTCATCGCCTGCTCCGTCATCGGCCTGCGCAGCTGCCCTTCAAAGCGCCGCACCCAGTCGCCGATCAATCGCGCACTGCCTTTCTCGTCAAATACTTCAATCGGATCACCGCCCAGCACACGCAGCGCCTGCTCCGGATTCGCACACGGCAGCGTGCCGTTCTCGATCAAACGCCGCACCAAAGTCGCGCACACACCCGCACAGGCCTCACGCAGCTTTGTCCAGCCCTCACGCGTAGCCTCCGCCCGTGCCATCGACTCCAGCCCGCGCACCGCCACCGCCGAAATACCGATCGTATCCTCCAGCCGAAACGCCAGTGGCACCAGCACCACCTGCCCGTTTGCCGCAGCCGCAAGGCGACCCAGCAGATGCGTCTTGCCATAGCCCGCACGCGGAGCCGTCAGCAGCAGCAAAGGCTGCCCGCCGGTACGACCCGCGCTGCTCTGGCGCTCATCAATCGTCGTCGTCAATTGCCCTAAAATGTCCCCGTTCAAGCCCGGCACCGAGCGATTCTCCGCCACGCCAAACGGACCCGCGCAGACATCATCCGCAAACGGATTCACGCTCTCCCCCTGCGGCAAAGCAGGAGGCAGTCCAGACGCGGACGGTTGCAAATTTGGTAATGGCGATTCTGGACTTTCCACAATGAATGCGGTTTCAGGGTTCTGATTCAGGTCAGATACAATGATATTTATGCCAATTCATACTCCGCAGAAAGTAAGTTTTTTGCCTTTGACGTTATTCTCGAAAACGAGAATAACCGGACACACCGATAGAACGCATCAGCCACGCCTCCGGACGGGCCGAAAAACCGGACCTCAATAAGTACGACAGGCCCTCCAGCCTGTCGATCAGCGCTCCCTAATCCCCCAGACCAGCGCAAACCAAACACCTGAAGGTTCATTCACCCACCAGACCAACAATGTGTTCCATGGGCAATGGATGACTCTCAATGAACTGCCGCGCCAGCCCGCGGATCGTGCTCGGGATATTCTCCTCCGTCAAAGCCACGAAGGGCTCCAGTCCCTCGTACCCATCTCGAAACAAGCGAATGGCCCCTTCAAGATACATCCACTCTTTGAAACGCTCCGAGTGGCAGGTCAGCACCCAAAGACGCGCCATCTGGCACACGCCATCCTCCGGAGCCAACTGCCCAGACAACAACTGCTCCGCTACCTGCCTGCCCACCACGATCTCATGCAGCCTCTCCGTTTCAGTGGCCACCCCTAGGGCCGCAAAAGCTCTGGCCGCCGCCTTGCGAAGATCCTCTGGATGCTCATCCCTTTCACAAATCGCCAGCTTCAGCACCTCAGGAACATCGTAACCAGCCTCAAGCAGGCTGATCCCCAGCTCGGGAAGAAAACTCAGCGATGCCAGCGGCAACTCTGCCGCCGACCACCGCTCCAGTGCGGCCTTCAATGTGATTCCATTCTCTGGGGTCATGCGAGATGCTTCGATCTGAGTTCCGACGAGTCCAACATTCAAATACCCGCTGCTCAGGCAGACGCTCGAAGTCTGCCGCTCTGGAACTGGGGAAGCAAGTTCAACAACCATGCAGTGGCATCATGAACGTGGCGACTGCCGTCACCAGCGCTCCCAGCGGCGGCAAACTCAACACCGTGGAAAGCATGGACCCGAGCTTCGCTTCGGGATTCCGCCGTCTCACGATGAATGCAGCGGCAGAGCCTAGGACCATCAGAACCAAGTTGGCCACGGGACAGGCGACAAGGGCAATGTAAAGCGCGCCCCAGCTTCGGTCCTGCCAGGCCAGGAAAACCGAGACCAGACAAACAGCCAGAGTGACAACGGCGAACCACCTCTTGAAGACTCGCATGGCCTCACGGCCACAGCGCGGCTGTTTCTTTTGGTCAATGGCAGGATCACGTCTCGAAACCCACTCAAGAAATGTCCATGCCAAAACTTTGCCACACTTATGCTCGTGATCCGCAAGCAAGATCGCAGGACCTGGAGTATCCAAGTCCATCAGAATCTCACGCCCGTTCTCGTCCTCGGCGAAAATATAGAACACGCGGTCAAGCGGGTGGCCAAGCCAGCTCATCTGCCGATTGCGTTCGTTAACGGCAAGAATCTGATTCACGTCGCTAAACATGCCCGCCATTTCCACACCCGTGCGTAAAACCAGGTGCCGATAGTCTGGCGGAACCTGGATACCAAGCTTCGACTCAATCTCCAGGATATCCCTCTCGGTCATGAATGGAATGTGGCCGAACGCCACGGCTGTTGCGATCAAAAAGTCTTCCTCACCTCCTGCCACTCCTCCCAGCAGCGCACCGGATCGATGTCCTTGTAGCCGCGCTCCGCATCAATCTTCGCCGCAACATCCCGCGGCATCGCCACCGCCTTGCAGCCATTGCGGATTTCGATCACCTCCGCCTCCGTCAGCGCACTGCCCTTCTCCTCCTCCCGGTTCACCAGGATCGAAATCAGACTCGGGATCGGATAAATCAGCAAAGGCTCGGAATCACTCATGTCGTGGGTGGAAAGTTCCAAACTCCCTTTCACTCCTCCGCATACGGGTCAAGCCCGAGAATGGATTTATGCTCAGACGGCTTCACCTCCAATTGCTTGGTGTGAAACAGCGTTTGCATCGTCGTATCCAGCGGTGCAAAAGGCCCGTATTCGATGAGCAGCACCTCGCCAGCAGCGGTCCTCCCCCGGATGCTCAGCATTTCCACATCATTGGGCCCCACCTTCACAGCTCCGCTCCGAATCATCTCCTTGGCCTTTTCAGGGGGCAGCGAATTGAGGATCTCCACTGGATACTGATGAGCAAAAGCAGCCTTGGCCGCTGCCAGCACGTCCGTATAGAGCATCTGCAATTCCTTCTCACTCACCGCCGCCTTCTCCGGCCCTGCCTGCCCCAGCGGCAACGAATAATAAACCGGCGACTTCGGAGTCTCACGTTTCAGCCTGACCGCCGTCGCATAAACCTGGACAGTATCCGTGCACAACGCCGAGGTGATTGAAAGTTCCGTCCATTCAGAGTCCAGCAAGGCCCGCACACGGTCGGGAAACGGCGTTGCAGGCTGTGCCTTGGCCACGCCGCAACAAAAGCTGAATCCACAAAGAAGCACGAGAATATGGATCATGCAGGTGGCTCCCATGGATAATGAATCGAAAGACCACATGATGGGCACACCTGATTTTCCGGAAGCCTGACGGATTGAGGAAGCGGCTCGCGACATCTAAAGCATAAGAACGGACGCCCGAGCCAATCCAGCGTGATGGGAATATACCGCAGCGCCCCCGGCTCAAAGTGAAGGCACCAATGAGGTCGCTCGACATCGCCATGATAGCGGCAGGCACCCATCGCTTCCATGTCTTCGTTCTCATCGCTGTTATCGCATGCCACCAGCTGCATCCCCACCTCCAGCCGAATCTGGTGGTAATGTAAATCGACCAAGGTGCCGTAAGCATCCAGTGCCACCCAGTCGCTGGTTTCACCTTGGCAGCAGCCGTTGAAGTCAGCGTAAATTTTTGGAATCATGAAATGGCATCCATGGCTTTTTTAATAGCGCCTCCATCAGATCAAAAAAACAGCCACCGGTCAATCTTGAGGATTTCACACCCCATCCGGATCAATCCCCAGCCTGCGCAGCTCCTGCCGCTGCCCCTCATCCAAAGGCCTGCCAAGACCGGCAGCCAGCTCCTCCATTTTCCAACGCTGTCCGTTCATGAAAGCCAGCGAAAGCCCCAGCCCTGCTTTTGTCACCGCCTCACGCAGTGGCGATCCCTCATCCAGGCCATCATGCACCACCTTCAGCATGTCGCAGAGGCGGCGCAGTTCACGTTCATCATTTTGAGTCATGGCGGGCACTGGTCATGGTTTTTGGATGAAGAATGGCAGCTCACTCCAGCTTGCCCGCAGCAGACACACCTCCCTCCTTGGAACACGCAGCCATGGCCCCGAAAAACCGAAAGCAAGACCGCAGCAGCAACTGGCTCAGCGCCAGCGCCCCAATGACGTAGCAGACGATGATCAGCAGATGCGAAAACTGCAGGCTCGCAAAATCCTGCAACCCCGCCGCCATGAAAACGAAAGGCGCTGAGGCAGGCCCGATGAACAGGGACAACCGATACGCGAGGTCAGTTTGAGTAGGGGGCTTCATGGGAAAGTGCTGGCTGATTCACGGCTTTTTGGGTGATCTCTCCTGAGCAAACGTTGCCTTGCCAATCTCAGCGTTGCAGGTGCTGCTCCGTAACGGGCTGGTCCCCAAGGAATCCGCACATGCAACGGCTGAATTGTTGATGATTTCACCCATCGAAGCGAAAAAGCCGCCGCAGGTCAAGTTTCGGCGCATGCCTCAGCTTTGACCTCACATCCATGCCCCCTCGCCTCTTCAGCAAGTCAGTCACTCATGCCCATTCCAACCTGCACATGTAAGTCAACGCCCCGAGGAAAATCAAAGTCCCCAGACTAAAGAAACCCCAGCGCACGCGGCTTTTAAACACCAGCCCAAGACCCGCGAAGAACAGGGACGTCGTGTAGTACACGCCATCCAGCGCAAACTGGTCCCCCACGGTGCCCTCGTGCTGCCCCTGAGAAAAAAGCTCCTCGGCCTTCGCCGTGTGCTTCACCTTCTCCTCATACATCCACTGGTAGTAATCCTTGCTGAAGTTCTGCTTGCTGGCCTCAAAGATCACGTCCTCCGGCAGTTCCGCCAGGATGCCGTCCGCATCATACTTTTTGCGCGGCTCCAGCGGCAGGCCGATGGCATCGTACGCCTCATCGCTGTACTCACGGATCTGATGCAGCAGAAAATCACGCTCCTCGCCCTTCGGCGTGTGCTGCGCCCGCGACACCAGCTGGATCACCTGCAGCTTCACCAGGCTGTCAGACGCGATCTTGGAATCCGCAAACGTCCCCGCATCCGCAGACTTCGTCGTAATGCGGCTGGACTGCCCAAAGCTCTCGATCGACTTCCCACCCCACAGCCCGCCCTGATACCCCGCGATGCTCCCCAGCGTGGCCCCCAGCCCGAGGAGGATGGCGGCGCAGAGTTCAAACAGCTCCACCGAAGCCTTGGTTTCCGCCTCCGTCGCCGTGGCAGGGGCCTTCGTGTTCGGCTCAGACTGTGGAGTGACGGTTGACTGATTGTCGCTGGCGTTGGCGTTGGCAGATTCCATAAAGCGCACCCCTCCTAGGATGAAGGCTGCAAATCTTCAACATGAAAGCGCAGTTGGACGGGCCTTTATCTGGACACCGCCTCACGAAAGCGGCAGTAGTTTGCAATGGCGGCGGCCAGGGCACGGGCCGCACCAGGATCAGATGCGGCACGACTGGCCATCAAAAGCTCTTCATCCTCATCAATCGTCACCTCCGCCCATTCCACAATGGATGCACACCGGCCATTCGAAGCCTCCTTGCGCAGGATGCAGTGCGCGATGCTGCCTTCTGGTAGAGCCAGCCAGAGCATCATGTCATCGCCGCCTGCATGGTCGCAGCCAAAGAGAACCACGCGGCTCGCGTCCACTCCGCGCTCAGCGAGGACGGTCCTCACATCCGCCCAGTCCGGACTCACCCTCAGGTGCGTCGTCTGGTCAAAAAAATTCAAACAGTGCTCGTCGATCATGCAGAGAGAGGGAGACACGCCAGTATCCCCCGCTCTGCCTCAAGCCGCAACCCCAAGCCCTTCAAACGCGCTTCGTCATTTTTTCAGATCCTTCTCAATCAGCCTGCTTCTGGCATAGGTCACATCGCCGAGCTTGCCAGGAAACCGGCGCCCGATCTCATCCAGCAGCGGCTCCACCTTCTCCTTCGGAAAATCCCCGGTGCCCAGCGTCCGGATGGCCACCCCTTGCATGTCCTTGATGTGATCCGTCGTGTTCACGATCTTCCGCGCTCCGGTGGCGATGTCCCGCACAAACTCAAACGATCCCGTTTCCACCGCGAGCACATCCGTCGCCGCCTTCTCTGCCTCTTTTTCCGAAACCACCCCCTCACCCGCATCGGTCGCCAGATCCAGCCCCTCCTGCATGTAGAGCCGGAAGCGGATCGTCGCAGGCTTCCCCTCCTTGGGCTGATGCCCCCCGATCTTGTAGAAGCACTCTTTCTTCACCTCCGGCCTGAAGTCATAGCTGTTGCCGCACCAGCTGAAGGCATGCGGCTGCACCCGCACCCACGTTCCATCCTTGTTCCGCGCCTCCAGCTTCAGATACACATCCCCATCCTGTGCACCCAGAACGATGTCACGGTCGCTCCGGTTGATCAGATAAACATCCACATCCTTCCCTTTCACTGCCCGTGCGTAATCCGCAAACAGCGTCACCTTCCCCTCCGTGCTCGGAATTCCGCCCGGCAGTTTGGCAATCGGAATACCTTCAAAAAGCATGATGCCGGTCTCATCGGTGGGACTCTGTTCTGCCGGAACTTTGACTGAACTCTGGGCTCGAGAAGCCTCCACACCGAGCATCAAGACAAGAAGGATGAATCGAAAGTTCATAGGGCGGTGGATTCTGCTTGGCTGTCCAACCAGCGCTTAGCCACGCTCAGAACGCATGGGGCCGATTTTTAGAAGACTCCACCTATGAAATCGAAAAAGCCGCCGCAAGTCAAGCATTGGGCACAGCCGCCGATCAAGGCCTGCCAAAGCAGTCGCTAGCTTTGGCTCGTTCAGGACCGCCCCTCACTGTCCCCCGGAAAGTGGGTGCGCTTCGTGCTGCCTGCTGTAAAAATGCCTGCAACATCCCTCTCGCTCCCGCAAAGAACCCCTCTCGCCCCATACTCGAAGATCACAACCCGTCAATCGGAAGCAGCAGTTCCACTCCGAGCTCCATATATTAAACTTCCTTCTTCTCACACGGAAGTTCACACAACCCGCGTGAGGTTTGGAATCGACTCAAAGTGTTGCAGATCATAAAACCAGTCCACAGGTGGCTCCGCACGCGGCTGAGACTGCGCCGGCCGTGCCGAAAGCAGACGGGCCTCGGATTCGCCGGTATTGGTGAACCGGTGCCGGATCAAAGATGAAAAAGCCACCGAGTCTCTTGACTCGAGATCCCTGCTTGCGGTGCTATGATGACTGTCTTCAAACTCGGCACGCACCGTGCCGAACTCCACTAGGACAAATTCATGCCCGCTATGGCAGTGAAACTCTGTCTGCCCGCCAGGCTGAAGGGTCACGATCTCGATCTTGGTCCTGTGATCGCCAAGAAAAGATTTATCCACACGGCGCATTTGCGCCGTAGGTCCTATTTTATGGGGCGCGCGGTCTGAATCTTTGACTACGGCAATATCTTCCACTCTGGCGCTGGCAAGATAGTCAAGAAACAAGTCTAGAGCCTGTTATTAACTTTTGCCGAATAGAGAAGAGAGCATGAGGGTCGCGAAAGCGAGCCAGTGCATGCCAGTCAGAGTCGAAGCCAGACGCTCGTAGTCCCGGGAGAGGCGTTTGAAGCGTGCCGCCCAGCCAAAACTGCGCTCCACAACCCAGCGTTTTGGCAGCAGCACAAAGCCCATCTTGGCTTCCGAGAGCTTGACCACCTCCAGCTTGATGCCGTGCTGTTGTGCCTGTCGTGCAGGCTCCTCACCGGTGTAACCTTGATCCACATAGGCCAGCTCCACATTCTCTCCGGTGGACTGCTGGATGTGCGCTGCAAGCTCGCCGACCTGCGCACGCTCCTGCTCGTTGGCGGCCGTCACTTTCACCGCCAGCAGATGCCCGAGAGTATCCACCGCAATGTGCACCTTGCTGCCTTTGCGGCGCTTGTAGCCATCATAGCCCGCCCGGCCGCCGCTCTCTGGCGAGGACTGAAGTGTGCGTCCATCCATGATGGCCGCTGTGGGCTGGGCCTTGCGTCCCTTGGCCAGGCGCGAGAGTTCACGCAGATCATGGGCCATGGCTTCGAAGCAGCATGCCTTCATCCAGCGCTGCGCTTGCTGGTAAACGCTCTGCCAGGGTGGCAGGTCATGAGGCATCATGCGCCACTGGCAGCCGCAGCGCACAATGTAACGCAACGCGTTGAACAGCTCGCGCAGCGGATAGTCCCGCTGGGGCGCATCTTCCTTCATCAGCACCAGGTAGGGACGGCAAAAATCCCATTCTGCATCGCTGACATCACTTGTGTAGGCAGTTCTTGGTTTGTCGGTCGAAGGTTCCATCCCAAGCTTATTGCTTTGACCCTCACCGGTGTACAGCACTTTTTAAAGTTAATAACAGGCTCTAGGCAGGTAAATCCATGGGCCTCGATCATATCGATAACGTCATCATAGCTCGGGCGCTTTTTGACCCCGTCCAAAAGTTGGTTGAGAGTTTCCAAGCTAAGAATCTTATGGCCTTTTCGCTTTCTAACTTCTTTCCATTTATCGAAAATGGCGGCACGCTTGATGCGGTGCGGCCCTTTCCTCGGCGTGTTCAAAGGCTCCTCCCCCCTGTACGCACGAAGAAAGCCGAGAATGGTGGAAAGGTTCGGGGCGATCATAGGCGGTCAGGATGAAAGAGTGATGCTCTGGAAAAAGTCGAGAAAAACTCGGCTTTCAACGGCGAAATCCTGTAATTGAGGTCGAAATAATTGCTCCTTTCTCTAGCACAAACTTCGTGTTTGTGAAGTCAATACCAACAGCCACACACGTTATCAGCTCCATCTATGAACACACACCTCCTTAACACCGCTGACGATAAGGCAACCGCTGCCACGATCACCGCCAAAGACTCGCACACTCTCGTCGCAGATCTGTCTGCCAGCTACCTCCAAGAATGGGCCTGCGGAAAACAGCCAAGTGCGGATTTTTATTTGTCCCAGCTCAAGTCCGAAGCCGGACGCGCCGCGTTCAAGCAGTCTGTCGGTATGGGCCAGCTGCTGCGCCAGGTGCTGGCATGAGATGAGTTCCGCTGAAAAAAACATACCCCGGGTGAGTAATCACCCGGGGTAGGTCTGGCAAAAAAAATGCGCCTGATCACCTGCGGTTAAACCCCAGTGAACTCAAACACCAGCCGCAGCAGCGATTTGACCATCTCGCAGCTTTTGTAGCCGGCCTCCATCAGATACTCGAGCAGATCGGTTGCATGAGGATCTTTGACCGAACGAACTACCTTCACAAACACACGCTGTTGAAGCCTGTGGTAACGCACCTTGACCGCTCCGGCCGTCGTCCCTGATTCGCTGGCGAAACCATGAGAATCAAAGTTATGCGTCACCGCGAATCCCACCAGAAACTCACGGTCATGGTCGCGAAGTTCCTGCAGCGCGGTTTTCAGCGACTCAATCAAAGGTTCGACACCCTTCGACAGTTCCTGAAACTCCACCGCCTTACTGGGCGTGGCGGTGTTTGCCGCAGCCACGGGCGGGGAGTGGCTTCCGCCGTCGCCCTCAGCATCCATGGAGTCACAGCGGGATTCGCACTTCAGAATGCTCATCGCGTGATTGCGTGCCACCACGCATGCATATCCAGGTGTGGGAACCCGCCCGGCGGCGAACTCACGTTCGAGCTGGGTGAGCATGTGTGTTTCGACTTCCGAAAGCCCGTAATGATTTGCACCCAGGACCCGCGCCGCAGTGGCGAGCCCTTTCTTGCGGCACAATTCATAAGCCCTCAGTTTTGCATCCGTCATTTCGAGCATGGTCTTGTTGTTCATGTCGGTGTGAGGTTTGTAGTTTGAGTTTGTTTAATGCCAGACAATAAAAGGAGCAGAAAACGGCACGTTGATTACAACTCAGTTTGAAGAAATGCTGTCGGACCTTCTAACGTGCGAGAGCCGCAAGGAATTAGAAATGACTCTGCCTGCGAAACAGCAATCTCTGGATTCCGAAGTGAAGCTGCACGGCAAGAAACGTGGGCAAAGAAAATGTGCGAGTCCTCGAAACCGGAGTTCAAGCCATGCTCCGGCCCGCTTTCAGGCACGCCGATATGGAGTGCGATCGTGAAGTGATGCAAGCCCGCACCCGCTTCCCGCAGGCTGGTGAGAGGCACAAAAGCCCCTGCCTCTTCGCACACCAAGCGGGTACTCGACGAGCTTTACCAGAAGGGGATGTATAAAAGGTGCTGTCCCTCTGGAAGCTGAAGGAAGAAGAAAGCGAAATATATTTTCAGAATACGTATCCATGAAATCGAAAAAGCTGCCGAAGATCCAGGTCGCCCGGAGCCGCCAGCAATCCAAAACTGTCATGATACCCGCGAACTAAAGTTCGCGGGGTGCCCCCCCTTCTCCTTTCCCTATTTCTCCATCCACACTTCCCCGCATGGCCCACCACCTGCTCCATTTCCCATCCGCCTTCTCCCCCGGCCCCTTTTCCCCTTTCACTTGCCCCTTTTCACTGCACCCTCCCCCGCAAAGAACCCCTTCCGCGCCGCGTTAAGCTTTCACCCCTCTCATGAATCTCGCCCTCCGTCCCGCCACGCATGAAGCTTTGCAACGCTTTCGCCTGCGCCGTCAGAAGCTGCTGCAGTTCCGCGCTGCCCTATGTGCCGCGGCGCTCGCCCTAGCCGCCTTCACGTTGATCGCCCTGCTGGACCGCGCGTGGTTCATGCCGGACGCGCTACGGCCCTGGATCACCCTCATCGCCTACGGGGGCGCTGCCTACGCCGCATGGCGCGTGGCGTGGCGCTTCATCTCACAGGCGAATGGCAAAGAAGGCACCGCCAAGCTCATCGAGGCCGCTGAGCCCGCCCTTCGCGAGCGCCTGCTCGCCGCTGTCGAGCTCGCCGATCCACGTGGCGGCGTGAACGTGAAAGACTCCGTCGAGTTCCGTGAGAAGCTCCAGGACGACGTCGCCGCCTCCATCGAAGGCATCGACTGGAATGCGAAGCTGCCCACGCGCACGCTGCGCCCCTGGTTCATCGCCGCCGGTTCAGTCGCCGCCGCCGTCCTCGTGCTCTGCCTCATTCCCGGCCTCCACCTCGGCGGCTTCATGGCACGTGCCGCCCTGCCCTTCGCCAATCTCGAACGCCCCGCCACCGTCAAGATCCGCATCCTTGAGCCTCTCCAGGCCAGCGCCCTCGCACCCATCGGCTCCGAAGTGCCCCTCATCATCGAAACCGAAGGCCCGCAGCCCGCGCAGGCCACGCTCGAGTTCGCCGTCGAAGGCTCCAAGCCCCGCCGCACCGAGCTCTCCGCCGTCGGCACCGCACGCTTTGAAGGCGTCGTCCCCGTCGGGCAGACGGACGTTCGCTACCGCATTCATGCGGCCGATGCCATCACCCCCTGGCGCACCCTGAGCGCCCGCGCACGGCCCCGCATCGTCGAGTTCACCAAGACCATCGTCCCACCCGCCTATTCCGGCTGGCCGGAGTCCCAGGTCAAAGCAGATCAGGGCGACCTCGAAGCCCTCGACGGCTCCACCATCAAGCTCACGCTCAAGACCAACCAACCCGTCTCGAAGAGCGACTTCCAGCTGAACCCCGATCTCCCCGAGAAAAAGACCCTGCCCTCCACCACCACGCCCGAAGGCCTGCTCACCGCAGACCTCACCGTACAGGCCACGCACAGCTCCTGGCAGGTCACTTTGAAGTCTAAGGAAACCGGCTTCACCAATGAAGAGAGCACTCCTTGGCGCATCACCACCATCCCGGATCTCCCGCCCACCGCGCAGATCAACGAACCCGCCGAGCAGATCGAGCTCCTCGCCGATGAAGCCGTGCGCCTCGCCGGACTCGTCACGGACGACGTCGGCCTCGGCGGCGTGAAGCTCTCCCACGCCATCAACGGCGCCAACTGGACCGAGCGCGATCTCCCCTTCACCAAGTCGGCCAAAGAAGCCCCCGTGCAGACGCTCCTCCCGCTCGCCCCCCTCGGCGTGAAGACCGGCGATGCCCTCCTCATCAAGCTCATCGCCATCGACCTCAAAGGCCAGAAGGCCGAGTCCCCGCCCATCCGCGTCATCATTCTTGAGCAGACCGTCGATCCCCGCCAGCGCGACTGGGCGGAAAGCCAGCGCCGCCTCGCGCTGAAGGCAGATCGTCTCGATGAACAAACCCGCGAGCTGCGCAAGGACCTTGAAAAGGTGCGCAAGAGCGAAAAAAACGCCCGCAAAGAAAGAGATCCCGACAAGGCCAAGGACGAAGCCGCCAACGCCCTCGCCTCCGCCCAGGAAAAACTCGAGCAGGTCAAAGCCCAGTCCGAAGAACTCTGGAACGCGCTCAAAGACGCCGCCCGCGATGCCCCCAATCAGCTCGATGCCTCCGAAGCGCAGCTCCTTGGCAAAAAGCTCGCCCAGCTCCGCCGCGAGCAGCTCCCCGATCTCGAAAAGCTCAATGCCGACGAGATCGAAAACACCGAGCAGATCAAGCGCGCTGCCAATGAAGCCGCCGGCCACGCCAGCGTCATCGCCGATGCCCTCCGCGCCTTCGCCGCCGAAGACACCGCCAAGATCGCCGCGCAGGAGTCCCAGCAGCTCCAGCGCCAGTCCCGCATGCTGACTGAGACATCTCTTCAAGCCAACCGCGATGCCGAGCAGCGCCCCAAGTGGCAGGAGCAGCAGCGCGCCCTCATGGCCCAGGCCAAGACCCTGCAGAAGGATCTGGCCAAGCTCGATGAATCCCAGAAAGGCCGCTTCCATGGCCCCGTGCTGGAGATGGACAAACGCATCACCGAAACCTCCGCAGATCTCGCCAGCAGCCTCGACAAGCCCGACCAGACCAAGAGCCCCGAGCACCTCTACGGCGCTTCGGACAATCTGCGCAGCCGCCTTCAGCAGGCCTCAGACATCACCCGCGGCATCGCCGAACAAACCGCCAACGAAGCCACGCAGCGCCGCGAAAACCTCACCCGCCAGGACAACCCCGCACTTCAAAAGCTGGAGGAGGCCCGCAACTACCTCGCCAACGCCGAAAACATCACCCGTGATCCCCGCCATAACAAGAAGGACCACGACGACCTCACCGCCGTCGAGAAAGCCGAGAAGCTCCTCGCCCAGTCCGCCAAACAACTCCAGGACCAGGCCGAACTGCGCGAGCAAAACCAAGCCACCAACACCCAGGCCGCGCTAGACATGAACCGCGCCAGCCGCGCCGTGGACGAGCTCGCCCGCCAGACCGCCGAGGCAAAGAAAATCCCACTTCTCTCCCCCGAAGAAGCCGAAAAAGCCCGCCGCAGCAATGCCCCTCCCTCCGCCGCCACCAAGGCCCTCGCCACGCTGAAGGATCAGGCCGCACAGCTCTCCCAGGCCGCACGCGCGCTGGAGGCAGACGCCTTAGCCCAAGACGCCGCACAGGCTCTTGAAGTCGCGCAGGTGGAGTCCATACGCCCGCAAAATCAGCAGGACCTCGCAGCCACCGCCGCACAGGCCAAAGCCGCCGCCGAGGCCCTGCAGCAGGTGCCGGACAAGATCAACCGCGCCCGCATTGCCGATGCCATGCAGCAGAAAGATCCGCAGGCCGCGAACAATCTCCGCCAGGCCGCCCAGCAGGCCAGCGATGCCTCCCGCAACGCCGCCGAACAAAACAAAAACCTCGCCCGTGAAGCCTCGCAGCAGCAGCCCGGCCAGCAGCTCAATACACAGCCCGTGCAGCAGGCCACCGCCGATGCGCAGAAGAAGGCCAACGAACTCGCCGCACAGCTTCAGCCCCAGATCGATGCCGCACGCGCCCAGCTCGCCTCTCTCACTCCTGAAGTCAGCGACATGATGAAACGTGTGGCCGCCGATCTCAAAAAGACCCAGCAGGAAACCCAGACTGCCGCCGATGCCGCCAAGGCCGAAAAACCCGTCGCCGAAGTCGCCGAAAAAGCCCAGGAACTCCGCCCCGAAGCCGCCGAGAACGCCGAGAAAATGGCCGCCCTGCAGGCCGCACTTCGTCAGGAAGCCAACGCCTCCGATCTCACCAAGCAGGCCGAATCCCAGCTCGCCCGCACCGCCGATGTCGCCCTCGCGCAGATGCAGCAGAAGACCCCGCAGATTGCGCAGAATTTGAAGCAGGCCGCCCAGGCATCGCAAAGCAAGCCACAAGCCCAGGCCCTGCAGTCCGCCGCCAATGCCCAGCAGCAGACCGCGCAGGCTTTGGAACAGCTCGCACAAAACATGCAGAAGGTCGAAGACGGCCAGGAGCTCACCGAAGCCGAGCAGGCCTCCATGCAGCAGATGGAGCAGGAACTTGGCGTGCAGGAGCCGCTTGATGAAGCCTACCAGCGTGCCCAGCAGCTCGCCGAAATGGCCAAGGACGCCACTCAAAATCCGCAGGCCGTGCTTGAGGCTCTGGAAAAAGAACTGCCCAAGAATCAGTCCATGCAGAAGGCCCTCGCGGAAACCGCGCAGACCACCGCACAACTGGCCGAGCAGGCCGTCGCCAAAGAAACCCAGCAGGCCGTGCAAAACGGCATGGCCCAAAAACAGGCCGCCAGCGATCTCGCCCGCGTCTCACGCCATCAGCAGCGCCTCGGAGATAAAGAAGCTGCCGAACAGGTCGCGCAGGCCAGCAATCAACTCCAGCAGGCAGGTCAGCAGGCCGAAGCCACCCAGGCCAATCCCGTGCCCAATCCGCAGGCCGCGCAGCAAAGCCTCGCCAACGCAGCTCAGGCAGCCAAAGCCGCCGAAGCCACCGCCAGCAAGACATCCCCCGCCATGCTCGCCTCCCCCCTCGAACAGCTTCAGGGCCAGATGCTCGCCCAGGCGCTTGATCAGCTCGATGCACAGCTTCACCCCATGCAGGGCAACCAGCAGCAAAACGGCCAGCAGCAGCAGCAATCACAGGGCGGCAAGCCCGAAGGCGGCCAGCAATCCGCGCAGCAGAGCCTGAGCGACGCCCAGCAGGCCCAGCAGCAAAGCATGGCAGACTCCCGCAATCAGGGTCAGGCCCCGGGCCAGAAACCCTCCCAGCAGCAGGCCCAAAACCAAAAGCAGCAGGGCCAAAACTCCCAGGCCCAGTCCGCCGAAGGCGGCAATCAATCCACCCAGCTCCAGGACGGCGTCCTCGGTCAGGGCACCATCCTCGTCAAAGGCGACTGGGGCCACCTCCCGCAAAAAATGGCCGACGACCTCACCGAAGCCACCCGCTCCGAAGCCGCCCCCGAATACCGCGCCGCCATTGAGAGCTACTACAAGGCGATCGCCGCCAAGGCGAAGCGGTAGGAGTGAAAGAGCTTCAAGCGCGAAGGTTCCATGCAGGCTGAGCTTGTCAGCGCGGAACCAAGTACTCATGGGCGATCTCCCACAGCGGCTGCTGCATTGTCCAAAACTTCAGACTTGCAGGCGCAAATCATCAAGTGCCTTAATCTGGCATGAGAATGATTCTGATCATCACCGGGCTTTTTTTAGCCTGTGATTTCACCACCGCGCAGCAGGCGGGCGGCAGTGGCCCATTGAAGTCGAGCTATGAAATCTTCAGTGGCGGCACCACACGTCAGCTCGTGCTGGTGGCGGATGAACTCGCAGTCAAGCAGGCGGATGGACGCCGCACGATCAGCAAAGCCGGAGACACGGATCTCGCTGCGGCGGCCAAGTCGCTGCGCTCACGCACAGCGGCAGCGTCTCAGGTGGAGCTCGTGCTCACGCATGCAGCGGGTGGCGCAAAATCACGTGCCGGCGCTGAAGCGGCGCGGCATTTCGTCACGCGTGAGGTTCTCGTAAAGTTAAAGCCGGGCGCCACAGCCAAGACCGTGGCGCAAAACGCGGGATTGCGCGTGAGCAGCGAGCCAGCTCACGCGCCCGGTTACGCGATCTTCGATGCCCTCACCTCCGAAGGCGCGCTGCTTGCCATGGAGGCGCTGCGTGCGCTGCCCGAAGTCGAAAGCGCCAATGTCATGCTGGCCACACAAAAGGCTGCCAAGTCCACTCCCAACGACCCGCTGTTTCCCGAACAGTGGCACCTGAAAAACATGGCGCAGCTCGGCGGCGCACTGTGGGCGGACGCAAACATCCCCAGCGTGTGGGACACCTACAGTGGCGCCGGCATCATCATCGGCATCATCGATGGCGGCCTGGAGTACACCCACCCGGACATCCAGCCGAATTACAACACCGACCTCGACTTTGACTACAATGGCAACGACTCCGATCCTTTGCCGGGAGACGTCACCACGGACAGGCATGCCACCTCATGCGCCGGCGTGGCCGCTGCGCGCGGCAACAACGGCATCGGCGGCTCCGGCGCGGCACCGGAGGCCACGCTCACCGGCTTTCGCCTCATCGCCGCGGCCAACACCGACCAGGATGAAGCCTCGGCCTTCCTCGCGCACAACGACGTCATTCACGTCAAGAGCAACTCCTGGGGCACGCCGGACGCCAGCGGCTATGGCGGCCCCGGCCCGCTGGCTGCCGCAGCTTTGGAGACGGGCGTCACCAGCGGGCGCAATGGCAGGGGCCTCATCTACGTCTTCGCCGGCGGCAACGGTTTTGATCTGGCGGACAATTCAAACCTCGACGGCTACGCCAATTCCCCCTTCGTCATCGGCGTGGCCGCAATGAACGACTTTGGCTTCCAGAGCTACTACTCCGAACCCGGGGCCAATCTGCTCATCACCGCCCCCTCCAGTGGCGGCCGGCACAATGCAGGCATCCGCACCACGGACATCACTGGCGAAGGCGGGTACAACAACACCGCAGCGGGCACAAGCGATCTCGCGGATCGCAACTACACCAAAACCTTCGGCGGCACCTCCAGCGCCTGTCCGCTGGTTTCCGGCATCATTGCGCTCATGCTTCAGGCCAATCCCAATCTCGGGTGGCGCGATGTCCAGGAGATCCTCATCCGCACCGCACGCAAGGTCCACCGCACCGACCCCGATTGGTCCACCAATCAGGCCGGCCTCAGTTTTAATCACAAATACGGCGCAGGCTTGGTCGATGCCGCTGCCGCCGTCGCGCTCGCTCAGCAGTGGGTCAATCTTCCCGCAATGACCACCACGCAGGTCGCGCAGACCGGCCTCGCCCTCGTCATTCCAGACAACAGCGCCACAGGCGTTACCCGCACGCTGAACTTCACCGACGCCAATTTCTCCGTCGAGCATGTCACCGTCACTGTGAATGCCACGCATACCGCCGTGGGCGATCTGGAGGTCACCCTCACCTCTCCCTACGGCACGGTCAGCAAGCTCTCGCAAGTGACCCCGGATGGCACCAACAATCTGGCCTGGACCTACAGCTCCGTCCACCACTGGGGCGAATCCGCTGCCGGCAACTGGACCGTAAAAGTCGCCGACCGCGTACGCTCAGACACCGGCACCCTCACTGCAGTCACCGTCAAGCTTTACGGGACCACCAGCGACAAGGCCCGCATTGCCGGAGCCTCCGCCACGCTCAGCACCGAAGGCAACACCCCTGCCAACTCCAGCGCCGATCCCGGCGAAGCCGTCACCTTCACCCTCGGGTTCAACAACATCGGGGCCACCGCCACCAGCAGCCTCACCGCCACACTTCTCCCCATTGGCGGTGTGCAAGATCCCTCGGCGGCGCAAAATTACGGCGCCCTGCCCGCAGGTGGCGCTGCCGCCACCCGTTCATTTTCATTCAAGCTCGCCGGCGGCTGCGGTGTTTCGATCCCCCTGGTCTTTCACCTGCAGGATGGTGCCACTGATCTCGGCTTCGCGAATGTGAACATCCCGCTCGGCACCTCCACAGCCACCACTGCCACCGGCGGCGGTGTCACCATCAATGACAACGCCACGGGCTCTCCCTCACCTTCCAACCTTTCCGCCGCCGGCCTCATCGGGCGTGTGCAGGACATGACCGCGCAGATCATCGGCTTTTCCCACAGCTACGTGGATGATGTTGGCATCCTGCTCCACGGACCGGATGCCTTGGAAATACGCCTGATGTGCGGCGGCGTGGGCGGCACCGCATCCTTGGCCACCTTCACCTTCAATGACGATGCCAGCGTCATCTTTCCCGAATTTGGCCCCAGCGTCCTCACCGGCACCTATCGCCCCTGGGACTACTACGGCAGTTCCCGCACCTTCACCGGGGACATCGCCACCGAGGCCGCCTACACCCTGAGCGAATTCCGCGGCGTGCCGGCCAATGGCATCTGGAAGCTCTACGTTCAGGACTTCTCCGCAGGTGATTCGGGATCCCTCCTCGGCTGGAAGCTCTTCTTCACCACAGTCACCTGCACGGACAATGTCATGCTCACACAGTCCGCCACCAGCGGTGTTGAGGCGGCAGGCACCATCGAGGTTTCGGTCACACGCACGGGTGGGCTGGAAGGCAGCGCCACCGTGAATTACGCCACCAGCAACGGCACCGCCAGCGCCGGCAGCGACTACACCGCCACCAGCGGCACGCTGACTTTTGCCGTCGGCGAGCTGGTCAAAACCTTTGCCATTCCCATCACCAACGACACCACGCTGGAACCGGACGAAACCATTCAGGTCACCCTTTCTTCCGCCGCTGGGAATACCACGCTGGGCACTCTTGCCACGGGCTCCGTCACCATCCAGGACAACGATGCTCCCACACCCGTCGCCATCTCTCCTGACACGCAGACCGTGACCGAGGCCGCCACCCTGCTCACCTTCACCGTCAGTCGCAGCACCCTCGGCAATGCCGGCACCGTAGACTATGCCACCGCCTTTGGCACCGCCACCTCGGCAGACTTCACCGCCGCATCTGGCACGCTCACCTTCACCACCAGCGACCTGAGCAAGACCTTCACCGTCGCCATTCTGGACGACGCCCTCGTCGAAGCCTCCGAATCCTTCACCGTCACCCTCAGCGCGCCTGCTGGCGGCCTTTCCCTTGGTTCTCCTGTCACCTCCACCATCACCCTTGTCGATGGCGATGCCGATGGTGACAGCATGTCTGATGACTACGAGACAAGCGTGGGCCTCAATCCCGCCGTGAATGACACCACGCTCGATCTCGATGGCGACGGCCTCAGCAACCTCCAGGAGTTCATCCTCGGCACCCCGCCCAATTCCGGCAAAAGCCAATACCCCGTCACGACTGCGAGAGCCGGAGACAACATCGGCATCACCTTCCCCACCCTCACCGGCCGCACCTACAAAGTCGAGCGCAGCGACACCCTCACCTCAGCCTGGACCATCGTACAGCAAAACATCCCTGGCTCCGGCTCCAATCAAACCATCACCGACATCGGTGGCAGCGCGCAGCCCCGTCGGTTTTATCGGGTGACTGTTACTCTACCCTAGACCAGAGTTGGTCGAAAAGCATCCCCCGCCAGGTACGATCCCACCCTCTTGACGCCGGCCCTCATGGCTGTGGCTTCTTGAGTAATCATCATGTTGCGGACAGGTGGGGCCGCGCTCTTGTCACAGGCCGGGAAGCTCGTGGCTTTTCGCGGACCAGCCTCTCCATGAAACCCTTTCTTCTGCTCGCCACATCTCACACGCCTGATGGCGCTGAGCTGACGCTGCATTCGCACGATTCGCATTTCTACCTGCGCGTGAACCGCCAGCCCCTCATGGGCACCAACGCCTCAGAATCCGAAAAAGTCCTCGCAGAACTCGCCTGCGCACGCCTTGGCGCTGGCCCGGCAAACGTCCTCATCGGCGGCCTCGGCTTCGGCTTCACGCTGCGCCGGGTGCTGGAGCTCATGGGCCCCGCCGCGCACGTTCAAGTCGCGGAGCTTTTGCCGCAGGTCGTCGCCTGGAACCGCGAATACCTCACTGGCGTGAACGGACAGCTCCTCGATGATCCGCGCGTCGAGATCACCGTGGACGATGTCTTCCAGGTCATCAGCCGCGCCCCCAAAGCCCACTACGACGCCATCCTCCTCGATGTGGACAACGGCCCCATCGCCATGGTGCAGGACGGCAATGCACGCCTCTATCAGACCCAGGGCTTTTCCGCCATCACCCATGCCTTGAAGCCCGGCGGCCGCGCCACCTTCTGGTCCGCCAGCACGGATCACGCCTTCGCCAAACGACTCTCCAAGGCAGGCTTCAAAGTCGAAACCGTCGCGGCCAAAGCCTACCCGCAGGCCAAGCGCTGCACGCACACCATCTTCGTCGCGGAGCGAAAATAGTCGCGCTCGACGGCTCCGAGTGAGTCCATGCAGCAGTGACTTCACCCATGGAATAATGGATCGCAGAATCAGCCCATTAACATGGCTAAACTAATGGCTATGAAAGATTTGGCTAAGTGCCAACCTATCTAAAAAGTGCTGATCCAACATAAAATTCAGGCAGGATTTCTCATCGCCCTGGTCTTCTTGCTCCTCACCGGAGTGAGCGCATGGTGGAGCGAGCATCAAAATGCAGCCACCTTTGATTCCTTTGACCACACCCACCGCGTCAATGACACGCTCGACGAGATTCTCGTGGAAACGCTCAACATTGAAACGGGCAACCGCGGCTTTGCCATCTCGGGTGATGACGCTTTCCTGCGCCCCTATCAAGCAAGCAGTATCACGGTGCCAAAGGCCTTCGCGACAGCGAAACGTTTGATGGAGGAGAATCCCCGGCAGCAACTGCGGCTGACGGCGCTCGAACAGTTGATTCAAGAAAAACTCAATCATGCCAGCGAGGTGATCAAACTGCGCCGCAGCAGTGATGCCAACGCGGCACTTCAGTTCATCAGCCAGGGCCAGGGCATGAAGACCATGGATGAAATCCGCAAAGTGATCGTCGCTCTGAAAGAGGAGGAAAACCAGCTCCTCCCAGGCATCAAGACCCGGGCGAAAAAGCTCTCCAACATCACCATGACCATCGTGGCCTTCGGCGGCGTGCTCTCCCTCGGCATGATCGGCTTTGCCAGCTTCATCGTGCGGCGCGACTTCGAAAAACGCCAGCAGGCGGAGGCGGAGCGCGAGCTCTTTTTCACCGTGCCGCTGGACATGCTCTGCATCATCAAATCAGACGGCTATCTCAAGCGCGTCAATCCCGCCTTCACCCAAATCCTGGGCTGGAGCGCCCACGATTTGACGACACGCCCCTACATCGAGTTTGTTCATCCGGATGATCGCGCCGCCACGGAGGCCGAAGTCGCCCGGCAGCTCGCTGAGGGAAAGGGCATCCTTCAGTTTGAAAACCGCTGCCTGCTCAAGGACGGCTCCTCCCGCGTGTTCTGGTGGAAGTCCGTGCCTCAGCCTGACGGCCTCATCATCGCCACCGCGCGTGACGTGACCGAGCAGAAAGCCGCTGAAGAAGTTCTCCGCTCCCGCGAGGAAAAGCTTTCCGTCACGCTCAATTCCATTGGCGATGCCGTCCTGGCCACCGACGCGCAGCGGCGCATCACGCGCCTCAACCCCATCGCAGAAAAGCTCACGGGCTGGACGCTGGCCGAGGCGCTTGGACGCCCGGTGGAGGAAGTCTTCCGCATCATCAATGAAGAAACGCGCGAGCCCGCCATCATCCCCGTGGATGATGTGCTGGCCACCGGCGAAATTCACGGTCTGGCCAATCACACCGTCATCATCTCCCGCGACGGCACCGAACGCCCCATCACCGACAGCGCCGCCCCCATTCGCGATCCCTCCGGACGCATCATCGGCGTCGTGCTCGTCTTCCGGGACGTCACCAAGGAGCACGATATCGATCGCATCCTGCGCGACAGCGAGGCTCTGAACCGTGCCGTGATCAATTCCATGATGGCCAACATCGCCGTCGTGAACCGCCACGGCACCATCATCGCCATCAACGACGGCTGGGAGCGTTTCGCGCGTGAAAATGGTGCAGCTGACAAGATGGCATCCCTGGGCGTGGGCGCCAATTATCTGGAGGTGTGCCACAAGGCTGCACTGGACTCCGGCGTGGACGTTCAGCAGGTCATTGAGGGGCTGCGTGGCGTTCTGGATCATTCCAGACCGACGTTCAAACACGAGTACGCCTGCCACTCGCCCAGCGAGGAACGCTGGTTCACCATGCAGGTCACCCCCTTGTCACGAAAGGAAGGCGGCGCAGTCATCGCTCAGATCAACATCACCGCCAACAAGCTGGCCGAGGCTGAAGTGCGCAGGCTCAACGAAAACCTGGAGCAGCTCGTCTACGAACGCACCGGCGCACTGCGTGAGAGCGAAGAGCGCACCCGCCAGATCATCGACACCGCCCTTGATGCCGTCATCACGGTGGATGCAAACGGCTTGATCAGCGGCTGGAATCCCCAGGCCCGCGTCATCTTTGGCTGGGACGCTGATGAGGCCATCGGGCGCAGCCTCTTTGACACCATCGCCACCCCGGACCAGCTCAAGACCCATGAGCAGCTCTGGCAGCAGTTCTCGAAGTCTGCAGATCGCCGCATGGAGCTGACCGGCACACGCCGTGATGGGGCGCAGATCCGGATGGAGCTGACCAGCGCCAGCTTCACCATCGGTGGAAAGCCGCACTACAGCGCCTTCGTCCGCGATGTCACCGAACTCAGAAAAGCTGAGGCCGAGATGCTGGCCAGCCGGCGCCGCATGAGCGACATCCTCAACAGCATGTTCACCTTTGTGGGGCTCTTCACCCCTGAGGGCCGCATGCTGGAGATCAATCACTCCCCTCTGGAAGTCACCGGGGTGAAGCGTGACCGCGTCATCGGTCAGTTGCTGTGGGAGATTGACTGGTGGAGCTATTCAGCCGAAGCCCGGGAGAAAGTTCGCTCAGCCCTTGCCCGCGCCGCCAGCGGCGAAATCGTGCGGGATGATTTTGAGGCTCACACCATTGGAGGGCAGGTGATCGTGGTGGACGCCGTTTTCAATCCCCTGCGCGATGACAGCGGCCGCATCGTTCAGGTCGTGGCCTCCGGCGTGGACGTCACGGTGCGCAAGCGGGCGGAGCAGGCGCTGCGCGAAAGCGAGCTGCGCTACCGCTCTCTCATCGAGACCAGTGGTGACGCCATCTTTTTGCTGAAATCCGATGGCTGCATCCTCTCGGCCAATGAGGCCGCCGCCCACATGCATGGCTACACTGAAACCGAGCTCATCGGCATGAATATGCGTGACCTCGACGACGCCGAGGCCGCACTGGCGGCGCCCGGGCGGCTGAAGCAAATTCAGCAGGGCGAGACCCTCCGCCTTGAACTCAACCACCAGCGCAAAGACGGCTCCATCTTCCCGCTCGAAGTCGTCGCCACACCGGTTCAAATCGATGGCGAGTGGTGCATCCTTGCCAACGAGCGTGACATCACAGAACGCAGGCAGTCCCAGGAACGGAACGCCGCCTACCTTCGCAAACTGCACCGGCTCTCCGAGCTAAGCATGCAGCTCTCCGGTGAACCGGGAGCCGTTTTTGATGAAGTCGTTGGCATGGTGGCCACCCTGTTTGAAGTCCCCGTGGTCTGTCTCTCGGAGGTCGTTGGCCAGGAGCTGCAGATCAAGGCCGTGTGGTCCCACGGTCAGATCATGCACGAAGGAGGCAGCGCCCCGCTTTCCACCAGCCCCTGCTCCCTGGTGGTCGGCAGCAGAGACCTGAGCGTTTGCGAAAAGGTGCAGGAGCGTTTCCCCCATTCAGCGTTTGTCCGCGACCACAATGCAAATGCCTATTGCGGCATCCCCTCGCTGGATGCCCGCGGAAACGTCGTCGCCGTCACCTGCCTGCTGGACAGCAGGCCCCGCGAATTCACCGAGGAAGACCAGCAGATTCTGCTCATCATCGCCCAGCGTGTTTCCATGGAGCTGGAACGCAGCCGCAACCTCGCCGAGCGCAAAAACATGGAAAGCCTGGCCCTGCGTTCGCAGCGCATGGAGGCCCTAGGCACACTCTCCGGCGGCGTGGCGCATGATCTGAACAACGCCCTCGCCCCCATCCTGATGGGAGTGGAGCTGCTCAAGATGCGGTGCCCCCAGGAGTCGAAGATTCTGGACATGTTTGAAACCAGCGCCAGGCGCGGTGCGGAGATGGTGCGCCAGCTCCTCACCTTTGCCAAAGGCGCGGAGGGAGAACGCGTCGTCCTCCAGGTGGAACGTTTGGTCCACGAGCTGGAGAGCCTGATGACCAGCAGCTTCCCCAAAAACATTCATCTCGTGGTCACCTGTGCTCCGAAACTTCCCACGGTGCTCGGAGACGCCACGCAGATGCATCAGATTCTCCTGAACTTGTGCGTCAATGCCCGCGATGCCATGCCCACCGGCGGCACCCTCACTCTCGAAGCTCTGTCCCTGGAGGTGGATGATGTCTTTGCCAGTTCAATGCCCGATGCCCGGCCCGGCAGCTACGTGGCTCTGCGCGTGCACGACACCGGCACCGGCATTTCAAAAGAAATCATCGAGCGGATTTTCGATCCTTTCTTCACCACCAAAAGCCCGGACAAAGGCACCGGCCTCGGCCTCTCCACCGTCATGGGCATTGTAAAAAGCCATGGCGGATTCCTGCAGGTTTCTTCGCAGCCAGGCCTGGGCTCCACCTTCACCGCCTTCCTGCCCGCCCATGTGGCAGAAGGTGGTATGACACTCGCGCCCGCAGCGGTGGTCCCCTGCCCCGGCCATGGTGAAACCATCCTTCTCGTGGATGACGAAGCCGCCGTGCGCGAGATGGCAGGCATGGTCCTGCAGCGGCTGAACTTCAAACCTGTGACCGCCACCGACGGCGCGGACGGCCTGCAACTCGCCATGCGCCATCAGGCCGAGCTCCGTGTCATCATCACCGATCTGCACATGCCGCACATGGACGGCCTCGCCTTTGTCCGCGTGCTCCGCTTGGTACTGCCGGACGTCCCCGTCGTCGTCGCCAGCGGACGCATGGAAGATCCGCAGGCCGCTGATATGAAAGCCCTCGGCGTGACCCATCGCCTCGACAAACCCTTCACCGAAGGCCAGCTCGCCGAAGTGCTGCAGGACGTCCTTTCGCCACACTCGAACGCCTGAGCTAGGCGGTGTTTGAAAACCCTCATCGGCCGTATTGAAGCCAGTCGATGACGGCAGCAAACTCGATGAGCGAGAGGAAATGTGCGGCGAGTTTGTCTCGCCGAGTGCTGGCACAAGCCCAGCGCTTCAGACGGCAGAAGTAGTTCTCAATGCGATAGCGCTGTCGGTAAAGTTTACGGCTGACCTTGCGCTGGATTCCACATCTGGCTCTGCGTGGAATGCAATGGGTTGCCCCGAGCAGTTGAAGCTGCTGACGTAGCTTGTCACTGTCGAAGCCTTTGTCGCCAACCACGCACAGCCCTGCAGGGTTTCCCAGCAGCGGCAGAACATGGTGCCCTTCATAGGCCTGTCCTGCGATGAGCAGCAGGTTCACTGCAAGCCCCCGCCCATCAGTAAGGGCCATGATCTTGGTATTGCGGCCTCCTCGCGTTTTGCCCATGGCCTGCTTGTCTGCGCCACCTGCAGGATTTGCAGCACACTGATGAACCACCACATGCGTGCCATCCACAAGCCTGATGCGGTTCCTGGTTTTGCGGGAGACCATGGTGAGCATGCGCTTCCAGAGACCTTCGCGCGCCCACTGCCGATGCCAGCCATAGATGGTGCGCCAAGGACCAAAACATTCGGGCAGGTCACGCCAAGGACCCGCGTTGCGCAGCCGGTAAAACAAGCCTTCAAGAACAAGATCCAGCGACGCTCGCGGACGGCCGCCAATGTTCAAAGCACCATTTTTTTGAGTCGCTTTTTGAGCGGCTCCCACCATGCAAAGCGTTGTGTTTTCATCGGTTTTCTCTCATGCCACAAATGCTTTCCTTGGGCAATCGAGGGTTTTCAAACACCGCCTAGAGCATTTTAAATAATACTATAGCCACAAGAAGCAAACCAACCTGCAGCGTCTTTGGCTGTGATTTTTGAGAATGCCAGACTGATGGCTTGGTCGAGTTGCTCGGGGGTGCGGGCCTCGGCGCTGCGCAGCAGCGCTTTGATCTTGCTCCACATTTTCTCAATGGGATTGAGGTCGGGCGAGTAGGCCGGCAGGAACCGCACCTCCGCTCCTGCTGCCGCCACCAAGCGCAGCACTTCCGGACTCTTGTGCACCGCGAGATTGTCCATCACCACAATGTCACCTTGCTTGAGTGTTGGGCAGAGCACCTGGCCGATATAGGCCACAAAGGCGTCGGTGTCGGCGGCTCCTGCCAGGTGCATGCAGGCCGTGGTGCCATCGAGCCGGATGGAGGAGATCATCGTGGTGCTCTGCCAGCGGCCACAGGGGGCTGCGGCATGCAGCCGCCGCCCACGGGGTGCCCTGCCGCGCAGGCGCGTCATGTTGGTCTTGGCACCGCTCTCGTCGAGAAAGACCAGCCGCCAAGGCTCTAAGCCGCCTTGCCGGCGCTTCCAGCAGCGGCGTGCTTTGCGGACGTCCTCCCGGTCCTGCTCGGCGGCGCGGAGCGTCTTTTTTTATATGTCAGCCCCATGTCCACGAGCACATAATGAATCGCGGGCAGCGTGCACTTCAGCCCCAGAGCGTCGCGCAGTTCGGCCAGCGTCATGTCGGGCTTGCGTTTGAGCTGCTGCCTAATGGTCATGCGGTGCTCAGCCACAATGAGCTTCTTGCGTCCGGCGAGGTGGTGCCGGGACTTGATGCTGCCGGTCTTGCGACGCTGCTGGAGGAGCTTTTTGACCATGCCCAGCGAGACGCGAAAGCGCCGTGCGATCTCATCACGCGTGCCTTCACCTTTGTCATACGCGCTGACGATGCGTTCACGCATATCAAGGGAGAGTGTTGCCATGCCCAATGCATAGCATATTCCCGCCCAATGGCTACATTATTATTTAAAATGCTCTACGGCACCCGCTTCCACTCCGTTCCGTCAGACCGCCTCAGCGTCTGCCCGTCCTGCGAGATGTGGAAGTGCTGCACGTCATTGTCACCCTTCACCACGACGGCCTCGTCGTCGGACTGCACCATCCATTTGCCATCCCACGGGCGCACCACCCAGTCCTCGTGCCAGCGTCCGTCATCGAAAAACTCCAGCGTGGAGTCACCGCGCTTCCAGTGCGTGTGCTGCCAGCGCGCCTTGCGGGCGGCGCTCACCTCCTCTTTCGTCACCGCCTTGCGCAGCGCCACCAGTGAGGCCTCCGGCTGCGGGCGGCTTTTCAGGCGGCAGTACCGCTGCTCCCCCTTCCCAGGCCAGTTTTGAATCACGAACCCGCTGTGGTCCGCATTGAAGACTAGCTTGCGATCCTGCGCCAGCCGCAGGGTCTGGCCGTCCTTCACTGCAAAGCGGTGCATCTGCCTTTCATCCGGCGCTTTGAAAAACCGGAACTCGCGGCCGCTGGCACGGAACGTCACCTCCGCAAACTCCGGCTCATTCTCCGCCTTGCTGAAGCTCCACGTCGTTTCATCCAGGTAGTCCAGAAGTTGCTGCGCCGTCATCTTCGTGTCTCCGGGCAGCGCCCCGCCTGCGGGCCGCAGCGTGTAGTCATCCGGCAGGCGGCGGACCTCGGCCTTCATCAGGCGCGTCGTCGCACCGCTGGGGCAGAGCAGATGCCCCAGCCCCACACGTCCGTCGCGCATCCGTTTCAGCGGCGGGAAAGGCTCCAGCGTGTCGTAGGCCGCGCAGTCGGTGTACACCTTGCAGCCGTTCACCGCATACGTGATGCGCCCGTCGTGACAGGTGATTTCAAATTCGAAACGCCCTACGCCATCTCCCAGCAGCGCATCGTCCACCGTCGAGTCAAACTTACCGTCCAGCATCTCCACCCGGCTCCCGATTTTTTCGAACTGATGCACGCAGCTGACCCAGCGCGCCGACTCCTCATCGCGTCCGTAGCCAAGCATGACCCCCATGCCAGCCTCGGCACGCGCCCCCTTGATTTCAAACACCCCGCGCACCTGGAAATCATCACCGATGCGTCCGTTGTGCAGGATGAATGCTGAATCACCCATGCCTACGTTCGTGAGCACGCCTTCCTTCGTCGCTGTCCAGTTGCCTTTGTCCAGCTGCCAGCACAGCAGCCGGGGTTCGATGTTGAGCGACACCCACCCGCCCTTGGCGAACTCCTGCTCAAACCGCACGGACGCGAGCTTGGAGGCCACCAGTTCGTTGTCGCGGCCACCCGGCTTCGTCAGCAACGCTTCATACAGGCGCGCCGCTTCTTCCAGTCGTTTGGCATTCCACGCAGACTCTGCCTTCTCCCAGTCATCCTTCAAATCATGGGCATAGAGCTCGGACTCGCCGCGGATGTCGCGCTCGTTCGTTTTGAACGGCAGCATCACGATGATGGCAGGCCGGTTGAACCGCTTCGGCTGTGATTTGAGCACCTCCGTGGCCCGCCCATACTCTTCGCAGGCCCAGGCATGGATGCCCAGCATGGACAGCGCATTCTCCCGCTGCATCTCGTTCCGCGCGTCCTTCACTTTCTGTTCGGACAGCGCCATCGCGGTCTCCTTGACGATTACGTCCTTGAACACCTTCCTACCCAGGCTGGAATCATCCAGCACATCCCCGAGGATCTTGAAAAAGTAATACGGCACCTGCGTGTCGTAGCGGTGCGTGCGGGCGCACATGATGCCAAAATCCAGCATCTTCTCATGGCTTCCTCCCCAGCGCGGCAGCAGGCCGTTCAGCCACGCCTTGTAGGCAGGCAGGTAGTCAAACTGCGCCGTCAGCGCCCGGTTGAACCATTCAGCACTGTCCTCCTCCACCTCTTTTCTCGTCACGATGCTGATGTCCAGCATGTTCGTCGCAGGCTGAGGATACTGAGGCTTCAGCTCCCAGGCCGCCCGGAATTTTTCAACCGCCTGCTTCATGTGCTGCACGCCCCCCGATCCATCAAACGGGTCAGTGGCCGATCCTCCGCCCTGCCTTGCCTTGCGCAGCTCAAACGCCCCCTTCAGCATCAGCTGCGCATACTTGGACTTGAGCGGCGTCTCGCAGATTTCCGCCACCTTCTTTTCATCCGTGGTGAAGACCTCTTCATAAAACAGCGGCACCAAATTTTCCGCCAGGATCTCCTCATCTTCCTCAGGGTAGCTGCCGTCCAGCAGTGAGAGCCTCGCGGCCTCCATCAGCGGCCGGTCATAGGTCCTGTCATCTCCCTTTTGCCCGGCATCGCGCCGGATGTCCTCAAAGGTGACAATCAAGAGATAGCGCACCGCAGGCAGGATCGTCTGCGCCAGCTTGTGATTGTAGCCGCGTTTGAAAGCCGCCGCGCATGCAGGAAAATCGCGCGTGCTGTCATGGATGGCCCAGCATTGCAGCCAGTAGATCAGTGGATCATCCTCCCCCTGCTTGATCAGTTCCGCGCAGTCGCTGGCCAGATTCGCAGAGCTGTAGCTGAAATCGCGCTCCGCATGATTTCTCAGCAGCGGTACGCCGCGCCGCACCACCTTCACCGCCTGCTCCTTCACCTCAGCACTGACACCAGGCCTCGCCGCAAACGGCTGTATGCACACCCGCTCGCACCACGCCAGCCACTTCTTTTCATAATCAACCGCCAGCCGGCTCCCCGCCGCCTGCGAGAGTTCCGGCAGATCACTCCGGTCTTTGATGAACTGGCTCAGCACGCTGATCTCCATCAGCGCCAGTGAGCCCAGAATGAACAGGCAGGTCTTCATCGTCATGGCAGGTGCAGGTTGTTTCCCGTGGCCACCTTCGGACTGAGCCCAGCACCAGCAACCGGTTTTCATTCCCCCCCTCCCCAGCAAGACGCTTCCCCTAGGGCACCACTTGTACCGGCGTGCCCACATGCACCTCGCGGAAAAACTTCTCCGCCATGTGCCCCGGCAAACGGATGCAGCCGTGCGATGCGGCGTAGCCGGGCAGATAGCCCTGATGCATGCCCACCCCGCCATAGATGCGCATGAAGTAGTACATCTTGGCCCCTTCAAACCGCGTGCCCGGCGGCCTGCGGTCCTTGCGGTTGTCGATGTTCTGCATCACCACATTGCCCTGGTAGTCCTCGTAGTCGCCGTAGATGGAGGATTTGTGGTCGATGTCCTTCTCCATCACGTGATACCTGCCCGGCCGCGTGTCATACCCCTCCGAGCCGGAGGAGATGGGTGATCCACCCGCGAGCTCACCCCGCTTGAAGAGGTACACCATCTGCTCGCTGAGATTGATCACCACGCTGGGCTTGCCGCGCATGTCGTCGGCATACCAGAAGGAGTTGTCGTTCGGTCCAAACAATCCCGTCACCCCTTTCCACACAAAGCGCGAGGCCCGGGGGATGTCACTGGTCACAAACCTGCGGCTGTAATGAAACGCATTGTTGCCCGTGTTTTTCACGGTGTTGCAACTGACAAGACTGAGCGAAAAAAGAAGAAGCAGTCGGAGTAACCTCATGCAAAACAGCAATGCTTCCAGGATTGCGATTTGCAACGCAGGAGAGACGAAACTTTCAGGAAGCACGATGGCCACTCATGCGGCCCGTCGGCCAGCGCTTTCGCACCCCTCCCCTGCCCCTTACGGCTTCACCAGGAAGAACGCACGGAAGCCATCCAGCAGCGGCAGGTTCGTCACCTCCAGGCCGGTGGTTTCATCCACCCACTGGGACTGCGGATTGAGCAGGTAGTTTTGATACACCGCCGTGGCAGGATCAGTATCACCGCTCCACAGACGCAGGCGCGAGCCAATGGCGAAAGGCTGCGCACCCGGAGCCTGAGCCGTGGCCAAACCAGTGCCGAGCAACGAGGTGCCTGCCGTCTGCGGCAGCGCGAGTGCCGCACTGCGGACTTCGCCCAGGAAGGTCAGTGTGGCCGGCGTGCTGCGGATCTGCACCAGCATGCCAGTCTGCGGTGGGATGACACGCGCGGCATCATCCGCGAGCGAGGTCTCACCATCACGCACCCACTGCGCTTCACCGTTCGTCGCAGTCTGCAGCCAGTCGATCTGGAACTGGCCGCTGGCGCTGTCAAAGAACATGAGGCGGTCCGCTGTATCCGCCGTGGCGGCAGCCTGCAGGCCGGACACCGGCAGCAAGGCGCCCAGCGTCCAGTGCGGACGGATGCGGATGCGTGCACCTGCCAGCGCGCTGTCCGCGCTGGTGGTCAGGGAGATGCTGCTGCTCGTAGAAGCCGTGGTGTCGAGATCCCAGATGCGGCCGGTCAGCGCACCGCTGAGCACTTCCACATAGTAGCTCACACCATTCTGCAATTGCGTGCGGATGTCTCCGCCGTTGATGCTCAGCACCACCGTGCGGCCGCTGACCGAGGCGACCTGACCCGTGTAAACGGCAGGCAGCAGCAGCGGCATGGACAGCGACTGGCGGCCCACCGCAAACTGCATGCGTGCCCAGCCCTGCGCACCCGTGGTGGCTGTGGCTTCTGGCGTGCCGTCGAGGTTGGCATCCAGAGTCACCTTGATGCGCAGGTAGCCGCGTGCCGCACCACTGAAGGCAGACTCCACGCCGTTGTAGCGCAGCGTTTCCGTCTGATCTGCATTGGCCGTGGTCACAGGTGTGAGCGCCAGCTTGGTCCAGGTGCTGAGATCATTGCTGCCTTCCAGCGAGTAGCGCAGATCCGCATGCTCACCCGCAGGCCGTGTCAGCACTGCGTCGATGGCACCCGTGACCGTGTTGTTCACCAGCGTGAAGCGCGACACACCCAGGCCGCTGCCACCCGCCGTGCCCAGCGCGTATTCCAGCAGGTTCGTCTGGCCATCCGCATCCGGATCATCATTCGGACTGTTGAGTCCGCTCAGGCTGTTCTGTGTCTGCCATGCCGTGAAGGTCGTCGCGGTGGTCACCGTGCCGGGATTGCTCACCAGATTGCGTTTGACCTCCACGCCGTTCGGCGAGCCCGCACTGCCCAGGAAGCCGAAGTCCACGGTCATCATGCCGGATTCATCCGCTGCGTCATCCATGAAGGACTGGAAGCCGTTTTCACCGGTCGCGGCGGTCACGCTGCTGTTCAGCGGCATGGTGCCGTAGGCCAGATTGATGATGCCGGAGGAGACGCCCGTCGCAGAAGGCTGCGTGGCGTCGCTGCCATTTTCATCAAAGCGGTCATCCTTGGCGGTGTCCGCATTGGTGGTCAGCACCACATTGCCCGTGCCCACCACCGAGGTCATGCCATCGAGCGGCGCACCTGTGGCAAACATGCTGGCAGGAATGTGGACGTAGTAGGCCGCAGGCGCGGTGGCGTAAAGCATGTAGGTGCCGTCTGCAGCAGTGACAGCCTCGGACACCGGCGTGTCCGTCACGGCCTGCGCCTGCTGGAAGAGCTGCACGGTGACATTCGCCATCGCCACATCGATGCCCGCCTCATACGTGCCGTTCGAATTCGCATCACGGAACACCAGGTTGCCCACCATCAGCGCCTTCGCCTTGAGTCCGAGGTCAATGGTCAGGTCAATGTTGGCATCGTCATCATTGTCGCTGCTCTTGTCGAATCCGGATTCACGGCCGTCCGTGTCCGTGGGCAGCGTGCCCGCCACCAGGGAGAATCCGGCGGTCACCACTCCGGTCGTGCCCGGATTGGCCGCAGGATGCGCGTTCTGGTTCAGATTGTCGTCATTGCCATTGGTCGTCAGCGCGGTCGGCACCAGGAAGTTCAACGGGCCGGTGGCACTGAACTGCGCGGCGGGGATGCGCACAAAGTAGGTCTGTGGCGTCACGGCCGGCGGTGCATAGAAGAGGTACTTGCCGGTGGTGTCGGTCGTCGTGGTGCTCACCACTTTCTCCACGCCAGCACCGTCATTGTAAACGAGCTCCAGCGGAATGCCTGCGAGGCCGCTGTCCACACCCGCCTGGTATTTGCCGTCGGCATTCGTATCACGGAACACCAGATTGCCCACGCCCAGACGCTTGGCGAAACCAAAGTCGATGGTCAGGTCGGTGTTGCTGTCGTTGGCATCATCTGAAGTGCCCTGGAAGCCGCCTTCCTGCGCGCCGGTCGGCGCGGCATTGGCCGTCAGCGTGACCGCCGGTGCCGTGATGCCTACCTGCTCAGGACTCTGCGAGTCGATGCCGTCTTCACCCAGGTTGTCATCCCCCAGGGTGGTCTGGTTTCCGCGCAGCGACATCATCTTGTACAACGGTCCCGGACCCACCGGACCACCGTTGATGCTGATGGATGCCTTGAAGTTGTCTGCGGCCACATGCACCGTGTAAACACCGGGGCTCAGATTGGTGAAGAAGTAGCGGCCGCTCGCATCCGTGGTGGTGCTGCGGATGAAGCTGGTGGACCCCGCCGTGCCGCTGCCGGCATACAGCAGCATCCAGACGCCGGGCACACCTTCACCTGCATCCGCCACGCCGTTGTTGTTGGCGTCGTTGAAGACCAGGTTGCCGATGTTCATCAGGCTTGGCAGCGTGCCGCCGGTGAAGCCCATGTCGATCGTGAGATCCACATCCGCATCATTGAACTCATCCATTGAATTGAGGAAGCCCGTCTCACCCTGCGGCTCGGTGCCATAGGCCAGCGCAAAGGCCGTGGAGCTCACGCCCGTGCTCGTCGGATTGGCGGCATCCTGGCCGTTTTCGTCCACTCCATCGTCCTGGCCGTTGTCACTGCCGACGCCAGTCACAGAGGTCGTGCCAAAGAGTGCGCCACCGCTCGTGAACTGCGTGGCGGGGATGTAGAGGAAGTACTCCCCTTCTTCATACGTGTTCAGCAGGTAGGTGCCGTCGATGCTGGTGGTTGTCTCCATCACCGGCGTGGCGGTCGCTGGATTGTCACCCGCCTTGAAGAGGCGCACATTGACCCCGGCCACGCCGAAGTCCGCGCTGTCATAGTGACCGTTCGAATTCACATCGCGGAAGATCAGGTTGCCCACGCTCAGCGGCTTCGGCGCAAAGCCGAGGTCGATCGTCAGGTCCACGTTCGCATCATCAAAGTCATCGGACTCCGAGTAGTAGCCGGTTTCCGTATCGGCTGCAGTCGGTGATTGGGCCGGCACCAGCGTGAAGACCGGCGTGCGTGCGCCCTCCGTCAGCACGGAACCGGTGGTGTAGCCATCCTGCTTCGTGTCATCGTCTCCCGCCGTCGTGGTCGGCACGGCAGAGCCCGCCGCCACCGGCTTCGAAGGCACCAGGTTCGCCAGCGTGCCACCTTCCTGGAAGTTGCTGTCAGGAATCTTCACATAGTAGCTGCCCGGCGCCACGCTGAAGCTGTAGAGACCGCCGCCGTAGGTCGTGGTGCTGCCCACCGCCGTCGTCGCGTTCGCCTCATTGGTCCACAGTTCGACGGTGACACCATCAATGCCGTATTCATTACCGGGATCAAAGAGGCCGTCGTTATTGAGATCGTTGAAGACCACGTTGCCAACGCCCGAGCGCAGCACAAAGCCAAGGTCCACGGTGAGATTGGTGGAGGCGTCATTGATGTCGTCGCTGCTTCCCTGATAGCCGCCTTCCTGGCTGCCGGTCGGCGCATTGGTCGGCGTCAGGTCAAGGATCGCCGTCTGGATGCCATTGACGGATGGGTTGCCATTGTCGAGACCGTCTTCACCCAGGCTGTCGTCACCGCTCTGCGTGCCGTAGATGCTGGCATAGCCAAACAGCGGCGAGCCAAAGTCAAACTGCCACGATGGCACGCGCACAAAGTAGCGGCCCGGCGCCAGATCAGTGAAGAGATAGGTGCCGTCCGTGTTCGTGGTCGTGGTGGCCACCGGCGCATCAAACGGAATGAACGCACCTTCTTTATAAAGCTCCAGCGTCACACCGCCCACGCCTTCACCGGCATCAGCACGGCCGTTGAAGTTCGCATCCAGGAACACCAGATTGCCCACAGACACGGAGCGGAAGAAGCCGAAGTCGAAGGTCAGGTCGGTGTTGGCATCGTTCGCATCATCCATGAAGGCATTGCTGCCAAACTCACCGAGAGAATCGGTCGGCTCGTTTCCTGGGGACAGGTAGAACTGCGCAGACTCCACGCCCGTGGCGGACGGATCATCCACATCGATGCCGTTTTCATCCGCATTGTCGTCCACGCCATTGTCAGCACCGTCGCCGGGCAGGGAGCGCCAGCCGGAGAGTGGCTTGCCCGCCGCGAATTCGGTGGCCGGGATGAAGATCTTGTAGGCTCCCTCCACCAGATTGCTGAAGATGTAGCTGCCGCCGTTGTTCGAGATCACCGTGGCGATCGGATTGGCCGTGTGCACATCCGCCGTCGCGCTGAAGAGCTGCACCTTCACACCGTCGATGCCTTCTCCAGAATCATAGACGCCGTTGCCGTTGAGGTCCACGAAGACCAGGTTGCCCACGCCGACGCCGTTCGGATTGTTCAGCGCAAAGCCGAAGTCGATGGTGAGGTTGAAGTTGTCATCATCAAACGAGTCGATCGTTTTGAACGCACCCGTCTCACCGTTCGCATCGGTCGGCTCCGCATTCACTGCCAGCGTGAAGACCGCGCTGCTGATGCCGTTGAGGAATGGGGACGCGTCATCGAGTCCGTTTTCACTGTCAGGCACGTCATCATCCAGATCCAGGGAGGCGCTGCTGGCTCCCGCGAGGGAGGAGAGTCCGTTGAGCGGACGCCCTGGCTCAAACTGCGTGTATGGAATGTGCACCACGTAGTCGCCCGCTGGCAGCGAGTCGAAGAAGTACTTGCCGCCCCCGCTGGTGATGGTGCTGAAGAGCGGCACACCAAAGCCCGGTGTCTGGCTGCTGCGGTAGAGTTCCACCGTCACACCGTCCACGCCTTCACCCACGTCAGCCTGTTGGTTTTTGTTGGCGTCGATGAACACCAGGTTGCCCACGCCGACCGGCGTCTGGAAGCCGAAGTCGATCGTCAGGTCGATCGCCGCGTCGTTCTGGTCATCCGACGTGTATTCAAAGCCGGTCTCACCGCTGTCGTCCGTCGGCGCATTGCCGGGATAGAGGCTGATCACCAGCGACGACACGCCGTTGTCCGTTGGCAGGCCGTCATTGATGCCGTCTTCACCCACATCGTCATCGCCCACGAGACCTTCGAGAATGCTGATGCGCTGATACAGCGGTCCTCCGACCTGGAACTGCGAGGACGGAATGTGCACCACAAAGTTGCCGGGGCGCAGGAAGTTGAAGCCGTAGCGGCCCGCCGCATCCGTCGTGGTGATGGACAGCGGATTGTCCACTTCAGGGAACTGCGTGTCCGTGTAGATTTCGACCTTGACCCCGGACAAGCCTTCGCCCGAGTCATAGTGACCGTTCGAGTTGTTGTCCGCGAACACCATGTTGCCCAGCGCCACCGGACGGAAGAGACCGATGTCCTCAGTAAGGTCGATGTTGATGTCATTGATATCGGTGGAGGAGTCAAAGCCGGTTTCCGAGCCTGTATCCGTCGGCGCCGCATCACGCACCAGATTGATGATGCCGGTGCTCACACCCGTGATCCATGGAGTGTCCGTCGGCAGCGCATCCTGGCCGGTGTTGTCGTCACCTGCGGTGACCACAGGCAGGCTGTAAAGGCCGCGCAGATTGCCACTGTACTCAAACTGATAGGCCGGCAGATGGATGAAGTACTGCCCCTGCCACAGATTGCTGAAGAGGTAGAGACCGCCATTGGAGGTGACAGCCGTGGCCACCGGAGTCGCCACTCCAGGAGTGTCGCCCCAGCGGTAGAGCTCGATGGTCACATCATCACGGCCCTCGCCCACGTCGAAGCGGTTGTTGCCGTTGTCATCCACGAACACCAGGTTGCCGATGCCCATGATGCCCGGCTCCACAAAGCCGAAGTCCACCGTCATGTCGCCATTGGCGTCCACCGTGTAGTTGTCCAGTTCGCCACCACGGCCAAATTCCGCGCCGGAGGAGCCGTTGCCCACAGGCTCGGCGCCGGGAGTCAGCGTGATCAGCGGGCTCTTCACCACCGTCTTCGGACCACCGGGCTGACGGCCGCTGTCATCACCGTCGATCTGGTCATCCAGGTTGGACGAGATCGGGCTGCTGTAGCCGCTGCCGGCCAGCGGCAGACCGTCCACAAAGTTGGACTCAGGAATCTGCACCTGGTACACGCCTGGAGCCTGGCCGGAGAAGTAGTAGAAGCCTTTGTTGTCCGTGTAAGTCCAGCCCACGAGGAACTCGGCGCCGTCGGCGGAGTTGCCGTTCAGATCCCGCCACAGGTCCACGCGCACGCCGGGGATGCCCAGCTCCGCCGCATCCTGGATGCCGTTGGCATTGTCATCATTCCACACCAGCGAGCCGATGGCCACGCTGTCTGGCAGCGGCGCAAACGGACGCCCGATGGAAAGGTCACGCGGGCCTGACCAGATTTCAAAGTTCGGACCTGGAGGCCGTGGGATCGGCACTTCAAACACATTGACCGTGCCGTTGGGCGCAGTGGTGATGTCCACACTGATCAGCGCACCGCTGTTGTAGCTGCCGGCGTTGACCGGCTTGCCCCAGCTGTAACCGGCGATGTAGAGCTTGTTGTTCGATGGGTTGAACTCGATGTCACGCGTGTCCACCTCGCCTTTGCCTGCGCTGGAGAGCGTGGCGATGAGCTGCGGCAGACCCGGCGCGGCAGGCGTGCTGAGATCCACGCTGAAGACCTCGCCATCGGAGCGGTTCACGCCGTAGAGCGTGCTGCCTTCGATGTCGATGCCCGAGATCAGCGCGATGGACTGCCCGCCCGGCACCATGGCCATGAGCTGGATGTCGGTGACGATGGTGTTGAGCAGCGCGCCCGTCGTCGTGCTGTAGCGGCGCACTTCGCGGGTGTCATTGGTCTGCACCACCAGGTAGAGGTTGCCATCCGGGCCGAAGTTCATGTCTTCCACACCCGTCTGGGTGATGAAGGTGAAGGGAGCCGAGGCGCCGATCGGCTTGCCCGGAACGGCGCCCGTGGGTCCCTGGAAGCGCACGATGCGGCCGCCGTTCACATCATACACATAGAAGTTCCCGTCCGGCCCGATGGCAAACTGCGTCACCAGGCTCATGCTCGCGTCGCTGTTGTCGAGCACCGGACCCATGTCGGTGCCGGTGGGGCTGATCTTGCGCAGGTTGCTGGCGCCGTAGTGGGCCACATACCAGTTGCCGTCCTGACCCAGCTCCATGCCATACGGCACGTCGCCGTAGTCCGCATTGCCCTGGCTGAGGCTGTTGCCAAACGCAGGCACCAGGGAGCCGGAGTAGAGTCCCGTGCTGGAGCTGAAGGCCTGGATGCTGTCCGCCTGCGTGGCGGACACATAGATGCTCGGCGTCACATTGACGAAGCCAAAGTCGATGGTCGTTTCGTTGTAGGTGCCGCCGCCTGTGCCCGGCTCATCTGCGGCAGTCAGCGTGATCACGGGGCTGTTCACCGCGCCACCGCTCAGCTGCAGGCCGTTGTCATCATTGTCCACGCCGTTGTCCGCAAAGGTGGTGTTGCTGCTGGAAAGCGGCTGCGCGGCCGGGGCGCGCGGGATGCGCACATAGACTTTCAGCGGTGGCACCGAAGTGAAGAGATAGGCCCCGCCGGCGCTCGTGGTGGTGGTTCTCAGCAGCACATCATCCGTGCCGCCGATGCTGCCGTCCGCGCCTGCATTCCACAGCTGCACTGTGACGCCGTCGATGCCCGGCTCGCCGTTGTCACGGAGTCCGTTGTCGTTCGTGTCCTGCCAGACGAGGTTGCCCACGTTCATGCCGCGGAAGAGGCCGAAGTCGATCGTGTTCTCCGTGTCCGCATCACCGTCATCCACCGTCGGCTCAGTGCCCGTGGCGAGCGTGATGACTGGGGAGAAGACCGGTGTGCCGGGACCGCCGGGCTGGGAGGCGGCGTTGTTGTCATTGTCCACGCCGTTGTCGAGGTTCACCGGATTGCCACCGATGATGTTCAGCTCGGTGGGCATCAGCACGCGCATGAAGTAGGTGCCGGGCTGCAGATTGATGAAGGTATACTGACCCTGCCCGTTGGTCGTCGTGCTGGTGAACATCAGGTCGCTGTTCGGACCGCTGCCACCGATGGCATGATCCGCGCCCGGATCCCAGAGTTCCACCGTGACGCCGCTGATCCCGGATTCACCCACATCACGCAGGCCGTTGAAGTTGCTGTCCTCATACACCGTGTCACCGATGCTGAGCCCCTTCACCAGCAGCGAGTAGGACTGCGTGGCGGAGCAGTTGTAGGAGTCCGTGCTGCGCACCGTGAAGTTCGCCGTGCCATACACCTGGGCCGAGCCGGAAAGCAATCCGCTGGAGGAAACCGTCATGCCCGCCGGAGGAGAGCCCGCGATCACCGTATAGGTGTACGGTCCGGTGCCGCCGCTGGAGGTGAGCTGCTGGCTGTAAGGAATGGCGTAGTAGGCGCTCGTCAGCGAGGTCGGTGTGATGCTCACCGACGGGCAGTTGACCGACAGCGTGTAGATCTGGGTGGCGGAGCAGTTGAACGAATCCACCGCCTGCACCGTGAAGGACGCCGTCGTTGCCTGCGTCGGAGTGCCGGAGATGAGGCCGCTGGAGCTCATCGAAAGTCCGGCTGGCAGTGCGCCGCTGGCCACGCTCCAGGTGTAGGGAGCGCTGCCGCCTGACACCGTCAATGACGCCGTGTAAGCCGTGCCCACCACGCCGTTCGTCAGCGTTGTCGGAGAGATGGTCATCGTCGGGCAGACGATGGTGATGGTATATGGCTGCGTGCCCGGCGCACCGTTCACATCCAGCGCCTGCACCGTGAAGGAGTAGGTGCCGGGAGACGCCGTGGTGGTGCCGGAGATCGCGCCTGCGGTGGAGATCGACAGGCCCGTGGGCAGGTTGCCCGTCAGCTTGCTGAAGGTGTAAGGTGCGGTACCACCGGTGGCGGTGAGCTGCGTGAAGTAAGGCACCAGACGTGTCGCGTTCGAAAGCGTGGACGGCGTGATGAAGATCGGCGGATAGTTCACCGTGAAGGTGTAGGAAATCGTCGAGGAGCAGTTGTCCGCATCCGTCGCACGCACCACGAAGGTGAAGCTGCCCAGGCTCGTCGGCGTGCCGCTGAGCACTCCGCCGCTGGTCAGGCTCATGCCGGTAGGCAGCACGCCGGAGGCCAGGCTCCAGGTGTAGGGGGAGGTGCCGTTCGCCGCTGTCAGCGTCTGGCTGTAAGCCGCATACTGCACACCCGCTGGCAGCGTCGCCGGAGTGATCGTCAGCGTCGGACAGGCGATGACGATGGCCAGCGCCTTGGTCACCGAGCAGTTCACCGAATCCGTGGCGCACACCGTGAAATTGTAAGTGGCAGGCACGGATGTCGGCGTGCCGGAGATCAGACCGGCGGTGCTCATGGACATGCCCGCAGGCAGCGCCCCGGAGGCGATGGTCCAGTTATACGGTGTGGTGCCGCCAGACGCGCTGAGCTGCTGGTTCGGATACGCCACATTCTTCGTCGCGCTCGGGAAGGTCGGCGCTGTGATGGTGTAGGACGGGCAGTTCACCGTGATGGCATACACGCCGGACTTGGCGCAGCCGTTGGCATCCGTGGCGGTGACGGTGATGTTGTAGGTGCCCGGCGCGCTGGAAGGCGTGCCGCTCAGGATGCCGCCGCTGCTCAGGGTCATGCCGCTTGGCATCGTGCCGGTGAAGCTCCAGGTATACGGGCTGGTGCCGTTGCTGGCGGTCAGCGTCTGCGGGGAGTAGGCTGCATACTGCGTCGCTGCTGGCACCGTGGTCGGAGACAGCGAGAGCGCCGGACAGGTGACCACCCAGTTGAACGAGGTGTCGAGCGAGCAGCCGTTCGCATCCGTGGAGCGCACCACAAACGAGTATGTGCCCGGTGCACCGGTGATGGTGCCGGAAAGCAGACCGCTGCTGGAAAGTGTCGCGCCGGTGGGCAGCGTGCCAGAGGGCCGCGTGTAGGTGTAGGCCGAAGTGCCGCCCGTGGTGCTGAACTGCTGGCTGAAGGCCGTGTTTTGCGCCACCGAGGAAAGCGTGGTTGGGGACAGCGTCAGCGTCGGGCAGACCACGCCAATCGTCATCGCCTGTGTGGCGGAGCAGTTGGAGGCGTCCACCACTTTCACCGTGAAGCTGTACGTTCCCGTCGCGGCTGTGGGCGATCCGCTCAGCACACCAGCGCTGGAAAGCGCCAGTCCGCCCGGCAGCGTGCTGCCGGTGGCGAGGCTCCACACATAAGGCGAGTTGCCACCGGCGGCGCTGAACGTGGCGGAGTAGGCCGAACCCTTCAGCGCATTCGTCAGGGTCGCAGGCGTGATCGTGATCGCCGGGCAGGAGCGCAGGCCGAAGTCGATGGTGTTTTCCGTGTTCGTCAGCCCCGTGCTGCCTGGCTCGCCGCCAGGAGTCAGCGCAAACACCATGCTGTTCACCACCGAGCCCGCACCACCCGGTTGCGAGCCGTTGCTGTCATTGTTCACGCCGTTGTCAGCGGTCACCACCACGCTGCTGGCCAGCGAGTAGGCGGCGGGCGGTGTCAGTCGCACGTAGTAGTTGCCGGCGGTGTAAACCTTGAAGCTGTAGGAGCCGCCGCTCAGCGTGGAGCCCGTCTGCAGCACCGTGTCTGCGTTCAAGCCGGTGCCGCCCACGGCATTGTCCGCGCCGGGGTTCATGAGGTCCACCTGCACGCCGCTCACTCCCGTTTCCGCAGTGTCCTTGAGGCCGTTGTTGTTGACGTCGTTCCACACCAGGTCACCCACGGTGATGCCGGTGAAGAGACCGAAGTCGATCGTGTTGTTGCCATTGGTGCCGTCGCCATCCACGCCGGTGGCGGGTTCCGTGCCCACCTGAAGATCGATCACCGGACTGTACACAAACGTGCCTGGACCACCGGGCTGGCTGCCGTTGTTGTCATTGTCCACGTCGTTGTCCAGCGTCACCGCCACGCTGCTCACACCCGGCACGCTCACCGTTGGCGTCACTCGCACGTAGTATTTGCCCGGCACCAGATTGGTGAAGGCATACACCCCGGTGCTGCTGGTCAGCACGCTCGCACCCACCTGCGTGTCTGCATTCGCACCGCTGCCGCCCACCGCATTGTCCGCACCCGGGCTGAAGAGCTGCACCGTCGCGCCGCTGAGGCCAAGTTCCCCGGCATCGCGCAGGCCGTTGCTGTTGGCGTCGTTCCACACCAGGTTCCCCACGTTCACCCATGGCGAGACAGAGCACGGCTCCGTGGCGATGGTGAGCACACCGGATGGATCGGTCACGAAGGAGCCTTCCGTGGCGTAGCTGAAGGCGGTCAGCGCGCCGTTGCTGTCATACGTCGGCGTGCTGCTGAGGTCCACCATGTGCAGCACCATGCCCGTGGCGCCGCCGGTCTGGATGCCTTCCCAGGTCGCCGAATTGACGCCCATCGCGCTCCAGTTCGTCGCGTTGTTCACGCGGCTCACATCGATCACGCATTGGAAGCGCACGCTGCTGCCGGTCTCCGTGACCTTGTTCAGCATCACGTCTCCCGCCGTGGTGTTGCCGGACGCCGTGCTCACCATCAGGTTCGCCGCCGTCTGCCAGCTCTGGCTGCCCAGCGTGGCATCATACTTGTAAATGGTCACCGTCGGGCTGGCGCGTGTGATGCCGTCCACATACACGATGGCATGGTCCGCAGTCGCAGGATTCCCGCCCGTGCTGACCAGGAACCACAGCGCGTCCACCTTGGAGGCGCCGATCTGGTTGAACGTCAGGTCCACGTTCAGGCGGCTCAGCGCGGCATCGTAGATCACGTCCGCCTTGTTCATCGTCGCCACTCCGCCCTGCGTGTAATTGAAATCATACGCCTGCACCGGCGTCCATTCCGTGGCCCCGCTCAGCACGCCGTCGGCGTTTGAATCCATGGCCAGGAAGTGATAGCAGCCCGTGGCGCTTGGGCCGCTGGACTTGAAGCCGAAATCAACGGTCATGTTGCCATTGTTGTCATCGCTGTCGTCGATCGTGTTGAACGCGCCGCTCTCGCCGTTCGTGTTGATCGGCTCGCCGCTGTCACTCAAGGAGATCAGCGCGCTGCTGATGCCATTGGTGGCGGGCTGCGCGTTGTCGATGCCGTCGTCATTGCCCACGATGTTGTCGTCCACGTCATTGTCGGAGGAGCTGGATGGGAAGATGGAGATCGTGTTCACCAGCGGCTTGCCCGTGGCAAACTCGGAGGCCGGCACGCGCACATAGTAGGAGCCCGGCACCACGTTGCTGAACAAGTACTGCCCAACCTTGGTGGAGGTCGTGCTTGAGGTGGTGCTGGTCACAAATGAACCCGCGCTGTTGAGCAGCTCCACGCGCACACCGCCGATGCCTTCACCGGAATCATAGACGCCGTTGTTGTTGGCATCTTTGTAAACCAGGTTGCCGATGCGGCAGAAGGTCGGGCGCAGACCAAAGTCGATCGTGTTGTCGAGGTTGCTGCCAAACGGCGCCAGCAGGCTGCCCGGCTCTGTCAGCGCGGAGAGCGTGATCATCGGTGAGTAAATCGGCGCGCCCGTGGCGGACTGCGTGATGCCGTTGCTGTCATTGTCGATGCCGTTGTCCGCATTGCTGCTCGTCGTGCTGCGGCGCGGATGCGTGATCGGCGGCGTGAGCTTCACGTAATACTTGCCCGCGCTGAGTCCGGTGAAGCTGTAAAGGCCGTCGCTGCCCGTGGTGAAGGTGGTGCCCACTTTTACATCGTCCCCGTTGTTCACCGTCGTGTCGGTGGAGGTGTAAAGCTCCAGCTGCGCACCTGCGACGCCGGTCTCACCCACATCCACAAGGCCGTTGTTGTTGGTGTCGGAGAAGACGAAGTTGCCCATCGTCATCGCGGCGCTGAAGCCGAAATCCACCGTCATGTCCTGGTTGCCGCCGCCGCTGGCCAGATTGCCCGGCTCCTTGCCCAGCGCCAGATTGATCACCGGGCTGGACACCGCCGTGCCCACGCCACCGGGCTGGATGCCGTTGCTGTCATTGTCCACGCCGTTGTCCAGATTCACGCTTGGAGACGCCGTCGGCCACATCGGATCAGGCGTTGGCAGGCGCACGAAGTAATTGCCCGCGGACAGGCCGCTGAAGAGGTAGTAGCCGTTCGCATCCGTGGTCGTGGTGGAGACCAGCGTGTCATCCCCTGTGTTCGGCAGCGAGTCAGCGCCGGGATTCATGAGCTGCACCGTGAGGTTTTGCAGACCGGGCTCACGTGGGTTCTTGATGCCGTTGCCGTTCGTGTCCGCCCAGACGAAGTCACCGATGGCCAGCGTCTGCGGATTCGTGGTGGCGCTGCCCTGCAGCAGAATGTTGTCGATGTCGATGTACCCTGAGCCGTCACCGCCCCAGAGATACATTTCTACCATGAAGGACTTGCCCGCGAGCTGCGCTCCCGTCGGCAGCGTGGATGCACCTCCGATGGAGTTCGTCCATGCCAGGTTCATCGAATACCAGGAAGCAGTAGCCGCAAGCTGGAAGACGTTCGTCGTCACCGTCTTCACGGTCGCGCCTTCCATCCAGGAAAGGAACACCTTCCCCTGCACCGGCGCGGTGCTGCCCACGCGGTACACATCAAACAGCAGGTTGCCGATGTTGCCCGTGGCCGTCGGGTCCATGTCAAACCGGATCCACAAGCTGTCAGGGCGCTGCACCAGCGAGGACGGCACAGCATCATAGCCCGTGTCATACGCGGAATCCCAGTCGCGCATGCGGCGTGAGAGCGCACCACTGCGGATCGGTCCGTTGTTGGTCGGTTCGCTGATGTCCGTGAGGCCGTTCATGTCGTCCTCGATCTGGATCTTCGCCGCGTTCACCACGGCGGAGCTCTTCATGCTCGGCGGTGCGGGCAGGCCGCCGCTGCTGCTGTTCAGCTCGTATTCCAGCAGGTTCGTGAGGGAGGCCGGCACTGCGCGCAAACCAAAGTCGAGCGTGTTGTCCGCATCGATGCCGCCCACCACATCACCCGGCTCACGGCCCACCGCGAGCGTGACGATCGGGCTGACGATGGCGGTGCTCACTCCACCGGCCTGCACGCCGTTGTTGTCATTGTCCACGCCGTTGTCCAGCGCCACCTGCGGTCCGGAGGACAGCGGATAAGCCGTCGGTGGCGTGGCGATCTTCACAAAGTATTTTCCAGGAGCCAGTCCGGTGAACGCATACGCGCCCGTGCCGTCCGTGGTCGTCGTGCCCTGGGACACATCATCCCCGTTGCCGATCACCGCATCCGTCGTGGAGAACAACTGCAGCGAGACACTGCCGATGCCCTGCTCACCCACATCCTTCGTCCCGCTTTGGTCCGTGTCCTGCCACACCAGATTGCCCAGAGTCAGACCATTGATCACGGCGATGTAATCCCGCGTGCCGGAGCATGTGGCGCTGTCCACGCCGCGCACGGTGAAGCTGAAGCTGCCCGCCGCCGTCGGTGTGCCGCTGATCACGCCCGTGCTGGAGTTCAAGGTCACGCCCGGAGGCAGGCTGCCGGCGGTGACCGAATAAGTGTAAGGGCTGATGCCGCCTGTGGCGGTGACCGTCTGGCTGTAGGACACACCGCGATACCCCGAGCCCAGGCTCGTGGGGTTCAACGCCAGTGTGGGGCAGCTCACCGTCATGGTGATGGTTGTCGTGCCGGTGCAGCCATAGCTGCCGCGTGCCGTCACCCCAAAGCTGTAGCTGCCGGGTGCCGTCGGCGTGCCGCTGATGACGCCGGTGGGGCTCAGCGCCAGACCGGAAGGCAGACTGCTGCCCGACTGCAGAGTCCAGGTGTAAGGAGCCGTTGCGCCGGAAGCCGAAAGCGTCGTCGAGTAGCTGCTGGCCACAGTGCCGTTCGGCACGCTGCTTGGCGTGATCGTAATGGCGGGGCACTGCAGCGTCAGAGAGTAGGCCGAAGTTCCAGGGCAGCTGTTTTGATCCATCGCCTGGATCGTGAAGTTGAAGGTGCCCGCCGTGTCCGTGGGAGTACCGCTCAGCAGACCTGCCGAGCTCAGCGTCATGCCCGCGGGCAGCGTGCCCGTTTTCACGGTCCATGTCTTCGTGCCCACACCACCCGTGGCGCTAAACTGCTGCGAGTAGGCCGTGCCCACCGTCGCGGTGGTCAGGGATGAAGGGGAGATGGTGATCGCCGCGCAGTTCACGCCCAGCGCCAGCGCCTGCTGCACCACGCAGCCGTTCAGGTCGCTCGCCTGCACCGTGAAGTTGAACGATCCCACCGCCGAAGTCGTGCCGCTGATCAGACCTGCGGAGGAGAAGGTGATGCCGGATGGCAGTGCGCCTGCGGCCAGCGTCCAGGTGTAAGGCGAGGAGCCGCCGGTCGCCGTGAGCTGCTGGCTGTAGGCCACCGTCGTCGTGGCCTGTGGCAGCGTCGTCGGTGTGATGGCGATGGCCGGGCAGCTGAAGATGATGCTGCAGGAGCGGGTGGCCGTACATCCCACGGAGTCCGTCGCCGTCACGCTGAAGGTGTAGGTTCCAGGTGCCACCGTCGGTGTGCCGCTGATGACTCCGCCACTGCTCAGGGTCAGACCCGTTGGCAGGCTGCCGCTCGCAAGCGACCAGGTGTAGGTGGAATTGCCACCGCTCGCGGTCAAAGTCTGGCTGTAAGCCTGATACTGCATGCCGCCGGCCAGGGTGGACGGACTGATGGTGATCGTCGGGCAGTTCACATGCAGCGTGTAGCTGCGCGTGGCGGAGCAGCTCGCGCTGTCGGTCCCCTTCACCACCACCGTGTAATCTCCCGGCACCGCCGTGGGTGTGCCGCTCAGCAGACCGGCGCTGGAAAGGCTCATGCCCGTGGGCAGTGCGCCGCTCTGGATGCTGAAGGTGTAAGGAGAGCTGCCGCCCGTGCCATCCAGCAGCACGGAGGAGTAGGCCGCAAACTGCTGCGCATTTGAAAGGGTGGACGGAGTGAGGGTGATCGTTGGGCAGATGACTTTCACGCTCAGCGCCTTCGTGCTCACGCAGTTGTTGGCGTCACGCGCACGCACCGTGAAGGAGTAGGTCGCCGGTGCGGAGCCCGGCGTGCCACTGAGGACGCCTGCGCTGCTCAGGCTCATGCCGGTGGGCAGCGCACCGCTGGTGATGTCCCACTGATACGGAGCCGTGCCGCCCGTCGCCGTCATCGTCACCGCCGTGTAGGCTGCATACTGCGGCGCATCCGTGAAGGTGCTCGGAGAGATGCTCAGCGTCGGGCAGCCCACCGTGAGCGAGTAGCTGCGCAGACCGATGCCGCTGTAGGAGTCCGTGGCGCGCACCGTGAAGGGATAGCTCGCAGGCACCGCCGTGGGCGTGCCGCTCAGCACTCCGGTCGTGGTGTTCAGCGTCAGCCCGGCAGGCATGCCGTTGTTGCCGGTGTTGGTGACGCTATAACGTGCCAGAGCTTCAGCAGAAGTCAGCGCGCGGTTGTAAAGAACCGGTTCATCCAGCGCGCCATTCCATGAGGTGCCGGCGGTCGCGCTGCCGCCCATCACCAGCGGCTGCGTCGAATGATTGATCGCCGCGCTGAAGGCCTTCGTGGCAACCTGCACGCCGTTGACATAAATGCTGATGCTGGTGAGATCATACGTGGCCACCACATGGCTCCAGCTTCCCACCGTCAGCGTTGCATCGACAAATTCGGACGTGCCTGCCACCGAGCCGGTGCCGTTGATCCAGAAGCGCACGGTGCTCGTGCCGCTGCGCTGGATCAATCCGTAGCCGTTCGCTGGAGCGGTCGCGTTCGATGTCTTCTCGATGAGGATCTGATCTGCCGCAGGTGTGGCAGTGGCCGGACGCACCCAGGCTTCCAGGCTGATCTGCGCCGGACGCATCACCGACTGATCCGCCACCTGCAGGTAGTCATTCACTCCATCAAAGCTGAATGCTTGTCCCACCAGACCGGCGGTGAAGGCCACGCCATTCATCAGCGCGCCGTTGTTGCCCGCGATCACTTCCGTGGCTCCGCTTTCACCGGGCCACCATGCGGCGGCGCCGCTCAATGCGGAAGGTCCGTAGCTCCAGGCGTATGGCGCGGTGCCGCCCGTGGCTGCCAGATTTTGCGTGTAGGCCGCATACTGCGTCGCCGCAGGCAGCGTGGCCGGATTGACCGTCACGATCGCGTTGCTCAGCGTCAGCGTGTAGTTCTGCGTGCTGGAGCAGCCGATGCTGTCCGTGCTGCGCACCGTGAAGTTGTAGCTGCCAGGAGCCGCCGAAGCACCGGGTGTGCCGCTGATGACACCGGCGTTGTTCATCGTCATCCCATTGGGCAGAGCACCGCTGCTGATCGCATACACATAGCCGCCCGAACCACCGCTGGAGGTCAGCGTGAGCGGATTGTAGGCCACATACTGCGTCGCCACCGCCACCGTGCCGGGGCTGATCGTGATGACCGGACAGGCGCGGAAGCCGAAGTCGATCGTGTTCTCCGTGTTTGAATTGCCTGTGCTTCCCGGCTCGCCGCCAGCCGTCAGCGTGATCACCGGGCTCATCACCGCCGTGTTGATGCCGCTGCTCTGGATGCCGTTGCTGTCATTGTCACGACCGTCATCCGAAGTGTCCACCACGCCTGAAGCCAGCGGATAAGCCGACGGCGGTGTCGGCACACGCACGCGGTAGTTCGCAGGCTGATACACCGTGAAGCCATACACGCCCGAGCTGTTCGTCGTCGTGCTGGCGATGACCGTGTTCACCGTGCCATCGAGCAGTTCCACCGTCACTCCAGCGCCCACACCGGCTTCTGTGCCGCTGCTGAAGACGCCGTCGTTGTTGGCGTCGATGAAGAGCTGGTTGCCAAGCTGGATGCCGGAGAACAATCCGAAGTCCACGCTGAGTTCCGTGTCAGGATTGGTGTCGCCATCGTTCGTTGGCTCCGTGCCGCTGGCCAGCGTGATGACCGGGCTGTAGATATACGTTCCCGGTCCGCCGGGCTGGCTGCCGTTGTTGTCATTGTTCACGCCGTTGTCCAGCGCCACAACACTGCCGCCGGTCGCGGGGATGTTCGCAGGCGGCGTCACACGCACCACGTATTTGCCGTCGGCCAGTCCGGTGAAGTTGTAGGCGCCCGCCGAGTTGGTCGTCGTGTTGGCGATCAGCAGGTCATCGGCATCTCCGGCGATGTCGTTCGTGCTGCGGAAGAGATCCACCACGACGCTGCTGATGCCGATCTCAGGATTCGAGCCCGTGTCGCGCACGCCGTTCTTGTTCGCGTCGTTCCACACCAGATTGCCGATCGTCAGCGTGGCGGTGGTGTTCACCTGGCAGAGGTACACAAGGTCAGCCGCCACCGCATTGGTGCTGCTGCCGCCGGAAAGCGCCAGCGTCGCGGTGTCGATCTGGGATTGCGTCGCGCCATTGGCCACGCGGAAGTGATAGGTGAACTGCCTCCACAGCGGCTGCGTGTTGTTTGCACCCGCTTCCGTCCAGTTGTTGTAATCCGATGCACCAAAGGCCGAATACGAGATCGTGCCGCCGCTGTATCCGCAGCACTGGCTCACGCCCGGAGCAGTCGCGCTCATTTCACCCTGCGGCACCGTGTAGTATTGATACAGGCCCGGCGTCGCTCCGGTGATGATTTGGAAAATCTGCGCATTCGCTCCGAGATTCCACAGGATCGAAGCCGCACCAGAGGAGGCGCTGGAGGCCCACACGCTCAGCTCATATTCTTTGCCCGGCTGCAGCACGCTGCTCCAGCTGCCACCGCCCGCAGGCATCAGATTCACAGCGGAGTTCGTGCCCTGCAGCAGCACCATGCGCTTGCCGTGCCGGCTCTTCACACTCTCCATCCAGGAAACCTTGGAGCCGCTGCTGCCCACCGCGATCTGCACGCGCTGCACGGGCTCGCCGATGCCGCTGGTCCCGTTCGTGCCGCCCAACCACTGGTAGGCATTGATGCCGGCGCCAAACGAGGTGCCCGTGCCATCATATCCCATCACGCTTGTGGCGGTGCCCGTCGCATTCGGCACTCCCAGCAGTTCAAAGCTTGGGTTGTCGATGAGATTGGTGATCTGACATGGGTTCGCATTGGCGAAGCCGATGTCGATGGTGCTGTCGAAATCCGTGTCGTCTCCATCCACGCCAGCGCCGGGCTCCGTGTTGGGATAAAGGGTGATCAGCGGTGTGACCACCGCGATACCGGACACCGCCTGGATGCCGTTGTTGTCATTGTTCACGCCGTTGTCCTGATTCACCTGGCTGGTGCTCACCTTCGGGTAGAAGGTCGGCGGTGTCGGGATGCGCACGTAATAGATTCCGGGAGCCAGTCCGCTGAAAAGATACTGACCATCCCAGTCGGTGGTCGTGGAGGCCACCAGCACGTCATCGCCGCTGCCGTTGTTCGCCACGCCATTGATGCCCGGGGCCCACAGTTGCACCGGCAGATTGGGCACGCCGCTTTCGGACGAGCCGCGCAGGCCGTCATCGTTCATGTCCACCCACACCTGATTGCCGATGCCCATGCCTTTGATGTTGAAGGTCACCGCAGTCGCGGTGCTCTGGCAGCTGTAGGCGTCTGTGGCGCGCACGGTGACGGTGTAGGTGCCCAGCGTCGTCGGCGTGCCGGTCACGTTGCCATTGCTGGCCAGGCTGAGTCCGGGTGGCATGCTGCCGCTCACCAGCACAAACGAATACGGCGCGGTGCCGCCGCTGCCGGTGATGCTCTGGCCATAGCTGGTGCTGAGGTAGCCGTTGGCAGGCGTGGTGCCTCCCACCGCGATCGCCGGGCAAACCGGCGTCAGCGTATAAGAACGTGAGCCTGTGCATCCGTTCGCATCCGTGGCAATGAGCGTGAAGGTGACCGGCGTGCTCTCCGTGGCCGTGCCGCTGAGCACCCCCGTGCTGCTGTTGATGCTCAGCCATGCGGGCAGACCCGTCGCACTCCAGGTCAGCGGCGTCGCGCTCGTGCCGCTGGTGGTGATCGTCTGCGAATAGCTGAGGCCAAGGTAAGGCACAGGCAGCGTGGTCGGGCTGAGGGTGATCGCAGGGCACACTTGCACCTGATAGGTGGCGCTGCCCAGACATCCCGTTGAATCCGTGATCGCCACCGTGATGCTGGAGCTGCTGCCGTCTCCTGTCGCGGCGGTCCCGCTGAGGACGCCGTCGCTGCTGAGCGTGATTCCGGCAGGAAGCGTACCGCTGCTCAACGTGTAGGTGTAGGGCCCGGTGCCGCCGCTGCTCGCCAGAGTCTGCGAATACGCGGTGCCCGCCGTGGCGCTCGGCAGTGTACCCGGCGTCACGGTGAAGATCGTGCAGCGTGGGTCCAGGGTGTAAATCTGCGTGGTCGCACAGCCGTTGGCATCCGTGGCCCGGATGGTGAAGTTGCCCGGGCTGTTGTCAGTCGGCGTGCCGGAGATCTTCCCGGTTGTAGCATTCAGCGTGCACCACGCTGGCAGGGCGCCGGCGACGACGCTGTATTGATAAGGTGCCACGCCGCCCGAGGCCGCCACCGTCTGCACATACTGCTGTCCCACCGTCGCCGGTGGCAGGGTCGCAGGCGACATGCTGATGGCAGGGCAGACTTGCAGCGCCGGCCACACCTGGCTGCCGACGCATCCGTTCGCATCGGTGGCGGTGATGGTGAGGCTGATCCCAAGTCCGTTCGCCGTGGTGGGTGTGCCGCTGATGACAGCCGTGGTCGGGTTCAGCGTCAGGCCCGCAGGCAGCACGCCGCCCGAGACTCCCCACACGTAATCCAGCCAGCCCGTCACCGGCTGCAGCGTCAGATTCGGGCCGGACCAGTACAGCTTCATCACCGCATTGCCGCCGGCTTCATAATATTCCACCCGGATGGGCACCACGACCCCTGCGGTCAGATTGACCGTGGCGGTGTAGCTGGTAGCGCCCTGATCCTGCCATTTGTCGATGACCAGCGTGTTGTTCACCCACACGCGCACACCGTCATCGCTCGTGCTCTGGAAGGTGTAGGTGCCGGTGGTCGCAGGGCGGATGAAGCCGCTCCAGCGCACCGAGAACTGATCCACTGGAACCACAGGGTCCGGCGAGCCCGCGCCCCAGTCATTGTTGATGGACGCTTCCTGCCGTGTCAGCAGCAGTGTTTTGAAGGTCGTCGTCGAGTAATACTGCGCCGTCAGGCCGGAGGTCGGAGTGGCACTGAATGACTGGCTGTAGGGCACTCCCACCGTGCCCACGGCTGGAGTTGCCGGAGTGATGGTGACGGCAGGGCACACGGGTGGCAGCGTGTAAGTCCGGGAGGCGGAGCAAAGATTCGCGTCCGTCGCGGTCACCGTGAAGGTGACGGAGGTGGAGTTCGTCGGCGTGCCAGACAGCATTCCGGTGCTCGCATTCAGATACAGCCAGGATGGCAGACCCGTGGCGCTGAACGTCACCGGCGTGGCGGTCGTGCCGGACGCCGTGATCGTCTGCGCGTAAGGTGAACCGATCACCGGAGATGGCAGCGTGGTGGGGTTCACCGTGATCACCGGGCAGATCTTGATCTGCAGCGCCTGGTCTCTGAAGCAGGTGGTCGCATCCATGGCACGCACGGTGACGGTCGTGCCGTTCACCCCGCTCGTCGGCACCGTCGGCGTACCGCTGATGCTGCCCGTGCTGCTGATGCTCAGGCCTTCCGGCCATGTGCCTGAAGACTTGCTCCAGGTGTAAGGGGTCGCACTGCTGCCAGTGGCGCTCATCGCCTGCGTATAAGCGCTGCCCACCAGACCGCTCGTCAGCGTCGTGGGTGTCATCACAATCACCGGGCAGGAGCGGAAACCAAAGTCGATCGTGTTTTCAAAGCTCGTGCTTCCCGAGGACCCCGGCTCCGTTCCCGTGGCCAGTGTGATCACCGGGCTGATCGTTGCAGTGCCAGCACCGCCGTTTTGCGAACCGTTGCTGTCATTGTCCACGCCATTGTCGGCATACACCGTGAGCGTGGCGGACGTGTAGAGCGCAGGCGGAGTGGGAATGTTGACGCGATAGGTTCCCGGTGCCTGGCCGCCAAAGAAGTACTTGCCGCTGGCGTCGGTCGTCGTGGTCAGCAGCACGTTGCTCGTGGTGGCGTCCAGCAGTTGCACCGTGATGTTCGCCTGGCCGGATTCAGTATTGGACTGATAGAGGCCGTCGCCGTTGAGATCGGCAAACACGAGATCGCCCAGGCTCACGCCATCGCTCAGCGCAAAGTCCACGGTGAATTCCGTGTTGGTGTTGGAGTCGCCATCGTTCACCGATTCCGTGCCGGGGATCAGTGTGATCATGGGGCTGTAGATCGGCGTGCCGGGACCGCCGGGCTGCATGCCGTTGTTGTCATTGTCCACGCCGTTGTCCAGCGCCACCACCACACCGGAGGTCACAGGCAGTGATGCCGGTGGGGTGACCTGCACATAGTAGCTGCCCGAAGGGATGTCGCTGAAGACATAGACACCGCTGCTGGAGATGGTGACCGGAGTCGAAACTTCGTAGTCCGCATTCACGCCTGTACCGCCGCGCACGCCATCCGCGCCGGGATGGAAGAGACGCACCACCGCGCCCACCGCACCCGTTTCGCCGTAGTCTTTGATCCCGTTGCGGTTCGTGTCCTGCCACACCGCATTGCCCAGGCACAGCCGCGTGTCAGCCACATCCACCTTTTGGAACACCATCGAGTCTTCCTGACCGAAAGGATTGTCGCCAAAGACGCCCATCGTCTTGCCGTCGGCGGAGATGCCGTCACCACCGTTGTAGAGGTTCCAGAAGGAGTAGGTGCTGTCCTGCGCCACGTGGCCGTCAGAGACGAGCAGGTCGGAGATGCGCGTGTACAAATCCTGCGGCGTGTCCCACATCACCGCAAAGCTTCCCGTCGATCCGCTGCTGTAGATCGTGCCGAGCACACGACCCGTGTCACTCACCGCACCGACGATGCCGCCCAGACTGTCCTGTGGCAGGATGCGTGGCAGGTTGGTCCGCGTGCTGGTCTGCGTGTCATACACAAACGGTGTCGGCACGCCGGAAAGACGCTGGCTGCTGCCGATGTAGCGTCCGTTCGGGCTGATGCGGCCCGCGTTCAGCGAACCTCCGGTGAAAGTGACCACCACCGTGCTGTAGCCTGCTGCGGGGCTGCCACTGAGCACCTTGCTCACGCCACTGCTGTCCGTGACCAGCAGCTTGGTGCCATCGGCGGAAGCATCGACGACATCACGCACGCCGGAGATCGCTGTCCAGGCACGAGTATTGAGATTCCAGTAGCCGCCCTGCGCCAGCACCGGGCCGCCGGGGCCGTCAGGATCCACCGTGCCAAAAGCATACGCGCTGTCGCTCGTCAGCGCAGAGGGGATGGCGCTCATGCTGGCGTTCGAATCATACGGAGTCAGCAGCCGCACCGTCGTTCCGCTCGTCTGGCTGTAAAACCATGGGACGATGCTCAGCTTGTTGCCCACCGTCCATTTTTCATAGCCGACCGCATCACCGCTGTCATTCACGTCACGACCCATGGCATACGGATGTGTCGAATCCAGCAACGGCACGTTCACAGCCACGTTCGTGAGCATGTTCATGGTGAAACCGTAGGACTTGGTGGCCACGCGGATGCCGGTGATCCATCGGCCGTTTGGCGACATGTTGTAAAGGCAGGTTCCAACTCCGTTGTTTTCACCGCCGAGCACGTCGCGACCGAGGCGCGTCACCAAGTAGGCGCCGCCGACGCTTTGATTGAGAGGCGTCGGGCAGTTCGAAGTCACGGTGGCGGAGATGATGATGCTGCGCGTGATCGTCGCCTGGCAGTTGTTGGCATCGGTGACTTTTACCGTGAGCGTGGTAGTGCCCGAGATTGTCGGCGTGCCGCTGATCGCGCCGGTGGAGGTGTTGAAGCCCAGGCCTGCAGGCATCGAACCACCCGTGATCGCATACGTGTAGGGTGCGGTGCCGCCTGCGGTGATGAAAGTCTGCGAGTAGCTGGAACCCACCATGCCCACGGCCAGCGTGCCGGGGCTGACGCTGATGACAGGGCACTGCGGTGTGATGGTGTAGCTCTGCGTACCCACGCAGCTGTTCGCATCCGTGGCGCTGATGACAAAGGTGCGTGAAGTCGAGCTCGTGGGCGTGCCGCTCAGCACACCGGTGCTTGCGTTGAAGGTCACTCCCGCTGGCAGCGTACCACTGGCGAGGGCCAGGACATACGGAGAGGTGCCGCCGCTCGCGCTCAGCGTCTGAGAAGAGCTCGTTCCCACCATCCATGAGGTGGTGAGCGGAGACAGGGAGATGACCGGGCAGATTTTGAGGCTGATGATCTGGTCCTTAAAGCAGCCGTTGGCATCCATGCTGCGCACCGTGAAGCTGCTGCCAAGTCCGTTGGCAGTCGTGGGCGTGCCGCTGATGACACCACTGCTGCTGATCAGCAGACCTGCTGGCAGCGTGCCATTGCTGATGGAATACGTGTAGGGCGAAGTGCCGCCGCTGGAGGCGAGGGCCTGGCTGTAAAACGTGCCGACCGTGGCCGCCGTTGCCGTCGTGGGAGTGATGCTGATGGCCGGGCAGACCTGCAGGGTCAAAGTCTTGGAAGCCTGGCAGCCATTGGCGTCCGTGGCGCGCAGGGTGAGGCTGGTGCCCGTCGCATTCACCACGCTGGGTGTGCCGGAGATCACGCCGGTGCTGGCATTGAGCGTGAGCCCCGTTGGCAGCGTGCCGCTGGTCAGCGCCCAGGTGTAAGCGGCGCTGCCACCGCTGGCCGTCAGCGTCTGCGAGTAGGCGGTGCCGGACACGGCCTGCGCCAGCGCTGCGGGCAGGATGCTGATCGTGGGGCAGACCGGTGCCAGAGTGCAGGCCTGCGTTTTGGCGCAGCCATTGGCATCCGTGGCACGCACGGTGAAAGCTGCAGTCGTCGTGCTGGTCGGCGTGCCAGTGATCACACCTGCGGAACTCATCGTGGCCCAGGCTGGCAGGGAGCCACTGGCCAGTGTGAAGGTGTAGGGCGAAGCACCACCGCTGGCGGAAATGGTCTGGGAATAAGCCGCCCCCACCGTTGGCGTGGTCAGTGTCGCAGGCGCGAGCGAGACCACCGGGCAGACTTGCAGTGAAAGCGTCTGCGATCCCTGGCAGCCATTGGCATCATTCACCCGAACGATGATGGAGCTGGCCGGACTGGCCGCTGCCGTCGGTGTGCCGCTGATGACTCCGGTGCTGGAATTCAGCGTGAGGCCTGTGGGCAGCGTGCCGCTGATGAGTGTCCATGAGCTGTAAGGCGCCGTGCCACCGCTGGCGGCCAGTGTCTGCGAGTAGGCCGTGCCCACGGTGCCTTGCGTGAGGGTGGTGGGGCTGATGGCGATGGTGGCGCAGCCCGGCGTGACGGTGTAGGCGCGCGTGCCGGTGCAACCGTTCGCATCCGTGGCGCGCACCGTGAAGGTGGCCGCCGTGGTGGTGGTGGGCGTACCGCTCAGCACCCCTGCACTGCTCAGCGTGGCCCAGGTGGGCAGCGTGCCGCTGGCCAGCGTGTAGGTGTAGGAAGCCGCACCACCGGAAGCGGTGATGGTCTGCGAATACGCCGTGCCCACCGTCGGTGCGGTCAGCGTGGCAGGTGAAAGCGTGACGACGGGGCACACCTGCAGCGTGTAGGTCTTCGTGCCGGCGCAGGCGTTGACGCTGTCCGTGGCGGCGATGGTCACACTGACTCCTGCTGCATTGCCCGTGGTCGGCGTGCCGCTGAGGACGCCACCGCTGCTCAGTGTCAGCCCTGCTGGCAGCGTGCCGCTGGTGACTGACCAGGTGTAATTTCCTGAACCGCCGGTGGCCGCGAGCGTCTGCGAATACGCGCTGCCGACGGTGCCCAGCGGCAGCGTGGCTGTGGAAATGGTGATGGCCGGGCAGCCCATGGCAAAGGTCATCGCCTGCGTGCCCTGGCAGCCGTTCGCATCCGTGGCGCGGATGGTCACGTTGCCGCTGGTCTGTGAAGAAGGCGTACCACTCACCACCCCCGTGCTGGCATTGAGTGAGAGACCCGCTGGCAGCGTGCCGCTGACGACCGCATAGGTGTAGGCGGAAGAACCACCTGAAGCGGTGATCGTCTGCGAGTAAGAAACACCCACGGTGCCCGTGGCCGGAGTGGTGGGAGAGAGCGAAATGACCGGGCAGATTTGCAACGTCACGGCCTGCGTTCCCTGGCAGCCATTGGCATCATTCACGCGGAAGGTGATCGTGGTCGCCGGACTGGCGGATGCCGTCGGCGTACCGCTGATGACGCCCGTGCTGGCATTGAGCGTCAAGCCCGCTGGCAGCGCACCACCCGTGACCGTCCACGTGCTGTAGGGCGCGATGCCACCGCTCGCGGCGAGCGTCTGCGAGTAGGCCGTGCCCACCGTGCCTGCGGGCAGTGTCGTGGGCGTGATGGAGATCGTCGGGCACACTGGCGTGAGCGTGTAAGCCAGCGTGGAGGTGCAAGCATTGGCATCCGTGACACGCAGCGTGAAAATGGCCGTGGTGGTGGAATTCGGCGTGCCGCTGAGCACACCGGCGGAAGTCAGCGAAGCCCAGGTGGGCAGCGTGCCGCTGGCGAGGGTGAAGGTGTATGGGCCGGTGCCGCCGCTGGCCGTGATCGTTTGAGAATAAGACGTGCCCACCGTCGCCGTGGCCAGCGTGGTGGGCGAGAACGTGACGACCGGGCAGATTTGGAACGTGATCGCGCGTGATCCCTGGCAGCCATTGGCATCATTCACCCGCACCGTGACGGAGGTCGAAGGACTGGCGGAAGCCGTTGGCGTGCCGCTGATGACACCCGTGCTGGCATTGAGCGTGAGTCCCGCCGGCAGCGTGCCTGCGGTGACGGTCCATGAGCTGTAAGGCGCCACGCCGCCAGTGGCGGAAAGCGTCTGCGAGTAAGCGCTGCCCACCGTGCCCTGCGCGAGTGATGCCGGCGTGATGGTCACCGTCGGACACATCGGCGTGATGGTGAAAGAGAGCGTCGTGGAGCAGCCATTGGCATCCGTGGCTCGCACGGTGAAAGTGGCTGCCGCTGTGCTGTTGGGCGTGCCACTAAGCACGCCTGAGGAACTCAGCGTCGCCCAGGTGGGAAGTGCACCGCTGGCCAGCGTGAAGGTGTAGGATGCGGCGCCACCAGAAGCAGTGAGTGTCTGCGAGTAGGCCGTGCCCACAGTGGGAGTTGGCAGGATCGAGGGTGAGATCGAAATGATCGGACAGATTTGCAGCGTCACCACCTGCGTGCCCTGGCAGCCGTAGGCGTCATTCACGCGCACGGTCACGGAGGTCGAGGGACTGGCGGAAGCCGTCGGCGTGCCGCTGATGACGCCGGTGCTGGAATTGAGTGTCAAACCCGCAGGCAGCGTGCCGCTCGTCACGGTCCAGGTGTTGTAGGCTGCGGTGCCGCCGCTCGCGCTCAGGGTCTGCGAGTAGGCGGTGCCCACCGTGCCTGCCGCCAGCGTGCTCGGCGAGATGCTGATCGTCGGGCAGGCAGGTGCGACGGTGTAAGCCTGAGTGTCAAGACAGCCAGCAGCATCCGTGGCACGCACCGTGAAACTCGTCGAGGCGGAGCTCGTGGGGAGACCGCTGATCGTCCCGTTGCTCGTGCTCAGAGACAGCCCCGAAGGCAGCGTGCCGCTGGTGAGCGCCCAGGTATAAGGCGAGATGCCGCCCGTGGCGCTGAGGGTTTGTGTGAAGCTGGTGCCCACCGTCGGTGTGTTGAGCGTGGGCGGAGTGACCGTCACCGCCGGGCAGGTAGGCGTGATGCTGCTGGTCAGCGTGCCGGTGCAGCCCTTCGCATCCGTGGCACGCAGCGTGAAGCTGGTTGCGCTGGAGCTGGTGACAGTGCCCGAGATGACGCCCGTGCTGGAATTCAACGTAAGGCCGGCGGGCAGCGCCCCGGTGGCCACCGCGTAGGTGTAGGGGCCGTTGCCGCCGCTGGCAGTCACCGTCTGCGAATACGCGGTGCCCACCGTGGGAGTGGGCAGCGTGCCCGGAGTCAGCGTGATGGTGCTGCAGGTCACATTGAACAGATAGTCTTCCACTTCACCCGGACCGCTGGCACCCGTGGGGCCGGGATTGGTCACGGCAGTAAGACGGAAACGTGCGCCGAGAGCACCCACCGCAGCAGTGGCAGGCACATTGAAGGTGTAGCTCTGGCTCACATTGTTCGTGCCAGAGGGGATCACGACGTTGTTGATGATCTGGTCGCCGCTGTCCGTCAGCGATCCATTGTTGCCAAAGTCCACCCAGCCGTTCAGGAAAGCCGGCGCGCCGGAAGTGTTCGTCACCTTCACCGTCACACTCACGCCCGTGGCTCCCTGCACCGCGCTGGCTGGCAGCGTCACGCCGTCTTCGTCATCCGTCCATGACTGGTCGTCCGCATTCGCCGCCGTATTGAAGGCCGCCGGAATGTCGTAATCAATCAGCGAGCCCATCAGCAGCGAGCTGAACACGGTGTCGCGTGCCACCGGGAATAAGGAATAGTCGCCGAAGTCGTCCAGCACCTGCGTGAACTCATAGCGCATGGCGCCACCGGAGATGGCGCTTGCCGCGATGCTGGAGTTCACGGTGGTGGCCACGCCGGTTGTTTTGTCCAGCGTGTACAGCGCCTTGCCCGCCTGCGCATACAGCGTGCCGTAGCCATCCGTGGAAAGACCGAACACATCGGCAATGGCCGCGCCCCCCGTGGTTTTGATCTGCCCCACAAGCTGTGTGGCGGTGCCGCCTTCAGGCACTTTATAGAGGTAGAAGGAGGTGAATCCGCTGCCGGCCACGGTATAATACAGTTCATTGCCGATCCAGGCGAGGTCACCGGCGCTGGCGAGCGCCTCGCCATTCGGAACGGTGGCTGGCGAGCTGTAGGCACGGGTCAGCGCCGTCGTGGAGCTGGTGCTCAGCGAGGACAGATTGAAGGTGTAGATGTCGCCGTCGTTGACGCTGCTGATGTAGGGCTTCCCGGCCGAGTCAAACACCAGGCCGTTGAGGCTGTTGCCAAAACTTCCCAGCCGCGTGACGGCTCCGGTCGTCGGGTTGATCTGGTAGATGTTGTTGAAGTCAATGCCGTAGAGAATTCCCGAAGGTGACCACGCCAGGTCCGTCAGGTAGTGGGCGCTCGAATCCTTCGTCTGACCGACGAGCACCTTGGCCCCCGTGGAAACATCGTACGTCTCCAGATAACCGGTGCTGCCAGTGCCGGAGCTGACGTAGAGCAAGCTGGAGTAGCTGGTGCCGGATGCCACCGTCATGAAATAAGACTGCGAGGCGGTGCACCCGTAGGAGTCGCTGACCTGGACCGTGAAACTGCTGGTGCCCTTCGCCGTGGTGGTGCCGCTCAGCACGCCCGCGCTGCTCAGGGAAAGGCCCGCAGGCAGCGTGCCCGACGCCAGCGACCAGGTGAGCGGTGTGTTCACAGAGCCCGAAGTCGCCGTGGCCACCATTGTCACATTGACCGCCGTGGACAAATCCCACGACCCCATGGCAAACGGTGAGATCACATAGCTCGTGCATGCCGGCGTAAATGTGTAGCTGCGGGTGCCGACACAGCCGCTTTGATCCACGGCTTTCACCGTGAAGGTCTGGGTGTCACCGGAGGTGGGAGTGCCGGTCAGTGCGCCGCCCGAGCTCAGGGTCAGCCCGTCTGGCAGCGTGCCGCTGCTCACACTGAAACTGTAGGGTGACGTGCCGCCGCTGGCGCTGATCGTCTGCGAGTAGGCGGTGCCCACCGTCGCAGTGCCCAGAGTGGTCGGGCCCACCGTGATGGCCGGACAAATCTGCACCAGATAATCTTCCACTTCACCATTGCCGCTCAGGCCCGTGGTACCTGGAGAACTCGTGGAGGTCAGGCGCACGCGCACGCCCACATTGCCAAGGGTGGCGCCGGCCGGCACGGTGAAGTTGATGGTACGGTTGGAATTCGAGCTGCCCGTGGCGATCGTCGTGTTCGAGGCAATCTGTTCGCCAGAGTCCGTGAGCGAGCCGTTCTTGTTGTAATCGATCCACGCATTGAGGAAGACGGTGGCACCACTGGTGTTCGTGACGTTCACAATGATGCTTCCTGTCGTACCTGCGACCAGACTGCTCGGCAGGGTCACGCCGTCTTCATCATCCGTGCCCGTGTTGTCATCTCCCATGGCGAGGGAACTGGCCGTGATGCTCGTTTCACTGTCGGTGGTGGCACCTATCCTGATGGTGCTCACCGTCGTGCTGCTGGCACCGCCGAAGCCGCTGTAATCACTATAATCCGTCGCGGCAAGAGCCCCCACCGCTGAAACCACAAAGAACGTGATCCCCGCCGTCAGTGAGCGCTGGCCTCGGGCGCAACGCCTCCTAAGCCACGCGGCAGCGCGGAGAATCGAGGCAGTCGACTCGCCTGTTTCTTTAGAAACATTCGAGGAACTGCTGTATTCCAGAGGAAGACCCATGTAATTTTTGCGAATAAAGTCAGCTTAACAATACTCATTATAATTTCAATAGAAAGAACGCATTTATTTAAGTTTCCCTAAACAACCATTTTTCATCCCCCCCAATTTTGTAAAAAAGGCGCACTCCGGAGCTCGACACACCTTCGATTGCCCTTATTCTCCGCGCCCCCCTCAAAAAAGTGGCAAACATGAGCAAAAAAATCGTTCTCGCATACTCCGGCGGCCTCGACACCTCCGTCCTTCTCTCCTGGATCAAGGAAACCTACAACGCCGAGGTCATCGCCTTCTGCGCCAACGTCGGCCAGGACGATGAGCTCAAAGGCCTGAACGCCAAGGCCAAAAAGACCGGAGCCTCGAAGATCTACATCGACGACCTGCAGGAGGAGTTTGCCACCGATTTCATCTTCCCGATGATCCAGGCCGGAGCCATCTACGAAGGCGAGTACTTCCTCGGCACCAGCATCGCCCGCCCCCTCATCGCCAAGCGCATGGTGGAGATCGCCAAGGCTGAGAAGGCTGGTTTCATCGCCCACGGCGCCACCGGCAAGGGCAACGACCAAGTGCGCTTTGAGCTCACCGCCGCCGCCCTCGCCCCGGAGATCGAAATCATCGCCCCATGGCGTGACGAGCGCTTCCGCACCCAGTTCCCCGGCCGTGCCGAGATGATCGCCTACTGCGACGAGAAAAAGATCCCCGTCCAGGCCAGCGCCAAGAAGCCCTTCTCGATGGACCGCAACCTCCTGCACATCAGCTATGAGGCCGGCATTCTCGAAGACCCTTGGTTTGACGCCAGCGATCCGAAGAACAAAGGCTACTTCAACACCCTCTCCGTCTTCCCCGAAGACGCCCCGGACAAGGCTGAAACCGTCATCCTCGAATTCGAAAAGGGCAATTGCATCGCCGTCAACGGCAAGCTCCTTTCCCCTCTCGGCGTCATGAAGCTCCTCAACAAGCTCGGCGGCAAGCACGGCGTCGGCCGCGTGGACATGGTGGAAAACCGCTTCGTCGGCATGAAGAGCCGCGGAGTCTACGAAACCCCCGGCGGCAGCATCCTGCACTTCGCTCATCGCCAGATCGAAAGCCTCACCATGGACCGCGAAGTCATGCACCTGCGTGACAGCCTAATCCCGAAATACGCCACCCTGGTGTACAATGGCTTCTGGTACGCCCCAGAGCGCCTCGCCCTCCAGGCCCTCGTCACCGAGAGCCAGAAGAAGGTCAGCGGCACCGTCCGTGTGAAGCTCTACAAAGGCAACATCATCCCCGCCGGCCGTAAGAGCGTCTTCAGCCTCTACAATCCGCAGATCGCCACCATGGAAGCCGACCCCACGAAGGCCTACAACCAGGACGACGCCACCGGCTTCATCCGCCTCAACGGCCTCCGCCTCAAAACGGGTGCGATCCGGGACCGGAAGAAATAAGACGAGCTTCGCGAGTTTCGACTCAGCCCAACTCACCTCATCAACACGCCGAAGAGCATCCCTCTTCGGCGTTGTTGTTTTCCCCCACTGCCATCCATCGCGCCCCGGCCGATCCAAAAGGTGGAAGCCCCCCCATCTCCAGCAAGACCTCGCCAGTCACGCGCCAATTTTGTATTCCAAAATCCGATTCAGTTTATTGCAGATCAAAGGATCATGACAAACTTGTTAAAATAATGCCTGGCATTTAGTACGCATCTATCGCCATCCCTCCCATTCGTTTTTTTTTCACCACCACAGCGGCCTTCAAACTCGAATAACCCTTTGTCGCTGGAACACCGGCCTCAAATCCCCGCTTGCCGCCCAACCACCCATCTCATCCCAAGGAGCTCCCCCATGCGCGTTCTCGTCCTCGTCAAAAACAACGACGTCAGCGATCAAGACTTCGTCCCCACGCCTGAGGTCCTCGAATCCATGAAAGCCATGGGCCGGTTCAATGACGAACTCCGCGCCGCCGGCATCTTGATCGATTGCGATGGCCTCAAGCCCTCCAGCTACGGCAAGCGCGTGGCATTCGACGGCCCCAATCGTACCGTCATCGACGGTCCCTTCCCTCACACCCGCGAACTCGTCGCCGGTTTCTGGCTCTGGGAGGTCAAGGACATGGACGAAGCCCTCGCCTGGGCAAAGCGCTGCCCCAATCCCATGCCCCAGCCCAGCGAAATCGAAATCCGTCCCATCTATGAGATGGATGATCTGCGGTAATCAGACCCCATTCATGCCCGCCTGAGTGGCCATCAGGAAACTAGGGCTGTATTCGTCTTACCCTGCGTGAAGCCGCGAACGCCGCTCCGCTTGCACCCCCATCTCACCACAGCATAAACCCCGTCTCCCCCGCGCGGCGGATGCGGGGGCTGAAGAGCACAAACATCGCCCCAAGGGAATAGCTCAGATTCGCCACTCCCACCCACAGTGGGATCACCGCATGCGGCACCAGGGCAGCACGTGGCTCCGTGGTGTCTGGCAGGACGCGGCTCAGGAAATACAGACCCGCACCTGCTCCCGCCAGAAACACCAGCGCCAGCAGCAAGCGGCAGGACCGCTGTCCATTCATAAAACCATACATCACCACCAGACTCAGGGCATACCAGACCAGGGATCCGGCGAACCAGCGAAACACCTCGTGAAACAAAAACAGCGTGATCACCGCCGCTCCGAAAATCATGTGTGCCCATATGAGCTTGCGCGTGAAGTCGATTTCTTCACGGTGCTTGGCGCCACGGTTGCGCTGCACATCAAGCATGGGAGGTCAGGGGGCGGAGGTTGGGGTTTCGTCCAAGTTGTCTTTGATCAAGACGACTGATTTGGGCGTCAAATCAAAGCTAGCACTCTTCTTAGCAAGTTTACGGCCAATATCCATGCAAAGGTTGCATGTGATCATGACATTCTTCACCACTCCCCTACTCCATACCGCTGCGGTGGACAACCCGGAAAATGTATTCCCATTGAGAACCACTCCATTGACCCCTTCCTCAATCAGCACCCCCGTCCCTGCATCGATCCCCATCGGCGTTTTCGCCTCAGCAGGGCGCTTATCCTTCCCTGCCCCGATGTAGGTGTTGCAGAAGGTGTTGCCGCTGATCGTGTTGCGCTCGGAGTCCTTCCCCACCCGCACTGAAAACTCATGCGCCAGCACAAAGGTGTTCGCGCTCAGCGTGCAGCCGCAGGCATCCCGCAGGTCAATGCCACCCTGCAGATGATGGGCGATCACGTTCGCACTCAGCGTGATCCCATAGCAGTCGCGGTCCAGGATGATCGCCGTGCCATTGCACTCCTCGATCATGTTGCCGCTGAGCACGGAGCCGTAGGTGTTCTCAATGATCACGCCATTGCCCAGGTGATCGTCGATGTTGTTCCCGTTCATGCACAGGTTGAAGGCATCGATGCAGCGCAGCCCGTCCCAGTTCTCTTCAAAGTGGTTCGCGTTCACCACGATGTCATGCCCGCCGAGGATCTCGATCCCGCTCTTCTTGTTGTAGGTGAGGATGCAGTCCGCCACGCGCGGATCTTCCGTGCAGTTCACCATGTGGATGCCATGGCCGCCGTGGTGGTCCACCGACACGCCTTCGAAATAGATCTCCTGGATGCCTTCGGCAAAGATGCCGTCGCCGCTCTTCTCATTGCCGCTCACTCGCAGGTCCGCCATCTGCACGCGCCAAAGCTGCGCCTTCTTGTCGGTGTCGAGAGTCGGCGGGCGAAGGATGAAGGCGGGGGCGCCCGCTTCATTCTTGTTAAGGATGTGGGTGGCCGCACCGCTGCCCACGATGCGCGTCTCCGCAGTCTTCACCCGCAGCGGCTCGGTGATCTCATAGTTCCCCGGCGGGATGGTGACGAGCCCCCCGGCTGCCGGCAGGGCATCCAGCGCGGCTTGCAAATTGGGATGTTTGCCCGCGTCCACCGTCACCGGTGCGGCCGTTTGCGCATGAGACATCACCACAGACAGAGACAGAAACAGAAAGCAGAAGATTGATTTCATCTCACACAAACGCACCGGAAATCGCTTTTTCGTCGCCTGTTGCAGATATGAGCCCAGCCGTGACAGCCTTAACGGAAAATTTCTGATCTTGGGCACATCCGCCCAGCTTCCCTTTTACGATGGACGTGCGCCCACGGGTTATAGTAACTTTTTTCTGCCTATGAAAACCGCGCTCTCCCTTATCGCCTTTTTCGCCCTGCCTCATCTGGTGCTGGCCCAGCTTGCCCCGGATGTGAATCCTAACCAGCCATCCCAAGGCATCGATCCCGCCCGGATATCGCATGATGTGAGCCCTGCGCATTTTGGCGCGCTCACTTTCTATTTTGAAAATGACGCCTTCGCCGACACGGACCGCGATTACACGAATGGCGCGCGCATCAGCTGGACATCTCCCAGCCTCAACAAATTCAGCGATGACCCCACAGCGGGGAATGTGGCCGGCTTCTTTGACGACGCCCCCTTGATGGGTGACTCCGGCTACACGCGCAATGTGGCCGTCTTCATTGGCCAGAGCCTTTTCACCCCGGTGAACACCCAGGCCAACACCCTGGTGCCAAACGAGCGCCCCTATGCCGGCTGGCTGTATGGCGGGCTGGGTCTGGTCTGGAAAACGCCACGCGTGAAGAACACCTTCGTGTTGAATATTGGCGTCGTCGGCCCCTGGGCCATGGGGGAGGAGACCCAGCATGCCGTGCACCATGCCCTCGGCCAGCGCTCTCCGCAGGGCTGGGACAACCAGCTCCGCAATGAAGTCGGCATCAATGCCTCCTACGAACGCAAGTGGCGCTTCCGCAGCAATCCAGATGGCAGCGGGCTGGCCTGTGACTTCCTCCCTTATGCCGGAGCCACGCTGGGCAATGTTTACACCCTCGCCAATGTGGGCGGCGAGTATCGCTTTGGCTACAATCTGCCCGATGACTTTGGCACCAGCGGCATCAGCGATGCAGCCACCACGCCCACACCCGTGGAAGGCGCGGCAGCCAGAAACTGGGTTCACCGCTTTGGCATGCACATGTTTGCCCGCGCTGAAGGCCGCGCCGTCGCCCGCAACATCTTCCTCGATGGCAACACCTTCCGCAGCAGCCACTCCGTGGACAAAAACATTTTCGTCGCCGATCTCTCCGTCGGCTTAGCCATGAACTGGCGCAACTCCAAGCTCAGCTACGCCTTCACCTACCGCACCCGCGAGTTCAAAGGCCAGCCCGAAGGCCAGCTATTCGGCTCCATCACGCTGAGCATCTTCTTCTGAGAACTGGGGACTGCGGGCTTCGAACAAGACGCAGGCAGCGTTTCCAAAACCGCTTTCGGCCATATCATTTGGAGAGGCTTCCAAGTGGGAGCAGCCAACACAAATCAAAATCTCTGCCACCTCTGCCCCTTTGCCCCTCTGCGGCAAAAACGAACGGCCTCCAGTTCGCCACGCCGGAAATGACTTTTGCGCCCGCATGCCCCCGCCGGCATGTCATTCGTCATTCGTCATTCGTCATTCGTCATTCGTCATTCGTCATTCGTCATTCGTCATTCCCTTTACTTTCCGCCTGCAAAACATCCGCACCGCGCCACGTTTGCCTCTTCCACCCATGATCAAACGCCTCACGCTCCTGTTTGTCGCTGCTCTCTCGCTTTCCGCTTACGCGGAGCCGAAGAAGCTCCTCGTTGTCACTGTCACCACTGGCTTCCGTCATTCCTCCATCGAGACCGCCGAGAAAGTCCTCGCTGAACTCGGTGCCAAGTCCGGTGCCTTCACCGTCGATTTCGTCCACCAGCCCGAAGGCCAGCCGAAGAATCCCGGCAAGGCGCCTGAGCGTGGGCCCAAGGACACCGACGAATCCTTCAAGGCCAAGGCCGAAGCTTTCAGCAAGGCTTCCGCAGACTTCAATGAAGCCAACAAGATCTGGAACGACAAGATCAAAGCCTACATGGCCGACAAGATGGCGCTCGATAAAATCAAAGGCTACGACGGCTTCGTCTTCGCCAACACCACCGGCGATCTCCTCCTCCCTGACCGCGACGGCTTCATCAAGCTCATCGAAGGCGGCAAGGCCTTCATCGCCATGCACTCCGGCTCCGACACCTACCACCCCTTCCGTGGCTACATCGACATGCTCGGCGGCGAATTCGAAACCCACAAATCCCAGGTCGAAATCCAGCCCGTCGTTCACGACCCCGCCCATCCCATCACCAAGTCCGTCCCCCTCGGCTGGAAGGTCTTCGACGAAATCTACATCATCAAGACCTTCGACAAAGCCAAGGTCCACGGCCTCCTCGGCCTGAACACCCATCCGAACCTCGAGCAGATGAAGGCGGAAGCCGCGCAGCGGAAGGAAAAGAACATCGAAGACCCCAAGAAGGATGCCGACCTGAAGGATGTCGAAGCCCAAAAAGGCCGCTACTATCCCGTCTCCTGGTGCAAGGAAGTCGGCGCCGGTCGTGTCTACTACAACTCCCTCGGCCACCGCGAAGACGTCTGGGACCCCACTTGGAAAGCCGACACCAAGGAGCGCAAGAACAGCCCCGAGATCGCCGAGACCTATCAGGAAATGATCCTCGCCGGCATCAAGTGGGCCCTCAAACTCGAAGAAGGTGTTTCCACTCCCGGCAACATTCCTTGAGGATGAAGTCAGTTTGATTCAAGCCAGGGCGCTGTGGAAACACAGCGCCTTTTTTTTGTTCTTCCGAGAAGCAATCCATTTGGACTGCGGTTGCGCAGCGACGAAGGAGCGCAGCCACCGCTTTCCACAGGCCGGTCAGCTCTGTGTACCACGAGACTCTCTGAGGCGGCAGCTACCTCAGCGCACTCCAAAAAGAGCCCGGCAACTTGTCACAAGCCACTCGACGGCTGCCCTCTGCGCGGTCCTTCTGGCACAGGGTGCGTATTGATTGGCACCCATACGGGAGGAGCTGGCAGCACACCTCCTGGCGGCACCTGACAAGCCATGCCCATCGACATCATGTCACGATAACCACCCATGTCCTTCGTCGGAGCTTCCGGATCCTTGCTGATGGCCTCCATCAGCGTCATGGAGTTCATCGCGATGGAGCCCAAGGCCACGGCTCCCAGAGATACCATCGCCGCCTGCGTCAGGATCTTCTTGAGCGGATTCGTATCTGGCAGCGCCGTCACATCAATCGGCGTGCCGTTCAAATACTTGAAGTAGGCCACACAGGGACTTTCTCCCGTGCCCACCAGCAGCGCCTGGCGTTCCTCCGCATTCATCATCGAAAGGTTGTGCACGTTCTTCTGGCACACATCACAGAAGCGCGTCTTCTCATTCCCCTCCATCTGCGCCCAGAGCTTGGGACAGGCGAAAGAAAGGGCCGGAAACTCGGCGGTGGCGCTCATGGTTGGATTGGATCTTTGATCACCCACGATTGTTCACAAATCCGCCCCCATGTCAGCATCATTCTTTTTCGCCAAGCACTCACATGCTTGAGCTCGTTCTGGAGCCACCCTACGCCAGCTCAAACTGCACGTGGTTGTAGTCCAGCACCTCAGGACAGCCCGCCTCAAATGGAAACGGACGCGCGGCGGTGATGGCAACCACATCGCTGCCAGCGCGGCGGCCGGCCTCGATGCCTGCAGGGGCATCTTCGAAGACCAGGCATTGGTCCGCCGTGGTGCCGCAGAGTGCGGCGCCCTTCATATACCCTTCGGGATCAGGTTTGCCGTGCGCCACCATCTCGGCGTTGATCATCAGCGCGGGAATCGGCAGACCGGCTGCTTTGAGACGACGCGTGGCCAGCGCACGGCTGGCGGAGGTGACGACGGCGAAGCGACCGGCTGGCAGCCGCGCGAGAAGCTCCGCAGCACCCGCAATGGCGACGACGCCTTCCGTATCGTCAATCTCCCAAGCTTCCAGCTTCCGCGCCTCCGCTTCCTCATCCAGACCCGGAATGGCAAACTCACGCACGGTGTCGATGGTGCGCCGCCCATGGCACACCGCCAGCACAGGGCCCGCATCACGCCCATGCCCGGCAGCCCATTCGTGCCAGACGCGCTCCACGGCGGCGCGTGAGTCCAGCAGGGTGCCGTCCATGTCGAACAGGATGGCTTGGTACGGGCGGTCGAGCTTGAGAACAGGAGGTGTGGAAAAAGACATGCGTTGCTGTGGAAATGAGAGAGTTGTTCCCGGAACGGCCAGAGTCCTGCCGGGCTTGATCTCGTTCTAGAAGCGGCGGCACTTCCTGCCCCACCAGAATGACCTGCTACGAAGCCGAGAAGCGAACCGCGTGAGCACCATCACATGCTGGACACTGACGCAGCAGCCACCTCCGCACGCTTGTCCTTGCTGAAGCGGATGTCTTCAGCGCGCTCAATGAAGATGGTGTCTTCGCAGATGTTCTTCGCATGGTCGCCCACGCGCTCCAGAAACCGAGCGACGAAGATGAGGTGGATGTAGCCTTCCAGTTCCGCGTGGTGGGATTCCATCACGGTGATGATTTGACGATCCAGCGATTTCTCGGCGGCATCGAGTTCCTTGTCCAGCAGACGCGCGGCGGTCGCGGCATCGGGATCGGCATTGAGGAAGGCCTGCAGGCTCAGGTCCAGATTGCGATCACACAGCGAATACACCGGCTGGATGAGCTTCACTTCGGGAAACTCGGGCAGGTTGTTGATGATGCGCGCGCGCTTGGCGATGCTCGATGCCTGATCCGCGATGCGCTCCAGATTGTTCGCCACGCGGATCGTTCCCATCACCTGCCGCAGGTCATGCGCGGTGGGCTGAAACTTCACCAGGATCTGCATGCCGTGTTTGTCCACGCTCTTCTCCAGTTCGTTCACGTCCTGATCCGCGGCGATGGCCGCGTTGCACAGGTCGGTGTCACGCTCCAAAAGACCCCGCATCGCACTGGCGAGATTCTTGCGCGCCATGCTGGCCATGGCAAGGACGTCGCCGCGGAGCTTGTCGAGCGAATGGTTGAAGCTGGAGAGGATGTGTTCGTGCATGGCTTTTAAAATGACTCAATGTGACGGTTTCGCTACATTGGAATTGCGGAAGATTCCATATGGACCGGGAGCTCTTCCTCCACCTCGCCTTTGGGGTCTCGGTGGGTGCGCTCGCAGAATTCGGGGTAACTGATGATCTCAAAGGTGCCGTCGAGATTCTCCCCGATGGCGGTCATGGACTCCACCCAGTCGCCGGAATTGAGGTAATGCGTGCTGCCCACCATCTTGTTGTCCGCCTTGTGGATGTGCCCGCAGATGATGCCGATGCAGCCGCGCTGCTTGGCCAGGTTTTGCAGCTGCTCCTCGTACTTGCCCACCGCACCGATGGTGGACTTCACCTTCTGCTTCACCCACGCGCTGAAGGAGAAGGGCTCCTTCCCCCGCAGGCCGCGATACGCGTTGTACAGCCGGTTGATGCGCAGGAGAAAATTATACCCCAGCCCGCCGAGCTGCGCCAGCCACGCATGGTTCGTGCTCACGGCATCAAAACCGTCTCCATGCACCACGAGGTAGTCCCCCTTCGGCGTGTGGTGGATGTGCTCGTCCGTGATGATGAAATGCTCAAACTGGATCGGGATGAAGCGGTCCAGCACGTCATCGTGATTTCCGCGCAGGTAGATGATCTCCGTGTTCTCCTTCTCCATCTTGCGCAGCACGGTGCGGATGAAGTTGGTGTGCCCCTTGTTCCAGCCGCCCATGCGGCGCAGATGCCAGGCATCAATGATGTCGCCATTGAGCACCAGTTTGTCGCACAGGCAGTTGCGCAGGAAGTGGGAGGCCTGCGCCGCCTTGCTGTCAGGCATGCCCAGATGCACGTCGGAAATGAAGAGGGTTTTGAAGCGCAGCTTCGATTTGCCAGTGGCGGGATTCAGAATGGGAGCGGCTTCACTCATCACATCAAAACGTTCGTTTTAGGCATTACTGATGCCAGCTCATGCTCAAATTGTTCAATCACCCGCTCCCAGCCCAGGTCAAAGGCTGACTGCCGGGCGGCAAAGCGCAGCGCGTCGTTTTGCCATGCGGCGGCGGCCACGCGGGTCTGCGCCAGAAAGGCCCCCTCCTCATTGAACGGCGCCAGCCAGCCGTTTTCGCCAGAGCGGATCAGCAAACGCGGCGCCGCATAATCATACGCCACCACCCCCAGCCCGGCGGCCATGGCCTCCAGCACCACATTGCCAAAAGTTTCCGTGATGCTGGGAAAGAGAAACACATCCCCCGAGGCATAGTGCGCCGCCAGATCCGCCCCCGTGCGCGCTCCGGCATAGTGAAACTCCGGCCGCTCCTCCTTCAGCGACTCCAGGCGCGGACCATTGCCCACGATGACCATGCGCGCCTTCGGCTGCACTTCTTTAAAGACATCAAACGAGCGCACCACCAGCTCCAGATTCTTTTCCGCCGCCACGCGGCCCACGTAGATGGCCACCGGGGTGCTCTCATCCGCGCCCCAGCTTTGCCTCAGGGCCGGATCACGCCGAATCGGGTCAAACATCTCCGTGTCCACCCCGCGCCCCAGCACGCCCACATTCTGGATGCCCCAGCGTTCCAGCATCGCCGCCGTGTCTGCGGAAGGGGTCAGCGTCCGCGCCGTCTGGTTGTGGATCGTCCGCAGCACCCCCTGGGCCACCGTTTCCAGTCCGGGCAGGTGGTAGTCTTCGAGGTAGTTTTGGAAATTGGTGTGGAAACCGGACACCACCGGGATGTCGCGCTTCCCCGCCGCACGGATGGCGGAGATGCCCATGAGCGTTTCCGTGGCCACGTAGAGCACATCCGGCCGGAAGGCGTCAAACAGCTCCAGCATCTGGCGGGTGGAGGCAAAGCCAAAGCGCAGCCCCGGATACCCCGGCAGCGGCATGGAGTGCATCACATGGCGCTGCAGGCCGGCCCCTTCCTCCTCCACCGTGGTGACCACCTCCACCACATGTCCCCGGCGTTCCAGGCCCGCTCCGAGGGTGTACAGCGTCCGCGCCACGCCATTGATGTCTGGCGGGTAGGTGTCGGTGACGATGAGAACCCTCATTTCGGGAGATAATGAACGAAAGCAGGATGGAGCGCATCCCTTAAAGCAGTCCAACTTTGTCACCGTGACGAATCCGTCACGCTTGTTATGTGGGAAGAAAGCAAGACTGTTGCCATGTGACACCTTCGTTGCCATCATGAGTTTGCCGATGGCACGGCCACATCACAAAGCCACTCCATGAGCAAGATACTAATCGTCGAGGATGAATCAGACATCGCGGAACTCATCTCCCTTCATCTCAACCGTGAAGGACATGAGGCGATCTGCATCGGCAACGGTCTGCAGGTCATGCCGGCCGTGCTGGCTCAGCAGCCGGAAATCATTGTGCTGGACCTGATGCTGCCCGGCCTGGACGGCATGCAGATCTTCAAGCGCCTCCGCGCAGACACCCGCACCGCCGCCATCCCCGTCATCATCCTTACCGCCAAAGGCCAGGTGACCGACAAGATCGCCGGCCTCGAACTCGGCGCGGACGACTACCTTACCAAGCCCTTCAGCCCGCGCGAGCTCTACCTGCGCATCAGCGCGGTGCTCCGCCGCGTGAAGAAGGTCACCCACGTTTCGGAAATCCAGCGCGGCCGCTTCATGCTGGACCGCAAAAACATGAAGCTTTTTTTGGATGGCACGGCCCTGGACCTGACCACCATCGAGTTCAAGCTGCTCACCACCCTCATGGAAAACGACACCGCCGTACACAGCCGCGCCGATCTCCTGCGCGATGTGTGGGGCTACAACAGCGACGTCGCCACCCGTACCCTGGACACTCATATCAAGCGCCTGCGTGAAAAACTCGGTGCAGCCGGCGAACATATCGTCACCATTCGCGGCACCGGCTTTCAGTTCCAGACGGAACTAGCCGCCCCCCAGCCTGCATGACCTCCCTTTCCCTCTTTCTCGCCCTGATGCTTGGCGTATGCCTTTTTGCCTGGGCTCGGCGTGAGAAATACTGGACGAAACGCTGGGAGGGAGTGGCCAAAAACCTCGGTCTGAGAGCGCGGGATGCGGACCTGCTGCCCATGCATGCCACCACCGTCCTGCTCGCCCGCCAGCAGGCGGAGCAGCAGGCCGAGCAGCGCCGCGTCTTCGAATCCCTGCTCGATGAAATCAGCCAGGGCCTCGTGCTGGTGGATGACCACCTGCGCATCCGCTACGCCAATGCGCCGCTGAAAAAACTCCTCCACCGCAAGGAGATCCACGTCGGCCGCCCGCTCATCGAGGATGTGCGCGACCACCAGATCTCCGACCTCGTGCAGGAATCCATGGCCGAAAAGCGCCACTCCACCCGCCGCATCCAAATGCTGCCCTCAGACGTCGGCGCCGGGTCCAATCTGGGTGGCCGTTACTTCATCATCGAGGCCGCTCCGCTGGGCCCGGACGTGGGCGGCGGCGCCTGGCTCATGATCCAGGACGTGACCGAATCCGCCATGACCGAGCAGATTCGCCGGGATTTCGTGGCCAATGCCTCGCATGAGCTGCGCACCCCGCTCACCCTCATCAACGGCTACATCGAAATGCTGCAGGAAGACTCGGCCAAATCATCCCCCACGATGAAGCGCAGCCTCGATGTCATGGAAAAGCACGGCAAGCGCATCGCCCGCATCATCGAGGACATGCTCGCCATCTCGCGCTTGGAAGACGCCAGCAGCTCCTTGAACAAGGAGCCCTTTGACGTGCATGACTGTGCCGAGGACGCCGCCGATCACCTCGCCCCCATGCTCGAAGGGCGGGATGCCCGCATCGAGCTGGACTTCCCCAAGGGCGACTGCCTGCTCACCGGCGACCGCTTCTACTGGGACCAGATCTTCACCAACCTCATCGAAAACTCCATCAAGGAGAACACCAAGCCCGGCCTCGTCATCCGCGTCTCCGGAGAGTGGAAAAAGGACGAATGCATCCTCAAAGTCAGCGACAACGGCATCGGCATCCCCGCGCACGATCTGCCTTTCGTCTTCAAGCGCTTCTACCGTGGGAACAAGCACCACTCCTCCACCCAGGTGAAAGGCACCGGCCTCGGCCTTTCCATCGTCCGCCGCGCAGTGGAAGCCCACGGCGGCACCATCGAACTTACCAGCTCCCCCGGCATCGAGACCACCTTCACCATGCGCCTGCCCTTGCAGCCTGCGTAAGCCGCATGCTCTGATTTGCGGAGATCGACACTTCGAAAATCAACAATCCTTGTTCATCAATCCTCAATCATTCACATCCAGAACGCTCTGGAGCCGGAGGATCGACGATTGTCGAACAATCGATTTTTGATTTTTGAAGTTCCATGCCACACCTCCGCGGCAAACCGAACGTCCTTCATGCCAGCCATGAAGAAAATGCATTTTGAAAAGCCGCCATAGCAGACAGTCTCTCCACGCCCCCGCCGCACCCCAAATTTTGAGTTCATACCTAAGCTTGAGCACAGGCGTACCCTGTGGTTAGAACCCCTCCTGTGGAAGACCTCTTCGGCCATTTTATCTCCTACCTGCGCGTCTCCGTCACCGACCGGTGCAACGAACGCTGCCGGTACTGCATGCCCGAGGAGGAGCAGGCCTGGTTCGCCAAGGACGAAACCCTCAGCTATGAGGAACTCCTGCGCACCGTCCGCGTCGGTGCCACCCTCGGCATTAAAAAAATCCGCGTCACCGGCGGCGAGCCCCTCACCCGCCCCGGCGTCGCCGGTTTCTGCGCGAATCTCGCCCAGATCCCCGGCATCGAAGACATCGGCATCTCCACCAACGGCACACTCCTCGCCAAACTCGAAGACGGCGTCACCATGGCCGAGCGTCTCGTCAAAGCCGGCGTCCGCACCGCCAACATCTCCCTCGATTCCCTCGACCGCGCCACTTACCAGCGCACCACCAGCCGCGATCTCCTCCCCCGCGTCCTCGAGGGCATCGACGCCGCCATCGCCGCCGGCTTCCAGTCCATCAAGCTCAACTGCGTCCTCATGAAAGGCCAGACCGAGCGCGAACTGCCCGCCCTCATCCATTTCGCCCGCGAAAAGAACGCCCTCCTCCGCTTCATCGAGCTCATGCCCGTCAGCACCCAGGACGTCCTGAGCGAGGACAACTTCCTCCCCATCGGCATCGCCAAGCAGCTCGTTGAGCAGACCACCGGCCCGCTCACACCCCTGCCCGATTTCAAGACCAACGGACCCGCCGCCTACCATCTCATCCCCGCCACCGGCCAGAAGATCGGCTTCATCGGTGCGATGACCAACCTGCACTTCTGCGAGAACTGCAACAAACTCCGCCTCACCTGCGACGGCAAGCTCCGCCCCTGCCTCGGCTCCTACCTCGAGTTCGACCTCCGCTCCGTCCTCCGCGCCGGCTGCACCGACCCCGAACTCGCCGCCTTCTTCCAAAACGTCGTCTCCCGCAAACCCAAGGAACACGACTTCCGCCACAACTACCAGCCGAACCGCCGGATGATCGCGATTGGGGGCTAGAGCTTGCAAGAACGCGAGAGCGTCTTGGAGTGCGGTCGCGAAGATGCAAGGCGCAAGCCTGCATCGCAGCTACCGCTTTCGCAGGCCTGCCAGTGCATGCAGTCCACAAACTTCTCCGAAGCAGACGCTGATCGGCTCGTTCAGGAAACTCACCTCATGCCTGCCACGAGACATTCGAAAGCGGCAGCCACCGCAGACGCACTCCAAATTTGCCCCGCGCAGAAACCGTTCACTCCAAGGCTCTTTGCACAAGGTTTCATCGGTAGCCGGACTTCCAGTCTTCACATAAAAGACTCCCGACATCTCCCCCAATCAGCCGCAGCCATAACTCCAGCACGCGTTCCTTTGGAACTGGCCTCATATGCCTCTCAATACCTTCAACAAGATGTTCAAAAACGACTCTCCCATCACGATGCGCAGACATGCACCAACCTGTGTCATCATGAATGACCGCCACACTTCCGTTCATGATACCAGACAACTTCAGTTCATCATATAAAGCAGCCAGACTTTCCAAAGGCGGATCATCTTCGCCCGACCCATCCATATGGGTTACGCCAAACATGGTTTCACGAATCCTTTCATCACGTTGATTATACTTCTTATGTCAGTTAACTGCTTTGACGTCCAAGTAAAAGCCTGCACAGGATTAACACGATTGCAGATTCAACAAAATTCGAGGCATCAATTCAATCCCGCCCGCCATCAGCCCGCGCCCCCAAATCACAACGCCTTAATCCTGCATCATTCCATCATCCTGTGAATCCTGTCCAAAACCAATCGACCTAACAGAACACAGTCCCTGCCTCACCCACAGCCTCCCACACTCATCGAAGGCAAAATATCACTTTCCATAACCTCCCCTCATCCCTAGCATCCGCCTTCCCATGAGCCAGCTCACCCATCTCAACCGCAAAGGCGAAGCCGCCATGGTCGATGTCTCCGCCAAGCCCCCGCTCCGCCGCGAAGCCATCGCCGAAGGCCGCATCCTGCTCCAGCCTGCCACGCTCGATCTCATCCGCAAAAACCAGGTCAAAAAAGGCGACGTCCTCAGCATCGCCCGCATCGCTGGCATCCAGGCCGCCAAGCAGACGCAGTTCCTCATCCCCCTCTGCCACCAGATCCCGCTGAGCAAAGTGCAGATCGATTTTGAATTGCGGCCCAAAGCCATCCACATCACCGCCACCGCCATCACCGTCGCCCCCACCGGCGTCGAAATGGAAGCCCTCACCGCCGTCAGCATCGCCGCACTGACCATCTACGACATGTGCAAAGCCGCCGACAAAAAGATGCGCATCGAAGGCGTGAAGCTGGTGAAGAAGACCAAGGGGTGAGGGTGTGCCGCATGCCATGCCGGCATGTTCGATGAAGGCCAAAGGCCTTCCATATTTGAGCCCAGGGTTCGAAGAACCCTGGGTACACGACCCATCATCCCGTTCTCTCAAGGACCAACCACAACGTGGTTGTGTCCACCGCCGCCGCGCCATCTTTTATCTTCAATCCCACACATATGCTTCATCCCAGGTCTGTCCATGGCGTCGCAACAACTCACGGTATTCCTCCTGAAACGTGATCTTTCGATGATGCTCTTCCTGTCTCGAAATGTATTGCGATACGGCGCTCAAATTAGATTCGGACACCGAGAAACATCCATATCCGGCCTGCCAGTGAAACTGGCCGAACAATCCACCACGCTTTTGAATCCAATTGGTGGAGACACGTTTGATCTCCTTCACAAACTCCGCAATCGCCAGCGTGCGAGACAACGTGGTCAGAAGATGCACGTGATCCGCGACACCGCCGATCTGGATGGGCAGGCTGTCGAGCGTCTTGGCGCACCCGCCGAGATACGCGTGAACCTCGAAGCGAAACGCCGGATCGTGGAAGACGGATTCGCGCCCCTTGGTGGAAAACACGGTGTGGATCAAAACTCGGGCGATGGATTGAGGCATGCGCAAGTTTTGGATCATTCGGCGGCGGACGCAACTCCGTTGGAGTTGCACGGGAAGGAGGCCATGAAAGGACGGTAACCCAGGGTTCTTCGAACCCTGGGCTCAAATACGAAAACCCGTTGGGCTTAAAAACAAAACACGCGACACCTTCCGGCATCGCGTGTTTCAAACACACAGCGCAAAGCAATCCGCTTACGCGAAGAGGTTCGTAATCGGCTGCCCCTTGTCGGCAATCGTGAACGGACGCTTGCTCGGGCTGTAGATGACCTGGTCCAGCGGCAGACCCAGCGCATAGGCGATGGAGGCATTGAAGTCCATGATCTTGACTTTGTCTTCCACGACTTCGCGACCTTCCTTGTCGGTCTTGCCGTAGGTGAAGCCGCCTTTGACGCCGCCGCCGAACATGACGCCGGAGAAGGCCTTCGGATAATGGTCGCGACCAGCGTTCTGATTAATGTCAGGCGTGCGGCCGAACTCAGAGGTCAGCACAATGAGGGTGTCTTCGAGGAGACCGCGATTGTGCAGGTCAGCCACCAGCGTGGCCAGCCCTTTGTCCAAAGTTTCGCAGCGGTCAGGCACGGCCACAAAGTTGGCGTTGTGCGTGTCCCAGCCGCCGAGAGAAACTTCCACGAAGCGCACACCACGCTCCACCAGACGGCGGGCGAGCAGGCAGCCCTGGCCGAAGGCTTCCTTGCCGTAGGCGGCGCGGAGATCTCCGGGCTCCTGGGTCAGGTCGAAGGCCTTCAGGTCTTCGGACTTCATCATGGCCATGGCATCGTCATACATGTCGGCATAGGCCTTCACATTGCGGTGCGGGAAGGTGGTGCGGAAGTCCTTGTCGAGCTCATCGGCCAGCTTCATGCGCGCCTGGAATTTCTCTTCGGGGCTGCCGTTCTTGATGTTCTTCAGTCCGTTCTCCGGATTGCTGACGAACAGCGGAGCCTGCGCCGCGGGGAAGAAGCCGGCGCCGGGATGACGGCTGTCATTGCCGATGAAGACGAAGTTTGGCAGGGTGCTATTGCCACCGCCCTGAAACACATTGAGCCACGCGCCCATGGCGGGATGGCGGATGGTGCCGCGCATCTCGTAGCTGGTGTGCATCATGTAGTTCCCCTGCTCATGCGCACCTTGGGTGGAAGAGAGGGAATTGATGACGGTGCCGTGGTGCATCTGCTGCGCGGTGAGCGGCAGGTATTCGGAGATGCGCACGCCATCCGCGCTGGTCTTGATGGGCTTGGTCGGGCCGGCGGTTTCCACGCCTTCCTTCGGATCCCAGGTGTCCATGTGGGACTGACCACCGCTCATGTAGAGATAGATGACGTTCTTCGCCGTGGCTGCCTGCCGCAGCTTCGAGGAACCCTCAAAGGCGGCGAAGGATTTGCTGGTGAGCGACTGGCCCAGCAGACCGACTCCCAGGAGGGAGCTGGCTGTCTTGGCAGCGAAATCACGCCGGGTGATTTCACCTGAGCGGACGAGTTTGGAGGCAAGTTCCTGTTTCATGGGAGGTGCGCGTGTGGTGTTGGGTTGATCGTGTCTTACTGAATGAAAATGAACTGCTGCGTGTTCAGCAGGGAGAAAACGAGGTCCTCCATGCTGCTGAGGCCGCTGTCCTGGGCCTTGAGCCAGACGGCCTTTTCTGCGGCGGTGGGCTTGCGGGAGAGGATGGTCATGTAGGCGGCGTCCACCTTGTCATCCGCATACGGGGCCTTGTTCACCGTCAGCATGAGCTGGCTGTACTTGCTGGTGATCTGCGGCAGGAGGCTGCCGTTCATCATGGCCAGGGCCTGCGGTACGCTGGCGTCATTGTTCGCGTTTTCGATGGTCTCGCGGTCGCTCTGGCCAAACTCACGCAGGTAGTGGCCGCGCGGTGCGGGGCTTTCCAGCTCGGCGGCACGCAGCGTATCACGGCTGATCCGCTCACGCTGGTTGATGTAGTACTTGCGCTCCTTTTCATCTTTGATGCCAAAGAAATCCGCCTCTTCCGCGTAGGCGGCCTGCGCCTTCAGGGCCACCGCCTTCCGTTCTTCCGGGCTGAGCTCCTTGCGGTCGTAGCCAGGGATGAGGATCTTCTCCGCCTTGGCACCATTGGCCATCATCATCATGTCGCCACCACCGCTCATCATCGCGGGGGAGGAGTCGCCGCCACCGCTGTTCTTGGTCAGGGAGACGGTCTGGTAGGGCTTGCCGGTGACTTTTTCAAAGAGCTTCTTCTCCCCGGGAGCGATGACCTCGGCGTAGGTGACGCGGCGTCCTTCGTTCTGGATGCGGTTGACCTCAGTGCGAATGGCGTCGGCCTTCTTCTTGAGCTCATCCGCTTTGGCCATGGCAGCCACTTTGGCAGGGCCTTCGGGCAGGGCCTCGGCGGCATCGCGGGCTTCCTTGGTGGCGAGGCGTGCCTCGGCAAAGAGCTTCTGCTGCGCATCGGTGCGCTCACGGTTCTTGCTGTAGATGTCGGCGGCTTTCTTCAGACCTGCCAGAGCTTCCTCAGGTGTGAGCGCCTCGACGCCATCAGCGATCTTCTTCGCCTGCAGGATGCGCTGCTCCATGGCATCGCGGGTGGCTTGGTTGATCATATCCGGGCTGGGATTGATCAGGGTGACAAAGGAGTCCCACATCTGCTCGGCGCTCATGCGGCGCAGCAGCGGACCGGTGAAGTGATACACATTGCCGGGCGCATGCTCTTCACGTGTGACCTGGGCCTGATAGGCCTTGGTGTTGTAAAGGACGCGCAGGACGCCTTTCATGTCGTAATTCATGTCCACCACCAGCTTCTCCAGCTGCTTCTCCATCTCAGGAATCATCGGCACGGTGTTGTCCATGAGCTCATCAAGAGGCTCGATGAGGGCCAGGCCAAACACGCGCTTCCACAGGCGGTTGGCGATGACGGTGGTGAAGCGTGGGTTCTCAGGGCTGGTCATCCAGCGCGCATAGGCCTGCAGGGGTGTCTCCCCGTTTTGGGTGATGCACTCGTGCCCCATCATCGTGCCGGGTTCGACGGCAGACTTGGGCTTGGCGTCGCTGTACTGGTAGTCATGCGGCAGCGTCGGCTTGCGCGCGCTGCTGCTCACAGAGGTGTAGCGCATGGTGTCGCGCACATCGTTCATCGCTTCCTGATAGCCGCGCTGTTCCTTGCGCAGCACCTGGCGCGCTTCCTCGCGCTTCTTGTTCACCTCCTTCATCTCCGCCTCGTACTTCTTCTGCTCCTCGACGAACTTGGCCTCCAGAGCGGCTCGTTCCTCCTTGCTCAGTTTGCCGGTGTTCTTGGCGCGCTGCGGACGCTGCGGCTCCTTGATGGAGGCGCGAATGGCGTTTTCCTTTTCACGCATCAGATCGGTCACCCCGCTCATGGTGTCGCCGCCGTAGTCCTGGGTCTGCACGCCATAGGTGAAGGCGGCCATCTTGAAGAACTGCATCTGCGTCCACTTGTCGAAGGGGTGGTTGTGGCACTGCGCACACTCGATGCGGGTGCCGAGGAAGACGCGCACGGTGTTCGCCATGTTGTCCAGCGGCATGCCACGGTCGCGCATGTAGTAACCGATGGCTCCATTGTCCCAGGCCTTGCCCTGCGCCGCCACCATCTCACGCACAAACTGATCGTACGGCTGGTTTTTGCGCAGGCTGTCTTTGACGAAGTTGGCATAGGCCGCGCCGGTGATGGCACCCGTCTGATTGCCATTGGAGGTCACACGCAGCACATCGGCCCAGTAGTTGAAAAAATGCTGCACATAGGCTTCGGAGGCCAGCAGCTTGTCGATGAGCTTGGCGCGCTTGCTCGCATCCTTGGAGTTCAGAAACTCCTCCGTCTCACGGGTGGTCGGGATGCGCCCGATGACATCCAGGTAAATGCGGCGCACGAAGGTGTTGTCGTCCGTTTGCGGATTGCCTTGGAGCTTGTTGGCCGCCCAGTCTTTGGCCAGAACCGAGTCAATCTGCCTGGCAGCAGCAGCGGTGTCCATCTGGCCCGCAGCATGGGCAGAAGACAGCGAAACGAGCGCTAGGAGGGGGAGGGCGAAGAGTTTCTTCATGTTCGAATAAACGTGCCAATTGCACAACCTTTTCACAATCGTGAACAATCCCTGCATAATGCTTATGCCCTCTTGGCGGGTTAACCCCGACCTAAACAGCCCCAGCCCAGCCTGTAAGAGAAGCCTCCAACTCCTGCTTCCCCAGCCTTTTTCCGGTCCGTCAGCTCTTCAGCCTCCCTTGTCACTCTCCGCCCGCCTCTTCACCGTGATCTGATGAATTCCCTTCCGCAGCGTCGCCACGTTGAAATTGACGATCAGCCCGGTTTGGTAGTGTCCCAGCCTCACCTTGGACTCCAATTCCTGCTGCTGCAGCCGCGTGATCTCCTCCTGGGAGCGCACCAGCAGCAGCAGTGAATCACCCACCACAAAGTCCAGCCGCGTCGCAGTCTGCACCAAGCGGCCATGGTAGTTGAACTCCAGCGGCACATGGCGTTTGAAATCAAACTCCAGCTCACGCAGCTCGATGGCCAGGCACTCTTCATAGGCGTCCTGTGTCAGCCCGGGCCCCAGGGCACGATGCACGTTCATGCAGGCCCCGATGACAAGATGCGGCAGATCAGCGGCGTTCATGGCGCAGTCGGCTGCAGCGTGTCTTCTCCCAGAATGCCGTAGATCTCCGCCGTGGTGCTCTGCTTGTGCGTGGTCAGCCACTGGTCCATGGCAGCAGAAAGCCGCGCCTTCACCTCGGGATAGCGCGCCTTCAAATCACGCTCGCAGTGCGGATCTTCGCGCAGATCAAACAGGCGCTCGATCGAATGGTTCACCCCGGGAGTCCTGATGTATTTAAAGCGCTCCGTGCGCACGCAGTGCTCCTTCGTTTTCAGCACCGCGTCCTGAAACTTCTCTTTGAGCACAAAGTGAAAGTCAAAGTCCGGATCAATGAACGTGGTCTCATCCATCGGCGGAATGAACAGCGGCTCCTCCCCCGGAATCGTGCGGCGGAAAAAGAGGTAGCTGGTTTCACCGAAGTAAGCCAGCCCCAGACTCTTCTTCTCCCCACGGATCAGCGGCGCCAGGCTCGCGCCTTCAAACCGCGGCTGCGCAGGCACACCCACGAGGTCCAGCAGGGTGGGTGCAAAGTCTAGCGTGCGCGCCAGCTGTGCATGCCGCTGCGGCTTTTCCAGACCAGGGATGTGGAAAATCGCCGGCACATGATTGGCCTGATCCCCGCCATTGAAGGTGGTGCCGTGGCCAAAGGTACAGTTCGGCTCAAAGAGATCATCCCCATGGTCTCCGGTGACCAGGATGATCGTGTCATCCAGCAGCCCTTGCTTTTCCAGTTCGGCCACCACACGGCCCACCGAATCGTCAAACATGCGCACGCAGCCGTCATACAGCGCGGTGATCTGCTCCACCTCCTTGCGCGGCAGCTTGCTCCACTTTTCGTTGATGTCCGTGCCACCGATGAACTCGTCCACGTTCAGCGCCAGCTCATGTTTGTGCGGACCGTCATACTTCGGGTCCGTCCACATCTTCGCGTAATGCGTGGGCGTCTTGTATGGGAGATGCGTGCAGGAGTAGTAACCAAAGAGCAGGAACGGCTGCCGGTCCCCCGCACGCTGCTTGATGCGGTCGATCACCTGGTCCGTCACCACCTCCGGCGTCATGTAGTTCGCGAACGACTTGAGCTTGGGAAACAGCATGTGCCCCACGTGATTGTCAAAAAACAGCGGCAGAATCTGATGATGCAAAAAGACCACCTCGCTCATGTACACGCGAAAGTTGTCAAAATCGGAGACAATGATTTTCTCGAAGCCCATCGGCAGCTCGTTGAATCCGCACGCACACCAGTCGCCGATCACCGCCGTGTCATAGCCCTGACGCTTCAGCTCCGCGCCGAGTGAGGGCGCTTCCTGATTCGCCTTGTCCACCATCGCCCGGCTCGGGAACATGTGCCGCACCCCGTGCGTGTGCGGATACTGCGAGGAAAACATGCTCGTGAGCGATTCCAGCGTCGAGGCGATCGGCGTCAGGCAGCGCTCAAAATTCACCCCCTTCGCCGCGATGCGGTCGATGTTCGGCGACGTCAGTCGGTGATACCCATTGCAGGAGAGATGATCCGCACGCAGCGAGTCCGACCCCAGGATGACAATGTTCTTGGGCCTCTTCCTGCCACCCGCCAGCTCCTCCACATCCGGAGTGCGATTCACCCCGTAGCCGCTCACCACAAACAACCCCAGCAAGCCCGCCACCGCCGTGATGCTAAACAGCAGCGGCCTTGCAGCCCGCGTGAACCACAGGCGCAGCTCAAAGAGATAAAAGCCCGCCGCCGCCACCAGAGCCACCAGCGGAAACACCTGCGTGATCATGCCATGCACGGCATCCTGCACGCCCGTGCCACACACCCGTCCCAGCGCATCATACCAGCCCAGCAAATAGCTGTAGTCACCGAAATACGGCTTCTCCAGCATCAGCTTGAAAATGAAAAAGCCATACAGCAGCCCCGCAAAAAGCAGCGTGCGCCACACGACGCCCCAGCGCGCAAAGGTCCGCACCTTGCCCCACAGCCGCACCAGCGGGTAAATGAGCAGCACATACCCGGCGGCCACCAGCAGGTAGCCCTTCAGCACCACCAGATTGCTCCACACCAGGTACCACCAGTGGTGCTGGATGGCCACCTCCGAGAAGCGGTTGTTAAACCCGTACGAGTTGCCCGCAAAGCTCAGGATCGCGCTCAAATACCACGCCAGCAGCGTGCCGAACACAGTCAGCACGACAATTTTCAAAATGTGACGACGTTGCAGGGATGGAGGCGACATGCTGGAGGGGAACCTAAGACTACAACACTATATATGCTGCTCCATCGGTATATCTCAACTCCTCACATCACTCAAGACAGCGTTGCCGAGATAACGTCCCTCCCCTCCGCCACGTCCAGCATCCAGCATCCAGCATCCAGCATCCAGCATCCAGCATCCAGCATCCAGCATCCAGCATCCAGCATCCAGCATCCAGCATCCAGCATCCAGCATCCAGCATCCAGCATCCAGCCTTCACGGCGGCAGCTGATTCGGCGCCGGCAGCTTCCCCTCCACCACATCCACCCGCGCTCCCACCTTCACCCAGTGGCACAGCGCGATGATGTCTGCAGAAGCCATGCGGATGCAGCCATACGAGGCCGGCGTCTTCAGCTTGGCCTCCTCCGGCGTGCCGTGAATGTAGATCGCCCGCTCAAAGGCATGCCGGTTGCGCCACTCCATGCCACGCAGGCGCAGCACGCGGGTCACGATGGCATCACGCCCCGGCGCATCCACCGGCACGATCTCACCAGTCTCCTCCCGGGCCTTCAGCCTCGCCCCCACCGGCAGCCCCTGCCCCACGATGTCCACCACCTCCATCCTTCCCAGCGGAGTCAGGTACGTCCCCCGTTTGTCTCCCGTGCCAAACCGGGAAGTGCTCACCCGAAACAGCCGCCGGGGAGTTTCCCCCTCCATCGTCACCATCATCTGCTCCGCCACACTCACCACCAGCCGCTGTGCCACTGGCACCACCACCTGCGGCGCCTCACCAGCGGCCTGCCGCCGCGCATGCCCGCACGCCACCAGACCCAGCATCAGCCCGGTGAGGTGTACGGCCACTGCGATTCTCTTCATCCGTTCCCACATGGTGTGTCCGTAAAATCAGCAGTCGGTTTCCAGCACGCAGCCCGTTCAATCAGCCCCCGGCAGCCGCAATCCCGTCGTTCTCTCATGCGGATAGTAACGTTCCCGATGCGAACGCGTATGCCCAATTGGGTCAATCCAACGCCAGAAATCATCCACCTTCGCATGGGTTTCATGGGCGCAGCCCACCATCAGGCAGCTTCCCAGCAGGATCATCCAACAACGCATCACATTCATTCCACACCACTCTGAGATAGGCTGCAAAGGGGTTCAAGCATTGCTTATAGCCCCCTGATTTAATCCAGCCCAACCCACAAGCCCGGTGCAAATCAGCACTCTTTTCATCTTCGAGCTCTAAAAGCTCATGGGAATCTGCGAAGCTTCGACCGAAAGCGCAGGCGGGATCACGCGGCGGAAATCGTCGAGTGACACAGGCTTGGTCAGGAAGGCATTCATGCCGCACTCGCGGCACTCCTCTTTGACTCCAGTGAGAGCATGCCCCGTCATGGCGATGATGGCGGGCTGATGTTTGAGCTGGAAGTTGCCGCGAATACGCCGCGTGGCCTCCACTCCGCCCATGACAGGCATCTGCAGGTCCATGAAGACGATGTCGTACCCACCTTGAGCCACCATGCTGACGGCCTCCTCACCGTTGTTGGCGATGTCCATCCTCACATAGCCCAGGCGCTGCAGCAGCATCGAGGCGATCTTCTGATTCAAAGGCTGATCCTCAACCAGCAGAATCTGCGCCGGGTTCTGGCTGGCGAAGTTGTCCGTCTCCGCCTTGGCAGCCTTGGCAATGGCACGGTTCGTGGCTTGAGAGACATGAATGTCATGGCCGCCAGCAGCAGCGCGTGCAGAACCTTGATTTGAAAAAGCCGGAGGCGCGGGCGTCTCCAGTACCGAGGGGGTCTCAAACGTGGAAACCATCTGCGGCTGTCCCATCGGCTGCTGTCCCATCGGCTGCTGTCCCATCGGCTGCTGTCCCATCGGCTGCTGGAAGTAATAAGGCTGCTGCGACTGTTGCACAGGCGTGGTGATCGGGCGCAAGGAGGGCGCTGCCACAGGAGCCGGCACCGTAAGGGGTCTCTCCACGGGTGCGGCCGCAGTGACAATCGGAGAGAGCACCACCCGGCGTGGCATGCGGTACAGCTCTGCCATGGTGCGCAGGAGCTCACGACGTTTGATCGGCTTGGAAAGCCGCGAGTGCCGGCTGCCCGCAGGCGGACTGAAGCGTTCACGATCCAGCTTCGCGCTGGTGATGGACATGATCGTGATGATGGCGGTGCCACGCATGGCGGCCGCATTCAGCATCTGCACGGCCTCCTCATGCTGGAGGCCCGTGACGTCGAGGATGAAAAGGCCCGCTTCTTCGATCACCGCATCAAGCTCCACCAGCGAACGGTCACGCAGCAGCCTCACGGTCATGCCCCATTGCATGAGCGACTGGTTCAGCACCTGCATCGTGGTGGGATGCGCGCTGTACACGGCTACGGGCCGCGCCTTGACACCATCGATCCAGGCCAGTTCTTCCTCACGCGATTCATCATCAGGGGCGACGATGAGCGGCAGTTCGAAGAAGAAGTCAGACCCCTTCCCCTCTTCGCTCACCACGCTGATCTCCCCCTGCATCATCTTGATAAGCTTCTTGGAAATGGCGAGGCCCAACCCCGTGCCGCCGTATTTGCGCGTGGTGGAGGTGTCTGCCTGGTTGAAAGCCTGGAAGAGCTGGCCGATTTTTTCTGGTGGAATGCCGATGCCGGTGTCGCGCACGGAGAAGTGCAGCAGCGTCTTGTCACCCTGCGGTGTCTGGCGTGAGACCTGGCGCACCAGGATCAGGATCTCCCCCTTCTCGGTGAACTTGATGGCGTTGCCCACGAGGTTGACGAGGATTTGTTTGATGCGCTGGAAGTCGCCCAGCACCTTGCGCGGCAGCGCCGCGTCGATGTGGACATTGAGCTCGATGTTCTTCTCCGCCGCTTTGTGGGAGAAGACGTCCGTCGTTTCGCCAAGCAGCTTCTCGATGTCCACCGGCAGCTTTTCCATGTCCATCTTCGCGGACTCCAGCTTGGAGAAGTCGAGGATGTCATTGATGACGTGAAGGAGTGATTCACCGCTGGAGCGGATCATGCGGATCAGCTCCTCCTGCTCGGGATCCAGCCCCATCTCAATGAGCAGGCTGGTGGTGCCGATGATCCCATTCATCGGCGTGCGAATCTCATGACTCATGTTCGCCAGGAAGCTGCCCTTCGCTGCGGTGGCGGTTTCCGCCTGCCGCTTGGCCGCTTCATATTCGACGAGCAGCGTGTGCTTGCGCTGGTCATCTTCCTGCACATGGGAGATCATCGTGTTGAACTCCTCCTGCACGAGGTCCAGGTCATCATTGCCATTGGCGGGAACGCGGACATTGAGATTCCCCGCACGCATCGCACGGAAGGCGTCGATGAGCGCATGCGTCTTCTTCGTGATGCGCCGGCCGATGATGTAAAAGCTGAACACTGCCAGGGCCAGCCCCGCGCAGGCGCCGAGGATGGGCACCGTGAGGCGCTGGGAATTGAAAAGATGCCGCAGCTGCACCAGCGGCTGGCGTGCGATGAATGCGCCCGCCACATGCCCGCTGCGCGAGTACAAAGGCGCGGCGCTGATGAGCCAGTGGTCCCCACCATTGATCTCCAGATCACGACTGTCACTGGTGTCATCCATCACCAGGGTACTGCCTGCCATCACGCGGTAGATGAGATTGCTCACGTGGGCCGGAGAGGGCTCCTCGATGAAACAATTCTGGCAGCCCGGCAGGATGACGATGGGCGGAGACTTCGCCACCGGCGGAGCACCGCCGCCCTCAGACTGGCGCGGTGCCACCACCTCCACCTGCAGACCCAGATTTTGCAGGGCGGGCGGGATCTCCACCGTCTGCAGGCGCATCCGCAGGCGGGTTTCATTCTCCCAGTTCAGCGGGGCCACTCCGGCTATCTCGCTCTCCGTGAGCGCCTGCCGGTTCAGCTCCATCTGGCCCGCCAATGCCACCGCGCCCAGGTAGGAGCTCTGCACGAAACGCAGAGTGATAAACTCCTGCCAGATGAAGCCCGTGGCAGTCGCCCCCGCACCCACCAGCACGGCAAACATGCCGAGCAGTGTAAAGCGGTTGGCGATCTGAAAGTGAAACCTCATGAAGCAGAACCTGATTTGAAGCTCGAGAAACCTGACTCCGCCGCTTCCGAATCCTGCACCATGGCACGACGCACCGCCAGGCACAGGCTTTCAAGATTGAAGGGCTTGTGCAGCACATCCACAAAACCAATCGCCTGGCAAAGATCCTTCACATCCTCCTGGAAGTACCCGCTGCACGCGATGACGGGCAGCCGCGGATCACACGCACGCAGCCAATCCAGCACCTCAAATCCGGAGGCGCCGCCAGGCATCGTGAGATCCAGAATCGCGGCGGTGAATCTCTGCCCCGATTCCATGCCCACGCGCACGAGCTCCAGCGCCTCCTCACCACTGCGGGAGGTGACGGCCTCAAACCCGTGGGCCTCCAGCACGGCCTTTCCCACCGCCAGCACATGGGGTTCGTCATCGATGATCAACACGCGTGCAATGGCACGCGAGGCAAATTCACGAGGCAGAAGCTGGGTGGTCGGGGGCATGGCGTTCAAGAGTTGGCTGGTTGAATAATTTCGCCGGCTTACATCGCGGTGTAGCTGAGGCATTTGATTTCGTCGAGTGAGGTGTGCCCGCCGATGACCTGCTGCAGGCCTTCTTGATAGAGCGAGCGGAAACCATTTTTAAAGGCGGCGGCGCGCATCGCGCTCAGCGGGGCGCCCTCTTCCACGAGGTCGCGCAGTTCATTGTTCACCTCGCACAGCTCCATCAGCGCCACGCGTCCGGCATAGCCTGTGCCATGGCACTCGTCACACCCGCGGGCGGTGTAGATCGGTGTGGTGATCGGCTGGGTGATGACCGCCTGCTTCGCCATCAGGTCCTGCACGTCCGGCGGGGCCTGCATCGGCTGCTTGCAGTAGGTGCACAGGCGGCGCGCCAGACGCTGCGCCTGGCTCAGTGCCAGCGAATCCGCCAGCAGATATTTCTCCACCCCCATCGACAGCAGTCGTGACACCGCGCGCAGGGAGTCATTCGCATGCAGCGTGGTCAGCACCAGATGCCCCGTGAGCGAGGCATTCACCGCCGCTCCCGCCGTTTCCGCATCGCGTGACTCACCGATCAGGATGATGTCAGGGTCGGCACGCAACAGGGAGCGCAGCCCGTTTGCAAAGTCGAGTCCGCGCGCATTGTTCGTCTGCGTCTGATTGATCCCTTCAATTTCGTATTCGATCGGGTCTTCAATCGTCTGAATGTTCACGCTCTCATCGTTCACGCTGTTGAGCAGCGCATACAGCGTGGTCGTTTTACCAGAGCCGGTCGGGCCCGTCACCAGCACCAGCCCCTGGTCGCGCTGCATGGTGCGCGTGAGGATGTCGATCTGGCGCTGCGAGAGATTGAAATCCGAAAGGCGCTTCACCCCGTCCTGCTTGTCCAGGAAACGCATGATCACCTTCTGGAACTCACGCCGCGTCGGCACCGCAGCCACACGAACATCCACCCGCCGCCGGCCGATCGAAAGCGCCATGCGCCCGTCCTGGCACTCCTGCCGGTTCTGGCTCATGCCCGCGTAGTTTTTCAGCAGCGCCACATAGCGGTTGAGCTGGCTCTCCGGCGCGGTCATGATCGTCTTCATCGTGCCGTCCATGCGCGCACGGAAGCGCGTGAAGCTGTAAAATTTCTCCAGGTGCAAGTCGGAGGCGCGGCAGCGGATCGCAGTAAACAGCGCCCACTGCACCAGCTGCTCAGGCTCGTGGTTCGGATTCTGCGGATTGATCCGCGCCATGTCTTCCGGGGAAATTTCCACCACGCTGGCATCATCCGCCACCGAGAGCGTCGTCCCCTCCATCGAAGCCACCGCACTCGGGTCAAAGGTCGCGCCCGCTCGGTTGATCGCCTCACGGATGCTCGCCAGATCCGCCAGCACCGGCACGATCTTCACCGACGGATTGCCCATCGACAGCCACTCGTCCTCAAAGGCGTAGCAGTCGGCGCTCTCACTCAGCAAAAAGACGACCTGTTTGCCGATGTAGAGCGGGTAGACATTGTGCCGCTCCAGCAGCGGGATCGGGAAGAAAGTCTGCCGCTGCGCTTCCGTGGCGCTGTACACCAGCGTTCGGCAGCCGCTCACGAGGTGCTGCAGGGCGATGCCCATGTTGCGCTGCACCACATTGAAATGCGTGACTCCCAGTGTCTCAGTCTTGCCTTTCTGCGCCTCGTAGAAACCCTTCAGCTTCGTGATTTCAGCCGGCTCATAAGGATAACGTTCCAGCAGCCATTGGAAGGTGCCCTCCAGCCCCAGGTCGGCAAACACCGGCGGCTGCAGTTGCTCCATCGCGTTGGACTGGGAGATCGGCATCTGGCCAAAGCGCTGCACCAGATCTTTCCGCGTGTTTTGATACTGGTCCTGGGTGATCAGCACCCGGATCGTGAGGAAGTGCGGCACTCCCCACAAATCTCCCGCCCGTGGGTTGTGGTGCGCCATCACCAGCAGCGGTCCGATGGTGCTCACCGGCAGCCAGGGATCCGCCACATACGGCACCCGGCCAAGCTTCCGGATCAGCCGCTCCGCATCCGGCGAGCAGCTCTCACGCAGCAGCGTCACCGGCAGCATCCCATGCTGCAGCGCCAGCCCCTCAATCGATTGAATGGCAAGGATCGCCGTCTGCCTCGCCTCAACTATCGTGTTTGGCGGATTACTCGCAGCACCAAAGGATTTTGGTGCGAGCGGGTTCGTCGGGATCTGGAGGGTGGCAGCCATGAGTTTTGCTTGGCAGGATCAGCGTCCCGCCGTTTGGAAGTTCGGCGGAAAAACAAATGCCGTGGTGAAGTCCGTACCTTCGAAATTCATCAGAATGCCGGTGCCGCTCTGCCCGGGTTTGAGCAGTTCAAACATGCGCCCCGTCCAGCGCAGACGATGCACAGTGGAGTCACTGGAGGTGACCGGATTGTACCGTGGATCCACATAGGGGGAGCCCGGCTGCGCACGGTTGCTGTTCGGATCACGATATTGCAGCGTGCGCAGAATGACCATCTCATCCGAAACGGACCCGCTCCTGGCATCAAACAGCAGTTCGTAGTTCTGCTGCGCGAAACGTGACAGCGCCTGGTTCAGCGTCTCCTGCCGTGACTCGGCCAGTGCGTCTTTGGAACTGCCTAAAAATTGACTGAACGATTGCACCGCAATGCCCGCCAGCACTGACAGAATGCAGATCACCATGACCATTTCCGACATGGAAAACCCACGCTCACTGCCGGCTGGCAGGAAGGTGATGCGCTTTCCTCGATGTAGGGGGAGGGTCATGCCGTGGTGCGTCAGTAATTAATCGTCCCGGTCGGGCTGGTGAGAGTGACCTTGACCATGGACGTGATCGTCGGGGGGAAAGCCACCGAGTAACCGGATGGCAAGTAGAGGCTGAGCGTCGGCTCCGCGAAGCTCAGGTAGTTGCGCAGCAGCTGGTATTTCGCGTCGGGCGTCGAAGCTGCTGTCCATTCCAGCGCAGCCTGGGTCCGGCCTCGCACCTGGATGTAGCTCGCCTGCGCCAGATTCAGCGACTCCGCACGCGCGATGGCCAGATTGCGTTCACTGTCACCCCGCATGCGGGTGACGGACGGGATCGCCATGAAGGCGATGATGCCAATGATCGACACACAGGCCATCATCTCCACCAGCGAGAAACCGCGGCTGAACAAGTGAGATTTGGAAGAGGAGGTGTGCATGGTGAAGCTGAGCGGGAGACCGGTTTATTGATTGACCAGGTCCACATGGGGAAAATCGCCTTGCTGCCAGTCTGGCAGCGTCAGGTACTGCTGCGCATTGTACAAAGCGGCGGTTTGCAGCTGATTGCCATTGGTCGTGTAATCCGTAAAATGATCGGCCGTCGTCTGATCGAGAAAGCCGACGCGCACACTCGGATCTGACGATGTCGAATCGGGTTTCAGGAGCTTGAAACGTTCCTGACTGGAGGGCTTGGAATTATACTCGGCACGCACGCTTTCGAGACCGCGATACTGCGCCGTGCTGCCCACGCGCATCTGCGCCATCACCCAGGCCGTCAGCGCACTCTGCACCGACGCCTGCTGCTGCCGTGCCATGACACGATTAGCGTCGCGTGAGGCATTCGAAATCGCTGCCACCACGATCGATGACATGATGCCGATGATGGCAATCGTGAAGATGGCCTCAACAAAGCTGAATCCTTCCCTTCTCTGTTTGCAAATTGTCATGTTCATAACCAGCGCCGCCTCGTTCCCTTTTGCAAAAAAAACGCCGGGGAGTCACCTCCCCGGCGGACGTGAATCGTCCGAAACTGAGTTCAAACCCCAGTGCCGGGCGCGTCAGCACCAATCTTAGTAAGTGCCTGGATCATACTTGACCTGCTTGTTGGTGTCGTCCCAGGTAAGGTAGGCAGCAACAGCGGCTTCTTCGGTGTCGTTGATCGGACCGGAGGTGAAGGTCTTGCCGGAGAAGGCACCCGTGGCAGGGCTGACGCCGGTCTGTGCCTTGGTCAGGAGGTTTTCCGTGGCCCAGCCCGTGGTGTCAACGCCAGCGGCGATGGCGGCGTTAAGCACGGAGGAGACGGTCTGAGCATTGCGCTTGGCGGCAGCACTCTTCGCGCTGTCGTTCAGGTTGCCGATGTTCGGGATCGCGATAGCGGCGATGATGCCGATGATGGCGATGACGACGAGCATTTCCACGAGGCTGAAGCCAGCTTTGCGGGAGGTGTTGAGCTTGATGTTTTTCATAGTGTGTTGTGTGTGTTTTGGCTGTTGGTCTTGCATTCGAGATGATCAGCTTGTGGAGTTGTTCAGCCTCGAATTATGGAAATTGTAGTTTATCGTGTGGATAACTTCAATAATTATTTTCATATTTTTTACAATTACGACACATCCAATCGCTTCTGTTTCAGTCTTTGCAGTCGTTTTCCCCAGCTAAAGGCTAGGCTTAAGGCCCGATAATTCGCGCCTGTCTTTTTTCGAATGCGGCCAAAGTTTAAAGCTTTTTCCCTTCGAAAAGCACCCAAATCCCCCGTTGTGTGCTCCAATTTCATCCAATCTGGATTTAATTGGCGATTTAATTCTTCTCATAATTCAGGCCTTCTCCTTCCGGCTGCAATTATATGGTTATTATTAATGATTCGTTAAATTTTGAACAAAGCAGATTATCATGAATGGAATTTTCCATACTAGCAATAAGCTAAAGCTTCATCTGCAACCCGCAGTCCACGACCAACTCCGCGACTTCCGCTCGCCAACTCCCCCCAAAGAGGCCAATTTCCATCCTTCATGAATCCTCTTCTCATGCCAGCACTCCTGCTCTTCGGGCTCTGCACCTCTGCCCTCGCAGCCGAGCCCCCTGTCAGCCCCGTGCTGCCACCCGCCGTGGTCGTCCCCCCGGAAATCCATGAGATCGCCCCGGAGCAAGTCGTCCGTCAGCTCGTCGATCACCCGGACACGCTGATCATCGACGTCCGCACCGAGGACGAGCGCCACACCCGCGGCTACATCCTCAATTCACTCAACTACGACTACTTCCACGGCCAGCAGGCCCTCGATGCCATCGCCAAGCTGGACAAAACCAAGCCCTGCATCGTCCACTGCGCCATCGGCGGCCGCGCCCAGTTCATTGCCGTCCAGATGCACCAGCTCGGCTTCAAAAACATCCTCCTCCTCAAAGGCGGCTTCAATGCCTGGACCGCCAGCGGCCAGGCCATCGCCAAATGAGGGCCTATTCCGCCTTCTTCATCTCCAGCCGCTCCCCGCAGCGCATCACGCGGTACGGCTGCTCCAGCCTTTCGCAGGCGCTCACAAATTCGTCCGTGGTTTCCGTGTTAAACTCAAACATGTCGTAGTGGCACGGCACCACCAGCCTTGCCTCCCCCACCTTGGCCAGCGCCGCCGCCTCCGTGCCATTCAGGTTTCCCGCCACCCGCCGCTCCGGCCGGTTCCCATTGATCGGCAGCAGCATCAGATCGCAGGAAAACTGACGCGCCATGCTCACAATGTCATCGTGCCAGAGCGTGTCACCGCTGTGGTAGATCGTAAACGGCCCGCACCTCACCAAAAAACCCGTGCAGTGGCAGTGCTCGTCCTCATCACGGATCACCTCATTGTGCTTCGCAATGACCCCGCGAATTTCCCATTTTCCCTCGAAATACTTGTCCCGGTCCCCCGTGCCGCAGTACGTCACCGCAGCATCTCCCAGCCGCTTCTTCGCCTCGGGAATGACCGGATACGGCACATACAGCCGAAAACCCGGATTCGCCTCGGCCAGCGGCACCAGCGTCGCGCCGTCCAGATGATCCGTATGCACATGGCTGGCCGTCACACGGCTGATCCCCGTCAGGCGTCCCGGGTCGATGCAGCGCTCCGTCATCCTCACATGCGGCTTGTCCGTGGCAGCATACTTTTCCGTCAGTGAATCAGAAAGGTAAGGGTCAAACAGCAGCCGCTCCCCGGCCCACTGCACCAAAAACCCGCTCTGCCCCAGCCACCACACATGCAGCGTGTCCTCGTCCAGCGAAGCCGCCGCCATGTCGGCCAGCAGCGCATCGTCTTTTTGTAACGCTGAGATCATGCGCCGAATTGGATCGCTGCGATTTTTTCCGCCATGTCATGGCTGGCGCAAAACACCAGCTCAGCCGCCGCCGCGCGCGACATCCGCGCATGCAGCGCCACCACGCGCCCCATGCTCAGCCCGTCCACATACGCCTGCACTGGCCGGTGCTTCGGGTCGATGTTCCGGATCTCCACCGTCGTGTCTGGAGAAAGCAGCGCACTGCGCCAGTGCGCCGGCTGCAGCACATTCGAGCCCACAAGTAACCATGCCGGCGTATCCGCCAGCAGCGGTGCCGCCCCCATGCTCCGCGCATACGCCGTCGATCCGGCAGCCGTCGCCACCAGAGCCCCGTCGCACACCAGCTTGGGAATTCGTCGCACGTTATTCACAGTGATTTCCAGCCATGCCGACTGGCTCGTTGCGCGCTCCAGCCACGAGTCATTGAACCCATGCGCCGGATGCCTGCGCCCCTCTTCGTCCTCAAATTCAAGGAAGAGCATGGGCATCTGCCGGAAAATCACATCACTCGGTGGAAACGAATTCGCCGTTACTTGATCCGGACCGTTCAGCAAAAACCCCAGGTGCCCCGCATTGACGCCGAAAAACGGCAGTCTCTTCCGCCAGTGCTCACGGATGCTCCGCAGCATCGCCCCGTCCCCGCCGATCACGTTGATGAAATCCGCCTCCCCCGCCGCCACATGCCTGCCATCCAGCAGCTGGCTCAGCGCAAGCACCCTCGGGTTGTCCACATCCGCCTGCAGGAAAAACTTCGCGTCCTCCAGCGTGCCCCGCGCCCAGTTCCCCGGCACCGGCGCCCGGTACAGGCCGTAGCGCGCCAGGTAGGCCTCCGCCCGTGGCGGCACCAGATCGCGCACGCATTTCCCATGGCTCAAATGCTCGCGGATCTCCGTGCTGGAGCCCTCCACCAAGTGCTCGATCACCTGCGCATGCGGCGGCAGGTCGTCATCGCTCATCGTGTAGCCCGGCCGCTTCAGCACCGCAAAATTCGCCCGCTCCCACAGCTCCAGCCCCTGCGCCCATGTCCGCTGGATCAGCGACTCCCCTTTCGCGCCTCCCGTCACCAGATCCGCCCCCACCACATGCCACAGCTCCCCTTCCGCCTCAAACCGCCGCTGCAGCTCATGATTCCGCGTGAAGGTCTCCTGCTCAAAGTCCGACAGATCCACCGTCACCTTCGGCAGCCCGCCAAAAACAATGTCCGCCAGCGCCGCCCGGTACACCGAAGGCACGCTGTCCGTCTCCGGCTTGTCCGGCCGGGGGCCGCAGGGGATCACCCGCACCTCGTCAAAATCCTGTGCCAGCCGCACGGCGATGGCGGCATGGTGGTTCCCCGGGGGATTGAAGCTGCCTCCAAAAATAGCGATCCGCTTTGGCATGCCCCACCGTGCCAGTGCTCCATGCGAGTGCAAGCAGCCAGAAGCCCTCCTCGCAAAGTCAGCCGGACAGCCGGGCAAATCTTTATTCCCATGTCGTTTTTGCAGCGCACCCATATCGCTGCATGATACTGTGCCGCCTTTTTGCCGCCCTTGCTCGCACGGCAGCTTCCCCTTTGATATTCAACGCCTCACCATGAGACTTTCCCTCCCTTCCCTGCTCCTCTTCACCGCCCTCACTTCCTCCCTGCAGGCAGAGGTCACCTTGGACCCCTGGTCCTACACCGAGACCGATCTTTACCCCAGCGCCATCATCTCCACCGCCACCGTGGATTGGAATGGAGACGACCAGATCGCTGAAGACAAAAAAACCGCTGACGACCCCAAGCCCAGCAAAAAAGAAATCCCCATTTATGGCGACGAAAACGGCTGGCTCGCCGTGGATCTCACCGGCCTCCCCAAAAACGCCCAGGTCGAAGTCACCATCTCCATCGACGGCTTCCTCAAGCCTTCCACCTGGAAAGGCAAAGTCACCCGCATCACCAAAGCCGGCGAGGCCCGCATCTTCCCCAAGGCCCTCTGGGACTACGATGCCCTCCTGAAAGTCCGCCAGCAGCGCCCCATCAACGTCACCTTCCAGGCCACCGTCAATGGCGTCGCCGTCCCCGACGACCACGAAACCTACGTCATGCGCTCCATCAATGACTGCATGTTCTACGTCCTCATGGACGAAGAAGGCGAGGACTTCGACGACTTCTCCTGGCTCTTCGCCGCCTACGTGAATGAAAACCACCCCGAGGTGGACATGATCCTCAAGGAAGCCCTCAAAAGCGGCATCGTCTCCGACTTCTCCGGCTACCAGTCCGACGAGCCCAAAGACGTCATGATGCAGGTCTTCGCCATCTGGAACGCCCTCCAGCGCCGCGGCATCAAATACAGCGATGTCTCCCACACCCTCCCCAGCAAATACGTCGTCAGCCAGACCGTCCGTTTTCTCGATGACTCCGTGCGGGCCACTCAGGCCAACTGCGTGGACGGCTCCGTCCTCATGGCCTCCGTCCTCAGCAAGATCGGCATCACCTCCTACCTCGTCATGGTCCCCGGTCACTGCTTCCTCGCCTTCGACCTCGGCGATGGCGAAGACGCCAAGCGTATCGGCCTCGAAACCACCATGCTCGGCAACGACGAAATCAAGTCCGTCGAAGAAATCGCCAATCTCACTGAGAAAGCCAAGCTCACCGAGTTCAAAGCCTCCTACAAGACCTTCACCAGCGCCGTCAAAATCGGCAACGCCAACCTCAAGAAGTACAAGACCGAGCTCGAAGACGACTCCGAGGACGCCGATCCAGACATCCAGCTCATCTCCATCCCCGACGCCCGCGATCTCGGCATCATGCCAATCGCCACGTCCAGAGATTCCAGGTAGCAAATCGCACCTCCAGTCTCCACAGGTGAAATCAAGTAATCCTACTTGCCCGGTGGGCGTAGCCCTTTCATAATTATTACCATGCGACTGACCAAACGCGGAGAATATGCCTTGCGCACCATGATACGGCTGGGCATTGCCGAGAAACAAAAAGAAGGAGTGATTTCCGTCTCCTCATTGGCGGAGCAGGAGCATCTGCCGTTTAAGTTTCTTGAAGCCATCTTGTTTGAGCTGCGTACAGCCGGCTACGTGGAAAGCACGCGCGGCAAATACGGTGGCACGCGTCTCGCCAAGCCGATGAAATCCATCAAAATGGGCGAAATCGTCCGCCTCATTGATGGCAAGCTTGCACCCATCGGCTGCGCCAGCGAGACGGAGTATGAGAAGTGCACCTGCCCGGACGAGACGCACTGCGGGCTGCGCATGCTCATGATTGATGTCCGCAACGCGATCGCCAACATTCTGGACCGTTACACCTTGGAAAACGTGGTAGAAGTCACCCTGCGCAAACAGGAACAGTGCGCTGCAGCCCCGAAAAAGTCCGCCAAGAAAAAAGCCGGTGCCCGGCATGCCGATCCATCAGACGGCTTCCTGGCCGTGCTGCTGGACTCTGTGGCATAGCCCGGACTGTTTGTGCTAGGCGCAGATTCGCTGAACTCATGCCCTGGCGTGATCAGCGGCTTTAACAACAGCGCCCTTCCGTCTCCCGGGAGTGTTGCTGCCTTCGGCATGTGCCACCGCTCACGGCGCTAAAAAGCAACTTTCACCCGTCCGCACCACCCGCTGCGTCCGAAATCTGCCGGAAGACAAAAGCTTTATATTCCTACTGGACAAGAGTGATATAAAAGCTTAATCTCCCACTAGATAGATATGCTTTAAAACAGCACATCAAAGAACCGATCCGAAAACGGAAGGACTTTTCAAAATGCGCCCGTGTCCGAATCCCCTCCCTGGGAAAGGCCGCGGTCCACTCCACGGAACAAATGAAAAATCCCCTGCATTCAGACTTCACCATTCTCGCTCCACCGCCGGCCATGCTCCGGCCATGCTCCGGCCATGCTCCGGCTTTGTGGATGTCGCTGAGGTGATGCGGTGACGGACTGCCATGCCAGTTCGTCTTTCCTCAGCACCCGTCTGTTCTGCCTCCTTGGCTCCCTCCTTCAGGATCAGCCTCTCCCCGCGCACGCCCTTTTTCCAGGCATCACAGCGCTTCAGCCCCCGCTTCTTCTCATGAAACTTTCTGCTTCCCGCTCCAGCTCCCGCCGCCGTGGCATGGCCTTGGTCATGGTCGTGCTCATGCTTGTGCTCATGCTCACCCTCATGCTCGCCGTGTACTCCATGTCCGGTTCCGAGCTGAAAGGAGCCAATCGTTACGCCAGCGGCCAGCAGGTGCGTCAGTTTGGCGATCTCGCGGTTGACGTGGCCATCGCGCAGTTGCGCAAAGGCACCACGCCGAACGCACAAAACCTAGGCCGTGAGGTCTGGACCTCCCAGCCCGGACTCATCCGCCAGCACGATGCCTCCGGAGATCTGCTCGCTGCTTACAAGCTCTACTCCAGCTCTCAGATGGTCGTGAACGGAGGGACCGATGCAGAAGTCTCCCTGCTCAACGACACTCCGCCCACAAACTGGCAGGAACTCAAGGCACGTTACGTCGATCTAAATCGTCCGATCCACCGCATCGAAACCACCGGCACCACCACGCTGCATTTCCCCATCATCGATCCGCGCGCCATGACCGGGCAGCCTGACACCGTCAGCGGCTTCTCGTATTCAGACAAGCTCGTCAATGGCCGCACCGTCACCGGAGTGAAGACCACCGGCGGAGACAGCCAGCGCCTGCCCATGCCGGTGGAGTGGCTCTATCTGCTGCGTGATGGCACGATGGGCACGCTGGACCTGCAGAACAAATTCGTCGCCTCCGTCGCTCCGACCGCGGACAATCCCATCGTCGGCCGCATCGCCTTCTGGACCGATGACGAGAGCAGCAAGGTGAACATCAACACCGCCTCCGAGCCCACCCCCTGGGCCGTCCCCACCTTCTACCACGAAGACGATGCGGCCTATGCCCGCTACCAGCCTGTGAATGGAGAGCTCCAGCGCTACCCCGGTCATCCCGCCACCACCGCGCTCAGCCCCATTCTCTTTCCCGGCAAAACACTCACCCCTCCAGACAAGGATGTCATCTATCGCCTCACGCCCAAGATCGGCACCGGCGGCTCTGTCAGCGGCACCAAGTCCTTCCAGGACAGCAGCATCGCCCAGATCAAACTCGCTTCCTTTCGCAAAGAGCGGCTCTACGCCAGCCTGGATGAATATCTGCTGCAGGAAAACCGCACAGAAAACAACTTCGGCCTGGGTGTGCAGGCGCGGGACGTCCTGCAGCGGAAAGGCTTCTTCCTCACCGCGCAAAGCCGCTCCCCAGAGTTGAATCTGCACGGCCTCCCCAAGATCGCCCTGTGGCCCGTCAGCTACCGTGGAGCCGATTACGGCACCTCGTATGATCAGCTCATCGCCTTCTGCTCCACCCTGCGCCAGAGCGGCACCGGCGGCCTGCGCAAATACATCTTCCAGCGTGGCAACGCAGACTCCACCACGCAGGACATCCAGCGACCGGAAAACCAGGCCCTGCTGAATTATCTCCACACTCTCCTGCAAAACCCCATGCCCGGCTTCGCCGCCGTGCCCAGCCAGAACTTCTCAGCCAAGTACGGCGATGACCTGCGGCAGATCCTCGTCGAAATCTTCGACTACGTCCGCAGCACCAACCTGCATGACGGCAACATTGTGCAGGACCCCAAGGTCATCACTCCCGGCGTCGATGCCACGCAGAACTTCCTCCTTGGCTACGCTTCCGGTTCATCACGCACGTTTCAGTTCAAGACTTTCACCGACCCACGCTTTTTCCGCGCAGACCCCGACAGCCCGGACGCCAGCGCCTCTGGGCTCGTCGAGGCCCTGGGCTATCCCGGTCACGGCCAGGTCACGCCATCGCAGTGGGTCATCGGCGGCAATACATACCAGGGCATCGGCCGCTTTCCCACCGTCACCGAAGTCGGCCTGCATTTCATCTGCGCCGCGGACAACACCGACGACCCCGCCAACACCTATCCTGAAGTCTATCCCAACATGGGCAGGCCCGGTGGCCGCACCGCGCCCACCATCGATGGTGCCACTCCCCAGGCTCGCTGGTATTCAAACTTCCCCCCGGTGCCCACTCCAAATCCCTTCCGCGGCGAGAAGGCAGACACCAAAACCTGGCCAAAAACCAACGGCTTCCCCTACGGCCCGGACCCCGCGCATCCCGGCTACCAGTCCGTAAACTGGAACTTCCAGCTCAACAAAAACACCCCTCTTCAGCCCGGCATCCGCCGCATCCAGTCACGCCTGCTGCTGGAGTTCTTCGTGCCCGCCGCTGGCTACACCCTGCTCGAACCCGAGTTCACCGTGCTCGTCTCCGGCCTCAAGAAATTCCGTGTCAACGGGCAGCAGCTCTTCCCCAATGACAGCGAGGTCCTCTACACCGGACGCCGTGCCACCAACACCGGCAGCCAGATGACCGGTGGTTACGGCATCGGTCTCAAAGGCGTACTGCGTGGCCGCGAAGCCATCGCGCGCGCGCCGATGACCGCTGACAAAAACTGGGGCAATGCCGACTGGAAGGTCAAACCCTCCACCACCTCCGGCGATGAAGCCAGCGTGCTCAACTACAACCTCATCAGCAACTTCATCGACATCGATGTGGGCCGTGACGGAAGCAAGCCCATGAACTTCTCCCAGGCGGATCTCAGCATCGAAATCTACAGCGGACACCTCTATCGCGTCCCTGCAAGCGGAGACACTCAGGCTGTCCTTGTACAGACCCTCGCCCCCAGCTTCCCTGCTGCCCCTGCCATGCCCGCTCCCACGTTGGTCCGTCAGTCCAACAACGCCATGCCAGCCGCTAACGACAAGCTGGAAGCCCCCGCCTGGTGGACCTTCTACAGCCGGGGCGCCCTCGGCATCAGCCTCACCAAGGCCCAGGAGAACGCCATCCGAAACGATTCCTCAGGCTTTTACAGCAGCTTCACGAAAAACAGCACCGCCCCTCAACGCGGCCGCATGTTCCGGGACAACGTGGCAGCCCGCACCGGCTCACAGCCCGCCCGCGGCGCCTACTTCTTCGGCTTCGATGCCGAGGATTCAGCAGTGCGCCTGTTCAAGCCACAGGTCTCCTCCAGCGTGGCGCAGGCCGAGATCGAAGAAGGCAGCGACGTGGTGCAGACCGTCACCATCAAGCATGGCGACTACCGTCTCACCTCCGCCATGAACGTGGTGGACGCCAGCCAGTGGCAGCCGCATCGCTATTACGGCACGCGCAGGCTCGCCCACAGCTTCACCAATTTCGTTTCCAATCAGCTGCCCGGCTATGACTACGGCACCAAGTCCGACGTCCCCAGCCGTCTCGTCGCCACCAAGGCCGGAGCCACTTATCCAAACACTCGCATTCCGGATCTCCCCTACTTCAACGCCGCCACCACAGCAGCACAGCTCTACGGCGACTTTGACAACGGCCCCGGCCCTGCGCGCGATGGCGCCTACATCAACAAACCCGATGAAGGCAACCTCAACAACGTCGTCAACGGCGTCCCCTACCTCAGTGAATCCAATCAGCACACCACGGCAGACAGCGTCTTCTTCACGCCGAATCGCCTCATCGCCTCTCCCGGTGCGCTCGGCTCTCTGCCCACCGGTGTGAAGTCGGGCAAGCCCTGGCGCACCCTGCACTTCCGCCCGCAGCAGGGTCACCCCGGCGGCCCGTCCAAACTCGGCGGCACCAATCCGCCCGACCATCTGCTGCTCGAATACTTCTGGATGCCCGTCGTGGAGCCCTACGCCATCAGCGAGCCCTTCTCCACCGCCGGCAAGATCAATCTGAACTACCAGATCCTCCCATTCACCAACATCCGCCGCGCCAGCGGCCTCCACGCCCTCCTTGCCAGCGAGCGCATCACCGCCGTGCCCACCAGCGACGCGCCCAACTACAAGGTCTTCCCCAGCAATTCGGATCAAAACACCTTCTGGACCACGGCAGGCGGCCAGCGCTGGCACTACAACATCGACGCGGAAAAGACCCTCGCCCAGTTCGAGCAGCGTTTCAAGGCTGGCAAGATCTTCCTCAGCGCCAGCGAGATCTGCGACGTCCATCTCGTGCCGGATCGTGACGTCGCGGACCACACCCAGATGGAAAGCTTCTGGGCCACCCGCCGGCTCACCGGAGACAACTCCCGCGAGCGCCCCTACACCAATCTCTACCCGCGCATCACCACGCGTTCAAACACCTACCGCGTCCACTACATCGCGCAGATCATCCGCAAGGCACGCTCCACACCGGTCAACACCATCACCGATGGCGACTCCTTTGAGAGCGAGTATCGCGGCTCCGCCGTGGTGGACCGCTTCCTTGATCCCGCGCAGGCGGATCTCCCGGACTTCACCACCAGCACCACCGGTTCTCCCGAGAGTCTCGACAATCACTACCAGTTCCGCGTCCTCGAAAAGCGCAAGTTCGGCAACTGACTCACCCAAAAAACCAAAACAAAAACATGAAAATCCGCACCTCCCGCCTCCTCAAACATTCGCAGGGTTTCTCCCTGGTGGAAGTCACCCTCGCTCTCGCCATCGCCGCTTTTGGCATCACCACCATCATGGGCCTGATCCCTCATGGCGTGACCAACGTCCGCACCGCAGGCGAAATCACCGCCGCCTCGCGCATCTCCCAGCACATTCTCGGTTCACTTGATCAGTCGCAGGCCACTGGTGCGCAGCAGAAGCAGCGCTACTACTTTGACGCCTACGCCGTCCCTGTCGATCCTGCAGGCCGCAACAAGGACGACATCGCCTTCGTTGCCGAGGTCGGCGTTCCTGCCACCGATGTGCTCCTTCCCGGCAACACCGGCACCAACGATGCCTTCCTCCGCCGTGTCACCGTGAAGCTGAAGCAGACACCCGTCGCTGATTTCAATTTCAGCGAAGCCCAGCCGGCCACCTACAAGCTCTACTCCTACGTCGTTGCGAGGACTGGCAAATGAAACCCTCCTTCTTCCATTCACGCCGCAGGCAGGCATTCACTCTCGTGGAGCTCATGGCCTCCATGGTCCTGCTTTCACTGCTCATGATTGCCTGCGTCACGGCACTGGACTCCGTGCGGCGCTCCGTCACCGGCGTGCACAACAAGACCCAGCAGTTTCGTGAAGCACGCCAGGCGTTTGAACTCATCACCAAGACACTTTCCCAGGCCACGCTCAATCCCTACTGGGACTACTATTACAAAGCCACCGGCTCCAATACCGCACCTGCCACCGGTGCCGTCACTCCACCCACCGCCTACATCCGCTTCTCGGAGCTGCAGTTTCAGATCGGCCCGGCCACCACGCTGCTCGGCGGGAAAGCCACTCCTGCCAGCACCCCGGGCCATGCTACTTTTTTTCAGGCCCCTCTGGGGCTGACGCATGATCAAAGCGGTCTCGGCAGCCTGCTCAACGCACGCGGCTACGCCATCCAGTTTGGCGATGACAACACCAACCGCCCGCCCTTTCTCTCCGACTACACCATTCCCGTGCGCTACCGCTACCGCCTTGTGGAATTCCGCCCGCCGTCTGAGCAGGCCGCTCCCTTTCAAGGCAACACCATCTACACGCATCCCACCGACTGGTTCCGCCAGGACCTCGAACAATCCACGCGCATCGTGGCGGAAAACATCATCCTGCTTGTCCTTTCTCCTCGCGTCTCTGCAGAGACCGCCCTCGCCACCAAGAAGACCCCGTATTGGATCGCACCCAGCTACACCTACAATTCCCTCGACGTGAACAATGACACTCCCGCCGTGGAAAAAGTCACTGTCGATGCCGCGGGCAATGCCACACAGGGCACGCAGCACCTCCTGCCGCCGCTCGTGGTCGTCACCATGGTCGCACTGGATGAAACCTCCGCCGCCAAATGGGCGCGGGAGTGCAATCAAACGCCCGTGGATTATCTGGCGCAGGCCGCTGCGCCCTTCACCGATGCCTCCGCCTACGATGCAGATCTCGCCAGCCTGGAGGCGTGGCTCAATCAAAAGCGCCTCAATTACACGGTCTTCTCCAGCACCGTCCCCCTGCGCAATGCCCGCTGGGACTCACGCACTTATTAAATACCAGCACCTCACATGATCCATCGCACCCATCCCAGCCGCCCGGGCTTCACCTTGATTGAACTCATCGTCGTCGTCAGCATCATCACGGTCATCGCCGTGCTCAGCGCGCCCTACATCGCCGGCATGGCCGCCTCGGCGCGTTTGCGCACAGCTTCAGAGGCTGTGCAAAACCGCCTCATGGAGGCCCAGTCCCTCGCCATCCTCTTCAACACCGACGCCGAGCTCCGTGTTTACGAAGCTGCCGATCTCATCGACGGCCGGCCCACGCTGCGGAAGCTGCGCATCCACACCCTGCGCCCGCCGGAAGATGTCACCAACGCCCCTGCCACCGACGTCTTTGAACCCATCGGCGCCGTCACCAGCCTCGATCAGGAAATCGAAATCAGCGCAGACGCCACCCGCTCCTCCATCATCGACCTCGGCTTCCAGCAAAGTGCATCAGACATCTACGGCCGCTACATCGCCCTGCGCTTCCACTCAGACGGCAGCCCCGCTCTTCAGCCTGCCAGGCCGTGGTTCCTTACCCTGCATGAAAAGGACGCGCAACTGCGTGACACGAAGCTCAAAAACTTCGTCACCGTCCAGATTGATGCCGCCACCGGCCACCTCCGCACCTTTCAGCCCTGAGCATTTCAGTCATTACGCCATGCTGCGCCTGCGCGTTGCTCACCTTGTTCAGGACGTGACAGGCGAACTGTGACAAAACAATGACAGAACAATTTTAAAGTCTATTTGACGAATAGTGGTTATAGGCCATTTAATTCCTACCATAAAAGTAGGGCAGCAACACCAGTGCGAACACGATCCAGGGCGCCATCATCAACAACACCGGCGCAGGCACCAGCGGCACAAATGCCGTGGCACTCGTGAAGCAGGACGCAGGCGTGTGGATTCTCGCCGGAGCCAGCACCTACAGCGGCGGCACCACGGTGAGTGGCGGCACCTTGATGGTGAACAACGCGACGGGCTCTGCCACGGGAACGGGCTCCCTCACCATCGCCAGCGGCGGACGCCTCGGTGGCAATGGCACCGCGGGATCGCTTACTGCGGGCGCGGCCCTGACCCAGCAGACAGGCGGAGTGATCTTCGCGGGCCAGAACGGAGTTCAGGATGCACAAACTCTCACGCTGCAGGCCGGCGCGGGCTTCACGCTCAGCGGCAGCATCGACCTCGACATCATCGGCGGCGCGGTGACACTGAGCGGAGCCACGCTCACCATCCACTCAGCGCTGCCGGTCACCAGCGGCACATGGGTGGCAGGATCAACATGGAACCTCATCGACTGGACCTCCGTCTCCGGCACCTTTTCCAGCGTCACCGGCCTGCCGGATCTCAGCAGCCTGGGCCTCGCGTGGGACTGGAGCCAGCTTTACTCCAGCGGCACGCTCAGCGTCGTAGCCGCAGCACCGGAGCCCTCCCGTGCGCTTCTGGCGATGTTCGGGCTGGCCCTGCTGCTGCTGCGCCGGCGGCGCGCAGTGTGAGATCACGCCACGCGGGCCAGCTTGATTTCTGCATGCGGCTGCCGTGCTGTTTTAAACCGCGGGGGCTGATGAATGGCCTGGAAAATTCCAATGCGGGATTCGCTCACCACCACGGCGGTGATCACCGGCTGCGCCAGCAGAGCCAGCGCTGTCTGTATCTGAAGAGCACCCAGATGCAGACCTGTGGAGTCAGCCAGATTGAGACGGCCCGGCATGAGAGTATTCACTGCCTGCTCCTGACGACCACGGGATAAAATGCCCTGCACAGACAGCAGGATCACGCCTCCCAAGGGTTCATCCGGAAGTCGCAGGCTGATATGAACCTGAAGATATTCCTCGGTCATGGTGGCATCCCAGGTTCGTTCGGGAACATCGGCATGAATCTGGAAATCAATTGGGACAGCTGACAAGGCGTGCTCAATGGCAGTACTGAACCTCCCTTTCGGAGCGACTGCATCGGCGTGGTGACGGAGCAAGTAATGCTTGAGCAGAATGCCAAAGCAGGAAATGCGAAGTGCTGACATAGGAGGCAGTTCCGAATGGTTCACGCGCTCAATGCCACGCCAGGCTGGGATGTGTGGCGCAAAACATCCAGGACATGATGCAGATGACCGATGATGTCCTGCGAGCTCTCATCCTCATGCCGGAACTCTCCTCGAAGGATGCCCGCCTGGGTGTTCGAAACATCCACCGCAGACGGTTTGAAGTCCAGACCGGCACAGCTTTCATCCGTGAATGTCAGCACGCCGGAAACACGAATCAGGATGGCGGCCGCAGCGGGCTGACGCGGCGTGATCAGCAGCTGCAAAGGTCTTCCCACGAGCTGCTGTGCAGGGAGTTTTGAGACCACAACCACCACGGCATAATCATGCGACAGCAGCCGCAGGCTGCTTTTGAAGGTGGCGAGAAGACTGGCATTGGGAGGCTGAATGACCTGCTGTTCCTGAAGCAGTTGCTCAAGAAGCCATTCGCGCAGCGTGAATTTTTGATCGTTGTGCATGATGGAATGCGGCTGTTATTTTTCTATGCCGGTTGTTTTACCGCCGCATCTTCACATCGCGTGATGCGGCACACCGGATGGAGGCGGTCAAATCTCAATGCCTCCCGGCGGTCTGCGGTCAGGTGCGCCTTACTTCTATTAATTGTATATGATTTAAAAACCATCAACCGGAAAAACGCGACTCATTCAAAAATGATGCAGCCCGCCATCCGGCAGAAACGATGAAACACATCCGGCCTTTGAGAAGCCCGGGGATTCGCCGCCGCACCAGCGCATGACTTATTTTTTTAATTCCTACTTGCCGTATGTATTTTGTAACATATTACTCAACACAGGCCGAAGCAATCCACCCGATTCCCCGCCACCCTCAAGAGACTGACCGGACCACCGGAGGTGTTCGAAGCATGCATAAGCATCTGTTTGAAGCATCTCAGGCGCTGTCCCAACGCGTGATCCGAAAGGATCAGGTCGGTCCCAAACCGAAACACAGGCCACCGTTCCGCAGCCGCTCAAACATGAACAAGACCCTCTCGACAAGAACACTGGATCAGCGCTTCCTGACACAGGCGCTTGGTCTCCTGCTCCTCACCGCGACCGCTGCCTTTGCTGCTGAAGTGGAGTCCAAGAAGCTCACCCGCGGCACCTATTACCAAAACCCGCTCAGCTACAGCACGACGCGTGATCCAGATCCGCCGAAGTATGTGCGCAACGTGAGCGAGCTTGGCGTCGATTCGCTGCTGAACGTCAAATGGCTCGATGTCGGCCTGGACTACCGCTTCCGCTATGAGTACCGCGACAACGACCTGCGCCGTGCGCAGAAGGGAGTGGACCAGCCCCTGCTCCACCGCACCCGCGCCTACATCGGCATCAAGGACATCCTCGACCCCTTTCGCTTTGCGTTTGAGATGCAGGACTCACGCCGCGAAAACAGCCATTATGCGCGTGACAACCGCGACGTGAATGAGTTTGAGATCATCCGCGCCTACGTGGAGCTCTATTTCAAAGACCTCTTCGGACATGACGCCATCGGCAACGCACGGCCCTTGAGCATCCGCTACGGGATCCACAACTTCGAATTCCTCGACCGCCGCCTCATCGGCAACAACCAGTGGCGCAACACCGCAAACGCCTTCCAGGGCTTCCAAGCCAGCCTTGGCCAGGAAAGCAGCGACTGGCAGCTCGACCTCCTCGCCGTGCAGCCGCTGAACCGTCTGCTGTATCAGATGGACCGCCCGGTGGAGCAGCAGTGGATGTATGCCGCCATCGGCCATCTGCGCCAGTGGTCGGACATCATCACCTTGGAGCCTTATTACCTCGCGCTGCATCAGTCCGCCTATCGCGGCGTGGCGGAGCGCATGGTGCACAATCCCGGCCTGCGTGGCTACGGCATCATCGGTGCCACGGGCTTCGACTATGACGCCAGCATGAACTACCAGTTTGGCCAGAACGGCACCAGCAAGGTGCGCGCCTATGCCGGCACGGTGGAGGTGGGCTACACTCTCAGCTCCAATCCATGGAAACCGCGCGTCAGCCTGTTTTACGGCTACGCCAGCGGCGACCGCAATCCGAACGACAGCACGGACAACCGCTTCGAGCGCTTCTTTGGCTTCGGCCGTCCGTGGTCGGCGAACGACTACATCGTCTTTGAAAACATCAGCACTCCCAAAGTTCGGGTGGAACTCAAGCCGCGCCACAATCTGCGCGTGGACTTCGGCTACAGCTACTACTGGCTCGCCAGCGGCACGGACCGCTTCAACGCCGCCAACAACGCCCGGGATCGCACTGGACGCAGCGGGAACTTCCTCGGCCAGGAGTTCGACATCCGCGCCCGCTACACCTGGGACGCGAAAACAGAGTTCACCATCGGCTACGCCTACTTTGCTGCAGGCGGCTTTGTGGAGCGCCAGCTGCAGCGCCCCAGCACCAACTTCGCTTACTTCGAATTCAGTCATCGCTTCTTTTGAAAAGTGAAAGGGCAAACACCGAACCGCCAACAAACCTCGTCATTTCCAATCCTATTCTCAAACCTCATGAAAACACGCCTCAGCCTCCTCTCCACCGTCCTCTTCGGCCTCACCGCCCACGCAGCCGACTTTGAGCTGCTCAATGTCTCCTACGATCCCACCCGCGAACTCTACTCGGAGTACAACAAGGCCTTCGCCAAGCACTACAAGGAAACCACCGGCAAAAAAGTCAGCGTCGACCAGTCCCACGGCGGCTCCGGCAAACAGGCTCGCGCTGTCATCGATGGCCTTGAAGCCGATGTGGTGACCCTCGCACTCGCCGGAGACATTGACGTGATCGGCCAGCAGGCCGGCTTGATCTCGAAGGACTGGCAGAAGCGCCTTCCCAACAGCAGCGCCCCTTACACCAGCACCATCGTTTTTGTCGTGCGCAAGGACAACCCGAAGAACATCCAGGACTGGGACGACCTCGTGAAAGAAGGCGTGAACGTCATCACTCCGAATCCAAAAACATCCGGCGGCGCCCGCTGGAACTACCTCGCCGCCTGGGCCTATGCGCTGAAGAAAACCGGCAGCGAAGCCAAGGCGAAGGAGTTCATCGCCGCGCTCTTCAAGAACGTGCCCGTGCTGGACACCGGCGCACGTGCCGCCACCACCACCTTCGCACAGCGCGGCATCGGCGATGTCTTCCTCTCCTGGGAAAACGAAGCCTGGCTCATCCAGCGTGAGTTCCCCGGCCAGACCAAGATCATCATTCCCTCCATCAGCATCCTCGCCGAGCCGACCGTGGCCGTCGTGGACAAGAACGCCGAGAAAAAAGGCACCGCCGAAGTCGCCAAAGCCTACCTCGAATACCTCTACTCTCCCGAGGCGCAGGAGATCATCGGCAAAAATTACTACCGCCCGCGTGACGCTGCTGCCGCTGCCAAATACAGCGCCCGCTTTCCCAAGCTGAACCTCGTCACCATCGACGGCGACTTCGGCGGCTGGGGCAAGGCGCAGAAAAAGCACTTCGACGACGGCGGCATCTTTGACCAGATCTACCAGGAAAAATAGCAAGCCCCAAAGGTCCGCCCTGCGTGATGCGCTTCATCAGAGTGAAGCGCATTCACGTTGCACCACACGCTCATTGATAACCAGCCTGCTTCATCCCTTGTCACGCCCACGCCATATCCTTCCCGGCTTCAGGCTCTCGCTGGGTTTCACCATCACCTACTTGAGCCTCATCGTGCTCTTCCCGCTCTCCATGCTCGTATGGAAGGCTACGAGCGGCGGCTGGGAACACATGCTTGCCACGTTGACCCAGGCGCGAGTGATCTCATCGCTCAAGCTCAGCTTCGGCACGGCCTTCGCCGCCGCTCTGGTGAATGGCGTCTTCGGCCTGATCACCGCATGGGCGCTGGAGCGCTACGCCTTCCCCGGCCGCCGCCTGCTGGATGCCATGGTGGATCTCCCCTTCGCACTGCCCACCGCCGTCGCGGGCATCGCGCTGGTCACACTCTATGCGCCGAATGGCTGGATCGGCGCATGGCTCGCACAGCATGACATCAAGGCCGCCTACGCACCGCTAGGCATCACCATCGCCCTCACCTTCGTCGGCTTCCCCTTCGTCGTGCGCACCTTGCAGCCCGTCATCGCAGATCTCTCCATGGATGTCGAGGAAGCCGCCGCCTGCCTCGGCGCGAACCGCTGGCAGACGCTCACACGCATCGTGTTTCCCGCACTGCTGCCTTCCACCCTCGCCGGCATGACGCTCGCCTTTGGCCGCGCCGTCGGTGAATACGGCAGCGTCGTCTTCATCTCCGGCAATCTGCCCTTCAAGACCGAGATCGCCCCCCTGCTCATCACCATGCGCCTCGAAGAGTACGACTACTCCGGCGCGGCCACCATCGGCGTCATCATGCTCGCCGCCTCCTTCGCCATCCTCGTTCTCTCCAATCTGCTCGCGCAGTGGAGCCGCAAACGCACAGGCATGAGATGACGAATCACCCTTACCTTTTTTCCACTTACTGCCCCCTTTCGCATTTTTAAAGCATGGCCGCCATCATCGACATCCATCCACCGCGCACCGTCCGGCCTCGCAAAGCCACCTCCGACTCCCTCTTCTCGCGCTGCCTCATCATCGGCACCGCTGTGGGTTTCATGGGGCTCATGTTTGTTCTCCCGCTCGTCGTCATTTTTCAGGAAGCCTTCCGCAAGGGCTGGGAAGGTTTCGTGGAAGCCTTCGATGACCGCGCCACCATGCACGCCATCTGGCTCACGCTGAAAGTCGCCGCCATCACCGTCCCGCTCAACACGCTCTTCGGCCTCGCCGCCGCCTGGTGCGTCTCGCGTTTTCAGTTTCGTGGCAAACGCCTCCTCACCTCCCTCATCGAGCTGCCGCTGTGGGTCTCCCCTGTCATCGCGGGCATGGTCTATGTGCTGCTCTTTGGCGCGCAGGGTTTGTTTGGCCCGGCGCTGAAAGAGCACGGCTTCAAGATCATCTTCGCGCTGCCCGGCATCGTTCTCAGCACCATCTTCGTCACCTTCACCTTCGTCGCCCGCATCCTCGCCCCGCAGATGGAGGCGCAGGGCCAGGCTGAAGAAGAGGCCGCCATGACCCTCGGTGCCAACGGCTTCCAGATGTTCTGGCGCGTCACCCTGCCGAAGATCAAATGGGGCCTGCTCTATGGCATCATTCTCTGCAACGCACGCAGCATGGGCGAGTTCGGCGCCGTCTCCGTGGTCAGCGGCCACATCCGCAACAAGACCAACACCGTGCCGCTGCACATCGAAGTTTTGTACAACGAATACCAGTTCGTTCCCGCCTTTGCCGTCGCCTCCATGCTGGCTTTGCTGGCGTTGGTGACCCTGATTTTGAAAACTCTGACGACCACCCGCCGAGGAGCAGCATGAGCATCCACATCCACCACATCTCCAAATCTTTCGGCAGCTTCCAGGCGCTGAAAAACGTCGACCTTGAAGTCAAAACCGGCGAACTCGTCGCCCTGCTCGGCCCCAGTGGCAGCGGCAAGACCACGCTGCTGCGCATCATCGCCGGACTCGAATTCGCCGATGCCGGCGCAGGCAGCATCCAGTTCCACGGCACCGACGTCACCAACCGCAGCGCCTACGAGCGCAAGGCAGGCTTCGTCTTCCAGAACTACGCCCTCTTCAATCACATGACCGTCGCGGAAAACATCGCCTTCGGCCTCCGTGTCATGCCACGTGCCACACGGCCCGACCGCGAAGAAATCGACAAAGCCGTCACGGAGCTCCTGCGCCGCATCGCCCTGGAAGGCTACGGTTCACGCTACCCGTCCCAGCTCAGCGGCGGCCAGAAGCAGCGCGTCGCACTCGCCCGCGCCCTCGCCGTCGGCCCGCAGGTCCTCCTGCTCGATGAACCCTTCGGCGCCCTCGACGCCAAGGTGCGCAAAACCCTGCGCAAATGGCTGCGCCAGTTCCACGACGAAACCAAAGTCACCACCCTGTTTGTCACCCACGATCAGGACGAAGCCTTCGAACTCGCCGACCGCGTCGTCGTTCTGCATGAAGGAGACATCCAGCAGATCGGCTCACCGCAGCAGCTGCGCGAGCATCCCAAGAATGAGTTCGTCGCCGACTTCCTCGATTGCGTGATGATTTGATGAGGACGGGGCAAACAACTTTGAAAAGTGCTCCGACGCAGGAGCAACAATTGTTGTTTTGTCAGGCTGACTGACACTTTTTAACTCATTCATTGATAAGTGGCGCACCCGTCAGGATTCGAACCTGAAACCTTCTGATCCGTAGTCAGATGCTCTAATCCGTTGAGCTACGGGTGCGTTGAAACTTACCTTCCCGCCGTGTTTGAAACAGCGGGCAACGAGAATAGACCAGCGCGTTCTTTTGTCAAACTCTGTGGAGAGATTTTATTCACTTTATTCACGTTCCTCAGCGCGATTGCTCATACGCATGCGCCACACGCAGCACGGTGGCTTCATCCAGCGCTTTGCCCACGATCTGCAGTCCCACAGGAAGCGCTTTGCCTTCCACATCCACCGTGCCGCATGGCAGACTGATTCCCGGAAGTCCGGCCAGATTCACGGGAATGGTGAACACGTCTTCGAGATAAGCCGCCAGCGGGTTGTCTTTGAGTTCACCCAGCTTGTGGGCTGGTGTGGGGCTGGTAGGGGAAAGAATCACGTCCACCTTCTTGAAGGCCTCCGTGAAGTCATTGCGGATCAGCGTCCGCGCCTTCTGCGCACGGATGTAATACGCGTCATAGTAACCTGAGCTGAGCATGTAGGTGCCCAGCAGGATGCGCCGCTTCACCTCGGGGCCGAAACCTTCTGAGCGGGACTTCGTGTACTGCTCCATCAAATCCCCTGCACTGCTGCTGCGGTGGCCGTAACGCACACCGTCAAAGCGGGCGAGGTTGGCCGAGGCTTCTGCTGGAGCGAGCACGTAGTATGTTGCCACACCGAGCTCCGTATGCGGCAGGCTGATTTCTTCAATGATCGCTCCCAGAGACTCCAGCTGACGGATCGCCGCCTGCACGCTGGCAGACACCCCGGCATGGATGCCGTCGATGTAATACTCTTTGGGCAGGCCGATGCGCAGGCCCTTGATGTCCTGGCCAAGGGTTGCGGTGAAATCCGGAACCTCGATATTCAGCGAAGTCGAGTCATGGGCGTCGTAACCACAAAGATGGTTCAGCAAGAGCGCGGAGTCTTCCACCGTCTTGGTGACCGGGCCGATCTGGTCCAGCGAAGAAGCGAACGCCACGAGCCCATAGCGTGAAACACGGCCATAGGTGGGCTTGATGCCCACGCAGCCGCACAGCGCCGCAGGCTGCCGGATGGAACCACCCGTGTCTGAACCCAAGGCCGCAATGGCGAGATCCCCCGCCACCGCCGCTGCACTGCCACCGCTGGAGCCGCCGGGGACGCGGGAAAGATCACGCGGATTGCGCGTGACGCCGAGGGCGGAGTTCTCCGTGCTTGAGCCCATGGCAAATTCATCCATGTTCAGCCGGCCAAACGGGATGGCACCACCCGCACGCAGCTTTTGGATCGCGCCCGCATCGTAGGGGGCCGTGTAGTTTTCAGCCAGGATGCGGGAACCGCAGGTGCAGGGCTGGCCGGTCACGTTCATGTTATCCTTCACCGCGATGGGGATGCCCCCCAGCGGCTTCGTGATATCCGCGCGGTCGGCTTCCGCGAGAGCGGCTTCAACGTCCCAGGACAAATAGGCACCGATCTCCGCATTGCCTGCTTCGATGGATTTGGCGACATCCAAAACGATGTCTCGTGGCGTGATTTCACCCGCAGTGATGCCTTTGCGCAAGGCTGCGATGGTGGAGGAGGCGAGCATAGGAAAAAGAGAGCTGGAAGCAGCGGCAGAGGTTGGACGGTTACTCGATCACCTTGGGGATCTGAATCTGGTCGGCGATGCGTTTCGGCGCGTTGGAGAGCGCCTGCTCCTGGGTAAAGCCAGGACGGGGCTCATCCGCACGCAGCACATCATAGACGGGCATGGCGTGCGCCGTCGGCTCCACTCCGTCCAGATTGTAGCGCGTCAGCGTGTCGATGTAAGTCAGAATGCCGTCCAACTGGGACTCGTAGCGCTTGGCTTCTTCGTCGGTGAGCGTAAGCCGGGCCAGCTTGGCCACATGGCGGATGTCGATCTTATGAGCTTCAGGCATGAGGAAACGGTTCTTTCTTGCCAGCAGGAACCCTGCTTTGCAAACAAAAGGCACAGACTGTTTGCAGTCTGTGCCTTGAGAAACTTGCCTTGTTGGCTGTTACCAGCCCTGAGAGGAGGAATACGGAATCTCGGAGCGGAAGCCCACTTCAGGAGCGAACTCCGTGTAGCCCCACCAAGTGTCCACGTTTTCCTTGTGATGATAAGGTGGGCGGTAGGTGCGCTTCCAGCTAGGAATTGGGAAGGTGGCAATCTCATAGAGACCGTAGCCAGCTCTCACCAAAGTGCGCTTGGTTCCTTCAACAAGCATGTCGGAAGCAGCGGCGATGGAGCCGTCAGACTCGTTGGTCTTGCGCCAGGTGGCCGGGTATTCGAACCAGCCAAACAGAACGTTGCCGATACCGCGGCTGAGTTTCCGGCTCCACGTAAAGTGATGTCCGGGAGGAGACTGGATGTCACCGTAAGCGATGCTGGAAAGAGCGCAGACGGTGCAGGCAAGGAGTAGAAAACGATTTTTCATGTGGCTTAATGATGATTAACAAAATTTGGGCGTCATTGGCAACCATTAAGTTGCGCTTTTTTACAGTCCTTCTGCCTGTTTTATCGCTTTCCACGCGGAAATTGGCGTACCAAAAGCTGCTGCGCCTGTTCGAGGGCCGCACGATCAGCCGGACTGGCGATCACATTGTTCATTTCCGCCTCATCACGGACGTGGTCATACAGCTCGCTCGCCACCACGCTGCCTGTGTCAAAATCCCGCCATTCCGTGTAGCGCAGCGTCGGGGTGCGGACGCTCACACCCATCACCTCCGGCCTGCCACGCGGGGTACGGTCCGGATAGGCAGGTCGGGGAAACTGCGTGTAGGCGGCATCCTTGATTTGGGCCTTGGGATCGTTCAGCAGCGGCACAAGGCTGACCCCGTCCAGCCCCGGCGCATCCGGGACTGCGCACAGGGCGGTGATCGTGGGAAATAAATCCACCATTTCCACCAGCGCATCCGTGCTGGCCCCGGCATGCTTTGCCTGCGGCGGCACCACGATGAGCGGCACACGCGCATCCAGCTCAAAGTTCGAGGTCTTGGCCCACAGACTGTGTTCTCCGATGTGGTAGCCGTGATCCCCCCAGAACACGATCAGAGTGGAGTCCAGCAGGCCCTGCTTTTCCAGCGCGGCGGTCACCTTCCCCAGCTGGGCGTCCATGTAGCTGATGGCGGCGAAATACCCATGCCTCATCTCCGCCGCCTGCTCCGCCGTGGGCTGCTTTTGATCTTTCACCGGCCCCAGAATCTCCGTGCTCGGGTGAAAAGCGATCTCTGGAGCGGCGGCAGGCCGTGCGGGATCGAGCACCGGCAGCCGGTCCCGCTGATACATGTCCCAGTATTTTTTGGGAGCGTTGAACGGGGCGTGCGGCTTCCAAAAACCCACGGCCAGAAAAAACGGCTCGTTTTTGATCTCCCCCAGCACGCGCACGGCCTCGGCGGCCACCCGTCCATCATAATAGGCTTCGTCCGGCACATCGCGGCACTCGCACAGCGGCACCTTGCCATACTGGCGCAGGCTGCTGGAGAGCGTGGCCAGGTTCGGCGGCAGCGGTCCGCCGACCTGCGGCACGTCATCGCCATGGTTTGCGTAGTGCAGGAATTCCGGAGCGCTCCATGAGCGCGGGTCGCCATGCTCCTTCGTATGCCAGTTGTGGAAGATTTTCCCCACGCAGCGGGTGGTGTAGCCGTGGTCCTTCATCCATCCGGGCAGCGTGTTCACCGCCGGCTTCAGCTCACGGAAATGCGTTCCATTCACATACAGCCCCAGGGTGTCCGGACGCAGCCCGGTCAGCATGGAGGAGCGGGAGGGATTGCAGACCGCCTGCTGGCAGTAGGCCTTCCGGAAAATCATGCCGCGCTTTGCCAGCGCATCCAGATGGGGAGTGACCGCCACCGAGCCGTAGCAGCCCAGCTCCGGCCGCAGGTCATCCGCCATGATGAACAAAACATTCGTGCGTGCTGCCGCGTGCAGCAGTGGAACGAACAGCAATAAAATGGCCCCGAGGGCGGCAGAAGGACAAATCATGGTCGGCTCATAACGCACCGTCCTCAGCATTATTGCCCCGCAGGCGGGCAAAAACTCAGGCCTGCTGCCCCTTCATCTGGTTTCGCATGCTGCGCCACTCGGCACGGTGGTTCTGAGCCCAGTCATTGAGCGCAAACTCAAACCCGATGTCATGCCCCTCGCTCTCGCTGGCGAGCCACTTCAGGCGTTGAATTTCTTCCTGCTCGGCAAGGAATTCACCATACGGGGTTCCAGCTTGGGCAGCAATGGTTGGACTGGGCATGGGGCATGATCCGTGAGTTCACCCAAGATTCAAGCACGAGCTGTCGGGAGGCGCGTGCCTGTCGTTTGCACCTCATCAAGCCTTCCCCAACCGCCCTCGAGCTAAGAATTTTTCCACCGGTTAAAGAAAGCAAATGACAAGATCTGAGCACCCCTTATATAATTAAAGACTTAAAGTCACACGTTCATGCCGGAGTAGCTCAGTGGTAGAGCATCGCATTCGTAATGCGAGGGTCGCGGGTTCAAATCCCGCCTTCGGCTCCACCAACGCGTGTTTGCCATGACCCATCCGAGCATCGCTGACAATGATCCGCCACGCCGCAGCCGAGCCCGGCGGCGGGAGGCCATGATCAACGCCGTTGCTACCATTCTGGGCTGCATGGCCCTCGTGATCATGATCGCCACGGTCGTACGGGTCGTCATGATCAAGCTTTGGGAATCCGCCCGGGTCAATCCTGAGTACGTTCAGTCGGTGTATGATAATGACAAAGATCATCACTGGTCGGGCAACATCAAAGAGCAGCCTTCTCTCTTGGGCGATCCCTCCGAGATCCGTCCGTCCATTGGCGCCCCCCGTAAAATCAGCGCCAACACCCCTGTCAGTTCCCAGTCCAGTTCATTGAAACTCATGGCTTCAGGCTCCCCGAGTCCCTCCTCCATTGTGGACCTAGAGAGCAAAAGATCCCAAATTGAACGCACACTTCGTGGCTTTTTTGAAGCCTCCACCATGGACCAGCAGCTTGCTCATGTCCGTGATCCCCAGCGTGTGCGTCCATTGATGGAGCATTACTATAGAAGCCATCCGCACACTCCGCTCGAGTGGAAAACTCTTGGCTGGGCACTTCCGGTGGAGGAGGTAGGCTACCGTCTCGGGTATGCCCAGGCCGTTTTTGCCAATGCCGAGCCTGTCAGCCTCATCATTGAAGAAATGGTGGACGGCACCTTCCGGGTGGATTGGGAAAGCTCGGTTCGTTATGGCGAAATCGACTGGGAGGAGTTCATCAAAACCCAGCCGTCCGCGCCCACGCTCCTCCGCGTGATCGCCTCCAAACCTCAGAATATTCCGCCGGAGGCCGCTCCGATGGGCAGCGAACTGCTCGAAATCAAGCATCCTGACGATAATGACGTCGTTTATGCCTACTTCGATCGTAAAGATCCTAAATTCCAACCCCTTCTCCAGCAACTCCAGACCGGAAACTGGAAAGATGTCCCCTTAACTTTACGACTTTGTTTTCCAGGCCCAGCAGGCAGCGCTAAAAACGCACGGATCGCGGAAGTCGAAGGAAAAGGATGGCTGATATTGCATGGAACCAGGAGCTAGACTGTGAGCAAACCTAAACGAAACACGAAAAAGGCGGCCCAAGGTAAGGCCAGGCCTGCTGCGGCAAAATCCAACAAAACCGTGGCCTCCAAGACCAAGGCCAAACCCGTGCCAGCCAAGAAAACGCTGACCCAAAAGAAGCCGGTTCCCGCCAAAAAGACTGCAGCCAAAAAAACCGCAGCCAAGCCAGCCCCGAAGAAAGGGGTCAAAAAAGCCACTCCACCCAAGGCCGTGGTGAAAAAACCTGCGGCCAAGGCTCCTGCTCCAAAAACCAAGCCTCTCGCGGTGAAGCCCGCTCCGGTTCCGGCCAAGCCTGCCCCCAAACCGGTTGCTAAAGCGGCCAAACCGCAGGCTCCCGCCCCTTCCAAGCCAGCCGCCGCCGCCAAAGCCCCTGCGTCTCCCGCGCCAGTGGCTGTCAAAGCCTCACCAGCTCCTGCGAAGCCCGCGCCCGCCAAAAAGCCCCCCGCCCCCGTTTCAGCCCCGGCGGTGGAAGTGGCTGCACCCGTAGAGCCCCCTGCTCCGGCTCCCGCTCCAGTCGTCGCCGTGGTCAAGAAAGCACCGGCCCAGCCGCTGCCCCCTCCCGGCCCCACCAAGTCTGGCGCTTTGTTTTACGATTCCCACATGCACACCCCGCTGTGCAAGCATGCCTGGGGTGAGCCGGAAGAGTACGCCCAGCAGGCCCTCAAGGCCGGCCTCAAAGGCATCATCTTCACCTGCCACTGCCCCATGCCCAACGGCTTCTGGCCCACGGTGCGCATGTCGGAGAGTGAATTCGACACCTACGTCGCACTCGTGCAGCGCGCCGCCGACGCCTTCAAGGGCAAGCTCGACATCCGCCTCGGCATCGAGAGCGAATATTTCCCCGGTTGTGAAGAATACATCGCCAACCTCCACAAGCGTGCCGACTTCCATTACGTGCTCGGCGCCGTGCACTGGCAGGCCAAGGAATACCTCAACAAGTTCGAGACAGGCACCATCGAAAACTTCCGCCGCACCTACTTCGAGCACCTTGCCAAATCGGCTGAATCCGGCCTCTACGACTGCCTGGCACACCCGGATCTGGTCAAAAACTACCATCCGGACTCCTGGTGCTTTGCCATCGTCAAAAACACCGTCTCCGCCGCGCTCGACCGCATCGCGGCCACCGGTGTGGCCATGGAACTGAACACTTCCGGCCTCAACAAGAGCTACTCCGAAATGAATCCGGGGAATGAAATGCTGCGCATGATGGCTGATCGCAAGATCCCCATCGTCCTCGGCTCCGACTCGCATCGCGCCGTTCGCGTCGGCGAGCATTTCGTCACCGCCTTGAACCACCTGACTGAAGCAGGCTACGAAAACGTCAGCTACTTCCTCAACCGCCAGCGCATTGACCTCCCCATCCCCGAGGTGCTTGCCAGCTTGAAGAAAGCCGCAGACCACAACGCCTGATTTCCCCCCATGGTTCGCACAGGCATCGGTTACGACGTTCACTCCTTTGAAGCAGGCCGCCCCCTCGTCCTCGGCGGTGTCACCATCCCGCATTCGCACGGCCTCAAAGGCCATTCGGATGCGGATGTGCTCAGCCACGCCATCGCCGACGCCGTCCTCGGCGCTCTCGGCGAGCCCGACATCGGCCACTGGTTTCCGCCCAGTGATCCCACCATCGAAGGCATCTGCAGTCTCAAAATCCTCGAAAAGTGCGCCCAGATCGCCGCGGACAAGGGCATGCGCATTGAGAACGTGGACTCTTCCCTCATCGCTGAAGCACCCAAAGTGAATCCCCACGCCGCCGCGATGAAAAAGAACATCGCCGCCGCACTGGGCATCCAGCCCGATCAGGTCGGCGTCAAAGCCACCACCAACGAACGCCTCGGCTTCGTCGGGCGGGAGGAAGGCATCGCCGCCATGGCCGTCGCCTGCGTCAGCAAAATCTGATTCAGCGGGATTCTGCAAATCCCTCTTTTTTGTCTTCTTGCCAGCATGAGTGCAAGAGTGGAAAGAACTCGTGCTCCGTACTCGTGTTCACTCTCCGCCCGTGGATGCCTTTCACGGCTTCAATTTTACTCGTCATTCTGATTTCGTCATTCCCCTCATGTCCGACTCCGCTGCTGCCGCCGCTCTCGTCTCAGGTTACAACAAACTCAAAGCTGCTCTCGGCAGACGCATCGTCGGACAGGAGGCCGTCATTGAGCAGGTCTTCATCGCCATCGCCGCCGGCGGCCACAGCCTCCTCGAAGGTGTGCCCGGCCTCGCCAAGACCCTGCTCGTCAAATCGCTCTCAGACGCGATGCACCTGAGCTTCCGCCGCATCCAGTTCACGCCCGACCTGATGCCTGCGGACATCACCGGCACCGAGATCATTCAGGAAGATGCGGAGACGGGCCGCCGCAAACTCGTCTTCCAGCCGGGCCCCATCTTTTCCCAGATCATCCTCGCCGACGAAATCAACCGTACGCCGCCCAAAACGCAGGCCGCTCTGCTTGAGGCCATGCAGGAAAAGCATGTCACCGTTGGTCAGGTCACGCATGAACTGCCCAAGCCCTTCTTCGTGCTCGCCACGATGAACCCCATCGAGCAGGAAGGCACCTATCCGCTGCCCGAAGCCCAGAAAGACCGCTTCCTCTTCCTCATCAAGGTCGATTACCCCACCCGCAACGACGAGCGCGAAATCATCGCCCGCACCACAGGCGGCGAAACGCAGGAGATCGAAGCCGTCATCACCGCTGAAGAACTCCAGGCCGCACAGCAGCTTGCGCGCAAGGTGCCTGTGCCGGATCACGTCATCGACTTCGTCCTCGATCTCGTCCGCGCCACGCGCCCCACGGAACCCGACGCCTCCGAATACGTGAAGAGCATGCTCAGCTGGGGTGCCGGCCCGCGTGCCAGCCAGATGCTCGTCCTCGCCGGCAAAGTCCGCGCCCTCCTCCAGGGCCGCACCCATGTCACCACCGACGACATCGAAGCCCTCGCCGCCCCTGCCCTGCGCCATCGCCTGGTGCCCACCTTCCACGCCGAAGCCGAAGGCATCACCGTGGATCAGATCATCGCCGAACTGGTGAAGAAAACGAAGAAGAGCGAAACGCGAGTGCTGTGAGAATTCGAGGGCCTGGGAGCTGAAGAGAGCTTAAGTGCTCAGTAATCAGTTCTCAGTGCTCAGTTAAAATCAGGAAACAGGCCTGCAATGAGCATGAATGACGAGACCAAGCTGACGTTTGCGAAAGCATTCTGGGAGCTTCGCGTCTATGAAAGGGCACGTGATCTGCAGGGGGGTGTGTTCAGAGCATCGAGAGCCTTTCCGCCGGAGGAGAAGTACTCGCTCACCGATCAGCTTCGCCGCGCTGCACGCTCCATCGGCGCCCAGATCGCTGAGGCGTGGGGCAAGCGCGACTACATCAAGCACTTCCAGAGCAAGCTCAGCGACGCCGAGAGTGAGAACAACGAAACGCAGCACTGGCTCATCAGCGCCGTCGATGACGGCTATCTCGAAGCCACCACAGCGCGCCCCCTCTTCCAAAAATCCCGCGAAATCGGCCGCATGCTCAACACCATGTCCAACCGGGCCGAAGAATTCTGCCTCGCCCCTCTCTCCTCTAAAGTCCAGGAACCCTCCCCCGAATTCTTCCTTTCCCCCTCACAAATCCCCGACGCCATCCAATCCCTCCTCGACCCCACCACCAGCTCCACACTGAGCACTGAGCACTGAGCACTGAGCACTTAAGCCCCCTCCGCACCCACCGCCCTCAAATCCCCCCCGTGGCTACTCTCTCCGACATTCTTCAAGCCGAAGACATCACCAGTCTGCAGACTCTGCAGCTCTTTGCGCGCACGGTTGTCGAGGGTTTCACCACCGGCCAGCATGCCTCGCCGCACAAGGGCTTCAGCGTCGAGTTCCGCCAGCACCGCCCGTATGTTCAAGGGGACGAAATCCGCCGCCTCGACTGGAAGATCTTTGGCCGCACCGATCGCTTCTATATCCGTGAGTTTGATGAAGAGACCAATCTGCGCGCCACCGTCGTTCTCGATGCCAGCGGCAGCATGGGCTACCGCGGCCAGAAGGGCATTTTGAAATTCGACTACGCCCGCAAGCTCGCCGCCTCCCTCGCCTACCTGCTCATGAGCCAGCAGGATGCCGTGGGCCTCATCACCTTTGACTCCAAAATACGCGACGTCATCCCCTGCCGCACCAAGATCACGCACCTGCATCTGCTGCTTGAGACGATGGTCAAGACCGAGCCCGGCAAGGACACCAGCCTTGCCCCGGTGCTCGAATCCCTCGCTCAGCGCCTCAAGCGCCGTGGCCTCGTCATCCTCATCAGCGACTTTTTCGACGATCCCGCTGCGCTCCTGCGCTCCATCGGCGTCCTGCGCAAGAAAGGCCACGAGATCATCGCCCTCCAGCTCTGGGACCGCGACGAAATCGACTTCCCCTTTGGCAACTGGGCGCGCTTCGAAAACCTCGAAAACGACGACGACTTCCTCCTCCTCGATCCCGCCACGATTCGCCAGCGCTACATCGAGGCCCAGCAGAACTTCGCCGCCCAGCTCAAGGAGGGCTTCCGCAAGCATCAGGTCGATTACTTGAGCCTGCCTACCGACGAATCACACTCCGCCGCGCTGCGGAGTTATTTAGCACTGAGAATGCGATGAGTTTTCTTCACGGCATTCTCCTTTTTGGCGCAGCGGCCTTTCTCATCCCGCTGATCATCCACTTGTTGAACAAGCGGAAGGTCGTCACCGTGCGCTGGGGGGCCATGCACCTGCTGCACGAGGTGATCCGTCAGCGGAAGCGCAAGATGAAGGTCGAGCAGCTTTTGCTGCTCATCATCCGCATCGCCATTCCCATCGTCCTCGCACTCTGCCTCGCACGCCCGGTGCTCACGGCGCTGCGCTCGCTTGGCCTCGGCAGTTCCTCTCTCATCGTCATGCTGGACGATTCCTTCTCCATGCGCGCCCCTGCCGCGCAGACCACGCTTCCCGGCGGCACCGTCATGCAGCAGGCACGTCAAGACATGCAGACCATGATCACCGATCTGCCAGACGGCTCCAGTGCCCAGGTCCTTCTCTCCGGCGGCACGCCGCGCAAGCTGCTGGATCAAGCCACCACGGACCGCACCCTCATTCCCAAGCAGCTCAGCGAGGTGCCCTCCATGTCCGGCCCGCTGTCTGCGAACGATGCCTTCCAAGCTGCCACCTCGGCCTTGAAGGACTCCCCCAATGCCACGCGTGAAGTCGTCATCGTCTCCGACTTCCAGGAAGCCGACTGGAAAGCCATCGCCGATGGCGCCGCGCTCCCAGCACTCGAAACGATCTCCAAACAGGAGCCCAAGCCGCAGATCACCTTTTACCGTGTGGGCAGTGATCTCGCGGAGAACATCAGCATCGCCAGCGCCGACATCTCCGCACTCGTCGCCGCTGAGTCCCAGCCCATCGGTCTGCGGGTGCGCATCAAAAACCACGGCAAACGCCCCTGGCAGGACATCCCCGTGCATCTTGAAGCCGATGGCGCACGCCTGCGCACCGCGCGTGTTTCTCTCGCCCCTGAAGGCGAGGCCGTGCTCTCCTTCACGCATGCCTTCGACAAAGTCGGCGACCATTCTCTTTCAGTCCGCCTCGAAGGCGACAGCTTCGCCGACGACAACGCCTTCCATTCCATCGTGCAGGTGCGCAATCAGCTCAACGTCCTGCTCATTGATGGCAGCCCCGGCAAAGAACCGCTCAGCGGCGCCACCGACTTTCTTGAGATCGCCCTCACACCGCACACCGTCGCAGCAGCCACCCTGAAGGACCTGATCCGCACCAAGAAGATTGATCTGCGAAAGATACGCAATGAAGACCTCCGCCAGCAGGAAGTCATCATCATGGCCGATGTGCAGAAACTGCAGGGCAACACGCAGAATGAGATCGACAAATTCGTCAAAGAAGGCGGCGGCCTGCTCGTCTTCGCCGGACCTGACTGCGATCTGGATTGGTACAACCGCGAGTTCTTCCGCAAAGGCGAAGGCATGTATCCTGCCGCCATCAAGGGCCAGGCCCGCGCCGATTCCGACTCCCTGCCCGCGCGCATCCTCATGCAGCGCTTCACGCATCCCTCCGCGCTGTATTTCAATGATGCTCGTGCGGGTCGTCTCCAAGACGCCGAGTTCCGCCACTGGCTTGAGCTCGCACCACAGGGGGATCAAACTCAGCGCATCTTCAATCTCGACCGCAACGTGCCGCTGATGATCGAGAAAAAGTACGGCCGTGGCCGCGTCATCGCCGCCGCCACCACGGCCAATGCCGAGTGGAGCAATCTGCCACTGCAGCCCTTCTTCGTGCCGCTCATGCAGCGCCTCACCACCTACCTCGCCACCGTCGGCAGCGCTCCTGCGTGGCAGCTCGTCGGTTCCACGATCCGCCTGCCGCTCGAAAAAGCCGAACTCGGCGCCGAGTTCACCCTGCGTGATCCCACCGGCCAGACACAGACGCTCAAGTCCGCCAAAGAAGGTGACGCCGTCTTCGTCCAAAGCCCCTCCATCACCCAGCCCGGCATCTTCCAACTTCAAAAGGTGGGCACGGAGAAGACCATGCTCCTCGCCTTCAACATCGACGGCACCGAGTCCGATCTGAAAGCCCTGCCTTCCGCCGACATCCAAAAAATCGCCACCCGCTACGACGCCGCCTTTGCCGACACCCTGCCCGCCTATCAGGCCCTCGACCGCACCCGCCGCCACGGCAGCGAACTCTGGCAGCCCCTGCTCATCCTCCTGCTGGGCCTTCTCTTCGCGGAAGTCCTCCTGCAACAGCACATCGCCAAAGGCTAGCCGACTCAAGCATGACTCCCCAGACCGAAACCTCCCTGCGCTTCACCGGCGGCTATTCGCCGCTCCCGGTGGTCGTGCTCGCGTTCGGTCTCTCGGCGCTAATGTGGTTTCTTTATCGCCGTGAATTGAAGTATGTCGGCAGTCGCGCCGCACAGGTGCCCGCCATTCTGCGTTCGCTGGCAGTTTTCATTCTGGTGCTCGCACTCGCCGGCCCGATCCTGCGCCACGTCACCACCTTGCGTCAGCTTGGCCGCGTTGTCGTCGCGGTGGACAGCTCCGCCAGCATGCAGCTCACGGACGAGGCCACCGGTGCAGCAGCAGGCACTTCCAAAGCACGCTTTCAACGCGCCGAGGACCTCCTGCTCAAAGGCACCACACCGCTGCTGAAAAAACTCGCCGAGACCCAGGATGTGGAGCTCGTGGCCCTGCGCGGCATGAACACGCAGCGCCTGTGGTGGTACCGCCAGGGCGGCAAGGACACCTCCGGTGAAATGCCCGCTACGTTTGAGCTGCCCGCCACCTCACCCATCACCAATCTCGATCAAACCCTGCGCTCCGCACTCGGCCCCGCCACCGCAGGCACCGCGCTCGTCGTTCTGTCTGATGGCCAGCACAACTCCACCGGTTCTCCCGAAGAATTCAGCACCGCACTCAAAGCCAGCGGCACCGCCATCTTCACCATCGGCTTTGGTACTGAAATTCCACCGCCGGACTTGGCCCTGCTAGCCGTCACAGCTCCCGAATCCGTCTTCTCCAAGGAAAACTTCCAGGGCCGCCTCACCGTCAACGACAGCATGCCCGCCGGTGTTCCGGCCAATGTGCGCATCGAAAGCCAGGGCAAGGTGCTGTGGAAAAAAGACTTCACCACCGATGGCAAAGGCGAAAAGGGTTTTGATTTCATCTTCCCCGTCACAGAGCTGCCACCACCCGCCCCCGGTCAGCGCGACAAAACACTGCGCAGCGTGAACATCCTCATCTCCGCCAGCGGCGACCGCGCCGCACTGGAAAAGACACGCTCCAACAACGCCCGCGAGCTCTCCATTCACCTGCTGGAAAAGAAGCGCAAGGTGCTCATCCTCGATGGCCGTCCGCGCTGGGAGTCACGCTACATCCACAACCACTTCGACCGCGATGAACGCTGGCAGGCCACCAGCATCTTCGATGACATGGCTGACAACGCCGCCAATGGCAGCCTGCAAAAAGACTTCCCCAAAACACGCGATGAACTCCTGAGCTACGACCTCATCATCCTCGGTGAAGTCATACCAGGCCGCCTCAAGCCGGAAAGCCTCGACTGGATTCTTGAGTTCGTCGAAAAACGCGGCGGCGGTTTGATCATGATCGATGGTCAGCGCGGCAAATTGCACGAATGGAGCCAGGGCAAAACGGCCCCGCTCATCCCGGTCAAGTTTGTCCCTTCCAGCACCAAGCATCAGCCCACCAGCCTCGAACTCACCACCGATGGCCAGCGCTTCGATGCACTGCGCCTCAGCGACAGCCCCAGCGCCAACACCGCCCTCTGGCCCACGCTTTCCAAAGTGAACTGGCACGCGAATGTCGAGCCCCTGCCCGCCGCCATCACCCTCGCCAAAGCGCAGCAGCCAACCATCGTCTTCCGTCAGGTCGGCGCCGGTGCCGTGCTTTACCTCGGCACGGATGAGCTCTGGCGCTGGCGCTTTCAGGTCGCGGACTTGTATCATCAGCGTCTGTGGATGCAGCTTGGTGCTTGGATCGCCGCCCCGCCATTCCAGATCGACCAAAAGAAACTCTCCGTCGGCACCGACCGCCTGCGTTACTCGCCCGGCGAAGCCTCTGAAATCCGCGTGCGTGTGCGCAATGACAAAGGCGACATCGTTACCGATGCGCAACCCCGCGCCTACCTCATCCACGACGGCGCTGATGTCGCCACCCTGCAGCTCGAAGCAGATCCCACTCACATCGGCGTCTATCGTGCTCTCACGCCACCGCTCAAAGCCGGCACCTATGAGATCGCCGTGGCCGAAAGCCCCAGCGCGCCACGCAGCGAGGCACGCCTCTCCCTCCACGTCTCTGATACCGGCAATCCCGAGTGGGCCACGCTCACCATGAACCGCACGCTGCTCGAAACCATGGCCACCAACAGCGGCGGCCGTTTCCTGCGTGAAGAACAAGCCGCCACCGATCTTCCCAGCCTGCTGCAAAGCATCGACCGCAAGCAGGTCATCACCCAGGAGACCAATCTCTGGTCCAGCTGGTGGTGGTTCGGTGCCGCCATCCTGCTGCTCACCGTCGAGTGGCTCATGCGCAAACGCCTCAAACTCGTCTGATCATGGCCGCCTCCACGGATCGTTCCCAGCTCGCCGTCCGCGTCACACCGAACGCCAAGAAATCCGAATTCGCCGGATGGACTGCCGATGAAAAAGGTCGCCCCGTGCTGCTGGTGAAACTTCACGCCCCGCCCGTGGATGGCAAAGCCAACACCGAGCTCATCCGCTTCCTCGCAGAAGCCCTCGACTGCCCCAAAGGCCAGATCACCCTGCTGCGTGGCACTTCAAGCCGGCAGAAAACAGTTGAGCTGCCGGCGGCGGTGCTTGAGCGGCTGTCCAAGTGAACGTGGAAGTTCGCTACTCTTCTTCCACATCTCTTCGCACAAGATAGGTCCCCGCACCTGCATATCCAGGAGGATGTGCCTCTTTCAGTATGCGATTGAGCTCTCTGAGATATGCTTCGCTCGCGACACTTCCACCGACCGGAATGTAAGGGAACAAGATGCAATCATTGCTGTAACCGATCAGACGAACATCCTTGAAACGTGCATCATTCCGAAGCTGAGGCTGCATGCGTTGGATGTATCGAGCCGTGAGCCACATGTCGCTCTGCTGCAGGACAACAAGACTCGCGTCAAAACCAACGGACGCGCAGAGCAGTGACACAACAATGCTAAGAATCCGTCCCCGCAAACCCGCTGGCGGCAACTGCACAAAACGAAGACAGCCTAAAAACGCGAGAAGCGCAGGGATGCCATAAGCGCATGCAGCCCAAAGGTGAACACTCATTCCACTGAACGAATCTGACAGGGACCGCACCACACGCGCCAGCAACAGGACGGCCACGATTTGACCTCCGACCAAGACCAGCAGTCTCAGCGCTGATTTCATACGATCTGAATGTAAAGGCTACCCCCGCGCCCGCTCCAGCAGATTCATCATGAGGAAGGACAGCAGCAATGCCAGTTGCTCCCCTTCATCAGCCGGGCCCTCCTGCGTCAATCCAAAGCGCCCTTCGAAAAGCGCAGGCTGTTTGGTCAGGCGCAGCGTGGGAGCACCCGCTTCGCCACGGGTGGCGATGTAGCTCGGATGCAGCATGTAGCCGGTGAATATTCCCACGATGGGAATCTCGCCTACAAGGCCATCCAGCATTTTCGTCCACGGATTCGCTTCCTGAATCGCAAATGTCGGCGTCTGCGCTCCAGGAGCAAAGACATCATAGTGCGCTCTCCACAGCGACTTCATTCCGCGCCGGCCAATGGCTCCGAGCACCTGACCCGTGGGAGATTTGAACGTGTAGCGCGCCGACCAGTCGATGATGCGGTCCGCCTCAATCGTCGCCAGCTGCGTCCTCATCGTGTCATCCGCAAACACCTCCACCTTCTCTTTGAAGCGAAACAGCTTCTGCTTCACATAGCAAACCGTGCCGCCATGGGCATCCGTCACGTAGATCTGCGGAGAGAAGGCCAGAAGCTTGAAGTGAAAAGTCAGCGGGTAGTGCATGTGAGAGCCAAGGTGGCCTGACCAAAGGTGGTTGCAATGATATAACAGACGCTGGTTTGCAATCAGGCGGCCGCTTTGGCCATGTTGCTCAGCAGCGCCTGCGCACACGCCGCCGCAAACTCCGGCGCGTTGATCTCGCAGTCCATCTCCACCAACGGAATGCCCGGACGCAGGTTCTGACGGATGGCATCAAACAATGCCGCATCAGCCTCAGCATCATAGAACGGCTTGCCCGCAGCGCTGATGATGCTGATGGCCTTCAAGGGCAACAACACCGTGACGGGGCCACGGTAGGCATTTGCCTTCATGGCGAGGATGCGGCCCAGCTCCGCACATTCCGCAGCATCCGTGCGCATCAGCGTCACCTGAGGATTGTGAATGTAGAAGTGCCGTCCTTCAAACCTCGAAGGCACACTCGCGCGCTCCCCAAAATTCACCATGTCGAGGCAGCCCGGTGTGATGATGGCCGGAGTACCTGTCCTTGCGGCCGCATCCAGGCGTGTGGGGCCGGCGCTGAGAATTCCGCCCAAAAGTTCATCCGCCCATTCCGTGGTGGTGATGTCGAGCACGCCTGCAAACATCCCGCTTTCGATCAGCGATTCCATAATCTTGCCACCCGTGCCGGTGGCATGGAAGACGAGCACTTCATACCCGGCGTCTTCCAGCACCTGCTTCGCGCGGTTCACACACTCAGTGGTATTGCCAAACATCGAGGCGGCAATCAGCGGCTTGTCCACGCCCTCCGGCACCGTGCTTTCCACCATGCCGCAGATCGCCCCCGCAGCACGGGCCAGCAGCACACGGGAAATGCGATTGATGCCGCTGACATCGACGATGCTCGGAAACATCACGATGTCCTTCGTGCCGACATACGGCGCCACATTACCAGCCGCCAGCGTGGACACCATCACCTTCGGAAACCCCACCGGCAGTGCCCGCATCGCCGCCGTGCCGATGGCCGTGCCACCGCCGCCACCAAGGGAGATCACCCCCTGCACCTTGCCACTCGCGACCAAGGCCGACAAAAACGCCGCAGCCGCCCCAGCCATGGCCGTCACCGCCTCGCCACGGTCCTGCCGCTCCATGATGCCCGCCAAGTCCACCTGCCCCGCCGCCGCGACCTGCTCCCGCGTCACATCCGGCTTTACCTGCGGCACATCCCCGCTGCCCGTGTCGATCAGCAGCGTCTGATGCCCGCGTGCGCGGATGATTTCCGCCACGTAGGCGTGTTCGTGACCTTTGGTGTCGAGCGTGCCGAGAACTGCGATGGTTGCCATGGTGGCAGCATAAAAGCGGGCGCAGGAAGAACAGCAACCGTTTCACACCACCTCCTATCCGCCCTCCACCCGGCTTGACGGGCCAGCCTCGGGCTATTATCCTCCAGCCATGATCGCCGAACGCCTGCCACAGCTAGCAGCCATGTCTCGAGACCAAAAGTGGCTCGTTTTTCGGGAGCTTGAGGAAGAACTGGCGGCTGACGATTCGACCGAGACTCCGGCAGGAAAGGCAGCTGTGATAGAGATTCTTGAGCAGCGCTGGCAAAACTACCTGTCTGATCCTGGCTCAGCAACGACGTGGAGCAAGGTGCAGGAACGCATGCATGACTACCGTGCGAAAAAGCGCGCGGAGGAGGCATGAGCCATGAAGTGGTTGTCCTCGCCGGTGCTGACGATGACATGCTGCGAAAATTTGTCGAACTCGACGCCTTTTCAGAAGAACTCGCCGATTCCTTCGCCGCTGACACTCAGGAAGCGCTCAATCTCATTGGCCAGAATCCGTTCATTGGCTCGGGCTATTCTCATCCTCCTTTTCGGAAGTGGCTGTTGCTGGATTGGGATATGGCGGTCTTTTACCGCCCGTTAGGCAGCCGATGCTTTGTGCATGCCGTTCTCAGCCTGCGGCAGGATCCCAAAACGGTGCAAGCCATCCTCAGGACAAGGGGCCAGCCTTGACCCACCCGTCATTTTCCTCCCCCTCCGCCATTGAACACGGCGGATTCCTCGCCAAGTCAGGGGGTCCCACCCATGTCCCAAGCCGTTTTCCGCACCATCCCCCTCCGCGAACTCAACGCCGACCAGCTCCTCGACCTCTCGAAGCGCATGAAGCTCTCGCTCTCACGCGCCGACATGCTGGCCGTGCAGAAGATTTACAACGACGAAGGCCGCGAGCCCACGGACGTCGAGATGGAAGTCATCGCCCAGACCTGGAGCGAGCACTGCAAGCACCGCATCTTTGGCGCGAAGATCCAGCACACCCTCGACGGCAAGGAGGAGATCGTGGACGGCCTCTTCAAGACCTACATTCGCAAGGTCACGGAAGAGATCTGCAAGGACAAGCCCGACTTCGTGCTCGGAGCCTTTGAGGACAATGCTGGCTTTGTCCGCCTGGACGCCGACAAGGCCGTCTGCCTCAAGGTGGAAACCCACAACCACCCCAGCGCCATCGAACCCTACGCCGGTGCCAATACCGGCCTCGGCGGCGTGATCCGCGACATCCTCGGCGCAGGCAAAGGCGCGAAGCCCGTCGCCTCCATCGACGTGTTCTGCTTCGGCCCGCCCAACATCGAGCAGGAAGACATCAAGGCCAAGGACGTCATCCACCCCCTCGGCGTCATGCGTGGCGTGGTGCGCGGCGTGCGCGACTACGGCAACCGCATGGGCATCCCCACCGTCAATGGCGCGATCCAGTTTGACGACACCTTCATTTACAATCCCCTCGTCTTCTGCGGCACCGCCGGCATCATCCCGATCAAGGACATCGCCAAGGAAGTGAAGCCCGGCCACCTGCTTGTGGCTGCCGGTGGTCGCACTGGCAAGGACGGCCTCAAAGGCGCGACCTTCTCCTCCGCATCGCTCACCACCGATTCCCACGAAGAGGACCAGACCGCCGTGCAGATCGGCAATCCCATTGAAGAAAAGAAGGCCGCCGACTTCGTGCTCGCCGCACGCGAGAAAGGCCTCATCCAGTTCGTCACCGACTGCGGTGCCGGTGGTTTCAGCTCCGCCGCAGGCGAAATGCTCCGTGAAACCGGTGGCGAAGTGTGGCTGGAAAACGCCCCGCTCAAGGCCCCCGACCTCGAAAGCTGGCAGGTCTTCATCAGCGAATCCCAGGAGCGCATGGTCATCGCCATCGAGGAAAAAGACCTCGCTGCGATGCACGAACTCGCCGCCATTTACCAGACCGAGCTCTGCGTGCTCGCCAAGGCCGACGGCTCCCAGCGCCTCAAAGTCTTCCACCACGGCACCATCGTGTGCGATCTCCACGTCGCTGCTCTGCATGAAGCCCCGCGCCGCGAAATGAAGGCCAAATGGCGCACCCCGCCGTCTGTGAAGCCCGTCGTCCCCGTGCGCCCTGAATCTTGGACCGCCACGCTCAAGACCCTTCTCGCCGATTTCTCCATCGTCTCCCGCGAACCCATCATCCGCGAATACGACCACGAAGTGCAGGGCAACACCGTCCTCAAACCGCTCGCCGGTGCTTCCGGTGACGCCCCGCAGGACGGCAGCGTCATCCGTGTGGACGGCAGCAATCAGCTCGTCTCACTCGCCTGCGCCTTGCTCCCTGAGTGGGGCAAGACCGACCCGCACCTCATGGGCCGTGCCGTCGTCGATGAGTGCGTGCGCCAGCTCGTCGCCATGGGGTCCAATCCGGACCGCATCGCCATCCTCGACAATTTCTGCATGGGCAATCCCGACAACGAGCGCGAGCTCGGCGCCCTCGTGGAATGCACCAAGGGCATGGCCAAAACCGCCATCGCCTACGCCGCCCCCTTCGTCTCCGGCAAGGACAGCTTCTACAACTACTTCATCACCGACGAAGGCCCCGTCTCCATCCCCGTCACTCTGCTGCTCAGCGGCTTCGGCATCGTGGAAGATGCCAAGCACGTCATCGGTGCCTCCCTGCGCCGCGTCGGCAGCAAGATCGCCATCCTCGGCAAAGCCAGCGCCGGTCTGCGCGGCAGCATCGTCGCCAAGTACACCAAAGGCATCGGCATGGACGCCGGCCCTGACTTCTGCGAAGTCGAAAGCCTCGCCGCCTACCGCCGCTACTTTGAACTCGTGAAGCAGGGAGCCGTCCTCAGCGCCCATGACATCGGTGAAGGCGGCCTCGCCGTCGCCCTGGCCGAAATGGCCTTCAGCGGCAAAGGCGGCCTCCGCATCTCCACGGACAAGATGCCCGCCAACGCCGGCCTCACCACCGCCGAACTCCTCTTCGGCGAAACTCCCGGCCGCCTCCTCGTCGAGATTGCCCCCGAACACGTCAGCGCCGCCGAAGCCGCCGGCCTCACCATCATCGGCGACTCCACCCGCGATCCTTACCTCTACATCTCCCACAACGGCACCACCCTGATCGATTCCCCCATCGATCAGCTCAAGCCTCTGTGGCGCGATGGTTTGGTGAAGTACTATTGATCCACCTCAAACCGATCATGACCTCATTCTTCAAGGCCGGCATTCTCGCAATGCAGGCCTCGAAGTCAGTCCATGCTGCGGTGTTGCAGTGATAACAGTCAGCAAAAAGGTAAGCTGTTCGTGCAGTCGGCAGCCTGTCTCCCCTGCTCCTCGCTCTATGAATGCGACTGCTCTGCAGCCAGTCCACCGTCCGAATTCCCAGGCAGCCTCAACCGGCAGCAAACACAAGTTCCCCCCGCGCTGCTGGGCGTAATCTCAAAGCTGGCCCCCACGCTCTGCGCGCGGTACCGCATGGTCCGCAGGCCCATGCCAGTAACGGCGGGCGTCTTTTCCGTTACCATTCCCACGCCGTCGTCTTCCAGGCGCAGCTCCAGCACCTCGCCGCGCTGGTCCAATGCGATGACAATTTCACGGGCTCGCCCATGCCTCACCGCGTTGGCCACCGCTTCCTGGGCGATGCGATAGAGATGCATGGCCACCTTCGGGCTGTCGATCTGGATCTCGCCGCTTTCCTGAATGACGATGGAGATACCGGTCAGCCTGCTGGTGTTGGCCGCCAGCTCTTTCAAGGCGACGGAGAAACCGGAGTCGTCCACATGCACCGGGAAAATCCCACGGGCGAGATCCCGCGCATCTGCCATCGCCTGCTGCACGGACTCCACCACCAGGGCGGCATCCTGCGCCGCAGGTGACTGCTGCGAATGCAGATCTTCCGCCAGCGCATGCACGGCGCAGCCGATGGCTGCCAGCTGCTGGCAGAGACCATCATGCAGATCCTGGCCGATGCGCTGCTGCTCGTGCTCGCTGACCTTGATGATGTCCAGCTCAAGCTGGCGGCGCTCCTCCAGCATCTGGATGTGGGCCGCGTCAGCATCCTGCTTGCTGCGCACCGCATTCACCGCAAACACCAGCACACAGAAGTAGAACTCCCGGTTGATCATGGCCCACGCATAGCCCATCTGGGTCGTGTAGGGATTGGAGTGTATGTTGGCCACCCACCACACTCCGCCGGACACGATGGCCACAGCCATGCCCCCACTGAGTCCTGACCACCAGACGGCCAGAATAATGGGAAACGCATAAAAGATAAACCAGCTGATTTCCCAGCTGGTGGCATGATCCAGCCAGCCAAGAAGCACCGTCAGCAACATGGGCGCTGACAGCGAGATCCACCAAGGACTGGCACGCATCCTGACAGTGATATTTCCCGCCCGCGTTTTGCCCTCCCCAGGCAGAGGCCAGACATCAGTGCTGTTTACAGCACTTCCATTCATGAGATGAAAGAGGGCGGATTCAGCATGGGATCAGAAAGGCGCATTCCGAGAACTTTGCCAAGAATCAAATCCCTCATTGTTCAGGCGAAAAGTCTGAAATCCAGGCATGCAGCCGCCGGCGAAAAGAACTCGTTGTCTTCTTCTGCCAGCAGCCTTGCATGCGGCATGTCATCGCCGCTCGTTCTCCTGAAAGCCTGCGCGCTCATGCTGGCACTTGTCCTGGCCCCCTTGGCGGTTTTCGGCCTCTGCTGCATGCACACCTGGCAGGGCAGGCTTCTCAGTACCGCCATCGGTCTGCTGGCAGTCAGCCCCCTGCTCTACTGGATCGGTGATGAACGCGGCTCCGTGTTCCAGACGCGATTGGGAAAAATGGCGTCTCTCGCCGCATGCGTCGGCATCGTGGTCGCACTCTGGCAGACTCCCGATGCGCACACCTCGGAGACGGCACGGATTCACTCGCGCTTCTCCGACGGTGGCTGGCACTATGACCGCGGTTCCATCGGCTCCCTCCTGCCAGAAATCGATCAGATCCATCTCGGTTATGCCGCGGCGATGGCCTTCGATCCGTTCTTCACGCAGCAGCAACGAAGCAAACTCTCTGCGATGACCGACACCCTTTATGCTGAGATCAGCGCGGATCCAGATTTCACCGCCGTCGGTTCTGCGCTGCCGTCCATCTACCGCGAGATCAGTTTCAGGGATTTCCGTGACGGCCATTACTTCCACTACATCCCGGCCAGCTTGGACCGCAGCAAACCAACGCCCGCCCTGGTCTTCCTGCATGGCAGCGGCGGCAACTTCAAAGCCTACGTCTGGCTGCTTTCCAAAATCGCCGATGAACTCGGCATCACCGTCATCGCCCCCACCTTCGGAATGGGAAATTGGGAGAAGAAGGGTGGCTACGAGACCATCACGCGTGCCCTGGCCGATGCCGGAAAGCACGCAGCCATTGATCCCGATCACATCCACCTCATGGGCCTCTCCAATGGCGGCAAAGGCTTGTGTCTGGCCGAATCAACCGGCGGCCCAAAGTTCCGCTCCCTGATATTCCTCTCCGCCGTGCTCCACAATCGCATCAAGCCGGCGGACCTCGCCGCACGTTTGCAACCCCGCCGCGTCCTGATCCTCTCAGGCGGCAGCGACGACCGCGTGCCCTGGGAGTATGTCTCCGGTTATGCGGAAAAGCTGAAGACAGGCGGGCTTGATGTCACCTCACGCCGTTTTGACGGGGAAGATCATTTCCTGTTTTTCCACCAGCGCGGCGAGGTGTCGAAACTCATAGCCGGATGGATTGCCGCCGAATCGACGGCGCGCATTCCACCATCACGTTGAATTCCCTCTGCCTCAACGCGGCCTGCCCTTCTCAACCAGCGCAATTTGAGCTGCTTCGATCAGTTTCTGAAGCTGGGCATCTCCCGGCTGCACCTGTTCGGCAGCGTGATAATGATCAAGAGCCCGGTGTGGCAGGCCGGTTTGAAAATACACCAGCCCCAGTGCCTTGTGCGCCTGGGGGTCATTGGGTATGGCCCGCAGGATGTCCCGGAAGACGGCCACGGCTTCATCATACCTGCCAACACCTGCGAGGCTGAGGCCAAGGGTGAATGCCACCGGCGGCTTGGTGGTGGCGGTTTTGTCGATGTTGATGAGCTGCATCGTGGATTCCAGCGCCTCCTTCGGGCGGTTGAGCCTGAGCAGCGAGTTGGAAAGATTGAGCAGTCCGTTTTGAAAGCGCGGTTCGACTTTCAGCGCCTCGCGGAAGCAATGCACCGCCTTTTCGTTCTTCCCGGCGTCGGAATAGGCTGCTCCCAGATTTCCCCAGGTGCGGTATTTGCCCGGACTTTTCGCCACGGTGTCCTCCCACAGGCTTTCCCGCGTCCGCCAGACATTGTTGCGAATGCAGGTTTTCCATGAAAGCGCCCCCACACAGAGAAGGGTGAGCACCGGGATCCCCACCCGCAGCATCCGTGCGCGAAGGCCGCTGCTGCTGTTGCGCAGCCAGTCCAGCAGGCATGCCACCAGAATAAAAATGCCAATCGATGGCAGGTAGGAACGATGCTCCGCCACGAAGTCCGGCAGTGGCGTCAGTGCCGAAGACACGGAGATCGTGATGAAAAACCATCCCACGCAGGCAAAAACCAAAACAAACCGCGCATCCCCCCGGAACCGGCGGAACAAGCCCCATGCCGTCAGCACCATCCCGCTCAGCACGGCCAGGGCCAGCAGCACCGGCCCCTGCAAGAGCGAGCCATAGAGCGGCCACTCAGGATCGAGATTCATCCCCTTGGGCCAGAACATCTGCCGCAGGTAATGGGTCATGACCGTCAGTTCGGTCACAAAGTAGTGCCAGTGACTCACCGGTTCATCCCGTGAATTGACGATGTTCATGGCGGCATCGAAATTAAAGCCGTCGTGCTGCGCCGCCGCCGTCATGAAAACCAGCACAGGAATGAGCGGCATGCATAGCAGCAGCGGAAGCGCCCTGACTGCAGCTGCCCGCAGCCGCGTGCCGAGCACCAGCCAGTCCAGCAGCACCGCCAGCAAGGGGATCATGAAGGCATCTTCCTTCGTCTGCATGGCCAGCAGCACCGCCACCACCGCGCCTCCACGCAGCAGCCACCTGCCCCACCGGGACTGCACCGAGCATGAGGCGAAATACAGGCACAAACTCAGGAGCGAAAAAAGCACCACCAGCGAGGTAAAACGCTGAACAATGTACGTCACTGATTCCGTGGCCAGCGGATGGACCGCAAACAGCAGGGCAGCCGTCGCAGAAATAAACAGCACGGAACCTCGCTGCAAACTGGCGGCCAGCGGCGAACGACGGAGCAGCACCGTAACCAGCGCATAGAGCAGGATCGCATTCACTGCGTGAATCGCCACATTCGCCAGTCGGTACCAGTGCGGGTTGAATTCATCCAAACTGTAGTTCAGGCGAAAACTCGCATAGGCGACCGGGCGCATGACAGCATTGACGGCATAATCAGGGTCAGACCCAATTTTAAAGGGCCGTTTCACAAACTCGTTGAAGTCCTTCAAATGATCAAAGGTGTTTCCTCCACGAAAAAACGGATTGTCTTTGAGATAGGTATGGTCGTCAAACGCCATGGGAAAATCGGCCGTCCAGACGTAAAGGCTGGCACATAGAGCCATCAGCAAAGCCGCCATGGCTGCGTGAACCCAAAACCCGGAAGCAGGTGGTCTCTGCTCTGGCTCTGAAAGACCTTTCTGAGATGTGACGTTTATCGCATCCAGAGATGCGGCGTTGATCACTTGAGTATTCGTGACAGCGCGAGTCACGGCTTTACCGCTGGGATGTTTGCTGCGTCTGTGTTTTGACATGGCTTCGATCAGGTGATTTTTAACTGATGAAAGTTTGCCCTGAACCGGCATTCACCCGCAAAAGACATGCCGTGTCACGTTAACTGCCACGGGAGCTAAAGTAATTCCCAAACCATAAGACCGCTCACGAAAGGTGGGTCATCACCGAAACAAGCAGGCCGGCATCGAGAAACAATATTTCAAACCTCTCGCTGTGCCAGTACTGCGAAGGATTCAGCTTAGGAACGGCACAACCGCAAGTGGCAAGTGCTGTCGGCCACTCGCACTCCATGGCGGAGCCCTGCGGGGGCGTTTTAGAACGTCCGCCGTGGAATAACCAGCTCCCTCAGAGCACGCATATGAACTCGCTCGAAATATTTTAGTGCATCCGCTTAAGAACATAGCTTGACACTGCACACTTAAACTAAAACCTAGGCTACCAGCCTACTGAAAATCAACACACAATGCAATCATCAGAGATTTTTTGAATTCTTTGACGGAAATCTTTATCCTGACTTAGGCAGGCGTAAAGCACTGCCCGGCCAACACGCCTCCACTTCCTATCCATCGAGGAAAGGCAGCCGTGCCTCAGCTTGGAATTTCGGGATTTAATCTAACATTTACCACTTTGACTGGCTGCCAGTGAGCTCAGGCACCATGGTCGCGAACCCATTGTCCCGCACGCAAATACAGCTCGGCAGCACTGCGCAGCTGAAGCTTTTCTTTGATGCGCGCACGGTAAGTTTCGACTGTCGACTCACCCAGATTGAGGGTCTGGGCGATCTCGCGCGTGCTCTTGCCGCGGCCAAGCATTTGAAACACCTCCAGCTCGCGGTCCGCCAGCGTTTCCATCCCGGCCAGTTCCGAGTTGCTGCGCTTCTGCGTCATTCGCTCCAGCAGCTTGGCCGTCATTTGCCGGCTCGCATACACGTCCCCTTTCATGACACAGCGGATGGCCTCGATCACTTCCGTGGAGGCTTCGTTTTTGGTGATGTAGCCCTTGGCTCCGGCACGCAGGGCGCGCTCGGCGTAGAGTTCCTCATCATGCATGGAAAGCACCAGCACATTGATGTCCAGCCCCTGCGCCTTGATGTCCTTGAGCAGCTCCAGGCCGCTGGAGCCATGCAGGGTGATGTCCACAATGGCGATGTCGGGCTTGGTCTCCAGGATCAGCCGCATGGCATCTCGAATGTTGTCTGCTTCACCGCAGATGGACATGCCCAGGTCACGGTCGATCAGCTGTCCCAGATGTTCGCGGAACATGGGATGGTCTTCGACAAGGAGCACCTTGCAGCTGTTCGCTGCTTTCAATTCAGTTTTCTTCATGATCATAGAGTTGTTTGAGTTGTTTGAGATCTTTCAGCTGCACACGGCAGCACACCATGGTTCCACCTCGGCTTCGCGGCTCGATGGCCAGCACAGCCCGCAGCGCCTGCGCACGGTAATGCATCGTCCGCAGCCCCATTCCATCGCTGCGCGTGCGTGAGGACGGGGGCATGCCTTTGCCATTGTCTTCCACCCGCAGTTCCAGCATTTCGTCCTCGAGCTTCATCGCCACCTGAATCTCCGTCGCACCACTGTGCTTGACCGCGTTCGCCACAGCTTCCTGGGCGATTCGGTAGAGATGCATCGAAACCTCCGGGGCATCCAGCGGCACATCCACGCAGTCGTTGACCACGATCGGGATGCCCGTGAGGCGGCTCATCATTTTCCCCAGATCCGCCAGTGCCGCCGCCAGCCCGCTGCGGTCCACATGCACCGGAAAGATGCCACGTGCGAGATTGCGCGCCTCCATCACCACCTGCTGCAGCGATCCCTCGATCAAGCTGGCGTCATGCGCAGCTTGAATGCCCTGCGCCTGCAGGTCCTCCGCCAGCACCCGCGCCGCACAGCCGATCGCCGCCAGCTGCTGGCAGATCCCGTCATGCAGATCCTGGCCGATGCGCTGCTGCTCATGTTCGCTCACACTGACGATGTCTTTTTCAAGCTGCCGCCGTTCCTCCAGCATCTGGATCCGCGCCTCGTCAGCCTCCTGTTTGTTGCGCAGCGCAGTCACGGCAAATACCACCACGCACAGGTACACCAGCCGGTTGACCAGAGCCCAGGCATAGCCCAGCTGGGTCTCATAAGGATTCGTGTTCATGTTTGCCAGCCACCACACCACGCCTGACAGCACCGCGATGAACAGCCCCGCCCTGGTTCCCGCCCACCACACCGCCAGAAAAATCGGGATGCCGTAAAAGACAAACAACGTCACTTCAAAGCCGGTGATGTAGTCCAGCCAGCCGATGCCCAGCGTCACCATCATCATCATCGCAATCGTGAGCCAGACGGACTGGTGGCGCATCGCATTCGTGGCGCCCCCCCACCAGCGCGACAGCGTCGTCCCCTTTTCCGAGTCGTATGTTGCTGTGATGGTTCCGGCATTCATAGCTTCGTTTTCCATCCTTTCACCCTGTTCGTAAACTCATTGTAATCTCGAATATAATCCTCCGCCTCATAGGGCCTCGAGGCCAGCACCATCAGCACCGAATCCGCTGAATGCAGATGCTCCTGCGCCCACACCATGGGCGGCACCAGCACGCCAAAGGTGGGACGATTCAGGCAGAACTCCTCGCTGTTTTCTCCATCATCCACACTGAGGTGGCACTCGCCATGCACACAGACGAGGAACTGCTCGCACAAGCGGTGGGCATGCTCTCCGCGGGTGCTTTGCGATGGGATGCCGTAGGTCAGAAAGATGCGCTGCGCGTCAAAGGGCAGATCCTGGCTGAATTCCAGCGCCGTCAGATTCCCCCGCACGTGGTCCACCACATGGCGCATCTCATACAGACGCACCCCGCGCACGGAGCAGCTTTCAATGGTGGTTTCGTGGATCATGCGGATGGTGTTTTCACGTGTGTTGTCAAAGTGCGCACCAGGGCCTGAGGCTTGCCGGAAACGGTCAGAAACGCACGCCCGACGTATTCACCGATGATCCCCAGCATCAGCAGCTGCGCACCGCTGAAAACGGCCAGCGCCCCCATCAGCGACCCCCAGCCCAGCTGCCGCTGCCCCACAAAAACGGTTTCGAGCACCACAACCGCTAGAATTACCACCCCCAGCGCACATAGCAGCACCCCCAGCACACTGGCGATGCGCAGCGGCATGACGCTGAAATCAAACAGCAGACTCAGCGCCAGCCGGATCAGCTTGCGCAGTGTGTAACCGCTCCGCCCCTCCTGACGCTCCACGTGCTCCACCTCCAGCGTCGCGATGCGGTTGGTCGCGCCCAGGATCAATCCATCCACATAAGGATAAGGACCGCGATACGCCACGATCCTCCCCACCAGCTCATGACGCAGCGCCCGAAAGCTTGAGAGGTAAAGATCCCTCGGCTTGCCGAGCAGGAACGTAGCGCAGCAGTTCGCCAGCCAGCTGGCCACATTGCGCGCCCAGTGATGCTTCTTTTTCGCATAGCGCGAATAGACCACCTCGGCGTCGGACTCGCGCAGGTGTCGCACCAGTTTGACCGCTTCACTGGGGGGATTTTGCAGGTCATCATCCAGGTTCACCACGAAGTCCCCGCTGGCATGGCGGTACCCTTCCAGCACGGCGGCGTGCTCACCAAAATTGCGCGCCAGCTCCACCACGCTCACGGCCGCGGGAAAATCCACCACTGCCTGCCGGGCCGCCATCGCGGTGCCATCCGTGCTGCCGTCATCCACCAGCACCAGCTCCCAGGTCTCCGGTAAAGACAAGGCGCGGAAGGCGTCCAGCAACGGGCGCAGGCCTTCGCCGGTGTTGTAAAGCGGCACCACAAAGCTCAGTTCTGGAGGAGCTTCAGTTGATTCCATGCGGCAGCCCTCCGGTGGATCGTTTCGTTTTCCGCGCGACCGCAAAGACGGAGGAGCCAAACGGCACGCTCAGTTCCCGGCACAGCCCGGCGTCCAGTTTGCCCATGCCTGCAAGCAGCGAGTTCATCCAGCGCGGCGTGAGCTTCAGATCCGACTCACCCGCAGCCGCCGACTCTTTTTTCGGGCGGCTCAGGCGCCGCCACGCCAGCAGTGGCAAAAACAGCCAGGCATTCCAGTAGTGGATTGTTTCCACGGTAAAGCTCGAATGCTCTAGCATCGCCCGCACTTGGGATGCGCGATAACGCCTGGCACCGCCGACCGCCACATCGTGGGATCCACGCAGACCTTCAAACGCAGGCAGGTTCAGCACCAGCAGGCCATCCGGACGCAGCACACGGCCCATCTCCGCCAGCGCCCGCTTTTCGATCACCCCGGAATGATACAGCACATCCAGGCTGAGCACGACATCAAAGGCTGCATCCGCATGCGGGAGCGCCTCCACCGAACCCAGCTGCACCGTGCTCAGACCTCGCTGATGGCAATGCCGCACCGCCTCTTCTGCAGCATCCACACCAGCCACATTCAGATCACAAATCCGTCCCTGCAAAAACCCCAGCATCCCCCCCGTGCCGCATCCGGCATCCAGCAGCCGGCTGCGTGACGGAAGTCGCCCTGCCAGGGCATGCAGCACCTGGTTGCGCAGCACCGCATACCACCAGTGGCGGTCCTCCACCGCCCGCATACGATCGTACTCAGGTGCCTTCATGTTCAAACCTTTCCATGGCTTTCAAGACGGCGCCCACGGCATCCTCGGACAAGTAAGGATGCATGGGCAGTGACAGCACCGCAGCAGCAGCCCGGTCAGACTCCAGCAGTAGCTCGTTGGCACTGCCAAAAGCACGCTGCCGGTGCAGCGGCACGGGATAAAGCGCCGCCACAGGAATCCCGGCTCGTTGCAGGTGCAGCATCAGCGCGTCCCGCCGTTCAGACCGCACCACGTACTGGTGGTAGGCATGCTCACACCCGCCCCGCACCATCGGCGCAGTCACCACACGGCTGCCCACCAGCCGGGCATCGTATTCCGCCGCCAGCCTTCTCCTTTGCAGAATGCTCTCATCCAAAGCGCCCAGTTTCACCCGCAGCACCGCCGCCTGCAGTTCATCCAGCCGGCTGTTCACCCCGGCTTGCTCGCTGACGTAGCGCTCCTTCCATCCGTACTGTCGGATCACACGCAAACGCTCCGCCAGTTCGGTGTCATTCGTCGCCACCGCACCGGCATCTCCCAAAGCCGCCAGATTCTTCGTCGGGTAAAAGCTGAACGCCGCCACTTTGCCCAGCGTTCCGACCGGCCGCCCATGCCACATCGCACCGTGCGCCTGCGCACAGTCCTCCAGCAGCTCAATGCCATGCTCATCCGCCACACGTTGCAGACTTTCCCAGTCGGCCGGATGTCCGTACAAATGCACCACCACCGCCGCCTTCACTCCACGCCCCCGGGGAGAAGTGAGCAGCGCATCCAAAGCTTCAGGACAAAGCGTGAACGTGCCCGGCTCAATGTCGACAAATTCAGGCGCCGCCCCGCTGCGGGCCACCCCCGACGCCACCGCTGAAGGGGCAAAGGATGGCACCGCCACCTTGCTCCCCGCTCCAATCCCCAGCGCTCGCAGAATCAGCTCAATCGCATCCGTCCCGCTTGCCACGCCCACGACCTGGCTGAGCCCAAGGTATGTCGCAAATTCAGTTTCAAACGCATCCACCTCGGCGCCCAAAATATAGCTTCCACTGGCACAGACGCGTTGCATCGCCCGGGTCAGGGCCACCTCATGTCGGCGCTGATCTGCCTGCGGATACGGCAAGGACCAGTGGTTGATTGAACTTGGCATGCCCTCACCTTCATCCATGACAAATTTGTCGCAAATAACGCCACACATAGCGGTAAGCGCCACATGATGTAAAGCACTGATTTAGAGAAGCCCGCCCGGCCTTCAGGTCCAGAATCATCTGCGCCGCCCCGAACTCTGATTTAGCTCGGTGTCCTCACTCGGGTTTTTCAAAGCAACGAAATCAGCAATCCAAGCCGCCTTTTAAATGGTTTCCCCTCTGCACGACGTCTTAAAAAAACAGCACGTGTGCACAAAATGCCGAGGCTCAACCGAGCCCTTCCCCCGCTCTCAAACAACCGCCGTTTCCTCATTCGGTCTGCCAGCGCCTCCTGTCATCAAGACATGATGATAAGCCAGCACTTCCGATGAAAGATTTTGTGACCATTCCCTTTTGGTCGGAGCCTCTTTTTCAAGGCAGGTGAAGGGAATGATAAAACCCTCATTTAGGACCACTGTTGCAGCAGCTTTGACATTTTTCTGCATGGCAGGCAGCCGTGCTGCCGGCGCGACTTATCTCAGCACAGGCTCCGGTGCCTGGAACGCAAGCGGCACCTGGCAGAGCAATGCCAACCCCAAGACCGCCACCACTGACAGCGTGACGATCCAGTCAGGAAACACCGTCAACTATGCAGGATCCAATGTGGGAACAACCTTGTCCGCAGGCGGCAGCACAAACGACTTCAGCGTGGCCAACGGCAACACGATCACCATCGATGGTGGCTATCTCACTCAGACCACCGGCGGGTGGGTCCGCATTGGCAACAAAAGCGCCGGCACCTTGGATATTAAAAGCGGCGGTGTTTACCTCAACGGCCCGCTGCAGGTCGGCACCGAAACAGCCGACGGTGCAGGCGTGATCAACGTTGGCGATGGTGTGGGCGCCGCTGGCAGTGCGGTGCTGATTTTGAATACCTTGATCGATGGAACCACCGCCACCAGCACCAATGTGGAGGTCAATCTCGGCAACACCGCCGGCGCTTACGGCATCATCAACATTCAGTCAGACGGCCTCATGGAAGGAGACACGACCGGGCCTGTCCGCATCGGCAGATATGGTGCCGCCACCGGGCCCACCACCCAGAGCGCCCTCAATGTGTATGCAGGTGGCCAGCTCAAAGTGCATGATGCCTTGGAGGTAGGTTCCCTTGCCGGCTCCATCGGACTGCTGAACCTGAGCGGCACAGGTGCCAAGGTGACGCGGGAGATCGGACAGTTCACCGTGGGCTACACCGGCAAAGGTACGGTCATCGTGGAAAATGGCGCCACATTCGAGAGCCTCAACGGCACCAGAGCTGACATCTTCTTCGCAAGAAACGCGGGCAGCGAGGGCACGCTCATCATTCGTGACAACGGCACATTCATCCGCAACACCGGGGGCTCAGTAGGCGATTTTAATCTCGGCTATGTCGGCACCGGCACCATGACCGTGCAAAGTGGCGGCCAGTTCACCAACAACTCCAGCAACTTTGACTGGATCGGCACCAAGAACGGCAGCAACGGCTCCGCATACATCAATACCGGTGGCGTTTACTACTCCAAGAGTGCCTCCGTCGTCGTGGGCAGCGAGGCTGGCGCAACGGGGCTCCTCCAGGTGAATGGCGGTCAGTTCACCATGCAAGGCGGCACCCTGCAGATCGGCCTCGCAGGAAAAGGAACCTTCCAGCAAATCTCAGGCACCACCAGTGTGGTCAAAATCGTCATGTCCGGCAAAGGCGGCGAGTCCTACTTCGACATGCAGCTTGGCACCCTGTCCACCAGCAGCACCTTCTACATCGGTGGCGACACGACGGATACTGGCACGGGGACCGCCAAAGCGACTCAAAGCGGCGGCACCGTCAACATCGGCGGCACGATGTCTGTCGGTGCATCCACCACTCACACTGGAAGCTACGCCATGACGGGTGGCACGCTCAATTTCACCGCTGCCACCGCAGATGTCACCGTGGGAGAACGCGGCAACGGCAGCATGGTCATCGGTGCGGGTTCCACCTTCAGCGTGCAGCAGACCACCGGACAGTTCTATGTGGGCCGCGAGAATGGATCCACCGGATCACTCATGGTGGACGGCACCATGACAAAGACCGGCACCACCGCCATTCGCGTGGGTCAGGGCAATGCAAGTGGCGTGAACAACACCACCGGCTCAGGCTTGCTCGGCGGCACCGGAACCATCACCGCGTCCGCAGGCATCATCGTCGGCAATAACGGCACGATCACCGGCGGCACCAAGACCAGCGTGGGTGCCTTGAACATTCAGGGAGATCTCAGCCTGATCTCCAGCGTAGGCTCCAGCGCGCACAGCACTCTCTTCGTCAATTTCGACAGCTCCACCACCCTGCAGGCAGACCGCCTCACCATCACGGGCAATTTCAGTCTGGGAAATGCCACCATTGCCGGCACCTGGGCCGCAGGCAGTGCCACGGGCGTGGACAGCCGCTATTGGATCGTGGTCAATTCAGGTGGCAACGCCATCCAGGGAGATGCCAGCTTTGCCAACATGACGCTCACTTCCACCAACGACTGGGCCGCAGTTTACAAAGACATGGGCGCAGATGGTTTCGTGACCATCGACGGCCAGGACTTCGCCATGTTCTACAGCGCCAGCTTCGCCACCGGAGCCCTCACAGGCGGACACGACCTCATGCTCTCCGCCATGGCCCCTGAACCTTCTCGCGCCCTCCTCTCCCTGCTCGGCCTCTCATCCCTGCTGCTGAAGCGCCGCCGACGCCTGAATGATTGAGTCTCGCATTGTAAGGTAATGTGACATTCTCATTCAAGATGATCCTGCCATATCCACACGCCTTCTTGCCACTTGCTCCCCGAGCCGGAGGCTCGCGAGATATTTAGCCGGTGGTGAAGCGAGGCTTTGCGAGCGAGAACCACCGGATCACGCAAACCTCACACCCAACCTCAAGGCCGCATGCCGGAGGCATGCGAGAACCGTGCGCGTACTCAACGCGTGCGCTGTGTGGTTGAATGTCACGCGAGTCTAAATACCCCCTCACAGCAGCCCGCCAGCCTTCACGTCCAGATACTTGTTCGCCAGCGCCACCGGCAGCATCTGCGCAGATTCATCCACCGTCAGCACCCGACGCGCGCGCAGCGATTCCAGCAATTGTCGGCGCTCGCCAAAGTAATGCGTCAGCGCCCCGTATTGCAGCGCGTCATGCAGATGCTCAATGGGAGCCGCCGCACGCTGTTCCAGTTCCTGCTCACGCAAAGTGGCTGTGAGCACCAGATGCCGCTTCTGCATCGCGCCCACGGCTGCCGCCAGCGTTGCCCCATCCTCGCTGCGCAGATTGGTCAGCATGATCACCAAAGCTCGTCGCTTCTGCAGCGTCATCACGCGCTCCGCCGCTTCAATAAAATCACTCGGCTCGCTGCTGGCCTCGTAGTTGTACAAATGGTTGAGCAGCTTCGGCATGCTGTGCGCGCCTTTGACCGGCGGCAGCCAGCGCTGCACCCCGCCAAAGCCCACCACCCCCACTTCATCCCCCTGCCGCAGCGCGATGAAGGCGATGAGCAGCATCGCATTCAGGCAGTGGTCAAACTGGCTCAGCCCCCCGTCCAGCGCACGCATGCGGCGGCCACAATCCGGCACCAGCAGGATCGTCTGATTGCGCGTCTCCTCGTAGTCACGGCTCACCAGCATGGAGCGGCGCGACGTGGCCTTCCAGTCGATGCGTGAAAGCACATCGCCATCTTGATAGTCGCGCAGCTGGTGAAAATCCAGCGAGGCTCCCATGCGCTTCCGCTTGATGATTCCCATCTGTTCCACGCGGTTCGCCATCGCCAGCAGGGCAAAGCGCACCACCGGCTCGTAGTTCGGGTAGGCGCGCGTCTGGCTCTCGCCCGCGATGAAGTGCAGCCTGCGCCACAGGCCAAAGGCCGAGTCCACCAGCACATGCGCCGCTGTGAATGCATGCTGCCCACGCCGCACAAAGCGCGCCTCATACGAGATCGCAGCAAACTCACCCGGTGGGATGCTCACGCGATGCGGCAGCCCATCCGCCTCCGCCGCCGTCGGGATGCCATCAAACACCTCCAGCCTCAGCGTGCGCCGGGTAGAGTGTGTCACCGTCAGCGTCACCGCAGATCCCACCCCTAGCGCAAAACGTCCCGGCAGCGAGCGCTCACCCGTGATGCGCCCGCGCCGCGGCAGCGTGCAGCCATCCACTACCAGCGCCACCAGCAGCACACCGCCCCCGATTTGCCAGAGCACGGCCAGGCTCTCCCAAACACACGCCACCACCGCCAGGACGAACCAGGCGATGAGAAGTCGGAGCAGCAGGGCGGTCGGGCGCATGAAAATCAGACGCGGGGCGCTTCGATGGTCTTGAGCAGCGAATTGAGCATGTCATCCACGCTCTGGCCGCTGATCGCGATTTCCGGCGCCAGTTGCACGCGATGCCTCAGCACCGGCAGCACCGCGCGTTTCACATCCCCAGGCGTGATGAAGCTGCGGCCTTCCAGCAGCGCGTACGATTTGGCCACGCGCACCAGACTGATCGCGCCGCGCGTTCCCGCCCCGAGTGAAATGGCGCTGTGCTGGCGCGTGGCGCGCACGATTTTCACCGCATAGTCCACCACCTGCTCCACCGCCTGCACGGCAGCGGCTTCGTCTTGCGCGGCCAGGATGTCCTGCGGCGTGCAGACCTGAGGCACCTCCGCCGTGGAGAGCCCGCCCCCCGAAGCGCGCGATGAAACCGCCTTCACGATCCACGTCTCATTCGCCACATCCGGGTAGTCGATCAGCACCTTGAGCAGAAAGCGGTCGAGCTGCGCCTCCGGCAGCGGATACGTCCCTTCCTGTTCGATCGGGTTCTGCGTCGCAAAGGTCATGAACGGCGGCACCAGCGCGTGGCTCTCGCCATCAATCGTCACCTGCGTTTCCTGCATCACCTCCAGCAGCGATGACTGCGTCTTGGCAGGCGCACGGTTGATTTCATCCGCCAGCAGCAGATTGGCAAACACCGGACCGCGCCGCACCCGAAACGTGCTGCTGCTCATGTCAAACAGCGTGTGCCCGCAGACATCGGAGGGCATCAGATCCGGCGTGAACTGAATGCGGCGAAAGCTGCCGCCAAACGTGTGGGACAGCGCCAGCACCAGATGCGTTTTGCCCAAGCCCGGCTTTCCTTCCAGCAGCACATGCCCCCCGGCCAGCAAGGCCGCCAGCACCTGATACAGCACCTCCTCCTGCCCCACAAACACCTGGCTCACCGCCGCATGGATCTTCCGAAAAATCTCCGTGCTCCTCGGCATGGAAGGCGGCGCATAACCACCGGACGGCGGCGGCACGTAGAGACTGGAGACGTCAGGTTCAGGAAGGATCGGATTCATGGAGTTGTGGGCGATGTTTTAAAGAGCACGGCGGATGGTTTGAAGATCGCGCATGAGATTTACAAAATGGTGGGCGCTGTTCGGCGGCGTCACATCGAACGCATCGGTCACCCGCTTGACCGGCAGCCCGCTGCGGCGGGAGATTTCCTGGGCGAGTGCGTCGTTCATCGGCCGGCTGCCATCATCAAGCGATCGAAGTCTCTCCCGCACACGCTCCCACACCGCATCTCGGGCAGAATTCACCAGCAGCGCCACGCGCCGCATGCGCCAGAAAAACTCCCCCAGCGCGCCGATGTGGCTGGCAAAATGACGCGTCGAGTCCAGCTCCACCTCCGCCAGCGGCCCAAAGCGCGGCATCTGCTGCCAGAGCCAGAAGCCGAGGCACAACGCCAGAGTGATGACGGCCATCCAGCCATGCTGCCACAGCAGTCCAAAGAAACTGCCCGTGGAGGCCGCAACAAACAGCACCTCCTTGGAGCCATGCTCTCCGACGAGCGCGGACAGCAAGCGCGCGTGATCGTGGTCTCCGAGCCAGTGATTGCGAAAAGGGCGCGCATGCGCCAGCAGCGTGACCATGCCCATCCCATGCCTCAAATGCAGCGCCAGCGCATCGTCCTTGGGTCCGGCGGAAAACTCACCCGGCAGCAGCCTGCGTTGGAGGTTCAGGCTCTGGTAACCGCCGAGATCAAGCTGGTAGGTCCTGCCATTCCATGAAACCTCCTGACGTGACACCTCATTCACTTTTTCCTTCCAGGCCTGTTCCACTTCCCCGTCCTTGGCGCTCTCCTGCTCGCCAGCCTTGCTTTTCAGCAGGTCCTTGACCTTCTCCATCGGGAAGCGCTTCTGCACCCCGACGCCAAGCTGCTCCATCACCGGATCTTTCTGCTCTTCCAGCAGCATGGCGGAGATGAATTCGCCAAACTGCGTTTCAAAATCGTTGTACGGACGAGTGCCATCAAGGAAGTAAATGAGGTGCCCGCCGCTGTAGGTCCAGCGCAGCAGCTGTTTCGCCCGCCCCTCCGGCAGTCCACCTTCGCCGGAGACAAACATCACCGCATCATGCGGCGGCAGTTTCGCCAGCGACTTCTCCGCACGGGCCTTGTGACCCAGTTCATTGAGAAGGCGCTCCGCCGCCAGGAAAGGATTCACCCGCGCCTTGCCTTTGTAGCCGGTGACTCTCTCCACCTCCTCCCAATGACCGCCGCCGCCATCCCCGCAGGCACAGAGAACCAGCAGGCCTGCCAGCATCAGCCATCCACGAATGAAGTGCCGCATCACGCCGCACCTCCTTTCTCCACAAACGGCCACCGGTCGCACAGCGCCCCCATTTCAGCGTCTGACACCGGCATCACCGCATACGCCACCTGTACCCACGCGCCCGTCAGTTGGCGGAAGTAGTCGGCCTCCGTTTGATCTCCGGCCTGAAGCACCTGCACCAGGCAGTCCTCCTCCGTATCACTGTCCGTGATCGGCACCCGGCGGCGGATCACCAGCCACGAAAGCGAACCCCGATACAGCAGACTCAGCGCCTCCTTGAAGTCCCCCGCAGCCCATGCCCCGCGCGCTGCCGCCACGATGTCCTCCGGCAGGCTCTCGCGCATGATGTTCATCCCCATGAGCACCTTCGGCGCCCGCACCGGTGCCTTGCTGGCACCACGTGAACTGAACAGATGGCGGTTCTTCACCAGATAGATGATCAGCCAGCTCACCACCCCGATCACCAGCGCCCAAAACAACAACTGGAATAAGTCGGAAAAAAAATCCATCCCCTGTGCCTTGGCCCTGCCCTCCACCTTGTCTTGGCCCTTGTCCTTTTTTTCATCCTTCACCCATTCCGGAATTTTAAGCCGGTGAATTTCAAAGTCAGGATCTTGCAGCACCTCCCGTGCGACGATGGCAGGATCCTTCTCGTCAGCCGCCTGCACACCAGACTGAGCACCACAAATCATCAGCACAGCAATGATCACCGCCACAGTCGCGGAAGTCAGCCGCGCAGCCAGCCGCCGAAACGCCAGCTCCACATCCCAGCCTTCAATGCGTGTGCGGCAGTTCAAATACAGCGCAAAACCCGCCCCCACATAGAAGGGCTCCAGCAGCGTGACGATGACCATGTGACAGACCGCACCCCACCAGAGAAAAGCATCCGGAATCGTGCTCTCGAAATCAAAGGCTTGAAGCAGCCCGTCCCAGTCAGGCTGCGCGGATTCCGGCAGCAGGCCATACGTCCCCCACATCAGCCCAAGCCAGGCTGCGAGTTCGATATTAGAAAATGCCAGCGTCATCGAAAGCCCCGAGCTTCCCCCATCCATCGCCAAAGTCTTGATGCGCTTCTTCACCGCCGCACCACGCAGCCCCTCCAGCATCTGCGCCGGCAGCGCAAAGCTGCGGATCAAGGACAGCCGCCGCCACAGCAGCGCAGGCAGAAAATTCGTCAGCCAAAGCCGCGGCCACTGCATCAAGGTTTCTAGAAAACCGGGCCGCTCGCCAAAGGCGGCACGGCTCAGAAAGAACAGCGGCACACGATCATACAGCGGCTTCAGCCACCACACCGCCAGCGGAATCCATGCAGGCGATGAACGCAGCAGCACACTCACCAGCCCCCACAGCGGCAGCACCGTGCACACCCACAGCAGCAGGATGCGGCCAAAGTCACGCCGCACCATGGCGCAGCCCAGGTCCACAGCCTCCCACGGCTGGCGTGGCCGCAGCGTCACGGTGATGTCCTCAAGCCGCATCCTTCTGCCTCCTTCCACTCAGCAGGAGAAACGCCGCCACCAGCAGCCAGCACATGCCACCAAAGGTGTATTTCATGGCGGCGGGCAGCTCTCGGGCCGACCAAAAGCCCTCAACGATGGCCGCTGAAAAAGTCATGAGGGTGGCACCGACAAGCAACGGCATGGCTTTGCGTCCTGCCAGAACGAGAGCATCACGCCGGCTGAGCCGGTTCGGTTTTAAGACAGACAAACCCAGCCGAAATCCAGCCATGCCCGCCACCACCATGCCCGTGATTTCAAAAGCTGAATGCCCGGCCACAAACGTGTAAAACAAATGGGGATCTCCCGCATAGGCAATGTAGCCAGCCATGGAGCCGATGCTGAGACCATTGAACAAAAGCACAATCAGAGAGCCCACACCTGCCACCAGCCCGCTGGCAAACGTGTAAAAATCGATGCCAATGTTGTGCATGATGTAGAAGCAAAACATCTTGAAATCAGACCCAAATTTGTTGCGCACGTTGGCGGCGAGCGTCGATCCCTTTCCATACATCATCTCCGCCTGCATCATTCCCTCGGGTCCAAGCATGGTCATCGACCATTCCGGATAATAGGGTGTCACGACGATCAGCAGCAGCGCGGGCACGTAGAACAAGGCGCTGCACCACCAGAACAACTTCCACTCCGCGCGCACCGTCTGCGGAAACTCCACAAGAAACAGGCGCGCAAAAGCATCCCATCCCCCGGAGCTGTGCCGCTCCAGCACACGGTAGCTGCGGATCGCCAGCGCATTGAGGTGCTGCGTCAGGCGCTGCGGGCTCATGCGGTGCTGCGCCACGCTCAGGTCATGGCACACCTGCCGGAAAGTGGCGGGCAGTTCCTCCACCGCAGCCGTGGGGTGTGACTTCTCCGCTTCATTCAGCAGCGTCTCCAGCTTCTGCCAGCGTGGCTCGATCTGCTTTTCAAACTGGGCAGGAGTCATGAGCGAAACATGGCTGCTCCTTTCAGCGGTGGCGGAGTACCGCTTTTGTCTTCCGGGGCCTGCAGCCACAGCGCCATGCCACATAGCCGGCGCAGTCCTTCCACTCCCGTTGCCTCGGTCAGCGGTTGCACCAGCGTGGCCAGTTCGATCCGGCGCTCATCCGCCCACAGCGGCGCACGCTCCAGGAACTGCAGCAGCGCCGCCTGCTCCTCCCGCGTCAGCACCTGCGATGGCGCACGCCTTTCCGCACGGATTTCCACATGCGGCGTGATTGACTGCGGCACCTCCGCATACGTCACCACGGTGTTGGCCACCAGATCACCCAGTCGCTGAAATCGCTTCGTAAACAGCATGCACACGATCCCCGTGAGGTACAGCCCCGGCATGAAATCCACCACCCGCAGAAAATTGCGCATCACCGCCTGCGCAACAGACACAGGCCCGCCGGTCACGCTCATCACCCGCAGTTTCATGGATCGCTGTCCCGGCGTCGCACCCTTTGCACCCGCCTCGAAAAACACGTTGTAAAACCACTCCATGAAAAACGCAAACAGCAGGGACAGTCCGCGTGTCATGTCCTCGCCAATCAGTCCTAGCAGCAGCCAGTGCGCACAGATCGCCATCACGATGTCGATGCAGATGCGGATGATGAGGTCGATCAAATAGGCCATGCTGCGCACCGCCGGCCCCGCCACGCGCAGTTGAATCTCCACGCCGTCCGCGAGTTCGACTGTTTGCAAGGTGTCCGCGCGTGCCTCTGCCATGAGCCATCAATGAAGCGGTTCCGTTTGGTTTTGACAACCCGCGAATTATTTTCGTAGAATTTGTAAACGCAGGGTATGGTTCCAGCGCTCATACTCCCACTTTCGCCCGCCATGGAATCCCCCCTTTCAAATCCCTACTCCTCCCCGGTCGCCAATCTCTTTGGTTCCGCCACCAACAGCGTGGCTGAGGCTGTCTCCCCCAGCACAATCGCCCAGCTCGCTGGCACCAAGCCATGGGTGCGCTTCATGTCGGTGATCTTCTGGCTCGTGGGCCTGTTTCTGGTCCTCTGGAGCTGCCTCTACGCTTTGCTCGCAGCCTCAGGCACGTTCAGCAGTCCCGAATTCACAAGCAATCCCGCCATCGCGGGCAATCCGATGTTCTCTAAAAATCCCGCTATCCTAACGGGCGTGATGATTGGCACATCGGTCTACCTTGGCGTGTTTGCCTTCCTCACCATCTACCCCGCTCTGAAACTTTGGAAGTATGCCAACAGCATCGCCAAACTGATGGCCTCACACTCCATTGCGGATCTCGATGCCGCCCTGACCGAGCAGCGCCGCTACTGGAAGTTTCACGGCATCATGACCCTCATTGGCATCTGCATGGTCCTCATCGGCATCATCGCCTTCTTCGCCGTGATCTTTACCGCCATCAGTTCAGGCATGAAATTGCCGCACTGATCTCAGCCCATCAGCGCCACGGCGATCGGATCCACCAGCGGCTTGCCCACCCGCGTGAGCCGCACATGGCCTGCATCATAGCTCAGCAGCCCCTGCTCACGCAGCGTCTCGAGCATCTTGCGTGACTCGGCTTGAACCAATTCCAGCGGCAGTCCTCGCGCGGTGCGCAGTTCCAGGCCAAAGCGCTCCGTGCGCCGCTGTTCCGGCGTGAGTTCCTCCACATCCGCCGCCGTTTCTTCACCAGCCAGCGTCATCGCCATGTAGCGCGGCGTGTCCTTCACGTTGTTCCAGCGCCTCCCGCCCACCGTCGAAAACGCCCCGGGCCCGATGCCCAGATAATCCTCCCCCAGCCAGTAGGCCTCATTGTGCACGGAGCGATGCCCCGGCTTCGCGTAGTTTGAAATCTCGTAGTGCTCAAACCCGCCGCCCTCCAGCGTGTCGATCGCCAGATTGAAAAACTCCGCATCACGCCCTTCGTCTTCGCGATACTCCCCCGCTTTGAGCCGGCGGAAAAAATCCGTGTCCTCCTCGTAGTTGAGGTTGTAGGCCGAAATGTGATCCGGCTGCAGCGAGATCGAGTGCTCCAGCGTCTGCCTCCAAGTTTCCACACTCTGCCCGGGTATCGAAAACATCAGATCCAGGTTCAGGCTCGGAAACCCCGCCTCCTTCAGCACCTGCCAGGTCGCTTCCGCATCCGCCCGGGCATGGTCCCTCCCCAGCGTTTTCAGCGTCTCATCGTCCCAGGCCTGAATCCCCAGGCTCACCCGCGTCACGTTCATCTCGCGCATGATCGCCGCCTTGGAGGCCGTCACCGTGCGCGGATTCGCCTCCATCGTGAATTCCACCACCTCCGTCATGTCCACCCGCTCCTTCAGCCCGCGCAGCAGCCGCTCCAGATGCACATCACTCAGCATCGTCGGCGTACCACCACCGAAAAAAATCGTCTGCGGCCGCAGCGGCTGCTTTTCAGCCTCCCGCAGCAGCGCATCCACAAACGCCGTCATGTCCGTCCCGCCCGGCGTGTGCTTATGAAAGCTGCAGTAGGGGCAGATGCGGTGGCAGAAAGGAATATGGACGTAGAGATGCTTCACTCTTTGTATGCTAGCAGAGAATGCTTGCTCCGGCATCCAGCATCTACCATCTAGCATCACCCCCATGTCCGACGAAACTCATCACGAACGCGAACTCGGCGGCCAGCTTCTGGCCGCCGTCTCCCGTTCGTTCTACCTCACGCTCAAAGCGCTGCCCAAGGAGCTGCGCGAGCCCATTTCCCTCGCCTACCTGCTCGCACGCACCGCAGACACCATCGCCGACACCGCCATCGTCAGCGCCTCCGTGCGGCTCGACTGCCTCGAACGCTATCGAGAACTGGTGCGCGGCACCGGCGAAGCCCAGGGCCTGGCAAGCACGCTCATCACTCAGTTCTGCACCCAGCAGAGCGACGACTCCGAGCGCCGCCTCATGGAAAAATTCGCCGACGGCATCGCCTGGCTGCGCACCATGCAGCCCGTCCCCCTCGCGGCCATCCAGAGCGTCCTGGAGCACATCATCGACGGCCAGATGCTCGACATCCGCCGCTTTCCCGCCGACGGCCGCCTGCGCAGCCTCGCCAGCGCCGAAGAGCTCGACCAATACGCCTGGCTCGTCGCTGGATGTGTCGGCGAATTCTGGACCCAGCTCTGCGCCACCGAACTCCCCGGCTCGCTCGATCCCAGCGTCACCACCGCCCAAATGCAGGAATGGGGCGCACGCATGGGCAAAGGCCTCCAGCTCATCAATATTCTCCGCGACATCGGCGAAGACACCCGCGACGGCCGCTGCTACCTCCCCTGCCAGCCCGCAGACATCCAAACTGAGTGGAGCCTCTGGCTGCAAACCTGCACCGACCACCTCGAGTGCGGCCTGCTCTACGTGCAGCATGTCACCCATGGCAAGCTCCGCTACGCCACCGCCCTGCCCCTGCTCCTCGGCATTCAAACCCTCGCCAAAATGCGCTCCTCCCCTTGGGATAAAGTCCAGCAAGGCATCAAAATCTCCCGTCTCGACGTCGCCAGCATCCTCGCCCAAGCCGCCATCGCCTGCCGCAGCGCCACCGCCATGGAAAAGCTCTACCGCAAGCTCGCGCAGGGTTGATCCAACTTAATTCGGGATGCAGTTGCAGGGCCAGCGGTCACTGCCGTGATACGCCTGGTAGCTGGGCGTCCGTGATGATCAGCTTGTTGTTGTGCGTGACTGTCAGGCGGTCACCCTTCATGACGATGTGGAACGTGTTCCATTCTCCAATCGGTTTGTCAGCCTTCACCTTGGGTGTCACCCCGGCATGAACTTTGGCTCAAAGCTGTCCGTGTTGGAAAAACACGTTCCTGTCACAGGTCGCCAGCAAGCTATCTAGCCGTATCGCTTCATCGAGGTCGACGGCCTCGGAGGCGCGCCGATTGCAGTCCTCGGCTCCGGGCCTGAGCCCCCGCTTTACTGCGCCCCCAAGCCTATCTTTATAGTATTTAGAGGAGAATGAATTAAGGATTGAAATGGCTTGGTCTGTCCTGCTAGCCTCCATTATTCCGGTGAATTTTCCCCATCAAGCTCGCGTTGAAGCCCACTGCATCATGTTGAAATACATATTTTTACTAATCGCAGCCCTCTTGCCATGTGTTTTGCCGTTCCAAGCCATGGCTGCAGGGGTCTGGTCCACGTTGCCCACGGCCCCCTCCGGGGTCGGTTTGATGATGCTTCAGCCGGATGGAACCCTGCTGATTTTTGATGGCGGTGGCACCACGATTGCCAAACTCACGCCGAACGCCCAGGGAAGTTACACCGCAGGGACATGGACTTCCCTGAAGTCCATGTACAATTCCCGGCTTTATTTCTCCTCCCAGGTGCTCAAGGACGGCCGCATTTATGTGGCTGGCGGAGAGTATGGCACCGGCGGATCTGCAGCTGAGGTTTACAATCCACTCACCAATAAGTGGCTCATGACCCCTTCCCCCGGGGTGCGCTTCAGTGATGCCAATTCCGCCATGATCCCTGACGGGCGCGTGCTGAATGCCGTCGTGTCGGTGTCGCGGACCACCAAAATTTACGATCCGGCCACCAACACCTTCACCGCCGGGCCGACCTGTCTCGGCAGCAACAATGAATCCGCCTGGGTTCGCCTGCCAGACGGGAGCGAACTGATGGTGGACATCAACTCCACCAACTCCGAACGCTACATCCCGGCATCAAACACCTGGATTGCCGATGCGACGGTGCCTGTGTCGCTTTACGATCCCTATGGCTCGGAAACGGGAGGCGCCATGTTGTTGCCCAATGGCAAGGCCTTTTTCATCGGCTCGCTGGGACATTGTGCCATCTACACACCTTCCGGATCAACCGCGAATGGAACGTGGACGATCGCGGCAGACATCCCCGGCGCACAGGGCGCACCTGATGCGCCCTGCGCCATGCTGCCCAATGGCAAAGTGCTCGCGGCAGTGTCTCCGGTGCCGACTTCAGCTCAGCACTTCCCCTCGCCCACAGCCTTTTATGAATACGATTATACGAACAATACGTGGACGGCCGTGCCCACCCCGGGCGGTTCACAAAACCATGCTTCTTATTATGGCACCATGCTGGTGCTGCCGGACGGCACCTGCTTGTATTCGAATTTCAGCTCCACCATTTACTGCTACACCCCGGACGGCACACCGATCTCGGCGGGCAAACCGGTGATCTCATCCGTCTCGCAAAATGCAGACGGCACCTTCCACATTGTCGGCACCCAGTTGAACGGCTGGTCCGAAGGCTCGAGCTATGGCGATGACAATCAGAATGCGACGAACTACCCCATCGTGCGTCTGACCTCTGGCTCGTCGGTGTACTACGCTCGCAGCTTCAACTGGAACAACAACGGCGTCGTGACCGGGGCGCTGCCAGTGACGACTGAATTCACCGTGCCGAGTTCCGTGCCAAACGGCACTTACAATCTCGTGGTGGTCGCCAATGGCATCAGTTCAGACCCGGTTTCTTTCACCCTCAATCCCATCGCCATCACGCTCCCTGCCAGCGTCACGGAAAATGGTTTGGCAGATTCCGGCACCGTGACTCTCCCCACGGCCGCAGCTGCAGACACCGTTGTCTCCCTGAGCTCGGCAAACACTGTGAAGGTGACGGTCCCCGCTTCGGTCACGGTGCTGGCCGGGCAGACATCGGCGACGTTTGACATCACTCCGGGCAACGATGCGGTCCTTTCCGGCAATCAGGCCATTGGCATCTCCGCCGTGGCTTCGGGGTATCAGTCAGGCTTTGCCAATTTGATTGTCATTGATGACGACACGGCCGTGATCTCAATCTCGCCCTCAGCCACCTTTGCTTCAACGGGCGGCACCGGCGGCCCCTTCTCGCCGGCCTCAAACGTCTACACGATCACCAACACCGGCAACACGAGCGTGACATGGTCCGGGGCCATCACTCAATCGTGGCTGACGCTGTCACCCACCAGCGGCACCATCCCGGGCGGAGGCAATGCCACCGTCACGCTGACGATCAACTCCGCGGCCAATTCACTCGCCACAGGCAGCTACTCCGACACGATCACTTTCACCAATACCTTGACTGGAGACGGCTCCACCACCCGTGCCGTGTCGCTGTCAGTTGCAGGCACACCGGCCATGTCCGTGACAGCAGGGGCTCTGGCCTCCACGGGCGGGGCGGGCGGCGCCTTTGCGCCTTCCAGCGCCCTTTTCACCATTCAGAATCCTGGCACCGCTTCCATGAGCTGGACGGCGGCCAAAACAGCCTCCTGGCTGACCCTTTCGTCCACCAGCGGTACGGTCGCTGCGGGATCAACGGCAAACGTCACCGCATCGATCAACACGACATCCGCCAATGCGCTCTCTGCCGGAGCTTACAGCGACACCATCACCTTTACCAATATCAGCAACGGCAACGGCAACACCACCCGCTCTGCTTCGCTTCTGGTGCAGGCAAAGGTTGGCTCGCAGGCGCTCTCCACCAATCCGGGCTGGAGCACCCAGGGCGAGTGGACCTACGGCGTGCCGACGGGCAGCGGTGGGCCGCCCAATGGATTTGCAGATCCCACCGCTGGCAAAACCGGCAGCAATGTCTATGGCGTCAATCTGTCCGGCAATTACTCCACCACTCCTGGCGGCCCGTTTTATCTGACAACGACCGCCTTCAACTGCACCACGTCCACCCAGACCAAGTTGAAATTTCAACGCTGGTTGAACACGGACGTCCAGCCTCTGGCTTTCGCAACGGTGGAGGTTTCCAACGACGGCTCCACGTGGACCCAGGTCTATGCCAATGACTCGGGCGCGGTGACCGATTCCGCATGGCAGGCGGTGACCTATGACATCTCGGCAGTGGCAGATCATCAAGCCACGGTCTATGTACGCTGGGGTTACCAGGTGGCGGCTGGCGCGCTCGCCTACTCTGGCTGGAACATTGATGACGTGGATATTTTGGGCAACGCCAGTCGATTGGCGCCCACCGCGACCTCGCAGAGCAAGTCCCTCGCATTCGGAGCCACTCAAGCCCTCACCCTGGCAGGCACGGATACCAACTCGCCCAGCGGCGCCCCCCTCAGCTTCACGGTCTCCACCCCGCCTTCGCATGGCACGCTCTCCGGCACTCCCCCCAGCGTAAGTTACACCCCCGCGCTGGGCTACTCAGGCTCGGACAATTTTGCCTTCACCGCCACCAACCTCTATGGCATCACCAGTTCTCCTGCCACCGTCAGCCTGACGATTGCAGCCGGCCCGCCGGTGGCGACGCCGAAATCGGTCACCGTCGCTCCTGACACACCGACGGCGGTTACACTCACGGGCACCGATCCCAACATCCCTGCTCTGCCGCTCACTTTCACGACCACCTCTTCTCCCGCTCACGGCACCCTCTCCGGCACCGCACCCAATCTGACCTACACGCCTGCCGCCGGCTATACGGGCCCGGATTCATTCACCTTCACCGTGAACAATGGTGTCGCCACCAGTCCTGCCGCGACGGTTTCCATCACCGTCGGCATCGTGAACATTGTGGAGACGCTCAGTTCCAAGGCGAACATCGTTGGCAACAAGCCCCTCTCCACACTCGTCCTGGGTGCCGATGGTGCGCTCTACGGCACCTGCCAGACCGGTGGCCTCAACAATCAAGGCTCCGTCTTCAAGATCACCACCGCCGGAGTGGTCACCACCTTGGTGAATTTCTACGGTGTCAACGGTGCCGCACCGCAGGCGGGCCTCTGCCTCGGCAGCGATGGCAACTTCTACGGCACCACCACCGCTGGCGGAGCCAACAATCTGGGCACCATCTTCAAAATGACCCCGGCAGGCGTGCTCACCACCCTGGTCAGCCTCAGCTCGGCAAGTCCAAACATGGGCTCCGTGCCAAAAGCGCCGCTGGTGCAGGCTTCCGACGGGAACTTTTATGGTTCGACCACGGCTTCAGGAGCATCCACCAATGGCACCCTGTTCCGCGTGACCCCCGCTGGCGTGCTCACCGTCCTCAACAGCTTCACCGGCACGACGGGGTCGGTGCTCGGCTCCAACTGTCAGGCGGCGATGATTCAAGGCAGCGATGGCAATCTCTACGGCGTCACCGGCGGTGGCGGTGCGGGTGGCTTTGGCACCTTGTTCAAAATGACGACCAGCGGCACCTTCACCACCCTCGTCGCCTTTACTGGAACCACCGGTGTGGCGATCGGATCCACCCCGCTGGGTGCGCTGGTGCAGGGCTCGGACGGCACGCTCTATGGCACCACATCCACCAGCGGCGCGAATGCCAACGGCACCATCTTCAAATGCACCACCGCAGGCGTGCTGACCACGCTGCAAAGTTTCACCGGGGCTTCCGGCCTCGTGATCGGCGGCACCTGTGTTTCACCACTCGTGTTCGCGGCCGATGGCGTGACGCTCTACGGCACCGCCTCGGCCGGAACGACGTATGGCTCGCTCTTCACCATCACCACGGCGGGTGTGTTCACCAACATCAAGACTCTTACTTCCACGGACGGGCCGTCAACTCCGATGGGCGGCATGACGTTCGTAAGCGCGGACGGCAACTTCTACGGCACCCTTTCCGGTAATGCATCAAACGTCGGAGCGACACGTGGCGGGGTGTTCAAGCTGGTCCCGGGCACCATCACTTTCAGCACTCTGGCAACCTTCTCATTGAAGCCGCCGATCTATCGCAACCTCATCAAACACAGCGACAACAACCTCTACGCCACCACGACGCAGGGCGGCACCTATCAATACGGCAGCGTCGTCAAGTTCGTGGCACCCAGCACGCTCACCACGGTGAGGAGCTTTGACAGCATTTCAGGCACCACCAATCCCAACACGCTCATCGTCGGCACCGACAATAATTTGTACGGCACCAATCCCACCGGCATCGCCAGCACCAACGGTTCAGTGTTCAAGCTAACCACGGCCGGCGGACTGACCACTCTGGCGACCTTCGGCGGAACCTCCGGCACTCTGGGTGCTTCGCCCAGCGCACATCTCACTCCTGGCGGCGACGGCAACTACTACGGTGTCACCTCCGGTGGTGGCACCAGCGGCTTTGGCGTCGTTTTCAAGGTGACTCCCACGGGAACCTATACCGCTCTCGGAGTCTTCACGGGCACGACGGGCACCCTGCTCGGCTCGGCTCCACAAACCCGCCTCGTGCTCGCGCCTGATGGCAATCTCTACGGCACCACTTCGACGGGTGGCGCCGGTGGGTTTGGCACTATTTTCCGTGTCAATGTCGCGACCGGCGCCGTGACTTCACTGATCACCTTCACCGGCACCACCGGGGCCGTTCTCGGCAGCAGCCCCAATACCAACCTCGTTCTGGACAGTGATGGCGTTCTCTACGGCACGACGACCGGCGGCGGCACCGGCAGTTCCGGCACTGTCTATTCATTCACGACGGCTGGCGTTCTGACCACCTTGGTGAACTTCACCGGCACTGCAGGCGCGGCACCTGGCTCCACTCCCGCCTCAAACCTCGTCTTTGGCAGCGATGGCATTTTGTACGGCACCACCACGGGCGGCGGCGTCAGCGGCGCGGGCACCGTTTATTCCTGCACCAAAGCCGGAGTCTTCACCTCGCTCGTCGCCTTTACCGGCGCGACGGGTACGATGCCGGGCAGTTCCCCCTCCTCCATGCTGCTGCAGGCACCCGACGGTTGGTTCTACGGCGCCACCGGCTTTTCCGCTGCTTACTCCATGGGAACGGTCTATCGTGTCCACCCCAGCGGCATGGCACAGTCCTTGTATGCTTTTGGTTCAAGTGCGGACGGCGGTGTGGCCACAGCCTCCGGCAGTTTGTCTCTGGACTACCGCCTCGTGCTCGGTGCGGACGGTTATCTTTATGGCGCCAATGCAGGTGCCATCTACCGCGTGCATCAGCAGCCTGCGGTTCAGGATCTGCCAGATGCCATCGTCAGCTCCAGCACCAGCGCGACCCTCACGGCCAGTGTGATTCCGAATCTCGACTCGGCGACAGCCTATTTCGAGTGGGGTCTCTCCACCAGCTATGGCACGCAGTCGGCCGTGCAGAACCTCGCCGCTGGCACCACCGCCGTGGATGTGAGCGCAAGCCTCAGTGGCCTCATTGGTGGACAAATCTACCACTACCGGCTGGTCACCATCACCGCCCAGGGCACTTATTACTCCCCGGATCAAACCTTTGCCACCCAGGGCCCTCCCATCGTGATCACCGGTTCATGGACCGGCACCGCTCAAAACGGCATCACCGTGGACGGTTACATCAATCCTCTCGGCAGTCTGACCAACTACTGGTTCGAATACGGCGAGACCACCGCCTACGATGACTTCACCGTGCCACAGGTCATGGAGAGCGTACCCATCACGCTCGATCCCGAGACCGAGCCCGATGGCCCGCAAAACCTCTCCAGCGGCGTCGCGATGCTGCCTGTCTCCGTGACCATTGGTGAAGGCATCACCCCAGGCACAGTCTTCCACATCCGCCTGGTGGCTCAAAACAGTTTTGGCATCACCTATGGGGACGATCAGGTCATCACCACCCTCACTCCTCAGCCCACCGCCATCGTCGAACCCACCTTCCATTATGTCGTGACCGGCACATCGCCCCAGAGTGGTCTCACCCTGGCCAATGACGGCTACTTCTACGGCACGACGAACACGGGTGGCTCCATCAATGTCGGGACCGCCTTCAAGATGTCCCAGGGCGGCACCATGACAAAGCTCACAGACTTCTACGGTACCGCCAACAGTGGCGTCGATGGCAACGGCCCTCAGGGGGCGCTCATTCAAGGCCCCGATGGCAATCTTTACGGCACCACAAACACCGGCGGCACCACAAATTCAGGCACCATTTTCAGACTGACGCCGGATGGCACACGCACCACCCTGGTAAACTTCACCGGCACCTCCGGTGTGGCGCTCGGTTCCGGTTCAGTCTCCAAGCTGACCCTCGGTCTCGATGGCAACTTCTACGGCACCACCACCGGCGGCGGCACCTCGAGCGGCAACGGCACCGTCTTCATGATGACACCCGCAGGTGTGCTGACCACGCTGGTCAATTTCACCGGCACCACAGGCGCTAATCTGGGAACCAGTCCGCGCGGACTCTTGCTGGCCAATGACGGCAACTTCTACGGCGTCACCAACACGGGCGGCTCAGGCGGCGGGAATGGCACCATCTTCATGATGACGCCTGCAGGTGTGCTGACGACGTTGGTGAACTTCACCGGCGCCACCGGAGCCGCGCTGGGCACCGGTCCCAACTGCACGCTCGTTCAAGGCGTCGATGGCAATCTCTACGGCACCACCGCGACCGGGGGCACCTTGAATCTCGGCACGGTCTTTGTCTGCACTCCCACCGGCACGTTCACCACCCTCGTGCAGTTCTCAGGCACAGTGGCTCCGGCCTTGGGATCCAGCCCCAAAGGCGCGCTGGTTCAGCTGAGCGACGGAAATTTTTACGGCACCACGACCGCCGGCGGCACCGCAGGTGGCAATGGCACTTTCTTCCAGATGACTCCAGCCGGGGTGCTCACCACTTTGGTCAATTTCACCGGCACCACCGGCACCGCACCGGGCACCGCACCGCAGGGGTCATTGGTGGCCGGAGTGGATGGCACTCTCTACGGTGCCACCAGCAGTGGCGGCCTGTTCAATCAAGGCACCCTGTTCAAAGTCTCCACCATTGGCTTGCTGACCACCTTGGTGAACTTGAACTCGCCACCCGTTTTCAGCAAACTCGTGCAGGGAAGCGAGGGCACCTTCTTTGGCACCACCACTGGCGGCGGCACGGCTCTTGGCTACGGCACCTTCTTCAATGCTTCCATTGACGGTGCTCCTGCCATCCTTTCCCAGCTCCCTCCTGTCTCCGGCACCAGCGCCATCACATCCCGCGGCGGCTTGCTTCTCGGCAGTGACGGATTCTTCTACGGCACCAGTTCCGCTGGCGGCGCCACCAACTTCGGCTCTGTTTTCAAGGCAAGTCAGTCAGGCGTGGTGACCACTCTGCTCAACTTCACCGGCACCACCGGTGCGGCCCCGGGCTCCAGTCCGCAGGCGGCGTTGATCCAGGGTTCAGACGGCAAGTACTGGGGGACGACCAATTCGGGGGGCAGTTCGTCCAACTTCGGCCAGGTTTTCACCATCACCTCGGCGGGCCTGATGACCCAGGCGGCGGTTTTCACCGGCACCACCGGCTCAGCGCTCGGCTCCAATCCTCAGGGCCCCCTGCTGCAGGCCAATGATGGCAACTATTACGGCACCACCACCACAGGAGGCACCGGTGGCAACCTTGGAACCGTCTTCAAGCTCACGCCTGCGGGTGCCTTCACCAACCTCGTCAACTTTAACAACGTCATTGGCGGTGTGCTGGGTTCGAGCCCTCTCGGCGCCATGGTTCAGGGACCTGACGACGCACTCTATGGCGTGACCAGCACCGGCGGCACGGCGAACCTGGGAACCGTTTTCAAAGTGACCTTGGCAGGTGGGTTCACCAACCTCGCGAGCTTCACCGGCACCACGGGAGCACTGCTGGGCTCCACACCGAGCTACGGCCTCTTCGTCGGACCCGACGGTCATTTCTACGGCGTGACTTCCAGCGGCGGTCTTTACAACCAGGGCACCCTGTTCCGTGTCGGCACGGATGGCAGCGTGCAGAGCTTGTATTCATTCACCGGCCGCCACGATGGCATCGCAGCGGCCAATGGTCTGCTGAATGCAAATGACGGCTATCTCTACGGTCAGACCAGCTCCGGCATTTTCCGCGTCCATCCCACCCCCGCCGCACTGGCGCTGCCCGCCACCAATGTGCTCGCCTACAGCGCCACCTTGAACGGCTCCATCGTTGGCGAGGAATACTCTGGCACCACCTTCTTTGAATATGGACTGACCACCAGCTACGGCACCACCACCACACCTCAAGCTTTCAGCGCGGGGAACACCCAGCTTGCCAGGACAGCAGGCATCGTCGTGCAGCCCTTCCTCACCTATCACGGCCGCATGGTTGCAGTGACCTCGGGCGGTGTGTTCCCAGGACCGGACCGCTCCTTCTCCACCTCCAATACGGGCACCTTCATCACCGCCAGTGATGTGCCGGTCACCATCGACAGCTTCAGCGCCAGCGGCCTGCCCCTGACCCTCACTCTCGGCTTCTCTCCGGCAAATGGCACCGTCTTGAAACTCGTCAACAACACCGGCAGCAGCCCCATCAGCGGCACCTTCGCCAGCCTGCCGGAAGGCAGCGCCGTCACCGCGACGTTCAATGCCCAGTCCTATCTCTTCCAGATCAGCTACACCGGCGGCGATGGCAATGACATCACCCTCACCGCCACCACCCAGGTCATCGCCTTCCCCACTGTCGGCCTGAAGCGCACCACGGATGCCGCCTTCGCGCTCGGCGCCACTTCGACCAGCGGTCTGACCGTCAATTATCAAATCGTGGCCGGCTCCGCTTCAGCGACGCTCGCAGGCAGCACCGTCACCCTCACGGGCACCCCGGGTGTGGTCACCGTCAAAGCCACGCAGACCGGCAACGGCGGGAGTATCGGTGCTGCCCTGCCAGTGTATCAATCCTTCATCGTCCAGACAGCGCCCGGCTTTGTGCAGCTCAGCAGCAGCAAGGCCAATGACTTCACTCTCGGCATCCGCAGTGATGGCACGCTCTGGGCTTGGGGCATCAACTCAAACGGACAGCTCGGCGATACCACCACCTCCTCCCGGCGCACGCCGGTTCAGGTCGGCTCTGCCACCAACTGGTCCAGCGTAAGCTGCGGCACCTCACATGTCGTGGCCCTCCGCAGTGATGGCACGATGTACGCCTGGGGCCTGAACTCCAGCGGCCAGGTCGGGGACTCATCATTCACTCAACGCACCAGCCCCGTTCAGATCGGCACCCTGGCACAGCTCGGCGTCACCAAGGTTTGGTCCCTCGCCTCAGCCGGAGCCACCCACACCGTGGCGGTGGCAAACGATGGCACACTCTGGGCCTGGGGTGGCAACTCCAACGGCCAGGTCGGCCAGAACAGCACCCTCACCACCACCTATTCCACCCCCACCCGCATCGGCACGGCCTCCACCTGGTCCATCAGCGGCCAGACCTTGAGCGCGGGCGGCGACTTCACCTTCGCCATCGACACCCTGGGAAAACTCTGGGCCTGGGGTCTCAACACCAGCAACCAGCTCGGTGACGGTTCTTCCACCACACGACTGGCCCCCGTCCAAATCGGAACCGGCACCACCTGGCAAAGCGTCGCCGCCCATTCGAACGGTGGCTTTGCGACGCTGACCACCGGCACGCTCAATGCGTGGGGACTTAACTCAAGTGGACAAGTCGGGGACAACACGCTGACTCAGCGCTCCGCCCCGGTCGTAATCGGCGGCACAACAGACTGGTCCGGAGCCACTCTCGCCGCTGGCAGCAATCACTGCATCGTGAGAAAAACGAATGGAACGCTGTGGACCTGGGGCGCCAACACGCTGGGGCAGCTCGGCCAGGGTTTCGCAGACAACGCGGCCCGCGCCAACACTCCCCTCCAGGTTGGTACCGCGTCCAATTGGGCGGCCGTTACTGGCGGTGTGAGCGTCTCCCACGCCGCGACCTCGGATGGTTCGGTTTACAGCTGGGGCACCAACACCAATAACATACACGGCGTGGTCATGCGTTCGCTCCTGCCGCTCTCGCAGCAGTTGGGCGCGGTCTCCAGCGCGGTGGGCAGCACCAACAATACCTACTTCATCAGACCGGACGGCACCCTCTGGGGCCTCGGTGGCAATTCCTCGGGACAGCTGGGTCTCGGCGCGACCGATTCCAGCCAGCATCCGACTCCGGTGCAAATGGGCACGGGCTTCACCTGGCTCAGCGTTTCCTCCGCCAACAGCTCCATGCATGCCATTCGCAGCGACCACACCCTTTGGGCCTGCGGTAACAACGGCAGCGGCCAGCTCGGTGACGGCACCATTACCACCCGCTCGTCGCTGATCCAGATCGGCATGGATGCAGACTGGAACTTCATCTTCGATGCCAACAACTGCACCTATGCCATCAAGACCAACGGTACGCTCTGGGCCTGGGGCGCGAACAGTCTCAGCCAGCTGGGTGACGGCACCACCACTCAGCGCAACTTCCCCATCCAGATCGGCACCGACACCAACTGGCGCATGGTCGCTGGCTCCGCGAGCTCCTCGACCTCCTTCGCCGCAGGTTTGAAAACCGACGGCTCGCTCTTCACCTGGGGCAGCAACTCCAACGGCCAGCTCGGCAACGGCACCACCACCACCGTCGTTCGGCCCACGCAAGTCGGCGTCGCCACGGACTGGGCCACGCTCGCCGCTGGCAACACGCATGTCCTCGCACTCAAAACCAATCACACCCTCTGGGCCTGGGGATTGAACAGCAACGCTCAGCTGGGCGACGGCACCCTCACGCAGCGTACGTCACCACTGCAAATCGGCACTGCCACCAACTGGGCCAGCATTGCCGCCGGGACGGCACACTCGCTGGCCACCACCAGCGACGGCAGCCTGTATGCCTGGGGCAGCAATGCGGTGGGCCAGTTTGGCAATGGCACGATCACCACCAACTTCAGCCCGGCGCGTGTCGGTACCGGCACCCTGTGGAGCACCCTGCCCGTGCAGGCCTTTGCGACCCACAGCCTGATTTTTGCCATCGACCGCACCCTCTGGACCGCCGGCCAGAACTCCTCCGGTCAAAGCGCCTTTGCGGGACGTAATCTCTGGGTGCCGACCCTCGCTGTGCCAGGCCTGAACTCCCCCCAAAGCCTCACCTTCACGCCGCCATCCACGGTGACCGTTGGCAATACCATCACCCTCAGCACCACAACGACCAGCGCCCTGCCCTCCAGCTACATCGTCACCGGGCCCGCCACTCTGGTGGGCGATCAGCTCACCGTGAACTCCGCCGGCACCGTCTGCGTCATCGCCTACCAGCCCGGGGACAGCGCGTGGCAGTCGTCCGACATCAGCCATGTCCTCATCAATGCCACCGCGCCAGATGTCACCACTCTCGCCGCCACCTCAGTCGGCACTACCACCGCCACGCTCAACGCCATTGTCAATCCAGACGGCACCACCAGCACCGCGCAGTTCAAATACGGCACAACCACCAGCTACGGCACCAATGTGGCCTTCGCTCTCAATGGTGATCACGACGTCGTCCCGCAAAACATAACCACCACCCTCACCGGTCTCACCCCTGGCACAACCTACCATTTCATCGCCGCTGCCACCAGCACACTAGGCACCACCAATGGTGACGACCTGGTCTTCACCACTCTCAGCACCAACGCCGATCTTGCCTCCCTCTCCTTTGCCGGAGGCACCCTCACGCCTGCCTTCGCCCCAGCCACCACCAGCTATGCTTCGGAAGTTTCCAACGCCACTTCCAGCATCACCCTCACCCCCGTGGTGGCGGAGGCGCATGCCAGCTTCACCGTAAATGGCGCTGCCAGTCCAATCCTCCCTCTGACGGTCGGCACCAACCCTCTGGCCATCCTCGTGACGGCGCAGGATGGAGTCACCACCAAGACCTACACACTCACGGTCACCCGCCGCACCCCCTATCAAGACTGGGTCCTGACCACAGGGATCGCAAACGGCAGCTCAGGCGCGCAGCAAGACAGCGATGGCGACGGTATTCCCAACCTCCTCGAATGGGCCTTCGGTACCAATCCAACCCAGCGCTCGTCCGGCATCATCAGCGTCACGGGCGGCGCGATCTCCAAGCGCGGCACCCCGGGCGTTCTGATCTCCGGCCCCGATCATCTGGCTGTCTTTGGACGTCGGATGGACTACCTCTCCGCCGGACTCGTTTATACCGTCGAGTTCAGCGCCAATCTCACCTTCTGGCAGCCTTCCACGGACACCCCCGTGTCCATTGGCAACGATGGAGAAATGGAAGCGGTGACCGTGCCCTATCCAGCGCAGATCAATGGCCAGGACGCACGCTTCTTCCGTGTGAAAGTCATCACTCAATGAACGAGCCTTTCGGTAGCGAATGGCTGCCGCCCGTCCTGCAAATCCCGTAGAACGAATAACGAAGCGATAGCGCGTGCTTCCCAGGAAGTGCTGCCTTATAAACGCGCCAGCCCCATCCGGGAAGTAAACCGTGCCCCCGTTTGCGCACGCGCTGACCAGCTGCGTTGCCCATTCAGGAGGAACTTTCCAGGAGCTTGCGCTCGGTCTTCGTCTGCCGGGCAATGCGTTGAGGAGCCTCTTAAGATAAGACCTAGGTTTCTACCTTACTATGTCAAAAGCATCGTCAGGGCATGAACAATCCGCAGCCGCAAGTGTCAAAAACGTTGAATGTGAAGAACTCATGGCATGGCTTCCCAAAATAGGAAGGTTCAAAAACCGAGCTGCGAAGCCCGCCGAAGGAGGAACATGCCCTGATTTTATGGCTCCAGATAGACTGGTACGTCCCGCGCTATGGGTTGGATCGGAGGTGCATTTCATGATTGCAGCTTTCCAAGGTCCCGATAGCATCTAGCTTTTGTGTTAGTCATATGCGATAATGCCCCCCTTGAAGCCCCTCCGGACGGTAATGATGACCCAAAATCATCCGTGCGAAAAATCCACCAATCCGCATGCATTATTAAAGCTCAAAACCACAACTCGCAATTGGTGACGTACCATCTTCAAAACCGCCGCACTCCGACAAGCGCCGGCTCGGTCTTGCTGGCTGTGTTGTGCCTGGTGGCAATGCTCTCGTTTTTAATCATCATGGCAGTGTCCGTTTCACAGCAGCATGGCGAAATGCAGCAGGCAAGATACGGCATGATACGCGCCCGCCAGCTTGCGGAAATGGGAGTGGCTGTGGCAGCCCATCCTCAAATCAGGGTTGGGGATCCACTGCTGCGGCGGAGTGTTTCCGGTGTGGAGCGCTTTGAAGTCCTGCTTGGCACCGAAGAATCCCGGTTGAATCTCAATGCATTGCTCACGGACCAGCATCTTCCCGTTCTCGAGCGGATGTTGAAATCTTGGGGTATCTCGGCGGCCGATGCTCAGGGCATCGTGGCAACGCTGATGGACTGGACGGACGCCGACGATTTGAAACGTAGGCCGGACAGTGCGGAAAAGCTGGATTACGATCATCTTGGATATTCAGACCGGCCGTTTAATCGCAAATTCAGCAGCCTCAATGAAGTGGATCTGGTGGCACGTGCAGACGAAATCCAGGCGGCCAGACCAGACTGGCGCTCTTTTTTCACGCTCCGGGGCACCGGCCAGTTGGATGTGAACATGGCCTCTGCCGAAGTGCTGGCTGCGGCGACAGGAGCTTCACTGGAGAATGCCAGCCGGCTGGTGCAGCTGCGCAATGGTCCGGATGGTCTGCAGCAGACCGAGGATGACCAGCCGCTCCAAAATTTGAACGAGGCACTCTCGCTGCTTGGCATTGTCGGACAACAGGGAGCGGAAATCACCCCCTTGCTCACGCTTCAGGGAGCGACACTGCGCATTGAAAGCATCGGCACCGCAGGAGATTCACGCTGCGGCATCGCAGTCATCATGAACAAGAATGGCGGCCTGCCACGCATCACCGAGTGGCGCGAATTTCCCGTGGAAGGAGCACATCGGCTTTGAGATTTATGACCTTTCAACGTCCATCGCAGCAGTCACTCAGCTTTCCGGGAGAGGAATCTCGTGAAGCCTGGCAGTGCGGCGCCGATGGTGTTTGGATGCCTGTAGAGCATGCTGCCCACGACGGTCTGATGGGGATCGAGGCACTCGCCTTTGACAGCGCACCCTTCTGGTCTCTGACTCAGGAGGCCCTCAATGAAACGGTGGATCTTCGCTGGGAAGGTCTGGGGATGAAAAACGAAAGCGGTTCGCGCCTGTGGCTCAACTGGCCGGTGCTGCAAAAGGGCAGGCAGGCTCTGGTGGGCACTCTGGCGCTGGCCGAGGAATTTTCCGACTGGGAACAGTGCGTTCATGGCCGGTTTGAGCCCAGCGTCCGCATGCTCCCGCTGCCTGACAATGGCATAGCCCTGTGGAAGGAGCTGGGCCGCCATGTCGTGGCCTTCACCCATGAAGCTAAACTGCTGCATCTTGGAGTGCTGACGGCTCGCAGTCTGGATGTGGACGCGGCCTTTGAAATTCGTGACATGTGCGCCACGTTGCAAACACACGGCTTCATCAACTTTGCCCAGGTGGACGCCATCCACGTGTGGACGCACTGTGAAACCGATTTCGCCCCGCAGCTCGCCTGCCTGTTTGAATCTGCCTCCATCCTCAAGGAGAAGCGTCCTGACCCGCGCCCTCCTGCGGAGTCCAGCGGCCTGCTTCCGGTACAGGTGGCCGTGCGGCGGCAGCAGCAAAAGCGCCGCCAGAGCCAGATGCTCATCCTGGCCGCCGCAGCACTGGTTTATCTCTGCTTTTTCGGTGCCTGGTGGCTGCGCTTGCAATGGCGCACATCGCAGTTGGATCATGCGGATGTCGTCATGAGCAACGCTCAGCCGGAAATCGATCTCGTGCGCGAGGCGCAGAACCGCTGGCAGGAGATGGAGGCCGCGATCAATCCGGATTTGTATCCGGTGGAGCTGTTTCATCAGATCGTCTCGCTGCTCCCTCCCGAAGGCATCCGGCTGAAGGAATTTCAGATCGACGGCGACAGGCTCATCGTCAGTGGTGAGGCCACGACGGTAAATCAAGCGCTCGCCTTCAAAAGCCAGCTGGCCGCGTGCATTCCACTCCAGCGCTATGCCTGGAATTTCCCGGTACCGGCCATTCGCGAAGACAATCGCGCGGAATTTCGCGCCGAAGGAAGATTCAATGGAGGGCTTGTGAATGAAGGCCAGTGAACTCAGGCTGCTCATGATTCTTGGCGTGCTCGCCGCACTGTGCGGTGGTGCTCTCCTGTCACAGCGTCTCCTGCGCAAGCAGCATGCGATTGAACGGCGTGAACAAGCCCTCGAACTGCGGCAGATGGAAATGCAGTCGATGCTCACCGAAGTCGAAATGTGGAGGCAGCGCCTGAACTGGCTGCAGGAGACGCAGCCGGCGATGACCAGTGAAAACCAGGCCAGTGAGCAACTGCTCGAAACGCTGCTGGCCACTGCCGCCACAAACGGACTGACAGTGCAGAAGAAACAGCTGCATGAGCCGGTGACCGCAGCTTTTTACCGTGAGGTGGGAGTCACGCTTACCATCAGAGGTCCGCTGCCTTCCGTTTTCCGCTGGATGCACGGCCTGCTTGCTCCCGCATCTTTCAGGGTGGTCCCCCAGGTGAAGATCACGCCGGATGCCGCCAATCCGGCAGACGTCGTTGCCATCCTCCACATCAGCCAGCTTCATGCACCCGCCGTGGCGCAGGAACCATCCCCGGAGGGTGCTGGCTCATGAAACCTGGAGGCCTGATGATCCTTCTGCTGCTGACGGCCTTCCGGGCATACGCGCAGCAGGAAGCACTGATCTTCCAGCCGCCCGTCCCTCATGACGTGCAACGCTACGAGGCTGGCTGGAACAAGAATCCGTTCACCTTGAAAACAGTGGCTCCCGTAGCGGAGCAAGCCTCCTTCGCAGCGGATCTCACCATCGGCACCTACTTTGGCGACTCCGCCGATCCCACGATCATCATCGTCAATACGAAAACGAACGAACGCACCAGCCTCAGGCAGGGCCAGCCAGCTTCCAACGGCATGAAGCTCAGCAGTGTCAAATTGGGTGCCAGTCGCAAGGACTTGGTGGCCCAAGTCACGCTCGGCACGGAAACAGCCGCCATCCGTTACAACGACAGCTACGTCAAACAGATGGCCGCCGCCGAGACGACCAAGGCTCCTTCAATGCAGCCGTCCCATCAGCAGCCCGGCACCCAGTTGAAATTTCCGACACCACAAAATCCCTCTCAGCCAGGCAGGGGCTCTGCTCCGGGTGCCGCTCCAACCAACGCACCGGCCACCGCGCAGGCGAATACTCCCGTAAATCTAGGCCGGCCTGGCTTCGTTCCGCCTCCAGGCACACTTCCAGGCACCCTCAATGCGGTAAATCCGCCCCCCTCCTCACCGCTTGTGTCACAATCTGCTGTTATGCAAGGCTCTCCCCCTGTTCCAGTACGCCGCAGGCTGATTAGCCCGTCTCTCAATTCCCCAGTCATCTCGCAGTAATCATCTGCCTCCGCCTCCCCCATGAAATTTTTCTGCAAATTGGTTCTGCTTTGCACTGCCTTGACAGGCATGGTTCCTGGATTCCTGGCGGCGCAAAACGCCCCCATCCCCCCGACGCGCAACCGCCCGCGCTTGGGTGCGCCTGTAAATCCTCCCGCACCCACGCCTCCCCAAATCACCGTGCCTGCACCTGGGCGCACATCAGCTCCATTTCCCGCTCCGCTCCCGCCGCCCGCCGCCGTTCCCACTTCGCCTCCCACGACACCGCCTCCGTCCTCCGGCAAAAACATCATCGGCTTCACCGCCACCCCGCTCTCTGAGGTGATTGGAGAATATTTCCGGGTGACTGGACGCCGCGTTCTCAAAGACCGCGGTCTGGAAAACGCCACTGTCACCATTGAAGTCCCGGGTGAGTTCAGCGACGAAGAATACCGCACCATCATCGAAAAGGGGCTGCTCATGCACGGCTATGTGCTCGTTCCCAGCGGGGACAATCTGTTCAAACTCATCGCTGCCGAACAGGGCACCAGTCCCTCCACCCAGGGCGTGCCGCTTGTGCTGCGCTCAGAAGATCTGCCGACCAACGACCAGGTCGTCACCCATGTCATTCAGCTCAACTACCTCCAGGCGGAGGAGGCCTCCACCGCCTTTCAGCAGCTCATCCCCCTCCATCCGTATGGAAAAATCCTCGCCGTGGCCAACGGCCAGTCGTTGATCATCACCGAGGCTTCGCAGACCATCCGCGCTTATTTGGAACTGGCCCGGCAGGTGGATGCTCCCCCCATGGAAACCATCCATAAAACAGTCCGGCTTGAGCGTGCGGAAGCGGCAAAAGTGGTGGAGCAGCTCAACAGCCTGCTAGGCTTGGGCGGTGGCGATGGCAATCGTTCTGCCGCACCGAAATCCAGCGGCGCCGCCAGACCCCCGGGCGCACCAGGATCCGTTCCAAACACTCCAAACGCTCCAGTATCCGCCTCCATGGGTGGCGGAGCAGGCGCCACTCCGGAGGCATTTCAACCGGTCATCGAAGCCATTGAGCGAACCAACAGCCTCATCATCGTCGCTCGCCCCGTCGACATGCGGCGCATCGACAGCTTCATCACGGACTTGGACGCGCAATCGCCCTCCTCCCGTTATTATTCACGTCGGCTCAAATACCTCGACCTCACCGTTTTCCTCAGCCTCGCCGAAAAGGCGTTGCAGCGGACTTCGCAAAACATCGGCTCCAGCGGCCTCCCCCAGCAGAACTCATCCTCCACCCCGACAAATCCAGTCAACAACAGCTTTGGCAGTTCCGGTTCCAGCTCTGGATTCGGTGGCAGCTCTGCATTCGGTGGCAGCTCAGGATTGGGCGGCAGCTCAGGATTGGGCAGCGGCGGGATGTCTGCCAGCAACTCCTTTGGCGCGGGCAACATCTCGCCATTGGATGTCACCAAAAAAACCATCAGCATATTGATCGGCAGCACCTTCGTCATCGCCGATTCCGCCAGTTCCAAATTCATCGCCACCGGTCCGCCAGATCAAATCAAGGCCCTGGAGGAGCTCGCGGATGAAATGGACGTTCGTCCACGCCAGATCCTGCTCTCCGCCATCATCGGCGAGTTCACGCTCGGCGATAACTTCAACTTCGGTCTCGACTGGATTCAGTCCCTCAAAAAAGTCGGGGACAACGGCTTGGTTGGCGGCGTGCTCAACACGCAGGGCACCGCCTTTGCCAACCCTGCTAATTTGAAGGACGTCGCCGGCTTTCTCGGTGCTGGCGGCCCTGCGGCGCTCGGCGGGCTCACCGCCTACGGCCAGATCAACAAAAACCTCAACATCTTCCTGCAGACCCTCGAAAGCACGCAGCGCTTCCATGTCCTGCAGCAGCCCACCATCACCGCTCTGAACCACCAGTCCGCCAGCATCTACATCGGCCAGCAGATCGCCATCGCCGGGCAGAGCTACACCAGCGGCGTGGTTGGCGGCGGGTTCACCTCCACCACCCAGTACATTCCCGTGCGTCTTCAGCTCGACATCACGGCGCACATCTTCAACGACAACGAGGTCATGCTCGAATTCAAGCAGCAGAACAACGATGTCTCCGGCTACACCACCATCAGCGGCAACCAGGTCCCCAACATTTCCGAACAGGGCATGCACAACAGCCTCATCGTTCCCGATCAGGCCACCGCCATGCTCGGCGGCCTCATCACCGAGCGTGACACCAACAACAAAGGCGGTCTCCCATTTCTTGTTCGCATCCCCGTTCTCAAGCACCTCTTCGGCAACACCAACATCAAAAAAGAGCGGCGTGAGATGATGATCTTTGTGCAGCCTCGGATTCTCTCCGACTCGGCCGACCACATGCTGGAACAGGCAAAAATTGGCGACCACATGAGCACTTATACTCAAACCGAACAGTTCGCCAGCATGCCCGAAGATATCGTCCCACGCGCCTTGCCGGCTCGCGAAAACAAGCCCAACGATCTCCTCCCGCCGCCGCCCAATGCTCCCGCAGAACCCAAACAGGGTCTCTTCGGTAAAATGAAGGGCTGGTTTCAAAAGCCGAAAAAGTGATAGGCGGTGTCGTCTTCCGTCATCCCACTCCGCTTGACACCAGTCCCAACGGGACTGCGCATCATAGCGAAGGGTTGCCGAGCCTCAGCGAGGCTACCCTGGTACAGGGTACAACCCGGCAGGGAAAGCAAACCCAGCGCCTTCGCCACACACCACGTCCACCAGCAGCGTCTGCAAGGCGCTCCGCCGCACTCACAACGTACCGCCAGCTCCCAAATCTCGCTAACTTGCCAACGTCGAACTAGCTTCCGCCAGCCGTAAACACCAGCCGCATGAAGCGCCGGTTCGGATTGCCCGTCGCAAGCGGATCGCGAGCACGCCAGGTTTGCACCGGACCATCGCTCACAAGTTCCAGAGTAACGGGGCTCCACAATCCAAGGCTGTCCGTCGATTGCGCTGAGTAGCTGACGTCGGGCAAATCTTTGGGGCGCGTGAAGGTCAAGGTCAGACCATTGGCATCCGCGATCGGAGCGGGAGCGGCATTGCGCACCCACGGATCGGTGCCGAGCGCGTACTCGGCCAGATTCTTCAAGCCATCGCCATCGGGATCGACATCATCGGCGGCCCAGCCTGCGGTGGTCTGTGTGGGGGTGAAGTGCTGCGTGCGCCAGCTTGCGGCGGACTGCCCCCTGATGGTCAGCGTGCCGCTTGCCGTGCCGCTGTAGTTGGCGTCGTTGATGCTGGCGGCAATGACATAGCTGCCATGATTGGTGGGCGCTGTTGCGGACCCGTCATAGGTGATGCTCACCGTGAGTCCGGACGGCGTGGTGGTGGCCGAAACGGCCTTCGGGCTGCCGTCATACGTTTGTTGCAGCCCGTTCAAAACAAGGCCGGCTGTCGCTTTGTCTATAACGATGCTAAAATTCTGCGTCGCCGCCGTGCCAATGCCATTGCTCGCCGTCACCGTTCCCGTGAAGGTTCCCGCCGCCGTCGGCGTCCCCGTGATCACTCCGCCCGTGCTCAGGCTCAAACCACTGGGCAAGGCTCCCGCGGTCACCGTGAAGGTCGGTGCAGGTGTGCCGCTGGCCGTGTAGGCGAAGGATGTGTAGGCCGTGCCAAACACGCCGGTGCCAGTCGGCGGCCCATTGGTGAATGCAGGCGCCTGATTCACCGTGATGCTGAAATTCTGCGTGGCCGCAGCACCAATGCCATTGCTCGCGGTCACCGTGCCCGTGAAGGTGCCGGATGCCGTGGGTGTCCCTGAGATCACCCCTGCCGTGCTCAGGCTCAAGCCGGTCGGCAACGCTCCCGCGGTGACACTGAAGGTCGGCGCAGGAAATCCGGTCGTGGTGTAGCTGAAGTTGTAAGGCGTATTCGCGAGCGCAGCCGGAGGCGGGGAACTCGTGATGGCAGGCGCTTGATTCACCGTGATGCTGAAATTCTGCGTGGCCACAGCACCAATGCCATTGCTCGCGGTCACCGTGCCCGTGAAGGTGCCGGCTGCCGTGGGTGTCCCTGAGATCACCCCTGCCGTGCTCAGGCTCAAGCCGGTCGGCAACACTCCTGCGGTGACACTGAAGGTCGGCGCAGGAAATCCGGTCGTGGTGTAGCTGAAGTTGTAAGGCGTGTTCGCGAGCGCAGCCGGAGGCGGGGAACTCGTGATGGCAGGCGCTTGATTGACGGTGATGGTGAACGTTTGCGACACCGTGCCGCCATCAAGATCCGTCGCAGTAACCGTCACGTTGGTCTGGCCGCCTGCCAGCGCATTGATCTGCACGTTCGTGCCGTTGATCGTGGCACTGGCCACGGCGGGGCTCGTGTTTCCTGTCACCGCGTAACTCAGGACCGCCACCGGCGCCGCCGAGGTGATCGAAACCACCTTGGTCGTGTCCATCGCAGCGCTCGCGGAGGTCAGCGGCCAGCTGTCCATGCTCGTGGCGGTTCCCCCCAGATTCACGTTGTAGGTCGCGGTTGGCAGGTTGCCGATGGCGTCGGCCACCGTCATGCCGTTCCCCGCCACGCGCGCGAACGCGGTGAACCCTCCGTTCGCATTCGGGCTGCCGCTGTCGCGGTCCAGGTTGCTGCTGTTGTTGCCCAGGTTCACAAAGAACTGGTCCGTCGCGCTGTTCGGATTCCCGCCAACCTTCGCCATCGCCACGGTGCCGCGCAGGTTCGAGATCCCCGGTTCGTTGGTCGGGGAGGCGCTTGTCGGCGTCACGCTAAAATTGTTCGGTGCAGACTGCACTTTGAAAGCCCCGCCCTGCGCCACGAAGCCGGGGACCGAACGATGGAACACCGCCCCGTTGTAGTTGTTCGCTTCTGCAGTCACGTAACTCAGGAAGTTCGCCACGGCCAGCGGAGTGGCCGAGTTGTACAGGATGAAGTCCATCGTCCCCAGGTTCGTGACGATGCGCACCGCAGATTCGGAGTCCGGGTCCGCGAACTTGTCCCCCAGCGCCACGACAGTGTTCCCGCCCGCAGTGAGCGACTGCGTCCCGATCGTCGTCGCGGAGACCGGCGCCGCGGGCGCTCGGATGACACGCAGCTGCAGCGTGTTGCTGGCCGTCCACCCGTTCGCAAAGGTCGCGGACATCGGACAGTTGAAGGCCCCCGTGACAGTGGGCGTGCCGCTGATGGCACCCGTCGAACTGTTAAAGGTCAGGCCTGTCGGCAAACCCGTGATGCTCCATGAACTGCGAGACGATCCGGTGCTGACCACCGCCTGATACGAAAACGCCTGATTGTAAAAAATGGGCGGCGCTGTGCCACTTGTGAATCCGTCCTTCGTCGTCGCGCTGGCAGTGTTGCTTGGGGCCGATTCGATGACCGTCGTGGATTGGTACGCGGCGGTCACCTTGAAATCATACGCAGTGCCCGCGCTCAGCCCCGTCACCGAGTAGGTCGTGGCATTCGCGGCGGCATAATTGAACAGAGTGTAGCTGCCGCTGCCGCTCAGCCGGTAATACACCGCATACCCGCCCTCGACCGCCGAGTTGTCCGTCCAGCTCAAATTCACCGTGCCTTCCGAAGCAGCCGTGGCCGTGAGACCGGTGGGGGCATTAAACAGCGTGGTGAGGGTGGCGGTGTTGGAATACCCCGTGTACGTATAGGGAGCTGAGGCTCCTGCCCGAGCACGAACTCGAACTTCATAGCTGGTATTGGGTTCAAGAGAACCACTGAGATCGACTACTGCTATGTTGGCACCTACAGAACCAAGCGATGTGAATGAACCACTGGGCAGTTTTCGCGTCTCAATTTCAAAACCTGTTTCGGTCGTGGCGTTGTCCGCCCATGTGATAAGGACCGACTCTTTGTTGACCAGCCCGTTTAAGCTGCCAGGAGCGTTGAATGTGGCCTGCGTACAAGTCACAATCGGGGTAAAAGCCGAATTGCCGCTGCCGTTAATCGCGCGCACCTGATATTGCGCAGAAAAGCCCGCTGGAGTGCCTAGAACGGTATAGGTCGCATTAGTCGCAGCGACTGTGGCGGTGGCCCAGCCGCTGCCAGTGTTGTATTGAACCTCAAAACCCGTCTCGTCCGTGGAGTTGTCATTCCATAGGAGCACCACATTGGTCGCATCATAAGCAGAGGCGGCCAGATAGGTCGGCGCATTCGGTGCCGCCACCGCAGCACTGGTGAGAGCCAGGGTGAGGAAGCTGACTAAGGAAAAGCAAACAGCCCGGAGGGAGAAGGAAAATAAAGCCATGGACGTTAAACGGTCAGGAAACAAAAAACGGCGAGGGTAGCGAAGCAGGCTGCCAACGTCAATTCCTAGAAGTCGCAGCAAGCCTGACGGCCCTCTAAAGACACCCCGGAACGGATTTTGTTCAGCAAATGGGCGATCAGCCCCGGGCCTTGCGCGAGATCACAGATTGCTGAGCGTGATTGATGCTCCCGCGCATCATAAACTTTCATTTGGAGAAGGCGCACTCCCAACCCGCCTTGTGTCATCTCGACGCGGCGCAGAAGCACGCCCAGAGCCGGTTAAAAACCCACTGCTCCCACTACGGACTCCCGCACCGCGCCGGGCGAAGCTCATTGCTGGGAGCGCTGGTTTTTAACCGGCTCTGGGAGCCCCGTCATGCGAACACGCGCCGCATTTCCAACCGTACCGGAATGCATCATCTCTTTCATTTTGAGAAGGCCCACTTTTGAAGGTTGATGATGCGCGGCTATAACAGGCAAGCGCTCCACACAGCCAATGGGACCGCTCCGCCGCCGGGCACCGTGACAGGCTTTTTAAGAACGACCTGGGAAGGCATGCTGCTGGAAGTCCTGGTCTCCAGTCCATCCACTTCAGCCAGCCTCCCGGGCCGTCCATGATATTTTTGCGGAGGTGCTTGTCCCCTTGCCTTATCAGACAGATACTCTCACGTCTTGTCATGCAATCCCCGTCACCGTCTAAACCCGAGATCCCGGAAACGGACATCGAATCCTTGATTCCCAAAAAAGGCGGCAAGCTTTCTTGGTTCGCCATGCTGGCGTGGGTGCTGATCGGCGTGGCGTTGCTGGGAATGATAGGATTGGTCTTGGCCAAGTTCGACGTCGGCAGGCTGCGCGGACCCGGCTACTTTGTCACCCAGGCAAGGGCGGCCTTGGACGCGGGCAATCTCCCGGAAGCCCTGAGTGCGATCCAGAAAGTGCACGGGCCAGCCGCCGCCAGCCCGGAGTTCCTGCGGATTCTTGCGGACTACCTGCAAAAAACCTCCTCCGAACCCGCCTTGCTGGCAGATACCCTGGAGAAACTGGAAATGGCCGGCAGCGCGCGCCCAGAAGACGTCTTATGGATCAGTCAGGCACGCTTTCTTACCGGAGACATCCGGAGAGCCAGAGCCGCCTGGGCCCGCCTCCCTTCCTCCCAGCGTTCCAGTTTGATGGCGATGAAACTCAACATCGATCTTCTCCGCAAGGAAGGTTATGTTCAAGAAGCGTCAGAGCTTGAGCTTCAACTCTTCCAGCGTTTTCCGAACGAGCCCGAGGTGGCGTTCCGCAAGGCGTTAAAAGACCTGGATGGCACCTTCCCTGAGATCAAGGACGCGGCATGGAAGGCCCTCTTCAAACTGGCCTCGAACGGCGGCCCGACGGGACTCGATGCACTGAGGGCTCTGAGCCGACGCACCGAACTGACCCTGGCCGAGGCGGAACAATTGCTGAAACTGGCGGCAGCGCATCCCGACATCTCACCGGCTGACCGGCTGATGATCGTTTCCACCATCATGCGCCTGAACCCGGCGCGGCGTGAGGCAACGATCCAGGCAGAAATCGAACGCTACAGAACGGGCGATCCCGCCATCCTGGCACAGGTGGCTGCTTGGCTCACCAGGGAGAAGGAATACGCCAGAATTCGCGAACTTGTTCCGGAGAGTGTCCTGCTCGAATCACCTGCCCTGTTTCCCTTGGTCGCCCAAGGTCTGCAGGAACAACAAAAGTGGCAGGAATTGATGGATCTGCTGAAAAAAGGAAAAAAGCTCCCTGTCTCAAATGCACGCGCCGCCACCTGGCGGGCGCTGGCGGTGCGAAACCTGCATCCTTCTGACATCAAAGCCGCCCGGGATCATCTTGAAGAAGCCATCGTGCAGGGTCTTTCGGAAAGAAATGCCCTGGCCCTTTTGGGAGCCGCCACTCTCGCCGAGTCCTGGCATATGACGGATCTGGCGCTCCAGGCCTACCAGGCGCTCGCACAACCCGGCTCCCCTGGCGAGCTGCAGATGCTCGAGAAATGCTGGGAAATGGCCACCATTCAGAACGATTCCCCCTTGCTCGTCCGCCTCGCCAGCAGGCTCCTCAAGCTAAGGCCCGACGACTTTCAGTTTGTCCGAAGGCACGACTACCTCTGCCTCCTCCGTGGCGTGGAACTCGAGACCACATTGTTGGATGGCTCAACAGCCGCCAGAAGTGCTTCCGACCATCTGCTGGAAGCTCTCAAAGCCTACCGGCTGCATGACATGGCACACGCCTCCGTCGTCCTGCATAAGGTGGTGGACACAAAAGACTTTTCCATGGGTGAAAAAGCCGTTTATGCCGGTCTGCTCGCCACGACATGCAATGAAGTCTCTCAAGCTTACCAAATCGCCGAAAAAATCCACACCGATGGGCTCTTGCCCGAGGAAAGGGTGTTTTGGAATTTGGCCCAGTGAGCCTTGGTTCTACTTGGGTAAGTCATCGGGGGGGCACCGAATCCATTGGCCGGTTGTCGCCGTCTCATCCCACTCCGCTTGACACCAGTCCCAACGGGACTGCGCATCATAGCGAAGGGGTGCCGAGCCTCAGCGAGGCTCCCCTGGTGCCAGATGTCGTCATCGGAAAGCAAACCCAGTTTACCCTTCGTAGCTTCAGCGAAGAATGGGCGCCTTCGCCACATACCACGCCCACCAGCAGCGTTGGCAGCGCCCAGCGAGAGTGTCGCCCCCCCTCGATGACTTGCCAAAGTAGAATTAGCCCGGTGAGACTTGGCACGGTTAGCCTTGGCTCCAGACACCCCTGCACTGTCAAGGTGCACAATACACAAGACCTGCCCTTTCACAGCCCTGCTGAGCGAACCAAAAAAGGGCCTGCGTGAGCAGGCCCTTCGAGGAGAAAACAATGTGGAATCTCTTTTACCGCCGGCGGCGGCGCAGGGAGATCAAACCAAGTCCAAAGGCTGCCAGAATAACGCGGCTGGGTTCGGGAACACCTGCAACGGTGAGGGTAGCATTGCCAATCGAGTTGGCATTCGTGCCAGTGGCGAGCTGTGCACTCTGAGTAAACATATAAAGTTTGTAGCCACTACTTGTGCTCGAGGGTGTTACCCATGCGCTACTTCCGTCGGCATTGCCATTTCCGGTATAAATGCCATACGAATTTCCTGCTGCTGCTTGGGTATTAGCTGCGGTAAGCGTTGGGAACCAAAGAAGTGCCAAAGGGTCACCCGAAGTTAATGCGGAGTATATGCCAGAACCAGGTGTAATACTTGACGTGAATGCAGCAAAGGCACCAGCCGCTCCTGTCGTGGCCGCGATGGTGTTTTGGTACAATACGAGTTCTGTGTTACCCGCATCCAAGAATGAACCTGCCGTAAAGGATGCTCCTGGCACAACCGCTCCGAAATTGCCAAGTCCACTTGTGTCTGCCACAAGCATGACAATGCCATCAGGGGCAAGTGCTCCACCGCTTGTGCGAAGTGAATCTGCCTCCAGATCGAATGTAATCGTCGTGGCTCCGAACAGGGACGAACCCATGACCAGCATAGCAACAGCGGTAATTTTGCCGAATTTCATGATATTAACTTTGTATAAGGGCTCTTTAGCGGGTTGGCAACTGAAGGCATGCTAATAAGTTAGAGGCATGCGCCAAATGAGTGTGGACACGGCACCCGTGCCCTGCTTGCGAATATTGTAACCAGACCCTGGCTGAAACACCACGTCGTTGTTTCGAATGGTGGTGAGCCCTCCACCTTGCAGCCTCCAACCAGCACCACCAAAGCCTGTGCCTGTGTAGTAGTAGTAGGATTTAACTGCAGCCTTGTCGATTGCTGCAGTAGTATCATCAAAAACTAATAATTTATCACCCGAAGCTCCACTGATGCTGGTTGTTCCTGCAAATGCACCAGACTCAAAAAGATTGGACTGAGTCAAGGTCAGTGGAATTGGGACATCAACAGCAATTGCGTTGTCTTGATCCGTATTGGCGGCACGAGTCCCAATGACATAACTGCGAGCACTTGTTGGGACTCCGCCGGCAACAGTGATGGCCGCATTCGTGGCAACTCCATCTTGCCGAATGATCACGTACGAATCCGGCGAAAGAATATCGTCATTTTTCTTATTGGTGAGCCCACCGCCAGAGCGCCGCCAACCGGCACCACCAAACCCGGTTCCCGAGTAGTAGTAGTAACTGATCGTGGCTGCCAGATCCACTCCGGCCGAGGTTGGATCGGGAATAAAAATTCGAGTCATTGACCCCGCACCGCTGATTGAGGTTGTGGTGGTGATTCCAACTTGCCCCGGGAATACTGTATCCAAAGTCCAATAAGGCACAATTGACAGGCTGTCTCCGGTGACGATGCCGGACACGTCATCCAGAGTATCGCCGGCAGTGTCTACAGTTAAGGTCGTTGTATTTGCTGTGCCATTATCCGCTGCATTCGCCGTGATGGTGTAAAACATACCCATTTTGTTCCCGCTGGTAGGAGTCACATAATAGGTATTGGTTTGGGAGCCTGCTACGTAAAGAAATTGGCCCGAGGTCCATCCTGGAAGCCCCTGAACGGTAATGACATTGCCCGAAACACTTTGAACCAAGCCTTGATACACTGACGGACGCTGAAGAGGGATGCTGTAGCGTGTGTCAGAATTTCCGAGGGCGGTCACTGTGTTAAAACCTACCGGAGCGGTGGTCACCTGTGCCAACGTGACCGTGGCCATCAAAGGCAGCAAAAGCAGGGAGAGGCGGAGGGTTTTCATGTGTGAATAAGTTTCTATTTAGCAGAAGTGGCAGGATTTGAGTAGCGGAAAGTTGACAAATTTTACCCCTATGACTTCCGCATCGGGCGGGCGGAAGCAGAAGAAGCCTTAATGGTCATACCCCGACTTCGTTGATTTGTTACAGGAAAAAATATTTAATGCCAGATTTTCCCCTTTCGCTTAGGATTTGTGTTTATTATTTTTAAGAAAATTAAGCGCGATCCGCTTGCTTGAAGTCCCTCATCCCGCTCAACTTCACAATTGCACATTTCGATCATTCCCATATGATGATTTTTTTCCAGATTTGCTGCCTGAGCGAGTCATGCCAGTTTTTTTCCTTCAAGAGTACTCGTATTGTGTGAATAATCCGACGCTTGAACAACTAGCACCATGGGGTGATCCAATGCTTGGTGAATAGTCGCACCCATCTCTCCCGAACTCTTGGAACCGCAGACGAAGTCCACCACTCCAGCCCAATGACCTCCTTCCGCCGCCGAATGTTGCCTCAGAACCCAAAAAAGGCCTCTTCAGTAAATGAAGGACCCGTTTCAACAACCGAAAGCATGATGTCGGTGCCTGCACTCGCCACGATCTGACCCTATGATCTCCATCCTCCAATCCAGCGCCCAAGCCGCAGGGGTGATGGACTCCGACGTACAAGCCGCCCTCAACACCGCCGCAGGCGGCGGCATCTCCCCTGTCCTTGCCCTCATCGAGAGCGGGGCCGTCGATGAACGCCTTTTCTCCCGTCACCTCGCCGACTCCCTCGGCTGGCCCTGGCTCGAAACCCCGCGGCCCGAACCCGCCGACGCCGCCGAGCTCAAGCGCCTCATCCCCGCACGCTTCGCCGTCCGCCACCAGGTCTTCCCCGTCGGCTTCGGCCACGGTCGTGTGACAACCACGTCACACCAGACCGTGGTTGATTCAGTGACCATCAAACGCACCCTCAAGCTCGCCTGCCACGACCCCTGCGACCTCCTCGCCCGCCAGGCCGTCGCGAGGCAGTCCGAACTCCCCGTCGAGTGGTGCCTCACGCCCCGCACCGAACTCCTCAGCGCCGTCCAGCAGCTCTACGGCGTCGGTGCCGAAACCTTTGATGCCCTCATCGCCGCCGGCGGCGGCAGCTCCGACGACCAGCACCTGCGCGATGAAGCCAACGTCATCGACGACGAAGACGAAGACGCCTCCGTCGTCAAATTCGTCAACCAGATCATCCGCGAAGCCCTCGCCCAAAAAGCCACCGACATCCACGTCGAGCCCCAGCCCGACTCCCTCCGCATCCGCTACCGCATCGACGGCTTCCTCCACGAGATCCCCGTCCCCGAAAACATCAAATCCCTCCAGGCCTCCGTCATCGCCCGCATCAAGGTGATGAGCAAACTCGACATCGCCGAAAAGCGCCTCCCCCAGGACGGCCGCATCAATCTCAAAGCCGACGGCCAGTCCATCGACGTCCGCGTCGCCTGCATCCCCAGCGTCGAAGGCGAGTCCATCAGCCTCCGCCTCCTTGGCCAGGAACGCTTCACCCTCGACCGCCTTGGCCTCAGCGAAGAGCACCGCGCCAAGATCGAGCTCCTCCTCGCCAAGCCCAACGGCATCGTCCTCGTCACCGGCCCCACCGGCTCCGGCAAGTCCACCACCCTCTACACCTTCCTCTCCCAGCTCAACAGCGTCCACCGCCGCATCGTCACCATCGAGGACCCCGTCGAAAACAAACTCCCCGGCATCGTCCAGATCCCCGTCAAAAACGAAATCGGCCTCACCTTCGCCAGCGGCCTCCGCAGCATTCTGCGGGGTGACCCCAATGTCGTCATGGTCGGAGAAATCCGCGACCTCGAAACCGCCGAGATCGCCGTCCGCGCCTCCCTCACCGGCCACCTCGTCTTCTCCACCCTCCACACCAACGACGCCGTCGCCGGTATCACCCGTCTCATCGAGATGGGCGTGAAGCCCTTCCTAGTAGGCACCGCCGTCCGCGCCTTCATCGCCCAACGCCTCGTCCGCTGCTTGTGCGCCTCCTGCAAAGAGCCCGCCAACTACCCGCGCGCAGAACTCACCAAGCTCGGCTTCCCCGAAGTCAAAAAAGACAATAAGCTCTACCGCGCCGCCAAAGGCGGCTGCCAGCAATGCCGCGGCACCGGCTACTCCGGTCGGGTCGCCCTCTACGAGATCGCCCTCATGACCCCCGCCATGCAGGCCCTCGTCTCCCAGAAAGCCTCCGAGTCCGATCTCCAAGTCCAGGCCCGCAAAGACGGCTTCGTCCCCATGCGCGACTACGGCCTGCAAAAAGCCCTCGACGGCATCACCACCCTCGAAGAGGTCGCCCGCGTCACCAGCGAAGAACTCGAATGATGTTCGCCTTCCAAGCCCTGTCCGCCGACGGCTCCGTCAAATCCGGCACCCTCGAAGCCGCTGATCGCGGCGATGCTTTGCGCCAATTATCCCGGCGCGGCTTGCAGGCCCGCTCCATCCAGTCCCAAACCGCCGAAATTGCGAAATCCGACACAAAGAGTACCGACTCTGTCCTCACCCTCTCCAAGACCGATGTCATCCGCTTCACCGAAGACATGGGCGACCTCCTCGCCTCCGGTCTGCAAGTCGAGCAGGCCCTGCAGGCCATGGAAAACCGCAGCGCCTCCAAACTCGGCACCTTGGCGACGCGCGTTCGTGCACTTGTACGCGACGGCGTGCCACTTTCTGCAGCATTGCGCCAAGCCTCGCCCTCCTTCGACGAACTCTACTGCAACATGGTCGCCGCCGGTGAAAACAGCGGCGCCCTCGACGACATCATGGACCGCCAGGCCCGCCACCTCCGCCTCATGGAATCCGTCCAGGCCAAGGTCGTCGGTGCACTCATTTACCCAGCCTTTCTCATCAGTGCCGGAGGAGCGCTCGCTTTGGTCATGGTCACCTACCTTTTGCCAAAACTTGCCTCATTGCTCACCGGCTCCGGCAAAGAGCCCCCCTTCATGATCAAGGTCAGCCTTGCCCTCTCTGACTTTCTCAAAAACTACTGGTGGCTGCTCGCCATTGCACTGGGCTGCATCGTGATGCTGCTCTTTGCCCTGCGCAAAACCCCCGGTTTTCAGTCCGGATGGCACCGCTTCATGATCAAGATGCCCGGCATCCGCGACATCACCCGCGCGCGCTTTGAGCTGCAGTTCTTTGAAACCCTCGGCAGCCTGCTGCGCGGCGGTGTGCCCTTGCTGCATGCCTTGGAACTCGTGCGCCGCGCCGTCACCAATCTGCACCTCAAGCATTCCCTCACTCAAGCCGAAGCATTGGTGCAAGAAGGTGCATCCCTGAGTCATGCGATGAAAAAGACGCACGCTCTCGACTCCCAGGCCATCGACGTCATCCGCATCGGCGAAGACACCGGCCACCTTGCCGAGGTGCTGGGCAAAGCAGCCACGCGCATGGACACGCAGCTCACCCGCACCATCGAGCGCGTCACCGCCCTCATCCAGCCCTGCCTCCTCCTCATCATGGCCGCCCTCGTCGGCACCCTTGTTTACACCATGGTGAACATCGTCTTCTCCACTCTCAGCCAGCTCCGACATTAACCCAACCATGAAACACCTCCGCTCCACTTCGTTCCACTCCAAGGCCTTCACCCTGCTCGAAATGATGGTCGTCTTGCTCATCATTGCACTCATTCTCGGCACCGTGGCCTTCATGGTGCAGGGCATCGAAGGCGATGCCGAACACGTCACCACCGGCGCCAAGATCAAGAGCCTCGAAGTCGCCCTGACCTCCTACAAGATCAGCAATCTTACTTATCCCACACAGGAACAAGGACTGGATGCCCTGGTGTCACGCCCCACGGCAGAGCCCAAGCCCAAGCGCTGGACCCAGCAGGCCAAACCCGACGGCATCATCGATCCCTGGGGCCGCAAGCTGGTGTATCGCAACCCCGGCAAGCACAACGCGGGAGGTTATGATGTGTTCTCCCTCGGAGCGGACGGATTGGAGAACACCGACGATGATATTGGCAACTGGTAGCAAAATGAAGGCGTTCACGCTGCTGGAGATGATCGTGGTGCTCGCCATCGCGTCTCTCGTCATCGGCATCGGAGCCGGAGCCATGCAGAAGCTCACCGAAGAGCACGAACTGCTGCGCGTGGCCCATGACGCAGAGCGCGTGCTGATGCAGGCCATGACCCGCACACTCACCACCGTGCAGCCTCAGTTCGTTGATTTGAGCAGCCTGAGTCAGAAAGCCAAGCTCACCGTGCGACATGTCGGAAGCGAGACGTTTGTTTCCTCTACAGATCAACATCTACGCCTGCGCCCCGGCGGATTGTGTGAACCGCTGACCCTGCGCTGGCAAAACGGTGCAAACTGGGTCAATGCCACACTGGACCCTCTGACGGCAGGCTTCCAAGAACTGGAGGAAAACCCGTGAGACGCAAGGGCTTCACCCTGCTGGAAACCCTGCTGGCGCTGATGGTGTTCAGCACCGCGGTGGTGGCGCTGGTGGAAGCCGTACACCAAATCGGCGAGCACACGCTGCTGCGCCGGCATGAGGCTGCGGTACAGGAACGCATGCGGTCGCTGTTGGTGGAACACACGCGCAGGCCGGATGAGATTGAGGAAGTCAAAGTACAGGAAGGTGATGTGACCTACATCGTGACGCACACGCCTTTGGAATTGAAGGATCGCAATGGTCAGCCTGTGGCGGGATTGTTTGAGGTGCGCGTGACGGCTGCATGGAAGGAAGGACAGACGCTGCAGCAGGCCAGCGCTGAAACCTGGGTGTATCCGCCGCTGTTCCGCTGATGAAAAAACTGAGCCAGTCATCCCGAGCGAAAGCATTCACCCTGCTGGAGGTGATCATTGTACTGGCGATCACCGCGCTGGTGCTGGGGGCGGTGTATTCCCTGGCGCAGGGTACTCTGATGCTGGCGGATGATGTGCGCCGGGCGGAACGCCGGGACGCACGGATGCAGGCCTTTACCACGTTTTGCGAGCACTTGCTGGCGGAGGTGCCAGCCACGGCGCTGCTGAATCTCAGCACCACGGAAGAGCATGGGCAGTATCTCACGAAGCTGGAACTGGAGCCTGTGCGCTCCCCGTTTGATGAGACTCCGGACTGCCGCGTGGCGTTGTTTACGCAGGGCCAGCCTGGAGGCGGGTTGCGGCTGATGCTGACGAGTCATTCTGAAGCAAACGAGAGCAGCGTGGTGCTGTTTGAAGACCTGGCGCAGTGCGAGTGGCGCGTGTTTCATCCGACGACGCGGCAGTGGGCCACTATTTGGTCCGAAGGCAACCCCGGCGGAGTTCCGACGGCGCATCCGCATCCGCCGCTGATGAAACTCGTGATGTCGCAGGCGGGTGGTGAAATCCAGGAGCAGATTTTCTGGATCACTCCCAGTGAACCCAACCTGCTGACCGCCGCTCCAATCCCTGCCCCCCTTCCCCCTAAGTCTCCCCAATGAACCACCAAGGACAAGCCCGACAATCGCTTGCAAACTGGGCTGACTTTGATCGCCAACAAGGCTTCACCCAATATCGCGCCCCAAAGGAGCCTCGGGAAAGATTCAACAGATGCCGCTATCTGACGTGGCACTTCCTCGGTCTTGTTGCGGGTCTGACGGGCCACACTGGATCAAACTCAGCCAGCTTGCGCTTGGCGTGGACTGTGTCGGAGGTTTTCCAAGCTGCGACGAATCAGCTTGCCGGAATGCCGGATCATCGCATAATTCATTCCGTTCGATGAATAGTGAATCAGGCATTCACCTGCTTTCTCAAACGATTCTTGCTCAGTGTCGGCGGCTGCTGCCAGCCCCCACTCGGCAACATCCCAGAGAAATCTGACGAGTGCCACAAATTACCAGGCATCGTCCAAACATCCCATTTTGGGGCTATAGCTCAGTTGGTAGAGCGTCTCGTTCGCAATGAGAAGGTCAGGGGTTCGAATCCCCTTAGCTCCACCACTTTCCAGCAGATTGAATCTGCGCGACGAGACAACAAGGAACCTGGGATCGCGACTCTCATCGCCTCCCCTTCCCACCGCATCAGCGGTAAAGCTTACTTTTTCTTCGCAGGCTTGGCCTTCGGGCTCGGGCTTTCGGCGATCTGGTCCTGCTCAACCTGTCGAGCGACGGCACGTTCGACGTAGTTGGCAAAGCTGCGACCGTCGAGCGCCGCATATTTCTTCGCCAGCTTGGCGATGCGTGGATCAATGGTAATGCTGGTATTGATTTTCATCGGGTGGCAGAATGTGGTATTTTAACCCCTTGTGCAACAGGCAATTGCAGCTCTGTGCAGGCCTTTGCAAGGCGCTTTGAGGGACTGTCCAGCGTCATTTGCTGTTCGTTTGACCCTATTTAAGGGTGGCAGCCATGCGCTTTCAGCTGGGGGTGTCTGATAAAAAATGGCGGTGAGGGAGGGATTCGAACCCTCGGTAGCTGTTAAGGCTACGCATCTTTAGCAAAGATGTGCTTTCGACCACTCAGCCACCTCACCATTCATTGAATTTGTCCCGCAGGTGGTCAGCCAGCGGAGTGCTTATTTAGCGTGCAGCCCGGTGGATCGTCAAACGAAATGTCATGCTAGGACGCATCTCAGTCGATTAAATCCGGGCGGTTCGCCCGCGTGCGTTCCAGCGCCTGCTCTTCCCGCCATGCGGCGATCTTCGCATGATTCCCGCTCAGAAGCATGTCCGGCACCTTCAGCCCACGGTATTCCGCCGGTTTTGTATACTGCGGAGCCTCCAGCAGGCCGCTGGCGCCAAAGCTCTCCTCCACCGCGCTCATTTCATCCCCCAGCACCCCCGGCAGCAGGCGCACAATGGCATCCATCACCACCACGGCGGCAATGGCCCCGTTCGTCAGTACGTAGTCCCCCAGACTGATCTCCTCGTCCACCCAGTGCTCAATGATGCGGTGGTCGATCCCCTCGTAATGCCCCGAAAGGAAGATCAAGTGCGGCTCAGCGGACAGCCGCCGCGCCGTGGCCTGGTCAAAACGCTTCCCCGCAGGTGACATGTAAATGATGCGGGCCTCCGGCGTGTCGATGCGTTCCAGAGATTCAAACACCGGCTCCGGACGGATCACCATCCCCTGCCCCCCGCCATACGGGGTGTCATCCACATGGCGGTGCTTGCCCATCCCCTGCTCACGCAAATCATGCACCCGCAGGTCCAGAATGCCCTTCTCCTGCGCACGGCCCATCATGCTCAGGCCCATCGGCACTGAGACCAGCTCCGGAAACAACGTCACCACATCAATTCGCATTCTGGGGCTATGCCGCAGCCTTGCAGGCACGGCAAGCCCGGCATTCTCACCTTCACAGGGAATGCGCCTTGACGCTTGGGGTCGCACTTCTACTATCGGGCTCCCCCATTTTTTCTCCATGAACATCCACGAGTATCAAGCCAAGCAACTGTTCGACAAATTCGGCGTCGCCAGTCCCAAAGGAATCGTCGCCAGCACAGCGGCAGAAGCAGGAGCCGCGGCTCGCACAATCGGTGAAGCAGGACTCGTGGTGAAAGCCCAGGTGCATGCCGGTGGTCGTGGCAAAGGCACTTTCAAGAACGGTTTCAAAGGCGGCGTGCATCTCGTGAACACCCCGGAAGAAGCGGAAGACATCGCAGGCAAGATGCTGGGCCAGACCCTCGTCACCCACCAGACCGGCCCGGAAGGCAAGCTCGTGAGCAAGGTGCTCATCGCCAAGTCCGTGGACATCAAGAAGGAGTACTACTTCGCCATCCTGTTTGATCGTGTCTCCAGCAGCCACGCCATCATCGCCTCCACCGAAGGCGGCATGAACATCGAAGAAGTCGCCGAAAAGACTCCGGAGAAGATCAGCAAAGAGTACATCAATCCCGCCATCGGCCTCCAGGCCTACCAGTGCCGCAAGGTCGCTGCTTCGCTCAATCTGCGCGGCCCCCTCATGAACCAGGCAGTGAAGCTTTTCACCGCGCTGTGGAATCTCTACCTGAAGAGCGACTGCTCCCTTGTTGAAATCAACCCGCTCGCCATCACCTCCGATGATCAGGTCGTGGCTCTCGATGCCAAGTTTAATTTCGACGACAACGCCCTCTACCGCCAGAAGGACGTCACCGCCATGCGTGACACCACGGAAGAAGACCCCCGCGAAGTTGCCGCCAGCGAATTCGGCCTCAACTACATCGGTCTCGACGGTAACATCGCCTGCCTCGTCAACGGCGCCGGCCTTGCCATGTCCACCATGGACATCATCAAGTTCCACGGCGGCGAGCCAGCCAACTTCCTCGACGTCGGCGGCGGAGCCACCAAGGAACAGGTCACCGCAGCCTTCAAAATCATTCTGGGCGACCCGAATGTGAAGGGCATCCTGGTCAACATCTTTGGCGGCATCATGGACTGCAACATCATCGCCACCGGCATCATCGCCGCGGCGCAGGAAGTCTCCCTGAACATCCCGCTCGTTGTCCGCCTCGAAGGCAACAACGTCGAAGCCGGCAAGGCCACCCTCGCCGCCAGCGGCCTGAAGATCACCAGCGCCGCCGATCTGACCGACGCAGCGCAGAAGATCGTCGCTGAGGTGAAAGGCTGATTTAACCATCACCTAATGGCTTTAGGGGACCCTCTAAATCCCCTAAACAAGTTTGAAAACCCGATTTACGGCCTCGTAAATCGGGTTTTCATTTGTGCACCATGGCCAGCATCACCACCGAAGAACTCCTCGCGCACACTCAATGGCTTGAAAGCGGCGGCAAAAGCGGCCGCAAGATCGACGAAACCGGCATGAACCTCGCAGGTGCCACGCTCAATGACCTCAACCTGGCCAAAGCCCATTTTGTGGGCACCACCCTGACCAAGGCCAATCTGGCCGGCACCAATCTCTCCGGCGGCGACTTCAGTGGTGCGAATCTGGACAGCTCCAATCTGAGCGGCGCAGATCTCAGCGGGGCCGACCTCGGCGGCGTCTCCCTCCGCCATGCCAACCTCAGCAACGCCAACGTCCGTGGCGCGGATCTTTCCGGTGCCAACCTGGAAGGTGCCAATCTGACCAATGCCGACTTCACCGATGCGGATCTCATCGCCGCAAACCTCAACGGCACCGTGCAAACCGGCATGATCTACACCGGCGCCATCCTGGCCGACACTCAGGGCCTTAAAAAACTAAGCTGATTCGCGCAGCCGCGTCGCTGACGAGCAACATCGCCTTCCCTGCGGCGTAGTGGTTTCATGCCATCACGCCGCATCTTTTTGTCCACGGGTCTCGCCGCACTCACCTCCCGCGCCCTGGCGCAGACGCCACCGGCCGCTGAGCCTGTCATCGACATCCATCAGCACATGAACTACCACAAGCGCGCGGATGAGCATCTCCTCGCGCATCAGGTGGCCATGGGTATCACCACTTCGATCATTCTGCCTGCTGGCACCTACCTGGACCGCCCTTCCACTCACAACGGCAAATCCAACGGCCTCGCCGCCCAGTGCGCCACCACTGACGCAGCACGAGACTTCGCCAAAGCACATTCCGATGCCTACCTCTGGGCCGCCAATGAGGTCACCGACCTCGACACCGCGCCCGCCGAGATCGAAAAATGGCTCAAGCAGGGCGCCTGCATGATCGGCGAGCAGAAATTCATGGTGCAGTGTGACTCCCCCGAGAGCCAGAAACTCTACGCCCTGGCCGCAGCCTACAACGTGCCCATCCTTCTGCACTTCCAGCACCTGACCTACAACCTCGGCTACGAGCGCTTCCACACCATGCTGGAGAAGTTCCCCAAGACGAACTTCATCGGCCATGCGCAGGCCTTCTGGGGCAACATCGACAAGCAGCACGATCAAACGGTGAACTATCCCAAGGGCAAGATCACCCCCGGCGGCATCACCGACCGCTATCTGGCCGACTACCCCAATATGTTTGCCGACATGTCCGCCGGCAGCGGCCTGCTTGCCCTCACCCGCGATGAGGAGCACACCACCAAGTTCTTCGACCGTCATCAGGACAAGATCCTCTATGGCAGCGATTGTGCCGACCACCTCGGCCGCGGCCCCGGCTGCCAGGGTGCCCAGACCCTCGCCGCCATCCGCAAGCTCGCCCCCAGCAAAGCAGTCGAGCGCAAAATCCTTTTCGAAAACTCCCGCAAGCTCTTCCGGCTGGCTTAAGGCCTCCCGTTTTTATCTTGTCTTTTCGCGCCCTTTTTGGGACGATTTCCATGTCTTGACTGACCACGGATCGTTCACCCCAAAAACGACTCCATCATTCACGGTCCGGGCCGGTTTAATACTTTAACCCAACCCTGAATCTTATGAGCACTTCACTCGAAACTTCCCAAGCGTCGTCCACCCAGAAGTCGTGGCTCACGATGGCGCTGCTTTACGGCCTGCCCATGGGCCTCTTCTTTTCGTTCCAGTCCGGCAACTACGTGATCGGGCTGCCGATGGGCTTGGCTGCTGGCGCACTTTTTTCCAGCCTCATGACCAAGTTTGTGAACAGGCAGACTCAAAAGTTTCAGGCCGAGCCCCCTGACTTTGGCATGGAGACGATTCTGCATTCCGGCCCCGCCAACCACTTCAGAGACCTTGAAAGTGTCGGCGGCCATCTATGGCTCACCAGCGGGCAGCTGCATTTTCGTTCCCACAAAATGAACCTGCAAAATCATGAGTGGACCGCCCCGCTGGCTGACATCGTTTCGGCTGAGGCCACCAAGACGCTTGGCCTCATTTCCAATGGCCTGCGGGTGCGCATGTCCTCTGGCGAAGTACACCGTTTCATCGTGAATGAAAACGAGAGCTGGGCGAAGGCCATTATGAAAGCCCGGCAGGCGCTGGTCGCATAAGGCTGACTGCCAGGATTCATTGAGCTGTCGTTCGTACTGCGCCATTGGCCGCTTGCATCTTGGAGGCTGCTGGCCCCGTTATGCACCAGCCATGCCTGACACCGATCCCAGCAAGACCAATGTCAAAGTCGAAGCCTGGACCTTCGACGTAGGAGATGCAGGAAAAACCGTGGACGCCTTTGCCGAGGAAGTCATGCACCGCGTCGAGACCGCCTGGGCTGGCGGTGTGGACATCGTCCTTCTGCCCGAATACCTCTGGGCCGCTCTGGAGCCCCTGCTGCCTCCGGACGCAGACATGGAGGACATCGCCAAAGTCGTGTGGGTGGACCTGATGCCCAAGCTCAAACCGCGCCTCTGCCGCAAAGGCAAACACGCCATCGTCGGCACCGCCCCATATCTTGATCCGGCGACCAAACACCTCTACAATCGCGCCCTCATCTTCAGTGACGGCCGCGTCCTGCATCAGGACAAACTTTTCCTCACTCCATGGGAGCATGAGTTCAGGGCAGGCCGCGAACTCTTCGTCTTCGAAATGTCCGGCCTCCGCGTGGCCATCATCATCTGCCTCGACATCGAGGTACCGGAGCTCAGCTCCCGGCTGCGCGGACTCAACATCGACCTCCTCCTCGTTCCCAGCGCCACGGAGACCCTCTACGGCAGCGAGCGCGTCACCCGCTGCGCCTCCGCCCGCGCCATCGAACTCGGCTGCGCCGTCGTCGTTTGCCCGCTCGTTGGCAAATGCGACTCCAGCATGGTCAATGTGAACCTCGGCAGGATCGCCATGTACCTGCCAGCACTGAAGGCGTTCGAAGCCTATGACCGCTCTGAAGACACCCGCCTCGTCCATCAAGGCTGGCACGCGCTGCGTGTGGAAGTACCCGAGGCCGTCATTCACGAGGCCCATCGCCGGCGCAAAGAAACCAATCCCTCGCAGCTCAACGTCAACCTCACGCCTGAGGAAGTGCAGATCGACGAAAGCGCACGCACAGCACCGGCGAAAAAAGTCACCAGACGCGAACGCATGTGAACGCGCACGCTATGCGTTTTGGAGTGCTCCAGTCCTCTGGAGCTTTACGCATACCCAGGGCAGGCGAAAAGCGCCGGAGGTCCGGCGCACTCCAAGACGCTCTCGCGAATCTTGACGTGCGCAGCACCACCTAGATGCGGCCCGTGCCGTATCTTGCTCATATCTCTTGACGACGCGAAGCGCTACTTCTTCGCGCGCACCTCGTTCACGAACTCCTCCATCAAATCCATCGCCTTCGCGATGAGTTCGGGAGCCGTCGCATAGCAGCAGCGCACAAAGCCTTCACCTGCACTGCTGAAAGCACTGCCAGGCACAACGGCCACACTCTTCTTTTCCAACAGCTGAATGGCGAATTCTTTGCTCGTCAGCCCCGTGCTGCGGATCTCCGGAAACACATAGAAAGCACCGCCCGGATTGAAGCAGTGCAGCCCCATCCCGTTGAGCCGGCTCACGATCAGATTGCGCCGCTGCTCGTAGCTTTGACGCATGTCTTCGTAAGCGGCAGAGCCCATCTTGAGAGCTTCAATGCCCGCCATCTGGCTCATGATCGGAGCACACAGCATGCAGTATTGATGAATCTTCATCATCGCCTCACGCAGCGGTGCCGGAGCACACGCATAGCCCAAACGCCAGCCAGTCATGGCAAACGCCTTGCTGAAACCGTGCAGCAAAATGGTGCGCTCACGCATGCCAGGAAACTCCACGATGCTCTTGTGCTGACGTCCGTCATACAGCAGCTCGCTGTAGATCTCATCCGTGAAGACCAGCAGGTCATGCTTCACCGCCAGCGCGGCGATCTTCGCCAGCTCCTCATGCGGCATGATGCCACCCGTTGGATTAGTGGGGAAGTTCAGCGCGATGACTTTCGTCCTCGGCGTGATCGCCTTCTCCACATCTTCCGCCATCAGGGCAAACTCATTCTCCTCACGAGTCTGCACCACCACGGGCACGCCGTAGGCCATCTTGATGCTCGGTGAATAGCTCACGTAGCAGGGCTCATGATAGATCACTTCGTCTCCCGGATTCAACACCGCACGAAAGGCGATGTCGAGCGCCTCGGACACACCCACCGTCACCAGAATCTCCGTCTTCGGATCATACGTGGTGCGGAAGTGCTTCGTCACGTACTCGCTGATGCCGATGCGCAGCGATTCGAGACCGAGGTTCGAAGTGTAGCTTGTCTGGCCTTTTTCCAGCGAGCGGATCACTGCCTCGCGGATCGGCCACGGAGTGGGCTTGTCGGGTTCGCCGACGCCGAGCGAAATGACATCGGTGCGACCGATGACGAGTTCGAAGAAATCGCGGATGCCGGAGCGCGGCAGATCGCGAATGATGTTTGAAATTTTGTTGTCGTATTCCATGGCCTCAGGTTCCTCTCAGATCATGGACTCACTGGCAGGCGCTCTTCATCGCCGCCACCGTTCGCGAGGAAACCGTTTTCCTTGTACGCCTTCAATTCAAAGCGCGTGGCCGTGGACAGCACGCCTCCCAGAGTGCTGAGTTTTTCGGACACAAAAGTCGCCACATCCAGGAGGTCCTTGCCCTCCACGATCACGGCCAGGTCATAGCCGCCGCTCATGAGAAAGCAGTCGCGCACCTGGTCAAATTTCGAAATCCGGCGTGCCAGACGGTCAAAGCCGCCATCACGCTCCGGCGAGATGCGCACCTCGATCAGGGCCGTCACGCGGCGGTCCCCCGCCTTCAGACGGTCCACCACGGCGCTATACCCCAGGATCGTGCCATCCGCCTCCGCCGCGGCGATGCGGGCGGTGACTTCGGATTCGGCGAGCCCCAGTGCGAGAGCGATCTCTTTGGGGCTGCGGTTGGAGTTATTGCGGAGCAGTTCGATGAGCGGGTCCATATTAAGGGTCGCGAGTGTAATGCCAGTCCCCGATTTGAACAGCGGAAAGCAGAATCAACATTGAACATTCAACCCTGCCATGGAACATCCCGGCATGCGCGCCACCGCCATCCAGATCATCGAAAAACTCACCCAGGCCGGTCACAAGGCCCTCCTGGCAGGCGGTTGCGTGCGCGACATGCTGCTGGGGCGCGAGGCCAAAGACTTCGACGTGGCCACCAGTGCCACGCCCGAGCAGGTGGTGAAACTCTTCCCCGGGGCCCAGACCGTGGGCGCCCACTTCGGCGTCGTCATCGTGCGGCTGAATCATGTGCATGTCGAGGTCGCCACCTTTCGCAGCGACGGCAGCTACAGCGACGGCCGCCGCCCGGACAGCGTCACTTACTCCACCCCGGAGCTCGATGCCCAGCGCCGCGATTTCACCATCAACGGCCTCTTCTTCGACCCGCTCACAAACCAGGTCATCGACTACGTCGACGGCCAGATGGATCTGCGCATGGGCTTGCTACGAGCCATCGGCGTCGCCAAAGACCGCTTTGAAGAAGACCACCTCCGCATGCTGCGCGCCGTGCGCTTCGCCACCGTACTCGGCTTCGACATCGAGCATGCCACCTGGGAATCCATCTGCGGCCTCGCTCCCAAGATCAAAAGCGTCAGCATCGAGCGCATCCGCGAGGAGTTCGTCAAAACCATGCTCCATCCCAATCGCGTGCGCGGCTTCGATCTCCTCGTCAACAGCGGCCTCATGGAGCAGTTCCTCCCCGAGATCCTCGTGCTCCAGGGCTGCGAACAACCGCCTCAATTCCACCCCGAGGGCGATGTCTTCATCCACACCCGCCTCATGCTCAGCCTGCTGCCGGAGAAGGTCTCGCTGCCGCTGGTGATGAGCGTCCTCCTGCACGACATCGCCAAGCCCGCCACGCAGACCCGCGATGCCGACACTGGCCGCATCCGCTTCAATGGTCACGACAAACTCGGTGCTGAAAAAACCGGCGAGATCATGCGCCGCATGAAATTCCCCAACGATGTCATCGAGCCCACCGTCATCGCCGTGGAAAACCACATGGTCTTCAAGGACGTCAAAAAGATGCGCACCGCCAAGCTGCGCCGCTTCATGGCCCGCCCCTCCTTCGACGACGAACTCGCCCTTCACCGCGTCGACTGCCTCGGCTCCAACGGCTGGCTGGACAACTACGAGTTCCTCCTCGCCAAGCGCCAAGAACTCGCCAGCGAACCCATGCTCCCGCCGCGCATCATCACCGGTGCCGATCTCATCGCCCAAGGCTGGCACGCCGGCAAAGCCCTCGGCAAACTCCTCACCACCCTGCAAACCCTCCAGCTCGAAGGCACGCTAAAAACCAAAGAAGAAGCCCTCGCCTGGGTGGCCAAGCATGCGCCGGTGCCTGATGTGTTTGATGCCGTGGAGGAGTAAGTTGGTGCGCGAAGCAAAGTAGTCCAGTTGCGCCGCAACTGGAGTCTCCTCTCCGGCCCGTTGCGGCGCAACGGGTCAACTTTCACACCACCAACCCCGGCAAACTCGTCCCCGTGCTCGATCCAAACTCATCCGCCTCAATCCCCATGCGCTGCAACATCTGCACGAAGAGATTGCACATCGGCTGATTGTTCTTCGGATCAAACGCCAGGTGCTGCCCGTGTTTGAACCCACCACCCGCAAACACCAGCGGCAGGTTGTGCCAGTCGTGGCTGTTGGCATTGCCAAGGTTGCTGCCAAACAAAACCATCGTGTTGTCCAGCAGGCTGCCATTGGCCTCCTTCTTCGCCTTCAGCGAAGTCAGCAGCCCATTGAACGCCTCAAACTCCGCACGCTCGATGCGCTGCAGTTGTTCGATCTTCATCGGGTCCTGACCGTGATGAGACAGATTGTGATGTGCCATGGTCACCCCATTGATCAGAGGCACATCTCCCCTGCCCTGCACCAGCACCGTGATCGCCCGCGTGCTGTCCGTTTGCAGCGCCAGCGGGATCAGGTCAAACAGCAGTTTCATCCGCGCTATCAGGTCCGCCTCGTTATCCACATCCGTCGGCGGCTTCGCATCCACCTTGGGCTTGGGCTTTTGCACCCACGCTTCGGACTTCAGCATGCGCTCCTCCATCTCGCGCACGGAGGTGTAGTACTCATCCAGCTTCTCCTTGTCCGCCGCGCCCACGCGGCGTTCAAAGCGCTTCGCCTCCGCCTGCACCGTGTCCATGATGCTGCGGCCTTCCTTGAGCTTGCGCATCTGGTTGCTGATCTCTCCCGGCGTTCCATCCAGGAAGAGCTTGGCAAAAACCTGCGATGGCTTCGACTGCGCCTGCACCATCACGCCGCTGCGCGTGTAGCTCTGGCTGCCCTGCCCCGCCGTGCTCAGCACCAGCGAAGGATAGCGCGTCTCGTAGCCAATCTTCTCCGCCACGAACTGATCAATCGACACCGTGTTGCGAAAGCCACCCAGCCCCGGCCCACGCGCCGAAGTCAGCCACGTCATCTCCGAAGTATGCCCGTCCGCCCCGGCCTGATCCGGATGACACACGCCTGAAAGCACGGTGAAGTCATCCCGATGATCCTTCAGCGCCTCTAGATACGGCGTCAGCGTGTAACCACGCCCCGTCTCCTTCGGAAACAACGATGGCCCGTAGATGCCCAGCGAGGCACAGGCAAACACCATGCGCTTTGGCGGCGTGGCTGCCGCTGCGCTGGACAGCCGAGGCATCATCGCTTCAAGAAACGGCAGGGCCAGCGAGACACCGGAGCCGTGCAAAAAGGCGCGGCGGGAAATGGCAGGGCGTATGATCATGGTGGGATGGAGTCGGATGGAAACGTCGGTTACTTGCTCAAAAACAGCGGAGACTGCACGACGGCGTGGACCAGTGAACGCAGCCCCGCGCCATCGGCCTTGGCCTGCTTTACAATAGCTTCGATCGCGTCGCGATCCGCAAACTGGATGCCCGCGCCCGTGCCGTAAGTGACCAGATTCCCGGCCAGCGCACGCATCACTTGATCCTGCTGATCGAGCAGCAGGTTCTTGAATTCCGTGATGCCTTGAAACTTGCGGCCATCCGCCAGCTCGCCGCTGGCGTCCACCGGCAGGCCTTCCTTGTACTGCCAGATGTTCTGTCCGTTGAGTTTGCGTTTCACATTCGCCCCCTTCTCGTTGGAACGGTAGTTTTCACGGAAACCGCCAATGACATCAAAGCTTTCCAGCGCAAACCCTGGGGGGTCAATCTGACGGTGACAGGACGCGCAGCTCTCACTGTCACGGTGCTTGGCCAGTTGTTCGCGAATGGTGGTGCTGCCGCGTGTGTCTGGCTCGATGCCCGCCACATTGCCCGGAGGTGGCGGCGGCGGCTGCCCCAGCAGATGCTTCATCACCCACGCACCACGAATCACCGGCGATGTGACCGTGCCATTCGCCGTGACCTTCAGCACACTGGCCTGCGTCAGCACTCCACCACGCACACTGTCCTTCGGCAATGACACGCGGCGGAATTGCTCACCGGCAACGCCCGGCAGCTCGTAGTGCTCCGCCAGGCGGTTGTTCACCATGGCAAAATCACTGTGGATGAGATTCGCCACCGGCAGGTTTTGGGTCAGCAGCTCATTAAAAAATGCTTCCGTCTCCGTGACCATACCCAGCTTCAGCAGCATGTCGTATTCCGGATACAGCTTCGTGTCCGGGGTAGTCGCATCGATGTTGCGCAGTTCCAGCCATTGGCCCACAAAGTTGGTCACGAACGTCGACGCCTTCGGGCCTTTGAGCAGACGCTCGGTCTGCGCTTTCAGCACCGCCGGTTGGCTCAACTGCCCCGCGCTCGCCAACTTCATCAGTTCATCATCGGGCATCGAGCTCGTGAGGAAATACGCCAGCCGCGTTGCCAGGGCGCGATCACTGAGCCTGCCCGGATGTTCTTCCAAAAGCAGGAAGGCAGGTGACGTCAAAATGGCGCGCAAGCCCACGCGCATCGCCTCTTCAAAGGTGCCGCCCGCATCCACCGACTGATTGGCCAGCGCGATGTAAGGTGCCGCTTCATCCTGCTCCAACGGCCGCCGAAACGCACGTGCCGCAAAGCCGTTCAGCCCGCTGGCAATCGCCTGCTTCACATCCGCAGGCGCGAGTTCATAGCCGAGTTGCTTGCCATCGCGAAACTTCTTCTGCTTGTCTCCCAGTTCGGTCAGCGGCACATCCCCCAGCGCCTTCTTCAGGCTTGCAGGTGGCCATTCAGCAGACAGCGGCCCCTCCACTTCGATCCATTGCATGGCCAGCCCAGTTCCCTGGAATTCACCCGCCCCTACGTTGTAGATGTTCTGCCCTTTTTTATCGCGGCCCACACGGTCACAGTTGATCACGATGTGCTCGGTGCCATCCAGCCGCGTGGTGAATTCAAACTCGCGCGGCTTGTCCGCCGGCAGCTCGCAGTAGCTCAGCAGGCGCTTCTGCTTGTAGTTGTTGCTGTAAATCATGAGCGTCAGCGGCTCGCCCTCGCTTTGGAAGGCGTTGCCGGAGATCTTGATGCGGTAGTTGCCCGGACCCGGCAGGCGGCACTGCTTCAGGCCCACCAGGTAGTCCCCCGTGGTGAACATGATGACCTCCTTGTCGTTCTCACGAAACATCACTCGGTGGCCGCTCTTCGGATTGGTCTTGTCCGACAAAGTGCCGGGCGGTGTGTCGAGGTTTTTGCGAATCCCCTGCTCGTTCTTGTAGCTGTAACGCTGGTTGATCCCCACCGGCCGCTTGCTCAGCACAATGGCCGCATCCAGCGCGGCATCAGCCGCTTCCAAATACTTCTCGATTTGAAGCTGCGAAAAACGCAGCCCCTCCGCCACAGTATCAAACCCATGCAGCGGCGTGTCTTCTGGCAGGATGTGCTTAAGCGGCAGCGAGATGCCCAGCAGATCATGCACCGTATTCTCATACTCCGTGCGGTTCAGCCGGCGCAGCACCGTGCGTCCGTTCTTCGACTGCTGCGAGAGTTCATAGTCACTCAGCGGGGTCTTGAGCGCCGTCTGAAAGCTCTGCAATGCCGCCGCCTCAGGCCGGGGCTTCTTCGCAGGCGGCATCTCGCCCTTGATCACACGGTCATAAACCTTCACCCAGCGGTCAAAGTTCTTCCGGTCCTCCGGCTTGAACGACAGCGCGGTCAGATCCAGCCCGCCTTTCTTCACATCACCATCGTGGCACTCGGTGCAGTGCTGCTCAAGAAAAGGCGAAACCTGCGGCAGCGACGCGGCATAAACGGCACCGCTGAAAATGAACAAAGAAAAAATACGTGTCATGGCTGGGACGACAGGAGAACCGCCGCATCATGCGTGGCCACCTGGAGATAAGCAAGCATTCCGCTCGCCCTTCAGCCACCCCGCTCACTCGCCGCGCGAGCATAGCCTTGTCATCACCCGCTCGACCACTCATTCCCAAAGCTTCCTCCTGCTGTGGGAAGCCGTCCCTCCGATAGACCAAAAGATGGTCAATTTTAGCCGCGAGCACAGCGGTGCCCATTGGCAGGTCCCTTGAGCTCCCTCTGGAGGCCGAAAATGAGCAGGCTTCCGCCCAGTGCAGCTACCTCCCACTCTAAATGAGTAAAATGGCAAGTTTTTGGGGGGCTGTTCCAGCCCCGTCACACGCCCCAAAATGTAGTGCCACAACCCACTATTCACATAATTAAAAATCCATACGCAAATTCATGAATTTTTCTTATCTTACACAAGTAAAAATACCACATTGGTTTGGCTCAACGCCAATTCCAGATAGGCACTTAGGCTACTTTAATCATCTGAAAACCAAACATTTACACTTGAACCAAGCCCGATCTTTTTGTTGTTATTTGGAAGGTCGCCCCCCGGCTGTCAAAAGCCGATTTTTTCAGGTGCCCCGCCCAAACATTTTAGAAGCTCTTAAAGCAATCAACCACCTCTAACCACCCAGCGGTTCTCATGATCTCCGAAACCTATCTCGACAAAGAACCCCTTGGTCTGGCATTGTCTGGCGGCCGGCTCAGAAGCACTTTTTCGGTAGGTCCTCGGATGCGTGGGGCGGGCGGTCAGCACGAAGCGGTTGTCATGGAACCCGCCAGACTGGCGGAAAAAACCGACACACCCGCTCCATTTCCGTATCTGGATGCCCTTGCCGCCACCGATCTTTTTTTGGTCACTGGAGTAACCGGCTTTCTGGGTGGCGCGGTCGTTGCGGAACTGCTGGCCGCCACATTTCCAGGCAAGCTGCTGCTCATGGCACGGGCTGCCACACCCGAGGAAGGACTGGAGCGTGTACGTCGCTCCTTGAAGCGCTTTGATGTGCCTGCCGCACAGCTCGAGGCGCTCACTGTGGAAAACATCCTCTGCGGAGATCTCGCCAATGTGGGCGCCTTTGCAGACGATGCGAGACTTGAAGGAGTGACCCATGTCGTCAACTGCGCAGGCATCACTTCTTTTGGCAAGGACCCCAACGTGTGGCGCGTGAATGTGGACGGCACGCTGGAGTTTGCGCGCCTCCTGAAGCGTGCCTCCGGGCTGAAGTGTTTCATGCATATCAGCACGGCCATGATCTGCGGTGACAAGCCGCCCAGCGTGGTGCAGGAAGACGTGAGCCTGACGATCAACGGTCAGCACCTGGTGCCCTACACCGAGAGCAAGGCGGAGGCCGAACGCCGGCTGATGAAGGAGATGAAAGGTCTGCCTTTTGTCATTGTGCGGCCCACGATCATTGCCGGGCATACCAGGCTGGGCTGCCGCCCCTCTGGCAGCATCTTCTGGGCCTTCCGCATGAGCCACGCGCTGCGCATGACCACTTCGCCCCTCACCGGCATGATTGATGTGGTGCCCGTGGACTATGCGGCACGTGCAGTTCTGCACCTCGCGGCGGCGCGAAAGCTGAAGCATGGCATTTATCATGTCGGGTCCGGCCCCAGCCACAGCGCCACCTTTGCGGAAATCGACGCCGCTTTCGTGAAGTCGGCGGGCACGGATGCAGGCAGGGCGTTCTACAGCGGCACGGTGGAGGAGGCCGTGGGCAGGAAGGCAAGCTTCCCGGAAATTTTCGGTGAGTGCAACCGGCGCTTCATGCAGATGGCCATCCGTCTCTACGGCGGATTTGCGGCGCTGAACACCACGTTCGACAACTCACGCCTGCTCAGAGAAGGCGCTCCGCCTCCGCCCAAGTTTTCTGAATATCTGGGCGTCTGTTTGGAGAGCTGCAAAGATGTGAGCATCTATGTGCAGGCAATGATCGACTTTGTCTGAGCCCGCATGAGTTTCTCGGGCTTTATCCATGACTATGGCCTCTTTGCATTGGTCATTGGAACCATTTTTGAAGGAGAGGGCGTGGTGCTTCTGGCCGGACTCGCGGTCCGCCAGGGACTGCTGCCACCGGTCGCTGCTCTTTGCGCCGCCCTGATGGGAACCGTCATTTCAGACCAGTTTTGCTTTTACACCGGCAGGCTGATGGGCAGCAGAGTGCTGCAGCGCTTTCCGGGCATGCGGGCGCGCTTTGATTCCGTGCGTGCGCGGGTGGAAAACCACCAGACCGCGATCATTTTCAGCTTCCAGTATTTTCCCGGCTTGAGCATGATCGTTCCATTCACCCTGGGAATGACGCGGCTGCTGGCGCTGCGCTTTCTGGTGCTGGACGTGCTGTCCGCCGGGCTGTGGTCAGGCACCCTGATGGTCGGGGGCTATCTCTTTGGTGTCTCCATCCAGCCTCTGCTGGAAAAATTTCATGCTTACAGCGGCTGGCTGCTTGGCTGTCTCGCCTGCCTCATCCTGCTGCTGTTCCACTGGCGGGCCGTGCGCGCCTCCAAGCGGGTGGAAACGGAGGGCACCCTGTGAGCACGCGCGCATGCTGGCTGCATTTGGGCCTCGCGCTGCTCTTGGCTCTCGGCGGCACCTCCTGCCGCACAGCCAAGAGCGTGGTGGCCGCTGTCGAAGTGAAGCCCTCCACCTTTCTGGAGCACGCCACCCTGCTGAAGGAGAACCGCAAGCGCTCGCCCTTCCTGGGAAACTGGTGGAACCCTGACAAAAAAGCGAAGGCCGCACTTGAGACGGCCAAAAAAATCCACATCGCCCCGGTGCTGCACAGCTATGTGCGGCCGATGGAAGGCATCCTTCCAAAAATTGAATTCGGCACCTGGCGGCGCGACCGCAATCTGCCCTCGCTGGCAAAGTACACCCGCAAGAAATTCATCCAGGTTTTCCGGGATGCGAAAAATCCACGTTTTGCCGTCGTGGACGAACCTGACAAGGATGCGATCACCCTGGAGCTTTCACTGCTGGAATGGGTGCCCAACACCTACTCAGGCTTCACCGTGCGCGAGATCGTGGACTGGGTCACTTTTGACGGAGTCGCAGCAGTCACCCTCAAAGGCACCCGCGGGCTCATTGCCATCGAAGGGCGTTTGATTGAACCCAAATCAGGGAAGTCTGTTTTCGAGTTTGCCGACAAGGAGATTGGCAAGACGGTCTTGATCCTGCCCATCCAGGAATTCTTTCCCTCAGGCCAGGCGCACTTCGCCATCACCGAATGGGCAAAGCAGCTGGAGGAACTCTTGCGCACCAAGCCGGATGTGAAGGTGAAAGACAGCTTCCCGGTGGTGCTGTGGAACTACTGACACGCGACACCATGTTCAACTATCAAGGCCCCGAATTCCAACTGGTCGAAACCATCTCCGCAGCTGACCTGGCGCGGCAGGGCGGATTTCAGCCACGCAAATCACCTCTGCTGGTGAAGGGTGCGTTAAAAACTTGGCCTGCCTCGGAAAAGTGGACCTTTGCCAGACTGGCAGAGCTCAAACGCCCGGATGGCTCGGAAGTCATCTCCAGTTTTCAAAACGGGTTGGTGGAGCAGGGAGTGACCCAGGAGCCTCTTGATCTCCCTGTGGCCCCCTACCTGCGTGAACTCGATGAACTGGCCCGCAAAGTTCGTGCGGAGTGGGACGACAAAACCGGGCTGTGCCCGGACCGCTTATGGAAAGGACTGAAACCAGGCGACCGCTTTCACCTGAACTGGGACCATCTGCAGAGCTTCATCCCGAACCGCATCTACCTGGCCCAGTGGGATATTTTGCGGGAGTTCCCGGAATTGAAAAAAGACTTTGCCATCTCTTCTCTCTGGCCCGGCTGGCGCCTGACCTGGCAGTATGTTTTTATCGGCCCTTCAAACACCGTCACCGGCCTTCATTACGACTTTCCTGACAACTGGTTCTGCCAGGTGGCCGGGGTGAAGGAGTTTTTGCTCTTCCCCCCGGAAAACGCGCCGTACATGCACGCATCCAAAAAGTTCGACTGGGGTGCCACCCTCAGTGACATCAACATTTCTGAACTGGCGGAGCAGCCGCATCTGCGGGATGGTTTTGCCAGAGCCAAAGGACTTTATGCACGAGTGGAGGCGGGGGATGCGCTTTTCGTTCCCAAACAGACGTGGCATTGCGTGGTAGCGCTGGAGCCGTCCGTGAGCCTCGCCGTCTTTGGCCTGACACTCCCCGAAGTGTTGATCGGTGGTGGCAGGGCAGAGATCAAGGCACTGCTGCACCGGATGCGCCTCTACCGCTGGGGCAACTGCACCTGCCACAAGATGGCGGCTGATCCCGAAGTCTGACGATTGCTGGCAAGTTCCGGACGAGCCTGAAACGCAGACTGAATGGACGGCATTTTTCACCTTTCAAAATGCCATTGCACCGCTCTGCTCTTCCGTCACGCATCGGAAACTATCATCTCAACCAGCGCCCATTCACTTCCCTGCCTTCTGCTTTTCCCACTCCTTCTGAAAAGCACTCTCACGGTCTTCCACATAGCGCATGTACCCCGCAGGATCGATGAACGGATTCGCGTCGCCCGTGCCCAGCCGCGCATGCTTTGCCTCCATGCCGTAGTAGCCGCCATGTGCTCCTAGAAACAGGTCCACCGGCAGCGCCTTCAGCACACGAAACGTCTTCTCATAATCCGTCGCGATGCCCGGGTAGTTCTTGTTGCCCACCAGCACGTAGCCGGGATTCACATTCGGGCTGCCAATGATGACCGCATTCAGCGCCTTGCCGTTGTCCGTCACCTGCATCGTCCACGTCGTGCATCCAGGCGTATGTCCGGGCGTCAGGTGTGCCACCAGCACCGCGTCTCCGAGTTTGACCTCTTCGCCGTCCTTCAATCGCCGGTCCACCTTGGCAGGCGGAAACTGCGTGTAGTCTCCCTTCCCGATCCGAGGCTTCTTCGCACCGCCGTTTTCCACCGCGTCCGCATCCTGCTCCATCACATAATACTTGGCGCCGCTCTGCTTCACGATCTCCGCGCTGCCTGCACAATGATCCGAGTGCGCATGACTGATGAGCAGGATGCGGATGTCCGCGAATTTGAATCCCAGCTTCTCCACGCTCGCACGGATCAGCGGCACGGATTCCTCCAGGCTGCTGTTGATCAGCACATGCCCCTGCGGCGTCGTGATCAAATAGGAAGCCAGATCACGCGACCCGACATAGTACAAATTCCCAGCGATCCGATGCGGCGGAAACGGCTCCGTCCAGCTCGACGTGTCCTGCGCGGACGCCAAGTTGCAGCCTAGCAGCAGCAGGATGGCGAAAAAAATGTGCGAGCGGAGTGGGTTACTCATGGTTGGCCGTGGTTCCGAGAATCTTCATGCGCTGCTCATTGGTCAGCTTTCGCATCGAGGATACTTCACGATGAAACGCCTCCAGATCGCCAGCTTTCTCCTTCAGCAGCCGTTCAAACCCGGGCACCATGGTGTAGTAGGTGGCCACCGTGTTGAGTCGTGCATTGTTCCAGAAATTCGGCGCATGATTGATTTTGATCCGCGCCTGGGGGCTGGCGGCCGCGCCCTCCTTCAGCATGTCATCAAAGACTCGCTGTTTGGCCAGCCTCTCCGTTTCTACGCTGGGATAGGTGCGGGCATAGACAGCCTTCAGCTTCTCACGTGTGCGCAGCATCAGATGCACGGATTCGCGGTTCTTCTTCAGGTGGGCCTCATACTCGCGCAGCCCGCTGAGATTCTTTTTCGAGCGCATCCAACGTCTCACCCCCTCCTGCCCGTTCGCGGTGGCAAAGGCTTCGTTGAAATCGGTGTCACCGGGTATGAACACCTTGGCATGCGTCAGCTCATGAAAGATGAGCTCGGCCAGCTCACCATCGCTGCGATGCAGAAAGGTGTTCAGCACCGGGTCCGCCAGATAGCCCAGCGTCGAATAGGCCTCCACACCGCCTACGAACACATCATACCCTTTGTTCTTGAGCCGTGCGGCTTCCACGGTGGCATCCTTCTCATCAAAAAAGCCGCGATACTTCAGGCTGCCCACCAGCGGGTACCACCACTTCTTGCTTTCCGTGGAAAACTCCGGCGCGGCATACACCACCCACACCACGAAGGGCCGCTTGAGGTCGCAGTACTTGCCAAAGCTCTTCGTCGGTAGATGCAGGTCGCTGGCGGCAAAGGCACGCAGTTCTTCGATCAATTTCAGGCGCTGTTTGACGCGCTCCGCCACGCTGGGATCCGCCAGCGCCTCGGCATTGGGCCGTGATTTGCGCCAGATTTCCGTCTGTCCGCTGATCGCCTGGGTGTAAAACTGCACCGTACTGCATGCGCACAAGCAGAGGAGGGGCAGTAATGCGAACCAGTTGCGTGTTTTCGTCATCCTGCCAGTGTAGGCAGATCACCACCAACCGACAAACAGCAATGTCCTTCATCCACGACGATTTTCTCCTCTCCACCAAGGCAGCAAGCCACCTGTACCACAGCTTTGCCAAGGACGAGCCCATCCTGGATTACCACAATCACCTGCCGCCTAAGGACATTGCGGAAAACCGCCAGTTTAAGAACATCTTCGAAATCTGGCTCGAAGGCGACCACTACAAGTGGCGCGCCATGCGCTGCAACGGCGTCCCGGAAGAATTCATCACCGGCAAGGCCAGCCCCCGCGACAAATTCCTCGCCTGGGCCAAGACCGTCCCTCACACCCTGCGCAACCCGCTCTACCACTGGACCCACCTCGAACTGAAGCGCTACTTCGGCATCGACACCCTGCTGGATGAAAAGACCGCCCCCGCCATCTGGGAGCAGACCGAGGCCGCCCTCGCCAAGCCTGAGATGAGCGCCCGCGGCATCCTGCGCACCCAGAAAGTGAAAGCCCTCTGCACCACCGACGATCCCATCGACGATCTCGCCCACCATCAAAAGTGCGCCTCCGACGGCTTTGAAGTCGGCGTCTACCCCACCTTCCGCCCGGACAAGGCCCTCGCCGTCCACCTTCCCGAAGCCTGGAATTCCTGGTGCGACAAACTCAGCGCCGCCAGCGGCATCGAAGTGAAAAGCTACGCTTCCCTGCTGGATGCCCTCAAACAGCGCCATGACTTTTTCCACAGCATCGGCGGTCGCCTCAGCGACCACGGCCTGAACTACTGCCACGCCAATTTCGTCAGCGATGCCGAGGCCGAGCGCATCTTCCAGAAAGCCCGCAGCGGCACCGCCGCCAGCGCGCAGGAGCAGGACCAGTTTGCCAGCAACATCATGCTCCACGTCGGCCGCCTCAATGCCTCACGCGGCTGGACCATGCAGCTCCACCTCGGCCCCGTTCGCAACAATAACAGCCGCCTCGCCCGCGAGATCGGTGCAGACGTCGGCTGCGACAGCATCGGCGACTGGCCGCAGGCGGAAACCCTCTCCCGCTTCCTCGACCGTCTCGATACCGAAAACGCTCTACCCAAGACCGTTCTCTACAACGTCAACCCCAACGCCAACTACGTCTTCGGCACCATGGCTGGTAACTTCGCCGATGGCACCACCCCCGGCAAAGTCCAGTTCGGCTCCGCCTGGTGGTTCGTCGATCAGAAGGAAGGCATGGAATGGCAGATCAATGCCCTCAGCAATCTCGGCCTTCTGAGCCGCTTCATCGGCATGCTCACCGACAGCCGCAGCTTCATGAGCTTCCCCCGCCACGAATACTTCCGCCGCACCCTCTGCAATCTCCTCGGTGCAGACGTGGAAGCTGGCCTCATTCCTAATGACGACGCCCTCGTCGGCACCATGGTGAAGAACATCTGCTATCCCAATGCCAAGGCCTATCTGGGCCTGAAGCTGTCTTGATGCAGCTCATCGCTGCTTGGATCGGCCGCGTGGTTCTCGGTGATCCTCGAAAAGCGCCTGCTTCAACATGTGGGAATACTTCCACTGTTGAAGCGAGTCGAAGGCCGCGAACTGGTGGATGCAGATGATCAGCCAGAACTCAAACTGATAGCTGATTTTGGAGCACTTGTGCCGCAGCCGACGCTGAGCCAGCCAGGCGCCCGGCCAGCCGCCGGCAAGTTCCAGCAGATGTAGCAGCACCTCAGGGGTGCGCCATGCCTCCACGCGCGCCTTGCGCTTGTCGCTTCTATACGCGGCATAGGTGATCCATGACAAAATGCAGACATAGGCCGCCAGTATCCACATCTCCCACCCATTCTGCCGCCACGCGTAGGCGGGCAGCACCAGCAATGCCCCCAGAAGACACAGCCTCACCAGACCGACATCCGAGACTTCACGCACCTGCACGGCATTTTGGGCACACTGACGTTGTTGTGTATCCAGCCCCCAGTTAAAGCGTATCTCCTCACCCACCTTCGGCTGGTGGTGAAACCTGGAAAAATCACGGCGATGCAGGAACAGTCGTTTGTCGCCGAACTGCAGCCAGCCAAAGCCCTTGTCGGCATGCCATTCAGCGATTCGGGCAGTGTATTCAGGCTTGCGCGTTTGGGCGGAAATCATGGAAAGATGACGGCTATCTGCCCCTGCATTCACCAAAGGGCAAGCCTCTCCATTTGCAGACCGCTTACTCCTTCCACCGTATCAGCAGCAGCGTCAGTACTGCGCCGCTGGTCCACAGCAGCCAGCTTTCAGTAACGAGGTAAGAGCAGCCCAGCATCGCCGCCCCCAGGCCCATTTTGACCACCGATCCCACCGATTTGCCGTACAGCAAAGCCCCCAGGCCGATGGCTCCGAAGATCAGGGAACCGAAGAAATCAGAGGCGGAAGGCATGGGAGTTGAACGCAGCTCCCTTCACAGCCTTGCGCCTGTTTGCACCAGCCAGCCCTTAGCAGGACTTGGCATGGAAGGAAAACACATGCAGGAAGGTCCGGGCGATGATCTCCAGATCCAGGTAGAACGACCAGTTCTGGCAGTACTCAATGTCCGAAGTCACCCGGTGCTTGATCTCGCTGGCATCATCCACCGGACCCCGATGACCACGCACCTGGGCGAGTCCCGTCACGCCAGGCTTCACCGTATGGCGCATCGCATACTGGCTGCATTCCATGGCAAACAGCACGTCATGCTCCGCCATGTGCGGCCGTGGTCCGACCACGGACATATCACCCAGCAGCACGTTCAGGAACTGCGGCATTTCATCAATGCTCAGCTTCCGCATCAGCCCGCCGCCGGTAAAGATGCGCGAGTCATTGGCACGCGCCTGCACGCTCTCCTTGCCATGGTTCACTGTCATGGTGCGGAATTTGAAGATCTTGAACATCTGGCCATCTGCCCCCGAACGCGACTGCTTGAAGAACAGCGGACCCGGCGAGAACAAGCGATGCACGATCCAGACCCCAGCGCACAGGAATGGCAGCACCAGCACTACCACCGGCAGGCTGATGGAAATATCCAGCACCCGCTTCAGGAAACGATGCGCAGGGCTGACCAGCGGGTGCTTGTGCAGGCTGATGAGCTTCATCTGCGAGTATTCCGTGAGCTGCACGGATCCCATGTCTCCGACAATCGGCTGCAGATCCACCGCCAGGTGCGTGCCATGCGATTCAGCAATCACTCGGATTCGCTCCGTGCGGGCGGCATCCGTTGGCAGGCGCCAGATCAGCAGGTTTGGGCGGCCACGTGTGAGGGCTTCCTCAAGTCGATGCTCCAGGAAGGACTCATGGCTCGCGTCTGTCTCCATGGCCAGCACATCGCAAAGATGAATGCCCAGCATCGTTTTGTTGGAAAACCACTGCCTCGTCGCAACCTCACCCTCTTCATCGCACACCGCGAGAATGCGCAGCCGGGGTTGAATCTTGGCACCCAAGACCTGGAGAAGCTTCATAAAGGCGATCTTTCCGATCATCAGGCAGGGCCCCAGCGTCAGCACAAACATCAGCAGCAGCTTGCGTGACACATCGTAGTTCCGCCACATGCCCATGTAGATGAACAGAGTCAGTGCCAGGAACAGCACCTGCGCAGCGCAGATGCGCAGCTTGCGGCCGTTCAACAGCTGAAACATGTAATGGCCATCACGCGACCAGATGAGGGTGTGCAGCAGCAGGCCGATGATGCCCAGCGCCAGCAGCACCCCTTCCTTTGCCGGGGGCGTCCAGTGCAGGCTGAGCGTGTCCGGCGGCATCAATTGGGATAAGACAAATGCTGCGATGTAGGCGCTGGCAACGGATATACCATCCACCAACACGAAAAAAGGTGTCCATCCTCGAACTCTTTGGCTTAGGGCGTCTTGCATGTGGAAAACTTCCACCGCGCAAACCATAAATTCCAGAATGTGAGGACTTACATTCCAATCAGTAATGCTTTAGGTCGCCCTCAGACAAGTGGAAGTCAATTTCTCACTCCCGTGCCCGTGTGCCCTGCTCTTTTGTATCGCGCCTCGATGTGCTGGCGGATGTACTTGTCATCGCAAAAACGCATCCCACCATGGCAGCAAAGAGGGGCCGAATGGCATTTATCTGCAGCGGAAAGTCCACCACGGCATGCAGCAGCACAGAAATAATCGCAGTGGAGAAGCAGATCAATCCCGTGCGCCGCTCAAAAGACATCCGGTAACGACTGTCCTGTAAAAAGGACTGTCTTAATGCATTCAGCAAGCGCCGTCCTGGCAATGCCAGTACAAGAAGAAAGAAAAAAGCCCCCGGCCACCCCCATTCTGCAAAGAACTCGGCATAATCATTATGCGCATGCCGCCACCGCCCCTCCTGCAACATCGGGTCCAGCGGCGTGTAGTGTGCAGCCACCCACTCAAAGGTCCCAGGGCCCGTCCCTGTCCAGCCATAATCGGCTCCGATCTGCAGCGCCATCAGCGCGGCATGCCGTCTGGCAGGATCATCAAAATGACGTTGTGAAAAATTATCCCACCGCCCGAGCATGGCTCCGGCACCGCTCAGCCAAGCGCCAAGTACCAGCAGCCCCACGGCAATGAGGACGAACAAGGCCAGTCTCTTCTTACTAAACGGCAAATTTTCGAGATGGGGCCTCCACACCACAAAACCCGCCACCACTAGGAGCACGATCTCAAAAATTAATAAAAAATGCCCAACCTTGGAAATAATCACAAAAACCGCGATGATCTGGACCATCACCGCAACCAATAGGAAGGCCAGTGCCATCTGCTGACGGAAGCTGCGCAGCCCATGGTGCAGCAGCAGCAGGCACAGCCACACGCTCACCGGCCACGACAAATTCAAAAAAGCCGCTGTGTTGCCATGGTACCAAAACAACCCAAAAACGAATTTGGGAATGTGCTTCACCTCCCATAGCGCCGCAAGATCTGCAGGCGTCTGAAGCCATAGCCCCGCCACTGCTGTGACAAACCCTCCAAACGTCACCGCCAAGGCTAAAACATACCGGCCCGTTCGCTCAAAGGCAAAATCCAGCGCAACCACCAGCAGCATCAACGCTGACGTTATAAAAATCATTGCCTGCACTGATATTTCTTGATCCAGCGTCCCAAACGCAAGCCACGGGCTTTTGTCCAGATCGAGAATCGCACCGCTGGCCCGGTCCACCATCGCATGAGGGAAACTGGTGACCACCCAGCCGTGCGCGCTGATCAGAAGAGTGATCCACCAGACTGCCTTTTCATGTGGGCGGGGGGATCTCCATTCCAGGATCCTGGCAACCAACCAGCAAACAAAAGCCGTGCATGCCAGCCACGGAATCAAAGCGTGCGTTGACCCCGGCAGTTTCACATTGGCCCAGGGAAGAATGCCAATGCACAGCGCCATGGTGGCGAGAGCAAGACTGCGAAGAATGGTTGTAAGCTGATTGATCCTCCAGTGTGCCTCCATTCATGCCTCCAGGTCAAGATTCAGAGAGCTTAACTAAACTAAGACATGCCTTACCGACATCTGAACCGTGAGTGAGTGGAGTTCTTCTAATACCAGCGGATTCTTATGGAAGTTCAGAAACAGGCTGGGGGGAGCACAGACTCAACCAATGGCGGCAGCTTGTTCACATTGACTCACTGTTCATTACAACATGCCCGCGTTGATTATGAAGCTGTCTTTTGACTCTGGTATCTCAAGGGCTGATCATACACGCTTCCTCTGAACGGCCTCGAAAAACCTCCGCCCGCCTAAATTTTTGTCTTCAAAACCTAAACACGAGCATTAATCCATGAAAAAACGCATTCTCATCACTGGCGGAGCCGGGTTCCTCGGATCCCACCTCTGCGAACGCCTGCTGGAACAGGAACACGAAATCATCTGCGCGGACAACCTCTTCACCGGGCGCAAGCAGAACATCGCCCACCTGCTGAGCAATCCAAACTTTGAGTTCATGCGGCATGACATCACCCAGCCGATCAACGTTGAAGTGGATCAGATCTACAACCTCGCCTGCCCCGCCTCTCCTCCCCATTATCAATACAACGCCATCAAGACCATCAAGACCTCGGTCATGGGGGCCATCAATGTCCTCGGCCTCGCACGCCGGCTCCAGGCCCGGGTCTTTCAGGCCTCAACCTCGGAAATTTACGGTGATCCCGAAGTGCATCCTCAGCCGGAAAGCTACTGGGGCCACGTCAACACCATCGGCCCCCGTTCCTGCTATGACGAAGGCAAGCGTGTCGCTGAAACCCTCTTCTTTGACTACCACCGCCAGAACGGCGTGGACATCCGCGTCGTGCGTATCTTCAACACCTACGGTCCGCGCATGCTGCCGGATGACGGTCGCGTCGTCTCCAACTTCATCGTCCAGGCCCTCAAAGGCAATGACATCACCATCTACGGGGACGGCCAGCAGACCCGCAGCTTCTGCTATGTGGATGATTTGATCAGCGGCTTCATCAAGTTCATGGACACCGACGACTTCACCGGTCCCGTCAACATCGGCAATCCCGGCGAATTCACCATGCTGGCCCTCGCTGAGCAGGTGCTCGCCAAAGTCGGCGGCAAATCCAAAATCGTCTTCCGCCCCTTGCCCGCAGATGATCCCAAGCAGCGCCAGCCGGACATCACTCTCGCTAAACAGCGCCTCGGCTGGGAGCCTAAAATCCCGTTGTCTGAAGGACTCGACCGCACCATTGCTTACTTCGCCCAACTGCTCGCAGGCCCGGCGGCCAAGCAACCTCGGCCGATGAAGGCCCCGTTGAAAAAACTGACCCTTAACTGATTTACCCGTTCTAAAAACCCTATGAGAATTTGTTGCATCGGCGCCGGCTATGTCGGCGGACCCACCATGGCGATGATCGCCGCCAAATGCCCGCACATCCGCGTCGATGTGGTGGACCTCAATGCCGAGCGTATCGCAGCTTGGAACTCCGACGAGCTCCCCGTCTATGAGCCAGGACTCGATGACCTCGTGCGTGGCTCCCGTGGGAAAAATCTGTTCTTCTCCACCGAAGTCAAAACCAGCATCCACGAAGCCGACATCATCTTTGTGAGCGTGAACACGCCCACCAAGACCTTCGGGGTCGGAGCTCACAAAGCGGCGGATCTGCGCTTCATCGAAGCCGTGGCCCGCACCATCGCCGAAGTCGCTGATTCACCGAAAATCATCGTCGAAAAAAGCACCATCCCGGTGCGCACCGCTGAGGCCATCAAGACCATTCTCGCCTCCAGTGAGAAAGGCTTGAAGCATCAGGTGCTCTCCAATCCGGAGTTCCTCGCTGAAGGCACTGCGGTGGTTGACCTCACCAGCCCTGACCGCATCCTCATCGGCGGTGAGCAGACCGAAGGTGGACTGGCAGCCATTGAGTCACTTGTCAGCGTCTATGCCAACTGGGTGCCGCGCGAGCGCATCCTCACCACGAACCTTTGGTCCTCCGAACTGTCCAAGCTCGTCGCCAACGCCTTCCTGGCTCAGCGCATCTCCTCCATCAACAGCATCTCCGCCCTTTGCGAAAAGACCGGTGCAGATGTGGATGAAGTCGCCCGCGCCATTGGCTCCGACTCACGCATCGGGCCCAAATTCCTCAAGGCTTCCGTCGGCTTCGGCGGCTCCTGCTTCCAGAAAGACGTGCTCAATCTCGTCTACCTCTGCGGTCACTTCGGACTTCCGGAAGTCGCCGCCTATTGGGATCAGGTCATCATCATGAACGACTGGCAGAAGCATCGCTTCGCCGAGCGCGTGCTCCGCACCCTCTTCAACACCGTCACCGGCAAACGCATCGGCGTCCTGGGTTTCGCCTTCAAAAAGGACACCAACGACACCCGCGAATCCGCAGCCATCTTCGTCTGCCAGGATCTCATCGAGGAGCGCGCCAAGCTCTCCATCTACGATCCAAAGGTTGGCCCTGCCCAGATGTGCAAAGACCTCGGCATCGAAGGAGAAAATCCGAATGTCGAGTTCGCCACCAGCGCCGCGCAGGCAGCCGCCAGTGCACATGCGCTCCTCGTTCTCACTGAGTGGGATGAATTCCGCGAGCTCGACTTTGAAGCAATCTATGAGTCCATGGTGAAACCCGCCTGGATCTTTGACGGCCGCAGCCTGCTGGATCACGCGAAGCTCCGTAAAATCGGCTTCAAGGTCTACAGCATCGGCAAGCCGCTGCCTCAAGAAGTGACAGAATAAAAAGTGCGCCGGCCCGCCCAGGGCCGGCAGCAGCAGCTTCCCCAAGATGGAAGCCACGCATAGATCGTTGCAAACGCCCAGGCAGGACAAAAATCTGCCTGCCTGGGAAGCAACCTTGAGAATTTGAGTCAATGAACCAAGTCCTCTCCAAGATTGGCCAGGTTAAGGCCAACATCGACATCTCCGGCGCTTCCTCCGCGCGCTCCGCCAGTCTGCTCTGTGAACTGGTCGAACTGCAGCTCATGCAGAATGTGAAGTATCAGCTGCCGCAGTCCCTGATGCCCTTCCGCCAGAAAATCTTCTCGCACTATGGTCAGGACGGCATCATCGCAGAGATCTTCCGCCGCATCGGTGATGGCAGCAGGCGCTTCGTCGAAACAGGCACCTCACCGGCGCAGAACAACACCAATCTCCTTCTGCTCAAAGGCTGGCGCGGCCTGTGGATCGATGCCGGGCTCGCCAAAGATGAAAGCCTTTCCACAAACCTTCAAATCCTGCTGCGTGAGGGCAAATTGAAAATCAGCCGCAAGCTCGTGAACCGTGACAACGGCCGCACGCTTCTCTCGAGCCGGGGATTCGCCGAGGATCTTGATCTCATCAGCATCGGCATCGACTACAACACGCATCACATCTTCACGGAGCTCCTGTCGCTCCAGCCGCGCGTGTTCAGCGTCGCCTACAACGGCATGCTGCCGGCCGATCTCGACTGGGCCGCTCCCTATGATGCAAAAGCCGTGTGGGACGGCTCCACTTTGTACGGAGCCACGCTCGGAACCCTCAGCGCCGCCGCCGAGGCGGGCGGTTATTCACTGGTCGGGTGCGAGCTCTCCGGCACCGATGCATTCTTCGTGCGTCATGATTTGCTCAAAGGCCGGTTCCTGCGGCCTGGAGATGCGATGTTCCACTGGGAGCCTCTGCGCATGCACCTTGGGCAGATGCAGCGGCTTCGCAGCGCGATGCCACTGCCGGCATGATTAGAAACCGGGTCGTATGAAAATCGCCATCGCATCCCATGTGCATCCGACCGCCGTCGGTGGTCTCGCCGCCTATCAGCGCGAACTCGTCGCCGGCCTGCAAAGCTTCAGCCGCATCAACGGAGAATCACTCAGCGTGCAGCAACTGCAGATGAAACAGGATGACAACAGCGCTGACTTGAAACGGTCCCGCTGGGTCAGCCAGTTCGCCACTCGTGGCCCGCTGCTGCGTCTGGCAGACAGTCTGAGCCGTGTGATGCACCATCATCCGTCCTGGACCTTGGCCGTGAACACAGCGGATGTCCTGCACTTCATCGGCACCGGCTCGGAAATCACAGGCCATCCGCTCTGGCGCGAAGCGCGCGAGGCGGAGGTCCCCTTCACCGTCTGGCCCGCCTTGCATCCGGAAAATTGCGCAGAGGAGGCTTTCGACCTGCAGCTTTATCAAGAAGCTGAAGCCGTCTTTTGCCAGTCTGATCATGAGCGCGAACTCCTCATCTCAAAAGGCGTCGCTGCCAGCAGACTGATCCGCTGCGGTCTGCCGCCGATGTGCCATCCGAACGGCACCGGCACACGCCTCCGCTCCAAGCTCGGCATCGGCATGCGTCCTGTCGTGCTGTTTGTGGGGCGGCGAGATGAAGGGAAAGGTTACGCCGCCCTGCTTGAAGCCTGGCCGCTGGTGATGCGCCAATGCCCGGATGCCGTGCTGCTCCTCGCCGGCCCTGGCGACGCAGATGAATCCAGACTCGCCAAAATTTCACCCGAGAGCGTTCGCGATCTCGGCTGCCCATCGGAACAGGACAAGGCAGACGCCTACGCTGCATGCGACGTCTTTTGCCTTCCTTCAGCCTGCGAATCCTTCGGGATTGTGTACGTGGAGGCCTGGTCCTACGGCAAACCAGTCATTTGTGGAACCGCTCCAGCAAGCCGAGAACTTGTGGAGCATGGTGTCACAGGTGTGTGGGCTGATCAACAGCCGCAGCCATTGTCTCATAGCCTGCTGCGGCTGTTGATGCACCCGGACCAGCGCCACCGCATCGGCCTCGCGGGCCTGCGACATCAGCTGATGAATTTCACGACCGAGCAAATGGTCGGCGGCCATCTGAAGGCATGGAAAATCACGGCGCCAAAGTACTGAGCATGGAAGCCTCCCCGGAAACAACGAACGCACCAGGCCAGGCACTCCGCCTGCCATTGCTGAAAGGCGTGTGTATGCATCAGGTCCGCCGCATCGTGGGCCTGATCGCATCCTATGCTTCCCTCAGCATCCTCAGCCGGGTCGTGCAGATGGTCACTGCGTTCCTTGTCGTGCGTTCGCTTGCCAAAACTGAGTACGCCTGGTACTCGCTGGCCAACAATCTCGTCGGTGCCCTCGTCATTTTTACCGTCACCGGCATTGGCAGCGGACTCATGCCGCTCGCGGGTGAAGTCGCGCATGATCCGCTGAAGCTGGGAGCCGTGCTGGCATCGGCACGTCGTTTCCGTGCCGCCCTGCTGTTCTTCGGTTCGCTCGTGGGTCTTCCGGTCTTCATCCACCTCCTGCTGCGCAGTGGCTGCCCGCCGCTGAGCATTGCCCTGCTGGTCGGCTCCGCCATCGTCTCCCTCATGGTGAGCATCAGCACGCAGATGATCGCCACGCCTCTCAGCCTGGCTCGCCGCTACAACATCCCTCAGTGGGAGAACATCCTGAGTTCGGCTCTGCGGCTGGTGTGCATCGTTGCACTCGTTTTCGCGGGCTTTGCGGACGCTGTCACGGTGATGCTCATCACCGTGCTCGCACCGCTTCCCACAGTGTGTGGCTGGATGCTGCCCAAGGCGCGCGAACACGCCGCCTTCGGGCAGCCGGCCGATCCCGCCGCCACAAAGCGCCTGAAGAAGTACTTCATTATCGGCCTGCCTGCCAACATCACACATCTCTTCGAGGCCCAGGTCGCCTTGTTCATCGTCGGCTGGCTGGGAAACATCGACAAAGTCGCTGATCTCGGGGCCATCTGCCGCGTGGCATTGATTCTGCAAATTCCATTGGCCGTCGCCTCTGGCATCATGCTCCCACGCATGTCCACGGAACAGAACATGCAGCGCCTGTGGAAGATGTGGACTGGCAGCAGTCTTCTTTCTGTGGTCATCGGTGTCGTCATCGTCGCCTGCGGCTGGTTGCTGCGCCATCAGCTCCTCTTCCTTCTCGGCCCTGGATACGCAGGACTGGAAAACGAACTGGTCCTCTATCTCGGCTTTCAGGCCTTTTCGTTCTTCGCCACCGTGACCACCATTCCAATTCAGGCGAAGGGCTGGGTACGTCACTCCTGGCTGCGTCCGGTTGCCGTGTTTGGATCCCAGGCTTTGGCCGCATTCGTGCTGGATCTTTCCACCGTCAGCGGTGCCATCGGCCTCATGTGGGCGGGCTCGCTGGGCAACATGCTTTTGGACTCCTTCCTTCTCTTCAATGGCTGGCGCGGACGCGCCAGCATCTGACCCACTCCGTCGGAAATATTCAATCCCCGGTTCAATCATGCGCATTGGATTCAACGCTTCTCTCTTTGGTTCCCCCGAAATCCGTGGCTGGACTCGCTACGGCCTCAACCTGATCAACGCGCTCGACCGCGAAGGCCACGAGATCACACTCTTCACGCCCTACGCCATCAATCAGGAGATCACTTCGCGGTTGTCCCCTGGCGTCAGGATCGTCCACACCCAGTCCCCGCGCTACTGGCGCTGGCTGTCCATGGACCTGCCCAAGCTGCTGAAGCGTGAGAAGATCGAACTCTTTCACACGCCTCATCACTTCGGGCTGCCGCTCAATTCCCCCTGTCCCACAGTCGTGACCATCCATGATGCGATCGAGATGCAGGACCGCAAAATGCGCTTCTCCGATCTGCGGCAGATGCAAGTGCTGCCGAACAAGATGGACCATTGGCTGACAGAAAAAGTGGCGCACCAGGTGATCACAGTCAGCCAGTACAGCCATGACCGCATTGTGGAGCAGCGTCCGCATTGGCGTGGCCGGGTGCAGGTCATTCCCAATGCTGCCGACCCTCTCTTCAGCCCTTCCTTCACCCCGCTGCCGCAGGAGATTCAGGACAAGTTGAATGAGGCACCTTACTTCTTTTACGTGGGCGGGTTTGAGCAGCGCAAAAATGTCCCCTTCATGCTGAAGGCCTTCGCTGAATCCAACTTGGACAGCACTCGGTTGGTGATGGCTGGCGGCATCGCCACTCATGGCTCTTCTTTGCAAACGCTTATCAAGGAGCTGAATCTGGAGTCCCGCTGCCTGCTGCTGGGCCGCGTCGATGATGCATGGCTCCCGGGTCTTTACGCCGGTGCCCTGGCGTTTGTCTACCCCAGCCTTTACGAAGGCTTCGGCCTGCAGATCTGTGAAGCTTTCGCGATGGGCTGTCCGGTGATTGCCGCAGATGCCACCAGCCTTCCCGAAGTGCTCGGCCCTGGAGGCGAAACCTTCAATCTCGAAACCACGCAGCAGTTGTCCGGACTCATGAAGCGCATCGCCTGTGACGAGTCCTATCGTGATGATTTGAAAAAGCGCGCAGTGACGCGCTCCACGACTTTTAGCTGGGACGAAACGGCGCGGCTCACCGCACGAGTCTACTCGAAAATCCTCTCCCAGAACTGAACCATGAAGCTGAAGTACGTCTTCCCTGAACCTCCCCTTCCCTTTCTGGGGGCTGCCGCACGACTCTCCCACCTCCTTCTTTCGGAGGCCATCCGCCGTGGTGTGGATGTCGAGGCCTTCATCGAGTACTTCGATGAGAAGGACGCCATCGCGATGCGCGAGATGTTCAATGCGCCGAACTGCAAGCTGCGCCTCTTCTGCGCCAAATCAGTGCCCAAAACTTTCCTGCGCACCACCCGCAGCCTCTTCTGGCAGGGAGCCTTCCTCTACGATGCAGCCTTCATGGCCGCCCTCGACGAATCCATGCGCGATCCCGAAGCTGTCCTGCATCTGGAAACACATTCCGCCTGCTGGCCCGGTCTCAAACACATCGACCGCACCGTTCTCAATCTCCATTACCTGCTGAACGCCGACATGCGTTCGGAAAAGCATCATGGACTGCGGATGAAATGGAATCTCCACCGCGAGCGCCAGATGCTCAAGACTTTCAAATACATGGCCGCTGTGACCCCGGCGCTTGCAGAAGAAGTATCGTTGATCAATCCCAGCGCACAGCTTCATCCCGTTCAATTTGGACTCGATTTGGCAGGCTATCCCTACGCAGCCCCGTCAGCATCAGGGGACCGGCCATTGAACATTGGCATGATCGGCAGCTATGCCTGGGCTCCCACCCGTGCCGCCGCACGTCATTTCCTTCAGCTCTGGCCTCGCATCAAGCAGGCGGTGAAGGATGCAAGACTCTTCCTCGTTGGCCGCGGAGCTGAACGCATCCTTGGAGAGAATGCCCGGGCCGTCGATCCTGATGCCCGCGTCGTTCAAAACGTGCCGGACATCATTCCCTACTTCCGCGAACTCGACTGCATGGTCTATGCACCTGAACATGCCTCCGGAATCAAAGTGAAAGTGCTCGAAGCCTTTGCCCTCGGCGTGCCTGTGGTCACCAATCAGCACGGCATCGACGGCATCCCGGTCCGCCATCGCGAACATTGCATCGTCGGCAGCACCGACGCGGAGCTCGTGGAGGGCGTGCGTTATCTCACTGAAAACCCCGATGCGAAAATGCAGATGACTCAAGCGGCAAGGAAGCTCGTCGAGGAGATCTGCGCTCCATCCAATGTCTTCGACCAATGGCTGGCCGTCTATGCGCAGATGAATGCATGCAAGGCTGCGAAGCCACGAATGCTGGAGCCATCAGCAGCTTCCGCCGGTCTCGCCGTGACTTGATCCGCTCTTTTCAACCTCATCTACATCGACCATGGCACATGAAATCTCAGCTCTGATCATCTGCAGTGACCGCCTCGAGGAAGTCACTCGTTGTCTTGCAAGCCTCTCCAAACTAGGCGATCAGTTGCACGAGGTGCTGCTGCTCAAAAACGCACCGAAGCAACCCTGGCGGGACAACTGCTTCGATTCCGTGCCTGCAGAAGTTCGCAAACGCTTGCACATTATTTCCACAGACAAGCAGGTCTTTCCCACCACCGGCCGCAACATGCTGGCGGCGCAGGCCACGGGCTCTGTTTTCTTGTTCCTCGATGACGATTCCCTCGTGCTTGAGCGCAAGGGCATTGAAGACGGCCTCCACCTCTTGAAAAACGAACCGACCATCGGTTCGATCGCCTACCCGCAGTCTACAGAAGATGGAAAACTGGGACCCTACATGCAGCCGGCACCGGTGGAGCATCCATGCTTCACCTGCGGCTTCATGACCTGCGCTGCACTGACTCGCGCAGATGTGTATCATCAGATCGGCGGTTTCCAGGATCTGCTGCAAATGGCGCACGAAGAGAACGAATTCTGCAAACGTCAGTGGGATGCAGGTTTCGCCGTCCTCTATCTTCCAGAACGCTGCATCTGCCACAACCCCAGCCCGAATGCGCGCAACAGCCGCCAGCGTGCCAAACTGAACGCTCGCAACATCTGGTATCAGGCCGTGCTGCATGAACCACTCTGGATGCTCACGCTCAGCTTTGGCCCCCGCGTGCTGCAAGGCGCGCGCTATCTCCGACAGGCTAACGACTGGACCGATGGAGACTGGCAGCCGCTGTTCAAAGAAGCGCTGACTGACCTGTGGCGTGACCTGCCGCGCCTCTGGAAGGCACGCAGACCTCTCAAGCTGAACACCATCCGCCGCTGGCAGCACATGAAGAAACATTTCCCGCCTTTTAACACCACGTCCGCCACAGCAAGCCCTTCCAATTCACCCTCCACCCTCATCGAATATGCCCACTGCTAACACTGTTGTTATTGGAGCCATCAATCATCACGAATGGCCCGTGGTCGCGCCATGGATTCGCTCCCTGCGCGGCACAGGCTTTGACGGCCGTGTCGTGCTGGTGGCCTACGAAGATATCAGCGATCACGTCATTGATGCCATGCGTCGTCAAAACGTGGAAGTTCGGCGCGCAAAAATGGAAATCTCCGTCAATCGCGGACGCTTCAAGGACTTTGAAACCATTCTGGCCGAGATGCCGCCTGAGACGCTGGTCATTGCCACGGATGTGCGAGATGTGGTGTTTCAAAGCAATCCTTCGCGGCTGGCTGAACTGCTCAAGCCTGCCGAGGGGCTCGACATTGCCGTCAGTTCCGAAGGATGGCGCTACTGCGATTCAGAATGGAATTTGAGCACGTTGCGGAAAGTTTTTCCGAGTTATGAAACCTCGATGCACGGTGAGGAAGTGTACTGCTCGGGAGTGATCGTCGGCACCGCTGCTGCATTGAAGCAGATGTGCGCCAGAATCTGGGAGATCAGCCGCACAGCGCCCAGCTTCAATGGGGATCAGGTGGCGATGAACATCATCTTGCGTGAACCTGCGTTCGCACACCGCGTCAATCGTCTGAATGTGCGCGATGGCAGAGTTTTTCATGCACGTGCAACGTGGCTCCGCCGCATGCAGGGAGGTTCCGTGACTGGAGAGCCTGTGTTCTCGCTGCTCACCGGCATGGCCAGTCGTGCAGACGGCAGTCTGGTGAGCGTGCTGCATCAGTACACGGAGAGCAAATGGGAGCGTCTGCGCGTCTTGATGCGCTACAACAGCCTCTGGATTGGAATCTGGTACCGGCTGACGCAGCGGTTCCGCTCTTCGGAGAACGACAATGTCTACTGGAAGACCAAGCCGGCGATTTGACATTTTCTTGTGTCGGATTCCGCAAAAACAATCACCCGCGCAAACACAAACAACAAATAAACAAACGAAGATGAACACACTCAAAAAATCAGTCAGACCCGGGCTCCGCCACTGGTGCCTCAACACCCACCCCAAAGAAATCGGCGCATGCGTGAAATGGGCGCTGCGCACCCGCCGGGTGGAAACGCGGATCGAAGACAACGGCGTCAAACTCTGGCTGGACCCCATCAGCCCGCTGGCGGATGCCCTGGCACAAGGCAAGTATGAAGAGAAGCTGGAAGAGTGGCTCAGATCCACTCTCGACTCCACCGGCACCTTTCTGGATGTGGGAGCGAATGAAGGCTACTTCTCCATGTTTGCCGCCACCACGCTGAAGGCTGCACGAGTGATCTGCGTGGAGCCCAACGCGGCGCTGTGGCCTGTCATCCTGCGCAATGTGCAGCTCAACCGCAGCAGCACCTGCACACTGGCTCCCTTCGCCATTGGTGATTTCGAGGGCAGTGCGAACTTTGTCGTCCAGCCCTCCACCAACAGCGGCGCCTCTTCACTGTGCACCCGCCCGAGCCGGCTTGACCGCTTCCGCGAACGCCGCAGCGTCCCGGTGGTCACTCTGGACTGGCTGATCGAGTCCAACGGCCTGAAGGAAGTCTCCGCCATCAAGGTGGATGTGGAAGGTTTCGATGAGAAGGTCATCGCAGGTGCGCGGGAGAGCCTGAAACGCCGCATCATCAAATCCATCGCGATCGAGATGCACAACACGTCGGAAAGAACGCTGGAAAAGGCTGCCGACGACATCCGCAAGATGATGGCAGAAGCAGGCTATACCGAGAGACCTTCGGACAATTTCCGCTGGATCTACTTTGACCGGCCGGCCGCCTGACATCCCCCACATCAAACTTACTTCAGCTCTTTGCAGCCATGAAATCCAACGATAGCAACGACCGTTTCCCGCAACTTGATGGACTTCGTGGCCTGCTGGCTGTGTATGTGGCGTTCCACCATCTCATCATGTTTTGCGGCATCCCCTTTCTGGGCGCTGCCGCACTGCTGGGACGCGGTGAAAAGGCCGTGCATGTTTTCATCATCCTAAGCGGCTTTGTGATTTTCCATCTGCTTCACAAATCCGGCATAGGGTGGTGGACATTCATGGTCCGCCGCTTTTTCCGCCTGTGGCCCCTGCTCGCCGTGGCGGTCATCCTTGCTTCATTCGTGGCACCTCTTGAAGTCGAGGTCTGGCAGCATGGCCCGCCGGAAACAGCTTATCGGCAGGAACGCATCATCCATTTCATGGAACACCCCGCTGCGTTTCTGACATCCACCCTGATGATCGTTCATGGGATGATTCCTGAGTTTCTCCTCCCGAACGCGCATGCGAACATCCTGCCACCGGCCTGGAGCATCGGTCTTGAGTGGCAGTTCTATCTCATCGCGCCTCTCTGTCTGTGGGTGGCGCGCAGCGGCAAGACCTGGCTGCTGGTTCTTGGCATCCTTGTGCTGGCGCTGGGGGAGGCTGGTGGTGAGCGTTGGAAGGCATGGAATGATGCGTTTCTGCCAGCCTACACCGGCTACTTTGCCATTGGTGCCTTTTGTCATGCCGCATGGGGCCAGATGCAAAAAAACATGACCTCCGCCACGCTCGGAACCGTGGCGTTCATGCTGGCGGCCATTGTCTGGTCCAAGGACACGGCGCTCATCTTATGGTCCTTCGCCCTGCTGTCCGCCCTGCCTGCCGGTCATGCCTTTGACGCTCTCATCCGGCCGCTGCGGAGTCTTCTCGCCAGCCGCTGGCTGGTCTGGATTGGTGACAGGTCATACAGCATCTACCTGCTCCATTGGCCGCTCATGATGGTGATTGTCTGGTGTTTGCAGGACGCAGCATGGGCTTCCCATTCGAAGTGGGCCTTGTTTGCGGTTTCCAGTCTCGTAGCGGCTCCGGTCGTGCTGATCGCGAGTCATCTGACCTACACCTTTGTGGAACTGCCGTTCATCCAACTCTCGCGCAAACTGACCCGGCGTCCTGCGGCCATTGCGGGTGCCGCGGTCACGACAGCCTAGAAGCAGACTCGCACCGGGCAAATCACTCTCGAATCCCATGAAAATCGCCGTCAGCGGATATGTCTCAGCCCAGGAGGGCAGCGTGGCTTCGGCCAATGCGCTGCTGCTTCGTTCACTTCTTGAGGACGGGCACGAGGTGGACTTCTTTTCGAAGCCCTCGTTTGTGGATCCCCGCCCCTGCGTGGGCGAGCATGAACGTTTTCGTTTTGTCTGCACGGACAACGTGGGCCCGGACCGCTTCCGTGCCAGGGTGCAAAAGATACCGGCATTGGGATTCATGGCCTGCCGTGTGGACTGCGCCACTTATGAGCGTCTGCTGTTGAAGAAGATGCGCCAGCAGCATGCCACACGCCATTATGACCTCTGCCTCTGGCTCGGTGACTATGCACCGGGCCGTGTGAAGAACCTGCCAATGATCAGCTTTGCCCAAGGCCCGCCCGGAACGGATGCGCGGTCCATTGTGTCCCGCTTTGCGGAGATCAAGAAACTCGCAGGACCGCGCAAGGCGCTGCAATGGCTGATGCTGGCACGCATCCGCCTGTCCTCCATCGGCCTGCCGGGATTGAAGTACTCGGACCACATCATCGTGGGCAGCCAGCAGTCTAAGAAAACGCTGACCGAAGTCTATGGCATCGAGGAAGAGCGCGTGGACACGCTGCCCTACCCGATTGATTTGAACATGTTCCGCCCGGCAGAGGAAACGACGGCCGCGAAAGCGGAACTGCGCGTGCTGTGGCTGGGCCGCATCATTCCACGCAAGCGGCTGGATCTTTTCCTGCGCGGTCTGGAGCTGGCCATCCGCCAGGGGGTGCATGTGCGCGCAACCATCGTGGGCGGCACGGGCTTCGTGCCCGGTTATGAAAAGCTGATCGATTCCTTCCCCTTCCCCGACCGGCTGAGCTGGATCAAATCCATGCCACGCACGGAGGTGCCCGCGCTGCTGCGCCAGCATGACGTGCTGGCCCAGCCGAGCGATGAAGAAAACTTTGGCTCCTCCGTGGCCGAGGCACAGGCGTGCGGACTGCCCGTCATCGTGGGCCACACGAACGGCAACGCGGATTATCTCTGCGACCGTGACATCCACCTGGCAGACGACCGGCCGGAAACTTTTGCCAGCGCGCTGATGCGCCTCGGCCAGCACCTGCCTGAGGCACCCGTGAAATCCCGCACGGTGGCCGAACGGTATTTTGATCTTGGCCGCGTGACCAGCCAGGTCACCACGATTCTCGAGAACGCACTGCGATCCCCTTTCAAGAACCTTTCACCCGCCTGATCCATCATGGAAAACATTGACGTCATCATCCCCACACTGAAGAGGCCCGACCATCTGCGCCGGTGCCTGGAGGCACTCAAACTGCAGGAGAAGCAGGCAGACCAGATCGTGGTAGGCGTGCGCGCGGATGACGATGTCACGCGTGCGGTGATCGAAGAATATGAAGCCGTGCTGCCGGTGCGTGCCGTGGAAGCGCGCGGCGTGGGTGTGGTGGGTTCGATGAACTCCTGCCTGAAGGAATGCCAGGCGCCGTGGATCGTGCTGCTGGATGATGATGTGGAAATACCCCCACACTGGCTGAAAGTGATGCTGGCCCATGTTCATTCGGCTCCTGACATCGTGGGTGCAAGCGGTCGCGACATGCTGATGGATCATCCGGAAATGCGCCGCAACGAGCCGTTGACGGAGAACGTTGGGCGAATCCACTTGTACGGTCGAGTCACCGGCGCGCATCACCACGGCGGAGGGCAGCCGCGAGTCGTGGACGTGCTGCGTGGGTCGAACTGCCTTTACCAAGGCGATTTCCTGCGGCGCTGCGGCTTTGAAGCCGGACTACGAGGGAAAGGCGCCCAAGTAAACTGGGAGCTAGCCCTGGCCCTGCAGGCGAGACAGATGAGGGTGCGCATGATTTTTGACCCCACCATTCACGTCATTCACAACGTGGCACCGCGTCATGACAACGACAACCTGCACCGTGACGGCTTCAACTTCGAAGCGACGAGCGACATCGCCTACAACGAGACCTTCGTGGCGCTGACCCATGCGCGTGGCATCATCCGCTGGTCGCTGCCTCTTTGGCACTTCTGTGTCGGCAGCCACCTGTGTCCGGGACTGGCCCGCGCGATGGATTTTGTGCTGCGCCCAAACTCGAAACCACGCCAGCGCTTTGCCGCCACCCTTACCGGACGCCTAGGCGCCTTTAAGGCATGCCTTAGCCGCATTCAGACAAGTGAGAGGTTAATGTCTGAGCAGGCAGCCGCGCCAGCCCCTTGATGGGCGTGTGCAGGGTGTCTGACCAGACTTCGGTTTTCCTACATCCTTATGCTCGCCTATCTTTTTCAAAACCGGCTCAAGCCGCGGCTCCTCAGCCCGACATGGGTGAAGACCTGGCTGAAGCGTGTGTGGACGCTGCCGAGCCTGCTGGGCTACTGCTGGCAGTCGCTGCGCTGGACTCTGAGAGGTGCGCGCATCGCACCTTCCACAGTGATCTCCAACCTGACGCTGCATGGCGAGGCTTCGAACCTGAGCATCGGCAAAGGATGCAGCGTGGGCATCACCCGCATGCAGGCCCATGCGGAAATCAAGATCGGCAACTGTGTGGTGATCAATGACGGCGTGCGACTGATCACCGGATCGCATGACTTGAACTCCCCCACCTATGAGCATGTGTTTGCGCCGATCGTGGTGGAAGACTACGCGTGGGTGGCCACGGATGCCATGGTGCTGAAAGGCGTGACCATCGGCCGAGGAGCGGTGGTGGCAGCCGGTGCGGTGGTGGTGAAGGATGTGCGGCCCTTCAGCCTGGTGGGAGGCAACCCCGCCAAGGAGTTCGGCACCCGCGACATTGAACGATTCGAGTATCTCCCCGCGTCATGGTTTGGCCCAGTAATGGCCTGGACCGGACGCAATCCTGGGACGGCCTCCACGCCTGCGAAACCAGCCAGTGAGCCTGAGTGCCCGGCCGCAGAACCTCTGCTGCAATAGCATGGAATACTTCATTGCGCTTCTCATCGTGCTGCCGGCCTTTGTGCTGGCCGCGCAACGCTCCAGCTACCTGCTGGACTATGTGTTCTTTGTGGTGGCGCTGAACCGCGGCATCCGGCGACTGGTGGACTTCTACATCAACGGAGCCTTCAACCCGCTGTCGAGCATCAGCCTCACGCCGCTGGTTGTCAGCGCGGTGCTGCTTGTGCCTGCGATGTCGCGCTTCGGCCAGCTCACACCAAACAGCCGCAATGTGGCCACTCTCATCATGGTGGCGCTGGGCCATGGACTCGTGATCGGATTTTTGAACGCTGGATTTGGCGCCTTCTACTCACTGGGTGAATGGATGGCCGGCTTTGGTGCCTTTCTTTACGCGGCCACGTCACCGATCAGCACTCAAACAGCGGACCGCTGGATGCGGTCCTGCGGCTACGCGGCCCTGATGGTGGCAGTGTATGGCTGGTATCAATACTACACTATACCAGAATGGGATGCCTACTGGGTCACGGCGGTCAACTTCGTCGGCTATCTGGGCCAGCTGAAGCCCACGGAGATGTCCGTTTTTTCCACACTGCATGAGCGCGGTCCCTGTGCCAGCTTCCTGGCGTGGGCAGCCATCCCCATGATTCTGCACCCCCGCTGGCGCATCATCGGAGGCTGGCTCACCGTCGTGCTGCTGCTGTCCGTGGTGGTGCTGACGATGACGCGCAGCATGTTCATCATCGTGGGCCTGGTGGCCATGCTGCAGCCGGCGCTATCCAAGGGAAAAGGCGTCGGCCGCGTGATCGTGCTGGCAGCAGTGTTTGGCTTGGGTGGCAGCATCGGCCTTCAGTACATGCCAGGCTCTGAGCGCATCACCAAGCGCTATGACACCATGAAGGACATGCAGAACGACGGCTCCTTCAAAGGCCGCCTGAGCATCTTCACCACAGGCCTTCCCTGGGTGCTTCAGCATCCTTTGGGCATGGGCCTGGGGAGTTCGGGCTTTGGTGCAGGCCGTATCGGTGAATCCGGCTCCAGTTCGAGTGCAAGCTCCAGCCCAAAGGAGGGCTTTTGCGACAGTGGCTACATTGAGGTCTTCAGCCAGTTCGGATGGATCGGAGGCCTGGCCTTTTTCGCAGCCATGGCGCAGCTTTGGGGGGAACAGACCCGACGCATCCGCCTTGGTGGTGACAATGCATTCCTGACCACCGGCCGTGCCGTGCTGCTGGGCAGCCTGGTCTTCCTCGCGGTAGGAAACGTGTTTGGCAGCTTCTCACTATTCTGGGTCTTCCTCGGCATCTCGCTGAACCGCATGACGCTGCCCGAAATGAAGCCGCAGCAAGAATGGGCAACCTTTTCTTCGGACCCCTACTTAACCGAGCCTCATTTTCATGAGCCGCAGCTCTGGACCCATCCAGCGCCTGCCATGGAACAGCCATTTCACTCCGTAACGCAGCACTCCACCGTCTCCTGAAGTTTCACGCGCCCTTCCTCCGAGTCCTGCCTTTTACCCACCTTATGAACCTGCTGATTCCTGGCCCCGGCCTCCTGCGCTTCCTCCTGGCCTTGGTAGTGGTCGTGCATCATTCCTTTCCGCTGCGGATGGGCACATGGGCGGTTTATGCATTCTTCATCCTCAGCGGCTATTGGATCGCCCGCATGTGGGAAGATAAATATATCAACACCCGCAATGCCCCTGTAACCTTTCTGTGCAGCCGGTGGTGCCGGCTCGCGCCGGTGTTCTTCGCATCCCTGGGGCTGGCCTTTGTCTCAAGCTGCGTCATTCCAGGAGCGCCCCCTCTGCCGCAACATGTTTGGGAGTGGTTCATACGCCAGCTTCCAATCATTGGCTCGAAGTCTGCAGGAAGCATCCTTCCCCCAACCTGGTCTCTGGATGTGGAGATGCAATTTTACGTTGTGTTCACGGCGCTCATGCTCGTCGCCAGTTCCCGTTGGCGGAGCGTGGTGAACTGGCTGGTCATCATGATGGCGGCCGCATCTCTCTTGCTGGTGCTGCAGGAACTCGGCACGAGCGTCACGGAAAACACTGCATCGTCTCTAAGCCTTTATTTCTGGCTGTTTGCCATAGGCATGTGGTTTCACAAGGCCCGCTGGGCTCCGTCCCGCCGGACCGCACTCGTGTCGGCCGCCGCGTTTGTGGGAGTGACCGCCCTTTTGATGATCTGGCTTCCTACACGTGAAGCCATCTGGATCCGCGGCTCCATGAAGGTCACGCCTGTGCGTGAGGGAGCTTTGGACCCGCGCACATTGGTTCATTTGTGGTGGGCTCTTGGTGCGGTGGTGTGTGCGCCATTCATTGCTTGGAATGTTCTGCAAAAGTCCCCCGCATGGGATCGGATGCTGGGCAACTGGGCCTTCCCGCTCTATCTGTTTCACTGGATTCCGCGTGATTGGTATTATTCCCAGGTGAACTGGTCGGCCCCTGCCTGGCAGGCTCCGCTGCTGCTTGGCGTCAACTTTGCGGCCGCCCTTGGGGGAAGCTGGCTGATTTTGAAACTTATTGACCAGAACGCCGACCGCTGGCGCGCCCGGTGGGTGCATGCGCGCCTCGAACCCAAGGCACAATAGCTCAGTTTCTTTGCCGTTTCTCACAGTCTCCGGCCACGCTTTTCGCCCTTCAAAACCCTCACTTCCGAATCATATGAAAATCGCCTACGCCATGATCAACTGCAACCGCCGTGATGGCAGCGCGCGCGCGGTCAATGAAGTCGCTGAACGACTTGCCAAAAAACACGAGGTGCATCTCTATGCACGAAAGGCGGAGGACCTGGACCTTTCCAACATCGCATGGCATCGCATACCAGGCGTCAACTGGGCGGAGGTGATCGACTTCGGCAGCTACTATCTGGAAGTGAACCGGCGCGTGCGTCCGGGACAGTTTGAAATCGTTCACACGATCGGCTGCAACACGCAGCGCGGCAATGTGGTGACGATTCAAAACATCCAGCCTGCAAAGAAGCTGATCCTCGACCGGCTGGGGCGCTCTGAGAAAGTATCGCCAGCACGCCGGCTCACACGCTGGATGTACCTGAACGCGACGTGTGCGGCGGAGAAGCGGCTGTATCAGCACCGTGAAGGGCACAAGGCGCCGATGTTCCTGCCGGTGTCACGGGGTGTGGCTGCCGAGCTGAAGAAGCATTACAACATCGGTCCGGCGCAGGTGCGCATCGTCCCCAATGCGGCGGACACCGTGCGCTTCAAACCGCTGAGCGAGGAGGCACGCAGCGCCTGGCGTGCGAAGCACAACGTGCCTGAGGACCGGATCATGGCGATCTTTGCGGGTGGCGAGTGGGCGCGCAAGGGACTGGACTTTGCCATCCAGGCGATGGGACATCTCAAGGATGTGCCGCTGACGTTGTTCGTGGCGGGTGATGATCCTGACCGTGCACGGTTCACACAAATGGCACGTGATTCGGGCGCGGCCGATCACATCGTCTTTGGCGGTTTCCGCAAAGACATGCCTGAGGCACTGGGCGCAGCGGACTTCTTCCTGTTTCCAAGCTGGTATGAAGCCTTCAGCCTGGCGACCATCGAAGCGGCCGCGTGCGGCCTGCCGGTGGTGGCGACGCGCATCAATGGCACGGAAGACTTCATCTCCCCCGGTGAAAATGGAGACTTCATCGAGCATGACGCCGTGCAGGTGGCCACGGTGCTGCGCCGACTTTGCGAACATCCTCAGCATCTCAAGATCATGGGCGCGAATGCCCGTGAACGTGTGGAGATGAACTACACGTGGGACCGCATCGCGCAGATGACGGAAGACGCCTACCTCGCGCACCTCAACAGCTCCAACTGATTTCAAAGCCATGCATATTCTCATCGTCAGTCATTCCTCCGCCACGGCGCTCAACCAGGAAGTGTATGCCCGCGTCCAACGTGAGACGGGCTGGAAGATCACCCTCGTGGTGCCGGACAACTGGCACGACGAATTTGGCAACGCGCTGCGGCAGGAGCCCTGCAAGGGGCTGGAAGACTCCGTGATCCGCTGCGCGGTGTGGAAAAACGGCAGCATCATTTTCCACGTGTATCGCATGCGCTGGCAGCGCTTTCTGCGCGAGCTAAAGCCGGACGTGATCTACATGAACCACGAACCGTATGCGCTGGCCACGGCGCAGGTCTGCCACGCCAACAACCGCTCGATCCGCGTGCCGTTTGGCTTCTACTCATGCCAGAACATCAACAAGAGGTATCCGGTGCCGTTCTCATGGCTGGAGAAGATGGTGTACGATTCATCGAGCTTCGCGCTGCCGATCACCGACCGTGTGGCGGAGGTGCTGCAGGCGAAGGGGTACCGTGGCAGGCAGACCGTGTGTGCGCTGCCGCTGGATCCTGAGCGCTACCATCCGCGCCTGAAGGCGACGCCGCCGGAACGCTTTCCGCAAACCAACGTGCCGGTGATCGGCTATGTGGGCCGACTGATCGAGCCGAAGGGCCTGCGCACTCTTGCTGGGGCGCTGGGCCGTGTGCGTGATCTGGACTGGCGCATGGTGCTGGTGGGCACGGGTGAGTTTCAGGCAGAGTTTGAAAAACTGCTGACGGATGAAGGCGTGCGCGACCGCATCTTCTTTGCCGGCTATGTGCCGCATGATGAAACGCCCCGCTGGCTGGCCTCCATGGACATGCTGGTGCTGCCGTCTGAAACCCAGCCGAACTGGGAAGAGCAGTTTGGACGAGTGATCCCCGAGGCGATGGCCTGCGGAGCGGCGGTGATCGGCTCTGACTCGGGCGAGATCCCGCATCTCATCCGCCAGAGTGAAGGCGGACTGATTTTCACGCAGCGTGATCCGGCGGCGATGGCGGTGCTGCTGCGCCAATTGATCAGCGGACCGAAGCTGCGACGCCAGCTGGCGGAAAATGGCCGCCACTGGGTGGAGCGTGACATTTCAATCCCTGCGGTGGCGCAGAAGATGATCGAAGCATTCACCGCCGCTGCGAAGAACCCGCAGGCCGGGCAGGTGGAAAAACAACCGTCGTTTAAATCGAGCCATGCGTTTGCACAGTCCTGAACTGCTCTGGAAGTGGAGCCGAGGCCTGCTGCGCCGTGGCTGGAAACTTCCTGCGCGCATCGTGAAAACGGTGAACTTCACGCTGCACAAGTGCCTGCTGCCCGCTGAGGCGGAGGTGGGTGACGGCGTGATTTTGGAGCATTATGCGATGGGCATCGTGATGCACCCGCAGGTGCGGATCGGCAAGCGGTGCCGCATCTACCATCATGTGACACTGGCGGCGGAAACGTGGATCGGATCTCCGCACTACATCACGCTGGAGGATGATGTGACGATCGGCGCGCACAGCATCGTGGTGGCGCGGCCGAACACGCCTCTGACGATCGGCAAGAAGTCTGTGCTGGGCGCGGGCTCGGTGCTGACGAAGACCATTCCCCCCTTTGAAGTCTGGGCCGGCAATCCGGCACGCAAAATCGGCGACGTAGCCCAAGCATCATGATTGCACAACTTGGCATGAATTTGAAGGCCTCCGCAGGCGGAGTGGACCGCTACTTCAGCGGGCTGAACAACGCGCTGGTGCGCCAGGGTGTGCGCGTGACGGCGTATGGCTTTGGTGATTCCGAAAAGGCGGCCTGCCTGGGGCCGGCGAACAAACCGCTGATGCAGCGCTGGAAGGCGGTGCGCGAAGCGGTGGTGCCACGGCGTGGCAGGCTGCTGGCGTCTCACTTTGCGCTCTATGCGCTGCCTGCCCTGCTGGGCCGGCGCTGGGACGGACATGTGGTGCATTTCCATGGGCCATGGGCCAGCGAATCCCAGCGTGAAGGCGGGAAGATGCACACGGTGATGTGCAAGCGCATGCTGGAGCGTGCGGTGTATCACCGTGCTGATCGATTCATCGTGCTCTCCAAGGCATTTCGTGACCAGCTTTGCCAAGGCTACGGTGTGCCGGCTGACCGTGTGCACATCATTCCCGGAGGTGTGGAGACGGATGCGTTTCAACCGCTGGATGTGGTGGAAGCGCGGCAACGCCTGGTCTGGCCACAGAAGCAGAAAATCATTGTCTGCGTGCGCAGGCTGGCGCGCCGCATGGGACTGGAGACATTGATCGAGGCCTTTAGACAGGTGACGCTGCAGCATCCTGATGTGAAGCTCATGATCGGCGGCCAGGGTCCGCTGCGTGAAGAACTGGAACAGCAGGTGCTGCGTGCAGGCTTGTCCAAGCGCGTGGAGTTTCTCGGCTTCATCCCGGAGGCCACGCTGCCGACGGTTTATGCGGCGGCGGATCTTTCGATCGTGCCGAGCTCGGCGCTGGAAGGCTTTGGATTGATCTCGCTGGAATCACTCGCATGCGGCACACCGGTGCTGGTGACTCCGGTGGGTGGACTGCCTGACACGGTGGAAGGGCTGGGTGAAGACCTGGTCTTGAAAGGAACGAGCACCGAACACATCGCCGACGGACTGGGCCGATGGCTGGACGGGACGCTGCGCCTGCCAACACGCGAGGCCTGCCGTGAGCATGTGATGAAGAGCTTCACCTGGGACAGGATCGCCAAACAGGTGTGTGAAGTTTACCGCGAAGCAGGATGGCGCCCCCAAACACCATGAAACGAAACGCACGCATTGCACTGCTTCTCATGCTTGCCGCTGGCCTGTGGCTGGCGCTGAAGCCAACGCTGGGAAACCGGCGCTTCACGTTTCTGCCTTTCAGGTGGTCTGAGTACATCGACCTCATGGATTTCTGGCTGAATCTGGGTGCCTTCGGCATTCTGGGTATGACTGTGTGGCTGGCGTTTGGCACGCTGAAGAAAGCATTCAAAAAAGTGTGGCTGATGACAGGATTCATCACGCTGCTGAACATTCTGCTGGAGCTGATTCAATCTTCGATCCCGGGCCGGGCGATGGACATGGCGGATGTGTGGGCTGGCTTTTTCGGCTGTGTGGGAGGCATCTTTTTCGGCATGGTGCTGCAGCTGCTGAGCATTCGTAAAAAGACCGGGAGCAAGGAGCCGCAGGTGCTGTTCCTTGATCAGACAGGACGCCTTGGCGGTGCTGAGCTGATGCTGCTGGACATCGCGGCTACACGCGCGGCGGACAGCGAGGTGATTTTGTTTCAAGATGGTGAGTTTCGCACGGCCCTGGAAAACGTGGGCGTGAAAACGAGCGTGATCGAACTGGGGGATGAGGCATCTACTGTGGACAAGCAGGCGGGACTGAAACGTGTGCTGCGCTCCATCCCGGGCATCGTGGAACTGATGCTGCAGCTTGTGCAGGCGGCGCGGTCCTTTGATGTGGTGTATGCGAACACCGCGAAGGCTCTGATCATCGGCGGGCCTGCGGCGAGGCTGGCAGGACGCCCGCTGATTTTTCATCTGCATGACATCATTGCGGACGGCCACTTCAGCGTGCTGAACCAGCAGGCGCTTGTTCACTGCGCGAACTTCTGTGCGCAAAGTGTAATCGCGAATTCTGAGGCGACGAAGGCGGCCTTTATTGCGTGCGGTGGACGCGCCGAGCTGTGTGTGGTCATTCCGAACGGGTTCCTCATTCCGGCAGAACGATCGGATAAAGCCAAGGTGGAAGGCTTGCGTGAGAGTCTTGGCATTCCGGCTGGCGCATGGACGGTGTTAATGGCGGGACGGCTGGCGCACTGGAAGGGGCAGCATGTGCTGCTGGAGGCGCTGAAAGCTGTGCCTGAGGCGCATGCGGTGCTGCTGGGCGATGCGCTCTTCACGGATGAGGACCGCCAGTATGCACTGCGGCTGCACACGCAGGCGGATGCGCCGGAGCTGGCTGGTAGAATTCACTTCGCAGGATTTCAAAAGGAGACAATGCCGTATTTTGACCTGGCTGATGTGGTGGTGCATGCCTCGGTGCATGCGGAGCCTTTTGGCCGTGTGATTGTGGAAGGCATGCTGGCGGGCAAGCCGGTGATCGCAGCGCGCGCCGGTGGTGCGGCGGAGATTGTGCAGCATGAGCAGACCGGACTGCTGGTGGATCCTGGTAGTGCGAGCGAACTTGCAGATGCCTTGATGCGTCTGCTTAACGATTCCAAATTTGCGGAAGACATCGCACGGCAGGCGCAGCAGACAGCACAGGACACTTACGCCCTGCATGCAGTGCAGGAAAAAATCGAATCTGTGATTCAGAAGACAGCGAGCCATGAGTTCCGTGAGGAATCCGAGACGGCTGCAAACCACCCCATTCAACAGGCGGCATGAACACTGCCCCAAACTCCCCTACCCCAACAAACACCGTCATGAACAGCACACAATCCAAGCGTCGTATCGCCATCGTCCACGACTGGCTTCCTGTTTATGGAGGAGCCGAACGCGTACTGGAGCAGATGCTCAAGGTGTACCCGGAGGCTGATGTTTTCAGTCTGATCGACGCCCTGGACGATGAAAGCCGGAAGTTTCTGAACGGCAAGCCGGTCAAGACCTCGTTTGTGCAAAAGCTGCCCGGCGGCAAAAAGTACTACCGTCATTGCTTTCCGCTGATGCCGCTGGCGATCGAGCAGTTTGACTTCAGCGGGTATGACATGGTGATCACCAGCAGCTATGCGTTTGCCAAGGGCATCATCACGGGACCACGGCAGCTGCATCTGTGCTACTGCCACTCGCCGATTCGTTATGCGTGGGATTTGCAGAACCAGTATCTGAAGGAATCGAAGATGGATCGCGGGCCGCTGACGTGGTTCGTGCGCAGCATGCTGCATTTCATCCGCATGTGGGACAGCCGCACGGCTGCGGGTGTGGATGCGTTCATGGCGAATTCGCGCTTCATCGCGCGCCGCATTGAAAAGGTTTACCGCCGAGACGCGACGGTGGTTTATCCGCCGGTCAACATTGAGCGGTTTGACACCTGCCATGAGAAGAAAAATTATTATGTGACGGCATCACGCCTGGTGCCCTACAAGCGCATGGACCTGATCATTGAGGCTTTCAACGGGATGCCTGAGCGCGAACTGGTGGTGATCGGTGACGGACCGGAACTTCCCAAGCTTCGCCGTCTTGCGGGGCCGAATGTGAAGGTGCTGGGCTGGCAGCCGCAGGCGGTGCTGAAGCAGCACCTGGAACAGGCGCGTGGGTTTGTCTTCGGCGGCGAGGAAGACTTTGGCATCATCCTGCTGGAGGCCCAGGCTTGCGGCACGCCCGTCATTGCTTATGGACGCGGTGGTGCGCTGGAGACGGTTGTGGAGAATAAAACCGGGCTGTTTTTCGGAGAGCAGAGTGTTGAATCGTTGCAAGGCGCCATCGCTGAATTTGAAACGCGCGAGTGGGATGCACTCACCTGCAGGAGCAATGCGGAGCGTTTTAGCACGAAGATTTTTCGTGATCGATTCCAACAGTTCGTCGAAGGCGAGTGGGAACGGTTTGCGGCGGCGTCCACCGCAGTGGATTCCGAGGCTGAAGGACATCGGGACTGGCGGGAAAGCATGCCGCAGGAAGAGATGTTCGACGAAGTGCCCCAGGTGGTGAGGAGACAGCGGCAACTGCTGCCGGCCTGAGCGGAACGAAGGGGATGCGCTGTGCGGGCAGGCGGCTGACGTTTGCTGCGCATGGCGTGACTGATGGCGGAGCCATGCCATCGAGGGATAGAATCGACAAGGAGTCCAAGGAATAGAGAATGCAGCAATTGCTGTCATTCTAAAAGGAACGGAGAGGGACTCGCCTCTGGTGGCGGCGCTGCCAGAACTGGTAAATAGAGCGCAAATGATGGCGGAGCCATGCTCTAATTCCTAGAGGCTCAGTCTATTACTTTGGATTTATTTGGTCCGGGCCTTCTCAGAAGTGGGGCTGTCAATAAGCATAGCCTTAACCAGATTTAAGCCACGCAAGCGTCTCTATGGAGATTCCTGTGCTTTATAGTTCATGATGATTCTAAACAATCGTGTTTTCATGGCAAATGACAAAGCTGAGTCGGGCACCCACCTGATATTGCGGCGTCATCCTATTTCTTTGTGCTGGCTGCTGGTATTTCTTACTGCCGGATCGCTGCTGGCTCAGCAAGGCACCCATGTTTCAGCACGGTTTGCTGCCGTTAAAGGCGTGGTGATGGTGTCCATCGGTGGCCTGGGTGAAAAGCAGGTACATAAGGGGGACAGTGTCCGATCTGGGGCGGTCATCACCAGTGGTGCTGAGTCCGGGGCTTCGCTAAAGCCACTGCCGACACTGCATGTGGTGATTTATCCCGACACCAAAGTGCGGTTTGACGGAGCGGACACCAATTCCGATGGCGGCGGCAGCGTGATGTGCACCATTCTTGAGGGGAAAGCCTTGTTTCACATGGACCAAGTTCCGCAGGGCCCGGAAGGGACATCCAAAGAAACACAGCCCGTGATCAAGGTGACGGTCGTCACGGATGAAGGGGTGATCGTCAACAAGATGGGCGGGCCGCCGGAGCCGAACGACGGCACACAGCCGACGGACAAAACGACCCAGCAGATTACTGGTGCGACCTGGACAGTGCTGCACGACGAAGGCAGGACCGTGGTGGCCGTGGGCGAAGGCCTGAGCCAGGTCAGCATTGGCAAAGGTGCAGCGGCCAGCGGTGGCGATGTGGGCGGACAGGTCAAGGTGCCGCAGGGGTCGGTGATCTGGCTGTTCAACCGTGGTGGTAAAATCGAGGCCGATCTGGTGGATACACAGACTGGCAAGGTCACCAACCTCACCGGTGGCACACCTTCAGGCGATCTTCTGGCCCAATCCAAACAGCAGCTGGTCACCCCCTCATCCAGCGGCACGACCACAACCATTGGCGGCACTCCGACAAGCACACCCAGCACACTTCCCACCAACCCTTCATCGAACCCCGATTTGTCCACCCCGCAGAAACCCCTTCCGGTTGTTTCAGCCGACACCCCCTAACTCAGCCGATGAAAATCAAAAAAACAACATCCCTTCGACTTTCAGCCGCACTGCTTGTGTGCAGCATGATGCTGCACGCCGTGAAAGCTGAAGGCCAGGAGACACTGCGTGATGCAGCCGCCGGCACCCAGGCGTCGCTCGCTTCACCAGCCTCTGAAAAGGTGCTCGACACCCTCGATGAGAATGACTCCGAGGATGTCTTTCTGGATGAGTTCATGAACTACCAGATGAAGCTGCTGAAGAACTGGAAGCTGCGGGTGTTCACCTCCGGCACGTGGCGCTACGATTCGAATGTGTTTCTGCGAAACAGCAATGTTCAGAGCGACATGATGTACAGCGTCAGCCCGGGTTTTCAATACTCCTACGGAGATGAGCAGGCCAAGCTGCAAGTGCTGGCGGACTACAACGCACAGTTCAATTTCTACGACAAGTACAGCCAGCAAGACTCGCTGAACCATTTCCTGCGGCTGTCACTGGCCTACCGCATGAAGAAAACTTCGTTCAAGCTTTCGGGGCTCTTTCATCAAGTGACCGGCGGTGATCTTGACGTGGGCGGACAGGCATCGCGAGTGCAGTTCTCCCCGCAATTGCAGGTCATGTATGAAGTTTCTGAAAAGGTGCGCGTGGGCCTCAACGGACAGCTTCAGCGGACGCACTATGATGCACTGATCTCATCCACCACGTATCGATTCGGCGTGTTTGCGGACTACTCCTTTTCCCCCCGCTTCCGGCTGGGCCTTCAGTTCAATGAAATGCTTCAAGAGGTGGACAGGACGGGCAACCAGACCGGTCAGGATTACCTCGGGCGCCTGGAGTATGAGGCATCCAAAAAGCTTTCGCTCACGGGTTCCGGCGGGGTGCACGTACTCCACACGACATCTGCGGGTGATGCCACGCTGCCTCTGGGCACGCTGGGGTTCAAGTATGCAGCGAGCCCCAAAACGACCCTGTATGCCAACCTGTATGCACGGGCGCAAAACTCCCCTTCTCTGGGCGGGCAGTACTTTCAGTCTGAAGGTATGCAGATGGGCGTCCAGCAGCAGCTGGGCAGCAAGGTCACCGTCGGCGCTGACTTCGGCTACGATTTTTCCGCCTATCATTCCTATCTGGCCGGAGTGTCGAGCACACGTAAAGATCATGTCCGATTCGCACGGCCCTGGATCAAGTACGCACTGCAGCGCCATCTGTCGCTGGAGGTTTTCTATCAGCACACCACGAACGATTCCACCGGGGTCGGATCACAGCCATTTGCGCGTGATCTCGTCGGGGCCGGCATCACGGGTTCCTGGTAAGCGCAAACACTTCAACTTCTATGATCACACACAAGCATCTCTCATTCATTCTTGGCAACGGCTGCCTGCGTGGCCTCTGCCTGGCGCTGTGCTGTGCTGCTGCAAGCCCGGCACTGAACGCACAACAACAGGGCGCATTTCCATCCAGCGCCCCATCCACTCAATCCTCACAAAAGAGCATTGTACCACCCGACTACCAGATTCGCGAAGGCGACATGGTTCAGGTTTCCGTGTTCGATGAGCCTGAGCTGACCGCAGGCGGCAGAGTGCGGAATGATGGGACGATTCAATGCCCGTTGATCGGTGCCGTGAAGATCCAGGGGCTGAGCCAGACGGCGGCCGCGAGGCTGATCGAGGCGGAGTACCGGAAGGACTACCTGGTGCATCCGGAGGTGAATCTGTTCATTTCCCAGTTTTCCGTGCAGCGCATCACCATTCTGGGCCAGGTGCAGCGGCCAGGCTCGCATGAGCTGCAGGCGGAAAAAAACCTGACCATCCTTCAGGTGCTGGGACTGGCCGGCGGTCCGACACGAATCGCCAATCTCAAGAAGGTGCTCGTGAAGCGCGTGGTGGAAGGCCAGGAGAGAATTTTCAAAGTGGATGTCCAGAGCATGGCGTCCGGAAATCAAACCATGATGTTTTATGTCCGTGAGGATGACGTCATCACCGTGCCTGAAAGCTTCTTTTAATATTATGCAAACAGCCCCCCTATCCCTGCACCAATCACCTCTCGTGATGCCGCAACGTCTGGGACCAGACGCTGAAGCACCACAGTCATTCATGAATCCGGCGCAGCTGGTGGACGGAGTACGCCGTCACAGCTGGATTCCCATCACGCTGGCCCTGTTTGGACTGATTCTTGGCTATGCCTACTTCAAGCGCCAAAAGCCGGTGTATGAAGCCGTCAGCGTCGCACAGTTTGGTTCCGAGCAGAATTCCCTGCTGGGCCTGAACAGCATGAGCACGCCCGGGCTCGGGGATGAGAAATCCGTCAACACTCTTATCCAGGCCGCGAAAAGCCGTGAGGTCATCGGACGTGTGGTTACCGAACTGAATCTGACCCGGCTGGCCGGGTTCTCAGGCGGGCATCCCAACAATTCCAAAGAAGCCCGGGAAAATGCGATTTCCACCGTGAGTTCCATGGTCCGGATCAGTCTGCGCAAAGACACGCGGTTGATCGACTTCAATGTGACCGGGGCCGATCCGGAACAGGTGGCGTCTTTGTCGAACCAAGCGGTGCTGAGCCTGGTGGCAGAGCTGGAAAGTCAGAAGAGCAAGACCATGCAGGGAGCCGTGCAGGCCTTGGTGGCCGAAGGGCAGCGCCTGCAGGACAAGCTGACCAAGTCAGAGATAGCGATGCATGATTACAAGCGCTCCAACCAGGCCATCTCGCTGGACGAGCGCAAGGACCTCGTGCTTACGAAATTGAAAGAGCTCGGTTCTGAACTGAACCATCAGTCCAAAGAACGCCTGACGCTCGAAACCCAGCTCAAGGCCTGCAAGGAGGAGAAGCTTCCCCGTGATGAACTGCTCAGCCTGCCAACCATCGCGAGCCATCCCAAGGTGTCGGGAATTCTCACTCAGCTCAGCAATCAAAAATCAGCCCTGGCCCTGCTGGCGGAGCGTTACAAACCCAAACACCCCAAGTATGAGTCAGTGCAGGCGGTGATCAACAATCAGGAACAGCAGCTCACCACCATCCTTGCCGATGCGGTGCACATGCTGGAATCAAGCTGTGAACATGCCCGTGAACTGGAACGCCGGCTGCAGGAGCAGCTCAAGAAGCAGGAGTCAGAAGCACTCGATCTGGAGCAGCTGGCGGTGCAGTACAATGTGCTCAAGCGTGAGATGGAGTCTGACCAGGCGGTCTATGAATCGGTGCTGACACGCATCAAGCAGGTGGATGTTTCCAAGGGAATGGAAACGCCTCCCATCTGGGTGCATCAGCTGGCCATGGTGCCCGGGGAGCCCGTCTCACCGAACGCTAAAAAAGTGGTGGGCAGCTCCACCGCCGGTGGTTTCATGCTTGGTCTGGCCATCATCGGTCTGATTGTGATGCAAGACCGCTCCATCCGCTCTGTGGAGGATGCGCGCCAGAAACTGCGTGTGCCGGTTCTTGGCATGATCGCCAATCTTCCGCAGCATCCTGACAGCAAAGACCAGCGATCCAAAGAGCATGATTACTCCCAGGGACTGACGCCTGCGCTGATAGCTCACAAAGCGGTCGCTGAAAGCTTTCGTGAATTTCGGGCCATCATTGCACGGATGGCGAAAGGCCCGCAGACCTGCCACATGGTGGTCAGCGCCATTCCCGATGAGGGCAAGACCTTTGTGTCGACGCACCTGGCCGTCAGTCTGGCCAGCCAGGGCTACCGCACGCTGCTGATCGACATGGATCTGCGGCGCTCCCAGCTGGCCCAGGTTTTCGGCATTCCAAGCAGTCGGAAGGGCGTGATTGATCTGCTGCTTGAGGAGGCTTCTTTTGCGGAGGTTTGCCTCAGCGGTGGCATTGCCCATCTTGCCATCATGCCGGCTGGCAAACGTGTGGCCAATCCTGCCGAACTGCTTTCGACCTGCGGCGTTGAGCGGCTTAAGGACATGGCTTTTGCGGCGGGTTTTGACCGCATCGTGATCGACACCGCTCCGTTGATCCCGGTGAACGACACGCTGGAACTCGGCGGCCTGGCCGACAGCACTTTCCTGGTGGTCCGGTGCAACCGCACTCCATCCGACATCATTCAGGAGGCGATCCGCAAACTGCAGCAAACGGGCATACCATTGACCGGGCTGATTTTGAACCGCCTCGCCCAGCGCACGCGGAGCTACGATTATTATTACCACCGGTCGTATTACAAGGCGGGTGAGAATGAGGAGTCCGCGCCACTGCGCCCTGTGTCACGTGGGTTTAACTCCCCGCACAAAATGGGCTGAGAGAGGTGTCCATTCGACGGGAACAGACCTTCTTCATTTAATCAGCGAGCCGTGTGCGCATTTCCAAATGAGCACACGGTTTTTTTTGTGCCTGTGCATTGATGCCCCGAGGGTGAATGTGATGGTCGAGCTTGGGGAGGCAATGATGCGACGCCTGCGACAAGGCTGGGACTAGCGCGCGATCACCCGCCCCCCCCCTTCAGGGGAGGAGCAACCTTGGGTGAGAAGGAGGTGCCATGCATGACCCAGAGCTTGCTCCGCTGCGCCCTAGGCTAAGTCCTGCGGCCCTTCAGGCCGCGATGAGTGGGGCAAGGTCCATCTGCTTCCCATCAAGGCGCGATGATTTAAAAGGCTCCTGGCCTTGTTTGAAATACTTCTAGCGAGTAGCTAGGCGCATAACCCATTCATACTCCTCACTTGGAATGAGCTTCCACTTTTGCTGCAGCAATGCCGAGGTGTTTGCTGCACTTGCTGATCCATTATAACTTTATAAAATGATCAACCTGCTGTGGGCTTGGGTGCACGTGCGCCCTGGGCGCCGTGGCACGAACCCGTGCTGGGGGTTTCCATTTGAGGCTTATCGGTGCTTCAACCCGCAATGCCGGGATATGAATGACGGACAAGGGACTTCCCACCACTCTTGTGCAGTCCTTCAAGCAGAGTGCTGCTTGTGACCTTGCGGCCAGGCTCGTGCGTTTAAACCAAGAGGTTACTCTCAAGCTATCATTGAGAGCAACGCTGGCACTTTACGCCGCATCAAAGATGCGGCGGACAGTCTTAGTTAGTTTAAGCGGCCTGGAAGGCCTGGCTGCCGCCGGCGAGCAGACCGTGCTCAACGCAGTAGCGGGCGATTTTCGCGCCAGAATCAATGCCTGTCTTCTTCCAGATATTGTGCTTATGAACTGAGACGGTCTTGGCGGAAAGGCTGAGATCCAAGGAAATGGCTTTGAGACTTTTGCCATGGGCGAGCTGGAGGAAAATTTCGAATTCACGGCTGCTCAGCACTTTGTGCAGTTCTTTGCCGCCCGCCGGAAGTCTCACGGCATTTTCAGCAAAGGACTGCGCGACACTGCGTGAGAGGTATTTTTTTCCGCGGAGGGCGTAGTTGATGGCGGTGACGATCTCACCCGGGGGTGAATCCTTGGCAACGTAGCCGCATGCCCCGGCCTTCAAGGCACGTTCAATCCAGAGGGCTTGAATGTGCATGCTGACCACGATGCAGGCAGGAGAAGGCATGGCGGCGGCAAAATCCGCCAGCAGTGTCAGGCCAGAGCAATCGGCCATCTCCAGATCAATCAGAGCGACATCAAAGTTATGTCTTGACGACTGTTCGCGTGCTTTTTCCGCGCTTGTAACCACCACAATTTCAAAATCTTTAAACATCAGCCGAAGATATTGACCCAGCGTCTCTGCGAACATGGCGTGGTCATCAACAAGCATGATTTTTTTAGTAGCAGGAGTCATTGTATTTTTGAGAGGAGTTGATGCTGATGAGCACCGTGATTTGAAAATAAAGCAATCAGTCTGATTGCTATGGTAGATAGATTTATATGGAATATCTTATAATGCCGCTAAATTAAGTTTTATTTCTTTAGCTGAACCCAAGACTCTTTTTAAGCCACCGTTTAAACAGAAACCCCGTCTGGATGAGGGATAGTTTAATGGGAGTTTAGAATCCTTCGCGAAAAGTCGAAAATGCTCGACTCGCTATAAATTCACCACTTTCATAAATACTTATAGGGAAGCCTAACGTGATTCTTTGGCTCCCAGTTTATTAAGCCTCCGCTTAGGCGATTACAAGAGTGGGCTTTAATGACCAAGAAACATGGAAGTCATAGTATGTGATTGCTTTTCGAATGGTCTGAGGCAGGCCGACAACCGTGAACAACGCATCCATGCGAACCTGCTTCAGTCCCCGCACATTCCTGCCTTCCCTCGCTTATCCCATGCCGCCCTGCGTCACGATTTTTTTCACCCATGGCAGGCAGGAAACTTTCAAGCATTCCAACTGAACATGAGCCCAACCAACCCGAGAGCCATCCAGCCACTTTCACCTGAATCTGCACCCATGGAGTCAGCCGTGGGCATGATGGCAGATGAAGAGTCTTTACCCTCATGAACATGCCCAACTGTGTACTTTTTCATCCGAGCGAGTTCACGCGTTCGAGCTGGAAATTATTGCTGAAGAAAATTTTGCCTCAGTGCAAAACGACCGAGGCTTCGAATGTGGAAGAAGTCAGGCAGGCCACACAACTCGGTCTGGTGAGCCTGCTGATGATGGAATTCCACCCACGAGACATGGAGCATGGGCTGGAGGCATTAAAATCCGTGATCGCGCTGACGGGAGGAAAGCACTTGATGCTTATTTGCGGCCCGCCTGCGCCGGTGACCACGAGAACGGCGATGCAGGCGGGTGCCAACGTGTGCCTGGGCTGCAATGAGTCCGTGGAAGAATTGAAGCGTGCACTGCAAGCCGCGCTGGAAGGAGTGCCTTACATGTCGAGTGAGCTGGCCTCAGTGCTGGCCAGATCCATCACTCCGGCCGGAGGTTTACATGAGGAGGATGAGGCCTCGCAGTACGCCCTCTCCCTCCGAGAGGAAGAGGTTCTCGACCTGCTGGTTTCAGGATTGCGGCCCAGCCAGGTGGCCAGCCGTCTGGGTCTGAGCATGAAAACGATCTCAAGCCACAAGCGCAATGCTCTGGGCAAACTGGGGGTGTCGAACATTCTGGAAGCTGTGAGAATCTGGATCTGAACGAGCAGACTGCAAACCCATGACGGCTCATCAGGATTTCGATGGAGCTTTGGTGCCCGGTTTCGACCTCTGTTGAGGTTTATAGCGATTCGCAAAACTCATCTGCGTTTGGCAGGCTGTTTCTTGGTCGAGGATCATGGGCTTCCCTCTTGGCTTTCCTTCGTCGAGCTGCAAAGGACAGGCCGACGGCGGCTGGCTGAGGACAGAAGGCACGACCAGCGCTGGAGATGAGAGCGCCCAGTGCAAGGTGGGGTGGATTGTCCTCAAGCCGCTGCTGAGCGTCTCCACGTTCGCTTTCAGGAAATCAGTTTCGCAAAACGCTACACGCAGCAGGCTGACACGATCCGCAATCCCATGTCATGCGTGGCAGAACCCAATTGCGTTTTGTCCTTTGAGCGGGGTTCAGGGCAGTGCTGATTTTTCACCTCACCGGATGGAAGGCAGCAGAGAATGTTTCCTATTCATGCCATAGACGGCGCTTCATTCGGCACCGTCGACTGCATCTGGCTGACAGTGTGACTCATGGAACATCACCCGACATGTGAAGGCGGCGTGCTGGTTTCTTCAACCAAGCTATGAGGGCGGGTACGGTCTGTAAGGCCTGCTTTATCAGAGTGCATTGGGTGCTCAAAGAGGGGGCGAAGCAGCTGATTCATCGATGATTCAAAAAAACAACACAAGTTGTCCATGCCGCTAAAGGTTTGGCTTTTATTCGTTAAGTTTAAAGACCCCACACCACTGCATATTTTTGCAATAAAGCCGAGGGGAGAAACTTGAACTGGCGGTTTTAGATGCCGCGAGAGCAAGGGAAAAAACTGATGCGGTTTCGGGCAGGAAATTGCCATGCTTGGAAAGGCGCATTTCTCTGGGCAAAACCGTTGATTTTATCGCCTTTGGAAAGCGAGCGAACTCGGAGCAGAAAACGTCTGTCGACACGGTAAACGACCTATAAGGCTACACTTACCAATCGTGATTTGTTTCTTTCTTCTTCTTGCCGATTGTATGGCCGTTATGAAAATAATCTCTGCTCTACTCATACTTACCTTCTCAACGGCTCTCACCTGCAGGGCTGATGTCATCTCACAAACCGTCGATTTTGGCACCATCACTGGTGGCAGCCAATTTTACTTCAACCAGTTCAACACGGCTCTGGGGACGCTGACAGGCGTCACGCTGGACTGGACGGTGAACTCCAGCATCTCCACGGCTGAGATCACCAACATGAACACTGGAACGGTCACGGTGAGCCGAATCAGTTTCACCAACACCGTGGACGGTTTTGTGCCTTCGATCGGCACCTCTGGTGACCTGGTCGCTGAAGTGGCCAAATCCAAATCAGTGACACCTGCCGGTGGCACCGTGACACTGACGAGCGGCCAGTCCTACACCGTCAACAACATCACGTTCAGCGGTTTCACGCAATCGGACAGCTATACTTCGGCAGACGCAAACTTCTCTGCGTTCCAAGGAACTGGAACGGTGCCTCTTTACCTGGACAACACGTTCGGGGCGACTCCGACGGCATCGGGCTCTGGCAGCACCACCTCATGGCTGACCAGCATCACGGGCAGCACCACGGGCAATCTGCAGGTCACTTATACTTACACTGCGGCCCCGATCGCACCGGTGCCTGAGCCACCTTCCATCCTGCTGGGATTTGGCGGAATCCTGGGAATGGCGGGCTTTGCCTTCAAACGCCGCACGAAAAACTCTGCTGCTGCTCTGGCCTGATTTAACAACCTTTTACCTTCCGCTCTCTTGAACTCCCGGAACCCAGCAAAAAGCAGTGCGTTGTGGTTGCTGCCAGCCGCATCGGTGGTCTGCCTTGTTTTTGCTCTGCAAGAGATCTGGATTCGACATCCTGCCAGTCATTTCTTTCCGCTGCCTCTGCTGGCGTGGATCTGGCTGGCGAAACGAGACGGCATGTTCCGGGCCGTCTTGTTTCCGCAAAATCCCACGGCCTTCAAATGGCTCGTCACATGCCATCTGCTGCTGGCGCTCGCCGCTTTCGTCCTGGTCTCCCCTTTCATGGCGGGACTGGCGTTTGTGGTGAGCTCCGCAGCGCTGGCTGTGGCCAAGGGAAAACCCGCAGTGCATGAAGCGCCTGCGTGGTCGCTGCCTGCGCTTTCTTTATTTTTCATCCCGCCGCCGATGATGCTGGACCAGCAGGTGCATCAGGTGCTTGCCGGACTGGCGGCGCGGCTGAGCCAGGGATGGCTGGATGCGATGCAGGTGCTGCATGTGGTGCAGGGCACGATCGTCGCAACACCAGAGAAACGCTTTTTTGTGGATGATGCGTGCAGCGGCACGAACACCCTGATGGTGGCGATGTGCGTGGCTTTGATCATCAGCAGTTTCAACAACCGTTCATGGATTCATGCGATGGTGCTGCTGGTGACAGCGGGACTGATCTCGGTGGCATCGAATGTGCTGCGCATCTGCCTGGTGATCGGAGGTCTGCACTACTGGAGACTGGAACTGGATCAAGGAGCTGCGCATGAGGCTGTGGGAGTGCTGTTCTTTCTGCTGGATCTGCTGCTGGTGTGGAGCGCTGACCATGGCTGGCACTTCGCCTTGAACAGCTCGCAGAGCAAACAACGCCCATCTGCTTACGGGACAAGCACAGCTCCTGCCGCTGTGAGCGGGCTGTTTGGCAGCCTGAGCCTGGGGGTGGCGGTGATCGGCATGACGCTGCTGCTTGGCCCTGAACTTCTGGCACTGAGCCGTCATTCCAATGCTCCCGTGACAGCGAAGGCACTGGCTGAAGCGGACGAATTTCAACTGCCAGAGGTGCTTGCCGGCTGGGTCCGTGAAGGTGACCAGCCCGTGGAAAATTCGATGATCGGGAATCTGGGGGTGCGCAACCAGGTGTGGCGCTACCGCAAGGGCAAGCAGGAAGCATTTGTGGCGGTGAACTTCCCATTCCTGGGCTTTCATGACACGCGCCTCTGCTACTCCGGCCAGGGCTGGCAGTTTCAGAAACAAGTGGATGGATCGCTGCCCGGAGACACACAAAAGACCGTGCGCTTTCTGGAGATGAACCAGCCGACGGAGCTCGCCCGCGCCCACCTTTGGCTGAGTGTGCTGGATGAAAATGGCACGGCTCAGACATTCACGAGTGAACAGCCGCTGGATCGAATGGCCGAACGTCTGCTCTCACGCTGGTCCAAGCCGAGTCCGGTCCTGAACACTTATGTGCTGCAGATCATGTCGGTCGAACCGGAGAACGACACCCAGGTGCAGAGCGCGATGACTGAACTGCTCGCTGAAGCACGCAACCGCCTTGCCCAAGCTCTTGTCAACCACAGCCCCCATGCAGGAAAGGAAAGCGAATGACCGGTCATTTCATTCAAGATTTACGTTATCGACTCAACTCCATGCTGGAGGAACGCAAGCGCATGGACGGGCTGCTGGGACTGCCCGCTTTGTTCACGCTGATCCTGCTGGCGTTCATGGTGCTGAACTCGCGTGACGACTTCAGCCGCGAGCATTTGCTGCGGCTGGAGAGAGAAGCGCAAAGCCATCTTGATCAGGGACATTTCGTGGAAGCGCGCCTCGCGGCGATGCGGCTGATGCAGGATGGCGAGCAGAATTCGCGGGCCATCCTGATCGAGGCGAAGGCCCTTCGTGGCATGGGGAGAGAGAGCGACGCGCTGCGCCTGCTTGCGCGCATCGCGCCCAAAGACGGACCTGGCTATGCGCCGGCCCACGTGATCCAAGCCACCATTTTGCTGGCGCAGAAGAATCCTGATGTGCAGGCGGCTTTTGATCACATCAACAAAGCGCTGCTGAGCGACCCTGCGAGCCAGGATGCGCGGGAACTGGCGGCGCGCTTTGCCGCGGGACAGCGGCGGTGGCAGACGGTGCTGACACATTTGGACAAGATGGAGCTGAAAAAACGTCCTGACCTGCTGCTGATGAAGGCGACAGCGCTGCAATTTTCCGGCCAGGAGGAGGCAGCAGTCGAATTCGCCCATCACGCGGAGAATGCTCTGCGGGGGATGTCAAAATCGGCTGCTGCCAATGGCTCCGAGGTGCGCTTTTCGATCGCCGTGAGCCTGAGCCTGCAACGGAAGTTTGAGGAGGCGGTGCAGTGGATCATCGGCTCGACCCATGGCAATCCAACGCGTGAAGAGCGGCAGCTTGTCGGCGGCATTTATTTGTCCTGGAGCCGATACCTCAAGCAGCAGCCGTCCGGCAAGCGCATGGAAGTGCTGAAGCTGCTGGAACAGGGCATCCAGATCAGCCCGGAAAGCCAGGATCTCATCATGGCATTCCTCGGTGACTGTGAGGAGCTGACCAGTGAACCTGCGGAGCGCCAGCGCTATGTGGAACGGATTCTGAGCAACGGAGGGATCTCCTCATCCTTTCTGCATTACTACCTGGGGGTGATGGACTGGAAGCAGGGCAACCGCGAGTCTGCGAAGTCGCATTTCGAGCTCGCCAGTTCGCTCAATCCTGGATTTAAGGTGATCGGCAACAATCTGGCGATGGCCATTGCATCGGTTTCCACGGATCGCGCTGAACTGGAGAAGGCGCTGGCGATGATCGATGAACTGCTGAAGGGGGAGCCGAACAATCCGTTCTTCCTTGATACCCGAGGCCATGTGTATGCCAAGCTGGGCAAGTATAAAGAAGCCGTGGGTGATTTCGAGCGTTCGCTGCCCAATGCCCGAGACAAGAAGTCCTGCCACGTCAAACTGGCGGATCTGTATGAACAACTTGGCATGAAAGACCTGGCGTCCAAGCATCGGTCGGAATCTTTGATGCACATGGACGATGCACCGGGAGCGAAATCGGCGGCGCGGTAAGCTGATTCGATGAGCGGGAGACCGGGATCGTGTGGGTTTGTTTGCAGATGAAAGGCAGTCTGAAGTCTGCTGAACAGCGTAACCCATTTGCGGTCTATAAGAGCGCGCACCTTGACATTCGGGGTGAAAGCATGCCCTAAGTAGGCCCATTTTCCGATATAACCTGTTCATACGCACATGCCCAAAGCCCTGATCATTGCCGAAAAGCCCAGTGTCGCAGCCGATCTTGCCCGCGCACTTGCCAAAGCCCCCGGCATGAAGCCCTTCGTCAAAGAGAAGGACTGGTATGAGAATGACACGCACGTGATCTCTTCGGCCGTGGGCCATTTGCTGGAACTCGGCATGCCCATGGTGGACGGCAAGAAGATCGGCTGGGGCTTCACCAGCCTGCCGATCATGCCGGAGCAGTTTGAGCTCAATCCCATCGAGCAAAGCGCGGACCGCTACAAGCTGCTGACCAAGCTGCTGAAGCGCAAGGACGTGGACAGCGTGATCAATGCCTGCGATGCCGGGCGTGAGGGTGAGCTGATTTTCCGTTACATCATGGACGCCAGCGGCTGCAAGAAGCCGGTGCAACGTCTGTGGATGCAGTCCATGACCCAGGGCTCGATTCTCGATGCCTACAAGCATTTGCGCACCAACGAGCAGATGCTGCCGCTGGCGGACGCGGCGAAGTGCCGCAGCGAAAGCGACTGGCTGGTGGGCATCAATGGCACCCGTGCGCTGACCGCGCTGAATTCGCGCCATGGTGGCTTCCGCCTCACGCCGGTGGGCCGGGTGCAGACGCCGACGCTGTCTGTTCTTGCGCAGCGTGAGCGTGACATCGCTGCTTTTGTACCGCGGACGTATTTTGAGGCCATCGCGCTGTTTGAAGTGAAAGCCGGCCAGTATTCTGGGCGCTGGATTGATGAGCGCTTTAAGAAGGACGAGAACGACGAGCACAAGAAAGCCGAGCGTCTTTGGGACCAGGGCACCGCGCAGGCGATCGCCGACCGCTGCAAAGGCAAGCCAGGGATCATTGAGCAGATCACCAAGCCGACGCGTCAGGCCCCTCCCCTGCTCTATGATTTGACGAGCCTTCAGCGAGAAGCGAGCAACCGCTTCGGCTTTTCGGCACGGCGCACGCTGCAGATCGCGCAGGCGCTGTATGAAAAGTTCAAGGTGCTGACCTATCCTCGTACCGATTCACGCCACCTGCCGGAAGATTATCTCGGCACGGTGACGGACACGCTGAAGACTTTTGCCAGCCATGACAGTCGCAAACAGGATGCACTGCCGCATGAACTGGGCACGCATGCCGCCACGGCGCTGGACAAGAAGTGGGTGAAGCTCAACAAACGCATTTTCGACAGCAGCAAGGTCAGCGACCACTTTGCCATCATCCCCACGGGGCAGATTCCGCCGAAGGAGCTTCCAGAAGCCGAGCAGAAGCTGTTCGACATGGTGGCACGCCGATTCGTGGCGGTGTTTTTCCCTGCGGCCGAGTTTGAAGTGACCACGCGCATCACGCGGGTGGGACAGGACGCATTCCAGAGCAACGGCAAGGTGCTCAAGGAGCCGGGCTGGCTGGGTGTCTATGGCAAAAAGGCTGCTGAAGAAGCCGCTGAAGGTGGCGAGGATGCCGCCAAGCTGCTGGTGGCTGCGAATCCAGGCGACAAGGCCGAGACTCTGGACGTCGAGGTGAACGAACACCAGACCAAGCCGCCACCGCGCTTCACGGAAGCCACGATTCTGTCCATGATGGAAGGCGCCGGGAAACTGGTGGAGGACGAAGAACTCGCGGAAGCGATGAGCGAGCGTGGTCTCGGAACGCCTGCGACGCGCGCAGCGATCATCGAAGGTCTGATCATGGACCGGTACATTGAGCGTGTGCAGAGGGACTTCCACGTCACAGCCAAAGGGCTGGCCCTGATTGATCAGATCAGCGCCATCGGCATTGATGCGCTCAGCTCACCGGAAATGACCGGCCAGTGGGAGTACAAGCTGCGCCAGATGGAGCATCGGGAACTGGACCGTGCGAGTTTCATGCGGGACATCCGGCACCTGACCAAGCAGGTGGTGGAAAAGACCAAGGCTTATTCCAAAGCCGCCAAGGACAAGGTGTTCCCTGACTTCCCGGCCACCTGCGGCGTGTGCGGCAGCAAGGAAGGCTACAAGCAGACGGAAGAGTTCTACGGCTGCAAGAATCCCAAGTGCAAGGTGCGTGTGTTCAAGACCGTGGCGAGCCGTGCGCTCAGCGAGGATGAAATTCGCACGCTGATCGAAACACGCTTCCTCGGTCCGCTGGAAGGCTTCCGCAGCAAGAAGGGCAAGGAATTCAGCGCGGCACTGCAGATCAAGGACGACATGAAGATCGCCTTTGTCTTTGGCGACGGTTCAGATCCTGACAGCATCAACTGGGACGAGTGCCCGGTGATCGCCGACTGCCCGGTGTGCGCCAAGAAAGGCCGCAAGGGAGAAAAGATCTACGAAACGGCGGACGCCTATCAGTGCAAAATCAACGCCACGGAGACTTCCAAGTGCAACGCACGTCTGCCGAAGAAGCTGTGCCAGAAGGACATCACGCCAGAGAATGCGCGTGAGTTCTTCGTCGATGGCAAGACCTCGCTGATCACGGGCATGATTTCCAAACGTGGCCGCCCGTTCAGCACCTTCCTGGTCTGCACGCCCGGTGAGAAGCGCATCATGAGCTGGGAGTTCCCGCCGCGTGAAGCGAAGCCCAAGGCCGAGAAGAAGGCGAAGAAACCTGCTGGTGTCAGCGGGCGCTGAGGCATGGCTGCAAGGAGGAGGGATCAGGTTGATCCCTCATTTGGAGCGGTGGAAGGGGCGGAGCGTGGAGGGATCAGTATGAACCTCTCCTGTCGGACCAGTTGCGGCGCAACTGGGCTACTTTGCTTTTGCCAGGTGCGCGTATTTCGTTTTCCAGTCGTCTGGAAGGCGCGCGGGCCTGCCCTCGGGCATTTGCACGAGGGCCAGTGACTGGCGGCAGGTGATGAGGAGGGCGTTGTCTTCAGCGCGGCGCATTTCGAAGGAGCACCAGAAGCGCACGCGTTCGACGGTTTCGAGTTTGCCGTGAATGATCAGCTCATCGCCGAGCTTCGCGGGCTTTTTATAGTCGATCTCGGTGCGGACAACCACGGGGAAAAGGTGGGTATGGGCCATGTCGCGCAGCTTCATGCCCATCAGTCCGGCAAGGCGGGTGCGCGCCGTTTCGATCATGCGGAGGTAGGCGATGTTATGGACGACACCACCGCAGTCGGTGTCGAAAAACATCACCTCTTCGCGGGTTTCAATGGTCGGAGTGTGCTGCATGTCAGTTCAAATCTAAAGCGGCACGGACAGCGGCCTCATCGACCCCGCGCAGCCCAAACACGCGCAGCACGGTGTCCTCGATGAGATTGTTGGGGCAGGAAGCGCCGGCTGTGATGCCGACGGTCACCGGGCCATCTCCAGCTAGCTTGGTGGAGTAGCTTTCCTTCTCGGCTTTGAGGTGAAGGTCAAAATGGACGATCTGCTCCAGTGATTTGAGGCAGTCCGCAGTGCGGATGAAGAAGGTGGGGAGCTGCTGCTCGCCGATTTCGACGAGGTGCGTGGTGTTGGAACTGTTGTAGCCGCCGACGACGAGGAGCACGTCCAAGGGCTGCTTGAGCAGGCCAAAGAGGGAGTCCTGCCGCTCCTGCGTGGCACCGCAGATGGTGTCGAAGACCTGGAAATTGGTAACTCCGGCTTCGGGGCCGTGGCGGTCCAAAACGGCCTGACGCAGGCGACGCTGAACTTCCTCGGTCTCCGATTTGAGCATGGTGGTCTGATTGGCCACACCGATGCGGGTGAGGTGCAGATCGGGGTCGAAGCCGTCAGAATGAGCAGTGGCCGGGAAGCGCTTCATGAAGGCTTCTTTGTCACCGCCGTTGCGGATGTAGTCACAGACGTAATCGACATCGGCCAAGGTGAGCACCACAAGGTAGTTGCCCATGCCGTCGTCGCCCATGGCACGGGAGGAGGTGGCTCGGGTTTCCTCGTGGCTGGCTTTGCCGTGAATGATGGAGGTGAAGCCGGTCTTGGCATACTGCCGGACACGCTTCCAGACGCTCATGACATCGCCGCAGGTGGTATCGACCACCATGCAGCCGCGGGCTGCTATCAGCTTCATGAGGCCTGTTTCCGCGCCGAAGGCTGGCACGATCACGACGTCTTCAGCCGTCATGGTGGCGACCATGGCCTCATGGTCGACATTGGGAATGCTGACCACGCCCATTTCGGTGAGCTGGCGGTTGACCTCCTGATTGTGGATAATTTCACCCAGCAGAAAGACGCGACGGTCGGCAAAGACTTTGCGAGCTGCGTAGGCCAGGTCGATGGCGCGTTCAACGCCGTAGCAGAAGCCGAAATCCCGGGCCAGACGCACCGTGGTGCTGCCGATCTGAATCACGCTGCCTTTGGCGCGGATTTGCTCGACAATATGGCTGCGATAATGAGTCTCCACCTCGGCCTGCACACGCTCCATGACCTCCGGGGTGCGAACATTCACACGGCGGGCGGCTGGGGCGGGTGCAGACATGAGATGGAATCAGTTAAATCAATAGTACATTTTGCCCTTGGCGGCGTCTTCGAAGACCTTGTTACTATTCATATACGAATCAGGCGGGTCGGCGAGCTTGCTATCATCAAGCACTGGGAGAGTTTTGCCAATGGTGGCGTCTTCAGGCTGGGATGAGGCGATGTTGAGCGGAGTTCCACTCTTGACCATGCTGAAAATCTTCTGTGCAGCCTTGATCGGCAGACGGACGCAACCGTGGGTGCAGGGATAAGGCTTCACCCAGCCCCAGTGCATACCGTAGGCAGACTTGAACTCCATCCAGAAGGTCATGGGATAACCGGCGCCAGGGCTGCTGGCACGGCGGCGATTGGCCACTTTGCTGTAGATGGTGAAGTTGCCCTGGGGGGTCGGAGCGCTGGCGGTGCCAACGGAGCATGGGGTGGCGAGGAGCACTTCGTTGCCTTCCATCACATAGACGCGCTGGGCGCCGGTGCTGAGCTTGACCCGCACATTCGAAGGATTTTTCACCGGTTTGGTCACGGGGTCATAACTCAGGGAGGAATGACCTCCAGTTTTCACGGCGGCACAGTTGCTGAGAGCGAGCGCGAGTCCGGCATAGGCGAGCGCCTGCAAGGACCGGCGGAGGATGGGGAAGGGCGAATTCATAGAGGCTGCGCATGTAGCACATGATTGCCCTCACTCCACCGTTTTTCTTTGTGGATGATCCTGTTGCAGAGAACGCGAAACTTTGCCCTCGTTGCGGCGTTGTATCGCCCCACATGCCCACCCCTACTTTGATCGACGTCCTCGTACGTACCGCCGCCAGCGCTGGATGCGAAGAACCCACCCGGCTGCGCCATGCCCTCGAGGTGGCCTCCGACAACCGACAGCCGCTCATGGATGCCGTGGTGGACAGCAGCATGGTGGATGAAGACCGATTCTTTGCCCAGCTCGCGACCGGTCTGGGCATGCCGTATGCCGAAGAAGGCGTCGGCGAAGCGGCTGAAGGACTGCGCAACAACTTCCCTGCCAAACTGGCCCTGCGCCACCGCATCTGCCCGCTGCATGTGGCCAGTGGTGAGGCGACGATCCTGACCTACAACCCGTTCGACCTCAGCGCACGTCAGGCGGTGGGCCAGGAACTGCGCAAACGCGTACACTGGCAGATCGCCCCGCGCCACCGCATCCTCGAAGCCCTGCACCAAGGCTACGGCGTCGGGGCAGAAAACTTTGAAGAACTGCTGGAAGGCCGTGAAGGCGGCGACGAGCATGATGATCTCAAGCAGGAAACCACGGTGCTGGACGAGGCGGATGAAGAGGCCACGGTGCTCAACTTTGTGAACCAGATCTTCCGTGAAGCCCTCAAGGAACGCGCCACGGACATTCATGTGGAGCCTCTGGAACGCGATCTGCGCATCCGCTACCGGGTGGATGGCAAGCTGCTGGAAGTTCCTGTGCCGCCGAACATGCGACTGCTGCAGGCCTCGCTTATTTCGCGCCTGAAAATCATGGCGCACCTCGACATCGCCGAACGGCGCCTGCCCCAAGACGGACGCATCAACCTCGAACTCGATGGCGAACCCATCGACGTGCGTGTGGCCACCATCCCGAGCGTGAATGGTGAATCCGTGGCGCTCCGCCTGCTGACGCGCAAAAAATTTGACCTCCAGTCCATCGGGCTGGATCCCGCCACCGAGGCCACCATCCGCAAGCTGCTGGCGGCACCTAACGGCATTATCCTTGTCACCGGTCCGACGGGGTCCGGCAAATCGTCCACGCTCTATACATTCCTCAAGGAGCTCAACACGAAAGAGCGCCGGATTGTCACCATTGAAGACCCGGTGGAAAACAAGCTCGACGGCATCATCCAGATCGCGGTGAAGCCGGAAATCGACCTCACTTTTGCCGCCGGGCTGCGAAGCATTCTCCGTGGTGACCCCAACGTGATCATGGTGGGGGAAATGCGCGACCAGGAAACGGTTGAGATCGCCATCCGCGGCGCTTTGACAGGTCACTTGGTTTTCTCCACGCTCCACACCAACGACGCCGTCAGCGGCATCTCCCGTCTGATCGACATGGGCATCGAGCCGTTCATGATTTCGTCCTCGGTGCGGGCCTTCCAGGCCCAGCGTCTGGTACGTACGCTGTGCGGATTGTGCAAGCAGCCCGCTCATCACGAAGAAAGCCACCTGCGCAGCATTGGGTTCCCGCTGGAATGGAAAGACAAGCTGTTCAATCCCGTGGGCTGCCGCGCCTGCCGCAACACCGGTTTCACCGGACGTCTGGCGATCATGGAAATCTGCCTCATGACGGAAGCCCTGCAGGACAAGATCAACAAACGCGCCAACACCATGGAACTCAAGGCGCAGGCGCTGAAGGACGGCATGGTGCCCATGCGGCAGTATGGATTCCGGAAGGCTTCGCAAGGGGTGACGACGATTGAGGAAGTGATGACCGTGACGGCGGCGACTGAGTAGTGTTGCGAAGTACCGTCCCATGAATATCCTTTGACCATGACACTCGCAGCCAATCCGCCCATTGAGATTCCTTTGGAACGCCTGACTGGCCCTCAGAAGTGGGACCTGTTCCAAGCGCTATGGGAAGATCTAAGCGGCAGCATGGACGATGAGGCTCGCTCACCAGACTGGCATGCGGACGTTCTGCGCGAACGTCTGGAACGCGAGGAGCGAGGCGAAGCCGTCTGGCGTGGTGTGGATGAAACCTTTGACCGAATCCGTGCCCAGATCGCTCATGGTCGTAAGAATTGAGGACAGCGCGGAGCGTGATTTGCTGAATGGATTCTGGTTTTATGAAGATCAAGATCCTGGGATGGGAGAGTATTTCCTGACCCAAATCCGTGAGGAGATTCTGGAACTGGCCGGATGCGGCGGGGTTCATCGCAAGCGTCATGGCTTTCATTTCTGCCCCGCACGACGTTTCCCCCATGCTTTTTATTATCGAATCAACAGCGAGACTGTGAAAGTTTACGCCGTTCTCGACTGCCGACGCAGTCCGCGCTGGATACGCCGCCAGCTTAACAGCCGCCAATCTCCTTAAGATGCCCGCCTTCACCTACACCGCCCTCACCACCACCGGCCAGACCGTCACGGGATCCGTCACGGTCGGTTCGCGTGCGGAGGCATTTCGAAAAATTGAGGCGCAGGCACTGACGCCGGTGAAGGTGACGCAGGATGAAAAGTCTGATGCGGCGAAAGCGAAAATCACGGCGGCAGCAGCCGGAGGCCCTGTGAAGCTGAAGCGCGCCCAGCTTATCTTGTTCACGGAAGAACTCGCGGATCTGCTGGATGGAGGCCTGCAGATCGACCAGGCATTTCGAGTGATGCAGGAACGGCAGGAGTCGGGAGCGCTGCGCATCATTGCCAGCACGATGCGGAACGAACTGCGCGAGGGCTCATCGGTGGCCAAGGCGCTGAGGAAGGCTTCACCAAGCTTTGACGATCTTTACTGCAATCTGGCTGCGGCTGGCGAAGTGAGCGGCTCGCTGCCAAGCATTCTGCGGCGGCTGGCCAACAATTTGGCGGTGATGGCCGAACTGCAGGCCAAGGTGACGCAGGCGATGATCTATCCGGCGTTCCTGATCGGCGCGTGTATCGTGCTTATGGTGGTGTTCATGACCTTCATGGTGCCGCAAATCATGGACTTGATGGGCAAGAACGGGCAGAAGCTCCCGGCGGCCACGCAGCTGCTGATCAGTTTCAATCAATTCATGGGCCAGTGGTGGTGGGCCATCGCAGCCGCCATCACGGCAGGTGTGCTGACATTCCGGGGGTACATTTCCAGCCCGGCGGGCCGGATGTGGTGGGACGAAACGAAGCTCAAGCTCCCGCTGTTCGGCGCCATCATGAGCATGCGCTTTTACGCGCAGTTCGCGCATTCGCTGGGCAATCTGATCACCAATGGAGTGCCGCTGCTGAACAGCATCCGCCTCGTTTCCAAGATTTCTGCGAACGTCTTCATCCAGTCGCTGCTGGCCAAGGTCACCAGCATGGTCTCAGAAGGTGCCCCGCTTTCCAACACGCTGCGCAAGGTCGGCAGCTTTCCGCTGCTGCTGGCAGACATGATCGCCGTGGGCGAGCAGACGGGGCAGCTTGGCAAATCGATGGAAAAATGCGCCATCCGTTACGACAAGGAGCTCGACAAGCGTATCAAACGCATGACCTCGATGATCACGCCGATCATCCTGATCGTGATGGCCGTGATGGTCGGCACGGTGGCGTATTCCATCGTTGCAGCCATCGCCCAAAGCGTCACGGGCATCCGTGGTGGCGGCTAAAGCCGGCGCAACCAACTTCATTTCCTCCTGTTCATTTCTCCATAAATCCTGTTCAATCGTCCCGTCATGAAAATCCGCACATCGAACCCCAAAACACTCCCTGCCGCCGCCGCCTTCACGCTGATCGAAATCGTGATCACGCTGACCATCATCGCCATTCTGGCCTCCGGCTCGATTTACCTGCTCAAAGGCCAGATCGACTCCGCCAAGGACACACGCGTGGACAGCGATTTGCAGGCCATCGGGCTGGCGCTGCAATCTTATGAATCCCGTGCGCTGCGCATGCCGACGACCGAGCAGGGGCTGATGGCGCTGGTGGAAAAGCCGACGCTGGAGCCGATCCCTGAAAACTACCGAGCCTTTATGGAAGAGCTGCCCAAAGACCCATGGGGCCTGCCTTACAAGTACCGTTTCCCAGCCCAGAAATCCAAGAAGCCCTATGACCTCTGGACGGCTGGCCCGAACGGGATCGATGGTGACGAAGACGACCTCGGCAACTGGAAGAAGTCGGCGGCGAAATGACCCATGAAACCTGCATGCCGAAGCACGAAGACCAGCCATGACGCGAGTGATGCCCTCACCCTCCGTCAAGGCAGCTTCGTCCGGCATGAGGTGGCAAGTGCACGGGCGTTCACGCTGGTCGAAATCGTCATCGCTTTAACCATCGTCGCTGTGCTGGCAGCGGCGACGGTGCCGATGCTGAAAGGCTTCCAGGATGAGCGACTGGCACGGGAGCCGGTCACGGCGCTGCTCAAGCTGGCGCGTGAGGCGCGGATGCGCGCGATGCAGGAGAAGCGCCCCTACCAGGTGGCCTTCCATGCCACGGGATTCACGGCGTCCCGCTATTTCAATCCGTACCTGCAGCTCACGGAACTGAACGAATTTCTTGCGGCTGGCGAAGCGGCACCGGCCGTGGAGAGCACGATCGAGGAAGGTGATAAAACGGATATCGACAATGGTGGCCGCTCCAACAAGACCACCGAACTGCCGCTGGCCCCGCCGGCACCGAAGTATGATGAATACTGGTCTGAAAAATACGAGCTGCCGAAAGAGGTGAAGTACCAGATCCAGCACTGGTATGATGCTGAGCCGACGCCGATCGAGGGAGAGATGGTGAAGCTGTGGGTGTTTCAGCCCAGCGGCGTCTGCCAGCCGCTGAAGATTCATGTGGAAGGGCCGTCCTCGACGTTTGACGTGGAGTTTGCGGCACTGACGGCGGACATTGTGAAGGAAACCGTCGATCTGCGATGAATGCGACTTTCCATCGCCGCCAGCGCCCGGTTTCGCGTGGCTACATTCTCTTTGAGCTGGTGCTGGCGCTGACGATTTTTGCCATCGCCGTGCTGGGGCTGGCGAAGTCGCTGAACCAGGCGCTGGAGACGGCGAATCTGCTGAAGCGTGACCAGATCATCCGCATCGGCATGCGCAATGTTTTCGAAGAGCTGCGAAACAAGCCGCTGGCCAAGATGAGCACCACCATCTCGGACACGACCTACGGCATCACCTACACGACCAGCACGGAGGCGCTGTCGCTGAAGACCACCAGTGGCGGCATCTTGAGCGACATGTACAAACTCACCATCCACGCAACCTCGTCTTTTGACGGTGTGCCGCAGGAGGATACCCTCGACGTCTATGTTTACAAGCCCGCCCAGCCCTAGACGGCGTTCCGCCTTCACACTGATCGAGGTGGTGATCGGCATCACGATCCTGTCGATGATCACGGCCACGTTGTTTGCGATCATCCGCGGCTCGGTGCGCGGGGCATCGGAGATCGAGCACATCCAGCGTGAGAGCGATTCCATGAACCGGTACATTGAACTGTGCCGGCGCATGTTTGCCACGCTGCCGAGCACTGCCACGCTGGCGCTTAAACTGGTGCAGGGCACGGACCCGGTGATTCAGGAACTGACGATCACCGGCTCGCCAGACTGCTTTCCTTTTGGGAACAATCCCATCACTTCCAAGGACACCATCCTGAGCCTGCGGCCCTACCCGGATGCGGTGGTGGACGACAACCAAAAACCGCTGAACTACCTGAGCCTGTCGCGTGAGGATTTGATCCCGCAGACCGGGGACATGAAGTCTGGCATTCAACAGTCGACGACGGGAATCTATGCGCCGGACACAGAGGGGCGGTACTGGATGCCGCTGCTGCCGGATGTGGTGTCGTTCAAATGGCGCTTCTATGTGGAGAAGGAGGAGACGTGGTATGAAGAATGGAGCAAGTCGAAATGGCCGGACCTCATCGAAGGCCAGCTGGTGATGAAGAACCGGACGCTGCCAGTGCGCATGGTTTTCAGCCTGCCAGTACTGACGCTGGTCGCGGGGAGAGCACCGGCCAACAATGGCAACAACAACGGCAATAATAACAACAACAACAATCAGCAGGGCGGCACGGGTGGGAACAATGGTCAAGGCGGTCCAGGCGGCGGACGTGGAGGCCCTGGCGGCGGAGGGCCAGGAGGAGGACCAGGCGGCGGCGGCGGTCGTGGAGGTCCTGGTGGGCCAGGCGGTGGACCTCCTGGTGGCGGCGGCTTTCCGGGCGGTGGGCCTCCTGGTGGTGGCGGACCTCCCGGTGGCGGGGGCGGGCCTCCTGGCGGCGGAGGAGGTGCCGGGCCATGAGGACACCTGTTCATGCAACATTTTGCAGCGCTCGTCCGGCTTCAGCACAGGGCTCAGCGCTCATGCTCATGATCTGGGCCATCCTGCTCATGTCCGTCACGGTCATGGGGGTGGTGGAATACATCACTTACAGCGCGGAGGAATCCAAACAGGCGGCGTATGATTTCCGCGCCCTGCATCTTGCGGAAAGCGGCATCGCCGTGGGTTTGCACCCCAGCACGCGGCGGGGGGACATTGTGATGAAGCAGAAGGTGGGGCCGGACAGCGGCTTCGACGTGGTGATCAACTACGAAGGCGCGCGCATTCCGATCAACTACATCACGGATGAACGGTTGCGCGAGGCGATCTACAATCTCTTCATCTACTGGCAGCTCAATGCGGAAGACGCCGGTGTTGCGGCGGATTCACTGGCGGACTGGGTGGACAATGACAACACCCAGCGCGCCAACGGTGCGGAGGCGGAGTATTACAAGAGCCTGGGGATTTATGACGCGCCGCGCAACCGGGGCTTCATCCGCGTGGAGGAAATGATCCTGGTGCGTGGCATGGATGCCGTGGACCGCAAAAAGCCGGACTGGCGTAATTTCTTCAGCATCTATGGAGAGGGACAGATCGACCTGCGCACGGTTTTCAAGGATGTGCTGCTGGCCATCACCGGAGCATCCGAAAACGACGTGCAGCGCTTCATCAGCGAACGCGATGGCGGGGATGGCATTCCCGGGACGGAGGACGACCGCCGCATCCGTGCGCCGGAGGCTTACCAGATTCTCGGCCTCAACGGGGACCGGCTGAACGCTGTGAGCGGCATCGTCAATGACAGCGACACGACGCTGCGGCGCATCACCAGCATCGGCTGGGTGGGGACGAAGCGCTCGAAAATCATCCTCGTGACCCGGCGCGATCAGACGACGGGGGCAGTGACCTATCTCGGAAGGATTGAGGAGTAAAACGGACTCGACAACCAGAGCATCACCGGACATTCGATAATCGTCATTCAATCACGCAACTTCCCACGCGATCGCGCGTTCTACCCAGCCCTTCACGAATGTCACTCGCCGCCACTACCCTGCTCCTCCCCGCCCCTGATGCCTCCTGGCGTGTGTGGAAGCCGCGCGCGACCTCCAGTGCTGAGACGGTGGAAAGCCCGGCCGAGGCGAAGCATGTGAGCAAACCCCTGCTGATCGGGCTGCCTGCCTCGGCATGCCGGACGATCGGGCTGATCCTGCCGCAGACGGACGCGGAGCTGCTGGAGCAGATCATTTCCACCCAGCTGGAACGCCGAGGCTTCAAGCTGGAGCAGGATGCCGTGGGCAGAAACTACCGGTGGCATCTGCTGGGCCAGAACGGCGGGCTGGCCATCGTGAGTGTGGACATCCTGGCGGAACCGTTCCCGGAAGCGCTGGCCGCCTCCCACGCCAGCGACTACACCGCCGCGCTGAGGCTGGCGCAGCTGCCTGCCGGACATATTGTCATCATTGAAGAACAGGGAGATCTGGTGCTGGCGGCCAGTCATCAGGGGAAGCTGTATCACAGTCACATTTTTGCCAAGGCACCGGCTGCGGAAGATGTGCTGACGCTGGAGATCACCCTGGCCCGGCTGACCTTGGAGTCCGAGCTCGGACCCAACACGATTGACGGGGTGGCGCTGGTGGGAGCGAATTTTGACAAGGGTCTCACCACGCGACTGAGTTCCATTTTGGACCTGCCGGTGCGGGTGCTCGCTGACCTGCCGCCCAATGGCGCTTTGGAAACCCGCACCTGGACGAAGATGCTGCCCTCAGGGGTGCGGACGGCGATCAGCTCGAGCACCCAGCGCTCCAAGCTCATCCGTGCGCTTGTGCTGGGTGGCATGCTGTATGCATCGCTGGCATTCCTCGGCTTTGCTTACCTGCATTTTCAAGAAAAGCGTGCAGAGAAACTGGCCGAAGAGGTGGAGGTCACGAGCGAGCCGGCGGCGGCGGTGCGCAAGGCGAATGAACGCTGGAAAGTACTGGCTCCGGCCATCGAGCCGCAGCGGTATCCGCTGTTTCTGCTGGGTGAGATCAACCGCATCATGCCGGGCAGCGGCATCGTCATTCGCAAGTTTGAAGTGAAGGGCAAGGAGATCGACATCCGCGGTGAAGCACGGGATGCGCAGCTCGCGTTTCAGTTCATCGAAGACTTCAAAAAGAACCGCGTCCTGAGCCGTTACGAATGGACGAATCCCCGGCCGGAAGTCAAAGGCACCACGGCCTCCTTCCGCGCCCAGGGCAAGCTGCCGTAACGAATCCGATTTTTTCAAATTCCATGGCACTCGCCCTCACCCAACGTGAAAAGAAACTGCTCGGAGCCTGCATCGGTGCCCTGGTGCTGATGGCGACGTTCATCATGCTGAAGCAGTTTCTGGACCGCCGCACGGCGGTGCTGGCGCGCATCACCTCGCTGGAGAATGAGAAAAAGGAGAACAGCCACTGGATGGACGACCGTGAGTTCTGGGACAAGCGCTCGGCGTGGATGGAGCAGCACATGCCCACCACCGAGAGCCTGGGCACGGCGCAGGCCAAACTGCTGGAAGAGATTCAGAATGTGGCGCTCGACTACCAGCTGCAGGTGCAGAAGCAGCAGCTGCTGCCGGATGCGGCGGACAGCAAGACGAACGCCTCCGTGTATCGTGAGGTGGCCGTCGAAGTAAGGCTGCGCGGTGATCAAACCACGCTCCTGGGCTGGCTGGCCACTTTGCAGTCGCCTGAAAAGTTTCAAGCCATCAAGCAGCTGGAGCTGGAGATCGACGGCAAAGCTAAAGAAAAGACACCCCAGGCCTTGTGCAACCTCGTCCTGGCGCGCTGGTTCAAACCTGAAGCCGGATTCCAGCCATGAAAACTCTTTCCACCACTCTGCTGATGCTGAGCGCGGCACTGAGCCTGCGCGCGCAGTCGATTGTACCAGCTGCGCCTGCCGAGGCACAGCTCACGACTTCGGATCTGCTGGCACTGCCCGGAGACGAACTACTGACACCGGAGCAACCCGTGGCCGCATCCGCAGCGCCTGCCGGGCCTGTGGATCCCGACCTGCCGCAGCCTTTTGATGCGACGTCATTGAGCGCGATCATTCAAAACTCCCCGTTCACCCGCATCGTCAGCATCTCTGATTCCCTTGTGCTCACCGGGATGGCCTACGTGAATGGCAAACCGGTCGTGACCATTTTTGACAAGAACGAGAAGCAGTCCCTAGTCGTCAGCGAAGAACCCAATCTCAAAGGCTGGAAACTGATTGAAGCACTGCCCACCAGCAACATTGAGCGCGCCCAGGCCAAGATTGCCATCGGTGGAGAGACCTTCAGCATCCGGCACAGCGTGCTGGACAAAAACGACCTGACGAAGGGAAAAAGTGACAAGGGCGACCGAGGCCCACGCAATGATTCCTCCGGCGGAGACCGACTCAACCGAGGCAACCGGGGCCCCAGTGAGGAAGACCGGAAGAAGTACGAAAGTCTCTCCGACAAAGCCAAGGAAAAATTCCGCGATGCCATGCGTGAAAAGTTCAGCGATGAAAAGTTCCGCAACGCTCCTGAGGAGGAGCGCCGCAATGCCATCCGCACCATGTTTGAAAAGATCCAAAAAGATGACGGCGGGGGCAAATAACACGCCCCGCTGAAGTCCCCACCTGCCACTCACGCCACATCCCTTTCGCATGCATCGTTGTCTTCCTGCCCTCACCACGCTTCTGTTTGCCATCTCCGCCGTTGTGCGCGGGCAGAGCATTGTACCGCCAGCCCCACCTCCGACACCTGCCGCAGTTCCTGCAGCCGCCACGACGGAAACGCCTGCGGCCACAACAACAACCACTACCACCACTCCGCCCCCCCTTCCCCCACCGACTCCGCCAGTCGCCGCCCCTGCAGCAAGCGGCACAGCCCCTGCAATGCCTCCTGACGGCGCACGCCCTCCTGGAGGAGGTTTCCCTGGCGGTGGGCGCAGCGGTTTTGGCCGCCGTGGTGGCTTTGGAGCACCGGGCGGTGGTTTTGGCGGTCCTGGCGGCATGAGTCCTGACGGCGCTGGTGGTGCCGCAGGAGAGGCGGAGGCCTTTCAGATCACCGGAGACAACGTGATGATGCAGTTTGCCAACAATCCCGTGGCCGACCTGCTGGCGATCTATGAGAAGCTCACGGGCTACACGCTGATCAAGGACACCAACATTTTTGAAGGGGCCACGATCAGCCTCGTCACCCCCAAGCAGGTTCCTAAAGCCGAAGCCATCAAGCTCATCGAGGCCTCACTGCTCGCGAACGGCTACGCCATTGTGAACGAGCCTGGCAGCAACAGCGCCAAGATCCTGCCGGCACGCAACCAAAGTGCGAATGCCGTGCAGTTCTCCCATGGGGTGCGGTTTTACACCAGTGCCATGGACATCCCTGACGGTGAAAGCATCGTGTCCTACTTCATGAAGCTGGACTACCTCGCGCCTGAGGACGCCGCCACCATGTTCTCCGGACATGTGGGTCTGGGTGCTTATGGCCGCATCACACCGGTGACCTCCCCGCCCGGACTGCTGATCACGGAAAGCGCCACGATCGTCAAGCAGCTCATCGGCATTCGTGAAGCGATTGATCTCGGTGACACCGGCTCCACGCTGGTCACGAAATTCATTCCCATCAAATTTGCCGATGCGGCCGTGATCGCCCAGATCATTCAGGCCACCTTGAATGCGCAGGCGCAGGAAAAGGAAACGAAGGGCGTGAACACGATCCGTGGTTCCGCCGCCAGTGATGGCCGTGACAACAAAGGCGGCGACAACAACGCCCCAAGACCCCCGTCCGTCCCAAACAATTCATCGCTGTCATCGAATCAAAATGCGCTGAATCCCCAGCCCAGCACGCAGGTGGTGGCAGACACGCGTTTGAACCAGATCCTCGTCGTGGCTTCACCGCTGGACTACACCTACGTCGCCAGCCTCATAGCTGAATTTGACAAGCCGCTGGACAGTACGGAGCCGTATGAGCGCAAGCTCAAGTATGCCGCCGCCCTGGATGTCTTGAGTGCGCTGGTGGACCGGTTGCAGGAAGTGAACGCCGGCACCACCCAGCTGCCGGGCGGGGGCAGCATTCAACAACAGCGCCAGCAGGTGCTGGCGACGAACAGCAGCCAGCTCCTTGGCGGCAGAACCACCCAGGGCACACGGGGTGGCGTGGTGGGCAACACCGCCTCCTCCGCATCTGGCTCTGACACCGCCAGTGCGTCCACAGGAACCACCGGCACCACATCATCAGCTACAAGCACTGGAGGCTCCCGTGCTGACGTCGTGTCTGGCCCCACGGAAAACAACGCCCCAGTGTCCGTGCTTGTCGGCAAGAGCCGCATTGTCGCAGACCCGATGTCGAACACGATCATCGTGATTGGCAGGCAGGAAGAGATCTCCAAAGTCGATGCCCTGCTCGACAAGCTCGACCGCAAACCTTCCCAAGTTTACCTCGCCACCGTCATTGGTGAACTGACCCTGACTGACACGATGATCACCGGGGTGGATTACATCTCCTCCCTGACCAACAAGAACTTCACAGCGAGCAGCATCACCAACCGCACGGACATTCTTGGCGGGACGGGCGGCGCGGGACGAGCCATCAATGACCTGCGCAACAATGCCATCACCACCCCGTTTGGTCCCAGCTCCGGCCTGAACCTGTATGGTGCCGCCGGCAGCGGCCTGGGAATCTTCCTCAATGCGCTGCAGACCAACAGCAATTTCAAAGTCCTCTCCCGGCCCTCCATTTTCGCCCTGAACAACAAGAAGGCGGTCATTTCTTCCGGTCGCAAAGTTCCGTATCCGGCAAGCACCGTCACGAACGCCGCCAACCTCAACGGCACCGTTACATCCACCACCAGCTACCTTGATGTGGTTCTGAAGCTTGAGGTCGTGCCGCTGATCAACACGGATGGCGAAGTCACGCTCACCATTTCTCAAATCAACGACACTCTCATCGGCACCCAGCTCATCACCCCCAACCTGGTCCCGATCATCGGAACCGAGCAGCTTGTGACCTCCGTCACCATCCCGGACCGCAACACGATCGTGCTCGGCGGCCTCATTTCCGAGGAGAAAAATCTCGGCCAGAACGGCATCCCCTTCCTCGGCAAAATCCCCGGTCTGGGCAAGCTCTTCCGCACGGACAACAACAGCGTGACCCGCAAGGAGCTGATCGTTTTCATTCAGCCGCAGGTGGTGACTGACACCGACAGCGTCCGCGAGACCTCGCTGAGCGAAGACATTCGCACCACGTCGGGGGCTCAGGCGGCCCAGCGCTTTCCGCAAGTGCCGCCGCCCCCCGTGCCTGAGCCGGTGGAGGTGCCAGCCAAGAAGAAAAACTTCTTCCAGCGCATGTTCAACCGCGACCCGAAGCCGCAATGATCATTCGGCGGGGCAACGACCAGCGAAGATCGAGACAGGACTCCTTGACCAGCGGGGCTCTTGACCTTTGACTGGGAGCATTGCACTTCGAGATCAAAACCCTTCATCTCAGCGAGCCTTTTCGCATCGCCCACGGCACCTCGGCTACTCGCCAGGTGCTCCGTGTTTCGAATGGAGAGCTCGTCACTGAGGCCCCGTTTGTCCCCTACTATGGAGAAGATCCGGCGCTGACGCTGGCCGTGCTCAATCAAGCCGTGCTGCCAGAAGTACTGCCGCGCACCGCAGGCCTCGCGCTCAATCTGCTGCGCCATGACATCATCGGCCACCAGACGGGCCGGACGTTTGCGGCCTTTGCCGAGTCGAAACTGGGCTTGCCCGTGCATCACACTCCACCCGGCTGCCGATCCTTCAGCATTCCCGAGGATCTCGATGTTTTTGCGGACAAGGTGCGCGAGATCGCCACCCAATTTCCCGTGCTCAAACTCAAGCTCGGCTCAGGTGACCTGGGGCTGGACATTGCCATCGTCTCCGTCGCACGCCAGGCTGCGCCGCATGCGAAACTGCTGCTGGATGTGAACGGCGGCTGGGACATGGCCGAGGCTCCGCTCATGATCGAGAAGGTTGCGGAATACAGCCCGACGCTGATCGAGCAGCCCATCCATCACCGCCTTGGTGTCGATGGCTGGGAAGAACTGCGCGCGCTGCTTCCTGGCAATCCCCCGCCGATCTTCGCGGATGAAAGCGTGCAAACCGTGGCGGATGTTATCGCACTCGCGGATTTCGTGGATGGCGTGAACATCAAGCTCCTCAAGAGCGGCAGCCTGGATGCTGCCGTGGCCATGATCGCGGCGGCGAAGGAGCAGAGCCTACAGGTCCTGCTTGGCTGCATGATCGAAACCAGCCTGGGCACCACCGCTGCGGCGCATCTGGCACCGTGGGCCGACTGGATCGACCTCGACGGGCATTTCTACGTGGCCGATGACGACTTCACGGGCATCACGTATGATGCCAACGGCAACCTGATCATGCCCAACCTTCCCGGCATTGGCGCTGTACCGCGATGAATGTTTCTCTTTTCCAATCTGCCGCTGAACGCCATCTCCCGGCTGCGCTCGATTTCCTGCGCCGTCTCGTGGCCATCAACAGCTTCACCGCCAATGCTGAAGGAGTGGATGAAGTGGCCCGGCTGACGACAGCAGCTTTTGCGCCGCTGGGTTTTGAGGCTGAACTTGCGCCCTGTGTCACTCCCGGCACCGGCCATCACCTCTTTCTCACGCATCGCGGTCAAGGGGGAGAACCCATCGTGCTCGTCACGCACTCTGACACGGTGTTTCCACCCGAGGAAGAACGGCTGAATGATTTCAAGTGGGATGAACGCCCCGTGGAAGGCCGCATCTATGGGCCGGGCACCGTGGATAACAAAGGCGGCACGGCCTTGATCTGGCTCATCCTGCAAAGCCTGCGGGATGCGGCTCCCGAGGTGTTTGAGCGCACGCACTGGCTCGTGGCTGCCAATGCTGCTGAAGAAATCACGGGGGACGATTTTGGCCGTGTGACCGCTGAACGTTGCGGAGGGAAAGCACGCGCGGTGCTGGTGTTTGAAGGCGGGCCGGTGGATGAGCGCGGCTGGCACATTGTGACCTCGCGCAAAGGCCGCAGCACGTGGAGGCTCAGCGCCGAAGGCAAGGCCGCGCATGCGGGCAGCAAGCACCATGAGGGCATCAATGCGATCGATGCGCTCGCGCGTGTGCTGCCGGACATCGCCGCGCTGACGAATCCGGAAGCTGAGCGAACGGTGAACATCGGCCTGGTGCAGGGTGGCACGGTGGTGAATCGCGTGCCGCATGAAGCGGTGGCCGAATGGGAATGCCGGGCCACGGAGCCTGCGGCATTGCAGCAGGCGGATGATTTTTTTGCAACGCTCAGCGGCACGGCGGCCAACGGCGCAAAGCTCACGGCAGAACGGACCGGTATCACTGCTGCGTGGCCTGGGGGTGTGGAGTCTGAAGCTTTGTTTCACCTCTGGCATGAGGCTGCTGCGATGATGAATCTCACGGCGGTCTCGGTGCCGCGCGGTGGCTTGAGTGATGCGAACCACCTCTGGCACCTGGCGCCCACGCTCGATGGTCTCGGACCCTATGGTGCCAATGCGCACTGTTCTGAACGCAGCGCTGATGGGAGCAAGCTGCCTGAGTATGTGGAGCCGGGGTCGTTTGTGCCGAAGGCAGTAATGAATGCGCTGGCGCTGGTGAAGCTGGTGAAGCTGGTGAAGGGCATCAGCTCATGAAGACCCTGCAATGAGCTAAAGCTCATGAGTACTTTCACAGCCCCTTGGCGAGCGTTTTAACGCGCAGCAGGAACATGTCTGCGGTGATGTAGAGGGTGCTGTGGTCAGCGCCGCCGAAGGCGCAGTTGGCCGTGGCCTGGCCGGTGAGGATGCTGCCGAGGTGTTTGCCGTCTTTGTTGATGATCAGGACGCCACCGGGGCCGGTGGTCCAGATGTTGCCATTGGCGTCCACCTTCATGCCATCACACCCGCCTTTGCGTTCGGCGCTTTTGAGAGGCTGGGCATTGAAGAAGACGCGGCCGTTTTTTGTAGTGCCGTTGTCTTGGAGATCGTAGGCCATGACGCGGGTGTCCTTAGGATCAGACACGGCGATGTAGAGTATCTTTTGATCGGGGCTCAGAGCGATGCCGTTTGGGAAACGAATGTCTGAGATTACCAGCGAGACTTTGCCAGCAGGAGTCACGGCGTAGATGCCGTGCTGCTGGAGCTCGGGTGCCTCGCCTTTCTTCAGGCCGTAGGGGGGATCGGTGAAGAAGATGGTGCCGCTTTTTGCGATGACGAGGTCGTTAGGGCTGTTGAAGCGCTTGCCTTCATACTTGTCCGCCAGAGAGGTGAAGGTGCCGTCCTTTTCCAGACGTGCGATGCGACGCTCGCCATGCTGGCAGAGGATGAGATTTCCTTGGGCATCGACTTGGAGACCGTTTGAGCCCTGGCCATCTCCGCTGAGACTGCCGCTGGGTTTGAGCATGACCTTGGCTGCGGTGTCGCCTTCCTTCCAGCCGAAGACGGTGTTTTCCGGCACGTCTGAGAAGACGATGCCGCCATCGCGCCAGACGGGGCCTTCGGACCAGTTGAAGCCGGAGGCGAGCACTTCGATTTTTGTGTCGGGAGCGATCAAGGCATCGAGCGCGGGGTCGAGTTTTTCGATGGAGCCTTTGAATTCAGGGACGGGCTCGGCAGCGAAAGCTGCGAGGGATGTGGCGAGGAGAAGGGAGAGTGTGCGGTGAAGCATGGGGAAGGCGGTTGGGAGTTCACTAAAACGGTCTTGCACCACGGAAACATTTCTGACTTTAATTGTGAGCCCAACACTTGATTCCTCTTCCAGTCACCGCGTGTGAAGGAAAGAAACCTTAAGCGGGACTTATCGCATGCGTGATTTTCTTCACTTCATCAAATGGATGGTCATCATTGGATGCTCATTATACCTCGCTTTTGTGGCGCTCGTCGCTGCGTTTTGTTATTTCGCCTACTCTCCCACCACCCGCCTGGGGCAATATGAGACCATCATCGGCAAATTAAAAAAGAATGAGGCATCAAAGAATCTTTCTGACCGCAATTTCGAACATCTTCCCGCACGAATCCCGGCTTCGGCAACCGATGCTAAGTTTTATTACTCTCCAGGATTTATTAGTGGCTTGAAAGTTAAGCTCTTGCTCACGCTACCCTCTTCGGAAATATCTGACATTGAGCAACGCTTGAGGGCTAAACACACCGCCCTTTCTGTTGAGAAGACAGCCGGTTTTTTGACCATTATTCCAAAACCATGGCGCGCCAGAAGATGGGATGCTTATGCCTCTGACAGTCAGGAACATCACTTTGGGGATGATTTTATCTTCTTTGATTTTTCACCGCCGCCAAGACCCAGCAGCAACATGAACAATTTTCACTATAAAGGGATCGCTGTATCGCAGAGCAAACATCAAGTCCTCTACTGGGTTGATTAGGTGATCGAACTCAGGCCTTCCACTCAGCGCGAAGCGGTCTTGGCGGTGCGTTTGCCGAGGCAGATGAGGCTTTTGTCGGTGCGGATGAAGATCTGGCCTTCGCTGAGTGCGGGGGAGGCGAAGACTTTTTCCTTGAGTTCGCTTTCGGCGAGGAGCTTGTAGGTTTTGTCGGGCTGGACGGTGCGGAGGATGCCGAAGTCGTTGATGAAAAAGACGTGGCCTTCGGCGCTGGTGAGGGAGGCGTGGTGCTCGCGCATGCGCTCCTCCCATTGGATCTCGCCGGATTTCGCATCGAAGCAGTGGGCGACGCCGGAGTCGGAGACATTGAGCAGGTGGCTGCCTTCGATGATGGGTGATGGGACGTAGGAGACGCCTTTGTTGGTGCGCCAGACGATGTGGGTGTTGGTGACGTTGCCGCTGCCGTCGGGCTTGATGGCGAGGAGGTGGTGCTCGGGGAAGCCGCCGGTCATGTAGAGGAGGCCGGACTGCTCGCTGTAAACGATGGAGGCGACGAACTGCTCGGTGGGGCCGTCGATGATCCAGAGGAGCTTGCCGGTGCGCGGGTCATAGCTGGTGACGCACATGGTGCCGGAGAGGACCATCTGCGTGCGGCCGCCGATGTCGCGAATGAGAGGGACGCAGTAGCTGCGGGTGTTGTTGGGGCGGGCGATGCGCCAGAGCTCTTTGCCGTCGGCTCTGGCGAGGGCGACGATGTAGCCGTCGCCATCGTGGTCGCAATTGACGATGACCTTGTCCTCAAAAACGATGGGGCTGGAGCAGAAGCCGTGCTTGCTGGAGAATAGGCCGGGGCGCACCTGCCAGATTTGTTTGCCGCTGAAGTCGTGCGCGGAGATGACGACGGTACCTTTGGGCACTTCGCCTTTGCCGATGACACGGCCGGCATTCGCCGCGCGTGTGGCGTCAGTCTCGGTGTTGTCGAGGAAGGCGGTGAAGACGCGCTCGCCATCGGTGGCGGGTGTGCTGGAGGCCTGGCTGTTGAGTTTGTGGATGCTTTCGATGGGTGCTTTGAGGACCGTGGACTGCCAGAGCTGTTTGCCTGAAGCGCGATCGATACAGAGCAGGACGCGCTCCTGGTTTTCTGTCAGTGCGGCGACGATGAAAACGCGATCCTGCCACACGATGGGCGAAGCATGACCACTGCCGGGGAGCTCGACCTTCCATGTGACATTGCCATCTGCGGAGATCGGAAAGCCGGTGTCTTTGGAGGTACCATCGAGACGCGGGCCGCGCCACTGCGGCCAGTCTTCGGCAGGGAGGAGCGCAGGGGTGAGAGCGAGGAGCAGGGAAAGCGTGCGGAAAGTCATGAGTGGGAGAAAACGCCGGGGAGAGGGGAGAGCTTGCGAGAATGAGGCGAACAGCTTCCGCCACATCAGCCGAGCCACCAATGCAACAGCAAGACGGCTGTGATGACAATCAAGCCACGAAGGCAAAGGCGAATGAGGCGGCGATCACCGGCCGAGGTGTCCGGCGAGGTTTTGGAGAAATCCTGCTGGAAGATCACAGACACATACGGCCCCAGCCAGAGGAGCAGAAGGAGCAGGGCCGGGTAGAGAATGTGACGCCAGTCCATGGTGCTCACGAGGGCGAACAAGTGTCGAGCAACCGCATCACCACCGGCAGCGCTCGTTTGAAAGCATCGCGCAGTTCTTGGATGTCCGGCATGCGCACGTCGCGAAAGGCGGGTTCCATCTGTTCACTGGTGATGCCATCGTGACGGATCAGGAACTCGACGTCCTGCATGTCTTGCGGGTCGTTGCCGCGCATCATTTTGGTCAGGATGAGGTCGATGGTGTGAGGACGAAAGAGCTTCAGAAATCGGGTGGGCGGACGGAGCACTGGAACGATGTGATCCTCCCAGTCCGAGCGGAGAAAGACCTGATCCTCTTGAAACAGATGTGTCATATAAAGCCCCTGCTTTTCCAGAATTGCATTCACCTGGGATTGGGCTTCCCAAAACTGGTCATCTGCTTCCAGTTCAGCAGACTTGGAGAAGCGTAAAATCACATCCATGTCCAATGAACGTCCAATGGCTGCTGGCACGTCATCGAACCCAAGCGCGATGGAGGCACGGCCATAAGAAACCAAGGAAACCTCATGGTCGAGCAAACCATCCAGGGTGGAGGCAATAATCTCAGCATTAGTCATGCCGCAAAACGCCGTGGACGCTGCCATTCGAAAGTAGTTTTCCTCCCCACATGCCGCTCGTAACCATTCATTGCCACGAAGCGGGTGGGATGAGGCATCACGCCGTCTTTAGGCTCCGGCATGGGCGGTAGCAGCGCCAGCAGTTCAGTCCAAAAAGAATTGTCGGGTTCGTATTTCCTACCACATGCCGCCACATAGGCGACGACCATTTCGCTGCGCTCCCAAACCGCAAGCCGAGCCAGCGCATGCGGATCATTCCCATCCGCTCCGAGCATGGCAGCCCCGCAACGGATCGAAAAAGGATCGTAAACCTGCGCGATGGAAAGCAGCGCCACGGCAAGTTCCTCATTGGAGAAGACTTCCACCGGGACAAGTTCGCCCGCTGGCTCATCTCCTTGCCAGTAGTGACGACACCCCCGCTGGACAGCCAACGTGCGCAGATCCTCTGGCACACGCAGCCCCAGCCGACGCGCCTTCATCAACAGAGGAGAAAGGTGTGTCGTGGTGCCAAGTTTGCGGGCCAGGGTTTCTGTTTCCACAGACGGAGTTTAGCCGAGCTCGGCTCAAAAACAAGCCCTCGCCTCAGCTCTGCCGTGCGCGGATGTCCAGCAACTGCTTCATCACGTGGTTTATCTTGCCGCTCCATTCGGTGGTGCCGAAGGCATCATGGAGGGTGCGGTAGAGGGTGTAGAGCTCGGCGTAGACGGTTTGGTTTTCGGGGATGGGGTAATAGACTTTTTCGCGGGTGGCGGTGACTTGGGACTGGAGGGTGTGGATGTCCCCTGCCCCGGCGGCGGCGGCACCGAAGATGGCGGCGCCGAGGGCACAGGTCTGCTCGCTCTGGCTGACTTTCATGGGCTTGCCGATGATGTCGGCGTAGCACTGCATGAGGGTGGCGTTTTTGATGGAGAGGCCGCCGGTGTTGATGACTTCCTCGATTTTGACGCCGTATTCTTCGACGCGCTTGATGATGGTGAGCGCACCGAAGGCGGTGGCCTCGATGTAGGCGCGGTAGATTTCGTGGGCTTCGGTGTGGAGGGTCTGGCCGAGGAGCAGGCCGGTGAGGCGGACATCAACGAGGACGGTGCGGTTGCCGTTGTTCCAATCGAGCGCGAGCAGGCCGGTGGAGCCGGGCTTTTTGCCGTGCATGGCCTTCTCCATGTTGACGAATTTTTCGCCCACGGTGGCGCCGTAGGTGTCGGGCACGAGGTGATTGACGAACCAGAGGAAGATGTCGCCCACGGCGCTTTGTCCGGCCTCGATGCCGTAGTAGCCGGGGAGCACGGAGCCGTTCACGATGCCGCAGACGCCTGGGATGTCGGCGAGAGGTTTGCTGGTAGGAGCGATCATGAGATCGCAGGTGCTGGTGCCGAGGATTTTGACCAGCGTGCCTTCCTTGATGCCTGCGCCAACCGCGCCCATGTGCGCATCAAAGGCACCGACGCTGATGCCGATGCCTGCTTTGAGGCCGAGGCGCTGGGACCATTCGGCGCAGAGAGAGCCGGCTTTCACATCGGCGGTGTGGGCCACGGAGTAGAGGCGGTCGCGGAGATCAGCGAGTGCGGGATCGAGCCGGGCGAGGAATTCTTTGTCCGGAAGGCCGCCCCACTCGGTGCTGAACATGGCCTTGTGCCCGGCGCTGCACACACCGCGCTTGAGGGTGAGAGGATCGGTGTTGCCGGTGAGTACGGCGGGAATCCAGTCGCAGTGCTCGACGAAGCTGAAGGCGGCCTCGAAGACCCGGGCGTCCACGCGGCGGAGGCGGAGGATTTTGCTCCACCACCATTCGCTGGAATAGATGCCGCCGCATTTGGCGATGATGTTTGGGCGCATCTCGTGGGCGAGCTGTGTGATCTCCGCCGCCTCGGCGTAGCCGGTGTGGTCTTTCCAGAGCCAGACCATGGCGTTGAGGTTGTTCTTAAACTCAGGCAGCAGACCGAGTGGCGTGCCTTCTTTGTTTACTGGAATGGGGGTGCTGCCGGTGGTGTCGATGCCGATGCCGATGACCTGAGCGGGATCAAAGCCGGGGACGTTTGCCTGCGCCTGCTGCAAGGCACCACGCACCACGGCTTCGAGGCCGTCGAGGTAATCCTGTGGGTTCTGCCGGGCGACGTGGGGGTCTTTGGGATCGAGCAGGATGCCAATCTCGCCGCTCGGGTAATTGAAGACGGTGGAGCCGACTTCGGCACCGTTGTCGAGGTCGATGAGGAGAGAGCGGCAGGAATTGGTGCCGTAGTCGATGCCGAGGGAGTAGCGCTTCATGGGTTGGGTTGGAGCAGTCTGCGGATGTTTTAGCGGGTTCATCCCGCAGTGCGAGCCAAAACCGGACAAGGTTTGTGACCGGGGTATGACGGTTCTTGATACGGTTCCAGGATCGCAGGGCGGCCACAGGGGATCACCCGCCATTGGCGACCGGAAATACTTTTCCCTTGAGGTGCCGCGCCTCAGCAGCAGCAGCACTTTGTTTCATGGATTCCTCACGGCCTCGTCACCCGCAGTCGGACAAAGCGGCGCTGGACTCCGGAGGCCGCAGGGATACTGGCCTTCACCTGCTGCAAGGTGCTGGTGGCGCTGAGGATGGACTCGGTCACACCGGACGTGCTCCAGCTCCCGCTCAGCAGGGTGTCGCTCCATTCAATGATGAAGGTGCACTCTGTCATGGCCTCGATGCTGCGGGGATAGGTGACATCCAGCGTGCTGGCGCTCCTGACCACAGCCAGCGGAGACACGCCGGTGACCGCAGGGTTCATCCCTAGGGCGAACTTCAGGAGGTTCTGCAAGCCATCGCCCTGCGGTGCGGCAGTGTCTGCAGCGGAGCCGGTGTTGGCAATGGTGCTGAAGTAAAAGTTGCGCCAGCCTTCCACATAGGTCCAGCGGGTGACGGTGGTGGTGTAGGTCATCGTGGTGGTGCCGTCCTGAGCGGTGACGAGCACGTCGATCGTGTTGCTGCCCAGATTTAGCGCGAGCGCCGCGCTGGCGCTGCCGGAGGTCACCGCCGCATAGGCACCACCGTTCACACGGACCTGCACGGTGGCGGTGCTGTCAGCCACCGTGGGGGTAACCGTGATGCTGTCGCTGGGCCGCAGCACCCTGGCGGAGTAGGCCGTGGTGGCGGAGGCAAACACCGGTGAAAGGGTGCCGCTGCTGAGAGAAAGCGCGGAAAGCAGCGCGTTGGAGGAAAGTGCGGACACGGTGACGGACGCCGCAGTCGAGTCAGTGCTGAAGGTGGCCTGGGGTGCATTTTCCGCATACACCGCCACACTGTGCGGGCCGGTGGCCAGCGGCGTGCCAGGGGTGAAGGTGAAATTACCGCTGCCATCCGCCGTCGTGGAGCCAATCTCCACGCCATCCACCAAAATATGGACCAAGTGGGAGGCTGTGGCCGTGCCGGAAAAGACCGGGGAGGGGGGCAGCATGGCACCTGCGGCAGGAGTGGCGAGCACAGGCACCGCCACCTGAGCAAAGCCGCCGCTCAAGGTCGTGACACTGCCCACGGTCCCCGCGGTGGCACCGAAGTTCTGAAACGATTGGTCGAATCCCGCAGCTCCCCCCGCCACTGCACTGGCACTTGGGGCTGCTATGCCGCTACCTGTTTGAAAAATGATGAGCCCGCCACCTCCTCCACCGCCCGGCCCCACCGATGAGACTGTTGTGCAGGATCCGCCCTGAGCGCCCAGAGCTAAAAGCTGGCCGCTGGCTGCGCTGCCAGCAACGCGCAAATAAAGAGTTCCCCCCGCACCACCCCCCGGACCTGCGTCTCCACTAGTTGAATTCCCCGCCACAGAGCCGGAAGCCAGGCAGGTGCCCGTACCCGCCAGGATGCCCGCCCGAACAAAGATGCACCCGCCACCCGCTCCCCCCTGAGGCGTGCCGCCGTTTACCGTGTGCCCAGCCCCTCCGCCGCCGCCCATCAGGAGGTGATTCAAAGCTGTGTACGAGAGCGCGGCACCGCCCTGGCCGCCAACGGCTCGTCCGCCATCTTCGGAATTTCCCCCCTGCCCCCCAGCGCCGATGTGCCCGCCCCCCCCTCCGCCAGACAAATGGGCAACGCCTCCTCCTGCAGCATTCGCCACCCGGCCAAGCCCCGTTGCGGTAGCGCCGAAACGACTCACCGCGAGGCCTTCGCCCTTCTGCGCGCCAGTGGGTGCAGGTTCATCCAGTCCTACCGAACCCGTAGATCCCGAGGTATCGTTCACCGGTTTTCCGCCGCGAAAGCCCCTGGCCACCGTGGAGATGGTGCCACCATTGGTGAGCGTACCGGATACAAGGAAAGCCACCACCCCTCCCGTGGTGCCGTTCCAAGCTTGTGCAATCACAGAGCGCGAGGCGTTGATTGTGAGGCTCGAGTACTCGGGCACGCGAATGACCTGCGTTACCGATCCGTCAAATGAGTTCACAAGCGGCCTGGTCAACGTCAGTGTCAGGCCCGAAATCGACAAAATGCGCGCCAACTCCCAACGCCCCACGCTGGTGCTGGAGAGAACCACCGGACCTGCCGTGCCTGACAACGGCTCAGGACTGATGCCGGTGGTCTGATGCACCAGGATCAAATCTCCCACGGCAAAGCCGGTGGTGGCCGACACTGTGACGGAACTGCCACCCGCGCTCAAGGCGGCAGTGACCTGAGCATAAGCGTTTACGACAGTATTGGAGGTGGATATGGTCACGGCTCCATCTTTACCGGTACCGGTGAAGAAGGAGTCGCGTTCCGCATGTGCGCCCCAGGGGAAAGCCAGCAAGATTCCTGCAGCGCAGGCAGCCACTTGCAACCAGGAAAGGATGTGGAATTTCATGATCAAGAAGGTTTGAAAATGTGAGCACAAAGCCGCTTGTTTATGAAATCACAGCTTCCCGCCCTATGTGACCTAACATTCTGCTACGTCAACTTAAGGAACACCTAATCGATCCACCCGCCACCTTCTTCCAGAACACTTGAATTCCCAAGTCTGCGATCATTCACATGCCCGCCTAAGCGGTCCAATGAATTGCCTGCCTGATCGAGAAACACCCCGGCAGGAACGCAGACCAATGATCCGCAGCACGATGGCGGGCTGGAGGCCGAACTTTCCGTCTGGCTAAACCAGGGAACCAGATGCAAGCCCCGGCTTGAACAAATGCTCCGTCGCAGGGGCAAATATCCGCGAGACGGTGCTGGAGTGCGACGTTTACCACCGCCCTATGACCAACCGTCTGCTTTCTTTCGCCGCTGTTTTCTCCCTCACTGCCGCCCTGCATGCCGAGGACGCTTTTGTCCCGCTGTTTGATGGCAAGACCCTTGCAGGCTGGGAGCAGCACAGTGGCAAGGCGGAGTACCGTGTGGAAAACGGTTCGGTGGTGGGCAAGACGGTGCCGGACACGGGCAACTCCTTCCTGTGCACGACGAAGAAGTACGGGAACTTCATCCTGGAACTCGAGTTCAAGGTCGATCCGTCGATGAACTCGGGGATACAGTTTCGCAGCAACTACTACACGCAGGAGACGGAAGTGGAGATCGCGGGAAAAAAGAAGAAATTCCCGGCGGATCGGGTGCATGGCTATCAGTTTGAGATTGATCCGAGTGCGCGTGCCTTCACGGGCGGAGTGTATGACGAAGGCCGCCGTGGCTGGCTCTTTGACCTGAAGAACAACGAGGCGGCGCGCAAGGCCTTCAGGCAGGGTGAGTGGAACCAGGCGCGCATCGAGTGCCGTGGCAGCAGCATCAAGACTTTCATCAATGGGGTTCTCGCGGCGGACTTCACGGATGACATGACCGCCGAGGGCGTCATCGCCCTGCAGGTGCACGGAATTGGCAAAAAGACCGAAGCGGTGGGCAAGGAAGTGATGTGGAAAAACATCCGCATTCAAGAACTCAAGTAGAAACATCTTTCGAGTTCATCCGGGAAACGAGTTGGAAAACTCGCTTCCTTCTGTGTACACTGCCCCCACAACCATGAAAACCAACCGCGCTCTGCTTTTCATCTCCTCTCTGCTACTTTCCACCAGCCTGCTGAAGGCTGAGATCAAGGAAACTGTCGTCGAATACAAATCCGGAGACGTGCTCTGCGAAGGCCTGCACGTCGTCGATACCGCCAAGACCGGCAAGCTGCCCTCCGTGCTGATCATCCACCAGTGGACCGGCCTGAGTGACAACGAGAAGATGCGGGCCCGCATGCTGGCGGAGCTCGGCTACAACGTTTTCGCCGCCGACATCTATGGCAAAGGCATCCGCCCGCAGCCTCCAGAAGCTGGCAAGGAGGCCGGCAAGTACAAAACCAACCGCAAGCTGTACCGCGAGCGCATGCTGTCCGCCTTGGAAGTGCTGGACAAGGACCCGCAGACGGACCTCTCCAAAGTCGCCGCCATCGGCTACTGCTTTGGCGGCACCGGGGTGATCGAGCTGGCCCGCAGCGGCGCACTGATCAAGGGCGTGGTGAGTTTCCATGGTGGACTCGATTCCCCGACTCCTGCCGACGGCAAAAACATCAAGGGCAAGGTGCTGGCGCTGCATGGCGCGGACGATCCGTTTGTGCCGGCCAAGGACATCGCCGCGTTTGAGCAGGAGATGAAAGACGCCAAGGTGGACTACAAGCTGGTGAGCTACCCGGGCGCGGTGCATTCCTTTACGCAGAAGGCTGCGGGCAGTGACAACAGCAAAGGCGCGGCTTACAACGAAGCCGCCGACAAGGCCTCCTGGGAGGAGATGAAGGCCTTCTTCGCACGCATTTTCAAGACGGAAGGCTGAAACAAGGGGGCCGACCATGAAACGACTTCTGCTGCTGCAAGCCACTCTGGCCTTTGCCGTGCTGACGGCAGCGGAAGAGCCCACGAACTTCATCCGGTTCGTGGAGGAGGATGAGAGCGACAGCCTGCAAACGGCGGTGGTGAGCTATGAATCGCCGCAGAAGGTCAAACTGGACCTTGTGGGGGCCATCCATATCGCAGACAAGGCGTATTTCGATGGACTGAACGTGCGGTTCAAGGGCTATGAGGTGGTGCTTTATGAACTCGTCGGCCCATCTTTTGAGGAACGGGGCAAGCCGGAGGCCAAAAAGCAGGCGGAGAAGCTGCAGTGGGTGGGCCAGCTGCAGACCATGATGCGCGATACGCTGAAGCTGCACGGCCAGCTCGAAGGCATCGACTACACGGCGAAGAATTTCGTGCATGCGGACATGGACATGTCCCAGTTTACGCAGACGCAGACCGAGAAGCAGGAGAGCTTCCTTTCGCTCTACCTCAAGGCGGCTCAGGCGCAGAAAGAGGTCAATGAAAAGCGCGGGGTCAATTCCGATGCCGCCGGGATGGTGATGCTGCTGAAAATTCTAACCATGAAGGACAGCAGCACGGAGCTGAAGCGCATGATCGCCCAGGAGTTCGACAGTGTGGAGGACATCATGGCGGGCATGGAGACCGGCGACGGCACCGTGCTCGTAGGCGAGCGGAACAAGGTGGCGCTGCAGGTCATGGACAAGGAGATTGCCGCCGGGAAAAAGCGCATCGCCATCTTTTACGGTGCGGCACATCTGGGGGATATGGAGGAACGTCTGCTGAAGAAGGGCTTCAAGCGCACGAAGGTGGAGTGGCTGAAGGCCTGGGATCTGCCTCACGCGAAGTGAGTTGAGGGGCTTCTATCCGGTGATGAATGACCGGGTGGTTGGTGTGCGTTTGGTTGTGCGGCTGCAATTGGCTGCCGCTTTGGAGTGACTTGTGGCGTGCGGGAGTTGACCGGTCGGCGATGAATCACCGGCTCCCGCTTTCGCGGATTTTCTGGCACGCATGAATCACCGAGTCCGTCAAAAGCGGTAGCTGCGCTCGTTCCTCGCTGCGCAACCGCCCTCCATATGGGAGGGGGGGCCTCGACTCGATTCGGAAAGGAGTTTTTAAATCGCCATAGACCGCCAGATTCCGGCTGCTGCGCAGCCGCGAAGCGAACCCGGGACTACGGAACAGCGCTGTGAGGAGCTTGAATTTAAGAGCCAATAGTGCTGCGCAACAAGAGGGCTTGCGACTCAGCTGGCAAACTCGGATCGAGAATGTTACTTTTTGGCGCCGGCGGCTTCCAGACGGAGCTGCTCAAGGCGGGAAAGAACTTTGGGAGCGGCCGGAGCAGCAGGTTTCGGGGCTTCCTTAGGTTTGTTGGCGGCGAGGACGGGGGCTGCAGGTGGCGGAGTGACCACCTTGCGAGGGGCGTCGATGCGCAGGATGGAGCCAAGCGCAATGCGATGGATCGTGGTGGTATTGGTGCCTTTGACAGGAACATCGACACGCACAAACAGGTTGGCCTGCTTGCCGATGGGCGACTTGTCGTTCGTCTTCACCTTGAAGGAAACTTCCTTGGTGTCCTTGGTGATCTTGGCAGGCTCGATCGGGATGGTGTCTGGAACGCCGAGAACCTGGGCAGTGGCCTCGCCATCGAATGGCAGGAGCTGCTCAAGCTTGGCGACCATGACGGCTTCCTTGCCCTGCTCAACGGCGACGAGCGGGATGGCCGGCGCGGTGATGTAGGCGGGGGCGGTGACGACAGCCGTGAATGGAGACGCATTGTAGATGCGGCCCTTGCCGGCATCGGCCTCTCCCATGACGGTGAAATTCCAGGAACCGGCCGGTGTTCCGGCATTGGCATCCAGCTGGAAGACGCACTCGTTCTGGCCTTCTGGGATGGTCTGCTCGCCGAGGGCACTGACGCCGTTGGGCTTCCAGATCATGAGCACGCGAATAGGGGCCTTGAAGCCTTCCTTGCGCTTGGAGACGACCTTGAGTTCGAGAATGCCATTGTTAACCAGCGGCACGACGGGCTTGACGATTTCGAGGGAGTAAGGAGCCTCCTCCACGACGGCGACGGGCAGACGGTCTTCGATCTGGGTGTAGTAGACGACGTTGCCATTGCGCACGATGTCGAACTCCTGGCGCAGCTTGCCACGTGTCTTGGTGTTCGGATCGACGGCGTTGAGGGTGATGGGGACGACCTGATGACCGAGGGGTGCATCCGCAGTGGCTTCAAAGAGCAACGGCACGCTGCTGAGGTCTTTTGGGGCCATTTCGGTGAGAAGTTTCACGCCTTGTGGCATGTTCTGGACGTCAAACTTGAAGTCGCCACTGACGTTGTTGCGGCTGACGTTGACAAGCGTGGCATAGCGCCCGCCTTTGGGAACCGCGATGAACTGGCGGTAGTTGTTGTCGTTCACCGAGTACTGAGGAGAGGCAAAGAAGACCTCAGGCTCTGCGGCGATGAGTTCAAGGCGATAGACGTAGTTGGCACCGCCGCGTTCGAGATGATCGGCCACGCGCACGAAGTAGTCACCGTCAGCAGGAATGGCGACCTTGAACTTGCTGTCGAGACGGCGGCGGCCACCACCGTCGTCGTTACCGCTGATGGAGCCGCCTTTGGCGTTGTAGATGTTCACCACGCTGTCGAGCGGGGAGCCGAGGCTCTGGGCAAAGGCCTGCACTTCCAGCGTCATGCCTTTCTTGAGCGGCACTTTGAAGAAATCGATGTCACCGGGTTTTTCGATGATGCCATTGAGAGCAATCGGGGAACCGGGGGCGACCGTGGCTTTTGCCTGCTCGTCGTTGGGCTCGGCTTCGAGCACGTTGTCATAATTGACCAGACGGAACGGATTGCCGGAAGGAGCTGGCTCCTGGGACTTCGAGAAGAGCATGTAGTCAGGGTCGATATCAGCTGGCAGCTGGACCTCTTCTTCAAAGGAACTGTCACGCTCGATGAAGCGCACCTTCTCCTTGGAGCCGATCTTGCCACCGGCGGGATACACGACATCCGGACGGCGGAAACTGCCGACGCTCAGACGGTAGTAGGAGTTGCCACCACCGCGGTAGGAGGATTCGCGGATCATGACGGTGTAGTCGCCATCTTCTTCAGCCACATAGGAGCAGTAGCCGTCCTGACGGTGGAGGATGGTATCGTCAGAGATCACCTTTTCGAAGCGGTCCTTGTCAATGATGGCCAGGAAGGGGTCAAACACGGTGTAGCCGAGGCGGAGGCCGTCCACTTCCACGGAGAGGCGCTGGCCTTTCTTGAGGCTGACGCGGTAGTAGTCAACGTCCTCGTTTTGCACGACGCCCTCGATCGTTTGATTCAGCTGGATGACCTGCGGAGATTCGAAATCGCTGTTGGGCTCCTTCTCATCCACGTTCGGGAAGATGCCCACGAAGAACTGGCGGGCATGCGACATGCCGGACTTCGTGCGGATGCGCATGAGGTGATTACCCGGCGGCACATCCGGAGCGATGCCGATGGTGAGCTGCACCTTGTTGGGCTCCACCTTGTCCACGCTTTTTTGGGTGAAGCCGGGGGAGAAGAAGATCATGCTCTCAAAGTCTGCCAGCTGGGTCCCCGTGACGGTAAGCTTGACCTCCGTGCCACGCTGTCCGCCGTTTGGCGCCGTCGTGTTGAAGGTAGGGTACGCCGCAAAGGCACTGGTGGCGCAGGCTGCGGTGATGAGGATCAAATGACGGATGGTGGACATGACAATGAGGTAGGGGTCGATAGGCATACGCCCCAGAAAAGGCGAAAATTACGAATTGCGTGAAGTTCCTGCGGACATTTGGCGCACCAGATGCAGGCAATAAAGGAGCGGCAGAGCCCCAAAAAGGCCAAAAGAACAGTCCACCAGCCGCCAGTAGAGAGGGATGCAGCGCACCGCGCCACAGATCAGTGCCAGGGGAGCAACTGCGGCACAGGCAAAGAGGCCCACCTTCAGCACCCAGGCATTGGGCAGCGGATCGCGCCAGGGCCCGGCGATAAAAAAGACCGCGATCATGATGTGGCCGAACGCCAGCCAGTCCGTGCCGTAGGCGACGAAAGGAAACTGCGCCTGAGTGACCTCCAGCCCATGCCAGACATAACCGATCCAGAAAGACAGCCCGCCATGACTGGCGTACTCGGCGTGATGCTGGATGCCGAGCCAGGAGGCCATCAGCCGCAGTTCATGCAGCAGGGGGAAGGCCGTGAGTCCGCTCAGGATCAGACCGATGATGAAGAGGCCCAGAACTAGATGGTAGCGTCGCAGCAACGCAGCCTTGCTCATGTCTCAGTCCTCCACCGGCAGCCAGCGTGCGCCATCCACGACCACGTAGCCGTCCGCGCCTTCGTTGGAAATCGTGATGGAGGTGTCGTTGCCACACTCGTATTCACCGAGGTCGATCCAGAACAGGCCTTCGCCTGCTTTGGGAGACTTGAGGTCGATCTTCATTTTCTTCACGCCACCTGCGTACTGGACTTCCACAGGAGCATTGCTGGCGCGGTTGCTGTTGGGCGGGGAGGCCAGCATGAGGCGATATTTGCCGGGCTTGGTGAGCTTGGGTTCAAAGCGCAGGCTGCATTTGCCGTCCTTGGTGTTGCCATCGTGGCTGTAGCCGTCGCCGATGAAAGCCTTGGCGGCGCCGCTTTCTTTCCACTCGCCCGTCACCTTGGCATCGGTGTCATCCATGACGATGCCTTTGAGGGATTTCGGATCGATGCCGCGCAGGGTGGTGGGGCCGTCGAAATGCAGGATCTGGCCGTCTTTGAGAATCTGCGTCTTGAGCTTTTCATATGGCACATTCTGCACCGGGATGCCGTCGTCGATGGCGAGTACGGCGGCGGTGGCCGCGCTCTGGCCGAGGATCATGAACACCGGCTCCATGCGGATGCTGCCGTAGGCGATGTGGCTGGCGGACATGGCAACGGGGACGAGGAGGTTACTCCCCTGCCCTTTCTTTGGGACCAAGGAACCGTAGGCGATCTCATAGGGGCCTTTGGTGCTCACGCCGATGTCGCCTTCGTTTTGCACATTGCCTTCAGGCGTGATGTAGCGCTGGATGTTGTGGGAATCGATGCCGTAGCTGCCCATGCCAACGCTGTCCGGAGTTGGGCGCTTTTTGAGCAGTTCGTTTTCCGTCATCACATAGCTGCCGATCATGCGGCGAGCTTCGCGGATGTAGAGCTGGTGGCTCCAGTTGCCGTTGTCGGTGAATTCATCCTTCGGCAGGCCCCAGGTCTGCAGCTCTTCCTGAACCTTCTTGGGCACGCGGGGGTCGTTGGCCACGAACCACAGCAAGCCCTGCTGATACTGGCGGTGCTCGGCGATGATCTCGCGGCGCTTTTCATAGCTGCCTTCAGGGTAGTCGTAATTGTAGCCGATGTTGTCGAAGCTGAAGGGCCCGTGGTTGTTCGTGTCGGTCTTGTGGTTTGGAATGGGATCGAACTTTTCGAAGAACTCGCCCCAGCCTGCATTCAGCACGCGCAGCAGGATTTCGTACTGACTAGCATCATAGCCTTCCGGCTTGGGAAAAGGGATGCGGTTGCTCGGATCATTCGTGTAGCAGGAGCGAAAGCAGTAGGCCTGCACGCGCTTGTCGCCTGCACCATATTCACCTGGAGGCGCTGTGCTCACGCGTGGTAGAACGCCGCTTTTGGGATCTCCCGGCACCTTGTAGGCGCTGATCGGTTCCTTCACCGCGCCGAAGTGGTGGCGGTGATGAAGTACGCCAACCTGAATGCCATTCCACTTCTCGTCATAAACGGAAGTCGCCTCACGGCCCACGTGGTAGTCCACGCCGGCGGCGGCCATCAGATCGCCTTCGTAGGTCGCGTCGATGAACATTTTGCCAGCGTAGGTCTTGCCGCTCAGGGTGGTGATGGAGGTGATTTTATCGCCGTCCTTTTTCACGCCCTTGGCACGGTCCAGCCACTCGTCGCGCACCACTTCGAGACCGAACTCCTTGACGTAATCTTCAAAGATCTGCTCCGCCACATGGGGCTCGAAGATCCACATGGTGCGATTTTCGCCATCCACGGCAGGCGTGCCCTGGCCTTTGCCGCCGTATTCGGATTTTTTCTGCTGCACCCAGGCGGAGTCCTTGTCGTAGTGCTGCCAGACGCGATGATAAAAGTCGCGGGAGAGACCGCCGATGACAGCCTTGTTGCCGGTGTCGGTGAAACCGAGGCCGCCGCTGCTCAAGCCGCCGAGGTGCTTGTCAGGCGAGACGACGATCACGCTCTTGCCCATCTTCTTGGCCTGCACAGCGGCGATGATGGCGGAGCAGGTGCCGCCGTAGATGACGATGTCATGATCGGCTGCATGAAGAGCCTGACTGGAAAGCAGGAGGGAGGCTAGAAGGGTGCGCAATTGCATGGCTTGAAGTTGGGGTTGGCTGAGCCGGTGCAATTCCATCGCCGCATGAAAGGAATCGGCAAACAGAATGTTTAAACGCCATGTTCCGGCCCACCTGTCTCGCCCTTCTTTTTGCAGCTTCAGCTTCAGCGCAAAACCTTATGCCTCAAACGCATGTGCTGCGACAGGAAGGCCGCCAGTCTGATTTTCCCTCCATGTGCGTGGATGCGGGCGGGACACCTCATGTGGCGTTCATTCAATGGGACGGCACGCAAGATACGCTGCATGTGGCAAAGCTTAGTGATGGAGCATTGAGCGATGTTTTGACCGTGGGACAGCCGGGCATCATTCACCAGCCAGCGCTCGCGACGGATGGCAGCGGTGCGCTGCATGTGGTGTGGTCGCAGGTGAACGACAAGGATGTCATGGAGCTCCGCTCGGCGATCCTTCGTGATGGCAAAGTCCAGGGGGAGATAACGACGCTGGCGAGTTCGCCAAACGGCGGCAATGCCTTCGCGAAATCGGCGACGGATGCCTCGGGCCATGTGTGGGTGGTGTGGCAGAGCATGCGCGGTACGCTGGGGGATATCTTCTGCCGCGTGTATGACACGAAGAAAAACGCGTGGTCGCAGGAGGTTCAGGTGACGATGGATCCGGGCGGCGACTGGGAGCCTTGCGTAGCGTTTGATGGCAAGGGCGGTGCGTGGATCTGCCATGACTCCTCACGCGGCAATGAATTCAACATCTACGCCACGCATGTGGATGCCGAACTCAAGGTAGGTGAAACGAAGCAACTCATCGCCACGAGCCGCTACGAGGGCCGGGTGAATGCGATCGCTTCCAAGGACGGCAAAGGCGTCTGGCTGGCCTGCGAACGTGGCAACGAGCAGTGGGGCCTGGACATGCGTGCGCATGGTGGTCAGGTGGGGCTGAACGGGCGGCGCGACCTGGTCGTCGCCTACTGGGATCTTGCCAGCGGCAAGGTGGAGGAACTGCCCGGACCCGACGGTCTGCTGGCCGCACTGCCCGGCCCCAAAACTCCTGCCGGAGCCAATGCGCCGCGCGCGAACAATCCGAAGGCCAAGGCCAAAGCGGAGCAACGGGCCAAAGCCCAGGCGGCCCAGGCGAAGGCCAAGGGCAAGCCTGCACCGAATGAGATCGGTGCGGTGAATTTGCCGCACCTCATGCTGGATGCGGCTGGTCGGCCATGGCTCACGGTGCGCTACTTCAAGAACTACTGCTGGCAGATCGCGCTGACACGCCATGACGTGGCGAAGAAGCAGTGGGCGCAGCCATATTTGATCCCGGAGAGTGTTTACACCCAGGACCGCCAGACCACGCATGCGCTGGGCAAGGACGGCAGCCTGTGGATGGCGTGGTCCACTGATCTGCGAACTTCCAAACTGCAACTGACCACAGGTGTGCATCTGGCCAAGATCGCCACGGAGGTGGAGGTGCCGCTGGTTACGGCACCACCGGTCAAACCGCGTGAGCCTTTTGCCGCCTACATCCATCCCACCACGCCTGAGCGTGACCTCAGCGAGCGCCACACCTGGACGCACAAGGGCGTGACGTACAAGCTCTACTGGGGCGACTACCACCGGCACACGGACATCTCGAACTGCGTCACCGCGAATGACGGCTGTGTGCTGGAGCAGTACCGCTATGCGTGGGACATGGGCAAACTGGACACCCTGGGCCTCAGCGACCACACGGACATCGCGAAAATCTACCACCCCTATGAGTGGTGGCTGAACCAGAAGATGACAGAAATCTTTTACGCGCCCGGCTTTTTCATGAGCATGTATGCCTACGAGCGCGAGCAGAAGTGGCCGCTGGGGCACCGCAATGTGATCTTCGCCCAACGCGGCGGGCCCATTGTGTACATCCAGCGCAAAAACTATCTGGAATCCCCCTGGCAGAAGGAGTTTCCGGTAAAAGCTGAGGGCACGCCCGAACTGCACCCCACCGAATTGTGGGATGTTCTGGCGCGCTATGGCAAACCGGTCACTGCCATCAGCCATACGGGTGCCACGAGCATGGGCACGGACTGGGATCAGATACCGCCGGTGGATCACCGCATTGAAAACGTGATCGAGATTTATCAGGGGGCCCGGGTCAGCTATGAGGGCCTGAATGTGCCGCAGCCCACGGTCGGCATGCTTGTGGGACAGCCCTACAATCATGCTTCCACCGTGGTCGGCACACCTGTGGTCGGCGAGCCGATCCGCAGCTTCACGGAGAAGAACAACGGCGTGTATCAACACGCGCTCGAACTCGGCCACAAGCTCGGCGTTTGGGCGGACAGCGACCACATCTCCACCCACACCAGCTACGGCGGCGTGTATGTGAAGGACTTCACACGTGAAGGCATCCTGGAGGGCATCAACGCCCGGCGAACCATCGCCGCCACGGACAAGATTTTCGTGGAGTTCTCCTGCAACGATCACCTGCTGGGCACTGAGATCGCGCTCAGTGGCAAGCCGGTGTTGAAATTCAGCATCGACGGCACCGCCGAGATCTCGCGCGTCACGATTGTGCGCAATGAGCAGAATTATCAGCAGTGGGAGCCCAAGGCAAAAAGCTTTGAGCAGACCTTCACCGATGAAGCACCTATCGCCGGCGAGAACCGATACTACCTGCGAGTTGAACAGAAAGATGGCAACATGGCCTGGTCTTCACCTGTGTGGGTGCAGGTGAAGTAGGCTGCCAGCTTCACTGCCAGCCGCCGCCGAGAGCCTTCAGCATGGCCACGCTGGCCATGAGACGCTGGCCTTCCACCTGGGCGGCGAGCAGCTTGGCATTGAGCACCGTGCGGTTGGCATCCACGACTTCAAAGTAGCTGGCGAGACCTTTCTGGTAGCGCAGTTCGGCCAGACGCTGTGTCTCCTGCGCGGCGGCGATGGCGGCATCCAGCGCCTGCCCCTGCTTGGAGTAGGCTCTCGCATCGATCAGGCTGTCCTCGACTTCCTGCAGGGCCACCAGAATGCTCTGGCGGTAGTTGGCCAGAGTCTCGTCGTAAGACGCCTTGCTGGCTTTCAAATTCGCCCGCAGTTTTCCGCCTTGGAAAATCGGCAGTGTCATGCTGGGACCAATGGTCAGGATGCGGCTGCGCTGATCGTAGAAATGCGCGGCACCTATACTTTCCAGACCACCGCTGCCGACGATGCTGAAGGCCGGGTAGAACGAGGCCGTGGAAACTCCCACCTGGGCATTTGCTTCGCGCATTTTCTGCTCTGCCGCGCGGATGTCAGGACGACGCTGCAGGAGTGAGGAAGGCAGCCCGCCGGGCACTTTCGGCGGCCTTGGCAGGCTGGTGGCCTTGGCGATGTGGAAGTTCGAGGGAATCTCCCCGCAGATGACCGCGAGAGCGTTTTCGGCATTGCCACGCTGGCGCTCCAGTGCGGCCAGATCATTGCGGGCGAGCTCCAGCTCCGTCCGGGCGCGGGCCACGTCCATTTCGTTGGCCAGGCCACCTTTGAAGCGTGATTCCTGAAGCTTCAGCGCTTCTTCGCGCCAAGTCTGCGTGCCAATCACGACCTGCATCTGACGATCCAGCGAATGAGTCAGGAAGTATAACCGCGCCACTTCTGCGGCGAGGGTCAGGCGCCTGGCGGAGAGGGTCTCCATGGCGGCAAACTGGGAGGCTTTGGAGCCTTCCACCCCGCGACGCACACGGCCCCAGAGGTCAAATTCCCAGCCCAGTTCGAGCAGGTTTTGAAACCGACGGCGTTGCGTCTTGGGCAGCGAGACCCCGGGGGGGAGGTTGGCACCGAAGGAGCTTTGCGAAAGGCGCTCATAATTCATCCCATTTTTCATGTCGAGCTGGGGGAACCAGTCCGCCTGCTGGACGCCGACGAGCGCGCGAGCGGTTTCGACACGTGCCAGGGCGCTGCGCAGCTCCTGATTATTCTCCATTGCGCGTTCTTCCAGCCGGTTCAGCTCAGAGGAGCCAAACAGCTTCCACCATTCACCGGGGACAGGAATGTCCGCCGTGCTGGCCGTGCCGCCATTCTTCCACTTGGAGGGCATCAGCACATCCGGCAGTTTGAAGTTTGGCCCGACGCTGCAGGAAGCACACGTCAATGTGGTCGTGAGGCAGAGAATTCGAAAGTGGTTCATGCGCGCCTATTCATGGGGTGAAACGTTCTTAGTGCAACCATCAAGACAGAGGTTCGTCCCCCTGCTATTGAGGCAGACAGCCTGCCACTTTCTGCCGCCAGCTGGCGAGGACATCGTTTGCCACCTCGTGCGCCTCCTCAGCGCTGACGTGCTCGGTGACGGAATGTGCGACAGGCAGCCAGGATGGCGTGGAGACTTCGCCGATGTGATCGTGCTTTTCGGCACGCAGAAAGGCGCGCAGCTGCACTGTGAGCAGGTTTGTGCTGCGATCATGGCTGGCGACCGCCTCAACACAGACTTCAAACGGAACTCCTTCCATTTCAAGGATGCGGATGACTTGAGTGGTATCGAGCAGTGAGTGAATCATGGATTGAGGTTCCTGAGCAATGCCGGGGTGTCGCTGCGTTGTTTGCGCTTATTTTTGCGAAGGTTTACGCGCCAAGCCCCCGTTATGACGCAGCCATGCGTTTTCTTCTTTGCTGCCTAGCCCTGACCACCCTCGCCACAGCTGCTGACAAGCCGCTGAACATCCTCTTTCTCTTTGCCGATGACTGGGGCCGCTATGCGAGCATCTACGCAGAGCATGAGAAGTTTCCTTCGCCCAACCAGGTGGTGAAGACGCCGAACATTGACCGCATTGCCCGCGAGGGCGCACTGTTTCGCCGGGCGTATGTGAACGCCCCGAGCTGCACGCCCTGCCGGAGCTCCCTGCTGTCAGGCCGTTATTTCTTCAACTGCGGACGTGCCGCCATCCTGAACGGTGCAGTATGGGACCCGGCGATCCCGAGCTACCCGCTGCAGCTCAAAGATCAAGGCTACCACCTCGGAAAGTCCTTCAAGGTCTGGAGTCCCGGTGAACCTGCAGACGCGCCTTATGGCGGCCAGCAGTTTGCATATCAGAAGTCCGGTGGGCGCTGCAACCAGTTCTCCCAGAACGTGGAGAAGCTCATGAAAGAGGGTGTCGCTGTGGAAGCGGCGAAGCAGCAGATCTACGACGAGGTGCGGGGTAATTTCGACAGCTTCCTGGCCGCCCGCCCCAAAGGCGCCCCCTTCGCCTTCTGGCATGGCCCAACCAACGTGCATCGCAAGTGGGTCAAGGGCAGCGGGCAGGCGCAGTGGGGCATCAATCCGGATGACCTGAAGGGCAAGCTGCCCAAGCACCTGCCCGATGTGCCGGAATTCCGCGAAGACTTCGGCAGCTACCTTGGGGAAATCCAGGCCTTCGATGCCCAGGTGGGCGTGATCATCAAGAGGCTGGAAGAGGCGGGCGAGTATGACAACACCGTGATCGTCATCAGCGGCGACCATGGCGCCCCGGGTTTCCCCGGTGGCAAATGCAACCTCTATGACTTTGGCGTGAATGTGACGCTGGCGATCCGCTGGCCGGGGCAGCCGGGCGGACGCTACATCGAGGACTTCGTGAACCTTATGGACCTGGCACCCACGTTCATGGAGATCGGTGGGGCCAAGATTCCTGAAGGGGTGAATGGCAAGAGCCTCGTGAGCTTGATGAAGTCCGGCAAATCCGGCCAGATCGAAAAGGAGCGCGACTACGTCATCACCGGTCGTGAGCGCCACGTGAGCATCGCCCGTGAAGGCAACCTCCCCTACCCACAGCGTGCGCTGCGCAAGGACGGCTTCCTTTACATCCACAACTTCAAGCCTGAGCGCATGCCCATGGGGGACTACAAATCGCTGACCGACAGCTTTACCCCCTCACAGGATGCGCTGGAGAATGACACTTATGCCGCTTTTCCTGACATGGATTCCTCTCCCGCCAAGGCCTGGTTGATCGAGCATCGCAACGACTCGCAATACAAGTGGTATTTTGACTATGCCTTTGCCAAACGCCCCGAAGAGGAACTGTATGACCTCAGCAAAGATCCTGACTCCACGATCAATGTGGCCAAAGAATCTGCGTATGCGGACGTGAGAGCCAAGATGGCGGCAGAGTTGCAGGAGAAACTGAAGGCCGTAGGTGATCCGCGAGTGACGATGGATCCCGTGCCGTTCGAGAACCCGCCGTTCACCTTGGATACGAAATCGGACAAACCCGGCAAGGGGAAGAAGGGTAAAGGGAAGGCGAAGGCGGAGTGAGCACTGCGCCACGCCCGCTTTCCTTGTTTCCCGCGCTCCCTAGAGACTTTTTATGGAAACGAAGCGTGCGGACGTCCTCGCAGTCGGGCGTTTTTGATGGAGGATGCGCCATGAATCTCTACGAGGTCATTTTCTATGGTTCGTATGGCAAGCCAGACGACTCTGACACGATTTACCTCGTGTCAGCACCCGATTATAAGTCAGCTGTTGAGGCGGTCTGGTGCAACGCATCATCGAGCAATCATGGCGGCGAGGGATTCCCGTTGGCTGACGTTGTTCACGAGATTGGTGTCGATTCATCACGTCACGCAGAAGCCGTTGGCACTCGGATCATACGTGGCCCATATATCCAGTGCGCTTACAACTATGGCTGGAAGTCGTGGAGCCGAAAGATTGATGGTTCTGAAAAAACAAACGAGTGGGAGGAGTCATCAGATGTTGGTGACTAACAAGGCGCCGAGCCAACTCGGATGGGAGCCACCAAAAAATTGCCAGACTTTTTGTAGAACCTCGCGATTCAAACGATTGACTTCCAATCGTTAGCAGTCACTCGCTGAGACTAACACGGGAGCGGCGGCACCTTTCCAGAGTGAGCTGTAGCTCGGGACAACATTCTTCACTCCCCCTGCTCCTCCCAGAACTTCCGCAGTTCGCGCAGTTGCTTCTTGTCGGGCTTGGCGACGACTTCGTGCGCACGAGGCTGGATGAGTTCGCGTTCGCGGCGGAGTTCGCTTGCGCGTTGAATCCACTCGATGGGGGTGAGGTTTTCGCAAAACTCGGGGACTTTGGGCGGACCGAGGCGCTGGGGGGAGAAGGCGATGACACGCAGGCGCAGGCGGAGATCGCCGCGCACCACTTCGAGGATGTCGGTCGGTTTGAGATCGCGGGAGGCTTTCACGGGCTGGCCATCGATGGTGACGTTGCCGCGGGCGCAGGCCTGGGTGGCGAGGGTGCGTGTTTTGAAAACGCGCACGTGGTGCAGCCATTTGTCGGCACGCTGGCTCATGCCGCAGTCTGATAGGTTCGTTCACCAAAGATGGCGCTGCCGACGCGGACGATGGTGGCGCCTTCTTCGATGGCGATTTCGAAGTCATGGCTCATGCCCATGCTGAGGCGCGGGAGGGGTGCGCCGCCGCGTTGTTCGAGTTCGTCGCGGAGTTCGCGCAGGTGCGTGAAGTAGGGGCGGCTTTTGGCAGGGTCGGCATCGAATGGCGGGATGCACATGAGGCCCTGGATTTCGAGGCGCTTGAGGGAATACAATGCTTCGAGGCTGGTGCGGAGCTGCTCGGCGCTAAAGCCGTGCTTGCTGCTTTCGGCGGCCAGATTGACCTCGATGTAAACCTGGGGGAAGAGGCCGAGTTCTCCAGCGATGCGGTCCACATCCCGTGCGAGATCGAGCGAGCCGATGCTGTGGATGGCCTTCACATGCGGGAGGACTTTGCGGACCTTGTTGGACTGGAGATGGCCGATGAGATGCCAGTGCAGGTTTGCGGGAAGCTGCGGGGCTTTGGCGAGGATTTCCTGCACTTTGTTTTCACCGAAGAGAAGCTGACCGGCATCCACGGCTTCGCGGATGGCTTCGACGGGGAAAGTTTTGGAAACGGCGAGCAGATCGATCGAAGCGGGATCACGGCCGCAACGCTGGGCGGCGGCGGTGATGCGGTAGCGGATGGCTTGCAGGCGGTCGGAGAGGGCGTTCATAACTTGGCAAAGAGAAACGGAAGATGGGCAGGCCGCGCAACGTATTTTCGCGCTCCACCTATTCATTCCACATGCAATCACGCCGCCATTTCATCCGTCAGTCCGCCGCCACGCTGTTCGCCGCCCCCTGGGTCACCACCGGAATGCGTGCCGCTTCTCCGAACGGCAAGCTGCGCCATGCGGCCTTCGGCGCCTCGGGCATGAGCATGGCGGACATGAGCGCGATGTCCAACCACCCGATGTGGGAACTGACGGCGGTGTGTGATGTGGACACCCGCAACTTTGCCAAAGCGCAGGAAAAATGGCCGAACATCAAGGTGTACCAGGACTGGCGTGAACTGCTGGAAAAGGAATCTGCCAACATCGACAGCGTGAACGTTTCCACGCCTGACCACATGCACGGCAGCATCGGCCTGGCCGCCATCGCAAAAGGAAAGCATGTGTATGGCCAGAAGCCGCTGGCGCACAACCTGTGGGAGTGCCGCCAGATGGTGGAGCGTGCACGTGACAAGGGCGTGATGACGCAGATGGGCATTCAGATATCCTCGGCGTTCACGGAACGCCATGCGGTGGCGCTGATTCAGATGGGGGCCATCGGCAAGGTGAAGGAAGCCCACACGTTTTCGAACAAGAAGTGGGGCGACCTCGAAGTGCGTCCGACGAAGAGCGACCCGATCCCTGCGGGCTTCGACTGGGACAAGTGGCTCGGTGTTGCCGCTGAGCGCAGCTACATTGAAAAATACGACCACCCAAGCAACTGGCGCAAACGCCGCGACTTCGGCACTGGCACGCTCGGAGACATGGGCTGCCACATGTTCAGCGGCTGGTTCCGCTCGCTGGATCTCGCCGCTCCGATCTCGGTGAAGTCCAGCGGCCCCGTCCCCAACAAGGACAACTGGGCCATCAATGCTGTCGTGGAATACACCTTCAAAGGCACGAAGTACACCGCTGGCGACACCGTGAAGGTGACCTGGACTGATGGTGATGCGCGTCCGCCGGCAGAAGTCATGGCCTTGGTGGGTGATGTGGCCAAATTCCCCGGCCAGGGCACCATTTACCTGGGCACCGAGGGCGTGCTGCTTTCCCCGCACGGCTCCACACCGCTGCTGTACCCACGCGAGAAATTTGCCAAATTCGGTGCCTATCCCAAGCTCGAACCCCGTGACCACTGGGCTGATTTCATCGACTGCTGTCTGAAGGGAGACAAGAAGCCCTCCGCCAATTTTGATTACGCAGGACCGCTGACGGAGGCGGTGCTTCTTGGCTGCCTTGCGAGCGCCTTCCCGAATGAAAACCTCATCTGGGATGCGCCTGCGCTCAAGATTCCAAACAGCGCCGCTGCCGACAAGATGGTGCGCCGCGACTACCGCAAGGGCTGGGAGATCGTGTGAGGAGGCGCGACCTTTTTACCTTCAGATCTCAAAGTAGCGAACCGCTTCGTATGATGGGTGTGGAGTAAGCCCGCCCGTCTACGAGCGTACCGCAAGCGTCATGGCGTACGAAAGCCCTCGAAGTCGGGCGGTTTGGTGGAGGTGTCTGCTGGGTGTCGGAATATTCTCGACACCAAACACGCCCAACCTACGGCCGGAGTGCCGCGCCTGCGGTTTAATCCTCGTCGTCGTCATCACGGGGGCCGTTCACGGAGCGCTTCTTCTTCACGGCGGAGATGTTGCGGTGAACCCAGACGCTCTGGACCATGCCCATGAGGAAGAGCGTCACCACGACAAAGGTACCACCGTAGCTGATGAAGGGCATGGGCAGACCGATGACGGGCAGCATGACGAGATTCATCCCCGCATTCTGGAAGGTGTGCACAAAGAACATGGCCACCACGCCCACGACGATGAGCCGCCCGAGCTGATCGCGGGCACAAAAGGCCACGAAGACACTTTGCAGCAGCAGCAGCGCCATGCCTGAAAGCAGCAGCACCGAACCGCGGAAGCCAAACTCCTCCGCGATGACGCCAAAGATGAAGTCATTGATGGATTCGTGCGGGAAGAAAGTGCGGTGAATGGAGGCCTGATCGGGAACCTTCTTGGATTCAGGCCCCTTGCCTTCAAGGCCACCCGTCGAAACCGCGATCTGCAGGTGCTTAGCCACCCATCCTTCGTTTTGCAGGTCCACCTTGTCGAGCTGGTTGGTGGCCATATACCAGGTGGAGTTGATACGAGCCTGCTGGTAGGGCTTGAGTGCAAAGACATACACCAGCGGCACCACGCTGGCGACACCGAGCAGCATGGTGATCATGTAACGAAAGGGGATGCTGCCAACGAGCATCATTGACAGAAACACCGGGCCCCAGACGAGACCGGAGCCCAAGTCCTCCTTGATCACCATCATGGCGGGAATGCCGGCCACCATCCCTGCCGCCATGATGCGCAGCCATGGACGGCGAAAGACCGGTATCATGCGCGGCAGTTCACCAAAAATGACGCCCAGAATCAGGATGCCGGACATGATGGCAAACTGGGAGGGCTGCACCATCATGCCGCCTACTTTAATCCAAGCTTTGTTTCCACCGATCTCCACCCCGAAGGCCAGCACCGCCACCAGACCACCGATACCAGCGAGATACATCGGCACACAAGCCCAGCGCACCCACTTGTAGTCCAGCAGCGAGGCGGCAAAGAAAAACGGCAGACCGATCATCACCCAGCGGATCTGATCCCGCCACTTGAGCGCCAGATCCGCCTCGTCCTTGTAGGCCGAGGCATTGAAGATGGCGTACACGCCGAAGACGATGAGAGCGGCGATGTTGAGCACCAGCAGCCAGTTCATGCCGAGGAACTTTTTGAAAAGAGGAGTCATGGGATCAGAACAAGAAAAGATTGGGACGAGTGGACACCACTCGCGCTAAATGAGCACGGGCACGGCTTCGAGCAGCTTCTGGGTGTAGTCGTGACGCGGGTTCTCGCAGATCTCGTCCGCGTTCCCCTGCTCGACGATCTTGCCGTGATGCATGACGACGATGTGATCGCTCATGTGACGGACGACCGCGAGATCGTGCGCGATGAAGAGCAGCGTGAGGTCAAGCTCCGCCTGGATGTCCTTGAGCAGATTGAGAATCTGGGCCTGCACGCTGACATCCAGGGCGCTGACGGGCTCGTCACAAATAAGGAAGCGGGGCTTCACGGCTAATGCGCGCGCGATGCCGATGCGCTGGCGCTGACCGCCGCTGAATTCATGCGGGTAACGCTGCAATGCATCCTCGGGCAGTCCGACTTTTTTGAGCAGCCCGGCTGAGACCTCACGGCGCTGATCACGAGAGAGTTCCTTGAAGTGAATCTGCAGCGGCTCACCGAGAATGGACTCGACGGTCATGCGCGGATTGAGCGAGCCGATGGGGTCCTGAAACACCATCTGCATTTCTTTGCGCAAGGGGCGGAACTCGTTCTCCGTCATCGGCAGCACTTCCATGCCTCGATAGTTCACGCTGCCCGAGGTGACGGGGGTGAGCTTGAGCAGGGCACGGGCCACAGTGGACTTGCCGCTGCCGCTTTCACCCACCAGACCAACGGTGCTGCCTTCCTCCACTTCAAAGCTAACCTTGTCCACGGCCTTGATGACATCCGTGGTACGGCCAAACCAGCCCCCGCGCACGGGGAAGTGAATTTTGAGGTCTTGAACGCGGAGCAGTTGCATGGTGGAAACCGAGATTTTAGCACAGCTGGTAAAACGCGCTAAAGTTTCATTGCGTGAAAGCTTGAAAGTGTCAGCATTCCTTCCCTGATGAACGAACGCTATGAATTGCTAGCTCCCATCGCCGAAGGAGGCCTGGGGGCTGTTTTCAGAGCACGGGACCCCCAGCGCGGCTGCGAGGTGGCGATCAAACGTATTCTGGCCGACAAGGTGGGTGGCTGCGGTACGGCGGTGGACGCCCTGATCCGCGAGGCCCGGAAGCAGTCGAAGGTGCAACACCCGAACGTCGTGGCCGTTTACGATTTCGGCGTGGATTCCGAAGGTGGGTTCATCGTGATGGAGCTGGCCCAAGGCGAGACTTTGGAGGACGTGATCCTGCGTGGCGCTTTGAAGGCAAAGGATTTTGACCCCCTGGTGCGCCAGACACTGGACGGGATGAGTGCCGTGCATGCGATGGGCATACTGCATCTGGACCTGAAGCCCGGAAACCTGATGATCCACCGGCTGCCGGACGGTGGCCTGCAGGTGAAAATCCTCGATTTCGGGCTGGCGAAAAGCACCCCGCGGGTGGGTGAGCCGGCCCTGAAAGCCTGCGAAGGGCTGCTCGGATCCATTCATTTCATGGCTCCGGAGCAATTTGAGCGCGCCCCCGTGGACGTCCGCACAGACATCTACGCGCTGGGCTGCATTTACTACTATGCGCTGACGCAGAGGCATCCCTTCGACGGCGAGACCAAGCCGCAGGTGATGGCGGCACATTTGCACCCCCGAACACCGCCACTGGGCACACTGCGGCCCGACCTGCCCTCCCGTACCGTGAAGTGGGTCGAATGGCTCATCAACCGCGTCCCCGCCAACCGGCCGGCCTCCGTCACCGCAGCGCTGCGGGTGTATGAGGAAGTCACCAAGTCGGGTGCATAATTCCCTGCCCCTCCTGACAAGCCGGTGGGCCATCCCGGAAGGAATCACGCCAAAGACGAAAGCCTCTTGCCATCGCACGACGTGCCGCCATCATGACGAAACCTGTTTCTTGTTCCCCATGTCGCGTGTCCTCACTGCCCTTCTTTTTGCCGCCGCCAGCTTCCTGCTCTGCTCCTGTGGCATGATCAAGAAGATCATTCCCCCGATGCCCAAGCTGCCAAAGATTGGCATGCCCAGCCTGCCGAGCCGAAACACGGTGGCCAAGCTCGTCCCGGGCATGTCTGAGACGGACAAGGTAAATTCTGAAGATCCGGATGTTCCGTTCAATTCGCGCGGCACCCTGGGCTTCGGCCACACCGTGCGGCTCGAAATTTATGAAGGCACCCGTAGCCCGGACCGCATCTACCGTGGCATTGAGATGATCAACACCGAAGGGCTGCTCCCACTCGGCAAGGTGGGCAGTGCGCGGGTCGGAGGCCTGACTCTGCCGAAGGCGGCGGAGGCCATCGCCACGGTGTTCCGGCTGGCCGGACGGAACACCCGGGAGATCACGGTGCAAATCATCTCCGTGGAAAACACCCCCGTCCTCTTCCTCAACGGCGATGTGATGGAGCCCGAGTTTATTCCGGTCTTCAAAGACATGAGCGTGAGACAGGCCGTCACCGTCACCGGTGGTCGCAAGCCCGGCTCCACCTCCCGCGGCTTCTACATTTCACGTCACGGCCAGCGTCACTTCTTCACCTCCCAGGAAGCAGCGGATAAAAACTGGCAGCCGCAGGCTGGTGACATCATCACACTTTCTCCCGACATCTGATTTTCGCATCATGCTCGAATACACCGGCAGTGGTCCTGCCACTGCACAAAGCCCCCTGAGTTCTCTTTTTCAAACCGCCGCCATCCTCCGTATCGGGACCGGATTGCTGCTCATGACACGCTACGGCCTCAATGCCGTGCAAAACGCCTACCATTTCTTCTTTCAGGAGAAGCCCTGGGCCTGGGTTCCTGCGTTTCACGAGGCGGGCATGCCCTACGCCCATCTGCTGGCCCCGGTCGTCGCCCTCCTCATCGTCGCCGTGGCCTTGAGCTGGATCATCGGCTTTTTAACCCGGCTGTTTGCCTTCATCTTTCTGCCGGTGGTCATCACGACGCTGGTGGTGCTGCACAACACCGACTCCCCACGAGTGGAGGCTGCGTGGCTCTACCTGATCATCACCGTGACGCTGCTCCTGTTCGGATCAGGCACCGTTTCCGTGGACCAACTCTTCCGCCTCGGACAGAGCGGGCCAAAAAAACGCCGCTGATGGCCCGCATCGTCCGCAGTTCCGACGCTGCCACCGTGACTCCCGCTGTGGAGCGCGTCCTGGCCATCGACCCGGCACTGCGGAAAACCGGCTGGGCGGTGGTGGAATGCGCCGCCGGGCAATTGCGCGCGATTGAATGGGGCGTCATTCACAACAAACCAGCCCTGCTTCCCTCCGGCTGCCTCGTCGCCATCCGTGCCGGATTACTCGAAGTCATCGCCCGGCATTCACCGACGGTGTGCGCCATTGAGTCCACCATCTTTGTGCAGAGCTACAAGACGGCCATCGTGCTGGGCACCGCACGCGGAGCCTGCCTCATAGCCGCAGCCGAGCATGGCCTGCCGATCTACGAATATGCCCCGCGAGAAATCAAACAGGCCGCCGTGGGGCGCGGCGCCGCGCAGAAAGACCAGGTGGCCTTCATGATCCGCGCCCAGCTGCGCCTGCGTGAAACGCCGGAGGCCGATGCCGCCGACGCACTCGCTGCGGCCATCACCCATTTTCAAAACAGTGCCGCCGCCCGCGCGACGGAACGTGAAGCGCGGCGGGTGTGAGGGGAACGGGACGCGCGCTACTTTTTCTTCTTGGTCAGCGGCTTTTTGGCCGAAGTCTTCTTCGCTGCGGTCTTTTTGGCTGACGTTTTCTTTGCAGGCGCTGTGGCGTTCTTCGCTTCGGCGAGCTTCAGCCTCTTCTTTTTGATATCTTGCTCAGCCTTCTCCATCCTCTTCAGCAGCTTCGGCCACTGCTTTTCCTCCACGATGAAGCCGACACAGCGGTCAGTGCCGCAGCGGCAGGGATGCTCGTCCCAGGTGTCCACGTCAAAGCCGTAGTTGTAGGTCAGCTCCTCGCCGGCCTTGATCTCGCGCAGGGAGTAGATCCAGATGCGGCCGCGGATGATGTAGGCCTCGCAGTTGGGGGCGCAGGAGTGATTGATGTAGCGGGCGGGATTTTTCCCTTTGGCCCCATCAATGTCGTAGCGCTGGTTCAGCGTGAACACATAGACGGCGGCACCGCCGGTCTTCTTGGATTTCTCGACCAGCGCCTCACCACGGCGGGAGGACTCCGCCTTGGTGATTTTTTCACCGATGTATTCGATGATCGGCACATCGTTGGGAATGTCACAACGGGCAAAAATGCCGCGGTTATGGATGGAGGAGGAGCGAACGGTCCAGTAGCGTTTCGTGGGAGCTTGGGGCATGAGGGCAGGCGATCAACGGAAAATAGGAGCGCATGAAGTGTGCCGGGTGCCTGCAATGTCAAGGGACGAGGCCGAATGTTTCCCAGAGGCGCCAGATGAGTGAGCTCCACTTTCCGGTTGCTGCCGGGGTGCGGTGGGGCTTATTGCGCGCCCTTCAACCGACCTGACTTCCCATGCTCGAATTTTTCCGCCGCCACCGTGGTGCCTTCCTCATCACCCTGACGATCTCCATCATCATCTCCATGTTTTACTATGGAGTTTCCCAAACGACCGCGAACCATGAGAAGAAGATGCTCGTCACCGACGTGGCTCTCACGGTGTTTGGCAAGGACTACACCGTGGCTGACGTCCAGCGTGCGCAGCGCTCCGTGCAGTTCACCCAGTATTACCTGCAGGCCGATGAGCTGTCCTCGATCCTGAGCATCATCCCCTCCTCGGGCGGTCTGGACGCTTTTGCCAATTTCTTTGTGGCACGTCACATGATGGAAGAACTCGGCATCCGCCCCAGCAATGCAGAGGCTCGTGCCGCACTGGACAAACTCCCCGCCCTGCAAAACAACGGCAAGCTCGACGTCTCCCGTGGCCAGATGCTGGAACAACTCGCCTCCTCCATGGGTTTCGACAGCGAGGCCCTGCTGGACATCATGAAGGACATCGTCGGCCTGCGGAAGCTGCAGGAACTGGTGACCAAGAGCTACACCGCCTCCCCTCTGGCCGCTGAAAAGCAGTATGCCAGCAGCTATCAGACCTTCAAAGGCTCCAAGATCACCTTTGAAACCGAGACCTTCAAAAAGGCCGCCACCGTGACCGATGACGAGATCAAGAAGTATTACGACGAGAAGAAAGAGGAATACAAGACCGTGGAAAAACGCGCGGTGAGCTACGTCTTCTTCGAAAACGCCAAGGACCTCGAAAAGAAGCCGCTGGAAGAGCGCCAGAAAGCGCAGAACGCCATCGTGCAGCGCGTGAATGCCTTCAATGATCTCACCGTGAAGGGACACAAGAGCTTTGCCGATGCGGCCAAGGAGACGAAGGAAAAAGTCGAAACCGTCCCCGCTTTTGCCCAAGGCAACCCTCCCGACGCACTCAAGTCCGAAAGCGATGTGGTCGAACAGATCTTCGCCCGCCCCAAGGATTCGAAAGCTCCTGCGGAAGCCGTCGAAGGCATCAAGGGCTGGTATGTGTTTGACGTGACCCAGATAGAAGAGCCCAAGCAGCAGACGCTGGCCGAGGTGACTGGCAAAATCAAAGAAGTGCTGCTGGGACAGAAGGCGGATGAAGCCCGCACCAAGGCTGTGAATGAAGCGCGTCTGGCTTTGAGCGAAGGCTTGAAGGCGGGCAAGAAGATCGATGAACTGGTGAAGGCGCAGAAACTCACCCTTGAGCCCCTGCCGGACATCGACATTGCCAACCCACCGCAGGAAGTCCCCAACAGCTTCTACATCGCCCAGGAGGCCGCGAGTACCGCTGTCGGCAGCATTTCTCACGCCGTGGATGTGGACAACGGCAAAGCCACCGTGCTCGTCTACGTCAGCGCCAAGGAACTGCGCAAGCGCCCTGACGCCGCCGAACTGCGCAAGAGCCAGGTGGAATCACTTTCTGATCAGGAGCGCCGGAGCCTCTTCCAGGCCTGGTTCAAGAAACAGCACGAAGCCGCCCACATCTCCTACGCCAAGCTGGGCTGAGGCACCTCCTACCGACGCGCATGAGCCACACGCCATCCAGCGTCGAAGAACTTTACGATGAAGCCAGCGGGCACGTCGCCCTTGGCGAGCTGCCGGAGGCGATCGCCCTGTACCGGCGCTGCGTCGCACTGGAGCCGGACCATTTTGAGAGCTGGCACGCCCTAGGCATGGCGCTGCTGCGCAACGGTGAGGTGAAGGAAGCCATCGGTGCCGGACTCATGGCCACGACCCTCCAGCCCAACGACCTGCTGGCCTGGACTGCTCTCTCGCAGATGTATGTGACCAACAAGCAGATCGCGGAAGCGGAGGACGCGAAGGGCAAGGCGCGCATCCTTTCTCTGGGCGGCAAGGTGGTGAAGTAGTTTTCTGCAGGCCGATGGGAGCCGCGCTTTCCACTCGCGCAGGGCAGGCACGCATGCTAAACCGCGCGCATGTCCTCCCCACTTTTCAATCTCTCTGGCAAAGCAGCACTCGTCACCGGCGGCAGCAAAGGTCTTGGCAAAGCCATGGCCCGTGGCTTCGCCGAAGCCGGTGCGGATGTCTTCATCTCCAGCCGCAATGCCGAGGAACTCACCGCCGCTGCCGCTGAAATCGGCGCGGGATTGAACGTCAAAGTCGAATGGATGGTGGCCGACATGGCTGACCGCGCAGCCGTGAAGGCACTGGCCGTGGAAGCGGAAAAACGCCTCGGCAAGATCGACATCCTCGTCAACAACGCCGGCATCAACAACCCGCAGGCCATCGACGAAATCACCGACGAAGTGTGGGACCGCAATGTCGAAGTGGATCTCACCGCCGTGATGTCCCTCACCCGCGCTGTGGTACCCGGCATGAAAGCGCGCAAGTGGGGCCGCATCATCCACATTTCCAGCGTGCTCGGCGTTGGCGGTCGTTTGAAGCGCAATGTCTACTGCGCCTGCAAGGCGGCGCTCATCGGCCTCGCCCGCGCCAGCGCGCTCGATCTCGGTCCCTATGGCATCACCGTGAACTGCCTCTGCCCCGGCCCCTTCCTCACCGACATGCCCGGAAAGCTGCTCAATGACGAGGAGAAGCAATACTTCGCCGACCGCACCGCCGTGAAGCGCTGGGCGGCTCCACGTGAACTCGCCGGCCCGGCCTTGATGCTGGCCAGCGAAGCCGGAAGCTACATCACCGGCCAGGGCATCGTGGTAGACGGTGGGGCTGCGGTGAACGTGCTTTAAGACGGCAGCCTTTTTACTTCGATGGCGTGGGCGCTGCTTTGGCAGCGTCCTTCTCCGCCTTGCCAAAGAACATCAGGTGCTGCCAGGGCAGGCCGTCATACTCGCGCACGAGTTTGAAGCCATTGGCGTTCATCTCCTTGTTGATCTGCGCCTTGGTCATTTTGTGCTCGGGTTTGATCGGCACGCTGTCATCTTCGGCGCGGAATTCCACCAGCACGAGCTGCCCGTCGGGCTTTAGGGCGGCACGCATGCCGGCGAGCATTTGGACGGGGTGGGAGAATTCGTGGTACACATCCACCAGCAGGATCATGTCGCAGGTGTTCGGCGGCAGCTTGGGATCGTGGTAGAGGCTGTTGATGGGGGCGATGTTTTTCAGGCCCTTGCTCTCGATGTTCTGCTTGAGCATCTCGATCATCTCGGGCTGCACGTCCACGGCATAGACCTTCCCCTTCTCGCCGACCATTTCGGCCAGCGGCAGGGTGTGGTAGCCATTGCCACAGCCCATGTCACACACCACCATGCCGGGCTTCACGTGCAGTTGCTCGCGCATCTGGGAGGGGCCTTCCTCCGCCTCCCGGACGCGGCGCATCAGCCACTCGGCGCCCTTCCAGTGCATGGTTCGCGCAATCACGCGGCCCTGGTATTCCGTCAGCGGTGGCGGCACCTCCTGGGCGGACAGGTTGAATGCTGAAAGAAGGATCAGGGTGAAGAACAGGCGCATGGTGAAAGCAATGAACGGTGGAAATCGTGCAAATGTAGCGAAATGCACTCCTAAAGCTTTTCCAGACTCGCACTGGAAATACCGGGGCGACTACGTATCCTCTCCGCACCATGACTCGTCGTTTCATCGCCCGCCTGCTGCTGCCCGTGCTCGGAGCCGCTGGCATTGCTGTGCTCAACGCCCAAGATGCAGCTCCGGCGTCACCGGAACGCACGCCGGAGAAGAACCCCATCCCGGAGGATGTGGTGGGTGATGAGCATGTGCGTGAGGAATACGGGGTGAACCAGTTCACCACGCCCTCCATCCGCAAGCTCTTCGACATGCTCAACAACGTCGGCAAGCTGCGCTTTGACGACCTGAAGCGCCCCTTCACCGACAAAACACCCGCCGACCGTGTCATCGTGGCCATGGGCCTGGGCACCCTGATCGCCGACGGCTTCCTCATCGTTCAATGCGAGCGCGTGGAAGAAATGGAGGCCGTGGGCCGCGCCATGATCAAATACGGCAAGGCTTTGGGCGCGGGCAACCGCATGAACAAGCACACCGGCAGCCTGTTTGAATACAGCCTCAAGGGCAACTGGAAGGACCTGCGTGTGGAACTGGCCAAAACCCAGGCCGACGTGGAGGCGGAGATGGTCATGCTGCGGGATGTGGACATCGCGCATCTCATCAGCCTCGGCGGCTGGCTGCGTGCGCTGGAGATCGCCACCAAGAGCATCAGCGACAACTACGCGGAGGAAAAGACCCGCCAGCTCACGCGCCGGGACATCGCCGAGTATTACATGATGAGCCTCGACAGCCTGCACCCGAGCATCATGAAAAACCCTGCGCTGCAGGAGCTCCGCAAAGGCCTGGAGTCCATGCTTCCGCTGCTGGATGTGCCGGAAGGCAAGGCCCTGCCTCTGGAAGAAGTGAAGACGCTGCACAAAAAAGCCTCCACACTCTGCCACATCATCACCGACAAGATGAACGGCTGAAGCCGTTCCCGTTACGTATCCCTTTCTCATGGCCAATCTCACTCCACAGCAGCGTCAACTCGTCGAACAATGGGCCGCTGAAGGTGCCAATCTCAATCAGATCCAGGACCGCCTCCGCAGCGAATGCGACACCACCCTGACGTACATGGAGACGCGCCTGCTCATCATGGAGCTGGGTGTCAAAATCCAGGACAAGCCACGTGAAGTCCCACCCGAGGAAAAGCCTGCCCCACCGCCGCCTGAACCCGCAGCGGATGGCGCGGCAGCCGTGGCTGACGAAGCTCCTGCGGGGGGGGCCTTGAAGGTAAGCGTGGATGAAGTCCCGCCTCCCGGCGCGGTCATCAGCGGCAGGGCCACCTTCAGCGATGGCGTCACCGTGCAGTGGTTCATGGATGAGCAGGGCCGCTTTGGCATGCGAGGCCCCGCCCCCGGCTACCAGCCACCCGCCGCTGACATCCCCGCCTTCCAGGCCGAACTCGACAACATCCTCCAACTCCGCGGCTTCTGACCCGCCCTGACTGCCTGACGCTCCCATGCTTCTCATCATCGACAACTACGACTCCTTCACCTACAACCTCGTCCAATACTTCGGCGAGATGGGAGCCGTCATGGAAATCCGCCGCAACGACCAGGTGACACTGGACGAGATCGAGAAGCTCAAGCCCGACCACATCTGCATCTCTCCCGGCCCCTGCACGCCGAAGGAAGCCGGCATCAGCTGCGCGGTGATCGAGCGTTTTGGCAAATCCACCCCACTCCTCGGCGTCTGCCTGGGGCATCAGGCCATCGGCCACGTCTTCGGCGGCGATGTCGTCCGCGCCGGACGCCTCATGCACGGCAAGACCTCCTTGATCAATCACAAGGGTGAATCCGTCTTCAAAGGCCTGCCGCAGCCCTTTGAAGCCACGCGCTATCATTCCCTCCTCGTCAAACGCGACACCCTGCCCGACTGCCTCGCCATCACCGCCACCTGCAGCGATGACGAGTCCGAGATCATGGGCCTGCGCCACAAGGAGCTTCCCATCCACGGCGTGCAGTTTCATCCTGAGTCCATCCTCACGCAGGAAGGCAAGAAGCTGCTGAAGAACTTTTTGGAGATGTGATCGCGCCAGATCGGCGCCCTGCGATTTAACGCTCTGAATTTGAGCCCCCTGGAAGAGGGGGTCAACGCTGATACCTGTTGTCTCGTGTCATTGGGACAAACCCACATCATTGCTCAACCAATAAAAGTCTTGCCTGCATCCCAAGTTTTTGATTCCCTGCTCCCCATATGGCGACAAACCATCTCCTAAAAGCCTTGGGAAAACACCCAGTGACCTCGTAGGTGATGCTACATCATGAAGATCAAGTTCGTTTCTGATAGTTCCATCATTGCACCCCCATGAAAAAACTCATCGCTCTGGCACTCATTTTCATCACCAACGCCCACTTTTTGAGCGCCACAGACGCCGACGGCTTCACCGAGCACATAGGGATGCTCATGGAGCGAGGAGGATCACCCAGAAAACTCAAAGGCAAAGATACCGCCACCACCAAGGCGACCTTCAAACCTCCGGTTGAGATCATCATCGAAGCCAAAACCGACTCGACCAATCTCCGCATGAGCTATGCGGCGAGCGAAGTGATCTTTAATTGGGAGGGAGGTCGCACCATGCTTCGTGTCGGTGGAGGCCCGGCAGACGGCCAGCATAAAGCAGGCGCGGGACTCATCCCTACCAACAAGTACGTGACCATCCGCTGGGTCGTCACGGCCCAAAAACAATCCATCTATGTGGATGACAAACTCCGGTATGAGCACACGGGGGATTACTCCAAGATCGACAACTCAGTTTGCGTCTTCCCCTCCCATGGTTCCGAAGTCACCGTCAAAACGATCAAGGTGAAGCAGCTCTCCAAGTAGCTGCTTGAGTTTTTTGGGGAGATGTGATCCTGGGTAGAGGCGTGAAACCATGAACGACGCAGAGCATCTCCGCCGCTTCGAGGATTACTCCCTGCCGCTGGAGCAATGGAACCACCGCGCCCACCTGAAGGTGGCGTACCTCTATCTGAGCCAGTTCTCCTTCGCCGAGGCTCTGGAGCGTCTGCGCACCGGCATCCAAGCCTACAATGCGGCTCACGGCATCCAGGACACGCCCACTGGCGGCTATCATGAGACGATGACGCAGGTCTGGCTGCAGCTCGTTTACACCGCGCTGCGCCAGTTTGGCCGTGCAGACACTGCGGATGAGTTCTTCGACGCTCAGACACAGCTCTGCGACAAACGCACCCCGCTGCTGTTCTACTCGCGCGACCTCCTCATGTCCGCTGAGGCCAAGCGCTCCTTCGTTGAGCCGGATCTCGCGCCGCTGCCCAGGCCACCAGCCCCCGCTTCACCTGCCCCGGCAAACGTCCCTGCCAGCAGTTCCGTCCCCGCATCACCACCCAGACCACCAGTGGTCTCCACCGCCATCCGCCTGCTTTGGTGGTCCCTGGCCTTAACGATTCCACACCTCTGGATCGCCTGGCCGGAAATACGTTCAAAGGCACACCTCGAATTCGGCTTTCTCATCCTCTTTGTGGCGGTCATTTTGAATGTCTGGTTGATCACGATGATCGATGAAGGTTACCACTGGGTGCGAGTCACCTTCCTGGTTCTTATTGTCATCTGTCTTCCTGGCGGACTGATGAATGTGATCGAATGCTTCGGCGATTCCTTCATATCAGGGATGCTTAACCTGGTACAGACAGCCCTGCATGTGACAGGAGTGGCCCTGCTGTTTACTGCCGGTTCACGTCCATGGTTCCGTCCACCAACGTCCCGCGAAATCACGTTATAGCGGTTCGCAAAACTCATTTCCGTTTAGCAGGCTGCTTCTTGCTCGAGGATCATGGGCTTCGACGGCGGCTGGCTGAGGACGGCCAGCCCTACCAGCGGCGGACATGCGAGAGCCCAGCGCGATGCAGGGCGGAATGTCCTCAAGCCGCCGCCGAGCGTCCCCACGCCCGCTTTCCGGAAATCATTTTTGGAAACGCTCCAGCTACATGAATGCCACGCAGCGCGGCACACCGCCATCCGCTGGCTCCCCGTCCGCACAAAGCACCTGACAAACCCGCAGACGGCTGGATGCTCCCGCATGAACATCGCAACCACCACCCAGTTCCTCTTGTGGTGTGCCGTCATCAACTACGGCATCCTCATGGTGTGGTTCATTGCATTCATCCTGGGACACGATGCAATGCATCGCCTTCACTCCCGCTGGTTTCGCATTTCGGTGGAGCAGTTTGACGGTGCCCACTACATCGCCATGGCGATCTACAAGATCGGCATCCTTCTGCTCAACCTGGTGCCTTATCTCGCGCTGCGAATGATGATCTGAGGGGAAAAGAAACTGTTTGTTCGAAGTAATCGAGGAGTCGCGTGCAAATCGAACAGGGACCGTTATCTCCTTTCACGATGAATCGAGCCCACCTCACCGCCATTCTCATTGCAGTCGCCCTTTTCAATTTACCGAGAGATAGCAGGGCAGCGGATCCTGTCCGGGTTGCATGTGTGGGCGACAGCATCACCGAAGGCGTCGGCACTCAGAATCCAAAGCAAGACAGCTATCCAGCCAAGTTGCAGGAGGTTCTCGGCTCGGGCTGGAACGTCCAAAACTTCGGCGTGGGTGGCCGCACGATGCTGAGAAAAGCGGACCCGTTCGATCATCACCCGGCACTCGATTCTAATCCAAACATCGTCATCATTGCTCTAGGCACCAACGACGCCAAGGCAGCCATCTGGTCCGGCTATAAAAACGAGTTTGTCGGCGACTACGTGGCCATGATCAAAGAGTTCCAGGCACTGCCCAGCCACCCCAAGGTCTACGCCTGCCTGCCACCGCCCGCTTTTCCTGGCAACTGGGGTATCACCGAGGACGTCATCCGCGACGAAGTCATTCCGGCCATCAAACAAGCCGCGCAAATGGCCGGCATCGGGTTGATTGATCTGCACACGCCACTGCTGGAAAACAAGCCTTGGTTTCCTGACACCGTGCACCCGAACGGAGAAGGAGCCAAACGCATCGCTGAGCTCGTGGGCGCGGCTATCAAGACGCGGTAATGGGTGCCTGCGTCGTTGGTGGCCAAGAAAGGGGAGAGAGATCATGCGTTCCCTTCTCAAGGCACTGAGCAGGAAACCAATGATTTAACACCGCAAACATTGACCCCTGAAAAATTCTGTGTCGTTTGAATTTATATCTGTCAGCAAAAAGCGATGAACGCCCTCGAGCTTGAAGCACTTATCAATGAACGTCGTGATAGTGGAGGAGTCATCCTGCGCATTTTCAACGATCACACCCCGTCGGATTTAGACATCTCGCAGCAATGCAAGCTCCTTGCGCAGAAGTGCGGATTTGAGACATCGGGGAGACATCTCGAAATCGATCACTCAAAGGCGGAGAGAATTCTCGTGTCGTTCATGCATCGAGAAATGGCGTATGACTGCCGTTGCATTCCGCTCCAAGAAGCGCAGCAATTAGCCCAGCAGTTCCTTGAAATTTTTCCTCCTGCAGAAACACATTTTTTCACCAATGCCAGCTTTAAGGAAAGGATCGATCCAGATAGCGGCTACCCGTTGTTGAAAATAAGTTCATGGAATTCCATCACGGACGCCACGTTTGAAACCGGCGTGATTGCAATCTCCCCCGCAATACAGGGGATCTTTTGGTTCGAAGATGAAGATTGAAATCAATCCGCGCGTCAATGGCTGGATGACCAAACCATTGACGCGCTGTTTCCTTATTTAGGACACCAGCGGCAGCAGCTTGCCGAGAAGATCGCTGATCTTCACGCGCTCCTGCTCGCCGCTGTCGCGGTGGCGCAGGGTCACGGTGTCGAGGAGTTCGGGGCCTTTTTCGCCGAGGGAGTCGAAGTCGATCGTCACGCCGAAGGGGGTACCGACTTCGTCCTGACGGGCGTAGCGGCGGCCGATGGCAGCGGTTTCGTCGTAGAAGCAGTTCATGTGCTTCTTGAGCAGTGCATAGACCTCCCGCGCCTTGGCGACGAGTTCGGGCTTGTTCTTGAGCAGCGGGAAGACGCCGACCTTGATCGGCGCTACACGTGGATGCAGGCGTAGGATGGTGCGAGTCTCTACTTTGCCATTCACATCGGCCTTTTCTTCCTCAACGAATGCCTTGGCGAGAACGGCAAGTGCCATGCGGTCAAGACCGGCAGAAGGTTCGATGACATGCGGGACGTAGTTCCCTTTGAAAAGGCGGTCGAACCATGCACGCACATCGGCTTCTGGCATTGGCTCGCCCTTGGTCTTGGAAGCTTCGGCGGCTAGGCGTTTCTGAATAAGGGCCTCCTTCTGCTCGTTGGTGAGTTTCGCGGCTGCAGCCTTAAGTTCATCGTCGAAAATTTCCAATGACTTGGTGCTGTGCTTCTGGTGCTGCGACAAATCGAAGTCGCCACGGGCGGCGATGCCTTCGAGTTCTTCGGTGCCGAAGGGGAACTCGCAGAGGATGTCCACGCAGGCGCGTGCATAGTGGGCCAGGTCTGCTGGCGTCTGCCAGTAGTATTCCAGAACGTCGCCGAGGCCGATGCCTTCGTAGAACTTGGTGCGCTGATCGACCCAGTAACGGTGCCACATCTGCCAGCCCCAGTTGGGCTTTGGCTCGCTGAGGTCCGCGCCTTCGCTCCAGGCGGCAACTTCGCCGCAGATGATCTCGACGGCTTCATCGGGCTTGATGAAGAACTCGAGCTCCATCTGCTCAAACTCGCGGCTGCGGAAGGTGAAATTCTTCGGTGTGACTTCGTTGCGGAAGGCCTTGCCGATCTGGCCGATGCCGAAGGGCACCTTCACGCGGCTGGAGTCGAAGACGTTCTTGAACTGCGCGAAGATGGCCTGCGCGGTTTCGGGGCGCAGGTAGGTCACGTCAGCCTCGGTCGCTGTTGGGCCGAGGTAGGTCTTGAGCATGAGGTTGAAAGGACGCGCCTCGCCGAGAGCACCGCCGGTTTCCGGGTGGAAATCAACGCTGCCGTTCACGGCGTCGATCTTCTCCTCATTGAGCAGTTCGATCTCCTCGGGCTTGCCTGCGGATTCACCGGCGTTCTGCGCGATCAGGGCGCGGATGCGTTTGCGGAAGCTTTCGATGTGCTCGCCATTCTTCAGCAGAGCGGACACCGTGCGGTCCCAGCGCCAGCCCGTGGGGGAAGTGGCGCCGCTGTATTTCATGACCACGCCGTCCTGCGGCTCCACATGGTCCGCACGCACGCGCTTGTTCGTCAGCGAACACTCGCGCATGAGGTCGGCAAAGGTGTCCACGTGACCGCTGGCCTTCCAGATGGCCGGATTCATGAGGATGCTGGCGTCGAGGCCGAGCACGTCTTCGCGCTCGCGGGTCATGGTGTTCCACCAGGCGCTGCGCAGATTGCGCTTCAGTTCGGCACCCAGCGGGCCGTAGTCCCACACGCCGCCGCAGCCGCCGTAGATTTCGCTGCTTTGATAGATGAAGCCGCGGCGCTTGCAGAGGGAAACGATCTTCTCCATTTGCGCGATAGAGTTCTTGGCGTCGGTAGACATGGTAGGTGGGACGATTGAGGGGTATGAGGTGTGCCGAATGACTGGATTGCCACCGGCGAGGGGGGCGCGAAAGGAGCACCAGCGGGGCTGTGGTGCAACGCATTTCAGCCCCACAGCTCCCCTGCTTTCAGCCATTCTTTCACCAAGTCCCGGAACGCCAGCACCGCCGGATCATCACCTTCCTTGGCCCACACCATCACCAGCGGGATGGTCTGCTGCGGCTTGAGGGGGATCAGGGCGAGGCTCTTGTTCGCCGTGCTTTCCGGCACGATGCCGATGCCAGCCCCCGCTTCGACGTATTGCAAGACCGTGCCGATCAGACTCGGCGTGTGCTTCACGCGAGGGGCGAAACCCGCTTCCTCAAAGGAGGCATGGATGGCATCATGGGAGCCCGCCCCCTCTCTCCGCGCCAAGAGAATGAGCGGCTCGCCAGCGAGTTTCTTCCAATTCAGCGAAGTCAGCTTCGCCCAGGGATGATCGAGCGGCACGGCGGCGCAGAATTTCTCCTCCCGCAGCAGCAGCGTCTGCAAACCGAGAGCATCATGCGCAAACACGGGTCGGGTCAAACCAACTGACAAGCGGCCCTTTGAAACCATTTCCCACACACGCTCCGGGGTGCGCTCCTCCAGAATCACCGTCACACGCGGGAAGCGCTTTCCATATTCTTTGAGCAGCCGCGCCAGAAACGGACGCGTGGGCGGACCGATGTAGCCGAGCCGCAGCTCGCCCTCCTCCCCCTTGGCAGTGCGGCGCACGCGGCGCAGGGCATCGTCCAAGCGTTCAAGAATCAAACCCGTCTCATGCAGCAGCACGGTACCGGCAGGAGTCAGCCGCGGCGAACGCCGCTCACGCTCGATCAACTGCGCGCCCAATTCCCGTTCCATCTCCTGAACCGCGCGGCTTAATGCAGGCTGGGCGATGCGGAGCCGACGTGCGGCGCGTGAGAAGCTCAGCTCCTCGGCCACGGCTTGAAAATATCGCAGATGACGCAGTTCCATAATCGGTGCTAGTTATACCGTATCGGCATCAAACACATAGCGAAAGTCTATTTTCGTTACCGGCTCACCTGCGACATATATCGTGGATATTCATGAATAACGTCTCCCTTGCCGTCCAGTTTTTCCTTCAAATTGCCGTCATCCTGCTCGCCTGCCGTGTCGTGGGGGCCATCGCCGCGCGCTTCGGCCAGCCGCAGGTCGTGGCGGAGATGATCACCGGCGTGCTGCTCGGTCCTTCCCTGTTTGGCATGCTGGCTCCTGAATGGCAGCAGTGGCTCTTCCCCTGGGACAAGACGCAAAAGCTCCGTGACACCTCCTGCTATCTTTTTCCAGCGTCGCAGCTCGGGCTGGCGCTCTACATGTTCATCGTCGGCATGGAGTTCCGCGTGGACATCGTCGCCAAGCGCTTGAAAAGCAGTGTCGCTGTCTCGGTTGCCGGAATGGTCACGCCGTTTCTTCTTGGTGCCGGGCTTGCCTGGATTCTCTTCCATCATACCGAGCTGTTCCCAAAAAAGACCTCGATCATGGAGGCCATGCTCTTTTTGGGTGCCTCCATGTGCATCACGGCATTCCCGATGCTGGCCCGCATCATTCACTTCAAAGGACTCGCCGGCACCACCATGGGAACCGTCGCCATCGGGGCGGGTGCCATCGATGATGCCACGGCCTGGATTCTTCTCGCCGTCGTGCTCGCGAGTTTTGACAACAACATCGGTCACGCCCTCTACAACATCGGCGGTGCCATCGGATTCGTGAGCGTCGCGCTGCTCATCATCCGGCCATTGCTCGCGAAATTCTCCACACTGCTGATCAAAGACGAAAAGCTCACGGATGCCGGACTGGTCATTGGCATCGCCATGATGTCCCTGGGTGCGTGGTTCACCGATATGATCGGTCTTCACGCGGTGTTCGGCGCTTTCATCATGGGCGCAGCCATGCCGCGCGGCCTCATGGTGCGCGATCTGTGCGCCCGCATTCAACCGCTGGCCGTGGCGCTGCTGCTGCCGCTGTTCTTCACCTATTCCGGCCTGAACACAAAGATCGGCCTGCTCAACACCTGGTACCTCTGGGGCATGTGCGCCGCAGTGCTCGTGGCAGCGGTGATGGGCAAATGGCTCGCCTGCACCTTGGCAGCCCGCGCCACCGGCATCTCCGCACGCGAATCGATGGGCATCGGCATCCTCATGAACGCGCGTGGATTGATGGAGCTGATCATCATCAACATCGGCCTGCAACGCGGCATCATTTCGGAAGGCTTGTTCGCCACGCTCGTCATCATGGCCGTGGTCACGACGCTCATGGCGTCACCGATTTTTGAACGCCTCGTGGGTTCCGGCACTTACAAGCCGGAACCGGATGGAGATGCGCAACTCAGCATGTAGGAAAATTCGGCCGCACAGCGAAGTTGTCCAGTTGCGGCGCAACTGCGCTGCTTTAGCGGATAGCAACGTTGCGATGGATTTTTAAATCGACGATGAGATCAAGCCGCCAGCGGCTCGCCATAGGGCAGGTCTTCCGGCAGAGGGACAAACTCGCGGATCTGGCTCCAGAGCACGCTGAAGTCCTTGTTCACGTCTCCAGACAAACAGTCGGTGATGGCACCGCCCGCATCTGGGAAACGCTTGATGACTTCGCGGAAGGAGAAGTCAGGATTGTAGAAAGCATAGACGAGCTTGCGCATGTTCTCCACGCCCTGACGGATCGTCGCGCCATAGGCGGTGAAGCGTTCGGGAGAGAGATCCCCTTCGAGAATACCCTGATGAATGGTCTCACCAGAGAGCACGCCACATTTCAGCGCCAGCATCACGCCGCTGCTGAAGACGGGATCAAGAAACGCAAAGGCATCACCCACCAGCAGCAGCCCGGGTCCGGCGCAGTGCCTGGCATGGTGCGAGTACTCGCTGGTGAGTCGATACTCGCCATTCGAGGTGCCGGTGCCGAGATGCTCTTTGATCCACAGGTTCTCTTCAACCTCACGATTGAAAATTTCCTTCGGATCCTTTACACCCCCGCGTGTGAGATATTTGCCTTCGGCCACCACACCCACGCTGACCATGTCATCGTGCTGCGGGATGTGCCAGAACCAGCCCTTGTCGGGAATGTAGGCGACCATCGTCTGACCTTCGTCGATACCGGGCTCACGCCGCGATCCCTTGTAGTAGGTCCACACCGCCACCTTGTTGAGATAGGGGTCGCGCATACGCCAGTTGTTGCGTGTCGCGCTGAAGGCTTCCTTGCCTGTGCAGTCGAGCGTGATCTTGGCGCGGTATTCGGTGATGTTGCCATCCTTGTCCTTCGCACGTGCGCCCACGACGCGGCCATCCTCTTTGATCAGTTCCTGCACCGTCGTCTCCTCCTTCACCTCTGCACCCTTCTCACGCGCATGGTCCAGCAGCATCTGGTCAAATTCGGAGCGCAGCACCTGCCAGGTCTGCGCCACGCTCTCGCGATCGTAGCGATTGAAGAAATAGAACGGCTGCGATGCCTTGCCGTTCGGCTGCACAAAGGCCACGCTGTATTTCTTCACGAAGTGCGACTTCTTCATCTTCGGGATCAGCCCGAGACGCTCCAGCGGCCCGTAGGTGAAGGGGATCAACGATTCGCCAATGTGATAGCGCGGAAACTTCTCGCGCTCCAAGATGAGCACCTTGTGTCCGTATTCAGCCAGGATGGCCGCTGCACTGGAACCTGCAGGTCCGGCACCGATGATGAGCGCGTCGTAGTTCATGAGAGTGGGTAGGCAGGAGGTCAGCCACCGATGGATACCCGGATACACGGCATAACGAAAATCCCATTTCGCTATCGTTTTGATGCCGCATCGGCATGGCACTTCAGAAGCCCGCCAACCATAACGCACCAGCATGAAAGCCATACCGAAAGTCTATTTTCGTTGCCGGAGTGTCTGCGGCAGAAATAAAGCTCATGCGCCTCCCTCTACTCTTCCTCAGTCTTTGCGCCTTCCCTGCTTTGGGCGAAGGCATCGCCGAACAACTCAAGTGGAACTTCCAAGCGCGCACCCGGGGCGAGACACGCAACAACACGTACGACTTCGACTCCAGCCACAACGCGGTGACTGATGACACCTACCTGCTGGCCCGCGTGCGACTGGGCGTCGAGTGGCAGCCGGATGAGTTTGTCAAAATCGCCGTGCAGGGGCAGGACGTGCGCGAGGCTTTTTCCAAGCGCGCCAATGTGCCGCTGCAAAACGGCGCGGAGGGCGATGACAGCTTTGACCTGCGACTGGCCAGCATCGAACTGGGCGATCCCGCTCACCTCAGCTTCAAAGCCGGCCGTCAGGTGCTCAGCTATGGCGATGAACGTCTCGTGGGCCCGCTGGAGTGGCAGAACTTCAGCCGCACTTTTGATGCGGTGAAGCTGCACTACCAGACGCCCACCTGGTGGCTCGATGCCTTCACCTCCAGCGTCGTTCGCATCCGCCGCTCGCAGTTCAATCAATCCGACTGGCTCAATGATGCAGCCACGCGCAATCAGTTCTTCAGCGGCCTCTACTTCAGCAGTCAGTTCCTGCCGTTTCAGACCACGGATCTCTACGCCTTTCATTTGCACGAGGAAAACCCCACCGGCATCTCCAACTTCGTCACCTTCGGCACGCGGCACAAAGGAGACCCCACCAAGTTGAGAGGCTGGGATTACACCATTGAGCTCGTGGGCCAAACAGGTCAGTTGAATGGCCAGCCTCTCAGTGCCTACGCCTACCATCTGGAGGGCGGCTACAACTGGCTCAAGCATTCATGGAAGCCACGCCTCGCCCTCGAATACAGCGCGGGCAGCGGCGACAGCGATCCCAGCGACGGCCGCGTGCACACCTTCCAGAATCTCTTTCCCACGAATCATCCGCCCTATGGCTTCATGGACACCTTCTCATGGCAGAACATGCAGAACGTCGTCCTGCGCCTCGCCGCGCAGCCGCACTCGAAGGTGAAGACCACGCTCGATTTCCACTCGTTCTGGCTCACCTCCACGGGGGATGCCTGGTACCGCGCCAACGGCACCACCCGCGTCCGCGCCATCAATCCGAACGCCAGCAGTCACGCAGGCTGCGAGCTCGACTTCACCATCAACACCAAGCTCACGCCGCATCTCGACATGCTGATCGGCTACTCGCACTTCTTCGCGGGCGCTTACCTCGCGGCCACCGGGCCGAGTGATGATGCTGACTTCGCCTACTGGATGATGACGCTGAACTATTGAGGCCTCACGGAAGGCGCTGATGAGGCAATTTTTTCGTGTATTTCGTGGGTTTCGTGGGCCACACCATGAGTGTCCATGTCCAACCCAGCCACGCTTCCCATCTTTGAACTCCGCCAGACCTTCACCGCCGCCCTGCTGGATCCGGCGCTGCCGAATCTGCTGATCAAAGCGCCCACGGGCTCCGGCAAATCCACGCAGATCCCGCAGTTCGTTCTCGACTCCGGCCTGCTGGCCGAGGGCAAACGCTGCATCGTGCTGCAGCCACGCCGCATCGCTGCACGCATGCTGGCCCAGCGCGTCGCGCGTGAGCGCAATGCACGCCTCGGTGGCGAGGTGGGCTATCAGGTGCGGTTTGAAAACATCACCAGCAAGGAGACGCGACTGAGCTATGTGACGGAGGGCGTGATGCTGCGGCAGATGCTGGAAGATCCGCAGCTCGAGCGCGTGGGCTGCATCTGCATCGATGAATTCCATGAGCGACATCTGGATGGCGATCTCGTGCTCGCCTTTGCGCGGCAGTTGCAGCGCACGCGGCGGCCTGATTTGAAGATCATCGTCATGTCCGCAACGCTGGTGCCGGGACCTCTGGTGGATTTCATGCAGCCATCCAAGCTGCTCGAATCCGAAGGCCGCACCTTCCCTGTGGAAGTGCGCTATCAGGCCCCCTTGCAGCTCAAGACCGGCTACCCGGAACCAATCTGGGACCAAGCCGCACGCGCCTGCGAAGACCTCGCGCTTTCGCCGGGATTCTCCGGCGACATGCTTGTCTTCATGCCGGGAGGTCATGAAATCCGCAAGACCATCGCCGCGATCCAGGGCCGCAGCTTTGCGCGTGGCCGCCGGGTGGTGCCACTGCATGGCGAGCTGACACCGCAGGATCAGGACGCCGCCGTCACGCCCGGCGAGCAGCCGAAGATCATCGTCAGCACAAACGTGGCGGAAACATCCCTCACCATCGAAGGTGTACGCGCCGTGGTGGATGGCGGTCTGGCACGCACGGCCTCATATGATCCGCGCCGTGGCATCAACACCCTCACCGTGCAGAAAATCAGCCGCGCCTCGGCGGAGCAGCGTGCCGGACGCGCAGGCCGCCTCGGTCCCGGCATCGCCGTGCGTTTGTGGACGCAGCGTGATCACCTGCTGCGTCCTGAAAGCGAGCTGCCCGAAGTCCAGCGTCTTGATTTGAGCGAAGCCTTGCTGGCACTGCGGGTCCTTTCGCGCGAGCCGTTTGATTGGTTTGAAGCGCCGTCACCCGCCTCGATTTCGCGTGCAGAGAATCTGCTGCACGATCTCGGCGCGCTCGATCACGAAGGCCGCATCACTGCGCTGGGCCGTCAGATGAGCCGCTTCCCTTTGCACCCACGCTTTGCGCGCATGCTGCTCGCCGCTGCCCAGTTTGGCTGTTTGCGCGAGGCCACGCTTTGCGCCGCCGCGGCGCAGGGGCGTGACATTTTGCTCGTCGGCAAAAATAACGCCTCGCACAAAAACGAGGACCTGTGGGAGCACGACGACGTGACGGAATTCCAGGCCATCCTCCGCGCCTTTGCCCGCGCTGAGGCGATGAACTTCAACCCCGATGAATGCGCCCGCTACGGCATCCACGCCAATGCCTCCCGCGAGGCCGCTCGCAGCGCCGATCAATTCCTCCAGCTCGCCAAACGCTCCGGTCTGCCGATCAACGACGAAGTCGCAGATCCCACCGCATTAGCAAAGATGCTGCTCGCAGCCTTCAGCGATCACCTTGGCGTGGAGACCAGCACCGGCAGCCGCATCTACCGGCTGGCGGGTGGTTATAGCGGACACCTCGGCAAAGACGCGCACATCCGCCCGCCGCGCCTCATCGTCGCCGCCGAGATCGTGGAGGTCCAGGGCAAGGCGCTCACCGTGCAGCTCAACAACTGCACCCGCATTGAAGAGGAGTGGCTGCGCGAGCTCTTCCCCGAAGACTTCACCACCGCTTCCCGCGCCGCTTACGACGCCGTAAACCGCCGCGTGATGAATCTCGAAGAAGTCCGCTTCCGCAGCCTCGTGCTTAGCAGCCGCGAGCGCGGCGAGCCCGATGAATCCACCGCCGCCAGCCTGCTCGCCGCCGAAGTCATCGCCGGACGCCTCCAACTCACCAACTGGAACGACAAGGTCGAGCAATGGATCACCCGGGTGAACTGCCTCTCCAAATGGATGCCCGATCTCGAAATCCCCGCCATCGGCGAGGAGGACCGCCACCTCATTATTGAGCAAGTCTGCACCGGCTGCATCGCCTACCGTCAGCTCAAGGACAAAGACATCTTCCCTGCCCTGCACCAATGGCTCAGCCACGCGCAGCGCGAGATGCTCGACAAATACGCCCCCGAACGCTACCCCCTCAAAAACGGCAAGACCGCCCGCATCGTCTACGACGAAAAACAGCCGCCCAGCGTCAGCGCCGTGCTCCAGCACATGTACGACGTGAACGAAAACCCCAAAGTGGCCGCAGGCCGCATCAGCGTTACCGTGCATCTTCTTTCACCCGCACAGCGCCCCATCCAGACCACCGGAGATATTGGAAGGTTTTGGCGCGAGGGATACCCGGCAGTGAAGGCGCAGTTGCGCGGAAGGTATCCGAAGCATGAGTGGCGGTGAGGGGCGTTGGGTGGCAATCAACGTCTTGACATTAAATTGATGGAGCTGGACAATTGCATGCATGACCAAGACACAGATCCAAGTACCTGAGGAGTTGTTTCGTGAACTCCGCAGTTTCGCCAAGCAACGCGAGTGGTCCCTGGCGGAAACCTTCCGTCGCGCTGCCGAGTTGTTGCTGCAAGTCTATCCCGAGCCACCCGAGCAGCAGACCACAGCCTGGGCCCCTCCGACTTCCGGCAAAGTCGGTTGGAAAGGCCTGAGCGCAGCCCAGCTTCGCGACGCCACCTTTGCTGACGCCGATCCACGACTGGCCAGATCACCTAAAACGCGCCATGCTCTCGATTGATACCAACCTCCTGCTTTACGCCTACAGCGAGGCGGCCCCCGAGCACGACCGGGCTCTTGCATTCATCACCTCCATGTCGGCAAGTGAAAGCGTAGCCCTGAGTGAGTTTGTTCTTACCGAGTTCTACCTTCTACTGCGCAATCCGACTGTGTTAAAGAAGCCTCTCAACGCGCCTGATGCTGTGCGTGTCATCCAGAGTTACCGTCAGCATCCTCGCTGGAAGATCCTCGGCTTTCCGCCCACCAGCCGCGAGGTGCACGCCGATCTCTGGCATCAAGTTGCAACACCTGGCACCGCCCGTCGCCGCATCTACGACACACGTACCGCCCTCTGCTTACGTGCGTTCGGCGTCACTGAATTCGCCACGGCCAATGTAAAGGACTTCGAGTGCTTTGGATTTCAGAAAGTGTGGAATCCACTGACATAAACCTGGCCCATCGCCGCAGCGCATCACTGCTATCACGGCAGGATCAAAACCCGTGCCCCTTTGCTCACCCAATCGTGAACCTGGAGCAGGTCGGCCTTTCGCAAACTCAGGCAGCCCCAAGTGAGGTGGTGATTACCGTCGGGCCAGTCACTGATCCAGCCATGAATGCCTATGCCACCGCCCAGTGTTGTATCGGTCGGAGCTAATGAGCCATGCTGCGCCGCCGCAGTAATACGATCGTGCTCTTTCCTGGTGATGCGGTTTTCAATCAATGCGGTTCGAGCGTCGAAGGAGTTCGGATAGTTCAACCTCAACCATGCAGCGCCGAGGTAAGCACCGTATTCACCATCGAATGGTCCCCTTGCCTTCTGCGTGATCCGGTATTCGCCCACCGGCGTGCGGTTGTCGCCGTCAGTTGTTTTTCGCTGCCTGCCGTCCTGTCCTAGAGCGATGGGCAGCGTGTGTTTGATTTGTCCTTTCTCGCAAAGAGAAATTTGGTAGGCGTGCTTCGCCGCGATGAGAATGCGCTCCTCCTTAGCCGGAACCAGCAGACGTCTGTGGCTGCGGATGAAAGTGGAGACGCTCATGGGCCAGGTGGCCGCTTCGGCGTAAAGGAGATGTCGCAGTGTACGGAGAGCTGTGCGTGGCCGCCATCTGCACCGGCAGCTATCTGAGCGATGCGCTGACGGCGCTTCACCACGTCGCCGGGTTTGAGAGTGCAGCCATGGATGCCTGCATAGCCGACCAGCGCGTGCTGGGGCTGTCCGTTGTCGAGAAAGCGATGCTCCAGCCAGACCTCACCGTCTTTCACGTCACTGACAGTACCGGCTGCCAATGCGTAAACGGGTTGATTTGCAGCCGTGTCACCACCGCCACTGCCATTCCATGTTTCGTGCGCCTCAAGTCCCAGCGCATCGATTACGGACTCGCTCACGCTCCATTTCTTGTGCCACCGTTTGGTGGCCAGATCTTTGTAGCCCGCCGATGCACCCGCTCCGCCAACGGGAAAATCGAAGCCGTCTGCAAGGTCTGGAGCGAGGATTGAACTGAGATCTTGAGCCGACAGTGTGCAGGCCAAGAAGAGACACGGCAGAATGCGCAGGCTCATGCGTAACGCGGGTCGCAGTGGGAATTCAATGTCGGCAGAAGCATGCGCCGTTTTAATGAAAACGACAGTCTTCAGCAAGAGCGAACACTCGACAGCCAATCGCAAAAATTCATCTCCCTCCGGCTGATCAGCTGCACCACTTCACTCCCCGATGCAATACAGCGTCTTCGCCGACCGCAGAAACAACTGCCCATTGCTTATCGCGGGCGTGGCGCTGTGGTCGGAGGTGTCGCTTTCGATTTTGTTGCGGGAGATGACTTCGAACTTGGGACCGAGTTTGATGACAAGGACTTCGCCGCGACGGCTGACGTGGTAGAGGTGGCCGTTGGCGGCGACGGGGGAGGCGTAGTCGCCACTACCCATGCCACCACCACCGCGACGTCCGCCGCCTCCTCCACCAAAGCCCTGATTGCCGCCTTGAGGTGGAGCGGCTGCGGTGGCAGCGCCGCTGGGCTCAATGCGTTCGCTGTAGACCTCAGCACCCGTTTTGGCATCGCGACAGGTGGCGATGGAGCCGCTGATCCAGTAGAGACGATTTTCCCAGAGGATGGGTGTGGCGATGCGGGAACCGTTGGAGCCGGTCCAGAGGGTGTGTGTGGCGCTGACGTCGCCTTTGCCGCCGGCTTTGATGGCGACGGAGCCGCCGCCGCGCTCGCTCATGGCGAAGACGGCGCTGCCATCGGTCACGACGCTGTTGCAGACGGAGTCGCTTTGCAGGCCGGTGGCATACCAGCGCAGTTTGCCAGTGTCAGGATTGAAGCCCCAGACCTCGCTGGGCACAGCGATGGCGAGATCGGCGCGGCCTTCGACTTCAACAACGATGGGAGTACCCCAGGTGCCGGCAAAGCCTTCGGAGGGAGCTTTCCACAGTTGTTTGCCGGTGGTTTTATCGAAGCCAAACAGCGCCTGGCTTTCGACAAGCGCGGGAACGACCAAGACATCGCCATGCAGAATCGGGCTGGAAGCAGAGCCCCAGCCACGGCGGTCATCCCAATCACCCACATCAGCCTGCCAGAGTGCCTTTCCTTCGAGATCAAAGGCGTGCACACCGGACTTGCCGAAGAAGGCGAAGACGCTTTTCCCATCCGAGACAGGCGTGTGGCTGGCGTAGCCATTCTGGGCAAACATGCCGCCGTAGCGCTCCTCCGGCTGCTTGGCGGGCACGGAGCGATCCCAGAGGATTTTGCCGGTGGTGCGATCCACGCAGATGAGGTGGCGCTTCAGCGCGGTGATGTCTCCCGTGCCCTGCTGCCCATCCGTGGCGTAGCCGCTCCAGCAGGTGACGAAGATACGGTCTCCCACGACGATGGGGCTGGAAGAACCCGGACCAGGCAAAGCGGTCTGCCACTTGAGATTTTTCGTGGCGCTCCATTCCACCGGCACCGGTTTGTCATCCGGCGCGATGCCGCTGCCGTTGGGACCGCGAAAACGCAGCCAGTCGGAGGCGCTGGCGGCGAGAGACGAAGACAGCAGTACCAGCAAAAAAAGGCGCGTGATCATGAGCGCATCCAACCCAGCGATACGGCGGCGGTTGCGCAATGAATGCGCTTCATCGGCGGAAACCGATCCAGCTCAGACAGTGACCGGCGCAGTCACCAGCTTCCTGGCCTGCTCCACCCAGCGCTCACGGTAAATGCGGTCTTTGAAAGCGAGGCGGGCGGAGAACTCTTTGACTTGATCTTCATCCCAAGCGGCGATCTGCGCGTGGGTGTAGATGCCGATATCGTGAAGACGCTGCGCGAGCACCAGTGAGATGCCTTCAATCTCGGTGAGGTTGTCCACGTTTTCAGGCTGGGTCTTGTAAATGAGGCCGAGCTTGGGATCGAGTTCGGAATCGGACTGGGGTTCGAGCTTCAGTTCGAGCTGAGGTGCCACTTCCAGTTCAGGCAGGGCAGGCAGCAGGAGTTCGGTCAATGAGGGGAGGGTGTCAGCAAGCACCAGACCTCCAGGTGCGGCAGACGCATCCACACCGTTTTCAGCCCCTTCGCTGGCATGCGGGGCCGAAATGATGGCGGCGAGGGGCGATGCGTGTGGCGCAGGCTGCGGCAGCTCGGAAGCGGAAGATGTGATGCTCGTTGGGGCGGATTCGGCGGGCGGCGGCTCCGTCGGCACTGCGGGTGCCGGTTCTGGCGTCAGGACACTCTCCGGAGCGGTGACTTCCACGGGCGACGGGTCTGGCTGAGTGGCAGCGGGAGGCGGAGGAACGTCGCGGGTGATGACCGTTTCTTGCGTGACGGCCGGCGCACTTTCGGCGGCAGGCGTGCCCTCTTTTTTGGGCATTTGAATGGTCTCGGTGGCCATGGCGACAGCAGGACCGGAAAGGATGGAATGATCGCCCACTTTGCGTTTCAAACTGGCAATTTCATCCTTCAGGGAAGATGCCTCGCCGAGCAGCAGACGCGTCTGGCGCTTGTAGCGGCCCCAGGTCGCATAGCCAAACAGCATGCCGATGACGAAGAAGATGAACCCCAGCACACAGACAAAGGCACCGCTGTGCATGAGCATGTAAAACAGCGGCTCGGAAGAAAGGGATTCAAAGTCGAATTTCATAGGCGGCTATTTGATAAGGAGTTCGACACAACGCGGGCTGGCAGGGGCCGCAGGCGAACCGGCGGGCACGGGATCAAACACCACGGCATGAATGTCCGTGGTGGGTGCGCCCTGCTCAACGAGGAAGGACAGCACAGCTTCAGCGCGGGCTTTGCTGATGTCTTTTTCGGCCTTCTCGGGTCCGGCGGGATCTGGATGTGCGCCGATGACCAGCCCCAGACTCGGACCTGCGGCGAGCAAGGTGGACGCGAGGGTGGCGAGCTTGGTCTGCTCCTGTGGCGGAATTTGCGCCGAGCCGGGATCAAACATGATCACACAGTCCCGCAAGACCTCGCGCAGTGAGTCTAGGGTATCGGGGGGGAGTTTGGACTGAATCTGATACCCGGGAAAATGATACAAGGAGGGCACCAGCGTGAACTGCGCATCCACTTTGGCAGCGCCGGTGACGGGCCGTAACAACGCCAGCCAGACACTCTCAAGCTGCCGAGTCGCCATCCCGGTGAGGTGCGGGATGCCATCGCTCTTGATGTCGAAGGTGCGCGGTGGAGGCAGGGAGAAAAAACTGTTCACAAAGGCCGTGAGCAGTTGCGGTTTGGCAAAGGCGGCGGGCAGCACATGCGGGCTGGCCTGGAGTGCTGTGGGGTCCACCACCCGCGCACCAGCCACCTCCGCGAGCGCGGCCACCAGCTCCTCCTTCAATTCGGTGTCTGGCAGCAGTCCGCTGAGCACGATGGCATCGCCTTTGGCCCTGATGTGCAGTTCTGCAGGCACGCGCAGGGTGTCGATGATCGGCTTGAGCAGCGGGCTGCTGGCCGTGAACGGCGGCCGCAGGCCCTCCGGCCAGTTCACTTCGGGGGAGGTGTGCAGATCATCGGCATTGATGACAAGATCGGGTCGCAGATCGGCGAGGAGGCGGCGCACATTGCCCGTTTCGCCCCCTTCAGGAAACCAGCCACTGAGGCGGAGGGTGCCCTGGTCCAATCTGGCGCTGAGACTGGCCTTCACGTGAATATTCTCCGCACCGGGCTTCAAACGCAGCGGCACGAGTCTGCGGATGGCCACCAGCGCCCGCTCACGGGCGGACGGGTCCGGTGCCTCGCCGCTGACAGCAATGTCGAAAAAGCGCACGTCCACGACGGGATCCCGCACCCCGGCGGCCTTCAGGCGCGCCACGGCCTCCTGGGTAAGCGGGGGGAGATTGTCACTGCAAAACAGCCATGCATGCACCCCCGTCGCCACGGGAAGGAGGATGAGCATGAAAAAGCAAAGACTGAGGCGCATGAAAGAGTGTGCGGAGTGGCAATTGACACAACGGAGGTGGAACCGATAATCCGCGTCCCCGCTGGCTGCTGTACCGTTAAAGTCCACCGCCTGCGAGGCAAGGACTAACTATTACACCTTATCTAACCAAATACACGCTCATGTCAGTCGTCATCGCCGGAACCGTCGCCCTCGACAATGTCAAAACCCCGCAGGATTCGCAGGAAAACCTGCTCGGAGGTTCCGCCAGCTACGCGGCCCTGGCCGCCAGCATCTTCTGCCAGCCGATCCATTTGGTGGGCGTGATTGGTCATGATTTCCCCAAACCGCATCTCGACATGCTGGCATCCCACGGCATCACGCTGGAAGGCCTGGAGCGCAGCGATGGTGAATCCTTCACCTGGACCGGCGAATACCACGAGGACATGAACAGCCGCACCACGCACAAGGTGGGCCTCAACGTGCTGGAGCAGTGGCAGCCCAATCTGCCCGCCGCCGCCAAAGCCGCCAAGGTGGCCGTGGCCGCGAACATGAGCCCTGACAACCAGATGCAGATGCTGGACCAGATTCAGGCCGACTTCGTCACCGCCGACACGATGGACCTGTGGATCAGCATCGCCAATGAGCGCCTGCATGAAGTGCTCAAGCGCATCGACCTCCTCGTCATCAATGACGGCGAGGCCAAGGAATTCGCCGGCACCACCAACCTCGTGGAAGCCGGGCGCAAGCTGCAGGCTAAGGGCCCGCGCTTTGTCATCGTCAAGCGCGGCGAGCACGGCAGCTTCCTCTTTGGAGAGAAGCCCGAGGAATTCTTCGCCTGCTCCGCCTACCCCCTGCACAGCGTGTTTGACCCGACCGGCGCCGGTGACTCCTTCCTCGGTGGTTTGTCCGGCTGGCTCGCCGCCAACGGCAAGACCAAGCCGACCTTCGAAGACCTGAAGACCGCCGTCGTCCACGGCAGCGTCACCGCCAGCTACACCTGCGAAGCTTTCAGCACGCACAAGCTGCAGACGGTCACGAAGGCGGACATCGCAGCACGCATTGCCGAACTGCGCACCTTCACGAGCTTCGCCTGAGGCTGAGTTGACGATTGTTTGCCCAACCATCGTCAACAACCGTAAACCACCGTCAACCTCCCCTCCCTTCCCCATGTGGACTTCGATCAAAACTTTCAAAGACATCAAGCTGGAGAAAACCAGCGATGGCATCGCCAAGATCACCATCAACCGTCCGAAGGTGCGCAATGCCTTCCGGCCGCTGACGGTGAAGGAAATGCTGGAAGCGTTTGAAATCGTGCATGAGGACCGGAGCGTGGGCGTGATCATCCTCTGCGGCGAAGGCCCCCTGGCCTTCTGCTCCGGTGGCGACCAGAAGGTGCGCGGAGATGCCGGCTACATCGGCGACGACGGCGTGCCTCGGCTGAACATCCTCGATGTGCAGCGGAAGATCCGCACCCTGCCCAAGCCCGTGGTGGCCATGGTGGCCGGTTACGCCATCGGCGGCGGCCACGTTCTCCACATCGTGTGTGACCTGACCATCGCCGCAGACAATGCGCGTTTTGGCCAGACCGGCCCGAAAGTGGGCAGCTTTGACGGCGGCCTCGGCTCCAGCTACCTCGCCCGCATTGTCGGCCAGAAGAAGGCGCGTGAAATCTGGTATCTCTGCCGCCAGTACGACGCCAAACAGGCCCTGGAAATGGGCCTGGTGAACACGGTCGTCCCGCTGGACCAACTGGAAGAAGAGACGCTCAAATGGTGCCGTGAGATGCTCCAGCACTCCCCGCTGGCCCTGCGCTGCCTCAAATCCGCCCTCAATGCGGACTGCGACGGCCAGATGGGCCTGCTGGATCTCGCAGGAAACGCCACGCTTCTCTATTACATGAGCGAAGAGGCGAAAGAGGGCAAAAACGCCTATGTGGAGAAGCGGAAGCCTGATTTTTCCAAATTTCCGCGTGTTCCTTGAAAGTTAGGGAAAGATTCGAACTTAAAAGTCAAGGATGCCTTTGTGGTTGCCACATCTGGTGGAGTTTGTATGATCGCCTTCCGTTCGTTGACACACTCTCCCCGACATGGCCAAACGTACCACTACCAAACCAGCAGCCCCCGCCGCCCCTTCGTCCTCAGCCTACGACCTCAAACAGATCCGCGAAATCGTCGGACTCATGGCTGAGAACAACCTGACCTATTTCCACAGCGAGCAAAAAGGCGCCAAACTTGAACTCCGCCGTGGTTCTGATCTGGAGGCCGTCAAAGAACTGCTCCAGAGCATGCCTGTCTCCTCCGGTTCACACGTCTCCTATGCCTCCGCCCCGGCTCCAGCCGCTGCAGCCCCCGCGCCAGCCGCTGCCGCCTCCAGCTCACCGGCTCCGGCCGCCGCTTCCGAAGCCATGGGACCGACCATCAACTCCCCGATGGTGGGCACCTTCTACCGCAGCGCCGCTCCGGGAGAAAAGCCCATCGCCAACGTCGGCGACAGCGTGGGTGAAAACAGCAATGTCTGCATCATTGAGGCCATGAAGGTCATGAATGAAATCAAGGCTGACACCCGTGGCACCATTGTCCGCGTCCTCGTGGAAGACGGCAAGCCCGTCCAGTATGGCCAGCCCCTGTTCGAGTTGAAAGCCTGATTGTCCACCCTGCCCCTGTCTTGACGTCCAGGCCCGCAAATTCGGGCCTGCAGACGGTCCAGCCAAGCAGACTTCCACTACCTTCTGATCACTCATGTTCAAAAAAGTCCTCGTTGCCAATCGTGGTGAAATCGCTCTCCGCGTCATTCGTGCCTGTAAAGAACTCGACGTCAAAACCGTCGCTGTTTATTCCGAAGCCGATGTCGATTCGATGCACGTTCACCTGGCCGATGAAGCCATCTGCATTGGCCCTGGTCCTAGCTCCGAGAGCTACCTGAAAATGAGCCGCATCATCAGCGCGGCGGAGATTGCCAACGTGGACGCCATCCACCCCGGCTACGGCTTCCTCTCTGAGAAGGCTGAATTCGCCGAAGTCTGCGCTCAGTGCAAAATCAAGTTCATCGGCCCCTCCGCCCGCGTCATCAGCATGATGGGTGACAAGAACGTGGCGCGTGAAACGGCCCTGAAGGCAGGCATGCCGATCACGCCCGGCTCTGACGGCATCATTCACACAGAAGAGGAGGCCCTCGAATGGGCCCGCAAGATCGGCTACCCCGTCATGGTCAAGGCCAGCGCCGGTGGCGGCGGCCGCGGCATGCGCCCGGTGCTCAATGAAGCCACTCTGCGGTCCAGCTTCCAGGCCGCTTCCTTGGAAGCCATGAAGTGCTTCGGTGACGGCTCCATGTACATGGAAAAGCTCGTCGAAAAGCCCCACCACATCGAGTTCCAGGTCGTGGCCGATTCCCATGGCAACGTCGTTCACCTCGGTGAGCGCGACTGCTCCATGCAGCGCCGCAATCAGAAGATCATCGAAGAGTGCCCTTCCCCAAAAATTTCCCCCGAAATGCGCAAGCGCATGGGTGAAGCTACGGTGAAGCTCTGCAAGGAGATCGGTTACGAGAACTGCGGCACCATCGAGTTCCTCGTCGATAACAAGTGCGAGAACTTCTACTTCATGGAGATGAACACCCGCATCCAGGTGGAGCATCCCATCACGGAAGAAGTGTATGGCTGTGACCTCATCAAGGAGCAGATCCGCATCGCCGCCGGCCTGCCGCTGAGCGAGCACGTGGTGGACGCCCAGCCTCGTGGCCATGCCATTGAGTGCCGCATCAATGCCGAGGATCCTGCCCGCAACTTCGCCCCCAGCCCCGGCAAGATCAATCTCTGGTACACCTCCGGTGGCCGCGGCGTCCGTGTGGACACCCACGTCTATTCCGGCTATTCCGTGCCGCCGTATTATGATTCGATGATCGCCAAGCTCATCGTTACCGGTGCCACGCGTGAGATCGCCATCCGCCGCATGCGCCGTGCACTTGGAGAATTCACGGTCGAAGGCATCAAGACCACGATCCCGCTGCAAAGCCAGATCATGACCACCTCCGACTTCCAGAACGGCCAGTACGACATCACCTGGGTGGAGAACTTCCTCCGCCAGGAAGGTCTGTAAGACTAGACTGGTCTTCGACGCGGGGGCAAGTCCCCCGCGTAAATCAACGCAACTACCGGATCAGGCCCCAGTTCCTTCCCAGCGGGAAGTAGCAGAACAAACCGGGGCCGACGAGATTGCGCTCTGGCACGGAGCCCCAGTATCGGCTGTCGGAACTGTTGTAGCTGTTGTCTCCCATGGCCCAGTATTCGCGGGAATTGTCACGGTTGCTCAATTCGCGCACGGTGCCGTCTGAAAGGAAGCCGAAGTTGCCATAGCCTTTGTACAGGCCCTCCATGGCGCCCACGCGCTTCATGCCAAACTCCTCAGCGGGTTTGCCGTTCACCCACAGTACGGGTGATTTGACTTCAAGCCGGTCTCCCGGCACCCCCACGAGACGCTTGATGTAATGCTGCGAGCCCTCTTCAACGCTCACCCGCATGTAAGGGCTGCGAATGTTCTTCGTGGTGAAGACGAACACCTCGCCACGAGTGGGGCGGCGGAAGTTGTAGGCGAATTTGTTCACCAGCACGTGGTCCCCGGTGTCCAGAGTGCCGCGCGCCAGCAACTGTCCTTCGGTGACATAGGTCCCGCCTGATTCCCCGAGCTTTTGTTCCACCCGCGCATCCGGGGTGATGTTCTGACCGTCTGCGCGGACAGGAAGATTCAGGTAACGCTGCATGCCCAGATTAAAGCCATCCGGGTCGGTGGCGAGCTGGCGCATGGGCGCCCAGATCCACTGCGTGCCGCCATCTTCAAAATGCAGACGGCAATGCGCGAAAAAGCCGAGGTAGCTGTGCTCCGTGAGAGGAGGCCCGTCTTTACGCAGGAAACCCGAACGAGTGGCCAGGACATTGTAGTAGCTGCGACCAGCCACCCAGTCCTTGCACCGCACAAAAAGATTCGGCGTCACATCCTGGTCGGTATGATTCGCGACCAGACCATAAAGAGTCGGCTGCATGGAGCCAGTGGGAATCTTGAACGGCTGCGCGATGTAGCTGCGGATACCCAGCGCGATGACGATGGCGACAAAGAACACCTCCACATTTTCGCCGATGTCCGAATGCTCCACGTGTGGCAGCGCTTTTTCACAGGCCTTGTTGATCTCATCGTTCAAGGCGCTGATGCGCGCCTTGTCCTTGGCGCGCATGGCGTCCTCCAAATTGCTGCGCAAAACCGTGATCTCCTCCAGCTTGGCCGGCGGCAGGATGTCGCGCTTGTAATTGATGAAGCGCGTCACGCCCTTGTGCAGGAGCTTGGCATGCTTGAGGTAGCGGGGGGTGAGGAAAAACATGGGGGCGGGTACGGATACTAAGAAGCGGCGGGCAATGCTCAAGTGCTGTGATCGACCCAAACCGGAATTGATTCATCTCCGGGGCTCCACCACCAGCACGTCTCGCAGCACCTCGGCAGCCAAGGCATTGTCTGAACAAACGAGGCTGGCGGTGGTGCTGGATGCCTCGCGACGCAGGATGTGCATGGAACGCAGGTCCAGGCCGGCATCCCTCAACCGCAGGGCGACGGCGGCCAGGGCCCCCGGCTTGTCCTCCAGCCTCACCAGCAAGGTGTCCTGAGTGATGACGCGGAAACCATGATCGCTGAGCGCGCGCAGGGCCTCGTCATAGCGGTCCACGCTGAGCACTACAATGCCGTGGTCCGCCACGCTCTCGACATCGATCTCCTCGATGTTGATGCCTCGTTCGGCCAGGCAGGTGGTGAGTCTGGCAGCGATGCCGAGCTCATTGGGTACAAGGACGGTGAGCTGTTTCATGGCGACGGGTTCTGTTTCTCGGGTTGCAGTGCAGCGGCGAAATCTGCGACAAAATCGTCAATGATGGCACGGGTCACATGCGGCATGACGATCAGGTGGCCGATATTTTTGCGTGGTGCGATGATCCACTTCTCCATCATGGAAGGCGGCGGTTTGGGAAACACGACGGTGACGGAATTCGGGTGCCGCCAGGAGTCGATGCCTTGGGCGCACAATTGCTGCACGGCATATTCGGCATTCCCCAGACAGGCTTGTACCATATTCCGCAATCCGGCGTCTCCCAGCGTGCGCAGACGGTGCCAGAGCAGCAGTGGAGAAAACGCGCTGCGGGAGCCAGCGATGGTCGTGTCCAGCGCACCGATGTATTCGATCGAGCGGGCGATGCGATCCACGTGGGCCTTGCGGGCGATCACCACGCCACAGGGCACTGGAGAGCCGAGCATCTTGTGGCCGCTGATGGAAATGCTGTCCGCGCCATCGGCGAAGTTCCATGGCTGCGGGTTGTCCACAAAGGGCAGAATCATCCCGCTGAGCGCCGCATCCGCATGGATGTAAGCATTGGGGATGGCGAGATCATCCAGGATGGCCCGGATCTTTGCCAGATCATCCACCGCGCCTTTCATCGTGGTGCCGATGTTGGCGAAAAGGATGGGCGGCACATCTCGGTGAATGCGCAGGGTTTCACGCAGGTCGGCGTAGTCCATCTGGCCGTCCGGCTGGCTTTTGATCATGATGTTCCGCGTGTGCTGAAGGCGCAGGACCTTGGCCACGCTGTAGTGCGTGTCCTCACTGAAGTAGCAGATGCCATCTGGAAACAGCTCACGCGCCACATACAGGCCGTACATGTTCCCCTCCGTGCCGCCGCTGGTCACGTAGCCCCACCACTCATCCGCAGGCGCCCGGGTGAAGCGGGCGAAGTCCGTCAGCACCTCGCGCTCAAATTCCATCGTGTTAAGACGGTAGTTCGTACTGTGGAAGGGATCCCCCACGTTATTGATGCTGAATTGAAGAAAGCGGAACAGCTCCGAGTAATCAAATGCCTGGTTTGTCGGATATCCGACATTGCGGGCGCTGCACGCCCGCAGCCGCTCGTAAAGCTCATCGAGCCGCTGCTGGTCTGCGGGACTGAGGTTGGTGGGAGTCACAGCAAAAGAATTGTCTCAGATTTCCCGCCGCGATGCAAGCCTTCCAAGTCCAATACGGAAGCTCAAGGCGGAGCCGTCACCTTCAGATGCATGAAGCGGTGTCCGGCGCTGCCGGCGGGCAGCGTCGCCTTTACTTGCTGCACGCTGCCGTTGTCGGACAGGATGGCTTCGCTGACTCCCGTGCTCTGCCAGTCATTGGCCAGTGTATCGCTCCACTCCACGGTGAAGACGGCACCGGCATTCAGCGCCGTCACGCTGCGGGTGTAGGTGAACTCAAGGTTCGCACCATTGCGCACCGCGCCGGCAGGCGGAGGGCTGGCGGTGGTCGGGTTGAGATTGCAGGCCCATTCCATGAGATTGGGCAGCCCGTCCTTGTCAAAGTCGAAGCTGTCCGCCGCGTTTCCGATGTTGGTGGTGATGCCGAAGTACTGCTGCCGCCAGTTCTCGACGGCACCCAGCCCCGTTCCGCTCAGGTAAATATCAAACGGGTTCCTCGCACCGCTCACATTGCTGCTGATGCGAAGGCCCCCGCTCTTGATGCCACCGGCACCGGGTGTGAAGGTCACTGTAAAAGTCACGCTGCTGCCGCCGACGGGGACAGTCGTGCCACTCAGAGCGCTGGCGACAAAATCGCTGCCACTGCTGGTGATGGTCAGGCCGGTGAGATCCGCCAGGCCTGTGTTGGTAATGGTGAAGGTCTTTGCGCTGCTGCCGCCGAGCGTCACGCTGCCGAAATCCACCGCGCCTGTCCCATCCTTGAGGACGCTGGCTTGAGTGATGACGATGTCGGGCTGTGGAAATTCATCTGAACCTATGCTGGGCGTGGCTGTATTTCGCAGTTCGCCATCATAGTCATCCGTGACTCCGGAAACAGGAATGCCGGTGGTATTGACCAAGGGATCGCCGCCGGGGACGAGGTGCAGGTCGCCATGGGCGGCATCCACAAACATGGCCGAGGTGAAGCTGCCGCTGCCGGCGATGCCGCCCTGCGAGTTTTGATCTGCGCCGTAACTCTGCCAGGTGGCAAAGCTCATGGGCTGGCTGTTGAGGGCCATGAAATTGGCCGCAGTTGTCCCGGTGCCGGCATAGATGTTGTTGCTGATGGCGGCGTAAATATTAGGCTTGAGGTTGAGGCTGCCAGCGAGTCCGGAACGGAGATTCAGGAAGATGTTGTTCCGGAGGATGCCTGCGTACATGCCCAGGCATGAAGCCGCCCACGAACTGCGCGTACCGCTTTCGCCGCCACCGATGACGACGCTGTTGCAGTAACAGTAGGCAAAGAAAGTATTGCCAATGGTGCCGGTCGTGTCGCAATAAAGTCCAAACAGGCTCACGCTGGTCGGCGAGGCAGGCATGAGCGTGATCTGGTTATTCACCACATTGAGCATCCCCACGGTGCTGCTGAGTACGTAGATGCCATGGATGGATGTCGTGGCCGAGTTCACCGTGAGAGCGGTGATGCGGTTGCGTATGATCGTGGCACCCGTGAGGCCGGTCAAACTGATGCCTTTGCTCTGAGCTGACGTGGTCAGCAGATCGTGGATGAAGTTGCCAGTGATGGTGTAAGTGCCACCGCCCAGGATGGAAATGCCAGCGTTATTGCTGGTCGCCGAGTTCACTTCGTGAATCTCGTTGCTGGAGATCGTCCAAGCGCCGTTCCCCGACGAGGAAAAGCGGATGCCCTGCAGGTTGAAATTGAACAGGTCATTGTTCGAAAGGGTGTTGCCTGAGTTGGCAGCGGCGGAGCTGCCGGAGGAGCCAATCAGCGTATTCGGCACACCAGTGGCAGTGCTCAGGTCGCGCACCTGGCAGCCGGTGATGATGTTGTTGTCATTGCCCGTGACCGTGCCAGCGCCGAAACTGATGACGCCGAGCGTGGTGCTGGTGCTGGCACCTTCCACGACGCAATTGCGCACGGTGTTGCTGCTGGCGTCATTGATAAAAAGCAGCGTGCTGGCCGAGGTGCCGACACTCAGGTTGCTAAAGGTCAGGTAGCGCCCGCTGCCCCCGAAACTTCCATCGATTGTCATGCCATCGGCTCCGTTGAGCTTGATGAGCGCTGCGTTCACATTGCCTGAGATGGTCCGCATCGTCGCGCTGTCTGGCTGCAGGGTCAGGGTGTAGCCACCTGCGCCTTCTTCCAGCCATGGGTTCAAAGCCATACTGCCGTCCTCGGTGACGTCACTCGTCAGTTTGACGATGAGATTGCCGGTGAGCACGCCGCCATTGATCGCGGCAAAGAGTCCGCCTGCACCGCTGAGGCTGGAATAATCGCCGCCACTGCCCACGGTCTTCGTACCGCCGAGGGCGGGAACGATGCTGAAAGAATTCACTCCAGCGCCGGGTTTGGCACTGAGGTTTTGGACCGCAGGATTTGCCGAGGCAGCTGCTGCCGCTGGGCCGGAGCCGAGGTTGTTCGCAGTGTCTTGCGCCACGACGAAATACTGCACCGTATCACCTGCTGTGACGCCGCCCCCCGTGATGAGGGAATAATCGATGCTGAAGCTGAAGGGACTGGTGCTGTTGGTGGCTGTGACGTACTTCCAGCCATTGCCGCTGGCGTCGTTGGCCACTCCAAAGACATCCGCATCCGTGCTTTTTTTGAAGTAGAGGCGCGGAGCGTTCGCGCCGCCAGACACAGCACCGCTGTTGTCCTGAATGGTGGCCCAGGCGTTGAGAACACGGTTGGCGGAGGAAGCGCTGCTGAGCAGTGGATAGCTGACGGAGGGCGCGTAGATATCGCCGCTCGATGACGTGAAGGTTCCGGCGTCCGCGCCAATATCAGCGGGTGTAAGCGTGCTGCGTGTCTGCCCATCGAAATCATCGGTGGCGCTGACAGAGGCTTGGGTCAGGGCATCGGTGAGCAGTACGCCGCCCCCTTCCGCTGGATTGCTGGCCTGCAAGTGCAGATTCACCGAAGCGGCATCGCCGGTAGGATTGATGAAGAGCGGGTCCACCATGGCACTGGTGACATCCTGCCCGGTCGCGGACTGCCATAGGGCGAGGGTGGCGCTGTCAGCGCCGTTGAACTGGCCGAGAACGCCACCCGCACCCGTGGCGAGGAAGATGTTGCCGTCTGCCTTCAGGCCGGTGGAATTGGCGACCGTGCCACCGTAGCGGACGGCGTAGTGCCCGCCTGTGCCGCCGCTGTTGCTGCGTGCATTGACGAAGATGTTGTTCTGATAGACGCGGGCATTAGTCACGCCAGTGGCGCCATCAAAAGCAAAGGTGCTGGCAGTGCCGGAGGTCTGGGTACCGCCGGCATAGACCGAGTTGTGGTAAAAGTTTCGGCCCGCAGTCGTGCCATTGTCATAGATGCCGCGCACGACGGATGCTCCTGCCGTTGCGGCCCCGCTCGAATCAAGGCCGACGCGCACCCAATTGTTCTGCGCGGTGAAAGCTCCATCAAAGAAAGACATCCCATTCAACTGCGATGATGCATTCGTCGATGAGACCGCGAGGCTGTGCACCAGATTCCGTGAGATCATGCCGCCGTTAGCGTTGCCGTCGTAGTAAATTCCGGTCACACACACTGCCGCCGAAGCCGCCGTGTTCGCCAGCGAATGCACGACATTTTGCGATACAATTTGTCCTAGAGTGCCAGTGTCAATCATGATGCCGCACACTGACTGCAAGGTGGTGGTGTCGGTGCTCTGGCTTGTCGTGGAAAAGTTGCACACCACATTCCCGGTGATGGTATTGGCTCCAGAGTAGGTTTGGACGCCGATCGTATATCCTGCACCAATGGAGTTGTTGTTGAGACCGGCCACGGTGTTGTCCGCGATGACTGCACCGTCAGTGGAACACAAGATGCCGGTGACGTGCTGCCCGTAAGTGGAAGAAGTGGCGGCGCTGAGGCTGCCCGCCGTGGTGAGGCTGCCCACGACGTTGTTACGGATGGTTGGCGTGCCGTTGAGGGCATAGATGCCAACGAGCGAGGTGCCCACATTGCTGGCGGTGCTGTTCACCGTCATGGAGCCAATGGTGTTGTTGCAGATGCTGACTGTGTACGACTCGTAGGCGGCAATGCCGAAACTGGTGCCACCACTTCCCGAGGTGGTGATGGATACTGACCCCGTACCGGCACCGCTGCCGATAGTGTTTCCGACGACAGTGCCAACGTTCACGGAACCTCCCAGCACATAAATTCCGCACCACACGCCGGGGTGAGAGATCGAGGAATAGGAACTGGTCCAGACGAAATTCTGGATGGTGTTTCCCTGCACGTTGCTCGGCGTGCTGGTGCCGACTAACGTCCGAATGCCCTGAAACTGATACGCAGCCGTAGTGCCGCTCGTGGCCCACGGCGTGCCGCCGGCGTTAGGCGCACTGCCGCCGATAAAGTTGCCACTTATGACAAAATTATTGCCTGACGCATCGTTATTGTCGTCGTTAAGGTAGGGGCTGAAGTCGTTGAGGTAGATGGCCCGGACATTGGCCCCTACGGCCGCACGGCTGGCGGTCTGGTAGAAGCTGTTGCCGGTGAGGGTCCAGCCAGTATTTCCGATCTCGATCCGCACACCTGCTGCATCCACGGCGGTGGCAGCATAGAAATTGAAGACGTTGCAGTTGGAGACGGTGTTGCCACTGTTGCTCTTTGCCGTGGTGTTATTGGAGCCGAGCGCATAGAGGCCGTTGGTGGGAGTGGTCGCACCATCGCCGATGTCGCAATGGTCAAGGGTATTGCTGTCGTTGCCATTCACACCTGTGGTGGTGCTGAAGAGGACCGTCCCACTGGTGGCGCTGGTGTTCACGCCGCGGAGCGTGATGTATTGGATGACGTTGCCGCTGGCCTCATTGATGAAGCGCAGAGCCACGCCGGATGTGCTGGTGTTGGCGATGGTAAGTTGTTTCGCCGTCCCCACACCACCGGCCCGTCCGTCAATCGTCACAAACTGCGCGCCATTCAGATCCACCGTGGCCGCCGTGGTATCCGCGCTGGAGATGGAGAGCGCTGCAGCGCCGGCCTGCGGACGAAGGGTCAGCGTGTTTGTGGCGGTGGTGCCGAGATTGGTGAAGACAAGCGGGAAGGTCTCACCCGTGCTCACGTAGCTGGCCTGCAACTCCAGCACCATCGGCCCTGAAAGCCCGTTGGTTTGAATGGCGCTGAGAGCCTCACCGATGCTGGCATAATCTCCCCCAGGTCCAACGGCATAAGTGCCAGAGAGCATACCTGCCTGCACAGGCAGTACAAACAGCAGGGCATAAATCCATATGAAGAGCCTGGTCATGACATCATTTGAATCTTAAAAAGACGCCACCGACACCATCAGAAAAAGACGCGCCTGACACTGGATCGGGTGGATACAGATGTTTAACGATGCGATCGTCTAATCACAAGCAGATACTGCCAACCAAGCATTACACCTATTCAATATCGCAAATATATTTAGTCCCGCATGCTTGGGAACCAAATCAGTTCGTCTTCAAGACTTCAATGAACGCCTCCTGCGGGATGTTCACCCTGCCGATGGCTTTCATCTTCTTCTTACCTTCCTTCTGCTTGTCGAGCAGCTTGCGCTTACGGGAAATGTCACCGCCATAGCACTTGGCGGTCACGTCCTTGCGCATGGCGCTGATGCTCTCACGGGCAATGATCTTGCCACCGATGGCGGCCTGAATGGCGACGACGAAGAGCTGCTGAGGAATGACTTCCTTGAGCTTGGCGCAGAGCTGGCGGCCACGGCTTTCGGCCTTGCTGCGGTGAACGATGCAGGAAAAAGCGTCCACGGGCTCGCTGGCGATGAGAATGTCCATCTTGACGAGTTCTGCCGGCTGGGTGCCCGCGTGTTCATACTCCATGCTGCCGTAACCACGGGTCATGGACTTGAGCTTGTCGTTGAAGTCCACGAGGATTTCGTTCAGTGGCAGCACGGTGTGCAGAAGCACGCGGCGGTCGTCGAGGGTTTCGGTGTTGTTCACCACGCCGCGCTTGTCCATGACGAGCTGCATGATGTCTCCAATGTTCTCGTTCGGGATCATGATGTTCACCTTCACGATAGGCTCACGGATCTCGTCGATCTCCGCCTGCGGCGGCAGGAAGGTGGGATTGTCCACCTTGAGTTCGGTGCCGTCGGTCTTCCTCACATCATAAATGACGGACGGATAGGTGGAGATGACATCCATGTCGAACTCACGGCGCAGACGCTCCTGGACGATCTCCATGTGCAGCAGGCCGAGGAAGCCGCAGCGGAAGCCGAAGCCGAGAGCAGCGGAGCTTTCCGCCATGAAGGTGAAGGCGGCGTCATTGATCTGGAGCTTGCCAACGGCGAGCTTCAACGCCTCGAAGTCGTCGGTGCTGACGGGATAGATGCCGCTGAAGACGAGGGGGTGGATCTCCTTGAAGCCGGGCAAGGGTTCAGGGGCGGGTTTGCGGCTCTCGGTGAGCGTGTCGCCGATCTTCACGTCAGCGGTCGTTTTGACGTTGGCGATGATGTAGCCGACATCGCCAGCCTCCAGCTTTTCACAACTTGTCATTTTGGGCCGGAAGATGCCGAGATCCTTGATTTCGGAGTCGTTGCCTGAGGCCATCAGGCGCACCTTTTGACCACGCGTGATGGTGCCGGACATGACGCGGACATAACTGACAACCCCGCGATAGGGATCGAAGATCGAATCGAACACTGAAGCCCGCAGGTAGCCGTCGCCTGGATCTGTCGGCGGCGGGATAAAGGCGACGATGGCCTCCAAAATGTCCTCAATGCCAATGCCCATCTTCGCACTGGCAGGCACGGCCTCGTCGGAAGAGAGCTGCAGGATGTCCTCAAGCTGGCGCTTCACCTTTTCGACGTCGGCGCTCGGAAGGTCGATTTTATTGATGATGGGGACGACATGCAGGTTCTGCTGCAGGGCCAGGTTCAAATTCGCGACGGTCTGCGCTTCGACGCCCTGCGAAGCATCCACCAGCAGCAATGCGCCTTCACAGGCAGCGAGCGAACGGCTGACCTCGTAGCTGAAATCGACGTGCCCGGGGGTGTCGAGCAGGTTGAGCTTGTACATCTGCCCGTCCTTGGCCTTGTAGTTCATGCACACCGGGTGCGCCTTGATGGTGATGCCGCGTTCGCGCTCCAAGTCCATCGAATCAAGCAACTGATCCTGCTGCTGCCGGACGGTGATGGTTTGCGTGAACTCCAGCAGACGATCAGAGAGCGTGGTCTTCCCATGGTCGATATGGGCGATGATGGAGAAATTGCGGGTGCGGGAGATGGACATTCAGTTGGCTTGGCGGGGGGCGGAGTATCTAATGCAGCGGCGGGAAGAAAGCAATTCCGATGCTTGATGCCATTGACCTGCCGCCGGATACTGGCGCCCATGAAACCGGAGCTTTTGAGCGAATCCGCCGTCCAGCAGCAGTTGACCTCCCACCCCGGCTGGCAGGTGGAAGGCGCGGAACTGGTGAAAGAGTTCCGTTTCAAAAGCTACCTGACCGGCATCGAATTTGTCCGGCGAGTCGCGATGTTGGCCGAGGAGATGAATCACCATCCAGACCTGCTGGTCGGCTGGCGCAAAGTCACCGTGCGACTGAGCACCCACAGCGCAGGGGGATTGACCGCGCTGGATTTCGCACTGGCCGGTCAGATCTCAGCAGTCGAAACCGCCGCCTCAAACCTCACCTGAGGCAGGTTCACTGCGCCACGGCAGCAGTGTCGCGATTGACCCTGCGACCGGAAGGGTCCACCACCTCCACGGTGACGAAGATGATGACGTTCTTGGTGTCCGTCTGCTTGGTGGTGCTCTTGAAGAGCCTTCCCACAAAAGGAAGATCCCCCAAAATGGGAACCTTGTCTTCCACCAGGGTGCGGTTATCAATCTTGACTCCACCCAGCACCACCGTTGCGCCATCGTACACCTTCACAGCCGTGGTCACTTTCTGCACTTTGAAGACCGGCTGCAGGATTTTGTTGGGAGTGATCAATTCATCAGGCGCGCTGAGAGGAACGTAGCCGGTGCTGCCATTTGTCAGTGTGAAGGGGAGGACGCTGAGACTTGCAGGCACATAAATCGGCGAGCCGTAATTCACAAAGCCTTCGAAAACGGTCATTTGTGGCGCGATCGTGAGCTCCACAGTACGACCATCTTCTGAAATCACGGGTTCGACCTCCACCAACACGCCCGTTTTTCTCATTTCAAAGGCGGTGGGTGTTGTCGGCGTGGCGATCATCTGCTGCTGAGCAGCTCCGACTCGAATACGCCCACCACCCTGCGGCAGTCTGGGCGGATCAAACTCCGTCGGGTAAATGAACTCCTGCGTCACCTCCGCGATCGCTTTGAGACCACTCTTAGTTGTCACGCTGGGGGAGGCATTGACATCAATTCCCTTTTTCTGTGAAAGTGCGCGCAGCACTGATTGAAACTGAGGATTGGTAAACACTCCAGCAACTGACAGGACACCAGGTGCCACGTTCTTTGTCCCCGTGGTAGAACCCGTCTGAAGCAGGTTATCAAGGGAATTAGCAGTCGCCGCAAAGTCACCCGATCGGAGACCCGAGGTGAGGGGCCCGCCACCGTAGGGGAAAGGTGCATTGGTGCCAGAAGGCACCGGGCCGGCAAAAGCTCCAGAAACTGGAATCGCAGGAAACACCTGCTGAGGCCCCACAGTAAGAGGAGGGACGACGTAGGGAGTATTGAATGGGTAGTTGCCTGCAGTGGTGGGTGTTCCATTTCCTGAACTGCCACCGCCAACGAAAACATTATTATTGAGTCCGGCACCGCCCATGAGCCAGTCAAAACCCAGCTCTTCCAGGTTCTTCTGGTTCACTTCCAGCATTCGCACATGAATCACGGCCATCTTCGGCGTGGCCTTCGTTGATTGCTCGACGATCATTTCAACCGTCTCCATGTTGCCGATCGTGTTACGAACGGTCAGCGTGTTGTTCGCTGCGCTGTAGTTGGCGCTCGTTCCGTCCGGGAAAGTCACGCCGCGTGCTTCGAGAAACTCCTTGGCCCCCAGGCGGCGGATGGTCAGCCCCCCGCCAGCCGGAGCCTGCTTGGCAAATGGATCCGTCGGCGGAGCGGCAGCAGCGTCACCCCCGGGAGAGTTCTGAATAAAATCAGGCGGCACCCGGAAGGAGCGCGTGACGATCGCATTGTTGCGCTCGCTGATGGATACAAAGGTCACCGCATGCTCATCCACTTTGTAAGCAACTCCGCACATCTCGCTCACATAGCGCAGCAGCTCCTCCATGGGCACATTGAGAAGATTCAGGCTGACCTGCTTGTCGCGGGCCTCAGGCGGCACACTGAGAACAAAACTGATCCCCCTGCCCTCGGGATCCAGGTCGCGACTGCGAACTCGCAGCAGCTCCACCACCTCAGCCAGCGTGGCCCCGTCAAACTCCACCTTGGGAAAGGTGATGGTGCGCAGCTTTTGTGTGATTTTGTCACTCCCGCTCAGTTGGTTGACGAGGGACGCTGCACCGGCCCCAAACAGTGAGCTGCGATCCACGTCGGTCAGCGGCACCGGGTCTTCCCATGACCGGGTGACCTCCCCCAGCATTTTGGCACGATGCTGATCATAAGCGCTCTTATAATACTTCTGCTTTTGCCGCTCCACGCTTTCCATGCCACGGCGTGCGGCACTGTTGGTGGGATCAATCCTCAACACGTCCTGAAAAGTCGAGATGGCCTTGTCCAGATCACCGATCTGAAGGAACGAATTGGCCTTGATCAGCAGCGTCTGCACCGCCCCCACGTTGTCCACGTGCTTGGCGGTCAGCGAGGGAGGAAAGCGGTCTGGATCTGCGAGGCGTTTCTTGAGCGACAGCACCCGCTCGTCTTTCGGCGCCACATCGGGCGCGAGGAGCCGGTCCAGCACTTTGCCCGCAGCGGCAAGATCACCTTTGGCCGCGTATTCCTGGGCCATCAGGCAGCCTGCCACCACGTAGCCGTTGCGTGCGGCCTGTCGTGACTCCTGGGCGAGGGGGACATTGGGCAGTGCCTTGTAGGTTTCCTCAAACAAGGTCAGCGCTTCAGCCGCCTTTTGCTGATCGATCAACTGGTACCCACGCTCGATTTCAGAATTCAGCGTGTTGATTTGAGTGGCTCGGCGACGGGTTTCGGCCTGGGCCATGGCCGAAACTGACTGCGCACTGGCTGTCATGACCGCATTTCCACCCAGAATGAGCATCAGGCACGCAGCAGCGCCGCGAGCGATCAGGCGGCTTGGCAACACGGATTCAGGATGTTTCGGGAAAGGCTGCAGGAGCATCAAAGTTGGGGAAAATCGAATTTATAACAGGACTCCGTCTTTCGCCCAAGCATTTTCTGCCATGAATCTCAGCCCGCAGTTGCCCTCACGCCGCATCTTGCTCTGATGACTCCCCCATCCCCAATCATCCATGGCCAAAGCACCTATCAAAGTCGCAGTCACCGGCGCCGCCGGTCAAATCGGTTACGCCCTCCTTTTCCGCATCGCCTCCGGTGCCATGTTTGGCCCGGATCAGCCGGTGATCCTCCAGCTCATCGAAGCCCCCTTTGAAAAGCCTCTGGCCGCCCTCGCTGGCGTCGCCATGGAGCTTGATGACTGCGCCTTCCCGCTGCTGAAAGGCATCGTGCAGACCTCCGACCCCGCCGTGGGCTTCAAAGACGCCAACTGGATCTTGCTCGTGGGTGCCAAGCCCCGTGGCCCAGGCATGGAGCGCGCCGATCTGCTCAAGGACAACGGCAAAATCTTCATCGAGCAGGGCAAAATCATCGACGCGGTGGCCGCTGATGACGCCCGCGTGGCCGTCGTTGGCAATCCGGCCAACACGAACTGCATGATCGCCGCCTCCCAGGCCAAGCGCCTCACGCCGGACCGTTTCACCGCCATGGTGCGCCTGGACCAGAACCGCGCCCAGACCCAGCTCGCCCAGAAGGCCGGCGTGGATCTCACCGAAGTGAAGGACATCTTCATCTACGGCAACCACAGCCCCACGATGTTCCCGTCCTTCGCCCACGCCACCATCGGTGGCAAAGCCGCCGCCGACGTCATCAATGACAAGGCCTGGCTCGAAGGTCCCTTCCTGGAAACCGTGGGCAAGCGTGGTGCTGCCATCATCGCCGCCCGTGGCGCCTCCTCCGCTGCCTCCGCCGCGAACGCCCTTGTCGATCACGTCCGCTCCCTCGTCACCCCCGGTGCGATCCATTCCATCGCGGTGAAGAGCAACGGCCTCTACGGCTTCGATCCAGAAGTCTGGGCCGGCATGCCCGTGCGCACCACCACCCCGGGTGCCTACGAGGTCATCACCAGCTACGAAATGGACGACTTCGCCAAAGCCAAGATCGCCGCCACCAACAAGGAACTCGTCGATGAGCGCTCCTTTGTGGCAGAGATGCTGTAATTGAGATTCCTCAAGCTTGAAGCGGCACCTTCGCGGGTGCCGCTTTTTTGTGCCTGCGTGAAGAATCCCCCTCCCTGCCGACGTTAAGGCAGCATGTTTACTTCCCGCCGCGACTTCCTCCAGACCACAGGCTGTGGCTTCGGCTACCTCGCGTGGCAGGCCATGGCGCAGAGTCAGGCGGCACTGGCCAATCCGCTTGCTCTCAAAAAGCCGCACCATCAGCCGAAGGCCAAGCGCGTCATTTTCCTCTTCATGCAGGGCGGCGTGAGCCACGTGGACTCGTACGACTACAAGCCCCGTCTCTTTAAAGACGACGGCAAGATCATCGACGTGGCGGACTCCCGCGCCATCGCCAAGACGGGCAAAGGTGCGCTCCAGCGGGTAATGAAACCGCTGTGGGACTTCAAGCAGCACGGCGAAACCGGCCGCTGGGCCTCCAATCTTTTCCCGAACATCAACCAGCATGTGGATGACCTGTGCTTCCTGCATGGGATGCACACGGAGGGCGTCGCGCACGGCCCGGCCACGCTCTTCATGCACACCGGCACCACCAGCAACATCCGCCCGAGCATGGGCTCCTGGGTGATGTACGGTCTCGGCGCGGAAAACGAAAACCTGCCCGGCTTCATGACCATCAGCCCGAGCCTTGGCAACGGTGGCCCGCGCAATTACGGCAATGCCTTCCTGCCCGCTGTTTTCCAAGGCACGCCCGTCGGCCGCTCCGGCCAGCCCGCGAAGGAATCCAGCATCAAAAACATCACCAACGCCATCTGGACGCCCGAACAGCAGCGCAAGCAATTCGGACTGCTCAGTGCGCTGAATGCCGAGCAAGCGGCCCACGCCATGCCCGGAGACACGGACATCGATGCGGTCATCCGCAGCTACGAGCTCGCCTGGCGCATGCAGAACAATGCCCCTGGCGCCATGGACATCAGCGGTGAATCGGAAGCCACGCTCAAGCTTTACGGCATCAACGAGAAGCCCACGGACAACTACGGCCGCCAGTGCCTCATGGCCCGCCGCATGGCCGAGCAGGGCGTGCGCTACATTCAGGTCAATTACGGCGACAACTCGAACAATCCCGCCTGGGATCAGCACTCCAACCTGCCCAAGCACGGCGACCACGCCGCCGCCGTGGACAAACCCATCGCCGGACTGCTCTACGATCTCAAACAGCGCGGCCTGCTCGAAGACACCATCGTCTGGTGGGGCGGTGAATTTGGCCGCACCCCCTACGCCGAGAAAAACGGAACCGGGCGCGACCACAACCCGCTCGGTTTCACCGTCTGGGTCGCCGGCGGCGGTTTCAAATCCGGCTTCGCCCACGGTGTCACGGATGACATCGGACACATGGCCGTGGAGGACAAAGTCCACATGCACGACTTGCATGCCACCATCCTCCACCAGCTGGGCCTTGATCACGAAAAACTCACCTTCCGACACGCCGGCCGCGACTTCCGCCTCACGGATGTGCACGGGCATGTGGTGAAGGAAGTGATCGCGTAAGCGACTGGCTCTGATAAAACGGCGGCCGAGGCCCGTGTATCTTGCATGGGCATTCGCCACATGTTTTCTGCCTGCCTGCTCATGCTCCTATGCAGCATGAGTGCCACCAGTGCGGAAGACACCCGGCTTCGCTTCAACCGGGACATCCGCCCGATCCTTTCCAACAAGTGCTTCCGCTGCCACGGCTTTGATGAAAAGGGCCGCAAGGGCGATCTGCGCCTGGATAGGCGCGAAGATGCTGTTGCTTCCCGTGATGGAAAATCGGCCATCGTACCCGGCAAACCGCAGGAGAGCGCACTGCTGCAGCGCATCACCACTTCTGACAGCGACGATGTCATGCCGCCGCCGGATTCGAAACTCTCGCTCAGCGATGAGGAGAAGAACGCGCTTCGACGCTGGATTGCGGAAGGAGCCGAATACGAGGCGCACTGGTCTTTGATCCCACCCGCAAGCGCAGCGTTGCCGGAGGTTAAACAAGCGAACTGGCCGCGCAATGAAATCGACCGCTTCATTCTCGAGCGCCTTGAGAAGGAAGGCATGAGGCCAAGCCCGGAGGCCTCCCACGAAACTCTGCTGCGACGGGTCAGTTTTGATCTCACCGGACTGCCGCCCACGCTGCAGGAGATGGATGCAGCTCCAAGTGCGGAAGCCTATGAGCGCGCCGTAGATCGCCTGCTTGCCTCCAAACACTTCGGTGAGCGCATGGCGGTGGAGTGGCTGGATGCGGCGCGCTATGCGGACACGAACGGCTACTTTGGCGACAAGACGCGCAGCCTGTGGCCGTGGCGAGACTGGGTGATCGACGCCTACAATCGCAACCTGCCGTTTGATCAATTCACCATTGAGCAGCTAGCGGGAGATTTGATTCCCCATGCCACCACTGCTCAGCGCATCGCCACCGGCTTTAATCGCAACCACATGGCCAACAATGAGAGCGGCATCATTGATGAGGAATACCGGGTGGAATACGTGGCGGATCGTCTGGAAACCACGGGCACCACCTGGCTGGGGCTCACGATCGGCTGCGCCCGCTGCCACGATCACAAGTACGACCCCATCACGCAGCGTGAGTTTTACCAGCTCTTTGCCTTCTTCAACAACGTGCCCGAGTCCGGGCTGATCAAAGCTGACAACCCACCACCTGTGCTCAGCGTGCCCTCAGCACAGCAAGAGCAGGAACTCAAACGCCTCACTGCAGCCACCCTGCAGGCGGAGCGAGAGTTTCAGCCCTTCACTGCGGCTTTGCGGCAGCAGATCACCGACTGGGAAAAAACAGCGGCGACTTCCCTGCCCTCATCTCCCACCACGCGCCTCGCTGCGCACTTCTCTTTCGATGGCCAGATCAATGCCAGGCACTTCGGCACCAGCGATGTGTTTCAAGACGGCATCCTTGGGCAATCGGCCAAGTATGATGCGACGCAGCATGCGGAGTGGACGGGAGCTTTCGACACTGACGCCGCATGGACGGTCGGCCTCTGGCTCATGGCAGACACATCGCTGAGCGGTGTCTTTTCCAAGATCGAACCCGAAGGCAGACGACGGGGCTTTGAGGTGATCTGGCAGAAGGGGCGCTTTCAGATCAATCTGGTCAGCAAGTGGGGAACGGATGCCATCGAGCTCGTCACGCAGGAACCCGCCTCTTCCAAAAAATGGCATCATCTGGTAGTCAGCTATGACGGCACCCGCCGCGCTGAGGGCGTGCGCGTCGTCATCGACGGCCTGCCTGCGACGACGAAAACCATGAATGACACGCTGCAAGGCTCCACCGCCACCAGCGAGCCCCTGCGGATAGGCAGGCGAGATGCGAACCTCGGATTCTATGGCCAGCTCGATGAACTGCGCCTGCTGCAACGCCCCGTGACTGCGCAAGAGGCGGAGTCATGGTTTTGGAGCGAGCGCCTGCGCGGGATCGCCGCGACACCAGCGGCGAAGCGGAGCACCGCAGACACGACGCTGCTGCAGGACTGGTTTGTGGAGCATCATGCGAATCCGCAAACGCTCGCTGCACACAAGCGAGTGCGCGAAGCCAAAGCCGCTGAAGCCCGCCTGCGCGAAAGCATCCCCACCACGCTGGTGATGCAGGAGATGCCCAGCCCGCGCAAAACGCATCTGCTCACACGCGGGCAGTATGATCATGCTGCTGAAGAGGTGCGGCCCGGGATTCCTGCGTCGTTGTCCACGTGGCCGGCAGACGCGCCGTCCAATCGCCTGGGTTTTGCCAAGTGGCTTGTCTCGAAGGAGAATCCGCTGACGGCGCGTGTCGCGGTCAATCGCCTCTGGATGCAATGCTTTGGTGAAGGGCTCGTGCGCACCGTGAACGATTTCGGCTCTCAAGGCGAAGCGCCCAGCCATCCGGAGCTGCTCGACTGGCTGGCGGTGCGCTTTATGCAGAGCGGCTGGGATGTGAAGGCGATGCTCAAGCTGATGGTGATGAGCGCGACGTATCGGCAAAGCTCGCAGTATTCCGCACGTGATCCCTCCAATCGTTTGCTGGCACGCGGCCCGTCTTTTCGACTGAGCGCCGAGATGGTGCGGGATCAGGCGCTGGCGGTGTCCGGCTTGCTGGTGCCGAAGATCGGCGGCCCCAGCGTGAAGCCTTACCAGCCACCCGGATTGTGGGAAGCTGTCTCCTACAATGGCGAAGAAACCTATGTGAACGACACGGACGCGGGACTGTGGCGACGCAGTCTCTACACGTTTTGGAAACGCCAGTCGCCGCCCCCTGCCCTGCTCACCTTTGACAGTCCCACGCGAGAAAAATGCGCGGTGCGCCGTGCGCGCACCAACACGCCGCTGCAGTCGCTCGTGCTGCTCAATGACGAGACTTACATCGAGGCGGCACGCGTCCTCGCTGCGTGGGTGCTGGCACAAGAAGGCTCTGAATCTGAAAAGCTCGCGCTCGCATTCCGACGCGTGACATCCCGTGCAGCAGATCCTGCAGAACTCCAGCACCTGACCGGCTTGCTGGGCAGGCAGCGCGCACGATTTACTGCCGACCGCGAAGCAGCAGTGAAGCTCATCGCCGCTGGCGCATCCGCCCATGGCAAAGATCTCAATCCCGTCGAACTGGCCGCGTGGACGCTCACGCTGCACGCGTTGTTCAACCTCGACGAAACCATCACCCGCCGATGAATCCCGCTTTGACCCGCCGACAGCTTTTTGGTCGAGCCTCCGCAGGCATCGGCACCGCAGCGCTGGCATCGCTGCTGGGCGAGGGTCAGGGCTTCGCCGCGCCGCACTTTGCACCGAAGGCCAAGCGTGTGATCTACCTCTTCATGCACGGCGGGCCTTCACAGCTCGATCTGTTTGATCACAAGCCTGGCTTGAAAAAAATACACGGCCAGGAGTTCCCTGCTTCCGTGCTGGGAGATCAGCGCCTCACCGGCATGACCAGCGGGCAGAAGAGCAAGCCGATCACTGCTTCGCTCTTCAACTTTCAGCAGCACGGCCAGTCCGGCGCGTGGATGAGCGAGCTGCTGCCCAATCTCGGCCGCGTGGCGGATGAGATATGCATCATCCGCTCCATGAACACGGAGGCGATCAATCATGATCCCGGCGTGACGCTGCTGCAGACGGGGCATCAGCAGCCGGGACGCCCCAGCTTTGGTGCCTGGGCCAGCTATGGGCTCGGCAGTGAGAATGCGAGCCTGCCTGCCTTCGTGGTGCTCATTTCACGCGGCAGTGCGGCACGTCCGGCGGACCCGTTGTATGCGCGGCTGTGGGGCTCCGGCTTCCTGCCTTCAAATCATCAAGGCGTAAGCTTCCGCAGCAGCGGCGATCCCGTTTTGTATCTCTCCAATCCACCAGGCATCAGCGCGGCCTCGCGGCGCGATGAGCTCGATGTCATCCAGGCGCTGAACCGCAGGCAGTTCACGCAGCAGCTCGATCCCGAGATCGAGACGCGCATCACGCAGTATGAAATGGCCTACCGCATGCAGACCAGCGTGCCGGATTTGATCAGCCTGAAGGACGAAAGCGCGGCCACGTTTGAATCTTATGGTCCGCAGTCACGCGTGCCGGGCAGCTTTGCCGCGAACTGCCTCCTCGCGCGCCGCATGGCGGAGAGCGGCGTGCGCTTCATCCAGCTCTACCATCGCGGCTGGGACCAGCACTACAATCTGCCCAGCGATCTGCGCCTCCAATGCGGCGACATCGACCAGCCTTGCGCCGCGCTGATCAGCGATCTGAAACAGCGCGGCCTGCTCGATGACACGCTCATCGTCTGGGGCGGTGAGTTTGGCCGCACCACCTACTCACAGGGAAAACTGGAACCCACCAACCATGGGCGCGATCATCATGGCCGCTGCTTCACCATGTGGTTGGCAGGCGGAGGCGTGAAGCCCGGCCTGCAGTTCGGCGAGACGGATGACTTTTGCTTCAACGTGGCCCGCGATCCCATGCATGTGCACGACCTCAATGCGACGCTGCTGCACCTGCTGGGTATTGATCACGAGCGGCTCACCTACCGCGCTGAAGGCCGCGACTTCCGCCTCACCGACGTGCATGGGCACGTGGTGAAGCAGATGATCGCATAGAGCATTTGAAATAATTATAGGCTCTTAACCTTGCGCGGAAAGGAAGCGGATCCCCTCTCCCCATCGATGACACAGCAATGCCCAAAATGTCCAAAATGTCCTGTGGGGAGAGGTTAGGGTGAGGGGGCACCCCATGCTGGAGATGGCGGGCCGTCGCCCCCTCACCCCGGCCCTCTCCCCGAAGAGAAATATGCTTTGCCTTCGTGTGTCAGGGGCGGGGAGAGGGAGAGCTGCTCCCTCCCTATGGAGATCAGCGCAGGTAGTAGTCTTTGACGCGCTGAAAATCTTCTTCAGGCAGTGCCTCCGCGCGGCCATCATTGCGAATGACCACGCGTGTCTGCTTGCCGCCGGAGCCTTTGGTCACCTCAGGGGCGGCCAGCACGATGGTGATCCCCGGAGACTGGGGCGTCAAAGTGCTGTCATAGAGCCAGGGCTTGGGTTCAGCCCCCGGCCCGGAGGCCACGGTCAGCAGTTCTGGTTTGGTGAGTGCGCCCGAGTCGATCAACTCCTGCAGCTTCTCCGGGTATTTGCCGCCGTTGCCTGCGGCATGTGTTTTCAGGGCGATGAGCACCTGGCGGCCATTGCTGAGCGTTTTCACCTGGGCGCCGCGCTGCTGCATGGTGGTAAACACCGGAACGGCCAGGGACGAGAGCACCGCCAGGGTGGTGATGCTGGAAAATGACCCGGGGTTCATCGTGGGGATGCTGCTGTTGCTAACGCTCAAGATGCCATCCGGCTGATTGGCGAAGAAAAATGCCTGCGGATAGCGGGCATGGCTTGAGATCATGTTGATGAGAGACATCGCCATTTCGCTGCCGGCCTTGTCCTTGCCAGTGGCTTTTGCAACGGAGGCTGCGCCCTCGGCCTTGATGCCATCGAACACGGCCGTCATCAGACGCTTGGAGAGAAACAGGCAGCCGTTGCCTTCCGCAGGCATGCCCTTCCACACACGGGCAAAATCTGGCTGGCTGCTGAGCTTTCCATCCGTCTCCATCAAGGCGTCATAGTAGCCCGGACGTGTCGCGATGATCAGGCGGTCGCCAGCCGCATCCAGTTGAAAGGCCGGCTGAAAATCCATCGGCGGCGGCCCCATCGGCCCGCGAAAACGGCCCACCAGGACACCATGGATTTCCTGCACTTCCACGGGCGAGCCCGGCGACTGCAGCATGGGCAGCACCTGCGCTTTCAGCACGTCTTTGATCCAGCCGAGCTTGTCGATCACGATGGCGGCGTTCACCCCCGGCAGGCTCACGCGGGCTCCCGGCGCGGACAGGCTCTGCTCCGGCATCATCGTGGCAAAGAGAGCCACACGCACGGAGAGCTTTTCCGCCATCTCGCGGTAGGACATGCCCAGCGCCGGCTGTGGTGCGCTGGCCATCGCCTCCAGCATGGCCCGCTGCTCCTTCGGGGCGGATTCCAGAATCACCGGCCAGGCCTCCGCCACGAGATCCTTCAAATGCAGCGGAAACTCCAGCGCGAGATCCGTGTCCTGCGGGGCGAGGGCGGGCGTCAGCAAAGGCTCCGCCGGTCCTCCGGTCAAGGTGAGGAAACCTTTCCGCCCTTCGGGAGTGTAGGCAAAGCTGCGGTGGTGGTTCATGCCCTCGGTCACCTTGCGCGAGCTCGTCCCGCCGGCCTTGATCGAGTCCAGCCCGGTCATGTTCATCATCTTCTTGAAAGAGAAGTTCGGCGGCAGCTTGGCCTTTTCCCCTTCGGGCATGTTCTTGAAGATCTCCTCAAAAAAGGCCCCCAGAAGCCCCATCACATTTTCCTCCTCGGCATACGTGAAGGAAGCGCCACCCACATCCAGCTTGGAAGCGACGGCTTGGAAATGCGGCGAGCTCCCTTCCGTGACAAGAGTCACGCCCGGGCTTGTCGCCACAGCCACAGGAGCAGCGCTTTTGTTACACTGGGCAAGCCCCAGCACGGCAAGAATGGGAAGGATTCGGAGGTGCATGCGGCAGGAGAATGGCAAGTGCATCAGCAGAATCAATTCCATAACTGAGGCAAAAATATACTGATCCCAAACCATCAAAGCACTGATGATGGAAACTCATCGCTCATACAGGCAGCGCGGCGTTCAGGCGTAGGTTGGGTGTGTTTGGCGTCGATGGTGTTTCATGCGCCATCACCTCCTTCGCCAAACCGCCCGACTGCGAGGACTCTCCTACGCCATGGTGTTTTCAGCACGCTCACAGACGGGCGGGCTTTCGCCACAACCGTCCTACAGCACCATGTGTCGCACTACTTCTTGGCCAGCGACTCCAGGTAATCGAGCAGGCAGGCGAATTCATGGACGGTGAAGTTCGTCATCAACCCGGGCGGCATGATGGAAATGGGCAGCTTCTGGCGGCTCTTGATGTTCTTCACGGCAAAGGTGAATTCCTGCGAGGCGACGTTGCGGAGCTTCACGTTATCAGCGGACTCCAGGGTGATGAAGCCCATCTGCTGCGTGCCGTCGTTCATCGTGATGACTTCGCTGGCAAAACCCTGCGCGATGGTCTTGTTCGGATCGAGGATGTTCTGGGCGAGATCGGGGCGCTTGTAGGTCTGCGCGATGTTTCCAAGATAGGGACCTTTCTGCGCCTCGGATTCCTTCGTCGTGTGGCAGGCGATGCAGGTGGCCTTGGTGAAAATCTGCTCGCCGATGGAGACATCGCCCTTGGCTTTGATCACGGCAGCCAGAGCTTCCTCGGGCTTGAGGGTGCCGACCTTGGGCGTCTTGTCCTCGCCCTTGGCCACGAGCTTGAGGCTCTTCACGGCGTTCTGAGCGGCCTTGGAAACGCTCACATCGGAGTCGGTCGTCGCGGCCAGGATTTTTTCGTCCACGCTGTGGCTCTTGGTCTTCACCGCAGCATTGATGATCTGCAGGCGGCGCTTGGCATCCGCCCATCCAGCATCCAGGGCCTTCTGCGACATCTCACGTGCTTCAGGGCTGCCGGTCTTGCGTGCGGCGAGGCTGAGCAGCGCGGCTTCCGCCCAGGCGGCGGTTGGCGTGCCGATCTTGGTGGCTTCGGTTTCGAAGGCCTGATGCACGTTCTCCAGCTTGGGCGCACTGAGGAAGGCTGTCCTGCCAGTGTCCTGCTCTTTGCCGGAGCCCTGCTGGGCATCCAGCGTGACGAGCGCATTCAGCGCCGCCGTCCAGGCCTCGGCACTGTCGGTCTTGGCGATGGCTGTCAGCGTGTTCGCCAGAGTCGCCGCCGCGCTCTGTGGATCGAGTTCCTTGCTGTTAGCCGCAGTGATCAGCAGCGGAATGCCATCCGCAGGAATCGTCTCCGCCGTGGCAAGCTGCGCCACCGCATCCGGGATCACCTTCGCATCCTGCTTCGCCAGCACGAGGATGCGCTCAAGGGCATCGCTCGACTGGATGCGGTTGCGGTTCATTTCTTTGACGAGGAAAGCCGCCTCTCCCGGCGAAGCCTTGGCCAGCGCGTCCTTCAAAGCCGCCGCGATCTTCGGAGTCTCGCTCCATGCTTCCGGCTGGTAGTAGGGCCCGCGTGTGTCTGGGCGCGTGCCCCAGGAATCGCCCTTCCATTCGCCTTCATGGAAATGCAGGCGGCAGAGAGCGGCGAGGATGCCACGGCGCAGCGCAGGATCGGTGGCTTTGGCGAGGCGCTCGATGAGGCCGGTGACGACTTCGGGCTGGTGCATCATGGCGAGGGCGTGCAAACATGCGCTCGCCGTCACAACGTCTATTTTGGGGGCGTCGCTTTTGACCTCCAGGTCTAGCACCGCAAAGCAATGCGCAGAGGCTTTGGCTATGCCAAGTGCCCGTATGACGGAATGACGCGCCACCGGATCTATGCTCGTATTCAGATATTGAGCCACGTAAGCCGCTTTTTGGGCAGGCGTTCCAACTTCGTCGTTCAGTTGCTTTAGTATCAAAGCTTCCTGCAGCACCATGCGTGAGTCTGCATAAACGCTGCCTTCCTTGCCGTTGGCAATACTCAACGCTGCCGTGGTCCGGTCATTGGGGCCGAACCTGGGCCAAGCACGATGCGCAGCCAGCACCACTTTCCATTCTTCCGAACTCCGCGGATACTGGAGACTGACGTTGTAGTCCGCCTGCTTCTTCGCACCCAAGGCCAGAGCGTAAATGCCCGACACGCGCGAAACGGCATTTACGTCTTTGTGACGGATTAACTGCGTGAGCGCTACTGCCTCCCTCTGCACTGCCCCGCGTTTCACCAGCTCCCGCTGCGCATCCATGCGCCTGCGATGACTCCCAGACTCCAGCGCCTTCACCAGCTCCGCATCACTCGCCTTCGCGAAATCCGGCAGCGGCTCGGGCTTGAATCCCTTCGGGCGCACCTGCACGATGTAGCCCACATCGGGCCCTTCCCAGTTAAACGTTGCGCCTTTCCAACTGGCGCAATAGACGCGGCTGTTGCCATCGACGTCGGCGTCGGTGGGGCGGGTCATTTGGATGAAGGGCTGGGGCTTTTCGGTTTCCTCAAAGGTCGCGCCTTTGGGTTTCACCTGGTGGTGCCACAGAGCACCGGTGCCCCAGTCGCAGGTGAAGGGAGCGTTGTTCCATTTGCCGAAGCCGGGTTCGTCGATGTAAACGGCTCCGCAACCGCTGCCGCCGCCGTAGTCAGCGAGGGGCTGGATGCACTCGTCGTTGAAGTTTTTGTAGAGGCGCGGGTAGCCGTGGTCGTCGAGGCCGGTGAAGTGGTGGAAGCGCACGTTCCAGCCGCCGCCGTCGTTGGTGTTGTCGCGGGCGAAGATGTCCATCAGCGGACTGATCGCGACTTCGAGGATGTTGCGCGTGCCGGTGCTGTAGATTTCCAAACCGGTGCCGTCCGGGCGCACGCGGATGACGCCGCCGCCGCGATGCTGCAGGTGCTTCCCATCCGTGCCTTCGGCGTCCATGAAACCGAAGTCGCCACCGGCGATGTAAAGCCAGCCGTCGATGCCGAGGCTGAGGCCGTTGGTGGTGTGGTCGGCAGGACGGTCCTTGTAACCAAAGGCGATGTTCTTCACGAGCACCTTCTCCTCATCGGCCACGCCGTCGCCGTCTTTGTCGATGTAGGCACTGAGGTGCGGCGGATGCACGAGGTAAAGGCGGTCTTTGTCCCAGACGAGGCCGCGCGGTGCGTCCACGTCTTTGACGAATTCCTTCACTTCATCGGCACGACCATCGCCATCATGATCCTTCAGGCGCAGGATGCGGCCACGGTGCGGATTGCGGCCCAGCGAGCCGTTGCCATCGCTGCTCACATACAGCGTGCCATCGGGCGCGGCGGCGATGAAGACAGGGTAGTTCGCCGACTGCGGCGGCGCGAAGAGCGAGACCTCAAAGCCTTCCTGCACCTTCACATCCTTCAAGATGGCGGCCTCCTGCTCGGGCGTGAGCTTCACGATCTTCGGTGCCACGTTGCCCTGGTCCTTCAGAGGATCGCTGGCTTTGTCGTATTCCTTCTTCTGCGCCTCGCTGAGCTTGGGGGCGACGGCTTTGATGTTGGGGCCCTGGAGCCGCACCTCACGGATGCTCGCCCAGCCGCCGCTCGTTTTGGCCAGCGCGTGGATCTTCACAAAGCGGATGCCTTCCACCTTGGCGAAGTCGTTCGAGTAGGGCGCGTTCTTCGTGTTGGCACTGCCATCGACGAGCGTGGTCCACGCTTTGCCATCGGTGCTGCCTTCGACTTTGAACTGATACACACCACCGTTTTCCCAGGTGGTCTGGATGCCAGTGAGCGTCTGCGGTTTTTCCAGCTCAAGCTGGAGCCACTGCGGGTAGCTGGCGTTGTTGGCGCACCAGCGGGTGTTCTCATCGCCATCCACGGCTTTCCAGGCGTAGTTGCCCTTGCCGGTCTCTTCGCTGCTGGCGCTGGCTTTCACCGGCAGGCCGTCTTTCGGCAGCACAGGCGGCTTCGGTGCCTCGACGGGCTTGGCAGGCACAAAGGTGATCTTGTTCTGTCCCTTGAACGGCGTGAGGTAATCCGGCGTGAGTTTGTCCATGGCCCACAGCAGGCCGCGTGTCACGAGGTCCAGGTAGCGCGCATCCGCCACGGTGTCGTTGTTGTGGCCGATGGTGGTGCTGAAGCTGCGTGCGCCCACTTTCTCGTTCGTCCATGCCACCACGTAATCCACGTCCTTGCCTTTGACGACCTGCTTGCCCATGGCGAGCGGATGGCCGTCGAAGATGTTCACGTTGTTGTAGAGCTCCTCTTTGATGGTGGTCCAGTCCGCGAGGGGCTTGGTGATCGGGTGCTCCTTGTCCACAAACGTGATGGCGATCGGCTCCTGCGGGCCGTGCGAGGCGGACTGGATGCCGAGGTGCTTGAACCACACATCGGTGCCGGTGCGGAAGCTGTGCATGGCGCAGTGCAGATGCACGGCGGGGATGGTCTGGTGCACGTCCAGGATGCGCTTCACCAGCGCCATGTCCTTCACGCCGGCGGCGCATTCGTCATGGATGATGATGTCGTAGCCCTTGGCCCAGTCGGGATTGTCATACAGCGGCAGCGGCGGGGTGACGGACTTGTCATCCGTCCACACCACATCCACCTGCACATTCGCCCGCGCCTGGATGCCCTGGCTCAGAATGAGGTGCTGCTTGGCATAGTCATGGCAGCAACCACCGGCCACGAGGAGGGCTTTGAGCGGCTTGGTTTCGGCATGGCCAAGAATGGCCGTCGAGAGGAGGAGCAGGAGTGCTAAGGGACGCATGGGGGAAGGGAGAAAGCAATAGCCGCACAAAAAGCGGGGTTTCTATCAGAAAAGTATTGGAAGTAAAGTAGTCCAGTTGCGCCGCAACTGGTCTGGGAAAACTCCAGTTGCGGCGCAACTGGGCTACTTCCCAAACCGCGCCTTGATCAAATGGCTGCCGAGGATCCAGACCTTGTGCAGCTTGCTGAGGCGGGCGCGCTTGGAGAAGACCGGATAGCGCTCGCGCTTGAGCTTTTCGAGGATGCGCGAGTAGATCGCAGCCATGATCTCGGAGGCGACCATGTTTTTGCGGTCTTCCGGCGGCAGCGCCTTCTCGGCGGCTTCGTAGTAGCTGCGCGCACGGGCATACTGGAAGTCCATCATCTTGATGAAGCGCTCGCTGGGGCGGGCGTCCAGAATTTCACTTTCCAGCACGCCGAACTTCCGCAGCTCGGCCTGGGGGATGTAGATGCGGCCGGTGTCCCGCGCATCCTGGCCCACGTCACGGATGATGTTCGTGAACTGCAGCGCGTAGCCCAGATTGATGGCGTAATCCTTGGTGGCGGGGTTTTGATGCCCGAAGATTTGGATGCTCACCAGCCCGACCACGCTGGCGACTTTGTAGCAGTAGCCCAGCAGTTCTTCAAAAGTCTCGTAGCGGGTCTTGGTGATGTCGCTGGCCACGCCGTCGATGATCTCGCACAGCCAGGCGCGCGGGAAGCTGTATTTCTCAGGCAGCAGGAGCATCTCATCCAGCACGGGGTGCCCCGGCGGCTGGCCCTGCTCCACGCAGTGCTTCCAGTGGTTGAGCTCCTTTTCCTTGTCCGCTTCGCTGACATTCGGGTCGTCGGCGATGTCATCCACCACACGGCAGAAGGCGTAAAACGCGATCATGTCGCGGCGGCGCTCCTTGGGCAGGCAGGCGAGCGCGAAAGCGAGGTTCGACTTCGCCCGCCGCACGATCTGTTCTGGAGAAAGCGTGCCGCTGGTCATGCGGAAGGGGAACGTGAAAAGCCAAAGCGCAGCATGAGAAGTAGGGCCGTTAGCAATAGCCAGCAATCGAGCATGGCAAGCACCAAAGCACTTAGGGGTTGCTCGATCATGCGCCAAAATGGCGATCCGGCACACCCGGCACGCCCCATTTCCACCGTGTAGAGCACGAGAACGAAGATGAAAAGGGAGGTGATGGCGAGCATGACCAAAGGCACCGCAGCACGCCACAAAATGCGCAGGGCAGCGGCTCCCTGATGCCAAAACGGGCCGGAAACCGCCGCCACAGCGACCGGCAGAGCCGCAAAGAGGAGGAGAAGCTCGATCCACCACCACGCGCCAATGCTCTGCGGCGTGTTCATCTGCCACCAGCGCCAGCTCATCCACAGCAGATTAAATCCCGCGAGAAACGCCACGCCCTGCCAGCGCGCAAAGGCATGCTCCAGCGCAGCGGCGGCATCGCCCCCGGCTTCCGTATTCTGCGGCTTTTCCCAGGCCATGACAAAGCGCACCAGCCACACCTGTACACCGGCAGCAGCCAGGGCGGTAAAAATGTAACGCAGCCCCAGCTTCAGCGTTTCCACGCCCTCAGCCAGCATGTGCCGTACGCTGGATACCTCCAGGCCCAGCCAGGCAAACGCCAGCAGCGTTACAATGAGCAGGCCGAACTTCTGCTCAGGCCCGGGCCTGCGCTCACCGTAGCGGTAGGGCCAGCGCCAGATGCGGATCGTCAGAAACACGAGCACCAGCGGCACCACGCAGGCCAGCGGCCACGGCGGCATGAGCGCATGCGGCAGCACAGCCAAATGTGCCAGCGCATCACGCGCCAGCGGCAGGATGATTTCCCGCCAGTCGGTGAGCTGGGACAAGGAATAGGGCGCATGTGCTGTCTCGCCAAAAACCCCGGCCAGCAGCAGGGCCCCGGCGGTAATGAGAATCAATGCCGGACGCAGCCGCAGGCAGTCCCAGGCATCCGACAAATGCCTGCGCAGCGGATGCCAGCGCAGATGCAGCACCAGCCCGGCGGCAAAGCCGAGGAGAGCGAGCGCTGTCGTTTGCCAGTGGTTCAGATTCAAAGTTAACGATCAATTCGCGAAAACATCTCGACATGCCAGTGCGTATTCGCTTCTCTCCCTTTCGCCATGAAATCACCCGCCGCCCTCCTGCTCGCCTGCCTGTCCTTCTCTTCTGCTGCTCTCGCCGAAAACTGGCCGAGCTGGCGCGGGCCGAATCAGGACGGCTCCTCGGGTGAGACCGGCCTGCCGGCGAAGTTCAGCCCCACCGAAGGCGTGCGCTGGGCTGCCGATGTGCCGGGCCTCTCCGCCTCCGTCCCCGTCATTTGGGGCGACAATATCTTCATCACCGCTCCCATTGATGCGGAGAAAAAGCTCGTGGGTCTCTGCTACGACAAGCAGACCGGCCGCGAAAAATGGCGCACCACCATCAGCGAAGGCTCGGAGATCCAGTGGGATGACAAGAGCAACCTCGCCAGCCCTTCCGCCGTGACGGACGGTGACCGCGTTTACTTCCTCTTCGCCAATGCCATCGCCGCCGCATGCGATTTCGAAGGCAAGATCGTCTGGAAGCGCGACTTCAAGGAAACGCACGGCGCCTTCGCCACGCAGTGGACCTACGGCAGCAGCCCCGCGCTGGACGGCGGCAAGCTCTACATCCAGGTGCTGCAGCGCAACGAGGCCTTCAAGTTTCAGGACAAGTTTGAAAAAGGCACCGCAGGCAAGGACATGCGCAGCTACATCCTCGCCATCGATCCCGCCACCGGGAAGGACATCTGGAAGCACATCCGCCCCAGCCTCGCCAACACGGAATCGCTGGAGGCTTTCAGCAGCCCCATTTTCGCCACGCACAAAGGCAAGCGCCTCATGCTCATCTCCGGTGGTGACACCCTGACCATCCACGACGCCGCCACCGGCAAGGAGCTCTCCCGCCTCGCCACCTGGAACCCGCCGGGCGAAGGCTACAACAAGTTCTTCCGCCTCGTCCCCTCCCCTGTCACTGGCGACGGCATGGCCATCGTCTGTGCTCCCAAGAACTCCCCCATCTTCGCCATGCCGCTGGATTCCAAAGGAGAGACCAAACCCGTGTGGCAGACCGAGCCCAAAGGCGTGACCAGCGACGTGCCCACCCCCGCCTTCTACAAAGGCAAATTCTACGTCCTCGACGGCGGCAAGAAGACCCTGAGCTGCCTGGAGCCCAAGACCGGCAAGGTCGTGTGGACCGGCGAACTCGGTGGCAAGACCAAGTTTGAAAGCAGCCCCACCGTGGTGGATGACAAAGTGTACTGCATCAACTTCTGGGGCGAAGTCTATGTGGCCAAGGCGAACACGGACTCCTTTGAACTTCTCTCCATGAATGAAATGGGCAACGGCACCAAGCCCAACGGCAACGCCGCCAGCGTGCGCGCCAGCGTCGCCGTGAGCGATGGCTGCCTCTTCATCCGCTCGCAGGACAAGCTGTACTGCATCGGCAAGAAGGTGGTCGCAGCGCCTTGAGTACGACAGACATTGCCTCACTGCGTTCGCCCTGCGGGCAGCCTACGGCTGGCTATCTTCGCTGCGCTACGGTTCCTGTCTGTCGGCCAGCGCGCTCGCCAAACCCAATAAAGTCCGCCCAATCAGAGTGTTAATCACGCCATGATCAAACACCTGCTTGCAGTCCTGTTCTGCCTCTCAAGCTCGCTGGCCTTCTCGGCTGATGTGCTTGATCCGATGAAGGCCATCGAACAATTTGGAGCCATCACCATCGGGGATGGCTCCTCATTTTTCAGCTTCGCCAAGGATGGATCATTCAACTCTGGTCCATTAGGCCAAAGCGGGCGTACCATGAAAGGTTACTGGTCCAAGGATGAAGACGGAAGGTTCGTCGTCACCGCAAAGTTCGGATGGATAAACGGGCTCAGTCTTGACGAACAATACCGCCGGATTGTCTTTCGCATCTCGCACGTGTCTAAAAACGCCAAAAAGGGCATAACCTCTCCCTGGACGGCTGAACCTGATTTTGACAGCTACTTTCTGATTGAGGAGATGACCACCATTCCAAAGCCGGAAAAGCCGATCCCAGAGTGAGGCGAGACTCCGGCCTGGCGTGTGTTTCGAAAATCTGTTTTGCACACCCGCTGTTGGCGCTGAGAATTCCAACGAACATGAAAAAGCGTTCAGCGCGGTTCGACGCCATCCTCTCCATCCTGTTACTGCTCGGTCTGGCGGTGCTCTTTTATACCATGCGGTACGGTCCGCTCCCCTTCACCCAACAAATACGAAACCTGAAGGCGGCTGAGCTGCACGTCCCCGCTTTGCAAGCCCGGCTCAATCAGGATGCCCGCTACGCTGGATTGAAAGCGGGGATCTGGCCCGGTGAGGGCGGATGTCTGTCCGTTCATGGGGTCTTGAACTCCGAAGCAGAGCTTCCTGATCTGAAAAAGCTCGTCATGGCGAATAAGCCTCCGGTAGGCGTTATCTATCACCTCGAACTGCCGACCGGAGAACACTTTGGCGGGTGGCAGCCTTTGAAATGAAGACGTTTGTTCGAATCATCATCGCCCTGGCTGCGGTCCTCGTGCTCATATCCGTGACGGCGGGCATCTGCGTGGTGTACTTTATCCAGCCCACGGATCTAAGGTCAGACTGGCAGAAGCCGGCGGAACAGCACATGGCCAGTCACCTGCATGATTTGCAGCGTGATCGTGATGCCCTTTTGTTGAAATACTACATGTCCAAACCCAACACGACGGTCAAGCCTGCATCCCTGCCAGCGTCCCTTCGAGTTCCCGGTCTGATCTATGCGCTGATGCAGCGAGACCACATCACGCTCATCCTGTATCATTCTCCGGACACGGACTCAGGCTTTCGCATCTGGAAATCGGGCATGCCCGCAGATTTTGCCGATCAGGCCACGTCCATTCCCTTCGTCACACGGTTCGCCTACTGTGACGACTATCCCGCCTCCCCCGGCAACAGGCTGGAATGACCTCAGGCGGGAGCCACCCCGCCGTCCGCCGCCTTGGTCCAGGATCAGGATCAAATCGTGATCCTATTGGGATCACGATCCTATCAGGATCACAGGATCAGTACCTATATATAGGTACTGATCCTGTGATCCTGACACCAGAGGGTACACCAATGGGTAAAGAAACAAAACCCCTCCGGGTGTTTTCGACTCCGCTGGAAGCATCATGTAGCATGGAGTGGTATGAGGGCGCAGGTTTCCCCCACGCGTCGCCGGTCTGGTGTCAGGCTCAGCCTGGGATCAAAGCAGGCTCATGAGCCTGTGATCCTGCCGCCAGGATCACGGGCGAAGAAGGTGCCAAATGGTGCCATTGGGCTCTGATCCGGGTTTGGTATCATGGTATCAAACCCTATATATAGGGTTTGATACCATGATACCAAACCACCCCCAGACAGGATCTCCAATGGGTTCAAAAGATCTTTCCAGCCCGCAGCCCCTCGTACTTCCTCTTGGCAGACAGGATTGACGCCCACCGCCCGTAGATAAGGCTTCCTCTTTATGCTTTCCCGCGCCCTCGCCCTTCTCGTCACCGCCGCTTCCTTTGCCCACGCAGCCCCTGCGGAGCACGTCATCCTCATCAGCATTGATGGCTGGGCGCATCAGTACTTTGATGATCCGAAGTGCCACATGCCCGCCGTGAAGGCGCTGGCGGCCAAGGGCGTGCGGGCCAAGCGCATGGAGTGCTCCTTCCCCACCGTGACGTGGACGAACCACACCACGCTGGTCACCGGTGTGCATCCGGGAAAGCATGGCGTGCTGGCCAATGAGTACTTCGACCGTGCCACGCGGAAGAAGGTGCCGCTGATTCCTGACCCTATCTTCAACAAGGACGAGATCGTCAAAACACCCACCATCTACGACGCGGCCAAGGCGGCCGGTTTGACCACCGCCGGGGTGATCTGGCCTGCCTCACGCGGGGCGAAGACGCTGGACTGGACCGTACCGGATGTGTTTGATCAAGCGCTCTTCGAGAAATACGGCACGCCATCCCTGCTGGAGGAAGCGCGGGCCGCCGGCATCCCCATCGAGAAGCAGAACGAGTGGTGCAAGCTGGGCAACCCCGGCAAGGCGCCGCGCGACTACATGTACTCGCAGCTGGCCCAGCACATCATCAAAAAGCACAAGCCGAACTTCCTCGCGCTTCACCTGGTGAGCCTCGATTCCTTTGAGCATGCGCATGGCCGTCAGGTCTCGGAGGCCTACTGGGCGGCGAATGATTCGGACAACCGTGTGGCGGACATCGTGCGTGCCACGGAAGAGGCGGGCATCCGCGACAAGACGGCCTTCGTCATCACCACCGATCACGGCTTCGTCACCTACACCAAATCCATCAATGCCAACGCCGCGCTGCGGAAGGATGGCTTCGTCAAAGCCGTGCTGGGCAAGAGCCTCGCGCCCGATTCCCAAGTCTTCGCCATGGCCGAAGGCGGAGCGTGCTTCGTGTATGTGCTGGATGATGCCAATCGTGAAGGCATTTTGAAACAGATCACGCCAACGCTCGCGAAGCTGGAAGGCGTGGAGGGCGTGGTCGAGGCGAAGGATTTCGATGCCAAGCTGCACCACCTCACCGCCGCCAAAGATGGCCGCGAACCCGACCTCGTGCTGCTGGCCGCTGACGGCTACACCTTCACCGATTCGCTTGCTGACACCAACGTCATCATTCCGAACGATCCGCCGAAAGGCGCCCACGGTCACTTCCAACTCGACCCCAATCTCTACGGCGGCTTTGTCATCAGCGGCGCCGGTGTGAAGCAGGGCGTGGAGCTCGATGAGATGAAGAACATCGATGTGACGCCCACGATGGCCAAGCTCCTCGGCATCCCCTTCCCTGGCGCGGATGGCAAAGTGCTGGAGGAAGCGCTGGCGAAGTAATCGAGTGAGATCATGGACAAGATCCGCGCCTCCGGGCTGTAGGTCGGTCGTGTTTGGCGCGCAAGTCATTCGCAACCACACAAAAGGACCTCCGCCAAACCGCCCGACTGCGAGCGTTCCCACACGCCTTGGGGCTTGCGTTGCGCCATGGCGTCCTACCATGAGCTAAGGGGACGTTCGCACGCCAGGGTGTTTTTCACCACGCTGATGGACGGGCGGGCTTCGCCACGACCGCCCTACCTTCCTCCGTTTCCTACAGCATGCCCGGCGTGTAGCGGGGGCGATCATCCACACCTGCACCGATCTGCTGGCGCATGCGGGTGTCATCCAGGGCGCGGTCCACGCAGTCCTGCAGGGCGCGGGAGGTCAGCTCACGGAGGACGGGCACGGGCGAGCCGCTGCCGGGGCGGAAAGCGTTGCTCTGGCGCTCGCCTTCATAGACGTGGGTGAAAAGCACGCGGCCCGAGGTGGCTTCCACGACGTTCACGCGGATGCGTGCATAGCCATAGGGATGCACCAAAAGCTGCGAGCGCAGGTCCTGAATCTCCCCGGTGAGGATAAAGCGGCCCTTCACATCCGTGGCCAGCATGCCGCGTGACTCCAGCGCGTAGCCAAAGGCGTTGCGCACCACATCGCTGACGGGCAGGCGGGTCTGGATGGTATCGACCGACGGGCCGATGGGCAAGCGCACATGCCCGAGCGTCTGGGCCTGCTCACCGCGCTTGTCCTTGAACTCACCCACGGCAAAGTCCGGTGTGCCCCGCAGCATCCGGCCGTTCTGGGGGATGTAGTCCAGGCTGATGACCGAGGAATTTCCACACGAAGAGAGGTTGAGGCAGGCAGCGAATCCGAGAATGACTGAAAAGCACCGAAAGTTCATGGAGGCCATCATTAGAACACCTTCGACGCGAATCAATGTGGTAGATTCACCCAATGCGGGCCCGCAGGCAAAAAAACAACCCTGCCGGAACTCGGAGCTCAGGAAAAAAACCCCCAAAACCTGAATCCAATTAACCCGGCAGGGTTGATTTAATGAATATATTCGGAAACAGCTTCGCCATGCAATACCAAAAAGTTTTCCATCGAAAAAAGGCACTCCTTATCACGCTGCTGGGCATCGGCATTTCCGCCCTGTTCCCTTCAGAGTCTCACGCACAGCTGGGTCGCGGGGTTCGCCAGGTGATCGTTTCCCAGGCAGCCACCTGGAATTCAAACACCGCCACGATGCAGTGCTACCAGCGCGCCTCCGCCGGAGCGCCGTGGCAGGCCGTCTTTGAGAAGCCCGTGCCGGTTTTGCTGGGCAGAAAGGGACTGGCCTGGGGCCGTGGCGTCTTCAATGCCCCACGGAACGGCATTCCCGCCAAGGTGGAAAAGGACTGGCGGGCGCCCGCAGGTGTGTTTCAGCTGGGATCACTGTTTGGCTATGCCCCCACCCCGCCCGGCGGTGCCCGCTGGCCGTATATCCAGGTCGGCCCCTGGGACGCCTACGTCGATGACTCGACCCTGCCGCAGTATTATAACCGCCATATCCGCATTGATCCCCGCGAAGGCATCCCGCCGTGGTTTGAGAAACAAAAAATGCGACTGGGAGACGCCGCCTACAAGTGGATGCTCGAAATCCGCCACAATCAGCAGCCCTCCGCCCCGGGCTATGGCAGCGCCATTTTCTTCCACGTACGCCGTGGACCCGACAAGCCCAGCGCCGGCTGCACCACCATGGCCGAGGGCGACCTGACCCGCCTCCTGCGCTGGATCGATCCCACCGCTTCACCGCATTACGTCCTGCTGCCAAAAGCGGACTACGCGGCGCTGCGTGGGGCATGGGGGCTGCCGTAGGTTGTTCGCGAAGCAAAGCAGCCCTGTTGCGCCGCAACTGGAGTGCTTTCCGGAACCAGTTGCGGCGCAACTGGGCTACTTTTACCGCCCAGTGCTCTTGATCGCCTTCTTGAGCCACTCGCCTTCTTCTTTCCAGGGTGAGGCGTTGCGCAGCTCAGCCATAGTCATCGGCAGGCGGGCGCTCCAGTTGCTGTCGGCGGCGATGCCAGGGACGTTGAAGCGGTCTTCGAGGCCATAGAGATCCGTGAGCATGAAGGCGGCGTAGCGCGCGTTGCTGGTGAGCAGGGCCTCCAGCAGGGCGTGACGGATGTGGGCATCGTATTCCGGCCAGCCTTCGGAGGAGAAGCGCAGGCCGGCAAACTCTGCGAGGTCGCCCAGCTCCTTGTCACCCAGGGCGCGCTCGGATTCAAAGGCGCTGCTGGCATCACGGCGGCGGTGCTCCCAGTGCGTCCGCATCGGCTCATGATCGTGCGTGGCGTAGGTGGTGAAGGCGCAGTTGTCATAGGTGCTGCCCATGACAACACGGCCCTGCTCGTCGTGCTCCCACTGGCAGACTTTGAAGCCGGGAATGTCGAGGCTGAGCAGGTGCGGGCGCACGTAGTCAGGCACGGTGCCCAGGTCTTCGGCCACCACCTCGGCTTTGCCAGCAGCGGCGTCGAGGATCATGCGCAGGTACTTGTCACCATTGGCGAGATTGGCGGCCTTGTGCTCGGGCGTGTCGTCGTCGTTTTCGATGAAGTGCGGCAGCCGCCCGCCGGTGAGGACCTTGGCCGCTTCATCACTGAGAAAGCAGAACTCCGCATTGCGCGTGGGACGCCACGGGAAGCTGTAGATGCGGTAGAAGCCCAGCACGTGATCAATGCGGAAGATGTCAAAAACCTCGGTCAGCTTCTGCGTGCGCTGCCGCCACCACTGGAAGCCGCCCTGCTCCATGACATCCCAGCGATAAAGCGGAATGCCCCAGTTCTGGCCCCAGTGCTGCACGAAGTAGTCGTCCTTGAAATAGGTCTCCGGCGGAGCGCCCCCGCACCATTCGAGATCAAACTGCTCCGGCTTGAAAAACACATCGGCACTGCACCAGGAGATGCCAAAGGGGATGTCTCCCATGAGCTTCACGCCCTTCCCGTTCGCATAGGCGCGGAGTTCCCCCCACTGGCTGAAGCAGAGCCACTGCACGTAGGCATGGAAGAGGATGCGATCGTCGATCTCATCCCCCTGCGCATCACGCCAGGCGCGGGCCTTGCCAGCGGTGTTCAGCTCCTCGGGCCAGTTCGTCCAGTCTTCATGCCCATGCTCCTCCATCAGGACTTTGAAGAGGCAGAAATCATCCAGCCAGGAGGCCTCCTTTTCGCAAAACGCCTCAAACAACGCCATGCGCCCGGGCTGGGATTCGATCTGGCTGAAGGCACGGCGCAGCAGCGTGTTTTTCAGGCGGCGCACCTTGGGGTAGTTCACGGAGCCATGCCGCAGAAGATCCACCCGCAGGATGCCGGTGATGGTGCTGTAGAATTTCTCATCCAGCTCAGGCACCACCCCCGGGGAGAGATCCAGCGTGAGGTAGTCCAGCGCGACGGAGCTGATGGCATTGTAGGGGCTGCTGTCGCTGCCGGTGGCATTGATGGGCAGAAATTGCACAAAGCCGATCCCCTCATCCGCGGACCAGTCGATGAGCTGCCGCACACCGCTGATGTCGCCAATGCCGAGATCCTCAGGTGTGCGCAGCGCGAAAACGGGGATCAAAATACCGGCACGGCGTGGCTGTAGGGTGGGCATGAGGGAAAGATGGTTACCGGAATACGGATTGGCAATTGTTTGTGGTTGTCTGCTGCGATTTGGGTAACATCGCAAGCGTATAGAGCATGATGCGTTCCCGATTCCTGACGATGCTGCTGTTTTTGGCAATCTCCGCCGCCCCGGCAGCGGAGACGAAGGAGCCACGCGTCATCGATTTCAAAGGGCCGCCGCATTCCTACCTCGAATGGAAGCCGAAGGACCGCTTTGCCGAGCTGCAGGAGAAGGCGCAGAAGGGGGAGGTGAAACTGGATACCACGAGTGACAAGGCCTTCCTCGCCAGCCTGCTGGCGGCGCTGAACATCCCGGTCAGCTCGCAGATCATGGTGTTTTCCGCGAGCTCGCTGCAAAGTGAGATCATCAATCCGCGCAACCCACGCGCCCTATACTTCAATGAGGACACCTACCTCGGCTGGGTGCCCGGCGGGCTGGTGGAGATCATCGCCGCAGACCCGGAGATGGGCCCCATGTTCTACGTCTTCGACCGCCTGCGCCCCGGCGGCCCGGTGCCGAATGTGACGCGCTCCACCAAGTGCATGAACTGCCATGCTGGCAATGCCACGCGGCGACTGCCAGGATTGATCGCGGAGTCGCTGCTCGTCTCGCGGGCGGGATCCAGCCTGGAGACTTATCGCCGGGATGTGCAGGGGCATCAGATCCCGCTGGAAGATCGGTTCGGCGGCTGGCATCTCACCGGCCAGCACAACATCGCCAACAACAAGGCGAACGTCATGGGCATCCCGAACAACGGGAAAAACGAGATCACCTCCGTGAATCCCGGGCAGTTCTCCGACCTCAGCCTGCACCTGCTGCCCACGAGCGACATCCTGCCGAACCTCACGAACGAGCACCAGATGGGCTTCGAAAACCGGCTGGTCTATGCCATCTACACCGTGCGCCAGCTCAAGAGCGAGGGCAAAGGCATGCTGGGCGCTGCAGCCAAGGCTGAGATCGAGGAACGCGCCCAGGAACTCGCGCGCTACATCACCTTTGCCGATGAAGCCAAGTTTCCCGCCAAAGGCATGGTGGGAGATCCCGCCTACGTGCAGGATTTCCTGCGCGACCGCAAGGTGTCGAAGACCGGCCTGTCACTCAAGGATCTCGATCTGAAGACCCGCATGTTCAAACACCGCTGCAGCTACATGCTCTACACAGACACCTGGAAAGCCGCGCCCAAGGAACTCAAGGAGCGCGTCTACTACCACATGGCCCTCTACCTGCGCGAGCAACCCGATGCCCAGCATGCGCACATCCCGCCTGCCGAACGCGTGGCCATCCGCAGCATCCTCAAGGACACGATGACGGATTTGCCGAGCTGGTGGCGCTAACAACGCTAACCGACGCAGGCTTCATTTGGTGCGGGGGTAAGCCTGCTCAAACTTATGCTTAAATTGCTCGTTTTGCTCGCGCACCGCTTGTTCGATCAGGAGCGCACCTTTTGCCTCCTCCATCTGAAGTGCTGGGTCAGGCTTTATTGAAGGGCGTGAAGGGGTAACTTGAGTGGCCAGATGCGCGCCAAAAATCAGCAATCCGCCGCCAACGATGGCAAATCCCGCAGTGACGAGTTTACGTGGATTCCACCATCTGAGCAGGCGAAACATCGCCACCTGAACCCAGCGGTGCTTCCAGGCATTCGTCCAGGCATCTGCAGGCACGACGCTCTGCACCAGCGGGATCCCGCCCCACCCGTGCCCCTGCAGGACCACGGCATAGAGCGCATGCGCCGCAGCATCGGCCTTCCAGTCACATGCTGCTTCAGGATGCTCCAGCCGCTGCACCCAAAACGAACGAAAATCCGGTGGCAGATCACGCAAGGCCATGCCTCGGGCGATGCTGATTTCGAGGCTGGTGAACTTGCCTGCATCGTTTTCGGCATGCGGCAGACGCTTCAATTTGCGCATGATCGACTGGGCGAGGAAAGGCTGGTGCATGGCCACCAGACCAGCCGCATGGAAGAACACATCGGCGGTGCGCGCTGACCAGGCATCGACCTCGCATTCGTCGAGTTTTTGCACCAGGGTCGTGAGGTGGGCCTGGCTGCCCGCCTGCTCCAGCGCCTTGATGGCTCTGTTAACAAAGCCGGTGCGCCCTCCTTTCAGCAGGTGCGTCAAGATCGCCACCGGAGCGGTCATGCCAAACAGGCCCGCATCCGCGCCAAAGGCATCGCTGATGATGCACTCCACAGCATCAGGTGGGATGCCGAACTCAATCACGTCAACCGCCAGCGCCCTGAGCGCCATGGTTATGATGTCGAAATAACGCCGCGGATTCTCCAGCGCGCGATCCAGCGTTACGATCGAGTAGGACCATTCACGCGGCCAGTCGCGCGCAGGCCGCTGCAGCTTGCGCTGGTGCTGCTCCTGAGGGGGCGTCTGATCAAGCTTGTGCGGGAGGAAGGGAACGTCCCCAGCAGCCCAGGAAGAGGGCAGCGGCGATGGCGGCGCAGCGGCGGGGGCAGAAGGAGCAGAGGGAGGCTCTAAAACCGCAGGAGTTTCCTCTTCAGGCTCCCACTCCTCCGCGTCATCTGGCGGCCCGTCCTCCTCGCTGAGCGCACGAAATTGCAGCCATTCGAGGGCCTGCTCATAGGCCGAGCGAAGCCGCTGAAATCCTTCCGGGTCTTGATCGGGGCGATGAACCTTGAGCAGCCTGGCATACGCGCTGCGCACCTGCTTTTCATCCGCAGTGTCAGGTCGCAGGCCCAGAATGCTCCATGGGTCAGCCATCGTTCTCGCGGAAAAAGGGTGCCATGAATGTGTCCAGATCCTGAGCTGTAGCGGCGATGCGCTCACGCTCCTGGCTGATGAGAGCTGCTTCAAAGGCTTCGAGGAAACCTTCCAGCGAGCGCCTCATCTCGCCTGAGAGATCAGCATACAGGCGGTTCGCACGCTCGAGGCGCGCACGGTTCTCCGGCCGGTCTGCCGGGTTTGTCTTCAAAGGCTGCAGTTTGCGCAGTGCAGCGGCAATCTGCTCAGCGCTCAGAGTGCCGGGTCTCTGTTCAAAAACCTTCGTCACCTTTTTGCCGGTTTCCTTGATGGTGATATCGACTTCGAGGAGGCCGTTCATGTCATAGGTGAAGCGTACATCCACCTGCCCTGGATATTTCTGACCGGGTCGGGCGCGCAGGCCCTGGATGTGCAGCATGCCAATTTTCCGGTTGTCTTTGACCAGCCGGCTCTCGCCTTGATACACCTGGATGGCCAGCTCATCCTGCTCAGGGGAGAGCGTGCTGAACAACTCGCTGCGGCTGCACGGCACCATCGTGTTGCGCTCGATGATGGGGGAAAAGAAGCCATGCTCACGATGGCCGCGCACCAGTTCCTTGGTGGTTTCAATGCCCAGGGTGTGGGGGCACACATCCGTGAGCACCAAGTCTTTGACGGCGGAATCTCCGGCCACCAGCGCCTGCTGCACGGCGGCCCCGAGCGCCACGACACGATCAGGATCCAGCGTCCGTGAGGGCTCCATGCCCAGCAGGTCCCGCAGATCCTCAAAAACCACCGGCATGCGGCTGGCCCCGCCGACCAGCAAAACGGCGTCGATCTGTTTGGGCGTGAGCCCGGCATCACGCATCGTCCTACGCACTACGGGCCGCAGGCGTGCCGTGATCTCCGCCGTGGCTGAGATGAAATCATCCCGCGTGATGGGCGCCTCCTTGCCATGGAGCGTAACAGTAGTGCTGGCCTGCTTGGACAGCTCGCGCTTGAGCATTTCCACCCGCTCACGCCAGCGCCGGGAATCTGCTGCGGGAGGGTTCCAGTTAAACTCGCGCTCGATCCATTGGGCAAAGGCATCGGTGTAATCCTCTCCTCCCAGACGGCTCTCCCCCGAGGATGCCTTGACCTCCACCACACCCTCAAACGATTCGAGCAGCGTGACATCAAACGTGCCGCCACCCAGGTCAAAGACCAGCAGGGTGTTGAGTTCGTCCGTCGCGCGGTAGCCGTAGGCCAGCGCGGCAGACGTTGGCTCATTGAGCAGGCGCAGCACCTTGAGTCCAGCAATGGCCGCCGCGTCCACCGTGGCCTGGCGCTGCAAATCATGGAAATAAGCCGGCACGGTGATCACAGCCGAATCGACCGGGGTCTTTAGCTGCACTTCAGCGATGCGTTTCAATTCGCGCAGCACCAGCGCGGAGCATTCCACGGGCGACCATTTCCGCCCGCCAAACTCATACGTCGTGTCGGTGCCCATGTCCCGCTTGAAGCAAGCCTGCCCCGCATTTGGAGCGGTCACCAGCCGGTCCTTGGCGGCGCGCCCCACCAGCAGGGTGCCATCTTCTGCGACAGCGACGACGGAAGGAATCAAATCCTCGCCCAGCTCATTTTTCAATGTCACCGGCTGGCCATCACGCATGACGGCAACCAGGCTGTTGGTGGTGCCAAGGTCGATACCGATCATCGCAGAGAAGGAGGTTCGGTTTTCCTACCGGCTCAGCTCCAGCATGCGCAGAATCGGTTTCTCCGCACGCTGGCGCAGGTCCTCCGGCATCTCCACCTGCGGCGTCAGATCGCGCAGGCAGTCGTGCAGTTTTTGCAGCGTGTTCAGCTTCATGTAGCGGCAGTCGGCGCAGGCGCAGTGGCCGGTGGGGCCGGGGATGAATTTCTTGCCGGGCACTTCGCGCTCCAGGCGGTGCAGCATGCCGCTTTCGGTGACGATGATGAAAGCACTCGCGGGGCTGTTGCGGCAATAGCCCACCATTTTCTCCGTGCTGCACACTTCATCCGCCAGAATGCGGACGGCGTAGGTGCATTCGGGATGAGCCACAACCTTCGCATCCGGGTATTCGTCTTTGATCTGCTGGATGCTGTCCCGCGTGAACTCCACATGCACGTAGCAGGCGCCCTTCCACAGGTCCATTTTGCGGCCCGTGCGCTCCATCACCCATGAGCCGAGGTTTTGATCCGGCACAAAGAGGATGGGGCGGTCCTTTGGAGCTGCTTCCACGATTTTGTCAGCATTGCCGCTGGTGCAGATGCAGTCGCTCAGGGCCTTCACGTGGCCGCTGCAGTTGATGTAGGCGATCACGTAGTAGTTCTTGGCGGCGTTCGCTTTCAGGAAGGCTTCAAGCTGCGGCCCCGGGCAGCTCTGCTCCAGCGAGCAGCCAGCATTGGCATCTGGCAGCACCACGATCTTGCCGGGGTTCACGATCTTGGCCGTTTCCGCCATGAAGTGCACGCCGCAGAAGACGATGACATCCGCCTCGGTCTCCTTCGCCTTGTAGGCCAGGCCGAGGGAATCCCCCACAAAGTCAGCGATCTCCTGGATGGCCTTGTCCTGGTAATTGTGCGCCAGGATCACGGCATTGCGTTCTTTTTTGAGACGGAGAATTTCTTCGGTAAGGCTGGGGGCGGTGGTGGCGACCATGGAAATGTGTGGAAGGAGAGCGTAAAACGGAGCGGAACGAGGTCAAGAGAGCTTCGCGCACGCTCGTCCTCGTTCTCGTGCTCCTACTCGTCCTCGATCATGGTACGCCCGCTGGGTTCTGCGGGATCGAGAAACCGAAAATGGCCAAGTGGGCGTGCCCATTCGTCATTCGTCATTCGTCATTCGTCATTCGTCATTCGTCATTCGTCATTCGTCATTCGTCATTCGTCATTCGTCATTCGTCATTCGACATTCCACCTTCATCATTCCACAGTTCCCCGTGACCCAAAAACAGCCTCACCCCCTTCTCGATCTCGCACTCACCGTCATCCTGCCTTCCATCGCCCTGGAAAAACTCAGCGCGCCGGATCGGCTGGGCCCGCTGTGGGCGCTGATCGTGGCGCTGCTGCTGCCGCTGGGCTTTGGCATCTGGTGCTTCATGCAGAAGCGCGGGCTGAACTTCTTCTCCGTGCTCGGCCTGATCGCCGTCATCATCACCGGGGTGCTGGGACTGTGGAATCTGAACGCCGTGTGGTTTGCCGCCAAGGAGGCCATGTTCCCCATCTTCCTCGGCATCGCCTTCCCGCTGAGCCACCGCTGGGGCAAGCCGCTGATCAATGAGATGCTGCTCAATCCGCAGGTCATCAACCAGCCCGCCCTGCACCAGGCGCTCGACACCCCGGAGAAGCACCACAGCTTCGCCCTGCTGCTCAAAAAAGCCTCCTGGGGCATGGCCGGAACGATGGTCCTCTCCTCCATCTCCAATTTTGCCCTCGCCATCTACCTGCTGGGAGACAAAGCCCCCGGCAGCGAGGAATACACCAAGGCCATCGGCCGCCTGAACTGGAGCGGCTTCCTTGTCATCGGCATCCCCCTCATGGGCGTGACTTTCGGCCTGCTGCTCTGGCTGCTGCGTTCCATCACCCGGCTCACCGGTTTGGAGCGGGACGATTTGATGAATCAGGGCACCACGGTGCGCAAGCAGGTGAACAACAGTTGATTTCCTTGCCAAAAACCGTTTGCCCAATCCTCCGAGGCCGTTTATAGACTTCGCCCCCGGACTCGCGCGATTAGCTCAGTGGTAGAGCATTACCTTGACATGGTAGGGGTCACAGGTTCGAACCCTGTATCGCGCACCATCTTCGATTGAAGGTTTAAGTCCAAAATCCCTCGGCCTCACGAGCTGATAAACTCAAGCCGCAGAACGCGAGGTTCGAACGCCAGCGGGCTTGGCATTACGCAACGGAACAAAACGAATTTCGACGCGACGATGGAATGCTGCGGCAATGCGGTTGAGCATCGCCAGTGAATGCCCCTCGTAATCAGCGTCTTCCAAGCGGCAGATGACGGAAGCGGTGGTTCCCACCAGTTTCGCAAAAGCTCGCTGAGAAAGGCCCGCCTGAACGCGCAGATCATGGATTTTGCGTGCGACGGCATCATCGGCGCGAATCTGCTCCAGTTCGGCCATTCTTTCCGGCTTGCCCGCCACTAGACGGCGATGCAGAATTTCAACGGCATCGCTGGTTGGTTTGTTTTTTTTCTTGGTCATCTTCATCTCTCCTCAAATGTGTGTGCTTTGGGGTTTATCTCGAAATTCTTCCGCCGCTCGATGGCTCGCGCTATTTCCACGGGTGGCACCCGGTCTTCCTTCACGATCCCGTGCGAAACCACCGCCGCAACGTTCCCATGAAAGAAATAGAGAATGCGATAATGGATGCCTTGCAGGCTCGATCTCAGCTCATAAATCTTGTCTCTCAGCAAATCGGCTTCAGGTCGGCGTAGTTCATGCCCTTCCTTTTTGAGTCGTTCAAGTTTGGCGAGGCATTTCAATTGCGCCTTGGCGGGAATACCATCCAGCCACTCCAGCGTGGGGACAGTTCCATCCTTCTCCTGATAAAAGACGACTTTGGTTTGTGGCACAGAATTCCCTTTTCATATTGTTACCAAATTTGCGAACACCTGTCAATGAATGACTGTGTAGTGTACATCCCCCTCACCCCAGCGGAATCTGCGGCACCGTAATCACAAACTCCGCCCCCTGCCCCGCGTCACTTGTCACTGCCACGGTGCCATTATGCGCCTCCACAATGGCCTTCACCAAACTCAGCCCCAGGCCGAGGCCGCGCTGGGTGCGGCTTTTATCTCCACGGTAGAGGCGTTCCCAGATGTGCGGCTGATCGGTGGCGGGGATGCCCATGCCGGTGTCGCGAATGGCAACCGTGACGGTGTTCTCAGCGGCGCGGCAGGCCAGATGCACTTGCCCCCCCTCAGGCGTGTACTTGAGCGCGTTGTCCAGCAAATTGGCGAAGGCCTGGCTCAGACGCGTGGGGTCCACGGAGGCCTGACAGTCGGGCGCGAAGTCGGTGGTGATGGCGATGTGCTTTTCCTCGCTGATGAGGTCGTACATCTCGATCACCTGCTGCAGCAGCGCGGGGATGGACGTCAGCTCGCGGTGCAGTTTCATCATGCCGGCCTCGGCTTCGCTGATGTCCATCAGCGCCTTGAGCATGGTGAGCACGCGGTCGGATTCCTCCACGCAATCGGCCAGCGCCTCGCGCGCGACGGGATCGGGCGTGGTCTGCACGGCGGCCTCCGCAGTACCGCGCAAGCGGGTCAGCGGTGTGCGCAGGTCATGCGCCACATTGTCCAGCGCATGACGCATGCCTTGAATGAGCGACTGGTTCTTGTCGAGCAGGCGGTTGAACTCGGTGGCCAGTTCCTCCAGCTCGGCCTGACTGGCGTAAGCGGTCACGCGGGCGGAGAAGTCGCCGGTGTCTGAAATGGTGCGCGCCGTGGCCACAACTTCGCGCACCGGCTGAGTGGCGCGATGCGCAAAGTAGGCGCCGCCAAGAACGGCGAGCAGCAGCGTGGGCGTCATCACCAGCAGGAAGTTGCGGCGAAAGGGCTGCAGCACCGTCTCGCGGCTGTTGGTGCTACGACCCACCTGCAGGATGGAGCCGTCATACAAACGGGCGGTGGCGACGGTGAGATCCCGCTCGTCATCTTTCGGAATGCGCAGCCAGTCGGCGCGCTCGGTTTCGTTCTGCGTTTGCAATGACGCCGCATCCGCCTGCAGCCAGTCGTTGGGCACATTCACAAACAGCACGCTGCCAAGATTGCCGGTGACACGAACAAAGAAGGACTTCGACTTGCTTTCATCCGTGCTGTTGAGTTTCACCAGATTGCGCAGCGCAGACAGGCCGCCGCTGGAATACACCGCGGCGCACTCCTTCAGCCGCGCGTCGATGACCTCGCGGTCCTTCCGCTCCAAAGCAGAGGCCAGCAGCACATAGAGCAGTCCAAAAAGAACGAAGGCACTCAGGGTGAAAATCACCGCGTAGCCGAGCGTCAGCCGCACGGCGAAGCTGCGCCCCCAGTGCTTAAACAGGTTTGAGGACATAGCCGACTCCGCGAATGGTTTGAATGAGTTTCACCTCGAAGTCCTTGTCCAGCTTCGCACGCAGACGGTGCACCAGCACGTCCACCACATTGGTCTGCGGATCGAAGCTGTAGTCCCAGACATGCTCCAGAATCATCGTCTTGGTGACCACCCGGCCCGGCGTGCGCATCAGCAGCTCCAGCAGGGCAAACTCACGGCTTTGCAGCTCGATGCTGCGGCCTTCACGCCTCACTTCACGCGACAGCAAATCAAGGGTGACCCCCGCGGCGCTGAGTGTCGTCGGCTCAACCACATGCGTGGCACGGCGGATGAGCGCCTGCACGCGGGCCAGCAGCTCGGAAAAAGCGAAGGGCTTCGTCAGGTAGTCATCACCTCCGGCCTGCAGCCCCTTCACGCGATCATCCACCGTGGCCTTGGCACTGAGGATGACCACCGGCGTATTGACCTTCTCCTTGCGAAGCTGCCGCAGCAGCGAGAGGCCATCAAGCTTGGGCAGCATGAGATCCAGCACGATGCAGTCGTAGGTCACCGTGCAGGCCAGATCCAGCCCCTGCTCGCCATCGGCGGCAGCATCCACTCCGAAGCCGTTTTGCTTCAGTCCGTTCACGATGAACGAGGCGATCTTGCTGTCATCTTCGATCACTAAAATGCGCATGGCTGGCGGGGTGTCCATATGGGTAGCTGCGCTGAGAAGCGTTGTCCAATGTAGGCAAAGGTAGTTCGGGCAATCCTGCCCGATAACGGAGAGCGCTCGCAGCCGGCAGGATGGCCCGTGCTGCCGCCCCCAGAAGAAAAAACCCGCCCCAGCACTTGCGCACCAGGGCGGGCTTCCTCGATTCCACACACATTAGCCGGCCTTGCTTTCATCCACGACGATGAAGCGGGTGCCTGCTCGGCTCCAGACCTTCACCAGCGTGACTTTGGTCGCAGGCTTTTCGCACAGGGCGGTGGCCTGCTCGGCGTTCTTCACGGGCTGGCGATTGATCTCAAGGATCACATCGCCCTGACGGAGGCCAGCATCATAGGCCACGGAATCTTCCTCCACGGAGGCAACCACGGCGCCTTTGATGTGGGAGGGAATCTTGAGCTGCTCACGCGTGGCCTGGTCGAGGTCAGCGACACCGACACCATGCAGGGCGTCATCCGCATTGCCTGCGGCAGGAGTGGCGTCCGCCAGCTTGTCGCCGGGCAGTTCCTTGACGGTCACGGTGAGAGTCACGGTCTTGCCATCGCGCAGCACATTCATGGGCACAGCGGCACCGGGGGTGGTGGAGCCCACCTGCAGCTTCAGATGACGGCTGTCGGTGACGGATTTGCCATTGAAGTCGGTGATCACGTCGCCGCTCTTCACACCGGCTTTTTCGGCAGGGCTGTCAGGCGAGACACCGGACACCAGCGCACCTTTGGCAGAGTCCATCTTGAACTGCTGCGCGAGCTGCGGAGTGAGATCCTGGATGTTCACGCCCAGGAAGCCACGCTCCACGCGGCCTGTGTTGACGAGGCTTTCCATCACCCAGCGGGCCAGATTGGTAGGCACTGCAAAGCCGACACCTTGATTGCCACCGCTGCGGCTCAGGATGGCCGTGTTCATGCCGATCAGGCGGCCTTCCACGTCCACCAACGCACCACCGGAGTTGCCGGGATTGATCGCTGCATCCGTCTGGATGAAGTCCTCATAGTCGAGGCCCAGAGTGGCGCGGCCTTTGGCACTGACGATGCCGCTGGTCACCGTCTGGCCGATGCCAAACGGATGCCCTACGGCAAGCACCATGTCACCGACCTCGATCTTGTCGCTGTCAGCAAAAGCCATGGCGGGCAGGTCTTTGGCCTCCACCTTGACCACGGCCACATCCGTCTTCGGATCGCGGCCGATCACCTTGCCGTTGAACTCGCGTCCGTCGGTCAGGCTGACTTTGATCGTGCTGGCGTTTTCGACCACGTGGTTGTTGGTGAGGATGTAGCCGTCCTTGGTCACGATGATGCCGGAGCCCACGCCCTGTTCTTTGGGCATGTGCCGCTGCTGCGGACCGCGCTGCTGCTGGAATTCCTCAGGCATCTGGAAGCCCGGGCCGAAGAAGCGGCGCAGGTCGAAGCCTTCGGGCATTTGCATCTGGCTGACCTTGGCCTCGCTCGAGACCGAGATCTTCACCACGCTGGGTGCCACGGCTTTCACAATGGGCGCAAAGCTCGGGAAGCCCCGGGCTGCGGTGGACAGCGGTGCATCGCTGACCTGAATGCGAAGCGGCTCCGCCTTGGTGCCCGCCCCGTCTTTCGCAGACGTGAAGGCCACCAGCGAAGCGCTCAGGACGCACACAGAACCGAGTACGGCCGTGCGCTTCCAGATCGACTGGTTGGAGGATGAAGTTTTCATAGGAGTTTCAATGGGGTTCATGGATTTGTGTTAGGTGGATCGATTTCCACCGCAATGAAAGCACCCCACGCATGCCCTTTGTGTTACCGGAGCATTACAAGCGTGTAAGGTTTGTGGGGGCCACAAAAGCAGAAATGCTTTGGCTTGTCAGATCCCCCTCTATACTTTGACCTAATATTCTCCCCTGCTTTTCTGGTGCGTATAAACTTTCCATTTCGCCGCTTTTTTGCAAATGTGCGCGCACCGCTTCTGCGGCGCTTTCGGGTCCAAAGTTCTTCTTGGTATTGGCATACGCGAAAGCTTGCCACTAGCATTAAATTCCGCATCAACCGTGGGGCGTTCAGGACCAAGTCCAGAGTCTTTGAGATGAAGAAGCAAAGCGGTGTCTTTCGCGAAATTTTAATCAAAGTTATCTTTAAGATCGCAGTGGCAATTCTGGTCGTCCTAATTTTGTTCTCGGTTGAACGTGCATTCCCGCAATTACCCGATCTCGTCGGCTGGTCGGTAAAGCCGGAGGCGGAGTATGGCTTTTTTGCGACTCTGGCGCAGGTTGCAGCGACGATGCTTGGTCTCTATTTCACTGCGGTCAGTCTCGTTGCGAGCACATCCTACGCACGCGCACCTGGCAATCTACGGGCGATGATCATAGAAGAGCAGGTTGGTAATTTCTACTTCTCGTTCTTAGCAAATTTTGCAGCCACAGCAGTGGTAATGCTCGCAGCAGTTTCACTCGGAGTCCCAATCGGATCTGTAAATATCATCTGGCTTTCTTTTCTCGGACTTTTCGCTGTATTCAGCTTCGTTCTTCTCGGTCTGCGGACATTTTCGTTTTTCGACCCAACCGCTTTAGTGCGGCACCTCAATCCCCGACTTGCTCGCGTGATGTTGGAAGTAACACCGGGAGGATACAAATGGCTCGACCCGTCATTTCAGAGCCACCAACAACGCGAAGCTGATCGCGCTATTGAAGCTTATTCGAACCTTATCGTGATCGCCGGGCAATCAGAAAATCTAAATGCTCGGACGTTGGTCGAACTAGCAGAAGGTCTGTTTGCTGTCTTGAATCACTACGCTTGGATCAAATGCCGCATACCAACTAAAAGCCTGTGGTTCCGCAGACACCCTAAACATAAACAATGGCTACTCGCTTCTTCTCACGAATTGGAAATGGCTCGCAAGACCGATACTGCTCTTCAACCAGAAATGGTGCCAGACCTAAATTGGTTCGAAACTGACGTAAAGCAGGCACTAATCAAAATCATTTCCCGGCTCTGTTCGCGAGCCGACCTCACGGGTTTGATTACCGTACTGAATGCAGAACAGAAATATGCCAGGAATGCAGCCTCTCTCGGCTGCTCTGAGGAGGCTCTCATACTCTTAAATGCAGTGGGAGAGGAGCTCGACAATTCTTTCGCGAAAGCCACTTTCGATAGTACTTCTGACGATTCCTTGGAGCAAAGCTTAAACCGACTTGCAGCGATGGACCTGCACGCCTTGGGAATAATGAACGTCCTTCTTGGCACCTCTCATGCACTTGAGAATACAAGCTGCGCAACATTCAAACAGCAGACCAGCCAGTTTGAATGGCACAAACCGGGAGCAATATACAATACCAAAAATCTACCCCGAGAGGTTTTGAAGCAATGCGAAGAAATGCAGGTCCGGCTTTTGTTCGAACGGGAGGTCGAAGGAAACATTGTTACACCTAACTGGCTACAATGTGAATTCGCCGCGCTCGGTTATACAAGGTATCTAGCTGAAATACTTAACCGCATTCTAGTTAAATTTGAAGACCGTTTTGGTGCAACAGTTGAACAGCGCATCAATGCTGGAGATTTCATAGGCGCAACCTCCCTTATCCATCGTGGTTTAGAAGCGACAAATAAACTGGACTCACATCTACCGCGCTTCCACGCTTATTGGGATGATCTCCTTGAACAAAACCGCAGCCGGGATTGGGAGTGGCCGGCAATCGATTGGGACGACCTTGGCAAACGAAGGATCGCTTTACGTGACCGGCAGATAAAACACCTCATAGATTGCATCGACACATTAATGGATTTGCCCGGGAAACAGCATGTTCCTGACCTTTTTGGCCAGACATACTCCATCCTTGCCGACAGTTGTTTTGATGCACTCATTCGAGACGACGAGACGATTTTCGCCACCATTTTCCCGGCGTATTTCGCAATGGCTTTTCAAGCGCATCAGAAAGTGCGAAGCGCGTTGGGCAAAATTACAAAGAACAACATCATTGCGACACTGGGCCCATTGACGGATCTGCTGGCCATCTCGGGATTCGCCGAATTATATTCGGCTTTTACCACGAAAAACTTTAGCTCCGTCAGCCGAGCAATTTGGAATGCCTACTTCAACGATCAAAAAGACGATGTCTCTCGAAAGGGGGTAATTGCTTTCTTGAGCATGACCAAAGAACCCCTTTGGGGAACTTCATCCCGCGACATGCTGCGATTCCGATGGCGAAGAGCCACATGTGATCTCTTGGAGAAACAAGGCATTGCCGTGGATGATTTTGGTATAACTTCATATCAAAAGAAACATGTACGTCATCCAAGCCCACTCGTTCGAGTTTTCGCTTCTCGTGGAGATCTGCTGAACGATCCAGAAGATATTTTCTTTGCCGTGTATTTATTTATGCGGCCAGAAGCATCAGGGCTCAAAATTCCGAATATGATAAAGTCTTATCAACAAGCACTCAATCGCGAGACATCAGGCAAGGAGGATGAGGATGAGGATGAGGATGAGACGTAGCGAAACAAACTCCATTCGCGAGCAAAGCTCGATCTTTTACTTCTCACCCGGCCGAGGTGGGATGCGCAGATCTTTCATGGAGCTTTATACCAAGATGTTTCTCGAAGATGTAGCACTGAGACTGGTGCCAAATGCTATATCTGATAACGATTCAAAAATTAAAGCTTTTATATTTCCCGAAAATTCCAACCTGGAATCACAGCTATGTTCCGCTTTAAATGCATCCAGAGAACAACACTATTACCGAGGCCTCGGCAGAACTGTAAGTAAATTTTTAGGCCTGCTGATGAGCGAACTCTGTTTCACCGATCAAGCGGTGTTTGAGATCGCTTACCTTAGACCCACTTCTGACGCACCTAGGGACAATTTTGAACTTGTTCATCTTAATTCCCAGCAAATTTTCCGTCGGTGGAATCGTTGGTATCAATCTGTTCCGGCCGAACTAGCTCGGGAGCACAACGTTGCTGAACAAATTGCACTCCCTTCTGAAAATTTAGTGAGTTTCACCCTTCCCAGTCATCTTAAAAAAGCTATAGATAGGGCAATCACAGCGTTGAGTACTGTCAGCGATCATGGCTGGCATGATCTTGCAATGAGAGCGCATAGCGAACAATTGCCTTATGAGTTTTCGATACACCACCGTTCCATGAGCCTCGCGCTCGCTGAAGCCACGAAGCAGATCGGGTGGACGGCTCGCGGGTCGTTTACCGATAGCGTTACCAACTACTACTCTCTTCGGCAAAACCTTCGGTTTAAGCTCTTTTTATTGGAAGTCCGCGAGTCATTACTCGATCAACTCAACACCGTTTTGGAACGCGTTGGCAAAAATCTGGGGTGGTCATCTCGCATCTACATCGGGGGGCTGCCGAGCCGATATGATCTGGAGAAGGCATTGGCTCAACTCACATCAGGGGAGAAACCCTTCATTGAGATTATGAATGCTTTTGAAACTCTTTAGCCCACGCTTTCTCACTCAAGGACAACAAGAATACTCATCATCATGCTAGCAGCAATCTGACCCAGCTGAGTCACCTCACGCCAAAATCTCACTCACCACCCGTGCCTGCGGATTCTCCACGAGCACCTGCTCCGTGCCGTTGCGGCGGTAGCTGAGTTGCTTGGCGTCGAGACCGAAGAGGTGGAGGAGGGTGGCGTGGTAGTCGTAGTGATTGACGATGTCCTTCACGGCGTGGTGGCCGAAGTCGTCGGTGGCGCCGTGGATGTGGCCGGCCTTGAAGCCGCCACCGGCGACCCACATGCTGAAGCCGTAGGTGTTGTGGTCGCGACCCACGGTGCTGCGATCCTTGGAGCCGGAGCGGTTTTGAATGACGGGCAGTCGGCCCATCTCGCCACCCCAGTGGACGATGGTGGTATCCAGCAAGCCGCGCTGCTTCAAATCGATAACGAGCGCGGCGGCTCCTTGATCCACATACTGGCAGGCGGCAGGGAGCGCAGTGCGGATGTTTTGATGATTGTCCCAGGTCTGGTTCCCGGTGAAGAGAGAGACGCAGCGCACGCCGCGCTCAACGAGGCGGCGGGCGATGAGGCAGCGTGTGCCGAACTCGGCGGCAGCGGGATTGTCGAGACCGTAGAGCTTCTTGGTGGCGGCGCTTTCCTGGTCGATGTCCAGCGCCTCCTTTGCTGCCGTCTGCATGCGGGCGGCGAGTTCAAAGCTCTGGATGCGCGCTTCCAGATCGGCCTCGCCGGGGCGGGCTTCGAGGTGCTCCTTGTTCAGGCGCTGCACGAAATTGAGGTAACGGGCCTGCGCATCCCCCTTGAGGCTGAGGGGCGCGTCGAGATTGGGAATGCGCGGTTCTTTGGGACGAATGACGGTGCCCTGATACAGCGAAGGCAGCCAGCCGTTGCTCCAGTTGTCCACGCCGAGCACGGGCAGGCCCCGCGGATCGGTGAGGGCCACATACGCGGGCAGATCCTGATTTTCTGAGCCAAGGCCATACGTGAGCCAGCTCCCCAGCGTGGGGCGGCCACCGGTGACCTGGCCATTGAGCAGGGCGTAGATGGACTGGCCGTGATTGTTCACGCCCGTGTGCATCGAACGGATGAGCGTGACGTCATCGACGATGTTGGAAAAGTGCGGCAGCAACTCGCTGACATCCATTCCCGACTGGCCGTACTGCTTGAACTTCCACGGGCTGCCCATGCACTCGCGGCTGGCACCAGCGGCGTCGTCGTACTTCACTTCGCCGGGGAAATCCTTGCCGTCGTACTTGGTGAGTTCGGGCTTGGGATCAAACAGATCCATGTGGCTCGGCCCGCCCTGCATGAACATGGAGATCATGGCCTTGGCCTGCCCAAAACCGTGCGGCATCTTGGGCTTCAAATCGAAATGCTTCGGCCCGAGTTGCTCCGGACTGGCAAGCAGGTTCTGGTCCCTCAGCAACGTGGCCAAAGCGATACCGCCGATGCCGTAGGCGGAGCGGTGAAGAATGGAGCGGCGTGAGAGCATGATCTAACTACGCAGCGACTGTGGCGATTCTTCCCGCTATCCCTTCACCACACTCCGCAGCGTCCCCTGCGCCAGCCGTGTCACGATCTCATCCCCCGGCTTCACCTCAGCAGCATCCTTGAGCACCTTCCCCGCCGCATTCGTGGCGAAGGAAAAGCCACGCGCCAGCACGGCCTGCGGGCCGATGTGTTTGAGAAGTTCCGCACGTGACTGCAGCCGGTCGGCCAAGCGGTCCAGCCGATGCTGAAGGCCCTGCTGCAGGCGGCGCGCGCTCGTCTCGGCACGGTGCACGGCCTCGGTGAGCTGCACGCGGGGATGATGTGCGGCGAGAATATGCTGCTTCTGCGTGAGGTCATCGGTCCAGGATTGCAACTTCTCGCGCAGCGTTTCACGGAGGCGCGCTTCGTGGTCGTCGATGCTCTGCTCCGCCTGCTGCAGCAAACGGTCCGGCGCATGCAGCAGCGGGCCTTTGGCGGTGAGCTCGATCACGTGCTGATGATGCTCCAGCAGCGTGCCAACGCGGGCTTTCAGCGTGCGGGCGATGCTGTCAAAATGCCGCTGCAGCTCGGTGCTGTCCGGCGCGAGGAGTTCCGCCGCCGCGCTGGGCGTGGGCGCACGCAGATCCGCCACGAAGTCGGCGATGGTGAAATCAATTTCATGCCCGACGGCGGAGATGACGGGAATGGGACAATCGGCGATGGCACGGGCGAGCACCTCCTCATTGAAGCACCACAGATCCTCCAAACTGCCGCCGCCACGGCCCACGACGATGGTGTCCGGCACGGGGAGGCCGAAGTTTTCGGCATCGCCCAAAACCTTGAGCGCCCGCACGAGCTCCATCTCGGCCCCCTGCCCTTGCACGCGCACAGGAAAGACGAGCACTCGCACCCATGGCGCGCGCCGGGTGAGGATGTTCAGCATGTCCTGGATGGCCGCACCCGTCGGCGAAGTGACCAGCGCCACGATGCGCGGAAAGCGCGGGATGGCGCGCTTGCCTTCGGCATCAAAGAGACCCTCGGCATGCAGCTTGCGCTTCAGGGCCTCGAACCGCTCCTGCAGCGAGCCTTTGCCCTTCGCCTGCACCTGTTTGACGACCATCTGGTACTGCCCGCGCGGCTCATACACGCTGATCTCCCCATGCACCTGCATGAGGGCACCGTCTTGAATGCGCGCACTGCTGCGTGCCGCAGCCCCGCGAAACATCACGCAGCTCAGTTGCGCCCCGGCGTCCTTGAGCGTGAAGTACTGATGCCCGGAGGATTGCAGGCGGTGGTTGCTGATCTCACCCTCCACCCACACGCTGCCGATGCGGCTTTGCAACACGTCGCGGATTTCGCGCGTGAGCTGGGTCACAGAGAGGACATCAGGGTCTTCGGGCATGGCAGCGTCCATTGACCGAAAAGCGGGCAAAGTCCAGCCGCAGCTCAGAACACCAGGTGCCAAAGCCAGCCAACCATCCCGGAGGCCACCGACCACCAGCAGCGCGCCACTTCCATGAAACCCAGCCCGGGAGCGGGTGAGGAGGCGAGAAACAGCGCGATCAGCAGGAAGGCATTGATGAGAAAGATCAGCATCATGGAGAAGAACTCGCCATTGCGCTTGAGGTCCCCCTGCTCGGCGATCACCGTTTTGACCGTGTAGGTGGCGTGAAAGCACCACGTCAGCCCGACCAGCGCGTAAAGGAAGCGCGAGGGTTTCAAATGCACGGTCCATTTCAAGAGGTGGACGTCATGCGCCTGCTGCATGTCCAGCGCCAGCCCCACCAGGCCAAACACCAGCATGATGATCAGCGTGTAAAAGGGGATCAAATAGGGAGCCAGCGTGATCCAGGTGTTGGACTTGTCCGTCTCCACGTAGCCGCCCTCGGCGCTGACTTTCCAGTCAAAGATGCGCCCGCCAAACATCCGCGCCGTCATGAGGTGGCTGAGTTCATGGCCAAAGACATACGCCGTCACCGGCCTCACCCCGGCCAGGTAGGCCACGGCCCAGACGATGCCGCCAAAGGTGAAAAAGATGAACTCCTCGGACTTCAGGAAGTCCATACGGGACACCGCGCGCCAGAGCATCATGATCAGCGTGATGGCCGTCACCAAACAGGCCGGAGCGAGCACGGCACCACCAATCCAGCGCTTCAAAAGCAGCAGGTAGTGATCCCGCTGCACATCGCGCCGGTTGTTGATCCCGGCGGGGCGATTGCGGGTCTCATGGAGATGTCTGCGCAGGTTCGCGGTGGACATGGGAATGATGAGTTGCTTAACATTTGTTAAACATCTTCACAATTTAAATGTGAATATGTGAATAATAATGTGCCGTTCTTTTCACAATTTCCAATAAACGACAGTGCCGATTAGAACGAAAAAACCGATCCCAATCGCCGCCCATGAGTCCGGATCGGGCTTGTAAAAGCCCAAGCTGAGCAGCCGGACAGCCCAAGATCCGAGATCGCCCAGGCGTGCCCCCAAAAAGCTCTCCGTGAAGCGGGTCACTTGCGGAAAATGAAGTACACCGCCCCGCACATGCAGAGGGCCGCCCAGAGGTAATCCCACTTGAGGGACTCCTTCATGTAAAACACCACAAAGGGTACGAATACCATCAGCGTGATCACCTCCTGCATGATCTTGAGCTGCGGCAGAGTCAGCGCCGTGCTGCCGATGCGATTGGCAGGCACCTGAAGCATGTATTCAAAAAACGCGATGCCCCAGCTGATGAAGGCAGCGATGAACCAGGGCTTGGCCTTCAAATCCCGCAGATGCGCATACCAGGCAAAAGTCATGAAAATATTCGACCCCACCAGGAGTCCCACCGCTTTGATCACAGGCCAGTTCATGCGTGCATGAGAGCATAGGAATGACGGTTGCCAAGCGCGGGAGGTTAGGCCTCCGGCCTGACTACGGCCTGGGGCGTCTCGCCTCAGTTCTGATCTGAATCAAAGGCGGGACGCCTCGATCCATTGACAGGCCAGAGGCCTATCCTCCATCCATGCCATCACGCCCCGCCCGCCAGCGCCGAACCACGCACGAGCAGATCCAGGAAGCGCTCCTCAAAGGCCTCGTCACTCGTCACCTGCATGAAATCCACACTGTGGCTGGCGCATTCACTGGCGAGGTTGCCCACGAAGGCGTCAAAAGTTTCCACATAGCGCTGCACATCGCGCTTGGTCAGCCAGAAGCGGCGGCGCTCGCCAGTTTCGACCTCGGTCAGCTCCAGCTCGCCTTCGATCTCCGGCAGTCGCTCCTCGGGGTGGACGATCTGCAGGAAGTGGTTCTCCCCCGGCCATGCCGCCACGCGGGCCACCGCCTCCGTGGCGCTGCCGATTTCGCGGCCAAAGAAGTCGCTGATGATGAAGATGATGCCGTAGCGCTGCTTGCTGGGGCGGAATTCCTCAAAGCAGCGCTTCATGTCGGTGAGGCCGTCAAACTTCAGCTTCAGCACCGCCTGGATCACTTTTTCAATGTTCCCCTGCCCTCGCAGAGGCGGCAGTTCCTGATGTACGCCGCTGCTCATCGAGTACAAGCTCACGCGCTGCTGGGCGCTCAGCGCCAGATAGGCCAGCGCCACCGCGAAGCGCAGCGCCTGCCGCCGCTTCTCCGGAAACGGCTGCGCCATGGAGGTGCTGGTGTCCAGCATGATGTGCAGGTTCAGCTCCTGCGTTTCTTCGTAGAGACGCACAAAGAGCTTATCAAGCCGCGCATACAAACGCCAGTCGATGGCGCGATAGTCCTCACGCGGCGTGTAGTGGCGGTAGTCCTTGAACTCCCGCGTGAAGCCCGTGGCAGAGGTCGATTGCGAACCCCTCCGCATCAACTGCCGCCGCTTGCGCAGGCGCAGCGCCAGCACACGCAGCCGGTCCAAAAAGGAGGCATCAAACAAGTCTTCGCGGTCGAGGGTGTCGGGCATTCGAGGGATCAGATCGGGCAATCTTAACGAGAAGTGTGCTCCACGCTCGCGATTGCTGCAAAGATACTCAACGGAATCAACAGGACAAAAATACGCAGCAACCACAGCAGATTGTCATCATGATGATAATGGGAAAACTGTAGCGGAAGATTCTGAAGCGGCCTCCGCGCAGCACATCCTCCTCGATCTGCCGGAGGCTCATGCCTTCCGCCCCAGACATCGGGCGTCCTTTGTCGAGCAATGGCTGGCTGAGGTAGTGATTGATGTCTGCTTGAGTCCAGTCATTGGCCGTCGCGGGCGCTGATGAGGAGGTGTTCATGAGAAATATAGCAGCAATCTTGAAGCAGATTTTTTCAGTCATGACAAGAATATCCCTTGCACTGTCTAAGATTATTTTGGAAAGCAGATACCCGCATGAAAATCCGCTCCCTGCACCGCCCGGCGGGCTTCACCAGCCTGGGCTTCCTCGGTTACATGGCCATCCTGGCCTTGCTGATCATCGGCGGCCAAGGGGTCTATGTGGCGCTGAAGAATCCAGAACCGCTGGAGATCACGGTGGCCGACTACCTTGCCAAGAAGCCGAACGCGGAATGGATGACGCTGAAGGACGCGCAAATCAGTCTGGTGGAGGCGGCCTATAAGGCACGGCTGGGAAGAGTCGCTGAAGTTTTTATTCCCATACGGCCCATTGGAGAATCCCGGGATGCACCAGTTCACATCCTCCTGTCCACGGAGGATCAAGCCGTCGCAGCCGCCTTGAAGAATCTGAGCCAGTCCAGCACCACGATAAAAAGGAAAGTCGCTGCCGCTTCACAGCAGGCGGACAAACTGTTCATGCGGCAGAACATCACCGGCCTGACCCGCTACGGCATCCTCTACGACCTTTTCATGCGGGCCCGACTGGCCAAGCTGAACATGAATCTCGCGGAGGATTTTGTGATTTTGAATGACGGTGAGTCCCCCAACTTCACGGTGAATGTCTGCATGGTGGGCGCTGGTCTGCTGATCTGGTTTCTCATGCTGTGCAGCGCGATGAGTGACGCCCTCTGGCGCTGGCGCAGGCGGCGGGCGTTCTACCGCCAACAAAGATCGCAGCAGTGACAACCTGCCTTCCTCACGCCGCCTGCTGCGCCGGTGTCTTCACCTGATCGAGCAGCTTGGTGATGATGTCGTCCACCTTCACCTGACCGGCTTCGCCTTCGAAGTTCAGGATGATGCGGTGGCGCAGTGAGACGTGGGCGATGGCGCGAATATCGTCAGTGGAAACAGCGGTGGCGCCTTGGATGGCAGCCCAGACGCGGGCTCCGCGAATGAGGGCCTGCAGACCACGCGGACTGGCTCCGTAGGAAACGTAACGCTTCACTTCAGGCAGCGCATCGGGTTGCTCGGGATGGCTGCTCAAAATGAGCCGCGATGCGTAATGAGCCACAGGATCGGCCACGGGAATCTTGGAAAGCATCTGCTGCAGCTCGATGAGCTTCGGCCCATCGGTCATCGTCGCGAGCTTTGGCTCGGTGAAGCCGGTGGTGCGGCGGGAGATTTCGACGAGCGAATCGAGATCTGGAAACGGCACCTTGATCTTGAACATGAAACGGTCGAGCTGCGCTTCGGGCAGCGGGTAGGTGCCTTCCATCTCCATGGGGTTTTGCGTGGCCAGCACCAGGAAAGGCTCCGGCACCAGATGGCGCTCGCCGCCGGTGGTCACACAGCGCTCCTGCATCACTTCGAGGAGAGCGGCCTGGGTCTTGGGCGTGGCACGGTTGATTTCATCCACCAGCAGCAGGTTCTTGAAAACCGGGCCTTTTTCATAGCGCAGGGTGCGGCGGCCTTTCTCGTCTTCACCGACGATGTGCGTGCCCAGAATGTCCGCCGGCATCAGGTCGGGCGTGCACTGCACACGACCGGGCTCCAAGCCGACCACCTGCGAGAGCGTGCGCACGAGGTAGGTTTTGCCGAGACCGGGAACGCCTTCCAGCAGCACATGCCCGCCCGAGAAGATGGCGACCAGCACATCGCTGAGGAGTTCATCGTAGCCGACGATGGCTTTTTGCATCTCGGCCTTGAGGCTGGTGAACAGGGTGCGGAAGTCTGCGTGGTCAGGCATGGGTCGATTCTCGCCAGCGGCCCGGATTGCGCAAGGGTGGTTCACGCGAAGGGCGAAAAGATTGGCGTGCAGCCAAGTCGGTCGATTCAGACAAGATTAACAAGATGAACAGAATGAGACAGGATTAAGGCGCTGTGATTCGAGATCGCGTCCTCAAACCCGTGTCGTTTAGCCGGTGCAGCGGATTGGATTAATCCTGAAATTCTGAAATCCCGTTAATCCTGTCCAAAATTCGACCAAGTCCCCCCAATGCTGCCGTGCCCGACTTTTGGCGTTCTTCGGATCAATCCATCTGCACCAAAATCTCGCGCGGCTTGGCACCTTCACCGGGGCCGATGATGCCGCGGTCTTCGAGGATGTCGATCATGCGGGCGGCTTTGCCGTAGCCGAGGCGCAGACGGCGCTGCAGCAGGCTGGTGCTGGCTTTCTTTTCCTGGCGGATGACTTCCAGGCACTTCTCCAAGCATTCCTGCTCGTCGGAGCTGACGCCATCTTCACCCATATCATCTTCGTCGCCAAACTCGCCGCTTTCGTCATCGACTTTGACATCGAAGACCGGCTTGCCCTGCGCGACGCAATGCTGCACCAGCGCGTGAATTTCATCATCGGTAACGAGCGCACCCTGGCTGCGGATCGGCTGCGCACCGCCGGGCGGCACGTAGAGCATGTCCCCTTTGCCCACGAGATTTTCCGCACCTTTGCGGTCGAGAATGACGCGGCTGTCCAGCGCGGAGGACACCTGGAACGCGATACGCGTCGGGATGTTCGCCTTGATGACGCCGGTGATGACGTCCGCACGCGGAGTCTGCGTGGCGACGATGAGATGAATGCCGGCCGCACGCGCCATCTGCGTGATGCGGGCGATGGCCACTTCGATGTCCGCAGGTGCGGTCTGCATCAAATCTGCCAGCTCATCCACGATGACGACGATGTAGGGCATCGTGTCAGGAATGATCACCTCCTGCTTGCGCGGAGGGGGTGCCTGGGAATCACCCAGCCAGGTCCCGCTGGCATCGCGAAGATCGTTGTTCTCGTTATCTCCGTCCACGGTGCCGACTTCAGCGGTCTTCGGTGCTTCGTTTTCCTGCGCAGCCTCCTCGGCGAAAGCAGCGGAGACACGGGCGTCATCCACTCCGGCCTTGGTCTTCGCCTTGGCAGAAACGGTGGCTGCAGGCGCTGCCGCGGCGGCAGCGGCATTGCGCGCGGCACGGGCGGCGTCTGCCTCGGCCTTGCGTTTGATATTGCGGTTATTGAAGGCTTCGAAGTTACGGCAGCCTTCCTGCGCAAAAATCTGGTAGCGGTTCTCCATCTCCTTGACCACCCAGCGCAGGGCCAGCAGCGCCTTCTTGGGATCCGTCACCACCGGCAGCGCCAGATGGGGCAGCTCCTCGTAGTTCTGCATTTCCACGACCTTGGGGTCGATCATGATGAAGCGCAGCTCATCCGGCGCAAAGCGGCAGATCAAGCTGGTAATGATGCTGTTGATGCACACGCTCTTACCACTGCCCGTGGCACCCGCGACGAGCAGATGCGGCATCGCGGCGAGATCGCCGATGATTGTCTTGCCATACACGTCCTTGCCGAGTGCGACAGGCAGCTTGGACTTGCCGTTGACGAATACATCGTCCTCCAGCAGCTCACGCAGCGGCACGATGGTCTTCTCCGAGTTTGCCAGCTCGATGCCCACGGTGTCTTTGCCGGGAATCGGCGCGAGGATGTTGATCCGCTCGGCGCGTGTCGCGCGGGCGATGTCCGCATCCAGATTCGCGATGCGGCTCACGCGCAGACCATCGACTGGGCGCACTTCGTAGCGGGTGATGGCAGGGCCACGGGTGATGTCCCCCGGCTCCACGCTGATGCCGAAACTCGCCAGCGCTTTGACGATGGTGGCCTGGATGCCGAGCAACTCGCTCTTGTCCGTCGGCGCACGGTGCGTCTCTTCCGGCCATTTGAGCAGCTCCATGGAGGGCAGCTTGTAGTCCTTGAACAGCTTGGTGAGATTTCCCAGCGAGCCATGCGGCGCCTGCTCCATCTTCTGCGCACGCTTCTGTTCCCACACCTCGGCCAGCTTCGGCTTGTCGCTGCGGTCTTCATGCGCACGAGAAACGGAGGAGTCGATGATCTTTGGCGGTGGCGGATCAAATTTGAGCGGCAGCTCCATGTTGGTGGCCGCAGCCGCAGGGGTGTCCCCGCGCAGCTCGGTGCCCTTGTCCTTCTTCTTCCGCCGGAGGCCTTCCGGAACGGGAGTTACGGTTCCAGGAATGGTGTTCGCCGCTTCTTCGGCCAGCTTTTCCTGGATCAGGCGCTGCGCCTCACGCTCAGCCTTCCAGCGGGTCAGTTCCAAACGAATGTTTTGGATCACCGTCAGCGGATGCTGGCCGGTCACAAGGAAGAGTCCGCCCATGTAAACGGTGCCGAGAACCAAGGTGGCCCCCACTTTGCCGAGCAGATGCTTCAGGAAGGTGCCGCCGATGACATAGCCCAGCCCGCCCGAACCGCCCAATGGGGTGAAATGATCCCGCTCACTCAGCAGGCTCTGCACTTCCAGCAGTGCGGCACCACTGATGATCATGACAGCCACGCCCAGCCAGGCGGCGCGGGTGATCTTCATCTTGGAGTGCAGTTTGCACACGCCAAACCACGTCATGCTGAAGGGCAGCAGATAGGCTGAAAAGCCCATGAGCCAGAGCATATGCCCCGCCACCAGCGCGCCAATGCGGCCGACAAAATTATGCGTCGTGTCGCCGGAGGATTCCGACAGCGCGAGGAAGGACCAGGACGGCATGTCGCGCGGATCATACGAGATCAGCGCCAGCAGCAGCATGGCCGCCAGCATCAGCAACAGGATGCCGAAGGCGTCATTCCATGGGCTTTCCTTCTCGTCCGTAGATCGGGCGCGAGGGGGGCGGGAGGCAGCAGCGGCACGACTCATGACAACAATCTGGTAATTGTGGCAGACGAAATTATTTAAGGCTACCGAAATATTTACCTTGCCTCACTTTTGTGAATCGGCTTCGATCCAACCCCGGGATGCTGCTTGACCGCAAAAAATCCCGCGAACATCTTTGTCCGCTGTTACGTCACACCACAATCATGAAAAACACCCTCGCCCTCACCCTTGCCGCAGTGCTTGCCCTCGGCGTCTCCGTCACCTCCACCACCAGCGCCCAGGACGCCGGCAAAGTGGACTTCGAAAAGCAAATCCTCCCCATCCTGAAGGAGAGCTGCTTCAAGTGCCATGAGAAGGAGCATGAAGACAATGGCAAGATCAAGAAGCCCAAAGGCGGTCTTCGCCTCGACAGCGCTGCAGCCATCATCAAAGGCGGCAAAGAATACCCGGATGAAAACGTCGTGGCCGGCAAGCCTGACGCCAGCTGGCTGGTGAAGACCATGGCCCTCCCTGACACCGACGACATGGCCATGCCTCCTGAAGGCAAAGGCGATCGTGTCACCCCGGCCAACATCGACCTCATCAAGAAGTGGATCACCGAAGGTGCCAGCTTCGGAGCTTGGAAAGGCGTTGAGTAAATTTTAGTCACCACATCTCACCACGAAGGGCGGAGCCTAGGCTCCGCCTTTCTTTTTCCCATTCATGAACACACCTTTTCGTTTCACCACCTGCCGGGCCGGATCTGAAGCCACGCTCAAGCGAGACATCGCCAGCCACTTCGTCGGTGAACTCACGCCTGCATTCATGAAGCCGCAGTTCATCACTTGGAAGGTGAAGCATCCAGGCTTCAGCCCGCCCAAGAACCTGAGCCACTTTGCGCGCGTCAGCGGCATCTCCCTCGGCCTTTGCAAAACGCTGGCCGAACTGGTCGAGCACGCCCGCAGCCTCGGCAGCAAGCCCCTGCGCCTGCACGTCTTCCCGCGCATCACGGCGGAGGACGGCGTGGAAGCCGCCACCTGGCAGCGCATCGACGCACTCACCGCTGAAATCACCGCCGCACTCGAACAGGCGGGTGTCGCGCTTGAAACCAGCCCGACCTTCGCGCATGGCGATCTGATTCTCGATGTCATCGTCGGCGAGACTCCTGAAGAACCCCTTTTCCTCGGCTGCCACGAGCACCAGCCCGGCATGCACTCACATCCCGGTGGCCTGCCCCGCATCGCCCTGCCAGAAGACGTACCCTCACGTGCCTGGCTCAAGCTCGAACAAGCGCTCGCCTGGCGTGGCTGGGATCAGCTTGATCTGAGCGGGCAGACCGCTCTCGATCTCGGTTGTGCTCCCGGTGGCGCCACCTATGCGCTGATCCAGCGCGGCATGAACGTCCTCGGCATCGATACCGGTGAAATGGACCCGCGCGTGCTCGATCTGGCCAAGGCCAAGGGCGTCCGGTTCGACCACTGGCGCACCGCCGCAGGCCGGCTCAATCTCACCGCCCTGCCGCGCGAAGTGGCCCTGCTGCTGTGCGACATCAATCTGGCCCCGCCGCTGGTCATTCCCGAGATTCAACGCATTCAGGACGCGGTGCAGGCACGGCGGCTGATCCTCACGATCAAGCTCAACACCCCTGCCCTCGAAGACCGCGCCCACGAGTTCATCGACACCATCCGCGACTTCGCCCCCGCCCCCGTGTTTGCCACGCAGCTTGCTGGCAACCGCCGGGAGATTTGCGTCTGCGCGGGTTAAGCGCGGAGCGGCACCACCTTGCGGTCCAGATCATGCGTGGCGTGAATACGGCGCACCGTGCCGCTGCGTGAGCGCATCAAAATGGAGTGCGTTTCCACGCGGTGACCCACGAGCCGGCAACCGGGCAGCAAGGGGCTGTCGCTGATGCCCGTGGCGCAAAACAAAGCGCTCTCTCCCACAATGAGTTCATGCACGCGGAAGACCTGGTCCATCTCAGCGGCAGGCGTATAGGCAGCGACCTCGGCGCGGTGGGCTTCATCGTGAAACCACATGCGCAGCTGCATGTCGCCACCAAGACATTTCAGTGCGGCGGCGGCCAGAATGCCTTCGGGAGAGCCGCCCATGCCCACGTAAAGATCGCAGTTGGACTCCGGCATCGAAGGCGCGACCGCCGCAGCGATGTCGCCATCCGTCACCATTCTCAAGGCAGCGCCTGAGCGGCGGATCTGCTCGACAATGTCATGATGGCGTGGGCGATCCATGGTGGAAACGACGAGGTCGCGTTCACGCTTGCCCAAGGCCTGGGCCACAAAGCTGATGACCTCCTGCAATGGCATATCGAGGAAGCAGCGGTCTCCCCTGCCCTCCAGCGCCTTCTTCACCGCCGGCCCGTAGGCGATCTTGTGGCTGTAGAAGCTCGGAATGCTTTTCATGGCGCACGGTGCACCGTCAGGAATCTGCGCCGCCGCGATGACGGAGATGCTGTTCGGCAAACCTTTGGCGATGTTGCTGGTGCCGTCGATGGGATCGAGAGCGATGTTGAATCGCGGCGTGCCATCGCGCCAGGTGCCCAGGTGTTCCCCCACGAAAATGCCGGGCGCATTGTCTTTAATGCCTTCGCCGATTACGACCTCGCCACGGATGTCGAGGATGTCGAAGACGCCATAGATCGCGCTGCATGCCGCACCATCGGCTAGCTCTTTTTCGCCACGGCCAAGCCAGTGAATGGCCTGCAGGGCCGCGTTTTCCGTGGCACGCACGAATTCAAATTCGAGGACACGTTCTAAATCGTGAGCACTGCGCAGCGGTGGAAGTGACGTGGACATGGCTCAACCATGTTGAATGACGAATGACAGAATGACGAACGAAAGAATCACAACTTTTTTGCCCTTTCCATCAGCAAGCTTGGTGGAACCGCCTGCCAGCGCCACTCGCGTTTGATTCGCGGGCATTCGCGCATCGCTTTGGATCCCGCCTACTTCTGGCAGGTCGGACAAAAGAACGTCGAGCGCTGCCCCTGCACGATGCGTTTGATGGGCGTCTTGCAGACGCGGCACGGCTCGCCCGCACGATCATACACGCGCAGCGTCAGCTTGAAGTAGCCGGGCTCGCCGCTCTCGTTCAAAAAGTCCCGCAGCGTGGTGCCGCCCATTTCGATGGAAGCCGCCAGCACCTCGCGGATGGCTTTCACAAGTTTCCCAAGCTTCGGCTTCGTCACTTTCCCCGCAGCCTGCCGGGGATTGATGCCCGCCATGAACAAGGCCTCGCTGGCGTAGATGTTGCCCACGCCGACCACGACATGCGCATCCATGATGACCTGCTTGATCGCAGCCGTCTTGCCCTTGCAGGCCGCCTGCAAATGCTCTGCCGTGAACTCATCCCCCAGTGGTTCAGGACCGAGGTCTTTGAGCAGCGGATGCTGCATGGGATCACCCTCAATCCAGAGCGCCGCGCCGAAGCGACGCGGATCGTGCAGGCGCAGTTGCTTGCCGCCCTCCAGCGTGATGGCCAGATGGTCATGCTTCTTGAAGGGCGTTTCCGCCGGCAGCACCCGCAGATTTCCCGACATGCCCAAATGCAGCAGCAGCGTGCCTTTGGCAGTGCCAAACAGCAGGTACTTCGCCCGGCGCGTGCCCGTCTCAATCCGGCAGCCTTCCAGCTCATGAATCGTGTCCGGAATCGGCCAGCGCAGCCGCTGATCCCTCACGATCACTTCCCGAACCCGCTTGCCGATCACGTACGGCGACACCCCGCGCAGAGCCGTTTCGACTTCGGGGAGTTCAGGCATGGCCTATTTGCTTTCCAGCGCCTGCTCCAGCGCACGCCATGCCAGCATCGCGCACTTCACACGCTGCGGAAACTTTTGCACGCCTTCGAGGAGGATGAGTTCGCCAAGGGCGTCTTCGTTGGCAGGGGCACCGTCGCCCATGACGACGCGGCGGAAGTCTTCACGCACGGCGGCGGCTTCGTCCTTGGACTTGCCCTTGATCTTCTGGGTCATCATCGAGGCGCTGGCCTGGCTGATTGCGCAGCCCTGGCCGGTGAATTTGAGGTCGTCGATATTGCCGTTATCGGCCACTTTCACCCACACATCGATCTCGTCGCCGCAGGAGGGATTGTCGCCATGGGCGTGCAGGCAGGGTGGCGGGAGTTCGCCGTGATTGCGCGGATTCCGGGAGTGATCGAGGATCACCTGCTGGTAGAGGTCGCGGAGGTCGTCAGAGAGCATGGTCAGGTGAAGAACTTACGCGCGAGGAGCAGTACTTCGACGAGGCGATTGATCTCTTCGAGCGTGTTGTAGAAATAAAAGCTGGCGCGGGTGGTGCCGGGCACCTTGAAGCGCTTCATCAGCGGCTGGGTGCAGTGATGCCCGCCGCGCATGGCCACGCCGTGGCTGTTGGCGAACTCGACAAGGTCGTGCGGATGCGCGAAGTCGAGATGGAAGGCGACGAGCGCTCCACGGTGGCCGTTCTGCGGGCCGAGGATGCGGATGCCGGGTACCTCGCTCATGCGTTGCACGGCGTAGTTGGCCAGATTGTGGTCGTGGCGATGGATGTTTTCGAGGCCGATGGCCTCCAGATAATCAATGGCGGCACCGAGTCCGATGACACCGGAGATGTCGGGCGTGCCCGCCTCGAAACGATGCGGCGGCGCCTTGTAGGTGCTGCTCTCCATGGTGACCGCCAGAATCATCTCGCCACCGCCATGCCAGGGCGGCATGGTTTCCAGCAGGGCCATGCGACCATACAGCACACCGATGCCGGTGGGGCCGCACATCTTGTGACCGGAGAAAACGAAGAAGTCGCAGCCCAGATCTTTCACATCGATGGGCATGTGCCCCGCACTTTGCGCGCCATCCAGCAGCGTCACCGCGCCGAGGGCCTTCGCCCTGGCAAGGAGTTCCTTGGCAGGATTGATGGTGCCGAGAGAATTGGAAATATGGACGAAGGCGAAGAGCTTCACCTGCTCTGTGAGCAAGGTTTCGATGGCGGCGGAATCAAGCGTGCCGTCATCCAGCACCGGGATGTATTTGAGCGTCGCGCCCGTGCGCTGGGCGAGCAACTGCCACGGGACGATGTTGCTGTGATGCTCCATGCCGGTGATGAGGATGACATCCCCTGCCCGCAGATTCTGAGTGCCCCAGGTGTTAGCGACGAGGTTGATGCCCTCGGTGCTGCCACGGGTGAAAATGATCTCGTCCTCAGATGCCGCACCGATGAAGCGCGCCACTTTTTTCCGCGACGCCTCAAAGGCCTCGGTGGCACGGTTACTGAGCTCGTGCAGGGCGCGGTGGACGTTCGCGTTGTCACGCTCGTAGTAGCGCGAGAGCGTCTGAATGACCGCACGCGGTTTCTGGCTGCTGGCCGCACTGTCCAGATATACCAGCGGGTGCCCATTCACCTGCTGATCGAGAATGGGGAAATCAGAGCGTATGCGGTGCCAGTCCATGTCTTCCGACCCAGACACTAGCGTGCCACCACACTCTGTCGAGTCGTAACGCTGACGGGGGCCGCCTTGCGGGCTGCGTAGATGCCGCGGCTTTCGACCTTGCTCGCACGATCCTGCAATGCACCCGATTTGCCGTCTGCTGGCAGATTGTTCTCGCCCAGCATGTTCAGCATGGAGGCACCAGTTTCATCAAACGCTCTCACGGGAGCGCAGTTCTTTAAAGCTTCCCACGTTTGGCAGCTGGTCAGGCCAGAGGAAAGCAAAATGAGAAAACTGAGACGGGCGAATTTCATTAACTTCGTGTTTATCATGACGTTGCGATTCTGTAAACAAAAGATGCTCATGGCTTGAAAGCCATCTTGGAACTGGAGCTTGCAGCCGATGGACGTATTTCGCGATCGCCCTTGGCCTGCACCTCGCGTCCGCGCATCTCCAGCGTCTTGCTGGCAGTCGTCCCATTGCTGTTCTCGTCAGCAAACATCAGGGCATAAGGAGCCAGACGCAATGCCGTGCCGATCAAACCACAATTGCTCAGCAAGAGGGTGGCGGCGAAGGCAAAAATCAGACGGGATTTCACGGGCATTTGTTGTTTTTATCACAACCGCCTGTGAGAGTAAACATATATGATGCCCTCGGCCCGGGGCGAAACTTGTGCTTTGTCTGGCAAACATTGACGCTGCAGGCCCGTATTCCACTGCCCTTCCGTTTCCAACCCACATGAAGAAACTGCTCTCCATCCTCCTCGCCCTTACCGTCTCGCTCCAGGCTGAGATCGAACTCAAGCAGGGCGACAGCATCGCCATCCTCGGCAATGCGCTGCCTGACCGTTCTCAATATTCCGGCTGGCTGGAGTCGATGCTGACGCAGGCCAATGCCGGCAAGGACCTCACCTTCCGCAATCTGGCCTTTGCCGGCGATGAGGTGCAGACCTGGCACCGCATCGACAACTTCGGCACACGCGACGAGTGGCTCACGAAGGTGAAGGCGGACGTCATTTTCGCTTTTTACGGCTACAATGAATCCTTCAAGGGCTACGAGGGCATCGAGGAGTTCAAAAAGAACCTCGCCAAGTTCATCGACGACGCGAAGGCGCAGAATTACAGCGGTAAAGGCGCGCCGCGCATCGTGCTGTTCTCGCCCATCGCCCTGCAAAAGCTGGCCAATCCCAGCCTCCCTCCGGTGGAGGAAAAGAACACGAACATCCAAAACTACGCCGCCGCGATGAATGAAGTCGCCGCCGCGAAAGGCGTGACGTTTGTGGATCTCTTCCAGCCCAGCGCCAAGGGCCTGCCGGAGGGCTCCACGCTCGACGGCCTCTACATTACCGACAGCGGGGAAAAGGCCATCGCGGAAGCCGCCTTCAAATCCCTCACCGGCAAGGATGCACCGCAGGTGAATGAAAAACTGCGCAAGGCCATCAACGACAAAAACTGGGAATGGCACCAGCGCTACCGCACCGTGGACGGCTACAACGTCTATGGCGGCCGCTCCGGCCTCGCCTACGCTGCCGGCGTAGGTGGTTTCAAGCAGAACGAGCGCAATCCCGAGAAGCCCTACATTTCCAACTATCAGGTGATGATGGAGGAAATGGCCCAGCGCGATGTGAAGACGGCCAACCGCGATCAGCGCGTCCACGCCATCGCCAAAGGCGGCGATCTCGAAGTCAAAGACGACAACCTGCCGCCCGTGGAAAAAGTCCCGACCAACATGCCCAACCCGAAGGAGGGCAAGGAGTTCAACAAGGTGCCGATGACCGGCATGACCTTCACTCCCGAAGGGCTTGTAGCTTTCCCTGACGCCAAGGAGGCAATGAAAAACATCCAGCCTGAAGCCGGACTTAAGATCACGCTCTTTGCCGATGAAAAGAGGTTCCCCGAACTCGCCAAACCGGTGCAGATGGCCTGGGACACCCGCGGCCGCCTGTGGATCAGCGCCTGGCGGAACTACCCCGAGCGCACCCCCACCAGCACCAAGGGTGACAGCCTGCTGGTCTTTGAAGACACCGACGGTGACGGCGCAGCGGACAAGATGACCGAGTTTGCCGACAATCTGAACTGCCCCACCGGCTTTAATTTCTACAAGGATGGCGTCATCGTCATGCAGTCGCCCAATCTCGTGTATCTCGAAGACACCGATGGCGACGGCAAAAGCGACAAGCGCACCATTCTGCTGATGGGCCTCTGCGCCGCCGACTCCCACCATGAAACGAATGCGCTGAGCTACGACTGCGGCGGCGCCCTGTATCCGAGTGACGGCGTCTTCCATCGCACTCAGGTGGAGACACTCTACGGTCCTGTGCGCAACACGAACGGCTGCATCTACCGCTTTGACCTCAACCGCCGCACGCTGGAGCGCTTCACCACAGACGCCACGGTGAATCCCCACGGCAAAGTTTGGGATCGCTGGGGCAATGCCTTCTTCACCGACGCCACCGGCAACGTTAACACCTTTGCCGAAGCCTCCTCCTGCTATCTGCCACGCGAAGGCGGCGGCAGCGCCAAGCTGCAGGAGTTTTGGAAACGCCCCGCACGCCCTGCCGCTGGCAACAATCTCATCTCCAGCCGTCACTTTCCGGACGACTGGCAGAACAATTTCCTCAACTGCAATGTCATCAGTTTCCAGGGCATCTGGCGCGTGCCGCTCATGCCTGACGGTTCTGCTTTGAAGGGCGAAGTCAGCAATGAACTCGTCAAGGTCGACCCCGCCGTTTACCCTACCTTCCGCCCCAGCGCCGTCAGCGTCGGCCCGGATGGCGCGCTGTATTTTTGCGACTGGTCAAACGCCATCATCGGCCATATGCAGCACCACCTGCGTGATCCGAACCGCGACCACCTGCACGGCCGCATCTACAAGCTGACCTACGAAGGCCGTGCGCTGCTCAAGCCTGCCAAAATCTACGGCGAGAGCATCGAGCACCTGCTCGAAAACCTCAAAGCTTGGGAAGACAACGTACGCATGCGCAGCAAGATAGAACTCGCCAAGCATGATCCCGCCAAGGTCGCCGCGGCTGCAAAAGCCTGGGCCGCCAAGCTCGATCCGAGCGACAAAGAATACGAGCACCATCGTCTTGAAGCGCTGTGGACGCACCAGTGGGTGGATGTCGTGGATGTGGATCTGCTCAAAGCCGTTTTGAAATCTCCCGAGCCTCGCGCCCGTGCCGCAGCGACGCGCGTGCTCTGCTACTGGAAGGACCGCGTTCCAGGCGCGCTTGATCTGCTCAAGGTTGCCGTCAACGACCCTGCCATGCCGGTGCGCATGCACGCCGTCCGTGCTCTCAGCTTCTACCAGCCCACGCCCGATGCGGAGAAGGCTCTTGAAATTGCCTACGATGTGCTCAAACAGCCCACCGACTATTACATCGACCACGTCTTCAGCGAATGCAGCAAAGGACTGCAGTCCGTGCTCAAGACCAAGATCCTGCCGAAAGACCCCGGAGCACTGGCCGAGTTCATCTCCAAGACCACCGATGCCGATTTGAAAGGCCTGCCCGATCTGGAACCCGTGCTCATCGAAAAACTCACCCGCCCCAAACTCACGGCTGATGTGCGCGCGAAGGCCCTCGAAGAACTCGCCAAGACAAGCGGTGACGACACCCCTGTCGTGCTTGTGAACATGCTGAAGCGCATCGAAGCCGCAGACGGCAAGCTCAACGCCACCGCAGACGACCTCGGCAAACTGTTGCTCGCGCAATCCCCGGGCATGCTGGCCCGCCACGGCACCCTCATCAAAACCCTGGCCAAAGACGCGAAACAGGCCCCGGTGAAACGCGCTTGCTACGCCGCCTACATCGTCGGAGACAAAACGCCGGACAACCTCTGGAAGGCCGTCACCGACGGCGGTGAACGCAATTACCTCATCGAAGCCATCGCCCTCATCCCTGCCAACGAAGCCGCCCTGCGCGCCAAGTTCCAGCCCCATCTCACCGCCCTGCTGGGAGATGCCAAACTCGACGGTGGCCGCCTGCGCGCCGTGCTCACCGCCCTGCCACTCATGGGTGCGGACAATGCTGCCGCGAACTTCCAGATCGTGGCACGGCACCTCATCGACGGCAAAGAGCGCAACGCCGCCGCCAAGGCCCTCATGAAATTCCCGAAAGCCAGCTGGGACGCCGCCAAAGCGAAACCCGTCACCGACGCCGTCCTCGCCTACGGCAGGACGGTGAAACCCGCCGACCGCAGCAAACCCGAGTATGTCGAGATCATTGCCGCCGCCAAAGAAATGGCCGCGCTGCAGGGAGACGCTGGCAAAGCCACCCTCGCCGAACTGAAGACCATCAGTGTCGATGTCTTCGTTGTTCACACTGTGCATGAGCAGCTCCGCTTTGACACCACCCGGATCGAAGTCACCGCCGGCAAGCAGTTTGAAGTCATCTTCGAAAACGACGACGTCATGCCGCACAATTTCGTCATCGTCCCTCCCGGCAAGCACATGGAAATCGGCACCGCCGCCATGACCATGACGCCTGACAAGCTCGACAAGCAAGGCCGCGCCTTCATGCCCGCCGCCTTTGAGAAGCAAATTCTCGCCGCCACCAAGCTCCTCGAACCCGGCCAGAAAGAAACCATCAAACTCAAAGCCCCCTCACAACCCGGTGAATACGAATTCGTCTGCACCTTCCCAGGGCATGCCGTTCTGATGTGGGGAACGCTGAGCGTGGTGAAGTGAGGCGTTTTGATAGACTCCTGAGCGCCCACTCGAACGCGATAGTGGCCTCGAAGCGTCGGTCCTCCGGCGCTTCGAGCGTTCCTTAGCCTGCGTAAAGCTCCAGAGGAATGGAGCACTCCAGGACGCTGACGCGCCTGCAATGCTCCATCGTGAAAAGCGACTCAGCTCTCGCGGATTTTCCCAGCGAGCGAATCCAGCGTGCGCTTGAAGTCGTTGGAACCATTGACGAGGTTCGTGACGACTTTGCAGGCGTGAATGACGGTGCCGTGGTCACGGCCACCGAATTCATCACCGATCTGCACCAGCGGAAGCTTGGTCAGGGTGCGCGTCAGATACATGGCCACCTGACGGGCTTCGGCGATGTTTTTCGGACGACGCGGGCCGGTGAGGTCACTGACGCGCAGATCGTAATGCGTGGCGATGATGCGCTGGATGCGGTCCACAGTGACGGTCTTTGATGGATCTTCATCGATCACATCATGCAGCATCGTCGCGAGCGCAGACTCCGTGGGGACGGTGCCTTCGAGCGAGACATGAGCAGCGACGCGCATGAGCGCGCCTTCCAGCTTGCGCACGTTCACACGGATGCGCTGTGCCATGAAATCGAGGATCCATGGGTCGAGAGAGACGTTGAAGTCGCTCTGCTTGCGGCGCAGGATGGCGATGCGGGTTTCAAAATCCGGCACCTGGATCTGCGTGGCAAGACCCCATTCAAAGCGTGAGACGAGGCGGCTTTCGAGATTTTTGATCTCGCTCGGCGGGCGGTCGCTGGCCAGGACGATCTGCTTCGCGTTGTTGAAGAGCTCGTTGAAGGTGTGGAAGAACTCTTCCTGAGTGCTGTCCTTGCCTTCGAAGAAATGCACGTCGTCGATGAGCAGCACATCCACCTTGCGGTATTTCTGGCGGAACTGGCTGAAGGTCTGGCGCTTGATGGCATCCACGAACTCGTTGGTAAACTGCTCGGAGGTGACGTAGCGAACGTTCGCACGTGGTTTGCGCGCCAGCACTTCCTGGCCGATGGCCTGCAGGAGGTGCGTCTTGCCCAGGCCGGTGGGACCGTAGAAGAACAGCGGATTGTAGATGCGGCCCGGCTTTTCAGCCACCGCCTTGGCAACAGCCACAGAATAGCTGCTGTTAGGGCCGATGACATAGCTGTCGAAGTTGAACTTGGCGTTCAGTCCCGCTTCGCTGAAGAAACGGATCGGAGCCTGGTCACCGGCGTTGACACGCGCAGCCTTGAGTTCGGGCATGGGCGCGTAGGAAACCGGGGTCGGTTCCGTCGCCACATGAAACTCAATGACTGCAGGCACTCCAGTAACTTCAGCCACGGCATCGGCAACGGCCACCGTGTGATTGCTCTCGATCCACAGCTGATGGATCGGATTCGGCACGGTGATGATGAACCTGCCATCATCTGCCAGACGACCCGAGGTGCCGCTGAAGCAGCGTTGAAAATTATCCCCGCCCAGACGCTTTACCAAAACTTCGCAGACCTGGTCCCAAACCGTGGGAACAGGTGTGAACAGTTCTGTGTGTGCATGGTGAGCCGAGCCATTGAGGGAAGTGTGATTCGAGTTTTCATCGTTGCGCGCCATGATGAGTGTTTCTGGGAGAATGAGGTCGGGATTAGGTTGGTAAGATGCGTCGGCAGGTATTCAAATGGGAGCAATCAGGAGGCCATCGAATATCTTTTTAAACGACCATGCTTTGTATGTCGAAACCGACACATGAAACAAGCTCTTCTTCGATATATTTTTTGAAGTTTCCATCCAAACGAACAAAACATTCAAAATTAATTTGCATTAAAATGTGAAGATCTGTGCAAACAGCAGCGAACAAGCTGTGAACAGTTTGCGAATAGCTGTGCGCAACCAAAACAGGCACACAAAATGCGTGCATGATCTCATGCGGGAAAAGATCATCCCCGCATGGAGCATGCCGGCATCAATGAGCCTTCTTCACATGCTCACCGAGCAGATCACGGCCAAAGTCGCCGTCAAAGCTGCGCCAGACGCTGTGCACATGGTTGGCATCGTTCTGGGTGTTGTCATACTCGAGCAGGAAGGTCTTTCCCTGCACACGGTAGTAGTGCGGTTCGCCGCGCTCCTTGCCACCAGCCCAGGCAAAATAAATCGGACCGCTCTCTTTAAACTCGGCACGGGCGGCTTCAGCGATTTCGGGACGCATCCGGTCAATGTACTCCGAAATGATGCGCGTGAGCATGTCCTTCTGCTTCGCGTTGAGTTCCGAATCAACAAGACCGGCAGGTGATAGCGGGTTCACCTTGTGCTCCGCTGCTGTGATCATTTCCTTGGGGGCTTCCGTGGCGACGAATGCCGTCTTGAACTGCTCAGGTGTCAGCGACTTGACCAGTTCACGGCCCAGTTCTTCCTCAACTCCCAGCACACGCAGTCCGGTGAGCGGCCCCTGGCGGATTTCACCTGGATTGGTGCCCATGAAAGCGGGAGTGGCACGGAGCATCTGGCCGTCTTTGATGGTGAAATTCAAGGACAGGTGATGTCCTTCCACACGCCAGCCCCAGGCTCCCTTGTCGGCGGGTTCGCCGAAAATCGAGACAAAGTATTTTTCTGGATCGCGCTTTTCGCGGACGGCGGCGCGCTTGGATTCATCTGCGCCTTCCATTTGATAGAGCACTTCTTCGAGACTCATGATCGTCACCGCCTTGGCGGAGCCACGGAAGCTGAGGCCGGTATTTAAGAGAGCATGGGCGAGAAGGCGCTGCTGCGGCGTCATTTCCTTGAGGGGCAGCCCCTTGCGCTCACGCGGGATGAAGTGCCAGTTTTCGCGCTCCTCGGCGGCAAACTCGAAACAAGCCTTCGCTTTTTGTTCCGGAGTCAGCGCAGCCAGGAAGACCTTGGCAATGGCGGACATCTGCGTGCCCGCATCGTGCGCCCCCACCTTGCTTGGAGTGAAACAGGAAAAGGCAAGGCAGATGCCGAGAAACGGGACAGAAAGGCGCTGAGCGAGGTGCATGATGGTGGTGGTGAGTCGTCGTGATTGGTGGGCAGGGCAAGTCGAACGCTCATTCCGGGAGCGGTTTGTCATTCATTGTCATCAATTTTCACGTTGCGAGCGCCGAGACGTTGACACTTTCCTGCGTGAGGTTGTAGTCTGATGATTATCGTAAAATACCGTTTTCACGCACCACCCGCCAAGCAGATCCGAATTCATGTACTCCAATGAAGCATACCTCCTCGAACAGCTCCTGGAAACCGGCCAGCTGTCCGAGCGTGACATCCAGCATGCAAAAACAGGTCTGAAGCCTGGAGAGAGCGCCGTTGCCATCCTGGTTAAAACAGGCACGATCACAGACGAGCAGATCGCACGCACGGTTGCCGTCAGCTCCGGCATGGAATACGTCGATTTGAATGGCTTTGAAGCACATCCAGGCCTGAAGGGACTTGTTCCTGTGGATGTGGCCAAGAAATATAAAATTGCGCCGCTGGGAATAAACGGGAGCACCTTGCAGATTGCAGTATCCGACCCGTTTGACTTCGAAACGCTGGATGCTCTGCCACATGTGCTGCAGCCGGACATCGAGTACTACTGCTCCACCCCGGGTCTGATCAAGACAGTGCAGTCCAATATCTATGGCAATGAAGCCATTCTTGGCATTGAAACGAAGGGCGCAGACGCTGGCACTTCCTCAGACGCTGACGCCCCGGTCATCAGGCTGGTGCAGAACATGCTGATGGAGGCCTTCAAGCAGAAGGCTTCTGATATTCACGTGGAGCCGCTGGAAAAGGACATCCGCATCCGCTACCGCATGGACGGTGTCCTCGTGGACGTGGAGCACCACCCCAAACGCCTGCATTCCGCGATCATCGGGCGTCTCAAAATCATGACCGGCTCCATGCAGCTGGATGAAAAGCGCATCCCGCAGGACGGCCGCATCCAGATGAACTTCAATGACAAGGAGATCGACATGCGTGTGTCGATCATCCCCACCAACAACGGTGAAAGCGTCGTCATGCGTGTGCTCGACAAGAGCAGCCTGAAGCTCGGCCTCGTGGATCTTGGATTCCTGAGTGATGACCAGGCCTCCTTTGAGCAGCTCATCACGCTGCCTGACGGCATCATTCTGGTGACCGGCCCCACCGGCTCCGGTAAAACGACCACACTGTACGCCTGCCTCAATTTCATTAACCGCCCTGACCGCAAGATCATCACAGTGGAAGACCCGGTCGAATACGAACTCGCGGGGATCAACCAGGTCATGGTGAAGGAAGATGTCGGCATGACTTTCGCCGCTGCACTGCGCGCCATGCTGCGTCAGGCGCCCAACATCATCATGCTGGGGGAAATTCGAGATTTGGAGACGGCCTCCATCGCCATCCAGGCGTCACTCACGGGTCACTTGGTCTTCAGTACGCTGCATACCAACGATGCGCCGAGCGCCGTGGCACGTCTCACGGACATCGGGGTCAAGCCCTTCCTCACCGCCTCCGCCGTTCGCGCGATCGAAGCTCAGCGACTCGTCCGAAAGCTCTGCCCTGACTGCAAACAACCCGGCAAACTCTCCAATCACGAACTGCGCTCCCTCGGCCTCGAAGCCGCCCAGATGGCGGAGGCCACCATCATGAGCGCCGTCGGCTGCTCCAAATGCCGCCAGCGTGGTTTCCGCGGTCGTATGTCCCTCGTGGAGATTTTCAAAATCAACGACGAAGTGCGCAGCATGATCAACCAGCAGCTCACCACTCCCCAGCTGCGCAAACGAGCACGCGAACTGGGCATGCGCACCCTGCGTGAAGACGGCATCCGCAAGGTGCTTTCCGGCCTGACCACCGCCGACGAAGTGATCGAAGCCACCATGTCTGACGCCGATTGATCCTCACTCCCAGACTTCCCCAACGAATTTCATTTCTTACAGACGACTATGACTCCCCATAATGTGGTAGAGATGCTCAAAAGCCGGGGCGTGATCGACAAAGGTCTCGCCTACGACATCGAGCAGGATTCCGTGCAAAACGGCAAAGACATTGTCCAGGTGCTGCTGGCCTACGGCATCTACACCAATGAGGATGAATTCTGGGCGCAGGTGGCCGATGAACTCGGCGCCGACCACTTCGACCTCGACAATTTCGAACCACCGCCCTCCGTCATCGCCTTGATTCCGGCTGGCATGGCACGCCTCTACGGCGCGTTTCCGATCACGCTGGATGCGCAGGGCCTGCACGTCGCCTTCACCGATCCGCTCAATCCCCAGCTGGTGGAAGACCTGCGCTTTGGACTCGAAAAAACCATTGTTCCTGTCGTCGCCCGCCGCAGTCAGGTGCTGACCTTGATCGAGAAGTTTTATGGCGCTGGCGCACCCAGCATTGAGGAAATCTTCGGCCAGCTCGGCAAGAGCGGCAAAGACGGCATCACCGCCGAAGCAGAAGCGAATTCCGCACCCATCGTCAAGTTCGTCGACCTGGTGATGCAGCAGGCCATCAAGGAGCGTGCGAGCGACATTCACTTTGAGCCCTTTGAGCGCGAGTTTAAAATCCGCTATCGTGTGGACGGCGCGCTGTATGAAATGGCGCCGCCCCCCATTCACCTAGCCACCTCGATCATCTCCCGTATCAAGGTGATGTCGAACATGAACATCGCCGAGCGCCGCATCCCGCAGGACGGACGCATCATGACCAACGTCGGCGGCAAGCCGGTGGACATGCGTGTCAATTCCCTGCCCACACAGCACGGTGAGTCTGTGGTTCTTCGTGTTCTTGACCGCTCCTCGATCAACATCGAGCTCGATGCGCTGGGCATGCAGCCCTTCCTTCAAGACTACATCGTCGAGACCATTCACAAGCCCAACGGCATCTTCATCGTCACCGGTCCGACCGGAGCCGGCAAGACCACCACGCTCTACGCCTGCCTGCGAAAGATCAACACCATCGACTGCAAGCTGATCACCGCCGAAGACCCGGTGGAATACGAACTCGACGGCGTCATGCAGGTGCCGATCAATGACGCGGTGGGTCTGACCTTTGCCAAGGCCCTGCGCTCCTTCCTGCGTCAGGACCCTGACCGCATCATGGTGGGAGAAATGCGTGACCTTGAAACCGCCCAGATCGCGATTCAGGCCTCCCTCACCGGCCACTTGGTGCTCAGCACCCTGCACACCAACGACTCCGCCGGCGCAGTCACCCGTCTGGTGGACATGGGGGTGGAACCCTTCCTCGTCTCTGCCACGCTGGAGGGAGTGCTCGCCCAGCGCCTTCTGCGTACCATCTGCAAGAGCTGCCGTTCGCCGTATGAACCGAGCTTGAGCATTCTCAATCAGCTTGGTCTCACACCGGAAGATCTCGGTGGGAAGCACTTCTACACCGGCTCTGGCTGCTCGGTTTGTGGCAACAGCGGCTACAAAGGCCGAAAGGGCCTCTACGAGCTGCTGGATGTCACCGACCCCATCCGCGAGCTTATCACCGGCCGCGCGCCCTCCATCGTCCTGAAGCAGAAAGCCATCGAGCTCGGCATGGTCACCCTGCGTGAAGACGGCCTGCGCGCAATTTACGATGGATCGACGACGATCGAGGAAGTGCTGAAATACACCTGATCTCCCCAACGCCAGACGGCGCCCCTGCCGAGTGCAACCCTGTACATTATTTGATGGACAGAACACCCGCCGTCCCGGTATTCTAAAATTACCCTGAACAAACGCCGCCACGATACGCCCCTATGCCCACGTTTCATTACATCGCCCTGGATCAGAACGGACAGGAAACCGCCGGAGATCTTGACGCTGCCTCCGAGGCAGATGCCATCAATCAACTGCGCCAGACCGGCCTCTATCCGACCAGCGTCGCCGCCGAAGGCCAGGGTCAGGCGGCTGCCATCAAGAAACGCGTCAAATCCACCTCCAAGGGCAAAACGAAGACCGTCAAAGTCGGTGCAAACGCCAAGGTAAAGAGCAAGAGCCTGATGATTTTCACACGTCAGCTCGCCACGCTCATCGACTCCGGCCTGCCTTTGCTGCGCGGGCTCACCGTGCTGGGCCGTCAGGAGCCCAATCTGGTGATGAAAGGGACGATCACCACGCTGGCGGACAATGTTCAGACCGGCAGCACCTTCTCCGAAAGCCTCCAGCAGTACCCGCGCATCTTCAACAAGCTCTACATCAACATGGTGAAAGCCGGTGAACTCGGCGGTGTGCTGGAGCTCGTGCTCAACCGTCTTGCCGAGTACCAGGAAAAGGCCCAGAAGCTCAAGAACAAGATTGTCGCGGCGATGGTTTACCCGATCATCGTCATGTTCATCGCCGCAGCCATCATGGTCTTCCTCATGCTGGTCATCGTTCCACGCTTTGAGTCCATCTTTGATGACATGATCCCTGGCGGCAAAGACAAGCTGCCGGCGTTGACGAAATTCGTCATCGGCTTCAGCCGCACCATGTACGACTACATCTGGTATCAGGTGGCCGGTGTGGCAGCGATCATCGTCGGCTGGCGCATGATGGCCGCGACCAAAGGCGGACGCCGGTGGATCGACCGCACCAAGCTCAAGCTCCCGCTCTTCGGCGATGTGCAGAGCAAAACCGCCATCTCACGTTTCACCCGCACGCTGGGAACGCTGGTGACCTCCGGCGTGCCCATCTTGCAGGCCCTGAACATCACCCGCGACACCGCCGGCAACACAATCATCTCCGACGCCATCACCAAGGTGCATGACGCTGTGAAAGAAGGTGAGTCCATGGTGGCGCCTCTGGAGTCCAGCAACGTATTTCCCCCGATGGTGATCTCCATGGTCGACGTGGGTGAGGAAACCGGCCAGCTTCCTGAAATGCTTCTGAAAATCGCTGACGTCTATGAAGACGAAGTGGACAATTCCGTCTCCGCCCTCACCTCCATGCTGGAGCCCCTGATGATCGTCGTGCTCGCCCTCGTCGTGGGCGTGATCGTCATGGCTCTCTTCCTCCCGCTCATCGACGTGATCAAAAACCTCAGCGGCGCTGGCGGCTAGGACAGGACACCACCCCCAACCAACCTTGGAGTCATGAAATCAACCCGCTTGTCATTCCATTCACGTACGCGTGCCTTCACCCTGGTGGAGATGCTCATCGTGGTCACCATCATCTCGTTGCTTGCCGCCCTGACAATGGGCGGATACACCTATGCCATGCGCTCATCAAAACGGCGCCTGACCACAGGAACGTTTGAGGCCATCAAACTCGCCCTTGAACGCTACAACACGGAATTCGGTGAATACCCACAGCCGGCAAACAGCAATCAAATGGTGCAGTTTCCTCCCGGCTTGGCCACCTATGACACCTCCGGGGCTTCTTGCCTCTATCAGGCGCTGACAGGTGACGGTTACGACCAGATCAAAGGGGTCACCGGCGATGCAGCAGGCGGCGGATCAGGTGGCACGTCCGATGGCAAAGTGGAAGGCGTGGCCGAACTCAAAAACAAGATGTTCGTCGAAATCCCACAGACCATCTTCACCCGAAAAGGCAGCACTTACATTCTGATCGACGGCTTTGGTCACCCCTTTCAGTATCTTAAAGCAGCAATCCCCACCACCACCACGACCGGCGCTGGAACCGGGGGCAGCACCCCCACTCCCACCACCATCAACACGACGTATGATCTCTGGTCATACTCAGAAGATGAGCAAAACACCACCAAGCAAAGCATCAATTCTCTGACGGACCCAACCTTGTCCGTCAAATGGATCAAAAACTGGTGAATTGCGGCGGCAGCTTCTTCTGAAAACGACATCCGTTGCGTGTTTCCGGGCAAAGTTTGATATAGTATGCCCATCGGTCTCGCCATCGCCTCCATTCTTGCGCTGTTCGTCAGTTTCTGGGCATTGAACATCGCACGTGACCCGAGCGTCTGGCGACTCTGGTGGATGGATTTGCTCGGAGTGCTCGATGTGGATTCCAATCGGGATCAGCGGCGCAGCCAGGAGCGCCAGATGTCCTTCATCTGCTTCACGCTGTTCCTGCTACTGCTCTCCACCGGCCTCAGCGGAGCCTTCTGGACGGTCGACTTGGTGCGGGATCACAAACGTGACAAAACACGCTTTGAGCGCGCAGAGGAGAGCTCCAACCGAGAAATTGAGAAGGTCAAAAGTCAGCCTCAGAGAATTGCCCGCTGAGGACGCGGCCGGCCTGATGGGGTGGATTTTGGTTTGCACGGGGCGTGCATCGCTGCGAAGAAACGTCTCATTCCCCATCCCGACCCCATGAACCGCCAGGAAAATCTCGAATCCCTCTTTCGCAACGGCAAGACCGTCATCCTTCCCATTGACCACGGTTGCGCCATTCCAGTGCCTGGCTTGGAAAATCCCTTTCAGCTCATCGATCAGGTCAACGAATTCGTCGATGGCTACGTCATGAACCTCGGCGTCGCCCTGCGCGCCGCCGACAGCCTCGCTGGCAAGGGCATCATCCTCCGCACGGACGTCTACAACACCCGCACCACAGGTGAAGGCGCTGGCAGCATCGGCGTCTTCGGCGTCGAAGAAGCGGAAATGGTCGGTGCCAATGCCGTCATGAACATGCTCTACCCCTTCTCCGCCTATGAGAAGGCCAATTTCCAGGAGTGCGCCGACCTCATCCGCCTCAGCCTCGACACAGACATTCCCGTCATCCTGGAAGCCCTGCCCTACGCGCTGGGTGCTCCGGAAAAATACACTGTGGAAAATGTCAGCTTTGCGGTCCGTCTCGCTGCCGAACTCGGCTCGGATGTCGTGAAGTGCCCCTACCCAACCAATGGCAACGTGGACGACTTCCGCCGTATCATCGGCCAGAGCTTCGTCCCTGTCATCATCCTCGGTGGTGCCGCCATGGGAGACGACGCAGGCCTCCTGAAGATGGTTGAAGACGCCATGGACGCCGGTGCCGCCGGCGTGGCGATCGGCCGCAACGTCTGGCAGCACAAAAACCCTGCCGCCATCGCCCGCAGCATCGCGGCCGTCGTGCATGAAGACGCCTCCGCCCTTGAAGCCCTCGCACTGCTGAAAGAACCCGTGCGCTGAGTCAGTTTCGTTTTCTCCGCCATGAAACGACTGCTTCTTGCCGCCAGCCTGTTCGCCACCTTCTCTCTTCACGCCCAGCAGCTGCAATCTTTCGAGATCAAGGCTGACGACTGGGCCGAAGGCGAGCCGCCCAAGGAAGTCTTCATCGTGGATGGCACCATCAAGATCGCCGCACGCGATGGCAACAAGGCCATCGTCATCGATCCCAATCCCGTCACCGATGCCAGCGCCCAGCTGGCAGTCTCCGCCAGCGGCAATGCCAGCATTGAAGCCAAAATCCTCGCCATCAAGCGCGGCCGCAGCACACCGCGCTTCGGCGTCAGCGTGCATGGCATGAGCGGCCACCGGCTCATCGTCAATGCCGCCAAGAAATCCCTCGACCTCGTCAAAGGCGACCAGACACTTGTCACCGTCCCCTTTGCCTGGACCAGCGAAGCTTGGGTAAAGGTCAAACTTGAAGCCAAAAAGGGTGCCGGAGACGCCTGGACCATCACCGGCAAAGCCTGGCCTGCCGATGCCGCAGAGCCTGCTGAACCTCTCATCAAGCACGAGGACACCAAGCTCAAAGGCCAGGGCAAGTGCGCCATCTGGGCCACCCCGTTTTCAGGTGAACCTGTGTTCTTTGACGACATCAAAATCAGCGTCGAAGCAGCAACCGCCGCTCCTTAAGGCGCAGGTGGTGCTTTAACCGTGATTCTGTGAGGCAATGAAGCCGTCGCTTCTTTGCCGCTGAGTGTTTCGAACTTCGTCAGCCGGGCAAACATGAAGCCGACAAAAACACTGGCATTCATCTCGATGGGAATGCGCAGCTCATCATCTGAAACCCAGATGGTCGCCGTCTTCATCTTCTTGTAGGCGCTGAGGGCCAGCGTGGTGCGGTCGATTTTTCGAATCTTCAGCCCCAGCTTGATGCAGGGCCGCTTCTGCCCGCCATACGTAATGGTCTCGCGTCCCTGCACCTCAAAGGTGGTCAGGTAGGGCGTATCCCAGGGCTGCACCACCCGTGTGATTTTTTGCCCGTTCTTCAGCTCCAGGCTGCGCACATACAGGATCACGGAAAGAATGTCATCCATGGGGCCATAGGCGCACACGGCGGTGGAACTGGATGGGGATCCCTTCACCGGCTGCACCTGCGTCTGCGTGATCACACGGTGCCGCTCAAATGCCACGCGGTAGCGGCAGGTCTCTTCACTGTCCGTCTCACGGTGCTGTAGAAAGTGTGCACGCAGATCACCACGGTGCATGATGGAGGTCATCTCACAGTCGTACTTCCACAAAGAGCGCGCCAGTCCCGTGCTCGAGGCGGAGGCATCGGCACGCCAGTACTCACCCGCTTCACGCACGGTCAGCGTGGCCTGTCCGGCCGTCATTACATGGCTCCAGCCGATGTCAAAAGTCAGCTTGCACGGCGGCACCTTCCTGTGAGTTCCTGCAGTGCCAGGCGTGAGCTCTTTGACCCATTCCGGTGACTGCGCACAGGTCATAGAATGGCTCAGCACACCCAGGAGGAAAAGGAGTAGAAAGCGCATGCACCCACTATTCCCCCGATTTTCCCTTTTGCCAGTCCGTGTCTTTTCCGCCACAGTCCCTTCATCATGCACGATCCCCGAATTGACGCCCTCTCACGCCAGCTTGTCCGCTACTCCACCAAGGTTAAAAAAGGTGACCTGGTCTGGATCGACCTCTTCGACGTGCCGAACACCGTCGGCCAGAGCCTCATCCGTGAAGTCGTCGCCGTCGGCGGTCTGCCCATGGTGCGCATCAATGACGCCGTGCTCACCCGCGAACAGATGATCCATGCTGATGCGAAGCAGTACGACATCATCGCGGAAAACAACCTCGCCCTGATGAAGCAGACCGACTGCTACATCGCCGTGCGCGGCAGCCACAACATCACCGAAGCCGCCGACGTGCCGCCGGAGAAAATGAAGCTCGTCATGGCCAAGCTGCGCCCCGTGCAGAACGAGCGCGTGAACAACAGCCGCTGGGTCGTCCTGCGCTGGCCCACCGCCTCCATGGCCCAGCAGGCGGGCATGAGCACCCAGGCCTTTGAAGACTTCTTCTTCCGCGTCTGCCTCCTGGACTACGCCGCCCTGCTGCCAGCCATGAAAGCCTTGAAGCAGCTCATGGACAAAACCAAGCACGTCCACATCACCGGCCCCGGCACCGATCTCAGCTTCAGCCTCAAAGGCCTCAAGGCCATCGCCTGCGGCGGCAATCACAACATCCCCGATGGCGAGGTCTTCAGCGCCCCCGTCAAAGACAGCGTCGAAGGCGTCATCAGCTACAACGCCCCCACCATCTATCAAGGCATCGCCTTCGACACCGTGAAGCTCGAGTTCAACAAGGGCAAGATCGTCAACGCCACCGCCAACAACACCCCTGCCATCAACAAGATTCTCGACAGCGACGAAGGGGCCCGCTACATCGGAGAGTTCGCCATTGGCTTTAACCGCGAGATCAAAGAACCGATGCGCGACATCCTGTTCGACGAAAAAATCGCCGGCAGCTTCCACTTCACCCCCGGCCAGGCCTACGAAGGCGTCGCAGACAACGGCAACCGCAGCCAGGTCCACTGGGACCTCGTCAACATCCAGCGCCCCGAATACGGCGGCGGAGAAATCCATTTCGACGGCAAGCTCATCCGCAAAGACGGCAAGTTCCTCCTGCCCGAGCTGAAGCCGTTGAATTACTAAAAGTTGTCCAGTTGCGCCGCAACTGGAGTTCCTTCTGACCAGTTGCAGCGCAACTGGTCAGCTTCCGTTCAAGCAACAGGCGGCTGAAAGTTCAGCAGTTCGATCTCCACCGCATGCTTCCGCTCCGGCAGCAGCTCCACCAGGCTGATGCTGCCGTACTCGATGTTGAAGAAGGCCATGTGTTTGAGCGGCATGTCCAGCAGCAGCGCGATGATTGCGCGGATGATGCCGCCGTGGCAGTAGATGGCCACCTGCTGATGCGGGTGCGCATGGATGATCTGCAGCAGGCTCTCGCGCACGCGGGACATCAAAGCGTCGATGGTCTCGCCGTTCATGATGCCGTTGTTCTCAATGATCTCCAGCCAGTCAAAGGCGCTCTGACCAAAGTTCGACTGCACCTCATCCCAGCGGTGTCCGGTCCAGTCGCCAAAGTCGATCTCGCGCAGTCCGGGCAGCAGTTCCGCCTGCATTCCGCGCCGTCTGGCCAGCGGCTCCAGCGTCTGCTGCACCCGCAGCATGGGGCTGGCATACAGCGCATCGATCTTCGTGTCCTTCAGCCACGCCGCCACCGCCTCGCCATGCTTCAATCCCAAAGGCGAAAGTCCCATGTCGATGCGCGAGCCGCCAAACACCTTGTGATACTTCTCCTCCACCTCGCCGTGGCGGATGAGATAGATCTGCATGGGATGATTCGGAAGATGGGATTTCACAACCCGTCTATGATGCAGCCCGCAGGTGGCCGCAAGGCCGGAAAAAGGAAGGGGCGTCAGAGGGCGCGTGCAGGCGGGCGGCGCATTCCATTTCAGCTAGGTCCGCCGCATCATCCGCCGGGCATCGACACCCTGAGACGCAGGAAAACCTGATTGGAGGCGGTGGGCGTGCAGGTGGCGGTGCAGTCGATGCCGTTGTACTTCGTGGTGACTCCGGTACCGCTCCACGTCTTGAGATCGGTGCTGGCCTCGACCATGTAGCTGACGTCAGTGCGCAGCGCGCGGAAGGTCATCATTAAAGTGCCGCCGGAAAATGAGGGCTGCAGCGGCCATGGAGAACTCGGAATCGAAGGGCCTCCAGCGCTGGCCACCGGTTCGAGATTGAGGGCGTATTTGATCAGGTTGGGCGTACCTTTGCCGGTGGGGTCGGCCAGCGGGCCGGCGACGCCGGGGTCGGCCAGTTCCGTTTCGGTGAAACGGTTTTGCTGCCAAAGGGTAAAGGTGGTGGCGGGCAAAACCGTGAGATTGGCATAGCCGGTGGCGGTGCCAAACGCATTGCTCACGATCACCGCGTAGCTGCCACTGTCGGAGGCCTGCACACTGCGCAATGTGAGCGTGGTGTCAGTGGCTCCGCTGATATCGCTGCTGCCGGCGACGGACTGCCGTCTCCATTGGAGGCTGATGGGCCCGGTGCCATCCACATCGACATGGAAGATCACATCGTGGTTCAGGTTGGTGTAGGCACTGTAAGGGCCGCCGAGGATGATGGCCGGCCGGCCGGCGATGACCACAGTGTGCATCCAGCCCGCAGCGAGCGCGAGTGTGCGGCCCTGCACGGTGGTGGGGATGGTGGACTGCCCGACGCTGTCGTCGCCCCAGGCGACCAGGGTCTTGTCGTTTTTTCTGGCCACGGTGTGGTAGCGGCCACCGGCGGCGGCAACGATATCGGAGAGGCCGGAGGGAACGCTCGACTGGCCGTAGCTGTCGTCACCCCAGGCAATCACGGTGCCGTCGGTCTTCACAGCAATGCTGTGGTAAAAGCCTGCCGCGATGGCAATCACATCGGTGAGACCCGCCGGGACCGTGGACTGACCGTGACTGTCATCCCCCCAGGTGGCGACGGTGCCATCGCTTTTGAGAGCAAGGGCGTGGTACATGCCGGCGGCGATCGCAGTGACACCCGTCAGCCCAGAGGGCAGGCTCGAACTGTTGTTGCCCCAGACCACGACGGTGCCATCGTTTTTGAGGGCCAGGCTTTGAGCCCCGCCTCCGGCGATGGCGACGACGCCGGAGAGGCCGACGGGGAGATTGGTCTGGCCGTCGGCACCGTTGCCCCAGGCGAGCACCGTGCCGTCGGACTTCAATGCGAGGCTGTGCCCCTGACCGGCCGAGATGCCGATGACTCCGGAGCCGGCATCAGCCGGGACTGTGGTCTGGCCGGAGGTATTCCAACCCCAGGCGAGAACGGAACCATTGGTTTTCAGCGCGAGGGTATGCCCCTGACCTGCGGCGATGGCGATCACCCCGCTTTTGGCGGCCTGCGGCACGTTGGATTGGCCGAAAGTGTCATCGCCCCAGGCGAACACCGCACCGGGAGGTATCACCGGGGTGACGGTGAGGTGGCCGGGGTCGCTCAATGTCATGTCAGTACAGTTGCCCAGCTCGACCGTGTAGTCACCAGCGTCGGCCACAGTGAGGCTGGACACCGTGAGCGTGGCGGTAGTGGCGCCGGAGATTCGGACACCATTGGCAAGGAGAACTCCGTCCTTGTACCATTGATAGCTGTAGGGTGGAGTGCCAGAGGCGGAGACGGTGAAGGCCGCAGTCTGGCTGGTGAGGCGCGTTTGGTCGGCGGGCGGGATGAGAACGGTGGGCGGAACTGTGACCACCGCCAGCGAATGGCGCAAGCCACCGCCGACGGCCAGCACACAGCTCTGTGCGGACGTGGAAATGGTGGTCTGACCGTCTGAGTTGCTGCCCCAGGCGACGATCGTGGCATCGCTTTTCAGGACAAGCGCGTGGTATCTGGCAGCCGCGATTTGGACTGCATCGTTCAGACCGGCGGGCACGTTGAGCTGGCCCTGACTATTGTCACCCCACGCCACGACGGTGCCGTCGCTCTTCAGCGCCATCGAGTAATACTCGCCCGCCGACACCTGCACCACGTCGGTCAGGCCGGCCGGCACGTTAATTTCCCCGTAGGTGTTCTGTCCGCCCCAAGCCACGACGGTCCCGTCAGACTTCAAGGCGAGGCTATGATACATGCCGCCTGCGGCTGCAACAACGTCCGTCAGCCCGGCGGGCACGTTGAGCTGGCCGAAGTAATTGCTGCCCCACACAACGACAGTACCATCGTTCTTGACCGCAATCGAGTGGACTGTTCCACACGCAACGCCAACGACATTGCTCAGGACTTGCCCGCCGAGAGTGACAGGATTCGCCGAGGTAATCCCTCCTCCGGGCATGCCCGTCACCTCTCCGCCAATGTTGTAACCCCAGGCGGCAACCTTGCCATCGCTCCGGAGAGCCACGATGTGCTCGACGCCGGCAGCGATGGCGGTGATATTGTTCACGCCTGACGGAACCGCGATCTCGGCGGGGTTATAGCTGTCCCCCCATGTGACAACGGTGCCATTGCCCTTCAGTGCGGCAGAAAAAGAATCACCAGCGGCAATGGCGATCACACCATCCGTCGCGCTGACGGGCACACTGATCTGTCCGGCGTTGTTGCTGCCCCAGGCCACGACCTGCCCCGGTGCGGTAGCACGGGCGGCGTTGGGGAAGAAAGCGGCGAGCAGGCCGAAAAGGAGACCGAGGCAGGAGCGAAATGTCACGAAGCGCATCGGCAGGAGCGGTGGAGGGGGGGCAGGGAGAGAACAGCGATCAAAGATGAAATGATGACCGCAGCGGGAAGAAAGAAAATGCACCAGGATGTCTTGCAAACGGCCATCCCGGGCGATGATGGCAGGTCAATGCGCGGTTGATGGCGAATTGGAGATGCGCCTGAGCATAGTTCCGCCGCGCGCTATGCCAAGAGTTTTCGGCGGCGGGTGTTTGCGCCAGATGCCAGGGATTGAAGCTGCCTTGGAAGGTGAAATGACATCCGGCGAAAGCGTCAGTTTGAAAACATCTCAAGGAACTCAGCGAAAACGGCGCCCTAAAAACTTCGTGACACAAATCAGGCAACCATGCCATGCGCCCTTTCAGGATCGAAAAAAGGGCCATGCATCGCATGGCCCTCATGGAGATTCAGTAATTGCTGAACGGACGGATAAAAATGTCCGTCTTACACCGTCCCAAAAATCGTCTTCCCAGTGCTCAGCAAATCATTGCAGGCTTCCTTCATGCGGTCGCAGAGGCCCTGCTCGCCCTTCTTGAGGTAGCTGCGTGGGTCATAGGTCTTCTTGTCGCCCACTTCACCGTCGATCTTGAGGACGCCGGCGTAGTTCTTCATCATGTGGTCCACGATCGGACGGGTGAAGGCATACTGGGTGTCGGTGTCGATGTTCATCTTCACGACGCCGTAGCCGAGGGTCTCACGGATTTCTTCGAGGAGGGAACCAGAACCGCCGTGGAAGACGAGGTCCATCTCAGCCTTGGCGCCATGCTTGGCGGTCACTGCGGCCTGACCATCACGCAGGATGGTGGGCTTCAGCTTCACGGCACCGGGCTTGTAAGCACCATGCACGTTGCCAAAGGTGGCGGCGAACATGAAGCGGCCGATGCCACTGAGGGTCTCATACACTTCCACCATGTCTTCCGGGGTGGTGTAAAGCTTGTCGGCGGCGACACCGCTGGTGTCATGGCCGTCTTCTTCACCACCGACGACGCCGGCTTCGACTTCGAGGATGATCTCGTGCTTCACGCACTCGGCCAGGAGTTCCTTGGAGAGGCGCATGTTTTCAGCCAGCGGCAGTTCCGAGGCGTCGAGCATGTGGCTCTGGAAGAGGTTGTTCAAGCCCGCAGCGCGGCGCTTGGCGGTTTCGGCGATGAGGGGCTTGAGGAAGCTGTCCACCTTCTTCGGCTGGCAGTGGTCAGTGTGCAGACCGACGAGGATGTTGTACTTTTCCGCCAGGCGGTGCGCGGCCTCAGCGAGGACGATGGCACCAAAGGCCTGATCTTTGAGAGCGGTGCCGGAGGCGAATTCACCGCCGCCCGTGGAAACCTGGATGATGCCGTCAGACTTGGACTCTGCGAAGGCCTTCAGCGCGCCGTTGATGGTCGTAATGGAGGTGACGTTGATCGCCGGATAGGCGTAACCACCCTTCTGGGCGGCATCAAGCATGGCACGGTACTGGGCGGGTGTGGCTACGGGCATCTTAGGAGTGTGTTTTTTGAGTTGAGGGATTGAGGGAAGCAAGAAACGGGCCGGGTGCAAGAAGCGCTTCATATCTGGCGGGGGTGGCAGCGGAGCGAGCTTGGCGGATTGTTCCCATCCTTATTCGCTTGGATGCGAACTGAGACAGCTGTGAATAGGCTTCCCGCCGATGTACACTTTGGACCGCCGGGAGGACACTGGCGCACGAAATAGAAGATCAGGTCCGAGCCTCCACGTTTTTTGCAGCTCATTCCCCGCCATTCTCCTCGCACTCCCCGGTTGACGCCCGACTATTAAGGTCTTTTAACTAGCAGCAACTCCTTCTCACGCAATGCCGCCCATGGAATCCTTTCTCTCGCCCGGCCTGCAATACGGCCTCGAACACAGCACCCTGACCTGCTGGATCATCTGCGGCTTCCTCGCGCTGTTCTCAATCACAAGCTGGGCGGTGATCCTCAGCAAGCACTTCCTGCTCTCCCGGGTGCACAAGGCCAACCTGTCTTTTCTGCGCGAATACCGCGAGAGCAATCATGCACTGGAACTGTATCAACAGCGCGAGCCCCATGAGTTTTCCTCCTTCTACCACATCTACCACGCAGCCTGCCGCGAGATGTCCTGGTATCTTCTGGGTGAGGACGAGCCTGGCACCACCTTTGCCGCACGGCTGCAAGGCGCGGGCCGCATCACTCCTTCACAGATGAATGCAGTGCAGGTGGCCATGGAGCGCAGCGTGGCCGAGGCGGCGCTGCGTCTGGAAGCCCGCATGAGCTGGGTGGCCACCACCCTGAGCAGCGCTCCGTTTCTTGGCCTGCTGGGCACGGTCTGGGGCATTCTGGACACCTTCAGCACGATGACGTCTGCCAGCAGCACGGCCACACTCGCCACCCTGGCGCCGGGCATCACCACCGCGCTGGTCACCACTGTGCTGGGCCTGCTGGTCGCCATCCCGAGCATGGTCGGCTACAATGCTCTGGTGAACCGCATCCGCGGCATGGTGGTGCGGCTCGACAACTTCGCCAGCGAGCTCAACGCGGGTTTTGACCGCACCTTTGTGGACCATCGTTTCACCAATGAAGCCCTGCCCAGCATGAGCGCCCTCGGCAGTCCTTCCATGCCCGCCTTCAGCGGCAGTTCCTCTCCCTTGCCCTCGTCGATGCACGCCTTCCACGCCCGCGCATGAAACGCCACTCCAACAGGCATCAGCTTCGCCTCATCACCGAAATCAGCCTCATTCCGCTGATGGATTTGGTGCTGGTGCTGCTGTTTGTCTTTCTGCTGGCAGCCCCCCTGCTCAAGGCAGACAAGACCATGCTGACCGCGACAGCTCCCACCTCTCCTCCAGCTCCCACCAGCGCTCCAGCTCCGACTGAAACCATTACGCTGCTGGTGAACAGCGATCAGTCCGTCACGCTGAACGGAGCCATGCTCGCGCGCGCGGACCTGCCCGTCTCTTTAAAACAACTCGCCCAGCGCAAACCCGGCATCGGCATCGAGGTGCGCATGCATCGCGACCTGCCAGTCCAGCAGCTGGTGGAAACGATGCAGCTGCTTGAAGCAGCAGGCATTCAGAAGACCGCCGTCACGACTCATGCAGAGGCCCCCTGATTGAAGACGAACCGTAAACGTCCCACGACGCTGGAGCCCATTTCAGCAGCGGTGTTTGTCATCGTTTCGCTGCATCTGGGTGCGGCCTTTGGTGTCTGGTGGTGGTGGCAGAATGTCGGCAGCCTCAAGCGTGATGCCAGGACCGCCCAGCTCGCCTGGATGAATCCCGGTGATTTCAAATCCCAGGTGCCAGCGTCCTCCGCTGTGCCTCGGGCCAAGGCGGCGGCCTCATCCCCCAAGGCGGACAAGAAGCCCCCGGCTGTAGCTCCGAAACCAGCGGCCGAGCCTCCCGTGCAGAAAGCCACGCTGATCGCCGCCCCGCCCCAGCAGCATCAGATGGAGCCGGTGCCAAACACCACCGGCGCGCCCTTGTTCGCAGGCTCTTCCGCCACAACTTCAAAACCCTCCGCCAATCGCAGCATCACGCTGCGCAGAGCCCCTGAAAAGCGTACCGAAACCACCCTGTTCGGCGCCCCTGTTCCGCCGATGACCAGCCCGACTCTGATGGACATCGCCCGTCTTAACACCCTGCGTCCATCGGCGATTCCCCCCTCCGACCGTGCCGCCCCGGCCACAGAGGAAGTGGATTTGGATGCCATCGATGAAGCAGTCAATACGGCATTCCTCGTCAGCTGGATCGCCCCCCCCATTGAAAGCGTGCCGGAAGGACAGCGCGAAGGGCGGCTGAACATCTCCATCGGCAAGGACGGCACGGTCTTGAAGGCGCAAATGAACAAATTCTCAGGCTCGCACGTTTTGGACCAGTCCATTCTCGAGGCCGCCGCAAAAGTGAAAAAAATTTCCACAACGCTGCCTTCTAATTACACCAAAGACAGCTACGATCTGGAACTGAATTTCCTTCTGCTGCCCTGACCCCCGCATGAACGCCCGCGCGCTGCTTCTCATTTTCACCCTCGTCGTGTCCCATGGCACACGGGCGGAGGCTGGCGTCATGGAGAGCCTGCGAGGCTTGTTCAGCCTGGGTGGCGGCAAAAGCAAAACCGAGGAACATAAGAAAACCATGCCTCGCATCCGCGTGGGTGCATTCTCCGGCGGCACAGGTTCCAGTGCCCAGCAGACCCTGCACAAGGAACTGCTCGATTCTCGCGAGTTCTTCGTCGCTGGAACGGATGAAAAAGCCGACTTTCTTGTGGAAGGCACTTCCTCAGGCGGACGTGTCACCGGCAAGCTGAAGGATGCCAAAGGCAAAGATCTCTTTCAGCGCAGCTATGCCGCACCTGGACTGGATGAAAACCTCAAGGCCCTCACCGACGACATCATCTACACCATCACCGGCAGACCGGGACTGGCCACCAGCCGCATCGTCTTTGTGAGTGATGTGAGCGGCAAGCGCCAGATCTACATCTGCGATGCTGAAGGCGGCGAGGTGCACCAGGTCACGCATGACAAGCATGCGGCCGTGGCTCCTTCGCTCTCACCGGATTCTTCCATGATTGCCTTCACCAGCTATCGCACCGGATTTCCCATCATCCGGCTGCTGGACCTGAATGTCGGCTGGGAACGCGGCGTCACAGACACTCCCGGCAGCAGCTTCGGCTCGGCCTTCTCGCCGGATGGCACCCACCTCGCCGCCGTGATGAGCTTCATCGGCAATCCGGAAATTTTTGTCAGTGATCTCAACACCAACACCGCCGCCTGCGTAAGCGATTCCGTAGGCGCGCCCTCCAGCCCTTCCTGGCATCCTGATGGCCGGCAGCTGGTGTTTTCCAGTGATGATGGGGATGGCCCCAAGCTCTACGTCGTCGAAGTCCCGCAGAAGGAGGGCGAATCCTCGCGCCTGTTTCGCTGGCGCACCGGCTACCACTTCTGCACGGATCCCGAGTGGTCGCCCGATGGCCGGCACATCGCATTCACCACCCGCACCGGCGGTGAATGGACCGTCGCCATCAAACCCTATCCCAATGGAGGAGTGCGTGTGGTACAGGCGGGCGGTGCTGAACATCCTTCCTGGAGCCCCAACGGTCATTTCATCACCTACGTCCAGCACGGTGAACTCTTTGTGCATGATCTGCGCAGCGGCAACCGTCGTTCCATCCTGCGCGGTTATGGCCACATCTCCGAACCGCGCTGGATGCGCTGAGCCCTGATGAATGCCGCCCCGCCAATGATGAAAAGTCCTGCCGCCATTCTTTCGAGCGCCCTTTCAGGCTGCCTCCTGCTGGCCTCATGCAGCAGCATTCCCATGCCTTCGTTTTTGCACAATCCCGCCTCTGAGGCGGTCGTCTATGCGCTCGGCCCCCGGGATGGCTTTACCTCCCCGCTGAACGGCAGCCTCAAGCCGGCGTGCCCTGCCCTGGTGTTTGAGAACGCAAACTTCCAGCTCACCTCGGCGCATCAGCAGGCCTTGACCAGTCTGGCGAAGGAGATGTCCAAGAACAAAAAGGCCCGACTGCTTGTCGCAGGCTACACGGCGCCAAACTTGCCAGCGGATCATGCCCGCTCACTCTCCGAACGTCGCTCCTTGGCGGTGCGGCAGCGCCTGATTGAGCTCGGTCTCGAAGCAGCCGGCGTGCAGACCGTGGGCTTTGGCAATGACTTCTCCCCCAGTGGCCCATCCTCGGATGTGGTGGTCATTTACCGCCAGAACTGAGGCGGTTTAGGCGAGATTCAAAAGTTGGTCAGCGCAGCTGCGAGGTCTGGACGTAAGATCATCGGATTACGCCCGTTCCTTACGACCCCCAATCATGCCCAACCGCCAAAACCTCCTCGTCGTTCTCGCCTTGGTCGCGCCGTTTGCCCTCATGTCCGCAAGCCCGGACAAGCCCTCCAAGGGCAAAAAAGACAAGGGGCCTTTCGTCGCAGGAAAACCCGCCTTCGTCCCCGACCCCACCATTCCGGTCTTCGATGCCTCGAAAGTGACGCCGGATCATCTCGAACCCAGCGCATTCAAAGTGCCCGAGGGTTTGGAAATCACCGTGTGGGCAACCTCGCCCCAGTTGTTCAATCCGGCGAACATGGACATTGATCACGCGGGCCGCATCTGGGTCACTGAAGGCGTGAACTACCGCCGCCACTCCGGCCGCAGCCGTGAAGGCGACTGCGTGCGTGTGCTGCAGGACACCGATGGCGACGGCAAATGCGACCGCAGCCACGTTTTCGTGCGCGAAAAGGAGCTCGAATGCCCGCTGGGTGTGGCCGTTTTCGACAATGTCATCTTTGTCTCCAACGCACCGAACATCATCAAGTACACGGATGTGAACCGCGATTTGAAATTCGATCCCGCCGTCGACAAACGCGAGATCTTCCTCAGCGGCTTTGAGCAACCGCAGCATGACCACAGCCTGCACAGCGTCTATGCCGGACCCGACGGCCGCCTGTACTTCAGCAATGGCAACTGCGGTGCACAGTTCAGCGACAAGAGTGGCAACACCTTCCGCATCGGTGGTGCCTACCTGAACAATACCTATACCGGAGCCAAGAGCGACGACGGTCATGTGTACGTCGGCGGCTTCACCGCCAGCATTGATGAAAACGGGCACAACGCGCGGATCCTCGGCTACAATTATAGGAACAGCTTTGAAGGCGTGCGCAACAGCTACGGGGACATGTTCCTCAACGACAACGACGATCCACCCGCCTGCCGCGTGAGCCATCTCATCGAAGGCGGCAGCTTTGGCTTCTTCTCACGCGATGGCAAACGCCAGTGGCGTGCTGACAAACGCCCCGGGCAGAGCATTCCCACCGCTGAGTGGCGGCAGGAAGATCCCGGCAGCATTCCTGCTGGTGATGTCTATGGCGGCGGCGCTCCCACCGGCATGTGCTTTTATGAAAACGGCGCGCTCGGTGAAAAATGGAACGGTCTGCTGCTAAGCTGTGAAACCGGACGCAACGTGGTGTTTGGCTACCTGCCAAAACCGGACGGTGCCGGCTTCAAGCTTGAGCGCTTCGACTTCTGCACCACCAACACCACCGGCGTGTTTAAGGGCAGCGACTTCGTGGGCGGTGCCAACAATCTCTCCGACGAACGCCACACACTTTTCCGTCCTTCGGATGTGTGCGTGGGTGCCGATGGCGCGATCTACATCAGTGACTGGTTCGACAAACGCACCGGCGGCCATCAGGACACGGATGAAACCTGCAGCGGCACGATCTACCGCATCGCTCCTAAAGGGTTCAAGCCCAAGGTTCCCAATCTCAAGCTGGACAGTGTCATCGGGCAGATCGCTGCGCTGCAATCGCCTGCAACCAATGTACGCCATGTGGCATTCACCCGCCTGAGAGCGGCCGGCGATGTGAACATTCCAGCCGTCCTCAAGTTGCGCGACCATGCGAATCCTTTCATCGCCGCGCGCGCGGTGTGGCTCTTGGCGCAGCTTGGAGAGCCGGGGCTTATTTCGGCGAGGATCTGGCTGGAATCTGAGGATGCTACGAAGCGCCTGGTGGCACTGCGTGCGATCCGCGCGGCCAGCAGTGATGTGATTGATATTCTCAGCAACCTGACGACCGATCTTTCCCCGATGGTGAGAAGTGAGGTGGCGGTGGCGCTGCGGGATGTTCCAGCGGCGCAAAGCGTGGCACTGCTGTGCAAGCTTTCGCATCACATTGATGGGGGTGACCGTTCCCTGCTCGAAGCCTGGGGCATTGGCTGCACAGGCAAGGAAGAGGCGGTATGGACCGCGCTTAAGCCCGAGGGGGCTTGGGACGATGATTTTGCGCACATCACCTGGCGGCTGCACCCGGCCGCAGCTGTGTCGGATTTGGCAAAAAGAGCAGCGAATGGCAAGCTCTCGCCGGAGCAGCGGAAGCTCGCGCTCGACACCCTCGCCTTCATCCCGGAAGCGAGCGCGGCCAAAGCCGTGCTCGAACTGGCCAAGGACAAAGAGTCCCCCATCCAGGCCGATGTCATGTGGTGGCTCATCAAACGCAGCACCGATGACTGGTCGACTTTTGGTATCGCGGAAGCCTTGAAGAAGGAGGGCATCTTTGATCCTGAAAGCGCCAAGCTGGTGACCATCGTCACACCACCCGCCATTCCCAGCAATGTGAAGCTGGATGAAGTGCTCAAGCTGCAGGGCAATGCCAAAAACGGCGCGCAGCTCGTGACGCGCTGCGTGATGTGCCATCAGATCAACGGCCAGGGGGTCGAGTTTGGTCCGAGTCTGGAAGGCTGGGGAAGAAGCCAGCCCGGAGACATCATCGCGCAGGCGCTCATTGATCCGAGCAAGGACATCGCGCACGGCTACGATGGGCAGGAAATCGTCACCAAGGACGGCGTGACCATCCATGGCATGATCCTGACCGAAGGTGACATCATGATCATTCGGAGCATGGGCGGCCAAAATCAATACGTCGCAAGGTCACGGATCAAGAGCCGCCGGAAGCTTGACCACAGCATGATGCTCAGCGCCACCCAGCTGGGTTTGAATGCCCAAGATGTGGCCGATATCGTCGCGTATTTGCGCACCGGCAAATAATCGCGATCATTGACCTGCGGATGCTGCGAAAGCCAGTCTCCCCCCAAGCCCCCCTTTTATTGAATTATGACCTTTTTTCGCCTCGGCGTCCTTGCGGCCGCCATCAGTCTCAGCAGTTGCAGTTCCACCGCGCCCGAGCCTCCTGAGTTCAAACTTTCGGCTGAAGCCCTTGGCAGCAAGTATCCAGCTATGCGTAAAACCGGCTCTGTGCGGCTGTATGCGCAGAAGATTGACACCACCAAGGACGCATGGGGCCGTGAAACCCATGTGGCCAGCGGCGGTGCCATGATGGTGAAGGACACCTCCTCCCCCATCTGGGTGCTGGCTCCCGGCATCTCCATCACTCCGGAGTTCTCCGAGGCGCTTGGCAAAGCGACGGTCAAGAAGAACGACCGACTCTACATTGGCCAGAACGACTCCGCGAAGATCCGCATCGACGGCGGTGCCATCGTTCCTGAAGGCGCTGTGACCATCAGCAAAATTGCCGATGAAGCCGCTGCCGCAGAAGCCAAGGCCAAAGCGGAAGCCAGGGCCAGGGCCAAAGAAGAGGCCAAGGCGAAAGCTGAAGAAGAAGCGAAGGCCATGGCAGAGGTACGGGCCCAAAAGGAGGCTGATGAAGCCGAAGCCAAGGCGAAAGCTGAAGCAGAGGCCAAGGCTGTGGCAGTCGCTGAAGCCAAGGCCAAGGAAGAAGCGGACGCCCAAGCGAAGGCAGAAGCCATGGCGAAGGCTAAAGCGGACAAAGCCCTGGCAGATGCTGAAGCCAAAGCCAAGAAGGAGGCCGAAGCAGAGGCCAAGGCGGCAGCCAGAGCTGAGGCTAAAGCGAAGGATAAAGCCGAAGCCATGGCCAAAGCGGAGGCCAAAGAAGCCGCTGCGGCGAAAGCCCTTGCTGACAAGGCGAAGGCCCGCGAAGAAGCCGCTGCACAGGCTGCGGCAGAGAACGCGAAAGCCAAGGCGGACGCCGACATGAAAGCAGCGGCTTACGCCAAAGCTGAAAAGGCCAAACCACAGGCCAACAGTGCCGATGAGCCCCCGGTCAAAGCCAAGACAACCTCCACTTCCCAGAAGAAGTCTTCCACTACATCCAAGCCCAAGGCCAAGGTCGCCGAGTCCTCCAAGCCCAAGGTTGCCCCGGCCAAGCCGGCACCGGCGGTGGACAGAACACGCCTGCTGCAGCTCATGAGGGAGCCGACGGAGAGGTAGACGCGCCTGCATCTGAGCAGAGACAGATGACAGGCATGAATGGTGCCCGGTTGAGGCGGGGCATCGTGTTTTTTCGAGATTAGGTTTACGAAGCTACGCGGCAGCGTCGTGGAGTGCGGTGGCAGAGATGCACGGCGCGAGCCTGCATCGGCGACACCGCTTTCGCGGGGTGAGTGTACTCTTCCGCCGGAGCCTGCCGTCCGGCTTGCGAAAGCGGCGTCGCGCCGAGGCTTGCCGCACGCACTCCAAGACGCTGTCGCGTTCGCGCAGGCTTAGCGCCAAGCGGTATTGGCACACTATGCCTTAACCAAGAGCCACTCATGCCAGGAATCTCACATGCCCATGCCTCCAAATGCAGATCACTCCTGAAGTCGGTGATTCAGGCAAGAAAGCCGTTCGCATGCATGTCAAAGAATGAAGCCTTGAGCATGCCTCAAAAGGCCCAGCGAAACGGGGCGTTGGGAATTAGTTTGGATTTCGGATAGGCGGAGATGCGCACCTGGTTGTGCGAGTTGCCGCTGAGGAGCCAGACGTTGGTGGCATCCTGCGCATGGAGGAAGCCAATGTGGCCGCTGCCGGCCTGATCCACCGTGAGGGGCTGCAATATGCAGATGGCACCATAGGTCGCGACCACCGGGCGGCCCCAGCTCCACCAGTCGGAAACTTTGGCGCTGCCGCGTGGCTGGTAGCCGGAGTTCTTCACGCACCAGTTCACAAAAGCGGCGCACCAGGCGGTTTCATCGTGCAGCAGGTTGCCGCTGATCCCGCAGCTTCGCAGATACTCAAGGATGCGCGGATTATCTGCCGCTCCCGCCCATTCTTGGACGCCGACCTCCATGATGGCGATCTGCATCCAAGGCGGCGGTGCTGCAAAATTCGTGGGCGCAGCCGCAGCGGTTTCAGGCGCTGCGTAATCCCCACCACCGTCGATGGTCACGATCTGGCCCGGAAACAGCACCTTCCATTTCCCGGAACCCCAATCCACCAGCGCGGGGTTCAGCTCTTGAAACCGATCCAGCGTCATGCCAAAAGAATTCGCGATGTGAGTGGGATTGTCGCCGGGCTGAACAATGTATTGGGCCATGGGAGGGATCATTGCCGCAGTGCGGGAGAGAGTTCAAATGGCAAAGAGATCGAGATGCGCGGAGGCAAGTGCCAGGCAGGGAATCTGCGAACTGCAGCGGGGAAGGATGGGTGCTTGCGGAGTGCTGCGGGTTCGGAGACCCGCGCTCCCAGGCGCCGTGAACTTCACTCTGACCGATTCAGGCGGCGAGGCCGTAGTGCTGGCCGATGACTTTGCCGCGGAGGCGGTCGGCTTTGGCGCCGGCCTGGTCGTGTTCGATGACGCCGTCACGGAGGCGGATGATGCGGGTGCAGCGCTGGACCATGCGTTCGTCATGGGTGACGAAGACGAGGGTCTTGCCCTGCTGATTGAGGTCGTCGAAGAGGTCGAGGATTTCCTTGCCGGACTTGGAGTCGAGATTGCCGGTGGCTTCGTCAGCGAGGATGACGAGCGGACTGTTCGACAGGGCGCGGGCGATGGCGACGCGCTGCTGCTGACCGCCGGAGAGTTCGTTGGGCTTGTGATGGAGGCGGTGCTCAAGGCCGACCTGGGTGGCAAGTCGGGTGCCGGTTTCGATCATCTCAGAGTCTTTCGCGCCGCCATAGTACATCGGCACGGAGATGTTTTCGATGACGCTGAGCTGCTGGATGAGATTGTAGCTCTGGAAGATGAAGCCGAGGTTTTTGTTCCGTGCGGCGGAGAGATCGTCATCCTCAAGATGGGCGACATTGAGACCACCCAGGAAGTAGTCGCCAGAGGTGGGCTGATCAAGACAGCCGAGGACATTGAGCAAGGTGGACTTGCCGCAGCCGGAGGGGCCCATGATGCAGACGTATTCTCCGGGATAGATGGAGAGTGAGACGCCCTGCAGCACATGCTGGGTGGTCTCCCCCATCTGGTAGCTCTTGCAGATGTCCACCAGCTTGATGATGGGATCGGTGTCCGGCATCACGGTTTGGCGATCGCCACGGCTTTTTCCTTGGGCTTGGAAGGTTTGGCTTTGGTCGGGGCGGCTTCAGGTTCGGATTTGCCCGCACCTCCCATGTCGGTTTCGGCTTTCTTCGGAAGTGCCAGGGCCACGGCTTCGCCGCCCTTCAGACCATCACGCACCTCGATGAATTCATCATTGAAGAGCCCGGTGCTGATCTCCCGGCGTTCAAGGTTGCCGTTGTTGCTGATGTAGCAGAAATGGTGATCCTGATCGACCTCAATGGACTGGACCGGGACGTAGAGCACATCGGCCAGCTGATCGACGATGATCTCGACCTTGGCGTTCATGCCGGGCTTCATCCAGGGGTGGTAGCCGTTGATGTGAATGGTGCAGGGATAAACTTTCAGGTTGGGCGTGTAACGGCTGCTGCTGGAATCTGGAAGAACGGCGAGTTCGGCAACGCGGCCGTCCAGCTCCTTGCCGGGTTCGGCATCAACGCGGACTTTGACAGGCTGGCCGATGCGCACCTTTTTGATCTGGGATTCGTGGACATTCACACGGACGCCCATCTGGCTCATGTCCGGAATGGTGAGCAAGGTCTGGCGCAGGCGGACCGTGGCTCCTTCTTCGATGCTGTTGTTGTAGTTGTAGGATGAGCTGGCGTTCAGATCGCCGTAGGCGACCAAGCCGGGCTGCGGGGCCTTGATGACGCAGGCCTTGAGCTGGAGCTCCAAGTTTTCACGCTGAGCGAGCTCCATTTCATAGCGACGCTTGGCGGTGCTGAACCGGGTCTCCGCCTGGGCCATGCGGGAGCGGTTGGCGCGGATGGTACGCTGAAGCTTGTTGAGCGCCTCACGATAGGCGGCGAGGTAGGTGGCGCACTGCTTGCTGAATTCGTACTTTTTATACAAAGCGAGCGCCGTTTCAGAGGTTTTCACTGAGAGCTGCACTTTGTCGAAGCCCACCAAGTCATTCTCCATCTGGGCGGAGGTAACGAATTTTTTCTCCGCGAGACGCTTGGAGGATTCCACCTTCTGCTTGGCGAGGGCCAGTTCCGAGCGATGCAGCAACAGATCGTCCTCGAGCTGACGCAGCTTCTGCTGGGCTTCACCATCACTCTGCGCCTTCTGCTCAAGGAAGGGAGTGAAGTTGATCATCTCGCTGACCGGAGGTGCTGCGATTGTTTTTTTGGCCACGCCGGGCTTGGCATTGGCACCGCGTTTGGCAAGGGCCGCCTCCGAAGAAACTTGGGCGTTGGCCTGAGTCTCGAGGACGTCCGCGTATTTTTCAAAAGCATCCACATCCGGGGGCAGACCTGCTGTGGTGAGAATGGCGCCAGTGACTTCGCGCCCAAGATATTTCTCAAAGTCCATGAGGGCGAAGATGGCGACCTGCTTCACGTCGCGGACCAGAGTTTGGTTTTCGCTTTTCTGGATCTCGCGGTTCTCATCGGCGTCGATGTAGTTTGAAACCGTGGTCTGGAAGTCGATCTCGTGGGTCTCGATCTTGGTTTTGAGGTCGGTGCTGTCGAGTTCGATCAAGACCTTGCCATCTTTGACATCCTCCTCGCTGATCAGATAGCCTTCAGGGATGAGGCTGAGAATTTTGGTGGGGATTTCGATTTCGCTCTTCACCTCATTGTTTTGCAAGGCGCGGATTTCCCCGCCCTGGAGCACAGTGATCTCGAGCGGGCCACGCTGCACAATGCGCGTGGGCACCTTTTCAGCTGCAGCGCCACCGCCGGACATGCTCCACCAGCCGACGACAGCGAGGACGCTGACGCCTGCGATGATGATTCCTTTGTTGGATTTTCCCTTCTTCATTCTCCTTTTGGCTTCTCCTTGTTCAATACGTCAACCCAGCCGCCGTCTTTCTCAATGAACAGCACTCCCATGTCCCGCCAGAGGCGGAGACGGACGAGCGTGTGATTGATGGTGGTGGAAACCATGAGGTTTCGCGTGGTGTTCATGTCGCGCTGGGCATCGACGAGGTTGATGGCGGTGCCGAGGCCTTCGGCGTTGAAGGCTTCTTCGACCTCCAAACGCTGCGTGCTGATCTCCATGCCCAGCTTGGCGAGTTCGTACTGCTTGCGGGCGAGCTGCAAATCACGCCAGCCGGTGCGGACATCGCTGCGGGTGTTTTCTTCAAAGAGATCGAGGGCACGTCTGGCCTGCTGCTCGGCGACGATGGATGAGCGCAGGATATTTCTCTCAGGCTTTTGATTGAGATTGAGATCGGTGTTCAGGCCCACGCTGTAGCTCTTGTTGCCGGGGACGAGCCTGAAGTCGTTGTGGTCCGGGTTGTCGAGCATGTTGTAGTTGACCAGAGCGTTGACGCTTGGCAGCGCCTGCTGCTTGGCAATAAGCACGCGCCGGCTGGTGTCCTCCACCTGGTCCCGCAGATTCCAGATGTCGAGACGATTGGTCATGGCGATGGAGATGGCCTCATCCAGCGTGCCGGGAGATTCGATGATCTGGAGGGCGTCCTTGTCCTTGTAGTCCACGACGAAACGCTCGGTGACGGGCAGTCCGAGATTGACCTTCAGATCATCCAATGCCTGCTCGTAGTCGCGGATGGCGCTGATCCATGAACGCTCAAACACGATGCGGGACTGGACGAGACGGAAGACGGAGGACTTGGTGCTGTTGGCGGCATTTTCCTTCTGCATGGCGGTCTCACGGGCCACGACAAAATCAAAGGCCTTGAAGGCGAGGTAAGCATTTCGGGCGGTCTCGCGGGACTGGATGACGCCGTAGTACTGGGCGGCGATGTCCACAGCGAAGGATTTGCGATACTGGGCAAAAGTACGAATGGCGTAGAGGACACTGCGCTCACTTTGAGTCAGCACTTCTGAGGCGGAGAGATAACCGGCACCGCTGAGCAGCGGCTGAGTCAGGGAGAAGCCGAGCTGGGAGATGCCGCTGTCTTTGCCACCGGTGAAGAACCGCACAAAATTGGTGGTCAGGTTTGTGGCCAGCAAGGCCCCTGTGCGTGTGAGTGCGGAAAATCCCAGATTTCCGGTGGTGGTGAGCGTGGAGTTGCGGACCAGATTGTTGATGCCGGTGATCGCATCGGTGCTGGCCTTGGTGGTGGAACCGCCGCCGGAAATGATGGGACCATACTGCTGCCGCACGAGGGTGAGGTTCAGCGCGGCAAGGTAGACTGTTTCCTTTTGGACCAGATAGGTACGATTGCGATGCACGGCATAGTCCAAAGCATCAGCCAGACTGATCACGCGTGCATTCTCCTCCAAGTAGGCGCGGTCCCCCAGAAACTCCTCCTTCTTCATGTTTTTGCGGAGTTCCTCCAGCCTCACCGGTGGCGGTGGGGTGATGTCTAGGAACGCCTGCCCCGAATTCGGCACCTTGCTGGCTTTTTTGCGGAGGATGCCATAGGTTTCTTTGTCAGCCCATTTCTTGTAAAATCCCGTGCTGCAGGAGCTCAATCCCAGGGCCAGCAGCGTGAGAGACGCAACGGCAGGCTGGAAGAGACGATAATTTAGCATAGGAAGTCTGACCGGCATTTGGGGTGGTTGGGCCGGGGGGGTTGGTTTTGGGGACGATGCAATACGGCTTCCCGAAGGGAGATCTATCGAATGGATGACAAAACGTCGTTGCCTCCACTCAAGCCACCGTTACTATCTCCCCCCGCATGTCCGACCTCCCGAAAGTCGCTGAAACTGAAGAACTCCTCAGGGAGACCTCTGGATCGCCCCCGACCCGGAAGACGCTCATTGAAAAATTGGACAACTGGGATGACTGGGCCAGCTGGGATGAATTTTACCGCACCTATTCGGGTTTCGTCTTCCACGTGGCACGCAAGACGGGCCTGAGTGATGACGAGGCCAATGATGTGGTGCAGGAGACCTTCATCGGCGTGGCCAAAAACCTGCAGAAGAAGAAATTCGACACCAGCCTGGGCTCATTCAAATCCTTCCTTCTCAACCAGGCGCGCTGGCGCATTCTGGACCAGTTCCGCCGGCGCAAGAAGCAGCAGAGCCGTGAGGCCAATCTGTATGCGGATGAAACCGACGAGCGCCGCACGGCGCCGATCGATCGCTGTGCGGATCCGAATGGCGTGGCGCTGGAGAAGCTTTGGGAGAAAGAGTGGCAGGACAAGGTGATGGACATCGCTCTGCGCCGGGTGCGTGCGCTGGTGTCGCCACGTCAATTCCAGATTTTCTCCTGCTACGTGATCAAAGGCTGGAGCCCTGAGCGCGTGAAGAAGGAGCTGGGCGTCAATGCGGCGCAGGTGTACCTGGCGAAACATCGGGTGGGACGCATCCTGAAGCGCGAGGCGGCGAAGCTGTCTGAGGCGGAGCAGTAGGGCTGCCTCAAATGCCGTGCGCCGTGTCTGGATCACTGCCATTGTATAATGAAGTGCGATGCGACGCGGTCATGAATTTGGTTCGCTTACTCAACGGACTGATGCCGATACTCCGGCCTGCTATCGAGCTTCGTGAAAGCGCCGGCCCTTCTCTCGCGTAGCGGTATGCATGCGCCGCACTCTCGCCCTTCTTTTATTCGCCGTCTCATCTCTGCATGCAGCGGATCCAGCCCCGCTGTTTATCGAAGGCTATGCCGGGCAGCGGAGCATCGCGCAGGGAGAGGAAATCCCGATCCATGTGAGTACGACGGCGGCGAAGTATGAGATCGAGGTGGCGCGTCTGGGGGCCACGAGGGAGGTCGTGTGGAAGAAATCGGATGTGCCAGGGGCGGCGTATCCGGTGCCGGAGGATGCGTCTGCGAATGGCTGCCGCTGGCCGGAGAGTGTGCGCGTGCCGAGCGGTGCGGCATGGAAAAGCGGCTACTACGAGGTGGTGCTCCGTGCTGCTGATGCGGGCGGCAAATGGACGCATCGTGGCAAACGCACCGCGGAGAGCAGCACGTGGTTTATTGTGCGGCAGGCCCAACCGGGCACGACCTCGAAGATCCTGCTGCAGCTTTGCACGAACACGTACAATGCGTACAACAACTGGGGCGGATTTTCTGTGTATGCCTACAACAGCCTTTCGAACAATCAGGGGCATCGGGTGAGCTTCGAGCGGCCCGGTCCTTCGCAGTTTGCGCGATGGGAGCTGCCCTTTGTGCAGTGGGCGGAGAAAAATGGTTACGCGCTGGAATTCGCTGCAAATGATGATCTGGAATTTCGCCCGGAGATGCTGACGAGTTACAAGCTGGTGCTGAGCGTGGGCCATGATGAGTACTGGAGCACGCCGATGCGCGACAACTTGGAAGCGTGGATCGGCAAAGGAGGCAATGTGGCCTTCTTCAGCGGGAACACCTGCTGCTGGCAGGTCCGTGCCGAGGACAACGGCCGGGCCTTCACCTGCTGCAAACAGAACTACCATCTGGACCCGGTCTTCGCGACGCGTGACTTCAAAACGCTGAGCACGGCATGGAGCCATCATCTGCTGAAGCGTCCTGAGAACGAACTGACGGGGGTCGGCTTTCTGTGGGGTGGCTATCGCAAAAGCCATGGGCAGTTCATGACTGATCCGGCGGAGTATGAGGTGCACCGCCCCGACCACTGGGTGCTGGCGGGCACGGGCCTGAAGCGTGGCGACAAGTTCGGCGGCAAGGACACCATCGTGGGCTACGAATGCGATGGCTGTGAGCTGAGCTGGAAAGACGGCCTGCCATTTCCGACTTTCAAGGATGGGACGCCGAAGACCTTTGAAGTCCTGGCCACGTGCCCGGTGCGCTGGCACCCCGATGATGCGGAATGGTATGAGCAGTGGGAAAAGGGACGCACGGGCGCGGCCTGCCTGGGACTCTACACGCGTGGAGGCACGGTCTTCACCGCTGCCACCACCGACTGGGCGCACGGCCTGCAGGGTGGTGATGCCGCGGTGATACGCATCACGCAGAATGTGCTGGAACGACTGGCAAAATGAGGTGGCGAGGGTGGCGGTGTGAGAGCATCTTCCGCCCAGAATCACGCAAGATGTGTGAAGCCACTTCAGCGAGATGGAATACGCTTAATCAGTCATGAATCCTCAAACGCCACCGCACGCCGCAGAGCTCTCCATTCACCAAACTCTGAAGAGAGTGGAAGACTGTGTACGACGGGAACCGACGAAAGCGGTGGTGGTGGCACTGGGCACGGGCCTGATACTCAACCTGCTGCCCTCACGTGTGCTGGCCAGAGCGACGGCGAGCATCGCGACGCGGCTGCTGCCGCCGGTCCTCCTGGGATTGGGCGTGCTGAAAGCCTTTGAGATTTGCTGTGAAAAGGATGTCGCCAAGACGCCGCAAGACCCTTGACATCAAGTCAGCCTTGCTCTCACAACAAGGGGTCGGCGTCTGCCCAGATCAGCAGCACTTCTTCAGGATCATCCTCCAGATTGTCCCAGTGCAGACTGCCGTCCGGCCTCACACAGGGTGGCAGATCATGGGGGTAGTACATCGACTTCACTCCTGAGAACTGCGCGCTGCCGAGGTGGCCACCTAGCACGACGCTCGGCTTCACGAGAAGCCGCAGGCACATGCAACTGCCTCTCCATGGACAGTCCAGAGAGCATTCCAAGCTGGTGGCGTGCTTGTTCATGGTTGTGTGCACCTTGAGCTAGTGGGCAACTGCGTGCTGTGTCCATGCGCAATACCCCTTCATCAAGCCTACTGGATTCCAGTATGATGCGGCGCAGACTAGAGGCAGGAACAGAGATTGTGTCATTGCAAATTTCGTGGCTGCGCCTGACAGGTGGTGCGCATGGACATTCACCTGCTCACGATTGACGCCGCACTGGCGCAGGTCAGTTCAAACCGAGATGGCCTGACTTCTACTGAGGCTGCGGAAAGGCTGGCGCGGGACAAAGCCGGAGTGCACAAATCCAGTGGTGGCGCGTGGCGGCTGCTGCTGAATCAGTTCCGCAGCCCGCTGGTGATTTTGCTGCTGGTGGCCATGGTGATCTCTTCCTTCCTTGGCGACAAGATGGACGTGGTGATCGTCTCGACGGTGGTGCTGATGAGCACGCTGCTCGGATTTTGGCAGGAATACCGTGCCGCGAATGCAGTGGCGGCGCTGCTGGCGGTGATCCAGGCGAAGGCCACCGTGCTGCGTGATGGCAGGACGATGGATCTGCCGGCCGATCAGATTGTCTCAGGGGATGTGGTGATGCTGAGTGCGGGCGACACCATTCCGGGCGACGGGCTGCTGATTGAATCCAAGGATTTGTTTGTCGATGAATCCGCACTGACGGGTGAAAGCTATCCTGCGGAGAAGAAGGTGGGTGCGGTGGCTGAAAACGCCAGGCAGAGCGAACGCTTCAACGCGGTGTTTGAAGGTACGCATGTGGTGAGCGGCACGGCGCGTGTGCTGGTGGTGCACACTGGCGCGGAGACGGAGTTTGGCGCCATCTCCGAACGACTGCGACTGCGCGCGCCGGAGACGGATTTTGAGCGCGGACTGCGCCGCTTTGGCGAGATGCTGATCAAGGTGACGCTCGTTTTCGTCATCGCAATTTTTGGCATCAACGTGTTCTTCCACCGCCCCGTACTGGAGTCCTTTTTGTTTGCGCTGGCACTGGCTGTGGGCATGACGCCGGAGCTGCTGCCAGCCATCGTGAGCATCACGCTGGCGCGCGGCGCGAAACGCATGGCGGAGGATCAGGTCATCGTGCGCAGGCTCTCCGCGATTGAAAACTTTGGCAGCATGAACGTGCTCTGCTCTGACAAGACAGGAACGCTGACTGAAGGGCGCGTCAAGCTGCTGGGGGCGTATGATGCGCAGGGCAGCGCCAGCGATCTGGTGCGACTGCAGGCCGTGCTGAACGCCACGTTTGAAAGCGGCTTTACGAATCCGATCGATGCGGCGCTGCGTGCGGAAGCCGGTCTCGATTTGAGTGCCTTCAGCAAGTCTGATGAAGTGCCCTATGACTTCATCCGCAAGCGGCTCAGCGTTGTGGTGGAGCACGCAGATGTGGCACGACGCCATGTCATGATCACCAAGGGGGCCTTTGCCAATGTGCTGGCGGTTTGCACCCAGGTGTCCACGTCGAAGGGAGATCAACCGATGGCGGAGTTTCATGCCGAGCTGCTGCAGCGATTTGCTGACTACAGCAACGCCGGCCATCGAGTGCTGGGAGTGGCCAACCGGGATGTGACCGACGATCCCGTGATCAACAAGGATGACGAGCAGGACATGACTTTCACGGGGTTCCTGCTGTTTGATGATCCGCCGAAGGCCGGTGCGGCTGAGGCGATTCAGGAACTGCGGCAGCTGGGGGTGGACTTCAAGGTGATCACGGGAGACAACCGCCTCATGGCCCAGCGTCTGGGCACGCAGATGGGGATTGCGAGACCGGAGGTGCTCACGGGTGAAGAGCTGCACCAGATGAACGACGCCGCGCTGATCAATCGCGTGAGCGAGGTGGACATCTTTGCGGAAACGGAGCCGAACCAGAAGGAGCGAATCCTGATCGCGCTGCGCAAGGCCGGGCATGTGGTGGGTTATCTGGGTGATGGGATCAATGACGCCTCCGCGCTGCATGCGGCGGACGTGGGCATCTCGGTGGAGGGAGCGGTGGATGTGGCCAAGGAGGCGGCGGACATCGTGCTGCTGCGGCATGATCTGGGGGTGCTCGCACGAGGTGTGCGCAATGGTCGCATCACGTTTGCGAACACGCTGAAGTACATCTTCATCACCACCAGCGCGAATTTTGGAAACATGTTCAGCATGGCGGGGGCATCTCTGTTCCTGCCGTTTTTACCGTTGCTGCCGAAGCAGATTTTGCTCAACAACTTCCTCTCCGACCTGCCTGCGCTGACCATTGCGACGGACAACGTGGATCCCGAGCAGGTGTTGAAGCCACGGCGCTGGGATCAGAAGTTCATCCGGCGTTTCATGGTGGCCTTCGGCCTCGTGAGCTCGGTGTTTGACTACCTCACCTTCGGGGCGCTGCTGGTGATGCTGCGCGCCAGCGAGGCGCAGTTTCAAACGGGGTGGTTCATCGAATCACTCATGACGGAACTGTTCATCGTCATGGTCATCCGTACGCATCGCTCGATCTTCCAGAGCAAACCCGGCCGCATCCTCGCCATCGCCACGCTCGTCGTCGCCGGCAGCACCATCGTGCTGCCTTACACCGCTCTTGGCGCCATGTTTGGCCTTGTTCCCCTGCCCTGGTATTTCATGGCCACGCTTGTGATCATCACCATGCTTTATTTGCTGACCAGCGAGGTGGTGAAGCGGGTGATGTTCGCAAAGCTGGAGCAGGCGGCAGCGCCTCGTTAAGCGCGGCGATTTCGCAGGAGACGACGTGAGCAGATCAGGCCGGGAATCATGGGCAGCCAGAAGCTGAGGCCGCGGAACAGCAGCGTGGCTGACAGGCCGACGGAGAGCGGCATGCCAATGCTTTTCAAGGCCATGACGGAGGCTGTTTCAAAGGTGCCTAGGCCTCCTGGAATGATGCCGATGGTGCGGAACAAGTTTGAAACCATAAAGCTGGCAAACACGCCACCGAGGGATGACGTCACGCCGAGAGCGCGCGCCGCAACCCAGATCGTTGCGGCATCCAGCACAAAGATGAGCGCATGCATGACGAAGGCGAGGAGCAGCACGCGGTGGTTTTTAAATGAGCCGGCGGGTGCATGCTCCACCCACTGCAGCAATCGAGTCAGTTTGGTGAAACGCTGGAGTCTGGTTTTTACCCAGTTCAAGCCCCCGCTGGGCAGGTAAATCAGAAACGCGACAACTCCAAGTTCCACCAGTAGAAAGACCAGCATGGCGGCGTTCACCCAGCCGGGCAGGTAGGCGTGGTAGAGGGTCACTCCCAGAGCCACGGCCATGCAGGAGGCATAGGCGAGGTGATACAGCGCCACGTCCACCAACACCGCAGACGCGACCACGGCACGTGGCATGCCCAAACGTGAGAGGGCACCGGACACCACCGCCACGCCGCTGATGCCGCCGGAGGGCAGCGCCTGATCCACAAAGAGCATGGCCAGACTCAGCTCAAAAGATTTGCCCAATGAAAGCGCCTGCCCACCCGTGCTCACCACCACGCGCCAGACGATGCCCTGTAGTATGTAAGTGCCCGATTGCAGCAGCAGAGCCAGGACGAGCCAGGACACATTGATCTGGTTTAACAAACGCAGAAACTCCTCCTCTTCGGTCAAGTGCGTCACGACCAAAATCAAGGCCCCGCAGGCGGCTGCCCCCACCAGCCAGATCAACCACGGTCTGGATGATGCCGCCACTTCAGGCACCTGCAGTAGCGAATCATCCGATGCGTCTGGGCTCTTCAGTTCTGGCATGTTCTTTAGTTGGAAGCGCCAGTCTTTGCCGTCAATCGCGAAACCTGCCGTCAATGCGCAGCGCTGTGGTCCAAGGACAGCATGACATAGACCGCATACACAGCCAGCAGGAGGAAGCCGCGGAAGCGGCCGATGTAGCCGCCAGGGCCGGGAATGATCAGCAGGGTGGTCAGCGCACCAAAGAGCAGGCTTGGCATGATCTCAGGCAGGTTCACCTTGTAGGGGTGGATGAGTGCGGCAACAGAGGCGATGAACATCACATTGAAGATGTTGCTGCCCAGTATATTGCCCAGGCCCACATCATGATGGCCGCGCATGCGGGCAATGAGCGTGGTGGCAAGTTCTGGAGTGCTGGTGGCCATCGCGACGATGACCGCCCCCACGATGAAAGGACTCCAGCCCAGTACCGCAGCAATCTTTGTGCCGCCATGCACGACGAACTGGGCCGAACCAATCAACAAAATCAGGCCAACAAGGATGCAGCCCATCATCCGAGCCAATGGCACTTTTTGCACTGGGGCTGCCTGCGCCGCCGCATGGGTGCGGGCATGGGAGATTACCACCAGGAGCCAGACGAAGAAGATGCCCATCATGATCATGGCATCCGAGCGGGAGAACCAGCCGTCCATGAGCAAGGCGTACACAATGCCCGGCACCAGCAGGGAGACGAACCAGTCCCGCAGCACACCGCTGTCCTCCGCCTTCATGCCGGAGAAGGACAGAACCAGACCGAGCACAAGGGAGACATTGACGACATTGCTGCCCAAAACATCGCCGAGGGAAATCTGCGGCACACCATCGCGCGCAGCATGAATGGCGACCATGAGCTCCGGGGAGGATGTCCCGAATGCAGCGACAGTGACGCCAATGACTGCCGTGGGCCAGCGAGCCCAAGCGGCCAGCCCCACGCCGCCTTTCACAAAGAGTTCACCGCCAAACCAAGCGAGCACGACACCGGCGATGAGATACAAAATGGCTATAGTCATAAACGTGAGGGGATGTGCGGCATCCCTCGTCAAAGGCGCATGCAGTGGCAAGTGCGATCGGCGTGTGTTTTTGGAATGGACAAGCAATACTACACAATGCTGAAGCGGTGCCAACCTTATGGTCACTTCCCCTGCCCCACTGCCGGCAAGACGCGACCGGTGATCTGCTGGCTGAGGAGCTGATACGCCTGCGACTGCCAATGGAAATTGTCGCCAGAGGCGAGATCAAGGTGCGCGGCAAGCAAAGCATAAGCATCGATTACTTCGACATTTTCCTGCTTCATCACCTGGGCGGAAAGCGTGTTGAGGCGCAGCACCACGTCATTCTTGTCGCCAAAGGCGGTGACGGGTTTATCGGGCGCAGGACGTGCTGCCGTATGCGGCGTGGTCATGAGGTAGAAGATTTTTGCCTGCGGTGCGCCGGTCTTGAAGCAGCGCGTCAGTTTCTGCATCCGCTCCAGCACGAGAGTGTCGGGGACTTTGTCCGGTGTCCAGCCCAGGGAATGCAGGCCGTTGTTGAAGACCACCGCGTCAAACTTGAACCGTCCGGCCATCTCTGTCAGCGCCTGCTCGGGCACGTCACCACCCACGAAGTGGACGCAGTGAAACACATAGACGTGCTGCTTGAGCATCTCGGCAATGAAAGGGCCGCTGTAGCCTCCCGAGATGGAGTCGCCGTAGATCAGCACTTTGGGCCACTCCGGATGTTCGATCTTCGGAACGTCCAGCGCCCAGCCTTTCCCGGCCACGGCACCACGTGGAAACGCGCCAGTGGTCTCCTTCTTCGAAACGTAGCTGTAGGCGGGTCCGAAGACCTTCACGGCATGCACCGTCACCGGCATGGTTTTGGCCTTCGCGTTGTCGTTGCGACCGATCCACATGGGTTCGCCATTTGGGATGAGCTCCATGAAGCATTTTTTGATGGGAGCGTCATCGATGTAGAAGGTGGCCAGGCCGTTGCGCATGGCCATGGTGAATGTGACGGGCTTGTTGATCTCCGGCTCATTACGGCCGTTGAGCGTGCCGCCGACCATGAGGATCTTGTTCACGACCGAGTTCACCTGTCGCGCATAATAGGGCTTGTCCTTGTAGTTGAAGAACATGGCGAAGCCGTCGTCCTTCACTCCGCTCTGCTTGTTCATCAAGGTGAAGACGGCGTCCTGGACCAGGGCATCGAGCGAAAGGGTGACCTGCACGGTGAAGTTCCGCTGATCTGGAAAAGCATCCGCCGGCACGGCGAAGGATGCGCCATCGCGCAGTTTCACCACGCCGTCTGCTTTTTCCACCGCGCCTGACTGCTGCGCCGCAGGGATGTCGTTTTTGGACAGATCCCAGAGGGCGGGTTCATCGGCGGCGGATGCTGCGCCCGTGAATGAGAGCAGCAGGACGGTGAGAAGTGTGCGTGTGTGGATCATGAGCGTGTACTACTTGGTCGCTTTGCCTTCAGTTTTCCTGCCTGCAGCAGCCCAGCGGATGCCCTCCAGCACATGCTGGCGGACGAAGGGGGTGCTCAACGAGCGCAGATCGTGGCCAAACTCGGTGTAGAAAAAGCGGCCGCCTGCCTCTGGTGAGTGAGTCCAAGCGATGGGATGATCCGCGCCCATGGGCTTGCCGCCGCGGGTTTTGAAATAGTCGCGCACGGGTGTGTAGGTGCTCTCATCCACGCGCAACAGGACCTGGAAGCCGGGCTGGCCGGTGACGCAGCGGTCGTGATTGGTCCAGTCGGCCTCGATGAAAAATTCCGCAGGCTGGCCTTTCACAGCGGGATGATCTTTTGCGGCGGGATCGACGATTACTTTTGCCTTTGAGAAATCCGAATCGCTGTTGAAGTCGCAGCCGCCCAGCTGGTTCAACCATGGCCAGCCGGTTTGATGCACGAGAGCCGCATGCAGACCCACGACGCCTTTCTTCCCTCTGGCAAACCATGCCTCCACCGACTGCCGCTGGGCCTCGGGGATGATTTTGTCGAGTTCATTGGCGTTGTTGAGCAGCAGCACATCGTACTTTGAAATCACCTGCGGCATGAGGTCTTTCGGACTCTCGGTGATGTCCACGTCGAAGCCGTTTTCATGGCCGAGCAGCACCAGCCAGCGGTTGATGGCGGGAATGTCGGGATGGCGGTAGTAGGCGGTGGCAGAGAAGACGAGGACCTTCATGCGGTCTGCGCTGGGTGTGGCGGGTGCAGACGTGTCGTGAGCGAAGGTGAAGCTGGTGAGGGCGATGAGGAAGAGAACTGGGAGAATGAATGTGCGGTGAGTCATGGGGAGGGCTGCGGCTGGTGGGTGGAATGGGGCGGGATTCGGATTCCAGACCGGCTAAAGCCGGGACTACAATACGAAGAGGCGGAAGCCGGACGGGCTGAAGCCCGAACTACGTACGATGAGGGGCTGGCGCTGGGGCGAAGATGGGGTGGTGGCTTGGGATCTTGAACTTGAAGCGTGGCGCTGTGATCGAGGACGAGGAAGATGGTGCGCGTGTGCGCGGTCAGGTCAGTTTAGCGCTGGCCGATGACGCTGAAATCGAGGTCGCCTTTGCCGGCGTCCACTCCGGCGCGCATGGCGGCGGCGGTGCAATCAAGGGCGGGGGTCTTGAGCTTTGCCTCTGCTGCGAGTTCGCGGGCGAAGTCGGCGTCCTTGAGCATGTTACGCAGTGCGAAGTGGGGCTCGAAGTCGCTCTTGATGATGGCGGGGAGCTTCATGCCGATGAGGGTGGAATAGTTGGCGTTCGACTCCAGGGCTTCGTGCAGGCGTTCGAGAGAGATGCCATTGGCCTTGGTGATGTCGGCGGCTTCGGCCACGGCCTCGACGATGACAGCGGAGACGAGGTTGGTGACGATTTTGAGCACCATGGCTTCGCCGATGGCCCCGAGAGGCAGGATCTTGGCGGCGCTGGCTGCGAGGACGGGCCGGGCGCGCTCGAGCAGCAGATCACTGCCGCCGATGTAGTAGCTGAGCTTGCCGTTCTGTGCGGCCATCTTGCTGCCGGTGAAGGGGGCGTCGAGAAAGGCTGCGCCGGTTTCTTCGACGAGCTGGGCGGCCTGCAGCGTGGCTTTTTTGCTGACGGTGGCGTGATTCATGATGAGATGCCCGGCCTTGAGAGCGGGCTTCATGTCCTCGATCGCCTCGATCAGCGCCGCGCTGTCGCGCACGAAGATCTGGATGATGCCAGCGGCCTCGGCCACCTCATGCGGTGATGCGAGAAAGTTGGGCACGGGGCGCGCGCTGCGGCTCCAGACAAACACCTCATGCCCTGCCTTGCGCAGGTTGTCCGCCACACGACTGCCGATGATGCCGAGCCCGAGAATGCCAACGTTTTGTTTCATGCCCACGCCCTTAGCGCGCATTTGCCCGAGCGCAACGGCCGCATCTGTGTCGGGTCATTTGCACCCATGGGGTGCATTACCCATGGCGCTTGTCCTGATCCAATTTATCGTGGGCCATGCAGGCACTTACACCGCTCATCTGGCACGCCGCAGAATCTGACAAAACTGTGACGGCGCTGCAGACCGATGCACAGGCCGGACTGAGCGGCAGCGAGGCTTCAGAACGCCTGAAACAGCATGGGCCGAATGAGCTGCCGGAGGACAAGCACAAGCCGCTGTGGCGTGTGTTTGCAGCGCAGTTCGCGAGTCCCTTGATCTACATTTTGTTTGTCGCGGCGGTGATCTCCTTTGCGATGGGGCATGCCAGTGATGCGGTGGTGATCCTGATCGTCGTGCTGATCAATGCGCTAATCGGTGCGGTGCAGGAAGGTCGGGCGGAGCATTCCATGACGGCGCTGCGCAAGCTTTCGGCGCTGAAGGTACGCGTCATTCGGGATGGCAAGGAGTCGATCATCGAAGCGCGGGATTTAGTCCCGGGAGACATCCTTTTGCTGGGAGCTGGAGATCAGGTGGGCGCCGATGCGCGGCTGCTGGAAGCGGCGGCGTTGGAAGCCACCGAGGCCGAGCTCACAGGAGAGTCGCTGCCAGTGGTGAAAAGCACGGAAGTGGTGGCTGAGCCCGCGGGTCTGGGAGACCGGAGAAACATGATCTACTCCGGCACACATCTCACCGCTGGCCGGGGCCGTGCGGTGGTGGTGGCCACGGGTCTGCAAACCGAGGTGGGAAAGATTGCCCGCATGACGACGTCTGCGGAGCAACCCAAAACACCGCTGGAAGTGCGGCTCAAGCAGTTTGGGAACTGGCTGGTGATTGCGTCCATTGTGCTCTTTGTTCTGATCGTCGCCTTTGGCCTGCTGCGCGGCATTCCCTTCGTGACCATTTTCATGGTGGCGATCAGCCAGATGGTTTCGATGGTGCCCGAGGGACTGCCGGTGGCGATGACGATTGCGCTGGCAGTGGGCATGCAGCGCATGGCGCGACGCGGCGCCATCGTGCGGCGACTTGCCGCCGTGGAGACGCTCGGATCCACCAGCATCATCTGCAGCGACAAGACAGGCACGCTGACGAAGAACGAGATGACCGTCACCAAGCTGGTGCTGCCGGACGGACGGCAAATTGAAGCGACGGGGGCGGGTTATTCGCCCGAAGGCAAGCTTACCGGCGATGGTCATGATGATGATGCGGTCAGGATTTTGCTGGAAGCCATCACGCTGTGCAATGACGCCAACCTGGTGGCACCCGATGGAGAGGAAACGCGATGGAGGCCGCTGGGAGACCCCACTGAGGCCGCGCTGCTCACGCTGGCGCACAAAGGTGGAGTGAAACCTGAATCGCTGAGCCAGGAGTGGCCACGCGGCGCGGAGATCCCCTTTGACTCAGCCGAGAAGATGATGGCCACACAGCATGACAATGATGGGAAGCACCGGGTGCTGTTCAAAGGGGCGCCTGAGAAGCTGCTCGAACTGTGCGATCAAACGACGCTGGATTTGGCCAAGCTTCAGCAAACGTCCGAAGAACTCGCCGCGCAGGCTCTGCGGGTGCTCGCCGTGGCGGAGATCTATGACGTCCCTCTTGATGAGAAGGCAGGGTTTGAACCCTGGCGCGGAAGGCTGCGCTTTCTCGGGCTGCTGGGCCAAATGGATCCACCACGTGAAGAGGTGAAGGCGGCGGTGGTCGAGTGCCTGGCGGCGGGCATCCGGCCAGTGATGGTCACGGGAGATCACAAGGCCACCGGGCTTGCGATCGCGACTGAGCTGGGCATCGCGAGGCCGGGTGACATCGCCGTGGACAGCGCCGAGCTCGAAGCGATGTCTGAAGACGCGCTGCGTGGCAGCCTGGACCGCATCTCGGTTTTTGCGCGGGTTCATCCGGCGCAGAAGCTGCGGATCGTCAAAGCCTTCCAATCACAGAAACAAGTCGTGGCCATGACAGGAGACGGTGTGAATGACGCACCGGCGCTGGCCGCAGCAGACGTGGGCGTGGCCATGGGCATCACCGGCACGGAGGTGGCGAAGGGTGCGGCGAAGATCGTCATCACGGATGACAACTTCGCCACCATTGTGAAAGCCATCGAGGAGGGACGGCTGGTGTATCAGAACCTCAAGAAGGTGGTGCTGTTTCTGTTTGCGACATCCATTGACGAAGTCGTCATTCTGCTGCTGGCGCTGCTGTGCGGCTACCCGCTGCCGCTGGCGGCGGTGCAGATCTTGTGGATTAACATTGTGACCGAAGGAGCGGTGACGGTGAACCTGATCATGGAAGGGCTGGAGGGCGATGAAATGCGCCGCCAACCCACGCCGAAGAATGAGCAACTCATCACAGGACCGATGCTGCAACGGCTGTTGCTCATGGTCATCACCTCGGTGGTGGCGGTCTTTGGTTTCTTCATATGGAGACAGTCCACCGGAGTTCCGTTTGCCCTGGTGCAAACAGAGACCTTCACACTGATCGCCGTGACGCAGTGGTTCAATGTGCTCAACTGCCGCAGTGCCACCAAGTCCGCGATCAGCCTCGATGTGCTGCGCAACCGGTGGCTTGTCGGTGGCCTCATCCTTGGCAACGCCCTGCACATCCTCGTCATCTACAACGCATGGATGAACCGCATTTTCCACACGGTGCCGATCCCGCTGGCGGACGTCGTTCTCCTCGGCCTCATAGGCAGCAGCGTGCTGTGGATTGAAGAAATCAGAAAGTGGCGCGCACGACGCCGATTGGATCAAGGTGCCGGTGCAGTGTGATCAATGATCTCGGCGTGATAAACTACAGGCTGAGGCGAGCGTTCCCGCAGTTCAGTGAGGAGGGCCTTGAGGGCCACCTCGCGCCGTTTGCTGGTCAGCAGCGCGGCGATCTCGGGTGTCACTTCTGCCAAGGTCGGCAGGTGTGAGGCGTGGCGCTCCAGCACGATGATGAGGTGCCAGCCGAGCTGGGTCTGCACGGGCTCGCTGAGCTGGCCGACCTTGAGCTTTTCGACTGCGGCGATGAAATCCGCCGGCATGCGCTGCTGCGTGAACCAGCCGAGATCGCCGCCCAGATTTTTACTGCGATCGTCCTCGGAATGTTCCTTGGCGAGTTGCGCAAAGGTCTTCTCCTTTGCCAGGAGCTGGCGTTGGATCTCGCGGATCTCGGCAGAGCGGTCTGGCTTCGCTGGGTCATGCCGGGTGAAGAAAATGTGCGCCGCGTGGTGCGCCTGCGGGATGCGCAGCGTCTCTTTGAATTCAGCATACCAGGCTCGCAGGTCCTGCGACGTGACCACCTTGAAGCGAGTCTGAATTTCCGCCTCAATCCATGCTTCATCTTGCTGCGCGTCATTGATCCGGGCTTCCAGCGACTTTGGAGTGAGGTGCTGGGCGGCCAGGCGTTTGGGAAACTCTGCGGCATCGGCAAACTGCCGCTGCATCCGCTCCGACTCGAGTTTCACATCGGTTTTAGGCAAGTCCACGTTTCGACTGCTTTTGCTGCGGGAGGCGCGCAGGAGGCGATCGTTTACCAGATTTTCCAACGCCTGCGAACGGGTCTGCTGACGAGCCTCTGGACTGATACTGGCCCATGCTGCATTACGCTTCCACAGCTGCTCCCGCATTGCCGCCTCCAGTTCATGCCGTGAGATGGGCAGGCCATCCACCTCCGCCACCACTCCCCCGCCCTGTCTCTTTAGACACATCTTATGCAGCGGACCTTTGAAAGCATACAGGTCTGCCAAAAGGTAGCAGACAGCCATGAAAGCGATGGCAAGCCGCCACGGAAAGGCTTGAGAGGAACGAGGCATCAGAATTTGCAGCGTAGGACTGGCCCACCCATTGGCAAGCCAGCGCTTTGGCCGATTAATTAGTGGCGAAGCACTAGTTAATTGTTATATTTTCATAATTGTCATAAAATAAAGCTAGATTTATTGAGTGATAATCATAAATTTCACACAACAATGACATTCCGAAGTCTCATTCCCCTGTTATTTGCGGCCTGCACCGTCACGGCAACGGCTGCAACCGTCAGCGTGACCGGACTGGATAACAATGGCGATGCGATTGGCGAGTATGTCATCGGTGGGCAGACCTATTGGTGGTTCTGCATCGAGCCTGGCGCCCCTGCTTTGAGCAACCAGACCATCACCGCAGATACATTGTCGCTTCAGAATGGCTGGACCGTGCAGAACATTGAACGAAACAACATCTACCAGTCCGATCCCCTTTTCTATTCCGGCATCGTTCCGAAACAAGTCGCCGTGATGGAGTACGTTCTCGACACCTATCTGCCTTGGAACACCCTGGCTGGTGCCTCGGGCCGGTTCCTTGAGCAGAGTGGCGACTACCACGACTTCGGTAATAACGATCCTTTCTTCAATGCGATGTTCGCCATCCAGGACTTCCTCTCGCAGACCGAGGGCAAGCCGCCGAAGTCGGACTTCACTAACATGAGCGATTATCAGGACTACTTTGCCCCTCTCGGCACGCCGACGGGTGACGCCCGTTCTGCGCTATTTCAGAGCATCTTGAGCGATGTGGCCTCCAAGGACACCCCGGGCTTCTTCGACAGCTACGTGGCCCAGCACAGTTATTTCACCGTTAACACTTTCTATAACGAAGCCGACCCGAACAACTGGCAGGACGGACTCGTAATCGGTGGCTTTACCCCTGTGCCGGAGCCTGGTGGTGCCATCCTCATCGCGAGTTGCGGCCTCGCATGGACACTGCGTCGTCGCCGTCGGATTGGCTGAGGTGGGACTGAGGTCTCTCAGTGCCTGATGCGTATTACTCAAACCGAGTGAGCTGACTTTAAGGCGTGGGCCTCAAGCCCATATGAGCGACATGGCGGCCACCGGGCCTCCAGCTTACAAATACCTGACTTGTGAGTGTATGCTCATTCTAGAAAGTATGCCTCCCACGATCAAGGTCGTCGTTTATGCACCGCATCTTCATGAGAACCCTGCTTTCCAAGATGCCGCTTGGGGTTTGGGCGATCGTGACTTGGATGCTCACGCTGTCTTCATGGGGGCAAGACCTGCAGTTGCAGATTGTGCCGATGGTGAATGGTCGGGCGTTGCGGCTGGATGAGCCGATGGAAGTGATGGGTGGGAGTCGAGTGACGCGACTTGATTGTCTGCTCTCAGGGCTGGCTTTGCAGAAAGACGATGGCACCTGGCTGGAGTCGAAGGACTGGTTTGCATATTTAAGTGCGGCGGCAGGGAGACAGACAGCGAAAGTCTCGGGCATGCCTGCGGGTGATTACAAGGGGATCCGCTTTCGCATCGGTGTGGATGAGAAGACGAACAAATCGGACCCGAATGGTTATGCGCCCAATCATGCACTCAATCCTCAGGTCAACGGCTTGCACTGGGGCTGGCAGGGGGGGTATATTTTCATAGCGCTGGAAGGGCGGTTCACGAAGGAAGGCAAGGAGAGCGGATTTTCGTATCACATCGCCAATGCGCCGCAGTTGATGACGGTGGAGGTGCCGGTGGCGTTTCGTGGAGGGCGACCGCTGACGGTGGAGCTGGAGTTTGATGTGCAGCGAGCGCTGGCGGGCATCGACTTTGCCAAGGATGGAACTTCGACGCATTCGCGCGCGGGAGATGCCCTTGCGGCGAAGCTCAAGTCGAACATCGAGCAGGCGTTTCGGGTGCGCAGCATGCACTACGATGTGTATCAGACACCGGCGTTTGCCACCAAGCCTGCTCCCCTTCCCGCTGGCACTCATGCGCTGACCCCGACGATGACGCAGCGTTTTCCCCAGGTGCAGCTACCGGCCGACAATCCGCTGACGCAGGAAGGGGTGGCGCTGGGCAGACAGTTGTTTCACGACACGCGACTGTCGATCAATCAGACGCAATCCTGCGCCTCCTGCCATGATCAAACGCGTGCCTTTGCCGATGCGCGGCGTTTCAGCCTCGGCGCGGAGCTGCAGGTGGGGAAGCGCAACGCAATGCCGTTGTTCAATCTGGCCTGGCAGCCCTCTTTCTTCTGGGATGGCCGTGCAGCCACGCTGCGGGAGCAGGTGCTGATGCCGATCCAGGACGCGCATGAGATGAATGAGACACTGCCCAGGGTCATCGCCAAGCTGAGTGCGGATCCGGAGTATACGCAGGGGTTTGCGAAGGCGTTTGGCGCCGCAGAGATCACGCCGGAGCGCGTGGCGAAGGCACTGGAGCAGTTTCTGCTGACGCTCGTCTCCCAGGAATCACGCTTTGACCGTGCGGCACGCAAGGTGGCGGAACTGACCGAGAGCGAGAAGCGCGGGCTGCAGCTCTTTGTGACGGAGTTTGATCCCAAGCGCGGGCTGCGCGGTGCGGATTGCTTTCACTGCCACGGAGGCACGCTGTTCACGAGCCAGCCGTTTGCCAGCAACGGGCTTGAACTTGCGGAGGATGACCTCGGCCGCATGGCGGTGACGAAGAACGCGGCTGACCGTGGGAAATTCAAAACGCCGAGCCTGCGCAACGTGGCCCTCACCGCGCCGTACATGCATGATGGCCGCTTCAACACGCTGGAGGAGGTGGTGGAGCACTATAGCAGCGGGGTGCGCCGCAGCGCCACGCTGGACCCGAACCTGGCTAAGCATCCGGAGGCTGGCATCCAACTCACGACGCAGGAGAAAGCGGATCTCGTGGCGTTTCTCAGAACGCTGACGGATGAGAGTTTCACGGGTGCTGCTGCCACTGCCGCAAGATGATGGGTGGCGGTGAGAAGCGGAAATCACCCAATCCAACACTCTACTTGTGGTGGTTACCCCGCAAGGATTCGAACCTTGAACGAGAGAATCAAAATCTCCTGTGTTACCATTACACCACGGGGTAGGAGGTGCGCCGAGCGCGATATTAGAGCCTACTTTCCGCTGTGCAAGGACGGCTTGGCGCTGAATTGAGCAGTTCAAAGGAGATTTGCAGAGTATCCCGTGGGGAGGTGGACGGCTCGACGTAGGGTTTGATGCACTTTTTTCACTATTGGGCGAGTGACGCTCCAAGTCTTGAATCTACTAGCCTCCAGCTCCTAAAGATACCCTTAGGGTGTTGAAATTATGGAAATGCGAAATATTTATTCTTGCAATGTTTATTATAACCACCATAATAACTTTGTAATTTAAGAAAATCATTATGAAGAAGCTCATCCTCATCCAAAACGATTATCCTGGCACCGGCAAGAGCACCCTGGCGCTCTGCTTCCACCGCTACCTTCAGCAGTATGGTGTCTCTCATCAGCTCCTCTCCCTCACCGAAGAGGATTCCTACAATGCTTCCGGTGTTATCGCGCTTGATGCCAGTTCATTGACGCCGAGATCTTTCCTCGCCCATGTGGATGCCTCCCCGCTGACCATTTTGGACGTGAGCACGGGCTTGGGTGAGTTCTTCAACAAGTTCTATCAAGGCTGCGAAATGGACCAGATTCTTCAGGCCGCTGGAGTCGCCCTCTCTGTGGTCCTGCCAGTAACCGTTGATCATGAGAGCTTTGACTCGGTCATCGATGCGGCGGAGGTTTACTCCGACAACGCCGAATACCTGATCGCCCACCTGGTGACGAGCTGCTATGATGAAGACGACAAGGTCTGGGACACCAGCTATGCCGCGCGCGTGATGGACATGTTTGAGGCGGTGGAGCTGCACATCCCGGAAATCACCTTCCAGGCCGAACTGAGCGCTGAGCGCATGAGCCTCGACAGCGCCCTGCAGCATGATGACGCCGAAGAACGTCTGGGCAAGGAATACACCAAATGGCACCGCCGCGTGATGGGCCAGGTGGACAGCGCCCGCCAGTATCTCTTTGGTGATGCCTTCCGCCCCACGATGGCTCCGAAGCCAGCCAAGCTGGTGCGCAAGAGCAAGTCCAAGCTCGCTGCTTAATCCACTCAAAACCAAAGGACTACTCGAACAATTCGGGATAGTTCTTGTCCGCCACAGCCCGGCTGAGAGCCCGTATCTCGGCCGGGCTGGTGCATTTCAGGACGGCTTGCGCCAGGGCCTCGCACTCCGGCACGTCGAGACGACGCACGGCATGCTTCACGCGGGCAATTTGCGTGGTGGCCACACTTAATTCATTCAATCCCAGACCGATCATCAAGGGAGTAAGAGTCAGATCCGACGCCATCTCACCGCACATGCCGATGCGGATGCCCGCCGCACGCGCCGCCTTGACCGACATGCCGATAAGCCTCAGTACGGCAGGATGGGTGGGCTGGTAGAGCTTTGCCACACGGTCATTGAGCCGGTCCACCGCAATGGTGTATTGAATCAGGTCATTCGTCCCGAGGCTGAGGAAATCGACTTCCGCCGCGATCAAATCAGCGGACAGGGCTGCGCTGGGAATCTCGATCATGGCGCCGATCTCGATCTCGTCCGGCACATCAACGCCTTCCGCGGTGAGTTCATCCGCGCAGTCATTGAGGACGGCTTTCGCCTCCAGCACTTCCTGGACGCCGGAGACCATCGGAAACATGATGCCCACGCGACCATGCACGGAGGCACGCAGCAGGGCACGCAGCTGCCGCTTGAAGAGATCCAACCGGCCCAGTGAAAGGCGGATGCCGCGCCAGCCGAGGAAGGGATTGGGCTCCGGCTCCACGGCGAGACGCTCGTCCACCTTGTCACCGCCGAGATCCAAGGTGCGAAACACCACGCGTTTCGGAGCCTGGGACTGCACCACTTTGCTGTAAGCCTTGGTCAGCTGGTCTTCGGTGGCATCCGGATTTTCCAGATGCAGAAACTCCGTGCGGAACAGTCCGACTTCTTCGGCACCGCTGTCCTCCACAATCTTCATTTCCTCGATGAACTCTGCATTCGCCCCCACGCAGATGGCGGTGCCGCAACGTGTGAGTGAAGGTTTGTGCCGTTCCAGTTGAAAGACATCCTCCCGCCGTTCCGCCTGCTCTTCCCGCAGGCGGTAGCGTGCCAGGGTTTCAGCCGTTGGATTTTGAATGAGCAATCCGCCTTCACCGTCCAGCAGGACGGTGTCGCCGCTGTGCAGTTCATCACAGATGCCATGAAGTCTCACCACCGCCGGCAGCGCCAAGGAGCGGGCGATGATGGCCGCATGCGAGACCGCGCTGCCGGTCTCCAGGGCAAAGCCCAGCACCTTGCTGCGGTCCAGCTGCACGGTGTCGGAAGGCGTCAGATCATGCGCCACGACGATGACCGGTTCATCAAACATCGGGTGGTCCAGAAGCTCTCCGCGCAGATGGCGCATGACGCGATGCGTCACGTCTTTCACGTCTAGAAAGCGTTCGCGCAAATAGGCGTCCGAGAGCCCGCGCAGGGCGTCCATGTGCTTGCACATGAGCTTGTAGTAGGCCCAGTCCACACACACCTGCTGCTCGCGCACGGTTTTTTCCGTCTGCTTCAGAATCGTGGAATCCTGCAGGATCAGAAGATGAGTCTCGAAGATCTCGCTTTCGGCACTGCCGTGCTCCCCTGCCATCACGCGCTGCAGTTCTTCGATCTCTTTGGCGGTGACGGCCAGCGCGGCATGCAGGCGCTCCATTTGGAGATCTTCTGTACCGGGCTCGATGGTATCCTCATCGGGCTCATCAAAGTGATCCTTAAGGACATGCACCACCGCATGCGCAACCCCATCGGACACCGCGGTGCCAGTCCAGGTTTTTTCTTGCAAAGGGGGTGATGAAATCATTTCCGCTCCTACCTTTCATGCGGACGAAGCGTTTGGCAAATGCCACCGTGCATCAAACTGACGCCAGCACCTTTTCCATCCTCTTTTTCAAGGCGGCGGCCTTGCCTTCCTCGCCAATGATCTCGAGCATGGCGACGTAATCGGCCCCGATGGCCTCATAGCTGCGTTCTTCCTGGGGCAGCTGGGCTTCCAGGATTCTCAGGCTTTTCTCAAAATGCTGCTGAGCCGCCTCATTATCCTTCAATTCATGGCATGCCGTGGCCAGATTGCAGAGGGACTGGGCCACATCCCGGTGGTTCTCACCGAGCACCTCAATGCGGATCTGCAGTCCGTCCTCAAACATTTCCTTGGCCTGGTCAGGGAAGCCGGCCGCGTAGTACAGGCTGCCCAGGTTGTTGAACACGCAGGCCACGGACTCGGATTTACGCCCGCGCTTGTTTTCCAAGGTCTCCAGCGCACGCAGGTAGTGCTGCTCCGCCAGAGCAAACTTGTCCATGCACTTGTAGGTCATGGCCAGGTTGTTGCGCAGCTGTGCCGCCACCTCGAGATTGTCACCGCCCAAGGCTTCGTGGTTACTGATCGCCTCCTCGTAGTAGGGCAGCGAATCCGCCTCCCGACCGTTGAAATCCAGCAGAGTCGCGAGACTCGTGCGCACATTGGCCATCACATCCGCCGGCAGTTCCAGCTCTTTCCCAGCCTCCAGAGCATCGAGAAAGGAGGCTTCCGCTCCGGCGATGTCGCCCGCATCGCGCTGGGCATCTCCCAGAGCCTGCAGCGCGCGCACCAAGCCGGGAGCTTTCCCCGGGAACTCCTTAACAGCTTCGCGCTGAACCTCCACCGCCTCGAGAGCGGCATGGATGACAGAATCGGCAGTGGCAGCTGAAGAAGTAATTTCGGGCATGATCTCGACAAATAGCTGGTCGGGGTGGTGAAAGCGTACCTTCGTGGACAGAGCCGCCCCCCGTCAAGTGCCGCGTTTGCCCCAAAGCACAAAACTCGGGCAGACTGGACGAGCCGCCAGCCCCCCCCCGGGCTCAAGGCTTGAGCCAGTATTCGAAGAAGCGGTAGATCTGCTCGTTGGACTCCTCATTGGGATCGTGCTTCTCACGGTTGGTCATGGCAACGCGGCTGGTGACGCCTAGGAGTTGATTCACGGCGATGGCGTGATTGAGCGCGGCCCAGCGTTTTGGCGGGTCTTCGGCGCCGCCGGAGACGAGGAAGGGGCGCGGCGCCATGAGGGCATGCAGTTCCTGCAGATCGTGACCTTGTTCGATGAGCGTCTTGTAGGCGCCGGTGCGCGGGCTTTCGGCGCTGACGAGGCCCGGCTTGCGGGTGAGGGCGGGATCAAGGCCGAGGTACCAGGGCTCCTGGTAGTTGATGCTGCCGCGTGTTTCATCAAAGACGATGCCGGGATCACTCCACACGGCGCAGGCATACTTGTCCCAGAGGCAGGCGCCGAAAAGCGACCACTTGCCACCATACGAATGGCCGACGATGCCGATGCGTGCGGCATCGACCTCGGGCAGCGAGGCGAGCGCCTGCCACATGTTCGCGCTGATGTAGCCGAGGTAGGAGAGGGGCTGGCACTTGGCAGCCTCACTCAGCACGGGCTTGCGTGCATCTCCGCCGGGGGAGCCGATGGAGAGGGTGACAAAGCCACGCCGCGCGAGCTGCCAGGCGAAATCGCGCAATGGTTTGGTGCTGAGGCCGGCGCTCGTTTCGGGATCGTAATAGGGCACGAAGACGGCGGGGCGCTTGCCCTCGTTCGAAGGGAGCAGCAGGTAACCATCGCCGGTTTGTCCGGGGGCGATTTCGACGCGCACTTTGCGCTGGGTGATGCCCCCTTCCCGCTGCGAAGTTTCCAGCACTTCGATTTTTGGTTTCTCAATGACCGCAGGCCATGCGCCCATGATGGCATGCCAGTCCGCGAGGATTTCCGCGCGACGTTTGGGCCAGTCTTCTGCTTTCTTCACCTGGCTGCCGTCTTTGAAAACAAGGGGGGATTTTCCCGGTGAGAACTGGCCGGCAAACTCAGCGGGAACCTGTGTGAAAGGGAGATCACCGGCATGAGCCAGCACTGCGGCGGCCAGCAGGCCTGAAAGGAAGAAAGGTTTCATGATGTTGTTATTTCAAGAACGTGACTTGGCGGCGGTTCCATGCGGGCAAGTCGGGGCAATCAGAATTGAATGGCCGCAAAAAAACGCAAAGAGAGGGCAAAAAAATGATGAGCCCAGAAGCCTGAACGGGCTGAAGCCCGAACTACGAACACTGAAGCGTTCAGCGTGCTGTGCGGCCGCTTTCCTGCAGATGCTCGCGGAGGACGCGGACGACTTCCTGCACGACTTCGGGGCGCTCGACACAGCCGTGCCAGCAAGGGACGACTTTTTCAGACTTCGCGCCTTCGAGGTGGGCGCTCCAGTAGGGGACGGCGCCGTCGGAGCTATCGAGGAGGGGTTTGCGACCGAACTGGCCGATGATGGAGTGGTAGGGCACGGGAATGGGCACGGCGTTCAGCCCAGCATAAAAGGGATGCTCATTGGAAAGGGTGCCGATGCTGAGGAAGGCGAAGAAGCCCCAGTCGCGAATCTGCGGCGAGAGCGCGTCGGTGTTCCCGGTGAGCAACTGCTGTGACATGAGCAATGTATCCACCGGCAGGCGAATGAGCGAGGCGAGGCGACGCACGATGTTCTTGCCGGCGAGATTGCTGCCGCGCTGAGGCGTGGTGATGAACACCAGACGCTTCACCTCGGGCTGAGGCTTGAATTTGAGGGCGCTGACGATGCGCTCGCGCACAGGCTCCGAAACGTCCAACTGCTCCGGCGGCTTGCGAAACATGGCGTCCCATAGCTTGTCTTTGGGGTCGATGGCCTGCATGCGGCTGAGCAGTCCGCCCATGCTATGGCCGACCAGCACCATTTGGCTCATGCCGGGATCGTTGTGATCTGGATCGAAGTAATCGCGGGCCTGCTGCAGCGAATTGCGCAGGCGTGCGGACGTCTGCGGCACACTCAGGCCGGTGGGATACAGGAAGTACCAGGGCTGATACTTGGCGCGCAGTTCGGGGTCTGAGCTGATGGCATTGACGGCGTTCAGCCAGATGTGCGGATCCGACATGAGGCCATGCACAAAGACGACGGGGATGCGCTTGGGATCATAGCCGTCCATGCAGTAGAGATGGCTGTCTCCCAGCGTGCGCTCGGGATAGAACAACCCCAGCAACGAAAAGAGGCCGAGGGATTTTTTGGACAGGGCGAGATCCTTGGCTGCGGTGAAATTTGCCGCGAGCAGGCGCTCATCACTCTGCACCTTCACGGTTTCCACGTTGAGGGCATCGTGCAAATGCAGGCGGCAGCGCCGTGGGGTGGCGGGATCTGCGTCATCATCCACCATCTCCAGCACGGCGGTGAGGGTGAGGTTGCCACCGTTTGGTGGCAGGAAGGGCTGCTCCTTGCGCGTGGTGTCTGTGCGGTAGATGTGGCCTACGACGGGCACACCCAGGCCGGGCCGCTCCGAGAGAGTGTCATCCCCGCGTGACCGCTTGCGTGAAGCGAGCATGAGCTGATCAAGCTGCTTGGGTAGAATCTCGCGCTTGGGGCTTGTCTCGTTGATCAGTTCGATCTGAAAGGACTGCTGCCTGGAGGTGAACTCGGTGCCGCTCTGCCAGTAGCGCGGGCACTGATGGGAGTCCCATTCACGCAGAAACTTGGCGAGTGCATTTTCATAGCGATCCTCTGCGGCCCGCCGGGCGGCGGACTTGCCGTGCTGCATTCCGTCCCAGCCTGACGCCACTTCATCCAGAAGGGCGGCCATGTGGCGCTTCTCACGAGCACTGAGCTCCGTCTCGTCACGGGTGGTCTCCACACGCAGGGCGGTGTGGCAGGAGGTGAGGGCTCCGCAAAATGCGAGAGCGAACAGGCGCAGTGCGGAGGTGGGCGGCATCACTTCGGCTCTGTGATCGGAGTCAGCTTGACGTTGCGGATCGCGGCCATGGTGTTGAAGGTTGTGAGCGAGAGCGGCAGGTAGCTTTCGATGGGGCCGGAACGAACGCTGATTTTTTTGCCCTCAATGTCTTCGTCGATGATCTGTTTGTCACCCAGCCAGACGCTGATGTTTTTCGGGGTGACGCGCAGCTTGATGGCATACCACTCGTCATCCTTGTAACGCTGGTAGCTGGAGGTGTTGTTGTCGGAGGCGTCCATACCGTCGATGCAGGAGATGCCGGTCACGCTGCCTCCCCAGCCGCCGCAGATCAGGCTGGCGCAGTGTTTGAGATCACCGACGGGAAAGGTGAGGCCGACGAAGAAATCGACGCCCTGCATGCGCTTGGCTTCCAGCGTGATCTCGTAGTTGGTCGTTGGCAGTGCGGCTGCTTTCTTGTAAATGGCACCGCTCACATTCTCGCCCTGATTGATGATCATGAGACCACCCTCCAGTTCCACCTCACCGCTGCCGCCGACGTCCACGGACTCCCAGTCGTCGAGTGATTTGCCATTGAAGAGCATGATCTCCTTGGCAGCCTCCTGCTTGGCAGCGGCAGGTTTGTCTTCAGCAGTGGCAAAGGCGGTGCCGAGCACCAGAAGAGCGGTCAGGATCGAGTATTTCATGGCTTCGGTTCACACCCTCAGCGTGGCATGCCCCACGGTCAAGCTTCACAAAAATCACCTTCACACATGCTCCACCCCGATCTAAAAACCATCATCATCATGGGCGTCTCCGGCAGCGGCAAGTCCGTCATCGGCAGCCTGCTCGCAGCCAGGCTCGAAGGCGTCTTCGAGGACGGCGACGATTTCCATCCGCCCTCCAACAAGGCCAAGATGTCCGCCGGCACGCCGCTGAATGATGACGACCGCTGGCCCTGGTATGCGACGCTGCGCCAGCGCATCGAGGACATGCGGCACCTCACGCCGAACTACGTGCTGGCCTGCTCTGCGCTGAAGCCGATCTATCGTGACAAGCTGCGCGCACATGACCAACCCGAGACGCTGCGCTTTGTGCTGCTGGACGGCACGAAGGAGCTCATCGCCACCCGTCTTGCAGGGCGCAAAGGGCACTTCATGCCGCCCACATTGCTGGACAGCCAACTGGCCACGCTGGAGCCGACGCCTGACATCATCCGTGTTTCCATTGATCAGACGCCCGAGGAGATCGTGAACGACATCCTCAAGAAGCTGGGAGACTCATGAGCGGCTCCATTCAGCGGCTGTTCTGGGGCTGGGAGACACCTGTGCTGGAGCAGGCCGTGGCCCTGCTCTGCCGCGACTGGGATCCTGCGCGTGCGCTGGATCTCAGCAGCACGCTGCTGCTGGTGCCAAACGGTGAAGCCGGACGCCGGCTGCGCGAGGCGCTGGCGGTGGTGACGAATGAGACGGGGACTGCGGCCATCGTGCCGCATCTCTGGCTGCCGGAGCAGGCGCTGCTGCCGCAGACGCGCCGCTTTGAGGCGGCGACTGCGGTGCAGTCACAGATGGCGTGGCAGCGGGCGCTTGAACGGGTGCCGCTGGATTCGCTCACGGCGCTGTTTCCCAAGCCGCCCACGTCTTCCGGCTGGGGCTGGCAGGCGGAAACGGCACGCATGCTGGCGGAACTCAAGATGCTGCTCGGCACGGGCGGTCTCACCTTTGCCAACACGGCTGAGCATCCGGCCGCGCAGCGCGAAGCTGCGCGCTGGCAGGATCTGGCGAAGATCGAGCGTGTGTACTTTGAGGAACTTGCACAAGCCCAAGTGGCGGATGCGCAGGTGCTCAAGCGTGGGTATGCGTTTGAACCGGCGCTGCCGGAAGGTGTGCGGCGGATTGTCGTGCTCGCCTCGCCGGATTTGCCGCCTTTGCTGGACGACTGGATCACGGGCTGTGCCAAACGCGGACTGCAGGTGGACATCGCGATTCAAGCGCCGCAGTCGATGGCGCACACCTTTGATGCCTGCGGACGTCCCCTGCCGGAATGCTGGGGCGAAGACGCGGGGTGCAGTCTGCCGTTTCAAGATGAGCAGATCCATGTGGCGCGTGATCCTGCCACGCAGGCGGCGCTGACGCTGGATCTCATGCGCGAGCTCGTGCCGACGGGACGCACGGCGCTGGGCGTGTGCGACTCGGAAGTCGGCAGCCTGCTGCTGGAGAAGCTCACGCTGGAGGAAGCGCGCAGTTTTGAACCCGGTGGCATTCCGGTGCAGCGTGAGGGCATGTGGCATGTGCTGGATTGTTTCCGCCTGCTGCTCAGCTCAGGGGCCTGGCGCGCTTTTGCCGCGTTGCTGCGCATTGATGAATTTCGCAAAGCCGTCATTCCGGGCAATGAGAGCACCGCCGCGCTGCTGCGCGAGGCAGATGACTTTGCCAGTGAGCATCTGCCCGTGACTCTGGCGCATGCGCTGGAGCTGCCGCTGGCGGACTGCCCTGCCCTGCGGCCAGCCATTGAGAACACGCTCGCCTTGCTTGAAGCGCTGCGTCGGCTCACTCCGGCCAAAGCGGCACGCACGCTGATCTTGAAGCTGCTTGGCGAGCAGGAGTTTAATCCCGATGCACCAGGGGACCGGGAACGCACGGAACTGGCCACCGAGTGGCTGCGCATCACGGAAGAACTTGAGCAGGAGGCGCAACGTTTTGGATTGCAGCCGAAAGCTGAAGACATGTTCTCGCTGTCGCTTGAATGCCTCGCGCAAAGCCGTCTCGCTGAACCGCGTGGGGACATTGATCTCGTGCTGCAGGGCTGGCTTGAACTTCTGTGGGAAAAGTCGCCGAACTTGATCGTCACCGGTCTCAATGAGGAGCATGTGCCGGGCATTTTCATCAGCCATCCGTTTCTGCCGGACAGCCTGCGCAAGGCGCTGGGACTGCCGTGTCAAAACACCCGCTTCGCCCGTGATGCCTTCATCCTCGCCGCACTGGCGCAGCAGCGTCTGGGTAAACGCGGACGCCTGCGGCTGCTATGCGGGCAGTGGAGCGAGGATGGCGATGCCCTGCGGCCGTCACGGCTGCTGTTTTTATGCGACAACGCGGTGCTGCCGCAGCGCGTGGCCCATCTGTTTCCGAAGGAGGAGGATCAACCATCCGCCGCCGAGCCGCCGCACACGCTGGCGTGGAAGCTGCAGCCGGACTGGAGCGCGAAGCCGCTGGAGACGATCTCACCTTCACGCCTGCGCGAGTATTTGAGCTGCCCGTTCCGCTACTACCTGAGCTGCACGAAAAACATGGGCTCAATCGAGACGGGCAAACGTGAGCTGGATGCTGCGGAGTTTGGCAATCTCATTCATCATGCGTTTCATCGCCTGAGTCTGGACCCCGCCATGCGCGACAGCACGCACCCCGCACACATAGCCGACTGTCTTGAAGCTGCGGCACGGGACCGGGTAAGAGAGATTCATGGCCAGCGGCCCGCGCCGCTGATCACGCTGCAGCTGGAAAGCATTTTGCAGCGCCTGCGGAAAGCGGCGGAGATCGAAGCCCGGAACCGGCAGGAAGGCTGGCAGTGCATTGATGCGGAACTGCTGATCGGCGACAAGGAAGATGCCATGCCCTTCCTCATCGCCGAGGCTCGTTTGAGAGGCCGCATTGACCGGGTGGAACGCCATGTGGACGGCACCCTGCGCATCGTCGATTTCAAGAGTTCGGACAAACCGCGCACGCCGCAGGAGGCGCATGTCAAGGTGATCACGGCCCGCACGAAGCTGACCGAGGCGGATGAATGGAAGTGCTTTGACCTGCCCGATGGCAGGCGCGGACTGTGGCTGGATCTGCAGTTGCCACTCTACGCCGCTGCTTTGCAGAAACGCGGTCAGTCCATCAGCAGCGTGGCCTACTTCGCGCTGCCGAAAAGCATTCAGGACACAGCCATTCTACCGTGGGAGGGATTTGATGCGGCACTGATCGACGCCGCGCATCAGTGTGCCGCCGAGGCAGTGCAGCGCATCCGCAGCGGCCAGTTCTGGCCTCCGGCGGAGCGTTCTCCGAATGCTGACTTTGATGAAATCTTGCTGCATGATCCGCTGCACAGCGTTCAGCCGCCTCTTGCATCATTACAGCTGCCCGTTTATTAAACCGGCTCATTATGTCCGACATCAAACTTCTCATCACCGGCAGCAAAGGCCGCATGGGCCAGGCCATCATCCGTGCCGCCGAGGCTCAAAACGTCACCGTCGCCTCCACCGTTGACGTGGGCGATGCATTGACCCCGGCGCTCGCGAAAGCGGACATCGTGATCGACTTCTCCTCCCACACTTTCTGCGATGAACTGCTGGGCGAATGTCTCAAGCAAGGGAAGAGCCTCGTGATCGGCACCACCGGCCACACCAATGAGGAGCTGGCTCACATTCGTGAAGCGTCCAAGGCGCTGCCGATCGTCTTCGCCTCGAATTACAGCATCGGCGTGAACACCTTGTTCTGGCTGACGCGGAAAGCCACCGAACTGCTGGGCCCGGACTTCGATCTCGAAGTCGTGGAGATGCATCACCGCATGAAGAAGGACTCCCCCAGCGGCACGGCACGCACGCTGGTCGAGATCCTCGCGGATGTGCGTGGCCTGGAGTATGACAAGGACTGCAAGCATGGCCGCTTTGGCGATGTGGGAGCCCGCACGCCGAAGGAAATCGGCGTACACGCCATTCGTGGCGGCGATGTCGTGGGCGATCACACGGTGATCTTTGCCAATGTGGGCGAACGCGTTGAACTCACGCACAAAGCCAGCAGCCGTGACACCTTTGCCACGGGTTCCGTCCGTGCGGCCCAATGGCTTGCGGGCAAGCCGGCGGGGCTGTATGACATGCAGGATGTGCTGGGATTGAAGGGCTGAGTTTGCGGTGGCTGAACGGTTGTTTTCCAAGCCATCGCTAAGAACTTCAAACCATGAACTTCGGTATCGCCCTTGGCTCCAATCTTGGTGATCGTGCTGAGAATATGCGGCGTGGCATTGAGCTGCTGATGGCACGTGTTCCAGGCATCCGGCTCAATGCGAGTGCGCGGGTGTATGAGACGGAGCCGGTGGATTGTGCGCCGGGGACGCAGGCATTTTTGAATACCGTCATTGAAGTCTCCGCCGACTGCCTGCCGCATGAGCTGCATACTCACCTCAAGGCCATCGAGCAGGCGCTGGGGCGGCCGGAGCAACGAGAGCGTAACTCGCCGCGCACGCTCGATTTGGATCTGCTGTATGCGGATGATGTGGTGAGCGATGATCCCGTGCTCACGCTGCCGCACCCGCGCATGCACCTGCGGCGCTTTGTGCTGGAGCCTCTGGCAGACATCCGGCCTGAGCTGGTGCTGCCGGGGCAGAAGGTGTCGGTGGCCGAACTTTTGGCGGGTTTGGAGTGATACCGGCTTTGCCCTGCTTCGCGGATTCTGCGTGGCAAGAAGCGGAATCTTGCTATGGAGTGAGCTCCCATGACTGAAGCCCAACCCACCTCTGCTGATCCTGGACGCTGGATTCGTTTTGCCCTCGTCATGCTGCCGGTCGGCACGATTCTGCTGGGGATTGCTTCCTTTGGCATCTGGCAGTGGAAGAAGGACCAGGCGGCGGATCGTTCCTTCAAGTATGCGCTGGCGCTGCGGCGGCAGATCAGCCCGGAAGGGATCGAACGGTATGCGGGGATCGTGCGCACGGCTTTGGGCAAAGCGGACCGGGACCTGAGCATCCCGGGCTATCTAGAGTCCACGATGGGCGCTGAGAACATGGGCTACACGGTACGGCGCGGGCGCTTTGGCAACGAGAAGTCGGTCATTGATGCCGAACTGACAGGAATCAAACGACCGCTGGAAATCGTGATGGTCCTGGCACTCTACGGTGGCCCGGCGGAGCAGCAGGAAAGCACGGTGCAAGCCATCGCCGAATCCTTGTCTGTCGCGCATGAACTGACGGGTGAAAAAGTGGTGCGCTCATTGCGCTTTGCCTTCATCCCCGACACGCCGGAAGCGCTGAAGCAGCTAAAGGATGGACTGCAGCGCGATGGTGAACGCCTGATGCATCTGCTGGTGCTCGGCGGGCCCGAAGTGGCAGCTATTGAAGGCATCTCCAAAGCCTTGGACACGACGGCCAAAGGCACGCGCGTCCTTTCGCTGCCTGCCACCAAAACAACCCAGGAAACGGTGCAGTCGGCCCATCAACTCAAAGGCATGCTGCTGGAAGCAGCGGAAATCCCATGATCGTCACGTGCCGCCAGATGCAGCAATGCGAAGAGGCCGCCTTTGCACGCGGCGTGAGTGCGGCGGCATTGATGGAGGAGGCGGGATGTGGCATCGCGAATGTGGTGCGTCAGTTTGCGCCGCGCGCGGGATCGCTGGTGCTGTATCTCGGCAAAGGGAACAACGCGGGTGATGCGCTCGTAGCAGCACGTGAACTGGTCGCTGACGGCTGGCGGTTGTATGCAAGGCTGAGTGGGGAGCCCACGGCGATGAAGCCGCTGCCGCGCACGCATCTGGCCGTGTTGGGCAGTCTGGTCCGCATTCTGGACGATGCCTCGACGTTTGATTTTCCAGCCGGACCGATCGTGAGTCTGGATGGGCTGCTCGGCATCGGAGCCCAGGGGCCGATGAAGCCGGAGCTGCAGGTGCTGGCCCGTGAAATGAACACGCTGCGCACGCAGCGGCATTCGCTGACGATTGCGATGGATATTCCCTCCGGTCTCGACGGCGATCATGGTGATGCCTGCGAGGACGCGGTAGAAGCGGATGTGACCGCCGTGGTGGCGCAGATCAAAGCGGGGCTGCTGGAAGATGGCGCTGATCATTACGTGGGACGCATCGCGCTGGTGCCGCTGCCTGATTTGTCGCAGACGGATGGAGATGCACAGGCCGAAGTGCTGACGCCGCAGATGCTGCGCTCCTGGCTACCGCGCCGTGCCAATGACATGCACAAAGGAGATGCGGGGCGCATCGGCATCCTGGCTGGCTCGCCGGGATTTCTTGGGGCTGCGGAGCTGGCCTGCCGTGGCACCATTCGCGCTGGCGCGGGACTCGTCACGCTGCTGGTGAAGGAGGAGTTGTACCCGCTCATTGTTCACCGTCTGCCTGCGGAGGTGATGGTGAAGCCGATCGACGATTATCGTGATGTGCTGGACATGAACTTCAATGCGCTGGCCATCGGACCGGGGCTGGGGTTTGCCCATGACAAGGAAGTCCTCGAAGTGCTCAAGCGGGCGAAGGTTCCCACCATCGTGGACGCCGATGCGCTGACGATGCTGGCACAGCATCCCACAGTGCTTGATGAAACTGGCAGGCTGCCGCGCCTCATGACGCCGCATCCCGGTGAAATGGACCGCCTGCTGCGGAATTTCCCCGGCTGGCATGGCATGAGCCGCCGCATGCTCGTTGAATCGCTCACGGAAACCGCACCGGGACGCACGCTGCTGCTCAAAGGCACGCGCACCGTGATCGCCACGCATGGCAAGCCGACCTTGTTCAACACGACGGGCCACGCCGGCATGGCCAGCGGTGGCATGGGGGATGTTTTATCCGGCGTATGCGCCACCTTTGCCGCGCAGCATCTCACGCTGCATCAGGCAGCGGGTCTGGGGGCGTGGGTGTGCGGTCGTGCTGCGGAGAGGTTTGTCATTCAGGAGCGCACGGCCATGGAGTCTGTGGGCGCGAGCGATGTCACCGCGCATCTGGGTGGTGCGCTGCTGGATCTGAAGGAAGGGCGTTTCTGAGGAAGTGGCCTGGTGCGTGCCGTTTTCGAGCGCTGTAAATTATGTTACCGCCCTTTAGCACATAACATTGTGCGGCCACAAAGCTGATCCCCTCTCCCCGCCGCTGATGGGGGCACTTGGGTATGTTCCGGGCACGTTGGTGACACTTTCTCCCGGGGACATGGGTGACAGGGTGACTGATGCCCTGGAACCAAACAAACGAGATGAAGGAACGGTTGAAGATGATCGGCGAGTATTTGAGCGGCGGCTATGGGCCAGCGGAGCTGGCCCGGCGATACGGCGTGAGCCGCAAGTCCGTCTACAAGTGGATCGCTCGCTACGAGCAGGCAGGAGCGGAGGGATTGCAGGAGCGATCCAGCGCACCGCATCACCATCCCAACGCCACGGAGTTGGAGGTCGTCGAGCATATCCTGCGGCTCAAGGCTCGCTGGCCACACTGGGGCGCGCCAAAGCTTCTGGCACGGCTGCAGCGCGAGTCTGAAGCGGGGCCGCATCCTGCGGAGAGCACGGTCAGCGACATCTTGCGCAGGCATGGGCTGTCCAATTCGATCAAGCGACGTGCGCATGCCAGCGCAGTGCCCAGCAGCCAGCCGCTGGGGCATGCACGTGCACCCAACGAGGTGTGGTGCGTGGACTTCAAGGGATGGTTCCGCACGGGCGATGGCAGCAAGTGCAGTCCACTGACGCTCACCGATGCCAGCAGCCGTTACCTTCTGCGCTGCCAGTGCCTGGGCAGCAAGACCGGAGGGCCGCTGGTGCAGCCCATCATGATCAGCGCGTTCCGGGAGCATGGGATGCCGTGCGCGATACGCTCGGACAACGGGCCGCCCTTTGCCAGCCGCACGCTCGGCGGGCTCAGCGCACTGAGCGTGTGGTGGTTGCGGCTGGGCATCAGGTTGGAGCGCATCGAGCCGGGCAAGCCGCAGCAAAACGGACGGCACGAGCGCTTTCATCGCACGCTGGAACAGCACACCGCATCACCGCCAGCACGAACGCTCAAGGCGCAGCAGCGCTGCTTTGACGAGTTCCGCCGCGAGTACAACCACGAGCGCCCGCACGAGGCGCTGGGCCAGACCACACCTGCGGAACACTACAGGCCATCGAGCCTTGAGTATCCTCAGCGACTGCCTGATGCGCGGGAGTTCCCTGAGGAGTGGCACCGGCGCAAAGTGAAGCCAGGAGGCACGATCAAGTGGAGCGGCCATGAGGTGCATCTCACACAGGTGCTCAGCGGCGAAGATGTGGGGCTGGAGCCGGTGGGAGACGGGCGCTGGGCAGTGTGGTTCCAAGAACTTGAGCTGGGCGTTTTTGATGAGCGCACCATGAAGGTCAAAGGGCATAAAAATCTGCCAAAACAGGCTGGTGCCAAGCCACGTGAAGCCGAGGATGGGAGGAGCGGTGTTTTGTGAGCCTGCGCTACGGGCGTCTTCCCGGCTCGGCTGAGGCCTCGCTCGGAAAGCCACCCTGCGCGCAGGCTCACAAAAACAAGGTGCTGCATGCGCTTGGATGAGCCGCCCCAGCCATAAAAAAGTGTCACCTATGTGCTTGGGAGAAAATGTAACCCTTGTGCCCGAGTGCACACTTGCCCAACTTGTCCTTGGGGGAGAGGTAGGGTGAGGGGCATCCCACCCTGTCAAAAGGCACGTGTCGTCCCCTCACCCCAACCCTCTCCCCGAAGAAAAAGCTTCGTTGTCGCCGTATGTCAGGGGCGGGGAGAGGGAGTCCCGCTTTGGCCGCCCTGGATTTACCTGCCCCATCATTATTCAAAACGCTTTAAGCCAGCAGCTTGTGCAGGACTTTGCCGTGCACATCGGTGAGGCGGAAGTCGCGGCCTTGGAATTTGAAGGTGAGCTTTTCGTGCTCGAGGCCTAGGAGATGAAGAATCGTGGCGTGCAGATCATGCACGTGAGCGGGGTCTTCGGCGACGCCGAAGCCGAGTTCGTCGGTCTTGCCGAGGGTCTGACCGGCCTTAACACCGCCACCGGCGAACCACATGGTGAAGGCGTCGATGTGGTGATTGCGGCCGGTCTTGTCGCGGTTTTCGCCCATGGGGGTGCGGCCAAACTCGCCGCCCCAGACGACCAGTGTTTCTTCCAGCAGGCCGCGTGATTTGAGATCGCGAATGAGAGCGGCGCAGGCTTGATCGACGTCTTTGACGACTTTGGGGAAATCGTCTTCGAGGGTTTCACCTTTGCCGCCGTGGTTGTCCCAGCTGGTGTGGTAGAGCTGCACGAAGCGAGTGCCGCGCTCGACGAGGCGGCGTGCGAGGAGGCAGTTGCGCGCGAAGGAAGGCTGGGAAGGATCGACGCCGTAGAGATCGAGGGTGGCCTTGGATTCGCCCTTGAGATCAATCAGCTCCGGGGCGCTGCTCTGCATGCGCCAGGCCATCTCGTAGGCGTTGATGCGGGTTTGGATTTCGTCGTCACCAGTTTCAACGAGGCGGGAGAGATTCAATTCTCGCGCGGTGTCGATGACACGGCGCTGGCTGGCGGCACTGTAGCTGGCGGGCGTGGAGAGATTCAGGATGGGCTCTCCGGTGCCACGCAGCGGGACGCCCTGATAGGTGGTGGGCAGGAAACCGCTGCCCCAGAGCACGGCACCGCCACGGGGACCGCGAGGACCGCTCTGCAGCACGACAAAGCCGGGCAGATCGCTCGATTCACTGCCGATGCCGTAGGTGACCCAGGAGCCCATGGAGGGGCGTCCGAACTGGCCGCTGCCGGTGTTCATGAAGAGCTTGGCCGGGGCGTGATTGAACAACTCCGTTTTGCAGGTGGTGACGATGCTGATGTCATCCACCACGCCCTGCATGTAGGGCAGCATGTCGCTGACCCAGGCGCCGCTCTGGCCGCGCTGCTGGAACTCGCGGCGGGTGCCGAGGAGCTTGAAGCCGTTGCTGGTGCCCATGAAGGCAAAGCGCTTTCCCTCGATGTAGCTCTGCGGAATCGGCTGGCCGTTTAACTCAACGAGCTTCGGCTTGTAATCAAAGAGCTCCAGCTGTGAAGGGCCGCCGGCCATGAAGAGATAGATGACGTTCTTGGCGCGAGGCGTGACATTGGACTGCTTCATCACGCCCGGCCCTGCCGCCGCAGCAGCGCTGGCCGCATGCAGTCCGCGCTCCGCCATCAGGGATGCGAGCGCGACCGAGCCGATCCCCATGCCGCACTGACTGAAGAAATGGCGGCGGGTCTGGTCGCGGAGCTGGCTGTCATCCTGAGAAATCATCTAGCGAACTTACGAAGCGGCTGACAGCCATGTTTCAAACAGTCACCCCGAGCGCCGCCAAGGTCTTCAGCACGATGGGTTCACCGGGCTGGAGTTTGTCGCGTTCTTCAAACAGGAGGCGTGTCACTTTTTCATAGCTCGGAAGTTTACCGGTGCGGCGCTGGGCGAGGAGGCGGACGTAGCGGACGGCGCGGTCGATGAGCTTGTTGTTGCTGGGCTTCACGTAGGTCATGAGGTTGTCGAGGTAGCGGCCCAGACGGCCCATGACGAGGGTGGAGTGAATGTTGATGAGGAGCTTCAGCAGTAGGTGCGCGTGGAATTCGTGGATGCCGGTCAGATCGATTTGATGCTTAAGGCCATCGAACTCCCAGACCATCTCCCCTGCCCCGCCGTCGATGTGAAACTGCAGATGCTCGGCGTCATGAGTGCGGATGCGGCGCCGGGCCGCGAGCTGTGCGGAGAAGTCATAGGACGCCAGAACCTCGGCACCGGCGACGTGGCGCACGTCCGGCCATTCCAAGGTGCGCGGCTCACGGCGCAACAGCGCCTGCCATGCGGCATGCGCGCCGGGCTGCTCCGGCATGAGGAAATGAGACCATGAGGCCTGAGCGGCAGGATCATCCTGCTTTTCAAAGGGCACGAGGCTGAAGGTGGGGGCGCGCTCGGTGGTGTCTGTGACGACGGTGATGCCAAAGCGTGAGCTGCTGTAGAAAACATAGTCACCCCGCGCATAAACCGCCGCCTCATGCTCGATGAAGGGCACAAGGAACTGGCCGTCGCAGTGCGCGACGTGACGCAGCAGTTGCAGCACCTCCCCCGGGGCGTTTTCAGGGTCGTGCTGGTGCATGAACGCAAAGCCGATGGCCGCCATGAGCACGGTGCTGGCCTGCAGGCGCGTGCTGCCTGAGACGGCCATGGCACCCACCGAGAGATTGAGTTTGTGGATGGCCGGATTTTCGATCACGCGCTTGGAGCGCGCGGCGGCTTTGACGAGCTGCTCGTCCGGATTGCAGTAGAGGAACCAGGGAGGATTGGTGGACAGCTCTGCAGCGCGTTCCGTCGCGCCGATGACAAAGGGCGTCTCGCCGCCTTCGGTGGTGGCGATGAGCAGATCGCCATTGATGAAGCCCAGCTCTTCGAGCTGACGTGCGCCGTATTCGGGATGATCCTCAAAGGTTTCAATAGCCTTGATCAGGGCAAGATCCCCGCCTGCCATGAAAGCGACGATGCGCTCCGGATCAGTTACGGGCAGGACACCCATGCGACAGAACACCTCGATGCTCAGCGACAGCCGCCCGGTGGCGCCGCAGCCGCAGAGGAAGACGCGGTGACCGGAGGCGAGGGTGGCGGCGATGGCCCGGGCGAGGTCCGCCAGCGGGGCGGATTTGGCGGCAAACTGGCGCAAGGCGTGGATATCCACCTGATGCATGAGTTTGACCGCCTCCCCCACATCCACACGCGCCATGAGGGAGAGGGAGGTGGTGAAGGGATGCTGTGATTCCGTATCAAGCGCCCCGAGCTGGTAGTCGGTGGCGACCTTGAGGAATTCGTCGGCTGCATTCATGGCACTAGTGATTCGACTGGCGGCCTCCCGTGGATGTTCACATGTGACACTTTCCCATCTTGCACGCCGCACAGTGCGTTACACTATGCATGCAAAATCGCATGATGGAATTCGCATTGTTCAGGCTGCCCGATGGGCGAGCATGGCTGGGAGAAGGCCCCTTCACCGCGCTGGCCACCGCGCCGGCGGCGGGGGGAGCCTTCTATATCAACGACTTCGACCTGAAAGACCCCAAGCCCTGGAAAGTGCCTGCACGGCTGCATGAGATCACCGCTGGCAACCTCGGGGAGAAGATACACCTTAATGGCTCGCAAAAGCCTCAGATTCAATGGGCTAAACCTGCCACGGAATGGTTCAAGATGGCCTTTCGCCGCATCCGGCGTGAAGTCCAGGCCAAGCGACTGGAGAAAATGGTGCCTGTGCTCACGGAATCCGGCACTTTGACCGCAGGTGACCCAAGACGGCTGCTGGATGCGATCATGCACGCTCCCGCGAACATGTGGGGCTACGCCCATGTCCAGGAGGGCGGCGGATTTCTCGGCGCCACGCCCGAACTGCTGTTCAAGGTGAAGGCGCAGCAACTGGAAACGATGGCGCTGGCGGGCACGGCCAAGCCCGGCAATCAGGACGCGTTTTTGACGGATGTGAAGGAGATCGAGGAGCATGAGATCGTGGTGCGCTACCTCACGCAGCAGTTGCAGGCGCTGGGGGCCGTGACCCGTGACCCGCGCACCTTGTGCCAGACCTCCGGTCTCGTGCATTTTCAGACCAAGCTTAGCGTGCAACTGAATGCCGCCGCTGATCCGGCGCAACTGGTGCCGCTGCTGCACCCCACACCGGCGGTGGGCTGCCTGCCGCGCGATGAGGAGTCGATGGAGAAACTGCGGGAGTACCGTCAGCAGCTGAAGGTGCCGGGATTTTTTGGCGCACCGTTTGGCTTTGCCGAAACCGATGGCACCACGCACATCGTCGTCTCCATTCGCGGCATCTGCTGGGAGGGGAATCAGATCAGCCTGCCCTCCGGCTGCGGCATCGTGGGGGGCAGCGCCTTTGACCATGAATGGCGTGAACTGCGCCTCAAACGCGAGGCCGTGCTGAGACTGCTGGCACTTCAATCATGACGCAGACCCAGCTCATTCAACAAACCCTGCACACCATCGCCTACCTCGGGGTGCGTGAAGTGTGTGTCGCCGCCGGTGCTCGCAATGCGCCCCTGGTGTCCGCCCTGCTGGCATGCAGCGGCGTGAAGATCTGGAATTTCTTTGAGGAACGCAGCGCGGCCTTCTTTGCGCTGGGCCGCATCATGGCCGACCGCCAGCCGGTGGCGGTGGTGACAACTTCAGGCACTGCGGCGGCTGAGCTTCTGCCGGCCGTGATCGAGGCGCATTACCAAAATCTGCCGCTGGTGCTGGTGACGGCGGACCGCCCGAAAAGATACCGTGGCAGCGGGGCTCCGCAGTCCATTGAGCAGGCAGGATTGTTTGGTGTGTATGCGACCATCGTGGGCGACTGGGATGTCACGGATGAATCCCACGAAGGCCACTGCTCCGACGGGCCGATGCACCTCAACGTGTGCCTGGATGAACCGCTGGAGACGAACGTGGCTGGCGTTGATTTTTCCGCCGCTCAGCCGATGCCACCCACTGAAGAAGGGCCGCCCGGGGCTCTGCAGTGTGATCTGGTGCTGGCAGCGGGGATGCACCCGCGTGAAGCCGCCGAGGCGGCCGCTTTGCTGGTGCGGATCGGTGCGCCGATCATCGCCGAAGCGACCTCGAATCTGCACGGCTTCCGTGAGCTGCAGCCACTGCTGATTCCCGGTGGTGAGCGGGCGCTGCAATCCGCACGCCCGGCGCATGTGCTGCGCATCGGGGCGGTGCCTTCATGGCGCTGGTGGCGGGATCTGGAGGATCTGCCGAAGATCAAGGTCACCAACATCACGCGCACAGGTTTCAGCGGACTGGCGCGGACGGAGAATGTGGAAACGCTGGCGTGGGAGAACATTCGCAGCACGCAGTTGACCCGCGTCGATCCGCCCTGCGGCATTCTGCGCTTTGAGCCTGATTTCGAAAAATTCCCGGAATCCGAGCCAGCCTGGGTGAGCAAAATCGCGAAGGCTATTCCCGCAGGTTCGCGGGTGTTTTTGGGCAACAGCCTGCCGATTCGCGAATTCAATCTGGCGCTGCAGACGACGAAGCCGGGCATCGAGCTTTTTGCGAATCGTGGAGCCAATGGCATCGACGGACTTGTTTCGACCTTTCTCGGCACCAGCGCGGTGCATGGCGGCGAATGCTGGCTGATCCTCGGGGATCTGAGCGCGCTGTATGATCTCGCTGCGCCGTGGGTCATCGCCCAGATGGAGCATCCGCGGCTGCGCATCGTGGTGATCAACAATGGCGGCGGCAAAATCTTCTCACGCGTGGCCAGCATGCGCGCCCTGCCTGAGACCGCGCGCAACGTGATCGAAAACCGTCACTCGCTGGGGTTTGAGCCTTGGGCGCAATTGTGGGGCATGGAGTATCTCCAGACCGATGATGCGAATGATCTCGCTGACCTGCTGCCAATGCCGATGGTGATCGAAATCCGTCCCGACCCGCTGCACACGGAAGCGTTCTGGAAGGACTGGCAGAAGCCGGTGATCAGGCCACGATGAATGAATCTTTTTCGCTAGGAGACGAAGGAGACGGCCTCAGCAATCTGCAAGCACCTGCGCTCACGCGAGCGCGAAGCGTCTTGGAGTGCGCGCGGCAAGCCTGGGCGCGACGCCGCTTTCGCAGGCTGGACGGCGGGCTGAGGCCGCAGCACACACTCTGCCTCGCGAAAGCGGTAGCTACGATGCAGGCTTGCGCCTTGCATCTGCGCGACCGCACTCCAAAAGGCTGTCGCGCACTCGCAAACGACGGGGCGCTTGCTTAGCGTTCCTCAAATTAAGCCACGATGTAGTCGCGGAAGGCGGTGATGATCACCACCACGGAGCAGGCGCCAGCATCCGGGAAGCCGATGCAGGCCTCGCCGAGGGTCTTGGCGCGGCCAAACTTGGCCACCATGGCTTTGCTGGCTTCTTTGCCCGCCTCGGCGGCGGCGGCCACGGCGGTGATGGCCTCTGGGAGGGACTGAGCAGCGACTTCGGCTGCCTTGGTGGCGGCAGGTTCCATGGCATCCACGCAGGTTTTGTCGCCAATGGCGGCACCACCGCGCTGCTTCACGCCATCCACACCGGCCTGGAGGAAAGCAGCCAGTGCGGCGGCATCGAAGGATTCTTTGCCGTTGAGGGCTTTGCCGCCATTGCGGAAGAAGGTGCCAAAGATGGCACCGCTGGCGCCGCCCATGCTGCTCATCATCGCCATGCCAACGGTGGAGAAGGCTTTCTCGATGCTTTCCACTTCGCCGGCGTTGAGCTTCTCCGTGGCGGCACGCATGCCGCGCTCCATGCCCATGCCATGATCCCCGTCTCCGAGATCACGGTCGGCCTGGGACAGCATCGGCTCGGCAGCGATGATACGCTCGCAGGCGAGCAGGAGCATGGCTTTGACTTCGTCTTTGGAAAGGGTGGCTTTGGGCATGGGACCGCGATTGTTGGCGCGCTGGCGGGGAAGTCAAATGCGAAGCCTGCCCCCACCCAGCGGTCACGTAGCCCCGGAGGGGGAAGGCAGTTCGTCAAAAAGTGCCTTCGACCAGCAGCAATTCACGCAGCAGGACTGAATCGGGATCGTTCATTTCCAGAACCATCACCGTCGTGCGTCCGATGGGCGTCTGCCCGTGCAGCCACGCCCCCTGCCACTTGAAATGCTCCTCCCATACATCCTGACGTGGACGAAACAGCCTGATCACCTCGCCTGTCACTGGATCAATTCCCGCCACATTGGCCCCTTTGTGCATGTTGCAGGAAAAACACGCCCAAGCCAGATTCTCCAGAACAGTGGGACCCCGATGCTTCTCCGCGATGATGTGATCTGTGTGAAACGGAAGATCGGAGACATGCTCGGGCAACCGACAGTACTCGCAGCGCCCAGCAGCCTGCGCGATCACCTGCCGTTCCAGCTTACGGGACGGTCTCGGCATAACTCATGCAGCAGCCTGTTGCAGAGAGATGCGCGCCCGGGCCTTCATCAGCTCCAACGTGCGTCCGGCTTTTTGGAAGCTCGTGAGTTCGTTTTGTTCTGCTTCATCCAGTGCCGCTGCTTTGGCCTTCTCCAGGAGCACAAGCATCCGTTCACGATCATCCGCAGAGAATGAAAAACTCAGAATGGCAGTGGCTGCCGCCTTGTCCCATCCGCCTGTTCCCGGCTGAATGAGGCGGCTTAAAATGCCGGCTTCCGTGGTGGTCACTGAGTTCATGGGGAAAAGTATGCCTCATTCCGCCCATTTCAACCCCTACCCCGCTGAGCGTTTGTCGGCGCGGCGCAACCTGTTGGCCATACTCCAGGCATTTTGATTCCTCAGCTTCTCCCCGCCCGGGTTAATACTCGGCTCCTGAAGTCCCACGGCAACTCAAGCCCCCCTTCAAGTTGCCACTCTTTCGGCGTCTATCGGCCCGAGCAACTTCCTTTATTTGCACACGCATGCCATTCCTCGCAGCCGCCTGCTCTCGGCTGCCACTGGTTGCATAGCCTTCGGAAGCCGTGTGAACAGCGTGGTTGCCGGTTGCCACCCCTAAGCACGGCAACCGGCAACCAGAGGGAAAAAAGGGAACCGGGAAGCCCCCCTACACCTGCGCGCGTTTGTCTGCCTTGCGCAGCCGGTCGGCCATGCCTTTCATGACGTGCAGGGCAAACTGCGGCATCTCATCGACCATGTAAAGGAAGTGATGCCGGTTCACGGGGAGGAGCTTGCAGTCGGTGCGGGCGATGGCATCGGCGGAGCGTTCGGAATCTTCAATGAGGGAGATTTCGCCAAAGAACCCCTCGGGGCCCACAGTCTCAACGATGACGCCGTTGATGACGATGTCCACCTCCCCGCTCTGCACCACGAACATCTCCCCGGAGTCGTCGCCGATGTTAAAGATAGGCGTTCCTTGCAGAACGGACCTCACGTTGGCAGGGCTGGCGAAGATCTCGGGGAGTTTCATGGCATGGGCAGGTTTACAGCTTGGTGTAGCCCACGCTTTCGCAGGGCATGTCCCAGAGTTTTTTCAGCTCCGCATCCAGCTTGGTGATGCTGAAGCTGACGCCGGCCATTTCCTGGCAGGTGACGATGTTGTCGACGATGGTCTGGTGAATCTTGATGCCGCGGGCGTCGAGGATGGGCTTGGCGCCGCGCAAGAGGATGAGCAGCTCCATCATGTGAGTGGAGCCGAGGCTGTTGACGAAGAACACGATTTCATCCCCGGCAGTGAGGGCCAGATCGTCTGCAAACAGGAGATCCAGGATCTTGGCCGCCAGTTCATCGGCGGTGCACATCGGGATGAGACCCACGCCTTTTTCACCATGGATGCCCATGCCGAGGCCGATCACGTCATCAGCCAGTTCGAAGGTGGGCTTGCCTGTGGCAGGGATGCTGCCGGGTTTGGTGGAAACGCCGACGGTGCGGGTGTTGTCGCAGGCCTTTTGGGCGATGCGGACCAGTTCATCCAAGGAATCCACGGTTTGCGCGGCGGCACCGGCGAGCTTGGTGATCGGCACGAGGCCGGCGACACCACGACGCTTGTGCTTTTCCGCAGGAGGTGCGGAGCAGACGTCGTCGGCGATGATGACGGTTTTCACGGCGATGCCTTCATCCGCAGCGAGTTCCGCGCCAATGTCGAAATTCATCACGTCCCCGGCGTAGTTGCCGTAGAGAAAGAGCACGCCCTTGCCGCGGTTCACCGCCTGCGCGGCTTCCAGCACGATGTCCGGCGGTGGTGCGGCGAAGATTTCACCCACGGCAGCACCATCGGCCATGCCTTTGCCAACAAGGCCATGATAGATCGGCTCATGCCCGGCACCACCACCCACGAGCAGCGCAGGTGCATCCGGCCGCAGATCATTCATGACGATGGAACGCGTGCCCACGCGACGCGCCTTGCCATCATAAGCCAGCACGAGCCCCTCAAAGAGTTCGTCGGCGCACTTGAGCGGATTGTTGATGATCTTCTTGGCAGGATTGGCTTGGCTCATGGTTTGAATCGTCGGGGTTGGAAAAGAAACGCCAGTTTTACGGCGTGCACCGAGGCTGTCAAAGCACGATTCACCGTCCCGCAACAGAGCGGTCCGGCATCTGAAAGGCGTTCTCAATAACGTGGACACGTGGCAGTTCGCCCTCAATGAGGATGACCTCGGCGATGTCGAAGCGGAACTTGATGCGTGGATTTCCCAGCAGGCGCAGCCAGTCCATGGCTCCGCGCTGAATGAGGCGCTGCTTGTCCGGACCCACCGCATCGGCGGGGCGGCCAAAGGCGGTGCTGGTGCGGGATTTCACCTCGATGAAGGTGAGCACATCCCGATGCCGGGCGACGATGTCCACCTCCCCACGATTGCCTCCCCGGTAGTTGCGATAAAGCACTTTGCGGCCGTGTTTAGTGAGCCAGCGTGCGGCGATGATTTCACCCATCTCCCCGATTTCGCCGCTGTCCATTTTTCGTCCGGCCAGACGGCGCTGAAACACGCCTAACGGCCTTGAGTGCAGCCAGAGCGCCGTGGCTCTCACGCGGACATCTCCCGAGACCCGCCGCCGCAGCCAGCGCCACAGACTTTGAGGCCGGGAAATGAGCCGCTTCATGCCAGATCGAGCTCAAGCTGTGAGACCGGGCCAAAACTGCGCCGGTGATGCGGACAGGGGCCGTGCTGCCTCAAAGCGGCCAGATGTGCAGGCGTGGGGTAGCCTTTGTGAATTTCAAACCCGTACTCCGGATGCTGCCGCGCCATGGCCACCATGAGACGATCCCGCGTGACCTTGGCGATGATGCTGGCCGCCGCGATGGAGTAGCTGAGGCTGTCTCCCTTGACCAAGGCAACGTGATGGAGGGGAAAACGCTTCACCGGCTTGCCGTCGATGAGGGCCGCATCTGGAACAGGCTGCAAGCCCAGCGCGGCACGGCGCATGCCTTCCCAGGTGGCCTGCAGGATGTTGATGCGGTCGATTTCATCAGGCTCGATGCTCACGCAGTGCCAGCGGATGCGTGTGTCGCTGGTGATCTCTTCGTACAAACGCTCGCGCTTCAATTCGCTGAGCTGCTTGGAATCATTGAGCACGGCATGCGAGAAATCTTCCGGCAGCACGACCGCCGCCACACACACAGGACCGGCGAGAGGACCGCGACCGGCTTCATCAATCCCGGCCACGATGCGAAAACCCGCAGCGCGCAGCGTGTTCTCGTGGTCGATCGTTGGCATGATACAAAGAATGGAGCAAAACAGCGGCTATTTCACCTCGATTGGAAGAGTCACCTGCTCAGGGGCTCCGCTTTCAGGCGCCTGCCAGCGCAGCACTTCGGTGCCCGGCTTGGCGGGATCTTTGGACAGCTTGTAAATGCGGATTTCCAGCGCGGCTTTTCCGCCTTCCGGCCTTGGCACCGGCTTCATGCGCAGGGTGATTTCGTTGTGCCCGTTGACGAGGCCGCCGATGAGAATCTGCTGATCCAGCCCGTCCCGCACGGGATCGTAAGTGATGCCGTTCATGCTCATGGTCGTTTCATAGCCGAAGCTCTGCAGCTTGCTGCCTGCCTTGTAATCCGGAACACGGCACAAAGGCGGAGGCGGAGGCATGCTGCCGGGCGGGGTGTACTCGGGGGAGTCGAGAAAGTCGGGGCGCTTGCCAGCCTTCAGTTCCTTGACCACGTCCGGTGCGCCGTCCATGCGGGAGATGCGGTTGCTGTCATACTTCCAGACCCCGTTCTCACGGCCGAACTTCAGCTTCAGCAAGTTTTCCCGGATGAGTTCCTTGTCCTGCCCCATGTCGATCCGGCCAAAATAAACGAGGTGCGCGGTGTCCCCCACCGCCTGCGCCTCCAGCAGGCGCAGGCCGGCCAGGGCCGGAGGCTGCACATCGGAGGCAAACACGGCATCCGGGAACGATTTGCGCTCACTGACGACCATGTTGCGAATCACCGTCTGGCGGTAGAGGGTGATGCTTGACGCCCAGGCCCTGGCATCCTTGCTCTGCATGGCATCGCGCCACTTATAGTACGCTTTTTCAAGCACCACCTGCAGTCCGGCCACGTCCCTCTGGGCAAAGGCAGGAGGGCAGAGTTGAAACAGGCTTAATCCAAGGAGCAAAGAGAGGAATTGGCGCATGGCGGTCGCGATTGGGACTACGAACAAGGGCACGTTTCACGCAAAAACAACCGGTCTCCATCATTTTATAATTAGCATCCCGGGAAATTTGCTGTGATAGTTTTAATCCAGAGTAAAACCATTTGCTGATTTGGCGATTCTGGTAAACGTCAACGTCTTTACCCCCAAAACATGGAGTCCCACAGTGAAGGTCAGCCCCGCACACCCCCGATTGATCGCAATCGGGAGTTGCTGAAGACCGCCCGAGAAGAAATCTACAAGACTGTCGGTGGTGTGAACCTCTCGGCTTACATTTGGGAACCCGAGATGGACAAGGCGCCCTCGTACCCCAAATCCGTGGCAGCTTTCTTTTTCAGCAGCGGCTGGGACAACGGCCAGGTGGCACAGTTTGCCCCGCATTGCGTCTACTTTGCCTCACGTGGCATGACGACGATCTGTTTTGATTACCGCGTGGCCACACGTCACGGCACGGGTCCGGTCGAAGCCATGGCCGATGCGCGCTCCGCCATTCGGTGGATTCGCATGAACGCTGTCGAACTGGGCATCAACCCCGGCAAGATCGTCGGTGTCGGTGGTTCGGGTGGTGGCCATGCCATCGCTTCTTCAGCCATTCTCAGCGGTTTTGATGATCCTTCAGACGCCTTGGACTGCAGTCCGGCGCCCAATGCCATCGTGCTGTTCAATCCGGTGATGGACACCTACTCCAAGTACGCCTTTGGTCGTGACCGCTGGCCGGACCAGGCCACCTGCAAAGCCGCAGACCTCATCCGCGCCATCCGCCCCGGTCTGCCCCCCATGCTCATCATGCATGGCACGGGTGATCGCGTCGTCCCCTTTGACGGCTCCTATGAATTTGCGCGCAAGTCGAGCAAGAAGAAGAACCTCTGCCGCTTGATCGAGTTCGAAGGCCAGGGCCACGGCTTCTTCAATTTCAATCTCTCCTTCGAGATGTACGAGGCCACGCTCATGGCGATGGACGAGCTCTTTGTGGAACTCGGCTTCCTCGAACCCGACCCCGAAGCGGGCCTCGGCAAGGTGGAATAGCCCGCCGACCGCCAGCGGCGGGAATGACGAAATCAGAACAACGAATGACGAATTTCCGCTCAACCGCCGTTTCGTCATCCGAACACTCGCGCATTCTTTCGTCATTTTGAGTTTGCCACTCGTTACCCTTTCCAACCCAACGCATCGAACAACCATGCTCCGCTCTCTCCTTCTCGCCGCAGTCGTCTCCACAGCCCATGCCGCCGACTGGCCGCAGGACCACAGCGATCTCAAGGCCGATCCCAAAGCGCAGTACGGCACGCTCCAAAACGGCGTGCGCTACGTCATCCTGCCGCATGATGAGCCTCCGGGCCGTGCCAGCATCCGCCTCTATATGGATGTGGGGTCGCTCATGGAGCAGGACGATCAGCAGGGCATGGCTCACTACCTTGAGCACATGGCCTTCAACGGCTCGCGGCATTTCAAAGGCGGCGAGATGGTGGAGTACTTCCAGCGCCTGGGCATGGGCTTCGGTGCGGACACCAATGCGCACACCTCCTTCAAGGAAACGGTGTACATGCTCGAACTGCCCAAGGTGGAGCCGAAGTACATTGCCGAAGGCCTTCAGCTTTTCCGCGATGACCTGGACGGCATGCTGCTGAACGAAACCGAGATCGACAAGGAGCGTGGCATCATTCTCAGCGAGAAGCTCAGCCGGGACTCCATTGAATACCGCACGATGATGGCGGGCTACAAGTTTGCCATGCCGGAGTCCATCCTGCCCGACCGCATGCCGATCGGCACGGAGGAGATGATCAAGACGATGAAGCGCCCGCGCTTCGTGGATTTCTATGAGAAGTATTACACCCCCAAGCGTGCCGTCATTGTGGCCGTGGGGGATTTCAAAGACACCGCCGCCGTCAAAACGGAGATCGAAAAGCAGTTTGCCGACGCCAAACCCAAGCACGGTGAAGCTGAAGACCCCAATCTCGGCAAGGTGACCTCCGGCTACGGCATCATCGCCAAGCTGCACACGGAGATGCAGGCCGAAGCGCTCACCCTCTCCATCGAAATCCCCCGCCCTGCCAAAAACAAGCCGGACAATGCGGCCACACGCCGGGAAAAGACGATCCGTGATCTCGCTGACATGATGATCAACCAGCGCCTGTCCAAGCTCTCGAAGGCTGAAGGCGCGCCGTTCATGGGCGCTGAGAGCTACAGCTATGAGTACCTCGAATTCGTCAGCGTGAACGGCATCCAGGCGCAGTGTGATCCCAAGAACTGGAAGGCCACGCTCACGCTGCTGGAAACCGAACTGCGCCGCGCCATTGAGCACGGCTTCACGGAAGCGGAGTTTGAAGAAGCGAAGGCCACCATTCTCAAAGGTGCCAAGCTGCGCGCCGACCAGGCCGACAGCCGCAAATCACGCGACCTCGCCAGCGGTCTGGTGACCATTCTTGCCAGCAAGAAAGTCTTCACCCATCCGGCAGATGACCTTGCCCGCATCTCCACGGTGCTGGCGAGTTTGAAGGAGGAGGACAGCCACGCGGCGCTCGTTGCTGACTGGAAGGGTGACGACGTGCAGATCTTCCTCGGCGGCAATTTGAAGCTCGAAGGTGATGCCTCAAAGCAGATCATCGAAACTTTCAAGGCCAGCCGTGCCAAGCCGGTTGCAGCCCCGGTGAAGGAAGAAACAGCCGCTTTTGCCTACACGGAATTTGGCCCTGCGGGCAAGGTCGCCAGCCGTTCGGAAGCGAAGGATCTCGAAATCAGCCAGGCGGTGTTTGAAAACAACGTGCGCTTCAACTTCAAGCACACCGAATTCGAAAAAGGCACCATCCGCGTGCTGATCAATTTTGGCGGCGGCAAGCTCAGCACCCCGACTGACAAGCCGGGCATCATTCCCTTTGCCCAGAGCACCTTCCAGCTGGGCGGCCTGGAAAAACATGGCGTGGATGACATCCGCCGCATCTTCGCCAGCCGCACCGTGGGCAGTGATTTCGCCATTGGTGATGAGGCTTTCCTGCTCAGCGGCCGCACCACGCCGGCAGATCTTGAGGCCCAACTGCAGCTGCTCACCGCCTATCTCGTGGCACCGGGGTATCGCGAAGAAGCCGCACGCCAGTTTGAAAAGAACCTGGAACCGCTCTACACGCAGCTGCAGCACACCGCCGAGGGCGTGATGAACAACGACGTTGTCTCCTTCATGCACTCCGGTGACCCACGCTGGGGCTTCCCAAAAATCGAAGAACTGCGCAAGCGCACGCTGGCGGAACTCAAAGCCTGGCTCACTCCGGCGCTCACGCAGGATTATCTGGAAGTCACTGTACTGGGAGACGTGGATGCCGAAACGGCGCTCAACGCTGTGGCCAAAACCCTCGGTGCGCTGCCAAAGCGCGCGGAGAAGAAGCCTGCATATGAAAAAGAGCGCACGGTTGCCTTCCCGAAGCCGGAGGCCAGCAAGACCTTTCCCTTTGACACCGAGATTCCGAAAGCCATCGCCACGGTTTACTGGCCCACCACGGACATGCTCAACATCAAGCGCACCCGCCGCCTGACGGTGCTCGGCTCCATCCTGGACGACCGCCTGCGCATCAAAGTGCGTGAAGAGCTGGGAGACACCTACAGCCCGGCCTGCTACCACGTGGCCAACGACACCTTCACCGGTTACGGCTACATGACGACGATGATCGAGTGCAAGCCGGAGCTGGCTGTTTCACTCACCAAGCTGGTGACTGAAATCGCCGACAAGCTCTCAGGCGGCCCGATCACCGACGATGAATTTGACCGCGCCATCAAACCGATGCTGGCCCAGTTGGAGCAGATGCGCCGCGACAACCGCTACTGGTCCATGAATGTACTGCGCTGCGCGCAGGAACATCCGGAGCGCCTCGACTGGGCACGCAGCTTTGTCAGTGATTTTTCCGGCATCAAGAAGGAGGAGCTCGAAGCCCTCGCGAAGGAATATCTGGGTGCCAAGCGCGCCGTATCTGCCGACATCATTCCGATCGAGAAGAAGAAGTAATATCGAAGACGGCGGGGGTACGCTTCGCAGCTGCCTCCGCCTCTGGCCCAGTATTGTAGTACCGGCTTTAGCCGGTTCAGGGCAGCACGACCAGACCGGCTAAAGCCGGGACTACAATACCCAGAGATCAGACCAATCGCTCCTTCAGCGCACTCACTTCCGCTCTCACGTTTCCTGCCAGCAAGAACGCGGACACAACCACCACGCGCCGCGCACCTGCGGAGATGATTTCATCCAGCCTTCCGGCATTCACACCGCCGATGCAGAAGATCGGGAGAGTAACACGGCGGTGGACTTCGGTGATGTCATATAAACCGATGGGCACGTAGTCCGGCTTGGTGCCCGTGGCATACAGCGGGCCAAAGCCAATGTAGTCCGCGCCTTCCTCCTGCGCTGCGATTGCCTGCACGAGGCTGTGGGTCGATTTGCCGACGAAGCATGCCGGACCTACCACCGCACGCGCCTTGGCCACGGCATCATCATCCTGCCCGACGTGCACGCCTTCACTGCCAATGGCGGCGGCGATTTCGAGATGGTCATTGATCACCAGCGGCACGCCATGGGAGCGGGTGATGGGAAGCATGAGGCGGGCGAGGCGTTCGATTTCCTGCGGCGCGAGCTTCTTGGCGCGCAGCTGCAGCACATCCACGCCACCGAGGCAGAGCTGATCGGTCATCGTCTCGACGTTTTCCGCCGTGACATAACCGAGGTCAACGATGCCGTAGAGCCGTGCGTCTTGAATGCGTTTCATGGGTGCGCCTTGCATGAGTGGTGATGCGGGTTTCTGCAAGGCTGAGTTTCCGGTTGCCCCGGATATGCTCGGGGCCTATGAAAACCCATGGCGGCGGGCATCCTCGTGGTGCTACCCGTTTTCTTTATCTGCAGGGCGTGCAAACGCCGTGCAGCCGTTCGCAGATGCAGGGAAGGCCGTGAGAACCGGCCACAGTGGCGCTGCGGTATCGGGTAACGACCCTCCATTCATGTCTGCGGACATGGAATACAGCCAATCGGGAGCAATCCTTGGTGAAGGCGGAGGCGAGGAGCGGTGGTCAAACGTCGCGCAAACCCGGAGTCCGAACATCTCGCTGCGAACAAGCTCATCCGACCCGCCATGTGGCGGTGCGCGGATGATTTCATCGAACCAATGAACACCCCAACGACATGTACCTCCAGAACAACTCTGGTCGCCGCCTCTGCGCAGCGATCACGGCGGCGCTCCTAGCCGCCATGCAAATCAGCGCGGCACAAACGCCCGCCAAGAAACAGCCGAAGACCGAAGACATCCCCGAAGTCGTCATCACGGCGACGATGTCTGAAACGGAATCCTGGCGCACCGCCAGCAGCGTCACGGTCATCGACCGCAAGAAAATTGAAGAGCAGCAGTACCGCTTTGCCATCGATGCCCTGCGCAATGTTCCCGGCGTGACCATCGCCGCCCCGGGCATTCCCGGCAACGTTGCCACGGTGATGACACGCGGCACGACGACGAAGGACACCGCGCTGATGATTGATGGCAGGCCCCTGCCCGCGAACCTCGCCGGATCCTTCAACCTCGAAACCATGGCGCTGGACAACGTGGAGCGCATCGAAGTGCTGCGCGGCCCCGCCGCCAGCCTGTATGGCGGACGTACCATGGGCGGCGTGATCAACATCATCACCCGCAGCGGCAAAGGCTTGGAGAAACCCAGGACCACCGCCTACTTCGAGACCGGCAGCTATGGCACCTTCCGCGAAGGCGTCAGCTCCATCGGTGCCATCGGCAAGCTGGACTGGGGCTTTGAAGCCAGCCGCACCGACATCGACGGGCAGCGCCAGAACGGCCAGTTCCGCCAGACCAGCCTCGCCGGCAAGGTGGGTTACCAGCTTGCCGACAGCCTGCGCTTTGACCTGGACACACGGTACTACACCGCCCAGTCCGGCACGCCCGGCACCATCTTTGCCGTGGACCCGGACGCGCAGTTGCTCTCCGAGTTCTGGAGCATCTCGCCACGGCTCGTGTGGAATACGACCGACCGCTGGACGCAGTCCCTCACCTTCTCGCACAGCCAGTTCCGGCAGACGGCCACCGGCATGGGCGGCTTCTTCAATCCCAACAATCGCACCAGCTCACGCACCGACTTTTTGGAATACAAGAGCACGGTGCAGGTGACTGACAAATGGACCCTCACCGCAGGCGCTTGGTTTCAGGATCAAAAGATCAGCCGCTACAACGACACCGCGCAGATGCTGGACATCTCCCAGGCGCAGACGAATTACGCGTTCTTCGTGCAGTCCCAGGCCGAGCTCTTCAAAGGCTTCAACCTCATCAACGGCATCCGTTATGACAAGTACTCGGATTTCGACAACGCCTTCACCTGGCGCAGCGGCATCAGCTATCTCATCCCTGTTCTGCAGACGGTGCTGCATGCGAACTATGGCACCGCCTACACACCGCCCACGCCGCAGGATTTGACGCCCGTCTTTGGGGGCAATCCCAACTTGCTGAATCCGGAACGCAGCCGTGGCTATGAAGTCGGCATCACGCAGCCGCTGTTTCAAAACAAGCTCTCACTGCGCGCCACCTACTTCCACAATGACCTGCGCAACACCTACCAGTATCCCTTCCCGGCCTTCATTCCCGTGGCCATCGGCTCCGCCACCACACAGGGCATGGAGAGCGGTCTGGACTGGAATCCCTGCGCGATGTTTGGCGTGAATCTGAGCTACACCTACCTGTATGCCTATGACAACACGAACTCAGCCCGACTGGTGCGCCGTCCGCGCCACTCCATCTCCGGCGGCCTGCGCTTCCAGCCTGTGAAGGATCTGACCTTCAACCTGAGCGCCATCTATGTGATCGACCGCGAGGACTATGATCCGATCACCTTCGCCCAGCGCGACCTTGAGGATTACCTCAACGTGCGGCTCACGGCCAACTGGCGCGTGAACGAGCACATCGAGCTGTTTGCCCGTGTGGAAAACCTGCTGGGTGAAAAATATGCCGAGATCCCCGGCTTCCCCGTCATGGGCACCGGCGCGTATGCCGGGCTGCGTTTGCGCTTTTGATCCATATGGTTGACACTGCGGCGTGAGCAGCCCACCGCCACGCACCGAATCTCCTGCCGCACTGCGCGAACGTTTTATCCGTCGTGTCAGTGCGGACAGTCCTTTCTACCGGCTGTTCGATCACCTGCCGGATCTCGCCTTCTTTGCGAAGGACAGCGACTTCCGCTTCATGTGCGCAAGCCGCCGGTTCATGGACCGCTTCGGCATCACCGAAGAAGCCGGCATTGTCGGCAAAAACGACTTCGACCTCTTCCCTGCCCGCCTCGCGGAAAACTTCCGGCGAGATGATGAGGAAGTGCTGCGCACGGGCAAGGCGCAGCTCAACATCGTGGAACTCTTCTTCACCGATCAGGGGCTGCCGGACTGGTTCGTCACCAACAAGCTGCCGCTCACCGATACCAAGGGCCGCGTCATCGGCATCATGGGCACCGTGCAGAGCTTTGAGGGAAAGAAGCAGATGCTGCAGCCCTACCTGCAGATCGACCGCGCCCTTGCCTACATCCGCGACCACTTCCGCACCGGCGTCTCGATCACCGAGCTCGCGCAGATCGTCCATCTCTCGCCGCGCCAGCTGCACCGCAAATTTGTGGAGACCTTCGGCGCCAGCCCGCAGGCCTTCATCATGAAGCTGCGCATCCAGGCCGCCTGCGAAGCCCTGCAACGCGAGGGTGCCAATATCTCCGATGTCGCCCGCGACCTGGGTTTCTGCGATCAAAGCGCCCTCACCCACCACTTTCACCGTCACATGGGCATGACCCCGCTCAAGTACCTCCAGCAGTTCCGGCTGCGGCGGGTGTAGATGGGGGGGCATCTTGCTCATCACTCTTCGTAATGGAGTCCCTCCTTTAGGCGGTCTGGAAGACTTCCAGATTCCGGCTGAAGCCGGCACAACAAAACGGCGCTGCAATTTCTGGTTGCTCCAATGCCGAAGCCCGCTTAAAGACTCCGCCCCACGATTTTCGCGCGATTAGCTCAGTGGTAGAGCATTGCCTTCACACGGCAAGGGTCGCAGGTTCGAACCCTGCATCGCGCACCATTTCGTAAGCATTTTGCTCAACACCCCCGCCAAGCAGGCGAAGAGCGTCATCTGCCACATTTCCTTGAGCATCAAAGGCTAAATAGTTCTCAGGGTCCATTCCGCGTAAGTCATCTGACGATAGAACGCTCTTTTCATCAAAAACGGAAGACACACGTTTTTCGTGTGTTTTGACCCCATTTCGTGTGTCTTTTCGTGTGTCTGATACGTCCCCGCCGATCCTAAGAACACTGTCCCGCAGCGGCAAGTGTCCGGCATCAGTGTAAATTTTCGTCGTGAGTTTCAAATCACTGTGCCGCATTAATTCCATGGCTTCACGCGGAGCGACCCCGTTTGTAGCCAGGAGCGTTCCGAAAGTCTTGCGGAGGGCGTGGAAATCGAAGACGTGACCACGCTCGTCAACGTATGGAATACCCGCGTTTTCCAAGTCGCGACGATAAGCCTTGATCCGTGGAAGATGCGGGAAGACTGCCTGCTGTCCTGATGCGTCGTGATTCCGTTTCAAGGTGCGTAGAGCGTCAACCGCTTGAGGATGCAGCGGCAAAGAGGCTTGTTTGCCGTTTTTGGTTGTCGTAGCCCTCGCATGAATGGCTGGCTTGTCCCCTTCCAATTCAACGTCTCGCCATTGAAGCTTTTGCAGTTCACCACGACGCAGACCAGTGAACCCCGCGACGACGTAGAGAAAGCCGCGCTCACCAGAGACGGCAACGAGCTTTTGCAATTGCTCCAATGTCACAGCACGGCGCGTGCGCTTTTCATAGCTCCCGGTTCCTACCTTGTCCGCATGCTTGAGCGGATTGTTGAGCACACGCCCCGTTTTCACCATCCAGTTCAAAAATACGTTCACCGTAGTGAGATAATCATTCAGCGTTTTGGGACTGAAACTTTGCTTCGAACGCCACTTTTCAAACGAGTCTAGCGTGATGTCTTGCGCCCGCTTCCATGAAGATTCTCGGGCCATGCGTTCAAGCTGCTGTTTCGCCCCGATCACGTATTTGTGATCCCTTGCCAGCCCTTCACGACTGCGCAAAAAATCCTCAATCACCAAGGCAATGTCTTGATTCACCGTATCACGTTGGAGCTTTGGCGGAATAAGCCCGGCCCGCTCGTTTTGCTTTTCTCTCACGATGGATTCAAGCTTGCGGCGTGCTTCGTTTTCATTCGTCACACCTAGCGCAACCTCGCTTGGCTTTGTATCGCCATCCAGACGATAACGACCACGATACAAGCGGCCCACTTTGACAGAATCACCCGTGCGGCGTTGAGGAAGGAAGACTTGCAAATGCATACTCGGAATTGGTTTTTGAAAAGCCCTGAGGGCATTAGAGAACACCAGCGAACCAGCGAAAAATCTACACTCTGACGCAGTTCTAGCTAGACCTTATCGCCGGAGGTCTTGAGGGGCGAGTTGACGGGGATTCTCTGCGATGCGGAGGGAGCGCCGGAAGATTGCTTTCTTCGTTGCGGCGTGCCACGCGCACCACGTTAGCACGGTGCATGATTATCCCTCATGCCGGGATGGGCAGTGTTGAAACGCGCCTTTTTGTTGTGTCAACACAACGGGAATCAGGTGTTTTTGATGTCCTGAAAATGCTTTTCTTGCCAGTGTTTGAAGAGATACAAGATTAAAAGAACGGGCGGGCCTTTCGTCGCGCTACGCGCTCCTCAGGTCCCGCCCGTCATTCATAATTGCTCTTTTCAGGAATGCATTTCGCGTTGTGTTGACACAACCCACCCTTGTCTGGTGTCGTATTTCAGCAGCCGAGTAAGGCGCGATCTTTGGCAGGGAGACGCATGGAGGCAGCAATTGCTTTGCGCTCCTGTGCCGCTTCAGAGGCCGTATGGACGTTCCAAGCCTCTTGCTCCATCATGGCGTCAGCAACGAGTTCAAGGGCCGTAAAACCGTGCTTCATGCGCAACCGGGCGCGGGTCTGGTGGAACTCCTTTTCCGAAATAGAAAGCGCCAGTGTGAAAGGATAAACCTCCCACACTGGCGTTGATGTCAGCCCCCTTGACGGGCCTATGCAAGAGTTCTCCGACATAGGAACAATATACTCACTTGAACACTATTTGCAAGAGCTTTATTCGTAAGCATTTTGCAATATTTTAGGCATAGCATATTCCATGCCAATCATTCGTCTTTCTTTGCTGGCGCTCTGTTTGCTTGCCCCCGAATGAGAACCAAAAGGCTGTCACGAATCGGCTTCGAAATGCGCCCCCAAAGTGTCATTATTTCACACATCTGAAACGTTTGTTCGTGTGTCATGGCGCTGGAGCCATTGATTTTACAGCTAGAGTCTGCTAGTTCGAACCCTGCATCGCGCACCATTTTGCCTCTCTTCGCCATGGCGCGATTTTTACTACAGGAGGCAGCTTATTTAGGACTGATCACAATTTCATTGCGCGGTGGCGCGTGTTTCCAGTGATTGACTTTCACGGGCCTGTCACAATCATCGCCAGTCATGATGCTTCGTCGTCCATTCATCCAATGTGGAATTCTCATCGTGTGCCTGAACATGCCCTATGGTCTCTGTGCTGCTGCGGTGGCGGAGGCTGCGCTTGCTCCGGAGGTTCAGCAGAGGCTGGCGTCGCTCAAGAGCGGTTACGAGTCCTTCGTGTTCCGAAACGTCCGCGTCCCCTATGAACAGGGAGTCAATGCATTGAACGCGCGAGTGAAGCCAGCGCTTGAGCGGGAGGGCGGTGCTGCGGCGGCACGCAACGATCTGGACGGGCTGGTGCGGATCAAGGCTGACATCGCACGCATGGACAAAGGACAGGCTTTGACGGACACGGCCGAGCCGCCGCCTGAGGCGCTCAAGCAGGCCTATGCGAGCTACAAGCTGGAACTGGCCAAGGTGGAGGCCGTGCAACAGACGGGGCTGGTGGATGCGCTGAAGCGCTACGATACGGCTCTGGCCCAGGTGCAGAGCGAGCTGACCAAGGCGCAGGATGCGGCCGCCGCCCTGCAGGTGAAGCAACTGAGAGAGGATCTGACAAAAACGGCCGCCACCGCACCGCCCGTGCAGCGCCCCCTCACAGCCCGCAACCCTGATGGTCTGGCCGGTGTGGAGATGAGCGGTGAGGTGACGCCTTTTGAAGAGGGCGCCCAGCCCTACACCAACCGGTCTTATTCCATCGGCAAGCTTAACAGCACGCTGAGGAAGATGACCTTTGTCAAAAAAGCCGGGGGCGCAAAGTCGTCCACCTTCGTCAACGTGGTGTCTCCGGGAAAAATCTATGTCGCCTGCGCGGAGATGGAGGGCGGCAGGCCCCTGAGCAAGGATCTGGAGTACCTGCATAGCCTGGGTTTTGAAAAAACGCGCCACAAGTTTGAGATCTACAATGTGGAGATGGTCATCTGCACCAAGGACGTTGACGCTCCCTTGACGCTGGACCCGGCCGAATCATTTGCAGGCTTTTTGGTCATCGGGCGCGTGAGCGCCAAACCGTGACGAACGCGCCTCACGAAGCCTGCATGAACCATGCCAGCAGGGGGGGGATGCCCTTGCCCTGCCGCGAGTGTCTCAGCCCAGCTGCGCTATCAGTTCGCTCTCGCGCACCAGTGCTCCGCGCTGAAGGAAAAGCTGGCCGTCCTTGATGGTGAAGAATTCGAAATGGGGATCGACGGCGTCATCGTCGATTTCGCAGCGCAGTTCGCCTTCGGCTTCACCGAGGGTCTTGGCGACTTCCATGAAGAGCTTCAAGATCACATGGTCGCGCTCCAGGCCCATCCAGGAGAATTCCAGGGATTGCAGGGCCAAGTCCACTTCGATGCCCTTCTCGGCGAAGAGGTCGTCCAAATGGTCTGCCTGCTCGCGGGAGAGGATCTTGAAGGTGAAGTAGCCGTCGTAGGTTCTGATTTCGCTCATGCACCGGATGCTTGGCAGCATTTGTTCAGGAAAACAGCTCTTAACTTCCATTCATCTCAAAATTTTCCGAAGCCAGTCATTGCGTCGCAGGCGGGGGCATTTCATACGCATCGTTAAGCTTTGGTTCATGCTTGTTGTGGTGCTTTGCGCCACTTGCTCGATGTGGAGCACTCTGATTTTGAACTTGTGGTGTTTCTGGGGTATCCAACAGCCCCCAACCCTCGCTTTTCGAATTCCGAAAGGCACCCCCCAAAAAAGACCATGAGTGCTTCGCTACTCAAAAGGCCGCTTCGTCGTCGTGCCTTTTGCTCCATCCTCCATGCCGTTTCACTATTTCCGGTGTTATTGCTGACCCATGCCAGCGTGGCCGCAGATGCCAGCTGGACCGGCGGCACCGGCACGCAGCTCTGGTCCACTGGCACCAACTGGAACCCGACCACGGCTCCGGGAGCCACCTCGGGCACCACGAATGCGGACACCGCCACATTCAATACCGCATTGGGTGCGACCACGATCACAATCGATACTGGACGCAATCTCCGCAATCTCACCTTTACCAACACCGCAGGCAGCACCTTCACGATTGGCAGCGCGGGCGCCAATGCGGGAGAAACCCTGCTGCTGAGCAGCGGCGGCGCCGTGACGATGAACTCCGGAAACACCGCCACCGTCACGCTGAATGCACCGATGGTCATTGAGCCGGTCAGCAGCACTGGTGCAGGCTCTTACACCTTCGCCAACAACTCCACCACAGGAGCCTCGGACACGAATCCTTATAAGCTGACCATCAATGGCAGCATCAGCGGCGGTGATACGACTGGACAGATCACCCTCAATTTCAATGGCACCACAGGCAACCGCAGCGGCGATACCACCGGCAACGTGATGAACGGGCAGATCTCCAACGGCTTGTCAGGCGGCGTCAGTGTCAACATCACCGGCAGCGGCCAGATGGGCGTCTGGCAGTTCACCAACAGCAACAGCAGCTACACCGGCAACACCACCGTCACCTCGGGCACGCTCATTTTTAACAGCATCGCCAATGCCGGGCAGAACAGCTCCATCGGTGCTGGCAGCACGCTGACTTTGGGATCCGGTACGTTCGTGAAATACGCCGGCGGGGCGGCCGCCACGGACCGCACCATCACCGGCAATGGCGCTTTTTATAACATTGGCAGCGGTGCGCTGACCCTGAACGGCAGCGTGAATACGGGCATCATCTACCGTGGCAATGGCAGCTTCATCATCAACGGCCTCGTCACCGGCAGCGGCACCATGTCGCGCACCGATGGCGGCAGGGTGTTTCTCAACAACAACAGCAACTCCTTCGTCGGCGACGTCTCCATCTCCGACGGTGCGTTTCAGGCCACCACCATTTTCAACAACGGCACCAACTCCTCCGTCGGCAGCAACGGCAGGCTCATGTTCGGCCAGGCCAGCACCACAGTCGGCACCTTTGAATACGCAGGAAACACCACCTCCACAGACCGCCTCATCGTCATGAACAACGCCGCCGCCGGCAACACCGGGCGCGGCATCATCAATGCCATGACGGCCGGTCAAACGCTCACCTTCACCAACGGCGTTCGCGTTGCCACGGGCAACACTGTCAGCGCTGCCGCCAACTTCTCCGATCTCACCCTGACCGGCAGCGGCAATGGCGAGATTCAGGGGCAGATCGGTGGCACCACGGGAAACGCCGCCACCGTGGTGAACATGCAGATCATCAAATCCGGCACCGGCACCTGGACGCTCTCTGGTGCCAACACCTACCTGCTGCAGACCCTTGTCAATGCAGGCATCCTCAACATCCGCAACAGCAGCTCTCTGGGTGCGGTGATGACCAATGAAACCGTCCCCTCCGCCGCCAACGCAGGCACCGTCGTCGCCAGTGGTGCCACGCTTCAGCTGCAGAACAACATCAGCGTAGGAGCCGAAGCTCTCACCCTCAGCGGCACCGGAGCCGCCGGGCAGAATGGCGCGCTTGTCAATGTCAGCGGCACCAACAGCTACGGCGGCGCACTGACCTTTGGCACTGCCAATGTCGCCATCTCATCAGACAGCGGCAGCCTCGCTCTTACCAGCACCACCGCCATCGTCGGCGGCACCCGTAGCCTCACCCTCACTGGCGCGGGCAGCGGCAGCCTTGCAGCCGCCATGGACACCACCGTCTCCGGCCTGACCAAGAATGGCACCGGCACATGGACCCTCTCCGGAGCCAGCTCCTACACAGGTGCTACCACGGTGAATGCAGGCACACTCAATGTCACCGGCTCCCTCGGCAACACCGCCGTCACCGTCGCAGGTGGCGCCAGCCTTGCCGCCTCAAGCACGTTCGGCGGCAGCCTCACCGTGGCGAATCTCGGCACCCTCAGCATTGGCAATATCCTCACCGCCGGGAGCACCGGCACCCTCACCATCGGGGGCAATCTTGTGCTCAATGACAGCAGCTTGCTCCTTTTTGATCTCGGCACCAGCAGCGATCTCATCCAGGCCAATGGCAGCCTCATCACCCTTGATGGCGTCGTCCGCGTCACTACCGGCGCAGGCTTCACCGCAGGCACCTACAAGCTCATCGGCTACACCGGCACCCTGACCGACAACGGCCTCGTGGCCCAGATGCTCGCCGGGTACAACACGAGCATCGTCGTCGATACCGTGAACAAAGCCGTAAACCTCGTCGCCACCGCCATCAGCGCGCAGTACTGGGACGGCACCGACACCGTGGCAGACAACCTCGTGGACGGCGGCGATGGCGTCTGGACCAATTCCGGCACCAACTGGACGCTGGCAGACGGCAGCAACAATACCAGCTGGTCCGCCTCCGTGGAAAAGATCGCCATCTTTGGCGGTGCCACCGGCGGCACCGTGCAGGTGCAGGACACCGTGGTCGTGAACGGACTCCAGTTTGCCAAAAGCTACACCCTGACCGACGGCGGAGGCAAAATCTCCATCTCCAACGCAGCCACGGAAATGCGCGTGGATACCGGAGTCACCGCCACACTGGCAGCCCCGGTCATCGGCTCAGGTGGCCTCAACAAAACGGGAGACGGCACCCTCGTTTTCACCGCCGCCACGGGCTCGAACACCTACAGCGGCACGACCCTCATCACCTCAGGCACGTTGAAGATCGGCGCCACTGACACCCTGCCTACGGGTACCGCAGTCGTCGTCGGTTCGGGAGCTTTCACCGGCACCTTCGATCTCAGCGGCGCAAGCCAGCGCATCGCCAGCCTGCAGATCGCTTCCAACAACGCCAGTCTCAGCAGCACCGTCACCATTGGCGCCGGACAGACCCTTACCGTCAATGGTGGCTTCTCCACCGGAGTCAGCGGCACGGTCAAGGCCACCACCTTGGCCACGATCACCGGCGCAGGCTCCCTCGTCGTCAGCACCACCACCGCCAACTTCGAGGCCGGGCTGCAGACCGTCACCTCCCAGGCCGCCGCAGATGCCATCCCGGGCGCCGCCACTCCGTTTGACAATCAGGGCAACACCAACACCACCATCACCGACTTCAGCGGCCTCGGCTCCTTCACCGCCAGCGTTAATGAATTCCGCGTGGCCCACGGCCTGAACAACAAGAGCACCCTCTACCTCTCCAACACCGCCAACAGCATCACCGCCAACACCGTGCAGATCTCCAACAGCGCTGACTTCAATGCTGGAAACGGCATTCTGTACCTCGGTACTGGCACCAACGTCATCTCCACCAATGCGCTCAACATCGGCGTGTCCAAAGGCGTCGGCACCGTGCAGTTCCTCTCTCAAACTGCAGGCAGCGCAGGCACCGTCGTCATCGGCGGGAAGACCGGCGCCACCACCAACATCACCGTTGGCAGTTCACTTGCCACCGTCACCGGCGCATCCCCCACCGGCACCCTCGACCTCCGCGGCCACAATGCCACCGTCACTGCGGGTGCGCTCATCATCGGCAAACGCAGCAGCAGCGGCGCAGGCGGGGCCAGCGGGACCGTGAGTTTTGACACCGGCACTTTCACCGCCAACTCCGTCGAACTCGGCACCATGAGCGGCAATGCTGGCACGGTCGTCGGCTCCCCCACTGCCAGCGGCACTCTCAACATCGGCGGCGGCACTTTCACCGTGAATGCCGGCGGCAGCTTTGTTTTGGCTACTTACTCGAATACCAACACCTTTGGAAAGGTCACAGGCACGCTCAACATCAGTGGCGGCACCCTCATTTCCAACGTTAATATCACCGAAGGCGGCAGCGCAGGCTCCACCACCAGCAACACCAGCAACACCATCAGCACCATCAACCTCACCGGTGGCACACTGGACATGACCGGGCACAGCATTGGCGATGCGACAAACGTCATCGACACCATTCAGCTCGCCTCCGGCACGCTCAAAGACGTGAGCGAGATCAACGGCGGCGGTGCCGTGTCCAAGACCACCAGCGGCACCCTCACGCTCCTCGGCACCAACACCTACTCCGGAGCCACCACCATCAGCGCAGGCACCCTGCAGGTGGGCAATGGCGGCACCTCAGGGACGTTGGGTTCTGGGAATGTTATCAACAACGCCACGCTGGCCTTCAACCGCAGCGATCTCCTGACGGTGGCCAACAATGTCAGCGGCTCGGGCGTGGTGAATCAAACTGGCAGCGGCACCACGGTGCTGAGCGGTGCCAATACCTACACCGGGCAGACCACGGTCAGCGCCGGAAGCCTGCTGGTGAACAATGCGTATGGCGGCGCTGATTCCGCCACGGGCACCAACACAGTGCAGGTCAATGCGAACGCGACTCTCGGCGGGATGGGAAGAATTGCAGGCTCTGTCAACCTCGCCGCGAATGCGACTCTGGCACCGGGCGGCAATGCGGCCACCATGACGGCTGGCACGGCAGGACTGAGCACGCAAATCGGCACGGTTCTGATCGGAGGCAATTTCAATGTCGGAGCCTCCGCCACGCTGGCCCTGCAATTGAAGAGTGGCGACACGGGCCTGAATGCCACCTTTGATGCCATCACCAACCGCCTGACCAGCGTCAGCGGCACCGCCATGGATGGCGGCAACGACCGCATCATCGTGAATGGCACCCTGTCTCTCGATGCGGCCTCATCCATCAATGTCACCTTGGGAACTGGCTTCACTCCCACTTACCATGCAGTTTTCGATTTGGTGGACTGGACCGGCTCCAACATTGCGCTGGCCTACTATGACTCAGGCACCGGCATGCGAGTGGGAGGCAGCGCTGACAATGCGGGCTTCGCACTCGACCTGCCTGATCTCACCATTTACAACAGCAGCTGGTACTGGGATGTGAGCCAGTTCGGCAGCACCGGAGTCATCGCCATCGTGCCGGAACCCAGCCGCGCCCTGCTACTGCTGGGTGGATTGCTGGGCTTGGGTCTGCGGAGAAGACGGCAGCCAGCGCTCTAAGAATGGAGATGTGCAGGCGGCCTGCATTGAATCACTTTGCACTGCTTGTCAGCCGCTTGGGCTTGAACTTCAGCACGGCTGCTTTGAATTGATCCAGCACCTCGTGCGAGGAACCGTAGCGGCCGGACACATACATGGCGACCAAGGGATCAAACTGAGGAGCGAGATCGGGGCGTGCTTCCGCGACGCGTCGGGCAAAGGTCAGCGGGCCTTCATTGGGCATCCAGGTCTTCACCCCGGCTTTGCCCACACGGCTGCAGGCGCGCTGCCACAGCCGCATCCAAGGATCGGCATGACGCGCGGGACGCCGCAGCCATAGGGCGACGAGCAAGACACCCACCACCACGAAGGCGGCACTGGGGATGAGCAGCACCAGCTTGCTCTGGCGCAGGCCGACGCTTTCCAGCAGGCCGCGCTGGGATTCCTGATTGTAGTCGATGACCTGGTTTTGCCAGTCGTAGTTGACGCTGTCCCACCACAGCCGCAGGCGCTGCAAAGAACGCCCCCACAGGGTGCGGCGCTGGCGTTCTGCCTCCTCGGCACCTCCGGCCAGAAAGGCTTGCAGATCAATGTTCACGCGGTCGGGCGCAAGTGCTCCGGTGGGATCAACACGATACCACCCGTAATTTTCCAGCCACACTTCCGTCCACGCATGCACATCACTTTGTTTCACGATGAGGTAGCCACCATTGTGGTCGGAGTATTCACCACCAAGGTAGCCGACGACGATGCGTGACGGCACTCCAGCCATGCGCATGAGCGTGGCAAAGCTGGCGCTGAAGTGCTCGCAGAATCCGATGCGGCGTTTCAGAAAGAAGTCTTCCAGCGCCTGCGGCCCCTTGTACTCTCCCGGCTCCAGCGTGTAGCTGAAACCCTGGGTCCTGATGTAGTTAAGCGCTATCTGCACAATCTGCTCATCCGTTTGCGTCACCGATTCCCAGTAGTCAGTGAGCTGCTTAAGCTTGGGGGAGATGTTTGGCGGCAGTTGCAGCGCGGCTTCCCGGTGATCCTCTGGCAGTTCACGAAAGGGCGGCAGTTCGAAACGCGAGACCACCTCGAAACGCTCGGAATTCTGCACCATGAAAGGAGAGCTGAGCGATTGATCGAATTCGGGAGACAGCCGCTCGCCACGCAGCTTGGCCATGATGGGCAGATCCAGCGCGGGCAGCCATCGTTTGCCGTGCGCCTCAAGGTCGATGATCTGACGCAGGTCCATGCCGTTTTTCGGACGTGGCAGCTGGGGGGCAAAGCTGAGACGGTCACCCCGCGTCCAGCGCATGCCTTCACAGTCCCAAAGCGTGATGCAGCGCCAGTAGCGGGTCTCGTTTGAAGGCAGTGTACCATCAGGAAAGCGTACACGGAAGGCCACATCCGAACTCCGCGCCACCTGGGCGATGTTGCCGGGATCGAGAACATTATCGAGGCCCGTTTGACCAAAGCGGCTGCGGCCGAGCGCGGACCCCAGATCCAGCAGCCCGCGCGGAAACACAAAGAACAGGAGCAAGACCAATGGCAGCGCCTGGGCAAACAGCATGCCCGTCACGCGCAGCGGTTCACGCACCCCCGGAATGCTGCGGCGAAAGCGCACCATGCAGGCGGTGATGAACAGGACAACCACCACCGTCCACACAGACCGTGCGAGGTGGTTCTCCAGCAGCACTGCGCAGAAGGCGAGAAACCAGCCGATGAGCGCCAGCACCTGAAACTCACGTGGGGTGCGGCTTTCCAGCATCTTGGCGCCAGCAAGCACCAGCAGCAGCGCGATGCCGGGCTCCATGCCGCCCAGCTCACCATAACTAAAATACACCGCAGTGGCACCTGCAATGATGACGCCAATGCGCACCAGCAAATGCGGCACCGCCATGCGCAGCACCCCGCGCCAGATGAGGCACAACGCACACACCACCAAACCTGGCGTGGCGATGTAACCGCGCAGCGGCAGGATGGCGAGAAGCAGCGCGAGACTGAGAAACAGCAGCGGTCGTTTGGGGAGAAAGGTGGACTGCTCCAAACTTACAACGTTGTCCACCTTGCCTGCCTGCAATTCATCCGACAGGGCAGATCCGGCATCCGTGCCCGACTGCAGAGAGAGTGCATCGAGGCAGCGCCGCAAATGGGCGGGACCATGGCCTGCGCGAATGATGAGCCCGGGCATGCGGAGTTCGTACGGCTTTCCTTCGTCTTCACAGGTTTCCATCCAGCGGACGATTTGTGCCGCACGGGCAGGCGCATCGAGCTGCAGTGAGTTCCAGTCGAGCACCACGACACCCTGGACGCCGCTGCTCCATGATTTGACCATCAGAGGGCCGCCACGCGCCGCTGAACGCCAGTCGATGTGACGCGGAGAATCCCCTGCACGCCATTCACGCAGACCGGCAAAATCATCACCACCGCCCGTATTCCCACGGGAGGAGGAGACAGCGATGGCATCTCCCTGCCGTGTGGTGTCTGGAGCAGGCAGTGGCAGATCACCCGCAGCCTCGGGATGCACGCGACGCACCCACTTGGTCTCAACCAGGCACTCCGCCGAGAACAGGCCCAAAGGGTAAACACTGCGCACCACCAGCTGCAATGCGCCGCTGGCATGGTTTACGGGCGGAGGAAGATCGACGACCACCGCGCCGCCTGCCGGAACACGCTCAACAAACACGGGCGTGGTAGCACCAACGACGTACACTTCGAGTCCGCATGGAGATACAGCCCCCGTGGCACGCAGCTCCACCGGAATGTACTTTTCAGCATCCTGTGCCGCAGGCCTGGCACCGATCAGCCGGACACTCAACCCGCGCAGATTCGCACGTGCATGCAGCCATGAGAGCAAACCCATCGTCGCAGTGAGCAGCGCGATCAAATGAGCAGCCCCATTGGACTGCGCCTCCGCCGCATACCACATGCCCGCAACGATGGCGAACAGCGCCAGCGTGTGTCGGTTCCAGCGCACGCGCACTTTCATGGCATCAAGGCACCGGAGTTTCAGCGATCAACTGCCGCGCGAGTTCCACCCCGGTCATGCCATCGGCGGCATGTTCGAGACGATGTCCCATGACGACGACGGCGACAGCCTGAATGTCTTCCGGCAGCACCATCGCCCGTCCGCTCAGCAAGGCCCAAGCTCGGGCGGCAGCAAGCACTGACAGCCCGGCACGCGGAGAGAGGCCGTGCCCCTGCACACGGCTGGCGGCCAGCAGGTCCTGCAGGTAATCGAGCAATGCAGGCGAGGCGTATACCGCACGCGTCCAGGTTTGCAGCTGCTGCAGTTCGATGAAGGTCATCGCCGGCTGCATCGCGCGCAGCATCTCGCGGCGCTCCTGGCCTTCGAGCAACGCACGCTCAGCGGTGCGGTCTGGAACTCCGAGCGCGAGACGCATGAGAAAGCGGTCCATCTGCGACTCCGGCAGCATGAAGGTGCCGATTTGTGAAGATGGGTTCTGCGTGGCGATGACAAAGAACGGTTCCGGCAAAGGATGCGTGGAACCATCCGCCGTGATCTTGCCTTCCTCCATGGCTTCGAGCAAAGCTGACTGAGTCTTGGGCGTGGCGCGGTTGATTTCATCCGCCAGCAGCACCTGGGTGAAGACCGGGCCGCGATGGAAATGAAACGCCGCCGTGTCACGGTCATACACCGAGGCACCGAGGATGTCTGCTGGCAGGAGATCGCTGGTGAACTGCACTCGACGAAACCCCAGACCCAGCGCCTGCGCGAGCGCCTGAGAGAGCATCGTTTTGCCGACGCCGGGCTGATCTTCAAACAGCAGGTGGCCACGTGCCAGCAGGCAGGTCACCGCGAGGCGCACGACATTCTCTTTGCCAAGAATGATCTGCGACACACTCGCGATGATGGTTTCGATTTGTTGGGACGCTTGCAGTGCAGTGGCGGCGGGCAGCATGGCGTCGGTGGGGGAATGGGATGCGCGTGAGGACACGAGTGGAGGGATTATGCCATCAAATGTCGCCGATATGCCTGCTGGAAAGCAAGCCTGCATTCGCCCGCGCAGACAAATTGATGCTTAGTGATGCTTAGTGATGCTTAGTGATGCTTAGTGATGCTTAGATCTGCTGCAGCTTGTTCCGCTCGTTCGGAGTGTGGCAGACGGGGCAGATGGTCACGTCGATCTTGCGTTTGGCCTCGCATGCATAGGCGGTGCCGCAGATACGGCACTGGATTGCGATGCGCCGCCGATAAACTTCGCGTTTTCGATCGCGCCAAAAGCTGTGAAACCACAGCACGCAGACCGTGGTGACTCCGACCGCCATGAACAGAATGATCAAACCACCGAGCGGGATGGGAATCATGGCGTGGCAGCCACCTCCCAGCGGAAGGAAATTTCGCCCCACTCAACACGCTTGACCTCAGAAGGGGTGAACCGAAGCGTGCGAATGGCGGCATGCAGCTGCTGCATGATTTCAGCATCCTCGACACTGCTCAGCGGCAGCGCCGTGACAATCTGTCCGGCAGTGCCAATGGCGACACGGAACTGAACCCGCGTGGGCTGAGTGAGCTTGATGCTGCTAAGTTCCACATTGGCAGGCCCGCGCTTTGCCAGAGAAGGGCTCATGATGGCATGCAGCTTCGCGGCGGGTGGCAGGGCCACAGATTTGACGTCACGGCGTGGCACCGGTGGCAGCACATCCGCAGCTGCGGTGAACAGACGCGGCTGATGGATGGCGGCAGTCGCAGGCTCGAGCTCGCGCAGCTTGATTTCATGGCCGACAAAGGAGGGTTGGAAGGCCAGCAGCTGGCTTTGGACCGGCGCCACGGAGTCGGAGTCGCTCAGCAGGGCAAAGCTGCGGTCCTGTGCGCGGTGGATGAGCGCGAGCTCAGCGGGATTGTTGGGATCCAGCGAGATCACATGCTGCGGCGTGACCGGCAACCGCTGCGACACTGGATGAACAATGCGGAAGATGAAGAAGAAACCGGACATCGCGGCCATCAGCACCACCAGCGCCCCGACAAGACGCCACATCGAGTGATCGCGCACATCCCAGGCGAAGATCAGCCCGGGGGTGTTCGAATGCGATTTCGTGGACATCGTGATCTGCGGCGTTTTACGCTTTCGGTGGGACGGTGGAATACGCGACTTCGTAGCCGAGTTCGAGGGCGATGTTGCCGATCTCGGTCACACGGCCATGGGTCGCCTGTTTGGCGGCGTGGATGATAACGCGGCGTTCGCCTTCGCGGTTTGCCTTGAGCTTTTCCCGCAGTTCGGCGGTGATGAGGCGCACCCCGTCAAAATACAGCGCATTCTCCATTCCGGCGGGAACGGTGATGATGTGGGCGCGATCAAAACCTGTCAGCCGCGAGTTCGACTGCGGCTGCTCCACCTTGATGCCGGACTGCACTACAAAGTTGCTGGTGAGGAGGAAATACACCAGCAGCAGCAGGATCGTGTTCAGCAATGGCACCGTGTACAGCCAGGGACTTTGCTTGGGCAGATGACTCTCGAGCTTCATGGTTGATACGGCGGTAGGCGCAGTATCGGAGGCGCGAAGTGGTTGGGCCAGCCGAAAATGCGCTGAGGGCGCTTATCCTTTCATCCCGCGGCCGCGCGATTTCGTCATCGGCGGCGCGGCTTCCGCCGGGCGGAATTCCACGATGTTGTCAGTGCTGTTGGCGTCTTCGATCAGATTCACGATTTCGATGCCGGCGCGCTCCAGATCATGCATCAGGGAGCGGGCACGGGCGCTGAGAAAGGCAAAGGAGAGATAGGCTGGGATCGCCACGACCAGACCGAGAGCCGAAGTGATCAGGCTCTGATAGACGCCGCGTGCCACATCTGCCTGCGTCGCGACGCCATTGGCGGAGGAGAGACTGGTAAAGCTGTCCAGCAGGCCGATCACCGTGCCCAGCAGGCCGATCAGCGGTGCTGCATGCGCGATGGCGTTCAGGATGCCCAGAAAGCGCTCCAGCCTCGGCACCTCAAGCTGACCTGCCTCCTGCACGATCTCCTTGAGCTGCTCGCGCGGCGCATGATGCCGCAGCAGCGCCGCGTGGATCACCCTCCCGGCAGGCACCCGTGTCGCCACGCATTCCTGCAGGGCCTCAGCGAAGTTTTTGCGACGGATCAGACTGGCCAGTCCGGCCAAGAATTCACCGACGTTCATGCTCGCCCGGTGGAAGTAGGCCAAACGCTCGATGAAAATAGCTCCGGCGAAGCACAGGCACCCTATGAGGAGCCATACGAGCGGTCCGCCTTTGGAGATAAGATCTATCATGTGCCGAAAATCAGAAAGAGTATGGGTTGAGACTGGCACCCCACGCCAGTTCGGGAGAGACGTGAAATACCTAGCATGTTTTATGCCGAGACTGATAGCTTGTAAACACTGGAAATAAACTGGATGGAGGGACGGAGGTCAAGTGGGGAAGATTTCAGGGCGGTCAAAGGAGGGGCAAGCCTCGTTAAAATGACCAAAAAGCCCTTCCGTCGGGGCGGTAATTCCAGCCCCCTTTTTGACCTCCTGACGTGACATTCATACCAAAACCCATCACCTCCCAGCCTTGATTCCCCTTCCCTAACCCGCTCCAATGCCTGCATGAATCCTTTCGATCTTCAGGTCAATGGCTACGCCGGCACCGACTTCAACGGTGACAACCTCACCGCCGAATCCCTCCACCACGCCTGTGAGGCCCTGGCGGAGGACGGGTGCGATGCCATCCTGGCCACTTTCATCACGGATGAAATCCCCACCCTGGAGCGCCGCATCGGCAAACTGGTCGAACTCCGTGAAAAGGATGAACTCGCCCGCCGCATCATCACCGGCATCCATATTGAGGGGCCATTCATCAATCCCATCAAAGGCTACGTGGGTGCTCACCCGCCGCAGGCCGTGAAGCCCGCGAATGTGGACGACGCCAAGCGCCTCCTCGCCGCAGCCGGGGGGCTGGCCAAGCTCGTGACCCTCGCCCCGGAGCACGACGAAGGCAGCAAGACTACCGCCTACCTGGCCTCCCAGGGCGTCACCATTTCCGCCGGTCATTGCGATCCCTCGCTCGATCAGCTCAACGCCGCCTGCGACGCCGGCCTGACGATGTTTACCCACCTCGGCAACGGCTGCCCCATCCAGATGCACCGCCATGACAACATCATCCAGCGCGCCCTCAGCCTGCATGACCGCCTCTGGCTCTGCTTCATCCCCGATGGCGTGCACGTGCCTTTCTTTGTGCTGAAAAACTGGCTGGACGGCATCGGCCTGGAGCGCACCATTTTCGTCACCGACGCCATCTCAGCCGCACGCCTCGGCCCCGGCCGCTACACCCTCGCCGGGTGGGATATCCTCATCGGGGAAGACCTTGTGGCCCGCTCGCCGGATGGCACGCATTTTGTCGGCAGCACCGTCACCGTGCCGCGGATCAAGGCGAATGCCTTTGCGGAGTTGGGGATGAGTGATGCAGATTTGAAGCAGGTGCTGGATGTGAATCCGAGATTGGCGATTGCTGGAATATAGGCCAGTCTCTGCAAAGCTGGAGAGACACCAAAATTTGAACTGCCGTGAAAGTAAAAAAATACTCTTACAGAATTCAACACGCATGCTTTGAATGCCGTAAGTCTTTCAAGTTCGAGTACCTATCCATGGAACACCAGCGAAGGACGTGGTTGAGTCAAAAGATTTCAGGCCGCCGACCTGCTACTGAATTTTTAGAAAATAAACACATCTGCCCCGAATGCTCCAAATCGGTTCATATGATGGGAAGAGCGTTCAGAGCTCCAAAATTGGAAGATATCGAAGGATGGAAGGCTGCTGAGCTACTATTTTTGGCCGGTTATCGTTTTTGGTCATCTGTCGGCAAGCTGCCCACTACTCGCCGTGAAGCACTGAAGTTCATTGCCGATAATCCAAAAAAAACTGAAGGCGAACGCCTCAGCCAGCGCATCAAATCCAAATATTCTTTGGTTAACATGTGAATCCACTTCTCTGGCTCGACTCCCATCGCGGACGCTACACCATCGTCCGCTGGCTCTTCCCACGCCTGCTGGCAGGCATCTACCTCATCGCTTTCGCCTCATGGTGTGTGCAGTATGACGGACTGGTGGGCGAGAATGGCATCCTGCCCGCGAAGACACTCCTCGAAAACGTCCATGCGTTTGAAGAGCGCGAGCATCAGACGCTGTTCTGGCAGCTTCCCAGCATCTTCCATTGGCATTACAGCGATGCCTTTGCGCATGGCTGCCTGATCACCTGCTGCGTGCTGGCCGTGCTTGTGATGGCCGGAGTGGCGCAGGGGCCGCTGCTGGCATTGCTGTGGTTTGGATATCTCTCCTTCGCCACCATGGGAGATATCTTCATGGGCTACCAGTGGGATGCGCTGCTGCTGGAAGCCGGATTTCTCGCGCTGTTCCTCGCGCCATGGCGTTTGTGGTCGTGGCGCGAACCGACGGACCCGCCGCGCGGCTCAATTTTTCTCCTGCACTGGCTGCTCTTCCGCCTGATGTTTCTCTCTGGCTATGTGAAGATCGGCGGGGGTGACCTGCCTTGGCAGGACATGACGGCGCTGCTCTACCATTATGAGACACAGCCACTGCCGAATGGCTTTTCGTGGTTCGCGCATCATGCGCCGCGCTGGATCCACGTGACGAGCTGCTGGATCATGTATGGCATCGAGCTGGGTCTGCCCTTTGCGATTTTTCTCGGACGCTGGGGTCGTCTCGCTGCCGCGCTGGGTTTTCTCATCCTCATGGCCATGATCTCCGCCACGGGGAACTACAATTTCTTCGACCTGCTTACCGCTGCACTCGCCGTCACGCTCTTGGATGACTGCTGGTTTCCCAAGCGCCTGCGCCACTGGCTGCGAATCGATCCCGAAGCCCCGCGCCCGTCCTTTGCCCGCTGGACGCAATGGCCTGCGCTGGCTGCGGTTTTGCCTGTAATGCTGGTCACCCTGCTGGCTGCCGATTCCTTTCTGGCCGGGCGTATTCCCCATTTCAAGCCGGTGCTTCCCGCCGTGCTGCATGAGAAGCTCGACGTCCCCATCGGCCACACGCGCTCATTCAATGCCTATGGCCTCTTTCAGGACATGACCGAGGAGCGGCCCGAGATCATTCTCGAAGTCAGCGACGACGGCGCTCTCTTCCTGCCGCTGGAATTTAAATACAAGCCCGGCGAAACGAAACGCAGCCCGCCATTCATCGCCCCGCATCAGCCGCGGCTGGACTGGCAGATGTGGTTCGCCGCCCTGTATCCCGGTTATGATCCGCAGCGGGATGCGAACCCAAACTCCCCCATGCACTGGTTTGGCCAGTTCTGCACCGCCCTGCTCCAGCACAAGCAGCCGGTGTGGGACCTGCTGGAGCCCCCGCCCTTCCCCATCGAAAAAATCACCCACATCCGTGCCAAACTCTACCGCTACCATTTCACCAGCCCGGAGGTGAGGGAAGCATCCGGGGAGTGGTGGGAGCGTGAACTCAGCGGCAATTTCAGCGGAACTATGTCGCTAAAAGCCTCTGGAAGATGATTCATGCGACATTCCTCTTGCGTCTGTTCCATCCTGCGGCACTATCGCGACCCCTCGTTCGGTTTCGAATAAGGGAAACAACCTTCGGGGCGTAGCTCAGCCTGGTAGAGCGCTTGCTTTGGGAGCAAGAAGTCGTCAGTTCGAATCTGGCCGCCCCGACCATCTAAGATTTAAAATCTCAGATCTCACTCCCGCCGCATGTCCGCCCTTTACGCCACCGCCCTGAACACCTTCAAGGAAATGGGCTGGCTCTACCGAGAAGTACCCGAGCATTCCGTCATCGAGGCTGATTTTGAAGCGCACCACACCAAGATCCCTCTGCACGTGCAGGTTTTTGGAGAGACGCACATCATCACCGTCGTCTCAAACTCCACCCTGCAGGTGCCGCCCTCCCATCGCCTGCCGGTGTGCGAGCTGCTCATGCGCACAAACAAGGATCTGAACCTCGGTAACTTCGAGCTCGAATGGGAGAGCGGCCAGGTGATGTTCCGCGTCACGAATGTCTTCCCGCCAAACCGCCACGATGCGCGCATCATTGCCAGCCTCGTGCATTCCGCCGTGGCGGAGTTGGACCGTCTCACGCCGTTTCTCGGTGAAATCATCCAGACGCCCAAAGGCGAACTACTGCTGCTCAAGGTCGCGGACCTGATGAAACGCGCAGATTTGCTCCCGCCCGTGCCCGAGGCCGAGTGATTGGACGTGACACGGGCAGTCCGCCTGTGCTTTTGTGGCCGCGAACAGGCTTTCCCAATGTCCGCCCGCTACACACTCCCGCAGCACCCGGCTTTCAGCGACCCGCTGTCCAAGGAGGATCTGTACACGCTCGTGGCCCGCGGCTCCCTCGCCCGGGGTGAGATGTGCATGGATGAGGACACAGGCCATATGCACACCGTGGGGGAACTGGTCAGCGGCATGCGCCGTCCCAATGCCAGCAGCGGCCAGGCGCGGATCGCCCGCCCCATGTATCGTGAGATTAGTCCTGACACTGAACTTCCGGACGAGCCGACAGCAGAGGCAGAAGAAGAAGAAGAAGAAGAAGAGGAGGAGGCAGCCGACGAAGCAGCCCCCGAGGAAAACAAGGATGACGATTTCGACTACTCCCCCAGCGGTGAAATCATCCTGCATCATGCGCATCCATCCTGGCTGGGCTACACCAAGGCGCTGATCCTCTGCCTGCTGCTCACCGTTGCCGGCGCACTGCTATGCGTGATTCAGCTCGAGTATGGTCTCATCGCCCTGCTGTGCGCTTCATCCACCCTCATCGCGGTCGGCATCGCGCGTTACTCGCATGACTACATTGTCACACGCGAACGTGTGGAGCTGATCTGGGGCATCATTGGCCGCAGTTCCAAAGAAGCGCGCATCTGCGACATTCGCAGCATCGACGTTTATGAAGCCGGTCTCAAAGGATTGCTCGGTCTCGGCACCATCGACTTCTCCACCGCCGCCAATGCCGGCATCGAAGTACAATTCAAGGACATGCGCAGTGCCCACGTCGTGAAGGATCTCGTGCGCAAACTGCAGCGGGGGGTGGATCCTACGGATGACTGAAATGAGGAATGACGCATGCAAAATGAAGAATGACGGACCTCACGGCCCAGCATCTCTCATTGGGCGCGTCGTGCTGCTTTCCGCATTCGTCATCTCACTTTCGTCATTCGCCGCAGGCGCCCCCCTCTCCCGTGCCATCGACATACGCATGCTGCCGTATGAGCGCAGTTTGGAAAAACTGCCGGTCGATCTCACTGCCACGATCGGTTTCGTGGAAAGCGGTGGCACGGCTTTTGTACAGGACGACACCGCAGGCACGCATCTGCACTTCAAACCCACGCGCAATGATCTGCGCGTGGGTGACCATGTGCGCATTCAGGGCACCACGACCGCCGGCCTTTATTTTCCCGGAGTCGATGTGGCTGAGTTGCAAATCCTCGGTCATGGGGCTCCTCCCTCTGCGGCCCCCGCCAGCTATGATGATCTGGCCACAGGCCGTTTCCACTACCAGCGTGTGATCGTTGAAGGCCTTGGCCGTACTTTGACGCCGCTGGATGAAAAACGCTCGCTGCTGCGCCTTGCCATCGGCAGCCGGGTACTGGAGGTGCGCGTGGATGCGCCGCTGGAAACCGCTCCGTCGCTTATCGACGCCCGCCTCCGCATCACCGCTCTCGCAGCAGGTGGCATCAATGACCGCCGCCAGCTCGTCTTTCCCTACATCCGCGTCACGGATTGGAATGATGTGGTGATCACCAAAGCCGCGCTGCCTCTCGAAGCGTTGCCCATCACCTCCGTGGTCACTTTGCTGCAGTTCGGTACCGCCGACGAGCCCCACCATCGTGCCAGAATTCGTGGCACCGTGCTGGCGGCTTTTTCCGATGGTCGTGTCTTTTTGCGCGATGCCACTCCGCCGCCACCTCCCCGAGAAGCGCCAAAAGATGCGCCCCCCAAACCGCCGCAATCACCTTCGATCGCGATTCGCCTCATGTCCGCAGTCAATCTCACGTCCGGGCATCGTGCTGAGATCATTGGCTTTCCCATCATGGCCGGATTCAGCGCCTCGCTGGCAGATGCACTCGTGCTGACCACGGAGCCGGATGCTTCGCCTGCCCCAGCGGTTGTTTCTCTCAAAGAATTCCAAGATGGCTCGCATGACGCGGATCTCGTTCACCTGGCCACGCCTGCGGTGCTCAATGATTTCTTCCGCAGTGCAGACGGCTTTGAACTCCGCCTCACCTCGAATGGTACACCGCTGCGCGCCTTTCTGCTGCAATCCAGCGCCCCCGAGCTCGAAATCGGCACGTCCGTTGAACTTACCGGCATCTGCCTCGTCGAGTCATCGACGGACAAAGGGTTCCGCTCTCAGGCCGAACGCGCATCACTTCTGCTGCGCTCGGCAGATGACATTCAAGTGGTCCATTCAGCCCCGTTTTGGACGGCGGGTCGCCTTGTCATCGCCAGCAGCATTCTTGCAGGCATCGTGCTTCTGGCCTTCATTTGGATCGCAGCGCAACGGCGGCAGATCGGAGTCCTGAGCAGCCGCATCGTACAGCAGGCCACGCTGGATGAACGCCAGCGCATCGCGCGAGAGTTTCATGACACGCTGGAGCAGGAGCTCACGGGGCTCTCACTGCGACTGGATGCCGCCACGACGCGACCACTTGAGGACAAAGCCCGCACGCTTATCGAAACCTCCCGCAGTCTTGTCTCCCGCATTCAAAGCGAAGCGCGGAACCTCGTGGCTGATCTGCGTGACACCGCCCAACTGCATGATCTTTTCAGCGCGCTGCGAGAAATCCAAACGCGAATGCCGCCAAATGCACCGGCATTAAAACTGGACCTGCACCCCATTCCGCCCATCACCGGGCCCGTGTCCCATCACCTGCGTATGATCGCCCAGGAGGCCATCACCAATGCGCTCAAGCACGCAGCGGCCACGGAGATTACGCTTCATCTTTCCTCCACTGCTGACATGCTCACGCTGAGCATCGCCGACAATGGCCAGGGCCTCACCGCCAGCGCCGTGACCACCGGCCAGCCCGGCCACTTTGGCTGCATGGGCATCCGCGAGCGCTGCCGCAAAATAAACGCCAACGTTGATTGGCAAAGCCGGCCCAAACAAGGCACCATCGTCACCGTTCGCCTCCCGCTTGACACCTTGACCACTTGACCCACACCGCCGTGTCCGCCTCCCCCATCTCACTCTTGCTTGTCGACGACCACTTCGTCGTCCGCAGCGGCATCGTGGCCTCCCTGGAGCTTGAGGACGATTTCAAGGTCGTGGGTGAAACCGATCGCGGTGAAGAGGCCTCGGCACTCTTTGCCAAGAAGCGGCCGGACGTCGTCCTCATGGATCTGCAACTGCCGGGCATCAGCGGCATCGAGGCCACAGCAGCGCTGCTGCGCGATCACGCCAACGCCCGCGTCCTCATCTTCTCCACCTTTGCCCGCGACGATGAAATCCAGGCGGCGCTCAAGGCGGGTGCCCTCGGTTATCTGCAAAAATCTTCCTCGCGGGACAATCTCCTCGCCGCCATCCGCACCGTGGCCAAAGGCGAACGCAGCCTGCCTGAGGACATCGCCCAGCGGCTCAAAGACCGCCTGGCGGAGCCGGAGATCACGCCACGCGAGCGCGAGATCCTCGCCCTCGTGACGCAAGGCAATGCCAACAAGGAAATCGCCGCCACCCTGGGTATCGGCGAAGACACCGTGAAGCAGCACGTCAGCCGCATTCTCATGAAACTCAAAGTCAACGACCGTGCCCAGGCCACCGCCGAAGCGATCCGCCGTGGACTGGTGCAGGTGTGAAATATCCCCAATAAGTGGCCGGGGCGATCCGCCCCCTCACGAAAGTGGGGTGCCCGAAATGCTGAAAGCGGCCGCAATCCGGCGTTGGTAGGGGCATGACGCGCTCAGTCTCTGTTTTTGCTACACTTCTGCTTACCACCCTCGCTTCCGCTCAAAACGACAGCGGCGGCAATGACACCACGGACAAACCGCTGGCGAAGCCGGTCATGCAGTGGCGGTTTGAAGACGCGAAAGATTCCGGCCCACGTGCACCGACTTTCCCTGGCTTTGCGAAAGATAACACCGCCCAGCGCTTCACTGGCGACGGCAAGAAATCCGCCCTCACCATCAAGGACAGCGAAGAACTGCGCTTTGGTCTGAATGAAACCATCACGCTGGAGGCCTGGGTCAAAGCGGCAGATCTCAGCGGCAGTCCCTACATCCTGGGCAAGGGCCGCCTTGGCACCAAGGAATTTGGCACAGAGAATCAAAACTACGCGCTGCGTCTGCAAACGGCGAAAGGCGGTGCGCAGATCGGCTTCCTATTCCACAGTGCTGATGTTCCCGGCAAGAAGGGCGCATGGCACCGCTGGTGGTCCAAAGACACGCTGCCGACCTCCGGCTGGCACCACGTCGCGGTCACATATACTTTTGGCAAACTCAAGAGCATCAAAGGCTACATCGACGGACGCGAAACCGACGGCGTGTGGGACATGGGTGGCGAGACGGATCGTGCACCCGTTACTGACGGAGACTCACTCATGATCGGCAGCGGCTCCACGCTGGCAGCCTCCCACTCGCTGAATGGCTGGCTGGATGACGTGGCGATCTATCGTGGGCCTGTGGATGTCGCGGCACTCAAAGCGAAGTATCAGTTTGTGCCTCCGCCACCACCCGTGGCGAAGAAAGAGGTGCCTGCCGGACGCGTGCTGGTGCAACTGGCCGAGGAAGGCATGCCCGAAGCCAATGCTTGGCCGAGTGAGCACCCCAAAGTGGGTGAAACCTACACGGAGGACGTGTTCGGCTTCTTCGATGTGCCGCAGAAGTATGTGGACACCGGAGTGCGTGGCGAGCGCCACGTCCCTTTCCTGCTGCGCGCTGCCGCCAGCGTGACATTCCCAAAAGGCAAACACCGCCTGCTGCTGCGCGCACGTGGCGCCACGAATCTCTACATCGACAACAAAACGATCCTCACCACGCCCTTCCCACCCAATGACAGCGATGGTCATCATCTGGTGACCGACCAGCAAGGCTATCTCGACTTGGGTCCTGACTTCCGTTTTGTGCCTCCAGGCAATCGTGAATCGTGGTGCGAGTTTGAAGGCACCGGCAAACCACAGTTCATCGTGCTGGAGACCCTGGTGGGCAGCTACGCTGGCAAGGCGGCACGCCGTCCCGAACTCGGTGAAACCGTTGTCGCCTGGTCTCAGCAAGGCACTGAAACCTGGAAACTGATCACCCCCGGCAAACGCGAAGTGGCTTATAACGATGCTGGCTGGACCGCTTACGAACAGGAGCGCAACGCCCACTACGCTGAGATCAACGCCAAGAAACGCGCCGAGCTGCGCGCACAGTCCGCGCCTTACTGGGCCACGCGCCGTAAAGCAGCGGAAGCATGGCTGGCCAAGAATCCAGCGGGCGAAGGGAGCATTGATGCGTTCATCGCCGCGAAGATCGACAGCGTGAAATCACAGGATGCCCACAAAGGCAGCATTGATTATTTCAAGGACATCCAGCCCATCCTCGAAGCCAAATGCACCGAGTGCCATCGCGGCGCGAAAGCCAAAGGCGGATTGCATCTCGACTCGCTCGCAGATGCGGTGAAAGGCGGCAAGTCTGACGGTGCTGCGGTCGATCCCGGCAAGCCGGATCACAGTTCCATCATCGCCCGCATCACTTCTTCTGATGAAGACGAGATCATGCCGCCCAAGGGCAAGCCTTTGACCAAGGATGAGATCGCGCTGTTGACCACGTGGATCAAGGAAGGCGCACACTGGCCGGAGATTCGTGCTGATCACCTCACGCTCACACCCCTGACGGATGACCTCACCTTCCTGCGCCGCGTCTACCTTGACACCGTGGGTGTGCCGCCATCGCTGGAGGAGATTGCCGCATTTGAAAAGAACCCCGACCGCAAGGCGGCCATCGACAAACTCCTCGCCGACCCACGCTGGGCAGACAACTGGATGGGCTACTGGCAGGATGTGCTGGCGGAGAACCCAAACATCCTCAACCCCACACTGAACAACACAGGCCCCTTCCGCTGGTGGTTGTATGAGTCGTTGCAGGACAACAAGCCGATGGACTTCTTTGTCACAGAACTCCTCCGCATGCGCGGCAGCGAGCGCCTCGGCGGCCCCGCCGGATTTGGCACGGCCTCGCAGAATGATGTGCCGATGGCGGCCAAGGGGACCATCGTCAGCACCGCATTCCTTGGCGTGGAAATGAAATGCGCACGCTGCCACGACTCACCTACTGGCAAATCGTTGCAGCAGGATCTCTTCGAACTCGCCGCCATGCTGGGCACGAAGGAAATCGAAGTGCCTAAGACCAGCAGCGTGCCGATGGATAAGATCCACGCTGGAGGTCGCAAACCTTTGATTCAAGTGACGCTGCAGCCCGGCACCAAAGTGCAGCCTAAGTGGCCCTTTGCTGAGTTCTGCGATGAAGCCGCAGCGAAACTTGCGGAAGATCCCAAAGACAGCCGCGATGTGCTGGCCGCCATGATCACCGCGCCGCAAAATGAGCGCTTTGCCCAGGTCATCGCCAATCGTGTGTGGGCACGCTTCATGGGCCGCGGCATCGTGGAACCCATCGAAGACTGGGAGAAAGGCAAACCCACGCATCCCGAGTTGCTCAAGTGGCTGGGTCGTGAATTCGTCAGCGGCGGCTACGACATGAAACACCTGGCGCGTCTTATCTTGAACAGCCAGGCCTACCAGCGCGCCACGGATCCAGCCTTGAAGCAGACCAGCCCTCTCTTCACCAGCCCAGCGCCACGGCGCCTGCAGGCGGAGCAGATTGTGGACTCGCTCTTCGCAGCCACCGGCAAGCCCTTCCACACCGAAGAAGTCTGCCTCGACATCGACAATACTCGCGACCTCAAGAATGCCATCCATCTGGGCAAACCGCACCGCAGTTGGATGCTCACCAGCACCAGCAATGAACGCGACCGCCCCAGCCTGGCCCTGCCCCGCATCCAGGCTGTCACGGATGTGCTCAGCGCCTTTGGCTGGCGTGGTTCTCGTCAGGATCCCATCAGCAAACGCGACGCCGATCCGAACGTGTTGCAGCCCGCCATCCTAAGCAACGGCACGCTTGGCATCTGGCTCACACGCTTGAGCAACGACCACGGCATCACCACCCTCGCGTTGCAAAACGAATCCCTCGACCAGTTCATCGATCAGCTCTTCCTCAAGCTCCTCACCCGCCATCCCTCCTCTGAAGAACGTGCTCTTTACACGAAGCACCTGAGTGCTGGCTTTGACGCGCGCATTCAGCCGGCATCTAAGAGCCAGACACCAGCTGTCACCCGCACCCGCGAAAAATACGTGAGCTGGTCCAATCACCTCGACGGCGAAGCCACCACGGTGCGCATGGCCCAGGAAACCGCCGCCCGTGCAGGTGACCCGCCGACGGAAAAACTCGATCCTGCATGGCGTGGCCGCATGGAAGACGTGCTGTGGGCGCTGCTGAACGCGCCTGAGTGGGAGTTTAGCCCATAAAGAATGACACCACCGGCCTCCACTACCCCACGAAAGTGAGGGGCCAGAAAGAATGAAACCGATCTTTTGCTAACGTTTGATATCACATCATGAAACGCCGCTCCTTTCTCACCTCCGCCGCCGCATTTGGCGCGGCACCGTTGTTTGCGAACAACACGCCTGTCCACATGCCGAAGGGCAAGGCGGAGCATTGCATCTTCATCTGGCTGGGAGGTGGCATGGCACAGATCGACACCTTTGACCCGAAGAAACTCGGCAACAACACGGACAAGACCAAGGTCGCCGGCTCGCTCTACAAGGCCATCGACACGACCGTCCCCGGTGTGCAGGTAACGGAGCACCTCAGCCAGACGGCCAAGGTCATGGAGCACGTGACGGTGATGCGCACGGTGAATCATCACGTCATCGACGAGCACGCCTTCGCCACGAACATCGTCCACACAGGGCGCATGATTTCTGGAAACGTGGTGTATCCCAGCATCGGCTCCATCATCGCGCATGAGCGCGGTGCCGTGGGTGGTGAGGTGCCGCCGTACATCCTCATCGGTTATCCGAATGTCAGCCGTGGTCCGGGCTTCCTCGGCGCGAAGGCGGGTTACGTCTATCTCACCGACACCAACACCGGCCCCGCCGGCTTTTCGCGTCCGGATTTCGTCGATGAAAAACGCGCGCTCACCCGTGAGCAATTGCTCGCGCCGCTCATGGCTCGTGCACCGAAGGAATCCGCCATTGCCGACTACAAGACCGCTCAGGAGCAGGCGCTCAGCCTCTCCGGCCCGCAGTTCATGCGGCATTTCAATCTCAAGGAAGAACCCGCCGCACTGCGCAATGCGTATGGTGGTGAATTCGGCCAGCGCTGTCTGCTCTCCCGTCGCCTTGTGCAGGCAGGGGTGCGTTTCATCGAGGTTTCACACAACCTCAACTTCATGAACGGCACCGGCTGGGACATTCACAACGAAGGCTACAAAAACCAGCACCTCCTCATTCAGGAACTCGACACCGCCCTTGCTGCGCTGATCCGCGACTTGAAGGACAAGAAGCTCCTCGACAAGACCCTGATCGTCGTCGGCACGGAATTCGGTCGCCCGCCAGAGTTCGATGGACGCGGTGGTCGTGGCCACCAAGGCACCACCTTCTCCATGGTTCTCGCCGGTGGCGGGCTCAACCACTGTGGTGCCTACGGAGTCAGCGATGAGCTATCCAAAAAGCCCGTCGAGAATCCCGTCCCTCTTGTGGATTTCCACGCAACGATCCATGCCGCGATGGGCATCGATCCCAGCAAGGAGCTGATGGATGGCACGCGTCCCGTGCCGATCACCGATGGCGGCAAGCCGGTTGCGGCTTTATTTGGCTGAGCCGAGGCTCCTGCCCTTCAAGTTTCGGCTTTCCCTTGCGAAGCTTCGCCATCCATCGGCGTACTCTTTGCACATGAAATCCGCCTCCCTGCTCTGCGCCCTCTCCCTCACCACCGCGCTCCTTTCCCACGCTGCCGATGACGACGGCTTTGTGCCCATGTTCAACGGCAAAGACCTCAGCGGCTGGGTGAATGCGAACTGCGCACCTGAGACATGGAGCATCAAAGACGGCATCATTCGCTGCACAGGCATTCCCACTGGCGCCATGCGCACCGAGAAGCAGTATGAAAATTTCATCCTGGAGTGCGAGTGGCGGCACCTCACCAGCGGCGGCAACTCTGGCGTTTTCATCTGGGGCAGCCCCATCTCCGCACCGGGCGTGCCCTTCCTCCGCGGCATTGAGGTTCAGGTGCTGGACCAAGGCTACATGAAGCACGCTGATCCCACAAAGCCGCGCTGGTTCACCACGCATGGCGATGTCTTCCCCATCCACGGCGCCACCATGGAGCCGCATGGCGACCATAACGGCCAGCGCAGCTTTCCCAGCGAGGAACGCAGCAAGTCCTCGCCCGAATGGAACCACTACCGCATCACCGGCAACAACGGCACGCTCACCCTCGCCGTGAATGGCAAGGTTGTCAGCGGTGGTGACAAATGCTTCTGGCGCAAAGGCTACCTTGCCCTCGAATCAGAAGGCGCATCCGTCGAGTTCCGCAATGTGCGCATCAAAGAACTGCCCTCCACCGGTGCCACCACCGCCGACTCCGCCCCGCTGGATCAAGGCTGGAAGCATCTCTACAACGGCCTCGATCTGCGTGGCTGGAAAGTGGCAGCAGGAACCGAAGCTCACTGGAAACCCTCCAACTGGAACATCAAACTCGAAGCGACCGACGGCCAGGAATCCACGCCACTGTGGAGCGAGGCTGAAATCGCCAATGGCGAATTCATCGCGGACTTCCAACTCCTCAAATCCGCCGACCTCAACACGCCCTGCACCGGCTTTTGCGTTCGTGGTCAAACCAGCCCCGCCGTCCTCATCGGCACCGGCAAAGCTCCCATCGTCTTCGGCCCGGATCAAGTGAAGCTCGGCAAATGGTACCGCCTCCGTCTCAAACTCGACGGCACGAAAGCCACCGCGACGCTGACTGAAACGCAGGAAGCCAATCCGCAAACCCTGGAAGCCACGCTCGAAGGCCCAGCGAAAGGCCACGTGGGCATCGCAGATTTCGGCACCCCGATAACCTTCGCAAATTTCTTTGTGCGGGAATGATTGGAAGTGCGATGGACACTCCTGTCCGTCGATCAGCGCGCCCTTCACACCCGGCGGCCAAGGTTTGTCCATCGCACCTTGCAGGAGAACTCAAAACGACTCCACTCACATCCCCAGCGCCTTCACCAAAAACGCCCACTCGTCCGCCGTCTTCTCGATCGTCTTGTTCAGTGCCGTCCCAGCCCCATGCCCCGCGCTGGTCTCAATGCGGATCAGCGTAGGCGGTCCATCCTTTGCCTGACACTCCTGCAAACGAGCACCAAACTTGAAACTGTGCGCAGGGACCACACGGTCATCATGATCACTCGTTAGCACGAGCGTGGCCGGATACCGCGTGCCGGGCTTGAGGTTGTGATAAGGCGAATATTTCAGCAGCGCTCCGAATTCCGCAGGGTTTTCCACGCTGCCGTAATCGCTCTTCCACCCCCAGCCGATGGTGAATTTCTCGAAACGCAGCATGTCGAGCACACCCACGGCAGGCAAAGCGGCAGCATAAAGTTCGGGACGCTGCGTCATGCATGCACCGACGAGCAAGCCTCCGTTGCTGCCGCCTTGAATCGCGAGCTTGGCGCTCGTGGTGTATTTGTGCGCGATGAGCCATTCAGCAGCGGCGATGAAATCGTCGAAGACGTTCTGTTTGCCCAGCTTGATGCCGGCCTGATGCCACTGGCGACCATACTCGCCCCCACCCCGCAGGTTGGGCATGGCAAAGACACCGCCCATCTCCAGCCACACGGCGCGTGAGACGGAGAAGCCGGGCGTGAGGTTGATGTTGAAGCCGCCATAGCCGTAAAGCAGCGTCGGATTTGAGCCATCAAGCTTCAGTCCCTTTTTGTGGACGATGAACATCGGCACCTTGGTGCCATCCTTGCTGTGGAAGAACACCTGCTGCGTCTCGAACGCGGAACCGTCGAAGTCCACTTTCGGTTTCCGCCACAGCTTGCTCTCGCCGGTTTTCAAATCCATGCGGTAGATGGCGCCCGGTTCGGTGAATCCGGTGAAGGTGTAGAAGGTGGTGGTATCATGGCGATGACCGCCAAAGCCCCCCGCACTGCCGATGCCGGGCAGTTCCACATCACGGATGAGCTTGCCGTCGAGATCAAAGCACTTCACCTCGGTCTTCGCATCCCGCAGATATTCGCAGAACATCTGCCCGCCCACCGTACTGACGCCTTCCAGCAGCACCTTCGGCACCTCGGGCACCACGATTCGCCAGCTGCCACGTTCCGGCTTGCGCACATCGATGGCGATGACCTGGAAGCACGGCGCATTCAGATCTGTGCGGAAGTAAAAGACCGGTCCTTCATTGTCGATGAAGTCATAGCGTGCATCGTTGTCCTTGAGCAGCTCCACCACAGGGCCGCCACCGGAAATCTTCTGGTAGAACACGCGGTTCTTCGGCTCCGTGCCAAGCCAGACCTGAATGACGAGATACTCGCCATCCTCCGTGACGCCGCCACCAAAACCCCATTTCGGCTCGTCCTTGCGCTCGTAGATGAGTAAGTCCTCGCTCTGCGGTTTTCCCAGCGGGTGGAAGTAGAGCTTGTGAAATTCGTTCTTTGCCGTGAGCGCCGCACCGGCCTTCGGCTCATCGTAGCGTGAGTAGTAGAAGCCGCTGCCATCTTTCCGCCAGGACACGCCGCTGAACTTCACCCACTTGACCACATCGTCCAGATCGCGCCCGGTGGCGATGTCGCGCACGCGGAGGGTTGTCCAGTCGCTCCCGGCTTCGGAGACGCCGTAAGCGATGAGCTTGCCATCTTCCGTAGGCGCATAATCAGACAACGACGTCGTACCATCCTTGGACATCGCATTGGGATCCAGCAGCACCTTCGACTCCCCTGCCAGCGACTCCGCCGTCATCAGCACCGCTTGATTCTGCAGGCCCGAATTGTGCGTAAAGAACCACCGGCCGCCATGCTCAAACGGCTGCCCCATGCGCTCGTAGTTCCATAGCTTCTGCAGCCGCGTCTTGATCTCCTCGCGACGCGGTAGTTTTTCCAGATACGAAAACGTCACCTGATTCTGCGCCTTCACCCAGGCCTTGGTTTCCTCCGAGTTGTCATCCTCAAGCCAGCGATACGGGTCGGCGGTCTTCACGCCATGGTGTGTGTCCACCACGTCTTCCTTGCGCGTCTGGGGATAGGTCAAAACTTCGGCGGTGAGAGAGGCGGTGGTCATGAGGAACAGGTATGCGGCACGCATGGTGGCATCCTGCCTGTCATTTCAAACTTTGCATTTTCCAATTCTCATTTTGCAATCCCACCCGCCCCCGCCACGCTCATTGCACATCTTTCCAGCCACCATGCTCATCTCTCCTGATCAATACGAAAAGCTCGGCACTTTCTACCTCGGTCGTGAATACGATCTCGCCTCAAAGCAGGTCAAAGACGACATCATCCTCTATGACTCGAAGGATCTGGTGACGCATGGGGTGGTGCTCGGCATGACGGGCAGCGGCAAGACCGGCCTGTGCCTATCCCTGCTCGAAGAAGCGGCAATGGATGGCGTGCCGGTCATCGCGATCGATCCAAAAGGCGACATCGGCAATGCGCTGCTCACCTTCCCCAATCTCACGCCCGAGGAGTTTCGCCCGTGGATCAATGAAGACGAAGCACGGCGCAAAGGACAATCGCCCGACGATTATGCAGCGGCACAATCCGCGCTGTGGCAGAAAGGGCTCGGCGACTGGGGCCAGAGCGCGGACCGCATCAAAAAACTGCGCGCCACAGTGGACATGGCGATCTACACACCTGGCAGCAATGCGGGGCTGCCCGTGTCCATTCTCAGCTCGCTGAACTGCCCGCCTGCCGAGGTGATGGACGATGCCGAAGCTCTCGGCGACCGCATCGAAAGCACCGTGTCCTCCATGCTCGGGCTGCTGAACGTCAATGCAGACCCGATTCAGTCGCCAGAGCACATCCTGCTCAGCAACATCGTCGCGTTCTGCTGGAAGAAGGGGCAAAACATCACACTGGAAAATCTGGTGCGCCAGATCCAGCAGCCGCCGATTCGCAAAGTCGGCGTGGTGGATCTCGAAAGCTTTATGCCTGAGGCCAAACGCACCACGCTGGCGATGAAGCTGAACAATCTGCTCGCATCGCCCGGCTTCAGCACCTGGCTGGAAGGCGAGGCGCTGGACATCCAACGCATGTACTACACGCCAGAGGGCAAGCCGCGCATCACCATCTTTTGCATCGCGCATCTGAGCGACACAGAGCGCATGTTCTTTGTCTCGCTCCTGATGAACCAGCTTCTTGGCTGGATGCGTACCCAGCAGGGCACCACCTCCCTGCGCGCCATCTTCTACATGGATGAGATCTACGGCTATCTCCCGCCGACGGCGATGCCGCCTTCGAAGAAGCCGCTCATGATCTTGCTCAAACAGGCGCGTGCGTTTGGCCTCGGCATCCTGCTGGCCACGCAAAACCCTGCGGACCTCGACTACAAGGCGCTGGCAAACATCGGCACATGGTGGCTCGGACGCCTGCAAACAGAGCGCGACAAGATGCGGGTGCTCGAAGGACTCGAAGGAGCAGCCAACACAGCAGGTGGCAAGTTTGATCGCCAGCTCATGGAGCAGACGCTAGCCGGACTGGGCAACCGCGTCTTCCTCATGAACAACGTGCATGAAGACCATCCCGTCGTCTTCACCGTGCGCTGGCTGATGAGCTACCTCAGCGGCCCGCTCTCGCGTCCCCAGATTAAGGCGCTCATGGACCCGATCCGTCCAAAGTCTGGTTCCAAAGCCGCCGCAGCCGAGGACGATGGCTTCGCTCCTCCCGGTGCGAGCAGTGCCGCTGCCACCAACCGCAACACCCTGCGACCAAAGCTGCCTGACGGCGCCACCGAACTTTTCCAGCCGAGCGACGATGACGGCGAGCGCATCACCTACACTCCTGCCATCCTGCGCAGCGCGACGGTCATGTTTGATGATGCAAAGCGGAAGATCAGCGGCCGCAGCATCATCACGCTTGTAAATGAGATCGACATCGAGAAGCAGAAGGTGCTGTGGGACAAATTTGTCGATGTGCCGAAGGATGACGATCTCTCCAAGTATGAAAGCGAACCGAAGGAGAACGCCGCCTATGCCGACCTGCCCGGACCCGCGCTGAAAACGACGACCTACACCAGCATCAAGAAAGACTTCACCGAATGGGTGTTTGCCAATCACAGCCTTGAACTCTTCTTCTCACCACTGCTGGAGGTCTATTCTAACCCAGGCGAGAAGCAGGACGAGTTCAAGGTGCGCATCACACAAACGACCCGTGAGCAACGTGACGCCGCCATCGAGGAACTGCGCGCAAAAACCGCGAAGACGATGAAGTCGCTGCAGGACAAGGCCGAGAAAGCCGCAAGCAAGGTGGATGTGCAGCAGGCCCAATCCAGCGGTGCCAAACTGAGCGCTGCCGTTGAGATTGGCAGCAGCATTCTCGGTGCCATTTTCGGCCGCAAGACCAGCCTCGTGAAAGCCAGCACCATCAGTAGCGCCTCCCGAGCATGGAAGGAAGGCGTGGATGTCAAAGCCGCCCAGAGCGAGCTGGATTCTCTCAAAGCCGACATGGCGGAACTGGAAAAGCAGATCGCCGATGACACGCAAAAAATCCGCGATCAGTATGATCCAGCCACGCTTGTGTTTGAGACCTTCAAGCTCAGCCCGATGAAGAAGAACATCCAGGTGACAGCGACGGGGATCTTGTGGCTGGCGAAGTAGAAGCCAAACAGCCGGGGTCTCCGACCCCGGCTGGAACTGCGGAGCTAGAGAAAGGAATCCCAGCACCTTGCTCAATACACATCCCGCCGATACCGCTTCGCTTCCTTCATCGCATGCACATAAGCAGCGGCTTCCTCAGCCGTCTTGCCACCCTCTTGTTCGATGATCGTATGCAGCGCCTTGTCCACATCGCTGGCCATGCGTGAAGCATCTCCACAGACATAGAAGATGGCCCCTTGCTCCAGCCAGGCCCAGAGCTCGGCGCTGTTTTCCAGCATCTTGTGCTGCACATAAATTTTCTCGGCCTGATCGCGGCTCCATGCGGTGCTGAACTTGGTCAGCGTACCGTCGGCAAGATAGGCTTCAAACTCATCCTTGTAGAAGAAGCAGGACTTGGCGCTGACTTCCCCAAAGAAGAGCCAGGCTTTGCCTTTGGCACTGGTGGCCTTGCGTTCTTCAAGGAACGCACGGAACGGGGCGATGCCCGTGCCCGGCCCGCACATGATGATGGGCGTCTCTTCGTGTGGTTCGGGAAGGCGGAAGCCTTTGCCATGATTCACGAAGCAGGGAATGAGCGTCTCATTCGGCGTCACGCGTTCAGCCAGGAAGGTGGAGCACACGCCACCACGCGCACGGTTGTGGCTGGTGTAGCGCACCGTGGCGACGGTAAGGTGCACCTCCGTCGGATGCGCCTTCTGGCTGCTGCTGATGGAGTAGAGGCGGATGTTCAGCTTCTTCTGCGTGGCCATGAACTCCTCAGGCGTGAACTTCGCGATGGGATTTTCCAGCAGCAGGTCCACGACAAAGCGGCCCCAGAGGTACTCTTTGAGCGCTTCTTTTTTCTCCGGCACGCTGAGGTCAGCCAGCAAGGTGTCACCTTCCGTCTTTTCGATGATGGCCTTGATGAGCTTGTTGTCGATCTCGGTGATGAGAGCACCTTCGATCAAGGCCTGCCGAATGGGCACCTCGGCGGCGGTCTTCGGGTGCTTGACGATTTCCGTGCCTGAGAAGCCGAGCGCCGCAAGCGTGTCATCCACCAGCGCCGGATCATTCGTGGGCTGCACGGCCAGTGAATCACCGGGCGTGTACTCCAAACCTGAAGCGCCGAGGTCGATCTCATAATGTGCTGTGTGCTTGGGCGCATCCGGTCCGGAGAGGTTGAACATCCGCTTCACCTTGGCGATGCAGGGGTTCTTGACGTTGTAAACGGGCTTGCCGACTTCAGGAGTACTCATGAGCGGAGCCTAGAAGGCCGCTTGAAGTTGTCAAACCTGCCCGACTTCAGCCAGGGAGAATCAACATGGCCTTGGCTCCCGCCGTGCCCTCACGATTCGTCAGTTCCACACTGCCGCCGTGCAGTTGCGCGACTTCTTTGACAAAGCAGAGACCGAGACCGGTGCTCTTCTTGCCGCTGTCGGGGCGGGGCAGCGAGTAGAAGCGCTCAAAGACGCGTGTGCGGGCATAATCCGGGATGCCTGGGCCTGAATCTTCAATCTCGATCACCACCTGCGCGTCAAAGCGATAACCCCGAACGGTGATGACACTCCCTTTCGGAGCGAAGTCGATGGCATTCTGCAGCAGGTTGCCCACGGCGATTTCGAGGAGCCAAGGATCCCCTTTGACCACGAGCTCGCCGCTGATATCACGCTCCAGCCGCACCTCTTTGGCCAGAGCGATGAGCGCCAAATGGTCCCATGCACCATCAAGCACTCTCACGAGATCGACACGTTCGCTGGTCTCAAGCTTCTTCTGCTTTTCAATCGCCGCCAGGTGCAGCAGGCGCTCCAGCAGATCGCGCAGCCTGCCAGCTTCGGCATGGATGTTTTGCAGAAAGCGAGCGCGTTTTGGCTCCGGCACATCGCCCTGAAGAATTTCACCTGCACCGAGGATCGCGGCCACGGGGCTCTTCAATTCATGCGTGAGGCTTTGCACGTAATGCTCCACGTATTCACGGCCTTCCAGCGCATCCCGCATGTCCTCCAGTGCCTTAGCGAGAGTCTTCATCTGATGCCCCGGCATGCGCGGAGAGGTGGAGCGCTCCCCACGGCTCACGGCCAGAGCATGCTGGGTCAGCACCTCCAGCGGGCGCGTGGCCCAGCGTGCCGCGAGATAAATGCCCAGCAGCATGAGCAGCACCGTCGTGATGATAGACCACTTCAGCCAGCGCTCCGTCTCCCACACAAAAGCCAGCACACCGCGCTGGGGCTTGGCCACGCTGAGCATGCCGATGGTCCTGCCATCATGCAGGATAGGAGCGCCGACATACATGACAATGGAAAGCGGATCGTATTCACTCATGCGGGAGGAGCGCGCGCCGTACTGTCCCATGAGGGTGAGGTTCACATCGCGATGATTGGAGATCGCACCCGGCTTCTCAATGCCAGCGGAGTCAAAGATCACACGCCCCTGCGAATCGGTCACATAGACCTGCATGTCCACCTTCGTCTTGCTAAGGTTGTAGATCTGCGCCTTGAGCTGGCGCTGCTGAGCCGCGCGCACCGCCTTCTCGACGACCTGCGGTTTGAGCACACCGTTGTCTGCATCCGCGCCGATGACTTCCGCGAGGATATTGGCCACATCGACCATCGGCTCTTCGATGGCTTCAAAGTACTGCCGCTCCACGCGGTGGATGAGCTGTGTAAAGAGCACAAACAAACCCACCGTCGCCACTACGGCGAAGCCCAGCAAAAAGCGCGCGGTGAGGCTCATGCGTCGGGCCAGGTTTCGAGAAGTGAGTAGCCCATGCCTCGATGCGTGACGATGGGGTCGAGCCCCTCACGCACGCCGCGCATGCGGGCGCGCAACGTTTTGACATGCGTGTCCACCGTGCGCTCCATGGAGGCATCCGGCTCTTCGGAGGCATGATCCATAAGCTGCTCGCGGCTGAACACTCGACCAGGATGCGCCGCGAAAGCTTTGAGCATGCGGAATTCGTAGCGCGACAGATTCAGCGCAGTGCCGAAGTAAATGGCCTGACAGCGGGTGTCGTCGATGACCAGCGGGATGGAGGTGTCAGAGCCATTCGCAGGGAGCGGAATGGCCGAGACACGCCGCAGGATGGCGCGCACGCGGGCCACGAGCTCTCGCGGGCTAAAGGGCTTCACCACATAATCGTCCCCGCCGATTTCCAGCCCCACCACCCGGTCCACTTCGCTGGATCGCGCGGTAAGGAAGAGAATCGGCAGCGACTGCGTCTTGCGGATCGTTTTGCAGACCTCAAAGCCTGTCATGTCGGGCAGTCCGACATCGAGTATGACAAGGCTGAAATCCTGCAATTTCATCTGCTCCAGAGCAGCATTGCCCGTGGCGGCACTCGTGACGGCAAAGCCGTCGGCTTCGAGCGCATACACGACATTTTCGCAGATGGAAGGCTCGTCTTCGACAATGAGGATTTTGGCAGGCATTTCGGCTGGGGTGAATGTTTGAACCGCTGACGGGACGCTGACAACACGCTTGTTTGGAATCTCTTCATCATCCGACTGCGCATCTTATCAGCACTCGCTATGAGTTGTTAGGTCAAGCCTGGGGAGATAGAGCAGATTTCCGAATCCAGTTCAGACTCGTTTTCAGGCACAGCGCAGAACTCATCTTCATCATCGAAGAGGACAGGCCGCCCGTTTTCATCAAGCGGGGCGCTGAATATGGGACTCAAGATTACTACCAGTACAAGACAGGCAGCCAGCAGCAGGGAGAGGCGGAATGCTTTCATCGACGTCCATGCTCAAAAGGGACGTGAAACCTTGATGAAGCCGGCATGAAATGGACGTGAAAACGCACTCCACAAATTCGACTTCCCCCAAAGGAAATCGGCTGGCAGCAGCGTTGGTTTACACTCCACCCATCGTCATGCCAAGACTCATCCTCTCCCTCCTGATCTGCAGCAGCATTCTCAATGCCGTCGAGGTGCCGCCTGCCCTGCGCGACTATGCGCTGCCAGACGCCGCCAAGCTACAGGACAATCAAGGCCGTGACAATGGCGTGCGGTTTGTGGATCTAAACGGCGATGGCCATGAGGACATTGTGCTCTCCAATGCGCGTGAGTACGGTGTGTTTCTCTTTGTGCCAAAGGAACGTGCCAAAAAAGGCCTGCAATGGGACGAAGGCTGGTCACAGGTCATGCGCGAAGGCAAGGCGGGAGATGCGAACAGCCTGCCACTGATCGTTCGCGTGGATGGCAGCGACAACGGCATCTCCTTTCATGATGGCGCGATGTGGAGTGGTACCAAGCAGCGCATTCCGTTTGCCGAACTGCTCAAGGTGCCCGGACCCGCGCCGAAGTCGCCGCAGGATTCTCTGAAGGCGCTGCATGTGAAGCCGGGATTTGAGGCGATGCTAGTGGCCGCTGAGCCGCTGGTACAGGATCCGGTGTTCATCGACTGGGATGCGAAAGGCCGCATGTGGGTGGTGGAGATGGGGGACTACCCCTTTGCCCCCGGCGAAAAGACCAAGGATGGCAGCGTGGGGCAGGAAAAAGTTTCTGACCTGCAAATGGGGCGCGTCAAAATCCTCGAAGACACGAATGCCGACGGTGTGTACGACAAGTCCACCCTCTTCCTCGACGGGCTGAAGCATCCCACGGGGCTCGCTCCATGGAAGAACGGGGTCTTCATCGCCAACATTCCGGACATTTTTTATGCCGAGGACACGGATGGCGATGGCAAGTGCGACAAACGTGAGACCTGGTACACCGGCTTCACCGCCGGCAATCCGCAGCATTTGGTGAATGGCTTCTGCTGGGGGCTGGATGGCTGGTTCTACGGAGCGAATGGGGACAGCGGCGGCGACATCACCTGTGTGAAGACGGGCAAGAAAATCGCCCTTGGCACCAACGATTTCCGCTTTGATCCACGCACCGGCGAGTTCGCATTGGAAGGCGGACGCAGTCAATACGGCAAGTGGCGCGATGATTTTGGCAACTGGTTCGGCAACAACAACAGCACCATCGGCTGGCACTACTGGCTGCCGTTTCGGTATCTCGAACGTCATCCGGAAGCGGTGGTAAAATCCATCCGCAGTGACATGAATGATGAGAGGCGCCTCTACCCCGCAAGCCCGCCTGTGCGCCGCTTCAATCAGGGTAGCGCAGTCAACACGCTGACCTCCGGCTGCTCGCCGATGCCCTTTCGGGACAACACCTTCGGCACCGATGGCGCGCAGGTGATGTTCATCTGCGAACCGGCCAACAATCTGGTGCATCGTGAAGTGTTGAATTACGACGGCGGTACCATCACCTGCAGACGCCATCCAGACGATGTGAAAAGCGAGTTCATCGCCAGTGAGGACAACTGGTTCCGCCCCAGCATGGCACGCACAGGGCCGGATGGCGCGCTGTATGTGGTGGACATGTACCGGCTCGTTCTGGAGCACCCGGAATGGATTCCGGCTGAGATCGCACGCGGTCTGGATCTGCGCGGCGGGGAGGATCGCGGAAGAATTTACCGCATCAGCAAGAGCGGGGCGGCAGCCGGATCGCCCAAAGGCGGGACTGCCATGCTCGATCCCATTGCTGCGATGGGTTCTGCCAATGGGTGGATGCGTGACACGGCGCAGCGTTTGTTGCTTGAGCGGAATGAGACCTCTGTGGTGGCCGCGCTGAAGCCATTGCTCGGCGCTGCACCGGCAGTGCGAATCCAGGCAGCATTCACGCTGATGCAGCTTGGCGGCATGAGCGAGGATGAAGTATTTGCCTTGATCCATCCGCTGACGCCGCAGGTGCGTGCCGCAGCCTTGACGGCCACAGGCATGCTGTCGGATGCGGTGTTCAGTGATTTTGAGAAGCTTCTGCTCAAGCAGGTGCCGCAGAAAGCCCCCAGCAAGGTCGTGATGCCGATGATCACCAACCAGAATCCGAACCGGCAGAAGGTCGTGGCCAAATACGTGACGGAGGCAGCCAGCCTCAGTGGAGATGCAAAACGCGGCGCGGCGGTGTTTCAGAAGGTCTGCATGGTGTGTCACAAAGTGCGTGAGCTCGGTGTGGAAGTCGGGCCTGATCTGACCACAGTGGCCACCAAGCCGCGTGAGCAGCTCATCGAGGCCATCTTCGATCCGAACCGCGCCGTGGAGCAGCGCAATGCCGCAACGCAGGTGACGAAAAAGGATCAGTCCCTGCTCGTCGGCCAGCTGGCCTCCGAAACACCGGGCAACATTACCATTCGACTCCCCGGCGGCGCTGATATCGTGGTGCTGCGCAGCGACATCCGCGAACTCAAAACGCTGACCACTTCGATCATGCCCGAAGGACTGGAGAGCGTGCTCAGCGCGCAGGATGTGGCAGACGTGCTTACCTACATTGGCAGCAAGCCCTGAGGGTACAGCCCACAGAGTTAAAAGAACCATGCCCTTGTTGGAATATGCGTGACATAGGGGCGGGTGTTTGGCTAGGCTTGAGCCATGAAGCGTGCGCTGTGGCTGTCCATCCATCTCTTTCTCACCAGTTGTGCGTCGGCCGGCTCAATCTCTTCATACACACCACAGCATGGAGACATCGTGTTCCAATCATTGCCTCACATTCCAGTCATTGATGCGATCGAAGGCAGCACACATTCGCCGTATTCGCACTGCGGCATTGTGGTGAAGCAAGACAACGTCTGGCATGTGCTGGAGGCCATCGGCCCGGTGCGGCTGACCCGGCTGGAGCGATGGGTCAGTCAAGGACGGCAGGAGGAGTTTGCAGTGTGTCGGTTAAAGCCCGCCTTTCAGCCGAAGATTGATGCCATGATCACGGCTGCGGAGAAGTTCATCGGGCTGCCGTATGACATCCAGTATGAGCTGGACGATGAAAAGATCTACTGCTCGGAGCTTATCTACAAAGGCTTCCTGAAGGCCAGTGGGGAGCGCCTGGGAAAAACGGTGAAGCTGGGAGATCTCGACTGGCGTCCGCATGAAAAGGTCATCCGTGCCATCGCGGGAGATCCGCTGCCGTTGGACCGGGAGATGATCACGCCGCGTGATCTGGCCAAGGCGGAGCAGCTGGAGGCGGTTCTACCGCTGGAAAAGCACCTCGTCACCACGCGGTGAGCGGACTCTACTTCACATCACGCCACAGCCAGCGCAGAGCCTCGGGCAGACTGGGGGCCATGCCTTTGCTGCCATGGAAGCATTGCGTCCAGTCGATGCGAAAGTCGTAGTTCATGTACTTCAGCGCGGCAGCCATCTGCTTGTTGGCGATGGGCCAGTTGCCAAATTTGTTGTCGAGATCGTTTTCGCCATCCAGCAGGTAGATGCGGATGGGCTTGCGCTCGGAGGCACGGATCAGTGAGGGATAAACATCTCCGCCTTTCAGATCCACGAAGGAGCCGACCCAGGAGAGCACTTTGCGGAATTTGTCAGGCCGCTCCCACGCGACGGTGAAGGAGCAGATGCCGCCGGAGGAACCACCTGCGATGGCCCAGGCTTCAGGCTGAGGTCGGAACTTGGTTTGATAGCGCTTCTGAACCTCGGGCAGAATTTCATCGATCAAGAAACTCGCATAAGCTGGCCCAAGCGAGTCGTACTCAAAGCCACGATTGGCGGCCTTCTCACCGGGCTTTTGCTTCGTCATGCGACCCGGATCAATGAAGACGCCCACCGTGCGTGGCATCTCTTTCTTATGAATGAGATTATCGAAGACCACCGAGGCACGCATCGAGCCGTTGGGATCTGCATGGCGCGAGCCGTCCTGCCAGACCATGAGGCAGGTTTCCTCTCCGGGCTTGAAGCCAGCGGGCAGGTAAACGGTCACCGTGCGCACAGTATCGGGAAAGACCTCGCTGGTGTTCCACTCAAACTTCTCCAGCCTGCCCTGCGGCACATCTTTGTGTGGCAGGCTGTCGGCAGTGTACTCGAAATGTTCGACGTGCACCGTGCCTGCGAGGTGAGGCATTCCTTCAGACTCCACGCGGTAACCGGTTTCGGTGAAGTTGGGCAGGTCAGTCACGAGCACCTGCAGGCCGTCCTCTCCCAAGGCTGTCATGTCGCCGATCAAGGTGCCATCCTGCTGCACGACTCGTGCGGGCTTGGGGTCAATGATGGCCCAGGCGACCGTGGTCGCTTCAATCTTTGCCGCCGCCCTGCCTTGTGTCAGGTTTTGCCTACCAAAAAGGCGCACGACCTGGTCATGCAGCATTTGCTGCGCCTCGGAAGTCGATGTTTTTCCCAAAGCCGCCGCGATCTGCCGCGGTGTGATGGAGGGCAGTCCACCCGGTTTGTTTTGAGCAGCACTGAAAGTGACTGCGAAGAGGAACAACGAAAGGAGGGCGAGACGCATGTGTGTGGTTCTAACGCCACATACTGCGGTGGAATATCGCTGATTTCCCTGGATGCAGTTTTAGCGATCCGAGTAATGACTCATCACGAAAGGAGCGGGAGCCTTAAGTCTCTGATTTAAAGCGCTGCCGTGAACGGCATCTTGCCATGTGGCAGTGCCGCCGTGCGCAGACGCGCCTCAATGCCTTCCATCATGGCGCGCACGTGGCGCCATTTGGTGCGGTCGCGCATGAGGTCCATGCTCTTTTCATACGATCCCCACTGAATGACTTCGATGTCCACATGGCGCACTCCCCAGTTGTCCATCATGGAGCGGTTCGGTTTGTACAAATCGATGGTGCCGGTGCCGACAAGGGCGCTGCCGTAATCATCCACCACATAGGTGACGCCGGGTTGGCCGGCGATGCGGAACAGCGTGCCGACTGGAAAACGCGACCAGTCTGCCGCAGCGCTGCGCACGTTGCCAAATCTCAAATTGGTGCCGATCGCATTCTTCACCCCATAGATGATGTGATCGCTTTCATCATGCGTGTAGGCGGTGGTGCGCACTCGCATCTGAGAATTGCGATACAAATTTGAAGCTGCCAGCAGCGGCGGCTTAGGATCATCCAGCACAAAGGTGTAGCGCTTGATCGTGCTGGGACGGAACGGAACATTGTTGGCCAAGGCCTTGCGCACCTCGTATTTGACGCCTGTTTGCAGTGGGGCGGACGATTTGTGCCGCATTTCTTTCCAAGTAGAGAGCAGCGATTGCTTAGGCAGAGCGCAGCTAGAAAGCGTGGCCATCAAGACACCACAGAGGCCAGAGGTCATCAAACGTGAGTTGTACATGGCTGGATAGTTTTGGAATTGCGAAAAAGATACCGTAATTTTCATATATCTTCAATATAAAAAGAATAGATTCCATATTGTTAAAGTTTAATAGACCTTAATTTCCATACCTTCTGGATAGGTTCACTTCTCGCCTTCAAGCCAGCCGAGCAGAGTGTGTTGCCTCCCCTTCCCTCTTATTCTGCCTGCTCGTCCCACAGCTTTCGCCAGTGGTCGAGGCGCTCTTTGATGCGGCCTTCGAGGCCGTTGGCGGTGGGGTCGTAGTACTGTTTCCCGCCTTCCAGACAGCGCTGAGGAACGAAGCCTCCCTCATAGTTGTGCGGGTACAAGTACCCTTCCCCATGGCCAAACTCTTTGGCAGCCTTTTTGTGATGGGCATCCCGCAGGTGCTTCGGCACAGGCAGAGTTCGTCCGTTTTTCACATCCTCCAAAGCGGCATCGATGGCGGTGTAGGAGCGGTTGCTCTTCGGCGCGGTGGCATTGTAAATGGTGGCATGCGCCAGAATGATCCGCGCCTCCGGCATGCCGATGAATTCGACGGCCTGCTGCGCAGCCACTGCAACGCGCAGAGCGTTACTATCAGCCATGCCAATGTCCTCGCTGGCGGCGATGACAATGCGCCGGGCGATGAAGCGGATGTCCTCCCCGGCATAGAGCATCTTGGCCAGCCAGTACAGCGCCGCGTCGGGATCTGACGCGCGCATACTTTTAATGAAGGCGCTGATCGTGTCGTAGTGCGCATCGCCGTCCCCGTCATACACCACGGTCTTTTGCTGCACGGACTCCTCCGCAGCCGCGAGCGTGATCACAATCTCGCCCGCGGCATTCGGCTGCGTGGAGAGCACGGCAAGCTCCAGCGCATTGAGGCAGCGGCGCGCATCCCCATCCGCCACGGTGGCGAGATGCAGGCGCGCGTCCGATTCGATACGGGCATTCATGCCACCCAGGCCGCGCTCCACATCGCTCAAGGCGCGGTCCATCAGCGCCTCAAGGTCGGGAATGCCCAACGGCTCCAGCGTGAAAACCTGGGAGCGGCTGACCAGCGGGCTGTTCACATAAAAGAAAGGATTGTGCGTGGTCGCGCCGATGAAGCGCAGCGTCCCGCGCTCCAGATGCGGCAGCAGCACATCTTGCTGCGCTTTGTTAAAACGGTGAATCTCATCCACAAAGAGGATGGTCGTCTTGTTATAGAGCCGGATATGATGCCCCGCATTCTCCGCCTCTTTGCGGATGTCCGCCACGCTACTCTCCACGCCGCTGAGCGTGACGAAGCGCGATTTCGTCTCCTGAGAGATGATGTGCGCCAGCGTCGTCTTGCCCACCCCGGGCGGTCCGTAGAGGATGATCGAAGAAAAGCGGTCCGCCTGCACGGCACGGCGCAACAGCTTGCCCTCGGCCAGAATGTGCTGCTGGCCGGCATACTCCTCCAGCGTGCGCGGCCGCATGCGGGAGGCCAGTGGCGCGCCTGCATGGTGCACCGCTGCACCCGCACGTGGTGGTTCAGGGGGCGGTGAGGCAAAAAAATCGTCAGCCATTCAGGTCAGATGTAGTAACGATGAATGAAGCTGAATGGCCGCAACGGCAAATCGCAGTTTGCACCTGCTGCGGTTTGGTGCTCGATAGCACCTGACCATGAAGCTCTCCAAAAAAGCCGAATACGCCCTCCGCGCCCTCGTGGCGATGGGTCGTGAGCGCGAGGGCACGAATTTCTCCATCCAAGATCTGGCCAGCAAGGAACACATCCCGCTGAAGTTTCTGGAGCAGATCCTGCTGGCCCTGAAAAACGGCGGCCTCCTGCGCAGCAAGCGCGGCGTGGGTGGCGGCTACCAGCTCGTCACCCACCCGGCGCGAATCACGATTGGAGAGGTGGTGACGCTTTTCGACGGCCCGTTTGACCCCATCCCAGGGGCGGACCAAGATGCGTTGGGGCAGGTCTTCAGCGGCCTGCGCGACCAGGTGGCCCAGTGGTTTGCGGAGCACACCGTGGCACAGATCATCGCCCAGGAACGCTCGCGCGAGACGGTGTCGTTTGATATTTGATCACTTTCCGAAGAGCCACATGGCCAGGATCAGCGTCCATGCGATATTGAACACCTGACCACCGAGAAAGGCCAGCGCCGGCTTGCCCTCGCCCAGTGTAAAAAGTTCCCCCAGCCGCGTCTCCAGACCGATGCACACAAACGCAGCGGCGAACCACACATCGCGGAAGTTCTTGATCGGATCCTTGGCCGTTTTGAGCGCATCCGCCGGAATGAAATACGAGAACGCGATCGAGGCGATGACGAAACCGATCACAAACTTGGGAAAGCGATCCCAGATGACCGCCGCCGAAACTTTCTGCCCCGATGCAGCGCCACCGCGCAGCGTCCACCAGATGGACAGGATGAATGCAGCCACACCAATGAGGACATTCTGGGACATTTTGACGATGGAGCCGATGTCGATGGCCCTTTCACCAACGGCCTTGGCAGCAGCGGTGACTGAGGCAGTGGTATCCAGCGTGCCTCCAAGCCAGGCCCCAGCCACCTCGGCGGACAATCCCAGCGATTTGGCCACCCATGGCATGAAAAGGATCATCGGCAGTGCGCAGACCAGAACCAGTGAGGTCACATAGGAGAGCTTCTTTTTATCGCCTTGGATGGCACCGCAGGCTGCGATGGCGGCAGAGACCCCGCAGATGGACACTGCCGTGGCGAGCATCACGCCGAACTCGTCATCCACCTTGAGTTTTCTCGCGAAAAAGAAGCAGGCATACCAGACCACCGGAATCACCAGCACCGCCTGGATCATGCCCGGCACGCCAGCTTTCATGATCTCCGGCAGCGCAATGGTGGCGCCATGGATCACGATCCCCACCTTGATGAAAAATTCCGCACGGGCCGCGCCCCGCAGCCAGTCAGGCATGGGCAGCAAATGGCTCCATGCCAGGCCCAACCCCAGGGCAAACACGACATACTCCACCCCCCAGGCCTTGATGCTCGAAACCGCCGCGATCTGCTGAGAAGCCCAGGCCAGGGCAAGCACCACCACCGCTCCAAACAGCACCCGTGGCCCAAAAAACAAAGCCGCGAAGGCAGCCAGCGTCCCCATCATCACCCATACTGACGGAGCCCAACCTGCTGCCAGAGCCCCTAAAATCGGCAGCCCTGCCAGCACCGCCAGCCAGTCTTCATTATTCCACCAATGGTTTGCAGCAGGAGGTTGGGAGTCGGCAGGCGGGGTGTTGTCTTCAGGCATGGTTGAATGGGTAAAAAAATCGCGGTGGAAAAACCACCGCGATTCAAACGCCCGCTGAGAAGGAGATTTTACTGCCAGTTGCCAAAGGCATAGGGATTGTTGCCGGGCTGCTGGCCATAGCCATTGCCGGGGTAATAACTGGACTGCTGGCCGTAGCCGTAATTTGGCTGCTGGCCATAGCCATAGCCATTCTGAGGCGGGCAGCTCTGCTGGCCATAAGGCTGGTTGTAATTCGACTGGCCGTAACCTTGCTGGGGATACTGACGCTGGCTATTGCTCAGCATGCTGCCAGCAAGGGCACCGAGGACGCCGCCGATGGCGGCTCCTTCCAGGCCCCGATGGCGCTGATTACCGATGATGCCACCCGCGCCAGCACCGATGAGAGCGCCTGCGACGGTGCCGCCTGCCGAGGAGCGGCCATAGCCGCCGCCACCGCCATAGCCTTGATTGTATCCACCGTAGCCGCCCCCGCCGTAGCCATAGCCGTAGGGATCAGCGCAGGAGGTCAGGGTGAATGTCAGCAGCAGGGTTCCAAAGGTCAGCGTGCGAACGAGGGAAGTCTTCATGAGGAGGTGATGTAAATCTTGTCCTGCACTCTGACGCGTCCTTTCACGAACTATTCGATTATATTTCCGCTACATCTCCAAATGCATCCCGGCAGTTGCAAAAAAACCATGCTGCGGCTCGTTGTCGGCCCACCATGAAGATCCTCCCTGCCCTTCTGCTTGCCACGCTCGCCGCCGTTTCCCCGCTCGGGGCGGCAGATTCGTATGACATCGTCGTCTATGGCGGCTCCTCCGGAGGAATCACGGCGGCTATCCAGGCGGCACGCATGGGCAAAACGGCGGTGCTCATCGAACCCACAAAGTTTCTCGGCGGCCTGACCACCGGCGGGCTGGGTGCCACAGACATCGGCAACAAGAAGGCCATCGGCGGCATGTCGCGTGAGTTTTACGCCAACGTCTTCAAGTACTATAATGACCCGGCCAAGTGGCAGCACCAGACCCGTGAGGAATACTTCGCTAAAAAGCAGCACGGCAACACGGGCAGCGAAGACACCATGTGGACCTTCGAGCCGCATGTGGCCACGGAGATCTACGACTCCATGCTGGCCACCGTGAAGGACAAGGTGACCGTGGTTTTCAGCGAACGCCTGGATCTGAAAAAGGGCGTGGTCAAAGACGGCACACGCATCACCAAGATCATCATGGAGAGCGGCCGTGCCTTTGAAGGAAAGATGTTCATCGACGCCACCTATGAAGGCGATTTGATGGCCAAGGCCGGCGTGAGCTACGCCGTGGGTCGCGAGCCGAATGCGCAGTTTGGCGAAACGATCAACGGCGTGCAGAAGGTGAAAACGATCCACCATCAGTTCACCAAGAACGTCGATCCCTATGTGAAGCCCGGCGATCCGAAAAGCGGCGTGCTGCCCGGCATTGATCCCGGCGACATCGGCGAAGATGAAAGCGGCGACCGCAAGCTGCAGGCCTACAACTTCCGCATGTGCACCACCGACGTGCCGGAAAACCGCCGTGATTGGGAGAAGCCCGCCAACTACGACGAGAAGTGGTTCGAACTGGCCCTGCGCAATGTCGAGGCCGGTGACGAACGCATCTCCTGGGCTCCCACCTGGATGCCGAACCGCAAGACCGACACGAACAACAACTTCGCCATCAGCACCGACTTCATCGGCCAGAATTTTGATTACCCAGACGCCGACTATGAAACCCGTGCGAAGATTTGGAAAGCCCACGAAGACTGGCAGAAGGGCCTCATGTGGACCTATGCACACCACCCCCGCGTACCTGAAAAAATGCGTGCCGCCTTCCAGAAACTGGGTCTGGCCAAAGATGAATTCAAAGACAACGGCAACTGGCCCCGCCAGCTCTACGTGCGCGAAGCACGCCGCATGATCGGCGGCTACGTCATGAGCGAGAAGAACTGCAAGCGCCGCGAGATCGTGGAAGACAGCGTGGGCATGGGTGCCTACAACATGGACTCGCACAACGTGCAGCGTTACATCACCAAGGAAGGTTTTGTGCGCAATGAGGGCGACATCCAGATCGGCACCCGCCCCTACCCCATCAGCTACCGCAGCATCACGCCGAAGGCGGAGGAATGCACCAATCTCCTCGTCCCCGTGTGCCTGAGCGCCACGCATATCGCCTACGGCAGCATCCGCATGGAGCCCGTCTTCATGGTCATGGGCCAGAGCTCCGCCACCGCCGCCGCCATCGCCATCGACTCCGGCAAAGACCTGCAGCAGATCGATATGGCCAAACTCAAAGAAAAGCTCCTCGCCGACGGCCAGATGCTCGACTTTGAATCACCGCCGATGCCGGAACATGTCTCGATCAGCAAGGAGAAGCTCGGCGGCATCGTCGTCGATGACAGCGAAGCCGAGCTCACCGGCTTCACTTCAGAAGGCCACAGCACACCGGGCTTTGTCGGAGAAGGCTATCGCCACGATGGAGATACCGCCAAAGGCGAGCAGAAAGCCCGCTTCACCCCCAACCTGCCTGCCGCAGGCCAGTATCGCGTCGCCGTCACCTACACCGCCTTGGCCAATCGCGCGGACAACGTTCCCGTCATCATCCACCACGCCGATGGCGAAGCCACCGTGGTCGTGAACCAAAAGAAGAAAGCCCCTGAAAAAGACGTGCTTCTCCCCTTGGGCACCTACCGCTTTGAAAAAGGCAAAGCCGGCTGGCTCGAAATCCGCAACGAAGGCACCAAGGGCCACGTCATCATTGACGCGGCGCAGTGGGTGCCTGCGAAATGAGTGGATCGATTTTATAAGGAAGGCAGGAACCAGCTTGGTTTCCTGCTTTCCTCATTCCTGGCTTTTACATGCGGCGGCGTTGCAGAACTATCGCGAGGGTGGCGAAGAGAAGCAGCAATGCACGGGAGGGTTCGGGGACGGCAACGATCAGGACACCAGTGGTGAAGAGTTCGGACGTATCCCAGATCAGCCCTGCTGTCAGCGTGGGCAGATCATACTGAATGGTGGTGACGGACACAGGGCCGGTCAGGCCAGACCAGTCGAAGAGCCGCCATTGATCGCCTTCTGCCCAGCCGGTCATGTCGTTGGGAATCGAAACTCGCAGCAGTGTGTCCGCATCCAGACTCACAGCACCAGAAATGATGGCGCGGTCGGCCGCAGCGGCGTTGCCGGTGTTGTCCCCCTGCCCGGCTCCGGAGAAGAGATCAAAGTTTAGGACAGAGGCTGCTGAAAAACTAAGAACACCTGTGCCGGAGGTTTGAATGGTGAGCGTGCTGGCCGCCGACGGAATTCCCCCAGCCTGCTCCGTGCCGATCTGCAAGGTGCCGCCAGTCAGAGTCACGCTTTGATCCGCGCCCGGGGCAACGCGCCCGCTGCCGCCAAACACCGCGCCGGACTGGACTGCGACCGCCCCCAGCCCGGTGCCAGAGCCAGTCGCAGTGGTCACAAGCAGGGTGCCTTGAGTCACCGTCGTACCGCCGCTGTAAGTGCTGTTCCCGGTGATGATCCAGGTGCCCGTTCCGACTTTTTCGATCTTGCTGGTGATGCTGACGTTGACGTCGGGCAGACTGACGATCTCATTGGCTCCGGTGTTGGTGCCCCCAAGGCGCAGCACGCGCTGCACAGGGTTGCTGCCTGCGGCGGTGAAGGGAGAGGTGAATTTGACCGTGCCTGTTCCGGTGTTTTCCAGAACTGCGGTCACTGAGATCACATCGGTGGCCACGTCGGCGTTGCTGATGTTGATCGGGCGGTTGGTCACGGAGTCGGTGTCTCCAATGTAGCGCAGTGTGGCCAGCACATTGTAATTCTGTGCGGAGGTGGTGGCCGTGGCCATGTCGATGATGCTGGTGGCGCTGTTGTAGTCGCCAGTGCCTAGCGAACTGGCCTGCCCCCGGTCCGCGAGCGAGGTGACTTCGATGGTGTTCTGCAGCAGCGTGGTCTTGCCCCTGTAGGTGTTCGCCGCGCCCAGCTGCAGGGTGCCGAGCGAGATGGTCAGATTGAGGTTGTTTTCGTTCGCACCTGAGCCGCCGATGAAGCCACTGCGAAAATCGAAAGTACCTGAGACGTAGTGCAGGAAGGTGCTAAGGCTGGTGGTTCCGCCCACGACCGCATTGTTCGAGCCTGTGCCTTCCGTGCGCAGCCCGCCATACTGGGTGACGGCATAGCCGGTCGAGGTGCTGCCGAGGATCAGCTTCCCGCTGGTGCTGCCGCTGCCCAGCGTGAATGTGGTGCCGTAGTAAATGGCATAGCTGATGGAGGAACTGGTGGTTTTGACGAGTTGCAGCGCGCCATCCTGAATCCGCGTGGCGCCGGAATAATCTCCGGTGGTGTAGCTGGTATCGTACTCGTAAATGACCGTGCCTGCGCCGGTCTTGGTCAAGGCTGTGCCTACAACGGTGCCGCCTGAGTTGGTGGTGTTTAAAATGCGGCTGCGGATGGTCAGGGGGGCGTCGAGGTTGTTCTGAAAGATGGTCAGCTCTGTGGAGCCCACCGCCGCGCGTATGCCACCACCGGTGATCGTCGTGAGATTCGCGCCGACATTGGGCGTGACCAAAATGCCCCCGAGGGTGAGGACGACAGAGCTGGCGTCCTGCGTGAGGGTCGTGGCCTGGGATTGATTGAAACGCAGACTGCCGATGCTGGTGCTCGCGCTCAGTGTCGTGGCGGTAATGCCCGAGGCTATGTCCGCATTGTCAGCCAGAGTGGTGGCGGTGCTCAGCGTGTAACCGCTGATGCTGGAGAGCCCCACAAAAAAGCGCAGTCCGGAAACCGCCACCGTGGTGGCCGCCCAGTCATCCAGCCCAAGCGTGGCAAACGCGACGCCACCGGCGCCGGTGACCAGGGCATTGTCTGCGCCGCTTGTTGTTTTGATGGAGCCAAGGGTCGGCAGATCCAGACGCAGCGTGCCTCCCACCACCGTGCGGGAGATGGCGCCAAAGGTGATGTCCATGCTGCCAGTGCCAGATGATACCGCCGTGATGCGCGAAGAACCGCTGGCGATTGTCAGCGTGCCGAGAGCCTGACTGCTGGCACCGTCCACTTTGCCCGTGGTCTTGAACGTGCCACCGCCCAAAGTCAGAGTGCCTACGGTGCTGCTGAGGGTGACATTGGTGTAGAGCATGTTGGCCGCTGGTGCGTCCGCTGCGCTGAAGTCCAGATGCAGCACCCCGTTGTTCACGGTGGTGATGCCGGTGGCCGTGCTGGTGCCCATCAGGGTCAGTGTACCGCTGCCTTCCTTGGTGAGAATGCCCGAGGTGGCTGTGATGGCCCCATGCACCTCAAAGTTGCCGCTGCCTGAGAAGGTGTAACTGGTGGCACCGATCTGCGCGGTGATGCCGCCCGCAAGAATGAGCGTACCGCTGTCGGAGCCAAACCGTGTGGTGGACTGGATGCGCACCGTGGGCGTGATCGTATTGACGCCGCTGAGATTGCGGATGGCTCCGTCCAAGGCGATGCCATGGCCGTTGGCCTGGATAGTTTCGTTCAAGGTGATGCCACCAGAGAGGTTCAACGACGCGCCAGTCATTATTTTGGTAATGCCGGTCGAGCCCGTGGTGCCGAGAGCATTGCCGTCACGCACCTCCAACACGCCGCTGTCCACCGTCACCACACCGCTGAAGGTGTTCGCTGCGGCAAGCACCGTGCGTCCGACGCCATTGATCTCGAGGCTGACACTGCCGCTGCCATTGTTGGCGATGGAGGCATTGATGGTCAGTGCGTTCGAGGTGGACATGTTGGTCAGCAGCAGCTGCCCGGCGGCATTGTCCACGCCACCGGCGGTGAGAAAACTGCCGTCTCCGAGCGATCCAACCGCCAGCGCCTGGGCACCCTGAATGATCTGCACGCCGCCACTGTCGGCGAGCCGCAGTGTTTTGCCCGCCAGATCAAGCTGACGCACGTTGCCGGTGTCGGTCATGGAAAGTGTGGCCAGATCCGTCACCCCGGCGGTGAACGATACGGCACCGGTGGAGGAACCTGAAATTTGCAGGTTGGCAGTTGTCGTGTAGCCCGGCAGCACGCTGACGTTTGCACCTGTCTGATAGACAAGATCTCCGGCAAACACGCCGACCACCCCGTCGGTCAGACCTGCCCATCCTCCGACACGACCATCCCCACTGCGATAGGTGGCCCAGGCGCCCACCAGATCCTGGGTGGCACCGCCGACGCTGCCGGTGATCTGCCCTGTCACTGGAGCCGTGATGGCCAGCACAGCACTGCCCGTGCGGGTGATGTCGCCCAGGTCAACGCTCATGCTGCCGCCAAAGCCCGACACGAGCGTGATCGCTGTGGCGCTCTGCTGCACGCTGAGGCTGCCGAACGTCTGGCTGTTGGCCTTGCCTGCGGCACCGACGAGCTGCAGCTCCGTGCGTGTGGTCAGGCCTCCCAGAAGCTGCAGCGCTCCTGCCGTTGTGCCATGATACAGCATGTCTTGAGTCGATGCCGTCGCGGCGGTGAAGTCCAGAATGTTCACCCCGCCTTCGGTGCCTGCGTTTTCGGAAGTACTGACGTAGCTGAGAGCACGCCCCAGGACGGTGGCTCCCGTGTAGGTGCTGGGAGCAGCGTAGGTCAGAGTCAGCGGCAGCAGTGTGTTGACGGGTGCATAGGCGGTGCGGCTGAAACTCCAGCTGCCGCCCGTCTCGCCGATGCCGCCGCTAATCGTGGTGTTGACCGTGTTGATGTGCGTATGAAAACGGGCGTCACCGCTGAGAGTGATGGCCCCGCTGAAGGTGGAGTTGGAGGCGTCCACGCGAACCGCGCCGTAATTGGCGGCCCCCACGCCGGCAATGGTGAGCGCCGTGGTGTAAGTGCCGGTGCCTGTGGGATTGAAGATGGAGTAGGTCTTCACATCAATGCTGCTGAGGCTGCTGATGTAAGTGGGGAGGCCAACGCTGAGATAGATGCCGCTGGTGGCTCCGGCTGCGCTGCTCAATGTGAGCGTGCCAGTGAGATCAGGATTCACCGAACTGATGCGCACAAAAGCGGTGGTGGAACCACCCGATTTCTGAAAGGTGAGATTGCTGCCTTTGAGCAGTGACGTGAAGGTGATCCACTGGCCGCCTGTGCTGCCGCCAGAGGCTGCATTGGCAATGCTCACCAGCCCTCCCGTGCCGAAATTGAGCGTGCCCCCCGTAAACGCGTGAGCGGTGGTGCCGAGCGGAGCCCCCAGCGGATCAAAGATCATTCCGGCCAGCTTGATCTCACCGTCTAGAGTGAGCGTCCCCCCCGAGGTGCTCGAGGTGTAGCCAAATTCGGCGATCGCCACACCGCTGTTGTCCCAGGCGCTGTACACACTGTCCTTGTACCAGCGCAAATTGGTGCTGACTCCAGTGTTTGTACTCCAGGTGCCGTTGCCATTTTGAAGGCCCGTCGTGGCGAGATCACCATCCCATTGATAGGTTTGCGCACAGGCAAGGGATGTCATCAACAACAGGCCCAGGAATACTAGAAGTCGTTTCATGTGTGAGAGGGTGAATGCCCTCCCCGCGACTTGACCGTGGACTTCCATGACCAGCATAAGGCTGTTCTTCGATTCAAGTTTTTTGGGGGGGGACCTCTCACCCAAGCATCAGCCGTGCCTTCCCCCTCAACAGCAACCAGCTTGGCACAATAGTACCACTTTATGCGCCAGCCGTTCTAGTTGTGATTAAATGAATTTTCCCACCCGATAAAGGAGTGATTTATCACACTCAAAAACAGACCCAAAAATCAGCCATGTCCAACGCATGAGTGCGAAAAAAGCAACTTTGTCATGATTACCCTCATGCATCGTCACCGAGCGCTTTTGAACTGATCAAAGCTTGCTCTCATTCACTTCGGTCTTTTCATTTCGAACATGTCCTGTGTCCGGCAGTACCAGTTGGGACTCTGCATGCGGCCGATGGGATGATAGTTCCCGGGCTTCACCAGCCACGTTTCAGGATCCAGAATACCATCGCGCACATGCACGCGCAGCACTTCGCCAATGATCAGTCGGTTGTCGCCGATTTCGATGATGCTGTGGCTGCGGCATTCAAAGCTGGCGGGTGCTTCGGCGATGCGTGGCGGTTTGACCACGCTGCTCGGCACCGCGGTGAGCCCGGCATGCAGCAGCTCGTTTTCACCCGGCGGCAGCGTGGCCGCACAGAGATTCATTTTCTCGGCGAGCGCTTCATCGACGAGGTTGACGACGAACTCGTGCGTCATGCGTATGTTGCGCGCCGTGTCCTTCGGCACTCCGGCAGAGCGATCTCCGGGACAGAGGCCGACGATCGGCGGAGAATCCCCCAGCACGTTGAAGAAGCTGAACGGCGCCGCATTCACACGCCCTTCAAGATCGACGGTGGTCGTCAAGGCAATTGGCCGCGGGGTGACAAGCCCGGCGAGAATCATGTAGGCGTCTTCGCGCAGGGGTCCTGTAAAGTCGAGTTCCATGATCTGTAAATATAAGCGTGCAGGGAGTCAGAAGCCCCATTTTGTTACGAAGCAGACTCAGAAACGGACTCGGCACGATACGCTTTTGCCAGCAAAGTCACCGGCTGCGTCACTTCGCGGCAAGGATGACTGCCACAAGCGCGCAGCCCATTGGCGATCTGCAAATGACACCCAGGATTGCTCGTGGCAACCACAGGCGCCCCGGCCTGGCGAAGGTTGGCGATTTTTCGGTCCAGCAGCTTCTGGCTCTGCTCGGGCTGGGTGATGTTGTAGATGCCCGCGCTGCCGCAGCACCAGTTCGACTCCGGCAGCTCCTTGAACACAATCCCCGGAATGCTGTTCAGAATCTGCCGTGGCTGTGACACGACCTTCTGACCATGGCAAAGATGGCAGCTTTCATGATACGTCACCTCGCCAACACCTGCACCTGCGGTGGGTTTGCGGAAGCGGATCTGCACGAGCCATTCGTGGATGTCCTTCACCATCCTGTCCCACTGCTTGGCTTTTTCCGCATAGAAAGGATCATCATGCAGCAGGTGCCCATAGGTCTTCAAATGCGATCCGCAGCCGCCAGCATTGGTGATGATGGCATCGATATGATCGAGATCAAAGCTGTCGATCTGCCTGCGGGCCAGCTCGCGCGCGAGTTCAAGCTCGCCATTGTGCGCGTGCAATGATCCGCAACAGCTCTGCGAGCGCGGCGTGATGACTTCGCAGCCATTCGCCAGCAAGACATCCGCAGTATCGCGATTGATGTTCGAAAACGCCAGATCCTGAATGCAGCCCGTGAGCAAACCCACGCGGTAGCCTTTGCTCTGCTGCGGCACTTCCTCCGGCCAGATCAGGTCATCAGAAAATTTCTCCGCGATCTTCGGCGTCTGTGGCTCCAGCTTTTTCAGCGAGGGCGGCATGAGTCCAAAGAAGCCTACCTTGCGCATCAGCTTTTCCAGCCCGGTGCTTTGATACACACGCAGCACACGCCCGATCAAACGCAGCAACCAAGGACGCATGAAGATGACATTCAGCGAGAGCCAGCGCCAGAAGTCGCGCTGCATGCCGTCATTCACCTGCGCCTGTTCGACTTCAGCGCGCGCCGTTTCAAACAGCTCGGCATAGTTCACTCCAGCCGGACACGCCGTTTGGCAGGCAAGACATCCCAGGCAGTAGTACATTTCATCGGAAAGCGCCCTGGTAACCTCCAGGTTGCCGTCCGCCACCGCACGCATGAGCGAGATGCGTCCACGCGGGCTGTTGCGCTCCATTTTTGTCTCCACATAGGTGGGACACGTCGGCAGGCACATGCCGCAGTGCATGCACTGCTGCAGCACGGAATAGTCGATGGATTTGAGGAGATTGGCAGATGGCATGATCAGTTCCTCAATCAAAAATCTTCCCGGGGTTCAGCAGGCCCTGGGGATCGAGGGCTTGTTTGATGCTGCGCATGAGTTCGTAGCTGCCTTCGCCGAGCTGGCGCCTGAGGAAGCCTTTTTTGGCGAGACCGACGCCGTGCTCACCAGTAACAGTGCCGCCGAGGCGGATGGTTTCATCCACGATTTCTTCGAGCGCGATTTCAATGCGGTGCATCTCTCCGTGATCGCGTTCATTCGTGAGGAAGGTGGGATGCAGATTGCCATCGCCAAGGTGGCCAAAGGTGCCAATCTGCAGCTTGTGCTTCTTCGCCACGCTGTCGATGAAGGCGACCATTGTGGCGAGCTCGCTGCGTGGCACGGTCACATCTTCGAGGATCGTCGTGGGCCGCACACGGGCCAGCGCGGAGAAAGCATTGCGTCGCGCGGCGGCGAGCTTGGCGCCTTCCGTCTCATCCGCAGCAGCGCGAACATCGCGAGCGCCGTTGGCTGTGGCGAGCGCCATCATCTGGGCAGCCTCTTCTTCGACGACAACGGGATGCCCGTCGGTCTCCATCAGCACCAGCGCCTCCACATCCGTGGGCAGACCGATCTTGGCATAATCTTCGACGCACTGCACCGTGACGCGATCAAGGAACTCCAGCGTGCAGGGAATGATCTTCGCGGCGATGATGGCGGAGATTGTCTTGGCAGCAGCGTCCATCGAATCATACAGCGCCAGCATCGTTTTGCGCGCCTTGGGCCGCGGCAGCACTTTCAGGATGACTTCCGTGATGATGCCCAGCGAGCCTTCGCTGCCGATGAAGAGGTCCTTCATGGAGTAACCCGCCACGTCTTTGACGCACTTGTTGCCAAGGAAGGTCAGTGTGCCGTCGGGCAGCACGACTTCCATGCCCATGACGTAATCGCGCGTGACGCCATACTTCAGTCCGCGCAGACCGCCGGAGTTTTCAGCCACATTGCCTCCGATGGTTGAGATCTTCATCGAGCCAGGGTCCGGCGGATAAAACAGGCCCACCTTCGCGGCGGCATCGTCGATTTCCTTGGTGATGACACCGCTCTGCGCCCGCACCGTGAGGTTTTTTTCATCGACCTCGATGAGCTTGTCCATCTTAACGAGGCAGATCACTAGACAGCCTGCCAGCGGCACGCTGCCACCGCTCAATCCGGTGCCTGAGCCACGGGTGACCACGGGGACGTCGTTTCTGCGAGCGAGTTTGACGCATTCGGACACTTCCTCGGCGGTCAGCGGAAAAACGACCGCACCGGGACGCTGCTTGAGGGCGGCGGTTCCATCGAAACTGTACGGCACAATGTCCTCCGCTGAGGTAAGTACTCTATCCGGAGCTAGGATTTCCTTCAGAGAGTGAATAAAGGGGGCTTCAATTTGGTTCACGGCGGGCATTCTGGCGAGTTCGAGGTAGAGCGTCAACGCGGGCTGTGGTTGATTATGATCACATGAAATTCAATCACCTCATTCGTTTCACTCCCATTTATCAAAGCCGCGTCTGGGGTGGCCGCCGCATGGAGACCCTCCTGGGGGCCGCGCTGCCGGATGCCACCACTCCCTTTGGTGAAGCCTGGACGGTGTGCGACCGCCCCGAGGCCCCGAGTGTGACAGCGGATGGCGTGACTTTGCATGAGTTCTGGACGAACCACCGCGAGGCGGTGTTTGGCAAAGCCCTGCTGAAATCCACCAGCCCCACCTTCCCGCTGCTGATGAAGATTCTTGATGCCTGCGATGATCTCTCGATTCAGGTTCATCCGCCCGCGAGCATGGCCGAGGAATTGAAAGGCGAGCCGAAGACTGAGATGTGGTACATCGCCCATGCGGATCCGGGTGCGAAGATCTATGCCGGTCTGAAACCGGGAGCGACGCGCGCGGATTTCGAAACCGCGCTGCAAAACGGCACGGTGGCCGATGTCGTGCATGTGATCGAGGCACGCACGGGCGACTGCCTCTTCATCCCAAGCGGCCGCGTCCATGCCATCGGCGCAGGCTTGCTGATCTATGAAATCCAGCAGAACAGCGATACAACGTATCGTGTCTTCGACTGGAACCGTTTGGGGCTGGATGGTAAACCGCGCGCACTGCATGTGCAGGAGTCCATGAAGAGTATCGACTTCACGGATTTCGAGCCCGGCGTGCAGCAGGTCCAGTCCAACGGCACGCTTGTGAACTGCGAGTATTTCAACGTCAAAGTGCTCAGTGGATCAAAGCAGGCAGGTGTCCCAGGCGAAAGCCTCACAATCGCTGTCGTCAGCGGCAAGATTACCGTCGGTGGCACGACTCTCAAAGCGGGAGACTTCGCCCTCGTTCCCGCGTCACTCGCCTCACCCTCACGTTTGGTGAAGCCCGCAGACGCGGAAAGTCAGTGGCTGGAGATCCGCGTGCCTGTGTGATTCAGCCGGGCATTCCCGCCCGCCCTACTTTTTGGCCTCAGGCACTTCGGCTTTCTTCACCTCAGGCACTGCCTGCTCAGCAGGCTTGGCAGGAGCAGAGGCTGGCGCAGGTTTCTTGATCTCAGGCACAGGCTGCTCGGCAGGTTTGGTCGCAGCAGGTGCGGCCGCCTTCTTCGTTTCAGCCGCAGTCTTTTCGACTTTCTTGATCTCCGTCTTGGGCTTTTCAGCGACCTTCTCGATCTTTTTGACCTCAGGGTCTTTTGGTGTGCTGGGCACGGCGATGAATTTGGCCTTCTCCGGATCCATCTTCGGCAGCTTCCCCTGCGGCACGGGCGGCAGTTTTTTCTCCGGAGCTGGCTTGGGAGCGGCCGCAGCAGACTTAGCCTTGGGCTCAGGTTGAGGAGCCTCCTTGTCACAGGCAACGAGCAGCAGAGCGATTAGGCACAAGCGGTGGTTCATGAGGCACGAATGGACACCGAACGCGCGTGCGCATCAAGCCCCTCAACTGCGCTGATCGCGCTGACAATGGGGTCGGACTTCGCGCAGCTTTCGCGATCCAGACGAATAATGCTGGTGCGGCGCTGAAACATGTCCGCCGTGATGCCCGGGAAGGATTTGCCGGAGCCGCCGGTGGGCAGCGTGTGGCTGGGACCAGCGAGGAAATCGCCGACGGCGACCGGGGAATGATTGCCCAGGAAGATGGCCCCCGCCGTGCGAATGAGCGGCAGGATGGTGTCTTCACGCGTGGTGATGAGCGTCAGATGCTCGGGGGCAAAGTCGTTCGCCAGACGCGCTCCGTCCTCCAAACTGGGGACGAGCATGAGGAAAACGCCTTTCTCCAGCACCGGGGTCAGTTGAGCCTGACGGCTGAGCGTTTGAGACTGCTCCCCGACCTGCGCGACGACGGCATCAAGCAGTGCGGCATCGTCCGTGAGGAAACCCGCCATGCTGTCCTTGCCATGCTCAGCCTGCGCGAGGATGTCCGCAGCGATGAAGGCAGAATTGCCAGACTTGTCAGCGAGAATCAGCACTTCGCTCGGTCCAGGCAGCAGATCAATGGAGACGACACCAAAGCTCTGGCGCTTGGCCTCGACCACATAGCTGTTTCCAGGACCAAAGATTTTGACCGCCGGACGAATCGTGGCAGTGCCAAAAGCCAGCGCCGCAATGGCCTGCGACCCGCCGATTTTATAGACCTCGGTGGCACCCGCGAGTTTCAGCGCGGCAAGCAGCCCCGGATTGACCGTGCCATCGCGCCCACAGGGGGTGCAAACAACGATCTCCGGCACGCCAGCAGCCGCAGCAATGGCAACGGTCATGATGGAGGTGGAAACCAGCGGCGCGGTGCCTCCCGGCACGTAACAGCCTACACGCTCGAAAGGGTGGAAAACTTCGCCGACCGTGGCTCCTTGCTCATTGGTGAATTCCCAGCCCTGGCGCATGCTTCGCCGGGCGAAGGCGGATACGTTGCGGTGGGAGGATTCGAGGGCGCGCTTGAAAGTGGGGTCAGCAGACTCCCAGGCAGCCTCCAGTTCCGCCTGCGGAACGCGCATTTGCTCAGCAGTGAGCTTGGCTCCGTCAAATTTCTCCGTGAGTTCCAGTACGGCAGCATCACCACGCTCGCGCACGGCCTTGATGACACCTGCGACCACCTCACGCACGGCATCGCTGGCCTCAGCACGGCGGTTGAGGGCGGCGGCAGCAGTGGCGTAGTCGGGATCGGTGGGGCGGATGATCTTCATCGGGTAAGTTTACGTGCCAAGAGAGGAGGCAGAGTCAAGGATTCAAGAGGGCAAGGGGGGCCTATCGCCAAACAACATGCACGACATCAGACCGCCTCAAGGCAGAACAGCGGAAGAAATCAGCGGCTTCGGTCAGTCCTCATCAGCTCCCGCGTCACAGTCGTCTAGATCCTCACCGGCACCAGCGTCATCCCAGTGCTCGTTCGGGTCGTTGCTGCGGCTTGCCTGCGAACTCCTATGCCGTTTCTCATGGAAATACGATGCGAGAGCAATGCCCGCCATGAGCCCGATGATGACAAGAAAAATCGCCATCGGATCTGTCCTCAACAGGTTTACGGCACCACTTCACCGGAGCCGGTGTACACCCACTTCTCCACACGTCCGTTTTTGATGCGGGCCTGGGCTTCGGTCTCGAACTTGCCAAACATGGTCTGCGTTTCGTATTTCACGTTCACAGTCCAGTATTCGGCGCCGTCGATTTTTTCCTGCGTGGGATCGCTCCAGGACTTGATGTTGTCGGGCTTGATTTCGGTGACCTCGCCGGCCTTCATGCTGGCAAGGAGCAGCGGATAGGAGCCGTCAGCATCTTTGGTGGGCTTGTCATTGCTGCTGCTTCCGCCACCTGTGGAGGCGGCCGGGGCGTTTTTGGCGCGCTCAGCTGCGGCAAGGCGGTAGGCATGGGCTTTGCGGGCGTTCTCGGTCTGGACGACCTTCACCTGCTCATAGGCAGCGGTGAAAACATCCTTGAAGTCGGTATCATCCATGGCTACGAGGCCGCGCATCGGAGAACCAGCGGAGGCTCCCACCACCAGATTGGTCCCCTCCTGGCCCATGACGAAGATTTTGGTGCCCGCCTTGAAGGTGGTGGCCGCAGTGGCCTTGCCCATCTGCATCTTCAGTTCGAGGTCTTTCTTCATGGTCACCTGCTTGGGCGTGTTGAAGAAGCCCTTCGGCACCACGGCCCAGTTCTGGGTCAGCTCATCCACAGGGGGGAACACGGGAGCGACGAAAGCGTTCGGATCGATCTCCGCTGGCGCGGGGGCTTTGGCCATCTCAGGTTTCGGCTCCTCAGGCTTCATTTCTGGCTTAGGCTCAGGCTTGGGCTCAGCTATGACGATCTTCGGCTCCTTTTTCACCGGCTTCGGCGCGGGAGCCACGGCCACCTCTTTCTTGGGCTCTTCCTTTTTAGGAACGTGCTTGGTAAACTTCATGGCATCAGCAAAAGGCGGATACACATACTCGTAGGAGACGTAACCGACGGCGATGGCCAGGGCGATGACAATAAGAGGTTTCATGGCAGTGGGGGAGTCTAGGAGAGAGGCCGGAAATAATCAACCGCCCTCATGCACCATTCTGGAAACGGGCCAGCCGGGGTTTTCTTGGGCTTGATCTCCCCTGCCCCACGCGGCTTGTGTAGGCCCATGCCTAAAGACGTGATCCGCGTGCGAGGTGCACGGCAGCACAACCTCCAAAACATCGACGTGGACATCCCGCGGCACCAACTCGTGGTCCTGACCGGCGTCAGCGGCAGCGGGAAGTCGTCCCTGGCGTTCGACACGCTCTTTGCCGAGGGCCAGCGCCGCTACGTGCAGAGCCTCTCCGCCTACGCCCGGCAGTTCCTTGGCCAGATGCAGAAGCCGGACGTCGATTTCATCGAGGGCCTGTCCCCGGCGGTGGCCATCGAGCAGGTGCATTCCAATCCGAACCCGCGCAGCACCATCGCCACCGTGACGGAGATCTACGACTACCTCCGCGTCCTCTACGCCGTGGCGGGCCAGCCCTACGACCCGAGCACCGGTGAAAAGCTGCACCGCAGCACCCCTCCGGAGATCGCCGACAAGGTGCTGGCTCTGGGTGAAGGCACCCGCGTCATGGTCCTCTCCCCCCAGCCACCGGCCAGCGGCGCGGACACCCGCACCCTGTTTGAAAAGCTCAAGCGCCAGGGCTTCGTGCGCGTGCGGCTCAACGACACCGTGGTGGAGCTGGAAGATTCCCTCAAGCTGGAGGACGCAGAAACACAGCAGGTGCAGATAGTCATCGACCGCCTCGTCGTCCGTGCCGACTCTCGCCAGCGCCTCATGGAGGCCATCGAAAGCTCACTCCATTGGAACGAGCGCGAGGTGCAGTTTCTCGTGAACCTCGACGGCAGCGAAGAAATCCTCAGCTACACCACCGCCTTTGCGAATCCGCGTACCGGCTACGTCATCGAGCGCCTCACCCCCCAGCATTTTTCCTTCAACACCCACCTCGGCGCCTGCCCCGTCTGCGAAGGCACCGGCACCACGCCCACGCCAGACCCCACCCTGCTGGTGCCGGACGAGTCCAAATCCCTGAACGATGGCGCCATCAAAGCCTGGTGGGCACGCCACCCGAAGGTAAAGCAGATTTTCAATCAAAGCATCGAGGCCTTGGCCAGGCACTTCGGGGCCGCGATGGACGTCCCCTTTCAAGACCTCCCCCAGGACTTCAAACACGCGCTCTTTCACGGCACCGGCGCTGCGCCCATCAGCACCGGCTGGAAAAAGACGGAGAACAAACGCAGTGTCGCCAAGCCCTTCGAAGGCCTGCTGCCCGAAATCGCCCGCATGTATCAAAACGCCGAGAGCGATGTCCTCCGTGCCGCCCTCTCGCGCCTGATGAATCCACAGCCTTGCACGACCTGCGGGGGCATGCGCTTGAAGCCGGAATCGCTGGCGGTCAAGCTGCGTGCTCAGGACAAAGAGCTGAACATCCACGACTTCACCGCTCTGCAAACCCGCGATGCCCTGCAATGGATGCGTGAACTCGAAGTAACCGAGCAGCAGAAAGCCTATGTCGGCGAACTACAGCGCGAGATCAGCAAGCGCATCGAATTCCTGGAGCAGGTCGGCCTCGGCTACCTCGCTCTGAACCGCGAAAGCGGCACGCTCTCCGGCGGCGAGATGCAGCGCATTCGCCTCGCCTCACAAATCGGAGCCGGACTCGCCGGTGTGCTCTACGTGCTGGATGAGCCCAGCATCGGCCTGCATCCCAGTGACAACGAACGCCTCATCCAGACTCTCCTTCGCCTGCGTGATCTCGGCAACACCGTGCTCGTCGTGGAGCATGACGAGGCCACCATGCGCGCCGCAGATTACATCATCGAGCTCGGCCCCGGCGCCGGGCAACTTGGCGGCAAAATCACCGCTCACGGGACTCCCGCAGAGATCGCGGCGAATCCGCATTCCATCACCGGCGGCTACTTGAGCGGCAGAGTGCGCATCGAGGCCAAGGCACTGCCCCAAACCCTGCTCACAGAATCACTGGGACCGCGCTCCAAGCACTCTCTCACCATCCACGGCGCCACCGAGCACAACCTGCGCAACGTCACCGCCGCCTTCCCGCTCGGCAGCTTCACCTGCGTCACCGGCCCCTCGGGCAGCGGCAAATCGACCCTCGTCGATGACATCCTCATGCGCGCGCTGCGCCGCCACTTTTACGACGCCAAAGACATCCCCGGCACGCACGAAAAAATCACCGGTTTGGAACATCTCGACAAAGTCGTCGTCATCGATCAATCCCCCATCGGCCGCAGCCCGCGCTCCAATCCCGCCACCTACACCGGCGCGTTTGGCCCCATCCGCGAACTCTTCGCGCAGCTCCCGCTGGCCCGCATGCGCGGCTACGATGCCGGGCGCTTCAGCTTCAACACGCCCGGCGGCCGCTGCGAAAAATGTGAAGGCGATGGCGTCATCAAGATCGACATGCACTTCCTCGCAGATGTCTACGTCACCTGCGAATCCTGCAAAGGCCGCCGCTACGGCGCAGAGACCCTCGAAGTCACCTTCAAAGGCAAGAACATTGCCGATGTCCTCGATATGACCGTCAGCGAAGCCGTACGCTTCTTTGACCGCAGCACCAGCATCGGGCCCAAACTGCGCACGCTGGAAGAAACCGGCCTCGGCTACATCCGCCTCGGCCAGAGCGGAGCCTCCCTCTCCGGTGGTGAAGCCCAGCGCATCAAGCTCAGTGCCGAACTCGCCAAACGCAGCACCGGCCGCACCCTATACGTCCTCGACGAACCCACCACCGGCCTCCACAGCGCCGACATTCAAACGCTCCTCGGCGTCCTCCTCCGCCTGCGCGATGCTGGCAACACTCTCATCGTCATCGAACACCACATCGATGTCATCCGCTGCGCAGACTGGATCATCGACCTCGGCCCCGGCGGCGGCACCGAAGGCGGCTACATTTTAGCATCAGGGACTCCCAAGCAGGTGGCCGCCAATGAGGGGAGCGTGACAGGAAGGTTTTTGCGACGCGAGGAGTGATGCAGGCACTCTTGCCTGCAACGAACATCCCATGTCTCCCTCCTGCGGGCAGGAGTGCCCGCATCACTTCAGCGCCCGGACCAGCGGCTTGCCCATGCACACCGGCGGCTCCTGAATCCCCAGCCCCGCTGAAAGCGTCGGCGCAAGATCCGTAATGCTGAACTCATCCGCATAGCGCCCCGCTTTGAAAGGAGCACCGTAGAAGATGATGGGGATATGCGTGTCATACGAGAAAGGCGAACCATGCGTCGTCCCCGTCGCCGCCTTCCCCGTGCCCGCGATGAGCCAAGGCTTGAGAATCAACACCGCATCGCCACTGCGCTCGCCATTGAACCCATTGGCGATGCGCTGGCCGATCACGCCCGGGGCGCGGCCTTCCAGCAGTTGGTCGCGACCATACACCGCATGAAACACACCTGTGGAAAGCGCCCACTCACGAATGAAAGCGGTGAGTGTCTCTGGCAGGAGCTTCTTCTCCTCCAAGACAGCGTGGTCATAGTAGAGGTTTCCATCCACCAGGCGTGGCTTCAGACTGCCTTTGGCAGACAAAAAGTAACGTCCCGCTCCAAAACGTTCCACCACCTTGGTCTGCAACTCTCCGAACATGTCAGCGACGGGCGGGCGGCCACCATCCAGTCCATCCTCCTTCGCATTTTCTGGATTCGGTGCCACGCCATGATCGGCGGTCAGTACCATCACCACATTGGCCAGCCCCACTTTTTTGTCCAGGTAGGCAAATAGCTCCTTCAACTGCCGGTCCAGCCGCAGGGTGATGTCCTGCACCTCCTGAGAATAGGGTCCAAACTTGTGGCCGCAGTAGTCGATGGAAGAAAACGAAACACAGAGCAAATCTGGCTGGGTCCCCTGCCCCAGTTTCTCCCCTTCGATGGCCGCTTTCGCGAACTCGGCCAGGAGCTGATTGCCAAATGGTGTGGAGAGGATCGGCTCATAACCTTCCGCCTCTTCCTTGATCACCTTGTGCGGAAAGGTGCTGGTCGTTTCGCCGGCCAGATGGGATTCGCCCACTGCCGCATCCGGCATGGGATACTGCTTCTCATCCAGCAGCCGGTCCCAGGTCTGCCCCACAAAGGCATCCGGCCTCTTGCTGTCGTTAAAAGCCTTCACCCAGGCCGGCAGCTCCTTCTGATAGTAGCTGCTGGTGATGAAATTTCCCGTGGCCGACTCAAACCAGTAGGCCCCCGTGGGCTTTTTCCCGGCGGGCAGGATGGCCCCGCGATCCTTGACGGACATGCTGACCACCTTGGAGCCCCAGTGCAACCGCATTTGATCCGCCACAGTCGCGCCGATGAAATTGCGCGGCGACATCTTGCCCACCTTCGCTTCCGGCTGAGTGCCCACGCCCGTCACGCTGGAATCCTCCACGCAGTACATCATGGCACCGCTGCGCTTGTCAAACCAGTCATTGCCGATGACCCCGTGCATCATCGGCGAGCTGCCGCTGAAGAAGCTCGCATGTCCCGGTGCGGTGACGGTAGGGTAATAATTATACTGGGCGAAGGTCATGAAGGCGCCTTTGTCCGTTAGCTCGCGGAACCCGCCTTCGACAAACTTGTGATGAAAGCGGTCCAGGTAGTCGTAGCGCAGCTGATCCACAAGAATCGCGACAACAAGCTTCGGGGCCTTGGGCGGCGCAGCCTGGGCTCCAACGGAGCAAGCAGCGAGGGCGAGGGCGAGGAGAGAGATCAGAGTGCGATACTTCATAGGTGAAATGGGAGCGCAGTAAACAACCGGAAAGCAGCGAAAGTTTCAAGCGCTTCAGATCATCATGAGTCTTGGCTGCACTCCTGACTTGAACTGAAAGGCAACCACAGGCATCGGAACTGCGTAAAATTCACACGAATGACCTCCCCTGAAACCACCCAGCTCGCAGCACATGTGAAGGGCATTTCCAAAAGCTTTGGCGATGGAGGTTCCAAGCTGCAGGTTCTGAAGGAGATTGATCTGGAGGTGCGCCGTGGGGACATCACCATGCTGGTGGGGCCCTCGGGCTGCGGCAAGACAACGCTCATCAGCATCATCGCCGGCACGCTCAAGGCGGATGCAGGGGAGCTTACCGTGTTTGGCCATGATCTGCGCAAGATGTCCACGGCGGCGATCACACGTTTCCGCTCGCGGCACATCGGCTTCATTTTCCAGTCCTTCAATCTCATCCCGACGCTGACCTGCGCGGAAAACGTGAGCGTGCCGCTGCTGATTCAAGGCGTAGGAGCTGCCAAGGCGGAAAAGCGGGCGAAGGAAGTCTTGGATCAGGTGGGTCTGGGAGACCGCTGCAAAAACCGCCCTTCGCAGCTTTCCGGCGGGCAGCAGCAGCGCGTGGCCATCGCCCGTGCGTTGGTGCATGAGCCACAGCTCATCATCTGCGACGAACCCACCGCCGCACTGGACGCAAAGAACGGCCACGTGGTCATGGAACTATTCGAAAACGTGGCGCGCGGCAAAGATCGCGCCGTCCTGATCGTGACCCACGACAACCGCATCTTTCACCACGCCAACCGCATCGCCAACATGGACGACGGCCGCGTGGTGGAAATCCATGACGTGGATGCCGACCATCCACCGCCAGAGCATTTAAAACAGGTGGAGCGGCTGTGAAAAAGCAGTCCAGTTGCGCCGCAACTGGAATCCTGATCACTCCGGTTGCGGTGCAACCGGGCTGCTTTCATCACCTTCCGGCTTCGGCTGCATGTCCGGCAATGAATCAAGATACAACGCCTCCACCTTCTCACGCGCCCATGGTGTGCGGCGGAGGAAGACAAGGCTGGACTTGATGCTGGGCTGCCAGTTGAAACAGTTGATCGGGATCATCCGGCCAAGCATCTCCCAGCCGTAGTGTTCGACGAGCTGCGTGACCATCATTTGAAGGGTGATGCCATGAAGCGGATTTTTGGGGCCGGCGGCGTGCATGATGAGTTCGTGGTATGAGTTTATTCTTCCGGCAGGTCGCCTGATTTCGCGGCTTTGACAATCTTCGCCTGCGCCTTCGCGTCCAGTGCTTTCACTTTGACATAGCTGCCATCAAAATAAGCGCGTGCACCATGATAGTAGCCGGTATTCGCCCCGATGACTTCGAGCTTCTTGTCGCGGAGGATGAAGCTGAGATTCGTCTCGTCGGTCTTTTCCTTGTCCCGGCCTTTGTCGCTGAACCAGCCAATTTTTGAATTCCATACCGCAATGCCCGAAAGCCCGCCCACATGCGAGGTGGGGCCGCGCACGCATTGGATGATGAAATGCAGATGCCCCTCGCGCTCCACGACCTCAATGCTGCCGCCGTAGCTGTCCGTCCAGTAGCCGGTCAGCGTTTCGTCTTTCCACTCGTGAATCAAACCTTTGAGCCACTCCGTGCGCATGTCTTCGAGGCCCGCGGCAGCCTCCAGATATTCCGGTGAATCGAGCGCCAAGTCACCCTGGGCATCCGCACCGGTGAACATGGGCGAGCGTGCCAGATAATCCCGATACTCCACCCACGCCCGCTGGTCTTCCTTGAGCTTGTTAAACTCCTCTTCCGGCAGCGTCTGCTTGGCCGCAGCCCAGGCTGTATTCAGGGCGCGATCGGCTTTCTCGAACGCCGCTTTCGCCGCCTTGGCATCCAAAGGTTTGTCCTGTGCACTGGCAGTGCAGAGGCAGACCGTTAGCGTCAGAAGTGTTAAGAATGAAATCGCGTTTCGCATGTGGCATCAGATTAGCTCCCGGCATCCGCATGTCCACGTTTTGCCGCCTGTTATTTCGCTCTCTTGATCATCAAGCTCCGGCAGGTTTTGAATGCATGTTCACGCCTTGCCAAACAATGTTTTAACTCTAGCCTCCGCCGTCTTCGCTCCCCTACGTCATCTACATGAATCTCTACGAACAATTCGTCCAATGGGCCGGCAGTTTGAATGCACAGCAGGTGGCGGACTGGCTGCGACATCTGGAATGGAACCGCGTAGTGCCGGAAATCACGGGTAAGTTCATCGGTTTCCTGCTCGGATTTGGTGCCAGCTGGTTCCTGCTCTTCCGCCGTCATTTGAAATCACTCGACCGACTGCGCCGTGGAGATTCGGATGATGTGCTGTTTCAGGCCCACTTTCTCGCGCCCGTGCCAGGCTCTGACAAATACGTCCTCCTCTTTCGCAATCTGATGCCGAGCACCACCGTGAATGATCTCTACGACAATCCTGCCGCACGGAAAATTGTGCGCGAACTGGCCGACATCACCACCCTGCGCAAGCCGGTGCTGCGCACGGAAGGCGTGCTGGGCTTTGAATTGCTCAACGACGCCTTTAACCACATCGCTGGACATCTGGCCATCACGCCATTCCCTCGTGAAACCTGGCTCTTCGCCATGACCTGCGAGGACCGCCAGGTGGTGCGGCGCAAATGCGTGCGCTGTTTCCTCGTGCGTCCTGCCGAGCTGGAACGCTTTGCCAACTGGCGCTGGTGCCGTGACAACGTGGTCTGCGAGCAGCCCTGGCACTGGTACCGCATCGTCGCACTTCACCAACTCGCCACCGTCTGGCAGGAAGAAGAGAAGGCCGCACAAAACCCCTCTCCAAAAACGCAGGGGATGCCGCTCGTGGACAAACACGCCACTCACCGCCGCATCCGCGCACTGTCCGCCGGCATCTTCGCCAACGAAAAACCCGTGGGCACGCCGGCACAGATCGACTGGCCTGCGCAGGAGTGGGAGCTCAAAAAACTGGGCCTCGATCTCAACGCGACGAACCCTTGAGCCATCTGAGCACGAGGATCAACGCGAACACCCCAAGCCCCACGCCCCAATACAAACGCGAGCGGTCAGGCTCAGGCGGGGGGGCTGACGATTGCCCCTCAATCTTCACCGTCTGCGGCAGCAGATCGGCGATCTGACTTAACTCCGGCAGTTGCTGCCCGGGCTGCGCCTGCGCCTTCACCATCTGCTTCCAGTCCACCGCCATCACGAGATCCACGCCGGGATTTTGCTCTTTCACCTGGCAGGAGCAGGAGCCAATGAGAAACTGCGCCGCACGATCCACCGTTTCCACCTTGATGCCTTTGCCCACCAGCGCATAAAGCACCCGGCCCTGCCCAAAAATCGGAAACGCGATCGGCTCATGGAGGCTGCGCAGGTCCGGCTCACTCGCCAGCAGCATCGCTATGAAGGCGCTCTCGGCAGCTTCATCGCGTTTCAGCCTCAGCGTCGAAAATGCCAGGCGCAATCCATCGCCAGGAATCGAAACGAGGCCGTTCTTCACGTCCTGCTGGTCGAGCTTCGGCAGTTCCATCACGCTGCTGAGGTATTCGAGGCGTTCTTCAAGAAATTTTGCCGCCGCCGCATCCTTCGTCTTGTCGCCACATTCCAGCAGCACCCACACGGCGCTTTCTCCATTGCCAAGCCGCTCTGCGATCTGCTGCCGCGCCGGTGAATCAACCAGCAGCTTGGCATTCGCCTCGGTATAATCCGCCGACCAGATCACCTCATCGTTCCGCATCGTGAGCGGCTGCCGCAGTTCAATGCGTTGCTCCGCGCCGAACGTGACCTTGAAGTTGCCCTCCAGCTTCACCCCATGCGGCACAATCACCCGATAAGGATCTGCAGCCCAATGCTCCAGTGCATAACGAAACACCGGGACGGAGCATGCGAACGCAGTGGTCGCGCACAAAAGGAGGATGAGGACAAGACGACGCAGCATGGGCACCGCACAATACGCAGCACTTTGGATGAATTCGCATCCCGTGCGCGTTTTAGTTCGATCATGCGACCGCTCCTGCTCCTCCTGCTTGCCCTTTCCACCGCCAGCGCCGACTGGCCGACCTACCTGCACGATGCCTCACGCGTCGGCGCGACCACAGAGGACATTCAGCTCCCGCTGCAGTCCGCATGGACCTTTGAATCCGCCTCCGCACCACAGATGGCCTGGGCCGGCGAGGATGGCAGAGTCTTTGAAAGTCACGTAACCCTGAACCGCATCCGCTTTGATGAGGTGTTTCATGTCGCCATCAGCGCTGGGAAGATCTTTTTTGGCTCGTCTGTGGATGGTCGCGTGATCTGCCGCGATCTCGCCACTGGCAAGGACCTGTGGTCCTTCTTCACCAATGGCCCCATGCGTCTGGCACCTGCCATCGCGGCGGGAAAAGTTTACGTGGGCTCCGATGACGGCTATGCCTACTGCCTCGACGCCAAAACGGGCAACCTCGTGTGGAAGCTGCGCGCCGGACCACACGACGAACGCATCCTCGCCCGTGGCCGCATGATCTCACGCTGGCCGGTGCGCACGGGGTTGCTGGTCGATGACGGCATCGCCTATTTCGGCGCGGGCGTCTTTCCACATGAGAAAGTCTTCATCTACGCCGTCGAGGCGGCCACCGGGAAGATCATCTGGAAAAACGATGCGATCAGCGAGAAGGACGCCGGCCGCAACGACCTCTCCCCCCAGGGCTACCTGCTCGCGACGAAGGACATTCTTTTTGTCCCTTCCGGCAGATCGCTCGCGGTGTCGATTGATCGCAAAACAGGCGAACTCATCGCCAAACCCGAACCCGGCTGGCGCGGTGATGCCGGCGGCCCCATCGGCGGCACGCAGGCATTCCTGGCCGACGATCAAATCTACGCCGTGGGCGAGCATCACATCCTCGCCCTGGATCAGGAGAAGCAGAAATCGGGCTACGCCTGGTTCGCAGGCACTCAGATGACCCTGGCCGGCGACATGGGCTACATGGCGAATGGCACCAAAATCATCGCCGTGGACCGCACCAAGCACGCCGAAGGCACCCGCATCCGCCACGGCCATGAAGTGGCCATCTCCAAGCTCAGCGCCGATTTGAAAAAACACCCCGCAGTCGCCGCAGCGAAGAAGTTCCAGGCCGCCGAAGCCGCCACGCGCAAGGTAAAGGACGATCCCAAGGCCTTTGCAATCGCTCAGGCGGATCTCGCCGCCATCGCCGAGAAATACGAACCCCTCCGCATTGCCTACAAGGCGAAGCAGGATGAGATCGCGCAGCACAAGGCCGATCTCGCCGCCTCCACGGATGCCGGAGTGAAATGGTCACTCGATACGCCCCATCAATCCGCACTGATCATCGCGGGCAAAACCGTCATCGCCGGCGGCAAGGGTGAAGTGATCGCCATTGACGCCGAAACCGGCAAGCAGGCATGGAAAGCAGCCGTGGATGGCGAGGCGCGTGGACTGGCTGCCTCAGACGGTCATCTCGTCGTCAGCACCACCACGGGCCGCGTGTATGTCTTTGGTGCCAAAGCAGCAGACATCATCGCTGAGAAGAAGCCGAATGACTTTCCTTCGGACAAAGCCCATGCAGAAGCAGCAGAAGCCATCTTGAAGCAAACCGGCATCACCAAGGGCTTCTGCATCGTCCTGGGCAACAACAAAGGGCAGCTCGCCTATGAACTCGCCAAACGCAGCCAACTCGTCATTTTCGGTGTCGATGCCGATGAGAAAAAAGTCGCCACCGCGCGCCGGGAACTCCTCGCTACGGGTCTCTACGGCACCCGCATCACGGTGGATCACCTCGATCTCGCGGTGATGCCGTATTCAAGTTACTGCGCGAATTTGATCGTGAGCGACAGCTCAGAGCCGCTGGGTATCCCGGCAGATGTGGCGCGGCACCTGAAGCCCATTGGCGGCAAGTTCTGCTTCAAGGCGACACCTCAAACTGCCGCATGGCTCGCCGCCACAAAACTGACGGATGAGAAAGCCACCCTTGCGAGCAACGATGGCTGGAGCGTCCTCACGCGTTCCTCCTTGCCTGGCGCGAGTTCATGGTCCCACCAGTATGGCAACGCGGCGAACACCTCCAGCACCGACGACCACCGCATCAAAGGCGGCCTGAGCGTGCTCTGGTATGGCGATCCCGGCCCCGGCAAAGTGGTCAATCGCCACGACGGAGCCGTAGGACCGCTCTCGGTGAACGGACGCCTGTTTGTGCAGGGCGAAGACAGCGTGATGGCCTATGACGCCTACAACGGCCAGCTTCTCTGGGAGACCAAGAACCCGGGTGCCATGCGCATCGGCGTGTACAACGCCCGCGAACCCGGCAACATGGCCGCGAGCGACGACTTCCTCTTCATGCTCATGGAGGATGAGTGCATTCAGTTTGATGCGGCCACGGGCAAGATCGTGCGCACCCTGAAAATCCCCGGTGCAGGCACCAAAAAAGATCTGCAGTGGGGCTACATTGCCTATCAAGACGGTCTGCTCTATGGCACCGAAACCGAGCGCGTCGAAAAGGCGGCGGAAGTGGCACGCCGTGGCAAGAGCGGTTCGATTTCGACCGATCGCATCTTTGCCTTTGATGTGAAGACCGGCACATTGAAATGGACGCATCAGGGCAAGCACATCTCCCACGTCAGCATCGCCATCGGAGACGGCCGCCTGTTCTTCATCGATGCCTCGCTCACCCCCGAGCAGCGCGCCCTCATGCTGGCAGAGGACAAGTCCGCCCTCGCCAAGCTCACCGGCAAGGAGCGTGAACTGGCCGAGGACCGCGTGAAAAACAACGACCTGCGCATGGCCGTGGCGCTCGATGCCGCCACCGGCGTCCAGCAATGGGCCAAACCCGTCGATGTGACGGATTGCAGCGAGATCGGCATCGGCGGCGGCGCCCTGACCCTCATGTATCACAACGGCCACCTCGTGCTCGGTGGTGCCAACGCCAACGGCCACTACTGGGAGCAGTTCTTGAGCGGTGAGTTCAAACGCCGCCGTCTCGTCGTGCTGGACGCGAACAAAGGCGACAAAGTCTGGGCCAAGGACGCAAACTACCGCCACCGCCCGGTGGTGATCGACAACGAAATCATCGCCGAACCGTGGAGCTACGATCTTTACACCGGCGCTCAAAAAACGCGCAAACATCCCCTCACCGGCGAGGAGTCCGCATGGATGTTTGCCCGCCCCGGCCACCACTGCGGCGCGATTTCAGCCACTCCTAACATGATGTTCTTCCGCTCCAAGTTCACCGCGTTCTATGATCGCGACAGCGACAGCGGCACCGAACATTTTGCCGGCCATCGTCTCGGCTGCTGGATCAATACCATCCCCGCCAACGGTCTCGTCATGATCCCCGAGGCCAGCGCGGGCTGTGTCTGCCTCTTCTCCATCGCCAGCACCGTGGTGTTTGAGCCACGTGAAGACCGCATGAACTGGGGCGTGTACAGCGCGGATGGCCCCTCCCTGCCTGTGCAGCACATGGCTTTGAATTTGGGAGCCCCGGGAGACCGCCGCGATGCACACGGCAAGCTCTGGCTCGGCTACCCACGCCCCAGCAGCCGTGCAGGCATCGATCTGCCGCTGGACTTCAAACCGCAATACACCAGCAAAACCGGCGGCGCGTATGCCTTCAACTCCGAAAGTCATTCCATCGCAGGCCACGATACCCCCTGGATCTTCACCAGCGGTCTGCGCGAACTGACAAAGCTCGACATCCCGCTTCTCGCCAAAGGCCAGCCGCCCGCGACCTACACCGTGAAGCTCATGTTTGCAGCGCTGGCAGACGATCAGCCCGGGCAGCGTGTCTTCGACGTCAAGCTCGGTGACAAGATCGTGCTTAAAGCCTTTGACCCCGCCACCCGCAAGGGAGCCATCGTGGAACAGTTTGAAAACATTCCGGTGACCGACAACCTCGTGCTGGAACTGATTCCCGCATCTCCCGCCAGCGCGCCCATCCTCAATGGCATCGAAATCCTGCGCACCAACGCCAAGGAAATCACCGGAGGAGTGGCGCAAAGGTAAGGCGCACCCCATGAAGCACTTCATCGTTCCACTCATCCTCTGCGCGTCTTCCTTCGCCGCTGACACTCGCGACGCTATCTTCCAAAAGAGCATCTCGGAGATGTTTCCGCAGCTCGTGGAAATCAGGCGGGACATCCACATGCATCCGGAATTGTCGAACGAAGAGGAGCGCACCGCCAAGCTGGTGGCGGATCGTTTGAAGGAGCTTGGTTTCACCGACATCAAAACCGGCGTGGCAAAGCATGGCGTGGTTGCGCTGCTGAAAGGCGGGCACGCTGGCCCCTGCGTGGCCGTACGTGCTGACATGGATGCGCTGCCCATCAAGGAACTGCGCAGCGTGCCCTACCGCTCACAAAACCCCGGCGTCATGCATGCCTGCGGTCATGATGTACATGTGACCTGCGCGCTTGGAGTGGCAGAATTGCTGTCGAAGCATCGCGACCTCGTCAAAGGCAGCGTGAAGTTTCTGTTTCAGCCCGCTGAAGAAGCCATGCCCGCCACTTTCAAAGGCGAATGGGGTGCCAAGCTCATGGTGGCTGAAGGCGCCATGGAAAATCCGAAACCTGCGGCGGTCTTCGGCCTGCACACCACAGCCGTGGTGCAGCCAGCGGGCACCACGGATGATGCAGCCCATTATCTGAAAGCCGGACAGATCGGCTTCACACCCGGGATCGACAATGCGAACAGCGACCGCTTCCACATCACCATCCATGGCAAGATGGCGCACGGTTCCGCGCCGCACAAAGGCGTGGATGCCATCGCCGTGGCCGCAGAGGCCATCATGGCGCTGCAGATGATCAAGAGCCGCCAGACCAACACCCGCCAGCCGCTCGTCATCAGCATCGGCACCATCAGCGGTGGTGACCGCGAAAACATCGTCGCGGAGAAAGTCGAACTCGGCGGCACCGTGCGCACCTACGATGCCGCATTCCGTGACGGCATCATCGAGCAGATGGAGCGCATCCTCAAAGGCGTCACTTCAGCCCACGGCGCCACCTATGAGATGGAGTACCGTAAAACCTACCCAAGCATTCTCAACGACCGCAAGCTCATCAATGCCACGCTGCCAGCCTTCAAACGAATCGTCGGTGAGCAGAACGTCATTGAACTCATCCCCGGCATGGGCGGCGAAGACTTCAGCTACTTCGCGCAAGTCGTCCCCGGCTTCTACTTCCGTCTCGGCGTGGCGAATGAGGAGAAAGGCATGACCTACGGCGGCCACACGCCCATGTACGACTGCGATGAAGAGAGCATCAAAACCGGCGTCGCCGTGATGGCGGCGGCAGTGTGTGATTTTCTGGATGCAAACAAATGACCATCACGGCGTTTCTGCATGACCATGCAGGCCAGCCACCTCCACCGCTTCGTCGTCTTCGCCATCACCCTTTGCGGCACCACGCTCTGTGCCGCTGATTACACGTCTCCTTACAAAGTCGAATTCACATTCAAGCAGGAAGATCTGATCGGTGATCTCCTTGAAGGACCACGCGGCAGCTGGAAGGATCAGGCGAGCGTGCCCTACCGCGACTGGTATGATGCCTCCTATCAAAAACGCTGGCGTTACTGGGGACCTGCGGCCAAGCATTTTGATCCTCCCGCAGGCATCGCATCCAAAAGCCCGGAGTGGTCGCGCCAGCGCGTCATTGCCACGGGCTTGCGCTTTGTCGGCTACACCTACCAGCACCACCACATCCCGGACTGGGAGCCGCCGGCAGACTGGCCCAAGGATGAGAAACAAACCACGCCAGTGACCAAGGGCCTCGATTGCAGCAACTTCACCGCCTTCGTTTACAACCTCGCCCTCGGCATCAAGCCGACCGGCGACGTCCAGGATCAATCCATGCTGACCGCCGCCCCCGGTCCCGGCGCAGGCCGCACCACAACGGTGAAACGCATCGAGCTTCCCTCCAAATACGAGGACTTTGAAACCACCCTGCTCACCGGCGACCTCCTGTTCGTGAAAAACAACAGGGGCGAAGTCTCGCACGTTGTCTTGTGGGTCGGCAAAATCGGCCGCAGCCCCGACGGCGTGCCGCTGATTCTCGACAGCACGGGCAGCGGCACCAAGGACAGCAACGGCGTGTCCATCCCCAACGGCATCCACCTGCGTCCATTCAAACGCGGTTACTGGTACGCCAGCAAGGCCAGCCATGCCCTGCGCATCATTCCAGAGGGACCGTAAAGCTGCAGCGCGGAGGAACCCGCCCCGGCTGCAAATGCCAGCATGAATCGTGCTGTCTCGTCCAAAGTACCAACGGCTGAAGAACACCCAACTGCTGGCACCGGGTGGAAGTGCCCCACGATCACCCCACGCAGGAGCTCTTTCTCCTCTCCCTGCCATTCAGGCTAATGGCCATAGACATCCAGAGGCTGATCTCCGCTCAGGTCTGATCGGCGGCAAACGCAAGGCAAGGCAGGGTTTCACCCCATGGCATCCTGAGCAGCATTCAACTATGCAGCCCCGAACGTGCGGAAAATCCGGACGTTTCTCGAAACCAACCCAACAAAAACATACTCATGAACAAACCCTCATCGAAAAATAATACCTTGCGAAGCAAGGGCTCCTGCGGGGGCCTTCTCGCATTGGCACTGCTAACCTTGGGCAGTCTTGACCCAAAAGTCAAAGCAGGCCAGATCTGGGATGGCGGAGGCGGGGACGCCTTGTGGTCAACTAGCACCAACTGGGACCTTGACACGGCGCCAGTTTATAGCGCGGGCATTCAGTTTGGGGGGATTGTGAACCTAACCCCGAACAATGACCTTGTCGGTCTTAGTGTCGGCGACCCTCTCGTCCCTCTCACCCCTGGCATCACCTTCAATCTGGGTGCGGGCGCTTTCAATCTCACTGGGAATGGGATCACTCTCAGTGGTGGTATCGTCAACAATTCGGCCAGCGTGCAGACGATTAGCTTTGGTGGTACGGGCATCACCCTGGGTGCAGCACAGACGTGGAATTCAGGCCTTGTCCCGTTGGGGGGGCTGAGTGTGGGCTCTGCGGTTGATCTGGCAGGTCAGGCACTGACGGTCGATGGCACCAACAATACAACCATCTCGGGTGCGATCTCTGACACGGTTGTCGGCGGCTCACTTGTCAAAAATGGTGCAGGAACGCTTCTTTTGAGCGGCACGAACACCTTCACTGGGACCACCACCGTCAATCAGGGCATCCTGCAGCTTCAAAACGGAGCAGCGATTGCAGACACGTCCGCAGTGACCGTGACGGCACCAGGTTCACTCGACCTGCTCACAAGTGAAACCATCGGCAGCCTTGCAGGCAGCGGCGACACCACCCTCAACGCCAATACCCTGACCACAGGCGGTGACAACACCTCAACCACCTACAGTGGTGTTCTGAGTGGCGTCGGCGGCTCACTGGTCAAAAATGGCGCAGGAACGTTCACGACATCGAACATCCTTCCCAACACCTATACGGGCACCACGGCAGTCAACGCGGGAACTCTCAATGTGCTGGGCACCCATGCCGGTGGCGGAAATTACACCATTGCCGCAGGCGCCACGCTTTCAGGCACGGGAATCATCACAGAGGCTGCGGGAGCTTCCATCTTCAACAACGGGGCGATTGTTGTAGGCGATTCCACAGTCATTCCTGTTGCATCCACACTCTCAATCACCACCTCAGGCGCAGGCGCGATCACCATGGGAGCCGGCAGTACTTTGGCGGTCGATCTCTTCACCGGTGCCGGTCTTGGAAACAACACCGTCATTCCAGGTTCTTCTGACACGTTCAACCTCGGCGGCAATCTCAATTCTGTTGCTGGCGGCACCCTGGTCATTGGCAATCCTACAGCGATGACAGGCTTCACGGGTGGAGACAGCTGGAAAGTGGTGAATCTCGTTCCAGGCTCCATTACCGGCAATCTGGGTCTCACCGGCAATCTCGACACCTCTGCTCTGAATCTCACAGCGACTCAGGTGGGCAATTTCAGCCAGACTTCCGGTGTCTTCACGATCATCGACACCATCACCGGTTTGCAAATGGCCAACGCCATGGGGCAGGCCGTGCTTGCCAGTACTCAGAGTGTCCTCACGGATGTGAATGGACGCCTGTTCTTCCTCCGTGCGGGTCAGGGCGACCTGTCCGATGACAGCGAGTACGACCAGGCCGTGGTCAATGATCCGGGCAACGGTTCTGGCAAGAACCCTGCACCAAGACCAACGGTTCAGCGCCGTCCCCAGACGGGTCTGTGGCAGGTTTTTGCCACGGCAAACTACAACAACGCCAGGCTCGGTGCTCTCGGCAGTCAGCAGGCGGGAATCCAGTCTGACAGCTGGAGTCCAGGAGTCGGCGCTGAGGTTCATGTCACACCGAATGTGGCCATTGGTTTCGCCCTCAACTGGCTGGAGTCCAAACAGACCTTCGGGAATGGCGTCGGCTCCATGGACATGAATGGTTATGCGCTGAGCGCCTACACTTCTTATGTGAAGAAGGCATTTTGGGCGGATCTCCTTTATAGCTTCGGCAGCTATGACATCGAAACGAACCGCAACCCGATCGGGTTCGGCATGGCTAACGGTAACACCGACGCCTACACCAACACGGTGCAGTTTAACTCGGGCTGGAACTTCCGTTTCCAGAACAACAGCTTGGTGACCGGTCCGTTCATTGGACTCGACTACACCCACGTCTCCATTGACGCCTATGGAGAGTCTGGTGGCGGCCTTGGGGCCCTGGCCTACAACAAACGTACCGCTGAGTCCCTGATCTCCCGCATTGGCTGGTCGGTGAGCAAGTATGTCAAAACAGACTTCGCCGTCATCACTGCACAGGCCCGTCTGAGCTACGAGCGCCAGAACTTGAGCAACAACAGCGGCGCCACCATTGGCCTCATCAATCAGCCATTCGTGGTAAGCGGCGGCAGTCAGAGCTATGGCCAGGATTACATGGTCGCAGGAGCTGGCCTGAACTTCCAGTTCACCCCGAACCTCGGCTTGCTGCTTAACTACCAGGGTCAGTTCTTCCGTCAGTCTGTGGAGGCACATTACGTCGGCCTGCGCCTCAGCTATAAGTTCTAAGTCATTAACGTTCACCGTTAAATCCCGGGAGGCATTGCTGAAAGGCAATGCCTCCTTTTTCCATGGATGCTAGGTGGTCTTTGCACCAGCACCTCACATGGATTACACTCCTTGCCGCTTCGAAAAACGGCGGTTCACACTGCCCCAACCACGAAATTCCGATGGATCATATTCCGACAGCTGATTCCACCTGCGCTTCTGAAGAGATCACCGCCAACTGGAGCGATGAAGTGCTGGAAGGGGTTGATTTCTCTCGTTGCAAGTTCTCCAACTGCACCTTCGAGAGAACCACTTTCAACAGGTGTACTTTTCAGAGTTGTGAATTCGAATCATCTGACCTCTCTTTGGCCAATGTGACAGGATCTTCTTACAGTTCCGTCATTTTCCGGAACTGTAAGCTGCGAGGCATCAACTGGTACCAAACCGGATTTGCATTCAATGCGACCTTTTTAGACTCACTACTGGACTACTCCAGCTTCTTTGGAATGAAGCTTAACAAGACCAGGTTCTCAGGCACCCGTATGAAGGAAGTCGTGTTCACCGATGCGTCAGTTCGTGAAGCCAAGTTTGACGGGTGTAATCTTGCGGGCGCTGTCTTCAATCACACAGACCTAGAACGAGCGATTTTCACGGGAGCCCAGAACTACGTGATCGATGTGACCCAGAACAAGGTCAAAGGCGCCGTTTTCGAACTTCCAGAGGCGATGAGCCTGCTCTCCTGCCTGGGGATCGAGATCAGATAACTGATGGGCCTGAAGCCCACAGCCAGGCATTCACCCGCGTTTCGCCCGCAGCACATCCTCCACCTCACCCAGCGGCAGGCAGTTGATCACGTCTTTGCGCGTGAGCCAGCCTTTGCGCGCGGCTTTGATGCCGTAGATCACCGCCTGCAATCCGTGCGTGCTATGCGCGTCAGGATTGATGCTGCATTTCACGCCTTTCGCTTTCGCGAGCTTCCACCAGCGCCAGTCCATGTCGAGACGCCACGCGCTCGCATTGAGCTCAATGATCGTGCCTGTTTCCGCTGCCGCATCAATCACCGCAGCCACATTGACGTTGTAAGCTGGGCGCTGCAGCAGCAGCCGGCCCGTGAGATGTCCCAGCATGGTAACGTGCGGATTTTCAATGGCACGAATGATGCGCTTCGTCATCTCGGCCTCGGGCAGATTGAACACGTTGTGCACGGAGGCGACCACGTAGTCGAGTTGGCCCATGATCTCATCACTGAAGTCCAGACTGCCGTCCTTGAGGATGTCCACCTCGCTGCCGGCAAAGATGCGGAAACCCTTTTCGGCCATCTCTTCATTCAACGCCTTGATCTCCTGAATCTGCGCCAGCAGCCTCTCTTCGCTCAGCCCGTTCGCCTGGAAGGATGACTTGCTGTGATCGGCGATGCCGAGGTACTGCAGGCCGAGTTCATGCGCGGCATCCGCCATCTCGCGCAAGGTCGCGCCGCCATCGCTGGCGGTGGTGTGGTTGTGGAAAACACCACGAAGATTTTCAAGCAAAACGAGGCGCGGTAGCCCACCGTGCTCAGCCGCGTCGATCTCGCCCGTATTCTCACGCAGCTCGGGGTCAATGAAGTCGAGATCCAGCGCGCGGTAGAGTTCCGCTTCATCATGAATCGGTGGAATGACAGGCGCATCCGCATGATCCGACACCGGAGTGAATGCATACTCATTGAGCGACCAGCCACGCGCGAGCGCACGTTGTCGGATGGCCACATTGTGCTCCTTGCTGCCGGTGAAGTAGGCGAGTGCAAAGGGGAACTCCTTGCTTGATACGGCACGCAGATCGCACTGCACCCCGTGAGTCACATGCACGCTGGCTTTCGTCGGCCCTTTGGCGATGATATCCACCACCAGTGGCAGTTGCACAAAGTCCTCGATGACCAGCTCCGGCTTCCGAGTGGCCACCAGGAAATCAAGATCATGCACCGTCTCCTTGCCACGGCGGAAACTGCCGCACACCTCGGCGTGCGAAACGTTCGGGTGCTGACGCAGCGCCTCCAGAATCTCCTGCACCAGCGGCTGCACCAGATCCAAACGAAACTCCGCCGCATGCTGCTCACGGAAGGCAATGCTTTCGAGAATTTTCTCCACCGTTTTACCGCCAAACCCGGAAAGCTTTGCCGCCTCGCCGCTCTCGCAGGCGCGCTTCAAATCGGCGATGGATGAGACCCCCAGCTCCGCATGCAGCGCGGCCACCTTCTTGGGCCCAAGTCCCTGCACATCGAACAACTCAAACAGCGTGTCCGGAAATTCTGCCTTGAGCTTCTCGTAGAATTCCAGCTTCCCCGTGGTGGCCATTTCATGCAGCTTGTCTCGCAGTGCTTCCCCGAGTCCCTTGATACCTGCGAGTTGGTTCTCGGCAGCCAGCTTCATGATGTCGCCACTGTAGCTTTCCACGATCTCCGCACCGGTTCGGTAGGCGCGTACTTTAAAAGTGTTTTCCCCTTTCAGTTCGAGCAGCAGGGCGATGCGTTCAAAGATGGTGGCGGCGTCTTCGCGTGTCATGCCCACATCATGGCGTGAGTTGCCCTGAGGTGAAGCGCGAAAAAGGCCATTAAGCCTCTTTGCCGCCGTTCATCCGCTTTTCCAGAGTCTTCAACCGCCGCAAAGCGTCCGGCATCTTCGACACCGCGATCCACTGGCGCTTCGCCTGCTTGTCGGATGCCGAAGGATAACCCAGCACGGTGTCACCCGCCGCAACGTCGCGCATCACACCTGATTTGGCACCAATGGTGGACTGGGCGCCTAGCTTGAGGTGCCCCCCGATGCCCGACTGCGAGGCGATGACGACATAGTCAGAGAGATGCGTGCTCCCGGCAAAGCCCACCTGGCCCATGATGAGGCAATGGCGTCCCATCACCACGTTGTGCGCCACATGCACCAGATTGTCGATCTTCGTTCCCTGCCCGATCACCGTGGAGCCCAGCGCACCACGATCAATCGAGGTATTGGAACCGATCTCCACATCATCATGAATCACGACGTTCCCCACCTGCAGCATTTTGCGGTGGTGGCCCTGGTCAAAAACATACCCGTACCCATCCGAACCGATGGTGGTGCCGGCATGGATGTTCACGCGATTGCCTATCTGAGTCCTGGCATACAGCACCACGTTGGGGTGCAGACAGACCTCCTCCCCCACCTGACTGTCCCGGCCGATGTGATTGCCGCCCATGAGCACCGAGTTTTTCCCCAGCTTGACACCGGCACCCACGACACAATGCGGACCAACGCTGGCAGTCGGATCAATTAGTGCCGAAGAATCGACCACCGCGCTCGCATGGATGCCCGCGGCAATCCTTTCAGGCGGAAAAAACAGCGGCAGCACCTTGGCGATGGCAATTCGCGCATCCTTCACCCGGATCAGCACTTTAGTGGCAGATTCAAAACCTCGGGGCACCAAGATGGCGCTGGCCATGCCGGCTTCGGCAGCAGCCAAGTAGCTGGGTTTTTCCGCAAAAGTGAGATCGCCAGCCGATGCTACATCCGCAGGAGCGATGCCCGTGAGAATGACAGATCCATCCCCCACCACTTCACCACCGATCAGCTCTGCAAGATTTGATGCGGTGAACATGTGGTTGTCGGTGAGCCCGTGGCTGTTACCGCGTTGATGAAGGCAGCGGCACCATCCGCTGCAGTTCTGTGTCCCAGACCTTGAGCCGCAGACAGCGCAGGATGTCGCGCGGGCTCAGGGTGGTGACTTTCGGCTTCTGCAGTTCAGGCATGGCCTTCAGCACCTCAGGCAGACGGTAGAAGGGAATGCGTGCGTTCAGATGATGAATGTGATGGTAGCCAATGTTGGCCGAAAACCAGGCCATGAGCTTGCTGGTCTTCATATAGCTGGAAGAATCCAGTGCGGCGCGCTCATAGGTCCAGCCCGCCTTGTCATAAAAGGCCACGTCCGGAAAGTTGTGCTGCGCATAGAAGAGGTAGGACCCGATGGCGTATGTGATGAAATGCGGGATCACCTGCACCAGCAGCCACATCTGCCAGCCAAAGAAATAAATCAGCGCAGCGGCGATTCCTCCGTGCACCAGCAGGGCCAGCAGGCAGTCCACATGTTGCCGCGGCTTCGTCACAAACGGGCGCAGGCACATGCCGTGCAGAAACACAAAGACGTAGCCAAAGAGAATCGTCAGCGGGTGACGCATGAAGAGATAGATCAACCTCGCGGACCTGGACGCCTTCAGGTAGTGCTCCTTCGTCATGATCGGGAAGGACCCGATGTGCGACCCCTTGATCTTGGAGTTGTGGTTGTGATGATGATTGTGAGAACTGCGCCAGATGCTGCTGGGACTGAGGGCGAGAATGCCAAAGCCACGCATCATCCATTCTGCGAGCTTGGAATTCGGCAGGATGGCGTTGTGCTGCTGGTCATGATAGATCACGAACAAACGCAGCAGCAACAACCCGGAAAGCACGCTGAGCGCCAGCTTCGCCGCAAGGTAGGGAATCCACAGCGTGCCAGCGATCACTGCAAGCCAGAGCGCGGTCGTAGAAAGGATGTACCACCAGCTTTTGACGGGGTCGTCCACGGTGAAAGGCTTGGTGGCCAGGATAAGCTCGGTGCCCGTCCTGTTTCTGCCGCCAAGATTGATGGTATCGGCTATAGCCAGGCCACTAGTCATGTGAGTTCTACATGACCATCACTATGGTTCAAAAGCAAGCCTTCTTTCCTGCGTTCTAAGCAGAATGCAGGCCAAAATAAGGTGCATCAAACCCAGCCAACGATGCGATAAGCCCACCAACCAATCATTTCATGCATCCAAGTCTCAAAATGACACAGGTTCGTGGCATTCGGGACATCCAGCCATTTCACTTGGTGCTCACGCAAGGACTCGCTGTTGTAGTTGCAGGGCACAGCCACAACCGAGGTGCCAGCGGCTTCAAAAACAGCTCTGGCGCGGGTCATGTGGTAGGCGGAGGTCACCAGCGCAACCTTCTGCCAGCCATGTTTGACCGCCAATGCAGAGACTTTGACGGCCTCATCATGAGTATCCAGGCAGTGGCCCAGACTTTGCACCGGAATTGGTGAGATCTGCCACTCCTCAAGCCAGAGTTTGACGGCATCCGCCTCTGACTCCGTGCCAGAAGACGTCTTCAGACTACCACCGCCAAGGACCAGCAGCTTTCCCTTGCCCTTTTTCGCAAGCATCAAGCCGGTAAACAATCGGTCTGCCCCGCCCTTGAAATGAATGCCCGCCGGCTCGTTGCGAGAGGGCTCCATGCCGCCACCAAGGACGATGACAGCGTCGCATTCGGGCATTGCCGTCAGGTCCACTGGAGTCCACTGAGATTCCAGGGCAGCCAGCAAGGAATGCGATAAGATCGTGGCGGAGGTGAGCGTCAGCACCAGCCACGCAGTGCCCGGCACGATCAGTGCCCGCCATCGGCGACGGTGGATCATGACCACCACCCATGCCGAGAGCATGAGCCAGATGAGCCCGGTGGGTTCCAGGAAATCAGCCAGGGATCTGAAGAAGGAGGTCATAAGCGGCGTTGGAGGCGGGAGCTGCACACGGCGACCAGAAAGGTGCTGGCAATGAGCAGCGTGCTGAGTGCGTTGATCATGGGAAGGCTGCGGCTGGTTTTCATCATGCTGGCGACACGCAACGGCAGGGTGGTGGTGCCTGGCCCTGAGACAAAGAAGGTGATGACATAATCATCAATCGAAAGCGTGAAAGCCAGCAACCCGCCGGCCAGCACACCGGGCAGCAGGAGAGGCACCAGCACTTTTTTCACGGCCTTGGCCTGGGTCGCACCCAGATCACGGGCGGCATCCAGCAGGGTGAAATCGAAATCCTGCAGACGGCCCAGCACCACCATCGTCACGAAACTCAGGCAAAAGGTGACATGCGCAATCCAGATGGTGAGCATCCCGGTTTCAACGCCCGTTAGCACAAACAAGGCCAGCAGAGACATGCCCATGAGAATGTCCGGCATCACCAGCGGCAGCGTGATCAGCAGGTGGTGCACGTTTTGCAGCCAGGAGCGGAACCGATGCAGCGCATAGGCCGCCAGAGTGCCAAGCACCATCGCCGCCAGGGAGGCGGAGACGGCGATCTTGAGCGTGATCCAGAGTGATTCCCAGACATCTCCCGCAGACCAAAGCTTCTCATACCAGTTCCAGGTGAAGCCCTCCCACTCACCGCCAAAACGCGATGCATTGAACGAATTCACCACCAGAACGCCCAGTGGCGCGAACAGAAACAGGATCACTCCAATCGTGATCACCGCAGGCAGCCTGGAGCGCTTCACTCCGCCTCCTTTCTGCCAAACTGCTGCCACAGCACGATCACGACCATAGGCACCAGCACGGCAAGCATCAGCCCGCCCGCCAAGGCGCTGGCATGCGGCAGATTGCGGTCTGAAAACACGCGCTGGGCGATCTTGCTGCCGAGCATTTCATCCGACGTGCCACCCACCATTTGCGGAATGACGTACTGCCCCAGGCAGCAGACAAACACCATGACCGCGGCAGAGATAATACCTCGGCGCACACCGGGAATGAACACCTTGGAAAACGCACGCCACGGCCCGGCTCCGAGATCCCTCGCCGCATCCAGCAGCCCAAAGTCAAACTTCTCCGCCGCAGCGTAGAGAGGCAGGATCGCGAACGGCAGCTGCGTGTAGACAAGCACCAATAGCACCGTGCCCACGTGATTCAGCAGCACGGCATCCTCCGGAATGAGATGCAGTCCAATGAGCAGCTTCGTCAGCGGACCTTCGGGATGCAGCAGAGATTTCCACGCAAAGATGCGGATCAGAAAATTCGAGAGAAACGGGATGACCACGAGCAGCAGCAGCACCTGCCGCATGCGCTGCCCGGCACGCGCCATCTGATAGGCCACCGGCAGCGCCAGCGCCAGACAGACCACCGTGGTCGCTCCGCTGAGCCAGAAAGTTCGCCACAGGATGGGCAGGTAGGCAGGATCCTGCACTTCTCGCAGTGTGGCCAGCGTCCAGCCCGGTCCGACTCCTCCCTGCAAATCTGCCGGCCGAAATGCGGTGATGATGACCAGGATGGCAGGGATCACAAAAAACACGGCAAGCCATGTGAGTGAGGGCAATGAAATCATCCACTGCCTGGCAGTCCGGGCTTCGATGCTCATGCCGCCTCCTCCAGCCGTACGACGCGGCCTTCATCCGGATGAAAACTCATCCACACTTCCGCACCGCGCGCGGGATCAATCTCTCCGCCGCTGAAGCGGCTGCGCTGCTGCTGGGCCAGGATGCTGTGCTCGCCTGCACGAATGCGGTAGCGAGTGTGTGAGCCGAAGTAGGCCATGTCCTCCACCACCCCACGGAAGGCATTCACCCTCTCACCACTCGGCGGGCGGGTGAGCGTGAGGCTTATTTTTTCCGGCCTCACCATGAGCCGCAGTGTTTGGTTCGCCGAGACCGCGCCATTGCTCAGCACCAGCGGACTGCCCAGCCCGTCCACCAGCACGCGCACGTAGCCTTCGTGCTGCAGTTCGACTGCGACCCCTGTGAAAAAATTGGCATCCCCAATGAAGGAGGCCACAAAGCTGCTGCGCGGTGTTTCATACAGATTCTCCGGCGAATCCACCTGCTCCACCTTGCCCGCATTCATCACGGCGATGCGGTCGCTCAGGCTCATCGCCTCGCCCTGATCATGGGTCACATAGATGAAGGTGGTGCCGACCTGCTCGTGAATCGTGTTCAGTTCCATGAGCATGTGCTGGCGCAGTTTGAGATCCAGCGCCGCCAGCGGCTCGTCCAGCAGCAGCACCTGGGGGCGGTTCACCAGAGCTCGCGCGATGGCCACTCGCTGCCGCTGCCCCCCGCTGAGCTGGGCGGGACGCTTGCGTGCATGCTCGCTGAGTCGCACGAGTTCCAGCATGCGCTCCACTCCACTGCGAATTTCCTCACGCGGACGGCGGCTCATGCGCAGCCCAAAGGCGATGTTTTCCCACACGCTTAAATGCGGAAAGAGCGCGTAATTTTGAAATACCGTGTTCACCGGACGCTGTTCCGGAGGCAGCTCGGTGATGTCCCTCCCCCCCACCAAAATGCGCCCATGGTCAGGCCGCTCAAACCCCGCGATCATTCGCAGGAGGGTGGTTTTGCCGCAGCCGCTGGGCCCGAGAAGTGAAAACGATTCCCCCTGCGCCACGGTCAACGCCACATCATCCACGGCACGCTGGGTGCCGAAGCTTTTGGACACGTGATCAATAACGAGAAAATCTTCCATGCTGGAATGGGTCGGCACTTTAGCGTGGAAATAATGGATGTGGCAAGAAGCTTGCGGGATTCGCTGGAACGGGCCAGCTTTACCCGATGTCCTCCCGTTTTGAAATTCTGCGTCCTCTGGAAGAGGACACCGCCAGCAAGCTATTGCTCGTCCGAGACAACAAACGCGGCGATGAATTGCGGCTCAGACGCTTCAAAACCAACAAACCAGAGGAAATCGAGGGCCTCCAGGAATTGTTCCGCCAGCTTGCCCCCCTGCAAAACCCGCACCTCGACCGGCTCATCGATTTCGGTGCCGACAAAGACGGCTTTTACACCATTGTGGCAGGGGTGCTGCCGGGAGAAACATTGACCGAGGTACTAGAACGCGGCCCCCTCACCGAGAAGGAGTTTGAAACCGTCGCACGGCAGCTCCTGGAGGCGGTTTCAGCCCTTCACGAGGAGGCCATCGTCCACGGCAGCCTGCGGCCTGATTACGTACGCATCTCCGGCAAATCCGCCGCCGACTGGCAGGTGACGCTGCACGGCTTTGGCCAAGGCTTCGCCGCTCGAAATGACAGCAAGGAGGAACAAATCCGCGCCTACCGCTGCACCGCCCCCGAACAATGGCAGGACGGCACCACCCGCCGCCGCACTGATGTCTACGCTCTTGGCTGCATCCTGTATGAGGCTCTCACGGCAAGACCTCCCTTTGACGCTCGTGTCCTGAAGGAACTGAAGCTGAAGCACCTCGGCCATGATCTGCCCCCCCTGCAAAAACTCGCCTCTCATGTCCCGGGCTGGATGTGTGCTTGGGTGATGCACCTCATGGCGGTGGACCCTGAACAACGTCCGCGCAAGGCGGGTGCGGCCAAGGAGTTGTTCGAGCGCCGTGAAGCGCCCAACCTGCCGGAACTGCCATCGACACGCGCCGAACTCGCAGAGAGCGCCCCTCCCCCGCCGCCAGTCAATCTCGTCCAGCCGCAGGTTTCTGCGCCTGTGGTCCTGCCCAATCCCCAGCAAGGCGCGCGAAATGCCACTTCAAGCACGATCCCCATTTCCCCGGGAATGCACGTGGCGGCCAACAGGCCCCAGCGCCCCACCGCTGCTTTGATGCCCGCACAGCGCAAAATCTCAGCGCCTATGCCCCGCAAGCCGACGCCTCTAGCAGCAAAATCCACGGCTCTGACAGACGCACTGGACAAAATCAAAAGCCACAAGCCTATCGCCATCGCTGCCGCGGCGGTCGTGCTCCTGCTCGCCATCTTTGTTCTGCCGCGCTGCGGCCAGAAGACCACCCCGGCGAAAAGTGGTGCGGCACAGAAACAACGTTGAGCTGAACTTCTTATCTTTAGCTTGAGGCGAATGCAGGTCTTGTTTTTGTGCTTCTTGCAGCCAGTCAAAGACAACGAATGAAGCAGGCATTGCTGCCTGCTTCACACCTTCCAACCCTCACACAGACACACTCCATCAAATGGACATGAGGAAATCGATGAGCTGCTGCACCTGCTGCTTGTTGAGCTTCATGTATCGCTCCTTGGAAGCCTTCGCTTCGCCGTCGTGGGCTTTGATCGCTTCGTCGATCGTCGCAGCACGGCCATCGTGCAGATAAGGGGCGCTGGCGCGCAGGCCCCAGAGCGGCGCGGTCTTCATGTCACGCACATCCGCAGTGCCCTGGGCGATTCCGTCGCCGAGCGATCCCATGTCATGCAGAAGCAGATCGGAGAAAAGCCAGACCTCCTGCTGATTCAGCGCAGTCACTTTGTTCGGTCCAGTGATCATCAGCGGCACGTGACAGACAGCGCATCCGGTGTTTTGAAACACGTTGCGTCCGGCAGCCGCTGAATTGGTGGGAGGCAGGCGTGGTGGCGCGCCGAGGAAGCGCATGAAGTCGGCCACGCGATCAATGTCTCCCCTGCCGGTGGCCGGATCAACCACGTCCTCCGGATCGACCACCGTATCATACTGCGCGAGGAGCTGGGCGTTGCCGTTCGGGGCGTTTTCCACCGGAAACAGGCGGCTGGTGATGCCCATTTCATTCAGATAGGCATCACCCGCAAAGCTCAGCAGCGTGGCCTGCTGGGCCTTCCAGCCAAAACGCCCGATGAGGGTCTTGCCGGTGGCTGCGTCCGCCACCTTGGACACCTTCCCCAGCACGCCATCAAGCGGCGTGCGCCGCACATTGCGCAGGATTTCCTGTTCCGGGATCGCCTCGATCAGTCCAAGGCCGAAGAGAGGCGTTGAGTTGCGATGCGCCACCACATTGGCCTCCGGCGGGACCACCTCGTGCAGCGCAGAATTGATCTCCATCTCCTGCTGCAACGAACCACCGAGCGAGGCGAGTGGATTGAACACGCCGTTTTCCGTGCGGCCAAAGCGCGTGACATTGATGGAGCCCGCGCCGCCTGTGGCCGGCGCGTTGTGGCAGGTCACACAGGAGGAGCGGTTGAAGATGGGCCCCAGCCCGCTGGCCTCAGTTTCCGTATCTTCGAAATCATCTTTGCCATCGAGGAAGGTCGCCATCTGCGCCTTCGTGAGTCCCGGCAGAGCATCGCCAAACTGCGGTGGCTTCGCGCCGTTCGGTGGGGGTGAATGTGGATGAGGCGGATGCTGCGGGCGGTTTGGAGGATGCTTGGGTGGCTGTGCCATCACATGCAGCGCAAAGGAAGACGCCAGGGCAAGTGCGAGATATGAGGTGATGCGGATCGCTTTCATGACAAGATTGAGTTGGCTGCTGTCACGCTTGTGCGTGATCTCGTTGACCGGAGAAATCCCGCGCACCGAAAATCGTTACTCACATTTTTATTACCCACTCACCGCCATGACTCTGAAAATCATCCTCAAATACCTGCTCAGCGCGGGCATCATCACCCTGGTGAGCGAGATGGTGAAACGCAGCGACAAGCTCGGCGCCCTGCTGGCCGCCCTGCCGTTCGTCAGCCTCATCACCCTCTTCTGGGTCCACTACGAAAGCGCGCCCGAAGTGCGGGCGCAGAAGACGGCAGACCACATGTACTACATCTTCTGGTATGTACTTCCCACGCTGCCTATGTTTCTGCTCTTCCCGGTGTTCCAACGCTGGTGGGGCTTTCACGGCGCTCTCGGCGGCAGCGCGGTGCTGACACTTCTGCTCTTTGCAGTGCTGCGCGCCATCACCGCACGTTTTGGTTTGATGCTGTGAGCCTGCCGCTTGACTGGACGCAGGGGCGCATGCTTGGTCCGGCATGAACAATCCCAACCACTGCCGCTGGGGCATCCTCGGCGCCGCTTTCATCGCCCGTAAAAACTGGCAGGCCATTCGTGACGCCGGCAATGCCACGCTCATAGCGGTGGCCAGCCGTGATCTCTCACGCGCACAGGCCTTCATTGCGGAATGCCAGAGCAGCGCGCCACATGCCGCCCTGCCGGAGGCGATGGATGACTACACGGCGCTCCTGGCACGCACGGACATCGATGCCGTGTACATCCCGCTCCCCACGGGCCTTCGCAAAGAATGGGTGATCCGCGCCGCACAGGCCGGCAAGCATGTGCTGGTGGAAAAACCGGTGGGCGTGACCGCGGCGGATGTGGCGGAGATCATCGCCGCCTGCGAACAGCACGGCGTGCAGTTCATGGATGGAGTGATGTTCATGCACGGACGGCGTTTGCAGCGCCTGCGCGAGGTGGTGGACCACGATGTCGGCAAGGTGCGGAACATCGCCACGCAGTTCAGCTTCATGAGCGATGACGAATTCCAGCGCAGCAACATCCGCGCACATGGCAAGCTCGAGCCGCTGGGCTGCCTGGGTGATCTCGGCTGGTATTGCCTGCGTTTCACCCTCTGGGCCATGAACTACGCCACGCCCGTTCAGGTGACGGGCCGCATCCACACGAAAACACAGCAGACGGCCGATGCACCTGCCGTGCCGCTGGAATTCTCCGGCACGCTGAGCTTTGCAGACGGCGCGAACGCCTCCTTCTACTGCTCCTTCACCACAACCAATGCACAATGGGCCATCGTCAGCGGTGACAAAGGTCTGCTGCAGGTCTCCGACTTTGTGCTGCCCTTCTCCGGCCCTCAAACGAAGTACAGCCTCACGCGCTCCGAGTTCGCACTCGATCGTTGCCTGGCCCACATGCACGAAGGCCGCCAGATCGAAGCCATCGATGAGCCAAGCAGCAACGCGCCCGGTTCGCAGGAGGCAGGACTTTTTCACACGTTTTCCCAGCTCGTGATCGATGGTAAAATCGATGCCCATTGGCCCAAGATCAGTCTGCTGACCCAACGAGTGCTGGATGCATGCCTGGTTTCAGCCAAAGAGGGCTCGCGCGTGATCTCACTGAACGACTGATCAAAGATCAATCACGGTGGGCAGTCTAAGCCACCAGCTTCATACAGGAAAAACGTCATTCAGTTGAGGTGGAACAAGTGCTTCCTCAATGGAAGCGGCGCAGGCATGATGCCACCGGCGAGCGCGCATGATGTCTACATCTAAAGTGCGAAGTACATTTCACGGGACCTTGGCGGCATCCCCAGCCAGCCGGCTCTTGCATCACTGCTTCGCGCGCTTCAGACAAGTCGGCTCTGACCAGCTCCAAAACTGCGGCTCCAGCAGCTTCTCATAGTTCGCGGCAGTGGAGTCGAGATGGCTGTGGGCACCGTCCTTGTCGGGCTTGACGCTGCCTTTGAGCTCCCCGGATTTGATGGCTGCGGCCACGGCATCGTGATTGATTCCCCAAGTATAGACCACGCCGCTCTCAGCTGTACGCATGAGAAACAGAGAAGCGTTACCAGGCTTTTTGGCATCCCGCTCATGGGCGACGGCAAAGCAGAGCTTGATCTTGGAGTCAGCGCTGGCGCGGCGAATGCGGAACTCGATGGGCTTGGCGTCCTTTTTGCCAGGTTCGGTCAGCACGAGGAGCCCTTGTTCAGCGTTGGTAACGGTGAACTGCACCGCGTCGTCATTACCCTCATCCACCGGCGTCCAGCTGCCATTCCAGTCCCCAGCTTTGAGAACGGCGGGCTTCAGTCCGAAGTCCTCGTTGACGGTGGTCTCAGGGCAGGCGGTGAGTGCGCAGGCGAGCAGTGCTGCGGCAAAGCCACGAAACAATGTCTTCATCGCGGTGGTGGTGCAGGTGGATTGCCCGCAGGGAGCTGATCGCGCAGCTGGTTCGTAGCCCCTGACGGTAAAGTGAGTGAGACGCCGCTGCCGCGTGGCACACTGCTTTCCGGTGGTGCGGTGACTATCGAGTCCGAGGCGGTTGGGAAGATCCCGCCGCGCGGCACACTGCTCTCCGGGGGCGCGGTGACATCCAGCGGGAGCGTAGGCACAGGGACCGGAATCGCCTTGGGCACGTCAGGCTCGACAGCAATAGCCTTCGGCGCAGGCTTGACGACCGCAGCAGCGCTGGCAGGCTGGCCCGGGGCCGTGGCCTCCACCGGGGCTGGCGTGCGCTTTTTCTGCCAGAGCGCAGAGCCGGAAAGATGTGCGCACATGGCACCTATCACCATGGAGCCGCTGAGAAACACCGCAGCCTTCAGCCAGATGGGCACTTCCTCACGCACGATGAGATGCGCTGGCAAAGTGGGTGGCGCGCTGGCGGCGGCGAGCGCCCAGTCGGGCGCCTCAGGAGGAGAGGGGTCTCCCCCATTCCGGAAGAGCAACTCGGCAAAGCCGATCGTGGGCTCGTCCCCACCTCTGGCTGCACCTCCGGAAGTCAACGCAACCGGGGATGGGCGGGAGGAAGCGATTGCCAAGGGCGCTGAAACTTCACGCTTCACCGGTGCCTGTGCTTTGGAGACAGGAACTGTCTGGGGACGTGACTTCAAGCCAGGGCTCACGGCAGGTTCCGTGCCGCCAGCACGCACGGGTTCATTGGGTTTGGCGAGGTCATAATGTTGAATGATGCGCGCATAGCGGGCCAGGAAGTCGCTGCGCTGCGCTGGCTTGGTCTCGGCCACCTTGGCGATCTCATCATCCAACAGGCGCGCCACAGTTTCGCGCTCGCGCGCACCGCCTGTGGTTTCCACGTGAATGCCCAGCGGGGGCTCAAAACCAAGAAGGAATTTGCACAAGGCCGCAAGCCATCCGCCATGCCATGCCGTGGCAGTCGCTCCATCGCGCCCTGGTGGCAGGAGCACCGCAGGATCGGTGCCGCGCCCGGACATGGAAGCCAGCGTGGGATGCGCACGCACGATGATGTTAAAAGCAGGCCACTCATTGAGCTTTGAGACGAGCAGCTTGGTGCTGCGCGAATCTTCGCGGGCAAATCCAGTGAGCAGGAAAATATCCTCCAGCCGCAGCTTGTTGGTCGGCAGCGTGGATTTGTCCAGCTGCGTGAGTGCGGTGTCCAGCCCGGCCAGAACGAGGTAGGCCTCCTGCACTTCCAGGCAGTGACGCTCCCGCATGAGTTCGGCAAGGCTGATGCCCTCGGCGATTTCCTCCGCGAGGCACGTGATGTCTTCCGACTCATTGACCAGCGCGAGGGTGATGAGGCTCGGATTGTCGCGCTGCTTGGTGATCTTGAAGGCAGCATCATCAGCCTCCTTCACGCGCGTATGCGAAATACGCGCGGGCGGCACCTGCTCAATGAGCACGGACCGTCCCGTCTTCGTCAGCGTCCCGCGCATGCTGTAGGGATTGGCCATGTCCAGGCGCTGGCTCTGAATGCGCACCAGATTGACCAGCCCGCGTGCCACGTCCTGATACCCGGCCAGCAGCGGGGCCAGCAGCGCGCGCGGTTTTTGCGCCGTGGGGATCTCCCCGGAAAGCTGCGCTGGCGCGAGCTTTTGCAAACTGGTGCGCAGCTCGCGCATGGCGGCGATCACGCCCACCCCTGCGCTGGAAAGGCAGGCCCCCAGAAGTTCGGCAAAATCCGCCACCGCCAGGGCGTGGTCCGGCAGCGTGCCCCCCTGCTCCACGAGGAAGGTGCGCAGAAATTTGGCCTGCTTTTCAAAGCTGGTCTTCAGAGCCCGCTTTTTCCCGGCAGGGGTCTCGATCACATGATAATCCGCCGCCAGCACCTGCACGGCCTGCGGCGCGGTCTGCACAATGCGCAGTCCATCCAGCGGAGACTCGGAAAGAAACTCACCTCGTTCACACAGCGCCACCGCCGACTCCATTGCACGCGTGGCGATCATGATGGCGAGCCATCCGGGAATGTCCTGCAGCCGGGCGAGGTAGGGCCGCAGGGCCTCTCCGTCCACATTGCTGGTGATGTAAAAAGGATTCCCCTCGTCCTCGCCAAACTCAATCATGCGCGCCAGCGCGGGGTGGCCGCGCTTCTGCAGCAGTTTGCAGGCCTCCTCAAATGCAGCACGGTTTGCCAGGGGCTCCAGCAGCACATGGCAGTGCACATATTCCAGCCGTTCTAGGTCAAACGCCAGCACCGCCACCTGTTCGGAATTACGAACGAGCTCGACGTTGTTGCCGTCGGCGTCTTGAACGATTTGATAATGTCTGAATAGACTCGGCTCCGACATGGGGGCGCTGTGTAGGGGAAGGATGCTGGACTATCCTGCCATGCGACAGATGTTCAAGCCAGCGTTTCCTATGCGGAATGTATAACAAACCCCGTGCCAATACTTGTCAGTTCGGACTGTTTCTGCCACATTTTTTGGCAATGCGCCGTCCATTCACCGCCCTGCTAGCAGGCCTGGCACTGATTTTTCACTCTGCCATTTTCGCTAAAACGCCCCCTGCGGGCGCGCCTCCAGCCAAAATCCGTGTCACCCTGTTGTCGGGTGCTCCCACCATCGATGCCGCCACGCAGGGCGACTTGGTGAAGTGGCTGTCCCAATTCCAAAATGCGGTTTACCAGATGCGTATCCGTGACTATCTGCAGATGGTCAATTGGGACGCCCTGATCGAGGCCACTTACTCCGGGGCATCGGAACAGCCCCCCGAGGCCAAGAAGCTCCGGCTGAAAAATGCCATGCTGCTGACCAGCGAGCGCATGTTCCCCATCATGCGCCCGTTTTTTCTGTTCCTTGATGCCGAAATTCGCCGCATAGATCTCACCGGCGACAAAGCCGTGATCATTGCAAGAACTCATGACGAGGACGGCGTCGAGTTCAAACTACGCTGGTGGCTGCTGCGCCGCGGCGGACAATGGCAGCTGACAGACTTCGAAAACATCACGGTCAACACGCGCTTTTCCGCACTCTTGCTGATGGGATTTCAGGCAGCCTCATCGCAGGAAGGAATGAGCAAGGAGCAGTCCGCGAAATTCATCCAGCTGGGCGTCGCTGTTCAGGATGGTGAAACCGACAAAGCCTATGCGCTCATCAAAGAGCTCGAAGCCTCAAGGCTGCCAGCAGTGCTCTCCGAAGTGTTCCTGGCGACCAAGCTGGGGGTGCTTTCTCAGATGGATGACAAAAAGGAGGAACTGGAAACCTCATTGAACGATCTGGAAAAAATCGCCCCGACCAATCCCGTTCTCTACTTGATGCGTGCAGCCAGCAGTTACGACGCATCCGACTACAAAAACACCATTGTGTGGGCCAAAAAGATCGGCGCATCTGTGGGCCATGACGAGGACTCCTGGTCCATGCTGGCCGACTCCCACCGCGAACTCAATGAGGACAAGGAATACCTGGCCGCCGCCGAAGGCTGGGCGGCAGATTATCCCAATTCGGTCGCCGCTGTCTGGAGCCTCTGGCAGGCACTGCCAGAAGGGCAACGCGATGCCAAAGTCAAACCTCTGCTTGAACAACTCACCCCTGCAGAAGAGGGACTGACAATTTTTGCAGAAGACGCATCCGATGCAGATGACGTAGGAGCTTTAAAACTCGTCCTCGACGTCATGAAGGCACGCAAGGTGCCAAAGGAAATTTTGGAGGATTACCAATCGGCACTCCAAGATGCCATGGAAGTGCAGAAAAGCGCCTTGAAGGACCAGAAGTAACCATCCTCACGACGGCGGCTTCCATGCCGCGATGGCGTCTGGAGACCTGGACTTCATCCCGAGGCGCTGCGTGGTGAACTCATCAGGCAGGAGGATTTCGGTGGTCGAACCGTAATTGAGCGAGCCCAGAAAGTGAGTCTCCGTGCGTTCCGCAGATTCCGCCAGCCAGGAAAAGGCGCGATGGTAGTGACTTAGAAAGGCTTCCACATAGGGAGCGATGGATTCGGAGGCCCTCGAAGCCATTTGCTCGCCGATGCCGCGCATGCTGGCGGCATCCATCAGAGTCATCGAAACCCCCGGCATCTCTGGCAGCGGCCCAGGCATGAGATGCTGGTTCAGGGTGACTGTTTTGCCATTATCCGTGAAGGGAAACGGCGCGCCATCCATGGTGGCCATGATCTGCCGCAGGAGATTGAGCATCTTCGGCACCACGGACTGCAGCGCGGTGAGAAAGGCGCTGGGATCATCCACGGTGGCAAACTTCGCGTTCAGAGTCTGAAAGGCAAAGAACGTGGTGAGCAGTTCCCGAAAAGACGGCAGCGCGCCGCTCATGGCTTCATAGATCGTCACCCAGGCAGGGAGGTCACGGCGCCGCACGCGCAGCCATTCACTGAGGTCGGCGGGATCACTCCACCAGAGCATGCCGAGTGCTGCGGCAAAGCGGCGCTCCAGCACTCGCTCGCGCTCCTGCAGCGGGCCCTCCATGTGCTCCATCACCATGCGCTGGCAGTAGGCCTCATCACGCAGGGAACCGGGGGTGGAATCACGCGTACCAAACTGCATGCGCGAGACAGTGAATCCTGCGATGCTGAGCGTGGCCGCTGCTTCAAGATCACGCCGGCGCTGCCAGGCATGATTCCACTCCTGCAATGCCACTTTGAACTGCGGCCCCCAGGCAATGATTTCTTCGCGCACCTGCAGGATCTCACGCTGCAATTCCGGCAATGCGGTGGAACTCGTGGGCGTGCTGCCCAAGCCGCACATCGCCCGCTCCGGATGCGCCAGCCCGCCGAAATAACGACGGATGACGAGCAGCGCCTCTTCCTCTCCCCTGTTTTGATGAATGGCCTCCTCATCCCCCACCATGCGGTGCTCGTGCAGGTTCAAGCCCAGCCCGTGCTGATAGTAGAAGTAGCTGACCTGACGTGAGAGATCGACGAACTGCCTCAGCAACGAGGCAGCCGGCTGCGAGTGAGATAAATGGGCGACAATGGCCGCGCCCTTGACGACTTCAGCTGATCCCTTCACGATTTTGCCTGCAGGTTTCGGTCCGCCGCCCGTAGCCGCCTCCGCTTCCGCACGAGCAGAGGCGCGCTCCTTGGCCTCATTGGCCACGTGACGTGCCATCATCAACGAGAGATTCTCCGGCAGCCGATGCTGGATGATGCCTTCCTGGATCTCCTTCTGCGCCGCCTCCCATGCTCCGCTGAGCAGCGCGAGCTTGTGCTGCATGCGCCGGCACATCTCCTTGCCGATAACATTGGCACCGCAGCGTGCCGCCGTACGCCGTATGAGCCAGTGCGTGGGCGCGCTGACCAGCCGGGCAATGATCGCAAAAACCATGAACGGCACTTTGGCCGCCCACATCCATCCGCGCATGAGCCTGCGGCCCAAATGGTGCCACTCGGCCTCGCGCTGCGGTTTCAGATGCGCGTAGATTTCCCACGGATCACGCTCCAGCGCGGCACGGAAAAACCAGGCATTCATCTCCCGCACGACATGCACAAAAGGGGTGCCGATTCCGCCGGCATTGCAGCTAAGTTCCTGCGCCAGCAGCCCGCCAAGCTCACGCGAGGTGATGACGGACACCACCGGCAGGCCCAGATGCAGCACCGTCTGCCCGCTGAGGATGCCGCTCAAACCACCCAGCATGGCGCTGCGCACTCGGATGGTAGAGTCCAGCCACACCTGCACCGGCGGCGGCGCACGGAGGTGCCAGCAAAGCAGGTGGATGATCTCAAAGAGCTGCGGCTGCGTGGCTTGGCTGACCTGCACTGCCACCGGCGCTCTCTTGGGCCTGGGCAGCAGGGGCCGGACCATGAACCCCCAGGTGACCCCCATGAAGAGGAATTTGAACAGCACAGGAACCATGCGCCACTGCAGCAGATCACTCCACGCCTTGTGCCCGGTAATCAGCCACGCTTCCCTGCCCAACCACAGCAGCAAACCCACGACAAGCAGCAAGTAGCAGAGCAGCAAAGCCAGCGTGCAGGCGGCGGAGAAAACCAGAAGCCCAAAATGCAACGGCCCGCGCCATGGTGCGATGCGCACTGGCTTGTCGGGTAATTGCTGGGAAACTGGGGGGGCGGGCATGAAAAATCCGAAGTGCCTGAAAACAGCACAGACACCCATAATAAACCCCGTTTAATATGGCAATTCTAGTTAATTATTGGTGTTTAGGGGTGCTTTAGAATTACCCTAAAGACAGGTTCACGGTTTCTGGACCGTTTTCCTGCCATGAAGCCCCTCTTTTTTCTCGCCCTTGGGCTTGTCTGCCTGGCTTCGGCCGCCGCTCCCCGCACTCCCAATCTCGTCTTCATCCTGACCGATAATCAGGGCGCCTGGACGCTGGGCTGCTACGGAAACCCAGACATCCGCACGCCAAACATCGACCGGCTGGCGGCGGAGGGCATCCGCTTCACTCATGCGCTGAGCAGCAACCCCGTTTGTTCACCTACGAGGGCGACGTTTCTGACGGGGCTGATCCCCTCCCAGCACGGCCTGCATTCCTTTCTCGATCCCAAGTTCATGATGGGCCCGGAGGCCTACAACACGCTTCAAGAATTCACCTCCTTGGGCGAGGTGCTCCGGGATACGGGCTACACCTGCGGTCTCAGCGGCAAATGGCACCTCGGTGCCAACATGACGCCGAGCGAGGGCTTCACCACCTGGACCACCAAGCCCGATGGCAGCACCATGGAGTTCTACGACCAGAAGGTCATCGAAAACGGCCAGCTCCGAGTGGAACCCGGCTACACCACGGATTTCTGGACACGCAAGGGCGTGGAATTCATCACCGCAAACAAGGACCGGCCCTTCTTCCTCTACCTCGCCTACAACGGCCCCTACTCACTCGGCAAGCTCATGCTCAATGAGTCCAAAAACCGCCATGCCGCCTACTATGCTGACAAGCCGCTGCACTCCTTCCCCCGCGATGCCATGCACCCCTGGCAGCATGACAACAAAGCCTTTCACAACAGCGATGCCGCCCGCCGCCGCATGGCCAGCGAGGTGAGCGGTGTGGATGACGGCGTGGGAGAGATCATGGCCGCGCTGAAGGCGAACGGCCTGGAGGAAAACACCCTTGTCGTGTATTCCAGCGATCAGGGCTGGATGGGCGGCCAGAACGGCATGTGGGGCATGGGCGATCATTTCCGCCCCATCGGCGCACATGAGCTTATGATGCAGATCCCGCTCATCTTCCGTCAGCCCGGAACCATCCCGCCCGCCCAGACCTGCGATGCGCTGGTAAGCAACTACGACTTCATGCCCAGCGTTCTCTCCCAGCTCGGTCTGAACGACAAGATGCCGCAACAACCGAAGTCCCCAGGCCGCGACTTCTCCCCGGCCCTGCGTGGCCAGCCCCTCACGAACTGGGACAACACCCTCTTCTACGAAATGGAAACCACCCGCGCCATCCGCACCGCTCGCTGGAAATACGTCGCCCGTTTGCCCTCCGGCCCCTACGAACTCTACGACATGCAGACCGACCCGCAGGAACGCTTCAACCAATACGGCCAGCCCGGTGCGGAAGAGATCAAAGCCGATCTGGCCCAGCAGCTCGATGCGTTCTTCAATCGCTATGCGGACCCCAAGTTTGACATCTGGAAAGGCGGCGGCTCGAAGGCCAAACGGCACGTTCCTTGAACCGGGAAGGTATGCAAAATCGCTATCGTGTTGGAACAGCGCCCGTCCAGCGTTCTCTCTGGGGCAAGGGATCGCTGGACGCTATCGCATCCAAAAATCCACGTGCCAGCGCTCGGTCATCAAAGCAGCGGGGAACAATGGCGATCCATGTGGAGGTCAAACTGTAGAGATACACATGATAAGTTCTGCTCTGCGGTTTTCCGCCAATTCGCCCAGAAACTGTAACTTCCACTGGATGAGGCAGCTTCGCTGGCAGCAATCCAAGGGTGAAAAGCGGAGCCATCAAGCCCATGCCGCAGACCGGCAGGTTTGTGATCGCAGTGACAGACTCGACAACGAATCCATCTTTGGCCTGCTGGCTCACGACATATCGGGAAAGCCGGCCAGAATCACTTGAGTCATGCTGACTTGGCGGTCTCGCACGCGGAAGTCTGGGAGCGTCTGACGAGCAGAAGACCCGGGTGACACATGAGGACAGCATGAGAGAAGCAAGCATGATCACGACGTGTGTTTTGTGCCTGGTCATAGTGCGCTGCGTTCAGTCTCACTTCCCCTCAAACCGCTTCCGCAATTCGTTGAAGTAACGCCGCACCTGCTCACGCCGTGCGGGTGGCAGAGCGGCTTCATCCAGAGCAGCTTCTTCAGCCTGAATGGCATCAAGCGCAGTCTGCGCGGAGGTGCGGGTGGACTGCTCTTTGCGCGCACCGCCTTCGACGCTGCGCACCGTGCTCTGGCCCTCGCTGTTCTGCTGGGCGCGGACCACGCTTTGCTTGTCGGTGGTCTGTTTAGCGGTGGGCGTGTTGTTGAGAGCAGCTTTGCCTTGGCCGGGAGGCAGCCCATTGCCGGGCATGCTCAGCATGGGGCTGTTGGGATCAGGCGGCGGGCCGTCCCCGGTGATGATGATCGTGGGGGGCTTGTCATCCGGCTTGGCTCCGCCCGGAATGGGGGCCAGCAGCATTGGCTGGCCATCGCTGGGCTGCCCCTGCTTGCCAGCCTGACCCGGCTGCCCCTGGCCCATGCTCATCATGGGCTGCTGTTGCTGGCCTTGCCCCTGTCCGTCCTGAGGCTGCTGCATTTGATTTTGCTGACCACCTTGTCCCATGCCCGGTGGATTGAGCATCTGCTGTCCACTTTGTGCCTGCCCTGTCTGCGGTGCACTCTGCTGTCCCTGCTGCTGGGAGGACTCCCCCTGCCCCGCCTGGCTCATCTGCTGCATCGCCCCATTGCTGCTGTCCTGCTGTCCGGCGATGTTGCTGCCAGAATCCCGCAGCTGCTGGGCAAGCTGCTGCAGTTCCTTGCGCGACTGCTCACGCAGCGCGAGGTCGCGCAGCTTGTCGGCAAGCTTTTGAAATTCTTCGCCTGCACCTGCCACTTTGCCCTGCTGCATCTGATCTCCCGCCGCGAGAACGTTCTGGCCCACGGCGCGTTTGCGATCCACCTGATCCGCCTGCTGCTGCGCATCCTTGAGCGTTTCGTTCAAGCGCTCCTTCGCTTCCGCCCCGAGCTGGGGTGATTTAAGCTGGCTCGCGAGCGCCTCGGCGGCCTGCGATGCAGCTTGGGCATTCTTTGCGGCCACGGCATCGCCGAGGTCCGCTGTATCAGCATGCTGGCGCAGGGCATCGATGAGTTTTTCGGAAGCCCAGGGTTCCTTGCCGTTGCCGAGTTCATCCGCCAGTTTCTCCGCCTCACGCGCACGCTTTTCCAACTCGGCCAGCACATCACGTGCGTCCTTGCCTCCTGCCTGGGCGAGATCTGCGGCGGTCTTCTGCAGCTTCTGTTTCAGGTCTTCCACCTGCTTGGATTCTTCCTCCTTGAGCCCCGCGAGCTTTTTCTTTTCCCAGTCGGTCTGCGCCAGTTTCTTCGCCTCTTCGGCGGCCTTGCGCGTCATGTCCTGATCCATCACCACCACTTCGGATGGCGGAGCCGTGATGATGCTAATGAAGCTGCCGAGAATGGCAATGAGCAGCGGCAAGGCAAGCCAGCGGTCCGGCCGCAAGGGCAGGTCTCGTTTCAAGGATGCGGGCCATGCCTGCGCCAAAACTTCACGCTGCGCGTCGATGTGCGCGCGTGCTTTCTCACCTTCCTCGGCGTGCTTCTCAAACCACCAGGCGGAAGCGAAGGCCTCCCGCCGTCCCGCTGCCTGATCCCACAAGGCCAGCGCGCTAAACTCACCGGGACGCTGCCACCACACATAGCCAAGACAGCCTGCCAGCCACACGACCAGACCAAGCCATGGGGAAAAAACCGCACCCGAACCACGCAACGCAGCCAGCATCAGGAGCACCAACACCAAAGAAGCCGGAATCAGTGTCATACGCAGCACTGCAAGCCAGCGCCGGAGCGCCACCCACACCTGAACACGCTGTGCCACAAGGGCAAAGGCCGGGTTATGGGTTGCAGTCTGGCTCATGCTTGGCATTACACCTCAAAACTCAGAGGAGGCCAAGTCTTTTGACGGCATCCGATTGAATTCCGCAACGGTTGGAGCAATGCCGATCAATCAGGATTCGATTTCTGCATCATCCGCACTCAGGTGATTGAGCTGCAGCACATGCGTCACCACCTCGTCCGCATCCGGCAGATCATCGGCACGTTCTGCGCAGGTTAAACAGCAGCAGCAGATCTCCGGCTTTGATCAGCGGATGTGCCGCCACGGCGATGCCGGATTCCGCGAGCAGGCGTGCACGCATCATGCTGGTGCGGGCCTGCTGCATTTCGCCATGCTCCCGTGACATGGCTGCTGTGGTGATGATCAGAGAGCAAAGCACCGCGAGCAGCACCGAACCGAAAGCCACCGCTTGCCTTTGAAATTGACCGGCACTTTTCAAGAGCCTGAATGGGCATGCATAGCGTGAAATGCTCAAGTTACGGAAACTTCGAATGCAAACGGTGGCCGTGGTGTCCGGCAACCTGGCTGCGATCTATGTCCGCCCGTGGATCGGCAACGGTTTCGTTACATTTACACTCAATCCCTTGCCTTCAGGACGCCAACCATGTCCAGCTTCCGCAGCATGCGGCTGATGACGATGAAGGAGGCGGAGGATGCGGCGGCCACCACGAGCACGGCCACGGTGTAGGTGTTCAGGCTGATGACCAGAGGCATGCGGATGGTTTCGGTGCTGACCTTGGCGATGATGAAGGTGGCCAAACCTTTGCCAAACAGGAGGCCCACAGGGATGGCGGTGGAGATGAGCAGCAACAGTTCGCCCAGCAGCACACCGGCGACTTCGCGCTGGGTGAAGCCGATGACGCGCAGGGTGGCCAGATCACGGCTGCGTTCGGAGAGCGCGATGCGGGCGCTGTTGTAGACCACGCCAAAGGCAACCACGATGGCGAGCACGAGGTAGAGCTTGCGCAGGATGCCGATGCTCTGCCCGGTGGTGCTGCGAAAGGAATCGAGCTGGTCCTGTTTCACGAGGGTGATGGCGATACGTGGCGTGTCTTTCACGGCGCGCATGAAGTCACTCCAGCGAGCCTGATCCACGGTCATGTAGGCTCCGCTCACGGTGTCTCCTTCACGCATGAGACGATGCAGCGCCTGGATGTCCATGAAGGCGGAGATGCCGGCGAAGTCCTGCATGAAACCGCGGATGGGCACGCCCACTGTTTCGCGCCGGCCTTCAAGGGCCTCCACCTGCACCACATCACCAATACGAGCGCCGAGGATTTTGCCCAGCTGCGCTGACATGACGATGCCTTCCTCCGGCAGCACGATGAGCCGCCGCTCTGCATCCAGCAGGCGGTTCAGGTCGGCATCGCGCGGGAGTCCGGTGACAGCGATCTTGCGTGAATGGTGGCCGTAGTGGATGCGCGCCTGCACGGCACGCACGGGCTCGGCGCGCTGCACGCCGGGGAGCTGCTCCAGATTGTGCAGCGAATCGGCCGATCCGGGCTCGGCGAAAAAGGCGACCACATCCTGCCGCTGTACGTCGTTCCATTGATAGGTGAGCATGTAGTCAATGCTGTCCGCCATAGAGCCGGGCAGCACCATCAGCCCCGTGGCCAGGGCGAGACCGAAAACGGTGAACAGAGCCTGCACTGGGCGACGCTCGATGTTTCTCAAGGCCATGCGCAGGGCCGGGCTGCTGCCACGGGTGAGGCCCATGCGCTCGAGTGCCGAAGGTTTGAAATCCGCAGGTGGTTCAGGTCTCATGGCCTCGGCAGGCGGCAGCTTGACCGCCATCCAGACGACACTGATGACGCCAAGAAACGAGGCGGCTGTGCTGACGACCAGTGCAATGACCAGCGCGCTGTAATCCATGCGAAAGTTCAATGAGGGGAAGCGGAAAAAGATGTCGTAAATTCTTATCAGTGCGCCTCCCATCCAGCGTCCCACTGCGCCGCCGATCAAGGTGCCGAGAACGACAATGACCAGTGCATAGTTCAGGTAGTGCCGGCCCACCTGCCAGGAGGAATAGCCGAGTGCCTTGAGCTGCGCGATCTGCTCCCGCTGCAGGCGCACCAGCCGTGCGAGGACCGCATTGACCATGAAGGCCGCCACGCTGAGAAAGACCAGGGGGTAGGCCACGGAGAGTGCACGCACCACGCGCAGTTCGTCATCCAGCCGTTGCGCGCTGTTGTGCTCACGCCGCGTGTAGGCGCCCTGCGCGCCGTAGTCCAGCAGAAGGCGGTCGATTTCCGCCATCACCGGCCCGGCCTGGGCACCTGGGGAAAGATCAATGCAGAGATCGTTGAAGGCGCCGTCGAGATCGTAGGGCACGGCAATGGCCTCATAATTCATCCAGAAGACGCCGTAGCGTTTGTTGTCAGGCAGGGTCTGCCCGGGCCGGGCCTCAAAGACAAACTCAGGCGACAGGCCGATGCCGCAGATGATGATGATGTCACGGTGGCCGTTGATGATGGCGATGAGGCTGTCGCCAATCTGCAGCTTGTTGGCCAGTGCGAAGGATTCACTCACCACCGCCTGCCGTCGTTCATCGGGCTGCGGCAGCCGTCCCTGCCGGATGAAGGTTTTGTTGAGAGTCTGCGGACGCCCTTCAGGAAGTGATACCAGGTGCGCGGAGGCAGGCTCGGTCATGCCCACGAGATCGAGCGTGGCATCGACCACGACGCGCGCCTCCACCGCAGCCACGCCGGGGATTTCCGCCACGCGCTCGACCAGTGAAAGCGGCGCCCGTTTAAGAGAGGCAAACACATCCGCAAGGCGATAGCGCTGGTAGTAGGCATCCCGCGTGCCTTCCAGGGTGAGCACGATGCTGCGCGTCATGATCATCATCGCCAGACCGCAGGCCATCACGAGACTCACGGCGACAATCTGCCCCTTCATGCGACCGAGATCGCGGAAGAGTTTCAGATCGAGAGGCGTGAGCATGCGGCAGTATGAATACGTTCATGCGCGTGCTTTGCAAAAATAGATGCGTTTATGCAGCGCATGAGCGGCGCCAAGCATGGCTTCACCTCAGCCCGGCGCGTAGTGCGCTGCCGCGCGGCATACCAGGCCACGCTCATCAAACCAGAAAAACTCGGCGGCGGTGAGGTTCTGCACGGACTGGTAGAGGAGGCACAGGGAGTGCGCGCCTGCGAGCACCTGGCGCAGCTCAAAGCGCAGGTCCGGGTAGTGTGTCAGCGCCTGGCTCCAGTAGCCCGCCACGGCGGTCTTTCCCACCAGGTGGTTCGGGATCTGTGTGCCCCCCCTCTCCCAACACTCGGGAGATGAAGGGCGACTCAAACTCCAGGTCCTCCGCGTAATGCGAAAGGATGCGGGGCAGGTCATGGGCATTCCATGCGGCAATCCATTCCTGGGCGAAAGCATGCGGATCGGGGGGCTGTGGCATGGCAGACGATGACTCAGCCTCGGGAAAATGACAATGGGCAGGTGCCGTGATCCGATGAGAAAACACACGCCAAAAAATATTAAATGCCTGGCATGAATGGCACTCGGTTAAGCAGCAACACGATAGCGATCACGGTGAAGGATTTCATGGAAGGTGTGCCGTGGTGAAGTGAGCAGTTGATAGGTTTTGGGACGTCTCTTCTGCGCCCTGGGCTCCCTGCGTCCTGGCCGCAGTGTGTTGCGCACGCTGGCGATGGCTTCGAGCAGTTCACTGTGCCAGCGGGCCAGCTTGCGCGGTCGGTCATGGCACGCAGCGGCCTGTGGGAGCCACTGTCGCAGCAGATCCACCGCGCCTTTGAAGCTGATGCGTCCGAGCTGTTGCTGATGCATGACGGCGGCACGCAGGTTCAAGGCGCGGATGGCATTGTAGGCGATGGCGTGCATGAGCAGTTCCTTCTCGATCATCTGCGGGCTTTTGGTGCGCAGCACTTCCATGTGCATGGTGCTCTTCACGTCGCGGTAGAACAGCTCGATGCTCCAGCGCCTGTAGTAAAGTTCGGCGAGTTGGTGCGCGGGGTAGCGTTTCGCATCGCACAGCGTGGTGGCCAGCCACAGGCAGCGCGTGCGGAAGCCGTTGCGACTGATCTGCACACGCACCACCCGCACTGCGAGCTGCGGCGGCAGCTTGTTCCAGAGGCGTTTTTTCCATGGACTGTTGTCGGGACGCTGCGCGGGCTTTGACCAGCGTTGCAGACGGTCGTCGTAGCCCAGCCATGTGCCGCAGCGCATGTCCTTGCTGCGCTTCTGGTGCAGACGGAACACGCTGTCCACGCCGAGGTCCTTGAGCTCTGCCATCAGGGCGTAGGCGCAGAGTCCAGCGTCGCCCAGCAGCACGTCGCCTTTGACCAGCAGATGAGCCAGGCGATGCCACAGGCCCAGATCGTGGCTGCTCCACCGGCCAAGAGCATGACCCAGCCAGCCGCCGGTGGACAGGCAGAAGACACCGAGCATCTTGGCGGTCGGGAAGCCGCAGCCCTTCTTCTGCCCACGATGCTGAGGCCAGCGCGCCTGATTGGCGGGTGTGTCGGACATGGAGAAACTGGTGCCGTCGATGACCTTGACGCGGTGTCCGCACCACAGCCAGGCAGCGGCGCGGCGTTCGAGATAATCGCGCAAGGCGTCAAAGACGGCCTGCAGCAAACGCAGGCTCAGCGCGGCGCGTGCTTCACAGTAGGCGGCGGTGCTCAGCGAGGGACAGCGTGAAGCGCGAGGACTGGAGCGCCGCCACGCACGCAGCTTGCCGACGACTTCCTGGCAGGCCATGGCAGGGTTGCGCACCTGGAAGAGGAAGGCCCAGAACACCGTGACCGGTGGATAGAGGCGCTCCCGTCTGGCCTGCGCATCGGGAGCCTTGGCAAAGAAGTCCGCAGGCAATAGACTGCCCAGCAGAGCAGCCAGATCCGGCAGGGCAAGGTCGCTGAGCTGACGCAGCCCCTTGGTCAGCACGGTGGACTGCGCAGCCTTAGCACGGCCTTGCAGTTGACGGGGGAAGTGAGGCAGGAAGCAGGTGAGCAGACTCATGCCCATGAAACCCGGCAAGCACCGCATCGTCGTACGAAAGCAGCATGCTCCATCCACCGCAAAATCAGTGCGTTTTTGGCACCTCTCAGACGCCCTTAAAATCCACGATGACCCGCCTTAACCGAGTGCCATTCATGACTGGCATTATTTTGGACAGCGGCTGGGGCCGGAAAACGTTCTTCTCACTACGCGAAAGCGGTGGCTTCGATGCAGGCTTGCGCCGTGCACCTGCGCGACCGCAGTCCAAAAACTATCGCGTGGCCTTGTGCAGCGAATCGAAAACCCACGCTGCATGCGCTTAACTGAGCGCCGTTCCAGCCGGATATCAGATCCAAAGTTCAAGAGGTAACTGAGTGACGTGGATTGGGAACCTTCGTCCGGAACCGCCTAAAGGCGGGACTTCAATACGTACGCTGGGTTTGCGATATCGTGGAGCGACGGGGAAGAGATTGTGCGGCTGATTGGGAGGGGCTTCGTTCAGTCGCGAGCTTTGAGGACGCTTACGAGATCGAGCTTGTTGAGCATGAAGCCGACCATGGCAAAGGAGGCGCCGGAGGCTGCGAGGACGACGAGCACGGATTTCGCATAGGTGATGCTGCTGATGTACTGCGGCAGACGCACGGTTTCATTGCTCACAGCACTGATCACGTAGGAGGCGAGGACGCTGCCAAAGACGAGGCCCAGCGGGAGCGCCACGAGCACGAGCAGGGTCAGCTCACCCAGCAGCACGCCGGCGACTTCGCGTTTCGTCAGGCCAACCACCCGCAGGGTGGCGAGGTCACGCCCGCGCTCGGAGAGGGCGATGCGCGCGCTGTTGTACACCACCCCGAAGGCGACGATGACCGCCATCCACAGAAACAACTGGCGCAGGGTGCCGATGCTCTGACCTGTGGAGGCACGAAACGCAGCCAGCTCATTTTTCTTCACACTGGCGAATTCGATCTTCGGCTGTTTTTTGACCGCGCGCATGAAGTCGTCCCAGCGATTGGTGTCCACGGTGAGGAAGGCGCCTGTCATCGTGTCGCTCTCCCGCAACAATTGGCGCACGGCATCGATGTCCATGTAAGCGGCCATGCCATAGAAGTCCGCCATGAAGCCGCGCACGGTGACTTCCCGGTGTTCGCAGCGTCCTTCCAGCACCTGAACATGCAGACGGTCCCCGATCTTTACCCCGAGAACCTCCGCCAGTTTCTGCGAAACGACCAGCCCTTCGCCCGGCAGCACGAGGGGGCGGCCCTGCGCGTCCCGCGGATTGATGAGCTTGTGGTTCTTGGCGAAGCCGAGGACGTACAGACGTCGCTCGTGGTGAGCATTGCTCACAGTGGCGATAAAGCCGCGCAGCGGTTCCACCAGGATGGCCCCAGGCAGATGCTCCAAATCATGCATGGTATTGCGGGAAACAGGATCCCGCATGTGGACCATCACGTTCTGCCGGAACTGGTCATTCCACTGGTAGGTGAGCAACTGGTCCACACTGTCGGCGAGAGCACCGGGCAGCACCAGCAGGCCGGTGGCCAGCGCCAGCCCCGCCACGGTGAAACCGGCCTGCACCGGACGACGTTCGATGTTTCTCAAGGCCATGCGAAACACGAGCCCCGTGCCGCGCGTGACGCCAAGGCGCTCCAGCAGCGATGGTTTGAAATCCGCCGGGGGTTCCGGCCGCATGGCCTCCGCCGGGGAGAGCTTGACCGCCAGCCATACGGCCCCAGCCACCCCCAGGACGGCAGCCGCGATGCTGACGACCAGGGCCATGACCATGGCGCTTTGATCCAGCTGGAAGTGCAGCTCAGGGAAATGAAACAGCAGCGTGTACACCGACAGCATGCTGTGCCCCAAACGCCAGCTGGCAAAAATCCCCACCGCCGTGCCTGCGGCCACGATCACCAAGGCATAGTTCAGGTAGTGCCGGCCCACCTGCCAGGAGGTGTAGCCAAGCGCCTTGAGCTGGGCGATCTGCTCCCGCTGCAGCCGCACCAGCCGCGAGGTGACGGAGTTTACCATGAAGGCCGCCACGCACAGAAACACCAAGGGATAGGCGAGGGAGAGAGCACGAACGATCCGCAGTTCGTCCCCCAGCCGCTTTGAGCTGGCGTGATCGCTCAGTGCATACGCGCCGGGGGCACCGTAGGTGACCAGCATCTGGTCCACCTCCTCGATCACCTCCTTGGGCGGTGTTCCGGGAGACAGATCCATGCAGAAGTCATTGAAAGCGCCATCCAGATCAAAGGCGGAGGCGAGGGACTGATAGCGCAGCCAGAAGATGCCATAGTGCTTGTTGTCCGGCAGGGTCTGGCCAGGAGGCGCTTCGAACACAAACTCCGGCGACAGCCCGATGCCGCAGATGTCCAGATGATCGCGGTGACCGTTCAGGATGGCGGTGATGCGGTCACCAATCTGGAGCCCATTTGCCTGAGCAAAGGCCTCGCTCACCACGGCCTCCCGCTGGGCCCCCACGGCGGGCAGCCTGCCCCGCCGCAGAAAGATCTGATTGAGATTGAGCTTTCCGTCATCCGGCAGGGAAACCAGCCGTGCTCTGACAGGCTCCTGCACGCCTTCCATGTCAAGCAATGCGCCTTCCACCACGCGCAGCTCCACCGCAGCCACACCGGGGATGTGGCTCAGCCGGTCCCGCAGGGACAGCGGCGCACTCCTCACCAGACCGAACACATCCGGCATGTGGTAACGCTGGTAGTAGCTGTCCCGTGTTCTTTCCAGGCTCAGAATCACGCTTTGGGACACGATCATCATGGCCACGCCGCAGGCCATGACGAGGCTCACCACCAGTACCTGCCCCTTCATGCCGCCGAGGTCGCGGAGCAGTTTGCGGTCAAGTGTGGTGATCATTCAGGATGAATTTGCAGCGGCGGCCATGAAAGAAGGTCACACACTTTTCAAGCCCCAGCTTGATGAGTTTGCAACGCCAGAGAACATGCTATTTCCAAGCCGGTTTGTTGACAAGCCGCACCGTGAGCAAGTAAGCAAGTAAAACCCATGCCAGCACCAACCGCCGCCGACCCCATCGCCATCATTGGAATCGGATGCCGCCTGCCCGGAGGAGCCACCAACGCCCAAACTTTCTGGCAGATGCTGATGGGCGGAGTGGATGCCATCCGCGAGGTGCCGCAGGACCGCTGGGACCACCGCTTTTACTACGACCCCGAACCCGGCAAGCCGGGCAAGACTTATTCCAAATGGGCGGGGCTGATCGATGAGATTGACACGTTTGACCCCGGTTTCTTCGGCATCACGCAGCGTGAGGCCCCTTTCGTCGACCCGCAGCAGCGCCTGCTGCTTGAGGCCACGTGGGAGGCTCTGATGGATGCGGGCCAGCAGGTGGACATCGTCAAAGGTGAAGACACCGGTGTTTTCGTAGGCATCTCCACGCATGATTACGGGGACATTCAGCAGAATTCTGCAGGTCGTGGCATTGCCTTTCCGCATTCCGCCACGGGAGTCGCGGCCAGCATCGCGGCCAATCGCATCTCCTACGCGCTGAATTTCCAGGGACCCAGCGTGGCGGTGGACACCGCGTGCTCCTCCTCCATGGTGGCGGTGCACATGGCCTGCCAGGCGCTGTGGAACAAGGAATGCACACGCGCCATCGCCGCCGGGGTGAACTGCATCATCACCCCCTTTCCCTTTGTCGCTTTCTCCAGCATGGGCATGCTGTCTGCGGACGGGCGCTGCAAAGCCTTTGATGCCAGCGCCAACGGCTTCGTCCGGGGTGAAGGCGTGGGTGCGGTGTGCCTGAAGCCACTCTCCGCCGCTCTGGCGGATGGAGACCCCATCTATGCCGTCATCCGCAGCACCGCCGTCAATCAAGACGGGCGCACGTCCGGGATGACGGTGCCGAGCCGAGGCTCCCAGCAGGAGCTCATCGCCACGGCCTGCCGACTCGCAGGTGTGTCTCCGAATGAAATCCAGTATGCCGAAGCCCATGGTACCGGCACCACCATCGGCGATCTTATCGAAGGCAGTGCTCTGGGCACGATCCTTGGCGTCGGGCGTCAGCCCGGAGATGACTGCCTGCTTGGATCGGTCAAGACGAACATCGGCCATCTGGAGGCGGGCTCAGGCATCGCGGGGCTGATCAAAGTGGCCCTGTGCCTGAAGCATGGCATGGTGCCGCCGAACCTGCATTTCAACACGCCGAATCCCTCGCTCAACTTTGAGCGTCTGCGGCTGAAGGTGCCTGTGACGGCCACGCCGCTGAAGCAGGACGCGCAGCACCGCCTGCTGGCCTGCATCAATTCCTTTGGCTTTGGCGGAACCAATGCCCACGCTGTGCTGGAGGCTGCACCGCCACCTGCCGCGCCGGCCCCCGTCCCTGCCCCCACTGGCGATGAGCCGGAACTCATCCTGCCACTCTCCGCACGCGGCACGGATGCCTCACTGCTGGCCGTGGCCAAGTCCTTCCACGATTTCCTGGAGTCGGCAGATGAATCCCTCTCTCTGAGCGACATCTGTGCCGCGGCGAGCCGCAGGCGCACGCACCATGAATTTCGTCTCGCAGCGGTGGCAAGCACACGTGCCGGGATGAGCGCCGCGCTGTCCGCCTATTTGAGCGGAGAGCAGGCCCCCGGACTCAACATTGGGCAGCCAGTCAAAAACGCCCGCCTCGTTTTTGTCTTCAGCGGTCAGGGGCCGCAGTGGTGGGCGATGGGGCGTGAACTTCTGGAGCAGGAGCCGGTGTTCCGCGAGATCATCCAGACCTGCCATGATGAACTGCTCAAGCTCGGCGGCGGCTCGCTGCTGGATGAGCTGCGTCGTGATGAAACGACCACGCGGCTGAACGAAACGCAGATCGCGCAAACGGCGCTCTTTGCCCTGCAGGCGGGGCTGGCCGCGCTGTGGCAGTCCTGGGGTGTGCGCCCCTATGCTGTGGTAGGACATAGCATGGGAGAAGTCGCTGCGGCGCATGTGTGCGGCGCGCTGTCCCTGCCGGAGGCGGTGCGCGTGATCCACCATCGCGGGCGGTGCATGGAGAAGACACCGCTGCGTGGCAAGATGATCGCCGCCGCGCTGACGCGTGAGGAGGCCGAGGCCCTCATCGCCCCGTATGGCGAGAGAGCCTCGCTCGCCGCTGTGAACGGCCCCAAGATGGTGTCCATCTCGGGCGACGGCGATGCGGTGGATGAAATTTTCCAGGTGGTGGAGAAGCGCGCGCTCTTTGTGCGCTACGTACCGGTGAACTACGCGTTTCACAGCGCCCACATGGACCCGGTGAGGGAGGAGCTGGCCGAGTCGCTGGCAGGCCTGCAACCGCAGGCAGGCAACGTCAAAATTTATTCCACCGTCACCGGAAAGCTGGCTGAGGGCACTGACTACGACGCGGAGTACTGGTGGCGCAATGTGCGGCAGAGCGTGCTCTTTGCCCCGGCCATTGATGCGGTGATCGCCGCAGGACAGACGCATTTTCTTGAGATCAGCCCGCACCCTGTGCTGTCCAATTCGATGTCCGAATGCCTCACCACGGCGGAAGCCATCGGCCTGGTGCTGCCATCCCTGCGACGCCAGAAGCCGGAGCGCGCCACGCTGCTGGGCACACTGGGGGCACTGCATGTGAATGGTCATGAGGTGGACTGGCAGGGACTCTACCCGCAGGCAAGCTCCGCGATTCGCCTGCCGGAGTATCCCTGGCAGAAGGAGCACTTCTGGCATGAGCCCGTGTATTCGGCGCAGTTGCGCACGCGCCCGCAGCTGAATCCGCTGCTCAAGCTGACGCTGCAAAACATCCATCCCACGTGGGAAACTGCGCTGAACAAAAATGTGCTGCCCTGGCTGAAGGACCACCGCGTGGGCCAGCACCTCATCTTCCCCGGTGCGGGCTATGTGGAGATGGCGCTGGCCGCCGGCCGTGAGCTGCACCTGGAAAAGCCGGTGCTCATTGAAGAACTCGAAATCCATCGCGGCTGCATCCTGCCTGCAGGGGATGACGTGCCGCTGGTGCAGATCTCCTGCCAGCCGGAGGAAAACACCTTCGTCATCAAGAGCACGATCACCGAGGACCCGCCGAACTGGACACAGCACGTCACCGGACGCATGCGAGCCGAGCCCGAGCGCCGACAGCCTGCACCGTTTGATCTTGCCGCGATCCAACAGCGCTGCGTGTCGGAACTCGATGGCAAAACTTTTTATCAATCTGCCGCCACCGCGGAGCTGCACTACGGCCCGCAGTTTCAGGCGCTGACGCATGTCTGGGCGGGCCAGGATGAAGCGCTCGGGCGCATCGAACTGCCTGCCACTGTGGTGGCGGAGATGGACCGCTACATCGTCCATCCCGCACTGCTGGATGCGTGCATCCATCCCACGATCGCGATTCCTGCGGATGGTCTTTACCTCCCTGCGCGCATGGAGCGCATCCGCTGCTACTCCAGGCCCGGTGCCAAGGTGTGGGCCTATGTGCGCAGGACGCAGGCGATCGCGAAGAAGATCATCGTCATCGATCTTTTCATCCTCGATGACGAGGGCAATGTGCAGCTGGAGATCACCGATTTTCTTTGCAAGCACACCGCCATGAGCAGCGCGCCCGGCTCTGGTGCGCAGGCAGACTGGCTGTACCAGTCCGAGTGGCAGCTCAAGCCGCTCTCCGCAGTGCCGAGCGAGCGCACGCCTGCTGACTACCTGCCAGACAACGCAGAACTGGCTGCAAAGCTGCGAGTGAGTGCTGCTGATTTCAGCACGGCGCTCGGCATGAACGCGCGCTATCAGGAATGGGAGCCGCGCTTTCTGCAGCTGTGCCGCAGTTCGATTCTCGCGGTGTTCAAGCAGCTAGGCTGGCGCCCCAAACCGGGCGAGACCTTCACGCTGCCCGCCTTGCTGAAACGCACCAAGGTGCAGCCCGCGCACGAGCGCTTTGTGCACCGTCTGCTCACCTTGCTGGAGCCGGAGGGCTGGCTGCAAGCTCAGCCGTCTGCGGAAGCGCCTGCATGGACAGTCACGGCCAAACCGGCCGCACTGAATCGCGACAAGCTCTGGCAGGACCTTGTCTTCCACTTCCCCGCCTTTCATCCCGAACTCATGCTGCTGGACCGCAGCACCGACGGACTGGCCGATGTACTGCGCGGCAAGAGTGATGCTGCAGGTGTGATTTCCGCGAACATGCTGGAGCATTTTGAGGCGGCCTCTGTCTTCACGCGAGTTTACAATCATGTCATCGGTGAAGCCGTCAGCGCAGCGCTGGCGAAGCTTCCCGAAGGACGGCGTGCACGCATCCTGGAGATCGGCGCAGGCACCGGTGGTGTGACCGCCAGCGTGCTGCCGCGCCTGCCGCAGGCGGGTGTGGAGTACTGCTTCACGGATGTCTCTGACCGTTCCTTCGATCAGGCGGGGAAAAAATTCAGCGACTTTCATTCGGTGCAGTACCGCGTGCTGGACCTGGATCTTGCGCCGGCGGAGCAGGGTTTTGCGGACGAGCGTTTTGATATTGTCCTTGTTTCCAATGCGCTGTCATTGACGCAGAATGTGCAAAAGTCTCTGGGGCATGTGCGCCAACTGATGGCCTCGGGCGGACTGCTCATGGTGCTGGAGATTGACCGAGCCACCCCGTGGCATGATCTGGTATGCGGCACGGACGCGCGCTGGTGGAACTTCCAGGACACGGCGCTGCGTGCGCATCATCCTGTGCAGCCAGCCATTGACTGGCTGCAGCTTATCACCGCCGCGGGCTTCGCCAGTGTGGAAGCGGTGACTGATGCTACGAATCAAAGCCAGAGCGGGCAGGTCGTCCTGCTCGCGCGCGGCCCGGAACTGCCGAAGCTTGCGGGCGTCATTGAAGAAGCGCCTGCGGAGCCTGGACTGTGGGTGCTCTTTGTCGATCAGAATGGCCTTGCTCATTCAATCGCAGATACCCTGCGCGAGCGTGGCGACACCTGCGTTCTGGTCAGAGCATCTGACAGCCTCACGCTGATCGCTGATGATGACATCCATATTGATGCTTCATCACGGGAGGACTACACGCGCCTGTTTACTGAACTCCTGCCGGCTGTACCTTTGCGCGGCGTCATGCACTTCTGGAGTCTCGACGCGACGGATGAGATTGCGCAGTCTCAGGCACTCGTCTGCCACAGCCCGCTCTATCTGGTGCAGGCGCTGATTGCAGCAGGCCATGTATCGCTGCCCGGCCTGTGGTTCGTCACTCGTGGCGCGCAGCCTGCTGGTGAGAAAACTTCTGCGCTCTCCCTCATGCAATCGCCGCTGCACGGCATGGCGCGCGTGATTATGAGCGAGTATCCGGACCTGCACTGCCGCAGCATTGATCTCGATGCTGCTGGCGGCGCAGAGGATTGTACGATTTTGCTCAACGAACTGCTGCATGCCGATGCGGAGGCCGAGATCGCCTGGCGCGGTGAGGCGCGCTATGCCCACCGCCTGGTGCATGGCTCGCTGGATCATCTGGCCCACACTTCCACGTCCACGCTCTCCGCTGAGCAGTGCTTCCGGCTTGAGTCTGCGAAACCCGGCTCATTGGACAAGCTGGTGTTTCGTGCCAAGACGCGCCGCGAACCCGGCCCGAATGAAGTGGAGATCGAAATCTGCGCCGCTGCGCTGAACTTCCGTGATGTGATGAAGGCGCTGGGCATTTATCCCGCCGAGGCTGCGGATGCCATGCTGCTGGGCGATGAGTGCGCCGGACGTATCGTTCGTGTGGGCGCCAACGTGACGCAGTTCAAACCGGGAGACGAGGTCATGGCGCTCGCGGCCGGGTGCTTCGGCACGCATGTCACGACGGTCGAGTATGCGGTGCTAGCAAAGCCCGCGCACCTCACGATGGAAGAGGCGGCCACGATGATGGTCACTTACTTGACCGCCTCCTATGCGCTGACGCATCAGGGGCGCATGACGAAGGGGGAACGTGTGCTCATCCATGCCGCCACCGGCGGTGTCGGTCAGGCGGCGGTGCGCATCGCAAAGGCCACCGGTGCGGAGATTTTCGCCACCGCTGGCAGCGCGGAGAAGCGTGCGTTCTTGAAGAAGATCGGCGTGGAGCATGTGCTGGATTCACGCACGCTGGCCTTTGCCGGCGAGGTCATGCGCATTACGAATAACGAGGGCGTGGATCTTGTGCTGAATTCACTGGCGGGCGAGGCCATTCATCAAAGTCTCTCGCTGCTGCGGCAGTACGGCCGCTTCCTTGAGATCGGCAAACGCGACATCTATGGCAACACCAAGGTGGGACTCTTCCCCTTCCGCCATAATCTTTCGTATCACGCGATCGACCTCGGTCATGCGCTCGATCCGCGCAATTCGAAGTCCATCATGGGCAGCCTGAAAAAGCTGTTCGGCTCGCGCAAGCTTCCCGCACTTCCCTATCGGTCGTTTGCTCTGGCGGATGCGGCGCATGCGTTCCGCTACATCACGCAGGCAAGGCAGATCGGCAAAGTGGTGCTCACCATGGCGGATGCCAAAGTTTCGCTCAGCGCCGACACACCAGATGCCGCGCTCCAGTTGAATCCTGATGCCACCTACCTCGTGGCGGGCGGTCTTGGGGGCTTTGGCCTGGCCATGTCGCAGTGGCTTGTGAAACAAGGCGCGCGCCATCTTGTTCTCTCCAGTCGCAGTGGTGCCTCCAGCGATGAAGCCCGTGCCGGCGTGGCCGCCATGCAGGCCGCGGGTGCCGAAGTCACTGTGATCAAGTCCGACGTGAGCGATCCTGCCAGCGTGACCGCGCTGCTGAAGGAGATCGCGCAGTCGCATCCGCCGCTGCAGGGTGTTTTCCACGTCGCCATGGTGCTGGATGACGGGCTGATTTCGCAGCTGAATGCGGAGCGATTCACCAAGGTCACGACGCCGAAGATCAACGGCGCGTGGAATCTGCATTTGCAGACGCAGGGAATGAAGCTCGATCATTTTGTGATGTTCTCCTCGGTGGCGTCCATCATTGGCAGTCCCGGCCAGGCGAACTACGCTGCGGCGAACGCCTTCCTGGATGCCCTGGCAAACCATCGGCGCCTGCAGGGCCTGCCGGGCCTCACCATCAACTGGGGCGTCATGGCGGGTGTCGGTTACGTGGCGCGGCACAAGAAGCTTGAGGAGCATTTTGCCCGCATCGGCTGGGCGGGCATCACGCCTGCGGAGAGCCTGCCCATCCTGGGCCGTCTCATGCAGCAGCCTGCCATCAGCCAGATGATGGTTTCACGCATTGACTGGTCCAAGTGGGCCTCCGTCACGCCAGCCATCATCACGACTCCACGCTATGCGCTGCTGACCACGGAAGATGCGCTCAGGCAACATCAGTCCGACGATGACAACTGGCTGCGCGAGGCCGTGCTCGGCGCCGCGCCCGCAGAGCAGCTGGGCATTTTGGACACCTTTTTGCGCGAGCAGGTGGCCAAGATCCTCCGGACCACTCCCGGCAAGATCGACTCCAAGCGTCCGCTGAATGAGATCGGCATCGACTCGCTTATGGCGGTCGAGCTCATCCATCAGATCGAAGGTCAGACCGGCATCGCAATCCCGACAGGGCAGCTCATGGGTGGTGCGCCGACAGTACAGAAACTCGCCGAGACCCTGCTCAACTTGATGACCGGCGGCAAAGCCGAGCCTGCCGCGGCCACGTCGGAATCTGCGGCGCTCGTTCCTGCTGAAAATGACATGGTGCAGGATGCCGACCTCGCCCGTTGGAACATTCCTTTCGCCACGGGGCATGTCTCGGCAGCACAGATCCAGCAGCCGCAATCCATCTTCCTTACGGGAGCCCTGGAGTTCCTCGGAGCCTACCTGCTGCGCGATCTTTTGCTGAAGAACCATGCCACTGTGTACTGCCTCATTGGCGCTGCTGACACTGAAGACGCCGTGCTGCAGATCGAGGCTCATTTGCAGAAGCATGCCTGCTGGGAGGAGTCCTTCCGTGCCCGCATCGTCCCGGTCCTGGGAGACCTCGCGCTGCCCTTGCTCGGCCTTGAGCCCGCCGCCTTTGATGAACTCGCCACCACGGTGGACAGTATTTATCATACTGCGTCACACATCAATCACATCGCCGCCTATGCGCAGCTCAGGGCGATCAATGTGAGCGGCTCGGTGGAGATCATCCGCCTAGCCGCCCAGGGCAGGCTCAAGCCCGTGCACTACCTTTCCAGTGTCAGCATCTTCGCCGCCGGCGAAGCCACCGATGAGGTGCCGCTGCGCGAAGATTCGCCTCTCCCGCTGCATGAAAAACTCGTCGTGGGCTACAGCCAGAGCCGCTGGGTTTCCGAGCGGTTGTTTGCACAAGCCCGTGAGCACGGCCTCCCGGTCCATGTGTACCGCCCCGGCCTGCTCGTGGGTGATGACCGCACCGGCATCTGCCCCGCTGACAATGTGATCTGGACCTTCCTCAAAACCTGCCTCGCAATCGGTGTGGGGCCGGACTCAGGAAACAGCACCCTTCTCACGCCTGTCGATTTCGTGGCCGCCGCCATCGTGGGGCTCTCGCTCAATCTCACCGGCACCGGACGCAACTACCACCTCATCAACCCCGCCGCTCCGGGATTCCGTGAGGTGCTGAAACTCACGCGCGACTTCGGCTACGCCATCCGGGAAGTGCCGGAGGCCCAGTGGGAGGCAGACCTAGTCGGCGGGGGGCTCGGCGTGCAACAAAATCCGCTGGCCGTGTACCAGCTCTTCATTCCACGCCAGGTGCTCTTCAACCTGACCCAAGAGCGGTCCACCGAATTCTGCCACAATGCTCTGCAGGACCTCGAAGGCAGCGGAATCACCTGCCCGCCGATCGATCAGGCCCGCATGAACCTCTACCTCAAGCACCTCTCAAGCATCGGCTTCCTGCCACCTGCCGAGACCTGACTGTGAAAACAGCTCCCGAATGCGGCGCCCAGGTCCGCCTTGATAGTTGGAACGCGAAGTGCGACACAGCGTCGGCATGAACGAGATCACCAAGCGCAAAAACTTCATCCCCGTCACTGATGAGCTGATCGAATACCTCGACCAGTTCGGGCGCTGCTACTCGCTGCCCACGCAGTATGATGAACTGCGCAACTTCTCTGAAAGCTACCCGCTCTTCGACAAGGAGGGCAACGCCACCTACTGGAGCAGCGTGCTTTATCCGCGCGAACTGCAGAAGGAGCTCTATCCCAAGCTCACCAGCATCTACTCGCAGCTCCGCACGGGTGACTTCCACGCGGTGCCGCACCTCTTCGTGGAGCGTGTGGACTACTGCGAATTTGGCAACTCCCGCCCCTTCCGCGTCCGGGTGGTGAACCAGTACAATGACAACTACGACCACTTCTACGTGAAAACGGCGGACGCCTCCCGCGTCTATGGGCTGGAGCTGGAGCACCTGCTTTCCCCGAACCGCATCAACTACCTGATGCACCGGGGCGGCACCCTAGTGGAGGAGCACATCGCCGGTGTGCCGGGAGACGCCTTCATCCGCGACTACCTCCAGCGTCCTGACTTCAACGGCGTCCGTCTGGCCAAAGAGTTCGTGAAATTCAGCGAGCGCTGCTTCATCCGCCTCCTGGGCGACATGCGCAGCTACAACTACGTGGTGGACATGACGCCCGACTTTGAGGAGGTGCAGTACCGCGTGCGTGCCATCGACTTCGACCAGCAGAGCTATGAAGGGCGCAAAAGCCTGTACCTCCCGCAGTTTTTCAAAGAGAACAACCCGGTGGTCCAGCTCTGCTCCTCCTGCCTGAACTACCCCACGATGAAGCAGTACCAGGAGGAGGAACGCAGCCTCATCTCCCGGCGCTACCTCTCCGAGCATCAGCGCATCACCTCCCTGCTGCACTGCATGAAGAACAATGCGGTCGAGCCTTTTGAAAAAGTCGTCCAGCTTCGCTCCGAACTGGGCGAGTACCACAACTCCCATCTGTTTGATTCCTGCAAATCCATGGGGGAAATTGTGGAGCGGAATCTGGACCTGATGCTGGGACGGCACCTGGAATAAAGCGAGATCGTGCTTGCCGTAGACGCTGTCCTGATTTCTTCTGAACGTTCCATGGCTTTCAAACTTGTCATCATCACCGGCGCCCAGATGGGCGTCGAACGCGCCGCTCTGGAGTGGGCGTTGAAATACGAATGTCCGCACGGCGGCTGGTGCCCGAAGGGCCTGCTCGGATCTGCGGAACCGCTGGACCCGCGCTACAAGCTCAAGGAAGGCGAGACGGAGAACGTGCTGGAGGCCGTCAGTTCCAACGTGCGTGATGCTGAAGCCACCCTGGTCTTTACCCTCGCCGCCAAGGCCGCAGGCACCGCCCAGAAGGCCGTCAGCACCGCCCGAAAGCTGAAAAAGCCTGTACTTCATGTGCACCGCGGCATCCTCGGTGTTTCAGAGAAGATCGTGGCGTTCATGGACAAGTATTACATCCGGCGCATGCACATCACCGGGTCCGCAGACACCGACGAACCCGGCATCAGCGACTGGGCGATCGGCGAACTTGAGAAGGCCAAGGGCATTCTGGACCGCCGTCCGGAATAAGCCCGCCACATGCCCCTTTGACGAGGATTTTACAGCTTTCGGCACACCGATTGCGCATACTATCCTGCACTGACCTCCAGCCCCCACACCGCATGCTTATTCTCGCCAACGCCCCAGCTCATGCCGCACTGCCCCCCATGGGAATGCTGGCACCGTTTGCCATCCTGCTGCTCTGCATCGCCCTGATGCCGCTCTTTGCGGCGCACTTTTGGGAGCATCACTACCCAAAGGTCGCCGTGGGGCTGGGCCTGGTCACCACCGCCTACTACGCCTTTGTCCAGCACGACTGGCACCCGCTGCACCACGCCGCGCATGAATACGTCAGCTTCATGGCCCTGGTGGGCTCCCTCTTCGTCATCTCGGGCGGCATCAACATCCGAGTCAAGGGCGAGGCCACCCCGTTCGTCAACACCCTCTATCTCCTCATCGGAGCCGTGCTGGCCAACTTCATCGGAACCACCGGAGCCTCGATGCTCCTGATCCGTCCGTGGATCAAGATGAACAAGTTCCGCATCACCCATTTCCACATCGTCTTCTTCATCTTCATCATCAGCAACGTCGGCGGCTGCCTCACCCCCATCGGCGATCCGCCGCTCTTCCTTGGCTTTTTACGTGGCGTTTCCTTCTTCTGGGTGCTGCAGCATTGCTGGCAGGCCTGGGCGCTTGCCGTCACCCTGCTGCTCGTCGTTTTCTTCATCTTCGACACGCGCAACTTCTCCCGCATCCCCAAGGAAATTCGTGAAATGGAAACAGCGCATGAAGACTGGCTCTTCCGCGGCCTGCTGAACATCCTGTGGCTCGGTGTGGTGCTTGCGGCGGTCTTTCTGCCGAAGAGCGTTCAGGAGACCACCCTGCTCGGTGTCTTCTCCATCCCCGCCCTGATCATGTTTGCCGCAGCCGTGGCCTCCTACTACACAACCAAGCCGGAGGTGCATGACGCAAATGACTTCAATTTCGGCCCGGTCAAGGAAGTCGGTTTTCTCTTCGTCGGCATCTTCCTCACCATGATCCCCGCGCTGCAGATCCTGCAGAGCGGCGAGGCGCTGCAGATCAACTCGCCCATGCAGTATTATTTCACCACGGGTGCGCTTTCCGCCTTCCTGGACAACGCCCCCACCTACCTTTCCTTCCTCGCCGCCTCGATGGGCCAGGAGCATCTCTCCGTCGATTCCCCGGCCGACGTGATAAAGTTCGCGGCCGAGCATGCGCCGCATCTCATCGCCATCTCGCTGGGCGCGGTGTTCTTCGGAGCGGGCAGCTACATCGGCAATGGTCCCAATTTCATGGTGAAAGCGATCGCGGACAAATCCAAGGTCCATGCGCCCTCTTTCCTGGCCTACATGTTCCGCTTCTCGATTCCCATCCTGCTGCCCATTCTCATCTTGGTGGGGTGGATCATGGTGAAGTGAACCGAAGTTCCAAAGTAACTTTTCAGGTCCCTGCGGAGGCCAAAGTACTCTCCCGAAATCTCTCCCCTCACCCAGCCTCTCCCCGAAAGAGATGTGGAGCAGCGGTGCCTTGGACGGGGAGAGGAGATTCGCGTTGGAGCACTTGGAAACTTCATCGGAGCCGCAATGCGCTCCCCTTTTCCGAGGAGGGTATGGCTTGGGGCATGCTTTCTTCGGAGAACCGTAGCGAAGCGAAGATAGCGGAAGTCAAAGGTTGAGTGAGGGGGCAACTGAAAATGCGCGGGAGCGCACATCGGCCGCCCCTCACCATGCCGACTTTAGAGGGGGACTGAATAGTCACCTACCATTTCGGTTCCCGCTCACCGAACTTGGAAGTTCGGTTTACGATTCCGAAATCGAACGGGCTACTCGTTCAAATAGATGGTGGCACCGCGCGGGGGTCTGCGGGTCCATTTGAACCATGAAGGCTTGCTGGCATCCACAATCGCCCGGCGCACCGTTGTTTTGGGCTTTGCTGCTGGCTTCGGCTTCGCTTCTGCAGCCGCTGCAACTTTCGTTTTTTTGGCAGGACGTTTGGGCTCCGCCGTAGCCACATCGGGAATCGTTTCGACGCCGATAGGAATCGCGCTTTCCGTGGCGGCGAGCGAGCTTTGTCCGATGATTTGGACAGGTGTTCCCGGCGGCGTTTCCTTGAAGAAGATGGCGGCCATTTTGGTGGGCAGCCGAATGCAGCCGTGCGAGGCCGGATACCCGGGAAGATAGCCCTCATGCATGCCGATGCCGCCGACGATGCGCATGAAATAGCGCATGTTGGCGCCGATGTACTTCGTGCCCGGTGGGGCAGGATCGGTGCGGGTGTCCACATCTCCCTGAACCACATTCCCGTCCTTGTCCACGTAGGAGCCGAAGAGCGAGGAACGATGGTCGATGTCCTTGTCCAAGATGCTGTATGAACCGGTCACCGTGCCATGGCTCTCACGACCTGATGAGATCGGCGAGACCCCGACGAGTTCCTTGCCCTTGTAATACTGCACACGCTGGGTGCTGAGATTGATGACGATCCGGGGACTGCCCACGACGCCATCGCCCTTCCACCAGGCGCGGCTGCTCATTGGATTTTCCGCGACCGGCTTCGAGCTTGAACAGCTGATAGCGGTCAGGGACCATCCCAGCAGCAGCAGCCCTCTGCAGCAGCGGGCGAATGGATTCTTCTGATTCATTCTTGGGGAAACTTGCATTTAGCGCGCCATCTTCCAACCGGAATTTGGCGCAGCCACCGCGACCTCATGCATACGTGACCGGCGTGCCGGTGCTGTTTGCCAGCGCCTTGAAGCGCTTGGTCAGCTCCTGCGTCAGTTTGCCGGGGGTGCCGTCGCCGATGGGGCGGCGGTCATACTTCACGGCGGGGATGACTTCAGCGGCGGTGCCGGTGAGGAAGCATTCGTCTGCGGTGTAAATGTCAAAGCGGGTCATGACGGCCTCGGTGCAGGGCTGGCCCATTTCGGCGAGGATTTCCATGACGGCACGGCGGGTGATGCCGTCCAGAGCGCCGGAGGAGATCGGCGGGGTGGTGACCTTGCCGTTTTTCACGATGAAGACGTTGTCGCCAGTGCATTCGGAGACGAAGCCCTGATCGTTGAGCATGATGCCCTCGTCGCAGCCAGCCTGGAGACACTCGATTTTGGCCATGATGTTGTTGAGGTAGTTCAGGCTCTTGACCTGGGGGCTGAGAGCGGCGGAATTCGGACGGCGGGTGCCGCAGGTGATGAGCTCCAGGCCCTTCTCATAACGCTCTGCCGGATACAGCGTGATGCTGCTGGCGATGATGAAGACGCTGGCCTTCGGGCACTGGTAGGGATTCAAACCGAGGGAGCCCACGCCGCGTGTGATGACGAGGCGGATGTAGCCGTCGCGCAGATTGTTGGCGGCCACGGTGTCGAGCGTGGCTTTTTCCATTTCCTCAAACGGGATGGGCACGGTGAGGCAGATGGCCTTGGCGCAGTCGTAGAGGCGGTGCAGATGCTCGGTCAGGCGGAACACGCGACCATTGTAGATGCGGATGCCCTCGAATACGCCATCCCCATAAAGCAGGCCGTGGTCGAAGACGGAGATCTTCGCCTCGGATTCAGGAACAAGCTTGCCATCAAGGTAAATGAGTAGATTCGCGGACATGGGGCGCGTAGAATCCACAGGCAGAAGGGTTTTGCAAGCGCTGGCAATGTGCTTGCGCAGGACCGAATCGCGCTCATCCTGCGCGCCCCGTTTAACCCGCACCCCAGAAATTACCATGGCCGACATCCAAACCAGCGCTGCAGACAAAAAGGAAAAGGAATTCTTCACCGACGTCCCCCAGGAGGCCCCCGGCTTCTTCCTCAAGGGCTGCCACCAGTATGACTGGGGCCTCAAAAACCGCCTCGCGAAGGTTTTCAACCCCAAGGACGGCCGCACCGTCATGCTCGCCTTTGACCATGGCTACTTCCAGGGCCCGACCACCGGTCTGGAGCGCGTGGACCAAACCATCCTCCCCCTGGCCCCGTACGCCGACTGCCTCATGCTCACCCGCGGCATCCAGCGCTCCGTCATTCCTGCCTCCACCACCAAGGCCATCGCGCTGCGCGCCTCCGGCGGCACCTCGATGATCAGCCCGATGGAAGAGTGGGAAGGCGAGATCGACGGCAAGAAAGCCAAGTTCGCCCGCCCCGGTTTTGAGCCTCTTTCCAATGAGAGCACCGCTCTCAACATCGAAGAGGCCATCCGCCTCAACGCCAGCATCCTCGCTGTGCAGGTGTTCATCGGCAGCGCGTATGAGCGCCAGTCTTTGAAGAATTTGACGGATTTGGTGGATGCAGCCAGCCGCTACGGCATCGCCGTCATGGGCGTGACCGCCGTGGGTCGTGCGATGGCCCGCACGCCGCAGTATTTCCGCCTCGCCACCCGCATCATGGCGGAACTGGGAGCAAACGTGGTGAAGTGCTACTACACCGAGAAGGAATTCGACACGGTGACGAGCTGCTGCCCGGTGCCGATCGTGATCGCCGGTGGCAAGAAGCTGCCTGAGCTCGACGCGCTGAAGATGTGCGCCAACGCCATCAAGCAGGGTGCGAGCGGCGTGGACATGGGCCGCAACATCTTCCAGAGCGATGCTCCGGTCTCCATGATGCAGGCGGTGCAAGGCGTGGTCCATGGTGGGCTGAATGCGAACAAGGCCTTCGAATTATACAACGACCTGAAGAAGAAGGAGCTGCGCAAGAAGTAAGCTGTCTTCGAATTCGTTTCAAAACTCCGACCGCCGCAAGGCGGTCGGAGTTTTTGCTTTCGAGAAACTGAGAACCCGTGCTACAGCCCCAGTGATGAAACACCCTGTCTCCTTTCTGCGCAGCGTCGGCCTGCTCGAAGCCACGTCGTATTTGATCCTGCTCTTCGTGGCCATGCCGCTGAAGTATGCCTGGGGCATGCCGCTGGCGGTCAAGATCGTGGGCTCGGTGCATGGCGGGCTGTTTGTGATCTTCTGCATCGCGCTGTGGCGGGTGCTGATGCACACGGGGTGGCCGTTCAGCCGGGCGGTGCTGGTGTTTATCGCCTCGCTGCTGCCGTTTGTGCCCTTTTTCATCGACCGCCGCATGCGTGCGTGGGCGGCGGAGGACTCCACCCAGACGCCGGCGTGAAGAAGGTACTCATTCATTCCGACGGCGGCTGCCATGGCAACCCAGGCCCTGGTGGCTGGGCGGCTGTGCTGGCCTATGGCAAGCATGTGCGTGAACTCAAAGGCGGTGTGCCGGCCACCACGAACAACCGCATGGAACTGCAGGCGGCGATCGAGGCGCTGCGCATTCTCAAAGAGCCATGCCAGATCGATTTCCACACCGACTCGCAGTATGTGCGCCAGGGCATCAGCCAATGGATATCCGGGTGGAAGCGCAACGGCTGGCGCACCAGCAACAAGCAGGCGGTGAAAAACGCCGACCTCTGGCGTGAACTCGATGCGGCCACGGCCATGCACAAAATCGAGTGGCACTGGGTCAAAGGCCATGCGGGACATACTGAAAACGAACGCTGCGACGAGCTGGCGAATGAAGCCATTGCCGCGGTCAAAGCTGCGCACACGCCGCAGCAATTGAGGAGGTTTCTTGAGGAGTTTAAGGCGGAGGCCGAAGCGCAACTGCTCTGAGGGACGCTTGCACTGCAGTGGGCATGAACTAAACACTCACACGCATGTCCACCATCACTCCAGAACATGAACGCCTGCGCGCTGACCGCGAGCGCCATGCCAACTGGAAGCGCTGGGGGCCGTATCTGGCCGAGCGGCAGTGGTCCACCGTGCGTGAGGACTATTCGGCGGATGGCGAGGCGTGGACTTCTTTTCCGCATGAGCAGGCTCGTTCACGCGCCTACCGCTGGGGCGAGGACGGACTGCTGGGCATCACGGACCGCCAGTGCCGGCTGTGCTTTGCGCTGGCGCTGTGGAATCACCGCGACCCCATTCTCAAAGAGCGGCTCTATGGACTGACCGGGCCGCAGGGGAATCACGGCGAGGATGTGAAGGAGCTGTACTACTACCTGGACTCCACGCCGACGCATTCCTACATGAAGGCGTTGTACAAATACCCGCAGGGCGAGTTTCCCTACCAGCAGCTGGTAGATGAAAATGCGCGGCGCGGGCTGACGGATCCTGAGTTTGAAATCACCGACACGGAGGCGTTCGCCGAGGAGCGCTACTTTGATGTCTTCGTGGAATATGCGAAGGCGGCGGCTGAGGACATCTGCATCCGCATCACGGTGCACAATCGCGGCCCGGAGGCTTCAGCGCTGGATGTGCTGCCCACGCTTTGGTATCGCAACACCTGGTCCTGGGAAGAAGGCTCGGCCCGGCCGCAGCTCACGCTCGGGGACGGCATGGTGGAAGCGACGCATCTTGGTATGAAATCTCCGATGGCGGATGATCTCGGCCAGCATTGCTTGCAGGCGATGGCTTCGAGTGACGGTGTGCAGCCGCAGTGGCTCTTCACGGAGAACGAGACGAATCAGAAGCTGCTGTTTGATTCGCCCAATGCATCGCCCTACACCAAGGATGCGTTTCATCGTTATGTGATCGGGGGCGAGAGCGATGCGGTGAATCCGGCGCAAACCGGGACGAAGGCGTCCGCATTGTATCGGCTGAACATTCCTGCGGGCGGAAGTGTGACGCTGAAGCTGCGCCTGTGTGAGCGAGCGATGACAACGCCCACGGAATTTGATGCTGTGTTTGCGCAGCGCATTCAAGAGGCGGATGCGTTTTACCAGACGATCATCGCCTTGAATCCGGTGCAGGCGCAGATCCAGCGACAGGCACTGGCCGGACTGCTGTGGTCGAAGCAATTTTACTATTACGTGGTGTCGGAGTGGCTGCAGGGAGACCCAGCGTTTCCGCCGCCACCCGAAGCACGGCTGTCTGGCCGCAATCATCATTGGCAGCATTTGTATGCGCGTGATGTGCTGTCCATGCCGGACAAGTGGGAATATCCGTGGTTCGCCGCGTGGGACGCCGCTTTTCACATGCTGCCGTTTGCGGAGCTGGACCCGGACTTTGCCAAGGAGCAACTGCTGCTCTTTCTGCGGGAATGGTACATGCAGCCGAACGGCCAGATCCCAGCCTACGAGTGGAAGTTCAACGATGTGAATCCGCCGGTGCATGCGTGGGCCTGCTGGCGTGTGTATAAAATCACCGCGCCTGCTGGAGAGCGTGACCGGGAGTTTTTGGAGCGCTGTTTTCAAAAGCTGCTGCTGAACTTCACCTGGTGGGTGAACCGCAAGGACAGCGAAGGGCACAACCTTTTTGCGGGCGGCTTCCTCGGCCTGGACAACATCGGCATCTTTGACCGATCGCAGCCACTGCCGGACGGGCAGCGGCTGGAGCAGGCGGACGGCACGGCGTGGATGGCCTTCTATGCGCTGACCATGCTGAACATGGCGCTGGAACTCGCGCAGCGGTCCGACGGCACGGTGAACACCGCGTATGAGGACATGGCGTCGAAATTTTTCGAGCACTTCGTGCAGATCGTCGATGCCATCAACAACATCGGTGACGAGGGTTTGTGGGATGAGACCGACGGCTTTTATTATGATGAACTGCATGATGATGGAAGGCCCGCCATTCCGCTGCGCACACGCTCGCTGGTGGGCCTCCTGCCGCTCATCGCGGTGGAATTGCTGGATGAAGGGCGCATCGCCAAGCTGCCGGGATTCAAGAAGCGCATGGACTGGTTTCTGCATCATCGCGCCGACCTTGCCCATCATGTGAGCTATTGTGTGAAGGGGGGCACGCATGGGCACCGACTGCTGGCGATTCCTTCGCGTGAGCGCCTGGAGCGGCTGCTTGGCTACCTGCTGGATGAGAAGGAGTTTTTGTCACCTTTCGGCATTCGGTCCCTTTCCAAACATCATGAAGCGCATCCTTATAGGCTGCACCTCAACGGTGGCGACCTGACGGTGAGCTACGTGCCGGGAGAAAGCGACAGCCATATGTTTGGCGGCAACTCGAACTGGCGCGGACCGGTGTGGTTTCCCATCGCCTACCTGATCGTTGAAGCGCTAGAACGTTACCATCATTTCTATGGCAACGACTTCACCGTGGAACTGCCCACTGGCAGCGGCAAACGGGTGACGCTGCAAGGTGCGGCCAACGAGATTTCCCGGCGTTTGTGCCGCCTCTTTGAACCTGACGCCACCGGCCACCGCCCCTGCCACAATGGCGATGCCCGCTATGCTGGCGATCCCGCCTGGAAGGACCTGCTTCTCTTCCATGAGTATTTTCATGCCGACACCGGCCGAGGCTGCGGGGCCTCGCATCAGACGGGATGGACGGCGCTGGTGGCGCGACTGGTGAGGAAGAGCTAAAGCAACTCAAGGACGTTCTGGGGAAGGACGGACGCTCCATTCCCACAGTCCGGAATCATCGGAAAACGCTGATTATCAGGCAGTCAGCTGCGGTCGCACTTGGCTATAAAAGCATTTATTCACAGCAATAAAACACCATATATTGACAATATTATTTATTCACACACCATATGTTGTATATTCCAGTTTCTTTCCTTTAAAGCCTCCATGGACAAAATTTACGCCGTCAGACACCACGATTTCACCCTCACACAGCAAAAAGCGGAGCAGGCGCTGGCTGGAAAACGGGTGATCAATGGCACGCCGTACGCGGGATTTGACCTGTTTCCGGTGAAGTATGAGTGGGCCTTTGAAAAGTACGCCGCAATGATGGCGAACCATTGGGAGCCGGAGGACATCCAGATGCAGCGGGACGTGGAGCAGTGGCGCTCCGAGCAGATCACCCCCAATGAGCGCTGGATCATCATGATGGGCATCGGCTATTTCAGCGCGGCCGAGGGGATCGTCGGGGACAACATTCAGCATGTGGTGAGGGACCTTGTTTCAGCGCCCGAATTGAAACTCGTGCTGGGCCGGCATGCGCATGAGGAGAACATCCATGCCGACAGCCTGCTGTACATGATCTCCTCGCTGGGCATCGATCCCCATGAGTGCGAGGCGATGTTTGAGCAGATACCTTCGATCGTGAAAAAGAACGAGTTCGTGACGCGGCATTCGAACAACCTGCGCAGCGACCTTGACCTGACCTCCGTCGCGGGCAAGCAGTTGCTGGCCAAAAACATGTTTGTCTTCGGCCAGTGCATGGAGGGCACGCAGTTTTACGGCCTGTTTGGCATGATCCTCAGCCTCTATCGTCAGGGCAAGTTTCCGGGCATCGGCCAGATGTTCCGCTACACGCTGCGTGATGAGTCGAACCACATCGAGGTCTTCCGCCATCTGTTCCTGGACCTGCTGCGGGAGAATCCGGAGATTTGCACCGCTGCCTTCCGGGATGAGCTGGTGCAGATTATGCGAGAGGGCGTGGCGCTGGAAAAGGAGTTCATCCGCGACTGCCTGCCGGTCAACGCCGTGGGCCTGACGATGGCGGAGTTTGAGCGCTACACCGATTTCATCGCCGACCGCCGTCTGCGGGGCTGCGGCCTGCCGGAGCTCCATCCCGGGATTCAAGATCCGCTGCCATGGCTGGATGAAGTCATTTTCATGCGCAAGGAGCAGAACTTCTTTGAAGGGAAAGTGACCGACTACCAAAAAGTCGCCGGCTTCATCTCGGAGATCTTCCCATCTGATGGGGCGGCTGAACGCGAGAGCTACGCAGAACTGAAGCAACTGTGGCCAGCCGCGACGAATTCCGCAACGCCGATGCCAGAGCCCGCGAATGCAGCTCCTGCTGTCACGGCGTATCAGGGCGAGCCGACCCTGCGAGCCACCTCGGAGAAAACCACCTGCCAGATCGGCAACCGCGTGTTCCTGCTCGACAAGGCGAAAGCGAAACTCGCCTTTGCATCCAAGCGTGTGGTCAACGGACGAGAGACGATGACCTTCAATCTGCTGCCGCTCAAATACCCCTGGGCGTACGAACTCTACAAGGAGATGAAAGCCGACCACTGGGGGCCGCTGAGTCCGGACATTCAGATGCAGACGGACATCGAGCAATGGCACGCGGCCGACCTGAGCGCCGGCGAGCGTTCGATCCTCCAACTGGCCATCGGCTGGATGGCAACGTCACGCAAAATGGCTGGAGCGGAGCTTCAGCATGTGGTGCGCACGCTGGTGACCGCGCCGGAGCTCAAACTCGTGCTCGGGCGCGAAACGCATGACGACAACATCCGCATCGAAGCTCTGGTCCATGCCGCCTTCACACTTGGCGTGAACATCCATGAGTGTGAGGCTCTTTGCCTGACCTCACCTTTGATCTCCCGGAAGGAGGCGTTTGTCACGAAGCACACCAGCGGCCTTCAGCGTGGCATGGACCTGACGCGGATTGAAAATCTGAAGCTGCTGGCGCGCAGTCTTTTCGTGTTTGGGCAGTGCATGAAGGGACTTCAGTTCTTCGGCCTGTTTGGGTCCATCATGAGCCTGCAGCAACTCAACCGTTTTGCCGGCTTCCGCCAGGTTCTCTCGAATCTCCTGCGGGACGAGGCCCATTACACCGAGTTCTTCCGCCTGCTCTTCCTGGACCTGCTGGAGGAGAATCCTGCGATCAATGACCCGGTCTTTCGGGAAGAACTTCTGGGCATCATGCAGGAAGCGGCCGCGCTGGAGAAAGATCTGATTCGCCAGGGTCTGCCTATGAAGGCCCTGAGCCTCAAGGGAGAGGACTATGAACGCTTTATCGACCACACCGCGAATTGCCGGCTCAGGGGCTGCGGCCTGCCCATGCTCACTCCAGACACCAAGAACCCGCTGCCCTGGCTGCCTGAGCCCATGCACCTGAAGGAGACAACCGCTCTCAGCATGAGCAGCAGCTACCTGAAACCCTGTGACGACGACGATTTTTAACCCACCTGCCATGAACAACGAAACATCCACATCAGCCCCTCAGACGGAACCGACATCGCCCCCGACATCCGCCGTGCCTCCCGGCATCGATGACGATCTCGATTTCAGTGACGTTCAGCTCGCCCCCCGCCAGCAAGATGCAATCCACGGCATCGTCTGCGAAGGCGGCTGCGAGTAAGCGTTGCAGAGGGCGGTTTCAGCGCCTGGCCGAGCAAACCGCTCGTACTTGATCGCGTAGCCAGCGATGAGCGGCATCCGCATCCAATCGCGGATGCCAGAGCATCGACACGGTGAACTCTGGCACGGTCACTGGCAGGGCGAAGGCATGCATTCCAATGCGCAGGCTGGCGGTGTGCCGTTCAGGAACACTCGCGATCAACTCGCTGTCCCGGGCCAGGGCCACTGCGGTCGCAAAGCCGCTGACAATCGTGGCGATCGCCCGCTGCAAACCAAGTGGTTTCAAAGCGTCATCTATCGGGCCGGTTTCGTGTCCTTCGCGGGATACCAGAATGTGCTTTCCGGCAGCGTAGCGGGAGGGAGTGATCCGCCCTTTGCAAAGCGGGTGCCCCATGCGCACGACGCCGACGAGGCGGTCGCGGAACAAGGCCTGCGCCCGTAATTCTGGCCCCGTGGATTCGTCCACCACGCCTGTTTCCAGATCGACCGCACCTTCACGCAGAGGAGTGCTGCCTTTGTCTGGCTTGGGTACGAAGCGCATCCGCACACCAGGGGCTTCCGCAGCGCAGCGGGCGATGAGGACGGGGGCGAAATTTTCCACCCATCCCTCGCTGGTGCGAAGGGTGAACGTGCGGACCAGACGTTTGAAGTCCAGCTTCGAGGCGGGGCGCAAGACTGTTTCGCACTCTTGCACCAGTTGCCGGACTCGCTCGCGGAGTTCGAGTGCGCGAGGAGTGGGGACCAAACCACGGCCAGCGCGGACCAGCAGAGGATCGCCCGTTGCATCACGCAATCTTCCCAGCGCCCGACTCATCGCTGAGGGGCTTAGCCGCAGCCGCTTTGCCGCCCGCGCAACGCTGTCCTCTGCGAGGAGCGCATCGAGGGTGAAGAGCAGATTGAGATCCGGGTTCGACATGGATGGGGACATCATGCCTCAATGGTGACATGGCGTCAAACGCACGAATCGAGTGCAAACCGTGCGTCTCCCGCATGTTTGTCCAAGGGCTATCCGTCTCATGCCAACCAGAAATCACGCACCCTATGAAGACGTTTATTGAATCCCAAGATCTGAAAATCGCTGCAACCGCCGAACAGCGACCGTCCGTGCGTTGGGCGCTCACCGGCCTTTCGCTTTCCATGCTGCTGTCGTCGCTTGGCACGAGCATCGCCAATGTTGCGCTACCGTCTTTGACCCGGGCGTTTTCTGCATCGTTTCAAGAAGTCCAGTGGGTGGTCCTGGCCTATCTGCTCGCCATCACGACGCTGATCGTCAGCGCCGGACGTTTTGGAGACATCGTGGGTCGGCGGCGTCTGCTGCAGGCGGGCATCTTGATTTTCACCTTGGCGTCCATCGTAGGAGGAGCAGCCACCACGCTGTGGATGTTGATCGCTGCCCGTGCGGTGCAAGGGCTCGGCGCAGCCATCATGATGGCGCTGACGATGGCTTTTGTCGGTGAGATTGTGCCGAAGGAAAAAACCGGCAGTGCCATGGGACTGCTGGGCACCATGTCGGCGATTGGCACGGCTCTTGGCCCGTCGCTCGGAGGGGCGCTGATTGCTGGTTGGAGCTGGCGTGCGCTTTTCCTCATCAATATCCCGCTTGGCATCGTGGCCTTGCTGCTGGTGAGCCAGCACCTGCCCGGGGAGCACCGAGGGCCGGAAAAGAAACTCCCTCGTCTGGACCCTCTGGGCACGCTGTTGCTGGCGATGACTCTCACGGCCTATGCGCTCGCCATGACACTTGGGCGTGGTCAATTTGGAACGCTCAACATTGCCCTGCTGCTGGGGGCGGTCACGGGATTCGCTCTGTTCCTGTGCGTGGAGTTGAAAGCGACTTCGCCTTTGATCGAGTTGTCTTTGTTTCGTGATCCACGGCTGAGTGCCAACCTGGCCATGAGCGGGATTGTCTCCACGGTGGTGATGACGACACTGGTGGTCGGGCCGTTTTATCTCTCGCGGGCACTGGGTCTCGACTCGGCCGTGGTGGGCATGGTGATGTCTGTCGGGCCGCTGGTCGCAGCGCTGACGGGAGCGCCCGCTGGTCGCATTGTGGACAGGTTTGGAACACGACGGGTGACTCTCGTTGGGCTGCTCGGCATGACGGGTGGTTGTTTGATTCAATCCTTGCTTCCCATGGCGGCTGGAAGCGGCGGCTACATCACGGCCATCAGCATCATCACCGCAGGATACGCCTTGTTTCAAACGGCGAACAACACGGCCGTCATGAGCACGATCGCTCCGGAGAATCGAGGTGTCATTTCCGGCATGCTCAATCTGTCGCGCAATCTGGGGCTCATCACCGGGGCCTCCGTCATGGGAGCGTTGTTCGCCTTTGCCGCAGGAAGCATTCACCTCACGCAGGTGCCGCCCGCAGACGTTGCCGCAGGCATGCGATTGACCTTTGCGGTGGCAGCGGGTTTGAGCCTCGTCTCATTTGCGCTTGCGACAGGGAGCCATGTCATTGCGAGGAGAAGATAAGAGGGATCAAGATGATCCCTCTTCGGTTTAAAGCATCGCGCGAAACTCGGGTTCGGTCACGATCTTCACGCCGAGTTTGGTGGCTTTGTCGAGTTTGCTGCCGGCGTCTTCACCCGCGAGGAGGTAGGTGGTTTTGCCACTGACGCTGCCGCTGACTTTGCCGCCGTTGGCGCGGATGGTGTCGGCGATGGTTTCGCGGTCTTCGCTCAGCGTGCCGGTGATGACCCAGGTGGTGCCGTTGAGTTTGTCGGAGGCGGCGGTGACAGTCTTTTGTGTGAAGTTAAGACCTGCGGCGCGCAGACGGTTGAGGAGGGTGACGTTGTGTTCCTCACGGAACCAGGCGTGAATGCTTGGAGCGACGATGGCTCCGATGTCGGGGCATTGCGTGAGATCTTCGACGCTCGCGTTGGCGACGGCGTCGATGCTGCTGAAGTGCTCGATGAGCTTGCGTGCACCACCGGCACCGACGTGCAGGATGCCGAGGCCGAAGACGAGCCGCCAGGGGTCCTGCTGCTTGCTGGAGGCGATGGCTTTGAGGTAGTTGTCGATGCTCTTGGTGCCGACGCGTTCGAGTCGGGCGAGCGAGAGTTCATTGAGATCGTAGAGATCAGCGACATCCTTGACGAGCTTCAATTCCACCAACTGCGCGATGACGGATTCGCCGAGGCCGCTGATGTCCATGGCCCCACGGCTGACGAAGTGCTCGATGCGGCGTTTGACGACTTCGGGGCAGTGCGGATTGGGGCAGCGGATGACGACCTGCTCCTCATCGCGATGCACGGCGGTGCCGCAGACGGGGCAGTGCGTAGGAACGGGCACGGCGGTTTCAGTTCCACTCCGCAGCTCCTTTTTCACGGAGACGACGGCGGGGATGATCTCGCCGGCTTTTTCGATGATGACGGTGTCGCCGACGCGGATGTCCTTGCGCTCGATCTCCTCGTAGTTGTGCAGGGTCGCGTTGCTGACAGTGCTGCCGCTGACGAGGACGGGCTCCAGGCGAGCCACGGGTGTGAGAGCGCCGGTGCGGCCCACCTGGATGTCGATGGCGGTGATTTTGGTTTCCGCCTGCTCGGGCTGATACTTGTAAGCGATAGCCCAGCGAGGTGCTTTGCTGGTGGCACCGAGTTCGCGCTGATCGGCGAAGCTGTTGACCTTGATCACGGCACCGTCGGTTTCGTAGGGCAGTGATTTGCGTTTTTCATCAAGCTCACGGATTGCGTGCAGCAAACCTTCGGCGCTGTCGGCATGCCAGATGAGATCGGCCTTGCGCAGTCCGGCGGCATCCAGCAGTGCATAGACATCTGTCTGCGAGTCCACCGCGCTGGCTTCCACCAAGCCGTAGAAGACGATGTCGAGCGGACGCTTGGCGACGATCTTTGGATCCAGCAGCTTCAAGGTGCCAGCGGTGGAGTTGCGGGGGTTGGCAAACAAGGCCTCGCCAGCTTCTTCGCGTTCCTGGTTGAGCTTGGCAAAGCCTGCCTTGGGCATGAAGACCTCGCCACGCACTTCGAAACTCTGCGGACCGTCTTTGGGGAGTCGCAGCGGCAGGCGGCCGATGGTTTTGAGGTTGTTCGTCACATCGTCGCCGGTCTGACCATCGCCACGCGTCGCACCGTATTTCAGGATGCCGTTTTCGTAGCGAATGGTGATGGCGACGCCGTCCACCTTGGGCTCGATGACGCAGTCCACTTTCTCGCGCCCGAGGCCTTTCTGTACGCGGGCGAAGAAGGCGCTGAGCTCCTCCTCCGAATAGGTGTTGTCCAGGCTCATCATGCGCACGGTGTGCGTGATCTGCGTGAAGCCTTCGAGGGGCGCGCCACCGACGCGCTGAGTGGGGGAATCGGGTGTCTGCAGATCGGGGAATTTCGCCTCGATGTCCTGGAGTTCGCGCAGGAGGGCATCGAACTGCTGATCGCTGATTTCCGGGCGAGCCTCGACGTAGTAGAGGCGGTTGTGGCGGTGAAGTTCGGCGCTGAGAAAGGCGGCGCGGCTGGCGGCTTCGGCGTGGGTCATGGTATCGCTTTGAATAGCCGCAAAGCGGCGCAGGGAAACGAAAAATCGTTTACTCCGGCTGCGCCACCCAAGGGGTGTCGCGCATGAGGTATTTCATGAGGATGGTGGCTCCGAGCATCACGAGTGCTTCCAGAGCTAGGAAGATGGGGAATTGGCCGATGTGCCACATCCAGCTTGAGAGACCGCCGATGATGCCGGCGGCGGCCATGGAAGCAGCCATCATGAGGCAGCCGGCGCTGGTGTTCTTGACGTCTTCGGACGGTTTTGAAAATGGCAGCCACTGGCCCATGAGGCCGGTGACGAGGGAGAAGGTGGGCAGAAACATCATGGCTGGCAGGCTGAGTGCCAGGGGTGTCCAGGATCTCTGCAAGCCGCAGATGAGGGCGGTTTGCAGGATGAGCACGGGGAAGCTCAGCCAGCAGAGCACGGCCTTGCGCGAGCCATGAAACAGCGGGCTCCAGTGCCGCAGCGGGGCGACATAGAAAAAGGCCGCCGCACGCCAATGCTCGGAACAGCCGAGAAACATCATGGCCTGCAGCGATATCATGCCGAGAAAGCAGGTGGCAAAGCCCTGCATCATCATCGCGCCATCAGCGCCGCCCTTGCCGCCGGAGAAGAGCATGACCAGCGGCATGATGAGCATGGGTGCGATGCCGGGATAGAGCCGCAGCTTGATTTCCCGGTCGCGAAACAGGTAGGCCGTGGTGAGCTTGAATGACTCGCGCTCCACGGGATCCCGCAGCCACCAGCGCAGCAGCGGAAGTTTGACGATGGCCGCCAGCCAGACGCCGCGAGGCTTGGTACGCTCTTTGGTCGCGCCGGCGGATTCGTTTAAATTCATCAGGCCCTGGCCGTAGGCGCTGCCGAGCTTTTCCAGCGCCAACCAGCTCGTCAGCGCCGTCACGGCGACTGCGAGCCCGGCAGGCAGCCACATGGTGGAAGTATTGAGCGTGGTGCCGCTGAGCAATGCATCCAGCGCACCGAACCAGATCGGCGGCAGCGCCAGCATCCAGCCGGTGATGTGGTCGAAATGCTTGAAGGCCTCCAGCTGCATCACCCGGGGCATGATCTGCCCGCCCATGATCATCACGACCGTGAGGAGTGACTGGACTGTGGCGAGCAAATTGTCCAGACGCTCGCGCCCGAACCATTTGAGGCAGGCGTTGTACACCAGCACGATGCTGGCGGCAGAGAAGAGCATGAGCAGCGCGGTGGAAAACAGATGCGCAGGGATGAAGCGCCACGTCCCACCTCTGCTCCATGGGCCGGCGACGAGTCCGGCGAGATTCAGCGCCAGGGCAAGCACGAAGGCAAAACCCGCGAGCACAGCGCACTTGGCGCGCAGCATCTGCTGTGGAGTCACGGGGCGGTGCAGCAGGATCTCCGCCTCTTCTTTCATGAAGAGCATGGTACCCGCACTGGAAGCCAGTGTGAGGGAGGCAAACATCAGCGTGAAGCCATGCAGCGTGCAGGCAAATACAAAGGTGTCCGTGAACTTTGAGAGCAGCGCGGGCATGAGGCCGACGAGGGCGTAAATGAACAGGGTCAGGCCGAGGCCCATCTGCCGCCGCGTTTTCTGCATGCCTGCCTGCTGCGCTGCACGGCCACGGAACAGCAGCTTCCAGAACAGGCTGCGAAGCACCTTCGCGGGCGAGGGGGGGCGGCGGCCATGAGTGTGCGGCATGTTTTCGGCGGCGGTGCTCATGACAGCATGCTTTTGGCAAAGGTCTCGGCGCGTGCCTCCAGACCACTGAGGCCGGTGAGCCGGGTGAAGAGCTGCTCCAGCGTGTCCGCCCCGTGCTGGTGCTGAAGGTCGTGCGGCGAGCCTTCCACGAGCAGTTTTCCCTGCGCCATGATGGCCACGCGATTGCACACGCGCTCCACGACATCCAGCACATGGGAGCTGTAAACGATCGTCTTGCCTTCGCGGGCCAGGGTTTCCAGCAGGGCTTTAAAGCCGACGGCGGCATTCGCATCCAGCCCGTCCAGCGGCTCGTCCAGCAGGACAACCTTGGGATTGTGCAGCAGCGCGGCGGTGATGACGACCTTGCGCCGCATGCCTTTGGAGTATGCACCTAGCAGCTTGGTCGTGAGCGTCTGCTCATCGAGCTCAAAGAAATCCAAGAACTGCCGGATGCGCGGCCGGGCCTCGTCTTCATAGATGCCGTAGAGCGCCCCGATCATCAGGAGAAATTCCAGCCCGGTGAGGGATTCATAGACCGCGCCTGAGTCCGGCACAAAGCCGAGCAGGCGCTTGGCCTCCACGGGATGGGTGGAGACGTTCACGCCGCAGATCAGCGCCGTGCCCTCGTCAGGCTGCAGCATGCCGGTGACCATTTTCAGCGTGGTGGTCTTCCCTGCCCCGTTGGGCCCCAGCAGACCCACGATCATGCCCGGCGGCACCTCCCAGGTCAGATGATCGACGGCAGTTTGAGCGCCGAAGCGCTTGGTGAGATCCTGAATGGAGATCATGGGAGCCGATCATCCATGGCCTGCGGGCGCTTGCAAGGCAGCAATGAGACCCACGCGAGGAGCATGAATTTTAATAGATATTAACTAAAACCCTTGCCGCTAAGACTAAATTCAATATACTTACCGTAATTTCAATAAT